>NZ_CP168520.1:0-4800000 GCF_059492145.1 Pseudomonas sp. Pseusp21
ATGAAAATAATCACTTGACAGCAAATGAGGCTGCTGTAGAATGCGCGCCTCGGTTGAGACGAAAGATCTTAACCAACCGCTCTTTAACAACTGAATCAAGCAATTCGTGTGGGTGCTTGTGGAGTCAGACTGATAGTCAACAAGATTATCAGCATCACAAGTTACTCCGCGAGAAATCAAAGATGTAACCAACGATTGCTGGGCCAAGTTTAGGGTTTCTTAAAAACCCAAAGATGTTTGAACTGAAGAGTTTGATCATGGCTCAGATTGAACGCTGGCGGCAGGCCTAACACATGCAAGTCGAGCGGATGAAGGGAGCTTGCTCCTGAATTCAGCGGCGGACGGGTGAGTAATGCCTAGGAATCTGCCTGGTAGTGGGGGACAACGTTTCGAAAGGAACGCTAATACCGCATACGTCCTACGGGAGAAAGCAGGGGACCTTCGGGCCTTGCGCTATCAGATGAGCCTAGGTCGGATTAGCTAGTTGGTGAGGTAATGGCTCACCAAGGCGACGATCCGTAACTGGTCTGAGAGGATGATCAGTCACACTGGAACTGAGACACGGTCCAGACTCCTACGGGAGGCAGCAGTGGGGAATATTGGACAATGGGCGAAAGCCTGATCCAGCCATGCCGCGTGTGTGAAGAAGGTCTTCGGATTGTAAAGCACTTTAAGTTGGGAGGAAGGGTTGTAGATTAATACTCTGCAATTTTGACGTTACCGACAGAATAAGCACCGGCTAACTCTGTGCCAGCAGCCGCGGTAATACAGAGGGTGCAAGCGTTAATCGGAATTACTGGGCGTAAAGCGCGCGTAGGTGGTTCGTTAAGTTGGATGTGAAATCCCCGGGCTCAACCTGGGAACTGCATCCAAAACTGGCGAGCTAGAGTATGGTAGAGGGTGGTGGAATTTCCTGTGTAGCGGTGAAATGCGTAGATATAGGAAGGAACACCAGTGGCGAAGGCGACCACCTGGACTGATACTGACACTGAGGTGCGAAAGCGTGGGGAGCAAACAGGATTAGATACCCTGGTAGTCCACGCCGTAAACGATGTCAACTAGCCGTTGGGAGCCTTGAGCTCTTAGTGGCGCAGCTAACGCATTAAGTTGACCGCCTGGGGAGTACGGCCGCAAGGTTAAAACTCAAATGAATTGACGGGGGCCCGCACAAGCGGTGGAGCATGTGGTTTAATTCGAAGCAACGCGAAGAACCTTACCAGGCCTTGACATCCAATGAACTTTCCAGAGATGGATTGGTGCCTTCGGGAACATTGAGACAGGTGCTGCATGGCTGTCGTCAGCTCGTGTCGTGAGATGTTGGGTTAAGTCCCGTAACGAGCGCAACCCTTGTCCTTAGTTACCAGCACGTTATGGTGGGCACTCTAAGGAGACTGCCGGTGACAAACCGGAGGAAGGTGGGGATGACGTCAAGTCATCATGGCCCTTACGGCCTGGGCTACACACGTGCTACAATGGTCGGTACAAAGGGTTGCCAAGCCGCGAGGTGGAGCTAATCCCATAAAACCGATCGTAGTCCGGATCGCAGTCTGCAACTCGACTGCGTGAAGTCGGAATCGCTAGTAATCGCGAATCAGAATGTCGCGGTGAATACGTTCCCGGGCCTTGTACACACCGCCCGTCACACCATGGGAGTGGGTTGCACCAGAAGTAGCTAGTCTAACCTTCGGGAGGACGGTTACCACGGTGTGATTCATGACTGGGGTGAAGTCGTAACAAGGTAGCCGTAGGGGAACCTGCGGCTGGATCACCTCCTTAATCGACGACATCAGCTGCTCCATAAGTTCCCACACGAATTGCTTGATTCATTGAAGAAGACGATAGAAGCAGCTTTAAGCTCCAAGCTGATAGCTCACAGCTAGCAGTTACAAGCTCGAAATTGGGTCTGTAGCTCAGTTGGTTAGAGCGCACCCCTGATAAGGGTGAGGTCGGCAGTTCGAATCTGCCCAGACCCACCAATTTTGTTATGGGGCCATAGCTCAGCTGGGAGAGCGCCTGCCTTGCACGCAGGAGGTCAGCGGTTCGATCCCGCTTGGCTCCACCATAAACTGCTTCGAAAGTTTGAGAGTTTAGAAATGAATATTCGAGTTGAATATTGATTTCTAGTCTTTTGATTAGATCGTTCTTTAAAAATTTGGGTATGTGATAGAAAGATAGACTGATGGCCACTTTCACTGGTGGTGATCAGGCTAAGGTAAAATTTGTGAGTTCTCTTAGTTGAGAAATTCGAATTTTCGGCGAATGTCGTCTTCACAGTATAACCAGATTGCTTGGGGTTATATGGTCAAGTGAAGAAGCGCATACGGTGGATGCCTTGGCAGTCAGAGGCGATGAAAGACGTGGTAGCCTGCGAAAAGCTTCGGGGAGTCGGCAAACAGACTTTGATCCGGAGATGTCTGAATGGGGGAACCCAGCCATCACAAGATGGTTATCTTGCACTGAATACATAGGTGCAAGAGGCGAACCAGGGGAACTGAAACATCTAAGTACCCTGAGGAAAAGAAATCAACCGAGATTCCCTTAGTAGTGGCGAGCGAACGGGGACTAGCCCTTAAGTGACTTTGAGATTAGCGGAACGCTCTGGAAAGTGCGGCCATAGTGGGTGATAGCCCTGTACGCGAAAGTCTCTTAGTCATGAAATCGAGTAGGACGGAGCACGAGAAACTTTGTCTGAATATGGGGGGACCATCCTCCAAGGCTAAATACTACTGACTGACCGATAGTGAACTAGTACCGTGAGGGAAAGGCGAAAAGAACCCCGGAGAGGGGAGTGAAATAGATCCTGAAACCGTATGCGTACAAGCAGTGGGAGCAGACTTTGTTCTGTGACTGCGTACCTTTTGTATAATGGGTCAGCGACTTATTTTCAGTGGCGAGCTTAACCGAATAGGGGAGGCGTAGCGAAAGCGAGTCTTAATAGGGCGTCTAGTCGCTGGGAATAGACCCGAAACCGGGCGATCTATCCATGGGCAGGTTGAAGGTTAGGTAACACTGACTGGAGGACCGAACCGACTACCGTTGAAAAGTTAGCGGATGACCTGTGGATCGGAGTGAAAGGCTAATCAAGCTCGGAGATAGCTGGTTCTCCTCGAAAGCTATTTAGGTAGCGCCTCATGTATCACTGTAGGGGGTAGAGCACTGTTTCGGCTAGGGGGTCATCCCGACTTACCAAACCGATGCAAACTCCGAATACCTACAAGTGCCGAGCATGGGAGACACACGGCGGGTGCTAACGTCCGTCGTGAAAAGGGAAACAACCCAGACCGTCAGCTAAGGTCCCAAAGTTATGGTTAAGTGGGAAACGATGTGGGAAGGCTTAGACAGCTAGGAGGTTGGCTTAGAAGCAGCCACCCTTTAAAGAAAGCGTAATAGCTCACTAGTCGAGTCGGCCTGCGCGGAAGATGTAACGGGGCTCAAACCATACACCGAAGCTACGGGTATCACGCAAGTGATGCGGTAGAGGAGCGTTCTGTAAGCCTGTGAAGGTGAGTTGAGAAGCTTGCTGGAGGTATCAGAAGTGCGAATGCTGACATGAGTAACGACAATGGGTGTGAAAAACACCCACGCCGAAAGACCAAGGTTTCCTGCGCAACGTTAATCGACGCAGGGTTAGTCGGTCCCTAAGGCGAGGCTGAAAAGCGTAGTCGATGGAAAACAGGTTAATATTCCTGTACTTCTGGTTATTGCGATGGAGGGACGGAGAAGGCTAGGCCAGCTTGGCGTTGGTTGTCCAAGTTTAAGGTGGTAGGCTGAAATCTTAGGTAAATCCGGGGTTTCAAGGCCGAGAGCTGATGACGAGTTGCCTTTAGGCGACGAAGTGGTTGATGCCATGCTTCCAAGAAAAGCTTCTAAGCTTCAGATAACCAGGAACCGTACCCCAAACCGACACAGGTGGTTGGGTAGAGAATACCAAGGCGCTTGAGAGAACTCGGGTGAAGGAACTAGGCAAAATGGCACCGTAACTTCGGGAGAAGGTGCGCCGGTGAGGGTGAAGCACTTGCTGCGTAAGCCCACGCCGGTCGAAGATACCAGGCCGCTGCGACTGTTTATTAAAAACACAGCACTCTGCAAACACGAAAGTGGACGTATAGGGTGTGACGCCTGCCCGGTGCCGGAAGGTTAATTGATGGGGTTAGCTAACGCGAAGCTCTTGATCGAAGCCCCGGTAAACGGCGGCCGTAACTATAACGGTCCTAAGGTAGCGAAATTCCTTGTCGGGTAAGTTCCGACCTGCACGAATGGCGTAACGATGGCGGCGCTGTCTCCACCCGAGACTCAGTGAAATTGAAATCGCTGTGAAGATGCAGTGTATCCGCGGCTAGACGGAAAGACCCCGTGAACCTTTACTATAGCTTTGCACTGGACTTTGAATTTGCTTGTGTAGGATAGGTGGGAGGCTTTGAAGCGTGGACGCCAGTTCGCGTGGAGCCATCCTTGAAATACCACCCTGGCAACTTTGAGGTTCTAACTCAGGTCCGTCATCCGGATCGAGGACAGTGTATGGTGGGTAGTTTGACTGGGGCGGTCTCCTCCTAAAGAGTAACGGAGGAGTACGAAGGTGCGCTCAGACCGGTCGGAAATCGGTCGTAGAGTATAAAGGCAAAAGCGCGCTTGACTGCGAGACAGACACGTCGAGCAGGTACGAAAGTAGGTCTTAGTGATCCGGTGGTTCTGTATGGAAGGGCCATCGCTCAACGGATAAAAGGTACTCCGGGGATAACAGGCTGATACCGCCCAAGAGTTCATATCGACGGCGGTGTTTGGCACCTCGATGTCGGCTCATCACATCCTGGGGCTGAAGCCGGTCCCAAGGGTATGGCTGTTCGCCATTTAAAGTGGTACGCGAGCTGGGTTTAGAACGTCGTGAGACAGTTCGGTCCCTATCTGCCGTGGACGTTTGAGATTTGAGAGGGGCTGCTCCTAGTACGAGAGGACCGGAGTGGACGAACCTCTGGTGTTCCGGTTGTCACGCCAGTGGCATTGCCGGGTAGCTATGTTCGGGAAAGATAACCGCTGAAAGCATCTAAGCGGGAAACTTGCCTCAAGATGAGATCTCACTGGAACCTTGAGTTCCCTGAAGGGCCGTCGAAGACTACGACGTTGATAGGTTGGGTGTGTAAGCGCTGTGAGGCGTTGAGCTAACCAATACTAATTGCCCGTGAGGCTTGACCATATAACACCCAAGCAATCTGTAGACTCGAAAGAGACCAGATTGCGGTGTGTGAAGACGCAATGAACCGAAAGTTCGACGCTCACAAAACACCGACAGCTGTCACATACCCAATTTGCTGAAGCGAGGCCATCCGGTCACGAGTCAGTACCCGAATTTCTTGACGACCATAGAGCGTTGGAACCACCTGATCCCATCCCGAACTCAGAAGTGAAACGATGCATCGCCGATGGTAGTGTGGGGTTTCCCCATGTGAGAGTAGGTCATCGTCAAGATTAAATTCCGAAACCCCAATTGCGAAAGCAGTTGGGGTTTTGTTTTGCCTGCAGGAAAAGGCTCGGCCATTTCTCGATTTAGATTCTTGAGGAGGCGACGCTGCAGGTGTTTATCCAGTAGGGCGTTTGCCTGATCACTTTCCTCTTGTGATACGCCATGGCTACCCCGTATAAGAGCGACTTTCACTTCCGATATAAGAAAAAGGGTGCACGCATGAGCAATGCCTGGAACGAGGGATATTTCACGGACGAAGGCTACACCTACAGTTATAGCCGGGAAATCAATCCGGTTTTCCAGCGTTATTGTCTGCTGTTGCGCGGATTCGCCACGCTGGAGAGTAGCGACGGCTACCACTGTGAGCTTGGTTTTGGTCAGGGTGTTTCGATCAACATCCATGCGGCGGGTAATCCGGGCTCTTATGTCGGCACCGACTTTCACCCAGGTCAGGCGTCCCATGCCATTGCTCTGGCCAGCGACTGGGGCAGCGATGCGCGACTGTATGACGACAGCTTCGAGCAGTTGCTGGCCCGTCATGATTTGCCTCAGTTCGACAGTATCAGCCTGCATGGCATCTGGACCTGGGTCAGCCGCGATAACCACAAGTTGATCGTTGAATTCGCCCGTCGTCATCTCAATCCTGGTGGTCTGCTGTACGTCAGCTACAACTGCTTCCCGGGCTGGTCGCCCCAGGCACCCTTGCGCCAACTGTTCAGCCTGCACGACCGTTTCGCCAGTCAGGCCTCTGCACGTCCTGATCAACGTATCGACGCTGCGCTGCAGTTTTCAGAAGCGCTGCTGGCTGCAAATCCCAAATATGCCAACTCGGCGCCAGGGTTGGACGCCAAGCTGCAGAGCATCAAGGGCCAGGATCGCCAGTACGTCGCCCATGAGTATTTCAACCGCGATTGGAACTGCATGTATTTCACCGACGTGGTTGATGCCCTGGCGCCCGCCAAACTCGATTACGCCACGACAGCCGTGCCGCTGGACTCCGTCGATCCGCTCAACCTGACCGCCGAAGGCATGGACTTTCTGGAAGGCATTGAGCACCCGGTCATGCGTGAGCAGGCGCGCGACTATTTTGTGAACCAGAGTTTCCGCCGGGATCTTTATGTGCGCGGCGCCAACAGACTATCTGCTACCGAGCACCGCGAGCGTATGCTCAGCACGCGCTTCGTCCTGTTGCAGGCAGCCGACAGCGTGCCGGCCAACGTCACCGGTCCGGCAGGCGCAGCTACGCTGCAGGCAGAGATTTACGGCCCGGTACTCGCAGCACTGGCGGATGACGCCTATGTGCCGAAGACCTTGCGGCATTTGCTGGATCTTTTGCCCTCGCTGGCCTATGGCGATGTGGAACAGGCCCTCAACGTGTTGATCGGCATGGGGGCCGTGGCGCCCTGTCAGAGCGAAGCAGCCGAAAAACTGGTGCAGGCCCGCTGCAATACCCTCAACCTGCAGCTTTGCAAGCGTTCGTTGTATGGCCACAAGATACAGACCCTGGCGAGTCCGGTGACCGGAGGTGGGGTGACGGTCAGTCGCTTCCAGCAGTTGTTCCTGATATCGATCAAACAAGGCAAAAAACACCCGGCTGAATGGGCACAACTGGCATGGGGCATCATCGGCGGCCAGGGCGAAGGTCTCCTAAAGGACGGCAAGGCCCTGACCACCGCGGAAGAAAACCTTGCCGAATTGACCGCGCAGGCTCAAGCGTTTGCCGAGAGTACGCTGGTGATTCTCAAGGCTTTGAAAATCGTCTAGTCGAGAGAGGGACGGCAGGATGCCCTCGCGTCGCCTGCCGTCGACCAGACACTTCGGATTCTTGCGCAAAACCAGAACAGCACCGCGGCGGACGCGCGGTCGATGTAATGCCCCGATCAAATAATAGCGGTGACGGAAACCGGACTTTCCATAGGTACTGAAGTGAAGCGTGATACTCACCTTGTAATGCTCTTGCTGTTGGTAATCGGCTGTTCCCTGGCGTCGCTGACCATCTGGAAGATACTGGGCTCTCGGGATCGAGCACTGGATGAAGTCAATGTCCACGGGTTGAACCTGACGCAGGCACTTGCGACGTATTCCGAAGGCATTGTCCGGCAGAGCTCGCTGCTTCTGCTCGGACTCGTCGAACGTCTGGAAACCGAAGGCAGTGGCCCAGCGCAAATCGAACGGCTCAAGACTTTGATCAACCGGCAGCGACCGCTGATGCCGCAGCTCAGTGGCATCACTATCTACGACAACAAAGGTCACTGGTTGATGTCATCCAACCGACCGATTCCTGTCGGTGCCAACAGCAGTGACCGTGCCTACTTCATTCATCACCGTGACGATCCATCTCGCGAACCCTTCATCGGCCCGCCCATCCGCAGTCGCTCGAATCAGGAGTGGGTGATCACGATCAGCCGGCGTTTCAATGACGATCGCGGAGAGTTTGCCGGTGTGGTGTCGGTCACCCTGGGGGTGGAAAACTTTCTGCGTCTGTTCGGCCAGCTCGATATTGGGCAGGAGGGCGCCATTGGCTTGTCCTACACCGATGGCACGCTGCTGGTCCGTTACCCTTTCCGCGAACAGGACATGGGGCGCAACTTCTCCAATTCGCCGATCTATGCGAAGTACCTGATAGACAAATCGGTTGGCACTGCATCCTTCACGTCCAGTCTGGACGGCGTGGAACGGCTCTATGCCTTTCGCAAGAGTGAAACGTTGCCACTGATCACTACGGTTGCGCTCGGTAAGCGCGAAGCCCTGGCGGCGTGGCGATTTGAAGCGCTGCTGTCGATCGGTGTGGTTACCACATTGCTGGGGCTCACCGGCGTCATTGGCTGGTTCCTGATCCTGGATATTCGTCGCCGGACGCAGGTAGAAGGAGAGTTGCGCGATACCCAACAACAGTTGCTCGGCACGAACCGGCAACTTGAGCTGTTGGCAATGAAGGATGCGCTGACAGGCCTGGCCAATCGGCGATGTTTCGATCAGACCCTGGCGATGGAAGCGCGCCGGGCGAAGCGTGACGCAACTTCGTTGGCGTTGCTGATGATTGATCTCGACTATTTCAAACTGTTCAACGACGCCGAAGGGCACATTGCCGGCGACGCTTGTCTGCAGCAGGTGGCCAAGGTGCTTGAGACCTGCGTGCGCAGGCCATCGGACCTGGTGGCGCGTTACGGAGGGGAAGAAATGGCGGTGATCATGCCCGATACCGACAGTGACGGCGCAGCGGTCGTGGCGCAAATGATTCTGAAACGATTGGCGCAAGAGCCTATCGCTCACCGGACCAGTCCATTCGGCCGAGTGAGTGTGAGTATCGGCATCGCGGCCGCCACCGGGTCGCAACTGGACACGGTACAAGGCCTGATCGCTGCGGCAGATCAGGCGCTGTATCAAGCCAAAGGGGCGGGCCGCAATCAGCTCGCCAACAGTGTCGCCAGCGAAAGCTACTCTCCGTACACCGGGTAATCCACATAGCCTTCGGCATGGCCGCCATACACCGTGGCCGGGTTCAGCGAGTTCAGCGGCCAGCCATTGGCGATCCGCGCGGGCAGATCCGGGTTGGCCATGAACGGGCGACCGAAAGCCACGAGGTCCGCCTGTCCGGATTCAAGCAACCGCGCACCGCTTTCGGCGTTGTAGCGGCCCGCGTAGATGATCGCGCCGCTGAAGGTGTCGCGTACCGCTCGACGGAAGGTTTCCGGCATCACTGGCGCGTTGTCCCAGTCGGCTTCGGCGATGGACAGGTAGGCAATGCCCACGTCCTGCAGCACCTTGATCGCTTCGATGTAGGTGGTGTGCGGGTCATCCTCGACCATGCCCAGATAAGTCCGCGCTTCATCGGTGGTGGAGAACAGCGGCGCGAAGCGCACGCCGACCTTTTCCTTGCCGATGCATTCGGCGACGCCGCCCACCACTTCGCGCAGAAAGCGCAGACGGTTATGCAGCGAACCGCCGTATTGATCGGTGCGCAGATTGCTCTGGGCTGAGATGAACTGGTTCACCAGATAACCATTGGCACAATGCAGTTCGATACCGTCGAAACCGGCGTCCATGGCATTGCGCGCCGCCTGGATGTAGAGCTGAACCAGTTCCTGGACTTCCTCGGTGGTCAGTGCGCGCGGTGTGGATGGCGGAACCAGAGCGCCCACACCGGGCGCGGTTTCGATGAACACACTGACCCGGTCGGTGGCGATGGCGGAGGCCGACACCGGGGCGTCACCATTGGGTTGCAGGGCAGTATGGGAGACGCGACCGACATGCCATAGCTGCGCGAAAATCACGCCGTCACTGGCGTGGACAGCCTCGGTGACCTTGCGCCACCCGGCGATTTGTTCGGGAGTATGAATGCCTGGAGTCCAGGCGTAACCCTGGCCACGGGGTTCGATCTGGGTGCCTTCAGTCACCAGCAAACCGGCACCGGCACGTTGCTGGTAATACTCGGCCATCAATTCATTGGCGACATTGCCCGGTTGAGTGCTGCGCTGACGAGTCAGGGGTGGCAGGACGATGCGGTTTTTCAGGGTGTGGCGGCCCAAGGTGACGGGTGTAAAGAAACAGCTGTGGTTCATGGAAATACCTTGTTCATGGCCTAATTAGACCAGTCGACTATTCTAGTGACGAAAAAAGAACACCGTGCAACGCACACACGGTGTCCGGATCAGTTGTTCGAGGATGTAGCGGAAAGCTTCAGCCCAGCAGCTTCAGCAGTTTTTCGGCGACAGCTGCCGAGCTGGCAGGATTCTGGCCGGTCACCAGTTTTCCATCAGTCACTACATGAACCTGCCAGTCGGCAACTTTGGAATAGCGACCGCCAAGACGCTGGAACTCGTCTTCGATCAGGAACGGCACTACGTCCGTCAAACCGACGGCTGCTTCTTCGGAATTGGTGAAACCGGTCACTTCGCGATGCTGGATCAGCGGTTTACCGTCCGTATCGACCACATGACGCAGTACCCCCGGCGCATGGCAGACGAAGCCATGGGGCTTGTTGCTGCGCGCGAAGGCTTCGATCAGGGCAATCGAATGCTTGTCTTCTGCCAAGTCCCAGAGCGGGCCATGGCCACCTGGATAAAACACCGCATCGAAATCTTCGGCGCGGACGTCGGCCAGGCGACCGGTGTTCGCCAGTGCCTGCTGCGCGGTGGGGTCCTGGCGGAAACGGTCGGTTTCAGCCGTCTGAGCATCGGGCTCGTCGCTCTTCGGATCCAGCGGTGGCTGACCGCCGGCGGGCGAAACCAGGGTGACGTCGGCGCCGGCGTCCTTGAAGGCGTAGTAGGGGGCGGCGAACTCTTCGAGCCAGAAGCCGGTTTTCTTGCCGGTGTTGCCGAGTTGATCGTGGGAAGTCAAAACCATCAAGATTTTCATAGAGCACCCTGGGTTGGTCTGGCAGCGTTCATGAGCAAGGGATTCGCACAGGATCGGCACCGGGAAAAAGTTTGTCGGGGCGCAGCATAGTTTCCAATTAGACCAGTCGTCTAGTAATTTTTTTCTCTGAAGCTTTTTCATGGGCAGGTGTGGCAAACTCGCGTTCCTTTGAGATAAACGACTGGTCTATTGCCTGGTAATTCGTGCCCCATGAAACCGACCTACGACGACACCCGCCAACATTTGCTCGACACCGGCCACCGGATGATGGCCGAGAAAGGCTTCACCAGTGTCGGCCTGAACGAGATCCTGCAGACCGCCGGCGTGCCCAAGGGTTCGTTCTATCACTACTTCAAATCCAAGGAACTGTACGGCCAGGCCTTGCTCGAGGATTACTTCGTCGACTATCTGGCGGACATGGAGCGACGCTTGACGCTGCCCGGCCTGAGCGCCCATGAGCGGCTGATGGATTACTGGCAGGGCTGGCAGGATCGCTGCACTCTGGAAGGCCATGGCGACGAATGCCTGGTGGTGAAACTCAGTGCCGAGGTGGCTGACCTTTCCGAAACCATGCGCCTGACCTTGCGTGATGGTGCAGAGCGAGTGGTGGCGCGCATCAGCGAGTGCATCGAACAGGGCCAGGTCGAAAAAAGCTTGCCTGAGGGCGATGCTCGGCAACTGGCTGAAACCCTGTATCAGCTTTGGCTGGGGGCCAGTCTGCTGAACAAACTGCAACGCACGGGGCAATCGTTGGGTACGTCGATGGCGACCACGAAGCGCCTTCTGAGCGTGTGAGAAAGCAGTAGACGCAAGCGGTCGAGAGTCAGCCGCACAAACG
Organism: Pseudomonas sp. Pseusp21; assembly: GCF_059492145.1. Taxonomy (NCBI): domain Bacteria; kingdom Pseudomonadati; phylum Pseudomonadota; class Gammaproteobacteria; order Pseudomonadales; family Pseudomonadaceae; genus Pseudomonas; species Pseudomonas sp. Pseusp21. The sequence continues at coordinate 11,655 of NZ_CP168520.1, forward strand.
AATGGGAATGCCTATCAATTGCGCGGCGGGTGGTATACCATCCGCCGCGTTTTGCTGGCAGTTATCCCCTTCGTTCTGGCCTATCTGTAAGGTTCTCCCCCCATGCGTCGAACTCTGCTGTCCATCTGTGTGTTGCAAACGTTGTCTCCCTTTGCGTGGGCCGAGCCATCCGATTCAACGGCGTCAGTGCTGGAGCTGGAGGCAACCGATGTGGTCGGTACCGCGGATTACGAAAGGGCAGACAGCCCGGTACACGGATATCGCGCGACCCGTTCGGCCAGCGCCACCCGAACCGATACCTCGATCCATGAAACCCCGCAGTCGATCAGCGTCGTCACCAAAGATGCGGTCGAAGACATCGGCGCCACTCGGCTGCAGGATGCACTGGATTATGCGGGCGGAGTAGGGCGAGCCAACAATTTCGGCGGCCAGGGACTGACCACGTTCACCGTGCGCGGATTTACCACCGGCGAGTTCTACCGTAATGGTTTCCCGATCAACCGCGGCTATCCGAACATGCCGGATGCCAACACCATCGAGCGTCTGGAAGTCCTGCGCGGGCCGGCGACCATGCTCTACGGCCGTGGTGATCCGGGCGGTACTTTCAATGTCGTATCCAAACAACCGTTGCCCGAGCGCACGATCACACTCGGCAGCCAGTTGAATGACCAAGGCATGCGGCGGGGTACGCTGGATGCTTCCGGCCCGCTTGATGAAGAGGGGCGTCTGGCCTATCGCCTGAACGTGGTGGGCGAGGGCGGCGATACCTTCCGCGATCACGTCGAAACCGAACGCTACGGCGTGACCCCGGTACTGACCTGGCAAGCCAGCGATGACACCCGAGTGATCTTCGAGGGTGACTTCATGCGCAACAACCATCCGCTGGACCGGGGCGCGACGCGTTATCCCCGGCAGATCGGCACCGCCTCCCGCGACACCTTCTTCGGTGAACCGGACGCCGGCAAGTTGCACAACGACAACAACATGGCGCAATTGCGCTTCGAGCATGTGCTCAATGAAGACTGGACGCTTGGCGGTGGCTTCCAGTGGCTCGACGGAACCTTGGAGGGCAATGCCATTGAAGCCAACGGCATTGCCGCCGACGGCCGGACCCTGGGACGAAATTTCAACTACCGCAAGCTGGAGTGGACGGACAAGGACACCCAACTCAACCTGACCGGTCACTTCTCCACCGGCGGCCTGCAGCACACATTGCTGACCGGTATCGAATACGAAGATTACGACTACCAGTCGATCATCCAGCGCTCCAGCGGCGCGGTGAGTGCCTATCCGATCGATATCTTCAATCCGGTGTATGGGCAGCCCCGTCCGGCACTGACGCGCACCCCGACCCACGACAAGGAAAATCTCAAGACCTACGCCGCGTTCGTACAGGATCAGGTGGCCCTGACCGATCGGCTGAAAGTCCTGGCCGGCGCACGTTTCGAGCGCTTTGAGCACGACTATGAAACCTACGTGCCCGGCGGCAAAAACTGGCAGGCCAGCGACAATGCCGTCACGCCCCGCGTCGGTGTGACCTACGACCTGACCGACACCCTCGCGGTCTACGCGGACACCGCGCGTTCCTTCAAGCCCAATACCGGCGCGAGCCGACAGGGCGGGGGCTTTGAACCGGAGAAAGGCAAGTCCTGGGAGATGGGCGTCAAATGGGAAGCGCTGGATCATCAGTTGAGCGTTGACGCGGCGATCTATCAGATTGAAAAGCGCAATGTCCTGACCACTGACCCGGTGGACTCGACTTTCAGCGTGGCTGCCGGGGAAGTGCGCAGCCGAGGGTTTGACCTCAATGTCGCCGGCAACCTGACCCCCGAGTGGCGTGTCATCGGGGGGTACGCCTACGTCGATGCCGAGGTGACCAAGGACAACGTGATCCGCTCCGGCACGCGACTGATGAACATCCCGAAAAACAGCTTCAGCCTGCTCAATGTCTATGAGTTCCAGGACGGTGCCCTCAGGGGGCTGGGTCTGGGAACAGGCCTCAAATATGTCGATGAGCGCGCCGGTCAAACGGCGAACACCGCGTTTTCGATGGGGAGCTACACCGTTGTCGACCTGCTCAGCTACTACAAGGTCAATGACAAGTTACGTCTCAATCTCGACCTGAAGAACCTGTTTGACCGGGACTACGACGAGGGTGCATTCGGTAACGTCTACGCCTATCCGGGGGCACCAAGAACGGTGCAGGTCGGTATTTCTTACACGTTGTAGTCGGGGTCTGGAATCTGTCAGCGGGGGCTGCGGCCCCCGATGACTGTGAGGCTCAGCCGGTCACACATCCTTGCGGAGTCTTTCCGGCAAAACTGTCCACCAGGCTCGCCACAACCATCTCGCCCATACGGGTGCGGGTCTGCAGGGTCGCGCTGGCGCGGTGTGGTTGCAGCACCACCTGTTCCTGGGCAAACAAGGCTTCAGGTACATTGGGCTCATCGACGAAAACATCCAGCGCCGCACCCGCGATCTCACCGGCCGTCAGGGCCGCCACCAGATCGGTTTCATTGACCAGTTTGCCGCGCGCCACGTTGATCAGGTAGCCGCCCTTGCCCAGGGCCTGCAGCACCGAGGCATCGATGATGGCCTCGGCCTTGTCGGCGGCCGCCGCTAGAATCAGCGCATCACTGTCGCGGGCCAGTTGCTTGAGGTCGGCGATGAAGGTGTGGCTGACATCGCTCATCGGTTGCAGGTCGGTGTAACTGATCGGACAGCCAAACGCGGCTGCCCGGGTGGCGACCGCTCGGCCGACCCGGCCCATGCCCACGATGCCGATCCGCATGCCGGACACTTGCCGCGCCAAAGGCAGCGGTGCCAGTGGCGTCGGGCTTTGCGGCCACTGGCCCGAACGAACGTAACGGTCACTGGTACACAGCCCGCGACACACGGCGATCAGCAAACCGATGGCCAGGTCGGCCACGTCTTCGGTCAGTGCGCCGATGGTCGCCGTCACGCGAATTCCGCGATCCCGGGCGTAGGCCAGATCAACCGCATCGGTGCCGACACCGTTGACCGCCACCACTTCCAGTTTGGGCAGTTGCGCCATCAGCGCCTGGCTGATGCCCGTGTGGCCACCGGTGATCACGCCGCGAATGTTGGCGCCGTGTTCCTGCAAATACGCCGCTTTGTCGGCCTGCTCGAAATAACGCCTGATCGTGAACAGTTCGCCGAGACGGGCATTGATTTGCGGAATCAGGATCGGGCTGAGCTGCAAGACTTCTGGCTTCATGTAAACCTCACTTACGCAATAAAAAAGCCGGCTCAACCACGGCCGGCAAACGGCATGGCAGTGGCCATGACGGTCATGTTCAGGACGTTGGCCGACAGGGGCAGACCGGCGATGTAGCGCACGGCGTCGGCGACATGCTTGACGTCGACCATCGGCTCCACGGCGATGCTGCCGTTGGCCTGGCGCACGCCTTTGGTCATGCGCACCGACATTTCGGTCAAGGCATTGCCGATATCGATCTGACTGCAGGCGATATTGAATTCCCGACCATCCAGCGCCAGTGATTTGGTCAATCCCAATACCGCGTGTTTGCTGGCGGTGTATGCGCTGCTGAAAGGACGGGGGGTGTGGGCCGAAATCGAACCGTTATTGATGATGCGGCCACCCTGTGGCTGTTGCCGGCGCATGAGCCCGAACGCGCCACGGGCGCAGAGAAAAACCCCGTTGAGGTTGGTGTCGATCACGTTTCGCCACTGCTCGAACGTCAGGTCATCCAGCGGCACGGCGGGGGCATTGACCCCGGCGTTGTTGAAGACCACGTCCAGGCGTCCGTAGACTTCGGCAATGGTTGCAAACAGCTGATCGACACTGGCGGGGTCGCGTACATCGGTAGGCACCGCCAGGGCTTCGCGGCCTTCGCTGGCCGCCAGATCGACCAACGCCTGCAAGGGTTCGGGCCGGCGCCCGGCCAGCACCAGGGTGTATCCGTCGGCCAGCAGGCCCAGGGCTACGGAACGGCCGATCCCGCTGCCGGCGCCGGTCACCAGGGCCACTTTCAAGGATTGAGTGTCAGACATTTTGTTGTTCTCCTTTTTCCAATCACTTAAGGACAGACTCAAGGCCGTGGGCCGACGCGCATTTCGAGTTGGCCAATGCCGTCGATCCCGGCGCTGATGACGTCGCCGGGTTGCAAGACATCGACGCCGGCGGGGCTGCCGGTCATGATCAGGTCGCCGGCCTTGAGTGTTACGGATTGCGAGATTCGGCTGATGACTTCACTCACCGACCAGATCTGGCTGTCGAGACGATCGCGCTGGCGTTCTTCACCGTTCACGCTCAACCATAATTCCCCTTCGAGCCGACCGGTCCGAGTGACCGGCATAATGGCGGTCATCGGTGCGGCGCCGTCAAACACCTTGGCACCTTCCCATGGCAAACCGTCGCGCTTGGCCAGGCGCTGTACGTCACGACGGGTCAGATCCAGGCCGGCGGCGTAGCCCCAGACATAGGCCAGCGCCTGGCTCTCGGGGATCTGCGCGCCGCCTTCGCCGATGGCCACGACCAGCTCGATTTCATGGGCGAACTCTTCGGTCAGCGACGGGAAGATCACTTCGCCGGCAGCGTCGACGACACTGCTGGCCGGTTTCATGAAGAACACCGGTGGCTGGCGCGGCTGGCCCAGGGTGTCCGGCCACGGGTAGTTGCGGCCGACGCAAAAGACGCGTCCGACGGGAAAGCGTTGCTCGCTGCCGACAATTGGCAAGGTCACTGGCAGATCCGGGGTAAAGACGTATTCGGTCATGTTCATCCTGCTGGAAGTCCTGTGTGAGAGTGCAGCGTACGGCGGCAATCGCTGGCGAAGTTGGACGAAAGCCGCCTCCAATTGGAGAAAACAGTTGTTCTGGCTTCAGCGCGTTTTCAACTCGATGCGGTACAGGCGACCGAGCAGCAATGAGTAGGAGAGAGTGCCGATCAGCGCCACGGCGCCGATGAACCAGAACGCCCAGGCGAACGAGCCGGTGGCGTGGACGATGGCGCCAATCACGATCGGGGTGACGATCCCGCCAATGTTGGCGGCCAGGCTGGTGATCCCGCCGGTCAGCCCGATCAGTTCCTTGGGCGCCACCTCCGACACCGCCGCCCACGAGGACGACGCGATGCCCTGAGCGAAAAAGGCAATGGTCAGCACGGCGATGCAGATGACGTTCGAGTCGGTGAAGTTCACCAGCACGATCGACATGCCCAGCATCGATCCGACCACCAGCGGCAGTTTCCGGGCGAAGGACATTGAGTAGCCACGACGGATCAGCAGGTCGGACACGATGCCGGCGAGCAGGATGCCGACCGTTGCGCCCACAAAGGGCATCACGGCAAAGATCCCGGCCTTGATCGTGGTCAGATGGCGTTCTTCAATCAGATAGGTCGGGAACCAAGTGAGGAAGAAGTACAGCGCCGAGGTGCTGGCGAACTTGCCGATGCAAATGGCCCAGACCTGGCGATAGCTGAACAGCTCGGCGATCTGCCGCCAGTTGAAACGAGTACGTTCCTGGCTGCTCTTGACCAGCCCGCCGCCGGCCTCGATGTATTTCAACTCTTCTTTGCTGACCTTCTTGCAGTTCAGCGGATCGCGATACAGATACAGCCACAGCACCCCGAAAACGATACCGAGCGCGCCGGTGCTGTAGAAGACATGGCGCCAGTCAAAGGTTGTGGCCAGCCACAGCAGGGCGCCGGTAAACAGTGCCGTGCCCAGGTACTGCCCGCAGACGTAAATGCTGCTGGCCAGTCCCCGTTCCCGCGCCGGAAACCATACGGTCACCGCACGGCTGTTGGCCGGAAATGCCGGCGCTTCCATCGCCCCGACGGCCAGGCGCAGACCGAACAGCGAAGCGAATCCCGTGGCGAAGCCTTGAAACACCGTGACGGTCGACCAACTGATCAGGGAAACCCCGTAGGTGAAGCGTGAGCCGAAGCGGTCGGCGATAAATCCGGCCGGCACCAGAGCGAGTGCGTAGGTCCAGGCAAAGGCAGAGAAGATCAGCCCCATTTCAATTTTGTCCAGGCCCAGGTCCTTGGCCATGAACGGAGCGGCAATCGAAATATTCACCCGGTCGATGTAATTGATGATCGTCGCAATCAGCAGCAGCGAGAGCATGAACCAGCGTCGCCGCGTCGGCAGTCGCCGGGATGACACGGCGTCCCTGTCGGCGGCAATCAAAGGGGGCGCGGTGGTTTGAGAGGTGTGCGAATTCGACATGAGTGGACCTCGTTATTGTTAGAAGTGTCGAGTTATTTGCGGACAGCCGACGCCGTTGCCCGCAGTCCGGGGGCAAGGCAATCGCAGTTGAAACGAATGGCACAAACGGCCAGGGTCAGACGTTCAGGGACGTCTTCCGGCTGGCATCGTCGGTAAAGGGTGGGGAGGGGCGGCGGGGAGCAATAGCGGATTCATGACGTGCGCACCTTCTGTTGTTTTTGAAAGAGGTTGGGCGTGGGAAATACAGTGGTCGTACAACCTTTCGAAATCAATCAGGGTGTTAGATCATTTTTTCCGGAGAAGGGCGCGTCGGATAAACCTGTCCAAAAAAATCCACACAGTGAATTTTTCCGGATGCTCTCTGGTTTGTTTTCTATCCGACTGTTTTTAAACGGAAAAAACAATGACTTTGCGGTCGCGTTTTTTGGACAGTGATCATTGGCAGTGGCGGTGTAGAAAAAACACTGAGTCTGGTGTCATCGTATGACTGCTTGAAGGGTCGGCGACGAACCTTCAAGATGAACCACGCCGATTACTCGGCAACGCCAGGAAAACCTGCCCAAGTACCTGTCGAGGATGCTCAACAAATGACGTCACAATGCCGTGTGCCCACCTACGTCATGCAGCAACGCAGCGAGATGATGGATTTCTATATTCGTGACAAAAAAGGTCGCCGCGCCGAGACCAGCCCGCATCGACACGAATACTTCCAGATCCAGATCAACCTCGGCGGCGACACGGTGCAGCACATTGGCAATGCGGTTCGACCATTTCCGCGTAACGCACTGGCATTCATCCTGCCGCACCGCGTGCACGTGATTCCGCATCCGGCGGACAGCAATTTCATGGTGATCAACTTTTCCCAGACCTTTCTGTTGCCGCATTTGCAGTGCGACCCGATGGATCTGGAGGAGGTATCGATTCTCCTGGCGCCCGAACTGTCGCCGTTTCGCTTTCAAGAGCATCTGGATTTCATACTGGGGGATGAGGACTTCAACGAGGTCTGTGGCTTGATCGAACAGATGCGCGGCCTGGACGAGAATCGTCAGTTCGGTACACGCGAAGTGCTCAAGGGATTGCTGCTGCAACTGGTGGGCAAGGTGTGCGTCCTGTATGCCGAACCACTCAAGCGCCTGGCAGAAGAGAATGCCGCGCAAGCCAGTCGGCGGGATGCACTGAGCCGGATGTTCGAGTATCTGCGCAAGAACATTGCCGACCCCGATCTCAATCTGATCAAGGTCGCGGCGGCGACCTATCTGTCACCGACCTATCTCACGCACTGGCTGCGCAAGGAAATCGGCAAGACCTTCACCGAGCTGGTACTGGAGCGCAGAATGCACGCGGCACGCAATTACCTGCTCAATGGAACCCGGCCAGTGGGCGAGGTGGCGAGGCTGTGTGGTTTTGCGGATGAAGCTTATTTCTCCCGACGTTTTCGCCAGATCCACGGCCAGCCACCTGGACAGTTCCGCCGTCGGCAACTGGACCCCGACACCCCGCAGTCACCTGTGGAGGCCTGATCGGCTAATGCGACGAAACATAATCCGAGGACGACGTCGGCGCAGGCAACGCGTACGTTGCCTTCATCCACTCGATCTCCGCTTGCGGCGTTCGGCCGAAGAAGCGTTTGAACTCGCGGCTGAACTGCGAAGCGCTTTCATAGCCGACACTGAACGCCGCCGCTGACGCAGTCATGGCGTGGCGCAACATCAAAAGTCGCGCCTGATGCAGACGTGTCGACTTCAGGTATTGCATGGGCGAGGCGTCCGTCACGCTGCGAAAATGCAGGTGAAAACTGGGCACGCTCATGCTCGCTTCGCGGGCCAGTTGCTCGACGTCAAGACGCTCCTGATAGCTGCTGTGGATCTTGCGGATCGCCCGCGTCACCTTGCCGAAGTGGCCCTGTCGATTGAGTGCGGCGCGCATCGAGCCGCCTTGTTCGCCGGTCAGGATGCGGTAGTAGATTTCCCGCAACAGCGACGGCCCCAATATCTGCGCCTCACCCGCAATACTCATGGCTTCGAGAAAGCGCAGTGTCGATGCGCGCAGGCGGTCGTCCATCGGCGAGGCGAACATGCCCTTGGGTGGCGCATCACTCGGGCCGTGAACCTCATCCACTTGCTGCATCAGCTCACTGGCCACCTGGAAATCGAGTTGCATGTAGATCGCGAGCATCGGTTCGGCTTCCGAGGCATCGGTCTCCATGGTGAAGGGAATCGGAACCGACACCACCAGGTAATGCTGGGCGTCATAGACGTAGATGTCATCGCCCAGATACCCGCGTTTCTGTCCCTGACAGAGAATCACGATGCCGGGGTCGTACAGCACCGGCGTGCGGGTCAGTGGTCGGTTCGAGCGCAGGAAGCGTACGCCCTCCAACGCACCGAGGTTATAGCCCTCGACCGGAGCCAGCGTTTCCATGAGCTGCACCATGCGCGAAGTGCTCGGGTCGGCCTGTTTCATCGGGTTCTCTCTGTGGGCCGTTCAATGGTCGGTGGAGCGGCTCAGCGTTTCCCATTGATCGATCTCGCTGGCGGCGCGTTTCAACTTGTCGCGCACCAGGTTCAATGCATCGCTGCCCAGCAACAGATGCGCTGGCGGAGCAGGGCTGGCGATGATCTGCAACATCGCCAGCGCCGCTTTGCGCGGATCACCGAGTTGCTTGCCGCTTTTGTCTTCGCGGGCCTTGCGCACCGGATCGAAACTGGCGTCATAGTCGGCGATGCTGCGCGGCGTGCGCTGCATCGAACGACCGGCCCAGTCGGTTCGAAATGAACCCGGTGCGACGGCGGTCACGAAGATATTGAACGGCGCCAGTTCCTTGCTCAGGGTATCGGAGATGCCTTCGAGCGCAAACTTGCTGCCGCAGTAGTACGCGATACCCGGCATGGTGATTGTGCCGCCCATCGACGTGATATTGAGAATATGGCCCGCCCGCCGCTGGCGAAAGAACGGCACAAACGCCTTGGTCACCGCGACCGCGCCGAACACATTCACGTCGAACTGGCGGCGCATGTCCTCCAGTGGCGATTCTTCGAAAATGCCTTCGTGGCCGTAGCCGGCGTTGTTGACCAGCACATCGACCGGACCGTGGGTCGCTTCGACGGTCGCCACGACGCCTTCGATGCGGTCGAAGTCCGTGACATCCAGCAGCACGCCGTACGCGTTGCCGCTGGACAGCGCCTGAAAGGCTTGCAGGTCGGCTTCGTTGCGGACGGTACCGATGACGCGGTGGCCGGCAGCCAGCGCTTCCTTGGCCAGCGCGTGGCCGAAGCCGCTGCTGACGCCGGTGATGAAGAGGGTTTTGGTGGTGGTCATGACGGGCTCCAGTGAATGCGGTTTCAGCTCATGGTATCCATCGAAGAAACACTCACCTATGTCGGTTTGTCTTTGATCATTGCCTATTCCTATCAACGGGGCGAGATGACGGCCGATGAACTTTTTGCGTAGCTCCAGGCATCCAGGCTGGAACAGACCGCAACCGCTGATATCCTGCGCAACAACCGCCGATGAGCCAGGACGAAATGAAGACATCAACCCGTTGGCCCGCAGACGATAACGAGTTGGCGCAATTGCGCGCGTTCAACCGCAAGCTTGCCCGGCTGCCGCGCTTTCGTATCCGCAATCGCATCACGCCACGGGCGATTCAGTTGCTGTTGCGACTAAGCCAATTGGGCGGCGCAAGAAAGTTGCTCAAGCACGGGCTCGAGGCCGAGCGAAAAGTGGTGGGTGTCGACGGCGCATCAGTGCCGGTGCGGATTATTCGGCCAAAGACAAAGGCCAAAGGTGTGGTGCTGGATATTCATGGTGGAGGCTGGGTCATCGGCAACGCGCAGATGAACGACCCCCTCAACGTCGCCATGGTGAAAGCCTGCGACGTGGCAGTGGTTTCGGTCGACTATCGGCTTGTGGTCTCGACTCCGATCGAGGGCGCCATGCAGGACTGCCTCACGGCGGCCCGCTGGATGCTGAGCGATGACTGCCGCGAGTTTGCGAACCTGCCCGTCATCGTCGTGGGCGAGTCGGCAGGCGGCCACCTCGCCGCCGCGACCCTGCTGCAACTCAAACAGTGGCCGGACCTGCTCGAACGGGTGAGCGGGGCGCTGCTGTATTACGGCGTCTACGACCTTACCGGAACCCCCAGCGTACGCAGCGCCGGGCCCGATACCTTGCTGCTGGACGGGCCGGGGATGGTTGAAGCGCTGCAAATGCTCACTCCGGGATTGAACGAGGAAGAACGCCGGCAGGCGCCGTTGTCACCGCTGTACGGTGACTTCACCGGTTTTCCGCCAGCGTTGATGTTCGCTGCGGAACTGGATCCGCTCAGGGATGACACGCTTGAGTTGGCTGAACGTTGGGGCAGAGCGGCGGAAGTGGAGGTGCACCTGTTGCCGGAAACCGCACATGGTGTGATTCATTTTCCGCTGGGGTTGGCGGGGAGGGTGCTCGGGTATAGTCGTGCGTGGGTTGCGGGGCGGCTTGTTGAGGGGTGAGCCATCGACCCTCACTCAGCCGCCACCTTGAATTGCTCGAGAATAAGTTCAGCCAAAGTCCGTACAGGTTCGGTGAAACTTCGCCGAGGCCTGTGCACCAGTCCGATATCACGATGGAAAGTATGCTGGCCCAGATCGAGCGCCCGCACCCCTGACGGCCATTGCTGATGGGTGGCCGTCTGCGGCACGAGCGCGACCCCTACGCCATTCTCCACCAGCCTGATGATGGCCTCCAGCTCATCCAGCTCAGAGACTTCACGCAAAGTGAAATGCATCTGTCGCAGGAAACGATCGACCTGCCTGCCGCCGAATGAAGAGCGGTCATAGCGAATGAACGGCAGGCATGAGAGCAGTTCGATCCAGTCTTCTCCCGGTACGTCCTTGGGCACGATCAGACGGTAGGGTTCAAGCGCCAGTGTGGTCCAGCGCAGATCGCTTTGAAGCGAGAAGGGCGGCCGAATGATCGCCGCCATGTCGATTTCGCCAGTATCCACCAGGTTCACCAGCTCCATGGAAAGACCGGGCACGACACGCGTTCGGCATTCCGGGCACTGCTGGTGAAACCTGGCGAGTGCGTCCGGGAGAAACGATCGCTGGACTGAGGCGATTGCGCCGACGTTGACCAGAATGCGGGTGGAAAGACCAACGGTGGTCGATCCCAGGTTGTCGTAAAGACGAAGCAGCTCCTGCGCCTGAAGCAGGACTTGCTGGCCCATCCTGTTGAGGTGGGCCGAGCGTCCTTTTCTGTCGAATATTTCAAAGCCAAGTTCGGCTTCCAGACGTTGAATCTGGGCGCTCACCGCTGCCTGGGTGAGGCCGATCCGGTTGCCGGCCGCAGCGAAAGTGCCTTCCCGGGCGACGGCAATAAGGGTCTTGAGTTCTTTGATCATTCACAAATATTAGTTGTGTTTCTGAGAAATATATATTGATTTTTTTGCTGTCAGTGTCGCCCTACGATGTGCTCATCAACCACAAAAAACGTATCGGAGTCCTGATGAGCCTTTCACCCTTTCACCTCGCCATCCCCGTTTACAACCTGGCCGCAGCCCGCACTTTTTACGGTGAAGTCTTCGGCCTGGAAGAGGGGCGTTCCAGCAACCAGTGGGTCGACTTCAACTTTTACGGGCACCAACTGGTGATTCACGAGCACCCGAAAACCGCGTCTCAGGAAAGCGTTCACAGCAACCCGGTCGACGGGCACGACGTTCCTGTTCCTCACTTCGGCATCATCCTGGGATGGGAAGAGTGGGAAGCGCTGGCAGAGCGCCTCAAGTCTTTCGGTACCGAATTTGTGATCAAACCTTACATTCGATTCAAAGGACAGGTTGGCGAGCAAGCCACCATGTTCCTGTTCGACCCTTGCGGCAATGCCCTCGAATTCAAGGCCTTCAAGGATATGAGTCAGCTCTTCGCCAAGTAAGAAACGCAATGGCACAACGGCGTTGTGCCATTTGATCTCAAGTGAGCTGGAAGCTCATGACTCTAGCAACTGCCGATTGATGCAGTCCTTTCATTCCAACAAGAAGGCTAGACATGAAACGTATTCCCCTGGTGTGGCAAATCGTTGCCGGGCTGTTGCTTGGCGTGCTCGTTGGTTGGTACTTCAACACCCATCCGCAGTATCAGTCGTGGGTCAGTGCGGAGATCCTGAAACCACTTGGCGATATCTTCATCAAGATGATGAAGATGGTGGTCGTGCCCATCGTGTTCTGTTGCATGATCCTGGGTATCGCCGGTGGCGGGGATAACAAGTCGTTCGGCCGGATGGGCATCAAGTCGCTGGGCTATTTCTTTGCGATCACCGGCCTGGCCATCGTGATCGGCCTGTGTTTCGCGAACCTCTTCGAACCCGGTACGGGCACCGATATTTCGGGCATCGCACACGGTGCTGCCGCCATCACGATGGAGCCTTCGAAGGGCGCGCTCGTGATTGTGCAAAACATCGTTCCGGATAACGTTCTGGTGGCGATGTCCGAGGCGAAGTTGCTTTCTGTGCTGTTCTTCGCGGTGTTGTTCGGTGTCGCGCTCAACGCATTGCCCAGGGAGAAAAGTGCACCTGTGGTTGCGCTGGTCCAAGGCATTTCGGATGCGATGTTCAGGATCGTCTCGATCGTCATGGCCTATGCCCCGATAGGGGTGTTCGGCATGATCGGTGCGACCGTCGCTACCTTCGGTTTTGCCTCGTTGTTGCCCCTGCTCAAGTTGATTGGTGTGGTTTATCTGGCGCTGATCGTCTTCGCATTGGTAGTGCTCGGAGGAATCAGTTACCTGATCGGCGAGAACATCTTCAAGTTGATCAGGTATTTCCGCGACGAGTTGATTCTTGCGTTCTCCAGTGCTGCCTCTGCAGCGGTCATGCCGCAGTTGATGAGCAAGCTGGAGAACTACGGCGTACCACGGCGCATTGTCAGTTTTGTGGTGCCAGTGGGGTACGCGTTCAACCTCGATGGAGCGTCGATCTTCCTCGGCGTGGCGACAATTTTCATCGCCCAGCTTTATGGAATCGATCTGTCGCTTTCTCAGGAAATCCTGCTGGTGGTGACCATGGTGCTGACCTCCAAAGGTGCTGCCGGGGTGCCTGGATTCGCCATCGTCATCCTGTCGGCCACGTTGGCGTCTGCCGGTCTCCCGCTGGAGGGCGTGGCACTGATCGCCGGCATCTTCAGGATTATCGACAGCGGCACCACCACCCTGAATGTGTTGGGCAATGCGATCGCGCCCCTGGTGATCGCCAAATGGGAGAGGGTGACTCTTGAGCCTTCGCGCACCCGCCCGGACGTACAAAAGGCCTGACGATCACAAGGAGCACTGACGGCGCTGCACGAGTAAACGCCTGCTGATGTACAGGCGATTTTTTTTCATCAAGTTACTAGACGACCGGTCTGATATTGAGGGTATGCAACATGATTGATAACAGTCGCAACACGGATCTTTTTTCTCCCATGCAAATGGGCGCCCTGCAATTGACCAACCGGATTGTCATGGCGCCCGTGACCCGCAGCCGGATGGCTGAAGACGGCGTTCCGAACGAGTTGCACGCTACTTACTACGCACAGCGCGCGAGTGCCGGCTTGATCATTGCCGAAGCGACAAACATTTCGGCGCAGGGACGTGGCTACGCCATGACGCCGGGGATCTGGTCGGACGCGCAGGTGGCGGGCTGGAGAAAAGTCACGGACGCCGTCCATGCCGCAGGTGGCAGGATTGTCAGCCAGTTGTGGCACGTGGGGCGTTTTTCCAGCGTCGAGTTACAGCCCGACGGTGCCGCTCCCGTTGCGCCCTCGGCGATCAAGGCAGAAGGCAGCACCTACACCGAGAACGGCTTTGTCGAAGTGTCGACGCCCCGGGCGCTGGAGACGTCGGAGATTCCCGGCATCATTGAGCAATACAAGCGCGCCGCTGAAAATGCCAGGCGTGCCGGTTTTGATGGCGTGGAGGTTCATTCGGCGAACAGCTATCTGCTCGACCAGTTTCTGCGTGACTCGACCAATCAGCGCACTGACCGGTACGGCGGCACCATTGAGAACCGCGCCCGACTGACCCTTGAAGTCACTGAAGCGGTGATTTCGATCTGGGGCAGCGACCGCGTCGGCATTCGTCTTTCGCCGGTAACGCCCGATGCCGGAAACACGCCTCCCGACAGCAATGTCATGGCGACTTACGGATATCTGATTCAGCAGTTCAACCGACTCAATCTGGCCTATCTGCACTTCGTCGAAGGCGCCACCGCGACCTCGCGCACGGTTCCTGATGGCGTTGATCTGGATGCATTGAGCGCGCAGTTCGAAGGCCCCTTCATCGGCAATAACAACTACGACCTCGAGATGGCACTGGAGCGCCGGGCGCAGGGCCGGATTGACGCGGTGGCGTTCGGGCGCCTGTTCATTTCCAACCCCGACCTCGTGGAGCGCCTGCGTCGGGGCACCGAACTGACCATCGCGCCACGCGAGAGCTACTACGGCGGCGGCGCCAAGGGCTACACCGACTGGCCAACGGCTGACCATTGATTTGTGCGCCCTGAACCGGATCGGCGCAGGGCGGATTGATTGAAAAAACATTCACAGCAAACAGGAGTTCATCATGAGTCATCCAACTTACGTGCAGGAATACAACGCAATCGTCGAAGTGCTCAGCCAGTACAACGAAGGGGGAGCGAAGGCTGACAGCGCCTTAATGAAGCCCGCATTCAATGCTCAGGCGACCATGTTCGGGGTTGACGACGGCAAGCTCGTCGGCGGCGCGATCCAGAATCTGTATGACGTCATCGACAGCGCGTTCCGTCCATCCCCCGAAGCCGAAGCCGCCATCGTTCGCATCGACATCGTCGGCACGGTTGCGAGTGCCCGGGTCGATACCGACAATGTGTCAGGGTTTCGTTTCACCGACTTCTTCAACCTGCTGAAGGTGGACGGCAAGTGGACGATCATCAGCAAGATCTACCACACCCACCCGAGCGTCTGAGCCCTCGTCGTCTGCCCCGACAACACCGGGGCAGCACGGATTACGCCTGATCCATCGCCTCAGTCAGCCCCTGATCCTCACCCAGAAACCCGCCACTCTGATGCTGCCAAAGCCGCGCATAGGTGCCGTTCTTGGCCAGCAGTTCGGTGTGGGTGCCTTGCTCGATGATGCGCCCCTCATCCATGACAATCAGTCGGTCCATCGCGGCAATCGTCGACAGTCGATGGGCAATGGCGATCACGGTCTTGCCCTGCATCATTTCATCGAGGCTTTCCTGGATGGCGACTTCGACTTCCGAGTCCAGGGCGCTTGTCGCTTCGTCCAGTAGAAGGATCGGCGCGTTTTTGAGCATTACCCGGGCGATGGCGATGCGTTGGCGCTGGCCACCGGAAAGCTTGATGCCGCGTTCGCCCACCAGCGTGTCATAGCCGGTGTGGCCCTGACGGTCGCTGAGCTGGTTGATGAAGCCGTCGGCTTGGGCATTGGCCGCCGCGCGCTGGATCTGTTCGTCGGTGGCGTCCGGTCGGCCGTAGGCGATGTTGTCGCGAATCGAGCGGTGCAGCAGGGAGGTGTCCTGAGTGACCATGCCGATCGCGCTGCGCAGGCTGTCCTGCGTTACTTTTGCGATGTTTTGACCGTCGATGCGAATCTCGCCGCGATCGACGTCATAGAAGCGCAGCAGCAGGTTGATCAGCGTGGATTTACCGGCACCGGAACGTCCCACCAGACCGATCTTTTCGCCCGGCTGGATACTCAGGCTCAAGCCGTCGAGCACCTGGCGTTCGCCGTTGTAGTTGAAGCTCACGTTGTCGAATTCCACGGCGCCGCCGGAAGGCACCAATACGCCGGCGTCCGGCGCATCCTGCACCTTGGGGCCTCGGGTCAGGGTGTCCATGCCGTCCTGCACCGTGCCAATGTTCTCGAACAGCGACGTCATCTGCCACATGATCCAGTGCGACATACCGTTGATGCGCAACGCCATGGCCGTGATCGCCGCCACGGCCCCGGTGCCGACTTCGCCCTGATGCCACAGCCACAAGGCGTAGCCGCCGGCGCCCATGATCAGCCCGACCACCAACGCCTGATTGACGATCTCGAACTGGCTGACCAGACGCATCTGGCGGAAACCGGTCTGCTTGAAGTCCTCCATTGCCGCCCGCGCAAAGTGCGCTTCACGTTTGGAGTGGGAGAACAGTTTCACGGTGGTGATGTTGGTGTAGGCATCCGAAACCCGGCCCGTCATCGATGACCGTGCATGGGCCTGTTCCTGCCCGACCTGGCCCAGGCGTGGCACGAAATACAGCATCGCCAGCCCGAACAGTGCGACCCAGGCAATGAACGGCAGCATGAGTTTCAGGGCGAAACCGCCGGCCAGGGCGATGATCGCAATGAAATAGACGCCAATGCCCGGTGCGATCTCGATGACGGTGAACAGCACTTCGCGCACGGCCAGTGCGGTCTGCATCACCTTGGTCGTGACCCGGCCGGAAAACTCATCGGAAAAGAATGAAAGGCTCTGCCGCAGCATCAGCCGATGAAAATCCCAGCGCAGACGCAACGGCAAATTGATAGCCAAGACCTGATGCTGAACCATGGTGCGCAGCGCCACCAGCCCGACACTGGTCAGCAGCACGAGGCCGATGCCCCACAGCACGCGGCTCTCCTGGCCATTTGCATCACCGCCGGCCTGCCAGGCCGAAAGCAGGTCCACGACCTGACCCAGAAAGGAAAACAACCAGGCTTCGTAGATCGACACACCGGCACTGAGCAGCGCCAGCGCGAGGATATAACCGCGAGCGCCACGGGTGCAGGCCCACAGGAACCGCGCCAGACCGACCGGCGGTGGCGGCGCTTCGTCGGGCGGGAAGGGGTCGAGCCGTTGTTCAAACAGGCGAAGCATTGGGGGTCTCCGAATTCATCAGTTGCGGGGATTCTGCCACTTATCGATCACATTGAGGGGCTGCAGGTTCAGTGCATGATCTTTTGAGGGAAAACCCTCATTGTTGTAACGCTGACGCCTTACTAGCATGAACTCCGACGTTGACCCACTCGATGGAGAGCACCATGGCTACCACGCAGACTGACGACAAGCGCCCAACCCCCGATCCGGCTGAGGACAACGCGTTTTTCCCCTCGCCGTATTCCCTCAGCCAGTTCACTTCGCCCAAATCCGATCTCAGTGATGCCGAGTACCCCAACCGTTACAAGGGCGGGCGCTGGAAGGTCCTGATGATCGGCGCGGACGAGCGCTATCTATTGACCGACAACGGCACCATGTTTTCCACGGGCAATCACCCGGTTGAAACCCTGCTGCCGATGTATCACCTGGACAAGGCCGGTTTCGGCTTCGACGTCGCGACGCTGTCGGGCAATCCGGTCAAGTTCGAATTCTGGGCCATGCCCTCCGAAGACGCCGAAGTGAAGGGCTTCTATGAGCAATATCGTGATCAGTTCAAGCGTCCGCTCAAGCTGTCCCAAGTGATCGAAGAAGCGCTGGGCGAGGACTCGGATTACATCGGCGTGTTCATTCCCGGCGGCCACGGTGCGCTGATCGGCCTGCCGGAAAGCGAGGACGTGAAGAAAGTCCTGCAATGGGCCGTCGCCAAGGACAAATTCGTCATTACTCTGTGCCACGGCCCGGCGGCGCTGCTGGCGGCCGGCCTCGGTGAAACAAAAGATTCATGCATCTTCAATGGCTACCGGATTTGCGCCTTTCCCGATGTCCTGGACGCGACAACCCCCGACATCGGTTACATGCCCGGCCACCTGACCTGGAAGTTCGGCGAGCAGTTGCAGGCGCTCGGTGTGGAAATCACTAACCAGGACATTTCCGGGGCCACGCTTCAGGATCGCAAACTGCTGACCGGTGACAGTCCGCTGGCGGGCAACGCGCTGGGCAAACTGGCGGCGGCCGCGCTCCTCAAAGAGGTCACGTCGGGGTGAGCTCCGGACCTGCCGAGGCACTCTTGCGCGCCGCCCTCGACATCGAGGCGGCGCCCACGCTAGTGGCGATCCAGAAGGCCGTTCGCGGTTTTGCCGGGGCCTATGGTTACAATCGGTTCGTCCTGTTCTCCGCCACCTCGGCGTCGGAGGACGTGGTCGAGCGCATTTACTGGGTGGAGGGCGACTGGTTTTGTGATGGCACTGGCGTCGACGCCGAAACCTACGTTCAGCGCTGCCCAGTAACTCGCCACCTGTTGGACGCCCGCGAATCGTTCTTCTGGAGCAAGGTGCAGGAGGAGAGCGGCGAACTTTATCGGCTGGTTCGCGTGCCCAGTGGCCCGGGCGTGCATGGATTGCAGATTCCGGTCTTCGGCCCGCAAGGGCTTGAAGGCGCCATGAGCCTGGGCGGCGAACAGATCGATGCCTCGGCGCGGGTTCGTCTGGCGTTGGGCATGCTCGCCACGGTGGCGTTTCACTCGGCACGACGCTTGCTCGAAGCGCCGCTGGACGAGACAGCCGGGAAACTCTCGACCCGTGAGCGCGAAGTGCTGGCGTGGGTCGCCGCCGGTCGGCGACAGGCCGACATTGCTGCCACGCTCGGCTTGTCCGGCCGTACAGTGGAAAATCACCTGCGTTCGGCCCGTCGGCATCTCGGCGTGGCCACCACCGCCCAGGCCATCAAAATTGCCATTCGCAAAGGGGAAATAAAGGGGTGAGGTTCTCACTCTGCCGGTGCCGTGCTTGAACGACCATGCAAAACTCCTATCATGCAAAGGGCCTGCGCCGGCTGTCTGTAACCGGCGCCGCCCCCTACGTTTTTTAGAGAGATCGATCCTCGTGGAGTCTTTTCCGGACGCATTGCACGAATCCCTCACGACCCAATTCATTTTCGGTCCGTTCTGTGTCGTTCCAGGCAAACGGCTGCTGACCCGCAACGGGGTGGCGGTCGAGATCGGCGGGCGGGCGCTGGATCTGCTAATCGCCTTGCTCGAGCAACCGGGGCGCGTGCTGTCCAAATACGACCTGATCGACAAGGTTTGGCCCGACAGCGTGGTGGCCGAAGGCAGCCTGCGTTTTCACATGACCGGCCTGCGGCGGATTCTCGGGGATGGCGAGGAACAGGCGCGTTACATCGCGACCCAGGTCGGCGTGGGTTATGCCTTCGTCGCGCCGCTGGAAAGAAAACAGACCGCTGTTCAACCGGCGCCCATCGCGCCCCGAGCCACTGATGGCGTTTGCAGTCTGCCGCCCCGGGCCAAACTGATCGGCCGCGAGACCGACCTGCAACTGGTCATCGACCATATGCAGCAACCAAGGCTGTTCACCATCGTCGGCCCCGGCGGCGTCGGCAAGACCAGCCTGGCCATCGAAGTGGCGCACCGCATCGCCGCCCAGGGTTATGAGCGCGTCAGTTTCGTCGATTTGGCGCAAGTGGAAGACTGCGCGCTGGTGCCGTCGGCGCTGGCCCGATCGCTGGACATCCCGGTGCAGGCGGAAGACCCGATGTTTGTACTGCTCGCGCATTTGCGTGAGCAGCGGCTGATGCTGGTGATCGACAACTGCGAACACCTTATCGACGCGGTGTCGACGCTCCTGGAGCAGATCAGCGACACCGCGCCGGAGGTCGGGGTTCTGGCCACCAGTCGCGAGCCGCTGCGGGTGCGTGGCGAACACGTGCACTGGCTCAATCCGCTGGAATTTCCCCGTGAGCCGCAACACCTCTCGGTTGCGGAGTTGCTGGCATTTCCGGCCATCAAGCTGTTTGTCGAACGTGCATCGTCGAGCAACGCCGCGCTGCTGCTGGAAGCGGACGGAGGGCAAATGATTGCGGACATTTGCCAGCGGCTGGAGGGCATGGCGTTGCCGATCGAACTGGCGGCGATGCGGGTTGCCAGCCACGGACTGAAGGCCACCCACGCGCTGCTCGGCGAGCGTTTTTCGCTGGGCTGGTCGGGTCGCAGGACGGCGGTGCCGCGCCATCAGACCCTGCGCGCCATGCTCGACTGGAGTTATGACCTGCTGTCGCTGCAGGAGCGCTTGGCGCTGGAGCGGTTTTCGGTCTTCGTCGGGCCGTTTTCCCAGGAAGCCGCCGCTCAGGTGGTGGCCGAATCACAACACGAAAGCGCTGCAGCGGCTGCGATCCTCGATGATCTGGTGTGCAAAGGGCTGGTCACGGTCGATCACAGCGACTCGACGGATTCGTATCGCTTGCTGGAGATGACGCGTGCCTACGCCCGGGAAAAACTGGCGGCGCGGGGAGAGGCCGAGGTCAATGCGCTGGCGTTCCGGCACGCGGCGTTTTACATGGATCTGCTCGGCCATCTGGGGACTGCGCCCGACGAAATTTTCCGCCACTCGGCGCGTCTGGCCAGCCAGTTGGGCAACGTTCGCGGTGCGCTGGAATGGAGCTTCGGCCCCCACGGCGATCCGGGACTGGCGTTGCCGCTGGCGGCTGCGAGCGCGCCGTTGTTCCTTCATTTTTCCTTGCTGGTCGAGTGCCGCACCTGGTGCTCCCGGGCGGTGGAGCTGCTGGAACTGGGGTACTACGGCACGCCCACCGAAATGGAACTGCAAGCCGCGCTCGGCCTGGTGCTGATGTTCACCCGAGGCAACAGTGAAGCCGCTGAAAAGGCCTTGCTCCGGGCGCAGGACATTGCCGTCGCGCTGAACGACTACGGCTCTCAGCTGAGGTTGCTGGGCCGCTTGCAGATCTTCTACGAACGCATCGGTGATTTCCCTTCGTCGCTGGCCTGGGCGGAGCAGGCCGCTGTGGTCGGCAATATCCTCAACGAGCCCGCCGCCATCGCGATTGCCGCATCGCTGACCGGGATTTCCCATCATCTGCTCGGCAATCAGCGTCTGGCTCGCCAGGAACTGGAAAGTTCGTTGCGCAACAGTTTGCCGTCCCATCCCAGCAACACGATTTACTACGGCTTCGATCACCGCAATCGCACGGGCCTGGCGCTGGCGCGGTCACTCTGGCTGCAAGGCTATCCCGATCAGGCCCGGCGCTTGGCCGAGCAGATCGAGGCCGAAGCATTCGCGCTGCAGCATCCGGTCACTTACTGCATCGCCATGGTCTGGATCTTGTGCATCTATATCTGGACCGGTGATCTGGCGAAGGCCACCGCGAGCCTCGAGCGGTTCAGCGCCATCGCCGAAACCAACGCACTCGGCCCTTACATTGCCGCCTGCCACGGGTTGCGAGCGGCGATCGCCATCCGCGCCGAGGAACCCGGCGAAGCAGTTGCCATGCTGGAGGAAAGTCTGGCGCGGTTGCGGGGCATGCGTTACGAACTGCTCACGACCTCATTCGAAATCGCACTGGCCGAAGGCCTGATGCTGGCGGGTCAACACCCAAAGGCACTGACCCTGGTCGACAGCACCATCGATCACTGCCGCCGAAGCGGTGATGCCTTTGCGCTGCCGGAATTACTGCGAATCAAGGCCGGTATTCTCAAGGTCATCCAGGCCGATGATGAGCAGGCCATGTTGGCGGTTCTTGAGGATTCCATTGCGCTGAGCCGCGAGCAGGGCGCCTGGGCGTGGGAGTTGCGGTCATCGATGGATCTGGCCCGGTTCTGGCTTGAACAGGGTCAACCGGATCAGGCCCGGACGTTGCTCGGTGCCTGCCGCGAGCGGGCTTCGGAAGGCTTCGACAGTCTTGATCTGCGTCGGCTGGAAAGCTTCTGGCAGAGCCTGCCCGCTACTCCGGCGTAATGAGCGCGGCCATTTTCACCAGGTCCGCCAGCGAACGGGCCTTCATCTTGCGCATCACTTTGCCGCGATGGGCCTTGACGGTGATTTCGCTGATGTTGAGGTCGGCGGCAATCAGCTTGTTCAACCGCCCGCTGACCACCGACGCCATGATTTCCTGCTCGCGCGGCGTCAGGGTCTTGTAGGCCTCAAGCAGTGCGCGCAGATTCTTTTCCCCCTCAAGCGCCACGCGACTGCTTTGCAGCGCATCGGCCATGGCGCTGAGGATCACCTCGTCGTTGAACGGTTTGGTCAGAAACTCCACCGCGCCGGCCTTCAGGGCCCGCACCGTGCGCGGAATATCGCCGTAGCCGGTGATGAAGATGATCGGCATGTTGTGGCGTTCATCGGCCAGGGCGGTCTGCAGATCCAGGCCGCTCAGGTCGGGCAGGTTGATGTCCAGCACCAGGCAACTGGGCACCAGCGCCCGGGGCGCGTCGAGAAAATCCTGCGCGGACTCGAACAGCCGTGGCTGCCATCCGGCGAAGCGGATCATCAGCTCCAGCGACTCGCGCACGGAAATGTCGTCATCGACAACGAATACGACGGGCGTGACATCACTCATCGGTAATGCTCCACGGGAAGGGGCGATTGCGTTGTTCGCGTTCAACATGTCGATTCCTTGTTCTGTTCGGCTTCACGCTCAGTCGAGGGGCAGGGCGGCGCTCAGGGCCTTGAGCAATTGGGCTTCGCTGAACGGTTTGAACAGGCACTCCACGGCGCCACTGTTCAGCAGCTTCGCCTGTTCGCTGGCGTCGCCGTGCGCGGTGATGAAAATCACCGGAATGCGATAGTCACGCCGAAGCAGCTCCCGTTGCAGATCAGGTCCCGACATGCCGGGCATGGCCACGTCGAGAATCAGGCAATGGGTCAGATCCAGATAGGGCGATGCCAGAAACGCTTGGGCCGAGGCAAACGCCTGGACGGCGAAGCCGAACTCCTTGATCAGGTCCGGCAGTGATTCACGAACCGATTCGTCGTCATCGACCACCGATACGAGCAAATGCGTACCCATCAATCATTCTCCACGGTGCGATCGGCGAGGTCGCGGTTATCGGTTTGCGGCAAGTCCGTCGAATGCGGGATGGCAAAGGTAAACGTCGTACCCGGGCCGTCGTTGGCGCTGGCCCACAGCTTCCCATCGTGGCGCTCGATGATCGAGCGACTGATGGACAGACCGACCCCCATGCCCGAGCTTTTGGTGGTGTAGAACGCATTGAAAATGCGCTCGATGTCCTGCGGATCGACGCCGTTGCCGCTGTCTTTCACCGCCAGGTAAACGCTCTCGTCCGAGCCCAGACCGGTGCTGACGATCAATTGCCGGGGCCGGCCATGGATTGCACTCATGGCCTCGGCGGCATTCATGATCAGGTTGAGGATCACCTGCTGCAGCTGGACCCGGTCGCCCCTGACCAGCGGCAGGGCTTCGGCAAATTGCGGATGAAGCACCACGCCGTTGCGTTGCAGTTCGCCCAGCAGCATGGCGATGACTTCCCGTGCCGCGTCATTCAGATTGACGTTTTCAAGGGTGATGCTTTTCTTCGAGAACAGCGCCCGCAGTCGATTGATCACATCGGCCGCGCGGTTGCCGTCGCGAATGGTGCGGCGCGCGGTTTCCCTGGCGCCATCGACATTCGGCGGGTCGGCGCCGAGCATGCGCAGGCAGGTGCTGGCGTTAGTGATGATGCCGGCCAGCGGTTGATTGACCTCGTGGGCAATCGACGCCGTGACCGCGCCAAGGCTGGCGACCCTGGCCAGGTGCGTCAGTTCCGAGCGCGCCTTGCTCAAGACCTCTTCGGCGAGCCGGCGCTGGGTGATGTCCTGCAGGGCGGCGATGTATTCGAAGCCATCGGGCGCATGGGCGATCGAGTGCGCCACCAGCCGCACGTATTTCACCGTGCCGTCGGGCATCAGCAGCCGGTGCTCGTGTTCGAAGTCGCGCCCCTTGCGGCGCTGGCGCTTGATCATCTCCCGATGGCTGGAGATGTCGTCCGGGTGCACGCGGCGATAGATCGCCTCGAAGCCGGGCGGGGTGTCCGGGTCCAGTTCAAGGATGCGGTAGACCTCGTCCGACCAGGTGATCTCGTCGGTGCTCACCCGCCAGGAAAACGTACCGGTGGCGCTCAGGCGTTGGGCCTTGGCCAGAAAGACTTCCGCCCGTTTGCGGTCTTCGATGTCGGTGTTTTCGCCATACCAGCGCACGATCCGCCCCGTGTCATCACGCTGGGGCACGGCGCGGATCAGGAACCAGCGGTAAACGCCATCGAAGCGCTTCAGTCGGGCCTCGTACTCGCCAGCGCTGCCCGATTGCAGAATCCCTTGCCAATAAACCGCCAGGCCCGGCGCGTCGTCGGGGTGGATGGACGCCGTCCAGCCGTCACCGCAAGCTTGTTCGACGGACATGCCGGTGTAGTCGCACCAGCGCTGATTGACGAAGCCGACGTTGCCTTCCGGCGAAGCGCTCCAGACAAACCCGGGAACGGCGTCGATGATCCCGCGCAGACGTTCTTCCGACGCGCTGACTTCGGCCAGGGCACTGGCGATCAAGGCCTTGTCCCGGCGGCGCTCATCGATATCGACCTGCAGCACGCACCAGCGCGTGATGGTGCCTTCGCTGTCTCTGATCGGCAGGCCGCGCACATGGAACCAGCGATAGACACCGTCGGCGCGGCGAATCCGGTGCTCGTTCTCATAGGGCGTGCCGGTACTGACCGAGTGCATCCAGGCAGCGATGACCGAGGGCAGGTCGTCCGGATGCACGGTCTCGCTGGCCTGCCAGTTTTTCAGTTCATGGAGCGGGGCGCCGATGTACTCCATGATTTGCCGGTTCACCTGTTCCAGCTCACCGGACGGCGTCATGAAGGCGACCATGGCCGGGATGCTGTCGATGATCGAGTCGATCCCCGGCGCCGGCATGACCGCGTCACCCGCGCGGCCTGGACCGTCCTCGATGACGCGCTCCTGCTCGTTCGTCATACCGATTCTCATTGTGTGCAGTCACCGTTGAACAAAGATGCGCCTTCGGATGGCACTCGCCCATCATACTTTGGTGTCGCCCGTGGCGAATATCGGCCGACATTGCACACTGCGATGGGCATCACAGGTGGCGCTTTTGTAAGCCACTGTATCTACGCCCCCCCAAGCCATACAAGGATGCAAACGGACCTGTCTGCGAAAACGCGTGGATACATCCGCCGCGCAGCCTTGGCCCTGGTTTCAACGTCCTTCGACGTTGAGTGAAAGCAACGTGACGTCCGCGCTCCTGCCACCCGAAAGGCAGCAGAACCGGTCGTCCCGATGACAGGGCAGAACATTATGAAAGCAGTGGTTATCCAGGCCTTTGGCGGGCCCGAAGTGTTGACGGTGCAGGACATTCAACTGGCAGAACCGGGGCCCGGGCAAGTCCTGGTCAAGGTCATGGCGGCGGGTATCAATTTCATGGACACCGGTGCCCGACGCGGGCTCGGCGCTGCCTGGGAGCTACCGCTGACGCTGGGTGCAGAAGGCGCCGGCGTCGTCCTGGCCAGCGGCCCGCAGGTGACGGAGTTCGCTGTCGGTGACCGCGTGGCCTGGCATTACGTGCCGGGCAGCTACGCCGAACAGGTGATCGCCCCGGTCAGCCAGTTGGTGCCGCTGCCGGACGATATCGACTTCGTCACCGCCGCCAGCCTGATGATGCAGGGCCTGACCGCCAGCAATCTGGTGGACAAGGTGCACTCGATCCAGCCGGGCGACGTAGCCTTGGTGCATGCGGCGGCGGGGGGCGTGGGGCTGATGCTGACCCAGTTGATCAAGCTGCTGGGCGGCAAGGTCATAGGCCGGGTTTCTCATGCCGACAAGGTCGAGGCGGTGCTCGCGGCGGGGGCGGACTATGTGGTGATCGGGCGAGCGCAAAACATTGCCGCCCAGGTCATGCGCCTGACCGACGGGCAGCGGGTGAATGTGGTGTACGACGGCACCGGCGCGGAAGGGTTCGCCGATTCGCTGGAGATGCTGGATTATTTCGGCACCCTGGCCTTGTACGGACCGTTCATGAACCCGATCCCGCCGATCGATATCTTCAGCATGCCGCGCAGCATCAAGCTGACGTATCCCTCGGTCATGCATTACGTGCGCGACCGCGAGGTGCTGCTGGAAAAATCCCGGCAACTGTTCGCGTGGGTCAGTGCCGGCAAACTGAAAACCGTGATCGGCAAGCGTTATTCACTGGATGATGCGCAACAGGCCCATCGCGATATCGAGTCGCGCAACACGACGGGCAAGCTGATCATCGTCCCTTGACGCCACGCCAGATCAGCAGGGCCGCCAACACCTGACTACCGGCGAAAAACGTGAACAGGTGTTGTGCGGTCCATCCGGCATCCAGCAGAAACCCGGCGACCACCGGCGAAATGATCGCCCCCAGACGCCCCGTCGCCAGCACCACTCCGACGCCGGTCGTACGGACCGACGTGCAGAACGCTTGAGGGGCCAGCACATACAGAGCCGCGACTGCACCATTGAGCATCAGCCCCAGCGTGACCGCCACGAGGGTCGCCAGACCGGGGACGCGAGTGGCCGGCAGCATCAATGGCAGCAGGGCGGCGTTGAGCAGCAGAAAACCCGACAGCAAACGTCGGCAACCGTAACGATTGGCCGCCAGACCCAGAAGCAGGGCGCCGAGCATGCCGCCAAACGCCAATAACACCCCGATCCGGGCGCCTTGCCGATCGGTAAAACCGTTGTGGACCAGCAGGCTCGGGGTCCAGCTCATGACGAAGTAAAAGCAGAACATCAGCAGAAAGAGTGCCAGCGCCAGCGATAGAGTCTGTTGCCATTGACCGGGCGAAAACGGCCGGCTGACGTCGTCAGGCGACAGTGGAGGAATAGGCGCGCGGTGTTCAAGTGCCAGAAATGACGGCGATTCTCGCAGCCAGAAGACACCGACCAATGCCGCCGCCAGCGTGATGCAACCCCCGGCCAGAAAGACATACCGCCAGCCCATCAAATCATTGAGTACATGCGCCAGCACACCGCCCAGACTGGCGCCCATGGCAAAGGCGAGGGATTGCAGTGCGATCGCCAGATTGCGCCGCTGCGGGCCGGCGTGTTCGAACGTCAGCACGTTCGCCCCCACCAGCACCGCCCCCGTGCCGATACCGGTCAACAGTCGCAAGAGCATCAATACGTGATGATCCGGGCTCCAGAACGACAGCAACATGCTCAGGCCGCTGAGCAGCAGGCCGGCGAGCAACAAAGGCCTGCGCCCGAAGCGGTCGGCCCTGGGCGCGGCCAGCAGCGAACCGAGCGCCATCCCGACCAGGCTTGCGCTCAACAACAGGCCCAGTTGCGCGCCGCTCAACGCCCACTCCGCCGAAACCCGGCTGGCGGTGAAGGCCATGGCCATCACGTCCAGCCCGTCGATCACGTTGAACAGCATGCACAACCCGATCACCCACCACGGCGAAGTGGTCGATGGCGTGCCGCTCAGGCGTTCGAGCGCTGTTTCCCCACGCATCCGCGATCCTTGTTCCGCTCTGTGATTCAAATGGGTCTTTTCCCCGCCGCATTCTGCCCGTTAACCGCTGCTGAGTTCGAGCGCGATTTTGCACGCCGGGCCAGCGCGTCATACCAAGGTATCGACCGACACCATCGTGTAATCGCCCCGGTGCCAGCGCAGTGGTCTGATCCGATTGGCGATGCCTTTCGAATAATGACTACAAGGAGATCCATCATGGTTGCGGTTTCGTCCGGTCTTACCTGGCGCCATTGCCTGGCGTCATGCATCAGGGGCGGCGCACTCGGCGTTGCCGTACTCGCTGGCAGCAGCGGCGTCTGGGCCGCGACCCCGGCAGCGGATCCGTCGCAAGCCATTCGCCCGTACACCATCCATGTGGACGAAGCGAAGTTGAGCGACCTGCGCAAACGCATCGCCGACACTCGCTGGCCGGACAAGGAAACGGTCGGCGACGTGTCCCAGGGAGTGCAACTGGCGCAGGTCCAGGCGTTGGTGAAGTACTGGGGCGACGGCTATGACTGGCGCAAGGCTGAAGCGAAGCTCAACGCCTTGCCGGAGTTTGTGACCACCATCGACGGCGTCGACATCCAGTTCATCCACGTGCGCTCGCGCAATCCCAATGCGATGCCGCTGATCCTCACCCACGGCTGGCCGGGTTCGCAGTTCGAATTTCTCAAGACCATCGGCCCGCTGACCGATCCCGTGGCCTATGGCGGCAAGGTCGAGGACTCGTTCGATGTGGTGATCCCGTCGATTCCCGGCCATGGTTTCTCCGGCAAACCGACCGAGCTCGGCTGGGGGCCTGACCGGGTGGCGAAGGCCTGGGATGTGTTGATGAAACGTCTGGGCTACAGCCATTACGTGTCCCAGGGCGGCGATCACGGCTCGGTGATTTCCGATGCGCTGGGTCGCCTGGCGCCGCCCGGTTTGCTGGGTATCCACCTGAACATGCCGGCCACCGTGCCGCCGGAACTGGTCAAGCCGATCAACAGCGGCGATCCGGCCCCGGCAGGGCTGACCGCGCCGGAGGTGACGGCCTTCAATTCGCTCAGCCAGTTCTTCGGTCGCAACGCCGCCTACGGCGCAATGATGGTGACCCGACCGCAGACCATCGGTTATCTGCTGGCCGATTCGCCTGCCGGCACGGCAGCGTGGATGTATGAAAAATTCGCCGCGTGGACCGATAGCGACGGTCAGCCCGAGAAGGTCCTGAGCCGCGATGAAATGCTCGACGACATCAGCCTGTACTGGCTGACCGACAGCGGGGCGTCGTCCTCCCGTTTCTACTGGGAGAACAACAACAATAACTTCAGCGCCGCCGCGCAGAAGACTGCCGACATCAAGGTGCCGGTGGCGATCACCGTGTTCCCACACGAAATCTACCGCGCGCCGAAAGTCTGGTCGCAGCGCGCCTATCCGTCGCTGGCCTACTTCAGCGAAGTCAGCAAGGGCGGTCACTTCGCGGCATGGGAGCAACCGCAACTGTTCAGCGAAGAACTGCGCGAAGCCTTCCGGCCACTGCGCGCGGCTGCGCAGAAAACCGCTGCGCAGGCAGCCCGCTGACCCTTCAATCCGCAAGCCCTTCAACCCTAAGCCCTTGACCACAAAGCCCGGAACCGCCCCCCGGCGGTTCACGAGGGAGACCCGGCATGACTGACTCTAACGCTGTAACCCCATCCCGGCGCGTGCTCGCCGGTTCGATCCTGGCGCTTGCGCTGGGCATTGCCTCGGCATTCGCCAGCGCCGCCGAAGTGCCCGCCGGCAAGATCGACGCCATTACCGCCGGCACCCACGTTTCGTTCGGCGCGCTGAAACACGTCAAGGCCGGATTGCTCGACGTGTCCTACGCCGAAGTCGGTCCCGCCGACGGTCCGGTGGTCATCCTGCTGCACGGCTGGCCCTACGATATTCACAGCTACACCGACGTGGCGCCGGCACTGGCGCAGAAAGGCTATCGGGTGCTGATTCCCTACGCGCGCGGCTATGGCGACACGCGTTTCCTGTCTGCCAAAACCGTGCGCAACGGCCAGCCGGCGGCATTGGCCAAAGATCTGATCGACTTCATGGACGCCCTGAAGATCAAGCAGGCCGTGCTTGGCGGCTATGACTGGGGCGCGCGTACTGCCGACATCGTCGCCGCGCTCTGGCCCGAGCGGGTGAAAGCGCTGGTGGCGGTGAGCGGTTACCTGATCGGCAGCCAGGACGCCGGCAAGACGCCGCTGCCGCCGGCGGCGGAGTTGCAGTGGTGGTATCAGTTTTACTTTGCGACCGAACGCGGTCGTCTGGGCTACGAAAAGAACACCCACGACTTCGCCAAACTGATCTGGCAGCTGGCCTCGCCGAAGTGGAACTTCGACGACGCGACTTACGAGCGCAGCGCCGCCGCGTTGCAGAACCCGGATCACGTCGCCGTGTCGATCTTCAACTACCGCTGGCGCCTGGGGCTGATCAAAGGGGAAGCGCAATACGATCCGCTGGAGAAAAAACTGGCGGCATTCCCCTCGATCAGCGTGCCGACCATCACCCTCGAAGGCGACGCCAATGGTGCGCCGCACCCACCGGCCGAGGCCTACGCCAAACGCTTTACCGGCAAGTACGAGTACCGGCTGATCAGCGGCGGCATCGGCCACAACCTGCCGCAGGAAGCGCCGCAAGCGTTCGCCCAGGCGGTGATCGATGCCGATCATCTCTGATTGCCGGCCGAAGGGGATCCGACCATGAAATTCAACCATTGGGCCGTGCTGCCAGCGGCCATTGCGCTCGCGGCACTGGCGGCCACCGGTGTCGCGTTGGGCGAGGCCGATGACGGCGATGCCTCGCCGATCTACGGCGTGAAGCTGCCGAAAAACTATCGGCAGTGGGCGCTGATTGCCCCGGCCCAGGAAGCCGCGCCGCTGGATGAACTGCGTGCGGTGCTGGGCAATGACCGGGCGATCAAGGCTTACCAGAGCGCGACGTTGCCGTTTCCCGACGGCACGGTGCTGGTGAAGCTGGCGTGGAAACACGTGCAGTCGCCGGAATTCGAACCGGCCTCGATTCCAGGGGCGGCCACCACCGTTCAGGTGATGGTCAAGGACTCGCGCAAATACGCCTCGACCGGTGGCTGGGGATTCGGCCGTTTCATCAACGGCAAACCCGCCGACGAAGCCCAGCACCAGACCTGCTTTGCCTGCCATCAGGCGCGGGTGCAGAACCACGATTTTGTCTTCACCCGATACGCCCCCTGAATCCGTCATACGAGGAACATCCAGATGAAAAAAACACTGATTGCACTGAGCATCGCTGCGGGCCTGTGCCTGGGCGCCAATGCCTTCGCCCAAACCGCCAAACCCACGGTCGTGCTGGTGCACGGCGCATTTGCCGACGCGTCGAGCTGGAACGGCGTGGCGAAGATTCTCGAGAAGGACGGCTACACGGTGATCGCCGCCGCCAATCCGCTGCGCGGCGTCAAGAGCGATGGCGCAGCGGTATCGGCGTTGCTCAGCAGCATCCAGTCGCCGGTGGTGCTGGTCGGTCATTCCTATGGCGGCAACGTCATCAGTGATGCGGCCAACGATCATGCCAATATCAAAGCGCTGGTCTACGTCAGCGCGTTTGCCCCAGAGGCCGGTGAAACCGTTGCCGGGCTGGCCGGCAAGTTTCCCGGCAGCACCCTCGGACCAACGCTGGCACCACCCGTTGCGCTGGCCGACGGCGGCAAGGACCTGTACATCCAGCAGAGCAAGTTCCACGACCAGTTCGCCGCCGATGTCCCGGCTGCACAAGCGGCGCTGATGGCGGCTACTCAACGTCCGGTCACCGAAGCGGCGCTGAACGAGCAGGCCGGAACGCCGGCCTGGAAGCACATTCCGTCGTGGTACATCTACGGCGACAAGGACAAGAACATCCCGCCCCAGGCGATGGCGTTCATGGCCAAGCGTGCAGATGCCAGGGCCGTCGAGGTGGTCAAGGGCGCCTCGCACGTGGTGATGGTGTCGAATCCGGCACCGGTGGCGCGGCTGATTGAAAAAGCTGCGGCCGCCAACTGAAACCCTGCGACGTGCCGAGGCGCGTCGCAGCTCTGTCACTTCCCGCTCAGGCAACGGACACCTGCGGCGAAGTTGCCGGTGCCAGTCTGAGCAGGGGGGTGATGCCGAGCATCAACAGCAGTACCGCGAACAGCAAGGTGTACGCCGGGCCGTAGTGTCCGGCGTATTCGCGCAGGGCACCGAACAGCAGCGGCCCGAGCGCGGCGATCAGGTAACCGATGAACAACATGAACACCGTCCACAATCCGGCCTGTTCGCTGGTGCGGGCGTGATCCAGCGGCAAGGTCATGGCCACGGTGAAACCCATGCCCAGGCCGATGGCCGCGAGCACCACGTAGAGCATCGGCCAGTACGCCGGCAGGAACGCCATGCCGCCCACCCCGAGCAGGGCCAGCAACGCCGACAGCCCAAGCAAACCGCGCCGGTCGTGGGCCTTGCCCGGAATCAGCCCCGCACCGACGCTGGCCACGGCGAACACCGCCGTAAAAATGCCCAGCAGGACGCCCGGGGAAACACTCGATGTGGCCGCTTCCACCGAGGCGGGCGCCATCCAGGCGAAGAGGGCATAGACCACGAATTGCCCGGCCCCGAAATTCAACGCGATCAGCCACGCCTGCGGATTGCCCCAGGGCAGACGCTTGCTCTGGGGCGACGACTTCACCACTGGCACCGGTGTCGCAAAACGCCGTGCCATCCACACCCAACTGGCGATGGCGGTGAGGCACAGCACGCTCCAGATACCGGCGCTGACCCGCCAGTCCTGCGCCAGCTCGGCAATCGGCGCACTGAACACCGCCGCGAGGGTCGCGCCCAGACTCAGGCCGCCGGCATAGATGCCCATGAACAGCGCCGGCCGATGCGCAAAGTGAGTCTTGATCCACGCGCCGGTCATCGCGCCGGCAACCGCAATGCCGATGCTGGCAAAGAACGTACTGCCGAGCAGGAAGAATGCATTCGGCGAGATCGCCCGCAACAAGGTGGAAGCGCCCAACAACGTCAGGGCGACCACCACACTGCGATCGATCCCGAAGCGCCTGGCCAGGCTCGGAACCACCAGCGCGAACACACCCATGCACACGTCGGGAATCGAAGTCAGCAGCGCGGCCTGGGTGTAGCTCAACTGGAAGTGCTGCTGGATCAACAGCAGAATCGGCCCCACCGAAATGATCGGCGGCCGCAGGGCGATGGACAGGATCAGCAGGCCGATCACCGCCGTGACGCTCTGCTGGTGGCCGGAGAGATTGCGGGTGATTGCCATGGGAAAGGCCTCATTGATGAACAATGAGCGCAAGGTTAACAATGGGTCGGCCATGGCAAATGCCAGGGTTTGTCGCCAAAGTGACAATCGCCGCTTCAACACGATCAAGGTCTGCTTTCAGGAGACTCCAGCCGATGAAACGAGAGGTGCGCAAGGTCATTGCCAGGCGTGAACACGCGCCGCGCAGCGAACGTTATCCCGACTATCAGGATGTGCCGCGGGTAATGACCGTGCTGGTGCGCGATCAGGCCACCGGCGAATACAACGAGCCGCACGTGCATCGGCACGGGCAGTTGCTGTATGCCTCGAACGGCGTGATGCGGGTGGCCACCGAGCGCGGCTTGTGGATCCTGCCGCCGAAACGGGCGCTGTGGATTCCGCCCGGAATGATCCACGACCAGTTGATGCTGAGCGCGGTCAAGATGCGCTCGATCTACATCGAGCCGCAAGCCTGCGCAGAGCTGGGCCATCACTGCAAAGTACTGGAGATCCCCGGACTGCTGCGCGAGTTGATTCTGGCCCTGGCCGAGCAACCGATCGAATACCCGCAGGAAGGCCGCAACGCGCACATCGTGGCGTTGATACTCAGTGAATTGAAGGGAGCCCGGACGTTGCCGATCGAAGTGCCATGGCCGGTCGACCGGCGACTGGTCACGGTGTGCGAGGCGATTCTGCAGGACCCCGGACAAGACCATTCGATCGGCTATTGGGCTGACCGGGTCGGCGCCAGTTCGCGCACGCTGATACGCCTGTTCGTCAATGAAACCGGTCTGAATTTCCGCCACTGGCTGCAGCAGGTACGGCTGGCGACCGCTATCGATCGGCTCGACAAGGGGCAATCCGTCGGGGTGATTGCCCGGGATCTGGGCTACGCCAGCCAGAGTGCCTTCAGTGCGATGTTCAGGCGAGTGATGGGCGAATCGCCCCGTGAATTTCTCGTTCGCGATTAGCGCGTTTCGGCGATTCCGATACCTTCGTATTCTGTCGTCGAAGGGAGGCGGGTGGTATCAATGACACTGCTGTTGCAGGTGCACTGAACACCCAGCCTCGTTCCGCGAGGAACCTTCGAAGAGTGAGAATCCTGATGCTTTTATACCTATCGACCTGGTCCGAAATCGCCCAATTCCTCGAACGCAGCCGCACCATCGTCATCCCGATCGGTTCCAACGAACAGCACGGGCCGACCGGCCTGCTGGGCACCGACTGGATGTGCCCGGAAATCATCGCCCATGAAGCGCAGAAAAACGCCGAAATCCTGATTGCCCCGACCTTCAACATCGGCATGGCGCAACATCACCTCGGCTTCCCCGGCACCATCTCGCTCCGGCCTTCGACCTTCATCGCCGCCATCGCCGACTGGACCCGTTCGCTGGCCGCCCACGGCTTTGAAAAGATCTTTTTCCTCAATGGCCACGGCGGCAACATCGCGTCAATCGAAGCGGCATTTTCGGAGCTGTACGCCGAAGCGAGCTTCGCCCGACGCAAGGCCGGGTTCGCCCTGAAGCTGTGCAACTGGTGGGACCTGGAAGGGGTCAACGAGCTGGCGCGCGAGCAGTTCCCGACCGGCCACGGCGTTCACGCGACCCCTTCGGAAATCGCCGTGACCCAATGGGCCTACCCCGATTCCATCAAGTCGGCCGACTACTCGCCGCAGATCGCCAATTGGGGGCCTATCCGGGAAGCGGCGGATTTCCGTGCCCGTCACCCGGACGGCCGCATGGGCTCGGACCCGGCCCAGGCTTCGCCGGAAAAAGGCCGGCAACTGGTGGAAATGGCCGCTCGTGGTCTGGTCCAGGAGGTGCAGGCCTTCAGCCGCGAGTCATTACCCGACTGAACCGTCGCCCTGATCAACGCCCGGATGTTCCGGGCGTTGCTGTTTCAACCCTTGGGAAAATCGCCATGTGGACTATCAAGCACAGCTACATCGATGGTGCGTTCGTGCCCGTTCAGGGCCGCGAAACGATCGAATGCATCAACCCGGCGACGGAGTCCGTCATCGGAACGGTCACCCTGGCCAATCGCGACGATGCCAGGCAAGCCATCGCCGCCGCCCAGCGTGCGCAAGTCACGATGGGCCGCACCTCGAAAGCCGAGCGCATCGACATGCTCAAGCGCCTGCAGGCGGCGGTGCTGGAGAGCACCGAGGAGATACGCGACACCGCCATCGAGGAATACGGCGCACCGTTGGCCCGTGCGCAATGGGTCAGCCAGTACGCCTCGCAATCCTTCGCCAACGCGGCGCAGATTCTCGAAAACTACGAGCTGGTGCGGCCTGTGGGTCGTGCAAGCGTCGTGATGGAACCGGTCGGGGTGTCCGCGTTGTTCGCCCCCTGGAACAGCACCGCCGGTACGGTGTGCAGCAAACTGGCGGCGGCGATTGCCGGCGGCTGCGCCTCGGTCATCAAGCCGAGCGAACTCAGCCCGTTGCAGACCCAGGTGCTCGCGCTCGCCTTGCACCGTGCGGAACTGCCAAACGGGGTGATCAATATTGTCTTGGGCCGTGGCGGCGAAGTGGGCGACGAGATCAGCACCAGCCCGCACATCGCGAAGATTTCGTTCACCGGTTCCACCGCCACCGGAAAACTCATTGCCCGCGCGGGTATCGAGACCATGAAGCGGGTGAGCCTGTCGCTCACCGGCAAGTCGGCGTCCATCGTGCTCGACGACGCGGATCTCGAGGCGGCCATCCCCATGGCCCTGAATGCCGCCTTCATGAACAACGGTCAGGCCTGTGTCGCCGGCACGCGGCTGTTGGTGCCGCGCGCGCTCCTGCCGCAGGTGATCGAACGGGTAAGAGGCTTGGTCGACGCCATAGTGGTCGGTAATCCCCATGATCCGGCGACGGCCATCGGCCCGTTGGTCAACCAGGCGCAGTTTGATCGCGTGCAGGGTTTTATCCGGCGCGGGCTGGAGCAGGGCGCGCGATTGATCGTCGGCGGGGAGGGCCGGCCTTCCGGGCTGAGCCAGGGCTATTTCGTCAAGCCCACGGTGTTTGCCGACGTCAGCAACGACATGGATATTGCCCGGGAAGAGATCTTCGGCCCGGTGCTGTCGATCATCGCTTATGACGATGAAGAACACGCCATTCGCATCGCCAATGCCAGCGTCTACGGTTTGCAGGCCTATGTGTTTACCCGCGAGGCGGAACGGGGTCGACGCATCGCTGCGCGTCTGGAGGCCGGTTCGGTGTTGATCAACCGGATCGCACCGGAGCTGCTCGCGCCGTTTGGCGGGGTCAAGCAGTCGGGGATCGGCAGGGAATTTGGCGTGTCCGGGCTGGAGGCGTTTCTTGAAGCGAAAAGCATCGTAGAGGACTGACCACGGCAGCAGGGCAAACAGGATCAATCCTGCTTGTCCTGCTTGCCTTGCTTACGCCATTGCGGATCAGCCCAGTGCTTCGATGGCCTGTGCAACACCCGCACCGTATGCCGGATCGGCCTGGGTGCAGTTATCGATGTGGCGTTGCCGGGTCTGGGCGCTGGCGCCATGGATCGAGCGCGCGGTGTTTTCGAACAAAACCTTTTGCTGGGCGGGCGACATGGCCCGGAACAGTGCGCCCGGTTGCGAGAAGTAGTCGTCGTCCTCGCGGTGATTCCAGTGCCCGGCGCTGCCTTTGAGGGCCAGCGGCGGTTCGCTGAAATCCGGTTGCTCGGCCCACTCGCCATAGCTGTTGGGCTCGTAGCCGATTGTGCTGCCCGCGTTGGAATCGGTGCGCATCTGGCCGTCCCGGTGATAGCTGTTGACCGGGCAGCGCGGGGCGTTCACCGGAATCTGGTGATGATTGACGCCGACGCGATAGCGCTGGGCATCGCCATAGGAGAACAGCCGGGCCTGAAGCATTTTGTCCGGTGAGAAGCTGATGCCGGGCACCACGTTGGCCGGGTTGAAGGCCGCCTGTTCGACGTCGGCGAAGTAGTTGTCCGGGTTGCGGTTGAGCTCGAGCACGCCGACTTCGATCAACGGGTAATCCGCGTGGGGCCAGACTTTGGTCAGGTCGAACGGGTTGATTGGGTAGGTCTCGGCGTCCAGCTCCGGCATCACTTGTACGTAGAGCTTCCATTGCGGGAAGTGGCCTTCCTCGATGGCGTTGTACAGGTCGCGCTGGGCGCTTTCGCGGTCATCGCCGATCAGTGTCGCGGCTTGTTGATCGGTCAGGTTCTCGATGCCTTGTTGAGTCTTCCAGGTGAACTTCACCCAGAAACGTTCGTTCGCCGGGCTGATGAAACTGAAGGTGTGGCTGCCGAAACCGTGCATGTGGCGGTAGGTGCGCGGCAGGCCACGATCGCTCATGACAATCGTGACCTGATGCAGCGCTTCCGGCAGTAAGGTCCAGAAATCCCAGTTGTTGCGCGCGCTGCGCATGTTGGTGCGCGGGTCGCGTTTGACCGCATGGTTGAGGTCGGGGAATTTCAACGGGTCGCGCAGAAAGAACACCGGCGTGTTGTTGCCCACCAGATCCCAGTTGCCTTGTTCGGTGTAGAACTTGATGGCGAATCCACGGATATCGCGCTCGGCATCCGCCGCGCCACGTTCACCGGCCACGGTCGAGAAACGGACGAACACATCGGTGGTCTTGCCCACGCTGGAAAACAGCCTGGCCTTGGTGAAGCGGCTGATGTCATGGGTGACGGTGAAGGTGCCGAACGCACCGGAACCCTTGGCGTGCATGCGCCGCTCCGGAATGACCTCCCGATCGAAGTGCGCCAGTTTTTCCAGCAACCATACGTCCTGCAACAGCATCGGGCCTCTGGGGCCGGCGGTCTGTACGTTGTTGTTATCAACCACGGGCGCGCCCGCGGCAGTCGTCAGCTTGTTCATGCGCAACTCCTGGCTTTTGTCGGTTTCCAGCCATCACATCAAAAGCCTTGGGCGCGATCTATTGCACCTTGGTGTCGCCGGATAGTACGAAGGTGTGGTTGGAAGATTGGGCGTTTTGCTGTCGGCAAAAGACGGATCAGGCGAGGGTGATGCTGACCTTGATGTTGTTGCGCGTGGCCTTGGAGTAGGGGCAGTTCTGGTGCGCTGCGTCGATCAGCTGGAGCGCCACTTGCGGTTCGATATCCGGCAGCGACACCGCCAGTCGGGCCTGCAGGAAGAACCCGTGCTCGCCATGAGCCAGATCGACTTGCGCATCAACCATCGCTTGTGCAGGAAAACCGATCTTGCGCGCATTGCAGGCGTGGCGCAGCGAGCCGAGGAAACAGGCCGACCAGCACACGGCAAACAATTGCTCGGGGTTGGTTCCGGTGCCGGGCGCGCCCGGTGGTGAAAGCTTGAGATCCAGTCGGCCATCGTCACTGCGTCCTGTGCCCTCGCGGCCTCCCGTGGTGCAGGTATGCGCGGAGTAGAGGGTTTTTTCGATATCGATCATGGGCATTCCCTGAAAAGCATTTCACAGCGTGGAGGGCGGTTCATGTGGCCCGCGTGGGTTCATGACATTCCCGTGCAGATGCACCCGCCAGCCCGTCGGCCGTGGGCACGACTTCAGCGCCGCGATGGCCAAGATTGTCGAGCAGGGTCGAGCGGGCGATCTCGATCAGCCAGGCGCGAAACGGAAAGCTCGGGTCATGGGCGGGCTGTTCCTGATAGAGCGCCCTGAAAGCTTGCTGAACGAGGTTGCCGGTGTCTTCGCGACGGACCCGCCCGGCCTGCACCTGACCTTCGTAAAAGGCGATGAGCAACGGCGTCACCGTCGCGAACAGCTGTTGCGCCTCACCCCGGCCATGCCGGACGGCGCCCGCGACCAAGGCATACAGTTCGTCGTTGCCGAGCCGGTCTGACTCGCACAGGCAAGTGTGGCGATAACCTTCAGCCATGGTCGAATCCCTCGCAAAACCATCGTTCGACTGAGCGCGGCTGCCGGAAAGATTTGCAGGTGGCCCGGCGTTCAGCGGTGAGATTCAAGCCTGCCTTCACAGCCGAATGACTGCCAGTTATGCGTTGTTAGCGCTTGTTAGCGCCCGGCTATCGAGGTAGGTCGCGTGGTGACTTTTTCGCTGGCCACTCAAGACGCTGCAGCGGTTTTCGATGCCCGTGGCCTGCACGAAACGGCGGTACGGTGTACGAGCATTTTTGACATCCCTGTCCCTTTGCCATCGTCACAACCATGTAGGAAACGTCCGATATTTATTTAGCAAATTTCCTACATTTTGTTTGCCTCCCTAACAAAAAACGTGGTTATTATCCGCCGGCGCTTCGGGTCACAAACCCGGCGCCAGAAGATTGCCGTGTGTCTACAGACCCGGCAGTCGCAGCCGATCGGGACCACCCTGGCGCTGTCATCCCCGCGCAGGTTGTTCCTCGTCGTTGACCCTCAAATGGAAGTCGAGGTTTCAATTGGTCACGCGGTTTGCAATCGTCGATGCAATGAACGGGGCGACGTCTGTCGCCAATGATCCGGCCCACTTTCCAGTTGCCTGCGCCGACCGCGCGGCGGCGTTTTTCTCCAGCCTGTCTCCCCCCGAATTTCTCCGTGTGCCCGCGTTCAACGCGAGTCTGCACGCGCGCGCCGCGCCATCCTCCTGAATTCGAATGACCGTGCCGGCATCTGATGCCGGGGCCTGACTGGCGGGGCATTTTTGTCCCGGCCTGATCACAAAAATAAAGTAGTCATGGACGGTAGCCTCCGATGCTCGATAACACTTCCTTGCGTGGGACGAATCCCGCGCAGCCCGACGTTTGCTCCTTGAAACCGTTCGATGCAGACCTGTGCGTGCACGGCCTGTTTGAAGCGCAGGTGCTGCGCAACCCCGAGACCATCGCCGCACGCTGGCAGCAGGAGGCGCTCAGTTATCGTGAACTGAATACCCGCGCCAACCGGTTGGCCCATCACCTGCGCATGCTCGGGGTCGGGCCGGACGTGCGGGTCGGGCTGTGTCTGGAGCGTTCGCTGGAAATGCTGGTCGGCGTGCTCGCGGTGCTCAAGGCCGGCGGCGCCTATGTGCCGCTGGACCCGGCCTATCCGCAGGCGCGGCTGGCGCACATGCTGGCCGACAGCGCACCGCCGGTGGTGCTGACCCACGGCCAGGCGCGCGATGTTTTGCGGGCGGCGCTCGAACAGTCGGCGACTGCACCGACGGTGCAGGATCTGGCCGACGCCAGTGATTGGGCTTCGCTTTCAGCCGACAACCTCGATCCTCATTCAATCGGCCTGACACCCCGTCACCTGGCTTACGTGATCTACACCTCCGGCTCCACCGGCACCCCGAAAGGCGTGATGGTCGAGCATCGCGGGCTGGTTGCGGTGAGCGCTGACTGGGCGCAACTCTATGAGTTGGGCGAGCCGATCAATCATCTGCAGATGGCCGGTTTTTCCTTCGACGTGTTCAGCGCCGACCTGATCCGTGCGCTGGGTTTTGGCGGCACGCTGGTGCTGTGTCCACGGGACACTCTGATGGACCCGCCGGCCCTGTATCGTCTGATGCGCGAGGCGCAGATTGGCTTTGCCGACTTCGTGCCGGCGCTGCTCAATCCACTGTTGGCGTGGGTCGAAGAGACCGACCACGACCTGTCGTTCCTGCGCACCGTGGTCTGCGGCTCCGACATCTGGACCGCCCACAGCGCACGGCAATTGCGCAGGCTTTGCGGTGAGCAGGTGCAGATCGTCCAGGCCTATGGCGTGACCGAAGCGAGCATCGACAGCACCTGTTTCGAGCTCACCGAAAACAGCCAGATCGACGCGGTGTTGCCTATTGGCCGGGCACTGCCCAACACCCGGATTTACCTGCTCGACGCTGACGGCGCACCGGTTGCCGAGGGGATCGCGGGGGAGTTGTACATCGGTGGTGTCGGCGTGGCGCGCGGTTATCTGAACCTGCCGCAACTGACCGCCGAGCGCTTCATCGATAGCCCGTTCGTGGCGGGCGAGCGTCTGTATCGCACCGGCGATCTGGCGCGTTACCGGGCCGACGGCCAACTGGAATTCCTTGGCCGCAACGATTCCCAGGCCAAATTGCGCGGCCTGCGTCTGGAACTGGGGGAAATCGAAACCCGGTTGGCGGACATTCCGGGCGTGCGCGAAAGCGTGGTGTCGCTGCGCCAGGACAGTCCCGGTGAACCGCGATTGGTCGCCTACTACTGCGAAAAACCAGACTCAACGCTGAGCCCGCGCTCACTGCGCGAACAACTGCAAATCAGCCTGCCGGACTTCATGGTGCCGACCGCTTTCGTGCGTCTCGACGCGTTGCCGCTGACCGCCAACGGCAAGGTCGATCGGCCAAATCTGCCGGCGCCGGACGCCGGGGCGTTCGACCAGCAGGAATACCAGCCACCCCAAGGCTCGCTGGAAACCGCACTCGCCGCAATCTGGGCCGACGTGCTCGGCGTGGAGCGGGTAGGGCGTGAGGATCAGTTCTTCGCCCTCGGCGGTCACTCGCTGCTGGTGATGCGCGTGCTGGCGCAGGTTCGTCATGCGC
Organism: Pseudomonas sp. Pseusp21; assembly: GCF_059492145.1. Lineage (NCBI taxonomy): Bacteria > Pseudomonadati > Pseudomonadota > Gammaproteobacteria > Pseudomonadales > Pseudomonadaceae > Pseudomonas > Pseudomonas sp. Pseusp21. Next base: position 52,720 of record NZ_CP168520.1, read on the forward strand.
TGGGGCTGGAAGTGGCGCCCTCGGCGCTGTTTGCCGCACCGGTTCTGGCGGCGTTCGCCGAACGGCTGCAAGCCAGTCAGGCGGCGGCTCGCCCGGCCATCACGGCCCTTGAACGCGCGGGCGCGCAAACGTTGTCGTCTGCCCAGCAGCGCCTGTGGTTTCTGGCACAAATGGAGGGTGGCAACGCGGCGTATCACATGCCGTTGAACCTGCGTTTGCGCGGTTCGCTGGACGTGCCGGCACTGGAACGCAGCTTCAATCAACTGGTGGCGCGCCATGCGGCGTTACGCACGACGTTCATCGCCGTTGAAGGGGAAGGGCGGCAGTTGGTTTCGCCGCCTGCGCACAGTGTCCGGCTGACGGTGAGTGACGTGCAGGGGCTCGATGCGCAAGAACGCCTGAGCCGCTTGATCGACGAGGAAGGCGCCAGACCCTTCGACCTGAGCCGGGGCCCGCTGATGCGGGTCAGCCTGCTGCGGCTGGCGGCGGATGACCATGTGTTGCTGCTGACCCAGCATCACATCATTTCTGACGGCTGGTCGATGGGTGTGCTCACCCGCGAGCTCGGTCAGCTGTACGCAGCGGCGTTGCAGGATCGCGACGATCCGCTGCCGCCCTTGCCGGTGCAGTACGTGGATTACGCGGTGTGGCAAAAGCAATGGCTGTCCGGCGACGTGCTGGAGCAGCAAAGCCGCTACTGGCGCGAAACCCTCAGCAGCGCGCCGGTGCTGCTGGAGTTGCCGACCGATCACAAGCGCCCGCCCGTGCAGGATTACCTCGGCGGTTTTGTCCCGTTGGTCTTCGACGCCGCCCTGACCGCACGCCTGAAAGCCCTGGGCATGCAGCAAGGCACCACGCTGTTCATGACTCTGCTGGCCGGTTTTTCGCTGTTGCTGTCGCGTCTTTCCGGGCAAGGCGACGTGGTGATCGGCGTGCCGTCGGCCAACCGTCCACAGCAGGAACTGGAAGGGCTGATCGGTTTCTTCGTCAACACCCTCGCGCTGCGCATGACCCAATCGGGTACGCCGTCGGTGGCGCAATGGCTGCAACAGGCGCGGCGAGTGGCGCTGGAGGCTCAGGAACATCAGGATCTGCCGTTCGAGCAAGTGGTGGAATTGCTCAACCCGCCGCGCAGTCTGGCCCACAGTCCGCTGTTCCAGGTGCTGTTTGCCTGGGAACAGGATCAGGATTCCGACCTGCTGCTGACCGGGCTCGACGTTACGCCGGTCGAGAGCAGCCATCACGTGGCCAAGTTCGATCTGCAACTGGCGCTCCATGAGCGCGACGGGCAGATCGTCGGTGGCCTGGAATATGCCTCGGGGCTGTTCGAACGCGGCACCGTCGAGCAGTTCGGCGAGTACCTGCGCCGGGTGCTGACGCAGATGGTCGAGGACAGCGAGCAGTCGCTGGCTGCGATCAAGCTGCTGAGCGCCGAGCAACACCAGCAGATCGTTCATGACTGGAACCGCACCGCGCGGGATACCGCATCGTTGCCCGGTTGCGTGGCGCGCTTTGAAAGCCTCGCCCGGCAAACGCCCCACGCCGTGGCGCTGCTCGCCGATCGTGAGCAAATGAGTTACGGCGAACTGAATCGCGCGGCCAACCGCCTAGGGCATTACCTGATCGAACAAGGTGTCGGCCCCGAACATCGCGTCGGCCTGTGCCTGGAACGCTCGCCGCACATGGTCATCGGCCTGCTGGCGATCCTCAAGGCCGGTGCGGCGTACGTGCCGTTTGACCCGGCTTACCCGAGCGAGCGTCTGGCATTCATGTTCAGCGATGCGGCGCCGACCCTGCTGCTGACCCAGTCGAGCCTGATGACCGGGCTGCCGGCCAACGAGGCGAAAGTCTGCTGCCTGGACACCGACGCAACGCAATGGGCACAACACCCGACGGATGATCCGCAAGTCACGGTGAGCCCGGAAAACCTCGGCTACGTGCTCTACACCTCCGGCTCCACCGGACGCCCGAAAGGCGTGGCCCACAGCCGTCGCGCGCTGGACAACCTGATTGGCTGGCAGCTCGATCAAGCCACGGCACCGCAGCGCGTCCTGCAATTCGCCTCGCTGAACTTCGACGTCTCGTTCCAGGAAATCTGCAGCACGCTCTGCCAGGGCGGCAGCCTGTTGCTGATGACTGAAGACAGCCGTAAGGACCTCGCCGCGCTGCGCCCGACCCTGGTGGCCGAAGGCGTGCAGCGGGCATTCCTGCCGTTCGCCGTGTTGCAGCAACTCGCCGGCCTGACCGAGGCCGATGCACCGATGCCGCTTGGTGGGTGCGAAATCATCACCGCCGGTGAAGCCCTGCAAATCAACGACGAGCTGCGCGGTTTTGTCCGTGGGCTCGGTGGCGCGCAGTTGCACAACCAGTACGGGCCGACCGAAACCCATGTGGTCAGCCAGTTCAGCCTTGACTGCAACGAGGCCGAGTTCTGGCCGGACGCGCCGCCCATTGGCCGTCCCATCGCCAACGCGCGGCTGTACGTGCTGGACGAGCACTTGAATCCGGTCCCGGTCGGTGTGGCGGGCGAGTTGTACATCGCTGGCGCCTGCCTGGCCCGAGGGTATCTGAACCGTCCGGACCTGACCGCCGAACGTTTCCTGCCGGATCCGTTCAGCGCCGAGCCGGGCGCACGGATGTACCGCAGCGGCGACCTCGCGAAATTCCAGGCCGATGGCAACGTGCAGTACCTGGGACGCATCGACCAACAGGTGAAATTGCGCGGCTTCCGCATCGAACTCGGCGAGATCGACAGCCTGTTGCATCAACAACCCGGTGTGCAGGAAGCCGCCGTGTTGCTGCGCGAAGACGTGGTCGGGGACAAGCGTCTGGTGGCCTATGTGGTCGGCACCGCGACCCCTGAATGCCTGCGTGCCGAACTGCAACGCCAGTTGCCCGAACACATGATCCCGAGTGCCTGGGTTCGCCTGTCGCAATTGCCGCTGACCCGCAACGGCAAGCTCGACCGCCAGGCGCTGCCGGCACCGGAACGCAGCGCCGGGGCGACCTACGAGGCGCCGCGCAATGACACCGAACGGCAAATGGCCGAGATCTGGGCCGAAGTGCTCAAGTGCGAGCGGGTCGGGATCCACGACAACTTCTTCGACCTCGGCGGCCACTCGCTGCTGGCGACGCGGATGATCTACGCGATCAACCAGCGCATGGGCGCGCAACTGTCCCTGAGCAGTCTGTTCCAGACCCCGGTGTTGCTGGATCTGGCGGCGCAGGTGTCGCGTGAAGAGCAAAGCGTTGAACCGGCATTCCTCCAGATCGAGCCGGATCGCAGTAATCGGCATGAACCATTCCCTCTGACCGATATCCAGCAAGCCTACTGGTTCGGTCGTGAGGCCACGGTCAGCCTCGGCGGCGTCAGTGCCCACGGTTACGAAGAACTGCGCATTCCCGAGTTCGACGCCGAGCGTTTCGAACAAGCCTTGAACCGCATGATCCTGCGCCACGACATGCTGCGCGTGGTGTTCCTCAGCGACGGCACGCAACAGGTGCTGGCGCAGGTGCCGACCTATCGCATGCCGCGCAGCGATCTGCGCGGTTTGCCCGCCGATGTGGCGCAGCGCACGCTGGAAGCGACCCGCGAACGTCAGTCCCATCAGGTGCTGGACGCCAGTCGCTGGCCGCTGTTCGAGTTCAGCCTGTCGTTACTCGATGACGGCATCACCCATTTGCACATCAGCCTCGACGCGCTGATCGTCGACGCCGCGAGCACGCAGATTCTCGCCCGCGAACTCATGGCGTTCTACGTCGATCCGAACCTGGAGCTGGCGGAACCGGGCCTGACCTTCCGCGACTATGTGCTGGCCGAACAGCAGCTGCGTAATGGCCGCCGCTACGAGCAGGCGCTGGGCTACTGGCGTGAGCGGGTGACCACGTTGGCCCCGGCGCCGGACCTGCCGCTGGTACGCCAGCCGGAAAGCATCGCCAACCCGCACTTCACCCGCCGCGACCGCGACATGTCGGCGGCGCAGTGGACGCAGCTCAAAGCCGTGGCCAAACAGTTTGCCGTGACGCCATCGGTGATGCTGCTGACCGCGTTCAGCGAAGTGCTGGCGCTGTGGAGCCGCACCCCACGTTTCACCCTGAGCCTGCCGCTGTTCAACCGCATGCCGCTGCACAGCGATGTCGACGAAATCATTGGCGACTTCACCTCGCTGGTGCTGCTGGAAGTCGGTATCGACGGTTCGCAGAGCTTCACCGACAAGGCCCGCGCGGTGCAGGCGCAACTGTGGCGCGACATCGACCATTCGGTGGTCAGCGGCGTGCGGGTACTGCGCGAATTGTCCCAGGCCCGGGGCGTGCAGCAGACGGCGATGCCGATCGTGTTCAACAGCACGCTGTCGGAAGCGGCGCCGGAACTGGCCGAATTCAACCTGGCCGACGCATTGAATGCCAAGCACATGCACAGCATCACCCAGACCCCGCAAGTGTGGCTCGACCACACGTTGCTGGAGCTGGAAGGGCGCCTGCTGTTCAACTGGGACAGCATCGACGAACTGTTCCCGCAAGGCATGATCGAGCAGATGTTCGTCGCCTATAACACCCTGCTCGACAGCCTGTGCGAGCCGGCAGCCTGGGGCGCGAACACGCCACAACTGCTGCCGCAGGCACGCTTGCCGGCACCGGTCGACCGTCAGCAAACGCTGCCATTGATGCACGAACTGTTCGAACGTCAGGCCCGCGCCACACCGGATGCCCTGGCGGTGATCGGTACGCGGCAACTGACGTACGCCCAGCTTCGTTTTGAGGCCCGGCAACTCGGCGCCCGACTGCAAGCGCAGGGTGTCCTGCCGAACCGCTTGGTGGCGGTGGTGATGGAGCGCGGTTGGGAGCAAGTGGTCGCAACGCTGGCGATTCTGTATGCCGGCGGCGCTTACCTGCCGATCGAACCGACTCAGCCGGCGGAACGGCTGCGGCATATTCTGGAACGGGCGGAGGCGAGTCTGGCCCTGACCCAACCGGCGCTGCTCGACAAAGTCGAATGGCCGGCGCAGGTGACGGCCATCGCGGTGGCCGATGAAATCTCGAACGATGAACTGCCACTGCAACCGGTGCAGGTGAACGAAAGCGACCTCGCCTACGTGATCTACACCTCCGGCTCCACCGGTCAGCCGAAAGGCGTGGTGATCGACCATCGCGGCGCGGTCAACACGCTGCTCGACATCAACCGACGCTTTGCCGTCGGCCCGACTGACCGGGTATTGGCGATCTCGTCGCTGAGCTTCGACCTGTCGGTCTATGACTTCTTCGGCACCCTCGCCGTGGGCGCGGCGGTGGTCATCCTCGAACCGCAACTGTCACTCGATCCGGCGCACTGGCTCGAATTGATCAAGCGTCATCAGGTCAGCCTGTGGAACTCGGTGCCGGCGCTGCTCGGCATGCTGGTCGAGTACGTAGAGGGCGAGGGCGGCACGTTGCCCGCCAGCCTGCGGGTGGCGATGCTGTCCGGTGACTGGATTCCCCTTACCTTGCCCGCGCGGGCCTGGGCTTTGCAGCCGGAGTTGCAGTTGATCAGCCTGGGCGGCGCCACCGAAGCGTCGATCTGGTCGATCTATTATCCGGTGAAGCACGTCGACCCGACTTGGCGCAGCATCCCCTACGGCAAGGCCCTCGATCATCAGCGTTTCTACGTGCTGGACGAAGCATTGCAGGTTCGCCCAACTTGGGTCGCGGGTCAGCTGTACATCGGCGGCATCGGTCTGGCCAAAGGTTACTGGCGCGATGAAAAACTCAGCGCGGGCAGTTTCTTCGATCATCCACTGACCGGCGAACGGCTGTATCGCACGGGCGACCTGGGACGCTTGCTGCCGGACGGCAACATCGAATTCCTCGGTCGCGAAGACAATCAGGTCAAGGTCCAGGGCTATCGCATCGAGCTGGGCGAGATCGAAGCCGCACTCAATCGCCATCCCGGCGTGCAGAGCGCGGTGGTGCGGATTCTCGGCAGCACGCTGGGCGAGAAGCGTCTGGCGGGTTATGTGCTGAAGGCCGACCCGGCGTTGCAGGCCAGCGATTTCAGCGCGTACCTGAGCGACAAACTGCCGGCCTACATGATTCCGCCGTCGTTCACCTTTGTTGAAGCGTGGCCGTTGTCGTCCAACGGCAAGGTCGACAAGAAACGCCTGCCGGAACCGGAGCAGATCGAGGAACAAGGGCCGGCGCTCGAAGTCGAGGGCCCGCAGGAGCAACGGCTGGTGGAAATCGTGCAGGACGTGCTCAAGCGCGATTCCATTGCCGCCAACGCCAATCTGCTGAACCTCGGCGCAACGTCGATCGATATCGTCAGGATCAGCAACGCCTTGTCCGGCGCCTTGCAGTTCCGCCCGCACGTGGCGCAATTGCTGGCCCAACCGACGCTGCTGCATCTGCTTGGCATGTACCGCCAGAACCGGGCGCGGCAGGATCTGCTCGGCAACGTGCAGCAGGCCCCGGAGCCCGCGCAGGACATCATCGAAGATCCCCAGCAGCGGGCGCAGTTCAAAGCCGAACAGCGTGGGCGTCGTGACTTTGCTCAAGCCTTGCCGGCAGTGGCACTGGATCTGCCGCAGGACCCGGCCTTCGCCCGGCGTTTGAGTGATTACCGCTCGGTGCGTCAATACGATCGGCAACCGATCGCCACCCAGGCCTTCGCCCACGTACTGGCAGCGCTGGCCCAGGGGCAACTCGACGGCGAAGTGAAATACCAGTTCCCGTCGGCGGGCGGGCTGTACCCGATTCAGGCCTACCTCTACATCAAAGCGGATCGCGTGCTCGGCGTGCCTGGCGGCGCGTATTACTACGATCCCCGCCAGCATCGTCTGCTGGCGCTCCAGAGCGGAGCGCTCGACCCGGACACCTACGACTATTTCGTCAACCGTCCGGTGTATGAGAACGCCGCGTTCTCGCTGTTTTTCATCGCCGACATGGCGGCGATTCGCCCGCTGTATGGCGAGCGCAGCCGCGACTTCTGCCACATCGAAAGCGGCGCCATGGCCCAGTTGCTGAGCATGACTGCCGTCGAGCACGGTCTGGGCCTTTGCGGTATCGGCTCGGTCGAGGAGCAGCAACTGACGACGCTGTTCGATCTCGGGCCGAGCCATGAATTGATCTACTCGATGATCGGCGGCCTGCGCACGGCCGATGAACAACACCGCGCGCCAGTCGAGGTGTTTGCCAGCGAGCCTGTGACCGCCAGCCTGGACGATGAAGACATGGAGGAGTTCGAAGTATGAATGCCGATCAATTGCTGGCGTTGTTCGCTCGCCATGGTGTGGTGCTCGAAGTGGACGGTGACAGGCTGCGCTGCAAGGCGCCGCGCGGTTTTCTCACCGAAGAACTGACCCAGGCGCTCAAACGTCACAAACAGGAACTGATCGCCTTGCTCGGCGGGCACGATGACGCGGCGATTCCCCGCCGATCCGGCACGCACACGTCCTGGCCGTTGTCCTTCTCGCAGCGGCAACTGTGGTTTCTCGATCAACTGGAACCCGGCAACCCGTTCTACAACGTGCCGACGGCGGTAACGCTGAAAGGGCAGTTGGACGTCGCGCAGCTGGAGCGGGCGCTCAACCAACTGGTGGCCCGCCACGAAATCCTGCGCACGACGTTTCGCAGCGTCGACGGCGAACCGCGTCAGGTGGTGCATCCGTCGATGCCGCTGTCGTTGTCGGTGACGGATCTGCGCCAATTGCCTGCCGAAGAGCGCGAGCAGCACGTGCGATCCGCCGTCGAGCAGGACGCCCGGGCGCCATTCGATCTGGCCAGCGGGCCGTTGCTGCGGGCGTCGTTACTGCGCGTGGCCGACGATGAATACCTGTGGCTGTACAGCGTGCATCACATCATCGCCGACGGCTGGTCGATGGGCGTGATCCTGCACGAAGTCGCCACGCTGTACGGCGATTATCTGCGTGGTGAAACCCCGACGCTTGCGCCGTTGCCGGTGCAATACGCCGACTACGCCTGCTGGCAGCAACAGCGAGTGGGCGGCGCCGCGCTGGACGCACAGCTCGATTACTGGCGGCGCACCCTGGACGACGCGCCGCTGGTATCGACGTTGCCCGCCGACCGGCCGCGCCCGTTGGTGCAGCGCTATGTCGGGGCCACGTTCAGTTCCTCCGTCGATGGCGGCACCTTGCGCGAACTCACGGCGCTGGCCCGGCAGACTCAGGGCACGCTGTTCAACGTGCTGCTGGGCGCATTGGCGGTGCTGCTGTGGCGCCACAGCGGTCAGCAGGATCTGTGCATCGGCACACCGTTCGCCAACCGCAATCGCCCGGAAGTCGAGCCGCTGATCGGCCATTTCGTCAACACCCTGGTGCTGCGTCAGCGCCTGAATCCACAGCAGACCTTCGCCGAACTGCTGCGCGAGGTGCGTGGCCAGATGCTCGACGTCCACGCCCATCAGGATGTGCCGTTCGACCGCGTGGTCGAGGCTGTCAACCCGCCGCGCGATCCCGGTCATTCGCCGTTGTTCCAGGTGATGCTGGTGTTGCAGAACACACCGGGCAACGCGGTGCAGATGCCCGGCCTGGAACTCGCGCCGTACGGCACCAGCAGCGCCACGGCCAAGTTCGATCTGGCGTTCGAATGGGTCGAGCGGGCAGGGCGGCTGGACTTGCTGGTGGAATACAACACCGACCTCTACGACATCGCGACCATCCAACGCCTGAGCGGGCACTACCGACATCTGCTCGAACAGATCGCCGCCGACGCCAAGCAACCGATCAATGCCTTGCCATTGATGAACGAAGCGGAGCGTCAGCAGGTGCTGGTGGACTTCAACCGCGCCACGCCACTCACGCAAACGGCGCCCTGCGTGCATCAACTGGTTGAAGCGCAGGCCGCGAGCAACCCTCAGGCCTGCGCAGTGGTCTTCGAGGGCGAATCCCTGAGCTACGCCGAACTCAATGCCCAAGCCAATCGGCTGGCGCGGCACTTGCGCACCTTGGGCGTCGGCCCTGATGTGCGCGTGGCGGTGTGCATTGAGCGCTCACTGGAGTTGCCGGTCGCGTTGCTGGCGGTGCTCAAGGCCGGCGGCGCTTACGTGCCGCTGGATCCGGATTACCCGTTGGGGCGCCTGAGTCATATGCTCGGCGACAGCACGCCGGCGGTGCTGCTGACCCTTGGTTCGGCGCACGGAATCTTGCGTCAGGCCGTGCAAGGATCGAATTGGGAAGCGCCGATCCTCGACCTCGAACAAGATGCCGCGAGCTGGGCGTCGTTGCCGGCGGACAATCTTGATCCGCGCCATGTCGGCGTCACCCCGGACCATCTCGCCTACGTGATCTACACCTCCGGCACCACCGGGTTGCCCAAGGGCGCTATGGTCGCCCACCGTGGCTTGAGCAACCTGCTGCTGTGGTGTTTGCAGGTCTGCGGCGAAGCAGGGGCGATGCTGCACAAGATCCCGTTCGGTTTCGATGCTTCGGCGTGGGAGACCTTCTGGCCGCTGGCAACCGGCGGACGGCTGGTGATCGCACGGCCCGGCGGGCATTACGAACCGGCGTATCTGGCCCGCGAGGTGCGCGAGCAAAAGGTCACGGCGCTGGTGTTCGTGCCGGCGATGTTGCAGCTGTTTCTGGAGGTCGACGAGGTCAGCCGGTGTGGGTCGCTGACCGATGTGTTCAGCGGCGGCGGTGAACTGCCGCCAGCCCTGGCCCGGCGCTTTCAGGAGCGACTGCCCCATGCGCGGCTGCACAACGTCTACGGCCCGACCGAAACCACGGTGATCAACAGCCTCTGGACGCTGGAGCCCGGCGCCGAGGTGCCGGCCCGGCAACTGCCGATCGGCCGGCCGATTGCCAACAACCGCTTTTATGTTCTTGATGACCGCGACCAGCCGGTGCCGGTGGGCGTGACCGGGCATCTGCACATTGGCGGCGTTGGCGTGGCCCGGGGTTATCTGGGGCTGGCGCAGCTCAGTGCCGAGCGCTTTATCGACAATCCTTTCGTCGTGGGGGATCGGCTCTATCGCAGCGGCGATCTGGCGCGTTATCGCCCGGACGGTCAGCTGGAATTTCTGGGTCGCAACGACTTTCAGGTCAAGTTGCGCGGCGTGCGGCTGGAGCTGGGCGAGATCGAAGCCCGGCTCGAAGCGTTTCCCGGCATCCGCAGCGCCGTGGTGCTGATGGTCGGCGAAGCGGCGCAGGACCAGCGACTGGTGGCCTGCTGCGTGGTGGCCGAGACCGTGGACGAAGCAGCGGTGCACGTCCATCTGGCGACGACACTGCCCAGAGCGGTGATCCCCGGCAGCTACCTGTGGCTCGACGCGCTGCCGCTGACCGCCAATGGCAAAGTCGACCGTGCCGCGCTGACGGCATTGGCAGACGAAGAGATGACCAACCGACAGGTCAACCTGAGCAGCCCGCGCGATCACATCGAACTGGCGCTGTACCAGATCTGGAAAAGCCTGTTGCTGGCGCCGCAGATCGGCATTCGTGACAACTTCTTCAACGTCGGCGGCACCTCGATCGCCGCGATCAAGATGGCTCATGAAATCAGCCAGCAGTTCGCGGTCGAAGTGCCGGTGCGCGTGGTGCTCAGCTACCCGACCATCGAGGCGCTGGGCGGCTGGCTGCGGGTCGGGGCCAACCCGGCGTTGGCCCAGAGCAACCTGATCGAATTCCGTCGCGGCAGCGGCCAGCACAACGTGGTGTGCATTCACCCGGCGGGCGGTACGGCGTTCTGTTACCTGTCGCTGGCCAAGGTGCTGCCGGATGAAACCGGCGTGTACGGGGTGCAATCGCCGGGACTGAATCCGGGGGAGAGCACCGAGCCGACGGTCGAAGCGATGGCAGAGGCTTACTTGCGCCAGATCGAACCGCTGACGGAGCAACCGCTGATCCTCACCGGGCTGTCGTTCGGCGGCCTGGTGGCCTATGAAATGGCGCGGCGGTTGACGGCGGCGGGGCATCGTCAGGTGACGGTGGTGCTGCTCGACACCCAGGGCAGTGACGACCCCGGTTTTCGCGAGCAGATTGGCACCGTGGACATGGCCGAATTCCGCGACAAACTGGTGCGTTTCAATGGCATGTACCCCGGCATCGAAGACGCGCAGGTCGAGCGCTACTTCAACATCTACAACCATAACCGCCTGGCCATGGCCGCCTATGAGTGCGCGCCGCGCGCCGGCCGCGTGGTGCTGATCCAGGCGCGGGAAGATTTCAGCCGCCATCAGTTGCATGAACTGCGCGGCTTCTGGCGTCGCCGCGCGAGCAGCGGTTATCTGGCGAAACTGGTCAGCGGCGGGCACTGGGACATGCTTGAAAGCGCGGAAATCCACCGGGTCTCGCAAATCATCCGTCAGGAGCTGCAACGCTTCGATGCGCAGGAGGCGAAATGATGAGTGCGTCCAAAGACATGCCGTTGCTAGTGCGTTTCGCCGAGCAAGTGCGGCGTAATCCGCAAGCGCCGGCGGTGATTGATCAGTCGGTCACGCTGACTTACGCGGAACTGGCCAGCGCGAGCGAACGTATCGCCCGAGGATTGCTGGCGCGCGGTGTCGAACCCGGCCAGTCGCTGGCGTTGTGCATGCCGCGTTGCTGGCAATGGTTGGCGGCGATTCTCGGCGCCCTGAAAGTCGGCGCGGTGGTGGTGCCGCTGGATCGCGCCAGCCCACGCAAACGCCGGGAACTGATGCTGGCGGATGCGGCGTGTGTCGGCCTGATTACCCTGGACGAAGAACCGCTGTGGTCGCCGTCACTGTGGCAAACCAGTGTCGAGGCCTTGCTCGATCAGCCGGACGCTCCGCCGCAAACACTGGCCGAAGACTTTGCCGAGGTGATGTTCCTGTTCTACACCTCGGGCACCACCGGCACGCCAAAAGCAGTCGAGGTGGGTGAGCGCGGCCTGCTGCGTCTGGCGCACACCGACGGCTATATCGAGATTCGCCCGACGGACCGGTTTGCCTGCCTGTCCAACCCGGCGTTCGATGCGTGCAGTTTCGAACTGTGGGCGCCGCTGCTCAACGGCGGCTGCTGCGTGATGATCGCCGACGAGGACGTGCTGGATGCGCGTCGACTGGCCGAGGTGCTGGAGCGGACGCAGGTCGACAATCTGTTCATGACCGTGTCGCTGTTCAACACGTTGATTGCCGAGTGGCCGTCGTGCTTTTCCAGCGTACGTCAGGTGCTGATCGGCGGTGAGCAGATCAGCGCTGCCGCCGTGCGCGGCTGGTATCGGGCCAACCCTGAGAGCCGCTGCCGGATCTTCAACGTCTACGGCCCCACCGAATGCACCACGTTTGCCCTGTGCTGGCCGATCAGCCGCGATTTTGCCGGTGACTCGGCGCCCATTGGCCAACCGTTGCCGGAGACCGGCGTGCAGGTGCTGGATGAGCAGCAACGCCCAGTGCCGGGGGGCGAGGTCGGCGAGCTGTATTTGAGTGGCAACGGTGTCGCTCGGGGCTATCGCAACCGGCCCGAAGAAACTGCCCGCCAGTTCATTCGTTTGCCCGACCTCGACGGTGGTGTGCAGGTGCATTACCGCACCGGCGATCTGGTGCGGCGCAATGCCGAAGGCTTGATCGAGTATCTGGGGCGGGTCGACCGGCAGGTGAAGATTCGCGGCTTCCGGATCGAACCGGGGGAGGTGGAGCAACGGATCCTGGAGCATCCAGGCGTGGCGCAGGTGTACGTCTGCACCCGGCGGCAGGCGGCAGAAGACCATCAGTTGCTGGCGTTCATCGTGCCGCGCGGGGATCTGGACTATCAGGAATTCGAAAACCATCTGCGGGCACAACTGGCGCCGTATATGCGGCCGCATCAGTTGTTTCTGCTGGAGCGCCTGCCGCTGACGGCCAATGGCAAGATCGATCGTGATGGCTTGCTGGCGCAGGGGTTGAGTCCGTGGCATCCAGCCCTGGCGGCTACGCATAACGAAAGCGTTTCACCGGCGCTGGACTGGTTGCTGAGTCAGGCCCGTTCGCTGCTCGGTCAACCGGCCCTGAGTGCGCAGGACGACTGGCTGGGAAGTGGCGGCGATTCGCTAAAGGCCCTGCGCCTGCGTTCGGCGATCCGTGTCCACTGGCAGCGCGAGATCGCCATCGATACGTTGCTCAACGAGCCTTTCTCGTCATTGGCCGCACAACTGAGCGGTGAAACGAACGGCGAGTCGATCTACCCACCCGCGCCTTCGATCAGCAGCGCCAAACGCCTGCCTGCCACCGCCGAACAGCGCCGATTGTGGCTGTTGCAACAACGCTCGCCGACCTCGACCGCCTACAGCGTGCCGCTGATTCTGTATCTGGCGGCAGGTGTCGAAGTTGCGGCACTGGCCGAGGCTTTGGGGCGTCTGGTGCAGCGCCATCCGGGGTTGCGCACGGCATTCGTGGCGGGTGCCGATGGACTGGATCAGGTAATCGCCGAGCAGGGTCCGACCTGTCGCACCTTCGCAGTCGGGCATTTCACCGAGGACAACTGGCAGGCCTTTGCCGAGCTAGTGTTCGCCGCGCCGTTCGACCTGACCACGCCGAACCTGTTTCAGGCCTGGCTGTTGCCGTTCGCCGATGGCAGCTGCCGGTTGTTGCTGAACCTGCATCACATCATCGTCGATGGCTGGTCGGTGAACCTGTTGTTCGACGACCTGGCGCAGCTTTACGCCGATGTCCTGCAAGGCCGCGACAGCCCGCAACCGTCCGCCCGATTGACGACGCTGGAGTTTGGCCAGTGGCAGCGTCAGTGGAGCGTCGATCCGCATTATCGCGCCCAGCGCCGCGCCCTCGCCGAATTGCACCGCCGTCAGGAGGAACCATCGCCTGCATTGATGCCAATGCGCGAACTCAGCCCCGACGCCCGGTTGCACCGCGAACCCTTGGGCACCCTGCGCAGTGCGGCTCTTGAGCGCTTTTGCACCCAACAACGGCTGACCCGTTTCGAAGTGCTGTTCAGTGTCTTCGCCTGGAGCCTGTACGCGCTGACCGGGTGCGAGCGGCCACGGATCGCCAGCCCGGTGGCCAACCGGCCACTGGCGGAGTTCGAAGACACCGTCGGCATGTTTGCCAACACCGTGCTGATCCCCACTGCCGTTGAAAATGCATTGCCCCTGAGCGAGCAGTTGCGCAAACAGAGTGCCACCGTGCGTGAAGTGCTGGCGTTGCAGGACGTGGCGCTGGCGGATCTGGTGGAAGACCTGCGGCTGTCGTCGAGCCCCTCGCTGTTCGACTTCATGTTCGTGCTGGAAAACACTGACTACGCCGCACTGGCCGACTCAAACCTGCGCGCCACGCTGGCATTCAACGAGCAGTTACATGCCAAGTGCCCGTTGACGTTGTTGATGGTGGGCAGCGGTTCGCAGCTGGAATGCTGGTGGGAATATCAGTGCAGCTATTTCGATGCCGAACAGATGCGGGCGTTGAACGCGCTGTTCCGCCGGGGTCTGGATCTGTTGCTGGAAAACCCGGCGGCCAACCTCGAAGATTTGCTCGGTCCGTATCGACGTGGTTTGCCACCGGCCAGCGAGGGGCCCCGAACTGCGCTGCCGTTCAACACACTGGCGGACGGGTTCGAGCATCAAGTGCATTGCACGCCGGAGGCGGTCGCGCTGGTTCAAGGCCAGCACCGCCTCAGCTACAGCGAACTGAATGCGCTGGCCGATACTCTGGCGGCCACCCTGATCGAGCGTCATCCCTTGGCGACCGGGAACGCGCCGCTGCATGTCGTGCTGTTCCTCGATGCCTCGGTAGAACACATCGTCGCCTTGCTGGCGCTGGCCAAACTCAACCTGACCGCCGTGCCGCTCGACCCTGCTTATCCGGTGGCGATCCAGCGTCAGGTGCTGGAGCAGGCGCAGCCTCTGTGTGTGCTGTTCAGCGACACGACGGCGGCCGCACTCGACGACCTGAACGCCGGACGATTCGCCACCCATCGGGTCGATCTGCGCGCCGATGCCGGAACGTTCGAGCGTCCACGCCACGCTGGCGAACGGCCGCTGTACACGCTGTTCACCTCCGGATCGACCGGCACACCGAAAGGCGTGCAGGTGTCGGAACGCACCCTGTGCAACCTGCTGCAATGGCAGCGCACCGGAGGGCAGTTGCCGGCGAAAGCGGTGACCCTGCAGTTCTCGATGCTGTCGTTCGATGTGTCGTTCCAGGAGATTTTCAGCACCCTGTGCGGCGGCGGCTGTTATCACCTGATCACGCCGCGCTGGCGTCAGGACGCCGAGGCGTTGCTGGATTACATGGTCGAGGCGCGAATCGAGCGCCTGTTTCTGCCGTACGTGGCCTTGCAGCATCTGGCGCAAACCGCCGTGAGTCGGGGCATTTACCCGTTGGCGTTGCGTGAGGTGATCACGGCCGGCGAGCAATTGCTCTGCACCGATGCGCTGCGCAACTGGTTCGACGGCATGCCGCACGCGTCGCTGTTCAACCACTATGGCCCGACCGAAACCCACGTGGTCAGCGCCTTGCGCCTGCCGCCCGTGGCGCGGGACTGGCCATTGCGCGCGCCGATCGGCCATGCCGTCGGCAATGCGCGGTTGCTGCTGGTGGATGAGCACGACCGCCCGGTGCCGATCGGCAGTCGCGGCTATCTGCTGGTGGCCGGGCCGATGGTTGCCCGCTGTTATCTGGCCGATCCTGCCCTGAACGCCGCGCGGTTTGTCGAGGTGGCAGACGACTGTTTGTACTACCGCACCGGCGATCTGGCGTGGGCCGATGCTCAGGGCTGCCTGCATTATCTGGGGCGTGACGATCAGCAGATCAAACTCAGCGGCCATCGTCTGGAGCTGGGGCAGATCGAGGCGGCGCTGATGCAGGTGCCGGAAGTGGTCAACGCGGTGGTCGCGGTGCAGGCCGATCCGCCACGGCTGATTGCCTGGCTGCAACTCGATGGTCAACCTGCGACATCCGGCGAGCTGGATCGTCAGGTTGCACGGTGGCTGCCAGCCCATGTGCGAATCGATGAATACCGGCGGATCGACCTCTGGCCACGCACCCCCAGCGGCAAGATCGACCGTAAGGCCTTGCCGAATCTGGGCGAGGCGATGGAGCGGCGCAGCACGCCACAACCGGTTGTTCAACTGAGTGCACTGGAACGGCAACTCAGCGAGTTGTTCCAGGCCGTGATCGGCCGGGATATCGAACCGGAACAGACCTTCTTCGAGGCCGGCGCCACCAGCCTCGGCCTCATGCGTTTGCATGGCCGTTACGCCGAAGAACTGCCGCACAAGGTGACGATGGCCGATCTGTTCGAACACGTCACGGTGCGGCGTCTGGCGGCGCACCTGTCGACGGCGCCGGTGGCAGCGGCGGAGCGTATACGGCAGACCGATGCAGGCCATCAGCCGATGGCGATCATCGGCATGGCGGTCAATGTGGCCGGGGCGCAGAATCTGTCCGAGTTCTGGGCGATGGTGCAAGGCAACGAGTTGGGCATCGAGCACTTTGCCGCCGCAGAGGGCCTGGTCGGCGCCCGCAGTCAACTGGCGGGCATGCTCGATTTCGATCCCGAGTACTTCGGCATCAGCCGCCAGGAAGCGCGCCTGATGGATCCGCAACAGCGGCATCTGCTGATGGCCTGCGTGCAGGCCCTGCAACACGCGGCCATCGTTCCGTCGGCGGAGGGCCCGCGCATCGGTCTGATCGCCAGTTGCGGCGAAACCACGTACTTCCAGCAGATGCTGCGCGAAACCGCCGACGACGATCTGCCGGACGGTTTTCAACTGGCGCTGCACCACGACAAGGATTTTCTGGCGACCAAAGCCGCGTATCACCTGGACCTCAACGGCCCGGCCCTGAGCGTGCAGGCTGCGTGTGGCAGTTCGCTGATCGCCGTGCACCTGGCCAGTTCGATGCTGCGCCAGGGCGACAGCGACGTGATGCTCGCGGCCGGGGTGCTGATCGATCCGACCCTGACCGAGGGCTATCGGCATCGCTCGCAGCACATCTTTTCCGCCGACGGTCTGTGCCGTCCATTCAGCGATGACGCCAGCGGCACCCTCGGCGCCAGTGGCTACGGCGTGGTGGTGCTCAAACCGCTGGCCAAGGCGCGGGCCGATGGTGACCGGATCTATGCGTTGGTCGAAGGCTCGGCGCTGAACAACGATGGCCGGGCCAAGATGAGTTACACCGCGCCGTCGGTGGCGGGGCAGAGCGCGGTCATCCGCGATGCCTTGAGTCGGGCCGGGTTGACCGGTGCCGACATCGGCTATATCGAGGCCCACGGCACCGGCACCTTGCTCGGCGATCCGATCGAAGTCGCGGCATTGACCAAAGCTTTCGGCGATGCGCCGGCCGGCCAATGCGCGCTGGCCTCGGTGAAAAGCCAGATCGGTCATCTGGGCGCGGCGGCGGGGGTAGTCGGGCTGATTCGCGCCAGTCTCGCGGTGTTCCATGGCGTGTTGCCGCCGAACCTCGGTTTTGGCCGGATTAACCCGCAGATCGACCTGGAACATTCGCCGTTCTATGTGCCGACCACGTCTCGGCCATGGCCGCAAGGGCGGCGGCGACTGGCCGGTGTCAGCAGTTTCGGGATTGGCGGGACCAACGCGCATGTCATCGTTGGTGCTGCGCCCACGGCGCAGGGAGGGGGCGAGGAAACGTTGCCGTTGCTGATGGTCTCGGCCCATAGCCGGGCAGAGCTGCTACGAGATATCGCGGTGATTCGTGAATATCTGCAAACCAATCCGGAACAGCGCACCGCGTTGCTGCGGCACTTGCAGTCAGGTCGTCGGCAGCTGCGCTGGCGCTTCGCGATGGTCTGCCGGTCGGGTGATGACATTCCATCGCAGCCGACAGCGATCAAGGAAGTCACCGCTTCGGGCGCGCAACTTAAAATCGTCGATCAATCGCCGCAGGAACTGCTGGACGCCTGGTACGAAGGCGCGAATATCCAGTGGCCGCAGCGCTCGGCACCGCCGCCCTGGGATTTGCCGCCGTCGTCGTTCGATCTTCAGTCGTATCGTTTCCAGACGCCTGTAGCTGCTGAACCTGAAGCGCCAGCCCTGGCGCGGCAACCGCTGGCGGACTGGTTCCACCAGCGCCAGTGGGTGCGCACCCGGCGATTGAGCGCGACAGCCACGACCCGATCCCGTGAGGTGCTGATCCTGTGTAGCCATGACGCGCCCGAATCGACCTTGCTGGCGAGCCTGAACACTGTCTATCGACGCGTGATTCAAGTGCGCACCGGCAATGGCTTCAAGCGCTTGAGCGCGGACCGTTTCGAGCTTGATCCGCTGGACATCGAAGCCCTGAACCGCGTGCTCGCCGAGGTCGCAGAACCTGAACTCGGCGAACTCGACTGGCTGCATGCCTTGCCGCTGGCGGTGTCGGGCGCGGTCAGCGAGCAAAGTCTGGATCTGGCGCAGTGGGCCTGTCTGGACACGGTCAGCGCATTGATGCAGGCCTGGGGGCAAACACCGCGCACGACACGGCTGCGGTTGTGGTTGATGTCATGGCAGGCGTGCCCGGTGGACGGCGAGGTTCAGCGTCCCGAATTGGCAGCGCTGGCCGGCATCACCGAAGTGGTGCCGCAGGAATACCCGGTGCGTTGCCACTGGCTGGACTGGCCTTCGTCACGCCTCGAAACGCAGGCCGGCGAGTTGGCAGCGTTGCTTGGCGATCCGTCTTCACTGCCTCGGCGAATGGCGGTGCGCGATGGTTACCTGTGGCAGCCACGCTTGCTGCCTCAGCCATTGACCGGCCCAGCAACGACATCAGGGCTTCTGCCGGAAGACGGCACGTTTCTCGTGCTGGGCGGCAGCGGCGGCATCGGCCGGACCTTGTGCGAACACCTGCTGCAGGCGCCTGCACGCCGAGTGGTGCTGCTCTCGCGTCAGGGGCAACTGCCGGCGTCTCTGACGGCTTACGCTTCGCGGATCGACTGCATCAAAGCGGACATCGCCGACCTGCCGCGCTGGCCGCAGGTACTCGATCAACTGGCCGTTCGTTACGGTCGTCTGAGCGGGGTGATTCATGCGGCGGGCGTCGGTGCGGGCAGTCTGATTCGCCTCCGCAATGCCCGACAAATGGCCGAGGCCATGGCCGCCAAGACTCGCGGCATGCTGGCGGTCGAGGCGTTGATCGAACACCTGACACCGGGTTTTGTCCTGTATTGCTCGTCAATGTCGGCACTGTTCGGCGGCGCGGGGCATCTGGACTACGCGGCGGCCAGCGGGGTACTCGACGGCTTCACTCACTATTGCCCGAACCCCGCCGACACTTGCTTGCGACTGGGGATCAACTGGGACATCTGGCGCGACATCGGCATGGCCACCACCAGCAACGGTGGAGACGCCGCGCATCTGGAGCATCTGACGGTTGGCCTGTCGGCGGAAGAGGGCTGTCGGGTGTTCGATCTGGCGATGGCGACGCAGTTGCCTCAGTTGCTGATCTCCACCACCGGCATCGACACGGCGCGGCGGTTTTATCCGGTTCGCCACGGTGCCGTGGCCGCAGCGGTCGAGGCGCCGAAGGGCGTGGATCTGTCGGCGCGCCTGCGTGAGTGCCTGTGCAAGTGGCTCGGTGTGGCCGAGCTGGAAGATGACGATTCGTTGTACGACCTGGGCGCGGATTCGCTGACGCTGCTCGACCTGATCGACGAGCTGCAAGCGGCCACGGGTGAGGTATTCCAGCTGTCGCAATTCAGCCACAAGGTCAGCCTGAGCGAGGTGCTGGGGCTGGTCTCGACCGCTACGGTTGAAGAGGCGCCCGGTGTAACACAGCAGGGCTGGCACGACGCGGTGCGGATCGACCAATGGCATGCCGGAGCCGGGCGTGACTGGCTGTACCTGATCCACCCGGTGGGCGGCGATGTTCAGGCCTATCGGGAACTGGTCTCGGCGCTGCCGGCGGAACTGGGCGTTTGCGTGATCGCCGACCCGGCACTGCGCCTGCCACAGTTGCCGAACATCAGCGTTGACGAGCGTGCACGCCGGTATCTGGCGGCGATCAAAACCCACCTTCCGCACGGCAGCACTTGGCGTCTGGCAGGTTGGTCGTTTGGTGCATGGGTGGCGCAGGCGCTGTGTCATCAGGCCCAGGCTGACGGGTTCAGGCAACCGTTGTTGTACCTGATCGACCCGCCCGCGCCGGATGCCGGTGCGGAACTGGCCGGCATTGATGAGCAGACCATCGAGCAGGTGTTCCAGCGCGAGTTTGCCCTGCGCTGGCCGGCGGTCGAAGGGCAGGGCATGGCCGAGGAACGTCAGGCGTATCTGCAACGGCTGATCGTGTGCTGCCGCAATAACATGGCCAGCATGATCGACTTCCGACCGCCAGAGCTGGCGACCACTGCGGTGCGGTTGTTCATCGCCGGGCACGCCAATCCTTACGGGCCGGGCAGCGCCTGGAACCCGGATGACCTGCAACGCAACTGGCAGGCCTTGTTGCCGCAGTTGCGCAGCTGGCAAACCCTCGACACCGATCACTACGGCATCGTCGCGGGCCGCTGGGCGCGGTTGCTGGCCGAAGTCATTGGTACGGATGAGCCGGCGCCATGAATGAACCGATCTCGATGCCGCAATGGTGGCTGGCCTTGACCAAGGTATTGTGCGAAGCCGAGCCGAACGCGGCCTTGCGCTTGAGGCAACTGCAGGGTCATGTGCCGTTTCAGCTGTTTCATCTCTGGCAGGCCGACGTGGTCCTGCCGATGCTCGGCGAAGCCTTGCCGGAACACCGGCAGGCGCTGCTCGCGTTGCAAAGCCTGCATCAGCGGGCGGCGCTCGGCGTGCTCGGGCGTCAGGGCGAATGGCGGGCCGCGCTCAAACCGGTATTGCTGGCGCTGTATCGCAAGGCCTACGCCTACGACGCGGCGTACGCCAAGGCCCACACCAGTGCGCTGACCTACGGCCTCGCACCGGCCAACAGCGCCATGATTGTCGAGCACTTCGGCGATGCCGAGGCGTTCGCCCAGTACTACGCGCAACTCAATACCGAGGCCGCCGCCACCGCGTTTGCCCAGGCTCATGCCAGCGCCAACGCCGAAGTGTCGGCCCGAGCTTTCGCGGACGACGATGCAGACACCTGCGCTCAGGTCTGCGGGGCGTCCGTGCGGGTTTACGTCGGGGCCGGCGCTTCGAGCGACGAACAGCGGCATGCCGCATTCAACCATCTCGCCGCCGGGCTCGAGCGAAGCCTGGCCACGCTGCAATCCCGTTCAACAGGAGAACGACATGAATGACGCACAACTGCAATTCGATGTGGTGATCAACGCTCAGGGCCAGTATTCCCTGTGGCCGGCGGGCAAGCCGATGGCCAGCGGCTGGAGCGAGGCGGGGATGCGCGGCGAACGCCAAATCTGTCTGGATTACATCAACGAACACTGGATCGACATGCGCCCGCGTTCGCTGCGCGAGCAGTCATCGGTGTCGTTCCAATAAAAAAGGTGAGGGAACATGGATCAGTTGGCACTCAAGGCAATCGAGCGCATCGCCGCCGAACGGCGCGCGCCGTATCAACACATCACGGTCGAGCGGATCACGCCGATCATTGGGGCCGAGATCGGCGGCGTCGATCTTTCGCAGCCGCTGAGCGACGAGCAGCTCGCGGAAATCCGCCGGGCCTTTCTGGAAAACCACGTGGTGGTGTTCCGCGATCAGCACCTGACGGTGGACGAGCACAAGGCGTTTGGCCGGCTGTTCGGTGAGCTGCGGGCGCTGCCAGTGGAAGACATCGACGGTGATGACCCGGAGCTGGTGGTGATCCGCGCCAATGCGCAATCGCGCTACGTGGCCGGCGAAACCTGGCACACCGACGGCACCGCCGATCTGGCGCCGTCCATGGGCTCGATGCTGTACGTCAAGGAAACCCCGGCCATCGGCACCGGCGGCGACACGCTGTTCGCCAACATGCACCTGGCGCTGGAAATGCTGTCGCCGACGATGCAGCAGTTTCTCGGCGAATTGACCGCGATCCATGACGGTGCGATTCCGTGGAAGGGCTATGAGGCGCCGGCCAACCTGCCGAAAACCGAGCACCCGGTGGTGGTTCGCCACCCGGAAACCGGGCGCAAATCGCTGTTCGTCAATTCCGGGTTCACGTCGCACATCGTCCAGTTGTCCGGCGGTGAAAGTCAGGTGCTGTTGAACATGCTGTTCGATCTGGTGGCGCGGGAGCCGGTCCTCAGCTGTCGCGTGCGTTGGGCGCCGAACAGCCTGGTGTTCTGGGATAACCGCTGCACCCAGCACCATGCGGTCTGGGATTATTTCCCGCACTCGCGGTATGGCGAGCGGGTGACGATTCTGGGGACGCAGCCCAAGGCTTGAGTCTAAAAAAGGTGGGAGCGGGCGCCGTTCCCACCGCTCATTTACAGACCTTGTTTGAGCAGTTGCTCGACGATCAACTCGCCAAACGCCAGATTCCCGTGCAGCGGGTCATCCACTTCGCAGTACGCCGGAAGCTGAAAACCCAGCTCATCATTCGCTGCCGCGCGCACATCGATCAGCTCGATGCCGAGCCCTTGCAGGCGCTCGATCAGCAGCGCCTGCGCGGCCATGAACACCCGCGGATCGGACAACTCTGGCACCCGCTGCGGCGGCAGCACGGCGAACACCTTGAGGTTCATCGCCCGGGCCTGTTCATAGAACGCCAGCGCAGGTTTGGACAAGGTGTCGACGATGGATTCGAACAGGGGACCTGCGAGAAAACCTTCGTCGAATTCGCCGTCCGGTGTCTGGTAGCAGGTCCAGTTCGGCGCGGTGGCGAGGTAGTGCAGGCTCAGGCCAATGGTACTCACCAGCGGCACCCCGACCTTCGCCAGTTGCGGCACTTCGAACGGCGCCAGGGCCTGGCGATACAGACGTTCCATCTCGGCTTCCCGAAACAGCACGTCATGGCGGGTCAGGCTGAAAAAATCCACCGCGAAATCCCGGCCGGTGCCCAGCGGGCCGCCGCTGAACGGCAGCTCGCGGGCCTGCGCGGCTTTGCCGATGACCCCGGCATGGGAGTCGCCCAGCAGCAGAAACCTAGGCGTAGTAATCGAGCACGGCGTCTTCACAGACAAGCTCCTCGCTGGACACGCAGGTGGAGGGAATGCTGGCCGGCGTTTGCAGCGGTTGAACGGCGTCGAGCCCGGCGAAAAACTGCTGCATGACAAACGCCACGCCTTCCGGCGTGACCTCGCGCTGGTTGGGCTGGTAGAACGCGCCCTTGAACGGTGTGCCGGTGATGATTTCGTAAGAGGGGAAATAGTCGACGTCGTGCAGGTCTTCACACAGCTGCCCGGCGACGGCGCGCAGGACCGATTTGGAATAGGTGGTGGCGCTCAGCACATGCTCGCCCGTGGCGGTCGCCGTCAGGGGCACCGGTGACACGGTGAGCAGCAGGCGCAGTTGCGGGTTGATCGAACGCATCAACTCCAGCGCCCGGACCATGTCCCCATAGGTGTCCATGAAGCCGAAATTGCAGAAACGGTGACGCAGCGGATCGAAGGTGCCACGCACTGTGCCGGGGCACACGGGATAGACCAGCCCGGTCTGACGGTTCTGCCAAGCTTCGGTCAGGCCGAGGGTGAACACAAAGACTTTGGCCCGGCGCAGGGCAGTGCGGATGGCGTCGAGGGTGGCTTCGCGCGAGGTGAACAGCGCGTCCTCGCTGGCAAAGCCGTCGGGTTCCACGGCGGGGCGGAATGGGTCGAAGAATCGCCCGTCATGGGCCCAGGTTTCGTCGGGGGGCAGGCTCACGCCCAGCGCCCATTCCAGCCATTGGCACAGCATCGCCGGGGTGTACAGATTGCCGGTGCGGAACGAGAACACCCCGTAGTTGTGGGCCTTCCAGTCGGCTGCGGGCAGTTCGGCCGGGGCCGGTTCCGCATCCAGCCAGTTCATGCCGCGCTCCACCAGCGCGCGGCCGATGTGCTGGGCGAAACACGAGCCGGCGGTGACGATGGCGTCCTTGTTGCCGATCTCGAACTGCGGCGTCCACAGTTGATCGATGTTCAGCGCGGGCTTGTCAGCCACGGCGGTGCGCCAGAAAGCGCGGGGTGGCAGGCATTGATAAGGATTCACGACGAGGGCCTCCTTGGCGGTCGCTGATAAAACGGGTCAGGTGATTTGATAGCGGTAGATCAGGTCGTCAAACCACCGATCTCCAATCTGATAGGCCTGCGGCACGCGGCGCTCGAATACAAAACCGCATTTCTCCAAAACCTTGCAGGACGCGATATTACCGTCGGTCACGGTCGACTCCAATGAGTCCAGGCCGATGGCGGTGGCATAGTCGATGATCGCCTGCCGCGACTCGGTGCCAAAGCCTTTGCCCTGATGTTCGGGCAACAGCAGGCAACCCACCTCGGCATGCCCCGGCGACAGGATGCGGAATCCGGTCACGCCCAGTTCCTGCCCGCTGGCCCTGTCGGTCACCACCAGACACAACCAGTGATCCGACTGCGGCCCCCAGGCCGGAAGCCGATGCTCGAAGCCTTTGCGCACCTGTTCCTCGGCGATTTCACCGAACACGTACTGCATGGTTTGCGGCTCGGAATGCAGCCTGAGGAACAGCGGCCAGTCGGATTCGACCATCGTGCGCAGATCCAGGCGTTGCGTGGCGAGTTCGAGCATCCGCTGCTCCTTGCAAGGGCGGAAAGGGAAGACGGTTTTTTACTGGGTGTGGGGCGAAAGATCAATGTTTTGATCGGGCATGTTTTGCAACGCCGACCTTGAACGCGCCCCTTAGCGGTGCTCTCCGGCAGCCACGCTGCCGGAGGTGGATCGGCGAATGGATCGGTTACGGCTTGACCGGTTTGACCAGGTCGGTCTCGCTGCTGTCGAGCACGAACACCGCCAGCAGACGGGACGGTTCGGTGGTGCTGGCATTGGCGCTCACCGCGTGGAAGTCGCCCGGTTGTTCGATGAAGTTTTCCCCGGCCTTGTAGACCTTCTCCGGCCCGTCGCCTACCTTGCTGCGCACGGCGCCCTCAAGCACCGTGGCGTAGATGAACGCGGACTTCGGATGAAAGTGCGCCGGCGAAGAACCACCGGGTGCGTATTCCACCAGCACGCCCTTCATGGATTTTCCCGGAACGTTCGGCAGGGCGCGGTCGAACACCACGGTGACCTTGCCTGCCTGCGGCTCGGCGGCCGAGACGGATGAGATTGAAAGGGCCGCAAACGTGGCGGCCAGCAGGATTCGGCTGAACATGGCGAGACTCCTTCTAAGCGGATGGGGGGGGTTAGCGCTGGATCGATTGCGCCAGCCAGTCTTCAAAGCGCGTCGAGCCCAGGCGCGGGTTGCTGCTACCGGGGGTGAGCGACTGGTCGTCGAGCACGTCGCCGAAGTAGCGGGCGTGGACGTCCGGGATCACTTTGCGGGTGTCGTGGGTGGCGCGGAAAAAACGCCGGACCAACTCGTCGAGCGGCATGGCTTCGGGGCCGGCAATTTCCTGTGTGCCGTTGATCGGCGCTGCCAGTGCCACATCCGTCAGCGCAGCAGCGACGTCGTCAGAAGCCATGGGCTGGATCAGCGCCGGCGACAGGCGCACTTCCTCGCCGACGGTGGCGGACTGGGCAATGCCGCCGACAAATTCGAAGAACTGCGTGGCCCGTAACAGACTGTACGGAATGCCGGACGCCTTGATCAGATTCTCCTGCGCGACCTTGGCGCGGAAGTAACCGTTGGCGGGCAGGCGCTCACTGCCGACAATCGACAGCGCCACGTGATGGCGAACACCGGCGGCGGCTTCGGCGGCAAGCAGGTTGCGGGTGGAGGTTTCGAAGAAGTCGAGTACGGCCTGGTCTTCCCACGACGGCGCGTTGGACACGTCGACCACCACCTGGGCACCGTCCATTGCTTCGGCCAGGCCTTCGCGGGTAATGCTGTTGACGCCGGTGTTAGGCGAGGCGGCGCGGGCATCGTGTCCGCGTTCGCGCAGATTGTTCACAAGTTTCGATCCGATGAGGCCGGTGCCTCCGATAACGACTATCTTCATGACATCTCTCCACTTGCCGACGGCAACCATTGCTGTCGATGTGGGTTGAGCATGCCTGCGGCGTTCGGATGAATCCTTGTGGTGACCTTGGATTTACCTTGGTTTTTTGTCCAGACAGGCCAATCCGTCGGCAGATGCGTAGACCACTGTGCAGGCCGGTGCGGCGGCCCAAGGTCTGCCGTATGATTGAGCGCAAAACCATCGCCCGCTCGGACACGGAGTCGGGGGCGCCAGACCAGAGAACAGCCACCGTGCAATTCGTGTTTGAAGACTACGTGCTCGACCAGCAGTGCCGGGAACTGACCTGGCGCGGGCAAGTCGTGACTGTCGGGCCGCAGGTCTTTGACTTGTTGCTGTTACTGGTCAGCAACCGTGAGCGGGTGGTGAGCAAGGACGAACTATTGAGCGTCGTGTGGAGTGGCCGAATCGTTTCCGAATCAACCATCACCAGCCACATCAACGCCGTGCGCAAGGCCATCGGCGACACCGGTGAGCAGCAGCGCATGGTGCGTACGGTGCCGCGCAAGGGCTATCGCTTCGTCGGCGAAATCACCTTGAGCGACAGCCCCGTCAATGCGCCCGAAGCGCCTGCGATACCCGAAGTGGCCACGACACTTGTCCTGCCGGAAAAGCCGTCGATCACCGTCCTGCCGTTCCAGAATCTCAGCGGCGACCCCGCGCAGGACTACTTCGCCGACGGCATCGTCGAAGACATCATCACCGCGCTGTCGCGCCTGCGTTGGCTGTTTGTCATCGCCCGCAACTCCAGCTTCACCTACAAGGGCAGGGCGGTCGACGCGCGGGGCGTTGGGCTGGAACTGGGCGTGCGTTACGTGCTGGAAGGCAGCGTGCGCAAGAGCGGCAACAAGATCCGCATCACCGGCCAGTTGATTGATGCGTGCAGCGGCACGCATCTGTGGGCCGAGCGCTTCGAAGGCCTGCTCGACGATATTTTCGAACTCCAGGATCAGGTGGCCGAGAGCGTAGTGGGCGCCATTGCGCCGCAGCTTGAACGAGCGGAAATCGAGCGGGCCAAGCGCAAGCCCACCGACAGCCTCGATGCATACGATTACTACCTGCGGGGCACGGCCAAACTGCACATCGGCACCCGAGAGGCGATCGAGCAGGCTCTGGCGCTGTTCTACCGGGCAATCGAACTGGATCCGGAATTTGCCTCGGCATACGGCATGGCCGCGTGGTGCCATTTCTGGCGCAAGCTCAACGGCTGGATGACCGACCGACCCAGGGAAATCGCCGAAGGTGCGCGGCTGGCGCGCATGGGTGTGGAACTGGGGCGCGATGACGCCGTGGCGCTGACCCGTTGCGGTCATGCCCTGGCCCATCTGACCGGGGATGTCGACTGCGGCATCGCCCTGCTTGATCGAGCTCGATTGCTCAACCCCAATCTGGCGCCGGCCTGGTATCTGGGTGGCATCCTGCGCGCCTTGGGTGGCGAAACCGAGGCCGCCATCGCTAACCTTGAGCACGCCGTGCGCCTGAGCCCGCTGGATCCGGAAATGTTTCGCATGCAGGTCGGGATGGCGCTGGCGCACTTCTTCGCCGGTCGCTTCGAATGTTCGGTTTCCTGGGCCGAGAAAGCGCAGGGAAACCTGCCCAGTCTGCTGGTAGCGGCGGCCCTGATCGCCGCGAGCCACGCGCTCAATGGGCGGGCCGACAAAGCCGGGCAGGCCATGGAACGGGTGCGTCAGCTGGACCCGACGTTGCGGGTGTCCAGCCTGCGCGCGTGGCTGCCCATTCAACGGCCTGAAGACGTTGCCCGGTTTGCCGAAGGTTTGCGGTTGGCGGGGTTGCCGGAGTAATGGCTCAGCCGGCCAATCAATCCATCGAAAAATGCATTTGCATGTTCATTGCGGCATCGTACTGATTGCTGGCAACACGGCGTTCGAGCAGGCGATCGGAGCCGCCTTCGGCAACGCGACGTTCAATCAGGCGATCGGAGCCGCCTTCGGCAACACGGCGTTCGATCAGGCGATCTGAGCCTCCTTCGGCTACCCGGCGTTCGATCAGGCGATCTGAGCCTCCTTCGGCTACCCGGCGTTCGATCAGGCGATCTGAGCCGCCTTCGGCTACGCGACGTTCGTTCAGGCGATCCGAACCGCCCTCGGCAACACGACGCTCCATCAGCCGATCCGAACCCCCTTCGGCAATCTGGGTCGGCGCCTTTCTGGCCCGGTGCTGTTGCACTGATGAAGTTTCTGAATCCGGAGCACTGGTTTCCTGCCTGTTCGCCACCGGCATATCGGGCAGGCAACTTGCGCCGAATGCATGAGTGGCAACTATCCAGGTGGCTGAAACAATGGCGACGGGTAATACCAATCCAATAGTTTTCATCGTGATCATCCTGAGTCGTGGTGGGATTTCGTTAATGAACTTCCGGTTGCAACCAGACAGGTTTGAATTCAATCGAATACTTCTAGTGGGAAACTCCATGTTCCTGTGCTGCCAGGCGAATACGGTTGTACGCAATCAAGCGCATGACGTAGCCCAGCTTGATCGCGGTCGGCCCGAGGATCGTCATCCCGTGCGCGCCGACCAGTGTGGGCAAGTTCAAGTGAGCGTCAAACACATAAGCCAGGAAAATCCCCACCATCAACATGCCCAGGCCACCGACCAGCAACACGTGGGACAACTTCAGCACGCGGTACGAGTCTTCAAAAAAGTCATACATGTTGATCAGTCATCCCTGAGTCAATGAGTGGATCGACAAGTGTCGGCGCGCGAGGAAACCACGAAGTCAATAACTTTGCCGGCCGTCGCATTTGATGGAGGGATTTTACTGTTGGCGGTAGGGATCAACCATGTTGCATAAGTTTGGTTTTATCCTGCCAGCGTATGGAGAAGTCATACCAACGTATATAAACAACTCTATGCGCGCCGCATAAGGGCGATACATCTAATGGTTAATGCCCAGACTTTCGGCCATTCGAACCAGATCGGCAAACGACTGCGCGCGCATCTTGCGCATGGCCTGGCTGCGGTGAATCTTCACGGTGATCTCGCTCAGGCCGATGGCACTGGCGATCTGCTTGTTTATCAGACCCGAGACGGCCAGCGCCATCACCGCTTGCTCTCTGACCGTGAGTGTCCCATGGCGTGTGCGCAATTCATTTTGGCGGCGTTCGCACTCGCGGCGTGACCTGTCCCGCGTATGCGCGGCGACCACGGCGTCGATCATTGCCTGCTCGCGAAACGGTTTTTCCAGGAAATCGACGGCACCGGCTTTCATGGCGCGAACGGTCATGGCGATGTCGCCGTACCCGGTCATGAAAATGATTGGCAAATGGATGTTGGCGTCGGCGAGCGCCTGCTGAAAGACCAGCCCGCTGGTGCCTTGCAATCGCACATCCAGCACCAGGCAACTGGGCAGGTCAGGTCGCTGGTATTGCATGAAGTCGGCGACCGATCCGAACAGCTCGACGCGCAGGCCGATGGAGCGCAGCAGGCTGCCAAGCGCCTCACGTAGAGGAGCGTCATCATCAATGATGAAAACGATGGATTCGGGGTTTCGCTCGGGTGCAAGTTCTACGTCCATACGCTGGATGGCTTCGCGGCGATCGGGTTGCGCAGGATGCTGAACAATCCAATGGAAAGCTTTGACCGAGCCTCCGGTTTTCATTGGATTTTGCTTGGGTAAGCGTCCAGAGGCCATCGACCGGGAGTTTGATCAATCGATGGCCTCGGTGGGTCAGTTTCCTGCCCGGGCGACTATCGCAAAATTCCCCGGCGCCTTTTCCAGCAACCCCAGGAATCTCACGAGATCGACCTTGCTGCCATCCACTTTCAGATCATCGGAAGTTAGCGTTTCCTTGAGTCCGGCAGCGCCGCCCAGCAGTTGGACGAACAGGTCCTTGGTGACAGTCAGCGTTGCGTTGGCGTTCGCCGCCGTCGGGCCTTTTCGATAGTGCAGCACGGCGTTCTCGATCCACAGCACGAACGATTCGTCGGTATCGGTCAGCACCAGATTGAACGTCCAGTGCTTGCCATCCGCCGCCGGCCCGTCGAGGCTCGCAGCCATGGCTTCGAGGAAACGTTCGGTGGGCGTCTGCTTCATCAGCTCGATCAGGTCGGAGCGTTTGACGCCCTTGGCCGGCGGGCCGTTGCGCAGCTCCATGGCCGCCGTCAGGTAACTGTTGCGCCAGGTTGCCGATTCCGCCTGATAGCCCATCTGTTCGTACGCGCGGGCCAGCAGTTCCTTGGCGGCGGTGTCGTCGGGTTTGGCGAGCACGGCCTGATCCAGCAGCTCAGCGACCCAGCGGTATTCGCCCTTGTCATAGGCCACGCGCGCGGCCTCAACCACCTTGGCGTTACCTCCCATCAATTCGACGTAGCGCTTTGCCGATTCCTTTGGCACCAGCGGATTCAAGTGGGCGGGGTTGCCGTCGTAGGCGCCCAGGTACATCTGGTAGATCGCTTTTACGTTGTGGCGCAGGTCGCCGTAATAGCCACGGGTGCCGAAGTACGATGCCAGCGAATCCGGCAGCTGGATCTTGTCGGCGATCTCGTTGGGGATGTAGCCGGCGTTCATCAGGCGCACGGTCTGGTCGTGCAGGTATTTGTAGACGTCGCGGTGCTTGGTGATGAATTCGCGGATCCGCTCGTTGCCCCAGATCGGCCAGTTGTGCTGACCGAAATAGACCTCGGTGTCGCCCAGCTCATCCAGGGCGATTTGCATGTAGTCGGACCAGCGCAGCGCATCGCGCACCTTGGCGCCACGGATCGGCAGCAGGTTGTGCATGGTCTGCGTCAGCAGCTCCGCACCGCCGTATGCCTTGAGCGCGGGGATCGAAAAGGTCAGCTCGGCCGGGGCTTCCGCGCCGGGCATGTTGTGGAATACGAAGCTGACGCCGTCGAGTTCCAGCGGCTGGATCGGCTGGTCGATGATCTGCGTTGGCGGCAGGATGCCCATGCTGCCGTAGGCGACGTTTTTGCCCAGCCCGGTGTCGACGATGCCGGTGGCGCCCGGCGTCAGGTTCTTGCCGAACTGATACATCGAACGCCGCGCCATCGCCGGGCCCGCCAGGATGTTTTCACTGGTGGCTTCCTCCATGAAGCCGGCGGGCGCGACGATGGGAATGTTGCGCTGGGCCACTTCACTGCTCGAGGTGATGCCCAGCACACCGCCGAAATGATCGGCATGGTCGTGGGTGAAAATGATCGCGGTGACAGGCTTGTTGCCCAGATGCTCGCGGGCGAAGGCCAGCGCTGCGGCGGCAGATTCCCGGGAGGTCAGCGGGTCGACCACGATCCAGCCGGTCTGCCCGTCGATCAGTGTCATGTTGGCGATGTCGAAACCGCGCAACTGGTAAATCCCGTCGCGGACCTTGAACAGACCGATCTGTGCGTTGAGCATCGCGTGCCGCCACGGGCTCGGGTTGACGGTGGCCGGCGCCTGGCCTTCGACGAAGCGGTACGCGTCGAAATCGATCAGGACATTGCCGTCGGAGCCGAGGATCTTGCCGGTGGGGCGCGCGATGAAGCCGCGTTGGGCATCTTCCATGTCGCGGTTGTCGCTGAGATCCAGGCCCTTGATCGACGCCTGGATCAGCGCGGCCGTGGCGGGCGTGGCGTCGCCGGCTGCGATGCTGGGCTTGTTGTCGCAGCCGGCGAGGGACACCAGCGTCAGGGCGAGGATCGTGTAAAGGGTCGGTTTCATTCTTGTTGTTCTCCGAGGGTCGAATGCGCTCCAGCCTAGGGGCAGGGCAGCGATGTATCCAATGCATTATTTACATCCGGATAATGCGTCGCTAGCATCGCGGGAATGGACCTCAAACGACTGTCACACCTTCTCGCGCTGGCCGATGAACGCCATTTCGGCCGCGCGGCCGAGCGCGTGCACCTCAGCCAGCCGGCCCTGAGCCGCAGCATTCAGGCGCTGGAAAGCGAAACCGGGCAGCGCCTGTTCGATCGCGACACCGGCGATGTCCGCCCGACGCCGGCGGGGGCCTTTCTGATCGAGCGGGCGCGGCGGCTGTTGTTCGATGCCCGGTCGCTGGAGCGGGACATGGCGCTCTACAGCGATCGCCAACTGGGCAGCCTGGCGTTCGGCGTCGGCCCGTTCCCGGCGGCGATGTTGATGCATCAGGTGGTGCCGCGACTGCGCCTGGATCACCCGGCAGTCACCCTGCGCGTTGAAGTGAACAACTGGCAGATTCTCGAAGCGCGGTTGCGTGCTGAAGCGATCGAATTCTTTGTTGCTGATATCCGTAACTTCACCGCGGAATCCGATCTGCTGATCCGTTCGCTGGGCCAAGTCTCGGCAGGCTTTTTCGTACGACCGGAGCACCCGCTGGCCGGACGCCAGGTGTCGATGGGCGAACTGGAAGGCTACGGCATCGCCACAACGCGCCTGCCGGAAGTGGTGAAACTCGAGACCGCCCGAACCCTCGGCATCTCCACCCGCCAGGCGCTGCCCATCGTGTTGGAGTGCGATGATGTGGCGTTGCTCAAGACCGTTGCTGGTTCAACCGACACCATCCTCGGCGTTATCCATGGCGCCGTGGCTGAAGACATTCGGGTGGGGCGTTTGATCGAGCTTCATGTTGTCGACAGGCCGGGATTTCATTCTGAAATCGGGGTGGTGAGTTTGCAGGGTAGAAGCTTGTCGCCGACGGCGTTGTGTGTGATTGAGGCTGTGGTTGGCGAGATGCAATCCGTTCACGTCGAACAATCCCCACGTTTTTAGAGACGCGTCCTACAGCCCCGATTTTCCTGCTTCGTTAACGTCGTGCAGCCCCTTGCGAGGGGCTGTCGATGCATGAACGAAAGGACAATCAGTGGCTGGTCAAAAGGACATTCCTCGGGTTCCCAACCCACCGGCGGGCGACGGGCATCACGTTACCTACCGCTACATGACGGCCACCGAACTGGCCGATCAGCAAGAACGACAAGACAAGTACGACGCCATGCTGACGAGGCAGGACGCCTTCGAGCGCAGCCGTGAGGTGGCGGCGAACAAGCCTGAGCCGGTGCGCGCGGGCTGCGTGTTTGCCAAGTCGTGCAAGCTGCCGGACGCGATCATCGATTACTCGAATCCGTCGGGGATGGTGCCGACAGACAGCCTGAAGGATTACGGCGAGCTGATTTTGCTCGGTGGGCGTGAGGCCAATGACAGCGGTGGGATTGAACTCAAGAAAATCAGCGGCACTGCCATTCCTGCGGGGCTGGGCACTTTTGCCCTTGCCGGTGAGGCGTTCAAGGCATTGCCCGCGCTGGCCTCTGCTGCCGTCATCAGCCCGCTGCTCGGGCTGGTGGCGATGTTCATGCCCTCGAACCTGGGCGACAGCGCGCTCTATACCGAAGACCAGTTGCTCGCCCTCAAACAGGCCCGAACCCGCGTGCGCCTGCGCGTTGAACAGCAGGCCGATGGCAGCCTGAAGGGTTACGGCTTCTACACCGGCAAGAATCGCGATTGGGAGATGGTTGATGTTGTGCAGTTCGCTGCACGCGATAGCCGGTTTGTTGCAGACCTTGGTGACGGTGTTGAGCTGGTCTGGACGCCGGCTGTGGATGGTTCCGACATTCTTGGTATTCCGGCACTGGAGGCTGCTCCGCAGGCGCCGCATATCTGGGTGTATCCGCCGACGAAAGCGGCGGAGGGGATTCTGGTGAATCCGGTTTATCCGCCGGAGTATCGGGATTTCATATTGGTGTTTCCGGCGAGTTCCGGGGTTAAGCCGATTTATATTGTTTTAAATGTACGCGGCCATGGCACAGCCAAGGCTGGTCACACCTACCACCCGGCCCCTGAGACAGACGAAATCACAGCGTTTCCAGGATTGAGAAGAGCGAAAAAGAAAACCCCGTACTCGGGTGGTCTCCGGGATCGCTGGATAGACGCAAAAGGGAGGACGATATATGAATGGGACTTTCTTCACGGAGAGCTTGAGGCCTATCGCGCGAGCGACGGTACTCATTTGGGGTCGTACGACCATAGAACCGGTAAGCAACTAGATCCCCCTAAAGGGAAAAAGCGAAGCATCAAAAAGTACTTGTGAGGGATTTATGGGATTGAAAGCCAGACTTGAATGGTATGACAAGGAAACCGAGCTCGGTATGGGAGAGGAATTATCGAAAGATTTCGGTGACGACGGTGCTGTAATCGAATCACTCGGCATACCAATTGAAAATAATATAAACAATGGCGGATTCGACGTGCTCTCAAACTGGGTGAGCATTCTTCAACCGAATTTCAACCATGTCATTGATCCATCTTCTTACGACTACCAAATTTCGTTCGTTTACCGTGATCAATGGTAAGCACCAAAACAATACCCCGATCAGTCATCTGATCGGGGGCTAAAACTGCGAATGAGATTAGTCAGCCCCGCTGACCCCGCCCCGGATAATTGAGCACAAACTGCACATGCGCCTTCACCCCGGTGGCCAGTGTCGCGTCATCGGCGGTGAAGTAGGGGCTGTGGTTGTTCGGCGCCTTGTTCATATCCTGGCCTTCCGGCGTTGCGCCGAGGAACACGAACAGCCCCGGCACTTTGCGCGCGTAGTAGGAGAAGTCTTCGCTCGGCGACAGCGAGGCGGGCAGGCGCTCGACCTTGCCCGGTGCTGCCAGTTCGAGAGCCGGGATCATGGCTTCGGTCAGGGCCGGATCGTTGGTGGTTACCGGCGCATTGTTCACCAGCAGCAAATTGGCCTGGGTCTCGTAGGCGCTGGCGATGCTGTTCACCAGCGGCGGCATCTTTTTCAAGATCGTGTCGCGGATGTCGGCGTTGTTGGTGCGGATGGTCCCGGTCATTTCCACGGTCTCGGGAATGATGTTGGCCGCCGAACCGCCATTGATCGTACCGACGCTGATCACGCCCATGCCTTGGGTCAGGTCGATGCGCCGACTGACCAGCGTCTGCAATCCGCTGATGATGCCTTGGCTGGCGACAATCGGATCGACACCGCTCCAGGGCGCCGAGCCGTGAGTCTGCTGGCCCTTGACTGTGATGCGAAACGAATCGCTGCTGTTGAGCACGGTTCCGGATTTATAGAACAGATGCCCGGTCGGATAACCCGCCATCACATGCACCCCGAACACCGCCTCGACCTTGGGCGAATCGAGCGCGCCATCGCGGATCATCGCTTGCGCGCCAATCAAAGTGTCGGTCTGGAATTCATCGACATCGGCCGCGCCTTCTTCAGCCGGCTGGAACAGAAACACCACCGTCCCGCGTACCTGATCCCGATGCTCGGCCAGCACCTTCGCGGCGCCTAGCAACATCGCGGTGTGGGTGTCGTGCCCACAGGCGTGCATCACCGGCACGCTCTTTCCCAGCCGCGTGCTGGAGGCCTGACTGGCGAACGGCAGGTTCGTCATCTCCTTGACCGGCAGTGCGTCCATGTCGGCGCGCAACGCAACCACCGGCCCCGGCAATCCGCCTTTCAGAACACCCACAACCCCCGTCTTGCCGACCCCGGTGCGCACTTCAATGTTCGACGCCTTCAGCCGCTCAGCCACCAGCGCGGCAGTCTTGAATTCAAGATTGCCCAGCTCTGGATGCTGGTGAATCGTGTGGCGCAGATCAATGACTTCCTGATTGACCGCGCTCACGGCGCCATCGACCCAGGGCGCATCGGCGGCATGGCTGGCAGTGGCAACAAACGAAGACAGAACGGCGAGGCACAGCGAGGTTTTGCAGAAACGGATCAAGGCGGGACTCTCTCTTATGGTTTTTATTGGCGTCAGAGGGTATGCCGCGATGCAAGACGGAACAAACGAGTCTGGCCGGTAATCGCACGGCTTTTGGATTTTTGCGTTTTTGCCAGAACGCGGCCTTCAACGGATTGTTTTCCATCGCCTGATCCGCTTCACTGTGGCTCTTTTGCCTGAGCGGAAATCAATCATGGAACGATGCGAAGCACTGGTCATCGGCCTCGGCGCCATGGGCGCGGCCACGGTGTATCAACTGGCGAAGGCCGGGGTCAACGTGGTCGGCATCGACCGCCACCATCCGCCGCACACATTCGGCTCCAGCCATGGCGACACCCGCATCACCCGGCTGTCCGTGGGCGAGGGCGCGCAATACGTGCCCATCGTGCGCAACTCCCACCGCATCTGGCGCGAACTGGAAGCGCTGTCGGGCGAGTCCCTGTTCGAACAGACCGGCCTGCTGGTGCTGACCTCCAGCCCCGACTTCGATCCCGGCGACGAAACCGACTTCACCCTGCGCACCATCGCCCTGGCACAGACCTACGGCATCGAACACGAAGTCCTCGACGCTGCCCAGATCCGCCAGCGCTTCCCGCAGTTTGCCCAGGTGCGCGACGACGCCATTGGCTACTTCGAGCCCGAAGGCGGTTTTGTACGGCCCGAGCGCTGCATCGACGTACAACTGAGATTGGCCGAACAACACGGCGCCACGCTCTATAAGGGCGAGACCGTGACCCACATCAGCTCGGACGAACAGGGCGTCACCGTCACCACCGACCAGCGCACCGTGCGGGCGAACAAACTGGTGGTCACCGCCGGCAACTGGGCGGGCGGCTTGCTCGGCGCACCGTTCGACAAACTGCTCAGCGTCTATCGGCAAAAACTGTTCTGGTTCGAGACCGAGCCTGACGCCGGACTGGTCGGCCACTCACCCACGTTCATCTTCACTCACGGACCGGACGACGATTTCTATGGCTTTCCCGCGTTGCCGGGGGAGGGCAGTTTGAAGGTGGCGACGGCGCAGTATCACAGCACATCCACGCCTGAAACTCTGAATCGCGCAGTCTCGGCCGAGGAAGAGCGCGAGATGTACGAACAGCAGGTGCAGGGGCGGATTGCCGGGCTGACGGATCGGGTGGTGAAGTCAGCGGTTTGCGCCTACACCGTTACGCCGGATCGGCATTTCATCATTGATGAGCATCCACGGTTGCAACACACGTTGGTGGTGTCGGCGTGCTCCGGGCACGGGTTCAAACACTCGGCGGCGCTGGGGGAGGCGTTTGCGCAGTGGTGTTTGCGGGGGGAGAGTGAGCTGGATCTTTCGTTGTTTTCGGTGGGGCGGTATGAGCGGGAGTGACAACATTCGTGAGGGACTGCTATCGGCCAGAAGCAGGCGCAAGATCGCTCCGATAATGGATTAGTCATAGTTTCCTTAGGCCACGCCTAGTAACGCTGCTAGCTTTAAACGTCTAGCCATGTACCTTTTT
The DNA here is from genome assembly GCF_059492145.1 of Pseudomonas sp. Pseusp21. NCBI lineage: Bacteria > Pseudomonadati > Pseudomonadota > Gammaproteobacteria > Pseudomonadales > Pseudomonadaceae > Pseudomonas > Pseudomonas sp. Pseusp21. The sequence continues at coordinate 89,727 of NZ_CP168520.1, forward strand.
TGTACCACCCACCCCAGCTTGCCCACCTCCTCATCGTGACAAGCCAGATTTACGTGGGTAATGTACGAACAACTCTACACAGCCTCATGGGACGAAAATGAAGGTTTTTATTAGCTGGTCTGGCGAAATGAGCAAACGTGTGGGTGAGGCCTTCAAAAATTGGATACCCCACGTCCTCCAAACCGTTGAACCGTATTACACCCCCACCGACATCGAAAAAGGCACTCGCTGGTCACACGACATTGCCGCCGAGCTTGAATCATCGTCTGCCGGAATTTTTTTCGTTACACGAGAAAACTTAAAAAGCCCTTGGTTAGCGTTCGAGGCAGGAGCCATATCAAAGCAGGTTGATGATTCTTTGGTATGCCCTGTATTGATCGATTTAGGCACCAGTGATCTAAACGGCCCCCTCACGCAGTTCCAGGTCACTCCATTTCAGAAGGCCGAGATCAAAAAATTAATTCAAGCCCTCAACAAAGCCAACCCTGACAATGTTCTTAACGAGTCAATTTTGAACCAGGCTTTTGAGAAAAACTGGTCCGATCTAGAAGAGCACGTTTCCGAAATAATCCGCTCGACGAACCCCGACAGTGACGAGCAAGCCAAACGGGACGACCGAGAAGTTCTCAATGAGATTCTAGACCTAACGAGGTCACTAGCAATCCAGAAGACGGGAGGCTTCAAAGCCCACAATGAACTCAATACACTCATTTCCAACTTCTTACTGAGCTTTGATGCCGTATTTAATGCCGACTGGGACCACACTATGATGTGCATTCAAGAAAGCAAGTTCTTTTTCAGCCGAAATGGAACCTTTGTGGAGCCAAAGGTTGCAGATGAGGAGAATAACTGGTCGAACAGAGCAGTACTTCTGAAAAATTACAGAAAACTTCTAGAGTATATTGAGGCACACCAAGTAGATATCGTGACAACGTACCGATCATCAGTCACTACTTAGTACATAGCTGAGCTTACGTTGGAACACTAGTCAAAAAAAGCCCTACAGCCCCCACAAATGTAAGGCTTTAGGACTTTTTTGCATATCGAGATTATAGCTAATTTAGCACTAAGGGGCGTTGTTGGCGTACGATTAGCCACATTCTTGCCCCTTGAAATTTTCGGAAGTACCTTAGCCTTTCGAGCTACTAGAGAGGCATGTGCCCTTGCGTAGTAGTGATGCGGAGTTTTGGCTTGCCACTTTCATTGATATAGGGCTCAAACTCAATCTCTGTACCATCCGCAAACAGAATGCTGTAATCATTGTGCCCCTCTTCATTTACCGTTCCTGACCCTCCCATACTTTTGAAAAGGTCTTGGAGGTAATCGTTCATATGATGGTGGAACTCATCTATCGAGATTTTTGTTCTTGAGGCCTTTAACGCACGAAAAGCAGCTACTGTAGAACGCTGTATATAATATTCCGTATCTGGGCCATTTAAAAGCAGCAACATAATTGCTTCATGTTCATCATCGCTAAACTGATCAAAAAGACTTTTTATCAAAGGGCTCGCAGTTTCTTGATTGATCTCAGACTTTGAATCTCTTAGCTCGTCCCTTACTTTTTCAGCGCATTCGACAAAGAAGCTTTTATAATGCATTTTTTACGTCATCCTTAAATATTAAAGTCATCCATCCAGCATCCTGGATCAGGTCTAGCAGCTCGAATTTCGCAGCTTGCCACGGCTGACAATAGCACGATCAGACCACATGCCAACAGCGATCTACTTCGCCGATTCGAAAAATTCAATCGACTCCGCATACCCTCTTGTATGTCCCAAACAAATTTCACTAGCCTAGTGGACGACATGATGGCGGTAGGCTATGGTGGTTTTCAAGATTTTTAACAAACATACGCACCTGAAAATCTACAAATCTTTAGAAAATAAAACACCAGTCAACTTGGACAAGCTTAAAAAAACCCTTACCAGCTCAAAAATTATAACTAGTATCAATCTAAACATTATTCAATATCAGCACCATAAAACTACCAGCTATGGAATCGCCAACCAAGTCCGGAGAGAGCACAAAATGGCAAATTACACGGAAACTGTAAAGAATATAGCAAGGCACTCAGTTATCAGCGGCGCAGTTGAAGCATTGACAAAAAACCGAACAAATTCAACATTGGCGCGGCGCTCATACGTTCGAGACGTAAAGCAGCATATCCTTAATAAGGATAATTCTTTTGACTCCATTGTGGCCGCGAAACTATCGACATCGACGATCGAAAGATGGGAGTCATTTTATGATTCAATAACACAATCTAGAAAGCCAGAAAATCTCAAGGTTGCATATTTATCAGGACCTAACCCAGAGAACGATTTGCGGGTATTTTGTAGTCTCGGACTTCTTCCAGAAAACATCTGGGCATTTGAGTCCGAAAATTCCACATACAGCGAGGCTGTTATTTCTGCACTAAACTCAGAATTCCCATTTATTAAAATAATTAATGGAGGGCTTGACGCTTTTGTCGAAGCCTCACCCCAGCGTTTTGATATAATATACTTGGATTTCTGTGGCCCTTTACCAAGTAGGGGGAAAAAACAAAAAACACTGACAGCCTTAACAAGAGTGCTCGCAAAGCACTCACTAAATTCGCCCGGTGTTTTGATTACGAATTTTTCGCTGCCAACTGAGGCTCAGGATCCAGTTGGTAGAGCCTTGCTCGCCAAGTTAGTTGCATGCTACTTGTATCCAAAAAGCTTTATAGAAAGCGAAGACAGCGAAAATGATTTCACTGAAGGCCCTATCGCTCAGAGCCTCGATCCTAATGAATGGCATCAAGTTGTATCGGAAAAACTTGACTATTACTATGGGCAGTTTGTTACGCGCCTGCTAATAGATCACGCCAGCTTGATCTCGCCTTATAATAGGTTTCCCCAGCACAACTCTTTGTTTAGTAAATTTTTTGATATCCGAGATATAGCTCCTCTCAAAAAATCCCTCGAAAGTCTTTTTCATTTCGACAAGGACGATGGCGGTGGTGATGTAATCATCGATCCTGACATGTATCCACTTCTTTGGACGCTCGCTGCGCTTGATAAAAGCTTGAATAATAAGGATTTAAATTACCCGCAGTTTATCTTCCAAGATGAAGAGTTCTCAAACTATTCTGATCAGTTTCTCGCCCAACTCGACATTAAAGGAAGCAAAAAAGAGCTGGTTGATAGCATTAAGCTCCTTTCATACTTGTTGTCCGAAGGTCAAGAACAAAGTGAATATTTATCCGAGCAGTTCAAAATTATGTACGACTCACACAAGATTTTCGACTACCATCAATTTTGCGATCTTGTACTTTTTCATCAATCAATAGAGGCTCTTTTTAGGCAGGTTGCAACGCCCTATCATGTAAATATTGAGAAGACGCTTAGGTGGTCATACAAATCAAAAGACACCCCTATGTTTATGGACATGCTGGTGCTAGATGAATGCCGATATCTATACGATTGGATGCCTACTGTGGATATGTTTTCTAAAGCCACAAAGGAAATTGAACGTCAGCTAGCATATCGTTTTGCGCTTGATGCAGTCGCAAAACATCGTCGCTGGTACAACCCAGAGTATTTTTTTGGTACCGCTGTCGTTGATCAGTTTACGGATGGCTTTAAAGCTAAGACGTTGTCCCCACGTGAGTTCATAGAAGGTTGTGATTAACTTGTTGCTGTGCACTTCAGCCAATCTATAAAAAGCTCAAAAAAACCTACCCTTGTTAGCAGCTTCCCAAGCTGATAATGAGGGTACGACTCCCTACATCCGCTCCACTGATTTCAAGGCCTCCGGCCTACCCCGCGTAAGCTAGGTGTCTGTTAATCACATTCGTCATGCGGCGCCTTGTACTTCTGTTTTCGCGTATTTATATCTATCGTGACTATCTTACTTGGAATAACTGCGGTCGCGCGCAAGCGGCAGCTTCTGGCCGATAGCTGCCATTTACCATGGCAGCTACGGCCAACGCTCATTCCCTCTATCGCTGCGTACTATCCGGGCACCACAGAGGGCAAAGGTTTAGCTCTTAACCTCAACATGGTCCAACGCCTGATTCACCGCCAACTCACTCAACATCACCAACTGCGCAATCCCGATCGCAGTCTTGCGATGGGCCGGCTCCAGCGTCGCAGCGAAGTTGTTGAGCATCTCGCTGGCCGATCCCAATGATTCGCTGGCGTTGGCCAGGAGTGATTCGGTGTTGTAGGCCGGGTTGGCCAGGTACATGGGGTCGTGTTTGTGATGGCTACCCATGATCCGTTGCTGCGGGGTGAGGTAGTGATCGAGGGCGCGTTCGGCCGCTTCGTTGAGCGTTCGGGAATCGGGAAATTTGTAAGGAGAAACCGGATCGGTTTCCGGTGGGTTCGGTGTCGGTTTGAACATAGATGAATCTCCAGCACTTATTAAAGGGGAGTCATCCACTCTCGCTACCAAACGAGGGGTGGCGACCATACGCAGGTTGGTAGACCGGAGCACTGGAACCGGCGCTTCCGAAGAAGCCCTGAGCATGGCCACCATAAATCCAGTCGCATGAATGCAACTGCATGAGGTGACGCGATGCGTCAGCGCTGCGGGCTACCAAACCCGATCACTGTTTTTCAGTGACCCGGAAACGATAAAACCCGCACCCCAGACGCACAAGCCGGCGGATTCTGGCGTAGTCGTAGGCAATGACGCAAGACGCTGTAGCCGTGGTGAAGTAATGCCGGGCGTTTCTAAACACCATTCATAAAACGCTTAAACACGTCGCCCTCGCCATGTCGAAATCAGACGTTCATGCCGCTCCTTAAAAAAGCGGACACCCATCTCCGGGATAAAGCGATCACATCGATTTCAATTTTCCTGTCCGTACCCATTCTTTCTCGGCCCCTACCAGCGCCGCGTCGCTTTTTAAGCTTGATGAAACGTTTCAGCAGGTTTATAAAAACCGCACAACTCCAAGAAAGGCTGCTCCCATGACCCCGCTCAAACTCGTTGTTGCCCTCAGCGCACTGTCCGCTGCCTCCCACGCCATGGCCTGGGATTACGTTTTGCTCGACACCGACAAAGCCGCTCAGAACTGGCAGATCACCAGCCAGCAACTCGGCGTGAAAACCGACAAACCCTTCAGCGTCAGCCTGCGCACCTTGCATGGTGGTCGGCAGGAGGGCGTCAGCATTGTCGACATCGATAACGGCACGATGAAACTCTCGGTGGTGCCGACGCGGGGAATGAACGTCTTGCAGGCCTCGGTCGGCGATGTGCGCATGGGTTGGGATTCGCCGGTCAAGGAGGTGGTCAATCCGTCCTTCATCGAACTCAATGGTCGCGGTGGTCTGGGCTGGCTGGAGGGTTTCAATGAGTTGGTGACCCGCTGCGGATACGAATGGGTCGGCCACCCCGGCGTCGACAACGGCGAACTGCTGACCCTGCACGGCCGGGCCGCCAACATTCCGGCGAACAAAGTCACCTTGCACATCGATGAAACGCCACCGTACGCCATCACCCTGCGCGGTGAGCTGAAAGAGCAGGCGTTCAAGAAAGTCGACTTCTCCGTCGCCACCGAACTGGTCACCGAACCCGGCAGCGTAGTGTTCGCGCTTAACGACACCCTGACCAACAACGGTGACTATCCGAAGGAATACCAGGCGCTGTACCACAGCAACTTCAGCACCCCGTTTCTGGAGCAGGGCGCTCGTTTCGCCGCGCCTGTGAAACAAGTGTCGCCGTTCAACGACAAAGCCAAGGGCGATTTGCCCGAATGGCAAACCTACCGCGCACCGACCAAGGACTACGACGAAACGGTTTACAACGTCGTGCCGTATGCCGATGCCAAGGGCGATACGTTGACCGTGTTGCATAACAAGGCCGGCAGCCTGGGCGTTTCGGTTGGCTTCAATACGCAGACGTTGCCGGTGTTTTCCCTGTGGAAGAACACCGATACCCAACGCCAGGGTTATGTCACCGGGCTGGAGCCGGGGACGAGTTTTTCCTACAACCGCCGTTATCAGCGGCCACTGAACCTGGTACCGACAATCGGGCCGAAGGAACACAAAAACTTCCGCATCAGCTACAGCTTGTTGGCGGATAAGGCGGCCGTGGATAAGGCCTTGAAGCAGGTGAGCGACATTCAGGGCGGGCGGGAGACCGAGGTGCGGCAGACACCGTTGGTTGATCTGACCAAGGGCTGAAGCCGGAGGTCACTCAGCTGTTCAGCGACATCGGCTTGTGAAAAAGGGGACTGATCTATTTTTCCTAAATAAATCAGTCCCCTTTTTTGTCCCTTTTTTACCAGTCCCCTTTTTTACCGCTTTTTTACCTTTTTTAATTTTGTGAAGGCGCTCTCGAACGGGCCCGAACGCTATTCACCATGTCGAAATCAGACACCGTCGTGCCGCTCCCAGGCTATTTGCGATCAACGCCGGGCACGTAAGGTGACGCATCATTTCATCGCCCTGCGTCGTCGTCCGACCGATTTGTAACGCTGCAGCGCTTGAGGTGCGCCGCTCTGGAGCAGGGCAAGAGGAAGAAATGATGATCGCCTGACACGTCGTCAGTACGCCCAAACGTCGATCACCAGAGAACAACAAAAACAATGAATAGCCTGAACTCGAAGGACTCGAACGGTCAGTTGGCGCAGGGCTTCAAGCCGCGTCATGTCACCATGCTTTCCATTGCCGGCATCATCGGTGCGGGGCTGTTTGTCGGCTCCGGCCACGCCATTGCCGCCGCCGGCCCGGCCGTCTTGCTCGCTTATCTCTTCTCCGGTCTGCTGGTCGTGCTGGTCATGCGCATGCTCGGTGAAATGGCCGTGGCTCACCCGGACACGGGATCGTTTTCCACCTATGCCGATCAGGCCATCGGCCGCTGGGCGGGGTTCACCATTGGTTGGTTGTATTGGTGGTTCTGGGTGCTGGTCATTCCGATCGAAGCGCTGGCCGCCGGGCATGTCTTGAATCAGTGGTTTCCTCAGGTCGATGCGTGGTTGTTTGCGTTGCTGTCGATCATTTTGCTGGTGGTGACCAACCTGTTCAGCGTGTCCAAGTACGGTGAGTTCGAGTTCTGGTTTGCGATGGCCAAAGTGGTGGCGATCATCGGGTTCATCGGGCTGGGTTTCGCGGTGTTGATGGGCTGGATTCCGGAGCGTGAGGCCAGCGGTTTGAGCCGGTTGATGGAAGAGCATGGCGGGTTTGCGCCCAATGGCTTGTCGGCGGTGGTCGGGGCGTTCATCACCATCATGTTCAGTTTTATCGGAACCGAAGCGGTGACCATCGCGGCCGCCGAATCGAGCAACCCGGCGCAGAACATCGCCAAGGCCACGCGCTCGGTGATCTGGCGCATCGGCGTGTTTTATCTGCTGTCGATTTTCGTGGTGATTTCCGTGGTGCCGTGGAACGATCCGCTGCTGGCGTCCGTCGGCTCTTACCAGCGCGCGCTGGAGCTGATGAACGTTCCCAACGCCAAATTCCTGGTCGATGTGGTCGTGCTGATCGCGGTGGCCAGTTGCATGAATTCCTCGATCTACATTTCTTCACGAATGCTGTTCTCGCTGGGTCGACGCGGCGATGCTCCGCAACCGCTGAAAGTGACCTCCGCTGCGGGCGTGCCGAGGGCGGCGGTGATCGCCAGCACCGTGATCGGCGCCGGGGTGACGCTGTTCAGCTATTTCATGCCGGCGGGGCTGTTCCAGTTTCTGCTCGCCAGCTCCGGCGCGATTGCGTTGCTGGTGTATCTGGTGATCGCGGTTTCGCAATTGCGCATGCGCCGGATGCTGCGTCGGCAGAACGTCGAGCTGACGTTTCGCATGTGGCTGTTTCCGTGGCTGACGTGGCTGGTGATCGCGTTCATCTGCGCCGCGCTCGCGGTGATGATGGTGACGCCCGAGCATCGTCTGGAAGTGACGTCGACCATTGGGCTGGCGCTGGCGATTTCGTTTATCGGGCTGGTGACCACGCGGCAACATGGGCAGGTGAGGGCGGCGGTTTCGGCGGGCAAGGCCTAGGGTTTTTCTGATGCTTGAACGGTGGGGCTGGCCCCGGCATGGACGCAAGGGATGTCCGATCACCGGGCTTCGGCTCGCAGCCAACGTCTGACTTCGCCCTGTATCGCGTAGGCCGGAGCCTCGACCGCATTGAAATCCTGCGTGTAGCGCTGCGCAAACCCGTCGACTCCCCATTCCTGAAACTGCTGCACGTGCTTCAGTTCGTGCGCCCAGAGCGTGACGTTGTGTTCTGCGGTTTCAGCGTCGCGGAACAGGATGATGTCGATCAGCGTAACCGCTCCGACATCCGGGTTTTGCAGGATGGCCGTGGCGGCGTTGTATTGGCCGTCATTGGTGACTTTGTAGTGCACGGCATCGAGGACGCCGGGGTCATACCAACGCAGCAGTTGCTCCCGGATGTGCGGGGGAATCGGTTTGATGTCGGTGCTGGCGGCTTCGGCGCGGGCCTGGGTCAATCCCATCGCCAGAGCGGGTGCCGCGATCAGGAACAGGTCTTCAGACAGCCGCCCCGGATCCGGCAGGCAAATGCAGCTGTCGAGGCACACTTGCTTTTCGCCGGCGGGGCAGGTGTCAGCTTGGGCAGGCGTTACAAGGGCAAGCCAGGTGACGAGGCTGATGAGCGTGGATGGCATGGGCGCTATTCGATCGTAAGGCCGCACCAGAGAAAGGGATCAGGCACAACGCGACCAATACCGCGTTGCGCACCGACCCCGCTGGACCTCAACCGCGTTTCGGCAGCTTCCAGTTCGGGCGAATGAAGTGGCAGGTGTAGCCATTCGGAATGCGCTCGAGGTAATCCTGATGCTCCGGTTCCGCTTCCCAGAACGGGCCCGCCGGTTCGATTTCGGTGACCACCCGGCCTGGCCACAGGCCTGATGCGTCGACGTCGGCAGCGGTGTCTTCGGCGATATCGCGTTGCTGCTCGTTCAGGTAGTAGATCGCCGAACGATAGCTCGGACCGAGGTCGTTGCCCTGACGGTTGGGAGTGCTGGGGTCGTGGATCTGGAAGAAGAACTCGAGGATCTGCCGATAGCTGATCACGGCGGGGTCGAAGACGATTTCGATGGCTTCGGCGTGGTTGCCATGATTGCGGTAAGTGGCGTTCGGCACATCGCCGCCGGTGTAACCGACCCGCGTCTGCAGCACGCCGGGGTAGCGGCGCAACAGATCCTGCATGCCCCAGAAGCAGCCGCCGGCGAGAATCGCAGTTTCGGTTTGAGTGGTCATGGCATGTCCTTCCTCTCGAATGGGTCGCAGATGTTCCTTGATATGAGGGAGTGTGGGCCGATTCCAAGGTTGAGCCGGTAAATAAATCATGAAGCGCGGGCTTTCGGAATTCTCCTGCTTTTGCTTCACGTCACTGTCTTTGGAGCGCCCGGCGCGGGGCGCGCCAATATTGAAGCGAAAAAAAACCGCCAATCAGGCGGTTTTTTCAAAGCGGGATTCAGGTTCTGCCACCGGCGAGCCAACCATCAGGCTCCATTTCTTTGCCACACGTTGCGGCTACTTTCAAAAAGTGCCGCTGACTAGCGGAAACCCTGATGGGCAAACCGGGCTCTTCGGCACGAAGTCTGGAAGCAAGCGCTGGTTGAGCTTTTGGCTTCTTGTGTTTCATGGACACCTCTCGTGTCTGGTTGCTTGAGTCGATCTTATGGGGGGGCCAGTGGAAAGACAAGGCGGTCAGTCGTGTCAAAATAAAATCCAAGCGTTTGGTAGTAGGAGATAGCACCTGAGTCAGGTTCTTGAACTTCAATTTCGGTACATCCCAGCTTTCGGGCATAGAACTCTGTTGTCAGTAGTGCCATTGGTGCGATCCAGCCTCGCAGGGTATGGGCCTTGCAGGTGTGACCCTGCAAAAGAACGATTTTTATGCAGATTGTGCATTTTCGTGGCGTTGCATAGCACAAACCGCACAGCTCATCTTCGTACCAGAAAGCCAAGTCCAGACCTTTTGCATCTTTTGTTTTCCACTCAAGTACATCATCCCATGGGTACCCAATGGGCCCGCTCCACTGATGATATGCGTTGATTGCCAAGGGCGTGATCGGGTCGATCCTGAGCAACTGAGCATTAATCCCGGCTGCCAGAGCTCCTGGATCCATGGAAAGTGTTTCATGCGCAAGTTTGCGGGCTTCTGATTTGAGCGTTTGGTTTCGGAGTTCGGTACCTTTGCCTTTTCTTCGCATCGTCTGTGTTCTGTCCGGATCAGGCAGCAGACGGTATCGAAGGCGAGGGCGCCCACGTAATCAGGCGTGAGGGACGGCTGATGTAGGACGCTGCTTATGTACTTGAAGGACGCTGGAATTGGCGGGTGGTAGTTGCTCTCAGCGATCCGTCCGCGGCATGGCCGCAATCGGCTGTATTTGCCGGGATGCCTGCGCCGAACACCAGCGATTCCGGCCCTGTTGCTTGGCCTGATAGAGGCAAGTGTCCGCCGACTTGAGCAAAGTGGCCGGGGTCACCGCATCGTCAACCGGATAGCGCGTGGTGATCCCCGCACTCGCGGTGACGTATCCCAGTGGATGCCCGGCATGTTCAAGCTCCAGTGAACGAATGGTCTGCAGAATGTCTTCGGCCACCTGAATCGCCCCGGCGTTGTCGGTGTTGGGCAACAGCACGGTGAATTCCTCGCCGCCGTAGCGCACGGCCAGATCCGAGGGGCGTTTGACCGCTTTGCGGATGCCGTCGCCGACCGCGATCAGGCAGTCATCGCCGGCGGCATGACCGTACTGGTCGTTGTAGCGCTTGAAGTAGTCGACATCGAGCATGATCAATGACAGCGGCGAACCCTGACGCCGGGCCAGGCGAATCTCGTCCGTCAGCGCCGCGTCCAGGCGTCGGCGATTGCCGAGGCCTGTGAGGCTGTCGGTCAGCGCCATGTCGCGCATGGTCTTGTGCGCGGAACGGATCTCCCGTTCCATCGCCATCCGCTGACGCAACTGGCTCAGAACGATGAGCCCGAAACAGGCCAGGACCAGAATCAGGAACACCAGCACGAATCCGTTTTTCAGCAGGTCCTGGCGCCACGGCGCGATGATGGAGTCACGGGACAAACCGGCCTCGACCACCAGCGGATAGGTGGTCAGCGCGCGATAGCCATAAAGGCGTTCGGTGTCGTCGACCACCGCCCTGATCTGGACAATGCCCTGGTTGGCATTGGGCAGGTAGGTCTTGAAGATCTCGCTGTTCGCCAGGCTTTTGCCGACCACGGAGGCAATGAACGGCCGGCGCACGAGGATCGTGCCGTCGCGCATCGCCAGCACCAGCGCGCCTTTGTCATCGATGCGGAAGTCACCGTAGTAATCGACAAAATAGCTGACCTTGACCGTCCCCAGCAGCACGCCGGCGAACGAGCCGTCGGGGTTGTTCAAACGCCGCGAGATCGGAATGATCAGGTCGTGGGTGGAACGGCTCTCCACCACCTGACCGATGCGCACGCGCCGGTCTTCATGGGTGCGGTGGTACTGGAAATAATCGCGGTCGGCGTTGTTGGCGGTTTCGGGCGTGACCTCCTTGTCGGTCACGATCCACTGGCCGTCCGGGCCGTAGATGAACAGGCCATGCAGCTGCGGCATGATTTTCGACTGCTGGATGAGCAGCTTGTGAATCCGTGCCACATCCAGGTTCTGCAGCCCGTCGCCTTCAACCCGTTCGGCCAGCCCGGCGGTCAGCACATCGACCTGGCGGATGGTGTCCTCGGCATGTTGCGCCGTGGCGCGGGCGAGGTTGGTCACCGAATCGCGCGCGGAGGCAAACACCGAACGGTAATCGCGCCACGTCCTCCAGCTCTCGACGGTCAAAAAAGCCACGACCACCATCAGCATGAAACTGACGGTCAGGCGAAAGGTCGAGCCGGCCTTCACGCCTTGGCGAGGCGCGCGCGGTGTTTCATCTGAGGTGGGCGCTTGCGTGTTGCGTCCGGGCATCAACATTCCCTGGCTGTCGTTGTGAGCGAGTGAACAGTATGACAAGGATCGGGGGGAAGGTCGGGCTGGCTGTGTGATCTGCTCGGCAGTTTGAGCGAATTGTCCGTTTTGAGTTGACGGTGAAACGCTTTTCAGACGATTTATCGCTTTCAGGCGAGTCAGTAATCTGTGCCCATCTTGAACGCAAACGAACTTCCACAATTAAAAAGGGATTCACACATGAGCACTCCAACCTACAACCGCCTGAACAAAGACGACGCCGTAGTACTGCTGGTTGACCACCAGACCGGCCTGATTTCTCTGGTTCAGGACTTCTCGCCAAACGAGTTCAAGAACAACGTATTGGCGCTGGCCGATCTGGCCAAATTCTTCGAGTTGCCGACCATCCTCACCACCAGTTTCGAACAAGGCCCGAACGGCCCGCTGGTGCCGGAACTCAAGGAAATGTTCCCGGACGCGCCATACATCGCCCGTCCAGGCCAGATCAACGCATGGGACAACGAAGACTTCGTCAAGGCGATCAAGGCCACCGGCCGCAAGCAGATCATCATTGCCGGTGTCGTGACCGATGTGTGCGTAGCGTTCCCGACCCTGTCGGCGCTGGCGGAAGGATTTGACGTGTTCGTGGTGACCGACGCCTCCGGCACCTTCAACACCACCGTGCAGCAAGCGGCGTGGAACCGCATGACCCAGGCCGGTGCACAGATGATGAACTGGTTCTCGGTAGCCTGCGAACTGCACCGCGACTGGCGCAACGACATCGAAGGCCTGGGCAACCTGCTGTCCCAGCGCATTCCGAACTACCGCAACTTGATGAACGGCTATGCCGCACTGACGGCGCATCAGAAATAACCGGACGCCGGATAGACGAAAGCCTGCTTTTTTCAAAGCAGGCTTTCGTCGTTTCTACCGCAAACAGTAGAGCAGGGGAATCGTCACCTCAAACTGTGACGACAATCTTCCCGACCTGTTGATTGGCCTCAAGAAAGCGATGCGCTTCCTGAATGTCATCCAGACCAAATGTCCTGGCAATGATCGGTTTCAGCGCACCTGACGCCAGCCCGTCGCCGATGAAAGTCTTGGCGCGTGCCAGGGTGGCCGGGTCGGAGACGACCTCCGAGTAGAGGTAACCCTTGAGGGTCAGGCATTTTCCCAACACGGTGAACAGCGGGAACGGCGTTGGCTCAGGGCTCAGGGCACCGTACTCCAGCAGGATGCCGCCGCGCGCCATGCTTTGGGTCAGCGGTTCGAACGACGGGCCGCCCACCGGATCGAACACCACCCGCGCGCCTTTGCCGTCGGTCAGCGCCATGACGGCTGCAACCATGTCTTCTTCATCGCTGACGATCACGTGTGCGGCGCCGGCGTCGAGCAAGGCCTGTTTCTTGGCGCGGGTGCGGGTGACGGCAATGGAGGTGGCGCCGACCATTTTCGCGATCTGGAAGGCTGCCAGGCCGACACTGCTGGAGGCGGCGGTGACGATCACGAAATCGTCCTTTTGCAATTTGGCCTGTTCGACCAGCGCACCCCACGCGGTGACGTATTGCATCCAGGACGCCGCCGCTTGTTCAAACGACAGGTTCTGCGGGTGCTTGACGGTGAGGTGGGCGGGCACGTTGGCCAGCTCGCCGTAAGTGCCCCAGCGCGCGATGTCCAGCGGCGGAATCAGGCTGACGGCATCACCGATGTTGAATTCACTGACGTTGGCGCCAACCGCGACCACCACGCCTGCAGCTTCGTAGCCGAGACGGCTGGGAAACTCTGCTTCCTGCAGATAGGCGTGATTGCGGTACATCACTTCGGCGCGATTCAGACCAAAGGCTTTGACCTCGATCTGCACTTCGTCCGCCGCGGGTTTCGGGACGTCGACGTTTTCCAGTTTCAGGACGCTCGCGTCACCGTATTCATGAATCCTGACAATGCGTGCCATCTGTACTTCCTCGGTTATCGATGAAATTGCACCGACTTGATCCGGTGCCATGGACGCCAATTTAGGCTTTGGCCCGCTCCGGATAAAGGCCTAGGATGGCGCAACACTAGAAACAATGAGTTTCCAATGGATCGCCTCACACTCATGGCCACTTTCGTCAAAGCGGTGGAGCTGGGTTCCTTCAGCGCGGTGGCGGACGAACTCAACCTGTCCCCGCAAATGGTCGGCAAGCAAGTGAAAATGCTCGAGCAGCATCTGGGCGTTTCGCTGCTCAACCGCACCACCCGCAAGCAGAGCCTCACGGATTTCGGCCGCACGTTCTATCAGCGGGCGAAGCTGATTCTGGCCGACATGGACGCCGCTGAAGAAATGGCCGCCGTGACCCGGGGCGTGCCCAGTGGCCGGTTGCGGATCAATGCGCCCGTCACCTTCGGCGTCAGCACACTGTCGCCGAAGCTGCTGGAGTACATGGTTCGTTATCCGCAAGTATCGGTGGACCTGACGCTGTCGAACGAACTGGTCGACCTGGTGGACGGCGGATACGACGCTGTATTTCGCATCGGCGAACTCGCCGACAGCGGCCTGAAGGCACTGCCGCTGATGCCCTATCAGATGGTGCTGTGCGCGGCACCGTCCTACCTCGCACGCCGCCCAACCATCACCACGCCTTGGGACCTTCAGGAACATGAATGTCTGGCGTTCGCCTATTCGGACGGCCGCTCGCACCTGCGATTCGAAGGCCCGGAAGGCTGTATCGATGTACCGATTAAAAGCCGATTGACGATTAATCAGGGCGATCCGTTGCTGTCCGGGGCAATGGCGGGGCTGGGGGTGGTGATGTTGCCGCTGGAGCTGGTCAAGGATGCGCTGAGGAGCGGGACGCTGGTGAGTCTGCTGCCGCAGTACAAGGTGCCGGTTTCGCCGATGAATCTGTTGTATGCGCCGGATCCGAGGCTGACGCCGAAGTTGAGGAGTTTTATTGATTTTGTGCGTGCAACGTTTGGATAAGAGCTGCATTGAGTGATGAAGGCTTAACGATCAGAGATTTGTCGCAACAAAATCCCTGAATCCGAGCTTCACATACTTTCGCGACTCATCGACAATGCGCGCTCTGTTCCGGGGTAGTTCAGCGGTAGAACACTCGGCTCCTAACCGGGTGGGCGCTGGTTCGAATCCAGCCCCCGGACCCACTACATAGTAGGTCACAAGGAAGTATGTCCAGGCCTGAGGATGAATCGGGTGCGCTCGGCGGAATAAACGCCGGTTATGCGCACTTTCAACTGTCTCGCGCGCTCACTGCACGCGACAACGACGCCAGTCCGAAAGCATTTGCCCGGATCGAACGCTGGCAAAAGGTTCTCGAAAACCTGATGCATGGCCGTGCACTGTATGGCTCGCGGACGCCGTTTACCGACCTGCCAGAATGGATCACGCTGGAAGTGGCCACTGGCGGCTTTGCAACGGGTAACCTTCTGGCCGGTGGCGAGCTGACCGCTGATGAGCGCCTGTTGGCGTCATCGATTCCCGGCATTCGAGCGGGTTACGAACGGCTCGATTTGAATAGGTGGCATCTTTCAGACGAAGGCATCAGAACGCTGCAAGAGCGATTGACGAACGAAGACTATCGGATCGATGTACCGGAAGAGGCCGCGTTGCTGACAGTGGCCTGGTTTCTGGGGCAGCAACGCGTCGAAGAAGCCAGGACGTTGATCGAGCAGATCGCGCCTTTCTTCGAACGAGTGCGTTTCTTTCCCGCGGCAGCCAACGAGCGCCCGCTCTCGATGGCTGAAGTTGAAGTTTTCAATGCTGGCCAAATCAGCCTGCGCCTGTCCGTTCTCTCACCCCAGCCTCGTCTTGCCGTTCAAAAGCATGTTGTTGAACGCAGGTTGCCTCTCTACGACGCGGCGGTCTCGCTATTCCTGCTGACGTACAACGATGGTTGGCCTTGCCGGCATTACCCTGAAGGGTGGTTCGAGCGTGCTTCGGTGCTTGGTAAAGAGTTTGATAACGCCACTGAAGCTGATCCCCGTCGTACGGATAATTCCAGTGATCGAGTGACGGAGTTGCTGGCATTGCTCAAGCAATGCTCTATCGATCCTGCATCGCTAACGGGGCGCCAGGTTGGGCGAATTCGCAGAATCGTCGATGACTTTGTAGCCAAGCATGGACACCCTGAGTCCGAAGATCATTCCAGCAAGCGCGCACAGCAGCGTCATCACGTATCAGCTTCGGCACACCATCTGATTGCCAAGGCTGCTTCCGTGCGACTGGCGAGATATCCAGTCTCGGAAGGCATTTCTGATTTCGCCCCGTTACTGACGCCCATCACCTACGAAGAGGCTAAGGCTTACTCGTTGAAGGTGGGAGAGACCATTCCTCCTTCGATTCGTCAACGCCTCGAACGTTGCCGAAAGGGAACGGTTGCAGAGTTGATTGACCATGGCGTCATCACATCCGCAGATACAGTCGCGAAAGTGCTGCCGGCGATGACGGCGCAAATCTGTAGCGCCGGATATCGAGACGTAGCGCTGCGGGCACTGTCTGTCGCTACCTATCGTGCTTTCAGGCGTCGACGCTCTCTATTGTTGCTGAACATGCAGCGTCAGGTGAGAGTCGATGATTTGCCTTGGGTGAAAGCCCTGGAAACCGAATACGAGGCGGGTGCTCTTGCGGTTGAAGGTGCCAGGCAGGCTTTGGTCGAAGCGTCCGCGTTGACCCTTACCGCATTTCCTCAGGCCATTCTGCCCAACAAGTTGCTTCAGGAATTTTCTTCGCTTGCCGAATCGGCCAAGCTGGATCTTCCCTTCGTAGAGGAAATCGCGGCTGATATTTTCATGGGCGCTTTCTCCGGCAAGTTCGTAAAGGCTGCCAAGCGTTCAGTCCGGTTGATGGACGGGTCTCTTTACGCACGCTATTACGATATCGATATGGATGAGTTGGCTGCACTACCCAAGCAGCGGGATTCACGAAACAACAGTGGTGTGCTGGCTGGTTTGTGCGCGCGGCGGGCGAATGCCGACATCGGTAGATGGAGTCCAGCGAACAACGGCACGATCATCGAACAGCAACAAATATTGACCACGCAAAATCTGGCAATCCTGTTTGATGATCTGGACCTGAAGACGCGGTTACATGATCGTTTGGGCTCAATGGCCGAAGCATGTTTCAAATGGATATGCAGTCGGCAGCAGATGCAGATCAAGCTCTACCACGCACGTCTGGTCATGTTGAAGAACACAGCGTATGCGTGGCGCCAGATGATGTTTTACCTGTCGATGCTGGATCAGTCTCGATTGGAGAGTGTGCTTGGAAACATTGAAGTGCACTTTGCCGCTCAACCCAGTGCATTTCAGGGGCGATTTCTTCCCGCCATGATCGGGTTGCGCATGGCGGTATGTGGATGTCGGTTGACTTTGGCTCACCAAGAGCGGGAGGGTTGTAAGGTTTTTCTCGGGTGGACCACTGAACGGCACTGGCTGATGCCTTCCTAGATATCAGAAAGCTCCAGGCGTAACGAAAAGCCTGCCTTCAAAAGCAGGCTTTTTGCATTCTCAGAGATGCCTTCATTTCAACGCCGCCCAGTCCGCGTACTCACATCCACCCAGACAGCCAACACCAGAATGCTGCCCTTGACGATCATCTGCCAGTAGCTGTCGACGTCGAGCATGGACATGCCGTTGTCCAGGCTGGTGATGACCAGGGCGCCGAGGAGGGCGCCGTAGACTGTGCCGGAACCGCCGCGCATCGAGGTGCCGCCGATGAAGCAGGCGGCGATGGCGTCGAGTTCGCCCATGCTGCCGGCCGAGGGTGAGCCTGCGGCCAGGCGCGCGGTGTTGACCACGCCGGCGAGGGCGCACATCACGCCCATGATCCCGAAGATCCACAGCTTCACGGCCTGCACATTGATACCGGACAGGCGCGTCGCTTCCATGTTGCTGCCCACGGAATAGACGCGTCGGCCGAACACGGTCTGGCTGGTCACGTAGCTGAAGCCGCCCAGCAGGATCAGCAAAAGCAGGACCGGCACGGGAATGCCGTCATAGCTGTTGAGGGTCTGGACGAAACCGGCCAGCACCGCGCCGATCAATAACACGCGTGCCACGTCACGCACCAGTGAGTGTGCCGCGAGGCCGTGCAGGGCGCGATTGCGCCGTTGTTTCCAGGTCAGGAACAACGTCAGTGCGAACAGCAGGACGCCCAGACCTGCGCCAACCGCATGTGGAAGATAACCCTGGCCGATGTAGACGAGTTCCGGCGACACCGGCGCAATGGTCGTGCCGCCGGTTATTCCCAGCAAAATCCCCCGAAAAGCCAGCATGCCCCCCAGCCCCACGATGAACGACGGAATGCGCAGGTAGGCCGCCATGTAGCCGTTGGCGAGGCCGATCAGCAGTCCGCACACCACCACAAGGCTGAGATTCGCCAGCAGCGGTATGTGATAGACAACATCGAGAATGGCTGCCACGCCTCCGAGCAGGCCCAGCAATGAGCCGACGGACAGATCGATCTCGCCGCTGATGATCACCAGCACCATGCCGCAGGCGAGGATCCCGGTAATCGACATCTGGCGCAGCAGGTTGGAGAGGTTGCGCGGCGTCAGAAATCCGCCCTCGGTCTGCCAGCTGAAGAACAGCCAGATCAACGCCACGGCAAACACCAGTGCGAGCATCTTGTAGCGGGTGAAAAGTTGTTTGACCTGATTCATTTACGCGGATTTCCGATCTTTATTGTTATGGCTGTCAGGCTGGCTGAGTGCGGCGGCGAGCACCTGTTCCTGGGTGAGTTCATGGTTGATGAAGTCACCCCGCAGTTGGCCTTCGCCGATGACCAGGACGCGGTCGGAAACGCCGAGCACTTCGGCCAGTTCCGAAGACACCATGATGATCGACACGCCTTCGGCGGCCAGCATCCCCATCAACTTGTAGATCTCATACTTGGCGCCGACGTCCACCCCTCGGGTCGGCTCGTCGAGAATCAGCACCCGGGGCCGTGTCAGCAGCATCTTCGCCAACACGGCTTTCTGTTGATTGCCCCCGGACAGGCTGGTGATCGGCAGGAACGGGCTCGCGGTCTTGAGGTGCAGGCGCGAAATTTCCCGATCGATGCTGCCCAGTTCGGCTTCGGCGTCGATGCGGGTCAGTTTCGAGAAACTGTCCAGCACGGCCAGGGTGATGTTCTGGCCGACACCCAGGTCGGGAATGATGCCCTGACGCTTGCGGTCCTCGGGCACCAGGCACACGCCGGCGCGGATCGATTTGAGCGGCGTGCGGGTGTCTATGGGTTTGCCGTCCAGCCAGACTTCACCTTCGTGGCGACCGGGGTAGGCGCCGAACAGCGCGGTCACAAGCTCCGTGCGACCTGCACCGACCAGCCCGGCGATGCCGAGGATTTCCCCGCGTTTGAGGCTGAAGGAAACGTCGTCGACCCGTTTGCGTTTGGGGTTGTCGACGTCGTAGCAGGTGATGTGGCGCGCCTCGAAAATCACCTCGCCGATGTCGTGGGGGTCGGTGGGGTAGAGGTTGCTCATTTCCCGGCCGACCATCTGGGTGATGATCTGTGGAATATCCATGTTTTCCATGGCGGTCGTGGCGATGTGTTGACCGTCGCGGATCACCGAAATGGTGTCACACACGGCGGCCACTTCATCGAGCTTGTGGGAGATGTAGACGCAGGCGACGCCCTTGGCTTTGAGGTCGCGGATGATGTCCAGCAACACCTCGATTTCCGAACGGGTCAGGGCCGACGAAGGTTCATCGAGGATCAGCAGGCGCGCCTGTTTGTTCAGGGCCTTGGCGATTTCCACCAGTTGCTGATAACCGCCACCGTACTGCGAAACCGGCAGCGAAACGTTCATGTCCGGCACTTTCAGTTCACGCATCAGAGCTTCGGCGCGGTGGATCATCGCCTGGTAATTCATCCGCCCACCCGGCAGCGTCAGCTCATGGCCCATGAAAATGTTTTCGGCCACCGAGAGGTCGGGAACCAGCGTCAGCTCCTGGTGAATGATGACGATACCAGCGGCTTCCGTCTCGCTGATCGATTGCGCCCTGAGCGGTTGACCGTCCCAGAGGATTTCACCGTCCCAGGTGCCATGGGGATAGACCGCAGACAGGATTTTCATCAGCGTGGACTTGCCGGCGCCATTCTCGCCGCACAGCCCGACGCATTCCCCCGGCCGGACCTTGAGGTCGATGCCATTGAGCGCTTTGACACCGCCGAAGGTTTTGACGATGCCGTTCATTTGCAGCAGGTAGTCGGACATGGCAGAGGCTCATAAGCGGCAGATACGGGACTGAACCCGCAGGAGCAGAACGCCTGCGGGGGGCATCACTCAGTGAGTGTCACTGTCCGGCGATCTGCGCCTTGGTGTAGAAGCCGTCCTGTTCCAGCAGGTCGATGTTGTCCTTGGTCAACGGGGTCGGGGTTAGCAGGATGGTGTCGACTTTTTTGCTGCCGTTGTCGTACTGCGAGCCGTAGGCGGGTTTCTCATTGCGCGCCAGTTGCACCGAGAGTTTGGCGGCTTCGGAGGCAATCAGTTTCAGCGGCTTGTACACCGTCATGGTTTGGGTGCCGGCAATCACCCGCTTGACTGCTGCCAGGTCCGCGTCCTGTCCGGAGATCGGTACTTTGCCGGCCAGTTGCTGAGCGGCCAGGGCCTGAATGGCGCCGCCGGCCGTGGCGTCGTTGGAGGCGACGATGCCGTCGATTTTGTTTTCGTTGCGGGTCAGGGCGTTCTCAACAATGCTCAGCGCCTCGGTAGGGTTCCATTCCTTCACCCATTGCTGGCCGACGATCTTGATATCACCCTTGTCGATGGCCGGTTGCAGCACCTTCATCTGACCTTCGCGCAACACTTTCGCGTTGTTGTCGGTGGGCGCGCCACCCAGCAGGAAGTAATTGCCCTTGGGCGCTGCATGCAGCACGCCGCTGGCCTGCATCTCGCCGACCTTTTCGTTATCGAAGGAAATGTAGGCGTCGATATCGGCGTTGAGGATCAGACGGTCATAGGACACGACCTTGATTCCGGCTTTCTTGGCCTCGGCCACGGCATTGGTCAGCACGGTGGCGTTGAACGGCACGATGACGATGACATCGACACCACGGGAAATCAGGTTTTCGATTTGCGAAATCTGCTTCTGCTCGTTGGCATCGGCCGACTGCACGAAGACCTTGGCATCCATTTTTTCCGCCGCTGCAACGAAGTAATCCCGGTCACGGGACCAGCGTTCCAGCCGCAGGTCATCAATGGAGAAGCCGATTTTCGGATGGGCCGCGTCGGCCATCACCGGCAGCGACAACAGCGCCAGGGCGCTGGCCAGCAGCGTGCGTTTTACGTTCTTCATGGTGGTGCGTCCTTTTATTTTTGTTTGAAAGACACGGCCTGACGATGAATATCGGGCTGGTGGAACTGTAGAGAATCAGCAGGCGAAACGGACTACAGATTTGTCGCGCAAATGTCACAGCGTCCGCAGTCCTCATTGGCGATCAGCGATAGATAAACCGGTTGACGAGGTTTTCGAGCATTTCCTGCCGACCGCTGACGGCCTGCGGGTTCAGTTCGTTGGCGAAGGCGTGCTCGGCCAGGGATTGGAGATTGAACTCACCCGCCAGCACCGACTGGCCGAAGGTATGCTGCCAGCCGGCATAGCGTTGGTCCTTGAGCCGTTGCAGCTGGTCGTTCTGGACCATGGCGGCGGCCCGCTCGAGCGACAGGGCGAGGACGTCCATGGCCCCGACGTGACCGTGAAACAGATCGACTTCGTCGAGGCTCTGGCGGCGCACCTTGGAGTCGAAGTTGAACCCGCCATTGCCGAAGCCGCCGGCCTTGAGGATTTCATAAGTGACGAGGGTCATTTCCTCGACGCTGTTGGGGAATTGATCGGTGTCCCAACCGTTTTGCGGATCGCCCCGGTTGGCGTCGATGCTGCCGAAAATCCCCAGCGAGACGGCCGTCGCCACCTCGTGATGAAAACTGTGACCGGCCAGGGTCGCGTGGTTGGCCTCGATGTTGACCTTGATTTCCTTTTCCAGACCGAACTGCTGGAGAAAACCGAACACGGTGGCACTGTCGTAATCGTATTGGTGCTTGGTCGGTTCCTGCGGTTTGGGCTCGATCAGCAGGTCACCTTTGAAGCCGATCTTGTACTTGTGCTCGACCACCATGCGCATGAAGCGACCCAGTTGTTCGCGCTCGCGTTTCAAGTCGGTGTTGAGCAGGGTTTCGTAGCCCTCGCGACCGCCCCACAACACATAGTTGGCGCCCTTGAGGCGTTGAGTCGCGTTCATGGCGCTGAAAACCTGGGCAGCGGCGCAGGCGAACACTTCAGGATCCGGGTTGCTGGCGGCGCCGGCGGCAAAGCGCGGATTGCTGAAGCAGTTGGCGGTGCCCCACAGCAGCTTGATTCCGCTTTCTTCCTGATGGCGTTCCAGGTGATCGATCATTTGGGCGAAGTGGTTGCGGTACTCCTTCAGCGAATTGCCTTCGGGGGCGACATCCGTGTCGTGAAAGCAGTAGTAGTCGATACCCAGCTTGGAGAAAAATTCGAACGCGGCCTGCGCCTTGCCAATGGCCAGCTCCATCGGGTCACCGGCGTGTTGCCACGGGCGCTTGAACGTCCCGGCGCCGAACACGTCGGAGCCCGGCCAGACAAAGGTGTGCCAATAACAGGCGGCCATGCGCAGGTGTTCGCGCATGGGCTTGCCGAGGATGATTTTGTCGGCGTCGTAGTGACGGAAGGCAAGGGGAGAATCGCTGGCAGGACCTTCGTAGCGAATCCGGTCGACATCGGGGAAGTACGGCATTGGCAATGTCCTTGTTGTTCTTGGTTGTTGTTCTCGGTTGTTGTTCTTGGGGCGTGTCCCGATACTAGCAACGGCCCCGTGCCTGCCGATTGCGAAAATCACCAACACGCAGTGCGATTTTGCGTATTGAGATTCGCCCTCTGCGCGCCTAGTCTGTGCAGACCGCCTCTACGGCAAGGGGCCCGGAACAAGCCTGAAAACAATGAAAACCGTACCGCCTGTTCACCGTATCGCCCTGTTGTTCAACGGGAGCAAGATCTATGACCGCGGCATCATCAGCGGCATCGGCAACTACCTGAGCAGCACGCGCGCGTCCTGGGATCTGTTTCTGGAAGAGGATTTTCTCTGCCGCTTGAAGGGCATCGAGCGCTGGCAGGGCGACGGCATCATTGCCGACTTCGACGACCCGTTGATCGGCGAGGCGCTGGCCGACATCAAGTTGCCGGTGGTGGCGGTGGGTGGTTCTTATCAGGATGAACGGGCCTATCCCAAAGGCATCCCGTACGTCGCGACCGACAATAACGCGCTGATCACAATGGCTTACGAGCACCTGATCGAGGCCGGGCTGCAACGGTTCGCCTGCTTCAGCCTGCCTGAGGCGCAGGCCAATCGTTGGGCTCAGGAGCGCGAAAAAGCCTTTCTACGATTGATGCAACGGGACGGCTTGCACGCCGAGGTCTATCGCGGCATGGGCACCAGTGCACCGCTGTGGGACAGCGCCGTCGAACAGTTGATCGCCTGGCTGCAAAGCCTGCCCAAGCCGATTGGCATCATCGCGGTGAGTGACGCCCGCGCCCGGCAGTTGCTGCAAGCCTGCCTGACCGCCGGCATCGCCGTGCCGGAGCAGGTGGCGCTGATCGGCATCGACAACGACCCGCTGACCCGCAGCCTGACCCGGGTCCCCCTGAGTTCGGTGATCCAGGGCACTGAAACCATGGGCCGCACCGCCGCGCAACTGCTGCACCAGATGCTGCACGGCAAACCGTCAACGGGTGCGCATGTCCTGATCCCGCCTGAAGCGATCAACGTCCAGGTGTCGAGCTTGCATCAACCTTTGGGCAACCCCTACGTGATGCAGGCGCTGCTGTTCATCCGCCAATATGCCTGCCAGGGCATCAAGACCGCGCAAGTGGCGGCTTATGTCGGCGTGTCGCGTTCCTCGCTGGAGTCGCATTTTCGTGCGGTGCGTGGTTGCAGCGTGCATGACGAGATTCTGCGTTTCAAACTGGCGGCGGCCACCCGCGGGCTGGAAAAAACCGACACGCCGATTGCGGACGTTGCCCGCGCGTGCGGTTTCAAATCCGCGCAGTACCTGCACACGGTGTTCCGCCGAGAGTTCGGGTGTACGCCCCGTGAATATCAGCAGGGCGCCAGATAGACGGTCACTCAAAAGCGATCCAGCCGATAGGGCTCGCGCACCGGCAGAATACGAGCCGTGTCCTGCGCCGATGGTGAAACCATCTCTTCCACCATCTCCGCCGTCACCGCCGCCTGCGTCAGCCCCAGATGCTGATGCCCGAACGCAAGCAATACCTTGCCGTCACACACCCGATCGATCACGGGCAGCGAATCCGGCAGCGACGGCCGAAACCCCATCCACGGCGTGGCTGCCTCGACACTCAAATCATCACGAAACAACCCCTTGCTCAACCGATGCAACTGCCACGCTCGGGCCATGGTCGGTGGGGCTTCGAGGCCGGCGAATTCGACGGTACCGGCCAGGCGCAGCCCTTCGGACATCGGGGTCATGATGAATTTGCGTTCCAGCGAGGTGACGGGGAAGGGCAGCCGGTTGTGTTCGTGAGGCAGCATCAGGTGGTAGCCGCGCTCGGTGTCCAGCGGGATTTTTTTGCCGGTCAGTGCAGCGGTGAGTTTTGCCGAGTGGGCGCCGCAGGCGATCAGTACCTGGCGAGCGGACAGGGTGCCGGTTCCGGTCATCAGGCTGACGCCATGCTCATGCAGTTGCCCGCCCTGAACCGCCTGCTTCACAAACTGCACGCCGCTGGCTTTCGCCGCTTCCACCAACTCACGCACGACGCGGTAGGGATCGATGAAATGCCCGGTGTTCGGGAAAAACAGTCCGCCCTGAATCCGTTCGCTGAGTTGCGGCGCGGTCTCGCGTACCGCTCTGGCCTGCCACCAATCGACTGGCACTTGTTGCTGTTGCATGCGTCGCTGCAGTGCTTCGAGTGCCGGGTGTGAGTCGGGTCGTTCGAACACCAGCAGCGAACCTTCCATCTTCAACAGCTCGGGGAGCTGGATGTCATTGAGCAAGCGGTGCCAGGCGTCGAGCGAGCTTTCATTGAGTGCCCGCAATCCGGCAACGGTGCGCTGGAACGGCGCCGAGCGCAGGTTCAGCAACAGCCGCGCAAACCAGGGCAGGGCGCGGGGCAGGTATTTCCA
Source organism: Pseudomonas sp. Pseusp21 (assembly GCF_059492145.1). NCBI lineage: Bacteria > Pseudomonadati > Pseudomonadota > Gammaproteobacteria > Pseudomonadales > Pseudomonadaceae > Pseudomonas > Pseudomonas sp. Pseusp21. The sequence goes on from NZ_CP168520.1 coordinate 114,754, forward strand.
GTCCAGGCGCAGCGGCCCCATCGGGTCCATGAGCATGGCCGGCAGACGTTTGAGGATCGAGCTGTCGGCAATCGGAAACACCTGCTCGGTCGCCAGATGCCCGGCGTTGCCGAACGAGGCGCCGTGGCCCGGTTCCTGCGGATCGATCACCACCACCCGCAAACCCTGACGGGCCAGGCGCATGGCGCTCGCGACGCCGATGATACCGGCGCCGACCACGGCGATGTCGTGCGGGTTATTCGGCATTTTTCGCGGTTTCCCTTTGGCCATCGAGCAAGCGACGCAGCGACAGTGGATTGGCGTGTTTGAGCGCGATGGGCAACAGGCTGTCGGGAAAATCCTGATAGCAGACCGGGCGCAGAAAACGCAGGATCGCCGCCGTGCCCACTGAGGTGGTGCGCGAATCGGAGGTCGCCGGGAACGGCCCGCCATGCACCATCGCATCGCAGACTTCAACGCCGGTCGGCCAGCCGTTGACCAGCAGGCGTCCGGCCTTGCGCTCCAGGGTCGGCAGCAAGGCGCGGGCCTGTTGCAGATCCTCGTCATCCAAGTGCAGCGTGGCGGTCAACTGGCCTTCCAGCTGTTCGAGCACCTGACGGATTTCAGCGTCGCTGGCGCATTGCACGATCAAGGACGCGGCGCCGAAGGCTTCGGCCTGCAACGAATGATCGGCGAGGAAGTCGGCGGCGTCGGTGATGAACACATGAGCCTGGCCCTGATTCGGTTCCGTCGCTCGCTGGCCGACGGCGGCAATACGCGTTCGGTGGTTTTCCGCGAGGGCATTCACGCTGGATTCGTAGGCGTTGAAGATCCCCGGCGTCAGCATGGTCTGCGCGGGGCTGCGCTGGATCAGTTCGGTGGTGGCGCCAATGAAGGCGTCCAACGCCGGCCCCTTGTGGGCGATGACCAGACCGGGATTGGTGCAGAACTGACCGGCGCCCAACGTCAGCGAAGCCACAAACCCTTGGGCCAACGCCTCGGCGCGATTCTGCAGCGCTGCCGGAAACAGCAACACCGGGTTGATCGAACTCATTTCCGCGTACACCGGAATCGGCTCGGGCCGGGCTTGGGCCGCTTTGATCAGCGCGAGCCCGCCACTGCGCGAACCGGTGAAGCCGACCGCCTTGATCCGTGGATCGCTGACCAGCGCAATGCCGACTTCACGGCCGGAGCCGTACAACAACGAGAACACACCTTCCGGCAAGCCGCAGGCCTTGACCGCCCGCGCAACGGCACGGCCAACCAGTTCGCTGGTGCCGGGATGGGCGCCGTGAGCCTTGACGATCACCGGGCAGCCAGCGGCCAGTGCCGAAGCGGTATCGCCACCGGCCACCGAGAACGCCAGTGGAAAGTTGCTCGCACCAAACACGGCCACCGGGCCCAGTGGGATCTGCCGCTGACGCAGATCCGAACGCGGCATTGGCTGGCGCTGCGGTTGCGCGCTGTCGACTCGCACATCCAGCCATTCACCGGCCCGTACGGTGCGGGCAAACAAGCGCAGTTGCTGGCAGGTACGGCCCCGTTCACCCAGCAGGCGCGGGCGCGGCAGGCCGGTTTCCGCCATGGCGCGGTCGATCAGTTCGTCGCCCAGCGCTTCGATTTCGCTCGCAATGGTGTCAATGAATTCGGCCCGTGCCTCGAGCGATGTCTCGCGGTAATGGTCGAGCGCCGCCCAGGCCAGTGCGCAGGCCTGCTCGACATGTTCGGCAGAGCCGCCGGCGTAGGCCGGTTGCAAAGGCGAGTTTGTAGCGGGGTTGATTCCGTGGATGACGTCGCGGTCGCCGGTGAGGGTTTGCTGACCGATCAGCAGTTGGCCCGTCAGAGTCATGGCGCATTCCTTATCAATAAAACAGGTCACGAATAAGGCCCGCCGCCGTGGGTGGCGGCGGGCTTGAGCGCAGCGGCAGGTCAGGCGAAGTTCTGTTCCGCCGACCAGTTTTCGTACCAGTGACGGAACAGCGCGTACTGGGCTTCTGCGTAACGACGCTGTGAGTCGCTAAGGGCATCGGTTTCGTTGAAATGCAGGGTGTATTCCTTGTCGCCGTTGAGCACCATCAGGTGTTTGTAATACAGCACCAGATCCGTGCCTTCGTCGAAGGACGACAGCACCGCCAGCGCCGATTCCAGCTCCCGGGCCTGACGTCGGGCCTTGGCATCACCCTTGGCCGCCTGCTTGCTCAGGGCCACCAGTTGCAGCACTTCGCGGGGCAGGGCGTTGCCGATGCCGGTGATGGCGCCGGTGGCGTTGCAGTTGACGAAGCCATGCACCACTTGAGTGTCGACACCCACCATCAGAGTCACGTCATCGTCCTTGGAAGTGATGTTTTCAGCGGCGTAGCGCAGATCGGCGCCACCGCCGAATTCCTTGAAACCGATCAGGTTCGGGTATTCACGGCGCAGCTCGAAGAACAGATCGGCGCGGGTGGCGAAGCCGTAGTAAGGGCTGTTGTAGATCACCGCCGGCAGGTTCGGCGCGGCTTGCAGAATCGCCGCGAAGTGGGCTTTTTGCGCCGCCGCCGAAGCACCACGGGACAGCACCCGAGGAATCACCATCAAGCCCCGCGCGCCGACTTTCGCCGCATGGGCCGCGTGGGACACCGCTTCACGGGTGTTGACCGCGCCGGTGCCGACGATGGTCGGAATCCCGGCCGCCACCAGCCGCGCCACGCCTTCCTGACGCTCGGCTTCGGTGAGCAGCGGCCAGTCGCCCATGGAGCCGCAATACACGACCGCGCTCATGCCGATGTCGATCAGTTCGCGACCCTTGGCCACCAGCGCATCGAAGTCCGGTTTGCGCGCGGCGGTGCACGGGGTCATCAGGGCGGGCATGCAGCCGGTGAAGATGTTGTCGCTCATTATTGTTCTCCTTGGAACGGTCATTCAGAGGGGTTTGAAGTGCAGCGCAGCGGCTCAGATGCCCCACGCGAACGGATCGGTTTCGTCGATCAGCAGCGTGCTGTCGGCGGTCATGTGGGCGCGGCCGGTGATGTAGGGGCGGATGCGATCGCCTTCCCATTCAAAGCGGCCTTCGAACTGGCTGCCGGTGATGCTCGCCTGCACCCAGCGCTCGCCCGGCGCGAGTTTTTCGTCGGCGGCCAGGCACGCCAGTTTGGCGCTGGTGCCGGTGCCGCAAGGGGAGCGGTCGTAGGCTTTGCCGGGGCACATGACGAAGTTGCGGCTGTCGGCCTCGGCGTCATCGGCGAACAGTTCGATGTGGTCGATGACCGCGCCGTCCTCGCCATGGATCCCTTGGTCCTCGAGGGCCTTGAGCATTTTCCAGGTGAGGTCGGTCAGGGTTTCGACGTAGTCCATCGTCAGGGTCTGGCCGTGTTCGGAGACCAGGAAAAACCAGTTGCCGCCGTAGGCGACGTCACCGAGGAAGCGGCCGTACCCCGGCACTTCCACCGCCACCTGTTTGCGTGAGCGATAAGCGGGCACGTTGCCGAGCGTCACGGCACCGTCTTCATGCAGCGTGGCGCTGACCGGGCCGACCGGCGTGTCGATCTTGTGCACCCCCGGTGCGATCAGCCCCAGGTGCTGCAGCGATGCGACCAGGCCGATGGTGCCGTGGCCGCACATGCCGAGGTAGCCGGCGTTGTTGAAGAAGATCACGCCGCAGGTAGCGTCCGGCGACACCGGCTCGCAATACAGCGCGCCCACCAGCACATCGTTGCCACGCGGTTCCAGCAGGCAGGCGCGGCGCCATTGGTCGTGCTGGTTGCGCAGCGCGTCGCGTTTCTCGGCCATGGTGCGGCCGGGCAGATCGGGAAAACCTTTCATCACCAGACGTGTGGGTTCGCCGCCGGTGTGGGAATCAATGACGTGTACTCGTTTCATGGACAGGTCCCGTTGAGTGATTTCAGTAAGCGCCGGCAGTGCGCGGGTTGGCGGCGGAGGCGGGCGACGGCGAAGCGACTTCGCTCTCATCCTCTTCCGATTCCAGACGCAGCAGGTGTGCCGGTACGCCGGTGGCGGCGCCCCAGTAATAGATGCCCATCGCACAGGCTGCGACGACCAGGGTGTCGAACGGATGGGTGAGGATGCCCAGACCACCAAAGGTGCCGAGTTTCGACAGGACGATGGTCACCGCGTAGAAGGCGATCAGCCACGCCGACGAGCGCACTTGGCGGGACAGGCTGAGGTGGGCGGTCGGCACGAAGCGGCCGCAGAGCAGGTAGACGACGAACATCAGGATTTGCAGGCCGAGCAGCCAGGACACGGTGTTCCAGCCCGACCAGTAAACGATCAGCGCAGCGATGATGAACGACACCGGCCCCAGCACGCCCATGCACTTGACCCGGAACGGGCGCGGCATGTCGGGCGCATTGCGACGCAGCGCCGCGACGGTCACCGGGGCGACGGCATAGCTCAGCACCAGCGCGGCGGACACCACGTTGATCAGTGCTTCCCACGACGGGAACGGCAGGGTCCAGAACACCGACAGGGCGAAGGTCAGCCACAGCGCCGGACGCGGGATGCCGGACTTCGCGTCGATGTGGGTGAAGACCTTGAAGAACGTGCCGGTCTGCGCCCAGCCGTAGATCACCCGAGGCGTGGCGTTCATGTAGATGTTGCCGCAGCCGCTGGGGGAGATCACCGCGTCCGCCACCACCAGATACGCCAGCCAGCCCACGCCCAGTGCCAGGGCGATGTCGCGGTACGGCAGGGCGAATTCCTTGGATACCCCGGCCCAGCCATTGGCGAGCAATTCGGTCGGGATGCCGCCGAGGAAGGCGGTTTGCAGCAACACGTAGATCGCGGTGGACAGCAGCACCGACAGGATCAGCGCAATCGGGATGGTGCGTTGCGGGTTCTTCACTTCGCTGGCCACCGAAATGATCGGGGTCAGGCCGAGGTAGGCGAAGATCACGCCGCCGGCGGAGACGGCCATCTCGATGCCCGAGAGCCCGAAGGGGGCGAAGCCTTGAACCTGAAAGTTTTCCGGTTTGAAGAAGGTGAACAGCACGCCGATCACCAGCAGCGGCACGATGAACTTGAACACGCTGACCAGATTGTTGGCCTTGGCGAAGGTCTTCACGCTGCGGTAGTTGAGCAGGAAGAACACGCACAGCAGGCCGAACTGCACCAGCCAGCCGAGCAGGGTCGGGTCACCGCTGCCGGCCTTGGTCAGGCTCGGAAACCAGGCTGCCGCGTATTGGCGCGAAGCGACCACCTCGATCGCCACCAGACTGGAAAACGCGATCAGCGTAATAAAACCCATCAGGTAACCGAGCAGCGGCCCGTGGCTGTAAACCGGGTAGCGCACCACACCGCCAGCGCGGGGCAATGCCGCGCCCAGTTCGCAGTAGACGATGCCCAGCAGCAACACGGCGAACCCGCCCAGCAACCAGGAAAAAATTCCCGCCGGCCCGGCAATCGCCGACACGTGACTGGCCGCGAACAACCAGCCGGAACCGAAGATCGCCCCCAGCCCGATAAAGGTGAGGTCGATCAATGAAAGTTGTTTTTTGAACTTGCCTTGGCCTGACATGGCATCGCCTTCTTGTGAGTTATTGGATAGGCAGGTGTGAGTCACTGGAACGGCTAAACAGTGAACTCATCGGGCGTCGGGCGATTGATGTTTTGCGCAGCTCCGGATGACGAATTCGGCACAGTTGCGAAGAAAGCCAGCGGCGCTCGACACGCTTCGAACGTTGCTGCAATCTGCACGCGAACGCCTCAGCCCGATCCACTCACCGGGGAAAACCGTCACCATGCAGAACGCATTTGCGATCCTGTGCCAGGGCGATGAGCACAATCGTCCCCACACCCTCGAGGCGCTGTTGGCGGGGGTGGCGCCGCTGTTGCCGATGCTCGACGTGATTCCGAACGCGGCGATCTTCATCAAGGACATGCAGGCGCGTTACGTCCTGGCCAATCGCACGCTGGTGCAGCGCTGTGGGCTGAAAGACCTGAAACCGCTGCTCGGCAAAACCAGTGCGCAGGTATTTCCGGCGCAACTGGGGCCGGGTTATACCGAGCAGGATCGGCGGGTGCTGGAAGAAGGCTTCGTGCTGGAGGATCAGCTGGAACTGCACCTGTACGGCAGTCGCGAACCGGGCTGGTGCCTGACGCACAAGCGTCCGCTGTACAACCGCGACGGCGAGATCATCGGCCTCGCGGGGATTTCGGTGGATCTGCAATCGGCCAGCGAAACCCACCCGGCGTTCCAGCGACTGGCGGCGGTCGACGAACACATCCGCGCGCATTTCAATCGGCGTGTCACGTTGGGCGAACTGACCCGGATCGCCGGTATTTCGGTGGCACAGCTGGAGCGCTACTGCAAACGGGTCTTCCATCTGACACCCCGGCAGATGATCCAGAAAGTGCGGCTGGAACATGCCCATCGCCTGTTGCACACCGAGCTGCCGATCACCGAGGTGGCGCTGCAATGCGGCTACACCGATCACAGTGCTTTCACTCGCCAGTTCAAGGCATCGACCGGGTTCACCCCGCGTCAGTACCGGCAGGCGACAGAGCAATGAGCGGCTTGCGAGTCATTGCGGCTAGACTGAACAGGTCAGCCCCACTTGCTGCAGGTGAAACGAGATGAGCGAATTCTGGGTACGCCGATGCTCGTATGGCCTGTGCGCGATCCTGCTGACGCTGACGGCGTCCTGTTCGAGCAAGGCTCATTACGCGAGCACCGGTGATCGCTGCTATGCCAAAGCGGTGCCGACGTCAGGGGAGGGTGGTCTCGCGTGGGGAGCGACCCTGGGTATCGCGCAAAAAAAATCCATGAATAACTGCGTGCGCTATGCCGGACGTTCGGGCGGAACGCCCAACACCTGTCAGGTGGTGTTGGCCAAGTGCAAGAATTGACGGGGGACCCAGTCGCCACCTCAAAGGCCGGTGGCGCTGTTGTCTTCAGACCAGCACTACCGCGCGCGTTTCAACGACTGCGAAAGGGCCTGCCTGGCGATCAGCGAGGCAACGTCCTTGGCACCGTAGCAGCGGAATTTGACACTGTAGGCGTCTGTGTCGAGACGGACGATCTTTGTCACGAAACCGCCTTCGACGGTGACCTTGCGGATCGCCGGCATTGGTATCTCGACATCCAGTGTCCCGTCCTGAACCATGCGGTTCATGGCATTGGCATTCAAGTAAACGGCGTTTTCGGTGACGGTGACTCTGCCGCCCACCCACAATCCGCCATAGTGATTTCTGAATCCCTCGAGCACCCCGGCCAGTACGCCGACATTGCCGCTCCCCACGACCTCGTAGAATTCGCCCACATCGTCGTAGTTCAGTTCAGCATCGGTCACCAGAAAGTTGACCATCTTCGACTTCAGAACTTCTTCGGCCATCCCTGCATCTCCTTGTTCAAATCACAGCCCGGCATTTCAGCCGCCTGTTTACCTGACAAAAAACAAAATCGCCATGTGTTTCCTTCGTTCTTTCCTGCGTCGCAGTTGTCACTGTCCGTTCCCGCCTGTCTGGAGTTCACCCGATGCCTTCGCTGAAAACCCTGCCCGCTGCCTTGCTGGGGCTGGCCCTTGTCTGTCCGGTCAAGGCGCAATCCCAGGGGCTGGAACTGGGGCAAGTGCTGATCGGGGCCGAGGATCAGAGCGGTGAAGATGCGTCGGTGGAAGAGGCGAAGGCTCGTCTGGCCCAGGTGCCGGGTGGCAGCAACGTGGTCGATATGCGCCAGCCATTGCAGGGCCGGGTCGCGAGCAATCAGGATGTGTTGGCGTATCAGCCCGGTGTCTATGCCCAGTCGGCGGGCAACGAAGGGACGAAAATCTCGATCCGTGGCTCGGGCATCAACCGCGCTCCCGGCGCCCACGCGTCGGGGCTGTACACGATGCTCGACGGTCTGCCGCTGACCGGCCCCGGCGGTACGCCTTATGAACTGCTGGAGCCGCTGTGGCTGGATCATGTGGAAGTGCTGCGCGGCGCCAACGGTTTTGATCGCGGTGCGCTGGCCCTCGGTGGCGCCGTCGATTACGTCAGCCACACGGGCTATAACGCGCCACTGCTGAATGTGCGTTACGTCATGGGCAGCCACGGTTATTCCCAGCGGCAAGTCAGCTCGGGCCAGGTGCTGGGTGACTTCGATTACTACCTGTCGATGACCGACGCGCATTCCGACGGTTATCAGGATCACACCGCCAGCAAGAGCCAGGGCGTGATCGCCAACTTCGGTTATCGCTTCAATCCGAATCTGGAAACCCGCTTCTACATTCGTCACCGCGAGACCGACAACGACCTCGCCGGCCGGGTGACCAAACACTCCATCGAGCACGATCCGCGCGCAGCCAACCCGGCCTACGTGACGCGCAACGACAGCCGCGATCAGCCCGGCAGCACCTTCATCGGCAACAAGACCACGTACTACATCGACGACGATTCGAGCATCCAGACCGGTCTGGTCTATCACGATTACCCGATGGACCTGCGCGAAGGCCCCAATCGCCTGAAAGTGGCGTACACCGATGTCAGCGGCACGTTTGACTACAAGCGCCGCGACACGCTCTGGGGGATGGAGAGCAACAGCACCGTGGGCCTGCGAGTGACCAAACACCTGCCCAACGACGGGGCCAGCGAGCTGGTGCGGATTCCTGTCGGCAACACCGCCGGCTATGCGCCGGGCACTCACATGCGCAACTTTACGTATCAGGGTTCGGATTCTGTCCTGCACGTGGGCAACGATCTGGAAATCGCCGATGACCTGTGGCTGACCACCGGCCTCGCCGCGATCTACACCCGTCGCGAAAGCGCCGTGACCTACCCGGAAGGTGGCGGCAAGACCAGCCTCGGTGACTGGGATTACGCGCCACGTCTGGGCCTGCGCTATCAGGTGACGCCGGACCTGCAACTGTTCGGCAACCTGAGCCGCTCGGTCGAAGCGCCGCATCCGTGGTCGCTGATCTACAGCTCCAACGTACGGTTCCCGGCCGGCAGCGGCGCCGCCACCGGCACCCAGCGCGACCCGGTCAAGCTGCAAAACCAGACCGCGACCACCCTGGAACTCGGCGGCCGTGGCGACAGTGCGCTCGGTGAATGGAGCCTGGCCTGGTACTACGCTCAGGTGCGCCACGAATTGCTCTCGGTATTGCCGGACGCCAACGCGACCACGCCTTACGAACTCAACGCCAGCCCGACCGTGCACCAAGGCGTGGAAGCCAGCCTGCTCAGCAACCTGTGGTCAGCGAACGATGGCGGCAAGTTGAGCCTGCGTCAGGCCTACACCTTCAGCGATTTCCACTACCGCGACGACGACCGCTTCGGTGATAACCGCTTGCCGGGCCTGCCGATGCATTACTACCAGGGCGAACTGCGCTACGACTTCCCGCAGGGTTTCTTCGCGGCGGTCAACACGCAACTGGTCTCGAAAACCGCAGTGGATTACGCCAACAGCTATTACGCCGATCCTTACGCCACCTTCGGTGCGACCCTCGGTTACAACGCACCGAAAGGCGACTGGCAGACCTGGCTGGACATGCGCAACCTGACCGACAAGCACTACGCCGCTACAGTTACGCCGGGCTATGACGATAAAGGTCTGGACGCCGCACGCTCCACGCCGGGTGAGGGCATGGCGATGTATGTCGGGGTGTCGTGGAGTTTGCTCTGAGGGGCAGGCAGTTCCCTATTCAAACGTCTCAAGGACTGGTTGATGGTCGGTAAATACAAGTTTGGTTGGTGTGCACTGTTGGCCGGGTCGTTTGCGCTCAGTGGTTGCACGTCACTGTTCATGGGCAAACAGTACGAGTTTCCCCGCCCGGATGAGCCTTCTGCGACCGTTCGCCTTAAATATGATCGTGGCACAACGCTGGACGCGATGACGTTCAACGAAAAAAGTTGTTATGCCGGCTTTACGCCGCTTTCCTATAACGGCGACTTCATCGAGTCCAAAGTCGCCGTCGGTAAAGAACTGGTGCTGACTTACCGCGATGTAGTGGGCGGTACTCAGTGCCAGATACCTTTTTCCTTCACGCCTCAGGAAGGCGCTGTCTACACCATAAAGACCGGTTTCTGGAGCGAGACCAAGCCCGGCATCATTCCGGTGTTCGAGTACGACCAGTATCACTGCGGGATCGGTGTAGTGAAAAAGGTCGGCGATCAGGAAAGTGTCCAGCCCATCCAACAATTGCGTATCAAGACCGGTTTCGCCTGCCTGAAATTTCTACCCGTCACGAAATAGCTCTCGGCATCCCTGCGTTTGCGGTTTGACGGTGCAACCCTCAAACAATGTCATCGATCAGAATATGGTGCTGCCCGCGACTGCATTGCTCGATCCGCGCCTCGACCTTGTAGACCGCGCGCAGCATCGGCTCGGTGATGACTTCATGGCTGGGCCCGCTGCCATGGGCCGTGCCACCCGCGATGACCAGCACCTGATCGGCAAAACGCAGCGCCTGATTCAGGTCGTGAATGGCGATGAAGACGATCACTTCGCGACGGCGCGCGAGGGCTTTCATGAAGTTCAACACCTGAACCTGTCGGTGCATGTCGAGTGCGCTGGTGGGTTCGTCCATCAGCAGGATTTCCGGTTCGCGCACCAGCGTCTGGGCGATTGACACCAATTGCTGTTGGCCGCCGCTCAGTTCACCGAGGTTGCGAAACGACAGTTCGGTGATCCCTAGCGCTTCGAGAATCTCGTCCACCAGTTTCAGTTCATCATCGTGAACCGCCCAGTTGGGCGTCAGTTGCTTGCGCGCCAGCAGCACCGATTCGTACACCGTGAGCCGGGCGCTGGCGTTCAGGCCCTGGGGCATGTAGCTGATGCCTTGAGTGCCTTTTTTCGAGCCTTCCAGAATCACTTCGCCCGGCCCGTCGATCAGCCCGGCCATGCGCTTGAACAGCGTCGATTTGCCTGCCGCGTTGGGGCCGACGACGGCCACGACCTGGCCGCCGGTAAACGTTGCGGTACTGACGCCGGAAATGATCTCGCGCTGCCCGTAGCGGGCGCCGAGGTTGTCGAGCCGGATCTTCACCATGAGTTTTTCTTACCGTTGAGAATCAGAGAAATGAAGAACGGCACGCCGATCAGTGACGTGACCACACCGATGGGGAATATCGCTCCCGGGATCAGGGTCTTGCTGACCACCGAACTGGCGGACAGGATCAGCGCACCGGTCAGCAACGAGGCCGGCAGGAAAAACCGCTGATCCTCGCCGATCAGCATCCGCGCGATGTGCGGCCCAACCAGCCCGATGAAGCCGATCGTGCCAACGAACGCCACCGGAAACGACGCGAGCAGACTGACCATGATCAGCGTCTGAAAGCGCAGGCTGCGCACGTTGATGCCGAAACTCGCAGCCTTGTCGTCGCCCAGGCGCAGGGCCGTCATCGCCCACGCACGTTTGGCGAAGATCGGCAGGGTGATGAGGATCACCACGCAGATCATCCCAAGTTTCGGCCACGTGGCCTTGGTCAGGCTGCCCATGGTCCAGAACACCACGGCTGCCACGGCTTGTTCGGTGGCGAAAAACTGCACCAGCGCCAATAACGCATTGAAGGTAAACACCAGCGCGATGCCGAGCAGCACGATGGTTTCGGCGGTCACGCCACGACGCATGCTCATGAAGTGAATCAACAGCGCCGAGAGCATCGCCATGATGAACGCGTTGAGCGGCACCATGTATTGCGCCGCCAGCGGAAACAGCGCCACGCCGAAGGCCAGCCCCAGCGCTGCGCCGAAACCGGCCGCCGCCGAAATACCGAGGGTGAACGGGCTGGCGAGCGGGTTGTTGAGGATGGTCTGCATCTGCGCCCCGGCGAGCGAAAGCGCCGCGCCGACAGCGACCGCCATCAACGCCACCGGCAGGCGGATGTCCCACATGACCACCCGCACTTGTGCCGATGCGGTTTCCGGCGAGATCAAAGCACCGAGCACTTCGCTGAGGCTGTAACGGGCCGGGCCCAGTGCCAGATCGAGCAACACGCTGAAGATCAGCAGCACGGCCAGCCCTAGCAGAATCAGCCGTTTACGCAGCACCAGCCGTCGGTAGGTGACGCTCTGCACAATCGGTGCTTCGCCCAGCGAACTCATGGCTTGTCCTCGGTTTTTTGCAGGCTGACGAAATAGCCCGGTTCATACGGCACCGGCAGGAAGCGCTCGTGCATTTCGCGAAATTCCGCATCGGGATCAAGATCGGCGAACAGTTCCGGGTGGAACCATTTGGCCAATTGCTGAATGGCCACGAACTGGTAAGGGCTGTTGTAAAACTGGTGCCAGATCGCATGAAACGCCTGAGTGTTCTGCGCCTTGATGCCGGCGTAGGCCGGGCGCTGGGTGTACCAGGCCAGTTTGCGCCGGGCTTCGGTCAGGTCTGCGCCCGGGCCGACGCCGACCCAATGGCCCCGCGGCGCAAAGGCTTCCCAGTCGGCGCTGGTAACCACCACATGGTCGGGATTGGCGACGATCACTTGCTCAGGGTTCAGTTGCCCGAAGGTGCTCGGAATGATCCGACGGGCGATGTTATTGCCACCGGCCATGTCGACGAACAGACCAAAGTTCTCGTTGCCGAAACTCAGGCAGCAATCATCGGTATAGCCACCGATGCGCTCGATGAACACGTTGGGACGGGCAGGATGGTATTTCTCGATCACGTCGGTGACTCGGTGGATCTGCTGGTTACGAAAATCGATGAAGGCTTCGGCGCGCTCTTCCTTGCCGAACAACTTGCCGAACAGACGCATGGTCGGCTCGGTGTTCTGCATGGGGTTGTTGCGAAAGTCGACGTACACCACCGGGATGCCCAGGGCATCGAGTTTCTCGATGTAGCGGGCATCCTCGGTTGCGTGCTGCGCTTCGATGTTGAGGATGATCACGTCAGGCTTCTGCGAGATCGCCTGCTCGATGTCGAAGGTGCCGCTCTCGAAACCGCCGAAGGTCGGGATTTTCGCGATGTCGGGGAATTTGCGCAGGTAGGCGTTATAGGTGTCCGGGTCGGACTGGATCAAATCCTTGCGCCAGCCGACGATGCGTTCGATAGGGTTCTGCGTATCCAGCGCGGCCACCAGATACAGCTGGCGACCTTCACCCAGAATGACCCGGCGCACCGGCAGGTGAACCTTGACCGTGCGGCCCTGCAAGTCAGTCACGGTGCCCAGTGCCGGATCCGCTTCGCCAGCCTGTACGCGGCTTGGCATCAAGGAAGAAATCGACAAACCCAGCAGCCCGGCGATCAGCAGGGCGGCGAAGGTCTGGCGGCGGCGAAAAACATTAACCATGGTGTATGCCTTTGCAAAAGCCGGATCGGACCACGACGCCAGGCGCCGCTCCGGACCGGACGTTTCAGAAATCGACAGTGGCCGAGAGCAACAAGGTCCGAGGCGCGCCCTGGGAGAACGCGCCGTAGGAGGCGACGCCCGACCAGTATTCACGGTCAAACACGTTCTGCACGGTGGCCCGCAAAGTGGTCGGCCGTTCGGCGATGCGGGTGGCGTAGCGCGCGCCGACATCGAAGCGGGTCCAGGCGTCCAGTTGTTGGGTGTTGGCCTGATTGACGTACTGGGTGCCGGTGTAGATCGCGCCGCTGGTCAATGTCAGGCCTTCGACTTGCGGCACGTCCCATTCGGCCCAGAGGTTGGCTTGCACTTCGGGAACCCCGACCGGTTTGTTGCCACGGTTGGCAGCGACACTGGTTCGGGTCAGTTCGCCGTCGAGCAGCGTCACGCCCCCGATCAGGCGTGTGCCTGTTGCAATCTCGCCCGCCATGTTCAGTTCGACGCCCCGGTTGCGCTGTTCCCCATTGACCGAGAACACCCCGGATGCCAGTTCACCGCTGGGCTTTTCAAGCTGGAACAGGGCGATGGTGGACATGAAACGGCCGTAGTCGAGCTTGACCCCGACTTCCTGCTGGCGCGACACATAAGGGGAAAAGATCTCGCCCGCGTTGGCAGCGGCAGACGGCGCGATGTCACCCTTGCCCAGGCCTTCGACGTAGTTGTAGTAGAGCGAGACGTGGTCCCAGGGCTTGGCGACGATCCCGAACAGCGGCGTGGATTTGCTTTTGTCGTAGGACGTGGTGATTGAGCCTGCCGTGTTGTAGTTATCCGACTTGATGTTCTGCTGGCGCACGCCGAGCGTGACCTGGAGGTGTTCATCGAGCACCGACAGGGTGTCGGCGAGGGCCACGCCCGACAGCTCGCTTTCGGAAACCTTCGGGGTATCTGGCTTGGCGATCGCGGGTTTCGGGCGATCGAGCGGGTGATAGATGTTCGACAGGATCGCCGGGCCGGAAATAATCCCCCGGGACAAGTTATCGCGGTAGCGGGTGACTTGTAGCGCCGTGCTATGACTGATCGGCCCGGTGTCGAACCGCAGCCGCGCACCGGCATCAACGGTGTAGCGCTGGACTTCGAATTTGTAATAGCCGGGGATCGACGAGGTGTCGCCCGCTTCATTGATGATGGTCGGCGTCTGGTCGGACATGCGCGCGACATCCGATTGGCCACCGCCGGCGTGGGCGAACACGGTCAGGTTGTCGTTGAGGTCGTATTCGCCGCCGAGCAACGCCGATTTGTCGCGGGTTTCCGACCAGCCCCATTCCTGGCTGACGCTGGTGCGGCCGTTGGCTGCGGACGGAATCTCCACGCCGGAGGCAATCAGGAAGGGGCGGGATGCGGCGTCGAAACTCTCTTTCTGATTGATCAGGTCCAGGGTGGTGCGCAGGCGTTCGCCCTGGTAGTCGAGGGACATCGCGCCGATACCGACCTCTCGGGATTGCTTGTCGATAGCCGTATCGCCTTGCTGGACGCTGCCATTGATCCGCACGCCGAAGCGGCGTTCTTCACCGAAGCGTCGGCTGACATCGAGGTGGCCGCCGAGCTGGGTATTCAAGGCGTAACTGGTGGTGAAACGAGTCAGGTCTTCGTCCAGTGAACGCTTGGGTACCACGTTGATCACGCCGCCGACACCGCTGTTGGGCGACATGCCGTAGAGCAGGGCGCCGGGGCCTTTGACCAGTTCGATCCGTTCGGCGTACTCGGTGAACACCCGGTAGTTGGAGGCCACGCCGTACACGCCGTCGAACGCCAGTTCACCGAGGTTGCCTTCGCCGACCGGAAAACCACGGATGAAGAACGAGTCGACAATCCCGCCTGTCTGCCCTGTGGAACGCACCGATGAGTCGCGCTCCAGCAAGTCGCCGACGGTGACAGCCTGCTGGTCCTTGATCAGTGTCGAGGTGTAGCTGCTGACACTGAACGGAGCGTCCATCGCATCGCGGTTGCCCAGAATGCCAAGGCGTCCGCCGCGGGCGACCTGACCGCCCGCAAGCACCGGCGGCAAGCTGTCGGTGCGCGTGTCGATGCCTTCGACCGTGGTGTCCGACAACGTGACCCGGCGTACTACCAGCGTCCAGGTCCCGTCGCTGCGAGCGACCATCTCCAGGCCACTGCCTTCGAGCAGTCGAGACACCGCTTCCTGCACCGAGTAGCTGCCGGACAATCCAGGGCTGACGAGGCCTTCGGTGATCGACGGCTGAAACGACAAGGCGATACCGGCGTCCACGGCAAAGCTCGAGAGGGTCACGCCAAGCGGGCCGGGCCCGATGTTGTAGGCTCGCACAGTGACTGCGTCCAGCTGCTCCGGCCTGGCTGCCTCGGCGAGCGCGCTGCTGGCCAGGCCCAGCACAACGCTGAGCAACACGCCGCGCATAACGGGCTTTAGCAGACGATCCGCAAGCAAGGGTCGTGCAACGAGCATGAAGGGATGACCCTATGGACGAGGTGGAATGGTTGTTCCTTTCATAGCCAGCCGAGATCAAAAAAAGTATCACCCGTGCGGTGATTTTTTTGCTCAGGCGGGTGAGAGCGTCACCCAGTAACCACTCAAGTGCCCGGAGACGCGCACGGGATAGGTCTGCGCCAGCATGTTCAGCGAGCGTTGGGTATCACTGATGGGAAAGGCCCCGGAAATGCGCAGGTCGGCAATGGCTGGATCGCACCGCACAATGCCTCGGCGATAGCGCGCCAGTTCGACAGCAAAATCCGCCAGCCGCATCTTGTCCGCCATCAGCATGCCCTCGGTCCAGGCGCCAACGTTGCGGTCGGTCGGGTTCAGCGAGCCAAAGGCCTGTGATGAAAAGTCGGTACGTTGCCCGGCGTTGACGATGATCGGCGCGCTCTGTGGGCTGTCGGCCAGCTCGACTTGCACAGCGCCTTCGAGCACTGCGAGTTGGGTGCGCGGCTGCCATTCACGAACGGTGAAGCGCGTGCCCAGCGCCTGCATCCGGCCCTGACGGGTGCTGACCAGAAAAGGTCGAGGCTGCGCGGCGTTGTCCGGCGCAGTCTGCACCAGGATTTCGCCTTCGCGTAAATGGATCAGCCGCTGCCGGGTGTCGAACAGAACGTCGATGGCCGTGTCGGTGTTCAGGGTGATTTGCGAGCCGTCGGCCAGGGTCAGTTCGCGACGCTGCCCGACGGCGGTGTGGTAATCGGCGGACCATTGCTGCGACTGCGCCAGTTTCCAGCTGCCCCAACCGGCGGGTATCGCCGCCAGCAGCAAGGCCAGTTTGCCCAGCGCTGCGCGGCGTTCCGGGTTACTCGGGCGATCCAGCGCCGACATCGCCAGCGACGGCGGCAGGCCGCCGAACTTGCTTTGCAGCAACTGCGCGCGGGCCCACGCCCGGTTGCGCTCGGGGCTGCTGACTTTCCAGTACTCCCACTCCGCACGCTCGGTTTCGCTGAGGTCGTTTTCGCTCAGACGCATCAGCCACTCGGCGGCTTCTTCGAGTATTTTCGGATCGAGCGGCGGTTCACTGCGGCGCGTAAGCATTCATTCCACCAGCATCAGGCACTGCACGAAAGCCTGTTTCATGTAGCGCTTGACGGTGATCAGCGAGACGTCCAGCTGCTCGGCGATGTCGGCGTATTTCAAGCCGCCGATCTGCGACAGCAGGAACGCGCGTTTGACCAGTGGCGGCAGGGTGTCGAGCATCGCGTCGATTTCGTGCAGGGTTTCCAGCACCACGAAGCGCAACTCGGGGGAGGGCACTTCCGGTGCGGGCAAATGCGCGAGGGCATCAAGGTAGGCGCGTTCCAGAGCCTTGCGCTGATACCAGTTGATGAGGATGCCCTTCGCCACGCAACTCAGGTAGGCCCGGGGTTGCTCGATGGTCGTGACTTGGGAGGCGAGGATCCGGGTGAAGGTATCCTGCGCCAGATCCGCCGCATCCATGGCGTTACCCAGTTTTTTCTTCAGCGTGGCGTACAGCCAGCCGTGATGGCCGCTGTACAGCGCTTCGATCACGCGCAGATGGTTGTCGTTGTTCGCGGGAAGGGTTTCGCTCATGGCTGCAGTGTTTTGCAATTGAGAAGTATTCCCAATGCTAGTTTACAAAGAGCCTGCGACGCAAGCGCGAATCAGCATCCGTTTTCAGGCGCGGGGCATTCTCAACAACGTGTTTACCATGGCATCGATTTCATCCTCGGTGTTGTAAGCGTGCAGCGATGCGCGGCTGACTTCCAGCAGGTCCCGTTGCTGCATGTCGAGCATCGTCGAGCGGAAGGTCGAGGTGGTGACGTTGATGCGTTTTTCCTGCGCCGCGAGCCATGCCTGGACTTGTGCTGCGCTGGCGTCCTTACAGGTGAAGGTGACGATGCCTGACTTGACCGCGCCCCGATCCTGCGACGTAACACCCGGCACATCAGCCAGACGATTGCGCAGATGCGCTGACAATCGTTGAATGCGCTGCCACATCGGTTCGATGCCTTGCGCCAGGGCGTAACGGGCCGCCGCCCCCATGCCCAGTTTCGCGGCAACGTTGCATTCCCAGTTTTCAAATCGTCGGGCATCGCCTCGGATCTTGAAGGTATCCGGGGTCAGCAATGAGGCCGCGTGCAGGTCGAGAAACGTCGGTTCGAGGTTTTCGCACAAGGTTTTTTCGACGTAGAGAAACCCCATGCCCCGAGGGCCACGAAGGTATTTGCGGCTGGTGGCCGCCAGCATATGACAGCCGATTTTCTGCACATCGATCGGCATCTGCCCGACGCCCTGGCAGGCATCCAGCAGAAACAGAACCCCGGCCGAGCGGGCGAGGGCGCCGATCTGTTCGATAGGCTGCACCGGGCCGCCGTTGGTGGCGATCACCGGCAGCGACACCAGGGCAACCCGGTCATCGCCGAGCATGTCCCGCAGCGCCGGCAATGACACCTGTCCCTGTTCATCGTTGGGAATCACCCTGATCTCGATGCCGCGCTGCTGCTTGAGTTGCAGATAGGGAATGTAGTTGCCGGCGTATTCGGTAGTCGACGTCAGCACCACATCACCAGGCCGCAGCGGCAATGAATAGAAGGCCATGTCCCAGGCGCGGGTGGCGTTTTCGATCACCGCGATTTCATCGGGACGCGCGTTGATCAGTTGGCCGATGGCGTCGTAGACATCCTCCACTTCCCGGGCCTGTTGCCCGGCGGCTTCGTAACCGCCGATCCGGGTTTCAAGTTGCAAGTGACGGGTTACCGCTTCGATGACTGGATTGGGCATCAGCGCCGCGCCCGCATTGTTGAAGTGAATCAGTTGCTCGACACCAGGGGTGTCGGCGCGCAGTTGTTCAATGTTCAACGAAAACTCCTTGGTCAGTCGCCCGGCGGCATCTGGCTCGGTTGCATGACCATCGGCCGGTAGCGCAAGGCAACGATGGGCATCAGCGCGAGCATGTAGGCGAGGCAGACAAACAGGTAGGTGTACTGCAAACCATAGATCTGGCTGAGTAACCCACCGGCCGAAATGCCGGCGATGGACGCGAATTGCGCAGTGCTTTGGGCAATGCCCAGCACGTAGCCCTGGCGCGAGCTGTCGGCGGTTTTGGAAATCAGGGCCATCAGCACCGGCGTGGTGGCCCCCAGCAATACGCCCCAGATGAAATAGGCACCGACGAACACGATCGGGTTGCGCGTGTAGCCGGCAAGGGCCGTCAGCGCAATACAGCCGAGGACGACATAAGTGATGCGTTGCAGGGTGTCCTGCTGGGTACGGTGCTCGAAGTAACGCGACCACGCGGTTGCCGACAGAATGAAACCCAATGCCAGCAAGCCATAGCACAGCCCGACCACCGAGTTGCTGACCTCGAACACCGAGCTGACGTACAGCGAGAACGACGTCTGCGGCAGCATCCGCGCCAGCAGCAAAATGCCCATGACGCCCAGTAACGACAGCAGGGGCGTGCCTTGCCAGACGCCGGCGGTGTGGCCGGCCGGAGCGGTGTTATCGGCGACCGGTGCTTTCTTCACCGGCGGTACGTCCGGCAACGTGACGGCCGCGACCACGGTGCAGATGGCGCACAACACAGCGGCGATCATGTTGATCCAGAAGAACGTCGCGTAATCGAGGATCAGCCCGCCAACCACCGCGCCGAGCAGCGAGCCGACGTTGGTGGAAATCTGCAGGATCGCGAACAGTCGCGCCCGCCGCGAAGGCGCCTCGATACTCACGCCATAGGCCTGGGCCGGGGCGATGTAGCCGGCGAAGGCGCCTTGCAGGAAGCGCAGGATCAGGATCACCCAGATGTCACTGCACAGGGCCAGCCCAAGCTGGGTCAATGACAGGCCGGCGAGGGCGCGGATCATCATCAACTTGTGGCCGTAGCGGTCGCCGATACGGCCCCAGAATGCGCTGGTCAGAATAATGCCCAGCATCGGCCCGACGTACACGGCGATGCTGGCGAAGCTGAAAAGCGAGTCTGAGGAGGTCAGCCCGCGCAGGTGGACAGGCCAGAACGGCCCGCTCATTTCCATCGCGCCCATCGAAATGAGCTGGATCGCGAACAGAAGATAAATCAGGACTCTTACGCGCGAACCCGCGATGGCACCTGCTTGGGTCATGAGTCAGCCTCGGTTATTGAACGACATTGAGCGGGTTGGTCAGCGTGTGCTGAATCCGGTAGTTGGAATACTGCATCATGTGCATGCGCAGCAACGAACGGGTCGGCCATGGATCATTGAGGAAGGCCTTGCGTTCGACTTCCCATAGATCCGGCGCGACACGCTCGCGCACCGCTGCGAACGCCTGCTCGGTTTCTTCACGCAGAATGCCCCACATCCGGTTGTTGTCCAGCGCGTACTCCTTGGTCAGCCACAGGGCCATTTCATGCAGGTGCGTGAGGAATGCAGCGTCGAGCACGAACATGCGCACCGGCTCGATATCGCCCTCGAACACCGTTGGCAGAATGCCCGGCTGCACATGCGGTTGCAGGGTGTAGCCGCGTCCCTCCAATAATGGCGCGTAGGTCCTGCCATCGCCGAAATCGCGGATCAGCAGACTACGTGCTTTGCCATCCGGGGAAAACAGCACCATCGTGTTCTGCTGGTGCGCTTCGAGCCCGATCCCGTACATCAGGTAAATCGCCACTACCGGATGAGTGACCACTTTGGCGTACTGACGGAACCAGTCTTCCACCTGAACGGCATTGGCCCGAACGCCGTCGCGCTCGATCAGCTCGGTGAACAGTGGTCGACCGTTGCCCGGCAAGCGAGTGAACAGAGAAGCCACGGTGATCGGCAGACAATCGTCGTTACGCTCGAACGCTTGCTGGCTGGCACGGAACACCACCGACAGGTGCCGGCCGGGATGGTCGTCCTGAGTGATCGCGTGCTTGTAACGCAAGCCGATCTCCTCCGGGAAGATTTCCAGGCGTTGCTCGAAACCGTTTTCGACCTCGAGGATCTTCGTGATGACGGTGCTGATGCGTGGCCCCATGTGAATCGACTTGGCTTGCAGGCTGCGCAGTTCGCTGGTCATCCACACGGCAATCGGCAACTTGATCAGCGGCGCGCTCTCATTGAGCACCGGCATCATCGTGCGGTAGGACATGGTCGGCAGGGTCTGGATGTCCGGACCGTCGGTGATGAGAATGCCTTCTGCAATTTCCGCCGCAAAGTTTTTCAGCACGTAAGCCTGCAAATGCCATGAGTGAATCGGTAGCGGCAACCACTGGGATTCGTCCAGGCCCTTGTCGTTGAGCGACGCCTTCCATTGCGCCCATTGCGTTGGGAAGTTACTGGCGAACCAGCTGTGGTAATCGCTGACGTGAGGCATGCTTTCGCTTTTCGCCATGTCGGCCCGCAGCGCGGCAATGCGCAGCGGCACCTGGGCGTTGAACTCCGGTGACAGTTGCTCGACTTCCTCATCGCTGAGGCCCGGTCGCGCTTTCCAGGTCGGATAGTAGGGGTGACCTTCCAGCGAGCCCCACTGGTCGAGAAGGATCGCGGCGTCCTTGGTGCTTGCGTGCTGGCGCAGGTAATCGGTCAGGCTGTCGAGGCCCTGTTCCCGGGCGGCGGCGGCCAGTCGAGCGTTCCATTGCTGGCGATGCTGACGCGCGTGGGCGTCGTTCATCAGGCTGTTTTCCATGTCCGACTTGAGCCCGGCGATGCCTTCATCAGTGGGTTCGAAATCGAAGCTGTCGCGCAGCACATCCAGCAGGTCATGATGGGTGTAGATCACCTGGCGTACGCCTTCATCGGTCATCAGGATCACGTCGCCGTCATTGACTACGGTATCGGCCGGGCCCTTGGCGATGTTGGAAAAGAACACATGGGCACGACCGTCTTTCAGCGCGTACGTGGCCTCATTACCGGCCTCAGAGAAGCGCAAGCCCGCGCGATCCAGAATGTTTTCGGCAAACAGGCAACGGATCATCCGTCGCAGGGCGTTCTTGCGGGAGTAGGCGATGAGTGTCTTGAAGTCATCCATATCAGCTATCTGCTCGTCGAGAAGTTAATGAAAAGTTGAACCCGCTCACGCGGTGCGCGGCCATTGGCTGGGGAAGTAGTCGAGCGCCGAGTCGCGCAGGCCCTGCATGTAGGAAACGCTCCATTGCAGGACTTCTTCGATGTAGGGGACTTTCAGTTCGAAGCGCCGGGCCATTTCCACCAGCAGCACGAGGCCGTAGGCAACGTCTTCGTTGAAGGCGCGGCTTTCGCGCTCGATCACGTAGCCGGCGCGGTTGTCGTCGGCCGGAATCATTGGCGCGAGGATGTCGTTGTAGGCCTGGTTGGTGCGCAGGATCGACAGCATGCTGCTCTGATCGCGGATCTGCTCGCCATAGGCCTCGATGATTTCCTGCTTGAGGGATTTGACCGACGACAGGTCGATGCCCATGCGTTGGCTGATCACCGTGCACAGTTCCTGACTTTCCTGATCCATTCGCTCGAGGAAATAGGCGCCCAACTCGGGGCATTCGGTCCACCAGCACATTCGTTGCGGGAAGATCTTGCGATGCCATTGGCCGTAAGGACCGATCAAACCGTAGATCACCGAGCTGTGCATGATCGGGTTGCCTGGTGTCAGGGTGATTTCCAGGTAGTGGTCGAGCATCGTCACGCAGGGGCCATAAAGCGTGGTGAGGATTTTTTCCAGGTGCTGCCGTGATTGCGCTGATTCGCGGTCGTGCAGCGCGACATACAACTGGCTCTTGCCGCCGCCCATCTTGACCGACACCCCAGGCTTCAGATCGAACGCGGTGTGCGGCACATCCTTCATTCCCCAGATCACCACATTGGAGCGTTCGCCCAGCGAAGCTTCCGCCAGCCAGTCAAAACCGCAGAAACCCGGGATCGCGCCGACATAAACCGGTTTGCTCGAACTCAAATGCGGCGCGATGGCTTGCAAGGCTTGCGGCCGTGCGTGAGCCGGCACCGTGATGATCACGATGTCGGCGTCGGCAACCACGACGCCGGCGTCGGTGCTGACCCGGTCCGGTCGCGCGCTCAGCGTCGAGCCGTCCGGCATCAGCGCCTGCATCGGCTGGTTGGCGAGGTGCCGGTCGACCACCTCTTGATTATTGGTGAGTATCGAAACCTGAACATTGGGCAACTGTTTAAACAGGATGGCATTCAGATGCCCGGTCCGGCCTGCGCCGCAGATGGCGACTTTCAGCGGTTTCATACAGAGACTTTCCTGTGTGGGAGACGCGTCAGGCGACGCTCAATTGCAGGGGAGTGGCGTCGGATTCCAGCCAGCGGGTCTTGCCCAGCCAGCGGTCCAGTTGCGGGGCGACGTCCGGGTCCAGCAGGTCGCGTTCTTCCAGCCATTTGTCGTCGAATACGGTGTGCAGGTACTTCTCGCCACCGTCGGCAATCGGCACCACAACGTTGCCGGTCAGCGTGCCTTTGTGAATCAGCTCCAGCGCCTTGAAGATCGCTCCGCCGGTCGAACCGCCGACCAGCAGGGCCAGATTGCGTGCGATGTAGCGGGCGGTTTCGAAGGCCTGAGAATCGGTCACCTGCAAGCCCAGGTCGATGCAGCTGTAGTCGAGCACCAGGCCAACGGTGTCGCCGGCCGGGGTGCCGGTCCCCGACTGGTAGTACGGATAGCCGGGATGGCCGAAGACGATGGAACCGGCCGGTTCGACGGCGACGGTAACGATGTCCGGGTTGTGCAGTTTCAGGCCGCGGGCGATGCCGGTCATCGAACCGCCAGTGCCGACGCAGCCAACGTACGCGCCGATGTGGCCACCGGCCTGGGCGATGGTTTCACGGACGAAGTCGCTGTAGCCGCCGGCATTGGCCGCGTTGTCGGACTGGTTCATGAACACCGCGCCGGGGATCTGCGAGGCGAGTTCGGCGGCCAACCGTTGACGCTCGACCACGGCCACTTCGTCTTCCCGGTACGTGCCGGCGACGAAGCGGATCTCGGCGCCCAGTGCCTTCATCACCGCGATCTTGTCCTGCGCCGCATGGTGATCGACCACCGCAATGAAATGCAGGTCGAACTCCACGGCTGCCATTGCCAGGCCGATGCCGGTATTGCCGGAGGACGATTCCACGACCACGCCACCGGGTTTCAACTTTCCGGACTTGAGCGCCGCCAAGACCATGTTGCGCGCCATACGGTCTTTAATGCTGCCGCCGGGGTTGTTCTTCTCTATCTTGAGCAAAAGTCGAGCGTTGGTATCCGGAACATCAATGCCCAACATTGGTGTATTGCCAATAAGATCCGAAACTTTATTCAGTATCATCTGGACGTCTTCCCTTAATAGTCAGGTGTGAATGCGTAGTTACCTTCCGTACAACAAGTCGCCGTCAGTCGCCGTGGCAACGGGTGGCGATGAAATTCGTTTTCCAGCAAGTCCATCTGATAACCGGCGGTATTGGCGTAGATCAATAAATCGCCGGTTTGCGGTGTTGTTTCGAAGTTGATCAATCGATGAGTAATCACGTCATCATCCAGGCAACTATGTCCGGCGATGTAGGCTTGCATCGGAACTTGTCTCGATTCTTTCGAAGTGATCAGGATTGGATCGACAAGGTATTCAGATGAAAACCAGGTTTCGCACGCGCTGAAACTGCTGCCTTCGGCGAATATCACAACTTTGTTGTCGGCCAATTGTTTGGTGCGCGTTACGCGAAAGACGGTGATCGCCGCTTGATCCACCAGACTTCGGCCGGGCTCAAGTGCCAGTTTTATATTCTGACTCTTCAAGTAACTGGCAATGGTTTTTTCCGGGGAATGCTCCGACGTCAGGAATAAGTCCAACCACTGGCAAGCCGTCAGACCGCTGCCATAAGGGTAATAAGAGTGGGGTACTCGACGGTTCTGATAATGACCAGGGTTGTTGTCGTTCTGCAAAAAACTGTCGTACTGCCGTGGGTCGACATAGCGCATCGGCAGGCCACCACCGATGTCAATCATGACCGGGTCGAGGCCCATTTCCCTGGCGGCATCGAAGAACCCGGTCACTTCACGGAAGGCCTGTACTCGGGTTTCGTAGCCGTATCCGCCGAGGTGGAAATGGAAACCTTCGAAGTGCAACGACTCCCGATGTTCCGTCAGCCATTGCAAGCACTGAAACACGTCATCGGCGCCCATTCCGAAGCGGCTCGACGAGCAATTTGTTGGCCTGTAACGCAGCAGGACTCGGGCTTTGGCCGGTGACGGCGAAGTGTCGAGCAACGCTGTTAGCTCGCTGAATTCCTCTCGGGAATCCACACAAATCAGCGAACCGCCTTGCACCAGCGCTTGATGAAACGCGTTGGTTTTGGCCGGCCCGGTTGCGCACAAATTTTCCGCTTCGGTCCCGGCGCGCAGTGCAGCTTGCAACTCAAACAGGCTCGATACGTCAGTGCCGATACCCGAAGACGCAGCCGCAGCCAGCAGGCACTGGGACTTGTTGGCTTTGGCGCCGTAGAAAATCGCGTAGTCGACGTCATGCTTTTTCAGCACCGATTGCAGCGCCTGGGCGTTGGCCTCAAAGGCATGTGGCCACACCAGATTCAGCGGCGATCCGTGTTGTTTAACAAGCTCAACAAGTTTTCCTGGTGAATGTTGAAGAAAGTTTTCGATAACAGGATCAAGTAACGGTTTCAGCACTTTTGTGTAATGAGCTTCAGTTGTGTGTTTAACGGGCGGCGCAATTAATTCAGGCATAGGAAACCTCTGGCGTAAATAATCGCCATATGTATGTTGCGTGTTCTTGCTGCTCGTCAGATACGAATGTTTAAAAAGGTGGAGGCGGATGACAGATCCGCTCTGGAATTAAACAAGGGGCATGTTCTTTCATAAAATTTTCACAAATCTGTTTCATGAGAACCCCACTCCTTAATGCTCAGGCAGGCAAGGAGAAGGCCAATAAAATATGGCCTTTTCGCTTTTGAAGTGCCATTGCCTGACATGTAAATGACATCATTGCGCCGAACTTTCCGTGAACAAAATTGCAGGTCTTGATTTGAGTCTCGACCCTGTCAGCGGCTCGAACAATATTGCGAACGGGAACGATTATCAAGTAAGGTTTTCAAATATTTTTGAATGAACACACACAACAGGGGAGTGCGAAGCCGTTTGTTCGCCTGCTCAAGTAAGCGCTCGCGTATTGATTAAAAATTCTTTTAACGCCTTGTTATTCAAGGTGTTGACGATTGATTCAATGCGCCTGAAATCAACCCGGTTTTTCCCCTGTAACAGGTGTTCGAATTTTTTTTGAAAACCCACGACTGAAGCACGCTCAGGAGAGTCCCGATGACTGTTCGTCACAGCACCAACGCTACGCTTCCCATCAGCTACCTGTTCGTTCCCGGCAACCGCCCGGAGCGTTTTTCCAAAGCGGTCGACGCCGGGCCGGACGCGATCATTCTCGACCTCGAAGATGCCGTTCATCCGAACAGCAAAGCCGTGGCCCGGGCGTCGATCTGGGCCTGGCAACAGAGCACGCCTGAAACCGCCTGCCGGCGTTACATCCGGCTGAACAGCGTCGGCAGTTCGCTGTTTCGCCAGGACATGACGTGGCTGGGTGATATGCGCTACCCCGAGCGCTGCGCGGGGATTTTCCTGCCCAAGGCCGAATGCCCGGAGAGCCTGTCCCATGTCGTCGGGCGACTGCTGGAATGGAACCCCGAGCTGCAGATCGTCGCCATCATCGAGACCGCCAAGGGCTTGCATCAGGTCGAGGCGATTGCGGCGATTCCCGGGTTGGCGCGGCTGGCATTCGGTTCGCTGGATTTTTCCCTGGACATCGATTGCAGCCAGATTCCCGAAGCGTTTCTGTTCGCCCGCAATCGCATCGTGCTGGCTTCGCGGGTGGCCGGGTTACCGGCGCCGATCGATGGCGTGACCCCGGCCATCAGCGACATGCCGGTGGTCGAGCGCGACTCGCGTTACGCCCGGTCACTGGGGTTCGGCGCCAAGCTGTGTATCCATCCTTCGCAAATCACTACGGTGCAGAAAGCCTTCCTGCCCAACGCCCGCCAACTGGCGTGGGCGGATCGGGTCCTGAGCGCGGTGGCCGGGGGCAGTCACGCGGTGCAGGTCGACGGCGAAATGGTCGATCTGCCGCTCATCGAACAGGCCCAGCGCCTGCGGGACATGGCCAGCCAGTACGCGCTGGTCGCCAACGCGGATGCCTGCTGAAACCGGGGGTGAAGCATGGGACATGGTTACCAGATTGCCTTGCGTGCGCTGTGCGACGTGCGGCAATCCGAGCAGGTCGATCCGCTCAACGTGCAACGTCTGCGCGAGGCGATCATCCAGGCCGGGCATTGGCTGGAACCGATCATCGTCGAGCGTTCCCGGGGCATCGTGATGGACGGCAACCACCGGTTCAACGCAGCGCGGGCACTGGGGTTGAAACGCGTGCCGTGCATCCAGCTCGACTACGCCGACCCACGGGTTTGTGTGCGCCACTGGCAAACCGGACAAGCGTTCGAAGTGGCGCAGATTTTCACCACCATCGAGCGTGGCGAATTGTTCCCGTACAAGACCACCCGCCACGCGTTCGACCCCGCACTGCCGGTGGTCTCCATCCCGCTGCACTGCCTGTATGACTGACCGGCGTCGGAGGGTGGGTTTCACTGCCCCATCCTCCGGCGTTTTCCCCTGCGGGCGATCCGCGCAAAAAAATATTCGGCCACGCTGATACTTTTTCGATTGTCGACTGGCAAATAGGAGTCATTACCATTTTCAGCCATTCGAGAAGGACCCAATCGTCATGTCTGTTGCACGCCGACCCTGCAGTGAACGCGCCCTCACACTGGCCATTCGCACCGCGATGCTGAGTTCTATCCTGGCCGCAGGAAGCGCCACTGCCTGGGCAGCAGACCCCAAGCAACCCGAGCAACAGGACGCCGCCGCCACCGAAGGGCTGACGCTGGACACCACCAACGTCAACGCCCGTTACAACGGCGCAACCGCATTGCCGGAAGTTCTCGCCGGAGGGCAGGTCGCCCGAGGCGCAAGGCTGGGGATGATGGGCAACAAAGACGTGATGGACACACCGTTCAGCGTGACCAGCTACACCGCCAAAACCCTCGCGGATCTGCAAACGGTCACCGTGGCTGATGCACTGGAACGCGACCCATCGGTGCGCTCGACCGGGCAGACCGGCGGGATCGTCGATTCGTTTTTCATCCGGGGATTTGCGATAGGCGAGGGCAACCTCGGCGAGCTGGCCTATGACGGTGTGTACGGCGTTGCGCCCAACTATCGCGTGTTCACCGAATACGCCGAGCGCGTCGAAGTGCTCAAGGGGCCGGGCGCGCTGATGTACGGGATTTCGCCCAACAGTGGTGTTGGCGGCGTGATCAACATCGTACCCAAACGACCGCTGGCCGAAGACCTGACCCGCTTTACCGGCAGTTACGCGTCGGACTCGCAAGTGGGCGGGCACCTGGACATCAGTCGGCGTTTCGGTGACGAAAACCAGTTCGGCGTACGTTTCAATGGCAGCCTCCAGGGCGGCGACACTGCGGTGGATGATCAGGAGAGGGACCTCAACATCGGTGCAATCGCCCTCGACTACCAGGGCGAGCGCTTGCGTCTGAACCTGGATTTCATCAGCCAGAAAGAGAGCTTCGAGGCGGCGTCGCGCCCGTTCACCATCGCACCGGGCGTCGAGATTCCATCGGCGCCGAACGGCCGCACCAACCTGCCGCAGGACTGGGGCTGGTCGGACACCAGGGAGCAGTCGGCCTTGCTCGGCGGCGAGTACGACCTCAACGATAATCTGACGGTATTCGCCCACGCCGGCGGTGGCCGCTCCGACGTCAAGCGCATGTCCGACCAGGTGCCGCGAATCCTCAACGACGCCGGCGACACCAGCAACATCCCCGGCTATTACAAATTCAACGTCGACCGTTCGACGGCCGACGTGGGCATGCGTGCGCTGTTCGCCACCGGCCCGGTCACCCACACGACCACGGTCATGGCGACCCGTTATCAGGATGAGTTGTCCCGGGGCATCAACAACGGCACGGAAATCCGCTCGAACATCTACCACCCGGTGGACGTGCCCAAGCAGTACATCAACTCGCCGAAAGTGCTGCGCATTTCCGAATCGGAACTGTCCGGCATCGCGTTGACCGACACCCTGGGCTTTCTCGATGACCGGATCCAGTTGACCCTCGGCGTGCGCCGTCAGGACATCGAATCGCGTAACTACAACGCTTCGGGTGCGGTCAGCTCCCGTTACGACGACAACGCGACGACGCCGCTGGCGGGCGTGGTGGTCAAACCGTGGGAAGACGTTTCGCTGTACTACAACTACGTCGAAGGCCTGAGCAAAGGTGATATCGCTCCGGGCACGGCGGCGAACTCCGGTGAAACCTTCGCACCCTACAAATCCAGGCAGCACGAAATCGGCGTCAAGTACGAACACGGCACGTTCATGACCACTCTGGCGCTGTTCCAGATCGAGAAGCCGAGCGGCGAAATCGGCGCCGGCAACGTGTTCTCGGTGCAGGCCGAACAACGCAACCGTGGTGTCGAGCTGAGCATGTTCGGTGAAGTGGCGCCGGGCACCCGCCTGATGGGCGGCGTGACCTTGCTCGATGGCGAACTGACGGATTCGGCCACCGCCGCCAACCGTGGCAACAAACCGGTGGGCGTGCCGGATGTCCAGGCCAACCTCTGGGCCGAGTGGGACACACCGTGGGTCGAAGGTTTCACTCTGACCGGCGGCGCGATCTACACCGACAGCCAATACGTCAATCAGGCCAACACCCAGGAACTGCCTTCCTGGACCCGCATCGACGCCGGCGCTCGCTACGCCACCAAGATCGAAGGTCGGCCAACGACATTCCGCGCCACGGTGCAGAACGTGTTTGATCGCGAGTACTGGTCGGGTGTGGCGTCCTATGGCGCTTTCTCCCCGGGCTATCCACGCACGTTGCAGTTGTCGGCGACCGTCGACTTCTGATCCGGGGGCGCACTGTTGGGTGCGCCTTCTTATATATAGAGCTACGCACAGCGGTTGATCACAGAGCCTTCAAGGAAAAGGAGTATTCGAATGTTAACCAGCCCGGCATCGACTTCCTCTGGTACGCCATTGCCGATCCCGAAAGTCCAGCGAGCCTTCGATTTCGAGCGCAGCACCAACGAGCATATCCGTGAGCTGCTGCATTATTACGGGCTGCGCACCAGCCTGATCCGGATCAAGGTGATCGATGCCTTGCTGGTTGCCACACGGGAAGGACGCGCCGTTGGCGGGCGCGGGGTGCATGGGTATCTGCAGGCATTTGTCAGCGGCATTCAGTTCATCAGCGTCAGGGAAGTGCTCAAGCGTTTGTGCGAGGAGGGCGTCATCGTGTTTCAGCCCGACAAAAGCTACCGTTTCACCGGCGAGGCCTATGCGATGCTGGAGCAGCATGCCGATCGCTGAGTGATCGGGTGTGCCGGCCAGATCAAACCACCTGTTCGCAGGTGGTTTTTTCGTTGGGGGCCGTCAATTCTGATTCGCTGAAAGCGTTCGATCAGCGGACAGCCAAACCTTCGTCCAATTGCCCGATCCGGCACGCCGGCGTACTGTGACCGGTGATGGCGTAAACCGTGACCATCACCATAACGACAAGATCGAGTACCTTGCCCATGGACAGCCGCCTGCTGAGCGACCGCAGCAGCGTGTTTCGCCACGCTGACCCGTATGCCGTCTCCGACTATGTGAACCAGCACGTCGGCCAGCATTTCATCGGCCTGTCCAAAACCACCCATCCGCAAGCCAGCCTCAACCACCGCAAACTCGCCGACCTCGATCTGTGCCGCATCAGCTATGGCGGCAGCGTTCGCGTCACTTCACTTGCACTGGAAACGGTCTATCACCTGCAAGTCCTGCTGCAAGGCAACTGCCTGTGGCGCGGGCACAAGCGCGAGCATCACCTGGTGCCGGGCGAATTGCTGTTGATCAACCCGGACGATCCGGTCGATCTGACCTATTCCGACGATTGCGAGAAATTCATCCTCAAGGTGCCGGTCAGCGTGCTGGAGTCAGTGTGCGACGAGCAGCGCTGGCTGCATCCTGCCGGCGGCATCCGGTTTCTGCGCAATCATTACCGGCTCGACGAACTGGAAGGCTTTACCAATCTGCTGGGCATGATCTGCCAGGAAGCTGAAGCCAGCGACCCGTTGCTGCGGGTGCAGGAACATTACGCGCAGATCGTCGGCAGCAAACTGATCTCGCTGATGAACACCAACGTCAGCCGTGAATGCCTGAGTTCGCCGAGCGTCAGTTTCGAGCGGATCCTCGACTATATAGAGCGCAACCTGAAGCTGGATCTGCCCGCCGAACACCTGGCGGCCCAGGCAAACATGAGCTCGCGCTCACTGTACGCGCTGTTCGAACGCCAGCTCGGCGTGACCCCGATGCAGTACATCCGCCAGCGCAAGCTGGAACGCATTCATGCCTGCCTCAATGATCCGAGCTGCCCGGTGCGCAACCTCACCGAACTGGCGCTCGACTACGGCTTCCTGCACCTCGGGCGTTTCTCCGAAAGCTACCGCCAGCAGTTCGGCGAATTGCCGTCCGTGACCTTCAAGCGCCGCCACTGAAGTCCCGCCTCGAAACAATCTGAAGCACCTGCTGCGCCGTCCTGCACAAAACGGATAGCGCTCTGCAGGATTCGGATATTGCCGCCCGCGTTGCCTCCCTAATCTGACCTGGCCTGAACAATAACAATGGAGGCCCCGGCCATGTCCCTGGGAATCGACTACCTCAATGCCATGCTTGAAGAGGACCCCGAAAAGGGGGCCTACCGCTGCAAGCGGGAGATGTTCACCGATCCGCGGCTGTTCGAACTGGAGATGGCGCACATCTTCGAAGGCAACTGGATCTACCTCGCCCACGAAAGCCAGATCCCCAACGCCAACGATTTTCTGACTACCACCATGGGTCGCCAGCCCGTGTTCATCGCCCGCAACAAGGCCGGTGAACTCAATGCCTTTCTCAATGCGTGCAGCCATCGCGGCGCGATGCTTTGCCGGCACAAGTCCGGCAACCGTTCCAGCTATACCTGCCCGTTCCACGGCTGGACGTTCAACAACAGCGGCAAACTGCTCAAGGTCAAGGACCCGGGCGAAGCCGGCTATCCCGAAGGCTTCAACTGCGAAGGCTCCCACGACCTCACCAAAGTCGCGCGTTTCGAGTCCTATCGCGGCTTTCTGTTCGGCAGCCTGAATGCCGATGTGAAAACCCTCGTCGAGCATCTGGGCGAGTCGGCCAAGATCATCGACATGATCGTCGATCAGTCCCCTGAAGGTCTGGAAGTGCTGCGCGGTTCCAGCTCCTACATCTATGAAGGCAACTGGAAACTCACCGCCGAAAATGGTGCCGACGGCTATCACGTCAGCTCCGTGCACTGGAACTACGCCGCTACCCAGAACCAGCGTCAGCAGCGTGACGCCGGTGAAGAAATCAAGACCATGAGCGCCGGCAGTTGGGCGAAGAAGGGCGGCGGTTTCTACTCGTTCGACCACGGCCATCTGCTGCTCTGGACCCGCTGGGCCAACCCCGAGGATCGTCCGGCCTACGAGCGTCGTGATGAACTGGCCCGGGACTTCGGCCAGGCCCGCGCCGACTGGATGATCGAGAACTCGCGCAACCTGTGCCTGTACCCCAACGTCTATCTGATGGATCAGTTCAGCTCGCAGATCCGCATCGCCCGGCCGATCTCCGTCGACAAGACCGAGATCACCATCTACTGCATCGCGCCCAAAGGCGAAAGCGCGGAGGCCCGGGCCAAGCGTATCCGCCAGTACGAAGACTTCTTCAACGTCAGCGGCATGGCCACCCCGGATGACCTCGAAGAGTTCCGCTCGTGCCAGACCGGTTACGGCGCCGGGCGCGGCTGGAACGACATGTCCCGTGGCGCGACCCATTGGGTCGAAGGCGCGGACGCGGCGGCGGAGGAAATCGACCTCAAGCCCTTGCTGTCCGGCATGCGCACCGAAGACGAAGGCCTGTTCGTGCTGCAACACAAGTACTGGCAGGAAACCATGCTCAAGGCCGTTTCGGCCGAGCAGGTTCTGATTCCCGTGGAGGCTGGGTGATGAGCAACCTCTACGACACCGTGCGCGATTTCCTCTACCGCGAAGCGCGTTATCTGGACGACGGCCAATGGGATCAGTGGCTGGAACTCTACGCCGCCGACGCCAGTTTCTGGATGCCGGCCTGGGACGACCACGACACCCTGACCGAAGACCCGCAAAGCGAAATCTCGTTGATCTGGTATGGCAACCGTGGCGGCCTCGAAGACCGGGTGTTCCGGATCAAGACCGAGCGCTCCAGCGCGACCATCCCCGACACTCGCACCTCGCACAACCTCAGCAACATCGAGATCGTCGAGCAGGGCGAAGGGCAATGTCAGGTGCGCTTCAACTGGTACACCCTGAGCTTTCGCTATCAGGTCACCGACAGTTATTTCGGCACCAGCTTCTACACCCTCGACCTGCGCGGCGAACAGCCGCTGATCAAGGCCAAGAAAGTCGTGCTGAAGAACGATTACGTCCGTCAGGTCATCGACATCTATCACATCTGATCGAGACGGCGGCGAGCCGGGCTCGACGCTGTGAGCGAGGTGCACCATGAGTTTCCAGATCGCACTGAATTTCGAAGACGGGGTCACCCGTTTCATCGAGGCCTCGGGCCACGAAACCGTTGCCGACGCGGCGTATCGCCAAGGCATCAACATCCCGCTGGACTGCCGCGATGGCGCCTGCGGCACCTGCAAGTGTTTCGCCGAAGCCGGGCGTTACGCCATGGGCGACAACTTCATCGAAGACGCCCTGAGTGAAGACGAACTGGCCCAGGGTTATGTGCTGACCTGCCAAATGCGCGCCGAAAGCGATTGCGTGGTGCGAGTGCCGGTCGGCTCGCAGGTGTGCAAGACCGAGCAGGCGAGTTATCAGGCGTCGATCAGCGATGTCCGGCAGCTTTCCGAAAGCACCATCGCGCTGTCGCTCAAGGGCGAATCCCTGAGCAAACTGGCGTTCCTGCCCGGTCAGTACGTCAACCTGCAAGTGCCGGGCAGCGAGCAATCCCGCGCCTATTCCTTCAGCTCGTTGCAGAAGAACGGCGAGGTCAGTTTCCTGATCCGCAATGTCCCCGGCGGCCTGATGAGCAGCTTCCTCACCGGGCTGGCCAAGGCCGGCGACAGCCTGAATCTGGCCGGGCCGCTGGGCAGTTTTTACCTGCGCGAGATCAAGCGGCCGTTGTTGCTGTTGGCGGGCGGCACCGGGCTGGCGCCTTTCACGGCGATGCTGGAGAAGATCGCCGAGCAGGGCAGCGAGCATCCAGTTCACCTGATCTACGGCGTGACCAACGATTTCGATCTGGTGGAACTCGACCGCCTCGAAGCCTTCGCCGCGCGCATCCCGAATTTCAGCTTCGGCGCCTGCGTGGCCAATCCGCAGAGTCAGCACCCGCTCAAGGGTTATGTCACCCAGCACATCGAGCCGCGACACCTCAACGAAGGCGATGTCGACGTGTACCTGTGCGGTCCGCCGCCGATGGTCGAGGCGGTCAGCCAGTACATCCGCGAGCAGGGCATCACGCCGGCGAACTTCTACTACGAGAAATTCGCGGCGGCCTGAGTCTTCTTTCTGAATTGCGAGGTTGTCATGAACAACAGATTCGCCAACAAGGTCGCGCTGGTCACTGGCGCGGCGCAGGGCATCGGTCGCCGGGTGTGCGAGCGTTTGCTGGAGGAGGGCGCGCAGGTGATCGCCGTCGACCGCTCCGAGCTGGTTCACGAACTGCAAGGCGAGAGCGTGCTGTCGCTGATCGCCGATCTTGAGCAATACGCCGATTGTGCGCGGGTGATGAGCGCCGCCGTCGATGCATTCGGGCGCCTGGATGTGCTGGTCAACAATGTCGGCGGCACCATTTGGGCCAAGCCGTTCGAACGCTACGAAGTCGAGCAGATCGAGGCCGAAGTGCGCCGCTCGCTGTTCCCGACGCTGTGGTGCTGCCACGCCGCATTGCCGTACATGCTCAAGCAGGGGCGCGGCGCGATCGTCAATGTGTCGTCGATTGCGACCCGCAGCCTGAACCGCGTCCCTTACGGCGCAGCCAAGGGCGGGATCAATGCGCTGACTGCCTGCCTGGCATTCGAAAACGCCGAGCGCGGGATTCGGGTCAACGCCACCGCGCCCGGCGGCACCGAAGCGCCGCCCCGGCGCATCCCGCGTAACGCCGCCGAACAATCTGAGCAGGAGCAGGCCTGGTATCAGGAAATCGTCGCGCAAACCCTTGATAGCAGCCTGATGAAACGCTACGGAACCATTGACGAACAGGTCGGCGCGATCCTGTTTCTCGCCTCGGACGACGCCTCCTACATCACCGGGGTAACCCTGCCGGTCGGTGGCGGTGACCTCGGTTGATCACGCTTGAATGGACACTGACATGAACCGGATCCTGATTGAAAACCTGTCGGCGGTCATCGTCGACCTGCCGACCATCCGCCCGCACAAACTGGCGATGCACACGATGCAGAACCAGACGCTGGTGATCCTGCGCCTGCGTTGCAGTGACGGTATCGAAGGCATCGGCGAAGCCACCACCATTGGCGGTCTGGCCTACGGCTACGAAAGCCCGGAAAGCATCAAGGCCAACCTCGACGCGCACCTGGCGCCGGCGCTGATCGGCATGGACGCGGACAACATCAACGCCGCGATGCAGAAACTCGACAAGATCGCCAAGGGCAACACCTTCGCCAAGTCCGGCATCGAGAGCGCCTTGCTCGATGCCCAAGGCAAACGTCTCGGTCTGCCCGTGAGCGAACTGCTCGGTGGCCGGGTCCGCGACAGCCTCGAAGTCGCCTGGACTCTGGCCAGCGGCGACACCGCCCGCGACATCGCCGAAGCCGAACAAATGCTGGAAGCGCGGCGACACCGGATCTTCAAACTGAAAATCGGCGCCAACCCGCTGGAGCAGGATCTGAAGCACGTGGTGGCGATCAAAAAAGCCCTGGGTGAGCGCGCCAGTGTGCGGGTCGACGTCAACCAGTACTGGGACGAATCCCAGGCGATTCGTGGCTGTCAGGTGCTCGGCGACAACGGCATCGACCTGATCGAGCAGCCGATCTCGCGGGTCAATCGTTCCGGGCAGATTCGCCTGAACCAGCGCAGCCCGGCGCCGATCATGGCCGACGAATCCATTGAAAGCGTCGAGGATGCGTTCAGCCTCGCCGCCGACGGCGCCGCCAGCGTCTTCGCCCTGAAGATCGCCAAGAACGGCGGCCCGCGCGCCGTGTTGCGCACCGCGCAAATCGCCGAAGCCGCCGGCATCGCTTTGTACGGCGGCACCATGCTCGAAGGCTCCGTCGGCACGCTGGCCTCGGCCCATGCGTTCCTCACGCTCAGGCAGTTGACCTGGGACACCGAGCTGTTCGGCCCGCTGTTGCTGACCGAAGACATCGTCACCGAGCGCCTGCAGTACCGCGACTTTCACCTGCACATTCCACGCACCCCGGGCCTGGGCCTGACGCTGGATGAAGAGCGTCTGGCGCGTTTTCGCCGGCACTGATTCCCTAAGGAGAACGCCATGCTGTTCCACGTAAAAATGACCGTGAAATTGCCCGCCGACATGGACCCGGCCGTTGCCACAAAGCTCAAGGCCGACGAAAAGGAACTCGCCCAGCGCCTGCAACGCGAAGGCCAGTGGCGCCATCTCTGGCGCATCGCCGGGCACTACGCCAATTACAGCGTGTTCGACGTGCCCAGCGTCGAAGCGCTGCACGACACCCTGATGCTGTTGCCGCTGTTTCCCTACATGGACATCGAGATCGACGGCCTCTGCCGCCATCCCTCATCGATCCACACCGACGACCGCTGAGCCCGGACCCGACCCCACAACAACAAGATGAGGTGAACACCATGACCGTGAAGATTGCCCACACTGCCGAGCTGCAAGCGTTCTTCGAACAAGCCGCCGGTTTCGCCAACGACGGCGGCAGCTCGCGTCTGAAAACCATCGTCCTGCGGGTGTTGCAGGACACCGCCCGGATCATCGAAGACCTGGACATCAGCGAAGACGAATTCTGGAAAGCCGTCGATTACCTCAACCGCCTGGGCGGCCGCTCGGAAGCCGGGCTGCTGGTGGCCGGTCTCGGCCTCGAACATTTCCTCGACCTGCTGCAGGACGCCAAGGATGCGCAGATCGGCTTGACCGGCGGCACGCCGCGCACCATCGAAGGCCCGTTGTACGTGGCCGGCGCGCCGCTGTACGAAGGTGAATGCCGCATGGACGACGGCAGCGAGGAGGGCGTCGCCACGCTGATGTTGCTCGAAGGCCAGGTGTTCGACCCGCAGGGCCAGCCGCTGGCCGGCGCCACGGTCGACCTGTGGCACGCTAACACCAAAGGCACTTACTCGTTCTTCGATCAGAGCCAATCCGAATACAACCTGCGCCGCCGGATCATCACCGACGCCGAAGGCCGCTACCGCGCCCGCAGCATCGTGCCCTCCGGTTATGGCTGCGACCCGAAAGGCCCGACCCAGGAATGCCTCGACCTGCTCGGCCGCCACGGCCAGCGCCCGGCTCATATTCACTTCTTCATTTCCGCACCGGGGCACCGGCACCTGACGACGCAGATCAATCTGTCGGGTGACAAATACCTTTGGGATGACTTTGCGTATGCGACCCGTGAAGGGTTGGTCGGGGAGGTCGAATTTCTGGAGGATGCAGCGGGACGTCGAGCCGAATTGAAGTTCGACTTTCAGTTGCAGCAGGCGCCGGATGCGGCGGCGCAGCAGCGCAGTCAACGACCACGGGCGTTGCAGGAGTACTGATTCCGCAGTTCTGTTCGCATTGGCGGAACTGCGCAAAAAGTTGCGCAGTAATCCGTAATAAAATCACGGTAAAAATAGCTGGAGGCCTCGCAGATCAAGGCCTCCAGCCAAGTGCGCAAGAAGTTGCACAGCACTGCGCAACTTCTTGCGCACTTTTTCCCTGTTTCCTACAGCCAAAATCGAACGAATCTCACGTAAACGTCGTAAGTCTTTGATGGGTAACAGCCCTGATACGGCTGGCACGACTTTTGATAACTCCTTGGCCACCCGGGCAGGCAATCACGCCGTCCGGTCCTGTCTTTTGAGCAAGGAGCACACCCCATGGCAACACCAGCGTACATGTCGGTTACCGGCGAAAAACAAGGCCTGATCACTGCCGGCGCCTTCACCGCCGACTCCGTTGGCAACACCTACCAGGAAGGCCACGAAGACCAGGTCATGGTTCAGGCGTTCACCCACGACGTGATCATCCCACGTGATCCGCAGTCCGGTCAGCCAACCGGTCAGCGCGTGCACAAGCCAGTCGTGATCACCAAGGTCTACGACAAGGCTTCGCCTCTGCTGCAAGCGGCTCTGACTTCCGGCGAGCGCATGAGCGAAATCGTTATCCAGTGGTACCGTACTTCGGCGCAAGGCACCCAAGAGCACTACTACACCACCAAACTGGAAGACGCGATCATCGTCGCCATCAACAACAAGATGCACAACTGCCAGGACCCGGCAAACGCCCACTTCACTCATCTGGAAGAGGTGCATTTCACCTACCGCAAGATCACCTGGACCCACGAAGTCTCCGGTACTTCGGGCTCCGATGACTGGCGTGCTCCGGTCGTTTAAACGCGGCTGATGGTTGTACCGTTCCGGCCAGCGTTACTGGCCGGAACCTCTGAGTTCTTAAAGGATTACTGCCGCCAGATGCTTATCCATCTGGCGTGGGTTGCAGCACAGCACGAGGGACAAGGGAATGTTCTCACCGGCCAACCAGCCTCACTTCAATCTGACCATCGATGGCGCGGACAGCGATTTCCAGGTCCTGTCGTTTACCGGTCGGGAAGCCCTCAACACTCCCTTCGAATTCGAGCTGGAACTGGTCAGCGAAAAGGCCTCGATCAACCTCGAAAGCCTGCTGCACAAACTGGCGTTTCTTCAACTGTCGCCGAGCGGCACCGGGATCCACGGGCTGATCTACAGCATCGCCCAGGGCGAGGCGGGCAAGCGCCTGACCCGCTACAAAATCTCGTTGCGACCGCAGCTTTCGTACCTGGCGCACCGCTTCAACCAGCGCATCTTCCAGCAGATGACGGTGCAGCAGATCATCAGTCAGGTGCTGGAAGAGCACGGCATTCTGGCCAGCGATTACCACTTCCAGTTGAGTGCGGTGTATCCCGAGCGGATCTACTGCACGCAGTACGACGAATCGGACCTGCATTTCGTCCAGCGCCTGTGCGAAGAAGAAGGCATTCACTACCACTTCCAGCACACGTCCAGCGGCCACAAACTGACCTTCGGCGATGACCAGACGGTGTTCCCGAAACTGGCGCCGGTGGCGTATCAGCAGGACTCCGGGCTGGTGGCGGACCAACCGGTGGTCAAGCGTTTCGGCCTGCGCCTGGCCACCCGCACCAGCCGTACCACGCGCCGCGATTACGACTTCGTCAAACCGAAGATCGAGCTGGAAAGCGACGCCAAGAGCAGCGCCCAGCCGGACCTGGAAGACTACGATTACCCAGGCCGTTTCGTGGATCGCGAGCGTGGCAAGCACCTGGCCAACCGCAACCTCGAACGCCACCGCAGCGACTATCGCCTGGCCGAGGGCAACAGTGATCAGCCGATTCTGGTCACCGGGCATTTTCTGGCCCTGACCGACCACGCCAATCCGACGTGGAACGACCTGTGGCTGCTCACCGAAATCTTCCACGAAGGCAAGCAGCCGCAAGTGCTGGAAGAGTCGGTGACCAGCGACACCACGGACAACAAAGACGATTTCCATCAGGGTTATCGCAACCGCTTCAACGCGATCCCGTGGGACGTGCCGTACCGTCCGCCGCTGGACCACCCGAAACCCAAAGTCCTCGGTTCGCAAAGCGCCGTGGTCACCGGTCCCGAAGGCGAAGAAATTTTCTGCGACCAGTACGGCCGGGTGAAGGTGCAGTTCTTCTGGGACCGCGAAGGCCAGCACGACGACAAGACCACCTGCTGGATGCGCGTGGCCTCCAGTTGGGCGGCGGAAACCTTTGGCTCGATCAACATTCCGCGGGTCGGCATGGAAGTGCTGATCACCTTCCTCGAAGGCGATCCCGATCAGCCGCTGATCACCGGTTGCCTGTACCACGGCGCCAATCTGCCGCCGTACAAGCTGCCGGACTTCAAGACCCTGGCCACGGTCAAGAGCAAGGAATACAAGGGCAGCCGCGCCAACGAACTGCGCATCGACGACACCACCAGCGAGATCAGCATCGCGCTGCGCAGCGATCACGGCGCGAGCGCGATCAACCTTGGTTACCTGACCCACCCGCGCCCAAGCGGCGGTCAGCCTCGGGGTGAAGGTTTTGAGTTAAGAACCGACCGCCACGGCGCCGTGCGTGCCGGAGCCGGTCTGCTGATCACCACCGAACCGCGTCCGAACGAATCGAAACACCACAAGGACCTGCCGGAAACCGCCGAGCGCCTGGCCACCGCCAGCGACCAACAGGACGGTTTCGCCACACAAGCCAAAGAGCTTCAGGCCCAGGAAGCGGGCGATCAGGACGACGTGGCCAAGGCCTTGCACGCGCAGCATCAAGGCGTACTCGGCAGTGGCCCGGCGAACCTCACCGCCAACGAATTTCCCGAGTTCACCGAGCCGCATCTGGTACTCGCCAGTCCCGCCGGCATCGCCCTGACCACCCCGCGCTCCAGCCACATAGCCACCGGCGAACACCTGGCGCTGAGCAGTACCGGGCACACCAGTTTTTCCATCGGCAAACGCCTGCTGGCCAGCGCCAGCCGTGGCATGCGTCTGTTCGTGCAAAGCATGGGTTGGCGTCTGGTCGCAGCGTCCGGCGACATCGACGTCAAGGCGCTGAAGGACAGCATCAACCTGCTGGCCAAACTCAACATCACCGCCAACGCCGACCGCATCACCATCACCGCCAAGACCGAACTGGTGATCCAGGGTGGCGGCAGCGCCACGACCTACAACGCCGGCGGCATCACCCACGCCACCAGCGGCCCGTACACCGCCCACGCGGCGAACTTCGCCTACACCGGGGCGAAATCCCTGGCCGGTGTGTTCCCGGAACCACCGAAACCGGGCAAGGGCAATCTGGAGCTGTTCAACCAGTACGCCGGGCGTCAGGGCATCAAGGACGGCGACTACGAAGTCATCGATGCGCTGGGCAAAAGCATCAAGGGCAAGCTCGACGCGAAGGGGTTCGCCAGCGTTGCCGGCGCCGCACCAGGCCCGGCGCGGGTGCTGTTCGGCCAGGATCCGGCGGACACCTGGAGCGAAGGCAGTTACATCGGCAAACCGGAATGGCCGTTGAATCCGCCGGGGGCCGAAGACATTCCGAGCCAGGTGCAGGCCATGGTGGCGCAGGTGCTGCCAAGCAAGAACTGGGACATGTTGGAGAAGGGCAAGGACATGGCGAAAACAGGGATGGGCGCCGTGCAGACCGCGCAAGGTGCGATGCAAACGGCGCAGCAGGTGAAAGGCGTGATGCAGGGCGGAGGGGCCGGGCTGCCGAAACTGGCGAGTGCGGCAATGCCGAGTGCGTCGGGGATTCTCGGGGCGGCGAGCAAGGCGGGCAAGTTGCCGAGTCTGCCAACGCCGACACTTCCAAAACCTTCTTTGAAAACTCCGGAATTGCTGGCGGGTGAGGTGCTGTCATGACAACTGGGGGCGGTGGTGCGAAACAGCGTGAGCCGCAAGTCGCGGTGGTGCCACTCAACACGATCGATATTCAGGATGTTGGACGCGGCGCTGCCAAATTCGATGCCTGGTTGCAGTCTATCAGCGGCGGTGTCGTCACACTCGATCGGGTCAAGAACGTCGCGGGTGCTCTTCCTGTCGTGGGCAACATCATGGCGTTGGTTGATGCCCTTGGAGACATCGTCACCCTGGCCAAAAGCAAACAGCGTCAGGTGCTGGATTGGGTCAGCCTGGGTATCAACCTGATTGGTGTATTGCCTGCGCCACCGACCATGGCTTCTGCGCGCATGACACTACGCCCGACCCTGGGGTTGGTGCGTCAGGAGCTGCGTAACAGCGCCAAGATGCTGCTGGGGGACTCTCTGATTGAAGTGTTGATCGGGCATCTGAACGCGACCATCGTCGGCACCATCGATGACTTCGTCAAACAGGCACAACCCAAACTGGCGGGCATTCTCGACGACGCTGGAAAACTGGGTCAAAGCCTGGTGAACGAGATCGCCAAGGGCCTGGAAAAGGTGGTCAACGGCAAGCTCGATGCGAAGGGAGACCTCAATGCGGCCGGTTCGAAAATCACGGCGGCGCGCGGTCAGTTGTTGCATGACCCCAAGGCGGCTATCAGCAACATTTTCGGTGCCGCTTTCAGTGCCTACAAAGCTGCAGGCAAAGGCGTTGCCAACAGTGCCGCCAAGAACTTGCTGCCGGAGAAAGCCAAGGCTCTGGTACTGAGCAACACATCGATGCTTCGCACGCTGGGGGTGGAGCTGCAATCCCAGATGAAAAAGCTTGGTGACCCAGGCGTTCAGCATTCCATCGGCTGGCTGTTGCAGATGTTGGCGGGCTCTGTAGTAACTTGGCGCAAACGTCGCTCTCATGGTCAGGCCGCCAGTGTCAAACCGGGGGCCACGAGCAAGGCAGAACAACGCGCCGGCAAAGGCCAACTGGAGTTGCAGCAAAGCCAGGCTCGAGCCCGTTCTGATGCCAGTGATTGCAAGAATCGCGTCCCGACAGGCACGAAAAGAAACATCAGCTTTGCACGCGGCACGGAAACCATCACCCACACGGATTTCCGTTTGCCGGGCCCGTTTCCCGTCGTCTGGAACCGTACTTATTACTCGAATCTGGAGGCCTACGACAAAGGCAGCCTGGGTGCTCGCTGGATCAACGAGTTCACCACTCGTTTCGATTATGTGGATGACGGGTTGGTCTT
Source organism: Pseudomonas sp. Pseusp21 (assembly GCF_059492145.1). Lineage (NCBI taxonomy): Bacteria > Pseudomonadati > Pseudomonadota > Gammaproteobacteria > Pseudomonadales > Pseudomonadaceae > Pseudomonas > Pseudomonas sp. Pseusp21. Next base: position 157,312 of record NZ_CP168520.1, read on the forward strand.
TCATGCGGCCGATGGCCGAAGTCATGAGTTTGCGTTGCCCAAAGTCGGCGAAGCCCATCATGACCCGATTGAAAACCTGACTCTGATTCGCTCAGGTGAAAATCAATTGCTGCTGTGCCGCGGCGTCGAGCGAAAGGAGACCTACGTGCGTCGTGGGGCACGCTTTCTGCTCGCCGGCATCGAGCTGCGCAGCGGTGCCGGAATCATGCTGCACTATGAGCACATGCATGGTGATGAGCCGGTGCTCTCTGACCTGCTCACCTATCAGGGGGACGTTACAAAGGTTCATCTACAACTCGGAACACTGATCGATGACCACGGACGTCTGACAGGTTTGTGGGAGATCGCCGATGGCATTCCTCAGCGCCAACTGTGTGCCTATCACTATGATGCGTTGGGCGATCTGGTTCAGGCACGGGATGAAAACGGTTATGCCTGGAATTATGAATTCCGCAGCCATCTGATCACGCGATACACCGACCGGACCGGGCGGGGCATGAATTTGCAATGGCAGGGGGACGGCTCCGATGCCAAAGCGATTCGTGAATGGGCGGATGATGGAAGCTTCGATACTCGACTTGAGTGGGACGAAAACATTCGTCTGACCTACGTCACTGACGCTCACGGCAATGAGACCTGGCACTACTACGACATTCTTGGCTACACGTACCGTATCCGTCATCCGGATGAGCGTTCGGAATGGTTGTTCCGCGATGAGGCCAAAAATGTCGTGCGACATGTCCACACCGATGGAAGCGTTGATCGGTTCAGCTACGACGAGCGTGGCAATCTTCTCGAACACATCCGTGCCGATAACACCGTAGTGCATTACGCATACGATGATCTGGACCAACTGATCAAGGTTAGTGATGCAGAGGGCGGACAGTGGACCAGAGCTTATGACGACAGCGGCAATCTTGTGGAAGCTGTCGATCCTCTGGGTAACAAGACGGAGTACACCTACACATCTGCCGGCTATCCGGAGACCGTCAAGGATGCTAACGGAGCAGAGAAGAAATTCGAATACAACGATGCCGGTCAGTTGACCGGGTACACCGATTGTTCCGGCAAAACCAGTACCTGGGAGTACAACGGCCTGGGTCAGTTGATTTGCTTTACCGATGCGGCAGGGCAAAGCACCGAGTATGAGTATGTGGCAGGTCAACTGGTGTTGATCAGGCATCCGGACAAGTCTGAGGAGCGTTTCAGTCGCGATGCCGAAGGGCGACTGTTGGCCCATGTCGACGGCCTGAACCGCTGCACCACCTGGAACTACAGCGCCGCCGGCCTTATCGCCGAGCGAGTGGATGCGGCTGAGCAAACGTTGCGCTATCGCTGGGACCGTCTCGGTCGTTTGACCGCTTTGGAGAACGAAAATGAGCGTAGCGCCCATTTTCACTACGATCCGATGGGGCGGTTATTGGAGGAAACAGGTTTCGACGGCCATATTACGCGCTACCAGTACGACACTGAATCAGGTCGTTTGAGCAGCAAGCTTGATGGCGAGCGGCGAGTGGCTTTCCAATTCGACCTGATGGGCCGTCTGATAGAGCGCCGTGCGAGTCTGGGCGAACAGGTACAAAGTGAAACATTTGCCTACGATGGCAACGGCAATATGACACTGGCTGAAAATGATCACAGTCGCTTGCAGTGGTTCCACGATCCGGCGGGCAACCTGCTGCGTGAACATCAGCATTATCTGAGTCTGGAGCAGCCTCGGATCGCAGTCTGGCAACATGAATACGATGCCCTGAATCAGCGAGTAGCGACTGTGCGTCCGGATGGCCAAAGAGTCAGTTGGATGACCTACGGCAGCGGGCACTTGCTGGGATTGAAAGTGGATGACCACGAGTTGCTGGCCTGGGAGCGTGATGATCTGCATCGCGAAATCGCCCGTCATCAGGGCAACCATTTATTGCAGACGCAGAAGTGGGACCCGGCTGGGCAGTTGCAGGAGCAATTGTTGGGTCGCAGCGATGACAAGCGCACGTTGCTCAAGCGTGAATATCAATATGATCCTGCGGGCCAACTGATCCTTCTCAACGACACGCGACGCGGGCCGCTGACGTATCAGTACGATCCGGTGGGGCGCCTGATCAAGGCGGCGAGTCGACAGGGTGTGGAAACTTTCGCCTTTGATCCTGCCGGTAACTTGCTTGATGAGCCGGTTGAACAGATGCGCCGACCTCTGGATCAGGACCCGATGCGTAGCAAGCGGGTGGACAACCTGCTGCGCGAGTACTCGGGTACCCACTATGAATACGATGATCGAGGCAATCTGATACAGCGCTGGCACAACGGCAGTATCGGCAGAATGCGCTGGGATTTGTTCGACCGTTTGGTTCACTTTGATGATGCCCGACTGGAAGTCGAGTATGCCTACGATGTATTGGGACGCCGCCTTTACAAGAACTCGACTGCGCATTTCAAGCGGCGGCCTGAAGCCGGATCACAGTGGAACGACAATGAGTTTGTCCGCAAGCAGCGAGAGTCGGGTTGTGGTTTCACATTGTATGGCTGGGACGGCGATACGCTGGCCTGGGAGAGCAGTCCGGCTCTGCTGGATGGTGATCCCGGACGCACGGTGCATTACATCTATGAGCCGGGTACTTACATTCCGGTTGCGCAAGCTTTGCGACACCAGCCAATCATTCTGATGGGGCAGCCTGACTTCAGCGGCGAGTATCAATTGGAGGACGACCCGCTGTGGAATCACGTACCTGTGGCACTGCCAATCGACGTGTTGAGTTGGTATCAATGCGACCGAATGGGGACGCCTCTGGAGTTGACCGACCAGAATGGCGAAATAGCCTGGAGCGCTCAGTACAAGGCATGGGGGAGCGTGTCTGAGCAGCGTTCGCCATTGGCGCAGCAACAGGGTATTGGCAACCCGATTCGCTTCCAGGGGCAATATCACGATCATGAAACGGGGCTGCATTACAATCGTTATCGTTATTACGATCCGTTGATTGGACGCTTCATCAGCAAAGATCCCATCGGTTATGACGGTGGGTTGAACCTCTTTGTATATGCGCCGAGTCCACTGGGCTGGATTGACCCGCTAGGCTTGGCAAGATGTCCGTGTGCCGATCTGAAGAAAGGCAACCCTGAAGGAACCGGGCCATTCAGAGGTGGATCTTACGGAGGCACCACGGCCTCGGGGATCGAGTCGCATCACATGCCGGCAGACAGCACCAGTCCGATTAAGAGAAGCCAGGGGCCAGCAATACAAATGGAGCCCTATGACCATAGCCAAACAATGAGTCACGGCCACCAGGGTAATCCCGGAAAAGCCTATCGAGCTCAGGTTCAGTCAAAAATCGAAGTGGGAGACATGAGAGGTGCAATGGCGATGGAGATCAGAGATGTGCGCCGTGTAGCCACTCAGGTCGGACAACCCAGAAAGTACAATGAAGCAATGCAAGAAATGCTGGCGTATGCCAAGTGCCGTAAATTTCTGGATAAGTGAGAGAAACCATGAATGATCAAGCGTTCAAAGTGTGGCGAGATAAACTGGTTTCATTGGATCGCTACGAGAACCCGGAAGATGCTCGTGAGTTCTCGGCGCTCGTGAGCAGTGTCCGCGACGAACTCGATGCAAAAACCATTGATGTACTACTGTCGACCTTTTGCGATGAAGACGACTACGGTGTGCAAGAGCGCGTGGTGGGTGTTCTTGATCATGCTGAAGCGGGCGTTTTTGCTGAAAGGCTTGCGGTGAACTTCTCAACGTTGCAAAGACAGGCAAGTGGCAAGGAATGGCCTCTTATTCTGATCGGTCGTGTCGTGAACTCGGACAACGCAGAGAAGATCAAGGCGATTGTCGCGGCTGCGAAGAAGTCCCCGGATCTTGACGCCTTTATTCGAAGTGATGAGTTCCTGGATGAGTATCCCGAGATCGAAAGCTACTTCCCCTGATACGACTCAAGGCCCGCCGTTTTCACGTTTGATGGATTCCTCGGCCCCATTTGGCATGCCAGAAGTCAGGTCAAAGGAGTGACAACATGAAAGACGCAATCCGCCTCGGCGACTCCACCACCCACGGTGGCAAGGTCCTCGAAGCCTTCTCCCGGACCGACCTTAACGGCAAGCCGATTGCCGGGCTCGGTCACAAGGTCAGTTGCCCGTTGTGCAAAGGGATTTTCCCGATTGCCGAGGGCAGCAGCACCTACACCGTCGATGGGGTGCCCATCGCGCTCGACGGCATGAAAACTGCGTGTGGCGCGGCGCTTATTGCCAGCGGCCCGAAGGGCGCGGTGGTCAGCTGAGCCCTGTAGTAAGACAGACCTAAGCTAATGCAAAAAAGGTATTTGTTCGGTGTTTTTAATATCGTTTAGTTTTGTTTCATAGACGAATCAAATGCATCAAACCGATAGACCTCCCGATTGCCATGACGGCACGCGCTGAATCGATCACGGACTCTTCAGGTTTGATTCACACGGGAGTGAATCATGCCGCACACCTCAGACATCACCGCATTACCCATCCTCGACCTGTCCCAGCTCGACGGTACGCCGTCGCAACGCCAGGCCTTTCTTGATGACCTGCGTCATGCCGCCCGCGATGTGGGTTTTTTCTACCTGACCGGCCATGGCATCGACGCCGGCCTGCTCGAGCAAGTGCAGGATCACGCACGCCAGTTCTTCGCCTTGCCCGACAGCGAGAAAACCGCCGTTGGCATGATCAATTCGCCGCACTTTCGCGGCTACAACCGCGCCGCTTCCGAGATCACCCGTGGCCAGCCTGATCAGCGTGAGCAATTCGATCTGGGCGCCGAGCGTGAGGTCTTGCCGTTGAACGCCGACAGTCCGTTGTGGGCGCGGCTGCAAGGGCCGAATCAATGGCCCGAGGCGTTGCCGCAACTCAAGCCGCTGTTGCTCGACTGGCAGCAGGCGATGACCCAAATGTCGCTGCGCCTGCTGCGCGCATTCGCTCAGGCGCTGTCCTTGCCGGAAGACGCTTTCGACCGGTTGTACGGCGACAAACCCAACGAACACATCAAGCTGATGCGCTATCCGGGGCAAGCCTCGACCGCGAGCAATCAGGGCGTCGGCGCGCACAAGGATTCGGGTTTTCTCAGCTTCCTGCTGCAAGACCGGCAGGCCGGCCTGCAAGTGGAAATCGAAGAGGGGCGCTGGATTGATGCGCTGCCTCGGGACAACACCTTGGTGGTGAACATCGGCGAGTTGCTGGAGCTGGCCACCAACGGTTACCTGCGCGCCACGGTGCATCGGGTGGTGTCGCCACCGGTGGGCAGCGAGCGATTGTCCATCGCGTTTTTCCTCGGTGCGCAACTGGATGCGGTGGTGCCGCTGTATCCGTTGCCGACGGCGCTGTTGCGTGAGGCGCGCGGCCCGGCCAGCGATCCGCTCAATCCGTTGTTTCGCGATGTCGGCTGGAATTACCTGAAGGGCCGACTGCGCTCCCATCCCGATGTCGCGCAGCGCTTCTACGCCGATGCGTCGAATACCCAGACACCGCTTCGCAAGACCGCCAACGCCTGATCCATCATTCGCAGAAGGACTCTTTCCATGTTGAAAAAAGCAGGCTTGACCCTGGCCGTCCTCGGCGCGCTGGTGACTTCGTTCAGCGCTCGAGCGCTGGAGCCATTGCGGGTTGCCGCCGACCCGGTGCCCCACGCGCAGATTCTGGCGTACATCCAGAAACTCGATCCGCAGCTCAACCTCAAGGTGATCGAAATCCCGCAGGGCGTGAACTCCAACGAGTTGCTGGTGCACGGCGATGTGGACGCCAACTACTTCCAGCATCTGCCGTACCTGCAATCCCAGGAAAAGGCTCTCGGCGAAAAACTCGCGGTGGCCGCCACGGTGCACATCGAACCGCTGGGCATCTATTCCCATCGCCACAAAACCTTCGCCCAGGTGCCGGACAAAGGCACGGTCGCCGTGCCCAACAATGTCACCAACCTGAGCCGCGCGCTGTACCTGTTGCAGGACAACGGCCTGATCAAGCTCAAGCCTGGCTTCAATGACCCGGCGGCCGATCAGGCGACACCGAAGGACATCGCCGAAAATCCGAAACAGCTGAAGATCCTCGAAATCGAATCGCCGCAACTGCCCCGCGCACTGGACGACGTCGACCTGGCGGTGATCAACGGCAACTACGCGCTGGAAGCCGGGCTGGTGCCGGCCAGGGATGCGCTGGGGCTGGAGAAGGCCGAGCACAACCCGTACGCCAATATTCTGGTGACCACGCCGAAACTGGAAAACGATCCACGCATTCAGCAACTGGCCAAGGACCTGACCTCGCCGCAAGTCGCCAAGTACATCGCCGAGAACTTCAAGGGTTCGGTGATCCCGGTGGCGGATGCCAAGCCATGATCGTCGTCGAGCAGTTGAGCAAGACCTATCCGTCAGCGTCGACTCCGGCGCTGGATCAGGTGTCGCTGAGCATTCCCGATGGCGCGATCTACGGGATTCTCGGGCGCAGCGGCGCGGGTAAATCGACGCTGCTGCGTTGCCTCAATCTGCTCGAACGCCCGGATGCCGGGCGGATTCTGTTGGACGGCGAAGACCTCACGGCGCTGTCCGACCGTGAGTTGCGCCGCCAGCGTCAGCGCATCGGCATGATCTTTCAGGGCTTCAACCTGCTGCATTCGCGCAACGTGTTCGACAACGTCGCGGTGCCGCTGGAAATCGCCAAGGTTGCCAAGCTACAGCGCCATGAACGGGTTCGGGAACTGCTGGAACTGGTGGGCCTGAGCGACAAGGCCGAAGCCTTTCCATCGCAACTGTCCGGCGGGCAGAAGCAGCGGGTCGGGATCGCCCGGGCCTTGGCGGCACGGCCGGCGTACCTGCTGTCGGACGAAGCCACCAGCGCCCTCGACCCGGAAACCACCGCGTCGATTCTGGAGCTGTTGCGCGACATCAACCGCCAGCTCGGTTTGACCATCGTCCTGATCACCCACGAGCTGGATGTGGTCAAGTCGATCTGCGATCACGCCGCGTCCATGGCCAACGGAAAACTTGTGGAGGCGGGGCCAGTCGCTCGATTGCTGGCCGATCCGCAGTCCGCCCTCGGCGCCTCACTGCGCCCCAGTTGCGGCTTGCCGCTGGGGCATGACGCGCCCGGTTTGAGCTTTCTGCGGCAATACGGCGTACGGGCGGCCCACTCATGAACCGCGTGATCGACTGGAATGAAATCCTGCAACTGGTGCTCAACGCTACCGGCGAAACCCTGTACATGGTGCTGCTCGCCGGGTTGTTCACGTTACTGATCGGTTTGCCGCTGGGGGTGTTGCTGTTCATCAGTCGCCGTCAGGGTCTTTATCCGTTGCCGAGGCTCAATCAGGCCTTGGGCGCGGTGATCAACCTCGGTCGTTCGCTGCCGTTCGTGGTGATGCTGATTGCCCTGATCCCGCTGACCCGGCTGGTGGTCGGCACTACGTTGGGCAGCACTGCCGCCGTGGTGCCGATCACCATCGGCGCCTTTCCGTTTTTTGCGCGGATCGTCGAGAACGCTTTGGACGAAGTCGAAAAGGGCCGGATCGAAGCGATCCTCGCCATGGGCGGTGACATCCGCCACGTGATTTTCAAAGTGCTGTTGCCCGAAGCGCTGCCGGCCTTGCTGGCGGGCATCACCCTGACGCTGGTGATGCTGATCGGTTTTTCTTCCATGGCCGGGGTGATCGGGGGCGGTGGACTGGGCGATCTGGCGATCCGCTACGGCTATCAACGATTCAACAATGAAGTGATGGTCGCCACCGTCGTGGTGTTGGTCATCCTCGTCCAGGGTGTGCAAAGCCTGGGCGATCGACTGGTGCGTTCACTGGCTCATCGACGTTAAGGAATTTTATGAGTGCGCCTGTCGCCGTGGTCTCCGAGCCACTGATTCGTGTACGTGAACTGAGCAAGACCTTTGGCTCGAACCGGGCGCTGGACCGGGTCAGCCTGGATATTTTTCCCGCTGAAGTGGTGGCGCTGCTCGGCGCCAACGGTGCGGGCAAGTCGACGCTGGTAAAGATCCTCGCCGGCAGTCAGGCCCACGATGGCGGCGAGATCCGGATCGATGGCCAACCCCGGCATTTCAGTTCGCCGCTGTCGGCGCGCCGCTTCGGCATCGTCGCGGTTCATCAGCAGATCAACGAGGGCATCGCGCCCGGATTGAGCGTGGCGGAAAACCTGCTGCTCGATGAACTGTGCCGCCCCGACGCCGACTTCTGGCTCAACCGCAAACGCCTGCTGGAACGCGCCGCGAGTATCGCTGCGGGGCTCGGTCTGGTGCTGCCGCTGGAGCAACCGATCGAACACCTCGGCCAGGCCGAGCGGCAACTGGTGGTGCTGGCCCGCGCCTTTGCCCTGCAACCGCGCCTGCTGATTCTCGACGAGCCGACAGCGGCCCTGTCGGATGCCGAAGCGCAGCGCCTGTTCGGGCTGATCGACACCTTGCGCAGCCGTGGCGTGGCGATTCTGTACATCTCTCATCGGCTGTCCGATCTGCAACGGGTGGCCGACCGCGCCGTGGTATTGCGCGACGGGCAACTGGCCGGTGAGTTCAGTGCCCGGCAATTGCCAGAGGCACTGGAAGCGATGCTTGGTCAGGCGCTGGAGGCTCACGTCTACACACCGCGAGCGGCGGGGCGCGAAGTGCTGAAACTGCGCGGCGTGACAGTCCTGCCGCGCACCCGTGCCTTTGATTTGTCCTTGCACGGAAACGAAGTGGTGGTGCTGACCGGATTGCTCGGCGCCGGCAAAAGCGAGATCGCCGAAGTGCTGTTCGGGCTGCGCAAAACATTGTCCGGTTCTCTGCAACTGGACGGCATCGATTGGCAACCGGGCTCGCCCCGCCAGGCGATCCAGAGTGGCGTGTTCTTCGCCGCCGAGGATCGCGCGAGCCAATCGCTGGTGGCGGACTTTTCATTGCGCCGAACCCTGACCTTGCCGTTCCTCGAACGCTTCACCCGTGGCGGTTTCATCCGCAACCGTGCCGAAGCGGCGGCGGTGGAGGCGCAAGTCGCAGCGCTGGGAATCAAGACCGCCGGCATCGATGTGCCGATGAGTGCGTTGTCCGGCGGCAATCAGCAAAAAGTCGTGCTCGGCCGCTGGTTGCTTGGCGAGAGCAGAGTGTTGATTCTCGACGAGCCGTTTCAGGGCGTCGATGTGCGTGCCCGGCGCGAGATCGGCCAGTTGTTGCGCGACAGCGCCGCTGGCCGCGCCACGCTGGTGATCTGCTCGGACGTCGATGAAGCGCTGGAGATCGCCGACCGGATTCTGCTGGTGCGCGATCACGCGGTGGTGGCCGAGTACCCGCGTGCCGGGCTGGATCGCGCCACCCTGGTCGCCGCGCTGGCTGGCAACGATCCGCAAAATTCTATTGTTCACGCCGCGCCAAGGAGTAGAGCGAGTGCCTGATTCGAGTTCCCTGTTGTCATCCGCCCTGGCGCCGTCCGAGCGCTTCGTGCAAGCGCTGATCCGCTATGGCCTGCTGTGGGTGCTGGCGTTGATCGTGGTGTTTTTCAGTGTCGCGGAACCGGCGTTCCTGCGCGTTGGCAACCTGTTCAGCATTCTGCAGTCGGTGTCGATTGTCGCGCTGCTGGCCTTGGGCGTGACGCTGACCATGGCCGTGGGCGGGCTGGATTTGTCGATCGGCGCGGTGGCGGCCATGAGCCTGATGATCGCCAGTTACGTGATGGTGGTGCTCGGCTGGGGTGCGGTGCCGGCGGTGCTGATCAGCCTGGCCGGTGGCGCACTGGTCGGGCTGCTCAACGGCTGGCTGATCGTGAAGATGCGCGTGCCGGACATTCTCGCGACGCTCGGCAGCATGTTCCTGGTGATCGGCGTGCAACTGATTCCCACGGGTGGTCGTTCGATTGCGGTGGGCATGACCCTGCCCAATGGCGACGAAGCCGAGGGTTCGTTCAGTGCGGTGTTTCTGGCGCTGGGTCGCGGACGGCTGTGGGACATCGTGCCGATTCCGGTGTTGATCACGGCGGTGGTTGCGGTGGCGGTGTGGCTGTTTCTCGAACGCACGCGCATCGGCCGGTTGTTCTATGCGATTGGCGGCAACGAGCAGGCGGCGCGTCTGGCCGGTGCGCCGGTGCAGCGCTTCAAGTTGCTGGCTTATGTGCTCTCGGCGCTGCTGGCCTCGCTGGGCGGTTTGTTGCTGGCGGCGCGATTGGGGCGCGGGGATGTCAGTTCCGGCAACGGCCTGGTGCTCGATGCGTTGGGCGCTGCGCTGATCGGTTTTGCCGTGCTCGGGGCGAAGAAGCCCAACGCGTTCGGCACGCTGGTCGGCGCGTTGCTGGTGGCTTCGTTGCTCAACGGCCTGACCATGCTCAACGCGCCGTATTACGCGCAGGATTTCGTCAAGGGACTGGTGCTGGTGCTGGCCCTGATGTTCACCTTCGGCCTCGCGCATCGGGCGCGCTGAGCCGGTTCATTGATGCTTCAAGGAAAGATCCATGCACGGTTCAATCAAGCAGTTCGCACGTCATTGCCTCGCCGGGGCGTTGCTCTCGGCACTGGCCTTCAATGCGCAGGCCAAGGCCTTGCCCGGCGCACCGGCGCCGTTCGATAAAGGTCAGGTACAGATCGCGCTGGTGGGCTATCTGTTCTCCGGGGATTTCCCTGAAGCCTATCTGCGCGGGGTGGAGAAACAGACCGAAGCGCTGGGCGCCAACCTGCGGGTGTTCGACGCGCGGCAACAGGCGGCGAGCCAGGGCGAGATGATCGATCAGGCCGCCGATCTCGGTGTCGACGGGATCATCGTGCAACTGGGGCTGGCGGAAACCCTCAAAGGGCCGATTGAGCGGGCGCTGGCCAAAGGCATCAAGGTCGTCGCATTCGACGTCGACCTGAACACGCCGCAAGTGACTCAGGTCGAGCAGGATCACCACGCACTGGCGCGGCTGGCACTCGATCAAGCGCTCAAGGACAACGGCACCCGCTTCGACGCCGGGTATGTCTACATCAGCGGCTTCACGCCGATGGAGCGCCGCGACGAGATCTGGAGCCAGGTCAAGGCGAGCAATCCGGGGATCATCGAGAAAGCGCGCTTCGGCACGCTCAATCCGCCGATTGCCAACTCGGTGGCGGATCAGGCCAGCGCCGTGCTGCGGGCCAATCCGGGGATCAGTGTGATCTTCGCGCCGTTCGACGAATTCGCCAAAGGCGCGAAGATCGCCGTCGATGAGGCGGGTCTGAGCCGCAAAGTGAAGATCTACAGCGCCGATATTTCCACCGCCGACATCCAGATCATGAAAGAGCCGGATAGCGCCTGGGCCGCCACCGCTGCGGTCAATCCGCAAGTGGCCGGGGCGATCAGCGTGCGCAGTCTGGCGATGCTGATTGCCGGGGAAAATCCGGGGCACAAGGTGCTGGTGCCGCCGACTCTCATTACCCGTCAGCAACTGCTGGATCTGGACGTGAAAAACGTGCGCGACCTTGGGCAGAAACTGCCGGCCTTCGGTGACACCGCCAACGTCGCGCGGTCGCCGTGGATTCCCGTGGCGAACTGAGGAGCCGACATGCACGACAAGGCTGCGCGTCTGCGCAAGAGCCGTTCGCCGAAAGCCGATGTGGCGTTGGGCGAACGGCTGCCACCGGGGCAGGTGCTGACCGAGCGTTTCCCGATCCTGCACGAAGGCGAGGTGCCGGCCTATGACCTGGCGACGTGGTCGCTGCGCCTGTTCGGCACTTTGGCCAACCCGGTCGAGCTGACCTACGCCGATCTGCAAGCGCTGCCGCAACGCTCGTTGCAATGCGACATTCATTGCGTGACACGCTGGTCGAAGTTCGACACCCGCTGGAGCGGCGTGCACCTGCAAGACCTGTTGCAGGCCCTGGACATTCGGCCGACATCGTCCTTCGTCATGGCCCACGCCGATCACGGTTACCAGACCAACCTGCATCTCGAAGACCTGCTGCATCCGCACAGCCTGCTGGCCACCCATTACGACGGTCAGCCGCTGACCGCGCAACATGGCTGGCCGCTGCGTCTGGTGGTGGCGGGGCGGTACTTCTGGAAGAGCGCGAAATGGCTGCGCGGGCTCGAGTTCACCGATCAGGAACAACCGGGCTTCTGGGAGCGCAACGGCTTTCATTTGCACGCCGATCCGTTCATTGAGCAGCGCTTCAGCGGCGACGCGCTGGACATTGCCGAAGATGCCTGGCGGGAAAAGGACTTCGACTGACGGCCTCTAACTTCGCACCGAAAAAACACAGATTAATAACGCTCTCTACAACAACGTGGAGTGCGTTTTCGTGCGTGATTAGTTGTTGGTTAGTTGGGTGTTCATGTTGTTGCGCAAACACAAGTGTTGCTCAGGCAACACTCCGTTCGTCGGGCATAACCTAAGCGTTATTGGTTCTTTTGCGGCGTGCGACCGCTCGTCTAGGATCGGTAAACAGGGGGTTCTACTAACTTTGGGGTTCTTGCGCTCTAACAGCCGATAGTTGTTCAACACACCTGGCTGCCTTTCTGAATATCAAAACTACAGCAGAAATTGCCGTGCGCTGATTGCCGACACTTCATGATTCGGCAGCGGCCGGTTATTAACTGCGATTCAAGGAGCTGTCGCATGATTCACCGTTCGCGTTCATTACTCGCCATCGCTGTTGTCAGTGCAATCTGGCAACTTCCTGCACAAGCTGAAGATACTTCTGCGAGCGTCGACGATGACACTCGGCTGGGCACCGTGCTGGTCACCGGGACCCGGGGCACCGCTCGCACGGTGCTGGATTCGCCGGTGCCGGTGGATGTGCTGACCGCCGAGGACCTGAAGACCGCCGGCGCCAGTGGCGGCGAGCTGGGCCAGGCGTTGCAGACGCTGTTGCCGTCGTTCAGTTTTCCGCGCCAGTCCAACTCCGGCGGCGCCGACCACGTGCGCGCTGCGCAGCTGCGTGGCATGAGCCCGGATCAGGTGCTGGTGCTGGTCAACGGCAAGCGCCGGCACACCTCGGCCGTGGTCAACGACTCGTCGAAAATCGGTCGCGGCACGGCGCCGGTGGATTTCAACTCGATCCCGATCAGCGCGATCAAACGCATCGAAGTACTTCGCGACGGCGCCGGTGCGCAGTATGGCTCCGACGCGATTGCCGGGGTCATCAACATCATCCTCGACGACGCCCCCGAAGGCGGCGAAGTCTCCACCAGCTACGGCGCCTACCACACCCATCAGGACGCGATCGGCAAAACCACCACCGATGGCCAGAACAGCGTGACCACCGCCAAGATCGGCACGCGGCTGGGTGAGGAGGGCGGCTTCATTCGCGGCGGCACCGAGTACAAGGATCGCAACCCCACCAACCGCGCCGGCTACGACGGTTTTGCCGACACCCCGGGCCAGCGCAACTATGTGATGGGCGACGGCGTGGCGCGGGACGTCAACGCCTGGTTCAACGGCGAGTTGCCGCTGGCCGGCGGCAAGGCCTACAGCTTCGGCACCTACAACGAACGCCACACCACCGGCGCCGAGTTCTATCGCTATCCGTCCGAGCAGCCGCAGTTCTACCCCAACGGCTACTTGCCGCAATCGTTGGGTGACAACACCGACATCTCCGCCACCGCCGGTTACAAGGGCCTGATCGGCGACGACTGGGATTTCGACAGCAGCGTCACCCACGGGCGCAACCGCTTCGAATCGGCGACCCGCCGCACCCTCAACGTCAGCCTCGGCGCGGACTCGCCGACCCGCTTCGACACCGGCGATTACGAGTTGCGCCAGACCACCACCAACCTGGATTTCAGCCGTGAATTGCGCATCGGTGGCCGTTCGTTCGTGCTGGCGGTGGGCGGTGAATATCGCTACGAAAACTACCTGACCTTTGCTGGAGATGAAGCCTCTTACATCGGTTCCGGGGCCGATGGCGCCAACGGGCTGCGCCCGAGTGAAGAGTCGGATCTGGATCGCAACGTGTTCGGCACCTACGCCGAATTGTCCGGTGATCTCACCGACCGCTTCTTCGTTGATGCCGCCACGCGCTGGGAACATTACGACGACGCCGGCAGCAAACTCACCGGCAAGCTCAGCGGTCGCTACAAGCTGACCGATCAATGGGCGTTGCGCGGTGCGGTGTCGAATAACTTCCGCGCGCCGTCGCTGGCCCAGAGCGGCTTCCAGAACACCACCAGCAACTTCGGCGACGGCGGCACGCTCACCGATATCCGCGTGCTGTCGGTCAACGATCCGATTGCCCGTGCCCTGGGCGCGGAAAAACTCGATCCGGAAACCTCGAAGAACTTCAGCCTCGGCCTGACGTTCCAGTTGAACGAACGCTTCGATGCGTCGCTCGACGTGTTCCGTATCGACGTCAAGGACCGCATCACCCTGTCCCAGCGAATCGGCAGCGACGCGCTGGAAAGCTACATCAATGACAACTTCGGCGTGGCAGGCGTGCACGACGTCAACTTCTTCACCAACGCCGCTGACACCAGCACCGACGGCGCCGAACTGGTGCTCAACTACCATCAGCCGTTCTACGACGGGCAACTGGGCCTGACCACCGCGTACACCTACAACCACACCAAGGTCACCAGTACCAAGGGCACGCCGTCGCAACTGACCGCCTTAGGGATCGGCAACGACGCGCTGGTCGGGGTCGAAGAACGCAACACCCTGACCGACGCCGCGCCCAAGGATCGCTTCGTGTTTTCCGCCAACTGGACCAGCGAACACTGGGGCCTGCTCGGGCGTCTGACCCGTCAGGGCGAAACCACTCGGGTGTTCGATTTCGGCGACTCGCAGCCTGAGCAAACCTACGGCGCGGTATGGCAACTGGACGCCGAGGTGACCTACAAATTCACCCCGAAATTCAGCATCGCCCTGGGTGGCAACAACCTGACCGACAACTACCCGGAACGCTCGGGTTCGGCCATCAACTACGGCGGCAACCTGCCGTACGACGTGCTCTCGCCGATCGGTACCAACGGCGCTTATTACTACGCCACCGCTACTTACGGCTTCTGAGCTTTTTCCGCCATGGATGGCGGATCATCAGCGGGAACCTTCATGACTCAAACCTATGGCCCCAAGCGGCACCTGCCGGTGTTTCAGGCGTTGCTGATCACGCTGGGCATGGTCATCACCACCGACATTCTCAAAACCGCGCCGACCGTTGCCTTGAACGTCGGGCCGGAACATTTCTATTGGGTCTGGGTGCTCGGCGCACTGGCGTCGATGGCCGGGGCCTTGTGCTTTGCCGAGATGGCCACCGCGTTTCCGCATCCGGGCGGTGACTATCATTTCCTGCGCACCGCTTACGGCGAGCGCATGGGTTTCCTGTTTGCCTGGTCGCGATTCTCGGTGATGCACACCGGGTGGATCGCGTTGTCGGCGTTCATGTTTGCCGACTACTTCAATGCGGTCGTGCCGTTGGGGCATTACGGATCGGGAGTGTTTGCCGGTGCGATCATTGCCGCGTTGGTGCTGTTGAATCTGACGGGCAAGCACATCGGTTTCATTACTCAGACTGTGTTGGTCGGGCTGCTTGCTCTCGGGTTCCTGAGCATTGCCAGCGCCGGGGTCTGGCTGGCGTGGCAAGGGATCGAACCAACGCTGCCCAGCGATCCGGTGGTGCTCAAACACACTGGCGCGGCGGGGTTTTCTGCGGCGATGATTTTTGTGTTTCTGGCCTTCGGCGGCTGGAGTGATGCGGCGACGTTATCGGCTGAAGTGCGCGACGGTCGACGCGGCATTTTCATTGCCATGCTCGGTGCGCTGACGGTGCTAATGGCGATCTATCTGGCGCTGAACTGGGCGTTTGTCCAAGGGCTGGGATTCGAAGGTCTGGCCGCGAGCAACGCGCCGGCGGTGGAACTGTTGAACCGCGCCTTCGGGGCTCCCGGCGTGCTGCTGATTTTGCTGATGGTCGGCATCGCGGCCATCGCCACCATCAACTCGACCTTGCTGGTCGGCGCCCGCACCACCTACGCCGCCGCCCGCGATGTGCCGCAACTGCGCCGTTTCGGCGAATGGGACGAACGCGACGGCGTGCCGCGCAAGGCGTTGCTGGCGGAGGGGGCGGTCGCGTTGTTGCTGGTGTTGTTTGGCAGTTTTACCCAGAGCGGTTTCAACACCATGGTTGAGTATCTGACGCCGGTGTATTGGTTGTTTCTGAGTCTGAGCAGTCTGGCGTTGATCATTCTGCGGCGGCGTTTCCCCGAGATCCCCCGGCCGGTCAGGGTGCCGTTTTATCCGGTTTTGCCGCTGCTGTTTTCTGGCTTGTGCGTTTACATGCTGTATTCCAGCGTGACAGTGGTGGGGTTGGGGGCGTTACTGGGGATTGGGGTTTTGGTGGTTGGCGGGTTGTTGCTGGCCGGGTTGAGCCGCCTGGTGTCGACACCTCGGCAGACTCTGCAACGGAGCGTAGATTAGAAGGACACCGCCGCCGGCTGAGATAACCGCAGCACCGACAAATCCCCCGTAATCCGCTTGTAAGCCAAACGAATCGCCTCAATGTCACTCTCACGTTTCGCGCTGCTTTCGTGCAGGATCACAATCACCTTGGTCGCCAGCCGCTCGGGTACTTTCGCGTCATGGTCTTTCCACTGCCCATACGCATCGAACACGCTGAACCCGTCCGGGAACCGCGTCGTCACTTCCTGATCGAGAAACTCGCGCCAGCGCGCCGGGCTCACCACACCTTCCTTGCCTTCCAACGGCCCCACCGAGAAATACAACTCGGTGCGCACCCACTGCGCCTGCGCCGGCCGCGTAGCATCGCCTTGCAGGGTCGAACTGACGGGATCCTTGGTATGCACGGAAACCGGAGGAGGGCTGGCACACCCGGCGACCGCCAGGAACAGTGCTGCCAATAGAAAACGTTGCGGCATGGAACTTCCTTATTGTTAAGAACTGTCCCGAATTATAGAGGGGACGGTTAATAGCAATAAAAGATTAAAAAGTGGATCGCCGCTGAACTAATGGAATAAGCAAGCACAGTGAAAATATTGCCTGCTGGTTAGAACGATTATTTCTTTAAGTTATTTGCTTGGTGTTTGATCGCATATCTATTGCATTCAAAAACCTGCTCCCGCATTTGCCGGATCTGTCATTGCGTCTACTCTGCTGCTGCAACGGTTCAAGTCGCACGGAACGCTGCACTTGAAGCGTTTGAACAGCAGTTTTTGCTGCTCGATGGACAGCTTGTTGCGGATTTTTCAATCCTTAGAATCGGCTCCATCAACTTCTCATCCAGTTCTTAATCCTCAGGGAGCTACACCATGATGAACGCCATGCAGATGCAAATGCCGATGAACGCCAACATGCCGATGATGCCGATGACTGGCATGCCGATGATGATGGCGACCATGAGCTGCGACATGATGGACGACGGCATGATGTGCAAGATGATGCCGGCCGCTGGCATGGACATGGCCATGTTCAAGAACAGCGCGCAAATGATGCAGATGATGATGGACTGCGGCATGCCGATGATGATGCATTGCGGCAACATGAGCATGATGTGCATGTCCCCGGCGGCCATGGCCATGCCGATGATGAACATGATGATGCCGATGCCAATGATGGGCATGCCGATGCCATCGATGAAGTGCGTGATGGAATGCACCATGATGGCCGACTGCATGATGTGCAAAATCATGCCGATGCCGGGCATGAACATGGACATGATGAAGAACTGCTGCGCCCTGATGATGAAAATGATGAACGACTGCAGCATGCCGATGATGATGAGCTGCAACGGCATGCCGATGATGTGCTGCACCTGCTAAGTCTTCAGGCATGAAAAAGCCCGACCGGGAAATTCCCGGTCGGGCTTTTTGTTGTCTGTCTGTCAGTCCAGGCGTTCGGGGTAGGTCACCACCAGATACGCCACCGCTTCACTGTCGGCGGGGTTGCGGTAGCGGTGGGGCTGGTCGGCGTAAAACAGGATCGAGTCGCCTGTCGACAGCAGATAACGCTCGTCGTTGACGCTGATCTCCAGCACGCCCTGAGCCACCACCAGGTTTTCCTGCACGCCCGGGCCGTGGCCCTCGGATTGATCCTCGCCCAGCGGGCTCAGGCGCAGTTCGTAGAATTCCGACTGGCGCGCCACATCAAAGGGAAATAGCGCGCGGCTGACAAAGGCACCGCTGGCGCTGACCAGCCGCTTGCTCTGGCTCGCCGACAACACGGCCACGCCTTCGAACGCGCGATGTTCGAGAAACGCCGCCACCGACACCTTCAAACCCTTGGCGATTTTGCACAGCACCTTGATCGACGGCACGCTGCGCCCGGATTCGATCTGCGCCAGCATCGCCCGACTCACGCCGCACTGGCGGGCGAGGGCATCGAGCGACAGGTGCCGCTTGCCGCGCAGACGTTGCAGGTTCTGCGCGACACGTTCACAGATCGGGTCTTCTTCCAGGGAATCAAGGTTGTTCAGGTCCAGCACAGGTTCATCGGCGCTCGCCAGAAAGCGCGAGGGTTCACGCGCGTTCACGCTTGACGCGTCTCGCCGGAACGAGCGGCCTGCACCCACTGGTAAGCCTGATAACCGGCATTGCGCGCATACATTTCCCACATCAGCCGGGCCTGTTGCTGGGCGTGGCGGCGTTTGCGGTAGACGGCGAAGTCGATCAGGTTGTCAGTCGGTTTCATGGCGCACTTCACTGTGTTCAATGACGGGATGAGGTGAGAGTACGCCGAGATTTTTATAACGATAAATACTGATTTTTTATTTATTAATTCAATTGGGTTCTATATGAAATGATTGGCGCGCCGATGCAACCGGCGCGCCAATCCTTCATTTGCTGGCGTTCAACACAATCCGGTACCGCGCCTTGCCGCTGCGCAGATGATCAACAGCCTCATTGACCTTGCTCATCGGAAATTCCTCTACCTGCGGCAGGATCTGATGCCGCGCGCAGAATTCCAGCATGGTCGCTGCCGTGGCGGGCGAGCCGACCGGGGAGGCTGACAGGGATTTCTGTTGAGGAATGAAGTTGAACACGTGTACCGGAATCGCGTCGGGCACGATGCCGACGAAGTGCAACCTGCCCTTGCCGCGCAGGGTGGCGAGCATGGCCGTCCAGTCGAGGTTGGCGTTGGCGGTGATCAGCAGAAAGTCGAGGGTGCCGGCCATCGCTTTCAGCGCTTCGCTGTCGGTGGAGGCGACGACCTTGTGGGCGCCGAGGCGCTTGGCTTCGTCCTGTTTGCTCAGGGAAGAGGTGAACGCGGTAACGTCGCATCCCCAGGCATTGAGAAAACGCAGCGCCAGGTGCCCGAGGCCGCCGATGCCCACCACGCCGACCCGGTCGGTCGGCTTGATGTCGAATTCCACCAGCGGATTGAAGACCGTGGAGCCGGCGCAGAACAGCGGGCCGGCGAGGGCCGGGTCGAGGTTGTCCGGAAGCTTCAGCGCCCAGGCCCAGTGAGTGCGCAGTCGATCGGCGAAACCGCCATGGCTGCCGATGATCGTCGGTTTGGCGGTGGCGCAAAGGTGATGGGAACCGCCGATGCAGGACGAGCAATGCATGCAACTGCCCTTGTACCAGCCGATCCCCACGCGCTGACCGACCTCCAGACCACGTACCTGCGGGCCTGTGCGCACGATGCGGCCGACCACTTCATGGCCGGGAATGAACGGGTATTGGCTGATGCCCCAGTCGTTGTCGATCAGTGACTGGTCGGAGTGGCAGACGCCGCAATATTCCACGGCGACTTCGACTTCCTCATCCCCCAGCGGGCCAGGGTCGTAACTGAAGCGCTCCAGCGGCGCGCAGGCCGAGGTGGCGGCCCAGCCGGTGAATGTCGTGGGTTCGGTGTTATTGCTCATGGGACACCTCCAGGTCTGGCGCTGCGGGCGCAGCCTGAAGAGTCTAGCGTGTCATCGAGCGGGCGCTAGCCAAGTGTTAAGCACGCGCCGGTCGAGTTCTTCCCAGTCCGCCATGCCCAAAACGCGCGTGGTGTTCAGGCCGCGCAAATAGCCGCGCAGCTGATAGGCGACGGCCCGCACTGATTCGGAGTCGGCAACGTTCTGGCCCAGGACCGTTTCGTATTCGACAAGGTATTCCGCCACGCGGTCGCGGAATTCGGGCACGACCGCATCGCGGATCAGATCAAAGGTTCGCACGGGTAATCCTCATCTGTTTTCGTTGTGATTGAGTGTGCCGCAGTCTGCACGCCGCGCAACTATTGGTTCAAGTAATAGTGACCATCAAGAAACGCAAGTTCTGCTTTGGCACCGATGGGCGGAAAATCGCCTCCATCGAACACACCGCTGAAGGAATTGCGCGATGAAGACTTTGAACCGACTGGCTGTAGTCGCCCTGCTGATGGGCGGGGTGGCCGCTACCGTAGCCCCGGCTTATGCAGACGACGCCAAGTCGTGCCATTTTCTGCCCGTCGCCGCCAGCAGCGCCGCGTTGCAGCACTCGCAAACCGTCGGTGTGCTGTACAGCGAAAACACCCTGGACAACCTGCAATACCTCGAGCGTTACCACGACGTGGCGGTGAACGGAGCCAGGAATGCGCTCGATGCGCGGATCCGTGACGCCTTCGTCGACAGCTCCGACCCGGAGCTGGCCATCGACTGGCTGATGAGTTCGCTGCAACAACAGTTTCTCTCGGTGACCGTCTACGACAGCCTTGATGCGCTGGTACAGGCTCATCCGGACGTGGTGGTGATGCTCGACACCCACAACCGTCTGCTGACCCAACGCAACAGCCAGGTCGAAGCGCGGTTCGCCGCACGCTTCTATAACGCCAACCTGCAATACATCGGCAAGGCCGAGGGCGCGGTGGAGAAGCAACTGCCGTCGGTGTGGGTACACAACAAGGCAGCGCCCGAAATCGCTGCAGGGATCGAACAGCAACGCGATCTGCAACTGAGTGCCTTGAAGCAGTTCGATGACTCGCTCAAAGCCCTGGTGAGTGCAGGCTGAACACCCAAATCAAAAACGGCAACGGCAGTGCCCGTGACACTGAACGTTGCCGAAGAACCGAACCGTTTATTTTCAGGATTTTATCCATGCGTACCTTTTTTATCCCTGCCATGGCTTCTGCCACTTTGCTGCTGACCGCTTGCGCCTCTGCGCCGAACGATCCGACGCTGACCTTGCAGACGCACAAGACGCCCGCCCAGTACGCCGAATGCGTGGTGCCGAAACTGCAGGGCAGTGCGCTGAATCCGACCGTGTCGCAGACCCAGCGCAGCTACCGGATCGTGGTGCCAAGCAAGGTGGCGGCGGACAACGTTCTGGAAGCCTACAAGGCGCAGGACGGCGGCAAGGTGTTTTTGTATGAGCGCCACTTGCTGGCGTCGAGTTTCATGCCGTCGAGTTTTGAACGGGCTGCTCAGGAGTGCCTGTAACGCCTGACGGTTAACGCTTTTGACGATGCTCCTTTGGTTGGCCGCAACCAACCAATTCCTTTGCCCCGCACCTTGCGGGGCTTTTTTTGCCCGGCGTTTGGCGCAGCCGGCGCTACGCTGGATAGCGGAAAAGGTTTTCGGGAGTACAAGGATATGAAGAAGGACAGCAGCGGCGCGGCGACCGAGAATCCCTCTGTGCTGATCGACGCAAGAATCAAGGAACTGAACGACTGGCGCGGCCAGAAGCTGGCCGAGATCCGCGCGATCATTCATGAAGCGGACCCGGAGGTCGTCGAAGAGTGGAAGTGGCGCGGCGTTCCGGTCTGGTCGCACAACGGCATCATCTGCACCGGGGAAACCTACAAGGCCGTGGTGAAAATGACCTTCGCCAAAGGCGCGGCGCTGGAGGATCCGTCAGGACTGTTCAACGCCAGCCTGGAGGGCAATACCCGGCGGGCGATTGATATTCACGAAGACGACAAGATCGATGCAAAAGCTCTGAAAACGCTGGTGCGTTCGGCGATTACGTTGAATTCAAAGAAGTGATTTGCCGTTGAGGCAGAGATAAAACGGAGGAGGGTGAAACGAGGAAGAAAATGGCAGGGGCGGCTGGATTCGAACCAACGCATGGCAGGATCAAAACCTGCTGCCTTACCGCTTGGCGACGCCCCTGAAGCTATTGGTTTCAGTCCCGGGAGGACCTCTGCAACAGTGGGCGGCACTTTACCAGCGCTCTTGCGATCTGTGAACCCCTGAAGCCAATAAATTTCAGGGAAAACAGCTACTTATTTCCCGGACGGTATTGTCGGTCAGGTTTTTCGGGCTTTTCAGCGATTGCCAAGAAAACCGGCGCGACCGCTGTAGCCCGAAAACCTGGCAAAGACCTGCCTCGATGAACCGATCAGTTGCCGTCTGCAACCTTGCGTTCGATTTCGTCGACCTTGCGTTGCAACTCCTCAGCGTCCTGCTCCTTGGTGCGGGTCGACGAGGGCGTGATGACCTCATCCACGCCGCGGGTCTTGTCGTCCGGGTCCTCAAGATCGCGTTTCACCACATCGACCGGTTTGCCGGACGTATCCGTGGCTGGGGCTTTGCTGTCGTTGTTCATGGCACTGACCTCCGTTGGGTTAAACGTTGGATGCAGCGCCATGGAGCGAGTTCGAGTTTTTTGATGGCATTCAGGTCGGCGGCACAAACCAGCAATGAAAGCCTCGGTGGTATTCTGCGCAAACTGCATGCTATCAGCGGAAATATATTGTCCATGAACACGAATCGTGACCAATTTCCCTTGCCCGAAGACCTTAAGGTGTTCCTCACCGTCATCCGCAAGAACAGCTTTGCTAGCGCCGCCGACGAGTTGGGCTTCTCACCGGCCTACGTCAGCAAGCGCATCTCGGTGCTGGAAACCACGCTGGCGACCAAGCTGCTGCACCGCACCACCCGGCGCATTGCGCTGACCGACGACGGCGAGCGGGTGCGGATCTGGGCGGAGAAACTGCTGGGGGATTTCGATCAGTTTCTCGGCGAGATTTCCCAGGCCCGGCACCAGCCGGCGGGGTCGCTGCACATTTGCAGCAGCTTCGGTTTCGGCCGCAATCATGTGGCGCCGGCGATCAGCCAGTTGTCCCGCGCGTGCCCGAAACTCGACATTCGGCTCGACGTGTTCGACCGGGTGGTCGATCTGGTGGGCGAGGGCTTCGACCTGGAAATCCTCGTCGGCGATGATCTGCCGGGCCAGCATCTGGCGCGCAAACTGGTGAGCAACCGGCGCGTGCTGTGCGCTACGCCGGAATACCTCGAACGCCGGGGCACGCCGCAATCCCTTGAAGATCTGAAAGACCACGATTGTCTGGTGCTCAAGGAGCGTAACAACGCGTTCGGCATCTGGACCCTGAGCAAGGACGGCCAGGAAGAAACGGTGCGAGTGAATGGCCCGTTGTCCTCCAACAGCGGCGAGATTGTGCTGGAGTGGGCCTTGAGCGGCGGCGGGATTCTGTTGCGCTCGATGTGGGACGTCAAACCGATGCTCGAGCAGGGCAGGCTGGTGCAGGTGCTGGACGGCTACACCCAGAGCGCCAACGTCTGGGCGGTCTATCCGACCCGGCTCAGCGAGTCGGCGAAATTGCGGGTGTGCGTGGAGTTTCTGGAGGAGTACTTCCGCGATTTGTCCGTGGAATGAAAACGGGCGGTTCAATGAACCGCCCGTTTTTTTTTGCCATCAACCCAGCCAGGGATTGTCCGCCAGATGCCGTGCCTCAAAGGCGCGGATCTGCTCGGTGCGTTGCAGCGTGGTGCCGATGGCGTCCAGTCCCAGCAGCAGCGATTGTTTGCGCAACTGATCGATCTCGAAGCCGATCAGCGTGCCGTCCGCCAGCTCGATGGTTTGCTGTGCCAGGTTCACGCTGATTCGCGCGGTTTCCGGGACGCTGATCGCCTCGGCCACGCGCTTGAACTGCGCGTCGTCCAGCTGAATCGCCAACACGCCATTACGCTGGCAGTTGTCGTAGAAAATCCCGGCGAACGTGGTGCCGATCAGGGCCCGGATCCCCACTTGCTTCAAGCCCCATACCGCGTGTTCGCGGCTGGAGCCGCAACCGAAGTTGGGACCGGTCACCAGAAACGCCGCGTCCTGCCAGGCCGGTTGGTTGAGCACGAATTCAGGGTCGGGTTCGCCTGAAGCGAGAAAGCGCAAATCGAAGAACAGCCCGCGATCCAGCCCCTGACGATCGATGCCCTTGAGAAACTGCTTGGGCATGATCACGTCGGTGTCGATGTTGGATGCAAGAAACGGCGCGGCGCTGCCGCTGACGGTGTCGAAAGGTTGCATGGTTCAAGCCTCCAGCGCGACGGTGCGCACGTCAGTCAAATGGCCGCTGATGGCGGCGGCGGCGACCATCGCCGGGCTCATCAGGTGGGTGCGCGCACCGGCGCCCTGACGGCCTTCGAAGTTGCGATTGGTGCTCGACGCACAGCGATCACCCGGCGCGAGCACGTCGTCGTTCATCGCCAGGCACATCGAGCAACCCGATTGCCGCCACTCGAAACCGGCGTCGAGAAAAATCTGCGCCAGGCCTTCGTCCTCGGCCTGATTGCGCACCAGGGTCGAGCCGGGAACGATCATCGCCCGCACGTGGGCCGCCACACGCTTGCCGCGCACCACGCGGGCGACATCGCGCAAATCTTCGATCCGCGCATTGGTGCAGGAACCGATGAAGGCATGGCTGATCGTCACTTCGTTCAGCGGCATGCCGGGTGTCAGGCCCATGTAATCGAGGGCGCGCTGCAGTCCTTGACGCAGGATTGGATCGGGCTGGGCGGCCGGGTCCGGCACGTGCCCTTTGATCGGCGCGGCCTGATCGGGACTGGTGCCCCAGGTCACCATCGGCTCCAGCGCGGCGACATCGAGGATGACTTCGCGATCAAACACCGCGCCCTCGTCGCTGTGCAGGGTTTTCCAGCGTTCGACGGCCTGCTCCCAGACCTTGCCCTTGGGCGCACGCGGCTTGTGTTGCAGGTAGGCGAACACCTTGTCGTCCGGCGCCATGAACGCACCCCGGGCGCCGGCCTCGACGGCCATGTTGCAGATGGTCATGCGCGCCTCGACGCTGAGGGCGCTGATGGCCGGGCCGGTGAATTCGATGGCGTAACCGGTGGCGCCGGAAGCGCCGATCCTTTCGATCAGCGCCATGATGATGTCCTTGGACGTGACGCCTGCGCCGAGCTCACCGTTGACCGTTACCCGCAGGGTTTTCAGGCGCTTGTAGACCAGGGTCTGCGTCGCCAGCAGGTGCTCGATTTCCGAAGTGCCGATGCCGAAACCGAAGGCGCCCAGTGCGCCGTAAGTGGTGGTGTGGCTGTCACCGGCCGCGACCACCATGCCCGGCAAAATGAAGCCTTGCTCCGGCGCCACGACGTGTTCGATGCCCTGGCGCTTGTCCAGCACATCGAACAGCTCGATGCCGAAATCGCGGCAGTTTTCTTCGAAGTACGACACCTGGCGCGCACCCCCGGCGTCGGGCATGGTCGCGATGCGTTTCGGTGCGGTGGGGTTCACATGATCGACCACCGCCAGCGTCGCCGCAGGCCGCCACACCGTGCGCCCGGCCTCGCGCAGGCCGCTGAAGGCTTGCGGGCTGGTGTATTCGTTGGCGACCTGGCGGTCGATGTAAAGCAGCACGTGGCCCTGATCGTCGAGGGTGCAGACGGTGTGACTGTCGATGTGCTTCTGGTACAGCGTTCTCGGGCTGGGCATGGCTTGCGCTCTTTTCTGTCCGGGGCAAAAACAACATGAGGACAGAATATTGATCGCGGAAACGGCATCAAGAGCGCTTCAGTGAAGCCGTTGAACACGGATTGTGAGCAATTGCCGCAAGCCTACGCCCGTGTCTCCTCCGGCAACCTGGCAATCACCTTGATCTCGAACTGAAACCCATACAGCCACGTCACGCCGACCGCCGTAATGGTCGGATGCGGCGCCTCGCCCCAGAACTCGGGCACCACTTCCCAGATGGTTTCGAAGGTCGATTGCGGGTCGACCATGAATACCGTCACGTCCACCACGTCATCGAAACTGCCGCCGGCCGCGCCGAGGATCGCATTGAGATTGGTGAAGGCCAGTCGCACCTGTTGTTGCAGATCCGGCTCCGGCGAGCCGTCCTCAAGGCTGCCGACCTGGCCTGAGACAAACAGAAAACCGTTGGAACGAACCGCCGGGGAATAACGGTTGCGCTCGTAAAGCGCATGGCGTCCGGGCGGGAAAACCACATCGCGTTTTGGCTGGGCGTTAGTCATGGGGAGTCTCCTTCAATGGGTTGAAAACCTGCGATGGAGAAACTTTAGGGACTTGCCTCGGCGTGATAAACGCGCAACCTTGGCGTTCACTGTTTGCAAATCCCAAACAATCGAGCCGCTAACAGAGGTGGTGTATGGACCGTTTTGACGCGATGCAAGCCTTCGCCCGGGTGGTGGAGGCGGGGAGTTTCACCAAAGCCGCCGAGACGTTGCACATGAGCAAGACCACCGTGACCCAGCTCGTCCAGCAACTGGAGGCGCGGCTGCGAGTGAAGTTGCTCAATCGCACCACGCGCAAGGTCAACGCCACGGCGGACGGCGCGGCCTATTACGAGCGGGTGATCAAGTTGCTGGCGGACATGGACGACGCCGAGACCAGCCTTCCCGGCGCTGCGGCCCAGCCCAAGGGGCGCTTGCGGGTCGACGTACCCAGCCCCCTGGCCAATCTGATTCTGGTGCCGGCGCTGCCCGAGTTTTACGCGCGCTACCCGGAGATCCAGATCGACATGGGCGTCAGCGACCGGATCGTCGACATCATCGATGAAAACGTCGATTGCGTTATCCGTGGCGGCGAGCTGCGGGATCAGTCGCTGATGGCCCGGAAGGTGGCGGATCTTCAACTTGGCGTGTACGCCGCGCCGAGTTACCTGGCCCGCGCCGGCACCCCGATGCATCCCCGGGAGCTGGAAGACAGCCATCATCGGGTGGTCGGTTTCCTTTGGGCGCGCACTGGCAGGCCAGTGCCTTATACCTTGCGCAATGCCACGGAGAACCTGCTGATCAAGGGCCGGCATGTTCTGGCAGTCGATGATGGCAACGCCTATCTGGCCGCAGGCCTTGCCGGTCTGGGTGTGCTCTGGCTGCCGCGCTACATGTCGGCGGTGCACGAGGCCCGCGGTGAGTTGGTGGCGCTGTTCGAGGGTTGGGCGCTTGAACCGATGCCGCTGTACGTTGCGTACCCGCCGAACCGGCATATCAGCCAAAAGCTGCGGGTATTTATCGATTGGATCGTGGAATTGATGGCCACGCATGCCAATGGCGCGGAACTTGCTGGCGGCGCTCTCGGACTGTCAAAAAAATAGCGAATAACGGCAATCACAAAAGTCGACAGTCTGGATGCACCGCTATTCACCCCAGGAGCGTCACTCGCAATGAATATGTACATCGATATTGTCGGCGCGTGCAATTTGAGCTGCCCTTCGTGTCCGATGGGTAACTCGGAAAACGTCAACTTCAAGAAAGCCATGCAAGTTGACATGTTCAGGAAGATCGTCGAGAAGGCCCGCAGCGAAGGGGTCGAGGCGATTTTTCTGTATAACTGGACCGAGCCGTTGATCCACCCGCGAATCGGCGAGTTTGTCGAAATCATCAACGCGGCCGGTCTGCGCAGCGGTATCAGTTCCAACCTGAATCTGGCGAAAAACATGGAGACGGCGATGCTCGCCAATCCATGGTTCTTCCGTATCTCGCTGTCCGGGTTTTATCAGCAGACGTACGAACAGGGACACGTGGGCGGCGATATTGAAGTCGTCAAGGCCAACATGATCAAACTGCATGAGCTCAAGCAGCAACATGGCTTGAACACGCGGATCGAGGTCTATTACCACCGCTACCTGGACAACATGGAAGAAGAAGGGCTGATGCGCGAATTCAGCCAGAGCCTGGGCTTCCAGTTCTCGACCGGCTATTCAGTGATGATGCCGCTGGAGAAGACGCTGGCGCTGATCGAGCGCGACCCGTCGGTGACCGATACTGATCGCGAGACCCTGCAGCGACTCGCGCTGCCACCCTACGACGATCTGGTCAATCTGGTCCGCCAGTACCCTCAGCAGGCCTGCACGCTCAAGGATGACTGGCTGGTGCTCGACTGCAATGGCAACACCATCCTGTGTTGTTCGATTTTCAATCAGACCGAATATCAGGTCGGCAAATACCTGGACATGCCGCTGGCGCAACTGACCGAACGCAAGTCCACCCAGTCGAACTGCATCGACATGTGCAATCGCTGCGCGAACAACGGATTGCACATCTACTCGGCACACTCCAATCGGGGACCGCTGGAAAGTCACGCCGTCAACCGGATCATCGATTTCCAGCGGCGCACTATCATGGGGGCGCCGGTCGAGAGCGACAAGCTTGGGCGCAATGGCGAAGTCAGTGCCGAGAACTTCGACGAAGCGCAATACCTGCATATGAATCAGGACGTCAGGAATGCGATTTCCACGGGTGCGTTCACCAGCGGTTATCAGCATTACGTACTGTTCGGTCGACTGGAAGGCCGGCTCGGCGCAGGTCATTTCACGGCGGTCTGAACCTGCGGATCGGGTTCTGCCAGCTGAGTTGTCAGCCATTGACTGAAGCATCGCGCCATCGGGTCGTTCTCGCTGTCGCGGTGCGTCAGCATCGCCCAGTTCGGGCCGCGAATGGTTTGCTCCACCAGTGGCTGCAACAGCCCGTTTTGTTGCGCCTGCCGGCTGAGCAGCTGACTGACCAGCGCAATCCCCAGACCTGAACACGCCGCATCCAGCAGCAAGCCGGGATCAGAGAAATTCAAACCTTGATCCTGCTGGCCGACATCGATTCCCGACTCCACCGCCCAATGGCTCCAGTCCATTTCCCGCTCGCCGTGCAGCGTGGTCCGCTGCGCGCTCGGCACGCTTAACAAGCTCGGATGACACGCGGGGTAGAGGCGGTCGGCATGCAGCACCTTGAAGCTGCATTCAGCCTGCGAACTGATGTCGTCGCGCACCGCCAGATCGATGGTCTGGGTCGCCATGTCCGGCACTTCATCGGTGCTGAAAATCCACAGATCCACCTTCGGATGCTGACGGCGGAAATCCCCCAGCCGTGGCAGCAACCAGTGCCGGGCAAACGCCGGCGTGGTGTTGAGCACCAGTTGATTGGGTTTCTGGTATTGCCCCAGCCGCCGAATCCCTACCGACAGTTGCTGCAACATGGCCTGGGTGGTGCTGAGCAGATCGTGGCCGGCGTCGGTCAGGCTGACGCTGCGCCCGCTGCGGAAAAACAGCGGCTGTTCCAGATACGCCTCGAGGCTGCGGATCTGCTGGCTGATGGCCGACTGCGTGAGGCTCAGCTCCTCGGCAGCCTTGTGAAAACTGCCCAGCCTTGCAGCGGCTTCGAAGCCGCGCAACGAGCTGAGGGGTGGCCAGTGTTTCAGCATGATCGATAAGTTCCTCTAATCAGTTTTCCGCAAAATCCATCGTTTGTTTGCCCTTCAGGCCGCCATTAGCATGCATGTCAACGCCGCCAAGGCTGTTTTCATTGAACACAATGGCTTAACTCAAAGGGCTTTTTACCATGCAGCAGAACAAAAACAACAACAGCGGTTGGATGATGCCGGCAGAGTGGGTGACGCATGCGGCGACCTGGATGGTCTGGCCCCACAATCAGGCCCTGTGGGAGTCGGGCTGGGGCGTGACCTTGCCGTTGGTGCAGGAAGATTTCGCCCGCGTCGCCAACGCCATCGCCCGGTTCGAACCGGTGAAAATGGTCGTCGATCCGTCGGCCATCGCCCGTGCCAAAGCCTTGTGCGGACCGAACATCGAACTGATTCCGCTGGCGGTCAACGACAGCTGGTGCCGCGACTCCGGCCCGAGCTTCGTCGTTCATGCGGAGCAAGGTCTGGCCGGGGTGAGCTGGCGTTTTAACTCGTGGGGCGGCAAGTCGGCCCATGACCTGGACGAAAGCCTGGCCCGTCGCGTGCTCAATCACTTGGGCGGCGAGTGCTTCGGCACGGCGCTGAGCAACGAGGGCGGCGCGATCCACGTGGACGGCGAGGGCACGTTGATCACCACCGAATCGGTGCTGCTCAACCCCAACCGCAATCCCGGCGTGAGCAAGGCCGAGATGGAAGAGATCTTCAGCCGTCTGCTCGGCGTGAAGAAAACCATCTGGCTGCCGGGCGATCCGGATTACGTCACCGGCGACATGACCGACGGCCACGTCGATGGCGTCTGCGCCTTCGCTCGTCCCGGTGTGTTGCTGGTAGACGCGACTCACGATCGCAGTTCGGTGTACGCCGAAGTCGTGCGGGAAAACCGTCGAGCATTGGAACTGGCCACCGACGCCCGGGGCCGCAAATTCGAGTTGATCGAGTTGTACGAAGCCACCGATGCGGTGAACACCGAAGCCGAAGTGTTCTGCGCCTCGTACACCAACTTCTACATCGCCAACGGCGCGATCATCATGCCGGCGTACGGCATCGAGGCCGACCATGTGGCGGCAGAAACCCTGGCCAAAGCGTTCCCGGGTCGTGAAGTGGTGCCGGTGCAGATCAATCATCTGGCCCACGGTGGCGGCGGTGTGCACTGCATCACCCAGCAACAGCCAGCCTGGCCGGTGGAGGGTTGATCGATGACGATATTGAAAGTCGCCACCACCCAGATGCCGTGCACCTGGGACCTGAAAAGCAACCTTGATCGCGCCGAGCAGTTGGTGCGTGAAGCGGCTGGGCAGGGCGCGCAAGTGATCCTGTTGCAGGAGCTGTTCGCCACGCCGTATTTCTGCATCGAGCAGAGCCATCAGCACATGGCGCTGGCCGAGGAGCACCGCGACAGTCAGGTGCTGTCGCGCTTCGCCGCGCTGTCCCGTGAACTGGGCGTGGTGCTGCCGTTGAGCTGGTACGAGAAGGCCGGCAACGCCTACTTCAACTCGCTGAGCGTGGCGGATGCCGACGGGCGCCTGTTGGGCATGTACCGCAAGACCCACATCCCCAACGCCATCGGCTATCAAGAGAAGGAATATTTCAGCCCCGGCGACACCGGTTTCAAAGTCTGGGACACCGCGTTCGGTCGCCTCGGCGTCGGCATCTGCTGGGATCAGTGGTTCCCGGAAACCGCCCGCTGCCTGGCGTTGATGGGCGCTGAAGTGTTGCTGTTTCCGACCGCCATCGGCTCGGAACCGGGCTGCGCGGATCTGGATTCGCGGGACCACTGGCAGATGACCATGCGTGGCCACGCCGCTGCCAACCTGCTGCCGGTGATCGCTTCCAACCGGGTTGGCCGCGAAGTGGCGGGCACTGATGCGGCGCTGCAAATGAATTTCTACGGCTCGTCGTTCATCTGCAACCACAAGGGAAAAATGCTCGCCGAAGCCGATCGCGCCAGCACCGGCGTATTGGTGCAAAGCCTGGATCTGGCAGCCATGCGTGAAGATCGCCTGAGCTGGGGCATCTACCGCGACCGCCGCCCGGAAATGTACGGCGCCTTGTTGAGCCAGGACGGCCGTCACCTTAACGCCCGCTGGAATCCTCAAGGAGTCTGATATGCCTACTTCACACAAGTGGTTACTGGGCGCTCTGGGCCTGGCGCTGGCCGGTTTGATGCCTGCTGTACACGCCGAAGACAAGACCCTGCGGCTGTACAACTGGGCGGATTATTTCGCTGAAGGCACCTTGAGCAAATTCACCGCCGAAACCGGGATCAAGGTGATCTACGACGTGATGGACGGCAGCGAAACCCTGGAAGCCAAGATGCTCTCCGGCGGCAGCGGCTACGACCTGATCTTCCCCGGCGACACCGTGGCCGAACGCCTGATGCGCGCCGGCAGCCTGTTGCCGCTGGATCCTTCGAAAATCACGGCGATGAACGACATCGAGCCGGGCCTGCAAAAGCTGCGCAGCCATTACGAGCATTCGAACAAGGCCACGGTGCCGTACACCTGGGGCACCATCGGCCTGACCTACAACGCCGAGCAGATCAAGCAACGCATGGCCGACGCCCCGGTCAACAGCCTCGACATGCTGTTCAAACCGGAACTGGCCGCGAAGTTTGCCGATTGCGGGATTTCGATGATCGACTCGCCGGATGAAGTACTGGCCGTGGTGCTCAACTATCTGGGCCGCGACCCGCGCAGCGCCAAGCCTGCGGATCTGGCAGCGGCCAGTGACTTGCTGATGAAGCTGCGGCCGTACATCCGCAAGTTCCAGTCGCAACCGGTGACCGATCTGGTCAACGGCAACCTGTGCCTTTCCCTCGGCTACAGCGGCGACATGACCCAGGCCCAGCGCACTTCGGACAGCGCCGGCAAGCAGACCCGCTTCCAGTACCGCGTGCCGCGCGAGGGCACCACGGTGTGGATGGACACCATGGCCATTCCGGTGGATGCCAAACACCCGGAATACGCCTACGAATTCATCAACTTCGTGATGCGCCCGGAGAACATGGCCGCGATCAGCAATTTCACCGGTTACCCCACCTCAAACGCCAAGGCCCGGCCAAATGTGGACGAGGCGATGCGCAACAACCCGGACATCTACCTCGACGAAGCGACCTATGCTCGTCTGATACCGGGCAAGGACATTCCCCAGGCTGACATGCGCGCCCGCATGCGCACCTGGACCAAATTCAAGACCGCCACTGCACAGTGATTTTTCCGGGCTGCCTTGGTGGCCCCTTACCCATCAGGAACGTACACATGCCGACTCGTCGCGAGTTCATCAAACAGGTTTCAGTCGCCGCCGGCGCAGGCGCTGCTGTCATGGGCCTTGGCCTGTCACCGGCGCGTTTGCTGGCGGCCAGCGAAGGTCGCTGGTTCATGCCCGACGAGGGCGACAAACACGATCGCGCCTACATGGCCTTCGGCGCGCAGGACGCGATCTGGGAAGACTTCACCGAAGACGTCCAGGAAGCCCTCGGCCGGATCGCCCGCGCTATTGCCCGCTACGAACCGCTGACCATCTACTGCCGCAGCGGAGAACGCAGCTTGGCCGAAGAGATTTGCGGCACCTCCAATATCACCTACCAGATCGCCAACCTCGACGACATCTGGATGCGTGACATCAGCGCCAACTTCGTCATCGACGACAAGAATGGCCTGGGCGCGGTGGACTTCAACTTCAGCGGCTGGGGCAACAAGCAACAGCATTCGAAAGACGCGAAGATCGCCAAGCGCGTGGCGGCCGATGCGCAGGCGACCTACCAGCGCAGCGAACTGGTGGGCGAGGGCGGCGGCATCGAAGTCGACGGCCACGGCACCGCGATCATGACCGAAAGCTGCTGGGTCAACGAAAACCGCAACCCCGGCTGGAGCAAGGCTGACGTCGAGGCGGAACTGAAAGCACGCCTCGGTCTGCGCAAGATCATCTGGCTGCCGGGCATCAAGGGCAAGGACATCACCGACGCCCACGTCGATTTCTACGCGCGCTTCGTCACGCCCGGCGTGGTGATCGCCAACCTCGACACCGACCCGCGCTCCTACGACAACAAGGTCACCCTGGCGCACCTGGAAATCCTGAAAAAGGCCACCGACGCCGACGGTCGCCCGTTGCAGATCCACACCGTTTCGCCACCGCTGAAACCGCGCAAGACCAAATTCAACAAAGACAACGACGATTTCGCCGCCGGTTACATCAACTATTTCGTGATCAACGGCGCGGTGATCGCCCCGGAGTTTGGCGACAAGGACGCCGACAAAAAGGCCTTCGACCTGCTGAAAAAACTCTACCCGAACCGCGACGTGGTGCAGATCAACATCGATGCCATTGCGGCCGGCGGTGGCGGGATTCACTGCGTGACCAGTCACCAGCCGGCGTAAGGCTCAGCTTCTGCGCACCGCCACGCATTTGATTTCCACCAGCAGCCCCGGATGGGCCAGCTCGCTGACGCCGATGCAGGTCCAGGCGCAGAAGCCTTTGGGGAATACGCGGTTTTTCACATCGCGAAACACCGGCATGTGTTGGCTCATGTCGACGTGATAGGTAGTCA
Source organism: Pseudomonas sp. Pseusp21 (assembly GCF_059492145.1). Lineage (NCBI taxonomy): Bacteria > Pseudomonadati > Pseudomonadota > Gammaproteobacteria > Pseudomonadales > Pseudomonadaceae > Pseudomonas > Pseudomonas sp. Pseusp21. Next base: position 191,099 of record NZ_CP168520.1, read on the forward strand.
TCTCCACCACATCGTCGAAGCTGCAGCCACCGGCCTTCAGCACTTCGTCGAGGTTTTCCCAGGCGCGGATGAATTGCTGTTCGGGGTCTTCGATGACTTGCAAATCAGCGGTGCGGCCCACCTGGCCGGCGCAATAAAGCGTATCGCCGACCAGAACCGCCGGGGCGTATCCGGCGCGTTCGACGATGGTTTTCATGGAGTCGGGGATGATGATTTTGCGGTCGGACATCGTGTTTTCCTTCAATGACGGATTTCAGCGACCGTGCGCGGCCGCCGCCAACTGCTCGGTATCCACTCGCACAAACACCGAATCGCCCACCGCCGTCAGCAGATTCCCGGCGTAGACCTCGCAGATCACCCGGGTTTTGCGCCCGACTTCACCTTCGACTCTGGCCTTCAGTGTCAGCGGCACGCCCATCGGCGTCGGTTTGATGAACTTGATGCCGAGGTTGCCGGTGACGCAGTTGATGCGCGGCAGGCTTTCGGGTTCGCGTTGCTCGGTCCGATAGTGATAAGCCATCGCCGTCCAGTTGGAATGGCAGTCCACCAGCATGGCGATCAACCCACCGTAGACCAGTTCCGGCCAGCCGCAGTATTTGGCCTCGGGCACATGCTCGGCCATGACGTGCACGCCGTCTTCGTGCCAGAAGCTCTTGATGTGCAAACCGTGTGGGTTGCTGCTGCCGCAGCCAAAGCAGACGCCCTCGGGGGCGGCGGTGTCTTGCAGGGAAATGTCGGGGGTGGCCATGCCGGTATCATCCTTAAACTGTAAGCCGAACCCCGCGGATTCTAACCCCGAATGCTCACCGTGAGGATTGCTCCTTCGCGGCGGGCCGGGGAGGATCGGTCAGCAGTTTTTTGCGAGTCGTCGAGTGGTTCGGCAATTGCTCACTGATGTCCCAGATTTCCAGCATTTTCGCGTATTCGAAGGCGTGGCGCGGGCTTTGCTGAATCCACTGCTGGAACGCGTGGCGTTCGTCAGGTGTGCAATCGTCCTCCTGCAGGCGCAGGCACCAGTGCGCTGCCTGGTTCAGGATTTCTTCATCTGCGTCGTTCATTGACGGTTTCCACGATGGCCGGAGAGGGCATTCTACGTTCGCCCTTGCAAAAAAAACGTCAAAACGTGTCGAAGATTTACACGGTCAGTGCAGGTAAAACGGACAGAAAACGCGGCAAACGGACAGATCGCGCCGCTATTTCTGGCCCTCGCGCAATTGTCATATTCGGTCACATTTCAATGCAGATAGTGGGCAGCCCAACCTGTTTCCAGTGAGGCTGCCCCGTGTTTCAACGTCTTGTGTGTTCGCTGTCCGTGCTGAGTCTGTCCATTGCTGCCGCCCAGGCCGCCGATCTCGATACCTCGCGTCTGGCGGGCATCGACAATTTTCGGGATATCGCAGGCACCACCACCGCCTATTCCACGGCCCATGACGGCACAATGCGCGCCGGTGTGTTCTACCGCTCCAATGCCCTGACGCCGACGGCGGCGGACCTGGCGACCCTCAACGGTCTGGGGATCAAGTCGGTGTACGACCTGCGCACGCCCAGCGAAATTGCCAGCACGCCGGACACGATGCCAAGCGGTGCGACCTACCAGAACATCGACATCATCGGCAGCACCACCTCCGGCGCGAACATCACCACCGTGTCGTTCAAAAGCGCAGCCGATGCGATTGCGATGATGCAGGAGACCAACCGCGCGTTCGTCAGCGATGCCGGCATGCGTGGTCAGTTCGGTGTGCTGTTCAATGAACTGGCCGGTGTCGACGGCGCTGCGCTGTTCCATTGCACCGCCGGCAAGGACCGCACCGGCTGGACCGCTGCCGTTCTGTTGAGCATCGCCGGCGTGGATAACGCCACGATCATGAGCAATTACCTGGCGACCAACGACTACACCGCCGAACGGGTCGCCAAGACCCTGGCGATGATGCCGCCGAGCATGGCCGCGATCTACGCGCCGCTGCTGGGTGTCGAGGCGAGTTATCTGCAAGCGGGCCTCGATCAGGTGGCCGCGCAGTACGGCAGCATGGACAACTACCTCAAGCAGGGGCTGGGTCTGTCCCAGGAAACCATCTATGTGCTGCGCGGCAAAATGGTCGAGTACAACAGCCTGCCGGGTCAGGCCGGGCTTATCGGCAACGCTGCCGCCGGTGCGCAACTGTTGCGGGAGTTGCAGAACAGTAAACTCTCGGGCACCTACAGCGCCTACAACTACTACCTGCAATCGGCCATCGACGCCGGCACCCTCGGCGGTGTCGAGTCCACGGTCGGCGGTCAGGTGCACGCCGATGCTGCGAGTTACCTGCTGCGTCAGAACGCAATGATCGAGCAGGCCGCCGCGCCGTTCGCCAGCGGCACCGACCTCAAGGTCGGCCAGTACCGGTTGTGGAGCACCGCGCTCGCCGGTTACCTGGGCACCGACGGTTCGGCCCATGCGCAAAGCAGCAACGAACACAGTCAGGGCCTGATGGTTGGCGTCACTCAGCGCTTCTCCGAACAATTCAGCGCTCGCGGCGGCATCGGTTACAGCAAAGGCTCGGTGGGCGGCGCAGGTGGGGAGGCTGACACCGATTTCACCTTCCTCGACCTTGGTGCCCGTTATGGTTTCACCAGTCTGGAACGTGGCCTGTTTGTCGATGCCAACATCAGCGCCGGTTATGTCGACTACGACAGCAAACGCGACCTCGGCGGCGGCCTCGGCTCGGCGAAGGGCGACACCCACGGTAATCTCAGCGGCGCGACGCTGGCGCTGGGTTATCGCATGCCGCTGAACACTGTGATTCTGGAGCCGAGCCTCGGCGTGCGGGTCAGCCGTCTGGACCTGTCGGGCTTTCAGGAGAAGGGCAGCGAATTGGCCCTTAATGTCGATGACATTCAGGAAACCCGCCGCAGCGCCGTGGCCAATCTCGACGTCTCGTTCGCCCCGATGTCGATGGGCGCGTGGCAACTGGTGCCGGGCGTGCGGGTCGGTTACGAGCATGTGCTGGGCGATCATCAGGTCGACAGCGAAGGGCACCTGCTGGGGCTGGATATCGAGCAGCGCGCGGCGTTCGACAATCGCGATCAGTTCAGCGGCGGCGTCAACCTGATGGCCAACCTCGGTGCCCTGAGTCTGGGTGCAGAAGTCGGTGCCAGCGGTGGCGGCGACAGCCACGGTTTCAGCGGCGCGCTCAAGGCCAGTTATCAGTTCTGATCAACTGAAGGTGAAGAAAAAGGATTGCCTCAGCGCAATCCTTTTCGCACCTCGGCCGGGCTCACGCCGTAGGCATTCTGGAAATACTGGCTGAACCGGCCGACATTGCTGAAGCCCAATCGCAGCGCCACCTCAGTCACCGACGGCGAAACGCCCTGACGCAACGTTTCGTAAGCGCGCTCCAGCCGCACCTGCCGCTGATACCCGACAATCGACATCCCGGCAAACCGTCGAAACCCTTCCTGCAATGCGCGCAGGCTGACGTTGGCCAGCCGCGCCAGATCCGTGCCACTGACCTGAATCTCGGGATGCGCCTGAATGTAATCGATCGCCTGCCGCACATGCCTGGGCGCAATCAATGCCTCTGGACGGCGCAAGGCCTCGCTGAAGTTGTGTGGCCAGGCCTCCAATACCGCGTCCACCAGCATCTCCCGCAGCCGTGACGGCATCAGCGAGCCAGCGTTCAACAGCAGATCGAATTCCGCACCGGTGGCCAGATCGATCAGCGCGCGAATGCCCTGAAACGCCGGGCTGTTCAGATCCACCCTCGGCTCGAAATGCAGCTTGTGCACGATCGGTTTGCCCAGCAGGGTCGACAGCCGTTCGGTGAGCGCCGCACGGCTGATCGACATGCCGTGCTGGGCATGATTGTCGATAAAACGCATCGAACGCAGGTCAGCCTTGTCGATGGCCAGCCCCACATCGCACAGCCCCACGGATTCATGGTTGAACACGATTTTGCCGGCGGTGGGAATGACGAAGGTGATTTCATCGAACGGCTCGGGGAAGGCGACGGTGAAATCGCCCCGGTAATGCATGCGCCGGAAACTCACGTCTTCGTACCGCCCGTAAACGCCGCCAATGATGATGTCTTTGGGCGGCGGTGGTGTGTCGCCATAACGGTTGCCGAACATTCGCGAGAACAGGGCGCCGAAGTCGTCACTGGCCATGTTGTCGGATCGCAGGATGAGGGTCTGGCGCGTCGGGCTTGAGTACACCGGGAGGGTCACCTTGGTGGTCGGGGCATCGGGGCGCGACGACGTTACCAAGGGAGAATGACGCCGATGTGACAACGCTCGATGCTGTGCGCGAACGTCACGCACAGCATCGAGCGAAGCGGGTCAGGTGTGATGGATGTCGCGATCCTTGGTTTCCGGCATGAAGAAGATCCCGAGAATCGCCGTCATCACCGCAATCACGATCGGGTACCACAAGCCGTAGTAGATGTCCCCGGTGGCCGCGACCATCGCAAACGCCACGGTCGGCAGGAACCCGCCGAACCAGCCGTTGCCGATGTGGTACGGCAGCGACATTGACGTGTAGCGGATGCGCGCCGGGAACAGCTCCACCAGCCATGCCGCAATCGGACCGTAAACCATAGTCACGTAGATCACCAGAACGGTCAGCAGGAGCAGCACCATCGGGTAATTGGTCTTGGCCGGATCGGCTTTTTCCGGGTAACCGGCTTCTTTCAGCGCGGCGCCGAGGCTGGCGGTGAAGGCGTCGTTACGGGTCTTGAAGTCGGCGGCCGGCAGGGTCGTGCCTTCGAAGCTTTCGATGACCTTGTCGCCGATGCGCACCTGAGCCACGGTGCCCGGTTCCGCCACCACGTTTTCGTACGGGATCGCCCGTTTCGCCAGGAGGGTTTTCGCCAGATCGCAGGAGCTGGTGAATTTGGCCTTGCCCACCGGATCGAACTGGAACGAGCACTGGTCGGGGTTGGCGATCACCTTGACCGGGTTCTTCTCCTGGGCCACGAACACGTCGGGGTTACCGTATTGGGTCAGCGCGTGGAAGATCGGGAAGTAGGTCACCGCCGCCAGAATGCACCCGGCCATGATGATGCCCTTGCGCCCGATGCGGTCGGACAGGCTGCCGAAAATCACGAAGAACGGCGTACCGATCAGCAGCGAACCGGCGATCAGCAGGTTCGCGGTCTGCGGGTCGATCTTCAGGGTTTGCAGCAGGAAAAACAGCGCGTAGAACTGCCCGGTGTACCAGACCACCGCTTGCCCGGCGGTGCCGCCGAGCAGGGCCATGATCACGATTTTCAGGTTGTCCCAACGGGCGAAGGATTCGGTCAGCGGGGCTTTCGACGACTTGCCTTCTTCCTTCATTTTCTTGAACACCGGCGACTCGTTCAGTTGCAGCCGGATGTACACCGAGACCGCCAGCAGAAGGATCGACAGCAGAAACGGAATCCGCCAGCCCCAGGCCTCGAATGCCTCGGTGCCCAGCGCGGTGCGGCAGGCGAGGATCACCAGCAACGACATAAACAGGCCCAGGGTCGCGGTGGTCTGAATCCAGGAAGTGAAATAACCGCGTTTGCCCTTCGGCGCATGCTCGGCCACATAGGTTGCCGCGCCGCCGTACTCGCCGCCCAACGCCAGACCTTGCAGCAAGCGCAGGGTAATCAGAATGATCGGCGCCGCCACCCCGATGGTCGCGTAACCGGGCAGGAACCCCACAATCGCCGTCGACACACCCATGATCACAATGGTGATCAGAAACGTGTGCTTGCGCCCGATCATGTCGCCCAGTCGCCCAAACACAATCGCCCCGAACGGCCGCACCGCAAAGCCTGCGGCGAAGGCGAGCAGGGCGAAGATGAACGCCGTGGTCTCGTTCACCCCGGCAAAGAAGTGCTTGGCGATGATCGCCGCCAGAGAGCCGTAGAGGTAAAAGTCGTACCACTCGAACACCGTGCCAAGGGACGACGCAAAAATGACCTTGCGCTCCTCCCGGCTGACGCTGTGGTGCGGGGCACTGCCTGTGGACATGCTGTCGAGTACTGCCATGGGTGTTCTCCGTCGTGCTTGTTTTTGTAGGCCGGAGCACTTCATCAACGTCGCGTACCCAAGGCCTGTGGCGGATGCCGGTTCAGGTATTTCGTGGAGCGTGCACAGAATCACCGCCCCGCGCGGGAGGGCGGGGTTTCATTGAGCATAATTGGGATTGGGGGGATATCCAGTGTCGGCGGATGTGTGCAGTGACGGAGAGGGTTTGGCTGGCTTGGGGAGAGAATGAATTAAATGAGTCCGCGTCCTCTGTTCCTTATCGTTATTCAGAATTTAGTTTGTTCTGAATAAGTATTAAAAACTGTCATTTCTATCAGGTGTCGTTGTTGCTGTTTGTGTTGATACTTTGTCTGGTGGGCTGGAAAATAAATCTGTCCCTTTTTATTCAGTCCCTTTTTATTCTTTGAATTCATTGGAAAAAAAGAGGTTTTTGATATGCGTACGGAGTCTGCGGATATTCTGGTTATAAACTTAATTAACTTGTTGGGGAAGGTTCAATTTGATGATTCTGCTAGACGGAAAGATCTTGGTAAACCTCCGCGAGGGATAGTAACAAATTGGGATGAATTTGAAGGTGGATTTGTTGATTATGCAATAGTTGAGAAGCTGCAAGATATGGGTATGGAGAGGCTGTGTTATGTGGCGTTGGATTTCGAGCAGGACATGGGTTACAGCTGAGGAGTCTCCCTCATTTGAAAAACCAACGCTGGATTTGTAGCGACTTTCCCACAGCGTGCCAGTCCGCACCTCAACCTTGTTAAATCAAAAGAAATCAAAAGGGGACAGATTTGAATGGCATGTTTGTGTTGATACTTTTGGCGGGTTGAGTCGGGGAATAATCTATCCCCTTTTTATTTATTTGTTGAATGGAGTTTTTAACATGGCTGAAGTGCTTAGTTTTAAATATTTAAATGTTCCTTTGGGCGTTTCGACGGAGCAGGTCGCCGAGAGGGCTCGGCGACGTTTTGGCGTGTCTACATTAGACGTAGTTAGGAACGGCGGAGAAGGAAAAGTTGAGGTTCGCTATATTCCTGCGACAAGCAGGATGCAGAAGGACGTTTCGCTTCTCACTCCTTTATCTACACTTGAGTGGGAGAATAATTAATAAGTCAAAAGGGGCAGATTTATTTAATCGTCCCCTTTTGATTTGTGTGGTAGCGAAGATAAGTTTCGGCGGTGCGGTTTACTCCGTCGGCACGACATTATCCAACACCTGATTCACCGCCAATTCCGCCAGCATCACGATCTGTGCGATGCCTTGTGCGGTTTTGCGGTGGGGGCCTTCGAGGGCGTCGACGAGGTTGTTGAGCATGACGTTGGCCGAGCCCAGGGTTTCGCAGGCGTCGGCGAGCAGGGATTCGGTGTTGCTGGCCGGGTTGGCCTGGTAGAGGCGGTTGGGAACGTAGGGCGTGGCCATGATGTAGGGGGCGGGCGGGCCGAGGTAGTAGTTGAGGGCGCGTTCGGCGGCTTCGTTGAATTTTTTGGAGTCAGGGCATTCGTAGGGGGATGTTGGATTGGTGATGCTGGCCGGGTCGGTGACCGGGGGATTCGGAGTTATTTTGAACATTGGCTCTAACCTCTCTAAGGAGTGAGGCTGCAACCATCTCGCTGCTAAACGAATTAGGGTGGCAGCTGCGCGCAGGTTAGCAGACCGATGAGCCAAGCAATCGGCGCACCCGAAGGTGCCCTGCGCACAGCCACCATCAAGCTCAGAAATACCTGAATTGATAGAGACTTGTACGGCTTGACTCGACGGGCTGCTAAACCCGATCACTGCAAATCAGTGACCCGATCCAAGTTACCGGCCGACCCCAAGGCGCACAAGCCGGCGGATTCTGGCGTAGCGGTAGGCTCTGGCGCAAGGATTTGTAGGCATTCGGAAGCATTCCGACATGTCTTTAAACGGCGTGATTCAAACCTGTTTATCAATCATCGCCCGACGAGGAGAAACCTGACGCGTTAAGCCTCAAAACCATTCGTCGCCAGCCCCGCACTCATCACGCCGCCCCTCGCTCAAAAACTGCATGACCAAAACCATCAACGCCGAAGACTTGCACATCGACCTGCATCCGCTGAACGAATCAGCGCTGTTCAAATGGCTGCTCGCCAGTTTCCTGATGGGCAAACGAATCCAGGCCGAAATTGCCGCCGAAGCCTATCGAGTGATCGTTGAACGACACCAGCGGGATACGCCGCGCAAACTCGGCCATTGCACCCATCGCGAACTGGTGCGGATGCTCGGCCAGGCGCATTACGTGCGCTACGACGAAACCACCGCCGAGCGCTTGCTGGCCCTGGTCGCCAGACTGAATGGCGAATATGCCGGGCGGGTAATGAACATGGTCGAGGCGAGCGCCGACCGCCAGGACTTCGAAAAGCGTTTGCAAGCCTTCGAAGGGATCGGCCCGAAAACCGTGGAAATCTTCATGCGTGAAGCGGGCAAGGTGCTGTTTTGAATGTGCCGTCGATCTTCATCGGTTGCGCCGGCTGGAGCCTGCCCCGGCAGCACTGGACGGCCTTTCCGGAGCAGGGCACTCATCTGCAACGTTATGCCGCGCTGCTCAATGGCGTGGAAATCAACAGCTCCTTCTACCGTCCGCACCAACGCCAAACCTACGCCCGTTGGGCCGAGTCGGTGCCGGACGGATTTCGCTTCTGCGTGAAGATGCCGAAGTCGATCAGCCATGAGCGGCGTCTGTGGGACTGCGAACATGAGCTCGACGCCTTTCTCGAGCAGTGCTCGGGACTGGGTGATCGCCTGGGTTGCCTGCTGCTGCAGTTGCCACCGTCGCTGGTGTTTGACGAAGCGGTTGCCGAGGCGTTTTTTATCGGCTTGCGCCAGCGCTATTCCGGGGCCGTGGTGCTGGAGCCGCGCCACGAATCCTGGGCCGCCGCCGAACTGCTGTTGATGGCGTATCGCATCGCGCAAGCGGTGGTCGATCCCTCGCGAATCAGCACCGACACGGCTCCGTGCGGCTGGCCGGGCGTGCGCTACTGGCGGCTGCACGGTTCGCCACGGATTTATCACAGCGCCTATGATTCGGCGTATCTGGAAAGGCTCGCCGGCGATTTGCAGGTGGCGGCTGTCGATGGCATCGACACCTGGTGCATTTTCGATAACACCGCCAGCGGCGCGGCACTCGGCAATGCGCTGGAACTGCGGCGGATACTGGCGCAGGGCTGACACACCGCGTCGGGACTTCCCACCGGCGACCGGGTCTGTAAACTGGCCGCCCGAAACGGCGCGCGATGGCGCCGTCCTCACTGTCAGCGAAGGACTTTCCCATGGCCAACCAAGACATCACCTACACCCCGGACCCGGATGCAGACTCGATCTCTTCGGACGTGACCGAATTCAACGGCATCCTGATGTCGACCCAGATTCCGACCCGTTCCGACGGCAGCCTGGAACTGGGCGACGTCACCGCGCAGAGCGAATGCACGTTGCAGGCGCTGAAAGTGGCGCTGGAAAAGGCCGGCAGCTCGATGGATCGCGTGCTGCACCTGACCATCTACCTGACCGACATGGCTGATCGCGCTGCGTTCAACGAGGTGTACAAGCGCTACTTCGCCAAGCCATGGCCGGTGCGCGCGGCGGTTGGCGTGGCGGCGCTGGCGGTTGAGGGGATGAAGGTGGAAGTGACTGCGATGGCTGCCAAGGCTTGACCCCGTAATGATCGTTCCCACGTCGAGGCGTCGAACCGTCCGCGTGGGAATGCCTCAAGGGACGCTCCGCGTTCCAGCTCTGGAAGGGATGCGGAGCGTCCCGGGCTGCATTCCCACGCAGAGCGTGGGAACGATCTGTGACGCCGGGCGTGGGAATGCCTCAACGGACGCTCCGCGTTCGGCTCTGGAAGGGACGCGGAGCGTCCCGGGACTGCATTCCCACGCAGAGCGTGGGAACGATCAGTGACGGACCGCGTGGGAGCGATCTGATCGTGACGGGTTGAAAACAGCCACCCGGCAGCACAGGCGTGCCGGCCACGCGTTTCGCGGCTACAATGCGCGCCTCAACCGTGACAGCCTGACTAAAAAAACATATGTCCTTGCCCAAACATCACCTGGAACTGCTCAGCCCCGCCCGTGACGTGGCCATCGCCCGCGAGGCCATCCTGCATGGCGCCGACGCGGTGTACATCGGCGGCCCGAGCTTCGGTGCGCGCCACAACGCGTGCAACGAGGTGAGCGAAATCGCCGAACTGGTGGAATTTGCCCGTCGCTATCACGCGCGCATCTTCACCACCATCAACACCATCCTGCACGACAACGAACTGGAACCGGCGCGCAAGCTGATCCATCAGTTGTACGACGCCGGCGTCGATGCGCTGATCGTCCAGGACCTGGGCGTGATGGAGCTGGACATTCCACCCATCGAGCTGCACGCCAGCACCCAGACCGACATCCGCACCCTTGAGCGGGCCAAGTTCCTCGATCAGGCCGGTTTCTCGCAACTGGTACTGGCCCGTGAACTGAACCTCAAGGAAATCCGCGCAATCGCCGATGAAACCGATGCCGCCATCGAGTTCTTCATCCACGGCGCGTTGTGCGTGGCGTTTTCCGGTCAGTGCAACATTTCCCACGCGCAGACCGGGCGCAGTGCCAACCGGGGCGACTGCTCCCAGGCCTGCCGTCTGCCGTACACCCTCAAAGACGAAAAGGGTGGCGTGATCGCCTACGAAAAACACCTGCTGTCGATGAAGGACAACAACCAGAGCGCCAACATCCGCGCGCTGGTCGAGGCCGGTGTGCGTTCGTTCAAGATCGAAGGTCGCTACAAGGACATGGGCTATGTGAAGAACATCACCGCCTATTACCGCCAGCGCCTCGACGACGTGCTCAACGACCGCCCGGACCTGGCGCGCGCTTCCAGCGGCCGCACCGCGCATTTCTTCATGCCGGACCCGGAAAAGACCTTCCACCGTGGCAGCACCGACTACTTCGTCAGCGAGCGCAAGATCGACATCGGCGCGTTCGATTCGCCGACCTTCACCGGTCTGGCGGTGGGCACGGTCGAGAAAGTCGGCAAGCGTGACATGCAGGTCATCACCCACGAGCCGCTGTCGAACGGCGACGGCCTCAACGTGCTGGTCAAGCGCGAAGTGGTGGGGTTCCGCGCCAATATCGCCGAAGCCAAGGGCGAGTTCGAGGAAGAAGGCGAGAAGCGCTACCGCTACCGCGTCGAGCCGAACGAAATGCCGGAAGGCCTGTACAAGCTGCGCCCGAACCACCCGCTGAACCGCAACCTCGACCACAACTGGCAGCAGGCCTTGCTCAAGACTTCTGCCGAGCGTCGGATCGGCGTGAGCTGGCTGGCGAAGCTGCGTGAAGAGCGTCTGGAACTGACCGTGACCAGCGAAGAGGGCATCAGCGCCAGCGTCGCGCTGGAAGGCCCGTTCGGCGTCGCCAACAAACCGGAACAGGCGCTGGACACCTTGCATGACCTGCTCGGCCAGCTCGGCACCACCGAGTACCACGCGACCTCGATCAAACTGGATGCGCCGCAAGCGTTCTTCATCCCGAACTCGCAGCTCAAGTCGTTGCGCCGTGAAGTGATCGAAGCGCTGACCGCCGCCCGCGTTGCCGCCCACCCGCGCGGTTCGCGCAAGGCCGAGACCACGCCACCGCCGGTGTATCCGGAGGCGCATCTGTCGTTCCTGGCCAACGTCTACAACCAGAAGGCTCGCGACTTCTACCACCGTCACGGCGTGAAGCTGATCGACGCCGCGTACGAGGCTCACGAAGAGGCGGGCGAAGTGCCGGTGATGATCACCAAGCACTGCCTGCGGTTCTCCTTCAACCTGTGCCCGAAACAGGCCAAAGGCGTGACCGGTGTGAAAACCAAGGTCGCGCCGATGCAGCTGATTCACGGCGATGAAGTGCTGACCCTGAAGTTCGACTGCAAGCCGTGCGAGATGCACGTGATCGGCAAGATGAAGGGCCACATCCTGAATCTGCCGCAGCCGGGCAGTGTGGTGGGGCATATCAGCCCTGAAGACCTGATGAAGACCATTCCTCGGGCTCCACACTGATTAGCAGGCAATAAAAAACCGGTGACGAAAGTCACCGGTTTTTTTATGCCCGGCAGAAACTCAACTGGCTTCGTAGCGCGATCCTGTCTGCGGCGCCGCTTCGCCGCTCAACGCATCGACCATCGGCGGATGGTCCTGCGCGGCCTGACGCAGATCCTCGGTCACTCGCAGCTCGGCGCCGGTTGGCGAGAACGTTGCTGCCGCCGCAAACGGCGCCGGATTGGCCGGCACCGGGCGCTTGCCACGACGCCAGAAGAAGAACGTCACCATGGCCAGGTTGACCAGCGCGAAGGCCCAGAACAGGCCAGTTTCGCCATGGGCGTTCATCGCCGGCGAGATCAGCAGCGGGCTCATCGCCGAGCCCAGCGAATTAATCAGCAACATGCCCTGAATCATCGGCACCAGGGTTTCAACCGGTGCACGGTCGGCAGCGTGGCTGACGGCCACCGGGTACAGCGCGAACACGCCGCCGCCCAGCAGGAACAGCATCGCCGCGAGCATGACCGAGGACAGCGGCACCAGCACAATCACCAGGGAAAGCACGGTGCACGCGGCGCACAGCACGGTCAGCACTTGCAGGCGATCCTTGCGATCGGACCAGCGCCCGACCGGGTATTGCAAGAGCATCGCGCCGAGGATCGTCCAGGCCATCATGCTGCCGACTTCGCCGACGTTCAGGCCGATGCGTTGCAGGTACAGCGGCAGCAGGGTGTAGATTGCCGCGATGGTCACGCCGGAGCCGAAGCAGCCGACCAGCCCGGTGGGCGATACGCCGAGCAGCGCCCGTGGCTTGAGCGGTTCGACCTGTTCCAGCAGCGGCGAAACCCGCGGCAGGATCACGATCGGCAGCACCGACAAGGTCGCGAGCATGCCGGCGACCATGAACGGCGCCGTGTCGCCCAGCCCGGTGATTTTCCCCAAAAACGCCTGACCCAGCACGCCGGCGCCGTAGAGAACGATCATGTACAACGCGAGCAGACGGCCGCGAATCTTCGCGTCACCGGCCAGCAGCAGCCAGCTCTCGATCACCAGAAACACACCGACCGTGGCCCAGCCGTTGATCAGTCGCAGCACGACCCAGCCCCAGGTGTCATAAAACAACCCTTGCAGCAGGATGGTCGCGGCGATCAGCGAGGCGAAGCTGCTGTAGGCGCGGATGTGGCCGATGCGCAGGATCAACCGGTCGTTGAAGATCGCGCCCAGCGTCAGGCCGATGAAATAGGCCGAGGACACGATGCCGATCATCGTCGCCGATTCGCCGGCCGCGCCCAGACGCAGGGTGGTCAAAGAAGACAGAAAGCCGTTGCCCAGGGCAACAATGAACAGCCCGAGCAGGGGCGCCAGCGCCATGGCCAGCAAACGCGGTGTCATAAAAACCTCAAGTGATCGAACAGCGGAACGTGCGCCTCTGCGCATGCGAGTGCCAAGCCGAAGTGTGTTGAAGACAAACGACCGCCGAACGGGCAGGGCGATTGAGCCTGGCGCGCTTCGTGAAAGTGGCCGGCTGTTCAAACCTGAGGGTTGTCATGGCTGCGGGCAGGCGCCGTTCGGGCGACTGCAAGAGGAGGCGCGATTTTAAGCCTTGTGTGGCGTTTGCCAAGGTGCCGGGCCTGCGACGTTGGGACGCAGGCCGGCGGGGATTGGGTGACTGATCGTTCCCACGCTCTGCGTGGGAATGCAGCCCGGGACGCTCCGCGTCCCTCCCAACGCCGGACGCAGAGCGTCCATGGAGGCATTCCCACGCAGAGCGTGGGAACGATCAAGGTCAACGGCGTGGGAACGATTTCTGGATGGGTGCTTGCGTCGTTCGCGAGTAATTTGCTGCGGCGCCGGTTAGCATGGCGCTACAACAATGAAACCGATGGACCCCACCTTGATCGAACGACGCCAATTCAGCGGTGGCATGAAGGGCAAGAACCTTCGCTACCTGAACGAGCCCGCCAGTGGGCCGGGACGTATGACCCGCACCGGGTTCGTGCTGCTGGAGCATTTTTCCCTGCCGGCCTTCACCCAGGCGCTGGACACCCTGGTCACCGCCAATCTGCTGCGCCCCGGTCTGTTTTCCACGTGCACCTTTGGCTTGAGCGACGGTGAAGTGATCAGCGACCTGGGGCTGGTGATCCGCCCGGACGCGCGCCTGGAAACCAGCGTGTTGCAGGAACTGGATCTGCTGGTGATCTGCGGCGGTTACCGTACGGAATTGAAGGCGAGCGACGAGTTCATCAACCTGCTGAAAATGGCCGCCGAGGCTGGCGTGATACTGGCCGGGTTGTGGAACGGCGCGTGGTTCCTGGGTCGGGCAGGGGTGCTGGAAGGTTATCGCTGTGCGATTCACCCGGAGCATCGGCCGGCGCTGGCGGAAATTTCCAAGGCGACTCAGGTCAGCAGCGAACCCTATGTGATCGACCGCGACCGGTTGACCGCGTCCAGTCCCTCCGGCGCGTTCCACATGGCGCTGGACTGGATCAAGGGCCTGCACGACAAGGCGCTGGTCGAAGGCATCGAAGACATTCTGGCGTTCGAGGAATCGCGTTACCGGCGGATCAAACCGACCGAAAACCTCTGCGTCAGCGCGCCGTTGCGTGAAGTGGTGAAGCTGATGGACGCCAACCTCGAAGAACCGTTGGAGCTGGAGCAACTGGCGGTGTATGCCGGTCGCTCCCGACGTCAGCTGGAACGGCTGTTCAAGGAACAACTGGGCACCACACCGCAGCGTTATTACATGGAACTGCGCATCACTGAGGCTCGGCGCCTGTTGCAACACACCGAGCTGTCCCAAGTGGACGTGCTGGTGGCCTGCGGATTCGTTTCGCCGAGTCATTTCAGCAAGTGCTACAGCGCCTATTTCGGTTATCGGCCGTCCAAAGAAAAACGGCTCGTCAAATGACGAGCCGTTTGGCGTGCGGCTTCAGAGGTGATCGGCGTCAATGATCGCCTGAGCGAAGGCTTTCGGGTCTTCCTGCGGCAGGTTGTGACCGATGCCACCGTTGATCAGGCGGAACTGGTATTTGCCGGTGAAGCGTTTGGCGTAATCCTCGGGCGCCGGGTGCGGGGCGCCGTTGGCATCGCCTTCGAGGGTGATGGTCGGCACGCTGATCGACGGCGCAGTGGCGAGTTTCTGTTCCAGCGCATCGTACTGGCTTTCGCCCTGTACCAGACCCAGACGCCAGCGGTAGTTGAACACGGTGATCGCGACGTGATCCGGGTTCTGCAACGCCTTGGCGCTGCGGTCGAAGGTGGCGTCGTCGAAGGCCCATTTCGGTGACGCCAGTTGCCAGATCAGCTTGGCGAAATCATGGGTGTTCTTGGTGTAACCCGCCTCACCACGGTCTGTGGCGAAGTAGAACTGATACCACCATTGCAGCTCGGCCTTGGGCGGCAGCGGATTCTTGCCGGCGGCCTGATTGCCGATCAGGTAACCGCTGACCGACACCAGCGCCTTGACCCGCTCCGGCCACAGCGCCGAAACGATGTCTGCCGAACGTGCGCCCCAGTCGTAGCCGCCGAGCACAGCTTGCTTGATCTTCAGCGCATCCATGAAATCGATCACGTCACTGGCCAGCGCCGCCGGCTGACCGTTGCGCACGGTCTTGTCGGACAGGAAATGCGTGTCGCCATAACCCCGGGCGTATGGCATCAATACCCGATAACCCTTGGCCGCCAGCAGCGGCGCGACGTCGTCGTAGCTGTGAATGTCGTACGGCCAGCCGTGCAGGAGAATCACCACCGGGCCATTGGCCGGGCCGGTTTCGGCGTAGGCCACGTCCAGCAGGCCAGCCTTCACGTGTTTCAGCGGGCCGAAGGGCAGATCGGCCTTGACGCTGGCGGCTGCGGTCTTGACCGGCTCCGGTGCTGAAGTTTGCGCTTGAGCGAAGGCGCCGAACTGCAACAGCGCGGTGGCGAGAATCGACAGGCCCAGCAGGCGGCGACGGTTTTTCCCGGTGGTGACGGTGGCGTGTGGTGCGTGCTTCATGGCAAGTCTCCTTATGATCGGCGAGGGCCGGGTTCTGGCTGAACCCTTCGAATCTGGAGCCCATTAAAGACTGGCCACGTATCTGCGCTGTTTCCGTTTTCATCAGCTGATGCGCGGGCATGTATCCGGGAGGCGTTCGTACACACTGCGATACAAACCAGCGGCCAACAAAAAGCCCCGAATGTTCGGGGCTCCTGCTTGCCTTGGGTTTTCAGGCCTGAGTAACCTGCTTTGGCCCGGCCAGCGCCCAGGCGATCAGCCCGAACAGTGGAACAAAAACGATCAATACGATCCAGACGCCTTTGTTGCTGGCTTTCCCCTCACTCTTGCGCACCCGGTTGATCGCCCACAATTCGATGAGCAAAAGCACGACGGCCAGTACGATCCACGTGGTTTCAATTTGCATGAGCTACCTCCTGATGGTCTTTGGCTTAGGCGGGCCGTGAAACTCAGGGTTCATTAAATTTGCTGGATGGCCTGCCTGGCTCACGTGCACAAATGTTCTAAACCCATCGGCAAAGTCGCGGTAACGTAGACGTCCTTGACGAACAACCACTGCCTTCGGAGCCTTGCGTGGACAAACGCAACTGGATCGACTTGTCTCAGGATGCCGACACCGGGATCGAGTCGATTCGTGCCCATTTTCAGGGGCATGCCTACGATCCGCACTGGCATGACAGCTTTCTGGTGGGCGTCACCGAGCAGGGCGTGCAGCAGTTCCATTGCCGGCGCGTGCGCCATCTGAGTACGCCGGGCAAGATTTTCATGCTGGAACCGGGTGAGATCCACGACGGGCATGCGCCGACGGAGGAGGGTTTCACCTATTCCATGCTTTACCTCGACCCGCACTGGCTGGAGCGTGAATTGCGCGTGCTGTTCGAGCATGCTCCGGACAACAGCCAGCTCGGGTTCACCGATACCCTGAGCCAGGATTCGCGCCTGTCCACGGCCATCAATCAGGCCTTCAACGCCTTGCATCAAGGCGACTTGCGCATCGTGCGCCAGACCGCCATCGACACCTTGCTCGGTTCGCTGACGTCCCACCTCGACTGGCGCAAGCGCCAGCCGTTCGATCCGCGCCTGCCACGGGTGGCCCAGGTGGCGCGGGACTATCTGCATGCGCATGCCTTCGAAGACATCGGGCTGGACGACCTGGCCCAGGCCTGCGGGGTCGATCGCTTTCGTCTGACCCGAGCGTTCAAGGCCGCTTTCGGGCTGGCGCCACATGCCTATCTGATCCAGCTGCGGCTGGCCCGCGCCCGGCAATTGCTGGCGCGCGGCGAAACACCCGCCACCGTCGCCAGCGCCCTCGGTTTCGCCGATCAAAGCCATCTCGGGCGCTGGTTCCGCCGTGCCTATCACCTGACGCCGGCGGACTACCGCAAGCGCTGCTCAAACCTTCCAGACTGAACCCCGCGCAACCGCGACCATGGCCTCCTGTTTTGATTCGGGAGTCCTGTCATGGAATCGTTGCTGCCCTTTCTGCTGTTTTCCTTCGTCGCCTCGATCACCCCGGGGCCGACCAATATTCTGGTGATGAGCCACAGCTCGCGGCGCGGTCTGACGGCCACCGTGCCGATCATCTTCGGTGCGTGTGTGTCGGCGGCGCTGGTGGTGTTGGTGGTCGGACTCGGCGTGGGGGAAACCTTGCTGCGCTATCCCCGTGTCCAGCAGGCGATGGCCTGGGCCGGGGTGTTGTGGCTGAGCTGGCTGGCGTGGCAGATCTTTCGCAGCACGCCGCCGTCGCTGGACTCGGCGACAGCGGCTGATGACGGCTTCAACGTGTTCGGCGCCGCCGGCCTGCAATTGATCAACCCCAAGGTGTGGATGATGGCCGTGGCGGTGGTGAGTGTGTTTGGCGGCAACGGCGACGACAGCGCGCGGATGCTGCTGTTGTCGACGGTTTTTCTAATGGTCTGCCTGCCATGCATGACGGCGTGGGCGCTGTTGGGCGTGGGCAGTGCGCGTTTTTTTGGCTCGCCACGAGCGTTTCGGCGAATGAATGCCGGGCTGGCGGTTTTGTTGTTGCTGTCGGCTTGGTTGGCGGTGTTGGTCTAGGCATCGCGGTTGGTCACATAAATTTGAAATGCCCGCCGTTGCCCCCCAGAATCGCGCCCCGATCCGGCCACTGGTGCCGGGCGTTCAGAGTGAAAGGGGTTGCGGTTGAACGAACAGACATTGTCCCTGCGCCTGGAGCGTGTGGCGGCGCATGTGCCCGCCGGTGCGCGGCTGGCCGATATCGGCTCGGATCACGGTTACCTGCCAGTGGCCCTGATGCGCCGTGGCGCGATCGCGGCGGCGGTGGCGGGTGAGATGGCCGAGACGCCGTTCCGTTCGGCGCAACGCACCGTGCGCGACAACGATCTTGAGCAGCAGATCACCGTACGTCTGGCCAATGGTTTGATGGCCGTCGAACCGGAAGACGGGATCACGGCAATTACCGTGTGTGGCATGGGCGGCGAAACCATCCGCGACATTCTCGAAGCCGGCAAGGCGCGCCTCAGCGGCCGCGAACGTCTGATCCTGCAACCCAACGGCGGCGAGCAACCGCTGCGCCAATGGCTGATGGACAACGACTACCGAATCCTCTGTGAGGAAATCCTTCGGGAGAACCGCTTCGACTACGAAATCATCGTGGCCGAGCGGGGCGGGCCGGTTTCCTATACCGCCGAGGAACTGTATTTCGGGCCGCTGCAGTTGCAGGCGCGCAGTCCGGCGTTTGTCAGTAAGTGGCAGCACCGGCTGCGGCACAAGCAGCAGACGCTGGCTCACTTCGGACGGGCTCGGCATGCCGTTTGTGAACACAAGGTGCAGGAGCTGACGCAGCAGGTGCGGTGGATTACTGACGTGCTGGGGTGAAGCAGGCCCAACGCTGATATCATCCAACAACTTTCAAGCAGGCCAAAAAACACCATGAACCGTCAGAAAAAACTGCAACAGCTCTTCAAAGAAAAATCCAGAAAGGCCAACGCCAAACTGGCACCCAAGAGCAACAAGCCGAAGTACATCAGCAAGGCTGATCGCCTGAAGATCGAGGCGCAAGCGGCTCCAGAGTCGATTGAAACCCCTGAGGCCTGATCAGGCAGGCGCGCAGCAGGTTTTACCTCAGGTACTCGGCGGCTTCGCCAGCTCGATTCCCGCCGCCCCCAGCCGCTTGAGAATCTCGAACAGCAAATCACTCTTGGTCGTCCCGACAATCCTCGGGCTCGCCACATACCCGGTCACCGTCAACGTAATCCCGTCCGGCGTCAGCTTGCTGAAGCGCACGAACGGCGCCGGTTTTTCGAGGATGGTTTCGTGTTCCTTGTAGGTGTCGAAGAGCAGGTTCTGCACCTGTTCGGGGTCGATATCCAGCGGGAACATCAGCTCCAGCGTCGCCACGCCCTGGGCGCTGCCGCCGAGGGTGACGTTGCGCAGGTTCTGCGAGATCAGTTGCGAGTTGGGCACGATCACGATCGAGCGGTCGCTGAGCTGGATTTCGGTGGCGCGCACGTTGATCCGGCGGATGTCGCCCTCGACGCCGCTGATGCTGATCAGGTCGCCGACCTTGACCGGGCGTTCGGTGAGCAGGATCAGTCCGGAGACGAAGTTCTTCACAATCTCCTGCAAGCCGAAGCCGATGCCCACCGACAGGGCGCTGACGATCCACGCCAGGTTGGTCCATTGCACCCCCAGCGATGACAGGGTCAGCAGAATCACCACCGCATAACCGATGTTGGAAAACAGCGTGCTGAGCGAGGCGCACATGCCCGGGTCCATGTCGGTCTTGGGCAGGAACTCGTTGTCGAGCCAGCGGCGCAGGGCGCGGATCAGGTAGATGCCAATCAGCAGCGCCAGCATCGCATTGAGCAAATGGCCGGGGACGATGTTCAGCTTGCGCAGGCCGGCGCCGCCGAGGATCGTGCCGATGTTGTTGGCCAGTTGGCCGAGGGTGGTGCCGATCCCGCCGACGAACAGGGTGATGACCGCCAGCAGCAACAGCGCGGCTCGACCGAAACCGGCCAGCAGCGTTGAGGCCTGCTCAAGGCGTCGGTCGCCGACCCCCAGCAGCTGTTTCAGCGCCTTGCCGCTGGAGTGGCGCGGGGAGAAGAAGTATTCGCAGCTGTCGCTGAGCAATTGCATCAGCAGGTAAAACCCGGAAAACACGATAAACGCCCACACCAGTTCATAGGTGATGAACCGCGCCAGCGATACGTAACCCGTGAGCAGGGCGCCGAGCGACAGCACCATCGCCAGGGTGGCGATGGTGTAAACCACCCCGGCAAAGGTGTTGCCCGCCACTTGAGTGTCACCGGCTGCGGCCAGTGTTTTGCGCACCCTGCCGACGCGCATCAGCAGCGTGGTGACGATACCGAGCACCGCCAGCGCAATGATGCCTCTGCCTGCGAGCACGATCTGACTGCTCATGCCGGCGGCATTGCTGACTTGCACCGCCGTCACCAGCACCAGCAGCGTCGCGGCGAGGATCCGTGCGTAGGGATGCAGCGCGAGCGCCACCGGGTCAGCCACCGCCGGCAGTCGCCAGGACGGGTGCTCGGTCGAGAGCAACGCGCGGCTGAGCCCTGTGATCAGCACGCAGGCATAAACCACTTTCCCGAACTCATCGGAAAATGTCGCCAGCATCGGCGGCAACGGCACGTGACGGGTGCAGGCGTAATAGAGCAGTTGCAGGGCGATGGCGGTGGTCGCGAGAGTCGCCAGCGCCGAGGCGAACGCCAGCGAACTGCGGCGCAGTCGACCCTCCGGCATGCGGTGAATGCACACCCACGCCAGCCAGCGGTCGGCCAGTCGCCGCCCTAGCGTCCAGACGACGAAGGCCAGCACCACCAGCAGGGCGGTGTAAAGTCGCTGACCCGGTTGCCAGGCTTCGGCGCCGGTCTGTTGCACCTGATCGACGAAAGAGCGCAGACGCTGGCGGTCATCCGCCGACGGATTGACAAGGGGAGCCCAGAAGCCGGGATTCAGAATGCTGTGGGTGCTGAGCGTCAGTTCGCTTTCGAGCAACGTGCGGCGGATACCGGCGATCTGGGTGATCAGCTCCGTGGCGTTTTGCTTGAGGGTGGCGAGGTTCTTCAACGCCGTATCGACTTTGGTTTTCTGCTCGATCAACGTCGCCCGTTGCGCGGCGATATCGGCTTGCTCGGCGGCGACCGCTTCGGCCGGCGCAGCCCCGAGTACGCCCAGTTGCACGGTCAGTTGCGCCTGCTGCGGTAACAGCGATGCCGACAGCCGATCGATGTCCAGAATGAACGTCTGCACCCGGTCCTGCGGGCCTTCGAGTTGGTTGTAATTGTTGGCAGACGAAATCTGCTGCTTGAGGCCGTCGAGGCGCAGTTGCAAGGCTTGCAGATCGCTTTGCGTGACGCCGGGGAGCGGGGCGCCGACATCGGGCGTGCCGGGCAGGTCGGCGGCCGACACCATCGAGACACCCGGACAGAGCAGCGTCAGGGTGATGAACATCAATGACTTCAATGCATTACGCATGGGACTGGGCGATTCCGGTTGATCACACAAACATTGAGGTTAGGTGATGGGGCGCCTGCTGCATCATTTTCTGCTGCTAATCCTGGCTTAATGCGTGTCCGGTGAGATCGCCGGGCAGCCGATTGTAGGCGCACGTTTTCACGACTAGACTCCCGGCCATGAAACGCTATCTGCGGTTTTGTCTCGTTTTCCTGATCAGCCTGGCGCTTCCCCTCAGCGGGATGGCGGGCGTGCAGGCACCGACAGAACCGTGCCCGATGCAAACGATGGGCATGGCGATGATGGACGGCATGAACATGGATTGCTGCCAGGACATGAAGAGTCCTGCCGACCATGGCTCCCCCTGCAAACCCGGCCAGGAGTGCAAGACCGGCGGCCTGCTGCAAGTCGCGATCCTCAAGCCGCCCGTTACCGTGTTCAGTCCTGTCACGCATTCGTTCTTCAGTGATTCCCTGCCGCTAGCGGCCCCGTCCGGGGTCTGGCGACCGCCCCGCACCTGATTCCTGTCTCCCCTTGAAGCTCATTTCGCCCAGGCGGAGTGATTTGGCTGTGCGCGTGTTTTACGCCGCGCGCAGTGGACGATCACAGGAATCGTAAACATGACATTCAAGTGCAATTGCACGGGTTGGCCTCTGGTGGCCGGCCTTGCGGCAAGCGTGCTCGCGTGGCCGGGTTTCGCCGCCGCGCTGACGCTCGATGAAGCGCTGCGGCTGGCCGAAAACAATGCGCCGTCGCTGACCGCACAAGATCAGAAAATCCAGGCCGCCAGCAGCGCGGCCATTCCGGCGGGCGAGTTGCCCGATCCCAAGCTGGTGCTCGGTCTGCAGAACTACCCCGTGGGCGGCCCGGATCGCTGGAGCGTCGATCAGGACTTCATGACCATGCAGATGGTCGGTTACCGGCAGGAAATGCCCAACGCAGACAAGCGCAAGGCGCGCATCGAAGTTGCCGACGCAGTCATCGAGCGCGCGGCGGCCGAGCGCCGTGTCGAGCGTTTGAAGGTGCGTGAGGCGACGGCGCTGGCGTGGATCAGAGGCTATTCGGTCGAGCGCAAAGAAGCGTTGTTCCAGGAATTGTTCAAGGAAAACCGTCTGCTGAGTGAGACCGTCCGGGCGCAGATTGCCGGTGGTCGCGCACAACCTGCCGACGCAGTGACGCCGAAACAGGAAGCGGCCCGACTCGCCGAGCAACAGGACAACCTGACCCTCGAACGCACCCAGGCTCGAGCCGCGCTCAAACGCTGGATCGGCACCGCCGCCAACGACAAGCCCGAAGGCGGTTTGCCCGTGTGGCCGGTCGATGCCCCGACCTTCAATCATCAACTGCAACACCACCCCGAACTGGCGGCGTTCGCCCCCATGACCCGCGAAGCCCAGGCCAGGGTGCAAGAGGCGGTGTCCGAGAAGAAGTCCGACTGGAGCTGGGAAGTGGATTACCAGCATCGTGGCCGTGAGTTTGGCGACATGGTCAGCGTGCAGTTTTCCTGGGATCTGCCGCTGTTTCCCGAGACGCGCCAGAACCCGAAAATCGCCGCCAGACAGGCCGAAGTCAGCCAGTTGCAAGCCGAGCGCGAAGCACTGTCCCGCGAGCACACCGAGCAGCTTGAAAACCAGTTGGCCGACTACCAGCGCCTCGATCGGGCCGTGCGCCGCACCGAGGACAGCCTGGTGCCGCTGGCCAGAGAGAAAGTCGATCTGAGCCTGGCCAGTTATCGCGCCGGCCAGGGCGATTTGAACGCGGTGGTCAACGCCCGCCGCGAACTCATCGAGGCCCGCCTCAAACAGATCGACATGGAAGAACAACGCGCGCTGACCGCTGCGCGTCTGCATTTCGCTTATGGGGAGACCAGCCTGTGAACCTTAAACAATGGAACGGCGTGTGGCTGGCCGGCCTCGCGCTGGCGGTGGGTGTGGGTGGCGGTTACGGATTGGCCTACCAGCGAATGAACGGAGTAGCGGCTTCAGCCCCGGCGCCGAGCACTGAGCCCAAGGCCTTGTACTGGTACGACCCGATGTACCCGCAGCAGAAGTTCGACAAACCGGGCAAGTCACCCTTTATGGACATGCAACTGGTGCCGCGATACGCCAGCGGTGGGGAGGGCAGTGCGTCCGTCAGCATCGATCCGGGGCTGAGTCAGAACCTCGGTGTGCGTGTGGCGCCGGTCAGTCGCGGTGCCTTCACCTCGAGCTTCGATGTGAGCGGTGTGCTGGCGTTCAACGAGCGCGATGTCGCGGTGATTCAGGCGCGCACCAACGGGTTTGTCGAGCGGGTCTACGCCCGAGCGCCGGGGGACGTGCTCACGGCTGGCGCGGCGTTGGCTGACATTCTCGTGCCGGAATGGACGGCGGCCCAGAGCGAGTTTCTGGCGCTCAGGCGTAGCGGCGATGCCGACCTGATCGCCGCGGCACGCCAGCGCTTGCGGCTGACCGGGATGCCGTCGAGCCTGATTGCTCAAGTGGAGCGCAGCGGCAAGGTGCAGTCCGAACTGACGGTCACCAGCCCTTTGGGCGGCGTGCTGCAAGCACTCGATGTGCGGGCGGGTATGGCCGTGGCGACAGGTGAAACCCTGGCGCGGGTCAACGGGCTGAGCAGTGTCTGGCTCGCGGTGGCGGTGCCGGAATCGCAGACCGGTTCGGTTGCCGTGGGGCAGGCCGTCGAAGTGCGCCTGCCGGCCTTTCCCGGTGGTGTGTTCAACGGAGCGGTCAGCGCGATTCTGCCGGACACCAACCCGGACAGCCGCACCCTGCGCGTGCGGGTCGAGCTGGCCAATGCCGATGGCCGCTTGCGGCCGGGGATGACCGCACAAGTGCGGCTGAAACGTTCGACCGGGCAGAGTCAATTGTGGGTGCCGAGTGAAGCCGTGATCCGCACCGGCAAGCGCGCCTTGGTCATGCTCGCCGAAGACGCGGGGCACTATCGTCCGGTGGAGGTGCGCCTCGGTCAGGAAAGCGCCGGCAGAACGGTGATCCTCGACGGCCTGGCAGAAGGGCAGAGCGTCGTGACATCCGGCCAGTTCCTGCTCGATTCCGAGGCCAGTCTCAAGGGCATCATCGCCGAGCCGCTCGAAACGAGCGGGAACTTTTCGGGGAGCCAGCCATGATCGCCGCGCTGATTCGCTGGTCCGTCGCCAATCGTTTTCTGGTGCTGCTGGCAACGCTGTTCGTCACGGGCTGGGGCGTGTGGTCGGTGCAGAGCACGCCGATTGATGCGCTGCCGGATCTGTCCGATGTGCAGGTGATCATCCGCACGCCGTACCCCGGACAGGCGCCACAGATTGTCGAGAACCAGGTGACCTATCCGCTGACCACCACCATGCTCTCGGTGCCGGGGGCGAAAACCGTGCGCGGTTATTCGTTCTTCGGTGACAGCTTCGTGTACGTGCTGTTCGAGGACGGCACAGATCAGTACTGGGCGCGCTCGCGGGTGCTGGAGTACCTGAGCCAGATCCAGAGTCGCCTGCCGGCCAGCGCCAAACCGGCACTGGGTCCGGATGCCACCGGGGTGGGCTGGATCTATCAGTACGCGCTGGTGGATCGCAGCGGCGGGCATGATCTGGCGCAGCTTCGGGCGTTGCAGGACTGGTTCCTCAAGTTTGAGCTCAAGACCCTGCCCAACGTCGCCGAGGTCGCCACCGTCGGCGGCATGGTCAAGCAGTATCAGGTGCAGCCCGATCCGGTGCGGCTGGCCAGCCTCGGTATCACCCTGGCGCAGGTGCGCGAAGCTATCGGCAAGGCCAATCAGGAAACCGGTGGCGCGGTGCTGGAAATGGCCGAAACCGAATTCATCGTCCGTGCTTCCGGCTACCTCAAGACGCTTGATGATTTTCGGGCGATCCCGTTAAAACTCGGCGTGGGTGGCGTACCGGTAACCCTGGGCGATGTCGCGACGGTTCAGACCGGGCCGGACATGCGCCGGGGCATCACCGAACTGGATGGCCAAGGTGAAACCGTCGGCGGCGTGGTGATTCTGCGCAGCGGCAAGAACGCCCGCGAAACCATCGCGGCGGTCAAGGCCAAACTCGATGACATGAAAAGCAGCCTGCCGCCCGGCGTAGAGATCGTCACCACTTACGATCGCAGCAAGCTGATTGATCGCGCCGTGGAAAACCTCAGCCACAAACTGCTCGAAGAGTTCATCGTCGTTGCGCTGGTGTGCGGGATCTTCCTCTGGCATTTGCGCTCTTCGCTGGTGGCGATTATCTCGCTGCCGGTGGGCGTGTTGATCGCTTTTCTCGTGATGCGTTATCAGGGGTTGAACGCCAACATCATGTCGCTAGGCGGGATTGCTATCGCCATTGGTGCGATGGTGGATGCGGCGGTGGTGATGATCGAGAACGCCCACAAGAAAATCGAGGCGTGGCACGCGGCCAATCCGGGGCAGGCGCTCAAGGGCGAGCGCCATTGGCAGGTGATGACCGACGCGGCGGCGGAGGTGGGGCCGGCGCTGTTTTTCTGTTTGCTGATCATCACGCTGTCGTTCATTCCGGTGTTTACCTTGCAGGCCCAGGAAGGGCGCCTGTTCGGCCCGCTGGCGTTCACCAAGACCTACGCCATGGCGGCGGCAGCGGGATTGTCGGTGACGCTGGTGCCGGTGCTGATGGGCTACTGGATTCGCGGACGGATTCCGGATGAACGCCACAACCCGCTCAACCGCTGGCTGATCCGGATTTATCAGCCGGCGCTGGACGTGGTGCTGCGCCGGCCGAAATTCACGTTGCTGGTGGCGCTGTT
This sequence comes from Pseudomonas sp. Pseusp21, assembly GCF_059492145.1. Classification (NCBI taxonomy): domain Bacteria; kingdom Pseudomonadati; phylum Pseudomonadota; class Gammaproteobacteria; order Pseudomonadales; family Pseudomonadaceae; genus Pseudomonas; species Pseudomonas sp. Pseusp21. The sequence goes on from NZ_CP168520.1 coordinate 217,306, forward strand.
GGTGTTTGTCAGCGCTGCCTGGCCGATTTCGCGGCTCGGTGGCGAATTCCTCCCGCCGCTGGACGAGGGTGATCTGCTGTATATGCCTTCGGCCTTACCGGGTTTGTCGGCGCAAAAAGCCGCGCAGCTGTTGCAGCAGACCGATCGGCTGATAAAGACCGTGCCCGAAGTCGAGCATGTGTTCGGCAAGGCCGGCCGTGCGGAAACCGCTACCGACCCGGCACCTCTGGAAATGTTCGAAACCACGATCCAGTTCAAGCCCCACGATCAATGGCGTCCTGGTATGACTCCGGAAAAACTCGTGGAAGAACTGGATCGCGTGGTGCGCGTGCCGGGCCTGACCAACATCTGGATTCCGCCGATCCGCAACCGCATCGACATGCTCGCCACCGGGATCAAAAGCCCGATCGGCGTGAAGGTCGCCGGCAACGATCTGGCCCAGATCGACGCCGCGACCCAGACTATCGAGCGTGTAGCCAAAGGTGTGCCCGGCGTCAGTTCGGCACTGGCCGAGCGGTTGACCGGTGGCCGCTACATCGACGTGGATATCGACCGCAACGCCGCCGGCCGCTACGGGCTGAACATCAGCGATGTGCAATCCATCGTCGCCGGTGCCATTGGCGGGGAAAACGTCGGGGAAACCATCGAGGGGCTGGCGCGGTTTCCGATCAACATCCGTTATCCACGAGAGTGGCGTGATTCGCCCGGCGCGCTGGAGCAATTGCCGATCTACACGCCTTCCGGTAGCCAGATCACCCTTGGCATGCTGGCGAAGATCAAGGTCACGGACGGCCCACCGATGCTCAAGAGCGAGAATGCCCGACCGTCCGGTTGGGTGTACATCGACGTGCGCGGGCGGGACATCGCTTCGGTGGTGGCCGATCTGCGTCGTGCCGTCAGTGAGCAGGTGAAATTGCAGCCCGGCATGAGCCTGAGTTACTCGGGGCAGTTCGAGTTTCTGGAGCGGGCCAATGCGCGGCTGAAACTGGTGGTGCCGGCGACGCTGCTGATTATCTTCGTGCTGCTTTACCTGACGTTCGCTCGCTTCGACGAAGCGCTGCTGATCATGGCCACATTGCCGTTCGCATTGAGCGGCGGTGCGTGGTTCCTTTATCTGCTGGGCTACAACCTGTCGGTCGCCACCGGGGTCGGCTTCATTGCGCTGGCCGGGGTTTCGGCCGAGTTCGGCGTGATCATGCTGCTCTACCTGAAAAACGCCTGGGCCGAGCGCGAAGGCCTCGGCGACCACTCTGAACGTGGACTGGTCGCGGCGATTCGCGAAGGCGCTGTGCAACGCGTGCGCCCCAAGGCGATGACCGTGGCCGTGATCATCGCCGGCCTGTTGCCGATTCTGCTGGGCAGCGGCACCGGCAGCGAAGTCATGAGCCGCATTGCCGCGCCCATGGTCGGCGGTATGGTCACGGCGCCGTTGTTGTCGCTGTTTGTCATACCGGCGGCGTATCGCCTGATGCGCCGTCGGCAGTTGTCCGTTGAAACCCTCCAATCTGAAGGAAAAACCTCATGAAACTGATCCCGATCACTGTTGCGGGCACGCTGGTTGCGTTTGCACTGACTGCCCACGCCGAGGACATGCCCGGCATGAAGATGGACGACATGCAGGGCATGCAGATGCAACCCGCCACTCAACAGGCTCCGACCGCGAATGCTGAGGGCACGATCAAGTCCATCGATGTCGAGAAGCGCACCGTGACCATCGCCCATGGCGCCGTTGCGGCGTTGCAGTGGCCGCCGATGACCATGGGCTTCGCGGCAACTCAGGAACAACTGGCCGGGTTGGCGGTGGGCGATCGGGTGAAGTTTTCGTTCCAGATGGAGGGCAGCAAAGCGACCATCGTGTCGATCAACAAGTAAGCGTGTGATGTAAAAAAAACCGGCGGGAATCATCGCGCCGGTTTTTATTCAATCTTTCAGATCGACCGCTGATTGACCCGCTGCATCAACTCTTCCGCCGATTCCTTGCGCTCGGAATAACGATCCACCAGGTCCGGGCGATCACGCAGCAACAGCGTGAACTTCACCAACTCTTCCATCACGTCCACCACCCGGTCGTACAGCGCCGAAGGTTTCATGCGGTTGCCTTCGTCGAATTCCAGATAAGCCTTGGGCACCGACGACTGATTGGGGATGGTGAACATGCGCATCCAGCGCCCCAGCACGCGCAGTTGATTGACCACGTTGAAGGACTGCGAACCGCCGCAGACCTGCATCACCGCCAGGGTCTTACCCTGAGTCGGACGCACCGCGCCGAGGGCCAGCGGCACCCAGTCGATCTGCGCCTTGAACACCGCCGACATCGCACCGTGGCGTTCCGGCGAGCACCAGACCTGGCCTTCGGACCATTGCATCAGTTCGAGCAGTTCCTGGACTTTCGGGTGATCGCCGGGCGCGTCGTCCGGCAATGGCAGGCCTGAAGGATTGAAGATCCGCGTCTCGGCACCGAAGTGCTCCAGCAACCGTGCGGCTTCTTCGACCAGCAAACGGCTGAAGGAGCGCGGGCGGGTCGAGCCGTACAGCAACAGGATGCGCGGCTTGTGCGCGTCTTCGTCACACGTGGTTGTTTGAACCAGTGAAGGATCGAGGTTGGGCAGGTCGGTCATGTCGGCTCCGGTTACAGCGTGCTGATGCGGTCGAGCTCGCGCTTGAGAGCATCACGGTCAAGTTGGGCGAAGGGCAGGGCGAGGAAGGCCCTGCAGCGGGTTTCGATGCGGGCGAGGGTGGCGCGGAAGGCGGCGTCGATGGTGTCTTCATCACCGCGCACATCCGACGGATCCTCCAGCCCCCAATGGGCTTTCAGGGCCGGGCCGAAGTACACCGGGCAGGCTTCACCGGCGGCCTTGTCGCACACGGTAATGACGATGTCCGGCGGGTTGTCTTCGAAGGCCTCGTTGCCCTTGCTGCTCAACCCGGCGATGGAAATGCCGGCCGCCTGCAACGTGGTCAGGCTGCGCGGCAGTACCTGGCCCTTGGGGAAGCTGCCGGCGCTGACTGCTTCGAAACCGGCCGGCGCCAGATGGTTGAACATCGCCTCCGACAGAATGCTGCGGCAGCTGTTGGCGGTGCACATGAATAGAACTCGCATTTTCGATCCTCAGCAGCAGGCAGACGTATTGAGCGGGCGATCGCCCATGGCCGCCAGCCGCGCGCTGTTTTCTTCCAGCCAGGCGGTGTTGGCGGCCAATGTGGTTTCAAGCAGCGTGCGAATCCATGTCGGCAAATCAGGGTTGAGCCGGTAATAAACCCACTGGCCTTGACGGCGATCCAGCAACAGACCGCAGGTGCGCAACTGCGCGAGATGGCGGGAGATTTTCGGCTGACTGTCGTCCAGCGCGCAGACCAGTTCGCAGACACACAACTCACCCTCACGGGTGATCAGCAGCGTGGCCCGGGCGCGGGTTTCGTCGGCAAGGCATTTGAAAACGGAAGCGGGGGTGAGCATGACGATGCCTTCAGTACATATGGTTGTCCGAATATACGGATATCCATATGTGTTGGGCAAGCCTGGAGTTTGATGACGGTGGCAGCTCTCGACCGAAGATTTGTTTAGCGCAGGCGCTTCAACGCTTGCTGAATGCCAACCGCGCAGCAAACAGCACGAAAATCATCCCGGTGGTGCGATCCATCCAGCGAATCACTTTCTCCCGGCGCAGAAACCCGGACAGCGGCTGCGTCGCGCCAATCAACACCAGCGACCAGATCAGCCCGAGCACCACATGAATGCTCACCAGCCCGAATGTCCACGGCACCAGCGGCTGACCTTGCGGAATGAACTGCGGCAGAAACGACACGTAGAAAATCCCGATCTTCGGATTCAGCACATTCCCCAGCATGCCCTTGAAAAACCAGTTCGCCCCCGGCTTGCCGTCGGCCTCGGCCGGTGCCAGCGAGCGGCGAGGGCGCAGCAGCATGTTCAACCCCAGCCACGCCAGATACGCCGCGCCGCAATACTTCAACAGGTTGTAGGCCAGCTCCGACACCGCAATCAACGCCCCCAACCCAAACGCCACCGCCGCGCCCCACAACAGACAACCGGCATTGATCCCCAACGCCGCACGCAACGCCTGCTGCTTGCCTTCGACGGTGGCGGTGCGCAGCACCAGCGCGGTGTCGAGACCGGGCGTCAGGGTCAACAGGGTGGCGGCGAGGGTGAAGGCGAGGAGGTTGTCGGCGATGGACATGGCGCGTGGGTTCCCTGTTCTGGATGGAGGGAACGGTAGCGGTTTCAGGCAGGGGGATCCAGCAGGGAAATCAGGCGCGGTTCGATGCAGTCGGGTTGTATCTCGAGGATCGCCAGCGTCACCGGCAACTTGAAACGCCGAGGGCCGGCGCTGCCGGGGTTGACGTAGAGACGATCACCGCGCCATTCGATGCGGGGTTTGTGGGAGTGACCGGTGATGATGAGCTTGATGCCCGGATCGAGATCAGCGGGGACATCGGCGATGTCGTGGACGAGGAGGGTTGGCCAACCGTTAAGGGTGAAGGTCAGGAGGTCGGGGAGGTTTTCGGCCCATGGGCTGTTGAGGTCGTTGTTGCCGCGCACGGCGTGGACCGGGGCGATTTTGGCCAGTTGGGCGAGGATGTCCGCGTTGCCGATGTCGCCGGCGTGGATGATCTGGTCACAGCCCTGGAGCGCGGCGAGGGCTTCGGGGCGGAGGAGGTTGTGGGTGTCGGAGATCAGGGCGGTTTTCATCCAAGTGGCCAAATGAGTTGTTCCGTGGGTGTTTATGACTCGGCAAATTCATGGTGCCAAAATGATTTCAAAGTGCTATATCTTCACGTACTGGAGTACAGATAACCAATGAGGGTTCTATGAGCTATACCGCTGAAATCAGCCGCACGAGTCCCACTGCATTCCTGTTCTTGGTGGACCAGTCCGGGTCTATGCAAGACATCATGGCAAACGGGAAGTCAAAAGCCCAATTTGTGGCTGATGTTCTAAATCGCACTTTCGCTACGTTAATTACCCGCTGCACAAAGTCCGAAGGTACTCGTGATTATTTCGAGGTCGGCGTATTGGGCTATTCCGGCGCCACCGCTCAAAACGGCTTGTCTGGTGAGCTTGCTGCGAGGGTTCTGAATCCGATCTCTGTGATTGAAGCTCATCCCTTGCGCATTGAAGACCGTGTCAAGCGAGTTGACGACGGAGCTGGCGGCTTGGTGGATCAGTCCATCAAGTTCCCAATTTGGTTTGAGCCCAAAGCCGGCGGTGGCACCCCTATGTGTAATGCGATTACAACAGCCGCTGAACAGTTGGTTGCATGGTGCGATGCTCACCCGGATAGCTACCCTCCAACCGTGTTGCATGTTACCGACGGTGAGTCCACCGACGGAGATCCTGAGGGTCTGGCTCAGCAACTACAGCAAATCACTACCAGCGACGGAAATGTTTTGCTGTTCAATCTTCATGTAAGTACGAGTGGGGGGGATCCGGTGAAGTTTCCCGCCTCTGACGCAGGGCTGAGTGATAGCTACGCAAAGCTGTTGTTCCGCATGTCCAGCCCCCTACCTTTGCATCTTCATAAAGTCGCACAAGACAAGGGTATTAACGCAAACATGGAGTCTCGGGGTTTCGTTTTTAATGGAGATATCGCCGAAATTGTAGACTTTTTCGACATTGGTACACGAGCAGCCCAGTTGCGATAACCATGGCATTCCGAATCCTTTTTGACGGAACGGTAGCCAAGCACCTCGATACGCCAGGGGAAAATGAAGATGCCTATCGCATTGCCCCAGCTAGGGGGCGTGTGGTGCTATCAGATGGTGCCTCCGAGTCTTTTGATGCTAAAAGCTGGGCTAACCTGGTGGTGGATTATTTTCTAGAATCTGATCCATCAGACGAAGAGTTAGGCTCGTGTATCCGATCATATGAAGGGCTCTACGACCCTCACGTTTTATCTTGGTCTAAAGCTGCTGCATATGAACGTGGCAGCTTCGCTACGTTGTTGATTGCGCAGGATGATCACGATCGTAGTACGGTCACCGTCACGACATTGGGCGACAGCTTTGCTGTTTGGTGCATCGGCAATGATGTAATTGAAACCACACCCTATGTAAGTGCGGATCAATTCACTCAAAAGCCAACTCTTTTGGCAACTCGCCCTGAGTTGAACTCTGAGATGATTATCAATGAGCTGGGAACTTGGAGTCGCATAGAGTGGTGTTACGAGCAGCACGACACATGCCTACTGCTTTGCATGACTGATGCGCTGGGGGCATGGCTTCTGAATAGTCGAGAGCAAGGTAGTTTGGATGCATTCGAGAGACTTAGTCGAATAACGGATCAGAAAGAGTTGCTTGAGCTGGTGGAGGTTGAGCGTGCCTCAGGTGCAATGCGAAGAGATGACGTCACGCTGATTATCGCCACTCTGACTTGTTAGATTAAACCATGGCATATCCAACCCTAGAACAGTACAACGAGGCCTTGCACTCCCCGCATTTAGTGCTGCAAGACGCTGAGTTGAAACATGGCCGATTGAAAACCTCCGGACTGGGCTCGCCCTTGGCATTGTGCGGGGGATTTGCTTTAACCTATATCGTAGACGTTCCTGGAAAGCGGTTTGCGCTACGTTGTTTCCACAAAAGCTCAAGGGAGCTAGAACAGCGATATAAGGCAATTTCCTCGCGAATCCGGCAATTGGCTAGCCCGTACTTCTTGCCTTTTGAGTTCATTACCAATGGAATTCGGATACAAGGATCGACATATCCCATCGTCAAGATGGCATGGGCGCAGGGTCGAACTTTGGCAGAGTTTCTGGAAGGCGAGCATCAAAATACCCAAGCACTCCAACGGTTACGACAAGCTCTTGCTAAGTTAGCCGCGTTTCTTGAACAGAATCAGATCGCTCATGGTGACATCCAGCCCGAAAATGTCATGGTGAGCGCTGACGGTGGCACGGTGCAATTGATTGACTATGATGGAATGTTCGTAGAAGGGTTTAGGGGGCGCTTCGCTACCGAACTAGGACAAATCAATTTTCAGCATCCAAGACGAACTGATAAAGATTTCAATGAGAGGCTTGATCGTTTCTCGTTCCTCACTTTGGATGTTGCTCTTCAAGCCCTGATAGCCTCTCCCTCTCTTTGGGGTGTTTCTCGTTCAGAGCCTAGTGCCGTGGTGTTTAGGCGAAACGATTTTCTTGACCCTGGCTCTTCAATTATTTTCGGTGAAGTTCTAAAACTGCCTGGCGTGGCAAATCACGCTAAAAATCTCGCAAGAGTGGTTGTGGGAGAATTTCAAAGCGTTCCAGCCCTTAGTGATTTTCTTCAGGACAAAGGAGTAGTAGGCGGGGCGATCACGTTTAAGCAAAAGGGCACTCCTTCCACGGTTGGATATCAAGGGGCCTATCCAGTCTGCGATGCAACAAAGTACGCACAGGTTCTTGCTCAGGTGGGCAGCCGTATCGAGCTAATCGGACAGATTCACTCCGTTCGACCTGGGTTTGGGGCGAATAAAAAGCCGTATGTATTTGTGAATTTTTCTGACTGGCTTGGGCAGGCTGTCAAGCTATCAATCTGGTCTGATGGGATGAAGGCAATCGGATCAAATCTGCCCGATGAGTCGTGGGTGGGACGTTGGCTTTCAGTAACGGGTCTAGTTGACCCTCCTTACAAGGGGAAGGCGAAAGCTGGTAGTTACACTCACCTTTCATTAACTATTACAGCCACTGGCCAGATACAACAATTACCGGAGCAGGAAGCAAAATTTCGACTTCGTGGCTTGGGTTATGCGCCTGCTGTTCATTCCGCGCCGAGTCGAAACGCAGGTGTACTTTCGAATATGGCAAAGGGACGGCCTACGACAGTTACTCCAAGTCAGAGTTCGCCTGTGAATGCGGTCCCTCCGAAAAGCTCGAATCAGCAACTGCTTGAAAAGATGCGAGCTCAGTCGCCTCAAATTGTTCGACAGACAGTCAGCGCACCTCAGGTGCTAACGCAATCGCAAAACGCTCCTGCATCGCGACCGGTAAGTGCTCCGAAGCGATCCTCTGGAGCAGATTGGCTTGGCTGGCTATTTATAGTAATTGTGGGGCTTGGCTTGCTCCGATCTTGCATAAAGTAGGCGCCTTACTGAGTTAGTAATGAATTTTTAGAAGGCGAACGAGGAAAACGCGAGGAGAGAGTATGAAAATGGTAGCATACGCTATGCTACCGCTTTAGTTGGTAAAAATAACTTTCACAAGTTGCCTGTTTTGTAGGTGGAGACGGGGGCGATGCTAGTTTGGTGCGATTTTAAAATTAAAGTCTTTGGCGCGCAAGCAAGTTTGTAATTCTAAATTTTAAAGGGCTGGGAATGTATAAGTATCATGAAAGGGAAGTTTTGAATGCTGGGACGCTTGGAACTTATCGCGTTCACTCGCTATTCACCCGTATTACCAGTGAAGGGGACTTGAGTCCGGAGATTGGCGAACCGTTGCAAGGTGCGGTTGCGCTGCACGCGCACGAGTACACGCATTACCTCCATAATCTCTCAACTTTGGCGGGTCTTGACGCGTTGCTTGCTTGCTTCTGGCTAGTCGCTCCATTTGTGAGAGGCACGGATGACCGTGGTTGGTTTACAGCCTACGAGGGCCTTGAGTACGACGATCAGCTGACGGCAGCTTTCGCAGTAATGAACTCATCTCGGGGTTCAGTTACCGGTATTCCTAAGGATAAAAATTTTCAATGGCCTGAAATAACAGAGTGGTGTTTCGGTGAAGTATCTACCGAGTCGGTAACGCTGACCTACGGCACCGAAGGTGAGATTGGAAAAATCCAAATGCAATCGATACCTATCACTGCGAAGCACAATAAAGGAGAGCCACTAGAGTTGGTCCTAACCCCCGGTCTTGATTTTATTAGTGAAGGTATTGCTTACGAAATTGAACGGGAGCAGCGCCGCGCTCCACATTTGTCGGATAAAATCCTCGACTCTCAAACACCGTGCTATCCGTACTTGGCTTACCGACCGCTTGTTGAACACCTAATTGGACACGGTACGACTCCCCAGGAACGGATTTTAATTGGTAATTTGGCTCTTTTGAGCAGCGCTCCAGCTAAAACTTTCTTTGAATTATGCGCGGCCATCAAACGGGATAAGGACCGAGGTGATGGTAAAAAGGTTGAACAAGATCGAATTGGAGACGATATCTATCGCGCATTTGTAAGGCACGTATCCAATCCGGATTTTTCATATACTGATCAATTGAAAGAAATTCTCTCTGGCTCTGGTGATCATATAGAAGGGCTCGAAATTTATTGCAAGCTAATCGATAAAGGCCTTAAGCAACGAACGAAAACCTTTATGCTAGAGCAGATGATGATTCAGAAAAAGTTTACTGCGTATGAGTTTCGTGACTTTACATTAAATATATTAGAGCGTCTTGTCTGCCAAGAAAAAGTCGATGATGATAGCGTTATTGAATGGATAGCGCCGCTCAATGGTGTAATTGCAAAGCTTCCGGAAGAGATCCTACAGAAGCTAAGTGTTTTGCAAACCAGTATTCACTATCTACAACAGCACTTCACCGTGGATGGGCGATTGGGTAGTACGGCTCAATTGCAGGAGTCAGCATGTCCGTTCACCGATGCTTGTGAGACTCAGAAACAGTATGGTTATCCAGCAGACTGTGGAAGCAAACCGTGGAATGTTTCTGTCGACGGCGGTAAAAAAGTATGCTGGTACGAAGCTGGGCGGCTGTCACTGAGAATGGCTAAGAACGGGCAAGTAATGCTCGATGCGCCACCGGGTTAATCCCAAGTAGCGCCAGATAGCTATCGCGGATGAGGAGTCTGGTTGACCGCTTTTGGCCGATAGCTGCCATTCCCCTGGCAGCTTCGGCCAACGCTCATTCCCTCTGTCGTTCCGAACTAGTCGGTCACCAAAGAGGGCTAGCGTTTAGCTCTTCACCTCAACATGATCCAACGCCTGATTCACCGCCAACTCACTCAGCATCACCAACTGCGCAATCCCGATCGCAGTCTTGCGATGGGCGGGCTCCAGCGTGGCCGCAAAGTTGTTGAGCATCTCGCTGGCCGATCCCAATGACTCACTGGCGTTGGCCAGCAGGGATTCGGTGTTGTACGCAGGGTTGGCCAGATACATGGGGTCGTGTTTGTGGTGGCTGCCCATGATCCGTTGCTGCGGAGTCAGGTAGTGATCGAGGGCGCGTTCGGCAGCTTCGTTGAGGGTTCGGGAATCGGGGAATTTGTAGGGGGAAACCGGATCGGTTTCCGGAGGATTCGGTGTTGGTTTGATCATGGTGAAACTCCTAATTATTGAAAAGGAGCCTTCACCCTCGCTACCAAACGAAGGGTGGCGGCCAATACGCGGGTTGGTAGACCGGTAACTAGGAACCCGGCGCACTCGAAAGTGCCCTGCGCATGGCCACCATCAAGTGCAGTCCTGGGGAGGTCTGCGAATGGCGCGCTATGCGACTAGTTAACTCGGGCTACCAAACCCGATCACTGTTTTTCAGTGACCCGGAAACGATAAAACCCGTGTCCCAGACGCACAAGCCGGCGGATTCTGGCGTAGTCGTAGGTAATGACGCAAGGCGTTGTAGCCTTGAGGAAGTAACGCTGAGTGTCTTTAAACAGCAAAGGCCAAAGCCCTTAAACAACCTCCGATGGCTCCTTCAATAACCTTCGTATTGGATCTTTCCCCGGCGCTCTGCTGCCCTGAACCGGCTCCGGCCAGGCCATCACGCAGGATGCCGAACCCGGCTGGCATCTCTGGAGGGCGGGCACCCGAACTGGCGACTGTATTCCCGACTGAATTGCGACGGGCTTTCGTAGCCCACTCGATAACAGGCGCTCGCCACATCCAGCCCTTCGCCGAGCAACAGGCGGCGGGCTTCCTGCAGGCGCAGCTGTTTCTGATACTGCAGCGGACTCATGGCCGTCACTGCCTTGAAACGATGATGCAATGTGGAGCTGCCCAAGTTGGCGACCCGGGCGAGCTCTTCGATGCGCAAGGGTTGGGTGTAGTGGTTGTTCAACCAGTCGATTGCCCGTGTTACTCGCCGTGTTTGCGAGTCGCCGAGGGCAAGCTCATACAGACGACGGCCATGCACACCCCGCAGGAGGTGGTAATACAACTCGCGAAGGGCGAGCGGTGCCAGCATGCCGATGTCTTTCGGTGTTTCCAGCAGCCGGACCAGCCGCAGCATTGTTTCCAGCAGGGGCACATCGACTTTCTCAAGAAAAAGGCCAAGCTCCGGCTCGTCCGGGACGCCCGCCGGCGGAGCGTCGGCGATGACCTGAGCGATTTCCGTGGGCTCGAAATCAAACCGGATACACAGGTAGGGCGCCTCCGGGCTGGCCATCAGCACGCGACCGGACACCGGAAGGGTGACCGAAACCACCAGGTAGCTGAGGGGGTCGTACAGGTAGTGGTCGTCACTCAGGCCGATTTCCTTTTGTCCTTGCACGATCAGGCAAAGTGCCGGTTTGTGCACGGTATGGATCAGCTCCGAAGGTGCATCGAAACGGATGACATGTAGGGGAGCTATGGCGGTCTCATAGATCCCGGGTGTGGTAAAGCGTTGCGTCAGCAGGCGAACCAGTTCGTCACGGTAGACGGCTGTGTTTTGAAGGATGAAAGCATCGCTCTGTTCCATTTCAAGGCTCTCACAAGTGTTCATGAGCGTCTGCCTGAAGCTTTTCAGGCAGACGATATTCACCCGACATCATCAAAGTACTCATTGCCGATAGAGGATCATTCCGGCGTGATACAGCACGTCGTCATGAAAGTGGCCATCAGCGGTGAAGCCGGTGTCGTCCCAGTACTGGATGTAATCACCGACCAGTTCGTAGCGGCCCTGATAGGCGCTCTTGTTTTTACCACGGGCCTCGTCGTAACGACCAGTCGTCAGAAGCTCATGACGGATGAATCCATCCGCGGTGACCCACATGCCTGCGTAACGATGGTCCTGAGTGGTTTTTTTGGCATCTTTCATCACTTTTCCCCTCGGATGTTCAGACTGAGCCGATACGGCCCAAAGCCGTGCGATCAGAGCCGTTTTCGGCAACGCGAAAACCCGGAGTGCGATCACTGCCACCTTCAGTTACGCGCATGCCGGGCGTGCGGTCCGAACCATCTGCGGCAACGCGGAACCCTGGAGTGCGATCACTGCCACCTTCAGTTACGCGCATGCCGGGAGTTCGATCAGCACCGTCAGCGGCCAGGTACAGGCTGGTCGAGGAAAGGTTGATCGCGCAGGCCACCATCGCGCCGATCACCAGTGAAAGGGAAAGCCGTTTTGCGTTTTTCATTGTTCAGTCCTCATTGACGTTGTTCATCTGAGCGGCCTGCCGTGGCCTGTGTCTGCATCCGTTGCGTGCTTTCAGATTACGTAGCCGGGCGCGGCGGTGTTAGGACGAAACTGCCGCAGATTTGCCTGATCCTCTCGGGCTGGTCGGGCATGGCGTGCGGCGCGTTAGTGCTGCGGCTCAGCCGGCCGTGACAGTCATGCCGCCGTCGGCCATGACCACCGAACCGACCATGAAGCTGGCCCGATCCGAGGCGATGAACGCGACCACTTCGGCGATTTCTTCCGGTTGGGCGGCGCGGCCGATCGGTGCCGCTTCGCCATGTTGGGCGAGAAAGGCAGGGCCATCGTCGACCACATTGTTGAGGATGTTGGTCACCACATCGCCGACACCGACAGCATTGACGCGGATGCCGTGGCCAATGACTTCAAGCGCCAGGGTGCGCGTCAGTTGGGCCAGCGCGCCCTTGGAGGCGGTGTAGGCGGCAATGGTGGGGAAGGCGAAATAGGAGGCGTAGGACGCGATGTTGACGATCGATCCGGACTTGTTGGGCATCATCGCTTTGACCGCCTCCCGGCTATGCAAAAAGGCCGCCGTGGCGTTGACCGCCTGAATGCGTTCCCAGTCTTCGCGGGTCATGTCGATGACCAGTTTGTTGATGATGATGCCGGCGTTGTTGACCAGAATGTCCAGCCGCCCGAATTGCTCGACGGCCAGGGCGACCGCGCGTTCGGCTGCCCCGTCCTGAGTGACGTCGGCCACCAGGGGGACCAGGCCGGGGCGGGCCAGTGCTTCCACCTCAGGGTTTATATCTTCAGCAATGACCTGGGCGCCGCGGGCATGCAGCAGCAATGCGATGGCCTTGCCGATGCCACTGGCCGCGCCAGTGACCAGCGCGACTTTACCGGCCACTTCGTTTGGGGTGCTGCTCTTGAAGTCGGTCATGATGTTCTCCAGCGTTTTAGATCGAGTAGGGATAAGCCGTGTTGGCGCCGGCGAGGCGCTTTCATCGGCGACGGGCCTACTGTCTCGCAGCGAGGCAAAGTCGGCTTTCGTGAGATTGCCCACGCTGTCGGGGTTTTGCGCTGAATGTCAGTGAGGGAGGTTCGGCGCTCGATTCAACCCACGGGAAAAGCCCGATATCATCGAGCCGGTCACCGTGACACGGCGTGCGGGCAAGCATCGGAGACCTGTCTGGCTTCGCACAGCCGAATCTGAAAAGGACGAGTTCATGGCAAATACCGGGCGTACCTCCCAGGACGCGTTGTCGACATCCTCTCGAGACTTGCGCATCAACGGCGAGTCGATGGGTGAGTTCCTGCCAGGTGAACCGCAGGCGTTACCCTCGCGCCCGGAAATCACGGACGTGGTGATTCAGCTGTTTACCCATCGCAGCGTTACTGAGCCCATTCTCGTGCCTGCAGTGGTGGAACCGCTGCTCGTTCTGGTTCTGGCCGGGGCGGCGACGGTAGAGGAGCGCGCATTGGGGGGCGAGTGGGAAGCTGCAGATGTCAGTGCCGGCGATTTTTTCCTCACCAGTTCCGATGAGCCGTATGAAATGCGCTGGCAGACGCACGGAGGCGATACCTTTGAAGTCATGCATCTTTATTTGGGGCTGCCCTTGATCGAGCAAGCGTCTCGAGAGCTGTCGGGCCAGCACGCCGGGCCTGTGCGTTTGCGCGATGTTTCAGGGGCACGGGACGGGCGCGTCGCGTTTGTCATGGAGCAGTTGCGCACCGAGTTGCTTCTGGAACGCGCGCCCAGCGCGCTTTTCGCCCGCTCTCTGGCGCAGGCGCTGGCCGTGCATCTGGTGCGCAGCTATCTCGCTGAAAGCCAGCCCGGGCGTCGGGTCAACGCCCTGCAAGCCTACAAGTTGCGCAAAGTCACCGACGCCATGAGCGCGCATCTGAGCTCTGAATTCAGCCTGGCAGCACTGGCCAGCCTTGCCGAGCTGAGCGACTACCACTTCAGTCGCCTGTTCAAGCGGGCGACGGGACTTTCGCCATCGCAGTACTTCATTCGCATGCGTATGGTTCGTGCGCGGCACCTGCTACTGGAAACCCGCCTTAGCATCATCGACGTCGGGCTGGAGGTCGGCTACTCGAGCCCCAGTCACTTCTCGCAGGTCTTTCGTCGTGAAGTGGGCGTAACGCCCAGCGAATTCCGTGGGGCTTGAGCACCGCGTCACTACAAGTTTGCAGGCGATGCACACAGACACGAATAGGCAAAAGTTGCGCAGGTTTCGGCACGCGCCGACGGGGCCCGTGCCCTTAATCTTTTCGACGTACCCCGCAGCAACGAACGCGTCTTCAGCGGTCGGTGCTGAACCTCAATGCAGACAGCAGGAGCTACGGATATGTCGAACATTCAAAACAAAGTCGTCCTGATTACCGGTGCAAGCAGTGGTATCGGCGAAGCGGCCGCCAGGTTGATCGCCGCCAAAGGCGCGCATGTGGTCCTCGGTGCCCGCCGTACCGAGCGTCTGGACAAACTGGTCAGCGAGATCCAGGCCGAAGGTGGCTCGGCAAGTGCCTGCGCACTGGACGTTACGGATCTGCAATCGATGCACGCCTTCGTGGCGTTCGCCAAGACCCAACATGGCAAGGTCGATGTGATCATCAACAACGCGGGCGTGATGCCGTTGTCTCCGCTGGCCTCGTTGAAGGTCAACGAATGGAACCAGATGCTCGATGTCAACGTGCGTGGCGTATTGCACGGTATTGCCGCCGTCCTGCCGGACATGCAGGCGCAGGGTTTCGGTCAGGTCATCAATATCTCGTCGATCGGTGGCCTCGCGGTTTCTCCGACAGCTGCGGTGTACTGCGCGACCAAATTCGCGGTCAGGGCTATCTCGGATGGCCTGCGTCAGGAAACGGACAAGATCCGCGTCACCGTGGTGTGCCCGGGGGTCGTCGAGTCCGAATTGGCGGATACGATTTTCGATGAGGTGGCCCGCGAGGAAATGAAAGCCTTCCGCCGTGTGGCGCTGAATGCAGACGCCATTGCGCGAGCGCTCGCCTATGCCATCGAACAGCCCGACGATGTCGATGTGAGTGAGATCGTGGTTCGTCCGACCGCCAGTCCGCACTGAGACCTCCTGGGTGCAAGCAAAACCTGGTTCGGAGCAGCCGCTCATGAGCGGCTGCTCTCGTCAGGCATGGCAGATTAAGGCTTTGGATTCTCAGCCTCTATGGAGCAGCGCATCCACCACAACCCCAAACGCCGACGGCGGCCCGCATCGCCGCGTCGAGGCTGATCGATCAGATAGACGCCGTAGTGGCGACGCAGAAACAGGTTCTGAAAACCCTCGCGGCCATCGGCGGTGGTTTCCCAGGTCTTGGAGAACTGACCGGCGCCGTGCCACATGACGATGGGCAGTTTTCGCGCATCGAACGGGATCTGGTAGAACGCGTAGGCGTGGTCGCCGTGGTAGGTCTGGCCCTCGGGCGTCAGCGGTTTGCGCGGATTGAAGGTGCCCGGTGCGGTGGTCATGGTTCCGCCAGCGGCAAAGCTGCCTTGTGACTGAATCAGCAGCGGGCTTTCGGGCTGGTTCGCGCAGGCGCTCACCGAAGGTAAAGCCGAACTTGGTGGCGATGACCACCTGATCGCGGACCGGCGCCAGCGCTTCGCCCACCACTTGCTCATTCAAGTAAGGGCCGTAGACCTCGGCGGTATCGAAGAACGTCACGCCTTGATCAACCGCTGAGCGGATCAGCGAAATGGCTTGTCCAGTATCGGTGGCGGGGCCGTAGCCATGGCTCAGACCCATGCAGCCAAAGCCCAGGGCCGAGACTTCGAGTGAGCTGTTGCCGAGTGTTCGCTTGTGCATTCTGATCTCCCGTGGTTTGGCGTTGGGGGAACAGTAAGCGAGCGCAGGAGAAGGGACTAGGCAGGTAAATCGGCAAGGGTTTATGAAATTCTTTCATTAATCCGAAGCCTCAGTCCCAGCTAAGTTTCGGGTCGTATCTTTCCTCCAGCGCAAGTTCAGCGCTGCTCAGGAGAGGTTGCCCGCCCATGAATCCCGCAAAAGCCGGATGGCTGAATAAAGTCCCCGAAGTGACACTGGCCTTCTGGGTAATCAAAATTCTATCGACCACGGTGGGTGAAACCGGCGCCGATTACCTTGCCGTGGACGTGGGGTTCGGCGCTGGCTGGACCAGCATCGGCATGGCGCTGCTGCTGGGGGGCGCGCTGTTCCTGCAAATGCGCAAAAAGGCGTACTCACCGTGGATCTACTGGCTGACCGTGGTACTGGTGAGCATCGTCGGCACGCAGATCACCGATATCATGACCGACATGCTCGACATCAGTCTTTACTTCAGCACTGCGGTGTTCTCGGTCCTGCTGGCGTTGAACTTCCTTATCTGGTTCACCCTGGAAAACAACCTTTCGATTCGCGAAATCAACACTCCGCGGCGCGAACTTTTCTACTGGTCCACTGTGCTTTGCACCTTTGCCCTGGGCACCGCCGCCGGCGATCTGGCCACGGAAGCGCTGGGGCTGGGGTTCACCGTCGGTGCGGTGATTTTCGGCGCGCTGATTGCGGCGACACTGCTGGCCTGGCGCCTCGGAGCCAATGTGGTGCTGACCTTCTGGATCGCCTACATCCTGACCCGTCCGTTCGGTGCCTCACTCGGTGATTTGCTGACGCAGGCCAAGACCTACGGAGGCCTGGGCATGGGCGCCGCCTGGACCAGCGCGATATTCCTGACCGTCATCGTGCTGTTGGTAGCGGTTGCGCAAATCAGCCTCGGCAACCGTAAAGCCGCCATTCAATAACCTTCAGACCTCTATCAAGGAATCCACATGCGAACCTTTCAAACGGCTATCCGTCACGTCGCGATCATCTCGTCACTGGTATTGCTCGGCAGTCTGGCCGGCTGCTCGAAACCCGCCGACAAACCTGCTAACGGTGCGTCAACCAACTCAATGAGTGCGCCAGCGCAGTCCGGCTCGAAGCTGGGCGATCTGAGTGAGTTCCGCACCATTGCCTCCGACGTATCCGCACTGGTCGGCAAGAACGACCTGCCTGCAGCCAAGACCCGCATCAAGGATCTGGAAACATCCTGGGACTCTGCCGAAGCGGGTATCAAGCCGCGCGCCGCCGCTGACTGGCATGTGTTGGACAAAGCCATTGACCGTGCACTCGACGCCCTGCGTGCCAGTGCGCCGAAGCAGGCTGAATGCAAGGCGGCCATGGACGACTTGCTCAAGGTTTTCGATTCGATGAAAGGTCAGCCATAAGCCAGCGGACAAACGCCGGTTCAAGTGCTTCAATACAGGCGCGACGGGACTACCGTCGCGCCTTTTCTGTCGGAGTGGTGCATGCGGATTCTGCTGGTCGAAGATGACCTGATGATCGGGGATGCCATCGAGGGTGTGCTCAAGGACGCCAGCTACGCTACTGACTGGGTGAAAAACGGTCTCACCGCGTTGGCCGCGCTGGACACGCAGACGTACGACCTGGTGCTGCTGGACCTCGGCCTGCCCGGCAAGGACGGGCTCGATGTGCTGGATACCATTCGCGCACGCAACAATCCGGTACCGTTGCTGATCATCACCGCCCGCGATGGCCTGGATGATCGCCTGCGTGGCCTTGATGGCGGCGCCGATGACTTCCTGCTCAAGCCCTTCGCCATGGCCGAGCTGCTGGCGCGTATGCGCGCGGTATTGCGCCGTCGCGGTGGAAACGCGCAATCGCTGCTGGACAACGGTGAAGTGTCGTTGAATCTGCTTTCCAAACAGGCCTCCACCGCCGAACTCGCCGAGGTCCAACTCTCCAGTCGCGAATTTGCGCTGTTGCAGGCGCTGTTGATCCGCCCGGGAGCCATTCTCTCGCGCAGTGAACTGGAAGACCGGATTTACGGCTGGGGCAATGAAGTGGAAAGCAATGCAGTGGAGTTTCTGATACATGCATTGCGGCGAAAACTGGGGAGCCATGTCATCAAGAATGTCAGGGGGATGGGATGGATGGTTTCAAAAGGCGTCTGAGCGATTCGGTGCAGTCGCGACTTTCCATCACGCTGTCTCTGGCCATTCTCATCGTCGCTTTGCTGGCCGCTGTGTTCGCGTTTATTTCGGCACTCAACGAAGCGCACGAAATGCAGGACGAAAGCCTGCGCCAGGTGGCGGTGCTGTTCGATCGCCAGCACATGACCCTGCGCTATCCCGGCGACGAGCGCATCGTTGGTGACGATGAAGAGTCGAGGATTATCGTGCAGTACCTGGCCGATAGCGCCAAAGCGTCCGGTAATGACGACGCCAGCATCCCGTTGCCGTTTCCCGTTTCCCTGGCCGATGGGTTGTCGACGCTGAACATCGCCGGTGAAAACTTTCGCGCGCTGGTCAGAACCACCTCCACAGGCGAGCGCATCGTGGTCGCTCAAGAGGCCGACGTGCGCGAAAAGGAAGCGCGGGAAAGTGCCTGGCGCAGTCTGCTGCCGTTTCTTATTCTGTTCCCGGTGCTGTTGTTGGTGGTGGGCGATCTTGTGCGCAAGCTGTTCCGTCCGATTGCCACGCTCTCGGCAGAGATCGATCAGCGCGATCAGCAGGCGCTGCATCCTGTCGATGAACAGCACCTGCCAAATGAAATTCGGCCCTTCGTGGTGGCGATCAATCGCCTGCTAAAACGCGTCGCGCAGGCCATGGAGGCTCAGCGGCGCTTTATCGCAGATGCTGCCCATGAATTACGTTCGCCGATGACGGCGCTGTCCTTGCAGGCGGAGCGATTGAACGCCACAGCCATGTCGGAGGAAGCCCGGCAGAGCTTTGTACCGTTGGCTCAGGGCATCGAGCGCAGTCGCAAACTCATCGAACAGTTGTTGGCCCTGGCCGCTGCCCAATCGATCGCGCAACGAACCGAGACGGTAGTTTCGGTGCATGCAATCTTTCGTCGAGTGCTGGAAGACCTGCTGCCATTGGCAGAAAACAAGGACATCGATATCGGTGTGGAAAGTGTCGAGGACGTGAAGGTCGTTATCAACGAGCTGGACCTGTTTGTTCTGATCAAGAACCTGGTCGACAACGCTATCCGCTATTCACCGGCAGGCGGCCGGGTCGACTTGAATGTCGAGCCGGTGGCGCAGGGTGTACTCATCGAGATCAAGGACTCCGGCCCGGGCATCAGCACCGAAGAACAAGCGCTGGTGTTCGACCCGTTTTACCGCAGTCTGGGTACAGGTGAAGCGGGCTCGGGGCTGGGTCTGTCTATTGTCTGCGCGATCGTCAATCGTAACGATGCAAGCGTCACGTTTGGGTTCTCAGACGAGCCAAACCAGAAAGGGCTGCTTGTTTCGGTACGATTGAACAGGAAAGGAGGGGGCTGATTTAATTTCTGAAAATTAATCAGTCCCCTTTTTTATGTGAGTGAGATCGTGGTTCGTCCGACCGCCAGTCCGCACTGAGTCGTTCCGGGCGCAATCACCCGTGGTTTGTGCCCCGTTCTGCCTGGCTACAAAGACTGGGCATAAACCTCACAACTCAATCGCCCACGTCTGACTGACCAAATCCTTACCGAAGCTGTGAATCGGCTCTTCCTCGACAAGCTCAAATCCTGCCCGCTGGTATAACCGGCGGGCATCCACCAGATTGCTGGTGGTCCACAGGATCATCTTTTTGTAGCCGACATCCCGGGCAAAACGCAGGCATTCCTCGACCAGCCGATTGCCGATCCCCAGGCCCCGCGCACTGGCATCCACGTAGAGCATGCGCAGTTTCGCGGTGGTTTCGTCGTGGCGGATGACGAACACCGAACCCACCACCTTGCCGTCCTTCTCCGCGATCCAGCAGCGCTCGCCGGTGGGGTCGAATTCGCGCAGGTATTTGGCGACGACCTCTGCCACCAGCGCTTCGAACTCTGAATTCCAGCCGTATTCACGGCTGTAGATCGCGGTTTGCTGATGCACCACCAGACCCATGTCACCGGGCTGCGGATCGCGCAGCAGATAGGTCTTTGGCTGACCACCCTCGAGCAGCGTCTGGATCTGCTTCATCGATGCGATCAATTGCAGTTGCTGCGGTTCGGACAGGCGTTCGAGCAGGGTGATGACTTCTTGCCGCGAGGCTTGCTCCAGCGGCGCGAGGATTTCGCGGCCGAGGTCGGTGATGTGCAACTGACTGGCGCGGGCGTCGGTGGTGGAGGGGACTTTCTGGATCAGGCCTTTTTTGTCGAAACCGCTGATGAGGCGACTCATGTAGCCCGCGTCGAGGCCCAGCATCTGGCGCAGGTCGGTGCTGGTCAGATCGCCCTGGGACGCAAGTTCGTAGAGGATGCGCAGCTCGGTGAGCGAGTAGTCGCTTTGCAGCAAGTGTTCCTGCAACACGCCGATCTGATGGGTGTAGAAACGGTTGAACTGCCGGACGATGTCGGCGCGGTCGGTGATCGTGGACATGGCGTGATGCTCATATGTTTGCTTTAGGCAACTATATAGTTGCCTTAGGCAAGCAAGTCAAATGAATGATTTCACGATCCCGAACGCAAAGTCAGCCGGAACGAACGCTCAGTCGTGTCCATTCGTATGTTTCTGAGGCTCACGGTTTCCAGATGCGTCGCCGCGTGACCGCGATGACAGGGCCATCTCTCCATGCCTGTAAAAAAAACTGACTAGAATCCAAACACACCCATTCATTCAAGGAACGACCCATGTCCGGTTTACGCACGTTGATTGCGACCACGACCTGTATTGCGCTGTTGAGCACTTCGGTGTCAGCGCTGGCCGATCCTGGCAATGGAAAGGGGCAGGGCAAAGGCAATCCGCATAACAGCCAGGATCATGGCAATCAGGGGAAAAAAGGCGGGGGCGGTTATCAGGGGCACGGCCCGAGTATCGATCGCGGCGGGGTGATCGGGATTGTGGAAGGCTATCGTGGCTACTGGACCCCGGGCCCGGCGTTGCCGCCCGGCATTCAGAAGAACCTGGCGCGGGGCAAACCGCTGCCGCCCGGTATTGCGAAGAAGCTCGATGGTCGACTGGTCGGGAGGCTGCCGCACTACGACGGCTATGAATGGCAGCAGGTCGGCACCGATCTGATCCTGGTCGCGCTGGCTACAGGGCTGATTTATGAAGTGCTGAATGGCGCCTTTGATTGAGGTCAGCGGAGCGAACAATTCCGCCTGTTTTGGGGACAGATTTATTTTCCACTCAGACATGAAAAAGCCCGGCGGATAAGGCCGGGCTTTCGTCGGGTACTGCGGTAAAACCGAGCATTCAGGCGTTACGACTTTCGATCAGACGGTCAGAACCACCTTCGGCAACTGCATCACTGAACAGCGGATCGGTTTCGGTCGCGGCAACGGCGTCACTGAACAGCGGATCAGTTTCGGTCGCAGCTACGGCATCGCTGAACAGTGGGTCGGTTTGAGTCGCAGCGGCAACCGCATCGCTGAACAGTGGATCGGTTTCAGTCGCCGCAAAAGCATTCAGGGCGAAGAGCGAGAAGGTGATGCCGAGGATAGTTTGGCGTTTCATGGTTCTGTACTCCGTGTGCAGTGGGTTGGTATGGAGCAGATCCTACGCTTTGGATTTGATATGAGAACTTCATTGAATTAATGGTTGTTATTGATGCGGTCAATGGGAGTGCTCGGCCCGGCCACCGCGGGCTTGTTCTTACGTCTTGAAAAAACGGTCAGGCCGGCATGGCGCCAGGGCAGGTGAAACCTGATCGTCGATCAGCTCGTCACTGACCAGGCGGCCTGCGACTGCCGCGAGTGTGACGCCAGGGTGCATCGTACAAACGTACATTGCGCCGATCCCGGGCAGATAACCGATGATGGGCACGCCGTCCGCAGGCATGGGCCTGAGCCCGATACACGCCAATTCTGGCTCAATGGAAATGATACCCGCCAACTCGTTGCGGATGGCCGCCGCGGTTCGTTGCGCTATGGCTTGCGGGCGGTTCTCCAGGGAGTTGTCCAGATAGTCTTCCGCCGCCAGCAAGATCCCTTGCGAATCCTGTCTGACTTCCATCTCAGGACTGGAGATCAGGGTATTCACCCGATCGGGTTGCATCCTGTAGCGGATGAAAACAGCGGGCGAGGCCTCGATCGGAAGGGATAGGTTCAGAGTTTCAGTCAGTTGCCTGATGGCCGTTCCTGCGGCCAATACGACCACGTCAGCTTCGATGGCACCGGTTGCGGTTTCGACGCCAGTCACCGTTGCATCGCGGAGGGTAAAACCCTGCACTTGGGTATGCACCAGTACCATCGCTCCAAGAGCCTGAGCACCGGCGATCAACGCATGGGTGGCTTGCACGGCGTCCAATGCGCCTTCCTGTGGATTGTAATAGGCTTGTCGAGGGGGATTTTTGAGGTTCGGCTCAAGGTCGAGAATTTGTGCTTGAGTGAGCAGGTTGGCTGACGCTTCCAGGTCTGTGCCGGGCGGATAACTCAGGGCGCCCGTCCAATGAATCTTCAGGTCCGGCAGTTCCGCTTCGAGCCGGTGATACTCCTGGATTGCCGCAGCGCGCAGTTGCGCAATGGGATCGGGCCCACTTTGCGACGTGTTGATCCACGCAAACGAGCGCCCGGTCACGCCACTCGCGACCTCACCGGCCTCGATCACAGTGACCTGCGCACCTTTGCAAGCCAGGTGATAAGCGACGGACGCACCCACGATGCCGGCACCGATGACAATCACACGCCTTGCACTCTCTGTTTTCAAATCAACCTCCAGGTTGTCGATTCGCAATGGTATGAAGCCTATTTCATCCATCCAGCATTCGGATCAATCGGTTGCCGTGCCTGCGTTCAAATAACCCCGGCCCGGCCTGAACTTCGTTCAGGCCATGTATCCCCCGACTCCATCCCACAACAACTTCAACGCCGTGACCACCAGCAAGCCATAACAGGCGCGGTACATCTGACGCTGGTCCAGTCTGGCGTGCAGCCGCCAGCCCAGCCAGACGCCGCAGGGTACAGCGAGCAAGCTGACGAGCATCAGTGTCAGCACGTTGCCGGTAGGTTTGGCCAGCAGCAGCCATGGCACTGCCTTGAGGAGATTGCCCACGGTGAAAAACAGGCTGGTCGTTCCGGCATACATCTGCTTGCTCAGCCCCAGCGGCAGCAGATAGATCGCCAGTGGCGGCCCGCCGGAATGCGCCACCATCGTCGTAATACCCGAAGTAATGCCGGCAGCCACGGCTTTGGGTGAGGAGCGCGGCCGCACTCGCACTTCTCCGCCGGCCTTGAACCACAAACCGACAAACAACAGCGTGATCGCCGCCATGACGATGGCGATGGCGCGGTGGTCCAGCACCCGGAAAAGCAAATAGCCGGCGCCGATGCCGACGATCAAACCTGGTACCAACAACTTCAGGTCGGGTTTTGACCAGGTGGAAGGCTTCCAGTAGCGCAGGCTGAACAGATCCATGGCGACGAACAATGGCGCCAGCACCCCGCCAGCCGTGATCGGGTCCATCACCAGCGACAACAGCGGAATCCCGACAATCGCAAAGCCGCCGCCGAACGCGCCCTTCATGAAGCAGATCAGGAACACGCCGGCGAAGGTGACGAGGAGGGTGGTGAAGGTCAGATCCACGGCGTGTGCTCACTTCATTTCGGGCGGGGAGTGGCCTTAATTTCGCTCACGGTCTGCAGGATGAACAGTTACAGTTTCGAGGCCGATCCACGGACCAGTTGCCAACTGGATCGAATGTGGGCCTCGGGCAAAGTTCGGTTTGGGGAGATAGGGGCATATGCGGCTTGAAGACATCCTGACCGAAGACCTTTACGTGGTGTTCTGCGGAATCAATCCGGGTTTATTGGCGGCAGCGGGTATCCGGCATCCATCACTTTGCAACCGAAACCATGATCGACTCCAGTCCGGGATGGTTATTTTTATAAAAAAGTTCGGAGTCTGCCGCATCTTCAAGGAAAAACCAGATGGACTTCGAAAGTGCTGCATGAAACAAGACAAACAGGAAAATTGCGCAGTAAACCAATAGCAAACCATGGGTGCCGAACTGCGTCATCGTTGTTCCCATCATCATATAAGAGGCCGAATTTGCGAGTTGGCCGACAATAAGTGTGGCGGCCATTAATCTGATACGAACTCCAGACGGCACCGAGACAGTTCTCTTATCCATCCCGATCAGTGAAAGCGAGGCACTGGAAGCTCCTGCAATAAAGAGGCATGGAGCCAGTTGCCAGACTTCGACAGAGAGAGCCGCTGTGACGAGGGAGGCGGTTAATAAAGTCCAGAGTCCAATATATTTGTTTCGCTGGTTGTGTCTTCTGGCAACAAGCGGGCTCAAAAATAACAGGCCACCGATTGCGCCTCCCGCAAATATGGCGTTGAACAGGCCGACACTGCTTTCAGCGAGATTATGGGTGTGAATTTGAATTGGAACCAGCATGGGTACTGTGGCAGTAACAGCCAGGCTCAACATGAAACCAGCAACAGTCAGGAATCTTTCAGGTGGAAGAATTAATTTAAGTCTAATTCCCAAAAACATTTCCCGAACTCGTTGTGCCGGCGATTTTATCTGTGTCGAGTCGGATTTGACGCTGTGCGGCAATACGAACGCTAACCCCATTGCGAACACACCCACAATGGCTGCAAAGAGAAGTGAGGCTTGTGGGGAAGACAATCCAATGACAACGCCCGCCAGGAGCGGGCCAATAACGCGACTTATGGTTACGATGATGCGCCGGATGCGAAAGGCATGTTCTATTCGAACTTTTTCTACGGTTTCAGCTGGATAAACACCGAAAAGAGATTGAACGACGCCGAAAGCCGCGACCGCAAGGATGTCAATTATCAGCAGAGCCTCTATCGAATACGAAGCGGAAACAGACACGTAGCGCAGGATGCCGGTCAACACAATGGCGATACAACCCGCTCTTAGAGCGGTGCTGCGTCGCATGACTTCGACGCGGGACGCCAAAAACAGTATGGAAATGACGGCGGCAAGGGCCAGCCCCGTTTCATAGGTTGCCAGCTCCAACAAGTTTCCACGCTGAACGATAATAAGGGGCACGGTTGCATTCCAACAGCCGAGATATATCCATATTAAAGCTTCAAGGCAAAGATACTTTCTAAATATGCTCAAGCCATATGTCCTTTAATTGCACGAGATCTGCAAGGGTTATCCATCTTGCAGATCTCATGCGTCAGGCTAACTTGCTACGAAGTGCTTGACGTTAAAACTTTCCGCACTAACGCCAAATTTCGAAAACAAGTGTCCATGCATCTGGTTCTTGTAGATGTCTCGGTTTTTGTCGAAGTATTCGCGGTCATACCACCTCACTCCGAAAAACATAGTCAGTCCTTTGACGACAGTCATCATTTGCCAGTCATAAAGAACCGATTCCAGCGGGCGTGCAGCCAGCTTTTTATCAGATTCTTTGACGGCGATGATACACCGGTCAAGTTCATCCTTGCTGGAAAAGACAACCTCGCAGTTGGTTAATGCAACAACAGGCTTGTCAATTTCACGCTCTCCACTAATGACCACTTCGCATTTCTGAGATTCCATTCTATCTCTCCAATTTGTCGTTGGTTGCGCATGTATTAATATGCTTGCGACTTGGCAAAAGGCAATGCGATCCCTGTGTAGAGTTTCCAGCCATGACTGAATGCCGATATCGTACAAAGCGGATGAACAGTATTAGACAGTATTCTCCTTGTCAAATGAATGGTGGGGTAAATGGCTGAGGAAAATATTTTATACTTATGATTAATAGTTATATCCAAGTGAAAGAAAGCCTTGTTGTAACAAATGATCAGAATGTGGGGGGGGCGTGCATTGGTATTTAAATATCAATCCTGTGCAGACCAGAATTTCGATATTGGCAAGCTATGGTTGTGCAAAGCGAACTTCATCTGGCGTTCAGCGCAATCATGTAAGCGCTGAACATGTCCGCCATCCCCTCGGCGCGGGCGGTGATTTCCGCGTCGGTGCGCGGGCTGAGTGAGAAATCCTTCCCGAACTGAGCGTGGCGAGAAA
This sequence comes from Pseudomonas sp. Pseusp21, assembly GCF_059492145.1. Taxonomy (NCBI): domain Bacteria; kingdom Pseudomonadati; phylum Pseudomonadota; class Gammaproteobacteria; order Pseudomonadales; family Pseudomonadaceae; genus Pseudomonas; species Pseudomonas sp. Pseusp21. The sequence goes on from NZ_CP168520.1 coordinate 243,517, forward strand.
AGGGGACGGATTTATTTTCTTAACCTTGACTTGAGACCGGCTAATGGGTGTCCCCATTTTTAGTACCGCTAAATTCGAGGTCGTTCCAGCTTAATCCACTCTTGTACCGTCGGGCGCTGCCATTGGCGTTGAGCGTAATCCTCCAGTTGAGCCGGCACCGTGTCCCCGTTGAGTATCAATCGGTTCAGCATCAAGGCGAGATCAACGTCGGCGATCGACCATTCACCAAAAAGGTAATCCGGATTGTCGGTCAGCAGCCATTGAGCGACATCAATCAACTTTTGCCTGGCAGCCTCGGCCGACGCTGACAACGGGCCGTATTTCTGACCATAGAACACGACAAGGGTAGAGCGCTCCTGTCGGATCGGGAGCAAATCACTGCGCAGCCACGCTTGAACTTGTCTCGCCGCAGCGCGTTTTTGTGGGTTCTGGGGGTAAACAGGTGTCTGGGGGAACACATCTTCCAGATATTCCGTGATCGCCGATGATTCCGACAACGCAAAGTCACCGTGCACGAGGGTGGGCACTCTTTGAGTCAGGGACAGACGGGCGTAATCGCTGGCCTGGTTCTCCAGTTTGTCCAAGTCCAGGGTGCTCATTTCGAACTCGATTCCCTTTTCTCGAAGGGCCACAAAGCACGACATTGCGTAGGGACTGGTGAATTGAGCATCGACGTAAAGGCGCAGGCTTGAGTCATTCATTGCGTCATCTCCATATGCGGAATGGCCACGCTAAAAGATTGAGCGCTTTAAATAAAATTCATGTTTTTTATGGGGGCATTCCCATCAGGAATGGGCAAAAAGGGCCGACACGATTTCCCATCACCGTTTGCAAATCAGCGGGGCAGCGTCACCCAGGGCGCACCTTCAGCAAAAGCTCCCTCGATCCAGTTCTTGAACGCCGTAGTCGTCGCCGTGTTGAACCGCGCCGAAGGCCGCACCAGATAAACCCCCGTGTCCGCATCCAGTTGCCACTCGGGCAGCACCCGCACCAGGCGCCCCTCGCGCAGGTCTTTGGTCATCAGCCAGTCGCCGCCGGCCAAAATCCCCACGCCCATGCGCGCGGCACACAGTTGCGCTTCGTTGTCGTTGCTGACCAGTCGGCTGCGGATTTTCAGAGTGTATTTCTCGTCGCCTCGGGTCAGTCGCCATTCGGGATACGAATGCAACCCGGTAAACCCCAGGCAATGATGATCGGCAAGATCCGCCGGCGTTTTCGGCTCGCCGTGCTGTTGAAGATAGGAGGGCGCGGCACACAGGATTCGGCGGTGATCGCAGAGTTTCTTCGCCACCAGCCGATTGTCCGCCAGCTCGCCGATGCGGATCGCCGCGTCGAAACCCTCGGCGACGATATCGACAAAGCGCTCGGCATATTCCACCTCCAGCGCGACGTTCGGATGGGCCAAGGCAAACGCCGAAACGATATCGCCCAGCCACAGCCGACCCATGGCGGCCGGCAGGGCGATGCGTAAACGCCCGCGAACTTCGGCGGCACCCTCGCGCGCATCCTGCTCCGCTTCGGCGATCAGGCTGACCGCATGCCCGAACCGCGCCACCAGCCGTTGCCCCTCATCGGTGAAACGCAATTGCCGGGTGGTGCGCTCGATCAGCCGCACCCCCAGCCGCGACTCCAGCGCGCTGAGCCGTTTCGACAGCACCGAGGGATGGCGCTGTAACGTCCGGCTCGCCGCCGCAAACGAGCCGTGCTCGGCCAGGGCCAGCAGGGTGGCGACTTCATCGGCCTGACGGCTATCGAACAGATCCATGCAACGACAACCCTCGTGGATGACCCGAAAAAAGACTCAAGGCACCAGCACAACCGCCCCCGGCAAACCGCCCCGGTGCAGATCGGCATGGGCCCGGGCGGCGTCCGCCAGCGGATAGCGACGCCCGACATTGGGCCGGATGATACCGGCGTCAATCGCTTGCAACACGTCCTTTGCACGCTGCTGGTATTCCTCCGGCGTGGCGGTGTGGGCGGCGAGGGACGGTCGGGTCAGGAACAGCGAACCCTTGGCGTTCAGAGTGCTTATCTCGACCGGCGCCGGCGCCCCCGACGCCATGCCGAACGACACCAGCAACCCGCGCGGGCGCAGGCAATTCAACGACGCCTCGAAAGACACCCGGCCAATCGGGTCGTACACCACATCCACTTTCTTGCCCTGGGTGAGGTCGATCACCGCGTCGGCCAGCGTCGCCGCCTCGAACACCAACACCTCATCACAACCCGCCAGCCGGGCCCGCTCGACACTCTCGGCGCCGGACACCACACCAATCACCAACGCCCCCAAATGCTTCGCCCACGGCACCATGATCTGCCCCAGCGCACCGGCCGCGCCGTAGATCAGCACCGTCGACCCCGGCCCGACCGGGTAAGTGGACTTGAGCAAATACTGCGCGGTAATGCCCTTGAACAGCACAGCCGCCGCGTCCTCGAAACTCATACTGTCGGGGATCTTCACCAGACGATTGGCCGGATAGAGGCGGGCGCTGGCATAGGCGCCGATAGGGCCCGTGGCATAAGCGACCCGGTCGCCGACGGCCACGTTCGTCACATCGGCCCCCACCGCCACAACCCGTCCGGCACCCTCAAGCCCCAACCCAGAAGGCAACGCCAGTGGCGCGGCACCGGAACGTTGGCTCAAATCGAGCGGGTTGACGCCAATGGCGAACTGCTCAAGCCAGACCTCGCCGGGGCCGGGTGTTTGCGCGGTGGATTGCTCCAGCTGAATGACTTGAGGCTCGCCAGTTTGGTGGATGACGGCGGTGGTGACCATGTTGAACGCTCCCTTACGTTGATCTTGGGGAGAGTCTAAAGGCCTGCTTGGGGAGCACTAGTTGGGTTGATTGCAGTTCATATGTGCATTTGATGCAGTAATTGGATCAAGGCCCCGTGGTTCGAATTCAATGCCCTTTACTGAAACGCAAACAGCCCGGGCCGATGCCTTCGTCGTTGACGAGGGTGTCGGCCCGGGCTGTTTTGCATTCCCTAACCTCTTGAGCCGCGCTTTTCCTGCAGCAGCGGGAGACTCAATAAATCGCGTTATGGAAGCCGCCACGAACGGCTACTACAGCCATCGCCGGGTTACGCGACCTCGACGTGATCCAGCGCCTGATTCACCGCCAGCTCGGCAATCATCACGATCTGCGTAATACCGATCGCCGTCTTGCGATGCGACGGATCGAGCGTTGCCGCGAAATTACTCAGCATCTCACTGGCCGCACCGAGGTTTTCGCTGGCATTGGCCAACAAGCATTCGGTGTTGAATTTCGGATTGGCCAGGTACATCCGCTCGGGCTCGTTCAAGGACGACATGATCCCGGCGGCGGGGAAGAGGTAGTGATCCAGCGCGCGCTCGGCGGCGTCGTGGAGTTTTTTGGAGTTGGGGGATTCGTAGGGGAGGTGGGGTCGATTTCGGGTGGGTTGGGTGTTGGTTTGATCATGGTGAAACTCCTTGTGTCGTCATCAGGAGCCATCCCCCACACGCTACCAAACGTTGGGTGGTGGCCATACGCAGGTTGGTAGACCGGGACACAAGGAGACCGGCGCGCCCGAAGACGCCCTGTGCATGGCCACCATAAAACCGGGGCGATTGACCGCCGCGATGGTGTGCTCTGCATCTTGTGTTTGTCTCGGGCTACCAAACCCCATCACTGTTTTTCAGTGACCGGGAAACGATAAGACCCGCGTCGTAGACGCACAAGCCGGCGGATTCTGGCGTAGTCGTAGGCAATGACGCAAGGCGTTGTAGCCTAGGTGAGCGATACGATGGATGGCGTTAAACATAAGTGTTTAAGCTCCCCCATCACTTGCTGCCGTTGGTGGACAGGGTAGTGGCAAAGCGATAGCCTGCCATTAGAACGGCTCGAAAAACGGGTCGTCTGCGTCAGGTCTAATTACGACTTAGCGTGTTTTCTGATTTTATTCGTGGAATATCAAAACAATACATGGATGAAAAATGATCGACCTCGGATCAACAGATTTTTATATTGATGTGCCAAGCCTGTCCCGGCATCAGTTTGAGAAGTACTCCACAAAACTTTTCGATGAGTGGGAAGCTCATGTCGAAAAATATTTAAAAATTCCGGATTACTCGCTTTCGCTGGAAGTGGAAGAAGGCTCAATTAAAGGTGGGGCTAAAGTTGCGGCAACGCTTTACGCTCTCTATATAGGGGTGGGGCAATACGGATCGTTCATGTCTGGGGTTCAAACAATTCAGGGTCAGTTAAGTTCTGCGGGTGATTTTCTTGTTGCTCAAGCAGTTGCACCTTTCTCCGCTAAAAATGTAAAACCAAAAGTTAAGAAAGGCAGTGGTTCTTTAGGTGGGTTGCAGCGCCTATTTTTAAAGGTGCAGAATGGGAAGCTTACCGCCGAACAGGCAATGCTTGAGGTCGAAGTTATGTTCGGCGAAGACAGTGAGTCTGAGCCTGGCTTTATGAATGACATGAAAAAGTCGTTTGAAAATATGCCTTTGCTAGCACAGCAGTTGGATTTACCCTTCAGTGCTTTCGAGCAAGATGTACTTCTTAAGACTAGCCGTAAGATGAGTTTGCCGCGCCCGTCGCGACCTAGACCAGAACCACCATTAGGCCAACAATTTCGTGTAGAAGTATGGCGCGACTCAAAAAAAGAAAAAAGAAAGGTGCGTGTAATACAACTGTAGGTGTTGAATGTTGAACGATTGGCATGGGATGTGAAAAAATGGAGATGAAAAAAGTGAACAGATTTGTTGTTGTAGAATAAATCTGTCATCTTTTTAGTTTTTTATGTGTGCGGTATGAAGGTTTTCGCCCTTTTAAATTAATAGATAAAGAACGGTGATGTTTGTGCGAGAACGGCACGAGTTGTTCAATTTTATGCGTAAAATATCGAAAGATATGGCGATGGAGTATGGCCGTATTTTGAAGCGCGCTAAAGAAGATCCTGGGACAGCCGGCGATGAAGGTGAGGAGTCTTGGGCGGAGCTACTTAGAAACTGGTTGCCAGCTACATATCACGTCGTGACAAAAGGACGAATATTGTTCGCGGATGATACGGCGACCCCTCAAATAGATATCTTAGTGCTAACGCCAAATTATCCATTGCATCTTAGAAATAAAAAAATGTATTTCGCAGGCGGGGTAGTGGCTGCCTTTGAATGCAAATTAACTCTCCGGGCGAGCCATCTCCGCGAACTTTTGAGAACTTCGGAAGTTATAAAGTCAGGCTCGGTTGCTGGAAGTAATCCATATGAAGCGCTAAATTCGCCAATTCTGTATGGACTCCTTTCGCACTCTCACTCCTGGACAAAAAAAATCCCTGTATCAAACCAGATTTTTGGGGTTATGAAGAAGCTGGTCGCTAGTAGTGGATTTGATTTTGAAAAGGCCCGATTATATCCAGATCTGGTATGTATTTCAGATACAGGAATATTTTGCTACGGGAAGAGTTTTATTTTTTCGGAAGACGCTGAGGGTGATGAAAAAGAGATTCTGAGTGAGGCGAAAGCTAATGCGGTATTGAGTCTTTCATACAATGCTTATTGGAGCGATGATGAAAGTAGCTGGATGTACGGGACTGTCCACGGCACGCTAATATCTTTTGTTATGCAAAAGTTGGCTTATTATGATGTAGGTTTGAGGAGTCTGACTTCATATTTTAAGGATACCGACATCGCTGCGGCCTCAATTGGTTTTGTTAGCAGTACTGGAATTGATTTGGAAGAAGGTGTTGTTGAACGTTATTTTGAAGCTGGTGGAGCTAGTAATTACTGGAATCCTTGGGGGAAAAATTTTTGATCGTTGATCTGGGTAGGTGAAGTGTAGCTGTAATTTCTTACTTGCTTTCTTATTACTAAAGGGGGCTGCTAAAGGCGGTGGACTACTAAGGGGGGATTTATTTTCAGAAAATAAATCTGTCCCTAAGGGATCGCTCCGGGGGGAGGTGCAAGCATGCTATCACATTGCCTTCACGGGCCCAAAAAGGGAGATCAGCATCTGAAAATAAATCCCTCCTCTATTTGTCTTAATTTATTTTTTTAGCGTTTCACTTAGAAAGTTATGTGATCGCTCTCAAACAGCGCCTATACCAGCGCTCATTTGCCTGCCTCTCACGCAAGATTCTAAGGTCGTTTGCAACATTTACCGCTAGCTCAAGAAGCAAAGCATTCTCCTCGTAAGCAGATGGATCATTAGTCCCTTGGAAAAGTTGTCCACCTTCTGAAACGTCTCTTACAACACTATCAGCTAGTTGATAGAATCTGACAATAAGCGCTGCTTGCTCCGAATCTAAGCAACCAATGTTTTGAATGTTTCCGACGTAAACCCTGCAATAGTGGTCAGCCACCGATATTCTATACACCTCTGCTGGCGCCGAGGGTGTATTGCGATAAAGTTCAGCTCGAGTTTTAAGGTCCTGTAGGAAATGACGATGCCTAGTTATTTCCGTGAGCGCCATTATCTCTGAGTAAATTGCCCGGCCGACAGTACTGTGTTCCCGTGCAAGCTTTAACCACCACGCGAGAATAGCCAGCAAAACAGGTAGTGAAAATTTTATTATTTCGTCCATGGCGCCTCCTACGAAAGAAAAATGGACGGATTTATTTCTTCGAAATTAAATCCATCCATTTTGTAATGGGGAGTTAGAGTTCTTATTTGTTCATCGCTTTGTAGTGCTCAGAGTATCCGCATTCGTCAAATATTAATTTTAAACCATCTTTAAATGTTTGGTGGTCAAATTCTTTTATGTCAAAGATATTCTGGCCAAGAGAATGTGACTCTCTATTCATGTATCTATAGAATGTGGCAAATTTGTCAGCTGATAAGGCAGGCAGTTGGAATACATTGTTGAAATCTTTCTTCTGAACAAAATTGAAGAAGTATTCGACTATGTTTCTCATGCAGTTTGCAATGAGTGCCGGTGGGGATTCAGGATCCTTTACTATAGACCAATATGATTGGTAGTCATTCTGTATTTCCTCGTACTTCATGGAAATAATGCTACTGCCATGTGCATTTTTGATAATTCTGTAAAGTTGTTGTGTTTCTGCGCGCTTGTCCTTGTTGGTGTGTGTCAGTTCGTAGAAAAAGTATAAGCTATGCGTGAGTACAAAGACTTGCTTATAAAGCTCGTCATTAATGAAATATTTTTTTATTAGCTGTCCAATGTTGAATACATACAGGTGCGACAGGCTTGAAATGGGGTCGTCGATTACAACTACTTTGGCAAGAGGGACGGCTGATGGATTTTTTTGTCCCTTGCATAACTCAATGAAGTAGAGAAAGCTAATAACTGTTTTTTCGCCTTCACTAAGCGAGTGGAAAGCATTGGCTTGATCCGTGGCTCTAGATACTCTGTAAAGGGTGTCAGTATGCTTAATCACTGAAAATCCATCAATTCCAATCTCAAGCAGACCGTTGTTGATATTTTGAATTGATTCCTCGATGTTTACCGTTTGCTTTCTAAGGTTTGCAATTTTTTCATGAGCATTTGCGATTTTTTGCTGAATGTCTTTCCCGTCCTGGCTCGCCTTGCGAGCTTCTTCCTGAAGTTCTGAAGCTGATTGAGCGTACGCCGATATTGTTTGGTCATAGTCCCAGCGCATTAAACTCCAGAAGCGATTTTTTATATCTTCTTTCGTTTTTTTCTTGTTGGTAAGCTTTTCGTTGTGTGTTTTGATTATTTTATTCAATTCCGCAGTTGCGTCGTTAATTGACTTCACAGCAGATTCGCTAGTCAGGAGAGTGATCGGGGTGCTCGGGCTTTTAAGTTTGTTGCCAATAAGCAGTGTATTTTCCCTGACTGAAGATCTAAGGGCTTCGGAGGCCAGTTTCCAAGTATTGATGAGCTCTTTATTTGCTAGTGGATGATTCGAAATGTCTTGGATATTGATTTGGTTGGTGAGTAATTCATATCGTGCCTTAGTAGATTCAAGGGCAGATATGTCTCGGTCGTATGCCTCATCAAAAACATTACGAATCGCTTCTATAATACCCTTTGTAACTGTGTTTTCTTGGCAGAATGGGCAGGCTTGGGGCAAGCTAGTGTTGATGTCAATGTATTGGAGTCCTTGTTTTACCCAATCTGAACTCCCAAGCTTGCTAATAAACTCCGCGACAGACCCTTCTTGGCTTCCAACGATAACTTTCGGCCAGATTGGATTATTTTCAACACTCAGCCAATCTGCTACCAACTCAGCAATAGTTGTCAGCTGTACGGCACCTTCACCTTCAATTGACGAGGCTTCAGCTCTCAAATCATCAGTGGTGTAATCCGGGGCTTCCTCAGGACGGTTGACCCCGTTTATATGCTGAAAAAGCAGCTCTGTTCGCTTTAAATTTTCAAGGCAAAATTCTAAAACGCGATCGCCGCCTGAGTATTTTGTTTTGATTTCCCACGTCTTGCCGCTGGCTTTGGATTTTTCTTGTTCTAGACGGGTTGTGATTTCTTTAACTATCTCGGAATTTTTTATTTGCGAGGCTTGCGCTTTTTCAAGCTCTATGGTCTCGGCTTCAATTTGTTGGAGTGCCTGTTTATTTTCTTTCGAAAGTGTAAAAATTCCTTTTAAGTTGTCTTCCTCAAAAAAATAGTCGTTTAGAAAGCTTTGGTTGTAGACTAGGATGTCGCAAGGCTGGCTAATCTTAAAGCTGCACTTGTGAAAGGCGGCGTTGTCGGGATTGTATAAGTATTCTGATATCGTGCTTTTTCCTGCTCCATTTAGTCCGTACATTAGACAGGTCTTGTTTTTCGGTGTTAAGCAAGATTTTGTTTTATAGCTTGTTACACCTTCGATATTTAATTCCGTTATCACGATAATGTCCTCTAGGTGTCGGATGGCGATGCGCCATTAGCGTTGCCGTAGAGAAGCATAGGTCGCTTTTTTTTAATCACCACGAATCGGTGAACATCCGGTAACGGAATGTCTTGAGGCGTTGCTCGTGGCTCAGCCACAACCTAAGCCTTAACCCACCGCCCCCGACCCCAACCACTCAACCAATCCACCCCCCACACAAGCACCAACATCGCCAATATCACCGTCCCCGCCTGCGCCTCCTGAAACAAACTCAAGCTCACATACAACATCTGCCCCAGCCCCCCAGCCCCGACAAACCCCAGCACGCTGGCCATCCGAATATTGTTCTCCCACCGATACAAACAGTACGCCAGCAACTGCGGCGCCAGGTTCGGCAGCGTGCCGTAGCAGAACGCCAAAACCGGATTCCCCCCTTGCAACCGGATCGCATCCGCCGGTTCCGGCGGCGTGTTCTCCAGCGCTTCCGCAAACAACCGCCCCAGCACGCCCGTGGTGTGCAGGGCCAGCGCAAGTGTCCCGGCATTCGGCCCAAGCCCAGCCGCCAGCACCATCAACGCAGCCCATACCAGTTCCGGAATCGCGCGCAGTGCATTGAGCAGCAGGCGCGCGGCACTCTGAAAAAACCAGCCAAATCGGCCAGCGGCGGGAAGGGCCAATAACAGGCCCAGCACAGCGGCGAGCAGGGTGCCGAGGGCCGACATCGCGAGGGTTTCCATCGATCCGCGCAGGATGGCGGTCAGGTAATCGGCGCTGAGGTCCGGGCTGAGAAAGCGCCCCACATACAAGCCCATCTGTTTCAGGCTGGTAGCGCTGCCGAGTTCTTCAAGATCAAGGCCCAGGTAGGCAAACGACGAGATAACGGCCACGACAATGGCAAGAATCAGCACCAAATTGATCAGGCGTTTCATGCCAGCCTCCAGCGCAGTAGGCGGCTGAGTTGGTCGGCGCCGAGGACGAGGAGGAGGAAGGTGAGGAGCATGCTGGCGACTTCGCCGCCGGCGAACATGCGGATCGACAGGTCGATCTGTTGGCCGAGGCCGCCGGCGCCGACGAAGCCCATGACCACTGAGGCGCGGATGGCGCATTCCCAGCGGTAGACGGTGTAGGAGAGCAGTTCCGCCGCGACGTTGGGCAGTACGCCGTAGGCGAAGCTGGCGAGGCGGCCGCTGCCGGCCTGGAGCAGGGCGTGGGCCGGGCGTTGGTCGGTGGATTCGTAGATTTCGGCGTAGACCTTGCCGAGCATGCCGCTGTAGGTGATGGCGATGGCCAGCACGCCCGCCGCCGGGCCGAGGCCGACGGCGCGCACGAACAGCAGCGCCCAGACGATTTCCGGCACGCTGCGCAGGAAGATCAGCAGCCCGCGCACCGGCCAGCGCAGCAGGCGGCCCAACAGGCTCGGGCGGCCGCTGCGGGAGGCGGCGGTCAGCGACAGGGCGCGGCTGGCGAGCAGGCTGGCCGGCACTGCCAACAGCAGCGCCAGGGCCATGCCGGCGGTGGCGATGGCCATGGTTTGCAGGGTGGCTTTGAGCAGTAATTGCAGAAACTCGCGGTCATGGGCCGGAGGCCAGAACATCGACACGAAGCGGCCCATTTCGCTCTGGCTGTCGGCGTGAAACAGCACGCCCAGATCCAGCTCACTGAGCTGAATGCCGGGCCAGAGCAAGGCAATCGCCAGCCCGGTCAGCAGCAACCGTGGCAGCGCGGCGGGGTCGCGGGTGTCGGCGCTCAGCATCGCGGAATCTGCACAATCAGTGGGGTAACGGCGGGCGCCGGGGATTGCAGTTGTTCGTTGGCGTAGAGGGTGTCGAGCATGTCGCGGCTGACCTGCGCGGACGGGCAGTCGAACAGGATCTGCCCCTCGCGCAGACCGACGATGCGCGGGAAGTGCGCCAGCGCCAGTTCCACCGCGTGCAGGCTCGCCACCAGCGTGACGTTGCGCTCGCGAGCATGGCGCGACAGGATCGACAGCGTGTGCCCGGCCAGCACCGGGTCCATCGCCGAGACCGGTTCGTCGGCCAGCAACACTTCCGGCGCCTGATACAGCACGCGGGCAATGCCGACCCGCTGCAATTGCCCGCCGGACAGTTGCTGGCACTGGCTGAAGAGTTTGTCGGCCAGATCCAGTTTTGCCAGGGCCGCGCGGGCGCCGGGCACGTCGAGCGGATGCAGCAGATTGATCAGGCTTTTGCCCAGGCTCCATTGGCCGAGTTTACCGGCCAGCACCGCCGTCACCACCCGTTGCCGGGGCGGCAGCGGCGGCGCCTGATGCACCAGGCCGATACGGGCGCGCAGGCGTTGCCGTTGGCGGGCGGACAAATGCCAGGCGCGCTCGCCCAGCACTTCGATGTCGCCGCTGCTGGGCCGAATGGCGGTTGCCAGCAGGTTCAGCAGGCTGGATTTGCCGGCGCCGGACGGGCCGATGATCGCCACCTGCTCGCCGGCCTCGATCTGCAAATCGACGCCGCGCAAGGCCTCCACGCCATTGGTGTGGTGCAGAAAAGCCTGTTTGAGGCGCAGCGTCATTTCAGCAAGTCGGCGGCGCGGGCGGCTTCCTCGATGCCTTTGTAATTGTCCGGGTTGGTTTCGATGAAGCGGCTGGCGGCTTGCAGGTCGAGGATTTTCTTGTGCTCGGGGTTGGCCGGGTCGAGGTCAAGGAAGGCTTTTTTGATCTTCGCCGCCAGCGCCGGATCGAGGGTGCCGCGCACGGTCCAGTTGTAATCGAAGTAGGTCGGGGTGGTGGCGAAGACCTTGACCTTGTTGGTGTCGACCTTGCCGGCGTCCACCAGTTTCTGCCAGACGCTGGCGTTCAGCACACCGGCGTCGACCTTGCCGGCCTGCACCCAGGCGACGGTGGCGTCGTGGGCGCCGGAGTAGCCGACGCGGCTGAAATAGCTTTCCGGTTTGATGCCGTCCTTGAGCATGAAATAGCGCGGCATCAGGCTGCCGGAGGTGGACGACACGGAGCCGAAGGCGAAGGTCTTGCCCTTGAGGTCGGCGAGGCTTTTGACGTTCGGGTCGGCGGTGATGAATTTGCTGGTGAACTGCGCGTCTTGCTCACGCTGCACCAGCGGAATGGCGTTGCCGGTTTTCAGCCGCGCCTGGACGAAGGTGAAACCGCCGAGCCACGCCAGATCGAGACGGTCAGTGGCCAACGCTTCGACCACCGCCGGGTAATCCGCCACGGGGACGAACTGCACGTCCATGCCCAATTGCTGTTGCAGGTACTTGCCCAGCGGTTCGAACTTGCGCAGCAGCTCGGTCGGGGCTTCATCGGGAATCGCGCTGACCTTCAACACCTCCGCGGCTTGCGCCAGCACGGCGGACAGGGACAGGGCCAAACCAGCGGTCAGTGCCAGGGTTCGCTTGAGCATGGAATTCTCCGTTTCGTGGGCATCAAGGTCGGTGCACCCGTCGATGGGCAATCATCGTCGGGTGCAACGTCAGGTTAGCCGAAACGGTGAAAGTGCGAGGGCGCCGAGATCACTTCAAGCGGTCAACGAGGGTCTTGCCCACGGCCAGGGCCGACGCCGGGTTCTGTCCGGTGACCAGTTCGCGATCAACGACCACATGGCTGGCCCACGGCGCCGTGTTACTGCTGAAAACGCCGCCAGCCTTTTCCAGTGCCGTCTGCGGATAGAACTTCATCGCGCCGCCGTTCAACAGGCCTTTGGCGATTTCTTCTTCCTGATTGCTGATGACCGTGAACTTATAGCCGGCGTAGGTCCAGTTGTTTGCCGTCGTGGCTTTGCCGGTTTCCAGTTGGCGGGTGAATGCGGTCGGATCCGTCAGGGTCGACAGCAGTGCAATCGGGCCGTGGCACACCAGCGCTGTGGTTTTGCCTGTTTGATGGAAGTTGTTCAACAGTTTGCCCAGCGCCTGGCTGTGCAGCAGATCCTGCATCGGTGCGTGGCCACCCGGAATGTAGACGGCATCGAAATGCTCGTAGCCGACTTGCTCGACCCGCGACAGGCTGATGACCGGCGATTCACCGGGCGAGGTGATCTTCAGGTGTTGCAGCAGCGCCTTGTGGGTCTGCAGGGCTGCCACGTCATTGTTGAAATACATCTTGTCGTCGGAGGAGCGATCCAGAGTCGGCGCCTTGCCGGTCGGTGTGGCGAAGGTCACGGTGTGGCCGGCATCGAGCAGCAGCTTGACCGGTTGCATCAGTTCGTTGAGGTAGAAACCGGTGCTGAAGACCTTGCCGTCCTTCAGATCGAGATGGTCGGAGTCCGACAGCACCACCAGCACATTGGCCGCCTGGGCGTTCAACGCGGCAACGGAGAGAGACAGGGCGAAAGCAAGACGTGTCATTGAGCGCATGGCGATTCCTGAACGTGGAAGAAAGTGCGGCTCACTGTATTGATGCTCATGGCGGCGATAAACTCGCGCCACAGCAAAGCATTTATTCTCTGGAGATCAAGATGAGTCGCCGATTCGATTATCTGGCCGACGTCGAAGTGTTCGTCACGGTGGTGGAGAAGGGTTCGCTGAGCGCCGGTGCAGTGTTTCTCGCAACCACGCCGTCGGTGGTCAGTCGGGCGATTTCGCGGCTGGAGGCGCGTCTGGGCGTGCAGTTGCTGCGGCGCACCACGCGGCGTTTGAGCCTGACCGACGCCGGTGTGTTGTATCTGGAGCAGTCGCGGGCGGCATTTGGCCTGATCGACGACGCCGAGCGCACGATTCAGGGACAGGACGGCGAACTCAGCGGCCGCGTGCGCCTCAGCGTGCCGACCACTTACGGCCACTATCGTTTGCCGGCCATGCTCGGCCGTTTCACCCGGCAACATCCGCAAGTGCGCGTTGAGTTGAGCATCAGCAATCGCAACGTCGATTTGGTAGCCGAAGGCTTCGACCTGGCTATTCGGCTGGGCGCGTTGCCGGACAGCGGGCTGATCGGGCGCAAGCTGGAGGACGCCGGTTTATGTGTGGTGGCCGCGCCGGATTATCTGCGACGGGCCGGAACACCGCAGCGCGTCGACGATTTGCAGCGGCATGCGTGCCTGCCGTTCGTGATGCCCAGCACCGGCCGTGTTGGACCGTGGCTGTTCCGTGAGCAGGGCGAAGACCGCGAATGGTTGCCCAGCGCCAATATTCAGGTGTCCGACGATGTGTTGGGGATTGTGTCGCTGGCGGAGCAGGGGCTGGGCATCTGCCAGACCTATGACTTCATCGTCCGCGAACGGATCGAAAGCGGGCGACTGGTGCGCCTGCTTGAACAGTCGGGCGGGCGCTCCCGACCGTTCTCGGTGATCTACCCGCCGCACCGGCAGCTGTCGGCTTCGGCGCGGGCGCTGATTGATTGTCTGACCCGAGAGGTCAGTCAAGGCATTGGGGAAGGCCTCGACTGACGCGATTTTCAAACGACGGGCAGACGCGTCACCCATTTCCCGCCACCTGCGCCGTCCTTCAGGGCGCGCAAGGCCTGGGGCAATTCATCGAAGTTGAACATCTGCAGCGCCGGGCCGATCAGGCTGCCGTCCAGCAGGGCTTGCAGCAACTGCTCGCCGTTGCGGCGCAAGGTCTGGCGATCGTGCAGGCTGGCGTGGACGTGGAAGCTGTTCAATGCCACTTCATGCAGCGAAATCGCGCTGGTGAACGCCGGCAGCGGCGCGCTTTCCTGACGATCCTGAATGCACACCAGATGGCCGTTGTAGCCCAGCAGGTCGGCCATTTTCGCCGCGTGAGCGCCGCTGACCGTGTCGAATACGGCGTGCAAACGACGTTCGCCGAGGCTGGCTGCGAGTGCGGTTTGCCAGTCCGGTTCGCGGTAATCGAATACGCCGACTGCGCCCAGGGCCTTGAGCTTTGCATGATGCGCGCCGGACGCGGTCGCCCAGACTCGCCATCCGCGTTGTACCGCCAGTTGCACCAGCAGCAGACCGACCGCGCCGCCGGCGCCGATCACCAGCACATCGGCCGCGCCATTCGCGGGGACTTTTTCCACGGCTTGCCACGCGGTCAGTCCGGGGCAGGGCAGTGACGCCGCCGCGGCATCATCGAGCGCGGCGGGCACCGACAGCACGGTGGCGGCGTCCAGCAGGCAATACTCGGCGAAGCTGCCATCGCTCGCCAGTGATTGGTGATACGCCACGCGACTGCCCGGTTGCAGTGTCACGCCGGCGCCGGCTGCGACCACCACGCCCATGCCGTCGACACCCGGCACACGGCCGGTGCTCCAGGCAGGATGGCCCCACTCGATGATCTTCCAGTCCACCGGGTTCAAGGCGATGGCGCGGTTGGCCACCAGCACTTGCCCGGGGTCGGGTTGCCGGAGGGGTTTGCGGGTCAGTGTCAGGCCATCCAGCCCTTGGCCGGACGTCCAGGCCCAGGCAGCGTAATCGGTTTGCATTGTGCGGTTTCCCATGACTGTCAATGGCCGCCAGTATCGGTGGCAACGGGCATGAGAAGAACCGGCCCTGGGTCAAAGGTGTTTTGCGTAAAAGTCAGCAATGCTCCCGCAGCACCTCAATCGACCTGCGCAAACCGCTCCACCAGCCAATCAATGAACACCCGCACCCGGTTGCTCAAATGCCGGTTCGGCGGGTACAGCACATGAAACGGATACGCCGGCGGACGCCAATCTTCGAGGACCGGCACCAGTTCGCCGCGCTCGATGGCTGTCCTGACCGTGTAGCTGAAGGTGTGGATGATCCCCAGCCCGGCGAGCCCGGCCGCCAGGTGCGCGTTGCTCTCGTTGACGCTGATCAGGCCTTTGCCTTCGATCTGATGGCGTTCGCCGTTGCGCTGGAAGTTCGACGGCAGGATGCGCCCGGTGGAGGCCGAGCGGTAGGCGATCAGCTGATGGCTGGCCAGGTCGAGCGGGTGGCTCGGGGTGCCGTGCCGTTGCAGATAATCGGGCGTGGCGCAGGTGGTCCAGGACACTTCGCCGAGGCGGCGCACGGCCAGGGTTTGTTCGGTCAGCGGGCCGCCGCGAATCACGCAGTCCACCCGCTCACTGATCAGGTCCACCGGGCGGTCGCTGACGCCCAGATCAACCTGGATGTCCGGATAGCGTTCGAAGAACTTCGGCAGTTCGGGGATCACCAGCATCGTCGCGGTCGAGCCGCCGATGTCTACGCGGATCTTGCCGCGCGGCAGCCCCTGAGCCTGGCTGAAGCCCTGATCGATGTCGTCCAGTTGATGCAGCAGTTGTTGGGTCAGTTGGTAATAAGAGGCGCCGTCGGCGGTGACGGTGAGGCGGCGGGTGGTGCGTTGCAGCAGGCGTACGCCGAGGTGGTTTTCCAGTTGGCCGATCAGTTTGCTGACTGTGGTTTTCGGCAGGTTCAGCGAGTCGGCGGCTTTGGTGAAAGAACCGCTTTCCACGACGCGGGCGAAGGTGCGGATCGCCATTAACTGATTCATCGATTCGGACTCGGTGGGGTAGATGCGGTTGAGTATTGTGCATGTCTGTGCACAAACAAAACCGATTTTGCGGATTTTTCAATTCAATCCATCGGCCTAAAGTCGCTTCCAACGGCTCACCTACGACCCGTCACCTACCTCGAAACGGTTACTGGAGATTCATCATGAGCAACAGACTTGAAGGCAAAATCGCACTGATCACTGGCGGCACCACCGGCATCGGCCTGGCCTCGGCGCAGGAATTCGTCGCCCAGGGCGCCACGGTATTTATCACCGGCCGCCGTCAGGCCGAACTGGACAAAGCGGTCGCCGCCATCGGCCCGCGTGCCATCGGCATCCAGGGCGATGTGGCGAAGCTGGAGGATCTGGATCGCATCTACAGCGAGATTTCCGCCAAGGCCGGGCACCTCGACATCCTGTTCGCCAACGCCGGCGGCGGGGACATGCTGCCGCTGGGCTCGATCACCGAAGAGCACTTCGACCGGATTTTCGACGCCAACGTGAAGGGCACGCTGTTCACCGTGCAGAAGGCCTTGCCGCTGCTGCGCGATGGCGCCTCGATTCTGCTGACCTCGTCGACCACGTCGGTGCAGGGCACGGAGAACTTCAGCGTCTACAGCGCGAGTAAAGCGGCGGTGCGCAACTTCGCCCGCTCATGGTTGCTGGACTTGAAACCACGGCGCATCCGCGTCAACGCCATCAGCCCTGGCCCGGTGCGCACGCCAGGTCTGGCAGGGCTGGTGCCGGCGGAACACACCCAGGGGCTGTTCGATCAACTGGCGTCTATCGTGCCGATCGGGCGTCTGGGCGAGCCGAGCGAGATTGCCAAGGCTGCACTGTTCCTGGCCTCGGATGACAGCAGCTTCGTCAACGGCATCGAGTTGTTCGTTGACGGTGGCACCGCGCAGATCTGATGTGATTTAAACCGCTTGATGCCCCGGCACTTGTTCAGTCGAGTGCCGGGGTTTTTCCGTTTCTTCGTCCGGCGCGTTATCCCAGATCAGCCGTGGGTCGAAGCTCATCGCCGAAAGCATGGTGAACACCACCACAAGGCCGAAAAACAGAATCCCTACGCGCGGCTCGATATCCCCCAGCGCCTGGAATTTCACCAGCGCCGCCACCAGCGCAACCACCAGCACATCGAGCATCGACCAATAGCCGATCAGCTCGACGAAGCGGTACAGCTTCGAACGCTCCTTGCGCGCCCAATGGCTGTCCCGTTGCACGGTGACCAGCAGCAAGGTCAGCGCCACGAATTTCACCCCCGGTACGGCGATGCTGGCGACGAAGATGATAACGGCGATGTCCCACGCACCGTGTTCCCAGAACTCCAGCACGCCGCTCATGATGGTGCTGTCGGCGCCGCTGCCGAGCAGGGTGGTGTTCATCACCGGCAGCAGATTGGCCGGCACGTAAAACGCCAGCGCGGCGAACATGTAGGCCCAGGTGCGGGTCAGCGAGTTGGTCTTGCGCCGGTGCAGCGGCGCATCGCAGCGCGGGCATTGGTGCGGTTCGCCGGTCATGTCGCAGGCCAGTCCGCAGCTGTGGCACAGGCAGAGGTTGAGTTCGGTTGCCGTCGGTGGTCGTTTCATAGGATGTCCCACAATTCACGCACGTCGCGCCCGGCGATGCGGATCAGCAACAGGCTGAGCACGGCCAGGGCAAACAGGCCGATGCCGGGAATGACGTCGAGCATGCCCGCCAGTTTGAACACCGCGACCATCGCGCCGAGCAGGCACACTTCGAGCATGCTCCACGGCCGCAGCGTTTCGAGCCAGCGCATGCACAGCTTGAACCCCGGCGAGCGGCGCGAAGCGAGGGCGAAGCTCAGGACCCAGATCAACAGAACCAATTGAAAGGCCGGGGCGATGATGATCGAGATCGCCGCGACCATCGCCATGAAGGTGATCGGCCCCTGACTCAGGGCCAGCACTGAATCCCAGAGGGTCGCGCTGTTTTTCAGGCCCTTCATGCTGATGCTCATCACCGGGTAGAAATTGGCGAACAGCCACAGCATCGCCGCGGTGAAGCTCAGGGCCAGCCGTTGCTCCACGCTCAGGTTGTTGTAGCGCTGGAGCACGGCGCCGCAACGCACGCAGAGGGTCTTCTGGTGTCTGGCCAGCACGACTTTTTCGTACACGCAGTCGCAATGCTCGCAGATGATCAGTTGATCGGTGCTGGCCATGGGGCGCTCGACGGAAGGAAGGCTTGAACCCCTTCACTATAGAAGCGCTGGGGCATTCGGCAACCGGGGTGCCATTCGTCCAACACCGGGCACTAACCCGCACGCGCTTGTTTCACACGTTCAGGTACCCCTATCCCGCAGCAGAACGGAGAACCCCATGGACATTGATGAAGATGCACCCGGCAACCTGTCACAACAGGCCGTGACCCGCACCACCGACAACGAAACCGGCCATGATCCCCGCAAGGATGAGTCGCCAGTCCCCTTGCCTCCGGACGATGAAGCGCCCCTGGAAGAAGACATGAGCGATGTGGCGGCCAACAATTCGGTGGGTTCTGAGCATCCGCAGGACGGCAACGGTTCGGGAAGCGCCGACGCCAACCCGCAGAGCACCGCCAGGGATGATGAAGACAGAGAGGCGCGGGGCCTGCCGGCAAGTGATCCGGAGTCGGGCGCCTGACTGCGCGCCGGCCCATTTGAGGGCATTCAGCGCAATCGGTCGCGTCAGAGCACCGGTTGCGTGGCTTCCTCTGCCGCGATGGCCGCCCGCACACTGGGTCGCTCGGCGATGCGCGATATGTAGCTCGCCAGCGCTGGCCAGTCTTCGATGGCGATACTGAATGTCGGCAACCACTTCAGCACCGTGAACAGATAGGCATCCGCTACGCCGAAGGCCTGCATCAGAAACGGCTGGGTGGCGAGGAGGCGGTTCAGGTAATCCAGACGTTTGAACAGTTTGTATTTGAAGAACGTTTTGGTGGTTTCCGGGATTTCGCTGCTGAACAACGGCGCGCTGCCGCCATGAATTTCCGAGCTGATGAAGTTCAGGTACTCCTGCAAACGCGAGCGCTCCCAGCTGCCATTGGCCGGGGCCAGCGCATGACCGGGCACGAGGTCGGCGAGGTACTGCAGAATCGCCGGCCCTTCGGTCAGCACTTCACCGTTGTCCGGCATCAGCGCGGCCACGTAGCCCTTCGGGTTGATCTGGCGAAAGTCTCGGCCGTCGGCGGTTTGCTTGGTCTGGTTGTTGACCCGGATCAGCTCGAACGGCAGTTCCAGCTCGCGCAATACGATGTGCGGCGACAGCGAACAGGTCATGGGGGCGAAGTACAGTTTCATGGGATCTCCTTGCTGGTGGAGGCTCAGAATCCGCCATCGCCGCTCGACTTCGCAAAGGACAAATCCGGTGCTAGCGTATGACAAAATCTCATGGACTGAAGAGGTCATATGCTGCCCCGACTGCCATCGCTCAATGGATTGCGCGCCTTCGAATGCGCCGCCCGGCACATGAGCTTCACCCGCGCCGCCGAAGAACTGAACGTCACGCAAACCGCGATCAGCCATCAGATCCGTCGCCTCGAGGATGAACTGGGCGTGCGTCTGTTCATGCGCTTGAAGGACGGTTTGGCTTTGACCGAGGAGGGCAATGCCTACTTGCCCGGCATTCGTTCGGCGTTTCTTGAGTTGCGCTACTCGACTGAAAAGCTGCTGGAGTCGAGCAACAACAGCGTCCTGACCATCAGCACCCTGGTGTCGGTGGCGTCCAAATGGCTGTTGCCGCGTCTGCCGTCATTTCGCGAGGCGCATCCCGAGATTGATGTGCGGATCAGCGCCTCCACCGAGTGGGTGGACTTTCGCAAGGGCGGCATCGATGCGGCGATCCGCTACGGCGACGGAAACTGGCCGGGGCTGCGCGCCGACTGGTTGATGTCCGACGAGATCTTCCCGGTGTGCAGCCCGCGCTTGCTGACCGGCGACAAGCCGTTGAATACGCCGGTGGACCTGGCCCATCACCCTTTGCTGCAAGTCAGCGGCGTGACCGCCAATGACTGGAACGACTGGCTGCATGTGGCAGGCCAGCCACCGCTGACTGCGAAGGGGCCGCGATTGACCTTCGACCTGGCGATGATGGCGGTGCAGGCGGCGATTGACGGGCAGGGCGTGTGCATCGGTCGCTCGACCTATGTCGATGATGATCTGCGCGCGGGCAGGCTGGTGGCGCCGTTTGATCTGCGCTTGAAATCCGCTTCCGGCTTCTACCTCGTCACGCCCCACGATCAGGCCGAATCGAAAAAGATCGTGGCGTTCAGAGGCTGGCTATCGCAGGTGCTGGCCAAACCCTTTGTATAAGCGTGTATCCATCGCGCCGCCGTACACAAACGGGTAACAAACCCCGTCATCAGGACACATCCCGCATACAGGCCTCGCCCAAAGTAGGTGCCAACACACCACGACTGCCAAGAGGACAACACCATGCGCCGCACACTTCTGATGACCGCTGCCGCCGTACTCGTTTCGCTGACCGGCCTCGCACAGGCGGCTGAAACCCCATCTGCCGCCCCGGCGAAGAACTGGCAACAAGGCCTGAGCCGTACCGATCTGGTCCGTCAGGATCTGGGTGCTGCGGATCGCGAAGTGATCCAGGCTCGCGTCGATTTCGAACCGGGCGTTACTTCGCCTAACCATGCGCATCCGGGTGTGGAGGTGGCTTACGTGATCAGCGGCACCTTCGAATACCGACTGGAAGGCCAGGCACCGGTGACGCTCAAGGCGGGTGATTCACTGTTCATCCCGGCGGGTGTGGCGCATATCGCCAGGAACGTCGGCAGCGAGAAGGGCTCGGAACTGGCGACCTACATCGTCAAGAAGGGCGAGCCGCTGCTGATTCTCAAGCAATAACGTTTCGCGAAAAAAAGAAGGCCTGCCGGTTTGGCAGGCCTTCTTGCGTCTCGCGTGCAGCCAAAGTCGTGGGTCGCGGCGAACGACCGCTTCAACTGTCGTTTTCGAGTGCCGACTCCACGGCCCTGAGCAGCACATCACCGGAGAACGGCTTGCCCAGGCAGGCGAAGGCGTTGTAGCGACGGGTCTCGGCCAGGGCGGCGTCGTCCCAATGGGCGGACATGCAAATGACCGGGAATTTCCTGTCTCGGGACGCCAGCGCCTGCATCACCTCGATCCCTGATAAACCGTGCATTTTCAGGTCCAGCAACAGGCACGCAATGTCCTCGAAATGTTCCTGCGCCAGGAAATCCTCGCCACCGCTGTATAACCGGGCGTGGTAACCGGCGGAGCGCAGCAGGTTGGCGAGGCTTTTACGTACGGACGCATCGTCGTCGACGATGCAGACGATAACCGCGCTGACAGTGAGCGCGGGGCTGTCGGTGTCCTGACTCATGAAGGGTTCTGCACGCCGGACGGTGGCGGCGTGCTGATCAGGCCATACAGCTCGACGAGCCCGACGAGCGAGCGCGTCTGCATTTTCACCATGATGTGTTTGCGATGAACCTTGGCCGTCACTTCACTGGTGCCCAGCCTGTTGGCGATGTGCTTGTTGGACAGACCCGCGACGATCAACGGCAATACTTCACGCTCCCGTGGCGTCAGCAGGGCGGCTCGCTGGCGCACGCTCTGGACCCGCTGCCACTGCTGGAAATCAACCGCTGCGCGCTGGCGGGTCGCTTGCAGGATGGCCAGCAACTGGTCGTCGTCGAACGGCTTGGTCAGAAACTCGACGGCGCCCGCTTTCATCGCTTGTACCGACATCGGGATGGTGCCGTAACCGGTCATGAAAATGACCGGCCATGGATGTCCTCGCTCGCCGAGCGTCGACTGCAGCTGCAGACCGGTCGCCTCCGGCAGGCTGACATCGAGCAACAGGCCGGCCGGCCCGGCCTCGAGGTCAGCGCCAAGCAGCTCTTCTGCCGAATTGAAGATCCGGTGGGGCACGCCTTCGGCCCGCAGCAGGCGGCTGAGTGACGTGCGCACGGAAGCCTCGTCGTCCACGATGAACACCGGCACGCTGTCCGGATCAATCGCAGGCTGAACCTCTGTTGCAGGGACGCTCGCGGCGACCGGGTGAAACGGGGGCAGGGAAGGGGCACTGTCTTTCAATAATCGGTAACCTCGGCGCGGGACCGTCTGGATGATCTCATTCTCTCCAAATAACTTGCGCAGCGATGAGATCTGCACTTGAAGATTGTTTTCCTCGACGACGGTATCGGGCCAGACCTGGGTGAGCAATTCATCTTTGCTGACGATCCGGCCATCGGCCTGCATCAACACCGACAGCAGTTCGAACGCCCGTCCTCCCACGCGCAGCGGCCGTCCGTCAAGAAAGGCTTCACGCCGCTCCAGGGAAATAGTCGCTTGGCCGAGTCGGATCATACGGTTCTCTGCGTGGTGTCGAAGGAATGGCACAGGGCGCCGGTTCATCAGGACGACACGCTAGGCGACGACCTCGCGCAATGCAATTATCCCGAGGGATAAGGCCGGTGTTTTTTCAATCTCTGCAACCGGTCGGGACAGGCGCTCGACGGCCATGATGGTGCCGGATGCGGACATGGGCGTCACCACGAAACCTCTGCGCCAGAGCCTTGCGTATACTCCTGCGCCAGGCCTGAAACGAATAATGAGCGGTGACAGCGAATGCCCGGCAGACTTTCCTCCTCTCCAGCCCTCTGCAACCCGGATGTCGTGCCGGATGACGCCTGGCTGGAGGGCTGTGCATTCGAGCTGCTGCGCCGGGAAAACGACCTGACCTGGTTCACCATCCACGATCCTCGGTCGGACTTCCGCTGGCTGGCCGCCCGCGCACCGATCCAGCGTCCTGACGTGGGCAAGCGTCTGGAACGGGACTTTCATCTGCGCCCGGATTCAGCCTGGGCCATCCGGCCGGTCGCCTTCATCCGCTCGGCAGAAGGGCCGTTGCTGGTCTACCCCGAGACGGGCGTGGCCCTGTCTGATCTGCTCGGTCAGCCCGGCCTGCCGCCGGGCCGCTTGCTTGCCATCGCGGTCGCCGCGGCCCATGCGCTGGTCAATGCCGGGAAGGCCGGCGCACGGCAGTCCAATCTGTTGCCCTGGCACTTGCGGGTGGGCGCCGATGATTCGGTGAGCCTTCTGGGTTATCACACCGACGAGCAGGCGGGCGCCGTCGCCGAGCTTCCTGCGCTGGAGCACTGGCCCTACCTGGCCCCCGAGCAGGTTCGGCGCGATGGCGCCGGTTTCGATGAGCGCAGCAATGTCTACGCGCTGTCGAGCATTCTTTATCACGCCTTGACCGGCCAGCCGCCCCTGACGGCGCGTGACCCGTCGCACTGGCGGCATGTGCATGCCGCGGTCCAGCCGACATCGCCGGCCGTGCATGTCGCCGACCTGCCGGAAGGCCTCTGTCGCGTGTTGCTCAAAGGCCTGGCCAAGGAGCCGGGCGCTCGCTATCAGAGCATGGAGTCGATGGCCACTGACCTTGTCTGGTGCCGTCAGCAATGGCTGGAGCATGGCCATGTGAAGGCTTTCAGGCTGGGCACCTTCGATGCACTGCCATCCGTTGCTGACGACCCGGTACTGTTTGGTCGGGAGGCGGAGCGCGCACAACTGCTCGAACAGATCAGCCAGGTGCGCAGCGACGGTATCGCCCGAGTGCTGTGGGTGGGCGGTACACCGGGAGCGGGCAAGTCAACCCTGATCCATCAGGGCGTGCGGCCGTTGGTTCCCGGCTATTGGGCCAGCGGCAAGATCAACCTGTTGCAGCAGGAAATCCCCAATGCGCCGCTGGCGGAAATCTTTCGTTCGCTGATGACTCAGTTGCTGGGCAAACCCGCACTGGAACTGCAAACCCTCGGCGCGCAACTGATTGAACGGCTCAAGGGGCGCGGCAGGATCCTGGTGGATCTGGCACCCGAGGCCGAACTGGTGATCGGTGCCACGCCGGAACTGCCCAACATGCCCGCCCGGCACGCGCTTGAGCGGGTCAATCGCACGCTGCTCGATGCGCTGGACGTGTTTGCTCAGCCCGGGCGGCCGCTGGTGCTTTTCGTGGATGACGTGCAGTGGGCGGACGATTCGACGCTTGCGTTTCTGCGCGCTTTCTTCGCCCGGCCACCGCGGCATCTGGTACTGATCCTGGCGTACCGGGACAGCGGGTCGAAGGCCTTTGCGCGGGAGGACGCCCTACTCGACGTGCTGCGCGGCGAACAGGCATTGCCCGGTATTCACATCACGCTGGGCGCCTTGTCGGTGTCCGCCGTCGCGCAACTGCTGGCCGCAGAACTGGACACCGATCCCGCCAGCATTGAAGTGCTCGCCCAGGTCGTGCATTTGAAAACGGCCGGCAATCCGCTGTTCGTCAGTCAGGTGTTGCGGGCGCTGATCGATGAGCGTCTGGTGCGTTTCGACGCGGCGGCGGATCGCTGGGTCTGGAACCAGAGCGATGTGGACAGCTATCGCTATGCCGACAACGTCGCGGAGTTGATGGTGCAGCGACTGGACCGGCTGACATTGACCGAACGAGACGTCCTGCGCACGGCGGGTTACATCGGCGGTCGCTGTGACGAGTCGCTGCTGGGCCGGTTGTTGCCGTTTGATTCGGTGCAACTGGCGCGCGATGTACAAAGTCTGGTCGAGGGGGGATTACTGCTGCGCGCCGGCGCGCAACTGGTGTTCGGCCACGACCGGGTGCTCGAGGCGGCCTGTCAGCTGCCTTCGCCGGTGGGGCGTGGCAGCGAGCATGCGCGCATCGCCGCTGCCATGCTGAACCTGTGGGGCGAACAGGCCCATGAGCGCGTGTTCGAGATTGCCGGTCAGATTCAGCGTGTCGACGATGCTGCACTGATGGAGCCGCACCGCGCCGCGTTTATTGATGTCCTGGTCGAGGCTGCCGAGCGCGCGAGGGATTCGGCCGCCGTGCAACTGGCGGCGGATTATCTGCAGACGGCCGAACGCCTGCTCGGTCAGAGCGGCTGGTCCCACCTTTATCCGCAAGCGTTCGCCAGCACCTGGCTGGCTGCCGAGTGCGCGATGCTGCTGGCGGATCTGGCGGGGGCCCGGGGACGTCTCGATGATTGCCTGAGCCACGCGCTCACGGACGCTGATCGCGCGAAAACCTATCGCTTGCGTGCCACGTTGCGCACGCTGCACTCCGACTATGAAGGGGCGATCACCGAGGCTTTGACCGGCCTGGCGCTGCTGGGCATCACCCTGCAACGCAAACCTCCCGAGGACCATCTGACCCGGGCCTTTGCGCAGGTGCGCGACCTGATCGGCACGCGAGCGATCGCCGATCTGGTTCATTTGCCCAAGGCTGAGGATGCGCAGATCGAGGCGGCCATGGAGCTGCTCGGCACATTGATTCCTTCGTTCTTCGTCGATGACGATCTCCGCTTGCTGCACCTGGCGAAAATGGTCGAACTCACCCTCGAGCACGGCACTACGCCAAGCAGTGGCTACGGATTTGCGTGGTTTGGCGTGATGATCGCCGAGCGTTTCGGCGAATACGTGGACGGACTGGCATTTGCGCAAGTCGCCCTGAAACTGACTGACCTGCATGGCTATGAGGCCGGCCGCACAGGCACCCTGGTGGCGCTCGATCAGGTCAGCCCGTGGACCCGGCCGATGGCGTATGCCCGGCAGACAGCGCTCGCGGCGTTCGAGTGCGGTCAGGCCGGGGGTGACCTGGGCATGTCCTGCTATGCCTGCAATCACATTGTTTCCGACCTGCTGTTCATGGGCGAACCCTTGCAAAAGGTGCTGGACGAACTGGAGCACGGTCTGGCCTGGGTGAGGCAGTTCAATTACGTCGATATCGAACGCATTCTGCTGGCGCAACAGGCGTTCGCCATCGACCTGCGTGACGGTCGCCCCGTGCGGGCACTGTCTGAACTGGAGGGCGTGGAACACGACCGTTTCGGCCCCATCGATCGAGCCTGCGTTTCGCAGTCGACGTTGTTCCTGTCGTGGCTGTATTCCGGCATGTCGGCCTTTTATGCAGGCGATGCGCTGTATGCCTGGCGGCGTTTCGAAGACGCCGCGACGGTGGCCTGGTCCATTCCTGCGCATATCAATCTTGCCGATTACCATCTCTTTCGTAGCCTCGCACTGGCCAGTGCGCAAGTGCCGGGTGACGTTGAGCGAAAGCCGCAAGTGCTTGAGCAGCAACGCCAGCGCTTTCTTGCATGGGCCGCGCTCAATCCGGCGACGTTCCGCAACAAACTGCTGTTGATCGAGGGCGTGATCGCGCGCTTGCGCGGTCAGGACCTGATTGCCATCCGTTGCTTCGATCAATCGCAGATCGCAGCGGCGGGCGCCGGTTTCGTTCACGAACAGGCACTGGCGCACGAGCAACTGGCCGACGTCTGCATGTCCAATGAGCTGGTCTCGGGGGCTCATCACCACCTGCGTTTTGCCCGGGATTGCTACGATCTCTGGGGGGCGAGCGCCAAGGCGCGGCAACTGGAAAACCGCCATCCATTTCTGCGTACGGAACCCGCTTCGCAACCTTCACAACCGATCAACCGGGGCCGGCTGGACCTGGAGGCGGGTATCGAGGCCGCGCGGGCACTTTCCCAGGAGGTCTTGCTGGATCGGCTGGTCGAGACCTTGATGAACCACCTGATGGTTCAGGCCGGGGCTGACCAAGGTGTGCTGATGATGGTCGCTGAAGGCGACCTGCGCCTGGCGGCCGCTGCGTCGATGGAAGCCGGCAATCTGCTGATTGCGCTGGACAGCGATCAGGCGCTCGAAGCGCTGGCGCCTGCGTCGGTGCTCAATGCAACGATGCGCACCCGTGCACCCCTGGTGCTCGACGATGTGCGGGTCGATTGCCCGGAAGCCTATGGCGCCGATCTGCGTCGGCGGAAGACCCGCTCGATGTTGTGCCTGCCGCTGCTCAGACAAGGCACGTTGATCGGTCTGGTCTATCTGGAAAACAGCCTGGTGCCCGGCCTGTTCGGTGCCGAACGGCTGACCATGCTGGAAATTCTTGCCTCCCAGGCAGCGGTGTCGCTGGAGACCGCCCGGCTGTATGCGCAATTGGTGGAAGACAACCGCTTGCGGGCGCAGATGGAAGCGGATCTGCGCAGCTCCCGCGCCGAACTGGCGCGCAACTCGCACCTCAAGGTCATGGGCGAACTTTCAGCCTCCATCGCCCACGAGATCAGTCAGCCGCTGCTTGGCATTCAATCCAATGCCTCGGCCAGCCTGCGCTGGCTCAAGCGTGAAAAGCCCGATCTGGACGAGGCGATTCAGGGCCTGGAAGACATCCGCTCGGACAGCACGCGGGCCGCCGACATTGTCCAGGCCTTGCGCGCACTGGCCAGGCAGGCGCCGCTCAAGCGCTTGCCGGTGCAAATCGACGAGTTGGTGAGTGGTGTCGTTCAACTGACGGCGACCGAACTGGCCAACCGCAACGTCGCCCTGCACACCCGACTCGAAGCGCAATGTCAGGTGTGGGGCGACTCGGTGCAGATCCAGCAGGTGGTGTACAACCTGATCAACAATGCGATGGAGGCGATCGCCGGCGCCGGGGTCCCGGACGGGCGCATCGTCATCAGCTCCACCGTCAGGGACGGCCATGTGCGGGTGACGTTCCAGGACAACGGGCCGGGGATTGGCGTGCCTCAGCGCGAGCAGGTATTCGATGCCTTTTACACCACCAAGGGCAGCGGCATGGGAATGGGCCTGGCCATCTGCAGATCGGTGATCGGCGCACATGGCGGGACATTGCTGATCGAGGACAGCGAGCAGGGTGCCCGACTCAGTTTCGACCTGCCGCTGGAACCGGCTGGCGCCGAATAAAAAAAGGCCGCATCAGCGGCCAAAGGGGAGGAGCGGGTAACGTCAGGTTCGATCAGGTCAAGCGTGCGAGGGGTGGGCGTGCCCAGCGTTGTGCACGCTCCAGAGTGCAGCGTCGAGTTCGATGGCAGGCAACTGAAGCGCGATGGGCGCGCGGTTGGCGACGAAGGCGCGACGCCACTCTCGGGGCGGCATGCCTTCGAGGCGGTTGAAGGTGCGGGTGAAGTGCGAATGGTCCGAAAACCCGCATTCGTAGACGACTTCGGTGATCGGCATCGAAGTGATCAGCAGGCTTTTGGCTTTCTCGATCTTCATCCTCAGCCACCACTCCTGCGGTGAGTACCCGGTGTTCTTTTTGAACGCACGGGAAAAATGACTGCGCGAAAGATTGCAGAGGCCGGCGATCTCGCTGATGCGCGCGCTGCGGCTCAGGTCCCTGAGCATCAGTTCCTTGGCGCGACGTTCCTGCCAACTGGTCAACGATCCCAGCGGGCGCATCAGGGGGCGCGGATGGTCGGAAATCAGCGATTGCGGGCTCATGTTTGCTCTCCTTATCGTTGTGCAAAGTCTCTGCGTCGACGCCCTTTAAAGTCCTTAAACAATCCTGAAGAGTTATTAAATTCCCTCGGTCAGCCCCCTGCGGTCAGCGGGTCAGGCGTGGGTCGGGTAGTCAACGTAACCACGCTGATCGCCGCCAAAGAACGTGCTCGGGTCCGGTGCGTTGAGCGTCAGGCCTTCGCGGATTCGCCGAGGCAGATCAGGGTTGGCCAGAAACGGTCGGCCAAACGCGATAATGTCGGCGCGACCGTCGGCCAGGGCCTGTTCCGCCGACTCGGGGTCGTAGCCGCCGGCGATCATCAGCACGCCTTCCCATGCCGCACGCAACTGGCCGATGATCGCGTCCCAGCGCGGGTCGAAATTCTCGTCCTTGACGGTGCCGACCACGGCCGGCTCGACCAGATGCAGGTAGGCCAGTTTCCAGCGGTTCAGCGAGCGCACGATGTAGCCGAACGTGGCTTGCGGGGTTTCATCGCCCATGCCCATGAAGCGACCCATGGGTGTCAGGCGCACGCCGACACGGTCGGCACCGACTTCGTCGACCACGGCCGCCACCACTTCCAGCAACAGGCGCGCACGGTTTTCCAGGGTGCCGCCATAACCGTCGGTGCGCTGGTTGCTGTTGCTGTTGATGAACTGGTCCAGCAGATAGCCGTTGCCGGCGTGAATTTCCACGCCATCCATCCCGGCGTTCAGCGCATTGCGGGCGGCGCGGCGGTAGTCGTTGATGATGTCGGCGATTTCCGCAACCTGCAGTGCGCGCGGCACTGGCACGTCGCCCCAGACACCGTTGCCCTCGGCATCGACGATGAAGGTCTTGCCCGGCACCGGCAATGCGCTCGGCGCCACCGGCAGCCCGTTGTCCGGTTGAAAGCTTGGGTGCGATACGCGGCCCACATGCCACAGCTGCATGAAGATCAACCCGCCAGCCTCGTGTACCTGGCGGCTGACTTCGCGCCAGGCTTGCACTTGTTCGTCGTTGTAGATGCCAGGCGTCCACGCATAACCCTGACCCTGACGGGAAATCTGCGTGGCCTCGGTAATGATCAGCGCGGCGCTCGCCCGCTGGCGGTAGTACTCGGCGTTCATGGACGTCGGGATGTCGCCCGGTTGCCCGGCACGGGAGCGAGTCAACGGCGCCATCGCCACCCGATGGGGAAGTGTGTAGGGGCCGAGGGCGATGGGACGGAACAGTTGTTGTGTCATGGGGATTCTCCAGTCTTCGAAAAGGATCGGCAGGGCGGTGTCGGGACATTTGGCCCGACACCGGATGGCCCTACGTTAAGCGGCTGTCCGGTGCTTGATAATCCACACGCGACGCCACGCTGCATTGCGTGAAATGCAACGTGGCGCGGTTCAGGAAGGCTGTTGCGAGCGGGTCAGGGGCAGGTTCAGCCAACGCCGGCCGGTGGCATTCGCCACGGCATTGCCGATGGCGGCCGCCATGGGACCCTGGACGATTTCGGCGGCTCCCAGAAACGGTTGCCCCGGCTGGTCGAGCAGGTGAACGTCGACCTTTTTGGGGAGTTGCGAGAAACGCAGGATCGGGTAGCCGCTCCAGTCGTAGCTGCGGATGCCGCCGGCGTCATAGGCGACCTTTTCATACAGCGTCCAGCTGGTGGACTGCACGATCCCGCCCTCGACCTGGTTGCGCAGGCCATCGGGGCTGACGATCTGCCCCACGTCCACTGCGGTGACGACGTGATCGATCTGCACTTCGCCGGTTTGCGGATGCACCCGCAGACGCACGGCAATGGCGCAGTAACCCATGATGTTTTTGTAGCGCGCGAAGGCGAAGCCAAGACCTGCGCCGGGGTCGCTGCTTTTGTGCGGCCAGTCGATTGCATCGCGCACCCGTTCCACAACAGCCCGTGCCCGAGGATCGGTCAGGTGCGCCAGGCGCAGGGCAACCGGATCGACTGCGGCCTTGGCGGCCAGCTCGTCGATGCAGGCTTCGATGGCGAAGACGTTGATGTGGGCGCCCAGCGAGCGCATGGCCGAGGTGCGGAACGGCATTTCGGTGACGAAGTTCATGTCGATCCGCGAGGAGGCCACGGTGTACAGCGGCACTGCGTTGCGATCGCCGTCGCCTTCGGGCTGAGCGATCGGCACCGACGGTGCGGAAGCGAACGGCCGGGCCAGCAGGCGTGCGGGCAGCAAGCGCCCGGCGTTGACGATGCGTTCGTTGTGCGGCGTGGTCCACAGCTCATAGTTCCAGTCCTGCAGCCGACCCTGTGGGTCAAGGTTGGCTTGCACCTCGGTGACCATCGCCGAGCTGTAGGGCTCCCAGAGGTTTTCCTGCTCGCGCATCCATTGCACCCGCACCGGCGTGCCCGGTACGCGCATGGCAATCAACGCCGCGTCGGCTGCTGCATCGTCCGCGCCGTTGTGGCCGTAACAGCCGGAGCCTTCAGTGTGGATGCAGCGCACGCGCTCGGGTGGCAGCCGCAGCATCTCGGCGATTCCGGCGCGCAACGGGTACACGCCCTGGGTGTGGGTCCAGACGGTGAGGGTGCCGTCCTTGAACCAGGCCACGGCGCAGGACGGACCGATCGAACCATGCATCAGATATTGCTTGGTCACCCGGGCGCGGTATTGGTTGGCGGTCGCGCCCTGGGGCGTGCCTTCATGGCTGATCGGATAACGACGCGAGGGCAGGCGTTTGAGCAAGGTGTGGATGTCCCGCGATTCGGGAATCGCCTGTCCGCCGCTCCAGCGCGCCGATGCGTATCCATGACGCATGGCTTTGATCGCCTGCCATTCGTCCCGCGCCACCACGGCCAGATAATTGCCGTCGCGAATCACCTGCACCACCCCGGACAGCGCCTTGATCGATTCAATATCGATGGCTTCCAGCGTGCAGCCGGGACGCGGCGGGCGGATGACCCGGGCGTGAAGCATGCCCGGCAGGCGAATGTCCTGCACGAACGCGGCGCCGCCGCTGACTTTGCCCGGAATGTCCAGGCGTGGCAGCGAATGGCCGATGAGCTTGAACGACGCCGGCGGCATCGAGGGTGACTCGGACGTTGCATAGCGGTGCAGATCGACCTGCTGCACGGCGTCGGCGTAAGACATGTGTTGCCCGGTCGGGCCGAGAATGCTGCCGTCGCGAGTCGTCAGCAGCGCCGGCGCAACGTTCCAGCTGCGTCCGGCCGATTCCAGCAGCATCTCGCGCACTTGTGCCGCCGCGTTGAACAGCGCGGTGCCGCTGTCAAAAATCGTGTGGCTGCCGGCGGTGTAGCCTTCGTTCGGCGTGAGTGCGGTGTCGGCGGTGAGCAGGTTGATCGCGGTCGGGGAGACCTCCAGCCGTTCAGCGGCAATTTGCAGTAACGCGGTTTTGACCCCGGTGCCCAGTTCGACCTTGCCGGTGTAGACGGTGATGCCGTCGTGGCCGACGCGGATCCACGCATCGAGCCAGGGGTTGGTGCGCAGGCTGCCGGGCAGGTCCGGCGCCAAGACGACCGTGCCGAGGGTATCGACTTCGGTGTCAGCCAGGGCGCGGCGCGAGACCGGCACCAAAGCAAACGCCACCAGCAGCGCGCCCCCGCGCAGGAACGCACGGCGACTGTGATCGACCTCATTGATCGTGGTCATTGCGCACTCCCGTTTTGCCGGGCGACAACGCTGATCGCCTCGATGATGCGCAAATGCGTGCCACAGCGGCACAGGTTGACGGACATGTGTTCGCGAATGGTCTGTCCGTCGGGATGCGGATTGCTTTCCAGCAGTGCCTGCGCACGCATCAACATGCCGGCGATGCAGTAACCGCATTGAGCGGCCTGCTTGTCGATGAATGCTTGCTGCAGAGTGCCGGGGCGTTTGGCCGTGCCCAGGCTCTCGACCGTCCGCACCTTTTTGCCCTCAAGACCCGCGCAGGGTGTCAGGCAGGAAAACACCGGTTGGTCATCGACGATGACGGTGCAGGCGCCGCATTGGCCCAGGCCACACCCGTACTTGGCGCCGTTCAGGCCCAGGTGATTGCGCAGCGCATAGAGCAGCGGCATGTCCGGTTCCAGCTCGAGAGCCCGGGAAGATCCGTTGACGTTGAGGGTGATCTGAGTCATTTCGTCTCCTGACGTAGCGCTTGGAGGGTGGCAGGGAGGTCGGTCCACGGTTGATCGGGGCTGGCCTGATGGCGCAGGTAGACGGCCAGGGCGTTGAGTTGGGTGTTATCGAGACTGGCGGCGAACGAGGGCATCACCGGTCCCGGTTGGCCGGGTTCTGCCAGGATGCCTTCGAGTACGGTTTTCACAAAGTTGCGCGGGCTGGCGGACTGCAGCGCCGAGGTGCGATCCAGTGCCGGGCGTCCGTCGATGTCACGCATCGGCGCGCCTTGGGCATGGCAGCCGGCGCAGGCACTGGCGAACAGCAGCGCGCCAGAGGATCGATCCGCAGGTTCAGCGCTGGCGCTCGGGATTTCGTTGATCGCGGTTTTCGCCGGCAGACTCAGCAGGTATTCGGCAATCGCCTGGGCATCTTCCACGGGCAAGCGCGCCAGACCGAGACTGACCGGGCGCATCGGGCCCGCTGCCGTGCCGTGTCCGTCGACCACTTCGGCCCGCAGGTAACTCACCAGTTGCTCGCTGCTCCACGGGTTTGCCCGGTGCGCCATGCCCAGCAGTGAAGGCGCGTCCCAGCCATCCACGCTGCCGCCGGCCAGGTTTTCGCCGGACTTTTCGGCGCCGATCAGGTTCAACGGCGAATGACAGCCCGCGCAGTGACCGGGCCCCTCGACCAGGTAACGCCCGCGATTCCACCCCTGCGATTGCTCCGCCAGCGGCGTCATCGGCTGCCCATGCAGGAACAGCAGGTTCCAGAACGACACCAGAGGCCGGATGTTCATCGGGAAGTTCATGCGGTTCTGTTGTGGCGGCGAGTCCACGGCCGGGCCGCTCATCAGGTACGCATAGGCGTCGGCGATGTCGTCCTGGCTCATGCGCCGGTAATGAACGTAGGGGAAGGCCGGGTACAGGAAGTGGCCGTCGCGGGAGATCCCTTCACGCATCGCCCGCTCAAAGGCCGGCAACGACCATTGGCCGATGCCGGTCTGTGGATCCGGGGTGATGTTGGTGCTGTAGAGGGTGCCGAACGGCGTCACCAGCGGCAGTCCGCCGGCCAGGTATTGGCCGCCGGGCCGCGTATGACACACCGCACAGTCGCCCGCCTCGACGACGCGCGCGCCGCGTTGCAGTTGTGCGGAATCGAAGGTTTGCGGGCGTTCGACCGGCGCAATTGCCGGCCGCCACATCAGCGCCAGGGCCGCGATCGCACCGATCGACGCGAGGGCTGCCGCGCTGACCCATAGCGCTCTGGATTTCATGAAATGGCCGTTCATGAGCGGTTGCCCAAGAGGCACGCGGTGGGCGTGAGGGACGGATTCGGCATCTTCGACAACTCCTGAACGACCGGGGAAGGG
Organism: Pseudomonas sp. Pseusp21; assembly: GCF_059492145.1. Classification (NCBI taxonomy): domain Bacteria; kingdom Pseudomonadati; phylum Pseudomonadota; class Gammaproteobacteria; order Pseudomonadales; family Pseudomonadaceae; genus Pseudomonas; species Pseudomonas sp. Pseusp21. Next base: position 277,393 of record NZ_CP168520.1, read on the forward strand.
CGCCGATGCAAAGCCCTGCGCCAGGTGCCCAAGGGTAGAGAAGGTGCATACGTCCGAGTATTGCCAGACCGCGCAATAGCACGTTGCGCCAAGTGCAACGCCGAGGGTCGTTGCATTTGGCGCATCACTCAATTGCCTTTGGGATGGATACTCGAAGGCCTGCGCGACCCTTAGCCTTGGCGTCACTTTCCCAACTCATCGAGGTGTCATCATGCTCACGGGCAATCCGGCAGCGGCGGCCAAGGCCGAACCATCCGCTTCTCTTTCCGGCCTGATGGTCGCGTTCCTGGCATTCTGCTGCGGCGCGGTCGTGGCCAACCTTTATTACGCTCAGCCGATCGTCGAACTGATCGCGCCGCAGATCGGCCTGTCCAGCGCCAATGCCAGTCTGATCGTTTCACTCACGCAGTTCGGTTATGCGCTGGGCCTGCTGTTGCTGGTGCCGCTGGCCGACCTGATGGAAAACCGTCGGCTGGTGGTCGGGTTTACCCTCGCGGCGAGCGTGACGCTGTTGTGCGCCGGCCTGACGCATTCGCCGTCGATGTTCCTTGTCCTGTCGTTGCTGATCGGCCTGACTTCGGTGGCGGTGCAGATTCTGGTGCCGTTGGCCGCGCATCTGGCGCCCGAGGCGAGCCGTGGCCGGGTGGTGGGCAACATCATGAGTGGCCTGTTGCTGGGCATTCTGCTGTCGCGACCACTGTCGAGTCTGCTGGTGGAAGTGTTCGGCTGGCGCGGGGTGTTTTTCAGCGCGGCGGCACTGATGGCCGTCATCGCCCTGATCACGGCGATTGCCTTGCCGCGCCGCGTCCCGAGCCATCAGGCGACGTACGCTGCGCTGATCGGCTCGGTGTTTGCGCTGGCCCGTCGGCACGCGGTTCTGCGCCAGCGTTCGCTGTATCAGGGCTTGCTGTTCGCCAGCTTCAGCCTGTTCTGGACCCTCGCACCGATTGAGCTGATGCGGCACCACGGTTTCAGTCAGGCACAAGTGGCGATATTTGCCCTGGTCGGCGCCGTCGGCGCGGTCGCAGCGCCGATTGCCGGGCGGCTGGCCGATGCCGGGCACGGTCGGCGCGGGACGCTCGTTGCACTGTTGCTGGCGCCAGCCTCGTTGCTGATCGCCGCGCTGCCGGGCAGCAGTTATGTCTGGCTGGTGGTTTGCGCGGTGCTGCTGGATTTCGCCGTGCAACTGAACATGGTGCTGGGTCAGCGCGAGGTGTACGCCCTCGATCCGCACAGCCGGGCCCGGCTGAATGCCGTGTACATGACCAGCATCTTCGTCGGCGGCGCGCTGGGATCGTTGGTCGCCAGTCCGCTTTACGAGCATTTTGGCTGGAACCTGTCCGCCGTGTCCGTGGCGTTGCTGCCGGCGCTGGCCCTGGCGTTGTTCCTGAGCCGCAAAGCCGATGCCTGAACCGCAGGCACCGCTGAGTCCGATGAAGCACGGTCCTACAAGACGATTGGCGAACGGTGATGCACAATCATCACCGTTTCCTTTCGATCGGGCTCCACTTATGGACAAGTTGCTGGCACTGAAGATGTTCGTTGAAACCGTCCGTTGCGGTGGTTATTCCTCGGCGGCGCGCAAACTCGGCATCTCCACTTCTTCGGTGACACGCCAGGTGGCGGGGCTGGAACACGAATTGGGCGCCAGCCTGCTCAACCGCACGACACGCAACACCAGCGTGACGGTCGCCGGCCAAACCTATTTCGAGAAAGCGGTGGCCATTCTCGATGCCATCGATGAGGCCGACGCGGTTGTCGCCGACCGTGGCAGCGAAGCGCAGGGACGCCTGCGCATCAGCGTGCCGGTGGAGTTCGGCCGGCAGATCATTGCGCCGCAACTGGGGGTATTGCTCGACCGCCATCCGGGGCTTGAAATCAGTGTGTCGTTGAGCGATCAGGTCAGCGATCTGCTGAGCGAGCAGATCGATGTCTCGGTGCGCCTGGGATCATCGGTGGTCAGTGACGATATCGTCAGCAAGCGGGTGGGCGGCTTCCAGCGCTGGGTGGTGGCGAGTCCGGATTACCTGAGCGGTCACGCTATGCCGGCGCATCCACGAGACTTGCTCGAGCATCAATGCCTGCGCTTCGACTACGCGGGTTCGCACCAGCACTGGACGTTCCAGGGCGACGAGGAAACCATCCAGCTCAATGTGCATGGTCGCCTGCAAAGCAACAACGCCGATATCCTGCGCGAAGCAGCGGTGGCGGGGCGCGGGGTGGCCCTGCTGGCCGACTGGCTGGTGCGCGCCGATGTCGAGGCCGGTCGGTTGACGCGGCTGCTGGAGGGTTATGAAGTCAACCCCGGTAATGCGAGCTGCTGCATCAATGCGTTGTATCTGCCCAATCACCGGGGCTCCAGCCGTATTAATGTGTTCATCGACTTTCTGGAAGACATTCTGGTGGCGGATCCATCGCGTCAACGCTAGAGAGCCGTTTATTGCCGCCCGACGCTTTGTGAGTTCTGCATAAAAAAGCGCCCGCCAAAAAAACCGTGGCGGGCGCCTGGGAATGCGCAGCGATAGGGAAGTGTGAACCGTCGGGTGATCAGGCCACCGGAATCAATGGGTCGGCAGCGGCCAGTGCGGTTGCGCGATCGGCGGCCGGCGGGTAGATCCACACGGTGTTGATCTGGGTCTTGAGGTCTTTGGCCTCTTGCCCGACCAGTTTCAATTGACGGTCCCAGCCTTCGGTGAACACCGCGCCCCAGGCCCCGAGGTCAAGGCAGGTCACGTACTTGGGCTGGCGGTAGGTGACCGGTGCGACACCGATCAGGTCAGCGGCCACATTGTTGCCGGCATAACGGCCCAGGCTGATTGCATGCTGGCAGGACATCGCGGCGTAGTTTCCGAGGTCATCCGTGGCGGCATAAGCGACGTCGCCGGCAGCGAAGACATCCACGTGCCCCAGCACTTTCAGGTGACCGTCGACGTGCAGGCGACCTTGCGGATCACGGCTGCCCGGAATCTGTTCGGTGAGCGGGCTGGCGCGGAAGCCAACGGTCCAGACGACGGTGCTGGACTCGATCCGTTTGCCGTCGGCCAGGGTCACGCCGCCGGCATCGACCGAGGCCACCGAGGCGTCGACTATCCATTCAATGCCCAACTCTCGGGACGCTTCCACAATGGAGGGCCGAATACCGTCACCCAGCGTCGCGGCGATTTGCGGCGCGCGATCCACTACGATGACCCTGATCGGCGCATCGTCACCCAGTGCGGCACGCAGGCGGGCCGGCATTTCGGTGGCGGTTTCGATCCCGGTAAAACCACCACCGGCGACCACCACGGTATTACGCGCAGCGCTCGACGGCTGGTCCTTCAACGACTTGATATGGGCTTCGAGGCGTGCTGCTTCTTCGATCTGATCGACATCGAAGGCGTGTTCGATCATGCCTTTGAGCGGTGGCCGGATTACTCGGCTGCCGGCAGCCAATACCAGTCGGTCATAGTTCAGCGTGCCTTGTGTGCCGAAGGCATCGCTGTAGGTCACTTGCTTGCTGGCGGTGTCGATGTTGTCGGCGATGCCTTTGACGAATTTCACGCCCACGGCATCGAACAGTTCACCCAGCGGCGCCTTCATGTTGTGGACATCCGGCTCGTAGAAGCGCGGACGGATGCGCAGTTCTGCCTGGGGCGCGAGGACGGTGATCTGCACGTCGTTACGATCATGCTGGTCCAGCAGACGTGCGGCGCTCAGGGCGCTCCAGACTCCACCAAACCCTGCGCCTATCACTAAAATGTGCTGTTTCATCGGATGACTCCTGTGGAAATTCTGGTCGTTGAACGGATTGTCCGTTCATGCGTGACCGTCTGCCGCACTGCACGAAGCAGGTGGTTGTGAACAACCGCAGAGCCGGTTCGATTCGCTGGGGAAGATGCTATCGGGGAAGGTGCGGCGCGACACTTCTACATAGGGTCAGTGCCGACATGCTTAGGTATGGGTTGGGGTATACACAGGTATAGAAAGAGGGCAGTCAAACGGCGCGATTGAATGCGCTTTCGATGCAGGTGATGAGTTCGCCGCACGGGAAGGGTTTAGGGAAATAGGCGAGGGGCTCGGGGAATGCTGCGTTGACCCGTGGCGGACGCCCCTGGTAACCCGTGATGAAAATGATCGGGATGCGCACGCCTCGGGCGCACAGCTCATCGTACATCTCGATGCCGGACAGACCGGGCATCTGGATGTCCGAGATGATGCAGCCGGGGCGGTGCGGCGCCTTCATCGCCAGAAAAGCCTCCGCGTTCGGGTACAACTGCACGGTGTAGCCGTGAGAGCGCAACAGGCTGTCCAGCGCCATGCGCACGGACTCATCATCATCGACAACCGATACAACAGCGGTGTGGGACATTGCTTTACCAGGGCTGATCTCGGGTAGCCCGTCGAGGACGCCCGCATTGCCGCACGATACGCCGCTCGGTTCGGCGGCGTACTTATACGTGTGTATAGCGACAGTATTTGAACGTCTGCGAGCCCGGCGCCATTGCGCTGTTTGGCGTCAGCGCGAGAACCGGCTGCGGTATTCCCGGGGCGAGACCGAGAGGTGACGGTAGAAGGTGTCGCGCATGCGTTCCTCGTCGCCGAACCCGCACAACTGCGCGATCTGGTCGATGTTGCGCTGAGAGTCTTCGAGCATTCGTCGCGCCGCTTCCAGGCGAAACAGCTCGAGTGCCTTGGCCGGCGTGCGGCCGATCTTGCGTTTGTAGACCCGCGCGAAATTGCGCGGGCTCATCTGCGCCTGTCGGGCCAGCGATTCGACGCTCAATTGCGGGTCGCCGAGGTTTTCGCTGATCCACAGGTGCAATTCTTCGAAGCAGCCTCTGTCGTCGATCTGCGCTTGCAGCAACTGGCTGAACTGCGCCTGACCGCCAGGGCGTTTGAGAAAAACCACCAGCTCCCGCGCCACCTTCAACGCCACGGCGCGGCCGCAATCGGCCTCGACCAGCGCCAGCGCCATGTCGATCCCGGTGGTGACCCCGGCGGAAGTCCAGACGTTGCCTTGCTGGATGTAGATCGCATCAAGGTCGACATCGACACTCGGAAAACCACCCTTGAGCATGTCGCACATGCCCCAGTGCGTGGTTGCGCGCAAGCCTTCCAGCAGCCCGGCCTGGGCCAGCAGAAAGGTGCCGCTGCACACCGAGGCGGTGCGTCTGGCCTTGGCCGATGCCGCGCGCAGCCAGTCGACCAACGCAACGTTGTCGAGCATGGCCTGACGGATGTTCGGCGCACCGGGCACGATCAGCGTATCGATGGTTGTCTCGTCAAAGGTGCGCAGGGCCAAGGTGTTGACCGACAGCCCTTCGGCGGTGGCGATCAATCCGCCTTCCAGGCTGGCGGTGTGCAACGCGTAGCCAGGCAAGCCGCGTTCGGCCATCGCCTTGGACGCAGCCCAGAACACGGTTTGTGCGCCGGTCAGGTCCAGCAAGCCCATCTGCGGATACGCCAGGAACACCAGCATGCGCGGTTGCGCGAGCAAGCAGGTGAGAGGGTCGGGTTGGTGAAAAATAGAGTTCATGACTGCTCAGGGACCTGATGATCGCCCGCTTTTCGGCGATCCGGTGCGCCGTAGTGTCGGTGTTTGCGGGCAGGAGCGCGAATATACATTGGTATGGGCCACAGCCACCTCAACAGCGGCGTTACTCGGTCGATGTGGTTCAAGCCCTATACCCGCGTATGGTGTTGGACGTCGTGGTCGCGATGCACACTCGATTTCAAGGCGCGCCATTCAGCGCTTGCGCCAGCAAGGGCATTCGTCCGGGAAATTTTGACTCAGCCAAGAGGAAAGCGACCATGTCAACGTATCTGAATCACTCCAATCAAACCAACGCAACCGATGACCGGCAGGCGTCCGTCACCCGCCAGCCATTCGCTCCGGCGCAGGAGCTGGTGCCATCGCGCTACGCACTGCAGGTCGGCGACATCGACGTGGTGGTGATCAGCGACGGCGTGCTGCCGCTGCCGACCTCGACCATGTCCACAAATGCCGACCCGCAGGCTCGCGCCGCCTGGTTCAAGGACATGTTCCTGGGGCCTGATGCGTTTGACTGGGCACTCAACGTGCTGGTGGTGCGCAGCGGCGAGCAGATCATACTGGTCGACGCCGGACTGGGCGGGCAGTTTCCCGGTTTCCCTCGGGCCGGCCAGCTGCCGAAACGGCTGGAAGCGGCCGGAATCGATCTGGCAGCCGTGACCGACATCGTGATCACCCACATGCACATGGATCATGTCGGCGGTCTGCTGGTGGATGAAGTGAAGAGCCGGCTGCGTCCGGACGTGCGTATCCACGTCTCGGCGAAAGAGGTCGAGTTCTGGGAGACGCCGGACTTCACCCAGACCGTCATGCCGGCGCCGGTGCCTGACGTTCTGCGCGCGACGGCCAATCAGTTCATCAACGATTACCGCCGCCAGGTGCGCACCTTCGAGGATGAATACGAAGTGGCGCCGGGGGTGGTGGTGAAACTCACCGGCGGGCATACGCCGGGGCACAGCATTGTCTACGTCAACTCGGGCGGCGAACGCCTGACCTTTGCTGGCGACGCCCTGTTTCCGGTGGCCTTCGAGCATCCGGAATGGCACAACGGTTTCGAGCATGATCCTGAAGAGTCGGTGCGTGTCCGCGTACGCCTGATGCGTGAGGCGGCGGCGAGTGGCGAGTGGTTTGTCGCCACCCACCTGCCGTTCCCGTCGGTGGGCCGAGTTGCGGTCGATGGTGATGCGTTCCGCTGGATCGCAGCATTCTGGGATTACTGATCGGCTGCTGGCGGCCCGGCCGCATTCGGCCGGGCTCGATAAAAATCAGGCCCCGTAAGTGATGAACTTGCGGGGCCTTTTTTTGCTTTGAGGTTTGTCGGTCGGGCAGCGGCGGCTCTGCATCGAGTTGTTCGAGAGGACCGCTCAACGACGGCGCATCAGCGCCTGCGCGATGCAGGCCAGCAGTGCCTCGGTATGGAAGGGTTTGGAGAAGTAGCCTTCCGGCGTCTTCACACGGGTGCTGAATTCAGGGGGCAGGCCTGGCTTGCCGGTGATGAAGATCGTCGGAATGTGGATCTTCCTGGCCGCCAGTGCCTCGTACATTTCGACCCCGCACATGCCCGGCATCTGAATGTCGGAAATCAGACACCCGGTCTGCTCTGGCGCGCTCGATTCAAGAAATGCAAAAGCGCTGTTGAATGTCTTGACCGTATAACCGCAAGACCGCAACAAACTGTCCATTGAAACCAGAACAAGTTCGTCATCATCGACAACTGAAACAATAGCTGAGTTGAACATGGGAAACCTTGCGTTCTTTGCGGGTGTCTGTCGCGCCCGCCATACTTGCAAGATACGCTTTCAAAAATTGTGGGATAGTATACGTGGGTATGTTTAGTTGGTTTTTTTGTTAGTTGCGAAAGTTAATCAATGTTCAGCAAATAAATGGTTGTTGATTAACGAAAGAAAGTAACTGTTATGTCGAGTGCAGGCTTCAAAGAGTTGTCGGCTGGCGCAATCGTTGTTGGCAATTGCGCTGGCGCGACAGTCGCGGAACAAGGCATCGGCGGCCCGCAGTCGGCGCAGGGCGCGGTCAATGCCTTTAAGGCAGTCGGCAAAGCATAAAGGTTCGGGAGCCTCATTGAGGTGGTAGAGCGCGTCGCGCTGGGCATGGCCGCCCAGGTCGGTGATGCCGGTGACGAGAAAGTCGGCGTAACGGGTATTGGCATTCAACAGCCTGCGAAACAGCGTCTGCACCGGTAAAAAGCTGACAGCGTGCAGTGTCTGCTGGCTGTGCCTGAGCCGCGCCAGAATGCTCAGCGTCGCGCTCAGGGTCTGCGTCAATGCGTCGATGATCTCCACGCGCTCAGCGGTGGACAACGATGTGTGCGTGCCATAGCGGGTGACGCAGGGCGGGTGACTGACCAAATACAGTTTGTGCGGTGCGTTCATGACCACCGTCTCCGGCTAGCGCTCGTGCGCGATTGAATGTTGTGATTGCAGCAGCGGACTCCACTGTTTCTGGTTGTCCGGGCGTCGGTAGTACACCACCATGCGCCGGGCGACCTGCATGGCCAGCTCGCGACCGTGATCGGCCTCGACCAGTGCCAGCGCCAGATCGATCCCAGCGCTGACGCCAGCGCAGGTCCACACCGATGCCTGGTGGACGAAGATGGCCTCGCGATCCAGCTCGACCCTGGGGAACAGCCGCTCGAACATGTCAGCCATCAACCAGTGTGTCGCCACGCGCAGGCCATCGAGCAAGCCCGCCTGGGCCAGGAAAAAAGCGCCGCTGCACACCGACGTCGTACGGCTGGCCGTGGCTGAGGTGACGCGCAACCAGTCCACCAGCGGCGCGTTGTCGAGCATGGCCTGGCGGATGGACGCCGAGCCCGGAACAATCAGCGTATTGATCGGCTCGTCGCTTAGCTCATCCAGCCGCCGGGTTTGCACCACCAGGCCTTCGCCGGTCTGGACCGGTCCGCCTTGCAGGCTCGCGGTGTGCAAGGCATAACCGGGCAAACCGAGTTGCGCCAGTCTGCAGGTCGCCGCCCAGAAAACGGTCTGCGCACCGGTCAGATCCAGCAGGCCCATTTGCGGGTATGCCACGAAAACGACGGTACGGCCTGATTGCGGGGTTTCGGGTCCAGCGTCAGGGTTTGTACTTTCGATAGACAATGCTGATCTCCATGTCGCCGGCCGGCGACATCAGGGGTGGATGACGGTCATTGATCGTGTTCGAGCGCAGCCAATGGAATCGCAAACACAAACTGCGTGCCGACGCCCTCGGTGCTGTTGACCCAGATGCGCCCGCCGTGGAATTCAATGATCGAGCGGCAAATCGAGAGCCCCATTCCCAGGCCCGTTGGCTTGGTCGTGAAGAACGGATCGAACAGTGAAGGCAGGATGTCTTCGGCAATGCCGACGCCGGAGTCGGCGATTTCAAGCACGGCCTCGTTGTGCAGGATCGAGGTGGTGATCCGCAGCGTCCGGGCCCGTTCATGCACGTTGGCCATGGCCTGGCAGGCGTTGATGATCAGATTGATGATGACTTGCTGCAGCTGCACCCGGTCGCCTTTGATCAGTGCGCTGCTTGTGCCCAGTTGGGCGTGCGGGCGAACCTCATGGAAGCAGATGTCGTGTTGCATGAGTGTCAGCGAGTCACTGACGATGTCGTCGAACACTTCGACATTGCGCTGCACCTCGCTGTGTCGTGACAGGGCCCGAATGCAGGCGATGACATCGGAAACCCGGACGGAGTTTTGAATGATTCGATCCAGCGAACGGCGCGCTTCTTCCAGGTTGGGCTCGGGACGGTTGATCCAGCGCTTGCAGGATTCGCCGCTGGTGATGACCGCCGCCAGCGGCTGATTGATTTCGTGGGCAATCGACGCGGCCAGTTCGCCCATGGAGGTCAGGCGCGTGACGTGGGCGAGGGTGGCTTGCGAGTGAAACAGCGCCTCTTCCGACTGTTTGCTGGCGGTGACGTCCATCAGCGCCCCGGCGTATTGCGTGCGACCGCGATGTCTGGGCAACGGGCTGGCGATCATCTGCACGTGCTTGATCCGACCATCCGGCATGAGCAGCCGATGCTCGACTTCGACCAGCTCCTGCCGGCGCGCAAACTGCTCCAGCACCTGATCGATAACCGGCAGGTCGTCGGGATGAGTGCGTGACTTGACCAGCGCCAGTGTCGGGGTGACGTCCGGCGAATACTCGAAAATACGCGACGACTCTTGCGACCATGACACGCTGACTTTTTTATCAATGATGAAACCGATACTGCCGGTGTGGGTAAGTTTCTGTGCGCCCAGAAAGAACGCTTCCTTGCGCCGCAGCGTTTCAGTGGCGCGTTTGCTGCGCAACGCGAGCAGGGAAATGGTCGTCAGCGCGATCAGGCACCTGACGAATCCGGCGATGCTGCGGTGATCGCGATAACCTTCATCGACCAGGAAGTCGGCCGTCAGCAGTGTGAGGCAACCCAACGCGACGGCAAGAAATACCGGTACCGGGAAGATGTTCGCTGACATGAATACCAGCGTGATGTAGAACAACGTCGGCGCAACGTCCAGATCGAGGTACGCGTTGGTGATATAGATCATGCTGCCGACCGCTATGGCGCAAAGCCAGGCGAAGGCGTCTGAACAAAGAAGTTGTGCGCGACGTTTGATGATAGACATTTATTCTTCCAGATTTTTGCTATCGGACGGCAGGTCGTGTTCTTTCGATGAAGCAGGCAAACGCTATGAAAGGCGTATTAATGAAGAGGTTTAAAAGTCTGAAGTTGTTTTTCAGGCATGACGGTTGTTGGCGACTGTCGGTCATTCACCAATCGTTGTATTGAGTAATGTTTATTTGAATAAAGATGTTATTCGAAGCGTTGTTCTCTGGCACTGCTGCATTGGGTCATTTGCAGTATGACTGCGTATGAACCGGCTATACCCAAGTGTTAGTTGTTCTGAACTTGAGTGTTGATGGTGCCGGCCAGCCACGGCGGCTTGAGCCATACCGTATCGTTTCATTCGGTCACCGATGTGCAGGCAGCGCCGCGATGACTTCGGCCATGCGCACCAGGTCGGCAAATGAGCGCGCGCCCATCTTGCGCATGGCCTGGCCCCGGTGGATCTTCACAGTGATTTCACTGAGGCCGATTTCCCCGGCGATTTGCTTGTTCATCAGGCCCGAGGCCGCCAGTGCCATGACCGTTTGCTCGCGGGGTGTCAGCGTCCCATGGCGTGCGCGCAGCTCATCGGCATGTCGCCCGGACTCGCGACGCTGCTTGTCCCGCGAGTGTGCGGCGCAGACGGCATCGATCAGGTCCTGCTCGCGAAACGGTTTGGTCAGGAAGTCCACCGCGCCGGCTTTCATCGCGCGCACGGTCATGGCGATATCGCCGTGTCCGGTGATGAACACGATTGGCACATTGATTCCGGCGGTGGCCAGTTCATTCTGGAAATCCAGCCCGCTGCTGCCTTGCAGGCGCACGTCGAGTACCAGGCAACTCAGCGTGTCCGGACGTTGATACGTCATGAACTCGGCGACCGACCCGAACAGCTCCACCCGCAGACCAATGGAGCGCAACAGGCTGCCGAGGGATTCGCGCAACGCGGCATCGTCGTCGACGATGAATACCACCGGCTCGCTGGGGTTGTTGCTGATGGGATTGTTGTTCATTGCTCTTTTCCCAAAAGGTTGTGACGTTGTGGCGAATCCCTTGGCCCGGCGGCCGGTGTTTGCTCGTGCGGGTTGATGCCCGACCAGAGACACGGTCCCGCTGGCGATAGCGCCGTGCGACACGTTGCGCAGGTGTGGGCGTGAGTAGATAGACGGTTAAGCATCGTAGTGGCGCAGCACGCCGTCAGCTAGGACAAAAAACCCGAAAAAACGGCCATTGCACCGGTCTTTGCGCGGCCCGATGCAGCTATCGGTTTCAAACGGTTCATACACAAGTATCAAAACACTCACCTAACGCATGATCCCGCTGTCCCCAAGTACCACAGACGTCCGGCAGGCGCGCCCTTAACCTCTATCAGCTCTCCGTCGATTTCAATGGCCGCGTGCCGGGTGGTGAACTTCATGAACAGAAATGAACTCCGTCGTGTCGACATCAATCTGCTGGTGGTCTTCGAGACGCTGATGCATGAGCGCAACGTCAGCCGGGTCGGCGAGAAACTGTTTCTCGGTCAACCGACCATCAGTGCAGCGCTGGGCCGTTTGCGCGTGCTTTTCGACGACCCGTTGTTCGTTCGTGCGGGGAGGGTGATGGAGCCGACAAGGCGGGCCGAGGAAATTTTCGCCAACCTGACGCCGGCGCTGGATGGCGTTGTCGCGGCGTTGAGCCGTTGCCAGCCCTTCGACCCAGCTACCAGCGAGGTGACCTTTCAGGTCGGCCTGTCCGACGATGTCGAATACGCGTTGCTCCCGCGACTGCTGCGCCAACTGCGTATCGAGGCGCCGAACATCGCCTTGGTGGTGCTGCGCGTCGATCAGCAGCAGATGTCGCAGCGGCTGTTCAATGGCGAGATTTCTCTGGGCATCAGCCCTACGCTCGATCTGCCGGCCAACGCCCGACGCAAGAGTCTGCGGTCGATCCGGCCAATGCTCCTGCGCTCGGATACCCGCCCGGGCCTGCTGGCGCTCGATGAGTTCTGCGAGCGACCGCACGCCATCGTGTCATCCATGGGCAAAGCCAAAGACGACACCGACCACGCGCTGGACCTGCTCGGACGTCGGCGCAAAGTGGTGCTGGCAGTGCCGCAGTTCAGTGCCTTGCCAAGGTTGTTGGCGCAGAGCGACATGCTGGTCATCGTTCCGGATTACGTGGCCAGGGCCATGGCCTCGGTGAATGGCATCAGGGCCGAGCCGGCCCCTCTGTTGCTGCCATCGCGGGAGCTTTCCATGGTCTGGCGTGCCGCTGCGCACAACGATTGCGCTCAGCGTTGGCTGCGTTCGCGCTGCCAGGCGTTTTTCGGTACGCCGATTGAATTGCAGGTAGTGCCAAAATTACGCCCGGCGTTGCCCGTCGATCAGACGTTGATGATGGCCCGGTAGATAACTGCAACGGCTGTGTGATTCGCCCAATAAAAAAGCTCCGACTCGATCGGAGCTTTTCTTTTCAGGGGGCTGTACGTGGCTTGTCGTGAGGGCGCGGCCCTGGAACCTCATGCATTGATAAACGCCAGAAGGTCCGCGTTGATGGTGTCGCCGTGGGTGGTGCACATGCCATGGGGCTGGCCGGGGTAGGTTTTCAGCGTACCGTGCTTGAGCAATTTGATTGAGAGGTGAGCCGAATTGGTGATCGGCACGATCTGGTCATCTTCACCGTGCAGCACCAGGGTCGGCACATCGATGTTTTTCAGGTCATCGGTGAAGTCGGTTTCGGAGAAAGCGCTGATGCAGTCGTACTGCGGCTTGATCCCGCCGTTCATGCCCTGACGCCACCAGTTTTCGACGATCGCTTCAGACACTTTCGCACCTGGGCGATTGAAGCCGTAGAACGGTCCGCTCGGGAAGTCTCGATAAAACTGGCTGCGATTCTGCGCGAGTACCTTGCGCAACCCATCAAAGACTTCCATTGCAAGGCCGCCGGGATTTTTTGCGGTGCGCAGCATGATGGGCGGCACGGCGCCGATCAGCACGGCCTTGGCCACCCGGCCGCGACCATGCCGCGCCACGTAGCGCGCCACTTCACCGCCGCCGGTGGAGTGGCCGATGTGCACGGCGTTGCGGATGTTCAGGTGCGCCATCAACTCGGCAACGTCGGCGGCGTAGGTGTCCATTTCGTTGCCCGTGGCGGTCTGCGAAGAGCGACCATGGCCACGTCGATCATGGGCAATGACGCGAAAGCCCTTGCTGAGGAAAAACAGCATTTGCGCATCCCAGTCATCACTGGAAAGGGGCCAGCCGTGGTGGAAAACGATCGGCTGGCCCTGGCCCCAGTCCTTGTAGAAAATCTGCGTGCCATCCTTGACGGTAATCATCCCCGAGCCACTGCCGTTGCCGGCGCTTTTGCTGACCCCTGACGCGGATGCCGGTGTCTGCTGCGTCGCCAGCGCTGGCAATGCCACCGCCAGGGTAGCGGCCATGGCACCCGTCGTGATCAAGCCACGACGCGTGGTTCCGTTTTTCTCGTCAGTCATTTTGAACACCCATTGAGTTATTGAAATCGCACAGGCGGCGCAAGGCTGCCGCCCTGGCCGAAGGCAATCTTTGGGCAAAGGGGTACGACTGACCACCAGACATGGGTTTTTGAAATTAACGCTTTGGTATGTAGGGCATGAAGGGGGGCATGTTGGCGGGGTGGCGCGTCCCTGCGCCTGGACAAGTCAGAAGGTGTATTTCGCCGTCAGCATCATGTTGCGCGGCGTGCCATAACTGTCGCCGCCGTAGCTGACGGAGTTGGCGATGGTGGAGTAGTACTTGCGGTCGAAGATGTTGTTGGCGTTGAGTTGCAGATCGAGGTTCTCATTGACCCGGTAGCCGGCCATCAGGTCGGTCACGGCGTACGCGCCTTGCTTGAGGCGGTAGTTGCCGCCATCGAGCAGTTCGATGTCGTTGTACATGCGGCTCTGCCAGGAGATGTTGCCGCCCACACGCAGTTTTTCCAGCGGGCCCTGGAAGTTGTAGCGGGTGGTCAGTTTGAACAGGTGCTCCGGGGTGTCGGTGTCGAACTGCTTGTTGACGTTCTGCGGGTTCGCCGCGTCCTTGATGGTGTGCGTGCGGGCGTAGGTGTAGCCGCCGCCGATCTGCCAGTTGTCGGTGAGCGCGCCTTGCAGCTCGAGGTCGATACCCTGGCTGCGGATCTCGCCGGAGGCTTCATAGCAGGAAGACTGCGGGCAGTTCGGGACGAACACTTGCACCGCGCGGTTTTCCTGATCGACGCGGAACACGGCGAGGCTGGCGTTCAGCGCGCCGCCCAGGTATTCGCCCTTGATGCCGACCTCGTAGTTCTTGCCCACGATCGGCTTGACCGGGTTACCGGAGGTGCCCTTGTTGCTCTGCGGGGTGAAGATGTCGCTGTAGCTGGCGTACACCGAATGATGGTCGTCCAGCTCGTAGATCAGGCCGGCATAGCGGGTGACGTTGCGGGTGACTTTGTAATCGCCGTCGCCATCGCGGTTGTCGTAGTCGTACCAGTCCAGACGCCCGCCGAGGATCAGCTTCAGCGGGTCGGCCAGGCTCAGTCGGGTGGTCAGGTACACGCCGTCCTGAGTGGTGACTTCACGCGTGTTGTTGGTGTGGACGAAGTCAGGCTTGCCGGCGTTGATCGGCCAGTTTGTGTCATAGGGCGAGTAGTTGTGAGTGGTCAGGTCGTAGATGCGTTTGCTGGCGCCGACCACCAGTTCATGGCTGCGCCCGAAGGCTTCGAACGGGCCGCTGAAGAAGGCGTCCAGACCGGCCTGGTTTTCATCGGCCTTGGACTGGTAAACCGTGCGGGCCAGGGTGTCGTTGACCCAGCGCGACTGGTACGAGCCGGAGAACAGCGCGTTCTGTTCGGAATAGTTGGCGTTGACCTGCAGCTTCCAGTCGTTGGCCAGTTGCTGACGGATCTCGGCGAAGACCGTGTTGATCTCCTGATCCTTGTCTTCCCAGGAGGTGCCGGGGTTGTACGAGCGCGGCAGGTCGAGGTGATGGCCGTCGAGGCCGATCATTGATGAACCCCAGAAGTAGTTGGTCCTGTCCTTCTGGTGCGAGAAACCGAGGGTCAGAGTGGTGTCTTCGCTCAGATCGGCTTCGGTGACGGCGTAGAACAGGTTGTGTTGTTCGTCCACGTCATCGATGAAGCTGTTGGCGTCGTGGTAGGACGTGACCACCCGGCCGCGCAGGGTGCCGCTGTCGTTGAGCGGGCTGGAAGCATCGAGCTCGCCGCGATAGTTGTCCCAGGTCCCGGCGGCGCCGGTCAGGGTGACGCGCTGCTCGGCCAATGGCCGTTTGCGCACCAGGTTGATCGCCGCCGAAGGGTTGCCGGCACCGGTGACCAGACCGGTCGCACCGCGGACCACCTCGACCCGATCGAACATCGCCAGATTCGGCTGGGATCCGACGTTCACGCCGTTGTAGCCGCTCGGAATGCCGTCGTACATCAGGTTATCAATGTCGAAACCCCGGGCTTTGTAGGACTGCCGGCCTGGGCCGCTGGAGTAGTCGAGGAACAGCCCTGGCGTGGCGTTGACCACGTCGTTGATGCTGGTCATCGCCTGATCGTCCATGCGCTGGCGCGTGATGACGGTCACGGCTTGCGGTGTTTCGCGCAAGGTCAACGGCAGTTTGGTGGCGGTGGCCATGGTGCCGGTGGTGTAGGACTCGGAGCCTTCGGTGGTGCTGCCCAGCTGTGTCGATGTGATGGCGGTCGCGCCGAGCTCGAGGGTGGCGGGGGGCGGGGCGGTGTCCTGCGCCTCGCGGGTTTCATCGGCCAGCGCCGGGGCCATGACGGCCATGCAGATGGCCATGGACAGGAGGTTGCGTGACGGGTTGAAACGATGCGGCGAGGCTGGGCGCGACATTGAGGCTTCCTGATTTTAAATAGCAAACAAAGAGCAGTTGAGAATCATTGCCAATAATTGTGTCAGGGTTTTTTACAGCAACAAAGCGCTTCGTGAAAAAAATGTGAAACAGCGCAGGAGGAGAGGGAGAGGACAAACGTGATCAAGGAACCGCTCAAGCGCGGCACTTGCAGCGCAAGAGCCGGTTACACCGTTGGTCAGCTTGCGATGCAAACCAACAGGTTGGTGTCTACTTTTGTGGCCGGGTCAGCCAAATGACGGGAGAAATTCTGAAGTCATTCAAGCGCTTTCGAGCTGATCCGTGACGTTGATTTCAGGATGGATCTTGAATGAGGCGCGGAGCGTCGCTCAGGCGATGCGCAACGGAAACCCGCGCCTTTGAACTCGTTAAGGAGAACGCAGATGGCAATCAGCCGAGTCACCGAAACAACCGATAAAACCGCACTCGTCAAAGCCGAGGTGTACCGCTGGTACAACCTCTTTTTCCCGTGGTCGCGCGGTGTGGCTTCCCAGTCGGAAGAGGCGATCAAGCCTTTGTACGATGCCCTGGCGAATGATTTCCGGGTGGTGCTCACGGACGGTCAGATCATGGACCGGCAAAACTACTGGGAACGCCTTTGGGGCCTGCACGGCCAGCGTGCCGGCAGCCCCGAATCACACATCATCAACCTCTCGATCACGCCGCTTCCCGGTGATTTCTTCCTGACGGTTTTCGACCTGGTCAAGAACGGGATCACCAAGAAGAAAGTCGACTCGGCGCTCATGCGTCTCGACCCGGATTCGCCATCGGGAATCTCGTGGATTTACGTCCACGAAAGCGAGCACGAGACATCGTTCGCGTAAACCATTCAATGACCGTTTCGTTCCTCTGGTTGTTTGAATCGGAGGAACGGCATCGCTCAACCCTGTAAAAAAACCGCCCGAAGCCGTGCATCGGGCGGTTTGCAGGATCAAACAGGGCTGATTCAGATCAGCCGCAGGGTGACGTCGATGTTGCCGCGAGTGGCCTTTGAGTAAGGACAGGTCTGATGCGCAGCGTCCACCAGCGCCTGAGCGACCGAAGGCTCCAGCCCCGGCAGGCTGACATTCAAGCGCGCCTGAAGAAAGAATGCGTCGCCGGCCTTGCCCAGATCGATTTCGGTTTCGACCGCCACATCCGCCGGAAGCCTGATCTTCTGTGCCGCGGCTGCCTTGCCCATGGCGCCGATGAAGCAGGCCGACCAACCGGCTGCCAACAGTTGTTCCGGATTGGTGCCGCTGCCATTCGAGCCCGGTGGCGAAAGCTTGATGTCCAGGTTGCCGTCCGAACTGCGCGATGCGCCATCGCGCCCGCCAGTGGTGCGGGTCTTGCCGGTGTACAGCACGGTGTCGAGTTGATTGATCATGGAAATACCTGCCTGAGTGATGGGGGGATGTCGGACAGCGAAGGTTCCGATGGCCCACACTTTTGCATTGGCGTGTACCCGGGATGTGTCGTGCAGTGGCGCTTTTGTATCGCTCTGTAGCCTTATCGGTGTGGAAGGGGTCACACCTGGCCGTTTTTAACCGGGTGCAGCGCAGGGGTGAGCCGAAAGCCCGGACCTTGCCGGGCGGGTGATGGAGGCATTCAGCGCGAATCGGCGTTTTGCGTACGTTGCGTTGCAGATGCTTCGCGGCGTCTGCGAAGCCACGTGACGACAGCATGTACCGGGTGGAGGACGGCGACGAGAACGCCAAGCAGCATGATGGTGAAGATGATGATCAGCGGGATGCTTTCATGCGAGAACATGGTGGGTAACTCCTGTAGTCACTATGTCGGAACCCGCAGACTAGACGCTTGGAGCGATGTTTTAGATGAATGTATGTTCATTCGACGAGGTGTGGAATGTGCTACGGCGCAAGGGCGTTTCCACACGCAAGTCGATGGCTCCCGTCGGGTTTTCCTCTTAACGCATCTGCAGGATGATCGGACTGCTGCTGGCCGGATCGGTGTGCTCACGTAGCTTGCCAACCGTGTTTGCATCAACAGCACTGCCCTGATTGCCCCAGGTGCTGCGCATGAAGGTCAGCACTTCGGCGATCTGCTGATCCGACAGCTGCTCACGGAAGGCCGGCATGCGATAGGCATCCGGCACGCCGGCCGCCACCACTCGTTGCGATCCATTCAGAGTGATGTTGATTGCCGAGGCACTTTCCCTGGCCAGTGCCGAGGTGGCGCCCGCCAGTGGCGGCATCCACTGCGATTGACCCTTGCCGTCCAGACCGTGGCACGACGCACAGCGCGTCACGTAGGTATGCGCACCGGGCGAGTCCAGATGTTGCGCTGCCGAAACCGCTTGATACTGCCAAGGCGCGCCATCCCGTTCGCGATCTCCCGGTAGCGACTTCAGGTAGTGGGCAATGGCCGTCAGATCGTCATCGTTCATGAACTGCGTGGAGTTGTTGAACGCCTCGGTCATCGAGCCGTAGACCACCGCGTGCTGGTTGCGACCGGTCTTGAGGAACTGCACGATCTCTTGCTCGCTCCAGCGGCCCAGCCCGGTGTTGTGGTCATCGCGCAGGCTCGGTGCGTACCAGCCATCGAGCAGGGCACCGGCCAGGTATGGCTTGCCGGACTCATCCAGTGCCTTCTCGTTGAACGCCAGGCTGCGCGGCGTGTGGCAACTGCCACAGTGCCCGGCACCCTGCACGAGATAAGCGCCGCGGTTCCACAGCTCATCCTGCGACGGTTTGGTCACATAAGGTTCGACGTCGACAAACACACCGTTCCACAGTGCAATCGGCCAACGCAGGTTCAGCGGAAACGGAATCGCACTAGGGATGTTCGCCTGTTTGACCGGCGCCACGCCTTTCATGAAGAACGCATACAGCGCTCGCACGTCGTCATCACTGAGCTTGGCGTAGGACGGGTAGGGCATGGCCGGGTATAAACGGCGACTGTCAGGCGCCACGCCGTGGCGCACGGCACGATCAAAGTCCGCCAGACTGTAGTGGCCGATGCCGGTTTCCGAGTCCGGGGTGATGTTGGTCGCATGGATCGCGCCCAGCGGCGTGGCCATTTCCAGGCCGCCGGCGAATGGCGCGCCACCCGGCACGCTGTGACAGGCCACGCAATCGCTCAACCTGGCGACGTATTCGCCACGGGCGACCAGCGCCGGGTCGATATCGGCCACGGCGATCTGAGTGTTTTCCAGGCGCGAGACTGGCTCGCGGGTGACATACCAGGCCAGCAGGCCTGCCGCGACCAGGCACGGCACCGCCAGCCAGCCAGCGGTTCTTGCGAATCGGCTGTTATTCATGGACGCTCCGGCGCTGATCAACTGAAGGTGTGTCGGCTCATGGGCAGGCTGCGCACCCGCTGACCGGTCAGCGCTGCCACCGCATTGGCGACGGCAGGCGCGACCGCAGGCAACGGCGGTTCACCGATGCCACCCATTTTTTCCCCGCTCTCGACCACACGCACATGGACCCGTGCCATCCGCGCAGGCGGCAGGATCGGATACAAGTCGTAGTTGCGCGCCCTAGGCTTGCCATCGATCCACACCGCTTCTTCCACCAGTGTTTGCGACAATCCCAGCGCCACGGCGCCATTGACCTGAGCCTCGACAATCGCCGGGTTGACGATGCTGCCCGGGTCAATCGCCTGCCAGATGTCATGCACCTTGACCTGGCCGTTCTCGATGGACACCTCGGCGATCACCGCCGTCTCCGTACCAAACGGCGAAGCCATGGCCACCCCGCGCGCGCGCCGGCTGCCATCCTCGGCGGTAAACGGCCCACGTTTCCAGCCGCCCGACAGTTCACCCACGGCTTGCAGCAGTGTGGTCAGCCGTTGGTTGTCACGCAGCAAATGCAGGCGCAGGTCGAACGGGTCTTTGCCGCCCTTGTCGGCCAGTTCATCGAGGAACGATTCATAGAAGAAGTCGTTGAGGGAATTGCCCACCGAACGCCAGTAGCCGAGCATCGCCGGACCCTTGACGTAGATTTGTGCGATGCGCTTGTTGGGGATCGCATAGGACTTGCCCGACAAGCCTTCAAGCGCCGTCGGATCGAGCTTTTCACCCTGCTTGCCGGCGAGGGCCTCGGTCGGGCCTTCGGTGGCACTGATCGCTTCGATTGCCAGCGGCCAGCCGTCGTTGTCCAGCGCGGCACGGAAATTCACGGCGGCAACCGGTCGGAGCACGTCACGCAGGAACTCTTCTTCGCGACTCCAGATCAATTTAACCGGGCGTCCAACCGCTTTGGCCAGCGCGATGGCCTGAGGGTAAGGGCTGGCCGAGTCGTAGAGGAAATGCCGACCGAAGAACCCGCCCAACAGCGGCGAATGCAAGGTGATGCGCGACGGATCGAGCCCGGTGCGTTTGGCGATGTCGGCGCGGAACATGTCCGGCGCCTGATTCGGCAACCAGACTTCCAGCGAACCGTCCGGATTGAATCGGGCAAGGGCTGAAGGCGGTTCCAGTTGGCCGTGGTTCAGGTATTGGTTGTGGTAAGTGGCGTCGATCCTGGTCTTGGCGTCCTTGAGAATCGAAGCCACATCGCCTTCGTGTTCATCATCTTTGGCGGGGCTTTTATCTTCAGCGAGGCGCTTGAACCACGCGTCGCTGGAAAAGTCGGCGGGCATCGGCCGCACTTGGCTGTCGGCCGTCGGCTCTTGCCAGTCGACCTGGATCGCCTCGACGGCACGTTTGGCGTGCCACCAGCGCTCGGCAACCACCGCCACGGCACCCGGCAGACGATGCACGGAATGCACGCCTTTCATCGCCTTGACCTGCTCTTCGTTACGCAAATTGCCGACCGTCATCCCCAGGCGCGGGGCATGTTGAACGGCGGCATGCAGCATGTCGTCGACCTTCAGATCGATGCTGTACAGCGCCTTGCCCGTGGATTTGTCGTAGGCATCGAGGCGCTTCACCGGTTTGCCGATCCAGCGGAACTGACTCGGATCACGCAGCTTCACCGAGGCCGGGTCGGGAACCGGCAAATCCATCGCGCGCTCGGCCAGTTCACCGTAGGCCAGCGAGCGGCCCGATTTGGCGTGCACCACTTTGCCAGGCTCGGTGCTCAACTCGCTCACCGGCACGCCCAGTTGCTGCGCGCCCGCCTGCAACAGCATGGCGCGGGCAAGGGCACCGAGGCGGCGCATGACCGGGTAACTCATGCGCACCGACATACTGCCGCCGGTGATGCGCATGCCGTTTTCCATCACCACATAGGCTTCGCCGGGCGGAGCGGCTTCGACCAGGAAGGTCGCCGGGTCGGCATCCAGTTCTTCACCGACAATCTGCGCCATCGCAGTGAATGTGCCTTGTCCGCCTTCCATGAACGGGCAGAGCAGACGCACGCGGTTATCCGGACGGATCTCGAGAAACGCCGGGACCTGCGTGCCGCGCTCGGCCGTCGTCGCCGCTGCAGCTTGCACCCGTGTCGCACCGAGTGGGAGACCGAAACCGAGCACCAGTGCGCCGACGGCGGTACCGGTCAGAAAGCGTCTGCGCGACACATTGATCGGTTCCTGCAGATCCAGGACTGAAGCGTGTTGTGAAGGATCGATACGAACGTTCATCACGCGTCCCCCTTGCCGGCAAGTTCATGCACGGCGGCATGGATGGCGTTGTACGTACCGCAGCGGCACAGATTGACCATCGCCGCCTCGATCTGCGCATCACTCGGTTTGGGGTTCTGCTTGAGCAGCGCGGTGGCGGCCATTACCTGCCCGGACTGGCAGTACCCGCACTGGGCGACCTGCAGATCGACCCAGGTCGAGACGACTCGTTTGCCCACGTCATCGGTTTCGATGGCTTCAATGGTGGTGACCTCGCGGCCAACCACACCCGCCACCGGCGTGACGCACGAGCGCACGACGTTGCCGTCCACCAGCACCGAGCAGGCGCCGCATTGCGCCAGACCGCAGCCGTACTTGGTGCCGGTCATGCCCAGATCATCGCGGATCACCCACAGCAAGGGCGTATCGGCGTCGGCATCGACCTGGTAGGTCTTCTGGTTGATTCGTAGTTCCATGATTCACCCGCTGATCATCGGTTGACGTGCATTGTTATAAGCAGTGACACGCAGCGAGGCGCATCACCGGTTTTCGTTCAATTCGCGACTGTGCCGAGCGCTTCTGCCTCGTAGGGCTGTCCGCGTAAAAGGGCCATGTCGCGGCTCGGTGCGGTGCCGAACAGCCGGCCATATTCGCGGCTGAACTGCGAAGGACTTTCATAGCCGACTGCAAACGCCGCCCGCGACACGTCGAGGCGCTCGACCAACATCAGTCGGCGCGCTTCGTTGAGCCGCAGCCATTTCTGGTACTGCAGCGGACTCATGCCGGTGAGCTGGCGGAAATGATGGTGAAAGGTCGGCGTGCTCATCTGCACCCGCGCGGCCAGATCGTCGATGCGCAGGGCATCGGTGTAGTTGACCTTGAGCCAGTCAATGGCCTTGGCGATGCGATAGCCCTGACCGTCGACGGCAGTGATCTGCCGCAGCCGTGGGCCTTGGTCGGTGTGCAGCAGCCGATAGTGGATTTCTCGCAGAATCAGCGGCGCCAGGACCGGGATCGCCTCGGGTTCATCGAGCAATGCCAGCAGGCGATCGAGCGCGTCCTCCAACGCTGACGACAGGCTGCCAATCGCAGCGCCCGTACCCGTTGATGGCTGGCGTTTCGAGGGCAAGCCGCTCTTGGTAATGACCTCGGCAAGCATGCTGACATCCAGTTTCAATACGAGGCCGACGCAGGGCTGTCCGGGACTGGCGAGCATCACTTCGGAGTTCGCGGGCAGGTCCAGCGACGTGACCAGAAACCGCGACGGGTCATAGCTGTAGCCCTCACCGCCGACCCACAAGCGCTTTTCGCCGCGACCCACGAGAATCAGGCTGGGTTCGATCATGCACACCACGGGGGGCGCCGGCTGGTCGCGACGAAACAGCGACAGCCCGGGTATCGACGTGGCGAAGTCACCCGGTGCTTTCACACGCGGGTCGATGTGCCGTGCCAAAGGTGATTCCTGGGGCAGAGGGGTAGGGATCATGTGGGCTCACTCCTTTGACCGAACTCTAATGCGCGCGCGAGACGTTTCCTATCTATCACCCTGCATCCCCAGAGGATCAGGCAAGCATTCAAGAGGAATGCACTAGGGAAGCACCGGATTGACCGGGAGAATGTGTCTATCTGTTACAGGGGCAGTGCCCGGACGGGCGACAAACTGCTTGCCCCTGCGCATCACCCCCCTACGGTTTTTCGCACCACAGGTAGTTTTCATGACGTTACCTTCTACAAAACCTTCTAAAAGAACGGGCGGCTGGAGCGCCGTGCTGGCCATGTCGTTGGCCGCATTCGCCCTGGTCGCTTCAGAGTTCATGCCCGTCAGTCTGCTGACGCCCATCGCGGCGGACCTGCATATCACCGAAGGTCAGGCCGGGCAGGGGATTTCCGTGTCCGGTGCCTTTGCCTTGATCACCAGTTTGTTGATCGCCTCGGTCGCCGCTCGCATCGAACGCAAGCAGCTTCTGCTGGGCCTGACCCTGCTTATGATCGTCTCCGGAACGGTCGTCGCGCTCGCCCCGGGCTACCCGTCCTTCATGTTCGGACGTGCGCTGATCGGGATTGCGATTGGTGGTTTCTGGTCGCTGTCGGCGGCGACTGCCATGCGCCTGGTGAAGCCTGAACAGGTTTCCCGCGCGCTGGCCATCGTCAATGGCGGTAACGCTTTGGCCACGGTCATCGCCGCTCCGGCGGGCAGCTTCCTGGGCTCGTTGATCGGCTGGCGCGGCGCATTCTTCTGTGTGGTTCCGGTCGCGGTGCTTGCCGCCGTGTGGCTGCTGATCAGCCTGCCGTCCTTCAAGGCCGAACGCCAGGCAGGTAGCGGCAACGTTCTGCGTCTGATGAAGCAATTGCCAGTGGCCTTGGGCATGGTCGCCGTCAGCGTCTTTTTCATGGGCCAGTTCATGCTGTTCACCTACCTGCGACCATTTCTTGAGGGCGTGACGGGCGTCGGTGTCTCAACCTTGTCGCTCATGCTGCTGGGGCTGGGACTGGCCGGGTTTATCGGCACCTTTCTGATCGAACGGTTTATGGGGCGCGGCCTCTACCGCACGCTGACCGCCATTCCGCTGATCATGGCGGTGATTGCGCTGGCGTTGATCAGCTTCGGCAAATCGCCGGTGCTGACCGCCGTGTTGCTCGGACTCTGGGGGCTGGTCGCCACGGCCGCACCGGTCGGCTGGTGGACATGGCTGGCGCAGACGCTCCCGGATGATGCTGAAGCGGGAGGCGGCTTGCTGGTAGCCATCGTCCAGCTGGCGATCGCCGGCGGCGCAATCATTGGCGGTCTGGCCTTTGATTTGAGCGGCTACAAAGCCACCTTCGAGCTTAGCGCCGCTGTCCTGGTCGCCGCTTCCGTGCTGGCCTGGCTGGCCGGGCGCAATGCCACGCAAATTCGTCTTGTCGAGTCGAGCGCGACAGCCTGACGAGATCACCTGCAACCTTCCTTATGGCTCAAGCATCAAACTGTGCCAAACGATAACGGGCGGTTGAACCTGCACATCATCCGGTTGAAGCACTTGCTGCTCCTCTGGCGAAATCACTTCGGCTGAGGGCCGCTCCAGCAGTAAAGGCTGTGCAGTGTCTACGTTCGATTCAGGAACAGGCGGCGTGGTCATTTGAGCGCAACAACGACCTTGCCCTTGGCGCGTCCCCGCTCAACGTACTTCAATGCCTCGGCCGTTGATTCAAAGGGGAAGGAGCGATCAACCACAGGTTTGATGATTCCGCCCTCAACGAGCGCGGTGATGCGTTGCAGTTGAGCGCCATTGGCTCGCATGAACACAAACGCATAGCTGACGTCCTGCTTGCGCGCTTTGCGACGAATGCCAAGGCTCAGCAGGCGCATGACTTGCTGCAATGGCCAGGACAACCCTTGCTCCCGCGCGAACTGCACAGTGGGTGGGCCCGAGATGGAAATGAGCTGGCCACCAGGTTTCAGGACCTTGAGTGACTTCTCCAGTACGTCGGCGCCGAGGCTGTTCAGCACCACGTCATAGTCATGCAGTACATTTTCGAAGTTCTGCTGTGTGTAGTCGATCACCAGATCGGCCCCCAGCGCCTTGACCCATTCGACATTGGCGGTGCTGGTGGTTGTGGCGACAAACGCACCGAGGTGTTTGGCAAGCTGAATGGCAATGGTGCCAACGCCGCCCGAGCCTGCGTGAATCAGCACTTTCTGGCCCTTTTGCAGCCGGGCGGTTTCAACCAGTACTTGCCACGCAGTCAGTGCAACAAGGGGCAAGGACGCGGCTTGTACCATGTCGGTATTGCCAGGTTTCAGGGCCACGGCGTTTTCGTTCACGGCGATCAATTGGGCGAACGTCCCGATCCGCGCTTCGGGCGGGCGAGCGTACACCTCGTCTCCCGGTTTGAAGCGTGTCACCTTCGAACCGACTTCAACCACGACCCCCGCCAGGTCATTGCCCAGGATCAACGGAAAGGCGTAGGGCAGGATCAGTTTGAACTCGCCTTTGCTGATCTTCGAATCCAGCACGTTGACACTGCTCGCATGGACCTCGATCAAGACGTCGTGGGCAGCGACTGCGGGGGCGGGCGCTTCGTCAATGCGTCCGGGGTTCTTGCCATAGCCATCAATCAGAAATGCTTTCATCGTGGTGCGGCTCTTGCTGGTTGTACGGAGGGTAGTCGGTGGGGTGCGGTGTTGCTGCGTGACGGGGTCAAGCATCGAGAAACGCCTGCGCCTTGGCCACAAAGTCGGCGTGATGCTGGAAAATCCCGCCGTGCCCGGCATCCTCATAAATCACCAACTGTGCGTCGGGGATAAGCCTGGCCAGTTCAAACGAGTTAACGCTGGGCACCATGATGTCGTTGTCGCCGTTGACGACCAGCGTCGGTGTGCGCAAGCGTCCAAGCGCTTGCCGCGGTTGTTTGCCCCACGCTGTGATGGCTTTCAATTGCCGCAGGAAGGCGCGTGGTGTCGGGCCCTTGTCGCGATTGTTCTTGCGTGCCTTGAGGCGCCTTAAATACTGCGAGGCAGATCGTCGCCCATTGGCCGACGAGGTGAAGAAAAGGTAGAACTTGGGATCGCGAAGGGTCAGCAAGCCTTTGAGGATCAATGGCCATGACACTGTGCCGACCTTGTCGATGCCGGTGCCGCCCGCCGGTCCAGTACCGGTCAGAATCAACCGGCGTACCAAGTCAGGCGCCTTGAGGGCAATGTCCTGAGCGACGAAACCTCCGAGGGAAAATCCGAGCACATCCACGGTTTTCAGCCCCAGCGCCCTGATCAGCTGGATCGCATCGTCGGCCATTTCACCCACCGTCAGTGGCGCGGTTCCACCCGAGTTGCCGATGCCGCGATAGTCGGTGGTGATTACGCGTCTGGTTTGCGCCAGGCCATCGATGATCGCGGGGTCGAAGTTGTCCAGCACCGCGCCCCAATGATTGAACAGCACGAGGGGCACGCCGGTTGCGGGCCCGGTGTCGCGGTAGGCGTAGGGAATGCCGTTGACCGTGATCGACTGGTTCGCTGCGTCGATGAATGACGTCGGCGAACCCGAGCGGGAATTTGTCTGTATTGAACTCATTGTCACTCCGGCAAGCCGACAGGATTCGATGCAATGCCCTGTGCCTGCATCGAATCTGCCGCGAATGCTCGCTAGCAAAAAATCACTGTGGCGTCTGGTAGCGTTGGGCAACCGCAGACTGGCGGATTTGCCCCAGCAGGCCCTGACGTGCGCCCTGCAGTTCATCCCAGCGCTCGGCTTCGTGCAGCGGCGGGATGGTCACAGGTTCGCGGCGATCGAAACCGACCAGTGCGGCATCCACCAGATCGCCCACTTCCATGATTTCGCTCAGGGTGTTGATGTCGACGCCGGAGCGATCCCAGATTTCCGTGCGAGTGGCGGCGGGTAGCACGGCTTGCACATAGACACCTTGCGGCGACAGTTCCAGGCTCAGTCCCTGGGACAGGAACAGCACGAAGGCCTTGGTCGCACCGTAGACGCTCATGCCGAATTCCGGCGCCAGGCCCACCACCGAACCGATGTTGATGATTGCGCCGTCGCCGGCCTTGGCCAGGCGTGGGGCGATGGCGCTGGCGAGCCGCACCAGCGCCGTGGTGTTCAGGGCAACCAGCTGCGCAACGCTGTCGGTGCTTTGGTCGACAAAGTGGCCGGACAGCGCAGCGCCGGCGTTGTTGACGAGGATGCCGATACGGGCGTCGTCGCGCAGGCGGCTTTCAACGGTGGTCAGATCACCGAGTTGGGTCAGGTCTGCCGGGATGACATCGACGGCGACGTCGTGCTCGCTGCGCAAGCGCGCTGCCAGTGTGTCCAGGCGAGCCTGATCGCGGGCGACCAGTACCAGATCGTGACCACGTTTGGCGAAGCGTTCGGCATAGACGGCGCCAATGCCGGTGGAGGCGCCGGTGATGAGAACAGTAGGGCGAGTGCTCATGGGGTATCTCTCTTTCAGGAGTTGAGAAACGGAACGCGCTCAGCTTGCGCTGACGCTTGATTCAGCCAGCGTCGGGTAGTCGATGTAGCCCGCCGCGCCGCCACCGTAGAGGGTGGCGGGATTGAACGCGGACAGCGGCGCGCCCTGCTTGAGGCGCTCCACCAGATCCGGGTTGCCAATGAACGGGCGACCGAAGGCGATCAGGTCGGCCTGGTCTTCGGCGAGCCGCGCGTTCGCCAGGTCCAGGTCATAGCCGTTGTTGGCGATATAGGTGTTTTTGAAGCGCTGGCGCAGGGCGCCAAAATCGAAAGGCGCCACGTCGCGCGGGCCGCCGGTCGCGCCTTCGACCACGTGTAGGTAAACCACACCGAGGGCGTCGAGTTGCTCGACGACGTAATTGAATTGCGCCTGCGGATCGCTGCTGGATACGCCGTTGGCTGGCGACACTGGAGACAGACGCACACCGGTGCGATCCGCGCCGATCTCATTGACGACCGCCGCCGTCACTTCGAGCAACAGACGCGCACGATTTTCAATCGAACCGCCGTAAGCGTCGGTGCGCAGATTGGCGTTGTCCTTGAGGAATTGATCCAGCAAGTAGCCGTTTGCACCGTGAATCTCCACGCCATCGAACCCGGCCGCGACCGCGTTGGCCGCGGCCTGGCGGAAATCGGAGACGATCCCCGGCAGTTCGTCGAGTTCCAGCGCGCGGGGTTCGGAAACGTCTTCAAAACGGTTGTTGACGAACACTTTGGTCGCGGCACGCAGCGCAGACGGGGCCACCGGTGCGGCGCCGTTTTCTTGCAGGTCAACGTGTGAAACGCGGCCGACATGCCACAGCTGCAGGAAGATTTTTCCGCCCTTGGCGTGAACCGCATCGGTGACCGTGCGCCAACCGTCTATCTGCGCCTGTGTGTAGATCCCGGGGGTGTCCTGATAACCCTGACCCTGTCGGGAAATCTGCGTCGCTTCGCTGATCAGCAAACCGGCGCTGGCGCGCTGGCTGTAATAGATCGCCGCGAATTCGCTCGGGACAAAGCCCTGGCCCGCGCGGTTGCGTGTCAGCGGCGCGAGAACAGCGCGGTTCGACAGCGTGAGACTGCCTAGCGTGTAAGGGGAGAAAAGAGTCTGTTTGGTCATCTGATGAATCTTCCGTGCCCGTGAATGGAGATCGGTGGGTGTGAAATTAGGATGATGATCGAAATCTAAACTGTCAACGGTTTTGATTATGGGCGACATCTATGTATCATCGGACGTAGGAATTCCCGCTAAACACGAGGTATTGCACGTGAGAGTGACCAAGGCCCAGGCGCAGGCCAATCGAGAACACATCGTTGAGACGGCCTCAGAGCTGTTCCGTGAGCGTGGCTTTGACGGCGTCGGTGTGGCGGATCTCATGGCGGCTGCCGGTTTCACCCATGGAGGCTTTTACAAGCACTTCGGCTCGAAGGCTGATCTGATGGCCGAAGCCTCGGCCTGCAGTCTTGGCAAATCGTTGACCGGCGCCCAGGCGCTCGATGTTCCCGGTTTCATCGACGTCTACGTGAACAGAGAACATCGCGACGGACGCGGCAGCGGTTGCACGATGGCCGCACTGTGTGGCGACGCGGCGCGTCAGTCGGACGATGTGAAAGCCACGTTTGCCGAAGGCATTGAACGCACCCTGCAAACTCTGGGGGAAAAATATCCGACAGGGCCGGATGCCGCGGAGGGCGAGGGGAGGAAGAAAATGATCGACTTGCTGTCGCGTGCGGTCGGCGCGATTGTCTTGTCACGCGCCTGTCCGGATGATTCCGCCTTGGCGGATGAAATCCTTGAGGTATGCCGCGCCGAAATGTTTGCTTCATTGCCGGTGTTGCCGGTCGATGAAGTGGAAACGCCGTAGAAGGGCCGATCCGCGCTGTTCGATGACTTGAACGTCGGCGCGTTTTCAGCCAGTCGGATTTTCGTGAAATATGTACGCTATTGGTCACGATTTGTAAGACCTCGACAGGCTGAGTAAGCTACGCCCATGAATCAGCCATCCATATCTTCGCCCGGCCCACGTGGCCCAGTCGATCACGAGATTCGTGATCAGATTGTCGCGGCAGCCAATGAACACTTCAGCCAATACGGCTATGGCAAAACCACGGTTTCCGATCTGGCCAGGGCCATCGGTTTTTCCAAGGCGTACATCTATAAATTCTTTGATTCCAAGCAGGCGATCGGCGAAGCGATCTGCTCAAATTGTCTGGGGCAAATGGTTGCAGCGGTCGAACAGGCTGTTAACGCAGAGGCGATTTCGCCGACCGAGCGTTTACGCCGGCTGGTGAAGACCGTGATTGCCACGGGTGTGGACCTGTTCTTCAATGATCGCAAGCTTTACGACATCGCGGCATTCTCGGCAGCGGAGCGCTGGCCCAGTGCGCAGATGTATGAAGACCAGATCAAGCGCTTTATCTTCGACATCGTGCGTGAAGGGCGGGAGCTCGGAGAGTTCGAGCGCAAGACCCCGCTGGACGAGACCGTCGAGGCGATTCATCTGGCCCTGCGTCCCTTCGTCAACCCGTTGCTGCTGCAGCACAATCTCGATTTTATCGAGGTTGCGCCCACGCTCACCTCCAACCTCATTCTGCGCAGCCTGATGCCCTGACCTGAAAGCGATCTGGTGGTGCTGCTCAGCGTGCCGCTACAGGTTGTGATTCAGTGGGTTGCCAACCCCCGCCCAGCGACTTGAATACCGCCACCGCCGCGCGGGCCGATTCCGTCCGCGCCTGCGCTCTGGCGTCGGAGGCCTGCAGCAATGTTTCGTCGGCGTGCAGGACATCGATCAGGCTGGCGGTGCCTTTTTCATAGGCGGTGAACGAGGACTGGCGTGCTTGAGTCAGCGCTGCTTCGCCGCCAGTCAGGGTCGTGGTCTGGGTTTGCCGATTCACCAGTGAGGACAGCGCGTTCTCTACATCTTCGGTGGCGCGCAGTACCGACTGGCGATAGGCCGCCAATGCTTCAGATTCCTGACCTTTGGCCTGATCGATCCGGGCGTTGATGCGTCCGAAGTCAAATAGCCGCCAGCGCAAACCCAACACACCGGCAGATTGGCTTGCGCCACCAGTGAAAAGATTGCCGCCGGATACGGCTGTCGCGCTGCCGAGCAAGGCGCTGAGGGAAAATTTCGGGTAGTACTCGGCAATCGCTTCACCGATACGCGCGTTGGAGGCCGCAAGACGGCGTTCGGCCACGATCAGATCCGGTCTGCGCCGCAGCAGATCTGCCGGTGTACCCAGCGCAGTCAGCGACGGCACATCGGGAATTTCGCCCTCACGTGCCAGTTGCGTGCGGTGAGTGCCGGGAGGCGTGCCGAGCAGCACGTCCATCGCATTCATGGCTGCCTCCAGACCGCTTTGCAGTACCGGAACGGTCGCCTCGACTTGCGACAACTCGCCCTCGGCCTGGCGCACCTGATACTCCGCGGCCAGACCCTTGCCGTAAAGTAACCGGACCTTTTCCAGCAACGCACGCCGGGTATCGACTTGCCGGTTGGCGATATCCAGCCGCGCCTGCAATCCGCGCAGGGTGATGTAGATGTCGGCCGTTTGCGCAGCGATCGCCAACCTCGTCGCCGTGACACCCGCAGCTGAGGCCTGATACTCAGCCAGTGCCGCCTCACGCCCGCGGCGCAGTCCGCCAAAAACATCGACTTCCCAGCCCGCCTCGAAGTTGACCTCGTAGGCATTGCCATAGCGATCATAGCCGGGTGTTGAATTCAACACCTGGCCCAAAGGTGTCTCGACGGACTGATAAGCGCGTGCCGTCTGTGCGTTGATGTTCGCCGAGGGCAGCAATGCTGCATTTGCGGCGCCCAGTCCGGCCTTGGCCTGGGTGACGCGCGCTGATGCCTGTGCCAGGTCCAGATTCTGCTGCAAGGCCTGGTCGATGAGGTCGGTCAGCAGCGGATCATTGAAGCTTTCCCACCAGGCGGCAAGGCTGTCCGGTGTCGATCCGGATCGTGGTTCGACAGCAGACTGCCCCAGGTAATGATCTGAAAGCGGGGCGTCCGGACGATGGTAATCCGGACCCACCGCACAACCTGCCATGAGGCTGGCGGTAACTAAAAGAGCAATCGGGCGCAGGGGAGGCATCGGCGTTCCTTAACGAGATTTTCGTGACCATATTACGTAATGGTCACAATGTGTCAATTAAGGCTTGAAAAGGCAATCACGGCATAAATGATAAAGCCGGAGCGTCGAATACCTCATGCAATGTGACTGTTGACGATATTGGTCACAAGGATGAGAATATGATGATCATCCTATTTCAGTAAGAGAACCTATGCGCCGGCTCCGAACGTTCCCCATTGCCGCATGCCTGTTGCCGCTCGCCCTGGCGGCGTGCGGTGATTCCTCATCCGTTGCAGACCCGCGCACACAGGCGCCTCTGGTCAGGTTCACCGCCGTTCAGGCTGCGGCTGACGGTTCTCGCACCTTCACGGGAGTGGTGACTGCGCGCATTCAGGGCGACCTGGGGTTTCGCGTTTCGGGCAAGGTGCTCGAGCGTCTGGTTGACACGGGGCAGAGCGTCAAACGCGGTCAGCCGCTGATGCGGCTCGACCCCATCGACTTGGGGTTGCAGGCACGCGCGCAGCAGGAGTCGGTCATCGCCGCACGGGCCCGCGCCAGGCAGACAGCCGATGACGAAGCCCGCTATCGCACTCTGGTCAGCGCCGGCGCCATTTCCGCATCGGCCTACGATCAGATCAGAGCCGCCGCAGATACCGCCAAGGCCCAACTCAGCGCCGCTGAAGCGCAAGCGGACGTTGCCCGCAACGCTTCCGGTTATGCGGTGCTGGTTGCCGATGCCGACGGCGTTGTGGTGGAAACACTCGCCGAACCCGGACAAGTCGTCAGCCCTGGACAACCGGTGGTTCGATTGGCGCGGGCAGGGCAGCGCGAGGCCATCGTGCACTTGCCCGAGACCTTGCGCCCCGCAGCAGGATCCACTGCGCAAGCCACGCTCTATGGCGACGCCTCGGGTGCTGTTACCGCGAAACTGAGGTTGCTTTCGGATTCGGCGGACCGCACGACGCGTACGTTCGAGGCGCGCTATGTACTGGAAGGCGCGCTGGCCAATGCGCCGATAGGTTCGACAGTCACCCTCAGAATCGCCGAGGGTTCGACACCTGCCGCATCGTTGCAAGTGCCTGTCGCCGCGCTTTACGACGCCGGTAAAGGTCCTGGCGTGTGGATCATCGCCGGCACACCGCCAACCGTGACCTGGCGACCGGTTCAGGTGTTGGGGTTGAGCGACGATTCAGCGCGAGTCGCTGGCGATCTCCGGGTTGGCGAACAGATTGTGGCGCTGGGCGCTCACCTGTTGCGCGAAGGTGAAGCAGTAAGAATGCCCGTGCCTGATGCGGCGACCGTTGCCGGGAGTCGTCCATGAGCGAGGGCCGATTCAACCTTTCTGCCATCGCCGTTCGCGAGCGTTCGATCACGGTCTTTCTGATTTTCCTGATCGCCGTTGCCGGCACCCTGGCGTTCTTCCAGCTGGGGCGTGCCGAAGATCCTCCGTTTACGGTCAAGCAGTTGACCGTCATCACGGCGTGGCCGGGGGCGACCGCACAGGAGATGCAGGATCAGGTCGCGGAGCCACTGGAAAAACGCCTGCAAGAACTCAAATGGTACGACCGCTCGGAAACCTATACGCGGCCAGGGCTCGCTTTCACGATGGTCTCGTTGCTCGATAGCACGCCGCCCTCGCAAGTGCAGGAAGAGTTCTATCAGGCGCGTAAAAAACTCGACGATGAAGCGATCAAGTTGCCGGCGGGCGTCATCGGGCCGATGGTCAACGACGAGTATTCGGACGTGACCTTTGCGCTGTTCGCCCTGAAAGCCAAGGGCGAGCCGCAGCGTCTGCTGGTCCGCGATGCGGAGTCCATGCGCCAGCGCCTGTTGCATGTGCCGGGTGTGAAGAAGGTCAACATCATCGGCGAACAAGCCGAACGGATATTTGTTTCTTTCTCGCATGACCGGTTGGCGACTCTGGGCTTGTCGCCGCAGGACATCTTCGCCGCGCTGAACAGTCAGAACGCACTGACCCCGGCCGGATCAATCGAAACCAGCGGGCCGCAGGTTTTTCTGCGTCTCGACGGTGCGTTCGACAAGCTGCAAAAAATCCGCGACACCCCTGTGATCGTGCAGGGGCGGACACTCAAGTTGTCTGATGTGGCGACGGTCGAACGCGGTTACGAAGACCCGGCCACCTTCCTGGTGCGCAATAACGGCGAAGAGGCGCTGTTGCTCGGTGTGGTGATGCGCGAGGGCTGGAATGGCCTTGATCTGGGCAAGGCGCTGGATGCCGAGACCGTCAGGATCAATGAGGAAATGCCCTTGGGCATGAGCCTCTCCAAGGTCACCGACCAGGCGGTGAATATCGACTCCGCCGTTGGCGAGTTCATGGTCAAGTTCTTTGTCGCGCTGCTGGTGGTCATGCTTGTCTGCTTTCTGAGCATGGGCTGGCGTGTCGGCGTGGTGGTCGCCGCTGCGGTGCCGTTGACCCTGGCGATCGTGTTTGTGGTGATGGCGGCCACCGGCAAAAACTTTGATCGTATTACCCTGGGGTCGTTGATTCTGGCGCTCGGGCTGCTGGTCGATGACGCGATCATTGCCATTGAAATGATGGTGGTGAAAATGGAGGAGGGCTACGATCGCATCAAGGCGTCTGCCTATGCCTGGAGCCACACGGCGGCGCCGATGCTGTCCGGAACCCTGGTGACGGCGATCGGTTTTTTGCCCAACGGTTTCGCTCAGTCCACGGCCGGCGAATACACCAGCAACATGTTCTGGATTGTGGGCATCGCTCTCATCGCTTCGTGGGTCGTGGCGGTGGCGTTTACTCCTTATCTGGGCGTGAAACTGTTGCCGGACATCAAGGCAGTCGAGGGTGGACATGCGGCGATCTACAACACGCCGCGATACAACCGCTTCCGCCGGGTTCTGACTCGGGTCATTGCGCGCAAATGGCTGGTCGCGGGCATGGTTATTGTGCTGTTCTTCGTGGCGGCGGCGGGCATGGGCCTGGTGAAGAAACAGTTCTTCCCGACCTCTGACCGTCCCGAAGTCATGATCGAGGTGCAAATGCCCTACGGCACCTCCATCGAGCAGACCAGCGCCACGGCCGCCAAGGTCGAAGCCTGGCTGCGCCAGCAGGATGAGGCGAAAATCGTCACGGCCTATATCGGTCAGGGGGCGCCGCGTTTCTTCCTGGCGATGGCGCCGGAACTGCCCGATCCGTCGTTCGCCAAGATCGTGGTGCTGACCGACAGTCAGGAAGCACGGGAAACCCTCAAGTTGCGTTTTCGTGACGCGGTCGCTCAAGGGCTCGCCCCGGAGGCGCGTCTCAGGGCAACGCAAATCGTGTTTGGTCCTTACTCGCCGTTTCCGGTGGCCTACCGGGTGATGGGGCCTGATCCGGCCAAGTTGCGGGTGATCGCCGAGCAGGTGCGGGGCGTGATGCAGGACAGCCCGATGATGAGAACCGTGAACACCGATTGGGGGCCGCTGACGCCGTCGTTGCATTTCAATTTGGATCAGGACCGTCTGCAGGCTGTGGGGCTGACATCGACTGCGGTTGCGCAGCAGTTGCAGTTCCTGCTCAGCGGAGTACCGATCACGGCGGTGCGTGAGGATATTCGTTCAGTGCAGGTCATGGGGCGGGCAGCGGGCGATATCCGGCTCGATCCACAGCAAATCGAAGGCTTCACCCTGGTCGGTGCGTCGGGGCAGCGGGTCCCGTTGTCGCAGATAGGCGAGGTCGATGTGCGCATGGAGGATCCGATCCTGCGCCGGCGTGATCGCACCCCGACCATCACCGTGCGCGGCGACATTGCCGAAGACTTGCAGCCACCGGACGTTTCCAGTGCGCTGCTGAAGCAACTGCAGCCGATCATCGAGAAACTGCCTTCCGGTTACCGGATCGAGCAGGCGGGTGCGATCGAAGAGTCCGGCAAGGCCGGCAAGGCGATCCTGCCGTTGTTGCCGATCATGATCGCCATGACCCTGGTCATCATCATTGTGCAGGTCCGTTCGATCTCGGCGATGATCATGGTGTTCCTGACCTCGCCGTTAGGCTTGATTGGCGTGGTGCCGACACTGCTGATCTTCAATCAGCCGTTTGGCATCAATGCGCTGGTCGGGTTGATTGCACTGTCGGGGATCCTGATGCGCAATACGCTGATTTTGATCGGTCAGATCCATCACAACGCGCAAGAAGGGCTGGATCCGTTTCACGCTGTCGTCGAAGCCACGGTGCAACGTGCGCGACCGGTACTGTTGACGGCCCTGGCGGCGATCCTGGCGTTCATTCCCCTGACACACTCGGTGTTCTGGGGGACGCTGGCCTATACCCTGATTGGCGGTACGCTCGTCGGCACCGTCATGACGTTGGTGTTCCTGCCCGCGATGTACTCGATCTGGTTCAAGATCGGTCCCGACGCCAGGGCGCGGGCTGCAATAGTCAAACCGATGTAGCGATAAATGCAGGAAATCGAGGCCCGTTCTGGCGGACCTCTTTGTCCGCGCACGTGAACAGCCTGGCGCTATTGGCTCGTCATTTCCAAACCCCGGAAACGTCCGCGTGAGCCCTTGGTGCCAGAGCTTATGAAATCGTGTACCAGTGGAAATGGATGTACTCGTCTTCATACTCCGCGAACAGTGAAACGATGAAATCCGTCTTCATTGAGTACATCAACAACGCTCCGACAAAACCTGTCGGCTCATGCAGCGGTTGCTTGAGCGGAGCAATCAAATCAATCGTCCGATCCACAATCATCTGATTGAAAACAGCTTCCGGGATTTTCTCAAACTTGGCGTCGGATACGTGTTGCGGGAAACGGCTGTCACTTTCAGGTCGCCAATCCAGGTACTCCGCCTGGAGCCAGAATTTCAGTCCGTCTTCACCATGCCGTTTGGGTGCGCGAGTTATTCTGATGGTCTCCTGCGACTCAGAATATCGAAAGGCGTCGTTTGGATAGGTGACGTAGTAGAGACCGCGACATTCACTTCGTGCAGCACTACAAATCTGCTGGTCACTCGATAGTTGATCGAAATTGCTTCTGTCGAACATGTAAATACCTGCGGTTTACTTCGTGCAATTGGGCTGGAGCGCGCGATGTTAGCAAAATAGTCTTGCCGATTTTTCCAGGAGGCGTCTTCACCCCGTTTTGGCCAGACTCAAAGCAAGTCTTCAGGCTGCATCGTCAAAATGATTTTCCCGACGTTCTCGGAAGACTCCATTCGGCGGTGAGCATCGGCAGCCCGTGATAACGCAAACGTGCTATCGACGACAGGCTCAAGGCTTCCGGCCCCCTCAAAGCGATCAAGCCAGTGCTCGCGGAAGCGCTTGATCATGTCGTGCTTCTCCGGCTGCGTACGCGACTTCATCACCGTACCGATGATTTGCAAATGGCGGTAAAGAATGTCCTCCAGCGCTACGGTCACGTTGCCGCCTGCGCCGAGGATGCCCACTTGCACCAGGCGACCGCCCTTTGCAAGGGACGCAATGTTGCGTGCGAAGTAGGGCGCCCCGATAAAGTCGATGATGACATCGACGCCGCGCCCCTGGGTTTTGGCGGCGATTACGTCAGCGAAATCCTGCGTCTTGTAGTCGATCGCCACGTCAGCGCCCAAATGCTCGACACGCGCCAACTTGCTGCCGTCGGTCGTCGCATACACCGTGGCACCCGTAGCGTACGCCAGCTGCACCGCGGCCGACCCGACGCCGCCGGCGGCCGCATGAATCAACACTGAATCGCCGGCCTTGAGCCGAGCCAGATGCATCATCGCTTCATGGGCCGTGACGAAGACCTCGGGAATGGCTGCCGCGTGTACATAGTCAAGCTGCGCCGGGATGTGCATGGCCATGCGGTAATCGATGCGTGCCAGTTCGGCGTAGGCACCGCCACCGACCACGCCCATGATTCGATCTCCTGCTTCGAATCCCGTCACCGCGCTACCTTTGCCGATCACTTCGCCGGCGATTTCCAGACCGATGATCATTGAGTCGCCGAAATTCGGACGGCCGTACCCACCGGTCCGGTGAGTCAGGTCCGCACGATTCACCCCGGCGGCATAGACACGTACCAGCAGGTCGTCAGGCCGCACTTCAGGATTGGCGACTTCGACGAGTTCAAGGACGTCTGGCGCACCGAATTCTCTGATGTTGATGGCTTTCATTCAGTTGTTCTCCGTTTCGCTGAACGTGGCGTTGGCAATAGCAGAAGCAGTGATGGCGCCAGGGAAGCCCACATAGAAAGCCAGGTGCGTGATCGCTGCCGCCAGTTCGTCTTGGGTTACACCGTTGCCAGCCGCGCGACGTAAGTGGGCAGGCAACTCTTCCGAGTGACCAGCGGCAATCAATGCCGCCACGGTGATCAGGCTACGGTCGCGCGGGGACAGCGCGGGATCGCTCCAGATTTGCGGATAAAGTGTCGAGTCGACGAATTGCGCCAGCTTTGGCGTGAACGCGCGCGCGGCTTCGCGAGGACTGTTGAAGTTGAGCTTGGACATGGGCGAGCTCCTTAAACCTGGCTGATGAATTTGTGGGTGAGATAGTGCTCGATACCTTCAATGCCACCTTCGGAGCCGTGACCGCTCTCTTTCATCCCGCCGAAGGGGAGCTCGGTAGCGACGATGCGGTATTGGTTGATCCCGATCATCCCGGCCTCCAATCCGTCCGCGACGTCAATGGCCGTGCGAGCGCTGGTGGTGAACGCATAGGCAGAGAGGCCGTAGGGCAGGCGGTTGGCTTCTTTCAAACCATCTGCCAGTTCATCGAACGGCATCAGTACGGCGATAGGGCCGAAAGGCTCTTCGTGCATCACGCGGGCATCCATCGGCACATCCGCCAGAACCGTGGGTTGGAAGAAGTAGCCTTCGCCTGACAAGGCTTCACCACCCACCAATACCCGTGCACCTTTTTCGACGGCGTCGGCGACCAGTTCTTCCATCTTTGCCAATTGCCTTGGGTTGGCCAATGGTCCGACCTGGGTGTCAGGATGCAAGCCGTCGCCGATTCGCAGGGCCTGGGTCGCAGCGACAAAGTGATCAACAAAGGCTTGATAGGCACCACGCTGGATCAGAAACCGAGTGGATGAAATGCACACTTGCCCGGTCCCGCGAAACCGATTGGCGACACCTTCGATGGCGGCTTTTTCAATGTCGGCATCTTCGAATACCAGAACCGGTCCGTGCCCACCCAGTTCGAGGGTGATGGGCTTCACGCCTTCAGCCGCTCGTGCGGAGAGCAGGCGCCCGATGGGCACCGAACCGGTGAACGTCACTTTGCGAATGATCGGCGAGGCGATCAGATGGCTGGACACTTGATCCGGTACGCCAAAGACCACTTGCAGCACACCCTTGGGCAATCCTGCATCATCGAGTGCACGCGCCAGGGCCAGCGCTGTGGAGGGGCTTTCTTCACCTGGCTTGAGAATGACGCTGCAACCCGCGGCCAGCGCTGCCGCGAGTTTGCGTGCCGGGGTGATGGCCGGGAAATTCCAGGGCGTGAATGCGGCCACCGGGCCGATGGCCTGGCGTTTGACCAGTTGCAGCACGCCTGGTCGATTGGCCGGGACCACACGGCCGTCGATGCGCCG
The DNA here is from genome assembly GCF_059492145.1 of Pseudomonas sp. Pseusp21. Lineage (NCBI taxonomy): Bacteria > Pseudomonadati > Pseudomonadota > Gammaproteobacteria > Pseudomonadales > Pseudomonadaceae > Pseudomonas > Pseudomonas sp. Pseusp21. The sequence continues at coordinate 316,436 of NZ_CP168520.1, forward strand.
GGCACTTTCGGCGAACCATTCGAAATACTCCGCCGCGCGGGTCACTTCATCCAGGCTTTCACCCAGCGGTTTGCCTTCCTCCAGGGTCATCTGCGCAGCAATCTGCGGTGCACGTTCGAGGATCAGGTCGGCGGCACGTTTGAGAATTTTTGCGCGTTTGTCGGGCACGGTCTGGCGCCATTGCTCGAAGCTCAGGCGAGTCACTGCCAGGGCGTGATCAAGGTCGTCTGCGGTGGAGAGTGGGACGCGTCCGATTTCCCGGCCGGTTGCCGGGTTAACAACGGCGGCAGTCTCGCGCCCTTCGGCGTTGAGCCATTCACCACCGATGAAAAGATAAAGCGGATCGTAGGAAGTCTTCATGATGTGGCCTTCAGTTGGTTGTGAGCTTCGTATGAAGCTCGGTGCCTGATTGGCTGTGCTGCAAAGCCAGATCAGGAAGCTTGTGCAACCAAGTCTATGGAAGGAGGGCCCGTTGATTTAGTCGGGCCGAAGGGAATCATTGTTGTCTGCAGAGGTAATATCGGGCTGCGGGCCGACCGTGTAGCATCCTGAACAAAGCGGTTATCACGGGTGTGCGCCAGATCCACAGGAAGGTCGCGATGGATAAGCTTTCGAACATGTCGGTGTACATAAAGGTTGTCGAGATGGGCAGTTTCACGGCCGTGGCCAATCATCTGGACTCCACAGTCGGTAACGTATCGCGTGCTGTATCTGCGCTTGAAAACGTGCTCGACGCACGACTGTTGCAGCGCTCGACGCGGCGCCTGTCGGTCACCGATGCGGGGCGACGGTTCTATGAGCGCTGCACGAAAATTCTGGCTGATCTGGAAAGTGCCGAAGCCGAAGCCAGCAATGCGGCGCTGGAGCCTCGGGGAACACTGCGGGTGCATTGCGTCCCCGGACTGGCTCGGCATCTGGTCACGCGGGCCGTGCTGGATTACCGCCAGCAATTCCCGGAGGTGTCTGTGGATTTACTGCTTTCACAACGCATGCCTAACCTGCTGGAAGATCAACTGGATGTCTCGATTCTGATCGCCCGAGCGCTACCCGATTCCGCGTACGTCAGCCAAAAGATCGGTGTCAGCCATTGTGTTCTGGTGGCGTCGCCAGACTACCTGGCCCGGCATGCGCCTCTTGAGACGCCTGAAGATCTGCGTGATCACCAGTGTTTGCTGCTGGGTACGGTGGACTATGCGCGGGATGAGTGGCAGCTCAAAAGCAAGGCGGGGGACGCGACATTTATCCCGACAGGGCCGAGTTTCAGCGTCAACGATATGGATGCGATGGCGCTTGCCATTCGAGAGGGTGCCGGGATTGGCTTGCTGGCCGGTTTCACGGCCATCGACGATCTGCGCTCCGGCAAGCTGGTGCGGGTTTTGCCTGACTACCATACCTACGAGCGTAACGTGTATGCCGTCTATACCTCGCGACAGTTCGTCGATGCAAAAATCACGCGTTTCATCGAAACGTTGAAAGATCAGGTTGGCAGTCAGCTGGCAGCCACGGCCAAAGCACTTATCGGTTGAAACGCTGCGGGGCAGAAAGGTATTTGCGCCTCGATGAAGCAACTTCCCGAGGCGCAATGATCGGCGAACAGGTTACTTAGCCCTGGCTGCACCGGCCCATGACTTTATAGGCCAGTACGTGTTGTTTGCCTTGCGAATCCTGGTAGGTCATGTGTGTCGGTACGACTGCACAAATATCCGGCACCGGGTCTTCAGAGATGACCTTGGCGACATCAAGGTGGGTGCCGTAGCCATATTGCTCGACCTGTTGATTCTTGGCAGTACCGTCCTGTGCCGCTACCACAGAGCTGAAGCCCAAGAGTGCGACGATGATCATTGCAGTTTTCATGATGAGATTCCCTGAAGTAAATGTGATCTTGCTGGCAGGACGAACTTTAGGCTCGAGGGATTTGTGGAAACAGGAGCGAATCAGGGAAAGACTTTTCTACATTCCGAACACAATTGTCAGGTTTCGGACGTCAGAACGCTTGATTTCGGGACTGTCGGCTTTTGACTGAAAACCGCATGTTGAAGACAGCTGCCTCCCTCAGTTGCGAGGTGGAGGAACTAAATTTTTTTGGGGGCGCGCGCAGCCGTGTCGGAAGAGCAAGGGGGCGGAAATGACCGAAAAGATGCGCAAACCCTCCTGAGGGAGAGGAGTAAAATTTCCGGATGCCAGAAACGACAAAGCCCTGAATAATCAGGGCTTTGTCGTATCAAATATGGCGGAGGCGATGGGATTCGAACTCATGGACCTGTTACAGTCGACGGTTTTCAAGACCGTTGCCTTAAACCACTCGGCCACACCTCCGTTGCGTTGCGGGCGCCATAATACCTGAATGAAACACACTGTCAAACTCTGTGCATGGCTTGTTACAGAGCGTCTGTTATGATCTTTGCGACTGAACGTTTCAAACCAACAGGAGTGTCGCCATGCGCGAACAGGATTACGCAGTTCACAACAGCGTGCAGGCTGAGCAGCTAGAGGTTAGCCGCGTCCTGCGCAACACTTACGGTCTACTGGCGCTCACCCTCGCATTCAGCGGTGTGATGGCGTTCGTGGCCCAGCAGATGCGGGTCGGCTACCCGAATATTTTCGTGGTGCTGATCGGTTTCTACGGGCTGTTCTTCCTCACCAACAAGCTTCGTGATTCCGCCTGGGGCCTGGTGTCGGCATTTGCCCTGACCGGTTTCATGGGTTTCCTGCTCGGCCCGATCCTCAATCGTTACCTGGGCATGCAGGGCGGCGCTGAAGTGGTCAGCTCCGCGTTCGCGATGACTGCGCTGGTGTTCGGTGGTCTGTCGGCCTACGTGCTGATCACCCGCAAGGACATGAGCTTCCTCGGTGGCTTCATCACCGCTGGTTTCTTCGTCCTGCTGGGCGCAACGCTGGCGAGCATGTTCTTCCAGATCAGCGGCCTGCAACTGGCGATCAGCGCAGGTTTCGTGCTGTTCTCCTCGGTTTGCATCCTGTTCCAGACCAGCGCCATCATCCACGGCGGCGAGCGCAACTACATCATGGCGACCATCAGCCTGTATGTATCGATCTACAACCTGTTCGTCAGCCTGTTGCAGATCTTCGGCATCATAAGCCGCGACGACTGATCGCTGCACCGCTATAAACAGAAAACCCGCGAAAGCGGGTTTTTTGTTGCCTGCGAAAAAGAGAGCGGGCGATCAATTGATCACGATGCTGCCATCGGCCTGTTGCTTGTAAATCGTGTAGGGCAGCAGCAACGTATCGAGCACTCCCGACACGGCCGCATCGACCAGCAAACCCGGCGTCGCGTTCTTGTAGTTGAACGCATCAACGTCATCCGGCTTTTCGGCGTGCAGCATGCAGAAATCGTACGTCACGCCGCTGTAGATGCGCGGTACAGCGCCGCAGTAGGATTTTTTAGTCTTCAACTGGTCGGTGGAAGACTTATCGCTGAACGCCACGGTCTGCACCGTCCCGCACCCTGCCAGCATCAACGCCACCAGCATCATTGCCTGAATTTTCATGCCGCCAATCCTTCGCCGGAAAAAACACAATCTACGCCGCTCACGCCATCGGCGGCAACCGACGTTTCACCGGGGTCTTCTTGACGATCGCGGTATTGGTTTCCGCCAGCGTGTTCAACCGATCAAGCAGGGTGTCCAGCTGCTCCATCGAGCGCACATGCAGGCGCGCGATAAAACAGTCTTCTCCGGTGACCTTGTCACACTCGGTGAACTCGGGAATCGACAGGATCTGCCGCTCGACCTCCTGCAACTGCCCCGGCAATGGCCGCACCCGGACAATCGCCTGCAACTGATAACCGAAGCATTTCGGGTCAATCTCTACGGTGTAACCCTTAAGCACACCGCGCTCCTCCAGACGCCGCAGGCGTTCGGCCACGCTGGGCGAGGACAACCCGCTGATTTGCGCCAGCGCCTTGAGCGAGCGCCGCGAATCCTCCATCAAGGCCCCGATCAGGATCTGGTCGATATCGTCGGTCATACAAAAAACTCCCGCATTAGGCGAATGACGCAAACCACCCTTGATAAAAAAGGCAGAAATCGAGTTTAGCCTGCTTTTTGCGCTGGAGAAGCCCCGGTCGCGCTTGGCATACTTTTGCCACACATTAAGGAGATTGATGATGGACAAAACAATCCGTCGCGGCTCATTCGAAATGACCGCCGCCATGCTGATATCCGGGACAATCGGCTGGTTCGTGCTGGTGTCGGGGCAACCGGTGCTGGACGTGGTGTTCTGGCGCTGTGTGTTCGGCGCAGGCACCTTGCTGCTGATCTGCGCCGCTTTCGGCTTTCTGCGCCCAGGCATTCTGACTCTTACCACCTTCCTGCTGGCGGTGCTCAGCGGGGTGGCAATCGTCGGCAACTGGGTGCTGTTGTTCGCCTCGTATTCACGGGCCTCGATTGCCATCGGCACGGCGGTGTACAACGTGCAGCCGTTCATGTTGGTGGGGTTGGCGGCGCTGTTTCTGGGCGAGAAGATCACCCTGCAGAAGCTGTTCTGGCTGGCGATTTCATTTATGGGAATGCTGGCGATCGTCAGTGCCCATGGCGGGCAGGGCGAGGGTGGCAATGATTACCTGATGGGGATCGCGCTGGCACTGGGGGCGGCGTTTCTGTACGCCATCGCCGCGTTGATCATCAAGCGCCTGACCGGCACGCCGCCGCACCTGATTGCGTTGATCCAGGTCTGCACCGGTGTGTTGCTGCTCGCGCCGTTTGCGCATTTTTCAGCGATGCCCGAGGCCCCGAGTGCCTGGGCCAGTCTGGTGACGCTGGGCATTGTCCACACCGGTCTGATGTATGTGCTGCTTTACGGCGCGATTCAGAAACTGCCGACCGCATTGACCGGCGCGCTGTCGTTCATCTACCCGATCGCGGCGATTTTCGTTGATTGGTTTGCCTTCGGCCATCAACTGCAAACCCTGCAATGGATCGGTGTGGCGGCAATCCTGCTGGCAGCAGCCGGCATGCAACAGGGTTGGGGATTGAAGTCACGTCGTCTGCTCGCTCAGTGAATTCAGATCTCCTTGACCGCGGCTTTGAACAGTCCTCTTAGTTGTTGATTGCCGGCATCGACCAGATGGTTATCGTCGAAATACAACGGCACACCTTGCTTTGACCCCATGCAGTTACCGTCCGGACAAAGCAGCGGGGTCGGGTCCAGCACCTGTGCATTGCACCGTTTCGCCACAGTTTCAATGGCATCGTTGGCGATTCGGTTGCGTTGCTCGTAATCCTGCAACGGGATGGAAATATCGGCAGTGTCACCAAAAATGCGTTGATGCAGATTCAGGCCTTTATAGACGCTGAACGGCATCTCCGGGATTGGTTTGACGATGTAAACCGGATGGTTTTCGGCGATGGCACATACGGTGTTCGTGTATTCAGCGACGTAGGCCTCGCTGAAAGACATTGGCTGCTGATCGGGAAAGCGAATCCGATAGCTGTTGTTACGACTCGGGTCGGCATACAGCGCCGCTCTGCTGAACAGCACCACTGGAATTCCCGTGTATGAATTCTTCAATATTTGCAGTTTTTCGTGATTGAACGCCTGACATTGACGCTCGAGTGTTTTGTCGTGCATCTGGAAGTTCTGCAATGTCGGACAACCGCCCAGGGACCACGACAAAGCTGCTTGCGGATTATCCATCTGCACAGCGGCGGCGGTGGATTGCGCATGACTGTCGCCAAACAGAATGACTGACACCTCGCCGTTACCCAGTTTGCAATCAGCGGCGCCGTACGCATTCGGATTACATTCCTGGGTATAGAGTTTGCTGGTGTACTCGGGCTGCCCGAGGTCGACAAAGGCAAAGCGCAGTGATGGGTGATTCTTGACCAGCGACGCCGTCGCGGCAGACACGACAACCATTGCGATCACCCACGATGCAAACCTGAAGAGCGTACCGCGTACCGACGTCATCGGCTTGACCCTGGATTCCACCAGGTAATACGACCCGGCACCCAGAACAAATGACAACGACACTGCGCCCCAGACGTGTGGCCAGCTATTGAGCAGGCCACAAGTGTAGAGAAGAACCACCAGCGGCCAGTGCCACAGATAAACCGAGTAGGAAATGGTGCCGGTGAATTGCAGTGGCTTGAACGTGCTGAAAACCGATCGGGTATTACCGTAGATCACCAGTACCGTGCCCAGAACCGGCAAGAGTGCCAGGTAACCCGGCCAAAGGTCCTGTTCCGAAAAACACAACACACTACCCAAGATGGCCAGCAGCCCCACGCCTTCAGCAATAGATCCGTGGCGCTTGCTCAGGTGCAAAGGAAAGAGATACACCAGTCCGCCGGCAATCAATTCCCAGGCTCGGGTCGGCAGCATGTAGAAGGCAAACACCGGATCCGAGCGTGTGATGACAGTCGAGGCGGCAAAAGACGCAGCAGCCAGTATCAACAAGCTGCAGCGGGTCTTTTGTGCGCCCAGGCACTTGTAAAGCGCCATCAGCAGCAAGGGATACAGCATGTAGAACTGCCATTCGACTGACAGCGACCAGGTGTGCAACAACCAGTTCTCGTGCAGCGGCGCGTCGAAGTAACTGCCACCCTTGGCGAACAAGAAGTTGGAACTGAACAACAGGCTGCTTTTGATCGTTCTGATGACGTCGCGAAAGTCATCCAGCGGCAGAAAGACGAAACCGAACAGCAGCAGGGCAATACACACCACCAACAACGCCGGGATGATGCGCCGGGCTCTCGAAGCGTAAAACCCCAGTAGCGAAAAGCGCTGCCGTTCCAGACCGGTGAAGATGATGCCGGTCATCAGGAAGCCGGAAATGACGAAGAACACGTCTACGCCCGCAAATCCGCCGCCGAATCCCTGAATAGCGAAGTGATAGAGCACCACCGATAGCACGGCAAGCGCCCGCAGGGCATTGATATTCGTCCTGAATTGCATTGAGGCATCCGTCCACGTCCATTGTGGAGGCGCATTGTAGAGAGGATGTCGAGTTTGTTACATCGAAAAATCGGGATCAGATGTTCCAGCGCGGCGCAGTCTTCGCCAGACGCTGGCGCATTTCGCCGATGTTGGCTGCCAGTTGCCGGGTCAACAAACGGTAGCCGTCCAGCGGGCTGTAGACAGGCGTATCGAGGCTGGCGTCCGGCAACTCCACCGGACGCCCCAATCGACCGGACGCACCGGTTTTCAACGCCCGGGCCATGCCGATCAATTGCACGCGAATGTGCCGGTGTTCGGCCTTGAGCGCCGCTTGCAGGTGCGTCATGGCGTCGGGGTCGTTGGCGTCCGGGCGGATGTTGCCGAGGATTTCCAGAGTGCTGATGCACATGCGCAGGTTGCGCTGGATCGCGTCCAGTTCGGTCATCGACACTTTGACTTCCTTGGATACCGACGGCATCAGCGAACGCAGTTGCACCATCACCGCATTCAGTCGGTTCATCAACTTCAAGTGTTCGTCGGCGGTCACCGGTTGGCCGCCGATGATCCGTCCGTACACCGTGGCGCAATCGCGCAGCGCATCGGCCAGGTTGTAGCGCCACGAGTACACCGCGTACAGCGGCAGGGCGAAGGAAAAGGCCAGGGCCAGGGCGATGCCGATCAGGATATCGACCCCGCGCCACAGCCCGTCAGTGATCGGGTTGTCGCCATGCCCGGCGACGATGAATACGGTGATGGCCGAGAGCAGGGCGGTGTAGCCGCCCTTGCCGATGGCGTGATACGAGAAGAATCCGCACACCACCGCCATCGCAAAATAGGTCAGCCACGGCATTCCCAGCCACGCCTGTTGCGCCACTATCAACAAACCGACGCCAGCACCGATCAAGGTCCCGATGGCGCGTTCGGCGGCTTTCTTGCCGATGTTGCCGTGGTGCTGCAAGCCGCCGATCACCACCAGCATGGTCACCGACGCCCACTCGCCGTGGGGCAGGTTGATGCCGGTGGTCAGCAGGATCGTCGCCAGCAATCCCAGCGCGACCCGCACCGCGTGAATCGTTCGTGCATGGCGATAACGTCGATACGGGTCGAGCAATGGCCGCAGGATCCGCCGCAACAGCGGCGGCCAGCGGTGGGGGCTGAAAGTGCTCAGCGCTGATTCCTCCTCAGAAGATGTAGTCGGTGGCGATGAAGTTCGAATCCCGTCCGCGAATGATTTCGCTGATCAGATCCTTGTTGGGTTCCTGGAACTTGGTCGCCACCAGCGTACGGATCGAAAACACCCGCAGCGCATCGTGTACCGACAGCGTGCCCTCGGCGGAGTTCTTGCGCCCGTTGAATGGGTAAGTGTCCGGGCCGCGCTGGCACTGGGCGTTGAGGTTGATCCGCCCGACCTGGTTGGCGAAGGTATCGACCAGGCGGCCGACGGCGACCGGATTGGTGCCGAAGATGCTCAATTGCTGGCCGAAGTCCGACTCCAGCACATAGTCGATCACGGTATCGAGGTGACGGTACGGCACAATCGGCACGACCGGGCCGAACTGCTCTTCCTGATACACGCGCATCTGCGGCGTCACCGGGTACAGCACCGCCGGGTAGAAGAACGAAGCCCGCGCTTCGCCGCCATTCGGGTTGACTACCTGGGCGCCTTTGCTCTGCGCGTCGGCCACCAGCCCGTGCAGATAATCGACCTTGCCCGACTCCGGCAGCGGCGTCAGCGAAACCCCGCTGTCCCACGGCATGCCTGGTTTGAGGCTGGCCAGTTTGGCGTTGAATTTCTCGATGAAGCTGTCGACCACATCTTCATGCACGAACAGAATCTTCAGCGCGGTGCAGCGCTGGCCGTTGAACGACAGCGAACCGGTGACCGCTTCGCTGACCGCGTTGTCCAGATCCACCTCGGGCAGGACGATACCGGGGTTCTTCGCATCCAGCCCCAGCGCGGCACGCAAACGGTGTGGTTTCGGGTGCAGTTTTTTCAGGTCGCTGGCGGCCTTGTTGGTGCCGATGAAGGCGAAGATGTCGATCTTGCCGCTGGCCATCAGCGCACTGACGGTCTCGCGGCCGCTGCCGTAGATCACGTTGATCACGCCGGTCGGGAAACTGTCGCGGAAAGCTTCAAGCAAAGGACGGATCAGCAGCACGCCGAGCTTGGCTGGCTTGAACACCACGGTGTTGCCCATGATCAGCGCCGGTATCAGCGTGGTGAACGTCTCGTTCAGCGGATAGTTGTAAGGGCCCATGCACAGCGCCACGCCGAGCGGGACGCGGCGGATCTGGCCGAGGGTGTCCTGTTCCAGCTCGAAACGGCTGGAGCGGCGGTCCAGTTCTTTCAGCGCATTGATGGTGTCGACGATGTAGTCGCAGGTGCGGTCGAACTCTTTTTCCGAGTCCTTGAGGTTCTTGCCGATTTCCCACATCAGCAGTTTCACCACGGCGTCGCGCTGTTGGCGCATGCGCCCGAGGAAAGCTTCGACGTGCTGGATGCGTTCGGCCACGCGCATGGTCGGCCACAGGCCCTGGCCCCGGTCGTAGGCGCGGACGGCGGCGTCGAGGGCGGTGAGAGCGGTGTCGGCGTCCAGCAGCGGCGTGCTGCCGAGGATCACTTGTTCGTCGCCGTTGTCGCCGTGCAGATAGACCGGGCTGCGCACGGTGGCGAGCGGGCCGTCCCAGCGGCGCAACTGGCCATCGACCAGGTATTCGCGTTGCTCGACCTGACCGTCGAGGCGGTATTTTTCCGGGATGTCGCTGACAGAAGGGAACAGGTTGCCAAGGATGTTTGCTGTGGTCATGTCGCTACCCCGTGTTGATGTCCGCATGCAGATCAAAAAGTCTCAACAGGTTATACGCCTGAATGCGCGGAAATTTAAACCCGCAAATGTCACGCGAATGTCACGCGAAACCGCACAGCAGAGCGGGCATCCACACATGATCGTTCCCACGCTCTGCGTGGAAATGCCTCAAGGGACGCTCCGCGTTCCAAGCGAACGCAGAGCGTCCAGGGCTGCATTCCCACGCGGAGCCTGGGAACGATCGTCTTCAGGTAATGGGCTGGCCCCGTTTGCCCCCCTCAATGTCCCGCAATGCCCTCAACCCGCCGACCCGCCTGCCTTAAGGTGTGACCACAACAATAAGCGAGGCCGTTATGCGGGCAATCCGACTCACATTATTACTGGCGTTGGCCATGACGCTGCCTGGCTGCGGCGAAGACCCCAAACCCCCGGCCAGCACCAACAACACCATTCCCAAAGACCCGGCGCTGGCGCAGATCTACGCTAACAGCTGCCAGCTCTGCCACGCCAACCCCGCCGCGAATGCGCCGCTGACCGGTGACCGCAAGTCCTGGGAACCGCGCATCCAGCAGGGCGCCGACACGCTGCTCGACCACGCCATCAACGGCTACAACGGCATGCCGCCGATGGGCCAGTGCGTCGAGTGCTCGGAAGAACAATTTCTTCAGTTGATCGGCTTCATGGCCGACCAGCCGCTCCCACAATAAGGACCCTGGCATGCCGATAGATCTGACACGCCGGCAGTTGTTGCAACGGGCAAGCATCGTCGGCGCGTTCAGCGCGCTGGCCTGCAATCCGGCGCTGGGCCAGTTGATGCGCGCACCTCGGCTGATTCCCTGGCGCAACTGGTCGGGCGGGCAGAGTTGCCTGCCGGTGGCGCGGGTGGCACCGAAGAATCTGGATGAACTGACGACGGTCATTCAGCAGGCACCGGGCAAGATTCGCCCGGTCGGCTCGGCGCATTCCTTCAGCGCGCTGGTGCCCACCGATGGCACGTTACTGTCCCTGAGCTACTTCAACGGCCTGCTCGATCACGACCCGAAAACCCTGCAAGCCGAATTCGCCGCCGGCACCCCGATGTCACGCATGGGCACGCCGCTCAAGGATGTCGGCCAGGCGCTGCAAAACATGGCCGACATCGATTACCAGACACTCGCCGGGGCGATTTCCACCTCCACCCACGGCACCGGCAAAACCTTCCAGTCCTACTCGGCCCACGTCTGCGGGATGCAGCTGGTGACCGCCAACGGCGAGGTGCTGGATTGCGACAGCCAGCGTCATCCCGACGTGTTCAACGCTGCTCGCGTATCCCTCGGCGCGTTGGGCGTAGCCACCAGAATCCGCCTGCAAAACCGCCCGGCCTATCGCCTGCGGGAAACTCAGTGGATCGCCAAGACCGAAGAACTGCTCGAAGACCTGGACAAGAACACCCGCGAAAACCAGCACTGGGAAATGCTCGTCGTCACCCATTCCGATTACGCCTTGTCGATCGCCCTCAACGAAACCACTGACCCGCCCACGCCGCCGATCCCGCCCGAAGAGGAGGGCGGCAACGAGTTCGTGACCCTGATCGAAAAGATCGACAAGTACGGCAGCGATTTCCCGAACCTGCGCAGTTCGCTGCTCAACAGCCTGCGGCATCTGGCTAGTTTCGATGACCGGGTCGGCGACTCGTTCGATATCTACGCCAACGTGCGCACCGTGCGTTTCAACGAGATGGAATATTCGGTGCCCGCCGAACACGGCCCGGCCTGCCTGCGCGAGATTCTCAAGCTGATCCGCGACAAGGACCTGCGCACCTGGTTTCCCATCGAGTACCGCTACGTCAAGGCCGACGACATTCCGCTGAGCATGTTCGAAGGCCGCGACAGCTGTTCGATCTCGGTCCACCAGCACTACCAGATGGACCATCACAACTTCTTTGCCGCCGTCGAGCCGATCTTCTGGAAATACAACGGCCGCCCGCACTGGGGCAAGTTGCACACGCTGAATGCCCGCACGTTGCAAACGCTCTATCCGCGTTGGCAGGAATTCATTCAGGTACGCCAGGCGCTGGACCCGAGCGGCAAGTTTCTCAACGGGCATCTGTCGTCGATTCTGGGGGTGAGCTGATGGCGGTCAATCGACGTAATTTCGTGCTCGGGACTTTGGGTGTCGGTGCCCTGCTTGTGGGCGTGGGGGCGTGGCTGCGGCCGGGGGATCGCGGCGGGCCTTACAGCGACTATTTCCGAGCGCTGAACAACGAACTCAAGACCAAAGGCCCGATGCGCCCGGTGTTGCTGATCGATCTGGATCGCCTCGATCACAACATCGACGTGGTGATGCGCTCGGTCAAACGCGCGGGCAAGCAGTTGCGGCTGGTGGAGAAATCCCTGCCATCACCGGGTCTGCTCAGCTACATCGGCCAAAGGGCAGGGACGCAGCAGCTGATGTCGTTCCATCAGCCGTTTCTCAATCACGATGCAGTGACGTTCCCGCAGTCCGACATTCTGCTCGGCAAGCCGCTGCCGGTGCGTTCCGCCGAGCTGTTCTATCAAACCCACAAGGGCCCGTTCGACCCGACGAAGCAACTGCAATGGCTGATCGACAACCCCGAACGTCTGCAGCAATACCTCGCACTGGCTCAGGGGGTGGGCACGCGGATGCGGATCAATATCGAGCTCGACGTCGGCCTGCACCGGGGCGGCGTCAGTGACGTGAACGTGCTCGGGCAGATGCTCGCGCTGATCGCCGCCTACCCGCAGCATCTGGAGTTCGCCGGGTTCATGGGCTACGACCCGTTCGTGGGTATGGGCGTGCCGGGGATTCTCGGTTCGCCCGAGGAACTGTTCGCCAAGGTGATGGTGATTTATCAGCGCTGCGTCGACTTCACCCGGCAGCAATATCCGGCGCTGTGGCATGACGGCTTGTGCCTGAACACTGCTGGCAGCCCGAGTTATCGCATGCATGAAAACGAAAGCCTGAGCAGTGAGGTGTCGGTTGGGACAGCGATGCTCAAGCCGACGCATTACGATCTGCCGTCGCTGGTTGAACATGAGCCCGCCACGTACATCTCCACCCCGGTGCTGAAAAGCACGGGGCCGGTGAACATCCCGGCGCTGGATGACAAGTCGAGGCTGTTTTCGTGGTGGGACACCAACCAGCGGCAGACCTTTTTCATCTACGGCGGCAACTGGATGGCCGAGTTCGAATCACCGCCCGGATTGCAGAGCAATGGCGTTTATGGGCGTAGCTCGAATCAGGAGATGGTCAATGGTTCGAATGCCGTTGGCCTGACGGTGGAGGATCAAGTCTTTCTGCGGCCGACCCAGACCGAGGCGGTGTTATTGCAATTCGGCGACTTGCTGGCGGTGCGTGGCGGTAAGATCGTCGACATCTGGCCGGTCTACACCTGACGGAATGTTTTTCTGAAAACGCCCCATAACCCTGTGGGAGCGGGCTTGCTCGCGAAGGCGTCCCGTCAGTCACTCTCTAAGTGACAGACACACCACTTTCGTCGGAACGCCGCCCGGAGCAAGCCCGCTCCCACAGGGTTTTGTGTTGTCTGCCAAATCCCGATCAATTTCTGTAATGAAGCTTTTATGACAAAAGTTCGGTAGCACATCGCCAGTCCGGTCATGCCTATGTAACGCGCTTGAGGGGCCCTGAGGGGCGCTTTTCACAAGCCGAGGCGGGACGCCGGGAGTGAGGCAATGGGGACTATGGAACGCTACTCGAAAGTGGGCATGCAGGAACTCGATCAACGCCTGTCGAAGATCGTCGAAGCCGCGCGCAAGAAGCCGGTTTCGGTGTATCGCTACGGCGCGCCGTGGGTCTGGATCGTGTCGCAGGATGACTGGCAGGGCGCCTTGAAAGAGGTTTCCAGCTACATTCCGCCGGGGCATTCGCTGGTGCTGCTGCGCCCGCAGATCGACGACCTGCTCGACGCGCACCGCGACCTCCTGCACGACCTCAATGCCCAACCCGGCATGCTGATCGCCCCGCAGACGGTCATGCACATCCTGCTCCTGCAACTGCTGTATTCGGTGCCCAGCGAGCAGCAGCTCTACGAACAGCTCAATTACAACCTGCTGTTTCGCTGGTTCGTCGGCCTCGGTCTGAACCAGAAAGTCTGGAGTTTCAACGTCCTCAGTCGCGACATCGCCACGCTGCTCAACGAGCCGCGTGCGGTGCAGCTCATCCAGAAAATCATCGGTGAAGTGTTCTGCGGCGCGCTGCTGCAAATGCCCGAGTTCTCCTTGAACTTCGCGCTGCTGCACACCTGGCTGGGCAAGCACACCGGGGCCTGCACTTCAGCAATCAAGAACGCCAGTAACTGACGCACACGCAAGGCGCAAAAGCGCCAACAGGTCATCGCGAATTTTCAGGGGGTAGTGTGGATCAGATTTTCACGTCACGGCTGGCGCTGTGGGGCTGGCTGCTGGTGACGGCCGGTGCGCAGCCGGCGTTCGCCGAGGGGGCCGAAAACGCAGCGGCGCAGCGTCTGGTGGACGTCAACGAATACTTCGTGCGCGGCAACACCGTGCTCGATGCGCGGGCGATCGAAGAAGCGGTGTACCCGTTCCTCGGCCCGCAAAAAGCCTTGAGCGACATCGAAGGCGCGCGGGATGCCTTGCAGAAGGCCTATCAGGAACGTGGCTATCAATCGGTGTTCGTCGAACTGCCGGAGCAAGCGGTGGCCGACGGCATCGTCTACCTGCAAGTCAGCGAAACCAAGGTCGGCCGGGTCCGCGTGGTCGGCGCCAAACACTATTCTCCGCTGGATATCCGCGACAATGTCCCGGCGCTGAAGGAAGGCGAGGTGCCGGACTTCGCCAAGGTCCAGGGCGAACTGGCGCAACTCAACAAGACCCCGGGCCGCCAGGTGATGCCGCTGGTGCGTGAAGGCCAGCGCCCCGGCACCATGGACGTGGACTTGCAGGTCGAAGACCAGAACCCGTGGACCGCCAGCGTCGGCCTGAACAACGACTACAGCGCCGACACCGAAAAACTGCGGACCGTCACCAGCCTCGGCTACAACAACCTTTGGCAGTTGGGACACAGCGTCAACCTGACGTTCTTCACCGCGCCACAGGAAACCGATAATGCCAAGGTCTGGTCCGGCTCCTACACCGCGCCGCTGACCGAGCGCTGGAGCGTGCAGTTCTCCGGTTACCAGTCCGACAGCAACGTCGCCACCATCGGTGGCAGCAACGTGCTCGGCAAGGGCCATTCCTACGGCGTAGCGGCGATCTACACGATCCCGTCCAGCGGCAACTGGTCGAACTCGCTGTCGGCCGGCATCGACTTCAAGGACTTCGACGAGCGCCTGACCCTGTCCGGCGAGAGCGACAAGGTGCCGCTGAAATACGCGCCGTTCACCTTCGCCTACAACGGCTATCGCTACACAGAAAAGAGCCAGCTCGGCCTCGGCCTGAGCCTGGTCGCCGCCACCCGCAGCATCTTCGGCTACGGCAGCTCCGACGAAGACTTCGACTACAAACGCTACCGCGCCAACCCGAGCTTCGCCGTGCTCAAAGGCGATACCAACTTCACCTGGACCTTCGACAGCGACTGGCAGAGCGCAAGCAAAGCCGCGTTCCAACTGGCGTCCGGGCCGCTGGTTTCCAACGAACAATTCTCCGCCGGCGGCGCTACATCGGTACGCGGCTATCTGGCCGCTGAACGCACCGCCGATGACGGCTTCCTGATCAGCGAAGAGCTGCGCACACCGTCGCTGGCCAAGTACGTCGGCGGCTGGATGCAGGACTGGCGCTTCTACGCCTTCGCCGAAGGCGCGCAACTCTACCTGCGCGACGAACTGCCGGATCAGGACGCCAATTACGCCCTGGCCAGCGTCGGCCTCGGCACCCGCGCCAGCCTGAGCAAATGGCTGTCCGGCAGCCTCGACTGGGGCTATCCGCTACTCGAAGGGCCGAACACCTCGAAACAGGAATCGCGCCTGCACTTCAACCTTCAGGCCACTTTCTAACAGGAGCACTTTTCATGCAGCGCCTTTTCCTTTCGTTGTTGATCTGCCTGGGCTTCGTGCTCCCGGCCACGGCTCAGGCCTGGTGGCAGGACGACTGGCATTACCGCAAACAGATCGCCGTCGACACCACGCCGCAAGGCGCCGCGATCAATCAGGCCCTGGGCCGCACCGCGCTGCTGGTGCGCCTGCACACCGGCAACTTCACCTTCGACGGCGTTAAAGAGGACGGCTCGGACCTGCGCTTCGTCGCCGCCGATGACAAGACCGTGCTCAACCACCAGATCGAAAGCTTCGACGCGTTGATGGGCATGGCGCTGATCTGGGTCGATGTGCCGAATGTCGAGGGCGGTCAGCGTCAGGACATCTGGATGTACTACGGCAACCAGAAAGCCCCGGCCACCGGCAACGGCCAACTGACGTTCGATCCGAATTACACCGCGCTCTATCACTTCGACGGCGCCACCGGCACCCCGGCGAAAGACACCACCGCTTACGGCAATACCGCGCAGAGCGCGACCGGCGCCGCGATTGACGGCGTAGTAGGGCGGGCCCTGCAGTTCAGCGGCCAGCCGTTGCTGTTGCCGGCCAGTCCGTCGTTGCAGCACAACGCTGGCAGCGCGTTCACCTTCAGTGCCTGGCTGCGACTGGATCAGGCCAATGGCGAGCAACTGATCCTGGCCCGCCGCGAAGGCGCCAACAGCCTGCTGGTGGGTGTGAATCAGGGCGTGCCGTTTGTGGAAATCGACGGCCAGCGCGCCGTGGCCACGCAGCCGCTGAATCCGGGCCAATGGCAGCACGTCGCGCTGACCGCCGAAGGCGCAAAAGTGACGCTGTACATCAACGGTCGCGAAGGCGCGGCATTGGCTCAGGCGATGCCGGCGTTCAACTCGGTCATGGCCATTGGTGCTGATCTTTCCCCGAGCGCGTTCCAGCCATTCGTGGGCGCCATTGATGAACTGCGCCTGTCGAAAGTCGCCCGTCCGGCGCCGCTGCTTTTGGCTGACGCTACCTCCCAGGGCGCCGAGTCGAAACTGGTCGCCTACGGCGTCGATGAAGAACAGTCCGGTTTCGGTTTCGGCAGCCTCGGCTTCCTGCTCAACGCGGTGCCTGTGGACGCCTGGGTGATCATCGCGGTGCTGGTGCTGATGATGTTCCAGTCGTGGATCATCATGCTGCGCAAGAACCGCACCCTGAGCCGCGTCACTGCTGCCAACGAAGACTTCCGCGTGCAATTCGCCAAGGTCGGCACTCGCCTGGAAATGTTTGCCGACGACACCCAACTCGCTCAGCGTCTGCAGCACTCGCCGCTGTGGCGCCTGTACCTGGTGGCGGTGAAAGAGATCCGCACCCGCCGTGAGCAGGGCGCCGATACCTCGTCGGTTTCCGCCGCAACCATCGAAGCGATCCGCTGCTCCATGGACGGCGTGCGCACCCGGGAAAACCAGCAGCTGAGTTCGAAACTTTCGACCCTGTCCAACGCCATCGCCGGCGGCCCGTACATCGGCCTGCTCGGCACCGTGCTGGGGATCATGGTGGTGTTCCTCGGCACGGCCATGGCCGGCGACGTCAACATCAACGCTATCGCGCCGGGTATGGCGGCTGCGTTGCTCGCTACTGCCATGGGCCTGTTCGTCGCGATCCCGGCGCTGTTTGGCTACAACCGCCTGATCACCCGCAACAAGGAAGTCAGCGCCGACATGCGCGTGTTCGTCGACGAGTTCATCACCCGTCTGGCGGAGATGCACGGCGAAGGCCAGTCCAGTGAAGCGGCGCATCAGCGCGGCCATCACGCCAACCACTCCGTACCGGCCTGAGGAGCACAGACATGGCGTCCGTAAATGCCTCCCACGACGATGACGAAGATGCCGCAGTGGACAGCATCAACATCACGCCACTGGTGGACGTGCTGATGGTGGTGCTGGTGATGTTCATCCTCACCGCCACCGCGCAGGTCTCCGGGATCCAGATCAACCTGCCCAAGGCCAGCGCCGCGGTGTCGTTGTCCGAAGCCAAGACCAAGGCGATTTCGGTCAACGACGGCGGCCAGGTGTTCCTCGACGCCTACCCGGTGACGTTGCCGGAGCTGGAAGAACGCCTGCGCATCGAGAAGGCGCAGAACCCGGACTTCCCGGTGATCGTGCGCGGCGACGCCACGGTGCAATACCAGAAGGTCATCGAAGTACTGGACCTGCTGCGCCGGCTCGAACTGTCCCAGGTCGGTCTCGTTACCGGCAAACCGACGCAGGGCTGAGTGATGACTGCACAACTGCCAATCGAGCCTTTGCCGGTGAAGAAGTCGCCACTGCGCTACGCGAAGTGGGGCGCCGGGCTGCTGCTGGGCGCCGTCGCGGCGTTCCTGTTGTGGCAGTGGGCCAACGACATGAGCGGCATCCGCCGGGAAGCGCCGAAGGTGCCGACGATCATTCCGTTGCCGCCACCGCCACCACCGCCGCCGGAAAAACCGCCGGAGCCGGAAACCCCGGTGGAAGAAAAAATCGTCGAGCCCGAGCCAACGCCCGAACCGCAAGAGGTCAAGCCCGAGGAAGAGGCACCGCCATCGCCGGCGGACGACCTGGCCAACCCGATGCAAATGGACGGCGACGCCCAGAGCGGCAGCGACGCCTTCAACATCGGCGCGGGCAAGGGCGGCGGCATGGCCGGTTCCGGCGGTGGGCGACTGGGCAACGGCACCTACAGCCAGTTCCTGGCGTTCACCTTCCAGAAGCTGCTGCGCGAGAACCCCGACCTGCGCAACCTGGCGTTTTCGCTGCAGGCCGATGTGTGGCTGAGCAGCGTCGGCGAGATCACCCGGGTCGAGCTCATCAAGTCCAGCGGCAACCCCGAGATTGACAGTCAGGTGCTGGCCGCCTTGCGTAACGCGCCCCACCTGAGCGAACGGCCACCGGCCTCCATCACCTTGCCTGTGCGCATGTCCCTGCAAGGGCGGCGTCCGGGTTAACCGAATTCATAAAGCTGTATGAAAAGGAGTTGTGTGCAGATGATTTCCAACGTGAATCGATTGTCCCTGGCGGTCGGCATGGTCATCGCGACCCTGGTCGGTCAGGCCGCGGCAGCGCCTGCGCCCTCGGAGAACGCCACGATCAATCTGATCCGCTTGCTGGTCGAGCAGGGCATTCTGAAACAGGACAAGGCCGACGAGCTGATCGCCCAGGCCCAGAACGAAGCGGCCCAGGCCAAGCAGGCTGCGGCGTCCACCGCTGTGGCCGCCGGGCCGGTCGCCGCACCGGGCGATGTGCGGGTGCAATACGTGCCGGCCGCAGTGCGCGACCAGATCCGCGATCAGGTCAAGGCTGAGGTCATGGCCACCGCCAAACAGGAAAACTGGGCTGCGCCCAATACGTTCCCGGACTGGGCGTCGCGCATCAGCTTCGACGGCGACATCCGTCTGCGTGACGAATCGCGCTACTACTCGGGCAGCAACAGCAACGAAATCGTCGACTTCGCCAAGCTCAACAACAACGGCCCGTACGACGTGAACCCCAACAGCAGCACCGCGCTGCCACCGTTGCTCAACACTCGCGAAGACCGCGAAAACCTGTTCCGCCTGCGCGCCCGGCTGGGCATGAAAGCAGTAATCTCGCCGGAATGGACCGCCGGCATCCGTATCGGCACCGGCTCGGACAACAATCCGGTGTCGACCACCCAGAACCTCGGCGGTGGCTTCTCGAAAAAGGACATCTGGCTCGATCAGGGTTACCTGACCTGGAAGCCGTCGGATGAACTGACCCTGACCGGTGGCCGCTTCGCCAATCCGTTCATGTCCACCGACATGCTGTATTCCAACGACCTGAACTTCGACGGCGTGGCGGCGATTTTCGACCACAAGCTCAGCCGCGACTGGGGCGTATTCGGCACCGTCGGCGCGTTCCCGGTGGACTACACCAACGACACCACCACCAGCAACGGCTTCGACAAGGAAGAAAGCGACAACAAATGGCTGTACGGCGCGCAGATCGGCGCCAAATGGGCGATCAACAGCAACAACCGCCTGAAAGGCGCGCTGGCCTACTACCGCTTCGACGACATCGAAGGCCAGCGCTCCAGTCCTTGCGAACCCTGGGCCGGCGCACCGGGCTGCGACAGCGACGGCACCCGCGCGGCGTTCATGCAGAAGGGCAACAGCGTGTTCCTGCTGCGCGACATCACGCCTAACCCGCTCAACCCGACCACCACGCCGCAACCGCAGTTCGTTGGTCTCGCTTCCGAGTTCAACCTGCTGGACCTCAACGTGGTGTGGGACACCGACCTGGCGGAAGACTTCAAACTGCGCAGCCAGGGCAACTACATCCACAACCTTGGTTACGACGAAGGCGACATGCGCAAGCGTTCGGCCGGGCAACTGGTCAACAACCTCGACAGCAACGGCAACATCGAAAGCGGCGCCAATGCGTGGATGGTCCAGTTCACCCTCGGCAACGCACTGGAGCTGAAGAAGCAGGGCGACTGGAACCTGTTCGCCGGCTACAAGTACATCCAGCCGGATGCCTTGCCGGACGGCTTCAACGATTCGTCGTTCCACCTCGGCGGCACCAACGCCAAGGGCTACTTCCTGGGCGGCAATTACGGTCTGGCGAAGAACGTCTACGCCACCGGCCGCTGGCTGAGTTCGGAGGCGGTGTATGGCGCGCCGTTCGACATCGACGTCATGCAGCTTGAGATCAACACGCGCTTCTAAGCGCCGGGAGAGGGATATGAAAATCCGCTGTTTATGGCTTGGGCTCGGGATGTTGATCGCCACCGGGGCGAGCGCCGAAGGCATGGAAGAACGCCTGCGCACCCAGTTGCGCAGCACCACCCAGCAGTTGCAAGCCCTGCAAAGCCAACAGGCCCAGGCCAGCGCCGCGCAACTGGCGGCGCAGAACGAAGCCAAGGCTGCGCAGGCACAAATCAAGCAATTGACCGCCGAACTGGCCAAGGCCAAAGGCCTCGCCGAGCAGCTGGCCGGGCAGCAGCAAGCCCTGCACAGCCAGGCCCAGGCGCAAGTCGCGGCCAGCAACGAGCAGACCGGCAAGTTCAAGAAAGCCTATGACGAGTTGTTGGTCATGGCCCGTGCCAAAGAGGCAGAACGGTCTAAGCTTCAAGCGCAATTGACTGAACGTGACACACAAGTGCAGCAATGTTCGGTCAAGAATCAGCAGATGTACGGCGTGGCCAAGCAGATTCTCACCGCCTACGAAAACATCGATGTGGCCGAGGTGATGAAGATCCGCCAGCCCTTCGCCGGCAGTGCCCGGGTCAAGTTCGATGAACTGGCTCAGGGCTTTGGCGATGAACTGTACAAGACTCAATTCGATGCGCCGCAAGCCGCGATTGCGCACTGATTAAAAGACTCATGGACAAGGAAGAAGTAATGACTCAATTGATCTCCCACGTATCCCCGCAATCCCTGACCGACGTGCTGCAAGCTGCCGGTTACCGCGTCAACCAGACCGAACAGAACGGCATCGTCCAGTTGCTCAGCGCCAGCCAGGGCATCGGTTACGCCGTGCGTTTCGGCAACCCGGCGGTGGCGGAGCAGGGCAGCTACGTCGACTTCACGTTCAGCTGCGCCTTGCGCGTGCAGGGTGAGTTGCCGGCCGGTGTGGCTGAGCAGTGGAACGCGACTCGCCGGTTTGCCCGGTTGTCGTTGCAGGGCGAGTTTCTGGTGATGGAGATGGACGTGGTGGTGGCTGCTGGCGTCAGCGGCGATTACCTGCGCGGCAACCTGGAATTGTGGGATCGCCTGTTGCAGGAGTTCATCGTGTACCTGCGTGATTTCACCCAGAACGCCGCTGCCGCTCAGGCACCAAAAGTTGAGCAAGAGGAAGTCGCGCTGTGACAAAACCTGCCATGGTAATCAGCGCCGCTGCGGTGGCGCTGTTGGTGGTCGCCGTGGCGCTGGTGGTGCGGCCGGGTAATGACCCGGTCGCCGCCCAGCAACCGGCGCCGGTCACTGCGGCGAACAGTGGGCCTGCGGTGGCGCGATTGGGCAATCAGCAGGTCTCGCCGGAGGAATTGCAGGCGCTGCTGGCGGCCGTCCCGCCGCAGACCCGCGAGCAACTGCGCGGTAATCGTGAGGCGCTCGAGCGCTGGATTCGTTCACGTCTGGCCGAAAAAGCCGTGCTGGAACAGGCCGATGCCCAAGGCTGGGCGCAGCGCCCGGACGTGGTGCGGCAGACCCGCGCCGCCACCGAACAGATCGTGTTTCGCGACTATTTGCAGTCGGTGAGTCAGGTGCCGACGGATTACCCGAGCGCTGCCGAGTTGCAGCAGGCGTATAACGCGGGCAAAGCCAACTGGCAGACGCCGGCGTTGTATCGGGTCAGCCAGATTTTTCTTGGGGTGAATGAGCCGCAGAATCTCGAAGCCGTGCGCAAACAGGCGACGGAGTTGAGCAAGAAAGCCCAGTCGACCCCGGCGGACTTTGCGGCGTTGGCCAAGGAGTTTTCCCAGGATCGCCTCACTGCCGAACGCGGCGGCGACACCGGCCTGCAACCGTTGCAGCAACTGGTGCCGGAAGTGCGTGGTGCCGTGGCGCGGCTCAAGGTTGGCGCGGTCTCCGATCCCGTGCAAAGCAGTGCCGGTTTTCACGTGATCAAACTCACCGAACAACAACCGGCCCGCACCGCGACCCTCGACGAGTTGCGCGATCAACTGACCCAGGCCTTGCGGGCACAACGTCAGGAGCAGATCGCCCAGGCGTATCTGGACGGCATGCTCAACACCGCGACGCTGAGCATTGACGGGGCCGAGCTCAACAAGGTGCTGGAGACCAAACCTTAAGCGCTGCACATCAAAACAAAGATCGACAGGGAGTCATCGATGTCATTCACCGAACCCGCAGCACGACAGAGCAGCGCCGATTTCCGCTGGCCCCGGGACAAGGACGAACCCTGGCTGGCGCAGGCCGCGACCCTCGACGGCGACGTCGCCCAATACTTTCTGGTCAGCGCCCGTTGCGGCTGCTTCATGCAGGCCGCCCGCAGCCTCAACGTGCGCTCGACCCTGCTGCGCAAGCAACTGGCGCAACTCGAACAGCAACTGCAATGCGCACTGTTCAGCTTTCAGGGCAGCGCCTTAAGCCTGACCCGCGAAGGCCTGCAATTGCAGGCGCAACTGATCGCTTTGGCCCACGAACGCAAACTGCCGGTGATCGAGCAACCCTTGATCAGGCTGGCCGTCGCCGAATCGATCCTGCATGACATCCTTGGCCGCGACCTCATCGCACTGCTGCGCCGCAACGCCAGCGTGCGCCTCGAAATCATCGCCCTCGACAGCGAACTGGCCCTGCGCGCCGTCAGCGCCGACATCGTGCTGTGGCTCGCCCACGGCGACACCCCGCATCCTGGCCCGACCTTCACCATCAGCGAACCGCAACGCCTTGCACAACTGGAATACCAGCCGCACATCGCCAAACGCTATTCGCGCGTGACTGCACGCCCGGAAAGCCCCGATGACCTCGCCGATTTCATGCTGGTGCAATGGCAGCACGATCGGCAGATCGACAGCTTTCGGCCGTGGAATGAACTGGTTGAACAGCGTCTGGCGGGCGTGGTGCAGATGCAGTCTTACGAGCTGATGCTGGAGATGATCCGGTGCAGTGCGTGCATCGGGTTGCTGCCGATGTACATGAGCCGGTTTGATCGCGGGTTGGTGGCGTTGCCGGGGTTGTTTGACGAGGCAATGCGGTTGCAAGCGTGGTTGGCGATTAATTCCGCATCGCAGGATGTGGCTGAAGTACAGACGTTGGTTGAGTTGATTCAGCGGACGTTCAATGAGCGGCAGGAGTGGTTTGAGTAGGCGGACTTAGATCGTTCCCACGTCGAGGCGTCGAACCGTCCGCGTGGGAATGCCTCAAGGGACGCTCCGCGTTCCAGCTCCGGAAGGGACGCGGAGCGTCCCGGGCTGCATTCCCACGCAGAGCGTGGGAACGATCAGGCGATCAGGTTACAGCGGCGCCTCGGCCTTCAACTCCAGATTATCCAGCGCCCGATTTACCGCCAGCTCACCCAGCATGATCAGTTGCGCAATGCCCAGCAGCACGTGTCGATGCGAACCGTCCACCAGCCCGGCGAAGTCGGTGGCCATGGTTTTGGCCGAGGTCAGGGTTTCGCAGGCGTCGGCCAGCAGTTCTTCGCTGTCGATGCCGGGGGCGATGAGGTAGCGGGTGTTGGGTTTGAGCAGCGGTTTTCTGGGGAGCAGGGGATTGAAGTAGTGGTCGAGGGCGCGTTCGGCGGCTTCGTGGAAGGTCTTTGAATCGAGGGATTCGTAGGGCGAGGTGGTATCGGATTCGGGTGGGTTTGGCGTTGGTTTGATCATGGTAGTACTCCCTGATTGATGGAGCTGCCACGGTTCGCTGCGAAACGAATGGAGGTGGCAGCTGTACGCGGGTTCGCAGACCGGGAATCAAGGAACCCGGCATACCCGAAGGTATCCCGCGCACAACCGCCATTACGCGACCAGCAAAGAATGCTGAACGGAAACGACGCTCTGGGCGCCTTGATTGATCCGGGCTGCGAAACCCGATCGCTGATTCATCAGCGACCCGGAAACGATAGAGCCCGCCCTCAAGGCGCACAAGCCGGCGGATTCTGGCGGATGCGTAGGCAATGGCGCAAGCCGTTGTGGCTTGCCGGACGTTTCGGTCAACGGCTTTAAACAGTCGTGGCGAATCCGTGAAGAAGCGGTTTACAGTGACCGGCCACGCACTGATCCAGGAGGGATCTTTCATGCCTGAGCACAACCCCGCCATTCACCTTGAGCGCTACAACGAATCCCACGTCGAGGGCATCACCGCGCTCTATAACGACCCGGCCGTGACCCGGCAGGTGTTGCAGATGCCGTTTCAGACCACCGAGGTCTGGCGCAAACGCCTGGCGCCGGACAACGAGCGGGTGGTGCAACTGGTAGCGCTGCATCAGGGGGTGGTGATCGGCAATCTGGGGCTGGAGCAGTATTCACGAATTCGCCGCAGCCATGCGGGCAGTGTCGGCATGGCCGTTGCGGTGGCGTGGCAGGGCAAGGGCGTGGGTTCGAAGCTGCTGGCAGCGGCGCTGGACATCGCCGACAACTGGATGAACCTGCACCGGGTCGAGCTTTCGGTGTACGCCGACAACGAGGCGGCCATCGGCCTCTATCGCAAGTTCGGCTTCGAAAATGAGGGCCTGTTCCGCGATTACGCCGTGCGTGATGGGCAATGGGTCGACACCTTGAGCATGGCGCGTCTGCGCAAACGCTGACCTTCTGTCCGTCAATGGTCGATGGGGCGACCGTGCAGGCAAATGACTTGCACGGCCGTCATCGGCATCTGCCATGCTCGGAGTCCGCAGCACTGCTTCCTCAAAGGAACACCGCAATGGACGACGTACAGCAACTGGGCGAAATGCTTCGCCACTATGCCGACAGCGAAGCGCACAAGAAGCAACTGTTCGAGACGCAATCGGCGACCTGGGCTACACGGATTACCGAGTTGTTCGGGCAGATTCAGCAATGGCTGGAACCGGTGCAGGCGCCGGGGTTGCTGGAGGTGAGCCGCGAGGCTTATGTGGCGTTCGGGCCGAGCACTCCGGTTGAGACCTCGACCTTCAAGACTGAAAAACTGAGCATCGTGATTGCCGGCAAACCGGTGGAGTTCGTGCCGGATGTGATGGGCAGCGGCGGGCAGATTTCGCTGGCGGTGATGGGGTTGACGGCGGCGCGGTATGGGAGTGTTTCGTTGGTGGGACTGCCGGGCGGGGAGTGGCAGTGGCGCAAGACCAATGGGTTGAAGGATCCGGATACCTTTGCCTTCGACGCGAATTTTCTCGCGCAGCAGTTACAGAGCCTCATCCCTCGCGACCGAGGTTGACACACTTGATCGTTCCCACGCTCTGCGTGGGAATGCAGCCCGGGACGCTCCGCGTCCCTTCCGGAGCTGGAACGCGGAGCGTCCCTTGAGGCATTCCCACGCAGAGGGTGGGAACGATCAGTAAGGGGTGGCTCACATTTCGAGGTTGATCCAGCCCGGTTTGGCTATCTCCGGCGCCACCGCTTTCACGGTTTTACCGGTGGCCATCTCAACCCGCCGCGCCACCTCCGGATCATCCGCAAACGGCGTCAGACTCGCCTCATCCAGACTTTCGGCCGTCTCGTGCCGCAAGCAGTACTCAACCGCCAGCCACAGAAACACCACGCCCAACACATTCAATAAAACATCGAACATGACCAGCTCCCTTGATCAGGCGATCTGCGCTTCACGATGGGCAATCGCAACATCCGCCACTCGCACCGTGCGCCACACGTTGTAGGCCATCAGCAACATGCCGCTGAGGAAGAACACCCCGCCGGCAAACCGTACGACAAACCCCGGATGGCTGGCCTGCAGCGCTTCTACGAACGAATAAGTCAGCGTGCCGTCCTCGTTGATCGCCCGCCACATCAGACCCTGAGTAATCCCGTTGACCCACATCGAAGCTATGTACAACACCGTGCCAATGGTCGCCAGCCAGAAGTGCAGGTTGATCAGCGGCGTGCTGTGCATGCGCTCGCGGCCAAACACCTTGGGCACCATGTGATAGGTCGCGCCGAAGGTGATCATCGCCACCCAGCCCAGGGCCCCGGCGTGTACGTGGCCGATGGTCCAGTCGGTGTAGTGGGAGAGGGCGTTGACGGTCTTGATCGCCATCATCGGCCCTTCGAACGTCGACATGCCGTAGAACGCCAGCGATAGAACGAGGAAACGCAGGATCGGGTCGGTGCGCAATTTATGCCACGCGCCGGACAGGGTCATCATCCCGTTGATCATGCCGCCCCAGCTCGGCGCCAACAGGATCAGCGACATTGCCATGCCCAGCGACTGCGCCCAGTCCGGCAGCGCGGTGTAATGCAAATGGTGCGGGCCGGCCCAGATGTACAGGGTGATCAGCGCCCAGAAATGCACGATCGACAAGCGATACGAATACACCGGCCGATTCACTTGCTTGGGCACGAAGTAATACATCATCCCGAGGAACCCGGTGGTCAGGAAGAACCCCACCGCGTTGTGGCCGTACCACCACTGCACCATGGCGTCGGTGGCGCCGGAATACACCGGATAGGACTTGAACCAGTCCACCGGGATCGACAGGTGATTGACCACGTGCAGCATGGCGATCACCAGAATGAACGCGCCGAAAAACCAGTTGCCGACATAGATGTGTTTGGTCTTGCGCTGCACCACGGTGGTGAAAAACACCACGGCGTACGCGACCCAGACCACGGCCATCCACACCGCGCCGGAGAATTCGATCTCGGCGTATTCCTTGGTGGTGGTGTAGCCCAGCGGCAGGGTGACCAGCATGATCACGATCACCGATTGCCAACCCCAGAAGGTGAAGGCGGCGAGTTTGTCCGAGTACAGCCGCACCTGGCAGGTGCGCTGCACGGCGTAATAACTGGCGGCGAATTGCGCGCTGCCGGCGAAACCGAAAATCACCAGGCTCGTGTGCAAGGGTCGCAAGCGGCCAAAGGTGGTCCACGGCAGGTCCAGATTCATCTCCGGCCATACCAGTTGCGAGGCGATCCATACCCCCATCGCCATGCCCACGACACCCCAGAAAACAGTCGCGATGACGAATTGGCGGACGACCTTGTAGTTATAAGCCTGTCCGATTGTTGCTGTGCTCATGGTCAGTTCATCCACGGTTGCAAAGTCTTGCCAGGCCACCCGGTCTGGCACGAGCTGCACTGTAGAAACCCCACCGGAAACAAAACAGGCTCAGGAATTGTTGATTTATGCGGATCAGATCCAGGCGCTGCCTGCGGCCATCTGCCGCGTCCTGATACGGTTTTTATGCGTTCAGGTGAATCTGTAACCGGCTGCGCTGCAACGTCATAGTGCTTTTACAAAACTGTGGGAAACTCCTGATGAGGTGGCAGTTGCATGTATCAATACGATGATTACGACCGGGCGCTGGTGTTCGAGCGCGTTGCGCAGTTTCGCGATCAGGTCGAGCGCTTCATGGCCGGGGAGTTGAGCGAAGAGGAATTCCTGCCGCTGCGCCTGCAAAACGGCCTGTACATGCAAAAGCACGCGTACATGCTGCGGGTGGCCATTCCTTACGGCACGCTGAGCGCCGAACAGATGCGCACACTGGCAAGCATCGCCCGGGACTATGACCGTGGTTACGGCCACTTCACCACCCGGCAGAATATGCAGTTCAACTGGATCGAACTGCACGAAGTGCCGGACATCCTCGAGCGCTTGGCGCAGGTCAACATGCATGCGATCCAGACCTCGGGCAACTGCGTGCGCAACATCACCACCGAAGCCTTCGCCGGGGTCGCGGCGGACGAACTGATCGACCCGCGTCCGCTGGCGGAAATCCTGCGGCAATGGTCGACGATCAACCCGGAATTCCTGTTCCTGCCGCGCAAGTTCAAGATCGCCATCTGCTCGGCGAAGCAGGATCGCGCGGCAATCATGATGCACGACATCGGTCTCTACCTTTACCCCGGCCGTGACGGGCAAATGCTGCTGCGAGTGATCGTCGGCGGCGGGTTGGGGCGCACGCCGATCCTTGGTCTGCAGATCCGTGATGGCCTGCCGTGGCAGCACTTGCTGTCCTACGTCGAGGCGGTGCTGCGGGTTTACAACCGCCATGGTCGCCGCGACAACAAGTACAAGGCGCGGATCAAGATTCTGGTCAAGGCGCTGGGCATCGAGGCGTTCGCCAAGGAAGTCGAAGAGGAATGGCAACACCTCAAGGACGGCCCCGCGCAGTTGACCGAAGATGAATACCAGCGCGTCGCCAGTGCCTTCGTGCCGCCGAGCTATCGCACGCTGGCGGACACCGATCTGGATTACGGCACGCACCTGGCCGACAACCCGGCGTTCGCCCGTTGGGTCGCGCGCAACGTGCAGCCGCACAAAGTGCCGGGCTACACCAGCGTGGTGCTGTCGACCAAACCGGGCCTGGCCTCGCCGCCGGGGGACGTCACCGATGCGCAGATGCTGGCCGTGGCCGACTGGTCGAAGCGTTTCGGTTTCGGCGAAATCCGCATCGCCCACGAACAGAATATCGTCCTGCCGGATGTGCCCAAGTCCAATCTGTACACGCTGTGGCAATTGGCGAAAGAGCAGGGGCTGGGCGTCGCCAACGTCGGCCTGCTGACCGACATCATCGCCTGCCCCGGCGGTGATTTCTGTGCGCTGGCCAATGCCAAATCGATCCCGATTGCCCAAGCGATTCAGGCGCGGTTCGACAACCTCGATTACCTGCACGATCTTGGGGACATCAGCCTGAACATTTCCGGCTGCATGAACGCCTGCGGCCATCACCACATCGGCAACATCGGGATTCTCGGCGTCGATAAAAACGGCAGCGAGTGGTATCAGATCACCCTTGGCGGGGCTCAGGGCAAGAACAGTGCGCTGGGCAAAGTGATCGGCCCGTCGTTCAGCGCTGCCGAAGTACCGCAGGTGATCGAACGGATCATCGGCACCTTCGTGCGTTATCGCGAGGCCGAAGAACTGTTCGTCGATACCGTGGCGCGCATCGGCCTGGAGCCGTTCAAGGAGCGGGTTTATCCGAAAGCGCTGGAGGTGCCGGCATGAATAATCTGCTGCGGATGGAGGCGAGCGGGGCGCGCATCGTGCGGGATGATCCATGGACGCTGATTCGCTCGCCTGAAACAGAGCCCAGCGCCGGGATGTTGATTCTGCCGCTGGCCCACTGGCTCGAATCACCCTCGACCCATGCGGTCTGGCTCGGCCCGGACGACGGCGTCGAAAGCCTGCTGCCGTGGCTGAGCTCGTTGCCACTGATCGCCCTCGACTTCCCGAGCTTTCGCGACGGTCGCGCCTACAGCCAGGCCTATCTGCTGCGCAGCCGTTTCGGCTGGAAAGGCGAGTTGCGCGCCATCGGCGATGTACTGCGCGACCAGCTCAGCCACATGCGCCAGTGCGGTTTCGACAGCTTCGCCGTGCGCGAGGACAAATCCGCCGAGGATGCACTCAAGGGACTGGCCGGGATGAGCGTGTTGTACGGGCGCTCGGTGATCGAACCGCGACCGTTGTTCCGGCGCCGGTGATGCAGGGGAAACCCTTAGAACCCTGATGAATCGGGGATTTTTCCTTGGGTCGATGGTGGCCTTTTGGTAGAGTCCCCGTCGCCAGCGGGTTTTCGGCTGGACGACGGAACGAAGAAGGGAGTCTGATCAGTGAGTCCGGGCAAAAAAATTCTGGGCATCACCGCGTTGCTGCTGATGGTGACGCTGTGGGCCGGTTACATCTATGTGTTCAACGAAAACCGTGGCGGTCATCTCGGTGGCGTCGGCGAAAGCACCGCCTGGTGCGGCACGCCGCCGAACACCGAAGCGGCGTTGCTGGGCAAGGATCAACTGACCCTGCGCATCACCAACAACCTGCGCGGCGAGTTCATGCTCAGCGGCGCAGTGGTGGTCTCCGAACGCACCTTCAACCGCTATGACCTGGGCCGCAACGAACTGCGTCTGCGCCTGGAACCGTTGCAGTGGTCGTTCGGCGTCACGCCGATCTTCCTCGAACAGGTGAAAGTCCTGCCCCTGAGCCGCAACCTCGCCTCGACCGACAAGAGCGCCTTCGCCGAACTCGAATCGCGGCCGATCAGCGTCCAGGGCCGGGTCACCGAGTTTCCTTTCGACACCTATCGCTACGGCTACAAGCCAGTCCTGTATTACCTCAAGGGTAGCGAGCGCATCGACCTGCGCTTCAAGAACATCACCACGCTGATGGAGATGTCCAACACCTTCACGCCGATCCAGAAGTACAACCGCGCCGACTACATCAACGAGAAAAACTCGATGATCCGCGACGAGGACTACAAGGCCTACGGCCCCCACGAATGCGCGTTCAGCGTCGAGCGCAAGGGCTCGTTCAAGGTTGTGGTGCTGTTGATGCTGCTGGTGCTGTGCCTGCCGTTGCTGCTGGTGTTCTACCGCGATGAGCCGGGGATCGACTTCCTCGCCACGCTGGTCGGAATCGGTGTGGTGCGCACGGTGCTTGTGGGGCCGGTGCAGGATTTCCAGCTGTACAACATTGATTTTCTGTTCGGTGCGGCGATTTTGCTGGTGGGCACGGTGTCGCTGATCAAGGCGATGCGGGCGAACAGTCGACGGGAGATGGCGTTGCGCAGCGGAGAGACTTCGAGCTGGTAGAAGAAAGCCTTGAGCGCCTGTGATGGTCCGGACCTTTCAAAGGTCCGGACCCGACGTTGCGCAATGTTGGGGTTTCTGATCGCAAACGGCGCGAATTTAGCTATACCTGTAACTCCCCCGACGCAATAAATTCGGCCTTCCGACAGGAGTTACAGCATGAAGCTAGCCGTAATGATGAGCACCCTGTGCATTGCCACGCTGGGCGTGGTGGGCTGCTCCAGCAAAACCGTCGCACCCGACGAGTACTCAGGCTTCCTCAAGGACTACAGCCAGCTGAGGGAGGCCAAATCCCCGTCGGGGGCTGAAGTGATGCGCTGGATTGACCCGAAAGTCGACATCGGCAAATTCACCAGCTTCTACGTCGAACCGACCCAGCTCTATCCCAAACCGCAACCCACCGTGAAGATTCCGCAGCAGACCCTCAACGGCATCACCAGCTACTACGATCAGGCGCTCAAGCGTGAACTGGGTAAATCCTTGCCGCTGGCCTCAGGCCCCGGGCCGGGTGTGATTGTGGTGCGCGCGGCCATCACCGCCGTCAGCAGCAAGACCGAAGGCCTCCATGCTTATGAGGTGATTCCGGTGGCATTGGTGGCGGCAGCGGTCAGCACCGCCAGTGGCATTCGCGATCAGGAAACCACCCTGGCGACCGAAGCGGTGTTCCTCGATGGCGGCACCAACAAGGTGGCGGCGCAGGTGGTGCGCAAGGGCACCGGCAAACCGCTGGAAAACGATTCGCAGGTGATGAAGGCCGATGACGTGAAAAGCGTGATTGATGGCTGGGCGTCGGACCTGCATCAGTCCTACCTCAAGCTCAAGGCCAAGTAGGACCGGCACGCCGGGTCGCCCCTGAGGGCGATCCGGCGTGTGCACTGCGTCAGAAACTGGCGCGCGCCAGTCGGTTGTAATGGCTGAGCAAACCGTCGTAACTGCGGGTCACGGCGTAGTAGTCCTCGCTCAAACGTTCGGGCTTAGCGTGGTTGTGCCAGTCTGCTTGCAGGGTGTTCAACGCCTCGAGATAGTCTTGCCCCGGCTCGCCGATGCGCAGCCACAGATCCCGTGCGGCATCGGTCTTGTTCTGGAATCCACCCGTGCGCGGTGCGAGCCAGGGTTCGCGACGGTTCCACGCCTGTTGCAACTTCGCGGTGGTGTCGGCCAGCAATTTTGGGGTCAGAGTGCGGTTTTTCATCGCTTCGTCGAGCACGTCGACAGTCTCCCGCGCCTGAATCATGTACGCCAGCAAGTCCCAGTGAATGTCCCTGCCCAGACGAGCCTCGATCAGCTTGAGCTGTTCGGGACGCTGCGCAGCGTCGAGCGGCAGCAGGCTTTGCCGCAGAGCCGTCGAGGCGTCGATGTACTCCTGTGAAACGCGCTCGATCGCAGCCAGTTCTCCAGGGGAGGGCTGTTGCGACCCGGAGGTGAAACTCGCCTCCCGGTAAAACCGCGTGGGTGCAATGGTGGTCGTAACGTGACTCAGCGCCCGGACGTACTCGTTGGCCTGTCGCGCCAGTTCAGGCTGCCACGCCAGAAGATCGAGTTTTTCCGTGAGGCCCTGACCGCAGACATCGCGCTGAATGTCTCGCACATTGAACGCGTCGCTGTCGTCGAAATCCTTGAGGCTCTTCAACCAGAGCTGGTCGCGAGGCACGGGCGGTTGAGGGTTCTTGTAGCGGTCGTAGGCCGCTCGCCATTGCACGTCGATCCGGTTGACGCAGGCAATCACCGGGCTCAGGGCATTGGCCTGAGCGGTGACCGGCGCATCGCGCCCGTCCAGCCAGAGATCGAGCTGGAGGAAAGGCCGGATCGCGCCCGTCAGCCCCATGATCACCAGCGCGAAGAAGATCCCGACGCAAAACATCACTCTGGTGGTCATGGGCGCGCCTCCTTGCCGTACCACTGTTCAACGGTGGCCGGTGCGCTGCATTCGACGGTGGTGGCCGGCAAGCGGCTGCACAGGCGTTCGGTCCAGGGTTGCAGACCCTGATTGCGATTGACCGTGCCTTGGCTGGCGACCACTTTGAATACGCCGAGCACGAGGGACAGCACCAGAATTCCGAGGATCGTCACGCCGACTTTCATGGCCGGACGGCTCTCTTCCCAGGAAACCCGGGGCCTGGACTGCCAGCGGCGCACCAGTCCGAAGGTCGCCAGGGTCGCGGCGTACACCCCGCCGGCAATCGGGCCGAAAAACCAGCCGAGCCCGGCCACCATCAACGCGCCGGGCACCAGGTCGCGCAGCACGCCGAACGGCGGCGAGTCTTTGAGAGATCCGGGGCAAAGGATTGCACTGAGCCGGTCATCCAGTCGCCATACGCGATGGGCGAGGTTGTGCACCAGCCAATTGAGCCCGGCCACGATCACGCCAAACACCACGGTCGAGATCATGACGATATTGATCAGCCCGCTGAGCCGAACGCCCAACGGAATGTAATGGGTGAACGCGCCGATCAGGCAGGCCAGCACCACGCCCACATACGTCGGCCAGTCACTGAAGCTCAGTTCCCAGCTTTGCCAGAAAAACGCCGTGCCGCCGGGCATCTGCGCGCAGACCTTGGGGTGATTGGCGTACAACTCGGAACTCAACTTGCGACACTGCGCCCAGTCGTCTTCGCTCAGGCGTCGGGCCAGTGCGCGGCGGGCGCTGAACGAGCCGGTGCCCAGCAGCAGGCGGGCGGCGCGGTGTTCGGGGGTGACGGCGGGCTCCGTGGCCAGTTGTTGCTGGTGAGCCAGGAAAAGCGGCGCATTCTGGCGAGCCAGCAGGCGTTGCCATTCGCCGTCAGGGCAGGGATTTCCGGTGCAGCCGTGCCAGCCCTGACCGGCGCGCACCCGTTCGAAAATCTCGGGAGACCAGACCGGCGCATCCAGCAGCAAATGGCTCAGGGCACGGTCGAACCATTGCCGATGTTGTTCAATCGCCAGCCAGTTGAAATCCGCGCAGCGGGCATAGGCCTGGAGAAATCCGTCGACGTCTTCCCGTTCGAGGGCATCACGCATCGGTTGCGCAATACGCGAGCGTTGTTGATCCAGCAACAGGTCGATCGATATCTCGTCCAGCTCGAGGCGTTGCCAGGCGCTGAACCAGAAGAAGGTCGGAATGGCCCAGTCCACCAGCGTCTGCGAAGTCTCAGGGTGTTCAATGCAATGATGCAGCACCGTGTCTTCGAAGAAATGCGCGCAACCCTGTTCAAGGGTGACGGCATGGCGATGATTCAGCTCTTCAACGCTGAGTCCATCCAGCGAACGGGTCGCCAGTTGCAGAGCATCGACCTCGACCACGGTCAGGCCGCTCAGGTCCCAGGATTCTTCAATACCCTGTTCCTGCTCTTCATCCTGATTCTTCTCGTGATACTGCTGCCATTCCTTGTACGCCAGGGCCTGCTCATAGGCATCGCGCAGCCGCTGGAAACCCTCGGGGTCGTCGTCGGGGCGGGTCTGTTTGAGCAGGACGGCATATTGGCGTTTGATCGTGCGCACATCGGCGTCGGCCAACAGGCCAAGGACGGTCCAGCAACTCATTGCGATGACAACTCCATAAAAAACGCGACGCGATCCAGTGGTGGCATTGTGATGTTGCGCACCCTACCTGTTTCGCGCCGAAAAGTCCCCGTGTCTCGCTCAGTCGTCACCGGCCTTACGGAAAATGCTGACGTGCTCGATTCGGGGCTTCAGTGTTTTTTGGCTTGCTCGCGTATGCGTTCTTCCTGCTCGCGCAGTTCCGGGGTGAACTCGGCGCCGAAATCTTCCGCGCTGAACACTTGGCGAATCTCGATTTCCGATTCAGTGCCCGGCATGGGATTCGGGCAGCGCTTGACCCACTCGATGGCTTCCTCTTTGGACTTGACGTCCCAGATCCAGTAACCGGCGATCAGCTCTTTGGTCTCGGCAAACGGGCCGTCGATCACGCTGCGGTTTTCACCGCTGAAGCGCACACGGGCGCCTTTGCTGCTGGGGTGAAGGCCGTCGGCAGAAACCAGAATGCCGGCCTTGGCCAGTTCCTCGTTGTAGTTGCCCATGTCCGTCAACAATTGCTCGCTGGGCATCACGCCGGCTTCGGAGTCGTGGCTGGCTTTGACAATGATCATGAAGCGCATGGTGTTTCTCCGCAGGTAAGTGAGGGATTCATGGCTTAGTCGAACGGCCGGGGTCTGAATCGACAGGTCGTTAAAGAAAAGACGCAGACTTGCGTTTTAACAAGCATCACCCTCTTTGAGAGCGGGGATGTGGGGCTACTGGAGAATGTGTATCCAGTTTTGCGTGCCAGCACATGACAATTTCAGTCCAGGCATAGGTCGTCGGACAATTTCGTGGTTAACTTCCGCCTCTTGCATGCTTTCCCAACAACGTTAAGAAGGACTCCGTTCATGGCTCAAGTCACGCTCAAAGGCAACCCGGTTCAAGTCAACGGCCAACTGCCACAAGCCGGTTCCAAGGCGCCAGCCTTTTCCCTGGTAGCCGGCAATCTGTCCGACGTCACCCTGAAAGACTTCGCCGGCAAGCGCAAAGTGCTGAACATCTTCCCAAGCGTCGACACCCCGACCTGCGCCACCTCCGTGCGCAAGTTCAACGCTCAGGCCAACGACATCAGCAACACTGTTGTGCTGTGCATCTCGGCTGACCTGCCGTTCGCCCAGGCGCGCTTCTGCGGCGCCGAAGGCCTGGAAAACGTACAAAACCTGTCGACCCTGCGCGGCACCGAGTTCCTCGAGAACTACGGCGTGGCCATCGCTGACGGCCCGCTGAAAGGCCTGACCGCCCGTGCGGTGGTTGTACTGGACGAAAACGACAACGTCCTGCACAGCGAACTGGTCAAGGAAATTGCAGAAGAGCCTGACTACGAAGCGGCGCTGTCCGTTCTCAAGTAAGCGCTTTTACAATTGTTAACGGCCTGGCTCTGTCCAGGCCGTTTTCATTTGTGTATCAGTGTTTTGCCTCACACCTTGAAACGTAAGTGGAAGGTAAATTGCCGGTAAAGCTGCTTTGCTAAATCCCCACCAGTGCTTATCGTTCAGCCTCCCGTAAAAGAAGCCCACGCGCCCAATGGTTAATCACTCCATGCAATCGTCTTCCCGAAACTCCCGTCGCTGGCTGTTGAGCCTGCTTGTCCTGCTGGTCATTGCCGGTCTGTGCTGGAAATTCTGGCCCGCCGGTTCGACCCACAAGGAGGGCGGCGAGAAGGCGCAGGCCGGCCATACCGGCCGTTCGGGGATGATGCGTCCGGGCTTCGGCGGCGCGGCCGGGCCGATTCCGGTACGCGTGGCGCCGGCGGTCACCGGGGACTTCCCGCTGTACTACAAGGCCCTGGGCACGGTGACGGCGCTCAACACTATCAATGTGCGCAGTCGGGTCGGTGGCGAACTGGTGAAGATTTATTTCGAGGAAGGGCAAATGGTCAAGGCCGGTGACCTGCTGGCGGAGATCGACCCGCGTCCGTACCAGAACGCCTTGCTCCAGGCGGAAGGCACCTTGCTGCAGAATCAGGCGCAGTTGAAGAACGCCCAGGTCGATGTCGAGCGCTATCGCGGCCTGTACAAGGAAGACAGCATCGCCAAGCAGACGCTGGACACCGCCGAAGCGCTGGTCGGCCAATACCTCGGCACCGTGAAAACCAATCAGGCGGCGGTCAACGACGCCAAGCTCAATCTCGAATTCACCAAGATCCGCGCACCGATTGCCGGTCGCGTCGGCCTGCGTCAGCTTGACGTCGGCAACCTCGTGGCGGCCAACGACACGACCTCCCTGGCGGTGATCACCCAGACCCAACCGATCAGCGTCGCCTTCACCCTGCCGGAAAACAGCCTGGAAACCGTGCTCGCCCGCTACCGCAGCGGCGCCAAACTGCCGGCGGAGGCCTGGGATCGTGGCGACACCAAACTGCAAGCCACCGGTGTGCTGCAAAGCCTCGACAACCAGATCGACGTGACCACCGGTACCCTGAAATTCAAGGCGCGCTACGAGAACCGCGATCAGTCGCTGTTCCCCAACCAGTTCGTCAACGTTCACCTGCTGGCCGACACCTTGAAAGGGGTGGTGCTGGCGCCGTCCGCCGCCATCCAGTTCGGCACCAACGGCACCTTCGTTTACGCGCTGGACGGCGACAAGAAAGTCACCATCCGCCAATTGAAGATCGGTGCCAGCGACGGCGAAAACACGGTGGTCACCGAAGGTCTTGCCGCCGGCGACCGGGTGGTGCTGGAAGGCACCGACCGTCTGAAGGAAGGCAGCGAAGTGGAAGTGGTCAACGACAGCAAGGATGTGCCGACCACCCCGACCGAGCACCTGCAAGGCAAGTCCGCCGCCACTGCGCCTGACGCCACCGTCACCGACAAGGCCAAGAAGGGCGCATGAACATTTCGCGTCTGTTCATCCTCCGCCCGGTCGCCACCACGCTGAGCATGCTGGCCATCGTGCTGGCCGGTCTGATCGCCTATCGCCTGCTGCCGGTTTCGGCCTTGCCGCAGGTCGATTACCCGACCATCCGGGTCATGACTTTGTATCCGGGCGCCAGCCCGGACGTCATGACCAGTGCCGTCACCGCGCCGCTGGAGCGTCAGTTCGGGCAGATGCCGGGCCTGACGCAAATGGCCTCGACCAGTTCCGGCGGTGCCTCGGTGCTGACCCTGCGTTTCAGCCTCGACATCAACATGGACGTCGCCGAACAGCAGGTGCAGGCCGCGATCAACGCCGCGACCAACCTGTTGCCGACCGACTTGCCGGCGCCGCCGGTGTACAACAAGGTCAACCCGGCGGACACCCCGGTGCTGACCCTGGCCATCACCTCGAAAACCATGTTGCTGCCCAAACTCAATGACCTGGTCGACACGCGCATGGCGCAGAAGATCGCCCAGATCAGCGGCGTCGGCATGGTCAGCATTGCCGGCGGCCAGCGTCAGGCGGTGCGGATCAAGGTCAATCCCGAGGCCCTAGCGGCCAATGGCCTGAATCTGTCGGACGTGCGCACGCTGATCAGTGCGTCCAACGTCAACCAGCCCAAGGGCAACTTCGACGGCCCGACCCGGGTGTCGATGCTCGACGCCAACGACCAGCTGACGTCGCCCAAGGATTACGCCAACCTGATCCTGGCCTACGCCAACGGTGCGCCGCTGCGGCTCAAGGATGTCGCGCAGATTGTCGACGGCGCCGAGAACGAGCGTCTGGCGGCATGGGCCAACCAGAATCAGGCCGTTCTGCTGAACATCCAGCGTCAACCGGGCGCCAACGTGATCGAAGTAGTCGACCGGATCAAGGCACTGCTGCCGAGCATCACCGACAACCTGCCGGCCGGTCTCGACGTAGTCGTGCTGACCGACCGCACCCAGACCATCCGTGCCTCGGTCACCGACGTGCAACATGAACTGCTGATCGCCATCGCGCTGGTGGTGATGGTGACGTTCCTGTTCCTGCGGCGCGCCAGTGCCACCATCATTCCGTCGGTGGCCGTGCCGCTGTCGCTGATCGGTACGTTCGGCGTGATGTACCTCGCCGGCTTCTCGGTCAACAACCTGACGCTGATGGCACTGACCATCGCCACCGGTTTCGTGGTCGACGATGCGATCGTGATGCTGGAAAACATCGCGCGTTTCATCGAGGAGGGCGACAGTCCGATGCAGGCTGCGCTCAAGGGCGCGAAGCAGATCGGTTTCACCCTGATTTCCCTGACCCTGTCGCTGATCGCGGTACTGATTCCGCTGCTGTTCATGGCCGACGTCGTGGGGCGGTTGTTCCGCGAATTCGCCATCACCCTGGCGGTAGCGATCCTGATTTCCCTGGTGGTCTCGCTGACCCTGACGCCGATGATGTGCGCGCGTCTGCTCAAGCGTGAGCCGGAAGCACATGAGCAGGGCCGTTTCTACCGCGCCAGTGGTGCGTTCATCGACTGGATGATCGCCGCTTACGGCCGCAAGTTGCAGTGGGTGCTCAAGCACCAGCCGCTGACCCTGCTGGTGGCCATCGGCACGCTGGCCCTGACCGTGTTCCTTTATATGGTGGTGCCCAAGGGCTTCTTTCCTGTGCAGGACACCGGGGTGATCCAGGGTATTTCCGAAGCACCGCAGTCGATTTCCTTCGCAGCGATGGGCGAGCGTCAGCAGGCGCTGGCCAAGGTGATTCTGGAAGATCCGGCGGTAGAAAGCCTGTCGTCCTACATTGGGGTCGACGGCGACAACGCCACGCTCAACAGCGGTCGGTTGCTGATCAACCTCAAGCCCCACGGCCAGCGTGATCTGACGGCGACCGAAGTGATTGCCCGCCTGCAACCGCAGTTGGACAAGCTTGTCGGCATCCGTCTGTTCATGCAGCCGGTGCAGGACCTGACTATCGAAGACCGCGTCAGCCGTACTCAGTACCAGTTCAGCATGTCGTCGCCGGATTCCGAATTGCTCAGCCTGTGGAGCGGCCGTCTGGTCGAGGCCCTGGCCCAGCGCCCGGAACTGACCGACGTCGCCAGCGACTTGCAGGACAAGGGTTTGCAGGTGTTCCTGGTCATCGACCGCGACGCCGCTTCACGGCTGGGTGTGTCGGTCTCGAATATCACCGACGCGCTGTACGACGCGTTCGGCCAGCGGCAGATCTCGACCATCTACACCCAGGCCAGCCAGTACCGCGTGGTGCTGCAGGCTCAGGCCGGAGAGAAGATTGGCCCGCAGGCGCTGGATCAGATTCACGTCAAGACCACCGATGGCGGGCAGGTGCGGTTGTCGAGTCTGGCCCACGTCGAAGAGCGGCAGGCGCAACTGGCGATTACCCACATCGGCCAGTTCCCGGCGGTGATGATGTCGTTCAACCTCGCGCCCGGCGTGGCGCTGGGGCATGCGGTGGACATCATCGAGCAGGTGCAGAAGGACATCGGCATGCCGATCGGCGTGCAGACCCAGTTCCAGGGCGCGGCTGAAGCGTTCCAGGCGTCGCTGTCGAGCACCTTGCTGCTGATTCTGGCGGCGGTGGTGACCATGTACATCGTGCTCGGCGTGCTTTACGAGAGCTACATTCACCCGATCACCATTCTGTCGACCTTGCCGTCGGCGGCGGTGGGGGCGTTGCTGGCGTTGCTGCTCAGCGGCAATGATCTGGGGATGATCGCGATCATCGGCATCATCCTGCTGATCGGTATCGTGAAGAAGAACGCGATCATGATGATCGACTTCGCCCTCGACGCCGAACGCACTCAGGGCATGGCGCCGGAGCAGGCGATTTATCAGGCGGCGCTGTTGCGCTTCCGGCCGATTCTGATGACGACGCTGGCTGCGCTGTTTGGTGCGGTGCCGTTGATGCTGGCCACCGGTTCCGGCGCTGAATTGCGTCAGCCGCTGGGTCTGGTGATGGTCGGCGGGTTGCTGGTGAGTCAGGTGCTGACCTTATTCACGACGCCCGTGATTTACCTGGCTTTTGATCGGTTGGGACGGCGTTGGGCGAAGTCCGGCACAGGAGAGGTTGCGTGAAGGGCGACGTGAATACAGCTGCAAGCGTCAAGCTTCGAGCTGCAAGAGAAAAGCGGACTCGGAACAGGTTTTTAGCTTGCGGCTTGCAGCTTGCCGCTAGTGGTTGCCACCTATGAATCTTTCGGGTCCTTTCATCAAGCGCCCCGTGGCAACCATGCTGCTTTCATTGGCGATCATGCTGCTGGGCAGTGTGAGCTTCGGCCTGCTGCCGGTGTCGCCGCTGCCGCAAATGGACTTCCCGGTGATCGTGGTGCAGGCCAGCCTGCCCGGCGCCAGTCCGGAGGTCATGGCGTCCACCGTGGCCACGCCGCTGGAGCGCTCGTTCGGCGCCATCGCCGGCGTCAACACCATGAGCAGCCGCTCCAGCCAGGGCTCGACCCGGGTCATCCTGCAATTTGATCTCGACCGCGACATCAACGGCGCGGCGCGCGAAGTGCAGGCGGCGATCAATGCCTCGCGCAACCTGCTGCCGAGCGGGATGCGCAGCATGCCGACCTACAAGAAGGTCAACCCGTCGCAGGCACCGATCATGGTGCTGTCGCTGACCTCGGACGTGCTGGAAAAAGGCCAGCTCTATGACCTGGCGTCGACCATCCTGTCCCAGAGTCTGTCCCAGGTGCAGGGCGTCGGTGAAGTGCAGATCGGCGGCAGCTCTTTGCCGGCGGTGCGCATCGAACTCGAGCCCCAGGCACTGAACCAGTACGGCGTGGCGCTGGACGATGTGCGCAAGACCATCGCCGAAGCGAACGTGCGTCGGCCCAAGGGCTCGGTCGAAGACGACCAGCGCCTGTGGCAGATCCAGGCCAACGACCAGTTGGAGAAAGCCAAGGATTACGAATCGCTGATCATCCACTACAACGGCGGCGCGGCCCTGCGTCTGAAAGACGTGGCCAAGGTCAGCGACGGCGTGGAAGACCGCTACAACAGCGGTTTCTTCAACGACGACGCGGCTGTGTTGCTGGTGATCAACCGCCAGGCCGGCGCCAACATCATCGAGACGGTCAACGAGATCAAGGCGCAGTTGCCGGCGTTGCAGGCGGTGCTGCCGGCCAGCGTCAAACTGAACCTGGCGATGGATCGCTCGCCGGTGATCAAGGCCACCCTGCACGAAGCGGAAATGACCCTGCTGATCGCCGTGGCGCTGGTGATTCTGGTGGTGTTCCTGTTTCTCGGCAATTTCCGTGCGTCCCTGATTCCGACGTTGGCGGTGCCGGTGTCGCTGGTCGGCACCTTTGCGGTGATGTACCTCTACGGCTTCTCGCTGAACAACCTGTCGCTGATGGCGCTGATTCTCGCCACCGGGCTGGTGGTGGACGACGCCATCGTGGTGCTGGAGAACATTTCCCGGCACATCGACGAAGGCGTCAAACCGATGAAGGCCGCGTACCTCGGGGCCAAGGAAGTCGGGTTTACCTTGCTGTCGATGAACGTCTCGCTGGTGGCGGTGTTCCTGTCGATCCTGTTCATGGGCGGGATCATCGAAAGCCTGTTCCGCGAATTTTCCATCACCCTGGCCGCGGCCATCGTGGTGTCGCTGGTGGTTTCCCTGACGCTGACCCCGATGCTCTGCGCCCGCTGGCTCAAACCCCATACGCCGGGCGAGGAAAACCGCCTGCAACGCTGGAGTCGCCGCACCAACGACTGGATGGTCGGCAAGTACGCCACCAGCCTCGACTGGGTGTTGCGCCACCGGCGCCTGACATTGCTGAGCCTGATCATCACCGTCGGGGTGAACGTCGCCCTCTATGTGGTGGTGCCGAAAACCTTCATGCCGCAGCAGGACACCGGCCAGTTGATCGGTTTCGTGCGCGGTGACGACGGTCTGTCGTTCAGTGTGATGCAGCCGAAAATGGAGACCTTCCGCCGCGCCGTGCTCAAGGACGACGCGGTAGAAAGCGTGGCCGGGTTCATCGGTGGCACCAACGGCACCAACAACGCCTTCATGCTGGTACGCCTGAAACCGATCAAGGAGCGCAATATCTCGGCGCAGAAGGTCATTGAGCGTCTGCGCAAGGAAATGCCCAAGGTGGCCGGCGCTCAACTGATGCTGATGGCCGACCAGGACCTGCAGTTCGGCGGCGGTCGCGAGCAGACCACTTCGCAGTACAGCTACATTCTGCAAAGCGGTGATCTGGGCGAGTTGCGCGAGTGGTACCCGAAAGTGGTCACCGCGTTGCGGGCCTTGCCCGAGCTGACCGCCATCGATGCCCGCGAAGGCGCGGGTGCGCAGCAGGTGACATTGATCGTCGACCGCGATCAGGCCAAGCGCCTGGGCGTGGACATGGAAATGGTCACGGCGGTGCTCAATAACGCCTACAGCCAGCGGCAGATTTCCACGATCTACGACAGCCTCAACCAGTATCAGGTGGTGATGGAGGTCAATCCGAAATATGCCCAGGATCCGGTGACGCTCAAGCAGGTTCAGGTGATCACCGCCGACGGCGCGCGGATTCCGCTGTCGACCTTCGCTCACTATGAAAACAGCCTGGAAGACGACCGGGTCAGCCATGAAGGCCAGTTCGCCTCCGAGAGCATTTCCTTCGACATGGCCGAAGGCGTGACGGTGGAGCAGGGCAGTGCCGCCATCGAACGGGCGATTGCCAAGCTCGGTCTGCCGGAAGACGTGATCGTGAAAATGGCCGGCACCGCCGATGCCTTCGCCGCTACCCAGAAGAGCCAGCCGTTCATGATCCTCGGTGCGCTGCTGGCGGTGTATCTGGTGCTGGGCGTGCTGTATGAAAGCTACATTCATCCGCTGACGATTCTGTCGACGCTGCCTTCGGCCGGGGTCGGTGCCTTGCTGTCGATCTATGTGCTGGGCGGCGAGTTCAGCCTGATCTCGCTGCTCGGGCTGTTCCTGCTGATCGGCGTGGTGAAGAAGAACGCGATCCTGATGATCGACCTGGCGCTGCAACTGGAACGTCATCAAGGCATGGCGCCGCTGGAGTCGATCCGCAGCGCCTGTCTGCAACGTTTGCGGCCGATCCTGATGACCACGCTGGCGGCGATCCTCGGCGCCTTGCCGTTGCTGCTCAGCCGGGCCGAAGGCGCGGAAATGCGCCAGCCGCTGGGCCTGACCATTATCGGCGGGCTGATTTTCAGCCAGGTGCTGACCCTTTACACCACGCCTGTGGTTTACCTCTATCTCGACAAGTTGCGCCATCGTTTCAACAAATGGCGTGGCGTGCGCACCGATGCCGCTCTGGAAACTCCGCTATGACTGACCGTTCGCTTATCAATCTGGCCACTGTCCGCGGCTCGCGCCTGCTGAGCCTGTCGCTGTGCGTGGCGATGCTCAGTGCCTGCGCCGTCGGCCCGGACTACCAGCGCCCGCAGACCGCCGAAATCGCCCAGTACAAGGAAGCCGAAGGCTGGCGTCAGGCCAACCCGAGCGATTCCCTGGCACGCGGCGCCTGGTGGGAGCTGTATGGCGACCGTCAGCTCAACGAGCTGATCGAGAAACTCAACAGCTCCAACCAGACCGTCGCCCAGTCCGAGGCCCAGTACCGTCAGGCCCAGGCGTTGGTGCGCAGTGCGCGCGGAGCGTTTTATCCGAGTATTGATCTGAGTGCCGGCAAGACCCGTTCCAGTCAGGGTACCGGTAGCAGCAGTTCAAGCCTGAGCAGTTCCTCCAGCGGTATTCGTGACACCTACAACGCGCAACTGGGCG
The DNA here is from genome assembly GCF_059492145.1 of Pseudomonas sp. Pseusp21. Lineage (NCBI taxonomy): Bacteria > Pseudomonadati > Pseudomonadota > Gammaproteobacteria > Pseudomonadales > Pseudomonadaceae > Pseudomonas > Pseudomonas sp. Pseusp21. Next base: position 360,368 of record NZ_CP168520.1, read on the forward strand.
TGAGTTGGGAAGCGGATGTCTGGGGCAAGTTGCGTCGCGGCCTGGAAGCCAATGAGGCTAGCGCCCAGGCGAGCTATGCCGATCTGGCGGCGATGCGTTTGAGCCAGCAATCCGAGCTGGTGCAGAACTACCTGCAATTGCGGGTGATCGATCAGCAGAAACGTCTGCTCGAATCGACAGTGGCCGCTTACGAGCGCTCGCTGAAAATGACCATGAACCAGTACAACGCCGGGGTTTCCGGGCGGGACGCGGTGGCGCAGGCGCAGACCCAGCTGAAAACCACTCAGGGTGATCTGGTGGACCTGATCTGGCAACGGGCGCAGTTCGAAAATGCCATCGCGGTACTGACCGGCCAGCCGCCGGCCGAATTCAATATTGCCGAGACCCAGGACATTCCCAAGCTGCCGCAAATTCCGCTGAGCCTGCCGTCGCAGTTGCTCGAGCGCCGTCCGGACATCGCCTCGGCGGAGCGCTCGGTGATCGCCGCCAACGCCAACATCGGCGTGGCCAAGGCCGCGTATTACCCCGACTTCAGCCTGAGCATGAGCGGCGGCTACAGCAGCAGTACCTCGCAGAACCTGATCAGCCTGCCAAACCGCTTCTGGTCGGTCGGGCCGAAAATGACCTTGCCGCTGTTCGACGGCGGCATCCGTTCGGCCGAAGTCGACCGCACCGAAGCGGTGTACGACCAGACCGTGGCCAAATACCGCCAGACCGTGCTCGACGGTTTCCGCGAGGTGGAAAACTATCTGGTGCAGTTGAAGGTGTACGAAGACGAAGCGGTCGTGCGCCAGGAAGCCCTCGATGCGGCACGGGATTCGTTGCGTCTGACCGAAAACCAGTACAAGGCCGGGGTGATTGCTTATCTCGATGTGGTGACGGTGCAGGCCACGGCGTTGAGTAATGAACGCACTGTCCTGAATATCCTGCAGAGCCGTTTGATTGCCAGTGTGCAGTTGATCGCGGCGCTGGGCGGTGGCTGGGACGGGGAGCTGGAAACCACTGATAACCGCTAGCCTCATTGATCGTTCCCACGCCGGTCGTTCTCACGTTGATCGTTCCCACGCTCCGCGTGGGAATGCAGCCCGGGACGCTCCGCGTCCCTTCCATGGCAGGACGCAGAGCGTCCATTGAGGCATTCCCACGCAGAGCGTGGGAACGATCTGTCGCTTTAACGGGAACGATCTGTTCTGTGTCCTGGCGACCGGGCTAGAGCCTTGTCAGACGATCAAACAAGCGTTTCATCGGGTTGATGGCCATTTGATTACTTTGTCAGTGCGTTCTTCTGCGCAATCAGTACAATCGGCGCATTTGGCCCCGCGGAGAACGGACGCAGTACGGCGGGGTGGTCACGAGAATTCCCATGCTCATCGGTAGCTACTCCTTCACGCTGGTTTTCATTTCGCTGTGTGTGGCGATCCTCGCTTCCTACACCGCGCTCGATCTCACCGGGCGCATTGCCACTGCCAAGGGCCGCGCCGTGCATTTATGGACGGCCGGCGGAGCGTTTGCCATGGGCATCGGCGTCTGGTCGATGCACTTCATTGGCATGCTGGCGTTCAAGCTGCCGATCAGCCTCGGTTACGACATTTCGATCACGGCGCTTTCATTGCTGATCGCTGTGCTGTCCTGCGGTTTTGCCCTGTGGCTGGTCAGTCAGCCGAAACTGCCGGCCTGGCAACTGGCCTTTGGCGCGTTGATCATGGGCGCCGGCATCAGCGCCATGCATTACACCGGCATGGCCGCGATGCGCATGCAGCCGGGCATCGACTACGATCCGACACTGTTCGGCGCCTCGTTGCTGATCGCTGTCGGCGCTTCGGCGGCAGCGCTGTGGATCGCCTTTCGCCTGCGTCAGCATTCGCCTTACGTGCGGCTGTTTCGGGCCGGGGCGGCGATTGTCATGGGCGTGGCAATTGTCGGCATGCACTACACCGGCATGGCGGCGGCGCGGTTTCCCGACGGCAGTTTCTGCGGCGCGGCACTCAGCGGTCTGAACGGCAACGGCCTCGACAATCTGGTACTGATCACCACGCTGGCGGTGCTGGCCATCGCGCTGCTGACCTCGATTCTCGACGCCCGCCTCGAAGCCCGTACGGCTGATCTGGCCCATTCGTTGACCGTGGCCAACCGCGAACTCACCCAACTGGCGTTGCACGACACCCTGACCGGCCTGCCGAACCGCATGCTGCTGGATGACCGGATCAATCAGGCGATGAAAAAGGTCAACGAGCAGGGTGGCTGTTTTGCGCTGATGTTCATCGATCTGGACGGCTTCAAACCGGTCAACGACGCTTTCGGTCACCACATGGGCGATCAGTTGCTGCGCGAAGTGGCGGTGCGTCTGCGCGAAGATTTGCGCAGCCTCGACACGCTGGCGCGGATCGGTGGCGATGAGTTTGTCCTGCTGGTGCGCCTGACCGAACCCAACGATGCGCTGGGTCTGGCGGCGCGTCAGGTCGGCTTGATCGCCCGGTCGTTCCGGGTCGCCGAGCATGAGTTGCAGATTTCCGCCAGCGTCGGCATTGCCCTGTACCCCGGCAACGGGGAGAGCGCCCAGGAACTGCTGATGAATGCTGACGCCGCGATGTACCACGCCAAGGGCGGCGGCAAGAACGGTTACAGCTTCTTCGACGTTTCGATGAACAGCAACGCGCGCAAGCAACTGCAATTGCTGCAGGACTTGCGGGCGGCGCTGGAGCATGGCGAGTTCAGCCTGCATTACCAACCCAAATTTCATGCGGCCGACGGTCGTCCGGTCGGTGCCGAAGCCTTGTTGCGCTGGGAACATCCGACCCAGGGCATGCTGATGCCGGACAAGTTCATCGATCTGGCGGAGAAGACCGGGCTGATCATTCCGATTGGCGAGTGGGTGCTCAATGAGGCCTGCCGGCAGATGCGCGAGTGGTACGTGCTGGGCTACACCGACTGGCGAATTGCGGTGAACCTGTCGGCGTTGCAGTTCTGCCATGCAGGGCTGGTAAGCAGCGTGGCCAAGGCCCTGGCCACCCACCATTTACCGGCCAACAGCCTGACCCTGGAAATCACCGAAACCACCGCCATGAGTGACGCCGATGCGAGCATGACGGTGTTGCAGGAACTGTCCGACATGGGCGTCGACCTGTCCATCGACGACTTCGGCACCGGTTATTCGAGCCTGATGTACCTCAAGCGTCTGCCGGCCAACGAGCTGAAGATCGATCGCGGTTTCGTCCGCGATCTGGAACACGACAGCGATGACGCGGCCATCGTCTCGGCGATCGTCGCCCTCGGTCAGGCGCTGGGGCTGCGCATCGTGGCTGAAGGCGTGGAAACCGATTCGCAGCAGGATTTCCTGACGCAACTGGGCTGCGATTCGCTGCAGGGTTATCTGCTCGGTCACCCGATGCCGGCGGATCGCTTCCTGCAGGACATCGTGCGCGGCAAACAATTGGCGGTGAGCTGAGCCGCTAATCGCAGGTCATGCAAAACCCTGCAATGACGGTTATTCTTGCCCCGACTGTTACGTGTGCATCGGGGGAAAGGCCAGCATGGATAAAGTCATTGTGATCACCGGCGGTGGTCGTGGAATCGGCGCCGCCACCGCGCTGTTGGCTGCCGAGCAAGGCTATCGGATCTGCATCAATTACCAGACCGACGAACAGGCCGCTCACCACGTGCTGGACCAGGTGCGTGAGCGCGGCGCCACAGCCATCGCCGTGCGTGCCGACGTCAGTATCGAAGACGAAGTGATTGCGCTGTTTCACCGGGTCGACACCGAACTGGGCCGCGTCACCGCCCTGGTCAACAACGCCGGCACCGTGGGGCAAAAATCCCGGGTCGACGAAATGTCCGAATTCCGCATTCTCAAAATCATGAAAACCAATGTGCTGGCGCCGATCCTCTGCGCCAAGCACGCGATTCTGCGCATGTCGCCCAAACACGGCGGGCAGGGTGGCAGCATCGTCAACGTCTCCTCGGTTGCCGCGCGGCTGGGCTCGCCGAATGAATATGTCGATTACGCGGCGTCCAAAGGCGCGCTGGATACGTTCACCATCGGGCTGTCCAAGGAAGTGGCGGGCGAGGGGATTCGGGTGAATGCGGTGCGTCCGGGTTACATCTATACCGACTTCCACGCCTTGAGCGGCGACCCGGATCGGGTCAGCAAGCTGGAGTCCGCGATTCCGATGGCCCGGGGCGGGCGGCCGGATGAAGTGGCGGAGGCGATTGTCTGGTTGCTGTCGGACAAGGCTTCGTATGCCACCGGGACTTTCGTCGATCTCGGCGGCGGCCGCTAAACCCCCACTGATCGTTCCCACGCTCTGCGTGGGAATGCAGCCCGGGACGCTCCGCGTCCCTTCCAGAGCTGGAACGCGGAGCGTCCCTTGAGGCATTCCCACGCAGAGCGTGGGAACGATCATCGTCTAGGCGTTGAACTGGTTGCGTGGGAACGATCAGCGGTCTTTCAGAACGACCGCACAATCCGCCCCAACGTCTCCATCGCCTTCTCCGCATCCTCGGTCCACGGGCTGCCGTAGTTCAATCGAATGCAATTCCTGAAGCGCTGGGTCGGCGAAAAAATCGGCCCCGGCGCAATGCTGATGCCCTGCGCCAACGCCATCTGAAACAACTTCAACGAATCCATCTGCGGTGGCAGTTCCAGCCACAGAAAATAACCGCCGGCGGGTTGGCTCACGCGTGTCTGCGCCGGGAAGTAGCGGGCGATGGCCGCGAGCATGGCGCTTTGCTGTTCTTCCAGGGCGTAGCGCAGTTTGCGCAGGTGACGGTCGTAGCCGCCGTGTTGCAGGTAGTCGGCGATGGCCGCTTGTGCCGGCATCGAGGCGCACAGCGAGGTCATCAGTTTCAGTCGTTCGATTTTCTGTGCGTAGCGGCCGGCGGCGACCCAGCCGATTCGGTAGCCGGGGGCCAGGCTCTTGGCGAACGAGCCGCAGTGCATCACCAGCCCTTCGGTGTCGAAGGCTTTGGCGGGTTTCGGCGCCTGCTGGCCGTAATAGAGTTCGGCGTAGACGTCGTCTTCGATCAGCGGCACCTGATGCTGTTTCAGCAGTTCCACCAGTTCCTGTTTCTTGGCCTCGGGCATGGTCGCGCCCATCGGGTTCTGGAAACTGGTCATGCACCAGCAGGCCTTGATCGGGTGCCGTTCCAGTGTCTGGGCAAGCACGCCGAGGTCGATGCCGTCGCGCGGGTGCACAGGGATTTCCACGGCTTTGAGCTTCAGGCGTTCGAGTACTTGCAGGCTGGCGTAAAACGCCGGGGCTTCGATGGCCACCAGATCACCGGGTTCGGTCACGGCTTGCAGGCACAGGTTCAGTGCTTCGAGGGCGCCGTTGGTGATGAGCAGTTCTTCCATCGGCAGCATCAGGCCGCCCACCATGTAGCGCAGGGCGATCTGCCGGCGCAGTTGCGGATTGCCCGGCGACATGTCGGTGACCACCATGCGCGGGTCCATCTCCCGGGCGGCGCTGGCCAGTGAGCGGGACAGGCGTTGCAGCGGGAACAGGGTCGGGCTGGGGAACGCCGAGCCGAACGGCACGGTGCTTGGGTCTTTGATCGATTCGAGCACCGAGAACACCAGCTCGCTGACGTCGACCTCGGTGGACTCGTTGACCTGGCTGCTGATCACCGGCTCCGAGAACGGGCTCGGGGCGTGGGTGTTGACGAAGTAGCCGGAGCGCGGGCGGGCACGAATCAGCCCGCGACGTTCCAGCAGGTAATAGGCCTGGAATACCGTGGACGGGCTGACGCCGTAAGTCTGGCTCGCGTAGCGCACCGATGGCACCCGCTGACCGGGGCCGAGGACGCCGGAGCGGATCAGTTCAGCGATGTCGTCGGCGAATTTTTCGTAGCGTTTCATCGGGGGCCTTGGTGCTGGTTGAATGTGTAGAGTGTCAGGGAAAAGCCCCCTCACCCTAGCCCTCTCCCGGAGGGAGAGGGGACTGAACGAGTTGTTTGTTCGAGTTACGCCGACTTGAAAGTCCGGAGTCGAACTCGGGTTTGCAAGCAACTGAGATTTGCTCCCTTTCCCCCTCGCCCCCTCGGGGGAGAGGGCTGGGGTGAGGGGGGAGATTCTAACGGCTCACCGATTCATCGGCGCAACAAACCGGCTCTTCGCCACGCTGTAAATCTCGGGCTCATCACTGTCGGCAATCTTGAAGCTCAAGGTCTGCGAGCTGCTGGCCGGGCGTTCGGAGGTCATCGCCACCGACACCGGCACATCGACGATCTCGCCCGGCGCCAGGCTCAGTTCGGTCTTGCCTTGCAGCTCGAAGCCTTCACCGTCCACCAGCGTCAGGTTGTAATCCTGGCGCTGCTGGGTTTTGTTGATGACCTTGAGGGTGTAGATGTTCTCGATCTGGCCCAGACCGTTTTCACGGAACAGACCACGGTCCTTGGTCACGTCCAGCGACACCATTGGTCGTTCCACCAATGCCAGGGCGAGGGCGCCGATCATCACCACCAGCACCGCGACGTAGCCTATCAGGCGCGGACGCAGCAGATGGGTCTTGCCACCCTGCAACTCGCGCTCGGAGGTATAGCGAATCAGGCCACGGGCGTAATTCATCTTGTCCATGATCGAGTCGCAGGCATCGATGCACGCCGCGCAACCGATGCATTCCATTTGCAGGCCGTCGCGGATGTCGATGCCGGTCGGGCAGACCTGCACGCACAACTGGCAGTCGATGCAATCGCCGAGGCCGGCTTCGGCCGGTTTCACCTCGCGTTTGCGCGGGCCCCGGTTTTCGCCACGGGCGGCGTCGTAGGAAATGGTCAGGGTGTCCTTGTCGAACATCACGCTCTGGAACCGCGCATACGGGCACATGTGCATGCACACCGCTTCACGCAGCCAGCCGGCATTGATGTAGGTGGCGGCGGTAAAGAACAGCACCCAGAACAAGCTGACACCGCCGATCTGCAGGGTCAGCAGTTCTTCGGCCAGCGGCCGGATCGGGGTGAAGTAGCCGACGAAGGTCAGACCGGTCAGCACACTGATCGCCAGCCACAGCGTGTGCTTGGCCGCACGCCGCGCCAGTTTGTTCAAGCTCCAGGGCGCCGCCTGCAACTTGATCCGCTGGTTGCGCTCGCCTTCGGTGATCTTCTCGCACCACATGAAGATCCACGTCCACGAACTCTGCGGGCAGGTGTAGCCACACCAGACCCGGCCGGCGAACACGGTAATCGCGAACAGGCCGAACGCGGCGATGATCAGCAGCGCCGAGAGCAGAATGAAATCCTGCGGCCAGAACGTCGCGCCAAAGATGTGGAATTTGCTTTCGGAAAGGTCCCAGAGCACTGCCTGACGACCGCCCCAGTTCAGCCACACCGTGCCGAAAAACAACAGGAACAGAAACCCCGCACCACTCATGCGCAAGGTGCGGAACAGGCCGGTGAAGCTGCGGGTGAAAATCTGATTGTCGCTGGTGGCGTGTTTCGCCTTCATTGGGCGCGCCGGTACTTTTTTTATCCGGGGAGATGCTTCTACGGTTCGGACGGGGATTCGTTCGCTCATGGTCGTTCGCTCATCAGCCTCCATCAGGCCAGGGAACTATGAGCGCCGATCTGTTTGCATAACAGACTCAGCTATTTCAATAAAAAGCGTATCAGATGGGCTGTTCTGCCACGCCTGCGACAACTTGAAGCAGCCCGCAGGCCAAGGCGCAAATGCCTATCCCAGACGCCTGCGCCGGTTGTTGATCGAGGTCAGTCAAATCACCGAATCACTGTCGTCGGCCTTCAGGTGTTTGCGCCCATCCCGGGCGCCTGCGACGGTCAACGCATCAGCTTCGGCCTCGGTGACGTAGATGCGCCGTCCTTCCACTTCGACGAACGACATGGCTTTTTCGCTATCGGTCCTGACTTCCAGCGTGTCGCAGATCCGGATTTCCTCACCGTTTTCAACGGTGAAAAAACAGACTTTCGATTCCGGATTGCTTTCATCGATACGAAGGGGCATGGGGTTGTCCTTTTTTCACGGGAGTCTGAATCGTTAGGGTGCGCGGTTCTGCAGATCGTTCTACGCAACCGATTAATGGTCGGCGCTGTCCATCCTTTATCAACTCATAACAAGGACTGGACGATGAACGCCTGGTGGCATGAAGTGTGGGAAACCCTGCAAGCGGAATTCGCCGACATCGGCGATGCGTCGCAGCTGACCCGGATCACCGTGCGCCTGTTGATGGCGGCCATATTGGGCGGGATTCTCGGGTTTGAGCGCGAGCACAAGGGCAAGGCTGCCGGGGTGCGAACGCACATGCTGGTAGCCCTTGGCGCGGCGTTGTTCGTGCTGGTACCGCAATTGTCCGGATCCCAGGCCGATGCCATGAGCCGGGTGGTGCAGGGCGTGATTGCCGGGATCGGCTTTCTCGGCGCCGGCACCATCCTCAAGAACCACGAAGGCGACGAAGGCCACGTCAAGGGCCTGACCACCGCCGCCGGTTTGTGGATGACCGCCGCCATCGGCGTCGCGGCCGGTCTGGGCCGCGAGGCGACGGCGGTGCTCAGTACGTTGCTCGCGTTGGGGATCTTCAGTGTCATGCCGCGGATCGTCAGGGTCTTCGAAAAGGATCACATCGAGAAGGACCGCATCGAGAAAGACCACAACGACCTACGCTGATCAGACGATTACCGGCGGCATGGTCGTCGGCGGTTCTTCCTTGGGCGGTGGCGTGGTGCCAGGCGGCTCCTGTTCAGGGATCGGTTGCGGTTCGGTTTCGGGCAGGGTCGGTTTGTCGATGTTCGGATCGGGTGTTTCAGCGGGAATCGGAATAGTCATCGGGTGAACCTCCGTGTGGCACTTGGCGTGGGACGTGCTTAAGTGGATTGACCACTTCACTGCGAAATCGATCCGATTTTGTAGCGCGGCAAATCCCTGTGAACTTTTCCCGGCGACGGCCGCTCGGAACCTGAGAGAGTTCATCCGGGCCCAGGCCCGACCGTGACCGCCAAACAGGCAAACGAGCGTCCTTGGGGCGTTAAGGAGAGATGCTCAATGACTGCTGAAAAACCTTCCGAACAGAGCTACAACCCGCACATGCCGCTGTCGCAAGCCTTGCTGTTGCCGCGCATCGTCATTGAAAACACCATGCCGACCCTCGACGGCGGACAATTTGCCGTCAAGGCAATCGCTGGTCGGGAGATCGTGGTCACCAGCAAGGTGTTCGCCGACGGTCACGACAAACTGGCGGTGCGCATCCGCTGGCGCGAAGAGGGTGACGAGACCTGGCAGACCGAAGTCATGAGCGATCAGGGCAACAATGGCTGGCGCGGTGTGTTTCAGCCGCAGCGCATGGGCCGTTATCTGTTTCTGATCGAAGCCTGGATCGACCAGTTCGCCAGTTTTCAGTACGAACTGGAGAAAAAGCACACCGCCGCCGTCCCGGTCAGCCTCGAGCTGCAAGAGGGGCGCACCATGGTGCAGCAGGCCGCCGAGCGCAGCGAAGGTCAGCTCAGCGAACAACTGGCCGGCTTGCACCACGAATTGTCCGGCCTGCTCGAAACCGAGCAGGTCGCGTTGTTTCTGCACTCGCGCAGTGCGCAACTGATGGCCGAGGCCGATCACCGCGCCTACCTGAGCCTCAGTGCGGAATTCCCGGTGGACGTCGAGCGCGAATTGGCGGAATTCGCCAGTTGGTACGAACTGTTTCCCCGCTCGATCACCGACGATCCCGCCCGCCACGGCACCTTCAATGACGTGCACTCGCGCCTGCCGATGATTCAGGACATGGGTTTTGACGTGTTGTACTTCACGCCGATCCACCCGATTGGCCGCAGCCATCGCAAGGGGCGCAACAATTCTCTGAGCGCCGGCCCGGACGATCCCGGCAGCCCGTATGCGATCGGCAGCGAGGAGGGCGGCCACGAAGCGATTCACTCGCAACTCGGCACCCGTGAGGACTTCCGTCGGCTGGTGGCCGCCGCTGCCGAGCATGGTCTGGAAATCGCTCTCGACTTCGCGATCCAGTGTTCCCAGGATCACCCGTGGCTCAAGCAGCATCCGGGCTGGTTCAACTGGCGGCCGGACGGCACGATCAAATACGCGGAGAACCCGCCGAAGAAATACCAGGACATCGTCAACGTCGACTTCTACGCACCGGAAGCGATTCCGAGCCTGTGGGTCGAGCTGCGCGACATCGTGGTCGGCTGGGTGCAGGAGGGCGTGAAGATCTTTCGCGTCGATAACCCGCACACCAAGCCGTTGCCGTTCTGGCAATGGCTGATCGCTGATGTCCGTACGTTGTACCCGGAAGTGATTTTCCTCGCCGAAGCCTTTACCACCCCGGCGATGATGGCGCGGCTGGGCAAGGTCGGGTACACCCAGAGCTACACCTATTTCACCTGGCGCAACACCAAGGCCGAACTGGCGACCTACTTCACCGAACTCAATGAATCACCATGGCGCGAATGCTACCGGCCAAATTTCTTCGTCAACACCCCGGACATCAACCCGGCGTTCCTGCATGAGTCGGGACGTCCCGGATTCCTCATTCGCGCGGCGCTGGCGACCATGGGTTCGGGCCTGTGGGGCATGTACTCGGGGTTTGAACTGTGCGAATCGGCGCCAGTGCCGGGCAAGGAGGAATACCTCGATTCCGAGAAGTACGAGATCCGCGTCCGCGACTTCAACCAGCCCGGCAATATCATTGCCGAGATCGCCCAGCTCAACCGCATCCGCCGCCAGAACCCGGCGCTGCACAGCCATCTGGGCCTGAAGATCTACAACGCCTGGAACGACAACATTCTGTATTTCGGCAAGCGCAGCGCGGACGGCAGCAACTTCATTCTGGTGGCTGTCAGCCTGGATCCGCATAACGTACAGGAGGCGAATTTCGAGCTGCCGCTGTGGGAAATGGGCCTGCCGGACGATGCCACCACCCACGGCGAAGACTTGATGAACGGCCATCGCTGGGACTGGCACGGCAAGTACCAATTCATGCGGATCGACCCGGCGTATCAGCCGTTCGGAATCTGGCGCATTACTTCTTCCTGATCGACTTGATCGGTTCCTGATCGTTCCCACGCTCCGCGTGGGAATGCATACCGGGACGCTCCGCGTCCCAAAGCGGACGCAGAGCGTCCATGGCGGCATTCCCACGCGGAGCGTGGGAACGATCAGAAGCAGCTTCGGCTTCAATGAATTCAACAGGAGTTTCACATGGCGAAGAAACCCAAGGCAGCCACCTTTATCAAGGATCCGCTCTGGTACAAGGATGCGGTCATCTATCAAGTTCACGTCAAATCCTTTTTCGACTCGAATAACGACGGGATCGGCGACTTTCCAGGCCTGATCGCCAAACTCGATTACATCGCCGATCTTGGCGTCAACACCATCTGGCTGTTGCCGTTCTACCCCTCGCCACGCCGCGACGACGGTTACGACATCGCCGAATACCGGGGCGTCCACAGCGATTACGGGACGATGGCCGACGCCAAGCGCTTCATCGCCGAAGCACACAAGCGTGGCCTGCGGGTGATCACAGAGCTGGTCATTAACCACACCTCCGATCAGCATCCGTGGTTTCAGCGGGCGCGCAAGGCCAAGCCCGGCTCGGCAGCGCGGGATTTCTATGTGTGGTCGGATGACGATCAAAAATACGACGGCACCCGGATAATTTTCCTCGACACCGAAAAGTCCAACTGGACCTGGGATCCGGTGGCGGGCCAATACTTCTGGCACCGCTTCTATTCGCACCAGCCGGATCTGAATTTCGACAACCCGCAAGTCATGAAAGCCGTGCTGTCGGTCATGCGTTACTGGCTGGACATGGGCATCGACGGCCTGCGACTGGATGCGATTCCGTACCTGATCGAGCGCGATGGCACCAACAACGAAAACCTCCCGGAAACCCACGACGTCCTCAAGCAGATCCGCGCCGAAATCGACGCCAACTACCCGGATCGCATGCTGCTGGCCGAAGCCAACCAATGGCCGGAAGACACTCAGTTGTACTTCGGCGACACCGACGCCGAAGGCGTGAATGGCGACGAATGCCACATGGCGTTCCACTTTCCGCTGATGCCGCGCATGTACATGGCGCTGGCCCAGGAAGATCGCTTCCCGATCACCGACATCCTGCGCCAGACCCCGGAGATCCCGGCCAACTGCCAATGGGCGATTTTCCTGCGCAACCACGATGAACTGACGCTGGAGATGGTCACCGACAAGGAACGGGACTACCTGTGGAATTACTACGCGGCCGACCGTCGCGCACGGATCAACCTCGGCATCCGCCGGCGTCTGGCGCCGTTGATGGAACGTGACCGCCGCCGCATCGAGCTGCTCAACAGCCTGCTGCTGTCGATGCCCGGCACGCCGACCCTGTATTACGGCGATGAGATCGGCATGGGCGACAACATCTACCTCGGCGACCGCGACGGCGTGCGTACGCCGATGCAATGGTCGATCGACCGCAACGGCGGCTTCTCTCGCGCCGACCCGGCCAGTCTGGTGTTGCCGCCGATCATGGACCCGCAATACGGCTATCAGTCGGTCAACGTCGAAACCCAGGCCGGCGATCCGCATTCGCTGCTGAACTGGACCCGACGCCTGCTGACCGTGCGCAAGCAATCCAAGGCGTTCGGTCGTGGCACCTTGAAGATGTTGTCGCCGGCCAACCGTCGCGTGCTGGCCTACACCCGCGAATACACCGGGCCGGACGGCAAGCACGAAATCATTCTGTGCGTAGCCAACGTGTCACGCAGTGCACAAGCGGTGGAACTCGACCTGTCGGCCTACGTCGGCATGGTGCCGGTGGAAATGCTCGGTGGTAACGCGTTCCCGCCCATCGGCCAGTTGAGTTTCCTGCTGACCCTGCCGCCCTACGGTTTCTACTGGTTCGGCCTGGCGGCGGAAAACCAGATGCCGAGCTGGCACGTGGAACCTGCGCAGAGCCTGCCGGACTTCACCACGCTGGTGTTGAAAAAACGCATGGAAGAACTGCTCGAAGCGCCGTCCCGGGCCACCCTCGAGCAGGCGATCCTGCCGAGCTGGCTGCAGAACCGCCGCTGGTTCGCCGGCAAGGACGCGGCCATCGAACAGGTGAAACTGGCCTACGGCGTGCGCTTCGGCGATGCGCAGCATCCGGTGTTGTTCAGCGAAATCGAAGTGCAGAGCGGCGGGCAGACCAGTCGCTATCAACTGCCGTTCGGCTTCATTGCCGAAGATCAGGTCGGGCCGGCGTTGCCGCAACAACTGGCCCTGGCCCGAGTGCGCCGGGTTCGCCAGGTCGGGTTGATTACCGATGCGTTCAGCCTTGAAGCATTTGTTCGCGCGGTGCTGCAAGGCATGCAGGGCGGTACGGTGCTGGAGTCCAGTGATGGCGAGATCCGTTTCGAGGCGACGCCGCAACTGGAAAAACTCGGCCTCGGCGCGGAATCCGAAGTGCGCTATCTGTCCGCCGAGCAATCCAACAGTTCAGTGGTGATCGGCAACAGTCTGGTACTTAAGCTGATCCGAAAAGTCGCTTCTGGCGTACACCCGGAACTGGAGATGAGCGCTTACCTGACCGCAGCCGGATTTGCCAATATCTCACCGCTGCTGGGTTCGGTGATTCGCCGCGGCGCCGATGGTGAAGACAATCTATTGATGATTGCACAGGGCTATCTGAGCAATCAGGGCGACGCCTGGGAATGGACGCAGAACAACCTCGAACGGGCGCTGCGCGATGAACTGGCCGACGCTGTTTCCGAACAGGCGCAGCACTACAACGCCCTGGGTGAACTGAAGGATTTCGCCGGCATGCTCGGCCAGCGTCTGGGGGAAATGCATCAGGTACTGGCAGCGCCGAGCGACAACAAGGACTTCGCGCCGCAAGTCAGTTCGGCCAAGGATGCGCAGACGAGCGGCAAGGATGTCGCGGCGCAGGTCGAGCATGCGCTGAAGCTGCTCAAACAGCATCAGGGCGAGCTCGATGCGGCGGATCAGAAGCTGGTCGCTCGTTTGCTCGACAACAAGAAAACCATCCTTGCCCACGTGCAGGAACTGGCCAAGCAATCCGCCGGCGGTCTGCGGATCCGCGTCCACGGCGATCTGCATTTGGGGCAGGTGCTGGTAATCAAGGGCGATGCCTATCTGATCGACTTCGAAGGTGAGCCGGCGCGGCCACTGGCCGAGCGCCGAGGCAAGCACAGTCCTTACAAGGACGTCAGCGGAGTGCTGCGCTCCTTCGACTATGCCGCGGCCATGGCGCTGAATGTGCACAACGTCGACAACAGCCCCGAGGCCGAAGCCGCGCGTCGGCGGGTCACGGAGCGTTACCTGCGTGAAGCCCGGGAAGCCTTTCTCCAGGCATATCGTCAGGCAGCAGCTAGTCTTTATCATGCCTGGCAAGATCCTGAAGGTGCCGACGCCGCACTGGCGTTGTTCGGTCTGGAGAAAGCGGCCTACGAAGTGGCCTATGAAGCCGAAAATCGCCCCACCTGGCTGCCCGTGCCGCTGCACGGTCTGTATGGGTTATTGACGGGGCTCAAACCCTTTTCCGATCTTGGTGGAGAGTAGTCATGAGTTTCTCGAACAGGGAACAGGGTCACGCTAAAGAAAGATTGCTGCCCACTGCAAAAGACATTGATGCCTTGGTGCGCGCAGAACACCACGACCCGTTTTCCATTCTTGGCCCCCACGGCGATGGCGCCGGCGGGCAGTTTATCCGGGCGTATCTGCCCGGCGCGTTGAGTGTTTCTGTCGTCGATAAAAACAGTGGCGAAGAACTCGGTCCGCTGGAGGCTACCGAAACGCCGGGGCTGTTCGTCGGGCATTTCGAGGGCGCACGGCCGTACCTGTTGCGCACCCGCTGGGCCGGTGGCGAGCAGGTCGCGGAAGATCCCTACAGCTTTGGCCAATTGCTCGGTGAAATGGACTTGTATCTGTTCGCCGAGGGCAATCACCGCGACCTCAGCAGTTGCCTCGGCGCGCAGTTGAAAACCGTCGATGGCGTCGACGGTGTACGTTTCGCCGTGTGGGCGCCGAATGCCCGGCGGGTGTCGGTGGTCGGCGACTTCAACGTCTGGGATGGCCGACGGCATCCGATGCGCCTGCGGCATCCTTCTGGCGTGTGGGAATTGTTCATTCCGCGCCTGCAGGCGGGGGAACTGTACAAGTACGAAATCCTCGGCGCTCACGGCATTCTGCCGCTCAAGGCTGACCCGATGGCACTGGCCACCAGCCTGCCACCGGACACTGCGTCAAAAGTCGCCGCACCGTTGCAGATCGACTGGCAGGATCAGGACTGGATGAGCAGCCGCCACGAGCGCCAGCAGCACAGCGCGCCGCTGTCGATCTATGAGTTGCACGCCGGATCCTGGCAGTGCGAACTCGATGATCTCGGCGAAGTGGCGCGTCAGTACACCTGGCCAGAACTGGCCGAGCGCTTGATTCCCTACGTGAAGGAGCTGGGCTTCACCCACATTGAACTGATGCCGATCATGGAGCACCCGTTCGGCGGTTCGTGGGGCTATCAGTTGCTGTCGCAGTTCGCTCCCAGTGCGCGATACGGCACGCCCGAGCAGTTCGGCGATTTCGTCAATGCCTGCCATCAGGCCGGCATCGGTGTGATTCTCGACTGGGTGCCGGCGCATTTCCCCACCGATACCCACGGTCTGGCGCAGTTCGATGGCACGGCGTTGTATGAGTACGGCAACCCGCAAGAAGGTTTTCATCAGGACTGGGACACGCTGATCTACAACCTGGGCCGCACCGAAGTGCACGGCTACATGCTGGCGTCGGCGCTGCACTGGTTGAAGCATTTCCACGTTGATGGGCTGCGGGTCGATGCGGTGGCGTCGATGCTCTATCGCGATTATTCGCGCAAGGCCGGCGAGTGGGTGCCCAATCGTCATGGCGGTCGCGAGAACCTGGAAGCCATCGACTTCCTGCGGCACTTGAACGACGTGGTGGCACTGGAAGCGCCGGGCGCGCTGGTGATCGCCGAGGAGTCCACGGCGTGGCCGGGCGTCAGCCAGAGCACCCAGCAGGGCGGTCTCGGTTTTGCCTACAAATGGAACATGGGCTGGATGCACGACTCGCTGCACTACATTCAGCAGGATCCGGTGTACCGCGCCCATCACCACAATGAGTTGAGTTTTGGTCTGGTCTACGCCTGGTCCGAGCGGTTCATCCTGCCGATTTCCCACGACGAAGTGGTGCACGGCAAGCATTCGCTGATCGACAAGATGCCCGGCGATCGCTGGCAGAAGTTCGCCAATCTGCGCGCGTACTTGAGTTTCATGTGGACCCATCCGGGCAAGAAGCTGTTGTTCATGGGTTGCGAGTTCGGCCAGTGGCGCGAGTGGAATCATGATCAGCAGCTGGACTGGTATCTGCTGCAATATTCGGAACACAAAGGCGTGCAGAAACTGGTCGGCGACCTCAACCGGCTCTACCGCGAAGAGCCGGCGCTGCACGAGCAGGACGATGCGCCGCAAGGCTTTCAGTGGTTGATCGGCGATGATGCGATCAACAGCGTTTATGCCTGGTTGCGCTGGAGCAAGGACGGCACGCCAGTGCTGGTGGTGGCCAACTTCACCCCGGTGCCGCGCCAGTCGTACCGGGTCGGCGTGCCGTTTGCCGGACGCTGGAAGGAATTGCTCAACAGTGATGCCGACACCTACGCCGGTTCCAACTATGGCAATGGTGGCGGGGCGTTCACCGAAGAGGTGGCCAGTCACGGCCAGGCGTTGTCGCTGGAGCTGAATTTGCCGCCGCTGGCGGTGTTGATCCTCAAACCTGAGGGCTGACCTCACGCGAGATCGTTCCCACGCTCTGCGTGGGAATGCAGCCCGGGACGCTCCGCGTCCCTTCCAGAGCTGGAACGCGGAGCGTCCCTTGAGGCATTCCCACGCAGAGCGTGGGAACGATCATGCAGAAGAAGTTACCAGCGCATCCGGATTCCCAGGCTGCCAATCAACCCGTTCAAGTCGTTGTCGTCCACGTCGCTGCTGTAATCGGCGCTGACGTACAGGCTCACCGTCGGTGTCATTCTCGCCACCAGCCCCAGGCCGACTTCCACCGTCGAGGACTTGCGGCTGCTGCTGATCTTGTCCACCTGATCCAGCGTCACCGTGTTGCCGGTATACACCGTGTGCCACAAGTTCGTGCGCACGTAGGGCTCGACGGGCAAACCGTTCAGGTCATAGCTACCTTTCAAACGCGCACCGACCCGACCGCTCCACGATGAAATGTCGCTGGAAGACGCATTGCCCGAGCCCGCATAGGGCGTGTCGAGGGTGATGCGCTGGTTGATCAATTGCGCCTGCGGTTCAACCACCCAGTTTTCACCCAGACCGATCGGGAATCCGCCTTCCACCGACAGCGTCATCGCGCTGCCTTCGGTGGCCAGGCGTGCGCCTTGCTCGTTACGGCTGAAACCGCTGACCCGGCCGCCACTGGCCGACAGATCGACGTGCCAGCCTTGTGGGCCAATCAGGCTGTAGTAAGCGCCCAGGCTCTGGCCTTGCAGGTTGAGGGTGTCGGTGGTCGGGTCGGCGAGGGCGCGGCTGGTGATCAGGCCGTTGCCATTGCCCCTGATCTGATTCACACCGCCGATCAGGCCGACTTGCTGGGTGTGGCCGCTGCTGCTTTTCAAGGTCAGCACGGCGGGTCCCTTGAAGTCACCGGGGCCGGGTATGGCGAAGCCCGGGCTGAGGACGTCGGTTTGCGCCTGACGGGACGTCGGACCGTAAAGCTGCTCCCAGGCCGAGGGGGCGAGGTCTTCGGTAATCAGCTTTGTACCGCGCAGGTCCGGCTGTGGGCTGAGCCGTTGCGGGCCCGGAGTCACGACCGTGGCGGGGAGGGTCATGACGGGAATGTCCTGGCGATACCAGGGCGTCGCCTCGTCCGCCACAGGACCCGCCTGCGCCTCCATGGACGAGCACAGCAAGATAGAACTTGAAACAGTGCAGAACGTGACTTTGATCTCTTGTGAGGTGAGTGAGGTTTTCATGGAGTTCTACCTTGCTAGCGCATGTGGTATCTCGCCTTGGCGTCTCTCCTACCCCGAACGAGGGGCGACCGAATGGAGCGTGGCGAACCCGTGGCCGCCCGTTTTGACGAGTAACCTGGGGTTCGCCCCGAGTAGTATTTCCGGGGGTAGTAAGGTAGAGCTAAGAAGACCCCAGCCCTTGCGTCAAGAAATTGGACGATGAGCGGTCGGGTCAAAACGGGTGATGCAAGTTTTTGTTTTTCCGCACTTATCTAAGTTCTTGTTTGTAGAGCTAAACGCTGTGGAAACCGTGAGGCAGAGATCTTTCGCAACCGACAGTCGGTCTGCGAAACCGGGCCTGGCGACCAATTTCGCATCGTTGCGTATGTAAGGACAGCTGTCAGTATCGCGCTATAAATGCACTTCAACCGCCAGCGGCAAATGATCCGAAAGATGCGTCCACGGTTTGTTGCCGAGGATCT
Organism: Pseudomonas sp. Pseusp21; assembly: GCF_059492145.1. Taxonomy (NCBI): domain Bacteria; kingdom Pseudomonadati; phylum Pseudomonadota; class Gammaproteobacteria; order Pseudomonadales; family Pseudomonadaceae; genus Pseudomonas; species Pseudomonas sp. Pseusp21. Next base: position 378,759 of record NZ_CP168520.1, read on the forward strand.
GCGGGTCGTGGCTGCTGGCATTGCGCAGGTAGACTCGATCCAGTCGCAGCAGCGGGAACCGCGCGGGATAGGTCTTGGCCGGGCGGCCGTGATGGCGTTCGAAGGCTTCGTGCAGGTAGTCGCGGCGGGCGAGGGCGACGTTGCCCTGCAACTGCCAGTCATTGAAGTCACCGGCGATGATCACCGGCGCGTCGTCGGGCAGGGATTCGAGCAACTGACAAAGCAACTGCAACTGCAATTGCCGATGGCTTTCGAGCAGGCTCAGGTGTACGCAGATGGCATGCACTTCGGCATGCCCCGGCACATCCAGTACGCAGTGCAACAGCCCGCGCCGTTCCGGGCCGGTGATCGAGACGTCGAGGTTGCGATATTCGCGGATCGGGTATTTCGACAACAGGGCGTTGCCGTGATGGCCATCGGGATAGACCGCATTGCGGCCGTAGGCAAAGTCACTCCACATGCTGTCGGCGAGGAATTCGTACTGCGAGGTCTGCGGCCATTCGTGGTAGCGGCTGGAATGCCGCTCGTGTTCGCCCACCACTTCCTGCAGAAACACCAGATCGGCTGAGGTGCTGCGCACCGCTTCACGCAGTTCCGGAAGGATGAAACGTCGATTGAGCGCGGTGAAACCCTTGTGCGTGTTGACCGTCAGCACCCGCAAGCGATGGATAGAGGACGGGGTGGAAATCTGCGCGTCGACGACATGACGCTCGGGATCGCTGGACACGTTCACTCCTCTGAATCATGACTGCCTGTTCATGCGACTGATCCGGGCGCGGGCAGTTCACTTTGACTGGCTGCCCGCGCCCGATGGACAGTCAATCGACGAAGACGATCTCGTAGGGCAGGCGCATACGCTCCAGAATTGACTTGGGCAGCAGCGGCGCGATACCGATCGCCGGTTCGCCATTGAGCTGGCTGGCGTAGGCGTGGGTGGCGTGGCTCTTGCGCGCAACGGTCCAGGTGTCGAGGCGCAGCTTGCGTGCGCGATGCCACGGAATCTGTCCCTGATCGCGTTCCGGCCAGTGCCAGGCCCAGACCGGGACATCATGGTAGGTTGCGCCGGCCAGTTGTGCAGCCTTCGCACTGGCCCGACCGACCACTTCATGATCAGCGGTGCCATCTTCGCACCAGGTGCTGAAGACCACATCACCGGGGCGCAGGTAGCGGGCGATGAATTCGGTCAATTGAGATTCCTGATCGTGCAGGGCGTTGTCAGTGAAACCACCGCGCACCCATTTCAGGCTGTGCATCGGCAAACCGAGGCGGCGCAGGGCTTCGACGCTTTCCTGCGGACGGAACACGCTCAGGCGTTTTTCCGACCACTGGCGCGAGCCCGGATGACTGGCGCTGCCATCGGTGATCGACAGCAGTTGCAAGGGATGACCGAGGCTGGAAAGCAGTTGCAGCAAACCGCCGCAGGTCACCACTTCATCACCGGGGTGCGGGGCGATGACCACGGCACGGGCGCCGGGTGGCACCAAGGTGTGGGTATTGATGACGGGAATGTTGTCGAGCTGCGGGGCGCTGTTCCAGATCTGCGCCGGCAGGCCGTTTTCGCTGAGGGATAACGGTTTCATGAGTGATACGTCCTTGTTGTGTCACGCCCTCAGTCGTCCGCGCCGTGATGCTGCCAGGCGTGTACGACCCGTGAAGGCTGGTGGATAGCCCTGCAGCGCTCCGAACCCTGGATTGCTGCGCAGCAGAGTATTGCTCAAGACGGGCGGTTCGTCGCGTCACAGATCAATCTGATCCGCTTTTTTTTATTCAGTCTGTGCCAACTGTCGCAGATAGTCGCCAAAACCGCCGCGTGCGCGACTGTCCAGACGGGCGCTGGTAATGACCTGTGGCCGATGACTCCAGGCGATGCTGGCCCCGCAAAGCTCCAGTTGGCGCACCAGCCGCACATCTTCGTCACAGGTCAATGGTTCGAAGCCTCCGGCACGCACGTAAGCTTGTGCGCTGATGCCCAGATTGGCGCCATGGATGTGCCGGTGTCCTTCGCAGGCCTGGTAATGACCGTGATAGCGAATCTGCGCTGCTTCATCGAACCCGTCATGCCAACGCTCGACCGTGACCGTGCCGCACACGGCATCGGTGCCCAATCCCAGTTGTTCCACGAGCCAGTCTTCGGCGACGCGGCTGTCGGCGTCGGTGCAGGAAATCCAGCGAGCACCCCGATCAAGCAGCTGTTGCGCACCGATGGCCCGGGCCTGGCCGACATTGCGTGCCTCGATGCTCAGCGCCCGCACAGGGTACTGGCTGACGATCTGCGCCGAACGGTCGGTGCAACTGTCGAGCACTACCAGGATCTCCACCGGTTCACCTGCCAGCATCGGATGCCCGGCGGCGCGCAGGGCGGCCTGCAGGCATTCATCGACCCACTCTTCTTCGTTGTGTGCCGGGATCAGGATGCCAATCATCGCAACCCCTCCAGCGCGGCCACCGAACGCGGTTCGCGGCTCCAGACTTCCAGCAGGAAATCTGCCTCCTGATGCAGGACCAGTCGTGGCATGTGCAGCTGTTCGTGAATCAGGTCATGGACCTGGCGAGCATTGAGCGGGCAGCCATCGATGGGCGGGCGCCAGTGACAGGCCAGCAATTGACCGTCTGCCGTCAACGAATCGCTGATGCGACGGATGACCTCTGTCAGATCCTGTCGATCAAGGTAGTAGCCGATTTCGCTGAATACGATCAGGTCGAATTTTTCCTCAGGCCAGTCGCCCGGCAAGCGACCTTGACGCACCTCGGCGTGGTCGAACAGGCTCAGCCGGGTACGCGCCAGATTGGCTGCGGCGGCGCTGGTGTCGCAGCACAACAGCCGATCGCAGCGCTCGGCCAGCGCGGCACTCAGTTCGCCGTTGGCACAACCGGGCTCGAAGATCGCCTTGTAATGCGGGCGGGGCAGGGCCGCAAGGGTGACAAGGCGTTTGCGCTGCTCGTACCAGCGCTGGCGAAATCCCCAGGGGTCGTTATTGCCGGCGAACAGGCCTTCGAAGTAGCGATCCTCGACACTCATAGAAAGACCACCTCGAACGGTTGCAGCAAACGGTCGATGACATAGGGCGCGAGCACCGGTGCCAGGCCTGCGTCGGGATCGCCTTCCAGCTGACTTGCGAACGCATGCACTGCGTGACGCTTGCGCGCGACCTGCGCCGGGTTCAGCAGAATCTTGCGCGCCCGCTCCCAGGGCACGATGGCGTCTTCCGGCGTCGCCCAGTGCCAGGTCCAGACCGGCAGCTCGTGGCAAATCGCACCCACGCGGTACGCTGCTTCGACGCTGGCGCGGCCGACGGCCTCATGGTCGCTGTGGCCGTCTTCGCGCCAGGTGGTGAAGATCACGTCGTCGGGTTGCAGGTAGCGGGTCAAGTAGTCACACAGCATCGACTCGCGCGCGGCGACCTGAGTGTCGGGGAATCCGCCGCGCAGCCATTGCACCTGATGCATGGGCAGGCCAAGGCGACGCAGGGCCTCGGCGGACTCCTGCGGGCGCACCACGCTCAGGCGCTCCACCGGCCAGCGCTCCGAGCCAGGGTGACTGGCGCTGCCATCGGTGACCGAAATCAGTTGCAGGGTGCGGCCCGCCGCTGCGAGCTGTTGCAACAGCCCGCCGCAACCGAGCACTTCATCATCCGGGTGCGGTGCGATCACCACGGCCCGGGATCCCGGCGGAACCAGGTCGAGAATGTCGATGCTCTCCACCGCTGCCAGATGACGCGAGCCCTGCCACTCATGCAAAGAGGTTCCTTCACCGATGATCGGATTGCGCTTCATAGGGCCCAACCCTCGCGCGGTTGCTGCGCAGCCAGTTGGCCCAGTACTGCCAGATCCCGTTCGGCATGGCTCTGGCGCAGATACACCGGCAGGTCGGCCGTCAGGCGGGCAAAGTGTGGATCCTTGCAGAACGGCCCGGCGCCAAGTGCCCGGCCAGTCTCGCGCATGACCTGTTCAGCGGCGTCCTCGACCACGGCACGTACACGCCGGGCCAACAACTCGGCGTCGGCTCCGGGATTGCTGTCGATGTCCAGGGCACTGACACGCAGCACCTGTGCGGCGCCGTGCAGCGCGTTGTCGACGGCGCCGAGACTGGCCAGTGCGTGCGGTTCTTCACGCCGCGCACAGTGCTGGCGCAAGCGTTCGCCGATCGCCCTCGCGGCGCCGTACCAGCACGCGGCGATCCCGATCCCGCCATGCCAGAAACCCGGACGTTGCAGGTAGTCGCCAGGATCGCCGATCGCCTGGGCCTCGACCTCATCGAACAGCACCTCGACGCTGCCGGTGGCGGCCATGCCGACCGCTTGCCAGCCTTGATCGGTGACGGTCACGCCCGGTTGGTCGAGGGCCACGGCTACCAATTGCTGACGATCGTCCTCATCCCACGCCGTCAGCAGGGCATGACTGAGCACCGCCGCCCCGGAGCACCAGGCCTTGCGTCCATTCAACCGCACCATTTGCCCGGAACGGCTGACCCGAACCCGCGCCTGCGGTGGTTCGGCTGCCCACATGCCCCACGTGCTGCCGGGCGTCGGCGAGCCACCGAGTTGTTCGATGATTGCCAACGCATCGGTATGGCCTTCGTAGAGTTTGCACAGCCCCAGATCGTGCCCACCGACCTCGGACAGCCGTTGCCAGCGCTCCAGCGTACGACCGCTGCCGGGTAACGGCAGGCGATCGAGGCCGGCCTCGACCAGTTGCCGCAGACACAGGCCGAGGGCGGCAGTGTCACGGTAGTCCGGCGCGTGCCGTGAGAGATAGACGGGCAAGTCCATGTCAGTCCTCTTCTTCGCGTTGCAGTTCAAACAGCAGCAGCGAGCGTCCGGTGACCGAGTACTCGTGACCGAACTCAAAACGCTCCTGGCCACGGATCGATGGCTGGTTGGTATCGATCATGCACGTCCAGAAACTGCCTTCAGGCACTTCCGGCAAGGTGAAGTTGACGATGTCGTGATGGGCGTTGACCACCAGCAGCAACGTGGCGTCGCCACCCTTGCGGCGGATCCCGGTTTCCTGGGCGCGACCGTCAAGCAACATGCCCATGCAGCGATTCTGCGCGTCATGCCAGTGTTCAGTGGTCATTTCCGTGGCGTCCGGCGCAAGCCAGGTCACGTCCTTGACGCCGATGTCCTCGTTGTATTCGCCGACCAGGAACCGCCCGCGGCGCAGGATCGGATACGCCAGGCGCAACTTGATCAGGCGTTTGACGAATTTAAGCAGCGCCTTGCCGTCCTCGCTCAGGTCCCAGTTGACCCAGCCGATCTCGCTGTCCTGGCAGTAGGCATTGTTGTTGCCATCCTGGGTACGAGCGAATTCGTCACCGGCCACCAGCATCGGCGTGCCTTGGGACAGCAGCAGGGTTGCGAAGAAATTGCGCATCTGCCGGTGGCGCAGTGCATTGATTTCCGGATCGTCGGTAGGGCCTTCGACGCCGTGGTTCCAGGACAGGTTGTTGTTGCTGCCGTCCTGATTGTTTTCGTCGTTGGCCTCGTTGTGCTTGTCGTTGTACGACACCAGATCATTGAGGGTGAAGCCGTCGTGGGCGGTGACGAAATTCACCGACGAATAAGGCCGGCGACCGCGCTGGTTGAACATTTCCCCGGAGGCGGTCATGCGGCTGGCGAAGTCGGCGAGTTGGCCGTCGTCGCCTTTCCAGAAGGCACGCACGGTGTCGCGGAACTTGTCGTTCCACTCGACCCAGCCCGGCGGGAAATTGCCGACCTGATAACCGCCGGGGCCACAGTCCCAGGGCTCGGCGATCATTTTCACCTGACGCAGCACCGGATCCTGGCGGCAGGCCACGAGGAAACTGTGACGTTCATCAAAGCCGTCGTGATAGCGACCGAGGATGGTCGCCAGATCGAAACGGAAGCCGTCGACGTGCATTTCACTGGCCCAGTAGCGCAGCGAGTCGGTGACCATTTGCAGCACGCACGGATGGCTCAGATCCAGGGTGTTGCCGGTGCCGGAATCGTTGATGTAGAAGCGCTTGTCGTCCGGCATCAAACGGTAGTACGAGGCGTTGTCGATCCCGCGCATCGACAGGGTCGGGCCTTGCTCGTTGCCTTCGGCGGTGTGGTTGTAGACCACGTCGAGAATCACTTCGAGATTGGCGTCGTGCAGGTGCGCGACCATTTCCTTGAACTCGGCAATCTTGCCGCTGGCCAGATAGCGCGGATCCGGGGCGAAGAACGCGATGCTGTTGTAGCCCCAGTAATTGGTCATGCCCTTGTGCAGCAAGTGCTGGTCATTGACGAAGGCATGGATCGGCAACAGTTCGACGGTCGACACCCCGAGTTTGCGGATGTGCTCCAGCACATCGTCGACCATCAACCCGGCAAACGTGCCGCGCACATTCTCCGGCACCGAAGGGTGGCGCATGCTGATGCCGCGCACGTGGGTCTCGTAAATGATGGTCTTGTCCCACGGCACGCTGACGCGCTGGTCGTGGCCCCAGGTGTGGGCCGGGTCGATGACCTTGCACTTGGGGACGAAGGGCGCGCTGTCGCGTTCGTCGAAACTGAGGTCGGCGTCCGGGTGGCCGATGGTGTAGCCGAACAGCGCTTCGGACCATTTCAACTCGCCCACCAATTGCTTGGCATAGGGGTCGATCAGCAACTTGTTGTGGTTGAAGCGGTGGCCGTTGGCCGGGTCATAGGGTCCGTAGACCCGGTAGCCGTAAATCAGTCCCGGATGCGCATCGGGCAGATAGCCGTGGTAGATCTCGTCGGTGTATTCCGGCAGCTCGATGCGTTCGAGCTCAACTTCGCCGGCATCGTCGAAAATGCACAGCTCGACCCGGGTGGCGTTGGCGGAAAACAGCGCAAAATTCACCCCCAGACCATCCCAGGTCGCGCCGAGCGGGAAGGGCAGGCCTTCACGGATGCGCGAGGGTTCGGCGTGCGCGGCGGGCTCGGCTTTCTTTGGACGGGTCATAGGTGCTCCTGCAAAAAATCGGGGGGTAGGTGTTTTTCGAGGACGAGTAAGCCCTCGGTGGCGAGCGAACTCGCCACACGGTTATTCAAATCAATGATAGGGGGGCGTCAGACCGCAGGCGGCTTGCGCGGCGTGCGGGGCTTTTTCTCGGTGGCTTTTTCGCCCGGGGGAATCACTTTCGCGGCACTGGCAGGCTTGGCCTTGGCCGTCGTGGCCTTGGGTTTGGAAGCGGGTGCCTTGCCATCGACTGCTTTGCTGGTGGCGGTCTTGCCGGCGGTTTTACTGCCGGCAGCCTTGGGCGATTTTTTCGGTGCCAGCGCCTCGGCTTCGGCGAGCTTGCGCGCCATCTCCCAGTGGCGGGCTTCCTGGCCCTCGGGTTTTCCTTCGGATTCCCAGATCTGATAGGCGAATTCGCGGATGCGTTTATCGTCGGTACTCATCGCAATGCTCCTGAACTGAACTCATGCTGCTAGACGTGTTGGATAAGCAGATTGACCGGGAAATCCCCCAGCGCGGCGCTGACCTGCAGCTCCCTGTTTTTTGTGACTGCGGTGCTCGAAAAAAGTCCCTTCGGATTTTCGTCAGAGGCGTCGAACGGTAAAACCACCCTTGTATCGCCCCAGCGCAGCGCGTCAACCATCGGCACAGCACTGTTTTCCAGCAATGTTGCGCAACGGATCGGCACGATCACAATGATCCGTCGCTCCCCATGCTCGCGGGCAAACGCGAGCACGTTGTGCGCCTGGCTGCCCAGCACCTCGAGGGCCTGGTACGAACCCTGGCGAAACAACTCGGTGTGGTCGGCGCGCAGGCGCAGCACCTCGGCGATCAAAGCTTGCTTGATTCGCCCGTCGCGCCAGTTCGCCAACAGTTCCTGGACCGGCCCCGATGCCTCCAGCGCCTGTTGCCTGGCGACGTAGTCCACTGGCCGGCGGTTGTCCGGGTCGACCATGCTGAAGTCCCAGAACTCGTTGCCTTGATACAGATCCGGTACTCCCGGCACGGTCATGCGCAGCAAGGTTTGCGCCAGACCGTTGAGGGCGCCGGCAGCAGCGATGCTGCTGACGGTCTTGGCCAGCGCCCCGCGCAGCAGTTCGCCTTCAGGAGCCAGCAGCAGTTGTTCGGTGAACGCCTGGGCTGCGTTTTCGTAGGCTTCGTTCGGCGCGCTCCAGCTGCTTTGCAGCTTGGCTTCGCGCAGGGCTTTCTGCTGCCACTGCCAGACACGTTTGGCGTAATCGGCGAAGCCCGCCTGATCGTCGTCACGCAACTCCAGCGGCCAACTGCCGAGCAGCGCCTGATAAAGGATCAGTTCGTCCGCAGACGACGGCAGCTGATCGTCATTGCGCAGCGGTCGGGCGAGGGCGCGCCACAGCTCGATCTGTTCGGCGTACCAATGGCTGCGCTCGCTGAGCACGGCCAGCCGCGCGCGGGTGTCTTCCCCGCGTTTGTGGTCGTGGGTGGCGGTGGCCAACAGATTGTCGGGAAAGCTCTCCAGACGTTGCAGGTTCACCGCGTGAAAGTCGCTGACCGGCGCACTGAACTGCTCGGTGTTGTAGCCGACGTCATTGCGCGACAGCAGCACCGCCGAGCGATACAGCGCAGTGTCTTCCACCGCTTTGGCGGCGGCCGGCGAAGTGAGCTGCTGAAAGCGCACGCAGGCATGGCGCAGGATTTTGCGCGAGCGCCCACGGGGTTTGCGCCGCCACGGCTGGCCACCGAGCCAACCGGCTACGGAGTCCAGCACCGGCCAATCGGCTTCGCTCAATGTCTGCCGTGCACCGTCCATGGCCTGCTGGAAAAACACCTCGTCCCGGGCCGAGCGGCCCATCGGGGTGATGTAGGTGCGATAGACCGGGAAGTGCACGATCAGCGCCTGCAGCACCCGCCGGATCGAGCCGAGCGTGAGGTCGCGGGTCATCAGGTCGTCGCGTGCCACTTGCAGCAGGGCCTGGGCGACGCTTTCGCAATCGCTGGCCAGCGAGCCGTTGAGGATCTGCTGGCGCGCCAGTTGGGCTTCTTCGATGAACGCGGCGGGGCGCTCGGTACGGCGTTGCCACAAGTCACCGAGCACATGTTCGCCGTCCGGGTCGTGTTGCAGCAGCGACAGCTGGTTCATGAACTCGTAACCGGTGCTGCCATCCACGGCCCAGTCGGTGGGCAGGGTCTCGCCGTCGCCGAGAATCTTCTCGACGTAGATCGGCAAGTGCCGGCCCGGTGCCAGATGGTCGAGGCGGCGGCGCAGTTTGCGGCAGTAACCGCGCGGGTCGGCGAGACCGTCGATGTGGTCGATGCGCAGGCCGTCGATCAGGCCCTCGCCGATCAACTGGAAAATCTTGCCGTGGGTGGCCTCGAACACTGCCGGACGCTCGACCCGCAAACCGCCGAGTTCGTTGATGTCGAAGAAGCGCCGCCAGTTGATGTCATCCGCGGCTGTGCGCCAGCTCGCCAGACGATAGCTTTGCCGCTCCAGCAATTGGTGCAGGCGCTGAAAACCGTCTTCGGTCTTCGAATCGTAGTGCGTCAGGTTGCGCTCAATGGCCTGCCGAATCTGCGGGTCGCTGGCGAGTTGCTGAAGTTCTTCCTTGAGCGGAATCGCCAGCGCGCGAGCGTCGGTCTGATAACTGAGCGCGCTGAAGCGGTCGGCGAGAGCCTTGAGCGCCTCGTTCGGAGCGTCATCGGACTTGAGCAGTTCGCCGTAATCGCCGGGGCAGATCGGGAAGTGATGCTCGTAATGCTTGACGTGAAAGGTGCCGCTCTCGGCGTTAAACACCAGCGGCAGAGTCGCGTCCTGCAACGCGACGCCATAGTCACTGCCGAGAAACGGCAACAGCAACTGGCCTTCCATCAATGGGTCGGGCGAGTGCCACTGAATGTCGAAGAATTCGCCGTAGGGGCTGAGCCGGCCCCATTCCAGCAGATCGAGCCACCACGGGTTGTCACCGCCACCGACTGCCATGTGATTGGAGACGATGTCGAGGATCAGCCCCATGCCGTGCTCGCGCAGGCTGGCGACCAGACGACGCAACGCTGGCTCGCCGCCAAGTTCCGGATTGACCCGGGTCGGGTCGACCACGTCGTAGCCATGCATCGAGCCGGCGCGCGCGGCCAGCAGCGGCGAGGCATAAATGTGGCTGATGCCGAGTCGGGCGAAATACGGCACCAGCGGTACCGCCTGATCGAGGGTAAAACCGCGATGAAATTGCAGGCGGACCGTGGCGCGCAGTGTCGGGATAGGCAATGCACTCATTGGTCACGCTCGGCTGCCTGAAGGCGGGCACACGCCAATAGTTCCAGGCGTCTTGCGGCGTCGGCACCGTCGAGCAGCGTCTCACTGGTGGCCGGCAAGCGGCGTGACCAGTTCGGGTGGGTGTCGATGGTGCCGGGCAGGTTGGCCTGTTCGTCGAGCCCCAGCGCATCTTCCAGCGGCAGCAATACCAGCGGCGCGCGGGTGTGGCCGAGGAAACGGACTGCGGCGTCGACCACCTGATCGGCCTCGTGGGATTCCTCGCGAAAGTTCTGCGGGTCCTGGCTCAAGGCACTGCGCAGGCCTTCACGCTCGCGTTCGCGGTAACGGCGCCAGTCGATTTCGCCGTTGGCATCGACCAGCCCGAGCCGCGCGTTCCAGTCGATGTCGCGGCCATGCCACCAGCCGTTGAGCGTCGGCAGATCGTGGGTGCTGGTGGTGGCGAGGGCGTTGTCCGGCCAGTCGAGGATCGGTTTGAAATGGGTGTTGTCCTGTTCGAACAGCAGCACGCGCATGCCGAGCATGGCGCGGGCGATCAGTTTTTCCCGCAGGCCATCAGGCACGGTGCCGAGGTCTTCACCGAGCACGATCGCTTGATGACGATGGGATTCGAGGGTCAGCAGACGCAGCAAGTCGTCCACCGGGTAATACAGGTACGCACCGTCTGCCGGGGCGGAACCGTTGGGGATGACCCATAACCGTTGCAGGCCCATGACATGGTCGATGCGCAGGCCGCCGGCGTGGGCGAAGTTGGCGCGCAGCATCTCGATAAACGCGCGAAAACCGTTGCGCACCAGGCCTTCCGGGGAAAACGCGGAAATACCCCAGCCCTGTCCGGAGCGATTGAGGATGTCCGGTGGCGCGCCGACGGTCAGCGAGGCAAGCAGTTCGTCCTGAAAACTCCAGGCCTGGCTGCCGGCGCCGTCGGCACCCACCGCCAGGTCGGCGATCAGGCCGATGCCCATGCCGGCGCTGCGGGCGGCGGTCTGGGCGCGCTCCAGGCAGCGGTGGATCAACCATTGGCAGAACGCGAAGTAGCTGATGCGCTCGGCGTATTCCTCGGCAAATGCGCCGAGCGCTGCGCCGCGCGGGTCGTGCCAGTGTTCCGGCCATTCGCGCCAGTCGAGGCTCTCGCCACGGGCGGCGCGCATTTCCTGAATGGCTTCGAAGCGGCAGTGGTTTTCCAGCGCTTCACCGCCGGCATCGCGGAAACTCGAGAAGTCGGCATGCAGCGGGTGTTCGCCGTTGATGAAACCGTCGTACAAGGCTTGCAGGAGTTTCAATTTGGCTTCGGCCGCTTTCGGCCAGTCGATCAGTTTCAGGTCTTCCAGTTGCTCGAACTGATCGGTCAGGCCGGCGGCGTCAATCGCATCACGCAGCGCGCGCTCGCCGAGGATGGCCCCCGGTGCGGCGTACAGCGGATTGAGAAACAGCCGACTGGACGGCGAGTAAGGGCTGTAGCGCCCGGTGTCGGCGCTGAACATCGCATGCAATGGGCTGATCGCCAGTGCATCGGCACCCCGTTCGCCGGCCACCCGGGCCAGTTCTTCCAGGGCCTGGGTATCGCCGAAACCGCCATCGCCAGGGCGACGCAAACCATAAAGCTGCACGCTCAGGCCCCAAGCGCGCGGGATCGGACTGTCCACCGCGTCGCCCACGCTGAAGCAGCGTTCCGGCGCCACGGCCAGGGTGAATTGCTGATCGGCGATGTGCACTTGCTGATAGCCGACCGGAATCTCTCCGGGCAGTATCGACTCCGCATCAAGCCGCAGGCTCAAGCGCGAGCCATCCTCAAGGTGAATCTCACAAGGGGTTTCTGGTTCGAAATAGCGCGCCAGATCCACGCCCACGCCGACATCGGCAGTGAGCAGTGGCGGCAGATGGCGATTTTCCTGCACCTGTTGCAGTTCAAGCAGGCTGGCGTCGATTTCCTGGGCGGTGCTGGCGGGGTGGCCGAGACCGATCAGCACATTGCGAAGCACGGCCGGGGCGACTTTTTGGGCTCGCCCGTTGGCGTCGATCCAGTCGACGGCAAGGCCGGCTCGGCTGGCGAGAATTTCCAGTTGCGCATCGCTCATAGGCGCTCTCCATCCAAGGGGGGCAAAGGGGTTGCGGCCGTGAGGCTGACGAGCGCGCAATACGGGGGCAGAAGGCCCTTATCGGACATCTCGGCAGCGGGAGGCTGTTGAAACAGCCACACCGCGCCGGTCCGTGGAGGGTTGACCACCGCCGTCCCGCTGAGGTTCAGATCGATTCGCAACTCACTGCCATCGCCCAGTCGCCAGCGTGCGCTGACCGCACCACGGCCTAGCATCTGCGCGCCAAGGGCCTGGGTGCCGGACAGGTTCGGGATGATGTAGCGGTGACGCAATTGCAGCAGGTGACGATAGAGCTCATTCGTTGCCTGCTGGCGCGGTGTGCCATTACCGGACCGCGTTGGCCGCGAGGCGTGGAAGGTCGATTCGGCGTTGGGATCGGGTATCCGTTCGCGCTTATGCGGGTCGGTGAACGCACTGAATGCAGCGAACTCGTTGCGACGGCCTTCTCGTACCTGTTTCGCCAGTTCGCCGTGGTGGCTGGTGAAGAACAGAAACGGTTGCTCGGCGGCATATTCATCGCCCATGAACATCAGCGGAATCATCGGCGACAGCAACAGCAGCACCGTCGCCGCCTCAAGCGCGCGCGGATCGGCCAACTGATGCAGGCGCTCGCCGAAGGCACGGTTGCCGATCTGGTCATGGTTTTGCAGGAACAGTACGAAGGCAGTGGACGGCAGATGCTCGCTGGGCTCGCCCCGTGGTTCGCCGTGGCGGGTGATATGCCCCTGAAACACGAAGCCCTGGCTCAGGCAGCGGGCCAGTTGTTCGGTCGGTTGCAGAGCGTAGTCGGCGTAGTAGGCATCGGTTTCGCCCGTCAACAACACATGCAAAGCGTTATGGCCGTCGTCATTCCATTGGGCGTCGTAATTTTCTTCCAGCAGGCTCGATTGGTTGAGTTCGTTCTCGACGGTCAACCATACATGACGGGCAGGGTCGACCTGCTGGCGGACACGCTGCGCCAGTTCGGGCAGGAAATCCTGACTTTCTATTGCATGAACGGCATCCAGGCGCAAACCGTCGAAACGGTATTCCAGCAGCCACATCAGTGCGTTTTCGACGAAGAAGTCCCGCACTTCGCGACGGCGAAAGTCGATGGCCGCGCCCCACGGGGTGTGTTTGTCTTCGCGAAAAAAGCCCTTGGCGTAGCGGTGCAGGTAGTTGCCGTCCGGGCCGAAATGGTTGTAGACCACGTCGAGAATCACCGCCAGACCGTGGCCATGGGCGCTGTCGATCAGATGCTTGAGTTGTTCCGGAGTGCCATAGGAGGCTTGTGGCGCAAAATGCAGTACGCCGTCATACCCCCAGTTGCGATAGCCGGGGAATTGTGCGATCGGCATCAGTTCGATAGCGGTGATGCCCAGGGCGGCCAGTCGGGCCAGATCCTTTTCGACCTCATCGAATCCGCCTAGCGCACCCACATGCAACTCGTAGATCACCGCTTCATTCCACGGCCGACCTCGCCACGTTACGTGTTGCCATGGATAGGCGTGGGGATCGACCACCACGCTGTGACGGTCGATATCACCGTCCTGCGCCCTGGAGGCCGGGTCGGGCACCTCCAGTTCGCCGTCGATGTTGAAACGGTAGCGGCTGCCGGCAGGGCAGCGGGTCTTGATGACAAACCAGCCATCGCCCTGGGGCAGCATGGGCAGCGACTGGCCGTTGCCCAGCTCGACGCTGACGTAAAACGCATCCGGCGCCCACAACGCAAATTGTGTGTGGTCGGCATCCAGCATGATCGCGCCGTGGGGCCAGCTTTCAGGTGTCCGTGACGGCATTGTTGTAAAGCTCCCTGGTTATTTGTGGTGCGTTTTTCCCAGCGACTTGGCCACCAGTTGTTCGTAGAGTTCGGCGTAGGGTTCGACCGCCTTGCACCAGTTGAATGGCGCGGCCATTGCCCGGCAGCGCATGGCGTTGAGCAGTTCGGGAAAGGCAAATACCTTGAACGCGCGGCTCAGGGCTTCGCGGTAGCTGTCCGCGGTCGATTCGTTGAACAGGAAACCGGTGACACCGTTTTCGATGGTGTCGGCCAGCCCGCCAGTGTTGCGCGCCACTGGCAGCGAGCCGAAACGCTGGGCGTACATCTGACTCAGACCGCACGGCTCATAACGCGACGGCATCAGCAGAAAATCGCTGCCGGCGAACATCCGCCGGGCGTCGGTTTCGTTGAAGCCGATGCGCACGCCGATCTGGCCGGGGAAGCGCAGCGCCAGTTCGCGCATGGCTTGTTCTTCTTCCGGCTCGCCACGGCCGATGATTGCGATCTGGCCACCGTTCTGCACGATGTATTCCGACACCGCCTCGGTCAGGTCGAGGCCTTTTTGATAGACCAGGCGCGAGACCACGGCAAACAGCGGACCTTCCGATTGTTCCAGGCCGAACAGTTCGCGAACGTGGGCGGCGTTGACCGCTTTGCCTTCCCAGTCGCCGATGGCGAACGGTGCGAACAGGTGCGGGTCGGTGGCGGCGTCCCAGCTTTCATCGATGCCGTTGGGGATGCCGCTGAGCAAACCTTGCTGGGTCTTGGCGGCGAGAAAACCGTCGAGACCGCAGCCGAAATCCGGTGTGGTGATTTCCTGCGCGTAAGTAGCGCTGACCGTGGTGATATGGCTCGAATAGGCCATGCCGGCCTTGAGGAACGACATCTTGCCGTAGAACTCCATGCCTTCCTGTTGCAGGGCATGGGCCGGAATCCCGAGTTCCGGGCACGAACCCAGGCTGGTCACGCCTTGATAGGCCAGGTTGTGAATGGTGAACAGGGTCGGCGTGCGTTGCCCGCGCCAGTGCATATAGGCAGGCGCGAGACCGGCCGGCCAGTCGTGGGCGTGCACCAGATCCGGGCACCAGTGGATTTGCGCGAGGTTGGCGGCGATATCAGCAGCCGCCAGGCCCAGACGGGCGAAACGGATGTGGTTGTCCGGCCAGTCGCGGCCGTTGTTGGCGCCATACGGGCCACCGTCACGGGCGTAGAGTTCAGGGCAGATCAAGACATAAATGACCAGACCGTCGGGCATGTCCATGCGCCCGATCTTGCAAGGTGGCAGCGCGGCGTGGCCACCCAGTTCACCGATGATGTGAATCGGATTTTCGCTGTTCATGACCTGCGGGTAACCCGGGATCAACACCCGCACGTCATGCAGATGTGCCATCGCGCGGGGCAGGGCGGCAGAAACGTCGCCCAGACCGCCGGTCTTCACCAGATCGGCGATTTCCGAGGTCACGAACAACACTTTTTTCTTGTTGGGGTTCTGACTGGCTATCGGCGTCAGTGTCTTGGTGATCGGGACGCTGATCGATCGGCTGCCGGGAACGCTTAAAGTGCTCGATTCACCCATCGGCTGATGAGCCCGTTCTCCCTGAATTTCCAATGCCGCACTGATCATATGAATCTCCCGTCTTTTTGATCTGATTCTTGTCTTGAACATGCGATGTCCATGGCCAGGTCCTGTGGCCGGGCGCAAACACGCCACGCATGAGTGAGCAAATCGCTACCCAACACGTGCAAGCAGAATGGGTGAGGGGGCCATTGCAAGACTTGAACCAGTCGCTTTGGCCCTGCCTATCAGATGACCCGCCGCGATCTGCAAAAGTTTCGACGAATTTTTGACTTTGTGACTGGCCGGTTTTACCCCGCGAAAACCAGTCTAGGCCAGATCCTAGAGCGGGCCAGGGCTAGCGGATGAATTGTTCGACAATCTGTTGCAGGCTCACGAAATCCGTGGCTTCGGGAGGGGAGGCGCCCCGACGAAGTGCATGTCTGGTGGGGTCGATGGTGCAAAGT
This sequence comes from Pseudomonas sp. Pseusp21, assembly GCF_059492145.1. Lineage (NCBI taxonomy): Bacteria > Pseudomonadati > Pseudomonadota > Gammaproteobacteria > Pseudomonadales > Pseudomonadaceae > Pseudomonas > Pseudomonas sp. Pseusp21. The sequence goes on from NZ_CP168520.1 coordinate 394,813, forward strand.
GGTGACCGAACGGTCACGATTTCGGGCGCCGGGAAAGTGCGGGCGCACTGTTGCGGTGCGGACAGTTGTGTTGGCGGGCAGACAGTGGGTGCTGCTTCGCGGGCAGGGATTGCCCGCGAAGACGAGATGACTCAGTTGAGCAGGCGGATAGGTTCCCCGGCTGACCACCCTTGAATGTCTTCGATCATCTGCGAAAAGAACAACTCATAGTTCTGGCGGCTGACGTAGCCGACATGAGGCGTGGCCAGCACATTGTCGAGGGTGCGAAACGGGTGCAGTGCCGGCAGCGGTTCCTGATCGAACACGTCAAGGGCCGCACCGCCGATACGCTGTTTCTGCAAGGCCTTGATCAGCGCCGCTTCGTCGACAATCGGCCCGCGCGCCGTGTTGACCAGCAGGGCGGTCGGCTTCATCCAGTCCAGCGCCTGGGCATCGACCAGGCCCCGGCTGCGATCGCTGAGCACCAGGTGCACCGACAGCACGTCAGCCTGTTCGAACAATTGCTGCTTGCTGACATAGGTGACGCCAGCCTGTTCGGCGCGTTCGGCGGTGAGGTTTTCGCTCCAGGCGATGACGCGCATGCCGAACGCCTGACCGAACTGCGCCACCCGCTGGCCGATGCTGCCGAGCCCGAGGATGCCCAGGGTCTTGCCGTGCAGGTCGCCGCCCAGACCTTGCTGCCACTGGCCGGCGCGCAGGGCGTTGGCCTCGTTCAGCAGATTGCGGCTGGCGGCCATGATCAGCGCCCAGGTCAGTTCCGGCGCTGCGTGTTTGTAGCTGTCGGTGCCGCAGACCTTGATCCCGAGGCGGGCCGCGGCCGGCATATCCAGCGCCGCGTTACGCATGCCGCCGGTGACCAGCAGCTTCAGGTTCGGCAAGCGTTTGAGCAGGTCTTCGTCGAAGCGTGTGCGTTCGCGCATCACGCAGATCACTTCGAACCGGCCCAGACGTTCGGCCAGCGTGGCGTTGTCCGCCGGGTACTCATGGACGAAGGTGACTTCGCCGAGACTGTCGAGCACCGACCAGTCGACTACGCCCCGCGCGACGTCCTGCCAGTCATCGATCACCGCAATCTGCACCGCCATCAGCGTTACCTCTTCAACGAACGGGATTGGTTTTGTCCAGCCAGCCCAGCAGCGCCTCGTGGAACTTCGCCGGCTCTTCCATCTGCGGGGCGTGGCCCATGCCGGGGAATTCCACCAGCGTGGACTGAGGAATCAGTTTCGCCACCTGCTTGCCAAGCACCTCGTAGTGACCGATTTTCGCCTTCACTTCGGGCGGCGCGATGTCCTTGCCGATGGCGGTGGTGTCGGAGGTGCCGATCAGCAGCAGGGTCGGCATCTTCAGGTCCTTGAACTCGTAGTACACCGGCTGGGTGAAGATCATGTCGTAGATCAGCGCCGAGTTCCATGCGACCTGAGTCTTGCCCGGACCGTTGCTCAGGCCGGCGAGCATGTCCACCCAGCGGTCGAATTCGGGTTTCCAGCGGCCGTCGTAATAGGTCGTGCGTTCATAGTCGCGAATGCCCTGAGCGGTGACTTTCAATTCGCGCTGATACCACTGATCGACGCTGCGATACGGCACGCCGAGGGCTTTCCAGTCTTCGAGGCCGATCGGGTTGACCAGCGCCAGTTGCTCGACCTGATCCGGGTATTGCAGCGCGTAACGGGTGGCGAGCATGCCGCCGGTGGAGTGGCCGAGCAGGGTGGCCTTCTGGATGCCCAGCGCCTTGAGCAATTGCTGGGTGTTGGCCGCCAATTGCTGGAAGGTGTACTGGTAGTGATCGGGTTTGCTGGAGGTGCAGAAACCGATCTGATCCGGGGCAACCACCCGGTAGCCGGCTTCGCTCAGGGCCTTGATCGAACTGTCCCAGGTCGCGCCGCAGAAATTCTTGCCGTGCATCAGCACCACGGTGCGCCCATTGGCCTTGCCGTGGGCGGCGACGTCCATGTAACCCATCTGCAGCGACTTGCCCTGAGACTGAAAGGCAAAGTGCTTGAGGGTGTAGGGATACTCGAAACCCTGCAATTGCGGGCCGTATTGCGGGCCTTCGGCGTGAGCGAGCAGGGGCAGGGCGGCGGTCAGCAGCAGGCCGGGCAGCCAGCGGGTCAGCGATACGGACATAGGACAACTCCACAAGAAATCGGCCGATGCTGGAACGGCCGGATTAGGGCGACGTTAAACACAGGCAATCCCCGGGCCCGATCGTTCAACCGAGCCAGCCGAGGGTGAGCATCGCCAGCACCCCGTAGCGGGCGCCTTTGGCGAGGGTGACGATCAACAGAAATCGCCCGAGGGGTTCGCGCATGACCCCGGCGATCAGCGTCAGCGGATCGCCGATGACCGGCAACCAGCTGAGCAGCAACGACCAGTGACCGTAACGCTGATAGTGAACGCGGGCTCGCTCCATATGCCTGGGGCTGACCGGAAACCAGCGCCGGTCCTGAAAGCGTTCCAGCCCGCGCCCCAGCCACCAGTTCACCAGTGAACCGAGGACATTGCCCAGCGTCGCCACGGCCAGCAGCCCCCAAAGCCAATAGCGCTCGCTGACCAGCAGCCCGACCAGCACGGCTTCCGATTGCAGCGGCAACAGCGTCGCCGCACCAAACGCGGCCACAAACAGCCCGAGATAACCCGCCGCCATCAATGGGCCGGGTAATCCGCCACCACCACATCGGCACCGTCTTTCTTCAGGCCGATCACTTGATACGCATCACTCATGCCGTCCATTTCCATGCCCGGCGAGCCCATCGGCATGCCCGGTGCGGCAACGCCCAGCAGGTCGTCACGCTTGCTCAGGGCCAGCACCTGTTCCGCCGGTACATGACCCTCGACGAATTTGCCGTTGATGATGGCGGTGTGACAGGACGCCAGACGTGGCGGTACGCCGTGTTGCTGCTTGAAGCTGCTCATGTCGCTTTCGACGTGGTCTTCGACCTTGAAGCCATTGGCTTCCAGATGGCTGATCCACTTTTTGCAGCAGCCACAGTTGGCGTCGCGGTGGACTTCGATCGGGATAAGGTCGGCGGCTTGCGCCAGGGAGGAGATGAACAGGGCGCTCAGGGCGGCCAGACGCAGATGGTTTCGCATGGAGGGCTCTCGGCTCAGAGGAGGAACGGTCAAAAAAGGAAGGCATTTTGACCGGTTTTTCCTGCCGGGCATCAACGGAGTGTTTCCAAGTGATACAAGGCAGGCCTGCCAATATGATCGTAGATCAAAGCTGACAGGCCACTGAGCGCAAGATGACAAAACGGTCAGCGAACCTTGAAGCGCCCCATGATCGCACTGACCCGGCTGTTGGCTTCCAGCAACTGGCGGGTGTTGAGTTCGCTGGCCTGACCGCTTTCCACCAGCTCATCAACCATGTGGCGGATCTGCACCATGCTGCGGTTGATCTCTTCGGTGACCGCGCTTTGCTGTTCGGCGGCGGTGGCGATCTGGGTGCTGAGGCTGTTGATGTGGCTGACGGAGCCGGCCATCTCGTCGAGGCCACTGTTGACTCGCGCCGTGGCATCGGCGGCCGACTGGCAGCTGGCCTGGGTGTTTTCCATGGCGCTGACCGACGAGCTCACGCCCTGGGTCAGACGGGTCAACATTTCGTTGATTTCGGAGGTGCTGGCCTGGGTGCGGGCGGCGAGGGCTCGTACTTCGTCCGCTACCACGGCAAAACCGCGACCCTGTTCACCGGCGCGGGCCGCTTCAATCGCAGCGTTGAGCGCCAGCAGGTTGGTCTGGCCGGCAATGGCGCCGATCACGCCGAGGATTTCGGTGATGCGCTGGGCGTCCTGCTGCATGCTTTCGACCTTGTGGGTGGCGCTGGCCACTTCGTCGATCAACGCCACCACGCTGCTTGACGCTTCGCCTACCACCACGCGCGAGCGATCGGCGTTTTCATTGGCGCGTTGGGTGAACGCGGCGGTTTCGGCGGCGTTTTGCGCGACGCTTTCGGCGGTCGAACTCATTTCGTTGATCGCGGTAACCGTCTGGTCGGTTTCCGAGGCGTGGCGCAGCAGAATCTGGCTGGTGTGCGCCGAGGTGCGTTGCAGGTTGTCGAGGCTCGAAGCCATGGCTCCGGTGGCCTGGGTCACTTCGCCGATCATGTTCTGCAGGTAGGCGATGAAGGTGTTGACCGAGTGCCCGATGGCACCGAGTTCATCTTCAGCGCGAATGGTGATGCGCCGGGTCAGGTCGGCATCGCCGCTGGACAGCGAATCGATGTTGGCTTTCAGCGCTTTCATGCGTGAGACCAGTTGGCGGATCGCGTAGACCTGCAACAGCACCAGCAGGATCACCAGCGGAATCTGCAACAGGCTCAGGCTGCTGAGCACGTCGTCACGCTGGGCGGTGAGCATTTTGGTCGGCAGCGCGGTGGCGAGGAACCATGGGGTGCCTTCGATCGGACGCATGAAGAACGTGCTGGCTTCACCGTTGTTGTCGAATTCGACGCGCTGCGCTTGCTCGCGGTTTTGCAGCCCGGCCTTGACCTGGCTGGCGAAGGTCGAGCCACCGGCCAGTTCGCTGATGTTCTTCAGCACGATCGGGCCACTGATGCGCGAGCTGTTGCTGATGATCTTGCCGTCGGCCTCGACGATCAGCATTTCGGCGTTGAGGTCTTTTTCCTTGCGCGCCACCAGATCGTTGAAGAAGCCCAATGTCACGTCGATGGTCGAGACGCCCCAGGCGCTGCCGTTTTTCTGGATGGCCATGGCGCAGTTGGTGCGCGGTTCGGCGCTGGCGTCATCTTTATAGGCAGCGGCCCACGCGCATTGGCCGCGCGGGGTCTGCATGCCGCCCTTGTACCAGCTCTGGTCGTAATAGTTGGGCGCCGCGTCGCTGTTCCAGAAGGTGTTTACCGCCAGTTTGCCGGAGGCATCACGGTGCCAGAACGTACTGAACTTGTTGCGTCCGGCCTCACGCTGGCCGGGCAACGGCCAGATGCCGCCGCCGAATACTTTGAGCTCGCCGTATTGATCCACCAGCCCCGGCAACACGGTGTCGATGGCTGCGCTGTCGAGCAGCGGGATGGTCTGGGTGATGCTGCGCTGTTGCGCCTGGACCTTGTTCAGTTCGCCCTGGATCTGCTCGGCCACTTCAGCAATGCGATTGAGCACCACCTGTTCTTCGGTATGGCGCAGCTTGGGCGCGACCAGCTGGCTGATGCCAACCACGGTCAGCACCGACAACAACAGAATGAACAGAACCAGAAACAGCGTGTAGCGAGCCTGAATGGTGCGGAATGCGGGCATGGAAACCGGTCCTTGAGCAGGGATTCTTATTGTGGGGAGGGGAAAAACAGCGCGGGTTTCCTAACGTATCGTCGCGACGTCGGGAAGCTTTAGGTACTTGCGTCCTAAAAGATGCAATCCCGACCGATGGAACGTATCCGGCCTGATACACGAGAACTGACTGTCCCGAACATTAGAGCGATAAACCCACTTTCATCACATTGTCATGAACGCTCTGGTCCCGTATTTCCGGGGCTGTTGTCGGTTTGTATCGTGAATGTACGAAAATTGTAAAAAAGTGCAGAAAGGAGTTGGTGCCATTAGTTTGCCGGCCGATACTCCGGGCAACTCAAAAGTCGTCCAACAAGGAATTTTTCATGTTTTCCTCGCAAGGAGCCTGCTCATGACTATCGGCTATACCGGTGCCTGGCAACCCAAGGCGGGTTTGCTGGTTCGAGACACAGGAAGCTCGAGCAAACCGGTTTCCCAAAGCGTGAAGGTCAAGCAGATGCTGGCTATGGTCGGCAACGATCCCAACGCAATCAGCATCGCCGAGATGGACAAGCAGGGGCTGCACAAGAACATCAAGGGTTTCGATCCCACCAATGTTTCGGCCAAACAATTGGGCAGCCTCAGTGCAATGCTGCGCAGCCGTGGCCTGATTTCCGAAGTCACGTCCATTACTCTGCTCAACGCCGGCGACAAGTTTGATCGCTTCGGCATTCAGAAGGATCCGGACGCCAAGTTCAATGCGCTGGAGTACTTCGCAACGCAACTGGATACCATCCAGAACAACAATCTCAAGGGCAACAAGTACGCCAATACGTTGATCCCCGAGTACAAGAAAGCCATTTATGTGCTGCAGAACCTGCAGACTTATGGTCAGGGTGGGGAGCGCAAGCCTCCTACCGACAAGGGTGTCAGCGCCAAGGCGTGATCACGCAGGCCCGCCCGGTTAACGGAGCGGGCCTCGTCGTTCATGGCACATTGAGTTCCCGACGCCGCATGTCTGCCTGCAGACGTTGCATCCGCGGACAGTGCAAGGTCAGCGTTCCTGGCTGGAACCCGCGATGAAACAGCGCCAGCCATCCCGAGCCTTTTTCATCGGGCGCCAGCCCGGTGAAGGTGAAGTCCATGGTCGACAACTGGCGCCAGGCACTGTCGAAACCCTGCGCGAGTCTGAGCCTGATCGAAATCAGCCAATGGTCCGGCAACTGCTGCAGTTGCTTGAGCAATCCGTCGTCAAGCGATTCCAATAAGCCGTCATAGCGCCCCCAGCGCTGATCCAGTTGTATGGGGTCGCCGACCCAGGGTGATGGGTTGTCCCGTGTCCCGAACTTGTCGACCATCTGCTGCATGAACTCGCGACAGCCATCCGGCCATGCGAGGCTTGGCAACGGTCGCTGGTATCCGTCGATCTGGAGATAGCCGAGCACCAACGACTCCGGCACCGGTTCGCCAAAGGGCGAAGGGGCATGATCGGGTAGCAGCCCGGTGTTGTGAAACCCCAGACGGGCGGCCATCCGTTGCGTGTAGGGATGATGGGTCATCTGCTTGATCGTCACGCCGTGGCATCCGAGCGCCTGGGCATGAATCAGCAATTGCCGGCTCAGTCGGGTGGCAACTTTCTGGCCACGACTCTGTGGATCCACCACGCTCAATGCGAGTTCGGCGATGCGCGACTCCTTGTCGCGAATCAATGCCGCGTGCCCCAGAATTTTCCCCTCCGACACCGCAACCAATGAATGCCAGCGACCGCCGACATGGTTCTGCGTGATCATGCGCGGCAGGTAAACATGGGGCTGAGCGTATTGGTTGGCGTAGACCTTTCTGAAAAGTTGGCTGACGGCACGGGCGTCGCTGTTACGGTAACTGCGCAGGATCAGGGTTTCCATCAACGGTCCTCCCGGTGCAGATTGTCGTATACCCGCAGATCGACTACACGCTGCTGTTTACCTGACCGTGGATGGCGTGACAGTGACTGAATCGTGCAGCGCCGGATCTGCAATTCGAGCAAATGCCCGGTGCTCAATTCTTCGATCAATGGATAGGCTTCGATCAACGCACGGTGCAGTAACCGGTCTGCCTGCTCACCCGTCGCAGACAGGGCATCCGGTACCCAGCTCAGGCGCAGAATATCCCTTGTGCCTTCCTGTTCGATCACCAGTTGCCAGTCTTCACTGCCGGTAATCCGCTGTACGGTTTGGCCGATGGCCTGAGGCAGGAGGGTCAGTACGCCGACACGAACCCGCTGACTGTCGGCACAGCGTCCCATCAACGCGAATTTGCGCCGGGGAACATTACCGGGCTCTCGCCAACAGGCACGATCGCCGACCGGATATCGAATCAAGGGCATCAAGCGACGGGTCATGTTGGTCACCACCAGTCGTCCCACCCGGTTGCACCCGTCAATCACCTCTCCGGTTTCTTCGTCGAGAATCTCCAGCACGCTATGGTTGTCAGCCGCATGATGTTCGCCCAACGCGCAGTCACGTTGACTGGCGCCGATGAAACCGGCGTCGACACTGGCATAGCCCAGAGACGCAATGCGCGCACCGGGAAAGACACGGCCCAATCGTCGCAGTTGTGCCGGGAACAGGCTTTCCCCGGCGTAGAGCAGGGTGGTCACGCCCTCGAGTACCCGCCCGTGCTGCTCAAGCCAGGCCGCAAAGGTCAGCAAATGGGCGGGCAGTCCGGCCAGCACATTGATTCGGTGCCGAACGACGGCATCGGCGAGGATGGCCGAGTCGACATGACCGGTGAACGGAAATTCGACGATATCCGTTTCCACATGCGCCAGCGCATCGTGGGTGAAGATGAAACTGGCGTAGAGGTCGCCAGCGAAAAACAGGTTGGCGATGCGGTCGCCCGCGTTCAACTGGCCGCTGAGACTGCGACCGAAATCCGTCACCAGTGTTTGCCATTCCTGGCGCCGGAAAATCGAGAATTTGCCGGCGCTGGTGGTTCCCCCCGTCTTGAATACCAGTGCGTTTTCCAGAGAACCGGTCAGTGCAGGCCAGTGGTCGAGATCCTCGCTGCCCTCCCAGTAGGCAGCGGGATCGATCACCGGCAATTCAGCCAGCGAAGTGACGTGCTCGGGCACATCAGCGAAGTGGCCTGCGTAAAAGCTTGAATGGCGACGGGCAAACGCCACGAGCTCGTTCAACTCAATCCTTGTGTTCATGTTGCATTCCTTGCAAGTCAGTGGGCGGGACCACGCTGCGGTTGTCGATCACCTGCGGCGTCTTTCCGCTGTGTTTGTTTCGGGCGAACTGATCGATCGCACAGCGTTCTGCGTCCACCGTCAGCAGTCCCGTGCGGATGAGGGTCGCCAGCGTCGGGTAATCCAGCAGGCGGTCATGAACTTCGCGGGCGGGCAGCGAACTGCGAAACCGCATCCGCTCCAGCCCGTCGGGTGCGTGCTCCAGGACCAGCTGGAACTCGACCTGCAGATGCCGAGCCAGTGTTTCCAGACAGATGAAGTCCGTGCCGATGCGCAGCAGCCGGCCGTGACGTTGCAGCAGCTCGAAGCGTGGAGCCAGCAGCCCGCATGGACACCGGCCGGGTATCCAGCGGCCGCTGTCGCCAAGGTCGTATCGCTGAACGTCCTGGCCTTGTCGTTCTATCGAGGTGAACACCAGACGGCCGATTTCATCGCCATTCACCGGCTGATCGGCTTCAAATGCGACGATTTCCAGGTGTTGAATATCGCTCATCAGATGGAATACGCCATCAGACGTTGCCGGGCAGGCATGGCCGAGCGGCCCGGCGTCGACGCTGCCGTAAATGGCCGAACGGATAAGCCTGACACCGCAGCTGTGCATTAATGCACGGCTCTGTTCACCGGGATGTTCACCGCCGAGAAAGACCTTTTCGATGCCGCCGTAGGCACGCAATCGGGCTTGTTCGTTGATAAACAGACGGTGGAGGGTGCTAGGCATGCCGACCAGCGTGGTGACACGTTGATCGATGATCATCCGGGCGATTTCGCGGTAATCATCATCGGCGGGCGCGCCCATCGGCAGATGAGTGACACCCAGTAGCTCCAGCACTTTGGAAAAGCTGAAGAAGCCGCCATACAGCCCGCCACTGAAGAACAGGTTCATCACGCGGTCGTGGGCCGGGTCGAGGCCTGCGGCAAACAGCCCGTCGGCGGCGGCACGCATTTGCCGATCAAAATCGCGGTAACTGAAACCCGACAACACCGGAACGCCGCTGCTGCCCCCGGAGCGGAAGTACAGGCGGGCCGCCGGATTGATCGGGCGGGTGACAAACGTTTCCTTGTTCATGATCGGGCGACCTGCGATGCACGGCGGCGCCGGTAGCGGATCAAGCGTGGCACAGGTAGACAGCATCGCAACCGGCAGGCTGACCGACACCCGTCGACTCAGGCGCTGCAAGGCATAGACACCGTCGTGGGGTTCGCCTTCGTAACCTTCGTGAATCGATACCGCGGGGGCGATTCGCGTGACGCCCGCCGAAATCAACGTTTGCGTCAATTCTGCCGTCTCGTGTTCGGTGCAGATCAGGGCGCAGCTTTGCAGCGCGTTTCGCCAGGGCAACAGCGTACGGGTGATTTGTGCGCGGGGCAGCGGTTTGAGCAGCACAGTGCGAAACAGCGGCGAGGGACCGAGTTGGCGGTCATGCGTCCAGATCACCCGCCAGCCTGGTGCCTCCCAGACGTGACCGGTGGTGCCGACAAAGCTGTGAGCCAGTTGCGCCATCGCCTTCACTGTGGTGATTTGCGAAGCCTCCTGAATTGAAGGCGTCAGGGTCGGCCATTGGTGTGCCCGACGGTCGAACGCCTCTGCCAGAGCATCGCCGATACTGCGCAGATCAGCCTCGTCATCGCTGTCCACCAGCAGCCATTGCGGGCTGGAGCAGGCCTGTTGATCGAGACGACAGACTTCGTCTGCCAGCGCATCCAGCGCCTCTGGCGACGCGCTCTGAGGCGTCAGGTAAACAAAGCTGATCCGATGACCCCAGTCGATCCAGCGGCATCCTGCCGGGAGTTGTTGACGGATGGCTTGCAGGGCCGCTTCCCCGCCCCAGGCGGAGACGCCGTTGGCCCATTGGCACAGTTGGCCGATTTGCGCAGTCGTTGCCGGGATGACCGCGACGTGGCCGGCTATTTGACCGGTAGCGTCGCACTGCGCCAATGCATGCAGCAATCGGGCTGTCAGTCCTTCGTCACTGCTGCTGGGACGTAGCCAATTGACGTTGCCGGCCAGCAGGCTTTCGATCACGGCGCAGAACGCCAGCAGGGGCGCATTGCCTGGCGTGATGTGAACCACCAGGCCCAGCGGGCTCCAGCGTTCGAAGCGTGATTGGCGGTAGTCGATGCGGCGCAAGGTATCCGGTTGCTCACCCAGCTCGCGTGTCAGCTTGCGGTTCAACGCCTCAGGCTGGCAGAACTGGATCAGGGACTGCCGGTGGTCGGGATCGAGGTGCCGATTGAAATCCGGATCTTGCAGTCGTGTGGCGAAAGCGGCCACCGCATCGATGACTGTCGCACGCCGGAGTGCCGTACCCAGGCGCTGTGGCAGGTCCAGGTTCAGTTGATCCAGTGCATCGGCGAGCCGGCAGTCGGCATGCAGCTGTCCGTTGATCAGGTACATGTCAGTGCCTCCCCAGCAATTCGGAAGCGGCCATGGCGCAGCTTCTGCCGGCCGTGGTCGCGGCGCGGCCGTGCAATTCGAACCAGTCTGCAGACAGACCACAGCCACAATTGGCGCCCGGATGCAGGGTGGCGAGATCGCTCATGACTACCGCATGGGCCGGACTCGATGAAATGTAAGGCGAAACGAAACTCAGCAAGCCCTGACGGCCATACGGCAGAACCGTGAAATCGGATGGATTGCGCACGAAGACCTTCGAATAGACGGGAACATGGAAATGATGATGAGCACATTCAAGGTAAGGCACCGGATGCTCGACCGCGCCGTAACCGTCGCGGCAGCGGGTGACTTGGAGCCCCAGTTGTCGGTGCATGCGCTCGTACAGTTGTTGACGGGGAATTTCCTGCGCGGCATGGGTTTTCCAGCCACCCCCGAAGAGCGCCAACGAGTCCGGTGCCAGTTGCAGTTCGCGAACGCCGGTGGCTCGCATGCGTTCAAGGGTCTGCCAGAGAAAGGCGGGAAAGCCGAGAATCCGCACCGGCAGTCCTTCTTCGGCGAATGATTGCAGCGCTGCAATAACGCCGAAACTGTCGAACTCATGGCCGCTGCCGGTATGGCGCAGGGCGTAGGTCACCCGGTTGACGGGCGCGAACCGGCACAGGAACTGGTCGGTAAAGGAGGTTCCCAGGCTGATCGTGCCCTCGGGCTCGTAGCTCAAGAGCAAGTAGTTGCACGGGGTTTGCGGGTTGTTCCAGCCATAATGGTGAAAGATGCGTTCGACCATGTACTGGGCGGCGCTCAGGCTGCGTTCGTCGTAACGCATGCGGCTTTTCTGCCCGCTGGTGCCTGAGGAGGTCAGCTCCAGCGCGTGGGTACCGGTGGGGCTGAGCAATGGGTGCTGCTTGAAAAAGCTGGCGAAAATCGGCGGTAGATGCGACCAGTCGTCGAGTCTGTCCAGATCGTCCACGGTCAGCCCGTTGGCTTTCAGCCAGTGCTCGTAGCCCGGGGTGTGCTGGCTGTGGAAACGGCTGATCTCGGTCATGGCCTGGTCGAACAGCCCGTCTGGCACGGAATCCGGGCAATAGGGTTGCGTCAACGCGCAGAGCGCGTCGCTGTTGGGGAAATGGAACATCAGACGTCCTTATCGTTATGTTGAACGGTCGGCCTTGGCGCAGCAGGCAGAAACCGATTGAGCAAGGGCAGGGACAGCAGGCCGCCGAGTGCGGCCCACAGCGCGAAGAATTCGAGGCGATGGCCGCCGCCGACAGCGGCAATCAACGATCCACCGGCACCCATCACGGCAATCGAAATCATGCCGATCGCGGCCGAAACCAGACCTTTGCTGTCATCGCTGCAAAACAGCGCCAACCGATACAGAGCCGCGTTGCTCATGCCCAGGCCTACGGCGTACAGCGCGAGGCCGGCAATCAGCGCGATCAGAGGGAGGCTGGTCATGGCGACTGCCACCAGGGTCAGCAGCCCCAGGCAGTACGGCCACAGTGCCAGGCGAATCAATTGCGGCAATTCACGTGTGGGCAGCAACCGGTCGAGAATCAGATTGCCGAGAATGACGGCTGAAAAGACCGGTATCTGCCACAGGGCATATTCCCGCGTTGTCAGCCCCAGTGACTGGATCAGCAACAGCGGTGCAAGACCGATCCAGGCGATCAGCGGCAGGCTCATCAGGCCAAGTGCAACGCAGGTCCCGAGAAAGTTTTTGTTGCGCGACAACGCAAGGTATCGAGCACCGATCTGACCAAGAGAAAAGGCTACAGGCGCTTGCTGAGTACCATCACGACGGACCACGCCGATGGTTTCGGGCATGCAGACGTACAGTCCGGTCCATGCAAGTACCGCAACCGTGGCCAGGCCGATAAACAGTTCGCGCCAGCTGAGCCATTCCAGCAACAGGCTGCCCAGCAGGGGACCGATCAGCGGCGAAAGCAGCGCCACATTGCCGAGCAGCGCCATCAGGCGTACGGCATCAGCTTCGCAGAATACTTCTGAAAGCGCGGGATAGCTGACAGCCACCACAAAGCCCAGTCCCATGCCTTGCAGCAGCCGTAACGCGTTGAACGTTTCAATGCCGGGCGCGAGCACTGTCGCTGCGCACATTGCGCTGAACAGTGCGCAACCTGCCAGCAACAACCGGCGTCGACCGAACCGGTCGGACAGAGGTCCGATCAGCCACTGCAGGCACGCACCGCCGATCAGGTAAAGATTGAACGCGTTGGGGATATGACGGGCATCGGCTTCAAGATCCCGAGTGACGGTCAGCATCGCCGGCATGACCATGTCGCTGGCCATGTAGGTCAGCCATTCGAACAGCATGATGGCGAGGCAGAACCCGAGCGCTTGTCGGGGCGAGAGATTGATGAGAGTCCTTTGCATACGCTTCCACGAGATTCGAGAGAGAGCGCAAAGGGTAGAGGCGGGGTCAGACTGTTCCTACATGAATGCTGTGACGCTCTATGACGGGGGGTTGCGTGATGTTGCACAAGTCGGGATGCCTACTCGCAAGGGCGAATTGCCTGACAAGATAATGAATAGAGTCTTAAGAAAAATGCCCACATTCCTGTGGGCATTTCGGCTGACACTAAATCAGTTGTTGCATTTGAGTGAAGGGACGCTGGCATCCTTCCCGCGAGTTGAATCAACGATGGTAATAGTAGCCCGGACCTTGCGGCGCATAGTGGCGATGATCGCCATGCCAGCCGCCGTGGGGAAAGATGATGCAGCCGCTCAGGGTAAGCAGTGCAAGGATAGGAATCAGCCAGGTGATTCGACGCAGCATTTCAAGGATCCTCATGGTTAATGCCGTTTGAAGCCAAAGCTCTTCATCGGCTGTAACATGAGACCCCGTTTACAGCGGCGCATCCCCGTCAAACGGTATGCGCATGGCATCAACCCCGATACAAACCCGATACATTCCAACGGTTCAGGAACCTGTAATGACCCAGAAGCAACGCTTGAAATATTCGATTCTGATTGCCCTTGTCGTACTGCTGATCATGCTCGGCCTGTCCTGGCTGCAAAACGCCGGCAAGCTCAGCGAGCAAACATTTCAGTACATCGCCATCGGTGTGGCGGTGGTGGTTGTGGTAATCAACGGCGTGATGCGCCGCAAGGTCAAGCCCTGACAGCGTCTGCCGCGTGCTTCAATCGTGGTTGAGCACGGCGGCAGCCTGGGGGTGGAGGCTGTAGCTCTTGTCGTCGTTGAACGTGATCACGCCTTCGGCGCACAGGCGCTTGAGCACTTCACGTACGCTGAGAAAGGACAAGGGAATGTCCAGATCCAGCAACTGGCTGTGAACACCACGCACACCAAGACGACGGTCGTCCTCGGCGGCGACCAGCAGGGTGTCGATGACTTTGAGGCGAATCAGGCTGGTGCGCAGGCCGAAGCTTTTAAGCAGCATACGGATGCGTTCATTGCCGTGACGCTCGACCCGTTGCCCGAATACGTCGGCGTGTGAACCCATGTGCGCTCCTTGTGGGGTCTGGCTACCTTCCGATGGTAGGGGTGGGTTGTACATGCGATTACTCCTTTCAGAGCCTGATCAGGAAAGGTTTTTCGTGCTCTCTCTAAACAAGACGTTTCAGCTCGACAAATCATGAAGCGGAAAATGTAGAAAATTTGTCGTGGTTTTGTCTTTTCCCCGTGATTGCGGCACGAAACGGGTGTGTGACCGACTAAATTTTTTTCCCGCGGCTTCGTTTTCTGGACAGGCTCATTGCGCGTGACGCGTGAGTGATTTCAGAGCGAGCCGGGCCCGACGTGTTCACGGAGGCGGGCGGTTCGCTCTTCGGCATTTCGATCAGGAGCGAGCGTGACTATTTCCAGGCATTTCACCGGACTGACCCTTGCCGGCCTCTTTCTCGGGCTGAGTCTGCCGGCACAGGCGTTCAGTCCTTCCGGCCAGACCGGCGCGGATATCCGTCGCACCGGTTTTGGCGTACCGCACATCCGTGCGGAAAACGAACGCGGTCTCGGGTTCGGTATCGGTTACGCCTATGCGCAGGACAATCTGTGCCTGCTGGCCAACGAGATCGTCACGGTCAACGGCGAGCGTTCGCGCTACTTCGGGCCGGAACAATTGACGGTCGAAGAGCGCGAGAACCGTGTCAGCGACGTCTTTTTCCAATGGCTCAATACGCCGCAGGCAGTCAGTGCCTTCTGGCAAGCGCAGCCGGTCGAAGTGCGTGATCTGGTGGACGGTTATGCCGCCGGCTACAACCGGTACCTGGCCGAACGTCGCCAGCAGGGCCTGCCGCAACAGTGCCAGGGCGAATGGGTGCGCGATATCGCCGCCGAAGATCTGGTGAAGCTGACCCGTCGCCTGCTGGTCGAGGGCGGTGTCGGTCAGTTTGCCGAAGCCCTGGCGGGTGCTACTCCGCCGCAGGCCACTGCGAAGATTGAAAACGATGCGCGGGCCTATCAACTGGCGGACACGCGCCTGCAACGCTTCGCACTGGACCGTGGCAGCAACGCGGTGGCGGTGGGCAGCGAGCGTTCGTTCAATGGCCGCGGCATGCTGCTGGCCAACCCGCATTTCCCGTGGGTCGGCGGCATGCGCTTCTATCAGATGCACCTGACCATTCCGGGCAAACTGGATGTGATGGGCGCGGCGCTGCCGGGTCTGCCAATGATCAACATCGGTTTCAACCAGCATCTGGCCTGGACCCACACCGTCGATTCGTCCAAGCATTTCACCCTTTATCGCCTGCAACTCGATCCGAAGGATCCGACCCGTTACCTGCTCGACGGCCAGTCCCTGCCGATGAACAAGCAGACGGTCACCGTGCAGGTCAAACAGGCTGACGGCCAGGTGGTGCCGGTTTCTCGTGACGTCTACAGCTCACAGTTCGGCCCGATCGTGCAGTGGCCCGGCAAGCTCGACTGGGACAACCAGTACGCCTATAGCCTGCGCGATGCGAACCTCGACAATGATCGGGTGCTGAAACAGTGGTATGCCATGAACCGCGCCGGCAATCTCAAGGATCTGCAGGATTCGGTGCACACCATTCAGGGCATCCCGTGGGTCAACACCCTGGCCGTGGACGACAAGGGCCAGACGCTGTACATGAACCTGTCGGTGGTGCCGAACGTCAGTGCCGACAAACTGGCCAGGTGCAGCGACCCGCGCGCTGGTCTGAAAATGATCGTGCTCGACGGTTCCAACAGCGCCTGCACCTGGGACATCGACCCGCAAGCCGTGCAGAAGGGCATTTACGCTTCCAGCCAATTGCCGCAGCTGTTGCGCAAGGACTTCGTTCAGCACTCCAACGATTCGGCCTGGCTTGCCAACCCGGCACAACCGCTGACCGGTTTTTCGCCGTTGATCAGTCAGGACGGCCAGCCACTGGGCCTGCGTTCGCGTTTTGCGCTTGATCGACTGGCGACCCTGAGCAAGAAAGGCCCGGTGTCGGTGCAGGATCTGCAACACATGGTGATGGACGATCAGGTGTTTCTGGCGACTCAGGTCGTACCGGATCTGTTGAAATTCTGCGCTTCTCAGTCTGAAGCGGCGCTGAAATCGGTGTGCAGCAGCCTGAAAGCGTGGGACGGCCGGGCGAATCTGGAGTCGGGCGTCGGGCTGGTGCATTTCCAGAGCATCATGCAAGCGATGCAGGAGTCGCCGCAGGCCTGGCGCGTGGCGTTCGATCCGAAGGATGCGCAGCGCACCCCGCGTGGATTGGCCGTTGAAAAGCCCGAAGTGGCCAAAGCATTGCGCGAGGCGATGCTGGCGTCGGCCGAAACTGCCGCCAAAATGGGCCTGACCGAGAAAACCCGTTGGGGCGATGTGCAGGTGGTCAGCAGTGGTGGCCAGCAAACGCCGATTCACGGTGGTCCCGGCACGCTGGGCATCTACAACGCCATCCAGAGCGTGCCTCGTGAAGACGGCAAGCTGGAAGTGGTCAGCGGGACCAGTTATCTGCAAGTCGTAACGTTCGACGATAAAGGTCCGCATGCCCAGGGCTTGCTGGCGTTTTCGCTGTCCAGCGATCCGGCGTCGAAGTATTCCCGGGATCAGACCGAGGCTTTCTCGAAGAAGCAGTGGAGCGTGTTGCCTTTCACCGAACAGCAGATCAAGGCCGATCCGCAGTATCAGGTGCAGACCGTGCGCGATGATCTGGAAAAGGCGGGGAAAGTCGCAGCGCAGTAATCAGCGGTTTAATCCGTCGACAGTCGCAAAGGCAGAAGGCCGCTCCCTCACGGGAACGGCCTTCAGTTTTTTGGCGGTTGCTGGGGGATCGGGTTGATCACCGGGTTGCCGTCCTTGTTGCGGGTCAGGAACACCGGCAACACTTTCGGCAAAGAACTGGCGAAGCTGTTCAGCTCCTTGATGTTGTAAATGCCGCCGACGCGGATCGAACCGGTGGCGTTGTCGGCCAGCATCAAGGGTTTGTCCAGATACCGGTTGATTTGCGGTAACGCTTCGTTCAGCGACAGGTTGTCGAGCACCAGTTTGCCGCTGCGCCAGGCCAGCGAGTTGTCATTGGCATAGGTCTGGCTGATTTGCGGGATGTCGTCGCCGTGTCTGTAGCGTGCCTGCATCGAGGGGCCCAGACGCAAGCCGTCACCGCCCAGACGGGAATTGCCGGTGACCAGCACAGAGCCCTCGATCAGGTTGACTTTCACCTGATCCTCATACATCCAGACATTGAAGCGGGTGCCGGTGACGCGAATCCTGCCTTCGGCGGCCCTGACGATGAACGGGTGGTTCAGGTCGTGGCTGACTTCGAAAAACGCCTCGCCTTTCTTCAGGGTAACGTGACGCTCGTCCTTGTAATTGCTGAAGGTCAGCTCGGTGTTGAGGTTCAGCTCGACCTGGCTGCCGTCCTCCAGGGTGACATGGCGGACATTGTCGGTGGCCGCGAAATGCTGATAGCTGTCAGGCAGCCAGCCGAGGTTCCATCCGGTCCAGGCCGCCAGCGGCAAAGCCAGTGCACAGACAGAAGCCGCCACGGCGTACTGGCGCCACGATCTGACCGGTTGGCGAATCGGCAAGACCGGTGCAGTTTCCGGACGCGGCAGGTGCTCGGCGACGTCCCATATCTCCAGCATCGCCTCATACTCGAACGCGTGAAGCGGGTGTGCATTGCGCCATTGCTCGAACGCCTGGCGCTCTTCGTTGGTGCAATCGACGGCGTGCAGGCGCATGCACCAATGCGCGGCGGCATCGGTGATCGCATCGTAATCGGCTTCCGAGAGAGTGTTCTGGGTCATTGACTCGTCCTGATTTCCCGCATTCTAACCTTGAGGGGAAGGTGCCGAGAACAAGCGTCATGTCATTTACCCATCAAACGTGGAACTTTTTAACGCCAGGATCCCCCAAAAACCAGGACATCCCATTAACACTATCCACAAATGGAGTGAAAAAATGATCAAAAGAACCTTGGCTGCTTTCGTCGCTACCGCCAGTCTCCTGAGTGCCGGCGCGGCGCTGGCCGACCGCCCGGGCGCAGGATGGATCACCATCGAAAAGGCCATCGAAACCGTAAAAACCAAGGCCGGATATGTCGAGGTCTACGAAATCGAGGCCGACAACGACGGCTATTGGAAAGGGGAAGGGCGCAAGGCTGATGGCGCGGTGTACGAATTCCGTATCGATGGCGCATCGGGCAACGTCCTGCGCGATCAGAAGGACTGATCCCGAACGCAGTTGCGCAGGTGTTGAACCTGCGCATTTTTCCAGATTCTACGGGGCCGGCACGGGATCCAGCTGACGCCCGACTTCACAAATCAGGCGGGCTATCGAATCGGCGTTACGCAGGATGACAGCGATACGGGCGTCCGGAGACTGCTGGTCGAGAAATGCATCACGCGCCTGCCGAAGATTCTGCGTACCGGTCAACCGCAGGATTTCCGTGTGGATCAGTTCCATGCCGGGCACTTTGTCGACATCGACCCAAGTCTTTAGAACGGTGTTCCATTGCGCGAACAATTGTGAGCGGGGCGTGCTGAGCGACAAGGCTGAACGCTGCTCGGAGTCAAGTTCGTTGTACAGCTTCTTACCCTCGGTCGTAATCGTTGATATCAACTCTATGAACGGTTCCCGCGCCCTGAGGGTAGCGATATCCAGCGCCTTGCTGAATTGATGGGAAAACTCGTGTATCAACGTCGACGCCTGCGCATGGCCATCTACATCGAACTGCTCAAGCATGAAGAGTTTGTAATGATCCAGCTGCTGTTGGAAAAAGTGCTCGGTGAAATGCACGCGTTTTTCTGTATCGCCTTCCAGTACAAATGCGATGACGTCATGCAGCAATTTGTTCGAGCCGACAACGAACCGGTCGGTATTGAGTAACTCATCGGCTGGGTCCACCAGCGCATTGCAGATGGGCACAATCGCCTCGCTGATCCTTGTGAGAATTGCGGGTGTGATCTTTGGCACATTGAAGAAGTCCTTCAGGAAGCTGTTCACCCGCGAATGGATGGCGCCGTTGGCGAGCGGGACCAGGTTATGCAGACAATAGAAGGCGTAGCGTCGGGCCAGGTCGATTGCATTCACCAGCGCCCGGGCTTTCAGAGGAAACCTGACTCGGATTTCATCCATTCCCTGCGCCTCGATATTCAGCATGATGCGGCGCAGGTTCGCGAGGCTATTGCGTTCGATCATTCTGCCGAACGCCTGGCCGTAGTGGACGATCTGGTCATCAGCGATTCGCACCATGCGAGGGCCGGTCTTCTGGAACAGCGGCCCCTTGGCCCCAGCGTTTGCCAAACGCCAGGCGTTACCGTTTTTGACGACCTGATAAACCTTGCCATCAACCGCAGCAAAATCGCGGTTGCGCGATACCTGCAGGTAAGTGCCCTGGTTCGGGCTGAGCTTCAGATCCTTGAGTGCGATGTCTGTCACCTCGAACGATTGCAACGATGTGCGTCCGGGCGAAGTCAGATCGATGTCGGCCAGGCCTGATACGACGGTTTCTTTTACCTGTCCTGCTACCGTTGTGGTTTCGCCCGATATTTGCGGAAGCAGACCCACTTGCACCATTTGTGCTGCGCCCTGGACAAATGATTTGAGTGCCCGTTTCCAACGGTGATTCTGCAGGGCCTCGGCGGAATCCTTGAACGCGTCATAGGCTTTCCAGAGAATGGGAATGAAGCCAAGTTTGCCCGGCAATACACCGCTGAGCCGTCTGATCTGCTGGCTGAACAGGGTCTTCGCCGTCTCCCAATCGAACGCCGAGTCCGTTTTTTTCTGGGCGTTCAAATGCTGTTCCAGAAGCATGAGGTTGTCGTTGTAGAAGTGTTCCAGCAGATTCCCTTCAATTGCCTTGATGGCGAGCTTCATCTCGCTGGTTTGACCCATGGAAGACGCCAGCAGGTTGCGAAATATCGCGCGCTCGCTGTCAGGCAGTCGCCGCAGCAGCAGGTTTTGTAGCAGCCCCGGCATGTTGAGGGCTGCAATCAGTTTTTTTTCGTCTTCGAACTCCTGGAAGATCTGCTCGGCATACGGCGCATAGAGCACCAGGGGACCCTTGTGCCCGCCGCCTGGAGTAAAAACGTATATCCCCTGCACGGATACGGCGGTGGCTCCGGCAGTCTTGATCAGCGCCAGCGGGCAAGCGATGGCATGTGCGTCTTGCACCGCTGCTCGGGCAAGGGCATCGGGCATGTCCAGTACCTGCTGAATCAGACCAAAGGCACTGCCTGACAGATGTTGCTGCAGTTTTGCTGCGTGGGCGTGTTGCAGCAGCTGCCAAGGCAACTGACGGAAAAAACGTTGCTTGCGTTTATGGCTTCCGGGGTCGCTCGCCGACAACGCGCTGACCACTTTGCGGGCATAGGTGGTGGGTATCTCCAGTGACAGCAGCATTTGCGTCACGGCGCTGTGGTCCAGTGTGGTGGGCAAGGTGGTGGCGTTTTTCGAGGTGATACTGAAACGGGTGCCTTGGGCGACGTTGATGTGATTCAGGGCAAATTCGACCAGTGATCGCGCGGGGCCGGCCAATGCCAGGCTGGGGGTGATTTCAATCTCATGCGGGTCCAGACGACTGTCTGGAAACCGGCTGTCGAGCATCGATTTCAGTGTCTGCTCGACATGACTGACCAGTGAGGGTATGCCGGACAGGTAATCCTCGTCGTCAGTGACGCTTCGATACCACTGTTCCAGTATCTCCACATGCCGTTTTTGCTCCTGGACCGGGGCCATCCCCAGCCAGGCGGGAAGTGTCTGCTGAGTGGCAATCGCCCGGGCGTGCGCGCTGGCCAAGGACAGATTGTCGGCCAGGCAAACATCACGCAGTTTTTCCAGCGCCTTGTCACGGCGTTTGGTGTCCTTGACCCGTTCACGCACTTGTTGGCAGCGATCCAGATAGTGGCCGATGGTGGACTGCATGCACTCCTGCAACACATTGCCATGGATATATTGAAATGGGCCAAGGCTGTACCGTTGATGAGGCAGGTATTGCGAAGGCACGATGTTTTCCAGCAGTAAGAGGCGTTGGTCGCCGTCGTTCAGGCGCCGTTTCAATACCTGCCGGGCAATGGCTACGGTATCGAAAACTTCCAGCCCGAGGGCGGGCGTCCACAACACGGCGCGGCCCGAGTGCTGTTCATCGAGCCCGCCCCGCTCGGTGATGAAGACGCAATGGGCCAAGGGCACCGGCGTCGGATGGGCGGAACACTCGAGCGTCAACGTGTAGGCATCCGGGCGGAAGCCATTGAGGGCGGAGCGCTGTGCACGACTCGGCTGATCGGCATTGATGACATTGCTGACTATGGCCTGCATCGAGGCATTCAGGGACCCATTGAGCAATCTGAGTCGGGCCTCGCCGTTGACCCCCAGAAACCATGCCTGTGCCAGATCCGGTTTCAGGCGCTCGAGCCAGTAGCGCTGGATCGCCAGATTCGCCATCGGTTGAGCCCTCAGTTGCTTGAGGATGGGCGCAGCCACCGAATCGAATGTCTTGATCGCTGCAAGCGCCTTGTCCGCCAGCACCATGGAAGGTTGCTGGTTGCCGGAGATCACCGGGTGCGTGCTCCACCGTCCCCCTGTATCGATTTTCTGCAACTGAGCGTGGATCATCGAGCGGATGTCCAGGCTCTTGTCGAACAGCGCATGCAGGTTCACGGCCCCGTCGCTGTGGCGAAAGACTTGCAGCGCATATTCGATGTTCTGCCGTTGTTTGGTGATGATTGACTCGAACAGAATTCTGAAAATGTCACCGACAAGCCGCTCGCCGGACACCTGCGGTTGTCCGAAGCCGAGAAAACGATTGCGTTCTTCCAGGCTCAGCAGCCCATAGAGTTCGTCTTCGTGGCCCTTGGCGAGGAATTTTGCCTTCAGCGTATCCTTGAGGTCCCTGTAATCCTTGAGCAATTGCAACCCTTGAGCGGGCGTGTAGAGGAAGGCATGAGGCTCACTGATCATCAGTGAGCCCGCCAGTTCTACAAAATTGGCTTCGCGCTCCCAGAAACGTACGTTTTCCACGACTGGAAAGTGAACGGCCTGAGTGACCGGTCGAATCAATTGCTGCAGCGTGTTGAATTGACCGGCATCGATGACACCGCTTTCGCGCCTGGACATCCATTCGTTATGTGCCTGATCTCCCAGCGCCTGGCCAAAGAGGGTACGTCGCGACATTCCGAGAGCGGATGGCGCATCCCAATAACGCTCCAGGTGCCGGAACAACAGCGCAGGCAGTTTGTTTGCGGCCTGTTTCACAGCGTTTTCCCACTGTGCCTGATCACCGGTCGCCGGGGTCCTGCCCGGATTGGAAAAGCGCGGTGGTTGCGCGGTTGGCCAGTTCTGGTGGCGGTAATAGGTCAGTACCGCATCACTCAGACTCATGAAGTCGAACCAATGACCGTCGCTCATGCGTTGTCTTTCGTCACGGTCTCCAGCGGTTCGATCGAAGCTGACCTGGGTGCGGCTTTGCGACAGTGACCTGAAATGAGGCTTGAGCAGCTCATCCAGCACCGCATCCAGAAGCTGTCTGAGTGTCGGAAGTTTTTTCAGCTCTTCGCACATCATTTCGGCGTTCAGCAGCAGGCACTGTTGAAAGTCCGCCGATTGCTCGGCGAAGGCATCGCCTTTGAGGTTGGTGAACGTTATTGAAATACGCTTCGCATCCTGCAACCGCTGGCGCAGTGGCAGGGCCAGAAATGGCAGCAGTCTGTCTTGCTCATCGACGTCGTTGAGCCGTTGTTCGAGCCGCTCTTTCAAATCGGTACGGTTGGGGAACTTCTGGATGCCCGCCTGTGGGGTATAGAGGATCAGCCCCTTGTCGTCCGGCG
Organism: Pseudomonas sp. Pseusp21; assembly: GCF_059492145.1. Lineage (NCBI taxonomy): Bacteria > Pseudomonadati > Pseudomonadota > Gammaproteobacteria > Pseudomonadales > Pseudomonadaceae > Pseudomonas > Pseudomonas sp. Pseusp21. The sequence goes on from NZ_CP168520.1 coordinate 417,906, forward strand.
TTTCACCGATGACAAACGCGCCAGCCAACGGCAACGGCTGCACTTCGGCAGCGTGAAGCAGAAGACGCTCTATCACCATCGGCGGGTCTTGCTGGCGGCGCAGGGCGTCGGACGTCAGCCTGGCATGGGCGAGCCATCGGAAATCCTTTTCACTCAAGCCATGGGCCTTGCCCAGTTTGGGCCACAGACCCGGTGAGTCAAAGGTTTCGGGGAATAACAACGGTGGAGTGGGGGCTGACATCTCGAGTCTCGATAAGGGCGTTTGCACGCGTGGATTGATCGAAACCCGAGGCTAAAAAAATCGTGTCTGGTGCCGGTGGTAAATACATATCGCGCCCGGGTCGATGCGCATGCCAGGGTTGACAGGTTGTCGGCTGCATGTGGTTAATCGCCGTTGCGGGTTGTCCGTTCGCTGTTGTTCCCTCCAATAATTACTCTGGAGCTTCAGATGTCTGCGCCACACGATCATTCGCTCTCGTCCACGGTGTCCCTGGACGAGCTGACTCAACTGCTGGAAAAGATTTTCACCCGTCACGGCACCTCGGCCGAAGTCGCCAGAACGCTGGCCGCCAATTGCGCCAACGCCGAGCGGGACGGTGCGCACAGTCACGGCGTATTCCGGATCCCCGGTTATGTCTCGACGCTCAACAGCGGCTGGGTCAACGGCCAGGCTGTACCGAAAGTCGAGGACGTGGCTTCAGGGTTCGTCAGCGTCGATGCCGGCAACGGTTTTGCCCAGCCTGCGCTGTCGGCGGCACGTGCGCTGCTGGTGGAAAAGGCCCGCAGTGCCGGGATCGCGGTGTTGGCGATCCGTAATTCCCATCACTTCGCCGCGCTGTGGCCGGACGTCGAGCCTTTCGCCGATGAAGGTCTGGTGGCGTTGAGCGTGGTCAACAGCATGACCTGCGTGGTACCCCACGGTGCCGACCGGCCATTGTTCGGCACCAACCCGATCGCCTTCGCCGCACCCCGGGCTGACGGTGCACCGATCGTGTTCGACCTGGCCACCAGCGCCATCGCCCATGGCGACGTGCAGATCGCAGCGCGCAAAGGCGAGAAACTGCCGGCGGGCATGGGGGTCGACAGCCTAGGCCAGCCGACCTGCGACCCAAAGGCGATTCTGGAAGGCGGTGCATTGCTGCCGTTTGGCGGACACAAAGGCTCGGCGCTGTCGATGATGGTCGAGCTGCTGGCCGCCGCGCTGACCGGTGGCAATTTCTCGTTCGAGTTCGACTGGAAGAACCATCCCGGCGCCAAGACCCCGTGGACCGGTCAGTTGCTGATCGTGATAGATCCAAGCAAGACCGCTGGGCAAAGCTTTGCCGAACGCAGTCAGGAACTGGTGCGGCAGATGCACGGGGTAGGGCTCAAGCGTTTGCCGGGGGATCGGCGGCATTTGCAGCGGGCTAAGTCACTGGCCAAAGGGATCGAACTGGATCAACAGACCCTGTCGCAGCTGCGTGAACTGGCCGGCGAATGAGTTTGTGCCTGGCATGAAAAAGGCGAGCCCGAGGGGCTCGCCTTTTTTGTTCGCGCTCAGCGGCGACCGAGCAACAATCCGACTACCAGGCCGAACCCGGCGGAAATCGCCACGGTCTGCCACGGGTGCCCGCCGATGTAGCTCTCGGTGGCGTCCACCGCCGGTTTGGTGCGGTCACGCACGCTGGTGACCGAATCCAGCGCCTGCTGCAATTTCTGGGCGATTTGCCCGCGCAGGGTCTCCGCTTCCTCGCCGACCAGGGATGCACTGCTCTTGAGCAGTTTTTCCGACTCTTCGATCAGCGCCTGAAGTTCGCTGAAGGCCTGGTCCTTGATTTGGTCTTCGGCGGCTTGAACGGCGGTTTTCCGGGCCATTGGGTGACTCCTTGCAGGTGAATGGACAGTGAACAATGGAGTGTGGCGCGCCTTGAAAAGTTGCAGGGATTTTCCATCCGGAACAAAAACCAGCGTCAGAGGTTTCCGTCCAGCGTGTAAGATGTCGCCATTTCATGCAGCAGGTAATTCCCGATGAGTTTCAATCTGGCCGACAAATCCCTCGCAGAGCGCGCCGCGCTGGAAGATGAGAAATCCCGACTGTTCGAACTCTGGCAGAACAATCTGGGCAAAGCCAAGGGCGAAGCCGCGCGGTTGTTCGGCGAGCGCTCCAAGCGCAAGGGCAAATGGGCCGAGTTCGTGCGCGCCGAACTGGACGGCATGTCGCCGCCGGAATTCGCCAACATGGTGCGCAGTGAAGTCAATCGCCTGATGGCGGCCAACAAGTAATCACTCGGCCCTGAAACTGGCGCCTATCGCTTCGCGCACCGTCAGCACCACCGGATCGATCTGGGTGCTGGTGCGCCAGCCCAGTTCGATCGGGTAGCGCGGCAGCGCCAGCGGGCAGGGCAGCAGCACCAGCCCGCTCAGTGAGGCAATGGCCTGCGCGGCGTGGGTCGGAATGGTCGCCACCGCCTCGCTGCCCTTGAGCAGATGCGGCAACGCCGCGAAATGCGTGGTCGAGGCGCAGACCCGGCGAGTCCGGCCCAGCGCCGCCAGCCCTTCATCGGTGATCCCGATAAAACCGCCCGACGACACCAGAAGGTGCTCGCGGGTGACGAATTCTTCCAGATCGATCTGCTGCTGGCCCGGCGCCAGACTCGCCGGATCCACCAGACACGCGTAACCCCCTTCACCCAACACCTGACGGCTGAGCAGCCGCTCGGCAAATCCGCCGGCGGTGATCGCCAGATCGATGCTGCGCTCCATCAGCGCCCGGGCGACGATCTGGCTGTGGGTCTGGCGGAAAATCAGGCGCAGTTTCGGTGCGCGGCGGGCGATTTCCTCGATCAGGCGCCGGCCGTAAGCGATTTCGAAATCGTCCGAAAGGCCCACAGTGACCGAGCGTCCTTCGTAATGATTGGCGGTCGGGTCGACCATGGCCAGGCTTTGCCGGCATTTATTCAGGGCATCGCTGACCACCGGTTTCAACTGGTTGGCCTTGAGCGTGGGCGCCAGGCCGCGGCCGGTGCGCACGAACAATTGATCGCCATACACCTCGCGCAGCCGGCGCAAGGCCGCGCTGACCGCCGATTGGGTTACGCCCAGACGCAACGCCGCGCGGCTGGCACTGGATTCTTCATGCAGGGCTTCAAAGACTTTCAGCAGGTTGAGGTCGACGGTTGCGATATTCATCTGGTTCATATCATTCAGCAGTGGATCGGTCTTTATTCATGATCCCGTGGCGCCGGAGAATGAGCAACACTTGAACTTCACGGAGTGACCGTCATGCCCAAATCAATCGTTGCCGCCCTGCAGATCGGCGCCTTGCCCGGTGGCAAGGCTGAAACCCTGGAACAGATCCTGAGCTGGGAAACCGCGATCATCGAATCCGGCGCCGCGCTGGTGGTGATGCCCGAAGCCTTGCTCGGCGGCTACCCGAAAGGCGAGGGCTTCGGCACGCAGTTGGGTTATCGCTTGCCGGAAGGCCGTGAGGCCTACGCCCGTTATTTTGCCAACGCTATCGATGTGCCGGGGGCGGAAACCGAAGCGCTGGCCGGGCTGTCGGCACGTACCGGGGCCAACCTGGTGATCGGCGTGATCGAACGGGCCGGCAGCACCTTGCATTGCACCGCGCTGTATTTCGACCCGCAGGCGGGTCTTGTGGCCAAACACCGCAAACTGATGCCCACCGGCACCGAACGGCTGATCTGGGGCAAGGGCGACGGTTCGACGCTGCCGGTGCTCGACACTCAGGTCGGCAAGCTCGGCGCCGTGATCTGCTGGGAAAACATGATGCCGCTGATGCGCACGGCGATGTACGCCAAGGGCATCGAGGTCTGGTGTGCGCCGACCGTGGACGAACGCGAGATGTGGCAGGTCAGCATGCGCCACATCGCCCACGAAGGGCGCTGTTTTGTGGTCAGCGCCTGTCAGGTACAGGCCTCGCCGAATGAGTTGGGCGTGGAAGTTGCCAACTGGCCGGGGGATAGACCGCTGATCGCCGGCGGCAGCGTGATCGTCGGGCCGATGGGCGACGTGCTGGCCGGGCCGTTGCGCGGCGAGGCCGGCTTGCTCACCGCCGAGATCGACACCGTAGACCTGGTGCGCGCCCGCTACGACTACGACGTGGTCGGCCACTATGCGCGGCCGGATGTGTTCGAGTTGAGCGTCGATGAGCGGGCGAAACCGGGTGTGCGTTTCACCGCATGATCTGACTGTCAATACAAAAACTGTGGGAGCTGGCTTGCCAGCGATGGGGCCGTATCAGTCACCGTCACCGTGGCTGACACTCCGCTATCGCTGGCAAGCCAGCTCCCATAAGGATTTGTGAACAGTTTGAAAGTTATGAAACCTACCAGGTGGCAGCACTGGCCCTGGGCAGACTGAGCTTGCCGGTATCGACAAAGCGCATCGTGCCAAACAGCCCGCCCGCCAGTTTGCCGCGCAGCACATAGGGCAGGTTGTCGAGGGTTTGGGTCTGGCTCAGGCCGAGGGTCTGGCGCAGCACCGAGAACGCGGAAATGCTCACCGGGACGCTGACGATGGTTTCGGAGAACCGTGGGATCGAGCCGGTCTGATCGCTCACACCCGACGCCAGCGAATGGCCGTTGACCTCCAGATCCAGCGCGATGCCGTTGTAGTCGATGGGCGTTTCGTTGGGGTTCTGCACCCGCAGCTTGATCGCGAAGCGTACTTCCAGATCCTGGCTCGGCAGCGGTTCGAGGCCGACCACGTTGATGTTCACCGGGTCGCGGTTGGGGAACAGCGCACAGGCGCTGAGGGAGAGCAGAAGCAGGGACAGGATGACGGCTTGGAGGCGGCGCATTGATGCTCTCTCATTGAAAAAGGGCTGAACCGTTGCCGGTATCAGCCCTTTTTTCATCGAGCGGACAGGATCAGCGGTTCAATTGTGCGACAGCGGCCGGCGCGGCGGGTTCAGCTTTGGCCGGCAGGTCGGGATTTTCCATGACCTGAAGGATAGAGGCTTCCGGGTCGAAGTCATCTTCTTCCAGTTCGATGAATTCTTCCGGCAGGAAGATATTCAGCACGATCGCACACAGCGCGCCAACGGTGATCGGCGACTCGAAAATATTGCGCAGCGCCTGCGGCAGTTCACGCAGCACTTCCGGCACGGCGGCGATTCCCAGGCCCATGCCGACGGAAATCGCCACGATCAGCATGTTGCGCCGATGCAGGCCGGCCTCGGCGAGGATCTTGATCCCGGCCACCGCCACAGTGCCGAACATCACCAGCTCTGCGCCGCCGAGCACCGGTTTCGGCATCAGTTGCAGCACCGCGCCGATCATCGGGAACAGTCCCAGCAGCACCAACAGCCCGGCAATGAAGAACGCCACGTAGCGGCTGGCCACACCAGTCAGCTGAATCACGCCGTTGTTCTGGGCGAAGGTCACCATCGGCATGCTGTTGAACACCGCCGCCATGGCCGAGTTGAGGCCGTCGGCGAGCAGGCCGGACTTGATCCGGCGGATGTACAGCGGGCCTTTGACCGGCTGCCGGGAAATCATCGAGTTGGCGGTCAGGTCGCCGGCCGCTTCCAGCGGCGACACCAGGAAAATCACCGCCACCGGCACGAACGCCACCCAATCAAAGTTGAAACCGTACTTGAACGGCACCGGTACGCTCACCACTGGCACTTCGGGCAGGTTGGCGAAGTCCACGGTGCCCATCAACCACGCCACCACGTAGCCGAGGGTCAGGCCGATGACGATTGCGCCCAACCGCAGGAACGGCACGTCGACCCGGTTCAACACCACGATGGTGCCCAGCACCAGCGCCGCCAGGAACACATGGCTCGCCGCGCCCAGATCCGCCGCGCCGAAGCCGCCGGCAATGTCGGTCATCGCCACTTTGATCAGCGACAGGCCCATCAGGGTGATGATGGTGCCGGTCACCACCGGGGTGATCAGCATGCGCAATTTGCCGATGAACTGGCTCAGCACCACTTCGATGAACGCCGCGAAGAAGCACACGCCGAAGATCGTCGACAGGATTTCATCGGTGCCACCGCCCCGGGCCTTGACCATGAAGCCGGCGCTGAGAATCACGCTGATAAAGGAAAAACTGGTGCCTTGCAGGCACAGCAGCCCCGAACCGACCGGGCCGAAGCGCTTGGCCTGAACGAAGGTGCCGAGGCCCGAGACGAACAGCGCCATGCTGATCAGGTACGGGATTTCGCTTTGCAGGCCGAGGGCGCCGCCCATGATCAGGGTCGGGGTGATGATGCCGACGAAGCTGGCCAGTACGTGTTGCAGGGCGGCAAACACCGTTGCGGTGAAGTGCGGACGGTCGTTGAGGCCGTAGATCAGATCGTTGTTGCGCGGGGCTTTTTCAGAGACGGTCATGGTGGTTTGCGTGCCGCAATGCGGGGCCGGGTCGGAAAATGGGTGCGCAGGATGCCGTAAGCGAGGGGCGAGGGCAACGCATGATCGTTCCCACGCTCTGCGTGGGAATGCAGCCGGGGACGCTCCGCGTTCCAAAAAATGCTCAGGTTCGACCAAAGGCGCAGAGCAGATCCTGCTCAAAGGCTTTCTGTGCATCTCCCGGTACTTGCGCCCGATGGCGGGCCAGATGGAACGCCACGTCAAAGCTCAACTCGCCTTCGCGCACTGGCCGCAACAGGCCCTTGTCCTGCCATTGGCGGGCGTAATGGTCGGGCAGATAACCGACGTGCTTGCCGGACAGAATGAAGGCGAGGGTACCTTCGACCTGCTCCGAGCGCGCCGAGCAGACCTTGCCCTGAAACGGCTCGTCACTGCGCAGAAACCGGTAGGGGTGATCGACCCGGTCGCAGGTCTGCAACGCCGCATCATCGGGCGCATCGTCGGTAAACAGCGGGTGGCCGGGCGCGCAATACAGATGCTCGGTTTCGCTGAACAGCTCGCGGTAGTCGAACGCGCTCTGCACCTGGGAGAAGTAACCGATGGCCAGGTCCAGCCGCTGTTGCAGCAGCAGACGCTCCATTTCGCCGGGCATGGCGCTGATCAGCTCGATTCGCACCGATTCGTCCCGCTCGCGAAAGCGCCGGATCGCATCCGCCACCCGTTGCAGCACCGACTGATCGACCGCTTCCGACAGACCCAAGCGCACTTCACCGATCAAGCGCCCGGCGACGCCGTTGGATTGATGGCGGAAGGTTTCGATCGAATCGAACAGCGCCCGCGCGGCAATCAACAGTTGCTCGCCCTTGGGCGTCAGGCTGAAACCGCCCTTGCCCCGGTTGCACACCCGATAGCCGAGACGCGTCTCAAGCTTGGCCATTTGCTGGCTGATGCTCGACTGGCTCAGCCCCAGTTCACCCTGGGCTGCGCTGAAACCATTGGATTCGACTACGCCGAGAAACAGCCGCAGAAGCTGAAGATCGACATCGTGGAGCTGACCGAGCATCACATTACTCCTGGATAAAGTCAGGTTAACAAGCTTGATATTTTTCGAATGTATCCGGCGGCGCATCCTGCCACCACTTCCTTCGGTCAGGTGTTCGTCATGGCTCCCGTCTTCAAGCTGTGTTTGCCCGCGTTGTTGCTTACCGTCTCCATCGCCGCCCAGGCCGAAGAGAAAACCCTCAATCTCTACAGCTGGGCCGATTACGTGGCGCCTGACACCTTGCAGCGCTTCGAAAAGGAAACCGGCATTCACGTGCGCTACGACACCTTTGATACCTCCGAGGTGCTGGAAACCAAACTGCTCACCGGCGGCAGCGGCTACGACGTGGTGGTGCCTTCGTCCAGCGTGCTGGCCCGTGGTTTGGCCGCCGGCGCGCTGAAGGAAATCCCCCGCGACAGGCTCAAGGGCTACGCCAATCTCGATCCGGATCTGCTGGAAAAACTGTCAGCGGTCGATCCCGGCAATCGCTACGGCGTGCCTTACACCTGGGGCACGCTGGGGCTGGGCATGAACGTCGAAGCCGTCAAACAGCGGCTGCCGGATGTGCCACTCAACAGCCTCGATCTGCTGTTCAAGCCTGAATACGCCAGCAAACTCAAGGATTGCGGGATCGCGATTCTCGATTCGCCGCAGGAAGTGATCGGTCTGGCGCTGCACTATCTCGGGAAAGATCCCTACAGCACCGACAAGAAAGATCTGGTCGCCGCCGAAGCCTTGTTGCAGCAGTTGCAGCCCTCGGTGCTGTACGTCGCCACCGGGCGGCAGATCAATGATCTGGCCAACGGCAGCGTCTGCCTGGCGCTGACCTACAACGGTGACGCGAGCATGGCCGCCGATCAGGCGCGCAAGGCCAACAAGCCGTTTGAAGTGGCTTACCGGATCCCCAAGGAAGGCACGCTGGTGTGGCAGGACAACCTCGCCATCCCCAAAGACGCGCCGCACCCGGAAGCTGCTCGCACCTTCATTGAGTTCATGTTGCGCCCGGAATCCGTGGCGGCGCTGACCAATACGCTGTTCTTTGCCACCGCCAACCAGGCCGCCACGCCGCTGGTGGATGAAGCGGTGCGCAACGATCCGGACATTTACCCGAAATCCGAAGTGCGCGAGCGGCTGTACGCCGACCACAGCATGAGCCTCAAGGACATGCGCCAGCGCACACGCCTGTGGACCACTTTCCGTAGCCGCCAATAGCCTTTCATAACAACAGGAGCACACCGATGGACGTGCCAGTGCAAAACGATCAGGCCCTGACCCGTGACAGCCTCTACGGCACCGCTGCCGAAAATACCTACGCCGGGATTACCAGTTTCATGCGCCGGCGCTACAGCCGCGACCTGCGCGGCGTGGACGTGGCGGTCAGCGGTGTGCCGTTCGACACCGCCACCAGCAACCGTCCCGGCGCACGTTTCGGGCCGCGCGGGATTCGCGCGGCGTCCACCGGGATTGCCTGGGAACGGCACTGGCCGTGGGCGTTCGACCCGTTCGATCATCTGGCGGTGATCGATTACGGCGATTGCGACTTCGATTACGGCTCGCCGCACACCATCCCGGAAAGCATCGAGGCCCACGCCGAGCACATTCTCAGCTCCGGCAGCGCGATGCTCACCTTCGGCGGCGATCACTTCATCAGCTATCCGCTGCTCAAGGCCCATGCGCGCAAGCACGGCACGTTGTCGCTGATCCACTTCGATGCGCACAGCGACACCTGGCCGGATGAGGCGGGCAAGCGGGTCGATCACGGCACCATGTTCTGGCACGCGGCGCGAGAAGGGCTGGTGGATCCGGCGCATTCGGTGCAGATCGGCTTGCGCACCACCAATGACGATCATCAGGGCTTTCAGGTGCTGGACGCGCGGCAAGTGCATCGCCGTGGTTGCGAAGCCATTGTCGAAGCGATTCGCGCGCGGGTCGGCGATCACCCGGTGTACCTGACGTTCGACATCGATTGCCTGGATCCGGCCTTCGCACCGGGCACCGGTACGCCGGTCTGCGGCGGCTTGAGCACGGTGCAGGCGCTGGAGATCCTTGGCGGTCTGCGCGGGATCAATCTGGTCGGGATGGATGTTGTGGAAGTCGCCCCGGCTTATGACCACGCGGACGTGACGTCGCTGGCGGCGGCGACCCTGGCCATGGAGATGCTTTGCCTGTACGCGGCCCGGCACAAAGTCGACGCGTGATCCCCTCCGAGCCTGGTGAAAGCTCCTGACAATTTCTGACACCAGGCTCTGCTAAGCTCCGGCAAATTTTCTGCCCAGAGCCTCAAACCGTGTCGCGAACCACACGTCTGTTGACCCTGCTGCAAGTGCTGCGTGGCAAGAAGCGCCCGGTGACCGCCGCGACGCTGGCCTCCGAGCTGGAAATCTCCGAACGCACCCTCTATCGCGATATCGCCGAACTGACCGCCCTCGGCGCGCCGATCCATGGCGAGGCGGGCATCGGTTATGTGCTGCGCAGCGGTCTGTTTCTGCCGCCGCTGATGCTCAACGCCGACGAGACCGAAGCCATCGTGCTGGGCCTGCGGTATGTCGATCAGCGCGGCGACGAGGTGCTGAGCAAAGCGGCTGCGGATGCACTGGCGAAAATCGCTGCGGTGCTGGACCCGCAGGCCCAGGAGGCGCTGCGCAATCCGACGGTCATGCCCGGGCCGCCGGGTTACGGTTTTCCGCAAAACGCCGTGCCGTTGAACGTGTTCCGCCACGCCATCCGCGATCAGGCCAAGCTGCACATCGATTACGCCGATGCGCAGCAGGTGCAGAGCCAGCGGTTGATCTGGCCGCTGGCGCTGGGTTTTCTCAACGAGGTGCGGATCATCGTCGCGTGGTGCGAATTGCGCGGCGCCTATCGTACGTTTCGCACCGACCGGATTGCCGCCGCCAGCCTGCAGGGCGAGCGCTATCCGGGGCGGCGCAGCGAGCTGTTGCGCACTTGGCAGCGGCTGATGCAACTGGACGAAAACGGCCGCTTCACTCCTGACAGGAATTGACGCAGGGCTGTTCTAGGATGGCGACAGAACCCGAAAAAAGGAGCTGCACTCATGTTCCATCCCACCTCGATACTCGCCCCGGCCATCGTTGAGTACATCAATGCTGCCAATGCTCGCGATACCTCCCGGGTCGGCAGTTTTTTTGCCGAGGATGCCCACGTGTTCGATGAAGGCCATCATCAGGTCGGCCCGCAGGCCATCGCCAATTGGATGCAGGACACCGCCCAGCGCTATCAGCCGCGGGTCGAAGTGCTCGGCGTCCAGCAGCGCACCGGCAAAGTGCTGGTGCAAGGGCTGATCTCCGGAACGTTTCCCGGCAGCCCGCTGGAGCTGCGCTACACGTTCCGCCTTAACGAACAGGGCAAAATCGCTCGGCTGGATATTTCCCTGTAGCCGTCGTGGCATACTGCCGCGCATGACTTTCGACTCCCCTCTGAGCGCCTGGCAATACGCCGTCGACCACAAGGGCTTCATCCAGGATGAAGCCCAGGAACACGCGGTCTGGGCCTTGCAAAAATGCCATGAAGCCCTGCACGCCGGTGCCCGTTCGGTCACCGGCGTTTACCTGTGGGGCCCGGTCGGGCGCGGCAAGACCTGGCTGATGGACCAGTTTCATCAGAGCCTGCGGGTGCCGGCGCGGCGGCAGCACTTTCACCACTTCATGGGCTGGGTGCACCAGCGCTCCTTTCAGTTGACCGGGATCGCCGATCCGTTGCGAGCCCTGGCCCGTGAGCTGGCGGCTGAAGTGCGAGTGCTGTGTTTCGACGAGCTGTTCGTCAATGACATCGGCGACGCAATCATTCTCGGGCGCCTGTTTCAGGTTATGTTCGACGAAGGCGTGGTGGTGGTCTGCACCTCCAACCTGCCGCCGGATCAGCTGTATGCCGACGGCTTCAACCGCGACCGCTTTTTGCCGGCGATCACCGCGATCAAGCAGCACATGCAAGTGGTCGCGGTGAATGGCGCCGAAGATCATCGATTGCATCCCGGTGCCATCGAGCAGCGTTACTGGGTCACTCAGCCGGAGCAGGCTAGCGCGCTAAGCCAGGTGTTCGACGCCTTGGCGGCCGGGCAAACCGTCAGTGGCGAACCGGTGCCGGTCGGTTACCGTGCCTTGAACGTGGTGCAGGCCAGCGATTCGGTGCTGTGGTGCCGTTACGCCGATCTGTGCGACCAACCGTTCGCCGCCATGGATTTCATCGCGCTGTGTGACACCTACCGGGCTATCCTGTTGAGCGAGGTGCCGAACCTCAGCGCGAAAAAACGCGAGGGGCGGATCGCCCGTGGCACCGAGGATGGCGCGGAGCGGGTGGTGGCCGGCGATCGTGAATTGCCGCAGTTGTCGGTGCACGACGACGGCGTGCGCCGCTTCATCGCGCTGGTCGACGAGTGCTACGACCGCAAGGTGCCGCTGTACATCGAGGCCGAAGTGCCGATGGACGCGCTGTACACCGAGGGCTATCTGGAATTCCCGTTCCGCCGGACCCTCAGCCGCTTGCAGGAGATGCAGCTGCAACGCTTCGCCGAGACCTGAAACACGGAGGCGCCAAATGACTCAGCCCCTGTCCCACCATTTGCTGACCATGGCCTATCAGAATGCCTGGGCCAACCATCGACTGGCCAAGGCCTGGAGCCAGCTCGACGACACGGAGCTGGCGGCGCCACGGGTCAGTTTCTTCCCGAGCATCCGCCTGACCCTCAACCACATCCTCACCTGCGACTGGTTTTACGTCGACGCGCTGGAGCGTGAGTTGCGCGGTGACGAACCGCATCCCGATTGCTACGTGTTCTTCAACGCTGACGAACCCTTCACCGAGGCGCAGGCCTTGCGCCGGGAACAGGCCCATGTCGACCGCCGACTGATCGCCTACTGCGAGCAACTGCGCGATGCCGATCTGGGGCGCATTGTCACCATCGCTCGCGACACGCCACAGCACGACAGCCGTCTGCGGATGATCTCGCACCTGTTCGAACATCAGATCCACCATCGCGGCCAGGTTCACGCCATGCTTAGCGGCACCTCGGTGAAACCGCCGCAACTGGACGAGTTTTTCTGTGCCGGCGAGTCCGGTTTGCGAGCCGAGGATTTTGCCGAGCTGGGCTGGACCGAAGAACTCATCTGGGGCCACTGAAAACGCCGGGTTGTCGCCGGGACCTGCCTCGCGCTAAGGTCGCCGAGCCTATCAGCGCGTATCAAACGCGCCGGGGCCCCGTGCGATCGAGGAAGGAAATGGATTCCGCAGAAATTCTTGTGCTTCAAGCCAGTTACACCAATCCGGTGCATGCCGAAGCCATCGGTGTCGTACTCAATCATTACGCCGAGGACCCGATGGGCGGCGGCCATCCGATTGCCCCTGAACTGTTGCAGCAACTGCCCGCCGAACTGGCCAAGCGGCCCCACGCGTTCAGCGTCCTGGCGTTTGTCGGTGGCGAGCCGGCAGGGCTGGTGAACTGTTTTGAAGGGTTTTCCACGTTTGCCTGCAAGCCGCTGGTCAATGTGCACGACGTGTCCGTGGTGACCAAGTTTCGCGGTCTGGGGCTGAGTCAGAAAATGCTGCGCAAGGTCGAGGACATCGCCCGTCAGCGTGGTTGCTGCAAGATCACTCTGGAGGTACTCGAAGGTAACGCCATAGCGCAAAATTCCTATGCCAAATTCGGCTTCGCGCCAGGCATGTTCGACCCGAATCACGGGCGCATGCTGTTCTGGATCAAGGATTTGCAGGCGTAAAAAAAAGGCGCCCGGAAAGGGCGCCCAACTGTCATCTGCGAAGCCAGAGCGAGCCATCGCAGGTCCATCGGTAAAGCGTCCGCTCAAGGGCGATAGGACTCGGTGACCTGGGCAGTCTGGTCGTCCGGAACCTTGAGTTCATTGGTCTTCGCCTCAGCCTGCTGGCTCTGTGCGGAATGAACCGGGAAGTTTGCCCAGTAATGTCTCATGCGCTCGGCGCCGCCTTCGGCGAATGCGCTGGCGGATGCGAGAGTGAGTAGACCGGCAAGGATTGCAGTCGTGGTTTTCATGGTGCCTCCTACGAAAAATGTCGGAGCCGTTCATCCATGAATCAGGGCCTCGAGGGGCAGTGTCCGTCGAGGGCATTAACAAGAGGTTAACGCTCGTTCAGTCTAGGTTTTACAGAGTATTTCCACGGCGTATCGGACGAACGCTGCACGCGTGAATGACGCGTGCAGGTTGCAAGGGAAGGGGCAGTACGATTGTAAATGTTGAAAAGGGCCGGTTGCGGCCCTTTCTATTACTCCTGCAGCACCACTTCCGTGGTGGTGGCCGCGGGCTTTTTCGGCTTCATCAGGCTGAAGTCGATCAGGGCCCGCTGTTCGCGTTCGTAAGGGTTGCCGATCAACAGCGGACGCGGCTTGAAGCTGTCGCTGACCAGACTTTTGGTGCGATCCAGCTCATCGAAACTCAAACCGGCCAGATCCGCCCAGGTGTGGATCAAGTGCGAGCTGCTGTACGGCCGGCTCAGGTCTCCGGCGAAGCTCCAGTCGTGGGTTTCACGCCATTTTGGCGACGCCCAGGCCATGAACGGAATGGTGTACATCGGCGCCGTCGGCTTGTTTTCGTTGCGACCCAGCGTGCTGTGGCCCACCGAGTCGAACACGTCTTCACCGTGGTCGGAGAGGTAGAGCAGGAAGCCGTTCGGATCGGATTTGGCGTAATCCTTGATCAGGCTCGAAACCACGAAATCGTTGTACAGCACGGCATTGTCGTAGCTGTTGTAGGTCGGCACCTGATCGTCACGCACACCGGGCGGAACGCCGTTGCGATCCTGGAACTTGTCGAAGCTCGGCGGATAACGGTACTGGTAGCTCATGTGCGTACCGAGCAGATGCACGACGATCAGCTTGCGCGGTGCCGCATCGGCCAGGGCCTTGTTGAACGGCTCGATCACGTCGCCGTCGTACTGCGCGGCGTTCTGGTTGCGGTTGTTGTTCAGGTACACCTGCTCGTCGGCCTGTTCGGAGAACGTCGTGAGCATGGTGTTGCGCTTGGTCATGGTTTGCTGGTTGGTGATCCAGAAGGTCTTGTAGCCAGCCTGTTTCATCATGCTGACCAATGAAGGGGTGGACAGGTACAGATCCGGATTTTCTTCGTCGGCGAAGGTCAGTACCTGTTGAAGCGCCTCGATGGTGTACGGGCGCGGGGTGATGACGTTGTCGAAGATCGACAGCTGGTCCTTGAGCTTGTCCAGTTCCGGCGTGGTTTTGCGCGGGTAACCGTAGAGGCTCATGCGCTGGCGGTTGGTGGATTCGCCGATCACCAGCACCAGGGTCGCCGGCTGATTGGCGCCCGAGTCCTTGAGGTTTTTCAGCGGCGGGATCTTGCTCGCGCTGTGCAGCATGCCCTGCATGTCGGCCAGGGTTTCCTGATAGCGGTGATAAGCCACGGCCATCTGCCACGGCACGGCCGGCTCGATACGGGTTTCGAATTTCTCGAAGCCTTGCTCGAAGCTGCCGGTGCGCATTGTCTGCTTGACCAGCGGATAACCGATCACGGCCACCAGAATCGCCATGGCGGCGACGAATGCCCGGCCACGGGGCAGGTACACCGGACGCAGGCGGGTCCACAGGAAATACGCGAACGCGGTGTGCGCGAGGAACGCCGGGACCATCCACCAGGCAAAGTACTGGGTCATGTACTCGCCAGCTTCGGACACGTTCGACTCGAACATGATGAAGATCACGCTCTGGGAGAATTCCTGCTGGTAGATGAAGAAATAACCCAGGCTGGCCATCGAGCAGGCCCACAACACCACGCCGATCAGCGCGGCGAGCAGGCGGGTGCGTTTGGGGAACAGCAGCATCGGCGCGAGCCACACGGCGCTCATCACGAAGGCCTGGCGGAACCCGGTGAACCCTGAGGTGCCCGTCAGCTGGATCAGCAGTTGGGTGATACCGGAGAAGTACCAGAAGAACACGAACAACCAGATGAAACCGGCCCAGTCGAAACCTGTCGCAGTCGTATTGCTGCGTTTGAACACCGCCATTCAGCACTCCAGCTCAGTCGTTACATCCACCACCGGGCGTTTCATGCAAAGGGCGCATGAGCCCGACGAACGGAGGCCATGCGCACAGACGCACGGCCAGAATGCGCGGGAGTATCAACAAGCGAATGTGAAAACTTTGTTAGTTGCCGAAAAGGGCAGGAGGTGCAGCATGTCGGGAACAGCAATGGCTGCTCCCGAAGCGGGCGGGGATCAGGCGTGGGGCGAGCGCTGTACGCGTGGCAAGGGCTGCGGCTCGGCGCCTTGGGTCAGCAGGCGCAATTGCGCGAGTTCCTGCTTGAGCTGGTCGCGTTCATCTTTCAACTGACGCAATTCATCACGACGGATGGTGACGTACAGGGTTTGTGGCGGCATTGCTGTGTGTACTGTGCCCATTGCTCACCTCGCAAATGGCGTGTCTCAACTGTAGTTCAGCCCCGAATTCGGTTGCTGACATACTATCGGCGCCGATTTTGATTTCTTTCGCTCGTGAATGGAACTTTTTTATTTTTCATGGTCGTTGTGTCTTCGGCACGTTTCCCGACGTTATCAGTCTGGATCGGGCACAATGCCCGGAAACTTCACACCGACGCTCTGGACTAAGCTCCATGATTCACGTTGGGCTATAACCTTTGACACACTTTTATTTGTAGTAAGGAGCATCAGCACATGCAACTCGGGATTATTGGACTGGGCCGCATGGGCGGCAATATTGCGCGACGTCTGATGCTCAACGGTCACACCACCGTTGTTTACGACCGCAATACCGCCTTTGTCGACACCCTGGCCGCCGAGGG
Organism: Pseudomonas sp. Pseusp21; assembly: GCF_059492145.1. Classification (NCBI taxonomy): domain Bacteria; kingdom Pseudomonadati; phylum Pseudomonadota; class Gammaproteobacteria; order Pseudomonadales; family Pseudomonadaceae; genus Pseudomonas; species Pseudomonas sp. Pseusp21. The sequence continues at coordinate 434,063 of NZ_CP168520.1, forward strand.
CTCTACCGGCGTCGCCGATCTGCCTGCACTGGTCGCAGGCCTGGCCAAGCCGCGTGCGGTGTGGGTCATGCTGCCGGCCGGCGCACCGACTGAAGACACCATCGAAACCCTGAGCACGCTGCTCGAGGCGGGCGACACCATTATCGATGGCGGCAACACCAACTATAAGGATGACATCCGCCGGGCCAAAACCCTGGCCGAGAAGGGCCTGCACTACATCGACGTCGGCACCTCCGGCGGCGTCTGGGGCCTGGAGCGCGGCTACTGCATGATGATCGGCGGCGATGCCGAGACCGTTAAGCGTCTGGATCCGCTGTTCGCCGCGCTGGCGCCGGGCATGGGCGACATCCCGCGCACCAGGGACCGCAAGTCCGATGACCACCGCGCCGAGCACGGCTACATCCACGCCGGTCCCGCCGGTGCCGGTCACTTCGTGAAGATGATCCACAACGGGATCGAGTACGGGATGATGGCGGCCTTCGCCGAAGGCTTCGACATCCTCAAGACCAAGTCCAGCGAGCTACTGCCGGAAGATCAGCGTTTCGACCTGAACGTGGCTGACATTGCCGAAGTCTGGCGTCGTGGCAGCGTGGTGTCGTCGTGGCTGCTCGACCTGACCGCCGATGCCCTGGCGGTCGACCCGAAACTCGACGGTTTCTCCGGCTCCGTGGCTGACAGCGGCGAAGGTCAGTGGACCATCGAAGCGGCCATGGAACAAAAGGTGCCGGTACCGGTGCTGTCCAACTCGCTGTTCTCGCGCTACCGCTCGCGCGGCCAGGGCACTTTCGGCGACAAGATTCTTTCGGCCCAGCGCTTCGGCTTCGGCGGCCATGTGGAGACTGCGAAGAAATGACCCATACGATCCGCAGGAAATCCAAGGCAGAACCCGCGCCACCGACCACGCTGTTTCTGTTCGGCGCCCACGGTGATCTGGTCAAGCGCCTGCTCATGCCGGCGCTGTACAACCTGAGTCGCGACGGCCTGCTGGATGATGGCCTGCGGATCGTCGGCGTTGACCACAACGCCATTACCGATGAAGCCTTCGCGCAAAAGCTTGAAGACTTCATCCGCACCGAGGTGGCAGCCAAGGTCGGCAAGGGCGATCAGATGCTTGATCCGGCCTTGTGGGCCAAACTCGCCAAAGGCATCAGCTACGTCCAGGGCGATTTCCTGGACGACAGCACTTATTCAGCCCTGGCGGCGAAAATCGCCGACAGCGGCACTGGCAATGCGGTGTTCTACCTGGCCACCGCGCCACGTTTCTTCAGCGAAGTGGTGCGCCGTCTCGGCAGCGCCGGATTGCTCGAAGAAACCCCGGAAGCCTTCAGAAGGGTGGTGATCGAAAAACCGTTCGGCTCCGACCTGCAAACCGCCGAGGCGTTGAACGCCTGCCTGCTCAAGGTCATGTCGGAAAAGCAGATCTACCGAATCGATCACTATCTGGGCAAGGAAACCGTGCAGAACATTCTGGTCAGCCGGTTCTCCAACAGCCTGTTCGAAGCGTTCTGGAACAACCACTACATCGACCACGTGCAAATCACCGCCGCCGAAACCGTCGGCGTCGAAACCCGTGGCAGTTTTTATGAACACACCGGCGCCCTTCGGGACATGGTGCCCAACCACCTGTTCCAGTTGCTGGCCATGGTCGCGATGGAGCCGCCGGCCGCGTTCGGCGCCGATGCGGTGCGGGGCGAGAAGGCCAAGGTGGTCGGCGCGATCCGCCCCTGGACCCTCGAAGAAGCTCGGGAAAACTCGGTACGCGGCCAATACAGCGCCGGTGAAGTCGCTGGCAAACCGGTGGCCGGTTACCGCGATGAAAACAATGTCTCCCCCGAAAGCACCACGGAAACCTACGTGGCGCTGAAAGTGATGATCGACAACTGGCGCTGGGTCGGCGTGCCGTTCTACCTGCGCACCGGCAAGCGCATGAGCGTGCGCGACACCGAGATCGTCATCTGCTTCAAACCGGCGCCGTATGCGCAGTTCCGCGATACCGAGGTCGACGAATTGCAACCGACCTACTTGCGTATCCAGATCCAGCCCAACGAAGGCATGTGGTTCGACCTGCTGGCCAAACGTCCGGGGCCGGCGCTGAACATGGCCAACATCGAGCTGGGCTTCGCCTACAAGGACTTCTTCGAAATGCAGCCGTCCACCGGCTACGAAACCCTGATCTACGACTGCCTGACCGGTGACCAGACGCTGTTCCAGCGCGCTGACAACATCGAGAACGGCTGGCGCGCGGTGCAGCCGTTCCTTGATGCCTGGCAACAGGACGCCAGTGTACAAACCTATGCCGCCGGCGAAGACGGGCCGAAAGCCGCCGATGATCTGCTGACTCGCGATGGTCGCGTCTGGCATGGTCTCGGATGAGCGAGCCGATCCGTTTTCTGTTGAGTGACATGGACGGCACGCTGTTGCTGCCCGATCACAGCCTGAGTCAGCGCACGATTGACGCGGTTCGTTCGCTGCGCGAAGCGGGCGTGCTGTTCAGTCTCGCCACGGGGCGGCCGCCCAAAGCCATGCTGCATCAAATCGAAGCCCTGGGCGTCGATCTGCCGACCGCTGCGTTCAACGGCGGCACGATCGTCAACCCGGATGGCAGCATTCTGGTCGCGCATTACCTGCCGGCCACGGCCGCGCTGACGGCGCTGGCGCTGTTTGCCGATCAGCCGGATGTCGAAATCTGGGTGTTCAGCGGTGGCGACTGGCTGCTCAAGGATCCGCACGGGCCGATGGTGCCGCGCGAGCAGCACGGGCTGGGTTATCCGCCGGTGGTGGTGGAGAGTTTCGAGCCGTATCTGGAGCGCATCGACAAGATCGTGGCCACCAGCAACAACACCGAACTGCTGATCGAGCTGGAGGCGCGTTTGCTGCCGAAGGTCGAGGGCCTCGCGCAGGTGTCGCGCTCGCAACCGGTGTACCTGGACGTGACGGCAGTCGAGGCGAACAAGGGCTCGGCGCTGGTCACGCTGGCTGAACACCTCGGTGTGCCGCTGGCGCAGACGGCGGCGATTGGCGATGGCGGCAATGATCCGGCGATGTTCCATGTTGCCGGTCTGTCGATCGCCATGGGCCAGGCAGAAGACGCGGTGAAGCGTCAGGCCGATGTGGTGACCGGGCCGAACACCGAGGATGGCGTGGCGCAAGCCATCGAGAAGTACATCTTGCCGCGCTGATTTACGTAAAAAAAAACGGGAGCCCCAGGGCTCCCGTTGTTGTTTCTACAGCCAGTAACTCACGGCGTACCAGCCCAGCAATCCCATCACCACGGTGTAAGGCAACGCCATCCACACCATCCGCCCGTACGACAACCGCACCAGCGGCGCAATCGCCGACGTCAGCAGGAACAGAAATGCCGCCTGACCATTGGGTGTCGCCACGCTCGGCAGGTTGGTGCCGGTGTTGATCGCAATCGCCAGCGTCTCGAAATGTTCGCGGCTCATGTGCCCGGACAGGAACGCCTGCTTCACTTCGGTGATGTAGATCGTGGCGACGAACACGTTGTCACTGATCGCCGACAGCAAGCCGTTGGCGATGAACAGCATCCCCGGTTGCTGCTCGGCCGGCAGTGCCAGCACCCACTGGATCAGCGGCGCGAACAGTTGCTGGTCGTGAATCACCGCCACCACGGCGAAAAACACTACCAGCAGCGCGGTGAACGGCATGGCGTCCTTGAATGCGCTGCCCAGACGGTGCTCGTCGGTGATGCCGGTGAAGGCGGTAATCAGCACGATCACCATCAGGCCGATCAAGCCGACTTCCGCAATATGGAACGCCAGCCCGGCAATCAGGATCAGCGCAGCGCAGCCTTGCACCAGCAGGGCGGCGCGTTGGCGTGGGGTGCGTTCGGCGTTGTCTTCGGCGGCGTAGTTGGCGAGCACGGCGCGTACGTTGTCCGGCAGCAACGTGCCGTAGCCGAACCAGCGCAGTTTCTCCAGCAACAGGCAGGTCACCAGTCCTGCGACCAGCACCGGCAGCGACACCGGCGCGACCTTCTGGAAAAACTCGGCGAAGTGCCAACCCATTTCGTGGCCGATCAACAGATTCTGCGGTTCACCGACCAACGTGCAGACGCCGCCCAGTGCGGTGCCGACAGCACCGTGCATCAACAGGCTGCGCAGGAAAGCGCGAAACTGTTCCAGATCCTCATGATGCAACTGGGGCAGATGCTGGTCATCGCTGAATTCGCTGTCCTGGCGCGGGTCGTTGCCAGAGGCCACCCGGTGATAAACCGAATAGAAGCCCACGGCGGCGCTGATGATCACTGCGGTCACGGTCAGTGCGTCGAGAAACGCCGAGAGAAACGCCGACAGAAAGCAGAACATCAAGGCCAGCAGCGCCTTCGAACGCACGCCCAGCAACAGACGTGAGAACAGGAACAGCAGCAGGTCTTTCATGAAGTAGATGCCGGCGACCATGAACATCAGCAGCAGAATCACCGGGAAATTGTGCTGCAGCTCTTCGTACAGCGCCTGGGGCGTGGTCATCTTCAGCAGCAGCGCTTCGATCAACAGCAAGCCGCCGGGCATCAGCGGGTAGCACTTGAGCGCCATGGCCAGGGTGAAAATGAACTCGATCACCAGCAACCAGCCGGCGGCGACGGGACCTGCGGACCACAGCACCAGCGCATTGAGCAGCAGAAACCCGACGATGCACGCCTTGTACCAGCGGGGTGAATGCCCGAGAAAGTTGTGCGCGAACGCCTGGGCCATCGAACCGGACATTGGTTGCTCCTTGTATTAAGAAGCGCGCAAGTTGCCGTAAGCGATGGGCAAGATCAAGTGCAGTTGGATTCGCATCAGTGATTCAGATACCGCGCCACCATTGCACGGTAGTTGCCATCCAGCGAATAGCCGCCCACCAGAATTCCTCCGTCAGGCTGTAACGCCACTGAAGTGGCGGTATCGAGGCTGCGCCCCAGTCGCGTGCGCAACCAGCCATTACCGGAACCGAAGCTTCGGTCAAGGCAGCCGTTGGCCAGATAGCGGGCGACAATAAAGTCGGCTTCAACGCCGCCGATGGTTGCGCCGACCGCGATGATGCGACCGTCCGGCATCGCCTGCGCTGCGCTCCACTGGCAGCCGCTGGGCCCGATCTCCAGCAGATGCGGTTGACCTCTGTTGCAGTGCAGATCGGGTCTGCCGTTGCCATGGACAGATTGCGCCATGCATCGGATCGGATCGCGGCTGCTGCCAAAACAATGCAAATGCTCCGCCGATTCGATGACCTGATTGACCAGTGCACTGTGCCCCTGGACTTTGAAGGCCATGAAGCCGTCTACCGCAAAACGTTCATCGAGCCTGCCGTCCGGCAGGTAGCGGGCGAGCAGACCTTCTTGAGGAAAGTCGATGGAGCCGGCCACCACGATTCTTCCGTCTCCTTGCAGCAGCACGCTGCCGAGCCAGGTATTGAGCAGCAAGTGGCGAACCATGACGAAACCGCGACCGTTGAAGGAGGGGTCGAGGCTGCCATCGGGTGTGAGGCGGATCAGCATGCCGACGTGATCGGCCAGCTCGAAGTGATGGTTGGCGATCAGCAGAATATGCCCGTCCGGTTGCACCGCAAAATCACAGGCTTCGGCGCCCGGAACGCCCGGCGGCAACCAAGCGTCGCGGGTGCCCATGGACAGGTCGCCGGGCAAGCGAACGATTTGTCGGCCGTTGTCGCCGAAGTCCGGGTCAGGCCGGCCTTGGGCGTCGAACAGAGCCAGGGCGGGAAGGGTGCAGTGTTCCGATTCATAGTGCAGGCCTGCCAGCAGAATCCGCCCGTCGGGCAAGACCTGAACTTTGCTGCCCGTCGCTTCGAATCCGCTGGCGAACCGTCCGATCACGCTGCCTTGATTGCCGAAGCCAAGGTCCGCCGATCCGTCCCCGAGCAAGCGGGCCAGACCGAAGCAGTTGCCCTGAGCCGTGCCGACTTTGGCGGCGACCAGAATCCGGCCTTGCGCATCAAGTGCCACGCTCTGGGTCAGGCTGGACGTACTGCCGGCGAAGTAAACCTGCGCCACACCGTTACTGGAAAAGGTCTTGTCGAGTTGTCCGGCGTTTTTCGCTGGCGTCGGCAACGCGATGGCGGTCTGGGTTGACATGCATGCTTCTCCTTGCGAGTCGACCGATTTCCGGGAGGCGGAACGGGTAACTGCATGAGCGAGACATTCAATCCTTGAATACGCGCAAGTACAACTGACAGAACTAACAGGTGGAGAGTCGCACTGTGCCAGAACAGTGTCTTTTTGAACCAGTCGCAAGCCTGCCAAGTATTCAGGCGCGAAAGTATTGAGGAAAGTTGTACAAAAAGACTGAAGTTGGAAAAAGATTCGCAACTAACAGAAGAGGGCGGATGACTTGAGCGTCATCCGCATTACCCGCAACTATCAGTGTGGCATCGACCAGGACTGCAATGCATAGCCTTCTTCGCTCAGTTCGGCGCGGGCCTGCTGCAGCAGGTGTTCAAGTTGCGCCGGATCAGAGTAGGCACTGCTTGGGATCTGGGTACGACCGATGTGGGAGTTGGTGCGGTCGATCACGGTGAGGCAAAGTTCGCCATTGCCATCTTGTGGGGCCCAGGCGACGCATTGAAACGGTTCAAATGCGCGGTTGGCAATCAAAAGAGCTTCGTTGATACGGAGCGGGGCGGTCATGGGGTCTTCTCTCTTTAAGTGCCCAATCAAGTGATGTGCCGTCGGTTGGGCTTACCGTTCGGCGAGTTACTTGTACTGATGCACGCAACCCGTTGGCAGGTCACACCGGATTTGAAGAAATTTCGAATTTCTTTCATACCCTCAATATTCCGACCTGTTTTTGAAAGCCTGGCGAAAGAATCAAGTCGATAGCTAACTAATAAAGCGGTTTCTTATAACTGCTTCACTTGTACACCTATAAGCAATCGATACAAGGCCCCGTCAAATTCTTGCTAATGTAACAGTCAGGTTTGCCAAATGACTGTTTTTACGATCATTTCCTAAAATTTGGCGCCAAGGAACAGTCATGAACGAAGCGCCTGCTTTACGACGTTTACTGGTCGTCGACCCGTGCGACGACTGTCACCGATTGTTGCCGGGTTTGCGTGCCGTGGGTTGGGACGTCGACAGTTGCAGCCTGGAGAATGCCGCCGACCGAAGCTGCGATGTCGGTCTGTTGCGTTTACAGCCTTTCCACCTGGAACGTCCCGAAGCCGTCAAAGAGCTGATCAGTCGCAGTGGCACCGAATGGATCGCCGTGCTGAATCAGGAGGTGCTGCGTTTGCAGAACGTTGGCGACTTCGTCTGCGAATGGTTTTTCGATTTCCATACCTTGCCGTTCGACGTCTCCCGGGTGCAGGTCACCCTCGGTCGTGCGTTCGGCATGGCGCGCCTGCGTGGCCAGGGCACGATTCACGTCGATCAGCCGGAGCACGAGCTGTTGGGCGACAGCAAACCGATCCGCGAGCTGCGCAAACTGCTGAGTAAACTGGCCCCCACCGAGTCGCCAGTGCTTATTCGCGGAGAAAGCGGGACCGGTAAAGAACTCGTCGCCCGGACCCTGCACCGGCAGTCGCAACGTCACAGCAAACCGTTTGTGGCGATCAACTGCGGGGCAATTCCCGAACATTTGATCCAGTCCGAGCTGTTCGGCCACGAGAAAGGCGCGTTTACCGGCGCCCATCAGCGCAAGGTCGGACGTATCGAAGCAGCCAACGGCGGCACCTTGTTTCTCGATGAAATCGGCGATCTGCCACTGGAACTGCAAGCCAATCTGTTGCGCTTTCTTCAGGAAAAACACATTGAACGGGTCGGCGGCAGTCAACCGATCCCGGTTGATGTGCGGGTGTTGGCAGCGACTCACGTCGACCTTGAGGCCGCCATCGAGAAGAAGCGCTTTCGTGAGGATTTGTACTACCGGCTCAATGTGCTGCAAGTAGTGACCGCGCCGTTACGCGAGCGCCACGGCGACCTGTCGATGCTGGCCAACCATTTTTCCCACTTCTACAGTCACGAAACCGGCCGTCGTCCGCGCAGCTTCAGTGAAGATGCGCTGATTGCCATGGGCAAGCACGACTGGCCGGGCAATGTCCGCGAACTGGCCAACCGCGTGCGTCGGGGGCTGGTGCTGGCCGAAGGACGGCAGATCGAGGCCCGTGACCTGGGGCTGATCAGCCAGCAGTCGATCGCGGCACCGATGGGCACCCTGGAAGACTACAAGACCCGCGCCGAACGCCAGGCGTTGTGCGATGTGTTGAACCGGCACAGCGACAATCTAAGTGTTGCCGCCAAAGTGCTGGGGGTTTCCCGACCTACTTTCTACCGTTTGCTGCACAAGCACCAGATCCGCTAGGGCGCGGTGCTTCCTGTCGAGGGAAGCTGAAAAGACCCGCTGCGACTTTCATCGCAGCGGGTCTTTTTATGGTATTGCGGTTAGAAGTAGTACGGGAATTTCAGGCTGAAGGAGAAGTCCGGGGCATCGTCCGTCATGCCGATGGACAGGTTGGGCACAATGGTCAGGTTGTCGGTGGCCGCGATGGTCATGCCGACGTTGAAGTAACCGGCGTTGGCGTCGCTGGACACCACCGATTCCCAATCCCCGCCATCCTGTTTCAGCTTGCTCTTGCGTTGCACCAGGTCGGATACGGAGAACGACATACTCATCTTCTCGTTCAGTGCGAAGGCAACACCTGCACCAATCTGGAAGCTGTCGCCGATGCGAACCTTGCCCGGGTTTTTCTGGTTGACCGTGGAGCTGATGTCGTCGAACGATTCCTCGAAGTTATGGGTGTAGGACAGGCTGCCGAACAACACGGCCGGGTCAAACGTCTTGACCAGCGAGATGCCCGGGGTGATCGACCAGACGCCGTTGCCGGTGGGCAGGGTGTCAGGCACGAACAGGTTCGAGTTGGCATCGGTCTGGCGCAGCTTGATCCCGAACGGGTCCTTGCCGGTTGGCGCCTTGACCCGCAAGGAAACCACGGCGTCCGGGGTGTTGACCGACTCGTCCAGGAACTTGTACGCAATGCCGAAGTTGACGTCGCCGAGAGTCGGGTCGCGGCTGACGTCCTGTTCGGTGGTGACGTTGGAGGCGCCGCCGTTGCCGCCGCCGGACTGATAGGTCGATTCGCGGTAGACCACCGGCACGTTCAGGTCGAACTGCCAGCGGTTGTCGAAGTTGTAGCGTCCCGTCAGGTCGAGGGTCCAGGTATCGGCCTTGATCCGGTCGAGGTTGATGTTGCCGAGAAAAATCGAGTCCAGGGCGAGGAAGCCGTTGAGGATCAGCTGGCGGGTGTCATAGCGTGAATAGGTCACGCCGGTTTCAAAGCTGAACTTGCCGCCGCCAAAGAAGCCGCTGGCTTCGTCGTACAGGTTGGACACACTCTGTGCCGGTTGTGAATCGTCGGCCAGCGACTGGCCATAGGATGCGCCGCTACCCCCAGCGGCGCCCCCCGAAGCCGCTGCAGCCCCGGTGCCGGTGGCGACCCGGTTGCCTTTCATGTCCGAAGGCGATTTGGCCAAGCGTTTGGGGGGTGGAGAAGCGGGTTGCTCTTCGACCTGGCGGACTCGCTGTTCGAGCACCGCCAGGGCTTTCTGTTGTACTTCGTATCGTTGCTTAAGCTCCAGAAGTTCCTGTTTCAGGGCTTCTACATCGGCGTCGGGTGCAGCTTGCAACATTGCCGCGGGTAGAAGAGTACTCAAACATACAGCAGCACGCAGTGATACTGATCGATACATGAATAAGCCGTCCCTTTAAGCCCAATGATCGAGACTCAGCGTAGTTCAATATCCGATATTGCGTAGTGCCCTGAGTTGAGTCAGGTTGCAGTCCAGTGCGCCGGCACTCATGCCGTTATTGTTAAGGACAACGTTGAGTTGTGTCAGGTTGTTGACTACGTTTGCGTTACCGAGCAAACGGGTGTTTTGCAGCAGTCCGCCCTGGGCGACCTGTTGCAAGGCTGTCCCCTGATTGCCGGAGGCCTGAATGGCCATTTGAACGCCGCCATTTGTGGCTGAAACCGCGACACTGCCGGCGCCATTGCTGCCGGAAATGGTCTGGCCGGCCATCAAGGCCTGGCCTTGTGCAGGCATCAGTGCAGGTGCCTGGCTGGCTTCTTTGACGTTGATCGCAACGTTGTTGTAGGCGGAGTTGCCGTCGCCAGCGGCGCGCACACTCTGCGTCACGCCTTGGCTTGAGTTGAGTCCCGCGCCACCCACGACCGAGCCAGTCCCCAGTTCCGGGGTACTGCCATTGCCGTGTTCCTTGATGGTCGAGACGTAGAATTCAGGTTTGACCGAAGCGGCCTGCAATTGCATCGAGGCCGATGCCCCGATCAGATCTCCACTGGCGTTGCGCCAGGTACTGCTCATGACGACACCGAAGCTGATGATCCGGCCCGGCATGACATAACGACCGCGCAGCTCTGCGAGCTCCTGGTCCTTGATTTCGATGGGTTTGAATCCTGCATTGGCATAGCCTGACGCGCTCGCTGCCAGGCAGGCGGCGGCCAGCCAGTATGAGGTTTTCATCTGCTGCTCCCGGGACATCCAGCCCCACTCTTGTAATCGGCGATTAAAAGAAGTCGCTCTGTATGAACCCGAAGTCCATCAATTCAGCATCTTTGACCGGGTTGAAGGCATCCAGCTTGTTTTTGGCCGTCACCGGTATCGGAGGGCTGCGCAAGGCATTGGCCTTGTCATATCCGGGGCCGACGATGGCAAAGACAATACCGTTCCAACCTTTGACAAAGTCATCATGGGAGTAGCGTTTGTGTCCTAAAACCGGGTCTCCGATGTAAACCCAATCCTTGTCCGCCCGCTGCATCACCACGAAATGCTTGTAGCCGCGAATTTCCATCAGTACCACCACCGGGATCGTGACTGCGTCGAGCTTTTCCGGTGGAATCTTGTAGCCCCTGGCGCGCATGCCGATGCTTTCTATGTAGCGCTTCATGTCGAGCATGGAGAAACCTTGAGTACGAACAAGGTCCTGGTCAGCGTTGACCAGCATGCCTTTGATGATGTGCTCCTCATCGACGTCGAGCCAATAAGCCTGGCGCAATACCGTTGCCAGTGCGGCGGCGCCGCAGCTGAAGTCGGTTTTCTGTTCGACGATGTCGGCAAACTTGCGCTCACGAATGCTTTGCACGTTCTTGTAGACGAGCGTGCCGCCAGGCAGGGCAGCGACGGGCATCTGACCGGCCTGAGTCAGGCCACAGACACAAAGCAGAGCGAAGAGAGCAGTTTTACGCATGATCGATACGCCTTTGCGGACTGAGGAAAAGCCCCGTTTCCGGGGCTTTCGTTTCGATCGCGATTACATGCAGGCTTTGCAACCTGCGGCGATGGACAGCGAGTTGCTTTGTTGGTTGCCAACACCAGCGGCGTTGTTGTAACCAGCGTTACCCGAGAAGTTGTTACCAACATTGGAGATGGAAGCGTTGTTGGTCACAGGGTTTTTCCAGCCATCAGGGGTCATCACTTGTTGAGTGGTCACACCTGCCAGGCCGAATACGCCCACTGCTTCGAATTTGGCTTTTTGATCTTTGTCGCCACCATGGCCTCTGTCGTTATTGCCATATCCGCCATGACCGTGATCGTCGTCTTCGATTTTTGCAGTGCCCTTCGCGTAGAACGCGCCAGCCCCGGCGAAAGTACCGGTGAGGGTATCTTTTTTGTAGGTTTGAGTGCCGTTGTTGGCTACGGTCAGGCCAGTGGAGCTTTGGTTCGCAGCAGCAGCGGCGTTAGCTACACGACCACCCGATACAGCAATTGCCAGGTTGTTTTTCTGTTGGTTGAAGTTGCCGGCACTGTTGTTCACGCCAATGTTGCCGGAACCGCCGTTACCTACGTTGTTGAGGTTGGCGTTGTTGGTGGTGGAGTAGTTCGCAACGGCGTTGTTGGTGTTGACTTGAGTTGCGCTGGAGACCGACACCGCAGAGCCGAAGATGAAACTTTCATCGGCAGTTGCCAGAGCGGCGGCATTGTCTTGCTGGTTGCCATCGCCGGCGGTGTTGTTCATGCCAACGTTGCCGTTGGTGCCATTGGCCGAGTTGTTGACGTTGGCATCATTTTTGGTGCCTTGGTTGCCGACCAGGTTGCCAGAGCTGCTTTGCGTGTCGAGCACTGCCGCCCCGGCGCCAGCGCCGATTTGCAGCAGTTGTTCCAGGGTTGGGCCTTTTGGTTCATGGTTGCCATGCCCGTTACCATGACCGTGATTATCATCACGACCGCCTGCCTGTGCTGCGATTGCCATCACTGCTGCGAGTGCGAAAACCAGTGGTTTGAGGGCCATTGTAGGTTTCATGGTGTTTCTCCGTCGTGCTTATTAGTTGGTTAAGTGTTGGTACTTTCTAATTGCACTGCTTTTGTTGTTTGGGTCAGTCAGCGACCCGGATGCTCAGGGTGTTAGCCATTCGGTTCCCCACCCCGGCACTCTGGTTCACCTGGATTACCCCTCGGCTGCCGGTGAAGGCCTGATCACTTGTCGTGACCTGGCGACTGCCGGGTGAGGTACCAGTTGCTCCTGAGCTCGGTAACAACGCCACGTTCTGTTGAGAAAGGGCGCTATCGTCAACGCTCTGCGGGGCAGCACTGATGCTGACGCGCGTCACGTTGGCCATCTGGTTGTTGGCCCCGGCACCCTGGTTCACGCCCAGGATCCCGTTGCCGTTAGTGAAAGAGTTGCCGCCGATGTTGGCGCTGGCATTGCCCGTACGGTCGGCGGGCGTGTTGATGTGCTGGATGACACTGGTGGTCGCGCTGGCATTGGTGCCAATGGCGATTGCTTTGGTGTTGGTCTGTTGCATCTGGTCGCCGGCCGCCTGGTTGACGTTGTAGTTGCCGCGATACTGGATGCCGGTTTCCTGAATGTTCGCGTTGTTCACGGAACTCGGGTCAGCCATTGCGCTGGTGCAGCCGAGGAGGGCGATCAGGAGCAGAGAGCGATTCATTTATTGGCCTCCAGCCATGCGAGTCAGAGGGGCAAGACCGGAGCTCATGGCACGGTTGACGGTATTGGAGATCGAGCCGCCGGCACCGCCGCCGTGACCGCCTCCCATACCAGGCAAGCCATTCGGATTGGTCACAGTGTTCATGCCGGGGATGTTCGAAGTCGGGGTGGTGATACTTCCGCGAATCGAGGATCCGCTGGCTACACTGGCAAATTCACCGTCGTTGAGTTCGGTGCTGGTCATCGCCTGATCGATGCGGCCCGAAGGATTGGCATTGACGGTGGTGGGGTACGGATCTTTGCCACCGCTGCGACCGATCGGGATCGGCTGGACATCACGATTGAGCACGATCACGCCATTGCCTTCGGCCTGAACGTTGAAACTGAGAAAGGGGCTGGCGGCTGATCCGATCAGCAGAAGGCAAGTAAAGGCTTTTTTGATATTCCCCACGACGGCAATTCCTTCTTCAGTGGGCTGAGCCTGTTCAGCGTTGTGAAGGAGAGAGCGAAAGCTGTGCCGCTTTTGAAATGTCTTTGCGTTTCAATGTGTTGAGTGGATTGAGCGTGGGGCTGATACAACAGCTGTTTCATCGATGAAACAAAACACTGCCTGCGCAACCCTTTAAAGACAGCGCAAAGCTCTGGACCAAGGGTTTGCGCGCAGGTGTTTCAGTGGCGTAACAAGTCGGATGACAAAGGGATGAAGGGCCTTGAGACGGGCACTTTGCACCTGAAGGAGTGTTTCAGGAACGGACACTTTTCCCCCAAACCAGGGGGATACAACGGGTCAAACGCCCCGCAAATCGGGTCAGTCCGCGAGCAGGGTGCGCACCGCGTCGAAGGCCTGCTGCTGGCGTTCGGCCCAGTCGCCCTTGATGATCTGCAAGGGTTGGCGATGGTTTTCCAGCCACGTCCGGGTCGCCTGATAGAACGCGAGTCGTTCGCTCAAGTCGGGCTGGCAGCGCTGACCGTCGTCCGTCCATTCGATCTGCTCCGGGGACAGGAGCAGGTGCAGGTCGTAATGACGGGCCAGCAACTCGGTTTCCAGCCAGGGCGGGCACTCGCCGAATAACGTCCGGCTCCACAGCATGTTGCTCAGCAAATGCGTGTCGAGAATCAACAGGCGCGGCTGCTGCGCGCGTGCTGCGTCTTCCCACTGCAACTGGCCGCGCGCGATTTCCGGGATGTCGGCGAGGCAGGTATCGCGTGCGTTCTGCTCGATGAACCAGCGCACATATTCGTCCACCCGCAAACCGCCGAACTGCTGTTGAATTCCGGCGGCCAGCCAGCTCTTGCCCGTGGACTCGGGACCGGTCAGAACAATCACTTTCATCGTTGTAACGCCGGATCGGCACGCCATTCGCGCCAGCCTTGCACCGCGATCAGGGTGAACAGGGCATACAGCGCCGCCGTGAGGTACAGCCCTTTATAGAGGAACAGCCCGACGAAGATCACATCCAGCACGAACCACAACGCCCAGCATTGCAGGCGTTTGTGGGCCATCCAGAACTGCGCGACCAGGCTGAAGCCGGTCAGCGCGGCGTCGAGCCACGGTTGCGCCGCGTCGGTCCAATGGGCCATGGCCGCGCCCAGCAGCAGACTGCCCACCGCACCGATGGCCAGGCCCTGCGCAATCGAGCGATTGTCGAGCCGGCTGACTTCGCGCCCGTCATGCATCGTCCCGGCCCGTGTCCATTGCCACCAGCCATAGATTTGCAGCCCGGCATAAACCACCTGCAGCAGCATGTCCGAATACAGCTTCACCTCGAAGAACACCCAGGTGTAGAGCGACACCATGACCAGCCCGATCGGCCAGCACCACGGATTCTGTTTGACCGTGTGCCACACGGCGATCACGCCGAGGGCGGCCGCAAACAGTTCAAGCCCGGACATGCAGGTTCCTTGGGGGGAATAAAAGAGGGGGCGGATTGTACCGAAAAACAGGTGGGAAACGAGTTCCCACCTGTTGCAGGGATCAGACGCGGAACTGGCGCAGCAGCCCGTTCAGTTGTTCGCTGAGCTGGCCGAGTTTCACACTCGCCACGCTCGACTGCTCGGCCGCCAGTGCCGTGCTGTGAGACAAACCCGCCGCCTGGGTAACGTTCTGGTTGATGTCTTCGACCACGTGTGCCTGTTGCAGCGTTGCGCTGGCAATCGAGGCGTTCAGGCCATTGAGGTTACGCAGGGCCTGGCCGATCGCATTCAGACTGGCGCTGGCCAGACCCGCCTGTTCGATGGTCAGTTGCGAAGCCTTGCTGCTGTCGCCGATCACCTTTACGGCGGCTTCGGAGTGGTTTTGCAGGCGTTCGATCATCGTCTGGATTTCCGCCGTGGACTTTTGCGTGCGCTGCGCCAACAAACGCACTTCGTCGGCCACCACTGCAAACCCGCGACCCTGTTCGCCGGCCCGAGCCGCTTCAATCGCGGCGTTGAGGGCCAGCAGGTTGGTCTGCTCGGCGATCGAGCGGATCACCTCCAGCACGCTGCCGATCTGTGTGCTTTCAGTCGCCAGCGTGCGGATGACTTCTACCGCTTGATCGATGGTGCCGGAGAGCTTGTCGATCTGTTGCAGACTGCCGTCAATGTTGATCTGGCCCTGCTGGGCCTGGGCTTCGGCGTCACGCATTTCGCTGGCGGCGTGTTCGGCGTTCTTCGCTACGTCCTGTACGCCGTAGGTCACTTCGTTGACGGCAGTGGCAACCAGCTCCATCTGCTGCGACTGCTGCTGGCTGCGTTGCTGGGCCTGCGCAGCATCGTTGCCCAGCTCGCTGGACGATTGGCCCAATGCACTGGCGGACAGCTGCAATTCACCGATCACCCGACGCAGCTTGGCGGTGAAGGCGTTGAAATGATGGGCCAGTTGAGTGACTTCGTCCTGGCCGTGAGTATCGAGGCTGCGGGTAAGATCGCTTTCGCCGCTGGCGATGTTGGCCATGGCGTTCACGGTTTCCTGCAACGGACGAACGATGCTGCGGGCAATCAGAATCACCAGCAGCGCCATGATCACCGCGATGACCAGTCCGACCACGGATGCCTTGATCACCTGGTCCTGGAACTCCGCCTGCACGTCGTCGACGTACACGCCCGAACCGATGACCCAGCCCCATGGCTCGAACAGTTTCACGTAAGAGGTCTTGGCCACCGGTTCACTGGCACCGGGCTTGGGCCAGCGATAGTTGACCATGCCGGCGCCCTTGGCCTTGGCGATGGCGACCATTTCATTGAACACCGCAAAGCCGTCCGGGTCGCGGATCGCCGAGAGGTTCTGGCCTTCGAGCTTGGGATTGGTCGGGTGCATGACCATCACGGGCGTGAGGTCGTTGATCCAGAAATAGTCATTCTGGTCATAGCGCAGGCCACGGATCGCGGTCAGCGCCTGTTTCTGTGCCACATCGCGGGTCAGGGTGCCTGCCGCTTCAAGACCTTGGTAGTAAGTCAGCAAACCGCTGGCGGTCTGCACCACATGCTGGGTTTTCTGGGCCTTGGCGTGGTAGAGGTCATCATGGATCTGCTTGAGCATCAACACGCCCAACGTCAACAGCATGACCACGGCCACAATCAAGATGAGCCACAAGCGTCGGCTGATCGACACACTGCGCAAGCTGTTCATAACGCTGTCACTCCGGATTCTTTTTCTTGTAATAAACCACCGCCAGCATCCAACCACGTTTCGGTGACCGGGCATACGCGACCCAAGTCGTATAACGCGGCAGCGCTATTACGGCTTGTCTGTTAGGATTTCGGCCCCGCGCGTGAAAACCTGAATCGAAATTGATTTTTCACGGAATTTTGACTGTTTCGTGTGGATCCTGTGCGCGCGGAATCGGTACAGCTTTAACCAGCTACGCTGAACGCAGTGAACGTAAAAAATACTATCGGGGCATGCCTCTGTGCATCGCTCTCTGGGGGATTGATGGATCTTTGGACGGCCTTGCAGGCACTGATTCTAGGAGTTGTAGAAGGGCTGACGGAGTTTTTGCCCATTTCCAGTACCGGACACCAGATCATTGTTGCCGACTTGCTCGATTTCGGAGGCGAGCGGGCCATGGCGTTCAACATCATCATCCAGCTTGGTGCGATTCTCGCGGTGGTTTGGGAATTCCGACGCAAGATTCTCGACGTGGTCATTGGCCTGCCGACCCAGCCAAGTGCGCGGCGTTTCACCGCCAACCTGCTGATCGCCTTCCTGCCCGCCGTGGTGCTGGGAGTGGTCTTCGCCGACTTGATTCACCACTACCTGTTCAATCCGATCACCGTGGCCGCCGCGCTGGTGGTGGGCGGCATCGTGATGTTGTGGGCCGAGCAGCGTCAGCATGAAGTGCACGCCGAAACGGTCGACGAGATTCGCTGGACGGATGCGCTGAAGATCGGCTTCGCCCAGTGCCTGGCGATGATCCCCGGCACTTCGCGCTCCGGCTCGACCATCATCGGCGGCCTGTTGTTTGGCCTGTCGCGCAAGACCGCCACCGAGTTCTCGTTCTTCCTGGCGATGCCGACCATGGTCGGTGCGGCGGTGTATTCGGGCTACAAGTATCGCGACCTGTTCGTACCGGCGGACTTCCCGGTATTCGCCATCGGTTTCGTCACCGCGTTCATCTTCGCCATGATCGCGGTGCGCGGCCTGCTCAAGTTCATCGGCAGCCACAGCTACGCGGCGTTTGCCTGGTACCGGATCGTCTTCGGTCTGGTGATTCTGGCGACCTGGCAGTTCGGCTGGGTCGACTGGACGGCCGCCCAGCCATGAGTGATTCCCGCGCACGCCGCCCGGATCGCGGTCCTTCCGGTGGCAATATTCAGCATCTGAAATTGAAGCTGGTGGTGCTGCTGATCGTCTGCGCGTTGCCACTGTTCGGCTCATTGTCGATGTGGCTGCGCGGGATTTCCCTGGTGCCGCTGACGGCCTACGGGCTGGTCAGCGTGCTGGCGTTTTTCCTGTACTGGGCGGACAAGCGCAAGGCCCGCGCCGACGCCTGGCGCACACCGGAAAACATCCTGCACGCGGTGGAACTGGCCGGTGGCTGGCCGGGCGCGTTGATCGCCCAGCAGGTCTTCCGGCACAAGACGCGCAAGGTGTCGTTTCAGGTGTTGTTCTGGATGATTGTGGCTTTGCATCAGGTGTTCTGGATCGATCAGTTGTTTCTCGGTTCGAACCTCCTGGCGTTGTTCTAAAGCAGCAGTCCGACCTGCACGCGCTTGGGCAGCTTGCTGACCACCAGTTGGTGGGAACGCTGCAGCAAGCCTTGCAGTTCCTCGGCGCCCAGCGGGTAGGGCGGGTGCATGATGATCCATTGCGCCCGGGCAAGGTACGGCGCCGGGTGAATGCCCGGCCGGTCGCAATGACCGAGAAACAGGTCCTTGTCGACCTTGAACGCCAGCGAATCACCGCGCAGCCCCTGCAAGGCGAACATCTTGTTGCCGGCAATCGAAAACACTCGCACGCCACCCCATTTGTAGTCTTCCCTGGCACCGGGCAGGGCCAGGCAGAAGTCCGCGACATCCTGTTCGCTCATCTTTCCTTGTTTCATAACAGCCGTTCTCCACAGGCATTGAACGATTCGACCAGATGATCGATCCACGCGCGCACCGCCGGCATCACCCCGCGCCGATGCGGATACACCGCTTGCAGCCAGCCGCCGGGCAGTGACCAATCAGGCAACAACTGCACCAGCGTGCCGTTGTTCAGTTCCGTTTCGCAATACATCATCGGCAGCAGGGTGAAACCCTGGCCGGCCAACACACAGGCCTTGCGCACGATGAAATCGTCGATGCCAAGCCGGGCTTCCAGCGCCAGATCGCAACTCTTGCCGTGCTGATCGAGCAGGCGCACATGCACCATGCGATCGGCCTCCAGGGCGCCCAGCACCGGCAGGTTCTTCAGGTCCTGCGGATGATTGATTTCCACGCCCTGCATAAAGGAAGGGCTTGCGACCACCACCATCTGCGCCTGACGCAGGCGGCGGGTCACCAGCATCGGTTCTTCATCGCCGTGTTCGCGCACGCGCAGGGCCACGTCGATGCCTTCGGTGATCAGGTCGACCCGTCGATTGATCAGGGTGACTTCCAGCTGCACCTGAGGGTATTTGCCAAGGAAATTGCTGATCACCACCGGCAGCATTTCATGGGCCAGCCCCGTGGGACTGGAAACCCGCAAGCGTCCGCGAGGCTCGCTGGACATGCTGGCCACTGTTTCATCGGCCATTTCCGCTTCCAGCAGCATGGCCTGACAGTGACGCAGATAGCGTTCGCCGACCGCCGTCAGCTTCAATTGGCGGGTGGTGCGTTGCAGCAAACGTGCGCCGAGGCGTTCTTCCAGCTCGGCGATGCGCCGCGACAGGCGTGACTTGGGAATGCCGAGCAAGCGGCCGGCGGCGGCGAAACCGCCAGCCTCGACCACCTTGGCGAAATAGTAGAGATCGTTGAGGTCTTGCATGGGGAAATCCGACTGTTCTATCAGTGGGACAAACTATCGCATTGTTGCCGTCTAATCAGCTATTGGTTTCGTCGGTAGGATTGTCTCCATTCCGTCGCCACCGGCGATTCATTCCAGGAGATTCCACATGAAACTGCTGCACATCGATTCGAGCATTCTGGGCGACAACTCCGCTTCCCGTCAGCTGAGCAGTCAAGTCACTAAAGCCTGGCAAGTCGCCGAGCCAAGCGCTGTCGTGACCTACCGCGATCTGGCCGCTGACGCCATCAGCCACTTCTCGTCGACCACCCTGGTGGCTGCTGGCACCACCGCTGAACTGCGCAACGCCGCACAACAGCACGAAGCCGAACTGAGCGCCACCACCCTGGCCGAATTCATCGCCGCTGACGCTATCGTCGTCGCTGCCCCGATGTACAACTTCACCGTGCCGACCCAGCTCAAAGCCTGGATCGACCGCATCGCCGTCGCCGGCCAGACCTTCCGTTACACCGAAGCCGGCCCAGAAGGCCTGTGCGGTGGCAAGAAAGTCGTGATCGTCTCCACCGCTGGCGGCATCCACGCCGGTCAAGCTTCGGGCGTGGCGCACGAAGACTACCTGAAACTGGTCTTTGGCTTCCTCGGCATCACCGACATCGAAGTTGTGCGTGCTGAAGGCCTGGCCTACGGTGAAGAAGTGCGCAACAACGCCATGAGCGCCGCTCAAGCGAAGATCAGCGAGCAGCTGTTCGCCGCCGCGTAAGGCTTGCGTAAAGAACAGCTCCTGTTCAGGCAAATCCCCAAAAACTCTGTATTCTGGTTCCGCAAGGGCCAGATACGGAGTTTTTTGTTTCTGACTGTTACATAATCTGGCCCGGGTTATGCAGTCTGATGATCAACGTCTGAGTGCAACGCCGCGCCGGAGTACCGAATTTCGGGCGTCGAACACAACGGATCTTTCGATTGAGTAACAACAGGGTGGGGCATCCCATGATGCGTCTTTGTGCAGCGTTACTGATTTGCCTGCTTGGCAGCCTGAATTCAGTGCACGCTGCGCCCGGGCAGCACCCGCGCTGGAGCGTCGGTTATCACGAGATGACGTTCCTCGACCCGCTTGACCTGCAACCGATGCGCGCCATCGCGTTCTATCCCTCCAGCGACCGCGAACACCTGAGCCTGCTCGAAGGCTATTCGGTCGAGGCCGGCGAAGACACCAAAGTTGCCATTGGCCGTTTCCCCATGCTGATGCTCTCTCACGGCAACACCGGCACGCCGCTGGCGCTGCACGACCTGGCTACGTCACTGGCACGCAAGGGGTTCGTGGTGGTGGCGGTGATTCACCCTGGCGACAACTCCAAGGATCACAGCCGCCTCGGCACGTTGAGCAATCTCTACGGCCGGCCGATCCAGATTTCCGAAGCCATTACCGCCACGCTGGGCGACCGCATGCTCGCGCCGTACGTGAACGCCGAGCAGGTTGGCGTGATCGGCTATTCGGCGGGCGGCGAAACGGCGTTGATTCTGTCCGGCGCGCAGCCGGATCTGGATCGCCTGCGCCGTTACTGCCAGGAGCGCCCGGACGACCGCGACGCCTGCAACACCCAGGGCGAGCTGATTGTCGACCGCGACGATCTGCAACCGGTGGCCGATCCGCGGGTGCATGCGTTGCTGCTGATGGCGCCGCTGAGTCTGAAGTTCGGTCGCCATACGCTGGCCGATGTGCATGTGCCGGTGCTGCTCTACAGCGGTGACGGCGACAAACTGGTGGCCTTCGACAAAAACGCCGCCGCCCTGGCGCGCAAGCTGCCGACCGCACCCGACTTCAAATTGCTGGCCGGGGCAGGGCACTTCGTGTTCATGGCGCCATGCAATGAAGAGCAGATTCGTGCGATGCCCGCCTTGTGCACCGATGCCGATGGCGTGGATCGCGAAGACATCCACCGCAACCTGATTTCCGAGGCCGGGCGGTTCTTCTCCCATGCCTTGGGCCGGCCGACCCGCGCGGGGATGCAGACGGCGGATCAGTGAGCGTTTACGCCATGGCCCGGCGCTTGAGCAGCAAGGTCAACGCCAGTCCGGTCACGGACAGCACGGCCGCACTGAAGAAAATCCACGAATAGCCCAGATTCAACGCCACCGCGCCCATCAACGGGCCGGCAATCGCCAGCGCCAGATCGAAAAACACCGCGTAAGCACTCAACCCGGCGCCGCGACTGGAGTTGGGCACCTGCTTGATCGCCTCGACGCCCAGCGCGGGGTATACCAGCGACAGGCCGAACCCGGCCAGACCGGCGCCGACCAAGGCATACGCGGTCGAGGGCGCCAGCCACAGCATGACCAGGCCGACAGTTTCGATGGTCATGCAGGCAATCGCCGAGGTGAATCCGCCAAAACGGCCGATGGCGGAAATGAAGAGCAGCCGCGAAAGGATGAAACACACACCGAACACCGTCAGGCAATACGCAGCGCCGCTCCAGCCGCGATTGAGGTAATACAGGGTGATGAAGGTGGTCAGCGTGCCATAGCCAATCGACGCCAGGCTCAGACTGGCGCCGAACGGCGCAATCCGTCCGAACACCGCCCAGAACGGCAGGCGTTCACCGCGCACCACAGGCACTGAAGGCTTATTGCGGATCAGCAGCAAGGCGCCGGCCGCGAGTAGCGACAACGCAATGCCAAGGCTCTCGAAACCATAATCGGCGACCATTACTACGCCCAATGGCGCGCCGATGGCAATCGCACCGTAGGACGCGATGCCGTTCCACGAAATCGAGCGTGCCGTGTGTTCGGCACCGACCTGGCCCATGCACCAACTGATGGTGCCGACGCCGATCAAGCCCTGGGCAATCCCCAGCAACAGGCGACCGACAATCAGGGTCGACAGGCTCAACAGCGGCAAGCTCTGCAACAGCGTCGAAACCAGCGTCAGCACACCGCTGAGCACGATCCCCGACAAGCCATACACAATCGCCCGCTTGGTGCCGACCGTGTCCGACATCCGTCCGGCCATGGGCCGGCTGAGCAGGGTGGCCAAGTATTGCGAGCCGATCACAAGCCCTGCGATCACGGCGCTGAAACCCAGCTGTTCATGCACGTAGCCGGGCAGTACCGCTATCGGCAGGCCGATGCAGAGGAAGGCAATAAAGGTATAGAAAACGATGGAGACGATCTGCAGGGTGATCGCCAGGGAGCTTTGCGGTGGCTGTTGCTGCGCAGACATGAGGACTCGTTCGCGGGCGGCGGTGGGAGAGTCCGCATCATGGCGTGGCGCCGAGATAAAAGAAAGCAGGCTAACTATTCATCTTCAATGATCGTACATCACGCTGAACAGGTTGGTGTCGTGGGAATCCGAAGGATCGGGCCGACTACTGACACCCTGCATACTTGAGCCGGGTAGTTCTTTCAGTAGGGGCAGCATGACTGGTTTATAGGAAACAGGGTGTTTATAGAAATGAAAACCTTAAATCAAGCATAGGGCGGTTCGTTGAATAAGCGCGGATATTTCTTGTTATATAAGTAGCGTATTAGTGTCTGCCCAGTAGTCCATCACTGCTTGTTTTGTAGGATGTCGCCCTGAACGTTTATCGATTTTTTTCTGAAATATATTGTTGTGCTTTCTGGATTGATTCATTTTATTTAATGGTTTTAGCTTTGGTTGTCTTTTGAATTGGCTTGGCGATTGTCAATAGTAGTTGTCGATTTTCAGTGCGGATTTTTAAAAGGACTTATTTCAATTGAGAAGGAACTTAATAATATGACTGGCAAATTTTCTTATACGCAACAGGACGTAAAAAACGCTTTTCTTGGACTGCAAAAGAAGTTATTCGACGAAAGAATGGCAGTTTCAGATGAGGGATCTTCGCCAAAAATGCTTGTGGTTGCCGGCATAGAGGGTGCCGGCAAAACACATCTGCTCAATGAGTTGCTCGACACTTGTCGCTATTCAAATTATGTCCCGCTGTACGAGCCACATTTCCGGACCCTTCATCCGCAATACCAAGAGATCGTGAAACATGGCGTGGGCTTTGCCTACAATAAGACCGATCAGTTTGTCAGGGATTTGGGGGGCATGATTTTTGAGAAAGCGCTGCGAGAGAAGTACAGCATCATAATGGAGGTTGGCCTTGAAACTTACGAGTTTGCAGAATTTCAAAAGGGGGAACACGCCAGCCGCTATCAATATGAGGTTCATGTCATCGCTTGTAAAAAGGATTTTGCGCATGTGTCGACCATTTCACGAGCGCTGGACAGCGCAAAGAACAACAAACTGGAGCGTTTCGTTTCTCTACGAGACCTGGACGCGGGAATGGCGAATGCCAAAGCTGTTTTGACGGCGTTCGAGGAAGCCTGCTCCAAGGTGAAGGGGTCGGAGATAGCCTTGTACGAACGTAGTTTCGGTACTGACAAAAATAGCAAGATGATATGCCGTAGTCTTTGTGTAGATACCGGGGAACTGGTGCCTCAAGCAGTCGTCATTGGTGGTGTTTCATTACCCGCTGCGTCGAACAAAGTGAGTATCGAATATAAGGGCGGTGCTGCGGTAGCCAGTGTTTACAAAGCGTTTGCCGACATTGCAGACGGTGCGATATTTTATCGATTTGGTCGGGAGAAGATGGTGTTTGAATGTCACTCAATCCTGTCGGGTGCTCTGGAAGTTGATCATAAGTTTGCAGAGCCTGCGGTGAATGGTCTTTATTCTTATATCCTTAAGTATGCTATTCGTTAATGTGAGTGGATGTTGATTGTGGTTTGGATGATGCAATCATTCTCCAAATGCATCGTACAAAACTACTGGAATGTCCAAGCTTTGCCGGGAAGAAAGTGATGACTTCCCGGTGAACAGTGAAACAAAAAAGCCCTGTCACAAAGACAGGGCTTTTTTGTAGTAGTTGTCTCGTCCTGAATAAGGTTTACACCTTCTGGCTTCTTATCAGGAGGGTGCAATGGATTCGGGCGCAAAACGCAGTCAACGCGATTACACGCTGACTTTTAAATTGTCGGTTGTCGACCAAGTCGAAAAAGGCGAGTTGAGTTATAAAGAGGCTCAACGGCGCTACGGAATTCAGGGTCGGTCGACGGTGTTGGTTTGGTTACGCAAGCATGGTCGGCAAGACTGGAGCCAAGGCGCCTCCATTCGTTCCCAAAGGAACCGACCGATGGACGAGCCCACTTTGCCCTTAACTCCCGAGCAGAGAATCAAAGAGCTTGAGGAGCAGTTGGCGCTGGCGAATCAGAAAGCCAAGTTTTTTGAAGACGTGGTGGACGTACTGAAGAACGACTACGGCGTTTCTGTCGTAAAAAAGCGGCCCGGCAAGTCGTTGCGCAGACCCAAACCCTGAGTGTCAGCAGGGCTTGCCAGTTTATGGGGATCAGTCGCCAAGCCTTTTACAAACGTAATCGCGTCTATCGGGCTCGTATCGAGCAAGATCAGAAACTCATCCAGTTTGTGCAGACAATCCGAGTACGCCAACCCTGCATTGGCGCCCGCAAATTGCACTCGTTGATGCACGCGGAGCGTGAGAAACAGGAGCTGCATGTCGGCCGCGATCGGTTATTGGCGGTCTTGCGTGATTACCGCCAACTGGTCCGCAGGAAGCGGGCTTATCACAAAACGACCGACAGTCATCATCACTTCCGCTGCCATCCCAATCTGCTCAAACCAGGCCCGTCGCAAGTTGTCGCTACCGGTCCGGAACAGGTCTGGGTGGCCGATATCACTTATCTGTCCACCAAGCGTGACGATCCGGTTTATTTGAGTCTGGTGACGGATGCCTTCTCGAGAAAAATAGTCGACTATCACGTGCATAGCAGCTTACATGCCGACTCGGTGGCTCAAGCCTTGCGCATGGCTTTGAAGACGCGTCGAACATGCCAGAAACTGGTTCATCACTCAGATCGAGGTGTGCAGTACTGCTCGGCGTTTTATCAAAAGCTCCATGCCAAGCATGGCATCACGTGCTCAATGACTGATGGCTACGACTGCTACCAAAACGCCCTGGCAGAGCGGGTCAACGGCATCTTGAAGACAGAGCTCTTGCTCCACCGGCCGACAGACTTGGCGCAAGCAGAACAAATGGTGCGGGAGGCGATCTTGATCTACAACCAGGAGCGCCCGCACCTGTCCTTAAAATACAAAACGCCCGATGCGGTGCATCGGGCGTTAGGGTGAAACAGGTGTAAACCTATTTCAGGACTAGACAAGTTTTCAGAACACCACGCCTTGGCTGCGCAGGTAGTCGTCGTAGGTGCCGCTGAAGTCGGTCACGCCGTTCGGGCTCAGCTCGATGATGCGGGTGGCCAGGGACGATACGAACTCACGGTCGTGGCTGACGAAAATCAACGTGCCCGGGTAGTTTTCCAGCGCCAGGTTCAGCGCCTCGATCGATTCCATGTCCAGGTGGTTGGTCGGTTCGTCCATCACCAGCACGTTCGGCTTTTGCAGGATCAGCTTGCCGAACAGCATGCGGCCTTGCTCACCACCGGAAATCACTTTCACCGACTTGAGGATTTCGTCGTTGGAGAACAGCATGCGACCCAGGGTGCCACGGATCACTTGCTCGCCCTGAGTCCACTGACCCATCCAGTCGAACAGGCTGACGTCGTCTTCGAAATCGTGGGCGTGGTCCTGAGCGTAATAGCCCAGCTCCGCGCTTTCGGTCCACTTCACCGAACCTGCGTCCGGGGTCAGTTCGCCCATCAGCGTGCGCAGCAGGGTGGTCTTGCCGATACCGTTCGGGCCGATGATCGCCACGCGCTCGCCGGCTTCAACTGTGAAGCTGAAGTTCTTGAACAGGGTCTTGCCGTCGAAGCCCTTGGACATCTGCTCGATGGTCACAGCCTGGCGGTGCAGCTTCTTGGTCTGTTCGAAACGGATGAACGGGCTCACGCGGCTCGATGGCTTGACCTCGGCCAGCTGGATCTTGTCGATCTGCTTGGCGCGGGAAGTGGCCTGCTTGGCTTTCGAGGCGTTGGCCGAGAAGCGGCTGACGAACGTTTGCAGTTCGGCGATCTGGGCTTTCTTCTTGGCGTTGTCCGACAGCAGTTGCTCGCGGGACTGAGTCGCCGCGGTCATGTACTCGTCGTAGTTGCCCGGGAACAGACGCAGCTCGCCGTAGTCCAGGTCGGCCATGTGGGTGCAGACGCTGTTCAGGAAGTGACGGTCGTGGGAAATGATGATCATGGTGCTGTTACGCGCCGTCAAAATCGTTTCCAGCCAGCGGATGGTGTTGATGTCCAGGTGGTTGGTCGGTTCGTCGAGCAGCAGCACTTCCGGATCGGAGAACAGTGCCTGAGCCAACAGAACACGCAGCTTCCAGCCCGGCGCGACTTCGGTCATCGGGCCGAAGTGCTGTTCCAGCGGAATGCCCAGACCCAGCAGCAGTTCACCGGCGCGAGATTCGGCGGTGTAGCCGTCCATCTCGGCGAACTCGGTTTCCAGCTCGGCCACGGCCATGCCGTCTTCTTCGCTCATTTCCGGCAGCGAGTAGATGCGATCGCGCTCGGCCTTGACCTTCCACAGCTCTTCGTGACCCATGATCACCGTGTCGATCACGGTGAATTCTTCGTAGGCGAACTGATCCTGGCGCAATTTACCCAAGCGTACATTCGGCTCCAGCATGACCTGGCCGCCGGACGGCTCGAGGTCGCCGCCGAGGATCTTCATGAAGGTTGACTTGCCGCAACCGTTGGCGCCGATCAGGCCGTAGCGGTTGCCGCCATTGAATTTGACCGAAACGTTTTCAAACAGCGGCTTGGCGCCGAACTGCATGGTGATGTTAGCTGTAGAAATCAAAGGTTTTTCCTGCGAAGCGTGCTGAGTAGCGAGGGTGCAGCCGGAGCGCTTGGCCCGAGTCGAAGTGCGCTGAGGCGGGGCAATCCCGTCATCAACCAAGGGGGGCGCGTAAAGTTTGGCGGCGATTGTACTGGTCTGGCTCTTTAAACGATAGGGCGGTGACATTCCGATTGCCGTTTGGCGCAATCGCGAGACAGTTTTTCACAGATGAAGGTTCACTATTGGTTACAAACTGTGGCTAAAATGCCATCCATTCACCCAATGCCTTGTCCGGCATGGGCTCAAGGATGCGCCACCGGGACGTTTTTTTTGATTTCAGACCACTGCCACAGACCTTGGGCCACAGCCCGAAAGGCGCGCAGTTTGTTCACCTCTGACGTGTGACGATTTCCGTGAAACTCATCATTGCCGCTGTATATGTCATTTCCATTGCGTACGTTCACCTGCGCGGTCGCGTACGCCACAAACTCGGTCGTCAACTGAGCGATCACTCTTCGTTCCTGGCACCGATCAACTGCTTCCTTTATCTGTTCTCGAAAAAGCCCAACACGCCTTACCTTGATCCAAAGGACTTTCCCGATCTGACTCCGTTGCAGACCCACTGGGAAGAAATCCGTGAAGAAGGTCGTAACCTGCTGCGCGCCGGCGAAATCAAACGTTCCAACCAGTACGACGACGTCGGTTTCAACTCGTTCTTCAAGACCGGCTGGAAGCGTTTCTACCTGAAGTGGTACGGCGACAGCCACCCGTCGGCGCTGCAACTGTGCCCGCGCACCACCGAACTGGTGCAGAGCATCGGCTCGATCAAGGCTGCGATGTTCGCCGAGCTGCCGCCGGGCTCGAAACTGGTGCGTCACCGCGACCCGTACGCCGGTTCCTACCGTTATCACCTGGGCCTGGAAACGCCGAACGACGCCGGTTGCTACATCAACGTCGATGGCGAGAACTATCACTGGCGCGATGGCGAAGCGGTGATGTTCGACGAGACGTTCATTCATTACGCGGAAAACACCACCGACCAGAACCGCATCATCCTGTTCTGTGACATCGAGCGCCCGATGAAGTATCGCTGGGCGGCGGCGTTCAACCGCTGGTTCAGCCGCACCGTGATGTCGGCGGCCGGTGCGCCGAACGATGCGGGTGACCGCACCGGTGGCATCAACCGGTTATTTACCAAAATCTACAAGATTCGCCTGCGCGGAAAAGAGCTCAAAAAGCGCAATCGCAAACTCTACTACATGGAAAAGTGGGCGATCTTCGGCGGTCTGCTGGCGATCTTCATCCTGATCTGACGAATCGGGCGACTGTTAAAGACAGTCGCCCGATTTCATTTTCATGAGGCCTTTTTGGTTTTCTTCGCCGCTGTTGTCTTGCTGGCGGTCTTCTTCGCCGGTTTGGCCGGAGCTTTTCCGCCCAAGCTGCGCTTGAGCAGTTCGGTCAGGTCGATAACATCTGCGGTTTTGCGCTCTTCTTCTGCAGAGACGGTCTCAACGTCTTCGATCTTGCCTTCATGGGCCTTTTTGTCCACCAGCGCCATGATCTTGTCTTCGAACTCGTCGTTGTAATCCTCGGGCGTCCAGTCCGCTGTCATGTCTTCCACCAGCCGTTTGGCCATGTCCAGTTCGCCTTTGGCCAGTTGCGGCTTGGTCACTTCGCTGCCCAGCTCAAGTTCGTCCAGGCTGCGCACTTCCTGCGGCCAGCGCAACTTCACCAGCACCAGCGCCGACTCCAGAGGCATAAGCGCCGCCAGGTATTGACGCGTATGTAAAACCACTCGGGCGAGGGCGACCTTCCGGGTTTTGCTCAGGGTTTCACGCAGCAAGGCGTAGACCTTGCCGCCGCGCTTGTCCGGAGCCAGGTAATAGGGCGTGTCGATGTTCTGCAGCGGGATCTGTTCACTGTCGACAAAGGCGAAGATATCGATGGTCTGGGTCGAAACCGGGTGTGCCGAGCGGATCTCTTCTTCGCTGAGCACCACATAGCGGCCTTTTTCGAACTGAACACCTTTGACGATGTGCTCCTTGGTGACTTCCTTGCCAGTGACCTTGTTGACCCGTTTATAGCCGACCGGGTCCATGCTGCGGCTGTCGAGCCAGTCGAAGTCGACGCCTTGGGATGACGTCGCCGAGACCAGCGCCACGGGGATGTGGACCAGACCGAAACTGATTGCGCCTTTCCAGATTGCCCGAGCCATGTGCTGTTCTCCGAGTGATGTTCGGGTGACCCGTGGCCCGGCGTAAAAGTTTCCGTTGTTTGCTGGGTGCCGCTAAACGTCAGGTCAAGCCGTGTTACATCTTGTTTAGCGGTGACGGGTTAACAAATGCGAACCCACGGCGTAGCGTGGACTCGAAGGCTCTAGTCCCTGCGCACCGAAAGAGGCCGTTCATGAACCGTTTCCTGCTTGGCATTGCGTTGCTCGCCCTCAGTGGCGGGCTGGTTCACGCCGATGGCGCAATAAGCCATACATCGCTGTTGCTGGCACAAAGTCCGACCGGCAACAGCAACAACCCCTACAACAGCCCGATCCGCCGGGCGAATCCCAACAGCATGCAGGGCACCCAGCCCAGTGCTCCGCCTGTTCGCGGGCCGAATACGGTGCCTGTGCCACGGCCGCCGACCCTGGAAAACCGCGGCATCGGCAATGGCCAGCCGCTGCGCTCCGTGCCGAGCACGCCACCCACCTTCATCCCCAACCCTCCAGCCCGTGACAGCGGGAGCAACCGTTGAATGGCAGAACCGCTTCTGTCAGCCCTTCAAACGAACAAAAGGAATCGTGCATGTTGCGTAAAACCCTTCTGGCTGGCCTGTGTGCCACTGCACTGATCACTGCCCCGGCGTTCGCCGCCGCTCCCAAAGAACTGCAAAGCGAGCAGGGCACCCTTGAAGTCACAACGATTACCCAGGGCCTCGAGCACCCATGGGCCCTGGCCTTCCTTCCTGATCGCCAGGGCATGCTGGTGACCGAACGCCCCGGCAACCTGCGCGTAGTGGATGCCGACGGCAAGCTGTCTGCGCCGATCACCGGTGTGCCGGACGTCTGGGCCAAGGGGCAGGGCGGATTGCTCGATGTGGTGCTGTCACCGGATTTCAAACAGGATCGCCTCGTGTACCTGTCCTACGCCGAGGGCGGTGGTGCAAGTGACAAGGCCGGAACGGCGGTGGGGCGCGGGCGCCTGTCGGATGACCTGAAAACCCTGAAGGACTTCAATGTGATCTTCCGCCAGGAGCCGAAACTGTCGGTCGGCAATCACTTCGGCTCGCGGCTGGTGTTCGACCGGGACGGTTATCTGTTCATCACCCTGGGCGAGAACAACGACCGCCCGACCGCGCAGGACCTGGACAAGCTGCAAGGCAAGGTCGTGCGGATCTACCCCGACGGCAAGGTGCCGGACGACAATCCCTTTGTCGGCCAGTCCGGCGTACGCCCGGAGATCTGGTCCTACGGCCACCGCAATCCCCAGGGCGCCGCACTCAATCCATGGACCGGCACCTTATGGGAAAACGAGCACGGCCCGCGCGGCGGCGATGAAGTGAACATCATCGAGCGCGGCAAAAATTACGGCTGGCCGCTGGCAACCCACGGCATCAACTACTCCATGCAACCGATCCCGGAAGCCAAGGGCAAGACCGCCGAAGGCACGGTCGGGCCGCACCATGTCTGGGAAAAATCCCCGGGCGTCACCGGCATGGCCTTCTACGATGCCGATCGCTTCAAACCCTGGCAGCATAACGTGTTCATCGGTGCGCTGGTGACGCAGGAGCTGATCCGCTTGCAGTTCGACGGCGACAAGGTGGTGCATGAAGAACGCTTGCTGGGCGAACTGAAACAGCGGATTCGTGACGTGCGTCAGGGGCCGGACGGTTACCTGTATGTGCTGACCGATGAGTCCGACGGCTCGCTGTACAAAATCGGACTCAAATGAACCCTTCACGCGGGTGAGCGAGCGTAAAGCACCACCGCCGCCCGCAATTTTCCACGACCGAAGCGGCACATTTTCTCGAACTCCCCATGGCTGACCGGCACGTGCTGGCAGTCCATGGGCTGGCGATGCTGGCTGTGATCGACATCCGGGTCGTGCAGGTAGACGAAGTCTTCGTCGCAGTCGGTGACGATCACCCAGTGCGGCGACTTGGAACGGGTTAGCCGATAGCTGCTGATCAGCACCAAGGGCTGGCCACCGTTGGCCAGCAACGTGGGTAAATCCAGCGCTACGCCGCTGACTTGATCGACATCGGTGTCGTTCAGTTGTGCCATGAACTCGTCATGCACCAGGCGCATGACGTCTTTTTTATGCGCGTCACGGACTCCGTCGAGAAACAGCGGCCCGCTCATGCTCAGTTGCAAACGCACTTTAAAACCCCGGCGCCACGCTGCCAGTGCCAGACCCTGTGGGCTGCAACCGCCATGACCAGCCGTCATGAACACCGTGGTTGCCTCACGCCACAACTGCAATTCCTCGCGCCGCTCAAGCAAACGTTCGGCCTGCAACGCACCCATGGCCATCATTAAGCAGGCCGGGCCGCAAGTGAAGTCGGTGGTTTGTCGGTAATAGGGGACCTTGATGTTGCGTGAGTCGCGGTGCTGGAGAATGCGTTTCTCCAGGCGCAGCGCGTCGGCGTGATCCTCGTAGTAGTCATGGATCAGCGCAAAGTGCCGGTAACCGTTGCGCTCGTACAGGGCGATGGCGGCCGGATTGTCGGTGCGCACTTCCAGACGCAGGTAGGCGCAGTCGTGCTCGAGCGCGCACGCCTCGATCCGTTGCAGCAGTTGCTTGCCCAGACCACCGCCGCGCGCCTCGGGGGCAATCGCAATGGAATACAGACGGGCCAGCGAGGTGCCGCGATGAAACAACACCAGCGCATAACCGGCCAGTTGACCCTCGCGTTCGGCCACCCACAATTGCCCGTGGGCCCGGGTGATCATCCATTGGAAACTGCGGCGGGTGAGCCGGTCCGTGGTGAAACAGTGCATCTCCAGCGCGAGCAACGCTGGCAAATCCTCAATGACCGCCAGCCGAAAAACAGCATTCATATGACCACCGTAAAAGTTGCGTAACGAAACGGGACTTTCGAAAAACTTCGTGCTTAATAGAAAAGGTCTTGTTCTCCAACGGATCAATTTCTATGTCAGCGGTACAGGGTCATTGGCGCGAAGTATCCAGTCAAAGTTTGCCATCGGCAACTTATTTAAAACCGCAGATCAGAACTTCCAGTCAAGTGTTGATCATCGTCGAACGCAAGGAAGACTGGGCCTCGTATTTCCCCAGCGAAGACATCCTGACGGCCCAGGAATACCTCGAACAGCCCCCCGACAGCGAGCCGGGAAAACGGGTGCAGGTGATCAACCTTTGCCGCAGCTACAAGTACCTGGGCCACGGTTACTACTGCTCTCTGCTGGCTGAAGCCCGAGGGCACAAGGTGATTCCGTCGGTACGCACCATCAGCGAGCTGACCCGAAAATCTCTTTATGGCCTGGCACTGGATGACCTGGATAAAACCCTGGAAAAAGCCCTCAGCCATCATCTCTACAGCGACACTGAAGGTTTTACGCTGACACTTTATTTCGGCAGAACCCATATCGAGCCGTTGCAGGATCTGGCCCGGCAATTGTTTGAAGTATTTCCGTGTCCGATTCTGTTAGTTGAGTTTCGTCGAACTAACGGCTGGCACATCGAAGGAATAAAGTCTGGCGCCTTGCACAAGTTGCGCGACGATCAGGAAGATCAGTTCGCCAATGCGCTGGACGGCTTCAGTCGCAAGATCTGGCGTGTACCGCGTTCGCCGCAAGTAGCGCGATATGACCTGGCGATCCTGCATGATCCGCAGGAAGCCTTGCCACCGTCCAATGCCCGCGCACTGGAAAACTTCGTGCGGGTCGGCAAGGGCATGGGCATCGATGTCGAGCTGATCGAACGCAAGGACTACGCAAGGCTGGCCGAGTACGACGGCCTGCTGATCCGCGAGACCACCAGCGTCGACAACCACACCTACCGCTTCGCCAAGAAGGCCGAAAGCGAAGGGCTGGTGGTGATGGACGACCCGACGTCGATCCTGCGCTGCACCAACAAGGTCTACCTCACCGACCTGCTCAACAGCCATCAACTGGGCATGCCGGCCACGGAAATTCTCTACAAGGAGCGACCCGAAGACTTCGAGCGGGTCGGCGAACGCCTCGGTTTTCCGCTGGTGCTGAAGATCCCTGATGGTTGTTTCTCCCGTGGCGTGATCAAGGTCGAGAGCCAGCAGGCCTTGCTGGAAGCCACCGCCGAGCTGTTCGAACACTCGGTGTTGTTGCTGGCTCAGGAGTTTTTCTACACCGAGTACGACTGGCGCATCGGTGTGCTCAACCGTAAACCGATCTTTGCCTGCCAGTACTTCATGTCCAAGGGTCATTGGCAGATCTACAACCACAAGGCCAAGGGCCAGGATGTCAACGGCGAATGCCGCACGCTGGCCATCCACGAAGCGCCGCGCGCGGTGGTGGAACTGGCGGTGAAGACCGCCAACCTGATCGGCGATGGCTTGTATGGCGTCGATTTGAAACAGGCCGGCGACAAGGTGGTGGTGATCGAGGTCAACGACAACCCTAACCTCGACGCCGGCATCGAGGACGCCTACCTGCAGGACGACCTGTATTCGCTGGTACTTGAAGAGTTCGTGCGACGCCTCGAACTCAAACGTCGTGGTCAGGCCTGGTGAGCGGCCGATGATCAACAGCTTTGCACTCAATCACGGCGCCTTGCAGCGGGTCGAGCGGCTGGACGCCGAGGTGATGCTGTTCAGCGACCCCGACGCCGCCGAGCGCGACTTGCTGCACAGTCACTTCAAACTCGATGAACACGCGCTGGCCTCGGCGCTCGACCCGGACGAGGTGTCACGGATCGAGTTTCACCCCGATCATCTGTTCCTGATCTGGAAACGCCCGGAAAACTATTCCGGGGGCGGCAGCCTGGCATTCGAGGTGTCGTCCTGCGGTTTGCTGTTTTCGCCGAGCCAGTTGCTGGTCATCGCCACAGACGACACGCCGTTGCACGGTATCGGCACACGTCAGCCACTGAACACGCCGCTGGATGTGTTGCTGGACCTGCTGTTCAACAACATCCATCACTACCTCGGGCATCTGAAGGTGATCAAACTGGTCGCCCGGGAGTTGCAGCAGAAATTCAACGCCTCGATGCAAAACCAGCATCTGGTGCAGATGTTCAACCTCAGCGAAAGTCTGATCTATTACATCAACGCCCTGCACAGCAACGGCGCGGTGCTCACGCGGCTGCGCAATCACGCGGAAAAACAGCATTTCGGCAGCGAGGCGATCGGCCTGATCGACGACCTGATCATCGAAAACAACCAGTGCTACAAGCAGGCGGAAATCTATTCGACGGTGTTCTCCGGGCTGATCGACGCCCGGGGCAACCTGATGAACAACAGCATGAACAACCTGCTGCGCAAACTGACGCTGATCAACGTGGTGTTCCTGCCGCTCAACCTGATTGCGAGCATCGGCGGCATGTCGGAGTTCAGCATGATGACCGCCGGGACGCCGTGGTGGGTGTCGTACCCGTTGTTTCTGGCGGCGATGCTGCTGGGGGCGGGCGGGATGCTGTTCGGGCTCAGGCGTCTGGCGAAATGACCGGTGCCGAACGCTCGCGATCCTGCAGGCCCCGGACCACCAGGTACAACAACGGCCCGACCGAAACAAATACCGCCGTCAGCAACAGATACGGCACCACCGACCAGCCCGACTGCCCACGCTTGCGCGCATCCTTGTACATCCAGATGCCGGCCAGGGTCGCCAGCAGGTAGAGGTCGATCACCACTTGCGCCGTGTCGGGCCGCGACATCAGGCTGATGCCGAAGTCGATCAGCGACTGTTCGGCCTGAAGCATCACGGAAACGGTATAGCCGCCAAAGGCGATCAAAGCGGTGAGGGGCAGGGCGATGGACATCAGGTATTCCTTCCTTGGGCAGATGAGTCGGAATTTCAAGTTGCGCAGCTATCAGCCGTTGGCAGTTGCCAACGGCGTTGAAGCGTTCAGGGCAGCAGTGGGCGTAGAAAGCTGCGCTCGTAGCTGATGATGAACTTCTTTTCGACCAGATCGGCCACCAGCGCCGTGCTTTCGGGGTCGGTCAGTGCGATGTGGCGATAGCTTTCGTAATCCGCCAGCGACGGGAAACTGAACAGGCAATACGCGATATTGCTCGCGCCTTCCGAGGGCAGGAAGTAACCATGATGCGTTCCTCCCAGCCGTTCGACGATGCCGAGCCAGGTCTTGGCGTAGGCCTCGAATGCGTCCAACTGATAGGGGTCAATGACGTATCTGACGTGGCAGGTAATCAAGGCTGCGGCTCCTTTGCAGATTATTCGGGTATTGCCACGCCAATCTTGTCCGAGGCCGACCAGATGCGGAAGCGCACTTCGACGTCCTGCGGTGCGTAAATCACGATCGGCAGCTTGCTGTTGTAGCGCACGGTGAAACCGTCACCGATCACCGGCACGAACGCTCGCTTTTTCTGGGTGCCGGGCGGGCAGGCCATCAGCGTGCTCATCGGGCCGCTGACTTTTTCCAGGCGGTAGAACGGATAACCCCAGCCTTCGAGGTTTTTCTCTTCGAGGGTGCCGCCCAGGCGTTGGCGGTTGCAGTCGACTTCGAGGGTCTTGCCAGCGAGGATTTCGACTTTGAAGTTTTCTTCCTGGGCCTGCTGCGGCAGGTGGATGACTTGGCGAGTGAAGCCCGCTTCGGCCTTCGGATAAGGCGCGGTGTCTTCAAGTTTGGCGGCGTGGGTGAGGGTGGACAGGCTGGCGAGCATCAGGCCGGCCGTCGCGCGGACGGTGAAATTTCCCATTGAAGCCTCCTGGCGGGTGTACGTTGGTTGACGGGCATTCTCACTGTCACAGGCGATGAATGCAAACCGCCAACCGCATGCAAATTGCAGTGCCTGCACGATCGAATCTTGCATTTTGCAACTGGCCAGTTGCCTGCACTTTGGCCAAGTCATTGATTTGCAAGGAGGTGAATGCAACCTGATGAAAGGCACGTTTTATGCGTTGATTTGGTGCAGCGCACCGAGTTCGGGCGCCTACACTCCAATGGGCATTTCGCAGTACAGCCGCTTGTCACATCCAGGGATTCAGCGGGGATACACCCGTGGGAAGCCGTGGCAACGGTCAACGTGAATACTTGATTGGCAGTCTCACAGTAAGGAGAGGTTTCGCCATGTTTCTGTCTGCCTTGGAACTCCGCAACATCATTGAAAGCAGCTTTCTACCGAAACGCTGCCAATGCACGCTGTCCCCGGATCTGTCGATGACCGTCAAGGTGTATGGCGATCACCAGACCGATCAGGTTGAGCTGCAGGTGAGTGGCATCGATGCCAGTCACTTGAACAGCTGTCGCGAAATCAACGGCCTGATCGCCGGGTTGCGCTCGGATCTTGCGCAACAAACGGCAACCCATCATTCAGTGCCGCGATCCCGAGTCGTCTAACCGACTGTTTCACCCAGTTCGACCGTCACGCGCCGGGCCTGCAAGAAGCCAAGGCCCAGCGCGAACTCGACCAGCACCGCGAGCAGAATCCCGGGGCCGGCGTGGCCGTTGAGCCATTCAGCAAACCCCAGCACCGCCAGGCCAACACAGCCGACGATAAAGCCGTTGCTCAGCGCATTGCGCGCGATCGACACAGGCGCGTTGCGCACCAGATAAAACATCACCCCCAAGGCTGCAAACAGCACCGCGCTGCGCCGTGCGACGAATCCGGCTGCCTCCGAATACTCGATGCTCCAGATCGCCAGTAACACTTGTGGCGCCAGGCCCCATGCAAGGGAAAGCAGAAAACACAGAGAGAAGGTGAGGGTCGATAGCGTGCGAAACGACAACTGCATGGCGAATCCTTGCGGCAGTGAGGAGGGCCCCGAGCATACTCTTCGAGACCCGTGCTCGCCTACCGCAAAGCCGCAAATCAGAGCTTTCTGTCAGTTCTGGAAGCTGCATGCGTCAGATAATTTCCGGTAACTGATTTCTTCCGGTTTGCCGGTGTTGTCGAGATACTTCATGTCGGCGGTGATGACCTTGCACTCCTGCGTCTGCGGCTCGGTCAGGGAAACCACTTTGGCGACATGCAGCGGCATGCCGTATTCATAGGGAACAGCCTTGGAGGTGTCATTGGCCTGGGCCAGCCCGGCAAACGCGGTGCAGGCGAGGGCGGTGGTGAGCAGGAACGGACAAATGTTCATGATGGACTCCGGTGCGACGGAAATGGAGTTCGGCGGATTGCCAGCCAAACCTGCCGCACTGGGCGTCAGCCAAGGGCTGAGGGCGTGCGGTTCAGTAGAGTTTTTGACCGCGGCGTTAAGCGATGGTTAACCGGGCTGAACGCCGGCTGTCTGGGCGGGGATTGTTTCGCGGGGGAGTCTCGGCGGATTCCTACAAGGGTGGATGCCTTGTCTGCTTTCGGGGGCTGGAGCGGGGCGGTTATGGTTTGGCGTCGCTGCAAAATCAGCGACTTAGGTTTGGTCACCTAAAATAACAGCCCTCACAAGTGTGCCATTATTCGCTCCGTGGACATCTATGTCCTCGAAGTGCATTGCAGTGGCGGCTGTGTGCAGGGTCGCCTTCGGGCGTGCTGAGTTGGGTTGTTCTCGGTTGACCAAGCCTGCGCACAGTCCGCCTCCCCATCGTTTGGTCACGGTGTCGGCGGTTACTTACAACCTAATCGAGTAATTCCAATGCCAATCCTGAAATTAAGCTCCGCCCGCTATCTCCCGCTCAACAGCGGCGTCACCGACAGCGCACCGCTGGTCATCGACACCCAAGCCAACCCGAAAGACCTCTTCGAAGCCGCCGTACAACGCATCCGCGCCGCAGCCGACCTGCTCGAAACCCTGCACTGCCTGTGCTTCAAACACGCCGATGTCCAGGACATTCCCCACATCACCCATGCGCTGTACCTGCTGACGCAGGACGGCAGTGATTTGCTTCAGGTTGC
The DNA here is from genome assembly GCF_059492145.1 of Pseudomonas sp. Pseusp21. Taxonomy (NCBI): domain Bacteria; kingdom Pseudomonadati; phylum Pseudomonadota; class Gammaproteobacteria; order Pseudomonadales; family Pseudomonadaceae; genus Pseudomonas; species Pseudomonas sp. Pseusp21. The sequence continues at coordinate 472,158 of NZ_CP168520.1, forward strand.
GCAGCAGAAAATGTTGAACTGGCAGGCGCCGGTTTGATGATTTTCGGGACGGTTTAACACGAACGGGCGGAGTATCTCTGCCCGTTTTGATCGTTGATGTGTGGGCTTGTAATGCCCAAAGCGTGAGCGCCTAGCCCCGATTGGAATCAAACGGGCTGGTCAACTCAGAACTCTATTGTCGAGGTTTTCGTCTTGAGCCCCGCTGTAGATTTTTCCTTGCTTCAGGTCGATGCGCCGGACGATCTCGTCGATGGCTTACGCATCGTCTGCTCCAGATAATCCGGTGCCATACCTTTGGTCTTGTTTAGGCTAGGCATGTCGAATTCCCTAACGCGGAAATACTTTGGTATCGGAGTGGACAGGGTCTGGGGAAACTGTTGAACCATGTATTGATCGTTAACATAAAACTCAAGCAGATCCTCAACATCGAAACTGAGGGGCTTGGTTACGGGGCTGTACCATTCGTCCAGCAAAGCTTTAACGGGGCCTGAAGGAAAACTGGTTTTCAGCCTCCATGCTTCGCGATCCACCTCTTCGAGCCAAGACAGTTCTTTCCGAAGGGCAGCCTTGTCTTGCTGCGTTTGCTTTAGAGCTTGATCACGTTTTGCAGCGTCAGCATCGCTTTCACTGCTCATCCCCAGTGCACGTGCAATTGAACCTTGTTTGCCAAGGATAGGACGTTGAAGGCGCTCCTCCGCGTCGTCATATGCTTTGTGTTGTCCGCGATAAAGCTCCCACAGACCGCGTAATCGTTGGATGTATAAACGTCGGTGAGCTAAAAAGCCTTCAGCAGACACTTTTTTGTTGCCTGCATTGCTCATGTAGTCTTTGCTTGCCCCGATCGCGCTGGTGCCATTGATGTGATCATTGAGAACAAAGAACTCAGCAGCATCCGCATCGGCTTCATGCAATTCATTTAGAGTAAGAAATGGCACCCCGGCGCGATAAGCCGCTTGATACATCTCGTGCAGGCTCGCCAGATGAAGTTCAGTGCTATGAGGCACGTCTCGTTTTTTTAAACCGCCCCCTACGTCATAACTTGTACCTGGTACCAGGCGCTCTTCCCATTTCGGGGTTGAGGTGCCAGTCCCGATCAATCTAGAACGGCGGGTGTCTTGACATTCGTGTGCCGCCACGAGATGAAGAGCAGATTTGACAGGGCCTGCCAAGCATTCGCCATCGTCGACAGTATTTACGATTGGAATTAAATACTCCAAGACGATGGAGCTTTCGCCGCTTCGGTCCACAGAGTCGAACAAGCCAGCAAAAATCACCTCAAGTTTTACGCCTTTCAGAGTGGTCGTGCCGGGATCGCACTCTTCAAATAGCTTATGGATAAACGCCCGGGCCAGGCTCGCGCCGAAGTCGAATCCGAAAACAGACACTGCAACTCGTTTTACCGGGACACCTGTCTCGGCTTTTGCTGATTCGAGGGTGTCCTCCACAACTTTAAATGCTGCTTCAAGCCGTGTATCGACGCCAGTTTTCAGGTAAGTAGCTGTTATTTCGTTATCACGCGTAATTGCAAAAACATCAAGAGCTGCAGGTGCGGCCGCTTTGATCGCGCCTGTAATGACATTGCCGATCTTGAGGTTGTTGAGTAGCGATTCCCACCACTTTTTCCCTGTCAGAACATCTTTTACGGCATCTAATGGGCTATTTTTTGCCGTATCCTCGGGTGATTTGGTAGCGCTATCCTTTGCTTTGCTTATTGCACCCTCCAATCCTGCACCCGTTAATTCGACAGCACCGCCAAGCGTGGCGTCGAACTCGGTAGCCAAACCGGAAATATAAAATCTTCGAATTTTTTCGGCTGTTTCGCTTTTTTTTATCTTGTCATCAGGGTGCGCAAGGAATAAGCGAGCAACGTTGCTTAGGCAATCCTCCTTGAGGTCACTAGCTAAATTTCGCCCGAATCCATCAAAAAAGAAGCTTAACTGCAATGTTGTTTCACAGGGCAAAACGGCTTTTTTTTGATTCCCTGCGCAACTGCTTGCTTTGGTACTGACTGATTGAGCGCGATCCAGATTATTGGTGGTACTCATTCCCCGCCTCCTTGCACTTTATTGCTTTCCAATTTCGGAACCTCATCGAATGGACTGATAAGGCCAGGGCTCCACTTTAGCTCCACAATATTGCCAGGAAGAAAGCGGACATGAAGATAGACGTCATTTCGCTGGCGCTCGGGTAGAGGCAAAGTCTGTTCATGGTTTTCTTTTTTTAATCCTTGTCGGAGTTGCTCTCCGGTGCGGCTGAGGATCCAAGTAACTTTAACAGTAGGCCCCTCGATTCTCTTGCAGCACATTACGCCGCCCCGACTCATCGCAAAAAGATTACCCCCCCAAAAATCATTGATCCAAAAACTGAGAATTGGCCTTTCCATATGATTTTCAGAGGTCAGCATCGCCCCAGGCGTACGAAACTGGTTGTAAAGGTACGAACCCAGGAAAGGCAGCAGTAAAACAAGCAGCCCAATGACCAGGTTGCGGCGGCGCCAGATTTTTTGCCGCTTCATGTTCATAGCCACAGTCATACTGCTAGATTCCTTCCTGATGTTGGGTATTGCTCAGTCGGAAGTCGCTTTGAGGAACTTCCTTTTTCGTCTTTTACTTGAGAACAGGCTGCTTCGTTCGGTGCGTGTTTTGTGTCCAGTGTTGTTGAGGACCAAACAAGTTCGATGCTGTTTTCAGGGAGAAAGTAGACGTGCAATGTATCGTCTCCTGCTTTTCGCTCGGGCATGGGCAATAACGCTTCGTGCCGCTCTATCGTCATGCCCTGTTCCTCCTGAGATTTTGACAGGCTCAGGATCCAGACTATTTTTGCCTGGTCACCGGACAGGTCCCAGCAACAAGTCACACCGCCATTTCCGCCCCAGTGATCATTGACCCAGTAACTGCCAACGGGCCTGTTCATGTAGTTATGGGACGTCAACGCCGCACCTGGCGTTCGGGTGCTGTTGTAAACGAACAAGGCCAGAACAAGGAAGGAAAGAGTCAGGATGCCGATTGCTGAACTTCGATATTTCCCTTTGTGGTTATTAAGTTGTCGACTCACTCCGACAACTCCCTCATCACAACCCCAAGCGGCAACTTCTCCCCAACAGCCCGCTCTTTGGCTTTGTTCCACATCGGCCAATTCGCCGGAAACTCGGGATCCATCAATTGCAGGCTGGCAAACAGGCTGACGTCTTCCGGGTCCGACAAGCCTTCTGCGCGACCTGCGTCCAGCGCCTGCTTGACCTGGTTCAACCGGTCGCCATGGCAGCTACTGGTGAATACCTCTGGCGCGTCTTTTTCCAGTTCGGTGGTCAGGTTGTAGGGCAGGGGGTCGACCTCCATGTCCTTCCATAACCTGGCGTCGAGGAAAATCGGCTGGTACTTGCCCGGTTGTTCCAGGTTGAGCCCTTTGAAGCATTGCCACTCATCATCCGCCGTTGGCACCCACCACTCTTGCAACGGGCCGAAAAGCCAGGCATGCCAAGACAGATCGTCGCGGGCGTGGAGCATCGGCAGTACTTCGGGGGCGTAGCTGCGGATCATCAGGACTTCGCCGGCTTCGTTTTTTGCCAGCAAGGCGTCGCTCAGGTGCGCCGCGAGTTTGTCGGCAGGGCAGTCGGTGCGGATCCAGATGGCCATGGCAGTGCAGCCGGTAAAGTATTCGTGGGCGAGAAAGGCCTCGAATTCCATGTCGCTGACGTCCACGAGCCATGGGCCGTAGTTGCGCAATTCGGCGAATTCCGATTGAAGCATCAAGGGGCGGCGTGACGGATCGGATTTGAGGAATTGCTGTCGAGCCGGCTCGGAGAGCAGGCCCGCTTCAACGATTGCGAATCTCGACTGTGCGTTTTTATGCGCCTCTACCCAGGCTTTCGCTGCGTCGTCCTTCGTCATCAATTGGCTCCCGATTGCAGGGCCAGTTTTTCCCGCATGGCTTTCTTCAGGCACTCAACGCAGATGCCTTTCGGCGCCTTCAGCTTCGGCACTACGGCCAGCGATTCAGCCTCGATCTTTTGATTCAGCCGGGTTTGCATCAAGCGTCCGGCCTTGTCGAGGGCGGCCAGGCCAGGGATGAAAGGCACAAGGATCTGAATGCCTGAGCCCACACCCGGCGCACCGCCGGTGTTGGCCTTCACTTCCGCACCGCTGATGGTCACACCACCCGCATCGACCTTGATGAAACTGCCGCCAGCCTTCGCCGTCAGTTCCATCCCGCCTTCGATCACGACTTTTTCACCAGCGTGGTAGTGAATCTCCGTGCCCGCTTCCACGAACTGACCGGTGCCGACCTTCACATGCTGGGTCACGCCGACGGTGAGGTGATCATTCGCCCGCATCTCACTGACACGATCCAGATGAGTGATGCGGTGCTCTTCAACCTTGAATTCACTTAAAACATTGGCTTCGACCGTGTCATGCCGTTCATTGCCAACCCGAATCTTTTGATCGTGTTCAATGTTCTCGTCCCAATCGCGCTGAGCGTGGATAAAGATCTGTTCCGCGCCTTTCTTGTCTTCGATGCGGAATTCGTTGTAGCCCTTGCCGCCCGGTGAACTCAGGGTTTTGAAGGTGCTGCGGGTCTTGTTCGCCGGCAAGTCGTAGGGGACGACGTTTTCCTTGTGGTACAGGCAGCCGGTCACCAATGGCTGGTCGGGGTCGCCTTCAAGGAATGTCACCAGCACTTCCATGCCGATGCGTGGGATGGCGATGCCGCCGTACGCTGCGCCGGCCCAGCCGCTGGCGACGCGCAGCCAGCAGGTGGTTTTGTCGTCGGCCTGGCCTTCGCGGTCCCAGTGGAATTGCACTTTCACGCGGCCGTACTGGTCGCAGTGGATTTCTTCGCCGGCGGGGCCGGTGACGATGGCGGTCTGGCTGCCGAGGACTTTCGGTTTCGGGTGTTCGAGGGCAGGGCGGTAGTGGGCGTCCCACGGGGTGGCCACGAAGCTGTTGCGGTAGCCCTGGTGGAAATCGCTCTTGTTGTCGGTGACGTCGCTGGTGACGTTTTCGCCCAGCACTTGCGGCTGTTTGCCTTCGTGGAAGACTTCCAGCAGCAGCCACAAATCGTTCCATTCGGCGCGCGGGTGTTCGGCCAGGGTCATGAAGTGGCCGCTGGTCAGGGTCGGTTCGTCACCTTTGCCTTCGGCGAGTTTGTAGTCGCTGCGATGGCGTTCCAGCGCGCGGGTCGAGAGGAACTTGCCGCGCTCGCGCGTGGTGAAGCGGCCGGGGTAGTCGTAGTCTTCCAGGTCCGGCATGAACTCGGATTTAGCGGCGCCTTCGGGCAGGATCTTCGGTTTTTCGAAATCGTAGTCGCGGCGGCTGACGCGGCTGGTGCGGGTTTCCAGGCGCAGGTTGAAGCGCTTGATCACCGGTTTGTCGGCGGTCATGCCGGAGTCTTGCTGGTAGTTGACCGGTTTCAGTTTGCGGAACACGGTCTGGTCATCGCCGAACACCAGTTTGTGGCCGCTGCTGCTGTGCTGGAAGTGAAAGTGAATGCCTTCCTCTTCGCACAGGCGCTGGATGAAATGCAGGTCGGATTCGTCGTACTGCACGCAGTAGTCGCGTTCCGGGTATTCGGCGCCGAGCTGGAAGCTGTAGGCGTTGGCCAGGATGCCGCGATCTTCCAGAACCTGGGCAATGATCTTCGGCACGGTGAGGTTCTGGAAAATCTGCTGGTCATGGTTGTGCCGCAGGTAGGCCAGTTGCGGCACCAGGCTCAGGCTGTAACGGGTCAGGGTCTTGCCGGAATCGCCTTGCTCGATGCGATACAGCAGACCGTGAATCTTGCCCTCGCCAGTGGCGCCGAAGGTCAGGCAGCCAGGCTTGTGCAGGAGTTCTTCAAGGTTGAGGTCGGGACGGGCGCTGACCAGTTCGATGTCGAAACGGAACGGTTCGTTGAGGGCTTCGCGACCGGTGAAGCTGAGGACCTGCAGGTCGGCGGAAGCGCCTTCGAGCGTGAGGGTAATGTGGGTAGCATTGGCGTCCAGCATGCCTTGTTTTCCGTCCTTTGGATTAGCGTGGGCGGATGGTGCAGGATTAAACGGCCTCGTTCAAGGCGCAAATGCCGTAGAGGCAGTGGTCCGAACCCATAGGGAAAACCCTTAGGGCCACGGTTTGGCTCAGTAAAACAGGCACTTGCGGACGAACCAATCTGTCGCGAACGCCGAATACCGCGTCCGGGAACAACCAGTCAGTTTCAGACTAAAGTCGCCTGTAGCACGTCAAAGCCATCTGCCATCATTGCCGTTCACCCCCGCGTGTTCACTGCCTCCCGGTTCTTTATCGATCCGGGACGGGAGCTATTTCTGGTTGTTTGCGCCTCTGCGCATTCGTTGTTCTGTTGGAGTTTTCAATGCGTCCCCCATTTACCCTCATCACCCCGCGCCAGTCGCTTGGCTTCGGAGCCTTTGTGCTGTGCGCCGGTTTTACCGCGCAGGTCCAGGCCAGCGGTTTTTTTGAAGACACCACGGCGAAGATCGAGTCGCGCACGGTGTACTTCAACCGCGATTTCCGTGACGGGCACACCTCCAGTGATCAGGGCGCGTCCAAGCGCGAAGAGTCGGCGCAGGGCTTTATTCTCAATCTGCAATCGGGCTATACCGAAGGCACTGTCGGTTTCGGGATCGATGCGCTGGGCATGGCGGGTTTTCAGCTCGATTCCAGCCCGGACCGCAGCAACAGCGGCCTGTTGCCGTCCAGCGGTGAAAACCCGCGCGGCTCGAAAGGTCAGTACGCAAAAATGGGCCTGACCGCCAAGGTCAAAGTCTCGGATACGGTGCTGAAATACGGCGCGCTGCTGCCGGATCTGCCGCTGCTCAAGTACAACGACGGCCGCCTGCTGCCGACGATGTTCAACGGTGCGATGCTGACCTCCAAAGAGGTGAAGGACCTGACCTTCATGGCCGCGAGGCTGGACAAGTACACCGCCCGGGATTCGAGCGATTCGCAAGACATCCGCGTGCACTGCAAGAACAAGCGTTATGCCTGCAACACCACCGCCGATCATTTCGACATGTACGGCTTCGACTACAAGATCAACGATCGCCTGACCGCGCAGTATCACTACGCCGAGCTTGAAGATATCTATCGCCAGCACTTCGTGGGTCTTTTGGCGAATCAGCCGCTGGGTGACGGCGTGCTGAAAGCTGATCTGCGTTTGCTGAAAAGCGCCGACAGCGGTGATGCGAAAGCCGGGTCCATCGACAACCGGGCGCTGAGCGGCATGCTGTCCTACGGTATCAGCGGTCACACCTTCAGCGCTGGCTGGCAGCGCATGAACGGTGACAACTCGATGCCGTATCTGGATGGCAGCAACCCGTACCTGATGAACTACGTGCAGGTCAACGACTTCGCCGCCGCCCAGGAGCGTTCGTGGCAGCTGCGTTATGACTATGACTTCAAGGCGATCGGCATCAACGGTTTGAGTTTCCTGACCCGCTACGTGAACGGCGATCACATCAAGGTCCCGGGCAGCGATCAGGAAGGCAAAGAGTGGGAACGTGACAGCGAGTTGAAATACGTGATTCAGACCGGGACGTTCAAGGATGTCAGCCTGCGGTTGCGTAATGCGACTTATCGCACCAACTACGAGAAGTTCGCCCGGGATGTGGATGAGACCCGGTTGATTGTGAGTTACAACTTTTCGGTGTTGTAACCCACAGGTCGGCGGTGTTTGAACTGACGCCATCGCGGGCTTGCCCACGATGGCGTCCTAAAGGGCACCGAAGGTCAGAGCCAATGCCAGAACCGGCTCCAGAACCCGCGATTCAGATCATCCTTGCACGCCGCGTATTGCTGACCGTACATGTCCGAGCGGTTCTGCACCTTGCGCGCCACCGGCGGCAGCCACGCCTTGCTGGCGTAAGTCTTCTGCCGGAAACCGCCCCAGCCCTCGTGGTAGTTGAGGTACTGGTTGTAGGCGTCGTACTTGTACACGCCGTTGATCGAGGTGGTCTTGTCCATGTACCAGCCGACGAAGTCGATGGCGTCGTCGAAGTCTTCGCGATCGGCGCCGTAGCGACCGGTGCTTTTCTGGTAGTCGGACCAGACTTCATCCTTGGCCTGTGCATAGCCGGAGGCCGTCGAAACCCGGCCCCACGGGATCACCCACAACAGGTATTTGCGCGGCGTCTTGGCGTCATAGCGGTAGCCGGACTCCTGATACATCATCGCGAACGGCACCTGGATCGGTACACCCCAGCGCTTTTGCGTGACTTGCGCCGCGTCGTACCAATCACTCTTTTCGCGGAAAATCTCGCAGAGGTTTTCCGGTGAACGCGGTGGCGATGTTCCGCAACCGGTCAACAGTGCCGCCAATACCAAGAGTCCAACCGTGCGCCCCGAATTCAAAAGCCGTCATCCCGTCGTGCAAAAAAGGGCGCCAGTCTACGCGGTCAGGTCAACTGGTGGCGATAAGGCAAATCCGGACCTGTTTTACTGCATGTAAGGGCGGCGGCCTGTACGGCAAACCTGAGCATGCCGTCGATCTGTTCGCGGCTCAGGTGCTGCACGCCTTCCACCGAATCCAGCTCGTGCTCCGTCAGCCAGGTGATCAACGCGGCCTGGAAGGTATCGCCGGCGCCGACGGTGTCGGCAATCTTCACCGAGCTTGCCGGCACCGACCATGAGCCGTGAGCGCGGTTGAAGACTGTTGCACCTTCACCGCCACGGGTCAGAAACACCACTTGGCAGCGATGCTGCAGCCAACCTTCGATGACCCGCTGTGGATCCTGCTCGGGGTACAGCAGGTTCAAATCCTCATCGCTGACTTTGATCAGGTCCACCAACGGCACCAGCGTGGCGATCCGCTCGCGCCACAGGTCGATGTTCGGCTCGGGGTTGAGGCGCACGTTCGGGTCGAGGCTGATCAGGCGTTTACCGCTTTCGCGTTGCACCAGCGCAAGCAAGGTATCGGCAACCGGTTGCACCACCAGCGAGAACGAACCGAAGTGCAAACCGCGCACTTCCGGGCCCAGCGATGGCAGATGGGTCAGGCTCAGCTGACGGTCGGCGCAGCCTTCACCCCGGAAGCTGTAATGCGGCGAGCCGTTGGCACCCACCGCGACCATCGCCAGGGTGGTCGGCGCAGCGAAATCCACCAGATAGTCCGGGCGTACGCCTTCATCCCGCAGCACTTGATGCAAGCGTCGGCCGAGGTAGTCGGTGGACAGCCCGCCGAACAGCGCCGAATCAACGCCCAGACGGCGCAAACCCACCGCCACGTTGAACGGCGAGCCACCGGCAATCGCCTTGAAATTGACTTTCGATGCCTGTCCGCCGGCATCGTCTTCGCTGAAGAAATCGAACAGTGCTTCGCCACACACCAGGTACATAGTTGTTTGCTCTTTATAAGGTTGCGACATGCAGTCGATAGCGTTCATAGGCCTGCTGGAAGGCCGCGACATTCGCGGCAACCGGCAGGGTTTCACTGTTCAGATCGAGCTTCACGCAGCGCTGGCACAGATCGGCCAGGGTGTCTTCGTGGCCGTTCGACCACGATTTGCACCACGCCGCCTGAATCGCCGCGCCGAGGGCTGCGGCTTCGCTCTGCTCGGTGCAGATCACCGGGGTGTTCATGATGTCGGCGACGATCTGCCGCCACACCGCGCTTTTCGAGCCGCCGCCGATCAGGCAAATGCTGCGGCTTTGTAAACCATTCTGGCGCAACAGATCCAGCCCATAACGCAGGCCGAAGGTGGTGCCTTCGACGGCGGCGCGGCACAGATTGGCCTGGGTCAGGTTATCGATGGTCAGGCCGTGCAGGCTGCCGCTGGCGTGGGGCAGGGGCGGCACGCGTTCGCCGTTGAGGAACGGCAACATGCTCACGCCTTCTGCGCCGATCGGGGCTTGGGCCACCAAGGTGTTGAAGGCGTCGAGATCGAGGTTGAACAGTTCGCGGATCGCGCCGGTGGCGTTGGTCAGGTTCATGGTGCAGATCAACGGCAGCCAGCCGCCGCTCGAGGAACAGAAGGTCGCGACCGACGCATCCGGGCTGACCTTCGGTGCCTCGGCGTAGGCGTACACCGTGCCGGAAGAACCGAGGCTCATGGTGATCGCCCCCGGCTGAATATTGCCGGTGCCGATGGCGCCCATCATGTTGTCGCCGCCACCGCTGGACACCACCGCGTTGGGGTTGATGCCCAGCTGTTCGGCGATTGCGGGCAGGATCGTGCCGACCGCTTGATGAGCGTCGATCAGTTCCGGCAGCGCGGATTGCAAGCGACCGCTGGCATCGATGTCGCGCAGCAGCTGCAAATCCCAGTGGCGGGTGCGCACATTGAAATAGCCGGTGCCGGACGCATCGCCGTATTCGCTGCACGCACGGCCGGTGAGCCAGAAATTCAGGTAATCGTGGGGCAACAGGATTCGCGCGATGCGGGCGAACACATCCGGATGCTGTTCCTTGGTCCACAGCAGTTTGGAGACGGTGTAGCCCGGCGCGATGACCACGCCGAGGTGTTCCAGCGAACCTTGCTCACCGCCCAGATGAGCGAGCAGTTGATCGTTCTCTGGTGTGGTCTCCGTGTCGCACCAGAGCTTGGCCGGGCGCAGGACCTGGCCTTGATCGTCGAGCAGCACCAGGCCGTGTTGCTGGCCGGAAACGCCGATGCCCTGGATTGACTGACCGTCGACATTCGCCGCCAGTAAAGCGCGGCGGGTGGCGAGGGCGAAGGCTTCCAGCCATTGCGCGGTGTCTTGCTCGCGACGGCCGTTGGCGCCGCTGATCATCGTGTGGGCGGCGGCGCCCTGGCCCAACACCTGACCGCTGGTGGCGTCGAGGATGATGGCTTTGGTGCCTTGGGTGCCGCAGTCGATGCCGAGGAAGAGTTGCTGGGTTGTCATATGCTCTCCACAAAGATCGTTCCCATGCTCCGCGTGGGAATGCCTCAATGGACGCTCTGCGTCCGCTGTTGAATGGGACGCGGAGCGTCCCGGGCTGCATTCCCACGCAGAGCGTGGGAACGATCAGGCGACGAGAATTTTTTCCAGAGTTCGTGTCACGCCTTCTTCACGCAAGCTATTCAGGCACCACTCGAACGCCGCAACAAACTCTGGCGAACGCGGTATCGCCACCCCGAAAATCTCCTCAACCCCCAATAACCGCTCAGTGATCAAAGCATCCTCTGCCACCAACCCCTGACAGAACGCCGCCCGAGGATCCGGAATCGAGTAAGTGTCGCCATTCTCGTCCACGCCCTTCAAGTAAAGTGCCCAAGCCGCCACCACCAAGGCCGCGCGTTTGGTCTCGCGTCCATCGGCAATCAACCGATTGATCGTCGGAATCGTGAACTTGGGAAACTTCGACGACCCATCCGAGCAAACACGCTCAAGCTGATCGGCAATCGCCTGATTGGAAAACCGCGCCACCAGCGTGTCCTTGTACTCGGTCAGGTCGATGCCCGGCACCGGCGCCAGTTGCGGGGTTACGTCCAGGTCCATGTAGGCGCGCATGTAGCGCACGAACAGCGGGTCGTTCATGGTCTCGTGAACGAAGCGGTAACCCTTCAAAAAGCCCAGATAGGTCAGCGCCAGATGGCTGCCGTTGAGCAGTTTGATCTTCATCTCTTCGTAGGGTGAAACGTCGTCGGTGAACTGCACGCCGACCTTTTCCCAGGCCGGGCGGCCGTTGACGAACTTGTCCTCCAGCACCCATTGCACGAAGGGTTCGCAGACTACCGGCCAGGCGTCATCGACAGCGTGTTTGTCCGCCAGTTGCAGGCGATGCGCGGTGCTGGTCATCGGCGTGATGCGGTCGACCATGGCGTTGGGGAAACTGACGTTGGCGTCGATCCAGTCGTGCAGATCCGGATCCAGCAAAGCAGTAAAGGCCAACAGTGCCTTGCGGGTGACCGCGCCGTTGTGCGGCAGGTTATCGCAGGACATCACGGTGAACGCCGGAGTGCCCGCCGCACGGCGCTTGGCCAGCGCCGCACAGAGGAAACCGAACACGGTTTTCGGCTGTTGCGGGTTCGTCAGATCGTGCTGAATCTGCGGCAGGTGCGCCATGAATTCGCCGTTGCTGTCGTCGATGCAGTAACCGCCTTCGGTGATGGTCAGCGAGACGATGCGGATCTGCGGATCGGCGAGTTTTTCAATCAGCGCCTGGGCGCTGTCCTCGGCCAGCAGCATGTCGCGGATCGCGCCGATGACGCGGACTTCGGTGTCGTCGCTGTCGCCCAGTTCGAACAGGGTGAACAGGTAGTCCTGCTCCTTGAGGTCATCGCGGGCACGGCGGTCCTCGGCGCGCAGGCCGACGCCGCAAATCGCCCAGTCCAGCGCTTCGCCGGTGTTCATCAGCGCGTCGGTGTAATACGCCTGATGCGCGCGATGGAAACCGCCAACGCCAATGTGGGCGATGCCCTGGCGGGTTTCGCTCAGGCTGTAGGCCGGAAGCTTGACTTCGGCGGCCAGGTGGTTGAGGTTTTGCTTGTTCAGTTTCATCGGGTCAGTCTCGAAATCAGGCGGCTGCGCGCAGCGGGCGGGTCAGCGCCACGCCGTCGGCATCGAACAGATGGCAGTGGGCAGCGTCCAGGTGCAGGTTCAGTTGTTCGCCGTAACGGCTCGCCAGATCACCGCGCACGCGCATGGTCAGGGCTTCGCCGGCGTTGGTCTTGACGTGGCAGAAGGTGTCGCTGCCCAGCCGCTCGCTGACGTCGGCGGTGACTTGCAGGGTGCAGTCGCCCGCTTGCGCCAGTTCCAGATGTTCCGGGCGAATGCCCAGGGTCACGGCGCTGCCGACGCTCAGATTCGCCGCGTTGAACGGCAAGTTGATGCGGGTACCGGCGTCCAGCGAGACTTCGCAGCTCGCGCCGTCAATGCGCGCGATCTGGCCTTTGAGAAAGCCCATTTTCGGCGTACCGAGGAAACCAGCGACGAACAGGTTGGCGGGGTTGTGATACAGCTCCAGCGGCGAGCCGACCTGTTCGATCTTGCCGCCATTGAGCACCACGACCTTGTCGGCCATGGTCATGGCTTCGACCTGATCGTGGGTCACGTAGATCATCGTGGCTTTGAGGTCCTTGTGCAGGCGCAACAGTTCCAGGCGCATCTGCACCCGCAGGGCGGCGTCGAGGTTGGACAGCGGCTCGTCGAACAGGAAGATTTTCGGGTTGCGCACGATCGCCCGGCCGATGGCCACGCGCTGACGCTGGCCGCCGGACAGTTGTTTCGGCTTGCGTTCCAGCATCGGGCCCAGTTCCAGAATGCGCGCCGCTTCGCCGACTTTCTTCTCGACTTCGGCTTTCGGTACGCCGGCCAGGTCGAGGGCGAACGACATGTTCTTTTTCACGGTCATGTGCGGGTACAGCGCGTAGGTCTGAAACACCATCGCCAGATCGCGCTTGGCCGGGCTGACTTCGGTGATGTCGCGCCCATCCAGTTCGATGGTGCCGCCACTGACTTCTTCAAGGCCGGCGATCAGGCGCAGCAGGGTGGATTTGCCGCAGCCCGACGGGCCGACGAACACCACGAATTCCTTGTCGTTCACCTCAAGGTCGATGCCCTTGATGATGGAAAAACCTTCGAAGCCTTTTTGCAGATTCTTGATTTTCAGGTTGGCCATGGTGGCGCTCCTCATGCGAATTCTTATTTCACGGCACCGAACGACAGGCCGCGCACCAGTTGTTTCTGGCTGATCCAGCCGAAGATCAGGATCGGCGCGCAGGCCAGGGTCGAGACGGCCGACAACTTGGCCCAGAACAAGCCTTCGGGGCTTGAGTAGGAAGCGATCAATGCGGTCAGCGGCGCGGCTTTGGACGAAGTCAGGTTCAACGACCAGAACGCCTCGTTCCAGCACAGGATCAGCGACAGCAGCACGGTCGACGCGAGGCCGCCCTTGGCGATCGGCAGCAGCACGCGGAGCATTTCCTGAGCCAGGGTGGCACCGTCGAGGCGGGCGGCTTCGAGGATGTCTTTGGGGATGTCCTTGAAGTAGGTGTAAACCATCCAGACCACGATCGGCAGGTTGATCAGCGTGTAGATCACGATCAGCGCAATGCGCGTGTCGAGCAGGCCGAAACTCTTGGCCAGCAGGTAGATCGGCATCAGCACGCCCACCGGCGGCAGCATCTTGGTGGAGAGCATCCACAGCAGCGTGCCCTTGGTGCGCTGGGTTTCGTAGAACGCCATCGAGTAGGCCGCCGGCACCGCAATCAGCAGGCACAGAGCCGTGGCGCTGAAGGAAATCACCACCGAGTTCCAGGCGAAACTGAAGTAATCGCTGCGCTCGTTGATGTGCAGGTAGTTCTCCAGCGTCGGCGTGAAGATGAACTGCGGCGGCGTGGCGAAGGCGTCGATTTCGGTCTTGAAACTGGTCAGCACCATCCAGAAGATCGGGAAGAAAATGATGATCGCGATGGCCCAGGCCAGCGTGCCGAGCAGCAGGCTTTGCAGCCGGCGGGATTGTTGAAGAGTCATGGCAGGCCTCAGGCTTTGTCAGTCAGGTTTTTGCCGATCATCCGCACCAGAATGATCGCGGCGATGTTGGCGATGACCACGGCGATCAGGCCGCCGGCCGAGGCCATGCCGACGTCGAACTGCACCAGCGCCTGGTTGTAGATCAGGTAGGCGAGGTTGGTCGACGCGTAGCCGGGGCCGCCATTGGTGGTGGTGAAGATTTCGGCGAACACCGACAGCAGGAAGATGGTTTCAATCATCACGACCACGGCAATCGGCCGTGCCAGGTGCGGCAGGGTCAGGTGCCAGAAGATCGCGATCGGGCCGGCACCATCGAGGCGGGCGGCTTCTTTCTGTTCCTGGTCGAGGGACTGCATGGCGGTCATCAGGATCAGGATCGCGAAGGGTAGCCATTGCCACGAGACAATGATGATGATCGACAGCAGCGGGTAGTGAGCCAGCCAGTCCACCGGTTGCGCGCCGAACAGTTTCCAGATGTAGGCGAGGATCCCGGACACCGGATGGAAAATCAGGTTCTTCCAGATCAGCGCACCGACGGTGGGCATGATGAAGAACGGCGAAATCAGCATCACCCGCACGATGCCGCGACCGAAGAATTCGCTGGCCTCCAGCAGCGCACTGATCAACACGCCGAACACCACGCTGATCAGCAGCACGCTGCCTACCAGCAGCAACGTGTTGGTGGCGCCGGGCATGAAGCCGGAGTCGGTCAGGAAGTAGGTGAAGTTTTCCAGCCCGACGAACTCGTTGGTGCCCGGGTCGAGCAGGTTGTAGCGGATCATCGAGAAATAGACGGTCATGCCCAGCGGCACGATCATCCACAGCAGCAACAGGGCCACCGAAGGGCTGACCAGAAACCAGCCGGGATTGGCCACGCGGCTTTTGCGCCGGGGCTGCGACAGGTCGATGTGGGCTTTGGCAGTTGAAGTATTCATGGTGATCACAACCGTTTTAAAAGGCAGACTCGATCCACTGTGGGAGCGAGCCTGCTCGCGATGAGGGTGGCCCATCCGCCACATTTATTGAGACCGGATTACCGCTATCGCGAGCAGGCTCGCTCCCACATGGAAATGCGCAGGATTACTTCGGATAACCCGCGCGCTTCATCTCGCGTTCGGTGGTTTGCTGCGCGGCGGTCAGTGCCTGGTCGACCGTGGTCTGGCCGATCAGCGCGGCGGAGAACAGCTTGCCGACCTGGGTGCCTACACCCTGGAATTCAGGAATGGTTACCAGCTGGATGCCGATGTAAGGCACAGGTTTGAGGGTCGGTTTGCTCGGGTCGGCCGCTTTCAGCGATTCCAGCGTGACCTTGGCAAACGGCGCGGCGCTCATGTAAGCGTCACTGTAGGTCGAGGCACGGGTGCCCGGCGGAACGTTGGCGATGCCGTCGGTCTTGGCGACCAGTGCGCCGTACTCTTTTGAGGTGGCCCAGGCGCTGAATTCTTTGGCGGCGTCTTTGGCCTTGGAACTGGTCGGAATCGCCAGTGCCCACGAGTACAGCCACGCCGAGCCTTTGTCGGTGACCTGATGCGGCGCGTAGGTAAAGCCGACGTGATCGGCGACCTTGCTTTGAGTCTTGTCGGTAACGAACGAACCGGCGACGCTGGCATCGACCCACATTGCGCACTTGCCGCTGTTGAACAGGGCGAGGTTTTCGTTGAAACCGTTGCTGGAGGCGCCCGGTGGGCCGGATTTCTTCATGGTGTCGACGTAGAAGTTCAGCGCGTTCTTCCACTCCGGACCGCTGAATTCGGGTTTCCACTGCTCATCGAACCAGCGTGCGCCGTAGGCGTTGGCGACGGTGGTGATCAACGCGATGTTTTCACCCCAGCCAGCCTTACCGCGCAGGCAGATGCCGTACTGTTCCTTGTCCTTGTGGGTGAGTTTTTCGGCGAAGCCGGCGATCTGTTCCCAGGTCGGACGCTCGGGCATGGTCAGGCCGGCGTCCTTGAACAGGTCGGTGCGGTAGTAGGTGATGGAGCTTTCGGCATAGAACGGCAGGGCGTACAGCGAACCCTTCACCGACAGGCCTTCGCGCACCGACGGAAATACATCGTCGAGGGCGTAGCTGGCCGGCAGATCCTTCATCGGTTCGAGCCAGCCTTTTGCACCCCAGAGTGCGGCTTCGTACATGCCGATGGTCAACACGTCGAACTGACCGCCCTGAGTGGCGATGTCGGTGGTCAGGCGCTGACGCAGGACGTTTTCTTCCAGCACCACCCAATTGAGCTTGATGTCCGGATGCTCGGTCTCGAAGGTTTTCGAGAGCTTTTGCATGCGGATCATGTCGCTGTTATTGACGGTGGCGATGGTCAGGGTCTGGGCGCCAAGGCTGACGCTGCTGAGGGTCATGCAGGTGAGGGCCAGCAGAGCTTTTGCAGTGGGTTGCATCGTGCACTCCTTTTCTGCACCCGGCGGGGGCAGAAGGACAGTTATTGTTTTTGTGTTCTTCCAGCGGGGGAAGAATGTGCACTGATTACAGCCTTCTGACGCAGGGCTGACAAATCATCCCTAGCACTTGAATCGATACTTTTTTGCACTCGGGATTGGCGCGGCAAACGCAGGGAAGGGCGTTTCAGAAGGACGGCCGGCATGAATCCGTACAGGTTTTCCGGCGTCAGCCGTGGTTTTGCTCGGTCAGGCGTTGCACCACCAACCGCCGATAATGCGAAGGCGTCATGCCTTTGAGCTGCTGAAAACGCCGATTGAAATTGGAAATATTGTTGAAGCCCGACTCGAAACACACCTCGGTCACCGGTTTGTCGCCGTCCGCCAGCAGTTCGCAGGATTTGCTGATACGCAGGCGATTGACGAATTCGATGAAGTTGCGCCCGGTGGCCTGCTTGAACACCCGACTGAAATAGGTCGGCTTCATGCCCAGGTGCTCGGCGACTTCCTCCAGCGGCAACTCGCGGGCGTAGTGGGCGAAGATGTAATCCACTGCGCGGTTGGTGCGGTCGATGTTGTGCTCGTCGGCCAGTTGCGGGGTGGTCGCGCCGGACAGCAACTGGTAGTCGTCGCAGGCCGCCAACAATTCCATCAGGATGAAAAAATGCCCGAGGCGGGTGATGCCGTTTGAATCGGCGATGCGTTGCATCAGGGTCATGGCTTGGCGAATGGTGTGCGGGGAACGGAATTCGATGCCGTACTGCGCACGCTCGAGCAGCGGCGCCAGGGTCTTGAGTTCGGCGAATACCTGATGGCCGCTTTCAAACAGCTCATCGGTGAAGTTGACCAGCATGTCGCGTTTCTCGACCACTTCGTCTTCGGCCACCTGGCTGATCCAGTTGTGCGGCAGATTGGGGCCGGTCAGGAACAGCGTCTGCGGGTAGAAATTGCCGATGTAGTCGCCGATGAACACCTTGCCCGAACTGGCGACGATCAGGTGCAGCTCGTATTCCTTGTGAAAGTGCCAGCGCACCAGCGGGCAGGGGAAACCATGCTGGCGATAGATGATGGACAACCCGTTGTGGTCATCCATCAGCTCGTAGGAGGGATCGGTCACGCGAGCGGTTCGGGTCATGGCTGAGTGCTTTTCTTGTTATCGCCTGAGGATCATGCCTCGTTTTCCGTGCTTAGCACCAGTGTGCGGCTTCGACAGCGCTTTGAATCACTGGTGTGATTAGATTTTTCTGCGGGCTTTTGCAAGGTTGGCCGTTCGGCAGAATGAAACGATCCGACTATTTTTTATGAAGTCGAAATTAATGATGCTGCATCGCTGCGCCCATTCAGTTTTGTCCGGATCAAACCAGTTATCCAGCTCATCAAGGATGCGTAGGGGGCCGATAATGCCATAACAGGTCGCGCTTAGTGACCAAGGCCTCCCACCGGGTGGAGCTTTCATGACACTTTTAATGTATTGATAAAGATCATCGACGCTGACCATTTCTTTATTGATCCACGAGTGCGGGATCCTGTCGCAGAAATACCTGCGATCGAGTTGGTGGTGATAGGGGGCTGCCACTAATAATCGTTGCAAAGGACTCGCGGCTTTTAGCTCGTGCAACGCAAGATGCCTGTTTTCTACAGGAATTATTCGATCGCCAAGTTTTTTGAGCAGGGTGTCGTTGAACAGCTGGTAATCAAATTCGTCTGAACCTTTGTTGAGTTCATGAAAGTCCAGAATAATAAATTCATCTCGACTTCTTTCAAGAAACGATTCGATCTCGATTACCAGATCACCTAAATGGCGTGAAGACAGATATCCGCTGTGCTGGAACTGGAATTTCTTCATGTCGTCCGCTTTGGCGTAGTACCCCAGACGGAGGTCAAGTGCCCGGGCGCCGCGGTTGAGTTGGGCATAGATCGGCACATCCTGACAAGCTATCCAGGTTTCAGCCAGAGGCACTGCATAAGATGCTTCACGGTCACAGCCGGCATTGTGAGCACCCGGCAAAGTCATCTCCGTAAGAGACAGGTTATCGATCGCCGGCGTGGCAGCCATCCAATTGTGAAGCTCAAAGTTATTATCCAAAAAATTATTCATCTATACATGCCTGCAAGTTTTTAATGGCGCCGACTTTGAAAGGTGATGGCGCTTGCAGGATGTTTATATTGCTTGGGGATTTAAGTGGCCACTCATTATTTAATTCAGGTTGTTGGTTGTTGTTTGTGCTTGTTTCGGAGGTGTGCTTACTTGTTCAGGTTCTTCGCCTCGATCCATTGCGCCATGTATTGCGTGCTCTTGTGAGCGTGATGTCGCAACATGCCACCCGTAAAGTTGCTGAGTCTCAGTTTTGCAATATTCTTGCGACATTCCTGCAGTTTATTGATCAGCGCCTGGCCATGGACCGCTTGCTGATAAATGTCCTTGAGCAGGGTATTGCCCTGAGACTGGGCAACTTGCCAACGGACTTCGTCGCGATAAAGTTGTACCGCGGCATTCGCCAGGTCCTGCGCCGTGCGGCAGACCGCGCCAGGCCACGGCTGATCGGTGTGCATGCCTTCCGCGCCAATAGGGGTAGTGACGCTGGGGGTACCGCAGAGCATGGCGTCGATCAGTTTTCCCTTGATGCCCGCACCGAAACGCAGAGGGGCCAGGCAAATACGCGCATCGGACATGACCTGCAACGCATCCTCTGCCCAGTTCATGATGTGAAAACCCTGCGCAACATTGTGCAACGCCGCTGCCTTGGGTGGCGTGTAGGCGCCATAAACATGCAGTTGGGCTTTTGGCAGTTGTTCGCGAATCAACGGCCAGACGGTCGATTTCATCCACAAGACCGCATCCCAGTTCGGCGCATGACGGAAATTGCCGATACTGAGGAAGTGCGCACGCTCTTCGAAGGGTTTCGCAGGTGTGCTGGGCGCTTCGACCATCAAGGGACACCAGTGCAACAGCTCGCGCGGCAGTTTGAACTGCTGCACCAGCAACTCGATTTCCACCTGCGAGATCATCAGGTTCAGGTCGCAGCGATACAGCGCGGCAATCTCGCGTTTTGCCAGATCGGTGTCAGCCATCAGCTCGAACTCTTCGGCCAGCGCCGGCGCAAACAACTGATTGAAGTCGTTGGCATCATCGCTGTGCTTGAGCCGGTCCTTCAATCGCTGGTGCCGGGCATGCCGCAGGCTTTGCAGATCCGAGGTTTCCAGAACACGCAACGCGTCGGGGCAGTGTTTTTCTACCCGCCAGCCGAATTGTTCTTCAATCATGAATTGATCGAAGAGCACGATATCCGGCGCCAGCTCGCTGATGAAGGTGTCGAAACTGCTGCTGTTCAGCTCGATCGGGACCGTATGGATTCCCAGCGAGCCCAAATCGGCCGGATGTTCGCCAACACCGGCAGGGCTGGCAAAGGTGATTTGCCAACCCTGGCGCAGGAACGTTTCGAGAATTTGCATCACATGCCCGCTTGCCGCAGAGGAACGAGGTTCCGGCCAGACATAACCAATGACGAGGACTTTGGTTGCGGGCTGACTCATGAGAAACGGTTCCTGGAACGAAGTGACGGAAAAAAAGGCGCGCGGATTAGACCATAACCCAGGCGTCGGGTGATCCGTTTTTATCGGGTTTGCATCGGACGAGGCCGAGGGAGAAGGCGATCGACAGGGCGTGTGAAAGCTTCATTCAGACATTGAAGTCTCGTGCTCAGGATTGCCCGAGAACGGCTTTGACCTTGTCTCGCAGTTGATCAATGGAAAATGGCTTGCCGATCACATGCATGTCCATCGGTACTTCAATGGTCTCGGCATAACCGCTGGCAAACAGAATCGGCAGTGTGGGGCGAATATTGCGGGCTTCGGTGGCCAGTTGACGGCCATCCATGATCGGCAAGCCGACGTCGGTCATCATCAGGTCGATGTGCTGATTCGTATCCTTGAGGACTTCCAGCGCCTGCTCGCTGCCATCTGCCTCCAGAACCTTGAACTCCAGCTCCTCCAGCACATCGACGATCAGCATGCGCACGATGGCATCGTCTTCTACTACAAGGATGGTGGACTCAGGGCTGGACATAATGGCGGCTCTCAAGAATGGGGGACGGGGCGCCGGTCGATCAAAAATGCCGGGCTCTTGCATGAGTAAGTGGCGCATAGCCACAAGTTCCCGACGGCATACAAAAAAAGGATAGGCGCAAACGGGCGGGCAAGGATAACTGTTGGGCCGCGATTCGGCGTAGGCAAATGTAGGAAAACAGTACTAAAGCTGTGAGAAAAATGGATCCATGGTGCCGTTTTGGGGCAAACTCCCTGGTTTTCAACAGTTCGACAAGGCTGCCACATGTCCTCTCCGTCTTCGGTTGATGAGCAACGGTTTCGCAAACTCCTGACCCGCAACGTCAGTTTGCCGTTGGGCGTCGGCGTCATCAGTGCCGTGTTCTTCATTTCATTGATCACCTATTTGTTGTCCGTGATTCAGTGGGTGGAGCACACCGACCGGGTGATCAATAACGCCAACGAAGCGGTGAAACTCACCGTGGATCTGGAAACCGGCATGCGCGGGTATCTGCTCAGCGGCGACGAGCACTTCCTCGACCCGTACGAGACGGCCAAGCCCCGGATTGCCGTGGCACTCAACACGTTGCTTGAGCTGACTGCCGACAATCCGGCGCAGACCGATCGCCTGCGTCGACTTCAGGCGCTGCAAACCGAGTGGGCGACGTATGCGCAATCGATGATCGATCTGCAACGGGCCAGTGGCGATTACAAGTCGGCGGTCAAAGCGGGGAAGGGCAAGCGCCTGACCGATGAAATACGTAAACAGTTCGAAGATGTGATTGAAACCGAGCAGTTGCTGCGCGCCTCGCGCAACGAAGACGTGCGCCGCACCACGGTCTGGAGCATCAGCCTTTATCTGCTGTTCGTGGCCGGCATCAGCGGTCTGCTGGCCTATGTCGGTCGGCGCGATCTGGTCAACCTGTCGCAAAGCTATGGCGCGACCCTGGCGGCGCAAGAGGCCAGTGCAAAACGTCTGGAACAGCAAGCCTGGTTGCGCAACGGCCAGACCCAGCTCGCCGAGCAAGTGCTGGGGCAACTGACGGTCAATCTGCTGGGGCGCAATATTCTGCAATTCTGCGCCCAGTACCTCGGCACCGCCGTGGCCGCGTTGTATGTGCGCGAGGAACATGGCGGCCTCAAACGCGTGGCGACTTACGGATTCTCCCGCGAACAGGAACAGCAGAATCAATTGATCTACAGCGATGAAGGCCTTGTCGGACAGGTCGCACAGCAGGCTCGGCTGCTTCGTCTCGATTCAGTGCCGTCCGACTACTTCAAGGTCAGTTCCGGTCTGGGCGAAGGCCTGCCGCACAGCGTGCTGGTGGTACCTACCAGTGATGACGAGCGGGTCAACGGCGTAATCGAGCTCGGTTTCCTGCGTCCGCTCACCGACCGTGATGTGGCGCTGCTGGAACTGATCGCCGGCAATATCGGCACCTCCATCGAAGCGGCGCGCTATCGCCAGCGCTTGCAGGAAGTGCTGGCCGAAACCCAGCAACTCAACGAAGAGTTGCAGGTGCAGCAGGAAGAGCTGAAAACCGCCAACGAAGAGTTGGAGGAGCAATCGCGGATTCTCAAGGAATCCCAGGCGCATCTGGAAACCCAGCAAGTCGAGCTGGAACAGACCAACGAGCAACTGGCCGAACAGGCCCAGACCCTGGCCGAGCAGCGCGACGCCATGGACCAGAAGAACACCGAGCTCAATCTGGCCCAGGTACAACTCGAAGAACGCGCCGAAGAGTTGCAGCGCTCGAGCAAGTACAAGTCTGAATTCCTCGCCAACATGTCCCACGAGCTGCGCACGCCGCTGAACAGTTCGCTGATTCTGGCCAAGCTGCTGGCAGAAAACCCGCAGGACAATCTCAGCGCCGAGCAGGTCAAGTTTGCCGAGTCGATCTACTCTGCCGGCAACGATCTGCTCAACCTGATCAACGACATTCTCGACATCTCCAAGGTGGAAGCCGGCAAACTCGAGGTGATGCCGGAAAACACCAGCGTGGCGCGCCTGGCTGATGGCCTGCGCAGCGTGTTCGAACCGCTGGCCGCGGACAAGAAACTGACGTTCACCGTCGAGTTGCAGCCCGATGCGCCCATCACCTTGTTTACCGACCGCCAGCGTCTGGAGCAGGTGATCAAGAACCTGCTGTCCAACGCCGTGAAATTCACCGAACAGGGCACGGTCAGCCTGACCATCGCCGGCCAGCCGGACGATCGCATTGCTTTCATCGTGCGCGACTCGGGGATCGGGATTGCGCAGGATCAACAGGAAAGCATTTTCGAAGCCTTCCGCCAGGCCGACGGCACCACCAACCGCAAATATGGCGGCACCGGGTTGGGGCTGTCGATTTCCCGGGATCTGGCGACGTTGCTGGGCGGTTCAATCAGCGTCAGCAGCGCGCCGGGGCAGGGCAGTGCCTTCACCCTGGTGTTGCCGCAACAATACCGCGAGCCGGGCGACGCGCCGGTCGCGCCGCTGACGTTCAGCCCGCCCGCTGCCGCTCCGGTCATTGCATCCGCCGTGACGGTTTCGCCGCTGGCCTCTGTCGACATTCCGCGCTTCAACGATGACCGCAATAAAGCGCCGTTCGATACCCGCTGCATTCTGGTGGTGGAAGACGAACCGAATTTCGCCCACATCCTCTATGACCTGGCCCATGAACTGGGCTACCAGTGCCTGGTCGCGCACGGGGCGGATGAAGGTTATGACCTGGCGCAAGAGTTCGTGCCGGACGCGATCCTGCTGGACATGCGCCTGCCGGACCATTCGGGCCTGACCGTTCTTCAGCGTCTGAAGGAAAACGCTCAGACCCGGCACATCCCCGTGCACGTAATTTCCGTGGAAGACCGCGTCGAAGCGGCCATGCACATGGGCGCCATCGGTTACGCGGTCAAGCCGACCACTCGCGAAGAGCTCAAGGACGTGTTCGCCCGTCTCGAAGCCAAGCTCACGCAGAAGGTCAAACGTGTGCTGCTGGTGGAGGACGACGATCTGCAGCGGGAAAGCATTGCCCGCCTGATCGGCGACGACGACATCGAAATCACCGCTGTAGGCCTGGCGCAGGACGCGCTGGAGTTGTTGCGCACGACGATTTTCGATTGCATGGTCATCGATCTGAAGCTGCCGGACATGCTTGGCAACGATCTGCTC
Organism: Pseudomonas sp. Pseusp21; assembly: GCF_059492145.1. Classification (NCBI taxonomy): domain Bacteria; kingdom Pseudomonadati; phylum Pseudomonadota; class Gammaproteobacteria; order Pseudomonadales; family Pseudomonadaceae; genus Pseudomonas; species Pseudomonas sp. Pseusp21. The sequence continues at coordinate 496,149 of NZ_CP168520.1, forward strand.
AAGCGCATGTCCACCGAGGACATCTGCTCGTTCCCGCCGGTCATTGTCTACACAGGGCGCAATCTGACCCGCGACGAAGAAGCCGAACTGCGCAAGTACTCGCGTTCGATCATCATCAAGGGCGCACGGTCGCCCGAACGTCTGCTGGATGAGGTCACACTCTTTCTGCACAAAGTCGAATCGCAGTTGTCCCATGAACGGCAGAAGATGCTCAAGACCGCCCGCAGCCGCGATAAGGTCTTCGAAGGACGCAAGGTGCTGCTGGTGGACGACGATGTACGTAATATTTTCGCCCTGACCAGTGCGCTGGAAACCAAGGGTGCAGTCGTGGTGATTGGCCGAAACGGTCGCGAAGCGATTGAAAAACTGAATGAAGTCGAGGACATCGACCTGGTGCTGATGGACGTGATGATGCCGGAAATGGATGGTTTTGAAGCCACCATGGAAATCCGCAAGGATCCGCGCTGGCGCAAGCTGCCGATCATCGCGGTGACGGCCAAGGCCATGAAGGACGATCAGGAGCGCTGCCTGCAGGCGGGTGCCAATGATTACCTGGCCAAGCCCATTGACCTGGATCGCCTGTTCTCGCTGATTCGCGTGTGGTTACCCAAGATGGAACGCATTTAGTGGAACGTAGTAATTCCGTTGAGCGGAACAGTGAAATCGAACTGCGGTTGCTGATCGAGGCGATTTATCTCAAGTACAGCTACGATTTTCGCGATTACTCCGGCGCTTCGATCAAGCGCCGTGTGCAACATGCGTTGAGCCAGTTCGAGTGCGCGACCATCTCGGCCTTGCAGGAGAAAGTCCTGCATGACCCGACGGCGTTCATGCAGTTGCTGCAATTGCTGACGATCCCGGTCAGCGAGATGTTCCGCGATCCATCGCACTTCCTGGCGATCCGTCAGGAGGTGGTGCCGCTGCTCAAGACCTATCCGTCGATCAAGATCTGGATCGCCGGTTGCAGTACCGGTGAGGAGGTCTACTCGATGGCGATCCTGCTGCGCGAAGAAGGCCTGCTTGATCGTACGATCATCTACGCCACCGACATCAACCCGCGCTCGCTGGACAAGGCCAAGCAGGGGATCTTTTCGATGGAGAACGTGCGCGCCTATACGGCCAACTATCAGCAGGCCGGCGGTCAGCGCTCGTTCGCCGACTACTACACTGCGGCGTACGGCTACGCGATTTTCGACAAGAGCCTGTGTGAAAACGTGACCTTCGCCGATCACAGCCTGGCGACCGATAGTGTATTCTCCGAAACTCAATTAATTTCATGTCGTAACGTGTTGATTTACTTCAACAAAAAACTTCAGGATCGAGCGTTCGGGTTGTTCCATGAATCGCTGTGCCACCGTGGCTTCCTCGTGCTGGGCAGCAAGGAAACCCTGGATTTTTCCGGCTATTCCAACCAGTTCGAACCGCTGGTGAAACAAGAACGGATCTACCGCAAATCATGAACAGTGCAGCGGATTTGCCTCGGGTCGAGGCGATTGTGGTCGGGGCTTCCGCCGGTGGCGTCGAGGCCTTGCTGACCATGCTTGGCTCGCTGCGGGCCGGGTTCGGTCTGCCGATCATCATCGTGCTGCATTTGCCGGAAGAGCGCCGCAGCCAGCTCGCCGAGGTGTTCGCCCGGCGGCTGGCGCTGCCGGTAGCAGAAGCCATCGATAAACAGGACATCACGCCCGGCACCGTGTACTTCGCGACGCCGGGTTATCACCTGTCGGTGGAGCAGGACCTCAGTCTGTCGCTGAGCCTTGAAGACCGCTTGCACCATTCGCGGCCTTCGATCGATTTCCTGTTCGAGTCCGCCGCTGATGCCTATGGGCCGGCGCTGGCCGCAGTGCTGCTGACCGGCGCGAACCACGATGGCGCGCGAGGCCTGGCGCAAGTCAAACGCCTGGGCGGGCTGACCATCGTGCAGGACCCCGACGAGGCGCAGGTCGCCACCATGCCTCGCGCGGCACTGAAAACGCATCAACCGGATTACATCCTTCCCATACACGGCATCGGCCGTCTGCTTGTCGAGCTGGAACGAATCGCATGCTGAGTAATATCCAGGCAAAACTGCTGATCGTCGACGATCTGCCCGAGAACCTGCTGGCCCTCGAAGCGCTGATCAAACGCGAAGACCGCACCGTCTACAAAGCGCTGTCGGCGGACGAAGCGCTGTCGCTGCTGCTGCAACACGAGTTCGCCATGGCCATCCTCGACGTGCAGATGCCCGGCATGAACGGCTTCGAACTGGCCGAATTGATGCGCGGTACCGAGAAAACCAAAAACATTCCAATCATCTTCGTCAGCGCCGCTGGCCGCGAACTCAATTACGCGTTCAAGGGCTACGAAACCGGGGCGGTGGACTTCCTGCACAAGCCGCTGGACATCCATGCGGTAAAAAGCAAGGTGAATGTCTTTGTCGATCTGTACCGCCAGAGCAAGGCGATGAAGCAACAGGTCGAAGCGCTGGAGCAGAGCCGTCGCGAACAGGAAGCGCTGTTGCAGCAACTGCAAAGCACCCAGGGCGAACTGGAGCAGGCGGTACGCATGCGTGACGATTTCATGTCGATCGTCGCCCATGAAGTGCGCACGCCCCTTAACGGCCTTATCCTCGAAACCCAACTGCGCAAGATGCACTTGGCCCGGGACAACGCTGCCGCGTTCACCCTCGACAAAATGCACGCGATGGTTGACCGCGACGAGCGCCAGATCAAAAGCCTGATCCGGCTGATCGAGGACATGCTCGACGTCTCGCGGATCCGCACCGGCAAGCTGTCGATTCGCCCGAGTCGCTTCGATCTCGCGCAGTTGGTGAGCAACTTGCTGCAAAACTTTGCGCAACAGATCGAGGCGGCGGAAACCACCGTTTCCTTCGAAGCGGAGAGTCCGGTCGAAGGCTGCTGGGATGAGTTTCGCATCGAACAGGTGATTTCCAACCTGCTGACCAATGCCTTGCGTTATGGCGGTAGAAGCCCGATTCAGGTGCGCGTCTATCGCCAGGGCAACCAGGCACGTGTCGAGGTCCAGGATCACGGCATCGGCATCAGCGAGGAAAATCAGAAACGTATTTTTCAACAGTTCGAACGCGTCTCCGCCAAGACGGTGGTGGCCGGCCTCGGACTGGGTCTGTTCATCTCCGAACAGATCGTCGCCGCCCATGGCGGCTTCATCGTCGTCGAAAGCAAGATCAACGAGGGCGCCCTGTTTCGCGTTTGTCTGCCGCTCCAGGAAAACGGCGAAACAAACGCAACCTCTGAGTGACCGCACGGTCGTATCAGCAGCTATTGACCGAACAAAGGCTTCCCATGAGCGTAGATGCACAAGATGTAGTACTCGTCGTCGAGGACGAACCGGTGATCCTGATGGTGCTGACAGACTATCTGTCAGGGCAGGGCTATCGCGTATTGCAGGCCGAGAACGGCGAGCAGGCGTTCGAGATTCTGGCGAGCAAGCCGCATCTGGATATGTTGATTACTGATTTTCGTTTGCCGGGAGGCATCTCGGGCGTGCAGATCGCCGAACCCGCCGTCAAATTGCGCCCTGATCTGAAGGTGATCTTCATCAGCGGCTATCCGCAGGAAATCCGCGAGACCGGCAGCCCCATCACCCGCCGGGCGCCGATCCTGGAAAAGCCGTTCGATCTGGATGTATTGCAGGAGAAGATTCAGGAACTGCTGGCCTGAGGCGTGAACCGCCTCAGCTCTTGATCATCTCCCGCACCTTCGCCGTCAGCAGATCGAAGGTGAACGGCTTGGTGATCATCTGCATCCCGGAATCAAGGAACCCGCCGCGCACAGCGGCGTGTTCAGCGTAACCGGTAATGAACAGAACCTTCAGGTCGGGCCGGTATTGCCGGCCGATTTCCGCCAGTTGCCGGCCGTTCATGCCCGGCAGGCCGACGTCGCTGATCAGCAGATCGATACGCTGCTCCGAATCCAGAATCGGCACGGCACTGTCGGCATCGCTGGCCTCGACAAATCCATAACCCAGTTCGCTCAACACTGCACTGACCAGCACCCGCACGGCCGGATCGTCTTCGACGATCAATACGGTTTCGCCTTCCACGGCGTCGGGCGCCTGCTCCGTGTGCGTTGGCGCGTGAGACAACGATTCGCCCTGGAAGCGCGGCAGATAGAGTCTGACGGTGGTGCCCTCGTCGATTTTGCTGTCGATCGAGACGTGGCCACCGGATTGCTTGCTGAAACCGTAGATCATCGACAGACCCAAGCCGGTGCCCTGGCCGATCGGCTTGGTGGTGAAAAATGGGTCGAATGCGCGATTGATCACGCTCTCGGGCATGCCGCAACCATTGTCGGTCACGCTCAATAGGACGTAATCGCCGGGCTTCAGGTTGCTGTAAGCGGCGGTGAAATCGCTTCCCAGCACCTGATTGCTCGTCTCGACTACCAGATTGCCGCCGTCGGGCATCGCGTCGCGGGCATTGATAACCAGGTTGAGCAGGGCGCTTTCCAGTTGATTGGGGTCGGCCTCGGCTACCCACAATTGTTCGTGCAGGCGCATGTCCAGTTGAATGCTTTCGTTGAGGCTGCGTTGCAGCAGTTCGCCCATCGATTGCACCAGATCGTTCATCTTCACCGCTTTTGAGTCCAGTGACTGGCGACGGGAAAATGCCAATAGACGGTGAGTCAGGCCGGCGGCGCGGTTGGCGGAGGTCACGCCGAGGTCGATGAGACTGTCGAGATCCTCCGTGCGGCCACGCGCCAGTCGACGGCGAATCAATTCGAGGCTGCCGATGATGCCGGTCAGCATGTTATTGAAGTCATGGGCGATACCGCCGGTCAATTGACCGACCGCTTCCATTTTCTGCGACTGACGTAGCGCTTCCTCGTTGTGCCGCAGTTGCGCCGTGCGTTCCTCGACTTGTTGCTCGAGGGTTTCCAGGGTCGATTGCAGGCGCCGTTCGCTCTCGCTCAGATCGATCAGGCGGTCGCGGGCCTCGTATTGTCGTCGTCGACCGCGCAGGGCGGTGGAGATCAGGCTGACCAGCGTCACCGGATGGAAGGGGCGTTCAAGAAACGTCACGTTACCCAGTAACTTGCTGAGCTGCGAAGAGGGGCCCTGTCCGGATCCGCCGTGATGGGTCAACAACACAATCGGCAGATCTGACCAGGCAGGCTGTTGCTCCAGATATAACAGCAGGGATTCCAGTTCCGGGCCATGCAGGGCTTCGACGGCGATCAACAGCAGCCCGGCGCCGGGTTCCAATTCGTTGCACAGGGTGGCCAGATCGGGAGTGATCAGGCCACCGTATCCGGCCTCGTTGAGGATCATCAGAGCAACCTGGCTGTCGCGACCCTGGGGTGCAAGTATCAGCGCCCGTTCCGACAGCGGCACGGTGACGGTCACAAGTTTTCATCCTTAAGCAGCGGGTTACTCGCGCCTAGGTAGGTGGGTACGCCACGCAGCACGCCCTGGAAAGCTTCCAACGGCTCACCGATGGTCATGCCTTGTTTGGAAATGCGGAATTCGCGGATGGTCGATTCATGGCTGCCGGTGCGTTTCTTGATGATCGAAATCGCCCGGCGAACCTTGCCGAGGGCTTCGAAATAGCGCAGCAAAATCACAGTGTCGGCGAGGTAAGTGATGTCGACCGGGGCCTGCATGTCGCCGACCAGACCGTGTTGAGCGACGGTCATGAACGTCGCGGCGCCTTTGCGGTTCAGGTACAGCAGCAATTCGTGCATGTGCAGTACCAGCGCGTTCTCTTCCGGCATCGCGGCCTGATAGCCGTTGATGCTGTCGATCACCACGGTCTTGATGTCACCTTCATCGACGCAGCGTCGCACCCGGTGAGAGAACTCGCCGGGGGACAATTCGGCGGCGTCCACTTGTTCGATCAGCAGATTGCCGGTGGCCTGCAAAGCCTTGAGGTCAATGCCGATGTTGTTCATGCGCTCGAACAGCAAGCCCAGCTCTTCATCGAAAATGAACAGCGCAGCCTTTTCACCACGCGCCACGGCCGCTGCCGCGAAAATCATGGTGATCAACGATTTGCCGGTGCCCGCCGGGCCCAGAATCAGTGTGCTGGAGCCGGTCTCGATACCGCCACCCAGCAAAGCGTCCATTTCCTTGATACCGCTGGACAGCTGCAGGCGTGGGTAATCGCCGCGATGCTCCGCCGCCACCAGACGCGGGAAGACGTGCACGCCATCGCCCATGATGGTGAAGTCATGGAAGCCGCCACGGTACTTCTGGCCTCGGTACTTGATCACCCGCACGCGACGGCGCTCGGCGCCATAGTTGGGGGTCAGTTCTTCGAGGCGAATCACGCCGTGAGCGACACTGTGAACGGTTTTGTCCAGGGATTCGGTGGTCAGGTCATCCAGCAGCAATACCGTGGCGTCGTAGCGCACGAAGTAATGCTTGATCGCCAGAATCTGTCGACGGTAGCGCAGGGAGCTTTGCGCCAGCAGGCGGATTTCCGAGAGGCTGTCGAGCACCACACGGGTGGGTTTGAAGCGCTCGACCACTTCGAAAATCTGTTTGGTCGCCTCGCCCAGTTCAAGATCAGAGGAATAGAGCAGGCTTTGATGATGCTCGGCGTTAAGCAGGCTTTCCGGGGGCGTCAGCTCGAAAATCTCGATATTTTCGTTCAGTTCCCAACCGTGGGACGCTGCGCCCTGGCGCAACTCTCGCTCGGTTTCGGATAGCGTGATGTACAACGAACGTTCGCCGGCTCGGGCGCCGGCCAGCAAGAAATGCAACGCGACTGTGGTTTTACCGGTTCCAGGCTCGCCCTCCAGCAAGAAAACGTGACTGCGGGACAAACCACCGGCCAGGATATCGTCCAACCCTTCGATGCCGGTGGCGGCTTTTGCACTGATCAACGCGTTCGATGTAGACAAAAAATGCCCTCTCATGACTAGGGGAAACGAGGCAGCGGGCGCCGAACGCCGTTTTGGCACTGCCTGATTACTTGACCTTTTGCCGTGACGACGGTTCCGATTTTCTTGCGGGATGTGTCGAGAAGGCCGCTAGAGGCCTTGCTGAAGCGAAGGATCGTCGGGATTCATCTGTTCGAGCTGGGCCAGCAGAATCTGCACGTTCTGCAACTGACCGCTTTCTTTCCAGTAATTGATCAGAAGCACCCGCGCCTTGCGATCGGCGGGGTGACGCTGGACGATTTCCTGCAACTGCTTTTGTGCCGCTTCCAGTTCTTCGGCGCTGTGCAAGGTGGTGGCGAGGTCGTAGCGGTAATCCTTGTTGTCGGGCTCGAGTTCCACGGCCTTGGACAAGCCGAGCAGGGCGTACTCGCGTTGATCGTGGTGCAGCAGCCAGAGGCCCAGGGCATGTTGCAGATAGGCCGAGTCGGGCTGGGCCTTCAGTTGTCGGGCGAGCAGTTGTCGGGCAGCGTCGCTCTGGCCCTGACGGTCGAGCACTTCGATCTGCATCACCAGCGCCGGCAGGTTGCCGGGGTCGAGGCGCAGGGTTTGTTCCAGCGCTTGCTGTGCCTGTTTCAATTCAGCGTTGTGCAGATAAAGGCGCGCCAGTTGAGCGTAATTGGCAGCGCTTTCCGGCTGGGCCCTGAGCGCCTGCTCCCACACGTCGATGCCTTGCTGGAGCGGGGCGAAATACAGGCCCAGTTGATCCGGAGACAAGCCGAGCAGGGCGTTGATTGCGGCGAAGCGTAAGGTTTGATCTTCATCGTCGAGCAACGGGCCCAGCAGCAGGCTGCGCTGCCCGCCCGGCACCAGGCCGGTCACGCTTTTGATCGCGGCCAGTCGAACGTCCGGCGATTCGTTTTGCAGATCGGCATCCGCCAGTTTCAGGGCCTGGGGGCTCGGGTAGTTGGGCAGCTCGGCGTGCAGCCAGACACGCCGTTTGACTGAAAGATCCGGGCGCCCCAGTTGCTGGTACAGCATCCGCGCAGCCCCCGGTTGACCGGCACGAGCAGCGGCCAGCGCTTCGCTGTAACCGTGTTTGATCGCCTCCGGCACAACCGGCGCAGTGCTGCGCAAAGACAGCCAGGCGACGATCAGGACCAGCGCAAGGCCGAGGCTGATGAGCAAATAGCGGCGAGACTGAGGCATGCGAATTTCCGAAACTTTCGTTTTGCAGCGGAGGTCGCAAGCTTCTGTCAGCTCGCGCCGTGAGTCAAACCCTCTGCCCGATATGGCCTGCTACAGGCGTTGAATCGACCTACAGCTTGTGTCGACCCTGTTTGCCGTCATCCTCTCCATGCAGTGTCTACGCTTGCAGAAGTTGTTTCTACGAGGCCATCCATGCAGTCCCTGCTCATTTATTTCAAGGCAGTCATCCACCCCAGCCAGGCAGTACTGCTGTTTGGTTTGCGCACCATTGTCGCCGGATTGCTGACCTTGTACCTGGCGTTTCTGTTCGATCTCGACCAGCCGAAATGGTCGATCATGGCCGTAGTGATCATCAGCCAGCCACTGGCCGGGATGGCGCTGGCACGCAGCTTCGGGCAAATCATCGGGACAACCCTTGGCGCGGTGGTGGCAGTGCTGCTGATGGCGATCTTTCCCCAGGCGCCGTTGCCGTTCATCACGACCCTGGCGCTTTGGCTGGCCCTGTGCACTGCCGGCGGCACGTTATTGCGCTATACCAGTTCCCAGGCGTTCGTGCTTAGCGGGTACACCGCCGTGGTGGTGGCGCTGCTGGCGATTCCGGATCAGGACGGCACCTTTCTGCTGGCGGTGACCCGGGTCACCGAAACCTTGCTGGCGGTGGCGTGCGTATGCGTGGTCAGCCTGTTGACGGCGCGGCCCGAAGCGGTATCACGCAACTATTTCGCGAAGGTTGATCAGGTGATCAAGCTCGCCGCCACCCATGCCGCCGCTGTGCTTCGCACCGAAGAAAGCGAAGCGGACTTTCAGCGCCGGCAAATGCAGCTGCTGGGGGAAATCAGCGCCCTCGAAGGTCTGCGCCGGCACTTGTATTTCGATGCTCCACGCCTGCGCAGCGCCAACAATCTGGTGTTGTTGCTGGGCAATCAACTGATGCTGCTGACCTCACGCCTGACCGCGCTGCGTCACCAGCGGGAGCTGCTCACTGAGCGATGGGAGGGCGACCTGCCGCTGGAAATCCAGCAATTGCGTGCAGAAGAACTGGCACTGCTCGACCAGCTCGCACTGCAAGGGCGCTCATTGCCGGCCGAGGCGCGGCACCAGTTCGTCGCGCTGCAACAGCAGTTCGAAGGGCTCGCCTACAGGGCCGAACAATTGACGGAAGACATGAGTGCAACCCTGCGCTCGCTGGCGTGGGCATTGCGCTGGGAACAGGCGCGGCTGTTGCAGCAACTGGAGCAGATTCTCGAACTGAGCGATGCGATACAGGAAGGGCGGGAGGCCAGTTGCATGTTCCGTGGCCAGTCCAGCCCCTTGCACCTGGATTTCACCCTCGCGACGATGAACGCCATCCGCGCCTTCAGCGCATTGTTGGTGGCCGGACTGATCTGGATCGAAACCGCGTGGGACGGCGCGCGGGGCGGGATGATTCTGGTGGGGATTCTGTGTTCGTTGATGGCGACGTTTCCGCGCCCGTTGATCGCCGCGCAGAGTTACGCCCGAGGGCTGGGACTGGCCTTGGTGGTGTCGGCCTTCTATCAGTTCATGCTGGTCCCGGCGATCAGCGATTTCGAAATGTTGGCCTTGTTGCTAGCGCCTTTGCTGTATGTGATCGCAGTCGGACTGTCCAGCCCGGCCACCGCCGGTATCGGCATGGGGCTGGGGCTGTCGAGCTTCCTGATGCTCGGCCCGCAGAACGTCGGCACCGGGCAGAACACCGCCATTCAATGGTTCGAATTTGCCGGGGCCTACGTCAGTGCGGCGATGCTGGCTCTGATCGTCTACGCCTGGATTTTCCCGTTCCGCCCGGCGCTGCGCATCCGGCGCTTCTACAACGAAGCGCGGGAGCAGGTCTACCAATTGACCAAGAGCCCGGCCACCGATGAACAGCAATTCGCCTTCGAAAGTCGCATGGTCGATCGCCTGACCTCGATGCTTGGCGTGCTGCCAGCCGCCAACGATCAGGACATGCAGCGCCTGTATGAAATCAGCCTCGCCTGTGTAGCGCTGGGCGTGGCCATGCACCAGCTCAGGCAACAGGCGCAAAACAATGCTCTGCTTACGGACGATTTGCATCGGCAGCTGTCGACGGCATTGCGTCAGACCGGCCGTTTCGTCGCCGGCCGACCGGATGTGCGCCTGACACCGTTACTGGCTACGCTGCATGCGCTCGGCGATGAGCTGGATGCCTTGCATGTCGCCACCCATGCGCACTTGTGGTCGGTATTTCGCATGCGCGTGGCCCTGTTGATCGTGGTGTCGTTTCTGGAACGACATGGCGAGCATTTGCAGCCCGACCGATCTGAAGGAGAGCCCATCCTTGCCCATTGATTTCGAGATCGGCGGCGTTTACCTGCCGCCTATCGCTCAGGCCTTGCTGCTGGCCATACCGGTTTTTCTGCTGCTCGACTGGGGTTTGCGCCGGCTCGGCGTCCTGCGTTTTGTCTGGCATGAGGCGCTGTTCGAAGGCGCCCTTTATGCCTGTGTGTGCGCCGCACTGATTCTGCTGATGGGAGCCTGAAACCTTGAAGACGTTGCTCACTCGATTGACGACATTGGCGGTGGTGCTGCTGGCCGTCGTGCTCGGCTGGTTTGCCTGGGAACATTACACCCGGGCCCCGTGGACTCGGGATGCGCGGGTGAGGGCGGATGTGGTGACACTCTCGGCGGATGTTTCGGGCCGCATCGTCACACTGGCGGTGCAGGACAACCAGCATGTCGACAAGGGCCAGTTGTTGCTGGAGATCGACCCGGCTCGTTACAGCCTCGCGGTCGAGCATGCGAAACGCTCGGTGGAGGTCTCCAAGGCCACGCTCGGGCAGTCGCAAGCAGCCATCGTCGCCAGCGAAGCGTTGCTCAAACAACGCCAGAGTGAAGAGCGCCGGCGACGTACGCTCAAGCAAGGGTTCGCGATTTCCGGGGAAGAGTGGGAGAAGTCCAGTACCGACGTGGCCGTGGCCCAGGCCGATCTGTTGCGCAATCAGGCCAATCTCGGTCTCGCCGAAGCCAACGTGCAACTGGCGATTGCTGCATTGACCCAGGCCGAACTGGATCTGCAACGTACCCGAGTCGAAGCGCCGGTCAGCGGTTATGTCACTAATCTGCTGACCCGTCAGGGGGATTACGCGGTGGCCGGTAGCGCCCTGCTGGCACTGGTGGACAGCGGCTCCTTTTATGTCAGCGGCTATTTCGAGGAAACCAAACTGCCACGGATCGAGGAGGGTGATCGGGTGCGGATCGAATTGATGAGCGGGGAAAAATTCGGTGGAACCGTGCAAAGCATCGCCTTCGCCATTGCCGACCGGGAAAACGCCCCGGGAAGTCGATTGCTGGCCAACATCAACCCCAGCTACACCTGGGTGAAACTGGCGCAACGGGTGCCGGTGCGGATCGGCATCGACCCTGATTACGCAGGCAAGGACCGACTCAGAGCCGGTACCACCGCGACGGTCACAGTGCTGGAAAATCATGAAAAACAGAGACAAAAAAGCCCCGCGACCGAATGATACGCGGGGCAAAAAATTTGGTTGGTTGCGGCCAACCAAAGGAGCTCTTTAAAAAACGATTACTTGCTGGCCACCGTTTCTGGCTGCCAACCGCCACCGAGCGCCTTGTAGATCGCGACGATGCCGCGATACAGATCCACTTCGGCCTGGGCCTGGCTGTCCTCGGCGTTCAAGCGTTCACGCTGGGCGTCGAGCAGCACCAGGAAATCGGTGGTGCCTTCGCGGTAGCGGATTTCGGCGAGGTCGGCAGCCTTGCGGCTCGATTCGCTCTGACGGATCAGCGAAATCAGACGTTGCTGACGCTTGCCGTAATCACTGAAGGCGTTTTCCGACTCTTCCAGCGCGAGCAATACTTGCTGCTCGTAAGTCGCCAGTGCGCCTTCGGCATCGGCATCGGCGCCGCGCAAACGGGCTCGCACGCTGCCAAGGTCGAACGCCGCCCAGGTGATGCTCGGGCCCAGTGCCCAGGCGTTGGCCGCCGAGGAACCGATCTGCGAACCACGCCCGGCCGTCCAGCCGAGGAAACCGCTGAGACTGACCCGTGGGAACAGGTCGGCCTTGGCTACACCGATACGCGCCGTGGCCGAAGCCAGTCTGCGCTCGGCGCTGAGGATGTCCGGACGACGCTGCAGCAGTTCGCCCGGATCACCGATCGGCAAGGCCTTGGCAATCGCCGGCAGGTCTTTCGGACTCAGGTCGACGGTCAGCTTGTCCGGACGTTCACCCAGCAGGGTGGCGATGCGGTTTTTCTGCCGGGCCTGTTCTGCCTGCAGCTGCGGCACGCTGGCTTCGACCGACGCCAGACGCGCATCGGCCCGTTCAACATCTAGCTGATCGCCAACGCCGGCGTCACGCAGGCTGATGGTGATCTTGCGCGACTCCTGCTGGTTGTTCAGGTTGGCCAGCGCGATCTTTTCCCGCAGTTGAGCACCGCGCAGTTGACCGTAAGCGTCCACCAGTTCGGCAATCATGGTGACTTGCAGTTGGTACAGATCGGCTTCGGCCGCTTGTTGGTCGGCGTCGCTGGCTTCCAGATTGCGCTGGATGCGTCCGAACAGGTCCAGCTCCCAGGCCATGTCCAGGCCCAGGTCATAGCGTTCACTGTTGACCCGATTGGTGGTCTGGCCCGGGATCTGACCTTTGGCCAGATCGCTGCTGGCGCGGCTGGTGATGGTCGGCATTGCATCGTTGCTGGCGTCGTCGCGGATCGCCCGGGCGGCTTTCCAGCGGGCGAACGCCACGCGCAGTTCACGGTTGCCTTGCAGTGATTGAGTCACCAACTGGTTGAGAGTCGGATCGTCGAACTGCTGCCACCAGATGCCTTCGAATTTCGAACGGTCGAAGTTCTTCTGGCCGGCGGCGCCGTCGGTGGCGGACGTGATGTTCGCCGCCTCCGTCGTCGGGGTCTTGTAGTCAGGGCCGACGGCGCAGGCACTCAGGGCCAGCACCAGCAGGCTCGGCAGGAAGACTTTCAGACTCATTGGTGCGCCTCCAGTGGCTTTTGAAGATTTTGCGCCTTGGTCGCTTTGCGAGCTTCGCTGCGCTCCACGAAGTTGCGGATCAGCACATAGAACACGGGGGTCAGCAGCAGACCGAAGAAGGTCACACCGAGCATCCCGGAGAACACCGCCACACCCATGGCATGACGCATCTCGGCACCGGCACCGCTGGAGAAAACCAGTGGCACCACACCCATGATGAACGCGAACGAGGTCATCAGGATCGGCCGCAGACGCAGACGGCAGGCTTCCAGTACGGCGGCCAGCGGATCGAGGCCTTCTTCCTGCTTATCCTTGGCGAACTCGACGATCAGAATCGCGTTCTTACAGGCAAGTCCCACCAGTACGATCAAGCCGATCTGGGTGAAGATGTTGTTGTCGCCGCCAGAGATGATCACACCGGTGATGGCCGACAGCAGGGTCATCGGTACGATCAGGATCACCGCCAGTGGCAGGCTCCAGCTTTCGTATTGCGCCGCGAGCACCAGGAACGCCAGCAATACGCAGAGCGGGAACACGAACAGCGCGGTGTTGCCGGACAGAATCTGCTGGTAGGTCAGGTCGGTCCACTCGTAGGTCATGCCGTTCGGAAGTTCATCCTTGAGCAGTTTCTCGATGGCTTTTTCGGCCTGGCCGGAGCTGTAGCCCGGGGCTGCGGCACCGTTGATTTCAGCGGTGATGAAGCCGTTGTAGTGCATCACGCGATCCGGGCCCGAGGTGTCGCTGACCTTGATGAAGGTCGCCAGCGGGATCATCTCGCCTTTGTTGTTGCGTACTTTCAGCTGGCCGATCTGGTCGGATTCGAGGCGGAACTGCTGCTCTGCCTGAACGTTGACCTGATAGGTACGACCGAAGCGGTTGAAGTCGTTGGCATACAGCGAACCCAGGTAGATCTGCAGGGTGTCGAAGATGTCGCTGACGGCCACGCCGTGGGTCTTGGCTTTTTCGCGGTCGATGGCGGCATCGACCTGCGGCACGTTCACGGTGTAGCTGGTGAACAGGTTGGCCAGTTCCGGAACGTTATGGCTCTTGGCAATAATGTTCATGGTTTCCTTGTACAGCTCTTCGTAGCCCAGGTTGCCCCGGTCTTCGATTTGCAGGCGGAAACCACCAATGGTGCCCAGACCCTGTACCGGCGGCGGCGGGAAGATCGCCATGTAGGCTTCCTGAATTCCCGCGTACTGGCCGTTCAAGGCACCGGCAATCGCACCGGCGGACATGCTCGGGTCTTTACGCTCGTCGAACGGTTTCAGGGTCACGAACACGATGCCGGCGTTCGGGCTGTTGGTGAAGCCGTTGATCGACAGACCCGGGAACGCTACGGCGCTTTCCACGCCTGGCTGTTTCAGTGCCAGGTCGGACATGCGCTTGATCACGTCTTCAGTGCGGTCCAGGCTCGCGGCGTCCGGCAGTTGCGCGAAGGCCACCAGGTATTGCTTGTCCTGGCCCGGTACGAAACCGGTCGGGGTGCTGGAGAAACCGAAGAAGGTCAGCACCATCAGGCCTGCGTACAGGAAGAGGGCGATGCCGCTGCCACGGATGACCCGGCGCACGGTACCGACGTAGCCATGACTGGCGCGGTCGAAGAAACGGTTGAACGGACGGAACAGCCAGCCACCGAAGATCTTGTCCAGCACTCGCGAGAAACGGTCTTTCGGCGCGTCGTGGCCCTTGAGCAACACGGCGGCCAGTGCTGGTGACAGGGTCAGCGAGTTGAAGGCCGAGATCACCGTAGAGATCGCGATGGTCAAAGCAAACTGCTTGTAGAACTGACCGGTCAGGCCCGAGATGAACGCGGCGGGTACGAACACCGCACACAGCACCAGCGCTGTCGCAATGATCGGGCCGGTCACTTCACCCATGGCCTTTTTGGTCGCATCGAAGGGGTTGAGCCCCAGTTCAATGTTCCGCTCGACGTTCTCCACCACCACGATGGCGTCGTCCACCACGATACCGATCGCCAGTACCAGACCGAACAGCGACAGGGCGTTGAGCGAGAAACCGAACAGGTGCATCACCGCAAACGTACCGATCAACGATACCGGCACCGCCACCAACGGAATGATCGAGGCGCGCCAGGTCTGCAGGAACAGGATCACCACCAGAACCACGAGAATCAGTGCTTCGAAGAGGGTGTGAACCACCGCCTCGATGGAGCCGCGCACAAAGATCGTCGGGTCATAGACGATGCTGTAGTCCATGCCTTGCGGGAAGCTTTTCTTCAGCTCTTCCATCTTGCCGCGAACTTCGTTCGAGATTTCGATGGCGTTGGAGCCCGGACGCTGGAAGATCGGGATCGCTACGGCTGGCTGGTTGTTCAGCAACGAACGCAGGGCGTACTGACTGGAGCCCAGTTCGACGCGGGCGATGTCCTTCAGGCGAGTGATTTCACCGTTGTCGCCGGCGCGAATAACGATGTTCTCGAACTCTTCCTCGGAGACCAGACGGCCCTGAGTGTTGATCGACAGCTGGAAGCTTTGCGCAGTCGGGGCAGGGGGCGCGCCCAGTTGGCCGGCGGCCACCTGACGGTTCTGTTCGCGAATGGCGGTCACCACATCAGTCGCGGTCAGATTGCGCGAAGCGGTCTTGTTCGGGTCGAGCCATACACGCAGCGAGTAGTCGCCCATACCGAACAACTGCACGTCACCGACACCACCGAGGCGAGCGAGCTCATCCTTGATGTTGAGAATCGCGTAGTTGGACAGGTACAGCATGTCGTAGCGTTTGTCCGGCGAGGTCAAGTGCACAACCATGGTCAGGTCGGGCGAAGCCTTGTCGACGGTGATACCGATGCGCGTCACTTCTTCCGGAAGCTTCGGCTCGGTCCGGGTCACGCGGTTCTGCACCTGCACCTGCGCGTTGTCCAGGTCAGTACCCAGGGCGAAGGTGATGGTCAGGGTGATCTTGCCGTCGGCGGTGGACTGCGAAGACATGTACAGCATGTTCTCGACGCCGGTGATGGCCTGCTCCAATGGAGCCGCCACGGTTTCACCGATGACTTTTGGGTTGGCGCCCGGGAAGTTGGCACGCACCACCACGGTCGGTGGCACGACTTCCGGGTATTCGCTGATCGGCAACTGGAACAGCGAAATCGCACCGGCGATCAGGATCAACAGCGAAAGCACCGCTGCGAAGATCGGCCGTGAAATGAAGAATTGGGAAAAATTCATCGGAGTTGTCGTCCCTTAACCGCGTGGGGTCGCAGCAGCCAGTTTCACAACCGAACCCGGCGCGCCTTTGGCAGGTGCGACTTTGGGCAGGTTGCTGGCTTCCAGCGCTTGTCGTTGTTGAGCGAGAGCGGCAATGGTTTGCTCGCTGGCCATCGGGATCACTTCAGGCGTAACCGGCGAGCCAGGACGAACCCGTTGCAGACCCTTGACGATGATCGTGTCGTCCTTGTTCAGGCCGCTGCGCACGATACGCAGGCCTTCGATCTTCGGACCGAGCTCGACGGCGCGGTAGACGGTCTTGTTGTCGCCATCCATCACCAGCACGAACTTCTTGCCGAGGTCGGTACCGACCGCTTCATCGTTGATCAGCATGGCGTTGTAGGTGCCGCTGCCGACCAGTTTCAGACGTGCATACAGGCCCGGGGTGTAAGTGCCGTCGCTGTTGTCGAACACGGCGCGACCACGGATGGTGCCGGTTTTCGGGTTGACCTGGTTGTCGACGAAGTTCATCTGGCCCAGGTGCGGGTTGCCGTCTTCATTGGACAGGCCCATGTACACCGGGGTAGTGGCGCCGCGCTGACCCTGACGGGCGAGCTGGGTGTATTTGAGGAACACACGTTCGTCCGCGTCAAAGTAGGCGTATACCTTGTCAGTGGAAACCACGCTGGTCAGCGGAGTGGTGTCGGCGGTCACCAGGTTGCCCGCGGTGATTTCGGCACGGCTGACGCGGCCACTGATTGGCGCAGTGACGCGGGTGAAGCTCAGGTTCAGCTTGGCCAGGTCCAGTTGCGCTTGCAGCGCGCCAACAGCGGCTCGGGCTTCTTGTGCAGCGCTGGTACGCGAGTCGGCCAATTCGGCGGAGATGGCGTTGCTGGCACGCAGGCGTTCGCCACGGCCGGCTTCGTTTTCGCTGCGTGTGGCATTGGCACGGGCCTGGGCAACCAGCGCTTCGAGGCGGCGGACCTCAGCCTGGAACGGACGCGGGTCGATCTGGAACAGCAGGTCGCCTTTCTTGACCAGAGCACCTTCGGTGAAGGCGACTTCGTCGATCTGGCCGGAGACCCGCGGACGGATTTCAACGGTTTCCGGCGCTTCGAGGCGCCCAGTGAATTCGTCCCACTCGTTGACCGGTTGTTCCAGCACCTTGGCCACGCTGACCTTGGCAGCAGGCATGGCCGCCGCGGTTTCCGGAGTCTTGCCGCAGGCGCTCATCACCAGCACGGCCAACAGAGCCAACGGGAAGCGCAAATGTTTGAGTGATTGTTCCATGGATGCATCCGCCAATGTATTGAAGATGGGCGGATGATGCTCGGCGGGTCGATAGCAAAACGAATCGAATGACACGAAGGTAACTATCATTCGGAATGATATAAGCCCGAGAGAAGCCCTCTAGCATGCGCCTTTCGTTAGGGGGCTATCAATTGGCCTGATGACAATTCTGTGTTGCGCGATCGGCAACTGTCGCAGGCGAAATTGCTGGGTGAGGATTATGCGGCGATTAAATGCTGCGCTGAAGTTACCGAGCCTCGACATTCTTGCGGAGCATATGGCGCTTGTTTACAAAGACCTCGCCTGGCTGCTGGATCAATACGCCAACATCAAGAGTCCTGTTACCCCGAACAGGCAACCCACAACATTTCGCTCTAACATGACCTGATACTCATACCTCGATGTTTTGCCAATCCCGGACCCTTTGTTTATGAGAGATCTGCCCCCGACCGCGACTTTGCGGGCTTTCGAAGTATCCACCCGGCACCCGACGTTCACCGCCGCCGCGCAGGAATTGCATGTGACCCAGAGCGCGGTCAGCCATCAGCTTCGGCATCTGGAAGAACTTTGGGGCTTGCAGCTGTTTGAACGGGGCAAGTCGTTACGCCTCACACCTGCGGGCGCTACGCTGGCGCCGATCGTGCGCGAGTTCTTCATGAGCCTTGAGGCGACGCTGGCTGATCTGCGTGAGCAAAAGGGCAGGGTCCGGCTCAGCGTCAGCACAACCTATTCCTTTGCATTGAAATGGTTGCTGCCACGCTTGCCGAGCCTGGCCCGCCAGCACCCGGAACTGTTGGTGTCGCTGGACACCACGGACAAGGTCATCCATTTCGCCAGCAGCGAAGCCGATGTCGCGATCCGCTTGGGCAAGGGCAACTATCCCGGTCTGTATTCACAGTTTTTGTTCGGTGAGCAGGTTTTCCCGGTGGCCAGCCCCGAACTGCTGCAACGCGTCGGAATGCCGGGCAGTCCCGCCGATTTGTTGCAGTTACCGCTGCTGGCACGTGACGGCGCTGAACTGGCACCGAAATGGGAAGCGTGGTTCCAGTCCGTCGGACTGGCATTTTTGCCGCTGCGGGAAAGCGTCAGGTTTGGCGATACCAATATGACGGTGGAGGCGGCTTTGCTCGGCCATGGCATTGCCCTGGTACGCAGCGGGCATGTCGAGAAGGAAATCGGCGATGGCCGTCTGGTGCGGCTGTTCGATGTGCCGTTTCAGTCACCGCTCGCCTACTACTTCGTTTGCCCCAAGGGTGTTGAGACGCAGCCGCACATTGAGAGTTTTCGCGAATGGCTGCTCGGTGAGGCGCTCAAAGTGCAAGGCGGGCAGGTTTGAAGGCATGAATAATCACTCATGGAGCAATGAGGAGTCTTCTCTGTAATCCGACCGTTCGGGCTGCCTAAAATGGCCAATGCCTACTCATCTCGTCCTCCTTGTCCTGTTCGCCGCGCTGCTGCACGCCAGCTGGAACGCGCTGCTGCGCGGCGGTGCCGATCGGCTCTGGTCGATGACGGTGATGTGCGTTGCAATTGCCATAGTCTGTGCAGTTGCCGCGATGTTCATGGTGGCGCCTGCGCCTCAGAGCTGGGGGTATGCGCTGCTGTCGGCATTGCTGCACGTTGGCTACAACCTGTTTCTGGTGCGCAGTTACCGGGTCGGCGATCTGGGACAGATTTATCCGATCTCGCGCGGTTCATCGCCCGCGTTGATCACGCTGGGCGCCGCATTGTTTGCCGGCGAAACCATCACCCCCGGCGAATTGCTCGGCATTGCTCTGGTGTCTGGCGGGATCATTTCGCTGGCCTTCCGGGGACGCAGCCTGTCGGTGCCCAGCCTGCCTTACGCATTGGGAACCGGCTGCTTTATCGCGGCTTATAGCGTGGTCGACGGCATTGGCGCGCGGCTGTCCGGCGCGCCGCTGGCCTACACGGTGTGGATGAGTGCCTTGTGGGGCGTGCTGATGCCGGTGGTCTACATCGTTCTGCGCGATGCCCGCAGCCTGTTTTCGATTCGGCCCGGAATGTTCGCTGCGGCAATGGGCGGGCTGGTCTCTCTGCTTGCCTATGCAATCGTTATCTACGCGATGAACGAAGCCCCGCTGGGCGCGGTGTCAGCCTTGCGTGAAACCAGCGTGCTGTTTGCGGCGCTGCTTGGTTACTTGTTCCTCGGTGAAACCCTTACCGTCCGCCGGATGCTGGCCTGTGTGGTGATCGCCTGCGGCGCGATCATCATCGGCTGACTCGGCATCATCTGCTAAGGAGTAGTTTTCATGGTCAACGTCTCGCAGGCTCCGCTGATTCTGATCACAGGTGGCAGTCGGGGAGTGGGCGCCGCCACCGCCCGACTCGCTGCTGCTCAAGGCTACGATGTCGCGATCAGTTACGTTGCCAATGAGTCCGCCGCGCTGGCAGTGGCGGCGGATGTCGAAGCGCTGGGACGCAAGGCGTTGGCGATGCGCGCCGACAGCGCCGACCCCGAGCAGGTCGCGAGTCTTTTTACCGCGATCGACCGCACGTTCGGACGCATCGATGTCCTGGTCAATAACGCTGGTGTGCTGGCGCAACAGTCACGCCTGGAGGACCTGGGCTTCGCGCGCATGCAACGCATCTTTGCGGTCAATGCTCTCGGGCCGATACTGTGCGCCCAACAGGCCGTGAAGCGCATGTCCCTGCGGCACGGCGGTGCGGGCGGCGTGGTGATCAATGTGTCGTCGGCCTCGGCCCGTCTGGGCAGTCCGAATGAATATGTCGACTACGCAGCATCGAAAGGCGCGCTGGAAACGTTCACCATCGGGTTCGCCAAAGAGGTGGCCCGTGAGGGCATTCGCGTCAACTGTATCCGACCGGGGCACATCTATACCGACATGCACGCCAGCGGCGGCGAGCCGGGGCGGGTCGATCGGGTCAAGGACTCGATCCCGATGGGCCGGGGCGGGCAGCCGGAGGAAGTGGCGCGGGCCATTTTGTGGCTGGCTGGTGCAGAAGCATCATTTGTTACCGGTACATTCCTCGACGTAACGGGCGGTAAGTGAGACAGGGGCAAGGATCATCGATTCCTTGCGCTCGACTTCAAGTAATCGCGGGCTGCCTCGCCTTGCGACTCAAGCCCGGTGTCCTGCCCGTAATACGCTTGAATGCACGACTGAACGCAGCCTGGGAGGTATAACCCAAACGCTGCGCCACCTCTTCAATCGGCAGCCTTTCGAGCGTCAGCCACTGGCTTGCAAGCCGCATTCGCAGTTCGGTCACGTAGCGCAGTGGAGTCATGCCAATCGTGACCTGGAAGCGCTCCGCGAATACCGAACGTGAGGTATTACAGTGCTCTGCCAACTGCGCAACGGTCCAGTCGCGGCCCGGTTGTTGATGGAGCGCAAGCAGTGCACCGGCCAAGCGTGGATCGCGCAAGGCGGCGATCAGACCCGAAGCATTGCCGCAGGCGCATTCCACCCAGCCGCGAACGACCATGGCGGCCACCACGTCGGCCAACCGCGCGAGGATGCCGGCAAAGCCCACGCGGGCGGCGCTGACCTCGCGCTCCATGGTGGTCAGGATCGGTACCAGCCCGGGATAACGCTGGCCACCGGCATCAATCAGCATCAGGCCCGGCATCAGCTGGCCAAGGCCATGGATACTGCCCAACTCAAACTCCATGCAACCACTGAACAAAATAGTGCTCGGCGTTGGGCTGGCGTCGGCTCCGGTATCCACCGCGCTGACGGTTTCACCCAAGGTTTCGCCGTCTAGACCGTCGATGTCTTGAACAGGCGCGTCCGGATGGGAAAACAGTTGATGAGCCGCGCCATGGGAAATGAACACGGCGTTGCCGGCAGACAGCGCGTACCTGTTGCCGTCCTCCATTCGCAATTGCGCATTGCCGATGGCCATGAAGTGGAACCAGGCGTGCCCAGGTTTTTCCGCGAAGCTCAATCCGAACGTTGGACCCGCCTGGATACGCCGGTATTCAACGCCTCGCAGGCGCATGCCACGCAACAGCTCGTTGATGAGGTCCGAGGAAAGAGCAAACTGGTCTGCAAACATCGTTCAGGGGTTTTGATCAAAAAGTAGAGACTTTGGATCATAGATCATCCAGTTTTCAGCGCCTAGACTCGGCTCGCAATGAACATTGGGAGATCCGTGCAATGAATGACTGTGTATGTAACGCCGTATCCGACCGCCATTGCGGCGTCGGCGCGGATGTAGAGCCTGCGACGCCCGCGTGGATGGCCGTCTTCTCTTTGGCAATGGGTGTGTTCGGGTTACTCACCGCTGAGTACCTTCCGGCGAGTTTGTTGACGCTGATGGCCACCGACCTGGGAGTGTCCGAAGCGTTGGCTGGCCAGGCGGTGACGGTGACAGCCGTGGTGGCGCTGTTCGCTGGCTTGTTGGTGCCAGGTCTGACCCGCAGCATCGACCGACGTTGGGTGTTACTGGGCTTTTCCACGTTGATGGTCGCCTCGAATCTGTTGGTCGCCGTTTCCTCCAGCTTCGCGGTGCTGTTGTTGATGCGCATCTTGCTGGGTATTGCCCTTGGCGGGTTCTGGAGCATGGCGGCAGCGGTAGCGATGCGCCTGGTGCCGAGTGCCTTGTTGCCTCGGGCGCTTTCGATCATTTTCAGCGGCATAGCCATTGGGACGGTAGTTGCAGTGCCGCTGGGCAGTTATCTGGGCGGGTTATATGGCTGGCGCAGCGCGTTCTTTGCAGCGGCGGCGGTAGGCATGGTGACCCTGGCTTTCCAGTCGCTCACTCTGCCGCGCCTCGCGCCGCGCCGGCCGGCAAGACTGCGCACCGTTTTCGAGGTGTTGCAGCGTCCGGGCATCGCCATGGGCATGTTCGGTTGTGTACTGGTGCACAGCGGGCACTTCGCGATGTTCACTTATGTTCGGCCATTCCTTGAAGGGACTACCGGCATCGGCCCGCAAGGGCTGTCGCTGATGCTGCTGGGGTTCGGTGTGGCGAACTTCGTCGGCACGTTGTTAGCCGGGAAGCTGCTGGAGCGCTACCCGCTGGCCACTCTGGTGTTGATGCCCGCGCTGGTCGGCGTCGCAGCACTGGCGTTGGTGCTGTTGCCGGCGTCGGTGCCGGGGCAGGTGGTATTGCTGGCGATCTGGGGGCTGGCCTTTGGTGGTGTGCCGGTGGCGTGGTCGAACTGGGTCGCCAACGCGGTACCTGATCAGGCGGAAAGCGCTGGAGGCATGGTGGTGGCGTCTGTGCAGTCGGCCATCGCAACAGGCGCCGCCGCTGGCGGTGCGGTATTCAGCCTCGGTGGGAGCGCAGGCGTATTCGTCGCAGCGGCCGCGCTGATGCTACTGGCCGCGCTGCTGATTGCTCTGCGGGTCCGCGTGCCTTCTGTCCATGGCGTTCGCCAGGCCAAACCCGCGTTGCACCTTTGATCCGGCTTGCACGCTACAGCCTTGGGTACCGGTAGCGGGTGGGCTGTAATCGCGAAGTGCACTGGAAGTGACTGGATTTCCAGGATCCATGAAAAGCCAGAAATGATCAGATGAACAGCCCGCCCGGCGAAACCTAGAGACTGTCAGGGTCGCCGAAGAACATCTGAATCCGCGATCGCAACCACCGCTCACCCGGATCGTTGTCCTGCGACCCGCGCCAGGCCATGTGCAGTTCGAAGGTGCGCGTCGGCAGCGGTGGGTCTTCGGCGCGCAGGCCGCCAGCGGCTGTCAGGGCTTCCGCCGTGTAATCGGGGACGGTCGCGACGATGTCGGTGCCCGCCAGCAGCGTACCCAGTCCATTGAACTGCGGCACCGCCAGGACCACATGCCGTTTACGTTCGAGTTTTTCCAGCTCTTCATCGACGAAACCACTGAGGTCGCCGGCAAACGACACCAGCGCGTGCGGTCGGGCGCAGTAATCGTCCAGGCTCAGCGGTCCCGGCACGGTATCGGCGCGCAGCAATTTGGGGGCGCTACGGCGCAAGACCTTGCGTTTGGCGTTGGCTGGCAGGTCGGTGGTGTAGCTGACGCCGATGGAGATTTCGCCGGAGGCGAGCAGGCCGGGCATCAGGATGTAGTTGACGCGACGCACCACCAGCACAATGCCGGGCGCCTCGGCGCGCAGGCGCTTGAGCAGCATCGGCAGCAATGCGAATTCGACATCGTCCGACAGGCCGATGCGAAATACCGAAGTGCTGGTGGCCGGGTCGAATTCCGCTGCACGGCTGACGGCGGTGGAAATCGAGTCCAGGGCCGGGGAGAGCAGGGCGAAGATTTCCACCGCGCGGGCGGAAGGTTCCATGCTGCGTCCGGTGCGCACGAACAAGGGATCGTCGAACAGGCCGCGCAGGCGCGATAGCGCCGCGCTGATCGCCGGCTGTCCGAGGAACAGCTTTTCCGCCGCACGGGTCACGCTGCGCTCATGCATCAGCGTTTCGAACACGATCAACAGGTTGAGGTCGACACGACGCAGGTCATTACGATTCATCTGGAGTCCTGGCAGAGTCATCAAGCTTGACGAGAGCGACCATATGAGAACAATGGCCGGCATGAATCTTACGGGGAAAGGCTGGTACTCTGCACCGGGTAATTCAGCTTTACTGAGAAGGCGGCAGCAGATTTTTCATGGATTTTTTCAATGCTGGCCATGCTGCGGAATCAATGACAGGCATGTCGACTATTAATAGCCACTGATAGTCTTGGCTGGAAAGCCCAGATAGAGTTCAGGGCATTAGAGGTTACTTTGACGAGGTTTGCGATGTCCCGCACGATCCGTTTTCACAAGTTTGGTCCGGCCGAGGTGCTCAAATGCGAAGAGCATGCGGCTGCTCAGCCAGGTCCTGGCGAAGTGCAGGTGCGTGTCGAGGCAATCGGCATCAGCTGGTATGACACGCTGTGGCGCCAGAATCTGGCATCGTCCCAGGCGCGTCTGCCTTCGGGCCTCGGTCATGAAATGGCCGGTGTGGTCACGGCGATCGGCGATGGTGTCGAAGATCTGGCAGTGGGCGACAAGGTGGCCAGTTTCCCGGCCGAGAGCCCCAACGATTACCCGGTCTACGGCGAACTGATCGTTCTGCCGCGCACCGCGCTGACCCGGTATCCGGACGTGCTCAGCCCGGTTGAAGCCAGCGTGCATTACACGCCGTTGTTGATTGCCTATTTTGGTTACGTTGATCTGGCACGGGTCAAACCCGGGCAGTTCGCCCTGGTGACCGACGCCAGCCACTGTGCCGGTCCATCCTTTGTCCAGTTGGGCAAGGCGCTGGGTGTGCGGGTGATTGCTGCCACCAAAACGGCGGAGGAACGTGAGTATCTGCTGTCTCTCGGTGCCGAAAAAGTAATCGTCACCGAAGAAGAAGACCTGTTGATGCGAATCAACAAGATCACCGACAACCGCGGCGTCGATGTGGTGTTCGATGGTCTCGGCGGGCCACAGATGTCGCTGCTCGGTGATGTATTGGCACCCCGTGGCAGCCTGGTGCTGTACGGCTTGCAGGGTGGCAACCAGACGCCGTTCCCGGCCTGTGCGGCGTTCCAGAAGAACATTCAGTTCTTCGTGCACTGCATCGGCAACTTCACCGGCAAGCCGGAGCTGGGCATCATCCAGGATCACGTCGCCTTGCAGCGTGCCTTGCGTGATATCAACCAACTCACCGCTGACCGTGTACTGCTTCCGCTCAAGACCCGGGTTTTCCCGTTCAACGAGTTTGTCGAAGCTCACCGCTACATGGATGAATGTCCGTGCCGCGAGCGGGTTGCCCTGCAAATCGAAACTGCCTGACCTTTCCAATCAGAGTCCGTGGCCCCACGGACTCTTGTGCGTTTTATCCTTCAGACATCAAGAACCCCTGGGTCAGACACCTGGGGACGTTCAGCAACTGAACTGGTTTTTGCTCTTGATCTGTATCTTCTAATTGCCCTCCAGACCCTGATAATTGAATGACTACTTTCATCTCAAGGAATGAGCTATGTCTGTGCATTCTATTTGTCCCGTGCAGTATCGATCAGCTGTTTATCATCGCACTTCAAACTTCTGTTTAAAGTTTGTAGGGGATCCATGTAATCCCTTCTTTATTTCTTGTGCTCATTATGTGCAGGGTCTTGTAAGAAGTTTCCTAGGAAAACTAAAGCTTACCGAGAGCCCTGCAATGACGGGGCCTGAGCTCGCATTGGTCATGATGACTAAATGCCACGCGCATAACTGTTTCAAATAACTACAAAAACTTAAGTGTTAGCATTTCAGCGTCTATTAATTAATGAAGCGTGATTGCGCGCTCGCCCCGCGTGGGTGCGTGATATAAAACCTTTGATACCGGGTGAAGTACTGATGAGCACGATCCATGATCAGGCAATGAATTATGTCTACCAGCAAGTATTGCAGAGACTGCTGAGTTTCTTTTCCCGTGCCGAACGAACGGCATTGCAGCTATTGATCCAGCGCATTGCGGTTGCTGCCGGGGGCATGGAGCGTATCGGTGAATTCAAGGTATTGGTGACTCAATCCGGCACACGCGACTGTTGCTACAGCCTGGCCTTGTTACGTGCAGCGCAACTGAGCATTGCCGGCCGAGCACCTGCCACATTCCAGTTGAGGGTCGCGACGCTGCGTTGCAATGGCGTACCGGCTTCGGCATTGCACAACATGCATCGCAGCTTCAGCGCGCTGTTCCTGCACGACGATCCAAGGGTCGAGCTTTTGATGGTGGATCATCGCGAGATCCTGCCGTTCAACCATCTGGCACCTGTCTGCGACGAGGGGCGCGAGGCCGGCAGACTCAACCTGCTGATGATAGGGCATCGCCGTGGATGGGATGAAGATCTGACACTCTGGGACGACCTGTTTCTGACCACTGCCGAATTCTACGGTCAGGTCGCCCGCTGGAATAACGGTGTCGACGCCTTGATCAGTAGCGACAACGCGCGCCGTCAGGAGCAATTTATCGACGGCCTGGACCGCGCAGTGCGCAAGGCCGGCCTTGGCGGACTGGCGCGAAAGGGGGGAGGGTTTGATGAATTGTTCGGATTGCTCGATAGCGTCGGTGGCGATTGCTTTCGCGAAGTCTATTCCCAGGACGATCGGGTACCCTGGCGGCCGCTCGGCGAATTCGAAGCCTGTCGTCGAACCGGCTATATCGGCATCGACGATATGGTCGTCGGCAAAATGGAGGAACGCTGGCCCTTGCTCAGCGATTTCCTCGGGTTTCAGGCCGATGACCTGATGCTTGAAGCCCGCACCGGTGAATGCACCGACCCCTTGGTGGGCGCCTACCTGAAGGGGTTGCAAGCCAGTTATATCGAAGGGCGCGACTACGAAGCCGGTGTATCGGACTATCTGCAGCAATACCTGGCGGCGATGCGCCGCAGGAACACACCCGAACAGATTTGCGAACGTTTCATTGCCACATTCTGCAATCTGTCCGATCCCGTCGGACAGCGGGCGCTGGCAGCGGCGGCGCTGCAAAAGAATTTCGGCCTCAACGAGCCGCAGCTGGTTTGCCTGCTGTTCGCGCCGTTCATCAATGCCGGCGCCGGCCTTGAACGCTTCCTGCGCACCTGCCATCCCGGCATGCTGGTCGCCATGCCGGATCTGCACCGTGCCATGCAAGGCCTGCACGCGCCAGAGCAGGTCTTGCAATGGATGACCGATGTCAGCGGCATGCCTTTGCGCCTGATCTGCCGGTTGTATGCAATGGATGCTGTCCGGATGGGCGATCACGCCAAGACGCATGAGCTGCCCGAGCACGAGGTCACTGCGAGTGACCGATCGGCGGAAGGTTGAGTGCGAATTTGCTGCTCCGTCACGCGGATGTGTCTGCGGGCATCTGGTCATGAGTGAGTCGCAAGCGTCCGATTTTGCCTATCAGGCGGTGTATCGCTACCTGACGCAACTGATCAGCGAACCGGGCAATCAGGGACCTGTTCGACTGCCATCGTTAAGGCAACTGGCCGAGCGTTTGAACGTATCGATCTCGACCATTCAGTACGCCTACGCACTGTTGGAGAAAGAAGGCCGGGTCTATTCCGTGGCCAAATCCGGTTACTTTGCGCAGGCGACATCCACGATCATGCCGCCCGGTCGCGGCAGTGATTTGCTGGAAACGGTCTACGTCAACGCCAGATGCGCCGGCATGCACGTACTGAGTGCCGATGAACCGGCCTTGGTCCAGCCCCTGGATCGCCCCTTGCTGACGATTGAGCGAGAACTGTTGCGCCAGTATCCCCAGCACTTGCAAGCGCCTGCCCAGCCTTGCGGAGAGCTGGAACTGCGCACATTGCTGGCGGCTCGCTACACCTCATCGGCGAAGCATTGCTGGCACGCCGAGGATGTCTACATCGGTGCCGATCTGAGAGGAGTGCTGGAGATCCTGATCGCAGTGCTCCAATTGCGCCACGCAACCGTAGTCGTCGAGTCGCCGTGTGACTGGATGATCCTGCGCTTGCTTGAGTCTGCCGAAGTCCGGGTCATCGAACTCCCGATTCAACCAGACGGGGCGCTCGATCTGCAGACACTGCAGAGGCTGCTCGAAACCGAGCGGGTACGGCTGATCCTGCTGTCCTCGAAATTGAACATGCCCCACGGGAGCCGTATACCTCAGGACAGTCGCCAGGCCGTCGCGCAGTTGCTCGCGAATCATGGCACCTGGGTTCTGGAGAATGATTGTCATGGCGAGTTGCTGGACAAAGATGACGGTGAGCCACTGCGCGAACTGGTGGATCCCGACCGGCTGCTGGTCTTTTCCATGTTCGAAAAAATCATCGGGGTTGAAGCGCCCTACGGGTTTGTCCTGTCGCGACAATGGCGCGCCGATTTGCAGCGTCACTTCCTGTTGCGTTCGTTTCGCCTGTCACCGATCCGTCAGAAGGCCATTGCCCGACTCTATGGGAGCGGGCGGGTCGAACAGCACTTGCCGATACTCAGGCGCATACTCAGGGAGCGTCGGACCCGATGGGTCGAGCTGATAAGAGAGCGCCTGGGCGACGTTCTGCAGCTCGTCGAGCCCCAGGGCGGCGCGACGATCTGGCTGCATTCAGCGCATCCGGTCGCGATGGATTCAGTGTTTCAACGGCTGCTCAGACAGCATGTACTGATCGCGCCGGGGGAGTTGTTCAGTCTTCAGGGCCTGCATGCACAGCACTTGCGTCTAAGCGTGACAAGCAGCATGGAACACGAGTTGTTAAGACTTGTCGGACTGCTTGGGGATGCGTTGCGACTGGCCCCGCGGACAGATGCGCGAAAACACCCGGCTTGTACGCAATAGACCCCATCGCGCTCCGGAGCAACTGCCAGTAAACTCCGTTGTAATTTCCTGAACCACTCTATTTCAGAGGTTTTGCATGACACTCAGTCCTTTTGCGGGCAAACCGGCACCGGCAGAATTGTTGGTCGACATCCCGCGACTGGTTACGGCGTATTACACCGGTCAACCCGACGCCTCGGTTTCCACCCAGCGTGTGGCGTTCGGCACCTCAGGGCACCGGGGCAGTTCCTTTGATTTGAGTTTCAACGAGTGGCACGTGCTGGCCATCAGCCAGGCGATCTGCCTGTACCGCGAAGCCCAGGGCATCACCGGCCCGCTGTTTGTCGGTATCGACACGCATGCGCTGTCGACTCCGGCCGGGGCCAGCGCCCTGGAAGTACTGGCGGCCAATGGCGTGACCGTGATGATCGCCGAAGGCGACGAATACACCCCGACTCCGGCGGTTTCTCACGCCATTCTTTGCTACAACCGGGGTCGCACCACGGGTCTTGCCGACGGCATCGTCATCACGCCGTCGCACAACCCGCCTCAGAGCGGCGGTTACAAGTACAACCCAACCAACGGTGGCCCGGCCGACACCCACATCACCAAGTGGATCGAAGCCAAGGCCAACGAACTGCTGGCCAACAAACTGGCCGGCGTCAAACGCATCAGCTACGAGCAAGCGCTCAAGGCCGGCACCACCCACCGTCACGACTACGTCAACACCTACGTCGCCGACCTGATCAACGTCATCGACTTCGATGCCATTCGCGGCGCCAAACTGCGCCTGGGCGTCGATCCGCTGGGCGGAGCAGGGGTGCGCTACTGGTCGGCGATTGCCGAGCACTATCGTCTGGACCTGGACGTGGTGAACAAGGAAGTCGATTCGACGTTCCGTTTCATGACCGTCGACTGGGACGGGCAGATCCGCATGGACCCATCGTCCAGCCATGCCATGCAAGGCCTGATCGGTCTGAAGGAGCGCTTTGACGTGGCCTTCGCTTGCGACCCGGATCACGACCGTCACGGCATTGTCACTCCGTCCGGTGGCCTGCTGGCACCGAACAACTACCTGGCCGTGTCAATCGACTACCTGTTCCAGAACCGTCCACAATGGCGCGCCGACGCGGCTGTGGGTAAAACCGTGGTCAGCAGCGGTCTGATCGATCGCGTGACCAAACGTCTGGGCCGTCGCCTGTACGAAGTGCCGGTCGGCTTCAAATGGTTCGCCGATGGCCTGTTCGACGGCTCGCTGGGTTTTGGTGGCGAAGAAAGCGCCGGCGCCTCTTTCCTGCGCAAGGACGGCGGTGTATGGAGCACCGACAAGGACGGTCTGATTCCCGCCCTGTTGGCTGCTGAAATGACTGCCCGTACCGGTCGCGACCCAAGCCAGGCCTACCGTGCATTGACCGACGAATTGGGCGAACCGTTCTCCGTGCGTGTCGATGCCAAGGCCAACCCGGAGCAGAAGGCCCTGCTGAGCAAGTTGTCGCCGGAGCAGGTCACCTCGACCGAGCTGGCGGGCGAGAAGATCCAGAGCATTCTCAGCAAGGCTCCAGGCAACGATCAGGCCATTGGCGGTCTGAAGGTGATGACCGAAAACGGCTGGTTCGCTGCGCGTCCGTCGGGCACCGAAGACATCTACAAGATCTACGCCGAAAGCTTCATCGGCGACGACCACCTCAAGCAACTGGTGGCTGAAGCGCAAACCCTGGTAGACGGTGCGATCAGCACTAAATAATTCCAGACAACGGAAAAGGGCGACCTGAGGTCGCCCTTTTTTGTGCCCGCGATTCGCCGATCAGGCGAGATCCACCAACACGATCTCGCTGTCTTCCAGCGCGGTTACAGTCAACACCTGTTCATCGGCCACCGCCACACCGTCTCGAGCTTGTGCGCGCAAGCCATTGACTTCAATGACGCCCTTGGCCGGAACCAGATACGCACGACGTCCGGCATCGAGGCGATATTCAGCGGTTTCCCCGGCCTTGATATTGGCCGCCACCAAGCGCGCGTCGGCGCGGATGCGCAGGCTCTGATCGTCACCGTCCTTGCCGCTGGCGAGAGTCACGAAACCTTCGCGGTCGCCTTTCGGGAACGGTTTGGCGCCCCATGACGGCGGTGCGCCGGTTTCGGTCGGCAGAATCCAGATCTGGAAAATCCTGGTGTCCGTTGCTTCCAGGTTGTATTCGCTGTGGGCGATCCCGGTGCCGGCGCTCATCACCTGCACGTCGCCAGCCTCGGTGCGGCCCTTGTTGCCCAGGTTGTCCTGGTGGGTGATCGCGCCTTCACGCACGTAAGTGATGATTTCCATGTCGCGGTGCGGGTGAGTAGGGAAGCCTGTGCCAGCGGCAATGATGTCGTCGTTCCATACACGCAGGTTGCCCCAGTTCATGCGTTGCGGATCGTAGTACTCGGCGAACGAAAAATGGTGATGGGCATCCAACCAGCCGTGATGGGCGCCGCCCAGCGAGCTGAAAGGTCTGAGTTCAAGCATGATCGTCTCCTCAAAAGGTTCGTCATGGGGCGTGACGCCTGAGCCACGAAGCGAGACCGGTGATTGATGGCAGCCATCATCTATCAGTCAATCATCGAGAAAAAGCGTAAAAAGTGCGGCATTCCAATCGAATCAGTTGATATTTAAAAAGCTCGAAACCGTCTCATCTCACCTTCAATTGATCACCTAAACCAATGACCTGTAAGCATTTCGCTAGAACAAAAAAGCAAATGCAGACACCATAGCCCTCAACAGCCTCACATCCGGAGTCCGTCAGCGTGGCGCAACACACCCCCGATCTTCCTCCCGAACTTCGTCCCCTGGCCGAGATGCCCTGGTTCAAACGCCTGGCGGCGCGTTTCCTTGGCCACGGTCTGACGCGGCTGCGTGCTCAGCACCGTGCCTCGTGGCTGCACGGCCAGGCTGACGGTTTTCGCAGCGGGCATACCGCCGGCGTGGATTACGGGTACAAGGAAGGCAAGGCTGACGGGCTGGAAGAGGGCCGCCAGGTCTTGTTGATCCGCGACAGTCGCAATACCGAGCATCGGCCACCCGGTATCGACAAACACCTGTTCGACGACTGGCGCCTGCCGCTCAGCGCAGAGCTGAAGAAGCGCATGAAAGCCGACGTCGCGCGCCTGTTACCGGCCCATGCACAGCCGAGCGTTGCGCAATGGAAGATGATTTTCAGCGATACCCCGTCAACCTCGGTGATTGCCGGCGCCGGAGCCGGCAAGTCGACCACGCTGGTGCTGCGGATCCTGCTGCTGACTCACTACCTGGGATTTGAGCTGGATTCGATGACCGTGGTGACCTTCACCCGCGAGTCGCGCAAGGATTTCATCAGCAAACTGATCGAACTGTTCGCATTGTGGGATCGTTCACTCAGTCAGAAAGACGCGCGGGATCTGGTGCGCACCTTCCACTCGCGGATCTTGCCGATGGTTCGTAGCCTGCCGGGGTTCGAGCGCTTGCAGGCATTCGAAAACCTCAGCCACCGCGCGCAGGGTGCAGATGAAGACGTCGACAGCAATCCCTTCGATCTGCGCATCAACGACGCGCAGCGCCAGCAGCTCAACGCCTGTTACCACCGTCTCTACAAAGAAGATCCGCGCTTTGCGCAACTGATCCAGCCGCTGTCCCGGCACGCCTTGCAGCTCAAGGAGCTGGAACGCGATCACCCGGACGTGCAAAAGCGCGTGGCTGTAACGGAGCTGGCGGCTCGCCGCGATGAAGAGCTGTGCGACATGATCGAGGACATGTGGCTCCGCGCCGGTGCCTGGCCGATCAAGGGCATCGAACCGAGCCGCCAGACATTCGAAATCAATGGCGCATCGTTCCATTGCCACGGCTACATTCCGAGCCTGGATGCCTGGGTCGTGTTGGGTTTCGACCCACGGGAAAGCCCGCAGGTCTGCCGTCCCAACGCCAAACTGACGGTGCGTGCAGAGTGGGCAGTCAAACGCACCCTGTTTCAAGCTTTCTGTCGTAAGCCCTTGATTTGGCTGGATAGCTATGAATTTTCAAAACGTTTATTGGGCACGTTGGCAGGCGATGTCAGCGCTGGCCCGGGCTTCGATTACAAGGTCAAGGGCGAGCTGGCATCCGCGCCGTTACTCGATTGTTTTGTCGCTGCTGCAGGCTTTATCGAGAACCTGGGCCTGGATGTGCCGGACGCCGTTGGCCGCATGAGTTTCGCCAAGGACGATCCGGACCGGTTTTTCTTCGAAGCTTTAAGCCTGTTCTGGCGAGCGCTGGAAGATCACTTGCTGGATCAGAAGCCGCCGGTGATGACCTACAACCGGATGTTCGCGCTGTTCAGCGAGCATTCGCCGGAAAACTTCAAGCTGCTCAGTGATGAGCTGCTGCGGCCGATGTCGCACCTGATGATTGATGAGTTTCAGGACGTTTCACCGCAGATCGTCTCGTGGATCCGCGCGAGCCTCTCGGAAATCCGCAGTCGTGGCCCTGCCATGCACGTCGGACGAGGTGCGCAGCGATCGTCGCTGCTTTGCGTGGGCGATGACTGGCAATCGATCTACGGTTGGCGCGGCAGCTCGCCGAGTTACTTCATGGAGTTCAACAAGGAATTCCCGTCGCCGAGCACGACGCGGGTGATGCTCAGCGACAACTATCGCAGCCATCAGCACATCATCGACGCGGCAGAACACATCGTCCGGGCAGCGCCGGCCATCCCGGGCAAGAAGGCCAAGGCCAGCGGCGAGGAGAGGCCGTTGCAGCCAGTCAACGTGCTGGAGCGCGACGATCAGGCACTCGGCCAGCGCCTGGCGGAACACTATCGAAAGGGCGATTCAATCCTGATGCTCTATCGAAAAAGCAGCGATAAGTTATTGATTGAGCAGCATATTCAGTCTGTAGTTAATGTGGATTCGAGCTTGCCGTACGAGTCCCGTCGACTGAAACAACTGACCTATCACAGCGCCAAAGGTCTGCAGGCCGACGCGGTTTTTCTGCTGGGCGATTGCCAGCACTTGACCAGTTCACCGTACAAGAATCAGGTGTATCGCATGGCCGGACTGGGCAAGGCTGGCGACAGCGAGCCGTACGACAGCGCGCAAAAAGACGAAATCCTGCGCCTGGCCTATGTTGGCATCACCCGCGCAGTCAGCCATTGCTACTGGTACGTCGAGCCGCAGGACACTCAGGCGGTCAACATGCCTCGGGCCTCGGACCGGGTCGCCAAAGGTAAACCGTTCTTCGTCGATCATCGGCCTGAAAAGAAAACGGCCTGAATCCAGCGCCCATGAAAAAGCCCGCACAAAGCGGGCTTTTTGTTTTAAATCAAATAGTTACGCATAGCTCTTGAGAGATTCTGGAGGAGTGAAAGCCTCCAATTCGTCCTCGACGGCTTCGATTATTCGCTCCACATCCGCCGCATTCATCACCGTGGCACAGGGAATGCCGGCGATCGCGATCAGGGTCTCGCCGCTGGCCCGATCAAACAGGCGCGCGACCAGACTGCCCGGCGCATCCATGGTCGCCTCGAAACCCATGGGATGAAAATGCCAGCGCATGAGCTGGCAGGCATTGGGAAACGTGACTTTGCTTGACCCTTTGTTCATGTGTTGCCCGCCTTCTTCATCGAGCGCTTCCGTTTGCTCATGTTAGGTGGGAAGAGCCTTCATTGGCTCAACCGGTGACTGCCTTTAAAAGTAGCATCTGAATGTGAAATTCCTGTGAGAATTTTCAGTTCATTTAGCGATTGCGAGGATTCTTTTGATGTAAGTCACGATACAACCCAATCGTCGCCAAAATGCCATCACCACCGGTTGTTGAAGCAGCGCCGGAAGTTGGGCAAGCTCGGTTCTTTTTCCAAGAGTCCCTTATGCACGCCGATGATGACGGCCCGGAACAGACCCGGGTCACGGCCGAAACGGTCATGCGCTATCACCTGTGCTGGAAACACCGGGACCTGGATGGCGTGATGGCGCTGTATCACCCGGACATCCAGTACAACGATTTTTTCCAGAACCGCGTGCTCGGCCTCGAAGAACTGCGCGAGTACGTCCGGGTCAGCATGCCACGCGAATCCGACGAAGCGCTGGAGCATTGCGACCGCATCCGCATCGACGGCAACACCGCATTCATTCAATACGAAGTGACGTTGCGCGGTGGTAACGGGCTGGTGTCGTTTCGCTCCAGTGAAGCGATCACGGTCAAGGACGGGCGGATCTGGCGGGTCAATGAATATGCATCGCTGGTGCGCGAACAGGCTGAAAGTCCGACGACAACCCGCCAGCGTCCGGCGGTGAGTCGCCTGGGCCTGTCGCCGCGCCAGTTGAGCTTCATGGCCGATGACTTGCAGCAGTATTTCCAGCGCCAGCAACCGTATCTCGATCCGGAGCTCGACCTGCAACGGGTGGCGAAGGAGTGCGGGTACAGCCGCAACCAGATTTCCTATTTGCTGAATCAGGTGCTGGGGCAAAGCTTCTACCGCTACGTCAATCAGGCGCGTCTGCAACATCTATTGCAGTCGCTGGACAAGGCTACGCCGCCGCTGCGCATCGATGAGCTGGCCTTCGCCGCCGGGTTCAATTCACTGTCGGCTTTCTATAGCTGCTTTCGCCAGCACACCGGGCAATCGCCGAAAGCTTATGCGAAGCAAATTTCTTTGCGGACACGCGCGCAAGACAATCCCTGAGTCCAGCCACTAGGATCGACGCCATCGAAACCTGGATTGGCGGAGTCTTGCATGCCGGCGTGGCGCACTATCAGTTTGTGGATGGACCAACTCGACGAGCCGCTGACCGCGCGCCCGTCGCTTGCGCAGGACCTGGATGTCGACGTGGCGATCATCGGCGCCGGTTACACCGGGCTGTGGACGGCGTACTACCTGAAACAACAGGCGCCGAGCCTGAACATCGCCATCATCGAAGCGCAAACCGCCGGGTTCGGCGCGTCCGGTCGCAACGGCGGCTGGTTGATGGGCAATCTGCTGGGCGAGGATCGCCTGCTGGCAGGGTTGTCGCCACAACAACGCCGCGCTTCATTCGACCTGTTGCACAGCATTCCCGATGAAGTAGAAGTCGTCCTCGAGCGCGAAGGCATCGACTGCGACTACCGTAAGGGCGGAGTGCTGTATTGCGCCGCGCGCTATCCCGAGCAGGAAGCCAATCTTCGCGACTACCTGAAAAAACTCCACGCTCAGGGCCTGACCGACGACGATTACCGCTGGCTCAGCCCCGAACAACTGGCGCAGCAGCTGCGCATCGCTAAACCTTACGGCGCCATCTTCGCCCCGCATGTGGCGACCATTCACCCGGCGAAACTGGTGCGCGGCCTGGCGCGAACCGTCGAAGGCCTGGGAGTGACGATCTACGAAAACAGCCCGGTGACCCATTGGCAGGCCGGCAGCCTGCGCACCGACAAGGCCAGTGTGCGCAGCCGCTGGATCGTCCCGGCCATCGAAGGTTATTCCGTCACACTGCCACCGCTGGGCCGTTATCAATTACCGGTGCAAAGCCTGATCGTCGCCACCGAGCCGTTGCCCGCTGCGACCTGGGATGAAATCGGCCTCAGTCGTGGCCAGGCTTTCAGCGAGTTCAGCCGCCAGGTCACTTACGGCCAGCGCAGCGCCGACAACCGACTGATCTTCGGCGCCCGTGGCGGTTATCAGTTCGCCGGCCAACTGCGGCATAACTTCGACCTGACCCGCGACGAAGTCGAACTGCGGCGCTACCTGTTCGGCGAGCTGTTTCCGCAACTGAAAAACGTACAGATCATCCACGCCTGGGGCGGCAACCTCGGCATGTCCCGGCATTTCAAACCGCACATGCTGTGTGACCGGGCCAACGGCATCGCGCTGTCCGGCGGCTATGGCGGGGAGGGTGTCGGCGCTTCCAATCTGGGCGGGCGCACGCTTGCGGATCTGATTCTCGAGCGCGACACCGAGCTGACGCATCAGCCGTGGGTGCTGCCCGACGGCGGGATCCACGCGCTGCGGGCATGGGAGCCGGAACCGTGCCGCTGGCTCGGCTACAACGCGATCATCAAAAGCTTCGTCCACGAAGACCAGACCCTGGCCAACCCAGCGACTGCGCCCTGGCGGCGCAAGCTTGCCAGCCAGGTGGCCGGGTTCATGGAAGGTTTCATGCACTGAACGTTGTTTACTACCAGACAGGTAACGCCATGAGCATCACCCAATTCAAGAACACCGCCACGTTGCAACTGGAAGATTCAAACCCGGTGGCCGTGCCGCTCGGCACGCCGGTGGCGATTGCCTCGACCACCAGCGTCAAGCGCGACGACGGCGTCGAAACCGGCGTCTGGGAATGCACACCCGGGCGCTGGCGGCGGCAGATCACCGCCCAGGAGTTCTGCCATTTCATTTCCGGTCGCTGCACGTTCACCCCGGACGACGGCGGCGAAACCCTGCACATACAAGGTGGCGACGCACTGATGTTGCCGGCCAATACGCTCGGGATCTGGGACATCCAGGAAACCGTGCGCAAGACCTATGTCCTGATTTTCTGACGTTTTGATCCTTTTGATTGCCTGCCAACAACAATAGCCAATACAGGAATCGATCCATGATCCGAAAGACCCTCACGCTCGCTCCTTTGATGCTCGCCGTTTCCCTTGCTCAGGCCGCGGATACGGTCAAGGTTTACAACTGGTCCGACTACATCGCGCCGGACACCGCCAAGAACTTCGAAAAGGCCAGCGGCATTGGCGTCACCTATGACGTCTACGACAGCAACGAAACTCTCGACGGCAAGCTGATGACCGGCAAATCCGGTTACGACGTGGTGTTTCCGTCCAACCACTTCATGGCGCGGCAGATCGAGGGCGGGGCCCTGAAGAAGCTCGACAAGAGCCAGTTGCCGAACTGGAAGAACCTCAACCCGGTGTTGCTCAAGGCCTTGCAGACCAACGATCCGGGCAACGAACACGGCTTTCCGTACCTGTGGGGCAGCACCGGCATCGGCTACAACATCGCCAAGGTCAAGGCTGTGCTGGGGGACAACGCGCCGGTGGACTCCTGGGACCTGATCTTCAAACCCGAATACATGGAAAAACTGCAGAAGTGCGGTGTGGCAATCCTCGACAACGGCCCGGAACTGTTGCCGGCAGCGCTCAACTACCTGGGGTTGCCGCATCACAGCAAGAACCCCGAGGACTACAAGAAAGCTGAAGCGCTGCTGATGAAAGTGCGGCCGTATGTCAGCTACTTCCATTCCTCGAAGTACACCAGCGACCTGGCCAATGGCGACATTTGCGTGGCTGTCGGTTTCTCCGGCGACATCCTGCAAGCGGAAAACCGCGCCAAAGAGGCGAAGAACGGCATCGACATCGGCTACGAAATTCCCAAGGAAGGTGCCGCCATCTGGTTCGACATGGTCGCCATGCCCGCCGACGCACCGGACGAGAAGGCCGGCTATGCGTTCATGAACTACCTGCTGCAGCCCGACGTGATGGCCGGTATCAGCAATTACGTTCACTACGCCAATGGCAACGAACAGGCCGACAGCCTGATCGACCCGGCGATCAAGAACGACACCAAGGTTTATCCGAGCCCGGAAATGATGGGCAAGCTGTTCGCACTGGAAGCGATGCCGCTGAACATCGACCGGATTCGGACTCGGGTGTGGAACAAGATTCGGACCGGCAGCTGAAGGAAAAAAGGCGAGGGCGGCACAGCCCTCGCCTGACTATTTTCTGTTGAATCTACTTGATATCAATACACTGGCATTGCATCGGTAAAGTGCAGCAAAGTGAGACGCTGCTAACAAAAAACAACTTACCGATATTTAATATTTAAATAAGAAATCGTCAGACAATTAGGCGACATCACCACACTTTCAAACTTCTTTCGGCGGCACGTGCTTTGTTTACGGGAGTTTCCCGGAACAGTTCAATTTGATCTCGAAAAAATGCTAGACGACAGATTTCAAATTGTGTCAGGTTTCTTACGCCTTCATTGGGCGAGTGATAGGACAATCTCGCCAGGGGTTGTCGCTATCGGACAAAAACTGTTCCATTGCTAAACAAGGAAGTGTGTTTATGTCGAAAGTAAAAGCTAACGCTATTGATACTGCCGAACAGGCTTTCCAGCTGGGCGGGGCGCCGCAACCTCTGGCAGCGACCAGCACGGCGTATAACCAGATCAATAGCTTCAGCCACCAGTACGATCGTGGCGGCAACCTCACGGTCAATGGCAAACCCTCCTTTTCCGTCGACCAGGCCGCAACCCAGTTGCTGCGCGACGGCGCTGCCTACCAGGACAAGGATGGCAGCGGCAAAATCGAACTCACCTACACGTTCCTGACCTCTGCATCGTCCAGCACGATGAACAAGCACGGGATCAGCGGGTTCAGTCAGTTCAGTGCACAACAACAAGCCCAGGCCAAGCTCGCCATGCAATCCTGGGCTGACGTGGCCAACGTGACCTTCACCGAGAAAGCCTCGGGCGGTGACGGCCACATGACCTTCGGCAACTACAGCGGCGGCCAGGATGGCGCTGCAGCGTTCGCTTATCTGCCGGGCACCGGCGCCGGTTACGACGGCACGTCGTGGTACCTGATCAACAGTGGCTACACGCAAAACAAAAACCCGGATCTGAACAACTACGGCCGTCAGACCCTGACCCACGAAATCGGCCACACCCTTGGCCTGGCACACCCGGGCGACTACAACGCCGGCAACGGCAACCCTACCTACAATGACGCGACCTACGGGCAAGACACCCGCGGCTACAGCGTCATGAGCTACTGGAGCGAAAGCAACACCAGCCAGAACTTCAGCAAGGGCGGGGTGGAAGCCTATTCCTCCGGCCCGCTGATGGATGACATCGCAGCGATCCAGAAGCTCTACGGCGCCAACCTGACCACCCGTACCGGTGACACCACCTATGGCTTTAACTCCAACGCCGGTCGCGATTTCCTCAGCGCCTCGTCGTCGGCCGACAAGCTGGTGTTCTCGGTGTGGGATGCGGGCGGCAAGGACACCTTCGACTTCTCGGGTTTCACCCAGAACCAGAAGATCAACCTCAATGAAGCCTCGTTCTCCGACGTTGGCGGCCTGGTGGGCAACGTGTCCATCGCCAAGGGCGTCACCATCGAGAACGCGATCGGCGGTTCGGGCAACGACCTGTTGATCGGCAACAGCGCGGCCAACGAGCTCAAGGGCGGTGCCGGCAACGACATCATCTGGGGCGCCGGCGGTGCCGACAAGCTGTGGGGCGGCGCGGGTTCGGACACCTTTGTGTTCGCGGCCAGCTCCGACTCCAAGCCGGGTGCGATCGATCAGATCCTCGATTTCGTCAGCGGTCTGGACAAAATTGACCTGACCGGTATCACCAAGGGCGCGGGCCTGCACTTCGTCAGCGCCTTCACCGGTGCGGCGGGTGATGCGGTTCTGACGTCCTCGGGCGGCAACAGCCTGCTGTCGGTGGACTTCTCCGGGCACGGCGTGGCTGATTTCCAGGTCAGCACCGTTGGCCAGGCAGCCACCAGCGACATCGTGGCGTGATGTAACACGGGAAAGCGGCGCTTGATGCGCCGTTTTCTTCGCTTGCTTCGTCTCGCTACGTGCGCAAGGCTACACGCCGGAGTGAAATTTCCTATGATTCGAAACTCTTTTTCCCGCATGGCAGTCGCCTGTTTCATGCCGATGCTGATGATGATTTCTGGAGAAACAACCATGGCAAGCAGCCTTAGACTCGAAGACCCATCGGTATTCGCCGGGCATTGGCAGGCGACGCTGACCGCCGCCCATGACGCCCCCGAAGCGCAGGTACTGCAAGACAAACCTTCCAACACCTGCCAGATCGACCTTGAGCCAAACCAGACACTTGGCCACGGCGCCGACTGCCTGAGTGCCTGGCTGCAGGAAAATGCCATCGGCTGGTTTCCCGATCCGGACGGTCTGTCCATCACCGGAAAGGAAGGCTCCAGAATCCAGTTCTTCAGCCGACAACATGACGGACTTTATTCCAGTACTTTGAAGTCGGGGCTGATCGTGACGCTCAAGCGTGTCGAGCAATAACGCAACGAATATAAAGAAGTACCCGGCAGTTATAAGACTTGGAAAAAGTTGTTGTGAAAATGTAAGCGGGTACTTGCAAGTCATCTCTCGCAGGTAAGCGAAATAACAATTGAGCGCTCGTCTCTATTTGGCGGGTTCAATCATTTCAGGAAGAATCAATGAAGATGGCGAAGGCCCCAGCCACCGCTCCCTTATTCAAGGCCTTGGGTGACTATAAAAGCATTCTGATCAGCGTCGGGTGTTTTACCGCATTGATAAACGTGCTGATGCTGGTGCCCTCCATTTATATGCTCCAGGTCTACGACCGGGTGCTGTCTTCGCAGAACGAAACCACCCTGGCGATGCTGTC
Source organism: Pseudomonas sp. Pseusp21 (assembly GCF_059492145.1). Taxonomy (NCBI): domain Bacteria; kingdom Pseudomonadati; phylum Pseudomonadota; class Gammaproteobacteria; order Pseudomonadales; family Pseudomonadaceae; genus Pseudomonas; species Pseudomonas sp. Pseusp21. The sequence goes on from NZ_CP168520.1 coordinate 537,182, forward strand.
GCTGATGGTCGTCGGTTTCTTCGCGTTTATCGGCCTGCTGGAAGTGGTGCGCAGCTTTATCGTGATCCGCATCGGCAGCCAGCTCGAGCGCCGTTTCAATCTGCGGGTCTATCAGGCAGCGTTCGAACGCAACCTGTTCAAGGGCGAGGGCAACGCCGGGCAGTCCCTTGGCGATCTGACCCACATTCGCCAATTCGTCACCGGGCCTGCGCTGTTCGCGTTCTTCGATGCGCCGTGGTTCCCGGTGTACCTGTTCGTGATCTACCTGTTCAACGTCTGGCTCGGCGTACTCGCCACCGCTGGCGCGCTGCTGTTGATCGCGCTGGCTTGCCTGAACGAATACATGACCAAAAAGCCGCTGGGCGAAGCCGCCGGTTACTCGCAGAAATCCAGCCAGTTGGCCACCAGCCACCTGCACAACGCTGAGACCATTCAAGCCATGGGCATGCTCGGTGCCTTGCGCAAGCGCTGGTTCCAGGTGCATTCGCGCTTCCTCGGTCTGCAAAATCAGGCCAGCGACACTGGCGCGGTGATCAGCTCGCTGAGCAAGACCCTGCGTCTGTGCCTGCAATCGCTGGTGCTGGGCCTCGGCGCACTGCTGGTGATCAAAGGTGACATGACCGCCGGGATGATGATCGCCGGCTCCATCCTGATGGGCCGGGTCCTGAGCCCGATCGACCAGTTGATTGCCGTGTGGAAGCAGTGGAGCGGGGCGAAGCTGGCTTACCGCCGCCTCGATGCGCTGCTGCAAGCCTTCCCGCCGAGCGATGACGCCATGGCGCTGCCGGCGCCGAAAGGCCAGATCACCTTCGAACAAGTCAGCGCCGGTCCTCCGGGTCAGCGCGCCGCGACCCTGCACATGGTCAATTTCAACCTGGCGGCCGGTGAAGTATTGGGCGTGCTGGGTGCCTCCGGTTCCGGCAAATCGACCCTCGCGCGTGTGCTGGTCGGCGTATGGCCGGCGCTCGGTGGCACGGTGCGTCTGGACGGCGCCGACATCCACCGTTGGAACCGCGATCAGCTCGGCCCGTACATCGGCTATCTGCCGCAGGACATCGAGCTGTTCAGCGGCAGCATCGCCGAAAACATTGCCCGCTTCAGCGAAGCCGATCCGCAAAAGGTCGTGGCCGCCGCGCAACAGGCCGGCGTGCACGAACTGATCCTGCGCATGCCGCAAGGCTACGACACGCAATTGGGCGAGGACGGCAGCGGTTTGTCCGGCGGCCAGAAACAGCGTGTGGCACTGGCCCGTGCGCTGTACGGCAACCCGAGCCTGGTAGTGCTGGATGAGCCGAATTCCAACCTCGACACCGTCGGCGAAGCCGCGTTGTCCAGCGCGATCGTGCAGCTCAAGGCCCAGGGCACCACCGTGGTACTGGTCACCCACCGTTCTTCGGTACTGGCACAGGCCGACAAGCTGCTGGTACTCAACGACGGCCGTCTGCAGGCCTTCGGCCCGAGCCATGATGTGCTCAAGGCACTGTCCGCAAACCAGCCCGGCAACCAGTCACAACAAAATGAAAAACCTGCGCAAGCACCGGCCGGACTCAGCATGAGCCGCCAGTATCAGCCGACGACAAGGAATTCGGGTGTATGAGCAGCGCGAGCATGAACACGCAAAACGAAGCGACGATGGAACACGACTACATCACCGAGCGCCCGGAACGCGACGCCAGATTTTTCGCCCGCATGGGCTGGATTCTGGCGCTGGTCGGCGCCGGCAGCTTCTTCACCTGGGCGGCATTGGCGCCGCTGGATCAAGGCATTCCGGTGCAAGGCACGGTGGTGGTGTCGGGCAAGCGCAAGGCCGTGCAGTCGATGAGCAGCGGTGTGGTCAGCCGGATTCTGGTACGCGAAGGTGAAATCGTGAAGCAGGGCCAGCCGCTGTTCCGCCTCGACCAGACTCAGGTCGCCGCCGACGTGCAGTCGTTGCAGGCGCAATACCGCATGGCCTGGGCCAGCCTGGCGCGCTGGCAGGCCGAGCGTGACAACCTCAAGCAAGTGACGTTTCCGGCAGAACTGAGCGATAACGCCGATCCGCGCCTGGCGCTGGTGCTGGAAGGCCAGCGGCAATTGTTCAGCAGCCGTCGCGAAGCGTTTGCCCGCGAGCAGGCCGCCCTGCGCGCGAGCATCGAGGGTGCCACCGCGCAGCTGGCGGGCATGCGCCGCGCCCGAACTGACCTCAACGCGCAAGCCGATTCGCTGCAACAGCAGTTGAGCAACCTGCAACCGCTGGCCGACAACGGCTACATCCCGCGTAACCGCTTGATGGAATACCAGCGTCAGCTGTCGCAGGTGCAGCAGCAACTGGCCGAGAACACCGGTGAAAGCGGCCGGGTGGAGCAGGGCATTCTTGAATCCCGGCTGAAACTGCAACAGCACGGCGAGGAATACCAGAAGGAAGTCCGCACTCAGCTGGCCGACGCACAACTGAAAAGCGTCACGCTGTCGGAGCAACTGACTTCCGCCGGTTTCGACCTGCAACACAGCGAAATCCTCGCCACCGCCGACGGCGTGGCGGTCAACCTCGGCGTGCACACCGAAGGCGCTGTGGTCCGTCAGGGCGAAACTCTGCTGGAAATCGTCCCGCAAGCCACGCGCCTGGAAGTCGAAGGGCACCTGCCGATCAACCTGATCGACAAGGTCGGCACCCACTTGCCGGTCGACATCCTGTTCACCGCGTTCAACCAGAGCAAGACACCACGGGTGCCCGGCGAAGTCAGCCTGATTTCCGCCGACCAGATGGTCGACGAGAAAACCGGCGTGCCGTACTACGTGTTGCGCAGCAGCGTCAGCGATCAGGCCATGGAAAAACTCAACGGCCTGGTGATCAAGCCCGGCATGCCGGCGGAAATGTTCGTGCGCACTGGCGAACGTTCACTCCTCAACTACCTGTTCAAGCCGCTGCTCGACCGCGCCGGTTCCGCGTTGACCGAAGAATAAGGATGTTCGGCTGTATGAATAAGCTTTCCATGCTGGCGGCAGCGTTCGCGCTGCTCGCGGGCAACAGTGCAGTGGCGGCCATGGGACCGTTCGAGATCTACGAACAGGCGTTGCGCAATGACCCGGTGTTCCTCGGCGCGATCAAGGAGCGCGATGCAGGCCTCGAAAACCGCGCCATCGGCCGCGCCGGCCTGTTGCCGAAACTGGGTTACAACTACAACAAGGGTCGCAACTCGTCGAAGGCCACGTCCCTCGACGAACGCGCGCGCAATCGCACCGATGAGCGTAACTACAGCAGCTACGGCTCGAGCCTGACCCTGCAACAACCGTTGCTCGATTACGAAGCCTACGCGGCGTATCGCAAGGGCGTGGCCCAGTCGCTGTTTGCCGACGAGAACTTCCGCGGCAAGAGCCAGGAACTGCTGGTTCGCGTGCTCGACAACTACACCAAGGCCTTGTTTGCCCAGGATCAGATCGACATCGCGCAGGCCAAGAAGAAGGCGTACGAGCAACAGTTCCAGCAGAACGAGCACATGTTCAAGCAGGGCGAGGGCACTCGTACCGACATCCTCGAAGCCGAGTCGCGTTACGAACTGGCGACCGCCGAGGAAATCGAGGCCCGCGACGAGCAAGACGCCGCGCTACGAGAGCTGGGCGCATTGGTAGGCGTGCCGGCGATGGACATCAGTGATCTGGCACCGCTGGATCAGAACTTCCAGACATTTGCCCTGATGCCGGCCAACTACGACACCTGGCACGAACTGGCGATCAGCAACAACCCGAACCTGGCGTCCCAGCGTCAGGCGGTGGAAGTGGCGCGTTATGAAGTCGAGCGCAACCGCGCCGGGCACCTGCCGAAAGTCAGCGCTTACGCCACGATGCGCCAGAACGAATCGGAAAGCGGCAACACCTACAACCAGCGTTACGAAACCAACACCATCGGTTTCGAAGTCAGCGTGCCGTTGTACGCAGGTGGTGGCGTGTCGGCCTCGACCCGCCAGGCCAGCCGCACCATGGAACAGGCCGAATACGAACTGGACGGCAAAACCCGCGAGACCCTGATCGAACTGCGTCGTCAGTTCAGCGCCTGCCTGTCCGGGGTCAACAAGCTGCGCGCCTATCAAAAGGCCCTGGCCTCGGCCGAAGCGCTGGTGGTGTCGACCAAACAAAGCATTCTCGGTGGCGAGCGGACCAATCTCGACGCGCTTAACGCCGAACAACAACTGTTTACTACCCGCCGTGATCTGGCCCAGGCGCGCTATGACTACCTCATGGCCTGGACCAAATTGCATTACTACGCGGGCACCTTGAGCGAGCAGGACCTGGCGCGGGTGGATGAGGCGTTTGGTGTGGCTCGGCGTTGATGTGCATGGCTTCAGACCGGCCCTCACCCTAACCCTCTCCCGGAGGGAGAGGGGACTGATCGGGGGATATTTTGGAGGTACACCGACCTGATCGGGCGTCACCGAATCCAGCATCGACCCGGTTTTTTCAGGTCGATGTATGACGCAAGACACCTCGGTCAGCTCCCTCTCCTTGGGGAGAGGGCTGGGCGGGCGGCGTTCCGATGAGGGAATGGGCAACACCGCAGAATCAACCTGCATAAAACAATAAAAGTGAGTGGTGAACATGGACGTATGCATCAAGCCGATCACGGTCGGCACCCTGCTGCTTGTGATGTCTGCAACCCAGGCTCAGGCCCAATACCTCGAATCCGGAAAGCCCGGCGATCCGGCCAGTTGGCGCAGCGCCGAATTCCTGCGCGACTGGGGACTGGAACGGATGCAGGCCGATCAGGCTTACGCCGCCGGCATCACCGGCAAGGGCGTGAAAATCGGCGCGCTGGACTCCGGTTTCGACGCCGCCCATCCCGAGTTCGCCAGTGATCGCTATCACCCGGTGCTGGCCAGCGGCAGCTACGTCGACGGCTCGCTGTTCAGCGTCAACGGCACCCTCAACCCGAACAACGATTCCCACGGCACTCATGTGGTCGGCACCATGGGCGCGTCCCGCGATGGCACCGGCATGCACGGCGTGGCGTACAACGCGCAGATCTACGTCGGCAACACCAACAAGAACGACAGTTTCCTGTTCGGCCCCAACCCCGATCCCCGCTACTTCAAGGCAGTGTACGACGCCCTGGCCGATGCCGGTGTGCGAGCGATCAACAACAGCTGGGGCAGCCAACCGCCGGATGTCAGCTATCGAACCCTTGCGGATCTGCACGCCGCTTACGCTCAGCACTGGAACAAGGGCACGTGGATTGACGCAGCGGCGGACGTTTCCCGTCGTGGCGTAATCAACGTGTTCAGCGCCGGCAACAGCGGCTACCCGAATGCCAGCGTGCGCTCGGCGCTGCCGTACTTTCAGCCGGACCTGGAAGGGCATTGGCTGGCGGTGTCCGGGCTGGATCAAAGCAATCAGCAAAAGTACAACCAGTGTGGCATCGCCAAATACTGGTGCATCACCACACCGGGCGCGAAGATCGACAGCACCATTCCCGACGGCGGTTATGCGATCAAGTCCGGCACCTCGATGGCCGCGCCGCACGCCACCGGCGCACTGGCGCTGGTGATGGAACGCTATCCGTACATGAACAATCAGCAGGCTCTCGAAGTGTTGCTGACCACCGCCACCCAGCTCGACGGTTCGGTGACCGATGCGCCGACCGAACGGGTCGGCTGGGGCGTGGCCAATCTTTACCGGGCGATGCGCGGGCCGGGGCAGTTGCTCGGGGCGTTCGACGCCCATCTGGCGGCCGGGCAGAGCGATGTCTGGAGCAATGACATCAGCGACAAGGCGCTGATCCAGCGCCAGAACGAAGACCTCGCCGAACACAGCGCCTGGCAGCAAACACTGCAAAACAAAGGCTGGCAGAACGGCGTGCCGGCCGGTGCCAGCCAACAGGATCAGACCGATTACGCCGTGGGCATGGCCCGTGACGCAGCAGCTTCCGCTCGGGTTTACCAAGGCAGTCTGATCAAGTCCGGCGACGGGCGACTGATTCTGACCGGTGACAACACTTATCGTGGGCCGACCACGGTCAATGGTGGTCTGCTGACAGTGAACGGCTCGCTGACCTCGGCCGTGACTGTCAATGACGGCGGCACTCTTGGCGGTTCCGGGCGAATCGGCGCGCTGACCGCCAACAGCGGCGGCCGGGTGGCACCGGGCAATTCGATCGGTACGTTGAACGTCGCCGGTGACGTGGCCTTCGCGCCGGGTTCGACCTACGCCGTGGAGTTGTCTCCCACCAGCAGCGACCGCATCGTCGCCGGCGGCATCGCCTCCATCAACGGCACCACCGTGAGCCTGTCGCTGGAAAACAGCCCGACACTGCTCAGTACCAGCGAAGCCAGAAGCCTGCTCGGCCAGCAGTACAACATTCTGCACGCGGCGGGCGGCATTCAGGGTCGGTTCGGTGCGGTGCTGCCGGATTACCTGTTCATCGGTGGCAGCCTGGCCTACAGCGACAACGGCATCGGCTTGAATGTCGAGCGCAACGCGACATCGTTCGCCAGCGTCGGCCAGACACCGAATCAGCGCTCCGTGGCTACTGCCGTCGAAGGTCTGGGCGCGGGCAATTCCGTTTACGAAAGCCTGCTGTTGTCGGCCACCGGCAGTGACGCGCAACAAGCCTTTCAACAGTTGAGCGGTGAAATCTACCCGGCCCTCGGTTCGGTGCTGATCAACGACAGCCGCCAACTGCGCGACGCCATCGGCGAGCGCCTGCACGATGCGCAAGCCACGCAAAGCAACGGCTGGATCAAAGCTCTCGGCTCCTGGGGCACAACCGACTCGCGCCACGACACCGCCGGTTACAGCACCTCCATCGGTGGCTTGCTGGCCGGCATCGACGGCGCGGTCGATGAGCAGACCCGCATCGGTCTGGTCACCGGTTACAGCGACAGTTCGCTGAGCATGGGCTCGGGCACGCATTCTTCAGCCAAGGTCGACAGCTATCACCTCGGCGCCTACGCCGGTCACGACATCGGCGCCTGGCGCCTGAGCACCGGCGCCGCCTACAGCTGGCATCGCGCCGATGTGAAGCGCGACTTGCAGTACGGCAACGTCAGCGCCAAGCAAAAAGCCAAGGTCGATGCCGCCACCACTCAGGTGTTCGGCGAAGCGGCCTATCGGCTGAACCTGCAAGCGCTGGCCCTGGAGCCGTTTGCCAACCTGGCTTACGTGCACCTCGACACCGACGGCTTCACCGAGAAGGGCGACGCCGCCGCCCTGAAAAGCGGCGACGACCAGCGCGACGCGGTGTTGAGCACCCTCGGCGTGCGGGCGATCAAGACCTTCGACCTGCCGTCCGCGCAGAAACTGCAAGTGAGCGGTCATCTGGGCTGGCAGCACAGCCTGACCGACATCGACTCCGAACAGCATGTGCGCTTCGCCAGCGGCAGCGCGCCGTACACCGTTGAAAGCTCGCCACTGGTGCGTGACGCCGCCCTGGTCGGCGTGCAGGCCAGCCTGGCGCTGACCCGCGACGTACGGGTCAACCTCGATTACACCGGACAACTGGCCAGCCGCGAGAAGCAGCACGGCGTAGGCCTGAGTCTGAACTGGCAATTCTGACTCACCGAGAGATGATCGTTCCCACGCTCCCGCGTGGGAATGCAGCCCGTGACGCTCCGCGGCACTGGACGCGGAGCGTCCCCAGAGGCATTCCCACGCAGACGGTTCGACGCCTCGACGTGGGAACGATCAACGGGGAAGGCGTGGGAACGATCACTTCAATAGACGGATTTTTCGCAACATCACTAAGGAAGGTCGCTGGATGAAAAACAACAACACCCCCGCGCAATCGGGTGGCTGCTTTCGCCTGAAAACCCTCAATTTCGCCTTGCTCTGCGCAATGACCACCTGGGGCAACGCAAACGCGGCGCCCTATGTGGAAAACGGTCGGGCAGGGGATCCAGGCAGTTGGCGCAGCGCCGAATTCCAGGCCGACTGGGGCCTGGGCGCCATCGGCGCGGATCACGCCTACGCCGCCGGTTATACAGGCAAAGGCGTGAAACTGGGGATCTTCGACCAACCGGTCTACGCCGCGCACCCGGAGTTCTCCGGCAGCAACAAGGTCATCACCCTGGTGACCTCGGGTATCCGCGAATACACCGACCCCTACATTCCGGTCAAAGCCGGGGACGCGTTTCGCTATGACGGTTCGCCCTCGGTCGGTTCCGACGGCAAGCTCGGCGCCCACGGCACCCACGTCGGCGGTATCGCCGCCGGCAGCCGTGACGGCGGGCCGATGCACGGTGTGGCGTTCGGTGCGCAAATCATCAGCGCCGACAACGGCGACCCGGGCCCGGAAGACGGCATCGTGCGCGGCAACGACGGCGCGGTGTACAAGGCCGGTTGGGATGCACTGATTGCCAGCGGCGCGCGGATCATCAACAACAGCTGGGGCATCGGCATCACCGACCGTTTTGACCTCGGCGGCCGCGACCCGGCGTACCCGCACTTCACCGTCAACGACGCGCAACTGCAGTTCAACGAGATCCGCACACTGCTGGGCACCAAACCCGGCGGCGCCTACGACGGCGCAATCGCCGCCGCACGCAGCGGGATCGTGACGATTTTCGCAGCGGGCAACGACTACAACCTGAACAACCCGGACGCCATCGCCGGCCTCGGTTACTTCGTGCCGGACATCGCGCCGAACTGGATCACCGTCGCCGCCTTGCAGAAGAACCCGGATCTGGCCAGTGCCAACCCGTACATCATGAGTACGTTCTCTTCGCGTTGCGGCTACACCGCGAGTTTCTGCGTGTCGGCACCGGGTACGAAAATCTTCAGCTCGATCATCGAAGGCACCAACGCCGACAACCTGACCACGGGTTACAAGAACTACAACGGCACCTCGATGGCCGCGCCGCACGTGGCCGGTTCCATGGCAGTGCTGATGGAGCGCTTCCCGTACATGTCCGGCGACCAGGTCGCCAGCGTGTTGCGCACCACGGCCACCGACCTCGGCGCACCGGGCATCGACGCCCTGTATGGCTGGGGCATGATCAACCTGCGCAAGGGCATCGACGGCCCGGCGATGTTCGTCACCGAGCAGGACATTCCCGAAGAATTCCGCATCCAGGGCGCCTACGGTTCCGGTCAGTTCGTGGCCGATCTGCCGGGCATCGGCGCGATCATTGATGCGGGAAAACCCACCGAGCGCGTGTGCAACGACATCACCTGCGGGCTCGACACCTGGCGCAACAACATCTCCGGCCATGGCGGTCTGACCAAGCAAGGCATCGGCACCCTGGTGCTGACCGGCAACAACACCTACAGCGGCCCGACCCTGGTCAATCAGGGGCGACTGGCAATCAATGGCTCGCTGCAGTCGGCGGTCACGGTCAATGACGGCGGCATCCTCGGCGGTAACGGCCGGATCGCCGCTCTGACCGCCAACAGCGGCGGCATCGTGGCGCCCGGCAATTCCATCGGCACCTTGAATGTGGCCGGTGACGTGACCTTCGCACCGGGTTCGACCTATGCGGTGGAAGTGTCCCCGACCAGCAGCGACCGCATTGTCGCCGGCGGCAAAGCGCTGATCGAAGGCGCAACCGTGACCATGTCGCTGGAAAACAGCCCGACGCTGTTGACCACCGGCGAAGTGAAAAGCCTGCTCGGCACCCAGTTCAACATCTTGCAGGCAGCGGGCGGCATTGAAGGGCAGTTCGGCCAAGTGTTGCCCGACTACGCGTTCCTCGGCGGCACCCTGGCGTACTCGGCGAGCGGTGTGCAACTGGACGTTGGCCGTAACGGCGCCTCGTTCGCCAGCGTCGGCCTGACCCCGAACCAGCGCGCGGTCGGCGCTGCTGCCGAACGCCTCGGCGCCGGCAATGCGTTGTTCGAAACCCTGTTGCTGTCGCCGTCGGCGGCCGCTGCGCAGGATGCCTTCCAGCAACTGTCCGGCGAGATTCACCCGGCCATCGGCACGCTGCTGATCAACGACAGCCGCTACCTGCGCGATGCGGTGGGCGAACGTCTGCGTGAGCGCGATCTGTTCGATGCCGGCGCGCCGACCGATGACCGCAGCAACGCCTGGCTCAAAGTGCTGGGCGCCTGGGGCAAGAGCGATGGCGGGTCGAAATATGCCGATTCCACCAGCTCCATCGGTGGCCTGCTGGCCGGTGTCGACGGCTTGATCGCTGAAGATACTCGTCTGGGTTTCGTTACTGGTTATAGCGACAGCTCGTTGAGCATGGGCGAGGGTACGCATTCGTCCGCCTCGGTCGATAGCTATCACCTGGGCGCGTACCTGGGGCATCAGATCGATGCACTGCGTCTGACCGCCGGTGCGGCCTACAGCTGGCATCGCATCGACGTCAAACGCGACCTGCAATTCGGTGGCGTCAGCGGCAAACAGAAAACCAAGCGCGATGCGACCACCGCGCAACTGTTCACCGAAGCGGCCTACGACCTGGGCCTGCAACCGATGAACCTGGAGCCGTTCGCCAATCTGGCCTACGTGCACCTCAACAGCGACAGCTTCACCGAGAAGGGTGATGCCGCCGCACTGAAGGGCGGCGAAGACAACCGCGATGTGGTGCTGTCGACCCTCGGTGTACGGGCCAAACGCACGTTTGCCCTGTCGGAGAAACACCAGCTGGAACTGGGCGCAAGCCTGGGCTGGCAGCACAACCTGAGCAGCGTGGATGCTGACAGTCACCTGGCGTTCGCCAATGGCAACAGCGCGTTCAGCGTGCAAAGTGTGTCGATGGATCGAGATGCAGCGGTGGTCGGCGTGCGCGCCGGTCTGGCGCTCAATCGCGATGTCCGGGTCAACCTGGACTACAACGGGCTGATCGGCTCCAACGAAAAGGACCACGGCGTGGGCCTGACGCTGGACTGGCAGTTCTAAGGGGTAACGGCAGTTCTTTCGAGAACTGCCGTTTTTTAAAGGAAGAGAGAGCACAACATGGGACTGTTCGATTACAAAAATGCCGACGGCAAAGCGCTGTACAGCGATGCCATCGCCCTGACGCTGTATGCCTACACGCCGACCGGGCAGGCCTTGCCCGGCACCGGTTGGAAGCCGATCGGGGCCACGGCGCTGGGCTATCAGGGCAAGGTCGGGGCGCAGGGCACGTTCTTCGGCGAGAAGGACGGCTTCACCAGCGCCGAAGCCGAAGTGCTCGGCAAGTACGACGCCGCCGGCAAGCTGATCGGCATCGGCGTGGCCTTCCGGGGCACCGGTGGATTGGGTTACAGCGATACCTTCGGCGACATGAAAAACAACCTGCTGGCCGCCATCGGCCCGTCGGATTACGCCACCCAGTACGCGAAGAACGCGTTCGACAACCTGCTCAAATCGGTGGCCGCTTTCGCCGGCGCCCACGGCATTGCGGCCAAGGACGTGTTGATCAGCGGCCACAGCCTCGGCGGTCTCGGAGTCAACAGCGTGGCGGAGTTGAGCGCGAGCAACTGGGGCGGGTTCTTCAAGGACGCCAACTACATTTCGTTCGCCTCGCCGACTCAGAGCAGCACCGGCAATAACGTGCTGAATATCGGCTACGAAAACGACCCGGTGTTCCGCGTGCTCGACGGCACCACGTTCAGTACCGCATCGATGGGCAAGCACGACAAGCCACACGATTCGACCACCGACAACATCGTCAACTTCAACGACAACTACGCGTCCACCGCGCAGAACCTGGTGCCGTTCAGCATCGCCAATCCGCTGAACTGGTCGGCCCACAGCTCGCTGGGGTATGCCGACGGCCTGAATCGGGTGATCGCGTCGAAGTTCTACGGCCTGACTCACAAGGACTCGACGATCATCGTCTCCAACCTTGAGCAAGCGTCGCGGGGCAAGACCTGGGTCGAGGATCTGGGCCGCAGCGGCGAACCGCACACCGGCAGCACGTTCATCATCGGCACCGACAGCGGTGACTGGCTCAAGGGCGGAGCGGGCAACGACTTCCTCGAAGGCCTGGGCGGCGATGACCGTTTCCGTGATGACGGCGGTTTCAACATCCTGCTCGGTGGCCAGGGCCACAACACCTTCGAGCTGCAAAAGCCGTTGCAGAACTTCAGCTTCGCCAACGACGGCGACGGCACGCTGTACGTGCGTGACGCCTACGGCGGCATCAGCATGACCCGTGACATCGGCGCGCTCGTGAGCAAGGAGTCGGGTTCGTGGTGGGGCAGCAAGGAAATCACCTGGACCGTCACCGCCAAAGGCCTGGCCAACGGTGCCGAACTGACCCAGTACAACCATTCGCTCAGCGGCGGCGCCATGGGCGATACCCTCAAAGCCACCGCCGACGGCGACTGGCTGTTCGGCCTGGGCGGCAACGATCACCTGCAAAGCGACAAGGCCCACGTGACCTTCGTCGGCGGCGCCGGCAATGACGTGATGAGCGCGGTGGGTGGCAACAACACCTTCCTGTTCAGCGGTGCCTTCGGCTTCGACGCAATCAATGGCTACCAGGGCAGCGACAAACTGGTGTTCATGGGCGTCGAAGGCGCGGGGCAGGGCTACGACTACAAGCAACACGCGTCGCAGTCCGGAAGCGATACCGTGCTGAAGATTGGCGACTTTGCCGTGACGCTGATCGGGGTCGGTGTGGCTAACCTGTCGGATTCGAGTTTCGTCTTCGCCTGACAAACGAAAGTTGTACTGAAATGCTCCGGGGCGCCTCGGGAGGGGCGTTCTGGTTGTGAGCTATCTCTGAACAATTCCAACAAAAAGAGAGGCAACAGCAATGGGTGTGTATGACTACAAGAACTTCGGTACGACGGAATCCAAGGCGCTGTTCAGCGACGCCATGGCCATTACGCTGTATTCCTATCACAACCTCGATAACGGCTTTGCCGTCGGTTATCAGCACAACGGCTTCGGCCTCGGCTTGCCGGCCACGCTGGTGACCGCGCTGATCGGCGGCACGGATTCCCAGGGGGTGATCCCCGGTATTCCGTGGAATCCCGATTCGGAAAAAGCCGCACTCGACGCGGTGAAAAAAGCCGGCTGGACCCCGATCACCGCCTCGCAACTGGGGTACGAGGGCAAAACCGACGCGCGCGGCACCTTTTTCGGTGAAAAGGCCGGTTACACCAGCGCCCAGGTGGAAATCCTCGGCAAATACGACGCTCAGGGCCATCTGACGGAAATCGGCATCGCTTTTCGCGGCACCAGCGGCCCACGGGAAATCCTGATCGGCGACTCCATCGGCGACGTGATCAACGACCTGCTCGCCGCGTTCGGCCCCAATGATTACGCCAGGAACTACGTCGGCGAAGCCTTCGGCAATCTGATGAACGATGTGGTGGCGTTCGCCAAAGCCAACGGTTTGACCGGCAAGGACGTGCTGGTCAGCGGCCACAGCCTGGGCGGGCTGGCGGTCAACAGCATGGCGGACTTGAGCACCAGCAAATGGAGCGGGTTCTTCCAGGATTCCAACTACATCGCCTACGCCTCGCCGACCCAGAGCAGCACCGACAAGGTGCTCAACGTCGGCTACGAAAACGATCCGGTGTTCCGCGCCCTCGACGGCTCGACCTTCACCGGCGCCTCGCTCGGCGTGCACGACGCGCCCAAGGAGTCGGCGACCGACAACATCGTCAGCTTCAACGACCACTACGCCTCGGCGGCGTGGAACGTGCTGCCGTTCTCGATCGTCAACATTCCGACCTGGATCTCGCACCTGCCGACCGCCTATGGCGACGGCATGAACCGGGTGATCGAGTCGAAGTTCTACGACCTGACCAGCAAGGACTCGACGATCATCGTCGCCAACCTGTCGGATCCGGCGCGGGCCAACACCTGGGTGCAAGACCTGAACCGCAACGCCGAAACCCACAAGGGCAGCACCTTCATCATCGGCAGCGACGGTAATGATTTGATCCAGGGCGGCAGCGGCAACGATTACCTGGAGGGCCGCGCCGGCAACGACACGTTCCGCGACGGCGGCGGCTACAACATCCTGCTCGGCGGCTCGGGCAACAACACCCTGGAGTTGCAGAAGCCGGTCAATACCTTCGACTTCGCCAACGACGGCGCCGGCAACCTGTACATCCGCGATGCCAACGGCGGGATCAGCATCACCCGCGACATCGGCAGCATCGTCACCAAGGAGCCGGGCTTTCTCTGGGGCCTGTTCAAGGACGACGTGACCCACAGCGTCACGGCGACCGGCTTGAAGGTCGGCAACAACGTCACTCAATACGAATCAAGCGTGAAGGGCACCGGCGGCGCCGACACCCTCAAGGCCAAGGCCAGCGGTGACTGGCTGTTCGGGCTGGACGGCAACGACCATCTGATCGGCGGGGCGGGCAACGACGTGTTCGTCGGCGGTGCCGGCAATGATCTGCTGGAGTCGGGCGGCGGCGCGGATACCTTCCTGTTCAGCGGCGCATTCGGCCAGGATCGCGTGGTGGGTTACACCGCCAACGACAAACTGGTGTTCCTCGGCGTGCAGGGCGTATTGCCGGGCGACAACTTCCGCGCCCATGCCACGGCGGTGGGACAGGACACGCTGCTGAAATTCGGTGCTGATTCGGTGACGCTGGTCGGGGTTGCGTTGAACAGCCTGAGTGCCGACGGGATCGTGATCGCCTGACCACGAGTGTGGAGAGGGGGCATGCTCCCTCTCCAGATTCTTGATCCATAAATGCCCGCGAGGGCGCTTACCGCGCCAAATATCATCAAGGGGCCGTCCTGGATTCATGGTCGATATCGCTGGTGTGTTTGCGGATCAACCGCCCGAGGGCATCACGCTCGAAATGATGCTCCAGTGGCGTGTGCGGTTCGATGCTGTCTTGCCGTCCAGATCGGGCTCTGCACTCGGCGCGGGAATATGGTGGATGCCGGTGACATCACCCAGCGGGTTGTGCTGGTAGATGCGCCCGCTGCCATCCAGGGCCTGCTGGGCCAGCAGGCGGTCCAGCGCATCCCATTCGAAGCGGTAGCGTTCGTGGTTTTCATTGCTCAGGTGCAGCAGGCGGCCATAGGCGTCGTAGCTGAATCGTACTTTATGACCGAGCGCGTCAATGCGCTGTTGGATCCGACCGCTGGGGTCGTAGTGTTACTGGGTGCGCAGGTTGGCCGGATCGATGTAGTCAGTGAGCTGGCCGCCAGGTTGCGCTGGTAGCGGCCGAAGCTGTCGACGACGCGGGTTTCGCCCTTGGCCAGGTCGTATTCGAAGCGATAATCCTCGCCGTCGCTGCCCCAGTGGCGGATGACCCGTCATTCGTGGTCGGGCTGTGGTTCCAGCAACGGGAGTAATGTGCAAATGGTCGTTGAGATTTTTTTGAGTGTTAAATGCTCATGTGAGTTTTAGTTCGTGAAACTCTAAAAATGAATGGTCAAAGTTAAGGGATAGTATTTTGTTTTTTAGTTTTTCGGTAACGACTATATTGAATGCGTCGCTCCAATCCTTTAATCGAAATGAATTCAGCTCTTTAGGTATCTTATCCAAGTAAATTACTGGGGTTATAAAGAAGCGCGCTCTTTTGCTCTCCCATTCTTCAGGTGCGTAATTTTCTGGCCAAGGGTCGAACTCTGATAAGTTCCAATTCACACAGTCGATGTGATTGTAGACGTGCATCAAAAGGTAGGTGTGTTGGATGGTGGAGTTGTTTATAGATACGAGTTGGGTGCCGTCTCCATCTATGCTCGTAATGCCCTTTATATTCGAATCGAAAGCAATAAATTGTGATCCGATTGTATTTATTGGTGGAATAGGTCCATCTGTAAGTGGCTTGTAGGATAATGCTTTAGTTATTTTTTGGTCCGAATCTGATAGTGATATGGAGCTGATGGGCTTTGTGCCTTCAAATAGTTTTGTATGAGGGTTTAAATATCCCGCCCACTTCTTGCTTGATACATTTGGGTTGATCTTGAAGTACTTCATGTCGATACCTTTGTTAGCATGTTGTTTAGCCAAGTGCCAGGGGTGGTGGCTTCGGCTCTTAATTTGTTCATCTCTTTAATGAATGAGTCCCGCCCTCGCTCACTCGCGCGTTCCAAACGATCAAATATTTTTTGGTGCATACCTTCTGGGTGGGGACCTTTATGTCCGGGCACGTCTATTTTGTTTAATGGGTCGTTGAGAACATCTTTCCTTGATTTCCCATTTTTAAATTTCCCCAGCCCATTTTGTTTAAACAAGGCCCTAAAACGTTCAGACCATACCTTGTGTTTGTTGGTGGCAATATGGTGAGTCGGTGCGCAAGCTGAAAGTCCCCATGGATCAACCCAATCTATTGGATTCGGTGCGTACTGATAGAGGTTCAGCCCACCCAACAACCCAATCGGATCCGGCTGCGTAAACCGCCCCACATCCGCATCATAAAACCTGAAGGTGTTGTAGTGCAGCCCGGTTTCGCGGTCAAGGTACTGCCCTTGGAAGCGCAAGTTCTGGCCGCGCCTGATCCGTTGATCGTGCCACTCATCCCGACTCTTGCCCCAGCCTTCGTACTCACTGTGCCAGATGCTCAGGCCGGTCTCGTCAGTGAGCTGTTCCGGCAACCCGGCGAGGTTCGTGTGGAAGTAGAAGATCTCTTCACTACCGGGCTTACCATCGATCCGCGCCAGTGGTTCATAGCTGTCGGGATCGGCATATACGTACACACTGCCGAAGCCGTGTTCTACCTCCTGCAACAGCCGCAGCCCCTGCCACACAAACTGCACATCACTCTGTGGCTGTTCGCTGTCGTTGCGATATACCCGTTTGCCGATGCGCCGTCCGAGTGGGTCGTACTGATACTCGCTGCGCAGCCGCTGCCAGCCTTGATCCTGCTCGACGCAGACCAGCCGCTGTTCGGCGTCGTAACGAAAGCGTTGCACGGTGTGGCTGCCGATACGCTTTTCACTCAGGCGCCCAAACCGGTCATAGCGGTAGCGTTTGTTCTCGAACACATGCACGCGGTTTTGCTTGACGTAACCGCTGCCCCGACCGCTTTGCAGCAGGTTGGCAGCGGCGTCGTAGTTGTAGGTTTCGCGGTGTAGCTCCGGGTTCTGCGGCGTGCTGTGGCGATGGTCGCGCAGGCGCTCGGTGGCGTCGTAAATATAGTGCTCGTTGCCTTCGACACTTTTGCCGTGGCTCTGGCCGAGAAATCGCCCGAGCAGGCCGTCGTCCGGCAGCGGCTGGCGTGGATCGCTACCACCGCGACGCTGGGTCTGGGTCAGGCGCTCGATGATCAGGTTGTCGCTGGCGTCGTACTGGTAGTTTTTTTGCAGCAGCGGCAGTTCTTCGCGGGCGGCGTTGCGGTAGTGCAGGGCTTTCTGGCTGAGGCGGCCACTGCGGTCGTAGCGGGTGCGGGTCAGCAGGCTGCCCTGGGTGCGCAGGACTTCGTCGTGCAGTTGATCGCGCTCGAAGTCGCAGATCACCCGGCCGTTGAGGTTGAGTTGATGCAGGTGGCCGCTGCCGTAATACAGGTGGTTGAGCTGGCGCCGGTCGGGCAGGGTCAGGGTTTCCAGATTGCCCAGGGCGTCGTAGCGATAGCCCAGCTCACCGGCGTCGCTGCTTTCGCTTAGCAGTTGACCGAGGGCGTCGTAGGCAAAATTCAGTGTTTGCTGCGCGCCCTGCATGTTGGTGAAGGTGATTGCCAGCAGGTTATCGGCAGGGTCATAGCGATAATCGGTAACCCCATCGTCAGTGGTTTTGCGCAGCAATCGCCCCACCGCGTCGCGGCTGAACCGGTGCCGGATCGGCGCATCGGATTCGAGGGGTGGCGGGCCGTCCTCATAGATGTTGCGCGGTTCCGGTGCTGGCGTGGGATGCGCATCGGTGCCGGTGATATCGTCCACGGCGTTGTAGTGGTAAACGCGGTAGCTATCGTCCAGATCGATCTGGGTGGTCAAACGATCCAGTACATCCCACTCAAAATGGTAGGCCTCGTCGTTCTCATTGCTCAGCTGTTGCAGGCGCCCATAGGCGTCATAGCTGAATCGTACTTTATGACCGAGCGCGTCAATGCGCTGCTTGATCCGCCCGCTGGGGTCGTAGTGGTACTGGGTGCGCAGGTTGGCCGGGTCGATGTAGTCAGTGAGCTGGCCGGCCAGGTTGCGCTGATAGCGGTCGATACGTCCGTCGGGGCGTTGCTTTGAATCAGTTGGCTACGAATTTCATATCGACAATGGGTAGTGCCGCCTTGCCAATGCCGTTGTGTGGTGGTGGTATTGTTGGTGAATACATTCAATGGGAATATTTATGGGAAGATCTGCTCTTGGTATCCATTTGGGAAGCTATGAATAATTTTACTCGGCTCTTCGCCTGAATATTCGAATAGTATTTTAAAGTTGGAGCTTTTATTTTGGTCGTGTTCCTTTTGATTTACTGAAATCAAGGTTACTAGGTTGTTGCTGTATTTATAGGTGTAAGTGCTGGTTCCATATCTGCCGACATTAATGTCCTGGATGAATTTCCCGTCACTAAGAGAGCTTGATGTTATATTTCTAATGCGCTCACTATTATCAAAATAAACGCTTTCTATTGAGTTCTTGTTGTAGAGGTAAAACTCTCGATTAATGATATTTTCAGATTGGCCATGAATTTCTATGAGTACTACCCTGTCGTTATGATCTAAGTAATATATATGAATATTGTTTGTGTTTTTGGGAGTGGATTTAATTTCTTTTCCTAGTTTAAAACCAGCTCTTTGAGCTTGATATGGCCTTATATTGTATAAAATACCTTTGCTTATGCGCTTTTGAGAAGTGGTTTTTCGGGCAGACTCTAAAAAATTTGCGAAAAATATTTCAGGTTTTGATTGTATCTCGAAAAATTTGTCAGTTGTGCTTTGTAGGGTATTCATTTTTTTTACTCGAAAGGTGTGTCAATAAAGAAAAGATCCGTTTTGAATTTCTTTATTTATCTTGATTAGTTCCTTCTCGAAGTCTGATTTGTTTGTAGTGCCTTTTAATCGGTCAAATACATTCTGTTTGTATTTCTCTGTGTGAAGTGAGGGGTGCGCGGGAGAGATTGATCCGGATGACTGTTTTACCTTTTTGGTGGCGGGTAAGAAAACTCCATTGTCGGCATCATTTATATCTATTCCCAGTCTTCTCATTTTTCTTTGTAGCCATTTCATTCTAATGTCATTTGAATTTGACATGATTATATGGTGTGCGGCATTTTTAAAGTTTGGGGCTGACTTGCCAGCAGCAATCATATTTGAACGCAATATTTTTGCATCCCTACTACAGGTTAGTCCAAGCGGGTCAGCCCATCCAACTGGATTTGGTGAAAACTGATAAAGGTTCAGCCCACCCAACAACCCAATCGGATCTGGCTGCGTAAACCGCCCCACATCCGCATCATAAAACCTGAAGGTGTTGTAGTGCAGCCCGGTTTCGCGGTCAAGGTACTGCCCTTGGAAGCGCAAGTTCTGCTCGCGCCTGATCCGTTGATCGTGCCACTCATCCCGACTCTTGCCCCAGCCTTCGTACTCACTGTGCCAGATGCTCAGGCCGGTCTCGTCAGTGAGCTGTTCCGGCAACCCGGCGAGGTTCGTGTGGAAGTAGAAGATCTCTTCACTACCGGGCTTACCATCGATCCGCGCCAGTGGTTCATAGCTGTCGGGATCGGCATATACGTACACACTGCCGAAGCCGTGTTCTACCTCCTGCAACAGCCGCAGCCCCTGCCACACAAACTGCACATCACTCTGTGGCTGTTCGCTGTCGTTGCGATATACCCGTTTGCCGATGCGCCGTCCGAGTGGGTCGTACTGATACTCGCTGCGCAGCCGCTGCCAGCCTTGATCCTGCTCGACGCAGACCAGCCGCTGTTCGGCGTCGTAACGAAAGCGTTGCACGGTGTGGCTGCCGATACGCTTTTCACTCAGGCGCCCAAACCGGTCATAGCGGTAGCGTTTGTTCTCGAACACATGCACGCGGTTTTGCTTGACGTAACCGCTGCCCCGACCGCTTTGCAGCAGGTTGGCAGCGGCGTCGTAGTTGTAGGTTTCGCGGTGTAGCTCCGGGTTCTGCGGCGTGCTGTGGCGATGGTCGCGCAGGCGCTCGGTGGCGTCGTAAATATAGTGCTCGTTGCCTTCGACACTTTTGCCGTGGCTCTGGCCGAGAAATCGCCCGAGCAGGCCGTCGTCCGGCAGCGGCTGGCGTGGATCGCTACCACCGCGACGCTGGGTCTGGGTCAGGCGCTCGATGATCAGGTTGTCGCTGGCGTCGTACTGGTAGTTTTTTTGCAACAGCGGCAGTTCTTCGCGGGCGGCGTTACGGTAGTGCAGGGCTTTTTGGCTGAGCCGGCCACTGCGGTCGTAGCGGGTGCGGGTCAGCAGGCTGCCTTGGGTGCGCAGGACTTCGTCGTGCAGTTGATCGCGTTCGAAATCGCAGATCACTCGGCCATTGAGGTTGAGCTGATGCAGGTGGCCGCTGCCGTAGTACAGGTGGTTGAGCTGGCGTTGGTCGGGTAGGGTCAGGGTTTCCAGGTTGCCCAGGGCGTCGTAAGCGTATTGCAGGTCACCGGCATCACTAGTCTCGTTGAGCAGTTGACCGAGAGCGTTATAGCGAAATTTCAGTTGCTGCTGTTCGCCGTTGCGGTGGGTGAAGCTGATAGCCAGCAGGTTGTCAGCAGCATCGTAGGCATAGTCGCTGATGCCATCGTCAGTCGTTTTGCGTAGCAAGCGCCCCACCGCATCGCGGGTGAAGCGATGCCGGATCGGCGCATCGGATTCGAGTGGTGGCGGGCCGTCCTCGTAGGTGTTGCGCGGTTCCGGTACTGGCGTGGGATGAGCATCGGTGCCGGTGATGTCGTCCACCGCGTTGTAGTGGTAAACACGGTAGCTATCGTCCAGATCGATCTGAGTGGTCAAACGATCCAGTACATCCCACTCAAAACGGTAGGCTTCGTTGTTCTCATTGCTCAGCTGTTGCAGGCGCCCATACGCGTCATAGCTGAAACGTACCTTATGCCCCAACGCATCGATACGCTGCTGGATCCGCCCGCTGGGGTCGTAGTGGTACTGGGTGCGCAAGTTGGCCGGATCGATGTAGTCAGTGAGCTGGCCGGCTAGGTTGCGCTGGTAGCGATCAATGCGCCCGTCGGGGCGCTCGCTTTCGATCAGGTGGCCGCGCAGGTCGTAACGGTACTGAGTGGTCTCGCCACGGGCATTGGTGCTGGCGCTCAGGTAGCCGCGTTCGTCGTAGCGGTAATGGTTTTCCGAGTTGGAGCAATCGCGATACAGCAGCAGTTGCCCATAACGGTTCCAGGCCAGGGTCTTGTGTTTGTCGTGGGCGTCGATGATCTCCACCACTTGGCCCTGGGGGTCATAGCGGTAGCGGGTAGTGTGCCCGAGTGGATCTTTTTCACTGAGCAGGTTGCCGCGTTCGTCGTAGCTGAAGGTGCTGGTGTGGCCGCCACGGTCGGTGATGCTCAGGGGCAGGGCCCAGTGTTCGGTGTAGAGGATGTATTCGCTGCGGCCGAGCGGGTCACGGGTTTCGATCAGGCGACCGAGGTCATCGTAGACGTAATGCCATTCGCCGCCTTGCGGATCGGTGGTCTTGAGCAGTTGCCCGGCCAATAGGTCGCTATGCCAGCATTGGCCCAGCGCGTCGATATGGTGGTAGACCTCGTACAACGCGCCCCAGTAATAGCGTTCCTCGCGGCCGAGGCTGTCGACGACGAGGGTTTCGCCCTTGGCCAGGTCGTATTCGAAGCGATAGTCCTCGCCGTCGCTGCCCCAGTGGCGGATGACCCGCCATTCGTGTTCGGGTTGCGGTTCCAGCAAGGGCGGCAGTGTGTAGGGCGTGCCGTCGGTGCGGACGGGTTGCGGCCCTTGCTCGGGAACGGCGAAAGACGCCCATGCATAGTGACGTGTGGCGCCGGTGGGCAGCGTATGGCTGCTCATGTACCGCTCGGGCGTGTAGGTGAAACGTCGCAGCACTTGGTCGCTGGTGTCGAGCACCGCGCTCAGGTCGCCATGGCTGTCATAGCGGTAGCGCACCAAAGGCTCGGTGCGCTCCAGATGGCCTGGGCCTTCATCACTGAAGTACAGGCGCTCAACCTGCTCAACCCGGCGTGGGTGCAGGTCGTTGTAGCGCAGGCGCACGGTGATGCGGCTGTTGGGGTCGAGCAGATGCAGCAATTTGCCCTGATCGTCATAGTGCAGGTTGACGGTATTGCGATTGCGGTCGCCCAGACGTACTAGCCGGGAACGCTGAGGGTTATGGGGATCGGTTTCAAACACCTGATACAGGCCGTCATGAATGTCCTCGACCACCGTCAGGCCGTTGCCCATCTCGAAGAACGCCAAGCCATCGAGGGTGCTGACAAAACGATTGCCGGGCTTGAGTTGCCCCAGTTCCAGGCGTTCGCCCTCGGCGTTGATGTATACCCACAGGTCACCACCGTCGGGGTGAGGCACGCGCACGATTTCAACTTCGTAGAACACGCTCCAGCCGACGCCGAATAGGCCGTTGTCGCGACGGTCGAGGCTGTTGTAGCGGCGTGCCCACACGATGGGCAGGATGCCGGGGAGGGTGAAGTCCAGATCTTCCGGGCCATCCTGGAATTTGCTGCCAGTGGATACGGCCACCGGATTTCCCGCGTTGAAAATACGTGTACAGCCGAACTTCCGCGCGATGAGGATGCCGGCAATGATGCCCACCACCATGCCGATCTTGCTTTTTCCTCCTTGAATGGGCCGTACCACCAGCGGTTCGCCGCCGATGCGAACGTCCGGTGATACGTCGGTATCTGGGCCTACGGTGGCCTCGCAGGTGGTGCGATCACCGCAACGGGCGGCAGGTTGACTGTTGATGAAGACTTCCGAGGAGCCTTCAGCCAGGTATTGCGTGGGCATGGGCAGATGCCGCATGCACACCACCTGATCCAGCTCGGCGGGCCGGGTTCCGCTTGCAGGCGTGGCCACCATGGGCGGGTTGATAACGCCGTCGATGGTTTGGTAAATCGCGACGACCGGGTTGAGTCCGGCAACCACGCCAAGAATGGTGTCCATCACACTGGGCTTTGCTGTAGGTTCGTCGGGCTCGTCGGTTTGCATGCCGGCGGCACGGGCCGCCAGTTCGCTATTGATTCGAGTGTCAACGGAACCGCTTGCAATGTTGCCCTGGGGCGTGGGGGGAATCAGCGCGTTAAAAAAGCCACTGCACGCATCGCTGAAATGCTCCCCGATGGACTTTTCACCGGCAGGAATCAAGCTCGTTGCCGTAACCAATAGACCGGCCCCTACGCCGATCACCACCGCGCCCGCCGCCGCTACTGCAGCAGCGCCCAAGACGTAGGGTGCTGCTGCGATTACCGCAGCAGTGACAGCGGCGTACACCACAGCTTCCGCGACGGTGGCGAGGATTTCAGCCCATACGGAGGTGTGCAGGATGGGGTCGCCCACACGGGCGGCGTGTACGGTGTCTGCCACGAATCATCTTCCTTGCGATCAGGTCATTCGTTCAGGCGAACCGAATTGACTGTTTTAGGGTTTCCCAATGGTCGAAATCTGCTTCAGTCAGTGCACTGCCCTTGCTGTAAGTCAGCGCCAGCAGACGAGCCTCGCCAGGCACCTCACAGGCCAGTTGGTACTGGCAGGACAGCGCGTTGCCTTGGGTGAACTCGGTTTGCACTTCCATCGCGACAATGTTGCGGTCGACACCTACCCGCACCTCTGCGGGCTTTGTGCATTTGAAGGCGGTGACTTTTTTGCGCAACTCGCTGAGCTGTTGGGTATGGGTTTCGGCCAAGGATTTATGTGGGTCCATGGGGCCGCGCGCGATAACCAAGGTGGTGCCACGGGGTTTGAACACCAGCATGTTGACGCTGTTGTCGTCGGGTGTTTCATTGCCTAGTCCGATGATCAGATCTCGGGTGATGTATTCGCGCATTGGAGCTGTCCTTATGGAGTTATTCATGGTTGAAGTAGCCGTCTACATCGCCTTGGATATCAGCCCCACTGACACCGTTTGCAGTCGTGCCGGAAGCCTTGCCACTCATGTTCAAATCGAGTTTTCCTGAGAGGGTGTTGACCTTTCCGGCCTTCATGCCAGTGATGTTGAAGTTCTCGCAGGTGATGTTCAGGTCACCGTTTTCGTTGAGTTCTATGACGGTCTTGCCGCATTCGAGGCGCAGCTGTTTGCCCACGCCGATGTAGTACTCACCAGCGACGTGATCGTTCTTGCTGCCGCCCACTTTCAAGGTGTCATTGACCCTCACCACCCGCATGCGAGTACGGCCCACGGTGATGGTCTCGTCCTGGCCGACCTGGCTGCTTCGGTCCGCGCCAATCGATTGGGTCTGGTTGTTCTTGACCACCGTGTTCTGGTCTTTCTCGGCGTGGATGAACACTTCCTGCTGCCCCAATTCATCCTCAAAACGCAGCTCATTGAACCCCGAGCCCTTATGAGTGCGGCTTTTGATGGTCATCCGCGTTTTGTGTTTGGGCAGCTCGTACGGCGGCAGATTGGTCTGCCGGTACGCCCGTCCGGTGGCAATCGGCTGGTCCGGATCACCGTCGAGATAGCTGATGATCAGTTCCTGGCCCACACGCGGAATCGCCATCGCGCCCCAGGTCGCGCCCGCCCAACCTTGTGCTACGCGAATCCAGCACGAACTCTGATCGTTGTTTTTATCCGCGCGGTCCCACGGAAACTGCACCTTGACCCGGCCCCATTCGTCGCAATAAATCTCCTCACCGGGAGGCCCAACCACCGTGGCGATCTGCGGGCCTTCGATGCACGGTTTGTCGCGCATCGGGGCTTTCCAGTCCGAGGTCCAGCGGATGGCGCTGGCCTTCATTTCATAGGACGTGCCAAGGCCACTGCCAAACGATTCTTCCTGCAGGCTGGTGTGCTGCTTGCCCTCGTGCTGGATGGCGATGGTGCGCCAGCGATCGTTGAAATCGTCGCGGGGATGCTCGTTCAGGTCGAAGGCCAATCCCGGTTGCAGGCGGGCATCGTCGCCTTCCACATGAGCCAGCTTGGCGTCATTGCGCAGGGCGGCCAGCCGGGTTTTGGTAAAGGGTTTGCCAGCGATGTCGCGCTTGTAGCGACCGGGATAGTCGTAGCGTTCGTAGTCCTTGTGCTGGTTGTTCAGATCCTGATCGCCGGTGGCGGTGTGCTGCTGGTTGTAGCGCGGGTGGGTGAAGGTGTAGTCGCGCTGCACCTGCACGGCGGTGCGGACCTGTTCGGTGTAGTGGAAGCGGTTCAGTGCCGGTTCCGTGGCGTCTCCACCAGCCATCGGCTGATAGACCACCGGGCAATCGGTGTGGGTGCCGATGGTGCCCAGGCCGCCGACGCGGTCGGTGAGGACGAGAGTGTGGCCATCGGCGCGGTGTTCGAAGGTGTAGAGCAGGCCTTCTTCGGCGGCGAGGCGCGCGATGAAGTCGAGGTCGGTTTCACCGGCCTGTACGCAGTATTCGCGGGGTTGGTGCTCGAAGCAGATTTCGCTGCGGATGTCGGTCAGTTTTTGTTCGGTGAGGACGCGGGTGATGATGTCGGGCACGGTCTGGCCCTGGAAGATGCGCCAGTTGGAACGCAGGTCGAAACGCTTCAGGGTCGGCTCGACCACGGCGGTATAGCGGGTGCGGCGAAAGCCGGTGTCGCCTTGGGTGAACAGGCTGACCAGGCCGTGGACGTAACGCACAGGTGTTTCGCCACGCCAGATCGTGAATAGCCCCGCCAGATCCAGCACCCGATTGAAGTCGATGGCGGCGTTATGGCTGGCCAGTTCCAGTTCAAGCTTGAAGGTCTGTGACAGGCCCTCTTCAAGGGTGAACGAGACCACTTCGAAGGGATCGCCCCGCAGCGGTTTGAAGGTGTAACGCAGGTCGCTTTGACGGGGCATGAAACCTCCTTCTGATCAATATCAAGTCGCTGAACATTCCGCCGCGCAGCGACCTGTGCGGCGGAACGGACCGGCTGGCGGTTAAGCCGGTTTACGCCAGTCATCCGACGCTTCGGTACCGGCCACCACATGGCTCCAACTGACTTTGCGATAAGCCAGGCTGGTCTTGATCAGTTGGGTGTAGTTGGCGTTGCCGCTGTCCTGTGCGTGGGGCAGCACGGTGTCGATCTCGACGACGGTGGCGTCTTCCAGTTTGGTGGTGAAGAAGTGCTCCTGTTTGCCGTCTCCGGAGGTGCGGAACCACTTGACCTCGACGGTCGGCAGCATTTCGCCGGTAGCCAGCGCCTGGTAGAGCATGGGCGAGGCTTTGCTCAGGGCGCTGGTGAAGATCAGCGGCTTGTGCACGCGCTGGCCGGCGGGCTGACCGCTTTGCGGGTCGGTAGGCGTGGTGATCTGATGGTCGATGGCCTGTGCAAGGATTTCATCCTCGTGGCCTTCGACATAAACATTGCCCACCGAATCAGCGGTGAACGCGCCCTTGGTGATATGGCCCTGGTTTTGGCCGTGGATGCTGATGTACGCGGGTGTTGGCATGACAAGCTCCTTGTCGCGATCAAATGAACGACCCATGAGGTCGTGGGTTCTGGCCAAAAAAGGCCATGGCTTTGCAGGCGCTCGGGATGAGCACGCTGAAAATCGGTTACAGGTTGAGGATCCGCTCCAGAGAGGCGAGCACTTCCTGAGTGATGCTGTTCAGGCGCATGGAGTAGATCGTGTAGGCGCAGATCAGTACGACAGCGGCCAGCGCCCACGGCGTCCACAGCGGCCAGGCGCGTTTGATCCGGTAGTTGCGCGGGGCGACGTTTTTCAGCGGATCGGTCAGGCGTTTGGGTGTCTCGCCGCGCAATGGGCGCAACAGGCCGTGCAACTGGTCGATGATCTTCTGTATTTCGTCATCGCCCTTGCTATGGACGCCGTATTTGCCCTTGAGGCCGGAGATCAGGCACTGGTACATGAACTCCAGAACATGCTGATACCGGGCCGCCTCGGGGATCATGTTGTTCATGACGGTGAAGAACCGCTCACCACCTCGGGTTTCCCCATGGAATTGGCTGAGCAATGAGCGTTCACTCCAACTGGAGAGCTTGCCCCAGGAGGTGGCCATGACTACCTCGTCCAGCAACAGGCACAGGCTGTAGGAGTAGGCCTTGAGCATGCCGGCGTCGTAGTCGAGCTGGCTGACTTCTTCCATGATCGTGGTGATCTGGTTACTGACGCTTTTGTACAGCGCGGTCACATCATCGTGGTGGTCCAGACGGCGCAGGCGGATGACCAGGCCGATCAGGGGCGTGGCGGCATCGCAGAGCGGGTTCCAGGCCAGGCCTCGCATGTCGAATTCGGGATCTGCAAGCAGCGGTTCGGGTTTGGGCTTGGCCGGTTCCTCTACGGCATCGGCCTCCTTAACGCTGGTGGCCTGTTGCAGATAGCTGAATATCAGGTTGCCGTCATCTGCTGGGGGCGTGGTTTTGGTGGGCATGGACTCACTCATCTTTCTCACTCCTGATCGCCCAGAACTGCAATTCCAGCTCCGGGAATTCACCGGCAATGTGGAAACCAAACCCGCTGCCGCTGCTCAGGCCTTGCCACGCAGGGTGATGACGGTCGAGTTCGAAGTAGCTGAAGCCGGCATGGAACGGCAGGTGCCGTGGCGCCACCGGCAACGGCAGCAGCGGGATGCCCGGCAGTTGCAGGCTGACCAGCTGTTCCAAACCTTCGGTAGAGCTGATCTTGATCTGCTTGGGCAGTTGCTGACGCAGCGTCTCCGCGGGCAGTTCGGCCCGCACGGCGAGGATGAATTCGGCGTTGTCCAGCAGGCGTTTGTCGTTCAAGGCAGCGGTGCGCACGCCGTATTGCTGCACGACAATCGGCAGCGACACCGCCCGCGGTTGCAGCACGGTGCCCAAGGCGCGGCGCAGGGTGTGCTCCAGGAGCTCGAAGGATTCGCGCAGATTGTCGTGCTGGTAGGGCGGGTATTCCTGGGGCAGGTGGCCTTCGTCGGTAAAGGTCACCAGTTCGCCGCAGGCCTGGGCCAGTGCGATGTACAGCCGCTCCGGGTGAACCTGGCGTTGGCGGGCCAGGTGCTGAAACAGCGGGAACAAGCGGTTGAGGGTTTGCAGCAGGTTGAAATCGGTGACATCCGCCACGCCCGACTGCCCCGGCGAGCCGATGCGCTGGGCCAGATTCTTGGCGCGCTCGCGCATCAGTCCGGCCACTTCACCCAGGTAGCGGTGCAGCGCCGGCACGGCCTGCAAGGAGAGGCTGGTGGGGTAGAAGTGCTCGTCCATCACCAGGCTGCCATCCGGGCGCTTGTCTTTGATCCTGCCGATGGCGATGCCGGTGAAGGCGCTGCGGTCGCTGCGTTCGAGCATCAGTTGAAAATTGGGCACGGCCACGTCCATGCCGACTTGATCGCCGTCATCGCTGTGAGTGTCACGGACTGCTTCGCGGCGGGCGATGTAGCGACTGTTACCGTACTGGTCGGGCCAGCGCACTTCGGGGGCGCCGCTGGAGCGCAGCGGCAGGGCCAGGTAGACGATCTGGTTCACTGCGCTGCTGTCGGCGATCTCCAGAGGAGGAGGCGACGCCAGGTCGTGGGGAATATCGAAGACACTGCCGTCTGGCATGATTCCACACGCCTTGGTAAGAGAGACCTTGCCGAAACTCAGATATTCGCTGTTCAACTCCAGCTCGCTGAAGCCATAGAGAGCGTCGTTCAGGCTATGCATGCGCTGATGCACGGCAGCTTCGGCGGCGCGAGCCTGTTGCTGGAAGTGCTGGGGTTTGACGAACAAACCTTCATGCCAGATGACGGGATTGCGTGAACTCATCGGTGATTACTCGGGGCAAAAGCGGCTGAAAAGGGCGTCATCGGGTTTCTCCTTTGAGGCTGACCTGGGTGGCGTCCAACTGCACCAGCACGGCGTACTGCCGGCCTTTTGGCTCGACCCGCAGGCGCTGTTTCCACTGGCCGACTTCGTCGTTGTGGTAGTTGGCGATTACCGCGATAAACCGGGTGTCTTCATCCAGGGGGCGCAGGTCGACGAACTTGAATTGGCCGGGTTGGAGCAGATAGTCGTCGGCGCGGATGTAGGTGCTGCCCAGGGTCTTTTTCAGGTCCTCGGTCAGGGCCTGGGGACTGGCGTTGACCAACAGTGAGTCATCGGTCAGTTGCAAAACCTTGAAGGTGATCGGCGTAGCGACGTGCTGCAGCGTCGGGTCGCCCCAGGGCGTGGTCAGGCTGACACCCTGGGCGTCATATTCACCCAGCAGCGCGTCCTCGAGAGGCGACATCGGTACCTCGGGTTCGGGGTCAACAGTCAGCGGCGACTGGGCGGGCATGCTTTCGTAAAGGTGGCTGAGCAGGGTCTGCACTTTGTCGGTCAGTGCCTGCGGGCTGCTCGCCTGAACGTTGAGGGTGTAGGGCGCGCGGCTCGCATCCTCATCCGGTGCGGTGCCGGTGCTGATCAGGCGTGGATTGACGTGGTCGCTGGCATGCAGGCTCAGGGAGTAGCGGCTGGGCTGATCGTCGGGGCCGCCGACCGGTATCGCAGGATCCCGGATCACTTGGCCGACTTTGTCGAGCATGGTGCACCCGCCGAGAGTCAGGCAGGCGAGCAACAAGACTCCCAGGCGCAAGTTGCTGAGTGGCGTGCCAGGGCGTTTTGGAGTCAATGGGTGAACTTCAGGCGGCTGCTTTGAGGGCGGCGCTGCTTGCAGTGCTCGCAACGGATCACCTTGCTCTGCAAAGTCCACAGATTGGCAAAGGCGCTCGAAGTCCGGGCAAGTGACAGGTCGTGGGCAGGGCAGGGGAAGACTCGGTCGTTCCTCCAGGTGCCAGGCTTGCAGGCCTTGCGACTGGCCGGTAAACAGCTCATCGAGCGAACGCTGGCCTGGAGCGTACTCACCCAGCTGCACCGCGACCCGATACGCGCCAATCTGCAGCAGGTCGCCATCGTTGAGGCTCACTGCCACATTACGGGCCAGCGGCAAATCATGACCATTGGCATAGGTGCTGCCACTGCGATCGATCACGCAGAAACGTCCTTCGACGACCCGGATTTCGCAATGGTTCGGGTGGACGCTGTTTAGGCGATCCACCAGACACCAGTCCGCCGAGGCACTGCCGATGTTGCCACCCCGCAAACCAAACCGATGACTGGGCAGATACCCATGTAGCAATTGCGCAGGATTATTGATAACCAGGCTCAGTTTCATGCGCGCCCCCGAATCCGTACCACGGCGCGATGGCGGTGCTGATGCTCGATAAAGCTGGTCCAGCCCAAGTGGGTGCCGCTGTCGCGTTGCAGGTTGAACGGCGGTACATCCTCTTCGCGCAACCCGAGCTCCAGGTCATAGGCAGTGACGTCGCGCAGCAAAAAATCGATCAACTGACGCAGTCGCCCGAACTGCTCTCCACTGGGCAAAAACTGCCGGAAGCGCGCCTGGGTCAGGTTGGGAATCACCAGAGTGAACTTGCTGGCGCGGGTCTTGCTGCGATCACCCACTACAAAATCGCTACCCAACGTGCCATTGGCCCTGCCCAGCGCCATGCGCTGACGTTGTGGAAAGCTCACCGAGCGCACCTCGAATTCACGGATGTGCACGCCGTGCAGATCAAAGCAATGCTCGACAATTCCGGACACCATCGAGGGCGAGCGACTGCGACTGGCGATCAACCCGGCAAAGCTCAACAGACGACCCCATGGCAGCGGCGTGGCGCCGCGCAGGTCGTTATCGTTCAAGCCGATCAGTGAAAACACATAACGCGAAAAACGATCGCTGGCCTCGGCCTGAAAGCGGATGTAGTAGCGGTATTTACGCCAACTGTGGTGCAGCAGGGTCAGCAAGCGATGATTGAAAAAGTCCATGAACGCCGGGCGAATACCGCGTTCCTGGGCTTGCTCGTAGGCCAGACGATCCAGGTAATAACCGGGCAGCGGCGAGTCGGTGCCGTGCAGGCCAAAGAAGCTCGTCTGCAGGCGATAACGCACTTCTGCGCAATCCTCTTCCAGACGTGCTGCCACGACCACATCGGAAGCCGGAAATCCCAACCCCGCGTGGCTTTGCAGGCGCACACGCCGCCGCGCCGCCGCACTCAATGGCTGTGCTTCCAGGTCATCGCCATGCAAGGCGTGCAGATGCTCCAGCAGACGGTGAAACGAATAGTTCCGCGCGTCGGCCAACAGCACGTCGGCTAGATCACGGGCTGTCTGCCGGTCAACAGTGGCCATTCATAACGCTCGTTGTTGGTGGTATTGATCACTTCCAGGCGATGGAAGGAATTGATGCTTGCGTACAGGGCGAAGAAGTGCGAAAGCACGCTGGCAAACAGGTACAACTCGCCCTCGCAGAGAAAGGCGTTCTGGTCCAGTTTCAGTTGGGTCTGCAGGCCACGCACCGGCTGGCCTTTCATCAGCCAGTCGATGGGGGTGGTCACCGCCTCGTGGATGCCATTGAGGCGTTTGCGGGTGGCGCGGGCCTGTTGCAGATCGTGCAACGCAGCGAAATCATAGGCGCGGATTACCGCCTTGAGCGGCTCGGCCGAGAGCAGCGACAGGTAGTTCAGCGACAGGTTGGAAATCAGCGTCCAGTGCAGGCTGCTGTCCAGTACTGGTCGGTAGCTGCGCGTCGGTGCGATCAGGTTGGTGTAAGTGGCAAACGATGGCGTGACTTCAGTTGATCGCGACACATCCCCCACGCCAAGCAACTGCGGCAGGTCGCGATTGGTGCAGGTCAGCTCGATGGACGCCGTTTCATGCTCGCCGATATACAGGCTCTCATCGCCACGCACGAAGGCGATGCGATGGCGCAGGCCTTCGCGGCCGTGGGACTCTTCGATATGTGTGCGGAAGTACAAGGCCGTGCGGCCGCGCGCATGTTCGATCTCATGCTGAAACGATTCGAACGGGGTAAACGTGCGCAGCGGATCGCCCTTGCGCTCCTTGTCGGCGGCGTCCCAGCCGGCGACATTGTCGACGCTGAAAATCTCGTAAGCCTCGGGCTGACTGCCGCTGGGGCTGATGCGCCGCTCCTGGCTGCGTCCGTCCAGGGAGACTGGATTGGCATCGTGGCGGAACAGGTTCACCGCCGGTGCGCAGTACAAGTGCAGGTCGCTGGTACGCAGGCGGATGTCCGGTGGCATGGGCCGGGTGAACTGAAACTCGAAGCGCAGGGTGGGGGCGCTGACATCCGGCCAGACGTGAGCCAAGTCGGTCAGGCTGAAAAAGTGGAAGCGCTGCGGGAATACAAAATATTCCTGCAGGATGCGATAGCCATCGAACACGTTGCGCGGGTAGGGCAACAGTGCCTCTTCGGCGGTGAAACCGGGGAAGCCAATATCCTTGGCCGACAGGCGATAGCGTTGGCCATTGATGTGCAGCGTGACGCTGTCCAGGTAATGGGCAAGCCATAGGTACAAGGTCAACGCAGTGGCGCTATCGCCACCCAGATGAAATTCCAGCTGGTTACAGGCCATGCTGGTGAGCGGTTGCTCCGTCAACACCTTGAGATCGATACGCATCACCGAGGCCTCACGACTGTGGGCATCGCTGACCTCCTGCAAGGCGAGCGGGTACAGATTGACGTCGGTGCACGTGCGAAACTGGCAGGAGATGCCATCCACCGGTTTGGCGAACAACGGCGTGCCCTTGGGAATCACCTGGCACTGGCTGATCGCATCGGGCAAGGGTGTAAAGCGAATGATGGTCGCACTGGGCAGAGGCCGCAGGTAGTTGGGCCAGAGCATCTGCAATAGCGGATGGGTCAGCTCCGGCAAATCGTCATCGATCTTCATCCCCAGCTTGGCGGTGAGGAACGCGAAGCCCTCCAACAGCCGTTCCACGTCCGGGTCGCCGGCCTGATCGCCGAGAAACTGCGCGAGTTGCGGATTGTCTTCGGCGAACTCGCGCCCGAGTTCGCGCAGGTAGCGCAGCTCCTCGGCAAAGCGTTGTTTCAGGTCCATTGCTTCCTCATCTCACGCGGGTGTAGCCGTCGCGGCCATGCATGGCCACTTCGATCTGCACCTGTTCTTCCTTGTGGCTGACCCGCACCTGGCAATCCAGGCGAAAGTTCAGTTCCAACGGCAAGTCCGGGTCGGGTTGATAACGCACGCCCGTTACCTTGATACGTGGTTCAAATGCCTCCACCGAGCGCCGGATGTCGGTGCTGATGGCGACCACCAGATCACTGCTGGCCTGGGTGACCCCATTGAAGTCGCGCAGGCCCAGTTCAGGGCTGCTTTGCGAGCAGCCCTGGCGAGAGTTGAGCACCTGTTCCAAGTGGTGTTTTATCGCCTCGACACGCTGGCGGGCCTGTTCATCCGCGCTGCCCGGGCGGTAGCGCGGTGCGTCGGGCTCGAGACGTTCAAACAGGCTGCCGCCCACTTATTGCGTATCCAGTCGACCGACCAGCGAGATCTCGAAGTTGGCGCCCATGTACTTGAAGTGTGGTCTTACCGACAGCGACACTTGGTACCAGCCCGGATTCCCGGCCACGTCCTGAACTTCAATTTTCGCGGCACGCAAGGGGCGACGGCTGCGTACGTCACTCGAAGGGTTTTCCTGGTCGGCGATGTACTGCTTGAGCCACATGTTCAGCTCGCGTTCCAGGTCCTGGCGTTCTTTCCAACTGCCGATCTGCTCGCGTTGCAGCACCTTGATGTAGTGGGCCAGGCGATTGACGATAAACAGGTACGGCAACTGGGTGCCGAGCTTGTAGTTCGTCTGGGCTTCCTGGCCTTCGCGGGTCTTGGGGAAGCTCTTGGGCTTTTGCACCGAGTTGGCGGAAAAGAACGCCGCATTGTCGCTGTCCTTACGCATGGTCAGCGGAATGAACCCGGCTTCGGCCAGTTCAAATTCCTTGCGGTCGGAAATCAGTACTTCGGTGGGGATCTTGGCCTGTAATTGGCCGAGAGATTCGTACAGATGCACGGGCAGATCATCCACCGCGCCGCCGGATTGCGGACCGATGATGTTCGGGCACCAGCGGTAGCGGGCGAAGCTGTCGGTAATCCGCGAAGCCATGAGGAACGCAGTGTTACCCCACAGGTAATTGTCGTGGTCACCGTCGACGGTTTCGTCATAGCCGAAGCTGCGAGTGGTGTTGTCGTCGGTGCTGTACGGCGTGCGCAGCAGGAAACGTGGCAGGGTCAGGGCCAGATGACGAGCATCTTCGGATTCACGCAGGCTGCGCCATTTGGTGTGGCGTGGGCCGTCGAAAATGTCGCTGATTTCCTTAAGGTCAGGCAGCCCCTGGAAACCTTCCAGATTGAACAACTCTGGGCCTGCGGCCGAGACGAACGGCGCATGGGACATGGCGCCGATGGAAGCCACGTAACTGAGCAACTTGATATCTGACGAACCGGGGCCAAAGGTGTAGTTGCCGACGATGGCACCAACGGGCTCACCACCAAACTGGCCGTAGCCGGCGGTATAGACGTGCTTGTACAAGCCGCTGCGGGTGATGTCACCGGCGTTGTCGAAGTCGTCCAGCAGCTCTTCTTTGGTGACATGCAGCATTTCCAGCTTGATGTTCTCGCGAAAATCCGTGCGATCCACCAGCAGCTTCAGCCCACGCCACGACGACTCCAGTTGTTGGAACTGCGGCTGATGCAGAATCACGTCCATCTGCTTGCTCAGGGCATGATCAATCTCGGCGATCATCTGGTCGACCCGATGCTTGTTGACCGGCTGTTGATGATCGCCGCTTTGCAGGATCTCGCTGATGAACGCAGCCACGCCTTGGCGAGCTACCGCGTAGCCTTCCTGAGACGGGCGCATGGTGGTGTTGGCCAGCAGTTGATCAAGCAACGACGGCTGTTCGTCAGCCACCAACACTTGGGTGGCGGCGCTTTCCATAGACATGGGGAGTACTCCGTTGAGAAGGGCGTTCAATTCAGTCGTTGGGCGCGTCGAGCACCAGGTCCAGTTCACTGGCCAGGCGTTGGCGGGCGGTTGCATCGGTCAGCAGGTTTTGCAGGTGTTTGCGAAAGGCCGGAACGTTGCCCATCGGACCTTTGAGTGCAACGAGGGCTTCGCGAAGTTCCAGCAACTTGTTCAATTCGGGAATTTGTCGGGCGACGGCGTCAGGGCCGAAGTCATGAATGTTTTTGAATTGAAGCCGTACGTTCAAATCGGTATCGCAGTCTTTGCTTAAAACGGACGGAACCGCCATATCCAGGGCAACTTCGGCCTTGGTCAGAACTTCATTAAACGTATCTTTGTCGATGCGTACAGCTTGCCGGTCTTCCAGGGCAGTAAGTTCGCCGTGGCCTTTGAAGTCACCGGTGATCAGCAACTTCAGCGGCAACTCAACTTCGGCCTGTTGATCGCCCGTGGCCGGGACGTACTTGATGTTGATGCGCTCTTTGGGCGCGACAGAGCCGTGATTTTTCGACATGGGAAGAATCCTTTTCATAAGGTCGGCGTATTAGAAACAGTTGTTGCAACGTTTGTCTTGTAGGACGTTGTGGACGCGATTCGTGGGCTTTTAATGTAGGAAATAATACCTTGCGGATCGTTACTGGTTTTCCTACAACTTCCACGGATACATCTGAAGGGCGTGTCTTTTTGTTGGGACTTTTGCAAGGCACTGTTTGTTTTCTACTTGCTTATTCATTGAGTTCTGGTGAGGCTCTGTAAGTTAATTTGTTGAACTTTCAAATAAGTCATGTTGATTTTAAAGATGCTGAGAACATCGGATTCTGATTTCGACGAGACATACTCAGGAGGCGTTGATGCACGGGCAAGGATGGAAATGGGGGCTTTGTCTGACGGTCGTGGCCGTAATGGATGTGCAGGCGGCAACACAAGACTGCCCCTCAATTGTCTCGCCCTTGAAGCGCCTGGAGTGTTTTGATTTGGCCGCTGGCACGCCCATCCATCACGCGCCAGCGGCGCCACGCGCCGTTGGGCAGGTACTGCCGATTATCGATCTGGTGCAACGCAACGAAGTCAAGCGTCCACCCGAGGATCAGCGTTTTCTGCTGTCGTCGTTTCCAGAGCCGGACGATGAGCGGCAACAACGGCTGGTGATCTCCGCCCCGGCCCTGGGCGCGTTGCCACCTCGACCTCACCTGGTTATCAGTTGCGAATCGAAAATTTCCCGCCTGCAACTGGTACTGGATGAGCCAGCCAAACCCAACAAAATTCGCATCCAGCTGTTCAAGGACGACCGACCGGTTTCCGAGGCCTATCGGTGGCAAGTGCTGGACGATGCCGGGTTGGTGGTGGATGCGGGACGCGGGCTGCAGGCCATTGCCTTGTTACGCAACATGGGCGGCGGCCAGCGCCTGCGACTGGAGAGTGACTACCTGCGGCTGAACGGGCTGGTGTTCGACGCTGAAGGGCTGGGCGAACTGATCGAGCAGGAGCGCAAGGTATGTCGCTGGTGATCGACGTTCCGGCGGATACCGTCAAGCGACT
Organism: Pseudomonas sp. Pseusp21; assembly: GCF_059492145.1. Taxonomy (NCBI): domain Bacteria; kingdom Pseudomonadati; phylum Pseudomonadota; class Gammaproteobacteria; order Pseudomonadales; family Pseudomonadaceae; genus Pseudomonas; species Pseudomonas sp. Pseusp21. The sequence goes on from NZ_CP168520.1 coordinate 573,375, forward strand.
GCTGACCCCCATCGACCCAGAACAACTCGCCGGCCATTTCGATGTGGAGGACGAAACCTATCAGGCCATCGATCAGGAAATGGTCAAGCTCGGCGGCCTGCGCGAAAGCGACATCGATTGGCCGTATATCGACGAAGCGTCCCGCGAATACCTGGCCACCCAGTGCAAGCACTGGCGCATCCTCGGTCATCTGCAAGTAGCGTGGCTGCGGACCCGGCAATGGGCGCGCTGGGCGGATGCGTTGGGTTTGGTGGCCGGTATGGTCGACCTGTATTGGGACAATGCCTATCCCAAGCCCGGCCCTACGGGCTATCTGAACAAGCGTAAGCAGGTGCAGCGCCTGTTGGAGAACCTGGTGCAGGTGTTGCCGTCCCTGGATCGCAGTAGCTTTACCCCGGCTTGCCAGGCGGCTGCGGAGTTGGCCATGGCTACCCTGCAAAGATGCGTGGAAACCGCCAGGTTCGATCCCGCCCCGTTGGAGGCGTTGCAACGCCAGTTGAGCAAATACAGTGAGCCGGTCGTTGCCGCTGAAGCGTCCCATGCAGTCACCTCCAGCGGCGCTCTGGATTCAGCATTTTTCACCAGCCCCAAGCTGCAGGCGCCAGGCAACGAGCGTGAACAGCGCCGCGCCGTGTTGAGCATGGCCGAGCAGATCAATCAACAAGATCCCTACGACCCCACCGGTTATCAATTACGACGCTTCGGCCTGTGGTCGCATTTGCGCACCGCGCCCCCCGTCACCCGCGATCGTCGAACCGAATTGACCGCCGTGCCCAAGGACATAGTCGACGGTTACCAGGACGCGCTGAACCACAATACGCTGGACCCGAACCTGCTGCCGCGTCTCGAAAAAAGCGTCTGCGCCTCACCGTACTGGTTGCGCGGCAGCTACTTGGCCGCCCAAGTCGCCTCGCGCCTGGCGATGGAAGAAGTGGCCGCTGCCATTCGCCAGACCTGCGAACGTTTCGTCTGCCGCCTGCCGGCCCTGCTGGAGTTGTGTTTCAGCGATGGCACACCGTTCGTGGACGCACAAACCCAAGCATGGATCACCGCCGCCGATGAGGCGCGAACCACCGGCAGCCCCGTGCAGGAATACGCCGGCCTGCGCGACGAACTGACCACCCAACTCAACACCGAAGGCGTCGAAGTGGTGCTGCTGCGCTTGCAGGACCTGCACGCCTCTCATGACGCCCCGCGCCAGCGCAGCTACGCCACGGTGATTGCTGCTGACCTGCTGGCATCGCGTGGCCTGTCGTGGCTGGCGGACGACCTGTACGCCAGCGTTGCGCGGCTGATGCGCGATACCACGGCGCAGGGGTGGGAGCCGGAGTTGTACCGGAAAGTGGAAGCCGTTATCTGTGAGAGTAAGGACTAGGCCCCATGCCCCGCCAAAGCGACCTGCGTTTCACCTTTGAGCCCTTGAAGGACGATCCCTTCGAAGTGGTCTCGTTCACTCTTCAAGAAGGTCTGTCCCAACCCTTCAAGCTTGAACTGGAACTGGCCAGCCATAACGCCGCCATCGACTTCAATCGGGTGCTCGATCTGGCGGGGCTATTCACGATCTGGCGTGGCGAAACACCTGTGCGTTACGTCCACGGCCTGGTCAGCCTGTTCACCCAGGGCGACACCGGCTTTCGCCGCACCCGCTACAGCGCGGTAGTCGAACCAACCCTGAAACGTTTCGACCTGCGTTCCAACTGGCGCATCTTCCAGGCCCAGACCGTGCCCGACATCATCACCCGCGTCCTTACCGAACAAAAACTGACCGACATCCGCAGCGAAATCTGCTTCGAGCACCAACCCCGCGAATACTGCGTACAGGCCGGTGAAACCGACCTCGACTTCATCGCCCGCCTCGCTGCCGAAGAGGGCCTGCTCTACACCTTCGAACACCGCGCCGACGGCCACACCCTGGTCCTCACCGACCGCGTCGGCGGCCTGGGCACCATCGGCACCCACACCGATTGCCCGGTGGTCTATCAGCCGATGGCTGGTGGAGACGCCACGGAACCGGCACTGAACCGCTTCCACTACACCGAGCAAGTGCGCACCGCCGTGCAGGTGCAGCGCGACTACACCTTCACCCACCCGCGCTACAACCAGCAGCACACCGCGACGGGCGATCAGGATCTGAACAACCAGCACAAGGACTACGAACGCTACGACTATCCCGGCCGCTACAAGCGCGACATCGCTGGCAAACCCTTTACCAAAACCCGGCTGGCCGCCCTGCGCAATGACGCCAAACTGGCCCATGTGGAAGGCGACGATGCTCGCCTGCAACCGGGATTGGCCTTCGACCTCAACGAGCATCCCCGCGACGATTTCAACGATCGCTGGCGCACCATTGCCATCCAGCACGAGGGCAAGCAGCACACCAGCCTGCAGGAAGAATCATTTGGCAGTGGCCTTGGCACGTCCTATGAAATGAAGGCCAGCGCCATCCGCTGGACCTCGGACTGGAAAGCGCCGCTGCGTGACAAACCGTGCATCGACGGCCCGCAGATCGCCACGGTGGTTGGGCCTCCCGGTGAGGAGATCTATTGCGATGAATGGGGCCGGGTCAAGGTGCAGTTCCCGTGGGACCGTGCGGATAAAAACAACGATCAGAGTTCGTGCTGGATTCGTGTGGCGCAAGGTTGGGCGGGCGCCACCTGGGGCGCGATGGCGATTCCGCGTGTGGGCCAGGAACTGATCATCAGTTATCTCGACGGTGATCCGGACCAGCCGATCGCCACCGGACGGGCGTACCGGCAGACCAATTTGCCGCCCTACGAACTGCCTAAGCTCAACGCTGTGTCGACAACCAAAAGCCGTGAGTTCAAGGGAACACGGGCCAACGAGTTGCGCATCGACGACACCACTGCGCAAATCAGTGCGGCGCTGATGAGTGATCACGAGCATAGCGCGTTGCATCTCGGCTACCTCACTCATCCACGCCACTATGGCGGAGGCCGACCAAGGGGCGAAGGTTTTGAGTTACGCACCGATGGTCACGGCGCGTTGCGCGCCGCAAAAGGTTTGTTGCTGACCGCTGAACCTCAACTGAGGGCAGATGCCGGTCAACTGGAACGCCAACAGGTGATCGAGGTGCTGCAAGCCGCCCTGACATTGGCCCAACAGCTGGGAGCATCTGCTCAGGATGCCCAAGGCATTGCTCAGGATTCACAGCCACAACAGTCTCTGGCTGAGGCCGTGAATGCGTTGGGGCATGGTTCCAATGATCAGGCCAACGCCAGCGGCAATGGCGCGCAACCCATCATCGCGCTGAGTGGGCCCGCCGGCATCGCTGCCGCCACGTCCCGCAGCATCGCCATGGGCGCAGGCGAACATATCGACAGCGTGGCACAGCAAAACCAGCAACTCACAGCCGGCCAAAAAGTGGTGATCAATGCGGGTGACGAAATAGGTCTGTTTGCACAAGGCGGCGACATGCGCCATATCGCCCACAACGGCCAACTGCTGTTGCAGGCACAACACAACAGCATTCAGGTGCAAGCGGACCAAAGCGTGGAAATCAGCGCCAGCCAGCAACATGTGGTGGTCGCGGCTGACAAGCACATCACCCTGTTGTGCGGTGGGGCTTATATCAAGATGCAGGGCGGCAATATCGAGTTGGGAATGCCCGGCAATTTCACGGTGAAGGCTGCTAACAAGTACTTCATTGATCCCAGCAATGCAGCTACGGAACTCAATAGCTGGCCCAGCACATCGTTCAACGAACGCTTTCAAACCCTCTCTACCGACGGCAAACCTATTCGCGACCGCGCCTATGCGTTGGTTCGCAAGGACGGCGCACGTTTTGAAGGCCGTACCGATGCTGAAGGCTTCGTCTCCCTGCAACAGGGCATGACGCTGGAAGGGCTTGTACTGGAATGGCTGGATAACGGAGAACACGCATGACCAATAACCCGTCGGCGCCTCGTGTTGCGCCCATGACCTACAACGCTCGGGGTAACCCCGTGCATACCTGGACCATGACGCCGAGCAGTATCACGGATGCGGTGCAATGCATACTGCCGCCGGACGGGATACTGCCGGTGATTTTTGTGCCCGGGATTATGGGGTCGAATTTAAAGAGTAAGCCTGATAAACGGAATCAAAAGGAAAAGGCCGTTCCCGTATGGCGGCTGGATGCGGGGTTCATGGGCAAAAACATGTGGCTTGCCTTGAACTGGATCAACAAAAAAGCCGGTATTCGACAAAAGCTGTTGCACCCGGCCCGGGTGGACGTCGACACCCAGGGCGCGGTACCCAAACGCCCAGCGGGTACAGTTTTGGCGCACCCGGGGCCGGACCGAAAAACAACCGTTCTAGCCCTGAAGAAACGCTACGAAGAACGAGGTTGGGGCGAGGTCAGTGAAACCAGCTATCACGCTTTTCTGCTCTGGTTGGAAGAGGCGCTCAATAGCGAATTTCTGCCCCATCGATGGCCACAATTCGACATCCGGCCGGAGCACCTGCATACCGTTGCCGTCGAGCCTGGACCGACTCACATCACCCGGTTAAAACCCGAAACGCCCATTGGTATTCCAGGGTTGGGCGCTAACCTGGGCAGTCAGTTGCAACCGATTTTCTCGGATGAGCTGGTGGCGCGAGCGGGTTATCGAATGCCGGTGCATGCTTGTGGTTATAACTGGTTGGATTCAAACAAAGTCGCTGCACAGCGTCTGGCCGAACGCATTAACGAACTGATGCACCAATACGGTCGCAACTGTCAGCAGGTGATACTCGTCACTCACTCCATGGGAGGATTGGTGGCGCGTCGGTGTGCCCAGTTGCCCGGTATGACTGACAAAATTGCCGGTGTCGTTCATGGGGTAATGCCCGCCACTGGGGCACCGGTTGCTTATCGCCGTTGCAAAGTCGGCATGAGCGACGAAGATCCCATTGCCGGTGCGGTGATTGGCCCGACAGGCCAGGAAGTGACCGCCGTGTTTGCGCAGGCTCCCGGTGCCCTGCAATTGCTGCCCACCCAAAATTACGCTCCAGGTTGGCTGCGGCTGATTGATGACCGAGGCGTTCCGGCGATGCCGCGCCAGCCAGTGAAGGATCCTTACGACGAGATCTATTTACGCCGCGACCGATGGTGGGGATTGCTGCGAGAGGAATGGTTGGCGCCGAAGGATGGGGATGCGATCACGTGGGAGATTTTTGAGGAAAACATATCGGAAGCTAAGCAGTTCCATCTAGCAATCGCGGGTTCCTATCACCCTCATACCTACGTCTACTACGGCAACGACGATAAACACCGCAGCTTCGAATCCATCACCTGGCAAATGCAGCGCGGTTCTCGCCTTAATCGCCCCCACGCCTCACGGCCCGATGCCTTCACGGTGTCCAGCCTGCAGATGCATGAGGTGCGCGATGACGGCCGCAACCCTGTGTATGTGGGTGGGCAAGCCGAAGCCGTGCCGCCGTTGCGTGGCGATCCTGATGCGCCGATCAAAACCGTGCAGACCAGTTACTGGGAATTGCATTGCCAAATGCAGGACGGCTCGGGCGACGGCACCGTCCCGGTAAGTTCGGGTAGTGCGCCGATCAAACATGCGCGCAATGGCGAGGTTCGCCAGCAAATCAAGGCGCCTGGCTTTGATCATGAAGCCTCCTATGCCAGCCCGGTAGCGCAGCATTTCACCCTTTATTCGCTCATCAAAATCGCGGCGAAAGCCAAGAGGCCCCTATGCGTCAGCTGATTCTTTTTTTTGCATGTCTGGTGCTGGGTTCTCTTGCCGGATGTGCGGCCTTCAAACAACCGAGCGAACAGGAGAAACGTAACGTGAGTGAACTGACCAGCAACATGCGTACCTGGGCGCTGGGTCGTGGCCTGATTGATCTGCCCGCCAACTGGACGGGCGGCGGGAATGTGAAGCTGTATTACGGGCTTGGCGCCGATCACACATCGGTAGAGGTGCGTGTATTGGGGGAGGGCGTGACAAAAGAGCGGTTTGACGCAGCCTTACGCGAGCGGGCCAGTCGGATCGCGGCGGTCAAGAACGATGAAATGGACGATATACCGATGTTGGTGTCGGCCAGGGTAGAGGCACCGAAAAGTGTCATGTTGCAGTACTACATGCGCATGACTCAGCGCCAAACCTTCGTCCACGAACTCCATCTTCTTGTCGATGACGCCTACGTCATGCTCCGTGCCGACTCCTTCAAAGGCAATACCACCCCGGTTGAGGCACGCCTGTTAAAGCTGTCCAAGGAAATCTTCAAAGTTAATGCTCCGCAGCACGCAGGAGCAGGCTTCGCCTTGGGCCCCATCGTGATCCGAAGTCATCACGATCAGGAAATCGCCAGCTTCGATTTTAGTCCCCCTGCGTCTGACGTATCGCTGGAGGTCTACATCAATGCGTTATCACCGGATGATGAAGAGCGTTTGCACGTCCGCACGCAAAAAGACACGAAGATTTTCCTCGCTGGCGACTATGAAAATTTGCGCGCCGGGAAAATCACTCTGGCTGACATGCAGGCCGAAGAGTCCCTGATCGGCTTCAGTGACGACACTCACCGTCAAATACTCTTTGTCAGCGAGAACTACCGCGACAATCCTTCCCTAAGCCGTCCAGCAATGAGTGTCCGCCTTTCGGCTGGTGGCATGAAAGCAGGCGCCATTGACCCTAACGAACCAGAAGACCTCGTGCGCTGGACCCTTCCCGAGTTCGCCAACAAAGGTTATGAACTGCCGCTCTGGCAACAACCCGCCACGCCAGAACCCGTCAACCCCTCACTCACCGACTATGAAGCCATGGCCCTATGGGACGCGATCCTCAAGTCCGTGCGCATCCGCTACGGCGCGGTCGAGTCCAGGCCGGATCCTTGGTTCAACCCTCGCGGGCCGACTCCCGAAGAAGCTGCCGAAAGCAAACGTATCCTCGATGAATTCATTGCCAGCTTTGCGGAGCGCAAGCCATGACAACGGGAGGGGCATTAACGAGTGCCAAGGGGAGCACGTTCATCCTGCCTAAGGGCAAAGAACTCTACAAATACGCTAGGAGCGATTCATGAACACCGTCTGGAGTTACGTCAAACGTTGGGGCCTGCCGGTACTGCGTCAGTTCAACCAGGCATTGCCGATACTGGTGCTGCTGGGCGTGGTGTTTTTATTGATCGCTATCTGGTGGCTGGGCCCGCAGTGGGCCTGGCGTGAACATCGGCCGCTGAGCGAGTTGGCGATGCGCGTCTCGGCCAGCGTTGTGGTGCTGGTGGTGCCGCTGCTGATCTGGGCATGGCGGGTGCGTAATCGTTATCACCGGTTGCAGCTTGAACGCCAGCACGAGGCTGCGATGCAGGCCGACCCGTGCCTGCCTTACATCGAGGCGCAGGAGCGAGCACTGGACCGCAGCCTGGGCAACTTGCTCAACAATATGGAGCGCCGCCGTTCGCTCTATCAATTGCCATGGTATCTGGTGCTGGGCGAGGAAAATGCCGGCAAGACCAGCCTGATCACACGCTCCAATCAGAGCTTTGCCTTGTCCCATGTGACCAGAGCCGGGGTCAGGGCGCACCAGGAAGAACAACTGGCCTATCCGGTGGATTGGTGGATCGGTGACGAGGCGGTGTTGATTGACCCGCCGGGTGAATTCCTCAGTCATCCGCAGCCAGCGGCTGATAACGTCGAGCAGCAGGGCGCGATCCAAGGCAAGGTCAAACCGGTATTACCCGCTGGCACTCACCCACGTCTATGGCGGCACCTGATCGACTGGCTGGCGCGCAACCGCAGCCGTCGCGCATTGAACGGCGTGGTGTTGGTGATCGATGTGCAGGCCTTGTTGGCGCAACGTCCCGAACAACGCAAGGCCCACGCCAACCTGCTGCGCACCCGGCTGTTTGAGCTGACGCGGCAATTGGGTACGCGCTTGCCGGTGTACGTGACGCTGAGCAAGTTCGACCTGCTGGAAGGCTTCGAAGAGTTCTTCGCCCGGTTGTCGCATAGTGGGCGCGAAGACCTGCTGGGTTTCACCTTCAGTCTGGACGCGGTGGATGATTTCGATGCCTGGTCGGCGGAGCTGACCCGCCAGTACCAGACCTTTGTCACGTACCTGAGTGAACAGATCTTCGACAGCGTCAAGGAGTCGCGTGGGCTGACCGAGCGCGATCGACTGCAGGGCCTGTTGCGTCAGATGGCGGGCCTGCGCCCGGCACTGTCGGGTTTCCTGAGCGAAATGCTCGGCAGTGATCGTTTCACCACCCCTGCGCTGGTGCGCGGGCTGTATTTCTCCTCGGTATTTCAGCAGGGCACCTTGAGCAATGCCTTCGTCAAAGAGGCAGGGCAAGCGTATCAACTGCCGCCACCGCCTCCCGAGGTCAAGCCTGCTGGTGGCACTGCGATCTACTTTGCCCAGCAGCTTTTCCAGCGAGTGATTTACCCGGAAGCAGGTCTGGCGGGTGACAACATCAAGGTGGCCCGTAACAAGCGACGACTGCTGATCGCTGGCTTCAGCGTCGCGTCCTTGGGCGTTTTGGTGGTGATCGGAACCTGGCAGTTTTACTTCAACATCAACCGCGACAAGGCTGCGAGCGTCCTGGCCAAGAGTCAGGAGTTCAGTGAGCGGGACATCGACACCAAGGTCGACACGACCGGGCGCAATCTGCTGGTGCCGCTGGATCAGATTCGCGATGCGGTGCTGGTGTACGGTGACTATCGCGAGGCATGGCCGCTGCTGGCGGATATGGGGTTGTATCAGGGGAGGGCGATTGGTCCGACGGTGGATGAGGCCTATCTGAATCTACTGTCCAAACGCTTTCTGCCGGCGATTGCCAGCGGTGTGCTGGATGCCATCAATGCCGCGCCCGCCGGTAGTAATCAGCAACTGGCGGCCTTGCGCGTTTACCGCATGCTTGAAGAACGGCAAAACCGCCGCCCGGCCATCGTCGAGGAGTGGGTCGCCAAACAGTGGCAGAGGGCCTATCCCGGGCAGGGCCAGTTGCAGGCCGACTTGATGAGACACTTGGGCTACGCCCTGAAATACGCCGACGCCGATTTGCCGCACTACCGTGAGCGCATTGCCCAAGTGCAACAACAGTTGCGCCAGTTGCCTATGGCTGAACGGGTCTACATGAACCTGAAACAGGATGCCCAAGAGCGTTTGCACCGCCCGCTGGACCTGCGCGCCGAGGTCGGTCCGGCGTTCGACATCGTCTACAGTCCATTGAACACCGATCAAGAGGGTGGCGGCTTGATGCTGGCACCGCTGCTCACGGCCAAGGGCTTCAGGGACTACTTTGAGCCTGGCACCAAGGGCATCATCGAGCTGGCAATGATCGACCAGTGGGTGCTCGGCGAGCGGCAACGCCTGGACTATTCCGACGAAGACCGCAAAGTACTGACCCAGCGGGTCCGCGCGTTATACAGCGCCGATTATGTCGACAGCTGGCGACGTGCGCTGAATCAGTTCGCGATCACCGACTTCGACGACCTCAGTCACGGCGTGGCCGTGCTGGAGCAGGTCACTGGCCCGGCCGCCCCTCTGCGGCGTTTGCTGGAAACGTTGCGCGACAATAGCGTGATTTACCCGTCGGCGCCCTTGGTCGAAGGGCAGGCACCACTGACGTTGGACAAGGTGTCGGACGGCCAGCAACAAGCTGCGGGTATCCGGCGCGCGTTTTCCAGCCTGACGGAACTGACCACCACGCGCGGCGAGCAGCCGTCCTATTACGAAGAAACGCTACGTTCCGTCAGCGCCGTCTACGACTACGCCAAAGCCGTGCACGACAATCCCGACCCCGGCAAAGCGGCGTTGAAAACCGTGCTCAATCGTTTTTCCCTCGGCGGTGCCGATCCGATTGCCAACCTGCAACGTGTCGCCGTCGGCCTGCCTGAACCACTCAACCAGCAAATCAAAAAGCTCGCCGACCAGACCTCGCAGGTACTGGTGATTGCCGCCTTACGCGAACTGGAAAAACGCTGGGACAGTGATATCTACAGTTTCTACCGCGACCGGCTGGCGAGCCGCTACCCGTTCAAGGCCAGCGGCGAGGACGCCTCGCTGGAAGACTTCGAAGCCTTCTTCAGCCCGCAGGGGCGTCTACAGCAGTTCCACGATCAATACCTGAACGTGTTCCTCAAGGACAACCTCGATGCTCTGTACTCCGAAAACCTTGGCGGCTACCTGGTACGCAGTGACGTGCTGGAACAGCTCAAGAAGGTCGAGCGCATCCGCGACACTTTCTTCAACCACCGCGGCCACCTGGCCGTGCAACTCACCATCGAACCCCTGGCCCTGAGCGCGACCCGTCTGAGCAGCATGCTCAGCGTCGACGGCCAACTGATCCCTTACCAGCACGGCGCGCCGCAACGCACGGGGTTGGTGTGGCCCAACAGTCTGGGCAACACCAATGGCAGCCAACTGACGCTGGTGCACAGCAGCGGCAACACCGCCAGCCTTAGCTATCGCGGGCCGTGGTCGTTGTTCCGGCTGCTCAGCCGTGGGCATCTTAATGGCAGGACCGACACCAGCGTGGACCTGACCTTTGCCGTCGCCGATGGCTTGATGCGCTATCGGATTGGGGCGGAGAAGGCCAACAACCCGGTTACCCAACGCAGTTTTGAAGGGTTTGTGTTGCCGAGGACGTTGTTGGAGGAACGTCGATCAAACAAAACCATAAACAGGGTTGAGGGTGTCGCCTCAACGGAGACGGGCAGGAAGTGACTCACCAACCATTCCCTGACTCCAATCCCTGCACCGACAGGAAATGCGGCCTAAAGCCATGACGTCGACGTTCGTCATTCAAGGGCTGCCAACGAGTACAGGAGATTCACACGTGAAAGGTTTCAAGGGGTATATCGGTGTTGCGGGGCTTGTGCTGCTGTCGGCCAATGCCTGGGCCGATCTGCCTCACAGCTCGATTCTGAGCCGCTATGGCGTGACACCCGATCAACTGCCAGAGCCGGCCAAAAGCGAAGACGCCAAACCCGTCGAAGAAAAAAACCGCTTTCATATCCAGCCTGAACAACCGTTCGTGACGATTCGCATCGGCGAAGACCATGAGCCGGAAATGACCGGAAATCTGAGCATCGACCGCATGGCGCAACAGGAGCGTCAGCGCTGCCAGCGCTTGCAGGAAGAACTGGTTCGCCGTGGCGAGCGTCCCTTCAGTTGCGACGGCTCCCTCCCGGGCATGGCGTTACCACGCTGATGAATACAAAAAAGGCTGCGATCCCATAAGGTCGCAGCCTTTTTTGATGTTTTATCCGTCAGTCTTCTTTGCGCACCGTGGCCACTTCGTCGGCACGCACGCGGACTTTGGCGCCGGAAATATCCTTGAACTCGTAGAAGCCATCCTCGGTTTTGGTATCGGGCATGTCTTCGGTCAGGTACTGGGTGCCGTTCTGCAGGGTGACCACCGTTGGCGTCGAGCAACCGGCCAGCGTCAACAGCACAGCTACTGCCAGCGGGATACCCAAGGTTTTGATTTTCATAGGACGGCTTCCTCATTCATTTCGACCATTGTCGGTCCTCTAACGCGGTTGGTGCCGTGACACCCGGAAAAGTTCGATGGCCAAGTGAAAAAAACTGCTTTGCCGATGCCACTGATCCTTTTCCGTTTGCGCCCGCCGGGACAGGCTGGTATCTGTACGCATAACCAGTACTCGCTTGCCATGGCCCCGAAATTACCGTGACTGCCAATCCCCTCGACGATCCGTTCTATTACCTCAACAACTTCCGCCAGGTGCTTGATTGGCTTGAGCTTCGCTATGCCGATGTCATGAGCGAAACGGAACATGCCTTCATTCGCGAGTTCAAGGCGCTGCCGCGTCCGTCCCAGGGCCTGCTGGTGCGTATGGTGATGCGAAAGGGTGTACATTTCCGGGCCAGCAAGCTGAATTACACGGAAATCGGCGACATCGCCGAGGCGGCGCAACCGCTGCTGGAGCATGGCTGGCTCCATGAACAGGCGCCGTTGTCGATGGCGGAACTGTTCGAGGTGTTGCTCAAGGCCGAGATCCTGCAAGCCTTCGGCCCGGCCATCGACCAGCCCCGAGGCAAGAAAGTCGACTGGTTGCCGCAGCTGCACGAACAATTCCCCGAGCCCCGCAGTTTCGTGCAATGGTGCCCGGCGCTGGCGGATCGGCTGTTCAGCCTGACGCTGATGGACCTGTGCGACCGTTTTCGCCTGATGTTCTTCGGCAATCTCTATCAGGACTGGTCGGAATTCGTGCTCGCCGATCTTGGCATCTTCACTTATGAAAAAGTCGAATTCTGCGCCGATTCCCGGGGCTTGCGCAGCCGTGCCGACGTCGATGCCTGCCTGTTTCTGCACGATTGCCAGCTGTATTTCGAAGCCGGCGAGCCGCTGGAACCGATCGTCGAACAAGTCGCGGCGCTGCATTTCGATAACCCGTGGCTGCAACGCCGGCGCGGCAAGCTGTTGTTCCAGATCGGCCAATACTGCGAGCGCCTCGGCGAATTCGCCCTGGCGCTGAAGATCTATCGCGACTGCGCCTATCCCGGCGCGCGATTGCGGATGATCCGCGTGCTGGAGCGCAGCGCCGAATATGCGTTGGCTCTCGAACTGGCGGTCATTGCCGAGCAGGCGCCGGAAACCGCTACCGAACAGCAGGGCCTGCAACGGGTGTTGCCGCGTTTGCGACGCAAGCTCGGCGGGCCACCGATCAAACGCACGGCGCCTAGCCTGGTGGAGCGGCTGGATCTGCACCTGCCGCGTATCGATCCGGCATTGTCGGTGGAATATCACGTCCAAGCGCACTTGCACGACGAAACGGGCCCGGTGCATTACGTGGAAAACAGCCTGATCAACTCACTGTTCGGCCTGCTGTGCTGGCCGGCGATCTTCGCGCCGCTGCCGGGCGCGTTCTTTCACCCGTTCCAGCGCGGGCCGGTGGATCTGCTCAACGAGGACTTCCAGTTCCGTCGCGCCGAGCTGTTTCAGGCCTGTCTGGCCGAGCTCGACGATGGCCGTTATGCAGACACCATCCGCGCGCGGTTCACCACCAAATGGGGTGTGCAGTCGCCGTTCGTGTTCTGGGGCGCGCTCAATGAAGAACTGCTGGAGCAAGCTTTGGCTTGTCTGCCGGCCGAACACCTCAAGCACTGGTTCAGCCGTCTGCTGCTGGACATCAAGGCCAATCGCGCCGGCATGCCCGACCTGATCCAGTTCTGGCCGCAGCACAGGACCTACCGGATGATCGAAGTCAAAGGCCCGGGCGATCGGCTGCAAGACAATCAATTGCGCTGGCTGGAGTTCTGCCACACGCACCGGATGCCGGTCGCCGTGTGTTACGTGCAATGGGCGGAGCAGGGCGCTTGAGCTACAGCATCGCCGTGCGGGCATTGTGCGAATTCACCGCGAAAACCGGTGACCTCGACTTGCGCTTCACCCCGTCACCGACCGCGCTGGAGGGGATTGCCGGGCATCGCACCGTGGCGTCCCGGCGCAACGACGCCTACCAGAGCGAAGTGGCGCTGGAGGGCGCATTCGGGCCATTGAAGGTCAAGGGCAGGGCGGACGGCTACGACCCGACGCAGAACTGCCTGGAAGAGGTCAAAACCTACCGTGGCGACCTGGGCAAGCAACCGGCCAATCACCGTTCGTTGCATTGGGCCCAGGCGAAGATTTACGGCTGGTTGATGTGCTGCCGATTGCAGCTTGAGCAGATCAATCTGGCGCTGGTGTATTTCGACATCGTCACGGAAAAGGAAACCTGCTTGGTCGAGGCGTTCAGCGCTGATGCGCTGCGACAGTTCTTCGAACAGCAGTGCGGTTTGTTCCTCGCGTGGGCCGAACAGGAAATGGCCCACCGCGAAGCGCGCAACCGGGCGGCGCAGCAGCTGGGTTTTCCCCATGCCACGTTTCGCCCCGGCCAGCGTCACCTCGCCGAATCGGTGTTCAAAGCCGTCAGCACCGGGCGCTGCCTGATGGCCCAGGCCCCGACCGGGATCGGCAAGACCCTCGGCACCCTGTTTCCGATGCTCAAGGCGTTGGCGCCGCAGCAACTGGACAAGGTCTACTTCCTCACCGCCAAGACGCCCGGACGCAAACTGGCGCTGGATGCAGCGCAAGTGCTGTTCGATCACAGCGAAACCTTGCCCCTGCGGGTGCTGGAAATGGTCGCCCGGGACAAGGCCTGCGAACACCCGGACAAGGCCTGTCACGGTGAATCCTGCCCGTTGGCCCAGGGCTTTTACGACCGTTTACCCGCCGCCCGTGAGGCTGCCAGCCAATTGCGCCTGCTGGATCAGGCCGCACTGCGGGACGTCGCGGCGCGGCACGGGGTGTGTCCGTATTACCTGAGCCAGGAAATGGCCCGCTGGGCCGACGTGGTGGTGGCGGACTACAACTATTACTTCGATTTCAGCGCGCTGCTGTTCGGTCTCGCGCAGTTCAATCAATGGAACGTTGCGGTGTTGGTGGACGAGTCGCACAACCTGGTCGAGCGCGGGCGGCAGATGTACAGCGCCACTCTCGATCAGGCGACACTGGGCAGCGTGCGCAAAACCGCGCCCGAGGTCCTGAAAAAGTCTTTGCAACGGGTCAATCGTGAATGGAACGCGCTGCACAATGACCAGTTCGCGCCGTATCAGGCCTACGACAAGGCGCCGGAAAAACTGTTGCAGGCGCTCTCATCCTGCACGGCGAGCATCGGCGACTACCTCAACGATCACCCGCAAGGGCTCGACAGCGGACTGCAGAACTTCTACTTCGAAATGCTGCAATTCGGCCGGGTGGCGGAACTGTTCGACGCGCATTATCTGTTCGACATCAGCAAACGCGATCTCGAACGCAAACGCCCGTTATCACAACTGTGCCTGCGCAACGTGGTGCCGGCGGCGTTCATCGGCCCGCGCCTGACGGCGGCGCGCAGCAGCGTGCTGTTTTCCGCCACCCTCAGCCCGCGCCACTATTACGCGGATTTGCTCGGCACCCCGGCCGACACGGTCTGGATCGACGTCGAGTCGCCGTTCAGCGCCGAACAATTGCAGGTGCAGATCGTCAGCCGGATTTCCACGCGTTTCACGCACCGGCAAGCATCGCTGGAACCGATTGTCGAGCTGATCGCCCGCCAGTTCAGTGAACGTCCGGGCAACTACCTGGCGTTCTTCAGCAGCTTCGATTACCTGCAACAGGTCGCGCAGTTGCTCGCCGAGCGGCACCCACACATCACCCGCTGGCAGCAATCCCGAGGCATGACCGAAGGCGCGCGGCAGGACTTTCTCGATCAATTCACCGCCGACAGCCAGGGCGTCGGTTTTGCCGTGCTCGGCGGCGCCTTCGGTGAGGGCATCGATCTGCCCGGCGCGCGGCTGATCGGCGCGTTCATCGCCACCCTCGGGCTGGCACAGCTCAATCCGGTCAATGAACAGATGAAGCGCCGTATGGCAGCGATCTTCGGTGCGGGCTACGACTACACCTATCTTTTCCCAGGCGTGCAGAAAGTGGTGCAGGCTGCCGGGCGGGTGATCCGTACCCAGCAGGATCGCGGCGTGGTGATGCTGATCGATGATCGTTTTGCCGAAAGCCGAATCAAGCAATTATTGCCGTTCTGGTGGTCGTTGAGCAGTGAGAATCCGGTTGGCGATGTTGCGGGATAACGTCAGTGCGACTTGAGGGGATTTTACTTGGACTTGTAGGACATATTTCCTTATAAAACAGCGACATATCTTGTGAAAAACCCCCTTTGATAAATCGCGAACTTCAGTCTTTATTCAGTAAGCCGGATCTCGGTCTCTCGCGATATTTGATAAGGAAATCAATATATGTCCGCTACCCACACTTATACGTATACCTCCGAGCAGGTCACTTCAGCCTTCAATGACATCAGCACAACCCTGTTCGCCGGAATCACTGCACAGCTCACACCCACTATCCTGGTGACAGCCGGAGTGCAAAGCTCGGGGAAAACCTACCTGCTGGAAAAACAACTGCTTCCTTCCGGCCTCTATAAAAATTACGTCCGTCTGTATCTGCCGGAGTATCGGGAGAAGCATCCGCAATACCAGGAGATGATCAAGCTGGGCACGTTGCACGCCTACGAACATACGAATGACTTCATTCGTGATTTGAGCAGGAAAATCTTTGAACGGGCTTTTGAGCAAAAGCTCAACATCATTTTCGAATGCGCGTTCGACAGTATCGAGTTTGCGACTCTGCCTGACTACATGGCCAACGCCGGTTACAGGCTTGAGGTTCACATCGTGGCCTGCAACTATCCGTTCGCATTTATTTCCGGCGTCCAGAGAGGGTTCAAAAGCCTGGAGAAAGGCGAGCTCGAACGTTTTGTCCGACCTTCGGAACTGAAATCCAGTTTTGGAAATGCCCACGCAGTGATCTACGCGCTCGACGCTGCGGCCAAAAGAGTCGGCGGCTCACAGGTGTTCCTTTACGAACGAGGTTTTGGGGCCATGAGGGAGCGTGTCGTGCGTGCGCACAGCTTGTATGCTCGAGATATGCAGAACAAGCTCTCCGTTACCTCAACATCCACGCCGTTCAGCTACAGCGCCTATGAGCGCATCATCGGCAAATCGCTCAACAGCGACAGCGAACGTCACGAGGTGATCAAGGAGAGTCATCTCGCCCTGCACAAGGCTGCGCAGTATGCAATGCAGGTACCGGACTTTCTTTTCGATGCACTTTATGCACGGATCGCCAAATATGTTCAACGTTGAGCGAGCCGAGGTTCGGACATGAGGTGCTATTGCGCCTTTCCATTCCGCTGGTTTGCCGCATACTCGGGTTATTGAAGATCTGTTTCGAGCCAAGCCTGATGAGCGATAACAAGAAGTCCGCTGCAATCGAAGACATGCGTTTTCGTTTGCTGATCGATGCGGTGGTCGATTACGCGATCTACATGATCGACCCCGAAGGCATCATCACCAGCTGGAACTCCGGCGCCAAACGCTTCAAGGGTTACGAAGAAGCCGAGATCCTTGGCGAGCACTTTTCAAGGTTCTACACCGACGAAGATCGCGCCAACGGTATGCCGCAGCGGGCGCTGGACACGGCGATCCGCGAAGGCCGGTTCGAGGGTGAGGGCTGGCGGGTACGCAAGGATGGCACGCATTTCTGGTGCCACGTGGTGATCGATCCAATTTTCAGCCCGAGCGGGCAACTGCTCGGGTTTGCCAAGATCACCCGCGACCTGACCGACCGCAAGATGGCCGAAGAAACCCTCAAGCAGAGCGAACAGCAGTTTCGCCTGCTGGTTCAGGGCGTCAGCGACTACGCGATCTACATGCTCAGCCCGGACGGCCGCGTGTCCAACTGGAACCCTGGTGCGCAGCGGATCAAGGGCTACAGGCCGGAAGAGGTCATCGGCCAGCACTTTTCGATGTTCTACACCCCTGAAGATCGTGAGATCGGCGAACCCCAGCGCGCTCTGGAAACTGCTGCGCGCGAGGGCCGTTTCGAAAACAAGAGCTGGCGTCTGCGCAAGGACGGTACGCGGTTTCTGGCGCATGTGGTGGTCGATGCGATCCGTGGCGAGACCGGCACCTTGCTGGGTTTCGCCAAGATCACCAGGGACGTGACCGAAGCCACCGAGGCGCAACAGGCACTGGAGAAAACCCGTGAAGCGCTGTTCCAGGCGCAGAAAATGCAGGCCATCGGTCAGTTGAGCGGAGGTATCGCCCACGACTTCAACAACTTGCTGACGGTGATCCTCGGCAACCTGGAAATCGTGCGCAAACGTATGGGCGACGACCCGAAAGTCAGCCGCCTGCTGGAAAACGCCACTCAGGGAGCATTGCGCGGCGTATCGCTGACCCAACGCATGCTGGCCTTTGCCCGGCGGCAGGAGCTCAAGACCGAACCGATCGATATCCCGAAACTGGTGCAGGGCATCACCGGGTTGTTGCGCAGCTCACTCGGGCCCGGGATCCGCATCGAAACGCAGTTTCCCGAAGACCTGCAAGCGGTGCTGGCCGACAGCAATCAGCTCGAACTGGCGGTGCTCAACCTCGCCACCAACGCCCGCGACGCCATGCCCGAGGGCGGCAGCGTCACCATCAGCGCGGAACCTGAAGTGGTCATCGAACAAAACGATTCGACGCTCGCGGCCGGGCGTTATGTCTGTCTGCGGGTGACCGATACCGGGGAAGGCATGGACGCTGATACGCTGGCGTCGGCAACCGATCCGTTTTTCACCACCAAGGGTTTGGGCAAGGGCACCGGCCTGGGATTGTCGATGGTCCATGGCTTCATCGAACAACTGGGCGGCCGGTTCATTCTGAAAAGTATCAAGGGGCAGGGCACCACTGCTGAGCTCTGGTTACCGGTCGCCATCGACGGAGTCGCGACCCAATCGTCCGGCACGATGGTGTCCACCGTTACAGTGCCGCGCCTCAGCGTGCTGGTGGTGGATGATGACAGTCTGGTGCGTACCAGCACCGTCCTGCTGCTGGAAGACCTTGGCCATCGGGTGATCAGCGCCGCCTCTGGTACCCACGCGCTCGAGCTGTTTGACCAGGGAGAGGTCATCGACCTGATGATCACCGACATGGCCATGCCGCATATGAGCGGCGCGCAACTGGCTCATGCCGTGCGTTTGCTCAAGCCGGATCTGCCGATCATTCTCGCCACCGGCTTTGCCGAACGCCTCGAAGGCTTCGCAGCGGGGTTGCCACGGCTGTCGAAACCGTTCAATCAGATGAATCTTGTAACGATTATTGCCCAGACGATGAAACGAACCGGGACTGAATCCGGCTGAACTTGTCCGCGACGGGGCGGCTCCAAACGCTTTGCCTTTCGGAGCGTTCGTACCGTGCCTCGCATACTGACCCAACCGACCGCCGAAGAAATCCAGACCGAACACAACGCGAAGATGTTCGGTTCGCCCAAGGAGCGACTGGATTTCTACCGTCGGGAAATCCAGTACGAAACCAGCATCCTGGCCAACCGCACCGACGCGTACCTGGCGGCACAATCGTTTCTGGTGATTGCCTTTGCGTCCTGCATGGCCAACCTCAACCCGGAATGGGGCAAGCTGTTCACCCTGGTGGTGCCGCCGTTTCTGGCGTTACTCGGACTGCTCAGTTCGCTCAACGCCTGGCCGGGGATTCGCGCCGCCTACGACATCATTGATCATTGGCACTTCAAGCAGAGTGAACTGCTGCGCAGCGAACCGCTGATGGGCCTGGCTTATGACGAATCGCCGTTATTCAGCGAAATGGAGTCGAGCCACAAGGGGTATCGCAAGTCATTGCTGTTTTCCATTCGTACGCCGTGGATTTTCGCCACATTCTGGATGTTGCTCGGCAGCTATGCCTTCTATATTCAGGTGACCAATCCGGGAGGATAAATGACACCCCGCTATCGAGCCCGGTCATCATGGCCGGGCTTTTTTCGCCCGTTTCTGTTCTTGCGCCGCTCATAGCTGGCGAGGATCGGCTGGGTGCTGACGCCGTGCAGCAGAATGCTCAGCGCCACCACCGACAGGGTCAGGTCGGTACACAGCGTGGCCACGCTGTCGCCCAACCCATGGTTCAGCGCATAGAAGAGATAGTACAGACTGCCGATGCCGCGAATGCCGAACCAGCCGATCAATAACCGTTGGCGCCTGGCCAACAGCGATCCCCACGGCATCAACGCTACGCAGGCCGGGCGAATGACACAGAACAATACCCCGCCGACCAGCAGCGCCCGCCAATCCCAGTGACTGACCAGCACTACCCCCAGAAGCGTGACCAGAAACACCTCCATCGCCCGTTCCACCAGACCGCCGAACGCGAGCATGTCGCCCATCATGATCCCGGCCGCCACCTGACTGTCTTCCAGCCGCTCGGTATCGCCGTGCACCGCCTGCTGCGGCTCGACGTTCTGATGACCGACAATCGGTTGCACCATATGCTCGGCGGGTGGTTGGTGGGCGCCGGTGGATTTGACTTCCTCCTGTCGCAAGCCGAGGCCGGCGGCGAATACCGACAGAAAGCCGTAGCCACCAATGGATTCAGCCACGACGTACGCCAGCGCAATCAACGCCAGGGCCAGATAGTCGTTCGGGCTCAGGGTGCTGTCATCGTTGCGGATACGCAGCGAGAGGGTCAGTCGACCAATGCCACGGCCCATCCAGTAGCCGCAAAGCAACCCGGCCGGAACCGCCCACAAAAGGCTGCGCAGTACCCAGTCGGGCCACTCGGCGGCAAACCCTTCACCGTGCAGCAGCAACAGCCCGAGGATCACGAAGGGAAATGCAACGCCGTCGTTGAGCCCGGCCTCGCCGGACAGGCCGAAACGCACGCTGTCGACGTCCCGCGCATCGTTAACCTGCACCAGCGCCGCGAGCACCGGGTCGGTCGGAGCCAGAATCGCGCCGATCAACAGCGAAGGGCCCCAATTCAGGTTCAGGCCAAAATGCAGCAACAGGCAGACGCCAATGATCGTCAGCACCATCACCGGACCTGCCAGACCGAATGCAATCCGCCAGCGTTTGTCGCGCAATGGCAAACGTAACTTCAAACCGCAGACGAACAGGGAAAACAGCACCGCGACTTCAGTCAGGTGTTCCATCCACAAAGAGGCTTCGTCCAGCGGCAGTTTCAGCAGATCGAGCCCGGACGGCCCGATGCCAACCCCCAGCAGCAAACAGACAGCGGAAGTCGTCACCGGCATCCAGCGAAGATAGGACGACGTCAGCGCCAGGGTCAGCAGCACGGCACCGAGCACCGCCACCCAGATGATGAAGCTCATGACGCGCGGCCCGTAAGGTCAGTTCGATGCCGCCCCGACATGATGGGCCTAACCCGCAGTCGTGCGCAGGTATTCCGGCGTCAGCACGTTGAACCACAGCAGGATCATCGACACCAACAACGTCACCAGCACCAGCAGCGCGACACCCCAGACACTGGCCGAATACAGCAAACCCTGTTCCTTGCGCTCGTGCATGAAAGTCGGCAGGCCGACGAACAGCAGAAACGTCGAATAGATCGAAGCTGCGCCGAGCACCAGCACCGCCAGCCAGCGGCTGGGATACAGGCCGGCGAGACCGGCGATGAAAAACGGGGTTACGGTGTATGCCGCGAAACCGATGCACTGGTTGAGCGTCGGCCGGGCATCGAAGGTGCGCGACATCCAGCGAATGAATCCGCCGATGATCGCCACGCCGACCACGATGGTGACGTAGAGCAGGACACTCAGCTGCAAGGCGCTGGCACTGCTGAGCCTCACGGTTTCACCCACTGCCAGGCTCCAGCCGACATACGTGGTGCCAATGAACAGGCACACCGCCGGGACGAGGGCCAGTAACAGCAGGTGAGCAAGGTAATGACGCGGATGTGCCTCTTCTTCGCGGCGGATGTCGGTCCAGGCAAAATTCGGCTGGGTGAAGAGTTTGATAATAGGCGCAGACATGACGACCTCCTGATCTCTTGCAACCCGAACGGGCCATGAAGGTATGGAGAGGTCGCCGTGTCCAGCGGTTCACTTTTTCTGGCAAGCGGCTCAGAGCATCGGTTTGCCGCCGGTCACGCCATAGCGCTGGCCGGTGATGTAGCTGGCTTCATCAGACGCCAGCAGTACGTAGATCGGCGCGACCTCCACTGGCTGGCCGGGACGCCCCAGTGGTGTTTGCTCGCCAAAATGCTGCACTTCCTCATCGGGCATGGTCGAGACGATCAGCGGCGTCCAGATCGGCCCCGGTGCCACGCAATTCACGCGGATTTCCCTCGGGCCGAGCATTTGCGCCAGACCACCGGTGAAATTGGCGATGGCGCCTTTGGTGGTGGCGTAGGCGAGCAGGGTGGGCTTGGGCATGTCCGAGTTGATCGAACTGGTGTTGATGATGGAGGAGCCAGGTCCCATGTGTTTGATGGCGGCCTGACACAGGCGGAAGATCGCGGTGATGTTGACGTCGAAGGTCATCACCCATTCATCGTCAGGAATCTCCTCGAAGGTTTCATGGGTCATCTGGAAGGCCGCGTTGTTGACCAGCACGTCGATTCGGCCGAAGCGCTCGACGGTTTGATCCACCAACGCCTGGCATTGGGCTTTCTGGGCAATGTCACCGGGCAGCAACAGGCACTGGCGGCCGGCCTGTTCGACCCAGCGCGCGGTTTCCTTGGCGTCTTCGTGTTCATTTAAATAGGCGACTGCTACATCGGCACCTTCGCGGGCAAAGGCGATCGCCACCGCCCGACCGATGCCACTGTCGGCACCGGTGATCAAGGCAATCTTGCCGGCCAGCCGACCGGAGCCGGTGTAGCTCTGTTCGCCGCAATCAGGATACGGCTCCATTTTGCGCTGCGAACCGGGAACCGGTTGCGCCTGTTTCGGGAACGGGGGTTTTGGATAGTCGGTCATCGTCAATCTCCGGGTCTCATGGCAAGTAGGCCGGTTGACCCGGCCCGTTTGCGCTGAGTTCGATCGGATTGACGCTTGGGTTTGCCCTGACGTGATTACCGGGACTTGAGGGCTCGCTCCATCCGGGCAATGCCTTCTTCCAGCATCGAACGCGGGCAACCGAAGTTCAGGCGCACGAATTGCTGGCTGTGGTCGCCAAAGTCCAGACCCGGGCTGAGGCCGACACGAGCGTGGTCCAGGAAGAACTTCTGCGGGTCGTCCAGATCCAGCGCCGAGCAATCGAGCCAGGCCAGATACGTGCCTTGCGGCACATTGAGGGTCACGCCGGGCAAGCGGCTGCGCACCGCGTCCACCAGCCAGTCACGGTTGGCTTGCAGGTACTGCTTCAGCGCCTCAAGCCACGGACCGGCTTCGCTGTAGGCCACGCGGGTGGCTTCCATGCCCAGCGGGTTGACGCTGTCGACCATGCCGCAGCGGGCGTGGTTGACGCGCTCGCGCAGGGCCGCGTCCTGGATGATCATGAACGAAGTCTTGAGGCCGGCGATGTTGTAGGCCTTGCTCGCCGACATCAGGGTGATGGTGCGGCGGGCGATTTCCGGGCTCAGGGACGCGGTCGGAATGTGCACGCGACCGTCGTAGCACAACTCGGCGTGGATCTCGTCGGAGATGATCCAGGCGTCCTGCGCCACGCAGATGTCTGCTACGGCTTGCAGTTCTTCACGGCCGAAGACCTTGCCGATCGGGTTGTGCGGGTTGCTCAGGAGCAGGGCGCCGCCACCGGTCAGGGATTCACGCAGTGCGTCCAGCGGGGTGGCGTAGCTGCCGTCGGCCTGGGCGTCGAATTCCAGTTCGACCTTGTTCAGGCCCCAATGACCCGGTGCATGGCGCAGCGGCGGATAATTCGGGGTTTGCACCACGACGTTCTGCTGCGGTTGCACCAGTGCCTTGAGCGCCATATTGAACCCGGATTCCACACCCGGCAGGAAAATCAGTTCCTGGGGTTTGACCCGCCAGGCGAACTTGTTCCAGAGGTCGGCGACGATGGCCTGGCGCAGATTGTCCTGGGCCACGCTGTAGCCCACCAATGGGTGCAGCAGGCGTTGGTGCAGCGCCTCAATGACCACCGGCGGGGCGGCGAAATCCATGTCAGCGACCCACATTGGCAACACGTCGGCCGGGTAGCGGCTCCACTTGGTGCTGCCGGTGTCGTGGCGGTCGAATACCTGATCAAAATCGAAAGTCATGCGCGGTCTCTGAAGCGGAGATGGGTCGTGCCCGCCATGATAAGCCCATGCCCTTGAAGGAGCACACAAAACCTGTGGGAGGTGATGCTCCGACAAACGGCCGACGGTCGGTTTTCACACAGGCGGCAGAGGCTTTGTCTACAGTGAAAAAGTCGGCACTCGTGTGCCGCAACCGTGATTGTCCAGAACAAACCCGGCACCAGTACCGGGTTCCACCTGATCAGGAGTGCACGATGGATCTCAGCCGTCGTCAGTTCTTCAAGGTCGCCGGTATCGGCCTTGCAGGCTCTAGCCTGGGCGCGTTGGGCATGGCCCCGACGCAGGCCTTCGCCGAGCAGGTGCGCCACTTCAAGCTTGCCCACACCCATGAAACCCGCAATACCTGCCCGTACTGCTCGGTCGGTTGCGGCTTGATCATGTACAGCCAGGGCGATGCGGCGAAGAACGTTGCGCAAAACATCATCCATATCGAGGGCGACGCCGACCACCCGGTCAACCGCGGCACCCTGTGCCCGAAAGGCGCGGGTCTTTTGGACTTCATTCACAGCCCCGGCCGCTTGCAGTACCCGCAGGTGCGCAAGCCCGGCAGCAGCGAATGGACCCGGATCACCTGGGACGAAGCCCTCGACCGCGTCGCCGACCTGATGAAGGCCGACCGCGATGCCAATTTCGTCGAGCAGAACGCCCAGGGCCAGACAGTCAATCGCTGGCTGACTACAGGATTCCTCGCGGCGTCGGCAGCGTCCAACGAAGCGGGTTACATCACCCACAAGGTGGTTCGCAGTCTCGGCATGCTGGGGTTCGATAACCAGGCGCGTGTCTGACACGGCCCGACGGTGGCAAGTCTTGCCCCGACGTACGGCCGTGGAGCCATGACCAACACCTGGACCGATATCGCCAATGCGAATCTGATCCTGGTGATGGGCGGCAACGCAGCAGAAGCCCACCCTTGCGGCTTCAAATGGGTGACCGAAGCCAAGGCGCACAATGCCGCGCGGCTGATCGTGGTCGATCCGAGGTTTACCCGGACCGCGTCCGTGGCCGATTACTACGCGCCGATTCGCACCGGCAGCGACATCGCGTTCATGGGCGGGCTGATCAATTACCTGCTGACCGAGGACAAGATCCAGCACGAATACGTGCGCAACTACACCGACGTATCGTTCATCGTCAGAGCTGGATTCGGCTTCGAGGACGGGCTCTTCACCGGTTACGACGCGGCCAAACGCAGCTACACCGACAAATCCACCTGGGGTTACGAGCTGGGGGATGACGGCTTCGTCAAAGTCGACCCGACCCTGCAGGACCCGCGCTGCGTCTATCAACTGATGAAGCAGCATTACAGCCGCTACAACATCGACCTGGCGAGCCAGATCTGCGGCATGCCGGTCGATGCGATGAAAAAGATCTGGGAGGAAATCGCCACTTGCTCGGCACCGGGCAAGACCATGACCATTCTCTATGCGCTGGGCTGGACCCAGCACTCGATCGGCTCGCAGATCATCCGCAGCGCAGCGATGGTGCAACTGTTGCTGGGCAACGTCGGCATGCCGGGCGGCGGGGTCAACGCCTTGCGCGGGCACTCGAACATTCAGGGCCTGACCGACCTTGGTCTGCTGTCCAACGCGCTGCCGGGTTACCTGACCTTGCCGACCGACGCCGAGCAGGATTACGCGGCCTACATCCATAAACGCACCCAGGTTCCATTGCGGCCGGGGCAATTGTCCTACTGGCAGAACTACAGCAAGTTCCACGTCAGCCTGATGAAAGCCTGGTATGGCGCCAATGCCACCGCCGAGAACCAGTGGGCCTACCACTACTTGCCGAAACTCGACATCCCCAACTACGACATCCTCAAGGTGTTCGATCTGATGGGGCAGGGCAAGGTCAACGGCTACATGTGCCAGGGCTTCAACCCGATTGCCGCGTTGCCGGACAAGAACCGGGTGATGGCGGCGCTGGCCAAACTGAAATGGCTGGTGGTGATGGACCCGCTGGCCACCGAAACCTCGCAGTTCTGGGAACATGTCGGGCCATTCAACGATGTGAAGAGCGCCGACATCCAGACCGAAGTCATACGCCTGCCAACGACGTGTTTTGCCGAAGAGGACGGCTCGCTGGTCAACAGCAGTCGCTGGCTGCAATGGCACTGGAAAGGTGCCGACGGCCCGGGCGAGGCGCGCACCGACGTGCAGATCATGAGCGCGCTGTTCCTGCGCCTGCGAGAGCGTTATCAGGCCGAGGGCGGCAAATTCGCCGATCCGCTGTTGAAGCTGTCGTGGCCGTACAAGATCGCCGAAGAACCCTCGCCGGAAGAGATCGCCAAAGAGATCAACGGCTACGCCACCACCGATTTCACCGACGCCACCGGCGCGGCGATCAAGGGCAATTCGCAACTGCCCGGGTTCGCCCAGCTCAAGGATGACGGCAGCACTGCGTCCGGCTGCTGGATTTTCTGCGGCAGCTGGACCGAAGCCGGCAACCAGATGGCCCGCCGCGACAACAACGACCCATACGGCATGCATCAGCATCAAGGCTGGGCATGGGCCTGGCCGGCCAACCGGCGGATTCTGTACAACCGGGCCTCGGCAGATGTCGCAGGCAAACCGTGGGATCCGAAAAAACGCCTGGTCTGGTGGAACGGCAAAGCCTGGAGCGGCACCGATGTTCCGGACTACAAGGCCGACGTGCCGCCGGAAGCCGGGATGAACCCGTTCATCATGAACCCCGAAGGCGTGGCGCGGTTCTTCGCCGTCGACAAGATGAACGAAGGGCCATTCCCCGAGCACTACGAGCCGTTCGAAACGCCGATCGGCATCAACCCGCTGCACCCGGAAAACAAGAAAGCCACCAGCAACCCGGCGGCGCGGATCTTCGATTCGGTGTGGGACAGCCTCGGCGTGGCCAAGGATTACCCGTACGCCGCCACCAGCTACCGGCTGACCGAGCATTTCCACTTCTGGAGCAAGCACTGCAAGTTGAACGCGATTGCTCAACCCGAGCAGTTCGTGGAAATCGGCGAAGTGCTGGCCAAAGAGAAGGGCATCGCCGCTGGCGATCGGGTTCGCGTGAGCAGCAAGCGCGGGTTCATTGAAGCGGTGGCGGTGGTGACCAAAAGGATCCGGCCGTTGCAGGTCAACAACCAGGTGGTGCACCAGATCGGCATTCCGCTGCACTGGGGTTTCACCGGCCTGACGCGCCACGGTTACCTGACCAACACCCTGGTGCCGTTTCTCGGCGATGGCAATACACAGACCCCGGAATCCAAGTCATTCCTGGTCAACGTGGAGAAGCTCTGATGGAGAATCTTTAGATGGCCAGCCAAGACATCATTGCCCGCTCGGCCACCACCACGCCGGCGCCTTCGATACGCGGCCAGGAACAGGTGGCCAAGCTGATCGACACCACCAAGTGCATCGGCTGCAAGGCCTGCCAGGTCGCATGCTCGGAATGGAACGAGCTGCGCGACGAGGTGGGCCACAACCACGGCACCTACGACAATCCGCAGGACTTGAGCGCCGATTCATGGACGCTGATGCGCTTCACCGAGCACGAAACCGACGTCGGCAACCTCGAATGGCTGATCCGCAAGGACGGCTGCATGCACTGCGCCGAACCCGGTTGCCTGGCGGCGTGCCCCAGCCCTGGCGCGATCATCAAGCACGCCAACGGCATCGTCGATTTCGATCAGGACCACTGCATCGGCTGCGGTTATTGCATCACCGGTTGCCCGTTCAACATCCCGCGCATTTCGCAGAAGGACCATAAGGCCTACAAATGCACGCTCTGTTCGGACCGGGTGGCGGTGGGTCTGGAACCGGCCTGCGTAAAAACCTGCCCGACCGGAGCCATCGTGTTCGGCACCAAGGACGACATGAAAACCCATGCCGCCGAACGCATCGTCGACCTGAAAAGCCGTGGCTTCGACAACGCCGGCCTGTATGACCCGCAAGGCGTCGGCGGCACCCACGTCATGTACGTGCTGCACCACGCCGACACCCCGAAAATCTACGCCGGCCTGCCGGACAACCCCGAGATCAGTCCGCTGGTGGGCTTGTGGAAAGGCATCAGCAAACCGCTGGGTCTGCTGGCGATGGGCGCGGCGGTGCTGGCCGGGTTCTTCCATTACGTGCGGATCGGCCCGAACCGGGTCGAGGAAGATGAACATCCAGATCCGCCCGACACCTCGGTGCACGTCGTCGATCCGGCGGTGCACACCTTCGACCCACGCGGGGAGGGCCGGCCATGAGCAACAAGACGATCCTGCGCTACACCGCCAACCAACGCACCAATCACTGGCTGGTGGCGATCCTGTTCTTCATGGCCGGGCTGTCGGGGCTGGCGCTGTTTCATCCGTCGATGTTCTGGCTGACCCACCTGTTCGGCGGCGGGCCGTGGACACGGATCCTGCACCCGTTCATGGGCGTGCTGATGTTCGTGTTCTTCCTGGGTCTGGTGTTTCGCTTCTGGCGCTCGAACTTCTTCATCGACAACGACTGGAAATGGCTGCGGCGCATTGACCGGGTGCTGGTCAACGATGAAGAAACCGTGCCGGCGGTGGGCAAATACAACGCCGGGCAAAAGCTGCTGTTCTGGACTTTACTGCTGTGCATGCTCGGATTGCTGTTCACGGGGCTGGTGATCTGGCGCGCGTATTTCAGTCATTACTTCGGCATCACCACCATCCGCTGGGCGATGTTGCTGCACGCACTGGCGGGGTTTGTGCTGATCCTGAGCATCATCGTTCACATCTATGCCGGGATCTGGATCAAGGGCTCGGTGGACGCAATGATGCACGGCTGGGTCAGCCGCGCCTGGGCCAGGAAACACCATGCACTCTGGTATCGCGAGGTGGAGAGCAAAGATCCGCCGGAGCGACCGGTCACGAAAAAGGGCTGACAGTTGCCAACCATCCTTGAACCCGGAGAAATCGAAGCAGCGGCCAGTTCGCCGCCGTTTCTGCACCTGCCGCCGCACAACCTGTTCACGCTGCGGGCCCAGCGTCTGGAGCGTTTGGCCGAAGCGCATCCGCTGGCCGATTACCTGCGCTTGATTGCCGGTTTGTGCCGGGTCCAGCAGCAAATCCTCGATGATCCGCCCTCGACCGCGCCGCTTGATGAACAGCGGCTGGAAGTCTGCCGGCAACACGGCATGCCACCGTTTGCTGCCGAAACCTTGATTCGCGAGGACACCTGGCAGCTGTATTTCGAGGCCTTGCTCCAGCGTTATGTCGCCCCTGAGCAACCGGCGGTGGGCGAGGCCGTGACCACGCTGCGCATCGCCAGTCCCGGCCAGTTACGCGCGTGGGCCGTGGCGCTGGTCAGCGGCCAGTATTCGCTGGTGCCGGCGGCGCTGGTGCCGTTTCTCGGGGCGGCGCTGCAAGCGGCGTGGAGTCACTGGCTGCTCAGTGCGCCGAACCTGCAACTGACACCCGGCGACAGCCTCAGCCAGTGCCCGGCCTGCGGTTCGCCGGCCATGGCCGGGGTGATCCGCCATCGCGGCAAGCACAATGGCCTGCGTTATCTGGTGTGTTCGCTGTGCGCCTGCGAATGGCATGTGGTGCGGGTCAAGTGCGTGTATTGCGAGCAGAGCAAAGGGCTTGAATACCTGAGCCTCGAGGATGACCGTCACGCCGCCAATCAGGCGCCGTTGCGCGCCGAAGTCTGTCCGGGCTGCAACAGCTACCTGAAGTTGCTGTATCTGGAAAACGACGGGGAGGGCGAGGCGCTGTCGGCAGATCTGGGCAGTCTGCTGCTCGACATGCGCCTGGCTCAGGACGGCTATCAGCGCCTGGCGCCTAATCTGTTGCTGGCGCCCGGCGACGAATAAGCCTCAGCGATGGGGCAATTCAACCCGGGCGCGCAAGCCGCCACTGCGACGGTTGCGCAGACTCAGCTCGCCGCCCTGTTCACGAATGATTCCCCGTGCCGCCGAGAGACCGAGCCCTACGCCACCGGTGTCACGGTTGCGCGAAGTATCGAGACGGAAGAACGGATCGAACACCCGCTCCAGCGCGTCCTCGGGAATTCCCGGCCCCTCGTCAATGACCTCGATGCGAATCGACGTGTCATTGCTGCTCAGCACCACGCTCGGACGCTGTGCGTATTTCACCGCGTTATCCAGCAGATTGACGATGACCCGCTTGATGCCCAGCGGCCGGCCGTCGTACACCACATGCGCCGGGCCGGTGAAACCGATGTCGAGGTGCTGATCGCGGTAGTCATCGACGATGGTTTGCAGCAACTCCGACAGATCGAACGCGGTGGATTGCTCCAGGTGGGTGTCTTCCCGGAAGAACGCCAGAGCGGCGTTGATCATCGATTGCATTTCCTCGATGTCACGGATCAGCTTGCCCTGATGGTCGAGGTCTTCCATGAACTCGCTGCGCAGGCGCATTCGGGTCAGCGGGGCGCGCAAGTCGTGGGAGATGGCGGCGAGCATGTGGGTGCGTTCGCCGATGAAATGCTGGATCTGCGCCTGCATCGTGTTGAAGGCGACGATGGCCTGACGGATCTCGTGCGGGCCTTCGAGGTGGATCGGCGGCGCTTTCAGGTCCCCGCCGAAACGCCGCGCCGCATGGGCAAAGCGCTGTAACGGCTGGGCCAGTTGCCGTGTAGCGAGCCAGGCGACCAGCAGCGTGGCAACCAATCCCAAAGCCACGATCACGGCAATCCGCACGTTCAAACTCAAGCCCCAACTGCGCTCCGGCGGCGTGAACGACAGCCAGCTGTCATCGGCCAGCCGCACCAGCGCCATGTAATGCGCGCGAGGGCTGCCGGCGGGCCAGTCGTCGGGGTTGAACACGTCGATCTGTCGGTCATCGCCGAGCAACTGCCGCAGCGCCGGAACTTTTCCGGCCTCGACCTGTTCGCCGTCCCCCGGCAGACCGAAGTCGGCTCGACGGGGTTTCCACACCACTTCAAGAATCGGGCTGCTGGCGGCACTGGCCAGTCGCGGGCGCAGAGCCGCCGGCGCTGCCTCGATCACGCGCGTGGTGGCGGCAATCTGTTCCAGCAGCCCGGTGCGCTCGATCGGCGGCCGAGCCCAGATCCCCGCGACCTGAACGAACAGCGCATTGAGCAGCAGCGACGCGAGCATGGCCGCGACGATTGTCAGGGCAATCCGCCGGCTGAGGGTGTCGCGCCGCAGCATCCGGCCGATCATGAGCGGCTGACCTTGGCAGTGAACATGTAGCCGCCGTTACGAACCGTGCGGATCAGGTCCGGACGTTTGCTGTCCGGTTCGATCTTGCGTCGCAGCCGACTGATCTGCACGTCGATGCTGCGGTCATAGGCGTCGTGGCCCTGACCGTGGGTCAGGTCGATCAGTTGTTCGCGGGTCAGGATGCGTTGCGGATGTTCGAGCAATACCAGCAGCAGGTCGAATTCGCCGGCGGACATCGGAATCATCACGCCCTCCGGCGAGCGCAGTTCACGGCAGGTGATGTCCAGATGCCAACCGGCGAAGGCCATGACCGGCCGTGAAGGCTCGGCGCCGGACGGCGTGCTCTCACCGACCCGCCGTTGCAGGGCGCGCACCCGGGCCAGCAGTTCCTGCGGGGCGAAGGGTTTGGTCAGGTAGTCGTCGGCGCCCAGTTCAAGGCCGACAATGCGGTCGCTCAGCTCGGCCATGGCCGTGAGCATGATGATCGGGATGCCCATCTGCGCCCGGACCTTCTGGCACAGGCTCAGGCCACCCTCGCCGGGCAGCATCAGGTCGAGGATGATCGTGTCCGGTCGCGCCTGCGCAATGGCCGCCCACATGGCCTCGCCATGGGCGGCGACATCGACCTGATAACCGTGCTGAACGAAGAATTTCTTCAGCAAGGACAGAATTTCCCCGTCGTCATCGACGATCAGCAATCTGCTCACGTTTGCGCAATCCATGAACCCAAAAGAAGCGCATCTAAAACCATTTCGATGCGCCGGTCATATATTTCAATCCTGCAACATTCCTTCAGCGCGGACATCAGCCGGACATCGTCGGGCAAACATCCGCAGGCACTCTGCACGCCTTCCAACCAAGGGGGCTCAACATGAAGGACATGAACAGCGGCTACATCACCCGGGACCATGGCGCCGTGCGC
This sequence comes from Pseudomonas sp. Pseusp21, assembly GCF_059492145.1. Taxonomy (NCBI): domain Bacteria; kingdom Pseudomonadati; phylum Pseudomonadota; class Gammaproteobacteria; order Pseudomonadales; family Pseudomonadaceae; genus Pseudomonas; species Pseudomonas sp. Pseusp21. The sequence continues at coordinate 604,962 of NZ_CP168520.1, forward strand.
CCGTTGATCCTGACCCAGCGCACCACCGCACCGGGCCCGGACACGCCGATCCTGTTCCAGGAGACGTGCCTGGGGCTGGCCAACGATCAGAGTCAGTTGATCCTGCGCCGCTATTTCGAACGGTTCAGCCCGACCGAGGCCCATTGGGTCGAATACCTCCACTCGATTCCCACCGCCGAATTCATCCAATGGATCATGACCCACGGCCAGTTGCGCATCGAGTGCTCCGACAACACCCCGCACAGCCACGTCCACGCCTGAACAAGGAAACACCATCGATGACTAGCCATCGCTCACTGGCCGTGTTGTTTGCCGCCACCCTCAGCCTGTCGGCGTGCAGCAGCAAGAAGCTTGCGACCGAGCCGCAGGCCGGGTTTCTACGGGATTACAGCGTGCTCAAGGAAGGGCAGACCGCTTCGGGGCAGAAGATTCTGAGCTGGGTCAGCCCGACACTGATGAGGGGGCGTTACACCCAGGTTTACCTGGCGCCGAGCCAGTTCTATCCACGGTTCGAGCCTTCTCAGCGCATTCCCCAAAGCACCTTGTCGGGCGTGACCCACTACTACGACGCAGCCCTCAGGCTGGAACTGGGCAAGGTGCTGCCGCTGGCGTCGAAGCCCGGCCCGGACACGCTGATCGTCAAACCGGCCATCACCCAGGTCTCCGCCAGCACTCAGGGCCTGCGCTTTTATGAATGGCTGCCGGTGACGCTGGTCGCGGCCGGGGTGAGCAGCGCCACCGGCATTCGTGACCGCGACAGTGAAATCGCCACGGAAGTGTCCTTCGAGGACGGTTCGACCGGGGAAGTCGTGGCCGAGGTGGTGCGCAAGGGCAAGGGCGTGCCGCTGGAGAACGACAAACAGGTCATGACGCCCGATAACGTGAAAGCCGTGCTCGATGGCTGGGCGACGGACTTGAGTCAAACCTATGTGCCGGTTCAGCGGGCCGCGCTGCGCTAGAAGCAGGGTGGTCTAACATCATCAGGCGTATTTCGATTTCGGGAGTGCCTGATGTCCGTAAGTGTTGCCCTGCGGTTACCGTCGATTGACAGCCTGTTGCGCCACCCGGCGTGCCAGCCATTGGCCGAGCGTTACGGGCGTGAGGCCTTGTTGACGGGGTTTCGCCAATTACTGGATGACTTGCGCGAAGCGGTGGTGGCGGGGCAACTGACCGCCGTTGAAATCAGCCCTGAAGCGCTGGCCGGAAGGGTCGCCGAACGTCTGGCATTGAAGCAGCGCAGCCAGGTGCGCCGGGTGTTCAACCTGACCGGGACCGTGCTGCACACCAACCTCGGCCGGGCCTTGTTGCCCGAAGAAGCCATTGAAGCGGTGCAACTGGCGGCGCGCTATCCCTTGAATCTGGAGTTCGATCTGGCCAGTGGCAAGCGCGGTGACCGCGACGATCTGATCGAAGGCCTGATCCGCGAACTGACCGGCGCCGAAGCCGTGACCGTGGTCAACAACAATGCCGCCGCTGTGCTGCTGACGCTCAACAGCCTCGGCGCGCGCAAGGAAGGCATCATTTCCCGGGGCGAGCTGATCGAGATCGGCGGCGCGTTCCGCATCCCCGACATCATGAGCCGCGCCGGCGTGCGCCTGCACGAGGTCGGCACCACCAACCGCACCCATGCCCGCGACTACGAAGCGGCGATAGGCCCACGTAGCGGCCTGATCATGCGCGTGCACGCGAGCAACTACAGCATCGAAGGCTTCACCGCCCGGGTGCCGACCTCCGAACTGGCGGCGTTGGCCCATCGACATGACTTGCCGCTGCTCGAAGACCTCGGCAGCGGCAGTCTGCTGGACCTGACCCGCTGGGGCTTGCCGGCGGAACCGACGGTGCGTCAGGCGCTGCTCGATGGCGCTGACATCGTCACTTTCAGCGGCGATAAACTGCTTGGCGGGCCCCAGGCGGGGTTGATTGTCGGGCGCAAGGACTTGATCGCGAAGATCAAGAAGAACCCGCTGAAACGCGCATTGCGGGTCGACAAACTGACGCTGGCGGCACTGGAAGCGGTGCTCGGACTCTATCGCGACCCGGATCGTCTGGCCGAACGCTTGCCGAGCCTGCGCCTGCTGACCCGGCCGCAAGCTGACATTCTGGCCCAGGCCGAACGCCTGCAACCGGCCTTGTCTCAAGTGTTGGGCGAAGAGTGGAACGTCACGGCAGAGCCCGCGTTGGGCATGATCGGAAGTGGCAGCCAACCGGTGGCGCGCCTGCCAAGCGCAGCGCTGTGCCTGCGCCCACAGGTATCGAAACGCCTGCGCGGACGTTGCCTGCTGAATCTGGAAGCCGCGCTGCGTGCCCTGCCGATCCCGGTGCTCGGGCGCATCGATGACGACGCGTTGTGGCTGGATCTGCGGCAACTCGACGATGAACCGGCGTGGCAGGCACAACTCGGGCAGTTGCAAACGTGATCGTCGGCACGGCAGGGCACATCGACCACGGCAAGACGTCACTGCTCGAAGCGCTGACCGGGCAAACCGGCGACCGCCGCCCGCAGGAGCGCGAGCGCGGGATGACCATCGACCTCGGTTATCTGTACGCCGAACTGGCACCCGGCGCCGGGCTGACCGGTTTCATCGACGTGCCGGGCCACGAGAAATTCACCCACAACATGCTGGCCGGCGCGCAGGGCATCGATCTGGTGTTGCTGGTGGTGGCGGCGGATGACGGGGTGATGCCGCAGACCCGCGAGCATCTGGCGATTGTCGAGCTGCTGGGCATTCCACGGGCGCTGGTGGCGATCACCAAGTGTGATCGGGTCGAGGCGGGCAGGGTGGAAGAGGTTCACCGACAAGTCGAAAGCCTGCTGGCGACCGGACCCTATGCCGAAGCACCGTTGCTGACGGTTTCCAGCGTGACGGGCGAGGGCGTCGACGCGCTGCGCGAGGCGTTGCTGGAGATAGACGCAGAGGAGCGCAGTCGCGAAGGCGGTTTTCGCCTGGCCATCGACCGGGCGTTCAGTGTCGCCGGCGCCGGTATTGTGGTGACGGGGACGGCGCTTTCGGGCTTGGTCGCCGTGGGTGACAAACTCAGCCTCGGCCCGGCGGGCAAAACCGTGCGGGTCAGAGGTCTGCACGCGCAGAATCAGACTGCCGAACAAGCCTTCGCCGGCCAGCGCGTGGCCCTGAACATCAGCGCGGATCGCCTGGAACTCGGGCAGATCCATCGCGGCCAATGGTTGCTCGCCGAATGGCTGCACGCGCCGACCCAGCGGCTGGATATCGAATTCCGGTTGTTGCCGGGCGAGCGGGTTTTCGAGCATTTCCAGCCGGTGCACCTGCATCTCGGCACGCAGGACGTGATCGCCCGGGTCGCCTTGCTGGAGGGTTCGAGCCTGGCGCCCGGCGAGCGCATGTTTGCGCAAGTGCTGACGAACGTCCCGGTGCACGGCGTCCACGGTGATCCGCTGATCCTGCGTGATGCCAGCGCCCAGCGAACCCTTGGCGGCGGGCGCGTCCTTGATCCTTTCGCCCCGGCCCGCCAGCGGCGCAGCCCGGAACGGCTGGCACAACTGCGGGCACTGGCGATCAGCTCCGAGCTGGAACAGGCCTTGCCGACGTTACTGGAATACAGCGCAAGCGGCCTCGACCCGCAACGCCTGGAGCGACAGTTCAACCGTCCGCGTGACGGCTGGACGCTGCCGGACAATGTCCGCCTGATCGAAACCCGTCAGGGCCCGGTGCTGTTCAATGCGCAGCGCTGGGGCATGCTCAAGTTCAGGCTGCTGGAGCAACTGGCGCGCTTTCATGAGCTGGAGCCCGATCAGATGGGCCCGGACCGCGACCGTCTGCGGCGTTTCAGCGGTTTGAGCCTCGAACGCGCGACCTTCATCAGCCTGCTGGAAGAACTGCTCGGCGCCGGCTCGCTGGTCGCCAGCGGCCCGTGGCTGCATTTGCCCGACCATCAGGTGCGCCTGAGCGCCGACGACGAAGCCCTGTGGCAGGCGTTGCAGCCGTTGTTCGAACAGGCTGGTTTCGATCCGCCGTGGGTACGTGACGTGGCGAAAGTCGTCGGTCTGGAAGACGCGATCGTGCGTTTGCTGCTGCGCAAACTGGCGCGCCTTGGCGTGATGCATCAAGTGGTGCGCGACCTGTTTGTCACCGACATCACGCTGCGGCAAATGGTGGCGGTGCTGCTGCGCCTGGCCGAAGAAAATCCGCAGATCGAAGTCACGGCCTTCCGCGATGCGCTAGGCTTGGGACGCAAGCGCAGTATTCAGATCCTTGAATACTTCGATCGGCTGGGCCTGACCCGGCGCGTCGGCGAAGGCCGGCAAATCCGCACCGACAGTGCGCTGGCCAACCCCGGCGCCGACTGAGTTCAAGGAAGGCAATCGCGCCCGGTGGCGCGGCCGGGCTTCAAACCCGGTTGGGGACGGCATCCGTTCCCGGGCAGGTTCGACTCCGGCTGCCTTCCGCCATTTCTCCCCTCAAAACCCCAGTGGGTACTGGATCACCACGTAGATCCGGTCAATGTCGTCGCCCGCCTGAGCGCTGTTGGCCCGGTGCGAAACGTGGGACAGCTGCACCGACAGATCCTTGGCCGCGCCGGATTGGACGATGTAACGCAGATCGATGTCGCGTTCCCAGTGTTTGCCGCCGTCCCCTTGCTGAGGCTGATATTCACCGGAATCCGCGTCGAACGGGTTATAGGCGCCGCCCTTGGGCGCGTGAGTGCCGTCGATGTGGCTGCCGGCGACGTAGCGGGTCATGAAGTTCAGCCCGGGAATGCCGAAGGCGCCAAGATCCAGGTCGTAGCGCGCTTGCCAGGAGCGCTCGTGGGCGCCGTTGAAGTCGGCGTATTTGATCGAGTTGGCCAGGTAGATCGAGTCGCCGCCGACGAAATCGAACGGCGTGTCGCCATTGATGCGTTGCCAGCCGAGCATCACCGCGTGGGCGCCGAAGGTGTATTTGCCCGATAGGCTGAACGCCGTGTTGTCGATGTCGCCGGCTAATGCCTGCCCGGTGTCGCGGGTGTGGTAGACGTTGGCGTCAAGCAACAGACCGGACTGTTTGAAATGCAGGTTGGCGTAGTACTGGCGCCAGGTGTCGCTCAGATCGGACGCATACAGCGCGCCGCCCACCGGGCTGTCGCTGAACAGCTCGGTGCCGACAAAACTGATGCTTTCGCCTTGGGTGCTGGCGCCATAGCCCTGGAAGTCGCCTTTGCCGGAAGAGCTGTCCTGATTCTTGAACGCCGTGAAGCGCCCGGCCACAACGCATGCGTTTTCGATTTCGTGGCTATCGAGCAGCAACCCCGTGGCGTATTCCGGTTGCAGGCGTTTGTCCGAGGTGTCGAACACCGGCGTTTCCACGGTCATTTCACCGAAGGCGAGGGTGGTTTTCGAAGTCTTCAACTTCAGCGCACCACCGGCGCTGGAATATTCGCTTTCGCTGCGGCCATCACTGTCCACCGGTAATAATCCCGTGCCGGAGTGCCCCTTGCCGCCATCGAGTTTCAGCCCATAAAAGGCGTGGGCATCGAGACCAACCCCGACGGTTCCTTCAGTGAAACCGGATGCGAAAGTGCCGATAAACCCTTGAGCCCATTCCTGTTTGTAGTTTTTTCCAGCGGGCGAGGGCGAGCGGTAATCGTTGCTCAGAAAGAAGTTGCGGCTGAGCACCTCGGTCTTGGCGTCGTCGAGAAAACCGCTGGCAAATGCCGAGTCGGCCATTGCGCAATACAACAGTGCCAGGGCGAAACGCGGTTGCATGAAACCTTTCATGTGTCAGTGACCGGCCGTGAGGGAAGTTGCCGGATACTGAAGCAAACATTCGTGCTGCGATTGAGCGGATGTGCTGAGTCAGCGTCCTCAGGTCACCCGGCCTTTTCGTTGCCTGGAAGGATCGACAGCGGCGGCTCTTGATGCCTGCAGAAGACTGGCGAAGGCCGCCTTGTCGATCGGGCGACTCATGTAATAACCCTGGACTTCGTTGCATTGATCCTTGCCCAGGATGTCCAATTGTTCCTCGGTTTCGACGCCTTCTGCGGTCACGGTCAGCCCCATCGCTTTACCCAGTCCGATGATGGCCTGCACCACCGCACGATCATTGGCGCCGGTGCTGATGGACGCGATGAAGCGTTTGTCGATCTTGATGCCGTCGAACGGGTAGGCACGCAGGTAGCCAAGGGAGGAATATCCGGTGCCGAAGTCGTCCATGTTCAGCCGCACGCCCAGTTCCTTGAGCGCGTTCATGGTGGTCAACGCGCCGTCCGTGTCGTTGAGCATCACGTTCTCGGTGATTTCCAGCTCCAGCCGGCTGGCCGGGAAGCGAGTGCCAACCAGCACTTCACGTACATCTTCGACCACATCGCTGATCGCAAACTGCGCAGGTGACAGGTTCACCGACAGGAGAATGTCCGCCGGCCACGTAAGCGCCGTTTCACAAGCCTCACGCAGGACCCAGCGACCCAGGGGAACAATCAGGTCGGTCTGTTCGGCCAGCGGAATGAATAAATCCGGTCCGAGCAACCCTTTTACCGGATGCTGCCAGCGCACCAGAGCCTCGACCGAAACGATTTCCTTGCCATCGACCTTGTATCGGGGTTGATAGTGCAGCACGAACTCGTTGTTCTTCAGGGCCCTGCGCAGGTCGTCCTCCATCTGCCGGCGGGTCTGGATCTGGTCGCTCATGTGCGCTTCGAAATAGCACCAGGTGTTCTTGCCTTCGGATTTGGCCTGGTACAGCGCAATGTCCGCGCAACGGATCAGCTCACTGGCGACGTACCCGTGACGCCGGCTCAGGGCGATTCCGACACTGGCGCCGATGTGCAACGGTTGCTGTTCGAAGAGGATGGGCTGATGCAGGCTGCCGATCAGGCGTGTGCAGAATCTGTCGATCTCCTGATGCGTGTCCATGCCGCAGAGCACCACGACGAACTCATCACCGCCCAGACGGGCGACGATATCGTGGTCGCGCGTGCATTCGCGCAGACGGCCGGCAACCTCTTGCAACACCGCATCGCCGGCCGGGTGCCCGAGGGAATCGTTGATCGGTTTGAAATTGTCCAGGTCAATCATCAGCACCGATAAAGGCGGAGCGTGCTCCTTGAGCAACAGGGCGTCATCCAGATAGCGCGACAGTTTGTTGCGGTTGGGCAGACCCGTCAGCGCGTCATGCAAGGACAGGTGCTGGATCTGCGCATGGGCGGCGACTTCATCGGTGATGTCGCTGGCCGTGCCGCGATAGCCGACCACTGCCCCTCTTTCCACGATGGGCCTGGCCGAGAGGCGGCAGTGGCGTTGTTGTTCCTTGCGGTCACGGTAGGTGCAGCGCAGGTCGCTGGCGTTGCTCTCCTCATCGAGTTTCTTCAGCCACAGATCCAGCGGCGTGGTGTCGCAGACAAGCAAGTGCCCGATGTGTTTCCCGATCCACTGCGCCTGCGGATAGCCGGTGACCGCGCTGAACCGGGTCGACAGATAGGTGATGGACAACGCTTCATCCACCTCCCAGATCCAGTCGGACGCCGCTTCGGCCACCGCCCGAAAGCGCTCCTCGCTGGCTTCCAGTGCGCGGTTGGACGCCAGCAGTGCCTGATTCGACGCCTGCATCGCTTCGAAACTGTCGTCGACATACCGCGAGGAACGTAACGCATGGCGAAAGAACCAGACCGTCAGCGCCATCAACACGAGCAAAGCGGGGCCGAGCGTTGGCAGCAACGACCAGAGCAGATGCTGGCCCGGTCGTTCCAGATCTGCAACGAGGCTGTATCCGGTGCTGTCCAGCGGGACGCGAGGCTGGCCCGGATCGATGGTCTCGTCCGGTGCCAGCGTCAGATTGTTCAGGCCGTACCCGCTGCCGATCTTGCGCAACTTGGTGGGCGTCAGCTTGTCGACGAATACCAGTACCGAGGTCTTTTGGGGATCGCCCACTGGGCGCTCATCGTTGGGAAGGATCGCCGCCGCGGTGACCAGCGCCGGCCAGTCTTCGAACAATGAATAAGTACTGACGGGCCTGGTCAGGTCGGGCTGACTCTGCACTTGCTCCACCAGGCTGTTCGCCGAAAGCTGAAGGAACTGGGGCAGTTGCGCATCGAGCATTTGCCCGCGAACGACGGCGTATTTGGTGCGTTCCCGATCCAGCACGAACAGACCGTCATAGCCGTCGCTGGTAAACAGGGTCTTGCCCATGTTCTGCTCGGTGTACGCCCAGTTCGTGTCGACCGTACCGCTCAAACGTTCATACGCTGTCGTCCAGTAGGCGTAACTGGTGATGTAGTTCTTGGATGCGGTAATCCGGTTTTCCAGCGCCCGGGCCGAATAGAACCGGACGTCATTGACGTCCTCCTCATCCAGTTGAGTGGCAATGCCGAGCAACGCAGCGGTCGCCGCCATCACCCCGACAATGAACAGCGCGCCCACCGCAATGGCCAGACGCCGGGTGACAGAGCCCTGCAGGGTGGGTAACGACGTCGCACGGCTGGAAATGTCCATTTGCTCGTCCTTGATCCGGTACTTCTTCAATCTAGAACATCTTCGGCTTCGAGATGTTCAGAAGTTGTGCCAAGCGTGTCGAACCGCTCAGGCCCCGTTGCGCAAAAGCACAAGACTTCACGCTCAAAAGCCGGATAATGGCGGCCAATTTGTTTAGCCCGCTATTCTGGTAACCCGCATGGAAATCAAGGTCAATTTTCTCGACAACCTCCGACTCGAAGCCAAGTTCGATGACTTCACGGTGGTGGCCGACCAACCGATCCGTTACAAGGGCGATGGCTCTGCACCGGGTCCGTTCGACTATTTCCTGGCGTCGTCGGCCTTGTGCGCGGCTTACTTCGTAAAGTTGTACTGCAGCACCCGCAATATCCCGACCGAAAACATTCGTCTGTCGCAGAACAACATTGTCGACCCGGAAAACCGCTACAACCAGATCTTCAAGATCCAGGTCGAGCTGCCGGCGGACATCTCCGAGAAGGATCGCCAGGGCATCCTGCGCTCGATCGACCGTTGCACGGTGAAGAAGGTGGTACAGGCCGGGCCGGAGTTCGTGATCGAGGAAGTCGAGAACCTCGACGCCGATGCCCAGGCCCTGCTGATGCCGGCGTCCACCTCAGGCGCGGGCACCTGCATTGCCGGCAAGGACCTGCCGCTGGAACAGACCATCGCCAATATGTCGGGGATTCTGGCCGACCTGGGCATGAAGATCGAAATCGCATCGTGGCGCAACATCGTGCCCAACGTCTGGTCGCTGCACATCCGCGATGCGCAGTCGCCGATGTGCTTCACCAACGGCAAGGGCGCGACCAAAGAGAGCGCGCTGGCCTCGGCGCTGGGCGAGTTCATCGAGCGGCTCAACTGCAACTTCTTCTACAACGATCAGTTCTGGGGCGAAGAGATCGCCAATGCCGAGTTCGTGCATTACCCGGACGAGCGCTGGTTCAAGCCGGGTGCCAAGGATGAGTTGCCTGCGGAAATCCTCGACGAATACTGCCTGGGCATTTACAACCGCGACGGCGAACTGCGCGGCTCGCACCTGTTCGACACCAACTCAGGCAACACCCAGCGCGGCATCTGCTCGCTGCCGTTCGTGCGTCAGTCCGACGGTGAAGTGGTGTATTTCCCGTCCAACCTGATCGAGAACCTGTTTCTCAGCAACGGCATGAGCGCCGGCAACACCCTGGCCGAAGCGCAGGTGCAGTGCCTGTCGGAAATCTTCGAGCGGGCGGTCAAACGCGAAATCCTCGAAGGCGAAATGGCCCTGCCGGATGTGCCGCAAGAGGTGCTGGCGAAGTACCCGGGCATCCTCGCCGGGATCCAGGCGCTGGAAGAGCAGGGTTTCCCGGTGCTGGTCAAGGACGCGTCGCTGGGCGGTGAATTCCCGGTGATGTGCGTGACGCTGATGAACCCGCGTACCGGCGGCGTGTTCGCCTCGTTCGGCGCGCACCCGAGCTTCGAAGTGGCGCTGGAGCGCAGCCTCACCGAGTTGCTGCAGGGCCGCAGCTTCGAAGGTCTCAACGATCTGCCACAGCCGACCTTCTCGGGCCAGGCCGTGACGGAGCCGAACAACTTCGTCGAGCACTTCATCGATTCCAGCGGCGTAGTGTCGTGGCGCTTCTTCAGCGCCAAGGCTGACTTCGAATTCGTCGAGTGGGACTTCTCCGGCAACGGCGAAAACTCCAACGCCGAAGAGGCCGCAACGCTGTTCGGCATCCTCGAAGACATGGGCAAGGAAGTCTACATGGCGGTCTACGAGCACATCGGCGCCAAGGCGTGCCGTATTCTGGTGCCGGACTATTCGGAGATCTATCCGGTAGAAGACCTGATCTGGGACAACACCAACAAAGCGCTGCAATTCAGGGCCGACATCCTCAACCTGCACAACCTGAGCAAGGTCGGTCTGCGCAATCTCGCCAAAGGCCTGGAACACAGCGAGCTGGACGATTACACCGATATCACCACGCTGATCGGCATCGAGTTCGACGACAACACGCCATGGGGCAAGTTGACCATTCTCGAACTGCGCCTGCTGATCTACCTCGCCTTGCAGAAGTACGAGCAGGCCAAGGATCTGGTCGAAGCCTTCCTGCAATACAACGACAACACCGTCGAGCGCGGCTTGTTCTATCAAGCGGTCAACGTCGTGCTGGAAATGGAGCTGGACGAGGATCTGCAGCTGGAAGACTACGAAGCCAACTTCCGCCGCATGTTCGGCGACGAGCGCATGGACGCGGCGATCGGCTCGGTCAATGGCAGCGTGCGCTTCTACGGTTTGACGCCGACCAGCATGAAACTGGAGGGGCTGGATCGGCATCTGCGCCTGATCGAGAGCTACAAGAAACTGCATGCAGCGCGGGCCAACTTCGCGGGTTGATTCGGTTGGCGGCACGTACAAAAAAAGCACCTTCGGGTGCTTTTTTTGTGGTCGGCAGATGATGGTGTCAGAGCGCGGCTTTCACCTGCAATCCAAACACCAACGCATTGTCGATGTCCTGGCCGGAGAACGCGCCTGGTTCAATGATGTATTGCACATTCGGGCGCAGCGTCAGCCAAGGCGTGGCCTGATAGCCGTAACCGAGTTCGATCAATTGTTCGGCGCTGTCCAGATTGGGGAACGCGGCGCCATTGGCCATGGCGGTGTCCTGCAGCACATCGCGGCTGCGCGGGTTCGGCACTGCGCGGCCGTAGCCCAGCGCCACGGTGTCACGCGGGCGGCCTTCGAAAGGCTTGTACAGAACCAGACCGGTGCCGTACCACTTGCTGAACGGCGAAGCTGCTTCGCTGGCCGCCGAGTATTGGCCGAAAGCGTGCAGGCTGCGGCCTTCGGAGGCGTCTGAGGCCCAAACGGCCTGGTCGATCAGGACGTAATGGCCGCCGCGCCCGGACACTTCCTTGTCACTGCCGATGCGTTTGACGTCGGAGCTGTCGTAGTAATACCCGAGCTTGTACTCGCCGGGCAGTTTGCCGGCCTGCTTGTAGACCAGCTCGATCGGCACCACGGTGCCGGTGGTGTGTTTCGGGCCCAAGTGCCAGGCACGGCTGGAATTGCCGTTACTTTCCGGATCGACATTGAACGCGGCCACGCGCAGTTGCCAGGCCGGGGAGAGGTCGTATTTCACCCGCACACCCAAGTGGGCGTTGGGGTAGTTGGTCCAGCCACTGCCACCGGACATGTTCAGCGGGTGACCGCAGAAACCGGCGTTCATGAAGTTGCAGAGAATGCCGCTGTCGAGGCCGCCGAGGTCGTTGCCCATGGCCATGTAGCCGAGTTTGACGTTCAGTGCCGGGGTGAACAGGCTGCGCTCGTAGCTCAGCTCGGTCAGGCGGGTGTAGAGGCCGCCGTAGTTTTCCTGGATCGGCAGACGGTTGCCGACCAGATCTTCGGAGGCACTGTTGCCGCGTCGATCGTTGATGGTCAGCTGAATCTTGCCGGCGTTATCGACGCCGTACAGTTTGCTCAGGTCGAACTGCGCACCGAGCTTGATGTTCTGCGAGTAACGCGCCGAGCGATGCAGGCCGCCGTCGGCGTTGTAGGCGGTTTCGCCGGTGTAATCACCGGTGAACTTGATGCCGTCTTCGTCGAACTGGTGGCGCAGGCCGCCCCAGTCGCCGGTCAGGGTGCTGCGGGTAAATACGTTCGAATCGGTATCGGCAAGGGCGGGCAGGGCAGCGCCGCAGGTGAGACCGAACAGCATGCCGGTGAAAACCCCGGCGTGAGAAAAGCGAACAGCCAATGACATTGCGCAAATCCAGAGCGAAGGACATGAAACAACGCGGCACCCGAAGGTGCCGCGCACAAGTGAAACGAAGGCGAACGCGACGGTTTACGGCAGGGCGTAAGCCATCACGTAGTCACCGCGATCAGTCGACTGGCGAGCGCCACCGGCGGTGATGACCACGTATTGCTTGCCGGTTTTCGGCGACACATAGGTCATCGGGCCACCCTGACTGCCGACCGGCAGACGCGCTTTCCAGATTTCTTCACCATTGGCGCTGTTGAAGGCGCGCAGGTAGAAGTCCTGGGTGCCGGCGATGAAGATCAGGCCGCCCTGGGTCGACAGCGTGCCGCCGAGGGTTGGCAGACCGATCTTGATCGGCAGGTGCATGCGGATGCCCAAGGGACCGGTGTCTTCAACGGTGCCGACCGGCACTTGCCAGGCGACTTTCTGGGTTTTCATGTCGATGGCGGTCAGCGTACCGAACGGCGGGGCCTGGCACGGAATGCCGGCGACCGACAGGAAGCGGTTTTTGTTCACGGCGTAAGGCGTGCCCTTGAGCGGCACGGCACCCATGCCGGTGTTCAGCGCTTCGCCACCGGAAGAGGCCTGAGCCTTGTTCTGCGACGGGATCATCTGAATCCACAGGCCCAGACGCATGTCGTTGACGAAGATGAAACCGTGCACCGGGTCAGTGGAAATGCTGCCCCAGTTCATGCCGCCCAGCGAACCCGGGAAACTCAGGGATTTGTCAGTGCCCGGCGCGGTGTACAAGCCGTCGTAACGCATCGACTTGAAATCGATCCGGCACAGCAGCTGGTCGTACGGGGTGGCGCCCCACATGTCCGATTCAGTCAAGTGCTGGGCACCGACTTGCGGCATGCCCACGGATTTCGGCTGGGTCGGCGAGTACGGCTCGTTGGGGATATTGGCGGCCTTGACCGGCACTTCCTTTACGTCGGTCAACGGTTTGCCAGTGGCGCGGTCGAGCACGTAAATCTGCCCGGCCTTGGTGCCGATGACCACCGCCGGTACGGTTTTACCGTCCTTGGTGAAGTCGATCAGGCTTGGCTGCATCGGCAGGTCGAAGTCCCAGAGGTCGTTGTGCACGGTCTGGAATACCCACTTTTCTTCGCCGCTGTTGGCGTCCAGCGCCAAGACGGAGGCACCGTAGGTGTGATCCAGTTTGCTGCGCTCGACACCATAGATGTCGGTGGACGAACTGCCCATCGGCAGGAATACGGTGTTGGTCGCCGGGTCGTAGGACATCGGGGCCCAGCTGTTCGGCGTGCTGCGAACATAGGTTTTGCCATCGGCCGGTGCCTGTTTATCCTGCGGGTTGCCCGGGTCGAACGCCCAGCGCATGGCACCGGTCATGACGTCGAAACCACGGATCACGCCGCCCGGCATGTCGGTTTGCACGTTGTCGGCCACGCGACCGCCAACCACCACGGTGGTGCCGGCCATCAGCGGCGCCGAGGACAGTTGATAGTAGCTGTCCGGCACATCACCCAGACCGGCCTTCAGATCCACTTGGCCGTTGTTGCCGAAACCCCGGCAGAACTCGCCGGTGTCGGCATCGACCGCGATCAGGCGGGCGTCGATGGTGTTGGTGAGCAAGCGACGTGTGCAGTTGGCGATTGGAGCGCTCACTGGCGCGCTGGCCGGTTTGGCGACGGCGGCGCTGGCGTCGAAATACGCCATGCCACGGCAACGCTGCCAGACTTTGGATTGAGCGTTGATCGCGTTTTTCCAGAGCTCTTTACCGGTATCGGCATCCAGCGCAATCAGGTTGTTGTGCGGGGTGCAGATGAACACCTTGTTGCCAATCTGCAGTGGGGTCAGCTGGTCTTCGGCACCGTTGCCATCGCTCTCGGCGATGTCGCCGGTGTGGTAGGTCCACGCCACTTTCAGCTTGTCGACGTTGCTGCGGTTGATCTGGTCCAGCGCGGCGAAGCGGCTGCCGCCTTCGGTATTGCCGTAGTGGGCCCAGTCTTTCTGCGCCTTTTCCGGCTCGACCGGGGTGAGGCCCGGGCCGGTGCCGGTAGGGGCGACGGTCGGGTGCGCGACGAACATGTTGCCGGCAGCCACGGCCAGTCCAACGACCAGAACAGCCGCAACGCCGTAAGCACCGCGACCTGCAACGTCACCATTGGCGCGTTTGAGCAGCGGATAGACCAGCGCGACCACCAGACCCACCGCGCTGAACATGAACAGGCGGGAGAACACCGGCCAGAACACCAGCCCTGCGTCGATCACGGCCCAGATGGCGGTCCCAACCAGAAACGCCGCGAACAGCCAGGCACCGGCAGGCTTGCGCCGCGCGATCAGCAGACCGGAAACGGCCATCACCAGACCACCCACCAGGAAGTACCAGGAGCCTCCCAGGCTGACCAATTTCACACCGCCAGCGGCCAGTGCCAGGCCGAGCAGGGCGATGATCACGCCCAGCCCGACCAGAATGAATGTTGATATGCCCGAGAGGCGTTGACTCTGCTTCACGTTGAATGTCCCGTTGAAATGAGGCGTGCATTATATAGTTAGGTAACTACCTAGTTAAATCACTAAATCAGCATGAAGTGTAGTTTGCTGCTCAGCGAAGCGTCGGATCGGGGGACGGTTTGCGCCTGTAAGGCTGCAAGCGATATTGAAATGCGGTTGAAAGTCGCTTTTCTGTCAGGGGAAGTGGGATTTGTGACAGACATGGTTCGCGCAGTGATCACGCCGGTGCCTGGGCTGATTAGACTAATGGCTAACAGCGCCGGCGCCTGAGCGACGGCTGGGCAATGATCATTTTTCCCATTACGCTGAAAAACTTCGTCCGCACCCTACAGAATTTCGTGATCGTGAAGAAAATAGTCCGCGTAGATGACCTTCAGGTATTCGTCACCACGGCTGCGGCCGGCAGTTTCTCCGCCGCCGCCCGATTGCTCGACATTTCTCCAGCCTTGGCCAGCGGAGCGGTTCAGCGTCTTGAAGGCAGTCTTGGAGCACGGTTGTTCGTTCGCTCGACCCGGCGCTTGAGATTATCGGACGATGGCGAACGCTATCTTTCCCATGCCCGGCAGGCACTCGAAGCGCTCGAAAATGGCGAGATCGCGCTGAGTGAAGGTCGCGATGAAATCGCCGGCACGATTCGCTTGTCGATACCGTCGGATATCGGCCGAAACGTGCTGTTGCGATGGCTCGACGAGTTTCAGCAACTGCATCCGAAGGTGCTGTTGCAGTTACGGGTCAGCGATCAGGTTGCCGACCTGGTCGGCGAACAACTGGATGCCAGTATCCGTTATGGTTTGTTGGCCGATTCCAGCCTCGTCTCTCTGGCCCTGGCGCCGTCGAACAGAAGAACGGTCTGCGCCTCGCCGGACTATCTGGCCCGCCACGGCCAGCCAGCCACACCTGAAGAATTGGGCAACCATAACTGCCTTCGATTTGTGATGGGCGAGCAGACCTACGAACGCTGGAGCTTTCATTCGGCGGACGGTGTCAGGACCGTTCAGGTGACGGGCGACCGGGTCAGTGATGATGCCGATATCGTCCGGCGCTGGGCGGTTGCCGGTTTCGGAATCGTCTACAGGTCGAAAATCGATGTGCTGGATGACTTGCGCAGCGGTCGACTGGTGGAGCTTTTCCCGGCAGACGTCGGGCAGCCGGCACCGCTCCAACTCGTCTGCCCCCATCGGACCTCGCTCACACCTGCCGTGCAGGCATTGAGGGCTTTCCTGGCGCAACGCTTCGAACGTTACGTAGCTCATTGAGAACCTGACGAGGCTGCAGGTGCCGCGTCAGGTTCAGGCCTTTGAGCCATACCTCATTGCTCTGACGTTTCTTTAGTGCGTCGCTGCAGGCCTGGCGCCGATCTTGACGCGCATCAGGCTGTACGGTTTGACGCGTTTGTCCTGTCCGTCATTAAAACCTGCCGAGCGATGCAGCTGGTTGGCGGTGAAATACAAATAGCCGTCCGGGCCGATCGACAACGTATCGGGCCAAAGCACTCGTGAGTCTTCGACCAGCGTCTGCCAGCGACCGTCCGGCAGGCGTTTGCGAATCGCGTTGTGCTCGTAGTCACCGGCGTACACGGCACCGTCGGCATCGGCTTCAAGACCGTCGGAAGCACCTTTTTCACCGAGGTCGACGACGGCTTTTTCCAGTTCGGCATCGCTCACACCCGGATCACGCAACAGGGCAGTCGGCACGGCGTACAGATGCCTGCTCGATAACGGGCAGAAGTAAAGCGTCTTGCCATCACTGGACAGGGCAATACCGTCAGACGCCACCGTCAACAGGCCGGTTTTGCCTTGAGCATCGCGCGTCACCAGTGCGGGCTTGCCTTCAACCTTCGGGATAAAGGACGGGTCGGCCGAGGTGGATTGGGCACCAGTCAGTTTGCGGCTTGCCTGGCCACTCGCCAGATCGACCACGATGATGCCGCCAGGGCCGCTGACCGAAGAGTCGGTAATGTAGGCGGTCCCTTCCTTGCCTGTACGGAAGTCAAAGCGCACGTCATTGACATAGGTGGTCGGCAGGATGACGTCGTCAGGGAACACAATCGTTTTTGTGATCTTGTTGGAGGTCAGGTCGATCGCCACCAGCTTGGCTCCGCCCGCCTGAGGCGCGGAAAACTTCGGTGCTGCCGTGTCGAGCACCCAGACGCGGCCTTTGCCGTCGGCAACCACACTTTGCACGCTGATGAATCCCTTGGCCGGGTTCTGCGGATCCGCGACATTGGTTTTCAGATCAGGGTAGGGCACAAGCTGACCGTTGGAAATTTCCGCAACGGTGTAGGGCACGTCATCACCCCAGCGGGGGAAGTTCACGAAGATCCGGCCGGTTTCGGTTACCGTCACGCCTGTCGGCATGGCCCCGTTGAACGCGTAAACACGTTCGATGACGGCGCCTTTGCCCGTATCACTTTGCGCTACGGCCAAGCCGCTTACGGATACCGCAAGGGCCAGGCCTGCGATTTTAAATAATCTGTTCATGTTCAAGTCCTTGAGCGCCAGTGATGTGAGGAGCCTTCCAGCACGAGACGCGATAAATCAGTGAGCGCGAGAAGGCAGTGACAGGCTATGCACGAAGACCTTCTTCAGACAGAAGCAGATCGCAGGAAGACTTTCCGCATTTTGCGGAAAATACAAAACGGCCAGCCTTCCATCAGGGAGGGCTGGCAGCCTTGACGACAGATGGCTTCAACTCAGGCGACCGGAATCGGGTTCTCCTCCAGTGCCTGGTTGAACTGATTGATCAGCGCATGCTCATTAATGCCTTGGTTGGCTCGCAACGGGACGACCCGATCCACCAACACTTCCGTGGTCGCCGTTTCGAGTTTTTCCAGGGTTTCCCGAATGAATTCGTCGAGCGGCATGGCGCGTTCATCGCCGCTTTTGTGAATCAGGTCGGTGTCGACCCATGGCGGCGCGATCTCCAGCACTTTTACGCGGGTGTCGCGCAGGGTGAAGCGTTGCGACAGCGAGTAGGAGTGAATGGCCGCCTTCGTCGCCGAGTACAACGCTGTCGCAGCCAGTGGCAGATAGGCCAGCACGGAGCTGTTGTTGATGATGAAGGCTTCGGGTTGACGCTTGAGGTGCTCGACGAATGCGGCGCTGACACGCACCGGGCCGAGCAGGTTGGTTTGCAAAAGACTCACCGCCTGTTCGTCGTCGTAATCACCCGAGGCTGGATTATCGAACGGCATGATCCCGGCGTTATTGATGATCACGTTCAGCGAGGGGTGGCGGCGTATGACTTCCTGGGCGACATCCTTGATTTGCTGCGGGTCATTGATGTCCAGCTGGACCGTGTCGATACCGGGATTGGCCCGGGCGATCTCATCCAGCAGGGCCTGTCGACGGCCCGCGATGATGACCTGATTGCCGCGCTGGTGAAATGCCTCGGCCAAAGCGCGGCCAATGCCGGAGGTGCCGCCGGTGATGAAGATCGTGTTAGCGCTGAGTTTCATGATTCATATCCTTTTGATAGCGATCAGTTGGCGTTGTAGCGCGGTGCGAGCCGGTTGCTCGAGAGCTCGGAGAACAAGGCCTGGCGGCTGGCTTCGTAACGCTCGTAACCTTGCAGGTCGTGCATCGAGGGGATGGAGATCAGCACGCCGTTGTCGAAATCCTGCAGAGCGCCGGCGACCAGGTCCTGGGCCGACATCACGATGCCCGGATCCAGATGTTCGACAGGCAATCCACCGATTTGCCAGAAGTCCGTCGCGGTTGCGCCGGGCAGGACGGCCTGGATCCGGATGCCTTTATCCGAGAGTTCCTTGTGCAGGGACTGGGTGAACGCGGTGACGTAGGCCTTACTGCCGCCGTACACGCCGTTGAGCAGCTCCGGCGCCAGGCTGACGATCGAGGAAATATTGATCACGGCGCCTCGTTCGCGGGCGACAAAACCTGGAATCGCGGCGTAGGTCAGGCGGGTGAGGGCGGTGACGTTCAGCGTGATCATCTCGGCCATTCGCTCTACATCACTCTCCAGCAGGCCGGTATGGGTGCCGATGCCGGCATTGTTGACCAGCAAAGTGATGCTGGCGTCCTCACGCAACTTGCGTTCTACCTTGGCGAGGTCCTCGGGGCGGCCAAGATCGGCCTGCAACACTTCGATGTTCTGCCGGGTTTCGCTGGTCAGGCGGCTGGCCAGTGCGTTCAGACGTTCGCGGTTGCGCGCCACCAGCACCAGGTCGTAACCCCGGCGGGCAAGGTGTTCGGCGTAAATCGAGCCGATGCCGGTGGACGCGCCGGTGATGAGTGCAGTGCCTTTGTATTGTTGCGACATGATCAAGCTCCGTGGGTTGGGTGTGGAGCCATGATGAAGGATGTGGTAGATGTCTTAAACGACGTATATGGTAGTGTTTAAAGACATTCAAAAAGGAGTTCAGTCATGCATCGCGTCGGCTATCTGATTACCGAAGGTTTTCAGGTGATGTCCCTGGCAACCCAGGCTGTATTCGAGTTCGCCAACATCGTTGCGGGGGAAGAGATCTACAAGGTCCAGAACTTCTCGATCGGTGGTGGGACCATGCGTTCTTCGTTGGGCATGTACATCGACACGCTCCCTCTGGGCGCCCCGGGATTGGCCGACACGTGGATGATTACCGGTACGCTGACCCCGTTGAATCGACCAGATGAAGAAGTGTTGGCCAGCGTGCGCGCCTTCGTCGATGGAGCCCGACGCACAGCAGGTCTGTGTACCGGCTCGTTCGTTCTGGCGCAGGCTGGGGTTCTGGACGATCGGAGGGCGACCACCCACTGGGCCTATGCGAACAAGCTCCGTGAGCTGCATCCAAGAATCGAGGTCGAGGAAGACCGGATCTTCATCGTCGACGGTCCCGTCTGGACGTCGGCAGGCATGACAGCCGCGCTGGACATGGCGCTGGGCATGGTGGAAAAGGATCTGGGCACCGACATGGCCAGGTCGGTGGCGCACAAACTGGTCATGCATCAACGGCGTTCGGGTGGGCAATCCCAGCATTCGGAACTGCTTACGCTTGCTCCAAAGTCGGACCGTATTCAAAGTGCGCTGGAGTATGCGCGCACGCACCTGGACCGCCCGCTCAGCGTGGAGGAACTTGCCGACGTCGTGCACTTGAGTCCCAGACAATTCACCCGGGTGTTTACCGCCGAGACAGGCCAGTCACCGGCCAAGGCTGTTGAAAGCCTGCGTCTGGAGGCCGCTCGCGTGATGATCGAGCAAAGTCGTCACAGTCTGGACCGTGTGGCGAAGGAAACGGGGTTTCGAGACCGTCGCCACATGCGCGAAGTATTCATGCGAGGGTTTGGCGTTCCGCCGCAGGCAGTTCGAAGGGATGCCAGGCGGATCGGCCAGGAGAATCCATCTGATCGGGCCGCTCATCCGTAAGCGCCCCGATCAGCAGTCAAAGCCAGGATTTGATTTGCGCGCAGACGGCGTCGGTGGAAATGCCATAGCGATCATGCAGTGTCGGCAATGCACCGGCGTCGAGGAAGGCGTCGGGCAATGCAATCTGCCTGAACGTCGGCGTCACTCCGTTGCGCAGCAGTACCCCGGCAACCGCTTCACCCAGCCCGCCAATAATCGAGCTGTTTTCTGCGGTAACCACCAGCCGGCCAGACTTGCGGGCCTCGGCGAGAATGGTCTGTTCATCCAGCGGTTTGATCGTCGGCACATGCAGCACGGCGACATCGACGCCATCGGTCTGCAGCGCCTTGGCGGCCTCCAATGCGCGCATGGTCATCAATCCGGTCGAGATGATCAGGACATCGTTACCGCTGCGCAGGGTCTTGGCCTTGCCGATCTCGAATTGATACCCGTACTCATCCAGCACCAGCGGCACGTTGCCGCGCAGCAGCCGCATGTAGACCGGCCCCTGATGCGCGGCAATGGCGGGCACGGCCTGTTCGATTTCCAAGGCATCACAAGGGTCGACGATCATCAGGTTGGGCATCGCCCGAAAGATCGCCAGGTCATCGGTGGCCTGGTGGCTGGGGCCGTAGCCGGTGGTGAGGCCGGGCAATCCGCAAACGATTTTGACGTTGAGGTTTTCCTCGGCAATGGCCATGCAGATGAAGTCATAGGCGCGACGCGAGGCGAACACCGCATACGTGGTCGCGAACGGCACGAAGCCTTCGCGGGCCATGCCTGCGGCCGCACTCATGAGCAACTGTTCGGCCATGCCCATCTGATAGAAACGATCCGGGTGGGCCTTGGCGAAAATGTGCAGGTCGGTGTACTTGGACAGGTCAGCGGAGAGGCCGACGATGTCCGGACGCTGATCCGCCAGTGCAGCCAATGCATGTCCGAAGGGTGCTGAGCGGGTGGCTTGGCCTTCAGAGGCAATCGAGGCAATCATCGCCGAGGTGGTCAGGCGCTTCTTGATCGGTTCGCCAGTCGAGGTCGGTGTGTTGGCGGCGTTGCTCATTGGTTTTTTCCTTCTTCAAGCGTGGTCAGTGCCAGATCCCATTCGTGTTCGTCCACGCGGATGAAATGGGTCTTTTCGCGGTTTTCGAGGAAGGGCACACCTTTGCCCATGGTGGTGTCGCAGATGATCACCCGTGGCTGAGTGCCGGTGTGTTGGCGGGCGGCATCGAAGGCTTCGACCAGTGCGTCCAGGTCGTTGCCGTCGACGCGCTGGGTGAACCAGCCAAACGCTTTCCAGCGATCCACGATGGGTTCGAACGACAGGATCTCGCTGGAATGGCCGTCCGCTTGCTGATTGTTGACGTCGACGATGGCGATCAGGTTGTCGAGCTTCCAGTGCGAGGCCGACATCACGGCTTCCCAGGTCGAGCCTTCGTTCAGCTCGCCGTCCGACAGCAGGTTGTAGACGAACGATGTCGAGCCCTTGCGCTTGAGGCCCAGGCAGGCGCCGACCGCGATGCCCAGCCCCTGACCCAGCGAGCCACCGGTGATTTCCATGCCCGGCGTGTAGGCGGCCATGCCCGACATCGGCAATCGGCTGTCATCCGAGCCGTAGGTTTCAAGCTCATCGAGCGGGATGATCTCGGCTTCGATCAGCGCCGCGTACAGCGCAATCGCATAGTGACCGATCGACAGATAGAAACGATCACGCGGCTCCCACGCCGGGTCTTCGGGACGATAACTCAGCGCATGGAAGTAGGCGACCGCGAGCAGGTCCGCCGCACCGAGGGCCTGGCCGACGTAGCCCTGGCCTTGCACCTGGCCCATGCGCAAGGCATGGCGGCGGATGTTGTGGGCGCGCTCGGCCAGCGTCTGGGGTGTTGTGAATGAAAGGTTGGCAGTCATGGTGAATTCTCCTGTGAATCAACGATTGACCAAGGCAGCGGGAATGCGCAGGACCAGCGAGGCGCCGATCAGCAATACGCCGGTGATCAGGTACATGCCGATAGCGCTGGAGCCTGTGAGTGTGGTTATCCAGCCAATCAGGTAGGGCGAGCAGAAGCCGGCAAGGTTGGCGAAACTGTTGACGGCGGCGATGCCGGCCGCGGCGGAGACACCACCAAGCAGCGTGGTGGGGAGCATCCAGAACAGCGAGGTCGCGGACAGGATGCCGGAAGCCGCCAGGCACAGACTGAGAATGGACAGCATCACATTGCCTCCCATCAGCGCCGCGAGGGTCAGGCCGATGGCCCCGGCGATCATCGGCACGATCAGGTGCCAGCGGCGTTCGCGATGTTTGTCGCCACTGCGTCCGACCAGCAACATGGCGGCGATGGCACAGAGATAAGGCAGGCTGGTCAGCAAGCCGATCTTCATCGGATCGGAGACACCGGCATTACGCACAAGGGTCGGCAGCCAGAAGGTAATTGCGTACTGTCCCATCACCACACAGAAATAGATCCCCGCGAGCAGCCAGAGGCGACGGTCACGAATGAATTCGCCCACGGACGCATGCGTCACTTTCTGCTGGTCATCCTCCGCCAGCTCACGGGTGATCAGGGCTTTTTCGTCGTCGTTGAGCCAACTGGCCTGATGCACGCCATCCTTGAGGTAGCTGAGCACCAGCAGTCCGACAACCACCGTAGGCACAGCCTCCAGCACAAACATCCATTGCCAGCCGGCCCAGCCGTGCATACCGGCGAAGTGGTTCATGATCCAGCCGGAGAGCGGGCCGCCGACCATGCCCGACAGCGGGATAGCGATGAACCACAACACCGTCATGCGCGCACGCCGGTAGGACGGAAACCAGTAGGTGAGGTACAGCAGCAGCCCCGGCGCCAGGCCGGCTTCGGCAATGCCCAGCAGAAAGCGCAGGGCGTAGAACTGCCAGGCGGTTTCGACGAAGGCGAAGAGGGCGGAGACAATGCCCCAGGTGATCATGATGCGCGCGATCCAGACTCGCGCGCCGACCTTGTGCAGGATGATGTTGCTGGGCACTTCGCAGAGAAAGTAGCCGATGAAGAACATGCCCGCGCCCAGCCCGTAGACTGTTTCGCTGAGCGCCAGATCGTTCATCATTTGCAGTTTGGCAAAGCCGACGTTGACGCGATCGAGGTAGGCGCACAGGTAGCACAGCATCAGGAACGGCATCAGGCGCCAGGCGGTTTTACGGTAGGCGTTGGAACGCACCGCCGAAACGGCTTCGAGCGACAGGGTAGTCATGATGGTCTGATCTCTTGTTTTTATTGACCGCCGGGCAAGTTTGCCCGGCCGTATCATCGATCCAGAACCGCACGGGCCGCGAGGCCCGCCACGTGTGTCAGTGAATCAGCATGCCGCCGTTCACATCCAGGGTGATGCCAGTCAGATAGGAGGACAAGTCGCTGGCCAGGAACAGCGCCGCATTGGCCACATCCTGCGCCTCGCCCAGGCGACCCAACGGAATGCCGTCGATGATCGCGTGGCGGCGCTCGTCCTGCATCAGGCCGCCAGTAATGTCGGTGTGAATCAGGCCGGGGGCGATGGAGTTGACGCGCACGTTGTCCGGCCCCAGCTCACGCGCCATGGCCTTGGCCAGGCCCAGCACACCGGCCTTGGCGGCGCTGTAATGAGGCCCGCCAAAAATGCCGCCGCCGCGCTGCGCGGAAACCGAAGACATGCACACAATGCTGCCGCTGGCTTGCTGGCGCATGAGCGGAATTACCGCCTGGGACATCTGCAACGTACCGCGCAGGCTCACGTCCAGCACCTTGTCGTAATCACCGGGGCGGATATCGAGGGTCTTGAGGGGTTGGGTGATGCCGGCATTGTTGACCAGTATGTCGATCCGGCCAAAGTGTTCGATGACGGTGGCGACAGCCTGCTGCACCTGGGACTCGTCGGCGACGTTGGCAGCCAGGCCGAGATGACCCTCGCCCAAAGAGGCAGCGGCATCCCGGGCAGCGGATGCGTCCAGATCCAGAATCACCACCCGGGCGCCATGTTGAGCGAAGGTCGTAGCTGTCGCGCGGCCGATACCACGTGCGGAGGCAGCACCTGTGATGATCGCGACTTTGCCTTGAAGAAGCATGGGAGAAAACCTCTGATTGTTGTTATTGAGTCGGTCCGTGCAGAACCGATGACTCAGCTTGTCTCCCGCAACGACCCTGAGCAATAACGCAAACTTCACTGGATGCTGAAAAAAATTCAGCACTCGCCAACATGCGGTTGCGGTGTTTGAATAGTCGAACGCCCGGCCTCAGCCACTTGCAGCGGAACAACCCTCATCATGAGTTCATCCGGCGAAGCACCGCCAATCCTGCCACCCCTGAAAGCCATTCAGGCCTTTGAGCAAACTGCGCGCTTTGGCAACGTCGCGCGTGCGGCCGAAGTGCTGGACCTGACGCCCTCGGCAGTCAGTCACCAACTGGCCAAGCTCGAGGCGATGATCGGGCGGCAGTTGTTCCTCAGAACGGCCAGGGGAGTGACGTTGACGCCCGTGGGCGAGCAATACCTGTCCGAGATATCCGGCATCCTGCACAGCCTGGCGGTGGCAACAGAGCGCGCGACCAGTGATGTCAGCCTCGACTGTCTGCGATTGCATTCATCACCCAGCTTCGGCCTGTTGTGGCTGATGCCGCGCCTGGAACAGTTTCGCGAGAGCCATCCCGACATTCAGCTCAATCTCTCATGCTCCTATGAATCGCTGCACTTCAGTCGGGACAAGATCGACGTGGACATCCGCCACGGCATGCCGAACTGGCCAAGTTTCGAAGTGCGTACGCTGCGCAACGAAAAAATCGCAGTTCTCGCATCACCCAAGCTTCTGGAAAAACGTCCCATCCGCGCGGTCGCCGACTTGCTGGACTGCAACCTGATCCTGTCGGAAGCGACGCTGATCAAGTGGCCGCAACTGTTTGCTCAACACGGGCTGTCGCGCCCTGAAAGCCCCTATACCTTGAGCTTTGACCGCTCCTACATGACCCTCGAAGCCGCCAGCCACGGGCTTGGATTTGCATTGGAAAGCACGCTGCTGGCGCAGGACTACCTGGCGCGCGGAGAGTTGGTCGAAGTCATTCCCGGGTTGAGCGCCCCGATCACCGCACACCACCTGGTTTTCCCGAAGGCGCATGCGGGGTTTCCACGGGTGAGGCGTTTTCTGGAATGGATGCAGCGTGAGTTGGGGCATGACTTCAGTTACTGAAGCACATCCATATTGATCTTGCGCCAACACGCTTTCGAGAAACTGTAAACCGAGAAGGCAATCAGCCCCAGGGCCATCACCATCAGGACAAGCCATCCGGCGGGCAGATTCTGCAGCGCGTCCAGCGCTTCCTTCATGCCAGGCGGGTCCATGGCTTGATAAGCGGAACCGCTGACGGCCAGCAGCAAAGCAATCTCCATAAACACGACGCCGCGTGCGATCAGACCGAAGCGAGACACCGGACGGACATAGCGCATGACCTCTTCGTCGGCCTCAAAATACTTCTCGAACGAGGCCTTCCATCCCTTGATGATGTGAGCAACGCCAACCCCCAGCGGAATGAGCGCAATCAGGTACAACAATAGATTCGAGTGTTCCCAAGACAAAAGATGCGCCAGCCAGTCTTTGGTCTGCTCTGCGGAATGGCTCGAACGGCGGCTACCGCTCACAAGCAGTCCCAATGCAAAAAACGCCAGAGCACCGTTGACCAGACCTCCTGCAAACAGGCCTGCACGAATCACCAGCCCTTTGAGCTGCGTGCCGTGATGATCGACATCGCGTATCGCTTGCAGGACACGCCAGGCTGCAAACGCAAGCAGACCCGCCACCACAAGGCCCACCAGAAAATAGCCGAACGGCTGGCTCAGCAAGGCTTCCAGACTCTTGTGACTGTCCTTGGGTTTTGTCGAATCATGGGCTGCCAATAGCGCGAATATGCCGATGATCAAATAAAGCACTCCGCGAGCGGCGTATCCGCCCCGAGCGAGTATGACGAGACTGCGTTGCGCGGACATTGGATAGATTTCCGAGGTGTATTAAGAGAGCAGACCCTTGTTGCTGAAAGGGGTTCTGTTACAAATCGGAGTCCGGACGTTTACCCGGAGTGCGATGGATGAAGGGGACGAGCTGCCGTTGCGAGCCGGACGATCCTGACCCATCATTCAGATTCATATTGATGCCGTGGTGAAAATGGACAAGCAACTGGCTGGTTACTCGATTGTATTGACCATCATCTGGGTTTCAGCGGTTATCGCGGTCATGTACTGGATGTCTAATTGAACGTATTGGGTGGCGATGTGGAAGGCGTGGTGTTGGGCGACAAGATTCAGCGAGAAGCGGACCGGCTGCTGGCGCAGATTGTCCGGGCAGACTCGATGATCATTGCTGTCAAGGCAGGGGCGCGGGCGGATGGTTTCGTGCTGGGACTGGAAACCGGCGGGGCTTTGCGTGCCGGCGATGCCGAGAGGCTGTACATCATTTTCGAAGCCGCGCTGGTGGAGCGCTTGAAGTCATTGTCGCGAGGCTGATCAGATCGGCTGATTGAATCGATATTCATGAACAGCCATCTACTTGAACTATAAGCTGATCACTCAATGTTCATTTTTGTACGGGGCGAGGGCATGGACTGGAGTGACATGCGGATCTTCCTGGCGATTGCCCGCAACGGCTCGCTGGGCGGAGCCGCCAGGGAGTTGGGGGTCAGTCACCCAACGGTCGGACGGCGCTTGCAGGTGCTTGAACAAACCAGTGGGCAAGCCTTTTTCCTGCGGACCGCTCAAGGGCTGGTGCTCACGGACAGTGGCGAGAGGATTCTCGGTCTGGCGCAGGACATGGAACACAGCGCGTTGGCCATCGAGCGGCGTCTGGCGGGGCATGGTGATCAGCCTGAAGGCCTGTTGCGGATATCCTCAGCCGACTGGTTCGCCTGTCATGTTTTGTCGCCGGTTCTCAGCGAACTGGTGCACCGCTACCCGTTGATCGTTCCCGAAGTCATCGCCGGGCATCGACTGTTCGACCTTGCCCGCCGGGATGCCGACATCGCTTTCCGGATCGTGCCTTTCACCGAACCCGACATAGTGCACCGCAAGCTGACAACTCTGTCGTACGGCCTATACGCGGCTTTGCATGCCCCGACGCCGCAGCCGGACGGCGAGGGGCTTGGCCTGATCCTGATGAACATCGCCCAGTCCCATTACCCGGACGTGCAATGGCTGCAGCAACGCTATCCGCTGGCCCGCACCGTGTTCACCAGCAGCAGCCGTACGGTTCAGGCACAGATGTGCGCGAAGGGGCTGGGCGTTGCCGTTTTGCCCCGCGTCCTCGGTGACTCCGTGTCGGGACTGCGACTGCTGGATGAGGACGAGCCACCGCCAGGACGGGACATCTGGATGGGGTATCACCAGGACATGCGCCAGATGGACCGGCTGCGCGCACTGGCTGACCTTGCCTCCAGCATGATCGGTGCGGGGTAGCGCGCCTCAGGTCGGGCGTACAGCCGAGGCTTGCGCTACCGTCGCTGGCTCGCGCGCTAACGTCAGGCTTATCGCTGCCCCTACGGCCAGGCAGACGGCGATGCACAGAACAGCGATCGTGAACGCATGAGTGATGCTGACCGCCGTCGCCGGTTCTCCGAGCAAGGTATAAAACACACCGCCAATCAGTGCGACGCTCAGCGATGTGCTGATCTGCAGCGTTGCGCTGGTAATGCCTGCGATCATCCCGGCATACGCCGGCGCTACCCGGCCCGTGACCATGCGCATCAACGTCGGCAGGCCCAGCCCCTGTCCCAGACCGATCAGGAACAGGATGACCGTCAAGGAAGTGAAGGGCGGGGCGAGGGTAGTCGGTGTCACTGACACGAGCCAGCCCAGCCATAGTAACCCGACCACTTCCAGCCCCATGCCTAGCGGATTCACGTAGCCCCCGAGGACGCGCCTGAGGAGCGGAACCGACAGGGGACCGAGCAGAAATCCCGCGCCAAACGGCAGAAAGATCAGGCCGGCATGCAGTGCGCTCATATGCAATGCGCTTTGCATGTACATCGAAAACATCAGAAAAAACACACCGATTGAATAGAAGCAAAGCGCGACCAGAAGCGCTCGCCCCAGGCCCGGTGCATTCAGTACGGCCGGGGCGAGGATGGGCGTTCCTCCGGCCCGGTGCAAACAGCTCTCGTAGCGCCAGAACGCTACCGCCAGCGCAGGGCTGGCGGCCAGCGACAGCCATGCCCACCACGGCCATCCGGCCTCGCGGCCTTCAATCAAAGGCACGACCAAAGTGGTCAAGGTCAGCATCGACAACGCGGTGCCCACCAGATCCAGCTTGCTCGCGTGCTGCGCACGGGTTTCTTTGAGCACACGGATGCCAAACGCAATCACCAGCAACGCGATCGGCAGGTTGACCAGGAAGATCGCGCGCCATCCCATGCCCAACACGTCGACCTCAATCATAAAGCCGCCCAGTGCCTGACCGATCACAGACGCCAGTCCAAATACGGCCCCGTAAATGCTTAATGCCAATGGTCTTTCCGACACTGGGAAAATCGCCTGCACCGATGCAAGTGCCTGAGGAGCCATGACGGCGGCGGTCACACCCTGCAAGGCGCGTCCGAGGATGAGGATCCACGGCGAAACCGCCAGGCCGCACATCAGCGACGCGGCGGCGAAGCCCAACAGGCCAAGGAAGAACATCCGCCCGCGGCCGTACAGATCGCCGAGTCGTCCGCCGGTAATCAGCGTCACGGCATAGAGCGTTGCATAGGAAGAAATCACCAACTGCTCGGCAGAGGAGCCTGTCCCCAGATCCTCCTGCATCGAGGGCAGGGCGACGTTGACGATAAAAAAATCCAGGGGCGGCAGAAACGCACCGACGAGCAATATGGCAAACATCAACCAGCGCCGGGGTTCGGGCACTTCGATTTCGATTCGAGACATGACAGGCATCCTGTAGGGAACTCAGGTTTGACGACGACCGAAGGGCAAGGCTTCGCGCCTGCCCGGGTCAGGTCGCCGGGTCCCAATTTAGGGAATCGCTCCTGCGTTTTCGCCTTACAAAACTGCACGGCCAACGTTCATTCGTGTCAGTGCCGCGCCGCTGCGATGACGCTCACCATGGGCAGGTCGTTTCAGACATTCCCTTCATCAACGACCGAGGAGTCAGACATGTCAGGTAAATTCAGTGATCAGGTTGCCGTCGTGACCGGCGGTTCCACAGGGATCGGGTTTTCCATCGCGCAAGCCTTGATCGCCGAGGGCGCCAAACGCGTTTACATCACTGCACGGGCAGCAGACAGGCTGGAGGCGGCAGTTGCCAGACTCGGCGACAAAGCTGTCGCGGTGGTTTCCGATGTCTCGCGTCAGGCTGATCTCGACGCGCTCAAAGCGACAATCCAAACGCGCGACGATCGGCTGGACGCAGTGTTCGCAAATGCCGGGATCTGTGAGAAAAATCCGCTCGGAGAGACCAGCGAGGCTGCTTACTACGCCATGTTCGACGTGAACGTGAAAGGCGTTTTCTTCAGCGTTCAAACGCTTCTTCCGTTGATGAAAGACGCTTCGTCCATCGTCTTGACTGCCTCAATCTGCTCCAGCAACGGCATGGAAGGATTGAGTCTGTACAACGCGTCGAAGGCAGCGGTCCGATCGTTTGCACGGACGTGGGCCAATGAACTCAAGGACCGCAAAATCCGCGCAAACGTGTTGAGTCCTGGCTTCACCCGCACACCGCTGATGGACAACGGGCTGAAAATGAGCGAGAGCGACATCGCCGCGCTGCGCCAGCACGTCGAGCAAATCACGCCTCTGGGCTATATGGCACAACCAGAAGAAATAGCCAGCGCGGCACTGTTTCTCGCCTCGGACGACGCCAGATACGTGAACGGCGTGGAGCTGATGGTCGATGGTGGTTTATCGCAAATCTGAAGCAGGGGATTGGTAAAGCTTCGGGCAGGCATAAGGCGACTCGTTCCATCTGCATTGACCTCAAAGCGTGGTGGTCTGCCCGTTGCGATCCAGTTCATACACCTTGTTGCCCTGCAACTTCTCCTTCAGCCATCGCTCTGCCTTACCCAACGGCCGCTGCCGCGCCCAGAGCAAATCCACACCAATCTGCCAGTCCGTATGCGGATATGCCGAGAGCTGCAGTTCCACCAGCTCACCCTTGGCCAGTTCACGCTGAACGAGCTGGCGGGGCAGGGTGGCCCAGCCGAGTCCGGCGCGGACCATTTCCAATAACGCCAGATAACTTTCCGCCTGCCACAGCTGGGTCGAACGCAGGTATTCGCTGCTCGGCAGTTTGCTCGCGTGGGCGCTGAAGGCCAGGCGGCGATGGACGTGCAGATCCTCGAACGTGACGTTATCGAGTTGCGCCAATGGGTGCCGGGGATGGCAGACGTGCAGCATGATCAGTTTGCCCAGCTGCTGGAACGCCAGCTCCTTGGGGTAGCCGGGCTGTGAGAACGCCACACCGAGCACCGCTTCGCCGCTGCTGACCAGTTCACTGACGTCGCCATGGACCGGATGACGAATGATCAGGTCGACAAAGGGGAAGGCTGCTTCGAAGGCTTTGAGCACCGGCATGATCGGGCCGTACGGCGTTTCAATGGCCAGTGTCAGGCTGGGCTCTACGTTTTCCGACAGACAATTGGCGTGGGCTTCGAAGGTCATGCAGCGTTCAAGCACGGCTTCGGCCTGCACCAGCAATTTGTGGCCGCTGGCGGTGAGGGCAGGGCTGCGGTTGCTGCGGTCGAACAGGTCGACGCCAAGGTCGGTTTCGAGGTTGGCAATCGCTGCGCTGATGGTCGATTGGGTCTTGCCCAGTTTGCGCCCGGCGGCGGAAAACGATCCGCTTTTGACCACTTGGACGAACATCAACAGTTGATCGAGTGAGAAGCGCAAGCGTTGAACTCCCGGTTCGAAAATGAAGGTTTGGAGCGGCTAACGGATGCCAGATCCGTGCCATCGGAAAAAGCGATGGTTGCTAATTTGTTTCATCGCAATAAACGTTCAAATATGGCCCCGCTTCAAACGATCTCCGGGGCGGATGCACCTTTCAAACGCCTTGGGCATGCCCGCAATCTCAACAGATGCCGCACCTTCAGGAGCGTGGGAAATGACCACACAACGCATTCATCCGGTGGACGAGGTTTTGCCACTGCGCCAGTTGTTCACGTTTGGCTTGCAGCATGTTCTGGTGATGTACGCGGGAGCGGTGGCGGTGCCGCTGATTCTTGGCAGCGCGATGGGGCTGACCTCGGCGCAAGTCGTGTTGCTGATCAACGCCAACCTGTTGACCTCTGGTGTGGCGACGCTGATTCAAACCCTCGGTTTCTGGAAGTTCGGCGCCCGCCTGCCGCTGATTCAGGGCTGCTCGTTCATTGCCCTGGCGCCGATGATCATGATTGGCAAGGAGTTCGGGCTCAGCCAGATTTTCGGTGCGGTGATCGCGGCGGGATTTATCACCGTTGCGCTGGCACCGGTGTTCAGCCGCTTGCTGCGGTTTTTTCCGCCGGTGGTGATTGGCAGTCTGATCACCATTATCGGCATCTCGCTGATGCCGGCAGCGGCGATCTGGCTGGGCGGTGGCAATCCCGATTCGGCAGATTTTGGCAATCCCGCCAACCTGTTGCTGGGTTTGGCCACGGTCAGTGTGACCCTGGTGATCTACGCCAGATTCAAGGGCTTCATCGGCAACCTCAGCGTGCTGATTGGCCTCTTTGTCGGCAGCCTGATCGCAGCGGCTTGCGGCATGACGCACTTCAATCGGGTCAGCGAAGCGGCCTGGTTTGAGTTGAGTGCGCCGATGGCTTTCGGCGCGCCGGAATTCGCGCCGGTGCCGATTCTGATCATGACCCTGGCGATGCTGGTCATCATGGCCGAGACCACCGGCAACTGTCTGGCGATCGGCAAATTGACCGGCAAACCGACCACGCAGCAGACCCTCGGCAACGCATTCCGCGCCGATGGCTTGTCGACCATGCTCGGTGGCTTGTTCAACAGCTTTCCTTACAACGCCTTTACTCAGAACACCGGCTTGATTGCGCTCTCCAACGTTAAAAGCCGCTTCGTTGTGGCCGCTGCCGGGGCAATCATGGTGCTGATGGGCCTGTTTCCGAAACTCGGCGCGTTGATCGCCGCGGTGCCGACGCCGGTGCTCGGTGGCTGCGCGATTGTGATGTTCGGCATGACCACGGTGGCGGGGATTCAGGAACTGTCACGGGTGCAATTCGAGGGCACGCGCAACGGCATTATCGTCGCCGTGTCAGTGAGTGTCGGGGTGCTGCCGATGTCCTTTCCGGCGCTGTTCGAACACGTCGGCCCGACCCTGAAACTGGTGCTCGACAGCGGGATTTTCCTCGGAGCGATCACCGCCATCGTCCTCAACGTTCTGCTCAACGATGAAAAAAAATCGACCGAAACCATCGGCGCTACATCGGCTGAACTGGCCGACTGACTTTTGTTTTCCACTGCCCTGGAGTTACCCATGAATCAATTGACTGAACTCATCCCGGCTGGCATCAGCGCGCTTGATCTGACGTTACTGCGCCAGACCATTGCCTTGTCCGAGGCATCGAAGCAACGCGGTCGCCATCCGTTCGCGGCATTGGTGGCCGACCGCAACGGCAAGGTGATTGTCGAAGCGGGGAACAACTCGATGCCCCCGGAAGGTGATCCAACGCAGCACGCCGAGTTGGTGGCAGCGGCGGCAGCGGCAAAACTGCTGTCGCCGCAGGAGTTGGAGCTGTGCACGCTGTACACCAGCGCCGAGCCATGCTGCATGTGCGCCGGCGCGGTGTATTGGACGGGGATCGGGCGTGTGGTCTATGCCTTGTCAGAGCATGCCTTGCTGGGACTGACGGGGGACCATCCGGAAAATCCGACGTTCTCGCTGCCGTGCCGCGAGGTGTTCGCCAAGGGGCAGCGCAAGGTCAGCGTCTTGGGGCCGATGCTGGAGGGAGAGGCGGCTGAACCGCACAGGGGGTTTTGGTCGTAACAGGTTTTGAAACGAAGCTTGAGCGGTGTGAGGTCGCGCACTCGCCTGCAACGTCTGCGATAATCACGACCCAGTGAGGCGCGAAGGCATCGAGTGCTCGTCTCAGCATCCGCAATCAGGCTTTGGAGGACTTTATGCGTGACATTATTGATGGCTTTCTGCGGTTTCAGCGCGAGGTGTATCCACAACGTGTCGAGCTTTTCAGGCAGCTCGCGACAGAGCAAAACCCAAAGGCGCTGTTTGTCACGTGCTCGGATAGTCGTGTAGTGCCTGAACTGCTCACACAGCGTGAGCCGGGTGAGCTGTTCGTGATCCGCAACGCCGGCAACATTGTGCCGTCATATGGTCCCGAACCGGGTGGTGTGTCGGCCACCGTCGAATATGCGGTTGCAGTGCTCGGCGTACGGGACATCGTGATCTGCGGCCACTCGGATTGCGGAGCGATGGGCGCGATTTCACGCTGCACGTGTCTGGATCATCTGCCGGCAGTTGCCAACTGGCTTCGTCACGCGGATGCCGCGAAAGCGATCAACGCGGCGCATGAGTTCGATACGCCACGCGACAAGCTCGATGGCCTCGTTCGTGAAAACGTGATCGCACAACTGGCAAACCTGCGGACTCATCCATCGGTGGCGCTTGCGCTTGAGCAAGGACGCTTGAATTTGCATGGCTGGGTCTATGACATCGAGGCAGGTTGCATCGATGCGCTGGATGGAGCCACTCGACGCTTCGTTCCACTGTCCGATTCACCGACCACCGTTGCCGTCGCTGCGCGCAACGGTGGTCAGATATAACGGCGACAGACAGGTCGGGACGGGGAAAATTTCGTCCCGGCCGATCGGTCCCTGGCCCGAATCAAAGACCCACCGATGACTCACAATCTTTTGATATTTCACGTCCTTTCTTTTATTCACACATTTACGTGGCCAACGCCGTGGTGTTGACATCGTGTTCCGGTAGAGCCACATCGCTATCGCCCGGCGTCAGAATGACCTTGCGGCAATCCTCTTCCTTTTTATCAAAAATTTTATAGCCCTCTGGAGCCTGTTCCAGCGACATACGATGGCTGATGATGACCTCCGGTGAGAGGCGGCCTGCCTCGATGTGATGGAGCAGCTCCGGCAGGAAGCGATGCACGTGGGTTTGACCCATTTTGAAAGTCAGACCCTTGTCAAACGCGTCCCCGAAAAGGAATCCATGTATGAATCCAGAGTAGACTCCAGGGACACTCACAATGCCACCACGTCTGACAGCTGCAATACACTGGCGCAGAGCTTTGCCGCTACTTCCCTCGAGCTTGAGTGTCGCGAGAACCGTTTCCGTCGTACTGCCTTTCGCTTCAAACCCGACCGCGTCCACGACGCCGTCGACTCCCCGCATTCCTTTGGTTTGCCGAATGATCGTATCTGCAGGGTCGTCGTCTTCATCGAAGTTGATGGGAATTACGCCGTATGTTTTCTGCGCGTAAGCCAAGCGGTAAGGATGGTGATCGACCATGAAAATCTGGTCGGCCCCGAGCATTCTCGCGCAGGCTGCACTTAATAAACCGACAGGGCCCGCACCATAAATGGCGATGCTGGAGCCGTTGCCAATCCCCGCGTTCGTTACAGCCTGATACGCAGTCGGGAGGATGTCGGAGAGGAAAAGAACTTTCTCATCCGGCAGTGTCCCTGGCACTTTGAACGGCCCGGTGTTGGCTTTCGGTACACGCACGTATTCGGCCTGCCCGCCAGGCACTCCGCCGTACATATGGCTGAATCCGAACAGCGCGGCTCCCGGGGGTATCGCCTTTTTATTCAAGATCGCTCCACGCCCGGTATTTGTAGTTTCGCAGGCCGCGAACAGATCCATTGCGCAGAAGTAACAGCTGCCGCAGGCAATGACGAAGGGAATGACAACCCGATCGCCCGGCTGCACGGCGGTGACCGCTGAACCTGCCTCCTCGACGATCCCCATGAACTCATGACCGAAAATATCGCCATGCTCGACGGTTGGAATCTTTCCTCGATAAAGGTGAAGGTCAGATCCGCAAATCGCGGTTGCCGTCACTCGAAGAATGATGTCATCGCTGTCCTGGATGACTGGATCCGCAACGTTGTCGACTTTGACGCTGTGCGCGCCGTGATACGTAAGTGCTCTCATGGCGTCCTACCTCTGACTTTCACTGAATGTAAGTGGGAGAGGGCACACAGAGAGCGTAAGTTCATAATGAAAGGCGGGGGAAGTGACTGGCGGTGGTGGGCGCGTGCCTCCTCACAATGAAGAGCGCCATATAACCCTGTCTTGCCTCTCCGTCGTGATCCGCAATTAATCGAAACTTCGCCGTCTGCCGGGCGATCCAGACCTTTACATCTACCGTGCGTGCCGTTGATGCCGGCGCCTGGATGTCATACGCAATGAAAAGATGAGGTTAAACATGGATGATCGCCCTGGTGGGCGATGGCGCGATGCAGATGAACAACATGGCCGAACTGACGCAATATGCCAAACGGCTGACATCGCCGTGGGTCGGTTTCCCGGCTGCGTCGATTCTTTGCGGACTGCTGGCGGGTTTTGCTGTTGGGTTTCGTAGCCGTTTACATTGCCTGCCGTTGTTCGCGGCGTTGAGGGTCTTTGTCCTCGCGTTCGGCCTGGTGCTTGCGGTGTTGTACACGTTGATCATTCCCACCGACCTGACCCTGAAACGGCCGCATCCAGCCCAAAGAGCCAAACGACGGTTTGGTTTCAACCTGCATATCACCAGGGAGTCAGGGCGTCCTGGCGTCAAAGGTGAACCGAGGAAGTTCCGGTCAGAAACACCATTTAACATAATATACATTACACGTAACAAAGTATTACGAAGTCAGCCCGGTTGCGCGCGCGATTTCAATCTCAGGCATCTCTCTCAAAGGACCTGATCCTTGATGCTTGCTGATCTCTCTATTTGAAATGTGCTGCTCTCAATCCTCGGCACGCGTCAGCTTTTCAATCAGCGCTCGATGCTGCGGATACCGCGCTGTGAGTTTCTGCCGGTTCCCCATTTCCATATCGGCGAAATCAAAGCCTGGTGAAACTGCTTCGCTGATCAAACCAAATCCGTTCTCGCCATTCAGCAATCTGGAGGCTTTCCAGATTCCGCCCGGCACGTGCAATTGCAAATGTTGTCCGGCTAGAACATCGCTGCCCATCACCAACGTCTGCAGTGAACCGTCTTCAAGGATCAAGCTGTACTCAATGGCATCGCCCAGATGGAAATAATGCAGGATGTCCGAATGGTTGAAATGAAACTGGCCGACCGGTGAATCTTCGGTCAGCAGGTAGTAAATCGACGTCATCAGAAAGCGTGAGCCGCTCGTGGTTTCAAGCATGTCCCGGTGATCAGCCTGGTATGTCCTGCGGAAATAGCCGCCCTCAACATGAGGTTCAAGGTCCAGTGATGCAATCAGGTTCGACGCACTGATCTGACTCGGATTCATGGCCTGCTCCATTGATTTTCAATACATACTGTAATAACTCGACTAAACGACCATTTAGTGTAGTTAAGCGAAAATTCAAGACGAACGACGAATTTAACAGCTAAATCTCGGTCTTCCGCTGATTCATTCCTCACTCGGGTCGTAGCTGTTCACATTGGGCACTTGCAGATGCAGGCGCCCAAGCAAGTCAACCAATGTATCAACCTCAGCCGGAGTCAAGCCGCTGAGCAGACGCGACTCTCGCTCAAGTGCAACTTTGAGCACGCGGTCATGCAGTTCTTTACCGCTGGCCGTCAATCGCACGGTGTAACGCCGTGCATCCTTGGGATCCAGTTGACTGGTGATCCGCCCCGCCGCTTCCAATGTCTGCAATGAACGACTGACAGCGCTCTTGTCGAGGCCGATGGCCTGGCAGATTCGATTGGCGGTGATGTCGGATTCAACGGCCAGCATTGAAAGCATCCGCCATTCAACCACGCCGATT
The DNA here is from genome assembly GCF_059492145.1 of Pseudomonas sp. Pseusp21. NCBI lineage: Bacteria > Pseudomonadati > Pseudomonadota > Gammaproteobacteria > Pseudomonadales > Pseudomonadaceae > Pseudomonas > Pseudomonas sp. Pseusp21. The sequence continues at coordinate 641,851 of NZ_CP168520.1, forward strand.
CCGAAGTGTTTGCGATAGCACTGGGAGGCCCCGGTGGCGAGTTTGTTCGCCAGGAACGTCACCAGGCCAGGTACATAACGCGACAGGTTCAGTTGTGTATCAGTAGCCATCGAGAAAACACCATAGATCAAAGACCTTGGATATTGGTTGACACCGCAACCATTTTATCTGAGGATTCACTCAGCCAAGCATTGCGGACAATGCGCCGCATGATACGCCGTAGCACAACCTCAAAAAAATAATTAACAGGTCTTGCTTATGAACGCTCCTCACCCGTGCCCTTTATTGGCGCCCATGATTAGCCACCCTTTCTACTTCTTCTTGCCCGGCTGATTCGTCACCCGCTCGCCCCCTTTCTTTTTTCAGCAGCCACTTCAATGTGGAGGGAGAAGTCATGCTTCAAGTCAACGTCACCCGCAAAGTCGACGAGGCCGAGGATATCTGCAGTTTCGAGCTGTGCTCAGCAGACGGTCGCCCCCTACCGCCGTTCAACGCCGGGGCACACATCGACATCCACATTGCCGAAGGTCTGACCCGGCAGTACTCGCTGTGCAATGACTCCAAAGAGCGTCATCGCTACGTCATCAGTGTGCTGAAAGATCCCGCCTCGCGCGGCGGTTCCGCTGCGATGCACGACACCATCAGTCAGGGACAGACGCTCAGCATCAGCGAACCACGCAACCTCTTTCCACTCGCGGACTCAGCCAAGCGTCACCTGCTGTTTGGCGGCGGTATTGGCATTACGCCGATGCTGGCAATGGCTCATGAGCTTCATTATCAAGGCGCGGATTTCGAGCTGCATTACAGCTTTCGATCCCGTGAGCGTGCCGCGTTTATCCAATGGCTCGCCCAAGCGCCCTTCGCCAGCCGCGTGCATTTGCATGACGACAGCGGATCGCCTGCACAGAAACTCGATGCGACCGCCCTCCTCGCCACCCCAGATACCACAAACCACCTCTACGTATGCGGCCCGGTCGGCTTCATGAATTTCATCTTCGACACCGCGCACGCCGCTGGCTGGCCCGAAGATCGCGTGCACAGAGAGTTCTTCGCCGCTGCACCGGTCGATGCTAGCGCTGATTCGCCCTTCGAAGTTCAACTGGCGAGCACAGGACAGATTTTTTACATCCCCGCCGATCGCACTGTATTCGAAGTGCTCGATGAGGCCGGGATTGCCATCGAGTCATCGTGCGAGCAAGGCGTCTGCGGCACCTGCGTCACGGGCTTGCTCGAAGGTATTGCCGATCACCGTGACCAGTTCATGACCGCCGCCGAACACGCTGCCAATGACCGTTTCACCCCATGCTGCTCACGTGCCAAATCGCCCCGCCTGGTTTTGGAATGAGCTTAGGCCTTCCCGCCCGGTTTTCCGGAGGTGCTTTTCAAAGCGATCTGGTTTGTTGCGTGCCGACCGCCGGACGTGCTGCACACCGACAACGATCCTGTATCGCAGGCCCAAAGCCGTGCCGGTCAACGCTTGATTGCTGCCAGTGAAGTCCCGGCGCCACAAGGCATGGCCGGGATGGTGCAAGGCCGGATGGAGCGCCTGCTTCATCTGCGGGTGTGCCTGTAACCAGTGGGCGACTTCCAGAGCCTGACGCTCATGCACTTGCTTGCCGCGTTGTTCATCTGCGGTCCAATCGGGATACGAGGATTTCTCTCGCAAACATTGGCCATTCAGATGGCCGGGCTTCGCAGATTGACTGACGGTTGGCTGCTTCACCAGGGAACTGCCGGTGCCAGGCGTCGTCCGAGCTTAAGCGTTTAAGCAAACTGCTAGACACGAGGTTTCCGTTTGAAAGCTGCCATCGTCAAAAAATACCGCCTGATCATCAAGACCCTGGGCTACGTGGGCTGGTCTCTGTTCTGGTTGCTGCTGTGGGACATCGCCGTCACCGTCGACTTCATGCTATTCCTCAACGCCAAGCTGAACCTGCCGCTGATGCCGCTGACCTTGCTGGGTTCGGCGTTGATCGTATTGATCAGTTTTCGCAACAGCAGCGCCTACAACCGCTGGTGGGAAGCGCGGACGTTGTGGGGGGCGATGATCAACAACTCCCGCAGCTTCGCCCGGCAGGTTCTGACGCTGCTGGACGACGCCGGCGGCGAGGTGAATCCGGTCAAATCCACTCTGCTGCGCCGCCACGTCGCTTATGTGAACTGCCTCGCGGCGCATCTGCAAGGCCAGCCTTGTCCCGACGAGGTGCGGGCGTTTATTCCCGCCGAAGAGTTCGCCCGCAGTGGCACGACCAATAACTTTGCCAACGATATCCTCACCGGCTCCGCGACTTTGCTCGCCAAGGAATACAAGGCCGGGCATCTGGACAGTATTCGCCTGGCGCGGCTTGAGTCGACGCTGGTCGACCTGTCCAACAGTCAGGGCGGCATGGAGCGGATCGCCAATACCCCGCTACCCTACCCTTACGTCTATTTTCCGCGGCTGTTTATTTCGCTGTTCTGCCTGATCGTACCGGTGGGACTGGTCGAATCCCTGGGCTGGTTCACGCCGCTGGCGTCGACCGTGGTGGGATTCATGCTGCTGGCCATCGAACGCATCGGCACCGATCTGCAAAGCCCGTTTCGCCACAGCGAACACCAGATTCAAATGGAAGCACTGTGCGAAACCATTGAAAAGAACTTGCAGTCGATGCAACGTGATTCGTTGGGTGATGTGCGCAGGCTTGAGGAGCACGCGTGAGACGCTGCTTCAGCATCAGCGTGTAGCGGGTCTCCCCTTTTCTTTATCAGGTACAGAGCGACTATTGATGAGACGAGCGTGTGCGCTCCAGGCCAGCCTTGGTGTTTCAGTTCGCGATCCTCGGTGCCTTCTCTTCATCGTCGTAATGGCGGCAAAGAAATTCGCGGACCAGGACGGCAGTTCGTCCAGCGCTGGTCACCACAAAGAAATGTCCCTCACCTTTCAGAAGGCGAAGTTCTGAACGTCCAATTGTGCGGCGCAGGACATGGCCGTTGTACGCCTGTATTAACGGATCGCGGTCGCCGGCAAGAATCAGCGTGCGTTGAAGCAGTCGGGACAAGCGAAGCAGGCTTGTCCATCCGATCAAGGCTGCGAGCTGGAAATAGTAGGTTCGCGGATTAACAGAGAGCATGCCCTTCATTACACCGAACCGCAGCAGCGTCTGAACTGAATGGCCGGATCGTTCTTGCTGGTGCGTTTTGGTGTTTTTGCTCTTGCGGAAAAAATCCATAACGTCTGCAGGCTTCATCAACAGCAATGGGCCGGGAGAGGTCGCCGCGAGGATCAACCTGCGTACCCTGCTCGGGTAACGAAGAGCGAACTCCTGAGCCAATGCACCTCCCCAACTCACACCGAACACATCGACCTGGTCGATCCCCAATTGCTCAAGCATCCCGGCAATCACGTCGGCATGGCGTGGCAGGCGAAAGGGCCAACGGGGCATTTGCGACTTGCCGACTCCGGGCACGTCCAGCGTGATGGTCATGAAGTCGTCAAGCTCATTGCGCAGCGGATCGAAGGTACGAATCAAACCACCCAAACCATTAAGCAAAAGCAGCGGAGAGCCTTGACCGCAGATCGAAACGTTCAACTGCAAGCCCTTCGTTGTCAGCCTGTGCGTTGTCATGATTTCTCCTTGCTGCACGTAATTGAAAGGCAGTGCAGGTGGGATCGCGACGCCTACCGTCGGATTTTTGCTTCCAGTTTATTCAACCAAGCCGTCCAATGATGGATGGGAGGTAAAGGGTCAACCCAAAGCCGTATCGAGGAACATCATGACTCCGAAACCGAGCATCAACCCCAAGGTCGCAGGTGTCTCATGACCATTGCGATGGGTCTCGGGAATGACCTCATGGGACACCACAAAAATCATCGCGCCCGCCGCCAGACCGAGCGCTATGGGATATCCCAATGCGAAGCTGCTCGAAACCCCCAAGCCGACGATCGCGCCAATGGGCTCCATCAACCCTGAGCCCACCGCAATAAGCGCAGCGCGAAGCGCTGAAATCCCGGTCACGCGTAACGCAAGCGCCACAGCCAGGCCTTCGGGAATGTCTTGAATGGCGATGGCAGTGGTTAGCGGCAATCCCACCTTCATATCGCCATTGGCAAAGCTCACTCCAATGGCCATCCCCTCCGGCAAGTTATGCAGCGTGATTGCCAGGACAAACAGCCATACACGATTGATGCGCTGCGCCTCGGGCCCACGGCGACCGCTTTTCTCATGTTCGTGAGGCACGAAGCGATCCAGACCGATCATCAGCGCTACCCCCAATCCCAATCCTGCAACGACGACACAGGCTGCGAGCAACTGGTTACCGTACAGCGCCTGGGCGGCTTCGATGCCCGGAAGAATGAGCGAAAACGAACTGGCGGCCAGCATCATCCCGGCAGCGAAGCCGAGCATGATGTCCTGCGTTCTGGCGGCGATATCGCGTAACGCAATCGCTGCCAACGCACCTATGGCCGTCGCAGCGAAGCCTGACATGCCGCCGAGAAATGCAAAGTGCAGATTTTGTTTGTTGGCGCCGACGAAGGCGCCGTACCCGCTGATCAGCAAGCAAAGCGTCACGCCAATCAGAATTGACCAGAAGGCTAACCCGCCCCATCCGGATTTTGAGAGTCGAACAAACCGTGAGCGAAGTGTTGCGCCAGATGAGGTCAACGGCTCGGACATCGCACCCTCCTGTTTTCTTGAGTTGGAAAAACCGCACGCCTTTTGGCGTGCGGTCGCGTCGTTAAGGTTGTGGTTCGCCTTGCACACCCGCCCCCAGGTCCGCACCCGTGATCGGATTGCTGTCTGGGTCGGACATCGTCCTGGCTTTCATGTCCATGAGCAGCGCTTCATCCTCGGCGCTCAATTGCACAGTCGCGGTGCCCTCGCCTCCATCCACCGCCGGCGCTGGATTCTCTACGAACTCCCAGTCCTCCCCTTCGTTCCACGGCCCGCGGGTGCTGCCTTCGCCCTGAGACATGTTGAAGTAAACGTTGGTGAATTCAGGCATACCCGGCAGTTTGCCCTGAGGGAAATTAGGCTGGATGGCGTGCAGTGCTTTTTCGAAAGACAGTTGATGGGCGATTTCACGGGTCATCAGAAATCCGAGGGCTTCCTTTACACCCGGATCATCTGTGACATTCATCAAACGCTCGTAGACGATCTTCGCCCTGGCCTCAGCGGCGATATTGGAGCGCATGTCTGCAGTCGGTTCGCCGATGGTATCGACGTAAGCCGCCGACCAGGGAACGCCTGCCGAGTTGGTCAAAGGAGCACCCGCTCCGTACAACAGACTTGTGATGTGGGAATCGTTGCCGGCCCCGTTGATGGCGCGATACAACTCGCCCTCTTCCTCGACACCTTCGGCCATTTGCCCTTTGGCGCCCTTGTTCAACATCACGATAATCGACCCGACGATCTCAAGGTGGCTGAGCTCCTCGGTGGCAATATCCATAAGGAGATCCTTTCTGCCTGGATCATCTTCGGCCAACGCCTGTGTGAAGTAGCGTGAAGCTGCAGCGAGTTCCCCTTGGGCTCCCCCGAATTGTTCCAGTAGTAGATTGGCCAACCCCGGATTGGGCTGAGCAACGCGCACGGTGTATTGAAGTCGTTTGTTATGTAGGAACATGACATTCTCCTCAGGTGCATCAGGGCTGCCGTTCACTCGGCAATAGACCGAATGCCAACCCACATTCATCTGAAGCAAATGCGCCGGGGTTAATTTCAAAAACCTTCTGCCCTGTCGACCAACGGGTGCTGATTTCCCTTTGCTCGTGGAAACCTGCGAGTCAGTCTTCCTGGACAATAACGGAGATCCAGACTTTCAACTGACAGGCCATGTCCTCGCGTATTGGATAATTCCGGCTACGCAAGTGGGGACGGTTGCGCTCATCGCTCATCGGGCTCACCTTGTAGAACTCGCTGATGGAAACGCGTCAAGTACTGCAACGCATACTCGGTGGCGTATTTCTGTACTTCACAGCGTCCGCCGCAGAAGCGATGCTGGTGACTGAACACGTGACACTCATCAGCTACCTGAAACGCCCAGGCAAAGCAGATCGTGCCAGCCGGGATACCGTCTACATCGTCCGGGCCGAGAATGCCCGTTGTAGCAACGGCAACATTGGCGGTGCTATCGCGCAATGCGCCCATTGCCATCTCCCGCGCAACTTCCACGCTGGTGAGGTTGAACGTTTCGATGGTCTGCGGTTTGACATGCAGGAGACGTTGTTTCGCCTGAGGCGAATACACCACGTACCCGCACTCGATGAACTCGCCACTACCCTCGACCTCGGATAACAGCGTCACAATTTTACCGGCGGTACACGACTCCGCTGTGGTGAGCACCAAACCATTGGCGCGCAGGTAGTGAACAGTGTCGTCGGCAATAGACATGAGCTGAATGACCTCAGTGATAATCCTCACCGGCGACCGCACGCAGATAGGCCGCATCTGCCTCCCTTCTCAGGTCACGCCATTCGGAATCGGTCAACCGACCCAACCGATGCATCTCATCAGTCTGGCGCAATAGCTCCTCGTGATAGGCATCGGGACACTCCATGCGTAACGCTCGATTCTCCAACGCACGATGCCAGGCATCCAGGGCTTTCAATTTGGATTCCTGCTCAAGCGTCAGTTGATTCTTGAAAGCATTCATTTCACCTACCCCGAACATTTCCCGGTTGAGCAACAGTTTTCGAATTAGGTTCAAAAGGTCTGACGAAGAACAGCCTTTCGGTAATCTCGATGGAACGTTGCGCCAGGCCCCGTCCTCTATCGCAACACCAGCGAATCTGAGGATTTCATCATGATCGACCCAGCAACCGGTATGAAGGCAGGCGAGCGCTACACCATAGACAGTCTCGAACGCACGCGACATTTCCCGGGTTTCTTCCTCGACGGAAAATATTACCTTGGCCCGGAATTGATGACGGCCATAGGTTGGCTGGAAGGAAAGCAGTTTTATTACGATGAGCTTGATCCCACGGGTGAGCCGGTGTTTCCAGATCGACTCGCCGGGACTGTCGAAGACCTCACCCTGACTCTCGCGGACGGTGCGCGATTGCCCTTGAACGAAATGCCGTACAGGGCAGACGCCGACCCCACTGCCAGTCCAAGCCGTCTTACTCCATCGTCATCACGACATCGACCTGCCCCGGCAAGCGATCAACCCGGAGTCGAGGGCGTCCGGATGTCAGGTAAACATCCGTATCCAATACTCCTGGCGGCAGGCGCCGCGCTAGTACTGGGAATACTGCTTGGAGTCAAACAAGCCAATCGCCTTCCTGCCCGAAAACCGAGATAGCCGTCCTTGCTGATTTTTTGGAGAAGTGCTCTTTAAACGATCGGAGACAGGAATGCATCCAGTGACACCAGACGGTCGCTACTTTGTTGTCAAAGGCCAGCTATGGCGATGTTCCAACCCATCATTGGATAAAGATGTGCGTCAGCGTCTTGTCGATGCGCTTATGGCCGCTCGACGAGAGGTCAAGAACGCCAAGGGTTCGCAAGACGCTTCGCAACTGAAGCGCGCTCGGGAAAAGGTACAAATGGCCAAAGTGGCCCTCGGGGAACGGGGGCCTGTCTGGTGGACTGATGGAAGCCCGGACTTCAACCGGCGGCTGGTCATCAATTCCCCTTATGCCGAATGGTTCAGCTCGCTCCAAGAGCCTGATTAACTCTCGGCGTAAGGCGGGATTCGGATGAAGTTCCAGTGTTGCTCACAACCGCCGATCCTAGGTCGGATGCACCCAATACAACCGCTCGCCCTCTGGCATTTGTATGACGTAGCCAAGTTAACGCTGCGGTAGACAGGGAAAGCGCTTACAAGCCTAGCCAGGCTCCACTGGCGCCGGCAGTGCCACTCTTGCACAGGCGAAAAGCAGCATGCCTGTCAGGATCAGCGCGCCTCCACGCATCCAGGTTTCCAGACTTTGCTGACTAAGCAGTACCAGGCACGAGACGATAGCAAGTAGCGGAACCCACGTAGGTACTCGAAAATGATCTTGCGCAACCTCGTCACGGCGCAGGATCAACACGGACAAATTGGTACTGAGAAATACGAACAGCAGGAGCAGGACGACCGTTTCAGCGAGCGTGGCTAGCGTCCCCGTCAGCGTGAGCCCGATTGCCACAAGGGTGGTAGCGATCACTGCTATCCACGGGGTGCGTCGTTGAGGCAGCACCTTGCTCAAGGCATTCGGCAAAAGTCCAAGGCAGGCCATGCCATAAGTAAGGCGGCTGGCCATTATCATGGTTAGAAGTGCACCGTTGGCTACCGCGACCAATGCAATAAAGGCAAAGACGCGAGGCGGGATGTTCAAACCTGACGCCCGAACCACCTCAAGAAGAGGAGCAGAGGTTGCAACCAGTTTTTCCATGGGCAGTACGGAAGATGCAGCTACACCGACCGCCATGTAGAGGACTCCGGCGGTCAGCAATGCGCCAAATAATGCGCGGGGGTAAACCTTTCGAACGTCTCGAATTTCTTCTGCAAGATTGGCGGATGTTTCGAATCCTACAAAAGAATAGAAGGCGATCAGTGCCGCACCCAAAACGGCTAACACCGGGCTGACTCCCGGCTTGAACTCCAGGCTGCGACCCAAATCTGCATCACCTGTACGCAAATACCAAGCGGCGGCAACAACGACCAAAAGAAGGCCTGACAGCTCAATGACTGTCATCACCAGGTTGGCTCCCAAGGATTCTTTGATTCCCCTGGCATTTAGTAGTGCGATCACGAGAAGGAACAGTAAGGCTGAAATGTGGGGTGGTACATGGATGAACGCCGCCAGGTAATCACCCGCAAACGCCAGCGATAAACCCGCAGCGCTCGTGACAGCTGCAGATAGCATGCAAAAACCCACGAGAAAAGAAATGAGCGGTGACCCGAACGCTTTCTCGGCGAAAACCGAAGCGGCGCCCGCGTGGGGATATTTTGTCACCAACTCGGCATAGGAACCTGCAGTAAGCATCGCGAAAAAAAGAGCGATCAGCAGCGGCATCCATATTGCGCCACCCACCTCCCCCGCAATTGTCCCGGCAAGAGCATAAACGCCCGCTCCGAGCACATCGCCGAGAATAAATAGAAAAAGCATCGGGCCGGTAACGGCCCGGCGCAGGGAGGTCTTGGAGGGCAAGGTCTTCACGATCTACTTCCTGACTTGAGGTTCGGAGGGCCGATTACCGGGCTGGAAGTCAGGCGGCTCCACTCTCAAGCAATGGAAATTCGCGTATCACTAAAGTTCACATATCTTGCCAGGGTGCAAGTAAAAGGCGCCTCACTTACACCCTGATTAGAGTTATGGAATTCCTCTCAAGTAGCTAAAAATCGAAAACAAAAAAAGGCCGTAATCAGGCCCTTTTGTGTTCAAACCAAAATCATTTGGTCAGCCAGGACTCCACAGTGTCGGAGCCGTGCTCTGCTTTCCAATCCTTCAGCGTTTTATGATTGCCGCCTTTGGTTTCAACAACTTCCCCAGTGTGCGGATTTTTATAGACCTTCAACTGGCGAGGCTTGCGACTGCCGGCTTTGGACCCGGCGGCTGGAGCGCGACGACCTGCTTGCGGATCAAGCAGGTTGATCACGTCCTTAAGGCTGTAGCCGTATTTTGCGAGCAAGTCGCGCAGCTTCGTTTCGAACTCGATTTCTTTCTTGAGGCCAGCATCACCCTTGAGGGTTTCGAGGGCCTGGAGCTGTTCGGCGAGGTGTTTTTCGAGCTGGCGGAATTCGGCAAGTTTAGACATGAAAAAATCTCGATGTGGGTAATAGCTGAAGGTTACACCATAAATCACGGACCGCACTTACAAGGACTGGCGCTGGGTCTTTACCTGGACAGCCTCAACAGGCCTTGAATTGATTCCCTGTGAATGTCTTATCGATGAGTATCCGCCTCCTCAGCCGGATAAAACTCACCTTCTTTCCCTATCCTTTTGAGCTGTTCGCGCACCATCAATTCAACGCTGGCAACTGCGGCTTGATCGTCAGGGTCGACCAGCTGCAGGCACAGGCGCTGGATATTCTGATCGTGGGTGCCCTCACTCATCATCTCGTGCGTAAAGACTTGTTCACCTCGCCATAGGCAACGTTGAGTATGAGTTTCGCCGAGCCATATTTCGTTGATTGGTCTGAGGTCGGTGGTAGCCAGTTGATCGACAGTGATTGTCTTATCCATTGCGCTGTACCTTACCAATGAGTAGATACACATAGACTTACGGGCCCAGGGGTCGTTCCAAGTGAAGGCAGTTCACTGCGATTTCCGATGATGACGAAACCATCCCGTTCGTCCGCTTCCAGCCCTTCCTGCACCTCAGCCAAACCAGTAAAAAACATCGACTTCATGATCAGAAATACCGCCAGTGGTAAATCACCCACTCATCAGCAATTGAGGCTATGGCATCACCAGAGTGATCGAGCAACGCTTTGATCTGCGAATTCGCAGAGGCGAATCGATCAGTAATGAGATGACCAGGCGTTTACGGCGAAGGTGTATGGCAACAGAGCGAGAGCGCGAGGCCTTGCCAAGGAAACCGAAAACGCGTTTAGCGACTACGACAAGCGACAACAGCGACTATAGTCATTGGTGAGCCAGAGCGAATCCTGTCGCTGCTCTCCCCACCTGGCCCTCAATTCAATACCGCGAAAGCACGGCGAGCGTCGTCGTGCTTCTGGACGCGGAATATGAACGTCTTGCTGCCGAAAACACTCAGGCTCAGGCTGAGATCGTGGCAGCGTTGCCTCTTATAAATCCCTTGATGGTGGATGGAGCTATCCCCGCCGGGCAAGTCGCATCCCCCCTGAGTAGACCCCAAACTCCTATCTATCAGGGCTAAAGCAATGAACACTTCAGAATTTGGCGATGCAGAGGAAACGAAAGACGACCTGGTTCAGGAGCCGCTGCCAGCCGGCACCGTAGCGCCCGACTTCTTACTGTATGCGACTCCCGATCAGCAATTGTCGCTACGCGAGCTGAAGGGAAATCCCGTGATACTGACGTTTTACCCCGCCGATTGGAGTTCGGTTTGTGGCGATCAACTGACCTTGTACAACCAGTTGCTTCCCACATTCAGAGAATACGGTGCGACGCTCCTGGGCATCTCAGTCGACAGCGCCTGGTGTCATCAGGCATTTGCCAAAGATCGGAATTTCCACTTCAGCCTGCTGGCCGATTTTGAGCCCAAAGGAGCTGTGGCGCGACGGTATGGAGCGTACGACTCCCATTTGGGAGTTTGTAAGCGGGCACTGTTCGTGATTGACAAGGAGGGAGTGATCACCTGGAGCTACATCTCACCAATGGCAATCAACCCAGGGGCGGACGGCATTCTGGATGCGCTGGATGCGCTGGCGAATGCACCACAAAGCACGCCAACCAAAAATTAACAGGTGATCACATGGCCACTCTCAAAGTGCCGGTAAGTGCCAACGACCATCGCCAGGGAAGCGCGCATGCCAAGGTCACCTTGGTGGAATTTGGCGATTATGAATGTCCCTATTGCGGTTTAGCGTATTGGGTCGTCAAAAATCTCCAACAGCGTTTTCACAACGATTTGCTCTTCGTGTTCCGTAACTTTCCCCTGACCACCGCCCACCCGCACGCCATGAGTGCAGCCGTCACCGCTGAATATGCAGGGAGTCGAGGACTCTTCTGGGAGGCTCACGACGAACTGTATGAAAATCAGGATCGATTGGGCATGCCACTGTTTCGGGCCATCGCTCTAAAACACGGTCTCTCCAGTGAAGAACTTTATGTTGCGCTGCAGGAAGGCACTTACCTGGCCAAAATAAAATCCGACTTTAATGGCGGCGTACGCAGCGGCGTTAACGGCACCCCCGCGTTTTACATTGACGGGCTTCGCTATGACGGGGTTCCAGAGTTCGCCGAAATGAGTCAGATGATTGAGCGTTCGTTGGTGAGTTGACGAAATGGCCGGATAGTCAATTCGCCTGATAGTTCCCCACCGTAATCGAGGCGGCATGTACGGCTGTTGAACTGCAGCATCTGCCCGATCCAATTGGCTCGCTGCTGCGCACTCGCCATTTGGCCATATACAGATCGCCAACACGGAGCCAGCAGCGAATGAAATCCTTGAAGTATTATGAAAAGAATCGACACGCCACATGGTTAGAGTTGTTTTTTGACCTGATTTTTGTTGTTGCAATTGGCAAGGTTACGCACACTCTCGGACATCTTCATCACGGCCATTTTGAACAGGAGCAATTATGGACATTTTTACTGCTTTTTGTTCCATTATGGTGGATCTGGTCCAGCCACACGATTTACTCAAATAGGTTTGATACAGATAGCAATCCTCACCGCTTGGCAACATTATTTATAATGTTGTTGCTCATTGTGCTGTCTGCACGGATTGGGGAAGAATTGGAAGTCAATTATGCGCTTGTTATTGCCTGCTATTTTGGCATACGTGCCATCATCAGTATTATGTACATTTCGTCCATAAATAAATTCGATCATCGTAGCGAATTTTCCTCCAGGCTTGGCTTCGCCCTGTTAGTTAGCGCAGCTGTTAGTCTTTCATCCATTCTTTATGAACCACCCATGCGTTACATCGTTGCTTACATTGGGATTTTTCTTGATATTCTGCTCCCTTTATTTTCTTGGGGTAAGCTAAAGCCATTGCCCGCACATACAGAACACTTGATTGAACGAATAGGTTTACTCACCCTCATCTTATTGGGCGAGTCGGTAATTAGCCTTTCTGGAGGGTTATCTGACATTCAATGGGATCGTTATAATGTGATGGCAGCAATCACCGGATTCATCATGATCTGCAGTATATGGTGGATATATTTCGATAGCTTTTACTTGTTGAGCAAAAATGAAAGCAGCATGAGTGGACACTCCTTAATCTACTCGCACCTTTTTCTATTTGTGGGTCTGGCACTTCTCGCAAATTTGATCAGGCATGCGATCTTGAATGACATTGCGATGCGCGATTTCCAGATTGCGTCAATCATCGGCATGGCTTTGTTTTTCTTAGGCAAGCAATATGGCTACTTCATAGCGGTACCTAAAATAAGGAAATACATACTACAAAATACCTTGATCGTGTTTTCTCTAGGTGGGTTGGTTATATTCCTGCCCCGCATCGAGTACATATTGATCGGACTAACAGCAACCATGATCTGTTATGTTTTGTTGAATTTCAGATATCGTTAAATGTTTATTATTCGAGCATGGAGCTCGCAGGTGCATCAGTTCTGCTGACAGACATCGTCGGCATCACGTCGAGGCTGTCGGGATCGTCAATGACAGCCAGACGCCCTTGAGGGCTTCGAGGGCCTAGAGCTGTTCGGCGAGGTGTTTTTCGAGCTGGCGGAATTCGGCAAGTTTAGACATGAAAAAATATCGATGTGAGTAATACCTGACTATCAGCTTTGATGCTCGATCGCACAGAAGCAACGTCAGCCCCTGAGATACAGCAGATTATCCCTTGCCGACTTCAAGAACGGCATATTTCGACTGAGCCCTTTTGCTAGCTTATTCAAACCACAGGGCACCCGATATACCGGTGCCCCGGCGTTGCTCTGACCTCCCTCCGTCCCTGCGGTTAACAGCCCCCATCAGTCCTCTAAGGAGCTAGTTGGATGACAACACAATCTTCGAATACCTACACCGTGGATTCGCAAACGGCTCAACAGTTTTATATCAATGGTGGCTGGTGTTCGCCGGCAACGCCTGCCATCAGCCATAAAGCGCCTTGTCGAAGCGGAACGAAGCCCCATAGGCCGAGTCAGGCAGGTGGCTGGAGTGATCTGCCCGTAACCGCGAACGGAAGGTGCCGCTTTGCGGTTGAGTACGGTACAGCCCACGCTTTTGCAGTTCGGGAATCACCAGTTCGACAAAGTCCTCAAGGCTGCCTGGGCTGATCAACGGGTTGAGCATGTAGCCACTGGTGCCGGAAATTCGCGCGTGTTCTTCGATGCGCTCGGCGACTTGCTGCGGTGTACCGACGAGAATCAGGTCGCTGCCACGGGTAACACTGGCGAAGCGCTTTTTCACATCACCCGCCGTCAGCGGCTTGCCACTGCCATCGGGGTGCATCACGTAAGAGGTCAGGCCCTCGGTGTGCGTCGATAGCGCATCGCTGTCAGCGTAGCGGCTGATGTCGATGCCGGTGTCGCCGGCGTAACTGACCAGTTGTGCCTGCAAGTGATAGTTGCTTTGCAGCTCGTCGTATTTGCGCTGGGCTTCGATTTCGGTTTTGGCCGTGACGATGCGCAACACCGTCAACGATTTCACGTCTTCACGTTGACGCCCACGCGCCTGAGCCTGGGCCCAGATGTCTTCCAGGCCCTGACGAATTTCCTGCGGGTTGGATTTGGCGATGAAGATCAGTTCCGCATGCTTGGCGGCGAACTCTCGACCGCGTCCCGACCAGCCCGCCTGAATCAGCAACGGGGTGCGCTGCGGGGACGGAGCGGTCAGGTGCGGCCCGGCGACACGATAGTGCGCACCCTCATGATTGATCGGTCGCACCCGCTCGCCTCTGGCATACAGCTGGCGGGCCTTGTCGGCAACCACGGCGTCGTCGGCCCAACTGCCTTCCCAGAGTTTGTACACCACATCGAGAAACTCCTCGGCGCGTTCATAGCGATCGTCATGCTTGATCATTTGCTCCAGCCCGAAATTGCGGGCGGCGCTGGACAGGTAAGAGGTGACGATGTTCCAGCCCACTCGCCCATTGGTGAGGTGATCAAGCGTGCTGAAGCGCCGGGCGTGGGTAAACGGGTGTTCATAACTGGTGGTCACCGTGACACCAAACGCCAGGTTTTCCGTCACGGCCGCCAACGCTGGAATGATCATCAACGGATCGTTGGCCGGTGCTTCCACCGCCCATTTCACTGCCGCATCGGCGTTGCCACCCAGCACATCGTAGAAGCCCAGCACATCACCAAAGAACAACATATCGAGGTGCGCCTGATCGGCAATCCGCGCCAGGTTTGACCAGTAGCCCAGCGAGTTGATCGCCAGGCGTTCGTCAGCCGGGTGCGTCCACAGACTCGGCGCACCGCCGCACCCGACGCTGGCTTGTTCATAGAGTGCAAACAGCAGAGGTTTAGGATCGGACATCTTGGTTCCTGCAAGAAATCATTCAACGGAATGGCTCAGCGCTGATGCTTGAAGCCTCTGCCGTAATGGCGTTCGAGGCGATGCTGGATCAGTTCGAGACCGATGGATAACAGCCAATAGATGGCGGCTGCGGTGGTCAGCATTTCAATGTAACGGTAGGACGAGCGCCCGTACGACTGCGCCAGAAACATCACTTCCCAAACCCCCATGACCGAAATCAGGGACGAGTCCTTGAGCATCGAAATGAACTGGCTGGTGGTCGGCGGAATGATCGTGCGCATGGCTTGCGGCAGGATGATATGGATGAACGTCGCGGCCGGCCTCAGGCCCAGTGCGGCGGCTGCTTCGCGCTGACCTGGGGCAACCGCGAGGATGCCGGCACGAAAAATCTCACTGAGATAAGCCCCGTAGTTGAGCGACAGCGCGATGATCCCGGCGCTGATTGCGCCTGGCACCACACCCAACTGCGGCAGCCCCAGATAGATCAACAGGATCTGGATCAACAGTGGCGTGCCGCGAAAAAACGAGGCGTAGAAGCTGGCGATACCAAACGCCACGGCGCTGCTCGACAGCCTGGCCAACGCGGTGACAAAGCCCAGCAATAACGAAAACCAGATCGAGCAGAAACACAGGAATATCGTCAGCGCGGCGCCCTGCAAGAACCCGTTCGGGCCCAGATGCAGGCCGACCAGGTTTGGCCACTTTTCCAGAATGATCGAAAACTTCAGATCGAAGCGCATGAAAAACCACACGCCCAGACCCGACAGCGCCGCCCACGTCAGATACAGGCGCGTGCGAAAACCGAACAGCTGACGTGTCAGTGGCGGCTGCTTTTGCGGGCTGACAGCCGCTTTGGCCGGATGCGGGTTAATGGCTGTCATTGGCTGATATCAGAACCGATCCACTTGCGGGATATTTTGCTCAGCGTGCCGTCAGTCTTGAGTTGTGCGATGACCTCGGTGACTTTCGCATTCCATTGCGCATCGCCTTTTTCGACCGCCACGACGTTCGGTTCGGCATACAGTGGATCTCCGGCAATCTTGAAACGCGGATCCTGAGCGATGCGTTCACGCGCGGTGATGAGGTTGGTGACCATGGCATCCAGGCGCACGCCAGTACCCAGTGCGAGATCCTGGAAGGCAACGGTTTCATTGTCGTAAGGCGCGATCTGGACATTGTCGAACGGATAGCTCAACGGCTTGTCCTCGGCACCTTCAATGACCAGATCCTTGTTCAGATAGGCCTCATAAGTCGAGGCACTGATCACACCGACTTTTTTGCCGGACAAATCTTTGCCAGTGACGATGTCCTTGTCCTTCGCATTGACCACGATCACCGCCGGTGACTGGTAATACTCCACGGGGAAGTCGAACACTTCGGCCCGCGCCTTGCTCGGTGTCATCGAGCACACGCAGATGTCGTATCGACCGTTCCAGTGCCCCGCGGCAATCACGTCCCAGGAAGGCGTTTCAAGTTTCAGCTTGACCCCAAGGCGCTCGGCCACAGCTTTAGCGACATCCACATCAAAGCCGTCGAGCTGGTTCTGGTCATTGAGAAAAGAGAACGGCGGGTAACTCTCCATCAGGACACCCGTGAGCTCACCTTTTTGCGTCACGCGATCGAGGGTGGGCCCGGCGAAGGCTGCCGCGCAACTGACGGCGAGCGCCAGGCCAAGTGTCAAATGTGTGGGGATCTTCAAGTGCGAATGCTCCAATCAGGAAATGCCTGGTTAGATTAAAACGCACTATAAAATTAATATGTACTTCGTTTTAGGAATAAAAAGCTACGCTTAGGCTATATGAAATCCAGCCGCCAGCATCAGGCAAAGCCTTCATCTCCAAGGCTCATCGCTGCTGGTTTCTCACAGAGCGTACTCCGGGCAATGAACATCAGGAAAACCGGATCCTGAAGAATGGCCTGTTGGTTCCCTCCAGCCTTCTGGTCATATCGACCCTTTGTACTGTTTTCTTCAATCTGCGGGGGTTGTTTCAGGAGCGTAGTTCATCCGCTGACAATGCTGGAGCCGCCCAGGGTGGAAAAGAGTGTGCAACCAGGTTGAGTAAGTTGCGTTGCTGCTCCAACGCATGTTCAGCGGCGAATGAATAGCTTTACCGGCACTGCTGCCTGAAACGTCAGTGAAGTGCAGATAGCTCCGGCACACAAATGGCGTTAGCATCCCGTACATTCGGTTTAACAGCATGATTTCAAGATCAGGGTCGCATAGTGGAAAAGTTAAATCGCCTTCAGAGTGGAATCGAAGGCCTGGATGCTCTGCTCAAGGGCGGATTGGTCTCAGGCGCTTCCTACATTATTCAGGGGCGTCCAGGGTCGGGCAAAACGATCCTCGCCAACCAACTTGGATTCCATCATGCGCGCAACGGCGGCCGTGTTCTGGTAGCGACACTGCTTGCCGAATCCCATGACCGGCTTTTTCAGTTTCTGTCCACCTTGAGCTTTTACGACGCTTCCAAAGTTGGCGCTGAAATCCAGTTCGTCAGCGCATTCGATACGCTGGAAAATGAAGGTCTGGATGAAGTCGTAAAACTGCTGAGGCGTGAGATCAGCCGCCAGAAGGCCACAGTCATGGTTGTCGACGGCTTGCTGAACGCACGCTCTAAAGCCGACTCGCCCATCGACACCAAGAAGTTCATCTCTGAATTGCAAGGGCACGCTGCATTTGCTGGATGCACCGTGTTGTTTCTCACCAGTTCCCGACTGGATGACGGCAGCCCCGAGCACACCATGGTGGATGGCGTGATCGAAATGGGAGAGGAGCTTTATGGCACCCGCTCGGTGCGTCGTATTCAACTGCGTAAAACCCGGGGCAGCGCGGCACTGACCGGGCTTCACGAGTGCGAAATCACCGAGAACGGTCTGGTGGTTTATCCGCGCCTGGAAAGCCTCTACAGCCACCCCTCTTCGCCCGACAGCGCCAACATGACGCGCATCCCCAGCGGTATACATTCTCTGGACACGATACTGGGTGGCGGGCTGCACAGTTCCAGCGTGACGCTGGTCATGGGCCCGTCAGGAATAGGCAAGACAACCCTAGGTCTTAAATTCCTGGGTGAGTCGACGGTGAAGGCACCGGGCCTGCATTTTGGCTTTTATGAAAGCCCGGAGCGGTTACGCCTGAAGGGCCAGTCACTAGGAATCGACATCAAAGGCATGGAAGAAAGCGGTGCGTTGAGCATCGCGTGGCAACCGACCACCGAAGGTCTCCTGGACGGCCTGGGCTCAAGGTTGCTGAGCATCGTCGAAGAAAAGGGCATCAAGCGTTTATTCATCGACAGCCTTAGCGGCATGACGCGCGTCTCGACGAATCCAGCCCGAATTACTGACTTTTACAGTGCCCTCATGAACGAATTACGTTCCAGGGGCGTGACCGTGTTTGCCTCTTGGGAGATGCGAGATCTGTTCGGCTCCGAGATCAGTTCACCAAACTCTGACCTGTCCAGCATCGTCGACAATCTGATGCTGATGCGGTTCTTCGAGAATGACTCTGAACTAAGCAGAACCATTTCCATTCTTAAAGTCAGAGATAGCTCTTATGACCCTTCGCGATTTGAAGTGGTCATCCGTGACCAGGACGTTGATCTGAAAAAGGCTTCAAGAAATGAACCGCCAGTTCCTAATCCTGCAGCCCTGCCAGGTTCATTTTCCTAGGTCTTCTATTCAGGTTGCATTCTCATGACCACCATCCTGGTTGTCGACGACGAATATTTGATCGCTGACATTCTCGGCTTTGCGCTGGAGGATGAAGGCTTCATGGTCGTGAAGGCCAGCAATGGCAAAAAAGGGCTTGAGGTACTTGAGCGAGAGCGCCCTGACCTGATCATTACCGACTTCATGATGCCGGTAATGGACGGACTCGAATTCGCCACGGCCGTCCGCGCCCTGCCCTCAGCGCATCTCTTGCCCATCATTCTGATCAGCGGCGCGCAAGCCCACCTCGGCATGGAGAGATCGGACTTGTTCAATGCTGTCCTGGAAAAGCCTTTCAATATCGATTCAATCCTTGCTACCGCCAGGCGACTGCTGGCTGCAAATTGAAACGGATTGAATCCATCTCCAAGACTGAACCTGCCCGCTCGGCCCTGCATGCCTCATGGCATGCAGCTATCACCCTTTGCTGGAACCGCTCGAGATTCATTGATGATTCGCCCAATGACCGAAGTCATGTCGAGTGGGACTCGATGGATCGTAATCCTGCCACCTGCTTGTGATCGGTTGAAGTCGCAAAGGTCTCCCACGATGTGCGAGGCACAATGGCGCAACACGGCAATACCGCCTACGCTGATGAGGTAACCTCTGGGCCCGTTTCCGAGTTGACGGTATCGAGCCGGGAGATGATTCCTTTTACCGTCCGCTTATCACCCATCCGGACCTGCCCGCGCATATCGCCAGCAACTGGCTCCTCAATCCGGTCCACCCGACCGGCAGTACGGCGCAATGGGCAAAGCTGCACTCAGTCCCCCCACCTGTCGTTCCCAAGCGACCGATGCCGCAGCACCTCTGGCAACGGGGCGCTGTTCACGTTCTGCCACTGAGGAAAATCAGTATGTATCGGCCGAGCACGATTCCTTATCAGCAGCATCGAGGGTTCAGCCGAACCTTCACGCCGGGGCATTTGAGCCTCGGATTGTTCTTTCCCATGGAGGCCTTCGACGGCGACACGCCGAGCATGCTCAACCAGGTCGCATTGGCGAAACAGGCCGAGGCATTGGGTTTCAGCGCGCTCTGGTTTCGTGACGTGCCGCTTCGCGATCCCGGATTCGGCGATGTCGGCCAAGTCTTCGACCCCTGGGTCTACCTGGGTTATATGGCCGCCCATACATCGGAAATTGCGCTTGGCACCGCCTCCATCGCCATCCCTTTGCACCATCCCCTGCACACGGCCAAGGCGTCAGCCAGCGTCGATCAGTTGAGCGCAGGTCGCTTGATTCTTGGGGTGGCGTCCGGCGACCGCCCGGTGGAGTTCTCGGCTTTTGGCGTCGATCCCGAAAGGCGCGGGGATATCTTTCGCGAGCACTACGCGGTGATTCGCCGAGCCCACAGCACCAGTTTCGAACCCATCCACTGGAGCGCCGGGGAAATGCGCGGCGCGGATCTGATTCCGAAACCGACCACCCAATTCATTCCAATGCTCGTGACCGGCAATAGCCGTCAGTCACTGGATTGGATCGCGCGCGAAAGCAACGGATGGATCAACTATCCACGCATACCGAACATGCAGAGACTGGTCGTGGAAGATTGGCGGCTGGAGGTCACGAAGCAATGTGGTTCCGTCTATAAGCCCTTCACTCAGTCGCTTTACATCGACCTTGATGAAAACCCGTCCACGCCACCCGCTCGCATTCATTTGGGGTTCAAACTCGGGCGCTACCATTTGCGGTTTTTGCTGGAGTCGCTTGAGGAAATCGGCGTCGATCACGTCATCCTGAATCTCAAATACGGAAAGCGCCCGGCAGCGGAGGTTATTGAGGAGCTGGGTACTCACATCATTGCGCAATTCGGTGCACAGCCAAGTCCGACAGCGCATTGATCTGTCGGCCACTCCTATCCCCGCAGGATGCTCACTGAGCATCCTGCGCCTCACGGTCCGGCGTTCACTGCGCTGGATATTGCCCAGTACCAGCGCTCGCCCGGCAGACCGACCAACCGCTGTTTCCAGGGCAAAACGTTCGGCATCGCGTTAAGGCGCAGCAAGCGCCCTGCGTGGGGGAAGAAGTATTGTCAGATGGTTTTTTTCAGCCTATCTTGATTTATACCTGTACAAACCATCCAACTACGTACAACTATTTAGCGATGGCTTGCCCTCACGTACAGCGCTGCCGCGAGGAAAAAAAAGCCGGCCATCGCCGTAAGACTCTCGTTGACGTCGTCAAAACTCGAGCGTCAAGACCAGCCGGGGAAAACGATAAACCTGTACATGTCCAGCCCACCGTACAAGCAAATGGTTCGAACCTGGCCTTCGACACCTTTGCAATCAGGGAGTAAGGCAATGACGCGATTACTGCTGTTACTGACACTGATGCTCAGCATCGCAAGCTGCACCAGCGTGGACGTCGCCCGTTATGCCGATCAACAACCAGCCCTGGATCTGCATCGGTTTTTCAGCCAGCCCGTCAAGGCCTGGGGAATGTTTCAGAAGCGCAGCGGCGAAGTGACCAAGCGTTTCGAAGTCAATATCGTCAGCCGTCGCGAAGGCAACAACCTGATTCTCGACGAGCGCTTTCTGTACAGCGATGGCACCCGCCAGCACCGCGTATGGACATTGACGCCCGAGGGCCAGGGACGCTGGAGCGGTCGCGCCGGCGATGTAGTCGGCGTTGCCCAAGGCCAGGTGGCGGGCAACACATTTCACTGGCGCTATCGGCTGAACGT
Source organism: Pseudomonas sp. Pseusp21 (assembly GCF_059492145.1). NCBI lineage: Bacteria > Pseudomonadati > Pseudomonadota > Gammaproteobacteria > Pseudomonadales > Pseudomonadaceae > Pseudomonas > Pseudomonas sp. Pseusp21. Next base: position 663,302 of record NZ_CP168520.1, read on the forward strand.
ACCGGTCGACGATTCGACCTATGAAATGAGCATGGACGACTGGATGTACCTGATGGACGAGGACACGTTGATCAACCGCACCCGCATGTCCAAGTTCGGCGTGGAGGTCGGCCAGGTGACCTTGTTCTTCCGTCGCCAGAGCACCGAAGCAAGCCAATGAACCGCAAAAAATGAATACTACCCGCCGCTTGTGCCTGGTCCTGGGCGACCAGTTGTCCTTCGACCTCGCTTCCTTACAGGCACTCGATGCGGAGCGCGATACGGTGCTGCTGGTCGAGGTCATGGAAGAAGCCAGCCATGTGCCCCACCATCCACAGAAGATTGCTCTGATCTTCAGCGCCATGCGCCATTTTGCCCAGGCGTTGCGAGACCAAGGCATACGTGTTGAATACGTGACCCTGGATGACCCGCAAAACAGCGGCTCGGTGCCGGGTGAACTAAATCGCTGGCAAGCGCTGTTGCAGGCCGAGCAAGTGCACATCACCGAGTGTGGCGACTGGCGGCTGGAGCTTTCGATGAAGGAATCCGGCTTGCCGATTCACTGGCACGCCGACACGCGTTTTCTGTGCAGTCGCGAAGAGTTCGCCGCCTGGGCCGAGGGCAAGAAACAGCTGCGCATGGAGTTTTTCTACCGTGAGATGCGGCGCAAGAGCCGCTTGCTGCTCAATGGCGACGGTTCACCAGTGGGCGGCGCATGGAACTTCGATGCCGAGAATCGCAAGGCCCTGCCCAAAGGCGTCAAAGCGCCCTACCCGGTACGCTTCAATAACGACGCCATCACCCTCGATGTGCTGGCACTGGTCAAGGCGCGCTTCAGCCAGCACTACGGTGCGCTTGATGACTTCAACTACCCCGTCACCCATACCGATGCACAGGCACTCTGGGCTTACTTTCTCGATTATGGCCTGGCGGGGTTTGGCGATTACCAGGACGCCATGGCCAGTGACGAGCCGTTCCTGTTTCATGCGCGCATCAGCGCAGCGCTCAACATTGGCCTACTGGATTTGCGGCAAATTTGCAGTGATGTGGAGTCGGCGTACTGGGCCGGCAGCGTTGCGCTCAATGCCGCCGAAGGCTTCATTCGGCAACTGATTGGCTGGCGGGAATATGTGCGGGGCGTGTACTGGCTGAAGATGCCGGATTACGCGCTGGGCAACTCTTTTGGCAACAGCCGGCCGCTGCCCGAGTTCTACTGGACGGGTGAGACGCAGATGAACTGCATGCGCCAGGCCATCGGGCAAAGCCTGCAGCATGCCTATGCGCATCACATTCAGCGGCTGATGGTCACCGGCAACTTCGCCCTGCTCGCCGGCATCGCGCCGAGCCAGATCTGCGAGTGGTATCTGGCGATCTACATGGACGCCTTTGATTGGGTCGAGCTGCCCAACACGCTGGGCATGGTCATGCACGCCGATGGCGGTTATCTCGGTTCCAAACCCTATTGCGCCAGCGGCCAGTACATCAATCGCATGTCGGATTACTGCCGCGGCTGCGCGTACAAGGTCAGCGAAAGCACGGCAGACAATGCCTGCCCGTTCAACGCGCTGTATTGGCATTTCCTGATGCGCCACGGTGAGCTGCTGCGCGGCAATCAGCGCATGAGCATGATGTACAAGAACCTCGACCGCATGCCGCAAACCAGGCAACAGGCACTCTGGCAACGCGGCCAGGCACTGTTGGCGCGCCTGGATAACGGCGATTCGATTTGAAATCAGCGTTCACCCGAAGCGACCTTGCTTCATCAGTGAAACTTAACGACGACGCAACCTGTCAACGGATGAGCAACCACAGAGCCACACCGCTTCGCGCTGATGGTTGCACCTGACGGGCTTACCCACCCCATGAAAAACCTGACCAAGAAGGTGAGATGGACACCCTCAAACACCTTAGTCGCGAAGCGCTCGAATGCGAGGTCAAGCGATTACGCGCCGCGCTGCAGAGCAATGAAGTCGACATTGAGCGCGACATCACGGCGCGACTGCACGCCAGTCAAGCCGCGCTCGCCCGCAGTGAAGCGCGGCAGCGGGCGGTATTCGAAAGTGCCGTGGATTTTGCCATGGTCGTCACCGACCTTGCCGGGTACATCACCGAGTGGAACTGCGGCGCGACCAACGTGCTCGGCTGGTCTGCCGAAGAGGTTCGCGGCCAGAGCGCGGCCTGCTTTTTCACACCTGAGGACCGCGCTGCCGGCCGTGTAGAAGATGAAATGCAGCGCGCCCTTGTCGAAGGCCGTGCCTACGATGAGCGATGGCATTTGCGCAAGGACGGCGAGCGATTCTGGGCCTCTGGCGAGCTGATGCCGCTTTACGATCCAGACCAGACTCACTTGGGTTTCGTGAAAATACTCCGCGACCGTACTCAGGAGCATCTCTACGGGCGCGCCATCATCGAAACAAAAGAACGCTATCGACTGGCCGTCATGGCGACCAGCGATGCGGTGTGGGACTGGGACCTGCAAACCAACCAGATCATCTGGAACCAGGCGTTGCAACAGGCGTACGGGTTCCCGCTGGAGAATGTTGATCCCAGTGGCGACTGGCGATTCGCGCGGATCCATCCGCAGGATCAGGCGCGGGTGCAGGCATCGATCCGCGCCGCCATCGAAGGCGACGGCACGACATGGAGCGCGGAGTATCGGTTCTGCTGTCAGGACGGCTCCTACGCCGAGGTGCTCGATCGCGGCCACTTGATTCGCAATCCCGCCGGCCAGGCCGAACGCATGATCGGCGCGATGCTTGACCTGACGCGCTCGCGCAGTGCCGAAACGGCGTTGCGCCGGAGTGAAGAGCGTTTCAGTACCATTCTGGAAACCATCGAGTCGGCGTTTGCCATCGTCAAAGTCAAATTCGACGCCAACGACGAGCCTGTCGACTACTACTTCGTCGAGGCCAACCCGGCCTTCGAGCGCCAGTGCGGGGTCAACCTGCGCGGTAAATGGGTCACCGAGTTCGCGCCCAATCTTGAACGCTTCTGGTTCGAAACCTACGGCCACGTGGCCAAGACCGGGGAACCGGCGAACTTCGAAAATTACGCCAATACCTTTGAACGCTGGTTCGATGTGCGCGCGGTGCGGGTCGGCGATCCGGCCGACCGGCAGATCGCGATCCTGTTCAACGACGTCACCGAGCGGCGCGCCGCCGAGGAACGCTTGCGCGCCAGCGAGGCAATTGCCCGGGAAAACGTCGAACGAGTGCAACTGGCCCTTGCCGCCGGCGCCATCATCGGCACCTGGCACTGGGACCTGCTGACCGACCGTTTTGCCATCGACGAAGGCTTCGCTCAGGTGTTCAACCTCGACCCGGCACTGGGGCGCGAAGGCCTCAGCCTCGAACAAGTCATCACCAGCGTGCACCCCGACGACCGCGATAGCCTGACCATGGCAATCGACGAAGCCATTGGCCGTGGGGGCGCCTATTCCCACCAGTACCGTGTACGGCGCGAGGACGGCAGATTCCAGTGGATCGAAGCCAACGGACGCGTTGAGTGTGCAGATGACGGAGTTCCCCTGCGGTTTCCCGGCGTGCTGATCGACGTCGAGGAGCGGCGCACCGTCGAGGCGGAGCGCGACCGGGCTCTTGCCGCGTTGCGTTCGCTCAACGACACCCTCGAGCAACGGGTTTCATCGCGCACTTCCGAGTTGATGCAGGCAGAGGAAAAACTGCGTCAGTCGCAGAAGATGGAAGCGGTCGGCCAGCTGACGGGAGGCCTCGCTCACGATTTCAACAACTTGTTGGCCGGCATTTCCGGCGCACTGGAGCTGATGGGCGCGCGGATCAATCAGGGCCGTTTGAACGAAGTCGACAAGTACATGGTGACCGCCCAGGGCGCGGTCAAGCGAGCCGCCGCCCTTACCCACCGCCTGCTGGCGTTCTCCAGACGCCAGACCCTCGATCCACGACCGACCGACGTCAACACACTGATGACCGGCATGACCGAGCTGATCCAGCGCACCGTGGGCCCAAGCATTCTCCTGGAAACCATCGGTTCGCCCGTGCTCTGGCCAACGCTGGTCGATGCCAGTCAACTGGAGAACGCGCTGCTCAATCTGTGTATCAACGCGCGCGATGCAATGCCCGATGGCGGACGCATCACCATCGAGACGGCCAATCGCATCGTCGACACCGAGATCGCCGGCGCGCTGGACATGCCCGAGGGCGAGTATGTGTGCCTGTGCGTCACCGATACCGGCACCGGCATGTCGGCCGATGTCATCGCCAAGGCCTTCGACCCGTTCTTTACCACCAAGCCGCTGGGCCAGGGCACGGGGCTGGGCTTGTCGATGATCTACGGGTTCGCCAAACAGTCCGGCGGCCAGGTGCGCGTGCACTCGCAGGTCGACCGGGGCACCACGATGTGCATCTACCTGCCTCGTCACCGTGGCGATCCCGTGCAGAGCCACGATGACAAGCACATCGCACCGGCGGTGGTGCCCAAGGCCAGCGAGACCATTCTGGTGGTGGACGACGAACCCACGGTGCGCGCGCTGCTGACCGATGTGCTTGGCGATCTCGGCTACAACTTGCTTGAGGCAGGCGACAGCGTTGCCGGGCTGAAAGTATTGCAATCAAACGTGCATATCGACCTGCTGATCACCGATGTCGGCCTGCCAGGTGGCATGAACGGCCGGCAACTGGCCGACGCCGGCCGGGAGATCCGCCCGAACCTGACGACCCTCTTCATTACCGGTTACGCGGAGAACGCAGTCATCGGCGCCGCCCAACTGGGCCCGGGCATGCAGGTGCTGACCAAGCCGTTCGCGGTCGATACGCTGGTGGCGCGGGTCAGTGAACTGATGTGCTCAAGATCCGAATGAACGACCGCTGCGGCGGAACAAACCAGGCAAACGGGCTGCGGCCAAGGAGTGTGAAATGGTGAATTTCCTGATTTTTCTGATCGCGTGCGGTGCGGCGGCAACCACCGGCATGGTTTTCAAGCCCGGCCAATGGTACGCGCAGCTCAACAAACCGAAGTTCACGCCACCCAACTGGGTGTTTCCGGTGGCCTGGACGACGATTTATCTGCTGCTGGCCTGGGTTGGCTATCGCTTGACCATGATTCCCGGCAGCGAAATGGTCCTGGCGTTGTGGGCGGCGCAGATTGCCCTGAACACGCTGTGGACGCCGGTGTTTTTCGGCGCGCAGCGGATCGTTGCCGCGATGATTATTCTCGTACTGTTGTGGCTGGTCGTCGCCGTGATGGTGGTCCTGGCCCTGCGCCTGGATGTGATCACCGGGTTGATCCTGTTTCCTTATCTGGCCTGGCTGTGTGTTGCTGCGGCGCTTAATTTTTCGATCATGCGCAACAACCGGGTGGGTCTCGGCTCATGACCGTACTCCAGGCGCATGAAGCACCGCTCAAATTCGATAGTACTGGCGATACCAACTCACAAACTGCGCCACACCCTCTGCAACTTCCACTCGCGGAGAAAACCCGATCCATTGTTCCAATGCCGAAACATCAGCCCAGGTCTTGATGACATCGCCGGCCTGCATCGGCAACAGATTGCGCTGGGCTTTTATGCCCAGTGCCTGTTCGAGGCAGTCGACGAAATCCAGTAACGCGACCGGTTTGCCGCGCCCCAGGTTGAAAATCCGGTTGACGCCACTCGCCTCCTTCTCCGGCGCTGGCGGTTTCAGACACAGGCGGACGATGCTTTCGACAACGTCATCGACGTAAGTAAAGTCCCGCGCCATCTGACCCTGGTTGTAGATGTCGATCGGTCGTCCCTGAAGAATGGCTTCGGTAAATTTGAACAGCGCCATATCCGGCCTGCCCCAGGGCCCGTAAACCGTGAAAAAGCGCAGGCCGCTGGCCTTCAAGCCGTAGAGATGGCAATAGCTGTCGGCGAGAAGCTCATTGGCGCGCTTGGTGGCGGCATACAGCGAGACAGGGTGCTCGACCGCATCATCGACGCTGTATGGCAACTGGCTGTTGGCCCCGTATACCGAGCTGCTCGACGCGTAGATCAGATGCGCGGGCGGATAATGTCGGCAGGCTTCCAGCACATTCAGAAACCCCACCAGGTTCGATTGCGCATAGGCATCCGGGTTGTCGAGCGAATAGCGCACACCCGCCTGAGCGGCCAGATGCACCACCTCGGTGAAATCGTGCGCTTTGAATAACGCCATCAAGGCAGGCTTGTCGACAATATCCAGTGTTTCAAAACTGAAACTCTGCAGACTGCTCAACTGTTCAAGCCGCGACTGTTTGAGATCCACACTGTAGTAATCGTTAAGGTTGTCGATACCGACAACTTCCTGGCCTTGCTGCGCCAATCGTTTGACCGCGTGATAGCCGATAAAGCCCGCAGCGCCTGTAACAAGAACGGTCATAATCCCTGCTCCACACAAGCCGACAGGCGATAAGTTATAGCGCTGGATGACTTATTCAGTCCAGGTTTTATAACAGCACCCAATAGTGGGGAAAGCTTTCGATCTAAATAATAGTCGCGACCATAACAGGCAGAAAAAGTTTCTACCGTTCAGCCAAAAGAATAAGTCATTAAAAAACAGTTAGTTATCCATCGGCAAAAGCATTACTGGATGGATGGCGTGTTTTTTGACTGCTAACGTTTGACAGACCAGAAAGACTGGCCGATAACTACCAAGGTTGATTTTTTGCAGGGCGCGAGCAGTTACTTACTCGCGCCCTGTCGCTTCAGGGACAACTACTTAGTTACCTAACCTTAAGCCTGCATGAACAGACCGTGCGGTAGCTTTGCCCTCTAAAAAGTTGAACCGATGACTCCTCCAGAGGTGCCGCATAACAGAGCGAAACTTCACTGCTCGATGCACACCAATGAAACACTTTGTGATTCATGTTTGAAACACTTCAATAACCCATAATAAAAAAGCACTTTCGCTGACTGCCCTTACTTAGCCCTCAATAGAGCTTCTGCCTGCCATAAACTTTCGATCATTACAGAGTTTACCAGCATGCCAGTCATCAGCTCGGACCACCCAAATTGGTACCTTTTGCAATGCAAGCCACGTCAGGATGAGCGTGCTCATCTCAATCTGCTTCAACAGAATTACGTGGTCTTTCATCCCCAACTCGTCAGCGAGCGCATTATTCGCGGAAAACGCCAGCGAGTGCACGAATCCCTCTTTCCTGGATATTTGTTCATCCAGCTCAGTCGTGACGACAACTGGGCACCCTTGCGTTCCACCCGAGGGGTCAGTCGCTTTGTCGAATTCAATCATGGTCCCGCGACCGTGCCTGAGCACGTCATCGAGCATCTGCGTACGCGTTGCATCGAATCAATGACGTCGGGGCCGGATGAAGCGCTGAAACCCGGAGAGAATCTACAGATTGTCAGCGGCCCGCTCGCGCCACTGGAGGGCGTGTTCCTCGGATTGCACGGAACCGACCGCGTGATGATCCTCCTGCAGTTTCTCAACCGTGAGCAGCCGGTCTGCCTGCCACTCAGCGTGATTGAACGACAACAAGCCGGTTTTCACCCCTACAACTAACGACTTGCCTTATATGCCCTTGCTCAGGAGCTATAACATGGCTTTGAAGTCACGATGCCCTGTCGCGCTGATGATGGCCTGTCTCTATCCCGAAATGGCCTGGAGCATCAATCCGCAAGCCATTGATGTGTATGGATTCGACTTCACGCCATCGTTCCTGTTTTCAGAAAGTTATGACGACAACTTTCGCGAACTGGAAAACAGCAAACAGTCCTCCATGGTCACCAAGCTGGCGCCTTCTTTCGAGCTCAAGGCCGAGGATCGCAACAGTGCCACGCGACTGATCTGGCAACCCACTCGCTACATTTATCACGACGAGTCGGATGCCTCGAACACGGCACAACGCGTGCGTGCCGACAGCATCATGGAGTTCACTGACCGGCATCGTCTGAAGCTCGACGCCGAGTACCGGAAATGGGAGCGCACGGAATCGACGGCGGTCGAAGGCATCAACGACAAGCTCAACAACAAACGGGTGGGCGGTCTCTACACCTTCGGGGCGAAAAGCGCTGACAACCAAATCGATCTCGGGGCCAGTTACGCACAACTGCGCTACGACAACGCCGATGGCATCAACGACGACAAGGAACGCAATACCACTGCCCTGACGAGCACCTGGTATCACCGCATCGGCAGCAACACCCGGGGTCTGGTGGAATATAACCACACCGACTTTGATTACCAGCAGGCCAACAGCCCGCGCAGCAGTAAATCCGACGCCGTCATGGCCGGTGCCGTATGGGATTTCACGGCACGCACGACGGGTAAAGTCCGCGTCGGTTACGAGAAAAAGAACTTCGACAACAGCGAATCCAAAGACCTCGACAACCCGACCTGGCAAGTCGATCTGCAATGGAAACCGCGGACCTATTCGACATTCACCTTCGTCGCTCGCCAGGCCCTCGCCGAGGGTGACGACGGCGCGGATGCCGTGAAGTCCACGTTCACCCAGGTCGGCTGGCGTCACGGCTGGACCGAACGGATCACCACGGTGGCACAGGCCGGCTACGGGCGTTATGTCTACGAAGGCCAAAGCCGTACCGACAATCTTCAGGACTACAACCTGGCCGTGGTGTACGCCATGCGCCGTTGGCTGGATATTGAACTGGGTTATCGATATCGCGACAACGATTCCGATGCCGACAACGAAAGCTTCACCCGCAACGTGTTCCAGATCAGCTTCAACGTCAGCCTTTAAGAGGGTCTCGACATGAACACTCGCACACTTGTCCTTTTGTTCGCGTTGTTTCTCTTGCCTCACGTCCATGCGGCAGATCCTGCCACGCAATACAAACTCGCTGCCGGCGACGTGTTGCGAATCATCGTTTTCGGTGAACCGGAGTTGAGCATCAAAAAGATCCGACTCAGCGATGCCGGCACCTTCTCCTATCCGTTTCTGGGAGAGATTTCCGCCAAGGGACTGACCCCCAGCCAGGTCGAGAAAATCATCGTCGACGGGCTCAAGCAGGGTTATCTGATCGACCCGAAAGTCAGTCTCAGCCAGATTGAATACCGCTCGTTCTACATCAATGGCGAAGTGAAAAAGCCCGGCAGCTATCCGTTCGTGCCCGGACTGACACTGGAAAAAGCCATTGCACTGGGCGGTGGCTTGACCGAGCGGGCCTCGATGAAGCGAGTGACCATCTTGCGCAGCGAGAGTGGCGAAAGCGTCACCGATAACATTTCACGCAGCACCACGATCGCCCCCGGCGACACCATTTCCATTGCACAAGGCTTTTTCTGATCATGGACAACAGCCCAAGCAACTACGTCGAACGTCCTCTTCAAGCGCATCTGCATCCGCAGCACGCCGAAGACAAGGACACCCTGGATCTGCTCAATCTGTGGAGGATCATCTGGCGCGCCAAGTGGCGCATCGGCTGGCTGGTGCTGCTCAGTTGCGTATTGGCGGCCGTGGTGGTCTCCAATATCACGCCGCAATACATTGGCAGCACCACCCTGCTGTTCAACGACAAAACACCTCCGCTGATGTCGTTCCAGCAAGTCAAGGACTCAGGCGGCAACGCCACAGATTACTTGCAGACTCAGCAGGCGCTCCTGCAATCGCGAGACCTCGCCGAACGCGCGGTGAAAAAACTCGGGCTGACGACTCACCCGGTCACCGATCCGCGCCAGCAGCCAAAGTCCTGGTTTGCGCCGCGCCAATGGCTGGCCGATCTGGACCTTGATCAATGGATCCCGGGGTTAGGTCGATATCTACCGCAAAAGAAAGAGCCACTCACTGAAGCAGACGTCTTCAATCAGGTCACGCAGAACCTCATGCTGCACACCAGCGTCAAGTTCGTTGGCAAAAGCCAGTTGCTCGAAATCGAAGTCGAGTTGCCAGACCCTGTTCTCGCAGCGGCGGCGGCCAACGCACTGGCTCAGGGCTTTACCGACAGCCAGCTCGATACCAGCGAGAAATCGTCGCAAACCACCACGGCCTGGATGAACACGCGTCTGATCAAGCTGCGCGACAACCTGCGGGCGGCCGAGAAAAAGCTGCAGGGTTACCGCGAAGAACAAGGTCTGGTGGATGTTGGCGGCGTTGCCACCATCAGCGCCAACGAACTGGAAATGACCGGCAACCGCATGGTCGACGCCCGACGCAACCGCGCTGAAGCCGAGAGCGAGTACCGGCAGGCGAAGGCCCTGGGCAACGGCGACCTGAGCCGACTGTCCAGCGTGCCGGCGGTCTTGAGCAACCCTCTGGTGCAGAAATTCCAGGCCGATCGCGCGGTGGCCCAGGCCAAGGTTGATGAACTGGCCGGGCGCTATGGTCCGAAGCACCCCAGCCTGATCTCCGCACAAACCGAGTTGCGCACCGCCACCACCAGTCTGCAATTGCAGGTGCAGCAAGTGGTGGCCGGTATCGAGCGGCAATACCAGCTCGCCACGGCGAGTGAAGCGTCGCTGCGTCAGTCCTTCAACAGCAACAAGGCGCAAATCCAGGACATCGCGCGCAAAGAGTTCCAGTTGCGCGAATTCCAGCGTGAGGTCGACAGCACGCGCGCGCTATATGAAACCTTCGTCACACGCCTGAAAGAAACCACGGCCACCGCCGACATGGACTCGACGAAAGTGCGCATCGTCGACCCGGCCATCGTTCCCGTCGACGCGAGCAAACCGCGCAAGACATTGATTGTCGCGATCGTCGGGCTGATTGCGGCGGTGATCGGCGTCGGTTTGGCACTGCTCTTCGAGAGTCTGAGCAATACCTTCAAAACCGATGAATCGATCGAGAGCGTGTTGAATGTTCCACTGCTCAGCGTCGTGCCGCTGGTGATAAAGAAAAGTCGTCGGCAACTGGCGCGCCTGTTCGAGGACAACGACAACCCGCGTTTTTCCGAGACCATTCGCAACCTGCGCACCTGGCTGATGCTGCAAAGCAGCGAAAAACCGTCACAAGTGGTGCTCGTGACCTCCACGGTTGCCGGCGAGGGTAAAAGCACCATCGCCACCAACCTCGCCAGTTCGCTCACGCCGCTGGAACGCGTGCTGCTGATCGATGCCGACATGCGTCAGCCAACCCTGTCGCTGAACTTCGATTTTCCGCCGGACAGCCCCGGACTGGCGAATGTCATTGCCGGCACGGCCAGGCTTGAAGACTGCATTGTTTCAGTGGGCAATCTGGACATGCTGCCGGCCGGGAAGGTCTTGCCGCCGTCGCTGGATATGTTCGTTGCGCCGCGCCTGCCGTCCCCTGGCGATCCGCTCAACCCGGTTCAGCCACCGCCACAGGATTTGCTCAGCTCGCCGCGCATGGCGCGCATGCTCGAAGCGCTCAGGTCACGTTATCGCCACATCATCATCGATTCTCCCCCAGCGGAGATGATCAGTGACGCGCTGCTGCTGGCAAAACATTCGGACGCGGTGATCTATGTCGTCAAGGCTGACAGCACGTCGATCAGCCAGGTTCAGCGAGGGATTGCCATGTTGCAACAAAGCCATGTGCCGGTCTTCGGCACGGTGCTCAACCAGGTCGACCTGCGCAAGGCGCGCAAGTACGGCTACCACCACTCCCGGGCGTTCTATAACTACGATTTCGCGCCCAGGTAACCATCGGGCGCATACGCCCGCCGCTACGCCCTCTTCTGCCAACGCACCACTCGCTTCACCTCCGCCGAGCTACGGAAAAGCCATCGGGAGGCACGCCGTGCCTGCTCGATTCGCGCTGATGCATGAATGCTGTCTCGAGGTTAAGCCCATGACATCGCTCTATACCGCTCACATGACACACCGCCGAGGCCTGACGTTCTGGGGCCAGTGGCTGTGCGCGCTGTCGCTGGTCACCGCGCTGTTGATATTGCTCGTGCATTGGCGCGTCGGCAGTCTGACCAGCGAATACCGCATCCTGATCATTCTGACGGTGCTCGGCTCGGTGCCGATCTACAGCGTGATGCAGGTCTACCACAAGCGCCATGGCCTGCTGGTCGGGCTCGGCAGATTGCTGGCCGGGTGGTTGACCCTGCTGGCCGTACTGGCGGCGATTGCGTTCTTCACCCAGACCAGCGCCATTTATTCACGCCAGGTGATCATGGTCTGGGCGGTGCTGGGTTTCGTGGTTCAGGCCTTGAGCTTTCTGCCCCTGCATTACCTGGCCCGCCTGTATTCACGCAAGGTCTGCAACGGACGCCGTTCGGTGATCATCGGTACCTGCCCGACGGCCCATGAACTGGCGAAAAAACTGTCCCGACCGAACCGCGCGCTGGTGCTGGGCTTCATTGCCGCCGAGGACAGCTGCGGCCCTGCACCCAGCATTCTGCCGTTGCTCGGCCACGTTTCCGCCATCCGCGAGATCATCACGGGCCTGGAAGTGCGTCGTGTCTATATCGTGCTGCCAATGGCCCATGCCGCCACCATCGAAGCCCTCTACATCGACCTGCTGGACATGAACGTCGACGTGGTGTGGATCCCGGATTTCGGCAGCATGGTGTTGCTCAACCATTCGATCTCGGAAATCGAGCGAATGCCGGCCATCTACCTCAACGAGAGCCTGATCAGCTCGCACCCTGCCAGCCTGTTTTGCAAGGATCTGTTTGAACGCAGCCTTGCCGCCCTGGCGATTATTCTGCTCAGCCCGGTGCTGCTGGTGGTGGCCATAGCCGTCAAGCTGACCTCCGCCGGCCCGGTGCTGTTCAAGCAGAACCGTCACGGTTGCAACGGCGAAGTGATCAAGGTCTGGAAGTTTCGCTCGATGCACGTCCACGACGACCAGCAGGTTCGGCAGGCCACCCGCAACGATGACCGCCTGACGCCGATCGGCGGTTTTCTGCGCCGCAGTTCCATCGACGAATTGCCACAACTGTTCAACGTGCTGTCCGGCCGCATGGCCCTGGTCGGCCCGCGTCCGCACGCCGTCACCCACAACCTTTATTACACCGGCAAGGTCCGCGCCTACATGGCCCGGCATCGCCTCAAGCCGGGGATCACCGGGCTGGCCCAGATCACCGGCCATCGTGGCGAAACCGAGACCGTGGAAAAGATGCAGCTGCGCGTCGCGCAGGACCTCAACTACATCAACCAGTGGTCGCTGTGGCTCGACATCAAAATCCTCATCAAGACCCCCTTCACCCTGTTCTCGAAAAACATCTACTAAGCCCGCCCCAACGCTGCCGTCCCCTGCCCGACCGTTGATAACCGTCACCACGATCTGAGGTTCGACCATGAATGTGAGCGTATTCGGTATTGGTTACGTAGGCCTTGTCCAGGGTGCTGCATTGGCCGAGGTCGGGCACAACGTGCTCTGCGTCGACGTCGACGCCGGCAGGGTCGAGGCATTGAAAGAGGGCACGCTGCCGCTCTACGAACCGGGCCTGAAAAGCCTGGTGCGCGACAACTACCAAAGCGGCCGGCTGCGGTTCGGCACAGACCTGGTGGACGCCGTTCACCATGGCGATGTGCTGTTGATCGCCGTCGGCACACCGCCCGACGAAGACGGTTCGGCGGATCTCCAATACGTGCTGAGCGTGGCGCAGACCATCGCGCTGAACATGGATCGGCACCAGATCATCGTCGACAAATCCACCGTGCCCGTCGGTACGGGCGATCGGGTGCGAGCCTGTATCGAGCAAGTATTGGCCGACAACGGTCGCGGCGATCTGACGTTCGATGTGGTTTCAAACCCGGAATTTCTCAAGGAAGGCTGCGCGGTCGAGGACTGCATGCGCCCGGACCGGATCATCATCGGCACCGACAGCCCGCGTGCCGAAGAGGTCATGCGCGAACTGTATGAACCGTTCAATCGCAGCCGCGAAAAAATCATCGTCATGGATGTTCGCAGCGCCGAGCTGACCAAGTACGCCGCCAACTGCATGCTGGCGACCAAAATCAGCTTCATGAACGAAATGGCCTGCCTCGCCGAAAGGCTCGGCGCCGACATTGAAAAAGTGCGCCACGGCATCGGCGCCGACCCGCGCATCGGTTACCAGTTTATCTACCCAGGTCTGGGCTACGGCGGCTCGTGCTTTCCCAAAGACGTGAAAGCGCTGATACAGGCGGCCGACGGTGTCGACATTGACGCCCGGGTGCTCAAGGCCGTGGAGGCGCGCAACCAGGAACAGAAAGCCAGCCTCTATCGCAAGGTATTCGATCACTTCGACGGCCACCTTCGCGGCAAGACGTTTGCCCTGTGGGGGCTGAGTTTCAAACCCAACACCGACGACATGCGCGAAGCCCCCAGCCGGGTACTGATGGAGGCTTTGTGGCAAGCGGGCGCCAGCGTGCAGGCGTTTGATCCCAAAGCCATGGAAGAGGCCCAGCGCCTATACGGCTCGCGCGACGACCTGACGCTGACAGGCACCAAGGAGGCGGCGCTGAAAAATGCCGACGCCCTGATCATCGTCACCGAGTGGCAATCGTTTCGGGCACCGGACTTCGACCAGCTCAGCCGGTTGCTCAAACAGCCACTGATTTTCGACGGGCGCAATCTGTTCGATCCGCAGCGGTTGAGCAAACGTGGGTTCACCTACGTCTCCGTGGGTCGGCAGACCCCTTCAGTTCTCTGAGAGGAGCCGCGCCATGTTCAAACTGGAGATAGTCGGCCACTACTCGGCGAAATTGCTGGAGGCCAACCAGGCCTATTCCTTCATCAACTTTGCCTCGATCGGCAGTTTTTTCGAGCAGAACCCGAGCAGCGTTGCCTATTTTTGCGACGGCATGCTGATGTCAACCTTCATGTCTCGCATCACCGGCAGACCGATTGGCCGGGTCAGCTTCGACTTCACCTCGATAGCCGACGTCGTGCTGCGCAGCGCCGAGCAACAGGGCAAACGCGTCTATTTCGTCGGCGCCCGACAAGCCGAACTCGACCTGTTCATCAGCAAGATCAAGAGCCTTTATCCGCAACTGAGCATCGCCGGCTATCACAACGGTTATTTCGACGCTTCCCAGGCCGAAGACATTCGGTACGACATCTGTCGCAGCGCAGCGGACATTCTGATCGTCGGCCTGGGCGCCGGACGGCAAGAGCAGTTCGAGCAGGATGCCCTGCGCGCAGGCTTTCGCGGGGTCGCCTTCAGCTGTGGCGGGTTCATCCGCCAGGAAGCTTTGGCCACGCGGCAGTACTACCCGGCGCTGATCAATCGCCTGCACTTGCGCGCGTTCTATCGCATGTACCGCGAGCCCCACACGATCAAACGCTACCTCATCGATTACCCGAGCAACTTCCTGCACCTGCTGAACATGATCGTTCGACACAAAGTCGCCATCAGCGTTGGGGAATGACCATGCACATCCTGTTTACCCTCAAGGATTTCAAGCCCGGCGGTGGCGTCGAGCGCGTTCAGCAGCGGCTGTCCGAGCAGTTTCTCAAGGACGGTCGGCGGGTGAGTTTTTTCGTCATGAACGCAGACATGCCCGACGCCCGGGACATTCAATGCTACAGCGGTGGCGGCAACGGCCTCGTCGGCCTGTTCAAGTCCATCGTTTTGCTGCGCCGGCTCATACGGCACGAAGGTGTCACCCATCTCATTTCAGCCAAGGAGCAGGCCAACCTCTGCACGTGGTTCGCCACCCTGGGCAGTGCCTGCAAAGTCATCTACAGCCGCCATGCGACCCTCGATTGCAGCGAACAGAAAACCGGCCCCTCAAGCCTGCGCTTTCTCTACGCCTTGTACCTGTGTGGCAGCGGCAAGGTGGTGACGGTGTCCTCGGCGTTGCGCCAGACCCTCGCCGACGCCGTGCCATGGGGGCGACAGCGCATCCGCTATTGCCCCAACGCCGTCGTCACCGATCAACTGTTTCAAGCCGCCCGGGCGCCCCGGCCCGCCGACTTGCCCCGCAACTACTGGCTGAGCCTGGGGCGTCTGGTCGAACCCAAAGGGTTTCATCTGCTGCTCGATGCCTACGCCTTGGCGCTGCGCAGCGCGGCGCTGCCGGATCTGGTGATCGTCGGCGATGGCCCGTTGCGCGAAGCCTTGGTCACCCAGGCCAGGCAATTGGGTATCGCGCAACGTGTGCATTTCAGCGGGTTCATGAGCAATCCCTATCCCGTGCTCAGGCACGCCCGACTGTTCATTCTGAGTTCGCTGCAAGAAGGCATGCCGACCGTGCTGATCGAGGCGTTGGCGCTGGGCACGCCGGTGCTGGCCTGCGATTGCGAGACCGGGCCCAGAGAACTGCTGGACCACGGCCGACTCGGTCAACTGGTGATCGTCAACGACGTACAGGCACTGGCCGAGGGAATGCTGCGCAACCTGATCTCAAGTCATGCCATCGCCCCCGGCGAAGAGACGCTCACTGCCACCCTGCGCCCGTACACCAGTCAGTACGCGGCGCAGGCGTACTACCAGGTCTGGAATCAATGAAAAAGTTACTGATCATCCTCCATGACCTCAGCGCCGGCGGTGCTGAAAAAATGATGGCGCGCCTGGCCAAAGCGCTGGTGGATGCAGGCAACGACGTGACATTGCTGATGCTCACCGGCGGTGGCCTTCACGCAGCGCATCTCGATCCGCGTGTGAAAAAAGTCGAATTGCACAGCCCGCGCAGCGTCCGTGCGGTGCCGGCACTCACGCGATTCCTGCGTGACAATCGCTTTGACGCCCAGCTGGCAGCCCTCACCCACGTCAACGTGGTGGCGATCATCGCGGCGGCACTGTCAGGCACGCTGGCCCGGCTGCACGTCAGCGAGCGCAATGCCTTTTCCCATGACCGGCACGTGAACCCCGATTTGATGGTGCGCATCGCTTATCGGGTAGCGCCCCTGTTGTACAGGCTGATTCCCAATCCGGTGATCTGTGTTTCGCGCGGCGTCGCCCAGGATCTGGTCGATACCACCCTCGCCCGACGCCGGGACGTGACCATTGCCGACAACCCGGTGCTCGACAACGACTTTCGCGAGAAGACACCGGGACCGCCCCGCCACCGCTGGCTGCTGGAAAAGTCCGGCACCGTGATAGTCGCCGTGGGGCGCCTGGCGCCACAAAAAGGTTTCGACACGCTGATCACAGCGTTCGCCGCACTGCCGGATCAGCATGCCCGCCTGATTATTTTTGGCGAAGGCGTCCTCAGGTCCGAACTGCTTGAACAGGCGAAACAGCTGGGGGTGGCGGAACGCTTCGATCTGCCGGGCTATGCCAACGATCCCCTGGCAGAAGTGGCCGCAGCCGATTGCTTCGTGCTGTCGTCGCGTTTCGAGGGCAGCCCCAACGCGCTGGTCGAGGCGTTATCCACGGGTACGCCGGTGGTGGCGACCCGCTGCCCCCATGGCCCTCAGGAGATTCTCGGCGGCGGCGTGGTTGCCCCGCTGGTCGCAGTGGAAGATCCGATCGCCCTGGCACAGGCCATCGCCGAGCAATTGTCCATACCGCGCGATCTGCAGCGTCAATCACGCCTTGATGCGGCCGCACGATTCGTGAGTGCCAGTGCAGTGCAGACCTACCTCAAAGCACTGGTTGGAGACCCGTCATCATGAGCCCCCTGACGATCCGCTATTCGACACTGCGCGACGCCTTCACGCTGTTCGGCATCCTGTTCTACATCCAGGTGATTACCTTTGTCCTCGGTCTGGGCAGTGCCGCGAACTTTGGCGATATCAACAAAGACCTCGAAGGCAATGTCGCCAATCAGATCTGCGGCCTCATCACGCTGCTGGTGCCGTTGTTCTTTTTCATCCGCAACAAGGTGTTCCTCAGCAAGACCTTTTATCGCAGCAATTTCTTTCTGCTGGTGTTCCTGCTCTGTGTCATCGCATCAATCGGCTGGTCCCACGACCCGATGCTCAGTCTCAAACGGTTTATCGCCCTGCTCGGCGTGGTGTTTTTTGCAGGCTTCATTGCCTATAACTACTCCCTTGAAAAAATCGCCTTCATGCTCGGCTGCGCTATCGGCATCGCGGCGTTGATCGGATTGTTGCTCGCCGTGGTCATGCCTGAAGTGGCGTTTCTCTCCGGGGGCATTCGCGACGGCGCGTTCAAAGGCGTTTTCGCCGAAAAGAATGCCGGCGCCCGACTCAATGCGATCGCCATCATGCTGTTGCTGCCGATGATCCGGCAGCGCAATCGCTGGGCGCTCTTCTGTTCGTTCTTTTCGCTGGTCGCGATCCTGCTTGCCCAGTCAGCCACCGGTGTAGCGCTGATTATTTCCGGCACGATCAGCTACTGGTACTTCCTCACGATGATCCGCTTGGGCATCAATCGCTCACAGTTGCTGTTCCTCGGATGCACCCTCCTTTACCTGCTGGTTTGCCTGTTTCTGTACAGCAACTTTGCGGTGCTGCTGGAAATGGCCGGGCGCGATCCGTCACTGACCGATCGGACCCTTATCTGGGAACTGCTCGCGCCTTTCATCGACAGCCAGTTACTCAAGGGCTACGGCTTCGGCGCCTTCTGGGCAAGCCCCGATGCCGATGCGTTCATCACCCGCTGGGGTTACATCGGCAACGCCCACAGTGGCTACATGGAGACCTTGCTCAACGGCGGCCTCATCCAGTTGACGGCGCTGGCATTGATGTTGGGTGAGGCACTGTTCAAGCAATACCGCGCGGTGACGGCGAATCAGGCAGCCCGGTTTCGTGCCAGTGCGCTGGTCATCATCGGCCTGTTCGCCGTCACCAATTATGTGGCGTACGTGATTCCCAACTACCGCTCCGCCGAGTTTCTGGTGTTCTGCACCCTGGCCCTGACCTTCCGGCACCACCACGCGACCTACCCCGAATCCTCACCGGCAGCGCTGCGTCAGCGCTCGTCGGGCCGCGCACTACCGCGCGATTCCGCCCGCGCGTAACCCAAGGAGAATCACCGTGCCCAACCAATCCTCCCCTTCAGCAGATTCGGTGTGCGTCATCATCCCGATGTACAACGGCGCCGACAGCATCGAGCAGACACTGACCTCCCTGGCCCGGCAAACCCGACTGCCCGATCACGTCATCGTCATCGACGACGGGTCCACCGATGACGGACCACAACGGGTTCGAGACTTCACCGCGCCGTTTCGCCTGACCCTGTTGCAGCAAGCCAACGAAGGCCAGGCCAGTGCCCGTAACCATGGGATGCGCCACTCTAAAGAGACGTTTGTGGCAATGCTCGACGCCGATGATCAATGGCATCCGCGAAAGCTGGAGTTACAGCTGGCACTGTATGACGAGCTCACGCGACAGGGTCGACCGGTGGGGCTGATCGACTGCTATGCGCAGGTCAATTACAGCGATGGCAGACGTCAGCGGGACGACCGGTTGAAGAACGGCCGGCATTTCTACGATTTCATCCACGCCAACGTCGTCAATGGCGTTTCCACCGCGCTGGTCAAGCGTGACGTGATCATGCAACTCGGCGGCTTCGATGCCAGCCTGCGTTATTCCGAAGACCGCTTCATGTGGACCCGGATCGCCGAACACTGGGAGATCCACACGGTGCCGGAGGTGTTGCTGGAGCGCACGGTCAATGGCGGCAACATGACCGCGAATCCGAAAAAGTACTACCAGAACAAAATCCGCTTCATCGAGGTGTACCTCGCCCGCTACGGCGCGCAGCTGACCCGGCAGCAGCGGATCGATTTCGTGCTGGGCAACCACACCGATTTTCTCGAGGCGTTTTCCCGACGTGGCGAGCATGACCAGGTCCTCGGCGTGTACCGGCGAATGCTGGATTGCTCCTGGCAGGCCCTGATCTTCGCCAGCGGCAAACCGACCTTGCGCTACCTGTATGCCCGCGCCAGAACCTTGCGCAAGGCAACGGCGTCAACCACGGCTCATTGATCCGGAATCCGCCATGGCCAACCACCGTCTGACGACATTGACCTGGATCTTCACCGAGAAATTCGGCCTGATCCTGCTGTCGATGATTACCTTTGTCGCCTACGCCAGGCTGCTGTCGCCTGCCGAGCTGGGTGTGGGCACGGTAATCATCGCCATCGTCGAGTTGATCGGTCTGGTGTACTCCTCGGTGCTCGAAGACCCGCTGGTCCGGCTTGAGCGACTGGAGGACAAGCACATCAGCACCGCCTACTGGGCGGCGGTGCTGGTCAGTCTGGCGAGCATTGGCGTCATTTCCGGCGCGGTCATGCTGTACACCCCCGACCCGCTGCTGCAATGGATGACGGCGATAGCCTCGATAAAGATCCTGTTCACCATGATGGCGCGGGTCTATGTGGCGCAGATGCGCCGCAGCGGTAACTTCAAGATGCTGGCTTCGCGCACATTGCTGGGCAAAGTGGCGGGTGGTGTCGGCGGGATTGCCGTGGCGCTTTGGGGACTGGGTGCGTGGGCGGTCATTGCCCAGGCGCTGATCATGGAACTGGTGTCGATCATTGTGTTGATGCGCGCAGACCCACGCCACATCCCCTTTCACATCGACGGCCCGATCCTGCGCGAGTTGTTGAGGTCAGGCGCACCGGTTGCCGTCAACGCGCTGAGCTCGCAAACCCTGCAGCGCGGAGTCAATGTGGTTCTGGGCATCACCGCCGGCGCCAACGCGGTCGGCATGTTCAACATGGCGATGCGCATCATCGAACTGCCACGTACCGCGATCTACAACGGCTTGCTGAGCTACGCGCTGCCGGCGTTCTCCCGGCGCAGCGCAGAACCCAAGCGATTGATCGGGATCGTTGGCGATTCAACCGCCGTCAGCGGTTTTCTGTTGACGCCCCTGTTCATCGGACTCGCACTCACCGCAAGCGACCTGATCCTGTTGATCTTCGGCGCCAAATGGGCAGAGGCCATCCCGCTGCTGCAAGTGCTGGCCTGCACCGCCGCCATCGGCAACAGCGCCATGTACGCCACCACCGCACTGGTGGCGGTCAACCGCAGTCACCTGACGATCAAGGCTGAAGTGCTGACCACCGCGCTGGCCCTGGCGCTGGTCTACGCCCTCGGCAACCTGTACGGCGGCATGGCTGCAGCCGTCGCTCTGCTGGCGCGCATGCTGGTCATCACGCCGTTGCAAATCCGCGGCCTGAACACGGCGATCGGCTACAGCTGGCGCGGCTTTTTCGAAGCCAGTTACCGCAGCGTGATCGCTTCCCTGGTCATGGCTGCAACCGTGCTGCTGGTGCTACCGCAGCTGGGTCTCCAGGGTTACCTGCATTTGATCGGCAGCGTCGTACTCGGCGCACTGAGTTATGCCGTGGGTTACAGCGCCCTGCACCCGCACTGGCCACAGGAATTCAAATCGGTTTTCACCTCCCGCTGAGTTCAGCCCTGAGACAGGAAGGCCTCACCATGCGCAAAACCACGTTGATTACTGGCGGAGCCGGCTACATTGGCTCGCATACGGCTCTGGCCCTCATTAACGCCGGCCACAAGGTGCTGGTGCTCGACAACCTGTGCAACAGCTGTCGAGAGTGCATCCGGCGCCTTGAGCAACTGACCCTGACCCGGGTCGACTTCATCAAGGGCGATATTCGCGACCCGGCCCTGCTCGACGATATCTTCAGCCGATACGACATCGACGCCGTCGTGCACTTTGCCAGTCTCAAATCCGTCGAAGAAAGCGTGCGCAAGCCGCTGGACTACTACGTCAACAACGTTGCCGGCACGCTTGGCCTGTGTCAGGCGATGGCCCGCAATAACGTATTCCGGCTGGTGTTCAGCTCGTCAGCCACGGTGTACGGGGAGCCGACGCGCACGCCGATTGCCGAAGATTTCGGCACCGGCAAACCGGTCAATCCCTATGGCCGCACCAAGCTCATGATCGAGGAGTTGCTGACGGATCTGTGCAACTCCGATCCGCGCTGGAGCATTGGATTGTTGCGTTACTTCAACCCGATCGGCGCCCACGAAAGCGGAATGATCGGCGAAGACCCGAGCGGCCGCCCCAACAACCTGCTGCCCTGCCTGACCCAGGTTGCCATAGGCCGGATACCCGAACTCACGGTGTACGGCAGCGACTATCCCACCGTGGACGGAACCTGCGTGCGCGACTACATCCACGTGGTCGACCTGGCCATCGGTCACCTCAAGGCCCTGCAAGTGCTGCAGCACGACAATGGCATTCACTTCTGGAACCTCGGCACCGGCGTCGGCTACAGCGTGCTGCAGATCATCCACAGTTTCGAGGACATCACCGGCATCAGCATTCCCTACCGCTTCGCCCCTCGACGTCTCGGCGACATCGCCAAGTGCTGGGCCGATCCGGCCAAGGCGGGACGCGAACTGGGCTGGAGCGCGCAACGCGGCCTGGAACAGATGATCACCGATAGCTGGCGCTGGCAGTCGTGCAATCCGCAGGGGTATCAATCGTCATTCAAGATTCCGGCACCCGTTGCGGTGAAGTGATGCCGATGCTCAAGGAATGTCTGCTGGTCGTGCTGTTTTCGGTTGCGCTGGCAAGCAACGCCGCGCAGGCGCCAGCGCCTGTACCGACCACCGGCCTCGTGTTGTGGCTGGACGCGGCCGACTCATCCGCGATGACCCTGGATGCGCAGAACCGGCTCCAGCGCTGGAGCGACAAATCCGGCAAGGCCAATGACGCGACGGTCGCTGACGCCAGCTCACCGCCACAGTGGATAGGAAACAGCCTCAATGGCCATGCGGTGGTGCGCTTCGACGGCAATTCGGGATTACTCGGCCGGGCCCTGCGCACGGCTAAAGGATCTGTGACCGTACTGATCGTGTCCCGGCGGTTGCCGGAACAGGCCGGAGTCGATCCCTGGCAACGCTTGTTCAGTTCACGCCCGCAGGCCGCCAGCAACGACAACGTGCTGCCGAATTTCGCGGTCAGCCTGGCGCAAACCGGGGAGTACGAGCCGACGGTTTCCGTGCTGGAACTGCACGACGTGCCGATCGGCCCCTACGGGGTCGGGCGCAATGCCGTCGGTCACTCGGAAAATTTTCGCGGCGACATCGCCGAAGTGCTGGTGTATGACCGTCCATTCGCCTCGCTCGCCGAGCGCCAGCAAGCCTTTCAATACCTGGCAGACAAATGGTCCGTGGCCATCCCCACGCATGCCGACACCTGGACCCGCGTCGGCCCATTGGGGACATTGCCGACGCGCATCAACGCCCAACTGCCCTTGTCCGATCAGGCCAATGCCGGTCAATGGGTGCTCAACACGAAGCTGTCCGACGAGTTCGATGGCACCACCCTCGACCGCACACGCTGGCACGTCAACAATGCTGTCGGGAATGAGTCACTGGGCCGCAAGCCGGCGCTGTTCACCGAGCGCAACGCCAGTGTCGGCAATGGCAACCTGAACATTGTCTTTCGCAAGGAAACCTTGGCGCAGAAATACGTCGAGCTCGGCTTCAAGGACTACACCTCAGCCATGGTGCGTACCCTTGAACGCGGCTTCTACGGGTACTACGAAGCGCGGGCCAAACCCATGAATTCCGCGGCGTCCAGCGCCTTTTGGCTGGCATGGACGGGCATGACTGACAACGCTACCGAAATCGACATCTTTGAAATCGGCGGCAAGACCAAAAATGCGCTTTCAGACCGCGCCTACAACATGAACGCCCACCTCTGGGCCACGCCGCACAGCACCGAACATATCGCCAACGGCAGCACCTGGACCAGTCCCTGGCGGCTGGCCGGCGACTTTCATGTCTACGGCTTCGACTGGCAGCCCGATACCCTGCG
Organism: Pseudomonas sp. Pseusp21; assembly: GCF_059492145.1. Lineage (NCBI taxonomy): Bacteria > Pseudomonadati > Pseudomonadota > Gammaproteobacteria > Pseudomonadales > Pseudomonadaceae > Pseudomonas > Pseudomonas sp. Pseusp21. Next base: position 686,790 of record NZ_CP168520.1, read on the forward strand.
CTGGTACGTCGATGGTGTGCTGGTCAGAGAATCGAAGAACCATTATTTCTTCTTCCCCATGCAGATCGTCTTCGACAGCGAGGCCATGTGGAAATGGTTCGGCGTGGTCGACGATGCTGACCTGCCCTCCACTTTTGAAGTCGATTACATCCGCATGTGGCAACGCAATCCTTGACCCTCACACCAGGCCTGGGGCCAGACGATGAGCCGCCCCGACCGTCATAGCTTTCGCCTTGAGTCGATTTTCACTCGGCACAGTCGTCAGTTTTCAATTCGCGCGAACACCCCCGGAGCGCATGCACATGAACAACCGACGGCTGACAGAACTGGATTTGCTGCGCTTTCTTGCGGCGTTCGCCGTGGTGATTTTTCACTATGCGTTTCGCGGCTATGCGAGGGGTGAGATGTCGGTCATGCCCTATCCACTTTTGGCTGACATTGCCAAATACGGGTATCTGGGCGTCGAACTGTTTTTCATGATCAGCGGATTCGTGATCCTGATGACCGCTTCGAGCAACAACCTCAAAGTGTTCTTTATTTCTCGGGTCATCCGCCTCTGCCCGGCATTCTGGGTGTGTTGCACGATCACGTTTCTCATCACGCTGGCCATCGGGCAGCCACGATTTTCGGCCGATTTCTATCAATACCTGATCAACCTGACCTTTCTGGGCGACCTGCTTGGTGTGCCCCCCATAGACGGGGTCTACTGGTCTCTGTTCGTCGAAATAAAGTTCTACCTGATGATCGCCGTCCTGCTGGCTTTCAAGAAGATAGAGAAAATAGAAACCTTCCTCGTACTCTGGCTGCTGATCTCGGCCGCAGCGGAAGTCTTTGCTTTCGAAAAACTGCGCTCGGTCCTGATCACCGACTACGCGGCCTATTTCATCGCTGGCGCGACGTTCTACATCATCTGGGACAAGGGGTTTACCAAATCCCGTATTTCCCTGCTGGCGGCTGCGCAGGCATTGGCCAGCTTCAACGCGATCAAGTGGGCCGAGTCGATTGAACTGAAATATTCGACTGACTACGACTCCTTGATCATCTGCGGCGTCATTGCCCTGTTTTTCATGACCTTCCTTTTTATCGCGACGCATAAGACGTCAGCCGTGGGGAAGTTCGACTGGACAGCATTGGGCGCACTGACTTACCCGCTTTACCTGCTGCATCAAATGATCGGCTTCATGATCTTCAACATCGCTTATCCGACCATCAATCCACACGTGCTGCTCTGGGGCACCATCGCTTTGATGATAGGTGCGTCCCATGTCATCCATAAGGAAATAGAAACCCCGATGGCCAGACTGATGAAAAGATCCCTTTCGTCCTCCTTCAAGCGTCTCAGAGTTGGTTAGCCGGTAACGCAACAGGCTTGGCAATATCGGCAGATGAAAAAGGCGGGAGAGGCTTCGGTGAATACCGAAACCTCTCCCGCCTTTTTTTGTTTGTGGCGCAGAGCGCCCGTCACAAGGACGATGAGCGCTTCAACGTCTCGCTCGGTAACTCCTTGAACAATGCTCGATAACTGCTTGAAAAACGGCCTAAATGCCAGAATGACCAGTTCATCGCCACTTCCGCCACGGTGGTCTCCGCAGGCGAACGCTTGAGCAATTCGCGCCGCGCACTGTTGAGCCGGCGCAACCGTAGCCAGTGGCTCGGCGACATCCCCGTGTAAGCCTTGAAGGTCTGCTGCAACTGGCGCAGGGAAACCCCGGCGACCCGCGATAACTCGAGCAGATTGAGGGTTTCTTCCGGCGAATCCGCCGCCCACTCGCCCACGCGTTTGAGGGTGATTCGCTCCTCGGCGCGACGCTGCAAACCGCCGCCGTCCAGACACACGCTCGCGTTGTCGAGGATGAACAGGCAGTCCTCCAATAGCTGCTGAGTCAGTGCCTCTTTACTCGGCAGATCAAGGGCTTGCGACAACTTCGTGAGAGTGGAGCTTAACCAGCGACTGAACAATCCATTCTGCGCGCCATTGAGCGGCGCCATGAACAAACCCTCCAGCCGGGCCATGTCCAGTCCGTTGCGCTGGACGAATTCCGGGCCGAACACCACAGCGATTTCCTGGTAGTTCTCCGGGGTGATCCAGATGTTGCGGCTCTCTTCATTGAGCAGATACAGCGCGTTGTCGCTGCGATCGAAACAGAACGCCAGAGCCCCTTGCGGCGCGCTGAAATTCTGCTCGACCCGGGTGTTCATCTGTTCTTCGTAAACCTCCACTCCCTGCAAATCCAGATAGCGGATCTGCCCCGCGAAATGCCCTGGCGACATCTGCTGGTAATGCTGCACCCAACCCGGCGTGGCGCGGATTTGTTCGGTGACATCGGCGGTGTTGAACGCTTGAACCTGAAGCGGATTGCACGTCGTCATGGGGAACCTTGCGCACTCTTTTGGTGCGCTTTGGTGCTGCTGAAAGTGGATAGATGGAACGGCAAGGCCCGCCCAAGATAGTCGTCAACGCGCCACAGGGGAAGCCTGCGAAAGATGAAATCGCGTTCCCCCGCGTCAACAAAACCAACGACGAGGTCTTTATGAATGCCCCTTTCGATCAGCTGTTCACATGGCTGAAAGATCACAAGATTACCGAAGTGGAATGCGTGGTCAGCGACCTGACCGGCATCGCCCGCGGCAAGATCGCACCGACCAACAAGTTCCTGCATGAGCGAGGCATGCGCCTGCCGGAAAGTGTGCTGCTGCAAACGGTAACCGGGGATTTTGTCGACGACGACGTCTACTACGACCTGCTCGACCCGGCCGACATCGACATGGTCTGCAAGCCGGTGAGCGATGCGGTGTACGTGATTCCGTGGGCCATCGAGCCGACCGCCATCGTCATCCACGACACCTTCGACAAGTTCGGCAACCCGATCGAACTGTCGCCGCGCAACGTGCTGAAGAAAGTCCTGCAGCTGTACACCGACAAAGGCTGGAAGCCGATCGTGGCGCCGGAAATGGAGTTCTACCTGACCCAGCGCTGCGAAGACCCGGACTTGCCATTGAAGGCACCGCTGGGCCGTTCCGGTCGCGCCGAAAGCGGTCGTCAGTCGTTCTCCATCGACGCCGCCAACGAGTTCGATCCGCTGTTCGAAGACGTCTACGACTGGTGCGAACTGCAAGGCCTGGACCTGGACACGCTGATCCACGAAGACGGCCCGGCGCAGATGGAAATCAACTTCCGCCACGGCGATGCACTGGATCTGGCCGACCAGATCACCGTGTTCAAACGCACCCTGCGTGAAGCGGCGCTCAAGCACAACGTCACCGCAACCTTCATGGCCAAGCCGATCGGCGATGAGCCCGGCAGCGCCATGCACCTGCACCAGAGCGTGGTCGAGATCGCCAGCGGCCAGCCGATTTTCGCCAATGCCGACGGCAGCATGAGCGACCTGTTCCGCCATCACATCGGCGGTCTGCAGAAGTACATCCCGAAGGTGCTGCCGATGTTCGCGCCGAACGTGAACTCGTTCCGCCGCTTCCTGCCGGACACCTCGGCACCGGTCAACGTCGAATGGGGCGAAGAAAACCGCACCGTCGGCCTGCGGGTGCCGACCTCCGGCCCTGAGGCGATGCGGGTTGAAAACCGTCTGCCCGGCGCCGACGCCAACCCGTATCTGGCCATCGCCGCGAGCCTGCTGTGCGGCTACATCGGCATGGTCGAAGGCATCGAACCGAGCGCCGCCGTCGAAGGCCGGGCTTACGAGCGCCGCAACCTGCGCCTGCCGATCACCATCGAAGAAGCCCTGACCCAGATGGAAGAGTGCGACACCGTCGCGCAATACCTGGGCAGCAAGTTCGTGCGCGGCTACGTCGCGGTGAAACGCGCCGAGCATGAAAACTTCAAGCGCGTGATCAGTTCCTGGGAGCGGGAGTTCCTGTTGCTGAGCGTTTAACCAAAATAAAAACAACCCAACCCAACGATCGTTCCCACGCTCTGCGTGGGAATGCCTCAATGGACGCTCAGCGTCCGCTTTGGGACGCAGAGCGTCCCGGGCTGCATTCCCACGCGGAGCGTGGGAACGATCAGCATGGGAAGATCAATCGAAGAGGTGTCGATATGCGTCTGTTGAAATCCCTGATTCCCGCCACCCTGGCATTGGCATGCAGTGCCGGTGCCTTCGCCCAACCCCAGGTCAGCGTCTACAACTGGACCGATTACATTGGCGAAACCACCCTCGCCGACTTCCAGTCCACCAGCGGGATCAAGGTGATTTATGACGTCTTCGACTCCAATGAAACCCTCGAAGGTAAACTGCTCGCCGGCCGCACCGGCTATGACGTGGTGGTGCCGTCCAACCACTTCCTCGCCCGTCAGGTAAAAGCCGGTGCGTTCCTCAAACTGGACCGCGCGCAACTGCCGAACTGGAAAAACCTCGACCCGAAACTGCTGGCCCTGCTTGAGAAAAACGATCCGGGCAACGAGCACTCGGTACCGTACCTGTGGGGCACCAACGGCATCGGCTACAACGTCGACAAGGTCAAGCAAGTGCTGGGCATCGATCACATCGATTCCTGGGCCGTGCTGTTCGAACCGGAGAACCTGAAAAAGCTCAGCCAGTGTGGCGTGTCGATGATGGACTCGGCCGATGAAGTGTTCCCGGCGATCCTCAACTACATGGGCATGGATCCGCGCAGCGAGAAACCCGAGGACTACAAGAAGGCCGAAGAGAAACTGCTGAGCATCCGGCCGTACATTACCTATTTCCATTCCTCGAAATACGTGTCCGACCTGGCCAACGGCGACATCTGCGTGGCCTTCGGTTATTCCGGCGACGTGTTCCAGGCCGCCAACCGCGCCAAGGAAGCCAAGAACGGCGTGAACATCGCGTACTCGATTCCCAAGGAAGGCGCGAACCTGTGGTTCGACCTGCTGGCGATTCCCGCCGACGCCGGCAACACCAGGGAAGCTCACGCCTTCATCAATTACCTGCTCGATCCGCAAGTGATCGCCAAGGTCAGCGCCTCGGTCGGCTACGCCAACCCGAACCCGGCGGCCAAGCAATACATGGATCCGGAGCTGGTCAACAATCCCGAGGTCTATCCGTCTCAGGAAGTCCTCGACAAGCTCTACATCTCCTCTACCCCGCCCCAGTCGATCATGCGTCTGATGACCCGGTCCTGGAGCAAAGTGAAGTCGAACAAATGAATCAGTACACCCAGGAACACGCCCGCTCCTATTACGCCGCGTCGGCCCGGGCCAGCACACCCTATCCGGAACTGACGGGTGACTTGATTGCCGATGTCTGCGTGATCGGTGGCGGGTTCACCGGCGTCAACACGGCGATTGAACTGGCGCAGCGCGGACTCTCGGTGATTCTGCTCGAAGCCCGGCGCATCGGCTGGGGCGCCAGCGGGCGCAATGGCGGGCAGTTGATTCGCGGGATCGGTCATGACGTCGAAGGCTTCGCCCGGCATGTCGGCAGCGAAGGTGTGCGCTACCTGCACCGAGCCGGGATCGACTCGGTGGAACTGGTGCGCCAGCGCATCACCGACAACGCCATCGAGTGCGACCTGCGCTGGGGCTTCTGCGAACTGGCCAACACGCCAGCGCAGTTCGACGCCTTCAAGGCCGAGCAGGACAGCCTGGCGCAGTTGGGCTACCGCCATGAAACGCGGCTGGTTGCACCTGAGCTGATTCGTCAGCAAGTGGTGAACGCGGGGGTCTACAAGGGCGGCCTGATCGACATGGGCTCAGGCCATCTACATCCGCTGGATCTGGTGCAGGGTGAAGCGCGGCTGGCGGCATCCCTCGGGGTGAGGATTTTCGAGCAGAGCCCGGTGCTGGAAATTCTCCACGGCCCGACCGTTCAAGTCCGCACCCAGAGCGGCAGCGTGCGCGCCGGCAGTCTGGTACTCGGCTGCAACGCGCATCTGGACGAACTCGAACAGCAACTCAGCGGCAAGGTCCTGCCCGCCGGCAGCTACATCATCGCCACTGAACCGCTGCCGGCGGAACGCGCCGCCGAGCTGATTCCGCAGAACCTGGCGCTGTGCGACCAGAAAGTCGGCCTCGATTACTACCGGCTCTCGGCGGACCGACGCTTGCTGTTCGGTGGCGCCTGCCATTATTCGGGGCGGGATCCGACGGACATCGCCGCCTACATGCGACCAAAGATGCTCAAGGTGTTCCCGCAACTGGCGGATGTGCGCATCGACTATCAGTGGGGCGGCAAGATCGGCATCACCGCCAACCGCTTCCCGCAGGTCGGTCGATTGAAACAGCACCCGAATGTGTTCTACGCCCAGGGCTATTCCGGCCATGGCCTGAACGTCACCCACTGGTGCGCCAAGCTGCTGGGCGAAGCAATTCATGCCGGTCACAGTCAGGGCATGGATGTGTTCAGCAGCGTGCCGCACATGACCTTCCCCGGCGGCCCGGCGCTGCGTTCGCCACTGCTGGCACTGGGCATGTTCTGGTATCGCCTGAGGGAACTGCTGGGATGACGCTTCCCGGTTAAAGCGGCCTGCGCATTTGCTCTATCGCGAAGCACTTCTATATTGATGAAGTGCTTTTGCGTTCCTGACGCTCAGTGCCCAACACACCCTGGAGGTCATGGATGGAGTCGTCAGCCGCCGATCAACCGCGAGCGCCCGGCCAGGCGCCGATCAAGACCCGGCGTTTCAGCATTTCGCTGGTGTGGATCGTGCCGATCGTCGCGGTGCTGGTGGGCCTGTCGCTGGTGGTGCACAACCTGATGCAGGAAGGCCCCACCATCACCGTCACCTTCAAGACCGGCAGCGGCCTGACCGCCAACAAGACCGAAGTCAAATACCGCAACGTGGTGATCGGCCAGGTCACGGACGTCGAGCTGAGCGACGACCAGAAAAGCGTCAACGCCACGATCAAACTGGCCAAGCAGGCCGAGACATTCACCCGCGAAGACTCGCAGTTCTGGGTCGTCCGGCCGCGCATCGGTGCGGGCGGTGTCTCGGGCATCGACACGTTGTTGTCCGGTGACTACATCGGCGCCGACATCGGTCAGTCCAATTCGCGCGCCAAACATTTCAAAGGCCTTGAAAACCCGCCGCCGATTACCTACGGCGAGCCGGGTAAACGCTTCAATCTGCACGCCTCGGACCTCGGCTCGCTGGACATCGGCTCGCCGGTCTATTACCGCAAGATCCCGGTGGGCCAGGTGGTGGCCTACGCACTGGACGCCGATGGCAAAGGGGTCAACATCGAGGTGTTCATCCATGCGCCGAACGACGCCTACGTCACGGAAAACACCCGGTTCTGGAACGCCAGCGGGATTGACGTCAATGTCGGCGCCAACGGTTTTGCGGTGAAAACCGAATCGTTGTCGACCTTGCTGGTCGGCGGCATCGCTTTTCGCGCGCCGGAATACAGCCCCAATGATGTCGCCGCCGCCGAAGAAAGAACTTACGACCTGTTCGACGACCAGCAAACCGCCCTCGCCCCGCCCAACGGCAAGGCGCAATACCTGACCCTGCGTTTCGATCAGGCCCTGCGCGGGTTGAAAGTCGGCGCACCGGTGGAGTTTCTCGGCATCGAAATCGGCCGGGTAGTGAGCGTCAACCTGGACTTCGATCCGAAAAAACGCAGCTTCCCGCTCAACGTCGGCATCGTGATCTACCCGCAACGCCTCGGCCAGGCTCACGTCAAGATGCTCAAGGTACTCGAGCACAATCCGGACGACGAAGCCGCCGCCGTGCGCCTGATCGGCACCTTTATCGACAACGGCCTGCGCGCCCAGGCCCGCAGCGGCAACCTGCTGACCGGGCAGCTGTATATCGCGCTGGATTTCTTCCCCAAAGCCGAAAAAGTCGCGTTTGACCCCACCGCTCGCCCGATCAGCGTTCCGACCGTCCCCGGCAGTCTCGAACAGTTGCAGGAAAAACTCGAAGCGATGATCGACAAGCTCAACAAGCTGCCGGTGGAACGGATTGCCGGCAACCTCGACAGCAACCTTGTGGAATTGCGCAAAGGCCTGACCCAGTTCAATGCCAGGACCCTGCCCGGCGTACAGAACACCCTCGCCGACCTGAGCAAGACCCTGCAGTCGGCCAGCTCGACCCTGGCCGAAGATTCGCCGCAACGCGAACAACTGACCGAGACCCTCGACGAGCTTGGGCGCATGTCGCGTTCGTTGCGTGAACTGTCCGATTACCTGGGCCGTCATCCGGAATCGTTGATTCGCGGCCGTCCCGACAACGCCGCGCCGCTGGACCTCAAAGGGCCGCCGCGCAACTGAGCACAGGAGCTGTCCCATGGCTTTAAAGCTGAAGTTCACCGTGCTCGCGATCGGCCTGCTGCTCGGCGCCTGCAAAAGCGCCCCGATCAGCTTTCACACCCTGACGCCGACGCAACCGATGGCCGGCCGCGCCGGTTCGGAAATCGCCATCGAAGGCATCAGCGTGCCGCCGCAGGTCGACCGGCCACAAATCGTGATCCGCCAAGGCAACAGCGGCCTGGCGATTCTCGAGACCGAATGGTGGGGCGCCAGCCTCAGCGATGAATTGCGCAGCGCACTGGTGGATCAGCTCAGTAATGCCGGCGGCCCACGCAAAACCTCGGTGCGCATCGATGTGCAACGCTTCGATTCGATTCCCGGGCAATACGGGCTGATCGACGTCAAATGGCGCCTGCGCCAGGCCAACACCGGCGACGACGCGCTGCTCGCCTGTCGCTCGCTGCTGCAAACCCCGTCCGGGCCGAGCATTGACGATCTGGTGGCGGCCCAGCAGAACAACGTCAAGCGTCTGGCCGCGTTGATCGGTCAGGCGGCGGGCACTGCGCGGGGCTGTCCACCGGCGTCCTGAGCGTCCGTCTTCAAAAGGACGGTAAAGCGACAACCGTGGGGCTCACGGGTTGTCAGCTCGACCTGCCAGTGCTCGCGATTGCAAATCCGCTGCACCAGTGACAACCCCAGCCCAAGCCCCTCGCCTCGACGCTCGTCACCCCGCACGAATGGCTGGAACATCGCTTGTCGGCGTTCTTCGGGAATGCCGATGCCACTGTCTTCAACCACAAACCCGCATTCCCCGACGGTCAGCCTCACAAAACCCTGATCGGTGTAATGCCAGGCATTGCGCAGCAGGTTACCCATCACTGACTGCAAAAAGGTCTGGTTGTAACGAGCCGTGCCGGCCGGATTGATGTCGCAGAAAAATTCCAGCCCTTTTTCGCGGATCAGCCTTCCCCAGATCTCCGCCTGAACGCGTGCAACCTCCCCGAGGGAAACGCAAATGTCGCCACCGGTATCTTCCTGGGCGCGGGCGAGCATCAGGAAGGTATCCACCAATTGACGCATTTCGTGACTGGCCCGTGCGATGCGGTTGACCTGCGCGGCCGAGCGGGTATCGAGCGACGGATTGGCGAGCAGCAACTCGCAGGCGCCGCCGAGCACCATCAACGGTGTGCGAAGTTCATGGCTCACGTCGCTGGTGAACAGTTTTTCCCGGCTCAGTGTTTCGCGCAGCCGGCCCAGTGTCTGATCGAACGACAGTGCCAGTTCTCCGACTTCGTCCGCCGCGTAGTCCGGATGCAGAGGCGGCGCCAGCACCAGTAACTGGTCGCGGTGACGCACCTGGCGCGCCAGACGGATGACCGGAGCCATTACCCGTCGTGCCAGCAATCGGCCCAGCACAATCGCCAGCAGAATGCTCAGGATGAACCCGACCGCCACCACAATGAACAACAGACGCTCACGCTGTTCGAGACTTTCCTGGTCACGCAACAGCACGTACTTGCGTCCGCCCACCATCTCGACCATGGCGAAAAAGCCATCGCCCTCGAACATGACCTCCTGAAACCCCGGCGACAGCGCCGCCAGTGACGGGACCAGCGCCATGGCGCCCGGCCCGCCTTCGAAGAAAAACAGCTCGCTCTTTTCCGGTCGATGGCTCCAGCGACTGATGTCATCCATTGCCAGCAGACGATGCAGTCCGCCCATCAAGGTCGTGGCCGTCAACTTGTGTTCCACCACATGCACGGTGGCTACGATTCCCAGCGCAAATACGCCGGCCACCAGCGCACTCATCGAGGCGAATACGATGACGATCCGTTTCGTCAGGCTTTGCTTGAAATCCATTCGGCTGGAGGACTCCACTTCGGTTATCAGACTCAGCGGTCAACATCAGGTGTGTACTCAATAGATGGACCGAACAGATTCAGCTTCACCTCAAACAGCAACAGTTGTTAAGCCAGCCCGGTAAAAAAAGCGTATTTGAGTCTGGTTATCAGAAACTTGATTAATTGCACATTTTCAACTCCCGCAAATTTTTCACATGTTCTTCACTGCGGCACGACGTGAATAGTCCCAACATTCAGCCAGCATTCAAGTACGCAACCATAAAGTTGATTAAATCGCAGGCCAGTTGCGCCTGCGAAGTTAAGGGGCATGGCGTGGAGCGACAGATGCTATTAACAGCAGTCTATAAACAACGTCGAATATTGCGACCTGGAAAACTGCTGACAGTCATCGGTGCAGGGGTGGCGATTGCACTGGTCAGCGGCTTTGTCTGGGTCACCCGCTCCCCCATTGATCTGGGCCACGCGGGGCAGGCCTCAAGGGCTGATTGGACCAGGGCCTGGCAGGCGGGCGAAGTGGTGGCACTGGTGCGCCATGCTGAACGTTGCGACCGCTCCGACCATCTTTGTCTGGGCCCGGAAGACGGCATCACTCAGGTAGGCAATGACTCGGCTGTGCGAGTGGGCAAGGGTTTCACGAGCCTGGGCATGCAGCAGGCACAGGTATTCACCAGCCCGCTGACCCGGACCGTGCAAACGGCGCGTGCCATGTTCGGGCAGGACGCTACTGCACAGACCTGGCTTGAATCCTGCGGTTCGTCGCTGCGTAACGAGGTGGTGGCGCACAAAGTTGCACAGCGCAATCTGGTGCTGGTCACCCACAGCGGCTGCATCAGCGACTTTGAAAAACAGACCGGTTTTCCCCATGCGATCGCCGCTGATTATGGAAGCACGCTGTTTGTTCGCATTGATGCCAAGGGGCAACTTGAAGTGCTGGGCATTCTGAATGCCGAGGCCTGGTCACGACTCAATAGCGATTAACGTCCTGGTTACAGCTAATTGACAGTTCTGAGCTGTTTTTAATTAAACAAAGCACACTTCATTAAATTGTAATGAGAAATGTATCTACCCCCCAACTTGCTGGACAGCTGGTTTTTTCATGCTTGGCTATATCGCGAGAACTTCGGCCTGGAGGTACGACAGTTCTCTGGATACAGGAAATGCCCGACACCTGCATTCATTCAACATGATGACTCGCCCGCTCAGGAACACGCCGGGCAGGTCATCGACATCAGAACTTCGTACGGTACCAAGGCTTTGTCATGACGTCTGAAAACAACCCGCTGCGACACACTACACTTTTCCCTTCGACGACTGCGGTCGAACGCTGGGCCATCCCCGGCCTGATTCTGGCTTTCGTGGTGTTTTACTTGCTGCCGCTGATGACCCATGGCCTGTGGATCCCCGATGAAACCCGCTACGGCCAGATCAGCCAGGAAATGCTGCTGAGTGGCAATTGGGTCGCCCCGCACTTCATGGGCATCCGTTATTTCGAGAAACCGATTGCCGGCTACTGGATGATTGCCATCGGCCAGGCAATTTTCGGTGACAACCTGTTCGGCGTGCGTATCGCTTCGGCGCTGAGTACCGGCGCCAGCGTCTGGCTGACCTACCTGATGGCCCGTCGACTCTGGAACAACCCGCGCATCAGCCTCGCAAGCGCCCTGCTGTACATGAGTTTCGGGCTGATCGCAGGTCAAGCCGGCTATGCCAACCTCGATCCGCAATTCACCTTGTGGGTCAACCTGAGCATGGTGGCTGCGTGGTTTGCCATCGACAGCCGCACGCCCCGCGCTCGCCTGGGTGGCTGGGCACTGCTGGGTGTTGCGTGCGGCATGGGTCTGATGACCAAAGGGTTCCTGGCCCTGCTGTTGCCCGTGCTGATCGCCCTGCCCTACATGGTCTGGCAACGACGGTTCGGTGAGCTGGTGCGTTACGGACTGGTCGCCGTGGTGGTCTGCGCCCTCGTCAGCCTGCCATGGGTATTGGCGGTCCATTACCGGGAACCGGACTTCTGGCGGTTCTTCTTCTGGCACGAACACATCCGTCGTTTCGCCGCCGGTGACGACGCGCAACATGCCCGCCCGTGGTGGTTCTACCTGCCGTTGCTGTTTGCCTCGACCCTGCCCTGGGCGCTGCTTCTGCCTTCGACCCTGCTGCGCATGTGGCGCGAAAAGCGTGAGGTAAAAACCGCGTACCTGGCACTGTGGTTCCTGCTGCCACTGGCCTTTTTCAGTCTGAGCAGCGGCAAACTTCCTACGTACATCATGCCGTGCCTGCTGCCCGTCGCGCTGTTGATGGGGCAGACCGTGGTCAAGTGGCTGGATCAACGCAATGGCCGGCTCTTGCGTCTGAACGGTGTGATCAACACGGTGCTCGCCAGTGCTGCGCTGGTGGCCCTGCTCTATCTTCAGGCCACGAAGGAAATCTACGAAAACACCGAGATGTTCAGCCTGTCGCTGGCCTATATCGTGCTGGTGGGCTGGATCATCGCCAACGCCTTGCAAGTGCTGCGGCCACTGACATTGTGGGCAATGCCGGCGCTGGGCATCGGCCTGCTTGTGGCGTTGCTGCCCGCCGCCATGCCGGCGCAGATCGTCAACAGCAAGATGCCGGATCAGTTCATCGCCGAGCATCAACGGGAACTGAGTGAAACCGCGTCCCTGCTGAGCAACGACCTGGGGGCGGCCTCCGCGCTGGCATGGCGCTTGAAACGCCCGCAAGTGGACCTGTTCAACACCATTGGCGAACTGAAGTACGGCCTCGAAGACCCGGCCATGGCGGCACGCAAAGTCACCCTGGACAGCGTCGGCCAGTGGATGACTGACGCGCGGAAAAAAGGCGCCGTCGGTGTGGTCTTGCGCGTCAACAGTACGCAGGAAGAACAGGAAGTCGAATTGCTGCCCGTGGACGGCAAGCATTATCGGCGCGGCAATCTGCACATTTTCATCTTTGCGCAGAAACAGCCATGACGGTGCGCAACAACGACCGCGTCGCCCTGTTGCTCCTGCTGGCGGCCAGCGCCCTGATGTTGCTGCTCGGCCTGGGCAGTCGCGAACTGTGGGGCGCGGAAACCCGCTGGGCGAACATCGCGTTGCAGATGCTGCAAAGCGGCGATTACTTCGACCCGTACCTCAAGGGTGATCCCTACTACGACAAGCCGCTTTTGTCGTACTGGCTGATCACCGCGACCGCCTGGCTGACCGGCAGTCTCGATCACTGGTCGCTGCGCCTGTCTTCGGTGGTGTCCGCATGGTTGAGCGTGTGGCTGGTGTATCAACTGGGCGAGCAGCGGTTTCGCAAGGGCACGGGACTGATCGCCGGCTGGATGCTGGCGACCACCTTCTATTTCGTGTTCTGGGCGCGGGTCGCCACGGCCGACATTCTGACCGTGTGCGGGGTGCTGGCAGCGGTCTGGTGGTATTGGCGCGGTCCTGAAGACACCCGGTTTTCGCGCTACGTGGTGTTCTGCGGTTTGCTGGCCCTGACCTCACTGTTCAAGGGGCTGATCGGCTTTATCCTGCCGGGGCTGGTGCTGCTGCCGCACCTGTTGCATGAAGGCCGCTGGAAGCGTCATCTCAATCTACGTCTGCTGGCAGCGCTGGTGATTGCCGGGGCGTTCTACATGACGCCGTTCCTGCTGTCCCACCTCTACGGCGCGCCAAATTACGGGGAAAGCGGCCTCGGGCTGGTGTTGCGGGAAAACGTCGTGCGGTTTTTCCAGCCATTCGACAACATTGGCCCGATCTACACCTATTTGCTGTACCTGCCGATCTACACCCTGCCCTGGGCACCGTGCTGGATCATTGCCCTGTGGGTCGCGGCGCGGAACTGGAAACACATCGAACCGGACACCCGCTGGCTGATTCAGGGCCTGGGGTTATTAATGCTGTTCTTCACGGCCAGCGGCAGCCGACGCAGTTATTACGTGCTGCCACTGGTGCCGTTCGCGCAACTGCTCGGGGCGTGGTGGATCACCCGGCGCCTGGCGGCTCGAAATGCCGCAGGCCCGTTCGGCGGGCGTGGTTTGAAAATCGGTTTCGGCGTGGCCACCGTCCTGCTGCTCGGCATACTCGGTGTGCTTTACCCGTGGACCAACAGCGGAGGCGGTGCAATCCGTTTCGGCGAAACCGTGCGCCTGCAAGCCAGCCAACGCGCCCCCTTGAGTCAATGGCACGTCGTCATGGTCGAGGTCGACAATAAAGTGCCGATGTACCTGCAGACCGGCGGTGCGCCGTTCTACTACGTGCCGCAGAGCCGGGATTTCCCGCGCGACGGCGATACCGCCGCCATGATCGCCTGGCTGGAACGCACCAGCGGCCAGCACTGGGATCCGCAACGGACCCTCTTTATCGCCCAGTACCGCACCGGCGATCCCGTTCCGCTGAGTCACCTCAGCCGCGATCATCAGGTCATTACCACCACGCCCACCCGCGGCGAACAGCTGTTCCACGGTCGCGAGGATCAAAGCGTCGCCTACCTGCCCCAAGGCTCCTGAAAGACGGCGCCGGGTCCTCCCGGCGTCCCCGCCAAGTGACTGCTAACCTGAATGGCAATGACATGTATTAACGGTTGTTTTGACGTTTTTTTCTCATTTGCCTCTCTACATTGCCAGCCATCCAACATATGCAAATCATTCGCATTGAAACTCCCGCGAATGCTTGCCCATAACGTCTAAAAACAGGAGCTGCCCCCGCCATGAGTCCATCCCTTCCGTCCTTTCTGAAACAGGCCGCGCTGGCGACTGCGCTGCTCGCGGCCGGTCAGGTGTTTGCCGCCGACTCCGTCGGCCTTGTGGTCTACAACGCCCAGCACGAAACCCTGACCAAGGCATGGGTCGCCGGCTTCACCGAGGAAACCGGGATCCCGGTCACCGTGCGCAACGGCGACGACACGGAAATGGGCAACCAGATTGTCCAGGAAGGCGCGTCTTCTCCTGCCGACGTATTCCTGACGGAAAACTCCCCGGCCATGGTGCTGGTGGACAACGCCAAGCTGTTCGCGCCGGTGGCTCCGGCAACCCTTGAGCAAGTCGATGCGGCTTATCGCCCGGCCCACGGCCAATGGGTCGGTATCGCCGCGCGCTCCACGGTGTTCGTCTATAACCCGGCCAAACTGCCGGAAAAGGACCTGCCCAAATCCCTGATGGACCTCGCGAGCCCAGCCTGGAAAGGTCGCTGGGCCGCGTCGCCAGCCGGTGCGGATTTCCAGGCCATCGCCGCCGCCGTGCTGGAACAGAAAGGCGAAGCCGCCACCCTCGAATGGCTCAAGGGCATGAAAGCCAACTTTACCGCCTATCGTGGCAACAGCTCGGTGCTCAAAGCGGTGAATGCCGGGCAAGTCGACAGCGGCGTGATCTATCACTATTACGCGTTCGTCGATCAGGCCAAGACCGGCGAAAACAGCAAGAACACTGCCCTGCACTACTTCAAGCATCAGGACCCGGGCGCGTTCGTGAGCATTTCCGGCGGCGGCGTGCTGGCTTCCAGCAAACACCAGGAGGAGGCGCAGAAATTCCTCCAGTACATCACCGGCAAACAAGGCCAGGAAGTGCTGCGCACCGGCAATTCCTTTGAATACGCCGTGGGCAAGGACACTGCTTCCAACCCAAAACTGGTGCCGTTGAAGGACCTGGACGCGCCGAAAGTCGATGCATCGAAGCTCGACAGCAAGAAAGCCGTCGAACTGATGACCCAGGCAGGACTGCTGTAATTGATGCCTGAAATGCTGCCTGCGGAGATCGCTGCGGCGCCCTCCGCCCATTTGTCACGCCGGACCCGCGCCCTCAATGGGCGCGGGAGTCCGTGGGTGGTCGTGCTGGCCATCGCGGTGTCGCTGTTGTCGCTGCTGCCGATCGGTTTTGTGGTCGGCGTGTCGTGGTACACCGGCTGGGCGACCATTGAAGCCTTGATCTTCCGTCCGCGGGTCGCCGAGTTGCTGATCAACACTGTGTTGCTGGTACTGATCACGCTGCCGATCTGCATCGTGCTCGGCACCACCCTGGCCTGGCTGACCGAGCGCACCGATCTGCCGGGGCGACGGCTTTGGTCATTGCTGGCGGTGGCGCCGCTGGCGGTACCGGCGTTCGTGCACAGCTACGCGTGGGTCAGCCTGATTCCGTCGATCAATGGATTACCGGCCGGGGTGCTGGTGTCGGTGATCGCCTATTTTCCGTTCCTCTATCTGCCGATTGCGGCGACGTTACGTCGTCTCGATCCGGCGATTGAAGACGTGGCCGAATCCCTCGGCCTGAAACCGTGGGCCGTGTTCTTCCGGGTGGTGCTGCCGCAATTACGGCTGGCGATCTGTGGCGGTGCGTTGCTCGTCGGCCTGCATCTGCTGGCCGAATATGGCCTGTACGCAATGATCCGTTTCGACACCTTCACCACGGCGATCTTCGACCAGTTCAAATCGACCTTTAACGGCCCGGCCGCCAACATGCTCGCCAGCGTTCTGGCGTTGTGCTGCCTGGCGATGCTGGTGGTGGAATCCGGCGCCCGTGGTCATGCGCGATACGCCCGCGTCGGCTCCGGTAGCGCTCGCGAACAACGCACCGTGCGCCTGCAACGACGCACTACCGCGCTGGGATTGTGCCTGCAAGGCGTGACCTGCCTGCTGGCCCTCGGCGTGCCGATGCTGACGTTGGGCAAATGGCTGATCGCCGGCGGTGCCGAGGTCTGGGAAGGCGAAGAACTGCTGCCTGCATTGCTTCAGACCCTGTCATTCGGCGTGGCCGGCGCGCTGTTGACCAGTCTGGCGGCAATCCCGATTGCCTGGCTGTCGATCCGCGCGCCCGGCAAGCTGCAACGCCTGCTTGAGGGCTGCAATTACATCACCAGCGCATTACCTGGAATTGTCGTGGCGCTGGCGCTGGTCACCGTGACCATCCATTTCGCCCGACCGATCTACCAGACCACCATTACCGTGCTGCTGGCCTACCTGCTGATGTTCCTGCCCCGCGCGCTGGTCAGCCTGCGCGCCGGGTTTGCACAGGCACCGGTGGAGCTGGAAAACATCGCACAAAGCCTCGGCCGTTCACCGTTGCGCGCCCTGTGGCTGATTACCTTGCGCCTTGCTGCACCCGGTGCGGCGGCGGGCGCGGCGCTGGTGTTTCTGGCGATCACCAATGAACTGACCGCAACCCTGTTGCTGGCGCCTAACGGCACGCGCACCCTGGCCACCGGTTTCTGGGCCATGACCAGCGAAATCGACTACGCCGCCGCAGCGCCTTACGCCCTGCTGATGGTGCTGCTGTCGCTGCCGCTCACGGCCATCCTCTATCACCAATCCAGGCGCAGTGCCGGCCGATGAACGCTCTCGACATCATCAATCTCAGCAAATCCTTCGGCGCACAGACGGCGCTGGACTCCATCAACCTGTCCGTCCCGACCGGCAGCCGCACGGTAATCGTCGGCCCTTCGGGCTCCGGCAAGACCACCCTGTTGCGGATGATCGCCGGGTTCGAATTCCCCGACGCCGGCAGCCTGACGCTCAACGGCCAGACCCTGGTCG
Organism: Pseudomonas sp. Pseusp21; assembly: GCF_059492145.1. Taxonomy (NCBI): domain Bacteria; kingdom Pseudomonadati; phylum Pseudomonadota; class Gammaproteobacteria; order Pseudomonadales; family Pseudomonadaceae; genus Pseudomonas; species Pseudomonas sp. Pseusp21. Next base: position 704,350 of record NZ_CP168520.1, read on the forward strand.
ACAGCACCCACGCCGTGCCCGCGTACCAACGACAGATCGGCTACGTGCCGCAGGACGGCGCGCTGTTCCCGCACATGACCGTGGCCGACAACATCGGTTTCGGCTTGGCAGAAACCGGCAGCGCCAGAGCCGAACGTATTCAGGCGCTGATGGACAACGTCGCCCTGAACGCCGACATGGCCACACGCTGGCCCCACGAGTTGTCCGGCGGCCAACAGCAGCGGGTGTCCCTCGCCCGGGCACTGGCCCAACGTCCACGCCTGATGCTGCTCGACGAACCCTTCTCCGCCCTCGACACCGGCCTGCGCGGCGCCATGCGCAAAATGGTCGCGCGCCTGCTGGAAGAGGCTGGCGTGACCACGATTCTGGTGACCCACGATCAGGGCGAAGCGCTGTCGTTCGCCGATCAGTTGGCGGTCATGCGCGACGGTCGGCTGGTGCAGTCAGGCCATCCGATGGACCTCTACCGCTACCCCAACGATGAGCAAACTGCGCATTTTCTCGGCGAAGCCGTGGTCATGCCCGCCCGGATCGAAGCCGGCTGGGCGCACTGCGACCTGGGCCGGGTGATGGTCAACAGCAACGGGTTTTCCGGCGCCGCGCAGATCATGCTGCGGCCCGAACAACTGCAACTGTCGGACATTCCCGCCAATCTTGAGGGCTGCCACGCAGTGGTGACGGATCGGGACTTTGGCGGCAACGTCTGCACCCTGACGGTGGAGCTGCGCACGCAAGCCAGCCCCGGTCGCTCACTGCTGGTGCGCAGCTCCGGCATGCACGCGCCACCGGCCGGCAGCGCCGTGCAATTGTCCATTCTGGGGGCGGCCCACGTCTTTGCAACGCCCTGATTAGAGGTCGAAGCGATCCACCGCGCGGCGCCGCTCGTTGTCGTCGCGCACGTCGTAGTTGGCGGTCGTCTGGATATTGCTGTGGTGGGCGAGCTTCTGGGCAATCGACAGGTCGTGTTCTTCGATCACCCGGGTGATGAACGAACGCCGGAAATCATGGGGCATGATCTTCACCCCGACCTGAGTGCCGCGCTGGCGAGCGATGTAATAGATCGCGTGCTTGGTGATGCGCTCGCGGGTGATGTGGCTGCCACGGCGAATGCGGTTGAACAGAAACGCGTCGTCGCTCTCGCCTTCCTTGAGTTCCGAACGACGAAACTCCAGCCAGGCATTGAGTTTGGCGAACGCCCAGGCCGGCGCGTACTTGATCAGTTGCTTATTGCCCTTAGCGGTGACACACAAGCTGCGCTCGGTGAAGTCCACCTGATTGAGGTCCAGATCCACCGACTCCGACTTGCGCATGCCGGTGCCGTACAACAGCGCAATCACCGCCGCATCGCGCAAACCTTGTGGCCGTGGATCGGCGGCGCAGACTTCCATCAATTCATGAATCAGCGTGCGCTTCAGATTGCGCCCCTGAGACAGTCGTGTGCCGGCAATGCCTTTGACCGAGCGCATTTTCAATAGATGTTCCTGGCTGATCAGGCTCATGCGCCAGGCTTCATTCATTACACCGCGAATGGCGTTTACATACAGCGAAGAAGTATTCGGTGCGTAATTGTCGGCGCGCAATGCAGCGACTAATGCAACCACATCTTCCGGTTGCAGCGCATGCCAGGGAATTTCTTCGACGTTCATGTCTTCGAAACCGAGACGGTCGGCGGCATCTTGTAAAACGTAACGCATGGTGAGTTGGCTGGAGGGAGCCAGACGCGCCAGATACACGGTCATCGGGTTGGTTTTCAGGGGGTCGGGGGATGCAACGGGTAAGTCAATCAAACGTCGGGCCTTGAGTAAAAACAGTTCAACACAGCAACTAACAACTGCAACATTCTTAATATAAGGGGAACACTTCCGTAGGACTTTTCTACTAAAAACCGCGATAAACGGTAGAAGTCTGAACAGTGGCTGTATGGGTTTCAGATAAACGATTCGCCGACCGGTTTTTCATGTTCCTTTCACAAAAACGGGCATAACCTTAATTCCACTGAGTCCTGTGCCGGCGCCGCCCAAGCTGCCGGGCAATGCCTGAAAAGTCAACCGAACCCGACGTTATGTCGTCTTGGCAACTTATTGATGCAAAGGATTTTTTCGCGTCTACGCTTTGATTGGATCCGATTTCTCTGTGGATCTATTTCTTTTTTCTTTGCAATGAGGTGTGCATGAGTCAGGCGTTTCTCCCCTTCTCCCGCCCCAGTATCGGTGATGAAGAAATTGCCGCCGTGGAGCAAGTCCTGCGCTCCGGCTGGATCACCACCGGGCCGAAAAACCAGGCCCTCGAAGAACAGTTTGCCCAGTACGTCGGTAGTCGTCACGCCGTGGCACTTTCCTCGGCCACCGGTGCCATGCATGTAACGTTGCTGGCATTGGGAATCGGCCCCGGCGATGAAGTCATCACCCCGTCGCAGACCTGGGTGTCCACCGCCAACATGATTTCCCTGCTCGGCGCCACGCCGGTGTTCGTCGATGTCGACCGCGACACCCTGATGACCGACGCCGCGCGTATCGAAACCGCCATCACGCCGCGCACCAAAGCGATCATTCCCGTGCATTACGCCGGCGCCGCGTTCGATCTCGATCCGCTCTACGCGCTGGCCGACAAACACGGCATCGCCGTGATCGAAGACGCCGCCCACGCCGCCGGCACCCGCTACAAGGGCCGCCCCGTGGGTTCGCAAGGCACCGCGATTTTCTCGTTCCATGCGATCAAGAACATGACCTGCGCCGAAGGCGCGATGTTCGTCACCGAGGACGAAGCCCTGGCCAACCGCGTGCGCATGCTCAAGTTTCATGGCCTCGGTGTCGATGCCTACGACCGCCTGACCCATGGCCGCAAACCCCAGGCCCAGGTGATCGAGCCCGGATTCAAATACAACCTGGCCGACATCAACGCCGCGATTGCCCTGGTGCAGCTCGAGCGTCTGGACGCGATCAACGCCCGTCGCACCGAACTGGCCACGCAATACCTGCAAAAACTCGAAGGCCTGCCGGTGCAACCGCTGGCGGTGCCTGCCTACGCGCAAACCCACGCCTGGCACCTGTTCATCCTGCGTATCGACAGCGAACGCTGCGGCATCGACCGCGAAACCTTCATGAAGGGTTTGCAGGAGCAAGGTATCGGCACCGGCATCCACTTCATCGCCACCCACCTGCACACCTGGTATCGCCAGCGTGATCCGCACCTGTCCCTGCCCGATACCGAGTGGAACTCGGCGCGGCTGTGCTCGATTCCCTTGTTTCCCGACATGACCGACCAGGATCTGGACCGGGTCGTCGGGGCCATTGAACACCTGATGGGGAAACGCCCGTGAGACCTTATCCGATTCATTGTGTGTCGATCGTCATCCCGGTCTACAACGAAGAAGACAGCCTGCCGGAACTGCTGCGCCGCACCCAGGCCGCCTGCCAGCAACTGCATCATGATTACGAAATCGTGCTGGTCGACGACGGCAGCCGCGACGCCTCCGCGCAACTGCTCGAGGACGCTGCCTCGGTCGATGACAGCCCGTTTGTGGCCGTCATCCTCAACCGCAACTACGGCCAGCACGCGGCGATCATGGCCGGTTTCGAGCAGTGCAAGGGCGACGTGGTGATCACTCTCGACGCCGACCTGCAGAACCCGCCGGAAGAAATCCCGCGCCTGGTGGCCGAGGCTGAAAAAGGCTTTGACGTGGTCGGCACCGTTCGCGGCAATCGCCAGGATTCGGCCCTGCGCCGTTATCCGTCGAAACTGATCAACCTCGCGGTGCAGCGCTCCACCGGCGTTGCCATGAGCGACTACGGCTGCATGCTGCGCGCCTACCGCCGCACGATCATCGACGCGATGCTCGCCTGTCGCGAACGCAGCACGTTCATTCCGATCCTCGCCAACAGCTTCGCCCGCCACACAACGGAAATCACCGTGGCCCACGCCGAGCGCGAACACGGCGATTCGAAATACAGCCCGATGCGTTTGATCAACCTGATGTTCGACCTGATCACTTGCATGACCACCACGCCCCTGCGCCTGCTGAGCATCGTCGGTTTCGCCATGGCCGGGCTCGGCGTGCTGTTCGCGGCGGCGCTGATCTTCATGCGCCTGGCGTTTGGCGCCGGATGGGCCGGCGATGGCCTGTTCGTACTGTTCGCCGTGCTGTTCGTGTTCACTGGCGGCCAGTTCATCGGCATGGGCCTGCTGGGCGAATACCTGGGCCGCATGTACAGCGACGTGCGCGCTCGTCCACGTTTCTTCATTGAAAAAGTCCTGCGCGGCCATCCCGCCACGCCGGCCCCCGCCATCACCGTTGACGGCCTCACTTCCAACTCCACGTCCGATCAGGTTCTCTCATGAGCGCAAAAACCGTTGTCTTCGCTTACCACGATATTGGCTGCGCCGGCATTCAAGCCCTGCTCGACAGTGGCTATGACATTGCGGCGGTATTTACCCATGCCGATGACCCGAAGGAGAACACCTTCTACGCCTCGGTTGCACAACTGTGCGCCAACAAAGGCATCGCGGTTCATGCACCGGAAGACGCCAACCATCCGCTGTGGATCGAGCGGATCGCCAAGCTCGACCCGGATTACATCTTCTCGTTCTACTACCGCAACCTGCTGAGCGAGCCGCTGCTGGCGCTGGCCAAAAAAGGCGCGTTCAACCTGCACGGCTCCTTGTTGCCGCGCTACCGTGGCCGCGCGCCGGCCAACTGGGTGCTGGTCAACGGCGAAACCGAAACCGGTGTCACCCTGCACCGCATGGTCAAACGCGCCGACGCCGGCGCCATCGTCGCCCAACAACGTGTAGCCATCGAACGCAGCGACACCGCGCTGAGCCTGCACGGCAAACTGCGCACGGCCGCCAGCGACCTGCTGCGCGACGCGCTGCCAGCGATGCTTCAGGGCAAAATCACCGAAACCCCGCAAGACGAATCCAAAGCCACCGTGTTCGGTCGCCGTACCCCGGCGGACGGCAAACTGGTCTGGGCGCAACCGGCCGAGCAACTGTTCAACCTGGTGCGGGCCGTGACTCAGCCCTACCCCGGCGCCTTCTGCGCCGTGGGCGAGCACAAGCTGATCGTCTGGAGCGCCGACGTGGTCAAGGGCAACGAAGGCCAGGCGCCGGGCCGGGTCATCAGTGTCGATCCGCTGCGCATCGCCTGCGGTGAAGATTCGCTGGTGATCAACGCCGGCCAGCGCAACGACAACGGCCTGTACCTCAGCGGCCCGCAACTGGCCAATGAACTCGGTCTGGTGGACGGTTCGCTGCTGCGCGGTGCCGAGTCCGGTCGTGGCCCGCGTCGCACGCGGGTGCTGATCCTTGGCGTCAACGGCTTCATCGGCAACCATTTGTCCGAGCGCCTGCTGCGTGACGAGCGCTACGAAGTCTATGGCCTGGACATCGGCTCCGACGCCATCGACCGTCTGCGCAGCCATCCGCGTTTTCACTTCGTCGAAGGTGACATCAGCATTCACTCGGAGTGGATCGAGTACCACATCAAGAAATGCGACGTGGTCCTGCCGCTGGTGGCCATCGCCACACCGATCGAATACACGCGCAATCCGCTGCGGGTGTTCGAGCTCGACTTCGAAGAGAACCTGAAACTGGTGCGCTACTGCGTCAAATACAACAAGCGCGTGATCTTCCCGTCGACCTCGGAAGTCTATGGCATGTGCCAGGACAAGCACTTTGACGAGGACCGCTCGAACCTGATCGTCGGCCCGATCAACAAGCAGCGCTGGATCTACTCGGTGTCCAAGCAACTGCTGGACCGGGTGATCTGGGCCTACGGCGCCAAGGGCCTGAACTTCACCCTGTTCCGTCCCTTCAACTGGATGGGCCCACGCCTGGATCGCCTCGATTCGGCGCGCATCGGTAGCTCGCGCGCCATCACCCAGTTGATCCTCAATCTGGTGGAAGGCACGCCGATTCGTCTGTTCGACGGCGGCGAGCAGAAACGCTGCTTCACCGACATCGCCGATGGCGTCGAGGCGCTGGCGCGGATCATCGATAACGACAACGACGTCTGCAACGGCCAGATCATCAACATCGGCAACCCGGACAACGAAGCGAGCATTCGCCAGTTGGGCGAAGAACTGCTGCGCCAGTTCGAGGCTCATCCGCTGCGTTCCAACTTCCCGCCGTTCGCCGGTTTCCGCGACGTGGAAAGCAAGGCGTTCTACGGCGCCGGTTACCAGGACGTCGAGCACCGCAAACCGAGCATCGCCAACGCCAAGCGCCTGCTGGACTGGACGCCGACCGTGGAAATGCGCGAGACCATCGGCAACACGCTGGACTTCTTCCTGCGTGAGGCCATGGCCGAAATCGAGAGCAAGCGTTGATGCAGGCCGGCTTGCGCATCGATGTCGACACCTTTCGCGGCACCCGTGAGGGCGTGCCGCGTCTGCTCGACATGCTCGACGAGGCGCAGATCAAGGCGACGTTTTTCTTCAGTGTCGGCCCGGACAACATGGGCCGGCATCTGTGGCGCCTGATCCGTCCGCAGTTCCTGTGGAAGATGCTGCGCTCCAACGCCGCCGGCCTGTACGGCTGGGACATCCTGCTGGCCGGCACAGCGTGGCCGGGCAAACCGATCGGTCGCGACCTCGGGCACCTGATGCGTCAGGCCCGGGCCGCCGGCCACGAGGTCGGCCTGCACGCCTGGGATCACCACGGCTGGCAGGCCAATGCCGGGCGCTGGAGCGATGCGCAACTGGTCGAGCAGATCCGTCAGGGCGTCGACACCTTGAGCGACATCCTTGGCGAAAAGGTCACGTGTTCAGCCGCCGCCGGTTGGCGTGCGGACGAACGTGTGATCGAAGCCAAACAGGCCTTCGGCTTTCGCTACAACAGCGATTGCCGTGGGCAGCGGTTGTTCCGACCGTTGCTGTCTGACGGTTCGGTCGGTGCGCCGCAGATTCCGGTGGACTTGCCGACCTTCGATGAAGTGGTCGGGCCGAGTGTGGCGGCGAAGGATTTCAACGCCTTCATCCTCGACCGGTTCCGCCCGGACAACCTCAACGTCTACACCATTCACGCCGAAGTAGAAGGGATTCTGATGGCCGAAGATTTTCGTCGACTGCTGGCCGACGCACGCCAGCGAAACATCAACTTTCAACCGCTGGGCGACTTGCTGCCCGAGTTTCTCAACACCCTGCCCGTCGGCCGTGTGCAACGCGGTGCCCTCGAAGGCCGCGAAGGCTGGTTGGGAGTGCAAGGCGCATGAGCAAACGCTGGGCATTGCCGCTGTTGCTGGGGATTTTCCTGCTGGCGTATCTGCTGCCGCTGGGCAGTCATGGTCTGTGGATTCCCGATGAAACCCGTTATGCGCAAATCAGCCAGGAAATGCTGCTGAGCGGCAACTGGGTGTCGCCGCATTTCATGAACCTGCGTTACTTCGAAAAACCGGCGGCCGGTTACTGGATGATCGCCCTCGGGCAGGCCTTGTTCGGCCAGAACCTGTTCGGCGTGCGGTTTGCTTCAGCCCTGAGCACCGGGCTGAGCGTGCTGCTGTGCTTCCTCATCGCCCGCCGTTTGTGGAAAGAACCGCGCAAAAGCTTCGTCTGCGCCCTGCTCTACATGAGTTTCGTCATCGTCGCCGGCCAGGCCGGTTACGCCAACCTCGATCCGCAATTCACCTTCTGGGTCAACCTGAGTCTGGTAGCGCTGTGGTTTGCCCTCGACAGCCGTTCCAATGGTCAGCGGATCGCCGGCTGGGCGGTGCTGGGTCTGGCCTGCGGCATGGGGTTCATGACCAAGGGTTTTCTCGCCTGGTTGCTGCCGGTGCTGATCGCGTTGCCGTGGATGCTCTGGCAAAAACGCTGGAAGGAATTGCTGCTGTACGGCCCGGTGGCCATCGCGGTGGCGATCATCGTCAGCCTGCCGTGGGTGGTGGCGGTGCACGGTCAGGAACCGGATTACTGGCGGTTCTTCTTCTGGCATGAGCACATCCGCCGCTTTGCCGGTGACGATGCCCAGCATGACGCGCCGTGGTGGTTCTACCTGCCGCTGCTGGTGGCCTTCAGTCTGCCGTGGGTCGGGATGTTGCCGGTCGCATTCAAGCAGGCATGGCAGACCCGCCGCGACACCGGCATCGCGTTTCTCGGCCTGTGGCTGCTGATGCCGCTGCTGTTCTTCAGCCTGAGCAACGGCAAGCTGCCGACCTACATTCTGCCGTGCCTGCTGCCGCTGGCGTTGCTGCTGGGCCACGCGCTGGCCGATCGCTTGCGTCTGGAGCACGGCCGGGCGCTGGGCCTCAATGGCCTGCTGAACCTGTTGCTGGGCATCGTCACGCTGATCGGGCTGGTTTACGTGCAGCTCAAACGTCCGCTGTACGACCACGAATTACACAGTCTGGTGCTGGTGTTCATCGCCCTGACCGGCTGGATCATCAGCAACCTGCTGCAGGCCTTCCGCCCGTTGCAATGCTGGGCGGCGCCGGCAGTGGGCAGTCTGCTGCTGATCGCGCTGCTGCCGGCGGCGCTGCCCAAATCGGTGGTGGCGAACAAGATGCCCGACCAGTTCGTCCTCGCCCACCAGACGGAACTGGCGGCCACCACGCACTTGTTGAGTAACGACCTGGGCGCCGCGTCGGCCCTGTCCTGGCGCCTCAAACGCCCGCAGGTGGCGCTGTACAACACGATAGGCGAATTGAAATATGGCCTTGCCTATCCTGACGGCATTCACCAACGGGTCGACCCCGATCAGGTGCAACAGTGGATGCGCGAAGCCCGCAAGACCGGTTCGGTCGGCGTGGTGATGCGGGTCAAGGGGCAAGACGAACTGGACGAACTCGACAGATTGCCCAAGGACGGCGTTCGTTATGAGCAAGGCAACCTGGTGATCATGATCCTGCCGCAGGAGGCGTCATGAGCCTGTGGCTGCTGTTGCTCGCCTGCCTGCTGACCTGCCTGGGCCAGGTCGCGCAGAAATTCGCCGTCGAGCGCTGGCGCGGCGCAAGCCTGTCGTGGTCGCGCAAAGTGCGCTCGCCGTGGCTGTGGCTGGCTCTGTTTGCCCTCGGCGTCGGCCTGCTGGTGTGGCTGCTGGTGTTGCAGCGCCTGCCCGTTGGCATTGCCTACCCGATGCTCAGCCTCAATTTCGTGATCATCACCCTGATCGCCCGCTTCGCATTCAAGGAGCCCGTCGACGTTCAGCACTGGTTCGGCGTGTTGCTGGTGATTGGTGGCGTGGCGCTGTTGGGGCAACAGTCATGAACCAGGGTCGTGGAATCTTCTTTGCCCTGGCCAGTGTGTTGCTGGTCAGCGTGGCGCAACTGAGCATGCGCTGGAGCATGACGCGCCTGCCCCGGCCGGATCAGTGGCTGTCCGTGCCCAGCGTCGATTCAATCGCGCTGGCCGTGGTGCTCGCGGCGATCTTCGCCTATGCGCTGTCGATGCTCTGCTGGCTCGCCGCCCTGCGCGATCTGCCGCTGGGCCGGGCCTATTCGCTGCTGAGCATCAGCTATGCGCTGGTGTACCTGCTGGCGGCCAGCCTGCCGCTGTTCAACGAATCCTTCAGTTTCTCCAAATCACTGGGCGTGGCGCTGGTCATGCTCGGGGTCATCACCATCAACACTCGTCCGGCCCGTGCGCCCGAATTGAGGAGTTCGCCATGAAAATCACAGTGTTTGGTAGCGGTTATGTCGGCCTGGTGCAGGCCGCCGTGCTGGCCGAAGTCGGCCATGACGTGGTGTGCATGGACATCGATGAGAAAAAAGTCGAACTGTTGCGCCAGGGTCACGTCAGCATCTTTGAGCCGGGGCTGGCCAGTCTGGTCCGCGAAGGCCTGGATGCCGGGCGCCTGCAATTCACCTGCGATGAAAAACTCGCGGTACAGCACGGCAAGGTCGCGTTCATTGCCGTTGGCACTCCGTCGAAAGAAGACGGTTCGGCCGACCTGCGTTACGTGCTGTCGGTGGGCGACGCCGTGGCCCGGCATCGTGAGCAGCCACTGATTCTGGTGGAGAAATCCACCGTACCCGTGGGCACCGGCGATACCTTGCGCACGCACCTGGACAAAGCCCTGGTCAAGGCCGGGCGCCTGTTGCAGTTCGATATTGTGTCCAACCCGGAATTTCTCAAGGAAGGTTCGGCCGTCGCCGATTGCCGCCGGCCGGACCGGATCGTCATCGGTTGCGAACGCGAAGAAGTGCGCGACGTGATGCGTGACCTGTACTCGCCGTTCAACCGCAACCACGATCGCATCATGTTCATGGACCTGCGCAGCGCCGAACTGACCAAGTACGCCGCCAACTGCATGCTGGCGACCAAGATCAGCTTCATCAACCAGATCGCCGAACTGGCCGAACACCTGGGCGCGGACATCGAATCGGTGCGCCAGGGCATCGGCGCCGACAGCCGTATCGGCTATCACTTCATCTACCCCGGTTGCGGTTACGGCGGCTCGTGCTTCCCCAAAGACATGCGCGCGCTGATCCATAGCGCCGAAGAAGCGCATTGCTCCAGCGATCTGCTGCAAGCGGTGGAAGCGATCAACCAGCGGCAAAAACACAAGCTGTTTGAACGCATCAACGCGTTCTACAAGGGCGAACTGCGCGGCAAGACCTTCGCCGTCTGGGGCCTGGCCTTCAAACCGAACACCGACGACATGCGCGACGCGCCAAGCCGGGTCTTGCTCGAATCGCTGTGGGCCGCTGGCGCCAATGTTCGGGCATTCGACCCGGAAGCGATGCAGGAAACCCAGCATCTGTACCCGGACGAATCAAAACTGATGCTGATGGGCACCCCGGAATCGGTTCTCGCCGGTTCCGATGCGCTGATCATCTGCACCGAATGGCAGCAGTTCAAGGCGCCGGATTTCGACCTGATCCAGCAACGCCTCAAGGCCCCGGTGATCTTCGACGGTCGCAATCTGTACGACGCTGAACGCCTGGCCCGAAACGGCTTCCATTATTTCCCGATGGGCCGTGGCGAATCGCGCTCCCTGCCGATTCCTTTGCAGCAGTGGCCGCACGCCTCGGACGTGGCTTGATGGGGTTATCCCCCGCCCTGCGCCGGCAGTCCCTGATCGCAGGGCTGCTGGCGTTTGTGTTGTTCATTGCCGGCGTGTACGGGCAAGCGCCCATCGGTTTCGACTCGCGCTTCGTGCTGTTCGCCCAGGAAATGCTGCGCCACGGGCCCAGTGTATTTCCCACCACTTACGGTGAGCCGTACGCCGATTATTCGGCGCTCTCGACCTTGTTCATCTGGCTGTTGTCGCTGCCGCTCGGGACGGTCAACAGCTTGACGGCGTGGCTGCCGAGCGCTTTCGCCGGCGCGGTGATCGTGACGTTGATGTATCGCTTGCTCGCGCCCTCATCCGTGCGTTGGGCGGTGGTGAGCATCGCATTGCTGATGCTCACCAGCACCTTCATCACCGAGACTCGGGCGGTGTCGCAGGACCTGATGCTCGCCGCCGTGGCGTTTTCGGTGTTCTACCTCGGCTATGCCCACGACCATTTCGCTGCCGGTCGGCGCTGGCCGCTGGTGTTCCTTCTGTTGCTGCTGGGGTTCGGCATTCGGGGGCCGATCGGGCTGGTGGTGCCGAGCGGCATGCTCTGCAGTTACTACCTGCTGGATCGCCAGTGGTCGCGTCTGTTGACCTTCGGCGTGCTGGCTTCGCTGCTGCTGGCGGCCTGCGTGGGGCTGCTGTTGTGGCTGGCGGAGGTCAGCGGCGGGCCGGCGTTTCGGCAGGACGTGATCCGCATGCAGTTCATGGGGCGCATGGACGGCAGCGAAGGCGTCAGCGGTTCGCTGTATTACTTCACCAGTTCTCTGGGCAACTATGCGCTGGCGTATCCGCTGGCCTTGCTCGCGCTGGCGGCGGTGTGGCTGAGCAAGCCCCGGCAACGCGGCCCGGCCTTGCGCCTGGTGCAGTATTGCGCCGCGGCGGGATTGATCGTGATGGTCGGGCTGTCGATTCCCCAGGCGAAAAAGGCCCGCTATCTGCTGCCGATGCTGCCCATGGCGGCGATTATTGCGGCGTATCCGTTTCAGGTGTTGCATGGTCGGGTGTTTGCCTGGCTGCGCGTCGGCATGCAGGGATTGTGGTTGTTGATTCCTGGATTGTTGATCGTCTTGTTGTGGGTGGCGCAGCGACGGTTTCCCGAGTCGTTGACCGATCTGACGCTGATAATGATCGTGCTGGCATTGCTGCAACTGGCCGCGTTGTCGCGGTTGTGGCGGTCGCGCTGGCGAACCGAAATCCTCGCATTCAGCGCTGTTTTGGCGGTCTGGTCGGCGTACGCGCTGGTGTTCGAGCCGGTGGAGCGCCAGCTGTATGACACGCGAACCTTCAGCCAGGCGGCACTCGCGCGGATCCACGAGCAACCCGCGCCGCTGGTGCTGCACGGCATGGGCAAGGACGCCAAGGCAATCAAGTTCATGGTCAACGTCGATCAGGATCTGCAACCGCTGTTCACTGAAACCGCGCAAGCGCTCGAAGCGCTCAAGGGACCGGCGTGGCTGATGATGGATCGCAGCGACTATCAGGCCCTGCAAGGCACGCCGCTCGCTGCGCTGCAACCGGTGCTGAGCGGGCGTTTCGACAAAAACGATTATGTGTTGCTGGGGCTGGCGCCTTAACCTGCGCGACGTGATTTCCACAGGGACCGCTGACTGATGACCTTTACCGTGCGACAGGCCCTTGCAGCCGATGCCATCGCCCTCCCCACCATCGAGCGTTCGGCCGCCGCGCTGTTTCGCCTCGACCCTTCACTGGCCTGGCTGGCGGATGCCACCGTGCCGCAGGCCTCGGCGCATTTACCGGCCATTGAACAGGGCGCACTGTGGGTCGCGCAAAACAACGACGGGCAACTTGCAGGTTTTTTAAGGGCGGTGACTGTCGACCAACAGTTGCACATTGAGGAACTGTCCGTCAGCCAACACTTTCAGGGCCGGGGCGTCGGTCGCAAGTTGCTGTTGGCGGCGATTGAACAGGCGCGTCTGTGGCAACTTCGGGCGGTGACGCTGACGACGTTTCGCGATCTGCCGTGGAATGCGCCGTTCTATCAACGCATGGGTTTTGCGCTATTGAACGCCGACGACAGCGACGCACGTCTGAACCATGTATTGCGCGATGAAATCGCTCACGGATTGCCCGGCGAGCGACGTTGCGCCATGCGTCTGATCCTTACGCCGTCGCCTTGAGATCGACCCCCAGCGCCTGGGCGAACGCCTTGACCAACGGACTGCGCACGGTGTTGTGCCGCAGGATCAGATTGAACGGCGTGTCGAAGTGGATCAGCTCCGGGCACACCGCGCGAAACTGCCCGGCGGCAACCAGCGTGGCGGCGTAGTGCTGGGGCAGAAAGCCCACGAAACGCCCGGTCTTGATCAACAATGCCACCGCTTCGACCTGGGTCGCCGAGGCGGAAAAACTGTCGTAGCGGGCGAAGTTGAGCTTGTCGCGATGGATCGCGTAGCGGTGGTTGATGCACTCGTAATCCTGCAGCACGTTGCCGCCCATCTGCTCCGCCGGCATCTCGAACAACGGGTGGCCGACAGCGCAGTAAGCCTGCGAGCGTTCTTCATAGAGCGGGTAATAATCGAACTCTTCACGCTTTTGATAAACCGGGACTATTCCGGCAACTAAGCGACCCTCGACCACGCCTCTTTCTACTTCATCCAACTGAGTCGCCTGAAGTTGAAACCTTACTTTCGGTGAATGTTCATTTATCTTTTTAAGCGCGGCAACTAACGGCGAATTATCGTCGCTGATCGTATTATCGATCACCCCCACTCCTAGATCGCCGATAAGTTCATTCTGCGCTGAACTAAGCCGGTCACGAAAGTTGTCGACCGAAGCAAACAGATCAATCGACGCCTGATACACCAGACGCCCTTCTTCGGTCAGGTGAAACCCTTCGCGCCCCCGGGTACACAGGCGCATGCCGATGCGGATTTCCAGGTCGGAGATCTGTTTGCTGATCGCGGCCAGGCCCACGTTCAGCTCGTTTTGCGCCGCGCTGAAGCCGCCGGCCTCGACCACCGCCTTGAACACCTTGAGCAGTTTGAAATCCAGTCCGCTGAGGGCCAAAGGTGCCCGGTGAGCGGTTTTGACCGGTGGGTTTCCGGAATTGGAAAGTGGGGTTTCCATAATGCTGATTTACCTCTGGCGCAATGTTCAACAATCTGTGTCCAACAACAAAAACATCGCCGGCTAATAATAATGATCACAGAAAACCAGCCTTGGCAACCGCCAGAAAATCCCGAACATCAGTGCCAACTCACTGATCGCCAAACATTAAAAGCTGACACTTCGATCAGCTCTTGTCTCTTTGCAACTGCCCTCTTGAAAACTGCTTTGGCCTGATTCTGTCCGCTGCTGCTGTTCGCTGAATAGCCAGCGCGATTTCAGGGCCCGGCACATCGATTTCAGTTCGCGTTACCGACGAGGAAAACAACAAATGTCTCAAACCACCGACCGTCTCTGGGGTGCCCGTTTCAAAAGCGGCCCGTCCGCAGCCCTGGCGGCCCTGTCCCGTTGCCCCGAGCGCTATTTCCGCCTGACGCCGTACGATCTGGCCGGCTCCAAGGCCCACGCCGGGGAACTGCAACGTGCCGGCCTGCTCGACGAGCAGGAAACCCGCACGATGATCGAAGCCCTGGACGGCATCGGTGCCGATTTTTCTGCCGGGCGCATCGCCCCGACCCTGGACGACGAAGACGTTCACACCTTCATCGAGCGCCTGCTGACCGAACGCCTCGGCGCACTGGGCGGCAAGCTGCGCGCCGGCCGTTCACGCAACGACCAGACCGCCAACGACCTGCGCCTGTTCCTGCGTGATCACGTCCGCACCCTGGCCGTGGAAGTGCTGGCCCTGCAAACGGCGCTGGTGGATCAGGCCGAGCAGCATGTCGAAAGCATCTGCCCGGGCTTCACCCACTTGCAGCAGGCGCAACCGATCGTGTTCGCCCATCACCTGCTGGCCCACGCGCAATCGATGCTGCGCGACGTGCAACGCCTGGTGGACTGGGACGCGCGCACTTCGCTGTCGCCCCTCGGTGCTGCGGCCATGGCCGGTTCCGCGATCGCTCGCCAGCCGCAACAGTCGGCCAGGGAAATGGGCTACGCCGGGGTCTGCGAAAACTCCATCGACGCCGTGGCCAGCCGTGATCACGTCGCCGAATTCCTGTTCATCGCCAGCATGCTCGGGATCAACATCTCGCGTCTGGCCGAAGAGTTCTGCCTGTGGTCGTCGCGCCAGTTCCGCTGGGTCGATCTGGACGACGCCTACGCCACCGGCAGCTCGATCATGCCGCAGAAGAAAAACCCGGACATCGCCGAACTGGCGCGGGGCAAGGCTGGGCGTCTGATCGGCAACCTGACCGGCCTGCTGTCGACGCTCAAATCCCTGCCGCTGTCGTACAACCGCGACCTGAGCGAAGACAAGAACGGCGTGCTCGACAGCGTCGACACCTTGCTGCTGGTGCTGCCGGCCATGGCCGGGATGGTCGCGACCATGACCGTCAACGTCGAGGAACTGCGGCGTCAGGCACCGCTGGGTTTCACCCTCGCCACCGAAGTCGCCGACTGGCTGGCCGTGCGCGGCGTGCCGTTCAAGGAAGCTCACGAAATCACCGGCGCACTGGTTCAGGCCTGCGAAAAACACGACCTCGAATTGTGGGAAGCCTCGCCGGCGCTGCTGGCCGAGATCGACCCGCGCCTCACGGCAGACGTGCGTGACAGCCTGACCCTGGAAGCCGCCATCGCAGCACGCAGCGGCTGGGGCGGCACCGCGCCGCAACAGGTGCGCGAGCAGATCGGCCGCCTGAAAACCGCCCTCGCCGCGCAGCAACAGTGGACCGAAAACTACCAGGGCTTCCGCCTCTAAGCCGGGTCCCCCTCCCATCGGGAGGGGGTTGATCGACAAGTACAGTGTACGGAGAAACACCATGAGCCAGACTCAGGCAGAACGACTCCAGGCGGAGCGCAAACTGGCGGAAAACCAGTTCGACATTACCCAGTACCAGCATGTGCCACGGCGTTATTACGGGCGGATCTTCTTCGCCACCGTGATCGTCATCGCCATCATCGGCCTGGTGCGGGCCTTCGCCGAAGGCAAGATCGAATGGTCGTACATCGGCCAGTTCCTCACCTCCGAAGCGATCATGTGGGGCCTGTTCAACACGATCATCATGGCCGTGCTGGCCATGGCGCTGGGCATCGTGTTCGGGGTGATCACCGCGATCATGCGCATGTCGGCCAATCCGATCCTGCGTTACGTGGCCGTGACCTACACCTGGCTGTTTCGCGGTACGCCGCTGATTCTGCAACTGCTGTTGTGGTTCAACCTGGCGCTGATCTTCCCCACCATCGGCATTCCCGGCCTGTTCGAACTCGACACCGTGAGCCTGATGACCCCGTTCGTGGCCGCCCTGCTCGGCTTGAGCATTAACCAGGGCGCCTACACCGCTGAAGTGGTGCGCGCCGGCCTGCTCTCGGTGGACACCGGCCAGTACGAAGCCGCCAAGTCGATCGGCATGCCGCGCCTGCAAGCGCTGCGCCGGATCATCCTGCCGCAGGCCATGCGGATCATCATTCCGCCGGTCGGCAACGAATTCATCGGCATGGTGAAAATGACCTCGCTGGCGAGCGTCATCCAGTACTCGGAACTGCTCTACAACGCCCAGAACATTTACTACGCCAACGCCCGGGTCATGGAGCTGCTGATCGTCGCCGGTATCTGGTACCTGGCCACCGTCACCGTCCTGTCCTTTGGTCAAAGCCGTCTGGAGCGTCGTTTCGCTCGCGGCGCCGGCAAGCGTTCTTGAGGAGTCGAACATGAGAAACATCGTCAAGGCCGTGAGCCTGAACAAATATTACGACCAGTACCACGCGCTCAAGGACATCAACATCGAGGTCGAGCAAGGCGAAGTGCTGTGCATCATCGGCCCGTCGGGCTCGGGCAAGAGCACCCTGCTGCGCTGCGTCAACCAGTTGGAAAAGATCGACAAGGGCGGCCTCTGGGTCGATGGCGAACTGGTCGGCTACCGCGTGGTCGGGCACAAGCTGCACGAACTCAACGAGTCGCAGATCGCCCGCCAGCGCCTGGCCACCGGCATGGTGTTCCAGCGCTTCAACCTGTTCCCGCACATGACCGTGCTGCAAAACATCATCGAAGGCCCGTGCCAGGTGCTCAAGCGTTCGCCCAAGGAGGCGCACGAAGAAGCCCTGGAGCTGCTGGCCCGGGTCGGCCTGGCCGACAAACGCAACAGCTACCCGATTGAACTGTCGGGCGGTCAGCAGCAACGGGTGGCGATTGCCCGCGCGCTGGCCATGCGACCCAAGCTGATGCTTTTCGATGAACCCACTTCGGCACTCGACCCGGAACTGGTCGGTGAGGTGCTGTCGGTGATGCGCGATCTGGCGCAGACCGGCATGACCATGATCGTCGTCACCCATGAACTGGGCTTCGCCCGGGAGGTTTCCAACCGCATGGTGTTCATGGACGGCGGGCAGATCGTGGAGGCTGGAAGCCCCGAAGAAATACTAATAAGTCCGCAAAACCCGCGCACCCAAAGCTTCATTTCTGCCGTTCGAACCTGAGGCCCCTTTGGCCTTCACAACACTCATAAGAGAACGTCCATGAAGAACTTCGTCATTCCAGCAGTACTCACCTCCCTCATGTCTTGCGGTGTCGCCGTGGCCGCCGAGTTGCCGGCCAGCATCAAGGAAAAAGGCGAGATCGTCGTCGCGATCATGCCCAACTATCCGCCGATGGATTTCAAGGACCCGGCCACCAACAAGCTCACCGGCCTTGACTACGACCTGGGCAACGCCCTGGCCGAACGCCTCGGGGTGAAGATCAAGTGGCAGGAGACCGGCTTCGAGCAAATGATCAACGCCCTGACCACCGACCGCGTGGACATGGTCCTGTCGGGCATGACCGACACCGCCGAGCGTCAGGCCAGCGTGACCTTCGTCGACTACTTCACCAGCGGCCCGCAGTTCTACACCTTGCAGAAGAACGCCGCGACCAACGAGATCATCGACCTGTGCGGCAAGAAAGTCGGCACCAGCCGCCGCACCACCTTCCCGGCGGAAATCGCCGAGTGGAGCAAGGCCAACTGTGAAGCCGCCGGGAAACCTGCGATCAACGTGATCGGCACCGAAGGCTCGGCTGACGCCCGTGCGCAACTGCGCCAGAGCCGCATCGATGCGGCAATGCAGGGCAGCGAAACCCTGTCGTACCTCAAGACCCAGGAAAAGGACATGTACAAAACGGTCGGCCAGCCGATCTCCGTGCAGTTCACCGGGTTGGGTGTGAGCAAGAAGAAGCCTGAGCTCAGTGAAGCGGTAAAAGTGGCGCTGCAGAGCATGGTGGATGACGGCAGCTACAACGCGATTCTGAAGAAGTGGGATCTGGAGCTGGGTGCGATCAAGGATGTGACCATTAACGCGGGCAAGTAAACCTTCGCCACGGATGCCCGGCTGCGATCTTTTGATTGATCGTTCCCACGCTCTGCGTGGGAATGCAGCCGGGGACGCTCTGCGTCCCGAACAAAGATCGCAGCCTTCGGCAGTTCCTACAGATGAGTATCGGAGCGCTGTGATGTCCTCCTCACCCCAACCCACCTGGCCCGACCAGCACAAAGCCTGCCTCGCCCTGGCCTTCGACCTCGACGGCCCGACCGGCGATGCCATGCTCAACAACTCGATCTGGCACAAACCCGAATACTTCGGCTTCGGCGGCTACGGCCCGTATCGCGCCCTGCCACGCCTGCTGGATCTGCTCGATGCCTTCAAGATCCCGACCACCTTCTTCGTCCCCGCCTGGGTCGTGGAAAACTGGCCGAAACAATGCCAGGCCATCGTCGAGCGCGGTCATGAAGTCGCCTACCACGGCTACAAACACGAATCCTTCTACGCCCTGACGCTGGACCAGCAGCAGGCCGTGATGAACAAGTCCCGCGACGTGTTCTGGCAATACCTGCACATCCGCGCCGAGGGCTTTCGCACCCCGTCCGGCGACTGGCGCGCCGAAACCCCGGCGATGCTGGCCGACAACGGCGTCATCTATTCCAGCAGCATGCGCGGCGACGATCGCCCGTATCTGGTCAACGTCCCCGGCCACGACACGCCGCTGGTGGAGATCCCCGGCCGCTGGGAAATGGACGACTACGCCGCCCTCGCTTACACCCGCGCCCCGAACTTCCCGTCCGGGCTCGATCGCACCGCCAGCTACGAGCTGACCCTCGACAACTGGCAACGCGAATACGACGGCGCAATGGACGAAGGCCTGTGCCTGACCACCCTGTTCCACCCGAAAATCACCGGCAAACCGGGGCGCATCCTGTTGCTGGAGAAACTCTTCGAACACATGCGCCAACGCGATGACGTGTGGTTCGCCACCTGCCGCGACGTCGCCCGCTGGTGGCTGAAGGAGCATCACCATGGCTGACTCCAGCAAACTCTGGCCCGCCGGCAAACGCTGCGCGGTGGTGCTGACCGTCGATTACAACGACATCCACGGCATTCTCACCCAGGCCCCGGAAGTCGTCGGGCGCGACAAGACGCTGTCGGTGTGGCGCTACGGCACGCAACGCGGCGTCGAGCGTTTGCTCGGCCTGTTCAGGGAACTCGGGGTGCGCAGCAGCTGGTTCGTGCCCGGCATCGTTGCCGAAGAAAACCCGCAGCACATCGCCGCGATCCTGGCTGACGGCCATGAAGTCGCCAGCGCCGGCTACCGCCATCAGGATTACGACACGCTGGATCTGGCGGCGCAAAGCGCGGAAGTCGCCAAGGGCTGTGCGGCGCTGGAAGCACTTACCGGCGTGCATCCAACCGGCTTCCGGATTCCGGCGGGTAACGGCGCGCCGGGCTTCATCGAAGCCTTGAAAGATCACGGCATTCTCTGGTCTTCCTCATGGCGTGGCGATGACCTGCCGTTCTTGCACCCGACCGCGCCCGAAGTGGTCGAGTTGCCGCTGCATTACGAACTGGAAGACGAACCCTACTTCGCCTTCAACCTGAGCCCGGCCGTACCGCCGGCGCAATCGCGGATCGCCTCTTACAGCCACACCCTGGGCAACCTGCAAATGGACTTCGCCGGCTTCCACCGCTTCGGCCTGTGCTACGTGCTGCGCCTGCACCCGGAAATCATCGCCACGCCAGGACGCATCGGCGTGCTGCGCGAATTGCTGCAAGGCATTCAGCAGCATGACGACGTGTGGATCGCCACCGGCGCCGAAGTCGCGCAGTGGTGGGCGCAAACGGCGGCGCCGGTCGCGCAGGATCATCCGGCGTCGGTGTATGAGCGCCATTATCGGGACTACCTCGTATGACCGAACGCATGCAGCGGCTGGCGCGGTTTTGCGTCGAGACCCGCTTTGAAGACCTGCCGCCAGCGTTGGTGGAACAGGCCAAGCGGCACATTCTCGACACCTTCGGCGCAGCACTGGCCGGGGCCGACAGCGCGGTGGCGCTTCAGGCGCGGCAGGTGTTCGGTGCGGAGCCGGGCAACGCGCTGGTCTGGGGTTCGTCACTGCGCGTCGGCGCGGGACATGCGGCGTTGCTCAACGGCATCGCCGCCCATGCGCTGGAACTGGACGACACCGGCGGTTGTGATCATTCCGGCGCGGTGGTGTTGCCGGCGGTGATGGCGGCTTTGTCATTGGTGGATCGGCCGGTGGACGGTCGCGAGTTCATCACCGCCGTGGTGATCGGCTACGAAATCGGCCGGCGGGTGCTGGAGGCCTGCGGCAGTTATTCGGCGCACAACGGCGCCGGCTGGCATTCGACCGCCACTTGCGGCGTGTTCGGCGCGGCGGCGGCCTGTGCGCGGATCTTTGCGCTGGATTTCGGGCAAACCGTGTCGGCGCTGGGCATCGCCGGCAGTTTCAGCGGCGGGTTGTGGGCGTTCATTCATGACGGCTCGCAAAGCAAGAAACTGCACAGCGGCCGTGCGGCCGAGGGTGGATTGCTCGCCGCGCGTTTTGCTCGCGAAGGCGTCAGCGGGCCGTCGGTATTGTTCGAGGATGTCTGGGGTGGATTTCTCAAGACCCTGGCACCGTGCAGCGCGCAGCCGGACGCGCTGGATGCTGATTTGGGACAGGTCTGGAAACTCGCGCGCTGTTCGATCAAACCCTATGCCGCGTGTCGTGGCACCCATTCGGCCATCGATGCACTCGGCTTGTTGCTGGAGCAATTGCAGGTCGGCGCCGATCAGGTGGAAGACGTGCAGGTGAACCTGTGCGGGTTTCTGCTCGACATGTGCGGCGGCCGCGACACCCGCAGTCTGGCCGCCGCGCAAATGAGTCTGCCCTACGCCCTCGCCGCGCGACTGGTGCATGGTCATTGCCGCCTCGAGGCTTACGATGAGCAGCCGCGCAACGATCCGCAAATCACCCACTGGCTGACGCGCATTCGCCTTGAAGTGGATGAGCGACTGTCGGAGGATGGCGAGCCGCTGGTCATTCTTCGAACCCGCGACGGGCGTCAGACGAGTCTGTGTGTCGAGGTGCCGCTGGGCGCGCCGGGCAATCCGCTGAGCGAGGCGGCGCTGGAGGAGAAGTTTTTCAGTCTGGCGCTGCGAGTCATTTCACCGGTCAAGGCCGAGCCGTTACTGGCGCAGCTGCGGCAACTGCAAACGCTGGATTCCGTGCGCGATCTCGAGCACCTGTTAACCGAATAAGGACATTTGATTTTCCGTGGCCACCTACTCGCTCGTTATCCGCCGCCTGATGATCGTTTCGCTGACCATCGTCGTCAGCCGCGCCATCACCAGTCCGCTGCTCACCCTGTTTTTGAGCAACAAGCTCGGCCTCAACCAACAGGACGTCGGGTTGTTGCTGGGCATCGCGGTGTTCATCGCCACCCTGCTCGCGCTGTACGGTGGCTACATCATCGACCGGCTGGAAAAGCGCCGGTTGCTGATTCTGGCGATGCTTTCCAGCGCCATCGGCTTCGTGCTGCTGACCTTCGCCAAAGACCTGTATCTGACGACCCTGACGCTGGTCATCACCGAAACCGCTTCGGCGCTGTTCCTGATCGGCTCCAAGGCGATCCTCAGTGAAAACCTGCCCATGGGCCAGCGGGCCAAGGCGTTTTCCCTGCGCTATACGCTGACCAACATCGGCTACGCCACCGGCCCGATGCTCGGCGTGGTAATCGCCGGGGTCTACCCGATTGCGCCCTTCTTGATTGCCGCCGGCATCGCTTTCGGCAGCATCTTCCTGATGATCGGGATTCCCAAGGATGCCAGCCCGGTCGCCGCCATCGGCCAACCGCAAAGCTTCCTGAAAACCCTCATCACCCTGAAAAACGACCGCACGCTGATCATGTTCACCTGCGGCTGTCTGCTCAGCACCGTGGTTCACGGCCGCTTCACCCTGTACCTGTCGCAATACCTGCTGGTGGTCGAGGATTCGCAGCGGGCGTTGCAAACCATGGCCGCCCTGCTCGCCTGCAACGCCATCGCGGTGATCCTGCTGCAATACCAGATCGGCCGCTTCCTCAACCGGGAAAAACTGCGCTACTGGATCGCCGCCGGCACCAGCCTGTTCATCGTTGGATTGATCGGCTTCAGCCTGGCCGACAGCCTGGTGACCTGGTGCATCGCAATGTTCATTTTCACTCTCGGCGAGATGATCATTTACCCGTCGGAATTTCTGTTCGTCGACACCCTGGCCCCGGAAGAACTGCGCGGCAGCTATTACGGCGCGCAGAACCTCGCGGCGCTGGGTGGCGCGTTGAGCCCGGTGATTTGCGGTTTCCTGCTGATGCACACGCCGGCGCCGACCATGTTCTACGCCCTCAGCGCACTGACGGCGATGGGCGGGTTTCTGTGTTTCATGAGTGGGCGGCGCGTGGCTTTACTTCACAAATAATGCACTGAAACTGCATTTATATGAATTTGTCAGCATCGAGATTGCTTGGCACACTGTGCGCGTTCCTCCCCCAATAGTTGGAACACTTCGAAGGACTTTCCGCGTTTACGGACAAGTCCTTTTTTTTGCCCTGAATTTCGCAAAGGATCGATTCTGCATGCTCGCTCGCTGGTTGCCCGCCGCCATCAACACCCGCCCCACCGAATGGAGCCGCGCCGCCATCGGCATGGCCCTGGGCACGTTGTTCAGTGTTTGGGCGTGCAGTCAGGTGTTCGGCATTGAAGTGGCCTACCACCTGATCGGCCCTCTGGGCGCTTCGGCGGTGCTGTTGTTCGCCGTATCGTCCGGCGCCCTCGCCCAGCCGTGGTCGATCATCGGCGGTTACCTGTGCGCGGGCGTCGTCGCGTTGCTGGTGGCCCACGTCCTCGGCCGAACCCTCGGCAGTGCGTGCCTCGCCGCAGGCATGGCGCTGATCCTGATGTGCTGGCTGCGCTGCCTGCACCCGCCGGCCGGCGCCGTCGCGTTGACCATGGTGCTGGCCGACCCGATGACCATCGCCATGGACTGGAAAGCCCTGGAACCGGCGATGCTCAGCGCCGCGTGCCTGCTGCTCGCCGCACTGGCCTACAACAACCTCACCCGCATTCGCTATCCGAAACGCCCCGCAGAACCGGCGCCGGCCGTGGCGCCGGTGGATATTCAGGCCATCACGGCCGAGGATCTGAAACTGGCACTGGCCGATATGGAGGCGTTCATCGATGTCACGCCGGAGGATCTGGAACAGTTGATTCATAACAGTGAACTGCACGCCAAGCGGCGCAGCATTGGCCAGGTGTTCCGCTGAGTCCGGAGCCTGTACCTGTCAGCGTTGTCGATTGAAAAGAAGCCGCGATCCCGTGCATTTGGCCTAAGGTAA
This sequence comes from Pseudomonas sp. Pseusp21, assembly GCF_059492145.1. Taxonomy (NCBI): domain Bacteria; kingdom Pseudomonadati; phylum Pseudomonadota; class Gammaproteobacteria; order Pseudomonadales; family Pseudomonadaceae; genus Pseudomonas; species Pseudomonas sp. Pseusp21. The sequence goes on from NZ_CP168520.1 coordinate 728,080, forward strand.
AAATGCAGACAGCCCGTGCACATATCCCCGTTGTACACGGCAAATTTGCACTGTTACGATCCGCTAACGCTCGCGCGCGAGCTTCTCGAATAAAGACAATAAAAGCAGGGAGTTAGTGATGACTGCTCAGGCTTCATCCCCGCGGACTTCGTCCATGGATGCCACGCCGCACGAAGTGCTGGCCGAGGTTCGCAATCACATCGGTCATCTGACCCTCAACCGCCCCGCCGGCCTCAATGCCCTGACCCTCGACATGGTGCGCCAGCTCCAGCAGCATCTGGACGCCTGGGCCGCCGATGCCGATATCCACGCGGTGGTGCTGCGCGGTGCCGGCGAAAAAGCCTTTTGCGCCGGTGGCGACATTCGCTCGCTCTACGACAGTTTCAAAAGCGGCGACACGCTGCACGAAGATTTCTTCGTCGAGGAATACGCCCTCGACCTGACGATCCACCACTACCGCAAACCGGTGCTGGCGCTGATGGACGGTTTCGTCCTCGGCGGCGGCATGGGCCTGGTGCAAGGCGCCGATCTGCGGGTGGTCACCGAGAAGAGCCGTCTGGCGATGCCGGAAGTGGCGATCGGCTATTTCCCGGATGTCGGCGGCAGTTATTTCCTGCCACGCATTCCCGGTGAACTGGGGATTTATCTGGGCGTCAGCGGCGTGCAGATCCGTGCAGCGGATGCGCTGTATTGCGGGTTGGCCGACTGGTATCTGGACAGCAGCAAACTCGGCATCCTCGACGAACAGCTCGATCACCTGGAGTGGCACGACACGCCGCTTAAAGACCTGCAAAACCTGCTGGCCCGCCACGCCGTGCAAACCCTGCCGGATGCGCCGCTCGAAGCCTTGCGCCCGGCCATCGACCACTTCTTCGCCTTGCCTGATGTGCCGAGCATCGTCGAGCAACTGCGCGCCGTGACCGTCGCCGACAGCCACGAATGGGCGACCACCACCGCCGACCTGCTGGAAACCCGCTCGCCGCTGGCCATGGGTGTGACCCTGGAAATGCTCCGTCGCGGCCGCCATCTGAGCCTGGAACACTGCTTCGCCCTCGAACTGCATGTGGATCGCCAGTGGTTCGAACGCGGCGACCTGATCGAAGGCGTGCGCGCCCTGCTGATCGACAAAGACAAATCACCACGCTGGAACCCGCCGACCCTGGCTGCGCTGCACGCCGAGCAGGTCGCGAGTTTCTTCCACGGTTTCGCTGAGAGCGGGAGCTGAGCCATGCACGATCTCGAATTGACTGAAGACCAGGTCATGATCCGCGACATGGCCCGGGACTTTGCCCGTGGCGAAATCGCGCCCCACGCACAAGCCTGGGAAAAGGCCGGCTGGATCGATGACGCTCTGGTGGCAAAGATGGGCGAACTCGGCTTGCTGGGCATGGTAGTGCCGGAAGAATGGGGCGGCACCTACGTCGACTACGTGGCCTATGCGCTGGCGGTGGAAGAGATTTCCGCCGGTGACGGTGCCACCGGCGCGTTCATGAGCATCCACAACTCGGTGGGCTGCGGGCCGGTGCTCAACTACGGCAGCAAAGAACAGAAACAGACCTGGCTGGCGGACCTGGCCAGCGGCGCGGTGATCGGCTGCTTCTGCCTGACCGAACCCCAGGCCGGCTCCGAAGCGCACAACCTGCGCACCCGCGCCGAACTGCGCGACGGGCAATGGGTGATCAACGGCGCCAAGCAATTTGTCAGCAATGGCAAGCGGGCGAAACTGGCGATCGTGTTTGCGGTGACCGATCCGGATCTGGGCAAGCGTGGCATCTCGGCGTTTCTGGTGCCGACCGACACGCCGGGCTTCATCGTCGATCGCACCGAACACAAGATGGGCATCCGCGCTTCCGACACCTGCGCGGTGACCTTGAACAACTGCAGCATTCCCGAAGCCAATCTGCTGGGTGAACGCGGCAAAGGTCTGGCGATTGCCCTTTCCAACCTGGAAGGCGGACGTATCGGTATCGCCGCGCAAGCATTGGGCATCGCCCGTGCGGCGTTCGAGGCGGCGCTGGGTTATGCCCGTGATCGGGTGCAGTTTGGCAAGGCGATTGTCGAGCACCAGAGCATCGCCAACCTGCTGGCGGACATGCAGATGCAGATCAACGCGGCCCGCTTGATGATCCTGCACGCGGCGCGGCTGCGCACGGCGGGCAAACCGTGTCTGTCGGAGGCTTCGCAGGCCAAGCTGTTTGCGTCGGAGATGGCTGAAAAGGTGTGTTCGTCAGCGATTCAGATTCATGGCGGGTATGGGTATCTGGAGGATTACCCGGTTGAGAAGTACTACCGGGATGCGCGGATTACCCAGATTTATGAGGGGTCGAGCGAGATACAGCGGATGGTGATTGCTCGGGAGTTGAAGAACTATCAGCTCTGACTGATCGCCCCCACGCAATGCGTGGGGGCGAACGCTATTACTTGCCCTGGAACTCGGCAGGTCGCTTGGCCACAAACGCCGCCATCCCTTCCTTCTGATCCTGCGTCGCAAACGCCGCATGGAACACCCGGCGCTCGAAGCGCACGCCTTCAGTCAGGTTCACTTCGAATGCACGATTCACGCTTTCCTTGACCATCATCGTAATCGGCAGCGATTTGCTGGCGATCACTGCAGCGACTTTCAGCGCCTCATCCAGCAACTCGGCACTCGGCACGATCCGCGCGACGATGCCGCAGCGCTCGGCTTCCACCGCGTCGATCATGCGACCGCTCAGGCACATTTCCATGGCCTTGGCCTTGCCCACCGCACGGGTCAGGCGCTGGGTGCCGCCCATGCCCGGCAGCACGCCGAGGTTGATTTCCGGCTGGCCGAATTTGGCGTTGTCGCCGGCCAGGATGAAGTCGCACATCAGCGCCAGTTCACAGCCACCGCCGAGGGCAAAACCGTTGACCGCCGCGATGATCGGCTTACGGCGGTTGGCCACGCGATCGCTGTCGCTGAACAGGTCGTCCATGTAGATCTGCGGGTAGGTCAGATCGGCCATTTCCTTGATGTCGGCGCCGGCGGCAAAGGCTTTGGTCGAGCCGGTGATGACGATGCAGCCAATGTTCGCGTCAGCTTCAAAACCATCGAGCGCGCGGTTCACTTCGCTGACCAGTTGCGCATTCAGGGCATTCAGCGCCTGCGGGCGATTGAGGGTGATCAGGCCGACGCGGCCATGGGTTTCCAGCAAAATCGTTTCGTAACTCATGTGCAGATTCCTTCTCAAAGATTGCGCGAAATGACCATGCGCTGAATGTCGCTGGTGCCTTCGTAGATCTGGCAGACCCGCACGTCGCGGTAGATGCGCTCCAGCGGGAAGTCGTTGAGGTAACCGTAACCGCCGAGGGTTTGCAAGGCCATGGAGCAGACCTTCTCGGCCATTTCCGAGGCGAACAGTTTGGCCATCGACGCCTCGACCAACGCCGGCTGACCGCTGTCGCGAAGGGCGGCGGCGTAATGCACCATCTGCCGCGCCACGGCGATCTGGGTGGCCATGTCCGCCAGGCGGAAGGCCACGGCCTGATGCTCGATGATCGGCTTGCCGAAGGTGTCGCGTTCGCGGGCGTAATCACGGGCCGCCTCGAACGCAGCGCGGGCCATGCCCACCGATTGCGAAGCGATGCCGACGCGGCCACCTTCGAGGTTGGCCAGAGCGATCTTGTAGCCCTCGCCCTCCTCGCCCAACCGGTTGGCCACCGGCACTTTCACGTCTTCGAACAGAATCTGGCAGGTGTCCGAGGCGTGCTGGCCGAGCTTGTCTTCGATGCGGGCGACTTTATAGCCCGGCGAGTCGGTCGGCACGATGAAGGCGCTGATCCCGCGCTTGCCGGCACTCGGATCAGTCACGGCAAACACGATCACGATCCCGGCGTTCTGTCCGGAGGTGATGAACTGTTTGCAGCCGTTGAGCACGTAGTGATCGCCTTCAAGGCGTGCACGGGTTTTCAGGCTGCTGGCGTCGGAGCCAGCTTGCGGTTCGGTCAACGCGAACGCACCGAGCATCTCGCCGCTGGCCAGCGGTTTGAGGAATCGCTCGCGCTGGTCGTCGTTGCCGAACTTGAGGATCGGCACGCAACCCACCGAGTTGTGCACGCTCATGATCGTCGAGCAGGCGCCGTCGCCGGCGGCGATTTCTTCCAGGGCCATGGCGTAAGCCAGGTAACCGGTGTCGCAACCGCCCCACTGCTCCGGCACCAGCATGCCGAAGAAGCCCAGCCCGGCCATTTCACCGATGGCTTCTTTCGGAAAGCGGTGCTCGCGATCCCACTCGGCGGCAAACGGTTTGAGCCGTTCCTCGGCAAACTGCCGGGCCATGTCGCGGATTTGTTGTTGGTCGTCATTGGGAATCATGGCAAATCCTTAACTCGGGTTCAGACGCACTCGACAGCCATCGCCGTGGCCTCACCGCCACCGATACAGATCGCCGCGACGCCGCGTTTCAGGCCTTTCTGGCGCAGGGCCGAGAGCAAGGTCACCAGAATCCGCGCGCCGGAGGCACCGATCGGATGACCCAGGGCGCAGGCGCCGCCGTGGATGTTGAGCTTGTCGTGGGGGATTTCCAGGTGGGTCATCGCCGCCATGCCGACCACGGCGAACGCTTCGTTGACCTCGAACAGATCGACCTGATCCAGCGACCAGCCGGTTTTCTTCATCAGCTTCTTGATCGCCCCAATCGGCGCCACCGGGAACAGGCCCGGAGTATCGGCAAACGCGGCGTGACCGTGAATCACCGCCAGCGGTTTCAGACCTTGTTGCTGCGCTTGCGACTGACGCATCAGCACCAGTGCGGCGGCGCCGTCGGAGATCGAGCTGGAGTTGGCCGCAGTTACCGTACCGCCCTCGCGGAACGCCGGTTTCAGCGAAGCGATCTTGTCCAGTTTGGCTTTTGGCGGCTGCTCGTCGTTGCTGATGATCACTTGTTCTTTGCCGACGGTGACGGTCAGCGGAACGATCTCGGCCTTGAAGCTGCCGTCCTTGATTGCCTGCTGGGCGCGGGTGGTCGAGGCGATGGCGAAAGCATCCTGAGCCTCGCGGCTGAAGTGATTGGTTTCGGCGCAATCCTCGGCGAAGGTGCCCATCAGGCGGCCCTTGTCGTAGGCGTCTTCGAGGCCGTCGAGGAACATCGAATCCAGCACCCGGCCGTGGCCCATGCGGTAACCGGCGCGGGCGCGATCCAGCAGGTACGGCGCGTTGGACATGCTTTCCATGCCGCCGGCGATCACCACATCGGCACTGCCGGCCAGCAGCATGTCGTGGGCCAGGATGGTGGTTTCCATGCCCGAGCCGCACATCTTGTTGACGGTGGTGCAGCGGGTGGACTTGTCCAGTCCGGCGCCCAGCGCAGCCTGACGCGCAGGTGCCTGACCGAGACCGGCCGGCAACACGCAGCCGAACAGCACTTCATCGACCGCATCGGCGGCGACACCGGCGCGTTCAACCGCAGCCTTGATTGCAGCTGCGCCCAGTTGCGGCGCGGTCAAGCTTTTCAGTTCGCCCTGAAAACCGCCCATCGGGGTGCGGACGGCGCTGACGATGACAATCGGATCATTGGAGATGGTCATGGGAAATCCTCCTTACTTGGCGGCCATGCGCAAGGCACCGTCGAGACGGATCACCTCGCCGTTGAGCATGCTGTTTTCAATGATATGCCGCACCAGCGCGGCGTATTCGGCAGGTTTGCCCAGACGCGGCGGGAACGGTACGCCGGCGGCCAGCGAGTCGCGCACTTCCGGGGTCATGCCGGCCATCATCGGGGTTTCGAAAATGCCCGGGGCGATGGTCATCACGCGAATGCCGAAGCGCGCCAGCTCACGGGCCGCAGGCAGGGTCAGGCTGGCGATGGCGCCTTTGGACGCCGAATACGCGGCCTGACCGATCTGGCCGTCGAACGCAGCGACCGAGGCGGTGTTGATGATCACACCGCGCTCGCCGTCAGCGTTGGCTTGGCTTTCAGCAATCGCGGCTGCCGCCAGACGCAACATGTTGAAGCTGCCGATCAGGTTGACGTTGATCACCTGCGCGAAACTGGACAATGCGTGCGGGCCGTTCTTGCCGAGGATTTTCTCGCCGCGAACGATGCCGGCGCAGTTCACCAGACCATTCAGGCTGCCGAAGGCTTTAACGGTCGCCTGCACGGCGGCTTCGGCGGCGGCTTCGTTGCTGATGTCGGCCACCACGCTCTGCGCCCCCAGGCGCTGGGCCTGAGCAGCGACGGCATCGGCGTTCATGTCCACCAGCATCACTTTGGCGCCGGCGCTCACCAGCAATTCAGCGGTGGCGGCACCCAGGCCGGATGCGCCGCCGGTGACGATAAAAACCTTGTTCTCGATCTGCATGACTGACTTCCTGATTCAAGCTGAAACGTTGTGCGCCGCGGCCTCTTGAGCCTTGGCGATTTCCTGGTTGCGCAAGATAAAGCGCTGCAATTTGCCGCTCGGGGTTTTCGGCAACTCGCTGACAAATTCGATTTCACGGGGGTACGAATGCGCGGCCAGACGTTTGCGCACGTGTTGCCGCAGTTCTTCGGCCAGCGCCGGTTCGGCACGGTATTGCGGGTTGAGCACGACGAAGGCTTTGACCAGTTCAGTACGCTCCGGATCGGGCTTGCCGACCACTGCCGCTTCAACGACGGCTGGGTGTTCGATCAGTGCACTTTCCACGTCGAACGGGCCGACGCGATAGCCGGAAGTGGTGATGACGTCGTCGCTGCGGCCGACGAAGCTGATGCTGCCGTCCGGGTTCCACTCGACGGTGTCGCCGCTCAGGTAGTAATTGCCGACGAAGGCTTTGGTCGGCGCGCCTTCGTAACCGGCGAACCAGCACATCGGCGACTGTGTGCGGTCGATGGCGAGGATGCCGGGCTGGCCGACGCCGAGTTCATTATTCTGCTCGTCGAGCACCACGATGCGATGGCCCGGCGAAGCAAAACCGGCAGCGCCGAGGTGGATCGGGTGTTCGAGGCCGTGGTGGTTGCACAGGACCATGCCCAGTTCGGTCTGGCCGTAGTGGTCGTGAATGACCACGCCGAGGTTGTCGGCGAACCAGCGAATCACTTCCGGGTTCAACGGCTCACCGGCGCTGCTGACGATGCGCAGCTTGCCCTTGATCGACCTGGCGAACTCATCGCCGCCGGCAATCAGCAGACGATACGCCGTCGGCGAACCGGTGAGGTTGGTGATCCCGTACTTGTTGATCACCCGGCAGGTGCTTTCGAGGGTGAACGGGCCATCGTAGAACGTGATCGGATGGCCCATCGACAACGGGCCGGTCACGCCAAAATAGATGCCGTAGGCCCAGCCCGGATCGGCGACGTTCCAGAACGCATCTTCCGGGCGCAGATCCACGGCATCGCGGGTGTAGCTCTGGAACGCGACGATGGCCTTGAGCGGCACCGACAGCGCTTTCGACGGGCCGGTGGTGCCCGAGGTGAACATCAGCAGGAACGGATCTTCGCCGGTCAGCATCAGCGGTTCGCAGACATTGGAATGGTTGGGCAGCTCGGCCCAGAAACTGAAATCGCCACGGACGATGCCCTGGCCTTTCGGGCCGCCGACAGTGACCAGCGTCGGGCAGTCGGCGACTTCACTGAGTTTTGGCCGATTGACTGCATCGGTGACCACGACTTTGGCACCGGAGCAGTTCAGGCGATGTTCGAGGGCTTTGGGGCCGAACGCGGTGAACAGCGGTTGATACACCGCGCCGATGCGCCAGGTGGCGAACACGGTGATCAGCAATTCGATGTTGCGCGGCAGCAGGCCGGCGACCTTGTCGCCCTTCTGCACGCCCTGGGCGAGAAGGAAATTGGCGAAACGCGCGGCTTTGTCCTGCAGGTCGCTGAAAGTGTACGTCGCACTGGCGCCGTCGCGGCCTTCCCAGAACAGCGCGATGCGCCCCGGCAAAGCATGGCGGTCACAACATTCGACGCAGGCGTTGAGCGCCTCGAGCGTGCCGCTGAGCGCGGCATCCACGGTGTGCTGATAATCAAACTGTGCGGTGGCAGACAAGTAATCGCGCATTGCCAGAATCCCTCTGTTCTTATTAGGTTGGGGAACCGTAAACAACAGAGGAATACTCGCGCCGCACGCCGGCTGCGGCAATGGTCAAAGCCCTCAAAGTGGATGACTGGTTTGGCCAAGATTCCGGACTTTGATCGCTCCCACGCCGTGCCGCGATGATCGTTCCCACGCTCTGCGTGGGAATGCCTCAAGGGACGCTCCGCGTTCCAGCTCTGGAAGGGACGCGGAGCGTCCCGGGCTGCATTCCCACGCAGAGCGTGGGAACGAGAGTCGGTGGTGAGCAGCGAGCGTCAGCGGTGGATCAGACCGCTTCGTTGAGAATCAAGCTGCGATAGTGCCCAGGATTGGTCCCCGACCACTTGCGAAACGCCTTGTAGAACGAGCTCGCATCGGCAAACCCCAAGCGGGTGGCGATGTCGGCAAAACTGATCGAAGGTTCCGCCAGCCAGGTGATCGCCAGCTCTTTGCGCACGCTATCCTTCAGGCCCTGATAGGTCTGCCCTTCTTCAGCCAGACGCCGGCGCAGGGTCGAGGCCGACATGCACAACTGCTGGGCCAGCGCGTCGGTTTCCGGCCACTGTTCGGCGGGCAACTGCCGCAGATCCTGCTTGATCCGGCTGGCAAGGCTTTCCGGGTCGCGATACTTCACCAGAATGTTGGCCGGGGCATGGGCCAGAAAGCGTTTCAACTCCTCGGCGCTGCGCTTGATCGGCAGATCCAGCACATCGGCGGCGAAGATCATCCGCGTGCGCGGCCGGTCGAAACGCAGGTTTTCCGAGAACATCACCCGATAGTCATCGCAAAAATCCGGCGCCGGGCAGCGCAGCTCGATGGCCAGGATCGGAATTCGCCGCCCCGCCAGCCAGCACGCCACGCCGTGGACGATCATCCAGTAGGTGAAATAGGTGAAGGCGCGGCGCGGTTCCGGGTCGTCTTCCAGCAGCACGATCTCCGCCAGACTCTGCTGGTACACCAGTTGCGCCGGCATACGCTCAAGCATCAACGACAGGAAATTCAACCCCGTGCTCAACCCAGCGGCCAGGTTCGGCTGGGCCATGGCGCTGCGGCAGAGGAATTCGAGGCTGCCGGATTTCAGCTTGCGCGGGTCCATGCCGAAGAACTCGTCATCGCCGCGCCGCGCCAGCAGGCGCCATAACCGCGCGTACTGGCTGGCCGGCACGCGGGCGTCATCGGTGGACAGCAGCGCCGGATCAATCCCGACCTTGCTCAAGACTTCTTTCGTGGCCACGCCAGGGGCACAACTTTGCAGCAGTGCTTCGCGCACCAGTTGAATGGCGATGGTGTCTTTTTCCGACATGGAACGCGCGCAATCCTATTGTTGTTCGAGTGGCGGGCATCTTAGCGCAGCTGGCTGGGCGGCGTGGATGTTCAGACTCGTTCAGCTGAGGTTCAGCTAAATGTCAATGAATGCCATGTGAGAATGACTTTCATTATGTTACAACTTGTAACCTCATTTCGTTACACAGTGACCGCCGAATGCTCGTTCCCTTTTTGATCATGTTGCGCGAAGGCATCGAAGCCGCGCTGATCGTTGGCATCATCGCCAGCTACCTGCAACAGACCGGCCGTGGCCAGTGGATGCCTGCGGTGTGGATCGGGGTTTTTCTCGCCGCCGCGCTGGCGTTGCTGGTTGGCGGTGGCCTGGAACTGGTCAGTGCCGAATTCCCGCAAAAGCAGCAGGAACTGTTCGAAGGCGTGGTCGGGCTGCTGGCCGTGGGCATTCTCAGTTCGATGGTGTTCTGGATGCGCAAGGTGGCGCGTTCGATCAAGCATTCACTGCAAGCCTCCCTCGATCACGCGCTGACCGCATCGAAGCATCAGGTCATCGCGCTGATCGCCATGGTGTTTTTCGCCGTGGCCCGGGAAGGTCTGGAAACCGTGTTCTTCCTGCTGGCCGTGTTCCAGCAGAGCGAAGGCCCGGCCGCACCGATCGGCGCCCTGCTCGGCCTGATTCTGGCGATCATCGTCGGCTTCCTGATCTACAGCGGCAGCATGCGCCTGAACCTGTCGGCGTTCTTCCGCTGGACCGGGCTGTTCATTCTGGTGGTCGCCGCCGGGATTCTCGCCAACTCGGTGCAGGCCCTGCATGAAGCCGGGGTGTGGAACCACCTGCAAACCGTGCTCTTCGACTTCAGCGCGACGCTGCCGATGGACGGCCCGCTGGGCTCGGTGCTGGCCGGCATGTTCGGTTATCAGGATGCACCAACCGTCAGCACCCTCGGCGCGTACCTGATTTATCTGCTGGTGGCTCTGGTCATGTTCTTCATGCCGGCGCCCAAGCCTGCTGCCCAATCGTCTTCCGTTTCCAGCCAATAAGGGCCTTCATGTCAAAGCCTAAAATTCCTCAGGCCTCGCCTCCCCGCGCCTTGCGCTGGGCGGTGGCCGGTTCGGTGGTCGTGATGATCGCCGCCGGTGGCCTGTTCTACTACGCCTCGAAACTGGCCGCCGCCAAACGTCAGCACAACCGTGACGAAGTGGTGGTCAACATCCATCCCCACAGTTGCGAGCCGAACGCCCTGACCGTGCCGGCCGGTCGCGCCAGTTTCCGCATCGTCAACCGCTCCGACCGGGCGGTGGAGTGGGAAATTCTCGACGGCGTGCTGGTGATCGAAGAGCGCGAGAACATCGCGCCGGGCCTGAGCCAGGTGATCAACGCCAACCTGCAACCCGGCGACTACGCCATCACCTGTGGCCTGCTGAGCAACCCGCGCGGCACCCTGCACGTGACGCCAACCGCCGCTTCCGATGCCGCCGCCAAGGCCAAGCCATCGATGGTTGCCTTCGTCGGGCCGCTGTCGGAGTTCCGCGTCTACCTGGCCAGCCAGGGCAGCGCGCTGATCAAAGCCGTGACGGCGCTGAATCAAGCCATCGACAGCGGCGATCTGGCCCAGGCCCAGGCGTTGTATTTGCCGGCCCGCGCCGCGTATCAGCGTCTGGCCCCCGCCGCGCAACGCCTGGCGGAGCTGGACAACAGCATCAACGCCCGCGCCGATTACTTCGAAAAGCGCGAGCAGGATCCGGCCTTCGTCGGTTTCCACCGCCTCGAATACGCGCTGTTCCAGCAACGCAAACTCGACGGGCTGACACCGATTGCCCAGGGCTTGCTCGACAACGTCACCACGCTGAAACAACAGCTGCTGGCCCAGTCGCTGCCGCCGGAGCAACTGGTGGAAATCGTCGTGCGCAACCTCAACACCCTCGCCGACGTGCGCGCCGCCAGCGGCGAAGAGGAACGCTACAGCCACAGCGATCTCAACGGCTTCGCGGCCAATCAGGAAACCGCGCACAAAGTCGTCGAACTGCTGCGCCCGCTGCTGAGCAAATCCGCCGCCGACCTGCTGCCGAAAATCGACAGCGCGCTGGCTGATTTCGATACCACGCTGAACGGCTTCAAGGTCAAGGACGGCTACGCCAGTTACGACACCGTCAACGGTGAGCAACGCAAGCAGATCGCCGACAAGGCCAAGGCTCTGGCCGACGCCCTCGACGCCATTGATCCCGCCCTCGGCCTCTCGGGCCTGTAAGCAGAAGACAAATACCGATGAACGATTCCGAACACTTCAACCTGCAACGTCGCCGCGTACTGATGGGCATGGGTGCCGCCGGTGTCGCACTGGCCGGCACAGCTTTGAGCTGCCCGGCGATGGCCGCCGCGCCTGCGCAAGTCACCGAAGCGCCGAGCAGCGACAAGACCCAGGATCACCACGATTTCCATGGCGTGCACCAGACTGGCATCGTCACCCCGCGTCCGGCGGCCGGCATGCTGGTGGCGTTCGATGTGCTGGCCAGCGACCGTGAAGACCTCGAACGCCTGTTTCGCACCCTCAACGAGCGCATCGCATTCCTGATGAAGGGCGGCCCGGTGGCGCAGATCGATCCGAAGCTGCCGCCGCCGGATTCCGGCATCCTCGGCCCGGTGGTGACGCCGGACAACCTGACCATCACCGTGTCCGTCGGCGAATCGTTGTTCGATGAGCGCTTCGGCCTCGCGTCCGCCAAACCCAAGCGTCTGGTGCGCATGGTCGGTTTCCCCAACGATGCGCTGGAAGCCGATTGCTGCCACGGCGATTTGAGCCTGCAGTTCTGCTCCAACACCGCCGACACCAACATCCACGCCTTGCGCGACATCGTGAAGAACCTGCCGGACCTGCTGCTGGTGCGCTGGAAACAGGAAGGCAGCGTGCCGCCGCAAGCGCCGGCCAAGCCCGGTGTGCCGGCGCAATCGGCGCGTAACTTCCTCGGTTTCCGCGACGGCTCGGCCAACCCGGATTCCAACGACGGCAAAGCCATGGATCGCATTGTCTGGGTGCAACCGGGCAGCGACGAACCGGCCTGGGCGGCCCACGGCAGTTATCAGGCGGTGCGGATCATCCGCAACTTCGTCGAACGCTGGGACCGCACGCCGTTGCAGGAACAGGAAAGCATCATCGGCCGGGTGAAAACCACCGGCGCGCCGATGGGCGCCAGCCATGAAACCGAAGTCCCGGATTACAGCAAGGACCCGGAAGGCAAGCTGACCAAGCTCGACGCGCACATTCGCCTGGCCAACCCGCGCACTGCCGCGAGCCAGGCCAACCTGATCCTGCGCCGGCCGTTCAACTACTCCAACGGCGTGAACAAGAACGGTCAGCTCGACATGGGCCTGCTGTTCATCTGTTACCAGTCCGACCTGGAAAAAGGCTTCATCACCGTGCAGACCCGCCTCAACGGTGAGCCGCTGGAGGAATACCTCAAGCCGGTCGGCGGCGGTTACTTCTTCACCCTGCCGGGTGTCACGGGCGACAAGGACTTCATCGGTCGCTCGCTGCTCAACGCTACTCAACCAAAAACAACTGCATAGCATTCAACAGGAGCCGCCCCCATGAAAAAGACGCCACTCGCGTTATTGCTGACCCTTGGTTTGCTCAACACCCCGCTGTCGGCGTTCGCCGCGACCGCGCCTCTGGATCTGGTGGGGCCGGTGTCGGACTACAAGATCTATGTCACCGAACAATTGGATGAACTGGCCAGCCACACCCAGCAGTTCACCGACGCAGTGAAAAAAGGCGACCTGGCCACCGCGCAAAAGCTCTATGCGCCGACCCGCGTTTATTACGAGTCGATCGAGCCGATCGCCGAACTGTTCAGTGACCTCGACGCGTCCATCGACTCCCGCGTCGATGACCACGAGCAAGGCGTGAAAGCCGAAGACTTCACCGGCTTCCACCGCATCGAATACTCGCTGTTCTCGGAAAAAAGCACCAAGGATCTGGACGCCCTGGCCGATGGCCTGAACAAGGACGTGAAGGACCTGCAGACCCGCGTCGCCGGCCTGACGTTCCCGCCGGAAAAAGTCGTCGGCGGCGCCGCTGCGCTGCTTGAAGAAGTTGCCGCGACCAAGATTTCCGGTGAAGAAGACCGTTACAGCCACACCGACCTCTACGACTTCCAGGGCAATATCGACGGCGCGAAGAAAATCGTCGACCTGTTCCGTCCGCAGATTGAGAAACAGGACAAAGCCTTCGTCGCCAAAGTCGACAAGAACTTCGCCACCGTGGACAAGATCCTGGCCAAGTACAAGACCAGGGACGGTGGCTTCGAGACTTACGACAAGGTCAAGGACAACGACCGCAAGGCGCTGGTCGGCCCGGTCAATACCCTGGCCGAAGACCTGTCGACATTGCGTGGCAAACTCGGTCTGAACTGAGTCCGCGCATAAAAAAATCCCCCGGACGCGTGCTGCGTTCGGGGGATTTTTTGTGGGCCGGTTTTAGAGAATGCGATACAGCAGCCGCTCGACCCGCACCCGACTCACGCGCTTGAGGAACTTGGCCACGCCCGCCGGGTAGTCCGGCAAGGCTTCCAGGTCCTGGAATCGCTCGATCCGCGTGGTGTGTTCGAAGATGTTTTCCAGCTCCACGCGGCGCGGCTCCAGCCACTCGCCTTTCGGGTCATCGATCAGCAAGGCGTTTTCCAGATCGAGCCGGAACGCCCGCGGGTTCAGGTTGTTGCCGGTCAGCAGCGTGTAGCGCTGGTCGATCCACATGCCCTTGAGGTGATAGCTGTTGTCGCCTTCACGCCACAGATGCAGGTTCAACTGGCCGCTGTCGATGTTGCGCTGATGCCGCTTGGCGAAACGGCGCAGGCTGATCTCGTAGAGATACGGCAGCGCAGCGATCACCTTGAACGGCTCGGTCGGCGGAATGTAGAAGTCGTTGGCGGTCTTGTCGCCGACCACGATGTCGATCTTCACGCCGCGCGCCAGCGCCCGGTTGATCTCGCGGATCACCCCCAGCGGCAGGTTGAAGTACGGCGTGCAGATGGTCAGTTGCTTCTGGGCGCTGGCGATCAGCTCCAGAATCACCCGGTTCAGCGGGTTGTTCTTGCCCACGCCGAGCAACGGACTCACCGACAGACCGGTATGCGCCGTGCTGCCGGCGCTGGTGTCGTACGCCGCATATTTGAGGCGGCTGCGCAGGTCGCCGATGTCGTTGCGCAGACTGCGGGTGGTCGGCAGGTTCGGCAGGTCGAGGCGATGCACCGCTTTCGATTCGATCAGGCCGTGCTTGACCAGATGGTGCATCGAGTCCGCCAGTTCGCGGCTTTGCAGCACGTGATAACGGTCGAAGCGGTACTTGTCGAATTTGTGCAGGTAGACGTTGTTCAGGCTCGCACCGCTGTAGACCACGCAATCGTCGATCACGAAGCCTTTGAGGTGCAGCACGCCGAACAGCTCGCGGGTCTGCACCGGCACGCCATAGACCGGCACCACGCTCTGGTGGGTGCGGGTCATCTCCTGATACCACGCCGAGTTGCCCGGCTGTTTGCCGGCACCGATCAAGCCACGCTGGGCCCGCAGCCAGTCGACGACCACCGCGATTTCAAGCTCGGGACGCTTGAGTTTGGCGGCGTGCAAGGCATCGAGAATTTCCTGGCCGGCTTCATCGTTTTGCAGATAAAGCGCGACGAGGTAGATGCGCCGGGTCGCCTGGGCGATTTTCTCCAGCAGGCAACGACGGAAATCGGCGGCGCCGGGCAGGATTGTCACGGCCTCGGCGGTCAGCGGAAAGCTGCGCAGTTTGGGCAGCAGAGAGCGTTTGAAAAGCAACGGCATAGGGCTCGCAATGGGTCGAATCCGAAGAACCCGAGAGCTTACACCATCAACTCCTTCGGGTCTTCCCGCCTGATTGATCGTTCCCACGCTCTGCGTGGGAACGCAGCCCGGGACGCTCCGCGTCCCTTCCAGAGCTGGAACGCAGAGCGTCCCTTGAGGCATTCCCACGCAGAGCGTGGGAACGATCAAGCAGAACGCGAGAGCGATCATAAAATAACTGCTTGACCAAGGAGAACGATCGTTCTACTGTTCGCCACATGAACGAAATCACACGCAACGACACAACCCGAGACATCATTCTGGATGTCACCGAAAAGTTGATCTACAAAAGTGGCATCGCGGCCACCGGCATGGATCTACTGGTGAAAACCGCCGGCGTTTCCAGAAAGAGTATCTACCGCTACTTCGCCAACAAGGAGGAGCTGACCGTCGCCGCCCTGCAACGCCGCGACGTGCGCTGGATGCACTGGTACAGAAGCGCCGTCGACCAGGCCGAGACCCCGGTCGACCGCCTGCTCAACCTGTTTACCGTGCTCAAGGGCTGGTTCGCCTCTGAAGGTTTCCGGGGCTGCGCCTTTATCAACACCAGCGGTGAGACCGGCGATCCGCAGGATCCGGTTCGCCAGGTCGCCAAAGACCACAAACAGAAACTGCTCGACTACCTGTGCGAGCTGTGTACCGAACATGGGGCCGAGGACCCGCAACTGCTGGCCAAACAGTTGCTGATCCTGATTGACGGCGCCATTACCGTAGCGCTTGTGATGGGTGATCACAGTGCCGCCGATAATGCGCAATGCATGGCGCGAAAGTTATTGGACCTGTAACGCCTTAATAAGCCTGACAAGTTGTTTAACTGTTAACAGATCGGGAGACAAACATGTCTACTGCAGCCGAAGTTCGTCCGCCATTGCCACCGTTCAACCGTGAATCGGCCATTGAAAAAGTTCGTCTGGCCGAGGATGGCTGGAACTCCCGCGACCCGGAACGCGTGTCGCTGGCTTACACCCTGGACACCAAATGGCGTAACCGCGCCGAATTCGCCAACAACCGCGAAGAAGCCAAGGGTTTCCTCACTCGCAAATGGGCCAAGGAGCTGGATTACCGCCTGATCAAGGAGCTCTGGGCTTACTCCGACACCCGCATCGCCGTGCGCTACGCCTACGAGTGGCACGACGACTCGGGCAACTGGTTTCGCTCCTACGGCAACGAGAACTGGGAATTCGACGACAACGGCCTGATGTTCCAGCGTTACGCCTGCATCAACGACATGCCGATCAAGGAAAGCGAACGCAAGTTCCACTGGCCGCTGGGCCGGCGCCCGGATGATCATCCGGGGTTGTCCGAGCTGGGTCTGTAATTCAGCGGCCGATCCCTCCTGCACACTGTGCAGGAGGGATTTTCAGGCTACTTCGGCGGTCTGGATCGATTGCGCTTTGGCTTCCAGTTCCCGCACCAACGGCAACACCCGCTGGCCGAAATACTCCACCTCTTCCTGAAAATGCAGGAATCCCGCCAATACCAGGTCCACCCCCACCGCTTTCAGCGCCACGATCCGCTCGGCAATCTGCTGCGGCGTGCCGATCAGGTTGGTCTTGAAGCCGTCGTTGTATTGCACCAGATCTTCAAAGGTCGATTTGGCCCAGTTACCCTCACCTTCCGGCGACGCCCTGCCTGCCTGTTTCGCCGCATCACCAAAAGCATTCACCGCTTCCGGGTCAGCCTGATCGATGATCTGCGCGAGCACCGCTTTGGCTTCTTCTTCGGTATCCCGGGCGATGACAAACGCATTCACCCCGACCTTCACCGAATGCTGGTTCGCCGCCGCTTTGGCGCGAATATCGTCGACCTGCGCCTTGATGCCCTCGACGCTGTTACCGTTGGTGAAATACCAGTCCGATACCCGCGCCGCCATGTCCCGCGCGGCACGAGAGCTACCGCCCTGAAAGATTTCCGGGCGACCCAGCGGTTTCGGTTTGAGGCTGTAGTTGTCGAAGCGATAGAAATCGCCACGGAAGGTGAAGTTGTCCTGGCTCCAGATCCCTTGCAACGAACGGATGAACTCTTCCGAGCGACGATAGCGCTCGTCGTGCTCCAGCCAATGCTCGCCAATCGCCTGAAATTCACCCTTGAACCAGCCACTGACGATATTCACCGCAATCCGGCCGTTGGTGAGTTGATCAATGGTCGCCAACTGTTTGGCCGCCAGCGCCGGTTGCCACGGGCCAGGCAGAATGGCGGCGATGACTTTGAGTTTGCTGGTGGCGGCTAGCAGCGCGTGGCTGAAGGCTACCGATTCATGCTGAAATTCGGCGCCGTAACCGGCGGTGAAGCGGATTTGCGTCAGGGCGTATTCGAAACCCGCCGCCTCGGCCAGTTGCGCCAGCTTGCGGTTGTAGTCGATGCCCCAATCGGTGCGCTGCTCGATCTTGCTGACCACCAGCCCACCGCTGACGTTCGGCACCCAGTAGGCAAATTTCACGGCTTGCTGACTCATTGGCGTGTCCTCGGGACAGTTGATGAAGGTGAGAGAGGTAGAGCAGCAAGCGTGCCAGCCCCTGAAGCCCGGTTTTATTGGGGCTTCCGGCAATCGGCGTGCACTGAGAGAGGTTGATTTGTTGTTAGCGTGTTGGGTGGGCAACAGTTGGGATTTGAAGTGGCTGGAGCCAAGCTATCGCGAGCAGGCTCGCTCCCACAGTGGGAATGCATTCCAATGTGGGAGCAAGCCTGCTCGCGCCAAGGCCTTATGGGTCGCCGCAACACTTGGAAATGAGTAACATGACTGCCCTCCCCGCAGCCCAGCTCTGCAACCTGCCGAATAAGCCGATTCCATGCCTTTCGAACTCAGCGTTGACCTCACCACCTTGGCCGTTCTGGCCCTTGTCGCTTTCATTGCCGGATTCATCGACGCCATCGCCGGCGGTGGCGGTCTGTTGACCACGCCTGCGTTGCTCACCGCCGGCCTGCCGCCGCATCTGGTGCTGGGCACCAACAAGTTGAGTTCGACCTTCGGCTCGGCCACCGCCAGTTTCACCTTCTACCGACGCAAGCTGTTTCACCCACGGCAGTGGATGCACGCTATCGTCGGCACGCTGGTCGGTGCGCTGACCGGCGCCATCGTCGCGCATTACCTGCCCGCCGAATGGCTGAACAAGATGCTGCCGGTGATCGTCTTCGCCTGCGGCCTGTACCTGTTGTTTGGCGGCACGCCGAAAGCGCCGCTGGACAGCGACGCACCGATCAAGAAAAAGTGGCAATCGACCCAAGGCTTCAGCCTCGGTTTCTACGACGGCGTAGCCGGTCCCGGCACTGGCGCGTTCTGGACCGTCAGCAGCCTGCTGCTCTACCCGATCGATCTGGTCAAGGCCAGCGGCGTGGCACGCAGCATGAACTTCGTCAGCAACATTGCGGCGCTGTCGGTGTTCGTGTTTTCCGGGCAGGTGGACTGGATCATCGGCCTGAGCATGGGCCTGTCGGTGATGGTCGGCGCATTCTTCGGGGCGCGCACCGCGATCAGCGGCGGCGCCAAGTTCATTCGTCCGGTGTTCATCACCGTGGTGCTGGGGTTGACCGTGCGCCTAGCCTGGCAGCACTGGTTCAGCGTGGCCTAAGCGCCGCGCCACGTAGACGTCGATCAGGTAACGGGCAATCGATTTGGACGCCGGCAACGGCGGCAGAGCGTGCACGTTGAACCACTGGGCGTCTTCGATCTCGTCTTCCTGGCAGACAATCTCGCCACCGGCATATTCGGCATGGAAGCCGAGCATCATCGAGTGCGGGAACGGCCAGCACTGGCTGCCCATGTACTGAATGTTCTTCACCTCGATCTGCACTTCCTCGCGCACTTCGCGGATCAGGCAATCCTCGGCCGACTCCCCCGGTTCGGCAAACCCGGCCAGCGTGCTGTAGACCCCGGTGACAAAACGCGGTGAACGCGCCAGCAAGATCTCATCGCCACGGGTCACCAGCACGATCATGCTCGGCGAAATCCGCGGGTAACTGCGCAAGTCGCAGGGCTGGCAATACATCGCCCGCTCCCGTGGCACCTGGGTCATGGCCTGACCGCAGTTGCCGCAGAAACGGTGTTCGCGCGCCCAAGTGCCGATCTGTGCGGCGTAGCCCAGCACTTTGTAGATCGTGTGATCGCCGTCGAGCATGAACGCCCGCAGGCCTTTCCAGTTGCAACCCGGCACCTCGCTGGTGCTGCGCAGTTCCAGCAGATACACCGGTTCGCCATCGAGATGGCCGATACCGTGTTCGGCCAGGATCGACAAGTCCTGGCGCTTGAGCCATTCCCGGGGGAACAGCGCGCCGTTGTCATCGAACAGGAAACCCTCGGGGCTGCGCGCCACGGCCCAGCCGCCGGGTTGATCGGTGTCCAGTACTGCAGTGGTCCAGCGAGATGTCATGGTTTCTCAATCCAGAAATTCGGGTTTCTGTTTGCTCATGTGGGCGGCCATGGCCACACGCAAATCATTGGATTGCAGCATGGCGGCGTTCCAGGTGGCAACGTACTCGAGACCGTCGTCGATGCGATGGTCGCGCATGTAGCTGATCATTTCCTTGGTGCCGGTAACGGCGATCGGCGACTTGCCGGCGATGTCCCGGGCAATCTCCATCACACCTTCGATCAGGCCGTCCTTGTCGCTGTAGACGCGATTGACCAGGCCGATGCTGCGCGCCTCTTCAGCGCCAAAGGTGCGACCGGTGTAAGCCAGTTCACGCAGCATGCCGTCACCGATGATCCGTGGCAACCGTTGCAGGGTGCCGACGTCCGCCGCCATGCCAATGTCGATTTCCTTGATCGAGAATTGCGCGTCTTCGGCGGCGTAGCGCATGTCGCAGGCGGCGATCAGGTCGATGGCGCCGCCCAGGCAATAACCCTGGATCGCCGCGAGTACCGGTTTGCGGCA
This sequence comes from Pseudomonas sp. Pseusp21, assembly GCF_059492145.1. Lineage (NCBI taxonomy): Bacteria > Pseudomonadati > Pseudomonadota > Gammaproteobacteria > Pseudomonadales > Pseudomonadaceae > Pseudomonas > Pseudomonas sp. Pseusp21. Next base: position 748,102 of record NZ_CP168520.1, read on the forward strand.
ATTGTCGACCGCATTGAAGGATGCTTGCAGGGTCAGGATTTTTTTACGCAGCAGACGTGCATTGCGACCGACATCCTTGCCCAGCTCATTGGCCACGCCGGCCAGCATCATCAGGTCGATGCCCGAGGAAAAGTGTTTGCCGGCGCCGCTGAGCACCACCACCCGCACTTCGTCGGTGTCGTCGATCCACTGGAACACCTCGACGATTTCACTCCAGAACGCGGCGTTCATCGAGTTGATCTTTTCCGGACGATTGATCTGCACATGGGCGATGTTGTCGGCCAGTTCGACGCTGAAGGCGGTGTATTGAGTCATGGCAGAAATCCTTTACCGGGCTGAAAATGAGGCCCGAACTATAACAAGGCATCAGCACGGCGGTTCGGCCAAATGCGGGACTCTAGCCGTTCTTCACCGCGACGAAGGCGGCGGTCTCGTAAGGCACCGTCACTATCTCCCTGCCCCGCAGCTGCGGCTCGCCGGCAATCAGTTGAGCAATCTGCTCGTCGATCTTCGCGCGCTGCTGATCGCTCAGCGCGGCAATGAAACTGGTGGAGCGCACCCGGTTGAAGATCACATCTTCCGGCGCGCCGGTATGCCCGTGCTGGAAATGCTGCGCCTGCAACGGCCCGAACGCCGGATGGGGAAAGGCCTTGCGCCATTCGCCGGTGTAGAAACGCGGCGTGTCGCCTTCCAGCGCATTGACGATGGCGTCCAGTTTGGGCACCCAGTCGATCCGGGTGTCGCGCAGGTTCCAGATCAGGCCCAGTTTGCCGCCCGGTTTGAGGACTCGAGCAATTTCATCCAGCGCCTCGGTGCTGGCAAACCAGTGAAAGGCCTGTGCGCAGACCACCGCATCCACCGAGGCGTCGGGCAGCGGCAAATCCGTTGCAGTGCCGCTGACGGCCAGCACCTGCGGCCAGGCCAGCGACAGTTTTTCCAGCATCTGCGCCACCGGTTCCACGGCAATCACCTGAGCGCCGGTCGCCACCAGCCGTCCGGTGAACTTGCCGGTGCCGGCGCCGAGGTCGATAACGGTCTTGTGGGCATCGAGGCCCAGTGTGCCCGTCAGCCATTCGCTGACGGCCGGCGGGTAGTCGGGCCGGCCTTTGACGTAGGTGTCGGCGGCGGTTTTGTAGCCGCTGGCGGCCGAGTGGTGAACCTGATCTTTCATGGCCAAACTCCCATGGTAGAACTGCAGATCGACGACGAACGCTGACCAGCATAGCGCCGGAAAAAGGGCTTTCCTTTAACAAAGCCTGACAAAGCGATGAATAAATGTTCACCCTGCGGTGTTCAAAGTGAAACATGACCCCTTGTGGAGCCTTGCCCATGACTATCCGTTCCGTTATGTTCGCCGCCCCGTTGCTGGTGGCCGCCGTTTTCGCGAGCCCCCTCGCCTTCGCCAATGGCGATGAAGAGGCGCCGGTACAGAAGCCCAACTGCCCCAAAGGCCAGGTGTTCGACACCAAGACGCAGAAGTGCGTGATGCAGACCAGCCATCTGGTGCCCGACGCCGACCGGACCGATTACGCCTACCGTCTGGCCAAGGCCGGCCGTTACGACGAAGCCCTGTCCCTGCTCGATACGCTGGAACAACCGAACACCGCCAAGGCTCTCAACTATCGCGGTTACGCGACGCGCAAACTGGGGCGCACCGACGAAGGCATCGGTTATTACCTGCAATCGGTGAAGCTTGATCCGCAGTACGCGCAGGTCCGCGAATACCTGGGCGAAGCTTACGTCATCAAGGGCCGCGTCGATCTGGCGCAGGAGCAGTTGCAGCACATCCAGAAGATCTGCGGCACGACCTGCGAGGAATACCGGGACCTGGCCGAAGCCATCAACGATTCATCGAAAACCTGACACGACACGCGGAGGCGAACATTTTCAGCGATCAGGCCTTCAGAGCCGAACTCGGGCAACACCTGGCGCGCCTGTGGCGTTACGGCTTGCTGCTGTCGCGCAATCGGCACGTGGCCGAGGATCTGGTGCAAGCCACCTGCGTGCGGGCGCTGGAGCGTTCGGGCCAGTACGTGGCCGGCACGCGCATGGATCGCTGGCTGCTGAGCATCCTGCATTCGATCTGGCTCAACGAAGTGCGCGCCCGCCGGGTGCGCCAGGGCCAAGGCGTGACGGAAGCCGACAGGCAGCTGACCTTCGATGGCGAATACGCCGCGCAGACCCACGTCATGGCCGCGCAGGTGATCCGCCGGGTCGATGCGCTGCCGGAAACTCAGCGTGAAACGGTGTATCTCGCTTACGTTGAAGGCCTGTCCTACCGCGAAGTCGCCGAGATCCTGCAAGTGCCGATCGGCACAGTCATGAGCCGCCTGGCCACCGCGCGCCTGAAACTGGCCGAATACCCGCCGCTGCAAGCGGTACCGAACACCCCCGCAGGAGACCGGCAATGAATACGCCTTCCGACGAGCAACTGGTGGCGTATCTGGACGATGAGCTGGACCGCGAACAGCGCAGTCAACTCGACAGCCTCATTGCCGACGATCCGCTGCTGAGCCTGCGGGTGCAATGGCTGAGCCGCAGCAACCTGCCGTTCAAGGCCGCCTATGACGAACTGGCGCAACAGGCCCCGCTCGACCGTTTGCAGGCCCGGCTCGATGCGGCACCGTCACCGCAGAAACCCGGTTTCAGCCGACGCTGGTTCATCGGCGCGGCGGCAGCGGGCGTGGCACTCGCGGGTGTCGCGGCGGACCGCTTGTTCCTGGCCTGGCAAACGCAGCAATCGCACAACTGGCGCGAGCTGGTGGGCGATTACATGGCGCTGTATGTGCCGCAGACCCTCGAACATCTGCCCACTGATGAAGCCTCGCAACTGGCGCAGTTGCGAACCGTCGATGCGCGGCTGGGTGTAAGCCTGTCGCCGGCGAAACTCAAACTGCCCGGCGCGCAGTTCAAACGTGCGCAATTGCTTGAGTATGACGGTGTGCCGATTGCGCAGATGACCTGGCTCGATGCCAAACATGGCCCGCTGGCGCTGTGCGTCACGCGCACCAACAGCGGCAGCCAGCCGCTGGCCCATGAACGCCGTCACGGGATGAACGTGGTGTACTGGACCGAACGCGAACACGCCTGGATGCTGATCGGCCATCATCCGGCTTCCGAGCTGGAAGACATGGCGAAAATGTTTAAGACCAGGCTGAACGTTTAAAGAATTTTGTCACTATGCTGCTCGGGTGATTTTCCAAGAAGGATGGATTTATGCCGATTTCGCCACGCACAGCCCTGCTGGTCATCGACGTACAGAACGACTTCATTCCCGGCGGCCAACTGGCCGTGCCTGAAGGCGACCTGATCGTCCCGCTGATCAACCGTCTCGCCGAACACTTCAAGCAAGTGGTCATTGCCCAGGACTGGCACCCGGCCGGCCACACTTCGTTTGCCTCCAGCCATCCCGGCCGTCAGCCCTATGATGTGATTCAACTGCCGTATGGCGAGCAGACGCTTTGGCCGGATCACTGCATTCAGGGTTCACACGGTGCCGAGTTTCATTCAGGACTTGATCTGCCCCACGCACAATTGATCATCCGCAAGGGTTGCAACCCGGACATCGACAGCTATTCGGCGTTTCTGGAAGCGGATCGCGTCACGACCACAGGTCTGGCCGGTTATCTGAAGGAGCGCGGCATCGACACCGTGTACATGGTCGGTCTGGCGCTGGATTTCTGCGTGATGTTCTCCGCGCTGGATGCACGGGCGGCGGGGTTCAATGCGTTTGTGGTGCTGGATGCGTGCCGGGCGATTGATTTGAATGGCTCGCTGGCGACGGCGATCGAGCGGATGCAGGTGGCCGGGGTTGGATTGATCCAGTCCACTGAACTGCTTTGACCGACGTGCTGATCGTTCCCACGCTCCGCGTGGGAATGCATACGGTGACGCTCTGCGTCACAAAGGACGCGGAGCGTCCTGGGCGGCATTCCCACGCAGAGCGTGGGAACGATCAGCGCTCTGAGTGGGACCTCAGCGATCATCAAGTCGGAGTAGGCAGCCAAAGTCTGAACCGCGCCCCGCCCAACGGCGAACCCTCCACCGTCAACGTCCCGCCCTGCGCTTCCAGCGCCCGCCGGCTGATCGCCAGCCCCAGACCAAACCCGCCCGTGGCGCGGTCACGGCTGCGATCCAGTCGATAGAACGGCTCGAAAATTCGCTCCCGCTCGTCTTCCGGAATGCCGATCCCGTCATCATCCACCCAGATCTCACAGCCCTTCGGGCAGACCTGCACGCCAATCTGAATGCGTTTTTCGCAATAGCGCATGGCGTTGCGCAGCAGGTTCTGAATCGCCCGGGCTGTCAGGCGTGGATCGAGGGTGAAGCGCTCCAGCTGATTGTGCAGCAGCACATCGATGACGATTTCCGGGGATTCCAGCTCTTCGTCGACGCTGCCCAGAATGCTGTCGATGAACTCGTCCAGCGACACTTCGACCTGCTCCGGCAACTTCGCCGGATTCTGCAAACGGCTGTAGGACAGCAACTCCAGCACCAGCTCATCGAGTTCGCGGATGTGCGCGACCAGCCCTTGCAGGCGTTCGCGGCTGGCCTGCGGCAAGTCATCGGACAGCGCCAGCGCCAGGCCGAAGTCAAGGCGGGTCAGTGGCGTGCGCAGTTCGTGGGACACGGCGTTGAGCAGGTCCCGCTGCTGGTTGAGCAGGTTTTCGATGTCGCCGGCCATGGTGTCGAACACGTTGGCCAGACTGCCGATGTTGGAGCTCGGGCCGATTTGCGTGCGCTCGCTCAAATGGCCCTTGCCGAACCGTTCGGCCGTGCCTTTGAGGCGTTCCAGATCGCGCCAGTGCGGACGAAACCAGAGCAACAGGCACGCCAGCAGACTCGCGCCGATCAGCACGTTGATGCTCCAGTACAACAGGTTCACGTCCATCGGATCCGGCGGCACCACCATCTGCACCGCCATTTCGTCGTTCAGCGGCGTGACCGCCAGCGTGCGCCAACCCCAGTCGCCCACCCGCACCATGTTCTCACCACGCCGCAGCCGCTCTTGCTCGATGGCGGTGAAGCCAGGGTCATTAATACGGGCGAGCACGATGTGCAGCGGCTGGAAATCCTTGTCCATCGACGCCGCGAGTGCCGGCCACTGGTCCTGCGGCACCGCGCGAAACTGCTTGGTGATCAGCGATTGCAGGCCACGGGAGTAGTCGAGGTTGTAGGTGACGAAACGCTGCTTGAACGCCATCACCACCAGATCCGGCACCAGATAAATCGCCGCACTGTAGGAGACGATCGTCACCAGATAGAGGCGAAACAGGATTCTGAACATCGAATCAGCATTCCCACTCGGAACGGCTGAACAGATACCCCTTGCCCCACACGGTCTTGATTTTGCGCGCCTCGCCGGCATGGTCGTCGAACTTGCGCCGCAACTTGGAAATCGCCACGTCCACCGAGCGATCGGTGCCGTTGAACTCGATGCCGCGCAGGCGTTGCAGGATCTGGTCGCGACTCAGCACTTCACCGGCATGACGGGCCAACACCACCAGCAGGTTGTATTCGCCGCTGGACAGTTCCACCGGTTGCTCGCGCCAGGTCACCGTGCGTTCCGACAGGTCGATGCACAGGTTGCCCATCAGGATCCGGTCGTTGGCGGTCATCGGTTCGCCGAGGCTGCTGCGGCGCAGCAAGGTGCGCACCCGCGCCAGCAGGACGCGCGGCTCACAGGGTTTGGTGACGTAATCGTCGGCACCCATTTCCAGGCCCAGCACCTGATCGTGGCTGTCGTCGCGGGCGGTGAGCATCAGGATCGGCAGCGTTGCCGAGTCGGCGCGCAGCAGGCGACAGACCTGCAAGCCGTCGAGGCCCGGCAGCATCAGATCGAGGATTACCAGGTCCGGCGGACTCAGCCGCGCCCGTTCGCGCACATGGTCGCCACGGCCGATCACGCTGACGGAGTAACCGTTGCGTTCGAGGTAACTGGAGATCAGTTCGGCGAGGGCGGTGTCGTCTTCGACCAGAAGAATGTTGGGCATTGAGGTGTCCAGAACAGGCGGTGGCGACTGCTATGTCGCAAAAAATTTCAAGGCCTGAAGGATATACGCCCTCGCCCGTCCCTGAGCAAAACCCTTACACAATTTCACACAGCACCTACAAAGCTTCACCGCTACCCTCGGCGACTGTCCGTAGGATGCGCAGATCAATATTGGGGGTTGTACATGTCGAAAAATCTGCTGGCCGGGCTCGGCCTGATCGCATTGGCGCTGATGCTGAGCGCCTGTGATAAATCCTCGAACGCCGAGGAACAGGCGCCGCCGGCCACCGTGCGGATCGAAACCCTTGAGGCGCGCCCCCTGTCGATCAGCAGCGAACTCAGCGGGCGGATTGCCGCGCCGCGCATTGCCGAAGTCCGCGCCCGGGTCGCCGGCGTGGTACTGCAACGTACCTACCGCGAAGGCAGCGACGTTAAAAAAGGCGACGTGCTGTTCCGCATTGATCCGGCGCCGTTCAAGGCTGACCTGGACAGCGCCGAAGCCGCGCTGCGCAAGGCCGAGGCCAACGCGTTCCAGGCAAAACTGCAGGAGCAGCGCTACGCCCAGTTGATCGATGACAAGGCCATCAGCGCTCAGGACTACGACAACGCCCGCGCCAATGCCCGGCAGACGGCCGCCGACGTTGCCGCCAACAAGGCTGCTGTCGAGCGGGCGAAGCTGAATCTGGGCTACGCCACCGTCACCGCGCCGATTTCCGGGCGCGTCGGTCGTGCTCTGGTGACCGAAGGCGCGCTGGTCGGCCAGAACGAAACCACGCCCATGGCGCTGATCCAGCAACTGAACCCGATCCACGCCGACCTCACCCAGTCGACCCGCGAATTGAATGAACTGCGCCGGGCATTTCGCTCCGGCCAGTTGCAGCAGGTCGGTCAGGATCAGGTCAAGGCCACGCTGATCCAGGACGACGGCAGCCTCTATCCGTTACCCGGCAAGTTGCTGTTCAGCGACATCACGGTCGATCCGGGCACCGGGCAGATCATCCTGCGCAGCGAGTTCCCCAACCCGGATCTCGATCTGTTGCCCGGCAGCTACGTTCGCGTGCGCCTGGAACAAGGCGTGATCCAGCACGGTCTCACCGTGCCGCAACGCGCGGTACAGCGAGACAGCGCCGGTGTGGCGCAAGTCCTGACCGTCGACGATCAGATGCGCGTCGCCCAACAGCCAGTGCAACTGGGCGCGGTGCAGAACGACCGCTGGATCGTTACCGGTGGCCTGAAAGCCGGCGACCGCATTGTCATCGAAGGCCTGCAGCACGCCCGTCCGGGCGAAGTGGTGCAGATCGACGACACCCCTCTTCCACTTGCCCAGACCTCTGGTCAGTAAGCAGGACGCTCTTCTATGCCGCAGTTCTTTATCGACCGCCCGGTGTTCGCCTGGGTCGTCGCGTTGTTCATCCTGTTGGCCGGTGCGCTGGCCATCCCGCAATTGCCGGTGGCGCAATACCCCGACGTCGCGCCGCCGCAGATCGAAATCTATGCCGTGTACCCCGGCGCCTCGGCGCAGACCGTCGACGAAAGCGTGGTCAGCCTGATCGAGGAAGAGCTCAACGGCGCCGATCACCTGCTGTATTTCGAATCGCAAAGCAGCCTGGGCAGCGCCACGATCAAGGCCACTTTCCAGCCGGGCACCAACCCGGAACTGGCGCAGGTCGATGTGCAAAACCGTCTGAAAGTGGTCGAGTCGCGCCTGCCGCAAGCGGTCAATCAACAAGGCTTGCAGGTGGAAAAAGTCTCCGCCGGTTTCCTGCTGCTGATCACCCTCACCTCCAGCGACGGCAAACTCGACGACGTAGCGCTCAGCGATTACCTGGCGCGCAACGTGATGAACGAGATCAAGCGCATCGACGGTGTCGGCAAGGCCCAGTTGTACGGCGCCGAGCGGGCGATGCGGATCTGGGTCGATCCGCAGAAGCTGATCGGTTTCAACCTGACGCCGGCCGACGTCAACGCCGCCATCGTTGCGCAGAACGCTCAGGTTTCGGCCGGCAGCATCGGCGATCTGCCAAACCCGAGCACTCAGGAAATCACCGCAACGATTCTGGTCAAGGGTCAACTGTCGACGCCGGAAGAGTTTGCCGACATCGTGCTCAAGGCCAATCCGGACGGCTCCACGGTACGCATCAAGGATGTGGCGCGGGTCGAGATCGGCAGCCAGGAATACCAGTTCGGCACGCGTCTGAACGGCAAGCCGTCCACCGCTGTCGGCGTGCAACTGTCGCCGGGCGCCAACGCCCTCAGCACCGCGACCTTGATCCGGGCGAAGATGGATGAACTGTCGCGCTACTTCCCGGCGGGCGTGGAATACAAGATTCCTTACGACACGTCGCCATTCGTGAAGGTCTCGATCACCAAAGTGGTCTACACCCTCGGCGAGGCCATGCTGCTGGTATTTGCGGTGATGTTCCTGTTCCTGCAGAACATCCGCTACACCCTGATCCCGACGCTGGTGGTGCCCGTGGCACTGATGGGCACCTTCGCGACCATGCTTGCGCTGGGTTTCTCGATCAACGTGCTGACCATGTTCGGCATGGTGCTGGCCATCGGTATTCTGGTGGACGACGCCATCGTGGTGGTGGAGAACGTCGAACGGATCATGGCCACCGAAGGCCTGTCGCCGAAAGAAGCAACGCGCAAGGCGATGAGCCAGATCACCGGCGCGATCATCGGCATCACGCTGGTGCTGGTGGCGGTGTTCATTCCGATGGCGTTCATGCAAGGTTCGGTGGGCGTCATCTATCGCCAGTTCTCGTTGTCGATGGCCACCTCGATCCTGTTCTCGGCATTCCTCGCCCTGACCTTGACCCCGGCACTGTGCGCCACCTTGCTCAAACCGATTGCCAAGGGCGAACACCACGAAAAAACCGGGTTCTTCGGCTGGTTCAACCGCCGTTTCGAGCAACTGACCGATCGCTATCAGGCCTGGGTTGGCTATGCGCTGAAACGCACCGGTCGTTATCTGCTGATCTATGGTGTGCTGCTGGTGGGTCTGGGCCTGTGCTTCGCGCGCCTGCCCTCCTCGTTCCTGCCGGTCGAGGATCAGGGTTACACCATCACCGACATTCAACTGCCACCCGGTGCGAGCAAGAACCGCACGGTGCAGGTGGTTGAGCAGATCGAAGCGCACAACGCCGGCGAACCGGGCGTGGGCGACAGCACTGTGATTCTCGGTTTCAGCTTCTCCGGCAGCGGGCAGAACGCCGCGCTGGCGTTCACCACGCTCAAGGACTGGTCGCAACGCGGCAGCGACGACTCGGCCAGTTCGATTGCCGACCGTGCCAACATCGCCCTCAGCCAGATCAAGGACGCCGTGGTCTTCGCCGTGCTGCCGCCGCCGGTGGATGGTCTCGGCACTTCCAGCGGTTTCGAGTTCCGCCTGCAGGATCGCGGCGGCCTGGGTTATGCGACTTTGATGGAGGCGCGCACCCAGTTGCTGGAAGCCGCCGAGAAAAGCCCGATCCTGATGAACGTGCGTGAAAGCGCACTGGCCGAAGCGCCACAAGTGCAACTGGAAGTGGACCGTAAACAGGCCAACGCGCTGGGCATTTCCTTCGCCGATGTCGGCAACGTGCTGTCCACCGCCATCGGCTCCTCGTACGTCAATGACTTCCCCAATCAGGGGCGGATGCAACGGGTTGTCGTGCAGGCTGAAGGCGATCGCCGTAGTCAGGTCGATGACCTGCTGAAGATGCACGTGCGCAACGACGCCGGGAAAATGGTGCCGCTGTCGGCGTTCGTCCGAGCCACATGGACCCAGGGCCCGGCACAACTGACCCGCTACAACGGCTACCCGGCAATCTCGATTTCCGGTGAGCCGAAACCTGGTCACAGCACCGGCGAAGCCATGGCGGAAATCGAACGTCTGGTGGCCCAGGGGCCGAAAGGTCTGGGTCAGGAATGGACTGGTCTGTCGTTGCAGGAGCGTTTGTCCGGCAGTCAGGCACCGATTCTGCTCGGGCTGTCGCTGCTGATCGTGTTCCTGTGTCTGGCGGCGTTGTACGAGAGCTGGTCGATTCCGACTTCCGTGCTACTCGTCGTACCGCTCGGTGTTCTCGGCGCGGTCCTGGCGGTGACCTTGCGCGGAATGCCCAACGACGTCTTCTTCAAGGTCGGCCTGATCACCATCATCGGCCTGTCGGCGAAGAACGCGATCCTGATCATCGAGTTTGCCAAGAGCCTGTATGACGAAGGTCATGACCTGATTGACGCCACGCTGCAAGCCGCGCGTCTGCGCTTGCGGCCGATTGTCATGACCTCGCTGGCGTTCATTCTGGGCGTGGTACCGCTGGCGATTGCCACGGGCGCAAGTTCGGCAAGTCAGCAGGCGATTGGCACCGGGGTGATTGGCGGGATGATTACCGCAACATTGGCGGTGATTTTCGTGCCGGTGTTTTTCGTGGTCGTGATCAAGCTTGTGCGCCGGTTCACCAAGCCTGATTGATAGAGCGCTCCCGGCGCGGTGGCCAGAGGTCGCCGCGCTGGGCTAAGGTGTCTGAACCGCCCTGGCCCATCGAGTCCCCATGCGCTTCCTCGCCCGCACCCACCCTCGCCTTTCCGCCGCTGCGCTATTCGGTCTTGCCGTCGGCCTGCTGATCCCTGCCGACTCGGTCATCAGCAAAATCCTTATCGGCTGGAACGCCGGCGTCTGGACCTATCTGCTCCTGATGTTCTGGCTGACAGCTCGCGCGAAAGCACCGGACGTCAGACGCATCGCCGAAGTCGAGGATGAAAATGCCGGGCTGGTGTTGTTCGTTGTGTGCATCGCGGCTCTGGCCAGCCTCGCCACCATCACCTTCGAACTGGCCGGCAGCAAGGACCTGGAAACCACTCGCAAACTCCTGCACTACGGATTCACCGCGCTGACGGTGATCGGTTCATGGTTGCTGATCGGGGTTATCTTCAGCGTCCACTACGCCCGGCTGTTTTACACCTGGGACGGCAAGGAGCCGGCGCTGCGCTTTGCCGAAGGCCTGACCACGCCCAACTATTGGGACTTTCTGTACTTCTCGTTCACCATCAGCGTTGCTGTGCAGACGGCGGATGTTGGCGTGGCCACGCGAGAGATACGCAAGATCGTGTTGGCGCAGTCGTTGATCGGGTTTGTATTCAATACGGCGATTCTGGGGTTTTCGATCAATATTGCGGCGGGGTTGTTTGGTTGACAAATTTTCCACGCTCAATCCACATGTGTATCTGGTGCAACTGCGCCTGGCCACGGCAAGGCGGACTCGACATGGGCCGGGGCACTGACCAGCGAACGCTCTTGTATAAAATCGGGGCACTTACCTTTTCTCTAAACCATTCAAAGAACGGAAAACAAGCACACTTTAACTTATCTGTAAACTGTCAACTCTGACAGTTTACAGCGGCGATATGATGAGTTCTGATAACTTATCCATAAACAGGACCCCGATCAGGTCTTTGGATACCTCACCCAGGCATAGAGGATTTTATTATGAGAACAAGTACTCAACTAAAACCCGTCGCACCGTATTTTATCGGCAACATTGACAAGACACCCTTTGAAGCAAACCAAAGGGAGGTAAAGGACGCTAACCTTCCACCTCCATTTGATAATCACCTTATTTTTTCGGCCACTCAGCGCGAAGCCGATTTAAGCTATAGAGAAATCCGGATAATTTTACCGAAAACGCTTGAATACAAGACTTATTCGTTGACTGACTCTGAAACCCCGATTCGCTTTGAATATATCAATGATACTAACGCCGACATCAATGTTTACATAGGGATTGAAGGCACTATCACGCTTTTCGAATCCAGTGAGACCAATGCCGTGGCTGCTCAATTCGAGGTCAAAGTCGAGGATGACAACCACGATACACAATTAGAGACTGATGGTGAATTTGACATGTTGCTTCCATGACTTTTTACATGAAAAAAAACATCCCGACATTAGTCGGGATTTTTTTCGTCAACCAAAAGCGGTGATTAAAAGTTGTAGCTTACGCCTACACTGTAGTTCCAGTTCTGTTCAATGGTATTACCTTTACTTCCTCCCGCCTCGCCATAGACCTGCCAGTTTTTCTGGGCGGGCACCCAGTTCACCCCCACTGTATATTCAAGGCTGGTACTGGAAGGGTCACTGTTAAAGTCATCATTATTGACCTTTACATCGTTACTTTTTACAAATTCGTGCCCCATCGCCAAGCGTACCCTTGGTTGCAGCTTGCTGGCGTTGTCCAGAGTGATCTCACGGCCGATGGTCATCCCCACTTTACCCAACAGCGAGTGCGCCGCACCGGCATCAACTTCCAGACCATTGTCCAACCGGTATTGCTTTGCCTGGACCGCGCCAAGGCCTACCTGAGCAAAGGGTTCAATAAAGTCACCGTTATCAAACCGAATGAGCTTGCCCACTTCCACTGTTGCACTTAAACCCAGATTTTTATAGTTGCCTTTGCTGCGAGTGCCGTCACTCATTGTGACGTTGGCCTGGTTATCAAACTGGTTGACCTTGCCCACCACGTCCACATACATGCCGCTCGCTACATCAAGCAACGTGCCATAGACACCCGCATTGAGGCTGTCGACTGTCGCCGTGGAACCATTTTTGAGGTCTATATCAGTGCGCCCCGACCCTACAAACGCCCCGACAAGCCATTGCTGACCGCCCAGTTGCGCTTGAGTATCGGCACCCAGCGAGAAGCCACGCTGGTTCTGGGTGAAACCTCCACCATAAGCGTTGGAAACGTTGTACTGGCTGCCATAAGTGCGCATCCACACACTATTGCTCAACTTTTTCATCGAGGTATCGCTTCTTGCCAAAGGCGATGTATCTCCACTACTACTGCTCAGACGACGATCGCCCAGACGGCTATTGAGCGAGGTCATCTCTCCATACAGGATGCTTCGTGTACTGCCGGCAATCGCCAATACCGTATTCGTCGAGGTACTGACAGTCTGATTGGGTTTAAGGAACAGCCCTTCACCCTCCCTCAACAATCCATAAGTGCGTGAGCCTGCATCGACCAGCCCATTACCATTCAACGCGAAGCTCGCATCGCCACCTGCAACGTTGCCGATTTTCACCAAATCGGGAGTCGTCGGATTGGTGCCACTCGCTGTCACCTGAAGTTTATGCTCACCGCTGGCACCTTTTGTAACATTCAGGAAATCGGTACGCTCGGTATTCAGGTCGGCGTGCATGACGAAGGTGCCCTTGCCCGACACATTCTCCACATCCAGTTGGTGGAAAGAGCCTGTATCCCCCAGGCGAACAATACCGTCTTCCAGCTCCAGACTTTGCACCGAGCTGTTGCCCGTGGTAACCCATTGGCCGGCATTTCTGATTTGGATATTCGCTGAATTTTCAATTTGGCCAGTCAGCGTTGCGCCATTATCCAGCGCGACCGTGCCAGCGGTATCGGTGACAACATCGCCTGTCATGCTGCCACCATGATTCAGTGACAGACTGATGACGTTGTTCACGTTCCCATTGAGTGCAGCACCATTATCGATCGTGACCGCAGCGCCACTACCGGCTTGGGCAAGTACATCTCCGGTCATGGTGCTTCGAGTATCGAGCGTGACCTGAGCGACATTTTGCAGATTACCGGCCAGTGATGCGCCATTTTGAAAACGGGTCCGAGCGGCGCTGCCGGAGTCGACCACTACATCCCCCACGAGCGCACTGTTATCAACGGTGAGCCCGACGGTTGCCCCGTTTTTTACTTCAAGCACATTGCCGTTGCCCGCCACCAATGTGGAATCATTGAGCACATGAATATCGGCCTTTGCACCTTGCAAATTCAACAAGTCGGTAGAGATCGCGGGGCCCGTTCGACCTTCAATCCGCGAATCATCAAGCACTACCGTTGACGTTTCCCCGCGACTGGGTTCGCTCCCAATGTGCAGACCGACGTCGCCACCGCTGATGAAGCTATTTTTCGCCGAGAGTGAGCCATTCAGGAGTCTGACGCCGTCCGACGTCGTGCCAGTTGCGCTGATGGTGCTTTCAATCAACTCGAGTACGCCAAGACCGTTGACCTGCGCCCCCACACTCGAAGCCGTCACGGTGCTGTCAACCAACTTTACGCTGGAGCCGGATTGATCCTGAATATTGCGTGTCAACATCAACCCCACAGCGTTACTCGTTATAGTGCTGTTCGTGATCTCCGCGCTGCTGCTGGCAAGGTTGATCGCTGCGCCAGTACCCGATGTGTTTGCAACCGTCCCCCCAATCATGTTCATGACCGACAATCGCTCAAGAGCAATCTGTTTGTTACTTCCCCCATTGACTTCCAGCTTCGCTCCAACCGCCCCAATATTATCTGTATCCGCACCGTTGGAAATCAGCTCGGAGCCTGGGTTCAGTGTCCAGGATTCAATCGGGTCGGTGCTATCAATCGTCTCACTTTGTCCAGGATTTAATACACCGGCGTGAGAAACCGAGACAGATAGCATCAGCAGCGCAAAGGAAGGAATTGCCCGGCTATTGCCAAAAATATCGAATTTGAAAGGTGGCGTGGTACGCATGCGAGTAGCCCTTAGTAATATCCTGTGCCAAAGCAGAAGTAGTTCGAATCCGGCGCCGGATAACAAATATGGAAAGCGCGCCGAAGACTACAGATGTAACCGCTACGTCTCTGTAGGACTAATCCTAAAGTGTCGACAGATAAGTCTTCAGAACACTCATCTCTGGTGGTTTTCGTCGCAAGAGCTCGTATGTAAAATCACACCCAATCAACATGAACCTCGTTCGCCATGTTGATTGGGTGTCCAGCCACTAATTAACCGTCACTGCCCGCCCCCAAGTCTTCACAGTATTCGAGACTACTATTACGTACTCTGACCGGATGCATTTCCTTGGGTGACTCAAACGTTGTTTCACCCAGTTTTATCTCGTACCAAATTTGCGCGTAATAAAAGGTGACCGGATTCGTTGCTGGCGTCTCCAGTTGAATCGTCTTGAACAGCTCGTAGTCCATATCGAAGACGAGATCGCCCCCTCCTGCCGGCATATTTTTTGTTTCCTTGAACGTTGCGCCGGTGATCGGCGTTACCGGAACTTTCTCTTTCCAACCCTCCATCCTCATAGTGACAGGCCTGTTTGGTGGTAGATCGCGATGACCGCCCGGCGCCGACACTTTAAGTGGAGGTACGATAGTATTTCCTTCGTCTACAGTTCGAGGCACCATCGTTTTGCAGGTAATATACCGCTCACCACCCAGCTCAATGAATGGACCTTTATGCGGATCCAAGTCGATTTCAAATGTTTCGACCAGCACGTCAGTTCTGGGCAACTGCCGCATAATATTGGGATTGCCAGGGTATTCAATGGTGTAGTGAGCCTTGATGTTTCCTGGCTCGACAGGTGAAATCTCCGAGTAATCAACATCTATAAAGACAGCGGTATCAGTATTTTTCATTGTTATCGATCCTACTGGCTTGTCGTCCCAGTAGAACGTGATTAACGCATCCCTCAGTAGATCCGGCAGACCTGTCCACCTGGTAGCGGTGAAGCGTACAGGATGATTAATATCCTCCGTGGTCAGATGGTTCTTGTTGCCAGCACCCTCGCGCCCATTAACTACGACCGGAAGCAGATTATCGTTGTCCAGTTCGGGTAACGTATCAGGAGGTATTCCCGGGAACACAAAGTAGACGAATATCGACGTTGGCGGCTCATCTATTGGAGTGTTCGCTCCACGTTTCAACGAGTAAGAAATTTCTACAGTCTTCTCATCTGTAGCGCCTTTCGTCACTTCGTCCAGAATATCGTAGGTAAGTTCCATTTTGAACGGACCGGGGCTCGCGCCTAACTCTTCGCTCCCCAGCACTACCTCTTTGTCGCCCTTGACTTTTACGGTGATAAGGTCTTTCGGATCGCCGTTTTCCGGATAATCGATCTCGGCAAAGATTTTTGTGCCGACAGGCAAAAAAGTACCGAGACTGATCGCTTCCGTATGGCTAGGGCCCGCCGCTGGTACCCTGAGTTGCTTGAGCAGTGGGGGCGGCAAAAATGCGATCGGCAGCAAGGGGATGCCTGAGATAACAGAGTCCAGCGATTTGTTCCTCGGTGCGTCATGCCACATATAGCGATGGTATAAGCTTCCGTTTGGAAGTTTCCTCAGCTCATCGAGACTGATCGTGAACTCTCCTAGCAAAGGATTCGACGAGGGTGTGACCACATCTCGGTAAATGACGGGCATGGTTGTGGTCGTGCCCGATCTGTTAGCGACACAAAAGGTAACTTCGTCATTGTCCACACGGTTGGCGTAGTCTATTGCAACGTTAACCACCAGTCCCCTAGGATTTTTGTCGGCCCACTCTTCGTCAATCCTCTCCCCTCCAGCCACATCCAGATTGGCAAATGTCGCGAAAGGCGGTGCGCTTCTGCTGAAGGGTTTTTTTACATAATAGGGAGCATTCTTGTCGACAAAGAACGCAACCGGGGTCGAGCTATCTTCAATGCCAAGCCCATCGATGATATGGAAGCGGGCGTAATACGGCGTTGGCCCAGGAATGTCCGGGTCATCCGGAATCAGGCTATTGAGTACCGGGATATCCACCGGAAAGAAGCCTGTAAAATCCTCTGGTATATCTATCTTTCCAAGTTCTTTTTCAGGTTGCCCAACCCTATTCCCTTTTACCATTGCTATACCGCCACCAAACAGTCCATCTTTGAGTTCCATTAACCTCATTCGGATAGCGGGTTTATTCAACTCTTCCAACAGGATTCTGCCATCGCCTTCAATCTGACCGACGATTATCGGCGGGTCAGCATATGGCCCAGTTCGCGTTGATTTACGAGGCCCGCCATTCTCCGCATTTTCTTTAGCAGTCATTTTAATATTCTCCTCTGTGCATTAAGCCAAATGGCCTGATCTGCTCCATCAGTCTGACAGCTACACAACAACTTCCTGATGAAAAGCAACGTTAAAAGCAGATTGAATCAACAATCATAAACTCGCCCCTTAAGTTATTACCCTTTGTTATTCGAAACACACACCTGCGCCAAAACCTTGCGCCTGCGCGGCCACCCTGAAAATCACTTGGCGAGAGCCGTCATGAATAACAGTACGTACTACCAGAAAGAATCCTATCTATCTTTGCCACGGCAAGAAGAGATTTTCCAATCACCCTGCCGGCCCTGGTAATGGTATAGATCGCAACAAGCGAGTCTTCATCAATTAATGGCTTTATGCAGGGAGCAAAAGAAACAGATTGAGAAAATCCGTTTTCAATCTCTTGATCATTCAAAAACCTAGTCAGCGTTTCTGCCGACTCCGGAACGATGTGTTCTCCATTTTCCCCGGGGGATCCGTTAAGTGTTCGATAACCCTGTAATTTGAGGGAAAATTGATCACCGGGACGAGCCCATGGCTGCTTCGGAATATCTATAACGATGCCTGATGTCAATGCAGGATCGGTTTCACAATTGTAGTACCCGTACTTCGTCAGATTGGTAAAAATGGCTTCCGCAAGTATCTTTTCAGGCTCTTGAGTGTGATCGATGATCAGTGGTTTGCGGGGTGATGGATCCGGCATACCGAAGGCAGTTATGATGTAATAAAGCAGTGCAGTACCGTTAACTGCCATCCGTGATGGAGGGATTGTTACTTCGATCTCCGGCGGAACGATCCCCGTCGGGAATCGCCGCTCAAACAGGAGTTCCTCATTTCCGTCCTGAAGCCAAAACACTTCAAGATGATCATCAAATGACGTTTCTTCCCAGCGTTGAATTCGGGCTGTGGTGCCGCTAATCAGAAGCGGCAAGGGAATAAATCCATCAGGTTCTGTAACACCATCCACGGTGATCTCAGCCGCCAATGGTGCTTCCGTTTGGGACGCAAGTTTTTCTTCACTCGATTGAGTACTCAAAGACATCTGGAATTCCTCCACACGTTTGAAGTTCTTCGTCCCTCGTTAACGATTAGGCAACGGCGGTCTCTCATTGGCTACTGTCAGATCTAACAGGTTTAGATACCGTTCGTCGGATTATGGTGGCTGTTCAGGCAATTATCGGTTTCCGCCGACTTGACGTAGCGCTTACATTTGACGCTTCATGAAACCGGTTTCAGCACTACATTGCTAACGCTTTAATTCCAATAACAAGGTCGCCATGACGTGAACGATTTCTCCGCCGCCCAGCGCAGCCGCGTCACCATGCTCGATGTCGCCGAATACGCAGGCGTGTCCAAGGCCAGCGTCTCGCGCTTCATTGGTGACGACCGCGCCCTGCTCTCGGATGCCATCGCCCAGCGCATCGAGCAGGCAATTGCCGAACTCGGCTATCGCCCCAATCAAATGGCCCGCGGCCTGAAACGCGGCCGCACGCGCCTGATCGGCATGCTGGTGGCCGATATCCGCAACCCCTATTCGATTGCCGTGATGCACGGCGTGGAAACCGCGTGCCGTCGGCACGGCTACAGCCTGGTGGTGTGCAACACCGACCGCGACGACGAGCAGGAACGCCAGCACCTGGCGCTGTTGCGCTCGTACAACATCGAAGGGCTGATCGTGAACACCCTGGGCCATCATCGGGATGAGCTGGATGAGTTGAAGCGGGAAATGCCGCTGGTGCTGGTGGATCGCAAGGTCGACGGGCTCGACAGCGACATGGTTGGGTTGAACAACCCGCAAGCCGTCGAAATGGCGCTCGAACATCTGCAGCAGCGCGGCTATCGCGATGTGCTGCTGGTGACCGAAGCCTATGACGGTACCAGTTCGCGGATCGAGCGGGTCAGCAGTTTTCAGCAGCAGATTGGCCAGCGCAAAGACATGCGAGGCGCGGTACTGGAAACTGATTCGAGCCTTGTGAACGATCTTCAATCCTTTTTGAACACACCTGATAACGGCCCGAAAGCCCTGTTCTGCGCCAATGGCGTGGCGGCGCTGGCTTGCACCCTGGCGCTGCGCGAGATTGGCTGCCGGTTGTTCGAGGATGTCGGGCTGATCGCCCTGGATGATCTGGACTGGTATCCGTTGGTGGGCAGTGGGATTACTGCTCTTGCTCAACCGACGGAGGAGATTGGTGCGCGGGCGTTTGAGTGTTTGCTCAAGCGTTTGCGTGGGGATGATGAAGCGGCGCGTACGCTGGATTTTGCACCGATGCTGATCGAGCGCGGCTCAACGCTCAGCAAGGCGGAATAAGGCCCTGTGGGGCCACCAAAAAATTTTTGAACAAAAATGAAACCGGTTTCAGAGGTAGATAACAATGAATAAACCTGCCGTTTCCATCAGCCTGTCCAGCTACGGCGCCGACCTCGTTCGCCGTCGTGGCCAGGCTTCGTTCCTCGAAGTGCTGGCCGCTGCCGGCGCCAATCGCATCGAATGGCGTGAAGAGCTGCTGACCAACGAAGTCCCGGAACAACTCTCCACCGCCACGCAAGCTCAAGGCCTGCAAAGCATCTATTCCTCGCCGACCGAACTGTGGCTGGCCGGTCAGTCGCGGCCTAATCCCGAACTCATCACCGCGCTGCAGAACGCCGAAGCGTTTGGCTCGAAGTGGCTGAAGGTGTCGCTGGGTTTTTTCACCGACAACAACGATTTGCAGACGCTCGCGCAAATCCTTGCGCAAAGCCCTGTTCAACTGCTGGTAGAGAATGACCAGACCCTGCACGGTGGCCGCATCGAACCGTTCCAGCGCTTCTTCGCCGCCGTCGAGCAACACAACTTGCCAATCAAGATGACCTTCGACATCGGCAACTGGCAGTGGCAGGACCAGTCCGCCACCAGTGCCGCTCGACTGCTGGGCCGCCACGTCGGTTACGTGCATTGCAAAGCCGTGGCCCGCCGCGCCGACGGCAAACTGGTAGCGGTTCCACCTGCCGCCAGCGACCTGCATCTGTGGGAACAACTGCTGCGGCACATGGCCCAAGGCGTTATGCGCGCCGCCGAATACCCGTTGCAGGGCGATGACCTGGTGCAACTCACCACCGAACACGTCGCCGCCCTCGCCCACCTCGGCCAATCCCGTCTGGAGCCTGCTCATGTCTGAGATCGATATTCTGTCGTTCGGCGAAACCATGGCGATGTTTGTCGCCGAACAGAGCGGCGATCTGGCCTCGGTCGAGCAGTTTCACAAACGGATTGCCGGGGCCGACAGCAATGTCGCCATCGGTTTGTCACGGCTGGGTTTCAATGTGGCTTGGCTGAGCCGGGTCGGTGCCGATTCGCTGGGACGATTTGTCGTCGAAACCCTGGCTCGCGAAGGGCTGGATTGCAGCCATGTCGAAGTGGACAACGCGCACCCGACCGGTTTCCAGCTCAAGTCACGCAACGATGACGGCAGCGATCCGACGGTCGAGTATTTCCGTCGTGGCTCAGCGGCCAGTCATCTGTCATCGCAGTCGATCAACCCGACGTTATTAAGCGCCCGACACCTGCACGCCACTGGCATTCCGCCGGCGCTGTCCGCATCGGCCCGGGAAATGTCCCGTGAACTGATGACCCGCATGCGCAACGCCGGGCGCAGCGTGTCGTTCGACCCGAACCTGCGCCCGAGCCTGTGGGCCAGCGAACGGGAGATGATCACCGAGATCAACCGCCTCGCTGCCCTCGCCCACTGGGTGTTGCCGGGGTTGAGTGAAGGTCGCTTGCTGACCGGTTTTGAAGATCCGGCGGATATCGCGGCGTTTTATCTCGATCAGGGTGCCGAAGCCGTGGCGATCAAGCTCGGGCCGCAGGGTGCGTATTACCGCACGCATCTGGATCAGGGGTTTGTCGCCGGGGTGCCGGTCCAGACCGTGGTCGATACGGTCGGCGCCGGGGATGGTTTTGCGGTCGGGATGATCAGTGCCCTGCTGGAGCACCAGAGTTTTCCCGAGGCCGTCAGACGCGCCAACTGGATTGGCAGTCGCGCGGTGCAGAGCCGTGGCGATATGGAGGGTTTGCCGACCCGATCCGAACTTCTAGCTCATCGTTCCCACGCTCCTGCGTGGGAATGCAGCCCGTGACGCTCTGCGTCACATGGGACGCGGAGCGTCCCCGGAGGCATTCCCACGCAGAGCGTGGGAACGAGCAACATCCAATCAATTGAACCTGCTGCGACAAAAACAACAAGCTCAGGAGCAAGACCATGAAAACCGTAACCCTCGCCACCCGCCGCTGGTGGTACATCATGCCGATCGTGTTCATCACCTACAGCCTGGCGTACCTGGACCGCGCCAATTACGGATTCGCTGCTGCGTCCGGAATGGCTGAGGACCTGATGATCACCCCAGGCCTGTCTTCGATGCTCGGCGCGCTGTTCTTCCTCGGTTACTTTTTCTTCCAGGTGCCCGGCGCGATCTACGCGCAAAAGCACAGCGTGAAGAAGCTGATTTTCGTCAGCCTGATCCTCTGGGGCGGGCTCGCCACGCTGACCGGCGTGGTCTCCAACGCCTATTGGCTGATCGTCATTCGTTTCATGCTTGGCGTGGTCGAAGCGGCGGTGATGCCGGCGATGCTGGTCTATCTCTGTCACTGGTTCACCCGTGCCGAACGCTCGCGGGCCAACACCTTCCTGATCCTAGGCAACCCGGTGACGATGCTGTGGATGTCGGTGGTGTCGGGCTATCTGGTGCAGCATTTCAGCTGGCGCTGGATGTTCATCATCGAAGGTCTGCCGGCAGTCCTTTGGGCCTTTATCTGGTGGAAGCTGGCCGATGATCGTCCGGCCCAGGCCAAGTGGCTCAACGACCAGGAAAAGCACGATCTGGAAAGCGCGCTGGCGGCCGAACAGGTAGGGATCAAAGCGGTGAAGAACTACGCCGAAGCCTTCCGTTCGCCGAAGGTGATCATTCTGGCGCTGCAGTTTTTCTGCTGGAGCATCGGCGTCTACGGCTTCGTGCTGTGGCTGCCGTCGATCCTCAAGGCCGGCGCGCAGATGGACATGATCGAGGCCGGCTGGCTGTCGGCGTTGCCGTATCTGGCGGCGGTAATCGGCATGCTGCTGGTGTCGTGGGGCTCGGACAAACTGCAAAAGCGCAAACGCTTCGTCTGGCCGCCGCTGCTGATTGCTTCGGTGGCGTTCTACGGCTCCTACGCCTTGGGCGCTGAGCATTTCTGGTGGTCGTACACGTTGCTGGTGATCGCCGGCGCCTGCATGTACGCGCCTTACGGGCCGTTCTTCGCCATCGTCCCCGAGATTCTGCCGGCCAACGTCGCCGGCGGCGCCATGGCGCTGATCAACAGCATGGGCGCCCTCGGTTCGTTCGGCGGATCGTATCTGGTCGGTTACCTGAACAGTTCCACCGGCTCGCCCGGTGCTTCGTACCTGTTGATGAGCGGCGCACTGATGCTCTCGGTGGTGCTGACCATTTTTCTCAAGCCCGGCGCGAGCGACCGGGTGACGGCCAAGCGTGTCGCACCGCGTCCGCTGCCGACCCATTCCTGAATTGAAAGAGAGATGACTGCGATGAAAAAGCAGGTTGTGTTGTACAAGAAACTGTCGCCGGCGCTGATGGCACGCCTTGAGGAACAGGTCGATGTGACGCTGATCGACAGCCTCGACGCCGATGGCCTGATGAAACTGCGCGACGCCCTGCCCGGTGCCCACGGTTTGCTCGGCGCGAGCCTGAAGCTGGACGCGGCACTGCTCGATCTGGCACCGCAGCTGGAAGCGATTTCCAGCGTCTCGGTGGGCGTCGACAACTACGACATCGACTACCTGACCCGGCGCAAAATCCTGCTGACCAACACCCCGGACGTGCTCACCGAAACCACCGCCGACACCGGTTTCGCCCTGATCCTGGCCACCGCCCGGCGCGTGGTCGAACTGGCGAACATGGTGCGCGGCGGTCACTGGCACCGCAGCATCGGCCCGGCGCATTTCGGCACCGATGTGCACGGCAAGACCCTGGGCATCATCGGTATGGGGCGGATTGGCGAGGCGTTGGCGCAGCGTGGACATTTCGGGTTCGGGATGCCGGTGATCTATCACAGCCAGTCGCGCAAACCGGCGGTCGAGGCGCGCTTCGATGCGCAGTACCGCAGTCTTGAGGATCTGTTGCGGCAGGCGGATTTCATCTGCCTGACCCTGCCGCTGACGGCGCAGACTGAAGGTTTGATTGGCGCCGAACAGTTTGCGTTGATGCGCCCGGCCAGCATCTTCATCAACATTTCCCGGGGCAAGGTGGTGGATGAGGCCGCGCTGATCGACACCTTGCGCCATAACCGGATTCGCGCGGCGGGGCTGGATGTGTTCGAGCGTGAGCCGCTGAATCATGACTCGCCGTTGTTGCAGTTGAACAATTTGGTGGCGACACCGCACATGGGCTCGGCAACCCACGAAACGCGCGAGGCGATGGCGCGGTGTGCAGTGGAGAATCTGTTGGCGGCGTTGGCTGGGGAAAAACCCGCCAACCTGGTGAATCCTCTCCACTGATGATCGTTCCCACGCTCTGCGTGGGAATGCCTCAAGGGACGCTCCGCGTTCCAGCTCTGGAAGGGACGCGGAGCGTCCCGGGCTGCATTCCCACGCGGAGCGTGGGAACGATCAGGAGGAAACCCTCAGGCACTGCGCACTTGCAGAAGCTGCGCAGCACAAAGTGCAATCCGCGAACACGCATCCGCCAGTTTCACTCTATCCACCACCAATCCGATACGGATATGCCCCGCCGCACTGGGCCCGAACGCTTCCCCTGCCAGCACCGAAACCCCATACCCCTCCAGCAGCCGCTCGGCAAAGTCCTGCGCGCCGAGCCCGGTCTGGCGCACGTCGACCATCACAAACATCCCGCCATCCGGCTTGATCGGATACAACCCCGGACAGCCGCGCAACCGCTCGCACACCAGATCCCGACGCAAGCGGTATTCCTCGCGCATCTGCGTCACTTCCGGCAGATCTTTCTCCAGCGCGATCTGCGCCGCTTTCTGCACAAAGTCCGGCAGACCGAACAACATGCTCAGCGACAGATTCACCAGATGCTCGGCCAACGGCTTCGGCCCGATCATCCAGCCAATGCGCCACCCCGTCATGGCATGGGATTTCGACAGGCTGTTGATGGTCGCCGTGCGCTCGGCCATGCCCGGCAGGCTCGCCGGGCTGACGTGCTCGCCTTCGTATAACAATTCGCTGTAGACCTCATCGCTGATCAGCCACAGGTCATGACGGATACACAGCGCCGCCAGCGCCTGCCAGATCAACAGCGACAGACTGGCGCCGGAAGGATTATTGGGACTGTTGAGCAACATGGCCCGAGTCTTCGAGGTGATTCGCGCCGCAACGTCCACCGGATCGACGCGAAAGCCGTTTTCCGGCCGTACCGGCACCGGCACCACGGTTGCGCCACAGGCACCAAACACGCCTTCATAAGTCACGTACATCGGTTCGGCGACGATGACCTCATCGCCCGGATCCAGCAGACACTGCGCCACCGAATACACCGCGCATTGCGCGCCGGGCAACACGATCACATGCTCGGCATCGACGTCCTGACCGCTGCTGCGCCGATGGCGCTCGGCGATCAGCGTGCGCAGCTCCAGCCGGCCGCGCACGTCGGAATAATGGGTATCACCCGCCAGCAGGCTGTCGATGGCGCCGTGGATGATCGGCAGCGGCGTATCGAAATCCGGATCACCCACCGACAGCAGCAACACATCGACCCCTTTGGCGCGCAGCTCCAGCGCTCGGTCGTGAATCCGCCAGACCGCTGCTCCCTCCCCGGCGATTCGTTGGGTCAAGGCTGAATAGCGCATGTACGTCTCCTGATTGCGCGGTCTCCAGCCTTCACCCTAGGTCAAATCACGAAGCGCGCCACCATCGCGTTCAAATCCACCGCCAGGCGCGACAGTTCGTGGGTCGCGGCGCTGGTCTGGTTGGCCCCGGCGGCCGATTGCGTGGCCAGGTCGCGGATGTTGACCAGGTTGCGATCGACCTCGCGGGACACCTGCGCCTGCTCTTCCGAGGCGCTGGCGATCACCAGGTTGCGCTCGTTGATCTGGTGAATCGATTGGGTGATCTGCTCCAGTGCAACACCGGCGGCGCGGGCCATTTCCAGGGTTGTCTGGGTGCGCTGGTTGCTTTGCTGCATCGACTCGACCGCTTCACCGGTTCCGTTCTGGATGCCGGCGACCATTTTTTCGATTTCCTGGGTCGATTGCGCAGTGCGATGGGCCAGGGCGCGAACCTCGTCCGCTACCACGGCGAAACCGCGACCCGCTTCACCGGCACGGGCCGCTTCGATGGCGGCGTTGAGCGCCAGCAGGTTGGTCTGTTCGGCGATGGCGCGGATCACGTCCAGCACCTTGCCGATATCGCGGCCCTGTTCGGCCAGGCCTTCGATCATCTGTGCGGTGTTCTGCACGTCGTGGGTCATGGTCTGGATCGCATCGACGGTTTTCACCACTTGGTCGCGACCTTCACGGGCAGCGTGGGTCGACTGGTTCGAGGCTTCGGAAGTCGACACCGCGTTGCGTGCGACCTCTTCCACAGCAGCGGTCATTTCGTTGACGGCGGTCGCGGCCTGTTCGATTTCGTCGTTCTGCTGTTGCAGGCCACGGGACGCTTCTTCGGTCACGGCGCTGAGTTCTTCGGCAGCAGCGCCCAGCTGCGTGGCGGAGCCGGCGATTTGTTCGATGGTTTTGCGCAGGTTGGTCTGCATCGCCGCCAGCGCTTCAAGCAGGCGCGCCGGTTCGTCCTTGCCGTCGATTTCGATGGCTTTGGTCAGGTTGCCGCCAGCGATGGTTTGCGCGGCAGCGACGGCGCGGTTCAGCGGCGTGACGATGCTGCGGGTCAGCAGCCAGGCCAGCAATACGGTCAACAACGCGGCAATCACAGACACGGCGATGATGCCGGTAATGGCACTGTTGTAATACTCACCCGCCTGAGTGGAAGCGGTCTTCGCGTCGGCGGCGTTGATCGCGATCAGCTTGTTGAGTTGTTCGCCCATCTTGTCGGTGCCGTCCTTGATCTTCGTGTTGATCAGGGCGCGCATCTCGTCGAGCTTGTCCTGGCGCGACAGCTCCATCATCTGATTCTGCGCTTGCACATAGTTGTCGAGAGTCGTTGAAAACTCCTGATATAACGCGCGTTCCTCCGGGCCGGCCGGTAGTACTGCGTAACTGGCCTGGGCAGCGCGCACCTTGTCCACCAGCACACCGATGCGGGTCTGGGCTTCCTGCAAACCGGCCGGTTCGCGGTTGACCAGAATGCGGAACGAGAGAATCCGCAGGCGCAGCACGTTCTCCGTCACCACCGCGAGTTGGGTGACGCTTGGCAACTGCGTCGAGTCCATCTCCAGGGAAGCCTGACGGATGATCGACATGCGATTGACGGCGAACACGCCGAGCACGATCACCAACAAGGCAATGAAGGCAAAACCGAGGAAGGCACGGGGCGCGATATTCAGATTACGCAGGGACATAGAAGGACTCTCGGATAGTTGAAACTACGAGCGTCCATGCCGTTATCACGGGCCCGTGGGCGGGCTTCGTTCCGGCGGCACTGTTCTGGAAAATCTTGTGTGCGCCTGATTTCTGTATCGGCCAGGCTTGAGGAAGTTTGCGGGGAAAGATGAAATATTTTTCACGGCGCTGCGGGTGTTTCAGCGCTGAAACACCCGTTGTTTCAGATGATGACTGACAGGTCAGGCCGGAGTTGCAATACGCCATACGCGAGCAATATCTGTTGCACGTTCACGCAACAGGCGCGGGGCTTCGGCGCAGGCCTGTTCCAGGGGCATCGGGCCGCTGGTGACCGCGAATGCAGCGTCGATGCCGTGATCGTAGAGTTCCTGATATCCCTCGCCCAAGGTGCCGGCGATGACGATTACCGGAACGCCTTGCTGCTTGGCGATCCGCGCGACGCCAAACGGGGTTTTGCCGCGCAGGGTCTGGGCATCGAAGCGCCCTTCTCCGGTAATCACCAGATCCGCGCCCTTCACAGCGTCGGCCAGACCGACCAGCTCGGCGACCACTTCGACACCGGCCTGAAATCGCGCACCGAGAAACGCCTTGGCGGCAAAGCCCAATCCACCCGCTGCACCGCTGCCCGGCTCATCCCGCACATCCTTGCCCAACGCCTGCGCACAGAGTTCGGCGAAGTGACCGAGGGCCTGATCCAGTTGCTGCACTTGCGCGGGTGATGCGCCCTTCTGCGGGCCGAAAATCGCTGAAGCGCCGTGGGGGCCGCACAGCGGATTGTCGACGTCTGCGGCGATGTCGAAACGCACTTGCGTCAGACGCGGGTCGAGCTCGCTCAGGTCCAGACGTGCGAGTTGCGCCAACGCCAGACCTCCCGGCACCAGCGATTGCCCTTGAGCATCCAGCAGTTTCACGCCCAACGCTTGCATGGCGCCGGCGCCACCGTCGTTGGTGGCACTGCCGCCGATGGCCAGAATGACTCGCTGCGCGCCGGCATCCAGCGCGGCGCGGATCAGCTCACCGGTGCCGAACGTGCTGCTGATGCACGCATCGCGCTGCCCCGGCGGCACCAGTTGCAAGCCGCTGGCCTCGGCCATTTCGATGATTGCGGTGTGGTTGTGCGGCAGCCAGCCCCACGCGGCTTCGACCGCTGCGCCCAAAGGGCCACGCACGCGGGTGCGGCGCAATTCGCCTTCGCACGCGGCCAGAATCGACTCCACCGTGCCTTCGCCACCGTCGGCCATCGGGCACTTGACCAGCGTCGCCTGCGGCCAGACCTGCGCCAGGCCCAACGCAATGGCTTCTGCAACGCCTTGGGCACTCAGGCTGTCCTTGAACGAATCGGGGGCGATGACGATTTTCATGCGAATTCTCCAGTTCCAATGCCCTTCATGCTGCCAGTCGCCTTGCCGGTTGACGCCTGTCCGCTGCACAAGTCGTGCAGGCGTTTATTGTTCATTTCGACAAATCGTCGGTCTGCGGCAGCAATTGCACACCCAGATACAACGCCAGCATCCCGTCGAGCTTCAACGGATCGACCCCGCTCAACTCGGCAATCCGCTCCATCCGGTAGCGCAGGCTGTTGCGGTGTATCCCCAAGGCATCGGCGCAGGCCTGGCTCTGGCCGTCGTGATCGCACCAACTGCGCAGGGTCGCGAGCAATTGGCCGTTGCTGTCCTTGGCGATCACTTTGCGCAACGGTTTGAGCAGTTCATCCAGCGCATCGTCGTTGCGATGGCGCCAGAGCATCACCGGCAAGCGATAGCGATTGAGCGTCAGCAGCCGTGAACGCGGCAGCACTTCGCGGCCATAGGCGAGCAAGTCGCCGACCCGCCGATAGCAACGGCGCAACCCTGCCAGCCCATCGGCCTGCCCGCCAACCGCGATACGCAGAATGTTCCAGCCCAGACCATCGAGTTTTTCCAGCAGGCGATCATGCTCGACATTCTGACTCGCCGGCCGGCACCAGAGCAGTGACGACTTGGCCGAGCTCACACACCAACTGTCGGGATAGCGCGACATCAGCCAGGCACTCAGCGCCTCGACGGTTTGCCCCGGTCCGTGCTCCAGACCCAGCTCGAACAGATACGGCACCCGCGTCAGTTGCGGTTTAAGGCCAAGTTGCTGGGCCTCGTCAATCAGCCTTGGCGAATCCCCCGCCTCGCTCAACAACAGCGCCAGCAAGTCATCGCAGCGCTGTCGCCGCCATTGCTGCTCGGATTGCTGATTGCGCTGGCCGACCAGCATTTCGGCGGTCATGCGTACGAGCTCGGCGTAAGTGCGCAGTTGCTCGGGCTCACCGGTGATGCCAAGGACGCCGATCAAGCGCTGATCGAGCAACAGCGGCAGATTGATCCCAGGTTGCACGCCTTTGAGATGCACCGCCGTCTGCGCGTCAATCTCCACCACCCGCCCGTTGGCCAGCACCAGTTGCGCGCCCTCGTGGCGGGTGTTGATCCGCTCCGGCTCGCCGCTGCCGAGAATCAGCCCCTGGCTGTCCATGACGTTGACGTTGTACGGCAAAATGGCCATGGCCCGGTCGACGATGTCCTGGGCGAGGTCGTGATCGAGTTCGAACATAGGGGCTGGAATCCTTGAAAACAGGCGCGGACGGTTGTTCACCCGCACAGGGTCTGGCGGCAAACCCTGTGCTCAGGCACAAAGACAATCCGGCCAAAGGTGGCCGAGACTCTCAGGGCGATCAACGTTACCCTTTGCATCGCAAAAAATCATAATAAAGAGAGAGCCGCCATGTCGCAGAGCGCCGCTGCCGCCCAGACCATCGTTGACGATAAAAATGCCGTCTACAAACGCATCACCCTGCGTTTGATCCCCTTCATCTTCATCTGCTACCTGTTCAACTACCTCGACCGGGTCAACGTTGGATTTGCCAAACTGCAGATGCTCGACGCGCTGAAATTCAGCGAAACCGTGTACGGCCTCGGTGCCGGTATCTTCTTCATTGGCTACGTGCTGTGCGGCGTGCCGAGCAACCTGGCGCTGACCAAATTCGGCCCTCGGCGCTGGATTGCACTGATGATGATCACCTGGGGCACGCTGTCGACCTGCCTGCTGTTCGTCACCACACCGACCGAGTTCTATACCCTGCGCCTGTTCACCGGCGCGGCCGAAGCCGGGTTCTTCCCGGGCGTTGTGCTCTACCTCTCACAGTGGTTCCCGACGTTCCGCCGTGGCCGGATCATGGCGCTGTTCATGTCGGCGATCCCGGTGTCCGGCCTGCTCGGCAGCCCGTTTTCCGGGTGGATCCTCAATCACTTCGCCGCCGGCCAGGGTGGTTTGGCCGGCTGGCAGTGGATGTTCCTGCTGCAGGGCATTCCAACCGTGGTGCTGGGCGCACTCGCCTACTTCCTGCTCAGCGACAACTTCGCCAACGCCAAATGGCTGACCCCTTACGAGCGTTCGGTGCTGGAAGCGGATCAGGCCGAAGACCTGGCGAACAAACCGAAAACCACCTCCGATTCGCTGATCGCCGTTTTCAAGAACCCGGCCATCTGGGCGTTTGGCTTGATCTACTTCTGCATCCAGAGCGGCGTGTACGCGATCAACTTCTGGCTGCCGTCGATCATCAAGAACCTCGGCTTCAGCGACAACCTGGTGATTGGCTGGTTGAGTGCGATCCCGTATCTGTTGGCGGCGGTGTTCATGCTGGTGGTCGGGCGTTCGGCGGACTTGCGTAAAGAACGTCGCTGGCATTTGGTGGTGCCGATGTTGATGGGCGCTGTCGGCCTGCTGATTGCAGTGAATTTCGCGGCGAACCCGGCGATTGCGATCCTCGGCCTGACCATCGCGACCATGGGCGCGCTGACCGGTCTGCCGATGTTCTGGCCGGTACCGACTGCCATGCTGAGCGCGGGCGCTGCAGCGGGTGGTCTGGCGTTGATCAACTCGATGGGGCAGATGGCCGGGTTCCTGAGCCCTTACCTTGTGGGTTGGGTCAAGGACAGCACCGGGTCGACCGATGCGGCGCTTTACCTGCTGGCGGGTGTGATTGTTGGCGGGAGTCTGCTGGCGTTGCGGATGACGCGGACGTTGCGGGCTTAAGCATTAGTCGAAATACAGAAACGGCCCATTACGGGCCGTTTTTCATTTAGATCGTTCCCACGCTCCGCGTGGGAATGCCTCAAGGGACGCTCCGCGTTCCAGCTCTGGAAGGGACGCGGAGCGTCCCGGGCTGCATTCCCACGCGGACGGTTCGACGCCTCGACGTGGGAACGATCAGGCTAAGGATCTGGCTAGAGCGGTGTTTCTGGCTTCAACTCCAGATTATCCAGCGCCCGGTTCACCGCCAGTTCACTCAGCATGATCAGTTGCGAGATGCCCAGCAGCACATGCCGCTGCGAGCCGTCCACCAGCCCGGCGAAGTCAGTGGCCATGGTTTTGGCGCAAGTCAGGGTTTCAGAGGCATCGGCCAGCAGTTCTTCGCTGTCGATGCCGGGGGCGATGAGGTAGCGGGTGTTGGGTTTGAGCAGCGGTTTTCTGGGGAGCAGCGGATTGAGGTAGTGGTCGAGGGCGCGTTCGGCGGCTTCGTGGAATTTCTTGGAGTCGAGGGTTTCGTAGGGTGAGGTTGTATCGGTTTCGGGTGGGTTGGGTGTTGGTTTGATCACGTTTGAATCTCCAAATCAGAAAAATGGAGCCATCAAACTTCGCTACCAAACGAAGAGGTGGTGGCCATACACGGGTTGGTAGACCGGTGACTTGGAGAACCGGCGCGCTCGAAAACGCCCCACGCATGGCCACCATAAAAGCACGGACGGATGAGCGTCCGAATACGGTGAATTGCGCAACAAGTCAGATCCGGGCTACCAAACCCGATCGCTGCATTTCAGCGACGGGACAACGATAAAACCCGGCCCATAAGCGCACAAGCCGGCGGATTCTGGCGCAGTCGTAGGCAACGGCGCAAGGTTGTGTAGCCTGGGGTGCGTGTCTGAACGTGTCCTTTAAACACCCCTCTTAAACACCCCTACTCCGATCGTTCCCACGCTCCGCGTGGGAATGCAGCCCGGGACGCTCCGCGTCCCTTCCAAAGCCGAACGCGGAGCGTCCGTGGAGGCATTCCCACGCAGAGCGTGGGAACGAGCGTCACACACTGTTTTTTGCATCCAGCTCAAGCACCAACCCACCCGGCATCTGCACAAAAATCTGCCAGACCCCGTCCTCCGGCACCTGCGCCACCTGATACGGCAACCCACTGCCCTGCACCCGCTTCAAAACCGCCGCCGCGTCTTCATCGGTGCGAAACGCAATATGACTCAACGCCGCCTCATCCAGCGCGGGCTGCTCAATCACATGCACCAACGCCTGCGCATCCTGATACAACCACCGCCCCGGAAACGGAAACGGCGGCCGGCGCCCCGGCGTCAGCCCCAGTAACCCACCAAAAGCGTCCTGCAGCGCCTGACCGTTAGCGGTATTGAAGGCCAGATGATCAAATGTCCACGTCATGTCTGTCTCCTGCGGTTATTCAGGATTCCAGTATCTGCGCTTGCCAATCCCGGAAAAATCCCGCAAAACGCCAAGGATCTTCAACGGATTTTTACTAATGAGCTCAATCCTCGATCTGGAAATCTTCGTCCGCACCGCCGACTCCGGCAGCATTTCCGCCGCCGCCCGGGCTCTGGAACTGACCCCGGCCGCCGCCAGCATCGCGCTGAAACGCCTGGAAACCCGCCTCGGCATCCGCCTGTTCGCCCGCTCGACCCGCAGCATGCGCCTGACCGAAGAGGGCCGACGCTATCTGGAAAGTGTGCGTCTGGCGCTGGCCACCCTGGCCGAAGGCGAGCAAGCGCTGAAGCAGCAAACCGAAGGCCTGAGCGGCGTGCTGCAACTGGCAGCGCCGTCGGATTTCGGGCGCAATGTGCTGTTGCCGTGGCTGGACGATTTCAAGCGCGAGCATCCGCACATTCAGCTGCAATTGCTGCTCAACGACCGGCATGCGGATCTCTTTCGCGAAACGGTGGACGTGGCGCTGCGCTTTGGCGTGCCAAGTGATTCGACGCTGGTGGCGTTGCCGATTCTGCCTGATCATCGCCGTGTGGCTTGCGCCAGCCCTGCGTATCTGGAACGGCACGGCACGCCGCAAAACCCTGCCGAATTGAGCAAGCACAGCGCCCTGCTCTATCTGCGCAACGGCCGGCCTTACAACACCTGGCGCTTCCATCGCGAGGACGAAACAGTCGAAGTTGAAGTACGCGGCGACTACCTCAGCGACGACGGCGAAGTCGCCCGCCGCTGGGCGCTTGCCGGGCACGGAATCGCCTACAAGGCCTGGCTCGACGTCGCCGAAGACGTGCGCGCCGGGCGGCTGCTGACGCTGTTCGATGACTGGCATGGCGAGAGCGTGCCGTTCAATCTGCTGTGCCCGCACCGGGTGCAGGTGTCGGAACGGGTCAAGGTGTTGCAGGCGTTTTTGCGCCAGCGCTGCGAGGCGTTGCGCCGATAAATTCACTTTGCCGCGCCGGGCGCTTCTGGTATTTGATGGAAGCTTTCCCACCGACAAAAGGATTTCGGCATGAGCTATCGCACACTGGGTCACTCGGGGTTGCAGGTTTCCACTCTCACCCTTGGCACGATGATGTTCGGCGAGCAGACCAGCGCGGAAGACTCGCTGCGCATCATCGACAAGGCCTGGGATCAGGGCATCAATTTCATCGACACGGCTGACGTCTACACCAATGGCCGCTCGGAAGAGATCGTCGGCGAGGCCATTGCCCGTCATCGGCATGAATGGGTGCTGGCGACCAAGGTCGGTTTCGGCCCGGTGGACGGCGTGCCGAACCGCAGCGGTCTGAGTCGCAAGCACATTTTCAATGGTCTGGAGGCCAGCCTGACCCGGCTCGGCACCGACTACCTCGACATCTATTACCTGCACCGCGAAGACCACAACACGCCGCTGGAGGTGACGATCTCGGCGATTGGCGATCTGATTCGTCAGGGCAAGATCCGTTATTGGGGCCTGTCGAACTACCGTGGCTGGCGGATTGCCGAGGTGATTCGAGTGGCGGACAAACTCGGCGTTGATCGCCCGATCATCAGCCAGCCGCTGTACAACATCGTCAACCGTCAGGCCGAAACCGAGCAGATCACCGCCGCCCAGACCTACGGCCTCGGCGTGGTGCCTTATAGCCCGCTGGCCCGTGGCGTGCTCAGCGGCAAGTACGCACCGGACGTAACCCCGGACGCCAACAGCCGCGCCGGGCGCCAGGACAAACGGATTCTGGAGACTGAATGGCGGGTGGAGTCGTTGCGCATTGCCCAGCAGATTCAGCAATACACCCAGGAGCGTGGGGTCGGGATTGTCGAGTTTGCGATTGCCTGGGTGCTGAACAACGGCGCGGTGACCTCGGCGATTGTCGGGCCGCGTACTGAAGATCAGTGGGATGCGTATACCAAGGCGCAGGCGGTGAAGATTACGGCCGAGGATGAGGCGTTTATCGACTCGCTGGTGACGCCGGGGCATGCGTCTACGCCGGGGTTTAATGATGTGAGCCATTTTGTGTCGGGGCGTAAACCGCATCAGGCTTAAGCACCTATGCTTCGACACAGGTTCCCGCTCTCACGGGACCTGTGTCGAATGTTGGAAATATTGATCACACGGCCAATATTCACCACAAAAACCACGTATCCTGCGCGCCCCGTTTCACCATCACCCCCGCGAGGACAGTTTGTCTAAAGGCATTGCTCTATCGGTGACAGCATCGACGCTGTTCGCCGTCATGTATTACTACACCTCGTTGCTCACCCCGTTGAGCGGCGTGGAAATCTTCGGTTGGCGGATGCTGCTGACCGTGCCCTGCATGACCGTGTTCATGCTGGTGTCCGGCGAATGGCGGCGGGTGCTCGAGCTGCTGCGCCGGATCCCTGCGCTGCCGAAGTTGATCGGCGGCCTGATTCTTTCGTCAGCGCTGCTGGGCGTGCAGTTGTGGCTGTTCATGTGGGCGCCGCTCAATGGCTACAGCCTTGATGTGTCGCTGGGTTACTTCCTGCTGCCGTTGTCCATGGTCCTGACCGGACGCATCGCTTATGGCGAAAACCTGTCGTATCTGCAAAAAGTCGCGGTGTTTTTTGCCAGCCTCGGCGTGTTGAACGAGTTGTATCAGGTCGGTGGGTTTTCCTGGGCGACGCTGGTGGTGGTCGTTGGCTACCCCCTGTACTTCGTGCTGCGCAAATACCTCAAGACCGATAACCTCGGCGGCTTGTGGGTCGACATGACCCTGATGCTGCCGGTGGCGTACTGGTTCGTGCGCGGCGGTGAACAGGGTTTCGGCGTGTTCGATCAGTACCCGGCGCTGACGTGGCTTATACCGCTGCTCGGTCTGATCAGTGCCTCGGCGCTGGTGGTCTACATCATCGCCAGCCGTTTGTTGCCGTTCAGCCTGTTTGGTTTGTTGAGTTACGTTGAGCCGGTGTTGCTGCTCGGTGTTGCGCTGCTGCTGGGCGAAAGCATCAAGCCCGGCGAATGGCTGACCTACATCCCGATCTGGCTCGCGGTGGTGGTGCTGGTGTTTGAAGGGTTCAAGCACCTGATGCGCCAACGGCGCCCATAAGACGCGCAATAAAAAGCCCGGCCTGCACAATTGCAGGCCGGGCTTTTTTACATCTGATGCGAATTACTCGGTAGCGAGTACGCCACGACGCACCTGGTCACGTTCGATCGATTCGAACAGTGCCTTGAAGTTGCCTTCACCGAAACCATCGTCGCCCTTGCGCTGGATGAATTCGAAGAACACCGGGCCCATCAGGGTTTCCGAGAAGATCTGCAGCAGCAGACGCTTGTCTTCTTTATCCGAGGCGCCGTCGAGCAGAATGCCGCGCGATTGCAACTGATCAACAGGCTCACCGTGGTTCGGCAGGCGGCCTTCGAGCATTTCGTAGTAGGTGTCCGGCGGCGCGGTCATGAAGCGCATGCCGATCTTCTTCAACTGATCCCAGGTCTTGACCAGGTCGTCGGTGAGGAACGCCACGTGCTGGATGCCTTCGCCGTTGAACTGCATCAGGAACTCTTCAATCTGCCCGGCACCCTTCGACGACTCTTCGTTGAGCGGGATGCGGATCATGCCGTCCGGCGCGGTCATCGCTTTCGAGGTCAGGCCGGTGTATTCGCCCTTGATATCGAAGTAGCGGATTTCGCGGAAGTTGAACAGCTTCTCGTAGAAGTTCGCCCAGTAGGCCATGCGGCCGCGGTACACGTTGTGGGTCAGGTGGTCGATGATCTTCAGGCCGGCACCGACCGGGTTGCGGTCAACGCCTTCCAGAAACACGAAGTCGATGTCATAGATCGAGCTGCCTTCGCCGAAACGGTCGATCAGGTACAGCGGCGCGCCGCCAATGCCTTTGATCGCCGGCAGGTTCAGTTCCATCGGACCGGTTTCGATGTGGATTGGCTGAGCACCGAGTTCCAGAGCGCGGTTGTAGGCCTTCTGCGAATCCTTGACCCGGAACGCCATGCCGCAAACGGACGGGCCGTGTTCGGCCGCGAAGTACGAAGCAACGCTGTGGGGTTCGTTGTTGAGGATCAGGTTGATCGCGCCCTGGCGATACAGGTGCACGTTCTTGGAGCGGTGGGTCGCGACCTTGGTGAAGCCCATGATCTCGAAGATCGGCTCCAGGGTGCCAGGTGTCGGCGATGCGAACTCGATGAACTCGAAGCCCATCAGGCCCATTGGGTTTTCGTATAAATCTGCCATGGTTGGCGCCTCATCATTCTTATCAATTAACCAGAGTTATTTGTCAGTAATGCTGAGACCAGTGGGTGGCGCACAGGAGATGCCACGCACACTGCGGGCGAGGAAGTCACCGTAGATCAGTTGAAACCCGAATATCTTCATTGTCGACCCAAGGCTCTTGCGGGCGAGGCTTCTGCTGCCAGAAGACGATTATTATTGTATGCGTAACCCGATTCTACACAGCGTAAATAGGGTTGTCTGCCCTCTCTATAAAATCCGCTTTTTTCGGCCCGGTGCAAGGGGTTTGTTGCACAGCCAGATGCCCGCCAGAAAGTTCCGCGCCTATTCAACGCCGCCCGGCAGAGCCCGAACATTCGCTATCGCTACGCGCAGTTGCTCACACCCTCGATGCCGTTGGCCGGGGCGATGCGATGACCGTGGTAGCCTAAGGTTCGTTGCCTTCCGACCCAGCAAGCGACTGCTATCCCCTGCAGTCACTCGACAGGTGGGTCTGGCGGTGCTGGATCAACGTCAGGCCTCGCCCGCCACGCTGGCGTTCATTCAACTGGCAACTCGGCTGGATTACCGTTGAGCGGCGCGGGTGCCATTGGCCATCTATCATGGGCTCAGACCTTGGGCTTTGCGCGCACGCTTCTCCTGCAATCAAGAGCCCCACTCCATCGCGACAGGATGCGCCCATGCCACTGACCGTCAGGCCCCGCCGCAAGCGCAGCACCCGGATTATCGTGACATTGCTGTGTGGCCTGCTGCCGATCGTACTCGGCAGCGTCATTCTCTATATGCAGGCTGAACGCGCCCTCCAGCAGAGTTCGCAACACACCGCCGATGAAGCCTTGCGACAGTTCGAACTGATGCTCGACAACACTGCCCAGGCCGCCCGCGAACTGTTGCCTTTGGCCGGCCAGACCTGCGAGACCGTCAAGCTGGCTTTACGCGAGCAAGTCACCCGTCGCCCGTTCGTGCGCTCGACCAATCTGGTATGGGACGACAATCTCTATTGCAGTTCGCTGTTCGGCGATTTCAAGGAAGCCGTGAATCCGGGCGACTACGCACAGGGCAAGTTGTGGCTCATGAACGGCAACCCGGTGACGCCCGACACCGCGCTGCTGGTGTATCGCCTGAGCGAGGGCCGCGGTGGCGCGCTGACCACGCTGGACGGCTATCACTTGAGCAACATTCTGCGCCTGATCGGCCGGCATACATTGTTGTTGCTGCAAGTCGGCAACAACTGGCTCTCCGCCGACGGCAAAGTGCATCAAGGCGTCCTGCCTGCATTGCCGGTTGCACAAAGTACCTTGCACTCATCGCACTATGCGTTCACGGTCACCGCCGCGTTTGCGGAAGGCGAGACCTGGCGCTACATGAAAGATGAATATCCGCCGCTGTTCAGCCTGCTGATTTTCTTTGGTGCGGTGTCCGGGGCCATCGGCTACATCGTGCAGAAGCGCTCCACGTCGCCAAGCCACGAAATGCTTCGGGCACTGGAGGCGGGAGAATTCATTCCCTACTTCCAACCGGTGGTGCACGGCGACAGCAAACGCTGGTCAGGTGCGGAAGTGCTGATGCGCTGGAACCATCCCAAGGAAGGGCTGGTGCGTCCGGACCTGTTCATACCCTTTGCCGAACATTCCGGGCTGATCGTGCCAATGACCCGCGCTTTGATGCAGCAAACGGCTGTCATCCTGGGGCCGCAGTCACCGACCTTCAAAGCGCCTTTCCACATTGGCATCAACATCACCGCCAGCCACTGCCACGATCTGGAACTGGTGGAGGATTGCCGTGAATTTTTGTCAGCTTTCCATCCCGGCAGCATCAGCCTGGTCCTGGAGCTGACTGAACGCGAGCTGATCGAACCATCCGACATCACCCAACAACTGTTCGCAGAGTTGCGTGCGATGGGGGTGAAGATCGCGATTGACGACTTTGGCACCGGCCATTCAAGCCTCGGCTACTTGAGAACCTTCAATGTCGACTTCCTCAAGATCGACCAGACATTCGTGGCCATGATCGATAAGGATGCCCTTTCCCGGCACATTCTGGACACCATCATCGAGCTTTCCACCAAGCTGGATCTGGGCATCGTGGCCGAAGGTGTGGAAACGCAAGCCCAATGTGATTATCTGGCCGCCCACCATGTCAACTTTCTGCAGGGCTACCTTTTCGGCAAGCCCATGCCGGCGGCCGACTTCATCGAAGCATTAACTCATCATTAACTTGTCTGGATAAATCCTGTCACGCCGACAGCCCGCACCAAATTGATACAAAACAGCGTTGTTGTTACATGAAGAAAAAGTCAGGATTTACTCTTGTCGCATTAACTACTACAATTTTTCTTACCTGTTGCAAGATGGGCAGGTGAGCCATTATCACCGAGTCGCTTCAAGGCTCTTGGCTTATAGCTTTGTTTGCGGTTGGTATCAGCCAAACACACTATTGGAGTAAAGATATTGTCCAGACTCGCTGAATTTCGTGCAGCTGAAAAGGCCCTTCAGGAACAGCTCAAGCAGCTGGAGTCGCTGAAGAATGATGCCGGGCTCAAGAAAGAAATCGAATTCGAAGAAAAGCTCCAGGGGCTGATGAAAACCTACGGCAAAGGCCTGAAAGACATCATCGCCATTCTCGATCCGAACCCGGCGAAATCCGGTCTGCAACTGACCGCCGCACCTAAAACCCGCCGCGCTCGAGTGGTCAAGGTCTATCAGAACCCGCACACTGGCGAACTGATCGAGACCAAGGGTGGCAACCATCGCGGCTTGAAAGCCTGGAAGGAAAAATACGGTGCAGCTACCGTTGATTCCTGGTTGCGCGGTTAATCTCTCGCAAACATGAAAGCCCTGCATATGCAGGGCTTTTTTTTGGACAATATTTAACAAATGAAACGATTTTTCTGGTGGGAAAGTTGTTTCTCAAACCGCTCCCGCACTGAAACTATGCTTCGGAATGTTGCCCCCAGCACCCAAGATTAACTTTATGTTTAATCAATTCAGGTATCTAACACCACGCCGGCCACAACAGACGACTAAAATTTCAAGCTGTTTCGCGCAGCCACTATGTCGTCGCCGCTGGCTTTATAAACCTCCGCCTGCCCGGCATACGAAAGTACGTACGCTTTTTCCGCCTCGACCGCTGCAACCAATGTTTGCGACAACACATGGCGACCGTTTTCAGTCACCGTACAAGTGGTCTCAAGCGCTGCGAGCGAACCCAGCGTACTCGGATGAACCCTGTTGCAGACACTCTGATAACCGCTCTGGAAAAAGTCTTTTTGCACCGACTTGCGCATCTCCAGTAACACGCCCTGCAAGTTGACCTGGTGGCCACTTTCCACACGGGTCATCGTCAACTCCATCACCATGACCTGATTGCCATCGGCGTCAGTCTTCACTGCGCGCTGACGCGAGACCTCAGGCGAGGTTTCGGGCAGCGCCTCGACCTCCCAGCCGGCGGGCCAGGTGATGCTCGGCGCCTCGGCAAAGGCCGGCAGAGCAAGCAGGGAAAAACCCAGGAAAACGAACAGCGATTTGAACGGTCGGATCATTACCAGAGGCACTCGCGGATTGAGCCGTAAAGTCTGAGGCTCGCCCGCTCACAGGGCAAGCCCGCGCTTTCGGTTTGGCGATGCTGCCAGGCATGCGTATCATTGCGCCCATTCACT
The DNA here is from genome assembly GCF_059492145.1 of Pseudomonas sp. Pseusp21. Taxonomy (NCBI): domain Bacteria; kingdom Pseudomonadati; phylum Pseudomonadota; class Gammaproteobacteria; order Pseudomonadales; family Pseudomonadaceae; genus Pseudomonas; species Pseudomonas sp. Pseusp21. Next base: position 787,781 of record NZ_CP168520.1, read on the forward strand.
CGCCCCAATTTGTTACGGAGGGCTCATGAGCCTGCAAGAACTGAACACCTTCCCCGGCGTCACCGCCACCCCGGACAGCGCAACCCGCAACTTCGTGTTCAACCACACCATGCTGCGCGTCAAAGACATCACCAAGTCGCTGGATTTCTACACCCGCGTACTGGGTTTCTCGCTGGTAGAGAAGCGTGATTTCCCGGAAGCGGAATTCAGCCTGTACTTCCTCGCCCTGGTCGACAAATCGCAGATCCCGGCTGACGCCGCTGCCCGCACCGAGTGGATGAAGTCGATTCCCGGCATTCTGGAACTGACCCACAACCATGGCACCGAGAACGAAGCAGAGTTCGCCTACCACAACGGCAACACCGACCCACGTGGTTTCGGCCACATCTGCATTTCGGTACCGGACATCGTCGCTGCCTGCGCGCGCTTTGAAGAACTGGGCTGCGACTTCCAGAAGCGCCTGACCGATGGCCGCATGAAGAGCCTGGCGTTCATCAAGGATCCGGATGGCTACTGGGTCGAGATCATTCAGCCGGCACCGCTGTAAAGCTGAAACGGGGTAGAAAGCACCCCACAAAGAAAAAACCCCATCATCGCTGATGGGGTTTTTTCTGTTTCAGGCCCGGGATTTACGCCGGAGCCGAAGTGCGGATCAAGTGATCAAAAGCGCTGAGAGAAGCCTTGGCACCCTCGCCCACCGCAATCACGATTTGCTTGTACGGCACGGTGGTCACGTCACCGGCGGCGAAGATACCGGGGATCGAGGTTTCACCGCGATTGTCGACGATGATCTCGCCGCGCGGCGACAGCTCGATGGTGCCTTTGAGCCAATCGGTGTTGGGCAGCAGACCGATCTGCACGAAGATCCCTTCCAGCTCGACCGTGCGCGACTCGTCAGTATTGCGATCCTTGTAGCGCAGACCGTTGACCTTCTGGCCATCGCCGGTGACTTCAGTGGTCAGCGCACTGGTGATCACGGTGACGTTCGGCAGGCTGTGCAGCTTGCGTTGCAATACGGCGTCGGCGCGCAGCTGAACGTCGAACTCCAGCAGGGTCACGTGGGAGACGATACCGGCCAGGTCGATGGCCGCTTCGACGCCGGAGTTACCGCCGCCAATCACCGCCACACGCTTGCCTTTGAACAGCGGACCGTCACAGTGCGGGCAGTACGCCACGCCTTTGTTGCGGTATTCCTGCTCGCCCGGCACGTTCATTTCACGCCACCGTGCACCGGTCGCCAGAATCACGCTCTTGGCCTTGAGGGTCGCGCCGCTGGCAAAGCGGACTTCATGCAGCTCGCCATTCTTGCCGGGGATCAGCTTGTCGGCGCGTTGCAGGTTCATGATGTCGACGTCGTACTGCTTGACGTGTTCTTCCAGCGCGGTCGCCAGTTTCGGGCCTTCGGTTTCCTGCACGGAAATGAAGTTCTCGATGGCCATGGTGTCCAGCACCTGACCGCCGAAGCGCTCGGCTGCAACACCGGTGCGAATGCCTTTACGTGCGGCGTAGATCGCCGCCGAAGCACCCGCCGGGCCACCGCCGACTACCAGCACATCAAAAGACTCTTTGGCGCTGATTTTCTCGGCCTGACGCACGATGGCGCCGGTGTCGAGTTTGGCGAGGATTTCTTCCTGGCCCATGCGGCCCTGACCAAAGTTTTCGCCGTTCAGGTAAATGCTCGGCACAGCCATGATCTTGCGATCGTTGACTTCGTCCTGGAACAGCGCACCGTCGATGGCGACGTGGCGGATGTTCGGGTTCAGCACGGCCATCAGGTTCAGTGCCTGAACGACGTCCGGGCAGTTCTGGCAGGACAGCGAAAAATAAGTCTCGAAGTTGAACTCGCCCTTGAGCGAGCGGATCTGTTCGATCACTTCGACACTGGCCTTCGAAGGGTGGCCGCCGACTTGCAGCAGGGCCAGCACCAGCGAAGTGAATTCATGGCCCATCGGAATGCCGGCGAAACGCAGGCTGATGTCGGCACCGGGGCGGTTGATCGAGAACGACGGCTTGCGTGCATCGTCGCCGCTGTCGATCAAGGTAATTTGGTGCGAAAGACTGGCAACATCTTTCAGCAGGTCGAGCATTTCACGGGATTTCGCACCGTCGTCGAGTGAGGCAACGATCTCGATCGGCTGGGTGACCCGTTCCAGGTACGATTTCAACTGGGCTTTAAGATTGGCGTCCAACATACGGGCGATCTCCTGACTTTATTTGAGGCGAAAAAAAGCCCGAGCGAATCTCGCCCGGGCTTTTCTATTGGGCGGTGCAGCTTACTTGAGTAGGTGCGGAATCCCGCCCTGCATTGCGTTTGTCACAGACTTAGATCTTGCCGACCAGGTCCAGGGACGGAGCCAGAGTGGCCTCGCCTTCTTTCCACTTGGCCGGGCAAACTTCGCCTGGGTGAGCAGCGACGTACTGAGCAGCCTTGATTTTGCGCAGCAGCTCGGAAGCGTCACGGCCAACGCCGCCATCGTTCAGTTCAACGATTTTGATCTGGCCTTCAGGGTTGATCACGAAGGTGCCACGGTCAGCCAGACCTGCTTCTTCGATCAGCACGTCGAAGTTGCGGGAGATGACCTGAGTCGGGTCGCCGATCATGGTGTACTGGATTTTGCCGATGGCTGGCGAAGTGTTGTGCCAGGCAGCGTGAGCAAAGTGGGTGTCGGTCGAAACGCTGTAGATCTCTACGCCCAGCTTTTGGAAGGCGGCGTAGTTGTCAGCCAGGTCTTCGAGTTCGGTTGGGCAAACGAAAGTGAAGTCGGCCGGGTAGAAGAACACTACGGACCATTTGCCTTTCAGGTCAGCGTCCGAGACTTGTACGAAGTCGCCGTTTTTGAACGCGGTAGCTTTGAACGGTTTTACTTGGCTGTTGATGATAGGCATTGATGACTCTCCGTCAGGGTTGTGAATTCGATGGGTGAATCCTACCCAGTCACTCGACGGATGGCTCATTGGCAAACCTGATGCTGCTGATTTGTTTTCGCTATTAGCTGAGGATATTAATAGAAGAAAACGATATCTACGGCGACAGCGGCTTATCCGTAATCCGGGCCATCCCGTGAAAGGGGCTCGCTTCAACATAGCGCATGGCGGACTTCATATCCTTCCAGCCCACGTAACTCATCAACGACTTGAGGTCCCAGCCGCTTTGATGGGCCCACGTTGCGAAGCCGCGACGCAGGGAATGGCTGGTGTAGCGCTCGGCAGAGATTCCCGCGCGCTCCAGAGCCTGGCGCAACAAAGGGATCACACTGTTGGCGTGCAAGCCCTCTTCGCTCAGATTGCCCCACCGGTCGACGGCGCGAAACACCGGGCCCCGCACCAGCGCCGCTTCGGTGATCCATTCGATATAAGCCTGCACCGGGCACAACTTCAGCAGCGCCGGGGCCTGATAGGTCTGCCCGAGGTTTTCCCGATCGCCCTTGCTACGCGGCAGGTACAGGGTGATGCCGCTGCCGGCGTGCGCCTGCACGTGCTCGATCTGCACCCGACACAGCTCATCGCTGCGAAAGCCACGCCAGAAGCCCAGCAGGATCAACGCGCGGTCGCGGCAGGCTCGGAGCAGCACCGGCCGGTCCTGTTGTTCCCGGGCGTCTTTCATTTCCTGCTCAAGCCAGGCGACGGTCTGCTCAAGATCGCGCAGCTGGAGTGGCTCGGCCTGTTTTTCCTGCGCGGGATGCAGGGCGCGAATGCCCTTGAACACTTTGCGCACCACCGGCGACTTGGTGGGATCGGCGAAGCCCTGACTGTTATGCCACTGCGCCAACGCCGACAGACGCAACTTCAGCGTGTTGACCGACAGCACGCCGGCATGCGCCACCAGATACCGCGCGATGCTGTCCGCTGTCGCCGGCAGAAACCCTCCCCACGCAGATTCGAAGTGCTCGATGGCTGCGCGATAACTGCGGCGAGTGTTGTCACGGGTGGCGGCTTGCAGATAGCGATCGATATCGCTCATGGGCTGATTTTCTCGTGGCGTACTGGAGGTTTGTGCGGAAACCGATTTTACGGGTTTCACATGGGGTAATACCAGTATATCCCGTCCGTTTATCAGCGCTTGTTTCACTTTATTTTCAACATGGTACACTGCGTACTTTAGTGGCATGTACCACAGTACGAAATGGTAGGAGCAGATATGGCCCGTGGCGGCGTTAATAAAGCAGTGGTCCAGATCGCGCGCGCAGCGATCCTCGCCCGTGGCGAACACCCCAGCATCGACGCAGTACGAATCGAACTTGGTAATACGGGTTCAAAAACCACGATTCATCGTTACCTGAAGGAGCTGGATGACGGCAGCGAACCGGCCGATCCTTCGGCAGAGCCAATTGATGACGAACTCCTGGCCCTAGTCACTCGCCTTGCCCAACGCTTGAAAGAACAGGCTCAGGAGCCGATTGATCAGGCGCGCGAGCAGTACGAGCAACAGCGTCAGGCCTTGGAGGACGAGCTGAATCAACTTCGTCAGGATCATGTGCAACTGGAGAAGAAGCACGACATTCAGGCGGCCGCGCTGGCCAAGGAATCCGAAGCGCTGAGCGATACCCGCTCGATGTTGCAGACCGAGCAGACCCGCAACGCCGGGCTGAATCAGGCACTGGCAGACTTTGAATTGCGCCTGCAGGACAAGGACGAGCAGATCCGCTCGCTGGAAGAGAAGCACCTGCACGCCCGCGATGCGCTTGAGCACTACCGCAACGCCATCAAGGAACAGCGCGAGCAGGAGCAAAGCCGTCACGAAACTCAGGTTCAGCAGTTGCAGATGGAGTTGCGCCAGGCGCAGCAAAGCGCACTGGTACGTCAGGACGAGATCACTCAGTTGCACCGCGACAACGAACGTCTGCTGACCGAAAATCGCGGCACCGTGCGCGAACTGAGCCTGATGCAGGATCAGCTCAAACAAAGCAATCAGCGTCAGGATCAACTGCTGGAGCAAGCGTCACGCGTCGACAGCGAACGCACCCTCCTCCAGGAACGCCTGCGCGTGGCCCTGCTGGAAAGTCAGACGCTCAAGCAGAACGTCGACGAGCAGTCGCAGCTCAATCAGTCATTGGAAAAGGAATTGACCAAGGTTCAAGCCAGCTTGCGCCTGGCCACTGCCGTTGCGGCAGCGCCAGACGCAGCAGAACCGAAAAAGACTTAAGCGCCGACCGGCGTACGCATGGTGACAAACTCTTCGGCCGCCGTCGGGTGCACCCCGATGGTGTCGTCGAAGTCACGCTTGGTGGCGCCAGCCTTCAACGCGATCGCCAGACCCTGCACGATCTCGCCGGCATCCGGCCCAACCATGTGACAGCCCAGCACCTTGTCGGACTTGCCATCGACCACCAGCTTCATCAGCGTGCGCTCCTGGCAGTCCGTCAGGGTCAGCTTCATCGGCCGGAAGCGGCTTTCGTAGATCACTACGTCGTGACCCGCTTCCCGCGCCTCTTCTTCGGTCAGCCCAACAGTGCCGATGTTCGGCAGACTGAACACTGCCGTCGGGATCATCTTGTAATCCACCGGACGGTATTGCTCAGGCTTGAACAGACGCCGCGCCACCGCCATGCCTTCAGCCAGCGCCACCGGCGTCAATTGCACACGGCCGATGACATCGCCCAGCGCCAGAATCGACGGCTCGGTAGTTTGATATTGCTCGTCGACTTTGATGAAGCCTTTGTCGTCGAGCTGCACATCAGTGTTCTCCAGCCCCAGGTTGTCCAGCATCGGACGTCGGCCGGTGGCGTAGAACACGCAATCCGCTTCCAGTACGCGACCATCCTTCAGGATCGCCTTCAGGCTGCCATCCGGCTGCTTGTCGATGCGCGCAATGTCGGCATTGAATTGCAGATCCATACCGCGCTTGGTCAGCTCTTCTTTCAAATGGTTACGCACTGAACCGTCGAAACCGCGCAGGAACAGATCCCCGCGATACAGCAATGTCGTGTTGGCGCCCAGCCCATGGAAAATCCCGGCAAATTCGACGGCGATGTACCCGCCGCCGACGACCAGCACGCGCTTGGGCAGTTCTTTGAGGAAGAACGCCTGGTTTGAGCTGATCGCATGTTCATGCCCAGGAATTTCGGGGATCTGCGGCCAGCCACCGGTGGCGATCAGAATATTCTTCGCAGTGTATCGCTCGCCATTGACCTCGACTTCGTGCGGGCCGACGATCTTCGCGTGGGCTTCATGCAGCGTCACGCCGCTGTTGACCAGCAGATTGCGATAAATGCCGTTCAGGCGATTGATCTCGCGATCCTTGTTGGCGATCAGCGTGGCCCAATCGAAATCCGCCTCGCCCAGGCTCCAGCCAAAACCCGAGGACTGTTCGAAGTCTTCGGCGAAATGCGCGCCATACACCAACAGTTTTTTCGGTACGCAACCGACGTTGACGCAGGTGCCGCCCAGATAACGGCTCTCGGCCACCGCCACTTTCGCACCGAACCCGGCAGCAAAACGCGCAGCCCGCACACCGCCGGAACCGGCACCAATCACATAAAGGTCAAAATCGTAGGCCATTTCTATCTCCTCGGCAGGCGATCAGCATACCCGCCGTCGTCCGTTGGGCAAGCACTCCTGCCGATATAGGGGCGGAAAATGAAAAAGCCACCCGAAGGTGGCTTTTTCGTACAGGCAGATCAGGCGCTATCAGTAAGCCTTGCCAGTCTTGTAGAAGTTTTCGAAGCAGAAGTTGGTTGCTTCGATATAGCCTTCAGCACCACCGCAGTCGAAGCGCTTGCCTTTGAACTTGTAAGCCATCACGCAGCCGTTCTGGGCTTGTTTCATCAGGGCGTCGGTGATCTGGATTTCACCGCCCTTGCCTGGCTCGGTCTGTTCGATCAGGTCGAAGATGTCCGGAGTCAGAATGTAACGACCAATGATCGCCAGGTTCGACGGTGCGTCTTCCGGCTTTGGCTTCTCGACCATGCTGTGTACGCGGTAGATGTCGTCGCGGATCATTTCGCCAGCGATCACGCCGTACTTGCTGGTTTCTTGCGGATCGACTTCCTGAATGGCGATGATCGAGCAGCGGAACTGCTTGTACAGCTTGACCATCTGGGTCAGTACGCCGTCACCGTCGAGGTTGACGCACAGGTCGTCCGCCAGCACTACGGCGAACGGTTCGTCGCCGATCAATGGGCGACCGGTCAGGATCGCGTGACCCAGGCCTTTCATTTCGGTCTGGCGGGTGTAGGAGAACGAGCACTCGTCCAGCAGCTTGCGGATACCGACCAGGTATTTTTCCTTGTCGGTGCCCTTGATCTGGTTTTCCAGCTCGTAGCTGATGTCGAAGTGGTCTTCCAGGGCGCGCTTGCCACGGCCGGTCACGATGGAAATTTCGTTCAGGCCAGCATCCAGAGCTTCTTCGACGCCGTACTGGATCAGTGGCTTGTTTACCACCGGCAGCATTTCTTTGGGCATGGCCTTCGTCGCTGGGAGGAAGCGAGTACCGTAACCGGCTGCTGGGAACAAGCATTTCTTGATCATATAAGTCCTTGAAAGGGCTGTGTGTACGAGTTTCGGCGCAGTCTAATCAGGCGGCGCGCACCTTACAATGCCCCGCACTGGCTAACCGATGTCAACATAGAGAAATAATCTGGCGGATAGTTCAATCCGCTCACAGAGACTGCGCATTCAGCTTAGCCCAAAGATCTCGGAACGCCGCATCGACCTGCGCCCGTTCGCCCATTTACCGTTATCATGGCGCCTTTGAACCAGCCAACGAGGCCGCTAGATGTCCGCAGCAAAAATCATCAACGGGTACACCGTCGCCAAGGCTAAAGATGGCCAGTGGCATATCACTGCCACCAACGGCGAAGACGTGTCCGGCCCGTTGCCCACAGAGGCGATGGCGATTGAAGTCGCCGCGGTGCTCGATTACACGCCCGCAGCTCCGAAACGTCGCGGCAAGGAACAAGACTGATCGGTAACGACGAAGGCCGGCCCTGCCATTGCGCAGGGCTTTTTTTTGGCTGCGCGAAAAGAAGTGGCCAATCGCTATAACCTTTTCCTGCCGGCGCTGTCATAGCGTCTAGCCCTCCTCCTCGAAGACGACATTGCCATGACCAACCGTTCCCTCATCAGTTTCCTGCCGCTGATTGCACTCGCCGCCCTGACCGGCTGCGCCACTTCACAGACCACTTACCTGAACAATGGCGAACAAGGGTTGAGCATCGATTGCTCCGGCGAGGCCAATTCCTGGGCCACCTGCTATGAAAAGGCTGACGCGTCCTGCGCCGGCACCGGTTATCGCATCGTCGGAACTGACGGCACACCGGCGCCCAAGGAAGACGACAAGACGCTGGGCGTCGACGTCGGCAACTACAAAACCCGCAGCGTGGTAGTGGTCTGCAAATAGCCTTACATGTGAATTTCGGCGAACTTGATCCCCAGCCCGCGCACGACCTCGATCAGGTCGTCGAGCCGGTTGAATGATTCGACTTCGTCGTTATCGTCGACCAGGAAGTAACTGCGCCCGGCGCTTTTCTTGAAAAACACGATCCACTCCCCCGGATTTGCCGGGTTCTGGATCACATGGGTAGCCGCAATAAGCCCTTCCTTGTGTCGCTCCCGCACCTGCTCTCTCTTCATTCACCGCTCCGGAAATGACAATGCCGCCACAGCAACGCTGTGACGGCATCAATGCTGACTGCTGACAGTCTATCAGCCGGAAATACAGGCCGTGGCGGCTTTGCGTACATCCCATGGACGCAGCGGCACGTTGGACATCCGCTCGTGCAGCTTGATGCTGCTGCCACCGGAGCGATCCTCGATGTCAAACACCGCCGCCGGCCCCGATCCCAGCTTGCCCGGCACAATGACCCGAACCTCGTCCTTGTTCCGCTCTACCTGCAGGGCACCGCGGCTGCTGGACAGCTTTTCGGCCAGGCATTCAGCATATTCATGGGGCTTCTTGCCGGAAATGACGTTCATGGTCGGCAGTGTTTCATTGATTTCCGAAACACTTGCGCAACCACCCATTGCCAATGCCAACGGCAGAATCACCACACCCCACTTCATACAAAACCTCCAATAAAGACCCTCCGACAGCATGAATGCCGTTTTTCTCCGAGGCTCACTGCATTTAACCCACATCGAATCGTGAATTCTGTTTTTAATTGTCAAAGCGCTGCCCGACGGCCGGATAATAACCTGTCCGGGCTGATAAACTGCGCCGATCGACAATGCTATCGTTTTGATTTTGTAGAAAAAGCCCTTCTGGAGGCGCCCATGAAATTCATTCACCAGCGCGAGCACCTCAACGAAGACGACATCGTCGTCATTCAATGCTCGCAAACCTGCAACATCCGCTTGATGAACGACGCCAACTTCCGCAGCTTCAAGAATGGCGGCCGCCACACCTATCACGGCGGTGCTTTCGACACGTTCCCGGCCCGTATCACTGCGCCAAGCACCGGTTTCTGGAACATCACCATCGACACCGTCAGCCGCCGGGCAATCAGCGTGACCCGCAAGCCGACCCTGACGCATTCGATCAAGATCATCCGCCGCTCCAGCTCCAAACTCAGCTGAGCGGTTCCGCCAACGCAGACAGGTAAGCATCAACGTGGCCCAAACGACCAAATACGTAATCAAGTACAAACTCAACGGTGAACGCCGCTTCGAGTTCGCCCAACTTGAAAACGGCACGCCGGAAGAAGCCAAGGCAGCACTGAATGCCCTGCACGGCCAGAGCGACGATGTGATCAGCGACATCAGCGTCAGCAAAGCCCTGTAAGCCCCGGATGACAATTTGACCGCAAGCGGCGGAGTGTTCCGGCCGGGTGGACGGCCCAGACTGATACCTGAATGCAAGCCAAGGAATCAGCATGTCATCCTCACCCGCCTCACCCGCCTCCCTGCTCGATGCGCTCGACTGGATTGGTCTGGAGCAGCAACTGGATCAGGACGGTTGCGCCGTCATCCGCACGCTGCTGCGCCCGGACACCTGTGATCGGTTGAGTGCGCTTTACCCACAAAGTGAACCGTTTCGATCCCAGGTCATCATGGCCCGCCACGGTTTCGGGCGCGGGGAATACAAATACCTGCGCTATCCGCTTCCATCCATGGTGGAACGCCTGCGCAGCGCGCTTTACCCGCGACTCGTGCCTCTGGCCAACCGCTGGCAGGAGCGAATGGGGCTGCTGGAGCGTTTTCCAGCGCAACACAGCGAATTTCTCGATCGCTGCCACGCCGCCGGTCAACTGCGACCTACCCCGCTCTTGCTGCAATACGGCCCGCAGGACTACAACTGTCTGCATCAGGATCTGTACGGCGAACATGTGTTTCCGCTGCAAGTGGCGATTCTTCTGTCAGAACCTGGCGAAGATTTCACCGGCGGTGAATTTGTCCTGACGGAACAACGTCCGAGAATGCAATCACGCCCTCTGGTGATGGACCTGAGAAAAGGCGACGCGCTGATCTTTGCCGTCAACCAGCGCCCGGTCAAAGGCGTGCGCGGCGACTATCGGGTGACCATACGCCACGGTGTCAGCCGACTGCACAGCGGAAAACGGCATACTCTGGGCATCATCTTCCACGACGCGACCTGACGATCATGCAAACCACCTTCGATCTGTTCGCCGACACAGAATCCGAGCAGCCCCGGCGCGCCGAACAGATCGGCGAGCAATCCTGGGTGTTGCGCGGCTTTGCATTGCCGCGAATCGAGCAGTTGTTGCCGGCCCTGGAATCGATCATCGCCTGCGCTCCGTTGCGCCACATGATGACGCCCGGGGGCTTCAGCATGTCGGTGGCCACCAGCAGTTGCGGTGCACTGGGCTGGATCACCGATCGCAGCGGTTACCGCTATTCATCCGAAGATCCAGTGAGCCATCGACCCTGGCCGGCAATGCCCGAGGTGTTTCGTGAATTGGCACAGGCGGCGGCGAAAGGCGCCGGATTTTCCGAATTCATGCCGGATTCCTGCCTGATCAATCGTTATGTCCCAGGCGCGAAGATGTCGTTGCATCAGGACAAAGACGAAAATGCCTACGAAGCGCCGATCGTTTCGCTGTCATTGGGCTTGCCCGCGACGTTCCTGTTCGGCGGTTTCACGCGTGGCGACAGGAGCCAGAAAATCCCGCTACTGCACGGCGACATGGTGATCTGGGGCGGCGTCGACCGGCTGCGCTTTCACGGCATCCTGCCAATCAAGCCTGGCCGACACCCGCGCCTGGGAGAACAACGCTTCAACCTCACGTTTCGCGTCGCCGGATAATCCTGCAAAGTTTGACCGCAAGGCTCGGAGTGTTCCGGCCGGTGGCACTGGTTAACCTGAAATTCAACAGGTCAACGGACTCTCCATCATGAAAACGCTTACCACCTCGCTGAACACTGAAGACGATCCACGCTGGGCCGCAGTCGTGGCACGCGACGCTCGGGCGGACGGCCAGTTCGTCTATGCCGTGAAAACCACCGGCATCTATTGCCGCCCCAGCAGCCTGGCGCGCTTGCCGAAACCGCAGAACGTCGAGTTTTTCGACACCGCCGAGGATGCCGAGGCAGCGGGCTATCGTCCCAGCAAACGGGCGAGCAAGGATCAGACCGAAGTCGCCGCGCAACATGCTGCGACCGTCGCGGCAGCCTGTCGCCAGATCGAAGCGTCGGACAGCCTGCCGGCGCTCAACGATCTCGCCGAGACTGCCGGCCTGAGCGCCTTTCATTTTCATCGCGTGTTCAAAGCAGCAACGGGCCTGACGCCCAAAGGCTATGCCGCCGCGCATCGCTCGCGTCGGGTTCGTCAGCGTCTGGCGGACGGCGGCTCGGTGACCGACGCGTTGTATGACGCCGGTTTCAATTCCAACAGCCGTTTCTACGAGGCGGCCGATCAGGTGCTGGGCATGAAACCCGGCGACTTCCGGGCTGCCGGCCAGAACAACGACATCCGCTTCGCCGTCGGCCAATGCTCGCTCGGGGCTATTCTGGTGGCACAGAGTGAGCGCGGGATTTGCGCGATTCTGCTGGGGGACGATCCGCACCAATTGGTGTGCGACCTGCAGGACCAGTTTCGCCGGGCCAACCTGATCGGTGCCGATGCCGAGTTCGAACAACTGATCGCTCGCGTCGTCGGCTTCATCGAAGCGCCTGCCATCGGCCTCGACTTACCGCTGGATGTGCGCGGCACCGCGTTTCAGGAACGGGTGTGGCAGGCGCTGCGGGAAATACCGGTCGGCAGCACCGCCAGCTACGCGGACATCGCCCTGCGGATCGGCTCGCCAAAAGCCGTGCGCGCTGTGGCCCAGGCTTGCGGCGCCAACAGCCTGGCGGTAGCGATCCCCTGTCATCGCGTTGTGCGCAGTGACGGCAATCTGTCGGGCTACCGCTGGGGCGTGGAGCGCAAGCGCGAATTGCTCGAGCGTGAAGGCAAACCCCGACAGTAATCAGCGATTCACATCAACGACAACTCGCCCCCGGAGTTGCCCCGCCAGCAACTTCGGTGCCGCGTCGATAGCTTCGCCGAGGCCGATTTCATGACTGATCAGTGGCAACAGGGCAAAATCCAGGTCCTTCGCCAGACGATCCCAAGCCTCGATGCGGCGGGCCGTGGGCTGGGTCACGCTGTTGATCCCGGCCAGTGTCACGCCACGCAGAATGAACGGCGCCACCGACGCCGGGAAATCCATGCCCTGAGCCAGACCGCATGCAGCCACGGTGCCTTCGGCCCGAGTGCTGGCGCAGGCATTGGCGAGCGTGTGGCTGCCGACCGAATCGATGACGCCCGCCCAGCGCTCCTTGGCCAGCGGCTTGCCGGGTTCGGACAGGGTGGCGCGATCAATGATTTCGCCGGCACCCAGTTGTTTCAGGTATTCGTGTTCCGACACCCGACCGGTCGAAGCGACTACGCGATAGCCCAGCTTGCTCAGCAACGCGATGGCAAAACTGCCGACGCCGCCGTTGGCGCCAGTCACCAGCACTTCGCCCTGTTGCGGGGTCACGCCGTTGCGTTCCAGCGCCATGACGCACAGCATCGCCGTATAGCCCGCCGTGCCGATGGCCATGGCTTGCGCGGCGGTGAATGCCTTGGGCAGCGGAATCAGCCAGTCACCGTTCAGTCGCGCCTTCTGCGCGAGTCCGCCCCAGTGGCTTTCGCCGACGCCCCAGCCGTTGAGCAGCACCGCGTCGCCGACCTTGTAGTTCGGGTGCGAGCTGACTTCGACGGTGCCCGCCAGATCGATCCCCGGCACCATCGGAAACTTGCGCACCACCGGGCTGCTGCCGGTGATCGCCAGGCCGTCCTTGAAGTTCAGCGTGCTGTACGCGACGCGAACCGTCACATCGCCGTCCGGCAGCTGCTCATCACTGATCTCTTGCAGGTTGGCGCGATAACCGCTGTCGTCTTTATCGATCACAATGCCTTTAAACATGACTGCCTCTTACCGGTGAAATTCAGGATGTCGAGGCATTGGAATAGCACATTGCAACATTTTGCCCCACTCGACCTTCAGCCAATCGCGCCCCAACGCCGAGCCAAAGTCGGCTGTTCAAGCTACAAATCTGTGCTGGTCATGGGGTTGGCTTTGCGTTAAAAAACCGGCTGCTACCGTCCCTGCCCTGTTTTGTCGTCGGAGAAGCTATTCCATGAGCCAATGGCCTGATACCCGCATTCTTGACCTGTTCGGCATCGAACTGCCGATCATCCAGGGCCCCATGGCCGGAGCCACTAATTCATCCATGGTTATCGCAACTTGCAACGCCGGTGGCCTCGGTTCGATGCCGGCCGCGATGCTGACCATCGAGCAACTGCGCGAAGAACTGAAAACCATTCGCCAGGGCACGAACAAGCCGTTCAATGTCAACTTCTTCTGCCATCAGCCTCCGGCCGCCGATGAGCAAAAGGCCCGCGACTGGAAAAACCTGCTGGAACCCTACTATCGCGAACTGGGTGTCGATTTCGATGCGCCGACGCCGGTGTCCAACCGCGCGCCCTTCGATGCAGCCGCCTGCGAGGTGCTGGAAGAGTTTCGCCCTGAAGTGGTGAGCTTCCACTTCGGCCTGCCGGAAAAGTCCTTGCTGGATCGGGTCAAGGCCACTGGTGCGAAAATCATCTCGTCGGCAACCACCGTCGACGAAGCGATCTGGCTGGAGCAGAACGGTTGCGACGCGATCATCGCCATGGGTTACGAGGCCGGTGGCCATCGCGGGATGTTCCTCAGCACTGACCTGAGCAGTCAGGTCGGTACGTTTGCCCTGGTGCCGCAAGTGGTCGACGCGGTGAGCACGCCGGTGATTGCGGCCGGTGCGATTGCCGATGCGCGCGGCGTCGCAGCAGCGTTCATGCTCGGTGCTTCGGCAGTTCAAGTCGGCACGGCGTATCTGTTTACTCCGGAAGCGAAAGTCAGCGCGTCGCACCACAAAGCTTTGCGCACCGCCAAGGAAAGCGAGACGGCGGTGACCAATCTGTTTACCGGGCGCCCGGCGCGGGGGATTCTCAATCGGGTGATGCGGGAGCTGGGCCCGATGTCCGACAAGGCCCCTGCCTTTCCGCTGGCCGGCGGTGCCTTGATGCCGTTGCGCGCAAAGGGTGAAGCCGAATTCAGCAACCTCTGGGCCGGCCAGGCGTTCACGCTCGGCAAAGACCTCGGCAGCGCTGAATTGACCCGACAACTGGCTGAAGGCGCACTGGCAAAACTGACGCGATGATGAACCCGATCGGGTGAGGAAACGTGGAGCCCTCACCCGATTTCAAAGCAGTGCTTTCCGTTTGGCGGCATTTCGCTATATATTTCGATATATAGCGCTTCACCTTTTCGCATCGGCGCAGTCTCTCTTCGATAACGACTGCCCACTGCACTTGCCACCCACGGAGCCGTTACATGATCAATCGTGCCTCACGTTTTGCCCCTGCCCTGCTCGCGGTATTCGCCATCGGCGCGGCGCAGGCCGACGAAGTGCAAGTTGCCGTCGCGGCCAACTTTACCGCACCGATCCAGGCGATTGCCGCCGATTTCGAAAAAGACACCGGGCACAAACTGGTCGCAGCCTATGGCGCTACTGGCCAGTTCTACACCCAGATCAAAAACGGCGCGCCGTTCGAAGTGTTCCTCTCGGCCGATGACACCACCCCTGAAAAACTCGAAAGAGAAGGCGACACCGTCAAAGGTTCGCGCTTCACCTACGCCATCGGCACCCTGGCGCTGTGGTCGGCCAAGGAAGGTTACGTCGACGCCAAAGGCGACGTCCTGAAGAAAAACGAGTACCAGCACCTGTCCATCGCCAACCCGAAAGCCGCCCCTTACGGTCTGGCCGCCACTCAGGTGCTGGAAAAGCTGAAACTGACCGACGCCACCAAAGCCAAGATCGTCGAAGGCCAGAACATCACCCAGGCCTACCAGTTCGTGTCCACCGGCAACGCCGAGCTGGGCTTCGTCGCCCTGTCGCAGATCTACAAGGATGGCAAGGTCAGCAGCGGTTCGGCGTGGATCGTTCCGGCGAACATGCACGACCCGATCAAGCAAGACGCCGTGATCCTCAACAAAGGCAAGGACAACGCCGCTGCCAAGGCGCTGGTTGATTACCTCAAAGGCCCGAAAGCCGCTGCGGTCATCAAGTCCTACGGTTATCAACTGTAAATGGCGCTGACGAGTGCCGATTTCGCGGCGATCTGGCTGACCCTGAAACTGGCGTCCCTGACCACCGCGATCCTGCTGGTCGTCGGTACGCCGATTGCCCTGTGGTTGTCGCGCAGCCGTTCCTGGTTGCGCGGTCCCATCGGCGCGATTGTCGCGCTGCCGTTGGTGCTGCCACCGACGGTCATTGGCTTCTATCTGTTGCTGGCGCTCGGCCCCAATGGCTTCATTGGCCATTTCACCCAGTGGCTGGGGCTTGGCACCTTGACCTTCAGCTTCATCGGCCTTGTGATCGGCTCTGTGCTCTATTCCATGCCGTTCGTGGTGCAGCCGTTGCAAAACGCCTTCTCCGCAATCGGTACTCGTCCTCTGGAAGTGGCGGCGACCTTGCGCGCCAATCCCTGGGACACTTTTTTCAGCGTGATTCTGCCCCTGGCTCGCCCCGGCTTCATCACTGCGGCAATCCTCGGCTTCGCCCACACCGTCGGAGAATTCGGCGTGGTGTTGATGATCGGCGGGAATATTCCCGACAAGACCCGGGTGGTTTCCGTACAGATCTACGACCACGTCGAAGCCATGGAGTACGCGCAGGCGCACTGGCTGGCCGGGGCGATGCTGGTGTTTTCGTTTCTGGTATTGCTGGCTCTGTATTCCAGCCGCAAAACCCGCACGGGCTGGAGCTGATCGATGATTGATGCACGCCTGAAACTGGCCTGGTCGGGCTTCAGCCTCGACGTTGATCTGCAGCTGCCCGGTCGCGGCGTGACGGCGCTGTTCGGTCAGTCCGGCTCGGGCAAGACCACGTGCCTGCGCTGCATTGCCGGGCTCGAACGCGCGCCGCAGGCCGTTATCCGCATCAATGACGAGGTCTGGCAGGACAGCGAAAAAGGCATCTTCGTGCCGCCACACAAACGTGCGGTCGGCTATGTGTTTCAAGAAGCCAGCCTGTTTGCGCATCTGTCGGTGCTGGCCAATCTGCAGTTCGGCCTCAAGCGCATTCCCAAGGCGCAGCGCCGGGTCGACATGACCCAAGCCACCGAATTGCTGGGCATCGGCCATTTGCTGGATCGTCACCCTCAGCATCTGTCCGGCGGTGAGCGTCAGCGTGTCGGCATCGCTCGCGCGCTGTTGACCAGCCCCAAATTGCTGCTGATGGATGAGCCTTTGGCGGCCCTCGACAGTCAGCGCAAAAGCGAAATCCTGCCCTACCTGCAACGCCTGCACGACGAACTGGAAATCCCGGTGCTGTATGTCAGCCACGCGCAGGACGAAGTGGCCAGGCTCGCCGATCATCTGGTGCTGCTCAGCGACGGCAAAGCGCTGGCCAGCGGTCCGATTGGCGAAACCCTGGCACGGCTCGACCTGCCCCTGGCCATGGACAACGACGCCGGCGTGATCATCGAAGGCCAGGTCAGCGACTACGATGCCGACTATCAATTGCTCACCCTGCAATTGCCGGACTCGCCTCTGAGCATTCGCGTGACCCACGCGCCGATGACGACGGGCCAGAGATTGCGCTGCAAGGTGCACGCGCGCGACATCAGCCTGACCCTGCAAAACAGCGAGTTCAGCAGCATCCTCAATCGACTGCCGGTTACAGTCGTCAGCGAGCAGCCGGCCGATAACGCCGCCCACGTGCTCATTCGTCTCGATGCAGGGGGCACACCGCTGCTGGCGCGCATCACACGCTACTCGCGGGACCAACTCGGCGTGCATCCGGGCCAGTCATTGTGGGCCCAGATCAAGGCCGTCGCGGTGCTGGCGTAAACCCGCGGGCACGACCGTCATGGCGTGCGGTCAATGGCTTTAACAGCCTGATTTGCCGCGAAGGAAGTCCGCCATGCCCGATACTGCGCTCACCGAGGTATTGCCTTCGGATCTGCATTACGTCGATGACACCCAGCCCGGTATTACCCGAAAAAAACTGCGCGGGAAATTCGCCTATTTCAATCCCGAGGGCCAGCGCATCACCGATCCCGACGAGATCAAACGCATCAATTCACTGGCCGTTCCACCGGCCTATGTCGACGTGTGGATCTGCGCCGACCCGCGCGGCCATCTGCAAGCCACCGGCCGCGATGCCCGTGGACGCAAGCAATATCGCTATCACGCGCGCTGGCGCGAGGTGCGCGACGCGGACAAGTATTCGCGACTGCGTGAATTCGGTCTGGCGCTGCCCAAACTACGCAAACAGCTGGAAGCGCTGCTGGCATCGCCGGGCTTCAGCCGAGACAAAGTCATGGCGACCGTCATCACGCTGCTCGACGCCACCCTGATCCGCGTCGGCAACACGCAATACGCGCGGGACAATCGCTCCTATGGCCTGACCACCCTGCGCAGCCGGCATGTCGAGGTCAACGGGAGTGCGATCCTGTTCCAGTTTCGCGGCAAGAGTGGCATCGAGCATCAGATCACAGTGAAGGACCGGCGCCTGGCGCGGATCATCAAGCGCTGCCTGGAATTACCGGGGCAGAACCTGTTTCAGTATCTGGATGAAAACGGCGAGCGACACACCGTCAGCTCTTCCGACGTCAACAGCTACCTGCAGACCCTGACCGGGGCGGATTTCACCGCCAAGGATTACCGGACCTGGGCCGGCAGCGCATTGGCGTTGGCAGTCCTGCGGGAGCTGCAATGGGAATCCGAGGCCGAAGCCAAGCGGCATGTAGTCGAGATGGTGAAGGGCGTCGCCCGCCAACTGGGCAACACGCCGGCGGTCTGTCGCAAGTGCTACATCCACCCGGCGGTGGTCGAGCACTTCATGCTCGGGGCCCTGGCCGAGTTGCCGAAACCACGCGTCCGCAAGGGGCTGCGCAAGGAAGAAGTCGCGCTGGCCCTGTTCCTTGAACGGATGGTCGAGAAGGCAGCTGCACCTTGAAGCCTTCGGCCATCTCGAATAGGCTACCCCCTCCTACCTCCCCGGGACGACCGCAGAAGTGAACAACTAAGCCCTCAAAAAAATGTAATCGCGACACGCCGCTCCTGGCGCTTGTCAATGCTCACGACATTTTTTGGAGGTGCCGATGACTCACGTCTCGCGTACGCCTGCTCTCGTCTCCCTGAATCAACTGGGTTTCCAGTTCGCCAATGGCGAGACGATTTTCACTGCACTGAATCTGAAATTCGATCACACCCCGACCGCCATTGTCGGACGCAACGGCGTTGGCAAAAGTGTACTGGCGCGCCTGATCGCCGGATTTTGGCAACCTACAAGCGGCAGCGTGACGCGCGCCGTGGCGACGACCTACGTGGCACAAACCTTTGTCGCGACAGCCGGCGAGACGGTCGCCGAGTCCACCGGCAGCGCCGCGATTCTTCAAGCGCTGGAGCGAATGAACCGGGGCTGCGGATCAGTCGAGGATTTCGACCTCATTGGCGAACAATGGGATCTGGCGGACCGCCTGCGCCGCTTGCTTGATGACGCCGGCCTGGCCGAAGTGGCCTTCACCGATCACACCGGGAACCTCAGTGGCGGCCAGCAAGCGCGCATCGCCCTGATTGGCGCGTTTTTGAGTCAGGCTCCGTTGCTGATCCTCGATGAGCCGACCAACCATCTGGATGCATCGGGACGGCAATGGCTGATGAACTCGCTGGAACGCTGGCACACCGGCTTGATCGTTGCCAGCCATGATCGGCAACTGCTCGACCGGATGCAGCGCATCGTCGAGCTGAGCGCGTCGGGGGCTATCGAATTCGGTGGCAATTACTCGGCGTTTCGTGAGCATCAGCGAATTCATCATGCAGCGGCGCAAGCACGTCTCGACCACGCCAGAAGCGAACGCCAGCGCGAGCGGATTCGATTACGGCGCGAGCACGACACGATACAACGCCACGCCGCCAACTCCCGTCGCAACGCCGAAACCGCCAACATTGCCAGTTTCGAATACGTGGCGATCAAGGGCGCCGCCCGGGAAATCATGGGGCATGTCCGGCAGGGCCATCAGGCCCGCAAGTCCGAACTGGATGCCCAGGTGCGCGAGGCTTACGCCAAGGTGCAACCCCAGGACAGCGTGCTGATCAACCTGCCCGGGAGCGCGGTGCCGAACAACCGCCAGATCTGCACGCTGGTTGATGCTCGGCTGCCCTGGCTGTCAAACGGCGCACTGAGCCTTACGATCCACGGCCCGATGCGGATCGCTGTCAGCGGTCCCAACGGCTGTGGCAAATCAACCTTGCTGAAGGTGCTCGCCGGGGAACTCGCACCCGTCGATGGAATCGCCACAACACACGTGCCCTTAGCATTCCTGGATCAGCGGTTGGCCCAACTGGACGATCAGCGTTCCATCACCGAACAGCTGATGATGCATGGAACTGCGCTGACCGAGGGCACCCTGCGCAGCTATCTCGCCAACTTGCAACTGGATGCGAGCCGCGCTACGGGCCTCTGTGCTTCTTTGAGCGGTGGCGAACGCTTGAAAGCGGCATTGGCAATGGCCTTGTGGCGATCGGATCCTGCGCAGCTATTGTTGCTGGATGAGCCGACCAATCATCTGGATCTGCCTTCCGTGGAAGCATTCGAGCGGGCATTGCAGACATTTCCGGGCGCAATTGTCGCCGTTTCCCACGATCAGGATTTCCTTGAGGCGTTGAATCCGACCCACCACCTGCGCTGGCAGCAGTCAGGCTGGCAACTGCACCCGACGAACTGACTTGTCTATTTTTTGCACGATTGTTCAGGGCTTCTATAGTTGATCTGGTAGGAATCAGCTGCGGTGACGCCATGGAAGACATATTTGTCGTGAAGCGCTGCAACAAGATTGTCATCCACGGCCGGCGCGCCGGAGAAACGCTCCATGAGCCCGCCGAAGCCTTGGGCTGGTATCGCATCTGCGACACGCGAACCGGTGGTTTCATCGGCGATGGTTTCGACCGGGAAGAGGACGCCCGCAAGGAATGTCATCGGCTCAACACCGCCAGCTCGCAAGTGACCGCCCCCGAGTCGTCGGGCTGATAGCTGTCATTTACGGGTCTATACTCAAACCAGCTGAAGGAGCAGCGCCCCAACGGCAGAGAGCTCGCGCTTGGCGAGCTTTTTGCTGGTACCGAGCGGATTAATGAACGGAGGTGTTCCATGTCCGAAAAAGAGTCCATCACCACTCTGCTGACCTTGCTCGAGGCTCGGGAGGCGCGTCTCGCGGCAGCTTGCAAAGAGATCGCCGACTGGGTCGATCATCAAGGCGGACACCCGACCGCTCTGCGCATCCGCGACCGGCTGAACGATATCGACAAGGACACTCCCCTCATTCGCAGTACCTTGTCGTCGCTTAAACCCATTGATCGGCCGCTACCACGCTTCAGATAGCTCTTCGTTCGCCTGGGGCAGGAAAGAACGCCCTTGGTCGTGAGAGGTCAAAACCTTTACACGTCACCAAGGAGACGTCCCATGGTCATTCATTTCAAAGTCGACGGGCATCTGGCCTGTGGGCACAAGGGCAACAACCTCTCCTCCAGCAGCGAACTCAATCGAGTGAAGTGCCGTAGCTGCCGCAATACCGATGCATACAAGGATGCGCGCAAAAATCAGCGCAATGAGGCGCGGCGCGCGGCTCGCCAATCCTGGGCTGCACGCTCGGCGTCCGACTGGCGTTCCGAGTGGATCGAGCGGTTGACGGCTATGGCCGGGCTTCAGCGTTTGCCTAGAGGATTTAGCGGGCAGGCGTTTGTCTGAGCACGAAAAAGGGCTTGCATGAGGTATGTCATGCAAGCCCTTGATATTCATGGTGCCCGAAGCCGGAATCGAACCGGCACGCCCTTACGAGCGGGGGATTTTAAGTCCCATGCGTCTACCAGTTTCGCCATTCGGGCGGCAGCGCGGTGTAGCTTTACTCTGATGACGATTCACAGTCCTGACAGGAACTGCACCTCGCCGGCAGAGGGGGAAATATATACATCACTTCCCGGTGAAGCAAGTTTGCAGTTGCCGTTTCAAAGACTAAATCTTTCCGTGCAATGCAAATAAAAAAGCTCCGTAAATCATGGATCTACGGAGCTTGCTTATAGTGGAGGCCGAGGTCGGAATCGAACCGGCGTAGGCGGATTTGCAATCCGCTGCATAACCATTTTGCTACTCGGCCTCAAAACATTTGCTGTCAGTAGCGCAACAACAAACGTTGTACAAATTGGAGCGGGAAACGAGACTCGAACTCGCGACCCCGACCTTGGCAAGGTCGTGCTCTACCAACTGAGCTATTCCCGCTTGGTGTGGCGCATTCTATAGATTCCAGATGCCCCGTCAACCCTTTGATTCAAAAAAGTTTTATTTCTTTTCTACATCAGTCTTCAGATGTGGCCAGGCTGCGCGAAGGTATTGAACCATCGACCACAGGGTCAGACCTGCAGAGATCATCAGCAACGCATAACCAATGAGAACCCAGAAACTGAAAGCCTTGGGGTTGGCCAGGAGAATCACCAGTGCCAGCATCTGCGCAGCAGTTTTCCATTTACCCAGATTCGATACGGCCACATGAGCCCGGGCACCGAGTTCGGCCATCCATTCACGCAACGCCGAGACCACGATCTCGCGACCGATAATGACAGCTGCCGGCAGTGTGAGCCAAAGGTTGCCATGCTCTTGCACCAGCAAGACCAGTGCGACGGCGACCATGAGCTTGTCGGCTACCGGATCGAGAAACGCACCAAAAGGCGTGCTTTGCTCCAGGCGTCGCGCGAGATAGCCGTCCAGCCAGTCCGTCGCCGCCGCAAAGGCGAATACCGAACTTGAGGCCAGATAGCTCCATTGGTAAGGCAGATAAAACAGCAGAATGAAGATCGGGATGAGCAGGACGCGGAGAACGGTAATCAGATTAGGGATATTCATCGGCACAACTGGCTACGAGGTGAATGGGCATTCTACTCACTATGCAGGTTTGCATAAATCGACTCTGCTAGCTTTTTGCTGATCCCCGGTGCTTTGGCGATCTCTTCGATGCTTGCACGAGACAGCTCCTGCAATCCACCAAAATGTTTCAACAAGTCCCGCCGCCGGGTCGGCCCTACGCCAGCAACGCCTTCCAGCGTTGACGTGCGGCGGGTCTTGCCGCGCCGTGCACGGTGGCCGGTGATCGCAAAGCGGTGGGCCTCGTCACGGATTTGCTGGATCAGGTGCAGTGCTGGCGAATCACCCCGCAAGGTGAACTCATGCGCCGCATCATTCAGATACAAAGTCTCGAAGCCCGCCTTGCGCGTGGCACCCTTCGCGACCCCCAGCAAAATCAGATCGGGGACAGCCAGCTCGTTGAGCACATCACGTGCCATCGACAGCTGCCCCTTGCCACCGTCCACCAACAGGATGTCCGGTAACTTGCCCTCGCCTTCCTTAAGTTTGCTGAAGCGTCGGGTCAGGGCCTGATGCATGGCGGCGTAATCGTCGCCAGCGGTCACACCTTCGATGTTGTAGCGGCGATAATCCGACTTGATCGCTCCTTCCGGCCCGAACACCACGCAGGAAGCAACCGTGGCTTCACCGCTGGAGTGGCTGATGTCATAGCACTCCAGCCGTTGTGGCGGCTCATCGAGGTTCAGCACTTCAGCCAATGCTTCGAAGCGTGCGGCAACGTGTTGACGGTTGGCCAACCTTGCGCCAAGCGCCTGCTCGGCATTGGTCACGGCCAACTGCTGCCAGCGAGCCCGTGTTCCCCGCACCCGATGACTGATGGTCAACTCACGTCCGCGTAGCGTGTGAATAGCCTCGATCAACGCAGGAAAGTCTTCGTGAACGACATTGACGATCAACTCGCTCGGCAAGTCGCGCTCCGGGCTGCTGATGAAGTATTGCCCCAGAAACGCAGCCATGACTTCGGCTACGTCCTCTTCGATCCCGACCTGGGGGAAGAAATTCTTGCTGCCAAGCACTCGCCCTCCCCGCACGCTGATCAGGTGAACACAAGCACCGCCCGGATTGACGAACGCGGCGATCACATCGATATCACCCGTTCCGCCTTCCATGCTCTGCTGATCCTGTACCCGACGCAGCAAGGCAATCTGGTCACGCAGTTCGGCGGCGCGTTCGAACTCGAGGTTGATTGCAGCCTCTTCCATCGCCGTAGACAGTTCATTGGTCAACGCATGGCTGCGTCCTTCGAGGAACATCACCGAGTGACGCACATCCTCGGCGTAAACCTCAGGCTCGACCAGCCCGACACAAGGCGCCTTGCAACGCTTGATCTGATATTGCAGGCACGGCCGGGTCCGGTTCTTGTAATAGCTGTCCTCGCACTGACGCACGAAGAACGTCTTCTGCAGAAGGCTGAGGCTTTCGCGAATCGCCCCGGCACTCGGATAGGGACCGAAATACTTGCCCTTGGCCTTCTTGGCCCCGCGATGAATGCTCAGGCGCGGGAATTGCCCGTCAGACAAAAAGACGTAAGGATAGGATTTATCGTCGCGCAGCAGGATGTTGTAAGGCGGCCTCCACTCCTTGATCAGAGTCTGCTCAAGCAGCAACGCCTCTGTCTCGTTGGACGTGATGGTGGTTTCGACCTGGGCGATACGCCCGACCAGTGCCGCCGTTTTCGGCGCCAGGCCCGTCTTGCGAAAGTAACTCGCCAGGCGTTTCTTCAGGTTCTTGGCTTTGCCTACGTACAACAGACGCGCGTCGCTGTCGAACATGCGATAAACGCCGGGGCGCCCGCTGACGGTCGATAAAAAAGCGCCCGAATCGAATGTTTCAGTCATGGTCAGAGGCTGGCATCAACCATGCCGTGACGAACCGCCAACAGCGTCAGTTCGACATCGCTGCTGATCGAGAGCTTTTCGAAAATGCGGTAGCGATAGGTATTCACGGTTTTCGGCGACAAACACAGTTTGTCGGAAATGATCTGAACCTTCTGGCAGCCGACAATCATCAGCGCAATCTGGATTTCCCGTTCCGACAACGCATCGAACGGTGAATCATTGGTCGGCTGAAAGGATTTGATTGCCAGTTGCTGGGCAATCTGCGGGCTGATATAGCGCTGGCCGGCGAACACCAGGCGAATGGCCTGAACCATTTCCGGCAACCCGGCGCCCTTGGTCAGATACCCCGCCGCACCGGCCTGCAACAAACGTGTAGGAAACGGATCTTCCTCACACACGGTGACTGCAACCACTTTGATGTCGGGATGACTTCGCAACAGTTTGCGCGTAGCTTCGAGGCCGCCGATGCCCGGCATCTTGACGTCCATCAGCACCACGTCGGGCTTCAACTCACGAGCCTTGATGAGGGATTCTTCCCCGGACTCGGCCTGGCCCACCACCTGCAGGCCATCGATGTCGGCCAGCATACGTGTAATGCCTGTACGAACGAGATCATGGTCATCGACCACTAGCACCCTAATCAAGCAGACACCTCGCGATATGGTCTTATTGGGATGCCGGACACCTTAGCAAAAAGTGCGGGGCAGACCTAGCGGCAAGCGACATATTAAAAGTTTCAATTCTTCATCGGGGGCTTGCCGGCTGTGGGTTTCAGAGCACAGGTGTACTGAAATCGAGCTGCATTCGCAGGAAACACTCATCCTCACCCTGCACCAACATTCCTTTTTTTCGATACAGGTTTTGCGCCGGATTGTTTTTGAACACCGTCAGGCGCAACGCCGGGCGACGCTCCAGCCGCGCCATCGCAACAACCTGATCGATCGCCCAGGATCCCGCGCCCTGGCCTTGAGCGCTTTCGACGATCTGCAATTCGCGGATGTACACGGCCCGAGCATCACGACTCAGACTGAAATAACCCGCCAATTCGCCTTCCTGAAGGATCAACCAGTTGTCGCGCCCGGCCCAGGCGACATCGAACGCCTCGTCCTGCCACAGCAAGTCATAGTGAATGTAGTAGCGGAGCATGTTTCGGCAAGTCAGCTCTCGCACAAACGACAGGTCGGCGGCCGTTGCCTGGCGCAATTCAAAACTCATTCCCGCCTCGATACGCGTCAAAAGCAGAGTGTGGCACACCCAGGCGAGCGCTCAACCCATAAAGTCCTTCTTGCTACTCCGATAGCATTTTCTGATTGCTGATGCGCAGCAGCCTCTAGTAAGCTCGGCGCATTCATCGGAGACAGCTCATGTTCAACGCCCTTTCACAGCTCCATACCAGCAGCGCCTCGCGCTCGGTTGCGGCTGCCCGGGTGAACGGTGCCTCGGCTCCAGCAAGCTTTTATTTTGGGTATTGGTTTAGCCACTGGCGCGCCTGATACCCAACCGGCGCCCATTTTAACGGGTCGCCTACCAGAGATTTCTCAACCCCCGGTCGGCCTCCCGACCGGGGGTTTTGTTTTTTCAGGCCCGAACTTTTTTCAGCAACACACCAGACACTTTGAGGATTCAACCAATGAACTACGCCACTTATTACCGTTACGACAGTTTTACCGCCTGGCGATTTACCAGCCTCCGCTCGGGACAGCCTGCCGCCTCCGATCGGTCACCCACAGGTGGCAAGCCAACACACGTAGCCAATCCGGCCAATTGTCGAACACCCCAGTAGGGCCGATTGAGCGGGAAGACCCCGCCGTCCGCCCAGGAATACCGAATATGAACTCGTCCGTTTCTGCTCTGCCACTGTCCACGTTGAACTCTGCCAACGAAGCGCTGACCCTGCGTCTGCCAAGTTCGCTGCAACTCAAGCAGCAATTGCCGCTCAGCAATGCCCTGAACAATCAAGTCGTTGCCCACCGCCAGGCGGTCCGAGCGATTCTCAATGGTGAAGATCAACGCCTTTTGGTGATCGTTGGTCCTTGCTCGATACACGACCCCGAATCCGCACTTGAATACGCCGGAAAACTCGCACAACTGGCCAGCGAAGTCCGTCAGGACATGCAGCTTGTCATGCGCGCCTACGTTGAAAAGCCTCGCACAACCGTCGGCTGGAAAGGTCTGGCATACGATCCTCATCTCGACGGCAGCGACGACATGGCTGCGGGCCTGACGCTATCGCGCGAACTGATGCTGGAAATGATCCGCCTCGGACTGCCGGTCGCCACTGAACTGCTGCAACCCATGGCCGCCGGATACTTCGACGACTTGCTGAGCTGGGTCGCCATCGGCGCCCGCACCACTGAATCTCAGATCCATCGTGAAATGGCCAGCGGGCTTGGCATGCCGGTCGGCTTCAAGAATGGAACCGATGGTGGTGTCGCCATTGCCGTCGATGCAATGCGTTCGGCAGCTCATCCCCACCGCCATTTCGGCGTGGACAGCCAGGGCCATCCGGCAATCATCCCGACTTTGGGCAACCCGGATACGCATCTGGTGTTGCGGGGTGGACATCAGGGGCCGAACTACGACCGTGAAAGCGTTTCCAGGATCAACAGCGAATTGAGCCGACTGAAAATCCCGAGCCGGATAATGGTCGACTGTAGCCACGCGAACAGCGGCAAGGACCCGCTTCGTCAGCCTGAAGTGTTCAATCATGTACTGGAGCAGCGTTTGCAGGGCGACCGCTCGCTGATCGGCATGATGCTTGAATCGCACCTGTTCGAAGGATGCCAGCCCTTGAGCGAGTCGCTTCGCTACGGGGTTTCGGTAACCGATGGCTGCCTCGGGTTCGATGCCACGAGACAATTGCTGCTGGATGCCGCCCACCGTATGCGCAAACAGACTTCGGTCTGATGATGAGCACCGCCCTCCGCCGAATTTCAAGCGGAGGGCGGGCTACGTTCGCAACGCTGGATCAAGCCTGTACGCGGACCAGAGTCACCGCAGACTCCTGACTCACATCATCCAGCCGTTCGACCGAGTAGGACAGTCGCACAACAGTGTTCACATGCTCTCGCCAGAACCGGTAAGGCACGATGAAAACCAACGGCTGCATGGCCATCCCCCCGATGATTTCCCGGTCGTCCCGATGGAAGAACGACTCTCCGTCACACTTGAGATAAACCAGCTCACCCTCCTCCACCTGCGCATCACTTACCATCACGCTGATGCCATCGATGGCGTCATGCATATCAAGCACGCCGTCTTCCGCTTCAAGCACTCGGGGTGCCGGTAGCTCATCTCGTGCCAATGGGCCAATGCTGATCCGCGTAGCGCCTGACTCGCGAATGGCTCCGCTTTTCTGCTCTACACGGTAGTGAACCAACACCTCGCCCCCCATATGCGGAGCGATGAATTCGGGCGCGACTCCGAACACCAAGGGCTGACCGACAGCAAAGAACTCAACGATAAGAATGTCTCGAAATGATGCCTGCGGCGAAGGCCCCTGCCAGATCAACTCTACCCGGTCGCCTGCACTCATTCCGGCATAGGGTTGAAGGATGGCAGTCGTTCCGTCGGGTACGCGAGCCGGATCGAGACTGCCCCCGACGGCATCCTCCACGAGGACCGGTAACAGACTGTAGCGGACGTCTCCGACGTCCAGCAGCGTACGCGCTGAAGAACCAGGCGCCGATCTCGTGACGCTGTTCAATGTCCAGAACACCTCCAGCGTGCCCCCGTCCAATGCTGCGATGTGAACGTCCCGCACGATCAGAACGACATCCTTGCCCAACTGACTTTCACTGACGGATCTCGCAATGTCGTGTCGATACGGCAGGCCTTCTGTATCGAAACCATGCCAGCTCAACACGACCCTGTCACCGCATGCCATTCCAGGCCAGGGCGCAATCCGCACGACAACCTTGCTCAATGACGGATCAACGACAGCGCCGACAATCGAATCCAGTGTGGGCGCCGGCAACGGCAAAGCCCCTGCGCCCTCCCGACAGGGTCCGAACGACTGAACGCTGCCACCCTCCATCCCTGTCTCCTTTTCTTGCAAGACCGCTGCTTGTAAATCATTCATCAGTTGTCTCTCCATTCCCTGGAAATGACACATTGCCTGAGCTCTGCGTCGAAGAGCCTCCATTTAAACCGCTTCACCACCGATCGGATGTCAGCTCCTTACTGTTCGAGCCATGGCCAAACGCACTAAAGGAAGTAGGCAAAAAAGGGAAAAGTACTTTCGATGAGGCGGGAGCTGTCTGAATGTTCCGAAGCGGAGTTCATGCAGCAGTGAAAATTCATACACGCATTGATCCAGTTTCCAACGCATGACGGCGATTCTTCAGGCATCCCCAGCCTCACGACTGTTTTAGAGTGGCAAGCAGAAAACATCGACGATCATCTGCGATCAAGGACGAAAAATGCTACTAAATGCGACAACCAATCATCCCATTCTTTTGGTGCATGGCCTGTTCGGATTCGAGCGCATTGGCCCGTTCGAACTGTTCCACGACGTAAAACAGGCGCTAAAGGCTGCCGGCGCGCAGGTGTTTGTGCCCCATCTGTCGGTCATCCATGACAATGAAATACGCGGGGAGCAACTGCTCTCGCAAATCAACGCCGTGTTAAGGGGCACAGGCGCGGCCAAAGTCAACCTGATCGGCCACAGTCAAGGCGCACTCACGGCACGCTATGCTGCAGCGCTAGCCCCACACAACGTTGCGTCTGTTACGTCAGTCAGCGGGCCAAACCATGGCTCGGAACTGGCGGACTTCCTGCGCAAGGCGTTGATACCTGGAAGACTTCCGGAGGTCGTGGCACAGAATGTAGCGACCCGGTTTGCCGATTTTCTGTCACTGCTCAGCGGGCAAAAGGCATTGCCGCACAGCGCACTGGCTGCGCTGGGTGCCTTGACGACCGAGGGGGTCGGCAACTTCAACGACAAATACCCGCAGGGTCTGCCCGAGGTCTGGGGCGGTCACGGTGCAGAATGGGTGAATGGCGTTCGCTATTTTTCATGGAGCGGCGTCGTACCCGAACCCGAAGAGCCGTCGCTCGACCCTGTCCAGGACATCTGCTGCGCCCTCTCGGAATACTTCATTACAGAACTCGCCCAGAACGACGGACTTGTCGGTCGCTTCAGCTCTCACCTGGGCACCGTGATCCGCTCCGACTACTCCCTCGATCACCTGCATACTCTGCGGCGGGCAAGCGGGCAACACGCCATGGCTAACGACTCGATACGTCTCTATGTCGAGCACGCCTTGCGCCTTCAAGCCGCTGATCTATAGATGTCTCATCAGACCAGCGAACGGAACTTTGCCGAGAAATCGACCACTGAATCCGGTAGGCTCCACCCTTTATCGATTTGATTGGAGAAATTCCCCATGGCTAAAGCCACTGCCCGCCACATCCTGGTTTCCAGCGAAGCCAAGTGCAACGAACTCAAGGCCCAGATCGAAGGTGGCGCTGATTTCGCCGAAGTGGCCAAGGCCAACTCCACCTGCCCGTCCAGCCGTCAGGGCGGCGACCTGGGTTCGTTCGGTCCTGGCCAGATGGTCAAGGAATTCGACACCGTGGTATTCAGCGCACCGATCAACGTCGTGCAAGGCCCGGTGAAGACCCAGTTTGGCTATCACCTGCTGGAAGTCACCAGCCGTCAGGACTGATTTCAGCCCGACCTGCTGTGCAACGGCCCGCCTGATGGCGGGCCGTTTTGTTTTGGTTACACCGCACCGCTGGCGAACGGCGCGCCGCTCGCGTACAAATTGCGCTTATCGATTACCCGGCTTTAAGGCTGACAATGCGACTGGCTTTCCCGACATTGATGTTCACTGCCCTGATCCTGCTGCTTGGGATCACTGGTGTGGACGCCGCACCGCAGCATGCGATGACCGTCTATGGCGAACCGGCAAAGTACCCGCCCGGTTTCAGTCACTTCGATTACACCAACGCCCAGGCGCCCAAAGGCGGGACGATGCGCCGCTCGGCCATCGAGATAGGCCACTTCGATCATGTCCTGCCGTATATCGATAAAGGCATCGGCGTCAGCCAGATCGACGGCCTGCTGTATTCCCCGTTGGCCCAGCGCTCGCTCGACGAGCCCTACACCGTATACGGCCTCGTGGCGCAGAAAATGGAACGCTCGGATGACGGCCTGTCCCTGCGCTTCTTTATCAATCCAAAAGCCCGCTTCGCCGATGGCAAGCCGATCACCGCCGAAGACGTGCGCTACACCTATGATTTGCTGATGACCCAGGGCAGCCTGCGTTATCGCACCCAGTTCGCCGACGTCAAAGGCGTCGAAGTCGAAGCGCCGCTGACCGTGCGCTTCGATTTCAAGAGCAATGAAAACCGCACCCTGCCGCTGGACATCGCGACCCTGCCGGTATTTCCCGAACATTGGTGGAAGACCCGTGATTTCGCAGGCGGTGGCGGCTATGAAGCGCCGCTGGGCAGCGGCCCGTATCGAGTCGGCAAAGTCGACTCCGGGCGCAGCATCACCTTTGAACGCAATCCCGACTGGTGGGGCAAGGACCTGCCGGTCAGCCGTGGCCTGTACAACTTCGATCACTTCAGCATCGAGTATTTCGGCGACACCGACGTCGCCCGTCAGGTCCTGCGCGGCGGCGCCTATGACTACAACCGTGAATTCTCCGCCACCGGCTACTCCATTGGTTACGACAGTCCGGCCCTGAGCGACGGTCGCCTGCAAAAGGCTCATCTGGCCACCGAGGCACCGCAGTCGGCCCAGGGTTTCGTGTTCAACCTGCAAAAGCCGATGTTCCAGGATCGCCGCGTTCGACAGGCCTTGGCCATGCTCTGGGATTTCGAATGGAGCAACCGGCAGATGATGCGCAACATGTACATTCGCCAGCAGAGTTACTTCTCCAACACCGACCTGGCCGCGCGCCAGCTGCCGGATGCCGCAGAACTGAAGATTCTGGAACCCTTGCGCGGACAGATTCCCGACGAAGTGTTTACCCAGGTTTTCGAAGCGCCGAAAACCGATGGCAGCGGCATTATCCGCGACAAACAACTGCAAGCACTGGAGCTACTGGAACAGGCCGGCTGGAAACCCGATGGCGACCAGTTGGTCAACGACCGGGGCGAGCCGTTGAGTTTTACGTTCCTGGTCAGCCAGAACGGCATGGACCGTCTGCTGCTGCCCTACAAGCGCACACTTAAACAGATCGGCATCAACCTCGACATCCGTCGCATCGACTCCTCGCAATACGTCAACCGTCTGATGAGCCGCGACTACGACATGATCGTGACCGGTTACCCGGTCACCACTTCCCCCGGCGGAGAACTGTTGAACTACTTCGGTTCGGCGTCGGCCAACGACCCCGGTGCCAACAATTACATGGTGCTGAAGAACCCGGCGGTCGACACCTTGATCAACGGCCTGATCCGCGCCTCGACCCAGGCCGACATGCTGCGTTACGCCCATGCACTGGATCGGGTTCTGCAATGGAACTACTACTGGATTCCCAACTACTACCCGCCGGGCACATCGACTGTGTGGTGGAACCGTTTCGGCATTCCCACCGTGCAGGCGAGCAATGACGAAGCGATCGAGAGCTGGTGGGAAATCAGCAGCACGCCGCTGACCAACCAGCAGATGACGGCCGAGAAAATCAGCCGTGGCAGACCCGGAGGGCCGCACTGATGTGGGCTTACATACTGCGGCGCCTGCTGCTGATCATTCCGACGTTGGTGATCATTCTGCTGGTCAACTTCGTGATCATCCAGGCCGCGCCAGGTGGTCCGGTTGAACAAGCCATCGCCCACTTGCAAGGCATTGGCGGCGCCAGCGTCGGCGGCGGGGCGAGCGAGACCATGAGCGGCACGTCCCGCGCCAGCCGCGGCCTCGATCCGCAGTTGATCAAGGACATCGAAAAACAGTACGGCTTCGACAAACCGGCCCATGAACGCCTGTGGCTGATGCTCAAGAACTACGCGCAGCTGGATTTCGGCAAGAGCTTCTTCCGTGGCGCCACGGTCACCGACCTGATCCTGCAGAAAATGCCGGTGACCATTTCCCTCGGCCTGTGGGCGACGCTGATCACTTATCTGGTGTCGATCCCGCTGGGCATCCGCAAAGCCGTGCACCACGGCAGCCATTTCGATATCTGGAGCAGCACGGCGATCATCATCGGTTACGCCATGCCGGCGTTCCTGTTCGCGATGTTCCTGATTGTGGTGTTCGCCGGCGGCACCTCGCTGAACTGGTTCCCGGTGCGCGGGCTGGTGTCCGACAACTTCGAATCCCTGTCGACGCTGGGCAAGATCACCGACTACTTCTGGCACCTGGTGTTGCCGGTCACGGCACTGGTGATCGGCGGTTTCGCCACCCTGACCATTCTCACCAAGAACTCGTTCCTCAATGAGATCACCCGGCAATACGTGGTGACCGCGCGCGCCAAAGGCCTGAGCGAAAACCGGGTGCTCTATGGACATGTGTTTCGCAACGCGATGCTACTGGTGGTGTCGGGGATTCCCCAGGCGTTCATCAGCGTGTTCTTCGCCGGTTCGTTGCTGATCGAAGTGATCTTCTCCCTCGACGGCTTGGGGCGCATGAGTTACGAAGCGGCGGTGTCCCGTGATTATCCGGTGGTGTTCGGCTCGCTGTTCATCTTCACCCTGTTCGGCCTCCTGATAAAACTGATCGGCGACCTGTGCTACACGCTGGTCGACCCGCGCATCGACTTCGCCGCGAGGAATGCCTGATGTTCAAGCTCTCGCCGCTGGGCCGTCGCCGCTTCGAACGCTTCAAGAAAAATCGCCGGGGCTGGTGGTCGCTGTGGCTGTTCATCGGCCTGTTCCTGCTCAGCCTTGGCGGCGAACTGATCGCCAACGACAAGCCATTGGTCGTCAGTTATCAGGGCCAATGGTATTTCCCGGCATTCAAGCGCCACACCGAGCAGGAGTTCGGCGGACAACTGCCGTTCCAGGCCGATTACCGCAGCGATTACGTGCAGAAACTGATCCGCAAGGACGGTGGCTGGCTGCTGTTTCCGCCGATTCCGTTCAGTGACGACACCCCGAACTACGACCTCAACAAACCGGCACCGAGCCCGCCGACTTCGGTCAACTGGCTGGGCACCGACGATCAGGCGCGCGACGTCCTGGCCAGGGTGATATTCGGCGCGCGGGTGTCGATCCTGTTCGCCCTGATGCTGACGTTTGTCAGCGCCCTGATCGGCATCGCTGCCGGCGCCCTGCAGGGCTATTACGGGGGCTGGGTCGATCTGCTCGGCCAGCGTTTGCTGGAGGTCTGGTCGGGCTTGCCGGTGCTTTACCTGCTGATCATCCTTTCGGGATTCGTCGAGCCGAACTTCTGGTGGCTGCTGGGGATCATGGCGCTGTTTTCCTGGCTGGCGCTGGTGGACGTGGTCCGCGCCGAGTTTCTGCGCGGGCGCAACCTGGAGTACGTCAAGGCTGCCCGAGCTTTGGGCTTGAGCGATCGCAAGGTGATTGTCCGGCACATCCTGCCCAACGCGATGAACGCAACCCTGAGCTATCTGCCCTTCATTCTGACCGGGGCGATTTCGACCCTGACTGCGCTGGATTTCCTCGGCTTCGGCATGCCCGCCGGCAGCGCATCGCTGGGCGAGTTGATCGGTCAGGGCAAACAGAACCTGCAAGCGCCTTGGCTCGGGTTGACCGCGTTTTTCACCCTGGCGCTGATTCTTTCCCTGTTGGTATTCATCGGCGAAGCATTGCGCGATGCCTTTGACCCGCGCTCATGAACGGACCCTTGATATGACTGACAACCTGATCGAAATCCGTGATCTCAGCGTCGCCTTCCATGGCCAGACCGTGGTGCGCAACCTGTGCCTGGACATCCGCCCCGGCGAGTGCCTGGCACTGGTCGGTGAGTCGGGCTCGGGCAAGTCGGTGACGGCCCACTCGATCCTGCAACTGCTCCCCGAATCCGATGCCCGGACCACCGGCAGCATCCGCTATCGTGGGCAGGAACTGGTCGGCGCCGATCCCAAGACCCTGCGCGACCTGCGGGGCAACCGCATCGCCATGATCTTCCAGGAGCCGATGACTTCGCTCAATCCGCTGCACACGATTGAAAAGCAGATCGGCGAAACCTTGTTGCTGCACCGTGGCCTCGGCGGCAAGGAGGCTCAGGCGCGGATCCTCGAACTGCTCGAACTGGTGGGCATTCAGAAACCGAAAGATCGGCTGAAGGCTTATCCGCATCAGCTGTCCGGTGGTCAACGCCAGCGGGTGATGATCGCGATGGCCCTGGCCTGCGAGCCCGAACTGCTGATCGCCGACGAGCCAACCACAGCCCTCGATGTGACCGTGCAGCGCAAGATCCTGTTGCTGCTCAAGTCCCTGCAACGGCGCCTTGGCATGTCGCTGCTGCTGATCAGCCACGACCTCAATCTGGTGCGCAGCATCGCCCAACGGGTGTGCGTGATGAAGGCCGGGGAAATCGTCGAGCAGGCGCCGTGCGAAACCCTGTTCACCGAACCGAAACACCCTTACAGCTGTGTGTTGCTCAACGCCGAACCGGAAGGCGAAGCGCTCCCGCGGGACGAACGCGAAAACGTGCTCGAAGTCGATAACCTGAGGGTGGATTTCACAGTCGGCGGCGGGTTGTTCCAGCGCAAGCAATACCTGCGCGCGGTGGACGGCATCAGCCTGAACATCCAGCGTGGCAAGACGCTGGGCATCGTCGGCGAGTCCGGTTCGGGCAAGTCGACCCTCGGTCAGGCGATCCTGCGGCTGCTCGACTCCAAGGGCAGCATTCGCTTCCAGGGCACGGCACTCGACGGCCTCGACCAGAAACAGATGCGGCCGTGGCGCCGGCAGATGCAGGTGGTGTTTCAGGATCCGTTCGGCAGCCTCAGCCCGCGCATGTCGGTGGCGCAGATCATCAGCGAAGGGCTGGAGGTGCATTGCCAGTCCACTGCCGACGAGTGCGACGACCAGGTGATCCGCGTGCTCAAGGAAGTCGGGCTCGACCCTGAAAGCCGCCATCGCTATCCCCATGAGTTCTCCGGTGGCCAGCGTCAGCGCATTGCCATCGCCCGGGCGCTGGTGCTCAAACCGGCGCTGATCCTGCTCGACGAGCCGACTTCGGCGCTGGATCGCACCGTGCAGAAACAGGTGGTCGCCCTGCTCCGTCAGCTTCAGGAAAAACACGGACTGACGTATCTGTTCATCAGTCACGATCTGGCCGTGGTGCGGGCGCTGGCCCACGACATGATCGTGATCAAGGACGGCAAAGTGGTCGAAAGCGGCGCCAGCCATGATGTGTTCGATTCGCCGCAGCATCCCTATACCAAAGAGCTGTTGGCGGCGGCGCATCCTGGATAGGCATAATCGCGCCACCTGACTTCCGCCAATGGACGCCGCCATGAACACCACCGAAAGCCTCAAGGATTACCAACGGGTCCGCACGCTGGCGATCCGTTCGTTGTTCGAGATCATCGAGCAATCCAGTGAAGGCACGGTGATTGTCGATCGCGATGCGAACATCGTCTGGATGAACGAGCGCTACGCCCGGCGCTTCGGGCTCGACTCCGCCGCCGGCGCCATCGGCAAGCCTTGCGAAAGCGTGATCCCCGGCAGCCTGCTGCGCGAAGTGGTACGCACCGGGCGGCCGATTCTGCTGGACATGCAGGACACTCCGAAAGAACCGCTGGTGGTCATGCGCCTGCCGATCCATGACGACGCCGGCGCGGTGATCGGCGCCATCGGTTTTGCCCTGTTCGACGAACTGCGCACGCTGTCGCCGATGCTCAAGCGCTACCTGAGCATGCAGGAAGAACTGGCCTCCACCCGTTCGCTGCTGCGTGCCCGGCAGACCAAATACAACTTCGCCCACTTTATCGGCACCAGCGCTGCCAGTCTGGAAGTCAAACGCCGTGCCCGTCGCAGCGCCAGTGCCGAGTCACCGGTTCTGTTACTGGGCGAGACCGGCAGCGGCAAGGAGTTACTGGCGCAGGCCATCCACGGCGCTTCGCCTCGGGCGCACAAGGCGTTTGTCAGCATCAACAGCGCGGCGATTCCCGAGGCACTGCTTGAAGCCGAGTTCTTCGGCACCGCCCCCGGTGCCTTCACCGGCGCCGACCGCAAGGGCCGCACCGGCAAGCTGCAGATCGCTCAGGGCGGGACACTGTTTCTCGACGAAATCGGCGACATGCCGCTGCCCTTGCAAAGCAAATTGCTGCGGGTGTTGCAGGAAAAGGAGTTCGAACCCGTCGGCTCCAACGAAGTGATCCAGAGCGATGTGCGGGTAATTGCCGCGACCTCGACGGATCTGGAAGCGGCAATCAAGCGCGGCGAGTTCCGCGCCGACTTGTATTACCGCCTCAACGTATTGCCGATTCAGGTACCGCCGCTGCGAGAACGGCTGGACGATCTACCGGCGCTCAGTGAGGCGATTCTTGAGGAGTTGCGCAGTCAGCACGAGTTGAACCGTGAAGCGCTGGAGCTGTTGGGTCAGCATGCCTGGCCGGGGAATATCCGCGAGCTGCGCAACGTGCTGGAGCGGGCGGCGCTGCTCAGTGATGACTTGATGCTGACGGCGGATGACATTCGGGCGGCGATTGGCACGTTTACTCCGGTTGAGCGAACGCTGACGCCTCTGTCAGAGCCGGCAACCAACGAGACTTTCAGTCAGGCCCGCGAGCGGTTTGACCGACAGTTGATTCAATCGACCCTCGCGCAATGCGGGGGCAAGGTGATTGAAGCGGCTGAGCGGCTGGGGCTTGGGCGGTCGACGCTTTACAAGAAAATGATTGCGCTGGGGATCGCAGAGTCTCACTAAGGAGACACAATTCTCCAAATCAAGACAACATCCAAAGCATCGCGGACAAGCCCGCTCCCACAGGGGAATGCGTTCAACTGTGGGAGCGGGCTTGCCCGCGAAAGCGTCCTCTCAGTCATAGAAGTCTCCAAACCGAGACAAAACCCCGAAGACCGCCGCCAAAAATCAAACTAACTCCTTTTATTTCAACAACTTAACCATCTGGCACAAATCTCGCTATAGCACTCCCCACACCCGTTCCACCCACAAAAATAACAATCGAAGGAGCACACCATGAGTGTGATCATCGCCTTGGCGGCCCTCGCGCTGCTGATGCTCGCGGCCTACCGTGGCTACAGCGTTATCCTTTTTGCCCCGATTGCCGCCCTCGGCGCCGTCCTGCTCACCGACCCGTCTGCCGTCGCCCCTGCTTTCACCGGGGTGTTCATGGAGAAGATGGTCGGTTTCATCAAACTCTACTTTCCCGTATTCCTGCTCGGCGCGGTGTTCGGCAAGCTGATCGAACTGTCGGGGTTTTCCCGCTCGATTGTTGCCACAGCGATTCGTCTGCTCGGCACACGCCAGGCAATGCTGGTGATCGTGCTGGTCTGCGCCCTGCTCACCTACGGCGGCGTTTCGCTGTTCGTCGTGGTGTTCGCGGTCTACCCGTTCGCAGCGGAAATGTTCCGCCAGAGCAACATCCCCAAGCGCCTGATCCCGGCAACCATCGCCCTCGGCGCGTTCTCCTTCACCATGGACGCCCTGCCCGGTACGCCGCAGATCCAGAACATCATTCCCAGCACCTTCTTCAACACCACCGCGTGGGCGGCGCCGTGGCTGGGTGTGATCGGCACGATTTTCGTGTTCTGCGCCGGCATGCTGTTCCTGCAGCGCCAACGCAACAAGGCGCAGCGTGCCGGTGAGGGCTACGGCACCGAACTGCGCAACGAACCGGAAACCGCCGAAGACCTGAAACTACCTAACCCGTGGATTGCCCTGTCGCCGCTGCTGGCGGTGGGGATCATGAACCTGCTGTTCACCCAATGGATTCCGCAGTGGTACGGCAAGACCCACAGCCTCGCGCTGCCTGGCATGACCGCGCCGGTCACCACCGAGATCGCCAAACTCACGGCGATCTGGGCGGTGCAGGCAGCCCTGTTGGTCGGCATCCTGATGGTGCTGGCGTTCGGCTTTCAGGCGATTCGCAGCAAACTCGCCGAAGGCAGCAAAAGTGCAGTCAGCGGTGCGTTGCTGGCGGCGATGAACACCGCGTCGGAATACGGTTTCGGTGCGGTCATCGCCTCGTTGCCGGGTTTCCTGGTGCTGGCCGACTGGCTCAAGAGCATTCCCAATCCGCTGGTCAACGAAGCGATTACCGTGACCCTGCTGGCCGGCATCACCGGTTCTGCTTCGGGCGGCATGAGCATCGCGCTGGCAGCGATGTCCGAACAATTCATCAGCGCCGCCCACGCCGCCAACATTCCACTGGAAGTGCTGCACCGGGTGGCCGCGATGGCCAGCGGCGGCATGGACACCCTGCCGCACAACGGCGCGGTGATCACCCTGCTCGCCGTCACCGGCCTGACTCACCGTGAGGCCTACAAGGACATTTTCTGTATTACGCTGATCAAGACCCTGGCGGTTTTCGTGGTGATCGGCACTTTCTACGCCACTGGCATTGTGTGAGGTATTGATGACGACTCTTTCTGGCAAGACCGCACTGGTTACCGGTTCCACCAGCGGCATCGGACTGGGCATCGCCCTGACGCTGGCCAAGGCTGGCGCCAACCTGATCCTCAACGGCTTTGGCGACGCGTCGAAGGTGATCGCCGAAGTCGAACAGTTCGGCGGCAAGGTCGGCCATCACCCGGCAGACGTCAGCGACCCTGCGCAGATCGCCGACATGATCGCCTACGCCGAGCGCGAGTTCGGCGGCGTGGACATTCTGGTCAATAACGCCGGTATCCAGCACGTCGCGGCGGTGGAAGAGTTTCCGGTGGAGCGCTGGGATTCGATCATCGCCATCAACCTGTCGTCGGTGTTTCACAGCACCCGCCTCAGTCTGCCGGGCATGCGCGCCAAGGGTTGGGGACGGATCGTCAACATCGCCTCGGTGCACGGTCTGGTCGGGTCCACCGGCAAGGCCGCGTATGTAGCGGCCAAGCATGGCGTGATCGGCCTGACCAAGGTGGTCGGTCTGGAAACCGCCGCCAGCAATGTCACCTGCAACGCCATCTGCCCTGGTTGGGTGCTGACGCCACTGGTGCAAAAGCAGATCGACGATCGCGCGGCCAAAGGTGTCGACCCGCAGCAGGCGCAGCACGATCTGCTGGCCGAGAAACAGCCGTCGCTGGAGTTCGTCACTCCGGCGCACTTGGGTGAGCTGGTGCTGTTTCTGTGCAGCGAGGCCGGCAGCCAGGTGCGTGGCGCGGCGTGGAATATCGATGGCGGATGGCTGGCGCAGTAAGCTTGCAACTGATCGCTCCCACATTGCAGTGGGAGCTTTCTAACCAACAATAAGAGGCAAACCATGTCCGACATTCTCTGGCAGCCCGATGCCAAACGCATTGCCCGGTCCCGCATGGACGGCTTTCGGCGCTTCATCAATCAGCGCCACCACCTGAAGCTCGACGACTACCCGGCCCTGCACCAATGGTCCGTCGACCAGCGCGAAGCGTTCTGGCAGGCGATCGTGGATTTCTTCGACATCAGTTTTCACACCCAGCCCGACGCTGTTCTGCGTGGAGGCATGAAAATGCCGGGGGCCGAATGGTTTCCCGGCGCCACGTTGAATTTCGCCGAGCATCTGCTGAGTAGACGCGACGATGCCATCGCCGTGATCGCTATCGGGGAAAATGGCCAGCGAGAACTGCTGACCTGGGGCGAACTGGCCCAGCAAGTCGCCGGGTTCCAGGCCAGCCTGCAAGCCTCTGGCGTTGTCGTTGGCGACCGGGTTGCCGCGTGCATGCCCAACACCTGGCAAACCCTGGTGGCGATGCTCGCGACCACCAGTCTCGGCGCAATCT
This sequence comes from Pseudomonas sp. Pseusp21, assembly GCF_059492145.1. Classification (NCBI taxonomy): domain Bacteria; kingdom Pseudomonadati; phylum Pseudomonadota; class Gammaproteobacteria; order Pseudomonadales; family Pseudomonadaceae; genus Pseudomonas; species Pseudomonas sp. Pseusp21. The sequence continues at coordinate 827,806 of NZ_CP168520.1, forward strand.
GGTCGTGCTCATCACCGGACTTCGGCACCCACGGCGTGATCGACCGCTTCGGCCAGATCGAACCGAAAGTACTGATCACCTGCGCCGGTTACCGTTACGCCGGCAAAGAGATCGACCAGACCGTCAAGATCAACGAAATCCTCGAACAGCTGCCGTCCTTGCAACAGCTGATCATCGTCCCTTACGCGCGCCCCCACGCCCATGTCACGGATTACCGGACGCCCGCCAACGTCACGCTGTGGAACGACTTCTATGAACCGGCCGATGAGCCGTACTTTGTCCCGGTGCCGTTCGATCATCCGCTGTACGTGCTGTATTCCAGCGGCACCACCGGCGTGCCGAAATGCATTGTTCACAGCACCGGTGGCGTGTTGCTGCAACACGCCAAGGAACACGGGCTGCATGTCGACCTGGGCCCCGGCGACCGGTTGTTCTACTACACCACCTGCGGCTGGATGATGTGGAACTGGCTGGTCTCGGCACTGGCGGTCGGCAGCGCGGTGGTGCTGTATGACGGTTCACCGTTTTATCCGGACAACGAGCGCTTGCTGGAGTTGCTGGACGACGAGCAGGTCAGCGTGTTCGGCACCAGCCCGAAATTCCTCGCGACTCTGGAAAGCAGCGGCATCAAGCCGCGCGAAAGCTACGACCTGAGCCACCTGAGAACCCTGCTTTGCACCGGCTCCGCGCTGTCGCCGCAGAGTTATGACTTCGTTTATCGCGACTTCAAACCGGACGTGTGCCTGTCATCGATGTCCGGCGGTACGGACATTGTGTCCTGCTTCGTCAACGGCAACCCGATGTCAGTGGTTCGCCGGGGCGAAATCATGGGCAAGAGCCTGGCGATGGCAGTGGAAGTGTGGAATGACGCGGGGCAACCGGTGATTGGCGAAAAGGGTGAGCTGGTGTGCACGCGACCATTCCCGGCGATGCCCATCGGACTCTGGAACGACCCCGATGGCGAGAAGCTGCGCAAATCCTATTTCAGTCAGTTCCCCGGCGTCTGGGCCCAGGGTGACTACGCCGAACAACTGCCTCACGGCGGGATGCTGATTCACGGCCGCTCCGACGCGGTGCTCAACCCCGGCGGCGTACGCATCGGCACGGCGGAAATCTACCGTCAGGTGGAAAAAGTCCCGGAGGTGCTGGACAGCGTCGCCATCGGTCAGCAGTGGCAGGATGATGTGCGCGTGGTGCTGTTCGTGCGCCTCAAGGAAGGCGTAGCGCTGGATGAAGCGCTGCAACAGCAGATCCGCCAGGTGATCCGTGCCAACACCACACCACGCCATGTGCCGGCGAAGATCGTCGCGGTCACCGACATTCCGCGCACCATCAGCGGGAAAGTGGTTGAGCTGGCGGTTCGCAATGTCGTGCACGGTAAGCCCGTGAAAAACACCGATGCCCTGGCCAATCCCGAAGCGCTGGAGCAGTTTCGGGATCGGCCGGAGTTGACGACCTGACCGGGCGGCGGTTTTGAATCAACCGACAGCCAGCATGCTTACACTGGCTTGTTCAACGTGATGATCACCGGTTCGACAATTGGCTTGCCGCCACTGGTGTCGACCGCGCCGCCAATAATCGCCATATTGTCGTCAAACGTGATCTTGTTGGTGCAAACCTGACTCAGCAGCGACGTCGCCACAGCCAGAGAGTCGGCGTTTGCAAATGCCTTGGACGGAGGATGGCATTCCGTGCCTTCCTCCGATACAGGCAGACAACCCATGGCGATATTCAGCAACGGCGTTATATCGAGTCGCTGCCCCTCGTTACTTTCGAACTCTGCATCAGTGACATAGCCGACATCATCGGTTTGAGCGCTTGCATGGAACAGTTCATGAATCAGGTCATCGGCCACCACATCATGGTTGAAGCCCAGACCTGTGAAGTGACTGTTGAGATTTTTGGTATGGATTTCAACAAATGCAATATTTGATCCGCTACTGGACCCAGAACTTTTCCAGCGTTTGTAATTGTCCACGTCCAATGCGGCGAGCGTGGCGTCTTCCTTAAACCCATCGAGCACAATGTTACTCATCGAAAAACCGGCAAAGTCGAAGCGGATCAAGCGCAGATAGTTCACCAGGCGCTCGGTGGCTACCGCTGAGGTGTCACCAAATAATGTCTTCATCACCAGGCTGCAATCTTTTTTGAAGTCATGTTGCTGGATTACATTGATGGCGTTATCTATTTTCGCTCGAGCGCGCGGCAGACTCTGCTCGACGAACTTGCGCGTGTAGCTCTCTGGCAGGGTTTTAGGGGAATAAGGCAACTGCACAGGCGCTCGATACGAAAAACCGTCCAGCGGCTTGCCCCAAAGGTCGCCGCGACGATTCAAGGCATACCATTTGCCATCTCTGCGCGCAGCCAGTACCGAAACGCTGTCGCTCGCGACACCACATGGCCGCCAGCTGCCAACTCCCACTTGCGTACCGGCGCTTTCGATCAGATCAAAGGAATGTCGGCGACCGCTGATCGTGTGAAGCTGCCTGTTCGCTCTCGTGATAATCTCATGCGTATTTTTATTGAATCGCAGCAGGCCTTTATGAACGAGCTTCCCACCGCTCTGCAGGCCCGAAGGCACACCGTCGAACGGATTGAAAAGGGAAATCGCCGAGGTAAAGGCCAACCTGGTGAAACGCGCCGCTTTTGACGTGTTGGAAATGGCCTTGGCTGAAATGCTCACCACTTTCGAAGCGGCTCCCGCCACCGTTCCCACCAGGCCAATGCCATCCATCAAACAACCGTAGATCCCGTCTACTACCTTGTCATGTTCGCCGGATGCAATGTCCTCAATACATTTTTTGAACGGCACCACCAGGTCGATGAAATAAGTGAGCAGTCGCTCACCCTCCTGTCGGGAAAGCTCAAGTGGCGTCGGTATGCGCACCAACTCTCTGAGTTCATGGGCATGCAGGAACGGACGGTGATCGACGATGAACCTGGCAATGCGCGCAACGTTCGGATCGTTGAAGCGCTGGTATAAACCCTGCCTGGGATTTGCAGAGGTATGGGGCTTGGGCAACTTACCAAAGTTATCGAGGATTGCCTGGCTGGTAGTGGTCGCAGGGTCCTGTGCCGCCGCATGGGTATAGCATTTCAAATTGAGTGGTAGTTCTTGCGGGTCAGTCAGCGTCACTTGAGTAGTCAGATCTGCCGGCCAACTCATTCGCGAACGCTGTTCGAGTTTTCGCTCGCGAATGATCCAATTACCCAGCGCGTCGTTTTTGCGGAATTCTCCACGCGAGGTGAACAGCTCATAGCAAATGAAGGCGTTGTCGTGAGAAGCGAACATCACCAAGCCAAAACGTCCGGTCGCAGCGTCTCTGGTTTGCTGGGTTTCTCTATCTTGCTCTATCTCCAAAGGGCCAGGCCCACGACGTTTAACGGTATAGATCGCTGATCCGCGCACCGTCAGAAAGTTTATCTGTGCATTCATGAATACATTCAGATCCGGTTCGGGCATCTGCGCCAACGCCAGTTTCACGGTGGACAACATGGCGCTGTTGAGTTCCGTCCGATACACCGCTAACTGACGATCCATCTCCTCGTCACAGGAAGTGAGCTTCAATAATTGTGGGTAGCGCGTGTACAGGCTGATACCCGAGGGGTTGTAATTGATGGCCGGTTTGGGGATCCCGTTTGTGACCAGACGCACAGTGCGCCTGTCCCACTTGCCAGTGACCAGATCGCCCGATTGATGCAGGTCGACCATGGACATGACTTGCTGCCCTCCCAGCTCGGAGAGGGCATTTTCGTCCAGGGTGTCACAGCCCGGTGCCGCGACTTTCAATGCCGCGCGGGCAATGGCTGCTCTGGAGGGTAATGGGGTCGAGAATGCACGGGCTATCTGGGCGAGTTGCTCCGAGTATTGTTCGAACGCATCGATCGCACGTCGAGTGGTGGCTTCCTCAGCTTGTTCAAGTTCAGTGCCTGTCACTACCTGGTTAAGCAGTGCCCAATCGACGATCGGGTCGATCACAGCCAGATCCCGTAAATGTTTTTGTGCTGCGCTGACCGGTTCGAGATCGGCGTAAGCCATGATCTGCGAATAGCTCAATACTCGCGACGCACCCGTTTTCACCGCCTCCACCAGTGCAACGGCACGACTGAGGTTGAGCCATGCAATCGATCCCAGGGTGACAGAGGACGGTGTATCACTGACCAGAAACTCCGGAGCCGTGCGCGCCAGGAGCAAGTGCGCAGCCAGGGGAGCCACCTGTCGATCTACCCATCCCTTGGCCGAAAGAAAATCGGCGAGTAGCTCACGTATTACCGATGGATGACGATCCATATCGTCCGGTGAATACAGAACAAATCCGCCAATGTTCCTGCGCTGATGGCTGTGGCCTATCGAGGGATCCAGATCAAGCAATATGGCGGTAGTCAAGAACTGCCGGAGAACGGCATCGGAAACAGGCAGTTGTTCGTTCTCGCCCACCCAGCCAAGTTCTTGCAGATACTTCCTGGCAGCAATCTGGGAGACGGGATAACTGACGTACTCGACAATGCGCTGAGTAGCGTTTTCATGGGAGACCTTGGCGCGTCCGGTGACGTTATAAAAAGCGGTCAGTAACTTGCTTTTCGTCATGACTTTGGCTTTGGCCCGGCGAATGGCCGAAAACTGTTCATCTGACAACGTTACCAGTGTCTGGCCTTCAGTTTGAAAATGTTCCCAGTAGTCTGCGGGTTCGTCTACTTGAGGATCAAACTTGAACAACGCAATGAGGTTGCTGACCTGCGCCTTGTTTTTCGGCACGTCGATTTCATGAAACTCAAACCACTGGTCAAGCGTAATAGCGAGATCGGTCCATATATAACCGCCTGCCGCCCGAGCCACATCTGAAATCAGCTTTATTTCTGAACGTACTTCCTCAGTGAATTCAAAGTGCCCTGCTGCAACCAGATCCACCCAACCTCTTTTTCCGACGTAGACTTCCATCTTGCCGTCGGCCGTAACGCGTAACAGACCGTCATGATCGCGAGCGCCCTCCCGAATAAGTGCCCCAAATACCGCACCTAACTCCTCTAGCTTGTTAAGCATGAGCATGCCGGGATTGTAAATCTGGAACAGCGACGAACCATCCTGCAATTCCACTTCATGCGCAAACCAGTCGATGATTTGATCATCGGAATACTTGTCCAGCGCAATTTCCAACTGTTCCAGGACAACGCGACGTTCATCGGCATCAGCCTTGGATGTTTTGTTCCACGCGGCAAGCGTAACGGCCGATGGCCGGAAGAACTTGTTCTTTTTAACGGTATCCAATTTACAACCTCATCAAGTTAAGAGCTTATTCGCTCAGCCGGACGAAGTTGTACTTAAACGAAAAAACAACGTCTAGTTTAAAACCATTAAATTCCGTTACCAACCCCCTTCACAAACTTGCGCACGCAAAAAACTATTCCATCAAATCCCACTTCCCGGACACTGAGCCTTGAGCATCATCCGCACCATCTGAAAGTTTAATTCGCAACTTCAAATTATTAATCGAGTCAGCGTTCTTCAAGGCTTCCCGTTCGTTGATCACGCCTTCCGACACCAACGCAAACAACGCTGCGTCAAATGTTTGCATGCCAAGTTCCGTGGACTTTTCCATGATGGGTTTGAGTTTGTCCAACTCGCCGCCCTGTATCAGATCGGCGACGGTAGACGTGCCGAGCAGCACTTCGACCGCTGCTCTTCGCTGCCCCGCCACTGTACGCACCAACCGTTGCGAGATGCAGGCTTTCAAATTATTGCCCAGCGCCTGCAACAGCTGCGGCTTACGCTCTTCGGCAAACATATTGATGATCCGGTCCAGCGCCTGATTGGCGTTGTTGGCGTGCAATGTGGACAGCACCAGATGACCCGTTTCCGCGAACGCCAGTGCATGCTCCATGGTGTCGCGGTCGCGGATCTCGCCGATCAGCACCACATCCGGCGCCTGGCGCAGGGTGTTCTTGAGCGCAGCATGAAAGCTGCGGGTGTCGACACCGACCTCACGCTGGTTGATGATCGAACGTTGATGTCGATGGATATATTCAATCGGATCTTCGATAGTGACGATATGCCCGCTGCTATGACGATTGCGATGGTCGATCAGGGCTGCCAGCGAGGTGGATTTGCCGGAGTCAGTAGCGCCGACGAACAGGATCAGCCCCTGCTTGAGCATCACCGTGTCCAGTAACACCGGTGGCAGGTTGAGGTCTTCGAATCGCGGTATATCGAGCTTGACGTTGCGGATCACGATCGACACGTCGTTGCGCTGCTTGAAGATATTGACCCGGAACCGGCCGATGCCAGTGCGGGAAATCGCCAGGTTCATTTCCAAGTCCCGGTCGAACTCCCGGCGCTGCTCGGCGTCCATCAGGGAGGCAGCGACAGTCGCTACCTCGCCGGGTTTGAAGGGCTGATCGCTCAAGGGCGTCAGTACCCCGTCGAACCGTGCACTGGGCGGCGCGCCCGTGGACAGGAACAGATCCGAACCGTGGCGGCTCGCCAGTTGTTTGAGCAATGCGTCGATTTCCATGGCCAAAAGCACCTGCGAAGCTTTCAATGAACTTAAGACCGTGCGTCGTGACGCGACGGGCCTTACAGCGTCTACCGCACTAGGATAGTAGACGCCGCCTCACCGACCGATGCTCAGGATTGATGTGATGAACGCTGTACCGAACACCAACGACGCCCAGGCATTGATTGCCCGAACCGACTGGAGCCGCAGCCCGCTGGGCGCCTCCGGCACCTGGCCACAGAGCTTGCGCACCGCGGTGGACATCGTGATTCACTCGCCGATGCCGATGCTGCTGTTGTGGGGTCCGCAATTGACCCAGATCTACAACAACGGCTTTGCGCTGCTGGCCGGCAGCAAGCATCCGCACGCTTTCGGACAGCCGGCACATCAGATATGGCCGGAACTTCGAGACTTTACCGACCCGATTTACAGCGCAGTCCTACAAGGCCAGGTGCGAACCTACAGCGAACGTCGCTTCACCCTGCAACGGGACGGCCAGGATTCCGACTTCTGGCTGGATTTGACCTACAGCCCGATCCGCGATGAAAGCGCGCAAGTGGCTGGCATTCTGGTCACCGCCATCGAAACCAACGAACGCCGACGCATCGCCCTGGAACTGCAGCAACGTTCCGAAGACAGCCTCAAGGCCCAGCGTCAAAGCGAAGAGCGCCTGCAACTGGCGCTGGCGGCCACCGATGCGGTCGGCACCTGGGATTGGGACATCGGCGAAGACCGCTTCATCGCCGATGCGCATTTCGCCCAGTTGCACGGTGTCGATCCGGCCCTGGCCGGTCAGTTGCCGATCAGCGAGTACCTGCACGGCGTGCACCCCGAAGACCGCGCAATGATCGCCCGCAGTATCAAGCATTGCATTACCCACGGCACCGAATACGCCGAGGAATATCGCCTGCTGCAAGCCAATGGGGAACTGCGCTGGGTGTTCGCGCGAGGGCGCTGCTACAAGGATCATCATGGCCGGCCGATGCGTTTTCTCGGCGCCGCCCTGGACCTGACCGAGCGCAAGCACACCGAACAGGCACTGCGGCAAAGCCAGACCGAGCTGCAACTGATCATCAACGCCATGCCGATCCTGATCAGCTATGTCGACCACGAAGAATGCTTTCGCCTGAACAACGCCGCGTACCTTGACTGGTACGGGCTTACGCCTCAAGAGCTGTACGGTCGCACGATCCGCGAAGTGATCGGCGAAGAGGCTTATTTCCTGCGGGCACCGTACATCGCTGAAGCCCTCGCCGGTCGGCCCTGCTCGTTCAGCCTGTACACGCCACACCGCGACGGCAGCCAGCGGCATGCCTTGATGAATTACCTGCCGCGCCACGGTGCGGACGGTGCGGTGAACGGTTTCTACATCTTCGTGATCGACGAGACCGAACGCAAAAAGACCGAAGAAGCCCTGCGCAACCTCAACGAAACCCTTGAGGAACGTGTGAGCGCGCGCACCGAGCAACTGGCCCAGGCCAACCAGCGTTTGCAGAACGAGATGTTCGAACGCGAACGCGCCGAAGACGCCCTGCGTCACGCACAGAAAATGGAAGCGGTCGGCCAGCTCACCGGCGGCATCGCCCACGACTTCAACAACATGCTGACCGGCATCATCGGCAGCCTCGACCTGATGCAGCGCTACATCGCCAATGGCCGCGCCGATGAGATCGGCCGTTTCACCGACGCGGCGGTGTCCTCGGCCAACCGCGCAGCCGCGCTGACTCACCGCCTGCTGGCGTTCTCCCGACGTCAGTCGCTGGATCGCAAGACCATCGACGTCAATGAACTGATCCACTCGCTGGAAGACCTGATCCGCCGCACCAAGGGTGATCCGATCGAGCTCAAGTTGCGCCTCGCCGACAATGTCTGGTCCGTCAGTACGGATGTCAGCCAACTGGAAAACGCCCTGCTCAACCTGGTGATCAACGCCCGCGACGCCATGCCCGACGGCGGCGAGCTGTTGATCGAAACCGCCAACGTCAACCTCGACGGCAACGACATCACCACCCTCGAACCGGTCAAGGCCGGGGACTACTTGATGCTCGCGGTGAGCGACAACGGCACCGGCATGACGCCTTCGGTGCGCTCCAAGGCGTTCGATCCGTTCTTTACGACCAAACCCATCGGGCAAGGCACCGGGCTCGGGTTATCGATGATTTATGGCTTTGCCCAGCAATCGGGTGGACACGTCAGCCTCGACAGCCTGCCTGGCCAGGGTACCTGCGTGCGGCTGTACTTGCCGCGCCTCCACGCGCCGGAACCTGAGCAGCCATTGGCGGAAACGGTCAGCGAGACACCCACCCCCGCGACCGGCGAAAACGTGGTGGTGGTCGAGGACGATCCGGCGGTGCGCATGCTGGTCATGGATCTGCTCAAGGAGCTGGGTTATCGCGCCCATGAGGCCGAAGACGCCAAGAGTGCCCTGCCGCTGCTGGAGTCGGACATGCGGATTGACCTGCTGGTGACCGACGTCGGCCTGCCGGGCATGAACGGCCGGCAAATGGCTGAGATCGCCCGCCAGCATCGTCCGGGGCTCAAAGTATTGTTCATGACCGGTTACGCGCAGAAAGCCGCCGAACGCCAGGGCTTTCTGGAAGATGGCATGGACATGGTCGCCAAGCCGTTTTCCATCGAACAGCTGGCCGGCAAGATCCGCACGATGATCAGCCAAAATCCGTGACTTGAGGCATAATCCGCGCCCCGCCGTCACCCCGCTACAGGTATTGCACGATGAAAGCCCAAGCCCGCCATATTCTGGTGAAGACCGCCGAAGAGGCTGAAAAACTCAAACAACGCATCGCCAATGGTGAAGCGTTCGATGTGCTGGCGAAGAAGTTTTCTACCTGCCCGTCCGGCAAGCGCGGTGGTGATCTGGGTGAAGTGCGGCCGGGGCAGATGGTCGGTGCGATCGATGCGGTGATCTTCAAAAGGCCGCTGCGCACGGTGCACGGGCCGATCAAGAGCAAATTCGGGTATCACCTGGTGCAGGTGTTTTACCGCGATTGATCCAGTGCCCTGAAGGCGCGGCTTTCGGCAGCGCCTTCAGGAATCGGCATCAATCCCTGGGGATCAGCGCCCCAGGCACTTGAATGACCTGACTGGCCAAACGATGTCCCGCCTCCGCCGCCTGCGCAGGACTTGCGCCCGACAAGCGACTCGCCAGATACGCCGCACTGAACGAATCCCCCGCCGCCGTAGTGTCCGCCACCTTTTCGACCTTCTGCGCCGGGACTTCAAACGCTTCCCCGTCGCAACGGATCAGACAGGCTTCAGCGCCGCGCTTGAGCACCACTTCCGGCGTGCCAATCTGCGCGTACGCGTCAAACACCGCGTCACAGTCCTCGAAATGGAACAGCGCCTGCTCGTCGTCCACCGTCAGCAATGCCAGATCGACATGGGGCAACACGCTGCGATACGCCGTCCGCGCCTCCTCCACCGATGCCCACAAACGCGGCCGATAGTTGTTGTCGAAGACGATTCGCGCATCACGCTGACGGGCTTCGATCAAGGTTTGAATCAGCTTTTCCCGACCCTGTGCGCCGAGTACCGCCAGCGTGATACCGCTGAAATACAACACGTCATAATCCGGCAGCGCCGCCAGAATCGGCGCAGCCGCCGGCGTGGTGAAGCAGTCGCGAACGGCGGCTTCGTTGCGCCAGTAAAGGAAGCGGCGCTCCCCGGCAGCGTCGGTCTGGATGCAATACAGGCCCGGCAGGCGACCGGGCAAACGCTGAACCAGATCCAAGCCAATGTTTTCATCGGCCCAACTGCGGCACATCGCATCACTGAAGCTGTCGTCACCCAGCGCCGTGACGTAATCGACCTGCGCCTTGTCGCCCATGGCGCGGGACAGATACACCGCCGTGTTCAGCGTGTCCCCGCCAAAGCTCTGTTGCAGGCTGCCATCGGCACGTTGCTGGAGTTCGATCATGCATTCGCCGATCAGGGCGATGCGCGGGGTGTTCGGACCCAACGGACTGAGCGTGTTCATCAGAAACAGGTTTCCATGGTTTCGATCACCGACAGCTGCTCGTCCACCAGCAGCCCTACGCGCCACTTGTCGAAGGTCAGGCACGGGTGCGAAGTGCCAAAGGAAATGATGTCGCCGACGCGCAATTCCACGCCGGGCGCCACGGTCATGAACGCGTGCTGGTCCATCACTGCCGTCACCTTGCAGGCGCCGACATCGTCGCCCACCGCTGGCAGCACACCGGCCTTGTAACGCAGCAAGGGCACCGGCATCCCGGCATCGAACGCCACGTCACGCTTGCCCAGGGCAATCACGGCAAAGCCAGGCTCGGGCATCGACTGCACGTGGGCCCAGACTTCCAGCGCCGGACGCAGCCCTTCGTGCAGGTCACTGCGACGATCCAGCACGCAGCACTGCGCCTCTTTATAAATGCCATGGTCGTGGGCCACGTAACTGCCGGGACGCAACACGCTGAGGAAACGCCCGCCAGCGTTCTGCGCCTCGAACGATTCGGCGATCAGGTCGTACCAGGCCGAACCCGACGCGGTGATGATCGGCTTGGCGATGGCGAATGCACCGCTGTCCTGCAACTGCACCGCCAGGCGCACCAGCGAAGCCGCGAATTCACGGATGCCGCTGACGGCGTGATCGCCATGGATCACGCCTTCGTAACCTTCGATGCCGGTCAGGGCCAGCGCCGGTTGTGCAGCAATGGCCTTGGCCAGTTCGATGACTTCCTGCTCGCCGCGGCAACCGCAACGGCCACCGACCACGCCGTACTCGATCATCACGTTCAGCCGCACGCCACGCGACGCGAAGTAAGCGCCCAGATCGGCGACGTTGTCCCGGTGGTCGACCATGCAATAGAAATCGAAGCCCGAATCGGCCGCCAACAGATCGGCAATCAACGCCATGTTCGGCGTACCGACCAATTGGTTGGCCATCAGCACCCGGCGCACGCCGTGGGCGTATGCGGCGCGGGTCTGGGTGGCGCTGGCCAGGGTGATGCCCCACGCGCCGGCGTCGAGCTGACGACGAAACAACGCCGGGGTCATGCTGGTCTTGCCGTGGGGCGCGAGTTCGGCGCCGCTGTCGCTGACGAATTTCTGCATCCAGCGGATGTTGTGCTCCAGCGCTTCGCGGTGCAGCACCAGCGCCGGCAGGCTGATGTCACGCACCAGTTGCGCGCCGAGGGCGGCGTCGCCCTTTTCCACGGCAGCAGTGTTGTTGGCAGTCGTCATGGTCGAACTCCTCACAGTCGCGCCCGCAGGCAGGCGCGGTTATTCGTTGATTCGCCGGGCGAGGCTGTTGGCGCTCTCGATCAAGACCCGGCGATAGTCGTTGTAATTGTTCTTGGCATCGGCGCGCGGCGCGACGATGCACAGGGTGCAGATGGCCACGCCATTCGGGTCTTTGACCGGGGCGGCGAAGCAGTGGGTGAAGGTGTCGGCGACACTGTCGAAGGAGAAGAAACCGTCGATGCCGGCCTGACGGATTTCCGCCAGAAACGTCTCCATCGGCAGGCGTTCGCCATCCGGCAGGATGAAGTCGTCGGGGTCGATCAAGTCGCTGATCTGCTGGTCACTCAAGTGCGCCAGCAGCAGGCGTCCCGAGGCGGTCCACGGGATCGGCGCGTTTTCGCCGATATCGGAAGAAATGCGGAAATGCCGCTCGCCCTCCTTCATCAGTGCCACCGTGTATTTGCGCCCGTTAAGCAGGCACATCTGCGCGGTTTCCCGGGTCTGGCTGACGATCTCCTGCAGCGCGTGATCGGCCTCGCGACTGAGGTCGAAGTGACGCAAATGCGCCTGGCCGAGGAAGTACAGCTGACGACCGAGATAGACGTGACCATCCTTGCCCACCGGCTCCAGGATCCGCCGCTCGAGCAATGACGCCACCAGTTCGTAGACCGTGGATTTCGGGCTGCCGATGCCGTTGGCGATGTCGTTCGGGCGCAGTGGCTGGCCGATTTCCTTGAGGAAATCGAGGATATCGAACGCCCGGTCCAGACCGCGTGCCCGGCGCTTGATGGTGTCTTCGGTCATTTCTGTGGTTCCCATTCAAAGTGCCGGGAGTTTATCGCGAAAGATCGTTCCCATGCTCCGCGTGGGAATGCAGCCAGGGACGCTCTGCGTCCTTTGGAACGCGGAGCGTTCCTTGAGGCATTCCCACGCAGAGCGTGGGAACGATCCGCGTGCTGATCAGGCCTTTTTCTTGTACGCAATGCAGTCGATCTCGACCTTGCAGTCGACCATCATGCTCGCCTGCACACAGGCCCGGGCCGGTGCGTGTTCGGGCTTGAAGTACTCGCCGAAGACCTTGTTGAAACTGCTGAAATCCCGCGGATCGTCCAGCCACACGCCGGCACGTACCACGTCTTCCAGGCCATAACCGGCTTCTTCGAGAATCGCGATCAGGTTTTTCATGGTCTGGTGCGTCTGCTCGACGATGCCGCCCACAATGATCTCGCCATCCACCGCCGGCACCTGCCCGGAAACATGCAGCCAGCCATCGGCTTCAACGGCGCGGGCGAATGGACGCGGCTGGCCGCCAGCGGCGGTGCTGCCGGTGCCGTAACGAGTAATGCTCATGGGTGTTTCTCCTGATTGAAAAAGTGAAAAGTCAGAACCGCGTGCTTTTGAGAAATTCCGCCAGCCGCGGCGATTGAGGACGCTCGAACAGTTCCTTGGGAGGCCCCTGCTCTTCGATGCGCCCCTGATTCATGAAAACGATCTTGTCCGATACCTCGAAGGCAAAACGCATTTCGTGGGTCACCAGCAACATGGTCATACCGTCCTCGGCCAGGCCTTTGATCACGTTCAGCACTTCGCCGACCAGCTCCGGATCGAGGGCCGAGGTGACTTCGTCGAACAGCATCAGGCTCGGGTTCATCGCAATCGCCCGGGCAATCGCCACGCGCTGCTGCTGACCGCCGGACAACTGGCCGGGAAAATGATTGCGCCGTTCCAGCAGACCGACCCGCTCCAGCCATTTTTCGGCCAGGGCCACGGCTTCGTCCTTGTGCATCTTTTTTACTTTCAGCAGGCCGAGCGTGACGTTCTGCAACGCGGTGAGATGCGGGAACAGATTGAATTGCTGGAACGCCATGCCGGTCATCGCCCGATGACGGGCAATGACTTTTTCCGGGTGGCGCACGCGTTTGCCGTTGAGTTCGTCATAGCCGATGGATTCGCCGTCGAGCAGGATCTGCCCGCGCTGGAATTCCTCCAGCATGTTCACGCAGCGCAACAGCGTGGTCTTGCCCGAGCCACTGGAGCCGATCAGCGTCACCACGTTGCCGCGCTGCATGCTCAGGTCGACGCCCTTGAGCACTTCGACCGCGCCGTACTGTTTGTGCAGGCCACGGATGTCCAGCAGGGGCTGAGCGTTCTGGAGGTTGGAAACTTGAGCTTGAGTCATGGCAGGGCCACCCGCTTTTCAATGTGCCGGCCGAGTAATTCGATGCCGTAGTTGATGACGAAGAACAGAAAACCGGCGAACAGATAAAACTCCAGGGTCATGAACGTCCGGGCAATGATCTGCTGGGTGCTGAGCAACAGCTCGGCCACGCCGATCACCGACAGCAAGGTCGAAGCCTTGACGATTTCCGTGGACGAGTTGACCCAGGTCGGCAGGATCTGCCGCAGCGCCTGAGGCAACAGCACGTAGCCGAGGGACTGATAGAACGTCAGGCCGATGGCCTTGCCGGCTTCCATCTGTCCGCGTGGCAACGCCTGCAACGCACCGCGCACGATCTCGGCTACGTGGGAGCCGCAAAACAGCGTCAGCCCGAGGGCGCCGGCCTGAAAGGCACTGATCTGCCAACCGAGCGCCGGTGCCATGTAGAAGCAGGCCAACACCAGCACGAACACCGGCGTGCCGCGAATCAGATCGACATAAAAGCGGAACGGCGCGCGCATCCAGAACTTGCCGTAAGTCAGCACCAGCCCGGCAAACACACCGATGACCGTGCCGAACAGAATCGCCAGCGCCGACACCTGCACGCTGGTCAGAAAGCCTTGCCACAAGGCTTCGCGGGCAATCCACAACTCATGCAACCAACTGGGGGATTGGGACATCGCAGCCTCCTATCGGCGGATCGCCAGACGCTGCTCGAGGTAACGCAGCAGCATGGCAATGAGGTAACAGGCCGCGACATACAACACCGTGGTTACCAGCCAGGTTTCGATCACCCGGTAGCTCTCGACGTTGATCTTGCGCGCGTAATAGGTCAGCTCCGGCACCGCGATCGCGGCGGCCAGCGAGGTGTCCTTGAACAGCGAAATGAAGTTGTTCGACAGCGCCGGCAGCACGTTGCGCAACATCACCGGCACGGTGACGTAGGCTTTCACCTGCCACTCGCCCAGACCGATGGCCAGCCCGGCTTCGCGCTGGCCTTTGGGGATGCTCAACAAACCGCCGCGGAACACTTCGGTCAGGTACGCCCCGGCATACAGCGACAGCGTGATGATGAACGACGGGATCTTGTCCAGCCGGATCCCCAGGCTCGGCAACGCAAAGTAGATCAACAGAATCAACACCAGAATCGGCGTGTTACGGATCACCGTCACATACACCGATGCCAGCACCCGCAAGGCGCGATGCCTGGACAGCAAGGCAAACGCCATCAGCAGGCCGATCACGCAGCCGATGGCGATCGACACCAGCGCCAGTTCGAGGCCCAGACCGAGCCCCTCCAGCAAGGTGTCGAAATCGCGCCACACGGCAGCAAAGTTCAACTGATAGTTCATGGTCGGCAGTACCTTGAGCGGGGCGCGTCAGAGCGCCCCACTCTCACGGGATCATTTGAATTCGACAGGGAAACCGATGGCGGGCGATGGCAGATCGACGCCGAACCATTGCTTGAACGAGGCGGCATAAGTCGGGAACTCGACGCCGGTCATGGCTTCATGCAGCGCGGTGTTGACGAAGTTCAGCCAGTCCTGATCGCCACGTTTGACGGCGCAGGCGTAGGTCTGCGGGCTCCAGGCGTACGTCGGGCTGCGGTAGCGGCCAGGGTTCTGCACCATCAGGTATTTGACCGAAGACTGGTCGGTGGCAGCGGCATCGGCGCGACCGGAGTTCACGGCCTGGTACATCAGATCGACGCTGTCGTACTGATCGACCTTGGCCTTGGGCAGCGCCTGATGCACCAATTCCTCGGCATACACGTTCTGCAATACGGCTACGGTCACGCCATCGCCCCCGGCCTGCAGGTCTTCGATTTCCTTGTACTTGCTGTTGTTCGGCAGCAGCAGGCCGACGCCTTCGCGGTAGTACGGCAGAGTGAATGCCACTTGCTGCGCACGGCTGGCGGTGACAGTGATGAACTGACAGCTCATGTCGACCTTGTCGGTCAGCAGGTTGGGAATCCGCGCATCGGACGACTGCACCACGAACTCGACCTTGCTCGGGTCATTGAACAGCCCTTTTGCCACCATCCGGGCGATGTCGATATCAAAGCCCTGCAACTTGCCGTCCGCGCCCTGGAAGTGCCACGGCGCGTTGGTACTGCCGGTGCCCACAATCAGTTTTCCACGGGCCAGGACGCTGTCGAGCTTGCTGTCGGCCGCTTCGGCCATACCCATGACAGCGGAAGAAGCCGCGAGAACAAAAACACACGCTTTGAACAAGGAAGGTCGGCGATGCATGGCAAGCACTCCAGAGGATTGTTTATTCCGCTATACCGGAACACGGTTTGTTACTACGGAATAGACAGCAGAAAGTGTGCCACAGGATTCGCGGGGAATCTGCACCCGTTTGAAAATTCACAGGAATCAAAGAGATACGTAAAACGGAAAAATAGAGAAACAGCGAGAGCGCGGAGCGTGCGCTACCGTTGGCTACAACAATGCGGGTAACAGGTTCCCAGTCGGTGCACGGGTGATCGATTCAGGGGCAGCGTTTATCTCCGAGAACCTAGCTCAAAGGTCGTCTATCGAAACTTTTATGGTCGGATCATTTTCCCGCTCCTTGCAGAGAGCTATCAGCTCCAGATCCTCAAGGCGATTCATAAGTGCCTCATCGATTCGTACTACGGAAACTGCTTTCAAACCTGCATCGCTGCCCATCAGGAGCTCCTATGATAAATGCCTGAAAACGATACCAGCTGCCTTGCCTCCGCGGATCTGAGTCTTCTGAGGGAATGCTCTTGCATCAAAGTAGGACGAAATCATCCTTTGCAGGACCTACCTGTAATTTCTGACAGTAGACCGCCGTTTTGCCCTGCTTTAACGTCAAAGGCCTTCCATATTCATTGTTCAGGAGGCTCCGATGACGACACCGACTCGATATTCAGCGTTGCCCCCGACGTACCGGAAAGTCTTGAAAGCCAGGCGCCTTGTTGTCCTGTATTTCTTCAACGAGCACTGCGGTGCCTGCGTGTCTTCCGGCCCCGTTTTTCTCGAGATCGCCAAGCCCTTTCGGCCCTGGATGGATATCTTCATGCTCGATACCGCACAGTCGTGTCGGCATCCGGATGTCAAGGGCACACCGACGGTGCTGTTCTACAAGGAAGGGGTTCTGGTCAAAATACTGAAAGGCATCGGTACAGAGGAATCCCTGCGTCACAACTTCACCCAACACCTCGGCAAAACCAGGCACTGCGCTGCACCACGCAAACCGAGCCATGACCTGAACTGGCTGCATCACACCCTCCGCACCCTCTGCACCGTCCACCGCGCAAAACGGTGGAACCTTTCCTGAAAGTGCCATCCAAGCGCCATCAGGCAGTTGCACCTTCGCTGCTATTGATCTGTAACAACTAGCCTCGAGACCGGATTGGACAAGCTCCCATCCGGCTGCTTTTCTTTATTTCTCAGAAAGAGAAGAGTGCTGCCGGCCCTCGGGTCGCAGCCTTGCTACGTCCCAGGAGGGGTCAATGTCCTTTAAAGTCATGATGGTTTTCGGCACTCGCCCGGAGGCCATCAAAATGGCTCCGCTGGCCCGGATTCTGCGTCAGTGGCCCGACATCACACTCAACATCTGCTCCACCGGTCAACATCGCGAGATGCTCACTCAGGTGCTGGACGCGTTCGAACTGACGGTCGACGAAGACCTGCAAGTCATGACCCAGGGCCAGACCCTGAACGGTCTGTCGCAACATCTGCTCGCCCAGCTCGATCAGGCCTACGAGCGGGTCAAACCGGACATCGTGCTGGTCCACGGCGACACCACTACCAGCTTCATCGCCGCCCTCGCCGCCTTCAATCGTCAGCTGCCCATCGGTCACGTCGAAGCCGGTCTGCGTACCGGCAATCTGCGCGCGCCCTGGCCCGAGGAAGCGAATCGGCGCCTGACCGGCGTGATAACCGACCTGCATTTCCCGCCGACCTCCAAATCCGCTGCCAATCTGCTACGCGAAGGCGTACCCGAAGACAACATTGAAATCACCGGTAACACCGTGATCGACGCCTTGCTGTGGATGCGCAAGCACCAGCAGGACATCGATTGGCATCCGCCCGCCGATTCGCCTCTGGCGGCAATTGATGACCAGCGCCGGATGATTCTGGTGACCAGCCATCGACGGGAAAATCTCGGCGACGGTTTCCGCAATATCTGCCAGGCCCTGGCCGAACTGGCCGAACAATACCCGGACGTGCAATTCGTTTATCCGGTGCACCTCAATCCGCTGGTGCAGGAGGTGGTGTACGGCATGCTCGCCGACAAACCGAACATCTATCTGGTGCCACCGCAGGACTATCCGAACTTCGTCTGGCTGATGGGCCGCGCGCACTTCATCCTGACCGACTCCGGCGGCGTCCAGGAGGAAGCGCCGGCAATCGGCAAACCGCTGCTGGTACTGCGCGACGTCACCGAACGGCCTTCCGTGCTCGAGAGCGGCACCATGCTGCTGGTGGGCACGGACAAGGCGCGCATCGTCAAGGAAGCCCGGCTACTGCTGGACGACCCGGACACCTACACCCGCATGAGCCGCGTTCACTTCCCGTATGGCGACGGTCACGCCAGCGAACTGATCGCCACCCGCCTCCACGCCTGGCTGAGCGCACACTCGGCGGTGGGTAAAGGGGTATGAGTCTGGGTTGGGTCGATTTCTTCGCGTATGTGCTGTTCGGTCTCAAATATGTGGCGATTGCCCTCGCCCTGCTGATGTTCATCCTCGGCCTCGATGACCTGTTCATCGACCTCGTGTACTGGAGCCGCAAGTTCATCCGGCGCTGGCGGATCTACGAAAAATTCAAGCGCGCCGACGAGGAGCGCCTGTATTCGATTCCCGAGAAGCCGCTGGCAATCATGGTGCCAGCGTGGAACGAAGTCGGCGTGGTCGGCGAAATGGCGCGTCTGGCCGCCTCGACCATCGACTACGAGAACTATCAGATTTTCGTCGGCACCTACCCCAACGATGCCGACACCCAGGCCGATGTCGACGCGGTGTGCCAGCACTACCCCAACGTGCACAAAGTGGTGTGCGCCCGACCCGGCCCGACCAGCAAGGCCGACTGCCTGAACAACATCATCGACGCGATCCTGCGCTTCGAGAGCGAGGCGAAAATCCAGTTCGCCGGGTTCATCCTGCACGACGCCGAAGACGTGATTTCGCCGATGGAATTGCGCCTCTACAACTATCTGTTGCCGAACAAGGACCTGATCCAGATTCCGGTCTACCCCTACGCGCCGGAGTGGAAAGGCTTCACCGCCGGGCACTACGTCGATGAGTTCGCGGAAAACCACGGCAAAGACGTCATTGTTCGCGAAGCCCTCACCGGTCAAGTGCCCAGCGCCGGCGTCGGCACCTGCTTCAGCCGCAAGGCCATCAGCGCCCTGCTGGAAGACGGCGATGGCATTGCCTTCGATGTGCAAAGTCTCACCGAAGACTACGACATCGGTTTCCGCCTCAAGCAGAAAGGCATGAAATGCATCTTCGCCCGTTATTCGGTCAGCGATCCGAAACTGGCGCTGGAGCAACCCTGGGTGTTCGGGATGAACCGCGAGTTCTCTCAGGTGATCTGCGTGCGCGAGCACTTTCCCCGCGACCTTCAACATGCGATCCGGCAGAAATCGCGGTGGATTGTCGGCATCGTTTTCCAGGGCACCAAGAACCTCGGCTGGAGCCGCAAGGGTCTGCTCAATTATTTCCTGTGGCGCGACCGTCGCGGGCTGATCGCCTACCTGCTGAGCTTTTTGGTGAACCTGCTGTTCCTGGTACTGCTGGCGATGTGGGCGGTCACGATCATTTCCCCGGACTCGTGGCGTTATCCATCGATTCTCGCCGACAGTTCGCTGCTCTCGGTGCTGCTGTGGCTCAACGGCCTGATGCTGCTCAACCGCCTGTTCCAGCGCGGCTGGTTTGTCACTCGTTACTACGGATTGGTTGAAGGTCTGCTGTCAGCGCCGCGCATGATGTGGAGCAACTTCGTCAATTTCTTCGCCAACCTGCGCGCCCTGCGTCAGGTGATGGAAATGGGCGATTCTCGACGCGTGGCCTGGGACAAAACCACTCACGAATTCCCGGCGCTGACCAAGGCCCAGCGCACTCCACTTGGCCATCGGCTGGTGGAAAAAGGCCTGCTTACCGAAGAGCAACTGGAAGCGGCGATCACCAGCCCGGTACGCCGGCGCCTCGGGCGCGAACTGCTTTTGCGTGAATACATCAACAGCACCCAACTTGTGCAAACCCTGGCCGAACAGCTTGATCTGGAATGGGCGCCACTCAATCCGTTCAAGCTCGACAAACGCCTGATCGATGCCGTACCGCGCCGGGTCGCTTCCCACTACGGCATTTTGCCGGTGGCCGAAGAAGGCGACACCCTGATTCTGGCCTCCGAAGGCCCGGTCAGCCAGGTCTCGCTGGGCGCCATCAGCCGTCAATTGAAACGCCCGGTGCGCAGCCGTCTCGCACCACAGGGCCGCGTCACATTGGGGATTCGCTACTGGTACGCCAGCCCCCGCCAGAATGAGGAAGTGCGTCATATGCTCGAAGTGCTTGAGCGCCATCAGGACGATGAGGCCCTGCTGGAACGGGTCAGTCGCCATCAAGTGCTGCTCGGCAATCTGTTGCAGGTGCGCGGCATGGTGCCGCCCACCCTGTTCAATCAGGCGCTGATCGACTTCGATGCCGAGAAGATGTCACTCGGTGAACACCTGATTTCTCGGGGCATGATTACCCAGGAAGTACTGGAACAGGCGCTGGCTGATCAGACCAGCGAACAGCAAGCTGCCTACCGCATTGTCCGGGAGGTCGCATGAAGCCTGTGCATCGTCAAACCTTGCTGATGGGCAGCCTGCTGCTGGGCCTGAGCACCACGTATCCGCTGCAAGCGGCACCGCTGAGCGACTTTGAACAGTTCCGCAGCTATCCCTACATGGACCGCAGCTATCGCGAGGCGAAAAAGGGTAACTGGAAAGAAGTCGAACGCCTGATGCGCCACTTGCTGGAAAAGGTCCCGAAAAATGACGAGGCCCGGGCACTGCTGGTGGAGTCCCTGGCCAAGCAGCGTCGTTACAAGGAAGCGCTGCAAGCCTTGCCGGACAACAGCGAAGCGCTGCTCGACCTGCGCCTGACCTGGATCGAACAGGATCCTCCGACCAGCACGCAAGTGGAAAGCTGGATGGCCACCAGCAACCTGAATGACCGCGTGCGCCTTTGGCAGGCCTACAGCCTGAGCCTGGCCAAGTTCGGCGGCGCGGCCAAGGCCCACGACTGGCTGGCGCAACTGGCGCCCAAGGGCGATGACAATATCCTGCGTCTGGCCCGCGCCAACTGGTCGGAGCAACTGCGCGACTGGAGCGGCACCATCGACCAACTGGCACCGCTGGCCGCACGCAAACAACTGGACGCCGAAGGCTGGCAACGTCTGGCCAATGCCTACGTGCAACGCCTCGATGAAAAGCCGCTGCAGCAACTGCTGCAACAGGCGCCGAGTCCCGAAGCCGCGCGCAACATTCGCCTGGCGATGGTCGATCGCGCCATCGCCATGGGTCACGAGCAACAGGCCCAGCGCTGGATGCAGTCGCTGCCGGCCAGCGACCTCGCCGATCCGGCGCAACGACAGCGTCTGTGGGAACTGGCACGCAAGACCGAAGACGTGCCCACCGTGCAGCGTCTGAGCAACGATCTGCAACGTCCTTGCCTGGAAACCGCCGAATGGCTGTCGCGGCAGGATCCGGAAGCGGCGCTCAAGCAACTGCGCAATTGCACGCCAACGGACGACCCACAAACCTGGCTGGTACTCGCCCAGCGCCTGCAAGCCACGGATCTGTTGCAAAGCACCCGTCTGCCGGAGCCTTGGGACAGCCGTCGGCAAACGCAGGTGCTCGACATCTGGCAGGAGCAAGGTCGCAGCGCCGAGGTCAACGCGTGGCTGGCCGGTCAGCAACAGACGCCCGATATCGTCAAGCGCCGAGCCGAACTGACACAGCGCATGGGGCGAATGATCGAAGCGCAAACCCTGTGGGAACTGCATTACCGGCAAACCGACAATCTGTCCTCGCTGAATCAGGCCACCTATCTGGCAGTGAATGCGGGTGATCGCGCGCATGCCCAACAGTTGCTGGAATCCGCGTTCGATCGTCATGGCGGGCGTTTGCCGGCGACGGCGTTGCAGCGTCTGGCCGGTTTGTATGCCGCAGCGCCCTCCACGACTCCGGAGCAACAGCGACGCATGGCGCTCCTGCTCAACCGGGTGGACGGTGCCACGCGCGGCCAACTGCTCGCGCAACTCGCGGAGACCGGCCAGTGCGACGCCGTGCAGCATGCCATCGGCAGCCACCCGCAAGCGGCTGGCGATTACCGCGCGCTCGGTCGCTGCGCCATGCCTGATCGCCCGGGTGAGGCCGTCGTCTATTACCAGCAGGCTGAAAAACTCGGTGATCGCGGCAGTCGTCTGCCGCTGGCCTATGCCCTGGAAGCGGCCGGTGATTCTGCCGGTGCGCTGGCCATCTGGCGCAGCTTCCCGACCGCCGAACTCAGCGACAACGCGCGTCTGACAGCCAGTCGCAGCGCACTGAATGTCGGCGACAGCCAGACCGCAGAAACCTACTGGCAACAAAGCACCACTCGCGGCGCCAATGAGTGGGCCCTCGGCGCAGCCATCGCCGACGCACGGGGTGATCACGCCCAGGCACTGCAACGTCAGCGGCAGGCCCTGCAACAGGCTCCGGATGCCGGCCACTTCTACGCCGCATCGGTCACAGCGCAAAAGGCCGGGGACTTGCCGCAAAGCACTGCATGGCTGGCCGAAGCGGTACGCCACGAGCCGAACAACCCGCGTTATCGCGCCGACTACGGCATGCGTCTGGCCGGTGCCGAAACCCGCGAAGAGCGCGCCACGGCGATTCCGTATCTGCAACAGGCGACCCGGGATTTCCCCGAGGATTACCGCCTCGGCGAAACCCTGGCCTGGCGCTACGACGAAGTGGAAGACAGCGCCTCCGCACGCAAGGAACTGCGCCGGGTGATCGATCTGGAGCAGAACCCGGTGGCGGCGGATGACGAAGACGGCAGCATGGAGGCCCGCCGTTATCGCCAGCGCCGCGCCCATGAAACCTTGTCCCGGCGTGACAGCCGGACGATTGCCAGCACCTGGTCGCCGGCCGGGATCTCCACCAACGACTTCGTGCGACCGGACGACAGCAAAGGTTCACGCCGTCGCTCGGATTCGCAGAATGTGCAACTGGCAATATGGGACCACGCCCTGGGCGAAGAACCAAGCCGCGCCGGCAGCACGCTGTCGGTGTACGGACGTGTCTTGCTGGGCGGACAAGGTCGCTCCAGTTACGCCGAGTCCCTCGCCGCCGGTGTCGGCCTGCGCTACAAACCGTGGGGCACACAGAACATCAACTTCTACGGCGAGATCTACAAGCAGAGCCAGTTCGACGATGACGACAGTCACAGCCTGAGCCTCGGCCAGATGCTGGTGCCGGAAAAGCTGTTCGATCAGGTCAACGATCACCGCAAGGACGGCCACACCACCACTGATTACCTGCTGCGCGCCACCGCCTCATTCCTCGATCAGGGCCAGTACCGCAACGACTGGCGTGTCGACGAAAACGACTGGGACGAGCGTTTCCTGTACCTCGACGCCGCGTGGTGGACCAAGGCCGGCGATCACCAGTGGCTGTCGCGGTTCCAGCAAGGTCATGCATGGAAACTGCCGTTCAGCGGAGCCCAGACGATCATGCCTTACGGCTTCCTCGAATTTGCCAGCCAGGACCCGAGCAACGACTGGCGCCAGGACCTGCGCACCGGTGTCGGTCTGCGCTGGCAATGGTGGTACGACGAGGATCGCTACAACGCCTACCGTTCGAAACTGACGATTCGCACCGAATATCAACAGTCGCTGGGCGGCAATCTGTATGAAGGCGGCAACGGTGTGCTGCTGGGCGTGGAGTGGAATTTCTGATGGCTCGATGGATGCTGTGTTTGTGTTTGCTGATGAGCGCCACCGTCGCGAAGGCCGATGAGCGGCTGTTCTATCAGCCGCTGAATGTCGATGCCGGCCTGACGCAGGCGCAGTGGCAGAAGGTCTGGCAAGACACCGAGAAACAAGGCACGCGAACCGTGATCGTGCAGTGGACAGCCTATGGCGACTCGGACTTCGGCGGCGCCAATGGCTGGCTCGCCAACAGCTTGAAACTCGCTCAACGACAAGGTCTGCAACTGGTGCTCGGCCTGGCAATGGACCCGGCCTACTACAAGCGCATCGATGAACTGGACAGCGCCGGCCTCGGCGCCTACTGGCAGGCGCAACTGGGGAAATCGCTGGCCCAGCAGCAGAAACTACGCCAGGACTGGAAGCTGCCGGTCAGCGGCTGGTATCTGCCGCTGGAACTGGATGACCTGCACTTTCTGGCGGCAGATCGACGGGCCACGCTTCAGCGTCAGCTGAAGGACTTCGCCACGAAGCTGGATGCGCCGCTGCATGTCAGCGCCTTCAGTGCCGGCAAGCTGGCTCCGGCGGTCAACGGCCAATGGCTGGGCGAATTGACGGCGGCGGGTGCGCTGGTCTGGTGGCAGGACGGCGCGGGCACCGGTCGTTTGCCACCGATGGTGCGCAATGGTTATGCCAGTGCACTGCCCTGCTCCGTGGGGATCGTGCGCGAAGCCTTCCGGCAGGTCAGCCGCGAGGGCGAGCCCTTCCGTGCCGAACCGGCCAGCCCGGATGCGACCTCGACCGGCTGTCATCAGAACGCGGTGTTTTCCCTGCGCTATCGACCGTGGGGCTCGGTCATCCTCGACAACCAACGCAAGCATCCGGGCAGCAATGTACAAAACCATTGAAGACGAAGTCCTGAAGAAGACCGCGCCCGCCGAACTGTGGAGCGAGTTCATCCAGCATGAATTCGAGCGGCTGCATTCGTTCTGCCTGTTGATCTACCTGGCGAGCATCGGCATCTGGCTGGCCTTCGACCTGATCGTCAGCTTCATCGGCAATCAGGGATTCACCTGGCGTTCGATGGTGTTCATCGCGGCCTTTGCGATTCTTGCTGTGGTGTTGATGTTCACCCGCAAGGCTCGACACTTCGACTGGCTGAACCTGACATTCGTGGTGATCATCACACTCGGCATCCGAATGGTGATCGACGGCCTGCCGCCGACCTTTCATGGCATCTGGCTGGTGCTCGCCGCAGCCACTACGTTGTACAGCGCCTCGGTACTGCCGCTCAGCCGCTGGTCGTTCTTCGGTGCCCAGGCCATCACCTGGCTGGTGCTCAATCCGTTCATGAACACCGGCATCGACCTGCTGGAACTCAAAGGCGTGATGACCATCGCCTACAGCGTTTTTCTCTGTGCTTTGACGATCTATACGTTTCTGAAGCTGCGCGAGGCCAAGCTCTACAACTACATCATGTCCAAGCTGTTGCTGGATCAGGCCTACAACGACACCCTCACCGAAATTCCCAACCGTCGCTCGTTCATGACCCGCGCCGGAAAAACCCTGCAAGCCGTGCCGCGTGAGCATGACCATTACCTGGCGATGATCGACATCGACAACTTCAAGAAAGTGAATGACGTCTACGGCCACGACATCGGCGATGAAGTGCTCAAGCGCATCGCGGCGGACATCAAAACCGTGATGTCACGCTTCGAATATGCCCGACTGGGTGGCGAGGAGTTTGCGATCTATCTGGCCGGTGTGCGCCGCGAGGATGTCGAGGCGCTGGCCGGGGAGTTGTGCCGGGTGGTGCGTGAGCAACCGACCCGGCATCCGGTGACCATCAGCATCGGTCTGGCCCGGGTCGAAGATGGCGACACCCTGAACCAGGCCCTGATCAAGGCTGACGAAGCGTTGTACGAGTCAAAGCATACCGGCAAGGACCGCTACACTTTTCATCAGTGAGGCCATCAGGCCTCACGCACCAGCAACACTCGCGTCACGCGACGTTCTTCGACCGCCATTACGGTCATGCCCCAGCCTTCATGTTCCAGTCGATCGCCCTTCATCGGCAGGCGATCCAGCAGGCTCATCACCAGCCCGGCGAGGGTCTGGTAATCCTCGGTCGGCTCAGCGCGAAAACCGGTGTGCTCGCGGATGCGGGTCAGGTTCAGCGCACCGTTGACGATAAACCCGCCCTGCTCCTCGACCACGTCGGGGCCGGCGATTTCACTGGCATCCGGCAGTTCACCGGCAATCGATTCGAGAATGTCGGTCATGGTCAACACCCCCACAAAGTCACCGAACTCGTTCACCACAAAGGCAATGTGGGTCGAGGCCGCACGCATTTGTTCCAGTGCGTTGAGGATCGAATAACTGTCCAGCAGATTGACGGTCTTGCGCGCCAGGTGTTCAAGGTTCGGCTCGTTGCCGGCCAGATACTCCTTGAGCAGTTCCTTCTTGTGCACGAAGCCCAGCGGCTCATCCACTGCGCCGTTACGAATCAGCGGCAAGCGCGAGTAGGACGAATGCATCAACCGCGTACGAATAGCCTCGGCGTCGTCCGCCAGATCAATGTGATCGACATCGGCGCGCACTGTCATCAAGGCGCGAATCGGTCGTTCGGCCAGTTGCAGCACACCACTGATCATCACCCGCTCGCGACGGTCGAACAGCTCTGCGCTCGGCGCTTCACCGTTGTCCAGCAAGTCGGAAATCTCCTCGCCGACCTCTTCCTCCGCCAGTTTGCGACCACCCAACAGACGCATCACCGCATGGGCCGTGCGCTCACGCATCGGGCGCAAGCCCTGCATCGAGCGCTTGCGACGAGCGCGGGCGATCTGGTTGAAGATCTCGATCAGGATCGAGAAACCAATGGCCGCGTACAGATAACCTTTCGGTATGTGGAAACCCAGGCCTTCAGCGGTCAGGGCAAAACCGATCATCATCAGGAAGCCCAGACACAGCATGATCACCGTCGGGTGGGCGTTGACGAAGCGGGTCAGCGGCTTGCTGGCAACGATCATCACACCGATGGACACGACCACCGCGATCATCATCACCGCCAGTTCATCGACCATGCCCACGGCAGTAATCACCGCGTCCAGGGAGAACACCGCGTCGAGCACGACGATCTGCGCCACGATCGGCCAGAACAGCGCATAAGCGGTGTTGGTCGAGCGCTCGCCGATGTGGCCTTCCAGCCGTTCGTGCAATTCCATGGTCGCCTTGAACAACAGGAACACACCACCGAACAGCATGATCAGGTCACGGCCGGAGAAGCTCTTGCCGAACACCTCGAACAACGGTGCCGTGAGGGTGACCAGCCAGGAAATACTCGCCAGCAGGCCAAGACGCATGATCAGCGCCAGGCTCAAACCGATGATGCGTGCGCGGTCGCGCTGATGCGGCGGCAGTTTGTCCGCCAGGATCGCGATGAACACCAGGTTGTCGATACCCAGTACCAGTTCCAGCACGATCAGTGTCAACAAGCCCAGCCATGCCGTGGGATCCGCTAACCATTCCATAATCTGTCTCTATCTCTCGTCAGTGAATTCAGGCTGCCGGACACGGCAAAGTGCGGCGCGAAAGCTCGAAGGCTGCGCCATCAACGATAGTCGGTAGTCGGAAGACTGGATGCTGGAAGTGTGTCAAGACCGCGCCATGGCGCGAGGGGAACGGGGTTCCTGGAATAGAACTGGGAGGCTCCGAGAGGGTGTTCATGCAAATCCTGAATGAAAAAAGGCCTTGAAGCGTACAGGCTCAGATGACTTTTCCTACAGCTGGAAATCATTTCAAAATCTGTACGCCGCCTGCCTATCGCCGCTCTCGTCAGCATCGGCAGCCAACGGATGCGCAAGGGCTAACGCCCGGAAAACCGCAGGCGAGACAACTGACGCAGGTCGTCCTCGACGTAGTAGTCGTTGGTCCAGCTGTCATCCGCCGCCAACGGCTGCACCTGCTTCAACGCCAGTTTCTTCGCGAAGTAGCGAAAACGGTAATGCTCGTAGAACCGCAGCAGTTCCAGGCCATAGCGATCCGCCAGATCGGTGTCGCCGCGAATGATCAGATAGTTCTCGTCATTTCCGTTGCTGGCCGAGGTACTGAGGTTGTGACTGCCGCTGATGAGGGTCGGGCTGTCGCTGGTGAAGTCGGTGACCACCGCTTTGGTGTGCACCAGCAGGTTGCCTTTCTGGCCTTTCATGTTTTCCCGTAACCAGCCTTCCAGCCCGGTATTAAGCAACGCGGTGGCGGCGAATTCGGCGGTTCGGTCGGCGTGAAACCCGGTGATGCGGCTGACCGTGTTTTGCAGGCCGTAACGCAGGATGTCGTCGTGGGGCTGGCCGAGCAACGCGTTGAGAATCGCGTCGGGCAAGGCGAAGGCGGTGACGAACAGCAGGTCTTTTTTCGCCCCCTCGATGATATCGACGAACTCCCGCAGATCCGCGCCGCCGGTACGCGGGGAGAACCCGGCGAACAGGGGTTGCGCCGGGTTCATCGGGTTGTGTTGGGTAATCCAGTCGCGGGTGGCGCCGACGTCTGCCGGCTCGGCCCAGATCTGCTCGAAGGTTTTCAAGTAACTCGTGCCGACCGCCGAATCGTCCAGCACATGCACCACGTTGGCCTGGCGGTACACGCCGTTGGCGGTGAAGTTGGTGCTGCCGCACAGCACCGCTTGCGGCTGGCGCTCACCGCCTCCGTCGAGGCGGCTGAGGACGATGAACTTGTTATGGAAAATGTTGTGAGTGACCCGCCCGCGCTTGCTGCTCGCCGGCAGTTTCGCAAGGCTCGCTTCATTGATCGTGGTGTCTTCGTCGTCGGGCCGGGCGTGATACAGCACGCGCACCTGAACACCTCGATCGAACGCCGCGTTTACCGTGTCGACGATGGCTTGCAACTGGTATTCGTAGATCGCGATGTCCAGCGCCCACTGAGCGTCCACCGCTCGTTCGATAAAGCCTTGCAGACGCCCGAGCAGACCGTTCTCCAGCCACTGACGCGCCGCATCGGGCCAGGCTTCGATGGGCAGGTTTTTGTTGGCACTGATCTGTGCGTCGAGATCGGGGAATTTGCGCTGAAACGCCTGGCTCGCTGCCACGGCACGGTTGAAGATCACGCCCTGACTGGCAGGATGACCGTCATCAGAACGGATCGTCAGCTCCAGCGCTTCGCCGAGTTGCGGCGCATCCGGCGTGCCATACGCCAGGTGCACGCGATAGTGGATCGTCATGCCTGGATTGACCGCGTAATCGGCCCAGCGAAATTTCTGCAACGGCGCCTTGTCGCTCGGCGTGGCGTGAAACTGCGCGAAGGTATGGGCCTTGCCGGGAAAGGTCAGGCTGTTGAACAGGAACAGCCACGGTTTGTCGCCCTGCTGCTTCTCGATGGCAAACCCCAGCAAGCCTTTGCGCCGGGGTTCGGCGAGGTCCATGGCGAGCAGCACGCCGTTGGTGCCGGCGTAGGCCTTGACGCGAAAATCGTCCTGCGGATTGGCGACCAGCACGCGCATGACTCACACCTTGTGAATTGGCCTGAATGCAGCATAGCCCTCAGACCGACAATAACTCGTCGATATGCCGGTAATCCGCGTCCAGTGCGGTCGCCAATTGCCTTGCGCGCTTCAGGCGGATCGGCCCGCGCTCGATATCGATCAACAGGCCCGGACATGCGAGCGCCGGCAGTTGCGGCCAGTCTTTCAAACGGCCATCGGTGATCACCAGCAACCGTTGCTGTTCAGCGGGGAAACGCTTGCGCCGCACCGTCAGCCAATGCCCGGCTTCCGTCAACGCCGCCAACAATGGCGTGCCGCCTCCCGCACCCAATCCATCGAGCCACGCGCGCAAGCCGCTGGAGGCCTTCAGCCCTTGCACCTGCCATTTCGGCGCGGCGCCGCTTGCGGTCAGCAACGCAAGGCGCGCGCGCTGCCGGTAAGCGTCATCGAACAGTTGTGCGAGCACGCCCTTGGCATCGCTCAGCGCCTGATGACGACGGGTCGAGGCCGAGGCATCGACGATCACCAGCCACAGTTCATGGGGCGTGCGGGTGCGCAGTTGAAACAGCAGATCCGCCCGGGTTTTCGGGCGGCCATTGAGCAAGGTTCCGGGCCAGTTCACCGAGCCACTGCGAGCGGCATGACGCTTGCCCTGGCGGCCGTTATCGAGGCGTCCGGCGCGGGGTCTGGCATTCGCCCCCGCGTCGGATCGGGGGCGAATGCCTAACGCTTTTTTTGTAGGTGTGGCGGCCAGGTAGGGACTTCGCGGCGTGCGCCGGTAGCCAGTGCCGGCGCCGGCATTTCTCCCCACTGGCCCTGCCCCTCGCTCGGCTCGGCGTTAGTGCCGGACGGCGATTGCGCCGGTGGCTGCGAGCTGGTCGAAGACTGTTCGCGACGACGATGACGCAATGCGAACTCAGCCACCGCATCGATATCCTGCTCGGCGATGGCGTCCGCACCGCGCCACGCCGCATGCGCCCGCGCGGCACGCAGCCAGACCAGATCGGCGCGCAAACCGTCGACGCCTGCCGCGAAGCAGCGCTCGGTGATCTGTGCCAGCGCCGCGTCATCCAGCGGGATGCCCGGTAAAACCTTGCGGGCGTTCTCGCAGCGCTGACGCAGAGCTTGCTGTTCAGCCTCCCACTGCGCACAGAACGCCTGCGGATCGCTGTCGAAATCCAGCCGACGACGAATGATCTGACCACGCTCGGCCGGCGCCGTGTGACCGCTCAGGGCGACGTTCAAACCAAAGCGATCCAGCAATTGCGGACGCAATTCACCCTCTTCCGGGTTCATCGTGCCGATCAATACGAACTTCGCCGAGTGCCGATGGGAAATGCCATCGCGCTCGATCAGGTTAGTGCCGCTGGCAGCCACATCGAGCAGCAAGTCCACCAGATGATCCGGCAGCAGATTCACTTCATCGACGTACAACACGCCGCCGTCAGCCTTCGCCAGAACGCCGGGAGAAAACTGCGCGCGACCGTCGTTCAACGCCGCGTCCAGATCCAGCGTGCCGACCAGTCGCTCTTCGGTGGCGCCCAACGGCAAGGTGACGAACTGACCGCTGGCCAGCAGATCCGCCAGACCCCGGGCGAGCGTCGACTTGGCCATGCCGCGCGGGCCTTCGATCAGCACGCCGCCGATCTTCGGGTCGATGGCCGTCAGGTACAGCGCCAGTTTCAGATCATCGGCGCCAACCACGGCGGAGAGCGGGAAATGCGGGGTGTCGGTCATGTTCAGTCTCAGCTCTCTTCTTCTATGTCCAGCAGCAGGTTTTCCAGGGCTTCTTTGTAGGCGCCCGGTTCCTGCCACATCCCGCGCTGCTGCGCTTCGAGCATGCGTTCGGTCATGTCGCGCAGTGCGTGGGGATTATGCTCGCGCACGAACTCGCGGGTCGCCGGGTCCAGCAGATACGCATCGGCCAGCAAGGCGTACTGATGGTCGTCGATCAGTTGCGTGGTGGCGTCGAAGGCGAACAGGTTGTCGACCGTCGCCGCCAGTTCGAACGCGCCTTTATAGCCGTGGCGCTTGACCCCGTCGATCCATTTCGGATTCGCCGCCCTCGAGCGGATAACTCGGTTCAGTTCTTCCTTCAAGGTGCGGATCTTCGGCAGGTCCGGCTGACTGTGATCGCCGTGATAACTGGCCGCCGCTTCGCCGCGCAGGCTTTCCACGGCGGCGAGCATGCCGCCCTGGAACTGGTAATAGTCGTTGGAATCGAGCAGGTCATGCTCGCGGTTGTCCTGGTTTTGCAGCACGGCCTGCACCTGGCTCAGGCGCTGGACGAATTGCTCGCGGGCGGCAGTGCCTTCGTCGGAACCACCGTAAGCATAGGCGCCCCAGTTCAGGTAGACCTCGGCCAGATCTTCGCGGGTTTGCCACAGGCGACCATCGATGGCGCCCTGCACGCCCGCGCCATAGGCACCGGGCTTGGCACCGAAGATCCGCCAGCCGGCCTGACGTCGGGCAGCCTCTTCGTCCAGCCCGGACTGACGCAACGCCTCACGTTCGGCACGCACCTTGGCGGCCAACGGGTTGAGGTCGTCCGGCTCGTCCAGTTCGGCCACGGCTTGCACGGCGGCGTCGAACAGGCGGATCAGGTTGGCGAACGCATCGCGGAAAAATCCGGAGACCCGCAGCGTGACATCGACCCGAGGCCGGTCGAGCAGGCTCAGCGGCAGAATCTCGAAATCATCGACGCGCTGACTGCCGGTGGCCCATACCGGGCGCACGCCCATCAGCGCCATGGCCTGGGCGATGTCGTCACCGCCGGTACGCATGGTCGCGGTGCCCCACACCGACAGGCCGAGCTGGCGCAGGTGATCGCCGTGATCCTGCAGGTGTCGCTCGAGAATCAGGGTCGCGGACTGGAAGCCGATTCGCCACGCCGTGGTAGTCGGCAGGTTGCGCACGTCCACGGAGTAAAAATTGCGACCGGTGGGCAGCACATCGAGGCGACCGCGACTTGGCGCGCCGCTCGGGCCGGCCGGGACGAAGCGGCCGCTCAGGGCATCAAGCAGGCCACGCATTTCGGCCGGGCCGCAGGCGTCGAGGCGTGGGGCGATCACTTCGCGGAGGTTGTCGAGGATTGCACCGACTTCAACCCAGCGCGGCTCGCTCCCACAGGGGGATGGCAGTGACTGGGAGATCAGTTGGGTGGCGAACAGCTCCAGACGTTCGCGAGTATCCCCCGCCGTACGCCAGACTTCATCGCTCAGCGATTGCAATTCCATTGGGCGCGGGCCGGTCCAGGAATCAGCCAGTGCACAATCCAGCGGATCGAACCCCAACTGAAACGCTTTCGCCAACGCCCGCAACAAACTCGATTGCGCGCCTTTGCCATCGCCACGCGGAATCCGCAGCAACGCCAGCAACGTGTCGATGCGCAGCCGACCACTCGGCGACTCTCCAAAGATGTGCAGACCATCGCGGATCTGCGACTCCTTCAAATCACACAGATAAGTATCCAGACGCGGCAGCCAGATCGCCGCATCGGCATCGCTGTCGAGGGCTTCGTCGAGTTGCAGCTCGCGGTCGATCTGCGTGTCACGCACCAGTTGCAGAATATCGCGCTGCAATTCCCGGGCGCGGCGCGGATCGAGCAACTGAGCTTCGTAATACTCGTCTGCCAACAGCTCCAGATTACGCAGCGGACCATAGGTTTCGGCGCGAGTCAGCGGCGGCATCAGGTGGTCGATGATCACCGCCTGAGTGCGACGTTTGGCCTGGGCGCCCTCGCCCGGATCGTTGACGATAAACGGATAGATGTTCGGCAGCGGCCCGAGCAGCGCGTCCGGCCAGCAGTTCTCCGACAGACCCACGCCTTTGCCGGGCAGCCATTCGAGGTTGCCGTGCTTGCCGACGTGGATCACGCCGTGAGCCCCGTAGGTCTGGCGCAGCCAGAAATAGAACGCGAGGTATGCGTGCGGCGGCACCAGATCCGGGTCGTGATACACCGCGCTCGGATCGACCTGATAACCCCGCGCCGGTTGAATGCCGACGAAAGTCAGGCCGAAACGCAAGCCAGCGATCATCATCCGCCCGTCCCGGCACATCGGATCGTTTTGCGGCGAACCCCAGCGCTCCAGCACTGCCGCGCGATTGGCTTCTGGCAGCGCATTGAACATCGTCAGGTAATCGTTCATCGCCAGGCTTTGCTGGCATGGGCGCTGATCGAGGGTGTCGAGGTCATTACTGACGCCACCCAGCAATTGCCGGATCAGTTCGGTGCCGCTGTCCGGCAGTTCGGCGGGCAGCGGATAACCTTCGGCCTGTAGCGCCCGCAGGATATTCAGCGCGGCAGCCGGCGTGTCGAGGCCGACGCCGTTGCCGATGCGTCCGTCCCGGGTCGGGTAGTTGGCGAGGAT
This sequence comes from Pseudomonas sp. Pseusp21, assembly GCF_059492145.1. Taxonomy (NCBI): domain Bacteria; kingdom Pseudomonadati; phylum Pseudomonadota; class Gammaproteobacteria; order Pseudomonadales; family Pseudomonadaceae; genus Pseudomonas; species Pseudomonas sp. Pseusp21. Next base: position 861,465 of record NZ_CP168520.1, read on the forward strand.
CAGCGCGATGCGCTTTTCAGCGTTCGGCACCCGCGCCAGATCGACCCAGCGTCGCGCCAGTTCAGCGACGAAATCCATGCGCTCGGGTTGGGCCCGATAACACACCACGTCGGACTGACTGCGCTCGCTGCGCCAGGCCAGATCCTTGAAGCTGATCGGCCGACTGATAATCCGGCCGTCCAGTTCCGGCAAGGCGATGTGCATCGCCAGATCCCGCGGGCCGAGGCCCTGCTCGCTCTCGCGCCAACAGGGCTCGTTGTCCTGGGCGCAAATCGCCTGGATCACCGGAATGTTGCGACGGAACGGCCGCAGATGCGGCGCTTCCGGGCTGGACTGGGCGAAACCAGTGGTGTTCAGAATCACCGAGGCCTCGACTTCATCCAGCCAGCCCTCGACCACCGACAGGCAGCCAGGCTCTTTCAAACTGGCCACGGCAATCGGCAGCGGATTGAGTCCGGCCGCCTGAAGCCGTTGGCAGAACACGTCGATAAACGCCGTGTTGGCCGCTTGCAAATGCGAGCGATAAAACAACACCGCCGACACCGGTTGACCGGGCAGCCAATCGGCTTGCCAGTCACTCAGTGCGGCGGTGTTTTTGTTCGGATGATATATCGCCGTGCGCGGCAGCGTTTGCGGCTCGCCCCACACGTAATCCCGCGCCAGCCAGCGATTGGCCAGGCAACGGAAAAAGTCCAGCGCATTGTCCATGCCGCCCTGACGCAGAAACTGCCAGAGCCGGTCGCGATCCTCGGCGCCCACGGTGCTCAGGTCGCTGAGTTCCGGGTCGGGACGGTCATCGCCCGGCACCAGAATCAACTGCACGCCACGTTCGGACAACTCGACCAGCCGCTCGACGCCATAACGCCAATAAGCGATGCCGCCGTGCAGCGAAATCAGAATGACCTTGGCGTGACGCAGCACCTCATCGACGTACAGGTCGACCGACGCATGGTTCTGCACCTGCATCGGGTTGGCCAGCCGCACGCTCGGGTAATCCTCAGGCAGTTGCTGCGCGGCTTCGGCGAGCAGCGCCAGGCTGGAATCGCCGCTGCACAGGATCACCAGCTCGGCGGGGGTTTGTCCAAGGTCGGCAATGTTGTCATCCGACACGAAACCGCCGGGCTGGGTCCTGAGCAGGTGCATGGCTTAAACGCTGAGCGCGGCGCGCAGTTGCGCTTCGAGCTGGGCGGCGTCCAGCTCCTGACCGATCAACACCAGACGCGTCACGCGCGCCTCATCGGCGCCCCACTGACGGTCGAAGTGCTTGTCGAAACGAGTGCCCACACCCTGAACCAACAGACGCATCGGCTTGTTCGGGATCGCCGCGAAGCCTTTGACTCGCAGGATGCCGTGCTGAACCACCAGTTGCGTCAGCGCGTCGAGCAACAGGCTCTCGTCGGCTTGCGGCAATTCGATGGAGATCGAGTCGAAGGCGTCGTGATCGTGGTCATCATGATCGTCATCGCCTTCACCGTGGTGGTGATCGTGATGGCTGTGCCGGCTGTCGATGTGTTCTTCGGAACCGGCGCCGAGGCCGATCAACACGTCCAGCGGCAGACGACCATTGCTGGCTTCGATGATTTTCACTGCTGGCGGCAGCTCTTCGGCGACTTCCAGACGGACGCGCGCGAGGTCTTCAGGGCTGGTCTGGTCGGCCTTGTTGAGAATCACCAGGTCGGCGCTGGCCAGTTGGTCGGCGAACAGTTCGTGCAGTGGCGATTCGTGATCCAGGTTCGGATCGAGCTTGCGCTGGGCGTCGACCTGATCCGGGAACGCGGCGAAGGTGCCAGCGGCCACGGCCGGGCTGTCGACCACGGTGATCACCGCGTCAACGGTGCAGGCGCTGCGGATTTCCGGCCACTGGAAGGCTTGCACCAGCGGCTTTGGCAGGGCCAGGCCCGAGGTTTCGATCAGGATGTGGTCGAGGTCGCCGCGACGGGCCACCAGTTCGCGCATCACCGGGAAGAACTCTTCCTGCACCGTGCAGCACAGGCAACCGTTGGCCAGTTCGTAGACGCGGCCGGTGGCTTCTTCTTCGGTGCAGCCGATGGTGCATTGCTTGAGGATTTCACCGTCGATGCCCAGCTCGCCGAACTCGTTGACGATCACCGCGATGCGGCGGCCCTGGGCGTTGTCGAGCATATGCCGCAGCAAGGTGGTTTTGCCCGAGCCGAGGAAGCCGGTGACGATGGTGACGGGGAGTTTGGCCAGTGTTTTCATCGGATGCCCTTTGGCAAGGTGGCGGGCATACGGGACGAGACCGGCAACGCGAGTGCGTGCCTGGAGAGTTCGCCACCGGATCACCCCGCCCGGTTGAAAGTGAGAATCTGTGACGAGGCAGGTCTCCTGGCTGACGGTGTTCGGGCCTTGGCCCGGTATTCGCTGCGCCTTCCCGCTGGCTCTGGATTGAGTTGGCAGTGGCGTGGCAGCGAACAGCACCGTTCACAGTTGCGGGGGCAGCCGCGGCTTGGACCGCGTTCCCTTCTTAGCTTCGGCGTGGGCCGAAGAACCTCGAAAGCGCAAGGCTACGCATGGGTTGGTTGTGGGTCAATGGGCGGTGCTTTTCGGATTTGGGTGTATATCCGTTGCTGCGGTAACGGCTTCTTAGGGTTCCGCCCTTACGGCGGGTCACTTTTGGCAAACGCCCCAAAAGTAACCAAAAGGTCTCTAACCCTGACGTACGGCCCCTCGCTGAGGCTCGGGGTTCCTTCGCTCCGGGATTGATCCGGGGGCATCGCCTACGGTTTGCTTCGCTGCACCTCCTCTCGATGTGTTTGGCTTCGCAAAAGGGTCGCTGCGCCCCCACCCCCGTATAAACCCCTCCACTCAGCCTGCCGACGGGCCCTGCGATCAAAAGCGGTACTCGAGCTAACGCTCATCGTGTTGAGTGGTTAAGGGCTCTTGATCTGGCTTTTGATGTGGCTTTTGATTTTTTGCCCCTTCGGCAGGCCGAGCGGAGGTGTCCATCAGGGGGTAGGCGCGTAGCGCCGTTCGACGAAGTCGAACACATCGAGAGGAGGTGCAGCGAAGCAAACCGTAGGCGATGCCCCCTGATGGACACCGTAGCGAGGGAACACTGAGCCTAAGCGAAGTGCCGTACGCCGGGGCCAAGACTTTTTGGTTACTTTTGGGGCGTTTGCCAAAAGTGACTCGCTGTAAGAGCGAAACCGCCAGCGGCAGCACCCGAAGCAACGGATATGCCCCCACCTATCCAAACCCACCCATTCAATTGACTAAAAACCCCCGCCCATGGTCTCCTACACAACTTGTTACGGGTGCCCCTCACAGGGTGAAACGGGAAACCGGTGAATCATGTGCTTTACTCTAAAGCCATGTCAGTCCGGTGCTGCCCCCGCAACGGTAAGCGAGCGAAGCGTCAGATCCACTGTGCCCACAGGCATGGGAAGGTGACGCTTGCAGGTCGGCAGACAGCCACCCCTCGTGAGCCCGGAGACCGGCCCGCAACACACAGTGCGCATCTTGCGTCGCTGAACATAACAAACCCGCGGTGGGCGGGCGCTGTTCGAACCTCTGCGTGCCCGGCCGCAGGGGTTTTCATGCGCTCTATTCACCCGCTGACACTTCAGAGGGAAGCGCCATGTCGATCATCAGCAGCACCGGCAGCAATTCGGACAAGATCTCCAGCACCACCACCCTGAGCCAACGCCTGACCGCCGCCGCCTGCGCGTCGATCCTCGGTGCGTGCCTTGTGTATTTCGCCGGTTTCTCGCACATCGAAGCGGTGCACAACGCTGCTCACGATACCCGCCACAGCGCCGCGTTCCCGTGCCACTGAGACCTGACGACATGATCAAGCGTATTGCGCAGACCGCAGGTTTCACCGGCCTTCTGGCCGCCCTGCTCCTGACGTTGCTGCAAAGCTTCTGGGTATCACCGCTGATTCTGCAGGCCGAAACCTTCGAGAAAGCCGAACCGGTGGCCGAAGTTCACGAACACGCTGCCGGCACCGCCGCCCACACCCACGATGCCGAAGCCTGGGAGCCGGAAGACGGCTGGCAGCGCGTGGTGTCCACCACCGGTGGCAATCTGGTGGTTGCCGTGGGTTTCGCACTGATGCTCGCGGGCCTGTACACCCTGCGTGCGCCGACCAAAACCTCGCAAGGCCTGCTCTGGGGCCTGGCCGGTTATGCGACTTTCGTACTTGCACCGACCCTGGGCCTGCCACCTGAGCTGCCGGGCACCGCCGCCGCGGATCTGGCCTCGCGTCAGATGTGGTGGATCGGCACCGCCGCTTCCACCGCTGTCGGTCTGGCCCTGATTGCATTCAGCCGTCACTGGCTGATGAAGATCCTCGGCGTGGCGATCCTTGCCGTGCCGCACGTGATCGGCGCGCCGCAACCGGAAGTGCACTCGATGCTCGCCCCGGAAGCCCTCGAAGCGCAGTTCAAAATCGCTTCGCAGCTGACCAACGTCGCGTTCTGGTTGGCCCTGGGCCTGATCAGCGCGTGGTTGTTCCGCCGCAAAAGCGAAGGTCAGTACCAGGCATGACCGATGACAGCGCAGCGCCGACCTTCGTGGTCGGCCTGGGCTGCCAGCGCGGCTGCCCGGCCAGCACGCTGCGCGCCTTGCTTGATCAGGCATTACAGGCACATCGAATTGATCTGGAGAAGGTCAAGGCGCTGGCCAGCATCGACCTCAAGCGCGACGAACCTGGCCTGCAGGAACTCGCCGCCCAACTGGCGCTGCCGTTGCTGTATTTCAGCAGCGAAGAACTGGCCAGTTATCAGCAACGACTGAGCCATCATTCACAGATTGCCTTCGAACGCACCGGTTGCTACGGCGTAGCGGAAAGTGCCGCGCTGGCGCTCGCCGAGCAGTTGATAAGCGGCCCGGCAAAACTGCTGATACCCCGGCAAAAATACACCCAGGCAACTCTGGCATTGGCCGGCGCGGCGTAAATTCCCGATAATTCACGCTTTCGATCATGAGCATTCTTCATCTGAAGGGCTTGTGAAGCACTGCCCTGCCCCTTTTTTACAGGATCCAACGATGACCGTTTACTTCATCGGCGCCGGCCCCGGCGACCCGGAATTGATCACTGTCAAAGGCCAGCGGCTGATCCGCAGTTGCCCGGTGATCATCTATGCAGGTTCGCTGGTCCCGACGGCGGTGCTGGAAGGTCATTGCGCGGAAACCGTGGTCAACAGCGCCGAGCTGCACCTGGAACAGATCATCGACCTGATCAAGACCGCCCATGCCAAGGGCCAGGATGTGGCGCGGGTGCATTCGGGCGATCCAAGCCTGTATGGCGCGATTGGCGAGCAGATTCGTTATTTGCGCGAGCTGGATATTCCGTTCGAAATCATTCCCGGCGTGACCGCCACCGCCGCGTGCGCCGCGCTGTTGGGCGCTGAACTGACCCTGCCGGACATCTCGCAAAGCGTGATTCTGACCCGCTATGCGGACAAGACGGCGATGCCGGTTGGCGAAGAACTCGGTAGTCTGGCGCAGCACGGGGCGACCATGGCGATTCATCTGGGGGTCAATCATCTGGAGAAGATTCTGGCCGAGTTGCTGCCGCATTACGGCGCAGATTGCCCGATCGCGGTGATTCATCGGGCGACTTGGCCGGATCAGGATTGGGTAGTCGGAACGCTGGAGGATATTGCCGAGAAGGTGACGACCAAGGGGTTTCGGCGTACCGCGTTGATTCTGGTTGGGCGGGTGTTGGGTAGCGATCACTTTAGCGAGTCGTCGCTGTATCGCGCGGGGCATGCGCACCTTTATCGACCGTGAATGGGACGCGGAGCGTCCACGGCTGCATTCCCACGCAGAGCGTGGGAACGATCAACCAACGAACGATCATCGTCCGGCAGGCATAAAAAACGGCGCTCACGGGGCGCCGTTTTTCATGTCGCAGCGAACACCTTAGTAGTAGGCGTTTTCTTTCTGCGTGTGGTCGGTCACGTCGCGAACGCCCTTGAGCTCCGGAATGCGCTCGAGCAAGGTGCGCTCGATGCCTTCCTTCAGGGTCACGTCCGCCTGGCCGCAGCCCTGGCAACCGCCGCCGAACTGCAACACGGCAATGCCGTCTTCAACCACATCGATCAGGCTGACCTGACCGCCGTGGCTGGCCAGCCCCGGGTTGATTTCGGTTTGCAGGTAGTAGTTGATGCGCTCGTTGATCGGGCTGTCGGCGTTGACCATCGGGACTTTGGCGTTTGGCGCCTTGATGGTCAGCTGGCCGCCCATGCGGTCGGTGGCGTAGTCGACGACGGCATCATCGAGGAACGCTTCGCTGAACGAGTCGATGTAAGCGGTGAAGCTTTTCAGCCCCAGCGCCGTGTCTTCAGGTTTCTCTTCGCCCGGCTTGCAGTAGGCAATGCAGGTTTCGGCGTACTGGGTGCCAGGCTGGGTGATGAAAACGCGGATGCCGATGCCCGGGGTGTTCTGCTTGGAGAGCAGATCGGCCAGGTAATCATGGGCGGCGTCGGTAATGGTAATAGCGGTCATGGAAACTCCTCGCAGGCTTGGGGCGGAGTTTACGCCAATCGGCGCGCGGCACAAAGTCCTAGTATTTACGTAGGAATAGTTCGCAAATCGGCTAGGTGCCAGGTTCACCGTCAATCCGCGCTTTAAGCCATTGATAACTGCGTTTTTCCACCCATTCGTAGCTCAGCCACGAACCGATAGCGATGGCCAGCGCACAGACGACAAACATCAAATACGGGTTGATCCCGTAGCGTCGGGCCAGATAACCGCCGGCCGACAGCACCAGCACGTGCATCAGATATACAGAGTAGGAACAGTCGCCCAGCAGCTTCAGCAGCCTGTTGCGCTCGACATGGCGCTCCAGCGCCATGCTGGCCATGACCAGCACCGCACTGGGCACGCCCCAGTTCAGCAATCGGGGTTCCGGCGGCAGGTGATAGATAGCCAGCAACGCCGCACTGATCCCCAATAAGGGCAGCCACAGCGCCGGGCCGATCCAGCCGCGACGGTAGAGCATGCCGATGCCGATCCCCAGCAGGAACTCATAAACGATGTCCGAGCGATAGAACTCGCTGACCCAGCCAAATCCGGTCCAGGCCTGGCACACCGCGAACAGCAGCGCCGCGACCACCAGCAAGCGCACCTGCAACCGAAACAACAGCGCCCAGGCGAACAACACGTAGAACAGCATTTCGTAATTCAGGGTCCAGCCGACATTCAGGGTCGGGTAGATCCCGTAGCCGCCGGGGTTTTCGGTCGGGATAAATAGTAACGACAGGAACAGATGACTCCAGTCCACCGTCTGATCCGGCAGCAATGGCCGGGCGAACACCACCAGCAACGCCATCAGCACGGTGTAGAGCCAATACGCCGGGACAATCCGGAACAGTCGATACAGCAAAAACCGCGCGGGCGGCAGCGCCTTGCCTTCAGTGGACAGGAAAATCACCAGCCCGCTGATCACGAAAAAGATATCGACGCCCACGGCACCCTTGTCGATGAACAGCTGACCTATCGGCCCCCGCGCCTCGAAGTCGAAGAAAATCTGCATGAAATGATGGCAGACCACCGCCCACGCGGCGAGCGCTCGCAGGGCCTGCACTGAAATCAACATCGATGGCGCTCCCGATCCCGTACTTCACAGAATTGGGACAACCGCCATCGCTCAAACGATCAAAGATTCTCGTACCGGTTCATGTCCAGCACGCCCTCTTCCACCGGCTCGGTTTCGTGGATGTACTGGCTCAAATCGTGGAAATAGAACCAGAACTGCGGATGACTGCGGCGAATCCCCCAGCGCTCGACGACTTTCTCGAACTGCGCCGCGTCCTTTGCCCCTTCCATCGCATCGACAAACGCCGGCACCTGGTCTGCCGGAACGTTGAACATGAAATTCGGGTAGCTGCTGAGCACGCCCGGGTAGATCGTCAGCGTGTCCAGGCCCGGCTGATAACGCAGCGATTCACCGAGCAGGAACGCCACGTTGCTGTGGGCGCGGTTGCGCAGCAGGCTGTAGACCTCGCGCTTGCCGCTGCGGGTTTCAACCCGGAGCATGGTGGCTTCCGGCAATTGATCGATCACCTTCAGGCCCGCCGCCGGGCGCGAAGTCAGGCGACTCAGCGCCTGTTCGGCGTTTTGCAGCGCCGGGTCGATGTTCGGGCGCGAGCAATAGGCGTCTTCACAGCGGTTGATCGGATCCGGACGCGCGTTGAGATCGCCGTAACGCGCCAGCAATTGCATAGCGAAATCGCGTTTCGGGTCTTTCTCGTCGAGTTTCAGCGCGGTCGGCTTGTCGTCGTCGATGGCTTCGTAATCGAGCCACATCTTGAACTGGCCGCTGCTCTGGTACCAATCGTCGAGGTAGCCCTCACGGGAATCGGCGGGCATCAGGCGCAGGAAGTTCTGTTCGGCGCCGTTGCGGATCAGGTCGAAATACAAGCGCGTTTGCGCCTGATGGGAGACGTTGCCGAACACATCGAAATTCACTGCCAACTGATAATAGGTGCGCTCCAGCAGCGGATAGTCGAACAGCCACATCGTCTGCGGCACCTCGCCGATCAGGCCCTTGGTCACCGAAGCGCTGTCGAAGTGGCGGAAGATGCTGAGCAAGGCGTTATCGTTGCCGGCCCACAGGGTCGACCAGCTCGGCGCCGGCAGGTCGGCGTAGCTGTCACGGCGCAGGGCTTCGTATTGGTTTCGCTTGTTGCGGTAGTTGTGCCACAGGCTCAGGACGCTGCCGACATCGTCGTTCTGCCCCGGCATGGCCAGCAATGGCGTGGCCTGGCCGCGATAGTTCGGGTCGGTGATGTAGAGGTCGTGTTCCGGGGCCTGGAACAACGCCCAGAAGTTGTCGCGGATCACGTCAGTCGCGATCTGCCCACGGCACACCGGGCCGCGAATGAAGGTGCGCACGAAGTATTCTGCGTTATCGAGCATGAACTGATAGCGCGCCTGCGCCGGAATCGCCTCAAAGGTCGCGAACGGGTTGGCCCGGCTCTGCGGCCCGTAGCCCGGCAAGGCATTGACCTGCCAGTTACCGTTGTAGAACAGGCTTTTGACCCGCGCCATCTTCGCCGCGCTCAGCGGATAAGTGATGTGGGTCTTGTGCACGATCACGCCCTGCACCGGCCACAGGCGGTAATACACCTGAGTACCCGGATCGTCGTTCGGGCGACGGGTGGCGATCAGATCGATTGGTTGCCCGGTCGGCGTGCGCGAGCGCACCCACTGGAAGTAATGCCCCGGCTCGCCGTCCTTGAAATAGATGTGCGCGAGGAACCAGTGCTCGAACAGCCAGCGCCCGACCAGACTTTCCCGCGCGCCAGGCTGGTTGAGCAGATTTTCCCACTGGACGATCTGCATCGCCTCCTTGGCGCTTGGCGCCAGGCCTTGCTCATCGATCGGTGCGCCGGAAGCGAGCCAGCGTTGCAGTGTCTGATATTGCTGATCGGTCAGCCCGGTCACCGCCAGCGGCATTCCCTCTCTCGGATGGGCGCCGGCATAGCCTTCGAACTCGGCGGGCATCGCGCACAGGTTTTCGCGGTTGAGACCCAGGACAATGTCTTGCGGCAGTTTGGCGTTGGGGGTCAGCGGGGTTTTGTGTCCCAGCTCCAACATGCGCGCCATCAGTGCGGCCTGGCTGCCCTGGGCGTCGAGCACCGAGTAGAAGTCTTTCTGCTGCCAGGCCCGCTTGCCGAAGGCGTCATAGAACAACCGCGTGGTCGGTGCCGCCTGGGTGCGTTCGCCATCGTAGACCGGCATCTTGCTCGCGCCCCGCGCTGCGCCTTCACCGCTGCCCAGGTTGAGCTGACAGGCAGAGTCATAACACGCATGGCAGGCCACGCACTTCTCGGTGAAGATCGGCTGAATATCGCGGCTGTAAGAAATAGCGGGAGAAATCGAGGGTTGCTGCGCAGCGGCGCCCCAGCTTAAGAACAGCAAAAAAATGCTGATGACGCGGTACGACATGTCCCTGATCCTGATCCTGAAGAAAAACGCCGCGATTCTACCGTTATGACGTCCGTACCAACATGAGCGATATTCATGCAAAAGCGCCACATGCTCTAAAACCGCACAGGTTTGTTATGATCCCGGCCCTTCGTCATGGTCTTTTTCGAGTAGCCCCAATGTCCGATCGCAGCGTCCGCCTTCAAGCTCTCAAGCAAGCTCTCAAAGAGCGCATCCTGATTCTCGACGGCGGCATGGGCACGATGATCCAGAGCTACAAGCTCGAAGAGCAGGATTATCGCGGCAAACGTTTCGCCGACTGGCCGAGCGATGTCAAGGGCAACAACGACCTGTTGGTGCTGACCCGCCCGGACGTGATCGGCGGCATCGAGAAAGCCTATCTGGATGCCGGTGCCGACATCCTCGAGACCAACACCTTCAACGCCACGCAGATTTCCATGGCCGACTACGGCATGGAAGAACTGGTCTACGAACTCAACGTAGAAGGCGCCCGTCTGGCGCGCAAGGTCGCCGACGCGAAAACCCTCGAGACCCCGGACAAGCCGCGTTTCGTCGCCGGCGTTCTGGGCCCGACCAGCCGCACCTGCTCGCTGTCGCCGGACGTCAACAACCCGGGCTATCGCAACGTTACCTTCGATGAACTGGTGGAAAACTACACCGAGGCCACCAAAGGCCTGATCGAAGGCGGCGCCGACCTGATCCTGATCGAAACCATTTTCGACACTCTCAACGCCAAAGCCGCGATCTTTGCCGTGCAAGGCGTGTTCGAAGAACTGGGCTTCGAATTGCCGATCATGATTTCCGGCACCATCACCGACGCCTCCGGCCGTACCCTGTCGGGCCAGACCACCGAAGCGTTCTGGAACTCCGTGGCCCACGCCAAACCGATTTCGGTCGGCCTGAACTGCGCCCTCGGTGCCCGCGAATTGCGTCCGTACCTGGAAGAGCTGTCGGACAAAGCCAGCACCCACGTTTCGGCGCACCCGAACGCTGGCCTGCCGAACGAGTTCGGCGAGTACGACGAACTGCCGGTGGACACCGCCAAGGTCATCGAAGAATTCGCCCAGAGTGGTTTCCTCAACATTGTCGGCGGTTGCTGCGGCACCACCCCGGGCCACATCGAAGCCATCGCCAAAGCCGTCGCCGGCTACGCGCCACGGCAGATTCCGGACATTCCCAAGGCTTGCCGCCTCTCAGGCCTGGAGCCGTTCACCATCGATCGCAGCTCGCTGTTCGTCAACGTCGGCGAGCGGACCAACATCACCGGTTCCGCAAAATTCGCCCGCCTGATCCGTGAAGACAACTACACCGAAGCCCTGGAAGTCGCCCTGCAGCAGGTCGAGGCCGGCGCCCAGGTGATCGACATCAACATGGACGAAGGGATGCTCGATTCGAAGAAGGCCATGGTGACCTTCCTCAATCTGATTGCCGGTGAGCCGGACATCTCCCGCGTGCCGATCATGATTGACTCCTCGAAATGGGACGTGATCGAAGCCGGCCTCAAATGCATCCAGGGCAAGGGCATCGTCAACTCGATCAGCATGAAAGAAGGCGTCGAGCAGTTCATCCACCACGCCAAACTGTGCAAGCGCTACGGCGCCGCCGTGGTGGTGATGGCGTTCGACGAAGCCGGCCAGGCCGACACCGAAGCGCGCAAGAAAGAGATCTGCAAACGCTCCTACGACATTCTGGTCAACGAAGTCGGCTTCCCGCCGGAAGACATCATCTTCGACCCGAACATCTTCGCCGTGGCCACCGGCATCGAGGAACACAACAACTACGCTGTGGACTTCATCAACGCCTGTGCCTACATCCGTGACGAGCTGCCGTACGCCCTGAGCTCCGGTGGCGTGTCCAACGTGTCGTTCTCGTTCCGCGGCAACAACCCGGTGCGCGAGGCGATTCACTCGGTGTTTCTGCTGTACGCGATCCGCGCCGGCCTGACCATGGGCATCGTCAACGCCGGTCAGCTGGAGATCTACGACCAGATCCCGCAGGAACTGCGCGACGCCGTTGAAGACGTGATCCTCAACCGCACGCCCGAAGGCACCGACGCCCTCCTCGCCATCGCCGATAAGTACAAGGGCGATGGCAGCGTCAAGGAAGCCGAGACCGAAGAATGGCGCAGCTGGGACGTCAACAAGCGTCTGGAGCATGCGCTGGTCAAGGGCATCACCACCCACATCGTTGAAGACACCGAAGAGTCCCGTCAGTCCTTCGCGCGCCCGATCGAAGTGATCGAAGGCCCGTTGATGTCCGGCATGAACATCGTCGGCGACCTGTTCGGCGCCGGCAAAATGTTCCTGCCGCAGGTGGTGAAATCCGCCCGTGTGATGAAACAGGCTGTGGCGCACCTGATTCCGTTCATCGAACTGGAAAAGGGCGACAAGCCGGAAGCCAAGGGCAAGATCCTGATGGCCACGGTGAAGGGCGACGTGCACGACATCGGCAAGAACATCGTCGGCGTGGTACTGGGTTGCAACGGCTATGACATCGTCGACCTCGGCGTGATGGTGCCAGCCGAGAAGATCCTGCAGGTGGCCAGGGAGCAGAAGTGCGACATCATCGGACTGTCCGGCCTGATCACCCCGTCGCTGGATGAAATGGTCCACGTGGCCCGCGAGATGCAGCGCCAGGACTTCCACCTGCCGTTGATGATCGGCGGCGCGACCACCTCCAAGGCACACACGGCGGTGAAGATCGAACCGAAGTACAGCAACGACGCAGTGGTCTACGTGACCGACGCCTCCCGCGCCGTGGGCGTGGCGACGCAGCTGCTGTCCAAGGAACTGAAAGCCGGTTTCGTTCAGAAGACCCGCGAAGAGTACATCGACGTCCGCGAGCGCACCGCCAACCGCAGCGCCCGCACCGAACGCCTGAGCTACGCCGCCGCGATCGCCAAGAAGCCGCAGTTCGACTGGGCCACTTACACCCCGGTCAAACCGACCTTCACCGGCACCCGCGTGCTGGACAATATCGACCTCAACGTCCTGGCCGAGTACATCGACTGGACGCCGTTCTTCATCTCCTGGGACCTGGCCGGCAAGTTCCCGCGCATCCTCGAAGACGAAGTGGTCGGTGAAGCCGCGACCTCGCTGTACAAGGACGCCCGCGAGATGCTGACCAAGCTGATTGACGAGAAGCTGATCAGCGCCCGTGCAGTGTTCGGCTTCTGGCCGGCCAATCAGGTGCACGACGACGATATCGAGCTGTACGGCGATGACGGCAAGCCAATGGCCCGCCTGCATCACCTGCGCCAGCAGATCATCAAGACCGACGGCAAACCGAACTTCTCCCTGGCCGACTTCGTCGCGCCGAAGGACAGCGAAGTGACCGACTATGTCGGTGGTTTCATCACCACCGCCGGGATCGGTGCCGAAGAAGTGGCCAAGGCTTATCAGGACGCTGGCGACGATTACAACTCGATCATGGTCAAGGCCCTCGCCGACCGTCTGGCCGAGGCCTGCGCCGAGTGGCTGCACCAGCAGGTGCGTAAAGAGCACTGGGGTTACGCCAAGGATGAAGTCCTCGACAACGAGGCGCTGATCAAAGAGCAGTACTCCGGCATCCGCCCTGCCCCGGGCTACCCGGCGTGCCCCGATCACACCGAGAAGGCCACCCTGTTCGCCCTGCTCGACCCTGAGGCCCAGGAAATGCGCGCCGGTCGCAGCGGCGTGTTCCTGACCGAGCACTACGCGATGTTCCCGGCGGCAGCGGTCAGCGGCTGGTACTTCGCCCATCCGCAGGCGCAGTACTTCGCCGTGGGCAAGGTCGACAAGGATCAGGTGCAGAGCTACACCTCGCGCAAAGGCCAGGAACTAAGCCTGACCGAGCGCTGGCTGGCGCCGAATCTGGGTTACGACAACTAATCCGGCTTCACGCGACACCCTGTGGGAGCCAATTGGCTCCCACAGTTATTTCTGTGGCTTCAAAGGCGTTGGCTATGCTTGTCTGACACACACGGCAGACGAGGGATTTATGGACGATCCAGTCGACAACAAGCCACCGACGTTCTGGCAGATGCTGCATAGCGTCATGGCGGCGGCGTTCGGGGTGCAGAGCGGCAAGAACCGGGCAAGGGACTTCACCCACGGCAAGCCCAGCCATTTCATCTTTTTGGGTATCGCATTCACGGCGGTGTTCGCGCTGACGCTGTTCGGCATTGTGCAACTGGTGGTGCACCTGGCGGGCGTCTGACGGCCCTAGTGCATCAGGGTCTGCAGATTGAACGGGTAGCGATACGAAACCGGGCGCCCTTTCGCCGAGAGCTTGCGAAAGTGCACGCCGTAGTCCGGCGAGGCGCCCATGGCAAGGATTCGACGGGCATGATCCCTGTCGATCAGTTGCAGCAACGGAATCTGCCGATCCCGGCCGCCATACTGATTCAGATCGACGCCTTGCGCGTGATCATGCAGCTCGACCAGTGCCCAGCCACCCAGGGTGAAATGGCCGCCGAGCAACGCGCTCAGACGCCCGTCGACCACCGCCTGCAAGGCTTCGGGCGAGGTGTTGACCGCGCTGAACAGCACGTCCTTGCCCGGCACCTTGCCGGCCTCGGACGCGGCACGCATCACGCCGAAGGCCATTTCATCATTGGCTGCCCATACCAATGAAACGTTGGGATAGCGGACCAGCAACTGCTTCGCCTGCTCGTAAGCCCGCTGCTGGGTCCAGCCGCCATAGACCAGTTGCCGCAAACGCACCTGCGGATTCTCCGCCAGGGCTCGCTGCATGCCCTTTTCGCGCAATTGCGCCGATGGCGTGATCTTGAGGCCGGAAAACGCCAGCAGATCGATGCTTTCACCGGGCGCCACAGGCGGATGCAGGCGGATCAGTTCTTTCATCATCAGATAGCCGCCCTCCTCGTCGTTAGGCACCAGACTGCCGACGCGGTCCGCGCCCTCTGTCACCAGTGCCTGCTGGTTGGACGTCAGTCCCGAGTTGACAATAAAAAGCTTCACACCACTGCCATTGGCCAAGCGCAGAATCTGCGGTGCCACGTACTGTTCGTTGACGAACACCAGATAATCCGGGCGATCTGGCCCCTGCAGGGCCAGTCGCGCCTGCGCCAGGGTCAATTCCGGCTGACGCTGGGCGTAGAGGATGCGCAGGTCGATGCCCAGATCCCGGGCGGCAGCCTGCATGAATTGCGAATAGCTGACCCAGAATGCTTCCTGCGTCGAGCCCGGATTCAGGAACAGCACCGACTCCGCACGCGCGCAGGTACCGAAAACCGCGCCGAACAGCAGCAGGCTGAGGTGAAGAAGCTTGAACATGAATCATCCGGGCCCAAGGAAAAATGGCCGCGCATTATAGCCATTGATCACCTGGCCTTTGGCGCTTGATCCCGCCTTTTGTCCGACAATCGTCGCAAGCGGGGCCCGGACGAGTCGTTTTACTGATGGCTGACCCAGAATACCGCCGTTCCAACGACCAGAATGATCAGGAACAGAATCGCCCAGGCATCGACGCTGCTATCGCTTTTCCTTGCTTTGGTTGGGTTGCTCATTGCATCGCCTCTTGTCGGTTTTATCGGTGATTGCAGAAAGACTCGTCCACAGTAAAGACGATGATTGTCCGCACGACAAATGTGGTTTAGTTGACAGTGATTCTTTTTAGGCGATTTGGTTCTTTACATATACTCAAACATCACTTTTGCGCATAACTGCAAACGGGTATATTGCCCCGGCTCCGTCAGGGAGTGCGCGGCCGTGCGCGCAGAATTGCAGAGGAACCATCGGACTCCAGCAAGCGAAAACGCAGCGTTTCCGAGTGGCCAAAGCCTGAGAACAGGACTTATATGTACGTATACGACGAGTACGATCAGCGGATCATCGAGGACCGCGTCAAGCAGTTCCGTGATCAGACCCGACGCTATCTGGCAGGTGAGCTGAGCGAAGAAGAATTCCGCCCCCTGCGCCTGCAGAATGGCCTGTATATCCAGCGTTTCGCGCCGATGTTGCGAGTGGCGGTGCCTTACGGCCAGCTGACCTCGCGTCAGGTGCGCATGATGGCCAAGATCGCCCGCGACTATGACAAGGGCTACGCCCACATCAGTACGCGGCAGAACGTGCAGTTCAACTGGCCGGCGGTCGAAGACATCCCGGACATCCTCGCCGAACTGGCCACTGTGCAGATGCACGCCATCCAGACCAGCGGCAACTGCCTGCGCAACGTCACTACTGACCAGTTCGCCGGTGTCGCAGCCGACGAGTTGATCGACCCGCGTCCGTGGTGCGAAATCGTTCGTCAGTGGACCACGTTCCACCCGGAATTCGCCTACCTGCCACGCAAGTTCAAGATCGCCGTCAACGGTTCGACTTCCGACCGCGCGGCCATCGAAGTCCACGACATCGGCCTTGAGCCGGTACACAACGCTGCTGGCGAACTCGGTTTCCGCGTGCTGGTCGGCGGTGGTCTGGGTCGTACCCCGGTGGTCGGTGCGTTCATCAACGAGTTCCTGCCATGGCAGGACCTGTTGAGCTACCTCGACGCGATCCTGCGGGTGTACAACCGCTACGGGCGTCGCGACAACAAATACAAGGCGCGGATCAAGATCCTCGTCAAGGCGCTGACGCCGGAAGTCTTCGCCCAAAAAGTCGATGCCGAGATGGAACACCTGCGCGGCGGCCAGACCACCCTGACCGAAGCCGAAGTCCATCGCGTAGCCAAACACTTCGTCGACCCGGACTACAAGGCACTGAGCAGTCAGGACGCCGAACTGGCCGCCCTCGACAAAGAGCATCCGGGTTTCGCCCGCTGGCGCACCCGCAACACCCTGGCGCACAAGAAGCCGGGCTATGTGGCCGTGACCCTGTCCCTGAAGCCGACCGGCGTTGCACCGGGTGACATCACCGACAAGCAGCTCGACGCCGTCGCCGACCTGGCCGACCGCTACAGCTTCGGTCAACTGCGCACCTCCCACGAGCAGAACATCATTCTGGCCGACGTCGAGCAGAGCCAGCTGTTCACCCTGTGGGGCGAGCTGCGCGAGCAAGGTTTCGCCACTCCGAACATCGGCCTGCTGACCGACATCATCTGCTGCCCTGGCGGTGATTTCTGCTCCCTGGCCAACGCCAAGTCGATCCCGATCGCCGAATCGATCCAGCGCCGCTTCGACGACCTGGACTACCTGTTCGACATCGGTGAACTGGACCTGAACATCTCCGGCTGCATGAACGCCTGCGGTCACCACCACGTCGGCCACATCGGCATCCTCGGAGTGGACAAGAAAGGTGAGGAGTTCTATCAGGTCTCGCTCGGCGGCAGCGCCAGCCGTGACGCCAGCCTGGGCAAGATCCTCGGCCCTTCCTTCGCCCAGGAAGACATGCCGGACGTGATCTCCAAACTGATCGACGTGTACGTGGAACAGCGCACCGAAGACGAGCGTTTCATCGACACCTACCAGCGTATTGGCATCGACCTCTTCAAGGAACGCGTCTATGCAGCGAATCATTAAGAACAACGAGGTCGTCGACGAAACCTGGCACCTGCTGCCCAAGGATTTCAACATCGACGAAATCAGCAACTGCGACGACCTGATCGTCCCGCTGCAGCTGTGGCGTGAACACGCCCGCATGCTCAAGGCCCGCGATGGCGGTCTGGGTGTGTGGCTGGACGCCGATGAAGAAGCCGAAGAAATCGGTGACGACGTGAACGAGTTCCAGGTGATTGCGCTGAACTTCCCGGCGTTCACCGATGGCCGCAATTACTCCAACGCCCGCCTGCTGCGTGACCGCTACGGTTTCAAAGGTGAACTGCGGGCGATTGGCGACGTACTGCGCGACCAGCTGTTCTACATGCGCCGTTGCGGTTTCGATGCCTTCGCCCTGCGCGCGGACAAAGACCCGTACGACGCCCTTGAAAGCCTCAAGGACTTCTCGGTGACCTATCAGGCCGCCACTGACGAACCGCTGCCGCTGTTCCGTCGCCGCTGAACATGCGCCTGAGCCCGGCTAGCGGGCTCAGGATCGCACCGTTTCCCCCCACTGTTTCAGCTCACAGGCGCGCAGAACCCTGTGCTTGCACACTGCTCAGTCCTGGATGCCGGGCCAGGGCCTGTTCGGTCAACTGTCGGGTCAGTCTCGCCATTTGGTTTCGATAGTTTTCGAAGATCGCCATCATTCTTTGAGTCGCAACCGGCCGTGGCAGCTCTGCCTGCACCTCCAGTCGCGCGAACGCGTCAGCACTGTCATTCAGCAGCGTCAGAAACTGTTCCCGATATATCGTATGCAAGTACTGCGACCAGAAAGGCTGTGTCTTGATCGACGCCAGCAGTGCGGGTGAGTTTTCTGCCTTGACGACCTCGGTGTAGGCCCGGTCCAGTTGCTCTTCGGTGATCTCGACATCGAGTCGGACATTGATGTCCCGTGGCTGGGCAGGCAGATCCAGTCGCTGGGCAAGCCCGACCCGGTAGCCGAGGTTCAGCTCCAGCGCCTGCTGACGACTGAGCGTACCATCCTGCGTACGGCTGCTTATCTCGATCAACGCCTGCTTTTCCACTTCCTGCAAACGGAACAGGCCCCGCAGCAACCGGATCAGCTCCCCTTCAAGAGACTGCGCACCGGAGCGCGCAGCCTCCATTGCCCGGTAACACAACACCCTGACTTCGATATCACTGAACAGAGCCGAGGCATCTGCAGCACTGACTCGACCGACCCAGGCCATTCGAAACAGCGCGTTACGCAGTTCATCGCTTTCTGAAGCGGCCTGCAACACGTTCCAGACTCGCTGGGCCAACTGTGTATGTTGGCGGGTGTAGTCGGCGGTGTAACGCATTTGCTCGAGCACCAGAAAGAAATCCCTGGACCGCGGGTTGGTGATCAATGCCGCCCAGGTCCGCTGCATCTGGACGACCAGATCGCCTGCCACGCCCGAGACCCAGTGAGCACCCAGTGCATCCGTACGCAGCGCCTCCGGCACTCGCTGGATGTAGTCGGCAGTAATCACGCCCAGACTGATGCCACGATCCCGCTGGTAGGTTGCGATTGCTCTCAGGGTGGCAGGCGAAAGCGGATTGCCGTCGACATTAGTACCTCGGTTCAGCTCCAGACGAGCCGTGAACACTGAGTCGGGCAGTGTCGCGATCATGTTGTCACGCAGATCCAGGGTTTGCAGTTCAGCCAGACCGTATACGCCCAATGGCCACTGACTGATGCCACTGGCACGCAATGACAGGTGACGCAAGCGACTCCAGGAGGTCACGGCCGGCAAGCGGCCGAGATCAGGATTGAAACTCAGGTTCAACGATTGCAGATGTGTCATTGCGGCTAGCGAAGCCTGTGCTTCAGCGGTCAGATGAATCTGATTGTTGCTCAGATTCAGATGGGTCAGCCGTGACATGCTCTCAAGCGCCAGGGGAACCCGAGTCAGCCCGTTTCCAGTCAGGCTCAAGTCGTTCAGATTGGGGAAGTTATGCAAAAAAGCATTCAAACCGGCACTGGCGCCCACATTGTCCATTTCCAGTGCATTGACATGTCGGAAGTCGGCGACGATGACAGGCAGGTCGCCAAGCGGTTGCGGATCAAACACCAGTCTGTAGAACGTCCGGGAGGCTTGCGTCACGGTAGCGGATTCCCTGCGCCAGGCCTGCAGAATCGCCTGGGCGGCCCTTGCCTTGCTGCGCGGAGGAACTTTGCGCCTCGGGCCGTCGCCCACCTGATATCGGGTGTCGCGATGAACCCATTGCTCCAGCGTATTACGCATCGACTCGTATTGTTGCCTCAACCCCTCGAGCGTCCGGACTGCCAGTACATCGTCGCTGTCCAGTGTCTTCACGAAATGATCGATTTGCGCAGCCGAATGCGAGGGGAACAACTCCCGGGCACGTTGTATCAGTACAGATGATCGCCTGGATGCCGGGTCTGCAGGTGGCTCGGCCAGCCAGGTCGATCGTTCCACCAGGCGATCAGCCAGGACCATGGGCGAGCGATAACCTTCACGCAACGCTTCCTTTTCCAGCAGGCGGGCGAAAACCTCGCGTCGTTGATGAGCCATCGCAGTGATTTTTCGACGCAAGACCTCCTCTCCTTTGTCGACGTCAACCTTCAGGGATTTTCGTGCGTGCTCCGGCAGACCGTCCCACAGCGCATGAAAGAAACTCTCGCGAGTGCGACCGTCGTGAGTTGTAAGCACTTTTTCGTCCGCATCGAGTGCTTGAAATCGATCCGTGTAGGCTTCGATAAAAACCTTGTGGCGCGCAGTCGTACTGCCGATACTCGCGCGCTCGTCCGAATGCACCGCCCACTCCACAATTTCGATGAACACGTCGGCAGGCCACCCCGGCAGACTGGCCAGGCTATCCAGCACCAGCAGATCGCTGGACAGCCCACAGGCGGCGTCCAGATAAAGTCCTTCGTAGGCGCGATTCAACCGAACGACTTGCTCATAGCGCCGCGCTTCTTCGGCCAGACGCAAAGGCACGCTACCGGACTCGAGTTCTTCCAGTTCTCCCGAATCAGCGTTGGCCACCAGTTCATCGGCAACGCTCGCTGGCAGACCGGCAAATGCCTCACGTACCGGCTCGGCCAGGGATTCGCGAAGAACGTCGGTCTGGAGATCGACCCGATGGAACAGTCCCAGGCGTGATTTGTTCGCCTTGCCGGCGATCACGACCCTCAGCTGTTCGATCTGTCCGGCCTGGTCAGCGGGCGCCGAGCCTAGCAAGCGCAATCGTTGAGGGCTGTCGAGACCGGCCAGCAACACCGGATAGTAATCACCCTTGTGAAGCCGTTCTTCGCCGATCTTCAACCGCTGTAGCGCCTTTGCCGGACCATAGCGTTCGATTTCCTTTCCGACGACACTGACCACACTCACCGCGAGGCTTTTTGGCCACCCAGGGGCGGACGTAAGGAGGAAAAGTTGCAAGTCCGGATTGGCAGCAGAAGCGGATAAAGGGTTATTCAACTGTTTCATGAATTGCTCGACAGCCGCATCGGCGCGAAATCGCCTAACGCTGTCGACGAGCACGGCCATCGGCTTGCTTCGATCAATGAACAGTTGCCGCAACGGCTGTTCGCCGATATCGATGGTCGCCAGGACTTGTAAAGCCTGCGCATCGGTAAGGTGTTCCTGGCGATACCCCAGACGACGGAACAGTCTCAGGCGGTTCCAGTCCTGGGGAAGTTCGGAGTCGTGTCGCCAGGCGCCGGCGCGGTTGGTTTCCAGTACGGGGGAGTAACGGTCCGCCACGTCAGGATGGGCCACCTCCCAAACATCGGACTCAGGCCTCGGCCGTACGACATAATTGTCGGAGTCAATGCGCAAAAAAAGGTTGCTGTGCTCTCGGACGAGCCCCTGTTCGTCCATTTCGATCCCGCGAGGCATCGCCCGGTGTCGCCTGTAGGCCGCCAGATCGACATTCCACAACCGCAGCACACCCGACGAGATAGGCACTGAACGCAGTCGCTGGATGAAGGGGGAGGCCCTGACCACCTTGTAGGTACCGATCGCTACCTTTACGCCTGCGGTCGCAGCAGACATTACAATCAGGTTCTCGATGGTATCAAAGAGATAATCCGTGGCCCGCTCCTGGTCCCCCGCTGCCCAGCTGGAAATACCTTCGTAAATATTGTCAAGCAACTGGATACCGGCCACGGCAAACATGACTTCACCAACAACAGGCACAAATGAGGCGAAGAACAGTGCCGTATTGAACGCAATGGTTTTGTAGGTATCGAGCCTGGCCAACCGGGTCTTTTCGTCCTCGTCATCCGTCGGGATCACCAGCAATCGTGCATCTGCGCGGATGCGTTCGGCCTGCATCTGGAACATTGCCCGAAACAGATCATTCTTATGCTCTTTACCCAGATCAAGCTCTTCGAGCGGGAGATAGATAGAGTCCTTGGGCAGGATCGGAGGTGTCACCGACAACAAGCGCTTATCCAGAGCAGCGAGAAACTCGGGGCGATCCTTGAGCTTGATGAACCCCATGAAAAAACCGAGAAATTCGGTTGTTCTCAGGCGACGACTTAGATCTACCTCAAATCGGTTAAACGACAGATACTCTTTCAAAGGGTGCAGCGAATCACCCGGCAGGTAAATCACACATCGGTCGTCGTTTTCGCTGACGGGCGCTATGGATATCGGACCATGCAGTTGTACGCCCAGTATTTTCAGAGTCTTGTACGCGAGGACATTCTGATCCGGTTGGTTCGATGACTCTTCGTTCCCCACGGTATGAAGCATACGGTATACATCGGCACTGATATGTTTTTGCAGGTAGGCAAGATGCCGTTCGACCGCGAATCGATCTTTGGCATAGACCAGACCTTTATCAAGCAGGCTGCCAGTTTTATTCTTGTCACCGAACAAATCAGCCACATGGGCTTGATATTGCTTTCCCAGATCCAGATCTCGACAAAGCTTGGCAAACTCATGAGGCTCAATTGAAAGTGTCCGACTGACATGCCCCGTTATCTTTTCCGGAATATAGAGATGTGATTGTTCATGATAATTCTGGGGCAGTGTCTCGCTGACTTCAAAGTTTTCACATGCAGCGGTCAATAGATCCCGTTCAATCGGCAGCACAAGTTTGCGTCGCAGCCCAAGCAGGCTGGAAGTGGAGCGCACATGTTGAAATACCACCCCCTCCACCTGAAAAGGTTCGGCCAACCTGTCGGACATGGCCTTGGCCAGTAAAGGTTTGCAGAATTGCTCCGGCGACTTGAATGCTCGCAACGCGCTGACCGCAGCGTTCCTCGACACATAGCTGGACTTCAGGCTTGCATATAAGTCATTCCGAACTTCGGCTGATGACTCAAGCATCCAGGCAGGGGTATGTTTTTTCAACAGATCAAAATGCACACCCTGTTCAGCCGGTGTCATTTCTAAAGTTATTTTTTCGTCTCGCCTAACTTCCATGTAAAACATCCATCAAACAATTTTGAATAATTAGCCTAGAGCCGGGGCCAATTAAAAAAAAGCATAAATAGTTGATGGATACGAACTATGAAACAGCAGTAACCTTAGACTTTAAACTATATATGTAACGCACATCGTTTCAATAAAAATGCAGAGGGGGCAGTTGGCATTTGCCGCCGACGCCCCCACGGAGCATTACCAGAAACGCTGCTGGGTCAGACGACTCCACCAGCTCAGCAACACGCGATCCACCGAGCCGCTGGCCGCCATGCCGATCCGCTCCTGCAGGCTTTTGCGTTCAGCGTAGTGCAGGTGATAGACCTCGGACTGTTTGGCGCGCTCGGCCAGGTATTCGTCGCTGGTCTTGAGTTCGTCGACCAGTTGCTTGTCCAGTGCCGCGATGCCGAGCCAGACTTCACCGGTGGCGACCTCGTCGATCGCCAGCTGTGGGCGATAACGGGCAACGAAGTTCTTGAACAGCTGATGGGTGATGTCCAGGTCTTCCTGGAATTTCTCCCGGCCCTTCTCGGTGTTTTCACCGAACACGGTCAGGGTGCGTTTGTACTCGCCGGCGGTCAGTACTTCGAAATCGATGTCATGCTTTTTCAGCAGGCGGTTGACGTTGGGCAACTGCGCCACCACACCGATGGAGCCAAGAATGGCGAACGGCGCGCTGATGATCTTCTCGCCGATGCACGCCATCATGTAGCCGCCGCTGGCTGCGACCTTGTCGATGCACACAGTCAACGGCACGCCGGCTTCACGGACGCGCGCCAGTTGCGACGAAGCCAGACCGTAGCTGTGCACCATGCCGCCGCCGCTTTCCAGACGCAGAACCACTTCGTCCTTCGGCGTGGCCAGGGTCAGCAGCGCGGTGATTTCGTGGCGCAGGCTTTCGGTGGCCGAGGCCTTGATGTCGCCATCGAAGTCCAGCACGAACACCCGAGGTTTGGCCTCGGGTTTCTTCTTCTGTTTCTTCTCGGACTTGGCCTGGCCCTTGCGCAAGGCCTTGAGCTGATCCTTGTCGAGCAGGGTCTGCTCCAGACGCTCACGCAGGCCTTTATAGAAATCGTTGAGCTTGCTGACCTGCAACTGGCCCGCAGATTTGCGCCGGCCCTTGCTGCGCAACGCAGCAAAACTGGCCAGCACCACCAGAATGGCGATGACCAGCGTCACGGTCTTGGCCAGGAAACTGGCGTATTCAGTGAAAAACTCCACAGTGACTCCTTCAAACGATGCGCGATCTTGAAACACACGCGGGAATTGGCTCCAGCATACCCATGCACCGGCCCGTCGGCCAGCCGTGAAACCTCTGGCAACAAGGCTGGAACGGGCATTTCAAACAAGCGTATGTTTTTTCATTGACAGCTCACCGTCATCCCCATAACCTCGCCTCAACCTTCAACGTACCGGGACGACGCGGACGTGGGCAGCATCTACTTGATTCGACATGGCCAGGCCTCCTTCGGTGCAGACGACTATGACGTCCTGTCGCCGACCGGTGTACGCCAGGCAGAAATCCTCGGCCGTCACCTCGCCGAACTCGGAATCAGCTTCGACCGCTGCCTGTCGGGCGACCTGCGCCGCCAGCAACACACGGCCAACAGCGCGCTGGAACAGTTCGCCGCCGTCGGTTTGCCGGTTCCGGCTCTGGAAATCGATTCGGCCTTCAACGAATTCGATGCCGACGCCGTGATCCGCGCCCTGCTCCCGGCCATGCTGCCGCAAGAGCCCGAAGCACTGGAAATCCTGCGCAACGCCGCACAAAACCGTGGCGAGTTCCAGCGCATCTTCGCCTTGATCATCGAACGCTGGCTCGCCGGCACCTACGACACACCTGGCCTGGAAAGCTGGCTGGGTTTCGTCGAGCGGGTCCAGGCCGGTCTGCACCGAATACTCGAACAAGCCGACAACACCCAGAAAATCGCGGTGTTCACTTCCGGTGGCACGATCACCGCCCTGCTCCACCTCATCACTCAAATGCCTGCCAGGCAGGCCTTTGAACTGAACTGGCAAATCGTCAACACCTCGCTCAACCAGCTGAAGTTCCGCGGTCGCGAGGTGGCTCTGGCTTCCTTCAACAGTCATGCACACCTGCAACTGCTGAAGGCCCCGGAACTCATCACGTTTCGCTGAGTCCGGATTACTGTGACCCTGCTGCAATCAACCAAAAAGGATCGAACCATGACCTCCGTAGCTGATGCCGTAAAAGCAATGCAAGCCAAGTTCAACCCAGCCGCCGCTGCCGGTCTGGATCTGGTCTTCGGTTTCAACATCACTGACGAAGACAAGCAATACGCCCTGATCGTCAAAGACGGCACCTGCGACATCCAGGAAGGCGAAAACCCGGACGCCAACTGCACGCTGGTGCTGGACAGCGAAACCCTCAAAGGTATCGTCAGCGGCGAAACCGACGGCATGCAGGCTTTCATGGGCGGCAAGCTGCGCGTTGAAGGCGACATGATGCTGTCGATGAAACTGTCCGAGCTGTTCCCGGCGTAAACGTCCGGACGCAATTCGCGAATCCCGCCTCTGGCGGGATTCGTGCTTTCAGAGGCCGATGATCTCCAACCATCAACGTGTTGAACCCGGCGCTCTTTCCAGCTCTCGCTGAATATCTCGAAACGCAGTGGCCGCTTCACTTCCTTCAGCCAGATGCTCAGCCATCGACCCAGTCAGCATTTTTTTGTCGGTGACATCCCAGTCAATCGTGATGACAAACGTGTCGCCCCCAAGAGTCACAAACAACCAATAGGAATCCACCGGTCTGTCCGGTTGGGAGAACGCACTGTAGGCATATCGAATCTGGCGACGAAGATCCGGTGTATCGAGAACCAGCCCCTCTGTATCCACCTTCGGATAACGCTCTTCCATCGCAACCAGCACTTTGGTCAGAAACTCGTCATTCGAAATGCCCCTCAACGGATCAGGACTGTTGCGCAGCATGGTGACAGGACTCTGTGCGGAAGGCGTACCCATAAAACGCGGTCGATACATTCCCGAGCTGAACCATCGTGTCGCGTCAAAGCGCGTTTCTTCAGGGCTCCAGTCGCCGTAATACATCATTACCCTGGCGGACATTTGATCTTCCTTGCTGTAATAAAAAAATACCGTAGTGATGAACACCGCCAGCAAGATGAGCAGGAGGCTGTTCTTTCTCGATAGACGCAGCATGCTCAAGCGGGTCTGTATTCAAGAAGGTGGGCCGGCACCCCGGTGGGGGTATCCCCGGAACGGACATCACGATGTGCACCCAACGCATCCAGCGGGTAACCCACGGTTTTCTCGTGAAAACTGCGGCTGTCCTCATGTGCTACCAACTTGCGCTCCTCATCAGTAACCGTTGAAAGGGGTTTTTGCGGGGCCTTTTCATCTGGAAGCTCAGCCGCCGGGTTCTTCGCTGTCTTACGGTGTTCTGCAAGCTTTCGTTGATACTCGATATTCTTGCGGGTGTAGCTTTCCATCGCCTCCCTGTCGGAGGCCATCCGCTGACGCGTGCCGGGCACCGATTGCCGCTCCGCGTTGGTGCCATAAGTCGTGTCGTAATTGCTGCGACGCGGAAACGCCATGACGGTTGTCCGGGTTGCATTAGCCATGATTTGCGCGAGGCTGAGTTCATAATGAGGGTCTTCGCCCTCGAGCACCCAACGCTCGGCGTTGATGCCCAGCCCGGTGCGACAGGCATAAGAGTGAATCTTTGCACCGTATGCAAACGCTTCCGGCTTGAACATTTTCGCCTGGGCATCACGTAATCGGTAACTTTCACGCTTATCCAGCTCGTATCCCAGCTCGATTGCACCCACTACGCCATGGGAGAAAAAATCGAGCTGTTTGATTTCTCTGCCGCGACGTTGCCGGGTAAAGATGAAATCCACCAGGCCGGATATTGAATCCAGTTCCCGGTATTGCGCGCCATGATCGCGCTCGACTACCAGTTTCAAGGCCGCCAGCAGGTTTTGCGGATAGTCATCCTTGAAAATCAGAAAGACGCGTTGTTTCGAAAAACTTGGCGTGCCTTCGGGGTACTTCGTCAGTTGTCGGATGCCTTGATTGATGAAGCGCATTTTATTGCCCTTCTGCCCGCGCCAGTTTTCTATCGTCGACATGTAGGAAGCCCCCACCACGGTCACATAATCCTGTGCCAGCGTGCCCGTGACCTGAGTCGTCGCATGCTGATCAGTGGTCTTGGCCTGTTTCTTCTTTGGTGCAGCCACGCGTCGCCCTCCTTAATAGTCGATGCCCAAGGCATCCAGATGGAGGGCCGCTTCCTTGCCCCACTGAACAACAATGGATGTCGGATCGGCTGTAAATACCCTCTCGGCATTGCCATGGTTGTCGGTATGGCCGACCAGGCGCTGTCCATCGCCGGTTTCGATGCAATAGAGCATGTCGGGAATTGCTTCGCCGGTGGTTTCGTCCACCAGCTGGAAGCGTTCACTGTGTTTTGGCACGGTGACAATCGGGCTGAAAGGCGCGGAACCGACCTGCGTGCCGACAAAAACGTCGCCGGAGCCGGTAATGATCATTCCGCCATGGGCTGTGGCGCTGCCGAGGAAGGCGATTGGCTTGCCGTTGATCAGGATGTTGCCGATGCCCTCGGTGACGGAATCACCGCAGGCGGTGGTATCACCGACTCGCAGCACAGGCATGCCATTGATGTTCACATTGGGTGAACCGCTGGTGCTGGGGTTGGTACCGTGTCCAGTGATCGGGCAGGCATTGAGATCGCTGAGGCGCGCGGCAGGTTTTGCCATCATCTACATCCTTGTATGAGCGGAGCCGGGAAATTTACCGGATGTGCTCCGTGGGTGAAAGTCTGCCCTCCTGGCTGCCCGTTTCTGCCGTGACCGGTGTCACAAACGACGCCGCCAACAGCTCCCGCGTATACGGGTGCCGGGCCGAATGAAACAACCCGGCCGTTTCGCCACGCTCCACCACCTCGCCATCCTTCATCACGATCAGATCGTGGGCCAGCGCCCGCACCACCGCCAGGTCATGACTGATGAACAGATAAGTCAGACCGTGTTCCTCCTGCAACCTGCGCAACAGCGCGACGATCTGTTTCTGCACCGTGCGATCCAGCGCCGACGTCGGCTCATCGAGCAGGATCAGATCCGGCTTGAGCACCAGCGCCCGAGCGATGGCGATACGTTGCCGTTGCCCGCCGGAAAACTCGTGGGGATAGCGATGACGCGTCGCCGGATCGAGCCCGACTTCCTTCAGTACATCGATCACAGCCTGCTCGCGCGCCTGCGCATTCAAGTCGCTGTGCACCTGCAGACCTTCGGCAATGATCTGCTCCACACACAAGCGCGGACTCAGGCTCCCGAACGGGTCCTGAAACACCACTTGCAGGCGTTTGCGCAGCGGACGCAATTGCTTGCCGCTCAGTTGTTCGAGCGCCTCGCCCTTGAAGCGGATGTTGCCGTCGGCGTCGATCAGACGCAGGATCGCCTGACCCAGCGTGGATTTACCCGAGCCCGACTCACCAACAATCCCCAGCGTCTTGCCCCGCTGCAGGTTCAAATCGATGCCGTTGACCGCGTGCAGATACGTCTTGGCCCGCAGCCATCCGCCACCCAGCGGAAAACGCACATTCAGATCACGAACCTCGAGCAGATCTTCCGCTGCATCACGGCAAAGCGCCGCGCCGCCGGGTTCGGCGTTGAGCAATTCGATGCTGTAGGGATGCTGCGGCGCGCGGAACAATTGCTCGCAAGTAGCCTGTTCGACGATTTCGCCCGCGCGCATCACCGCCACCCGCTGGGCGATGGTGCGCACCAGATTCAAGTCATGGCTGATGATCAGCAGCGCCATGCCCAGGCGCTGTTGCAGTTCCTTGAGCAGCAACAGAATCCTGCGCTGGACCGTGACGTCGAGGGCCGTGGTCGGCTCATCGGCGATCAGCAACTGCGGTTCGCACGCCAGCGCCATGGCGATCATCACCCGTTGCCGCTGCCCGCCGGAGAGCTGATGCGGATACGCTTTCAGCCGCTCGCGCGGTCGTTGAATGCCGACCAGTTCCAACAGCTCCAGAATCCGTTTGCGTGCCACCGCGCCCGTCAGGCCCTTGTGCAGCGCCAGGCTTTCGCCGAGCTGGCGCTCGATGCTGTGCAACGGGTTGAGCGAGCTCATCGGCTCCTGAAAAATCATTGCGATGCGGTTGCCGCGCAGTTGCCGCAGATAGCGCTCGTGCACACCCAGCAATTCTTCGCCGCCGTAGCGGATGCTGCCGTCGATCTGCGTGATGTTCGGGTCCAGCAGTTGCAGGATGCTGTGGGCCGTCACCGACTTGCCGGAACCCGACTCGCCCACCAGCGCCAGGCACTCACCCGGGCAAATGTCGAGGTCGATGCCGTGCACCACTTCCTGCCCTTTGAACGCCACCCGCAGGTCGCGTATTTCGATCAGATGTTCACGCATATCAAGTCCTGGGATCGAAAGCATCACGGCAGGCTTCGCCGATAAATACGAGTAGAGAAAGAATCAGCGCCAGGGCAAAAAATGCCGTCAGCCCCAACCACGGTGCTTGCAGATTGTTCTTGCCCTGACCGATCAACTCGCCCAGCGAAGCGCTGCCGGCGGGCATGCCGAAGCCGAGGAAATCCAGCGCCGACAACGTCGCAATCGCTCCGGTCAGAATGAACGGCAGGTACGTCAACGTTGCACTCATGGCGTTGGGCAGAATGTGCCGCATGATCACCTGCGCATCGCCGACACCCAGCGCCCGCGCCGCTTTCACATACTCGAGCCCCCGGCTGCGCAGGAACTCGGCGCGCACCACGTCCACCAGACTCAGCCAGGAAAACAGCGCCATGATCCCCAGCAACCACCAGAAATTCGGCTCGACGAAGCCCGACAGAATGATCAGCAGATAAAGCACCGGCAGCCCCGACCAGACCTCCAGCAAACGCTGCCCGAGCAAGTCGACCCAGCCGCCGTAATAGCCCTGCAGGGCACCGGCGGCGATTCCGATCAACGCGCTCACCGCCGTCAATGCCAGGGCGAACAATAGCGAGACCCGCGTGCCGAATATCACCCGCGCCAGCACATCCCGCGCCTGATCGTCGGTGCCCAGCCAGTTTTCAGCGGTGGGCGGGCTCGGGGCCGGTTCGGTGAGGTCGTAGTTGGCCGTGTCGAAGCCGAACGGGATCGGCGCAAACCACATCCGTCCGCCCTGGCCCTCGATCAGCTCACGTACCTGGGCGCTGCGGTAGTCGGGCTGGAACGGCAACTCACCGCCAAAATCCTGCTCGGTATAACGCTTGAACGCCGGGAAATACCACTCGCCCTGATACGTCACCAGCAGCGGTTTGTCGTTGGCGACCAGTTCGCCGCCCAGGCTCAGGCCAAACAGCGCGAGAAACAGCCACAACGACCACCAGCCGCGCCGATGGGCCTTGAACCGCGCCCACCGGCGCTGTCCGATTGGAGAAAGCGTCAGCATCAGGCAGCCCTCGCGGTGAAGTCGATGCGCGGATCGACCAGCGTGTAGCACAGGTCGCCCAGCAGTTTTATCAAGAGCCCGAACAGGGTGAAGATGAACAGCGAACCGAACACCACCGGGTAATCCCGTGACACCGCCGCCTCGTAGCTCAGGCGGCCGAGACCGTCGAGGGAGAAGATCACTTCGATCAGCAACGAACCGCCGAAGAACACCGTGACCAATGCCTGAGGCAA
This sequence comes from Pseudomonas sp. Pseusp21, assembly GCF_059492145.1. NCBI lineage: Bacteria > Pseudomonadati > Pseudomonadota > Gammaproteobacteria > Pseudomonadales > Pseudomonadaceae > Pseudomonas > Pseudomonas sp. Pseusp21. The sequence goes on from NZ_CP168520.1 coordinate 891,927, forward strand.
TCCGGCCACCACCAGCAGCATCGCGTTGCGAAACACATGCCCGTACAACACCTGTCGCTCGCTCAGGCCCTTGGCCCGAGCCGTGACCACGTACAGCCGTGAGATTTCATTGAGAAAGCTGTTCTTGGTCAGGATCGTCAGCGTCGCGAAACCGCCGATCACCAGCGCACTGACCGGCAACACCAGATGCCAGAAGTAATCGGCAACCTTGCCCCACAGCGACAGCTCGGCAAAGTTGTCCGAGACCAGCCCGCGCACCGGAAACCAGTCCAGCGCCGTCCCGCCGGCGAACACCACGATCAGCAGCAGCGCAAACAGAAACCCCGGCATGGCGTAGCCGATGATGATCGCCGCGCTGCTCCAGACATCGAACGCCGAACCGTTGTGCACCGCCTTGCGAATCCCCAGCGGGATCGACACCAGATAGGTGATCAGCGTCGCCCACAAACCCAGCGACAGGGTCACCGGCAGCTTCTGCCAGATCAGTTCGGTCACCGTCGCGCCACGGAAGAAGCTCTTGCCGAAGTCCAGTTGCGCGTAGCTCTTGAGCATCAGCCACAAGCGCTCGCCAGCGCTTTTGTCGAAGCCATACTGCCGCTCGATCTCGGCCACCAGTTTCGGATCCAGCCCCCGAGTCGCGCGGGACTCGCCGCCAATGTTCTCGACATGACTGGCACCCACCGCCGCACCGACACCGATCCCCTGCAATCGGGCGATGGCCTGCTCGACCGGGCCACCGGGCGCGGCCTGCACAATCACGAAGTTCACCAGCAGAATCGCCAGCAAGGTCGGCACGATCAGCAGCAGACGCCGCAGGCTATAACCCCACATGGGCGTACTCCTTGTGCTGTTGCTGCATCTGCGTCGAGGTCAGCGCGGTCGGGCTGATTTCCCACCAGGTGTCGAGTCCGGCGTCGTACAACGGCGCAATAGCCGGGCGACCGAAGCGGTTCCACCACACCGTGGAAATCCCCGGCGGGTAATAGTTGGGAATCCAGTAGTAGCCCCACTGCAACACCCGATCCAGAGCATGGGCGTGGCGCAGAAGGCTCTCGCGATTGTCGGCCTGCACCACGCCTTCAAGCAGCGCATCCACCGCCGGATCGCGCAGCACCATGTAGTTGTTCGAGCCAGGATCGTCGGCACCCTCGGAGCCGAAGTAGTTGAACAGCTCGCGCCCCGGCGCCTGACTCACCGGGTAACCGACGACGATCATGTCGTAGTCGCGGCTGCGCACGCGGTTGGTGTATTGCGCGGTGTCGACCTGACGGATATCGAAGCCGATGCCGATCTGCGCCAGGTTGCGCTTGAACGGCAGCAGCAGGCGCTCGAAACCCTTCTGGCCGTTGAGAAAGGTGAACTGCAACGGCTCGCCGGCGGCATTCACCAATTGATCGCCACGGGGTTTCCAACCGGCGGCCTCCAGCAGTTTCAGCGCCTGCAACTGTTGCGCGCGGATGTTGCCGCTGCCGTCGGTGCGCGGCGCTTCGAACACTTGACTGAAGACTTCATCGGGAATCTTGCCGCGCCACGGTTCGAGGATTTTCAGTTCTTCGACATCCGGCAATTCAGTGGCCGACAACGCACTGTGGGAAAAGAAGCTGCGCTGGCGCAGGTACATGCTGCGCATCATCTGCCGGTTGCTCCATTCGAAATCCCAGAGCATGGCAATCGCCTGCCGCACCCGACGATCCTGAAACATCGGTTTCTGCAGATTGAACACAAAGCCTTGGGCACCTTGCGCGGCGCCGGGTGCGAGGTGTTCGCGCAGCAACTTGCCCTGCTCCAGCGCCGCCCCCGCATAACCGATGGTGTAACTGGTGGCGGAGAACTCGCGGTTGTAATCGAAGCCGCCGGCCTTGAGCACTTGTCGCGACACGTCGGTGTCGGCAAAAAACTCCACGCTCAACTGATCGAAGTTATAGAGCCCGCGCGTGATCGGCAGATCCCTGGCCCACCAGTCCTTGATCCGCTGGAATTTCACGCTGCGTCCGGCATCCACCGCGCTGACCTTGTACGGCCCGCTGCCCGGCGGAATCTCGAAACCTGCGCCATCGGCGAAATTGCGCGTGCGCCACCAATGCTCGGGCAGCACCGGCAACGTCGCCAGATCCAGCGGCAAGGTACGGCTCTCGTTGTTCTTGAACACGAAACGCACCTGAGTCGGCGACTCGACCTGCACCTCGGCGACATCGCGAAACTGCTGGCGATATTTGAGGCTGCCCTGAGTGGTGAACAACTCGAAGGTGTAGCGCACGTCCTCGGCGGTGATCGGCGTGCCATCCTCGAACTGTGCCTTGGGGTTCAAGTAAAAGCGCAGCCAGCGCCGGTCCGCGTCCAACTCCATGCGTTGGGCCACCAGACCGTAGACGCTGTAAGGCTCGTCCTTGCTGCGATAGGCCAGCGGCGCATAGAGCCAGCCGTCAATGTCGGCAACGCCGGTGCCTTTGTCGATGTAGGGAATCAAGTGATCGAACGGACCGCTCTCCAGCGAAGAGCGGCGCAGGGTTCCACCCTTTGGCGCGTCGGGGTTGGCGTAGGCCAGGTGCTGGAAATCCGCGGCGTATTTCGGGGCTTCGCCGTAGACCGTGAGGGCGTGTTGGGGCGCGGCGAAACTGAGCGGGCTCGACAACACGAAGATGCTGAAAAGCATGAGTCTGGAGAGCATCGGCAAGATCCTGATAATTGGGCGCCTCGATGGCCCCATCGCGAGCAGGCTCGCTCCCACAATGGTTCGCAATGAACACAAAACACCTGTGGAAGCGAGCCCGCTCGCGATAGGGCCAAAGCAGTCACCACACCTCCTGCCTACCTGGGATGTGCAGCAGGCAGGCATTTTTTATAGGGCGGGGTTTAGAACGATAAGTGACTAAAACCCGCCACGACCGATCATTTTCAGAACTTGTAATTGACCCGCGTGTACAGCGTGCGGCCAAACGGGTCGCCGTATTTCGGGTCGTAGCCGCTCTGGAACGTGTAGGTCTGGTTGCTGAACGGCGGCTCGCGGTCGAACAGGTTTTTCACCCCGAGGGTCACCGCCAGGGTCTTGCGCCATGTGTAGGTGCCGGCCACGTCCCAGACGTTGTACGAACCGACGTAATCGTGAGTCTCGCGATCCGAGTCGTGGTAACCACTGGTGTAGCGGTTGGTCAGGCTTGCGCCGAGCGGGCCGTAGTTCCAGCTGCCGGTCAGGCTGTGACGCCAACGGGCCACGGCGCCGGCCGAGGCAAAGTCGCCGCCGCGAAAATCGCCGAGCTTGTCGATGTAGTCACCCTTGAGCTGCTGCTGATAGTCATAACGGGTCACGTAAGTGCCTTGCAGACCGATGCCGAAATCACCGTACGGCGTGCTCGGCAGGCGATAGTCGAAACTCACGTCGACGCCGTTGGTCTTGATCTTGCCGAGGTTGGCCAGCCCGGTGACGATGTGGTCGATGGAACCGTCGGGCTTGCGGATCAGGCGCTCCGGGTACAGCTCCGGATTCTCGAACACCGCCGATTCGGGGAACTCAGCGATCTGGTTGGCGATGTCGATCCACCAGAAATCCAGGCCGGTGGTCAGGCGATCGAACGGCTGGTAAACGAAACCGAGGGTGACGTTGCGCGCGGTCTCCGGGCTCAGGTCGGTGTTGCCGCCGGAGGTGCGATTGAACTGCTGGGCGCAGTCGCGGTTGGCAATGCCGCCGTTGCTCGGGTTGCCTCCAGCGCACAGGCGCGGGTCGTTGTAGTTGGCGTTGGTGAAGGAGGTAAACGTCGGGTTGTACAACTCGTACAGCGATGGCGCACGGAAACCTTCGCTGTAGGCGCCGCGCACCACCAGTTCCTTGAACGGCTGGAAGCGGAACGAGTATTTCGGGTTAGTGGTGCTGCCGAAGTCGCTGTACTTGTCGTGGCGCACGGCGGCGGACAGTTCCAGGCTGTCGAGCACCGGCACGTTGACCTCGGCGTACTGCGCCGAGACGCTGCGATCCCCTTGTACGCTGCCGTTGGGATCAACACCCAGGCTCTGCACGTCGCCGGCAAACGCAGCGAAATCCTGATGAAAATCTTCCTTGCGATACTCGCCGCCCAGCGCCAGTGCCGAAGGCCCTGCACCGAACCAGTCGCCGATCTCGCGGCTGACACGCCCGTCAATCGCCTTGACCCGGCCCACTGCGGTCGCGTAATCGCCTTCTACCTCGTTGGCTGCCAGTAGTGCCGAACCGGCGGCGGTCTGCGGGCCGAACGGGTTGATCACACCGTTGGCGATGCCCTGGCTGACGGCGCGGTCGTTCACATAACCGCTGCGAATCGTGTTGACCACCTTGTTCTGGTTGTACGACGCGCCGAGGTTGTAATCCCACCCGACCAGGGTGCCGTCGAAGCTCAACAGCAGGCGCTGACCGGTGTTGTCGTCCTCATGCTGACGGGCACCGACGGCGGTTTCACGCCAGTTCACGTCCACCGGCTGCGTCGGGTCGAGGGCAAAACCGCTCGGTCCGGGCGTAATGCCGTTCCCCGGATAGAACGCCGTGCCAGGGTTGACCTGATTGCCCATCAAAGTGCCGGGCCCGATTTGGGTACGGTTTTCGTTGCGCGCCCAAAAGTATTCGAGGCTGACGTTGTGATCGTCCGACAGCTTGCCGGTGGCCTTGGCGAAGGCCGAGGTCTTCTCGGTTTCCGGCACCAGATCAAGGTAGTTCCACAGGCTCTGGCGGCAGATGCCGTTGCGTGACAACAGCCCCGGCGCATTGCAACCGGAGCCGGCCAGCGGGTTGGTGGCATTGCTGCCCTGGCTCCAGTTGGCGGGCGATGCCGTGCCGGAGGTGTAATCGAGTCCGCGCCCCGGCTGGTAGTTATAGGTGTAACCACGGTCGTCGGCGGCCAGGCGATTCTGCTTGTCGTAACTCACCACGCCGAAAACGTTGAAGCGATCGTCCTGTAAATCGCCAAAACCCCAACTGCCGCTGAAATTGCGACTTTCGCCGCCGCCAGAATGGGTCGGTGTGTCGTAGTTCGTGCTGATCTGACCTTCGGTGAGGCTGGTCTTGGTGATGAAGTTGATCACCCCGCCGATGGCATCGGTACCGTACAGCGCCGAAGCACCGTCGCGCAGCACTTCCACCCGGTCGATGGCAGCGAACGGGATAGTGTTGAGGTCGACGCCAGAGCCATTGATCGCATTGGTCGCGTTGTTGCTCAGACGCCGACCGTTGAGCAGCACCAGGGTTTTGTTCGGGCCAATGCCCCGCAGGTCGGCATAGGACGCCCCGCCGCTGCTCGACCCCACCGAGCGCCCGGAGCCCACCGAAGACTGGTTGGCCGAGATGCGGTTGACCAGCTCTTCAGTGGTGGTCACGCCCTGCTTCTGCAACTCCTCGACCCGCAGGATGGTGACCGGCACGGCGGTTTCGGCATCGACCCGGCGGATCGCGGTGCCTGTGACTTCGACCCGTTGCAGTTGGGTGGTCGGTTCGTTTGCCGTGCTGTCGGCAGCGACGGCCGGCAACGTGTTGATCGCCAGCAGCAAGGCCAGGCTCAAAGGGGATTTAACGGGTGAAAAATGGATCATGAACAGCCATCCCTGCGTTTTGGTTTATGCAGGGATGTGCGATGGCAGATGGGGATTTATAGGGTGCGATTTAGACCGTTGGGTGCTGAGGTTATGCAAAAAGAGGCGCGTGATTTTTCATACCAGTTCCGCGTCCTTGAGCAATCGCGTATCCAGCCCGAATCGCTCTTGCGAGACCATCCTGAATTGCCCCTCCGCCAAATCGCAGCTCACCAGCAAATTCCACGAGTGCCGGGTGGCTGCCGATGGAATCAGTACAAACGGGTGCTCGGCGAGCAACGCGTCGGCAAAATCCTGCTGGTTGGGCGAGGCCTGTGCGGGACACATCCAGTAGGGGTTGGGCAGCTCCTCGGGTTGCACGATTTTCACAAGCGCCTCGCTGACCACCTCAAAGCACGTCAGCACATAGGGACTTCTATCAAGTGCGTTGAAACTCCCGTGAGCGGCCACCTCCAGAATGGCTGTAGATGGATCGATCGAAGCATAAACGACACGGCGGCCGGGCCGGTTCCATCGACCGCCCTGCAGTTCTGAACCGATGCCGCTGTCCCATGTGCACCGATAAACCTCAGGGTCCAAACGCCACGCATACCAGCGGTCGTCCCAAGGCAGCGGGTTCATTGATAAACCCCGTATTTAATCCGGTGCAGATAAGCAATGACCGATTGATACCCCAGTGAGCTTTCAATCAATGCAACGGGTCTGTAACCGTTTAACCATTTGGTCGCCTTGCTCATCCACTCCTCGGCGCTCGGCTGATCGTGGAACACCTCGATAGCGGACTCAAGAGCGTGCGCATACTGAAAAGCGATCATGCTCTGCTGTCGGCTCATTCGCGTCGGCTCGCCACTACTCAGCAAGCGCCGCACGGTTCTGACCGACTTTCCGGTGATGAGCTGCACAAGCTCGCTTTCCCGGTAGAGCTCGGATGTTGAAATCATGTTCACAACGTCCCGCAGATCAAAACCTTCCCGCGCGTAACCAACAATGTGCATGGTGTCTCTGTCCCATATCCGGCCGTTCAGCAACACCTCAACAGGCTTCCCCTCGACCTTCTTCAGCCCCGTAAACCGGGGTGCTTTCGCTTGGGGCATCGGAACACCCTCCATAGGGCATCTGGCATGATCGTGGCGCCAGGAATCACGAGGGGAATAAGTAGAGTTTTCGTGCTCGAGATGTGGGATTCGCATAATCCATCCAATGTCAGGGGCCCGAGTCTCCAGGCCGGTCAGTGACTTCATGTCACGACCGATGCTATAGGCCCTGCTTCCGACGGCCAACCTTAAAAAGTCGTCGGAAATATCCCCGTTTTCGCCCAAAGTCCGGCAACTTCCGTAGGACGCTACCGGGCATTATTCCGCCTTCAACTCCCGAAGTGATAACTCACATCCAGCCACCACTGGCGCCCGTACGGGTCGTAGTTGCCGGTCGGGTAATACGGCCATCCCGCCGAGTCGTCATGCTTGACCTGATTGAGCACATTGTTCACGGTCAGCCCGACACTCGCCCGGTCGTTGAGCTTGTACCGTGCACTGGCGTTGAACACCGTCCACGGCGACAGACGCCCGTCGCCCGCGCCGTTGGTGACCGAGCCGTAACGAATCCCCATCAGCGTCGCCGTAGCTTTCTGGTAATCCCAGGTCAGGCTGGCGTTGACCTTGCTGCGCCAGTCGTAGTTGGTGCGCGAGGTGCGCCAGTCCTGGGTCGGGGCTTCGTCCGATTCCTTGTAGTAGTGCGAGAGCACCAGGGTGTAACCCAGCGCCGAACTGAACGCGCCGTACTGCCCGGCGCCCCAGCGGATGTTGCTCTTGAAGTCCAGGCCGCTGACCCGCTCGCTGGCGGCGTTGATCGCGTTCACCCGCACCCGCTGCAACTGATTGGGATCGACGGCGGCGTTGCCGGGATTGCGATCGACGCGCGCCAGGGTCGACTGGCAGTTGGCCGAGTTGATGTCCTGGGTGCCATTGCGGCATTCGTTCTCTTGCTGCAGCAGACGGTTTTCGTCGACGGTGGTCAGCAGGTCATCGATCTCCACCCGCCAGAAATCGGTGGAGAAATCGAAATTGCGCGACGGCGACCAGACGAAACCGTAGGTCCAGGATTTGCCGCGTTCGGATTCCAGATCCGCCGTGCCGCTCTGGGTGTAATCGACCCGCCCGCGATCACAGGCGCCCTCCACGCCCTGGCTGCAACCGTAATAGTCGATCTGCGCCGGGTAGTAACCGTTGCTGTCAGACTGATAGATGTAGTTCAGGTCCGGGGCGCGGAAACTGGTGCCGTAGCTGCCGCGCACCAAAAGGCTGTTCACCGGCCGCCATTCCAGGCCGAGGTTGTAGGTTTTCTGTTGTTCGGTGCGGCCACTGAATTTGTATTGGTCCCAGCGCCCTGCGGCTGTCGCCAGCACCGTGTCGGTGACCGGAATGCTGAACTCGCCGCCGGCCGCGTAACGCTTGCGCGAGCCGCCGGAGCTTTGCGCCGGGGTCACGCCGTAGAAACTGCCGTCATTAAGGCTGTCATCCGGATCGATGCGATATTCCTGCTTGCCCGCCTCGAGCACGCCGGCAAATCCCACCGGACCGGCGGGCAGGTCAAACAACTCGCCGTTGACCGACGCGTTGTAACTGGTGGAAACCGACTTGCTGCTCTGCGTCAGGTTGCCGCGAAACTGCTCCCATTCCTGCTGCGTCAGTGGCCGGTCGAGGCGCGAGGCATCCGGCGCGAACACCGGGTAACCGCCACGGGTGCCCAGTTGCGGGCCGAGGTAGAAATCCTGGATCGACGACAGCGGCGTGTAACGGGTGGTGCGCACGCTTTTGTACTCGGACCGGTTGGCCGCCAGTTCATAGTTCCACCCGGTGTCGGCGATCTTGTCCGAAAGGCCCAGGGTGCCGGTCCAGGAGGTGTCGCGCCACTTGCTGTTGTTGCTGGTGCGCCCACCGATTTCCTCTTCGCCGAAGCGTCGATACCAACGCTCCAGATTGCCGCTGTTCTGGTTGATGAAATCCGGCGAGGTGAAGCTCGGGCCGCGTGTGTTGTTCTGGATGTGATCGAGGCCGTACATCAGATCGGCGAAAACCTGCCCGCTGTCGCTGAAATGCCAGGTGCCACGGGTGTAGCCGTCGTAGTTTTCCTTCTGGGTTTGCACCGTCCAGTAATCGTTGTAAATCTGGTCGGTGCGGCAGCGCCCGCCGCTGTTGAACAGCTTGTTGTCGAACGTGCCCTGATACGCGCCACAGCCGGGTCCCAGATAGCGGTTGTTGGTCAGGTCGCGACGGTAGCCGACATCCGCCAGCGGCCCGCTCTGCATGAAGCCGCGATCATCGGCCCAGATCGGATCGCGATTGGTCAGTTCGAGCCCGAACAGCCCGTCGAAGTCGCCCCAGCTGCCGCCGCCGCTGATCTGCAAGCGCTGGTTGTCACCGCCGCCGCGCTCGCTGGTGCCGCCCTTGAGATTGACGTCGACGCCATTCATTTTGTCTTTGAGGATGATGTTCACCACCCCGGCAATCGCGTCCGAACCATAGATCGCCGAAGCGCCGCTGCTGAGCACTTCGATGCGCTCGATGATCGCCGACGGAATGTTCGCCAGGTTGGTGAAGTTGACCTTGCCGTCGTACGGCGTCGGGTAATCGGCGACCCGTCGGCCGTTGATCAGCACCAGCGTGTGGTTCGGGCCGAGGCCGCGCAGGTTGAGGGCGCTGGCCGCCGGTTGCCAGGTATTGCCGTAGTCTTCGCCCTGGGTCATGCCGGTGTTTTGCGTCTGCGTGGCGAGGGCGTCGTAGACGTTCTTGTAGCCGCGCGCTTCCATTTCTTCGTGGGTGATGACATTGACCGGGGTCGCACCATCGCTCTGCGCGCGGGCGATGCGCGAGCCGGTGACGGTGACTTTTTCCATGCGGTAATCGGCAGTGCTGGCGGGTACCACGGCAGCGGCCTTGACCGGCGTGGCACTCGGCGTATCGGCCGGGCGAATGCTGAGGCCCTGCGCCCCCTGTTCGACTTGCAGACCACTGCCGAGCAAAGCCTTCTCCACCGCCTGGCGGCCCCCCAATGCGCCGCGCACCGCACTGCTGCGTTTGCCCTGAACCAGATTCTGACTGAAGGAAATCGGCACACCGGTCTGGCGCGAGATGTCCAGCAGCACCTCGTCGAGGGCCCCGGCGGCAATGTCGAAGGTAAAGACTTGAGTGGCGGCGTCTTGCGCCAGAACGGCGGCCGGGACCATACCCGTCGCCAGCACGATGGCCAGTGTCAGGCGGGACAATTGTTGTTGTTTGAATGAAAACATGAGGGGCTTCCCTGTTGAAGGCGTCTGCAGGGAATGAGCAGCGGGCCGGCGCTTTTTATAGGGGGACGGATAGACCGGGAAGTTATGGATTTATAACCGTGCTTCGATGCTGACCCAGTACGGGTTGTGCCAGGTGACACGGATCGGCAGCGAACGCTCCAGCAGTTGCAGGGTGCGGTCGCTGTCGTCCAGCGGATAGAGACCGCTGAGGCGCAAACCGGCGACCTCCGGGCTCAAGTGCAGGATGCCGCGACGGTAGCTGCGCAGGCTGCCGATGACTTCGCTCAAGGGGCGATCGCGCACTTCAAGCCGCCCTTGCACCCAGGCACTTTCCTGCCCTTTGCTGGGTTCCAGGGCGAGGATTTCCTGAGCGTTGAACAGCAGACTTTCACCCGCTTCCACCACTTCCCGCGCGCCGCTGGCAGTGACCACTTCGACTTGCGAATGCAACATCACCAGCCGCGTCGAATCCTCACCGCGCTGCACCAAAAATTTCGTCCCGAGCGCGCGCATCCGCCCATGCTCGGTTTCGACCACAAACGGCCGGGACAGATTTTTTGCGACATCGATCAGCAGCTCACCGCTGCGCAAGTCCAGCAGGCGCTCGAGATTGTTGAAGCGCGGCACCACGCGGCTGCGGGCATTCAACGTAAGGGCGCTGCCATCCTCCAGCGTGAATTCCCGACGCTCGCCGGTACCGGTCGACAACTCGCCGGCCTCCGGCAGCCAGTCATAGTGTCGCCCGAGCAGACCCGCCAGCACCGCGATCCCGAGCACACTCAAACTGCCGCTGAGGAATCGACGGCGACTGGACGGTGCATTCAGGCTGTGCAGGACACTCTCACGCGGCAAGCCGCGCAGGTTTGCATGGCGCAGCAGGCTCAACCCGCCACCCATTTGCTCGATGATTTGCTGATGCCGTGGATCCGCCGTGCGCCAGGCGTCGAAGGCCGCGCGCTCCTGCAAGCTGACGTGCCCCGATTGCAGCAGCGCCATCCATTGCGCGGCTTCGTCGATCAGCGTGTCGTCCGGCCTCATGCCTGCATCGCCTGATAGCAACGTTTGAACGCCTCGACCATGTATTGCTGCACACGGCTGGTGGACACACCGAGGCGTTCGCCGATTTCGCTGTAGGTCAGGCCATCGAGCTGGTGATAGAGAAACGCAGCCTTGGCCTTGGCCGACAGGCCGTTGAGCAAGCGATCCACCGCCAGCAGCGTTTCGATCACCAATTCCCGTTCCTCGGGCGACGGGTGCACCGGTTCCGGCGCCAAGGCAAGGCTTTGCAGATAAGCGCGCTCCAGATCCTGCCGGCGCCAGCCTTCATAGACCAGCCGCCGCGCAATCGTGGTCAGCAGCGCGCGGGGTTCGCGAATCGCCAGCGGATCGGGCAGTGCCAAAACCCGAAGAAAAGTTTCCGAAGCGATGTCCTGCGCGCTGTGCGGGCAGCCGAGGGTACGGCTGACCGCTGCGCACAACCATCGGTAGTCCTTTTGGAACATCTGCCCGATGACCTGGTAATGCGGGTTGTGACTCCCCATGCCTTACTCCCTGAAAACGGGCTCCACCCGCTGCGAAAATCCATGGATACGCCGGGATCTTCCGGCGGTGATCAGGGGTGCGACTGTGCAATAGCGCCGGATACATTTGAAGTAATAAAAAATCAGGATCAGCAAACCTTTGAGAATAAGACACGCCGTCGGCACGGCAACATTGCCTGACACAACGTTGATCTCGATCAGTGGCGCCCCCCACGCCAGTCTCTAACCTTGCGCCTCCATCGATAGCCACGGACGGCTCACCGGGAGCCTGCGGCTGACCTTTCAAGGACGAGAAATCATGCGATCACTCAACATCATTCTTCTGTCGTCGGCGTTCAACGGCCTGACCCAGCGTGCCTGGCTGGAACTGCGTCAGGCCGGGCACTCACCCAGCGTGGTGCTGTTCACCGACGAAACCGCCGTGTGCGAGCAGATCGAAAACAGCGGCGCCGAGCTGGTGATCTGCCCGTTTCTCAAGGACCGCGTTCCCCACGCGCTGTGGAGCAACCCGCAGCGTCCGGTCGTCATCATCCACCCGGGCATCGTCGGCGATCGCGGTGCCAGCGCACTGGATTGGGCGATCATGCGCGAGCTGCCATCCTGGGGCGTGACCGCCCTGCAAGCGGTGGAAGAAATGGACGCCGGCCCGGTCTGGGCCACCTGCGAGTTCAACCTGCCAACGGGGCTGCGCAAATCCGAGTTGTACAACGGCCGGGTCAGCGACGCGGCGATCCGTTGCATCCGCGAAGTGGTGGAGAAATTCATCGACGGCTTCGTGCCGGTAGCGCTGGATTACAACGATCCGAAAGTACGCGGGCGTTTGCAGCCGAACATGAAACAGGACGACCGCACCTTCAGCTGGCACGACTGCTCGCGCTTCATCAAGCGCTGCATCGACGCGGCGGACGGCCAGCCCGGCGTACTCGCCAGCCTCGCCGGCGGGCAGTATTACGTGTACGACGCGCACCTCGATCAGCGCACCGGCATGCCCGGCGAGATTCTCGCGGTGCACGACGACGCGGTATTGGTGGCGACCGGTGATCACAGCCTGTGGATCGGCTCGCTGCGGCGCAAACCGCAACCGGGCGAGGAAACCTTCAAGCGTCCGGCGCGGCATGTGCTGGCCGGTCAGTTGTCTGGCGTGCCGGTGCTGGACTGGTCGATTGCCAACGCGCCGTTCAGCGACGAGCCGTATCAACCGATCCGGTATCGCGAGTCCGGTCTGGTCGGCGAGCTGACGCTGGAGTTCTACAACGGCGCCATGAGCACCGAGCAGTGCCGGCGCATGGTCGAGGCCCTGCGCTGGGCTAAATCCCGCGACACTCAGGTGCTGTTGATCAAGGGCGGACGCGGCAGTTTTTCCAATGGCGTGCATCTGAACGTGATCCAGGCCGCCGAAGATCCGGGCGCCGAAGCCTGGGCCAATATCCAGGCCATCGACGATGTGTGCGAAGAATTGCTCAGCGCACGGCAACTGGTGGTCAGCGGGGTTACCGGCAATGCTGGCGCCGGTGGTGTGATGCTCGCCCTGGCGGCTGACATCGTGTTCGCCCGCGCCGATATCGTGCTCAATCCGCACTATAAGAGCATGGGCCTGTATGGCTCGGAATACTGGACCTACAGCCTGCCCCGCGCCGTCGGCCCGGCCATGGCCGAACAACTGACCCAGGCCTGTCTGCCGGTCAGCGCTGCGCAGGCGCTGCAACTGGGCATGGTTCAGGAAATCGGCCCGCGCTGCCCGGACGAGTTCTCGCTGTGGCTGCTGCAACGGGCCAACAGTGTGCTGAGCGATCCGACTTATGCGCCGGTGCGCGAACGCAAGCTGCGGGTCGATCATGTGTTGATTCGTCAGTGCCGCGAGGCGGAGCTGCGGGAGATGCAGGAAGACATGCTGTACAACCGCAATCAGTTTGCCGAGAAGTGCCGCAACTTCGTCTACAAGCGCAAGACTTGCTGCACGCCGGCGCGGTTGGTGGAAGATTGGGCGCGGGTGCGTGAAGTCGAAGTGGCTGACTGAACAATGACGCGGTCCCGGGGCTGCCCGTACAATGCGCGGACCTCAACCACCGGCCCGCCCATGGACATCGACCTCGCCCGCACCTTTCTGGAAATCGTCCGCCACGGCAGCCTCGCCGCGGCGGCGGAGAAACTGTTCGTCACGCAAACGGCAATCACCGCCCGGGTCCAGAAACTGGAAAGCCAGTTGGGCAGCACGCTGTTCGTGCGCAACCGTGCCGGTGCGCGGCTGACCGCCAACGGCGAGGCCTTCGTGGTCTACGCCAATCAGCTGGTGCAGACCTGGGAAGCCGCACGCCGGGACCTGCCTTTGCCCGAGGGCTATCACAACGTGCTGCACATCGGCGGCGAGGTCAGCCTGTGCAACCCGTTAATGCTCAGTTGGGCCGCCGAATTGCGCGAGAAAATCCCCGGTCACGCCTTGCGCATGGAGATCCGCGATGGTGAAAACCTGCTGCGTCAGCTCGAACTGGGCGTACTCGATGCGGTGCTGGTCTATCAGCCGGAATACTGGCCGGGGCTGCAGGTCGAGCAAGTGCTGGAAGAGAAACTGATTCTGGTGACCACGCCCGGCCGCCCTGCCCCTTACGTGTACATCGACTGGGGCCCGGACTTCCGCCGCCAGCACGACGCCGCCCTGCCGGAAAAAGCCAAGGCTGCCCTGAGCTTCAACCTCGGCCCGCTGGCCCTGCAATACATTCTCGAGAACGGCGGCAGCGGCTATTTCCGAACCCGGGTCGTGCGCACCTACCTGGAAAGCGGCGCGCTGGAGCCGGTGACCAAAGCCCCGGAATTCGGCTACCCGACCTACCTCGTCTACTCCCGTGACCGCGACTCGGCGATCCTGCAACAGGCGTTCGACCTGCTGCGTGAGGTGATCAGAGCCGATGACGACTGGTCGCAGCGCTGGAACCCGTTGAGCTGACGGCCGCTATGCACCGGAGCATGGCACTTGTGACCTGAAGGTTGGCGCTGCACAAACGGCGGGATCGGCTACGCTGCCGGGATAACGACAATATCCGCAGGTGAGCGCAGTGAGGCAGACCACCGAGGCATTTCGCAGCCGCTACCGGGCGGCGATTCATCCCCGCTACAACCCATGGCTGCACGGCGCGTTCGTGCTGCTGTTCGGCGTGCTGGCCATCGGCGCGTTCTGGAGCAGCGTGCACCAGGTGCAGGCGCTGGAATGGCTGACCGTGCCACTGACCCTGTTGTTCTTCAATTTCGGCGTGTACATGGTGCACCGCCACCTCGGCCACCACAAAAAGCGCTTCGCGCGGATGTTCTATGCCCGGCATGCCGGCGATCATCACAGCTTTTTCACCCCCGGCCACATGACCTACGACGGCGCCCGCGACTGGCGGGTGATCCTGTTCCCGGCCTGGCTGATCGTGCTGCACACGCTGGCGATCACCCTGCCCCTGTGGTGGCTGTTCGCGCAGGTCAACAGCAACGTCGCCGGACTGTTCGGTGGCTGCATGGTGTTCGGTTACCTGACCTATGAAGTGTTTCATGCCTGCGAGCATCTGCCGCCGCACAACCCGCTGACCCGCCTGCCGTGGATCCGCCAGATGCGCCGTCTGCACGAATTGCATCACCGTCGCGAGCACATGCAGGAGCGTAATTTCAATATCGTTTTTCCGCTGATGGACTACCTGTTCGGCACCCTCTACCGGGAGCCGGAAATCGCCCCTTTGACCGATTCGAGAACGCCCATGACCCGCATGCAGCACACAGTCGATATCGCCGGCGATCCGATCGCCGTCCTCGCCTACGCCGCCACCGTCAGTCGCTGGCCGGAGTGGCACCCGTCTTCGCTGAAGATCGACGGCCCGAGCGGTGCGTTGCATGCCGGCGCACGATTCGACGAGGACATCCATGCCGGCGGTCGCGAGGGGCATTTGCGCTGGGAGGTCACCGAGTACCTGCCCGGCCGACGCTGGTGCGCCCGGGCCCAGGGTGATCAGGGGCTGTCGTTGCGGCTGACCTATGAATGCTCGGCGCACGACGCTGCCACGCGGTTCGTGCGCACTCTCGATTACCGGTTCGAAGGGATCGGCCTGCGCATCGCCAACCACTTGCTGCTCAAGCGGCGCATCGAGCGCGAGTCGGCAACATCGATGCTGGCCCTGCGCGACATGGCCACCCGGCATCTCGCGCTCGCGGGAGCCCACGTGTGAGATGGCGTTATCTGGTGTTGCTGCTGGTTGTCGGGGTTCTGGGCTTTTTGCTGTTGATGCCGACCAGGGTCGAGCCCGTGGCCTGGACGCCGCAACCGGCGCCCTCGCTGACCGAGGGCCAGTACGCTGACAATCAGCGGCTCAAGAGCGCGGCACAGGTCGGTCCAAGTGACATCGAAGGCCCGGAAGCGCTGCTGCTGGAAAACGACTTTCTGATCACCGGACTGCACGACGGACGCCTGCTGCGCACCAGTCTCGATGGCCAGCAGCGCAAGGTGCTGGCCGATACCGGCGGCCGGCCGCTGGGGCTGGCGCGGCATCCCAACGGTTTGCTGGTGATCGCCGACGGGGTCAAGGGTTTGCTATCCCTTGATGCACAGGGGCAACTGGTGGCGCTGACCACCGAAGCCAATGGCCTGCCGTTCGGGTTTACCGATGACGTGGCCATCGACAAGTCCGGGCATTACGCCTACTTCAGCGATGCCTCCAGTCGCTGGGGTTACGGCCACGATGGCGAAGCGATCATCGAGCATGGCGGCGACGGGCGCCTGCTGCGTTACGACTTCCAGACCGGAAAAACCAGCGTATTGCTGGACAAGCTGGAGTTCGCCAACGGCGTGACCCTCGGCCCGGAAGACGCCTATGTGCTGGTCAATGAAACCGGCGCCTACCGCATCAGCCGCTACTGGCTGACCGGGCCGCAGGCCGGCACCCATGACCTGTTCATCGACAATCTGCCGGGGCTGCCGGACAACCTCGCCTTCAATGGCCGGGATCGTTTCTGGGTGGCGTTGTACACGCCTCGCAATCCGTTGCTCGACCGTACCGCCGCCCACCCTTTCGTGCGCAAGATGCTGGTGCGGGCGATGACCGTGCTGCCCAAACCGGTGGAAAAGCGCGGGTTCGTGCTGGGGCTGGATCTGGACGGTAAGGTTATCGCCAATCTGCAGGATGCCAGCGCCGGCAATTACTCGCCGATCACCACGGTGCGCGAGTATGGCGACTGGCTGTATTTCGGCTCGCTGAAGGCGACGCACATGGCGCGGATGCCATTGGACGCCGCCTTGAAGTGAGGCCCTGGACTTTGTATTGGGTCGACTGGCCCTATCGCCAGCAGGCTGGCTCCCACAAAGAATTTGCATCCCAAATGTGGGAGCCAGCCTGCTGGCGATAGCGGATAGTCAGTTACTGGATCTATCGAAGGTTTCCGGGTCTTCGTCCTCCGGCACTTCCTCGCTTTCGCGTTCCTCTTCAGGATTACGGACGGTGTGCGCCGGACTGTTCGGCTCGGGATGCGTGGGAACCGGGTCGAATGCGCCCTGTTCTTCACTGGGGAATTTTGGATCGTTCATAAGGCACCTCGTTGAGAGTCGCAATGTGAAGACTCTGAACATTCGAGGTGCCGGTCGGGGCTGTCGTTCCAGTCAATTCGCCACCGCAGGCCGGTGGTGCGACTGACGGTCAGGATCGAGCCTGCAACTGCTCGACGATCTTGTCTTTGACCTGCAGGCGTTTCTCTTTGAGTTTCTTCAGGGTGTCGTCGCTGGGTGCATCCGAGGTCGCCGTCTCGGCCTTGACGACTTCGGCGTCCGCCTGGGAATACTTGTTGATCAGTGCATCCAGATGTGGATCCGCGGTGCGTCGTTGCTGGATCTCTTCCTTTGTAAGTTTCAAGTCCTGTAACAAATCATGGGTCACCGGCATGGAACACCTCCGTCAGTTGATCGGCAGCCAACGCGACCGATTGCGCTGGCCAGGTATCAGAATGGCCTCGGTTGGCCACTTCTGTCGACCACCTGTCAGACCAGCGGTGTCCGTTCGTCGCCCTTTCGCAAATGCGATAAAACCTTTGGTCGGCGAACTCCCTCCATTGAATAACGCTCACAAAAACCTGCGTGGAGAAACACCAATGGACGGATTCAAACTGCGTCATCTCTTTCTGGCCGTTGCATTGAGCACCGGCATGGGCTCGGCTTTCGCCGCTACCGACAACGATTTTGTCGACAACGCAGCGGCCGGCGGCATCGCTGAAATCGAAACCAGTCGCCTGGCGCTGGAAAAAAGCCAATCCGCCGACATCAAAGCGTTTGCCAACATGATGATCACCGACCACGGCAAGGCCAACGATGAACTGGCGACAATTGCCAAGGCCAACGACATCGAGGTGCCGGACACCACGACCCTGGTCAAACAGGCCAAGGAAAAAATACTCGAAGTCCGTGATGAGTCGTTCGACGCCGCCTATGCCAACAATCAGGTGAAGGCTCACGAAGAAACCATCGAGCTGTTCAAGAAACAAGCCAACACCGTGACCGACGACAAAGTCAAAGGCGCCACCGAACTCAAAGCCTTTGCGCAGAAAATGCTGCCGGCACTGGAAAAACACCTGGCCCACGCCAAAGAGCTGCAGGCCAAACACCCCAGCAAGTAACCGCCAGGTAAACAAAGAGGCCGCCTCCATTGGACGCGGCCTCTTTGCGTTGGGGCCTTGTTGCAGGCAAAAGATCAGCATTCCCGGCCACGCCGACTAGAGTTACCGGTGCGTTGCTTGCGGCAAATCAAAAATATCCTCGCGGGAACGAACAACTATTTCGAACGGCCAAGGTCATTCACTTCGCGCCGGTCATTTCCCGAAGAACCGGCCCCCTATTCGCAATGGAGCAACAGGCACATGGCAGCACTGCAGAACAGCACACTCGATGCGATGAAAAACAAACAGGTACAACTGCTGGGCGAATGGACTAAAGGACTGGTCGACAGCGGTGCCACCCGCAATCTCAAAGAACACGACTTGCAGCAGCAAACCAGTGAATTCCTGCAACTGGTGGTCAGCGGCCTGGAAAACGACAGCGGCACCAACATCGCCGCGCCGGGCTGGGAAGGCATGCGCCAGTTCCTCGAAAAACTCTCCCACAGCCGCGCCCAGCTCGGTCAGGATTCCCAGCAGACCGCCAGCTTCATTTTCTCGCTCAAGGGCCCGCTGTTCGCCCTGCTGCAAAACCATTATCAGGACCAGCCCGCCCTGCTCGCCGAACAGCTTTGGGAAATTTCCGAACTGTTCGATGCTTTTGGCCTGTACACCATTCGCACGTTCCAGAAATCCCGTGAAGCGGTGATCAAGCGCCAGCAGGAAGAACTGCTGGAACTGTCGACCCCGGTGGTCAAGCTGTGGGACGGCGTGCTCGCCTTGCCGATGATCGGCACCCTCGACTCGCAACGTACCCAAGTGGTGATGGAATCGCTGCTGCAACGCATCGTCGACACCGGCTCGGAAATCGCCATCATCGACATCACCGGCGTGCCGACCGTCGACACGCTGGTCGCCCAACACCTGCTCAAGACCGTGACCGCGATTCGCCTGATGGGCGCCGACTGCATCATCAGCGGCGTGCGTCCGCAGATTGCCCAGACCATCGTGCACCTGGGCCTCGACCTGCAAGGCGTGGTCACCAAAGCCAATCTGGCCGACGCATTGAAGCTGGCCCTGACCCGTCTGGGCATCACCCTCACCAAGACGGTCTGAACAATGGAACGTATCCCGATTCTTCAGATGGGTGACTTCCTGCTGGTGACCATCCAGGTCGACATGCACGACCAGCTCGCCCTCACCTTGCAGGACGACCTGTCCGAGCGCATCAGCAAGACCTCCGCGCGCGGGGTGCTGATCGACATCTCGGCGCTGGACATGGTCGATTCGTTCATTGGCCGGATGATCGGCACCATTTCCGGCCTGTCGAAAATCATGGATGCCGAAACCATGCTCGTCGGCATGCAGCCGGCGGTCGCCATTACCCTGGTCGAGCTCGGTCTGTACCTGCCAGGCGTCAGTACCGCGCTGAACGTCGAGCGCGGCATGAAACTGCTGCAGGAACGAGTACGCCAGCAATGACCGTGCGCAGCAGCGGTACCCAACCGATCAACATCGAGCAGGACGTGGTGCTGGCCCGGCAACAGGCGCGCAAACTGGCCACCGAATGCGGCATGCGCCTGATCGACCTGACCAAACTGGTGACCGCCGTCAGCGAGCTGGCGCGCAACACTATGGTGTATGGCGGGGGTGGCGACATGGACTGGCAGATCCTCGACGACAACCACAAGGTCGGCCTGCGCCTGACCTTTCGCGATGAAGGCCCGGGCATTCCCGACATCAAACTGGCGATGACCGACGGCTGGACCTCCGGCAGCGGTCTGGGCCTGGGGCTGACCGGGGCCAAGCGGCTGGTGGACGAATTTGAACTGGACACCGAGCCCGGCAAAGGCACTCGCATAACGATCACCCGATGGACATGAACATCAGCGGGACATTGACCCAGGTGTTGGTGATCGAGGACAGCAGCCAGATCGGCCATGCCCGGCGTACGGCCCAGCGTCTGGCCGAGCAACACGGTTTTGGCGAAAGCGACGCAGGCCGTGTGGCGCTGGTGGCCACGGAGCTGGCGAGCAATGTGCTCAAGCACGCCGGGCGCGGGGAATTGCACCTGCGCCTGTTGCCCCGTCAGGGTGACGACGGTATCGAGATGATTGCGGTCGACCGTGCCCAGGGGTTTGATCTGGACGCGTGTCTGGCGGACGGCTTTTCCACCGGTGGTACTCAGGGCATCGGCCTCGGTGCAGTGGCTCGACAGGCGGATATCTTCGACGTATTTGCCGATCATCGCGGCGCTGTGCTGCTGGCTCGTCTGTATCCGCGCAGCGACCGGCAGTTGGATATGCCGTATGGTGTCAGTCAACACTCGCTGCACAACGATCCCGCCTGCGGCGACGTCTGGCATCTGGCGATTCACGGCAGTGACATCAGTGCCCTGATCGTCGATGGTCTGGGCCATGGCGAAGACGCCGAGCGTGCGGCCCGAGCAGGAGAGAAAGCCTTTGCCCTGAGCCCGTTCGGTGCGCCAACGGTCCTGATGGAAGACATGCACCGGGAAATGATCGGGAGCCGGGGTGGCGCAGTGGCATTCGCGCAGTTTCATGCCGGGCGTGCCAGTCTGTCGTTCACCGGTGTCGGTAACATCGGTGCCAGCCTGATCGCCTCAGACAAGTCGCGCGGACTGGCCTCGCATCCGGGGATAGTCGGCGGCCAATACCGAAAAGCCCAGCCCTTTGACTATGCTCACGTGAACGGACATCTATTGATCATGTACAGCGATGGCTTGCAGTCCCGTTGGAACCTTCAAGACTACCCCGGTCTGGTGCATCGCCATCCCGCCGTGATAGCCACCGTCCTGCACCGCGATTTCTGTCGCGGGCGCGACGATGTAACGGTGCTGGTCGTTGCCCTGGAGGCCGCCCATGGCTGAGTCCCCGACACTGAGCAATGCCGAACAGGCTGCGTTGATCGCCCAGTTGCAGAGCGAAACCGTTGCGTTGCGCGAAGAGCTCGACGAAACCAATCAGGGCGTGCTGGCGCTGTACGCCGAACTCGACACCCAGGCCGAACAACTGCGTCAGGCGTCCGATCTGAAAAGCCGCTTTCTGTCGTACATGAGCCACGAGTTCCGCACACCGCTGGGCTCGATCCTGAGCATCAACAGCCTGCTGGCCGACGAACTCGACGGTCCCCTCAGCCCCGAGCAGCACAAACAGGTGGCCTTCGTCAGCAGCGCCGCCCGGGAACTCAGCGACATGGTCGACGACCTGCTCGACCTGGCGAAGATCGAGGCCGGACGCATCAGCATTTCGCCTGCGTGGTTCGACATGTTCGACCTGTTCGCGGCGTTGCGCGGAATGTTCCGGCCGATTGTCGACGCCACTGCCGTAGACCTGATTTTCGAAGAGCCAGTGGGCCTGCCGCGTCTCTATACCGACGACAAGAAGCTCGCGCAGATTCTGCGCAACTTCATTTCCAACTCGCTGAAATTCACCACCCGTGGTGAAGTAAGGATCTCGGCACGCCTTGAGGGTGAGGACAAGGTACGGTTCGCCGTCAGCGACACCGGTATCGGTATCGCTTCGGAGCTGCATGGCACCTTGTTTGAAGACTTTTCTCAGGTCGACTCACCGCTGCAAAAACGCCTGCGCGGCACCGGGCTCGGCTTGTCCCTGTGCAAACGCTTCGCCGAACTGCTCGGTGGCGAGGTCGGCGTCCAGAGTACCCCGAGCGTGGGTTCGTGCTTTTTCGTGATCATCCCGTTGGCGATCGCCCAGGAGAGCGTCGATGAAACATGACATCCGTCTGTTGATCGTCGATGACAACGTCGCCACCCGCTACGCCTTGCGCCGACGGCTGGAACGCCACGGCTATGAGGTGTTAGAGGCCGGCACCGGTGGCGATGGCTTGGCATTGATCGCCAGTGAAAAGCTCGACGCGTTGATTCTCGACGTCAACCTGCCGGACATGAGCGGCTTCGATATTGTCCGCGAACTGCGCGCCGACGCCCGCACCGCCCTGCTCCCGGTGATCCACGTGTCGGCCGCGTCGATCCAGACCGGCGACATCATCACCGGCCTTGATGCCGGAGCCGATGCCTATTTGATTCACCCAGTCGATCCCGACGTGCTGCTGGCAACATTGCGCACCCTGCTTCGGGTGCGCGACACGGAGAACGCGTTGCGCGAAAGCGAGGCGCGTTTCCGCGAGATCTTCGTCAACATCTCCGCGCCCATCGCGGTGCTGGATGCCGACCTGAAAGTCCACGAGTGCAACCACGCTTTCTCCCAACTGATCCAGGACAACCGCGACCCGCAGCCCCTCAGCGAATGCTTCGCCGAGGATCAGAGCGCGATCCTCGACGAACTGCGCCTGCGGCTGGTGGATGGCGAACGCTGGAAAGGCACGCTGAACATGCGCGTGCAGGGCGAGATCCGTGAGACCGAGTGGCAGATTTCCCCCTACCGCACCCCGAAACTGAGCCTGGTGTTCGTCGAAGACGTCACCGAACACCGTCACCGCGAACGTTCGCACCTGGCGCGGCTGGACGACACCACCACGCAACTGGCCAAGGAAGTCGCCGACCGGGTACGCGCCGAATCGCAACTGCTGCAAGTACAGAAAATGGATGCGCTGGGCAAACTCACCGGCGGCATTGCCCACGACTTCAACAACCTCCTGACCGGGATCATCACCAGCCTTGAGCTGATCCAGAAACGGGTCGCCGATGCCCGCCCGGACAAGGTGCAGTTTTACGCCGAAGCAGCTCTGAACTCGGCGATGAGTGCGGCCTCGCTCACCCATCGCCTGCTGGCTTTTGCCCGCCAGCAACCGCTCGACACCCGTCCGGTGGACATCAACAAGCACGTCCGCTCGCTGGAAGAATTGCTGGTGCGCACCATCGGCGAACGCATCGCCCTCAAACTGGAAATGACCACCAAACCTGCCATCGCGCTGGTCGATCCGATCCAGCTCGAAAGCGCAGTGCTCAACCTGGTGATCAACGCCCGGGACGCATTGCCACGGGGCGGCAATATCTGGGTCAGCACTTACGCGGCGTATTCCCACGGCGACCCGAACCTCGCCGATGGTTCCTATGTGGCGCTATCGGTGCGCGATGACGGTACCGGCATCGAGCACAGCGTCATCGATAAGGTGTTCGAGCCGTTTTTCACCACCAAACCGCTGGGCCAGGGCACCGGGTTGGGGCTGTCGACGATCTACGGTTTCGCTCGTCAATCCGGTGGCGATGCGCACATCCGCAGCGTCGCGCGACGCGGCACCGAAGTGACGATCATGCTGCCGGCCACCAGTGATCCGACCGCTGTCGATGTGGCCCCGGTGACCATCGATCCGCAAGGCTCGGGCGAGCATGTGTTGATCGTCGAAGACATGCCGGCGGTGCGCCTGTTCGTCACCGAAGTGCTGGAAGACGCCGGCTACCGCTGCACCCAGGCGGCCGATATCGAAACCGCGCTGGAGCGCTTGCGGAACGACCCGTCGATCGACCTGCTGCTGACCGACGTGGGCCTGCCACGCATGACCGGCCGTGAACTGGCGGACGTTGCCCGGGGCTGGCGTGAAGCGCTGCCGATCCTGTTCATGACCGGTTACGCGGAAACCGCGATCAACCGCCAGGTGTTCCTCGGGGCCGGCATGGAGATGCTGGTCAAGCCGTTCCAGATCCGCGAGTTGCTGGACAAGGTACGCCGCACGCTCGACGGCGCCTGATACACCGCCATCGCCAGCAGGCTGGCTCCCACATGGAAAACCAGCAATCTGTGGGAGCCAGCCTGCTGGCGATGACGATATTCGACACGCTATGGCTAGCGGCTGAGGGCACGAGAAAGAAACGGCGCAGTCCGGCTCTTCTTGCTCGCCGCCACTTTCTGCGGCGTTCCGGCCACGACGATCTTGCCGCCCTGATCCCCCGCACCCGGACCGATGTCGATCACCCAGTCGCTCTGCGCCACCACGCGCATTTCATGCTCGACCACGATCACCGTGTGCCCCGCCGTGACCAGCGTATCCAGTTGTTCGAGCAAACGATCAACGTCGCGCGGGTGCAACCCGGTGGTCGGTTCATCCAGCACATACAGCGTCGCGCCGCGCTGGTTGCGTTGCAGCTCGGTGGCCAGTTTGATCCGCTGGGCTTCGCCGCCGGACAGCTCGGTCGCCGGTTGCCCGAGGCGCAGGTAACCGAGACCGATGTCGCGCAGTACCTCCAGCGAACGGCGGATCGCCGGTTGCTCGGCAAACACCGTCACCGCTTCGTCCACCGTCAGCTTCAGCACCTGCGCGATGCTCAAGCCCTGCCAGAGGATGGCCAGGGTTTCGGGGTTGTAACGCGCGCCGTGACAGGTCGGGCACGGCGCATAAACGCTGGGCATGAACAGTAATTCGACACTGACAAACCCCTCGCCTTCGCAGGTCGGGCAGCGCCCCTTGGCGACATTGAAGGAAAACTGCCCGGCGTCGTAACCTGCCGCTTTCGCCTCATCGGTCGCGGCAAACAGCTTGCGCACGTTGTCGAACAGCCCGGTGTAGGTCGCCAGATTCGAACGCGGCGTGCGGCCGATGGGTTTCTGATCGACCTGCACCAGACGCTTGATCGACTCCAGCCCGGCGCTGACCTGGCCGGTGCTGGCAGACGGGGTATCGTCTTCCAGATTGAGCTCTTCCGGCTCGGCGTCACTGACGCTGCGCCCGAGCTGCGCGCCGACCAGTTCCAGCAGCGCCTGGCTGACCAGACTGGATTTGCCCGAACCGGAAACACCGGTGACCGAAGTGAAACAACCCAGGGGAAATTCGGCGCTGAGGTTATTCAGGTTGTTGCGTGTGACGCCGTCGAGTTTCAGCCAGCCCGACGGTTTGCGCGCGGCGCGGTTCGGCCGTTGCTGTTCGGCGAACAGATAGGCGCGGGTCTGCGATTCCTCGATCGCGGCCAGCCCCGGCGGCGGGCCGCTGTAGAGAATCTGCCCGCCCTTTTCACCGGCCGCCGGGCCGACGTCGATCAGCCAGTCGGCGCGGCGCATGGTGTCCAGATCGTGCTCGACCACAAACACGCTGTTGCCGTCGGCCTTCAGACGCTGCAAGGCCTCGAACAGCGCCTCGCCGTCAGCCGGGTGCAGGCCGGCGGAGGGTTCGTCGAGCACGTAGATCACGCCGAACAATTGCGACCCCAATTGAGTGGCCAGTCGCAGGCGTTGCAATTCGCCGGACGACAGGGTCGGCGTGCTGCGCTCCAGGGCCAGATAACCGAGGCCGAGATCGGTCAGGGTGCTGACCCGCTCCAGCAAGTCCTCGGCAATGCGCTGCGCGGCCAGGCGTTTTTCCAGCGACAGGTTCGGCGTATGGCGCACGTCCGGCGCGTTGGCGTGGCCGCTGGCGCCATGAGCCACGCGTTGTTGCCGGGCTTCGCGGGTCTGGCTGTGGGTCAGGGTTTCACCGCTTTCATCGGCGTGTTCCAGCCAGCTCGCGTCCGCCACCGGTTTCAAGACTTCGGCGACTTGCAACAGAGACATCCGCGACAACTCGCCGATGTCATGCCCGGCAAACGTTACCGACAGCGCCTCACGCTTGAGGCGCTTGCCATCGCACAACGGGCACAGGCTGCCGATCATGAACTGCGACACGCGCTTCTTCATCAGCGCACTTTGCGAATGGGTAAACGTGTGCAGGATGTAGCGCCGGGCGCCGGTGAACGTGCCTTGATAGCTCGGCTCCATGTTGCGCTTGAGGGCGACGCGGGTTTCTTCCGGCGTCAGCCCGGCGTACACCGGAACGGTCGGTGTTTCCTCGGTGAAGAGGATCCAGTCACGCTGTTTTTTCGGCAGCTTGCGCCACGGGATATCGACATCGATGCCCATGGTCACCAGGATGTCGCGCAGGTTCTGCCCCTGCCAGGCCAGCGGCCAGGACGCCACGGCACGCTGGCGGATGGTCAGATTCGGATCCGGCACCATCAACGCCTCGGTGACCTCGTAAACCCGGCCCAGTCCATGGCATTGCGGGCACGCGCCTTGCGGCGTGTTCGGTGAAAAATCCTCGGCATACAGCATTGGCTGACCCGGCGGATAGCTGCCGGCGCGCGAGTACAGCATTCGGATCAGGCTCGAGAGCGTGGTGACGCTGCCCACCGACGAGCGCGTGCTCGGCGTGCCGCGCTGTTGCTGCAGGGCCACGGCCGGGGGCAGACCTTCGATGGAATCGACGTCCGGTACGCCGACCTGATCGATCAGCCTCCGCGCATAGGGCGCCACCGATTCGAAATAGCGCCGCTGGGCTTCGGCATACAGCGTCGAAAACGCCAGCGACGACTTGCCCGAACCCGACACCCCGGTGAACACCACCAGTGCATCGCGAGGAATGTCGACGTCCACGTTCTTCAGATTGTGTTCACGGGCGCCGCGCACGCGAACCATGCCGGCGGCAGAACTGGAATTGCGTCTGGAAGTCATCGGCCAGCCTTGGTCAGGGGATTTGGAGCTCAGGTGCTGAGCACGGAACGGATCATCTGCAGCAATGCTTCGGGGCCATAAGGCTTGCCGAGCAAATGGGTGTCGGGGCTGAGCTGGTGGTTGCGCGAGATGATGTCGCGGGTGTGCCCCGAGGTGAACAGCACCGCCACCGGCGGCATTTGCACCTTGGCCCACGCCGCCAGATCGGAGCTCTTGATAAGACCGGGCATGACCACGTCGGTGAAGATCAGGTCGACCCGCGCACCTTCCATCAACATCTGCATGGCCGCATCGCCGTTGCCGGCGATCAGCACGCGGTAGCCTTCTTCGCGCAACAGTTCGACCGCCGAGGTGCGCACCGCTTCGTTGTCCTCGACCACCAGGATCGTCTCGTGACCACCCGCCTGCTGATGATTGACGCTCGGCGAGTCATCGAGCACGGGGCGCAGGCTGCGTGGAAAGTACAACTGCACCCGCGTGCCTTCGCCGATCCGACTGTCGATCTCCACATGCCCGCCGCTCTGCTTGACGAAGCCGAAGACCATGCTCAAGCCGAGGCCGGTGCCCTGGCCGTCGGCCTTGGTGGTGAAGAACGGTTCGAACACCTGCTCGAGCATGTGCGGGGCAATGCCCACGCCGCTGTCACTGACCGAAACCCGGACGAAATCCCCCGGCACGATGCCCTTGCCCGAACAGAACGCCCGATCCAGTGAGAGGTTGGAGGCGCCGAGTACAATCGTGCCCTCGCCCTTCATGGCGTCCCGGGCATTGATCGCCAGATTGAGAATGGCGTTTTCCAGTTGATTGCGGTCAACGTTGATGTGCCACGGCTCAACAGGCAGTTGCACGTCGATCTGAATGGTTTCGCCCAGCGCCCGTTGCAGCAACTCGCCCACGCCTTCGAAAATCTGGCGTGGGTTGCAAACCGCCGGCGACAGCGGCTGACGCCGGGCAAACGCGAGCAGTTGCGAGGACAGCTTGGCGCCGCGCTCCACCGCCGCCAGCGAGGCGCTGACCCGGCGCTGGACGTTGGCGTTGTTCGGTTCATGTCGCGCCAGCAGGTGCAGGTTGCCGGCGATCACTTGCAGCAGGTTGTTGAAGTCGTGAGCCACGCCGCCGGTGAGGCCGCCGATGGATTCGAGTTTCTGCGACTGGCGCAGTTGCTCTTCGGCGGAGAGACGCGCGCCGACTTCATCAGCTACCCGTTGTTCGAGATTGCGGGTGAATTTGAGCAGGGACTCTTCGGCGGTCTTGCGCTCGTGAATATCGATCAACACACCGGGGAAACGGAACGGCTGTCCCTGCTCGTCGAACTCGCAGCAACCGCTGGCCAGCACCCAGAGGAAACTGCCATCAGCGCGTATCACGCGGTATTCGGCGTTGTACGGCTCGCCGGTGCGCACCGCATTCTCGACGCATTCCTGCACCCAACTGCGGTCGTCGGGATGAATGTGCGCCTCGGTAATGTGCTGCGGCAGGTTGGTCAGGTCCTGATCCGCCGGAAAGGAAAATGTGCGGGCAAATCGCTCATCGGCCGACAGCACATTGTTTCTGACGTCCCAGACAAACGAGCCAAGCAGTGCCCCGGCATTCAGTGCCAGTCGCACCCGCTCGTTATCGGCGCGATAAGCGTCTTCGGCGGCCTGACGCAAGCGTTCGGACAGCACCAGTTCAGTGGTTTCCACCACCATCGCCATCACACCCGAAGGCATACCGGCATCGTTGGCCACCGGGCTGTAATACAAATCGAGCCAGACATCCTCGGGTACGCCATCGCGCAGCAACACCAGGACCTTGTTGCGATATTCCAGGGTGCCGCCGGCCAGACAAGTGTCGACCACATGCCGGTTGAAATCGGCCACCTCCGGCCAGCCCAGTTCCACCGGCGATCCGAGCAGGTACGGATGCCGGCCGCCGGCGAATCGCGAATAGGCGTCGTTGTAGATCATGTAACCGGCATGGCCCCAGAGCATGACCATCGGCAGCGGCGAGGCCAGCATCAGCTGGACCGTGCTGCACAGGCTGGCCGGCCAGGTTTCGAGGGGGCCCAGATCAGTCCTGCTCCAGTCAAACGCACGAATGCGCCCGGCCATCTCGCCTTGCCAGCCGTCACACCCATGGCTATCGGATAAAAACTGCATCAGCTGCTTCAACGCCTTGTAGTGGGTCCGGGTCTATCGCCGCGCGTTCAAACGCCACGCCCGTCTGTTTCGAGCGTGTCGGGCAGCGATGGTTTCATTAGAGGTATAGCCGATTTCACCTGCACTCGACGCTCACACTCCGATCAGGTGTTTGAGCGGATGGTAGCCGGTCTTCATTTTCGCAGCGACGTCGAGGATCGCCTTCTGGATGCCGTCCAGGTGCATGCAGGTCAGCTCGATCGCCGCGCTCTGATTGCCGGCCTCGATGTACTCGATCAGGCGCAGGTGCTCGTCGTCGCGGCAGGCTTCGTGGCTGTCGTCATCCAGCGCGGCGGCGTACAGCGAGGCGCGGGAAATCAGCTTCTGGAACCAGTCGAGCAGTACCGGGTTGTTCAGGCTGCGGGCCAGTTTGATGTGGAATTCGCCGAGCAGGTGAATCAGTCGCTCGTGGTCGCCGGCTTCGTGGGCTTCGTCTTCCAGCAGCAAATGATCACGCAGGTCCTGCATCGCCGCAGAGTCCTTGCGCCGACACAGTTCGGTGACGATGCCGATCTCGATCAGACGCCGGGTTTCGAACAGGGAACGGATTTCCTCATCGCTGGGCAGCGACACCGACGCACCTTTATTGGGCTCGGTGGTGACCAGTCCGTCGGCCTCCAGTTGCTTGAGCGCGGCGCGAACCGACGTGCGGCTGACATTGAACAATTCCGCCAGCGACGCCTCGCCCAGCTTCATCCCCGGACGCAGCGAACGCTTGCTGATCGCCTCGTAAACCCCTTGGTAGACGCGGTCGACCGTGGTTTCCGTTTTTTTCTCGGTCATTTGAAAGCTCCTTCAACGCTGGCGACGCTGCCCGACGAACGACTCAGTCAGGGAAATGGGGGTTGCGCCAGCAGATTAATCCGGGTATTTCTAAATTGCATTCAGATATTGCATACAATAATTAGAGGATTGCACCATTATGGGTCAACCAATAGCCATTGAAGTGCGTAACGTATCCAAGCGGTATTCTGATGACCCTGGCCTGGCGCCAGCCCTCGACAACGTATCGGTGAACATCGCCGACAACGAGTTTTTCACCCTCCTCGGCCCCTCGGGCTGCGGCAAGACCACCCTGCTGCGCACCATCGCCGGTTTCGAACACGTCAGCGACGGCGAAATCCGTCTGGCGGGCGAAACGGTCAATCACCTGCCGCCGTTCAAGCGTCGGGTCAACACGGTGTTCCAGAGTTACGCGCTGTTTCCGCACATGAGTGTCGCGCAGAATATCGCCTTCGGCCTCGAGATGCAGGGTCTTGATCACAAGACGATTCCCGGACGGGTCGACGAGATGCTCGCGCTGGTGCAGATGGAGCATCTGGCCGGGCGCAAACCGGCGGAATTATCCGGCGGCCAGCAACAACGCGTGGCTCTGGCCCGGGCCCTGGCGCCGAAGCCGAAAGTGCTGTTGCTCGACGAGCCGCTGTCGGCGCTGGACCTGAAGCTGCGCAAGGAAATGCAGGTCGAACTCAAGCGCGTGCAGCAGGAAGCCGGAATCACCTTCATCTTCGTCACCCACGATCAGGAAGAAGCGCTGACCCTGTCCGACCGGATCGCGGTGATGTCCGCCGGCAAGATCCTGCAGATCGGCACCCCGACCGACATCTATGAACGCCCGCAGCACCGTTTCGTCGCCCAGTTCATCGGCGACATCAATTTCCTCCCCGGCGAACTCAAGCGCGGCGACCACAACGAAAACCTCTTCGTGCCCAACGGCATGCCGGTGGAAATCCCCTGCCCGCCGCAAGGCGTGAATGGCAGCAGCGTGCAACTGGCGTTTCGTCCCGAGCGCTCGCAACTGGTCGCGGCGGATCAACCGCATCATCTGCGCGGCGTAATCGAGGCCGTGCTGTATGTCGGCACCGCGACCCTGTACCAGTGCCGCTTGAACAACGACATCAAAGTCATGCTGCGGGAAAACAACGAAGGCCTGAACCGTGGTCGTGCAGTCGGCGAGCCCGTGGCGGTGCACCTGCCGCCCCAGGCCTGCCTGTTGATGGAGGCCTGAGATGAGCGTCAGCAGCACTTCCCCCGCCCTCAACCGCGCGCTGTTGCTCAGCCCGGTGGTGTTGACCCTGCTCGCCCTGATCGCCATTCCGCTGGGCATCATGGGCTACATCAGCCTGCTGCCGCGCAACACCTACGGCGGCGTCGACTGGCAGGCCCAATGGCAACTGCAAAGTTACGTGCAGCTGTTTTTCCAGGAAGGTTTTGACGGCGAACTGGAGCTGAACTGGGTCTACGCCCAGGCGCTGTTGCGCTCGGTGTTCCAGGCCGGTGGCACCACGGTGTTGTGCTTTCTGTTCGGGTTTCCGGTGGCATTGTGGATGTCGAGCCTGACCCCGCGCCGACGCAACCTGATGGTGTTGCTCATCACCATTCCGTTCTGGACCAACCTGCTGATCCGCAACTACGCATGGCTGATCATCCTGCGCGAACAGGGCTGGGTCGCCCAGAGCCTCAACGCGCTGTTCCCGAGTGCCGGCGGCATCACCCTGCTGTACAACGACTTCGCGGTCAGTGTGGGTCTGGTCTACAGCTTCTTGCCGTTCATGATCCTGCCGATCTACTCGACCCTGGAAAAGCTCGACTGGCGTCTGGTGGAAGCCGCCTATGACCTGGGCGCCAACCGCTGGCATGCGCTGCGGCGGATCATCCTGCCGCTGTCGATGCCCGGCGTGATTGCCGGTGCGTTGCTGGTGTTCGTGCCGAGTCTCGGCGCCTTCATCACCCCGGCGATCCTCGGCGGTGGCAAGACCCTGATGATCGGCAACCTGATCCAGCAGCAATTCGGCACCGCACGCAACTGGCCGCTGGGCAGTTCGCTGTCGTTCCTGCTGCTGGGGATTCTGCTGTTGTCCCTGGTGCTCTACGCCCTGTACAGCCGCAGCGCGGTGAAAACCCTGAACCGGGGAGCGAAAGCATGATCTCTCTGCACCTGAAAAAACTCCCCGCAACCCGCGAAATCAGCCTGCTGATCCTCGCCTATCTGTACGTGCCGATCCTGGTGTTGATCGCCTACAGCTTCAACGCCAACCGCTCGGCGACGGTGTGGACCGAGTTCTCGTTCGCCTGGTACGGGCGGATCCTGGCCAACCCGTCGATCCAGACCGCAGCGCTGAATTCGATCATCGTCGCGACCATCGCCACAGTCTGCGCCACAACCATTGCACTGCTCGCAGCACTGGCGACTTACCGGCCGTTCTACGGACAGAAAATGGTCGAAGGCGGGATCAACCTGCCGCTGATCCTGCCGGAGATCGTCACCGCCGTGGCCACCCTGCTGCTGTTCATGGCGCTGGGCATCAAGCTCGGGCTGATGACGGTGATCGTCGCGCACATCGGCTTCTGCATTCCGTTCGCCTACCTGCCGATCCGCGCGCGGCTCAACGATCTGGACAAGAGCCTGCTGGAAGCCGCCAACGACCTGTATGCCAATCCGTGGCAGGTGTTCCGCCGCGTGACCTTGCCGCTGCTGTGGCCGGCGGTGCTGTCCGGCTCGGTGCTGGCGTTCGTGGTCAGCCTCGACGATTTCATCATGACCTTCTTCGTCGCCGGGCCCGGTTCGACCACGTTGCCGGTGTACATCTTCTCGGCGATCAAGGCCGGCGTAACACCTGAAATCAACGCGATTTCAACCCTGATGCTGGTGATTTCCATCGTGCTGGTGGTGCTGGCCTTCTGGCTTGGCCAACGCGGCAAACAACAATAAACCTGGAGCGCGCTCATGAAAGTGAAAAACATGCGTCTGGCAGTATCCGGTCTGGCCCTGAGTTGTTTCACCGCGTTCGGCGCCCACGCCGCCGAGCCCAAGCAATTGTTCTTCTACAACTGGACCGATTACTACCCGGTGGATCTGCTGGCCAAGTTCGAAAAAGAGACCGGGATCAAGGTCACCATGGACGGCTACGACAGCAACGAAACCCTGCTCGCCAAGTTGCAGGCCGGCGGCGCCGCGTATGACGTGATCGTGCCGTCGCAGTCGATCATGCAGACGCTGATCAAGCAGGACCTGCTGCTGGAAATCGACGCCCCGACCCTGAGCAACTTCCAGTACGTCAAAGGCCCGTTCCGCGATCCGAGCTTCGACCCCGGCCGCAAGTTTTCGGCGCCGTACTTGTGGGGCACCACCGGGTTCTCCTATGACAGCGCGCGGGTGCCGGGCGGCAAGCTCGATGATTCGTGGAAAGAATTCTTCGAGCCGCGCAAGGAACTGCAAGGCCAGCTTGCCGCCCTCGACACCTCCAGCAGCGTGATCAACGCCGCCAGCCACTACCTGAACGTCGACGAGTGCACGGAAAACCCGCAGGACGCCAAGCGCATCCTCGAACTGCTGCAAAAGCAGAAACCGTTTTTGAAGATGTACAGCTCCGACAACACCGTCGACCGCATGGCCTCGGGCGAAGTGATCATGATGCAGAACTGGAACGGCTCGACGGCCCGCGCCACGTTGCAGAAGAGCACCATCAAATACGTGTACCCGAAAGAAGGCCTGGCAATGTTCCAGGACAACTTCGCCGTACCGAAAAGCGCGCCGCATCCGGGCAACGCGAAGATCTTCATCGACTGGATGATGAAGCCGGAAAACGCGGCGGCCGTGTCCAACGCGATTGCCTATGCCAACGGGATTCAGAGCGATCAGTTGCTGGATGCGAAATGGAAGGTCATGGACGCGATCAACATGCCCGAGGAGTACGCCTCGCGCCTGCGGCCGGAGAAGGAATGCAGCAACAAGGCGCGGGAGCTGCAGGATCGGATCTGGTCGAAGCTCAAAGGCTGATCGCCTGACTTGAGACCGCGTCGCGGCCATCGCTGGCAAGCCAGCGATGAGGCCCGCCCAGACAACATAGAAACAGAGGTATGAAATGTCCCACCCCCGCTGGCTCAGAAACATCCGCCCCTACGGCGCCCCTGCCGAAGACCTGCTGATCGAAAACGGCAAGTTCAGCCAACGCCGCCCGGCCTCCAGCACCCCGCTGGCCGCCACCGACATCGACGGCCAGAACCAGCTCCTGACCGCCCCGCTGGTGGAAAGCCACGTCCACCTCGACAAGACCCTGTACGGCCAACCCTGGCGCCCGAACAGCGCCGGCCCGACGCTCAAGGACTACATCAGCAACGAGCGCCGCGTGCTGCGCGAAGTCAAAGCGCCGATTGCCGAACGCGCCGGCGCCCTGCTGGAGAACTGCATCGCCCGGGGTTCGCTGACGATGCGCTGCCATGTCGACATCGACCCGGAATTCGGCCTGCGCCACGTCGAAGCCATGCAACAACTGCGCGAAACCTACAACGACCTGATCGACCTGCAACTGGTGGTCTTCCCGCAAACCGGCCTGATCAGCCGTCCCGGCACCGCCGAGCTGATGCGTGAAGCCATGGCCCTGGGCGTGGAAAACGTCGGCGGGCTCGACCCCTGCGGCATCGACAATGACCCGATCGCGCAGCTGGATTTCGTGTTCAAACTGGCCAGCGAATTCCAGCGTGGCGTCGACATTCACCTGCACGACAAAGGAGAACTGGGCCTGTGGCAGATAGCCCGGATCGCCGATTACACCGAGCGTTTCAACCTGCACAACCGGGTGATGATCAGCCACGCCTATTGCCTCGGCATGCTGCCGTGGAGCCAAGTCAAACCCGTCGCCGAACGCCTTGCTGCACTGGGCATTTCGCTGATGAGTTCGGCGCCGGCCGACTGCGCCGTTCCACCCTTCCTGGCGCTGCGCGAGACCGGCGTCAACGTGTGCCTGGGCTCCGACGGCATTCGTGATGCGTGGTCACCGATGGGCAACGGCGACATGCTGGAACGGGCGATGCTGCTGGCGTTCCGTTTTGATCTGGGCAAGGACGATGAACTGGCGGCGGCGTTCGACGCGGCGACGGTCAACGGTGCGCGCGCATTGGGGATCGAGGATTACGGCTTCGCCATCGGCCGGCCGGCAGACTTTCTGCTGATGCCGGTGGAAACCCTTGGTGAAGCGGTAGTCGCGCGGCCAGTGCGTCAGGTCTATCGCGGCGGCGAACTGATCGCCAGCGGCGGTCGTTTGCTGGGCAGCCGTCTGTGAAACGGATCGGCCTGAAGGCCGGTTGCGTGGTCGGCTTCGACGGCACGCAACATGTGCTGTGGCGCGACGGCGAAGTGGTATTCAGCGGATCGCGCATCGAGTTTGTCGGGCGCGGTTATCAAGGGCCGGTGGATCAGTGGATCGACTACGGCAACGCACTGATCGGTCCCGGTTTCATAGACCTGGACGCCCTCGGCGATCTCGACTCCACGGTGCTGACCTTGGACAACGGCGACGAGCGTGCCATGGGCCGCATGTGGTCGGCGGAGTATCTGGCAGCCGGGCCGCGTGAGTCGTTCAGCCCTGAAGAAGAGATCTTCAAATACCGCTACGCCTTCACCCAGTTGATCCGCAACGGCATCACCACGGCCATGCCGATCACCTCGATGTACTACCGCGAATGGGCGGAGACCTATGACGAGTTTGCCGCTGTCGCTGACGTGGCGGGCGAGTTGGGCCTGCGTACCTATCTCGGCCCCTGCTACATGAGCGGCATGAGTTACTGGCGCGCCGACGGCACCCTCGCCCATCACTGGGATGAGGCTCGGGGCCTGGCGGGACTGGACGCGGCCGAACGGTTTTTCAAGGATTTCGATGGCGCCCGCGCCGGGTTGATTCGCGGCGCGCTGCTGCCGGATCGCATCCAGACCTGCACGCCGAAACTGCTGCAACGCACATCCGCCTTGAGCCGTGAATTGAATGCACCGATGCGCCTGCATTGCTGTCAGGCGCCGGGGGAAGTGGCGATGGTCGAACAGCTACGCGGCACCACGCCGCTGGGCTGGTTGCAGCAACTCGACCTGCTCACCCCGCGCAGCCTGCTGCCCCACGGCCTCTACACCTCGGGCGATGACGATCTGCAGCGGGTCATCGACGGCGGCGCGAGTCTGGTGCACTGCCCGCTGGTGTTCGCCCGTGACGGCGAGGCGCTGAATTCGTTCGGCCGCTATCGTGCGAAAGGCATCAACTTCGGCCTCGGCACCGACACCTGGCCGGCAGACCTGCTGGAGAACATGCGCCACGGTTTGAACATCGCCCGCTTGATGGAAGGCGGGCCCGCGCTGACCAGCAGCCTGGATCTGTACAACGCCGCCACCCTCGGCGGCGCCAAGGCGCTGGGCCGTGACGACCTCGGTCGCCTGGCCGCCGGCGCCAAAGCGGATATCACCGTGTTCAACCTGCGCGGTCTGCACCTGGGCCCGCTGTTCGATCCACTGAAAAACCTGCTGCTGGCCGGGCGCGGCGACGACTGCATCGCCAGTTACATCGATGGTCGCTGCGTGATGCACGACGGTCAGGTCAACGGCGTCGATTACCCCACTCTGCAACGCCAGGCCCAACGCCAATACGAAAAACTGATGCGCAGCCACAGCGACCGGGCCGTTGGCCGACCGGACTGGAAAACCCTGTTTCAGCCGGCCATTCCGTTCGCCGACGACTACAGCGCCGAAGCGCCGTTGAGCGCCATCGACCCCCTTCTTTAGAGAACACTGCCATGCACAGCTTCGACTTCAGCCAACTGAGCCCACGGGAAAAATACAAGATTCTGATCGGCAGCGTGGTGCCGCGCCCGATTGCACTGGTCACCACCATCGACGGCGAAGGTCGGGTCAACGCCGCGCCGTTCAGCTTTTTCAATGCGCTGTCGGCGGACCCGCCCATCCTGGCGCTCGGCGTCGAGAACTACGGCGACCAGAGCCCCAAGGACACCACGCGCAATATCCAGATGAATCAGGAATTCACGGTCAACATCGTCAGCGATGCACTGGTGGAAGCCATGAACGTCTGCGCCGTGCCGTTCGCGCCGGGTTTCGATGAATTGACCGCTGCGGGCCTGACAGCGATTCCCGGCACCTCGGTCAAATGCCCGCGAATCGGCCAAGCACCGGTGGCGCTGGAGTGTCGGCGGATGATGGCGCTGAACATCGGTCAGTCCCGGGAGATCATTTTTGGCGAGGTGTTGATGGCCCATGTGCGCGACGAGTTGATCGACCCGAAAACCCTGTACATCGATCAATTGGGGCTGGATGCGATCGGGCGCATGGGCGGGCATGGTTATGCGCGAACCCGGGATTACTTCGATTTGCCGACCCGCTCGTTGCAAGCGTGGACGGAAGCGCCGGGGGGTGGCGAACGGTTCTGGCCACAGCGCTGAAAGCTATTGCTCGTTCCCACGCTCCGCGTGCTGCTCGTACTGATCGTTCCCACGCTCCGCGTGGGAATGCATACCGTGACGCTCTGCGTCACAGTGGACGCGGAGCGTCCATGGCGGCATTCCCACGCGGACGGTTCGACGCCTCGACGTGGGAACGATCAACGATGCAGGGCGTGGGAACGAGCAGCAGGTTCAGTGGGTGTCAGTGGAAGTCGCGGCTCTGTACGCGGATGCCGTTGAGCAGCGGAGTCAGATCGCTCAGGCGTCCGGCAATCAGGTGACGCACCTCGCCTTCCCGCTCCCAGCGGCCATCGACCTTGAGCAATTGCGAGCCCACCAGTACCTGACGCTGACGCTCGGCCAGATCGCGCCAGACCACCACGTTGACGTTGCCGAACTCGTCTTCGAGGGTCACGAAGGTCACGCCGCTGGCGGTGCCCGGCCGCTGGCGACCGGTCACCAGCCCCGCCACGCTGACCGGCCGGCCATGCTCGACCTCCAACAACTCCCGGGAACTGCGACAGCGCCGCGCCCGCAACTCGTCGCGCAATAGCGTCAGCGGGTGCGGCCCCAGCGTGGTGCCCAGCGTTGCGTAGTCGGTGAACAGGTCTTCGCTGACACTCGGCGTCGGCAGCAGCACATCCGGCTCTTCCTGACTCGGCAACCCGGCAAACAACCCGAGCTGTTTCTGCACCCCGGCCACTTCCCAGCGTGCCCGATGACGATGACCGGCCAGACCGCGCAATGCCCCGGCATCGGCCAGCAGCGCCTGAGCGCGACTGTCGAGCCCGGCCCGTTCGCCCAGATCGGCGACATCGGCAAACGCCCCCCTCGCCCGCGCGCTTTCAATGCTGCGCGCATCCTCCTCGCGAAAGCCCTTGATCATCCGCAGGCCCATGCGGATGGCCGGTTGCTCGCCGGTGATCGGCTCCAGGCTGCAATCCCAGTCGCTGGCGCGCACGTCCACCGGGCGGATCTGCAAATGATGCCGGCGCGCGTCCTGAAGAATCTGATCGGGGCTGTAGAACCCCATCGGCCAACTGTTGATCAGCGCACAGGCGAACGCCGCTGGTTCGTGGCACTTGAGCCAGCAACTGGCATAGGTCAGCAAGGCAAAACTGGCAGCGTGGGATTCAGGGAAACCGTAACTGCCGAAGCCCTTGATCTGCTCGAAGATCTGCGCGGCGAATTCCGGGCTGTAGCCGTTTTTCTTCATGCCGGCGGCCAGCCGCTCCTTGTGCGGTTCCAGTCCGCCGTGGCGTTTCCACGCGGCCATGGAACGGCGTAACTGGTCGGCCTCGCCGGGGCTGTAGTCGGCGGCAACAATGGCGATCTGCATCACCTGTTCCTGAAACAGCGGCACGCCGAGGGTGCGTTTGAGCACCACTTCCAGCTCCGGTGACGGATAGGTTTCCTCTTCCTCCTTGTTCCGGCGGCGCAGGTACGGATGGACCATCCCGCCCTGGATCGGCCCCGGCCGGACGATGGCCACCTCGATCACCAGGTCGTAGAAGGTTTGCGGGCGCAGGCGCGGCAGCATCGACATCTGCGCCCGGGACTCGATCTGGAACACGCCGATGGTGTCGGCGCGGCTGATCATGTCGTACGTGGCGCGATCCTCGGCCGGAATCGTCGCCAGACTCAGCTTCTGGTTACGATGACGGCGCAGCAGGTCGAAACAGCGGCGGATCGCGCTGAGCATGCCAAGGGCGAGGATATCCACCTTGAGCAGCCCGACGGCGTCGAGGTCGTCCTTGTCCCACTGGATGATGGTCCGGTCGGCCATGGCGGCGTTCTCCACCGGCACCAGCGTGTCCAGCGGTTGCTCGGAAATCACGAAACCACCGGGGTGCTGCGACAGGTGCCGGGGGAAGCCGATCAGTTGCCCGGTCAGGCTCAGCACCCGGTGCAACAGCGGACTTTCGGGGTCGAAACCGCCTTCGCGCAGACGCTCCACGGGCGGCGTCTCATCGCTCCAGTGGCCGCAGCAGTCGGCCAGCGCATTGATCTGGTCCGGCGGCAGCCCCAGCGCCTTGGCCACATCGCGGATCGCACCGGAAGCGTGGTAGGTGCTGACCACCGCGGTCAGCGCCGCACGACGGCGACCATAACGACGAAACACGTATTGCAGGACTTCTTCCCGGCGCTCGTGCTCGAAATCCACGTCGATGTCCGGCGGCTCGTTGCGCTCCCTCGACATGAAACGTTCGAACAGCAGCGTGGTGCGATCCGGGTCGATCTCGGTGATGCCCAAGGCAAAACACACCGCCGAGTTGGCCGCCGAACCTCGGCCCTGGCAGAGGATTTTCTGCTCCCGAGCGAAGCGCACCACGTCGTGCACGGTAAGGAAGTAGCTTTCGTAGCCGAGTTCGGCGATCAGCTTCAGCTCATCGTCGATCTGCTTGAGCACCTTGGGTTGTGCGCCTTGCGGCCAGCGCCAGGCGATGCCTTGTTCGGTCAGGTGGCGCAGCCAGGAACTGGCGCTGTGTTCCTCGGGCACCAGCTCTTTGGGGTATTGATAACGCAACTCGCCCAGATCGAAGGTGCAGCGGCGGGCCAGTTTCACGGATTCGTCCAGCAAGGCCTGCGGATACAACTCGCGCAACACATCAAGGCTGCGCAGATGCCGCTCGCCGTTGGGGTGCAGGCGCAAGCCGGCTTCGGCCACCGGAACGTGATGGCGGATCGCAGTCATGGTGTCCTGCAAGGCCCGCCGGCCACGGGCGTGCATGTGCACATCACCGCTGGCCACGGCTGGAATCTGCAGTTCATCCGCCAGACTCAGCAGTGCGGCCAGCCGTTGCTGATCGTTCTGCCCACGATGCAACTGCACCGCCAGCCACAGCCGTTCACCGAAGGTCTGTTTCAGCCAGCGGCCCTCTTCTACCTCTTCGACCGTATCCGGCACCCACAGCACCAGCAATCCCGGCAACGGTTCGCTGAAATCCTCGCGCAGTATTTGATACTGGCCTTTCTGGGTGCGCCGTCGAGCCTGGGTGATCAAGCCGCACAACGCCTGATAACCCTCGATGTTCTCCACCAGCAACACCAGTTTCGGGCCGTTCTCGATGCGCATCTCGCTGCCGATAATCAGCGGCAGCTCCACGGATTTGGCTGCCTGCCAGGCACGAACGATCCCGGCCAGTGTGCATTCATCGGTGATCGCCAGCGCCTGATAGCCGTGTTTCTTCGCGCGCTGGAACAGCTCCAATGCACTGGACGCACCACGCTGAAAACTGAAGTTCGACAGGCAGTGCAGCTCGGCATAACCCTGGCTCATGCGAACCAGCCCTGCAGCCACAACGGGCCACCCTCACCCACAGCCCGGTACGCCCAGCCTTGCTGGCCGGCGCGGTTCTGGATCAGGTAATAGTCGCGGCGCACATCGTCACCGTCCCACCAGCCGGACTCGATGCGTTCCGGGCCCATGAGAATCCGCGCCGAACCTTCGGGCACGGATTGCGGTTCGCCCAACAACCAGCCCGGACGCTGCACGCCCGGCAATGCAGGGCAACGCTGTTTGTCATCGGCGTTCTGCCACGCGCACTCCGGTCGATGATCGGCCTGAAAGCGCAGGCCCTGCACCGCCTCATCCCCCAGCCGCGCGCGCAGGCGTTCGCGCAATTGCTCCCAGGGCAAGGTCTGCTGCGGGCGGTCGTCGAACAGCTCCTGAAACTGCGGCACGAAACTCGGCAGATCCTCGGCGCGCAGACGAAAACCGCGCACCGGGGCTTCGACCTGCACCTGCTCCAGTCGACCACGGGCCAGCTCGAACAGCATCGCCGGATCGCGCTCGGCGCTGAGCAGGCCGACCTTGATCAGCGTGTCCGGCAACCCGGCGTGTTCCAGATGCAGATCGAAGCGCTGCACGCCGCTGTCGCGCCCGCACAAAAACGCCGCCAGATCGGACGTCAGGCGGCGCAATGGAAACAGCAGCGCCTGATGGGACTGCACGTCGAAATTGAGTTCGATGCGCACGTCGAAGCGATCCGGCGGCAGGTAGAACGCCAGCGCCAGCGGTCGTGCGCCGAACAGCGTGTCCAGGTGCTTGAGCATCG
Organism: Pseudomonas sp. Pseusp21; assembly: GCF_059492145.1. Classification (NCBI taxonomy): domain Bacteria; kingdom Pseudomonadati; phylum Pseudomonadota; class Gammaproteobacteria; order Pseudomonadales; family Pseudomonadaceae; genus Pseudomonas; species Pseudomonas sp. Pseusp21. The sequence goes on from NZ_CP168520.1 coordinate 932,784, forward strand.
GCGCCTCGAAACGCCGGGCCAGGGCCTGACGCGGCAGGTTCTGCACCTGATGGAGGTTGCGCAGGCCCATGCGCGACAGCGCCGTGGCCACACTCGGCTCCAGCCCGATGCGGTCGACCGGCAGTTGCCCGAGGTGATGGCGCAGGGCTTCACCGTCGGGCACCACCAATCCGTCGTAGGCGTTGGCCAGCACCCGCGCCGCCACCGGGTTGGGCGCGGCAACGATGCGGTGCCGAAAGCCCAGCTCGGTCAGCTCCGTGCGCAACCGCGCCTCGAACTGCGCCCAGGAACCGAACAGGCCGAGGCTCGATTCGATCTCGAACACCACGGTGCGCGGGTAATGCACGCTGACCTGGGCGCTGAAACGATAGGCCCAGGCGGCGAGAAACTGCTGCCAGTGCTCGACCTCGGCCGAATCGTAATCGACGGTGGCAAACCCTTTGCTCATGGCCTGCGCAGCAGTCATCGACTGCCCCGGACGCAAGCCCAGGGCCCGCGCCGCCGGGTTGACCGCTTGCAGCACGCGGCGCTGGGCCGGGCCGCTGAGCAGCGCCAACGGCTGCTCGGGATCGGGGCGCTGACGCAGCACGGCGTCGAGGGCCAATTGCGGGAACAGAATGCAAACCCAGCGCATGGCGACCTCAATGCCCCACGGTGAAGGCAATCGGTGCGCTGCGCGCCAGACCACCCCGGCACTTGAGCACGCGCAACTGCGCCGGCCGCGCATCGATGGCAATGCGCAGCGCGGCCGGCGACGGGTTGACCGCTTCGCTCAAGGGGCGCCACGCGAACGCCAGGGTCTGGCCGGTTTCCGCCGCCACCTGCAAACGGCGCAAGGCACGGTCATCGGCCTTGTGCGGCCAGCACAGCACCGCGCCGCAACTGCCCGAGCGCAGGCATTGTTCTGCCGCCCACAACGCATCGCGCTCGCTGGCCTGGATCACCGACAACTGCCGCAGATCGACCCCGGCATTGGCCCAGGCCTGCGGGTACGGCACGAACGGCGGCGCCACCAGCACGATGCGCTCGCCCGCCGCCGACAACCGCGCCAACGTTGGCCACACCAGTTGCAGTTCGCCGACACCGGGCCCGGCCAGCAGGATTTCGCTCAGCGCCGCTTCCGGCCAGCCGCCAGTGGGCAAGGCCGCATCCAGCGCCGCGTGCCCGGTGGGTTGCGGGCTGGCGCCCGGTGGCGCAGGCCGGCCCTTCCAGACCTGGCCGCCATTGAACAGCGTATCCAGCGCAACGACGGCCCCCATCAGCCTTGCCTCACCAGACCGCAGAACACCCCTTCGATGGCCAGATCCTGATCGGCCCGCACCACAATCGGCTGGTACGCCGGGTTGCGCGGCAACAGGCGAACTTCATCACCGACGCGCTCGAAGCGTTTGATGGTGACTTCACCGTCGAGCCGCGCCACCACGATCTGGCCGTTGAGCGCCTCGGGGTTGCGCCGCACGCCGACCAGATCGCCGTCGAGAATGCCGTCCTCGATCATCGAATCGCCCTGCACCCGCAGCATGTAGTCGGGCGTGCGGGAGAACAGCGCCGGGTCGAGCATCAGCCGATTGTGCAGGTCGGCATCGGCACCGATGGGCGCACCGGCGGCCACCCGGCCAAGCACCGGCACTTCGAGCAGTTCCGGTCGCGCCGGTTGCCCGAGCAAACGAATGCCCCGGGCCTGATGCGGATTGACCTCGATGAACCCGGCTTCGGTGAGCGCCAGCACATGCTTGCGCGCCACGCTGCGGGAGGCGAAACCAAAAGCCTCGCTGATTTCAGCGAGGCTTGGGGGCTGACCGTGTTCGGCGATGCGTTCGCGGATAAAGGTCAGGATGGCGGTACGGCGGGGAGTCAGAGTCGTCATGGAGTACATTTGTACTCTTGTGGGAATTTCCTGACAAGCACCGCCAGTCAGCTCAAACCCACTGATGATCGTTCCCACGCTCTGCGTGGGAATGCCTCTAGGGACGCTCCGCGTCCAGTGACGCGGAGCGTCACGGGCTGCATTCCCACGCGGACGGTTCGACGCCTCGACGTGGGAACGATCAGAAGCACGGAGTCAGCTCAAACCGCGTTCGGCGAGAAACCCTGCGATGTAATCAATAAACGCCACAACCTTGGCCGTAGCCCGCCGATGACTCGGGTACACCGCCAGAATATGCGGGCCGAAGCTGTCCGGGTCGATGTCGTAATCGGCCATGACCCGCACCAGTCGCCCGTCGGCGATGTACGGCGCGGCGCTCCACAGCGGCGTGTGCAGCAAACCGCGCCCGGCCAGGGCGCTGGCCAGCAGCAAATCGTAATTGTCACTGCGCAACAGCGGCGCCGCCGGTTGCGCCAGGCTCAGGCGCTGGCCGTCGCGCTCGGCCCACCAGAATTCGCGGCTGAGCAACGGATGCCGGTACAGCAGCCATTCATGCTGATCGAGGGTTTGCGGCGTCACCGGCAACCCTTTGCGCGCCAGGTATTCAGGGCTGCCGCACAGCGCCAGCCGATTGCTGCCGACCACCCGCGCGATCAGCCCCGGCAAGTCGTCGTGCCCCTCGCGCAACGCCAGGTCATAGCCGCTTTCCAGCAGATTGACGAATTCGTCGCACAAATCCACTTGCAGGCTGATCTGCGGGTATTGCTGCAAAAAGCCGTCACACACCTGATCGAGAAACGCCCGCCCGTAAGCCAGCGGCGCGGTGATTTTCAGGCTGCCGCGCAGGCCGTGCTGCAACTGCTCGATTTCCTCGCTGGCCTCGTCCAGCCGTTGCAACACCTGGCGTGCGGTTTCCAGATACAGCCGGCCGATTTCGGTCAGCAGAATCCGCCGCGTGCTGCGCTCGAACAGCCGCGCGCCAAGCTCGGATTCCAGGTGATTGACCGCTTTGGTCAGGGCCGACGGGGTCTTGCCCAGTTGCTCGGCAGCGCGGCTGAAACTGCCGAGTTGCGCGGTGACCACGAACATTTTCAGTGCACCCAGCTTGTCCATGCTTTTTCCATTCAGGCAAAAACGTTTTTCGTGAGGGAGGCGTTCTGTCGGGCGTTGGCAGCCACTAATCTGGCCATCAGACGCAATAACAAGGAAATGTTCAATGAAAAGATTCATCCCGCATTTCGCAAAAAATGTGCTGGTCGCCGCTATGAGTTTTGCCTCGATGGAAGCCATGGCCGCCACCGATCTGGTGCTGCTCAATGGCAAGATTTTCACCGCCGACCGCGCTCAACCGAAGGTTCAGGCGCTGGCCGTGGAGAACGGCAAGGTGCTTAAAGTCGGCAGCGATGCGCAGATCAAGGCCTTGATCGAGCCCGGCACCCAGGTCATCGACCTCAAAGGCCAGGCGCTGATGCCCGGCCTGATCGACAGCCATTCCCACGCGATTTTCGGCGGACTGGAAATGGTCTCAGCCAACATGGAAGACGAGGTGGTCGAACTCGACGAACTGGAAAAACGCCTGCGCGCATGGCGTGACGACGGCAAGGCCCGGCATGGCGACGTATTGAGCGTGGCCGGCATGAGTTCGGCGTATTGGGCCAAGGCTGAAGCGCTGGGCAAAATCTTCAATAACGGCGAATGGGCCGACGTGCCGGTGGTGTTCACCGGCAGCGATCACCACACCGCGTGGGCCAACAATGTGATGCTCAAGCGGGCGGGCATTGACGCCGCGCTGCTGAAAACCCTGCCGGACGCGGAGAAAGACACCATCGGCAAACTGCCCAGCGGTGAGCCGAACGGCTTTGTGGTCGACGCCGGTTGGGATCGGGTCGCCTCGAAAATGCCGGTGCCGAGCCCGGCCGACATGCTCAAGGCTGCGCAATCGGCAGTGCGTTTCAACAACAGCCTCGGCATCACCGCGTGGATGGACCCCGCCGCCAACGCCGCACCGGGCGAAGCGGTATTCGCGCTCAAGCCCACCGAGAAAACCGTCGGCGTGTTGCCCGCTTATAAAGCCCTGTCGGAAAGCGGCGGCATGACGGCCCACGTCGCCGCACTGCTGGTGGCCAATCCGAAAAGCGTCCCGGCCGATCTCAACACCCTCGAGAAAGTGCGCCGGCAGTTTCAGGGCATCCCCAACCTGACGCTGCCGGGGATCAAGATCTTCGCCGACGGCGTGATCGAGTACCCGGCCCAGAGCGCGGCGATGATCGATCCCTACAGCAACTCGCACAAACAGGGCGAGTTGCTGATCGATCCGCAGCACTTCGGTGAGCTGGTCAGCGCCATCGACCAGCGCGGCTGGCTGGTGCACATCCACGCCATCGGCGATCGCGCGGTGCGCGAATCACTGAACGGCATCGCCCAGGCGCGCAAGGACCGGCAAAGCGGCGTAACGCACTCGATCACCCACCTGCAAATGGTCAACCCGAAGGAGTTCGCCCGCTTCAAGCCGTTGAACGTGATTGCCTCGATGCAGCTGCTGTGGGCCAGCGCCGACGACTACACCACCGACATGATCAAGCCTTACGTCAGCGCTCTTGCCTTTCGCTATCAATACCCGGCGCATTCGCTGCTCAAACAGGGCGCGACGATTGCCGGCGCCAGTGACTGGCCGGTGTCCTCGCCGAACCCGTGGAACGCCATGGCCCAGGCCATCACCCGCACCGGGCCGCTGGGCGTGCTCAACGCCGACGAACGCCTGGATCGCGAAACCATGTTCTACGCCTACACCGCCAACGCCGCGCGGGCCATCGGCCTGGAACAACAGATCGGCTCGCTGAGCCCTGGCAAACAGGCCGATTTCATCGTGCTCGATCGCGACGTGTTCAGCGTCGATGACAAGGCCCTGCATGACACCCAGGTGCTGCAAACCTGGTTCGCCGGCCGTCAGGTCTACGCCCCTACCCTCCAATAACAATCGCCGTACCCGCTGCCCGCCCCCGCGCCCGACGCCGGGGTCCGGCGCAGCCTTGCCCGCTTCCTGCCCATAACAACCACAACAACGGGACTTCACATGAAAGCCTTGCCCCTGCTCGCCCTCACTTCCTTGAGCCTGCTGCCCTTGAGCAGCCACGCGATTCCCCTGAACGATGATTTCGCCGTGCTGGTCGACCTGACTCTGGCCAGCGACTACCGCACCCGCGGCATCTCCCAGACCCAGAACGACCCGGCGGTGCAGGCCAGCCTGACCCTGGCCCACAGCAGCGGCCTGTACCTCGGCGCGTGGAGCTCGAACGTCGATTTCGGTGGCGGCCTGAAAACCCGTCAGGAAGTCGATTACTACGCCGGCTGGCTGTGGCAGGCCACCGAGGCCGTGAGCCTGGATCTGGGTTACATCAAATACGCGTATCCCAAGGAGAGCCAGTTCAACCAGAGCGAGGTGTACTCGATTCTCAGCGCTTACGGCGTGAAACTCGCGGCTTATTACTCCAGTGACGCGCCGGGCATCGGCAGCAAACAGAGTTCGCTCTACAGCTATATCGGCTATGAAACCGAATTGCCGTTCGATTCCGGGCTGAAGCTGCGCTACGGCAACATGGACTTCAAGGACCCGCATATGTATTCGGCGTCCGGTCACAGCGAAGAGTCTTACCGGGAGTGGGAAGTCAAACTGACCCACAACCTGGCCGGCGTGGTGCTCGGCCTGAGCTACATCGACACCGACCTGTCGCAGAGCCAATGCCTGAGCAACTGGGGCTTCAAGGACGTTTGCACGGCGACGGTCGTCGCCAGCGTCAGCAAGTCCTTCTGACCCGCCGCAAATCTCCCGTGGGAGCCGGCCTGCTGGCGCCCACATTTTTTTTGCACTTACCGTGATTTTGTTACCGGATGTTTACGGAATTTTTACCAATGCTCTTCTACAGTTACGCGCGTAACCGTATGGGTTTTCGACTGACGTAGAGGAAAGTATCGAAATGGCTTTGGGCAAAGGACTGCGTTTACCGTCCATCACTCCGACCCGCCTGGTGCTGCTGTTTTCGCTGGCACTGGTGGCGCTGTACAACCTGGCGACCTGGAAGGCGCTGGGAACGTTGATTACCCTGCAAGGCGCGCACAAACTGGCGTTTTTCGCGTCCTTCGGGCTGTTTCTCTGGGCGGCGATCACCCTGCTGCTGACCCTGGTGTCGTTTCGCTGGACGCTGAAACCGGCGCTGACCCTGGTGGCCCTGCTCTCGGCCTGCGCGGCGTATTTCATGAACGAATACGGAATCACCATCGACACGGTGATGATCCAGAACGTGTTCGAAACCAATCCCGGGGAGGCCACCGCACTGTTCAGCGGCAAACTGCTGGCTTACGTGCTGTTGCTCGGTGTGTTGCCGGCCATGCTGATCTGGCGCTGGCCGGTGGTGTATCGGCCGTTCTTTCGGGGCTTGCTGAACAAGGTGCTGGTGATCGTCGCCTGTGTGCTGGTGATCGGCGCTTCGGTGGGCGCGTTCTATTCGACCTACGCACCAATCTTTCGCGAGGAAGACAAGCTCACCCACTTCATCAACCCGACCAACTACATCTACGCGATCAGCAAATACACCAAGCAGCGGCTGGGGATCAAAAAGCATTTTGTGGTGCAGGCCATCGGCGAAGACGCAGTCATGAGCGCCAAGGCAGCCGGTCGCGAGAAGAAATCGCTGATGGTGTTCGTGGTCGGTGAAACTGCCCGGGCCGACCATTTCTCGCTCAACGGTTATGAGCGCGAGACCAATCCCGAGCTGAGCAAACTCGACATCATCAACTTCACCAACGTGCATTCCTGCGGCACTTCGACGGCGGTGTCGGTGCCGTGCATGTTCTCGATGTTCCCGCGCGAGGACTACAGCGACAAGAAAGGCAAAACCTACGAAGGCCTGCTCGACATCCTGCAACGGGCCGGCGTGCAGGTGCTGTGGCTGGACAACAACAGCGACTGCAAAGGCACCTGCCTGCGCGTGCCGAACCGCGACATCGCGAAGAATCAGCCGGGGCCGTTCTGCGACGGCAACAACTGCCTCGACGAAGCGCTGCTGGCCGACCTGCAAGGCTACATCGATAGCCTCAAGGGCAACGCGATCATTGTCCTCCACGCCGACGGCAGTCACGGCCCGGAATACTACGAGCGCTATCCCAAGGACATGGAGCGCTTCAAACCGATCTGCCACACCAATCAACTGGGTAGTTGCAGCCGTGACGAGCTGGTTAACGTCTACGACAACACGATCCTCTATACCGACCATTTCCTGGCCAAGGTGATCGAGCTGCTCAAGCGCAATCAGGACCACCTCGATACGTCGATGCTGTACGTCTCCGACCATGGCGAATCCCTGGGCGAAAACGGCCTGTACCTGCACGCCGCGCCTTATGCGCTGGCGCCGGAAGCGCAGACCCATGTGCCGATGGTGATGTGGTTCGGCAACAACACCCTGGCGCAACTGGGCATCGACCGTGGCTGCCTGCAAGGCAAAAGCAGCCAGCCGGATCTGAGCCATGACAACCTGTTCCATTCGGTGCTCGGGTTGTTCGAAGTCAGGACGTCGCTGTATCAGCCGGGGCTGGATATTTTCCATGGCTGTCGGCCGGCGATGACGGCGGGACAGTGATCCCCTCCAGCTGCGCCAGATAGGCCCACGGGTAAATCCCGCGCTGGTGGCCGTCGCTGAACACCAGCTGCAGGCCATAGCCCTGAGCGTTCAATTCGATGACCCGCACACGCGGGTCAACCATGGGCGGCGAGCCCCGCAGGCGAAACGCCCGGCATTGCGAGCACGGGCATTGGCGGCGCAGTTCGGCATGCTCAAGCAGTTGCTCGCGGCCATCCGGCCAGCTCAGCAGCAACCGGTGCTCACGTTGGGAGTTGCCGACCGACAGCGGATTCATTGCAGCTGACTCAAGGCAATCCGCACGGCTTTACGCACTTCCGGGTCGCCGTCGTCCTGCGCGGCCTGCAACGCGGCCACGGCACCGCGATCGTTCAGTTCGCCGAGGGCCAGCGCGGCTTCCTTGCGCAGGTTGCTGATGCGATGGCCGAGGGTGTCGATCAGGGCGTCGAGGGCTGCGACGTACTTGAGGCGCCCGAGGCTGCGGGTCGCGCGCAGGCGCACTTGCCAGTAGTCGTCGGCCAAGGCTTCGATCAGCGCCGGGCCCGCGTCGGTATGGCCGACCTTGCCGAGGGTGGTCGCGGCTTCTTCGCGCACTTGCCAGGCTTGATCCTGCAAGGCTTGACGCAACGCGGGCAGCACTTCGGCGTCACTTGCCAGACCCAGGGCGCCGGTGGCGGCGCGGCGAACTTCGGTGTCAGGGTCATCACTCGCCAAGCGGGCCAGGGCCGGCAGCGCGTCGAGTTGCTTGAGCCAGCCGAGCACGCCGACGGCTTCGCGGCGCACGCTGGCGTCGGCATCGTTCAGCGCCTGAATGGCGGCCGGCGCAGCGCCGGGGAAACGCAACTCGCGCAAGGCCCGGAACGCGGCAATCCGCACGCCGGTTTCGGCATGGCTGGTCCACGGCAGAATCACCCTGCCCGCCGCTTCGGTCTTGAGCAGGCTCAGGCTCTGCGCCGCAGCGGCTTGCACCGTCGGCGACGGATCCGTCAGCGCCTGGCACAACGCTTCAACCACCGGCTCGTCTTCCCAGGCTTCCAAGAGACGCGCCGCTTCGGCACGCACTTCTTCGGCGGGGTCTTCGGCCAGACGCTCGACCAGCCAGAGCAGACCGTCCGGCTCTTCGAGGTCGGCCAGGTCGATCAGGGCAATCCGCCGCACCCCGGCATCATCGGCGGTGAGGCGCGGTTGCAGGGCGAGAATGTCGTCGTTATCGGTCACAGCAAAAAATGAAGTCACAGGGCAAATCTCGGCAAAGAGTTTTCGAGAGGCAGGCCGAGCGGGTTGAGGCGCGGCAGCGGTCGGTCGTTGTCGTGGCGCAGCAGGTCGAGGCAGTGGCGCTTGAGGCGCGAGAATTCGTGGCTAGTGACCAGTTCGGTGGTGCGTGGGCGCGGGAAATCCAGGCGCAGGTCTTCGATGATTCGCCCTGGCCGTGCGCTCATCACCAGCAAGCGGTCGGCAAGGAACAGCGCTTCGTCGATGTCATGGGTGACGAACACCACGGTGGTGCGAATCCGCGTCCAGATGTCCAGCAGCAGTTCCTGCATGTTCAGGCGGGTCAGCGCGTCCAGTGCGCCGAAGGGTTCGTCCATCAGCAACAGCCGGGGGCGATTGACCAGCACCCTGGCGATCTCCACCCGTTGCTGCATGCCGCCGGAAAGTTGATCGGGCCAGCGTTCGGCGAAACCTTCGAGGCCGACCAATTTGAGGATGTCGTCGGCGGCGCGATGGCGCTCGGTCTTGCCGATGCCGCGCATTTTCAGGCCGAAGGCAACGTTGTCGCGCACCGTGCGCCACGGGAACAGCGTGTGATGCTGGAACACCATGCCGCGTTGTGGTGACGGGCCGGACACGTCGGTGCCGTCGACTTTCAACTGTCCGCCATGGGGCTGCAGATGCCCGGCCAGCGCGCCGAGCAAGGTCGACTTGCCGCAACCGGACGGGCCGAGAATGCACACGAACTGGCCGGGCTCGATTTGGCAGTCCAGCCCCTGCACCGCTTCAAACGCTTGCCGGCCTTCGCCGAGGACGATGGATAACTGGCGGATGTCGATCCGCCCTTCCGGAGTTTGCATCACGCTCATCAGGCTTTTCCTCGTGGTCGATGCCAGGGCGTGAACAGCCCGCCCAGGCGTTTGATCAGCAGGCTGCTGCCCATGCCCAACACGCCGATCAGCAACATGCCGACCACGATGTCCGCATAGTTCTGGATGGTGTAGGACTCCCAGGTGTAGTAACCGATGCCGAACTGGCCGGAGATCATTTCGGCGGTCACCAGACAGAACCACGACGTGCCCATGCCGATCGCCAGGCCAGTGATGATGCTCGGTGCGGCGCCTGGCAGGATCACTTCCAGCAGAATCGCCCGACGCCCGGCCCCGAGGCTTTTGGCCGAGGCTATCAGGCGTGGATCGACACCTTCGACGCCGTGCACGGTGTTGAGCAGGATCGGGAACAGCGCGCCGGTGAAGGTGATGAAGACCATCGACAGTTCCGACGACGGGAACATCAGGATCGCCAGTGGAATCCAGGCCACGGCAGGGATCGGGCGCAACACTTCCAGTGGCGGCAGCAGCAGGTCTTCGGCCCACTTCGAACGGCCGATGGCCAGGCCCAGGGCGATGCCGATCACCAGTGCCGCGAGGTAACCGGCAAAGACCCGGCCGAGGCTCGCGCTCAGGTGCTGGATGAGCTTGCCGGAGTCGCCGAGGCCGAGGGCGGCTTCGATCACGGCCAGCGGGGTCGGGACGTTGGCGAAGGTGACGAGGCCGAGGTTCCAGTGGTGGCTGGCGGCTAGTTGCCAGAAGAGCAGGCAGAGCAGCAGTGAGGCGGCTCGGGGGATCCAGCGTGAAAACATATATCACCTCTGATCGTTCCCACGCTCCGCGTGGGAATGCATCCCGCGACGCTCCGCGTCACAGTGGACGCAGAGCGTCCATGGCGGCATTCCCACGCGGAGCGTGGGAACGATCTACGTTTGAGTTAACGGGTGGCCACTGCCTGAGTCGTGGCATCGGTGAAGTCGAGGACTTTCCCGCCCTGCGCCGATGCAAATTGCTGCGCCTGGCCTTTGAGCAGGAACGCGCTGAGGCGCCCCTTCGCATCACTGGCAAACCACGCCTGCTCCGCCAGCAACTTGATCCCGCTGTCACTCGCCTGGGCATACACCGCACGGATGTTCTTGCCTTCCGACTTCAGACCGGCCAACGCGGTGAACGCCTCTTCAGCCGAGGCATAGCGCCGGACCTTGTCCTCACCGCGCACCCAGATTTCCGCGACATGGCTGAAATCGCTGATAGCTTTTCCAGTCGCCGCATCGACCGACTTCAAGGGCGTCTGCGCGTAGTTGGCCAGTTGCGCGGTGTAATCCAGATTCGAGGCCTTGAACGCCGCGCGGATGTACTGATCGTCGATAAAGGTGTTCAGGTCGAGCCCGCGATCGGCCTTCTTCAGCAGCTTCAGCGTGTCGATGGCAGTGCCCACGGCCTGGCGGTATTCCGGTTTCCAGCTCAGGTCGCGGGTCTGCACGCCGAGCGGGCCGTGGAACAGATAATTGACCTCGGCATCAACGCCGGTGACCTTGGCGATCAGCTCGCTGTATTTCTCCGGTTCGGCGGCCAACAGTTGATTGGCCTCGATGCTGGCGCGCAGGTAGGCGACGACGATTTCCGGGTATTTTTTGGCGTAGGCCTGATCCACCAGCGCACCGTGGAAGGTCGGTGCATTGGCTTGGGCACCGTCGTAGATCTTGCGAGCAAAGCCACGGCTCGGGAACAGCTCGGCGAACGGTACGAAGTCGGCGTGGGCGTCGATCTTGCCGGCCTGCAACGCGGAACCTGCGACCTCCGGCGGTTGGGCGATGATGTTCACGTCCTTCAGCGGGTCCCAACCCTGCTCCGCCACCGCGCGCAGCAGCATACCGTGGGCGGTGGAGGCGAACGGCACGGAAATGGTCTTGCCCTTGAGCTCGCTCAGCGACTGCACGCCCGACGCGCTCGGCACCACGATGCCGTTGCCGCTGCCCTTGATGCTGCCCGACAGCACGCTGATGAACAGGCTGTGTTTGCCGGCGGTTTCGAACGCCACGCCATTGAACGCACCGGGGAAATCGGCCATGGCGCCGAAATCGAGTTTGCCGGCGACCATCTCGTTGGTCAGCGGCGCACCGCTGGTGAAGTTCTTCCACTGCACGTCGTACCTGGCATCCTTGTAGGCGCCGTCGTGAGGCAGGTATTTGTCGAGCAGGCCCAGCTCGCGAATCAACAAACCGCCGGCGGCGCAGTTGATGGTGGTGTCCTGGGTGCCGATGGCAATGCGGATGGTTTCGGCCGAGGCCGACAGGGTGAACGAAGCCAGTACCAGACCGGCGATTGCTGCACGCAACATGGTTGAATCCCCTCGAATCATTTATAGGATGTTCGTCTCCGCCGCGATCAGGGCGCGGTGGGAAACGAGGGGTGTTTTGAATCAGGCGTCCGGTGTTGCCGGATAGCGTTTTTAGCGAAGCAGATACGGGATTTCGACTTTCACCGCGCCGGTCGGGCAGTCCTTTTCGCAAGGCATGCAGTACCAGCATTCGTCGAACGCCATGTAGGCCTTTTGCGTGACCGGGTTGATCGCCAGCAGGTCCATCGGGCAGACGTCGACGCACACGGTGCAGCCCTTTTCGGCGATGCATTTGTCCTCGTCCACGGTGACGGGGGCGTTGGAGCGGAAGAAGATTTCCTGGGCTTGATAGGCCATGGTTCGGACTCTCTCTAGTGATGCATCAAGCGGCGAAAGCGCCGACCCGCAAACGGTCGTAGGCCTGCATTTCCTCGGCATCGAGCGGGATGATGTAAGGCTCGACGGCTTTCTTGAAACTGGTCATGCGCCCGTCTTCGCCCTTCTTCAGGTGGCAGTGGCAGAACCATTCGCGGTCGTCTCGTTGCGGGTGATCGACGCGGTAGTGGTACAGGCCCCAGCGGCTTTCGGCGCGGAACAGCGAGGCGCGCGCAGCCATTTCGGCGCAGTCGCGGATCACGCTGGTTTCCATGGCGCGCATCAGTTCATGGGCATTGTTGGCCTTCATCTCGTTGAGATCGCGTTCAATGTCGCTGAAGCGTTGCAGGCCGATTTCCATTTTTTTGGTCACTTTCGGCGGTTGCAGGTAGTCGTTGACGAAGCGCCGCAGCTTGTACTCGACCTGTGCCGGCGGCAGACCGTGTTCGCGATCCAGCGGTGCGTAGACCCTGGCCTTTTCCTTCTCGATCTGCTCGGCATCCAGTGCGGAGAACTCGCGCCCGGCAACAAATTCCGCCGCGTTGTTACCCGCGAACCAGCCGTAGGTGAACGCGCCGAGCATGTAGTTGTGCGGCACGGCAGCCATGTCGCCGGCCGAGTACAAACCTTTCACCGAGGTTTCGGCGCGCTCGTTGACCCACACGCCGGACGCCGAGTGGCCGCTGCAAAAACCGATTTCCGAGATGTGCATCTCGACCATCTGCGTGCGGTAATCGGTGCCGCGATTGGCGTGGAACTGGCCGCGACTCGGGCGCTCGTTGCTGTGGAGGATTTCCTCGATGTTCTGGACGGTTTCCTCGGCCAGGTGATCAAGCTTGAGGAACACCGGGCCGTTGCCGCTCTCCAGTTCCTGGTGGAACTCCCACATCATTTGCCCGCTCCAGTAGTCGCACTCGATGAAGCGTTCGCCCTTGTTGTTGGCGGTGTAGCCGCCGAGCGGGCCAGTGACGTAGGCGCAGGCCGGGCCGTTGTAATCCTTGATCAGCGGGTTGATCTGGAAGCACTCGAGGTTCGCCAGTTCCGCACCGGCGTGATACGCCATCGCGTAACCGTCGCCAGCGTTGGTCGGGTTTTCGTAGGTGCCCATCAGGTAACCCGAGGACGGCAGACCCAGTCGCCCGGCCGCGCCGCAAGCGAGGATGACAGCCTTGGCCTTGATCACATGGAAGTCGGCGGTGCGGCAGTCGAACCCCATCACGCCGTTGACGGCGCCCTCCTCGTCAGTCAGCAGACGGGTGCAGACCAGGCGGTTGGTGATGCTCACTCGCGCGCGCTTCAACTGGCGATAGAGGACTTTCTTGATGTCGTGCCCTTCCGGCATCGGCAGCACGTAGGCGCCCATGTGATGGACCTTCTTCACCGCGTAATCGCCGGTTTCGTCCTTCTCGAACTTCACGCCCCAGCGGTCGAGCTGTTCAATGGTTTCAAAGCTGTGCGTCGCGTAGGCATAGACCGCCGCCTGATTGACGATGCCGTCGTTGGCGATGGTGATTTCCTTGGTGTACTGCTCGGGCGTCGAGTGGCCGGGGATGATCGCGTTGTTCAGGCCGTCCATGCCCATGCTGATCGCACCGCTGCGTTTGACGTTGGCCTTGTCCACCAACAACACGCGCAGCTCCTTGTTCTTTTCCTTGGCCTTGATCGCGGCCATCGGGCCAGCGGTGCCGCCGCCGATCACGACGATGTCGTATTCCTGTTCGAGGGTATTGCGGGTCATGGTCACGCCCCTTTTTGCCGGTCGATCCGCAGGCGGTACTGGAACGCATCGCCACGGTAGTAAAGGTGTTCGAAGTCCAGCGGCTGACCGTTGGCGTCGTGGGTCAGACGCTCGATGCGCATGATCGGCGAGCCGGCCTCGACGTTCAGCGCCTGGGTCAGGTCGCTGTCGGCCAGCACCGCGTCGATGGCCAGATCGGCATGGCCGAGGGCGATGCCGCAGTCGTTCTCGAGGATCAGGAAGATGTCGCGGGTCACCAGATCAGCCTTCTCCAGCCGCTCGCCGACGGCTTTGGGCAGGTAGGTGATTTCCAGCGAAATTGGCTCGCGATTGATCAGGCGTACGCGTTTGATCTGCGCAACAGTTTCGCCTTCGGCGACCTGCAAACGCTCGGCGACCAGTTTGTCGGCGGCGATGAATTTGAAGCTGCGCAGGCGGTTGATCACCTCGTAGCCGCGGCCGGTCATGGACTCGGCGAGGCCTTGCAGGGTGCTGACGTTTTGAAAGGTCTTGGGTTTGGCGACGAAGGTGCCTTTGCCGTGGATCTTGAAGATCAGCCCTTCCTTCTGCAGATCGCCCAAGGCCTGGCGCACGGTGATGCGGCTGACCTTGAACAGTGCGCCGAGCTCGCTTTCGGACGGCATCTGGCTGTCTTGCGGGTATTCACCGTCGAGAATCCGGGCGCGCAGCACGTCGCGCAGTTGAGTGTGCAGCGGGACGCTGCCAAGAGAGAGAACGTTATCGGTCATCACGGGATCACTTGTTATAACGAGTTATGACGTGATCTTAGAGACGTTATGACAAGCTTGAGAAATATTGTTTGGGCATAACCTTAGATGCGCCTTCAGTGGCGCTTGAGGATCTGATCCATGACCCAATCGGTCTTCAGGGCCTCTGCGGCGACAGCCGGGTGCCGGGACTCACCGCGAATCTGCGCGTTCATGCCCAGCACGTGGTGCCACTGGATGTGTTCGTGATGGGGGATTTCCAGGCTGATGCCCTCTTCGGCATGCAGCTCGACCGGATGCTCATCGAACACCGAAAACCCGATCCGCCCTTGGCTGCCGATGATCTCGACCCGATCCTCGCGCCGGTCCGCGACAAAGCTCCAGCAGCCCATGCCCAGCGCACCCGAGGCGAATCGCCAACTGGCGCTCACCGCATCTTCCGCCGCGTACAACCCGGCCTGACGCGCGGTGAAGCCGGCGACTTCCACGATGTCGCCGAGCAGGTACTGGAACAGGTCGAACCCATGGCTGGCCAGATCGGCGAAATACCCGCCCCCGGCCACCGCCGGATCGGTGCGCCAGTTTGCGCTACCGTCCAGATCCTTGGGCGATGGCGCCTTGGTCAGCGTCCAGCTCAAATGCCGCACCTCACCGATGCGCCCCTGTTCCAGCCATTGCCGAACCTGCTGGAAGCGCGGCAATGAACGGCGGTAATAGGAGACGAACAGGTGCAAGCCGGCGTCGGCAAACACCTGCTGCATTTCGCGACTTTGCCCGGCATTGAGCGCCATGGGTTTTTCCACGCAGCAATGCTTGCCGGCGGCGGCGACTTTCAGGCTGTAGGCGTGGTGACTGTCGGGTGGCGTGGCGATGTACACCGCGTCCACCTCGGGGTCGTTGATCAGGTCATCGACGTCGGTGTACGTCCGGGCGATGCCGTGGCGCGCGGCGTAATCGGTCACCGCTTCGAGGCGTCGCCCCATGACGGCCACCAACGCCGAGCCGGGGGCCTTGTAGAAGGCCGGCCCGCTCTTGCGTTCAGCGACGCTGCCGCAACCGATCATGCCCCAACGCACCACGTGCATGCTTGCGCCTCAGCCGATGCGCAGTGCGCGCAGGTCGAGGTGGCCGTTTTGCAGCGGCGGGCACCAGTAGTAGCCGCCGGTGATCGGCCGGCTGATGCGGTACAGACCGTCGGTGACACCGTCTTCCAGACCGCTCATGCGGCGCAGTTGCGCTTCGAAGGCATCAAGGGAGAACCCGAACGCGAGGAACATCAGGCCGGCGCGATCGCCTTCGATCCACGGCATCGAACGACGCACGACGAAGGCTTCCGGGGCGAAGCTTTCCTGGGCGGTGCGTTTGACGTGGGCGGACACCGGGGCGTCGTCGATCTCTTCGTTGTCGCTCAGGCGACGGCCCATGATGTTGTCCTTGTCCTCGGCGGACAACGCATGGAAACCCTTGAGGTCGTGCTGCCATTGCTGGATCGCGGCGAAACTGCCACCGACCAGACCGTCCGCACCTTCACTTTGCAGCGCGGCGGCGATAGCGGCTTCGTCATGGGGGTTTTCGGTACCGTCTTCATAACCGGTGAGGTCATGGCCGTCCTTGTGGCGAAAGGCTTCCTGCATCTGCACCAGACGCAGCGCCGGGGCCAGTGCGGCCTCAAGCGCAGTGCTGCGGTTGAGCAGCTCGCCACGGTCGACGCCGTGCAGCCAGACCCACAGGGCGTGCTGGGTCGACGGGTTTTCCACGCCGACACCGGTCAGCGCCGGAAAGCTGCGCAGGCCGTCGACGTGCACATTCAGGGCCTTGGCCAGGGATTCACCAAAACCGACCACCGCCGACTTGCCATCCACCATGTTCAGCAGGTTGTCGATCGCCTGCGGCAGCGCTTCAACCGACTCGAGAGCGAAAAACAGGTGACGTGCTTGCGGCGGAACAGGGGTGGCGAGAATGCCCGGCTGGTAGTAACTCATGTCGACTCCTTGGAAAGAGCGCGGAGTTTAACTGTAGGCGGAGGGTTTGTGGGGGATTGAAATGGGTTGGATAACGTCAAAAGCGCCCTCACCCCAGCCCTCACCCGGAGGGAGAGGGCTGGGGTGAGGGGTATCGGTCTCAAGTCAAATCACAGAACTCTCCATGCGCCACGCACTCGGACTCTTCCCCGTCCACCGCTTGAACGCCCGCCGAAAACTGCGCACATCGCTATAGCCGACCTCCTCGGTAATCCGCTCGATCGGCATATCAGGATTGGCCAGCAAACTCATGGTTCGCGCCTGCCGCACCTGCTCCAGCAGCGCCTCGAACGTCAACGAATGCTCAGTCAGCCGCCGACGCAAAGTCCGGCTGCTCATGTTCAAGTCACCGGCAATCTTTTCAATGTGACTGCCCCGGCTCAGATCCCGCGCAATCGCCCGCTCCACGGCCTGGATCAGATCAAGTTTCTGATGAACCTGCGCCGCTTCCAGCTCCAGCAGTTTGACCGCCTGACGCAGCGCCAGCGAATGATGATTGGGCAAATTCACATCCAGCCATTGCACGTCGATCAACATCCGATTGTGCAGGCAACCGAAGCGCACCTCCGGCCCCAGCAGACGGCGGTATTCATCGACGTAATCCGGCGCCGCGTGCATGAACTCCACGGCAATCGGCTTGAACGTCTCGCCCACCAGCGCCCGGCCGTAGACCAGCAGGCTGGCGAAAAACTCTTCAACGGCAAACACCTGCACCTCGGCAAACGGCAGCCGGCACTCAACGTCGACGTAGACCTGATCGCCCACCACATCGACGCTGGAAACCACGATCCCGCCGGAGGTGTGCTGATGCCGAACGCCAATGTCGAACGCATCGCGCAAGGTCTTGCACAGCGACAGTACGTGCCCCAGCAGCCCCAGCGTACCGAGCACGTTCTGCGCGCCCACCCACAGGCCCAGCCCCTGATTGGGCAAAGCTTTAAGCCCCCGCTGGATCATGGCCACGGCCTGTCGGTAGGAAATCCGCTGCGCCGGATCCTGCAGGTCTTCGAAATCAAAACCCAGGCCACGGCACAGGCTCTGCGGCTCGATGCCCTTGTTGGCGGCGACTTCGGCCAGGGTTTGCAGGAGAAACGGCGACACCAGCGCCATTTCGAAGGTCGGGTCTTGGACTTTTACGTTCATGGGGGCTGACATTCCGGATCACGCTGAATTGTTATTTTTGTTACCGGTTATGTCGAAGGAAGTTAGCACAGGGTTGACGAAGTGTCCGCAGAAGCCCCCATCCGTGTCCGCCAATACCCTGCCCTGTCGTGCGCCAAGGGCTTATTTCTATCGTGTGTCTCGTCCTGAATAAGGTTTACACCTTCTGGCTTCTTATCAGGAGGGTGCAATGGATTCGGGCGCAAAACGCAGTCAACGCGATTACACGCTGACTTTTAAATTGTCGGTTGTCGACCAAGTCGAAAAAGGCGAGTTGAGTTATAAAGAGGCTCAACGGCGCTACGGAATTCAGGGTCGGTCGACGGTGTTGGTTTGGTTACGCAAGCATGGTCGGCAAGACTGGAGCCAAGGCGCCTCCATTCGTTCCCAAAGGAACCGACCGATGGACGAGCCCACTTTGCCCTTAACTCCCGAGCAGAGAATCAAAGAGCTTGAGGAGCAGTTGGCGCTGGCGAATCAGAAAGCCAAGTTTTTTGAAGACGTGGTGGATGTACTGAAGAACGACTACGGCGTCTCTGTCGTAAAAAAGCGGCCCGGCAAGTCGTTGCGCAAACCCAAACCCTGAGTGTCAGCAGGGCTTGCCAGTTTATGGGGATCAGTCGCCAAGCCTTTTACAAACGTAATCGCGTCTATCGGGCTCGCATCGAGCAAGATCAGAAACTCATCCAGTTTGTGCAGACAATCCGAGTACGCCAACCCTGCATTGGCGCCCGCAAATTGCACTCGTTGATGCACGCGGAGCGTGAGAAACAGGAGCTGCATGTCGGCCGCGATCGGTTATTGGCGGTCTTGCGTGATTACCGCCAACTGGTCCGCAGGAAGCGGGCTTATCACAAAACGACCGACAGTCATCATCACTTCCGCTGCCATCCCAATCTGCTCAAACCAGGCCCGTCGCAAGTTGTCGCTACCGGTCCGGAACAGGTCTGGGTGGCCGATATCACTTATCTGTCCACCAAGCGTGACGATCCGGTTTATTTGAGTCTGGTGACGGATGCCTTCTCGAGAAAAATAGTCGGCTATCACGTGCATAGCAGCTTACATGCCGACTCGGTGGCTCAAGCCTTGCGCATGGCTTTGAAGACGCGTCGAACATGCCAGAAACTGGTTCATCACTCAGATCGAGGTGTGCAGTACTGCTCGGCGCTTTATCAAAAGCTCCATGCCAAGCATGGCATCACGTGCTCAATGACTGATGGCTACGACTGCTACCAAAACGCCCTGGCAGAGCGGGTCAACGGCATCTTGAAGACAGAGCTCTTGCTCCACCGGCCGACAGACTTGGCGCAAGCGGAGCAAATGGTGCGGGAGGCGATCTTGATCTACAACCAGGAGCGCCCGCACCTGTCCTTAAAATACAAAACGCCCGATGCAGTGCATCGGGCGTTAGGATGAGACAGGTGTAAACCTATTTCAGGACTAGACAGTGGTCGGGCACCCTGCGTGCCGGCGTTGCGCCCAAAACACAATAATAATGAGGACGGACATGACCCCGAACCGCGCGACATTCCCTGTGCGACTGGCGCTGAGCCTGCTCGGCTGCGCCGCGACCCTGCCGGTGCTGGCCACCGAAGCCGGCGTTGACAACATCGGCCCCGGCACCGACGGCTTCTTCATGCTGCCGCTGGAGGTCGACAGCCTTCCGGAGAACATGGTCGCCTTCAACCTCTACTACAACCACTACAAGTCACGAAAGCTCAACATCAGTTCGCTCGGCGGCAAGGTGCCGAATGTCGAGATCGAATCCACCGCCGTCATCCCGCGCATCGATTACCTGAGCCCGGTACGGATCTTCGGCGGGCGTCTGGCCGGTTACATCGCCCAGCCGTGGCTCAAGCAGGAAGTCTCGGTGTTCGGCCTGAGCGACACCCGCGAAGGCATGGGCGATACCACCATCGCGCCGATCATCCTGTGGGACATGGGCAAGGACCTGACCCTCGGCGCCGCCGTGGAAATCACCGTGCCCACCGGCGAATACAGCGTCGACCGGCTGGCCAACACCAGCAACAATTTCTACACCTACAAACCGCTGTTCTCCTTCACCTGGTTGCCGACCGAGCGCACCGAGGTGTCGATGAAGACCACCTACAGCTTCAACGAGAAGAACAAGGACACCGACTACAAGTCCGGGCAGATCTTCCACTTCGATTACTCGGCCAGCTACAAGATCACCGACGACCTGATGCTCGGTATCAACGGTTACTACCTCAAGCAGACCACCGACGACAAACAGTTCGGCCACACCGTGCAATTCGCCGGCCAGGACGTTGATGACGGCGTACGCGGCAAGGTCTTCGCCATCGGCCCGGCGCTGCACTTCACCTTCCTCAAGTACGCCAGCGCCGAGATCCGCTGGGCCAAGGAATTCGACGTGGAGAACCGGCCAGAGGGGGAAATGTTGTGGGCGAAGGTGAGTATTCCGTATGCTTTTTAAATAAAAGAACCGAAAAAAAAAGGGCGGCCAAACGGCCGCCCGAAGCGTACTACACGAGAGTCCTTTTACAACGTCAGCTGTCCCCGCTCCTCTTCGGTCAGCTGCTGTTTCGCCTGTTCATCCAGCGCCCCGGCGCCCAGCACCTGCACCGGGCTGTTGGGGTTGTAACCCGGTGTCGGCGCGCGGCTGGCGCCGTCGCGGGTCGGGGCCAGTTGTTCGTTGCCGAAGCTCAGTACCTGCACGGTGAATACCGAAGCCTGATTCTGGCGCGAGGCGGCCTGTTGTTGACGGGCGACGTCTTCCGCCGCCTGGGTTGCCGACGACGCAGCGGAGCTGGCCGAGGTGATCGCCCCGGTGTTGACCGCCGACACCACCGGCACGCCGGTCGCCTTGCCCTGCACCGAGATGTTGGCGGCGTTGACCACCGTCAGCGCGGCGATGTTGACGTTGCCCGACACGCGAATCCCCGCCTCGCCCGCATCGATGGTGCCCAGCGGCGCGATCAGGTCGATGTCCCCCGGGGCCACTTCGGCAATCGGGTTGAGCGTGGCGATACCGGCGCCGGTGCTCGGCACCGATGGCGACAGGGTCACGTTGCCCCAGGTGTCGTACACGCGTTTCGGCGGGGTGTAGACCACGGTGGTTTTCGAACCGCGACCGGCGTTGATGTCGCCCTCGGCAGACCAGCCAAGGATCGAGCCGCCAAACGTGGTCATGATCCGGCTCTGCCCCAGCAAAATACTGCCTTGGGAATAAAGCTGAATGTTGCCCGAACCCTGGGTGATGATCCCTGCCGTGGACGGCGGCGCGGCACCCTCGATGCCGAACACCTGACCGCCGCCCGGCGTGAGCATCTGGATATCGCCACCGAACAGGGTCTTGACCCCGGCGCCACCGTAAAGGGTGATGTCGCCGTCGTAGCGGATCGGGTTGCCGGCCACATCGACGGTCGGGAACAGCGAAGCAATAGCGTTACGACCACGCAGATAACTGCCTGTGCGCGGGCCGTCGACATCGTTGTATTCCAGGCCGCCAGCACGCAATTCGGCGAAGTACACCTGGCGGGCGAAGATCGCCTGTTCGGCACTTGGCAACGCTGCAAAGAAGGCTTGCGCCTGCTCTGCGTTGCCACTGAAGCCGTAGCCGAGGGTCAGCCAGCTCTGCAGCTCGTCGAGGTAGGTCTTGACCACTTTGCCCGGTTGCCCGTTGAGGGATGCGTTCGGGTCCGCGAGGTACTGCGGGTTCAGGTACCGGGCGATGAACCGCGAATAATCCGGCCCCTGCGCGCCCACACCGGCCTGCAACACCACACTGGCGCCCGACCGCTGATCACCGGCCACCAATGAGCCAAGGCTGGTGATGCTGGCGCGGTCTTCCATCAGGATATTGCGCCCGGCATTGATATCCAGGACGCCGGGGCCCGCGATGTCGAAGCTGCTGTAGAGGATGTCCCGCCCTGCCGATACCCGCGACACGTCCCTTGGGTCGTCATGCACGAACAGGTTGCCGGTCGAGGTGATGCTTTCTGTCGGTGTTATGCCCATCTCGGCACCAGGCACGGTCGTTGGGCTGCCCAGGAAAGTACCGGACGCCACGATATCGCGCCCGGCCAGCATCCAGACAGGGCCTGCGGCTTCGTACCAGGTACGTTTCGACAGGCTGAACGTCAGCGTTTCACCGCTGCGAACGCCCACCAGATCGCCGGTCAAGGCGTAGAACCGCGCCGGTGTCTGGACGTCGCTCAAGCCCGAGTAGCTGTTGGCGCCGAAAGCGAATAACGGATAGCGCAGATTCTTGTCCGGCAAAACCCCGTCGCTGTTGCGATTGCTCATGATCGGCGTGGCCGACGTGTTGTTGCCGTACCCGTTGAAGGCCGGCGCGAACGGTGTGGCGATGGAGAGCGGACTGGCGCCCGACTGATTGATCGCATAGCCACCCGCGTAAATCGAGTCCTGCGCCAGCAACTCCAGTTGCCCGGTGCTGGAGGGTGCCAGCAGCAGCGAATACCCGGTTGCCGGCACCGTTCCACTGCCCTGGCTGTAGACCGCTGAAGGCCCGGCATAAATCGAACCTTGCGCCGCCACCGCCCGCAGGATCGACGGGTACACGAAGCGTCCGTCGGTAGGCGACGTATTGCGGCCGGTGACAGGGCCCTGACCGTCGACTTCGCCCAGTTGGGTGCTCGGTGTCAGGTTGCCTCCCGCCGAAAACAGGTCGATGGCGGTGTGATCGGTCCACAACGAGAAGCCCGTCAGGCCGCCCCCCTCATGGACGACACCGTCGTCCGTGGTGAACGGCGTGGAGTTCTGCAGCCGCACCCGACCCGGGTCCGCCGCCCCGCCCAACACCAGATCGCCGCGCGTGCTGAGACTCATCCCCGAATCCCCCGGAATCAGCACCAGCCCACCGGAGGCGCTGCCCATCGTGGACGTGAACGGGTCGAACGGGCGCACTTCACGAGGATCCTGGGTCGAGGCTGCGGCGCCATATTGCAGATTGATCCCGCCCAGCGCGCCGCCGGCCAGTCGCGCGGCACCGCGCAGGTTGATCAATGCACCTTGCAGGTCGTGTTGTGCGACACCGATGCCGTTATCTCCGGCCCGGGCCTGCAATGACGGATTGACCGACCCGCCAATGCGGATGTCCATGTCGCCGCCACCGGTCAATTGCAGGCTGCGATCGCTGCCCACGCGCCCGGTGCTGCCGACTGCCACGACCAGCCCCTGCCCGCGTGGATAAAGGTTGGTCTTGTTAGCGTCGCCCATCGCCTTGAGCATGCCGGCATCGCCCCCGGCACGCAGGCTGATATTGCCGCCGCCCAAGGTGCCGAAACCGGTGAAACCGACCAGGTACGGGCCGGTATCAACACTCTGATCCGGCAACGGTTGCGTCGCATAGCTGCCGAAGTTGATCCACCACGCGGTCGGCACATCACTGTTGCCGGTGCCCTGACGCCAGAGCCAGTTGCCCACGGCCACACTCGGAACCTGCTCACGGGTGTCCATGTTTTGCGACAAGCCGCGACGCCCCAGTACATCGCCCGATATCGAGCCGCCGGCATTGATGGTCAGGTTGCCGCCCATTTGCGGGTACCAGGCCTGATACAGGCTGTCACTGCCACTGACCCATTTTTCGTAGTCGCCGCCGGCACTGCCCAGCACCGAGCCGTTGTCCGACAGTTTTCCGCGAGGCTGATTGAAGCGCGGATCGATGTCTTGCGACTGAGTGCCGGCGGTATACACGCCGTACGGCGAATCCATGCTCAGATCGCCGGCGGCGAGCACGTCCAGATCACCGGTGCCGGTCCGCAGCACGCTGAACATCTGTGTGTGGGTCTTTACGGTGGTACCCGGCTTGTTTTCCACGCACAGTTCCGGGAATGCACCACACCAGGCGAGCACATCATCGTCGGTCATCGGCGAGCCAGGCGGCATGCCCATCCAGTTGTCCGGTGCCCAGACCCAGCGCGGGGCCGGCACACAGGAGTTCGGCGCCCAGTCGCACCACATCATTTGATCCTCGGGGACGGGGTCGCCCGGCGTGAAGCCGCCCAGGTTGCCCTCGCCCCAGACCAGGGTCGGTGGTTTTTCTGTCACGGTCAGACCGTAATGGGTGTCGGCCAGGCGCAGATGGCCATCGCTGGACACCGGCTTGATCGCCCGGCTGTCCGCGGCGCTCAGGTCGGCCCCCGCCACCACGCGCATCGACCACGACGCGCTGTCGGCCGGCAACAGGCTGGCGACCGCCCAATTGCGCCCCTGGGTCGTGCCGGTCAATGGCCGCAACTCGATGAACGCCGTACCGTCCGCCAGTACGACATTGGTCATCGACGGAATCAGCGAGCCGCGCAACAGGGCCAGCGAACCGCTCAGGCGCACGCCCTTGACCCCGGCGTCGCCGGCCTCGACGCTGCCCGGCAGCGGCACGCCTTTGGGCCAGCGCAGGGCTTGCAACGCTGTTGCGTCATTCAAACGGATACCCGCTCCCAGCCGGCTGCCCGCGGGCAAAGTCACGCTGTCGGCGAGCAGCGTGCCGGCGGCATACAGCACGTTGCCCGAAGCATCGCGAACCGAGCCGGCGAGCACCGTGCCGGCGCCGAAGGTGTAAGGTGCCGCCAGCGTTGCCTCGGTCGGCAACAGTGTGCCGCTGGCCAGCGTCGTCGCTTGCAACGGGAGGTCGTAGTTCAACGTGGCGCCGACCGGGAACACCGTACCGTCCGCGAGCGTAACGCCCGCCCCCGGCACGATCAGATCGCCGCCGAACGGCTGAATCCCCGGCAGCAATTTCCAGCCGGCATCGTCCACGGTCTCCGGCGGCGGCGCGAAACCGTCGTTGAGGCTGCCATGGATATCGAGGTTGCCGCCCGCGCGGATCACCAGGTTGCCCGCCTCGCCCGAGCCGTATACCGAAGTCTTCTGCGTGTGCGGATTCAGGCTGGTGTAGCGGTAACCGGACAGGTCCACATCACCCTGCACCACCAGATCACCGTCGGCGGTTTTACTGGCGATCTCGACCCCAGGCCGTATATGGAAGGCGTCGGCATAAGTGGCGTTGTTCAGACCGGCCAGTTTGTTGTTCAGCAAGTTGCCGTTGGTCAGCGCCGCGTTGATGAACGCCGTGCTGTCGCCGTGGATGCGATCGAGGTACGCCTGATCGATCACCTGATATGGGCGTCCACTGGCCGCCGGGTCCGTGCCGTCGCTGGCGTCGGTATAGCGGCGCGTGGCGTTGAGGCCAATCGAGCGGGCACCCTGAATGCTCAGCGCACCGCCGGCATCGATGGCAATGTCACCCGCTCCCAGGCGTGGCGCGTTCAGCTCAAGCGTGCCACGCAGCAGCCCGTCGGACTGCCCCGGCAGAGTGCCGCGAACGGCCTCGGTGCCATGGCGCAAATCGATGCGCGCACCGGCGCCGAGGGTCAGCACGCCTTGTCCGGAGTTGAGTTCGACCATCGCCCGGTTCGGTGCGTCGATGATCTTGCCGTAGCTGTCGACCCGCAGCACACGACCATGGGCGTCAAGCACCGCATTGCCTGCCAGGGTCAGGCCGTTTTGCGCCGACAGGCGAATACTGCCGACCCGCTCGCCGCTGGCATCGATCAGACCCGCCACCGTCAACCGGCCGTTGTCCACCGAGACATTGACCTCACCCGCCTTGAGCCCGTCGCCGGTCAACAGATCGCCTTGCTTGAGCTGCAAGCTGCGGCTGCCGAAAACCTGCCCCGCATTCAAGCGCTGATTGAGAGCCGCGAATTGCTGGCTCGCATCGCCATTCAGGTGCTGCGCGCGGATATCCACGCCACCGGCCTTGTAAGGCACCAGCGTGCCGCCGGCATCGTAATAGCCGCTGCTCGCACCGAGGATATCGCCTTGCAGATCGACCATGCCGGCATCGGCCGCCAGCGCGACGGCGCTCAGGTTACCGGCCTGATTG
Organism: Pseudomonas sp. Pseusp21; assembly: GCF_059492145.1. Classification (NCBI taxonomy): domain Bacteria; kingdom Pseudomonadati; phylum Pseudomonadota; class Gammaproteobacteria; order Pseudomonadales; family Pseudomonadaceae; genus Pseudomonas; species Pseudomonas sp. Pseusp21. Next base: position 958,578 of record NZ_CP168520.1, read on the forward strand.
TTCTGCGCCGACAGATCGATTCGCGAACCCGCCGCCTGACGAATGTTGCCGTCGCGGCTGTACAGCGCCACATCGCCGCCCCAGCTGTACTTGTTCACATCGTTGAACGGCAAGGTGCGACCCGCCATGTCCAGATACGCGCCACTGGCGAGGGTCAGATCGTCCTCGGACTTGACCACCAGTTTGCCGCTGGCCAGGGCGATGCGACTGTCCAGCAGGACATTGCGCGCATCGAGGGTCAATTCGGCTCCCAGCGCATTGGCGACAGTCGCTGTACCGGCACCCGTCAGGGTCAGATTGTTACCGGCCTTGAGCAGGTTGACCGAGCCCGACTCCCCCGTCAGCAACGGCGTACGCAGCGTGAGATTGCCGCCGCTGTAGGCATAACCGTTGACCGGATCGAAAGCGCCCTGCGTCTGGTACACCGCCAGGCTGCCCTTGTGGTTGGCGGTGATGCGATCGCTGGCAGAGAGGTTAACGTCGGCAAAACCCAATACCAGACGTTTGTTCTGGTCCTGACCGCTGGCCTGCGGATTGGGGCCGTAGCCGAACTCGATCCGTTGCGCCTGAATATCGAACGTGCCCTGGCCAGTGCCGGCGCCGCCCGTAATCACCATGCCCGGATCCTGAGTCGCACCGTTCCAGATCAGATTGGCAGTGCGAATGGACGCCACGTCGCCGCTTTCGCCCAGGCCGTAAATGGCCGGAGTGCTGAGTATCAGGTTTTGCAGTTTGCTGATGCCCGTCTGCGGGTCCAGCGTATCGAGGCTGACACTGCCGTAAAAATTGAACGCATCGCGGCTGGTCAGGCTCAGGGTTTCCAGCGCCGGTGCGCCGAACTGTGTATCGCCCCGCAACAGGCGGTTCAAGACGTTCTGGTTCAGGGTCAGACCGGTCGGCACCCGGTTGCCGGCGGCGCTCAAGGCCTCGGCACTGCCGGCATTGACCGAGCCCACGGCCAGCGTCAGATGACGGGTGCCGAAGCGTACCGCTTCGTCGAGTTCGAATTGCTTGTCAGTGGCGGCGGTAATGCTGCCGCTGGAATAGAGCAGCGTCGGGTTGTTGCACGCTGTCGTCAGGCAACTGCCAATGAGAATGTTACCCGCGCCGGATGTCCTGACTGACACCTCTGGCGCCAGCACATTGGTCCAGCCGTTCGACACCACCAGCAACCCCGCCGCACCCGGCTTATAGATGAAGCCGGTGCTGGAATCATAAGGTGCATTGCCACGCCCCAACGTGTTGATGCCCGAGCCGGCTTCGAGGCTGATGCCGCCATCGGTCCGGGTGGTGCGCAGCAGCACTTCGGGTGCCGACAACACGGCACCTTCACGCAGGGTAATCGTTGAGGTATCGCCGCTGAACGCGATGATGTTGCCCGACGTGTTGTAATCGATCGTCGGTTGCGCGCCGAGGGTCAAGCGGCCGGCATTGAGCGCGTTGAGGCTGCCGGCATACAGCGACACACCTGCAAAACCTGCAGTGCTCGAATGTCCCGCGCCGAGAATTTCGAAGTTGGGCGCGCCGTGCACCACGGCCGTCCCGACGACGCCTCCCGTGGCGGGCTGGAACAGCGCCTGACCGTTGAAATCCAGCGCGTTACCCGGTGCGGCGCCCTGGGACAGATTCAGTCTCAGGGATTTGCCGTCCATGGGCGCCAATGCCCGTGGCACGCCCCGGCGCGTCGCATCGCTCTGGATGAACTGACTGAAAGAGGTCTCGTTGTACTGCGAGTAACGGCGCAGCACGGCGGCGGATGTCAGGATGACCTGGCTCGCCAGGCTGTCACGCAGGCCGGTATTGGCAATCGACATCCGCCCCGAACCCGTCCACGAACCATTGCGCAGCGGCAGTGCAGCGTTGGTTGCACCCGCTGCCGCCTGGCCATTGACCTCGACCCGGAAGGCACCCGGCAACAGCGCAAAGGTCGAGGGCAGCAACGTATAGGTGCCCGCCGCCAGCCCCGGCACGCCCGCCCCGAGGGTGATCTGCTGGCCGATGCGCGGATCGACCGCCCCCGCCTCGGCGAGCATCGGCGCATAAGCACTCTGATTCCCCGGCACGATGGCATACACCGGGTTGCTGGCCAGGCCAGGCAGGCTGAAGGTGCCATCACTGGCATTGCGCACCAGCGGGTTGTAGCGGGCATCGGTGGAACCGCCACGCCCGGATACGAAACCGGCACCGCGCAAATCACCGCCACCCGACAGGTCGATCAACGCACCGCCTTGCACATCGACGTACTTCGAGGTGAGCGTCACGCCAGCGGTTTCGGCGGTGATCCCTCGAAGCAGCACGGACTTGCCGTTGTAGCGATAGTCGATGCCGTCGGTGGTGCCGCCATAAGGCATGACCAGCCCGGCTGCGCTGGCCGAAGTCATGCTGCCTGGCAACAGTTGCAGTGTCCGGGTGTTGAGGACCAGGTTGTCACCCAGATTGATCATGCCCAGCGGCGCACGGATCACCCCGCCCTGCTCGATATGGGCAGCGGCCAGCGTCAGGTTGCCGAAGACCGAGTAAGGCAACGCGGCCGGCGCCGCCCCGGAACTGCTGATTCGCAGGGTACGCTCAGGATTGGCGTCACGCTGGACACTCTGATAACCCACGCGTACCTCGGCGGTGACATCACTGGCGGGGTAGATCTGCGCGGCACGCAGGTTCAGGTCGCCCGGCGTCCAGAGTTCGGTTTTCTCGACGTTGCCGGTGGGCGCCAGAAAGCGCAGATCGCCTCGGCTGTCGAGCGTGACCTGTTCAAAACCCCGCCGCCCGACTTCCAGCGCCGGGCCGCCGAGCTGCACGATTGCCCCGGCCGTGCCGAACGACAGACTGTTGCCCAGATCCAGCAGATCTGCCGTGGCGGTGAAGTGTGCCGGCGCCACTTCGGTGGTCGGATTGTTCATCACCCGTGGCCGGATATCCCCGGGAGCCTCGGAATACTTGCCCGTACCCGACAGACGCACGTAAGGCGCAGACAGATTGATCCGTGCATTGCTTTGCGAACTGTCGGCCAGCGACAAGGCCCCGGCATACAGGCTCAGGCTTTGATTCATGTGCAGATCGACGTTGCCGTCGAACGACAGCAGACCGTTGCTCAGCACGCTCAGGTTGTCGAACCCGCCGGACATCAACTGATCGGCGCCCAGACGGGCACGTCCGTATTGCAACGCAGGGGCGGCTTCACCCGCTTGCAGACTGCCCGGCAACAGCGACGGGCCGGCGTCCTGGCCGATGACGATTTCGCGCGGCACGCGAACGTCGTTGCTCGCGTCGCTGCGCAGATAAATCGGGGTCTCCAGCGCAATGTCCAGTCGCCCGCCCGCCGCCCCGGCACCACCGGCCGCCGCACGCAGGCCGCCTTCGATGAACAGGCCGTTGTAGGAACTCAGCGAAATTCGTCCACCATCCGTGGCAACCAGCGTCGATCCCTGCCCGGCGATATCCAACATCGCCTGTGCGCCGGAAGCCTCCAGTCGCGCACCGCTTCGCACAATCACATAAGCATCGGCCGATGTGGCCGTGGCTTTCTTCGCATCGGTTTCGCCGCCGATGATGATCGAGCCGCCCTTGCCGATCTGGCCATACACCCGACCCAGCGCATCGATGCCGGTGGCCACGCGACCGGCCACATCCAGCACCGCGTGCTCGCCGATCCAGATGGAACGGTTGTGGATTTGCTTGTCCGCCGTCTGCGAGGAATCGGCGACATTGATCGAACCGAACTGCTGCTGGCGGATATCGATTGTGCCGCCCCAGGCATTCAGCTCGCCGTCGACCGTGAGCTGACCGGCGCTGCGCAGATTGATGCGCTGCCCAGGATCGACACTGATCCGCGAGCCCTGGCCAAGGGTCAGGGAGTTGCGGGTCGGATCGATTAGAGCGACCTCGCTGGAACCGGCCTGCAAAGCCAGGCTGGCGCCGACACGCTGGGTCAGTTGCGCCTTGAGCGGGTTTTCCTGATAAAGCGTCGGCGTCCACAACTCCAGCGCCTGCCCTGGCGCGGTGCCACTGACGTGATTCGCGGCTGCATCACCAAAACGGTAGACCGGCATCAGCACGTCAATGAGGGTGTTGTCCGCCACGTCGAGGCGATTGAGGCCGATAAGGTTGTAGGCAGAAAAGCCCTTGTCGAACAGATCCGGTTGCAGATGCAATGTGTTGTTGACGAGGGGTTTATCGGACTGGCCGATGAGGATGTCGCCCGCCTGTATCAGCAGTCGGCCACCGCCGGAAACACCGTAACCGCGCAGTTGGCCGTCCAGGGTCAGGTGGCTGTCACCCGGCGCGGACAAGGCGCTGGACTCCAGCGTCACATCACCACCCTTGCCACCGCGAGTCTTGCCGTTGGCCAGAATCGCTCCGCCGGAAGACACGTCCAGCAGACTGCCCGCACCGATTTCGATGTCGCCGCTACTGCGTATCGACACCACGCCACCGTCCAGATACGCCAGGCTCGCGGCATCATCCGGGTTGGTGCGCAGGTTGCTCCACAGACCGCGCGTGTCCAGTTGTGCCCCTTCAGCCACGCTCACGCGAGTGGCCTTGCCGGTCGGTGCGACGAGTCGGGTGTCGGTAAGGCGATCGGTGTTGAGCTGATTGAGCACGTTGCCCAGGTGCAGGCTGCCGCCGCGCGCGGTCAGGTTCGCGTTAACCTGCACCTGCGGCCCGTAAAGGGTGATGTCGCCACCCTTGTCGACGGTGACGGCACCTTGCACGTCGATCCGTTCTTTGGCCGCCACTTTCAGTGCGCCCAGTTGCCAGTCGCTGAGTTGCCCGGCATCGAGGAACAGCTTACCGCTGCGCGCATCGGCCACGGCGCCGGTCAGATCGCGATCATTGCCCTCAACCGGCGGTTTGCCGCCGATCTGCACCTGATCAAGCAACGGATTGAGGCCGTAGAGCAAACCACCGGAAGCCGCCACGTACGCCGGGTCATAACTGCCGACAATCAACTGCCCGCGCCGCGCCAGCGCCGTCTGACTCTGCGCATAGCCATCGAGCACCGCGCGCGGGGCCTGGGTCTGGCGCTCGCCTTGATAAACCTCGCCGAGCAACTGACCTTCGAGCACGGCGTTGCGGGTGCCGATCACCAGTTGCCCGGCATCGCGACCCACGGTGTAACCCGATTCCCGACGACTGGACGGCGCAATCAACGGGTTGTAGTAATAACTCGTCTGGCCCCAGCGCTCACTGCTGTCTTCATAGCCCTTGTACAGTCCGGTGTAGAGCAGATCCCCAGGCGCTTTGGAGACTTCATACAGGCGCCCGTCGGCCCCACGCAGCCAGCTCTGGCGAATCTCGCCGCTTTGTACATCCAGCGTGCCGCCGGACAGGTTGATCAGCGAGCCCTTCTCGGTCACCACGTCATTGCCGGCAAAACTCACCATCCCGCCCTGGGCCATCCATTCGCCGATGCGGTGGCCCTGGGTGCCGAGATAGCCGCCGACCTCCAGCAGACCGCCCGCCGTGTACCAGCGATCCGTGGCGTAACCGTTGGTGCCGGCCGGCACGTAGACCAGTTCGCGCACATCGACCCACACGTCATTGCTGTTGAGCGCACCTTTATCGCGATTGGCCGAAGCATCGCGCTGCTCGTTGCCCTGGACGTTGATCTTGATGCTGTTGGATTCCATCGCGACTTTCACGCCGATGGCACCGGAGACATCGATCAATGCGCCGTCTCGCACCAGACTGCGACGCTGCGCCGCCACCGCCACTTGCCCGCCGGTGGCCAGGGTGATCGAGCCGCTCTGGAACTCAACGCTGCCGCCGCTCTGGATGTCGACGCGTGACTGGTCGCTGCGAATCCTGTTGTTGGGCGTCACGCCAGTCAGGGCGGCCTGATGCTGACTGTCGAGGGCGGTCAAATCGCTGCTGTCGAGCAGGATCGCCGTCGCGCTGCCCTGCCCCAGCGTCACACTGCCCTGGGTGTCGGTGGCCGGATTGAGCAAATGGATCGTGCCGCGAGTGGCGACCGAGGTGCTGGCCAGCAACACGCCGTTTTGCACGACCTCATGGCCGGTCAGGGTGATGTCGCCGGTCGCGGCCTGAATCAGACCGTTGTTGCTGACCTTGCCCGCAGCGCTGCCGGTCTTGAAGCCCGGCGTGACTTCGTTGCCGAACGTCGTGGAGAAGGCGTTGCCTTCAGTGCCCGAGCCTTTGCGGATGTAAAAGCGATCGCCTGCGCCGAGCACGGTCTGGCCCTTGGCGGTGTTGATGCTGCCGTCGTTCTGCACTTCGCTGCCGAGCAGCAAGGCATAGCCGCCGGCATCGGTGGATTTGGCCGGCCGCGCCGTCTCGATGGACGCACCGCGCTCCACCAGCACTTTGCCGGCCGCCTCGGTGAACGTCGGCTGACTGCCGGTGCTGTCGAAATACAGGCCGCGATCGCGGAACTGAATATCAGTGATGTTGGCGGCTGCGGCCACCAGGTTGCGCACGTTGACCTGGCTGGTCCCGCTGAACACGATGCCGTTGCGGTTGATCAGCATCACCGTGCCATCACCCTTGATCTGGCCCTGAATCTGGCTGGCCCGCGCATTCGGATCGTTGACCCGGTTGAGCACCGCCCAGTTCGACTGCTGGGCGAACTCGACCGTGGTGTTGCGTCCGACGTTGAAGGTCTCCCAGTTGAGGATCGCCTTGTCGGCGGTCTGCTCGATCTTCACCGTGGTCTTGCCGTCGGCCTGAGTCTGCTGCGGGCCTTTGGCGTTCTGCCAACCCTGCGTGAGGCTGTTGTCGACCTTCAGGCCGCCCTCGCCCAGACCGTCAGGCACAAACTGCACCGTGCCCAGTGCCGCCGCACGACCGGCCGCCTGCGCCGCCTGTTGCGCCGCAATCGCGGCTACGGTGTTGTTCAGGGTCTGAATCGAGCGCTGCAACTGCTGGTTGGCCTTTTGCTGCTGCGCCAGCGGCGGCGTCATCCCCGGCAATCCGCCGACGCTCGGGCGCGCTGCGGCAGCCTGTTGCGCCGCGCCCTTGGCGGCAAACCATCCCGAGCTGAAGGTGGTCGCCGCCTCGGCACTGCCCGCCACCAGGCACAAGGCAATCGCCTGCGCCAGGGGCTTGAGCAACCACAGCGCCGGATCGGCGGCCATGCGCTGCTGAGGCTGAACACGGGTACTGCGACGGGATGGGCGAGCGAGCATCACTACGAGATCCTTTTTGTTTGCCACACGAGGCCGCAGGTCGGCTTGCCCCTGCTGTTACGACATAGGCGGTTGGCGGGGGCCGCGACCGAACGGATGTCACACAAACTTCATGAATGAGGAGTAGATCGGCCAAAAAAAATGGCAGCAGCCCGAAGGCTGCTGCCATTTCATTGCCGTGAAGCGAGGCTTACAAAGGACGACCGACAGCGTTGCAGACGCTGGCGTTGTTGATGTCCAGGTTGTTGCCCGAGGTGTTGGTGACGAAGTTGGCAGTCACAGCCGCTTTCCAGTTGGTTGGAACCGGAGTGAAGCTGTGAGCGATGGTGGCAGCGTTGTTGCCCGGGTTGCTGTAGTGAGTGGTCAGGAAGGCTTTGACATCAGCGGCCACGGCTGCGTCCTTGTAGCACTGGCCGAAGATGAAGTTGGTGTAAGCCACGATCGGGTAACCGCTGGCTGGGTTAGGAACGACCGGTACCCACTGCGAAGGGTTCGAAGGGGTGGTTGGCAGAGCCGCCGAACCCAGTGCCAGCGAAACGTTGGCGGTGGTTGGCTGTACGCCGTTGACGCGAGCAACCACTGCGTTGCTGGCGGCGTTCACACCGTCCGGACCGACGTAACCGATGGAGCCGTCAACAGCGTTGACCTGAGTGGCCACGTCAGCAGTACCGGCAACGCCTACCCAGTTCGAAGGCAGGGTCGAACCGGCTGGCAGACGAGCGCTGGTGAATGTGGAGTTGGTGGCGAACCTGGTCGGGCAGATCGAGTTCAGGTGACGGGTCAGGATTTCCGAAGTGCCGCTGGAAACGTTGCGATAAACAACGCGGATCGGCGTGGTGTCGGAAGTGCCCAGCAGCTCGCCCCAGGTGGCTTTGGCGCCGGAGAAGGCATCGCACAGCTGAGCGCTGGTCAGGTTCAGAGCGGTCTGACCGGATTTTTTGTAAGGGATGGCAACCGAAGTTGCCACCGAAGGCAGCTGGATCAGCGGGCCGTACGAAGCGCCGAAGTTGGCGTTGTAGGTGCTGATTTCCGAAGCGCTGAGGATCGAGTCGCTACCGGCGAAGTGAACCGAACCGGTGGTGCTGAACAGTGCCGAGTTGTTGGTCAGGAAAGCGGTCTTGCCGGTGCCGCTACCGGTACCCACGTAGCTGAAGTTGGTTGGCAGGATGCTGTTGCTAGAGCCTTTGTACAGAGCGGCAGGCAGAGTCGCGCCACCACCGGTTACGTTGGCAGCCATGGCCTGGGCGGAAGCCAGGGCAGCGACGGTCAGGGAAGCTGCGATCAGAGTGCGCTTGAACATGAAGAATCTCCTTTTCAACGTTGGGTGTGAACACAGGTTTTCAGGGGTCTTGCATGACACTGGGAAGACTCACCGCCGACCTTCGCAAGCGGGGTCCGGGGTTAAGTCGCACTGAGAAATTCGCAGCTTCCGGTGACAGATAAAGGAAAAAACCTCGGGAGGTGCGAGGTGATTTTCGAGGGATTTTCTCGGGTGTTCCGGGGGTTGTTCGGAGTGTCTGCGGCAAGCTTTTCGAGGGAATCGCCCACAGCCCTTGAAGGGCCGTTGCAGATGACAGAAAGGAGAACCCGAGGATGCTGTTTTTGGCGCTCGGGTGAGATCAGACGCCGGTAAAAAAAGTTGAAAAAACTACTGCACCAACTGATTGATCTCAATGATCGGCAACAACACCGCCATCACGATCACCAGCACCACCCCGCCCATCACCACGATCATCAGCGGCTCAAGCAGCGCAGTCATGCCCATCGCCCGACGCTCTATATCGCGGGACAGGGTTTGCGCAGCGCGTTCGAGCATCGGCGGCAGCGCACCGGTTTTCTCGCCGCTGGCGATCAGATGAATCAGCACCGGTGGAAACACGTTCTCCACTTTCAGCGCTGCCGCCAGGTTGACGCCCTCCCGGACCTTGGCGGTGGCCTCATTGACGCTCAGGCTCAGACGATCATTGGACAAGGTCTGCCGCGCCGCTTCCAGCGCTCGCAACAACGGCACCCCCGCACCGCCGAGAATCGCCAGCGTCGAGGCGAACCGCGCCGTGTTCAGCCCCAGCACAAACCGCCCGATCAGCGGCAGCTTCAACACCCGATGATGCCAACTCAAACGCGCCGCCGGATTGCGCAAATACAGGCGCCAGCTCCAGAACGCACCGGCCATGACGCCTGCGCACAACCAGCCCCACGCCCTAATGAAATCACTGGCATTGAGCATCGCCAAAGTCAGCCCCGGCAGATCCTGCCGCGCCTGGGAAAACGCGCTGACCACCTGCGGTACCACGTAGCTGAGCAGGAAAATCACGATGCCGATCGACACCAGCCCGACCACACCCGGATAGATGAACGCGGTGAGAATCTTGCCGCGCAGGTTGTTGCGTTCCTCGATGTAATCCGCCAGCCGCTCCATCACCTGCGCCAGATCACCGGACTCCTCGCCCGCCGCAATCAGCGCCCGGTAAATCTCCGGAAAATCCCGTGGCCGCGCCGCCAGCGCTTCGGCCAGGCGCATGCCGCTGCGCACATCGGCGCGTACGGCGCTGAGGGTGTGGGCGATGTGCTTTTTCTCGGCCTGCTCGACCGTGGCGCTCAACGCAGCTTCAAGCGGCAGGCTGGCGCCGAGCAGACTCGACAGTTGCCGCGTGGCCCACGCCAGATCGTTATCCGAGAGCCTGGCGCTGAACAATCCACCGCCGCCGTGCTGTGAGACGTTGCTCTCCTTCTCCACCGACAACGCCGTCAGGCCACGACCGCGCAACACGCCAAACGCCGCGCCCTGACTCTCCGCCTCCAGATGCCCGGATTCGATCTTGCCGCTGGCATCGGCGGCTTCAAAACGATAGCGATTCATCAGGCGTCCCGTGTCACACGAAGGATTTCTTCCGGCGCCGTGGCACCGCTGCGAATCCAGCGCTCGCCGTCCTCGCGCAGGCTGAACATCCCGGCCTTGCTCGCGGCCGCACGCAACGCCTGCTCCCCTGCCCCTTGGTGAATCAGGGTGCGGATGTCGTCGTCGATGCAGAACAATTCGTGAATGCCGGTTCGGCCGCTATAACCGGTGTGATTGCACGCCGCACAGCCCACGGGGCGCCAGGTGCCGGGCGTGGCCGGGTCTTCCTGTTTGCACTGATTGCACAGGCGCCGCACCAACCGCTGGGCCAACACGCCGAGCATCGACGAGGCCAGCAGAAACGGTTCGACGCCCATGTCGATCAAGCGGTTGACCGCCGACACCGCGTCGTTGGTGTGCAGGGTCGCGAGCACCAGGTGACCGGTCAGCGAAGCCTGCACCGCAATCTGCGCGGTTTCGAGGTCGCGGATCTCGCCGATCATGATGATGTCCGGGTCCTGCCGCAGAATCGCCCGCAATGCCAATGCAAAAGTCATGTCGATCTTCGCGTTGACCTGAATCTGGCTGATGCCCGGCAGGTCGTATTCCACCGGGTCTTCCACGGTGAGGATGTTGCTGGTGCTCGCATCAAGCCGTGCCAGCGCCGCATAAAGACTGGTGGTTTTGCCGCTACCGGTCGGGCCGGTAACCAGCACGATGCCGTGGGGCTGGCGGATCAGGTGATCGAGTTTGGCCAGCACCTGCGCATCCATGCCCAAGGTTTCCAGATGCAGGCGCCCGGCCTGCTTGTCCAGCAGACGCATCACCACTCGCTCGCCATGACCGGTGGGCACGGTGGAGACGCGAATATCAATCGGCCGCCCCGCTACGCGCAACGCAATGCGGCCGTCCTGCGGCAGGCGTTTTTCAGCGATATCGAGCTGCGCCATGATCTTGATCCGCGACACCAGCGCACCGTGCAACGCCTTGCGCGGCGACACCACGTCGCGCAGCGTGCCGTCGACCCGGTAGCGCACCACCGAATGGGTTTCGAACGGTTCGATGTGAATGTCACTGGCCTCATCCCGCGCCGCCTGCGTGAGCAAGGCGTTGATCATGCGGATCACCGGCGCGCCGTCCTGGGTGTCGAGCAGGTCGGTGATTTCCGGCATGTCCTGCATCAGGCGGTCGAGGTCGACTTCGTTTTCCGCCGCACCGACCACCGCCGCCGCACTGCCGGTGTCGGCATAGGCCGTGGCGAGCAAGCCGTCGAGCTCGTCATCGCGCACCCGCTCAAGCCTCGCCGCGCCGAACTGCCGCCGTACTTCGCTGATCGACCAGCCCGGCGTCGACGGGCACACCGTCAGCACGCCGTCACGCAGCAGAATCCGCTGCGCCTTGGCCCAGGCGTAAGGCAATGCGCTCATTGCAGCGGCACCGCTTTGATGGTCGCGCGGGGGCCGGACACCGGCGCCGGCACGCCTTGGGCGGTGGCCGGCAACTGCGGCGCCTGCATGTCCGGCATCGCCCAGCTGCGCTCCGGTTGCAGACCGCCCTGGGCGCGGCGCATGAAGTCGTAACGGTTCAGCGTGATGCTTCGCCCCGCCGCGCTGTCGCGGATGATGTACGGGCGCAGGAACACCATCAGGTTGGTCTTGGTGATCGAGCGGCGTTCGTTGCGAAACAGTGCGCCAATCCCCGGAATGCTCGACAACCAAGGCACCGCGTCATTGCTCTGGCTGTAGCCATCCTGCAGCAGACCGCCGAGCACCATGATCTGGCCGTCGTCGAGCAGGATGCTGGTGTCGAGCGCGCGTTTGCTGGTGACGATCCCCGCCGAATTGGCCGCGGCCGAGGCGCGTTCGTCGATGCTGCTGACCTCCTGATAGATGTCGAGCTTGACCGTGCCGCCCTCGGAAATCTGCGGCCGTACGTTGAGCTTCAAACCGACCTCTTCGCGAGTCACGGTCTGGAACGGGTTGTTGCTGGTGCCCCCGCCGCCGGTGACGTAGCTGCCGCTGACAAACGGGATAGTCTGGCCGACGAAAATGCTCGCCGCTTCGTTGTCCAGGGTCAGCAGGTTCGGCGTCGACAGCACGTTGGTGCCGCCCTTGCTCTTCAGGGCCCGGGCCAGCACTTTCAGGTCGAGGATCTTGCCGATGCCGGGGATGTCGACGGTGCCATTGACGTAGCCGAGGTTCAGGCCTTGCGGCAGTACATCGAGGCTGGTCTTGCCATTGACGTTGATCCCCGAACCACCGAGGTTGGCGCCGCCGATCACGCCTTTGCCGCCGAGGTTGCCGGTCTGCCATTGCACGCCGAATTCGCTGGCGTCGTCCTCGCCGACTTCAACGATCAGGCTTTCGATCACCACTTGCGCGCGGCGCTGGTCGAGCAGGTCGATGACTTCGCGCAGGTTGCGGTACAGCGGCTCCGGCGCGGAAATCAGCAAGGTGTTGGTGGTCGCATCCGCCTGAATGGTCACACCGCCAGCGCTGAAGGCGACGTTCTGTTCGCTGCTTTGCGCATTGCTGCTGCCGCTGGTGGCGCTGCTACCCTGAGCGTAGCTGCCGCCGGTGCTGCCGCTGTTGGTGGTCGACGTGCTGCCGTTGCTTTGCGTGCCGCTCTGGCCGTTCTGCCCGCTACCCGAATTGGTGGAGCTGCCCATGTTGCTGAGCACCGAGCGCGCATTGTCGCTGGTGCCGCTGTCGCTCTCGCCGGTCAATAAACCGCGCAGCGCCTGGGCCAGTTTGCCGGCCTGAGCATTGCGCAGATACACCACGTGCAGATTGCTCGGATTGCTCTGGGCGTTATCGAGTTTGTAGATCAGGTTGCGCGCCAGCTCCGTGCGCTCGGGGCTGCCGGCGCGGATGATGATGGTGTTGGAACGCGGGTCGCCGATCACCGCGATTTTCTGCGTTGGATCGTTGCCCGGTGCGTCGAGCAGGTCGGCGACCATTGGCGCGATGTCGGCGGCGATGCCGTTCTGGATCTGCACCACGTCGGTGTCGATGGCGCTCGGCGTGTCGATGCCTTGAATCAGTTGCGCGACCCGCGTCAGGTTCTCGGCGTAGTCGGTAACGACAATGGTGTTGTTGCCCGGATAGGCGTTGATCGGGTTGTTCGGCGAGACGATCGGGCGCAGCACCGGGATCAGGTTCACCGCGTTCTCGTATTGCAGGCGGAACGTGCGGGTGAGCATGCCGTTGCCGGCCGGTTTGTCAGCGCTGTAGATCGGCCCGCCGAGCAACTTGGCATCGGCCTCCGGCACCACCTGCGCCACGCCGCCCACGTCCACCACGCTGAAACCCTGCATGCGCAGCGCCGCCAGCAACATGTCGTAAGCCTGATGCGCCGGCACCTGGCCTTCGGAGACCAGCGTCAGGTTGCCCTTGACCCGAGGGTCGACCAGAAACTGCTGACCTGTGGAACGCGACAACGCCCGCACCACCGCTTGAATATCGGCGTCGACAAAATTCAGCGTCACCGGTTGATCGCCCAACGGATTGGCCGGCAACGTCGTGCCCCGCGGCGAACCGCCACTGCGGGCGCGTTCGGTGATGTTGTGCAATTGCTTCGGCGCCGGTTTGACCTGAGCCTGCGCGCGCTCGCGGTCGAGCACCGCGTCGCCACTGCGCTGAGTGTTGGCCAACGGCCGGCCGAGTTCGCTGTCCACCAGCAGCGGCGGTTGATTCGGTGGTGTGGTGTTGCTGCACGCGCTCAATGCCATCAACAGCATCGGCAACGCCATGCGTTTGGATCCTGACCCCTTCATGAAGCTTCCTTAGCGCCCAGCGCCTGATCCATGCGTACGGTGCCCGACAGAGTGCCGGCGGTGTCATCGGTCGCGGCGTCGTCCGCGCGTTGCAGACGGGCCTCGACCACTTGCAGTGAAAAATTCCGCGGTTGGCTCAGCAGCCAGTCGAGCACGGCGTCGGCGGGTGCCGCGTCAAAGGTCAACTGCCAGCCGGCGGATGCGGCCGCCAATTGGTAATGGCCGCCCAATCCACTGGCCTGCATGGTCTGTTGCAGCAACTGCTCGAGGTTCTGCCCGTCGGGGCGCACGCTGACGTCGCGCAACAGCACTTCCAGCGCTTCAGCCTGGGCGCGCAATTTCGGGGTTTCGACTTGCGAGGCGGCGATCTTCTTCAACGGCGGCTGAACCAACGCCACCCACACAAACAGCCCCAGCAACAGCGCCGCCATGCCACCCACCATGCGTTTTTCCCGCAGCGCCAAGGGCTGCCAACGGGCCTGCAACTGAGCATTGAAGCGCTGCCAACCGGCGCGGTATTTCGCAAGCGATGGGCTATTCATCTTCGGCTCCGCTGCTATCGTCGTTGTCGGTGGCAGCGGTCGCCTCGCCGGCCGGGCGCAAGACCCAGCCGTCGTCGTTCGGGCTGATGCTGATACCGGCCTGGGCCAGCGTGCCTTGCCAGTCCTTGTCGTTGCCCGAACGCCGGGCCTCGGGCAGCAGACTCAGTTGCAACGCACCATCGACGAATTCCAGACGTTGTACCGTGCCCGCCATGGACGGCATGCCGCTGCCGGCCTGCGACACCAGCCGCGTGAAATCCTGGCCCGGCGCATCCGTCGCGCCTTGCTGGCGAGCGGCGATTTGCTGACGGGCCTGATGCAGCGGATTGAGGATCACCGGCAACTCGGGAAACGCCTGCTTCACCCGCTGCGCCATCTGCGCCTTGAGCTGCTGGGCCTGCCCGGCCTCTCGGGCGGCGTACAGGTTCAAACCGATCACCCACACCGCCAGTGCCAGCGCACAACAACCGAGCGCCTTGCCCCAGCCGCGATGTTCGGTGCCCGGTTGCTGGAGGCCGCCGTGCAAACCCCAATTCGGCAGTGGGCCGGAGCAGCGCTGCAAGTCAGGCAATGTCGATTGCACCGCTTCCGGCGCGCCGTCACCGATCCAGTGCGCCGGCAGACCGGTTTCCAGCAGCCACGCTTCGTCGATCATCGGCTGCACCTGCGCCGCATTCGGGCCGTGGCGCAGCAACAGATGCTCGTCGTGCAGACAGCCGACGCCGCCGGCCATCACCGGCAAACTGTAGGCCGCCGGGTACAGACCTTTGAGGTTCAAACCGAATTGCCCGAGGTGCTGCAAATCCTTGCGTGAGACCCAGGCAATCTGCACCTGGCCGCTTTCATTGCGAGCGCTGTGGGCGATGTGCATCTCGGCGCTGTCACCGAGCATCAACGCCTGCGCCGCACATTGCACAGCCGCAGCGGTTTTGCTCGCGGGCAGCGGCGGCAGATCGATGCTCGCCAACAGGCTGTCCGACGGGTGCAGAAAACACACCAGCGGTTGCTTCGGCAGCGCGCCGAGCCGCACGCGTTCCTGGCGAGTGACCTGCCCCTGACGATCCAGCCACGCACAATCCACTTCACTGTCGAGACTCAGCTCCGCCAGCGGCGGCAAACTCACGCGCAACTGGCTCATACGCCCACCCGCGACCAGATCACTTGTGGCAAACGATCCTCACTGCGATGCAACAACGCATCGAGGCTCACCCGCCGCTGATCGCGCCGCGCCTGCCCGCGCAGCCGGAACCAGTCGCTGGTGATACCAACCTTGACGCTGGTGATCTCCAGTTGCGGCAGTCGCAGGCGATTGACGAAGTCCCCGCGATTGATAAACCAGCGCCCGGCGTCACGCTCATTGATCAACGCCTGCGCCCGCTCCAGCGACAACCCCGGCACATAAGCCGCCAGCACCGGCGCCGTGGCGGTGTTGCCGTTGAGCCAGGTGGTCGCCGGAATCACCGTCAGGTACGGCGCGAGTTTCGCCAACAGCGCATCGTTGATCCCATCCACACTGCGCAAATCGTCAAGCGTGCGCAGCATCGGCAAGGTCGGCGATTGCGGCTTGCGCGACGCGGACGGCGACGTGGCACGCCCACTGTCGAAGGTGGTTTTCGCCACAGGCTTGTCCACCACTTGGGCATTCAACAGGTGCGGATAAGAGCCGATCACCCGCTGACTGATGCGCCGGCTCAAGCCGCTGCTGACACCAATCAACTCGCACAAGCGCTCGAACGCCTGCACCTGCGCGTCATCGATCCGCTCGTTGGCCACCAGATTGCGCAGGTTGAACTTGCCCTGCTCGTCCTCCAGCCGCCCTTCGAAACCCTGGGTATTCAACAACTGCGCCCAGGGTTGATCGAGCCGGGTCAACGGATCGCGCTGCCGCGCATCCCACAACAATTGCCGGCTGATCTCCAACCCGCCGTGCAACACCCAACGGCCCTGCACGCGCAGTTGTTCGGCTTCCAGCGCCCGGGTCGAAACGCTCTGGCGGGTCAGCATGCCGGCGGCGATCACCGCGACCACCGCCGCAATCAGCAGCGCACTGATGATCGCCATCCCCTGCTGGTTCGATTGGCTGTTCATGGCCCGCCTTACAACTGCCAGGAACCGATGTCGGCATTCACACCGTCGCCGTCAGGCTGGCCGTCGGCGCCGAGGGAAAAGATGTCGATCTCGCCGTTGGCACCGGGATTGAGGTACTGATAAGGACGACCCCACGGGTCATTCGGCAGGCGCTCCAGGTACGAGCGCCAATTGGTGTTCTTCGCATCGGCCGGCCGCTCCACCAGCACCTTCAGGCCCTGGCTCTGGCTCGGGTAAGTGCCGTGATCGAGGCGATACAGCTTCAGCGCCTGCATCAACCCGCCAATGTCCTGCTTCGCCGCCGTGGCCCGCGCCTGATCCGGCCGGTCGAGCACCTTGGGCACCACCATCGCCGCCAGAATCCCGAGAATCACCACCACCACCATGATCTCGATCAGCGTGAAACCCTGCTGCCCACGGGGCATCCGGCTCGGTCGACTGGGCTGTTTGAATTGCGCGATATCCATCTCGTCATTCCCTGGCTTGATTCGATTCGACGCGCAGTGTTGCAAGAAGATATGTCAGGGATGTTGAAAATCCTCGGGTGTTTTCGTCGTCAAGCCGTCAAGCACGGGCGTTAGCGTCAAGGGCCGCCCGACTGCCCGAGACCCCGATGCGCACCCCCTCCCCGCAAGCTGGATTTACCCTGATTGAAGTGCTCGTCGCGCTGGCGATCATCGCCGTGGCCATGTCCGCCGCTGTGCGCGTGGCGGGGTTGATGACGCAGAGCAGCGGGATATTGCGGGATCGCTCGATTGCGATGATTGCGGCGCAGGGTCGGATGGCGGAACTTCGGTTGGAAGGGAGATTGCCGATGGGGGTTAAGGCGATGGAGTGTGATCAAGGGAGGTTGTTGTTGCGGTGTGAGCAGGTGATTGGGGGGGTGGAAAATGGGCGGTTGTTGAAGGTTGGTGTGCAAGTCTTTGACCGCAGCCGGGAAGCGCCGCCGCTGGCGAGGCTTGAAACACTGCTCAGCCGCCCGGATACCCCATAGTTCTGGCCTGCTCAAAACGCCAAACCCGAGGGGGGGACAGATCGGGATCCCTGAGGACTTCGCGCCTCAAATCTCCCGATCTTCACTCGCAACCATTGAATCTATTTTCTACTGTTGAACCACTGAAAATGTTCTGGGAACCGACACAGATCCGTCAACCCGAGCCGTGATGCTGTGCCTGCCCAAGGCCAGCCCACCTAACTCCATTAACCATTGGCCTGTTGGTCCAGCAAGGACATTACCTTTCAAGATTGTTCCATCGAACACTCCGACGTTCGTCCCTGATACCGAGAGACCTGCGACTCTCACAGTGGTATCAGGGGTTGCTCCGCCATTAGGTACTTCACCCTTGGAATCGCTGATAGAAACGATCATGGGTATGGGGGCATTGGACTTGGATGTAGACATGTCAGTAACTCCGTTTCGTGGGTTTGGTTTGACGGAGTGATTCAATCGTGGGCAGCAGGAAGCGTCACCTGTCAGATCTGACAGGTATTCGGATGTTTACGACCAACGGTCATTTCTCTTGCATTCTCTTTTCACCCTGCTCAATCACTGGCTGCCCCCTCTACCGCACGAACGGACGCTGTGCCGATAGCCTGTTTAACCGATTTTTTCAGTGCCGTTTAAAGACACTCAGCGTTACTTCCTCAAGGCTACAACGCCTTGCGTCATTGCCTACGACTACGCCAGAATCCGCCGGCTTGTGCGTCTGGGGTGCGGGTCTTATCGTTTCCGGGTCACTGAAAAACAGTGATCGGGTTTGGTAGCCCGACCTCCCATATGACGCATAACGTCACCTAGCGCAGATGCTCTTTCGGCATCGGTCTTATGGTGGCCATGCGCAGGGCGCCCTCGGGCGCGCCGGATTTTCCATATGGGCCGGTCTACCAACCTTCGTATGGCCACCACCACTCGTTTGGTAGCGAGAGTGATGGCTCCTTAAGTCCCATATGGAGCTACATCTATGTTCAAACCAACACCAAACCCACCAGAAACCGATCCGGTCTCCCCCTACAAATTCCCCGACTCCCGAACCCTGAACGAAGCCGCCGAACGCGCCCTCGACCACTACCTCACCCCACAACAACGGATCATGGGTAGCCACCACAAACACGATCCGATGTACCTGGCCAACCCGGCATACAACACTGAATCCCTCCTGGCCAATGCCAGCGAATCACTGGGATCGGCCAGCGAAATGCTCAACAACTTTGCGGCCACTCTGGAGCCGGCTCACCGCAAAACCGCGATCGGGATTGCGCAGTTGGTGATGTTGAGTGAGTTGGCGGTGAATCAGGCGTTGGATCATGTTGAAGTGAAGGCGTAAGCGTCTGAGTGCTGAGCTCAATAGACGAAAAGAAAATGACCGAGGTTGTCAGGTGTGACTGACGACCTCGGCCAAATGAGCAGTTCTATTTTTTCCGACACATCTCGACGTCATCCTGGGTTTTCAGGTCCGTATCGATTCCCAAACGATACCTACAGTAATCAATAATCCACCCTCGCTCCTCTGCTGTCAGGCGCCCTACTTTCCTGATCTCTCCATCGTTCGCGTGGATGTTGTAGAACTTCATCTGAAACGTCGGGTGCTTCTTGATGAAGACAATGGTCTCGATGTCCCCGTCCTCAAGGGCTTCGTAGTAGCCGACATAGAGCACAGTTACTACGGCGAGGACTGCTGCGATTAAAAGCTTTTTCATTGCTGTGGCGCCGGCGGTGGAAGCAGTTGGGTTTTAGCTCTGATATTTCTGACCAGCTCCATTCCAATGTTGCCGGGGCAAATTTTCCCTTCAGAGCCTTGCCCTGGATACTCCCTGTGGCCACCAAAATTCTTGATAAAAAACACGCTTTTCAATGCGTCGATCAGGTGCATCAGCGAAACGATTTGCTCTTGGGGAATAACGTTTGTGGTGCTGTAACCGATGCTATCCAAAGCCACCCGACCTTTGGCGACCCAATCGCCACCCTCCTCCGGGGTCGTCAGATTTTCAAGCAGGACGATGCCAATCAGCCCTGTGTTGTATTTCAGAACACTTGAACCCTGAAGCCGAATGTCACGACCTTCAAAAACCTGCCCAGTGCAATCGATGCCGTAGTGGTAGCCAATATCATCGTACTTCTGGCTCAGGTGTCCTTTCTGGATTTCCTGCATCTGCTCCGCACCGGGAGTGCAGCTATGGCTGCGGCCCGCGTGGTGCAAAGCGATCATGGTGTAGTCCCAATCCTTGACCATGTCCTTCTTGCCATCCAACGCTTTCCAGGACGAGCGCTCGATAAACGTGACTTTCAAATCCCGAACCCGTTTGATAATCGCCTCACGAGTAGCCGCTCGATCATTCACAGCCACCGGTATAGGGCACATGAACTCGCCTGGCTTAATCTCCTGAGCAGTTGCCTGTGTCGCAAAACTGGCGGCCATTACTGTTTCTCCGAAAATTCATGAAGCGTTCGAGCTGGGGCATTGAACGTGATGTGAAGTGAGATTTGGGCATTGGGCGTCGGCGTTTTGATGTGTGCGATGCCATCAGCATCGGTGACGCCTTTGGTCTCGACGCCATTTACCGTCGCAACATAGTCACGAAACGCCAATGGCTTACCCGTTTCACTGTCGGTAACACTGAACGACTGCCCGAATCGTTTCTGAATGGTGAGAGGTAAAGGAGGAATGAAAGGTGCCGGAGTATGCGAATCCCCGATGATGACTGTCCCCGAACCACCAATCACAACGTCGCCGTGCGAACCTGTGGTATCGATCAGCGCAGCGTTTTTGCCATTGATGAACACCGTAGCGGAAACACCCGAAACCAGTGCACTCCCACAGGTACAGGTATCTCCTTTACGGGCGGCAGCAAGGCCGTCGAAGAACACGTCGGGGGATCCTGAGGCGATAGCCTTTGGGCCATGCCCGGGCATCGGGCAGGAGGTTGGATCAGTGATGCGTGCGGCAGGCTTTGCCATGTGCCTGACTCCCTGTCAGCGGATTGAACGAGTGCGGACTCTATCAGAAACCCTCCAGTGAAAATAAACTCGTCCCCTTTTCTTTGGCGGTACTGATAAGTGAAACAAAAAATATTAGCCATCAGCCTTTTATGTTGCGTCAGTTTATTTTCCAGCGCAGCAGATCTTCCTATCAAAGAGGGAATGCCATTTTCGAAAGCCCGAAAAGCCTTGATCAAAAATGGCTGGAATCCAAATCCCACCCACTCCGGTGGGTTCGGGGTTGAAAGCGTCATCCAAAGAAAAGGCTTCAGTGAAATCGAGTCTTGCACGGAAGGCGTCCGTTACTGCAGCTTCAACTACATCAAGAACGGTGATTGTTTAGGTGTAGGAACTGTCGGCGAAGAAGTCAAAGACATGAAGATTTATTCCTGGAACTTCAAATGCCCTGAAAAGGATTGAAGCCAGAAATCAAAGGGAACAGAAATCTGTTCCTTTTTGTGGAACGATCAAATGAAGACCCCAACCCTCCTGCTCTTCGCAATGTATTGCACAGGTACAAGCTTTGCGTTTGCCGGCGGCTCGCAAGCGACAAACGTCAAGCACGGACCAGCAGGCATCGCCGTCGATGAGCCCTTGGTGTCGGCCAGATCCAAGCTGATCAAACAAGGATGGAAACCAACCCGGATGCACACCCGCGATGGCTATGAATACAGTGGTGTCGAGCGGGAGCTGGCTGCTCGCGATTTCCTGGAGGTCGATACCTGCTCTTTTGATAGCTCGCGCTGCATCCTGTTCTATTCAAAGAAAGGCGCCTGCTTGCGTGTCGACACCATGGGAGAGCAACTCAAAGACATGATGGTTACGCGATGGCGCAATGAATGTCCGGATGCGCCTTCAGAGCCAAGTAACGGCGACGCGGGTTAAGCAACAAAAAGGGGATCGATTGAAATGAATCGATCCCCTTTTTCCACTGACGGCTAGACGTCAGAAACAGCGCATGTGCCATCGCCCTCTCTGCCTGCCCGGCCTCCACAGATTTCAGCGCCCTACACAATATCTGTGATCAACATGAATTCCTGTGGCAGCGACGATTCGACTTGCTCGCGAACGCGCCAGAATTGGCACCAGCTTAATCAGCAGGTGATCCTGAGGTCTGCTTCACCGGCAATTGCAAGTTATCCAACGCCCGATTCACAGCCAACTCTCCGAGCATGATCAACTGCGCAATGCCCACCAACGCCCGACGCTGCGAAGCCGGCACCAGACTGGCGACATTCTGGGCAATGGTTTGGGCCGAAGCGAGTGTTTCACTGGCATCAATCAGCAGTTCTTCGTTTTTGTTGTCCGCCGTCACGGCATACATCCCGCGGGTTCTGCGTGGGGGTGGCGTGGAGCCGGGCGGACAGAGGTAATGGTCGAGCGCGCGGTCGGCGGCTTCGTGGAGTTTTCGGGAATCGATGGATTCGTAGGGGGAAACCGAGGCGGTTTCTGGCGGGTTGGGTGTTGGTTTGATCATGGTGAAGCTCCATTTTTATACCTGGTGGAACCACCAACACCTGTCGCTAAACAAGTAAGGGTGGCAGCTGTACGCGGGTTAGCGAACCGAGAGGTATAAGACCCGGCAGACCCGAAGATCTCCCACGCACAGCCACCATATCGTCATCGCAAATGTCTGCGACAAACAGGAGCGTCGTTGAACTTATACCTGGTCGGGTCGCTAAACCCGGTCGCTGGGTTACCAGCGACACGTAGACGATAAAGACCAGGTACAAAGCGCACAAGCCGGCGGATTCTGGCGTAGCTGTAGGCAACGGCGCAAGGATATGTAGCCTGAGAGAGTGTCTGGAGATGTCTTTTTAAACACAGGCGTTTATCGAGGCCTTACTGCGGCACCTCCCCACTACGTCCCGTCCCTTTTTCCTGTTGATCCAACCCCACTCAGTGGATGACTCACCACGGCGCTACACCAGCAGCAACAAAGAAGCTCCGCAGCTTTGCCAGTCCTTCCGTCATCAGGTGTGCATCATCGTCGCTCAAGGCTTTGGAACGACAATCTTCTAGGTTCAAAGTCCTGAGCAATCGGGCCAAAGCGTAGGCCTCGGCTCGCTCAAATTCGGCATATACCGTCTCCCCGGTTCGTGGATTGTCGGCAGTTACAATCAGATTTGGGCTATAGCGCATAGGACTTCCTCTGAATAACAAAGAGACTAAAAAAGTGGACTGATCTATTTTCCAGAAATAGATCAGCCGCCCTTTTGGTCCATATCAACGCAACTGGCTAACTCATGGATGCGGATGGAATTTCGAATAATCACAGCACTAAGGCGCCCTAACGCGCCCTACCCCCTTGCCATTCTTGATCCGTTGTACAAGGTGACCGTACCAACGCTATCAGAATCGTCAGTGGGACGACGGAACATCAAGATCAATGCATCGGATCTATCGTAGTTTTCAGTCATTGAAAGTAGTGACCAGCCTTCATCAGTCCAAGCCCTGATAACTGTAGCCATAGCTTCATAGACTACATCCGCATTTCGCTCAAAAATTGTGTTAATTAGGTATTCATATTGAGCTTCGCGGAGGTCCTGTACTGGGGAGAGAAGGTGATTGAGTTTCTGTTTTTCGTCACCTAAAAAGCTTCTGAGATCCTTGATCTGGCTTTTGATGTTGTTAACGGTTTCATTTATGTCACCAAGTGCAATCTTGGTATTGTCTCCAATTGAACCACTATTATTTATAGTAGCATCGCCCGATTGGGGGGGCGCAAGCTTAGCAGGCTCAGCTTTGGCACCGAACAAATATCCCGCGATTGCCCCCAATATGCCTAGCGCGGCACTGAGGTCGCTGGACTTGGCTAAGGCCAGCAATGAGGTAAAAATCGCAATCAAGACAATGCCAACAACTCGAAGATTGAGAGGTCCGAATCCTCCTTTCATCTTCCAAAAGACCCCAACTAAAGTACCAAAACCTAATACAGCGATGATCCAGATAATTTGCTGCTCCATAAGTGCTCCCTGCATGGCCTCGAGTCGTTCGGTTGAGCATAGAATGATTTTCTGATTTGTCTTGAAACTCGATGAGAAGCCCCACCACCCTGGTTCTCGCGCTATGGGCTTATGACGACGCCCACCCTTTATGCCAGCATCACCGCCGCTCACTGGCAGCCCGCCCACGGTACATCCAGAGAGCTTATCGAAGGCCTGCGCGATATCTACAAGTCCATTCTAATCATCCACTCCACGTCCTACGGTGCCGAAGTTCATCGGCAGGACCTCGGCAGTGACCCCGCTTTGTATTTCGCATAGTTCGTAACCGGGTAACACCGCATTTGGTGCCGAGAGCTGTCGACGCGTCGATAGGAAGCTAACATCTCATTCGTGCAGGCGCAGGCGCAGATTGAAGGACTCGGGTGCGGGTGCAGTGGGGTTGCGGATAGTAACAATGGGGACTGACTTATTTTCAGGAAATAAATCAGTCCCCATTTTTTTGTGCAAATAAATTCGTCCCCTTTTCCAGTCCCCTTTTCTCTAAATAAAACCATCAAATACGACTTTCGTAGTAGGTATCCATTAAATCTTCATGGGCTGTAATGACGCCATTCAGCTTGAGGACCACTTGCTCTAGAGCCGCGGCTTCCGGCTCGCGCTCCGAGCGGCAGCAGATTCTATGAGCAGCATGGCAAAAAAACAGGACCGCATTGGTCGTTAAATAGTACGCCAAAGATAATTTTTCAGCTTTCTGAGCTTTTTGCAATGCTTGCTTTACGTCTAAGTCATTGGGAGATATGTCAATCAATAAGCTATTGAAAATATCTTCGGAAAACCCATGTATGGAATCGGATGTTGGCGCAAACAGGATATGATAAAAAGCTTCTAATCCCACGGATCTAAATCGACTGCGAGCGTCAGGCCAATGAGGGAAAACTTCGCTATCATTTAAATCTTTAAATATTCCAGATATATTTTGCATATGTGAAGAAAAAATTTTAGCCCGCTCTAGATATTTAGCATCCCCTAAGGTTTCTGCGTAGTTCAACCAATGAACTGCCCGCCTACTAGAAGACGTGAGATACGATTTGATCAGCGACCTCGATTTCAAGGAGTCCTTATCCTTTACTACATACATTAGATTTATTGAATTTTCAATTGACACTCGAGCTAAAGACTCAACAGCAGAGTAGCAGTTGATCTCTAGACTCTTGAGCATTCCGTGATTTATATCATCAATATTTCCCGCCATAACATAGCAGGCAACTTTAGAAATAAATTTATATTCTCCCGCCGCCTTAAGGTCAATCGAAGTTAGAATTCTGTAGGCATCTTTCTGGCACTCCCTCAAAATTACCAACTGATCTTTATGTGTTTCGTGCTGTTTGGCATAATCATTAATACGCTGCATATCAATCAAAATGTAAAGCTCCTTCCATGGCAATAATCATTCACTGTCATTATGCTCGCCTGAGGTTAGAACGCTAGGGGAGTGATGATTTGACAATATTTCGACATTCTCATTGCTCTGCGTTTCTCGTTAGCTGCGAGGGAGATTCAGCTAGAACAAATGGAAGCTCGCGGCGAAGCAGTTCCACCAACTTGTGATTTGGAAACTTACTTGCTGCAATCTTCCAAACCCGACCTGCCTCAATCTGCTCTCCGGCATTCCAGTGTACTCCGCCCAAATTGAACCAGGCCAGTTCATAGTCAGGATTTAACTCGATAGTTCTGTGATATGCACTAATTGACTCGCTAAAATTTTTTAGTTGTTCGTAGGCGACTGCCACTTGATACCAACTCATATCGTCCGGTTGAATTTTTTCAGCTTGAGACAGAAGTATCGGCAAGCTTTCTTCAGACCGGTTAAGAAAATTAAGGGCAGTGCCGAGGCAGTAGCCGTAGTGCCCACCTGCAAGATCGTATGCGATACGATAGCAGCGCTCAGCTTCCTCCCAATTGTCTTCTTTCTGAGCCCAATGCCCTAGGCGATCCCATAGATAGGCAACAGGCTCGCCACTTACATGACAGATAGCGGCCTCAAACTCGCGTTTAAATTCAGTATAGGTCATACCCGTGTCGGGATCTTCCGACTGTAAATACAACCTGGTCATCAAAAATTCTCGCACTCCGCTGGAACAGTTGGGATTAGCGTTCAAATATCGACTCCAAAACGGAATGCTTAGCTTTGCATTTTCAATTGAGCAGCGACAAAAGTTAGCCACCTGTTGACTACACCATGGCCAAATCCAAGATTCATTTCCCGCATCGCTCAGGAGCGTATTGATTTCGCGAAAAGCACCCCGCCCATCACAGAGATTGAAGAGCGCATTTATACGCCAGCCTGAAACAGAGGATCTTTTACCCAATGCATTTTCGACGAAAACAACGTTATCAAAATGTTCAAGTGCCTCTGTGTTCTCACCATTTCGCAGACTATAGAGTCCTAACGCAAAATGCGCCTCTGGTAGTTGAGGATTATGGTGTAGGGCTTCGCGATAAAATATAGCAGCTCTAGCCTCATCGCCTAATTTTTCATAACTGGTGCCGAGGTTTTTATAACACTCTGCGAATAGTGAGATACTATCATCGGCAACCATGAGCTGAAGAGCAATTTCATATTGCTTCACAGCCTCATCATCCCGCCCAAGTGCGGATAGCGCATTGCCTATTGAGTAGTGGATACTGCCCGCATGAATTCGACCGTCATTAATTTTTGACGCCAGATAAGAAATGCTATCTTCAAGGCGTTCGAAATTCTTATTACGTTTATCCATTCCAAGATTAATCTCCGCCATATAGCAGAAAATCATTGCGTCATGATCCATAGATAGAACCGACACAAACTTGCCAAATGAAGAGCTTATTATTTCGTCCTCGCCCCTATCGTACAAGTTAGAAAGTATTTTTTCTGCTTGAGCTTTATCATCTGGAACATGCAGGCTAGGGCGAGAAGATTTTATAATCCCGGGCAAATCTTCAGGACTTGCAACCGTTTGCGCAATTCTCATATCACGCAGTGACAATGCTCCAGCTTTCGCTAAGCCTGCGATTGATTGCAGGTGTGATTCAGTAAGTACGTCTAAAAAGTTTACGGTAAGAGTTTGCTGCTGCGTCCAGTTTTTCCCACTATGTTCGTACTGCCTCATCACCGTATCGGCAGAGCAAAAGCGTAGTGTAGTAGTTGGGACGTGGTAGCAGACGAATAAAGAGTGGGGCTGCATGAGCAGATAGTTTAGATTGGAGCGTTTTATCTCCACACTAACCGAGCCATCTAAGTTTAGTTTGCCTTCCGTACCTTTAAGTTGAACATGAATCCTAACATTAGTAGCACTTACGTGATCAACCACCTCAATTTGACAGTCGGTTCCATAGTCCTTTCGATCCTGCGCCTGCAGGATAAAGTCATCCGATAACGAAAGAAAACTCTGAAAAGCAGCTTCGGCTTTGTTTTCCGTAACATGGTTTTTATGACGCATGGGTAGATTATTAAAGTGGTCCATCTTCTAGCTCCCAACCGCTGCGCATTGATATTGGCGTCTGAAAGAATAGTAGCAGTCCTCTTCATTAATATGCATTCCTAACTCCTCTGTATCTTCTGAAAGACTGCTATTGGCAGATTGCTGCCTGTCGCAGAAAGGCAGTATCCGCCCCATAGGCGACTTCCGTCGATTGAACAACGGCATCGATGGCTGGGCCGTTGAACGTCAGGGAGCTGAAACCTGGGTCGAGAGCTGCCCGTTATGATAGATAGCTCTAGACCATGGCAGCATTTGTAACGGAAGCCGCTAGCGAACATTCACGCTACGCCTGCTAGCGGAATTCGCTCTGTGGGCTATCGTTTGTGTCGGCATATTGGAATCACGGCCTGAAGCGCAGGTGATTTCGAGCCAATAAGGATGGGCTGCGGTGTTTTCAAAAGCTGATGGCTCGGTACAACCGCTGCTTAATCATCTCTTGGGCGAGCAGCTATAAACGCAAGGTTTACGACATGTCTAGATGTACAGCACCGGTACATGGTCATCGTTCGGCAAGCGCAAGAGCAGCGTGTCCCGCGTGTGGCAGCGGATATAGCGGGTACGGATCGCGATCGTATTCATCCTACGCACCATCCTATTCTTCCCCGTCTCATGGCGGGGGTGGTCGCAGTAGCGGCGGTTCATCCAGCAGCGCGAAGCCGCGCTGGTCGAAACCCGGATCCTCTGTGGCCTACACCTCCGCCGAGGTACGAACCCTCACGCCGGTACGCGAAAATGTCGAGAGGCGTGCGACAGTACCTGATCTACGTGACGTCTTTCTTTGTCACGCCTGGGACGACCGGAAAGGATCCGCGAAGGAGCTCCATGATGTACTCGAATCGCTCGGTGTTTCCGTTTGGTTCAGCGAGAAAGATGTCCTTCTAGGCTCTTCGTTACTGCGTGAAATTGATAAAGGATTGGCGAAATCTCGAGTAGGAATTGTGCTGGTCACCCCTGCATTGCTGCGCCGCCTAGCAGCCGAAGGCATCGCCGACAAAGAGCTTTCCGCACTTCTCGCAAGGGATCTGCTGGTTCCCATCATTCACGACACAACATACGAATCGCTGCGAGAAGTCAGTCCTCTACTCGGTTCGAGAAGCGGCCTAAGCACTGCTGAAGATACGTTTGCAGATATCGCGGCCAAGCTTTCCGAGTTGGTCGCCCCGTAGCTTCACTGTCCATGCTTACGGCTTCACTTGCAGATACATTATCAATCGAAGGAGTTGAGCACATGAGTATTAAACCCGGTCCCAAACCGATCGCTGAATCCACCGGCAAAAAGGACCAGCGCCGTCGTGTTACTGAAGAAAACAAACCCAAACATCCTGATCTGGAAGTACATAAACATAAAAAAGGTGATTGACCTTAAAAGAGAGGGGGCGAGTCACGTAGGTTAGGCAGCTTCTGGTCGATTACGGCCTTTCGTGGCCGGCAGCTATTGGCCGAAATCGGACATTTGCGCCACGCTTCCTTCGGTTGGCCAAAAGCAATCAACTCCCCCCCCCCCCAGCGGCTCAGCACCCATCACCCGACTCAAACGCCAAAATAACTGCCGCCGCCCAATTCACGGCCTAACCAACCTAGGCATCTCCACCCCTCCCCCAACCTCTCCACCCCCAACCGCACCCTCTCCCCACCCTGCTCAATCACCACCCCATCCCCCTCCACCGCCACCAACTTCACCCCAGGACTCACCCGTTCCCCCTGCAAAAAACTCCTCGGCGGCCCATCGTTCAAACTCAAAATCGCCACCGCCCCGCGACTCCCCGCCATCACACCACTGACCTTGATCTCCACCGGCGCCGTTCGATTGGAAAACCATTGCAACGCCGGGTTGTCGCTACGTGCCGCGAGCAGTTGCGGCGTGGCCGGCGGGGTGTGGGATTCGGCGGTGGTCAAGAGCAGGGATGACCAGGTGGCGATGCCGACCAAGGCGGCCAGCAGTGCGGCGGCCTGGATGAGTTGGGGGGGCGAAAAGCGTGCGGTGAATCTCATGGGCTGAATCTCCTTTTAGTCCCGGTGACCAGACTACGCGGCAATTCTCACGGTTTTATTTCACACGCCTTACATGTTGACCGTGCAGGATGGTTTTTTGGGACGTGCTGGACGCAAGGGAGTGCGCATTCGATGAACCGGTGCAGGCAGCAGGGTTTTACGCTGATCGAGTTGATGGTGGTGCTGGTGATCATTGGAATCGCCAGTGCGGCGATCAGTCTGAGTATCAAGCCCGATCCGTTGCAGTTGTTGCGCAAGGACGCCGAGCGCGTGGCGCAGTTGCTGCAGATTGCCCAGGCTGAGGCCCGCGCGGATGGCCGGCCGATTGCGTGGTTGAGCGATGGCAAGGGGTTTCGGTTCAGTCGGCGCAGTGACAGTGGCAAGGGTTTTGATCATTTTGATCGGGACCCGCAGTTGCGGCCGCGTCCTTGGCAGAGTCCGAAGCTGGAGGTGCGGGTCGAGCCGAAGCAGAAGGTGGTGCTGAACGCGGAGTGGATCAATCCGCCGCTGCAGTTGACGCTGTCTGACGGGCTCAATCGGTTGAGTGTGCTGCGCGATGCTTCGGGCCGGATCAGCGTGCAATGAACAGACAACAAGGTTTTACGCTGATCGAGGTGATGGTCGCGATTCTGTTGATGGCGGTGGTCAGTCTGATTGCCTGGAAGGGGCTGGACAGTGTCACGCGCGCCGACAGCCATTTGCAGGCCAGTGGTGAGCAGAGCGACAGCCTGTTGCGGGCGTTGAATCAGATGCAGCGGGATGTGGAGATGCGCGCCGGGATCGAGTTGACGGAGCCGAAGAAGGTCGGCACCGAGGATGAACCGGCGACGGCGCCGCCTGCGCTTACGGTGCGCAGCAGTGACAGCAAGGGGTTTCGGCTGGACATTATTCGGAGCGCGGCGGATCAGCCGGGGGCGTTGCAGCGGGTGCGCTGGTGGCTCAAGGGGGACACGTTGTATCGCGCGGTGGCGCCAGCGCGTAGTCGGTATCCGTTGCCGGCGCCTACGGCTGGGGTGGCGGTGTTGGGTGAGGTGAGTGATTTGCAGGTGCGGGTTTGGGAGGCGGACAAGGGGTGGCGGCAGTTGAGCGGGAATCGGCGGGAGGATCCGTTGGGGTTGGAGGTGCGGTTGACCCGGCAGACACCGCAAGGGCCGGAGAAGTACCGGCAGGTCATGGGGCCCTTGCAGTGATCAGCTGAGAACGACTACGCCGCCCGGTAGTTCGGTGCATTTGACGCCGTAGGCATCGCGGATCAATGCGCCTACGCCGGCCAGTTGATCGAGGGAGAACCGCGCCTGCACCCGGCGTTGGCCGAGTTCGCGGTTGAGCAGCAGCAACATGCCTGGGCGGTAGCGGTTGATCTCGTCGATCATCTGGCTCAGCGTCGCACCGTTGAACACCAGCACCTGCTGCCGCCAGTTCATCACCGACGCCGTGTCGACGCTTTGCACCGTGCCAACCTGTCGCGCGTCATAGGTCAATTGCTGGCCCGGTTCCAGGCGCAGGCTGCGGCCTTCGACTTCCACATCCACCGCGCCATCGAGGCACGTCACACACACCTGCTGATCAAGGTTGCGCAGGTTGAACCGCGCCCTGCTCGCCCGCAACCAACCACCACCGGCCTGCATCGCCATCGGCAGTCGCGCGGTCTGCACTTCGACTTCGCCGCTGACCAGTTCAAAGCCCTGCACGCCCTCATCCACCGAACGCTGGTTGATACGGGTCTGGGTGTTCAGTTCCAGGCTCAGGCCATCGGCCGGTTCGACCCGGCGTTGCTGGCCGACTTCGGTGATGTAATCCGCGCCAAGCCCGGAGAACCCGCCCGGTATCGTGCCGCGCACCAGCAGGAACGCTGCCGATGCGGCAATCGCGCCGCCGAGAAAGGCCCGACGTCCAAACCGGCGTGGCGCCTGTGTAGCTTCGGCCGCCGGTTGCAGCAGATGCCACAAGGCCTTGCACTCTTCAAAGGCGCGGGCGTGTTCGGGGCTTTGCGCGCACCACTGGCGCAGCGCTCGGGCGTCGGCGACCGTGGCGCGGCCGGAGGTCAGCAGGATCAGCCAGTCGCGGGCTTCGCTTTGCAGACGCTCGGCAGGCGTGGGCTCGGCAGGTGTCAGACGGAAGATGTTCAAACGCGCAGGTACTCGACGGGTTGATCGGGAGCTTCATTCACTAGACGGTTTTCCGGCCCCGCGACCGAACCGCTGAAACACTTTTCTTTCCAGTTTGGCCGCGCAGTGTCCGAGGGCAGCCTTGATTTCCTTCTCGACCATGCGCGTGGAAATGCCGAAACGCTGGGAGATTTCCAGGTGCGGCGCTTCTTCCAGCCGTGCGGCGATGAAGATCCGGCGCCGCCGCGCTGGCAGTTCGTAGAGGGCGCTGAGCAGCGACTGGATTTCCTTTTGGCCGCCGACCACGCGCATCGGGTCCAGCGCTTCGTCGCTGACTTGCAGCAGTTCTTCGACTTCGCTGCCGGTGAGCAGCCGCGCATCAGCCTGGCGGCGGTCGGCGGCGATGTTCAGGGCCATGCGATAGAGGTAGGCGTTGGGCCGCAGCAGGTTCGGCGGCGCTTCCATGCGGTCGACCCGCAGGTAGGTTTCGTGCAGCACGTCGTTGGCCAGGTCCTCCGAGCCGAGACGGCGTCGCAGGCGCACCCGAAAGTCCTCGTAGGACGTCAGGAACAACTGGACCATCGAACTTTGTCCGGCGTCTTTCATCCCCCGGAAACTCCTTCCCATTGTGTGCATTCCATGCGCTTTCCTGACGATTCGGGTAACAACAGCAACGTGACTGGCTGGCGCAGTGCGCCGGGTGTGGGCCGGTCGATTTTGAGCGTGTGAAAACTGTCTACCAGCGCTGCATCGCGCCGAACATCGCCGGTCGAGGTGACCAACCGGTTGTGCTGCACCACGCCGTCGCGGCCGATCCACAGCTGCAACACCGCGCGAAAACTGCCGGGCCGGGTTAGCGGCGAGCGGCACAGGTTGCGTTCAATAGCGGCCTGCACCGCGGTGGCGTAACTGCGGTTGACGGCTGCGCTGGCGGGGGTCGGTTTCTCCGCCGGCATTGGTACTTCCTCGACTTGCGCAACCTGCAAGGTGAACGCGTCGTCGCGGCTGTACTTGGCCATCAAGCCGCTTCCGCCGAGCATCCGGCGCAACGCTTCGGCGGCGGTGAATTCGCCATCCACCGCCAACGAGCGGCGACCGCGACTCAACTGGCTGTCGACCAGCACCGCCATGCCGGTGGCGCGGCTGAACTGTTCGAGGGCGCGGGCCAGTTCCTGGGCCGGGATGTGCAAGGTCATGCGCATCGTCGCCGGCATCGGGTCGGCGCTGGCGCGGCTCAGAAACAAGCCGAGCAGCAGCCCCAGACAGAGCTGGCGCACGAGCGCTGAGCGCACAACATCCTCCCTGGCACGGCCTCGCTGCACGGCTGATGTATCCCTGAAAACCGTCATCCTGAGGGCTGTTTATGAATCTGGTGTGACGGCCACTGCAAAAAAACCATCACGGGATCGACGCCGCCGTTGCACTAGACTCTGGAGCTAGAGCGGCCCCTTCGGGCCGGCCAGGAGGCAGGCATGAAATCAGTCTGGAAAGTCGTCTTCGGCGGGTTATTGCTGACGGTGTTGGGCGGTGCGCACGCGGAGGAACCGCTGGGCTGTGTCGAGGTGACGGTGGGTGGCTACAAGGCGCCGAATTACGACTGCCTGAGCCAGCAGATGGGCAACAACCCCGACGGCGCGGCGGCTGCGCAGAAGAATCTGGAAGCGATGAATGTGCCGATCGACAAACGCCCGCCGAATCAGGTGGGGCTGGCGACGCCGGCGGCCACGGCTACGCGGATGGGCAACACGTTTGGCACGTCAGTGAAACCGCAGCGCCCACCGAACTAACTGATCGTTCCCACGCTCCTGCGTGGGAATGCAGCCCGTGACGCTCTGCGTCACTGGACGCGGAGCGTCCCCAGAGGCATTCCCACGCGGAGCATGGGAACGATCACCGTGTGGGGCGTGGGGAACGATCAGAATCA
Source organism: Pseudomonas sp. Pseusp21 (assembly GCF_059492145.1). Lineage (NCBI taxonomy): Bacteria > Pseudomonadati > Pseudomonadota > Gammaproteobacteria > Pseudomonadales > Pseudomonadaceae > Pseudomonas > Pseudomonas sp. Pseusp21. The sequence goes on from NZ_CP168520.1 coordinate 991,436, forward strand.
CAGCGACCGCAGAACTGATCGTTCCCACGCTCCTGCGTGGGAATGCAGTCCGTGACGCTCTGCGTCACTGGACACGGAGCGTCCCCAGAGGCATTCCCACGCGGAGCATGGGAACGATCACCGTGTGGGGCGTGGGGAACGATCAGAATCACAGCGGCCGCAGAACTGATCGTTCCCACGCTCCTGCGTGGGAATGCAGCCCGTGACGCTCTGCGTCACTGGACGCGGAGCGTCCCCAGAGGCATTCCCACGCGGAGCATGGGAACGATCACTGTGTGGGGCGTGGGAATCGATCAGAATCACAGCGGCCGCAGAACTGATCGTTCCCACGCTCCCGCGTGGGAATGCAGTCCGTGACGCTCCGCGTCACTGGACGCGGAGCGTCCCCAGAGGCATTCCCACGCGGAGCATGGGAACGATCACCGTGTGGGGCGTGGGAATCGATCAGAATCACAGCGGCCGCAGAACTGATCGTTCCCACGCTCCTGCGTGGGAATGCAGTCCGTGACGCTCTGCGTCACTGGACGCGGAGCGTCCCCAGAGGCATTCCCACGCAGAGCATGGGAACGATCACCGTGTGGGGCGTGGGAATCGATCAGAATCACAGCGGCCGCAGAACTGATCGTTCCCACGCTCCTGCGTGGGAATGCAGCCCGTGACGCTCTGCGTCACTGGACGCGGAGCGTCCCCAGAGGCATTCCCACGCAGAGCATGGGAACGATCACTGTGTGGGGCGTGGGAATCGATCAGAATCACAGCGGCCGCAGAACTGATCGTTCCCACGCTCCCGCGTGGGAATGCAGCCCGTGACGCTCTGCGTCACTGGACGCGGAGCGTCCCCAGAGGCATTCCCACGCGGAGCATGGGAACGATCACCGTGTGGGGCGTGGGAAACGATCAGAATCACAGCGGCCGCAGAACTGATCGTTCCCACGCTCCTGCGTGGGAATGCAGCCCGTGACGCTCTGCGTCACTGGACGCGGAGCGTCCCCAGAGGCATTCCCACGCAGAGCATGGGAACGATCACTGTGTGGGGCGTGGGAATCGATCAGAATCACAGCGGCCGCAGAACTGATCGTTCCCACGCTCCTGCGTGGGAATGCAGCCCGTGACGCTCTGCGTCACTGGACGCGGAGCGTCCCCAGAGGCATTCCCACGCGGAGCATGGGAACGATCACTGTGTGGGGCGTGGGAGCGTGGGAACGATCGAGGTCTGGAGTTCAGTCGCTGGGAATCTGGCGGAAGCTCACCGCCAGGCGATTCCAGCTGTTGATGGTGCTGACGGCCATGGTCAGGTCCACCAGTTCGGTCTCGTTGAACTGTTCCCGCGCCTGCTGGTAAACATCGTCAGGCACCCGGCTGTCCGCCAGCAGCGTCACCGCCTCGGTCCAGGCCAGCGCCGCCCGCTCGCGCAGGCTGAAGAAGCCGCTGTCGCGCCAGACCGCGATGGCGTACAGCCGTCGATCCGTCTCCCCAGCCCGCCGCGCTTCCACCGAATGCATGTCGGTGCAGAATGCGCAGCCGTTGAGTTGCGAGGCGCGGATCTTGATCAGGTGCAGCAGCGGCGGTTCGATGCTCAGGTTGCTGGTCAGCGCTTCCAGGCCAATCATCGCTTTCATCGCTTTGGGCGATGCGCTGTAGTAATCCAGACGCGGGGACATGGGCGGGCCTCGGGCAGCAGAAGAGTGATTTCACGGTAAGCGCTGGTTGGGCAACGTTACAGCCCCAATTCCACGAAAAAATGGCAGACCACTGATTCAAGTAAAACAACATTCCTGTGGGAGCTGGCTTGCCAGCGATGGGGCAATCACATTCAACATAGATGTCAGCAGGTATACCGCCATCGCTGGCAAGCCAGCTCCCACAGGGCCCTATGCCAATTTGAGGGATTTGCACTACGCAACTTCTGCCGGTACCGCATTCGGGAGTAATCTGGCCGGCACACTCAATCGCCCGGAGCGCCCCGTCGGTATGGAACTGCATGTCGTGATCAATGGCCGCAAGGATCTGGCCGGTCAGTTGTACCAGCAACTGCGCGGCGCCATTGAATCCGGGCGTCTGGCCGCCGGCACCCAGTTACCGCCCAGCCGTTTGCTCGCCGAGCAACTGGGGATCTCGCGCAAGACCATTTCCGACACCTACGCGCAGCTCACTTACGAGAATTTCCTCACCGGCGTGATCGGCAAAGGCACTTACGTCAACGCGCGCCCGGCGACCATCGAGCGCAAGCAAAATCACAGTGACCTGGCGAGCGCCGAAGTGATCGAGAGCTGGCGCAATCTGCCGGTGTTCCTGCGCCACCCGACGCTCGAGGGCTCGCTGCGCTACGACTTCATCGGCGGCGCCACCAGCAAGGGCCAGTTTCCCCAGGATGACTGGCGCCGCTGCGTCGCTCACGCGCTGCGGCAGATGGCCAATTCCAAAGGTTTTTACAGCGTGCCGGAAGGCCTGCCGGCGCTGCGCAATGCGATTGCTCGGCACATCGCGTTTTCCCGTGGCGTGAACTGTCAGGACGAAGACATCGTGGTGTGCAACGGCGCGCAGCAGGCGCTGGATCTGATCACCCGCGTGTTGATTCGCCCCGGCAGTCTGGTGGCGATGGAAGATCCCGGCTACCCGCCGGCGCAGCTGCTGTTCGGCACTCACGGGGCGACGGTGGTCGGTGTGCCGGTGGATGCCGAGGGCATTCAGGTCGAGCGGATTCCCGAGGGCACGCGGCTGATTTACGTAACGCCGTCGCACCAGTTTCCGCTGGGGATGCCGATGAGTCAGGCGCGGCGCGAAGCCCTGCTTGAGCGGGCCCATGAGTTGGGCGCGATCATCATCGAGGACGACTATGACAGCGAGTTCCGCTACGAGGGCCGCCCGACCGATTCGCTGCACAAGCTCGATCAGCGCGGCATCGTCGCCTACGTCGGCACCTTCTCGAAAACCCTCTTGCCCGAGCTGCGCCTCGGCTACGCAATCCTGCCGCCGGCGATTCTCGAAGCGGTGATCCGCGCCAAGCAGCTCACCGATCTGCACGCCTCCACCCTGCCGCAATGGGCGCTGGCCAAGTTCATCGCCGAAGGCTGTCTGCTCAAGCACATCCGCCGCTGCCACACCATTTACGCCCAGCGCCGCGAGCGGATTCTGGCGCGCATGGCCACGGACCTTTCGCCGTGGCTGGAAGCCGTGCCACCCAGCGCGGGTTTTCACATGGCGGTGTTCTGCAAGGTGCCGATCGATTTGCCGCTGGTGATCGAACTGGCGAAAAAAGTCGAAGTCGGGCTGTATGCCATCGACGGCTTCTATTATCAGCAGCCGGCCAGAAGCGGGATGTACTTCGGTTTCGGTGCCATCGAGACGCTGGACATCGACATCGCGCTGGACCGCCTGCGCGACATTCTGCAACAGGTCGTTGATTAAATTGGCCTAAGCGATTAACCGCCGATTGGTTATTGGTGATCCGGGGGGGCAGGCCTATCCTGCACAAGCGTTATCCCTCAATGAGCAGGATTCGTCCGGCCTGATTCAGGAGTGTGAGCAATGTCCAACGAAGTGATCAACACCGTACAGGTGCAGGCTGCAGCCGGCCGATCGGAGGAGCTGGGCAAGCAGTTGCAGAAGATCGTCGAAACCCTGCGCCAGACGCCGGGCTGCGATTCCTACATGGTCGACCGCTGCCCCGAGGACAGCCACCGCTGGACAGTCAGCGCCCGCTGGCAGTCGGAAGCGGCGATGCAGGCGCATTTCAATCGCCCGGAAGCTCAGGGCTTCATCGACCTGATCGACAGTCGTCTGGCCAATAGCGTGGATTTCAACTCCTTTCCGATCGTTTGACCTTAAAGACCCCATCGCGAGCAGGCTCGCTCCCACATTTGAATACGGTTGAATGTGGGAGCGAGCCTGCTCGCGATGGCGTACTCAAAAGCGCTGATATCCCCCAGATTGGTCACCCAAACTTCCCGAACATTGGCCGTTTGAATACCCCGGCCCGCGGACTACTGTGATCACCGACTCCCCCACTTCATCAGGTGATCACCATGAAAATCCTGCGCTTGCTTGCCGCCCCGCTCGCCGCTCTGGCCCTCACCATCAGCGCTTCGGCACTGGCCCACGGCACCGATTCGCCGTCCGAGAAAATCTCGGTGCTGCAGGATCAGATGCTGAAAAACGTCCCGGGCAAAAAAGCCATGATGATCGAAGTCGATTACAAACCCGGCCAGTCCTCGATCGCCCACAAACACGACGGCACCGCCATGGCGTACGTGCTCGAAGGCGAGATCGTTTCCCAGGTCAAGGGTGAACAACCGATCACCTACAAGAAAGGCCAATACTGGTACGAGCCGGCCGGTTCCGAGCATTTGATCTCGAAAAATGCCAGCAAGAGCAAGCCGGCCAGGTTGCTGGTGTTCATGGTGCTCTCGCCTGATGACAAAGTTCTGATTCCGCTGAAAAACGACTGAGACAGCACGAAAATTCAGAAGGGCCAATTGAACAGGGCCCTTCTTGCTTTCCGCTGCTACTCATTGGAATAAGGTTGATGGCGAATTCGAAGATAGCCATTGCGCCACCTTTAAATTAACGACCTTGTCTACTGTCAAGTCTTACAGTAGACAGCAATAGTGAAAAGCTAAATGATCCTCAGGAAGTTCCAAATCAATGAGGATCTGAAAATGTCCGGCAACCGCTCTCCCGCACATCTGGATGAAACTTTCGGCGAGAGGGGGAAAGTGACCATTCACATACCCGGCCCCAATAGCGGGCTATCGAGAATTCAGGGATTGGTCACTGACTCAAAAGACCGAACACTGTTGGTCAGCAGCACTGCTGATAACTTTGTATTGGGTCGCATTGCAGCCGATGGCACCACCGATGAAAGCTACGCAAATCATGGATTTGTACTGGACAAATTTGCCAACGAAGGAAAATCATCAGGATTAAGTATCAGGCTGCTGGAAGATGAAAGCATATTGCTTCATGGCTCACATCAGAATGACGGCCAGGCGATGGCCGCCCTTGCCTGCTTCAACAACCACGGAAATTACAAAACTGAGTTTGGCAAGAGTGGGAAGATCGTTATCCCGCTCCCCGTCTCTCCTGCGACGTCATCCCTGCCCGCACCATCATCGGAAGGTGGACACTCTTCAAGTGCGCCTATCGTATTTCCTGACGGAAAAATACTGTTCATCCACAACAACTACCTCATTCAAATTTTAAGCTCTGGTCAACCCGACAATGATTTCAACAATGGCAAGCCCTACATTGATATCAGGCACCCGGATTACCCAGCAAACATTTACAAAATTATTAAAGTTTCCGACAACCTGATCGGCGTAGCAGGCAACGCAAACGTCGACAACAGATGGGTGGGGTTAGTGGCCATGTATACGGCAGCCGGAGAACAAGTACGTAACTTTGCAGACAATGGATATCTGCTGCTCAAGCACTTAAACTTCCCAAACAATATTGTTTCCATTGCAAAGTCAAACTCGGGAACACTGCTCATTGCCGGTCAAAAAATGGGTTTCCCCAATAAAGGTTACATTACGAGCGTCACTCACTCGGGAGACATTGCGCAAGACTTCAATGAAGGTAAACCTGTTCTCACTCCTAACGACGAAAGCAGAAGTCTCTCTTGGCACGATAGCTTGATCGACCAACAGGGCAGGATTATCGCTACCGGTAATTCGATGGAATCGGGGACAGCGCCATCCTACCTTCCACTTGCCCGAATCCTGCAGAATGGCAAACCTGATTTGAGCTTTAACAAGGAGGGGTTGTTTACGCTGGATGACGTCCAGCTTTCGGAGGCAATTGCAATCGACAGTCAGGAACGGCTTCTGGTAGGCGCCATCATCAAGGTAAACTCGGAACTGAAACCGGTATTGATGCGAATTCTGGCTTAAGTCATCAAACGATGAACGCCCCTATTACTGAGCATTAACAATTCAATAGAAAAACTCGTTCATTCATAAGTAAAAAGCTCAAATCAGGATTTGAGCTTTTTTTATTTCCCGTCGCAATTAGAAAACCAAGAACACGCCAAACAAGACTATTGCCCTGCCAAACTTCACCTGGATCCCCATTTAATATAATTTTTGTCGGGGTAACATGAATCAGTGGCCGACAGCACGGCTGCCCAGGATTTTCTACTCAAGTTGTCTCACGGGAGAAACACCATGAAACCTGTGTTCGCCAGCATCTTGACCATTTCACTGCTGACACTGACTGCCTGCTCGATCCCCACCGCGCCCAAAGCGGTATCGTCACTCGACACCCTGCTGCCTCACCCGGTTGGCCGCAGCAGCATGACCACTGTGAAGGCCGGCCCGGCCGTGTCACTTGGTGTGATTTACAGCCCAAGCACCCAGACCAACCGCGACTACCTGCGCAACTACCAGGCCAACGCCGGCACCGGTTTCGGCCAGAGCCTGCTGGTGCAGCCGATCCACGACGCCTACGTCGCCACCTCGCAACCGGACATGGCGGTGGATTGGGTGAAAGCCTCGCTGCAACGCCAGTTCGGTTCGGTCACGGTGTATCCGGACATGCAAAGCCTGCGCGCGGCCAACCCGGATGTGGTGGCGATCGTCGACACTCACAGCCAGTTGATTACTTCACGCAGTTCGGACGTCAAGGCGGATGTGAGTGCTGATTTTTATGACGGGAAGTTCAACTATATCGGCACGGCCAAAGGGACGGATGCCAGAGCGCTGAGTCCGTTATGGGCGGATTACAAGCGTTCGGAAGATATCGTGGCGGATATTAATGAACAGCAGAACGTGCAAGTTCGGGCGCTGCAGAAGTTTGACCAGTCGCTCGGTAATTTATTGACCAGATCGGCAGGTAATGTGTCGATGCTTGAGCGTAAACAAGTACTTAAATTGCAGTGACTCTAATACCGCTATCGCGAGCAGGCTCGCTCCCACAGGGAAATGCGTTCCAAGTGTGGGAGCGAGCTAGCTCCGGGCGGCGTTCCGACGAAAGGGCCGGAACAAACAACACGAATCCAACAGACATAAAAAAGCCCCCGCATCTCACAATGCAGGGGCTTTTTCATTCAACGGCTACTCAAGCAAGCTCAAGCTCCGCAGTTGCCGCAGCAGGCACAACTGCCTGACCGCTCAGCGCCACGTCGTTCAGCTCGCGGTTGGCCACCGCGTACATGGCGTAGTCGGTGCCGCTGGCGGCACGGATTTCCACCAGCATGGCGCGCCAGCGCTGGATCATCGCGTCGTGTTGCGCCATCCACAGCGCCAGACGCTCTTCCACGTCCAGGTTACCGCCGCCCGCTTGCAGAACGGCGATGGTGATCGCGCGTTGCTGCCAGTCGACGTCGTCGCGGAACGCTTCACGGGCCAGGGCCTGCCAGTTGTTTTCAACCGGCAAGGCGCTGATCTGCGAAATGTACCAGGTGATGTCCAGCGCGCTGCCCACGGCGAAGTACGCCTTGGCCACTTCGGCTGGATCCTGACCGGTGACGTCGGCGGCTTCGATGATCGGCAGCAGCGTGTAGAGGTGGGTAGTACCCGCCACCATACGCGCCAGCAGTTCCGGTACACCGGCGGCGACGTATGCCTGATAGCGCGCCTGCCAGTTTTCGCGGATTTCGCCGCTCAACAGTTCGTCCAGCTTCAGGCCCAGCTCTTTGAGGTGCGGACCGAAATGCGCGACGTCACGGGCAGCGTTCTGCTCGTTGCGGCGGGCACGCAGGAACCAGCGCGTGGCGCGACGGCCCAGACGCATCAGCTCGTCCATCAGCTCCAGTTGCACGTCAGCGCTGACCTGGTAGTCCAGCGCTTCGATCTGACGGAACCAGTGCGGGAGGTGGAAGATATCCCGAACAATCACATACGCGCCGGCAACATTCGCCGGGGTCATGCCGGTCGACTCTTTGAGTCGCTGAACGAAGGTGATGCCCATGTGGTTGACCAGATCGTTGGCGATCTGGGTGCTGACGATCTCGCGCTTCAGGCGGTGACGACGCATGGCTTCGGAGAACTTGCTGACCAGGGTCGGCGGGAACGCCGTTTCCATGTCGCGGGTCAGGTAATCGTCGTCCGGCACCAGGGAGCCCAGCAGCTGCTCCTTGAGGTCGATCTTGCTGTACGAGATCAGCACCGACAGCTCAGGACGGGTCAGACCATGGCCTTCAGCAACGCGTTCGGCCAGTTGCTCTTCGGTCGGCAGGAACTCGATGGCGCGATCCAGCTTGCCACGGCCTTCCAGGTCGCTCATCAGACGCTTGTACTCAGCGATGCGCGCGTAAGCACGGCGGGCCGCCAGGGACAGAGCCTGAGTCTGCTTGTAGTTGTTGCCCAGCACCAGACCACCGACTTCGTCGGTCATGCTCGCCAGCAACTGGTTGCGTTGCTTGTCGGTCATGTCGCCGGCCTGAACCACTTCGTTCAGCAGGATCTTGATGTTCACTTCGTGGTCGGAGCAGTCCACGCCACCGGCGTTGTCGATGAAGTCGGTGTTGGAACCGCCACCATTGAGACCGAATTCCACACGACCCAGTTGGGTCATGCCGAGGTTACCGCCCTCGCCCACCACTTTGCAGCGCAGTTCGTTGCCGTTCACGCGCAGCGCATCGTTGGCCTTGTCGCCGACATCGGCGTGGCTTTCGGTGCTGGCTTTGACGTAAGTACCGATACCGCCGTTCCACAGCAGATCCACCGGTGCCTTGAGCAAGGCATTCAGCAGTTCGGTCGGGGTCAGCTTGTCGGCCTGGATGTCGAAGCGCTCTTTCATCTGTGGCGAGATGGCGATGCTCTTCGCGCTGCGCGAGAAGATGCCGCCGCCTTCGGACATGATGCTGGTGTCGTAGTCGGACCAGGCCGAACGCGGCAGGTCGAACATGCGCTGACGCTCGACGAAGCTGGTGGCCGGATCCGGGTTCGGGTCGATGAAGATGTGCATGTGGTTGAACGCGGCAACCAGTTGCAGCTTGTCGGACATCAACAGGCCGTTACCGAACACGTCACCGGCCATGTCACCCACGCCGACCACCGTGATGCTGTCTTCCTGGACATTGATGCCGCGCTCGCGGAAGTGGCGCTGTACGCCAACCCACGCGCCCTTGGCGGTGATGCCCATTTTCTTGTGGTCGTAACCGGCCGAACCACCGGACGCGAACGCGTCACCCAGCCAGAAGCCGTAGTCGATGGCGATGCCGTTGGCGATGTCGGAGAAGGTTGCAGTGCCCTTGTCCGCCGCGACCACCAGGTACGGGTCATCGTCGTCATGACGCACGACGTTGGCCGGCGGTACCAGTTTGCCGTCCTTCAGGTTGTCGGTGATGTCCAACAGACCCGAGATGAAGATGCGGTAGCAGGCGATGCCCTCGGCCGCGATCTCGTCACGGCTGCCGCCCAGTGGCAGGCGACGCGGCAGGAAGCCGCCCTTCGCACCCACCGGCACGATGACCGAGTTCTTCACTTGCTGGGCTTTTACCAGACCGAGGACTTCGGTACGGAAGTCTTCTTCACGGTCGGACCAGCGCAGACCACCGCGAGCAACGTTGCCGAAGCGCAGGTGCACGCCTTCGACGCGTGGCGAGTAAACGAAGATTTCGAACTTCGGCACCGGTTTCGGCAGCTCAGGGATCAAGTGCGGGTTGAACTTGAAGCTGAAGTACGACTTGTTCTGGCCGTTGGCGTCGGTCTGGTAGAAGTTGGTGCGCAGGGTCGCTTTGATCAGGTCCAGGTAACGACGCAGGATGCGGTCTTCGTTGAGGACCTGAACGTCGTCCAGCGCGGTCAGGATCGCCTGTTCCAGACGTTGTTGCTTGTCGTCCAGATCATCGCTGCCGAGCTTGCGGGCCAGGTAGAAACGGGTCTTGAACAACCGGGTCAGTTCGCGAGCGATGTCGGTGTGGTTGTTCAGGGTGCTGGCGATGTAGCCGAGGTCGAAGCCCAGGCGGATCTGCTTCAGGTAACGAGCATAAGCACGCAGCAGGGCCACGTCGCGCCATGGCAGGCCGGCGGTCAGCACCAGACGGTTGAACGCATCGTTCTCGGCATCGCCACGGACGATGTGGACGAACGCGTCCTGCAGGGTGTCGTTGAGTTGCTGGATGTCCAGGTCCAGGCCTTCGGCGGCGGTGAACGCGAAGTCGTGAATCCAGAACTCGCGGCCGTTGGTGTGACGCAGACGGTACGGGAATTCACCGAGCACGCGCAGGCCGAGGTTTTCCAGGATCGGCAGTACGTCGGACAGGGCCAGCGGGGTATCGGCGTGATACAGCTTGCAGTGCAGCTCGCGCGGGCCGGAGGCCAGCGGCTGGTAGAAGCTCATGGCCAGCGGCTTCTTCTCGCTCAGATTGAGCAAGTGCTGCATGTCGACCACGGCCGAATGCGCAGCGAAACGCTCGCGGTAGCCGGCCGGGAAGCCTTTCGGGAAGTCGGCCAGCACGTTGGTGCCGTTGGCTTCGCCGAAGGTTTCGACGGTCAGGGCGGCGTAGTCGTCCTGCCAGCTGCGGCAGGCCTGGATCACTTCGTTTTCCAGTTGCAGCGGGTCGATGTCGATGCGGTTTTTCGGGTCGACGCGCAGGATCAGTTGCACGCGGGCCAGCACGGACTCGGAGAAGAACGTCCAGAATTCGCAGTCGGAGGCTTTCAGGCGCTCCATCAGCACTTGCTGGATCTTCTGGCGAACTTCGGTGGAGTAGATGTCACGCGGCACGTAGGCCAGGCAGTAGCAGAAACGACCGTACGGGTCTTTGCGCAGGAACACGCGGATCTTGTTGCGTTCCTGGATCTGCACGATCGACATCACGGTGCTGAACAGTTCGTCGACCGGAGTCTGGAACAGGTCGTCACGCGGCAGCACTTCCAGCACCTGTGCCAGTTCCTTGCCCAGGTGAGCCTTGGACTGGAAGCCGGAACGGCGCTCGATTTCCTCGACCTTGCGGCGGATGAAAGGAATCACACGTACGCTCTCGCCATACACCGACGAGGTGTACAGGCCCATGAAGCGGTGTTCCTTGATCACTTTGCCGTCGGCATCGATTTCGCGAATCGACACGTAGTCCGGGTAGGCCGGACGGTGCACGCGGCTCGGATGCGCGGCCTTGGCGAACGACAGCAGTGTCGCTTCGCGCAGGTAGTTCACGGCATAGTCTTCGATGTGGCGGTCTTCATTGGTCAGACCGGTACGCAGCATCTTGGTCAGGCCGAGGAAGGAGTTCTGGTCGTATTCGATGTGGCCGCCATCGGCCTGATCGACAACAGTGAATTCTTCGTAGCCGAGGAAGGTGAAGTGGTTGCCCACCAGCCATTCCAGGAAGCTCTTGATTTCGGTCTTCTCGTCGGCATCGACGGGGAATGCGCTGTTATCGAGCTTGGTGAGGATTTCCTGCACCTTGGCCTTCATCGGCTCGAAATCGGCGACCGCGACGCGGACTTCACCCAGGACCTGTTCCAGTTCCTTGGACAGCACATTCAATTCGGCCGCGTTGGCGCAGCGGTCGATTTCCAGGTACATCAGCGACTCGTGCAGCACGCCTTCGCCGGTGGTGCCTTTTGGCAGGATTTCCAGCAACTCGCCCTTGCTGCCACGACGCACGCTGAGCACGGTGGTCTGCAGGGTGTGGATGCTGTAGCCGCGACGGTTCAGCTCGGTACGCACCGAGTCCACCAGGAACGGCAAGTCATGGTGCAGCACTTCGACCGCGGTGTGGGTCGACTGCCAGCCGTGACGTTCGTAATCGGGGTTGTAGACGCGCACTTGCGGTTGCGCGTGATCGAAGCGCTCAAGCAGGCGCCACGCAGAAAGAGTACAGCCAGCGAGGTCGGAGAGGCGACGTTGGGTCAGCTCGTCCAGGGAAATGATGCCGAAGAATTGTTCAGCGAACAGCGCCACTTGTGGCAGTGCCTGTTCACTGATGTGCTGCGCCAGTGCCGCTTGCAGTTGGTGCTGGAAGTCGGCTTTGCTGGCTGCGGTGAAGAACGCCATCTGTGGTACTCCGCTTGGGCTTGTTATTGATGGAAAGCGTCGCGTGCAAAACCCCTTTCGGGGCGTTCCGTCGCCCTGTTCCTGATTCTCGGGCAGAGGAAACAGGGTGACAGGTGGGTGAAGCTGGACGAGACACTCAGGTCACATTCACCTTCCATGAATGGGCATCTGCAAAAACGACTGACCGGCGCCGCTCGCGGGGCCCTGGCAATGCCTTTACGGGTGCTCATCCGTTGCGCAGCTTAATGGGTGCGACAATGTGTCTGCTTGCGGTGCTGCGACATATTCGGTCATTGGCACGTAAACCAAGGCGTGCGCATCGGTAAACACTAGCATTCATGGGGCGAAACGCCGGTCTGAATCCCCGTTTTTACGGTACAGGCGTGCCAGGAATGACCATTGACCTGTGTCGCGTTCACGACACATGCTCTGACACTCTCACATGCAGAAATTCCCGGGGGCTGGCAGAATCGCGCCCAATTGCGACCAACACGCCCGCCGAGGCAGGAATTCCCCATGCAAATGACCACCGCCCTTTTGATCGTCAACCCGTGCGACGACGAAGAAGACAACATGGCCATGCTCTGCTGCCACAGCGACAAGGGTGAAATGTTTCTGATGAGCCGCTATCCGGACGAGGATGAGCTGGAGATCACCCTGGATGGCGAGCCGTCCACGCTCGATGGCGTCAAGGTCACCCTGACCAGGACACTGCTGAAGATCGAAATCGCCGCGGCGGATGCCGATGCGCTGAACGGGGATGATGTGCTGGAAATCACCTACAACCCGGACATGGTCGATCTGGCCGAGGTTGAGGAAACCCTGAAAAACATTCTTGATGGTACTGGCACCTATATCAGCCAGATTTGATGGCGTCTGCACTGCCCTCATCGCTGGCAAGCCAGCGATAGGGCCAGAACTGACTCCCCACCTTTCCCTGTCTACAAAATTCCAACATTTACCCCGGTCATTTTCCGCACTTTGCGCAAAATGCCGTTAGTCGCCACCCCCTGCGATGGATTAAAGTAACGCCCCCAGCCCCGGCGTTATCCGAACGCCTGTGGCCACCCTTTCCAGGAACAGTCATCGATGGAACATCGTGAAGCGCTGCTGGCGCTGCGAACCTTTCTTTCAACGCAGATTCTCGGCCAGGAAAAACTCATCGAGCGCTTGCTCATCGCCCTGCTCGCCGACGGCCACATGCTGGTCGAGGGCGCTCCGGGTCTGGCCAAGACCAAAGCGATCAAAGAGCTCGCCGAGGGCATCGAAGCCCAGTTCCATCGCATCCAGTTCACCCCGGACCTGCTGCCGGCCGACATCACCGGCACCGAGATCTATCGCCCGGAAACCGGCAGTTTCGTGTTTCAGCAAGGCCCGATCTTCCACAATCTGGTGCTGGCGGACGAAATCAACCGTGCCCCGGCCAAGGTGCAATCAGCTTTGCTCGAAGCCATGGCCGAACGTCAGGTCAGTGTCGGGCGCAGCACTTACGAGTTGTCGCCGCTGTTTCTGGTGATGGCCACGCAGAACCCGATCGAGCAGGAAGGCACCTACCCGCTGCCCGAAGCGCAGCTCGACCGCTTCCTGATGCACGTGAAAATGGGTTTCCCGGACGCGGCCGTCGAACGCCGGATCCTGCAACAGGCCCGGGGCGAAGCCCTCAACGGCGAAACCAAGCCCGAACGCCGGGTCAGCCAGCAGGCGATCTTCGCCGCGCGCAAGGAAATCCTCGGGCTGTACATGGCGGACGCCGTGGAGGAATACCTGGTGCAACTGGTCATGGCCACGCGCAACCCGGCCAAGTTCGACCCGGAAATGGCCGAGTGGATCGCCTACGGCGCCAGCCCCCGTGGCTCGATCGCCCTCGACCGCTGCGCCCGCGCCCACGCCTGGCTGGCCGGTCGCGACTTCGTCAGCCCGGAAGACATCCAAGCGGTGCTGTTCGACGTGTTGCGTCACCGCATCATTCTGTCGTTCGAGGCCGAAGCCGCCGGCATCGACCAGGATCGGGTGGTGCAACGGATTCTCGACGTCGTAGCCGTCGCTTGACCCCGATGAACGCCTCCCTGCCGTCCGAACCGGGCATCCGCATCAGCCTCGCCGAGCTGATCGAGATGCGTCACCGCGTGCGCGAAGTGCAGCTGTTTTCCACGCCGAGCCAGCGCAGCCCGCTGATCGGCCTGCATCACTCGAAATTCCGTGGTCGTGGCGTGGACTTCGATCAGGTGCGGGTCTATCAGGCCGGCGACGACGTGCGCACCATCGACTGGCGCGTGACGGCACGGACGCAGGAACCGCACACCAAACTGTTCCATGAAGAACGCGAACGGCCGATTTTCATCATGGTCGAGCAAAGCACGCGGCTGTTTTTCGGCTCCGGGCTGATGTTCAAGTCGGTTCTGGCGGCGCAGGCTGCGGCGCTGATCGGCTGGGCTGCACTGGGTCATAACGATCGGGTTGGCGGGCTGGTGTTCGGCGACAACGAGCACTACGAAATCAAACCGCGCCGCAGCAAGCAGAGCCTGTTGCAACTGCTCAACCGGCTGGTGAAGGTCAATCAGTCGCTGCACAGCGAGCGGGAGCCGGATCGCGATGCGTTTGGCGTGGCGTTGCGCCGGGCCCGCGAGGTGCTGCGACCAGGCAGTCTGGTGATCGTGATCTGTGACGAGCGCGCACTGTCCGACAGCGCCGAGCAACAGTTGAGCCTGCTGTCGCGCCATTGCGACCTTTTGATGCTGCCGCTTTCCGATCCGCTGGACCACGCCCTGCCCGCCGCCGGGCTGCTGAGATTCGCCGAACGCGGTGCGCAACTGGAACTCGACACGCTGAATTTCGACCTGCGCCAGACCTACCGCGCCCAGGCCGAAGCGCGGATCGCTCGCTGGGAACTGCTCGCGCAGAAGCTGCGCGTGCTGCTGATGCCGCTGAGCACCCAGAGCGAAATGGTCGAGCAAATGCGCGAGTTTCTTAACCCGCAACGCCCGGGGAAAGGTCGATGAACGGCCTCGAACAACTGCAACCGCTGATCTCCCCGCCACCGATCGCCTTCTGGCCACCGGCGCCGGGCTGGTGGCTGCTGCTTTTGCTGCTGCCGGTGATCGGCTTTGCGGTCTGGCGTCTGCGGCGTTTCATTCCGATCAAGAAGAAACCGGTCGTGCGCGCCGAACTGCCGCTCGATCCGGTGCGCATCGCTGCACTCGCCGAACTGGCGCAGATGCCCAAACCCTACGACGGCGCCCCGGCCGGAGCCTGGCTGCAGCAGCTCAACGGCCTGCTCAAGCGCCTGTGCCGCAACCATTACCCCTACAGCCAGAGCCATACCCTCAACGGGCGCAAATGGCTGGCGTTTCTCGACAACCGTTGCCCCGCCGCCGGCCTGACCCGCTGGATGGTGCTCGTCGAAGGCGCCTACAAACCCGAGTGCAAACTCGACGACAAAGCCATCGCCGGCCTGACCCAGGCAGTCGACACCTGGATCCGCAAACATGTTTGAGTTCGCCTGGCCGTGGATCTTTCTGCTGTTGCCGCTGCCGTGGCTGATGCGCCTCGTGCTGCCGGTGGCCGACAGCGGCGAGCCGGCGCTGAAAGTGAGTTTCCTGGGCGACCTCGAAGGTCTCGCCCGCCGTCGCGCCCGCGCCAACCTGCCGGCCTGGCGCCAGCAGGCGCCGTTTCTGTTGTTGTGGCTGATGTTGCTGACCGCTGCTGCCCGCCCGCAATGGCTCGGCGAACCGCTGCCGATTGCCGCCAGCGGCCGTGATCTGCTGGTGGCCGTGGACGTGTCCGGCTCGATGGATTTCCCGGACATGCAATGGAACGACGAAGACGTCAGTCGTCTGTCGCTGGTTCAGCATTTGCTCGGTGATTTTCTCGAAAGCCGCGATGGCGACCGCGTCGGTCTGATCCTGTTTGGCAGCCAGGCTTATCTGCAAGCACCCCTGACGTTTGACCGGCGCACCGTTCGAGTCTGGCTCGATGAAGCGCGGATCGGCATTGCCGGCAAGAACACCGCGATTGGTGACGCCATCGGCCTGGCCCTAAAGCGCCTGCGCATGCGTCCGGCCCAGAGCCGGGTGCTGATTCTGGTCACCGACGGCGCCAACAATGGGGGCGAAATCGATCCGCTGACCGCCGCAAAACTGGCCGCCAGCGAAGGCGTGAAAATCTACCCGATCGGCATCGGCGCCGATCCTGAAGAAAGCGGCGCCACGGCGTTGCTCGGCGGCAACCCGACCCTCGATCTCGACGAACCGGCGCTCAAGGCCATCGCCGAGGTCACCGGCGGGCGCTATTTCCGTGCCCGCGATGGCAGGGAGCTGCAAGCGATCAAGGACACCCTCGACCAGCTCGAACCGGTGACTCAGCAACCGACCCAGGCCCGCCCGGCACAGGCGTTGTATCAGTGGCCGCTGGCATTCGCGCTGCTGCTGAGCATTCTGCTGGTGGCCCGCGTGTTGTGGCCGGACAACCCGCTGCAACGGCTGTTTACCAAGGAGCTGTATCTGCAAAGCCCTCTGCCTGACTGGCGCGAGCGCCTCAAGCGCCTGCGTTTGCGGAGGCGTCGATGATCGCCCTCTGGCCGCACTGGTTCCGCCCCTGGTGGCTGTTGCTGCTGCCGGTGCTCGGCTGGCTGATCTGGCAGCTCTGGCACCGGCAGAAACGCGCCGGTCGCTGGCAGATGATTCTGCCGCCGGCCTTCCACGCCACGTTGCTCAGTGGCGGCAGCGGTCGCGACAGCAAGTTGCCTTGGGTCGCCCTGAGCGTGGCCTGGCTGCTGACGATTCTGGCGTTGCTCGGGCCGAGCTGGGAACGGGTCGAACAGACCAGCCAGAAACCCGCCGACCCGTTGGTGGTGGTGTTGGAACTGACCCCGGAAATGCTCGCCACCGATTCGCCGCCGACGCGACTGGAACAGGCCCGGCGCAAGCTGTTCGACCTGTTGCAGGTGCGCAGCGATGCCCAGACCGCCATCGTCGTTTACGCCGGCAGCGCCCATACGCTGGTGCCGCTGTCGGATGACCTGGCGACCAGCCGCAACCTGCTCGACGCGCTCAAGCCTTCCCTGATGCCGGAAAGCGGTCATCGCGCCGATCTGGCGGTGAGCAAGGCGCTGGCGCTGCTCAAGCAGGGTGCGTTGGGTCAGGGGCGGATTCTGCTGATTGGCTCTTCGCTGTCGGAAGAAGAACGCCAAGGTATTCGCAATGCACTCAGTGGCCAATCGGCGCAATTGTTGATGCTCGGTGTCGGCACCGCCGAGGGCGCGCCGATTGCTCAGGAAGACGGCAGTTTCCTCAAGGATGCCCAGGGCGCAATCCGCGTGCCGCAACTCGACAGCCCGGGCCTCGGCGCATTTCTCAACGCGGTCGGCGGCGAGTACCGCAGCGCACGGCTGGATGAATCCGATCTGGGCGACCTCGGCCTGCTCGATGGCCCGCGCAGCCTGCGCAGCGATGGCCAGACCGTTCGACTCGACACCTGGGCCGATCAGGGTTACTGGCTGCTGTTGCCGCTGTTGTTGCTTGCCGCGTGCGCCGGGCGGCGTGGCTGGCTGTTCTGCCTGCCGTTGCTGCTGGCATTGCCGCAACCGAGCTACGCCTTCGACTTCGAAGACCTGTGGCTGCGTCCCGATCAGCAAGGCCTGCACCTGCTCAAACAGAAGCGCCCGGCCGAGGCAGCGAAGCATTTCGAAGATCCGCAATGGCAAGGGGTGGCGTTGTACGAGGCCGGCGACTACAGTGGCGCCGCTCAGCGTTTCGCCGAGGGCAATGACGCCCACGCCCACTACAATCGTGGCAATGCCCTGGCCAGAAGCGGCGAGCTGGAAGCGGCGCTGGACGCCTATGAACAGGCCCTGGAACGCCAGCCGGATCTGCGCCCGGCGCTGACCAACAAGGCGCTGGTGGAAAACCTGCTGAAACAGAAAAACGCCCCGCCGCCGGCCGAACCGCAAGACAAACCGGCGCAGCCAAACCTACCGGGCGATGAACCACCGCCAACGACCGCTCCGCCGCCAGCGGTCAAAAGCGAAACCCAGAGCGAGCCGCAGACCGGCGAATCCGCCAGCGAACCGCCGCCGACCACCCCGCCGCTGCCGGGTGCCAACGAGCTGCCGGACAGCGAACCGGGCAAGGAACAGAACAACCCGCCGCTGCTGCGCCCCAATGAGGACACCCTCGAAGGCGAGCAACAGCAGGCGCTGGAACAATGGCTCGGCAAGATCCCGGATGATCCGGGCGAACTGCTGCGACGCAAATTCTGGTACGAACAGCAACAACATCAGGATCAGGAAAACATTCGATGACCCGTTTCACCGCTCTCTTGCTGCCCCTGCTGATCTGCACGGCCACCGCCCAGGCGGCCGAGCTGACCGCCAGTGTGGATCGCAGTCGCCTGAACTCCGGCGAGACGGTCGAACTCACCCTCGAATCCAACGATGTCACGCAGTTCGGCAAACCGGACCTGAGCCCGCTGGAGCCGCTGTTCGAAGTGCGCGGCACGCGTCAGGTCAACCAGTTGAACACCCTCAACGAAGACAACCGCGCCACCACTCGCTGGATCATCACCCTGCTGCCGAAGCAGAACGGCAGCGTTGAAATCCCGCCGCTGAAACTGGGCGACGTCGAGAGCCAGCCGATCACCGTACAAGTGATCGAGAGCGACACCCGCGAAGAAAACAATGCCCGCGAACCAGTGTTCATCGAAGCCAGCCTCGACCAAACCAGTGTGTATGTGCAGGCTCAGGCCATCCTGACGTTGCGCATCTACCATTCAGTGTCGCTGTACGACGACAGCAGCCTGACGCCGTTGCAGATCGCCGACGCGCGCATCGAGCAACTGGGCGACATGCGCACCTACGAAAAAGACATCAACGGTGTGCGCCATGGCGTGATCGAGATGCGCTACGCGATCTATCCGCAGCACAGCGGGTTGCTGAGCATCGCTCCGCAGACCTTCAGCGCCACTCTGGTCGATACCCAACCCTCACAGGACGCCACGGCGCAGGGGCCGAAGCCGGGCAAACTGATGCACATCAGCTCCGCCGCAACTTCGCTAACGGTCAAACCCAAACCGATGACCTACCCCAGCGATGCGCCGTGGCTGCCGGCCCGCAGCCTGAGCCTGAGCGAAAGCTGGAACCCGGAGCCGGAACACACTCAGGTCGGCGACTCCCTGACCCGCAGCCTGACCCTCAAGGTCGAAGGCTTGGCCAGTTCACAACTGCCCGCCCTGCCCGCCACCGAAGCCAACGGCCTGCGCCGCTACCCGGATCAACCGGTGCTGAACAACCAGAGCAGCGACCGCGGCCTGATCGGCAGCCGCGAAGAACGTGAAGCGCTGGTGCCGAGCCGCAGTGGCTCGATCGAGTTGCCAACGGTGGACGTGGTCTGGTGGAACACCTTCGAAGATCACCTGGAACACACCAGCCTGCCGGCGCGCACCCTGCAAGTGGCGAACAACCCAAGCCTGCAAGTCGACACCCCGGCGGGCAACGCGCAACCACTCAGCGCGGCCGACAGCGAAGCCTTGTGGTGGTGGAAACTCAGCACCTTCGTTTTCGCCTGCACCACCCTGCTCGGCTTCGGCCTCTGGTGGCGTGCCCGCTGGCAACCCGCAATCCTGCGCGCCGCACAAACCGGCCCGAGCCCGCGCACCCTGCTCGACGACATCAAACGCGCCAGCCAGGCCAACGACCCCCACGCCACCCGCCAGGCCCTCGACGCCTGGGCCCGCCAGCAGCCGGAAACCCTGGCGGACATGGCGGCGCGGTTTGTGCCGCTGTCGGATGCGCTCGATGGTTTGAACGGCGCGCTGTACAGCGAGACGGGGCAGCATTGGCAGGGTGAGGATCTGTGGCGAGCGATCCGGACGATTCCGACGGCGGAGCGGGTGCAGGATCCGGTTGGGGATAGTGGGTTGCCGCCGCTTTATCCGAAGTAGGGTCGTCCCCGGCTTCCCACATATACAGCCTCAAAAAGGGGACGACCACTAAAGGGGACACCCATTAGCCGGTCTCAAGTCAAGGTTAAAAGCTACCGCGCCCTGCAGTTTCAACTGCAGGGATTGCTCTCCAATTCAACCTGATCGGTTGAACCCGTCGAACCCGTTTCCTCTTCATTGGCTATAAAAAGGGGACAGATTTATTAGATCAAATAAATCCGCCCCCTTTTTAGCCTAAACAAAACACCTGCTTCTTATATCCCTGCATCATTCATAGTTAAACTTAGTCGTGACTTGCCAACCTTCACAATAGGACATGACAAAAGACAACCATGGTTCACCACGCCGAACCGCATTGGCTTTTAGTTCTTTCACCAAAAAATACAGATCTGAAATATCAAAATCAACTTCCGCATCTGTCACACTGACACCATCCTTTTCCACTGCCAGTTCGGCTTCCATATAGCTTTCACCCACTTCCACCTCGTAGCGAAATGCATCATAGCCATGAACTATTCCGCCTTCGATCATCTGAAAAATTTTTTTGACGATCTCTAAATCTTCCGTAATCACTCTATTACCTCTGGAATTCTTCGTGCTTCATTTTCTATACAAATACAAAGGGGACAGATTTATTTAATCAAATAAATCTGTCCCTTTTTCTTAAATTCAAAAAGAGACAACCCGCAAGAGTTCTTCTATCTTCGCCTTATCTTCAGGATGACGCTGAAGGTACTTCTCACAAGCTAGCCGAAGATACTCAGTACAAACCGATTCGCTGACGACGATGGAGTCCTCATCACTCGGGGGATAGCCATAGGAAAATTCCACCCCCTCGAAGTGTTCTTCGTCGAACGGGCTGCTTTCATCAGGAAAGTTACAGTATGCCCCATCCACACTGAACCCCCATCTTTTCACAAGATAGCCAACCGCCTCGATAAAACGGCCGTCATTATACATCCTGTCAAAATACCCTTTAACAATCCAAATAGGGTCTGACTGGCTATATGGCTGACCGAACAACTCTCTCATATGCACCTCAAACTTCTAATTCGTAAAAAAGTAGGACAGATTTATTTAATTAAATAATTCCGCCCCCCTTTCTTACCTCTTCTCAATTAACGTCCATCCATAGCTCTTTTTATATAATCGAGATTTTTGCCCGCCCACCAAATAGACAAGAGCAACGTCAACGGCATACCAATCCACAGAAAGAGCACATTAAAATCAGGCTCGCAAAAAAAATATAGAAAAAACATCAGCAACGAAACCATCACTAAGGAAATTATAAAACATACTGACAACACCATCCCAAGCAGGCCGCAAAAAATCATCACACGAGAGACGATATTATTTCTCACTGTTTACTTCCTAATAAAACTCAAACGACTTATTAGCCACGCCACCCAAATAAAAAGCCAAATAGATTCTAAAAAGGACTAAAAAATGGGACAGATTTATCAATCAAATAAATCTGCCCCATTTTTTAGTCCCATTTTTTAAGCACCTATATTTTTTCCGAAATAATTTCCAACTCATCCCACAGATGGGACAGACCAATACTGCTCATATAAGTCATGTAATCCACAAACCCGGGAAACTTTATTTCGTCGATCGAAAACCACGTCGATTCGCACTCAGGGCAAATAAAAACAATCGACTTATTTGCTTTTATCATCGCTTTGATAACGTCGTCCTGCTGACATCTTGGGCAAATCATATACACCTCTCTCTAAATATACAAAGGGGACAGATTTATTTAATCAAATAAATCCGCCCCCTTTTTTGGAAACTTTTTATGCAAGTAAATCCTATAACTTGAAGGTGCTGCATCGATGAGAGCGGCAACATTGTCTCCTCGGGCTGAGAAACAGTCGACTATAGACTCTACAAAGTAATAACGCTGCTCCACCCCTTCACCCAGGCAACGTTGAAAATCCTTGAAGAAAATCAAAAGACTTTGGAATGAATTGGCGGACACCAACGCACTACCTAAAAGCTCATACGCTGAAATATAGTATGCGTTTTCCACAACGCCCTGCGCTCCGCCCAGATCAGACAATGCCATCTCCATACTACAAAGGGGACAGATTTATTTAATCAAATAAATCTGTCCCCCTTTTTTTCGTCCCCCTTTTTTTCTATACATCCAAGTACGGGGCGTTGATCAATATTAACTCCACCTCATCAGAAGCCCTTTTTTTCCACTCATCACTGATCCGCCCAAGAATTGATACATATTGTGAAAAAAGCAGCCTCCGCGAGTCGACACCAACAACTCTATTAGCCAATTCGTAGTCTGAAGCCAATTTAAAGGCCACACCACTAATTATCCAATACAGCAACTCATCCAAAGAGGTTGTGCGTCTTCTGTATATTTCAAAACCCCTCTCAGAGCATACATAATTAAACTCGTCCGACTTAACCTCCACATGGGGGCTTCCATCTTCTGGCGAACTGCTTTTAACAATCAAAAGAGAACCTGGAGCACCAATTCGCTCACCCAGCGAGCAAATGGCCTTTTGTATTTCTTCAATGACTGAGCTCATATTAATTAGTTCCCCTCAGGCAACCTTCTTTCATCAAAAGGGGGCAGATTTATTTAATCAAATAAATCTGCCCCCTTTTTTTTATTTGGCGGCGAAAACGTTGCTGTTGATGCTGGAGAATTTGGCGTCTACGACCCATGTGGGCTGTGTCCTTGGTTTTCTGGTGTGTTCGCAACTATCACCGTGGACCAAGGCCAGCCCCTCTTCATTTTTTGCTTTTCAGCTCGATCGGTTAGGTGTTAAGTAAGTGCCATTCAAATCTGTCGCCTTTTTGCCTTTTATACTTACTCAAAACAGTCAAACCTTAACCGCACCCAAGGCTCCTGGATCCAACCCTTCAGGCCATTGCGTTCCTTCATTGTACAGAGCTCCTTTAAAGACAGCCCCTTCCACCCTCCCAACGTCCAAGTTTACATCACACAAGTTGGCACCTTCAAAGTTTGCATAAAAAACATCAGCACCATCAAACCTAGACTTTGAAAGATCTGCCCGGGAAAAGTCAGCCCCACTCGCGATACTGTTCGAAAGGTTAGCTTCCCTCATCCTTGCTTCCACAAAACTTGCATTCATTATCGCAACACTGCAAAGGACTGCTTTTTCCATCACGGCTCGATTGAAAGACGCACCCCTCAAATTTGAACCTGTAAATTCAGCTCCAGAAACATCTATATTGTCAAAAATCGCACGGTGCAATTCCAACGAATTCAGCCTTGAGTTGACAAGACTAGACAACGGCAAAATCAACTCCCCACCTGTTTCATATTTAATAACTATCATCTATTCCCCCAATCTACCGGATCGACTATCACTTCGGAGATAGGCCTGGTTTGGCCAACCTTATTAGGGGGTAAAGTCCCTGGAGTCACCTCTGGAGTCCGCCCTAGTATTTTCGCAGCAATATAGCGATGATTTCCGTCAACGATTATGTTTCCATCCATCTTTATGGGTGGAGCAACGTCACCATTCAAGAGACGATCAACATACCTCTGAACCGCAGGTAGCGAAACAAGTTTTTGTCCGCTGATGGCAGGATCACCTTGCAGTGCCTTTTGAATGATTTCCGCCGTTACTTCTGACCCTTTTGAAACTAGAGGTGCCACTGTTTTTACAACGTCAGCAGCCTCATCAATAACCGTTCCGGCGCCAGAAACAAACTTCGAGCCACCTGATAATAGAGGCCCCAGTGCCCCCGCGATCGCTCCACCATCTCCAAGAGCGTCGAGTAGTAGCTTGCCCCATTGTCCCTGGTTGAAATACTGTGCCTTCTGGGTCTCACCTGCTGATTCACGCAGGCAGGAGATATCGCCGCAGTTAAGCCCCGCTTCCTTCATCTTGATTAGCGTAAAGGTGATACAGGTCGTCGTCTGACAGTTCTGCAGCAACTTTCCAGTAAGAATACTTTGGGCTTGGTCATATTGAGCCTGCTCGGCAGGCGTAAACATATTTTGCTTGTCTGCTACCGGTTTCCACTGATCCAGAGTGGCCTGAATGCACTTGACGTTACCCTTGCATGCCTCCTCGAGTTGCGTGGCCAACCTCTCTCTTTGATCGTGATCAAGATAGTTGTAAATCGTACCCTGCTGCGCGACCCAACCCGCTACCTGCTGATCCTTGTCACTTCCGCCAGCAGCCGCTGCCACGGTCATGCCAATCAGTTGCGAAGTCATCGCCAGTACTTGCTGATGAGCCACCCCAGGGAAAATCTTGTCCCCAAACATCTGAATTAAAGCTTTGTTGGCTCCCGCCGCCAGAGCGGCTGTAGCAAAGTCTCCTCCTGCTGCCTCACCGATCAGCCCTCCGACGATGGCATGCACGGCGACCTTGGTTGGCAAACCACTGCCGACCAGACTGTCACCCACTCGCTCGTAGATGGCTCCACTCAGAGCGTCAGCGGCCATTCCGATAGCAGCCTGGCTCAGGTTGTCTTTGAACTTTCCGCCATTTACCACTGTTTTCAAGGCAGAGTTCACGGCCAGCCGGACACCGATACCCTGACCACCGATGCCAGCACTTACACCAGCCAGCACGTAGTTCTTCAGGCTATCAGTGGAAGTCACGTCCTTGATGACATTCCCCAGATTGCCTCTGTTGTTGATCGTGCTGATCACCGCGCCACTGGCAGCAGATGTCACCACAGCTGTGGCGGCGACGTTAGCCCACCCAGCAGCAGTCGTAGCGCTGGCGGCCGCCATGGCAGATCCAGAACCCGCCGTTGCTCCAGCAGCCGTACCTAAGGCCGCGCTCGCAGCGCCCGCGGTCAGAGCCGTGACAATGATCATGATGGCCAACATCGCACCCTGACCGAGCCCCGACTGGCTGTATTTGAAGCTTTCGTGAACCTCCTGCACCTTGCGCCAGTCCACGTCACCACGTTGCTCGGCATCCTTGAGCCAAGCTAATTGCGGATCGGCCTGAACCATCGCATCAATGGCCTGACTTACCGACTTCTGATTGATCTGTTTGATATCGATTTTCAGACCATCAACCGCCTTGATGGTCAATTGCCCTTGGGCCACCATCTGAGTCTGACGCAAGGTTTCGTCGGTGTTACCCCGCCCCTTGGCACTGTTCCAAGCCAGACTGCTGCTGCTCTTCTCGTGGCTCTCCTGATGTAGATCTTTAACTGACTCGAAGGTGATCTGACCGTCACTGATCAGTGCCAGATTACTACCGCTCTGAAGCTGGGCAGCCTGATATCGCTGATCCCCGCCGCTCCTGATGGTCAGGTCACCTCCCGTTTTGATTTCGCTACCGATGTTTTTCACATCCGTAACTTCATCACGCTTGGTTGCCTTGGATCCGAATGAGCCCTTTTTCTTTTTGTCGTACAGGGAGTAATCAGTGTCCTGAGCCGCAAGAATCTCGAGATTGTTTCCCGCCACAAGGTAGGCTTCATCGCCTGCTGTGATGCGACTGGAAACAACCGTCAGATTATCGCCTGCGCCAAGTATTAGGTTGCCGCCAGCGCTCACTCCTGCCATGACCTGACTAACGTGATCCTCTTGAATGGTGAGCTTTTTACTCTTGGATAAGGAGTGCTGCTCGTCCGCAGCGGAACTGATGAACAAGTTCTCAGTAGCGGACATTGATACATCGCGATTGGCGTCAACCTGACTGGCAATGATATTGATATCGCGTTTGGCGCCAGCATTAAAATCGCGTCCGGCGTCGATCTCTGCACCCAATTGGGTGATATCACTGCGGTTATGGTTGCTGTTTTGAAAAACACTGTTTGTCACTTGAACCGACGTCACATTGACGTCTCGCCCGGCGTTCAGGGCCGTATCCTGGCCGCTTTGAAGTACACCACCAGTGATGTTGATGTCCTTGGCCGATTTGACGCTGAGGTCATTGGCGGCCTCTATCCTTGCCGCATTGTCGGCATAGTCATGATGCTGAGTGCCATACCGCGTGCTGTTGTCGTAGGAAGTGATTGTCCGCTCGTTTATCACATCGCCTTTGAGCGTGGTCAGGTTCACATCGCGCCCGGTGATGATGCCGCCGGACTTGTTGACGATGTCGTTGGTCGCCAGCAGATCCAGACGGTTACCCGCCTCGATCAGGCCGCTGTTGACGATGTCCTTGCCCGCCGTCGCCGACAGATTATTCGTCGCCTTCAACGTCCCGACGTTATCCAGATTCCCGCCGGCAATCAGCGTCACATCCTTACCGGCAATCAGCGCGCCGGTCGGGCCGAGACGGCCGTTGGCCTGGGCCAGGTACAGCACCGGCACCAGCACTTTTTCGCCGTTCACTTCGTGCTCTTCGAGCCAGACGATATCGTGGGTCAGCGCCGCCACTTGTTCGGCCGTGAGGCCCACGCCCATCGACAGGTTGAGGGCGTCCTTGCTGGCGATGGCGTTATCCATCAGGTAGCGGAACATGTCCTCGTTGTTGCTGCGGCCATCGATGAAAGCCTGGCCGGTACGCGCGGTCACGGCTTGCTGTACCAGACGCTGTTCAAAGAGGCCGTCACCGAGGCGCTTGGCGCTCTGATCCGGGTCGTAACCGAGTTTGCCGAGCAGGTAGTCCGAACTCATGAAGGACTTGAGGTTGGTCAGTGCCGGGTTGGTTTCGATCAGGTATTTGTGCGCGTTGGACGGCGCCTTCGTGTCCGGCAGTCCGGCAACGCGAGTCACCGGACGGGTGTCGATCGACTCTCTGGCATCATTGCCGCGGTCTTTCATGCCGGGACCGGCCGACTTCACCGGCACGTTGACATCGACCGTACTGGCCACCGCCGTGACCACGCTCGGGGACCGATGGAATGTGTCAACCGCGCGCGTGCTATCGGAGACTGCGGGCGGTGCATCAATGAAAAGATTACGCGGGCCGCCACTGCTGCCAGCCACGACATGCTCCTCGGTAGAGACAACCTGCCCCCCCATCGTCCAGGTCGGTGCCGGGCCGGTTGTGCCAACGGGTGCGGGTCAGCCGCGCCTTGACCGCTCAGACGGAACAAACCGTTTTCCCCGGTTGGCAGGGAGAAGCCCGGCAGGCTGAGCGGATTGACCTGTTGCTGCGCGACATCGGGCGGCAGTTGGCTGTTGATCCGGATGACGGTGGTACCCGAGTTGCCAACATTGGTGTTACCCACCTTGTTGGTGCCCCCGGTTGAACCGTAATCCTGATGGATCACACTGTTTTGCAGGTCTTTTGCGGCGGTGATCGATACGTTGCCGCCAGCCTGGATGACCGCATTGCGACCTGCTGTGGGGCTGGTGCCGTCTCGGGCCACTTCCTTGTCGGATGTCAGCGTGAAACCGTCCAGCCGGGTCGGCATCTGTACAAGGTTATTGGGGTCGTACTGAGACTGCAGGCTGGTATTGCCCCACCGATAGCCGGACAGGGTGAGGTCGCCGACCGACTTGTTCGTCACCGAGTCCTTGATCGTGATGACGTAGGTTGTACCGCCGTCATGACCGGGTTCCCGACCGGTGGTGGACGTCACGACACCCTGGGCAAAATTCCCGGTGCCATCGATGTAGTAAACGTTAGGGAAATCAGGGTTGTTGCGCTGGTTGTATGCCACCACCTCAGGCATGAAGGTATTGAACGACCCCGAGTCGATGGCGCCAGTACGGTAGATGCGGGTCCGCTCGATGCTGCCGCTGACCGCGCCGACGTTCCTCATGTTGTTGGCATTGATGGTGATGTTGCCCGACGCGCTGAGCGTACTTTTGCTATTGAGGAACTCACCACCGTTGAAGATGAAATCACCACCAGCTGTCAGCAAGGAAGACGCCGTGGTGTCGTTGTCCTGCCCGCCCTCGAAGACTTCATGGGCAATCAGATTGACGTCATAGGTACCACCCGAGCAATCACCACACTGAACGCCAATGAAACCGGTAACCAGCTTGCGATTCAGGGCAAAGCTCTGGGTGCCGTCATCGCCGGAAGTGCGGTTGGCGAAGTTCGCCGCGTCGATCTTGAAGGTCTTGCCACTCTCCATCGATCCCGAAAGGTTTGAGACCTGACTGGCCTGCGCAGTGCCATAACCCTTGATGGTCACGTTGCCCAAGCCATAGAAGTCGCCATTCTGGTTGGTCAGATTACCAACAATGAGCGTCATGTCGTTGCCGCTGAAAATCAGGCCACGATCATTGAGCAATGACGGCGTGTTGATAGTCAGGTTCTGCGCTGCGCCCAAAGTGCCGTAGTTGACAACGCTGCCGGCATTCACGGTCAGGTCTTCACTGGAGGTGATGCGCCCGGAGTTGACGAGTGCCGCGCCCACGTTGATCGTCGAGGTTGTGCCGGCGGCGATGCTGCCGGCCGCACCGACACTCAGCTGGGCTGCGCTGAAATTGATCCCGCGCTGACTCGACATCCGCCCATTGCCGCCATAGGCACCGGTCAGTTGCATGTCGATCAGGCCATCACTGGCGAGCAGACCGTCGTTGGTCCAGTTGCCCCCACGTATCTGCAGAAGATCGGAGGCCAGCAGCTTGCCGCTGGCGCTCTGGCTGAACTGGCGGACATTCACGTTCAATCGCCCGGCCTGAATCACGCTGGAGTTGTTCCAGGTGTCGGCCGTCAGGTCCAGCAGGCCACCGGTGGTAATGCTGCCGCCGGCGCCGATCACGTTGGCCGTGGAGAGATCGAATCGGCCACGGCCGACGTGGTTGAGCTGCCCGCCACCGTTGAGGAAGCTGCCGACGGCCAGGGTCATGTCGGTGTTCGCGGTTTCCAGCACGCCATTGCGGTTGTCCAGCAGGCCACCGATCTGGAACTCGGTCTTGCCAGAGGTGCCCAGCGAACGCAGTCGGCCATTCTGGTTATTGACACTGGCCGCTTTGACGGTCAGTCGGGTGTTGCTTTCAATGACACCCGCGCCGTTGTTCAGCGCACCACTCAAGCCAAAATCGATGCGCTCGGCGGCGATCTGCCCGGCACCGTTGTCCAGACTCGAACCGCTTACGCCAACCAGCCCTTTGGCGTAGATCACGCCATTGCGGTTATCGAATGCAGCGGTGGTGATATTCGCGTCGGTGGCTTGCGCCGAGATGCGCCCGCCATTGTTGTCCAGACCGGCCAGTGCCGACAGTTTCAGGCCCTGAGCCTGAATGACGCCGCCCTGGCGATTGTTGTTCAGGTCGAAGCCGTTGCGCAGGACACCGACGGTACGCGCCTCAAGCGCGCCCTTGATGCTGGACAGAATCCCGCCGCGGTTATCGATGCTGGCCGCACCGACCGTCACGTCGCCTTCCTGAGCGATGATTTTTCCGCTCTGGTTATCGAGATCGCCAGTAACGTCGAGCGTCAGGCCGGTCTGGCTCTGGATCGAACCTTTGCCGTTGGCCAGGCTTGCCGCCTTGAGTTGCAGGCTGCCGGTCTGGCTGTAGATCAAGCCGTCGGCATCGTTGCGCACGGCGCCGCTGGCGGTGATCTGCAAGTCATCCTTGGCCGCAATGGTGCCTTTGCTGCCGTTGTCGAGCGAGCCGGTCAGCAGTTGCAGTGAGCCTTGGCTGGCGAGTTGGCCGTTGCGGTTGCTCAGATCGCTGACGCCTTTGATCACGACCGGACCGGTGCCCGCCAGTTTGCCGGCGTTGTTGTTCAACTGCCCCGCCAGGTTCAGGGTGATCGCGCCGTTGGCCGCGAATTTGCCCCCGTTGTTATCCAGGCTCGAAGCGTTGGCAGTGAGCGCCTGGAGCGCGTTGATAGAACCGCCTGCGTTGGTCAGTGCAGTGCTGGTGATGTCGAGTGCGGCGCCACTGTCGATCAGACCGCCCTGATTGTTGTTGAGTGCGCCTTTGAGCGTGAGGGTCTGCCCTGCCGCACTGCTAAGGATGCCTTTGTCGCTGTTGTCGAGACTGGCGGCATTGACGGTCAGATTGCCTTGCGAAACCAGAGCGCCGTTACCGCTGTTGAGCAGAGCACCCTTGAGATCGACCGACACATCGCCGTTGCGGCTTGAGAGCGTGCCGTTGGCGCGGTTGTCCAGACTGTCGCCACTGACGCTCAACTGCTGCCAGCCCGAGAGCAAGCCGTTCTGGTTGGTCAGGGTCGTACCGCTGAGCTTCAGTTTCTCGCCGCTGATGATCTTGCCGGCATTGTTGTTCAACGCCCGGGCAACGACGTCGAAACCCAGGCTGCTGGAGATTTCACCGCTCTGGTTGTTCAGGTCGCGCAAGCGCTTGAGGGTCAGCGGTCCCTTGGCCGTCAACAAACCATTGGTGTTGTCGAGGTCACCATTGGCAAGGTCCACGGTGACGGATTTGTCGCCCAGCAGACGCCCGCCGTTCTGCGTCAGGGAGGTCAAGGTCAGGTCGATGTCACCGCCAGCAGAGACTTCACCGCCATTGCTGGAGTCCAGCGCTGTCGCCATCAGCGACAGACTGCCCTGGCTGTTGATCAAGCCTTTGTCGCGGTTGTTCAGGGCCATGGCATTGAGCGTGACGCTGCCGATGCCCTGCAAAACACCGCCCTGGTTGTTCAGGTCGGCGCTGCCAATGCGCAACGCTTGCGCTGCGCTGATCAGACCGTCGTTGTCATTGCGCAGCAAACCGTCTGCGGTCAGGTCAAGGTCGGCACGGCTGATCAGGCTGCCGCCGCTGTTGTTAAGACTGCCGGCCCGGGCATCGATCGATGCTGCACCGATCATGCCTTTGACGTTGTCCAGTGCCTGGGCGATTCGCAGCGTCAGGCTCTGGGTGCTCAGCAATTTGCCATTGCCGTTGTCCAGATTTTGCGCCGCCACGGTAAAGGCTTCACCGCTGGAAATTTCTCCGCCCTGGTTGTTCACGCCATTGAGCTGCTTGAGCAGCAACGTACCGGGTGCATTGATCAAGCCATTCTGGTTATTAAGCTGGCCATTGTTCATGTCCAGGCTCAGGCGAGTGTTGCTGAACAGCTTGCCGCCCTGTTGCTCTAGCCCGGTGAACGACGCCGTCAAAGCGCTCTGGCTGCCAATCTGCCCGCCATCGCGGTTGGTGACCTTCCCCGCGACGAGGTTCAGGGTATCGGCACTGCTGAGCTTGCCGGTGCTGTTGTCGAAGTCGCCTGTGGTGACGCTGGCCGCGCCCTTGGCGCTGAGTGTGCCTGCCTGACGGTTGTCGAGGCCGGTGCTGTCGAGCACCAGCGCCCCATCGGTGACCACCGCACCGCCCTGGTTATCAACGCTGCCGCGACTCTCGATTGTCAGGTCCGCAGCGCTGGAAAGGCTGCCCTTGATGTTGGTCAGTTGCGAGGTTTTGACCGTCAGCATGCTTTCGCTGCTGACCTTGCCCTGGCTGTTGTCGAACGCACCGCCCAGCGTCAGAGCCATGGTCTGCTGACTGAGCAGCTCGCCACCACTGTTGTCCAGTGAATCGCCGTGCAGGTCGAGCGAAGTGTTGGCACTGATCAGGCCCTTGTTGCGGTTGATCAGTTGCTCAACGGTCAGCGTCAACGACTGACCGGTGAAGATCTTGCCGGCGTCACTGTTGTCGAGTTTTTTGCCAATCACCTGCAGGTCGCTGTTGGTGCTGATTTCACCGCCGCGGTTATCCACGTCGTCGACGTTCAAGGTCATCGCCTTGGTCGAGCCGAGCAGTCCGCCCTGACGGTTGTCGAGCAGGTCGGCATCGAGTTTGAGGACGCCGGTGGCGATCAACTGGCCGTCCTGGTTATCGAGCTTTTTCGCCTGCACGGTGGCATCCGACTTGCCGGCGATGCTGCCGCCACGGTTGTCCAGCGTCTGTGCGGTCAGGTCGAGTTTGCCGTCAGCGATCACAGTGCCGAGTCGGTTATCCAAGGTGTCGTCGGTCGTCAGCGTCAGCGGGCCACGGCTGCTGATCAAGCCTTCATTGTTGTCGAGGCTGGCGCTGTGACTGTCCAGCGATGCACCGGAAATAACGCCTTTGGCGTTGTTCAGCGCCTGCGCAATACGCACGGTCAGACCCTGCTGGCTCAGCAGTTTGCCGTTGCTGTTGTCCAGGTCATGGGCGGTCAGTGCGAAAGCTTGCTGGCTGGAGATTTCACCGCCCTGGTTGTTCACGCCACTGAGTTGCTTGAGCAGCAATTCGCCGGGCGCATTGATCAAACCGTTCTGGTTGTTCAACTGGCCGTTGTTCAAATCAAGACTCAGGCTGGTCTTGCTGAACAGTTCACCGCCCTGCTGATCGAGGCCGGTGACCGACATGGTCATGGCTTGCTGACTGGCGATGCGGCCTGCAGCGTTGTTGACCTGCCCCGCCGTGAAGTCCAGCGTTCCACCACTGATCAGGCGCCCGCCCTGGCTGTTGTCGACATCGTCGCTGTCAATCCGGCTGTTGTCCTTGCCGGAGATCAGACCTTTCTGGCTATTGTCGAGACTGGCGCTCTTGAGTTTCAGAGTGCTGTCGGTGCTGATGGAGCCACCCTGATTGAGCAGCGTGCCAAGACTGGTCAACGCCAGGGCGCCGGCGCTGGTCAGGTTGCCGGCATTGTTATCGACACGGCCGGCATTGATGGTCAACGTGCCTTCGCTGCTGATGAGCCCCTGGCCGTTGAGCAGTGCATCGTCCAGTGTGATGACCAGGCCCTTCAAGCTATCGAACGAGCCACCGGTGTTATCCAGCGTGCTGCCGGTCAGTTTCGTCGCGCCACTGGCGACGATCATGCCTTTGTTCTGGTTGATCAACCGGGTAACCGCCAGTTCCAGATCGCTGGCGGCGAGAATTTTGCCGCCGTCGCTGTTGTCCAGACGCTGGCCCTTGATGTTGAGCAACAGGCTGCCAGATAGCTCGCCCGCTCGGTTATCGATGTCATCGACCGCGAGAGTCAGCGCTTTTTTGGTGCCGATCAGCCCGCCGTTTCG
This sequence comes from Pseudomonas sp. Pseusp21, assembly GCF_059492145.1. NCBI lineage: Bacteria > Pseudomonadati > Pseudomonadota > Gammaproteobacteria > Pseudomonadales > Pseudomonadaceae > Pseudomonas > Pseudomonas sp. Pseusp21. Next base: position 1,024,142 of record NZ_CP168520.1, read on the forward strand.
GTTGTCGAGTGTGGTGCCGGTCAGGCTCAGATTGCCCTGTGCGACCAGTGCGCCGCCCTGCTGTTGCAGCAGGCCGATGGTCGCGGTCAAGTCGCCCTGGCTGGAGATCCGCCCTTTGGCGTTCTGCACCTCGCCGGCCTTGATACCGACAGGGCCAACAGCGCTGACCAGACCATTGCTGTTGTCCAGTCGCGTGCCCGCGTATGTAACGCCAGCCTTGCCGATGATCAGACCGTTGTCGCGGTTATCCAGTCGATCGACGTTCAGCGTCAGTTGCCCGTCGCCTTGCAGCGCGCCGCCACGGTTGTCTGCCGAATCACTGCGCAAGGCCAGCGTGCCTTTGCCGATGACCTTGCCGTCACGGTTGTCGAGATGACCGGCCTGCGCGTCAATGGCGCCCCTGGCAGTGATTTCGCCTTTGTTGCGGTTGTCGAGCAGACCGCTGACCCGCACCACAAGACCGCCATCGCTGACCACGACCCCGGCGTCACGGTTATCGAGACTGCCGGCCTTGAGATCGAGAGCAACGCCGGAACCGAGCACGCCGTCGCGATTGTCCAGCGCCGCACTGAGATCAATGTTGAGCCCCAAATCACCCAGAATCTGGCCGCCGAAGTTGTTGACCGACGTCCCGTTGAGTCGAGTGATACCGGAACTCGAAACCTGGCCATTGCTGTTGTTCAACTGACCGATCGTGGCCGTCAGGCTACCCTTTGCGTCGATCAAACCCTGGCTGTTGAGCACTTGATTGGCGGTCACGTTGAGCGCGCCTTTACTCAGCACACGTCCGTCATTCTGGTTGTCCAGCGTGCCCGCAACGATGCTTGCGATCTGCGCAGCGCTCAGCGTGCCGCCCTGGTTGCTCAGCACCTGTGCGGCATTCACCGCCAGATTGCGGCTGGCCACCAGGCTCTTGCCACGGTTGTCGATGTTTTGCGCACTCAGGCTCAGATCCCCATTGGCATTACGACCACCGTCAGCATTGACCCCGGCTTCGATCGCCCCGGCGTTGGTCAACTGACCGCCCGCACTGAGGCTGATGCTGTCCCGCGCCGCAAGCGTCTGCAGGTTGGTCAGGTCGCCCTGGGTCTGCACATTCAGCGAGGTGCCGGCGTACACCGCAGACCGGGTCTCCAGGCCGGCGGCCTTGACGTTGACCGCGCCGGTGGCCGAGGTTTCGGCCAGGCTCAACTGGCCGTTGGCGTCGAGCTGGATGTCGCCGCCGCTGGCGATCAGTTTGCCGTCGAGCTTCACCCCGACCCCGGCCTCGGTGCCGACCAGTTTGATCGCCCCGGCGTACATGCCGCCCAGCGCCGAAGAGTCGATGGCCAGTTGCGGCTTGGTGCTACCGTCGTCGGCGCGGGCCGTAGCATTGAGGTTGTCGGCGTTGACGTCGTTGCGCCCGGCAACGATGGTCAGGTTTTTCGCCTGAATCTCGGCGTTGATCTTTGCGCTGCGGGTGATGATTTCGAAGCGGTCGACATTGGTTGCGTTAAGCCCGGCGCCTTCGATCGCGACGCTGCCCTGATCGACCTGGAAACGGTCCAGGCGACCGCTGCCATCCAGCACCGGTTTGCCGGTGGTGAGGGTGACGCGGGGCGTGTTGATGAAACCGCAACCGTTGCAACTGATGCCGTACGGGTTGGCGACGATCACTCGCGCCGACTGCCCCGCCACTTCGGTGTAGCCGCGCAACTGGCTCGGGCTGCCACCGATGACTTCGTTGAGGATCGCCTGTGCCGAACCACTGTTTTTCAGGTGCGGGTTGTCAACAATGTACCCGCCCAGTTGAGTGGACGAAGCCTGGTTGGAGCCGTTGTTGAGAATGACGCCCTGCGCGCCGACGTTGTAGTCATGGAACTGGTTGTGCGACAGACCGCTGCCGTTGGGTGTGGCGATGTTGATGATCTGCACGCCGTTGCCGGCGCGGTCGAGGGTAGTGCCTGGGTTGGCCACCACAATGCCGTCGGCCTGGGCCCACATCGGCTGCCAGAACATGACGTTGGCCAGCAAAAACGCCAGTCCGCGCTTGGGCATACCGCAGAACTGATCACGGCTTTTTACGGCGGCAGATGGCAGGCGAGCGAGAAAGGCGAACTGACGAACGTCCATGTAAAGGTCTCAATGCAACAGGCAGGATGGGCGATTTGAAGGCAGGCGCGACGATCCCGACGGGCGCACGGTCAGCGCCAGTCAGAGCGAAGTGGGATAGGGAGAAAGTTGCGCAAGGCAATCCAGCGTCGCCCAGTCGATCACGGCAAAAGCCATGAACGCCTGTTCGTTCCCTCGTAGCGGCACACTGATATCAAATTAGTGGCGCGATATTAGATGGCCACTATTTTGACGTCAATTATTGAATGCGACAGCGGTGCGTTGCCGATGAACGGTCATGGCCAAGCTGAGCGTCAATAAGACCGTCGTCCCGGCCTCGGTCAGCCCTCCCGGCGCAATAATCTGTAAACTCTCCCCTCTTTCGCCGCCCTCTCATCCCGGCGGCCATCACCTCTTTATATTGCGGAGTCAGCCTTGCGTCTGTTTCACACCTCCGACTGGCACCTTGGGCAGAACCTGCACGGCCAGGAGCGCGATTTCGAGCACGCCTGTTTTCTCGAGTGGCTGCTGCGCCAATTGAAGTTGGCGCAGCCGGACGTGCTGCTGATCGCCGGCGACATCTTCGACACGGTCAATCCGCCGGTCAAAGCCCAGGAACGCCTCTACGATTTCATCGTCAGCGCCCACGAACAGCAACCGTTGCTGACCATCGTGATGATCGCCGGCAACCACGATTCCGGTTCGCGGATCGAGCTGCCCGCGCCGTTGATGCGGCGTTTGCGCACCCATGCGTTGGGTCGGGTACTGTGGCTGGATGACGGACAACTGGATGCAGAACGTCTGCTGTTGCCGTTGCCGAATGCGTCCGGCGAGATCGCCGCGTGGTGCCTGGCGCTGCCGTTCCTTCGGCCTGCCGAGGTCACCGGCGCGCATCTGGGCGACAACTATTTGCGCGGCATCGGCCAAGTGCATGAATGGCTGATCGAAGCGGCCAATGCCAAACGCCAACCGGGCCAGGCGCTGGTCGCCATCAGCCATGCGCACATGGCCGGCGGCTCGGTGTCGGAAGACTCCGAACGCAGCCTGATCATCGGCAACGCCGAAGCGCTGCCCGCCAGCCTGTTCGGGCCGAGCATCAGTTATGTCGCGCTCGGCCACTTGCACAAGCCGCAGAAGGTCAACGGCGAAGAGCGGATTCGCTACAGCGGCTCGCCGATCCCGTTGTCGTTTTCGGAAATCAGTTATCAGCACCAGGTGCTCGACGTCGTTCTGGACGGCGAAACCCTGGTCAGCGTCGAGCCAATGCTGATCCCCCGCTCCGTCAATCTGCAACGCCTCGGTCCTGCACCGCTGGCGGAAATCCTGCTGCAACTGGCGGACCTGCCGAACATCGACCTGCTGGCCGAAACCCAGCGCCAGCCTTGGCTGGAAGTGCGGGTGCGCCTCGACGAGCCACAACCAGACTTGCGCCATCAGGTCGAAAGCGCCCTGCAAGGCAAGGCTGTGCGACTGGTGCGGATCGCCGCCGAATACGCCGGCAACCGTGGCGCTGATGGTGCCGAGGACGGCAGCGCGCTGATTGAACTGGACCAGCTCACGCCGCAGGAATTGTTCAGCCGCGCCTGGCTCGACAACTACGGCAGCGAAGTCGACGAGCAAACCCTCAAGGACTTCGCCGAACTGCTGCAAGACGTACAGATGGAGGGCGAGCAGCCATGAAGATTCTCGCCATTCGTTTGAAGAACCTCGCGTCGCTGGCCGGCCCGTTCGAGATCGACTTTACCGCCGAACCGCTGGCCAGCGCTGGCCTGTTCGCCATCACCGGCCCGACCGGCGCCGGTAAAAGTACTTTGCTCGATGCGCTGTGCCTGGCGTTGTTTGGCTCTGTGCCGCGCTTGAACAACACTAGCCGTGACGCCAAGGTGCCGGACGCCGACGGCGAAATCGCCACCGGCGACCCGCGCACCCTGCTGCGTCGCGGCACCGGTGAAGGCTTTGCCGAAGTGGATTTTGTCGGCGTCGATGGCCGCAGGTATCGCGCGCGCTGGGAAGCCAACCGCGCCCGGGAAAAGGCCGGCGGCAAGTTGCAGGCGAGCCGTCAGAGCCTGCGCGACATCGATCAGGATCAACTGCTCGCCAGCCAGAAAGGCGAGTACAAGACTCAGCTCGAGGCCGCGCTGGGCCTGAACTTCGAACAGTTCACCCGCGCCGTGCTGCTGGCCCAGAGCGAATTCAGTGCGTTTCTCAAGGCCGATGACAACGACCGCAGCGAACTGCTGGAAAAGCTCACCGACACCGCGCTCTACACCCGCCTCGGCCGCCGCGCGTTCGACAAGACCAAAGAGGCCCGCGAAGCCCACAAGCAGTTGCAGGATCAGGCCACCGGCGTAACTCCGCTGGCCCCCGAGGCCCGCGCGGAACTGGACGAGCGCTTCAATGCCGCCCAGCAACAACTGAAGTTGCAGCAGGCGCAGCTCAAGCAGATCGAGCAACAGCACGACTGGCTCAAGGAGCTGCTGCGGCTGCAAGACTCGCAACAAGCCGCTGCCGAGCAACTGCGCAGCGCCGAGCACGAGCGAGAGTCGCTGGCCGGCGAGCGCCTGAAGCTCACCCGCCTGGAACAACTTGCCCCGCAACGGCACCAGTTCGCCCGCAAGACCGAACTCGATGCACAGCTGACGCCGCTGGCCGCACAGATCCACGCGCACACCCGGCAACATGGCGAGCTGACCGAGCGCCAGACACGACTGGAACAGGATCTCGCCGCAGCGCAGATCGCCCTGACCCAGGCGCAAACGCAACTGAGCGAAAGCGCGCCGCTGTTGCGTCAGGCCTTCGAGGAGCAGAGCACCCTCGCCCGCCTCGCCAAGGACGTTGCGTCCGGCACCGAAGCGAAGCAAGCCGCTGAGCAAGCCTGTGCCCAGGGCCAGAGCGCGATCCAGACCCTGCTCGATCAGCAAAAACAGGTCGCCGAACGCTTGCAGCGCATTGCCGCCGATCTTGAGCAAAGCGCTCACTTGGCACCGTTGAGCGAAGCGTGGAATGCCTACCGCGACCGCTTGCAGCAACTGATGCTGATCGGCAATCGGTTGAACAAGGGCCAAAGCGAACTCGCCTCCCTCGAAGAAAACGCCGCCCGCGCCAGCGAAGCGCTCGCCACGCAGAAGCAACAGCTGGAAGTGCTGTTCAAGGAAGCCGGCGCCGAGCCGGACGCCGTCGCCGAGCAGATCGGCATCCTCGGCACTCTGTTGCAGGACAACCGCAAGCAATTGCGCGCCGTCGAGGACCTGACGCGCCTGTGGGCCAGTCAGCAGGAGCTGGACAAACGCAGTGCCGAGCTGCAACAGCGTCAGCTCGATGCGCAACAGGAACGCGAGCGCCTGACCCAGGACGGGGTGAAGACCAAGTCCGAGCTGACCGTCGCCGAACAGACCCTCAACGTCACCCGTGAACTGCTCGAGCGTCAGCGTCTGGCCCGCAGTGCCAGTGTCGAAGAGCTGCGCGCGCAGTTGCAGGACGACCAGCCGTGCCCGGTCTGCGGCAGCAACGAGCATCCGTACCACCAGCCGGAAGCCCTGCTGCAAAGCCTCGGCCGTCACGATGAAAGCGAGCAGGCCAGCGCGCAGCAAGCAGTCGATCAACTGAAGGAAAAACTCACCGAGCTGCGTGCCAGTGTCGGTGGCGTGATTGCCCAACAGAAAGAGTTGCTGCAACAGCAGGAGCAACTGGCGGCTCAGCAGCAGACGCTGACGCCAAGCATCGAGGCGCATCCGCTGGCGGCGTCCTTGCTGAATCAGGACAGTGACAAACGCGCTGCGTGGCTGACTCGCCAGAATGAACAGCTGAACCAGAGCATCACCCAGGACGAACAGCGCCAGACCGCCCTGCTCACGCTGCAACAGGAGGCGGCGCGCCTGACCCAGCAATTGCGTCAGGCCGAGACGGCGCACCAGCAAGCGGCCCAACACCTGAGCAATCAGCAACGCGAGCTGGGCGCTGACCGCCAGCGCCTGGACGAAGAACTGGCGGCCTTCGCCACACTGCTGCCGAGCGACACCCTCGAAGCCGTGCGCGCCGAACCGGCGGCGACCTTCATGCAGCTTGACCGGCAGATCGCCGAACGTCTGGCGCAAGTCGATCAGCAGAAGGAAGAACTGGCCGAACAGCAACAACGCCAGCAGACGCTCGAGAAAGAACAGGACCGCCAACAGGGCCGTGTGCAGCAGCTGCAAAACGCTGAACAGCAACTCAACACGCTGACCGGGCAACAACAGACCAGCCAAGAGAAGCTTGCGCAATTGCTGGGCGATCACACCTGCGCCGAGCATTGGCAGCAGCAACTGGAACAGGCCGTGGAACAGGCACGCAACGCCGAATCCACCACGACTCAGGCGCTGCAGGACGCGCGTACGCAGCTCGTGCAAATCGCCGCCGAACTCAAGGCGCAGCAAGAGCGTCTGCAAGCGCTGGAAACCGAAGACCGCGATCTGGCCGGCAAGATCGCCGACTGGCGCGCCCGTCATCCGGAGCTGGATGACGGCGGCCTCGAAGACCTGCTGCGGATTGATGACGCGCAAGTTGATGAGCTGCGCCAGCGCTTGCAGCGCAACGAAAAAGCCGTTGAACAGGCCAAGGTGTTGGTGCAGGAACGCGATCAGCGTCTGCTCGAACATCAGGGCCAACACAACGGCAACCTGGACGCCGAACAACTCGCCAGCGCCCTCGCCGACCTGCAAAACCAGTGCACGGCCAGCGAACAGCAATGCGCCGAACTGCGCGCCGAGCAGGCCGAAGACCAGCGCCGCCAGAACGCCAATCAAGCGCTCGCGCAGCAGATCGCCGATGCCTATGCCGAATATCAGCGCTGGGCGCGGCTCAATGCGCTGATCGGCTCGGCCACTGGCGACACCTTCCGCAAGATCGCCCAGGCCTACAACCTCGACCTGCTGGTGCATCACGCCAACGTGCAGCTGCGGCAACTGGTCAAGCGCTACCGCCTCAAGCGCGGCGGCAGCATGCTCGGCCTGCTGGTGATGGACACGGAGATGGGCGACGAACTGCGCTCGGTGCATTCGCTGTCCGGCGGCGAAACGTTTCTGGTGTCGCTGGCCCTTGCCCTGGGCCTGGCCTCGATGGCGTCGAGCACGTTGAAGATCGAATCGCTGTTCATCGACGAAGGCTTCGGCAGTCTCGATCCGGAATCCCTGCAACTGGCCATGGACGCCCTCGACGGCTTGCAGGCTCAAGGGCGCAAGGTTGCGGTGATTTCCCACGTACAGGAAATGCACGAACGGATTCCGGTACAGATTCAGGTGCAGCGACAAGGCAACGGTTTGAGCACGCTGGAGGTGAAATGAACACGCTGTATTCCTTCCGCCGCTGCCCGTACGCGATGCGGGCACGGATGGCCCTGCGTTATTCGGGCGTGCCGGTGGAGATCGTCGAAGTCAGCCTCAAGGCCAAACCGGCCCAGATGCTGGCGATCTCGCCCAAGGGCACGGTGCCGGTGCTGGATGCGGACGGTCAGGTGATCGACGAGAGCCTGGAGATCATGCACTGGGCGCTGGCGCAGCATGATCCGGATGACTGGTTGCTGGGTGGCGATTCAAGGATCGCCGAGTTGATCGAGGCCAACGATCAAGTGTTCAAGGTGCACTTGAATCGCTACAAGTACGCCGAACGTTATCCGGAACAGCCGATGGAGGTTTATCGGGCGGAAGGTGCTCTGTTCTTGCAGAAACTGGATGAGTTGCTCGAGGGTCGCGATTACTTGCTGGCCGGGCATCCGAGCCTTGCCGATATCGCGCTGTTGCCGTTCGTTCGCCAGTTTGCTCACGTTGATCGAGACTGGTTTGCGCAGACGCCTTACGTGCGGTTGCAGGCCTGGTTGCAGCGGTTTCTGGAGTCGGAACTGTTCACCGGCATCATGAAAAAGTAGGCGCGTTACGCCAACACTTCACACATGCCGATGGCCGAGCAATCCACTTCGAACGGGCCGAGAAAACCGCTGGCGGTTTTCGCTGGCGGATTGCAGGCCAGCAGCCCCAGCGCATTGGCCCGTTCGATGTTGTGCGCGATGTTGTGGTTGGCCTCTATGGCCCTGGCCAGCCCGCCGACCGAGCCCTGGCCGAATCCCAACAGGGAAGCGCCGTTGGTCAAGAACGCCAGTCCGGCAATGACCCAAAGTCTGTAGCCTTTCATGCTCCGCCGACTCCCGCGAGTTCAGCTGAACCGACCGCCGCGTTTTGCGAGCGAAGTTCGAACTGGATGCCGGGATGGGCGACGTCGATCGGTGCTTCGAAGCTGTGTTGCGACTGCGACGCCAGACTGACAAACAGCACCATGACCAGGTACAGACCGATGGCCACGTAGGCGCCGCGTTTGGCGGAAGTGATGATTGAACTGGCCATGATGTGTGCTCCGTGGACAATGTTTCGAGGTCCACAGAATCGATCAAAAAAGCCGGAGTATCCACTCAGGGTTTTCCATAGTAACCATCAGCTTCGTTGATTATTTAGCCGATCTATCTCGTCGTTTGAAAATAGCTATCGTCGGTCGTTGCGCAGGCAAAAAACTGCCCAAGGCTGCGATCTTTTGATTTTGCTTTTTGAGAAACAAGATCAAAGGATCGCAGCCTTGGGCAGTTCCAGGGCGTAACGGAAATTTCAGTGTTGAGCTTTGTGATCCAGCGCGGCGTAGAAGTTGGCGCTTTGTTGCAGGTATTTCTGGGTGTAGCTCTGGGTGTGGGATTTTTTGTCGCTGATTTCAACGTTGGCACTGGCTGGCAGAGCCACGGTGGCGGAGATGGCGGAAGCGGCAATTACGGAGAAGAGATTGAAGTTCATGGCGGTAACCCTCGTGTTCAGTTGGCTTGCTTGCCCGGTTGGGCCGTGAAGCAAACTTAACGCTCGAGGGTCGATCGCTTGAAATGCTTTGCAACATTACCTGTTATCAGCAGGATTAATACAAAGCTTCAGGCCCCGTAGAACGGGGCCTGCGGCTTATTGACGCACCAGAAACTTGATATCGCTCGGGGCGTCCATCGGCAGTTTTTGCACGGTCTTGCCCAACAGACCGGTCTTGCCGTCGCGCTCGACCACGACAATCTGGTTGCTCTTCTGGTTGGCGATCAGCAGGAATTTGCCGCTTGGGTCGAGGCTGAACTCACGGGGGTGATCGCCTTCCACCGAACGTCGCTGCAACTCTTTGAGCTGACCGGACGCCGGATCAATCGCGAACACCAGCAGCTGATTGGCCGTGCCACGGTTGCTGACGTAGAGGAATTTGCCATCGGCGGACGCGTGCAGCGCGGCGGCGGCCTTGTCGGAGGTCGGTTGACCGGCCGCCAGATCGACCAGTTGCGTCTGGGTCAGCACGCCGTCGTGGTAATCGAACACCGCAACCTGGGCGCTCATTTCCATGGTCAGCCAGGCGTGTTTGCCGTCGGCGCTGAACAACAAATGACGCGGGCCGCTGCCGGCGGGCAAAGGCACAGAAGCGGTCATCGCCGGCGTCAATGGCAAGTCCGGATTGGCCTTGGGATCGAACAGGTAGACAAAGACCTTGTCCGCGCCCAGATCGTTGGAGAACACATAACGACCGTCCGGCGAGGAAACTGTCGAGTGCACGTGGTTCGAGGCCTGACGATCGAGATTGATCCGGCTCGCCGGGTGCGCGCTCATCTGCACCACCGGTTTGAGCTTGCCGTCGCTGCCCACCGGCAATACCGCAAGGGTGCCGCCCGGATCTTCCATCACCGAATAGTTGCTGACGAACAGATGGCTGGCGTCGCCGCTGAGGCTGGAATGGGTCGGCTCGTTGCCCAGGCTCTGGACCTGATTGATCAGGGTCAGGGCGTGGGTCTTCGGATCGATGGAATAACTGCTGACGCGACCGACCGGGTCTTTCTGCCCAGGGCCGTTTTCGTTGACCACAAACAGCCGACGCTGATCCTTCGACAGGGTCAGCCATGACGGGTTTTCACTCTTGATCACTTGCAGCGGCTTGGCGTCGATCTGGCCGGTGGCGCTGTTGAAGTTCATCCGGTAAATGCCTTCGCTGGTATCGGCGGTGTAGGAGCCCACCAAAAACTGGAAGCTCTCGGCCGAGGCGCTGGAAAGGCCCATCGCGCCGACGCTGCCGGCTATCAGCAATGGCCAGAATTTACGCATGTTCATTCAGTTTCGTCCTCGTCGTCGGCACTGCTCAGTACATCACCGAGGCACACCAGACGGTGCTCGCCGACGGTTTTGGTGTCGCTGGCAAAACCGACGATCAGCCAACTCTGCAAATCTTGATCAAACGTCGCCGCTGCCACCTGCGCCGGGGTGAACTCCCAATGCTTGGCTGCCCGGCCATCGATGCATTCGATGTGCAGGTTGTCGTCTTCGTCGAGGGCGAATTCGAAAGCGTGCAGGCCGTCGATTTCGACCATACCGCAGTGTTCGAGGGCGTTGAGAAGGGTGTCGGTTACGGCAGTCATGGCAATCATGTCTTTCAGGGGGAAAGGGGCAATGATAGCTCAAAGCCCCTGCTCTTGATCGTTCCCACGCTCTGCGTGGGAATGCCTCAAGGGACGCTCCGCGTTCCAGCTCTCGAATGGGACGCGGAGCGTCCCGGGCTGCATTCCCACGCGGACGGTTCGACGCCTCGACGTGGGAACGATCATGCGGTTAGAGGGCTTCGCGCGATGGTTTGCCATCGACCAGCCGCTGTATGCGCAACGGGTTGGCGTTTTTCAGCGGTTCCGGCAGCAGACTGTCGGGGTAGTTCTGGAAGCACACCGGACGCAGGAATCGATCGATCGCCAGCGTGCCCACCGAAGTGCCACGGGCATCGGACGTCGCCGGATACGGCCCGCCGTGAACCATCGAATCACAGACTTCGACACCGGTCGGATAACCATTGAGCAGGATCCGCCCGACCTTCTGTTCCAGCAACGGCGTCAGCTCCGGGAAGCGCTCGAAATCCGTCTGCTCGCCGATGATGGTCGCCGTCAGTTGCCCGTGCAGGCCCTGCAACGCCGCGCTCAACTGCGCCTTGTCGGCCACTTCGACAATCACTGTGGTCGGGCCGAACACCTCTTCCTGCAGCACTTCATCGCCATCGATCAGCAGGCGAACATCCGCTTTGAACAACTGCGGCTGCGCCTGATTGCCCTGTTGCGGATTGCCCGCCAGATGCTCGACGCCGGTATGTGCCAATAGTTTTTCCAGGCCCTTGCCGTAGCTGCCGAGGGTGCCGGCATTGAGCATGGTTTGCGCCGGTTGATCACCGATCAGCGCCGCGACTTGCTCGACGAACGCGGTGAATTGCAGTGAGCGAATGCCGATCACCAGACCCGGGTTGGTACAGAACTGACCACAGCCCTGTACCACCGACGCGGTCAGATCGCGGGCGACGGTTTCCGAACGCACGGCCAGGGCCTGGGGCAACACGATCACCGGGTTGATGCTCGACATCTCGGCAAATACCGGTATTGGCTGAGGCCGCGCGGCGGCCATGTCACACAGCGCCCGTCCGCCCCGCAGCGAACCAGTAAAACCAACCGCCTGAATGGCCGGATGCTTGACCAGCCATTCGCCGACGCCACCACCGTAGATCATGTTGAACACGCCAGCGGGCATGGCGGTTTTTTCTGCTGCACGGATCAGCGCATCGGCGACCAGCTCAGCGGTGGCCATGTGGCCGCTGTGGGCCTTGAACACCACCGGGCAACCGGCCGCCAGCGCCGATGCGGTATCGCCGCCGGCGGTGGAGAATGCCAGTGGAAAATTGCTTGCACCGAACACCGCCACTGGGCCGAGGCCGATGCGGTATTGGCGCAGATCCGGACGTGGCAGCGGCTGACGATCCGGCAACGGCAAATCGATCCGCGCACCGTAGAAGTCACCGCGCCGCAGGACTTTGGCGAACAAGCGCATCTGGCCGCTGGTGCGTCCTCTTTCACCTTGAATCCGCCCGGCCGGCAGTGCGGTTTCACGGCAAACCACGGCGACGAAATCATCGCCCAGCGCATCCAGTTCGTCGGCGATTGCATCGAGAAACTGCGCGCGGCGTTCGGCGCTGAGGCTGCGATACGCCGGATACGCCGCCGCAGCGGCTTTGGCGGCGGCGTCTACTTCCGCTTCCGTGGCCTGAATGAAATCGTGGGGCAGTGCTTCGCCCGTGGTGGCGTCGACGCTCTGCAGCTTGACGTTGCCCGCCGCGCTGCGACGACCGCCGATGTAGTTGTGACCGAGAATCTGAGTCATGGGATCTCCTTAAAGGGTGCCGATGCTGTCCGGTTCGAATGCCGCTGCGACCGGGGCGATGCCGTTGACCAGCGGTGCGCCGAATTCGGCCTGGCTGATCTCGAACACGTCGCCCGGCTGAGTGCGGATGCCATCGGCGAACGACAGGGTCGCGGTGCCGAAAAAGTGAATGTGCACGTCGCCAGGACGCAGGAACTGGCGGTACTTGAAGTGGTGGTATTCGAGGTTCGCCAGGCTGTGGCACATATTGGCCTCGCCGCTGAGGAACTCGTTCTGCCACAGCACTTCGCCGTCGCGCAGGATGCGGCTGGTGCCCGCCAGGTGTTGAAGCAATTCACCCGTGCGAAGTTCCGGGCCGTAGCTGCAACTGCGCAGTTTCGAGTGGGCCAGGTACAGGTAATTCTTGCGTTCCATAACGTGATCGGAGAACTCGTTGCCCACCGCAAAACCGAGGCGATACGGCTTGCCGTCGTGGCCGATGATGTAGAGGCCGGCCATTTCCGGTTCCTCGCCAGCGTCTTCGGCAAACGGCGGCAGCGGGAACGGCTGACCGGGACGCACGACAATGCTGCCGTCGCCCTTGTAGAACCATTCCGGCTGCACCCCGGCCTGCCCCGCCGCCGGTTTGCCGCCCTCCACGCCCCACTTGAAGATGCGCATGGTGTCGGTCATCGCCGCCTCGTCGCCGGCCTGCTGGTGCATCTTGTCCCGGGCCGACGCGCTGCCGAGGTGCGTGAGGCCCGTGCCGCTGACAAGCAAGTGCGCCGGGTCCGGGTGATCAAGTGGCGGCAGGATCCGCAGTTGGGCCAGCAACTCGGCGTAATCATGGCTGATGCCCAGGCCGAGGGTCTGCACTTGCTGCGCGAGCGTGTTGCCGGCCTCGATTGCCGCCAAGGCAAGATCACGAACCGTGCGCGCATCCTGCACTTCACGCACCAGACCGCCCTCGACCACCCCGACACGTCGCTCGCCGTTACTCAATTCGAATTGAACCAGATGCATGATGTTCTCCTGTTAAAACAAATCCCGGATCGAAATCAGGTGCGCGTCGCACCGCGTGCGCTCGCTGCAAATTGCTCGACTGGCAGCACATGTTTGCGCTCCAGCAAGCGATAGACGACACCCGTCAGAATCAGCCCGAACACCATCACCCCGGACAGGAAGTACAGGCCCGAAGCGAGGTTGCCGGTGTATTCCTTCAGCGCGCCGATCACGAACGGGCCGATGTAGCCGCCGAGGTTGCCCACCGAGTTGATCAAGGCGATCCCGGCCGCCGCGCTGGCACCGGCAAAGAATCGGCCCGGCAGCGTCCAGAACACCGCCGTGCAGGAAAACAGCGCAAACGCCACCAGACACAACGCCGCCAGTTGCGCTACCGGCAAGGACAGCCAGGCACTGAGGAACAGGCCCATGGCGCCCAGCACATAGAGCACCGCCAGATGGCCGTAGCGGTCGTTCAAGCGGTCGGAACTGCGCGGAATGATCAGCAGGCCGATGATCCCGAAGATGTACGGCACCGAGGACACGAAACCGGTGACCAGATCACTGCCGCCAAACTGTTTGATCAGGGTCGGCAACCACAGACCCAGGCCATAGATGCTCAGGGTCACCGGCAGGTAGAACAGCGCCAGCAGCAACACGCGTTTGTCCTTGAGCGCATGCAACGGATTGCCGTGACGGGTCTGGCCGTATTCCTGCAGGTCCTTTTTCAGCTCGCCGGTCAGCCAGTCCTTCTCGGCCTGGTCCATCCATTTCACTTGCTGCGGGCCGTCCGGCAGCCAGCGCAATACCGGCCAGGTCAGCAGGATCGCCGGGGTGCCGATAACGATGAACAACCACTGCCAGCCGTGCAGGCCGAGGATGCCGTCCATGCCCAGCAGGCCGCCGGACACGGGGCCGGTGATCATCATCGCGATGGGTTGGGACAGGATGAACAGCCCGAGGATCTTGCCGCGATGGCGCACCGGGAACCATTGGGTGATGTAGTAAAGAACGCCGGGAAAGAACCCCGCCTCCGCCGCGCCGAGCAGAAAGCGCATCACGTAGAAACTGTGCGGGCCCTGGACGAAGGCCATGCCGATGGTGATCGCGCCCCAGGTGATCATGATCCGCGCGAACCAGCGCCGTGCGCCGAAGCGTTCAAGCATCAGGTTGCTGGGGATCTCAAACAGAAAGTAGCCGATGAAAAACAGCCCGGCGCCGAGGCCGTAGGCGGCATCGCCGATACCGATGTCGGCGCCCATGTGCAGCTTGGCGAAGCCGACGGCGGAGCGATCCACATAGGCGATCAGGTACAGCAGGATCAGGAAGGGAATCAGTTTCAGCGTGATGCGCCGGACAAGCCGCAGTTCCTGGCTCATGAGATCGGTCTCCGATTGTTGTTTTTATGGAACCTCGGGGGACGCCTCTCGCGGAAAACCGCTAGGGCCATCCCTCCGTCAAAAACGACTATATAGTAATACTAATTACGCAACAACACTTCCAAACCGGCGATTTTGCGCTTATGTTTAACCAAAGCTCGCAAACAATAGTCTTACAATAAGAGAATCGATCATGTCTGATAAGAAACCCACCCTGCGCTCCGCCCAATGGTTTGGCACGGCCGACAAGAACGGCTTCATGTACCGCAGCTGGATGAAGAATCAGGGCATCGCCGACCATCAGTTTCACGGCAAGCCGATCATCGGCATCTGCAACACCTGGTCGGAACTGACCCCGTGCAACGCGCACTTCCGCCAGATCGCGGAACACGTCAAACGCGGGGTGATCGAGGCTGGCGGCTTCCCGGTGGAATTCCCGGTGTTCTCCAATGGCGAATCGAACCTGCGCCCGACCGCCATGCTCACCCGCAACCTGGCGAGCATGGACGTCGAGGAAGCGATTCGCGGCAACCCGATTGACGGCGTGGTGCTGCTGACCGGTTGCGACAAGACCACCCCGGCCCTGCTGATGGGCGCGGCCAGTTGCGACGTACCGGCGATCGTCGTCACCGGCGGACCGATGCTCAACGGCAAGCACAAGGGCAAGGACATCGGCTCCGGCACCGTGGTCTGGCAGCTCAGCGAACAGGTCAAGGCCGGCACCATCACGATTGACGATTTTCTCGCGGCCGAGGGCGGCATGTCTCGCTCGGCCGGCACCTGCAACACCATGGGCACCGCGTCGACCATGGCTTGCATGGCCGAAGCACTGGGCACGTCCCTGCCGCACAACGCGGCGATTCCGGCAGTGGATGCGCGGCGTTATGTGTTGGCGCACATGTCCGGCATGCGCGCGGTGGAGATGGTTCGTGAGGATCTGAAACTGTCGAAGATCCTGACCAAGGAAGCCTTCGAAAACGCGATCCGGGTCAACGCGGCGATTGGCGGTTCGACCAACGCGGTGATCCACCTCAAAGCCATCGCCGGGCGCATCGGTGTCGAGCTGGATCTGGACGACTGGACACGAATGGGCCGCGGCATGCCGACCATCGTCGACCTGCAACCGTCCGGGCGTTTTCTGATGGAGGAGTTCTACTACGCGGGCGGCTTGCCGGCCGTGCTGCGCCGCCTCGGTGAGGCCAATCTGATTCCCAATCCGAACGCGCTGACCGTCAACGGCAAATCCATCGGCGAGAACACCAAGGATGCACCGATCTACGGTGAAGACGAAGTGATCCGCACCCTCGACAACCCGATCCGCGCCGACGGCGGCATCTGCGTGTTGCGCGGTAACCTGGCGCCGCTGGGTGCGGTGCTCAAACCGTCAGCTGCCACACCGGAACTGATGCAGCATCGTGGCCGCGCGGTGGTGTTCGAGAATTTCGACATGTACAAGGCACGGATCAACGACCCGGAACTGGACGTCGATGCGAACTCGATTCTGGTGATGAAGAACTGCGGGCCGAAGGGTTATCCGGGCATGGCCGAAGTCGGCAACATGGGTTTGCCGGCCAAGCTGCTGGCGCAGGGCGTGACCGACATGGTGCGCATCTCCGACGCACGGATGAGCGGCACCGCGTATGGCACCGTTGTCTTGCACGTAGCTCCGGAAGCGGCGGCCGGCGGGCCTTTGGCAGCGGTGAAGGAAGGTGACTGGATCGAGCTGGACTGTGCCAGCGGGCGCTTGCACCTGGACATTCCGGACGCCGAACTGGCAGCGCGCATGGCGGATCTGCAACCGCCGCAGCAACTGTTGGTGGGTGGGTATCGTCAGTTGTACATCGACCATGTGCTACAGGCGGATCAGGGTTGCGATTTCGACTTCCTCGTTGGTTGCCGAGGGGCTGAAGTCCCGCGCCATTCCCACTAAAACCGCCGACTGATCGTTCCCACGCTCCGCGTGGGAATGCAGCCCGGGACGCTCTGCGTCCCATTCGAGAGCTGGAACGCAGAGCGTCCCTTCAGGCATTCCCACGCAGACGGTTCGACGCCTCGACGTGGGAACGATCATTGCCTCGCTCCAGATTACGCCGTGCCTGCTATGATGCGCGGCATCTCCATCGCTCAGGATCGCGTCACTCCCCATGGATTACCGCAAACCTTCCGACCGTAAAAGCATGCACTCGCGCATCGTCCAGGAACTGGGCATGCAGATTGTTTCCGGACGTTTTCTGCCCTGCGACAAACTGCCCGCCGAAGCCCTGCTCTGCGAGGAGTACGCGGTCAGCCGGCCGGTGTTGCGCGAAGCCACACGAGTGTTGGTCGCCAAGGGCCTGGTGTATTCCAAACCCCGCGTCGGCACCGTGGTCAAGCCGCGCCGCGAATGGCACATGCTCGACCCGGACGTATTGCACTGGTTGATGCAAAGCAGCCCGCAGAACGAGTTCTTCAATGTTCTGACCAGCGTGCGCAGCATCATCGAACCGGCCGCCGCCGCCCTCGCCGCCCAGCACGCCACCGATGCCGACATTGCGTCGATTGCCGAGGCTTACCAGCGCATGGAAGCAGC
This sequence comes from Pseudomonas sp. Pseusp21, assembly GCF_059492145.1. Lineage (NCBI taxonomy): Bacteria > Pseudomonadati > Pseudomonadota > Gammaproteobacteria > Pseudomonadales > Pseudomonadaceae > Pseudomonas > Pseudomonas sp. Pseusp21. The sequence continues at coordinate 1,041,376 of NZ_CP168520.1, forward strand.
GCCAACGCCTGAGGCCTTGCTGCAACCGGATCTGGACTTTCACAGCCGGATTGCCGACGCGACCCACAACGATTTGCTGGCCAACCTGTGCAACATGCTTGCGGTGGCGATTGCCGAGGCGTTGAAGCATTCGAACCAGCGGCCGAATCTGCATGAACTGGCGTTGCCTCGGCACAAGGCGATTTTGACGGCTATCGAGAATCGGGATGCGTTGGGGGCACGGCATGCGACGTTGGTGCAGTTGGATGATGCGCGCAGTGCCTTGAGTGTTGTGCTGGGGGCGGATCTTTCGTAAGCCTTGAGACCGCCTGCCCTCACCCTAGCCCTCTCCCGGAGGGAGAGGGAACCGATCCGGGGATATTAGCGATCTACACCGACTTGAACGACCTGCTTTGAATCCATAATCGACTCGGTTTTCCAGGTCGATGTATCACGCGAGACATTGCGGTCGGTCCCCTCTCCCTTGGGAGAGGGCAAGGGTGAGGGGGCTTTTGATCTCACACCATAAAAAAAGCCGCAACCCTTCAAGGTTGCGGCTTTTTCATTTCAGCCAAACGGATCAGTGAGCAAACAGAGAATTGCCCTTCTGCCCCGCCAGTTTCTCCGGCTTGATCAGGAACTTCGCCAGTGCCGGCAGCAGCCACAGCGCACCGAACATGTTCCACAGCAACATGAAGGTCAGCATCAGGCCCATGTCGGCCTGGAACTTGATCGCCGAGAAGATCCAGGTGCACACGCCGATGGCCAGGCACAGACCGGTGAACAGCACTGCCTTACCGGTGGATTTCAGGGTCTGGTAATAGGCTTCCTGCAACGGCAGGCCGGCACGCAGGAAACTTTCCAGACGGCTGTAGATGTAGATGCCGTAGTCCACGCCGATCCCCACGCCCAGCGCCACCACCGGCAACGTCGCCACCTTCACGCCGATACCCATGAACGCCATCAGCGCGTTGCCCAGCACCGAGGTCAGCACCAGCGGCAGCACGATGCACAGGGTCGCCGCCCACGAGCGGAAGGTGATCATGCACATGACCGCCACGCAGATGTACACCAGGATCAGGATGGTCAGCTCGGACTTCTTGATCACCTCGTTGGTGGCCGCCTCGATCCCGGCGTTACCGGCCGCGAGGATGAATTCCAGGCCTTCCTTGTTGTTTTCCTTGGCGAAGTCCTGCACCGCATGCACCGCGCGATCCAGGGTTTCAGCCTTGTGGTCGTTCAGAAACACCAGCACCGGCGCCAGCGAGCAGCTGTTGTTGTACAGGCCATCGGCCCGGGCGATGGAGTTGTTCAGCACGTCAGGGTTGCGTGACAGGGTTTCCCATTTCAGGTTGCCCTCATTCATGCCCTTGATCATCTGCTTGGACACGGTCACCAGCGAGATCGCCGACTGCACGCCCTCGGTGTTCTGCATCTTCCACATCAGTTCGTCAATCGGCGCCATGGCTTCATAGCGCGAGCAGCCTTCGGACTTGGTCTTGACCATCACCACCAGCACGTCGGAGCTGGTCGAATAGTTGCTGATGATGAAGTTGTTGTCCTTGTTGTAGCGCGAGTCCGGACGCAGTTCCGGCGCGCCCTGGTCAAGGTCGCCGATCTTCAGGTTCTGGCTGTACCAGAGGCCGCCACCGAAAGCGACCAGCGCCAAAGCGATGGAAATCGGGGCGACTTTCGGGTTGGCGAAGTTCGACAGCAGGCGCCAGAACGGATGTTCGCGGTGCGCGTCCTTCTTGCTCTTGGCGATCGCACGCTTGCTGATGCCGACATAGGAAATCGCCACCGGCAGCAGGATCAGGTTGGTGAACACGATCACTGCCACGCCGATGGAAGCGCCGATGGCCAGCTCGCGAATCACGCCGATGTCGATGATCAGCAGCGTGATGAAGCCGACGGCGTCCGCCAGAATCGCGATCATGCCCGGCAGGAACAACTGACGGAAGGTCCGCCGTGCGGCCGTCAACGCGTTGTCCGCCTCACCGGATTGCAGGGCGATACCGTTGATTTTCTGCACGCCGTGGGAAATGCCGATGGCGAAAATCAGGAACGGCACCAGCATCGAATAAGGGTCGAGGCCGAAGCCGAAGAAGTGCATCAACCCGAGTTGCCAGACCACCGCCACCAGCGTGGTGCTCAACACCGCCACGGTGCTGCGCAGGCAGTTGGTGAACCACAGCAGCAGAATCAGGGTGATGACGAAGGCGATGCCGAAGAACATCACCACCATCACCAGGCCGTCGATCAGATCGCCGACCTTCTTGGCGAAACCGACGATGTGGATCTTGACGTTGGGGTTCTGCGCTTCGAACTTGTTGCGGATCTTGTCTTCGAGCTCATGGGAGAACTGGCGATAATCCAGCGCCAGCAGCTTGCCCTGGTCCTGCGGGTCCGGGTAGGACTCCAGCAGCGGGATGTCGACAATGCTCGACTTGAAGTCGTTGGCAACCAGACGCCCGACCTGGCCGGACTTAAGCACGTTGTTGCGCAGCAGATCGAGGCTGTCCTGGGAGCCGTTGTAGCTCTGCGGGATCACTTCGCCGCCGGCAAAACCTTCCTCGGTCACTTCGGTCCAGCGCACGCTCGGGCTCCACAGCGACTTGAGGCCGGAACGGTCGACGCCGGAGATGTAGAACACCTCGTCGTTGATCTGGCGCAGGGTCTCCATGTACTCCCTGGAGAAGATGTCGCCGTCCTTCGCTTCCACCGAAATGCGCACGGTGTTGCCCAGGTTCGCCAGATCGTTGCGGTGCTCCATCATTTTTTCAATGAACGGATGCTTGAGCGGGATCATCTTTTCGAAACTGGTGGACGGGCGGATCAGCGTGGCCTGCCAGAACAGGAAAATGCTGACCAGCAGGCAGATCACGATCACTGCCGGGCGGTTGTTGAAGATCAGGCGCTCGAGAAACGTCGCCTTGTCCTGATGATGAGTGCTCAAGGAAGTCATAGCCCCGCCTTCTTATTATTGATTCGGCTCATTTGCCCAGCTCGGCGCCGTTCGGCGAAGTGACCCGAACGCCACCCTGCCCGCTCAGGATCAGATTGCCGTTGCCGGCGGCGGTGACCGACGACAGCGAAATGCGATCCGGACGGTTGAACACGCTGAAGGTTTCGCCGTTGTCGCTGCTGCTGACCACCGAGCCGCCGTTGCCGACGATGACGATGGAGCCGTCCGCAAGCAGTGTGGCACCGGACAGGCCGAACTCCAGCGAACCGCGCGCAGCTTTCAGTTCGACCTGCTCCCAGGTGCTGCCGAAATCGGTGGAGCGGTAAAGGTTGCCGCGCAGACCGTAGGCCAGCAGGGTTTGCGGCTGCGCCGTACCGATCACGCCGAACAGCGAGCCTTCGTACGGGCCTTCGAGTTTTTCCCAGGTCTGGCCCCAGTCGGCGGAGCGGAACATGCTGCCCGACTCGCCGACGATGAACAGACCGGCGTCTTTTACCGCGCCGATGGCGTTTAGGTGGAACTGGTCTTCGTTGTCGAGGCGATCGCTGACGTCTTCCCAGTGCTTGCCGCCGTCGGTGGTTTCCAGCAGCGCGCCGTAGGCACCCACGGCCAGGCCACTGTTGACGTCCTTGAACCAGACGTCGAGCAGCGGCGATTCACGCTTGAGGTCTTCGAACTGTTTGGTCCAGGTCAGGCCGCCGTCTTCGCTGGCGAGGATCTGTGCGTCGTGGCCGACGGCCCAGCCGTGCTTGTCATCGACGAAATAAACGGCGGTCAGCAACTGGCGGCTCGGCACTTTGGCCTGGGTCCAGGTCTTGCCCTGATCGTCGGAATAGAGAATGTGCCCGCGATCCCCGACCGCCACCAGCCGGGTTCCGGCGTGAACGACATCGAGCATCAGGCTTTTCGAGGCCTTGGCCGATTCGGTGGCATAGACCACGTCGGCGGGCGCTTCGGCGGCGAGAACCGGCGCCGACAATGTGGCAAAGCCCAGCAGAGAGAGTGCTGTGGCCAGCAACGCGGTGTTGCGTAACGCCGGCGGGCGGCAACGACTCATAGACCTTCCCCTGTTTATTATTGTTGGTCATGGACCTTAAGGGCGCCGCAAGGGTGCTCACGGTGACTGCCTGGTCACAAGCATAGTCCTGAAACCCGCTGTCCAGAGCCCCTTCGGAAGCTGGCTCATCCTATCGGGCATTCGAAACGTCTGACAATCGGCGCAACGTTATCTTTTGTTAACCGAAAGGGACTACAGCGGCGGCTGAATGCGCGGGCATTCGTCCGACTGATGGCAGGGATTCTTGCGAGGGGGACTTGCACGATCGGTATTATGGTATACCATCAGACGCACAGACACTCTTTATCCCCTACGGAGCAGCTCATGAGTTTCGAAATTCGCAAGATCGTCAGCTATGTCGAAGAGACCTTCATTGAAGGCGGCAAGGCGTCCGACACCCCGGTGACCATGGTCGGCCTGGCCGTCGTGATGAAGAACCCGTGGGTCGGCAATGGCTTTGTCGAAGACCTCAAGCCGCAGATCCGCGCCAATTGCTCGGACCTCGGCGCGATGATGGTCGAGCGTCTGGTGGGGATCATCGGCGGCGCCGAGAAGATCGAGGCTTACGGCAAAGCCGCGGTGGTCGGTGCCGATGGCGAAATCGAACACGCGTCGGCGGTGATCCACACCCTGCGCTTCGGCAACCACTACCGCGAAGCGGTCAAGGCCAAGAGCTACCTGAGCTTCACCAACAAGCGCGGTGGTCCGGGCACTTCGATTCAGATCCCGATGATGCACAAGGACGACGAAGGCCTGCGCTCGCACTACATCACCCTGGAAATGCAGATCGAAGACGCCCCGCGCGCCGACGAAATCGTCGTGGTGCTCGGTTGCGCCGACGGTGGTCGCCTGCACCCGCGCATCGGCAACCGCTACATCGATCTGGAAGAACTGGCCGCCGAAAAAGCCCAGTAACCACAATAAAAAAGGCATTGCAGGAGCGCTCCATGATTCGGCTCACCGCTGAACTCACCCCGGCTGGCACCAGTTATCTGGCGACAGGCGTTGGCCAACCCGTGGTGTTGATCCACGGCGTAGGCCTGAACAAAGAAATGTGGGGCGGCCAGATCGTTGGCCTGGCCACGCAATACCGGGTGATCGCCTACGACATGCTCGGCCATGGCGCCAGCCCGCGACCGGCCAGCGGCACCGCCCTGCTCGGTTACGCCGATCAGTTGCTGGAGTTGCTCGACCACCTGCAATTGCCCGAGGCATCAGTGATCGGCTTTTCCATGGGCGGCCTGGTGGCGCGGGCGTTTGCTCTGCATTACCCGGAGCGCCTGAAAAGCCTGGTAGTGCTCAACAGCGTGTTCAACCGCAGCGAAGAGCAGCGCGCCGGGGTCATCGCCCGCACCGCGCAGGCTGCCGAACACGGACCTGACGCGAATGCCGAAGCGGCGCTGTCACGCTGGTTCAGCCGCGAATATCAGGCGGCCAACCCGGCGCAGATCGCTGCGATCCGCCAGACCCTGGCCGGCAATGATCCGCAAGGCTACCTGACCACCTACGAACTGTTCGCCACCCAGGACATGTACCGCGCCGACGACCTGGGCAGCATCCAGGCGCCGACGCTGATAGCCACCGGCGAGCTGGACCCCGGATCGACCCCGGAAATGGCCGAGCAACTGGCCGCGCGCATTCCCGGCGCGAAGGTTGCCGTGCTGCCCGAGCAACGGCATATGATGCCGGTAGAGTCGCCACGGCTGGTAAACCAGACGCTGCTGGAATTTCTCGACACCGCACACGCCCGACAAAACCATATAAAGGGGATCGTTGCATGACGCTCGCACGCTTCCAGATGTGCATCGGCGGAGAATGGGTCGACGCCCTCTCCGGCAAGACTTTCGAAAGCCTCAACCCGGCGCTGGCCGAGCCCTGGGCCGAGCTACCCGACGCTGACGAAGCCGACGTCGAACGCGCGGTGCAGGCCGCACAAACTGCTTTCGACAGCCCGGCATGGCGTGGATTGACCGCCACCGCGCGCGGCAAATTGCTGCGTCGTCTCGGTGACCTGATCGCCGAAAACAAGGAACAACTGGCGCAGCTGGAAAGCCGCGACAACGGCAAACTGATCCGCGAAACCCGCGGTCAGGTCGGTTATCTGCCGGAGTTCTTCCACTACACCGCCGGCCTCGCCGACAAGCTTGAAGGCGGCACCCTGCCGCTGGATAAACCCGATCTGTTCGCCTACACCGTGCACGAAGCCATGGGCGTGGTCGCCGCGATCATTCCCTGGAACAGCCCGCTTTATCTGACTGCGATCAAACTGGCGCCGGCGCTGGCTGCCGGCAACACCATCGTGATCAAGCCGTCCGAGCATGCCTCGGCAACCATTCTGGAACTGGCGCGCCTGGCCCTCGAAGCCGGGATTCCGCCGGGCGTGGTCAACGTCGTCACCGGCTACGGCCCGAGCACCGGTGCCGCCCTCACACGCCACCCGCTGATCCGCAAAATCGCCTTCACCGGCGGCGCGGCCACGGCCCGGCACGTGGTGCGCAGCAGCGCCGAGAACTTCGCCAAGTTGTCGCTGGAGCTGGGCGGCAAGTCGCCGAACATCATCTTTGCCGACGCTGATCTCGACAGCGCGATCAACGGTGCGATTGCCGGGATTTATGCGGCATCCGGGCAGAGTTGCGTATCCGGCTCGCGACTGCTGGTGCAGGATGAAATCTACGACGAATTCGTCAGCCGACTGGTGGAGCGCGCCCAGCGCATCCGCATCGGCAATCCGCAAGACGACAACAGCGAAATGGGCCCGATGGCTACCGCGCAGCAACTGGCGGTGGTCGAAGGTCTGGTGGCTGATGCCATCGCTGAAGGTGCGCGTCTGCGTCTGGGCGGCAAGCGGCCTAGCGGCGTCGGTGACGGCTGGTTCTACGAGCCGACGCTGTTCGAATGCGATCGCAACTCGATGAAGATCATGCAGGAAGAAGTCTTTGGTCCGGTGGCCTCGGTGATCCGCTTCAAGGATGAAGCCGAAGCGCTGGCGATTGCCAACGACTCGCAGTTCGGCCTCGCCGCCGGCATCTGGACCCGCGATCTGGGCCGGGCCCATCGCCTGGCCCGGGACGTGCGCTCGGGGATTATCTGGGTCAACACCTACCGCGCGGTGTCGGCGATGGCACCGATCGGCGGCTTCAAGAACAGTGGCTATGGACGCGAAAGCGGCATCGATTCGGTGCTGGCCTACACCGAACTGAAAACGGTGTGGATCAACCTCTCCCAGGCGCCGATGCCTGATCCGTTTGTGATGCGTTAGGAGTCCTGCGACATGATCGAACCCGGCATTTACAAAGACGTCATGAGCTCGTTTCCGTCCGGGGTCACGGTGGTCACCACCCTCGACCCGGACGGCGGCATCGTCGGCATCACCGCCAGCGCCTTCAGTGCGCTGTCGATTGATCCGGCGCTGGTGCTGTTCTGCCCCAACTACGCCTCCGACACCTACCCGGTACTGCGCGACAGCAAGAAGTTCGCGATTCATTTGCTGTCCGCCGACCAGACCGCCGAGGCCTATGCTTTCGCCGGCAAAGGCAAGGACAAGGCCAACGGCATCGAGTGGCACTTGAGCGAGCTCGGTAACCCGATCCTCGCCAAGGCCACGGCGATCATCGAATGCGAACTGTGGCGCGAATACGACGGTGGTGATCACGCGATCATCGTTGGCGCGGTGAAGAACCTGATCCTGCCGGAGCAGCCGGTGACGCCGATGATTTATCACAAGGGCAAGCTCGGCGCGTTGCCGACACTGGGTTGAGCGGAGGACACATGAGCAACGAAAAGTACGAGCAAGGCCTGAAGATCCGCACCCAGGTACTGGGCGAAGCCTATGTGCAGCGTTCGATCGAGAATGCCGACGACTTCACCCGCCCGCTGCAGGAAATGGTCACCGAATACTGCTGGGGCCACGTCTGGGGACGTGAAGGCCTGTCGCTCAAGGAGCGCAGCATGATCAACCTGGCGATGATCTCGGCGCTCAACCGCCCGCACGAACTGAAACTGCATGTGCGCGGCGCCTTGCGTAACGGCCTGAGTCGTGAGCAAATACGCGAAATTCTGCTTCAGGTCGGTATTTATTGCGGCGTCCCGGCAGCCGTGGACAGTTTCCGGCTCGCCCGTGAAGCCTTCGCCGAAGCCGACGCCGAGGCCTCCAGTTAACCCCTCGGCTGTTTTGATGCCCGTCTGGCATGGACAGCCACCTTAAAGAGCGGACCCCATGAAACGCCTGCCACTCGACGACAGCTTCAAGGTCAATCGCAACCCCGTCACCCTGCGCGAAATCGTGCTGGATAAACTGCGAAGCGCCATCATGAACTTCCAGCTGCTGCCCGGCGATCGCCTGGTGGAGCGCGATCTGTGCGATCGCCTGGGCGTGAGCCGTACGTCGGTGCGTGAAGCCTTGCGTCACCTCGAATCCGAAGGCCTGGTGGAATTCGCCGACGCCAAGGGTCCGCGCGTGGCGATCATCACCCTCGCCGATGCCGTCGACATCTATGAACTGCGCTGCGTGCTCGAAGGCCTGATCGTCCAGCTGTTCACCCTGCGCGCCAAGGCCAAGGACATCAAGGCCCTGGAAAAAGCCCTCGACGAGAACCGCAAGGCACTCAAGGACGGCGAGCTGCAACAGGTGATCGATTCGGTGCAGGGTTTCTACGACGTGTTGCTGGAAGGCTCAGGCAACCATGTCGCGGCCACCCAGTTGCGTCAGTTGCAGGCGCGGATCAGCTATCTGCGCGCAACGTCGGTGTCCCAGGAAAACCGTCGCGGCGCCAGTAATCACGAGATGGAAAAAATGGTCGAGGCGATCAAGAGCGGCGATCCGCTGGCGGCGCATCAGGCGTGCGTCGATCACGTGCGCGCTGCGGCTGCCGTCGCTCTCGATTACCTCAAGCGCAAACAGGAAGAGACCGGCGACACACCGCCAATCACCCTGCCCATCGCGCTGAAAGAACCGCGCATAGGTCACTGACATGTTCAGCCCGAGCTTTTGCCCGAAATGCGGTGGCGCTGACCTCGGTCAGCAAGTGCCGCCGGGCGATACGCACGAGCGCCTGATGTGCCGCGGCTGCGGCTACATCCACTATGTAAACCCGAAGATCATCGCCGGCTGCATCATCGAGCAGGACGGCAAATACCTCTTGTGCCAAAGGGCGATTCCCCCGCGCCCCGGCACCTGGACCTTGCCCGCCGGTTTCATGGAAAGCGGCGAAACCACCGAACAGGCCGCCCTGCGCGAAGTCTGGGAAGAAAGCGGCGTACGCGCGGAAATCGTCTCGCCCTATTCGATCTTCAGCGTGCCGAAAATCAGCGAGGTCTACATCATCTTCCGCGCCCTCGCACTGGAAATCACTGGCGAGTACGGCCCGGAAACCCTCGCCTGCAAATTCTTCGCCCCGGAAGACATCCCGTGGGAGCAGATCTACTACCCGGCGATCCGGCAGATCCTCGAACGCTACATCGAGGAACGCCAGGCCGGGGTGTATGGCATGTACATGGGCAACGACGACAGCGGCAAGATTCATTTCATGCGTTGATCGCCCTGCCCGCGCCGTCTGATCGTTCCCACGTCGAGGCGTCGAACCGTCCGCGTGGGAATGCCTCAACGGACGCTCCGCGTTCGGCTGTGGAAGGGACGCGGAGCGTCCCGGGCTGCATTCCCACGCAGAGCGTGGGAACGATCAAAGCAAGCCGTTACGGCGCCATCCCTTCAACGATGACGATCTCCGCCCTCGCCCACTCCTCGCGATAGCTTTTCGCTTCCTGATACGCCGCCGAGCGATAGCACGCCACCGCCTGCTCATAACTGTCGAACTCGATCACCACGCTGCGCTGCGGCGTCGTCCGTCCTTCCATCGCTTCGCTGCGCCCGCCTCTGGCTAAAAACTTCGCGCCGAACTCGGCGAACGCTTTCGGCGCGCGCTGGGTGTATTGGCTGTAGTGATCGGGATCGGTGATGTCCACGTGAGCAATCCAGTACGCCTTCATAGTGACCTCTTGGTTGATTTTGTATTATGGTATACCACGAATTTCATCCATATCGAGAGTCCAGCATGGCCTTCAACAGCATCGAAGAAATCATCGAAGATTATCGCCTCGGCAAAATGGTGTTGCTGGTCGATGACGAAGACCGGGAAAACGAGGGCGACCTGCTACTGGCCGCCGACCGTTGCACACCCGAGGCGATCAGTTTCATGGCCCGTGAGGCTCGAGGGCTGATTTGTCTGACGTTGACCGACGATCATTGCCAGCGCCTGGGGCTGGAGCAAATGGTGCCGAGCAATGGCAGCGTGTTCAGCACCGCGTTCACGGTTTCCATCGAAGCGGCGGTCGGCGTTACCACCGGGATTTCCGCGGCCGACCGCGCGTGTACGGTGGCCGCTGCGGTGGCGCCGAACGCACGCGCAGAAGACCTGGTGCAGCCGGGCCATATCTTTCCGTTGCGCGCCAAGGAAGGTGGCGTGCTGACCCGTGCCGGTCACACCGAGGCTGGTTGCGATCTGGCGCGGCTGGCGGGGTTCACGCCGGCCTCGGTGATCGTCGAGGTGATGAACGACGACGGCACCATGGCCCGTCGTCCGGATCTGGAAATCTTCGCGCGCAAGCACGGGTTCAAGATCGGCACCATCGCCGACCTGATCCACTATCGCCTGAGCACTGAACACACCATCGAGCGCATCGGCGAGCGGGAACTGCCGACGGTGCATGGCACCTTCCGTTTGATTACTTTCGAAGATCGCATCGAGGGCGGCGTGCACATGGCGATGGTCATGGGCGAGCTGCGCCGTGAGGAACCGACGCTGGTGCGCGTGCATGTGATCGATCCGCTGCGCGATCTGGTGGGTGCCGAGTACAGCGGGCCGACGAACTGGACGTTGTGGGCAGCACTGCAACGGGTCGCGGCCGAGGGGCATGGCGTGGTCGTGGTGCTGGCCAATCATGAGTCTTCCCAGGCGCTGCTGGAGCGCATTCCGCAACTGACTCAGCCGCCACGGCAGTTCAGTCGCTCGCAATCGCGGATCTATTCGGAGGTCGGCACCGGGGCGCAGATTCTGCAGAACCTGGGCGTCGGCAAGCTGCGCCACTTGGGGCCGCCGCTGAAATATGCCGGGTTGACTGGCTACGATCTTGAGGTGGTTGAGAGCATTCCGTTCACCGAATAACCCCGTTTGCCAGATAGCCGGTACGGCAAAGTGCTTGCACAAAGTTTGGAATACCATAATATGATATTCCATAGACCGGACGATCAAAGAACCGTCCAGCTACTGCTCCCGACAGGCGGGCAACAACGCAAGCCCGCTCAAAAACACAACAATGAGGGCGTAAAAATGGTGTTGAACAAAGCTGCAACCGCGATCTTTTTCGCGGGACTGCTGAGCGTGACCGGTCAGGCCGCGATGGCCGCCGAGAGTGTGAACTTTGTCAGCTGGGGCGGTAGCACCCAGGATGCGCAGAAACAGGCCTGGGCCGATCCGTTCAGCAAGGCCAGCGGCATCACCGTCGTGCAGGACGGCCCGACCGACTACGGCAAACTCAAGGCCATGGTCGAAAGCGGCAACGTGCAATGGGACGTGGTCGATGTCGAAGCTGACTTCGCCCTGCGCGCCGCTGCCGAAGGCCTGCTCGAACCCCTCGATTTCAAACAGATCCAGCGCGACAAGATCGACCCGCGTTTCGTCAGCGACTACGGCGTCGGCTCGTTCTTCTTCTCCTTCGTCCTCGGCTACAACGAGGGCAAACTCGGCGCCAACAAGCCGCAGGACTGGAGCGCGCTGTTCGACACCAAGACCTTCCCCGGCAAACGCGCCCTGTACAAATGGCCAAGTCCCGGCGTGCTTGAGCTCGCCCTGCTCGCCGACGGCGTGCCGGCCGACAAGCTCTACCCGCTGGATCTGGATCGCGCTTTCAAGAAACTCGACACCATCAAGAAAGACATCGTCTGGTGGGGCGGTGGCGCGCAGTCGCAGCAACTGCTGGCCTCCGGTGAAGCGAGCATGGGTCAGTTCTGGAACGGCCGGATTCATGCCCTGCAGGAAGACGGCGCACCGGTCGGCGTGAGCTGGAAACAGAACCTGGTCATGGCCGACATTCTGGTGGTGCCAAAGGGCGCGAAAAACAAGGACGCGGCGATGAAGTTCCTGGCCAGCGCCAGCAGTGCCAAAGGTCAGGCCGACTTCTCCAACCTGACCGCCTACGCCCCGGTCAACGTCGACAGTGTGCAGCGTCTGGATTCGACGCTGGCCCCGAACCTGCCGACTGCCTACGCTAAGGATCAGATCACTCTTGATTTCGCGTACTGGGCCAAGAACGGTCCGGCCATCGCGACACGGTGGAACGAATGGCTGGTCAAATGAAAATGGCGGCCACCGCGTCCCGTCCCTCCACTGCCACCGGGAGCGCCGCGAGCGCTGCCGGCCTGGCATCCGGCAAGGCGAGTGCAATGGCGCAAGCCCCGTCCCTCAAGCAACGCTGGCGCGGCGCCGGCAATCTCGCGCCGGCGCTGTTGTTCCTCGGTCTGTTCTTTCTCGCCCCGCTGATTGGTTTGTTGCTGCGCGGCGTGCTCGAACCGGTGCCGGGCCTTGGCAACTATGAACAACTGTTCGCCAACTCGGCGTATGCACGGGTGCTGTTCAACACCTTTTCGGTGGCGGGATTGGTGACGGTGTTCAGCCTGCTGCTGGGCTTTCCGCTGGCCTGGGCGATCACTCTGGTGCCGCGCGGCTGGGGCCGCTGGATTCTCAACATCGTGCTGTTGTCGATGTGGACCAGCCTGCTCGCCCGCACCTATTCCTGGCTGGTGCTGTTGCAGGCTTCGGGCGTCATCAATAAAGCCCTGATGGCCATGGGCATCATCGATCAGCCGCTGGAAATGGTGCACAACCTGACCGGCGTGGTGATCGGCATGAGCTACATCATGATCCCGTTCATCGTGCTGCCGTTGCAGGCGACCATGCAGGCCATCGACCCGATGATCCTGCAGGCCGGTTCGATCTGTGGCGCGAGTCCCTGGACCAACTTCTTCCGGGTGTTCCTGCCGCTGTGCCGGCCGGGTCTGGCGTCCGGTGGGTTGATGGTGTTCGTGATGTCGCTCGGTTACTACGTCACTCCGGCGCTGCTGGGCGGGGCGCAGAACATGATGCTGCCGGAATTCATCATTCAGCAGGTGCAGTCGTTCCTCAACTGGGGCCTGGCCAGCGCCGGCGCCGCGTTGCTGATCGTCATCACGCTGGTGCTGTTCTACGTCTACCTGAAGCTGCAACCGGAATCCCCGGTTGGCGCCAGTAACGCGAGGTAAGCCGAGATGCTCCTGACGCCCAATGCCATGAGTCGCCGGATGCGCTTCGGCCTGTATTTCACCACCGGGCTGATCGGCCTGTTCCTGTTGTTGCCGATCGTGTTCATCGTCCTGCTGTCGTTCGGTTCGTCCCAGTGGCTGGTGTTCCCGCCACCGGGCTGGACGCTGAAATGGTACGTGCAGTTCTTCTCCAACGCCGACTGGATGAGCGCAGCACTGGCCAGCCTCAAGGTCGCGGTGCTGACCACAATCTGCGCCGTCGCCCTCGGTTTGCCGACGGCCTTTGCGCTGGTACGCGGACGCTTCCCCGGCCGGGAAATGCTCTACGGTCTGTTCACCCTGCCGATGATCGTGCCGCTGGTGATCATCGCCGTGGCGGTGTACGCGCTGTTCCTCAAGCTCGGCTACACCGGGACGATGTTTGCCTTCGTCGTCAGCCATGTGATCGTCGCGCTGCCGTTCACCATCATCTCGATCATCAATTCGCTGAAGCTGTTCGATCAGTCGATTGAAGACGCGGCGGTGATCTGCGGTGCGTCACGCCTGCAAGCGGTGTTCAAGGTGACCTTCCCGGCGATTCGCCCGGGGATGGTGGCCGGCGCCCTCTTCGCCTTCCTGGTTTCGTGGGACGAAGTGGTGCTCAGCGTGATGATGGCCAGCCCCACCCTGCAAACCCTTCCCGTGAAAATGTGGACCACCCTGCGCCAGGACCTGACGCCCGTGATCGCCGTCGCCTCGACGCTGCTGATCGGCCTGTCGGTATTGGTCATGGTGATCGCCGCCGCCCTGCGCCGGCGCAACGAAATCAGCGCCTGAGCGCCCAGGAGTACGACATGAGTGCCGTGATCAAAGACGCATCCCAGCAGAACGACAAACCCCTGGTCAGCCTGCGCAACCTGAACAAGCACTACGGCGATTTCGCGGCCGTGGACAACATTTCGCTGGACATCAAGGACGGCGAATTCCTCACCTTCCTCGGCTCCAGCGGCTCGGGCAAAAGCACCACGCTGTCGATGCTCGCCGGCTTCGAAACCCCGAGCAGCGGCGAGATCCTGGTCAACGGCCAGTCGCTGGTCAACGTGCCGCCGCACAAGCGCGACATCGGCATGGTGTTCCAGCGTTATTCGCTGTTCCCGCATCTGTCGGTGCGCGACAACATTGCGTTCCCGCTGGCGATCCGCAAACTCGCCGCCGCTGAACGTGACAAGCGCGTCGATGCGATGCTGAAACTGGTGCAGCTCGAACAATTCGCCCATCGCCGCCCTTCGCAACTGTCCGGCGGCCAGCAGCAACGGGTCGCCATCGCTCGCGCTCTGGTTTACGAGCCACGCATTCTGCTGATGGACGAACCGCTCGGTGCGCTGGACAAGAAACTGCGCGAAGACCTTCAGGACGAATTGCGCCAACTGCACCGCCGCCTCGGCATCACCATCGTCTACGTGACCCACGACCAGGAAGAAGCCATGCGCCTGTCCCAGCGCATCGCGATTTTCAGTCACGGCAAGATTGTCGGGCTCGGCAGCGGTTATGACCTTTATCAGAATCCGCCGAATGCGTTTGTGGCGTCGTTTCTGGGTAACTCGAACTTTCTCAAGCTCAAGGCGCAGGGCAATGCGGCGGCGAGTTTTGAGGGGCAGTCGCTGTCGATTCGCCTGACTGCCGGATTGCAGACCGGGCAGGATGTGCTGCTGATGGTGCGTCCGGAAAAGGCGTTGGCGTTGAGTGTGCAGCAGGCGATCGATGAACCGCTGGCGGCGGGTTGGAACGAGGTTTCGGCGAAGGTGGTCGAGGTGTTGTTTCTGGGTGAGAGTCAGACGTGCAGTGTGGTGACGTCAGGCGGGACTTCGATGACGGTGAAGGCGTTGTCGGCGGCGGGGATGCCGTTGAAGGCTGGGGATCCGGTTCGGGTGCGTTGGGCGACGGCGGATGCTTGCGTCTATACCGAGTGGGCTGAGAGCGATTTGAATAAAGCTGCCGGTGCTCATTAAGAACGCGTCGCCTGCCCGCCCTCACCCCAGCCCTCTCCCGGAGGGAGAGGGAGCCGACCGAGGTGTCTTGCGCTGTACATCGACCTGAAAAACCGAGTCGATTGTGGATTTGGCACAGCATTCTGGTCGGCGGCGATTATGGATTCACTGCGGAGCTTTCAGGTCGGCGGCGATTATGGATTCACTGCGGAGCTTTCAGGTCGGCGTACTTCTCGAATATTCCCCAATCGGCTCCCTCTCCCCCCGGGAGAGGGCTGGGGTGAGGGCCAGCGGCCGACTCGGTCTCACTTGATAGCCGCAAACCCCTCAATCTGATCAGGCCAAGCCGTCAACACTTCAAACCCGTCCTCCGTCACCGCCACCATATGCTCCCACTGCGCCGACAATGACTGATCCTTGGTCACCACCGTCCAGCCATCCGCCAGACTTTTCACATGCCGCTTGCCAGCATTGAGCATCGGCTCAATGGTAAAGATCATCCCCGCCTTCAGCTTCATGCCCTGCTCCGGATAACCGTAATGCAGCACCTGCGGTTCATCGTGATAAACCTTGCCGATCCCGTGCCCGCAATACTCGCGCACCACACTGAACCCTTCTTTTTCCGCCAACGTCTGGATCGCATGACCGATGTCACCCAACGTAGCGCCCGGACGCACCACGCGGATGCCGGCGCACATGGCGTCGTAAGTGGTCTTGATCAGATGCCGCGCCTCGGGCGTCGGCTTGCCGACCACGTACATGCGGCTGGTGTCGCCGAACCAGCCGTCCTTGATCACCGCGATATCGAGGTTGACGATGTCGCCGTCCTTCAGCACGCGCTTCGAAGGAATTCCATGGCAGACCACTTCGTTGACTGACGCGCAGACGGTTTTCGGGAAGCCGTGGTAACCGACGTTGGCCGGAATGGCTTTCTGCACATTGACGATGTAGTCGTTGCACAACTGGTCGAGTTGATCGGTGGTGACGCCAGCCTTGACGTGCGGCACCAGCATCGCCAGCACCTCGGCGGCCAGTCTGCCGGCCTCGCGGGATTGAGCGATTTCGGCCTGGGTGTTGATCTTGATCGGGTTTCTCATGCCTTTACCGCCTCTTTGACCGAGGCGTTCTGCGCGGCATCCGCCAGTGCGCAGACTTGCTGCAGATCCAGACCGCCCGACTGCTCGGCGCGAATCAGCAACCGGCAAATGGCGTGGTGATCAAGATCGGGATACAGCTCGGCGAGCATGCCGATGCGCATCCAGTGTTCGGCCTGCGCGTTGATCGAGCGGCTGAGTGCGTTGCTGGAAATGCGCAGATTCTCGTGCATGTCCTCTGAAATCTTTACGATGCCCATGGCAATATCCGATACGAAGTGTATATGGATCGTATATTAATCGTGTGTCGCTCGGGATTGCAAACGCTGCATACCCGGTAAGTCGCTGAGAAAAAATCTGCCCGGCACCGAAGACTGGTTCTGACGAGCAATCAATCAGCATTTTTCGCTGCAAGATTTTTACTACCGGATCAAGCGCTTCGTGACGCTGAAGACGCCCTTTCAATACTCGATGACGCCTGCGTATAAACCCCTGCAAATCACTTCCTGCCCCTCGCTGATTTCGTTCTATCGTTAGATCGAAATGGCAGTATTTCCGGCTGTTTAAAGGTTGCGACAGCTCAGGTCTGAGCCTATGTTGCACGCGAGCTTTTTCCCCGCGAATGGAACGCGATCAACACCACAAAGAGGTGAAGAGATGTCAAAGGATTCACGCCCTGCCGTACTTGGGCTGATCGGCAATACGCCGCTGGTACAAGTCACCCGCTTCGATACCGGTCCCTGCACCCTGTTTCTCAAACTCGAATCACAGAACCCCGGCGGCTCGATCAAGGACCGCATCGGTCTGGCCATGATCGACGCCGCTGAGCGCGACGGTCGCCTGCAACCCGGTGGCACAATCGTCGAGGCCACCGCCGGCAACACCGGTCTGGGCCTGGCCCTGGTCGGCCGCGCCAAGGGCTACCGCGTCGTGCTGGTGGTGCCGGACAAAATGTCCACCGAGAAAGTCCTGCACCTCAAGGCCATGGGCGCCGAAGTGCACATCACCCGCTCCGATGTCGGCAAGGGTCATCCCGAGTATTACCAGGATGTCGCCGCGCGTCTGGCCAAGGACATTCCCGGCGCGTTCTTCGCCGACCAGTTCAACAACCCGGCCAACCCGCTGGCCCACGAGTGCAGCACCGGGCCGGAAATCTGGGCCCAGACCGAGCATGACCTGGACGCGATCGTGGTTGGCGTTGGCTCGGCCGGCACGCTGACCGGCCTGACCCGCTTCTTCAAGCGCGTACAACCGGATCTGGAAATGGTCCTGGCTGACCCGGTCGGTTCGGTGATGGCTGAATACAGCCGCAGCAAGCATCTCGGCACCGCAGGTTCGTGGGCGGTGGAAGGCATCGGTGAGGACTTCATTCCGTCGATCACCGACCTGTCGAGCGTGCGCAGCGCCTACTCGATCAGCGACGAGGAAAGCTTCGATCACGCGCGCCAGCTGCTGAAAGCCGAAGGCATTCTCGGTGGTTCGTCCACCGGCACCCTGCTCGCTGCCGCGCTGCGCTACTGCCGCGAACAGACCGAGCCGAAGCGCGTGGTCAGCTTCGTCTGCGACACTGGCACCCGATACCTGTCGAAGGTCTACAACGACCAGTGGATGACCGATCAGGGCCTGTTGCAGCGCAAACGCTACGGCGACCTGCGCGACCTGATTGCCCGACGCTTCGAGGACGGCAAAGTTGTCAGCGTCGGCCCGGACGATACGCTGATGACCGCGTTCCAGCGCATGCGCCTGGCCGATGTTTCGCAACTGCCGGTGCTGGTGGATGGCAAGCAACTGGTCGGCGTGATCGACGAGTCGGACATTCTGGTGCGCGTACACGAAGACGCCTCCCTCTTCAGCAAACCCGTCGCCAGCGCGATGACCGACAAGTTGCAAACCCTCGCCCCCGGCGCCACGCTGGCTGAACTGGAAGCCGTGCTCAGCAGCGGCCTGGTGGCCATCATCGCCGACGCCTCAGGCTTCCACGGCCTGATCACCCGCGTCGACATGCTCAATCAATTACGGAGATCCCTGGCATGAGCCAGCATGACAAGAACGCCCGTCAACAAGGCTTCGCCACCCGCGTGATCCACGCCGGGCAAACGCCGGACCCGACCACCGGCGCGTTGATGCCGCCGATCTACGCCAACTCCACGTACCTGCAAGACAGCCCCGGCGTGCACAAGGGTTTTGACTACGGCCGCTCGCACAACCCGACGCGTTTTGCCCTGGAGCGCTGCGTGGCGGATCTGGAGGGCGGCACCCGGGCGTTCGCCTTCGCGTCCGGGCTGGCGACGATTTCCACCGTGCTCGAACTGCTCGACGCCGGCTCGCACATCGTGTCCGGCAATGACCTGTACGGCGGCACTTTCCGTCTCTTCGACAAGGTGCGTCAGCGCAGTGCCGGGCATCGTTTCAGCTACGTCGATCTGGCGGATATGTCGGCGTTCGAAGCGTCGTTGCAGGACGACACGCGCATGGTGATTGTGGAGAGCCCGACCAACCCGCTGCTGGGTCTGTCCGACCTCGCCGCCATCGCGCGCATTTGCAAGGCGCGGGGGATCCTCTGCGTGGCCGACAACACATTCGCCAGCCCGTGGATTCAGCGTCCGCTGGAACTGGGTTTCGACATCGTGCTGCACTCGACCACCAAATACCTGAACGGTCACTCCGACGTGATCGGCGGGATCGCGGTAGTTGGCGACAATCCTGCGCTAGCCGAGCGCCTGGGCTTTCTGCAGAACGCAGTCGGTGCTATCTCCGGCCCGTTCGACGCGTTCCTCACCCTGCGTGGCGTGAAGACGCTGGCGCTGCGTATGGAGCGTCATTGCAGCAACGCACTGGATCTGGCGCGCTGGCTGGAACAGCAACCGCAGGTCAAACGCGTCTACTACCCGGGTCTGGAATCCCACCCGCAGCACGAACTGGCCAAGCGTCAGATGCGTGGTTTCGGCGGAATGATTTCCCTGGATCTGAACAGTGATCTGGCAGGCGCCCGGCGCTTCCTGGAGAACGTGCAGATCTTCGCCCTGGCCGAAAGCCTTGGCGGTGTGGAAAGCCTGATCGAACACCCGGCGATCATGACCCACGCGACCATCCCGGCCGAAACCCGCGCCAAGCTCGGCATCGGTGACAGCCTGGTGCGTCTGTCGGTGGGCGTCGAGGACATCGAAGACCTGCGTGCCGATCTGGCGCAGGCGCTGGCCAGCATTTAACGCCCGAAAACGTCAAAGCCCGCACAAGGCGGGTTTTGGTGTTCGAGTAGGCGGCCAGTGCTGGTCTCTGGCTTACAAGGTTTATCAGGCTTCTCACAGTACCGGACCAAATTGAAAGGGGTACGGTCTCGGCTGCTTCACACGGCATAAGGGCTGGATCTCAGCGCGGAGATCTTTCTAACCGTGTACCCTTCGGAACGCGCCCCACGTCCCCTTGCTATCCGCTTGCGCATCAGTCTGCGTCTTCGCCTACATTCTTGAGCCTAGCAAACACGCTGCATTGCGCTACGCGGTTTTTAGACTGATTGTTTTCAAGCGCCGGCCTGCAAGGAAGCTAACCGACTATCGCCTTCACGACCCTTCAGCCTGCCTCCCGCCAAGGGCGAACTATACTTTTCAGTTCGCTGTCCAGATTTCCTGTAACCGTCGACACCCGTGCACCCTCCGGTGCCCCCGTGCCATTCACCAATCTGGTTGACCCCGGGCCAACGAGCCTTCCGTCGATGAACAAATGACGGGTAATGCTCGGCTGCTGTGTGGCTGATGGGGCGTGGAGAACATCATGAAGCACACGCTTTGGCCGGGCTTCGTCCTGGCAGTTGCGGCAACAGTGGCAATGCCCAATGTCTGGGCTGCGCAGGCGCAGGCATTGGCGTCGGATGGGGCGGATCATGTGGGGGCGGGGGCCGTAGCCTCTGACGGCGCAGATCATGTCGGCGCTGGGGCCGTCGCCTCTGACGGCGCGGATCATGTCGGCGCCGGGACCGTCGCCTCTGACGGTGCAGATCATGTCGGCGCAGGCGCCGTTGCTTCTGACGGCGCGGATCATGTCGGCGCCGGGGCCGTCGCTTCTGACGGTGCAGATCATGTCGGCGCTCGGGCCGTCGCCTCTGACGGCGCAGATCATGTCGGCGCTCGGGCCGTCGCCTCTGACGGCGCAGATCATGTCGGCGCTGGGGCTGTCGCCTCTGACGGTGCAGATCATGTCGGCGCCGGGGCTGTCGCCTCTGACGGCGCGGATCATGTCGGCGCCGGGGCCGTCGCCTCTGACGGCGCAGATCATGTCGGCGCTCGGGCCGTCGCCTCTGACGGCGCAGATCATGTCGGCGCTCGGGCCGTTGCCTCTGACGGCTCCGACCACGTCGGCGCAGGCGCCCTCGCCGCCGATGGCGCAGACAAGGTCGGTGCCAACCGACTCGCCTACTCCCGCGCAGGCGTCGGTTCGGACCAGGTGGCTTCCGCCCTCATGAGCGGCAGCTATTCCGACCAGTTCAACAGCCCTCAATAACCGCTATCGGCGCAATCAGCCCACCGCTGGTTGCGCCGCACTAGCACATTTGTGCTAATCGACCACCCCGTTCCCTGGCGTTATATTCCCTCGCAACCCCCGACGCTCCCCAACATTGCCGCTGTGCAGTGCGCGGGATCGTTGTGCCTGGAAAAACAACAACACCAAGGAAGAAACACCATGAAACTTCAGCTCAGCCTCGCCAAGATTACAGTTCTCGGTGCCCTGCTCCTCGGCGCCAGCGGTTGCCAGACCGCCAAACCCACCGAAGACAGCATGCGCGAACGCGCCCAGACCGTCATCGGCCAACCGGTCACCAAGATCGGCAACATCCGCAACGACAGCACGCTGACCTACTACACCGCCTACACCGCCGCCGGCGAATACAACTGCGAGTTGCCCAGCGGCGCAATCATCGCGGTGGCGAGCATGGGCATCATGACGCCTCCGCTGTCCTGTCTGCCCAAGGGCGCGTCGCCGATTCCGTACCAGTAATCCGGCGCAGGAAAACCGTTCAACGCCTCTTCTCATCCGGTAAAGGATTCCGTTCTACCATGAAAACACTCATCGCCACCCTCAGCCTCGCGGCCGTCGTTCTCACCGGCTGCGCCACCCCCAAGCAATGGGAAGCCACCGGCGGCAGCAAGACCGACGGCGTTGTCCAGGTCTCCTATGAACTGGGGCAGTTCGAAAGCGGGCAAACCTCCGCCGCTCAAGGGTTGGCCACGGCTGAAGGCCGTTGCAAGGTCTGGGGCTACAAGAGCGCCGAAGTGTCGGGCTCGGAGAAAAACATCTGCCGCACCATGGGTCAGTACAACTGCCTGCAAACCACCATCACGCAAGACTATCTGTGTAAGCGCTGACCGCTTCGGTCTGCCGGTCGCGCAGCGCACGCAGGGTCGCGCGCAGCTCGGCCGGGCGTACCGGCTTGGACAGAATGGCGATCTGCCGATCATGCAGGGCCGCCTGGATTTTTTCGATGTCATGCCCGGTGATGATCATGGCCGGGACCGCATAACCGCGCTGACGGCGAACCTCGTCTATGCATTCGATGCCGGTACTGTGGGATCCGAGATCATAGTCGGCAACGATGATGTCGCAGTCCGTGACCAGGCCCTGCCCGCTCAGCTCGGCCTGCACCACGCAACCCCAACGCTCGAGTAACGCCGAAGTCGCCAGCAAAACGTTGCGATCATCCTCCACCAGACACACCTTCAACCCCGTCAGCAACCCGACCTGTCGAGCCTCCTCCCGATTGACCGGCATCTGCGGCGGTGCGAGTGGCAGCCCATGCAAGGTCACCGCCGTGCCATGCCCCAGCCGTGAACGGATCGCGACGTCGACACCGATCAATTGCCCCAACCGCCGGACAATCGACAACCCCAGGCCCACGCCTTCGACGTCCTTGTCGCGCAACTGGCGAACCCGATAAAACTCCTCGAACACCTTGGGCAAATGCTCTTCGGCGATCCCGCTGCCCAGGTCATAAATCGCGATGGCCAACCCCGCGCCGCGCTTGCGCACACCGATCAGCACTGGCCGATGCGCACCGTATTTGAAGCAGTTGGAGAGCACGTTCTGGACCATGGTCGCCAGCAACGCCGGATCGGTGCGCACCCAGTGTTCGCAAGGCCGCAAGCGCAGTTCGACACCCGCCCAGCGTGCGGCTTCGGCGTTCTGGCGGATCAGATCCGCCAGCCATTCACCCATTTCAAGCGTCTGCAACCGGGGCAGAATCCGCCCGTTGTCGAGGGTGTAGAGATCGAGAATCGAGCGAAACAGCTGCGATACGTTGAGCAGCGAGCGGTCGATGCTGTCCACCAGCCGCCGCTCCTCTTCGCCCAGTCGCGACTCGCGCAGGCATGCGGTAAACAGGCCGATGGAGTGGATCGGCTGGCGCAGATCATGACTGGCCTGAGCCAGGAACCGTGATTTTTCAAGGTTGGCGGCGACCGCCTCTTCGGACGCCTTGCGCGTGCGCTCCAGCAGCAGGTGCGCATACACCGGAATCACCGTGCTGGTGATCATCAGCATCAACACCATGAACGGTTGCGCCTGCCAATACGGCGTCAACCGATAGACCGCCAGCAGCGCCAGCAACGCCAACACCGTGGCGATCGCCAGATAGCGCGAGCCGTAGCGCATGCCGTTGCCGAGATTGACCCAGACCATGACGGCGTAGATGGGCAGCGCCGCCTCGCCGCCGACCACCAGCCCGAAACTGGTGCCGGTGTAATCGTGGAGCATGCCGAAAATCCGCCGCGCCGGATAATGCCCCGGCCAGCGCACAATGGCCTGGCGCAGCACGACGGAGGCCAGCAGAAACAGGGAAATGTAGGTGACCACCGGCAGGTAAGTATCGAAGCGCTGGCCCGGCAAAAAACCGAGCACGGCCATGTAAACCAGCGCAATGCTGGCGATGATGATGCGCAGATTGGCCTGGTCGAGCTCGGTGTTCTTTTCGAACTTCATGGGGGAACGTCCTTGTGCAGCAGTCGTCATAAACGCACGAATCAACAGGCAATGCCTTCGCCCGATGCTAAGGTGCATGCCATGAGCAATGCAGACCCAGGGAGGGTTGCGCCATGGCGTGCCGAATCATCATAGCCGACGATCACCCGTTGTTTCGCGAAGCGCTGCTGCGCACCGTCCAGCGTCTGCTGCCCGAGGCCCTGATCGAAGAAGCCGGCGACCTCGACACTGTGCTCGCCCTGCTGCCGGCGGGCGATGAGCCTGACACCTTGATCCTCGACCTGCGCTTTCCCGGCCTGACCTGTGTGACCCAGCTCGCGGAACTGCGCCGGCGTTTGCCGCGAACCACCCTGATCGTTGTGTCGATGGTCGATGACGAGGCGCTGATCGGCGACGTCATGGCGGCCGGCATCGATGGATTCATCGGCAAGAACATCGCCCCCGATGAGATCGGTCAGGCGATCCGGGCGATTCGTGAAGGTGAGGTGCTGGTGAAGTTCGCCCCGTCCGGCCTGCTGCCGCTGGACACCGGCACCGCCCTCACCCCGCGTCAGCAAGAGGTGCTGCGGCTGATCGCCCAGGGCAAGACCAACAAGGAAATCGCCCGCGAACTGGATATTTCGCCGTTCACGGTGCGGATTCATGTTTCGTCGTTGTTGCGGGTGCTCAACGTGCCGTCGCGCGCCGCAGCAGCGGTGAAATACTCCGGAGCCTTGTAGCCGGCCTCCAGGTCAGCCGTGCGGGTGGACGGTCAGTGCGACCAGTTTCACCACAATCGGCCGGACCACGAGAATGCACAGAAATGCCACGGGCATCGCCAGTTTGTAGGCGTGCAGCGCATTGCTAAGGTAATCGGCATCAATTCCGAAATTGGAGGCGGTGATCACCAGCGACATCAGAAACGCCATGATGGTCGCCATATACAACGCAAATACGTACGGCATGGCACGGGCCGACAGCTTGCGCGGGCTGAATACTGTGGTTCTTGGGGATAGTCTCTGATTCATGTCAGTCCTTGTTGACCGAAGTGGATAGGCGCCGAGCACCCTAACAAGTCTGCCAAGCCGTAACTAGACTGATCGCCGTGAGCAATTTATAAACAAAATCTTATTAATTCGTCCTCGCCGGGATCCACGCATGAACCTCTTGGGTGCAATCGATTGTTTTATCAAAGTCGTTGAGGCGGGATCGATTGTCGGCGCCGCCAAAACCCTCGGGGTGAGTGCCGCCGCCGTCAGTCAGACCCTTGGTCGCCTTGAGACTCACCTCGACACACGCCTGCTGCAACGCACCACCCGCAACATGGCGCTGACGGAGAGCGGTTCGGTGTATTTCGAGAAAGTAAAACGTATCGCGCTCGATCTGGAGTCCGCGCAGAGCGCCATCAGCCACGCGCAGACGCAACTCCAGGGACACTTGAGTATCGCCTCCACCGCCGGGTTCGGGCGCCATGTACTGGCCCCGGTCATTGCCGGGTTCGCCGAACGCTACCCGCAGTTGACGCTTGAGCTCTCGACCACCGACCGCAAAATCAATCACCTCCACGAAGGTATCGACCTGAGTCTGCGCATTGAGCCGCAACTGGAAGACGGCATCATCGCGCGCAAGGTTGCGACGGTGCCGTTCGTGATTTGCGCCAGCCCTGACTACCTGCAAAAGGCCGGTCGCCCTTCGACTCCGGCAGATCTTCAACAGCACGCCTGTCTGGCGTTCCGCTATCCGCTGGACGGACGGTTACTGCGCTGGTGGTTCGTTGGGCAGGGTCAGCGCTTTGAGGCTGCGATCAATGCGACCGCCATCAGCGACGATATCGACGCCCTGGCGCAAATGGCTGCTCATGGTGCCGGAATCACCCGACTGGCGGAATTCGTTGCCGCGCCCTATCTGGAGAGTGGTCAACTGGTCTCTTTATTCGAACCGGGCGACGGCTCGACCTTTGCCAGCGCCGCGCCGCTCGAGATCTATGCCTGTGTGCAGGAGCGCGCCGCCATGACTTCCAAGGTCAAGGCCTTCACCGAATTTTTGCAGGAGTTCCTGCATACCCGCTGGCCCGCTCGATGAGGATCAAGGATCAACCTGCGCCATCAGTTCAGGCACCGATTCCTGCCGCTTCGCATAGCGCTGCGCCAGCACCGCGCAGACCATCAGTTGAATCTGATGGAACAGCATCAGCGGCAGAATCAGCACGCCAATCGCGCTGCCGGCAAACAACACCTGCGCCATCGGCACGCCAGTGGCCAGGCTCTTTTTCGAACCGCAGAACAGAATGGTGATGCGGTCTTCCAGACTGAAACCGAACAGCTTGCCCAGCACTGTGGACGCCAGCAGCACCAGCGCCAACAGAATGCAGCACACCACCACCAGCCCCAGTAGTTCGATCACCGGAATCTGGTGCCAGATGCCCTCGTTCACTGCCTCGCTGAACGCGCCGTAGACCACCAGCAGAATCGAGCCCTGATCGACGAATTTCAGCCAGTTCTTGTTGCGACCGACCCAGGCGCCGATCCAGCGACGGGCAACCTGGCCGGCAATGAACGGCAGCAGCAATTGCACGCTGATTTTCACGATTGCGTCGAGGGTCGAGCCGCCGTCGCCGTGGACGTTGAGCAGCAGCGTCACCAACAGCGGCGTGAGGAAAATACCGAACAGACTGGACGCCGCCGCACTGCAGATCGCCGCCGGAATGTTGCCCCGCGCCAGAGAGGTGAAGGCAATCGCCGACTGCACCGTGGCCGGCAGCGCACACAGATACAGCATGCCCATGTACAGCTGATCACCGATCAGCGGCGACAACAGCGGCTTGAGCGCAAGACCCAGTAGTGGGAACAGGACAAAGGTCAGGCCGAACACCAGCAAATGCAGGCGCCAGTGGCCGGCGCCGGCGATGATCGATTCCCGCGACAGCTTGGCGCCGTGAAGGAAAAACAGCAGCGCAATGGCGATGTTGGTCAGCCAGCCGAAACCGGTCGCGACCTGACCGCTGGCGGGCAGGAAGCTGGCCAGCAGCACCACGCCGATCAGGGTCAAGGTGAAGTTGTCGGGCAAAAATCGTGGGCGCGTCATGGTTTGCTCATCCGGGGGGTTGCCAGTACGTGGAAGCGACTCTAACGTGACTGGAAATTACCGACTAACGCCGAAGAACCCACAGATGCCGCCAAAAGGACACGAAAAGAGCGTCAGACGCAGCATTCCCGGGCTGCCCAGCCTGCCGCGTCCGCTCTATGGGCGCACCGAATCGCTGCCCAATCGCGCGTTGACTCGCCGTCACAGTCATCCGTGGGTGCAGTTGTCCTACGCAATCCAGGGCGTGCTCGAGGTACAGACTGCCGTCGGTCGTTTCGTTGCGCCGCCGGAGCGGGCGGTGTGGATTCCGGCGGGCGTGCCGCATCGGGTATTCAGTTCGCCGCACACGGAAATGCGCAGCCTGTACATCGATTGCAGCGTCGCCAGCTGGGCACCGGAGCGTTGTCATGTGCTCGGCGTCAGTGATCTTTTGCGTGAGCTGATTCGGGCTTTCAGTCAGATTCCTGTCGAATATGACCAGAGCGGCCCGCACGGGCGTCTGGCCCAGGTGATCCTCGATCAACTGGCCGAGGCGCCGCCCATCGACCTGATGCTGCCACTGCCGCAGGACACTCGCTTGCGCCAGATCTATCAGAGTCTGGAGCAACATCCTGAACAGCAGACCACCTTGGCGCACTGGAGCGAAAAATTCGGCGTAACCGAGAAAACTCTGACTCGGCTGTTCCTGCGCGATACCGGTTTGACCTTCCGCACCTGGCGCCAGCGCCTGCGTCTGCTGGGTGCGCTGACACCGCTGGAACGCGGCGAACGCGTCACCGACGTGGCTTTGGCCTGTGGTTATGACTCGACATCGGCGTTTATCGCGGCGTTTCGCCAACAGTTCGGCGAGACGCCGGGAGAGTTTTTCCGATGAAATTAACCGATATTTATCGACTTTATACATGCCATTGGGCAAATTTCAGGGTAGAGTTTCGCCCATCAAGAACCTTTGACATCTTTCGACGATAACAATGATCAACCACCCTTTAGCGAACCTGTCGGCGGTAACAGCATGATCGAAGTCACTGAAGTTTCCATTGCCCAATTGCGCGCGGCGCTCGAGTCCGGCCAGACCACGGCGGTTGAATTGGTGCAGGCCTATCTGGCGCGCATCGACGCCTATGATGGCCCTGAAACCGCCACTGCGCTGAACGCGGTGATCGTGCGTAACCCCGACGCACTGAAAGAAGCGCAAGCCTCGGACGCCCGTCGTGCCAAGGGCGAAACCCTCGGTCCGCTGGACGGCATCCCGTACACCGCCAAGGACAGCTATCTGGTCAAAGGCCTGACCGCCGCGTCCGGCAGCCCGGCCTTCGCCGATCTGGTGGCACAGCGCGATGCGTTCACCATCGAGCGCCTGCGTGCGGGCGGTGCGATCTGCCTGGGCAAGACCAACATGCCGCCGATGGCCAATGGCGGGATGCAGCGCGGGGTCTATGGCCGCGCCGAAAGCCCGTACAACGCTGATTACCTGACCGCGCCGTTTGCTTCGGGATCATCGAACGGTGCCGGCACTGCCACCGCTGCCAGCTTCTCGGCATTCGGTCTGGCGGAAGAAACCTGGTCGAGCGGTCGTGGCCCTGCCTCGAACAACGGGCTGTGCGCCTACACGCCTTCGCGCGGGGTGATTTCGGTACGCGGCAACTGGCCGCTGACGCCGACCATGGACGTGGTGGTGCCGTACGCCCGCACCATGGCCGACCTGCTGGAAGTCCTCGACGTAGTCGTCGCCGAAGACACCGACACCCGTGGCGACCTGTGGCGCCTGCAACCCTGGGTGCCGATCCCGAGCGTCGCCTCGGTGCGCCCGGCTTCCTATCTCGATCTGGCAGTGAACAGCGATGCACTGGCCGGCAAACGCCTGGGCGTGCCGCGCATGTACATCAACGCCGACCCTGATGCCGGCACCAGCGACGAGCCGGGCATCGGCGGCCCGACCGGGCAACGCATCAACACCCGCGCTTCGGTGATCGATTTGTGGAAACAGGCCCGTCAGGCCCTCGAAGCCGCCGGTGCCGAAGTGATCGAAGTGGATTTCCCGCTGGTCTCCAACTGCGAAGGCGATCGTCCGGGCGCGCCGACCGTGTTCAATCGCGGCATCGTCTCCAAAGAGTTCATGCACCACGAACTGTGGGACCTGTCGGCCTGGGCGTTCGATGATTTCCTGCGCGCCAACGGCGACCCGAAACTCAATCGACTGGCAGACGTCGACGGGCCGAAAATCTTCCCCCACGACCCTGGCACCCTGCCCAACCGTGAAGGCGACCTCGCTGCCGGCATGGACGAATACGTGCGCATGGCCCAGCGCGGTATCACGCCGTGGGATCAGATTCCGACGCTGCCGGACGGCCTGCGCGGCCTGGAGAAGACCCGCAAGCTCGATCTCGAAGACTGGATGGATCGCCTCGGCCTCGACGCCGTGCTGTTCCCCACCAACGCCGACGTGGGCCCGGCCGACGCCGACGTCAACCCAGCCTCGGCGGACATCGCCTGGAGCAACGGTATCTGGGTCGCCAACGGCAACCTCGCGATCCGCCACCTCGGCGTGCCGACCGTCACCGTGCCGATGGGCGTGATGGCCGACATCGGCATGCCGGTGGGGCTGACGTTTGCCGGTCGCGCCTATGACGATTCAACACTGTTGCGCCTGGCGGCGGCGTTCGAAGCGACCGGTTCCAGGCGTCTGGTGCCACCACGTACACCACCACTGGCGACAGGCAAGTAAATGCAAAACGGCGGGATCGATTGATCCCGCCGTTTTTTTATCGTTCTGCCAGTTCTTCCAGCAAATCCGCCGAAGGCACAAAGAAAAGGCTGCCAGTGACCGCCGTGCTGAAGTCCAGCAACCGGTCGTAGTTGCCCGGCGGCTTGCCGACAAACATGTTCTCCAGCATCTGTTCCAGCGGCTCCGGCGAACGCGCGTAGCCAATGAAATAAGTGCCGAACTCGCCTGCGCCAGGTCGGCCGAACGGCATGTTGTCGCGCAGGATCTTCACCTCTTCGCCGTCCCTGGTGATGGTCGTCAACGCACTGTGGGAATTGCTCGGCTTGACCGTCTCGTCCAGTTCGATATCGGACAGTTTGGTGCGCCCGATCACCCGCTCCTGCGCTTCGACCGACAATTCGTTCCACGCCTTCATGTTGTGCAGGTACTTCTGCACCAGCACGTAACTGCCGCCACTGAACGGCTGATCTTCATCGCCCACGAGGGTGAAATGCTCGGCTTTGCGACCGACCGGATTTTCCGTGCCGTCGACAAAACCGATGATGCTGCGCATGTCGAAATAGCGGAATCCCTGCACCTCGTCGGTCACTGTCACGGCGCCATCCAGCGCCGACATCAACTGCGTTGCCAGTTCGAAACACAGGTCCATCTGATCGGCGCGAATGTGCAGCAGCAAGTCGCCAGGCGTGGAAACGGCGCGCCGCCCTTCTACACCGAATTCGCGAAAGTCGTGCAAGGATGCCGGGCGTGGACTGCCGAACAGACGATCCCAGGCGTTGGAAGAGAACCCGCAAACACAGGACAGGTTTCCCGAAGGGACACGCTTGCCGACCGAGCGCGTCAGGCCCGCGATATCGGCGCACCAGCCACGGACTTTTTCGGCGGACTCGGCCTCGGCGTTAAGCGTCGCCACAATGAATATCGCAGCGCTGGTGATCGGGCTGCAGACGGCTTGAGGATCTGGCGTTTCGATGATCGTGACTCCCAAGGGATGATGGACTAACTCGAAGGGAGGTTAGCAAAGAAGCACTGACTGAAATACCTTCCGTCACCCCGTTGCCAAGGCAGACACTTCGTTAATAACGAACAATACCCACGAAATAAACGATTTTTCTTTGCCGGAAGGCTCCTACTAGCATGGCCCCGTCTACCCCGAAAAACATAAAGACAGGGAGAACGGCATGCACCCCATCAACATCGGCGAACCCTGGATGTGGGTCGCCTTCATCGTTTTTGTCCTCGCCATGCTGGCCGTCGACCTGTTCGTCTTCGGTGGGCGCAAGGCGCATCGGGTCTCGGTACGGGAAGCCTCATCCTGGGTGTTCGCCTGGTGCATGCTGGCGATGGCCTTCGCCGGATTGCTCTGGTGGTATCTGAACGGCGAATTCGGCCCCGAAATCGCCAAGGTCAAGACCCTGGAATTTCTCACCGGTTACCTGATCGAGCAGTCGCTGTCGATCGATAACATGTTCGTCTTCGTGATGATCTTCAGCTACTTCGCCGTGCCGCCGGAGTTGCAACGCCGGGTGCTGCTGTACGGCGTGCTCGGGGCAATCGTGATGCGCGCAGCGATGATCTTTGCCGGGGTGTGGCTGGTGTCGCAGTTCACTTGGCTGCTGTATGTGTTCGGCGTGTTCCTGATCATCACCGGGATCAAGATGCTGGTGTTCGCCGAGCAGCAACCGGACCTCGATAACAACCCGCTGCTGCGCTGGGTGCGCGGGCATCTGCGAATCACCAACGGCTTTCACGGCGAGCGGTTTTTCGTGCTGCAGAACGGTGTGCGCTGGGCCACGCCGATGTTTCTGGTGCTGGTGCTGATCGAGGCCAGCGACCTGATGTTTGCGGTCGACAGCATCCCGGCGATTTTCGCGGTGACCACCGACCCGTTCATCATTTTCACCTCAAACATCTTCGCGATCATGGGCCTGCGGGCGCTGTACTTTTTGCTGGCGGACATGGCCGACCGCTTTCATCTGCTCAAGTACGGACTGGCGCTGGTGCTGGTGTTCATCGGCGGGAAGATGACGGCGATGCCATGGTTTCACATGCCGGTGGAGTGGTCGCTGGCGATTGTCGGGGGGCTGATTCTGGCGTCGGTGGTGCTGAGTCTGATGCTGACGAAGGACAAGTCGCCCGAAGAAAGTCAGGCGAAATAACAGTCGGGGGAGCAAACGTGGTTCGCTCCCCCGGTTTTGGGACTATTTGTCGGACTTGATGCTGGTCCACACTCGGGTCCGCACCCGCTCCAGTTTCTGCGGCAACGGTTGCACCACGTACAGTTTCTTCAGCGCTTCGCTGGTCGGCGTCAGGTTCGGGTTGCCGGTAATTTCCTTGTTGATCAGCGGCAGCGAATCCTTGTTGGCATTCGGGTAGCCGAGGAAGTCGCTGATCGAAGCGATGACTTTCGGATCGAGCAAGGTGTTGAGGAACTCGTGGGCCTCTTCGACGTTCTTCGCGCTCTTCGGAATGGCGAAGGTGTCGAACCAGATCGGCGCGCCTTCCTTCGGGAGGCGCCAGTCAACCACCACGCCGTTGCCCGCCTCTTTGGCGCGGTTGCCGAACTGGTAGAAGCTGCCGGAGTAACCGATGGCCACGCAGATATCGCCGTTGGCGATGTCGGTCATGTACTTGGCCGAGTTGAAGTAGGTGACGTAAGGGCGAACCTTGAGCATCAGGTCCTTGGCTTTCTCATAGTCGGCCGGGTTCTGGCTGTTCGGGTCCAGGCCCAGGTAGTGCAGAGCCAGCGGCAGGATTTCCGACGGCGAATCGAGCATCGCCACGCCGCAGGATTTCAGCTTTTCCATGTTCTCCGGCTTGAACACCAGATCCCAGCTGTCCACCGGCGCATTCTCGCCGAGAGCAGCCTTGACCTTGGCAGGGTTGAAGCCGATCAGCACCGTGCCGACCATGTAGGGCACGCCGTACTGATTGCCGGGATCGTTGGCGTCGAGCAACTTGAGCAGCGCCGGGTCCTGGTGGCTCCAGTTCGGTAGCTTGGACTTGTCGAGCTTCTGGAACACGCCAGCCTTGATCTGGGTATCGAGGAACTGGTTCGACGGCACCACCAGGTCATAGCCGGAGTTACCGGTCAGCAGCTTGGCTTCGAGGGATTCGTTGGTGTCGAAGGTGTCCCAGGTCACTTTGATGTTGCTTTTGGCGGCGAAATCCTTGGGCACCGACGGCAGGATGTAATCCGCCCAGTTGTACACCCGCAGTTCGCGCTGTTCGGCCTGTACGGCGCTAGCCAGCAGCGTCAGCCCGCAAACAGTAGCGCCCAGAATGCGTTTCATCGTGACCATGTTGTGTTTCCCCGAATGCAGCGTGAGTCGATGGTTTTTATGTTCTGTACACGGCAGCGGCTTGCAAATCAGCCAAGGGCAAGGAAGGTGCAGCATCTAGTTGTGGCTTCGATTCTTCCTGACAGCGTAGACGCAGCACAGTAGCCGGTTGGCCAAAAGGGGATCGAAATGGCCAATTTGCGTGACCGCCGGGATGCGGAAACAACAATGCCCGGCGAAGTGCCGGGCATTGTTTGAACAGCCTGCGAATGCTCAGTCGGTAAAACCCAACTGCGCCTCCCTGCTCTGCTGCGTCTGCCCACGGGTCGCCAGGCAGTAATACAGTGGGCATGTCACGATCAGGCCGACCAGCCACGACAGGTCCGCACCTTCCACAAGGTTGGCATACGGCCCGACATACAACGATGTGTTGGCGAACGGCAACTGCACGAGGATGCCGATGAAATAGGCGATGATCGCGTGCAGGTTGAAGCGCCCATAAATGCCGCCATCGGCGCGGAAGATCGAGGCGATGTCGTAACTGCCGCGCTTGATCAAGTAGAAGTCGATCAGGTTGATCGAAGCCCATGGCACCAGCACCAGCAGCAACGCCAGAATCAGCCCGATGAACTCGGAAATGAAATCCGCCGACGCCCCCAGCGCCACCACGCAGCAGCCCGCCAGCACCACGCTCGACAAGATCACCCGCACCTTGATGCTCGGCGTCCACTGGCTGGCGAAGGTCTGGATCGAGGTAATGATCGACAGCACCGCGCCATACAGATTCAGCGCGTTGTGGCTGATGATGTTGAGCAGGAACAGCACCATCAGAATCGGCCCCAGCCAACCGGTGGACTGCTTGACCGCCGCCATCGCCTCAGTGCCTTCCGGCGTCGCCAGTACCGCCACCGCGCCGAAGGTGAACGACAGAATCGTGCCCAGTGTGGCGCCCAGATAAGTCGCGATAAATGGCTTGCTGATCCCGATGTCCGCCGGCAGGTAGCGGGAGTAGTCGGAGACGTACGGCGAAAAGCTGATCTGCCAGATGATCCCCAGCGATACCGTCGCCAGCCATCCCGAAAGATTGAAGCTGCCACGGGTAAAGAAGTCCGCCGGCAACTCATGGGCAAAGATGTAGATGAAACCGGCGAGCAGCGCGCTGCCCATCACCCAGGTGCCGATGCGGTTGAGCGTGTGAATGAAGTTGTAGCCCATCACGCCGATGGTCGTGGCGCTGAGGGCGCCGATCAGAATGCTCAACGGCGCCGGCACCGACGGCGCGATGCCGACGATGGACTTGCCGGCCAGCACGATGTTGGAAATGAAGAAGCCGATATAGATGATCGCCGCGAAGAACACGATCAACAGCGCGCCGTAACGCCCGAACTGACCCCGACTCTGGACCATCTGCGGAATGCCCATGCGCGGGCCTTGCGCCGACGCCAGGGCGATCACCACCCCGCCGATCATGTGCCCCAGCGCAATCGCCAGCAGCCCCCAGAACAGGTCGAGATGAAACACCTGGACCACCATGGCGCCGGTGACGATGGGCAGTGGCGCAATGTTGGTGCTGAACCAAAGGGTAAACAGGTCGCGGGCCTTCCCGTGGCGTTCCGCGAGTGGGACGTAGTCGACCGTATGATTCTCGATCAACGGATCTTGCCGGGACATCTGGGACATAAAAATGAACTCGATTGGGTCTGTTCTTATCGTTGTATGAAGCCAAACCGGGGGTGATTCGTGGCCGCTCCTCAGATGAAGACCATATTATGGTATTCCAAAATTTTCACAAGACTGATCCGCTGTTTGCGATGGCATCTGATCCGGCATCCTCCCTGATAGCCAACGTTCACGGCTAGAGCAAAGCCCCGTAAATGCTGACTTTCCGACGGATGAACCACGTTTATCGTTTCACCAAAAAAGCACTTGCAATCGATGTATTACGGTATACCATCAGACCCATAAACACATAAAAACACGCTTCACCGCACTCGAGGATTGACCAATGATCGATGCTGCCGTCTACAAACAAGTCATGGGCTCGTTCCCGTCCGGCGTTACCGTCATCACCACGCTGGATGACGACGGCCAGATCGTCGGCCTGACCGCCAGCGCTTTCAGTTCGCTGTCGATGGACCCGGCCCTGGTGCTGTTCTGCCCCAACTACAGTTCCGATTCCTACCCTGTCCTGATCAAAAACAAACGCTTTGCCATTCACGTCCTGTCCGGCGGTCAGCAAAGCGAAGCCTATGCCTTCGCCCGCAAAGGCAAGGACAAGGCGCAGGGCATCGAGTGGACGCTGAGCGAACTGGGCAACCCGATCCTGGCCAATGCGACAGCTATCATCGAATGTGAGCTGTGGCGCGAATACGAAGGCGGCGACCACGCGATCATGGTCGGCGCGGTGAAAAACCTCATCGTCCCTCAGCAGGACGCCGGCCCGCTGGTGTACTGCCACGGCAAGATGGGCGCCCTGCCCGCCTTCGCCTGATCCGCACGATTGCACTTAAACAGGCCGGCAAGCGACCGGCCGACCACAAGAGATTCGAGGTAGCGTCATGAAATTTTCCCTGTTCGTACACATGGAACGCTGGGACGAAAGCGTCAGCCACCGTCAACTGTTCGAAGACCTGACCGAACTGACGTTGATGGCCGAGGCCGGTGGTTTCAGCACCGTGTGGATCGGCGAACACCACGCGATGGAATACACCATCTCGCCGAGCCCGATGCCGCTGCTGGCCTACCTCGCGGCCAAGACCACCACCATTCACCTGGGCGCCGGCACCATCATTGCGCCGTTCTGGCATCCGCTGCGGGTCGCCGGTGAATGCGCGCTGCTCGATGTGATCAGCAACGGCCGGATGGAAGTCGGCCTGGCGAGAGGCGCCTATCAGGTGGAATTCGACCGCATGGCCGGCGGCATGCCCGCCTCCAGCGGCGGTCAGGCGCTACGGGAAATGGTCCCGGTGGTGCGCGCGCTGTGGCAAGGCGACTACGCCCACAACGGCGAGATCTGGAAATTCCCCACCTCCACCAGCGTGCCGAAACCGATCCAAAAGCCGAACCCGCCGATGTGGATCGCCGCCCGCGACCCGGACTCACACAACTTCGCCGTCGCCAACGGCTGCAACGTGATGGTCACACCGCTGATGAAGGGCGACGAAGAAGTTCTCGATCTGAAGAACAAGTTCCAGACTGCGCTGGACAACAACCCGGATGTGCCGCGTCCGCAATTGATGGTGCTGCGTCATACCCACGTGCATTCAGTGGATGACCCGGAAGGCTGGAAGGTCGGCGCGAAAGCCATCTCACGTTTCTATCGCACGTTCGATGCGTGGTTCGGCAACAAGGAAGTGCCGGTTAATGGTTTCCTCGCCCCGAGCCCGGAAGAGAAATTTGCCGGGCGTCCGGAGTTTGAGCTGGAGAGTCTGCACAAGACGGCGATGATCGGTACGCCGGAAGAGATCATTCCGCGGATCAAGTACTACCAGGAACTGGGGGTCGATGAGTTCAGTTTCTGGTGTGACAACAGCTTGCCGCATGCGGAGAAGAAGAAGTCGCTGGAGTTGTTTATCAAGCATGTGGTGCCGGCGTTCAGATAGACCTGCCACCCGGTATATGAAAACGCCCCGAGATGTTCGGGGCGTTTTCATTTGGGGCGTCAAGGCAACGATGGCTCTGTTGGATCAGGCAGAAAGAAGCGCGCTGTCAGCCAGCATGTCGCCATTGCCGTGACGAACAGCACGACCATTGCGAACATCTCATCCGAAAAGGTCGCTCTCTTTACATCCGATACAACGGCCAGAACAAACGGCGTCACCCATAAAGTGGCCAACGCGGCACCCGACAGAGCAATCACTGAACAGGATCGACCCGTCCGTTTGACCTTCATCAGTGCAATCACCATCGCGAACAGCAAAAACGGTACAAGAAATACCACTTCGGCGAGCAAGGGGCC
Source organism: Pseudomonas sp. Pseusp21 (assembly GCF_059492145.1). Lineage (NCBI taxonomy): Bacteria > Pseudomonadati > Pseudomonadota > Gammaproteobacteria > Pseudomonadales > Pseudomonadaceae > Pseudomonas > Pseudomonas sp. Pseusp21. The sequence goes on from NZ_CP168520.1 coordinate 1,077,726, forward strand.
GAGGAACGGCATCAACATCAACTCCCCTCCCACGACCTCTCCCATCAGCCGTGGGTTCATGGCCAGATGGAAGATCGTTGCAAGGGTCTTGATGATGCTTGCGATAAACCCTGGAACCAGTGGGCAGAGAAGAAAGGCCAGGAACACTTTCAGACGCGGGTATTTTTTTACTTCACTCAAATCCTGGATCCTTTGCGCACAAACCGGGACACACCACGTATCGAAATATCTCTGAACGTGGTCTGCCCTATTTACGTTTTGTATTCAGAAGAGAAAAAACACAAGCATGTACAAAAACATCGCTACTCCCGCCAGCACCGCTCGGTGCATTGGATCATCTTCAGGGCCCATTCCTCCCGGCCCAATCGTGACCCATCCATCGCGCAAGTAATTGTAGACCGCTTGACCAAACCATATCTGTCCCAAGACCATCGCAAAGAAACGCTCCCGGTCCCCGTTGAACCGTATAAAGCCAGCGACTAATGCGACCACCAGTAATGTCAGACCAATTACATGTTTGTACCGTTTGAGCTCTCCCAACATTTACTTGTCCTTAAAAAAATCCAGCGTTCTGTCCGCAAGCTTATCCCAGGTATTGGCCATGCCGAGAGTATTCGAAGCCTTGCTGGCTACCTCCTTCGAGAAACCACTGGCGACAACAAATTTTTCGAAACCGGCACTTAGCGCTGTGCTCGTCAACGCCTTGTTAAAATCCTCAGGCCCCTTCAAATTAACAAAAGGGGACAGATTTGAATGGCACTTACTTAACAGCTAACCGATTGAGCTGAAAGCAAAAAATGAAGAAGGGCTGGCCTTGGTCTACGGTGATAGTTGCGAACACACACCAGAAAACCAAGGACACAGCCCACATGGATCGTAGACGCCAAATTCTCCAGCATCAACAGCAACGTTTTCGCCGCCATGCTTCGAATTGTGATGCCTATGCTTTTTTCAACCTGCTCACGGCTCCCGAGTTGCTGCAGCGCGTTGAGTCAGCACTGCCAGAGCATCGGGAGCGTTTGTATCCGCCAACGGAAACTCTGTCGATGTTCCTGGCTCAAGCGATGAGTGCCGATCGTTCCTGCCAGAATGCCGTCAACGATTTCTCCATCAAGCGATCCTGTAGCGGCATGAAACCCAATAGCACTCGCACGGGCGCTTTCTGTAAGGCCAGGCAACGCTTGCCGGTAGAAATGGTTTCCATGCTGGTTCGACAGACCGGTTCGTCTATCAGTGATCAGGCGCCGCCTTCATGGCGATGGATGGGGCGACCTGTACGTCTTGTCGACGGGACAACCGTCTCGATGCCCGATACGGCTGCGAATCAGGGGGCCTATCCGCAATCTCGCGGGCAGAAAGTTGGCCTTGGTTTTCCGTTGTGTCGAGTGGTGGGCCTCGTTTGCCTCTCCAGTGGCGCTGTTTTAGATGCCGCACTTGGACGTTTCCGAGGTAAGGGCGGCGACGAACAGACGCTGCTCAGATCCATGCTCGGCACGTTGAAAACAGGCGACATCTTGTTGGGCGACGCTTACTACGCGACCTATTTTCTGCTGTGCGAGTTGCCGAACAAAAGGGGACAGATTTATTAAATTAAATGAATCTGTCCCCTTTTCTATCCAATTTTGGCCGAGTCAATTCAAGTCCGGCCATTGTGCAAGATGGCTTTCCATTGATGCCATTAAAAAGTCTGAAAAGCTATTCCAAGCTTTAATGCTCGAACTTTCCCCTTCAAAAAATTGAAATACTGGCGGATCATCAGAGACGGGTAGGAAATAATTAATTTCATATCCTTGATGCATGCAGAACACCTTAGCATCCGCAGGCAAAAAACCAGAGAGATTTAACTCATCAAGCAACTCTTCCGCTTCAAACTCCAGGTCAAGTAATCTTGGATAAAATATATCTACACCAGAAAAAATCTTACCAGCCGAACGTCCCGCAATCGTCAAAAAATCACGATATGCCAACGGAATTTCACAACCAAAATGTTGCTCAACTGATGCAATATCCACTTCGGAGCAACCAACAAGATTATGCTCTGAAATCACTCCTCGCAGCACTAACCCGTGAAAAATATCCCGAACGCTCTTCATCTTGGCCTTCCTGTTTTTCCAAACAAAAGGGGACAGATTTATTAAACATAATAAATCCGTCTCCTTTTCTCTAAATAAATCAGCCCCCCTTTTCTCTTTCTCTTTTTTCTCTCCGACCTAATAACGAATCCACTTTCCTGTAGGTATTAACGCTGGACCAGCGGGATCAACCAAATAAAGCCATTCTGGCTCATGACCAACCGTACCGATCAAAACACCTAACGTTTCAGGATGATCGGGCATCGCACCTGAATGGATTGCACCAACATAACTACCTTCACCGTACGAATTGCGTAACTGATAACGTAATGAACCATCAGCATTATAAATCGCGGCATTGTTTGGGTACCCAAAAAACCATGGAGCCTTGGAGCATTTGAATTTGTTAGGTTTTTGCTCAAACACCACCAACACTCCTGTTCTATCAGGGAGTATGTAGGGAATACCAGCAGCAAGGAATGGGACCTCTTCACCATCCTCAACGACTATAAAAGTCACCATATCTACCACTGGACTAACCTTTACATACTTAAGGTGTTTCATTTCAACTTCAAAATCAGTCTTGCATCCCTGCCAGTCGTAGAACTCTTCAAAAACTGTTCCATCAGCATGGACTATCTCATTCCGAACACAGAAAACAAGATCATTCATTTCAATAACCTCAAGCTATCAACATCAACATCATATAATTCAGGATTTGTCCGAGGAGTTTTATCCATGAAATTAACTTGATGCGCACCACCTGAAAGTCTAACTTTTTGATCTGCGTCCCACATATCACCTGCAGCTCCCTCGCGAACCCCCACTCCCGGCTTCACGGTAAATTCAACCTTGTACAAACTTTCCGTTTTAAACTCGGTAAAAAAAGGGGACAGATTTATTAAATCAAATGAATCCGCCCTCCTTTTTTTCCTTTTCTTCTTACTTAGCTATAAATGATAACCAAAAAATCAAAAATAAGAACCAATCAAACCCTCTGAAATATCATCACATAACAACCGTAAAAGGTGAGACAAGGTAGAGCCTAGCTTTCAAAAAAGGGTTCACTTGAAGAAACACTTCCATATGCCGCACAACAAATATCTACCCGACCTCCATCAGCACTAACGGTATCAGCTAGCCCGCATTTCATGCCAGCAACGGATGCGGCTGCATAATTTGCTGGCAAACCAAAATGCGCTACCTCAAAATCATCTATAAGAGAGCCTTCATAGACTGCAGAATTCGGTGAGTGGTTAACAACGTTTACTCTAAATTCTCCAGCTGCCGCTAGGTAATGCAATCCAAGCATCGCGTACAAGGTCCTGGCCCCTCTAGGCTCCATGGACAAAAAAGGGGACAGATTTACAATTAAATAAATCTGTCCCCTTTTTTTATTCCTTTTTTTATTGCCTTTTTTTATTTTTGGCTTTTTATTGGAATTGATCCGTTGAAGTCAAGATCGCCTGATGTAGGTATAAAACTGCTTACTTCTGCACCAACGAACCAATTAAAACGCTAATACTATTCGTAAATCTTGGATGCAAACAATATTTTTGCAAATGTCTGCCAACTAGGGGTGAAGGCTTCCTCATCTCCAGAGTTCATTGCATATAAATTCATTGCTCGAATCCAAGCTTCCATTGCATCCAAAAACCTTTCCAGCGTAGGGTTTTCCCACTCGCCTGAATTCAACTCCAAGTCTTCCTTAAGCCCACAAATAAAATCTGCAAACTCCTCTCTTGTTTTAATATTCTCAATCATTTTATCTAAATCCACAAGTCACCTATTTACAAACCCCACGAACACAAATTATAGAGCCGTTGTTTGGTGTAGTCATCTTCCTTCCAATTTCCTTGAAAACAAAAGGGGACAGATTTATTAAATCAAAAGATAAATCAAATAAATCCACCCCCTTTCTTTTGTTCCTTTTTTCTATTTTTATTAATTAGTTATAAATTAATAAAAAAAATTAAAGATAAGAACCAATCAAACCCTCTGAAATATCATCACATGACAACCGTAAAAGGTGAGCCAAGGTAAAGCCTAGCTTTTCAAAAAAAGGTTCACTTGAAGAAACACTTCCATATGCCGCACAACAAATATCTACCCGACCTCCATCAGCACCAACGGTATCAGCTAGCCCGCGTTTCATGCCAGCAACGGATGCGGCTGCATAATTTGCTGGCAAACCAAAATGCGCCACCTCAAAATCATCTATAAGAGAGCCCTCATAGACTGCAGAATTCGGTGAGTGGTTAACAACGTTTACTCTAAACTCTCCAGTTTCCGCTAGGTAATGCAATCCAAGCATCGCGTACAAGGTCCTGGCACCTCTAGGCTCCATTGCTTCAAGCACTATGCTTCGCACTCCAGCCAGTTCAGCCCGGTCATTTACACCAGCGAAATCAGACTTATGAGCTCTGAACCATCTACAATCAGAAACATGAGGCTCATCGCACCAAAACCGAAATTTACCCAGTCGCCCAAAACCACCACTAACAATCATTGCTGCCCCCAAAACTTTAACCAATTAGGATTGAAAGACCCAGGCTCAGCAGCGTTAATAGCATTGATAACATCTGGGTGATAAACACTGTATGGTGAAACCTGGTATTTACCAAGTGCCCCTTGGTGCGCAGAACTATAGTCCAAGCCCTTATTCATCATGGTATATTCAGACAACTCATGAATATAGAAGCTCGCATCTGCACCTTCTATTGGTCGCCCTTCAGCTAGCGCTGCCCGCAGCCTATTAACCATCAATTCATTCTCTGGTACAACCCCAAACTTTTCCAAATGGCTCTCTACTATATATAAGCCTCTATCAGAAACATTTACTTTTCGCTCCGTCAGTTTACCAAGGCCTGTTCCGCCATTAACACCTTCGAGGAATGCACCAGTCCCCTTAGCCCCGCTACCCAGTTGCTCAGCTTCAAGTGGCTCGGCCAGATTATCCCCAGTCTTCGGTTTCAGTCCATGTCCCCCCGAAACCAGTACCGAAGACCCGGTCCTCTCCAGATACTTCGCTGCCCCCTTCAACAACGCCATTTCCAGCGCAGCTTTCGCAGCCTCCGTGCCGTAATCACGAAGCGGATTTACATCACCGGGATATGTATCACTGCTGAAGGACGCACTTACTCTGTCGCCCTGCGTGTATTCGTAAGGTGCAAACAGTCGGCCAGTGGCTTCCCAGCCATCCCTGAAGGAAACGGCCCCCCCCAATGCGGACATTGCTGGCAGCGTGCAACCAACCACACTCACACAGGCCGGGCTTAAGGCTACCGCGCCCCCGTAACCGGTTACAGCACCCACAGCGCCAAAGATCGCTTGTCGCGCAGCAATTGAGCGCTGAGCGCTTTCTTCATTACGCCCGAGTGCATCGTTGGCCTGGTCCCACTTTGAGTACTCGTCAAACGCCCCTGATGCGAGCAGAGCGTCTTGCGCCCCCTTGAAGCCTTTGCCGGCGGTTTCTAGATCCTTGAACTCCTGATAATTCGGATCACCCGTTGGTATTGACTCACTGCAATGAACCAACGCACATGCAGCCGCTTTGAGCTCATATGCTTTATCCGGCGACTCTTTCTGCAACTTCTCCAGCGCTACGGTTTCTTTCAGATGGAGCTGACGGTTGTACTGGTCAGCCATCAACGCGACCCAGGCCCCCTTATTGACATCCCCCCCCGCCAATCCAGCGGCGGTCAAACCGACAATTTGAGAAAAGGCCTGGCGTAACTCGGGTTTATTTTCGAAAGTGGAGTTCAGAACGCCAGCCATTGCCTGATTGGCACCCGCCGCAACTGCACCGGTCTTGAAATCGCCCCCAGTGGCACTGGATACAGCGCCGCCAAACAACGCATGCATGGCGGTACGAGCAATACCACCCTCTTTCCACATCGCCATGCCGACCGAATCGCCCGCTTCTTTTGCTTCTTGCCAATGACTCTGGGCGTACCCTCCAACAAAGTTGAACGCTGTAGCGGCTACGACATTACCGGCCTGCGCCACCAGACTCTGTTGCAGATTCTGGCCGAGACTGCCTCCTCCAATAGCCGTCTTGATTGCCCCCGCAGCGAGCCCCTGTGCCCCGGCATGAATTGCGAGACCACCAATGCCCCCGACCGTATTAAGGTCGAAGCCTTTGGTCAGGTTATTGAACGGTACTGTTTTGCCTCCCAGATACGGGTCGATTACCCCTTGAGTAAACGCACCGGTTGCTCCCGCAATTGCGGCATTCCTGAGGCTTTCTTTGCTGAAGGTGTCTTTGGCAACTGCACTTAACTTGCCCTTATTGCTGATCGCACTATTGGCCGCGGTCGTCTCCAACGAAACGAAGGCCAGATTTGCAGCGGTCGCATAAATGGTCCCTTCCGCCGCTCCAACCAGCGCAGCCCCTGCCCCTCCCGTCACTGCCGCCAGCAGGATGGCTAATATCAACTGCGCACCAGCGCCAAGCCCCGAGTGCTCGTATTTGAAACTCTTGTGTATTTCCTCCACGCGATGCCAGTCGATATCGCCCCTGGCTTCCGCCTCCTTCAACCAGCCCAGTTCAGGATCCGTAGCGACCATCGCATCAACGGCTTGGCTGACAGTCTGTTCATTCAGCTTGCGAACATCGATTTTCAAACCATCGACGGCATGGATGGTCAGCTTTCCTTTTGCAACCAAAGCACTTTGGCGCAACGTTTCGTCTGTGTTGCCTTCCCCTTTCATCGAAGTCCAGGCAAGGCTGTCGCTGCTTTTTACATGGCTTTCATCATGGAGATCCTTCACCCCTTCGAAGTAAATCTGCCCACCACTGTCCAGCGTGATGCCCTTGCCACTTTCAAGCTTCGCCACCTGATAGCGCTGATCCCCCTCGCTAACCAGCGTGAGACTGCCCCCAGTCTTGATCTCGCTACCCACATGAGTGATCTGGGTAACCTCGTCGCGCTTCATTTTCTTGGCGCCGAAACCACCCTTCTCTTTCATGTCGTACAGGGTGTAGTCCTTGTTCTGCGCGGCCAGCAGACTCAGGTCATTACCCGCATACACATAGGCTTCATTGCCCGCGCTGATCTTGCTCGCCACCAACGTGGTATCGCGACCGGAAGTGGTTTTTACGTCGCCGCCCGCAATGAACTCGGCGGCTTTCTGGACGGTGTGGTTGTCTTCTTCGTGGACGCGTTTCTTGCCACTTTTGCTGTTGGTCTCGACATTGTGTTCGTCGCTCGCCGAAGCCATATTCAAGTCTTGTTTCGCGTCGGCAAGCAGATCGCCTTTGGCTTCTGCAGTACTGGCAAGGACGTTGATGTCACGACCGGCATCGAGCTTCAGGTTGCCGCCACTCTTCACGCTGGACGCGAGGTTTTCCACGGTTGTGGTGACGGTCGAGCGATGTCCGCCGTTCTCGATTGTGTGGATCTCGTTGACGTTCTGAACCGCCAGTAAGTTGATGTCGCGGGTCGCGCTCAGGTCTGCATCGGCGCCGCTGGTGATCGTGCCGGAGTTGGTCAAGTCACGGCCGGACTTGATGCTCAACGTATCGCGGGCGCTGATGTTGCCGCCGTCATCAAGGGAAGTGCGCAACCCCTGCCCCGGGCTGTAAGTCACGGCGGTCCGGTCGTTGACAATGTCACCCTTGAGGGTGCTCAGACTGACCTGATTACCGCGAATATCACCGGCCAGCGCATTGCGGATGCTGTCGGTGGCCATCAGGCTCAGGCGTTCGTTGGCCTCGACCAGACCACCGTTATAGAGGCTGCCTTTGACGTCTGCCGTGAGGTTGTTGGTGGCCCGCAGAGTGCCGACGTTGACCAGGTCATTGCCGGCGATCATTTCCAGATCACGCCCCTGAATCAGGCTGCCGCCGCGCACGTTGCGCGACTCGGCCTGCGCCAGATACAACACTGGCACCAGTACTTTCTGGCCATCGACGACGCGCTCTTCCATCCAGACGATGTCATGCGTCAGCGCCGCCACCTGCTCGGACGTGAGGGCGACACCCACCGCCAGATTCAGCTCGTTTTTGCTGGCGAGCGCGTTGTCCATCAGGTAACGGAATTGCTCGTAATCGTTGTTCAAGCCACCGGCCAGAAAACGCTGGCCGGTTTGAGCCAAGACGGCATCGCTGATCAAACGCGATTCGTAGCGGCCGTCGCCGAGGCGACGGGCAGCCTCATCTGCGCTGAAATTGAGTTTGCCCAGCAGGTAGTCCGAGCTCATGAATGGCGCGGTCTGAGTCAGCTCCGGATTGGTTTCGATCAGGTAGCGGCTCTGCGGATTCGGGCTCTGCACGAACATGCCGTACGGGCCCTTGGGCAGCCTGAACGTCGACGATGCCGTCGGGTCTACGGCGGTAAACGGAACGCCCTTGAAGTCGATGGGTACGAAACTGATTTGCTTCACGCCATCGGCGTCCAGGCGCTCGATCCGCGTCACATCCCTGGCCACCTGAGCGTCCGCTGGGCCGCTGCGTTTACCCAGGTTGATATTGAGAACCCCGACACCCAAGGTCTGATCGCTGTCCAGTTTGCCGGTCAGCTGATCGTAGGTGTTGTCGTGCAGCGTACCGTTCTGAAGGTTGTTGCTCACGTTCAGGCTGACGCTACCCCCGGCCTGCAGGGTTCCCGCATACACCGTACTGCCAGCGTCCTGCCAATGGATCTCGACCATGTCAGGATGTTTGAACCGGCTGTCCATCGTGGTTTCAACCAGTTCCTCGAAACGGGCTTCATCGAAATGTCCCGCAGCGGTGGCTGCGTTGAACGCGGAGACATCAATGAACTCCATCCTGTCCCACAGACTATTGTCGATGTGGCCAGGAGTTCCGATGATCTCTGTCGAGTAGCCGTCACGAGACTTGGCACCTTGGTTGAGCAGATTGTCTGCGGTCAGGCTGAGGTTGCCGTTGGCAGCCATCAGGCTGTAGCGGTTTTCGACATTGCCGCCATGAATCGTCAGGTTTCGACCGGCGACAAAACGCGCAGCGGTCGAATCCTTGAGTACGACATCCCTGTAGGTTCGGTTGATCGTAATAGTGCCGCGCTTCCAACCATCGTGACCGCCACAATGCTGGCCACACACCCAACTGATGTCGCCGGAGTTCAGCCCCTGAGAGATCTCGAAAACCGCTTTGGCGTTTTCCACCGACACCGCATTGATGTCGATATCCCCCTCGCCCTCGACCGTCCCCGACAAGTTGCTGAACAACGCAGCACGACCACCACCCACGGCGTCGACCGTGAGATTGCCCCGGCTGTAGATGTCGCCGTAATAGTTGCTCAGGCTGCTGCCATGCAACTTCATCGTGCCGCCGCTGAACAGCAGCGTATCGGCTACGTTGGAGATGCCGTTGGCGGCGTTGAATTCCAGATTGCCCTGGGCGCCCAAGGTGCCTTTGTTGTTGATCTGTGCAGCCGTCACCGTAAGGTTCTGGTTGGCGATCAGCCGACCGAGGTTGTCCAGCGTGCCGCGCAAGGTCATCACGGTATCGCCACCGCTGACGAGTCGACCGTCCTGTTGAATCACGTCGTTGGCGTTGATGGTGAGTTTTTGTTGAGCCGACACTCGACCACTATTGATCAAGCTGCCGCCAAGGGTCAGCGTCAGGTCGCCATCGCTGAGCAGTTGCCCGGCGTTGTTCAGATTGGCGACATTCAGGTTCAGCGCCGAAGCACTGGCGATGCGATCCCCGACATTGAGGTTCAAATCCTGCGAACTGGTGTAAGTCAGCCCACCATTGAGTTGCCAGGTGCCCACACCATTGACCGCCGCAACATCCCAGACGCCTTTGCCCAGACCGGTGAGGCTGCCCTGCGTGCCCGTCAGGTTATTCAGATCCAGGTTGAACAGCCCTTGCGCGGCGTGACGCACGCTGCCGCTGAGGTTGTTGAGCTGGATGCCGGCGAGTTCCAGATCCTGACTGCCGATCTCGATGACGCCGTTCTGGTTGTTCAGGTTGCCGGTCAGTTTGATCTGGCTGGACGCTCCGCCCAGTGCGCGAATCTGCCCGCCAGCGCTGTTGTTCAGTTGGCCGCTGATCAGTTTCAGGTCCGTGCCCGACTCGATCAGTCCGCCCTGATTGAGAATCTGACTGACCGCCTCGAGGCCCAGTCGATTGCCGCTGATTTCGCCGCCTGCGTTGTCCAGGGTGGCCCCATCGAAAACGACCTGGTCTTTGCCGAATAGCTTGCCGGCGCGGTTGGTCAGACGTGTCACCGTCAACTTCAAATCGCCCAGCAGGCTGGAGATCAAACCGGCCTTGCCGTTGACTGCGCTGTTGTCGAGGTCGGCGCTGGTGATGTCGAGGGTGTCGGCCTGCAGCGTGCCCCCCTGGTTCTGCAGGTTGCCGGTGCCCAGCGCGAGTTCTGCGTGGCTGCCATTGGCGAGGATCGCGCCCTGCTGGTTCAGCAGTGTGCTACCGACGATTTTCAGACCATCGCTGCCTGCAATGATCTGGCCCGCGTCACGGTTGTCGATGGTCGTACTGGTGATGTCCAGACGCTGGCCGCGCAACGTGCCGCCGCGATTGTCGAGTTCGACCAATTGGTCGAGCAGCACGCGTTGCTCGCCAGCATCGACCACGCCCGTGACGTTTTTGAAGACCCCGGCAATTTTCAGCGCAATGTTGCCGCCCGTGCCGACGATGCCGCCCTTGTCGCTGTTGTTCAGTCGGGTCGCGGTGACTTCGAGGGTTTTACCGAGCAGGACACCGGCACTGTTGTCGACCGTATCGCTTTCGATGTACAGGTCGGCGTCGCTCTGGATCCGGCCCTTTTGATTGAGCAGTTGCGATTGACCGGCGACGGCTTGCTTGAGAATCAAGCGGGCACCGTCAACACCTGCCGCCAGCAGACCGCTGTCGCTGTTATCGAGGCTGGTCGCTTGCAGGTCGAAGCGATCGCCGATCACCCGTCCACCACGGTTGTCGATGTGGCCATTGCGAGCGACCAACAGCAATTGTTGCGCAGCCACCACGCCTTTGCGGTTGTCGACACTGTCGGCGTGAATATCTACATCACCCTGGCTGGCTTGTAGTCGGCCCAAGGCATTGTTCAGGTGCTTGTTGACGACCAGCGTGAGCTTGCCGGTTTCGGCACTGATCGCACCTTTGTCATTGTTGGTGAGATTGTCCAGCGTCGCATCGACAACACCGCCGAGCAGTTGGCCATTGGCGTTGCCCAGATCGCGTGCGGTCAGGTTCAGGGTCGTTTTGCCCTGAATCAAGCCCTGAGTGTTGTCCAGGTCTTAGCTGGACAGCACGCTGTCGTCGGATGAAATCGTGCCTTGGGTGTTGTCGAGCTTGCCGCGACTGGTCAGCTCAAGGGTTTTACCGGTCAGACTGGCATTGCGGTTGTTGATGCTCTGGGTAGCGACGCTCAAGTGTTTCGATGCCTGCACCTTGCCGTCGTGGTTATCGAAATCCTGATCCAGCGTCAGATCAACATTGCCGTTTTCGGCACTGATGACACCCTTGCTGCTGTTGTCCAGCCGAGTGCCGGTGATCCGGATCGAATCGGCGGCCAGCGTGCCGCCCTGATTGAGCAACTCGGTGCCCGAAACGACGAGGTCGGTCTTTGCCTGGATCTTGCCTTTGTCATTGTCCAGACGTTCGTGGGCAACGACTTTGGTGTCGCTTTGGCTGGCAGCAAGCAGGCCGCCAGCGTTATCGAGTCGCCGGGTATCGATATCCAGACGTCCGGCGATGATCTTGCCGTCGTCGTTGTGCAGCGCCCGCGCATTGAGTTTCAAACTACCGCCGGCGATTTCAATCCGGCCTTTGCGGTTGTCCAGATTGTCGACCGAGAGCGCCGCCGTCTGACCGTCGGCGAAGCGGATCAAGCCGCTGAGGTTGACGATGGCCGGGACGTTGAACGCGAGGCTGGTCTCACCGTAAATCCGGGCATCAGCGCCTTGGTTGACCAGGCGAGTGGCGCTCAGCGCGACGTCTTTGGCCTGGACGATACCGTTCTGGTTATCGAAAACACCTGCGGCACTCGCGCTCAGCGAGCGACTGGCCAATACACTGCCACGGTTGCTCACCGAGCCGCTGTTGATGGAAACATCGCCATTGCTGTTACGGCTGTTATCCGCATTCACTCCGGCTTCGATCACGCCGGCGTTGGTCAATGTGCCGCCGTTGGTCAGGCGAACGCTGTCCCTGGCGGCAAGGCTTTGCTGGTTGACCAGATCCTTAGCGGTTTGCACGGTCAATTGCGTGCCCGCGTAAACGGTTTGCTGCGCCTCAAGACTGTTGGCCTTGATGTCGACCGCATTGCTGGCCGTGACTTTGGCCAGCGTCAGTTGGCCATTGGCGTCAATCTGGATATCACCGGCGCTGGCCGCCAGTTCGCCTGCCAGTTTCACGCCGACACCGGTCTCGGTCCCGACCAGTTTGATTGCCCCGGCGTACATCCCGCCGAGTGCCGAAGAGTCGATCGCCAGTTGCGGCTTGGCGCTGCCGTCATCGGCACGCGCCGTGGCGCTCAGCGTTTCGGCGTTTACATCGTTGCGACCGGTGGTGATGTTCAGGCGTTTGGCGTGGATCTGCGCGTTGATCTGCGCACTGCGGGTAATGATTTCGAAGCTGTCGACGGCGCTGGCATCCAGACCTTTGCCATCGATGGAAACGCTGCCCTGATCGACCTGGAAACGATCCAGCCGACCCGCGCCATCGAGTAACGGTTTACCGGTGGTGAGGGTGACGCGTGGTGTATTGATGAAGCCGCAACCGTTACAGCTGATGCCGTGCGGGTTGGCGACGATCACCCGCGCTGACTGCCCCGCCACTTCGGTATATCCGCGTAACTGGCTCGGACTGCCACCGTTGACTTCGTTGAGGATGGTTTGCGCAGCTGCTGCGCGCAGGTTCGGGTTACCGAGAATGATCCCGCCCATCTGCGTCAGCTGAGTACGACTGGTCGCGTTGTTGAGGATCAGGCCTTGGGCGTCCACGTTGTAATCGTGGAACTGGTTGTGCGAAAGACCCGCACCGTTGGGTGTGGCGATATTGACGATCGGCACGCCATTGCCTGCCCGGTCGAGCGTGGTGCCGGGCGCACTGACCACAATACCGTCCGCCTGTGCCCACATCGGTTGCCAGAACATGACGTTGGCCAGCAGGAACGCCAGTCCGCGTTTGGGCATGCCCCAGAAGTGTTCACGGTTTTTTACGGCAGCAGAAGGCTGACTGGCCAGAAAGGCCAGTTGGCGGAAGTCCATAGCAGAATCTCGGAAAGGGCAAAAACTAGAGGAAGAAATCCACGCGGAAATAGATCGGCGCTTCGCGCTCGGTCAGCACGTCAGGGCGTTCCAGGGAATGGGCAAAAGTCACACTTGCTGCCACGTGTTCGCCACGCGCAAACAGCTCCAGCGAGTTGCTCGACATGCGCCCGTGTTGCTCGCCGTTGTAACGGTCGCCACGAATCACGCCCTGGTCATAGCCGAGGCTGGTGCCGTATTCGGCGAACACCGGGCGCAGCCATTCGGCGTTGATCGGGCGCGACCAGCGCAGGTCGTTGCGCCAATAGCCGCCGCTGTCGCCTGACAGCGATTGATCCTTGTAGCCACGGATCGAAGACGACCCGCCGAGGCTGGTGCGCTGCGGGCTGAACAGCACGTCTTCGCTGCGCTGGCCGGTCATCAGGCTGCTGAAGCTGAAGGACTCGCCCCACACTTTGAATGGCTGCAGATAGCTCAGGGTCGCGGTGTACTTGCGATAGCGCGCGTCGGGCTCGCCGGGACCCGGATCGTGGCTGCCCTGAGCGTCGAATGCACCGATACCTTCCTGCATGCCGGCGTCGAAGTTGACGAAGGCGCTGCCGATACGACGTCCGTGGTTGAAGCCGAACTGCGCTTCGCTGATGCGGTTGCTGCTCAGCTTGAGCTTGCTGTCTTCGATGAAGTTGTTGGTGCGCAGATACGACAGACCGGCGCTGAGGGAGGTCTTGCTGACAGAGTCGCGATGGATCACCCGCTCGGCGCGCAACTGATGGTTCTCGCTGTCGCCGGTCTGCTTGAAGTTGTAGCCGTTGGCAGCGATCTGCGAGCGGTACTCACTCTGGCTGTAGGTGTAGCTGAAGTTCCACCAGCCCCACGGCAGGTTGTAGTTGAGCATGGCGTTGTTGGAGGTGTGCTGGTGATCGGTCATCGCGTCGTGACCACCGCGCAGACTCAACTGGTCAGCCAGACCCAACGGGCTGTCCCAATCGAACGTGGTGCCCCACTGCTGTTCACCGGTGCTGCGCTGGCCGTCGTTGCTACGCGACAGCCCGGCGCGCCATGGTTTCTGCGGGGTGTTGGTGACCAGCACCTCACTGCCGCCAACGTTCTTGCCTGGCGACAGCTCCATTTGGGCCTGGTTGGAAGGGAGGCGATTGAGCTGATCGACCATTTGCTCGATCTCGCGCAGGTTCACCAACTCACCGGCCTTGCCGGGAAACGCCATCGACAACTCACGCTCCGAAAGCTTGCTGTTGTCGGCGCCTTTCAAGCCCTCGAGTTTGCCTTCCACCACCAGTACTTTGAGATGTCCACCGGACAGATCCTGCTGTGGCAGGTAAGCACGGCTGGTCACCCAACCCTTCTCGATGTAGTGATCGGTGATGACCTTCAGCACTTCATTCAGCTGAGGCACACCGAGGCACTGGCCGAGGTAGGGTTTGAGCAAACGGCTCTTGTCGCTCTCCGACAGGCTGTCGGCGCCTTTGAGCTCGATGTCGTTGATCTGAAAGCAACGCGTGTCGGTGGGGGCTTCCGGCTGCGCCGGTTTGGCCTCTTTGCCAGGTAGATCCTTGAGTTCTTCGAGCCGTCGCTGCTGCTCTTCGAGCAGACGGTTCTGGCGTTCGCGGATCAGGTCGGTTTCACCGGGGGTGGGTGCTGCAAGTGCGGTTTGGAGCGGAGAAAGGCATAGCAAAGCCAGGCACAACCTCGCCACGAGGGCGGGTGAGGACATGTTCGATCCCTCGAGACGGAAAGCGATATCAGAATAGTGGCACTATGTTAAAGAGCCACTATTCTGACGTCAATTTAAGGATTCACCGAAATAGTGTGGCCGACGAGCGGCATCGGTGAAATCGTCCGACTCCGACAGAGATGCAGGATGTTTCGTAGATCAACCAAGGAAAAACGGTCACCAAATCAGAGAACGTTCCGAAAAACGAAACATCCGACAGACCCCGCTTACTTCACCTCAGTGCTCAACCGCCAGTTTCGTCGCCACATCTTCCGGCGCCAGCACCCGACCATCGGCCGACAGCAACTGAAGCTTCCTGATCGGCTGACGCTTTTGCGCATCTACCATCACCGACCCGGGCTCGCCAGGCTCGAACATGAACTCCCCACCCCACTGCGACAACGCAACGATCACGGTTTGCAACGCCCGGCCTTTTTCCGTCAGCACGTACTCCTTGTAGGCGCTGCCGTCGGACGCCGGCACCAGGCGCAGGATGCCCCGCTCCACCAGCCCTT
Organism: Pseudomonas sp. Pseusp21; assembly: GCF_059492145.1. Classification (NCBI taxonomy): domain Bacteria; kingdom Pseudomonadati; phylum Pseudomonadota; class Gammaproteobacteria; order Pseudomonadales; family Pseudomonadaceae; genus Pseudomonas; species Pseudomonas sp. Pseusp21. The sequence continues at coordinate 1,093,247 of NZ_CP168520.1, forward strand.
TGAGCCGCATGCTCAACATGTTCTTGGCGATTTCCAGGCTCTTCTCGAAATCGCTGAAACGACTGATGCCCTCCAGCGCGTCGCGGATGATCAGCAACGACCACCAGTCACCGATCAGGTCGAGTGTCCGGGCAACCGGGCAGATGTTGCCCTCCAGGCTTTTGCGTTTCATCCAGCGCTCTCCAGCAAAACGGTCATCAAATCGTGGTTGCATCTTACAACTCTGACGCCCGCAGGCGTCTACGCTGATCGGCTGGCGAAACTTAGCACCTGCGTACAAGTAGACCAGACGCTTAACCGCGATAGTCAGCGATGCCATCCCGGCAACCACACACGCCCCGACATAAGGAGTTTTCATGAGCACCTTCACGACCCAAGACGGCACCGAGATCTATTTCAAGGACTGGGGCAGCGGCAAGCCCGTGCTGTTCAGCCACGGCTGGCCGCTGGATGCCGACATGTGGGAATACCAGATGGAATATCTGAGCAGCCGTGGCTACCGCACCATCGCCTTCGACCGCCGCGGCTTCGGCCGTTCCGAGCAGCCGTGGACCGGCTACGACTACGACACCTTCGCCGATGACATCGCGCAACTGATCGAGCACCTCGACCTGCGTGACGTGACCCTGGTCGGCTTCTCCATGGGCGGCGGCGATGTCAGCCGCTACATCGCGCGTCACGGCAGCGAGCGTGTCGCCGGGCTGGTGTTGCTGGGCGCGGTAACGCCGCTGTTCGGCAAGAAACCGGACTTCGCCGAGGGCGTCGACAAGTCGGTATTCGACGGGATCAAGGCGGGTCTTTTGAAGGATCGCGCGCAGTTCATCGCAGACTTCAACACGCCGTTCTATGGCCTCGATAAAGGTCAGAAAGTTTCGGACGGCGTGCTGACACAAACCCTGAACATCGCCCTGCTGGCCTCGCTCAAAGGCACCGTGGATTGCGTCACTGCGTTCTCGGAAACCGACTTCCGTCCTGACGTGGCGAAAATCGATGTGCCGACGCTGGTGATCCATGGTGACGGCGACGTCATCGTGCCGTTCGAAACCACCGGCAAACGCGCCGCCGAGCAAATCAAGGGTGCCGAGCTGAAGGTTTATGCCGGTGCGCCGCACGGGTTTGCCGTGACCCATGCGCAGGCACTGAACGAAGACCTGCTGGCGTTCCTCAATCGTTGAATTCGATGTAAATCAAGCGCCAACTGAAAAGGGCCGTCGACACACCTGTCGACGGCCCTTTTTTTCGTTGTCCCGGATTCCGGTGCCAGGGCGAAGCCCCTTGTTTACGGGGCTTTCAGACCTCTGCATCACGTTTTTATCTTCACATGCCAGCTTAATAATATTTTACCGATAACCCCCCCCCTCCCTAGTCTGATCCCAAGCACAGAGAACAGGTCGACAGCGACCTGAATCCAACGGCCTCGTGAGAAGGGATCAGAGATGACCACTGAAATAATAAAAACAGACACGCTTGTTGTCGGCGCCGGTCAAGCGGGTGTGGCCATGAGTGAACACCTGAGCAAACTCGGGGTGCCGCACCTCGTTCTGGAGCGCAGCCGCATTGCCGAACGCTGGCGCACCGGGCGCTGGGACTCGCTGGTGGCCAACGGTCCGGCGTGGCACGACCGGTTTCCGGGGATGGAATTCGATGATGTCGATCCGGACGGTTTCGCCCACAAGGAACGCGTCGCCGACTACTTCGAAGCCTATGCGAAAAAATTCAACGCGCCGATCCGCACCGGCGTCGAGGTAAAAAGCGTGGTGCGCAATGTCGGACGTCCTGGCTTCACCGTCGAGACCTCCGAAGGCGTGATCGAAGCCGCCCGCGTCGTCGCTGCAACAGGTCCGTTCCAGCGTCCGGTGATCCCGGCCATTGCGCCAAAAGATGAGCGTCTGCTGCAAATTCACTCGGCCGACTATCGCAACCCGCAACAACTGCCGGCCGGCGCAGTGCTGGTGGTCGGTGCCGGTTCATCGGGCGTGCAGATCGCCGATGAATTGCAGCGCTCGGGCAAGCAGGTTTACCTCTCGGTCGGCGCCCACGATCGCCCTCCCCGCGCTTACCGCAACCGTGATTTCTGCTGGTGGCTAGGCGTGCTCGGCGAGTGGGATCAGGCCGCGATGAAACCCGGCCGCGAGCATGTGACCATCGCCGTCAGCGGCGCCCACGGTGGCCGCACCATCGACTTCCGTGGTCTGGCCCATCGCGGCATGACCCTGGTTGGCGTCACCGAATCGTTCAGCGACGGCGTGGTGACCTTCAAACAGGACCTGCGCGACAACCTCAAACGTGGCGACGAGAACTACCTCGCGCTGCTGGATGCCGCCGACGCCTACATCGAACGCAACGGTCTGGATCTGCCGTTGGAACCGGAAGCCCGCGAGGCTTATCCGGACCCTGAATGCGTGAAAAACCCGCTGGCCGATCTCGATCTGGCCGCCGCCGGCATCACCTCGATCATCTGGGCCACCGGGTTTGCCGTGGACTATTCGTGGCTGAAAGTCGCCGCTTTCGACGACAACGGCAAGCCGCAACATCAGCGCGGCGTGTCCAGCGAATCGGGTGTGTATTTCCTCGGTTTGCCGTGGCAGTCGCGGCGCGGGTCGTCGTTCATCTGGGGCGTGTGGCACGACGCCAAACACGTGGCCGATCACATCGCCACCCAACGCAAATACCTGGCCTATCGCGATGCCGAACAACGCGAAGCCGCGCTGCACAACCACGCTGTCGACACCGTCGACGCTTGATTTCCCTCTTCAATCCCGGCGCCCGTCGCGCCGGGTCCGATTTCGTCAGGAGCCTCACATGAGTCAGCCAACCCACACCCGCATTCGCATGTTCAACACCAAGGACACCTACCCGAACCAGACCCTGGACAACGACCTGTGCCAGGCCGTGCGCGCCGGCAACACCGTGTATGTCCGTGGCCAGGTCGGCACCAATTTCGACGGTGAACTGGTCGGCCTCGGCGACCCGCGCGCGCAGACCGAACAGGCGATGCGCAACGTCAAGCAACTGCTCGAAGAGGCCGGCAGCGACCTGAGCCATATCGTCAAGACCACCACCTACCTGATCGACCCGCGCTACCGCGAGCCGGTGTATCAGGAAGTCGGCAAATGGCTGAAGGGTGTGTTCCCGATTTCCACCGGGCTGGTGGTGTCGGCTTTGGGTCAGCCGCAGTGGCTGATGGAGATTGATGTGGTTGCGGTGATTCCCGAGTAATTCGACCTTAGCGAAAGGAGGCCACACATGACATTTTCCATCGCCGCCCGCTGCCCCGAAACCGGTCAGTTCGGCATCGCCATCAGCTCCTCCAGCATCGCCGTCGGCGCACGCTGCCCGTGGCTGTTGCCGGGTGTCGGCGCAGTGTCGAGCCAGAACATCACCCTGCCGTCCCTCGGCCCGGAAGTGCTTGCCCTGATGGAACAAGGCCTGGCGCCCGAGGCGGCGCTGGACAAGGTGCTGACCCGCAACGGCTACAGTCAGTACCGGCAGATCACGGCGATCAACCACCTCGGCCAGACCGCGCATTTCAGCGGCGCGCAGACCTTGGGCGTGCACAACGCCGTGTCGGGCGAGCAATGCGTGGCGGCGGGCAACATGTTGGCCGGGCGCTCGGTGATCGAAGCCATGGTCAGCGCGTTCGAAGAAGGCGAAGGCCAGTTGGCCGATCGCCTGATCAAGGCCTTGCACGCCGCTCAGGCCTTGGGCGGTGAAGCGGGCCCGGTGCATTCGGCGGCCGTGGTCGTGGTCGGTGAACTGACCTGGCCCATCGTCAACCTGCGGGTGGACTGGGCCGATGAGGACCCGATCGGCCAATTGCAGAAACTCTGGGACGCCTATCGCCCGCAGCTTCAGGACTACATCGACCGCGCCCTGGATCCGGCCAAGGCGCCGGGTTATGGAGTTGCCGGAGACGACCGATGAGCGACAGCGTCGCGTTGCTCAAGACGCTGGTGGGGTTCGACACCACCAGCCGCGAGTCCAACCTGCAATTGATCGAGTTCGTGCGCAACTACCTCGAAGGTTTCGATGTGCCGTGCGAGCTGATCTACGACGATGAGCGCAGCAAAGCCAACCTGTTCGCCACGATCGGCCCGGCCGATCAACCGGGCATCGTGCTGTCGGGGCACACCGATGTAGTGCCCGTCGATGGCCAGCCGTGGACGATGCCGCCGTTCGAACTCAGCGAGCGCGACGGCAAGCTTTACGGTCGCGGCACCGCGGACATGAAGGGCTACATCGCCTGTGTGCTGGCGCTGGTGCCGTCGTTGATCGAAGCACCGTTGCGCCTGCCGGTGCACTTTGCCCTGTCGTACGACGAAGAAGTCGGCTGCCTCGGTGTGCGCTCGCTGCTCAAGGTGCTGGAGCAACGTCCGGTCAAACCGCTGCTGTGCATCATCGGCGAGCCGACCGAGCTCAAACCGGTGCTCGGGCACAAGGGCAAACTGGCCATACGTTGCGATGTCCAGGGGCACGCCTGTCATTCGGCCTATGCGCCGCTCGGAGTGAACGCCATCGAATGCGCCGCCGAGCTGATCGGCGAGCTGGGACGCATCGGCCGGCAACTCAAGGATGAACACCTCGATCCGCGTTTCGACCCGCCTTATTCCACGGTGCAAACCGGCGTGATCAGCGGTGGCAAGGCGTTGAACATCGTCCCCGCCGATTGCCGTTTCGACTTCGAAATCCGTGCCCTGCCCTCGCAGGATCCGGCGTTGGTCGCGCAGCAACTCAAGGCCTACGCCGAGCAGCAAATGCTGCCGCGCATGCGAGCCGTCAGCGAGCAGAGCGATATCCGTTTCAGCGAATTGTCGGCCTATCCGGGGCTCGCAACCGATGCCAGAAGCAAGGCTGCGGAACTGATCGCCACGTTCTGTGGCTCGGACGATTTCGGCACCGTGGCCTTTGGCACCGAAGGCGGATTGTTCGACGCGGTGGGGATTCCCACGGTGGTGTGCGGCCCCGGCAGCATGGATCAGGGCCACAAGCCGGACGAGTTTGTCAGCGTCGATCAGCTCACGGCCTGCGATGAAATGCTGCATCGAATGTTGGCGTCTATTCGCCTTTGAAAAACCGGTCTGGCTGCCGGTTTCAAATCCGCAGCCGAGCCGCAATAACACCGACAGACAGCTGCTCCGATGGAGGTCAGCTGCGTTGTCGTTCATGGCTCTGAAACAACCGGAACAGAGCGTTTTCAGCTGACCGGAGAGCCTCGTTTTTTTAACGCCTGAAGCAACAAAACTACTAATTTATCTCTGCCCTTTCCTTGCCCATGATCACCCCAACAAGAAATGCGCCGTCCGTGCCGGCGCTCATTGAAGTACGTCCACGTACTCGTCCTTGCCTTGGAGTTCGTCATGACCACCTCTGCATCAACGTCTGCACCGCTCATTGAAAAACACACGATCGGCTACGTGCCGCCCGAAGATCGCCACGGAAAGGTTCGGGATCTGTTCACCCTCTGGTTCGGCGGCAACATCGCGCCGCTGCCCATCGTCACCGGCGCTCTCGGCGTGCAACTGTTTCACCTGAATCTGGTGTGGGGCATCGTCGCCATTCTGGTCGGCCATCTGGTCGGCGGTGTGCTGATGGCGCTGCACTCGGCGCAAGGCCCGCAGATGGGTATCCCGCAGATGATCCAGAGCCGTGCGCAGTTCGGCTCCCTCGGCGCGCTGCTGGTGGTGTTGATTGCCGGCGTCATGTACATCGGCTTCTTCGCCTCCAACATCGTGCTGGCCGGCAAGTCCCTGCATGGCGTGGTCGACAGCGTTCCAGTGCCGGTCGGCATCGTCATCGGCGCACTGGGCTCGGGGATCATCGGCATCATCGGTTACCGCTTCATCCACGTGCTCAACCGCATCGGCACCTGGGTCCTGGGAATCGGCATCGTGGTCGGCTTCGGCTACATCCTCACCCACATCCAGACCGATGATTTTCTCACGCGCGGCAGCTTCAACCTCTCGGGCTGGCTGGCAACGGTGTCGCTGGCGGCGCTGTGGCAGATCGCGTTCGCGCCTTACGTGTCGGACTACTCGCGTTACCTGCCGGCGAACGTGCCGGTGGCGGCGACCTTCTGGACCACCTATCTGGGATCGGCGCTGGGCTCCAGCCTGTCGTTCGTGTTCGGCGCCGTCGCGGTGCTGGCAACCCCGGTGGGCATGGACACCATGGACGCGGTGAAACTCGCCACCGGCGCCATCGGCCCGCTGATGTTGGTGCTGTTCCTGCTCAGCGTGATCAGCCACAACGCCCTCAACCTGTACGGCGCGGTGCTGTCGCTGATCACCCTGGTGCAGACCTTTGCCTACCGCTGGATTCCAACCGCCAAGAGCCGCGCAGTGATTTCGATCATCGTCCTGCTGGCCTGCTGCTTCGCTGCGGTCGGCGCCTCGGCGGACTTCATCGGCCACTTCGTCGACATGGTGCTGGTGCTGTTGGTCGTACTGGTGCCGTGGACCGCGATCAATCTGATCGACTTCTACGCCATCCACAAAGGCCAGTACGACATCGGCTCGATCTTCCAGGTCGATGGCGGCATCTACGGCCGTTACAACCCGCAGGCCTTGCTGGCCTATGCGATCGGTATCGCGGTGCAGATTCCGTTCATGAACACGCCGCTGTACGTCGGGCCGGTGTCGGCGCACATCAACGGCGCGGACCTGTCGTGGCTGGTTGGCCTTCTGGTGACCTCGCCGCTGTATTTCTGGCTGGCGACCCGTGACAGTGCTTATCGTCGGCGGCTGACCTCCGGGAAACTGGCGGGCAGTCTGTAAGCCATTCGTTCTGCGCTGACACACGAAGGCCCTCGCAAATGAGGGCCTTTTTTGTTTTGGATGGGGCCGCCTATTTCGCTTTGAACGCCTCACGCCGCGCCTGTCGTTCCGCGGCGTACGCCTCTTGCGGCTGGCTGATCAGATCCTCACGGCGCAACACTTCGCCGCAGTGATCGCACAACGGCCCGAGGCCGGCGCTGTGGTTGCAGTTCTTGTGGGTCATGTTCACCGCCAGACCCTCCTCCGGCGATTTGCACCAGGTCTCGCCCCAGGCGCGCAACGCAATTATCACCGGGTAAAACGCCTCGCCCTTCGCGGTGAGATGGTACTCGTAGCGTTTCGGCCGTTCGTTGTACAAGCGGCGCTCGACCAGTCCATCCGCTTCCAGGCTTTTCAGACGGGCGGCGACCATCTGCGGCGTGCCGCCGGTCTGGGCCAGGATCTCGTCGTAGCGATGGCTGCCCATGAACAATTCGCGCAAAACCAGCACCGTCCAGCGGTCGCCGACGATCGACTCGGCCCGGGAAATCGGGCACAGCGTGTCGGGAAGACTATCGTTTACAGCCATCAGGGCTTGCCTCTTTCACAGTTACTATGATTATCATATCAACAAGATGCGGGAACAAGCCCTGAGCATCGATCACTCTCATTGCCGGAGTCCATCGTCATGTCGAAACCTCTCTATCCGCTCGACAGAACCGCCTATCTGCTGGTCGATCCGTACAACGATTTTCTCTCCGAGGGCGGCAAGATCTTTCCGCTGCTCAAACCGATGGCCGAACAGAACGGCCTGCTCGACAACCTGCGCAAACTCGATCGCGCCGTGCGGGCCCTGCCGATTCCGGTGGTCATCGTACCGCATCATCGCTGGGTCAAAGGCGACTACGAGAACTGGGACCATCCAACCCCGACCCAACAAAAGATCATGCACATGCACCACTTTGCGCGCGGCGAATGGGGCGGTGAATGGCACCCGGATTTCGCGCCGAAGGACGGCGACATCGTGGTCCAGGAACACTGGGGCTCCAGCGGTTTCGCCAACACCGACCTGGACTTTCGCCTGAAACAGCAAGGCGTCACCCACGTGATCATCGTCGGCCTGCTGGCCAATACCTGCATCGAGGCCACCGCGCGCTATGCATCGGAACTCGGCTATCACGTCACGCTGGTGCGCGATGCGACCGCCGCGTTTAAAGAGGAAATGATGCACGCCGCCCACGAACTCAACGGCCCGACCTTCGCTCATGTCATCACCACTACAGACGAACTGATCGCCAACCTTCAGTCGCAAGGTGACGCAAAATGACTCTGACCGGCCACATGCTGATCGGCGCCGCTGACGTCCCCGCCACCGAGGGCACGATGAAGGCGCTGAATCCGGCAACCAACACGCTGATCGAACCGGAATTCGCCTTCGGCGGTGCAGCGCAGGTCGATCAGGCGGCAACCCTCGCCGACGCGGCCTTCGACAGCTACAGCCACATTTCGCTGGCCGAACGTGCGGCGTTTCTCGAAAGCATCGCCGACAACCTAGACGCCGTACGCGAAGAATTGGCCGCCCGCGCCGCGCTGGAAACCGGCCTGCCTCAGGCGCAGCTCGAAGGCGAAGCCGCCCGGGCCGCGACCCAGTTCCGTCAGTTCGCCGAGGTGGTGCGCAAGGGGCGCTTTCTGCAACTGGCGATAGACCCGGCGCAACCTGATCGCCAGCCGCGACCACGGATGGATCATCGCCTGCAGAAAGTCGCCATCGGCCCGGTGGCGATCTTCGGTGCGAGCAATTTTCCGATCTCCTATTCGGTAGCCGGTGGCGATACTGCGTCGGCACTCGCGGCCGGTGCGACGGTGATTCTCAAGGCGCATAACGCACATCCCGGCGCATCGGAAATCCAGGCTCGCGCTATCCGCAAAGCGGTGCAGTCGCATGGCTTGCATGAAGGGGTTTTCTCCATGGTGCGCGGTGGCGGCAATGCGATCGGTGAGGCGCTGGTCGATCATCCTTTGATTAAAGCGGTGACGTTCACCGGTTCAGAGGTGGGCGGCATGGCGCTTTATCGCCGCGCGCAGTTGCGGCCTGATCCGATTCCGGTTTTCACCGAAATGACCAGCGTCAACCCGACGTTCATTTTGCCCGCAGCGCTGTCCGCGCGTGGCGGAGAAATCGGCGATGGCTTTATCGAGCGGATGCTGGTGAATGTCGGGCAGGCCTGTCTGTGTCCGTCGATTCTGATCGCGATTGAAGGCGAAGGTCTGCAAGCGCTGCGCAATGCGATGATCAAACGGGTCAGCGAAGCGCCAGCGCGTACGATGCTGACGCCGGGGATTCACGGGTCATACGTTAACGGCCTGGTGGCGATGGAAAGCGTGGGGGCGAATCTGGTGGCGGTCGGCGCGCCGTCGGATGGCCAGTTTGAGGGCCGCTCGGCGTTGCTGGAAGTCGGTGGTCAGCACTTTCTCAACGAAACCGCACTGGCCCATGAAGTGTTCGGCCCGGCCGCGTTGTTGGTAACGGTCAGGGATGATGAAGAGTTACTGGCAGTCGCCCGCACGTTCAAGGGCCAACTGAGCGCAGCCATTCACCTTGAAGACCGCGATCTGGATCTGGCCCAGCGTCTGCTGCCGATCCTCGAACGACGCACCGGACGCATTGTGGTCAACGCCTTCGCCCATCCGCAGGAAGTGACCTTCGCCACCGTACACGGCGGCCCATTCCCGGCCACCTCGGACAGCCGCTTCACCTCGGTCGGCATGACCTCGATCGAGCGCTTTTTGCGGCCGGTGGCGTATCAGGGCTTTCCCGATGCATTGCTGCCGGAGGTGTTGCGCGACGCCAATCCACTCGACCTGCCTCGCAGCATCGACGGCCAATGAAAAATGCCCGGTTCGGCGAATCACCGAACCGGGCACGCTTTTCAATCAAATGAGCAGGTCTTCATGGAGAAGACCCGAACCCAGAGCGTCAATTCTCTTCTGCACGCACCACACCGCGCTCCTCCAGCAAACGCACAAACATGCTCAGACTGCGCGAAACCGTACCCCGCCGCCATACCAGCCACGTCGTCAGAAAGCGGAAATCCGACGCCAGCGGCCATACACTGACCGTCGCGCAGCCGGGCATGCTCTGCAGCATGCTGCGCGGCATCAAAGCCAGGCCGGCACCCGCGCTGACGCAGGCGAGCATGCCGTGATAGGACTCCATTTCGAAGATCTTGCCGGGCACCGCAGCGTCGGTGCTGAACCATTTTTCGAAGTGATGGCGATAGGAGCAGTTCGAGCGGAACGCATAGATGTTCTCGCCATTCACGTCCGCCGCGCGCTGGATCGGCCCGTGGTGAAGCGGCGAGATGACGACCATTTCCTCTTCGAACGCCGGAATGCCCTCCAGCGCCGGGTGCAAAACCGGGCCGTCGACAAACGCGGCCGCCAGGCGCCCGGAGAGCACACCGTCGATCATCGTCCCGGACGGACCGGTCGACAGGTCCAGATCGACCTTCGGATGTTGCTGGTTGTAGGTCGCCAGCAGACCGGGAATCCGCACAGCCGCCGTACTTTCCAGCGAGCCCAGCGGGAACGCGCCTTGCGGTTCCTCGCCGGCCACCGTGGCGCGCGCTTCCTGCACCAGGTCGAGAATGCGCCGCGCGTACTCGAGAAAACTCCAGCCCGCCGGCGACAGGCGCAAGCGGCTTTTCTCACGGATGAACAGGTCGACGCCCAGGTCCTCCTCCAATTGCTTGATGCGCGTCGTCAGGTTCGACGGCACGCGATGGATCTGCGCCGCCGCAGCGCTGATGCTGCCGTGCTCGGCAACGGCCTTGAAGATTTCCAGTTGCACCAGATCCACAGTCATTCTCCAATCGTGAAAGAAACGCTCTTTATTATTCAGTTTCCAGAAACCAAACGCCACCCTACTCTGAGCGCATCCACTGACCTCGCAGGACGATGCCATGAGCCCGATTTCCAGCCAGACCCACGCTATCTCGATCAATCCCGCCACCGGCGAGCAGATCGGTCATTACGCCTTCGAATCCGCCGAAGCCCTCGATGCTGCGCTGACCCGCGCGGCGTTCGGCTTCAACAAGTGGAAACGCAAACCGCTGCAGGATCGCTCCCGCGCCCTGACAGCGTTGGCCGGCGCGCTGCGTGACAGCAGCGAAGCCATGGCGACCATTATCACCCAGGAAATGGGCAAGCCGATCGCCCAGGCCCGTGGCGAAATCGAGAAATGCGCCAAGCTCTGCGAGTGGTACGCCGAACACGGCCCGGCCATGCTCAACGCCGAAGCGACGCTGGTCGAAGGCGGCAAGGCGCGCATCGAATACCGTCCGCTCGGCCCGATCCTCGCCGTGATGCCGTGGAACTTCCCGATCTGGCAAGTGCTGCGCGGTGCGGTCCCGGCGCTGATCGCCGGCAACACTTACGTGCTCAAACATGCGCCGAACGTGATGGGCAGCGCCTACCTGCTGCGCGACGCCTTCACCCGCGCCGGTTTTGCCGATGGCGTGTTTGAAGTGATCAACGTCACCCCGGAAGGCGTTTCGACCGCCATTGCCGATTCGCGCATTGCAGCCGTAACCCTGACCGGCAGCGTCCGCGCCGGCATGGCCATCGGTGCACAGGCCGGTGCCGCGCTGAAGAAATGCGTACTGGAACTGGGCGGCTCCGATCCGTTTATCGTGCTCAATGACGCCGATATCGACGAAGCCGTGCAAGCGGCGGTGATCGGTCGTTACCAGAACTCAGGGCAAGTCTGCGCCGCCGCCAAACGCCTGATCATCGAAGAAGGTGTGGTCGAAGAATTCACCCGCAAATTCGTCGAAGCCACCCGCCAGTTGAAGATGGGCGACCCATTGTCCGCCGACAACTACATCGGCCCGATGGCCCGTTTTGACCTGCGTGACGAACTCGATCAACAAGTGCGCGACACCCTGGAAGAAGGCGCCACCCTGCTGCTCGGCGGCAGCAAAGTAGAAGGTTCGGGCAACTATTACGAGCCGACCGTACTGGCCGACGTCACCGACCGCATGACTTCGTTCAAGCAGGAACTGTTCGGCCCGGTGGCCTCGATCATCACCGCTCGCGACTGCGCCCATGCCGTGGCCCTGGCCAACGACAGCGAGTTCGGCCTGACCGCCACGATCTACACCGCCAACGTCGCCCTGGCCCAGCAACTGACCAGCGAACTGGAAACCGGCGGCGTGTTCATCAACGGCTACTCCGCCAGCGACCCGCGCGTGACCTTCGGCGGCGTGAAGAAAAGCGGTTTCGGCCGCGAGCTGTCGCACTTCGGCGTGCGCGAGTTCTGCAATGCGCAGACGGTGTGGTTGGATCGCCGCTGAACCAATGAACAAAGCCCGGAAGCGTTTTGCGCTTCCGGGCTTTTTCATTTATGCCGCAGCCTGTTGGGGTTCCGAGACCGTCCGATCTTTGCTTAATAGCCCCAGCACCACAGCCGCCGACACCAGGGTGATGATCGTCAGGATGTGCAGCAGATATTGGAACGCCGAGGCGTAACCCTGCACCAGACGTTCATTATCCAACCCCGGAACCGTGTTGATCGCATGGGCCATGTCGCCGGTGGTCACCCGGTGCGCCGTCTCCGCAATCAGCGCGGTGTCTGCACCGCTGGCTACGGCTTGCAGATCGGTATGCAGCAGCGAGGCAAGAATCGCCGCGACACTGGCCAGTGCAATCCCCTCACCCGCCACCCGTACCGTGTTGAAAATCCCGGCCGCCATGCCGGCGCGCTCTTTCGGCACCACGCTGACCGACAGTCCGTCCATCAAACCCCACGGCAGGCCCGCGCCGATTCCGATCAATACCATCGGCACCACCAGCGCAAATTTCGGCTCGCCGACGTCGTACAGGCTCAGCCAGTGCAGCCCCATGGCAGCTATCAGGAAACCCACGCCCGACAGGATGCCGGCCGAGACAAACCGGGTCATGGACGCCGCGAGCATCGGCACCACCAGCATCGGCGCCGACAGCGCCAGCAACAGCAGGCCGGCATCGATTTCACTCAAGCCTTCGACGCCGATAAAACGCAGCGGTAGCATGACCACGAGCACGATGTAGCAATAGCAGGTGCCGATCGGCAGCATCTGCACACCGACGAAGCGCGGAAAGCGGAACAGCGTCAGATCGAGCATCGGACGTTTGACGCGCATTTGGATGCAGACGAACAGCGCCAGCAACAGCGCCGAAGCACCCAGCAGACCAACCACCAACGGACTGCCCCAACCGCTCTCGGGTGCCTGAATCACACCGAACGTAAACAGCGCCAGCATCGAACTGAATGTCACGGTGCCCGGCCAGTCGAGACCGCTGGCGTCGGGGTCGCGGGTTTCGCGCATGCGCGGCAGACCGAAGACCATCGCGATCACACCGATCAGCGCGGTGAACACAAAGATCGCGCGCCAGTTGAACGCCTCGATCAACGCTCCGGCCACCAACGGGCCGAACGCGAGACCGATACCAAACGTGGTGCCGAGCATGCTGTACGCACGGGTGCGCGCATGACCTTCGAATTCCTGCGCCAGCGCCGCCGAACCACTGGCCAGAGCCGCCGCACCGGCCACGCCCTGAACCGCTCGCAATACGTCGAGCCAGAACACCGAAGGTGCCAGGCTCTGGGCAATCGACGCGGCGGTGAACAACAGCATTCCGCTGGTGAACAGGCGCTTGCGTCCATAGACATCGGCCAACGCCCCTGCTGCCATCAGCAAACTGCCAAACGACAACATGAACGCATTGGTGATCCAGGTCAGCGCCACCGGGCTGCCGCCCAGGTCACCGCCAATGGCCGGCGTTGCCACCGCGCCACCAGTGAAACTTAACGGAAGGACCAGAGCCGACAGGCAAATGGCTGCGAGGATCAGCAGCTTGTCGCGCGCGCCCGTGTGTTGGGAGACGTTTGTCATGATTTCATCCAATGAAAAGAAAATCAGGCTGCGATCAATAGAGCGCAGCCTGCGATAGCTTCAACGAGGGGCCAGGTCAGTCCTTGAAATCCGTGGACAGCGCCAGCTCATTCCACTCGGCCAATTCCTGCGCCACCAAGCGGTTCTTCGCCTCGATCCGTGCAACCGTGTCGCTGCCCAGCGCCAGCCGTTGCGGCGGGTTCGGTGCGTTGACCAGCGCCAGCATCGCTTCGGCAAACTTCAGCGGATCGCCCGGCTGGGCATGGTTGGCCGCTTCGGCAAACGTGCGCATCTTGCCGACGGTTTCGTCGTAGTCCGGCAGCACCAGTGCGGTCTTGATCAGCGATTGTTCGTCAAGGAAGTCGGTGCGGAAGAAGCCCGGTTCGACCACCGTGGCATGAATGCCCAGCGGCGCCAGTTCCTGATGCAGCGCTTCGCTGATGCCTTCCACTGCGAACTTGGTCGAGCCGTAGACACCCCAGCCCACGTAGGCCTGATAACCGCCAATCGACGAGATGTTGATGACCCGTCCGCTGCGCTGGGCACGCATGTGCGGCAGCACCGCGCGGGTGACATTGAGCAGGCCGAACACGTTGGTCGCGAACAGGCGCTCGGTTTCGCTGGCGCTGGTTTCTTCGACGGCGCCCAACACGCCGAAGCCGGCATTGTTGATCAGTACGTCGATGCGGCCGAAGCGCTTGATGCCTGCTGCCACCGCTTGGTGGGCTTCTTCTTCGCGGGTGACATCGAGGCGCACCGCCAGCAGGTTCGGGTGATCGCCGAGGCGGTCGGTGATGTCTTGCGGGTTGCGGGCGGTGGCAATCACCGCGTCACCGGCACGCAGGGCCTGTTCAGCGATAAGGATGCCAAAACCACGGGAAGCTCCGGTAATCAGCCAGGTACGCATATCAACTCCTCCTGTCGGTGACCCTGGCGAGATTGCCGGGCCTTCTTGATGAGTTGAGTCGACTTTAAAGCCGTGCTACTGATGTGATAATCCCAACAAATTTGCATGACTTTGTGAAAGGTGTTCACAAATGAAAAACCCGTCCACGGCGGATCTGTCGATCTTTCTTTGCATCGCCCAGCACCTGAATTTCAGCCGTGCAGCGGTGGATCTGGGCCTGACACCGTCGGCGCTGAGCCATTCGTTGCGCGCTCTGGAAAATCGCCTGGGCGTGCGCCTGTTCAATCGCACCACTCGCAGTGTGGCGCTGACCGAAGCGGGCGAGCGGTTATATGCGCGGCTGAAACCGGCATTTCGCGACATCGACGACGCGCTCGAAGACCTCAATCACTTTCGCGACAAACCTTCCGGCAACCTGCGCATCACTGCGGGGCGCCAGGCCTGCGAACTGGTGTTGCTACCGATTGCCGGGGCGTTCCTGCAGGCCTATCCGGACATCCGCCTGGAAGTGGTTGAAAGCGATGCGCTGCTGGATATCGTCGCCGCCGGTTTTGATGCCGGGGTGCGGTTCGGCAATCGGCTGGAGGCGGACATGGTGTCGCTGCCGATCGGTCCGACCTTGCGCTCGGTGGTGGTCGCCTCGCCGGCATTTCTCGAGCGGCACGCCGCGCCGCAAAAACCCGAGGATCTGCACGCCCTGCCCTGCATCCGTCACCGCTTTCCCAGCGGCGCGCTGTATCGTTGGGAATTCGAACGCGGTGGCATCGATCAGGAAATCGAAGTCAACGGCCCGCTGACCCTGGGCGATGTCAGCCTGATGGTCGGCCCGGCGTTGCAGGGCTTGGGACTGGCGTATGTGTTCGAGGACATGGCCCGCGAGCACTTGGCAAGCGGGCGGCTGGTGCAGGTACTGGCGGACTGGTGCCCGTACTATCCCGGCCTGCACCTGTATTACCCGAGCCGGCGCCATGTACCGGCGCCACTCAAGGCGTTTATCGACTTCGCCCGCCTTGCCCGCGATGGCAAAACGGGCTGAGCCGTTTTACAGATACTTCAACCAGGCAATGTCGCGACGCCGGGCCTTCAATGCCGAAAACCAGCGCACGGCCGGGAACAACGCGACCGCCAGCACCATCGCCGCCAGCCACACCGCCGTCACCGACGAGAAACCGAAATACGTGCCCTGATTAAGCCCGAACAGCGCCACGCCAATCAGGTACAGCACCTTCAGCGCATACAGGTGCAGCAGGTAAAAAAACATCGGTGCCGAACCGAACACCGTCAGCCAGCGAATCCAGCGTCGATCCTGTGCGCGTTCGAACACCAGCAACAGCAACAGTCCGACACTCACCGTCAATGTGATGAACAACAGCGACGGCGGGTATTTGGTGATGTTGAAAAAACTCATCAGGGTTTGCAGACCGCTGTCACCGAAGGCCCAGGGTTTCTCGCCGTAACCGTTGACCAGCCGCAGCGCCACAAAGCCCAGCAAACCGGTGATGCCACTGATCAACAAACGGCGCTGACGCACCCCGGCATCGGCCGCACGAGCGAACCACGGCCCCAGCGCGTAACCCAACCCGATCACGCCGATCCACGGCAACAACGGGTACGAGGTACGCAGACGCAAGGTCTCGCCGGCCTCGATCCAGCCCCGGTCATGCAGGATCGCCCACGGTATGTGCAGCGCCGACTCCGCTGCGAAGTGCAGTCCGTCGAGCAGGTTGTGCCCGGCGATGATCGCCAGGCTCAGCGTCAACAACAGCCAGCGTGGCAGCCAGACCAGCAGCGACAGCGCGATCATGCTCAGGCCGATCGCCCAGATCACTTGCAGATAGATCACGGTCGGTGGCAGCTGGAACGTCCAGGCAAAATTCACCAGGGTGAATTCGAGCGCCACCAGAAACAAACCGCGCTTGAACAGAAAGGCACTGACGTCAGCCTTGCCGGCGTACTTTTCCCCGAACAGCCACGCCGACAACCCGGTCAGCAGCACGAACACCGGCGCGCACAGATGCGCCAGGGTGCGACTGAAGAACAGCGCCGGCTCGGTGCTGGCGATGTCCATCGGGTCGGTGACCTGACGATGCAGCAGAAAGGTTTCGCGCACGTGGTCCAGCAACATGAACAGAATCACCAGGCCACGCAGCGCATCAATGGACAGCAACCGGCCAGTCGCCGAGGGGGCAGAACGGGGAACCGCAATCGTCATGGAAGTATCGCAATCGAAAGGTTGATCGATGCAGCCGCCCGAAAGCGGCCGTAAAATTTGCGTTACCTTATAACATGAAAAACCGATCTAATCGCTAGCGGTTCTCAAACAGCGATCACGCGGTGCGCAGGGTTTCCAGCACGACCTGCAACGGATGGCGC
This sequence comes from Pseudomonas sp. Pseusp21, assembly GCF_059492145.1. Lineage (NCBI taxonomy): Bacteria > Pseudomonadati > Pseudomonadota > Gammaproteobacteria > Pseudomonadales > Pseudomonadaceae > Pseudomonas > Pseudomonas sp. Pseusp21. The sequence continues at coordinate 1,110,214 of NZ_CP168520.1, forward strand.
AACTGTCGATCGGCCTGGCGCTTGACCTGACTGCGGCAGGAATAGCCGGTGGCCAGTGCTTCGCCCTTCTCCAACGGCGCCTCGATCTGCTTCGCCCAGGATTGCTCGTAGATCACCGCCGAGGTCTCGCGATTACGCGCTTCGTGCCCGTAAGTGCCGGACATGCCGCAGCAACCGGTGGCCTGGGTCGCCAGCTTCAGACCGACACGCTCGAACACCTGCTCCCATTGCCGAGTGGCGGCCGGAGCGTTGGTTTTTTCGGTGCAGTGCGCCAGCAGGCGGAAGGTTTCGTCGCGGCGCGTTCCGACTTGCTCCGGCATGATCTTGAGCAGCCACTCCTGCACCAGCGCCACCTCCGGGCATTTCTCCATTCCCGGGACTTTCAGATATTCCTGGCGATAGACCAGGGTCATGGCCGGGTCGAGCCCTACCAACGGCACACCGATCTCGGCCAGCGCGCGCAATTGCCCGGCATTGCGCAACGCCGCGCGATTGAACGCCGAGAGGAAGCCCTGCACATGCAGCGGCTTGCCGTTGGCACTGAACGGTGCCAGGTAGACCTGATAGCCGAGACGCGAAATCAGCTCGATCAGATCCGCCAGCAACGGCGCCTCGAAATACCGGGTGAAGGCGTCCTGCACCAGCACCACGCTGCGTTCGCGCTGGGCTGCAGACAGCGCCGACAACACCTCGACCGATGCCGGCTGAACCTGCCAGCGACGCATAGCCGCGTGGAAATCGAAACGGCTGAGCAACGGTACATCGACCATGCCGCCAAGACGTTCGATCAAGCGCCGGCTGAACGAGGCGCCCATCAAGCCGTTATAGAGAAACGGAATCCGCGCCATGTACGGAATCGTGTACTCCAGCGAAGCAATCAGGTAATCCCGCGCCGGCCGCAGATAACGGGTGTGGTACAGCTCAAGGAACCGCGAACGGAAGTCCGGCACGTTGACCTTCACCGGGCACTGCCCCGCGCAGGACTTGCACGCCAGGCACCCGGCCATGGCGTCGTACACCTCGTGGGAAAAGTCCTGTTCCTGCGCACGGCTGTTGCGCCAGCGCTGCAGCAACGTGCTGAAAAACGGCGGACGGCGGCTGGCATCGGCCAACACGTCGACCCCCGCCTCGCCCTGCAACCGCAGCCATTCGCGAATCAGCGAGGCGCGGCCCTTGGGCGATTGCGCGCGCTGGCGGGTGGCTTTCCACGACGGGCACATGGCATCGTCGGGATCGAAGTTGTAGCAGGCGCCGTTGCCGTTGCAATGCATGGCCGCGCCGTAGTCCTGCCAGACTTTCTCGTTGATCTGCCGGTCGAGTTCGCCGCGCAGGGTCACTTCATCGATCTTCAGCAATGCCGCGCCGGGAATATTCGGCGTGGCGATCTTGCCCGGATTGAACTGGTTGAACGGATCGAACGCCGCCTTCAGGGCTTGCAGCGCCGGGTACAAGTCGCCGAAGAAGGCCGGCGCATATTCCGAGCGCAGGCCCTTGCCGTGTTCGCCCCACAGCAGGCCGCCGTAACGCTGGGTCAGCGCGGCGACACCGTCCGACACCGGACGCACCAGTGCAGCTTGTTGCGGATCCTTCATGTCGAGAATCGGCCGCACGTGCAGCACGCCGGCATCAACGTGGCCGAACATGCCGTACTGCAATTGGTGGCTGTCGAGCAGGTCGCGCAGTTCGGCGATGTACTCGGCCAGGTGCTGCGGCGGCACGGCGGTGTCTTCGACAAATGGCTGCGGCCGCGCTTCACCGGCGACGTTGCCGAGCAGGCCCACCGCGCGTTTGCGCATGCCGTAGACGCGATTCACCGCCGCATGACCGACGGCCAGCGTATGCCCCAGGCGTTCGACCGTGGCGTCGTTGCCCAAGTGCTGGACGAAGGCTTCGACCCGGCGTTGCAGCTCCTCGGGATCGTCGCCGCAGAATTCCACCAGGTTGATCCCCAGCGTCGGCCGCTCGGCGCTTTCCGGAAAGTACTCGGCGACGCCGTGCCAGACGATGTCCTGCATCGCCAGCAACAGCACTTTGGAGTCGACGGTTTCGATCGACAATGGCTTGAGCGCCATCAACGCCCGGGCATCGCGCAAGGCATCCATGAAGCCGGCGTAGCGAATGTTCACCAGCATCGTGTGCTTGGGGATCGGCAACACGTTGAGCTTGGCCTCGACCACAAACCCCAGCGAACCTTCGGCGCCGCACAGCACGCTGTTGAGGTTGAAACGGTTGTCGGCCTCGCGCAGGTGCGCCAGGTCATAGCCGGTCAGGCAGCGGTTGAGATCGGGAAAGGTTTCCCGGATCAGCTCGCCCTGCTCATCAATGATCTGCCGCGCACAGCGATACACCTCGCCGGCCCGGCCTTCACGGGCGCATTCCGCTGCCAGCTCACTTTCTTCAAGTGGGCGGCCGTGCAAGCGCTCGCCCCCGCGCAGGACCATGTGCAGTTCCAGTACGTGGTCGCGGGTCTTGCCGTAGGTGCAACTGCCCTGGCCGCTGGCGTCGGTGTTGATCATGCCGCCGACCGTAGCGCGGTTGGAGGTCGACAGTTCCGGGGCGAAAAACAGCTCGGCGGATTTCAGGGCGGCGTTCAGTTGATCCTTCACTACGCCGGCCTGCACCCTTACCCAACGCTGTTCAACGTTGATTTCGAGAATGCGGTTCATGTGCCGCGACAGGTCGACGACTATGCCGTCGGTCAACGACTGGCCGTTGGTGCCGGTGCCGCCACCGCGAGGCGTGATCACCACTTTCTGGTACGCCGGTTCGGCGATCAGGCGCGCCAGCAGCGCCACGTCGTCGGCATCACGCGGGAACACCGCCGCTTGCGGCAAACGTTGATAGATCGAGTTGTCAGTGGCGAGCACCACGCGGCTGGCGTAGTCGGCACTGATTTCGCCACGAAAGCCGCTGGTTTCAAGGGCTTTGAGAAACTGTTGGTAGTCGGTGTTCAACGCGGTGGAAGGCGACAGCTGGGCAATCATCGGGAGGGCAATCTCGGTCAAAAACGGGCCGTGTGGCGGTGAACAGTTGTGCGCAATGAATGATTGCGTCACGCTCCCGCCATCTCATAGGCCTTATGTTCATTGCAGAGCGATGCCGGGACAACCGTAAAATCGACCCGCAATCCATGACTAAAACGAATGAATCCGCGAACCCTCACTCCCTCGATGTCGTTGCTGCTGGCATTTGAAGCCGCCGCACGCCATGAAAGCTACACCCGCGCCGCCCACGAACTGTCGCTGACCCAAAGCGCGGTCAGCCGGCAGGTGCAGATTCTGGAAAAGATGCTCGGCATGCGCCTGTTCAGCCGTGAAGGCCGGCGGGTGATTCTCACCGACGTCGGGCGCATGTATCAGCGCGAACTGTCCGAAGCCCTCGGCCAGATCCGCAGCGCGACGTTGCAGGCCATGGCGTTTGGCTCTGGCATCCACAGTTTGCGCCTGGCGACCCTGCCGACCTTCGGCTCGAAATGGCTGCTGCCACGCTTGAAGGATTTCTACACTGCCCACCCCGGCATGACTGTGCACCTGCATTCACGCATCGAAACGATCGACTTCGACACCAGCGAAATCGACGCGGCGATTTGCGTCGGTGGCGGTGACTGGCCGGGGCTGACCGCTCACCGCCTGCACACCGAAGAACTGGTGGTGATCGCCAGTGCGCAGCTGTCCGATGCCGAACGCCGTGCGGCCGACAAGGACATCGCCGGGCAACTGCTGCTCAACGTCAGTAGCAACGCTCAGGCCTGGTCCGAGTGGTTCAGCCATCATGCCCTGCCCCATCGCAGCATGCGCATTGGCCCAAGTTTCGAGATGACCTCGCACTTGATCCAGGCCGTGCGCGCCAATATCGGCATCGGGCTGGTGCCGAGGATTCTGGTGGAAGATGAATTGCACAACGGCGAGCTATTGCAACTGGGTGAACCGATCAGCAGCCGGCGCAGCTATTACCTGGTGTACCCGGCGCGCAATGAGTCGCTGGCGTCGCTGAAGGCGTTTCGCGACTGGTTAATGCGCACGCTTTGAAACAATCGAGGGCGCCGTTTGGCGCCCTCTGGTTTTGCTCGATCAGAATCGCGGCTTCAGCGCTTTCCAGTCAGGTTTATAGCGTTGCATCTGCCGCACATCATCACGCTGGCGAATGCCGCAGGTCAGGTACTGGTCATGCAGCTTGCCCAGTTGATCGTGATCCAGTTCCAACCCCAGGCCCGGCGCACGCGTGATCGTCACGCAGCCATCGACGATCGGCAGTTTGCCGCCCTTGATCACCTCTTCATCCGGCTCCTGCCACGGATAATGGGTGTCGCAGGCGTAGTCCAGATTTGGCACGGCGGCCGCCACGTGCGCCATGGCCATAAGGCTGATGCCCAGGTGTGAATTGGAATGCATCGACACGCCGAGGCCGAAGGTGTCGCACATTTTCGCCAGGGTCTGGGTGTCACGCAGGCCGCCCCAGTAATGGTGATCGGCGAGAACAATCTGCACGCTGTTCTGCGCCACGCTGCGGCGGAACTCGTCGAAGTCAGTGACCACCATGTTGGTCGCCAGCGGCAGCCCGGTGCGTTTGTGCAGCTCGGCCATACCGTCGAGACCCGGGGTCGGATCCTCGTAATACTGCAGATCATCACCCAGCAACTCGGCCATGCGGATCGAGGTTTCCAGCGACCAGTTGCCGTTGGGATCGATGCGCAGCGGATAACCGGGAAAGGCCTTTTTCAGCGCCTTGATGCACGCCACTTCGTGCTCCGGCGGCAACGTGCCGGCCTTGAGCTTGATGCTCTTGAAACCGTACGCCTCGATCATCCGCGCCGCCTGGGCGACGATTTGCTGCTCGTTCAGCGCCTCGCCCCAGTTGTCCGGTTTGTACGGTGAATCGACGTGCTGCGCATACTTGAAAAACAGGTAGGCACTGAACGGCACTTCGTCGCGCACCGCACCGCCCAGCAGATCCACCAGCGGCACATTCAGGTAACGGGCCTGCAAGTCGAGAAACGCCACTTCGAACGCCGAATACGCATTGCTGACGGCCTTGCTGGCGTGGGAACCGGGCGCCAGTTCGGCACCCGCCAGACTTGCCGGTTTGTGGGTGGCAACCGTGGTCTGAACGATCCGACGCAGCTGATTAAGATTAAACGGATCGAGACCGATCAACTGCGACTGCAACTGTTGCTGGATCGCCAACGCCGGGGCATCGCCATAGCTTTCGCCGAGGCCGATGTAGCCGTTGTCACTCTCGATCTCGATGATCGAGCGCAGGGCGAACGGTTCATGGATGCCACTGGCGTTGAGCAGCGGCGGATCACGGAAAGCGATCGGAGTGACGGTTACGCGAGTGATTTTCAAAATGACGCTCCTGTTGAGTCGAAATCAGTGGCTCGCCACCGGGTTGGCCGTCGGCACAACGGCAGTTTCGGGTTCAGGCTTTGCCGGGGTTTTGCCTTTGGCGCCTGGCGCCATGCGGGCGAAGAAGATCACTACTGCTGCCACCAGCGAAGTTGCGGCCAGGCCATACAGGCCGCCTTCTATGGAGCCGGTGGTCTGTTCAAGAAAACCGAACGCGGTCGGCGCAACGAAGCCGCCGAGGTTGCCGATGGAGTTGATCAGCGCGATCACCGCCGCTGCGATACGCGCATCGAGATAGCTTTGCGGAATCGGCCAGAACAGTGCCGAAGCAGCCTTGAAGCCGATGGCCGCAAAACAGATCGCGACGAAGGCGAAAATCGGCCCGCCGGTGGTGGACATGAACATGCCGAACGCGGCGATCACCAGAGTCAGCGCGACCCACGCCTGCTGGAATTTCCACTTGCCGGCCAGCGCCGCAAAGCCGTACATCGCGACGATGGAAATGATCCACGGCACGGAGTTGAGCAACCCGACCTGGAAGTCGCCGAGATTGCCCATCTTCTTGATCATGCTCGGCAGCCAGAAAGTGGCGCCGTAGATGGTCAGGGCGATGGAGAAGTAGATGAAACAGAACAGCGCAATCTGCCGGTCCGCCAGCAGTTTGAACATCGATGGTTTGGCGACGTGAGTCGCTTCGCGGGCGCGCTGCTCTTCAGCGATTGCCGTCACCAGCGCTTCACGCTCCTCCTCGCTCAGCCACTTGGCCTGACGCGGATGGGATTGCAGCCAGAACCAGACAAACCCGCAGAGCACCACCGACGCAGCGCCTTCGATCAGGAACATCCACTGCCAGCCGTGCAGGCCCAGACCGCTGATGTGCAACAGCGCGCCGGACACCGGGCCGGAAATCACCGAAGCAATTGCGGAACCGCTGAGAAACACCGCCATGGTCTTGCCGCGCTCAGAGGCCGGCAGCCATTGGGTGAAGTAATAAATGATCCCCGGGAAGAACCCGGCCTCGGCAGCGCCCAGAATGAAGCGCAGCACGTAGAAACTGGTTTCACCCTTGACGAACGCCATGGCAATCGCGGCGGCGCCCCAAGTGAACATGATCCGTGTCAGCCAGGCGCGGGCGCCGTAGCGCTGAAGAAGCATGTTGGACGGCACTTCAAACAAGGCGTAACCGATGAAAAACAGACCGGCGCCAAGGCCATAGGCAGCGACGCCGATACCCAGATCGGTTTCCAGATGACTGCGCACGAAGCCGATGTTGACCCGGTCGATGTAGTTGACGATGAACATCACCACGAACAGCGGCAGCACATGGCGCTTGACCTTGGCGGCGGCGCGGGCGAGTACCGTGATGTCCGGCGGACTCTGGAGGGTATTCAAGGGGCGACTCCCGATCTTTGTTTTTGTAGGGATGGCCTGTTCAGGCGTAGAGCGATCATGGACGGGGTGATTGATCCCGTCTAATCTAACTTGGCATTCGATTGATACCTGGATTAGATCAATGTTCGAATTGACCCAACTGCGCTGCTTCACCACTGTCGCCACCGAACTCAACTTCCGCCGCGCCGCCGAGCGGTTGAACATGACCCAGCCGCCACTGAGCCGGCAGATCCAGTTACTGGAACATCACCTGGGCGTCGACCTGTTCACCCGCAGCACACGCAGCGTGGCGCTCACCGCTGCCGGCCGGGCGTTTTTCATCGAGGCGCAGAATCTGCTCGAACGCGCACAACAGGCCGCCGTCACCGCCCGACGTTTTGCCGAGGGTGATATCGGCTCGGTGAACATCAGTTTTGTCGGCAGCGCGGTGTATGAATTTCTGCCCAAGGTCATCGCCGAGGCGCGCCTCAAGCAGCCGCAGGTGAAGATCGACCTGACCGAAATGAACACCTATCAGCAACACGAGGCCTTGCGCGCCCGACGCATCGACCTGGGGATCGTCCGCGCGCCGTTGCTGGAGCCTGGTTACGCCACCGAATGCCTGGTGCGTGAGCCGTTTGTGCTGGCGGTGCCGAGCGGCCATCGACTGGCCGAGGCCGACGAGGTTTCAGTGAAGGATCTGGATGGGCAGCCGTTCCTGATGTATTCCCACGCGGCCTATCCGCCGTTCAACGAATTGCTCACCGGCATGCTGCGCTCGGCCCGGGTCGCCCCGGATTACGTGCAATGGCTGGGGTCTTCGCTGACGATTCTGGCGCTGGTCAATGCGGGCATGGGCCTGGCGCTGGTGCCGCGTTGCGCGACCAGCGTGGTGTTCAGGAATGTGGTGTTTCGCGAGATCGATCTGGGCGAAGGGGTGCAGAGCGAGCTGCATCTGATCTGGCGGGAGAACAACGACAACCCGGCGTTTGCGATGTTGCTGGAGGGCATTCGCCGGGCGGTGAAGGATGGATGGGGTTAGGAATGGGCTTGCGGATATGGAGGGTATTTCGGCGGTGGAGGTGCCTTTGATGCCTCGATCAATGGTTTCTCCAGCCGCTTTCCGTCCGGCCCTACAAAAAGACGCTTTATATGTGGCGGTATTGGTTGTGATGCTCTGGCGGTCATGATGAACCCTCTGATACAGGGCTGAATTCAACCCATTTAACCCTCGTGGAATCTATCAGCAAAAATTCCGCACTAATAGGCACCTCCGTTCCATCCTCGTTGATCCAGCAGGGATATTGCATCACAAACTGCCCGCTGGTTGACTCGGGTGGCCAGTCCACCGGCCAGCCCAGGACGCGCCTTTCATCATCCAAATGCAGGGTGATAACGCGATCATATTTCGCAAATGCGCTGAACCATTGACTGGGGTAGGAAGATTGTTTCGTGACGTTTCTGCTGCGCAACCAACCATGTAACTTGCCATTCGCTGACAGGCAACAGGCCAACAACCCGAGTACCAGCGACGCAAAAAATGCCCACGACGCTTCAGCCTTCGCATCCCACTTTCCTATGGAAAACCCCTCCTCCCCCACCCACACACAAACCGCCCCAATCCCCAGCACCATCCCGTGAATCACAAACGTGAAAATCAGCGCCTGCACAATCTGGCCGAACGTATCCGGTCGCTTGAAGGCCGTCAGCGTGTAGAAAATCCAGGTCGAAACAAACCCCGGGACCAGGTATTGCAAAAGCGGAATCACTTCCTTCACCAGATCATCCATGATCGGTCGCTCCTTGAATCAAGAAACACTCCTCCCAAAACAGCAATCCCGGCCTGTAATGGTCCGGCATTCAAAGCCTAGTGCTCGCGGGAAAAAAGCCCGCAATCAACTGTCACCGCGCATTACACTTCCCGCAGAATCTGATCCGCGCCGTTCCCTGCCGCCATCAACACCGCCGCATGAAGGTTGATGCACGAGCCGGATCGTTTCATCATCGCGCAAGGTTTCGAGGAGTAACGCCATGACCCGTTATCAGCCGTTGAACTGTGATCTGCACGACTACTTGGAAATCGCCTGCCTGCGCGGCTATCAGCTGGACATCGAGCTGGTCGACGGTCAGCGTCTGACGGCCCGGGCCGTGACCACGCGGACCAGCAGTGACAAAGAAGAATTTCTGGTGATCGAACAACAGGGCGCGCAACAGGAAATTCGCCTCGACCAGTTGCTCGCCATCACACCTCAGGAGACCAACGCCGAGTTCGGTCGGGTGGTCCTTGCCGGAGGGGTTTGCGGAATCTGAACAAAAAATCCCGCCCGGCATCAACCGGGCGGGATTTTCTAAACACGCCGTTTACGCGACGACGGGGATCATCGGATCCGCAGCCGCCAGCGCGATGGCACGGTCAGCCGCCGGTGGATAGATCCACTGGGTGTTGATCTGGGTCTTGAGCGACTTGCCCTCCTCCTTGACCAGTTTCACCTGACGATCCCAGCCTTCGGTGTACACCGCGCCCCAGGCGCCGAGGTCTAGGCAGGTCACGTATTTCGGCTGGCTGTACGGCGTTGGGTCGACCCCGAGGATCTGCGCTGCGACGTTGTTGCCGGCGTGACGACCAAGGGAAATCGCGTGCTGGCAGGTCATCAGGGCGAAGTTGCCGACATCGTCGGTGGCCGCGTAAGCCACGTCGCCGGTGGCGAAGATGTCGTCCTGGCCGATGACTTTCAGGTTGGCATCAACGTGCAGACGGCCCTGACGATCACGCTCGGCAGGAATCTGCTCGGTCAGGGAGCTGGCACGTACACCGGTGGTCCAGACCACGGTTTTTGCCTCGATACGCTGGCCGTCCGACAAGGTCACGCCGTTTTCATCGACGGACACCACCGACACACCCAGTCGCCATTCCACGCCCAGCTCTTCGCTAGCTTCAGCAATCGACACGCTGATCGCTTCGCCCATGGACGCGCCGACTTTTTGCCCGCGATCAACGATGATCACTTGAATATTGGCATCGTCGCCCAGCACGGCCCGCAGACGCGCCGGCATTTCAGTGGCGGTTTCGATACCGGTGAAACCACCGCCGGCGACGACCACGGTGTTGCGCGCCTGGCTTTCAGGCTGGCAGATCAGGGAATCCAGATGGTTTTCCAGGCGGATCGCAGCTTCGATCTGGTCGACGTCAAACGCATATTGCGCCACACCCGGGGTGTCCGGCAGGGCCAGGCCGCTGCCGGAGGCCAGCACCAGTTTGTCGTAGCTGAACACCTGTTGCGCACCGGCTGCGTCGGTGTAGCCCACGGTTTTCGCCTGTACGTCGATGGTGTTCGCGGCGCCCTTGATGAAATTGACGCCAACCGCGTCGAACAGATCGCCCAGTGGTGCGGCCAGTGTGTGGGCATTCGGCTCGTAGAAACGTGGGCGAACGCGCAGCTCGGCTTGCGGCGCCAACACGGTTACGTCGATGTTGTCCCGATTGTGAATGTCGACCAGACGCGTGGCGCTCAATGCCGTCCACATGCCACCGAAACCTGCGCCGATTACCAGAATGTGCTGTTTCATTGTTCTCTCCAGGCACGAAGCCAAGTCACTGAATGAGGTGGAAGGATTCACATCATCGGGAGCGGACACGTCTGTATTTTTCAAGAACGCGGAAGGCTGCTCACCGGATAACGGCGACTGTATTGGTCGCCGTTATATCCGACAAGTCAGATTTTGTGATGATTAGCATCGAAAACTTCGATAGCTCAGATTGAACGGAGCCACCCTCTTCAACTCGTTGATTCAGCTGAAATCAAGAAATCCGGGATCCTAATAGCCAAACACTCAAGGCGCTCTCGATTTGTTTGCCACGAACAACCCTGATAACATCGGCGACAAATACAGTCGGAGATAGTTATGTCGCTTTACAGTGCGGGGGTCGAGTACGGCATTCACTGCCTGGCCTTTCTGGTGGGCAGCGGCGGTGACAGTCGTGAAGCCAGCGTGCGTGACCTGGCAGAGCTGCAAGGGGTGCCGCTGGATTACCTGGCGAAGATCTTCACCAAACTGGCCAAAGGCAAGCTGGTGGAATCCACCGGTGGCGTGCGCGGCGGCTTCACCCTGGCGCGTCCGGCGGAAGAAATCACCCTGCTCGACATCGTCAATGCCATCGATGGTCCCAAGAACATTTTCGAATGCCGGGACATTCGCGGACGCTGCGCGCTGTTCGATGGCTCGCCGCCGGACTGGGCGCTGGACGGCACCTGCTCGATTCACGCCGCGATGATGACCGCGCAAAAGCGCATGGAAGAAGCCCTCGCCCAGCAGACCATCCTCGACATCGCCAGAAAGGTCGGGCGCAAGGCACCGGCGGGGTTCAACAGTCAGGTGGAAGACTGGATGCAGGATCGCCGGGAAAAGAAGACCGGCGGCGCCGGCATTCCGCTCACCGACATCTCGGACTGAGCTCGATCAGCAGGCAAAAAAAAGCAGAAACCGATCTCCGGTTTCTGCTTTTTTTATTTCGACCTCACAGGCAGTCGCGCACCGCTTTGCGCAACGATCCGGACTTCGCCCACGGCGGCCCCTGATACAGGGAAACGCGGCTGCCGTCCTTGTACTTGACCACATCGAGAATCTCGTCAGCGGTGACGATGCTCGGCGCGGTGATCCGGTAGCCATTGGAAATCGCTGTCTGGGACGTCTTGGCAACGTCCTGCTGCCACAACGGCAATACACACGCGGCGTAGTCCTTGGGAGTCTTGTTGCTGGTCTTGCTGACATTCGGCTCGCCCGGCACCAGTGACGCAGGCAACGAACAACCGGCCAATGCTACCAACAGCATGCCCCCGATCAACATCCGCATGGTGATTCCTTCATCTGAAAAAAACGCGAATGTAACCTGTAACTGTTCGGACATCCATCGTAGCGCTCTGCCTGTACTCCTCGAAAACCGGACCAATCAGCTCACCGACAGATGACCTTGCCCCACTCCCAAAAAATGCGGCTACTCTGTTTTACCGAGAATGTTCCGGAGGTGATCATGCGGCTCAATGAATACGAACACGAACTTCAACGTGACCTGCAAAGCGTGGCATCGGACTTGAGATGGTCGGCGGTGGACCTCAAGCGCATTGCCGAGCAATTGCGCCAGTCGGGCAACGAGGCGGACGCCCAGGCGGTCCTGCGATCCTGCGAGGTGCTGCAAAGCGATGAAGAGCGCCTGCAACTGTATGCCCGGGAAGTGAAAGCCCGCGCCATCAGCCGAACCAAAGTCCACTGAAACCCACCCGGTCCACAACAAAAAGCCCCGGACATCCGGGGCTTTTTCTCCACAGGCCTTCAGCCTGTCTTGCGACCGCGTACACGGCTTTTGTACCCCGGCAGTGCGGCGGCGTAGGCCAGCGCTTCTTCGCGACTGGCAAACGAAGCGAGCCGGTCACCCTGCGTGCAGACCCGCCACGGGCCGTTGTTCACGCTGAGTACGTCGTAGCCATTCATGTGCATTTTGTTCAGCATCGCCATGCTCATAGGCACCTCCTGTCTTCTAACGAACTTTTGCACCTTACACCCGCAACGCGCAATCGTGCCGACCGGACGTCGCACCGCAGCCGCGTCAAGTCTCCGGCACTTTTGCCGCTGCCGGGCACTCAGAAGCTCTAAACCGGCAGCGGCCCAAATATTGCTAATTCATGACAGATTTATGACAAACGGCAATCGGGTAACACATGAAAGTACGAGCAACCGTCATATGCGAACAGGATCGACACATTCTCCTGGTGCGCAAACCCAGATGCCGCTGGACGCTTCCGGGGGGCACCGTCGAACCGGGAGAGACCCGCGCGCAAGCCGCCGCCCGAGAACTCAAGGAAGAGACCGGCCTGGACAGCGATGACATGCTTTATCTGATGGAGTTGCAGAACGGCAGCACCCGCCACCACGTCTACGAGGCGTCGGTGCTGAACATTGAGCAGGTTCGCCCGCTGAACGAGATCGTCGACTGCCTCTGGCACCCGCTGGATGCGGTGCAGAATCTGAACGTCAGTGACGCCACGCTGAGCATCGTCCGCGCCTTTCAACGACGCCTTTGACTCTCAGCCGGCGAACGCCCGGCGTCCGGCGCTCATTTCCGTGCGCAATTCACCGATGAAATTGGAGATGTCACGAATGGTGACCAGATGCTCAGGAGAAACACCATTGAGCAGCAACTCGACACGCCCGCTGTCGGGTTCGTAAACCTTGATCTGCAAGAGGCCCTGCGCCGTTTCGGTGCAGTCGCAATACAACGGCGAAAAGCCGGATTCGACGATGCGGCAAATGTCGGCAATGGCAATCATGGGGGCACGCCTCACAGGCTTTGGCTCGGGCGACCCGATCAGCATAGATGAGCTTTCACTGCCCCGCCCCTGCCGCCCAGTGTAAAAATTGCCAACCGCTTCACAACTTCAAATCGCGGTTCTCAATGGGCGTCATGGTCCCAGATCCAGTTCCATATTCCCGGCAGATTCACCGGTTTCGACGACTCGCGCACCGTGCGCGCCAGCGCAGCTTTTTCCAGCGCCGCGCGATCGTCATAGAACGGTTTGCCTGCCAGTCGTACGCCGGTGGCGGCGGCACTGTCGAGCAGAATCTGCAGATACTCGCGGGTGTGGCGCGCGGTGTAGCGGTTGAGGTCATGGAAGGTCACCACCACCGGAATCACCCCGTCCACAGTGGGCAGTTCGCCAAGAGCAATCCGTTCGCGGACTTCCGACAGTTGTCGCAGCATGTTCGCCCGCCGCCGGGGGCTGGCGTTGAAGCCCCAGATCTTGCCGTCGTTGGCGCTCAGGTCGGTCAGCAACACCTGCATATGGTGCAGCTGATAGGCGGCGAAGGTGCGTTTGTCGTAGTTCCAGAATGGCGGACGCAATAACGTCGGCGGCGCGCCAGTGATTGCCGCGATGTCCGCCGAACCGTTGGTCAGCGAGGTTTCGAGTTCTTGGGGATCGAGCAATCGATGATTGGTGTGCCAATGGGTGGCGGTGTGAAAGCCCAGAATGTGCCCTTCAGCGTGCTCGCGGCGCATGACTCGCCGACCGATCTCGCTGTTGCCCGCTCGGGGTGCGCGGGTCTGGACGAAAAACACCGCTTTGATCCCCGGTTGCAGCGGGTTGTCCTTGAGGCTGTCGAGTACGGTGTCGGTGGGGTTGAAAAGACTGGAAGCGCTGGGGCCGTCATCGAAGGTCAATAGAAAGCGCACAGGCGCCTGAGTCTTGAGCCGGGCTTCGGTCTGCGCGGTCATTTCGATGGGAGCGGCGATGCATCCGGCCAACCCGACGGCTACCGCCATCGCACAGAAAAGCTTGAACCACTGTGTCATGTTTTGCCTTGAGCCCGACCGTTGCGGTCATGTTGTCGATTGGCAAAACTCCTTCGCCGCTGCTGCCTCCCTGCGACCCATTGAGATGGGCCGAGGTTGGATAAAGATACACAGGGTTTGGTTCCGGCGCTCGCTCAGCGCGCCAGCGCCTGTTGAAACGAGCTGTCGATGATACCGGCCGTGGCCAGCGGAGCCGGCAGCGCCTTGACCTTGAACAGGAAGTCGGCCGTGCTTTGCAGATCGGCGGCAGCCTGCTGATCCACCGGGCCGACCGTCATGTGCGCCTGGCGCAACCAGTGCCGCGAAACCTGTTGATCGAGGTTGGCCTTCTTCGCCCACAGGTCGGCGTACTCGTCGGTGTGGCTGTCGACCCAGGCCCTGGCCTGCTTCAAACGTCCGAGGAAATCGGCGATCGCTTCGCGCTTGCTGTCGATGGACGGCGCAGACGCGGCGATGGCGCTCAAGCCCGGCATCAGGTTTTTCGCCGTGAGAATCGGCCGGGCGCCGGAGAAAACGATCTGCTGGGAAATGTACGGCTCCCATACCGGGAACGCGTCAATGCTGCCTTGCGGTAGCGCGGCCGCCGCATCGATTGGCATCAGTTTGACGAAGTCGACGTAATTTTCCGGCAAACCGCCCTGCTCCAGTGCCCGCAAGGTCAGTTGCTGACTCCAGGCACCCGGCCAGTAAGCGACTTTTTTGCCCTTCAGGTCCTCGATAGTTTTCACCGGAGAATCCTTGGGCACCAACAGCGCGATGGTGTCCGGATTCTGTCGTGACACACCGATCAGCTTAACCGGCGCTTGTTTAGCGGCCAGAAACAGAAAACCCGAATCCCCCAGGAAACCCAGATCCAGCGACCCGGTCTGCAACGCTTCGGCCAACGGAGCAGCGGCCTGGAAGTGTTTCCAGTCAACCGTGTAAGGCGTGTCCTTCAATACGCCGGACGCTTCTATGGACGCGCGGATGTTGTAGTAATTCTGGTCGCCGACGTGCAGGACCAAGGGTTCGGCAGCGTAGGTCAATGGCGTGGCAAACAGTGCGCTGGTCAACGCGGCGCGTAGGAAACGTGAGAGCTTCATGGCGAGTCCTGCAGAAGGGATTTTTATAGACCATAACGCTCTTACAAATGAGATTTGAAATTCTATTAGCGCATAAGCTCAGCACCTTCCAGTTGCACTGTTTGCCGAGCAACAGTGGCTCGGCACAGTGTTTTCCCTGCAACACTTCAAACCTGCAAAACCGGCGTCACCCCCCGTAAATACGGGACAAAACGTACATGGCACAGAGCCTGCAATATTCCATTCATGCAGGAAGCATTCGATAAAAATATCTTTTTGGACATAAGAATCTGTTGCCTTGCCGGAGCGTGCCCATGAAACCCTTCTTACCGTTTTCCCGCGTCAAAACGCTGCTCGCGGCCTGCGCTGTAGCCCTGAGCCTGCAACCTCTGGCCCACGCTGCCGAAGCGCCGCCGGCCGAAGTGCATCTGGATTACGCCTATTACTCGCCGGTCAGCCTGGCGCTGAAACATCTGGGCTACCTGGAAAAAGCCTTGCCCCAGAGCAAAGTCAGCTGGGTGCTGAGCCAGGGCAGCAACCGCTCGCTGGAATACCTCAACAGCGGCGGCGTGGATTTCGCCTCGTCGGCCAGCCTCGCCGCCGTGCTCAGTCGCGCCAATGGCAGCCCGATCAAATCGGTCTACGTCTACAGCCGCGCCGAGTGGACCGCGCTGGTGGTGCGCAAGGACTCGCCGATCCAGTCTGTCGCCGACCTCAAGGGCAAGAAAATCGCCGCCACCAAAGGCACCGATCCGTACCTGTTTACCCTGCGCACCCTGCAACAGGCCGGGCTGAAAAAGGACGACGTGGAACTGGTGCACCTGCAGCACCCGGACGGCCGCACCGCGCTGGAGAAAGGCGATGTCGACGCCTGGGCCGGCCTCGATCCGCACATGGCCGCCAGTCAGGTGCAGGCCGGTTCGCGCCTGCTGTACCGCAATCGCGACTTCAACAGCTACGGCGTGGTCAGCGTCACCGAGCAATACGCCAAGCAACACCCGCAAACCATCGACACCGTGATCAAGGCCTATGAGCAGGCCCGCGAGTGGTCGGTGAAGAACCCCGACGAATTGGCCAAATTGCTCGCCAGCGAATCCGGTCTGCCGCTGGACGTGGCCAAACTGCAATTGTCGCGCACCGACCTGAGCAGCCCGCAGTTGACCGCCAGGGACGTGCTGGCCTCGAAAGCCGCCGCGCCGATTCTGGTCTCCGAAGAACTGGTGCGCCGTGGGGTGAATGTCGATCAGGTCATCGATCAGTTGATCGACACCGGTTTCCAGCAAGTCGCCGCCGCCCAATAACCGATCAGGCTCACAACAAGTCCGCGCCCGTCGCGGATTTGTCGTGAGCGGAGAACCATCCATGAGCAACGACTTGCCCGCCCGCCTCGCCGTGCCGGCACCACACCGAAAACTCCCACTGCTGAATCCGCTCTGGCGTCGGCGCCTTAAAGGCCTGGCCCTGCCACTGCTGATCGTGATCGCCCTCGAATTCATCGTGCGCATCGGCTGGCTGCCGTCCTACCAGATGCCGGCGCCGAGCGAGATCGCCCTGACCCTCACCGACCTGGCCGAAGGCGCCCTGTGGAAACACATCGGCGCCAGCCTGATTCGCGTGCTGCTGGGGTTTGCCATCGGCGCGAGCCTGGCGCTGGTGTTTGCCGCGTGGGTCGGCCTGAGCCGTGAAGCCGAGGCTTATCTGGAACCGACGTTCGCCGCACTGCGGTCGATTCCCAGCCTGGCCTGGGTGCCGCTGTTGCTGCTATGGCTGGGGATCGACGAGACCTCGAAAATCGTTCTGATCGCCATCGGCGCGTTCTTCCCGGTGTACGTCAACGTAGTCGCGGCGATCCGCAACATCGACCGCAAACTGGTGGAGGTCGGGCACATCTACGGCTTCAGCCCGCTGCAACTGGTGCGACGGATACTGTTGCCCGCCGCCCTGCCCGGCCTGTTCACAGGGTTGCGCAGCGGCATGAGCCTGTCGTGGATGTTTCTGGTGGCGGCCGAGCTGATCGCCGCGACCAAGGGGCTGGGTTACCTGCTCAGTGACGGTCGCGAAACTTCGCGGCCGGACATCGTGCTGGCCGCGATCATCGTCCTGGCGCTGCTGGGCAAACTCAGCGACGGTCTGCTGGCCGTGCTGGAACGTCGCTGGCTGGTCTGGCGCGACGCGTTCACCGGCCAGGGCAGCAAGGATTGAACCGTGCAACTAAGCTCAAACCTTCAGGCAGCTGTTCGCCGGAGGGTCGGCCGATGTGCGGAAGACTGTCGCAATACCGGGGTATCCACGATTTCGTCGCAGTGCTGAGTATTCCCGATGCGCTGATCAATCACGTCGGCGACGCCCCGCTGGCGCATTACAACGCCGCGCCCACCACGTCACTGGCGATCCTTCATCAGCACCAACAACGGCTATACGCCGACAATCTGCGCTGGGGCTGGCGCCCGCACTGGGCCAGGGATCGCGCTGCACCGATCAACGCGCGGCTGGAAAAAGTCGCCCACGGACCGTTCTTTCGAGCGATCTGGCGTCATCGACTGATCGTGCCGGTCGACAACTGGTTCGAGTGGGTCGATGCACCCGACAAGAGCCGACAGCCCTGGCTGATTCGTCGGGCCGATCACCAGCCGGTTTTCTGCGCCGCCATCGGCCAGTTTCCGATACCCGGCGAACCTTCACGGGAAGACGACGGCTTCGTCATCATTACCGCCAACAGCGAAGGCGGCTTGCTCGATGTGCATGACCGGCGCCCGATTGTGCTGCGCCCTGACCGGGTTCAGGAATGGCTCGATCCCGCCACGCCCACAGAGCGTGCCGAGCAGATGCTGTTGTTCGAAGCCGAGCCCAGCGAAGCGTTCCAATGGCACAAAGTCGGCAAAGCGGTGGGCAACTCCCGCAATCAGGGTGCGGAATTGATTGATGCCGTACCGTAAATAAATGTCGACGTGGTGCGTTATCAAAAGCAGGAATTCACGAATCGAATCCTGCGTGTTACACGCGGTGTTTCAAACGCGAAACATTCAACCTAAACAGTCGTTTGATTGAACTAACCGCCTGTCTGACATTTCAACCGTCATACATACATTTACAAACACTACGGATAGCATGCGCGCCGCATTTCCTTTTGGCATACCAGTTGACCAAAGAGTCAGCAAAACCAGGAATCCCCCACAAACTTACAAGCCTTGCAGAGAACCAAGTTGCGCGACGATTTTGCAATCAAACAGGTCACAGGCCTGAAGTGTATTCATCTGTCCACGACAGAACGCTTTGAACTCGACTGTTTTATCGGCCACTACATAAAGACTCGAAACCTGCGTGACGTACCCGATATCGACCGCATCCTGCGCGCCACCCTCGAAAGCTATCCCTGCCACCCGCCGGTGATGGTCAACGAGCTGAATGCCTGGATCGACAAGACCTTGGGTTATCGGGCCTCCCACCCCGATTTCACGCAGCTGGAAGATCTTTGATAAAACGAAAAGCCCCGCAATCGCGGGGCTTTTCGTTGTGGCGTTCAGGGTTTCAGCGGGCGTTCCTGATCACGGTCGGACAACTCGCGGCTGTCGTCATGCTTCCAGGTCTGCTCCTTGTGTTTCTCCCGCTCGAGCTCTTCTTCACTCGGTTCGTCATCTTCTTCGGGACGTTTCTGCTCGGTTGCCATGTTCACCTCGCTAATGGAATTCATCCATTAAGCGTAGAACTTAAAGCCACCAGCGCAATAGAAAGAAGAACGCCATGCTCAACAGCATGCTGAGCAATGTATTACGCGTGTAGATCACCAGGCCGATTGCCACTAGTGAACTCAGCAGATAAGGGTTGTCCCACTGCAGATTCAGTTGTTTGTCTGGCATGAATACAATCGGCCCGCAAATCGCAGTCAACATGCCCGGAACGGCAAAACCGAGAAATTGCCGCGCGTTGCTGCTCAGACGCACCGGCAAACGTGGTTCGAGAAACACGTAACGGTTGAGGAACACCAGAATCCCCATGCCGATAATCACTGCCCAGACCATCATGTGCGCTCCCGATACAGCTTGTTGCAGATAAACCCGGCGGTCATTCCGGCCAGTCCCGACAGCACCAGCGCCGAACCCCATTGCCAGTAACTGAACAACACCGAGCAGAACAGCGACACCGCCACGCAGACCACCGTCGGCACATTGCGCACCACCGGGGTGATCAATGCGATGAAGGTGGCGGCAATCGAGAAGTCCAGCCCCAGGTGCTCAAGCCCCGGAATGCTGCTGCCGAGCACGATGCCGGCCAGGGTAAAAAGGTTCCAGGCGATGTAGAACGTCAGGCCGACGCCCAGGGCGTACCAGCGGTTGAACTGCTGACGATCGTGCTGACTGGTCAGCGCGAACAGCTCGTCAGTGAGCAAAAAGCCCAAGCCGATGCGCCAACGTCCCGGCAACGGCGAAATCACCTGACGCATGCTCATGCCGTAAAGCAAGTGCTGCGAGGTCAGCAGCAGCGTGGTCAGCAGAATCGAGAAAATCCCGGCGCCGCCCTTGAGCATGCCGATCGCCACCAATTGCGCAGCGCCGGCAAACACGATGCTCGACAGGCCCTGCCCTTGCAGCGGCGTGAGGTTGGCTTCGATCGCCATGGAGCCGGCCAGCAGCCCCCACGGCGCGGTCGCCAGGGATAACGGCATGATCGCCGCGGCGCCGTGAAGGAAGGCACTGCGCGGCATTAATGAGTCAGACATAACACGCTTCAACCGTGAGACAAGGCCCCGGACTCTGCCAGCAAACGCCTTTTCATGGCTTGAACAATCTTGCGCAGTTGGCGCAAATCCTTCCTTCCGTCAGTCGTTTACGGGCGTAACATGGCAACCACTCACACACGCGTCAGGGAGACGACATGCTGTATCGAATAGCCGCCGACGGGCTGGTGCTGTTTCATTTGCTGTTCATTCTGTTCGTGCTGTTCGGCGGACTGCTGGTGCTCAAGTGGCCGCGGCTGATGTGGCTGCATTTGCCAGCAGCGGCCTGGGGCGTGGCGGTCGAGGTGTTGCACCTGACCTGTCCGCTGACCTATTGGGAAAACCTGATGCGCCACGCTGCCGGGCAGACCGAATACGCGGGTGGTTTCATCGAACATTACGTCTGGCCGATCATCTACCCGGCCGGGCTGACACCGCAAATTCAACTGGTGCTGGGCAGCGTAGTGCTGGTGGTCAACCTGCTGGTCTACGGGCGCCTGATTCGCCGCTGGAAACTGCGTCGCGCCGCGCGCATTCCGTTTTAACGCGCTTTCAAGGTTTCCAGCCAGGCCGGATCGAGGCGCGTCTGATCGGTGTCCAGACCGAGCGCCTCCATCCGCGTCTTGTGCGCTTCGACTTCCCGGTGCAATTGCGCGTGATCGCTGGAGTTGCCGTCCAGTTCATGCATCTGGGTCAACCCAAGGTGATAGAAACGCAGCACCTTCATCGCCACCGGATCACCCTTCTCCACCGCCGCCGTCACCTGATGCATCACGTTGGTGACGCTCATCAGGCTGCGCTTGAGCCGCCAGCCATACACCGCCGGAGCCATCCAGGTCTGATTCCAGAAACGCCCGCGCAGCAACGCCGCCGTCAGCAGAAATGCGCCAAATACCCCGCCGATATTGAACCGCAGATTATCCCCGCCCGGCTCGCCGAACAGCGCCACCGCCGCCGTCGAAAACGCCATCGCCAGCACCAGAAACAGCACCGCGATGATCAGCGTGCTGCGCCGGGTCTGCTGGCGATAAGTGATGGCATCGATCGGTTGAATCTCGAACATCGCGACAGGCTTCCATGGCTTGAAATAAAAAGAGGCCGGCGCATTATCGCCTCTGAGGCGGATTTAGCTATGCTGGAGCGCCTTTTCATCTTTTCAAAGTCCAACGGGGACATGGCGATACCACGCAGATCGTGCCATCTTCATTCATGGATACACACTATTCAGATGCCATTGGCCGTGCCGGCAATGACATCGTTTTAAGGATCACTGCATGACCCAACGACACGTAATCAATGCCTCGGTCAGCCCGAAAGGCAGCCTCGAAACCCTTTCCCAACGTGAAGTTCAGCAACTGAGCCAGGCCGGAACCGGCAGCACCTACACCCTCTTTCGCCAGTGCGCCCTGGCCATCCTCAATACTGGCGCCCATGTCGACAACGCAAAAACCATTCTTGAAGCCTACAAAGACTTCGAAATCCGCATCCACCAGCAGGATCGCGGTGTGCGCCTGGAACTGCTGAACGCCCCGGCCGACGCCTTCGTCGACGGCGAAATGATCGCCAGCACCCGGGAAATGCTGTTCAGCGCCCTGCGCGACATCGTCTACACCGAAAACGAACTCGACGCCCTGAGCATCGACCTCAGCACCTCCCAGGGCATCAGCGACTACGTCTTCCACCTGCTGCGCAACGCGCGCACCCTGCGTCCGGGCGTCGAGCCGAAAATCGTCGTGTGCTGGGGCGGCCACTCGATCAACACCGAAGAATACAAATACACCAAGAAAGTCGGCCACGAACTGGGCCTGCGCAGCCTCGACATCTGCACCGGCTGCGGCCCCGGCGTCATGAAAGGCCCGATGAAAGGCGCGACCATCGCCCACGCCAAGCAACGCATTCATGGCGGCCGTTACCTCGGTCTGACCGAGCCGGGCATCATCGCCGCCGAAGCGCCGAACCCGATCGTCAACGAGCTGGTGATCCTGCCGGACATCGAAAAACGTCTGGAAGCTTTCGTCCGCGTCGGCCACGGCATCATCATCTTCCCGGGCGGCGCCGGCACTGCCGAAGAGTTCCTGTACCTGCTGGGCATCCTGATGCACCCGGACAACGCCGGCCTGCCGTTCCCGGTGATCCTGACCGGGCCGAAACATGCCGCGCCATACCTGGAACAACTGGACGCCTTCGTCACCGCCACCCTCGGCGAAGCGGCGAAAAAGCACTACGAAATCATCATCGACAACCCGGCGGAAGTGGCGCGGCAGATGACCGCGGGCCTGAAGGCCGTGAAGCAGTTCCGCCGCGAACGCGCCGATGCATTCCACTTCAACTGGCTGCTGAAGATCGACGAAGGCTTCCAGCGCCCGTTCGATCCGACCCACGAGAACATGGCCAACCTCAAGCTGCACCGCGATCAGCCGCCCCACGAACTGGCGGCCAACCTGCGCCGCGCGTTCTCCGGGATCGTCGCCGGCAACGTCAAGGACAAGGGCATTCGTCTGATCGAGGAACACGGGCCGTATCA
The DNA here is from genome assembly GCF_059492145.1 of Pseudomonas sp. Pseusp21. Classification (NCBI taxonomy): domain Bacteria; kingdom Pseudomonadati; phylum Pseudomonadota; class Gammaproteobacteria; order Pseudomonadales; family Pseudomonadaceae; genus Pseudomonas; species Pseudomonas sp. Pseusp21. The sequence continues at coordinate 1,132,574 of NZ_CP168520.1, forward strand.
GATCCGTGGCGACGCCGCGATCATGCAGCCGCTCGATCTGCTGCTCAAAGCCTTCGTCGCCCAGCACCGGATGAAACTGCCGGGCGGCGCGGCGTATGTGCCGTGCTATCGCGTGGTGTCCTGACCCGAAGAGACAGGTGCCCCAAGCGCAACGCTTCGGCACTCCTTATAAAAAGAGCGAACCATGGATCACATCAACCACATCCTGATCGTCGACGATGACCGCGAGATCCGCGAGCTGGTCGGCAATTACCTGACCAAGAACGGCCTGCGCAGCACCGTGGTCGCCGATGGCCGGCAGATGCGCAGTTTTCTGGAAGCCAACACGGTCGACCTGATCGTGCTCGACATCATGCTCCCCGGCGATGACGGGCTGGTACTGTGCCGCGAGTTGCGTGCCGGCAAGCATAAGGCGATCCCGATCCTGATGCTCACCGCCCGCGACGACCAGACAGACCGAATCCTCGGCCTGGAAATGGGCGCTGATGATTACCTGACCAAACCCTTCGCCGCCCGCGAGCTGCTGGCGCGGATCAATGCCGTGCTGCGCCGCACGCGAATGCTGCCGCCCAATCTGCTGATCACCGAAACCGGACGCCTGCTCGCGTTCGGCCGCTGGCGCCTGGACACCACCGCCCGCCACCTGCTCGATGAAGACGACACCATGGTCGCCCTCAGTGGCGCCGAGTATCGCCTGCTCCGGGTGTTTCTCGATCATCCGCAACGGGTGCTCAGCCGCGATCAATTGCTGAACTTGACCCAGGGGCGCGACGCCGACCTGTTCGACCGCTCCATCGATTTGCTGGTCAGCCGCCTGCGTCAGCGTCTGCTGGACGACTCCCGCGAGCCGACCTACATCAAGACCGTGCGCAACGAGGGTTATGTGTTCTCCTTCGCCGTGGAGATGCTCGCCGAATCCTGATGGATTTGTATCACTCTGTATAAATTCGCCGCGCAGATACGTAACCGGTGTTTTTGGGCCGTAACACCACATATCAGCGATACACCTTCGCGTTTGAATGAACCCACCAGAAAGCACTGGTTCACTCATCATCAAACGCAAGGAGAAGCACCATGTTCAAGTCCTCGAAATCCCTGGTACTCGCAATCAGCCTGCTCGGTGGCCTGGCCCTGACCGACCTGGCGTCCGCCAGCTCCCAGCCGCTGGTTGCAGAATACGGCTCGGAAAACCTGCAGAAGGATCGCGTAGCCGAAGGTGGCGCGGATCGCTTGCAGGAACTGCGTGAACGCGTGGCTGAAGGCGGCGCGGATCGCTTGCAGGAACTGCGTGAACGCGTCGCTGAAGGTGGCGCCGACCGCTTGCAGGAACTGCGCGAACGTTCGGCCCGCAGCGTACTGGTCGCCGAGAACCGTCCCGAGTTCGGTTCCAAATACCAGCGCTACTGATCGTTTGTACCCGCCGTTGTCGATTCCTGCCGGGGGCGCTCTGCCCCCGCAGCGATCACTACCGATAAGCCTTGTTCTCTGACACAAAAGCCCCGCTGTTTCCCCACGACAGTCATCACTGCTCGTACTAAGCTGCGCGATTGATTTGTTCAGGGACGATCCATGAAACGATTTGCCGCTTGTCTGCTGTCCATGCTGGCCCTGACGGCCACTGCGGCGGACCTGCAACTGCTCACCGACAACCACCCGCCCCTGCATTTCATGCAAGGCAATCAGCTCGCGGGATTCGGTGTGGACGTGGTGCAGGCCCTGGCAACCCAGACCGGCGATCGTATCCATCTGCAACAAGTCCCGCTGCTGCGCGCCCTGCGCATGGCCAGCGACACGCCCGACACCGGCGTATTCACCGTGCTGCGTACCGATGAGCGCGACGATCGCTATCAATGGGTCGGGCCGCTGATCGAAGTCGAAACCGCGCTATACGCCCGCGACAATCTCCAGCCTCCCGTGCACAGCCTGCGTGAAGCCGATCACCTGGGCCGGATCACCGTGCCGCGCAAATGGCTGGTCTACAGCTACCTGCAAGGGCAAGACCTGAACAACCTCTACGGCGTGGAAACCCCGGAGCAGATGATGCGACTGTTCAGCCTGGGGCGTACCGATTTCGTGGTCTCCGATACCTGGTCCAAAGCCGCCCTCGCCCGCGAACAAGGCCTGGAGCCGGGACGCTTGCAGTACCAGATCCCGCTGATGAAACAGAACACCTACATTGCCTTTTCGCCGCAAACCGATCCGAAACAGGTCGCACGCTGGCAGCAGGCGCTGGATACATTGCGGGCCGATGGCCGTCTGGAGCAGCTGCGCCAGCGCTGGCTGAGCAATACCCTACCGCGCTGATCGCGCATCAACACCTTCGATAACAACTATGCGCAAGGGTGTTTTCACATCAAAACCCTCCAGCACTACAGTGGGCCCCATCTTCTCCCCACTCTCTGGAGCAACATCATGAAAGACATCATCGCACTCGGCTTCATCGTTTCCCTGATCGGCGCCACCTCCGCCATCGCTGCCCCACACGCCAGCACTCCAGTTGTCGCGGCTGCGACCGTTGGCCAGTCCGGCACCCTGAACGTCGACACCGTCAGCAACGACGCCGAACACCAAGGCCTCAAACTGCAACAGAACGCCGAACAGACCAAACTGTACGTCGCGGAAAACCGCCCGGAATTCGGTTCCAAATATCAGCGCTACTGAGTGATCGGTTTGAGCTGCCAGAAACAGGAAACCCCGCCGAAGCGGGGTTTCTTGCATTCGGGCGTCAGCGCACCAGTCGCGCGGCCAGCGCCTTGGCCTGCAACGCCACGTCGGTGACAGCGGTGCTTTCCCACCACATGCCACGCAGCGGCGGGCCCATGGCGAACAGGCGGTTCGAGACCCGACCCTCTTCATCCAGCACCGCACCGTCCACCGCCGCCGCGATGCCCAGCGCCAACGGCCCCGGGCGAACCAGACCGCGCGCCAACAATTGCTGTGGCAAAGGTCGCGCGACCCGGCGCCAGTCGTATTCGATGCCGCTGGAATTGATCAACACCGCGCCCTGCACCACGCGGGTCTCAGCCTTACCGCGAGGGCGAATACGGATACTCACCCCGCCATCCGACGCCAATTCAAGACCCTTGTAGGACGCAGCATGAATGCGCAATCGCCCTTCCCGGTGCAGACGCTCGACCAGTTCCGCGCTCAGCGGCGGTGAACGATGGTGATGACTTTCCCACCACGGTCGCACATGCCGTACGAACTGCCGGCGCTGCGCATCGCTGGCCTGACTCCATAACCGGCCGATGTGCGCACGCACGGTGTCCAGCGGCGCCTGCCAGTCGATGCCTTGGGCGATGGCGTCGCGGCAATGCCGACGCAATTCGCGCAATAGCTGGCGCGGTGTGCGAATGCTGTGATCCTCGGCGAGGAAGTCCACCCACGCGGGCGGTTGCCGACGAACATGAGGCAGCAGCCCGTGCCGGGAAAACACCTCGATCGGCCCGCGATGCCCGGCCTGCTCCAGCGACACCACAGCATCGACCATGGTCAGGCCGGAGCCGATGATCAGCACCGTCGATTGCGGATCGAGCTGACGCATGGCCCCGACATCCCACGGATCGAGCGCCGCCGCGTTGAGGCCGCTGGAGTCTTTTTGCGGTGTGCGGGCAGCCGGGAACATACCGGTCGCCAACACCGCATAAGCGCCCCGCAGTTGCTGGCCGTCACTCAAGGTGAGCTGCACGCAATCGCTGGAAGCCTGAACATCGACAACTTCGGCCCGTACATGCTCGACTGTCGAACCCTGTTGCGCACCCACCTGCTGCGCTTCGGCCAGACGCTGCTGGACGTACACGCCGAACAGCCCCCGAGGCGGAAACAGTTCGCTGACCGGTGCATGTTGCTGATCCGACTCCGGCCAGCCACCGCCAGCGATGTGATCGGTCAGCCATTGAGTCAGGTCATCGGCATTGTCCGGATCGACGCTCATCCGCGCCGCATTGCCGTTGAGCGTGTGGCCCAGCTCCACCGCGCTGTACGCTTCGCCCCGGCCCAGTTCGGCCCGGGGCTCGATCACCAGAATCGTTCTGCGCCCCGGCAAACGCAGCAATTGCACCGCCAGCATCGTACCGCTGAGGCCGCCGCCGACAATCAGAATGTCGGCGTGACGGGTGGCGGTTGTATCGGTTTGAGTCATGCCGTTCTCGCAGCTGAGGATATGCTCGGGCCAGTGTCATTCAGACGCCGCGAAGACGTCTAGACAGACGCGACCTTTTTCTCCTGCAGATGCAGCTCGCCGAGGTTTCGATAGCCGCTGCCCGGATGGATCTCCGGCAGTCTCGGCCCTTCGCCAAACAGCTTCTCGCGCAAGGTTCCCGGCGCGTACTCGGTCTTGTAGACACCGCGCTTCTGCAACTCCGGCACCAGCAATTCCACGGCGTCGATGAAGGTTTCGTGGGTCAGCGCGTAGGCGAGGTTGAAGCCGTCGACGTCGGTTTCGTCGACCCATTCCTGCAACAGGTCCGCCACCGTTTCCGGGCTGCCGACGAACAACGGGCCGAAGCCGCCGATACCGACCCAATCGGCCAGTTCGTTGGGGGTCCAGACCTTGTTCGGATCCGCTGTGGAAAACGCTTCGACCGCCGACTGAATCGCGTTGGTGTGTACGTGTTTGAGCGGTTCGTCCGGTTTGAAGCGGCTGAAGTCGATGCCGGTCCAGCCGGAAATAAGCGCCATCGCACCTTCGTAGCTGACCCAGGATTTGTATTCTTCGAACTTGGCTTTGGCCTTGGCGTCGGTCTCGCCGAGGATCACGGTTTGCAGATTGAAGATCAGGATCTTCGACGGATCGCGCCCGGCCTCGGCGGCGCGGCGGCGGATATCGGCCACCGTTTTCTTCAGCAGCACTTTCGACGGGGCAGCGACAAAAACGCATTCGGCATGCTCGGCAGCAAACTGCTTGCCCCGGCTGGAAGCACCCGCCTGATAGAGAACCGGCGTGCGCTGCGGCGACGGTTCGCAGAGGTGAATGCCCGGCACCTGGAAGTGTTTGCCGTGGTGGCGGATCTCGTGGATCTTGCTCGGGTCACTGAAAATCCGCCGCTCGCGATCCCGCAGGATAGCGCCCTCTTCCCAACTGCCTTCCCACAGTTTGTAGCAGACCTCCAGGTATTCCTCGGCGAAGTCGTAGCGCGCGTCATGTTCGGTCTGAGCTTGCTGGCCGATGTTCTTCGCACCGCTCTCCAGATAAGAGGTGACGATGTTCCAGCCGGCACGGCCCTTGGTCAGGTGATCGAGGGTCGACAGGCGTCGGGCGAATGGATACGGATGTTCGAAGGACAACGAGGCGGTCAGGCCGAAACCCAGGTGCTCGGTGACCAGCGCCATCGGAGGAATCAACTGCAATGGGTCATTGACCGGCACCTGCGCCGCCTGCCGGATCGCCGCTTCGCCATTGCCGTTGTAGACGTCGTAGATGCCCAGCACGTCGGCAATGAACAAACCGTCGAACTTGCCGCGCTCGAGGATTTTCGCCAGATCGGTCCAGTACTCCAGATCCTTGTATTGCCAGGAGCGATCCCGAGGGTGAGCCCACAGGCCCGGCGACTGATGGCCGACGCAGTTCATGTCGAAGGCGTTGAGACGGATTTCGCGGGGCATCAGACGGCACTCCCGATTGTCAGGAGGCGTTTGAAGGTGTGAATTGAGACGGTCATGTGAGGCGACTCCGTTGTTTCCGGATGAGGATCCAGAACCCGTAGCAGGAGTCATGCCTTAATATATTTAACTTATTTATCAATAGGTTGAGATAACAACCTAAAGCAGTCTGCACGCAGGATGGAGCAAACTGTTTATCCGCTGTCGGCCCTGCAACAGTCAGATCACCACATTGCGCACGAAGCGCGCGGCCACTTCCCCGTCATTGCGATAGGTGTGCGGCTGATTGCTGGCGAACATGAAAAACTCCCCGGCGGCGATCTGCTGGGGTTGATCGCCGAGCATCAGCGTCAGGCAGCCTTCGAACACAAAGATCTGTTCGCTCCAGCCCTCGGCGTCCGGTTGCGAGGGATAGACCTCACCCGGTTGCAGGCACCATTCCCACTGCTCCACCGCGCGGGTGGCATTGGCCTTGGATAGCAAAACGGCTTTGCTGCCGGGGATGCTGCCGGCCCAGGCAAGTTCGTTGATACGGCCCGGATCGCGATTGTCCGGGGCCTGGATGAGATCGCTGAAGGCCACTTCGAGGGCTTCGGCGACACGGTCGAGGGTGGTCAGGCTGACATTCTTCTCGCCGGCCTCGATGGCCACCAGCATCCGTCGGCTGACCCCGGACTTTTCCGCGAGGGCGGTCTGGCTCATGTCGGCGGCGTGGCGCAGGCGTCGGACATTCTGGCTGACGTGTTGCAGGACCGAAGCCCGCTGAACGGAATCTTTGTGCACTATATTGCTCACTGGCTGGGGTTGGGCAGTATACTGCGCAACATTTGGCGCATTGTGCGTCTCCTCCTCAAAAGTGCGCAAGGTCATGACGTCAGCCAACTCCCCTCAAACTCCCCTGCGATTTTCCCGGTTCAGCAAAGCCGAGTGCGTGCTGGTGTTGATCACCATGCTTTGGGGCGGCACCTTCCTGCTGGTGCAGCACGCGATGACCGTCAGCGGCCCGATGTTTTTCGTCGGTCTGCGCTTTGCCGCCGCAGCTGGCATTGTTGCGCTGTTCTCCTGGAAACACCTGCGGGAACTGACCCTGTTCGAATTCAAGGCTGGCGCCTTTATCGGCGTGGCGATCCTGCTCGGTTATGGCTTGCAGACCGTTGGGTTGCAGAGTATCCCAAGCAGCCAGTCGGCGTTCATCACGGCGTTGTACGTGCCGTTCGTGCCGCTGTTGCAATGGCTGGTGCTGGGCCGGCGCCCGGGTTTGATGCCGAGCATCGGCATCATGCTGGCGTTTACCGGGCTGATGCTGCTTTCCGGGCCGTCCGGGGCTTCGCTGAATTTCAGCCCCGGTGAAATCGCCACGCTGATCAGCGCCATCGCGATTGCGGCCGAAATCATCCTCATCAGTAACTACGCCGGGCAGGTGGATGTGCGCCGAGTGACGGTGGTGCAACTGGCGGTAACCTCGGCCCTGTCTTTCTTGATGGTGGTGCCGACCGGCGAGGCGATTCCGGATTTCTCGTGGTTGTTACTGAGCACTGCCCTGGGCCTGGGCGCGATGAGTGCGGCGATTCAAGTGGCAATGAACTGGGCGCAGAAAAGTGTTTCGCCGACCCGTGCGACCTTGATTTACGCCGGTGAGCCGGTGTGGGCCGGGATCGTCGGGCGCATCGCAGGAGAGCGTCTGCCAGCGATCGCATTGATAGGTGCGGGGCTGATCGTGGCGGCGGTGATCGTCAGTGAATTGAAGACCAAAGGCAAAGAGACACAAACGGTCACGGAAGAATTGGAACACGAGACCGAAGGCTAAACGGGGTTTTTACGGCTACTTTGTAGGATTCAGAGACATCCTCGCGTTTGGCGATCCGGGAGCTGGCACGTATGATGCTTCACAAACTTCCGCAGATTAGAAGCCTATGTCCCTGATAGTTCTACTGCTTCTGCCTTTTCTGGGCAGCTGTCTGGCAGCCGTGCTGCCGCACAACGCACGTAACGCCGAATCCCTGCTGGCAGGTCTGGTCGCACTGATCGGCACTGTCTCGGTCGCGCTGCTGTACCCGCAGATCGCCCACGGCGGCGTGATTCGCGAAGAATTCACCTGGCTGCCCAGCCTGGGCCTGAACTTCGTCCTGCGCATGGACGGCTTCGCCTGGCTGTTCTCGATGCTGGTGCTGGGCATCGGCACCCTCGTTTCCTTATATGCCCGTTATTACATGTCGCCGGACGATCCGGTGCCGCGCTTCTTCGCGTTTTTTCTGGCGTTCATGGGTGCCATGCTCGGGCTGGTGATCTCCGGCAACCTGATCCAGATCGTATTTTTCTGGGAGCTGACCAGCCTCTTCTCGTTCCTGTTGATCGGCTACTGGCACCACCGCCACGACGCGCGTCGTGGCGCGTACATGGCGTTGATGGTCACTGGTGCAGGGGGATTGTGCCTGCTGGCGGGGGTCATGATCCTCGGCCATGTGGTCGGCAGCTATGACCTGGACAAGGTCCTGGCCGCCGGCGATCTGATTCGCGCACATGCCCTCTACCCCATCCTGCTTCCCCTCATTCTTATCGGCGCCCTCAGCAAAAGCGCCCAGTTCCCCTTCCACTTCTGGCTGCCCCACGCGATGGCGGCACCCACACCGGTTTCGGCGTACCTGCACTCGGCGACCATGGTCAAGGCCGGGGTTTTCCTGCTGGCCCGTCTGTGGCCATCGCTGTCCGGCAGCGAAGAATGGTTCTACATCGTCAGCGGCGCCGGCGCTGCTACGCTGTTGCTCGGCGCGTACTGCGCGATGTTTCAGAACGATCTCAAAGGGCTGCTGGCCTACTCGACCATCAGCCACCTCGGCCTGATCACGCTGCTGCTGGGTTTGAACAGTCCGCTGGCCGCTGTGGCGGCGGTGTTCCACATTCTCAACCACGCGACCTTCAAGGCCTCGCTGTTCATGGCCGCCGGGATCATCGACCACGAAAGCGGTACCCGCGATATCCGCAAGCTCAACGGTCTGTTCAAACTGATTCCCTTCACCGCCACCCTGGCGATGGTCGCCAGTGCGTCCATGGCCGGCGTGCCGCTGCTCAACGGTTTCCTGTCCAAGGAGATGTTCTTCGCCGAAACCGTGTTCATCAACGCCACCGCCTGGGTTGAAACCAGCCTGCCGATCGTCGCGACCATTGCCGGGATGTTCAGCGTTGCCTACTCGCTGAGATTCACCGTCGACGTATTCTTCGGCCCGACCGCCACCGACCTGCCGCACACCCCGCACGAACCGCCGCGCTGGATGCGTGCACCGGTGGAACTGCTGGTGTTCACCTGCCTGCTGGTGGGGATTTTCCCGGCCCAGGTGGTCGGCCCGTTGCTCGCCGCTGCCGCCTTGCCGGTGGTGGGCGGCGTGCTGCCGGAATACAGCCTGGCGATCTGGCACGGCCTCAATGCACCGATGATCATGAGCCTGATCGCCATGTCCGGTGGCATCGTGCTGTATCTGCTACTGCGCAACCAACTCAAGCGCGGCCGCTTCAAGTATCCGCCGCTGGCGGGTCGCCTTAACGGCAAGCGAATGTTCGAACGCAGCCTGGTGGCGATGATGCGCCTGGCTCGACGCCTGGAGCGACGAATCGGCACCAAGCGCCTGCAAGCGCAATTGTTCCTGATGGTGCTGGCGGCGGTGCTGGCCGGGCTGATCCCGATGCTGCACAGCAGCCTGAGCTGGGGCGACCGGCCGAAGATTCCGGGCTCGATCGTGTTCGTGACCCTGTGGCTGCTGGCAATCGCCTGCGCCCTGGGTGCTGCGTGGCAGGCCAAGTATCACCGTCTCGCCGCACTGACCATGGTCAGTGTCTGCGGCCTGATGACCTGCGTGACCTTCGTCTGGTTCTCGGCACCGGATCTGGCCCTGACGCAACTGGTAGTCGAAGTGGTGACCACCGTGCTGATCCTGCTTGGCCTGCGCTGGCTGCCACGGCGGATCGAAGAGGTTTCGCCGCTGCCAAGCAGCCTGCGCAAGGCGCGGGTTCGACGTCTGCGCGACTTGCTGCTGTCGATTGCCGTTGGTGGCGGCATGGCGCTGCTGTCCTACGCGATGCTGACCCGGCAGACGCCGAACGACATTTCCTCGTTCTATCTGAGTCGCGCCCTGCCCGAGGGCGGCGGCAGCAACGTGGTCAACGTGATGCTGGTGGATTTCCGTGGTTTCGACACCCTTGGTGAGATCACAGTGCTCGCCGCCGTGGCACTGACCGTGTTCGCCCTGCTGCGTCGCTTCCGCCCGCCGAAAGAAAGCCTGCAACTGCCGGCCCAACAGCGCCTGCTCGCCCCCGACGTGGTCACCGATCTGGTCAACCCGCGCTCGGCCAGCGATACCGCGCTCGGCTTCATGATGGTGCCGGCGGTGCTGGTGCGCCTGCTGCTGCCGATTGCGCTGGTGGTGTCGTTCTATCTGTTCATGCGCGGGCACAACCAGCCGGGTGGCGGTTTCGTCGCCGGTCTGGTGATGTCGGTGGCGTTCATCCTGCAATACATGGTCGCCGGCACCCAGTGGGTCGAGGCGCAAATGAGCCTGCGCCCACTGCGCTGGATGGGCACCGGCCTGCTGTTCGCCACCGTCACCGGGCTTGGGGCGATGGCGGTCGGGTATCCATTCCTCACCACCCACACCTGGCATTTCAGCTTGCCGCTGCTGGGTGATATCCATATCGCCAGCGCGCTGTTCTTCGATATCGGCGTCTACGCCGTGGTGGTCGGCTCGACTTTGCTGATCCTCACCGCCCTCGCCCACCAATCAGTCCGGGGCCATAAAACCGCTGCCGCCAAAGGAGCCGTCTGATGGAAGAAGTCATCGCAATCGCCATCGGCGTGCTCGCCGCGTCCGGGGTCTGGCTGATCCTGCGACCACGGACGTTCCAGGTGGTGATGGGCCTGTGCCTGCTGTCCTACGGCGTCAATCTGTTCATCTTCAGCATGGGCAGCCTGTTCATCGGCAAGGAGCCGATCATCAAGGACGGCGTGCCGCAGGACCTGCTCAATTACACCGACCCGCTGCCCCAAGCGCTGGTGCTGACGGCCATCGTCATCAGCTTCGCCATGACCGCATTGTTCCTGGTGGTGTTGCTGGCCTCACGGGGCCTGACCGGCACCGACCACGTTGACGGAAGGGAGCCCAAGGAATGACGGCGATGACTCACCTGATCGCCGCACCGATTCTGCTGCCGCTGCTGACTGCCGCCATCATGCTGATGCTCGGCGAAAAGCACCGTCCGCTGAAGGCGAAAATCAACCTGTTCTCCAGCCTCCTCGGCCTCGGCATTTCGGTGATGCTGCTGCAATGGACCCAGACCACCGGCGTGCCCGGTTCGATTGGGGTTTATCTGCCGGGCAACTGGCAGGTGCCGTTCGGCATCGTGCTGGTGGTCGATCGTCTGTCGGCATTGATGCTGGTGCTGACCGGAATCATTGGCGTCAGCGCCCTGCTGTTCGCCATGGCCCGCTGGGACGGCGCCGGGTCGAGCTTCCACGCGCTGTTCCAGATTCAGTTGATGGGGCTGTACGGCGCGTTCCTGACCGCAGACCTGTTCAACCTGTTCGTGTTCTTCGAGGTATTGCTGGCCGCGTCCTACGGTTTGCTGCTCCACGGCTCGGGCCGGGCCCGAGTGTCGTCGGGGCTGCATTACATCTCGATCAACCTGCTGGCGTCGTCGCTGTTCCTGATCGGCGCGGCGTTGATCTACGGCGTGACCGGCACGTTGAACATGGCGGATCTGGCCCTGAAGATCCCGCTGGTGCCGGAAGCCGACCGTGGCCTGCTGCACGCCGGCGCGGGAATTCTGGCCGTGGCGTTCCTGGCCAAGGCCGGCATGTGGCCGCTGAACTTCTGGCTGGTGCCGGCCTACTCGTCGGCCAGCGCGCCAGTCGCGGCGATTTTCGCGATCATGACCAAGGTCGGTGTCTACACCTTGCTGCGCCTGTGGACGCTGCTGTTCTCCGGCCAGGCCGGCGCTTCGGCGTATTTTGGCGGCGATTGGTTGATCTACGGCGGCATGGCGACCATGGCCGGCGCGGGCGTGGCGATCATTGCCGCGCAACGCCTGGAACGCATGGCCAGCCTGAGCATTCTGGTATCGGCAGGGATTCTGCTGTCGGCCGTGGGTTTCGCCCAGCCAAACCTGATCGGCGCCGCGCTGTTCTATTTGGTCAGCTCGACCCTGGCGCTGAGTGCGCTGTTCCTGCTGGCCGAATTGATCGAACGTTCGCGTACCGCCATCGAAGTGCCGCTGGAAGATGAAAACGAACTGCTGCCACGTCCGCAGGAATGGCAGCGTCCGGTCAAGGGCATCAACCTCGACGACGATCAGAAAGCGGTGGTCGGTCAGGTGATCCCATGGACCATGGCGTTCCTCGGTCTGAGCTTCATTGCCTGCGCGCTGCTGATTATCGGCATGCCGCCGCTGTCCGGCTTCATCGGCAAGCTGAACCTGATCGGCGCCCTGCTCAATCCACTGGGCCTCGGCGCAGGCGAACCGATCTCGAATGCCGCCTGGGGCTTACTGGCCTTGCTGATTCTTACAGGCCTCGGCTCGCTGATGGCGTTCTCACGCCTGGGGATCCAGCGCTTCTGGTCGCCAGAGGAGCGCCCGTCGCCGCTGCTGCGCAAACTGGAATGCACACCGATTTTCCTGCTGCTCGGCCTGAGCATCGCGCTGACCTTCAAGGCTGAACCACTGCTGCGTTACACCCAGGCAGCGGCCGATGCCCTGAACAATCCGCAGCAATACGTAATGGCGGTACTCGGCACCCGCGCCGTGCCGAGCCCGGAAGCCAAGGCTGCGCTGCTGGAGGTGCAACCATGAAGCGTCTGTTTCCGGCTCCGTGGTTGTCGCTTGCGCTGTGGTTGCTGTGGCTGGTACTGAACCTGTCGGTCAGCCCGGGCAACCTGCTGCTGGGTGCCGTACTCGGTTTCTGCGCCCCGCTGATGATGCGCAAATTGCGCCCGCAGCGGATTCACATCCGCCGCCCGGGCACGATCCTGCGATTGTTTCTGCTGGTCGGGCGTGACGTGATCGTCTCGAACCTGCAGGTGGCCTGGGGCGTGCTCAACGCCGGTCGCCGCCCGCCTCGCTCGCGCTTCATCAAGGTGCCGCTGGACCTGCGCGACGCCAACGGCCTGGCAGCATTGTCGATGATCACCACGGTTATTCCCGGCACAGTCTGGTCGGAACTGGCGCTGGATCGCAGCATTCTGTTGCTGCACGTCTGGGATCTGGATGACGAGGCGCAGTTCATCCAGCACTTCAAGGTCACTTACGAGCGGCCGTTGATGGAGATTTTCGAATGAGCCCGCTGCTGTCGAACGCGATTCTGCTGACGCTGTTCCTGTTTTCCCTGGCCATGGTCCTCACGCTGGTGCGCCTGTTCAAAGGCCCGTCGGCGCAGGACCGGGTACTGGCGCTGGATTACCTGTACATCGTCGCCATGCTGATGATGCTGACCCTGGGGATTCGTTATGCCAGTGACACCTACTTCGAAGCGGCGCTGCTGATCGCGCTGTTCGGCTTCGTCGGCTCGTTTGCCCTGGCGAAATTCCTCCTGCGTGGCGAGGTGATCGAATGAACGCTGAACTGTCTTTGTGGGTGGAAATCCCGGTGGCAATTCTGCTGGTGCTCAGCGGTATTTTCGCCCTGATCGGTGCGACCGGCCTGCTGCGGATGAAGGATTACTTCCAGCGCATGCACCCGCCGGCGCTGGCCTCGACCCTCGGCGCGTGGTGCGTGGCGCTGGCCTCGATCATCTGTTTTTCCGCACTCAAGTCCGGGCCGGTGCTGCACGCATGGCTGATCCCGATTCTGCTGTCGATCACCGTGCCAGTGACCACCCTGCTGCTGGCGCGGGCGGCATTGTTCCGCAAGCGCATGGCCGGGGATGACGTGCCGGCCGAGGTCAGCAGCCGGCGTACTGAAACCGGCAGCTAGATCCAGGCGACAGCCAACAGCCCGGCTCCCAATATCAGACACAGCGGCGAGTAAACCCAAGTGTCGAGCCGGGCAAACCTCGATCCCTTCACTTCCTTGAAAAAACCCACCAGCTCCGAATCGCCGATCGCCCGCGCAAACATCAACAGCGCAATCGCGCTGATCACCCATTGCAGCGCCCAGTGATGCACGGCGGGCAGCCACCACCCCACTCGCATGCACACCAGTGCGGCAATCAGTAGCAGAGCTGCCGCCACCACCAGCGTGATCCAGCCTGACGGCTTGAACGCAGGCCTGAGGGTCAGCCCGCCGTTATCCACCGGAACCTGCGGCACCACCGCAACGGCCGCCCACTGCCCACCCATCGCCCAATACACATGCATCAGGCTGATCACCGCGAATGTCGTCACCAGCCATTGAGCCAACACAAAGGTCATGGTCGAGAATCCTTGAAAGGGATTTGAACAAAACATCCTAGTCGGCATTTTTCCATGTGCACGACCGATCGGCGGTGCGGTAAAGTGCCGCCCCATGAAATTCACCCGTACCGATCGCTCACTGCTGGCCTGGATGCTCTATTGCTGCGTCCTGTTCAACGTGTTCGCCTGCAGCATCGGTCACGGACAAATGGTCGGTATGCAGCTCAACGGTATCGGCGGACAGTTCTGTGCCGTCGACCCGAGCACCCAGGCGCCGCTCGCCTCAAATCCCGCCGAAGAAAAACTGCCGACCCTGGCCAAAGCCTTCGGCTGTCCGCTCTGCTCCACCGGAGGCATGGGCCCGGCGTTCAACTCCAGCCTGACCCTGGCGATTCTGCCGGAACAACACAGCCCGCCGCTGCCGGCCATCGTCAGTGCCGACCTTCCTGCCCGCTTTATCTGGCCTTCGGCCAATCCCCGCGCCCCGCCGCTCGCCTGAGTGCCCTTGCCTTTTTGATCTGTCAGCCCACTGCGCCAACGCGCGGCGTTCGCCTGTGCGCTGACTCCGAGAACAAGCATTCAGGATTCAATCAATGAAACAACTTACCTTGCTGGCGAGCCTGTGCGGCTGCCTGTCCGTCAACGTCTGGGCGCAATCCACCGTGGATCTGGCGCCGATCACTATTGACGGCGAGTCCGGCGCCGAACCCGGCCTGAGCCTCGACCAGTCCAGCGGCATGGCCTCGCGCCTCGGCCTCAGCGTGCGTGACACCCCGGCCTCGGTGGCCATTGCCAACCGCAGTGACATCGAACGTCGCGGTTCGCAAAACTTTCAGGACGCGGCCAACACCTTGCCGGGTGTGAACGCCAGTGCACCGCCGGGCTTTGGCGGATTCGTCTCCTATCGCGGTTTCACCAGCAGCCAGATCACCCAGATGTTCAACGGCGTCAACGTTTCCGGCGGGCTGGCGCGCCCCGTGGATTCATGGATTTATGATCGGGTGGAACTGGTCGGCGGCCCGTCATCGTTGATCAACGGCGCCGGCTCGGTCGGTGGTTCGCTGAACTACGTGACCAAACTGGCCACCCGCGACGAGCAAGCCATCGAAGGCCGGGTCAGCTATGGCACCTACGACACCACCGAAACCGCGTTCGGCCTCAATCACGCGCTGACCGACCCCGGCGCCGACGTGCAGCACTACGCGCGTCTCGACGTCAGCCACAACACCAGCAACGGCTACATCGACCGCCAGGAACGCGATGCCTGGAGCGCGGCGTTCTCGTTGCTCAGTGACCTGACGCCGAACCTGTCGCACACCCTGGCCCTGGAATATCAGGACGAACACGAGGACAGCCCGTACTGGGGCACGCCGGTGCTCAGCCCCAAGGCCGGCGAGTTGAAGATCGACAAGCACAACCGCTTCAACAACTACAACGTCGAGGACGGCCGCTACGAGCAGCGGACGATCTGGGTGCGCTCGATCATCGATTACCGGATCAACGACAGCACCACCCTGCGCAACACCCTCTATCACCTCGACAGTCAGCGTGATTACCGCAACCTGGAAACCTATCAATACAACGCCGACAACAGCGCGGTGAACCGCTCCACTGCGTATCAGGTGCGACACCAGGGCGAGCAGAACGGCAACCAGTTCGAACTGCGCCACGACAACACCCTGTTCGGCCTCCACACCACCTGGTCCGGCGGATTCGAGTACAAGGTCAACCAGACCACCAACTCGCCGCTGAACGTCAAAGGCGCCAGCGCGGTGGACCCGAACAACTACCGACCGGGGCATTTCTATGACATCCCCGGAACGATGCCGGGTTTCGTCAGCGACAAGACCAACGAAGTCACGACCAAAGCGCTGTTCGGCGAAAACCGCCTGGCACTGACCGACAAGCTCTCGCTGCTGACCGGTCTTCGCTATGACGACATCGACCTCGACGTGACCAACCATCGCACTGTGACCGCGAGCAACCCGCGTCATTTGAAGCGCAGTTGGGAACCGGTCACCGGGCGTGTCGGCCTGACGTATCAGTTCATTCCGTCAGCCAATGTGTACGTGCAATACAGCACCGCCGCCGAGCAACCCAGTGGCACCCAGGACTTCGACGTCTCGACCGGCAAACAATGGGAAATCGGCAGCAAGTTCGACTACCTGAACGGGCGCGGTTCGGCGACGGTGGCCGCCTACACCATCGAGCGCAAGGACTTCGCAGTGACGGATCCACTGGACCCGACCAGCAGCATTCCGGTCGGCCAGCAGACTTCGAAGGGCATCGAGATTGCCAGCTCGCTGCGGATCACCGACAAGTTGCTGGCCGAAGGCAACTTCGCCTGGGTCGATGCGCAATACGATGAGTTCAACGAGAAGAACGCCGCCGGTGTGGTGGTTTCGCGCAAGGGCAATACACCGACCAACGTGCCGGACCGGGTCGGCAATCTGTGGCTGACCTACGATTTCTCGCCGCAATGGCAAGGCGGGGTCGATGCACGGTACGTGGCGTCGGTGTTCGCCGACACGGCCAACACCATGACCGTGCCGTCGTACACGTTGTTTGGCAGCTTTCTCAGCTACAAGGTGGACTCGCACACAACTGTGACCGGACGGGTGCGCAACCTGACGAATGAGGTGTATGCCGAGTTCGCCCATGTGTCGCCGGCGTATTACCTCGGCACACCGCGCACCTTTGAGCTGGCTGTGCAAACCCGCTTCTAAAAGCTTCGCGGGCAAGCCCGCTCCCACAGGAATCGATGTGTTTGCAACGCTCAGAGCACACCGAAAAACCTGTGAGAGCGGGCTTGCCCGCGATGACGCCCATCGGTACGACCTCTATTTCAAATCAGCTGAAACCTTATCTGCCACATCCTTCGGCAGCCACGCCTGCCACACATCCGGATGCGCTTTCATGAACGCTGTCGCCGCATCACGAGGTGGCGTGTGTTTTTCACTCATCTCGGCCAGCGCCTTGTTCAGATCATCAATCGGAAAGTCGACCTTGCTGAAGAACTCGGCGATCTGCGGATACTGCTTCTGGAACGGCGTGGACACCCCGATCGACAGCTTCGAGGCCAGTGACCGGGTCGGTTTCGGATTGGGGTTGTCGGCGTCGGTCAGGGTCTTCCAGGCCTCGGCATCGAACGGCGGCTCTTCCAGTTGGATCAGCTTGAACTTGCCGAGCAACGGTGTCGGCGACCAGTAATAGAACAGCACCGGCTTGCCGCGGCGGATCGATGAACTGATCTCGGCATCCAGCGCAGCACCGGAGCCACTACGGAAATTGGTGAAGTCATTCTGCAAGCCATAAGCCGTGAGCTTCTGCTTGTTCACCACCTCCGACGTCCAACCGATCGGGCTGTTGAGGAACCGGCCCTTGCTCGGGGTTTCCGGATCCTTGAACACGTCCTTGTACTTCTTCAGATCGCTGACACTGCGCAGATCCGGCGCCAAGGGTTTGATACCCTTGGCCGGGTCGCCCTTGATCACGTACTCCGGCACCCACCAGCCTTCAGTGGCACCTTTGACCGTATCGCCCAGGCTGGCGACCTTGCCTTCGGCCTCGGCCTTGACCCATACCGGACTGCGCCCGGCCCACTCTTCGCCGATGACCTGAATGTCATTGTTGGCCAGCGCAGTCTCAAGGGTGATGGTGGTGCCCGGCAAGGTATCGGTCGGCAGGCCGTAACCCTTCTCGACGATGATCCGCAGGACGTCGGTAATCAGGCTGCCGCTTTCCCAGTTCAGATCGGCAAAGTGAATCGGCGCCTGTGCCGCGCTCACCGAAGGCACCACCGTCATCAGGCCGAATGTGGTCAACCCAGCAGCCAGCAACCGTCGAAATCCGTTCATGCTTTTGCACCTCGTGCCGTTCACAGCAATAGCAGGATGGCCTGACAGAAGACCGCAAGCCTCTGAATACTCAGTCAACTGACTGTAGACGAGGTTCCTGCTTTTTCAGGGGCATGACACGCACGAGGCTACTTTTCAGACATTTCCTGCAGGCTCTTCAGCTCGCGTCTGACCATGCTGGCGTATTCCGCAGGCTGCAAGGCGTAGATTTGCGAGGCGACCCAACCCAGCCAGGCACCCTTCAATTCAGCCTTTGCCGTGAACAACCGACGTGCTTCCTCGCGGGCGCTGTCGAGGTTCTGCAAATGGAAATCGGCGCGGCTCACTCGCTGGCCTTGAACGTCACCAGTTCGCCCTTGCGCCACTTGGCGGCTTTGGCGGTGACGGCTTTCAAGGTTTTGGTCAGGCCTTCCTGCAGTTGTTCATTGGCGGCGAACACGGTAACCGCGCTGTGGCCTTCCTTGAACACGATGGCGTGGCCATCGGCCGTGGTGACGAACGCGTAGTCGCCCAGACCGTACACGGTCATTTTGATTTCGCGAAAGCGGATGTCCATCTTGCCGCCTTCACGGCTGGGCAGTACCGACGCGCTGAAATGATCGCCGACCTTGAGCTTGAGGCCAGGTTTGTCATCGACCACCAATGCGCTTTCGGTGTCGATCTCGGCAACGTAAATGCCTTCGGCGTTTTGCTCGGTGATGTAAACAAAACGCGATTGAAACTGCTTGACCAGCTTTGCCCGCAAATCACCCAGCACGAACAAAGCATGCATATCGAGGTTACTGACTGCCAAAGAAACATCCCCACACTTGAAAAGAGTGCCATACGCGAAAGCGCGCACAGCAAAAAAAGTCGGCCGGGCCGAAGGTGTTGCGCGATGACTCGAATATACGCCTGAGGGAGCGAAGTGCTCATTCAACGCGAGTTGCACAAGACTACTGGAATGCCACTCGCGAAACCTGCAAAGACGTTCTCCAAATGTTGAAGGAAAACGCGTCACGGCCGGCCAGGAAAAAACTGACTACGAACTTTAGGGAAAAAACTCACCAACAAAAGCACTTTTCCGACATATCGCACGCAAAAAATTGCTTTAGATAGGGCCATGCCGTCAACAGGTGTTGGCGATTCTAGAGCAGCGATGCTGTTCGCGACTACCCGCAACACCCTGTAAATGCGGGTCAAACCATGAAAAGGACTTCATATGTGCACTATGACGCATTTTGCCGTGACTCACGAACCCGCCTTTGCCTTGAACACTCCAGCCTTCGAGACTGTTCCTGCAATCGAGTCTTGCGGTCAGGCACCGTTGTTTCAGGTAATCCCGGCGGGCAACGGCTTTTTCCATATCAGGGAAAAGTCGACGGGGCTTGTCAGAGGTTTCCGTGAGAATCACAACGCCGCTTGCGCCCTCGCCCGTTCACTTGAATCCCGGATCGAACTCCTGGCCAGCGAGCACCTCAGATAAAGAGAGATCGACCCCGCCATCTTTCAAGGAGCACACCATGGAACTGCCTGCCTACAACCTGACAACCCTGTTCGATCAATTAGGGCTGCCTTCGGAGGAAACGGCGATCGACGACTTCATCGAAGCCCATCCGCTGGATGCCGATACCAAGCTGATCGACGCCGACTTCTGGAGCCCACAACAGGCGCAAATGCTCAAGGAGTGGCTGCGGGCCGATGGCGAGGAAGCCATCATGGTCGATGAGCTGAATGTGCGCCTGCACCGGGGCAAGTAATCTTGATCAGTGCAGGCTGTCACCGGTTTCAGCGCTCAATTGCGCAAGCCATGCAGCCCTGCACTCTTCCGCCTCGTTACGACTTGCAAACGCAGTGCCCCGGCGTTCGCCATTGAGCAGCACCACCCAGCAGACACTTTGCCCCATCGCGCGCAGACCGGCGGGTACACCGGTGCCGATCATCACCGCGACATCGACTCTGCATTGCATGTTGACCTCCCAATTTCATTAGCAACCTAACTATGTGGGCATGTTAATGATTTGGATCAAGAGGAAACAGCAACTCCGCTGCACAGCTTAATTGCAGTTCCGGCAACAATGGCTCAGCGCGGCTTCTCCGGTTTATAGCCCAGACGCAACCCGCCCCAATGCCGGCCCTTGACCATGATCGGCACCGACAGGTCGTGCATCAGCTCGCCGGTATCACGGGTGTAGGTCTGCAACAGCACCGGTTGCTGATGGCTGCCGCAGCGGATGCCGGTGCGGTCGGCGAATTTGCGTTTGGTGCGGTTGTTCACGGTATCGACCTGCACATCCCCGGTCAGCGGCTGGCTGAACGCCTGATTGTGGGTCGGCACGTAACCCTGCTGCGTGCAAGCGATGGCGAACACCAGGCCTTCGTGGCGCGGCAGTAACGGTTCCTGGATGGCCGGCAGCACCTGATCGGTGTAGCGATCAAAACGAGTCTGGAACTTGGCGGGCTGGGTGTCTGGAATCGGCTGATACTGACGGTCGAACAGGTCCTCAAGACTGATGCGTCCCTGCTCGACATCGGCCTCGAACCGCGCGGCAATCTGACTGGCCCCTTCGCGGGCAAGATCGTAGATGCGCTGGTGATAGTCATCCAGCCCGACTTCTGCCAGACGTTCGCTGATGGTTTCTGCCTGTCCTTCCATCTGCACCGCGGCTTCGGCCAGGCGCTGGGTCTGTTGGTCGCTGATCGCAAGATCGCTGCGCATCTGTTCGATGGCGGTGAACAGACTGTCGAGCTGTTCACGATTGGTTTCCGCGCCTCGGGCGATTTCGCCAACCTGGGTTTTCACCCCGGCCGCCAGTCGCGCAATGTTTTCCAGGTGCTGACCGGTGTGTTCGACCTGCTCGACACCCATGTGCAAATCGTCGGAGAGCTGGCGAATCTGTTCCACCACCTGCGCCGTGCGTTGCTGGATGTCGGCGACCATCTCGCCCACTTCGCCAGTGGCCGTCGCGGTACGCGCCGCCAAGCCGCGTACCTCGTCCGCGACCACTGCAAATCCACGACCGTGCTCGCCGGCCCGGGCCGATTCAATGGCGGCGTTCAATGCCAGAAGGTTGGTCTGGCTGGCGATGGATTGAATCACCAACGTCACGCGCTGAATGTCGTCACTGCGCTGGCTCAAAGCTTCGATCAGTTCGCGGCTGGCATTGGCACGCTGGCTGAGCTGATGCATGCGCGAAATGGAATCCACCAGCTCGGTGCGCCCCGCCGCGCTGCTGTGATGGGCTTCGCTGGCAGCGCCCAAGGCTTCACGGCTGAGCTGCGAAGTGGCCTGCTCAGTGGCGATCATGACTTGAGCGTTGTTGACTATCTGCGCGGCGGCGTCGAGTTGCGATTGCAGCTTGCCGGCCAATTCCTTGACGGAAAATGCCACGCCGGCGGCTGACAGCGCATTATGACTGGTGGTGTAGGAAAGGTCGCGAGTCAGCTCGGACATCGCGTTGCTGCTATCGACCGGTTGCGCATCAGGGACCGGCCGGGAACGCAGGCGCGGCAGCCAGACGATCAGCACCGCGAGCGGCATGCCGACGTACAACGGCCATTCGCCCAGGCTCATCCCGGCCAGCAACAGCATCAGGGCGATGCTTTGCAGGGTCGGCGTCAGCCAGCGATTCTTCGGCAAAACAACTGGTGCAGGCAGAGCCGCAACCAGAGATCCATCTCTCGTCATTTTGTTACCCCACGCTTGTTCTCATTGTTGTGACTGCATTAAACGCCACTACAACGCCATTATCCATGGTCCGTTAGTCGTGGGTCTGTGGCAGGTCAATGGAATGGCGGGGAGACTTTCCGGCAGACGAGAAAAAGCAAAGATCGCAGCCTTTTGCAGTTCCCGGAGGAGCTGCAAAAGGCTGCGATCTTTTCGCGACGACCCGCATTGAAGGGGTCGCCTCAGGAATCAGGCCTGACGCTGGTGCTTGTCGATCTGCTCGTGACGCTCTTGAGCTTCGATGCAGTACTTGGTGGTCGGGCTGATCAGCAGGCGTTTCAGGCCGATCGGCTCGCCGCTGTCGTCGCACCAGCCGAAGCTGTCTTCCTTGATACGCTCAAGGGCCTGCTCGAGTTGCGGCAGCATGCGCTGGTCGCGATCGATCGCGTTTACCAGCCAGGTGCGCTCTTCTTCCACCGATGCGGCGTCCGCCGGGTCAGCCGGGGTGTCCAGGCTTTCGATGGCAATACGGTTCTGCTCAATGCGCTCATGGGTTTCGACTTTCATGTTCTGCAACAGCTCTTGAAAGAAAGCGTGTTGCTCGGCATTCATGTAGTCATCTGCCGGCATGGCCAGCAACTTGTCCTTTGTCATTGATATCTCTATAAAAAACGTGCATTAAGGCGAATTAGGGAGCGTTCCGGCGAACCGCCTGCGGTCATCGGAAAGGCATCGTTTATTGCAAACGCCACCCGGCACTCAATTTACGAAGGGGCGGCAGTCTAAGGCCCGTTTGAGGCCTCAGCAACTGTAAATACCGGGAATTTGTCCGACAAGGCCCGGAAACTGCTCTGACACAGGCTTCACAGCGCTCATCGGAGTGCGTTTATAGCAAGAAATTCAGTCTAGCGGCTGTATATAGAAGACAAACGTCGGACGAGCGGCGCTTTGTCGCAATTCGTTACAGTCGTTGACCGCGACACCAGCCCTTCCCAAAGACTGACAAATCCCCCCAACCTCGGCTACGTTATGCCCTCCCCGGTTCGACTAGAAGGAACGCGTCATGAAACTGATCGGCATGCTGGACTCCCCTTACGTGCGCCGCGTGGCGATCTCTGCCAAATGCCTGGGGGTCGAACTGGAACACGACCCGGTCTCGGTGTTCCGCCACTTCGAACGTTTCCAGCAGATCAACCCGGTGGTCAAGGCGCCGACCCTGATCCTTGATGACGGCGAAGTGCTGATCGACTCGACCCTCATCCTCGACTATCTCGAAGCCCTGTCCGGCAAAACCCTGCTGCCCGCCGACCTGCCGCAACGCGCCAAAGCCCTGCGCCTGACCGGCCTCGGCCTTGCCGCCTGCGAAAAAGCCGTGCAGCTCTACTACGAACGCAACCTGCGCCCGGCCGACATTCAATACCAGCCGTGGGTCGAACGCGTCGAAGGCCAACTCGCCGCCGCCTTCACCGCCCTCGAACACCAACTCGAAAAGCACCCGCTGCCCACCGACGGCTCCCTCCATCAGGACGGCATCACCCTCGCCATCGCCTGGAGCTTCACCAGCTTAGTCGTCCCCGACCAGATCGACGCCCAACGCTTCCCGCGCATCGCCCAATACACCGCGTACGCCGAAAGCACCCAAGCGTTCATCAGCACCCCGATGACCTGACCATGAGCACGACCGAAACCACCGCCCCAGCCCTGAAAGAAATCTTCAACGCCGAACGCCTGCAACACATCGCCACACAAATGAGCGCCGTGTACCCGGCGTTCAAGGCCAAGGCGTTTCTCAAGCACGCCAACGACGGCCTCGCCGACCTCTCCGTCATGCAACGCATGGCCCGCGTCAGCGAAAGCCTGCACGCCGTGCTGCCACTGGACTACGCAGATTCCCTCGCCGTCCTGCGCGAACTCGCCCCACGTCTGAACAGCGGCTTCGTCAGCATGAGCCTGCCGCACTACGTCGCGAGCTACGGCGCGCACGCGTTCGACACCTCGATGGAGGCCCTGAAGTACTTCACCACCTTCGGCTCCTCCGAATTCGCCATCCGCCACTTCCTGCGCAGCGACCTGGAACGCTCGCTGGAACGGATGCACGACTGGGCACGAGACGAAAACCACCACGTCCGCCGCCTCGCCAGCGAAGGCAGCCGCCCTCGCCTGCCGTGGTCGTTTCGCCTGGAACCGGTGCAGGCGGATCCGCTGTTGGCTGCCGGGATTCTCGACCGGTTGAAGGCGGATGAAAGTTTGTACGTGCGCAAGTCCGTGGCGAATCATTTGAATGATGTAACCAAGGAGCATCCGGAATGGGTGCTGGATACGGTTGAGGGGTGGTCACTGGAGAACAGGCACACGGCGTGGATTGCCAGACATGCGTTGCGGAGTTTGATCAAACAGGGGAATTCTCGGGCGCTCACGGTTATAGGCGCTGGGGCGAAGGCTGAGGTTGAATTGCTGGATGTGAAGGTGGAACCGGCGGTTGTGCGGCTTGGGGAGACGATTACCTTGTCGTTTACCGTTCGATCGTTGGTGCCAGTTGAACAGCGGCTGGTGATTGATTATGCGATTGACTATGTGAAGGCGAATGGCGGGACTTCGGCGAAGGTTTTCAAGTTGAAGACGTTGGAGTTGGCAGGGTTTGGGAGTGAGGTTGTGGCGCGGCGACAGGTGATCAAGGATTTCACTACGCGCAAGCACTATGCGGGGGTGCATGCGGTGCATGTGGTGGTTAATGGGGAGCGGTTGGGGAGTACAGCGGTTGACATCGATTTTTGACGGACTGAAAGATTCTCTCTGACGTTGCTCTCGTACGTGGACTAGCCAACAAAAAAATCCAAGGACCTGGCCATGAAGCTTAAACAAATAGTCGATTGCTTTTTTAAATATGCGATTGAACGGAGAAATCCGTACAGCAGCTTCCCCCTTACCACTGAAATCGATGAGTTTGGCGGGCCGTATGTTGAAATTTCCGACTCAGGAAAACTGGCTATCGTTGCGCGAGATCGCGGTTATGAAGTGTTGAGAAAAGAGACAACATCACCAGAGGAGCTGGCTAAATGGGTGTATGAAATGTTCAACAAGAGATAAAACTTCACACCTATGCGTCATTCCGACTAATCCAACTCGACGCTTTCAACTCTTCGCAACCGATCAAAAATTTACGACTTTACTTTCTGACTGATTTTGACCAAAAGTATCTAAACACGCTTGGCACCCCTTCACAGCCGGCTTCAGGCGGGAAGGAAGGTCAAACTGTCAAGATTGATCTCGGCGTAAGAACCTATATCCCCCTTGTAAAGCGAGACCCTGGACACGCCCAGCTCGGACTGTAAAAGCTCGACTAACGTTCTTAGCTTTTTGTTTTTAGACATCGACGTCGGACGCACTACCGCTGCCTGTCCGGGTTCGTCATCGTAAATCCTGATCAGAAACATATCCTCTTCGCTCTGTATTTCGTAGTTATAACCACGATACTCATACCCGAGGTCGTGGTCGATGTCATCAAAGCGAGTAGCTTTTATTATCTTCAAAGTGGCATCCAGCATTTGATCACCATAGAAGGATCGTTTCAAAGAAATGCTAAAAAAAATGGGGACGTGCAAAAAATCGAAAAATGGGGACGCATCTATTTATCAAAAGACCCGCTCTATTTTTTCCGACTCCCCCCGTTTCCAAGAATTACCAACTGCCATATGGAATGCCGAACTGGTCGATATAACGCTTGGATTTTTCACTGACCGGATATGCGTAACGCCCCTGGTTTTTGCCTTGGCTTGGCCCCAACGGTTCAATCTCAGCTTGCGCCCTAGCCACTTTGATCGGGTGATGACAAGAGTCTCTAACCCACACTTGCACAACTCCGCCCGGCGCCAACCCTAAATAAACGGAAGAAATATAGGTGGCCGTTTCCTCCGGAGTTTTCGCACATCGCTGGTTGACCGATGTCAGCATTAGTTGCCTGGCTTCTTCCGGTATATCAACCCAAGCACGATAGGTCCGAGGCTCCACAATAGATTGCCAACGAACGAAGATCCGCTTGGGAAGATCGGCGCCTACTACTGCCTTTGCAGAGCCGCCTACGCCATGCCAACCTCGGGCTGACTCTGTGCCATCCTCTGGTTGTCCGCCCGAGGCGGATCCTCCGCCGGTGTGCAGGAACGTTCTTCCTTTGATGTCTTCCACCGAAGTATCTTCCACCCAAACCTTCATGTAGTGAGGTTCTGTGAAACCCAGCTCCCACCATTCGGACTTGGGATCATTTTCGCCTGACAACGGATCGGTCAAATGACAACCAGCAATCAACACCACACATAGAAAACTTATGAATGGCCTCATTTGCTGACTGTTACCAGCTGCCGTACGGAATGCCAAATTTCTCAATGTAGCGTTGCGACTTCTCACTGACCGGATAAGCGTAACGCCCTTGGTTCTTACCCTGGCTCGGACCAAGCGGTTCGATTTCGGCTTTGGCCCTGGCCACTCTCACTGGATGGTGGCACGAGTCCCTGACCCAGACTTGTACAACCCCGCCGGGAGCCAGTCCCAAGTAGATAGAAGCGGAATAACTCGCTTGCTCCTTCGGAGTTTCCGGACAACGCTGATCGACCGACGTTCTCATTAATTGTCTGGCCTCTTCGGGCACATCCAACCAAACACTATAGGTCTGAGGTTCGACAATCGATTGCCAACGCACGTAAATGCGTTTGGGGAGATCTGCACCAATTACTGGCTTTGCAGCAGCGCCTACAGCGTGCCATCCACGTGCAGATTCTTTACCGTCTTCAGGCTCCCCACCAGCGGCCGTACCTCCTCCCGTACGTTTGAACAGCTTGCCGTTTATATCTTCGACGGCACTGTCCTCCACCCACACTTTCATATAGTAAGGCTCAGTAAATGCGAGCTCCCACGACTCGGACTTAGGGTCGCTTTTGGCAGACAGCGGGTCCGCAGACTGACAGCCAGTCATGAACAAAGCACAAAACAGGGTTACAAAAACTCTCATTACCAAAGCGTCCAATCAGGTACGTGTGGGTGTAGCACGCGGATGGCATCGGCGGTAGGGGCGTTGATGTATACCGCATTTAGTCCGCTGCCATCTCTGCGGCCGAGTGGATGGTTCCAGTTTGCGGACATATGAATGTACTTGAGTTTCAGCAACTGCTCCTCTTCAGGCGTGGTGCTGTAGTCACCCGCAACGAACCGATCACACAAAGCTTGAAGTTCTGCGGGGACGGTCAAATCCGGAGTGTCAGGAATATCGTTGAATCGAGCGCCTTTCTCTTTTGCCAGATGATGCATCACTCTCAGGTAAACCCTGGATAGCATGCCACTCACCGGACGCTTGAGCTGTACAGCTGCGTAAACACGTTTAGCGCTTGGACTCAGCCGATCTTGCGGACTATTCGGCACCAGAAGCGCTTCTGGAGTCACAATCTCAAGCATGTCTGCAGGCCATCCCTTGGATAACCACTGGTTTCTAACATTAACCGCATCGCTGTAGATCGAGGTAGTCACGACGTCGGTGTTCAATGGCACGATCAGTGTTTGCATTGGGCTAACAAGAACACACTCCTGCGCTTCCTCCAGATACCCCCCGCCGATGTCGGAATGCACTCCAGGCAGAATAATCTCCAGATGATCAGGTTTGACGCGACTGAGTGCGAAGTTGGCTCTGCATTCATCACGAGCAACCAACTGAGCGACATCACTGAAAAAACGACGATCAAGGTAAAGCTTGATACCCGTCGCAATTGGACTTTTGATGTTTCCCAAATTCGACCAACCAGCAATCGAGGGCACTGTATCGAATAAGCCGATAAACCCCATATTGATGTCGCTTTTATACTGGTCATTGAATCTAGGACCGAATGCTCTCGGTAGATTTCGCAGTACATGACCAAGAGGGCCGCGACTGGTGCGAACAATTTCGTTGGCGAAATGCCGTGCGGCTGCGGCGCCACGACTGAAACCAAACGTATCGAACGTCAGTGAGGTGATTTCACTGTCCGGGTTATCTTCCAGGACTCGATTGATCGCTTGTTGGATCATGGGAAACACGGACTCGACTCGCCCTGCGACACCTGTTTCTCCGCGCCCGGTACCAGCACCGAGTGTGCTGTCTTTTTCGCCAGATCGCGTGCCGATGCCCTCGACGTAGACAACGCGGGAGGCTCGTCCCCCTTGCGCTACAGGAACCGCGTCATACAGCTCACTCAGCTTTTTGATATTGCTGACATCGTTGCCATAACTACTGTCCGGATCACTCATATACGGCTTGCAACTCGCATCAATATCTTGAGCCGCAATCGGATGATGAGCACCACACAAAAGCCCGGCCGCAGCATTATTGGCATTATTCCCCGTCCCATCGAAGAACACTCCGATCCGCAGGGCTATGCCGATCTTTTCACGAGCCGATGCCGGTTCCTTCCCGTGTTTCTCATATTCAGCCCAACGCTGGGCATGAATATCGACGGGGTCGGTTCCTTTGTTGCGATAGTTTTTAGGCGGGTTGGGAATGTAGCCACTCAATCCTTGATTCCTTCTTCTGATCCTTGAAGAACGGGCCGAAGGGTGACAGCGGAAATCGGGGGGCGCAAGGCGTGGCCGCGTGCCAGCACTTGGCGCTCTTTCTCCCTGCCTGCAATGGTGGCGCCGAGCCACGAATGATATGGTTCAGCCTCAAAACCAGGGACGACACCTCGTGCACAAACAATGTCTGGCAGCAGCAGTAACCTTCGCCATCAGTTTTTCCGCTCTTGCCTCTCCCGTACCGCAGGAAGAGCTCGAAGAGTGCCAACGAATAGAAAACTCGGCCAAACAGGTCATGAAAACCAGGCAGCAAGGCGTGCCCATGGCTTCGGTGTTGGAACTGGCCGAAGCGGCAGGTAAGCAGAACGAGTATGTGGGTGAGGTGTTCAAGTCGTTGATTCGCGAGGCGTACGAGATTCCTCAATACTCAAGCGAGAGTTTGCAACAGAAAGCGATCAGCGATTTCCATTCCAATTTCTACAAGGCTTGCATCGTGACGGCGGAAAAGAGAGCAAACACCAACGGTTGAGCTTAACGAACAAAAAAGGGAGCAGATTCAGGTAGTGAATCTGCTCCCTTTTTACTGAAGGACAGCCTTAAGTCTTCAGTTCGACGTTATCCAACGCCTGATTCACCGCCAATTCTCCGAGCATCACAATCTGCGCAATCCCTATCGCAGTCTTACGGTGAGCGGGCTCCAGCGTGGCCGCAAAGTTGTTGAGCATTTCGCTGGCCGAGCCTAGGGATTCGCTGGCATTGGCGAGCAGTGATTCGGTGTCATACGCCGGATTGGCCAGGTACATCGGATCGTGTTTGTGATGACTCCCCATGACCCGTTGCTGCGGAGTGAGGTAATGATCGAGCGCGCGTTCGGCGGCTTCGTTCAGGGTTCGGGAGTCGGGGAATCTGTAGGGTGAAACCGGATCGGTTTCCGGGGGATTCGGTGTGGGTTTGATCATGGTGAAACTCCTGATTTTCAATAGGAGCTACCAGCATCACTTGCAGATGATGGGTGGCAGCCATGTGCGGGTCTGCAAGACCGGGAAACCAGGCACCCGGCAGACCCGAGGGTCTCCCGCACAAAGCCGCCATTGAGCGGACGCGAACGAGCGTCCTTTTGGCAGGCTGTGCGACTGGTTTTTCCGGCGGGCTTGCAGACCCGATCACTGATGGGCAGTGACGGGAATCAAGTTACGGTCGGAAGTCCAGACGCACAAGCCGGCGGATTCTGTCTTAGGTGTAGGGCGTGGCGCAAGGCGTTGTGGGCATCGGGATGTGACGAAAGACCACGCATAAACAGGCCACGTATTCTGTGTTTAATATCTGACAAAAAAGACTGTTTCGCAGTCCGACGGGAATACGTAAATCAGGCCGTCCGCTTTCACCCAGACACCACCATTCCCCTGTGTCTAAAAAACCGGCCACCCGGCATAATCCGCGCAAATTTCCCCATCAACCCAAGTCCGACCGTCATGCCTGAAGAGTTCGAAGTCCCCAGTCCTCACGAGCAACACGTTGAACACACCACCCATCACGCCCACGCAAAAGGCGATCGCTTTGCCAGCAAGATTGCGGTCATGACGGCGATCATGGCGACGGTCGGCGCCCTGATGAGTTATCAGGCCGGCTCGACGGAGAGTGAGGCGGCCATGGACAAAAACAACGCGGCCATTCAGAAGACCGAAGCGGCCAACGAGTGGAGCTATTACCAGGCCAAGTCCAGTCGGCAGAACCTGTCGGAGCTGGCCAGCCATCTTCCGGGACTGGATTCCGCTCATTATGTTGCCGAGGCTCGGCGCTATGCCGAGCAGAAAGAGCAAGCGCGCAAAAAGGCGGAAACACTTGAGCAACAGGCGCGAGAGTGGGACGAAAAGTCAGAGCAGGTCCTGCATCAGCATCACCGCTGGGCCCAGGCCATGACCGCGATTCAAATCGCTATTTCGCTGGCGGCCATCACCCTGCTGACGCGCAAGGAATGGCTCAGACGGGTCTCGTTTGGGGCGGCGGGCCTGGGTGTCATGTTGGGCTCCTTGGCCTGGTTGCATATCTGAAAAAGGGCGAAACCGCTGAAGCTGACGAAAAAAGGAACAGACTCAGTGCATGAATCTGTTCGTTTTCGCTTGGGAACGGCCTCTGCCCCTTCGGCTCCACGCTCTCCAATGCCTGCTTCACCACCAATGCCCCCGACATCACTACCTGCACGGTCATGCGGCGGGCAGGCGCCAGGATGGCGACCTTCCAGGAGTCGATCCGAACAGGCCTACTGCGAATTGCTACGCCCCGGCAACATCCGCACCAAGGTGTTATCCCGCACCCAATAGTGGTGAAAAAGCCCCGCCGCCGCATGCAGACCGATCAGCCAGTAGCCGGTGCTGCCCAGCAGTTCATGCCAGTATTTGAGGCGTTTGGCAAAGTCCGGGTCGATAGCCACCGGGGCTGGAAGATGGAAGCCAAAGTACGGAAAAGGTTTGTCGCCGGCCGCAAGCATCAGCCAGGCCAGCACTGGCGTAACAATCATTAGCCCATAAAGGGCCAGGTGCATCAGGTGCGCGATTGCCGTCTGCCAGGCAGGCGGTTTGGGGATAATCGGCGGACGTGGCGTCAGGCGGCCAAACAGGCGCACCCAAACCAGAACAAAAATGCTCGCGCCGAACATTCCGTGCAGGCCCATTAACAGGCCTCGCGCTTCGCTGCCTCGGGGCATGAAGCCTTTTATTTCAACGCAGGCATACACGCCCACGAACAGCGCCAGCATCAGCCAGTGCAAGGTGATCGACAGTTTTCCATAACGGGGTGCGGCCAGGTCGCGGGTCATAGTTGCCTCGTGATTGTTGTAAGCGAAGGCCGATTCGTTCGGCTGTCTCGATCCGGTTGCCGGGCGGACCGACGGCGTCACACTGCCGTGACAGTCTTAAGACAATCTGAAGATCCGACGTTCGTTAACCTTTTTTCACCTTCAGACTTCGTTAAGAAATGGCCCGGATACTCCACTCAAACCTATTGAGGGAGGCCTTCAGCCCATGCCCGATTCTGACTGGAACATCCCCCTGCCCCTGCACTTCGGCCATGCCGAAACACCACCGATGCAATTGTCCAGCTCGCTGCCGGGCGACGCTCAGCGGGCATCGTTCGAAGCGTTCATTCAACAGCGTTTTCGCAAGGCCCATGGCGCCGATATTCGTCATTTCATGCCCGAACTGTTTGGCGTGCACAACGACTCCGGCGACCTGTGCGCGGTGGCCGGCGTACGCCGCGCGCATCTTGAATCGCTGTTTCTCGAACTCTACCTGGATGAGCCGATCGAGCCGTTGATCAGCGCAGCCGCCGAGCGACCGGTGGAGCGCAGCGCGATTGTCGAAGTCGGCAACCTTGCCGCCAACGACACCGGCAGTGCGCGTCTGAGCATCATTGCCCTCACTTACCTGCTGGCCATGGGCGGTCTGGAATGGGTGACCTTCACCGGCAATATCGGCCTCGTCAACAGCTTCCATCGTCTGGGTCTGAAACCGGTGACGCTGTGCGCCGCTGACCCGGAGCGTCTGGGCGATGACCGTCACCACTGGGGCAGTTACTACGAAAGCAAACCCTGGGTGCATGTCGGCAATATCCGCGCCGGCTTTATCCATCTGCGCAACATCGGTCTGTTTAGCCGGCTGGGATTGCCGACATCCGTTGAGGGAGCCTGCCATGTCGCTTGAACGTCAACGATTTCAGGAAACCCTGCGCAGCCACGCAGGGCGCAATGACAACGCCCTGGCGTTGTGGGGCGACACGCTGAAAATCAGTTACACCACGCTGTACGCCGAGGTGATGTACCGCCAGCAGCGCTTGCGCGATGAAAACGTGAAGGTTATCGCCCTGGCGCTGGACAACGGCGTCGAAGCCATACTCTGGGATCTGGCGGCGTTGTTTGAAGGCTTGACGTGCGTGACCCTGCCGCCGTTCTTCAGTCCGGCACAACGTGCCCATTGTCTTGAACAAAGCCAGGCCGAAAGAGTGATCGCCGAACCGGAGCTGGAGCCAGAATTGCTCGCCGCCGGTTATGAACAACGCGGTGAATTCTGGTGCCGCGCTTTTGAAGGCCCGAACCGCCTGCCAGTCGGCACCGCCAAACTGACGTTCACTTCCGGCACCACCGGCACACCGAAAGGCGTGTGCCTGAGCGCCGACAGTCTGCTGCGGGTCGCTCGGGAGCTGGAAGAGGCCAGCAAACCCACAGCCCCTCAACATCACGTGGCGTTGCTGCCGCTGGCGATCCTGCTGGAAAACCTTGGCTGTTACGCGGCCCTGTACGCCGGCGCGATGCTGAGCGTGCCAAGTCAGAAAACCCTGGGCATCCAGGGCGCCAGCGGCGTCGACCTGCCGCGTTTGCTGGGCTGCCTGGCCCACCGGGCGCCCGAGAGTCTGATCCTGGTGCCGCAATTGCTTTTGCTGTTGGTCAGCGCTGCCGAACAGAAAGCCTTCGATCCGCAATCGCTGCGTTTTGCCGCCGTTGGTGGCGCACGGGTTTCCGAGGATCTGCTGCACCGCGCGCAACGAATCGGCCTGCCGGTCTACGAAGGTTACGGCCTGTCAGAGTGCGCCTCGGTGGTCTGCCTCAACCGACCCGGCGAACGTCGTCCGGGCAGTGTCGGGCGGCCCCTGCCCCATGTCGACGTGCGCCTTGCCGAAGACGGAGAGGTGTTGATCAAAGGCTCGACCTTGCTCGGTTACCTTGGCGAGCCGACGTACAGCGATGAATGGTGGCCCAGCGGCGATCTGGGCGAGTTCGACCCGGAAGGTTTTCTCTACCTCAAGGGCCGCAAGAAGCATCAGTTCGTTACCAGTTTCGGGCGCAACGTCAACCCGGAATGGGTCGAGTCCGAACTGACTCAGCGCCAGCACATCGCCCAGGCCTTTGTGTATGGCGAGGCCTTGCCGCACAACCACGCCCTGCTCTGGCCACATCGCCCTGATTGCACCGATGCACAACTGGAAGCCGCCATCGCCGCTGCCAACGAGGCCTTGCCCGATTACGCCCAGGTGCATCACTGGACACGCCTCGAACAACCTTTCACGGCCACCAACGGCCTGCTCACCGCCAACGGTCGCCCGCGCCGCGAGGCAATCGTCGCGCAGTACCGCGCCGTGCTTACCGAATCCGCCTTTTCCGAGGAATCCGCATCATGAGTTTTTTCGACACCCTGCAAGAAGCCACGCACCAGGAACGCCACGAGCTGTTCAATCTGCCGATCATCCTCGATGCGCTGCAAGGCAAGGTCAGCCTTGAAAGCTATCGCGCGTTTCTCGCCCAGGCCTACTACCACGTGCGTCACACCGTCCCCTTGATGATGGCTTGCGGCGCGCGCCTGCCAACGCACCTGGAATGGCTGCGCAAAGCCGTGTGCGAATACATCGAGGACGAATACGGTCATGAGCAATGGGTGCTCAACGACATCGAGGCCTGTGGCGGTGACCGTAACGCGGTGCGTGATGGCCAGCCGTCGCTGCCGATCGAGCTGATGGTCAGCTTTCTTTACGACCTGATCGCCCGAGGCAATCCGGTGGGTCTGTTTGGCATGGTCAACGTGCTGGAGGGCACCAGCATCGCCCTGGCCACCCATGCGGCGGGCAGCATCCGCGAACGTCTGGCCCTGCCGGAAACGGCGTTCAGCTACCTCAGCTCCCACGGTTCGCTGGACATCGAGCACATGCAAACCTATCGCCGGCTGATGAATCAGCTGGAAGATCCGGCCGACCAGGCGGCGGTGATTCATGCCTCGAAAGTCGTCTATCGTCTCTACGCCGACATGTTCCGCGGCCTGCCCCGTGACGCGGAGGTTCAACATGCAGCTGCATGAAGCCCGTGTGGTGCTGACCGGTGCCAGCGGCGGCATCGGGATAGCGATCACGCGTGCCCTGTGCGCTGCCGGTGCGCAGGTCCTGGCGGTCGCGCGGCATCAGGAATCGCTGCGCCCGTTGCTCGATCTTTACCCACAGAACCTGTGCTGGGTCGCTGCCGACCTGACATTCCTCAGCGACCGACGCAAGGTGCTGGCCACCGCCGAGGCCATCGGCGGCATCAACCTGCTGATCAACGCCGCCGGGGTCAATCATTTCGCAATGCTGGAACAGCTCGACGACAGCGACATCAACGCCATGCTGGCGGTGAACATCGGTGCACCGATCTGCCTGACCAAGCTGTTGCTGCCGCTGCTCAAGCAGGCCGACAGTGCCATGGTGGTCAACGTTGGCTCGACCTACGGGTCGATCGGCTATCCCGGTTATGCCAGTTATTGCGCCACCAAGTTTGCCTTGCGCGGATTTTCCGAGGCCTTGCGCCGAGAGTTGGCGGATACCCGGGTCGGTGTGTTGTACGTGGCGCCCCGCGCCACACGCACCGCCATGAACAGCCCCGCCGCCCAGGCATTGAACGACGCACTCAAATCCAGCGTCGACGATCCGCAAGCCGTCGCTGCCGCCGTGATCCATGCGATTGCCGGTGATCGCCGCGACCTCTATCTGGGCTGGCCGGAGCGCTTCTTCGTACGCCTCAACAGCCTGCTGCCCAATCTGGTGGATCGCGGTCTGCGCAAGCAATTGCCATTGATCCGTCGCCTGAGTGAAAAACCTGAAAACGAGACGCCGAAACCATGAAAAAACTTCTCGCCTGTGTGCTGCTGGGCGCCCTCAGTCAAAGTGTCTGGGCGCTGGACGCCGCCGATCAACAACGCCTCAGCAGCATCCAGCAGAGCTGGGCGCACATCCAGTACGAAACACCGGAAAAACAGCGCGCCGCTGCGTTTGAACAGTTGGCCGTCCAGGCAACGCACTTCGCCACCGAACGGCCGGCCGTTGCCGAGGCCTGGATCTGGAAAGGCATCGTCACCAGCAGTTGGGCCGGTGCCGAGGGCGGGCTCGGAGCCCTGGGCAAAACCAAGGACGCCAAGGCCGATCTGGAAAAATCCCTGACCCTCGACCCCAAGGCGCTGCAAGGTTCGGCCTACACCAGCCTCGCCGCGCTGTACGACCGGGTACCGGGCTGGCCGATCGGTTTTGGTGACAGCGACAAGGCTGAACAACTGCTCAAACAAGCCCTGCAACTCAACCCCGAGGGAATCGACAGTCTGTACTTCTGGGGCGATCACCTTTACCGTCAAAAACGCTACGCTGAAGCCAAAGCAGCGCTGCTCAAGGCCCTGCAAGCCGCTCCTCGCCCAGGCCGGGAAAGTGCCGATGCCGGACGCCGCAAAGAGATCGCCGCGTTGCTGGTGGACGTGAACAAGAAACTCGACTGACAGGAGTCCGTGTGCGTTTACTACTGATCGAGGATGACGTGGCCCTCGGCGAGGGCATTCATCAGGCGCTGGGGCGCGAGGGCTACACCGTCGACTGGCTCAAGGACGGCAGCAGCGCCCTGCACGCCCTGCTCAGCGAGACCTTTGACCTGGCGGTGCTCGATCTCGGCCTGCCACGCATGGACGGTCTCGAAGTGTTACGCCGTCTGCGCGCCAGCGGCTCGAACCTGCCGGTGCTGATCCTCACCGCCCGCGATGCCACAGAAGACCGCATTGCGGGGCTGGACGCCGGCGCCGACGATTACCTGATCAAGCCCTTCGACCTGGCCGAGCTCAAGGCCCGCCTGCGCGCTCTGCTGCGGCGCAGTGCCGGACGGGCGCAGATGCTGATCGAACATGCCGGCATCAGCCTCAACCCCGGCACCCAGCAAGTCAGCTATCTGGGCCAACCGGTGGTGCTCACGCCCAAGGAATATCAGTTGCTGCACGAACTGCTCTCGCCGCCGGGCCGGGTCATGACCCGCGACCACCTCACACAACTGCTTTACGGCTGGAACGAAGAAGCCGAAAGCAACACCCTGGAAGTGCACATTCATCACCTGCGCAAGAAATTCTCCACCGACCTGATCCGCACCATTCGCGGCGTGGGTTATCTGGTGGAGGAGCGCCGATGACCTCGATCCGGCGCCGCACCCTGACCCTGATCATCGGCTTGATGCTCGCCGGTCTGACTGTGCTCAGCCTGTTCAACCTGCACGACAGCAACCACGAAATCGCCGAGGTCTACGACGCGCAACTGGCGCAGAACGCACGCTTGCTGCAAGGGGTGATGCGCATGCCGTTGCCGGGGCAGGAACACGCGGATCTTTATCGGGCGTTCAACTCGGCCCTGGCTGAAGCCGTGCCCAAGGGTGACGGCCATCCCTACGAAAGAAAGCTCGCCTTTCAGGTCTGGAATGCCAAGGGCGAGGTCCTGGTGCATACCGCCAGCGCGCCCTCCTTCAGCACGCCGCCGATCCAGCCAGGCTTCAGTGATGTGGTGGATTTGAACAAGCGCCACTGGCGGGCGTTTGTCCTGGAAGACAAACAGAACGGGCTGCGCATCTGGGTGGGCGAACGTGGCGACGTGCGAGCGGATCTGGTTGACCGGATCGTCCGCCATACCCTGTGGCCGAATGTGATCGGCAGCCTGATGCTGGCGGCGATGATCTGGCTGGCCATCGGCTGGGGGCTCAAGCCCCTGGCCAATATGGCGGCGACGCTACGCGCCAGGCACAGCGGCTCCCTCGAACCGCT
Source organism: Pseudomonas sp. Pseusp21 (assembly GCF_059492145.1). NCBI lineage: Bacteria > Pseudomonadati > Pseudomonadota > Gammaproteobacteria > Pseudomonadales > Pseudomonadaceae > Pseudomonas > Pseudomonas sp. Pseusp21. Next base: position 1,169,154 of record NZ_CP168520.1, read on the forward strand.
GCAATTGACACCCCTGCCCAGCGAGCTGGAACCGATGCAAGCCGCACTCAACCGCATGCTTGCGCAGATCCAGGAAGTGCTCGGTCGGGAACGCCGGTTCATCGCCGACGCCGCCCACGAAATGCGCACGCCGCTGGCGGTACTGCGGGTACATGCGCAAAACCTGCTGGAGGCTGGCACCGAGCAGGAACGTCGCGAGTCACTCGAATTTCTGATCGCCGGGGTGGATCGCACCAGCCGACTGGTCAATCAGTTGCTGACCATGGCCCGCCTCGAACCCAAGGCCAGTGCGCCTGCCAACCAACGCATCGACCTTGGCGACACCGTGCGCAATAGTCTGGTGCAACTCACGCCGTGGCTGCTGAGCAAGCATCTGGAATTGGCCTTTGACGTCAGCGACCAACCCTTCCCAGCGTTCGCCGATGCCGCCGCCATCGACATCGCCCTGAATAACCTCATTACCAACGCCGCCAACTTCTCTCCCGAACTTGGCGTGATCAGCGTGCAATTGACCCAGACCGACGGTTTTTACCATTTGAGCGTTGAAGATCAGGGGCCGGGTATCGATGAAGCGGACCGGGCGCGGTTGTTCGAACGGTTCTACAGCCGGGGCAATCCCGAGGGCGCGGGCCTGGGGCTGACCATCGTCAATACCATCGCAACGCGTCTGGGTGGGCGGATCACACTGGAAAACCGGGTCGAGGGAGGCCTGCGGGCGACGCTGTCGATTCCCGCCGGTTGAACAGGTCTTGGGACCGTTGAGTCAAGGCGTAACCATCGGCGGCGCCTTGCTTTGCAGTGCCATTGAGTCGGCATTGGAACCCGACACTGTCTCGGGCACCGCCACCCAAAGCAGCACCAGCGCTACCAGCGCCACGGCCGCCAAGGTCAGAAACCCGGCGCTGTAACCGGCCTCTTGAACCACGATGCCCGCCAGACTGTTGCTCAATGCCGCGCCCAGTCCGAACACTGTCGAAATCGCCCCCAGACTGACGTTGAAGTGGCCGGTCCCCAGCGTCAGGTCTTTCACCACCACCGGAAACAGCGCGCCGAAAATCCCCGCGCCGATACCATCGAGCAACTGCACCGAAACCAGCCACCACGGATCGTTCGACAGCACATACAGCACACCTCGCAACGGCAAAATTAGAAACCCCGCCAGCAGCAATGGCTTGCGCCCCCACAGATCGGCCTTCGCCCCCACCAGCAGCGCGACCGGCACCATCACCAGTTGTGCCGCGACGATGCAGGCGGACGTGAGCGGCGTGGCCATCTGCAGATTGGCCTGCGCCAGTTTCTGACTCACCAGCGGCAACATCGCCGCGTTCGCCAGATGAAACAGCGCGCAGCAGATCGCAAACATCAGCAGCGGGCGGTTGGTGAGCAACACGGAAAAGCCCGAAGGCTGCTTGCCCTGCCCCTTTGCGCTAGGCTCCAGTCCTCGGGCGAGATCGTGGTCAATGGCGTCGGCCGATACGAACGAGACGGCAATCACACTGGCCAGCGCCATGACTGCCATCAAATAAAACACCGCCACCGGGCCGAACAGGTACGCGGACAAACCGGCCAACAACGCAGCGCAAGCATTGCCCGCGTGGTTGAAGGTTTCATTGCGCCCGGTTCTTCGCGTAAACGCGCGAGGCCCGGTAATGCCAAGGGTGATCGCGCAAATGGCCGGCGCGAAAATCGAAGCGGCAGCAGCGCTGATGGCCTGCGTCAGCGCCACCAAGCTGAACGATGTCACGAACGGCAGCAACAGGCAGCTTCCGGTGACCACCAGCGCGGCAATCGCTATCAGCGCCCGTTTGAAGCGTGTGCTGTCGACCAGCGCGCCTGCCGGGGTCTGGGTGATGAGCGCGGCGATCCCGGCAATCGTCATCACCAGACCAATGCTCGCCGGCTCCCAGTGGTGAACCGCCAGCAGGTAAATCGCGAGATAAGGACCGAGCCCGTCACGCACGTCGGCGAGAAAGAAATTCAGACTGTCGAGGGACAGGTTATTGCGGCGATCGAGGTGAGTGGCCACGGGAAACGTCTTCGTTGTCGAGGTTCTGCGAAATGACTCAACCTCCGCAAATCGAATGACCTTTCGCCGGGCGTTTTAGTTGCATGAAACAGCCGTCTTTACTGGCCCATCAACAACTCGCGCTCGCCTTCGCAAAGCCCCACCACGTAATCCCAAACCACCCGCAACCGTACCGACTTGTGCAACTCGCGCCGCGTGCTGATCCAGTAACTGCGCTCGATGCTCTCATCCGGTAAAAGCGCCACCAGATCCGGATCCGACGCCGCCATGTAACAAGGAAGAACGGCAATGCCGAGACCTGAGCGCGCCGCCTGCTGCTGGGCGATCACGCTGGTGCTGTGAAATACCACTCGTGGATTGCGGCAGAAGCTGTTGAGAAACATCAGCTCCTGACTGAACAGCAGATCATCGACATAGCCGATCCACGCATGCCGGCCAAGATCCTCGCGGCTGCGCAATGGCGGCGCGTTGTCCAGGTAGGCGCGGCTGGCATAGAGCGCAAGCCGGTAATCGGTGAGTTTACGGGTGACCAGCATGTCTGCCGCCGGCCGCTCCAGGTGAATGCTGATTTCCGCCTCGCGGTTGAGGATGCTGACGAAGCGCGGCACCGCCACCAGTTCCACTTCCAGCCCAGGATAGCGTTCGAACAACCCGATCATGCGGCTGGCCAAAAACATGATGCCCAGCCCCTCCGTCACGCCAACGCGAATCTTGCCCAACGGTGCGGTGGATTGAGTGATTTCCTCCTGAGCCAGCAGCGCGACGTTCTCCATGGCTTCGGCATGCTTGAGCAGCGCCTCCCCCGCCGGGGTCATTTCGTAGCCCTGGGCGTGCTGGACGAACAACGCGGTGCCGAGGCTTTTTTCGATGGCCTCGATATGCCGGGCGACGGTGGCGTGCGTGGTGTTCAGGCGACGGGCGGCGGTGAGCAGTCGGCCGCTGCGCTGCAACTCAAGAAAGAACCGCAGGTCGTTCCAGTCGAACATGGCTTGTCCTTGTCGGCTATCGTCAGGGAGCGCTGTTTGAAAACGCACAGCGGCTGCGCAAAAACTAACATTCTTTTGACGAAAGCTAACAACTAGGATGACCGACAACAAAAACAATTAGCGAGGTCAGGGAATGCAGACTTCCCTTGATGAATTCGATTACATCGTGGTCGGCGCCGGGCCGGCCGGGTGTTTGCTGGCCAATCGGCTGTCGGCCGATCCACAGCAGCGCGTGCTGTTGCTGGAGGCTGGCGGGCGCGACAACTATCCGTGGATTCACATCCCCGTGGGTTACCTGTTCTGCATCGGCAACCCGCGCACCGACTGGTGCTTCAAGACCGAAGAACAACCGGGCCTCAACGGCCGCGCGCTGAGTTATCCGCGCGGCAAGGTGCTGGGCGGCTGTTCGTCGATCAACGGCATGATCTACATGCGCGGCCAGGCCAACGACTACGACGGCTGGGCTGCCGAGGGCAATCCGGGCTGGGCCTGGAATGACGTGCTGCCGCTGTTCAAACAGAGCGAAAACCATTTTGCCGGCGCGGCGGATTTTCATGGCGACAAGGGTGAGTGGCGAGTCGAACGCCAGCGCCTGTCGTGGCCGATTCTCGATGCCTTCCGCAGCGCTGCCGAACAGAGCGGCATCGCCAGCATCGATGACTTCAACCAGGGCGACAACGAGGGTTGCGGCTACTTTCAGGTAAATCAGAAAGCCGGGGTGCGCTGGAATGCGGCGAAGGCGTTTCTGAAGCCGATTCGCGATCGGGCCAATCTCACGGTATTGACCGAAGTCGAAGTGGATCGAGTGTTGTTCGAGGACGGTCGCGCCTCGAAAGTCAGTGCCCGTTGGCAGGGTCAACAAAAGAGCTTCAAGGCGCGCAAGGAGATCGTGTTGTGCGCCGGCTCCGTGGGCTCGCCGAGCATTCTGCAACGCTCCGGAATCGGGCCGCGCCCGCTGCTGGAAAAGCTCGGCATCGGTGTGGTGCATGAACTGCCGGGCGTCGGCGGCAACCTGCAGGATCACCTGCAACTGAGGCTTATCTACCAACTGGAAAACGCCCGCACCCTCAACCAGATCGCCGGCAGCGTGTGGGGCAAGATGGGCATGGGCCTGCGTTACCTGTACGACCGCAGCGGGCCGTTGTCGATGGCGCCGAGTCAGCTGGGCGCATTTGCCCGCTCCGGGCCGGAACAGACTTCGGCCAACCTCGAATATCACGTGCAGCCGCTGTCGCTGGAGCGTTTTGGCGAGCCGCTGCACAGCTTCCCCGCATTCACCGCGTCGGTGTGTGATTTGCGGCCGCAGAGCCGGGGCCGAATCGAAATCCGCGCCGCCGATCCGCAAACCGCGCCGCTGATCCAGCCCAACTACCTCAGCCATCCCGAAGACCTGCGCGTGGCCGCGGACGCGATTCGCCTGACCCGGCGCATCGTCAGCGCCCCCGCCCTGCAAGCCTTCAATCCGGTGGAATACCTGCCCGGCGCCAGCCTGCAAACCGAAGAACAACTGCACGAAGCGGCGGCGAAGATCGGCACGACGATTTTCCACCCGGTCGGCACTTGTCGCATGGGTAACGATGCGGAAGCGGTGGTCGATGCGCAATTGCGCGTGCACGGCGTACCGGGGCTGCGGATTGCCGATGCGTCGATCATGCCGCGCATTACCTCGGGCAACACCTGTTCGCCTACGCTGATGATTGCTGAAAAAGCGGCACAGCTGATTCTCACCCCAACCGCCCGGAGTTTTCCCGCCGAAGAAAAAGCACTGACCGCACTCTCTTGACCAAAGGAACAGCGGCGCACGCCCACAAGGTCGGCGCCGACAGTGGAAACAACAAAAACAATCACTGTGAGGGATACCGATATGTCAGAACACGTTCAGCCTCTGGACGCCGTGCGCAGCGCGGACGCCAGCCCCGATACCCGAAAGGTCATCTTCGCCTCGTCCCTGGGGACGGTGTTCGAGTGGTATGACTTCTTCCTCTACGGCGCCCTGGCGGCGGTCATCAGCAAGCAGTTTTTCGCCGGGGTCAACGACACCACGGCGTTCATCTTCGCGCTCATGGCGTTTGCCGCAGGCTTCATCGTGCGGCCGTTCGGGGCGCTGGTGTTTGGTCGGTTGGGGGACATGATCGGGCGCAAATACACCTTCCTCGCAACCATCATCCTGATGGGCGTGGCGACGTTCGCCGTGGGCCTGCTGCCGACCTACGCCAGCATCGGCATCGCCGCACCGATCATTCTGGTGATACTGCGCATGCTTCAGGGCCTTGCCCTCGGCGGCGAATACGGCGGCGCCGCGACTTACGTGGCCGAACACGCGCCGATCGGCAAGCGCGGGTTCCACACCAGCTGGATTCAATCCACCGCGACCCTTGGTCTCCTGCTGTCGCTGCTGGTGGTGCTCGGTTGCCGCTACTTCACCGGCGATCAATTCGAAGTCTGGGGCTGGCGTATTCCGTTCCTGCTGTCGATCGTGCTGCTGGGCATTTCCACCTGGATTCGCCTGAGCCTGCACGAATCGCCGGCCTATCTGAAAATGAAAGAGGAAGGCAAGGCCAGCAAGGCGCCGATCCGCGAATCCTTCGGCAAATGGGAAAACCTCAAGGTCGTGCTGATCGCCCTGTTCAGTATCAACGCCGGGCAAGCGGTGACCTTCTACGCCGCGCAGTTCTACGTGCTGTTCTTCCTCACCCAGTTCCTGAAAATGGACCCCGCGGTGGCCAACAGTCTGCTGATCATCAGCGTGGTGATCGGCGCGCCGTTCTTCATCATTTTCGGCTGGCTGTCGGACAAGGTCGGGCGCAAACCGGTGCTGATGCTTGGCTTGCTGCTGGCCACCGCGCTGTACTTCCCGATCTTCAAATCCCTGGCCCACTACGCCAACCCGGCCATCGACCACGCCAGCCGACAGGCACCAATCACCGTGGTGGCGGATCCGGCGACCTGCACCTTCCAGTTCGATCCGGTGGGCAAGGCCAAATTCGACAGCCCGTGCGACAAGGTCAAAACCTTCCTGGTCAAACAAGGCCTACCCTACTCCAGCGTCGCCGCGCCGGCGGGCAGCACGGTGCAAGTGAGCGTCGGCGATGTGAAACTCGACGGCTTCGACGAAGCCGCCCTGCGAGGCGCCATCACTCTGGCCGGCTACCCGCAACAGGCCGACATGCAGCAAATCAACAAACCGATGATCGTGGCCCTGATCGTCGGCCTGATCATCATCTCGGCCATGTGCTACGGTCCGCTCGCCGCGCTGATGGTCGAACTGTTCCCGACCCGCATCCGCTACACCTCGATGTCCCTGCCGTATCACATCGGCAACGGCTGGTTCGGCGGATTCCTGCCAACCGTGTCGTTTGCGCTGGTGGTGTACACCGGGGATATTTTTTACGGGCTGTGGTACCCGGTGCTGATTACCGGAGTGAGCCTGGTGGTGGGGATGATCTGTCTGCGTGAGACGAAGAATATCGATCTGGACAAGAACTGATTGATATTCGTGTGGCGGGGGCGCAATGCCCTCGCCACCCTGCTGGATCTCAGACCTCCGCGTCCAGCAACTCAAACTTCACCTGATCGGGATAAAACGCCACGTAATCCTTGATCTGGCTGACCGAAATCTTCGGATTTTCGTACGTCCACACCGCATTCGCCCCTTCATGCCCCGGCACTTGCAGACTGAAATAGTTGGCATCGCCCTTGTACGGGCAGTAGGTGGTGTGGTCGGTGCGGGCGAAGTATTTTTCGTCGATATCTTCGCGCGGGATGTAGTAGACGGGCGGGTAATTGGCTTCGAGCAGCACCAGCGCTCGGGCCGAGGCGGCGACCTGTATGCCGTGGAATTTTACAAGCAGGCAGCCAGGCTGCTCGGCGACGGTGATGACGGGACTGGGACCGGACGTTTTCATCGGTTTCTCCTGACGGCGGCGAAGGCACCGGTTCAGGTATAACCCATGCGGGGGAATCTCGTCGGATCCGCAGCCGAACGGTTTTTCTCCGATCAGATATGACCGCCGCTTGCGGAGGCGGCGGATTCTGGTTTCATATCACGCGCAAAACGGCCAAAACGCTCACCGACAGGAGTCATCATGCGTAAGGATTACCTGGCTTTCTTCATCTCGCTGTTCCTGTCGCGGCTGGCGGATCAGATCCTGTTGTTCATCGTGCCGCTGGTGGTGTTCCAGACCACCAACAGCGCTTCCTGGGCGGGGCTCGCATTTTTCGTCGAGTCGCTGCCGCGTTTTCTCGCGTTTCCACTGTGTGGGGCCCTGTGCGACAAGTTCTCGCCCATCAGGATTCTGCACATCAGTCAGGTCTACCGGGCGCTGCTCTGCGTGTTGGCGGTTGGGCTTTATGCCGTCTTCGGCGGTATCGCGTGGCTTGTGGTGCTGTCTGCGCTGTGCGGCGTGCTGACTACTCAGGGCATCATGGCCCGCGAAGTGCTGATGCCGCATATTTTCCAGCACTACAGCTACACCAAAACCCTTTCCTACTCGCAGATAGCCGACCAGACCGGACTGGTTCTGGGACCCTTGGTGGCGGCATTGCTGCTGGAGGTTTCGGCCTGGCACTGGGTGGTGCTGTGGGTGGCCGGGCTGTTCCTGCTGGCCGACCTGAGCATGCTGGTGTGGCAACGTTTCAGTCGTATCACCCTCGAGGTGTTTGAGCAGCATCAGGACATCTGGCTGCAGCCTCTGCGCATCGCGTTCAGGCATATCCGCGAACTGGCGGAGCTGAAAAAGATCATCACCCTGGCGATCGGGGTCAACCTGATTGTCGGGGTCACCCTGGCCACTTCGGCGGCCATGGTGCTCGGTCAATACAGCGCCGGCAAGGACGACTACGCCGTGCTGCAAGCGGCTGGCGCGGTGACCACCATCGTGATTCTGTTTTTCCTCGCCCGGGTGGTATTGCCGTTGCGCGTATTGGGTGGCGTTGCCTATTCGATGCTCGCCGCCGGCGCCTTCATCAGCGCTCTGAGCCCGAACCTGGCGGGTTATGTGCTGGGTTTTCTGTTGATCGTCGGCTTCGACAAGATGTTCAACGTTTACATGCGCAGCATTCGCCAGCGAGTGATTCCCCCTCAGGACTTCGGCAAGACCGTGGGCGTGATCACCCTGCTCAACAACTTGTCACAACCGCTCGCGGGACTGCTTGTTGCGCTGCTCGCCGCGCCTTTGGGGGCACAACGTGTGATCCTGATCCTGGCTGTGCTGGCGACGCTGCTGGGCGTTGCGGCTCTCTGGTGGTTTGCCAGAGTACGGCGTTCCTCCATGGCGTCGATTTTCGAAACCGACCGATAAAAGCTGTACACGCCCGGCAATCTTTTTATCTGTATATCCATACAGATAAAAGTTGCCCGTTCGCCCGAGTCAGGCCATCCTGTGCGCCTCTTCGGGCAATGATCGACGACGGTGGTTATGCGGCTGTACCTCTGTGAAAAACCTTCCCAGGCCAAGGACATTGCGGCCGTGCTCGGCGCAAAGCGTCGGGGCGACGGCTGCTGGCTGGGAACGGACGTCACGGTGACCTGGTGCATCGGCCACTTGCTGGAAACCGCGCCGCCGGACGCCTACGACGCCAAATACAAGCGCTGGGTGCTGGCCGACCTGCCGATCATCCCGGACAAATGGAAAATGACCGTAAAGCCGCGTACCGCCAGCCAGTACAAGGCGGTCAAGCGCCTGCTCGGCGAGGCCAGCGAACTGATCATCGCCACCGACGCCGACCGCGAGGGCGAAATGATCGCCCGGGAGCTGGTGGAGCATTGCCGCTATCGCGGGCCGATCCGCCGCTTGTGGCTGTCGGCGCTGGACGAAGCCTCGATTCGCAAGGCGCTGGCGGCGCTCAAACCGGGCGCTGAAACCTTCAGCCTGTATCATTCGGCATTGGGGCGCTCCCGGGCGGACTGGCTGATCGGGATGAACATGAGTCGCCTGTTCACCCTGCTCGGGCGGCAATCAGGCTATCAAGGTGTACTGCCGGTGGGCCGGGTGCAGACGCCGACGTTGCGGCTGGTGGTGGATCGCGACCGCAGCATTGCCGATTTCGTGCCGGTCGCGTACTGGGCCATCGACGTGCAACTGCTGCACAACGGCACGCCGTTCACGGCGCAGTGGCGTGCGCCGGGCGATGCCTGTGACGATCAGGACCGTTGTCTCAATCAGGCCCTCGCCCAGCAAGCGGCCGCCGCCATCGGCAGCGCCGCCAGCGCCCGGGTGGTCAAGCTGCGCACCGAACGCATGCGCGAAGTGGCGCCCCTGCCCTTCGACCTCGGCACCTTGCAGGAAGTCTGCTCGAAGAAGCTCGGCCTCGGTGCCCAGGAGACCCTCGACATCGCCCAGGCTCTCTACGAAACCTACAAAGTCATCACCTACCCGCGCAGCGATTGCGGCTACCTGCCCCTGAGCCAGCACAGCGAGGCGCCAGGGATTCTTGCGGCGCTGCGTCAGGCCGACCCGAGCCTCGAAGCGCTGCGCGAGCATCTGGAGCCACAGCGCCGCTCCCGCGCCTGGAACGACGCCAAGGTCAGCGCCCACCACGGCATCATTCCGACCGCTGCCGCGAAAAACCTGGAGCGTCTGACCGGCAAGCACCGCGCGGTCTACACGCTGGTTCGCGCGCGGTATCTGGCGCAGTTCCTGCCCAATCACGAATACGACCGCACCCAGGCCGATTTCGATTGCGCCGGGGAAGCCTTGCGCGCGGTCGGCAAGCAGATCATCGAGCCGGGCTGGAAACGCGCGTTGCCCGAAACGCTGGCCCCGGCCAGGGGGCGTGAAGCCCCCGCACCACAGACGCTACCGACACTGACCCAAGGCGCCGAGTGCGCCGTGGCGGACGTGAAGCTAAAGGACCTTTGGACGCAACCGCCCAAGCCCTACACCGAAGGCGACCTGATCAAGGCCATGAAGAACGTCGCCAAACTGGTGGAAGATCCGCTGCTCAAGCAGAAACTCAAGGACACCACCGGCATCGGCACCGAGGCCACCCGCGCCTCGATCATTCAAGGGTTGCTGGATCGCGGTTATCTGGTGAAGAACGGCAAGGCGCTGTCCGCCACGCCCGCCGCCTTCAGCCTGATCGACGCCGTACCGCGGGCGATTGCCGACCCCGGCACCACAGCGATCTGGGAGCAGGCGCTGGACATGGTGCAGAGCGGCGAAATGAGTCTGGAGGTATTCGTCACCAAACAGGCCGCGTGGATGAGCAAGCAAGTGACCCGCTGCGCCGGGCTGAGCCTGACCATCAGCGGCCCGCCACCTGCCGGCAAGGCCGCTGCGCCATGGAAGAACAAACGCAAGACCACTCGGCGCAAAACCACCGGAACCGGCAAACGCTCGGCGAAACCGGCGGCCAAATAGCCCGCTGCGCGCTACTGTTTCAACAGTGATGGTCAGGAGGCAGCGGCATGTCTGTCATCGAACTGCGCGTCGCCCGACGCGACGAACTGGACACCCTCGAAAACCTGATGCAGTTCTACACCTATGACTTCAGCGAGTGGCTGCCGCTGAAGCTCGGCGGGCATGGTTTCTTCCCGATCCAGTTGAAAGACGATTACTGGCGCCAGCCGGCGACGCGGCCATTCCTGATCCACGTCGACGGCGAACTGGCGGGGTTCGTGACCGTGGATGACCACCTTCTCATCGAAGGCGCCGACTACAACATCGGCTATTTATTCGTCAGCCGGCGCTGGCGTGGCCAAGGCGTCGCGCAGTTTGTCGCCTCTGCCCTCTTGAGCCACCTGCCCGGTCGATGGCAGATTTTCCATGTCGACGCAAACCTGCCTGCACAGCGGTTCTGGGCCCGGTTCATCCCCGAGCTGAGCGGCGGCGACTTTACCCGCCAGACCAAAACCGTGGACGGCTATCCCTGTACGTTCTACTGCCTGCGCAGCCTTTCTCCCGCTGTCTGAAGACCTCTTTTTTCATTCCAGAATGACTTTGTCCGACAATATGTAGTGACCAAAAATAATCACTACAAAACCGTTGACGGCATCGTTTTGCTTTTGCATGATGCAGACGTCTCCCCGATCGGGAGCACTGGCAACACGCTTGAGCAAGCTCGTCTGACCGCCGAGCTGTTTTTCCGGATACACGCTGCCCACAAGGCAGATTGAAGAAGCTGACCTGGCCTGAACGTCCAGTACAAGGACGAGAAGCGCTGGCGAAAATTCTCAAGACGCTTGTGGTCGACCCTGAAAACGTCGTCAAGGAGCCTCCCGGTTTTCGCTGCTTCTCCTCGTTGTGACGCTTTTGCGTAGCAGTTATTCAACACGACTACATGCAACAGACGCATGACCCCGTACTTCATACGGGCGACCGCTGACGTCCTGGTTTCGGTGCCAGGGATCAACTAACCGATGGGCTACCTGTATTAGCGAATCAACTTTGAAAGATCACCAGACTGGTCAAGGGGCAATATCATGAATCTGAACAATCAACCTACTATCGAAGAACTGGCTCGTATGTTCGCGGCGCAAAAAGACAGCCACGACAGCCATATTCTGTGGATCAGCAAGTCGGGTCAGGTCCATATCGACTGCCTGTCGCCCCATGCTGGTGAAGAAGAGTTCGACCGGAACAACCAGAACCTGCTGGCCCGCCTGAAGATGTACCGCCGCGGCCACGGCTATGTCGGCAAGAAAGCCGCGGCCGACAAGGACTTCATCGGTAATGTTCTGCAGACGCTGAAACAGGCGTGGGACTCGATGCAGAACAAGAACGAAGTTCGGGTGATTGATCGGTTCTGCTAAGTTAAAACTTCAATAAAACAAGGGCCTGCTTCGAAAACGAAGCAGGCTCTTTTTATTGCTCGCAAAAAAAGCTCATGAACGAGTTTCCAGCACCAGCTTCATGAACGCCTCAGCCGCCGCACTGTGATAGTTGTTCTTGCGCCGCAACAATGCCGCTCCCCGCTGCGGCGCCTCGCTCTCGACCCGCAACCGACGCAGTGCCCGGTCCTCGGTCGCAATCGCCTCGGGCAGCATGGTCGCAATCGGCGCATGCCGGATCACTTCCAGCAACGTACTCACCGAGTTCACCTCGATCTGCACCTTGGGCGTGATGCCGTGCTGGCGGAAATATTCGTCGATCGACAGGCGCGTGAAAAAGTCAGGCGCCAGCAAGGCGAAATCCAGCTGCGCAATGTCATCCGGCGTCAGCACAGAAGCACTGGCATACAACGGATGTTCACGCCCGACCATCACCCCCAACGTCTCGACAAACGCCGGAATGCACTCAATGTCCGGATTGCGCACCGGCGTGAAGGCAATCGCAATATCCAGCGAGTCATCCGCCAACCCGGCCTCGATGTCATCCATCGACAACTCGAAAATCTCCAGGTGAATCCCCGGATACCGCGCCACGTAATCGCGCACCAGCGGCCCGACCAGATACGCCATGAACGTCGGCGTCATGGCCAGCCGCAGCGAGCCTCGGGACAGATCCTTCACGTCATGCAACGCGCGCTTGCCCGCCTCCAGCTCCACCAGCACCCGTCGCGCGCATTCGATATAGGCCTGTCCGGCGTCCGTAGGTTTGACCGAGCGCGAGGTGCGATCAAACAGATCGACACCGAGGCTTTCTTCCAGTTGGCGGATCTGTTGCGACAGGGTCGGCTGCGACACGTGCAGCGCCTCGGCCGCCCGGGTGAAGCCGCCGTGATCGGCCACGGCCAGCAGGTATCGCAAATGTCGCAGCAGCATGGAACGCTCCATCTATAGGCATTACTTATGCTTGGCATTGTATATCGGTCTTGGACGCTATGGATCAATCGGCAGAAGATGAATCCACACAGCAAGCCAACCCCGAAAGGAGAAGCACCATGCAATCCCAAGCCTACAACGACAGCCGCATCGCCCTGACCACCCGCGCCCTGGATGCCAAGGCACAGAAAAACCTGTCGTGGCAGGATCTGGCCGACGGCACCGGCCTGAGCCTGGCCTACGTCACCGCCGCCCTCCTCGGCCAGCATCCACTGCCGAAAGCCGCGGCCGAAGTGGTCGGCGACAAGCTTGAGCTGAGCGCCGAAGACGTCGCCGCCCTGCAAATCATCCCGCTGCGCGGCAGCCTCGACGGTGTGCCGACCGACCCGACCATCTACCGCTTCCACGAGATGATCCAGATCTACGGCACCACCCTGAAGGCGCTGGTTCACGAGCAGTTCGGCGACGGCATCATCAGCGCGATCAACTTCAAGCTCGACATCAAGAAAGTCGAAGACCCTGAAGGCGGTTCCCGCGCTGTGGTCACCCTCGACGGCAAGTTCCTTCCGCTGCGTCCGTTCTGATCCCTCCGGGCCCGCCCCCCGCGTGCGGGCCCATTCAAACCTGATTTGCCAAGACATCACCACATCTGTCTGGAGGCTGCCCCATGCAAAAAATTCTGTTGACCCTGACCCTGCTCGCCGGCCTTGCTGCCCAGGCCCAGGCTGATGAAGAGGCCGTCGCCTACCGCTACGGCATGTCGCTGGACATCGCGCAGGTCGTGAGCATCACCCCGGTCGCCGACGTCTGCGGCGTGGTGCCGGTCGAAATGACTTACCTCGACAGCCACGGCGCAAAACACATTCTTCAATACAGCGAATTCGGCACCGGCTGTTCGAACTGAGAGGACACACCATGAAAAACCTGATCGAAGGCTTCCTGAAATTCCAGAACGAAGCGTTTCCGCAACGCACCGAGCTGTTCAAACACCTGGCGACTACCCAAACCCCGGGCACGCTGTTCATCACTTGCTCCGACAGCCGCGTCGTTCCGGAACTGCTGACCCAGCAGGAACCCGGCGAGCTGTTCGTGATCCGCAACGCCGGCAATATCGTGCCGTCCTACAGTCCGCATCCGGGCGGGGTTTCGGCAACGGTGGAATACGCGGTGGCCGTGCTCGGCGTGACCGACATCGTGATCTGCGGCCACTCCGATTGCGGCGCCATGACCGCCATCGCCCAGTGCAAATGCATGGATCACCTGCCCGCCGTCAGCGGCTGGCTGCAACACGCCGAGTCGGCGAAAGTGGTCAACGAATCGCGGCCTCATGCCAATGACGCAGCCAAGCTGAGTTCGATGGTGCGAGAAAACGTGATCGCGCAACTGGCGAACATCCAGACTCACCCGAGCGTGCGCCTGGCCCAGGAGAAAGGCCTGCTGAATCTGCACGGCTGGGTGTACGACATCGAGACCGGCTCGATCGACGCACTGAGTGCCGACCGCCGTACCTTTGTCTCGCTGGCCGAGCAACCGTCGACGTGCGCGGTGTACGGCCAGGCAGTCGATGCGGCTTGAAAACACAACGCCGCGCCCGTCATTGCGACGGGCGCGGCGTTGTTCTGTTCAGCGTTTTACGCCCAGATCGATTTGCGTCATGCGGCTGCGCACGGTGAACACACCGTCGCCGGAGAGAATCGCGCTGCGAGCAAACAACCGACCGCTTTCCCAGTTCGAAAGACCCAGTTCCGGCTTGTTCAGCGCGTACTGGCCATCGACCCAACGGGTGATCCCGTTGCCCACGAACGGCGCATTGACCGCGCTGTAGAAACGTTCCTGAACCGCTGGATCTTCGCTGATCAACGACACCGTGAATTGCGGGCTGTAGCGATTGAACAGTGCGATGGCCTGATCCAGATCGTCGACGATCATCAGGCTGGTTTCCGGGGTTTCTTCCCATTCCCACTCGCGGCCCAGTTGATCTTCGGGCAGCGGCTCGGCCAGGGCCTCGGTCTGGTAACCCTCGGCGCGATAGACCTCGACCGTCGCGTTCTGCCAGTCGCTCGGCAGGTAGCTTTCGCTGCCTTCGACGATGTGCAATTTGCAGCCCTGACCGCGCGCGGTACCGGCCTGTTTCAAGGCATCGAGGAACAGTGGCACCAGTTCGGCGGCACGGTCGCGCTGGATCAGGCAGACGTTCAAAGTGTTGCAGACTTTGCGGTCCAGCGAGTTGCGTACCACCGCGGCGAAGCGTTTGGCGTCGGCATCGCGATCAGCAATCAGCCACGCGCCACCGGTGCCGTGCAGGCTGACGGCGGTGCCGGCCTGCTGGGCGATGCTGCCCAACTGGCTGACCGCACGGCCCGAACCACGGGCCACCGCCAGCGACAGACGCCGGTCGGCGAACATCGCCCAACCGGCGGCGTGGTTGACGCTCTCCACCAGCGACACCGCACCCGCCGGCAGACCGGCATCGGCCAACGCCGGGTTCAGGGCGTGGGTGACGATGGCTTGCGCGGTGCCCAGCGCATCGCTGCCAATCCGCAGCACGGCAGTGTTGCCGGTGCGCAGTACACCAGCGGCGTCAGCGAAGACGTTTGGCCGGCCTTCAAATACGAATGCGACGATGCCCAGGGGCGACACCACTTGCTCGACCTTCCAGCCGTCATGTTCGACGCTGCTGATCACCTTGCCACGGGTGGCCGGCGCATCACGCCAGGCCCGCAGACCGGCGATCATGTCGCGGCGCATGCGCTCGTCGGCGAGCAAGCGGGTGGTGGAGCGACCGCGCGCCTTGGCCCGTTCGATGTCGGCGAGGTTGGCGGTTTCGATCAGTGCCCAGGCGTCCGGGTTTTCCAGGCGTTGGGCAAACAGATCGAAGAAGCGGCTGATGGCCTCGTCCGGCACCGCGGACAACGCGGTAAACGCCGCCGCTGCACGCTCGATCGCCACCGAGGCTGCCTGTTGATCAACCACCGGAATCAGCAACAGCTCGCCGCTCACCTGCTCCACCAACAGGTGGTCGCCGGGTCGGAAACGCTCGGCCAGTTCGGGGCTGACCACGGTGACGCGGTTACCGGCGAAAGGGATAGGCGTGCCAGCGACGAGACGTTCGAGCGCGAGAGACATGGAGCGGATTCACCATATTGAGGGCGGCCGGAAAATGTATAGGTTGGCCTCCCTCAACGCAACACGGGCTCAGAACACCGACCAGCCAATCCGCGAACTGAGCATTTCCAGCGCCGCCATCCCCGCCAGCGAATTGCCCGCCGCGTTCAACTCAGGCGACCACACGCACACCGTGAACTGCCCCGGCACCACCGCGACGATGCCGCCACCGACGCCGCTCTTGCCCGGCAGACCAACGCGGTAGGCGAAGTTGCCCGCCTCGTCGTACAGGCCGCTGGTGGCCATGATCGAGTTGACTTGCTGGGTCTGGCGGCGAGTAAGAATCTGCTCGCCGCTGTGTTTGCAGAAGCCGTCGTTGGCCAGGAAACAAAAGGCCCGGGCCAGGTCGATGCAGCTCATGCGCAACGCGCAGTGGCTGAAGTAGCTGCGCAGCACCGCTTCAACGTCGTTGTGGAAATTGCCGAAGGATTGCATCAGGTAAGCCATCGCCGCGTTGCGCGCGCGGTGCTGGTATTCGGAGTCAGCGACCTTGCCGTCAACCATCACCTGCGGGTTGCCCGACAGCCGCCGCACGAAATCGCGCATCGACAACGCCGGCGCCGCAAAGCGTGACTGGTTGATGTCGCAGATCACCAGCGCCCCGGCATTGATGAACGGATTGCGTGGGCGGCCGCGTTCGAACTCCAGCTGCACCAGCGAGTTGAACGGCTGGCCGGACGGCTCATGGCCCAGACGCTCCCAGATGGCCTCGCCAGAATGTTCGATGGCCTGCACCAGGCTGAATACCTTGGAAATACTTTGCACCGAGAACGGCGTCTCGGCGTCGCCGGCGCAATACATCTCGCCGTCGTTGCCATACACGGCGATGCCCAGCTGATTGGCCGGCACGGTGCCGAGGGCGGGAATGTAGTCAGCCACCTTGCCCTGCCCGATCAGGGGCCGGACAGCGTCAAGGATCTCGTTCAACAGCGCTTGCATGCCGGGTCTCGAAGTCTCGCCCCATGGGATTGCGGGGACACGGTGGCTAGACGCTGCGCCCGGCAATCGAATCACACCGGCGCGGTGTATCGCAGTGTGTACGGCCCGACGCCCGACACATCCCGCGAACAAATCCGGCCCTTCGCGACACATCACCGATACAGCCCGGCGTTCAAATGAACCTGTCGATCGGCAACCCCGATCAAACCTTTGAACTCACACATCGCATCGGAGATTCACCATGACCAAGCGCTCGAAAACCTCCCTGACCCTCGGCCTGCTGCTTGCCGGTGGCCTGGCCCTGTCCAACGCCGCTTCGGCTTCCGAAGCGTTCAGCGTCAAGCAACTGGATCACGGCTACAGCCAGACTCAGGCCAAAGCCGACTCGGCGGAAAAAACCTCGGAAGGCAAATGCGGCGAAGGCAAGTGCGGCGCCGGCGAGTAACCCTTTTCACGGGGCACGCCAATGCCCCGTTTTCTTTTGAATGAATGGAGCCTTCCCATGACCACAGCTCTCTCGTCGGCCGTCAAAGGCCTGCACTGGAACCTCGACCGCGCCGGCCAGTGGCTCGCGCCGCTGACCTTGCGCCTGTTCATCGCCTGGGAGTTTTTCGAATCGGGACTGGAGAAATTCAACGGCCAGAACTGGTTCGAAGACATTCAGGAGCGGTTCCCGTTTCCCTTCGACCACTTGCCGGCCACGCTGAACTGGGAACTGTCGATGTGGGCCGAACTGATCTGCGCGCTGGCGATCCTGATCGGATTCGGCACGCGGATTTCGGCGATTTCGCTGATTGTCGTGACCGTCGTCGCCACCGCTGCCGTGCACTGGCCGGCGGACTGGTCATCGCTGAGTGAACTGGCCCAAGGTTACGCGATCACCAACAAAGGCTTCGGTAACTTCAAGCTGCCGGCGATCTACCTGGCTGCGCTGGTGCCGCTGGTGTTTGCCGGGGCCGGCAAGTTGAGCGTCGATGCGTGGCTGGCGCGGTCCTTCTGGAAACGCGCCAGCCGCTGAGAATCAATGCGCTCGGTCCAGCCCCGCCAGCAACGCGCTGTCACGGCTGTAGATGTCCGGCGCGTAGAGCACACGACCCTGGCCGTCGACCTGTGCCGTCCAGTAAGTCATGAGGATCGGCACCGGATTGCTCAGGCGGAATTCATGGGTGGTGCCGGTGGCCAACAAGGTGTCGGTGCGCGCCTTCTCCGCCGGGCTGAGCAGCAAATCGCGCAGCTTCATCGGATGCTCGACCCGCACGCAGCCGGAGCTGAACGCCCGCGGTCCCTTGTCGAACAGTGCCTTGCTCGGCGTGTCGTGCAGGTACACCGAAAACGGGTTGGGGAACCGAATGACCATTTGCCCCAGCGGGTTGCGCGGCCCGGCGTCCTGACGCAGCAGGATGTTGCCGGGGTTGTCCCAGTCGATGTCGGCGGCGGCCAGCGGCTGGCCGTTGGCGTCGAGCACTTGCAGGTTCTGGCGGCTGAGGAAGGTCTGATCCTTGCGGATTTCCGGCAGTTTGTCTTCCTTCCAGATGGTCGGCGGCACGGTCCAGGTCGGGTTCAGCGTCAGGCGCGTGACCCGGGATTTGAGCAGCGGGGTCTGGCGTTCGGCGCGCCCGACCTGGGTGCGGGTCTGCCACACCGGCAGGCCACCTTGATAAAGCGTCAGCTCGGCAGCGGCGACGTTGACCAGCAGACCGTCCGGCTCCATGTCCTGGGCCATCCAGCGGAAACGTTCAAGGTTGACCCGCAACTGTTCGCGGCGAGTCAACGGACTGATGTTGAGTTCGGCAATCGTTCCCGGCCCGACCACCCCGTCGGCCTGCAACGAATGGTTGGCCTGAAAACGCTTCACCGCCTCCACCAATACGCCTTGATAAGCGTTGTCCGGCGTGCCGACCACACTGCTCAGGTAGCCTTCGCTGTACAGCCGCCGGGCCAGTTCCGGCACGCGTTTGTCTTCCATGTCCGGACGCAGCAACGGGCCGTTGCCCACCGACGTCCACTGAGGCAGGGCTTGCAGGCGCTGCGCGGCATACAGATGACGCAGGTTCTGGTACTGCGCCAACTGCGGCCGGGCCAGATCGAAGGCGGCGGGAACGTTGTGCACGCCCGGCACGGCGATCGCCAGCAATTCGGCCTGCCGGTCGCGTGGCGTTTCGTCGGAATGCCACAGCGGTTCGAAGTGCGATTGCAACAGGCGGCCGTAATGCAGATCCTGCAGGGCTTGCAGGTAATAGCGGCTGATCTCGATATCGGCGCACAGTTCGCCGTCCTGCGGGGCAGTGAGCGCTACCGGATAGCGTTTCGGGTTCAGGCCATCGTCGGCCAACAGCTGCAATTGCGCATGCAAGGCCGGCAATTGCCCGCCATCGGCCCACACTGGCAGCCAGTCCTGCTGCTGGTAGAACGCGCGCAACTGATCCAGCGCCGGGCCGTTGAGGCTGGTGCCGATCGTCGGGCACGCCTGGGGCAGGCTGATCAGCGCAGCCTGCAACGGGCTCTGCGGTTCGATGGGCATTTCCGTCGGCACGGGCGGCAGCGTCGGAAGTCCCGGCAACGGCTCTTCGGCGCAAGCGACAAACGGCGCAGCGAGCAAACAAATGCTCAAGTAGCATGCGTACTTTTTGAACAACTGCTTTACTCCAATCCATGGCCGTCTTGATTGACGGTCAACCTTACCTCAGGTGCGGTGCACAGTCAGGCCCGATTCGCGGGCTTGCCGGGAACGACTGGACGTCAGGAGCCTAAGTGCCAAACAAGTAGCAAGTGGAGACTCACTTTAAATGTTGACGTTTTTGCGCCGACTTCTGCTGACTGCCACCGCCCTTGGCGTGCTGACCAGCCCAGCCTTTGCCGCCGGCACCTCTTCGCCGGTTCTGTACACCAGCCTCGCGCACGCCGCTCCGGAACTCAATCCCCAGGCGCTGAAAGGTGCCTTGAACGCCATGCAATGTGCGATCAACAACGGCGCGAAGCAGTCCCGTCACCTGGCGATCATCGACTATTCGCAGCCGTCCACCGAGCGCCGGCTGTGGATCTTCGACCTGACCCGGAAAAAACTGGTGCTGCGTGATCTGGTCGCCCATGGTTCAAACTCCGGGGAAAACTTCGCCACCCGGTTTTCCAACCGTGAAGGCAGTTTTCAATCCAGCCTCGGCCTGTTCCGCACCCAGGAAAGTTACCAGGGCACCCACGGTTACTCGCTGCGCATGGACGGTCTGGAACCAGGCATCAACGACATGGCCCGTGACCGCGCCATCGTGATCCACGCCGCCGACTACGTGAACCCGTTCTGGAGCAAACGTACCGGCCGCCTGGGCCGCAGCCAGGGTTGCCCGGCGGTGCGACCGCAGGTTGCCAAACGGGTGATCGACAGCCTGAAGAATGGCCAATTCATGTTCTCCTGGTACCCGGATCAGCAGTGGCTGAAATCCTCGCCGTACCTCAACTGCCAGCCACAACAGATCGCGAGCATTCTCAGCACTCACGCCAGCTGAATACTCTGTGGGAGTGCGCTGGCTCCCACAGGTTCGGTTTATTACAGATTTGTCATCGAGTTGTCGGTTTGCCGAGCGGATCGCCCGGTAGCTTGAAGTTGTCCCGGCCAGAACGCCGATCAACTTCAACGATTCGAGTGACCCATCATGAAAACCCTGATCCTCGCCTTCACCGCCCTCCTCGCCACCGGTTCCGTGTTCGCCGCACCTGCGCCGGACGCTGCCGTCATTCATGACAAAACCGGCTTCTTCGTGCATCTGGATGTCGACAAAGTCCTCTCCAGCACCGATATTTCCCAGGCCTGCGGCGTGATCCCCGCGCAGCTCGACTACCTCGACCACCAGGGCCGTGAACATGTGCTGGACTATCAAGTGCAAGGCAGCGGCTGCACCAACGACCATTGAGGCGCAGTAGCCATGAATATCCTTGTTGTCGAAGACGAACCCAAGGCCGGCAATTATTTGCTCAACGGCTTGCAGGAACTGGGCTACAGCGTGAG
The DNA here is from genome assembly GCF_059492145.1 of Pseudomonas sp. Pseusp21. Taxonomy (NCBI): domain Bacteria; kingdom Pseudomonadati; phylum Pseudomonadota; class Gammaproteobacteria; order Pseudomonadales; family Pseudomonadaceae; genus Pseudomonas; species Pseudomonas sp. Pseusp21. Next base: position 1,189,973 of record NZ_CP168520.1, read on the forward strand.
CCTGGCCCGGGACGGCGCCGACGGTCTGCACCTGGCGCTGGAATTTGACTTCGACGTGATCGTGCTGGATGTGATGATGCCGAAAATGGATGGCTGGGAAGTGCTGCGCCGGTTGCGCAAGGAAACCGACACACCGGTGCTGTTCCTCACCGCCCGCGACGACATCGCCGACCGGGTCAAAGGCCTTGAACTGGGCGCTGACGATTACCTGATCAAGCCGTTTTCCTTCGCCGAACTGGTGGCGCGCCTGCGCACCCTGACCCGGCGCGGGCCGATCCATGAAGACGAGCAATTGCAGGTGGCCGATCTGCAGATCGACGTACTCAAACGTCGGGTCACCCGCGCCGGCAACCGGATCACCCTGACCAACAAGGAATTCGCCCTGCTGCAACTGTTCGCCACCCACACCGGGCAAGTGCTGTCGCGTTCGCTGATCGCCTCGCGGGTGTGGGACATGAATTTCGACAGCGACACCAACGTGGTCGATGTCGCCGTGCGCCGCCTGCGGGCGAAGATCGACGATCCGTTCCCGCTCAAGCTGATCCACAGCGTCCGCGGCATCGGCTACCGCTTCGATATCCAGCCATGAAAATCGCCGGCACTTATTCCCTGACATTGCGTCTGGCGCTGGTCTTCGCCGTGCTCGCCTTTGCCGCTCTGGCAGGCCTGGGCGCAGCGCTTTACAACCAGCTGGAAGCAGCTCTGATTCGCCGCGACGACATCCAGTTGGTCAGTCGCGTCGATCAGTTGCGCACCTTCCTCAACGACAGTAACACCCTGGAACTGATCAAGAACAAGCCGGCGCTGTTTCAGAACATGCTCGGCAACCGCGAAGCCTTGCTGACCATCGGCGCACCCGGCCAGCCGCCGTTGCTGGTGGTCAACCCCGGCAACCTCGCCACCCCGAACTTGCCCGCCGTACCGATCGATCACCCGATGGCCCTGAGCGATGTACAGCACTTGCCGAGCGTCGACGGTGTGCCGTTTTCGGCGGTGGCGGCGACCATCGACTCGGGCGATCTGGGCAACCTGCAGGTGCTCACCGGACGCCTGATGACCGAGCGCACGGCAATGCTCGCCAATTACCGGCTCAGCGTGTACGGCCTCGCGTCATTGGCCGCGATTGTGCTGGCGCTGGTCGGCTGCCTGCTGGTGTATCGCGGTTTGCTGCCATTGCGGCGGATTGCCCGGCATGCCCACGGGATCGGCATCGCCAACCTCGGCGAACGCCTCGACCGCCACGGCACGCCCCGGGAATTGCAGCCGATGATCGAAGCTTTCAATGCGATGCTTGACCGGCTCGACCGAGGGGTTGCGCAACTGAGCCAGGTCTCCACCGACATGGCCCACGAACTGCGCACGCCGATCAACAACCTGCTTGGCGAAACCCAGGTCGCGTTGCAACAGAGCCGCAGCGTGGACGCCTATCAGCAGTTGCTCGCCTCCAACGTCGAAGAACTCGAGCGGCTGGCGCGGATGCTCGACAACATGCTGTTTCTTGCCCGCACCGACCCGGCCAGCGCGCTGAGCCAGCGTCAGGAGCTGGACGCCGGCGATGAGATGCAACGCATTGCCGATTACTTCGAGGGATTGGCGGCGGACGTCGGTATCACCATCGAGGCCAGTGGCAGCGGCGTGATCTGGGCCGAGCCGATGCTGCTGCGCCGGGCCCTGGCCAATCTGTGCGCCAACGCGATCAAGTACGGCGCGGCAGATTCGACGCTGCAGGTCGAGGCCGTGGCTGAAGCGGACGGCAGTTATCTGCGGGTACGCAATCAGGGCGCGACCATTCCTGCCGAACACCTGTCGCGGCTGTTCGAACGCTTCTACCGCGTCGATCCGTCCCGCGAGCGCTCTGCCCAATCCAACGGACTGGGCCTGTCGATTGTCGCGACCATCATGCAATTGCATCAGGGCCGCTACAGCGTCAGCAGCGCCGACGGGATCACCTGCTTTGAACTGTTCTTTCCGGCCCGACAACCCCGCGACTGATTTCGCCAAGTTCTCCCTGTGGGAGCGAACCTGCTCCCACAAGGAAAATGCAGTGCGACGGCGCCATTGTGTGCGCGAAGTCTGCGCCTAACGCGCATCCCCGCCAGCGGGCTTATAGAACAGGAATTTCCTGGTCTCGGCGGTTTTCCTGTACTCCTTCGCCCAGCTCGGATGTACGTTGCGGTCGTGGAAGTACAGCGCGCCGTGAGTGCGATCGGTGAGCTGACGGTTCAGCGCCTTGCCGGCGATTTCCTTGGCCAGCGCGTATTCGGCATCTTCCTTGACCTGATCCGGACGCCCGTCGCACCACCAGGAAAACTGGCAGCTTTTGCTTTCCGAGCCCTGCTTGACCACCGCGCAGACCGTGCCCGGAAAGCCGTCATGCCCCAAGCGATTCATCACCACACTGGCCACGCCTTCCATGTCGGCGGTGTCCTTGCCCTTGGCTTCCCAATAGATACTGCGTGCCAGACAGGTGATCGGATCGTCCAGCGGCGCGGCACCGGCGGGGTCAACCGCCTGCGCTTCGGTCGGGGTGATGGCTTCGGATCTGGGTGCCGGGGGCGCGTCGGGCTTGTCAGCCGCCTTCTCTTCCAGAACCTCGGCTTTCGCCTCGGCCTTTTCCTTGATCGGTGCCTGATCGGTGGCCAGTGCCGCGCCGCTCAGCAGGGTCAACGCAAGACAGCAAAGCAACCCGTTCAATCCCATGATCATTCTTCCGGCAGGGCCCGCTGCGGGCAAAGTGTTACGTGGTTGAGACGCCCGGATCCCGGGCTCTTCGCGAAGTGTAGACGGCAATTTTCACAGCATCGTTCCGCAGAAAAATCCGTGCCATGAAGAAAAAGACATTGCACCAACCGGGGCCCTTTCGCGCATGATGTGCGCACTCAGCCCAAGGGAGATTTCCATGCGCTTCATGCCATCCGTTCTGCGACTCGCCGCGTTGTCCGTGGGCCTGGCGCTGGCCACTTCGGCCATGGCCACCGACGAGTCGCAATTGATCGAATCGATCAACAGCTACCGCAGCCAGCCGCAGCGTTGTGGCAGCCAGGCGTCCAGCGAATTGCCGCCGCTGTCGGCCGATCCGCGCCTGATTCTGCCGGCCACCGGCGTGGTGGATTTGCAGCAGGCGATGTCCAGCGCTCGCTACCCGATGGTCAACGTGCAGGCGATCACCCTGAACGGACCACGGGACGCGGCGTCGGCGATGAAGGCGATTCAGGAGAGCTTCTGTCAGGTGGTGCTGGATCCGCAGTTCGTCGATATCGGTGTCAGTCGCGCCGACCGTGACTGGCGCATCACTCTGGCCCGACCGCTGCTGTCGGCCCGCCTCGGCGACGGTCAGGCGGAAGGCCAGAAACTCCTCGAACAACTCAATGCCGCCCGCGCCCAACCGCGCCAGTGCGGCAGTCAGGCCTTCGCAGCAACTGCGCCGCTGGCGTGGAACGCAGTGCTCGGCGGCGTTGCCCAGGAACACAGCCGCGAGATGGCCAACAACAATTATTTCGACCACAAGGACCGCAACGGCGGCACTCCCGGCGACCGCGCGGAACTGGCCGGCTACAGCGGCCAGCAGGTCGGCGAGAACATCGCCGCCGGGCAGGACACGGTGCAGAAGGTCGTCGCCGGCTGGCTCGCCAGCCCCGGTCATTGCGCCAACCTGATGAACCCGCAATACCGCGAGCTGGGCGCTGCTTACGCAGTCGATCCGAAGAGCAGCGCCGGGATTTACTGGACCGCGATGTTTGGCGGCGAATGATGACTTGAATCCACCGCTGCCCTTGTGGGAGCGAGCCTGCTCGCGATGAGGCCATCACATCTTCACAGACTGAAAGATCGCGATCGCCAGCAGGCTGGCTCCCACAGGGGGTGTGCAGGGATGCAATATGCAGGCAATAAAAAACCGGAGCCAGGCTCCGGTTTTTTTATGCTCAGTGAGTTCTCATCCCCGCCGCGTACATCGCCAGTTTCAGCAGGCTCGCCACCACCGCCAGCGAAACCACGCTGCCGGACCAGATCAACAGCAACCAGCCCAGGCGTTTGTACCAGCGGCTTTTCACTTCACGCATCTCAATGGTAGCCATCGCCAATCCTCACTTTGCCGCGGAACACGTAGTAGCTCCAGAAGGTGTACATCAGGATCACCGGCAGGATGAACAGCGCGCCGATCAAGGCGAACAACTGACTGGTGGCCGGTGAAGCCGCCGCCCACAGGCTGACCGACGGCGGGATGATGTTCGGCCAGATGCTCAGCGCCAGACCGATGTAACCGAGGAACATAAGCACCAGGGTGAACACGAACGGCCAGTGGGTGTGGCGCTGACGCAGCGAACGCAACAGCCCGAACAACGCCAGCACCGCCAACACCACCAGCCCGGCGAACACGGTCAGGTGCGCATGGTTGAACCAGCGGCTGGCCAGTTCCGGGTGCAGTTGCAACGTCCACACGCCGATCACCACCACCATCGCCAGCAACAGCCACGCCAGTGGACGGCTGTAGTGACGCATCCGCGATTCGAGCATGCCTTCGGTCTTGACCAGCAACCAGGTGCTGCCGAGCAAGGCGTAGGCGATCACCAGACCGACGCCGCAGACCAGCGGGAACGGCGCCAGCCAGTCGAGACCGCCACCGGCGAACTGCCGATCCACCACCGGAATCCCCGCCACATACGCGCCGATCACCACGCCCTGGGAGAACGTCGCCAGCAGCGAACCGCCAATGAACGCCCAGTCCCACAGATGGCGTTTTTCAGCCGGTGCCTTGAAGCGAAACTCGAACGCCACACCGCGGAAAATCAACCCCGCGAGCATGAAGATCAACGGCAGATACAGCGCCTCGAGAATCACCCCGTAAGCCAGCGGAAACGCGCCGTACAACGCCGCCCCGCCGAGCACCAGCCAGGTTTCGTTGCCGTCCCACACCGGTGCGACGGTGTTCATCATCACGTCGCGTTCCTGCTCGTCGCTGATCATCGGGAACAGGATCCCGAGGCCCAGATCGAAGCCGTCCATGATCACGTACATCATCACCCCGAAGGCAATGATCACGCCCCAGATCAACGAGAGATCGATACCTTGAATACCCATGACTCAATGCTCCTTTTTCAGTGGACCCGGGTCGCGGATTCGAGGTTGTCGGTGACCGCCGAAAGTGGCCGGCGCGGGGTCTGCACCTGAGTGCCTTCGGGCGGATGTTCGTGGTGCGGCTGCGGGCCCTTGCTCACCAGTTTCATCATGTAGCCGATGCCCACGGTGAACACCGTGCAGTAGATGACGACGAACAGCGCCAGCGAGGTGCTCATCTGCGCCACCGAGTGATGGGACGCGGCGTCATGGGTGCGCATCAGGCCGTACACCACCCACGGCTGACGCCCGACTTCGGTGGTGATCCACCCCGCCAGCAGCGCAATCAGTCCGCTCGGCCCCATCAGCAGCACCAGCCGCTGGAAGCCGCGATGCCGGTAGACCTTGCCGTTGCGCCGCAACGCCAGGCCCAGCACACCGACCAGAATCATCAACATGCCCAGCCCGGCCATCACGCGGAAGCTCCAGAAGATCACGGTCGAGTTCGGCCGGTCTTCTTTCGGGAAGCTCTTGAGCGCCGGAATCTGCTTGTCGAGGCTGTGGGTGAGGATCAGGCTGCCGAGGTACGGAATCTCGATCGCGTATTTGGTCTTCTCCGCCTGCATGTCCGGGATGCCGAACAACACCAGCGGGGTTGGACCGTTGTCGGCGTTTTCCCAGTGACCTTCGATGGCGGCGATTTTTGCCGGTTGGTGTTCCAGGGTGTTCAAGCCATGGGCGTCACCGACCACCGCTTGAATCGGCGCGACGATAAGCGCCATCCACAGCGCCATGGAAAACATCTTGCGCACCGGTTTGCTGTCGTTGCCGCGCAGCAAATGCCAGGCCGCCGAAGCGCCGACAAAGAACGCCGTGGCAACGAACGCGGCAATCGCCATGTGCGCCAGCCGGAACGGGAACGACGGGTTGAACACGATCGCCAGCCAGTCGACCGGCATCACCCGGCCGTCAACGATCTCGAAGCCCTGCGGGGTCTGCATCCAGCTGTTGGAGGCGAGAATCCAGAAGGTCGAAATCAGCGTGCCGATGGCGACCATCACCGTGGCGAAGAAGTGCAAGCCACGGCCGACACGGTTCCAGCCGAACAGCATCACCCCGAGGAACCCGGCCTCGAGGAAGAACGCGGTCAGCACTTCATAGGTCAGCAACGGCCCGGTGACGCTGCCGGCGAAGTCGGAAAACCCGCTCCAGTTGGTGCCGAACTGGTACGCCATGACCAGCCCCGACACCACGCCCATGCCGAAGTTGACGGCGAAGATCTTCGACCAGAAGTGGTAAAGATCGCGGTAAGTGTCGTTACCGGTTTTCAGCCACAGGCCCTCGAGTACCGCCAGGAAACTCGCGAGACCAATGGTGATCGCCGGGAAAATGATGTGGAACGAAACCGTGAACGCGAATTGAATTCGCGCCAGGTCCAGTGCCTCCAGGTTGAACATGATGATGTCCTCATCCAGGCTGAAAAGCGGCAGCACACGGCCGGGCCACCGCCAGGCGCTAACGCCTGCAGCCAGTCAAAATGCAAAAGGGTTGGATCGCGTGGGTCGGTCAGGCCACCGACGACGGGATCAGGTTGCTCGCCTCGGCCGCTTCGAGGCGGATCGCCACGAATTTGGAGGTCGGCGTGTAGGTGCGGTCACCGTAACTTTCCAGCGGCACCAGCGGATTGGTTTCCGGGTAGTACGCGGCAGCCTGCCCGGCGGGAATGTCGTAGGCGATCAGGGTGAAACCGCTGACCCGACGCTCGCGCTCGTCGCCCCACAGCGCCACCAGATCGACCTTTTGCCCCGGTTCAAAACCGAGCCGGCGGATGTCCTGCTCGTTGGCGAACACCACGTCGCGCATGCCGTATACACCGCGATAACGGTCATCGAGGCCGTACAGCGTGGTGTTGTACTGATCGTGGGAACGCATGGTTTGCAGGATCAGATGCGGTTTGACCGGCAGGTTGCGCACGCCTTCGCTGATCAGATGTTCCGGCAGCACACACGGGGTGAACTGGGCCTTGCCGGATTCGGTTTTCCAGACCCGGTCTGAGGCGTTGTTGCCGAGGTGGAAACCACCGGGGGTCAGCAGCTTCTCATTGAAATTCTCGAAGCCCGGAATCACGTCGGCGATCAGGTTGCGGATGCGTCCGTAGTCGCCCACCGCCCATTCCCAGTTGATCGGGTGTTTGCCCAACGTGGCGGCGGCGATCCCGGCAATGATCGCCGGCTCGGATTTCAGGTGCGCCGACTTCGGTTTCAGTTGGCCGAACGACAAGTGCACCATGCTGAAGGTGTCTTCCACCGTCACGCCTTGCGGACCTTCGGCCTGGACATCGATGTCGGTACGGCCCAGGCACGGCAGGATCAACGCATCACGCCCGGTCACCAGATGGCTGCGGTTGAGCTTGGTCGAAATGTGCACGGTGAGGTCGAGTTTGCGCATCGCGGCGTGGGTGCGCGGGGTGTCCGGCGTGGCTTGAGCGAAGTTGCCGCCGAGCCCGATAAACACCTTGGCTTCACCGCGCTCCATGGCGCCAATCGCCATCACCGTGTTGTGGCCGTGCATGCGCGGCACCTTGAAGTTGAAGCGTTTTTCCAGGGCGTCCATCAGCTCGGTCGGGGCCAGTTCGTTGATGCCCATGGTGCGGTCGCCCTGCACATTACTGTGGCCGCGCACCGGCGACAGCCCGGCGCCCGGACGGCCAACGTTGCCGCGCAACAGTTGCAGGTTGATGACTTCCTGCAGAGTCGGCACCGAGTGTACGTGCTGGGTCAGGCCCATGGCCCAGCACATGATCACGCTCTTGGCCCGGGCATACATGCGCGCGGCCAGTTCGATGTCATGCAGCGGCACGCCGGACTGCTCGACGATGTGCTCCCAGCTCGTGGCATCGACTTCGGCCAGGTAGCTGTCGAGACCCGACGTGTGCTCGGCAATGAAGGCGTGATCGAACACCGGTTCGCCGCCAGTGGCCTGGGCTTCGCGCTCCCACTCCAGCAGGAATTTGGCCATGCCGCGAATCATCGCCATGTCGCCGCCCAGTGCCGGGCGGAAGTACGCGGTGTTGGTCGCTTCCCAGCCGTTGCTGAGCATCTCGATCGGGTTCTGCGGATTCTGGAAGCGCTCCAGCCCACGCTCCTTGAGCGGGTTGATGCACACCACCTGCGCGCCACGTTTCACCGCTTCACGCAGCGGTTCGAGCATGCGCGGGTGGTTGGTGCCGGGGTTCTGGCCGATCACGAAAATCGCGTCGGCGTGGTGCAGGTCTTCATAGACCACCGTGCCTTTGCCGACGCCCAGGCTCTCGCCCATGCTGACGGCGCTGGCTTCGTGGCACATGTTCGAGCAGTCCGGGAAATTGTTGGTGCCGTAGGCGCGGACGAACAACTGATAGAGAAACGCCGCTTCGTTGCTGGCGCGACCCGAGGTGTAGAACTCGGCCTCGTGGGGCGATTTCAGGCCTTTGAGGTGCTTGGCGATCAGCGCAAAGGCGTCGTCCCAGGTGGTTTCGACATAGCGGTCGACCCGCGCGTCGTAACGCATCGGATGGGTGATCCGGCCCTGATACTCAAGCCAGTAATCGCTTTGCTCGGCCAGGCTCGAGACTGTGTACTTGTTGAAGAACGCCGGATCGACCAGGCGGCCGGTGGCTTCCCAGTTCACCGCTTTGGCGCCGTTCTCGCAGAACTTGAGCATGCTCGCGCCGGGTGCTTCACCCCAGGCGCAACCGGGGCAGTCGAAGCCGCCGTTCTGGTTGGTCTTGAGCATGGCGCGGATGTTTTTCAGGGCATTTTCACTGCCCAGCCAGTTCTTGGTGAGGCTGATCACAGCGCCCCAACCCGCAGCGGCGCCCTTGTAGGGTTTGTAACGGTCGACTTGTGACATGGGACTTCTCCACGACGATGCACACAGGCAAAAACCTGATCGGGTTTAAACAGCGACGACTGACTTTCAGGTTAAAAAAGCGGTCGTTTCGTTTGACGGGGCCAAGGATAGAAACCGCTGCAAAACCTTGTCTAATCGCTATTAATGACTGCGTTATCGAAAGCATCTATCACGGCGTTAAACCCTTTGAATACGGGCACTTGCAAAACTAAGAAGCGCAAAATTCCAAATAATTATTTCATCATCGACAGCATCAATCGGCCGGTCATTAAGAGTGATTGGACGCTGTCTCAAGTTGCTCATAATCTGCGCCGACCCAATCCCTTCAATAGCGGATTTCACCCAAGCGAGGCTGTCATGTCAGAGCGCGTCTTGATCGATGGTTACAACCGCCGCGTCGACTACCTGCGCATGTCGGTCACCGACCGCTGCGACTTCCGCTGCGTGTATTGCATGGCTGAAGACATGCAGTTTTTGCCGCGCCAACGGGTACTGACGCTGGAGGAGATCTATCAACTGGCGCAGAGCTTCGTTGCACTGGGCACCCGCAAGATCCGCCTGACCGGCGGCGAGCCGCTGATTCGCCCCGGCGTCGTCGGCTTGTGCAAGCAGATCGCCGCCCTGCCCGGCCTGCGCGAACTGTGCCTGACCACCAACGGCTCGCAACTCGGCAAACTCGCCAGCCCGCTGTTCGACGCCGGGGTCAAACGCCTCAACGTCAGCCTCGACAGCCTCGATGCCGAGCGCTTCAAACAGATGACCCGCACCGGCGACCTGGGCCAGGTGATCGACGGCATCGACGCCGCACGCGCCGCCGGATTTACCCGCACTAAACTCAACTGCGTGGTGATGCAGGGCCGCAACGATCACGAGATCAATGATCTGGTGCAGTTCGCCATCGAGCGGGATCTGGATATTTCCTTCATCGAGGAAATGCCGCTGGGGATCATCAGCGAACACAGCCGCGCCGAGTCGTTCTTTTCCAGCACTCAGGTGCGCGAAAAGATCGCCGAGCGCTACACCCTGATCGACTCCGCCGAATCGACCCAGGGCCCGTCGCGCTACTGGCGGCTGGCCGAAGCGCCGCACATTCGACTGGGGTTTATTTCTCCCCACAGCCACAATTTCTGCGGCACCTGCAACCGGGTGCGGCTGACGGTCGAGGGGCGTTTGCTACTGTGTCTGGGGAACGAGCATTCGGTGGATCTGAAAGCGGTGCTGCGGGCTCATCCGGGCCAACCGGAACGGCTCGAGAAAGCCATCATCGAAGCGATGAAACTCAAGCCTTACCGGCACAACTTTGAAGTGAACGACGACGTGCAAGTGGTGCGTTTCATGAACATGACCGGCGGCTGATCCGCCACGTTTGCAAGGCAGAGAGCCGCATGATTATCCGACCCAAGGTCAATCAATTCGCCATTCTCTTCACCCTCAAGGGCTCGATTGCCAAGCGCATCGCCCTGCGCGCCCTGATGGTGACGCTGCTGGCGTCGGCCATCGTGCTGGTGGAAATGCTCCACCCGAGCAACTTCACCAAGGTCAACGCCACGCCGTTCACCCTGCTCGGCCTGTCGCTGTCGATCTTCATGAATTTTCGCAACAACGCCTGCTACGACCGCTGGTACGAAGCGCGCAAGGCCTGGGGCGAAGTGATCGTGCATGTGCGCTCGGTGATTCGCGAGACCCATGTGATCCGCGAATCTGCGCAGCGCCGACTGTTGCTGCTCAACCTCGCTGGTTTTGCCCACGCGCTGAATGCGCGGTTGCGCCGGGAAGACGAAGCCGCCGCCAGCGCCGAATGGATCACCCCGCAGCACGATGCGCAGGTGCCGGATTACAGCGGGCGCATCCTGCAGACGGTGGGTCAGCAATGCTCCGATCTGCACGAATCAGGCGTTCTCAGCGAATGGCGCTACATGCTGCTGGCCAATCACCTGACCAGCCTGACCCAAGCACAGGCCGTGTGCGAGCGGATCAAGAACACGCCGCTGCCCTTCCCGTACACCTTGCTGCTGCACCGTACGATTTACCTGTTCTGCATCTTGCTGCCGTTCGCCATGGCCGAACCGCTGGGCTGGCTGACGCCGCTGTTCACGGCGATTGTCAGCTACACCTTCTTCGGGCTGGATGCGATTGCCGATGAGCTGGAAGACCCGTTCGGCCGGGATGAAAACGATTTGCCGACCGATGCGCTGGTGCGCAGCATCGAGCGGGATATTCTCTCGGAGCTGGGAACGGAACCGTTGCCGCCAGCGCTGAAACCGGTGGACTACGTCCTCAGTTAATCGACTGCCTCCATTTCCGGGAAGGGAGAGTCATTAATCCAGATGCGCCCAGGTCATGCGGAACGACGCCCCGCCCCATGATGAATCGCCGACCTCGACCTGCCCGCCATGGGACTGCGACACCCGCCGCACCAGCGCCAGACCAAGGCCGAAGCCACCGGTGCGGCGATCACGGCTGGCGTCCAGGCGCGAGAACGGTTCGAAGATTTTCTCCCGTCCATCCAGCGGCACGCCCGGGCCGTCGTCGTTGACCTGCACTTCGTATTGATCACCGATGCGCACCAGCGACACCTCGACACGCTGCTCGGCATACCGGATGGCATTGCGCAGCAGATTGATCACCGCCCGCGCCATGAACCGCGGTTCGATCCGCACTTCATCGACCCGGCAATCAACGATCAATAGCTGCACCCCGGCGGCCTCGGCCTCCAGCGCCACGCTGCCGACCACGCTGTCGAGCCAGTTGGCGGCCTGAATGTTTTCGCGGGTGATCACGGTCGCGCCCCGTTCGAGGCTGGCGTAGGTCAGCAGTTCGGAGACCATTTCCTCCAGCTCGCCGAGGTCGGCGTACATGTCGGCGATCAGTTCGCGGTTCTGGCTGGCGTCCGGTTGCTGCTTGAGTTGATCGAGCTCGAACGACAACCGGGCAATCGGCGTGCGCAGTTCGTGGGAGACGGCGTTGGTCAGTTCGCGCTGATTGGCGATCAGGCCTTCGATGCGCGCCGCCATCAGGTTGAAGTGGCCGGCGAGGTCGCGGATGTTCGAGCGTTTGGACAGCTGGATCCGCACCGAGAGGTCGTTGTCGCCGAAGCGCTCGGCGGCCAGGCGCAGTTTTTCCAGATCGCGCCAGTGCGGGCGAACCCAGAAGTACAAAACGATGCCGAGCAGCACCGCCAACATCATATAGGCCCCGGCAATGTAGAACGGCATCAGGCTCGGCTCGGGCGGCAGCTTGATACTGAGCAACTGCGAACCACCGTCGATGTTGCTGATGAACTGGGTGTAGTCATCGCGGATCACCAACACATCCTGGGCCAGTTCGGCTTTTTCCTGATCGTTGAGTTTCAACTGGTCAGCCTCGACCAGGCTCAGCGTCAGCCCGTAGTGCGGCCGTAACGCCTCCAGTTGCGCCTCGCGCGCCGCGCCCTGCTGGTCGCGCATGTGTTCGACCAGCGACCAGGCCTGACCGCGCACCGCTTCACGGTTGTAGGCCTGCATCTGGTTGTCGAGCAACGCGTTGAAGGTGTGTTCGACGGTTTGCAGCGCCGCCACCAGCCCGACGGTCATCACCAGAAACAGCCCGAGAAATAACCGCAGCATCTACAACTCCCACGCGAACGGATTGAACAGGTAACCCTTGCCCCACACGGTCTTGATGCACACCGGCTCGCGAGGGTTGTCCTTGAGTTTGTTGCGCAACTTGCTGATGTAAACGTCGACGCTGCGGTTGAGGCCATCGAAGGCGATGCCGCGCATGCGGTTGAGAATGTCATCGCGCGACAGGATCTTGCCGGCGGCGCTGGCCAGCAGCCACAGCAGCTCGAATTCCATGGTGGTCAGCTCGATCAGCTCGCCCGCCAGACGCACTTCGCGGCAACTGCGGTCGATGATCAGGTTGCCGAACTCCAGTGAACTGACCACGCCGCTGTCCGGCACCTGCCGGCGTTGCAGGGCACGCAGGCGTGCGAGCAGAACCGGCGGCTTGATCGGTTTGATCACGTAGTCATCGGCGCCGGACTCCAGGCCCAGAATATGGTCGAGGTCATCTTCCTTGGCGGTCAGGATGACAATCGGTGTGTCCGACACGCTGCGGATTTCCCGGCACACGTGCAGGCCGCTCTGCCCCGGCAGCATCAGGTCGAGCACCACCACTTTGGGCTTGAATTCGAGAAACGCGGCCACGGCCAGATCGCCGCGATGCACCGTGCGTACCTCGTAGCCGTGTTGTTCGAGAAAGTGGGCGATCAGCGCGGCCAGCCGCTCATCGTCTTCCACCAGCAGGACTCTGCCAAAACCCAGGTTATCCATAACAACCGCCGCCAACCGCTTTGTGAAGTGGGCGCCATTATGGCGGCATTCGCGGGCGAGTCGTTTATCGCAGGCAGCAAAAACCGGGCTCCGGGGCCGGTTTTCGTTGATGTTTCATACTCTTAAGAGTTTTTAACAATTCATGCCGCGACGGGTACGCCGCTGTGGAAGCGGAATTCCTCGTCCGGCGATTCGATCAGGTCCTGCTCGGCGGCGCGAACTTTCTCGATCACCTGGGCGATGTCCTTGGCGTCACCGTACTGGTAGGCCAGTTTCAGGTAACCCTGGAAATGCCGGGCCTCGCTTTTCAGCAGGCCGAAGTAGAACTTGCCGAGTTCTTCGTCCAGATGCGGCACCAGCGCTTCGAACCGCTCGCAACTGCGCGCTTCGATAAAGGCGCCGACCACCAGGGTGTCGACCAGTTTCACCGGTTCATGGCTGCGCACCACTTTGCGCAGGCTCGAGGCATAACGGCCGGCATGCAGCTGGCGCAGTTCGATCTTGCGTCGCTTCATGATGCGCATCACCTGCTCGTGGTGCACCAGTTCTTCCCGGGCCAGACGCGACATCATGTTGATCAGATCGACATGGGAATGGTACTTGGCGATCAGGCTCAAGGCGGTGCTGGCGGCCTTGAACTCGCAGTTCTTGTGGTCGATCAGCAGGGTTTCCTGATCGGCCAGCGCGGCCTGGACCCAGGCGTCAGGCGTGCGGCAACCAAGGAATTCGTGGATTTCGGGAAGGATCATGGGGCTCACGGTCAAAAGGTGTTCGAGCGAAGGGCGCCGATTATACCGGCCTGCCCGCAGACCACCAGCGGCCGGCGTTGATATGCATCAAGTCGCAGGCACGGCAGCAGCAACTATAGTTGTGCAACGCCGTGCCTTTTCATTGCTGGAGACTCCGCTATGCAAGCCATTCGCAGCATTCTGGTGGTTATCGAACCCGAACACGCGGAAAGCCTGGCGCTCAAGCGCGCCAAGCTGATCGCCGGGGTGACCCAGGCCCATCTGCACCTGCTGGTCTGCGACAAAAAGCACGATCACGCCGGCATGCTCAGCGTGCTCAAGGCCGCGCTGCTGGCGGACGGCTACAGCGTCACCACCGAACAGGCGTGGAACGAGAGCCTGCACGAAACCATCATCGACGTGCAGCAGGCCGAAGGTTGCGGGCTGGTGATCAAACAGCATTTCCCCGACAGCTCGCTGAAGAAGGCCCTGCTGACCCCGGCGGACTGGAAACTGCTGCGCCATTGCCCTACTCCCGTGCTGCTGGTGAAAACCGCCGGTTCGTGGAAGGACAAGGTGATTCTGGCGGCGGTCGACGTGGGCAATGCCGACGGCGAACACCGTCATCTGCACACCACGATCATCGACCATGGGTTCGACATCGCCAGCCTGGCCAAGGGGCATCTGCACGTAATTACCGCTCATCCGTCGCCGATGCTCTCGGCGGCCGACCCGACGTTCCAGCTCAAGGAAACCATCGAGGCGCGCTATCGCGAGCAATGCCGGGCGTTTCAGGCTGAATTCGACATTGATGACGCTCACCTGCATGTCGAGGAAGGCCCGGCGGACGTGCTGATTCCGTTCATGGCGCACAAGCTGCAGGCGGCGGTGACGGTGATTGGCACCGTGGCGCGCAGCGGGGTATCCGGTGCGTTGATCGGCAATACCGCCGAACAGGTGCTGGATCAGCTGGAAAGCGACGTGCTGGTGCTCAAGCCTCAGGAGGTTGAAGACCATCTGGTGGAGTTGGCGGTCAAGCATTGACCTTTGCGGCCAGGGAGCAATCTCCCTGGCCGCAAGCCAACCTCAGTCGCCGAGCGCATCCTTAAGAAAACCGGGCGCGATGTAGCGCTGATAGTGCGCTTCCGACAGCAGGAAAAATTCCCGATCAATGGCATCGCGCAGTTCCGGCAGGTTCCAGTCGCGAAACTCCGGCAGCAGCACCATGCCGTAGGCTTCCAGATTAATGATCACCCGCGCGCCCCGGGCGATCAGTTGATAAGCCCAGCAATATTCCGACTGATGCGGCACGAAGCGGATCTTGCGCTGTTCCAGTTGCAGGCGCAGACGCGCCGGATCGAAGACCTCGACCTTGCTCGCCATCACTTGTGACAGCAATTGCTCAAGACGCAGCCAGACCGCGCGCTTTTCCTCCTCGTTGTAACCGTTCCAATGGATCACTTCATGGTGGAAACGCTTGCAGCCACGGCACACCAGATCACCGTAAACGGTGGAGCAGAGGCCGACGCAGGGGGTCTTGATGGTCTGATTGGGCATAGAGTGGGCAAAACACTTGAAACGCGGAACAGGTCGGCATGTTAGCCCTTTGTCCGCCATTCATCACCCCTCAAACGTCAGGGGCAAGCGCCGGATCAGGGTTTGCCCCACCTGCGCACAACGCAACCAAAGTCCAATAGAGCGCGACTTACCTTTAAATTTTTTTTGCCGTAGAATCAGCCAGCCTTTTTAGGCGCCAATGTCCGTTAGAAGCTGTTTTCAAAGCGTCACGAGCACAGTCGTTCCTTCAGAGCGGTGTTGGCGTAAGGTTTTTCCAGCGGGGAAAAGCCATACGCCAACCCTCATCAGCTCCCCGTTCTGCAGGCGTAAAACTTTGAAAGCAGCTTCTGTAAGGAATTGCCGGTAATTCTGGCCGAACGACCCACAACGTCGTGAGGAGCATGAGTACGGCAATTTCGGGATGAGCGTCCCGGACACCCATTTGGGACCACTGATGAGGGTAATAACTGTGCTTGAAGCCTACCGCAAACATATCGAAGAGCGTGCAGCCCTGGGTATCGTTCCCCAGCCGCTTAACGCCGAACAAACTGCAGGCCTGGTCGAGCTGCTGAAGAATCCTCCGGCTGGCGAAGAAGCTTTCCTCGTTGACCTGATCACCAATCGCGTACCACCAGGAGTGGACGAAGCCGCCTACGTCAAGGCCGGTTTCCTCTCCGCACTGGCCAAGGGCGAAGTCTCCTCCCCTCTGCTGGACAAGAAGCGCGCTGTAGAACTGCTCGGCACCATGCAGGGCGGCTACAACATCGTGACCCTGGTTGAACTGCTGGACAACGCCGAGCTGGCGCCAGTGGCCGCCGAGGAACTCAAGCACACCCTGCTGATGTTCGATGCTTTCCACGACGTGGCTGAAAAGGCCAAGAACGGCAACGTTCACGCCAAGGCCGTGCTGCAATCCTGGGCTGACGGCGAGTGGTTCAAGAAGCGTCCGGTGCTGGCCGACAAGATCAGCCTGCGCGTCTTCAAGGTGACTGGCGAAACCAACACCGACGACCTGTCCCCTGCTCCTGACGCCTGGTCGCGTCCAGACATCCCGCTGCACGCCCTGGCCATGCTGAAAATGGCCCGTGACGGCATCGTTCCGGACGAGCAAGGCAAGACCGGCCCGATGAAGCAGATCGAAGAAATGCGCGGCCAGGGCTTCCCTATCGCCTACGTCGGTGACGTGGTCGGTACCGGTTCCTCGCGTAAATCGGCGACCAACTCGGTCCTGTGGTTCTTCGGCGACGACATCCCTTACGTGCCGAACAAGCGCGCTGGCGGTTTCTGCTTCGGCAGCAAAATCGCTCCGATCTTCTACAACACCATGGAAGATGCCGGCGCACTGCCAATCGAGTTCGACGTATCGAACATGAACATGGGCGACGTGATCGACCTGTACCCGCACGCAGGCAAAGTCTGCAAGCACGGTACCGACGAAGTCATCACCACCTTCGAAATGAAAACCCCGGTCCTGCTGGACGAAGTCCGCGCCGGCGGCCGTATCCCGCTGATCATCGGCCGTGGCCTGACCGAGAAGGCTCGCGCCGAACTGGGTCTGCCAGCGTTCGACCTGTTCAAGAAGCCGGAAGCACCGGCTGAAAGCACCAAGGGCTTCACCCTGGCGCAGAAAATGGTCGGCAAGGCATGCGGTCTGGCAGAAGGCAAAGGCGTTCGTCCTGGCACCTACTGCGAACCGAAGATGACCACCGTAGGTTCTCAGGACACCACCGGTCCAATGACCCGTGACGAACTGAAAGACCTGGCGTGCCTGGGCTTCTCCGCTGATCTGGTGATGCAGTCCTTCTGCCACACCGCGGCTTATCCAAAGCCGATCGACGTGACCACCCACCACACCCTGCCTGACTTCATCATGACCCGCGGCGGTGTTTCCCTGCGTCCGGGCGACGGCATCATCCACTCGTGGCTGAACCGCATGCTGCTGCCGGACACCGTGGGTACCGGTGGTGACTCGCACACCCGTTTCCCGATGGGCATCTCGTTCCCGGCCGGTTCCGGCCTGGTCGCGTTCGCCGCTGCCACCGGCGTCATGCCGCTGGACATGCCGGAATCGATCCTGGTGCGCTTCAAAGGCAAAATGAAACCTGGCATCACCCTGCGTGACCTGGTTCATGCCATTCCTTACTTCGCCATCCAGAACGGTCTGCTGACCGTCGAGAAGAAAGGCAAGAAAAACGCCTTCTCCGGCCGCATCCTGGAAATCGAAGGCCTGGAAGGTCTGACCCTGGAACAGGCGTTCGAACTGTCCGACGCCTCGGCCGAACGTTCGGCTGCCGGTTGCACCATCAAGCTGTCGAAAGAGTCGATCACCGAGTACCTGCAGTCCAACATCACCCTGCTGCGCTGGATGATCGGCGAAGGCTACGGCGATGCCCGCACCCTGGAACGTCGCGCTCAAGCGATGGAAGCCTGGATCGCCAACCCGCAACTGATGGAAGCCGATGCCGACGCCGAGTACGCCGAAGTCATCGAAATCGATCTGGCCGATATCAGCGAACCTGTGCTGTGCGCGCCGAACGACCCGGACGACGCCCGTCTGCTGTCCAGCGTTGCTGGCGAGAAAATCGACGAAGTGTTCATCGGTTCGTGCATGACCAACATCGGTCACTTCCGCGCTGCCGGTAAACTGCTGGATCAGGTCAAGGGTCAGCTGCCAACCCGTCTGTGGCTGTCGCCGCCGACCAAGATGGACGCTCACCAACTGACCGAAGAAGGCTACTACGGCATCTACGGCAAGGCCGGCGCCCGCATGGAAATGCCAGGCTGCTCGCTGTGCATGGGTAACCAGGCACGCGTTGAGCCGAACAGCACCGTGGTGTCGACCTCGACCCGTAACTTCCCGAACCGTCTGGGCGACGGCGCGAACGTCTACCTGGCTTCGGCTGAGCTTGCGTCCGTCGCTTCGATCCTGGGTCGCCTGCCGACCGTCGAGGAGTACATGGAATACGCTGGCAAGATCGACAGCATGGCGGCCGACGTTTACCGCTACCTGTCCTTCGACCAGATTGCCGAGTTCCGTGAAGCTGCTGCGAACGCCAAGATCCCGGTCGTTCAAGCCTAACGCTGCAACGCAATGAAAAACGCCGCCCATCGCGAGATGAGCGGCGTTTTTTTATGCCTGCCGGATGGGCCTCGCCCCGCGCTGATCGTTCCCACGCTCCGCGTGGGAATGCCTCTTGTGACGCTCTGCGTCACGGTTCAGGACGCAGAGCGTCCTTGGCTGCGTTCCCACGCAGAGCGTGGGAACGATCATCTTGGGAGCGAACCTGCCCGCGAAGATCGCAGGCACAAAAAAGGCCGACCCGCGAGGCAGATCGGCCTTTGTGTTTCACAAGATCAATCGGGATCTGGTGTTGAACCTCAAGCCGTCAGCGAATAGATCAACGCCGAAATCGCCACCAGACCCACTGCGGTGACAAACACGTTCGACATCTGCCCACGATAACGGGCCATCGCCGGCACTTTGCGGATCGCGTACATCGGCATCAGGAACAGGATCGCCGCGATGACCGGGCCACCGATGGTTTCAATCATGCCGAGGATGCTCGGGTTCAGGGTCGCCACGATCCAGCACACCACCAGCATGAACGCCGCCACGATGCGGTCCAGCGCCTTGGCGCCCGGACGCTTGCCGCTCTTGACGATCAAGCCCTTCAGGCCTTCGCTGGCACCGATGTAGTGGCCGAGGAACGACTTGGAAATCGCCACAAACGCAATCAGCGGTGCCGCGAACGCGATGGTCGGGTTGCTGAAATGGTTGGCCAGGTACGACAGGATCGACAGGTTCTGCGCCTTGGCTTCGGCCAGTTGCTCCGGCGACAGGGTCAGCACGCAGCTGAACACGAAGAACAGCACCATCACCACCATCAGCAGGTGCGCGCGAGACAGGATCTGCGAGCTGCGCTCATCCGCGTGAATGCCGTAACGACGCTTCTGATCCACCGCAAACGCCGAGATGATCGGCGAGTGGTTGAACGAGAACACCATCACCGGAATCGCCAGCCACAACGTGTGCAGCAGCGCGGACGGTGCCGGCACTTGCGAAGCGGTGGTCAGGATGCCGCCGTTCCAGTGCGGAATCAGGTACACCGCCAGGAACAGCAGCGCGACGATGAACGGATACACCATCAGGCTCATGGCCTTGACGATCACTTGCTCGCCGCAGCGCACCACGGCCAGCAGGCCGAGGATCAGCACGAACGACAGCAGCGCACGCGGTGGCGGCGTGATGTGCAGTTGGTGTTCGAGGAAACTGGCGACCGTGTTGGTCAGGCCGACGCTGTAGATCAGCAGGATCGGGAAGATCGCGAAGAAGTACAGCAGGGTGATCAGCGCGCCGGCCTTGATGCCGAAATGCTGTTCCACCACGTCGGTGATGTCGGCGCCTTCGCGACCGGAGAGCACGAAGCGGGTCAGACCGCGGTGTGCGTAGAACGTCATCGGGAACGCCAGCAGCGCGAGGATCACCAGCGGCCAGAAGCCACCCAGACCTGCGTTGATCGGCAAAAACAGGGTACCGGCGCCGATGGCCGTCCCAAACAGTCCCAACATCCAGGTAGTGTCATGGCGATTCCAGCTCGACAGTTCGGCTGGTGCTGCCGCCTCAAAGCGTTGTTCGACGCTATTGGCCTGATCATTCATCCGGTCGGATCTCCGCATTCCGGTCACTTGCCACTCGGTCAGGACGCGTCGGAAAAAACCGACAGACATGCTCCGGCCGAAACAGGGGCGCGATTCTCCGCGATAAATGAGCAGAAGCAAAGACTTAGCTGAGGAATGGTTGTGCGGAGCAGATCAGAGGCTTGTCGCTTTTGGGAAAAAGACTGTCGGCGCCAGATACGCCATATGTCGTTTTATGGCATGCGCAGGCGCCGAATGAGCCATGGGAAAGCCCGATCAGATCAATCGGGCCAATATGAAGCCAAGGGACATGCAGAAGATGCCGAAGCCAAATAACCCCAACATCGGAAGCATTTCACCTTTGTGTTTGATGCGCATTCTTTCGACCCACTCATCGTGCTCTCGCTCTGAGCGTTCCATTCTGGCCTTGCGGTCATATGTACTCATGCTGATCTTCCTCTGGGTTCCCTGGGCCTGACTGTTTTGAAAGGCGAACACTCAAAATTTGAAAAAAAATCCTGCTACTGCAGTGAATGCAGTCAACACCCCACCAAATACCGCGACTGGATACAAGTTTGCCTCCCACCTCAGCTTCTTTTCCTCCGCCAGCAGCTTTTGTCTTTCAGCCACGAGCTTTCGTGACTCATGTTCCAACCTGTCGAGTTCCAGACTTTCACGATCGTTATGAAGCATTGGCCTTCCTTGGCTGATGGCAATTTCCGTCCGGGTTGCCGCTCCGTCCTGAAGAGCGCATCACGTCATGCTCTCTATGGTTTCGCGTTTCTCACCCCGCCGTATAGCGGATGAATCCGGCAGCACGTGTAGGCAACATCCGTAAATCCCGCAGGACGGTGCGTCCATTTCCTAACGTTTTTAAACAACCTCGCCGACTGGCATTTTTCGGCTATACCCAATGGCGAATTGACTGACATTCCCGTCCAGTCCCCCACGCCTGTGGAGCCATCCCATGCCCCTCGTCCGCGTCGACATCAAGAAGAACCCGGACCCGACGTTCGCCAAACGCATTGGCGAAGTGATCTACGCCGCCCTGCGCAGCGAGATCAATGTGCCGGAACACGACAACTTTCAGGTGCTGGCCGAGCACGACGACCAGCACTTCGTCTATGACCCGCAATACCTGGGGATCCAGCGCAGCGACGGCATCGTGTTCATCCAGCTGACCATCAGCGAAGGCCGCACCGTCGAGATGAAACAACGGCTGTTCCAGACCATCGCGCGCAACCTGAACCAGCAACTGGCCGTGCGTCAGGAGGATGTGTTCATCAATCTGGTGGAGGTGAAAAAAGAGAATTGGTCGTTCGGCAACGGCATCGCCCAGTATGTGACCTGATCCTGTGACCACGGGCGCCGGCCTCACCTTCTGACGAAGCACCCGCGCGCTCCCCGCATCAGCTCCTACACTGCCTGATGCGGGGCCGCGCCAGCCATTGCCAAACCGCTCTGGAGTCAGCACTCTGAACCGACTTTTGCGCCCGAAGACCGACGATCACAGGAGCCGAGCAATGCCCGCCACCGTTCTGGTACTGGTTGAAACCATCAATGACTATTTGCCGATTCTCGAACATCAGGGTTTTCACCTGATTCTTGCACCGACCCCTGCCGAACGCGCGCAAGCCATCGCCACCCACGGGGCGCGGATTGACGCGGTGCTGACCCGCGGCCCGCTGGGTTTATATGCTGAAGAGATCGCCGCATTGCCCGCGCTGAAAATCATCTGCGTGATCGGCGCCGGTTACGAGCAGGTCGACCTGCAGGCCGCCAGCGACCGGGGTCTGATCGTGACCAACGGCGCCGGCGTCAACGCTTCGTCGGTGGCCGACCACGCCATGGCCATGCTGCTGGCGCTGGTGCGGGACATTCCGCGCTGCGATGCGGCGGTGCGTCGGGGCGAGTGGCCGAAAATCATGCGCCCGTCGCTGGCCGGCAAGCGCCTGGGTATTCTCGGGCTGGGTGCGGTGGGGATGGCGATTGCCAAACGCGCGGGCTTGGGCTTCGACATGGAGATCAGCTACCACAACCGTCAGGTGCGCAGCGACGTGCCTTACGCGTTCTGCTCGACCCCGACCGAACTGGCCCGGGCCTCGGACTTTCTGGTGGTTGCCACGCCCGGCGGCATCGGCAGCCAGCATCTGGTGACCCGCCCGGTGCTTGATGCCCTGGGGCCCAATGGTTTCATCGTCAACATTGCCCGTGCCAGCGTGATCGCCACTGCCGACTTGATCACCGCACTGGAACAACGTCGAATCGCCGGCGCAGCGCTGGATGTGTTCGATCACGAGCCACAAGTGCCCGATGCGCTGAAAAACCTCAGCAATGTGCTTCTTACCCCTCACGTCGCCGGGTTGTCACCGGAAGCCACCCAAGGCACCGTTGAGCTGGTGGGCAAGAATCTGATGGCGTTCTTCTCCGGGCAACCGGTACTGACGCCGCTCCAGCTACCGCCGAAACTCAACAACCAGCGCGTGCACTAAAGCACGCCGAGCAAGGTCCACAGACGCCGGGATTCGGCGTCTGCCGAAATCAACTCGCCGAGCAGCTCGCTCAACGGTTTGTTGCCCCACTCGACCCCGCGCCGGATCAGATACGGCACCGGGCTATGGGGTTCGGTGCGGGCCAGGTACTCGGCGATCAACAGCAATTGCCGATAAGCCTCTTCGCGACTGGCGGGTTCGCGCGGCACTGGCGCGGTTTCGACTGAGGCCGTGACCGACGCTTCAACCGGCGAAACCGCGACCGGCGCAGGCGGTGGTGCCGACAGCGGTTGTTGTGGGTGCATGGCGATAAACTCCTGAACCAGTGTCAGCAACGCTTGAAGGGTGTCCTGCAACGGCCCGAGCCCCGGTCCCTGATCTCCCAGATACGCATCGCACCAGGCATCGAGACGCTGCAGGTGTTGCAGGCTCAGCAGCAGATTGCCTTGATGGCGCAGCCAGAAGGCCATGGGCGTGGTCCGCACCTGTTCGATGAGTTTCTTGTGTTCGCTGCGCGCAGTTTCGGCTGACGCCTTGGCGCCTTTGGAGTCGTTGGCCTGCACCTGCTGCATCTGAATCCGTCGCCAGGTTTCGAGGGTGTAACCCTCAAAGTCGCTGTTGTGCGTGCCAAATAAAGGCACCCGGGTCAGCAGCACTTCACTGTAGCGACGCACCAGCCACTCCAGCGGAATCGCCCGCCACGACTGGTCACCGTCATCGGCCTGCGGGTGCAACTGTTCGGGATAGCGCTCACACAGACCGGCGATCAGCGCCAGACTGCCCGGCAGTCCGTCGAGTGCCTGCAGGTGCAGCCAGGCCTCGCCCAACCAGGCGCTGAGCATCAGGTCCTTGCTGCGCTCGAGCAATAGCAGGGTGGTCAGCCGCTCGACTTCCGGCCAGTTGGCCCGTTTCAGGGTCGACTGCCAGACGCCGGTGGGCAAACTCGCGTCGTCCTCACGGCGCAGATCGCGCAACTGGTCGTACTCGCGCTCATAGCGCAGGTCCGCACCACAGGGCGCGTCGTCGCTGATGGGCGCAAGCAACTGATCGATCAGGTCAGGCAATGGGATCGAGGGCAGGCTCACAAATCCTCCTTCTGCGATTCAAGGGCGGCGGTGGTACCGGTCACCTGGAACGGCGAACGCGGCGCACGGGTCGGCAACGGCGGAATCGACAACGGCAGTTTCGAGCCCTGGCTCATCAGCGACACGCGCACGAACATCCGGGTGAATTCGCTGGTGACGCTGTCATTCTGCGCAGTCACCGGCAGGCGCAGGCTCAACGGAAAATCGGTGTAATCCATGCTCGGCTGACGTTGCACCGAGAAGTGCGCGCGCATCAGGCGCAGCAGCGACCACGGCCCGCCATACTCCCAACCGGCCTCCAGATCGCGCACCACCAGGTTCGGTTGCAGCGGGTCGTTGACCGGACGCTCCTTGCCGTTGCGCGCCCAGCGCAGGGTCAGGCGGATCGGCTGACCGGGCATCCAGCGCAGGTTCGGCTGGTCGGCAGCGGGATAGCTGATCTGCTGATTACCGGCCAGCAAGCCCCAGGCAATCACCTGATCGGCGCCCTTCTCTTCTTCGCGATCGGTGCGCCAGCGCACGTCGAGTTCGACGCCGAGAATCCCGCTCTTGTCCCGCACGAACAGCGGCGTCAGCCAGACGCTGGCCTGTTTCACCCGGTTGAGAAAATCTTCCGCCGCCAGCCGCTCCGGGGTCTGGCTCAGAACCAGTCCGGCCTGAGCCACCGGCAAGCGCTTGTCGATGATTTCCAGAAAGTGCTGAACCCGCGCCGGGTCGGCATCCTGAGCCTGAACACCGTTGGCAAAAGGAAAGCGATCGGCCAGGTACTGATTGAAATAGCCGGCCAACTCGTTCCACGCGGCGGCTGCCTGTTGCTGTTGCAGGAGCTGGCAGCGTTGCAGGGCCGACTGCTGCAGCTCCACCGCACGCATCGCCAGGGTGCCACGCCCGCCGGTCAGATTGGCGGTCTGCAACACCTGCACGCAGGAGCCGGTGTCCATTTCAATGAAGTCGCGGCTGACCAGTTGCTCGATCTGCGCCGGTGAACTGGCGGGGTTGGAATCCTTGTACTTGAGCAATTCGTCGTTGAGCGCGCTGAACTGGGTCACGCGCTCGTAATCCAGCGCCGACAGATTGCCCTGCTGGGTCTTCAGCCACTCCAGCGCCGGAGCGCGACGCTCGGTGATGCCGAGCATGGTGTTGAATTGCTGCTTGAGGCTCAGTTTCAGATCCTGCACATCGCTGGCGCCATAGAGTTGCAGGCCGAGGTTTTTCGAGCCGTCCCACTGGCTGATTTCCGTACGGCCGCCGAACAGCGGCTGCGCGGTAATTTCATCCAGCCCGCCGACAATCTGCGCCATCGCCCGGCGGTTCAACGCCCCTTGCAGACGCGCCGCCAGATCACTGCGATGCACCTCGACAAAGGCCTTTTGCAGGTTCATTGCCTGCACCGCCTGCACGTTGAACACCGCGTAGGCATGAGTCTGGTCATCGTGATCCTTGAGGCTCAACCACATCGCCTGCGCCGCGGCGGTTTCAGCCGCTTGCAGCAATGCTTCGCGATAGGCCGGCGGAATGCGCGGCAGCTCTTCGGCAACGTAAGTTTTATAGCTGGCGAAATAATTCAGAGACACGTTGAGGTCATCGCCGTCCACGGTCTGACCTTGCCGATTGACGCTGTTCTGACTGGCGCGCAGGGCAATCGAGACAAAGTCGCGCTTGAACAGGGCCTGCACCGCATTGTTGAGCTTGACCACCTGATCCTGCAACGCCAGTTGCCCGCTGCCCTGCTGCACCAGCAGATTGCCCCGCGAACCCACCTGGGCGATCCATTGATCGCGAAAACTCTGCTGCAACTTACCGGCCTGCGCATCAAGCTGCTGCTCTACGGGCGGGCCCAGCAATGAACTCTTGCGCACCTTGTCGAGAAATTCGCGATAACCCGGCACCAGCTCCTGACCCTTGCCGCGACTCCAGGTCGAGTTGGTCAGGGCGATCGCCGCTTGCAGGTCGTCGATCAGGGCGCGCAGGTCTTCCAGTTCGGTGAGGCTGTTGCCACTCCCGGCTTCAAGCTGTTCCAGATGCAACTTGAGGTAGCCGGCCTTGCTGACGAAGTTGTCGGCCAGAAAATACTGATCGAGCCAGCGCTCCATCAGCCCGGTGAAATTACTCACGATCAACGGCCGTTCAACGCTCAGATCCAGAGCCTGGAAGTCGCCGCCATCACTGGCTGCGAGCAGCCGGTTGTAGTAGGCGGCATGGGGCAAGGTGCCGGCGTTGAGGTTGAGTGACAGCGCGCTGTTGCTCAGCTGCGCCAAATCCTCCAGCGGCGTCCGCTGATTGTTCTGTACCTGGGCGAACAACTGATTCTGTTGTTCCAGACGCAAGGCCCGCTCGACCAGATCCGTGGCCTTCTGATAATTCTGCCACTGCGCCGGGTCTTCGCTTTCGACGCTGGCGCGCCGGTCGGTGGCGCGGATCGCCTTGATTTTCGCGAGCTCCGCGACCAGCAGATCGTGCAGCGGTTGCAGCATGTGGCGCTGGGTCGACCTGAATACTTCCTGTTCGAGTCGCCCGTCCAGCGAGGAAAACCATGACGTCGGAAAGGCCAGCGAAACGTAGTGCCAGTGCGGCGCCCGTTCCAGCACCCGCCAGAAGTTCTGCACGTTGCGCCGGGTCGGCTCGACCCGATGCTCGTCGTCGGTGACCGCCACGTAATTTTTCTGCGCGCCCAGCAGCAGCCGCGCCAGTTCATGGGCGTCCTTGACCGACGCCTGCCAGACCCAGAGCATCGCCACCGCCCACACCACCCCGACCACCAGCGCCACCCCGGCGGTGACTCGCTGCCAGCGCTGGCGCAAGCGCAACAGGCGCGGCACGCCCTGGGCCAGCCCGCGTTCGCCGACTATTCGCTGGCGCCACAACTGACGGACAAATGCACTTTGCTGCAGACCGCTGTCACCGGCAGAAAAGCCGTCCAGCGCATCGTCGGCCGGCTGATTGGCCGTCAGGTAAACGCCACGAAAACACGGTGCCTCACCCTGAGCATTGCCTTGAAACACCGGCTCAAGCACGTTCTGCAAACCGCGGCGCAGGGTTTCCAGACGTTCCGGCAAGGCGTACAGATCCGCACTCAAATGCCCGGACAAGGTGCCGATTTCGATCACCGCTTCCGCCACCGAACGGTGCAGCCGATCCAGCGCCTGATCGCTCCATTGCCCCTGCCACACCGCATCGCGGGCATAGGGCGACGACCAGCCCAGGGTGCGATCGCGAGCCTCGTCCGGCAACGCGCTGATCAGTTCCTGAAATCCCGGCAGTTCTTCCAGCCCGGTGATGACCACGTACACCGGCAGGCTCAGACCAAAACGTTGCAACAGATCGATGAAACGCCGACGCGCCGCCAGCCCCAGTTGCGTAGCCTGTTCCAGATTGCTCAACCGACTGACCGGCACCGTCCAGATCACCCCGTCCAGCGGACGCTTGCTGCGCAGGCGCAGGATCAACCCGAGCAGGCGCCACCAGCCGCCGCGTTGCAGGTGCATGCCGTCTTCCGGCAGAAATAGTGCCTGCGGCACCACCAATACCGCGCCTTCGGAGTCCGACCACCAGCGACCGAACCACGCCGGTTTATCGGTCGGCTGCAAACGCCACTGGGTGGCAAGTTGCGCGCCCTGGGTTTCATCGCCGAGCATCAGCAGCCACGGCATCTGATAACGGTCGTGGGCACCCTGCTCCTGCTCCATGTGCCGCACCGCAGCGTAGAAACTGCGGATCGCCGCGCCGCTCTGGGTACGCAACCACCACACCGCCACCGCGATGATCACCAGCAGCAGAAGGATGGCGACCACCCAGGCCACGATCGTCAGGGTACTCATGAGTCTTGCTCCGGCGCCGTCAGCGTATCGGGCGCCTGCAACACCGGCTCCAGTTCCTCACGGATGTCACGCCACAGAAACTGCCCGAGCCCGGTCAGCAGCAGAATCATCGCCAGAATGCCCAGCGCCAGACGAAAGCCATCGGGCAACGCCGTGCGCACCGGCAACTGCAAGGGTGTCGCCAGCGAAGGCTGTACCAGACGCTGGCTGACACCCGCGTAATCGGCCTCGTCCTGCCAGGCAAACGTGAACAGCGCCCGCCGCCATTTCTCTCGCTGCACCTGGCCCTGCTCACCGCGCAGGCGTCCGTGAAAACCGAGGATCAGACACTGCAAATACACGTTGGCCAGATCGCGGGTGGTGGGCTGCTGTTCATCGAGCAGGGTCTGGATCGCCGCCGGCACTTGTTCGCCGGCCTGACGGCTGGAATACAGTCGCGACTCCAGGGGCTTTTCCTGCCAGGCACTCTGGCCCGGCCACGGGCTGAACAGCAGGGTTTCATCGACCAGCGCGACAAACGCGTACACCAACGCCTTGACCTGCTCGGTCGCCGAATCGCCGACCCGGGCAAACGCGGTGCGCCACAACCGTTGCGAAGCCTGGGTCGAGAGTTCGACCACGGTTTCGACCAGCGCCGCTTCGTCCTCGCTGTCCTTGGGCAACTGGCTCCAGTCATGCGACCACTGCTGCCAGGTGTGGCGGAACGCACTGCTCAGCGGAGCGTCCTGCAACCCGAGGCTTGCGGCACTTCCTTGCGACATACGACGTTCCTTGTGTGATCAGGCACGTTCACTGTTCTGGGCGACAAACAACACTACTTGCCACGGACTGCTGGTCAGCCGGGTGGCCGGCGCGGCGATCATCAGCGGCAGTTGCGCATCGAACCAGCTACCTTCGGCGGTCACCACGAACAACCGGGTGTCGTCGCCGACGCTGTAGGCCACCTGCTCGCTGCGGCTCATGGCCTGATGCGTCAGACCGCTCATGCGTTGACGGCTGAGCAAGGTAATGTGCGGAGCCGAGGCGATGATCGCGCCGCGCAGCCATTCGTCGGCCGCCTGCTCGCTGGCGCCGTTGGGCATGCGCAGGCCGATGACCAGACGCTGGCTCGGTTGCTCGTCCGGCAACTGAATGGAAAAACTCTGCTCGCCGCGCTCGAATGCGATGCTGCGGTAACCGGCGCGGATCAGCTCCAGGGTGTTTTCCAGCCAGTCGAGCAGCGGTTCGTAACCGCGCTGCAATTCGAGAAAATCCAGTGGCGCAAAAGCCGGCACGCCCGCCAGCGGGTCCAGCGCCGACCACGCACCGGCGAGTCCCAGCAGTTGCACATAAATGCTTTGCGGATGAGCGACACGGCTAATCAGCGCCCCTTCCACTTCCGGCAACCGCGCCCACAACGCCGTCATCTGCCGACGGATTTCCAGCGCGTCATCCTGATTGCCGGCCTGTTGCGCCTGGCGCAATCGCCCGCCGAGAAACAGGCACTTCTCCCGCGCCCGCGCGCAGAGCCCGGCCACCCGCCGACCCAATGGGGATTCCGGCAACAGGACCGGTGTCGGCGGCGTATACGGCAATGGCAGGAAACCGCCGCCCTCCTTGCGGATTTTCAGCAGCGGCAGGCAGATCGAATCGGCCTTGTTCAGTTGCGTGCACAGCCGTGGATTGGGGCGCCACACCGTGATCGATTCAGGAAATTCACCGCTGGTGAGATCCGGCAATGCCTCGCCGACCACCGATTGCAAACGTCCCTTGAGCGGCAACAACTGACCGGCGCGCCACAGCGGACTGATCGCCAGATAAACCGTCACCGTCGCATCCTCCGTGGCGTCGATCGCGGCAGCGACGTCCAGCTCCAGCGTCGGGTCGACGCCGACTTGCAGATTGACCGGCAGACCGTCCGGCATCGTCCCCTGTAACGACAGCACCCGCACCACCCCGGCGCTCATCGCCGACGGGTCGAACTCCATGTGGCTGACGCCGAAGAACCACGGATTGCACGACTGAGCCAGATGCGCTCCAAGGGCCTCGGCCCGCAGGCCCTGTAACTGAAAATGCTGGGGCAGCAATTGCATGCCTTCATGCCAGCAGACCGCGTCAGGTAGCAGACTCATACGACTCCCTTCGACTGCACCGCGAACCGGCGGCGGACGGTGTGTTTCAGTTTTCCTTGCTGACCAGGCTCATCTCGCGACTGTCGAACTTGAGCCATGCGTCGCTCTGATCGTCCAGCCGCAGGCGGTGCGCTCCGGGAGTGTTATAGCTGGCGAAGACCAAAAGTCCAGCCGCCCGCTTGCCCCCCAAAGGGAACGGCTGGCGGTCGATGAATTGCCCCGGCACCAGCTCCAGTCCCCACACGCTCATCAGCTGACGATAGTCGCGCTGGTACTGCTCGCGCTCGGCAAACCACTGGCGGGCACTGATGCCCGACAATTGCTTGAGCAGATCCGGATCGTTGACCGCGATGAAATCCACGGCGATCGGGGTGTCGTCATTGGCCTTGGGGGCGACGTCGAGGGTCAGGCTGTCGAGATCGACTTTCGGCCCGAAAAACGAACAACCGGCGAGCAGCGCAAACCCGATTGTTAGAAAAAGTCGTGCAGACAAAATGAATTTTCCTTTTCGCCAGTCAGTCCAAAAAAGTTTTTCGCTTGCATTTTTATAGACCTGTTCTAGCGTCTTGGGTAGTTCGGTTCCTACAGCCGAATGAGGAAGGTTTGTCAAAGGAACGACAGGTCATCTGCCACCCTTTCTAACCTGTGGTCCAGCAAGGGAAAGCGATGAACGGGCCTCCCCGATGCATTGCGCCCGCTCATCGCATCGGAGTCCGCCGACATGGCAGAAAGTACCCAGCACAAGCTCGACCGGGTTCGCCCGCCCCGCGTGCAAATCACCTATGACGTCGAAATCGGTAATGCCATCGAGAAAAAGGAATTGCCGCTGGTGGTCGGCATCCTGGCCGACCTCTCGGGCAAGCCGCTCGAACCCTTGGCGAAACTGACCGAACGCCGTTTCACCGAAATCGACCGCGACAACTTCAACGACGTCCTCGCCTCCATCGCCCCCCGCGCCACGCTGCAAGTCAACAACACCCTCAGCGGCGACGACAGCAAGCTGAACATCGAACTCAACTTCAAGCACATCGACGACTTCGACCCGGTCAAGGTGGTGGAGCAAGTCACGCCGCTGCGGCGCCTGTTCGAAGCCCGCCAGCGCTTGCGCGATCTACTGACCAAACTCGACGGCAATGACGATCTGGACAAGCTGCTGCGCGACGTCATCGCCAACACCGAAGGCTTGCAGGAAATCAAGTCGGCCCGCCCGGACACCGCTGTCCCGGCCGCTGATGCCGAAGCTCCGGCCGAACCGCAAGCCTGATCGTCCACCTGACCGAGGAAGAATTCGCCATGCCCGCCGCCGCCCAAAATCAAGCCAGCGAAAATGCTGCTGCCGAGACTTTATCCCTGCTCGACCGAATCATCGCCGAGGGCCGCATGGCCCATGACGACAGTCAGCAGGATTACGCCCGCGACATGCTCGCGGAATTCGCCACCCAGGTACTCGACGAAGGCATGGCCATCGACAAGGACACTGTGGCGATGATCAACGACCGCATCAGCCAGATCGACGAGCTGATCAGCGCCCAACTCAACGAAGTGCTGCACCACCCGGACCTGCAAAAGCTCGAAGCGTCCTGGCGTGGCCTGCACATGCTGGTGCAGAACACCGAAACCAGCACCCGGCTGAAACTGCGCCTGCTCAACGTGACCCAGAAAGAGCTGCAGAACGACCTGGAAAAAGCCGTCGAGTTCGACCAGAGCGCGCTGTTCAAAAAGATCTATGAAGAGGAGTACGGCACCTTCGGTGGCCACCCGTTCAGTCTGCTGGTGGGTGACTACACCTTCGGCCGTCACCCGCAGGACATCGGCCTGCTGGAGAAACTGTCGAACGTCGCCGCCGCTGCCCACGCGCCGTTCATTGCCGCCGCCAGCCCGCGCCTGTTCGACATGAACAGCTTCACCGAACTGGCCGTTCCGCGTGACCTGTCGAAAGTGTTCGAGAGCCAGGAGCTGATCAAGTGGCGCTCGTTCCGCGAAAGCGAAGACTCACGCTACGTCTCTCTCGTGCTGCCACACTTCCTGCTGCGCCTGCCTTACGGCCCGGACACCTCGCCGGTGGAAGGCATCAACTACGTCGAAGACACCAACGGCACCGACCACAGCAAATACCTGTGGGGCAACGCCGCGTGGGCGCTGTCGCAACGCATCACCGAGGCCTTTGCCAAATACGGCTGGTGCGCGGCGATCCGTGGCGCTGAAGGTGGTGGCGCAGTCGAAGGCCTGCCGGCGCATACCTTCCGCACCAGCTCCGGTGATCTGTCGCTCAAATGCCCGACCGAAGTGGCGATCACCGACCGCCGCGAGAAGGAACTCAACGACCTCGGTTTCATCGCCCTGTGCCACAAGAAAAACAGCGACGTCGCGGTGTTCTTCGGCGGCCAGACCACCAACAAATCCAAGGTCTACAACACCAACGAGGCCAACGCCAACGCACGCATTTCGGCGATGTTGCCATACGTGCTCGCGGCCTCGCGTTTCGCCCATTACCTGAAGGTGATCATGCGCGACAAGGTCGGCAGTTTCATGACCCGCGACAACGTCCAGACCTATCTCAACAACTGGATCGCCGACTACGTACTGATCAACGACAACGCACCGCAGGAAATCAAGGCGCAATACCCGTTGCGTGAAGCGCGGGTGGACGTCACCGAAGTGGCCGGCAAGCCCGGTGCCTATCGCGCAACGGTGTTCCTGCGGCCGCACTTTCAGCTTGAAGAGCTGACCGCATCGATCCGTCTGGTCGCGACCCTGCCGCCTCCGGTAGCAGCCTGACCTGTCTGCGCCCGCAGGTTTTTACTGCGGGCGCTCCCCCGTTTGCCTGGCACGACACCTTTCAGGAGTTTCAAGCGATGGATGCAATCATTCTCGACCTCGGCGGCGACATCAAAGGCGACAGCCTGCTCGAGGGTTACAAGGACAAGATCGAAGTCATGTCCTACAGCCACAACGTGGCGATGCAGGTGACCAACGACGTCAGCAACTCGGAGCGCACCTCCGGCCGGCCGCACATCGGTGAATTTACCCTGACCAAATTCATTGACAGTTCGACCCCCTCGCTCAACGAGTATTGCTGCGCCGGCAAGCCGATCCCGGAAGCCAAGATCACCATCGGTCGCAACGCCGCCGAAGGCAGCGGGCAGATCATGCCGTTCATCATCTACACCTTGACCAACGTGGTGATCTCAAACGTCAGCGTCAGCGGCGGCACCGGTGGCAAACCGGTGGAGACGCTTTCCCTGAACTTCACCAAAATCAAATGGGAACTCACCGCGCAAAAGGACGACGGCACCAAGGAAGGCACCGCCGGCACGGTCTGGGACCTGGCGGCGAACAAGGCCAGCAAGTAACCGGACGCAACGGCCATGGCAGGCACGGGCATTCTCCCGCCGCTGTTCGAACGCATCGCGTCCAGCGAGACGGACGTCGTGCAGGTGTTCGATCGCCAGGACCTGCTCGATTCGGTGCACACCGAACTGGCGCGCCTGTTCAACACTCGCCGTGGCCCGCGCACCCTGACCTCCCCGCCCAGCGTCATCGATTACGGCATCGCCGACTGGAGCGCCCTGCAACAACAGCGCAGCGATGACCGTCGTCGGCTGGCGCGGGACATTCGCGAAGCCGTCACCCATTTCGAACCGCGTCTGCTGCTCGGCGAGGTTCAGGTCAATCCCCTGCCCGAGCATCCGCAGCGCCTGAGCATTCGCCTGCTCGGCGAGTTGCGCAGCGGCTCGCAGCACTGGCCGGTGGCCTTTGTCATCGAGCCCGGCAATGAAGGGCTGGAGGTGCGCCATGAGCGACTCGATTGACCCGCAACTACTTGACTACTACCAGCGCGAACTGACCTGGCTGCGACACGCCGGCGGACAGTTTGCCGAGCGTTATCCGAAAGTCGCGCGACGTCTGGAATTGTCTCCCGGCGAATGCCCGGACCCGCATGTCGAACGATTGCTGGAAGGTTTCGCCCTGCTCGCCGCACGTCTGCAACGGCGGCTGGATGACGACTACGCCGAGTTCAGCGACGCATTGCTCGAACAGCTTTATCCCTTGGCCATGCGCCCGCTGCCGTCCTGCGCCATCGTCCAGTTCGAGCCGGATCCGAGCAAGGGCAACCTCGACGGCGGCTATCCCCTGCCCCGGGACACGCCGCTGTTCGTCACCACCAGCAAGGGCGAAAGCATTCACTTTCGCACCAGCGCCGCTGTGCGGTTGTGGCCGGTCGAAATCAGCGAAGCCTTGTTGCTCGGCAGCGATGAAGCGCAGGCGCTGACTGGCGTTGCGCAGTCCCGCTCGGCGCTGCGCCTGAGCCTGCGTTGTCTCGGCGACAGCCAGTGGTCGGAGCTTGGCATCGACCACTTGCGCATTCACCTGGCCGCGTCACCGGTGGTCAACGCCAGCCTTTATGACTTGCTCGGCGCCCACGCGGTGCAAGTGTTGGCCGGCTTGCCCGGGAGCACTCCTGCCAGCGTGAAAGGCCTGCCGAAGATCGTCGGTTTCGCCGACGACGAGGTGCTGCTGCCGGACGAAGACGGCGTGCATCCAGGTATGCGCCTGCTGGCCGAGTACTTCGCGTTCCCGGACAAATTCCACTTCTTTGATCTGCCACTGTCCGGCGTGTCGAGTGACAGCCAGACGCTGTATCTGTACATCGTTTTTGATCGGGCCCCGGCCGGCCGCTTGCACTTGCAGGCCAGCGATATCGCGCTGGGTTGCGCACCGGTGATCAACCTGTTTCCGCGCACTTCGGAGCCGCTGCGCCCGGACGGCACCCGCAGCGAATACCGACTGATCGCCGACAGCCACCGGGAAAACAGCGTCGAAATCCACAGCATTCGTAGCATCCGCGCCAGTTCCGCCAGCGGTGTGCAACGGCTGCCGGCGTACTACGGCAGCCAGCACAGCAGCGGTGACCGGCAACGTTACTGGCATGCGCGACGGGTCAACGGACAGACGCCGAACCGGCTCGGCAGCGATCTTCTGGTCAGCATCGTCGACACCCGTTTCGAACCGCAGACCGACCTGCCCGATTACAGCCTGACCGCCGAATTGCTCTGCACCAATCGGCATCTGGCCCAGAGCCTGCCCGCCGGTACGCCGCTGGGTTTCGAACGGCCGGGCCCGGTGGCGTGGGCACGTCTGCGCAATCCGCCGAGTCCGCAAAGTCTGCCGCGGCTGGACGGTGATTCGCGCTGGCGGCTGGTGTCGCAACTGACCCTCAATCATCTGTCGCTGGTCGAAGGGCCGCAGGCGCTGGATGCGCTGAAGGAAATCCTGACCCTGCACAACCTGCGCGATGAGGCCAGCGCCCTGCGCCAGATTGAAGGTCTGCTGAGCCTCGGTTGTGAACGAGTGATCGGACATGTCGGCGCCGATGCCTGGCGCGGCTGGCGCAACGGGCTTGAAGTGCAATTGCAGCTTGATCCACAGCATTTCGTCGGCAGCAGCGCGGTGTTGTTCTCGGCGGTGCTCGCGCAGTTCTTTTCGGTGTACGCAACGGCCAATCGCTTTGTGCGCACGGTGCTCATGCAGGCAGACAAGGAGGTCAAGACATGGCAACCCCAAGCCGGCATGCCCCTGTCGCTCTGACCCTGAGCCAGCGCCTGCGCCGTGATCCGCAGGCGTTCGAATGGTTGCAGGCGTTGCTGTTGCTGGAGCGCGAACAACCCCAGGCCGACTCCCTTGGTACGGGTACATCGCCACAGGCCGAAGCGCTGAAATTGCGCGGGCCGCTGACGCCGTTGTTCGCCGCCAGCCAGATCGAAAGCCTGGAGGAAAACCCCGGTGAACCGCTGACCCTGAACTCGCCGATGTTCGGCCTCGGCGGCCCCGACGGCCCGCTGCCTTACGCCTATCAGGAATGGCTGCAACAACGGGCACGAGCCAAGGATCATGCGCCCGCCGAGTTCCTCGACCTGTTCCAGCATCGGCTGCTGAGCCTGCTGTACAAGGTGATGCGCAAACACCGGATCGCCCTCGGTTTCATCACGCCCGGCGCCTCGCCGGTGCAGGCGCAACTGCGGGCGCTGACCGGGTTGTTGCCCAAAGCCCTGCAAGAGCGCCAGGCGATTCCCGATTGCGCCGTTCTGGCCTGCACGGCGTTGTACGCCGATGGCCGCCGGTCGCTGGCGGGGTTTGCGGCAATTGTCCGCGAGCAATTTGCCGTGGCGGTGGAACTGAGTGCTTATGAGGGGGCGTGGCGTGAGATTCCACGCGCCAGCCGCAGCGTCATGAAGGCCGGCGGACGCAATCTGCAACTCGGCCGCAGCGCTGTCGCCGGTACTCGGGTCTGGGATGAACATGCCGGAGTTCGTTTGACGCTGGGGCCGTTGTCTTCAGCGCAGGCTGCGCGATTCTTGCCGGATGGTGAAGCGCATCCGGCGCTGGCCAGCCTCGCTGCGCTGTATTTCGGCCCGGATCTGGACGTGAAACTGGTGCTGCTGGTGCGCGGTGCGGGGCCACTGCAACTCGGCCGACAAACCCCGGCCCTGTTGAGCTGGAACGGTGGCCTGCAACGTCAGACCAGCCTCGCCGTGCAACGGATCGAAACCTGCCTGCGTCAGCTGGAGATCACCTGAAATGGAACTGGCCAGCCTGATCGGACGCCTCAACCCGGACAACCGCCGCGCCCTCGAACGTGCCGCGCAACGGTGCTTGCAGCGCGGGCATCACTTTGTCGAGATCGAGCATCTGTTGCTGGAGTTGCTGGATATCGAGGGCGGCGATTTTGCGTTTCTGCTGCCGCGTTTTGGCTTGGAACGGGATGCGCTGACGGCGGAAATCAACAAGGCGCTGGACTTGTTCAAGGCTGGCAGCACCCGCACACCAGCGCTGTCTTCGCACACCCTGGGATTGCTGGAAGACGCCGTGGTACAGGCCAGTGTGTTGGGGATCGACAGCATTCGTTCCGGGCTGCTTTTATTGGCGTTGATCGACCGTGACGAGCGCCGCAGCTTGCTGCTCAACAGCGCGTCGTCATTGCTGCGAATTCCGAAAGAAGCCCTGCGCGCGAATCTGCTGGAGTGGACAGAAAACTCCCGCGAGCACGTTGGCCCGCGCTCTGTATCTTCGGGGAGTTCAACGCCACGGCAAGACTCGGTGCTCGATCAATACACCCAGGACCTGACTGCCGACGCCCATGCCGGGCGCATCGACCCGATCGTCGGTCGCGATGGTGAAATTCGCCAGTGCATCGACATTCTGCTGAGGCGCCGGCAGAACAACCCGATTCTGGTCGGGGCACCGGGCGTAGGTAAAACCGCCGTGGTCGAAGGTCTGGCGCTGCGCATCGCCGCCGGGGATGTGCCACCGTCGTTGCAGGACGTCAGTTTGCGGGTGCTCGATCTCGGTCTGTTGCAGGCCGGGGCGGGGGTCAAAGGCGAATTCGAACAGCGGCTCAAAGGTGTGATCGACGCGGTTCGCAGCGCCGACAAGCCGATCATCCTGTTCATCGACGAGGCCCACACGTTGATCGGCGCTGGCGGTGTCGAAGGCGGCAGCGACGCGGCCAACTTGCTCAAACCCGCGCTGGCCCGAGGTGAATTGCGCACGCTGGCCGCCACGACCTGGATGGAATACAAAAAATATTTCGAGAAAGACCCGGCCCTCGCCCGCCGTTTTCAACTGGTGCAGGTGGAAGAACCGGACGAAATCACCGCCGTGGAAATGCTCCGTGGCGTCGCCGCCAAACTCGAACAGCACCACGGCGTGCAGGTGCTGGATGCGGCAATCCACGAAGCGGTGAAACTCTCCCATCGCTACATCTCCGGTCGGCAGTTGCCCGACAAGGCCATCAGCGTCCTCGATACCGCGTGCGCCCGGGTCGCCCTCGGCCAGCACGACGTGCCGCCACCGCTGGAGAGCCTGCGCCATCGTCAGCAAAGCCTCAAAGAAGAAGTCGAACGTCTGCGCCGGGAACAGGCCACGGGGCTCGATCACCGCGAGCGCATTACCCTGCTGGAAAGTGAATCGAAGACCAACGTCCAGGCCATCCGCGAACTGGAAACCCGTTGGGGCGAAGAGCGCGTCGCCGTGCGCGAACTGCTCGACACTCGCCGCGAGTTGCTGGCATTGAGCGAAAGCGCCGACAGCGACAAGCCCGACGAAGCCATCGACAGTCGCATCGACCACCTTGCCGCCGAACTGCTGCGCCTGGAAGCCGGACTCGATGCGATCCGTCAGGACGATCCGCTGGTGCCCGAGCAGGTCGACGGCAAAACCGTCGCCGCCGTGATCGCCGGCTGGACCGGCATCCCCGTCGGCAAAATGCTCGCCGACGAAGCCCATGCCGTGCGCACTCTCGGCACACGCATGGGCCAGCGAGTGATGGGCCAGAGCACTGCGCTCAATACCATCGCCCAACGATTGCAGGCCTATCGTGCGGGGCTCACCGACCCGCAGAAACCGGTCGGTGTGTTCCTGCTGGTCGGCCCCACGGGCGTTGGCAAAACCGAAACCGCGTATGCGCTGGCCGACGCGTTGTATGGCGGCGAACGCAATCTGATCAGCATCAATCTTTCCGAGTACCAGGAAGCCCACACCGTCAGCCAGCTCAAGGGCGCCCCGCCCGGTTACGTTGGTTATGGAAGTGGCGGCGTGCTCACCGAAGCCGTGCGGCGCAAACCGTATTCGGTGGTGTTGCTGGATGAAATCGAGAAGGCGCACCCGGATGTGCTGGAAGCGTTTTACAACGTGTTCGACAAGGGCTTGATGGAAGACGGGACCGGGTTGGTGGTCGACTTCAAGAACACCGTGATGCTCGCCACCAGCAATGTCGGCGCTGAGTTATTGCTCGATACACCGACTGCACAACTCGGCTCGGAAGCGTTCAACGAAGCACTGCACAAAGTCCTCCTGCAAGCCTTCCGCCCGGCGTTTCTGGCGCGCATGACGGTGGTCGCGTATCGACCACTGGATGAGCAGACGCTGGAAGGGATTGTGCTGGCGAAGCTGGAAAAACTGCGGGGCCGTTACAAGGCGGCTACCGGCAAGCAGTTCGAGTTTGATTCGGGAATCGTCAAAGCCGTGCTCGCCAAATGCAGCGCGGCAGGCGCGCGGGATGTCGAGAATGTGTTGATGACGCAGGTGACAGGGAAATTGGCGGAGTGGGTGTTGGAGTAGGGAAACGCTATTAGCCAGTCACAGCATTGCAGGCACAGGTTTTTACTGATGTCAGAGAGAAGGCGACACGCGCATGGAGCTTAGCAACCAATACGATCTGGCCAAGATTTCAATCATTCTGGGCTCGCTCGCCAGCGGGCAAAACTGGGTCACCCATGCTTATGAGCAATCCAGGGCTTTTGATATCCAGGAAGTGCAGTGCGCGTTCTTTCAGGGTGAGGAGCGTCTTTTTATTGCAGCAAACCCACGTGAGCACACGGGTGTCCTCAATATGCTCAATCGTTGCGGCGTCACCAATCTCAGCAGCCTGATGCAACTCTTGTATAAAGCGCACAAGATTTTCAGTGCACCGAGTGTGACCTTGCACTCGCTGGGTATGGCGTACTTTTACTCGGCCCAGGATCGAGACGGCTACAGTGCCGTCCACGCCGTCAATGCATCATTCAACCCCGCCCCCCTGACCGCAGAACAAACGACCAAGATCAAAAAAATTGTCGATATTGAAACAAAGCTGCCAAAAGACATCGAGGCTCCGCATGCCTGGCTGTATAAAAAACTGGCGGGCAAAAGCATTGATCCCAAGAAACTGAACACCACCACCGGCAGCCTTCACCTTGTGACTTCGTTAGCCAGCATCGGTACACAAACCGTCAACGTGATCGAAAACAATGAAGAGAACGTTCACGCTGAATTGGCGCTGCTCAAGTTTTTTACGAAGGGCATGGTCGAGGGTCATTTTTCAAAGAGCAAAATCTTCCTCGGTGGCAAAAAAGCCGCCTGTGAGAATTGCCAGAAATGGATTGATAACTACAAGAGGATTCTCGTGAACGGCGCCTCACTTCATACCCCGGAAGATGCCCGTCCATCGACTACCGCGACCGATTCCACCTGCCCTTCAGAGTTCATACCAGCCCTCGTGGCGCCTGGACTGTGCAAAGTCGACACCGCTAATCCTCGTTTCAATCTGCTGTTTAGCGGCAACAGAGTGGATGCAGTCACCTGGCCGGCGCCCGTTGTCACCGTGCCCGTGGCCGTCGAGGTGTAACGGTCGGCGGGAAATTAACGGTTTTTCCCCTCCAGCAGTGCAGTGACTGCTATCTCATGTTCAACGAGTGCGAAGGAGTGCGTATGTACCGGACTGTTCTATATCGAGGCACCACTGAACTATGGGAGCAGGCTGTTATTGAAGCCAGCCTGCCGCCGATCAATGCCCCGATTGCCGTAGGCAGCTATCTGCAGAAGGTAAAGATCATCAAACCCAACCTGGAAAACGAAATACGCACCCGGATCGCGCAAAAACCTTGTTCTACATTGCGCAGCGGCAAGGAAATCATCCTCGGAAATGTTCCTGTCCCGTTAAATCAATTGAACGCCCAGCAGATCAATCAAGAGATTGTTGCTCGGGTGGGTGTGGAAACGGCTTTCGGTACGCCCAATTACTACAGTCATTTTGTGCCGTGCGGGACTTACTCCGGTATTTCCGAGAATTTCGGTCACGGCGGTTACTACCGGTTCGAGATTCAGGGAAAGATTTACGGCCCCACCCTGCAAGACATCGAAGAATACGTCGCCGAACGCCATACGCTGCCTTCCTATGTCATCCCGTTGTTTCGGGGCGGCAGTAACGAAGTGCTTGCCTATACCGGAAGCCTGATTACTTCGGTGGTTTTGATGCGCGGCAGCGATGTGTATCGAACGGTTCTGAACTCACTCGATTAGTCGTAAAGAGCTTGCAGAAGGAGCGTTGCATGTACTCGATCATGATCTGGAATACGCAGCACTTCGATAATCAGCGGGCCAAGCTTTCCAGCGCGTATTCGGATAAAAAGCAGTTTCTGGACTATTTCATTCAGCAAAAGAAGCCAGACATTATTGCTCTGTTTGAAGTGGGCAAAACCGGATCGATCAATGAAAGTCTGGTCAGCGACTTGATGGGCAGCTACTCCCTCGCCTCAGTGCTCGCGCAGGAAGGAGGCAAGAAGAAACACACCACTCTCGGTTCCATGGTGCTGATTCGCGATGCCATCGCCAAAGAGTTCGACGATGTCACCGAGCGTTACATTCTGTCGGACACCGAGCAACGCGCACCGCTGATCATTCGTCACAAAGCTTCAAGTTATGGTTTTGCGTTCTATCACGCCAACGCGTCCTACATGGCACCCGGCAACATTCTCGACACCATCGGTTTCATCGAAAGCAACGCCGATAACCTGGGTATCAAACAGTTGCTGTTTTTTGGCGGCGATCTGAACGTGAATGCCGTCGAAGGGCCCGAGACAATGCTCGGCATGAGCAGATTACTGCCCAAAGGTGCCGGCTATACCCATTTGAGCGTACGTAATGTCACCTTGCAGCGGGCGACCAACGAACTGCGCCTGCGCCAGGAATTCGGGCAGGACATGCACCATACGCCGCATTCCTATCTCGACCACTACATGAACATGGAAGCCATCGAGCGTTGCGAAATACTGCCCATCCTGCTGATGCTCGACTACGCCTATGTTCATGCCCCACACGCTTGGGAGGCAAGCTGCGACGGTAGCGTTCAAATCGAAAGCGACATGGATGGAAACACCGTCAGCATCGCGCCGCGCTGCCTGGGCCAGGCCATTCGCAGCGACCATTTCCCGGTGCTGTTCACGCTCAAGGCTACACTCGAATAACTCTCGTAAAGGTCGTTCAATGCCCCGTTCCACCGACAGCAACACTACGCTCTCCCTCACCGCCACCTCGCTGTCGGCGCTTTACCCTGATTCGCTGTCCGGCGACGAAGCGCTGAACGTTCTGGGCTCGCAAACCCTCAACGGCCTCAACGACGGTACCTCCCTCACCCTGACCAGTGCCATCGCCACCCACGTTACCACCACCCTGCACAACGACGCCCAGCTCCGTCCCTTCGACGCTTTGGTCGCCGAGATCCGCCAGCTCCCCGCCGACGCGACCGCCGAGCGCTATCAGCTGGTTCTGAGGCCATGGCTTTGGTGGCTGACCCTGGCCAGCAACAACCGCGTATTCCAGAACCTCGCCACTTCAGACATCGTCACGACGATTTTCAAGGCCCACGGCTTTACCGACTTCAAGCTGTCGCTGACCGGCAGCTACACCCCACGCGAATACTGCGTGCAGTACGGCGAGACCGATTTCGCCTTCGTCTCGCGGCTGCTGGAGGAGGAAGGCATCTTCTGGTTTTTCACCCACGACGAGGGTAAGCACACGCTGGTGCTGGGTGATAGCAACGATGCATTCGTGCAGATCCCCAACGGCCCGAAGGTCAAGTATCTGGGTCAACAAATGGGTGAGCGTGAGTTGCACGGCATCCGCTCAGGCCAGGTGTGTCTGCAAGCGGTGGCCGGCGTGTACAAGGCAACGGATTACGAATTC
Organism: Pseudomonas sp. Pseusp21; assembly: GCF_059492145.1. NCBI lineage: Bacteria > Pseudomonadati > Pseudomonadota > Gammaproteobacteria > Pseudomonadales > Pseudomonadaceae > Pseudomonas > Pseudomonas sp. Pseusp21. Next base: position 1,232,162 of record NZ_CP168520.1, read on the forward strand.
ACCACGCCGACCACTTCGCTATACGGGCAGGCCGAAGCCGTGGCCGGGCCGCGTTCGATCTATGAACATCCCGGCGGTTACAACGCCAAGGCTCGGGGCGATGCGTTGACCAAGCAGCGGGTCGACGGTTTGCGCAGTGAAGAGAAACGCTTCGTCGGCGAGAGCGATTGTCGCTGGCTGATTCCGGGTCACTGGTTCACCCTCGACGGCCACGAAGATGCGACCCTGAACATCGATTGGGTCATCACTCGGGTGACCCACGACGCCAGCCACGAAAGCTATCGCAATCGCTTCGAAGCGATCCCCAAGGCCACGCCATTTCGTCCGCAACGCCTCACACCAAAACCGCGCATGCATCCACAAACCGCCGTCGTGGTCGGCAAGTCCGGCGAAGAAATCTGGACCGACGAATACGGTCGGATCAAGTTGCAGTTCCCCTGGGATCGCGACGGCAAGAACGATGAAACCAGTTCCTGCTGGGTGCGCGTGGTGCTGCCCTGGAGCGGCAAGGGTTTCGGCATGCAGTTTGTGCCGCGCATCGGTCAGGAAGTCATCGTGACCTTCATCGACGGCGACCCGGACCGGCCGCTGGTCACCGGTTGCGTGTACAACGGCGACAACGCCCTGCCCTATGCCTTGCCGGCGAACCAGACCCAATCCGGGATCAAGACTCAATCTTCAAAGGGTGGCGGCGGGTTCAACGAGCTGCGTTTCGAGGACAAGAAAGACGCCGAAGAAGTGTTCCTGCAAGCGCAGAAAGATCTGAAGATCAACGTGCTCAACGACACCACCGCCACCGTCGGCCATGACGAAACCCTCACGGTACAGAACGCCCGCACCCGCACGGTCAAGGACGGCGATGAAACCGTGACGCTGGAGAAAGGCAAACGCAGCGTGACCATCCAGACCGGCAGCGACAGCCTCGATGTGAAGGACAGCCGCACCGTGAAGGTCGGCGCCGACCAGAACCACAGTACCGGCGGCAACTACACCGACAAGGTCACCGGCGATTACAGCCTGACGGTGGATGGCAACCTGACGATCAAGGTCAGCGGCACCCTCACCCTGCAAAGTGGCGGCAGCTTCACGATCAAGAGCGGCGCGGATCTGGCGACTTCGGCCAGCACCTCGATCACCCAGAAGGCCGGCACCGCCATGACCAATCAGGCCGGTACCTCGCTGGACAACAAGGCCGGGACGACGCTGACCAACGACGCCGGTATCAGCCTGACCAACAAGGGCGCGGCTTCACAGACCGTGGACGGCGGCGGCATGCTGACCATCAAGGGCGGACTGGTACAGGTCAACTGACAAGGAGAAGCCATGGCAATCACACTGCTGGACCTGCAGCAGGACGACAAACACCTCAAGGGGCGTCTGCAGGACGGCCAGCTCGACGGCCCGTTGAATATCAAGGATGACGGTCGCCCGCAGGCAGATCTGAATTACAGCCAGGGCGAATTGCAGGGTACGTCCCTGCTCTATCACCCCAACGGCAAGGTCTCGGCGCAGATGCCGTTCGTGCGCGACAAGCTGCAAGGCATCGCCAGTTTCTACGCACCCGAGGGCTGGTTACAGCGCAAGGCCACCTACCGCCACGGGCTGTTGCATGGCGAGGCATTCAACTACTTTCCCGACGGGAAAGTAGCGGAGGCCGAGTTCTATCGCGATGGCGTGCGTGAGGGGCGCTATCAACGGTTTCATCCCAATGGCAACCCGGCGGTGGATGCGCGCTATCTGAATGGACAGTTGATGGAACCGGAACAAGGATTTGCCGAGGACGGGCGGCCGCTGGATGCCGATGGCAAGCCGATTTCCCGGGTGCGCTGGTGGTTGCGCAAGTGGACGGATCCACAGCAAGCCTGAATCAGGGAATCAACATCTGCATCTGCCCCGGCATCACAATCTTGATCACCCCCGCCCAGTTGCATATCAATGTGCTGTTGGCATCGATCGCCGGCATCCCGCCCAGCAGCAACGTCGGAGCGCCGCCGGGAATCCACGGCGTGGCGGTAGCGGGAATGCATGGCATCGGCGTCAACACGCCCAATGCCGCAGCCGTGGCAGCGGCGACCATCGGGTTGGCCATGCTCATGCACATGCCGAAGGTGGTGACGTTGACCAGCGGAATATGATCCATGATGTTCGCCGCCGGCATCCCGCCGGTGAGCGTGCGGTTGACCGGCAGCACGTTGAGCACCGCCGGTGCGGCGCCGAAACTGCATTGCAGGGTGGCGCTGGCACAGACTTGCGGGCAGCCCATTTCAAAGCTCCTTTGTGAACAAGGCATCTGCGCTAAACCTTAGTCGCCAGCGGCCTGCCGCGCACATTCCCAAAGGTGATTATCGTCCAACACGCTAACCTATAAGACCGAACCGCGCTTGTGACCGCCCGAGCGCGCCATTAGATTAGCCAATGATGTCTGGCCTCCAAAATAAGCAGAAGGGATAAGCATGGCGCTTACTGACCAGTCCACCCGTATCCGCTCTGGCGAAGAACTCGATGCCAGCCTGATCGATCCGTACCTCAAGGCGCACATTCCGGGCCTGACAGGCACGCCGCAGATCAGCCAGTTTCCCGGCGGCGCGTCGAACCTGACCTACCTGCTGGAATACCCGGAGCAGGAATTCGTCCTGCGTCGTCCGCCGTTCGGCCACAAGGCCAAGTCCGCCCACGACATGGGCCGCGAATTCCGCATCCTCAACCAGTTGCGCGACGGTTTCCCGTATTGCCCGAAAGCCTACGTGCACTGCACCGACGATTCGGTGATCGGCGCCGAGTTCTATGTGATGGAACGGGTCAAGGGGATCATTCTGCGCTCGGACCTGCCGCCGGAGCTGGGGCTGGATTCGGCGAAAACCGAAGCCCTGTGCAAGAGCTTCATCGACCGTTTCGTCGAGCTGCACCGGGTCGATTACAACGCCTGCGGCCTGGGCGACCTGGGCAAACCCGAAGGCTATGTCGCCCGCCAGATCAAAGGCTGGAGCGAGCGTTACGAAAAAGCCCTGACCCCGGACGCACCGCACTGGGAACAGGTCAAAGCCTGGCTCAACGACAAGATGCCGGCCGACCACCCGACCTCCAGCATCGTCCACAACGACTACCGCTTCGACAACGTCATCCTCGACCCGAACAACCCGATGCAGATCATCGGCGTGCTCGACTGGGAACTCACCACCCTCGGCGATCCGCTGATGGACCTGGGCAACACCCTCGCCTACTGGATCCAGGCCGACGACCCGGCACCGGTGCAACTGATGCGCCGCCAGCCGAGCCACGCGCCGGGCATGCTGACGCGCCGCGAATTCGTCGACTATTACGCCGAACGCTCGGGCATCCAGATCGACAATTTCGACTTCTACTACACCTACGGCCTGTTCCGCCTGGCCGGCATCGTGCAGCAGATCTACTACCGCTTCTTCCATGGCCAGACCCAGGACAAACGCTTCGCGCAGTTCATTCACATGAACAAACTGCTGGAGCAGATGAGCCTGCAGGTCATTGCCAAATCCAGCCTCTGATGACGGCGTTATAACAAGGCTTACTACAAGGGAATCCCATGTCCAAGACTCAGTTGTTCGACCTCGACGGCAAGATCGCTTTCGTCTCCGGCGCCAGCCGTGGCATCGGTGAAGCCATCGCCAAACTGCTGGCCCAGCAAGGCGCACATGTGATCGTTTCGAGCCGCAAACTCGAAGGCTGCCAGCACGTGGCCGACGCCATCATCGCCGCCGGCGGCAAGGCCACTGCGATCGCCTGCCACATCGGCGAAATGGAGCAGATCAGCCAGGTCTTCGCCGGAATCAAGGAACAGTTCGGCCGGCTGGACATCCTGGTCAACAACGCCGCGACCAACCCGCAGTTCTGCAACGTGCTGGACACCGACCTTGGCGCCTTCCAGAAAACTGTCGACGTGAACATCCGCGGCTACTTCTTCATGTCGGTGGAAGCCGGCAAGCTGATGCGCGAAAACGGCGGCGGCAGCATCATCAACGTGGCCTCGATCAACGGCATTTCGCCGGGGATCTTCCAGGGCATCTACTCGGTGACCAAGGCCGCCGTGATCAACATGACCAAAGTCTTCGCCAAGGAATGCGCGCAGTTCGGCATCCGCTGCAACGCCCTGCTACCGGGCCTGACCGACACCAAATTCGCCTCGGCCCTGGTGAAAAACGACGCGATCCTGAAACAGGCCCTGACGCAGATCCCACTCAAGCGCGTAGCCGACCCAAGCGAAATGGCCGGCGCCGTGCTGTACCTGGCGAGCGACGCGTCGAGCTACACCACCGGCGTGGCGCTGAACGTGGACGGCGGATTCCTGTCCTGAGCCGCTTCTGACGCAAAAGAAAAGGGCAGCCCGAGGGCTGCCCTCTTCATGCCTCCAGAACCTTCGGCAACTGCCAGCCGAAATGCACCGACAACAACCGCAACAACAGACACGCCGCCCCGGCCAGCAATGCAGCCGCCACCGGTGGCACACCCAGCCTGCGCCCGACGATCAACACTGCCGCCCCGACAAACGCCGAGCTGGCATACAGATCCGCCTGCAACACCACCGGCACCCGCGCCAGCACAATGTCACGCAGCACCCCGCCACCGACCCCGGTAATCGTGCCCATCAACATGGCCACAAACGGCGAGATCCCGAAATTCAACGCCTTCTGCGCCCCGGCCACGGCAAACAGCGCCAATCCCGCCGCATCCAGCACGATCAGGGTCGAACCGGACCAGCCCAGCACCCGCTCATGAAAAACAAACGCCACCCCGCCCATGGCAAATGCGAGCGCCGGATAGCGCCAGTCCGCCACAGCCTTGGGCGGCGTGGCACCGATCAACAGATCACGCGTCACCCCGCCACCGAGCGCGACAATGAACGCAATTACCATCACCCCGAGCAGATCGAGCTGACTGCGCATCGCCGCAATCGCGCCTTCCACGGCGAAGACTGCGGTGCCAACCAGATCGGCCACCAGCACAATCCACTCGACCCGCGCCTTTAACGGCGCCCGGCTTATTGAGTGACGCAACGGGTCTTGGTGATGTGTCGAGTCACTTGCCCGTCGGCATAGGCATCACCCGCGCCCGCGGGATTTTACATGACCTGACAAGTGCGCTCAGGTGGCGGGGGCGGCGCGGCCGGCGGAGGGGGTGGAGGACTGGCACAACCACTGAGCAGCACCAGACCGAAAGCCGACAACAACGAAGCACACACGCGTTTCCCAGGATTGTTCATAGGATGACCCGCGATGAATGGAAGAAAACTCCCGTCGCCGAGCAGGACAACGCCCGGCTATGGAAACCGAACCACTCATTCCTTATAGACCAGTGGGGGGTGAGTGCCAGTTAAATGGCTCGAACTGGCAGGATTTGCTGTCGATTTTCGGAATGAGTCGACTGATCCATCGCCACCGCCGACAAGCCATCACTCACAGGTGAAAGTCGGATTGGGACGCAGAGCGTCCCGGGCTGCATTCCCACGCGGAGCGTGGGAACGATCAAACAAGTCGGCTTAGCGCTCTTCACCACTCACCACGATGAGCGTTAGCTCGAGCACCGCTTTTGATCGCAGGGCCCGTCGGCAGGCTGAGTGGAGGGATTGATCCGGGGGGTGGGAGCGCAGCGACCGTTTGGCGAAGCCAAACACATCGAGAGGAGGTGCAGCGAAGCAAACCGGAGGCGATGCCCCCGGATCAATCCCGGAGCGAAGGAACCCCGAGCCTTAGCGAGGGGCCGTACGTCAGGGTTAGAGACCTTTTGGTTACTTTTGGGGCGTTTGCCAAAAGTGACCCGCCGTAAGGGCGGAACCCCAAGAAGCCGTTACCGCAGCAACGGATATTCACCCAAACCGAACAAGAACCTGGTCGGCCCAAAGGCCGCCAAGTTTAACTGGGCGAACGCAAAGAATTACTCTCAAGCTCATACCGCAACTCATCAACCAAAGCATCCACCGCCTCCGAAGTACGCAACGCATCCAGACTCAACCCACTAATCACCAGATCAACCTGCCCTGAAGCCGGGTGATACAACTTCACCGTAAGCGAATGATCCCCATCCACCACACACTCACAAGCCAACGGCGAAAAACTACGCTCAAGTTGCGCCCGCAACTGCGTCAGATAAATCATTGCGCCAGCTCCGAAAATCGACGCAACACGCCAGGTTCAATGACAAACAACACATTCATGGTCTGATCCAATAACAACGACGGAAGGGACACGATCACGAACGAAACCCGCATCGCACCCCACCAGCCTAAGAACAGCCTGCCTTGTCAGACACCCGAATTTGCACCCCATGAACTAGTGCATTTGCACCTTACCGCTGCCCCCGGCTGCTCCCCGAGAACAACCCCCGTTCGCGGGCCCAGACAATCGCCTCGCTGCGGCTGTGCACATCCAGCTTGGAATAAACCGTCGCCACATGATTGCGCACTGTATTCGGCGCCAGTTTCAACCGTGCAGCAATTTCCTTGTCCGCCAGCCCCTCGCAGATCAGCCCCAGAACATCGCGCTCGCGGGCGGTGAGATCGGTGAACGAAACGCTGGGCAACTGCGGCGAGTTGATCTTCTTCACATTGGCCAGCTTTTCGATCAGCGTGCGGCTGAACCACGACGCATCCTTCATCACCTCTTCAATCGCTGCCACCAGTTCAAGCTCAGTGTGCTTGCGCTCGGTGATGTCCATCAGCACCAGCAGATAGCACACCGTGTCCTGGATGTTGACGGTGTCAGCGGACACCGCGCACTCCAGCACTTCGGCGTTTTTCTTGCGGATTCGCATATCGGCGCGATCGACCCGGCCGGTCTTCTCCAGCGCCGCCAGCAACCGGGCGCGCTCAGCCTGTTCATCGATGAAGTCCAGTTGCGCGACGGTCTTGCCGAGCACGTCGTCGCTGTCGTAAGCCAAGGTATCGAGGAAGGCCTGGTTGACATCGATCAGCCGCTGCTCGTCGGCACTGCAAATCAGGATCGGCACCGGCGTCAGGCGAAAGGCCTTGGCGAACCGCTCCTCACTCTGGCGCAGGGCGACCTCGGCCTTGTGCCGTGGCTCCATGTCGACGAACGAAAACAGCATGCAGTCTTCGTCGTTGAGCACCAACGGCTGGCCGGCGACGATAACCTGTTTGCTGCCACCGTCCGGCAGACGCAGTTCGGCCTGCATCTGCGGAATGGTCGCGACATCACGCAGGCGCTGGATCGCCAGGTCCTTGCGCTCGGCCCGTTCGAGAATGTCCAGCTCATAGGTCGAGGCGCCGATCACCTGATCGCGGGCGTAGCCGGTCATTTCCAGAAACCCCGGATTGACCTTGATGTAACGCAGGTCGCTGAGGCGGCAGATCACCGCCGGCGCCGGGTTGGCATTGAAGGTTTTTTCGAAGCGTTGCTCGGCGTTGGCCCAATCGGTGACGTCGCTCATGATCAGCACCAGCGACTCGACCTCGCCATCGCGATCGGTCAGCACCATGCTGCGCACACTGTGCACCCAGGTGCGTTCCTCGTCACTGCACGGGGAGACTTCGACCAGCACGTCGCTGAAGGTTTCGCCGGCGGCCACACGGCAGATCGGGTACTGCTCCGGTGCCAACGCGTGGTTGTTGCGATACCGCAGATTGAAGCGCTCGGCATATTCCCCGGCGTTGTTGCCCAACTCGCCGATGCGGCTGACACCATGCATCGCCAGCGCCGCCTCGTTGGCCCAGAGAATCGTCTGGTCGATCTCCAACAGAATCACCCCGTCGGACAGCCCGGCAATGATTTGCTGCAACTGACGGCGATTGGTTTCGGTGGTCAGGACGTCCCGGCTCATTGATTCTCCACAAGTTCGCGCATGTGAAATTTACGACCGCGGACGGTTGTGATCGTGCCAACCACGATTGAGCGTTGACTATTCGCGCCTCGCGGCTTTCTCGTCTAACGTTAATACCTCGACGGATTGTGTCCGCGCCTGCGGCCGGGCATCTGATCAAGGAGAGACAAATGACGAGCGACCGTATTACCGAACGGACCTATCGCACGTGGTCCACACCCATTCTGTTGGAGCTGAAAAAGCGCGAACACCAGATGGACCCGGCAGAGCGGCAGGCACTGGAAAACGTGATGATCGAAAGAAGGCTGTTGAACATCGGCAGCCCGGATGGCAAGGAACGGCGCAAGGCAGAGCTGAGCCACAAAAGAACAACTTGAGCCGGGTGTCTGTGGCGATCTGCCAGATCGCCACAGTCTCTTGACTACCCAGCCCTGGCTTTACGCCGCGCGTTGCTTGCCCGCCACCGCCGCCGAAGCCGCCAGCATCGCCCGCAGCAACACCGCACACCCGGCCGCCAGATCGTCCGGCGCGGCGTTTTCGATTTCGTTGTGGCTGATGCCGCCTTCGCACGGCACGAAGATCATCCCGGCCGGGCCCAGTTCAGCGAGGAAAATCGCGTCGTGGCCGGCGCCACTGACGATGTCCATGTGCGACAGGCCCAGACCTTTGGCGGCGCCGCGCACGGCTTCGACGCAGCCTTTTTCGAAGTACAGCGGCGGGAAGTCGGCGGTCGGGGTCAGTTCATAGGTCAGGCCGTGTTCTTCGCAGGTGGCTTCGATGACTTGCTTGACGTCGGCGATCATCGAGTCGAGGCGTGCCGGTTCCAGATGCCGGAAATCGAGGGTCATGCGTACTTCGCCGGGGATGACGTTGCGCGAGCCGGGATAGGCTTGCAGGCAACCGACGGTCCCGCACGCGTGGGGTTGGTGGCCGAGGGCAGCGCGATTGACCGCGCCGACGATCACCGAGGCGCCAACCAGTGCATCCTTGCGCAGGTGCATCGGGGTCGGGCCGGCGTGGGCTTCGACGCCGCGCAGTTTCAGGTCGAACCACTTCTGCCCCAGTGCGCCGAGTACTACGCCGATGGTTTTCTGTTCGTCCTCCAGGATCGGGCCTTGCTCGATATGTGCTTCGAAATAGGCGCCGACCTTGTGCCCGCTGACCTTGCGCGTCCCGGCGTAGCCGATGGCGTTCAGTGCTTCGCCAACCGTGACGCCGTCGGCATCGACCTTGGCCAGGGTTTCTTCGAGGGTGAATTTTTCCGCAAACACGCCGGAGCCCATCATGCACGGGGCGAAGCGCGAGCCTTCTTCGTTGGTCCAGACCACCACTTCCAGCGGTGCCTCGGTTTCCACGCCGAGGTCGTTGAGGGTGCGCAGAACCTCGACCCCGGCGAGCACACCGAAGCAACCATCGAACTTGCCGCCGGTGGGCTGGGTGTCGATGTGGCTGCCGGTCATCACCGGTGGCAGGTTCGGGTTACGCCCGGGGCGACGGGCGAAGATGTTGCCGACTTCATCGACCGTGACGTTGCAACCGGCGTCCTTGCACCACTGCACGAACAGGTCGCGGGCCTGGCGGTCGAGGTCGGTCAGGGCCAGGCGACAGACCCCGCCTTTGACCGTGGCGCCGAGCTTGGCCAGTTCCATGAGCGACGCCCACAAGCGGTCGCGGTTGATGTGCTGATGGGTCGATTGCAGAACGTCTACGGCTGCGTTCATGGGGATCTCCTCAGGCAGTTGGTTCCCACGCTCTGCGTGGGAATTCATCCATGGACGCTCTGCGTCCGCTGTGGGGACGCGGAGCGTCCCGGGCTGCATTCCCACGCGGAACGTGGGAACGATCATCTGCTACACCGGTGATTTCACTACCGAAGGCGTCGCACGCATCGCGCACAACCCGTAATAGATCAACCCGCCCAGCGCCGAGCCGGTGAACCAGCCGTAGCTGTAGAACCAGCTGAATGCGCTGCTGCCCAGCGACAGCAGGGTCAGCACCACCGGCACGCCGAAGGCGATGAACCCGGCCCAGTTCCACGCCGGGTACACGTCGTCGCGGTACAGACCGGCCAGGTCCAGTTGCTGTTTCTTGATCAGGAAATAGTCCACCACCATGATCCCGGCAATTGGCCCGAGCAGGCTGGAATAGCCCAGCAGCCAGTTCGAATACACGGTTTCCAGGCTGACATCGGAGACGATCAGCCCAAGCTTCTTCAGCAGTTCATGACCCATCAGCGCCAGCCCGACGAACCCCGTGAGAATCACCGCTTTGGTGCGGTTGATCACCTTCGGCGCGATGTTCTGGAAGTCGTTGGTTGGCGAGACGATGTTGGCGGCGGTGTTGGTCGACAGCGTCGCGATGATGATCAGCGCCATGGCCACCGCGACCCACACCGGGCTCTGGATATGGCCGATCAGCGTCACCGGATCGGAGACGCTGACGCCCACCAGTTTCACCGAAGCAGCGGTCATCACCACGCCCAGCGCGGCGAACAGGAACATGGTCAGCGGCAGGCCGAAAATCTGCCCGAGGATCTGATCCTTCTGGCTGCGGGCATAACGGCTGAAGTCAGGAATGTTCAGCGACAACGTGGCCCAGAAACCGACCATCGCCGTCAGCCCGGCGGCGAAGTAGCTGACCACGCTCGCGCCTTCGGGACGCTTCGGCGGGATCGCCAGCAATTCAGTCATCGACACATTGGGCATGGCCCACACCAGCAACCCGATGCCGACCGCCACCAGCAGCGGCGCCGACAGGGTTTCCAGCCATTTGATCGACTCGGCGCCGCGGATCACCACCCACAGGTTGAGCGCCCAGAAGACCATGAAACCGATCACCTCCCCCGTCCCGCCGAGGGATTTCCAGCCGTCGAACACCGACCCGAGAAACAGGTGAATCGCCAGCCCGCCGAACATGGTCTGAATGCCGAACCAGCCGCACGCCACCAGCGCCCGGATCAGGCACGGCACGTTGGAGCCGAGAATCCCGAACGACGATCGCAGCAGCACCGGAAACGGAATCCCGTACTTGGTGCCGGGAAACGCATTGAGCGTGAGGGGAATCAGGACGATGACGTTGGCAAACAGAATCGCCAGCAAGGCTTCGCCGACGGTGAGGCCGAAATACGCGGTGAGCACACCACCGAGGGTGTAGGTCGGCACGCAGATCGACATGCCGACCCACAGCGCAGTGATGTGCCATTTGTTCCAGGTTCGTTCGCGCACCTTGGTCGGTGCCATGTCGTGGTTGTAACGGGGACTGTCGAGGACGTCGCTGCCGGCTTCGAGTTCGAACAAGCCGTCGCGCTCGGTCACTTGCGATCTGTTCTGTTGCATGGCCGCTCCACTGTTCTTCTGATTATTTTTTTGCTCATCAGGCGGCTGCACACGCAGGTGCGAGCCGGACGATGGCCGGAGGAACTGACAACTTTCATGCACCGGCCATGGTGTCAGCGGCGGCATCAATAAACGTGCCGGGGGAACCGCTTGGCGCTGGGGCCGTGCTTCGATCTTTTTGTAACTGACTGATGTTTATCAGTTTTAATTATTCACCTTGTGAGGCCGCGAAAACTTGACTGAACACTCAGGCTAAATGCCAGGCAAGTTGTCCGAACTGTCAGGACTCAATCTGGTGCACTGCATTATTTTTCTTTAGAACGCATCACCCGCAGCTCAACTTCAAGCGGCTGATTTCACATAGGAAATCTTGCTCATATTTCCAACCTGTCAAGTGCGTCAAAATGGTGAAGTGCCTCACCATTTTGGTGATTTTGTATTTTTATCGTTATTTATCAACAAGTTAAAACAGTCATAAGCTTATAAAAAATAATCTTGATCAATTGCAGAACTGCGACTAGCGTCTATTCCTGACAGCGCTGACAAGATTACGCATCTGGCGCCGCAAACAATAAAACACTAGAGCCGGCACAAGTCGGTCATGCCTGCGAGGAACTCGGAATGTCTCTGTTGATCCGTGGCGCCACCGTTGTTACCCATGATGAAAGTTACCGCGCCGATGTCTATTGCGCCGACGGCGTGATCAAAGCCATTGGTGAAAACCTGGATGTTCCCGCCGGCGCCGAAGTGCTCGACGGCAGCGGTCAATACCTGATGCCCGGCGGCATCGATCCGCACACCCACATGCAACTCCCGTTCATGGGCACCGTGGCCAGCGAAGATTTCTACAGCGGAACCGCCGCAGGCCTGGCCGGCGGCACCACCTCGATCATCGATTTCGTGATTCCCAATCCGCAGCAGTCGCTGCTCGAAGCCTTTCACCAATGGCGCGGCTGGGCGGAGAAGTCCGCGTCCGACTACGGCTTCCACGTCGCGATCACCTGGTGGAGCGAGCAGGTGCGGGAGGAAATGGCCGAGCTGGTCAGCCATCACGGGATCAACAGCTTCAAGCATTTCATGGCTTACAAGAACGCGATCATGGCCGCCGACGACACGCTGGTGGCGAGCTTCGAGCGCTGCCTGGAACTCGGCGCGGTGCCGACCGTGCACGCGGAAAACGGCGAGCTGGTCTATCACCTGCAACGCAAGTTGATGGCCCAGGGCATCACCGGGCCGGAAGCGCATCCACTGTCGCGGCCATCGCAGGTTGAAGGCGAAGCCGCGAGCCGGGCAATCCGGATCGCTGAAACCATCGGCACGCCGCTGTACCTGGTGCACGTCTCGACCAAGGAAGCCCTCGACGAAATCACCTATGCCCGCAGCAAGGGCCAACCGGTTTACGGCGAAGTGCTGGCCGGGCATCTGCTGCTGGACGACAGTGTCTACCAGCACCCGGACTGGCAGACCGCCGCCGGTTACGTGATGAGCCCGCCGTTCCGTCCGCGCGGGCATCAGGACGCGCTTTGGCATGGCTTGCAGAGCGGCAATCTGCACACCACCGCCACCGACCATTGCTGCTTCTGCGCCGAGCAGAAAGCCGCCGGCCGCGACGATTTCAGCAAGATCCCCAACGGCACCGCCGGCATCGAAGACCGCATGGCGGTGTTGTGGGATGAAGGGGTGAACTCGGGGCGGTTGTCGATGCAGGACTTCGTCGCCCTCACCTCCACCAACACCGCGAAAATCTTCAATCTCTATCCGCGCAAGGGCGCGATCCGCGTCGGCGCCGATGCCGACCTGGTGCTGTGGGACCCGCAAGGCACCCGCACCATCTCCGCCAAGACCCACCATCAGCAGGTGGACTTCAACATCTTCGAAGGCAAGACCGTGACCGGCGTACCGAGCCATACCGTCAGCCAGGGCCGGGTGGTCTGGGCCGACGGCGACCTGCGCGCCGAGCGTGGGGCGGGCCGGTATATCGAACGGCCGGCGTATCCGGCGGTGTTTGATTTGCTGAGCAAGCGGGCGGAGTTGCATCGCCCGGTTGCCGTGAAACGCTGATCCCTGGATTACCGATGATCGTTCCCACGCTCTGCGTGGGAATGCCTCAAGGGACGCTCTGCGTCCAGTGACGCGGAGCGTCACGGGCTGCATTCCCACGCGGAGCGTGGGAACGATCAACAGATGATCTAACCACTGCCCGACAGAGGCAGAAAACCTCAATTAACCGTGAGGCAAAAAACCGTGATCGAGACCCTGAACCATCTCCCGCACCCGCAAGAAAGTGCGGCCGCCCTCGCCGGCCATTTCACTGATCTGGCGCCGCCGCTCAACGACCGTCAGGCGCATCTGGAAGCCTCGCGCTGCCTGTATTGCTACGACGCCCCGTGCGTGAACGCGTGCCCGAGCGAGATCGACATTCCGTCGTTCATCCGCAATATCCATCAGGACAACGTGCCCGGCGCGGCGCAGAAAATCCTCTCGGCGAACATCCTTGGCGGCAGTTGCGCCCGGGTCTGTCCGACCGAGATCCTCTGCCAGCAAGCCTGCGTGCGCAACAACGCCCACGAATGCGCGCCGGTGCTGATCGGCCTGCTGCAACGCTACGCCGTGGACAACGCGAACTTCACCGAACATCCATTCCAACGCGCCGCCGTGACGGGCAAACGCATCGCCGTGGTCGGTGCCGGCCCGGCGGGTTTGTCCTGTGCCCATCGCAGCGCCATGCACGGTCACGACGTGGTGATTTTCGAAGCGCGGGAGAAGGCTGGCGGGCTCAACGAATACGGGATCGCCAAATACAAACTGGTCGACGACTACGCGCAGAAGGAGCTGGATTTCCTCCTGCAGATCGGCGGCATCGAAATCCGCCACGGACAGAAACTCGGTGAGAATCTGACCCTCAGCGAATTGCACCAACAGTTCGACGCGGTGTTCCTCGGCCTCGGCCTGAACGCCAGCAAGCAACTCGGCCTGGCCCACGAAGAAGCCCCTGGCCTGCTCGCCGCCACCGACTACATCCGCGAACTGCGCCAGGCCGACGACCTGTCGCAACTGCCGCTGGCCGAGCGCTGCATCGTCCTCGGCGCCGGCAATACCGCCATCGACATGGCCGTGCAAATGGCCCGCCTCGGCGCCCGCGACGTCAATCTGGTCTATCGCCGTGGCGCGGCGGACATGGGCGCCACCGGCCACGAGCAGGACATCGCCAAGGCCAATCAGGTGCGGCTGCTGACCTGGGCGCAACCGGATGAGGTGCTGCTCGATGCCCACGGCAAGGTGCGCGGCATGCGCTTCGCCCGCACCCATCTGGTGGACGGTCGCCTGCAAACCACTGGCGAAACGTTCGAGTTGGCCGCCGATGCGATCTTCAAAGCCATCGGTCAGGCCTTCGACGGCAGCGCCCTTGCCGACCCGCTGGCCCGCGAACTCAAACGTCAGGGCGAACGCATCCAGGTCGATGAAAACCTGCGCACCAGCATCCCCGGCGTCTATGCCGGCGGCGACTGCACCAGCCTCGATCAGGACCTGACCGTGCAAGCGGTGCAACACGGCAAACGCGCCGCCGAGGCGATCAACGCTCAACTGATGCTCAACGTGGAGGCTGCGTAAATGGCCGATCTCTCGATTGTCTTCGCCGGTATCAAAGCCCCCAATCCGTTCTGGCTGGCCTCCGCGCCGCCGACCGACAAGGCCTACAACGTGGTGCGCGCCTTCGAGGCCGGTTGGGGCGGCGTGGTCTGGAAAACCCTGGGTGAAGACCCGGCGGCGGTCAACGTGTCGTCGCGTTATTCGGCGCATTACGGCGCCAACCGCGAAGTGCTGGGCATCAACAACATCGAACTGATCACCGACCGCTCGCTGGAAATCAACCTGCGGGAAATCACTCAGGTGAAAAAGGATTGGCCGGACCGCGCGCTGATCGTTTCGCTGATGGTGCCGTGCGTCGAAGAGTCGTGGAAACACATCCTGCCGCTGGTGGAAGCCACCGGCGCCGATGGCATCGAACTGAATTTCGGCTGCCCCCACGGCATGCCCGAACGCGGCATGGGCGCGGCGGTCGGTCAGGTGCCGGAGTACGTCGAGCAGGTGACGCGCTGGTGCAAGACCTATTGCTCGCTGCCGGTGATCGTCAAACTGACGCCGAACATCACCGACATCCGCGTCGCCGCCCGCGCTGCACACCGTGGCGGCGCCGATGCGGTGTCGCTGATCAACACCATCAACTCGATCACCAGCGTCGACCTCGAACACATGGTCGCCCTGCCCACCGTCGGCAGCAAAAGCACCCACGGCGGTTATTGCGGCTCGGCAGTGAAGCCCATCGCGCTGAACATGGTCGCGGAAATCGCCCGCGATCCGCAGACCCAGGGCCTGCCGATCTGCGGCATCGGCGGCATCGGCAGTTGGCGTGACGCGGCGGAGTTCATCGCACTCGGGAGCGGCGCGGTGCAGGTGTGCACGGCGGCGATGCTGCATGGTTTCCGGATTGTCGATGAAATGAAGGATGGTTTGTCGCGGTGGATGGACAGTCAGGGTTACGCCAGCATCGCGGAGTTTTCCGGGCGCGCGGTGGGTAACACCACGGACTGGAAGTACCTGGACATCAACTATCAGGTGATCGCGAAGATCGACCAGGAGGCATGCATCGGTTGCGGGCGTTGTCACATTGCCTGCGAGGACACCTCACACCAGGCGATCAGCAGCCTGAAGCAGGCCGATGGCACGCATCAATATGAAGTGATCGATGACGAGTGTGTGGGGTGCAATCTGTGTCAGATCACCTGTCCGGTGGCGGATTGCATCGAGATGGTGCCGATGGAAACGGGCAAGCCGTTTCTGGACTGGAATCATGATCCGCGTAATCCGTATCACGTCAGCCCTTGAATGATCGTTCCCGCGTCGAGGCGTCGAACCGTCCGCGTGGGAATGCAGCCCGGGACGCTCTGCGTCCCACTGGAACGCGGAGCGTCCCTTGAGGCATTCCCACGCAGAGCGTGGGAACGATCAGTTACGGTTCTAATCCGATCCCCCGCAAAATCACGCTAGTCACCGTCTGCACCGCCCGTTCGAACTGCATGTCCGACAACGGCTGGTGCTCATTCAGAATATTCACCTGATGATCAAAGTCCGCATAGTGCTGCGTCGAGGCCCAGATCATGTACAGCAGGCTCGACGGCTCCACCGGCAGAATCCGCTTGTCCTCGACCCACTGGCGGATCTTCGCCTCCTTCATCTTCGCCCAGTCATACAGGCTCACATCCAGCGCCTCGCCGAGGGTCGGCGCGCCGTGGATGATTTCGTTGGCCCAGACTTTCGACCCGTAAGGCCGGCTGCGCGAGTGGTTCATCTTGGCGCGGATATAGCTGCTGAGCACCACGCGCGGATCGTCGAACATCTCGAAGCACAGCGCGTCCTGCTTCCACACTTCCAGCAGGTCGAACAGCACCGCGCTGTACAGCTCGCTCTTGGTCGAAAAGTAGTAATGCAGGTTGGAACGCGGCAGCTGCACTTCAGCAGCAATGTCCGCCATGGCGGTGCCGCCGAAACCTTTTTCGGCGAAGACTTTTTCCGCCGCCAGCAGGATCTTGTCGACGTTGGTGCGGCGGATTTCGATCTTGTGATTGCCCATGAGGGCTCCCTGAAGACAACGTTGTTGAAGACTAGCATCCGCTCTGGGCAAGGGGCGACAGCCGAGAACGATTCTTCACACACTTGCGCTTTTTTCTGGTTTAGGATCGCCCTCCTTCTCCCCGTCAGACACTGAAGGATCCTGTCCATGACCATTCGAAAGCGCATCGCTGCGGATGATCCGCAGCTCGCCGCACTGTGGGAGCGCTCGGTCCGCGCCACCCACGATTTCCTCCCGGAAGACGACATCCACCGGCTGTTCCCGCTGGTGCGTGACACCTACCTGCCCGCCCTGGACGTGCAGGTTTTCGAGAACCCCGGCCACTCCCCGGCAGGCTTCATCGCCACCGATGACGACACCGTACAAATGCTGTTCATTGACCCGGCTCACCGTGGCCAGGGCATCGGCCGACGCTTGCTCGACCATGTCCGCCGCCCACTGCTGAAGGTCGACGTCAACGAACAGAACCCGCAAGCCCACGGCTTCTATCGGCACTACGGATTCGAAGACATCGGCCGCTCGGCACTCGACGGCGAAGGCCGGCCCTTTCCGGTCATTCACATGCGCCTGAAAGCCCTGTGATCCAGGTTCTATACTCAGCCCGCCATTTCACTGAAAGGAATCTTTCCATGTCGATGAAAAAACTGTTCACCGCTGGCGCGCTGCTGGCTTCGCTGATCGTCACTTCCCAGGCCTTTGCCCACGCCCATCTGAAAAGTCAGATTCCGGCCGCCGACAGCACCGTCGCGGCACCGGCGGATCTGCGTCTGGTGTTTTCCGAAGGCGTCGAAGCCAGCTTCACCAAAGTCACCGTGACCCACGACGGCAAGCCGGTGGCGGTCAAACCGCTGACCACCGAAGGTGACAGGAAAACCCTGATCGTCACCCCCGAAGCACCGCTGACCGCTGGCGAATACAAGGTCGAATGGCACGCGGTGTCGGTCGACACGCACAAGAGCGAAGGCGCCTATCAGTTCAAGGTTGGCCAGTAATTCATGAGCGAAGCGCTGGTGCTGTGCCGGTTTCTGCATTTCATAGTGGTGTTGATGCTGTTCGGGGCCTGGCTGTTCCGGCCGCTGCTGCTCAAAGGTGAAGCGCCGCTTCTGGATCGGCAGCTGGCGCGACTGACTCGCTGGCTGGCGGCGATTGCCCTGGCCAGCGGCGTCATCTGGGCGTTGTTGATTACCGCAAGCATGGCCGGTTCGGCGGCGGCCGCGTTTGATCCGCCCACCGTCGAGCTGGTTCTCGGTCATACGTTTTTCGGTCAGGTCTGGCGCTGGCATCTGTTGATCAATGCGCTGTTGCTGGCGTTGCTGTTTACGCCGTGGCGTTCGAGCCGGCCATTGCGGCTGGGCCTGAGTGCGCTGCTGCTGATGACGCTGGCACCGGTCGGACACGGGGCGATGCTCGACGGCTTCAGTGGCCAGATGCTGATCCTCAATCAGGTCATTCATTTGACCTGCGTCGGCGCCTGGCTCGGCGGGCTGCTGATGCTGGTAATGATCCTGCGCCAACCTGACAAAGACATGCGCGAAGTCTTGCAGCGTTTCAGCGGGCTCGGTTACGCACTGGTCGCCGGCCTGCTGATCACCGGGCTGATCAACGTGCGCGTGCTCACCGGCCAATGGTGGCCGACACCGCTGTTCTCGGGCTTCGCCCTGATCCTGTTGATCAAGGCGCTGCTGGTGTTTGGCATGCTCGCCCTGGCGCTGTTCAATCGCCTGCAAATCAACGATTGCGAACAGCGGATCGACACCCTCAAGCGCAGCGTCGTGCTCGAATGGCTGCTGGGGATCGGCGCCGTGGCGGCGGTTTCCGTGCTTGGCACCTTGCCGCCGATGACCGCCGCCTGAGGTCAGTGTTTCTGGGTGTCTCCCGCCGCCGTATCAATGCTGACCACCACCGACATCCCCGGCCGCAAACGCTCGCTCTCCTGCTGATCCGGATCGATGGTGATGCGCACCGGCACCCGCTGGGCGATTTTCACGAAGTTGCCGGTGGCGTTGTCGGCCTGCAACAACGCGAATTCGGAACCGGTGCCCGGCGAGATGTGCTGCACGTGGCCGGTGAATTTGCGGTGATTCAAGGCATCGACGGTGAAGCTCGCCGGCTGCCCGACGCGCACATTGTCCATCTGGGTTTCCTTGAGGTTAGCGATCACCCATTTCTGGTTCGGCACCAGCGCCATCAACTGCGCCCCGGAGTTGACATAAGCGCCGAGGCGCACGCCAATCTGCCCGAGCTGACCGTCACGCGGAGCAATGATCCGGGTGTTGGACAAATCGATCCGCGCCAACTGCACCGCCGCCTCGGCACTGGCCACCGCCGCCTCCAGTGAACCGCGATTGACGATCACCGTTTGCAGATCCTGCCGGGCGATTTCCAGATTGGCCTTGGCCTGCGCCACCGCCGCAATGCTTTGCGCGTTGGCGGCCAGCGCCACGTCCATCTCGCGTTTGGACACGGAACCGTCGTTGACCAGCGCCTTGTTGCGTCGTAGATCCGCCTCGCTTTTGCGTAGCTGCGCTTCGCTGTCGGCCACCACCGCCTGCCGCAACTTGATCGTCGCCTCGGCGCTGTTGCGCTGCTGCACCACGTTGGCCAGCGAGGCCTTCTGCACCGCCAGTTGCGCCAGCGACTGACCGAGGCGTTGCTGATAGATGCGGTCATCGAGACGCACCAGCAAGTCGCCCTCCTTCACAAACTGGAAATCCTGCACCGGCACTTCAAACACATAGCCACTGAGCTGCGGGCCGATGATCGTTACCTGCCCGCGCACCAAGGCGTTTTCGGTGGTCTCAACTGCGCTGCTGAACGGCGGCAGTTGCCAGGCGTAAAGCACGATCAATACGCCGACGATGGCAATCGCGGCAAACCCCAGCGACGAGATGATCCGCACCCGCAACGAGCGCGGCTCGGTGTTCGGTGATGACGGCGGCGCCACGCCTTCAGGGGTGGCGGCGATGGCATTGGTGGTCGTAGTGGTCGGTTCGGTCATGAAGAAGTGGCACCGCTGGAAGGTACGGAAGGTGTCGGGGCGACGGCTTTGGTGGTACTGATCAGCCACAGCGCACGGATGGAAATCCAGATCATGGTCAGGATCGCGATCACCGCAATCAGCATGAACACATCGTTATAGGCCAGTACGTTGGCTTCGCGCGTGGCAGCGTTGGCCAGGCTGCGAATGCCCTGCAGATTGCGCAGACTCGGGTCGGCAATCACGGAGCCGACCGCCGATCCGCCGCTCTGTACCCGGGCGGCGACACGCGGGTCGGACATCACCAGTTGCTCGACGATATGGCTGGAATGAAATTTCTCGCGCACGATCTGGAAAGTCCCCAGCAACGCCGCGCCGATCAGGCCGCCGAGGTTGTTGCAGATCCCGAACAACACCGAAAAACTCACGAGGTTGCGCGGGTTGGTCAGCACGTTGCGCGTGCCCAGCACCATGGTCGGACCGAGGAAGAACGTACTGCCGAACGCCAGCAGAAATTGGCTGAAATACAGGTTGCCGGGGCGGGTCAGGTTGTTCGATGAGCTGTCCATGATCGAGCCGGTGGCCATCAACGCCAGCGAAATGATCAGCGGCATCAGCAGGTGTTTCGGGTCGATGGTCAGCGCACTGGTCAGCAGCCCGGCGACGCTGCCGATCAGCATCACCACGTACAAGCTATGAAGCTGCTGGCTACTCATGTTCAGGTTTTGCATGAAGCCCACGGCGCCGGTGGATTGCTCCGAGGTCACCATGCGAATCAGGATCACCGCCAGCGCCAGACGGATCATCACCCCGCTGCCGAGCCAGCGGGTCATCAGCATCGGGTTGCTGCGGTTATGTTCGATGGCCAGCCCCGCGAGAATCAGCGCAATCGACGCGGCCAGGGCGATGCCGATCCAGTCTGCTTCCAGCCACCAGTCGATCCTGCCCAGGGACAACACGGCGCACAGCAAGGCCACACCACTGGCCAGGATGGCGAAGGTGAGAAAGTCGAGGGGTTCGAAGGTCTTGAACCGGTCACCCGGCGGCAGTTTGAGCATCAGGACGCAGCCCAACGACAGCAACGCCATGCCCAATTCAAACAGGTACAGGCCGCGCCATTCGGCAATCTGCAACAGGTCTTCGGAAAACAGCCGCGCCAGCGGCAAGGCCAGTTGGGAGGTGCCCAGGCCCAGCACCAACGCCTTCATCCGCCATTTGGCCGGGAACGCCTGCACCATGTAATACAAGCCCAACGAACTGAGCGCCGCGCCGACCATGCCGTGGGCCGCACGCACGGCGATCGCCGAATTCAGGTCATTGACGAACAGATGGCCGAAGGTCACCAGCGCATACAGCACCAGAAACACCTCGGTGAACGCGCGCAAGCCGAACTGCTGGCGAAACTTCACCAGCAGCAGGTTCATCGACACGTTGGTCATCACGTACGCCGCCGGCAGCCAGGCCATCTCCGCCGTCGTCGCCCCGAGCGCACCTTGCAGATAAGGCAGGTTGGCGACCACCAGCGCATTGCCCAGACCACCGGTCACCGCGACAAGCACGCCCACCAGCGCATAAGCCAGGCGCTTGGGGTTGGAGTGCAGCGGCGTCGAGGGGGAACCGGGCAGACTGGGCTTCTCGTGCGGCTGCCAGTTGCGCGGGGCGTATTGATCCATTGAAAGGCCTTGTCTTGTAGTCGCTTAAGTGTGCCGCAAATCCTGGCCAAACACCTATCCAGGCTCGCTCCCACCAGGAATTCGTGCATCGCGATTCGTAAATTTTGTTTAAAGGTCATCTCGTCCGCAGCGGATTTTTCCCAAGCGTAGCGGATGCCAACCTTGCAGCACTTCTCAACCTGCAAGGTGCCCGATATGACCACTCCCCGTTGGCAACGCTCCCCGCGTCTGCTGAAAAACCTGCTGGCCGCCGCGCTGTTGCTGCCAGCCCTCGCCTTTGCCCAGGAACGCCCGTGGCCGGACGGCTCGCAACTGGTGATTTCGGTGTCGATGCAATTCGAAACCGGCGGCCAGCCCGAGGGCGCTGAAAGTCCGTTTTCCGGTACACCGCTGCCAAAAGGCTACCCGGACCTGCCGGCGCAGACCTGGTTCGATTATGGCTACAAGGAAGGCCTGTGGCGCATGCTCGATCTGTGGGATCGCACCGGCATCAAAGTCACCTCCCACGTGGTCGGCGAAGCGGCGCTCAAGCACCCGGAACTGGCCAAGGCGATTGCCGAGCGCGGCCATGAACTGGCAGCCCACGGCATGCGCTGGGCCGACTCGTACAACATGAATTACGCCCAGGAAAAACAGTTCATCGGTGATGGCGTCGCGGCGGTGGAAAAAATCACCGGTCAGCGCTCGGTCGGCTACAACGCCAACTGGCTGCGCCGCAGCCCCAATACGCTGAAGGTGCTGCAGGATCTGAATTTCACCTACCACATCGACGACGTCAGCCGCGACGAGCCGTTCGTGACCATGGTTCGCGGGCGCAAATTCGCCGTGGTGCCGTACACCCTGCGCAACAACGACATCGTGCTGGTCGAGGGCCGGCATTTCTCTGCCGAGCAGTTCTATCAGCAACTGGTGCTGGAATTCGATCGCCTCTACGCCGAAGGCGCGAGCAAGCGGCGGATGATGTCGGTGAGTCTGCACGACCGCATCGGCGGCACCCCGGCGATGGTCGAGGCCATGGAGCGCTTCATCCGGTACGCCCAGTCGCATGCGAAGGTGAGTTTCATGCGCAAGGATCAGATCGCGCAGATCGTGCTGACCGAAAAAAATCCCCTGATCGATAACACTGAAGCGCTCTACAACCAGTAAACGTGCCGACAGCAGCCCTCCTCACAGCGCTTTGAGGGCTGCCCGCTCACCCAAAGTCATCGTACGACGCCCTGTTGACTTTTCCGGAAAACCTCGCAAATATCCGCAACCATGTTGTACGACGACGTATAACAAATAATAAAAACAACAAATGAAACAGGGAGCGTCACAGTGAGCACACTCGTCTGCAATTCCGTCCGCACGTCCCGTTTTTCCATCCCCCGCCCGCGTTCCACCCTGAGCCTGATCGGCTGCGGCAGTCTCGCCCTCGCCTTGCCGATGAGCGCCGATGCCGAGGGTTTCCTCGAAGACAGCAAAGCCACCCTGAACCTGCGCAACGCCTACTTCAATCGCAACTTCGTCAACCCGAACTATCCGCAGGGCAAGGCTGAAGAGTGGACGCAGAACTTCATCCTCGACGCCAAATCCGGCTTTACCAAGGGCACCGTCGGCTTTGGTCTGGACGTGCTGGGTATGTATTCGCAGAAACTCGATGGCGGCAAAGGCACGGGCGGTACGCAGCTGCTGCCGATTCACGATGACGGGCGCCCGGCGGACAATTTCGGGCGACTGGGTGTTGCGCTCAAGGCCAAGGTGTCGAAGACCGAATTGAAGGTCGGCGAATGGATGCCGGTGTTGCCCATCCTGCGCTCGGATGATGGCCGCTCCCTGCCCCAGACCTTTCGTGGCGGCCAGATCACCTCTACCGAAATCAATGGCCTGACCCTTTACGGTGGCCAGTTCCGTGGCAACAGCCCGCGCAACGATGCCAGCATGGAAGACATGTCGATGAACGGCCGCGGCGCCTTCACCTCCGACCGCTTCAATTTCGGCGGCGGTGAATACACCTTTAACGACAAACGCACGCTTGTCGGTCTGTGGTACGCCGAACTCAGCGACATCTACCAGCAGCAGTACTTCAACCTCAGCCACAGCCAGCCGCTGGGCGACTGGACGCTGGGCGCCAATCTCGGTTTCTTCACCGGCAAGGAAGACGGCAGCGCCCAGGCCGGCGACCTCGACAACAAAACCGCATTCGCCATGCTCTCGGCCCGGTACGGCGGCAACACGTTCTACATCGGCCTGCAAAAGCTCAGCGGCGACGATGCCTGGATGCGCGTCAACGGCACCAGCGGCGGCACCCTGGCCAACGACAGCTACAACGCCAGTTACGACAACGCGCAGGAGCGTTCCTGGCAGATCCGCCACGACTACAACTTCGTAGTCCTCGGCGTCCCCGGGCTGACGCTGATGAACCGCTACATCAGCGGTGACAACGTGCATACCGGCACCATCACCGACGGCAAGGAATGGGGGCGCGAGTCGGAGCTGGCCTACACCGTGCAGAGCGGTCCGCTGAAAAACCTCAACGTCAAATGGCGCAACGCGACGATTCGCCGGGACTTCAGCACCAATGAATTCGACGAGAACCGGATCTTCATCAGTTACCCGATTTCGTTGTTGTAAACCCTGGCATGGGGTGAACGGAGGGTGAATCGGCCTTCCGTCACTTACACCGAAAGTCGCGTTGACAAGTTCCGGAAACCCTACCGATACTTCAGCGCAGTCATACGACAACCTACAACAAACCTAATAACAACGTGTAAGGGATTGCCATGACGTCCACCTCCACCGCCCCAACTCCGTTCAATCGCCTGCTGCTGACCGGCGCCGCCGGTGGCCTGGGCAAAGTCCTGCGTGAACGTCTGCGCCCGTATGCCAACGTGCTGCGCCTGTCGGACATCGCCGCCCTCGCCCCGGCCATCGATGACCGGGAAGAAGTCGTGCTCTGCGACCTCGCCGACAAAGCTGCCGTGCATCAACTGGTCGAAGGCGTGGATGCGATCCTGCACTTCGGCGGTGTCTCGGTGGAGCGCCCCTTCGAAGAAATCCTCGGCGCCAACATCTGCGGCGTATTCCATATCTATGAAGCGGCACGCCGACACGGTGTGAAGCGGGTGATCTTCGCCAGCTCCAACCATGTCATCGGCTTCTACAAACAGAACGAACACCTCGACGCCAGCTCTGCTCGTCGCCCTGACGGCTACTACGGTCTGTCCAAGTCCTACGGCGAAGACATGGCCAGTTTCTACTTCGATCGCTATGGCATCGAAACCGTCAGCATCCGCATCGGCTCGTCGTTTCCCGAACCACAGAACCGCCGAATGATGCACACCTGGCTGAGCTTCGACGACCTCACTCAACTGCTCGAACGTTCGCTGTACACCCCCAACGTCGGCCACACCGTGGTGTATGGCATGTCCGCCAACAAGGATGTGTGGTGGGACAACCGCTTCGCCAGCCACCTCGGTTTCGAGGCCAAAGACACCTCCGAAGTGTTTCGCGAAAAGGTCGAGGCGCAGCCCATGCCGGCAGCCGATGACCCGGCGCGGATCTATCAGGGCGGAGCCTTCGTTGCGGCCGGCCCGTTTGGCGATTGACCGGCGCGATTCACGTCTCCAATAAAACCAAGGGAATGAGTATGCAAGCCGAATTGATCGTCGACGCCCGCAACGCGGTGGGTGAAAGCCCGGTCTGGGTATCGCAGGAGAACGCCTTGTACTGGGTCGATATCCCCAACGGCGGCCTGCAGCGCTGGAGCGCCGACACTGGCCATGTCCATGCCTGGAAGACTCCCGAAATGCTTGCCTGCATCGCCCGCCACAGCAAGGGCGGTTGGGTTGCCGGGATGGAGAGCGGGTTCTTTCATCTGCAACCGCATGGCGATGGCAGCCTCGACAGCGACCTGCTCGCGACCGTGGAACACAACCGCCAGGACATGCGTCTGAACGACGGTCGCTGCGACCGCCAGGGCCGGTTCTGGGCCGGCAGCATGGTGCTGAACATGGGCCTGAATCTGTCCGAGGGCCGGCTCTATCGTTACGGTGCCGGGCAAACAGGCGTGATCGAGGCACAGCTTGATGGCTTCATCGTGCCCAATGGCCTGGGCTTCAGCCCGGACGGCAAAACCATGTACCTGTCGGACTCGCACCCGAACGTCCAACTGATCTGGGCTTTCGACTACGACACCGAGACAGGCACACCCTCCAACCGGCGGGTGTTCGTGGACATGAACCATTTTTACGGCCGCCCCGACGGCGCTGCCGTGGATGCCGATGGCTGCTACTGGATCTGCGCGAACGACGTCGGCCTGATCCATCGTTTCACCCCGCAAGGTCGCCTTGACCGCTCGCTGTCGGTGCCGGTGAAAAAACCCACCATGTGCGCCTTCGGCGGCAGCCGGATGGACACCTTGTTCGTGACTTCGATTCGCCCCGGCGACGACCAGGATCCGCAGTCCCTGGCCGGCGGCGTGTTCGCCCTCAACCCCGGCGTCAAAGGCCTGCCGGAGCCAATGTTCGACGATCTGCTGTAACCCGCCCTTGCTGCATTGCTGTGCCTTGAACACAAAAATAACAAGACTGGAGAACCCCTCATGGACTTCAAACGCACGTTGCTCGCCGTCGCCCTCCCCCTCGCGCTCACCTTCGGCAGCGCGGCCCAGGCGCTGGAAATCAAATTCGCCGACATCCACCCCGCCGGGTATCCGACCGTGGTCGCCGAAGAACAGTTGGGCAAGACCCTGGTTGCCGAAAGTGACGGCAAGCTGACCTTCAAGATGTTCCCCGGCGGTGTACTCGGCTCGGAAAAGGAAGTGGTCGAACAGGCCCAGGTCGGCGCCATCCAGATGGCCCGCGTCAGCCTCGGGATCGTCGGCCCTGTGGTGCCGGACGTGAACGTGTTCAACATGCCGTTCGTGTTCCGTGACCAGGCGCACATGCGCAAAATCATCGACGGTGAAATCGGTGACGAGATCCTCGACAAGATCACCAACTCCGAATTCAACCTCGTGGCGCTGGCGTGGATGGATGGCGGCACGCGCAACATCTACACCAAGAAACCGGTGCGCAGCCTGGCGGACCTCAAGGGCATGAAAATCCGCGTGCAGGGCAACCCGATGTTCATCGAGACCATCAACGCCATGGGCGGCAACGGTATCGCCATGGACACCGGCGAAATCTTCAGTGCCCTGCAGACCGGCGTCATCGATGGCGCGGAAAACAATCCGCCGACCCTGCTTGAACACAACCACTACCAGAACGCCAAGTTCTACAGCCTGACCGGGCACCTGATCCTGCCCGAGCCCATCGTGATGTCGAAAATCACCTGGGAAAAACTCAGCCCCGATCAGCAGACCCTGGTGAAAAAAGCCGCCAAGGCTGCGCAGGCCCAGGAGCGCACCTTGTGGGATGCCAAGTCGGCCAGCAGTGAAGAGAAACTCAAGGCCGCCGGCGTCGAGTTCATCACCGTCGACAAGAAACCCTTCTACGAGGCCACCGCTTCGATTCGCGAAAAATACGGCGCGCCCTACGTCGACCTGATCAAACGCATCGAAGCCGTTCAGTAACCTCCCTGCCCTCAATACAAGGCCCGGCAGCGCTGGCGTCGCTCGACCCTCACGCCTGCCCGGTTACGGTGGAACCCGATGAAGAATTTGCTGCTGCGCATCAATGACCGGATCTACATGGCCTGCATCTGGGTCGCCGGCCTGTCGGTGCTGACCATTTCCCTGATCATTCCCTGGGGCGTGTTCGCCCGTTACGTCCTCGGCACCGGCTCGAGCTGGCCGGAGCCCACCGCCATCCTGCTGATGATGGTCTTCACCTTCATCGGCGCCGCCGCCAGCTACCGCGCCGGGGCGCACATGGCGGTGGCGATGGTCACCGACCGCCTGCAACCGAACATGCGTCGAACCATGAGCATCGTTTCCCAAGTGCTCATGGGCACCATCTGCCTGTTCATGACCATCTGGGGCACCAAGCTCTGCCTGTCGACGTGGAACCAGTTCATGAGCGCCCTGCCGACATTGCGCGTCGGCATCACCTACATGCCGATCCCGATTGGCGGCGCGCTGACGCTGATTTTCGTGCTGGAAAAACTCTTGCTCGGCGATCAAAGCAATCGCCGCGTGGTGCAGTTCGACCTGGTTGAAGAAAACGAAGGGGCTGCCTGATGGACGCATTGATTCTGCTGGGCAGTTTTATCGCACTGATCCTGATCGGCATGCCGGTGGCCTATGCGCTCGGGCTGTCGGCGCTGATCGGCGCGTGGTGGATCGACATCCCGTTCCAGGCCCTGATGATTCAGGTGGCGGGCGGGGTGAACAAATTCTCGCTGCTGGCGATTCCGTTCTTTGTGCTGGCCGGCGCGATCATGGCCGAGGGCGGCATGTCGCGACGGCTGGTGGCGTTCGCCGGGGTACTGGTGGGCTTCGTGCGTGGCGGGCTGTCGCTGGTCAACATCATGGCCTCGACGTTTTTCGGTGCGATTTCCGGCTCGTCGGTGGCCGATACCGCGTCGGTGGGTTCGGTGCTGATCCCGGAAATGGAGCGCAAGGGTTATCCCCGGGACTTCTCCACGGCAGTGACCGTCAGTGGTTCGGTGCAGGCCTTGCTGACCCCGCCGAGTCACAACTCGGTGCTCTACTCGCTGGCGGCTGGCGGCACCGTGTCCATCGCTTCGCTGTTCATGGCGGGTGTCGTGCCGGGCCTGCTGATGAGCGCGTGCCTGATGGTGCTGTGCCTGATTTTCGCGCGCAAACGCGACTATCCCAAAGGCGAAGTGATCCCGATGCGCGAAGCCTTGAAGATCTGCGGCGAAGCGCTGTGGGGGCTGATGGCGATGGTGATCATTCTCGGCGGAATTCTGTCGGGGATCTTCACGGCCACCGAGTCGGCGGCCATCGCCGTGCTGTGGTCGTTTTTCGTCACCATGTTCATCTACCGCGACTACAAATGGAGTGAGCTGCCGAAACTGATGCATCGCACGGTGCGCACCATTTCCATCGTGATGATCCTGATCGGCTTCGCCGCCAGCTTCGGCTACATCATGACCCTGATGCAGATCCCGGCGAAAATCACCACGCTGTTCCTGACCCTGTCCGACAACCGCTACGTGATCCTGATGTGCATCAACGTCATGCTGCTGTTGCTCGGCACCGTGATGGACATGGCGCCGCTGATCCTGATCCTTACGCCGATTCTGATGCCGGTGATCCTCGGTATCGGCGTCGACCCGGTGCAGTTCGGCATGATCATGCTGGTCAACCTCGGTATCGGCCTGATAACGCCGCCGGTGGGCGCCGTGCTGTTCGTGGGTTCGGCGGTGGGCAAGGTCAGTATCGAAAGCACGGTGAAGGCGCTGCTGCCGTTCTATGCGGTGCTGTTCCTAGTGCTGATGCTGGTGACCTACGTTCCGGCGCTGTCGCTGTGGTTACCGCACCTGGTGTTGTAACGCGATCACTGTGGCGAGGGCGCCTGGTCCCTCGTCACAGACTTCATATCAAGCCCGCAGCAACATGTAAGCCGCAACCACCAGGCACACACTGGCAAACCCCACCTGCAACGTCCTCGCCGGTACTCGCGCGCAAAGTTGGCGACCGATGATCATGCCGACGATGCTCGCCACAATGAACGCAGCACCCAGTCGATCTATCCGCACGCCCGCGTGGAACGCGCCGATCACGCCGATGGCGGAAATCAGGCTGATGACCATCAGTGAAGTGGCGACGATCCCGCGCATCTGCACGTCGGTCAGTTGCTTGAACGCCGGCACGATCAAAAACCCGCCACCCACCCCCAGCAAACCGGACACCACACCGGTGACCGCGCCCAGTGCCGCGAGGGTCGCGGTGCATTTGGCGGTCCAGTCGAAACGGCCGGTCTGTTCATTGAGCATGCAGTTCTTCTGGCCCCAGCTGGCGTGGCCATGATCGCTCGGCCCCTCCTGCTGGCGTTCACGGCGCAGCATGCGCCACGCCACCATCACCATCAGCAGGCTGAACAGAATCATCAAAACCTTTTCCGGCAACTGATGGGCGAAGTAGATGCCCACTGGCGAAAACACCGCGCCGAGCGCTGCAATCAGCAGCGCCGCGCGATAGCGCACCAGACCGTGACGCAAACCATCGATCGCGCCGACCGCCGCCGCGCTGCCCACTGCAAACAACGCCACCGGCGCCGCTTGCGTCATCGTCCAGCCCAGCCCGAGCACCAGCGCCGGCACGGCGAGAATCCCGCCGCCGGCCCCGGTCAGACCAAGGACCAATCCCATCACCACGCCAAACAGACTTGCCAGCAACATAGCGTGTTCTCATTCGACCCTGGACAGACGCGTCAGCCATTCGCGGCCCTTGAGCATGCCGTTCCAGTAGAACCACGGCAGCAGCGTCGCCTTCAGCCACCACGCGGAGCGGCGCGGCACGGTCGGGTCGAGGGGAAAGGTCGGCAGCAATTTTCCGCCGTAGCCGAACTCGGCGAGGATCACCTTGCCCTTCTCTACCGTCAGCGGGCAGGAACCATAGCCGTCGTACTTGAGCGGCAGTGCCAGATCCTTGCGCAGGGCGAGAAGGTTTTCCGCCACCACCACGACTTGCTTGCGCACTGCCGCGGCGGTTTTCGCATGGGTGGTGCCGCAGATATCGCCCAGGGCAAACACGTCGGGATAACGCGGATGTTGCAGCGTGTGCGGATTGACCTCGCACCAGCCGCCGGCGTCGGCCAACCGACTCTGCGCGATGAAATCCGGCGAAACCTGCGGCGGGACGACGTGCAACAAATCAAAAGTCTTGGCCTGACGGGTGACATTGCCGTCCGCATCCTTGATGTCGAACCAGGCGGTTTTCGCCGCGCCGTCGACCTTTACCAGATTCGAATTGAACGCCAGCCGCGCGTTGTATTTGTCGATGTACTTCATCAGCGGCGGTACGAAGGTCGGGACGCCGAACAATGCGGCGCCGGCCAGATTGAACTCGACCTCGACCTTGCTCAGCACGTTGCGCTTGAGCCAGTGATCGCAGGACAGGTACAGCGCCTTCTGCGGCGCGCCGGCGCACTTGATCGGGATTGGCGGCTGGGTGAACAGCGCTCTGCCGCCGCGCAGTTTCTGCACCTGATCCCAGGTGTATTGCGCGTGCTGATAGCTGTAGTTGGAAGTGACGCCGTGCTGGCCGAGGCTTTCCTGCAAGCCTTCGATCTTCTCCCACGCCAGGCGCAGGCCGGGGCAGACGATCAGGTTCTGATAGGTGATGGTGCGTTGATCGTTGAGGGTGAGACGGCGCTGGTCGGGGTCGATGCCGGTCACTGCAGCCTGAATCCAGGTGGCCTGACGCGGCATCACTTTGTTCATCGGTCGGGCAGTGTCTTTGGCATCAAAGGCACCACCGCCGACCAGCGTCCACGCCGGCTGGTAGTAATGCAGGGTGCTCGGCTCGATCACCGTGATTTTCAGGCCGGGATCGCGCTTGAGCAGGCTCGCGACAAAACCGATGCCGGCAGTGCCGCCGCCGATGACCACGATGTCCGCACTGATGGATGGGCCCCAGTGTTGATCGTTCATTGTTTGTTCCTTATGGCTGCACGCAAGGATAGCCGGGTCTATTGCGCCCAGCTTTTGAGCACGGCTCCGCAGTAGAGTCCGGAAAGGGTTTTCATCACCTGGATCACTTCGTGACTGGCGAGACCGTAAAAAATGTACTTGCCTTCACGACGGGTCGCGACCAGCCCTTCATCACGCAGGATACCCAGCTGCTGGGACAGGGTCGGCTGCCGCACGCCGGTCATTTTCTCCAGCTCGCCGACGTTGCGCTCGCCCTGGGTCAGCTGGCACAGGATCAGCAGCCGATCTTCATTGGCCAATGCCTTGAGCAGCGAACAGGCCTTGGAAGCCGAGGCGCGCAGTTGGGCGACTTCACATTCGGTCAGACTGGATTGCATTTGCAGGATGCCTTCAACGTCACTTAAGCTGCGGACATTATGTGTTTACATAAAGTGTTGCAACCCACGACTGACTTTTCGTCCTCTGCCACAGGTTCATGTCCATGCCCGCGTTGATTGAAGCCTTTCTCGACCCCGCCTCCTCGACCTACAGCTACGTGGTCTACGAAGCCGACGGTGGGCAATGCGCGATCGTCGATCCGGTGCTCGATTACGACGGTGCCGCCGGTCGCACCTGCACGGCACAGGCGGACAGGATCATCGCCTTTGTTCGCGCCCATAACCTGCAAGTGCAGTGGCTGCTGGAAACCCACGCCCACGCCGATCACCTGTCCGCCGCGCCGTACCTGCGCCGGGAACTGGGCGGGAAAATCGCGATTGGCGAATCGATCAGCAAAGTGCAAAACGTGTTCAAGGCGCTTTTCAATCTGGAGCCGGAATTTCGTGTCGACGGCTCGCAGTTCGATCACCTGTTCGCACCCAACGAGTCGTTCCGGATCGGCAATCTCAAGGCCACCGCCCTGCACGTCCCCGGCCACACTCCGGCGGATATGGCGTATCTGATCGACGGCGAACAGATCCTGGTGGGCGACACACTGTTCATGCCCGACGTCGGCACCGCCCGTTGCGACTTCCCCGGCGGCAACGCACATCAACTGTTCAATTCGATTCACAAGCTGCTGGCCTTCCCCGCCAGCGTGAAGCTTTACGTCTGCCACGACTACCCGCCGCTGGGTCGCGACTCGCAGTGCCAGACCACCGTGGGTGAACAGCGCAAAAGCAATATCCATGTGCATGACGGCGTCGATGAAGCCACGTTCGTTGAAATGCGCACGCGGCGGGACGCGGGGTTGGGAATGCCGACGCTGTTGCTGCCGGCGATTCAGGTGAATGTGCGGGCGGGGGATTTTCCGGCGGCGGAAGATAACGGCGTTGTGTACCTGAAGATTCCGCTCAACAAACTGTAATCAACTGATCGGAAGCGGGACGCGGAGCGTCCATGGCGGCATTCCCACCCAGAGCGTAGGAACGATCATCTTCAAGCACCCAATGTCAAACCGTTCGCCGGCAACGGCAACGCCGTCTTGTAGCGCACCTGCTTGAGCGCAAAGCTCGACCGAATGTTGGCCACGCCCGGCACCTTGGTCAGAAAGTCCATCATGAAGCGCTCGAGCGACTGGATGGTTGGTACCAGCACCCGGATCAGATAGTCCGGGTCGCCGGCCATCAAGTAGCACTCCATGACCTCCGGGCGATCGGAAATCGCCTCTTCGAAATGCTGCAGGGCCTCTTCCACCTGCTTCTCCAGGCTGACGTGAATGAACACGTTGACGTGCAGCCCCAGCAGGTCGGCATCCAGCAGGGTTACCTGCTCGCGGATCAGCCCCAGTTCCTCCATCGCCTTGACCCGGTTGAAGCACGGCGTCGGCGACAGATTGACCGATCGGGCCAGGTCGGCGTTGGTGATGCGCGCGTTCTCTTGAAGGCTGTTGAGAATGCCGATATCGGTACGGTCCAGTTTGCGCATGAGACAAAACCACCTGTTTTTTATGTTTATGCAGAATTTCTATCTGCAAATGATCTTCAGCGCAACGAAACAGAGAGAAATATTCTTCTTGGCCGGGCCTATGATTGTTGTAGGACAAGATTTCTTTTATCGAAGAATGACTGCCAGCTCACTACAAGAAATTCACAAGATCGAGCGTAGAAGCCATGACCCAAGCGTATGAACCGCTGCGTCTGCACGTCCCTGAACCCTCGGGCCGCCCAGGCTGCAAAACCGATTTCTCCTACCTGCATCTGACCGATGCCGGCACGGTGCGCAAACCTTCCATCGACGTAGAACCGGCCGACACCGCCGACCTGGCCCGTGGCCTGATCCGCGTGCTTGATGACCAGGGCAACGCACTCGGCCCATGGGCCGAAAACGTGCCGGTCGAGATCCTGCGCAAAGGCATGCGCGCCATGCTCAAGACCCGCATCTACGACAACCGCATGGTGGTCGCCCAGCGTCAGAAAAAAATGTCGTTCTACATGCAGAGCCTCGGCGAAGAAGCCATCGGCAGCGCTCAGGCCCTGGCCTTGAACATCGACGACATGTGCTTCCCGACCTACCGCCAGCAAAGCATCCTGATGGCCCGCGACGTGCCATTGGTCGACCTGATCTGCCAACTGCTGTCCAACGAGCGCGATCCGCTCAAGGGCCGTCAGTTGCCGATCATGTACTCGGTCAAGGATGCGGGTTTCTTCACCATTTCCGGCAACCTCGCCACCCAATTCATTCAAGGCGTGGGCTGGGGCATGGCCTCAGCGATCAAGGGCGACACCAAAATCGCCTCGGCCTGGATCGGCGACGGTGCCACCGCCGAATCGGACTTCCACACCGCCCTCACCTTCGCCCACGTTTACCGTGCGCCGGTGATCCTCAACGTGGTCAACAACCAGTGGGCGATTTCGACCTTCCAGGCCATCGCCGGTGGTGAAGCCACCACCTTCGCCGGACGCGGCGTCGGTTGCGGCATCGCCTCGCTGCGGGTGGATGGCAACGATTTCTACGCGGTCTACGCCGCCTCCGCCTGGGCTGCCGAACGCGCCCGCCGCGGCCTCGGCCCGACCATGATCGAATGGGTCACCTACCGCGCCGGCCCGCACTCGACCTCCGACGATCCGTCCAAGTACCGTCCTGCCGACGACTGGAGCCACTTCCCGCTGGGCGACCCGATTGCCCGCCTGAAACAGCACCTGATCAAGGTCGGCCACTGGTCGGAAGAGGAGCACGCCGCCGTCAGCGCCGAGCTCGAAGCCGAAGTGATCGCCGCGCAGAAACAGGCCGAACAGTACGGCACCCTCGCCGGCGGCCAGATTCCAAGCGCCGCGACCATGTTCGAAGACGTCTACAAAGAGATGCCGGAGCACTTGAAGCGCCAGCGTCAGCAGTTGGGGATCTGACATGAACGATCACAACAACAATATTCAGTTGGAAACCGCCATGACCACGACCACCATGACCATGATCCAGGCCCTGCGCTCGGCCATGGATGTGATGCTTGAGCGTGACGACAACGTGGTGGTGTTCGGCCAGGACGTCGGTTACTTCGGCGGCGTGTTCCGTTGCACCGAAGGCTTGCAGACCAAGTACGGCACCTCGCGGGTGTTCGATGCGCCGATCTCCGAAAGCGGTATCGTCGGCGTCGCGGTGGGCATGGGCGCTTATGGCTTGCGTCCGGTGGCCGAGATTCAGTTCGCCGACTACGTGTACCCGGCGTCCGACCAGATCATTTCCGAAGCCGCCCGTCTGCGTTATCGCTCGGCCGGCGAGTTCACCGCCCCGATGACCCTGCGCATGCCGTGCGGCGGTGGCATCTACGGCGGCCAGACCCACAGCCAGAGCATCGAGGCGATGTTCACTCAGGTCTGCGGCCTGCGCACCGTCATGCCGTCCAACCCGTATGACGCCAAAGGCCTGCTGATCGCCTCCATCGAAAACGATGACCCGGTGATCTTCCTCGAGCCAAAACGCCTGTACAACGGCCCGTTCGACGGGCACCACGACCGCCCGGTAACCCCGTGGTCGAAACACCCGCAAGCCCAGGTGCCGGACGGTTACTACACCGTGCCGCTGGACGTGGCCGCCATCACCCGTCCGGGCAAGGACGTGACCGTGCTGACCTACGGCACCACCGTTTACGTATCGCAAGTCGCCGCCGAAGAATCCGGTGTGGATGCGGAAGTCATCGATCTGCGCAGCCTGTGGCCGCTGGATCTGGAAACCATCGTCAAATCCGTGAAGAAAACCGGTCGTTGCGTCGTGGTTCACGAAGCCACCCGCACCTGCGGTTTCGGCGCCGAACTGGTGTCGCTGGTGCAAGAGCATTGCTTCCACCACCTGGAAGCGCCGATCGAACGCGTCACTGGTTGGGACACCCCCTACCCGCACGCGCAGGAGTGGGCGTATTTCCCTGGGCCGTCCCGAGTGGGCGCGGCGCTGAAACGGGTCATGGAGGTCTGAATGGGCACGCACGTTATCAAGATGCCGGACATCGGCGAAGGCATCGCAGAAGTAGAACTGTCGCAGTGGCACGTCAAGGTTGGCGATCTGGTCGTTGAGGATCAGGTGCTGGCGGATGTGATGACCGACAAGGCGATGGTCGATATTCCCTCGCCAGTCCACGGCAAGGTGATTGCGCTGGGCGGTCAGCCGGGTGAAGTGATGGCGGTCGGCAGTGTGCTGATCAGCATCGAGGTCGAGGGCGCCGGCAATCTGAAGGAGTCGGACAAACCGGCGCCAGTTACGGCGAAAGAAACGCCAGTCGCACCCAAAGTTGAAGCTGTCGTTGAAAGCAAACCCGCCGCGCCGCGTACGGCTCCGGTTTGCCAGGGCCCGGTGGTCGCTCGCGAAGCCGATGAGCGTCCGCTGGCCTCGCCGGCCGTGCGCAAGCATGCGCTGGACCTGGGCATTCAATTGCGTCTGGTGCGCGGTTCCGGCCCGGCCGGTCGCGTGTTGCACGAAGACCTCGAGGCGTATCTGGCGCAAGGTCAATCGAACGCTTCGGCGCCGGTCGCTGCCGCGTACGCCCAGCGTCACGATGAAGAACAGATTCAAGTGATCGGCATGCGCCGCAAGATTGCCCAGCGCATGCAGGACGCTACTCAGCGTGCTGCGCACTTCAGCTATGTCGAGGAAATCGACGTCACCGCAATTGAAGAACTGCGTGCCCATCTGAACGAAAAACACGGCGCCAGCCGTGGCAAGCTGACCTTGCTGCCGTTCCTGGTGCGTGCACTGGTCGTTGCCCTGCGCGACTTCCCGCAGATGAACGCCCGCTACGACGACGAAGCCCAGGTCATCACCCGCCTCGGCGCGGTGCATGTCGGCGTCGCTACGCAAAGCGATGTCGGCCTGATGGTGCCGGTCGTGCGTCACGCAGAAGCTCGCAGCCTGTGGGACAGCGCGGCGGAAATCTCCCGCCTGGCCACCGCTGCACGCAACGGCAAGGCGAGCCGCGATGAGCTGTCCGGCTCGACCATCACCCTGACCAGCCTCGGCGCCCTTGGCGGCATCGTCAGTACCCCGGTGCTGAACCTGCCGGAAGTGGCCATCGTCGGCGTGAACAAAATCGTCGAACGTCCGATGGTCGTCAAAGGCCAAGTGGTGATCCGCAAGATGATGAACCTCTCCAGCTCCTTCGATCACCGCGTGGTCGACGGTATGGACGCGGCGCTCTTCATCCAGGCCATTCGTGGCTTGCTCGAACAACCCGCGACCCTGTTTGTGGAGTGATGGCATGCAATCTCTGAACACCACGCTGCTGATCATTGGTGGCGGCCCCGGCGGTTACGTGACGGCCATTCGTGCCGGGCAACTGGGCATTTCGACCATTCTGGTCGAGGGCGAATCGCTGGGCGGCACCTGCCTGAACATCGGCTGCATTCCGTCGAAAGCGCTGATCCATGTGGCCGAGCAGTTTCACCAGACTCAACATCACAACCAGCATTCGGCACTGGGCATCAGCGTTTCGGCGCCGACCCTCGACATCACCAAGAGCGTCGAATGGAAGGACGGCATCGTTGATCGCCTGACCACCGGCGTCGCCGCGTTGCTGAAGAAGCACAAGGTTCAGGTCATCAATGGCTGGGCCAAGGTCATCGACGGCAAGACCGTGGAAGTCGGCGATACCCGCATCCAGTGCGAGCATCTGGTGCTGGCCACCGGATCGAAAAGCGTCAACCTGCCGATCCTGCCGATTGGCGGGCCGATCATTTCGTCCACCGAAGCGCTGGCACCGAAGTCGGTTCCGAAACGCTTGATCGTGGTCGGCGGAGGTTACATCGGCCTGGAGCTGGGCATTGCCTATCGCAAGCTCGGTGCCGAGGTCAGCGTGGTAGAGGCGCAGGATCGCATTCTGCCGGCCTACGACGCCGAACTGACCCAACCGGTGCACGACGCGCTGAAGCAACTCGGCGTAAAGCTGTATTTGAAACACAGCGTGCTGGGTTTCGACGGGACTTTGCAGGTGCGCGATCCAAACGGCGACATGCTGAATCTGGAAACCGATCAGGTGCTGGTGGCTGTCGGTCGCAAACCCAATACCCAGGGCTGGAACCTTGAAGCCCTGAACCTGGACATGAACGGCTCGGCGATCAAGATCGACAGCCGTTGCCAGACCAGTATGCGCAACGTCTACGCCATTGGCGACCTGAGCGGCGAGCCGATGCTGGCCCACCGCGCCATGGCTCAGGGCGAGATGGTTGCCGAGCTGATCAGCGGCAAGACCCGCGAGTTCAACCCGACCGCCATCGCTGCCGTGTGCTTTACCGACCCGGAACTGGTGGTGGTCGGCAAGACCCCGGACGAGGCCAAAGCGGCAGGACTGGACTGCATCGTGTCGAACTTCCCGTTCGCGGCCAATGGCCGGGCGATGACCCTGGAATCGAAAACCGGCTTCGTGCGGGTGGTCGCTCGTCGGGACAACCATGTGATTGTCGGTTGGCAGGCGGTGGGTGTCGGGGTATCGGAATTGTCGACCGCGTTCGCCCAAAGTCTGGAAATGGGTGCGCGACTGGAAGACATCGGCGGCACCATCCATGCGCATCCGACCTTGGGTGAAGCGGTGCAGGAAGCGGCGTTGCGTGCGCTTGGGCACGCGTTGCACCTGTAACTCTCGGTCGCAGATCGTTCCCACGCTCCGCGTGGGAATGCCTCCACGGACGCTCCGCGTTCGGCTGTTGGGACGCAGAGCGTCCCGGACTGCATTCCCACGCAGAGCGTGGGAACGATCAAAGGCAGAGATTTCGGGCTGCGAAACCGCTCAAGAATGAAGTATTGTTGTGCCCATCCAAAAAAACGTCAGAAGCCTTGAACCGCTTCGGCGGTTGTTCAGTGATAGAGGGTGTCATGGGTAACGAAAGCATCAACTGGGACAAGCTGGGTTTTGACTACATCAAGACCGACAAACGCTATCTGTCGTACTTTCGCAACGGCGAGTGGGACAAAGGCACCCTGACCGAAGACAACGTGCTGCACATCAGCGAAGGCTCCACTGCCCTTCACTATGGCCAGCAATGCTTCGAAGGCCTGAAGGCCTATCGTTGCAAGGACGGCTCGATCAACCTGTTCCGTCCCGACCAGAACGCCGCGCGCATGCAACGCAGCTGCGCCCGCCTGCTGATGCCGCATGTGTCCACCGAGCAGTTCATCGAAGCGTGCAAGGAAGTGGTTCGCGCCAACGAGCGTTTCATCCCGCCTTACGGCACCGGCGGCGCGCTGTACCTGCGTCCGTTCGTGATCGGCGTGGGTGACAACATCGGCGTGCGTACCGCACCCGAATTCATCTTCTCGATCTTCTGCATTCCGGTTGGCGCCTACTTCAAGGGCGGCTTGACCCCGCACAACTTCCAGATCTCCACCTTCGACCGCGCCGCGCCACAAGGCACCGGTGCCGCCAAGGTCGGTGGCAACTACGCCGCCAGCCTGATGCCGGGTTCCCAGGCCAAGAAAGCGCACTTCGCTGACGCCATCTACCTGGATCCGCTGACCCACAAGAAGATCGAAGAAGTCGGTTCGGCCAACTTCTTCGGGATCACCCACGACAACAAGTTCGTGACCCCGAACTCGCCGTCAGTACTGCCAGGCATCACCCGTCTGTCGCTGATCGAACTGGCCAAGTCCCGTCTGGGCCTGGAAGTGGTCGAAGGCGACGTGTTCATCGACAAGCTGTCGGACTTCAAAGAGGCCGGTGCTTGCGGTACTGCTGCGGTGATCACCCCGATCGGCGGCATCAGCTACAACGACCACCTGCACGTCTTCCACAGCGAAACCGAAGTCGGCCCGGTCACCCAGAAGCTCTACAAAGAGCTGACCGGCGTGCAGACCGGCGACGTTGAAGCGCCAGCAGGCTGGATCGTCAAGGTTTGATCTGACGGCCAGATGCACAAAAGCCCCCATCGAGTGATCGATGGGGGCTTTTTTATTCGTTTGGCTCGGTGGCCTTCATGGCAATCCGCTTGCCCGCGCGACCGGCAATCCCGCTCGCCTGTCCGTTCTGCTGCTTGCCCATTCGCGCCTGGGTAATCAATCCGGGAATCAGCTCTCCTTCCGGCAGGTTCTTCCAGAACCGCGTCGGCAAATGCCCCTGCATGACTTTCTCGTTCAAACGCGCCGGGTTGAAGATGTGGCTGTAGTACGTCAGCCATAAGTCCCCGTGGGGATCATCGACGTTCTGCGCCAGTTGCTGCCACTCCAGCGGACACTGACGTTCATGGATCAGTTGTTCACCATCGTAATAAACCCCATCGCGGGGCGTGGCGATCAGCCAGCGATGCCGGCCCATGCGCCCGATAAAGTGTTCGCTGGCGCTGTGCAGAATGTCGTGGGCCGGCTCGTGCCATGCGACGTATTGCGGGCCCGGCAGCTCTGGCGGGCGCTCGATGAAGCGCACGAACGCATGCAGATGATGGGCTTCGCGCTGCACCTGCTTGATCCGCCGCTGTAACTCGCTGCCCAGTTTGTCGCCGGCCATCATTGCCGTGCGATCACCATGGCTGACCCGCCACAGCACTTCATACAGCAGACTCCAGCGTTGATCGCCACGGTAGCGTGACGCCTGTTCCAGAGTGTCGAGCAACGCACGCGGAATACGCGCCTGAAATGGCCCCTGCCCCTCGGGCACCGACACGTCACTGGCAAACAGATCACTCACGCCTTCCGACGCCCAGCTCACCAGACTCGGATCGATTTCATGGCTGAGCAGCCAGCGCGCCTGTTGGCGCCAGATGTCGAACAGGTCGTCGCAGTCAAGGTTGATCATCCCCACAGCCCCATCTGTTGCGGCATTGGTCGGTCGCGCAATTGCTGATAAAGCATCTGGCTGGTGACTTCTGCCTGCTGCGGGTGGTAATCGCTGGTGATGATGAACGGTTTGGCCTTGGCCAGCACACAGCGCATGCGCGCCACGTCTTCGTAGCGAATGCGCCGCTGCCGACGCAGTTCCACCAGACGTTCGGTGGTGCGCAAGCCGATGCCGGGAATGCGTGAAATCAACGCCGGTTCGGCACGATTGAGATCCAGCGGGAATACCTCGCGATTCTGTAGCGCCCAGGCCAGTTTCGGGTCGATGTCCAACGCCAGATTGCCCGGCCCCGTGAGCAACTCACCGGCGGTATAGCCATAACCGCGCAACAGGAAATCCGCCTGATACAAGCGGTGCTCGCGCATCAGCGGCGGTGCGGCCAACGGCACGCTTTTCGGACTGTCGGGAATCGGGCTGAACGCCGAGTAATAGACCCGGCGCAGACGGAAGTTGCCATACAAAGCTTGAGCGCTGTGCAGGATGGTGCTGTCGTCGGTGTCATCGGCACCGACGATCATCTGCGTGCTCTGCCCGGCCGGGGCGAACTTTGGTGCGCGGGGTTCGTTGAGCACGGTCTGCACGCCGGTGTAGATGGTATTCATCGCCTGCTTGATCGAACCGATGTGCTTCTCCGGCGCCAGGGTTTGCAGGCTGGCATCGGTGGGCAATTCGATGTTGACGCTCAAGCGGTCGGCATAACGCCCGGCCTCTTCGATCAGAACGGGATCCGCGTCAGGGATGGTCTTGAGATGAATGTAGCCACGGAACTCATGCTCTTCGCGCAACAGCTTCGCGACGCGCACCAGTTGCTCCATGGTGTAGTCCGCCGAGCGAATGATCCCCGAGCTGAGGAACAACCCGCTGACGCAGTTGCGCCGGTAGAAATCCAGCGTCAGCGTCACCACTTCCTCGGGCGTGAAACGCGCACGGGGCACGTCGCTGGAGCGCCGGTTGACGCAGTATTGGCAGTCGTAGAGACAGAAATTGGTCAGCAGAATCTTGAGCAGCGACACACAACGCCCGTCCGGCGTGTAGCTGTGGCAGATGCCCATGCCATCGGTCGACCCCAGCCCGCTCTTGCCCTCGGAACTGCGCTTGGGCGCGCCACTGCTGGCGCAGGAGGCGTCGTACTTGGCGGCGTCGGCGAGGATGCTGAGCTTGTCGATGATTTGCATGGCACGGACTCGATACTGTTCGCATATACAGTATAGAGAGCGATTGGCTCACACAAGGCGCAATACCGCTCTTCGTCGGAATGTCGCGCCGCAGGAGTCAGGTCAATTTGACTCAAAGGCAGTCAGATTGACTCGATTCCAAAAGAGTCATAATGACTACCAACCCTGCGCAACCCTTGATATCAAAGGCTGTCCGGCATGGCCCGAAAATTGACTGCTCCCCCGTAGCCATTTGGCTGAAGACCAAAAACGGGAGTCGAACATGGATCATGTTTTTCAGGGCAAGCTTGCCGTCCTCACCGGTGCCAGTTCGGGCATAGGCCTGGCCGCTACCGAGCGTCTGCTGGATCAAGGCGCGCGCGTATTGGCCATGTCGCGAAAACTCGGCGCACTGGCCGAACTGCTTGAACGGTATCCCCACCAACTGGTCTGGCATCCCGGCGATGTCACTCAAGCCTCTGACCTTGGCTCCTTGGCCGAGCAGGCTGCGAGTCTGGGCCCGGTGAGCTTCGTGGTGCCCAATGCCGGTATCGCAGAGCTCGCCGACGGGCTCGACAGCTCGGCGTTCGATCGCCAATGGGCAGTGAACGGCGCCGGCGCCCTGAACACCTTGGCCGCCCTGCGCCCGCACCTTGCAGACAAGGCGTCAGTGGTGTTCATCGGTACTTTTCTGGCCGGAATCAGTTTCGCGGGACTGGCCGCCTATATCGCATCAAAAGCAGCATTGATCGCCCACGCCCGAACCCTCGCGGTCGAGCTGGCACCCCACGGTGTGCGCATCAATTGCGTCTCCCCCGGCCCGACCGCAACGCCGATCTGGTCGACACTGGGCTTGAGCGACGAAGCGCTCGGCGACGTGGCCCAGGGCGTCAACAAACGGCTATTGGGCGGACAATTCCTGGAACCTGCGGCAGTGGCCGACGTCATTCTTTTTCAGTTGGGCAATGGCGCACGCGGCGTCGTCGGGCAGGATTGGGTGGTCGATAGCGGATACACCCTAAGCTAACGCGCATGCACCGATCCGGGCGGGGAGTCAGTCAGTTGGCGACCTGACGATTCCCGCCCGGACCCAGGCAAAACCAGTCCCCAGCGCGACGCCAGTTCCCGGCGCCCCTGCACCGTCAAAGTGAGCGCCCGACTGTCCAGATCCTGCGTCACCCATTTGCGCTTCAACGCGGCCTGCAACAACGCGGCCCCGAGCGAACCGCCCAGATGCGGCCGACGCATGCTCCAGTCGAGGCACGGGCAGGCAAAGCGGCGGCGCATCGTCGACAGATCCTTGACCTCAATGCCCAGCCCTTCAAAAAACGCCTCCCCGCTTTCACTGAGGCGATAACCCTGCTCATCGGTTTCCACCAGCCATCCCGCCTCGAGCAAGCGGTCATGCAGCAACACCGCCAGCGTCCCGGCCATATGGTCGTAGCAGGTGCGGGCAAATTGCAGGCGATCCGGCGTGTGTGGTTTGAAGGTCGGCGCGGGGTTTTGGCCGATCACCATCAGCGCTTCCAGCGCCTGGGCCACGCGCTTGTCGGCGAGGCTGTAATAACGGTGACGGCCCTGCACATGCAGGCGCACCAAGGCCAGGTCCTTGAGCTTGGCCAGGTGCGCGCTGGCGGTCGAGGCGCTGACGTCGGCGAGGGTCGCCAGCTCCGTGGCGGTGCGGGCGTGGCCGTCCATCAGCGAGCACAGCATTTTGGTCCGCGCCGGTTCCGCGATGGCGGCGGCCACTTGCGAGACGCCGATGTCTTGATGTTCTGCGTGCATATTTCGCTCCCGGACGAATCATCGCCCTCAAGGACTGGAAATGTTAGCAGTCCTCCACGCATCCCAATTTTGGGGCTTGAGGATCAAATCCATGCAGGCGTTGGAAAACGATGAACGGTGGCAAAACCTGACAGAAATGACAGTAGAAAAGAATCTTCAAAAAGCCTTTCCTGTAATAGCAACTCCACACACCTTTTAATGATTTCAGCGATGGGAGGAAACAGGACATGTCTACACCAATCGTCACTACGCGTAAAACCGGAACAGTCGAGAAGAGTTTTACCAACGGCAATGAATTCTTTATATCCGTCAAACCCGATGATGGAGGCAGCTCTACATCATTTCGGGTGAATAATCCCAACTCATTCAAAATCGGAAGTAAGGTTTCGTACACCATAACCACAGGCCCAGCGGGCACCCTATTAAGCGATCCTTTGCCAGTCGCTTAGCTTGGCTACCCCCCTCTTTCCCCTTCTCTCCGACTCATGGAAGGGGAACCTGCACATGACATGAATCCCTCTTACTCTTCGGAAAAGTGCCTACATCGTTAAGCCGAATCTTGTACTGCTTTTCTGGCGTGCATATTTCGCTCCCGGACGAATCACCGCCCTCAAGGACTGGAGATAGTAGCAACACTTTCCCCACCGACAAGGTTGCGATCCATGGACCCGATCATCGCTGCGACTCACGCCGATCCCTACCCCTACTACGCCGAACTGCGCGCAGCGGGCGGGCTGACTTTTCATCACGGACTGAAACTGTGGGTCGCCAGCAGCTCCCGGGCGGTGTGCGCGGTGCTGGCGCATCCAGATTGCTGCGTGCGCCCGGTGCAGGAACCGGTGCCCAAAGCCATC
Organism: Pseudomonas sp. Pseusp21; assembly: GCF_059492145.1. Lineage (NCBI taxonomy): Bacteria > Pseudomonadati > Pseudomonadota > Gammaproteobacteria > Pseudomonadales > Pseudomonadaceae > Pseudomonas > Pseudomonas sp. Pseusp21. Next base: position 1,276,147 of record NZ_CP168520.1, read on the forward strand.
GTCGATGGCATGGCGGGCAAGGTGTTCGGCCAGTTGATGCGCATGAATGACGGTGAGGCTCAGCGCTGCCCGCGTTCGGCCATAGAGCCGCCGTTGGGGTTGATTGATCGGGAAGAAGTCAGCGCGCTGGTGTCCGCGCGGCTGATCACAAACGATGCCGACGGCCTCTACAAAGCAATGTTTCGCGGCCCCGTGTGCGTGGTTGCGTCGCTGCTCGGATTCACCCCGGCGCAAGCCCGCGTAATCAGTGAACTGACGGCGGATTTCGCGGCGTGCCTGTCGCCGCTGAGCAATGACCTGCAACTGGCGGCAGCGCATCGGGCGGCGGAGCAATTGCGCGGATACTTCATTGAGTTGCTGTCGGACCCGAACCCGTTTCTCGCCGACATTCGCCAGCGTTTTGTCGGCGATGAGGACGTGCTACTCGCCAACCTGATCGGCCTCTGTTCGCAGACGTTCGAGGCCACCGCCGGGCTTATCGGTAATGCGCTGGTGGCGTTGCAGCGTCAGCCTGAATTACGCTTGGCGTCAGTGGATTCGTTGCTGGCTGAAGTCCAACGCTTCGATCCATCGGTACAGAACACCCGTCGATTTGTGGCGAACAGCTGTGAAATCGACGGCGTGCGGCTGGAAGCAGGTGACGTGATTCTGGTGCTGCTGGCCTCGGCCAATCGCGATCCGGCACTCAATGAAAACCCGGATCGTTTTATGCCGGATCGCCCGAACCGCCGCAGCTTCACGTTTGGCAGCGGTCGGCATCAATGTCCCGGACAAATGCTGGCGATGACGATCGCCCGCGCCACGCTCACTGAAATCCTCGCCCGCGACATCGATCCGGGGCGACTCGCGTGGCACTACCGGCCTTCGCTGAATGGACGAATTCCGATGTTCAGCGAGATGCAGACTTAAGCATCGCTGCAATCAAGGATCAGGTGGCCCATTCCAGGGATGCAGGCAACTGGAAACAGAGGTCTACTTCCAGTTTTGCGGCGGCCGACAGGTTGACCAGCGCGTCCAGCGAGAACTTGTCGATTTTGCCGTTGAGTACGTCGTTGAGACGCGGCTGAGTGATGCCAAGACGCTTGGCCGCCTCTTTCTGGGGAAGCTCCCACGCACGAATCGTTTCGCAAAGCGTGCGCATCAGCTTGGCCCGCAGACGCATGTTGGCCGCTTCATGCGGCGTGTCTTCCAGTGCGTCCCAGATGTTTGAGAAACGTTGGGGTGGGTTTTGATGATCCTTCATGTTTCACCTGTTCCTGGCATTTGAACGTGCCACGCAGGCTATATCGAAACCGATATAAATCAAGCTCAAAGTGGCTTATTAAATATTCGGTATCACAAAGAGGATGTTCACAAGCAAACACGCTTCACAGGCCGACGGCGACCTTTTACGTGAGCCATAAAGCCTGACAAATGAAGCATCATTTTGCCCTCATCCGCGAGGCTACATCGCCTTGCGCCTTTGCCTACAACTACGCCAGAATCCGCCGGCTTGTGCGGTTTTGAGGGCGTCAGTAACTTGGTCCGCGTCACTGAATGGTCAGTGATCGGGTTTAGTCGCTCGATGATTTCTCAAAACTTTACATGTGCTCCAGACAGTCAGGTGACCTTCATCTGCACTCTATGGCGGCTGTGTGCAGGGCACCCTCGGGTGCGCCGGTTTTGGGAAGTCGCCGGTCGACTAACCTGCGTACAGCTGCCACCTTTTCGTTTAGTCGCGAGGTGGTGTCGGCATCACTTTGAGGCTTTCCCGAATGTTCAAATACGTCCCCGATCCACCCGAAACAGACAAACCCAGCGAATCCGATCCGGCCTCGCCCTACGCCTCCGCCGATTCCAGAAAACTCCACGAAGCCGCCGAGCGCGCCCTCGACCATTACCTGAAACCCACCGCCCCGAAACAACACTGCCCCGGCCGCATGTTCCTCGTCGCCCCCGACCTGGATCAACATGCGCTGCTGGCCCACGCCTGCGAATCGATGACTTCGGCCAGCGTGATGCTCAGCGACTTCGCCGCGCTGCTGGACCCACCCTACCGCAGCACCGTGCTGGGCATCGCCCAAGTGGTGATGTGTGGCGAACTGGCTGTGAACCGGGCGCTGGACACTCTCGATGCCACGACCTGAGGAACACCCATGGAAAGCAAATCCGATGCACACATCGTCGCCGCCCTGATCTCCATCGGCCTCAACGAGAAAGACAGCCAATGGGCCCAGAAAGCCTGTTTGCTACTGCTCGAGAGCGAACGGAAATCCATCGTCAGCGCCGCACTCACCGCACTCACCCAACTCGCCCGTGACCATGGCGAACTGGACCGCAGCCGCCTGCTGCCGGCACTCACCAGCGTAAAACGCAGATTCCCAAGCCTGACCGGCACGGTTGCCGCGACGCTGGATGAGATGGCGATGGCTGCGTAACACCTGGGGCATAAGGCAAGAAAAAACCCGCTGCCTCCGTGAAGGGAGGCAGCGGGTTTTTATGACTTCAGCGATGAAACGGGCAATCAATCCTCCCGCGTCAAAACCTCAAGCAACTCAATCTCGAACACCAAATTCGAATTCGGCGGAATCTTGCCCATCGTCCGCTCGCCGTAACCCAGATGCGCCGGCACCAGCAGCTTGCGCTTGCCGCCCACCTGCATGCCCATGATCCCTTGATCCCAACCCTTGATCACCCGGCCCGTGCCGATCACGCACTGAAACGGCTTGCCCCGGCTCCAGGACGAATCGAATTCGGTGCCGTCTTCCAGCCAACCGGTGTATTGGGTGGTGATCAACGCGCCTTTGACGGCGGCTTTTCCGTCTCCGGGCTGAAGATCGATTATCTGCAGTTCATCATTCATAACATTCGCTCTATTGTTCCGCTGGCCGCCGTTTTCCCAGAAATACCGGCCATTGGCAACCGTTTGGCCCAAGGTTGCCGCTGTTTCCGGCGTTGGCCGTGAATTAAGATAGCGACGCGCCATCACTCCCGGATCGATACGCCATGTCAGCGACGCTTGAATGACTCAACTCTGGATCAGCTTCGCCATTGTCGTTGTGCTGTTGGTCGTGATCGCCGTTCTGATCCGCCGAGTGCGCGAGCTTCGTCAGCAAATCGCCGAGTATCGCGAACTGCTCACCCGCGCCGCCGAGGGCCAGAACATCCGTCAGGATGGCGACGCCGACCGCTTCAAGCGCAGCCAGTATTTTGCGCGGATCGGCACTTGGGATTGGGAAGTCGACACGGATCGACTCTATTGGTCCGACGCAATATTCGGCATGTTCGGCTTCAAGATCGGCGAAGTGACACCCTCCTACGCCCTGTTCTGCTCCTGCGTACACCCCGACGACCGCGCCCGGGTGCGCGCCGGGGAATTGCGGTGCCTGAAGACCGGTGAAAACCATGATGAGGAATACCGCGTGGTCTGGCCCGACGGCACGATTCGCTGGCTGCGGGAAACCGGTAACGTGGTGCGCAACGATCACGACGCGGTTATCAAGATGATGGGTGTGGTACGCGACATCACCGAAGAAAAGGCCTCGGCCAGCTACCTCCAGCACTTGGCTCACTTCGACCCGTTGACCGGCCTGCCGAATCGGCTGGTGCTGGAGGAACGGCTATCGGAAGCACTGGAACATGCCCGCGTGACCGAAACGCGGGTGGCGCTGGTGTTCATCGATCTCAACGGCTTCAAAGCGATCAACGACCGCTACGGTCACGCCGCCGGCGACCGCGTTCTGATCACCACCGCTACGCGCCTGAAACGCATCCTGCGGGTCAGCGACACCGTCGCGCGGATCGGCGGCGACGAATTCGTGGTCATCCTGCAAGGCCTCGCCCCCGGCCTGAACCTGCAGGACGAAGCGCGCAGCATCTGCCAGAAAATCTTCATCGAACTGTCCCCGCCGACTCCCATCGGCAACGAACAACGCCATATCGGCACCAGCCTCGGCGTCGCCGTATTCCCCGACCACGCACCGACCATGGACCGCTTGCTGCACATTGCGGATCTGGCGATGTATGAGGCCAAGCGCAGCGGGAATAATCAGTATCGATTGGGCGGCGGGCAAGCGCTGAGTCATGGCCGGGCTGATTGAGCCCGAGGCTATTTCTCCACCGGCTGAATCGCCACAATCGTCCCGTTGGTAATCATCACCATCACGTACTTGTCATTGATCTGCACCCACTGCGCTTGCGGTTCCGGCTGCTTGAGGCCTTTCTGTTTCCAGTTTTTGATGGCTTTTTCGCTGCGCTGGTAGATATCCGGGGCGCGGTCGTTGACGTTCAGTTCGCGGTTGCCGGTCGGTGATTGCTCGACAGTGTCGTTCGAGGTTTGCGCCGCTTGAACGAGGGGGCTGATCCCGGCGATGCCGGCGACTAGGGCCAGGCTGGCGATTAGGGTCTTGTTGTTCATCGGTGAACCTCCTTCAGATGTGTGATACCTGAACTCCGACTGCGGGGTTCCGGAATCATTCCTTGTTTATTGATGGAAGTTGAGATTGTAGTCGCGCCCCGGAACGCGATCCGGGCTCGTCCGCCACCGGGCGAATACAGTCAACGGCATCCATTTGCGATAAGATCGCGCGCCCCCACAGAGTGAGCAAGGACATCACCGTGAAAATCTATCTCATCGTCAATCTGGTGTTGCTGGCGCTGCTGGGGCTCTACGCTGTCAGTCTCTTCAACAAACTTGTTGCCCGGCGCAACGAGATCAAAAACGCATTTGCCCAGGTCGAAGTGCAGCTCAAACGCCGCTATGACCTGATCCCCAATCTGGTCAGCATCGCCAAGGGTTATCTCGCCCATGAGCGCGAAACCCTTGAAGCGGTGATCGCCGCGCGCAATGCCGCCGTGGCCGGACTTGAGGCTGCACAGGCGAAACCGGGCAGCGCCCAGAACATCGCGCAATTGGGGCTGGCGGACAGCGCACTCAGCAGCGCGGTGGGTTGCTTGAACCTGACGCTGGAGGCTTATCCGGAACTCAAGGCCTCGCAGAACATGCAACAACTGAGCGAAGAGCTGAGCAGCACCGAAAACAAGGTGAGCTTCGCGCGCCAGGCGTTCAACGATGCGGTGATGGCCTACAACACGCTCAAGCAGAGCTTTCCGGCGGTGCTGCTGGCGGCCAGTTTTGGCCATCGCGAGGATGCGGTTCCGCTGAAGTTTGCCGATACGCTGGCCATCAAGACCGCGCCCAACGTTTCTTTCTGATTGCTGCTCTCCATGGATGGCCCGATGAATTTTTTTGAACGACAAACCCAGGCCCGAAACCAAACGTCCCGGCTGGTTTACCTGATGATTCTGGCGATTGTCATGCTGATCGGGATGACCAGCCTGCCCTTCGTCTTCAATGGCTTTGAGGATTACCTGAGCGGGACTGGCACGCTGGCGGACGCGTTTCTGGCAATGGCCGTTATCGCATCGTTCATCAGCAGCATCGTGGTGATTGGCGGTCTGCTCAAATATCGGCAACTGCGCGCGGGCGGCAAAGTCGTCGCGGAGAAACTGGGTGGCCGCCTGCTCAATGGCAATGTGCGAACCCTGGACGAGCAGCGGTTGATGAACGTCGTCGAAGAAATGGCGATCGCCTCCGGCACCTGCCTGCCGGCGGTGTATCTGTTACCGGACGAAAGCATCAACGCCTTCGCGGCCGGATTTACACCGGAGGACGCGGCCATTGGTGTGACCCGTGGCGCAGTGAAACTACTGACCCGAGAAGAACTGCAAGGGGTGATCGCCCACGAACTCAGCCACATCTTCAACGGGGACATGCGCCTCAACACGCAACTGGTGGCAGTGGTGCACGGCCTGTTGGTGTTGGGGCTGGCTGGCACTTACATAATGGCCAGCCTGCTCAAGCGCGACAAACGCGACGTGCGGTTGATGCTGGTGGTTTTTGCGCTCGGTGCCGCACTGTGCGTGGCCGGATTTATCGGAAATCTCTATGGCAATTTGATCAAGGCGGCTGTCAGTCGCCAGCGTGAATTCCTCGCCGATGCCAGCGCGGTGCAATACACGCGCAATCCGCAAAGCATTGTCGGTGCCCTGAAAAAAATCGGCGCCCATGCACAAGGCTCGGTGATCAGCTCGCCCCGTGCCGCCGAGTTCAGCCATTTGTTTTTCAGTACCGGCGGCTCAGGTTTGCTGAGCCGGATGTTTGCGACCCACCCTGATCTGAGCGTACGGATTCGTCGGATCGATCCGCAGTGGGACGGGAGTTTTACGACGGCTGCCGCAGCGGGCAGACCGGTGCCAGATCAGATGGCGGCAACGGCGGATTGATTCAGACTAGATGAATTTCTTTGAACAACAGTGCCGGGCCAAACGTCGCTCGGTGCAGCTCGTGATCTTGATGTTTCTCGCCGTACTCGGCTTGATTCTTGTGTCCTGCATGCTCCTGATTCTGCCGTTCTCATACGGCAAAACGCTGGAGAACATGGCGTCGAACTGGCAGTTTTTCGCGACCGTTGCGACGCTGGTAACGGGTGTTGTGTTGCTCGGCGGGCTAATCAAATACGTCGAACTGACAGGGGGTGGAAAAGTGGTCGCGCGCCGTTTGGGCGGTCGTCTGATCAACCATGACGCGCGGACTCTGGAAGAGCGCCGCCTGGTCAACGTGGTGGAGGAAATGGCGTTGGCGTCTGGCACCGCCGTTCCTTGCGTGTATCTGTTGCCGGATCAGGGCATCAATGCATTTGCCGCCGGTTTCACCCCTCAGGATGCAGTGATTGGCGTCACTCAAGGTGCGATAAGCCTGTTGTCACGCGATGAACTGCAAGGCGTGATCGCCCACGAATTCAGCCACATCTATAACGGCGACATGCGCCTGAACACCCAACTGGTCGCGATCGTTCACGGGATCATGGTGATCGGGTTGGCGGGAAACCATCTTTTGCGCGGTCTTGAGGACACACCACACTCATCTGCCAATCGTAAGCAGCCGACCATTCTGGTCAGCATGTTTGGCACTGCGCTGTGCATTGTCGGATTCTCCGGGACGTTCTTCGGCAACCTGATCAAGGCTGCAGTCAGCCGGCAACGCGAATTCCTGGCCGATGCGACCGCCGTGCAATACACCCGCAACCCCGACAGTATTGCCGGGGCACTGAAGAAAATCGGCGGATACAAAATGGGCTCGACCCTCAAGGCCGCTCGTGCCGCCGAGTTCAGCCACCTGTTTTTCGGCCCTGGCACTTCCAGCTCTCTTCTGCTCTCGGGCCATCCGGATCTGCGTGAACGCATTCGCAGGATAGACCCTGACTGGGACGGGACTTTTGTGAACATCGCCGCACCAGCGCAAGACTCGATGGTAGCCAGAACCGTACAGGCAGCGACGCCAAAACAGCTGCCATAGCACGCCATTGATCTGCATAGCACATCAATCCATGCCAACAATGCAATTAACAAATCGATCCCTGCGCGCCACTATCCGCCCCAATAAAAACCGTGCGCCGCCTCCCCGTCGCGCACGTCATAAAAGCGGTGGAGTACTTTTCTATGACAGCCTCAATCCCACACGGCGGCTCGCGGGCCGGCGCCATTTTCCGGGTGACCTCGGGTAACTTCCTCGAACAGTTCGACTTCTTTCTGTTCGGCTTCTACGCCACGCAGATCGCGGCGGTGTTCTTTCCGGCGAGCAGTGAGTTCGCGTCCCTGATGATGACTTTTGCAGTGTTCGGCGCAGGCTTTTTGATGCGTCCGCTGGGGGCTATCGTGCTCGGCGCATACATCGATGACGTCGGTCGTCGCAAAGGTTTGATTGTCACCCTGTCGATCATGGCCAGCGGCACGATACTGATTGTGCTGGTGCCCGGATATGAAACCATCGGCCTGTTTGCCCCCGCGCTGGTGTTGATCGGGCGGCTGCTGCAAGGCTTCTCCGCCGGTGCCGAACTGGGCGGGGTTTCGGTGTATCTCTCGGAGATCGCCACGCCCGGTCGCAAAGGCTTTTTCACCGCCTGGCAGTCGGCCAGTCAGCAGGTGGCCATCGTCGTCGCCGCCGCGCTCGGTTATGGCTTGAACCAATGGATGGCGCCGGAAGCGGTCGCCGATTGGGGCTGGCGTATTCCGTTTTTCGTCGGTTGCATGATCGTGCCGTTCATCTTCTTTCTGCGGCGCAACCTCGCGGAGACCGAAGAGTTCGCCGCTCGTAAACATCGTCCGAGCATGAAGGAAGTGTTCCGCACCCTCGGCCAGAACTGGGGCGTGGTGCTGGGCGGGATGCTGATGGTTGCCCTGACCACCACCGCGTTTTACTTGATCACCGTGTACGCACCGACCTTCGGCAAAACCGTGCTGCACCTGAGCACTTCCGATGCATTGCTGGTGACGCTGCTGGTGGGCGTTTCCAACTTCTTCTGGCTGCCGATTGGCGGTGCATTGTCCGACCGCGTCGGCCGCCGTCCGGTGCTGATCGCCATGGCGTTGCTGGCCCTGGCCACCACGTATCCAGCGCTGTCGTACCTGGTGCAGGCGCCGAGCTTCAGCCACATGCTGTTGTCGCTGTTGTGGCTGTCGTTCATCTACGGTTTGTACAACGGCGCGATGATCCCGGCCCTGACCGAGATCATGCCGGTGGAAGTGCGGGTGGCCGGTTTCTCCCTGGCCTATAGCCTCGCCACTGCCGTGTTCGGCGGGTTCACCCCGGCAATGTCGACCTTCCTGATTGAGTACACCGGCGACAAAGCCGCACCGGGTTACTGGATGAGCATCGGCGCGCTCTGCGCATTGGGCGCGACGCTTTATCTGTATCGCCGGGCCGGCGGTCGTCTGCAACCTGTTACTGCCTGAGAACATCACCATGAAAAAACTGTTTACCGTTACCGCCCTGCTCGCCGGTCTTGCGTTCAACGTTGCGGCCCAGGCCGAAGAACTGCGGGTCATGACTTCCGGCGGTTTCACCGCCGCCTACAAGATCCTCGGGCCGAAATTCGCCGCCGCCACCGGCAACACGCTGGACACCCAACTCGGTCCGTCGATGGGCAAGGCGCCGGAGGCAATCCCCAATCGCCTCGCCCGTGGTGAAAAGGCCGACGTGGTGATCATGGTCGGCTACGCCCTCGATGATCTGATCAAGCAAGGCAAGGTTGATCCGGCTTCGCGGGTGGAGCTGGCGGATTCGCGAATCGGCCTGGTAGTGCGCGAAGGCGCGCCGAAACCGGACATCAGCAACGTCGATGCCCTGAAGAAAACCCTGCTGGATGCAAAATCGGTGGCTTACTCCGACAGCGCCAGCGGCGTGTACATCGAGCAGCAATTGTTCAAAAAACTGGGTATCGAAGATCAGCTGAAACCGAAGGCGAAGATGATCCCGAAAATCCCGGTGGGCTCGGTGGTCGCCACCGGCGACTATCAACTGGGCTTCCAGCAGGTCAGCGAATTGCTGCCGGTGCCGGGGGTGAGTTTTGTGGCGAAGATTCCGGAGTCGGTGCAGTCGGTGACGCGATTTGCAGCAGGGATTCCGGTAGGTGCGCAGCATCCGCAGGAAGCCAAGGCGTTGCTCGCTTATCTCGCCGCGCCTGCCGCCCAGGCTGACGTGCAGGCCACCGGGCTGGATTCGGTCAAGCGCTGACCGTCGGCGGCTGGACTTTCATTTCCACCACCAGCCGCTCCAGTTCCAGTGCCGCCGGGGTCAGCGTACGACCCCGGCGTTTGATGATGCCGACGCTGCGCATCACTTGCGGGTCAGTCAGCGGCACCCGCGTCAGAATCGGATGATCCGCCGCCGGCATCGCCATCAATGGCACCGCCGCCACGCCCAACCCCGCCTCCACCAGACCGATCATGGTCGTCACATGCCGCGTCTCGCAAATGCTCGGGCGCTGCGGCACCACTTTGGCCAGCGCCTGATCGAGCAAAAAACGATTGCCGGAAGTCTTGTCCAGCGAGATGTAATCCTGCCGGTAGAACTCCTCCCAGGTCACGCTGCTGCGCCCGGCCAGCGGATGATCGCGGCGACAGGCGACTACGTAGCTCTCCTGCACCAGCGGTTCGAAATCCACGCCCGCCTCCTGGGTGCCCATGAAACTCAGACCGAAATCCGCCTCGCCGTTGACCACTGCGCTCAGCACGTCGTGGGCGCTGGAATCGAGGACTTTGACTTTGATTCGCGGAAACTGCCGGTGATAACGGGCGACGACGCTCGGCATGAAGTAGTACGCCGCCGACGGCACGCAAGCGACGGTCACGTGGCCCTGCCGATTCGAGGCGACCTCACTGATGCCGAGCAACGCGACGTCCAGATCGTCGAGCAAGCGTTCGACGCTGGGCATGAAACCGCGTCCGGCCTGGGTCAGGCTGACCTTGCGCGTGGTGCGCTCGAACAGCTTCACGCCGAGAGCGTCTTCGAGCTTTTCGATGCGCCGGCTCAGGGCCGGTTGCGACAGGCGCACGGTGTCGGCGGCCTTGCGGAAACTGCCCTGCTCGACGACGGCGCGAAAGGCTTGCAGGTCGTTGAGGTCGAAGTTGATGGCCATGGAAGACTCGGGAGGAATTGATTCGCTGAGGCTATAAATGTAACCAATTGATGCAAATTATTACAGAAGCACATCTGCTCAATCAGGCTCTGCGCTGGATCTGCAATCATTTCAGCCTTTATCCTTGTCGCCCCCCGCCGTACCGCGTTACTGGAGTTCCGCTCATGCCCCATGAAGGCAATCTGTTGCAAGCCGCCGTCGTCTTTCTCTTCGCCGCCGTGCTCACCGTTCCCCTGGCCAAGCGCCTGCAACTGGGCGCGGTGCTCGGTTATCTGTTTGCCGGGGTGATCATCGGCCCGTCGGTGCTGGGCCTGATCGGCAATCCGCAGAGCGTCAGCCATATCTCGGAACTGGGCGTGGTGCTGCTGTTGTTCATCATCGGTCTGGAGTTGTCGCCGCGACGTTTATGGGTGATGCGCAAATCGGTATTCGGCGTGGGTCTGGCGCAGGTGCTGCTGACCGGTTCGGTGATCGGGGTGCTGGCGCTGTCGGTGTTCGGTCAGCCGTTGAACAGCGCGATTGTCTTGGGCCTGGGTCTGGCGCTGTCGTCCACCGCGTTCGGGTTGCAAAGCCTGGCGGAACGCAAAGAGCTGACCAGCCCCCACGGTCGCCTGGCGTTTGCGATTCTGCTGTTCCAGGACATCGCCGCGATCCCGCTGATCGCCCTGGTGCCGATGCTCGCGGGGGTCGATCACCACACCAGCACCGCCGACGACGTGCGCCACAGTTTGCAGGTGCTCGGCGGCATCGCGGTGGTGGTGATCGGCGGACGTTATCTGTTGCGTCCAGTGTTTCGCATCGTGGCGAAAACCGGTCTGCCGGAAGTCTCCACCGCCACCGCGTTGCTGGTGGTGATAGGCACGGCGTGGCTGATGGACATGGTTGGTGTGTCGATGGCGCTGGGCGCGTTTCTCGCGGGCCTGCTGCTGGCGGATTCGGAATATCGCCATGAGCTGGAAGCGCAGATCGAACCGTTCAAGGGCCTGCTGCTGGGGCTGTTTTTCATCAGCGTCGGCATGGGCGCCAACCTCAGTCTGCTGCTCAGCGCGCCGATCACGGTGCTGGGGCTGACGCTGCTGCTGATCGCCCTGAAGTTGCCGCTGCTGTTTGTGGTCGGGCGTCTGGCCGGCGGGTTGAACAAGGTCAGCGCGATTCGCCTCGGCATCGTGCTGGCGGCGGGCGGTGAATTTGCGTTTGTGGTGTTCAAGATCGGTCGCGATCAGGGGCTGTTCGAACCGCGTCTGTACGATCTGCTGGTGCTGACCATCACCCTGTCGATGGCGGTCACGCCGCTGTTGCTGTTGATTTGCGCACGACTGGTCAGCCCGAAGGTGCAGCCGGTGGAAGTGCCGGAGAAGTTCCGCCAGATCGAGACCGAAACCCCACGGGTGGTGATCGCCGGCATGGGCCGGATGGGCCAGATCGTGGCGCGGATCCTGCGGGCGCAGAACATCAAGTTCGTGGCGCTGGATACCTCGGTGGAGACTATCGAACTGTCGCGCAGTTTTGGGGGTGTGCCGGTGTTCTACGGTGATCCGATGCGTCCGGAAATCCTCAATGCGGCCAAGGCCGGGGAAGCGGAGTATTTCGTGATTGCCACGGACGATCCGGAAACCAACATCAAGACCGCCGAGATCGTGCGCAAGCTCTACCCGCACATGAAGATCATCGCCCGGGCGCGTAACCGGCAGCATGTGCATCGGTTGGTGGATGTGGGGGCCGATCCAATCCGGGAAACCTATTACTCCAGTCTGGAAATGAGCCGCCGTACGCTGGTTGGCCTCGGCTTGACCCAGGCCCAGGCCGATGCGCGGATCAAGCGCTTCAAGCACCATGATGAACAGGTGCTGGAAGCTCAACACGCGGTGTACGACGACGCGGCCAAAGTCCTGCAGACCGCGCAGGAAGCGCGGGCGGAACTGGCCCGGTTGTTCGAGTCGGATCAACTGGAAGAACAATCGGGCAAGTCCTGACGTTTGCAGAGTTGATGATCGTTCCCACGCTCTGCGTGGGAACGATCACAGCTAGCAGGCTCAGGCTATCTCCAGCTCCCTCTCTTCTTTGGCCGGCGCCACTTCAAACCGGTCCGCCAGAAACGGCGTGATGTCCAGCGGCAGCGGTTCATCGTTGACCAGTTTGTCCAGCAACACCCCGGTGATCGCCGACGTCAGCACCCCGGTACGGAAATGCCCGCAGGCGTTGAGATACCCCTCTACCCCGGCCATCGGCCCGAGAATCGGCAACTCGTCCGGCGAACCCGGCCGCAATCCGGCCCAGGTACGCTTGAGGTTGATGTCCGCCAGTTCCGGCAGGCAACGGACGGCGCCCTGCACCAGCCCGGCGATTTCCGGCCAGGTGGTGGTGACGTCGAAGCCTTTGTCCTCGGTGGTGCTGCCGATCAGGATTTCGCCGTTGTCCTTCTGCGCCATGTAGCAATCGCTGGTGGTCAGGCATCCGTTGAGGATTTTCGGCAGGCGCTCGGTCAGCAGAATCTGGCCTTTCACCGGTTTCACCGGAATCCGGATGCCCGTGGCCCACTCGCTCAAGTCCGCTGCCCAGGCGCCGGCGGCGTTGATCAGGGTTTTGCAGTGGAACACCCCGGCTTCAGCCGTCTGCACCCCGGTCACCCGCGTGCCGTGATGCAACACGCCGGTGATGTTGGTGTTGACGAACATGTCCACGCCATTCTGCCGGGCGCCTTCGGTGTAGGCGTCGGCCAGGCGGAACGGGCTGACCTGGTGGTCGCAGAGAAACTCCAGCGCCCCGCGCGCTTCATGGCTGACGCTCGGCTCGGACTCGCGCAATGCCGCCTGATCCAGCCAGCGCACCTGATCGGCCAGGTGCGGAATGCAGCCGACGATGTGCTCGGCGTACAACCGGTCTTCATCGTCATAGATCACGAATTTGAGCCCGGTCTTTTCGAACTTGAAATCCATCCCGTGGTTGTCGCGCAGTTCGCGGTGCAACGCCGGGTACAACGCATTGGACTGCAAGGCGAAATCGAAGAACGACGGCGGCAGAATGTGCGGCGTGCTGGCGTCCACTGCCACCGCCGCGCCCTGGGTTTCGCGCTTGCGGTTGGCCGACATCATGCGGAAGAAAATCACCCCGCAGCCCAGCCCCACCGACTCGCCGATGGCCCACAAGCCACCGGCCGAAGCGCGGGTCGCGTTGCCCGGGCGCTTGGCGTCGATCAGCGCAACCTTGAGGCCTTTGCGCTTGGACAGTTGATAGGCGATGGACGCGCCGATCACACCGCCGCCGGCAATGACCACGTCATAGAACTTACTCATGGGAAACGGCCTCCGTGCCGAGGGACTGGAACGCGGAAAAAGGAATCGGATCGATCGGGAAACGCGGGCGCAGCCAGCCGACATCCTTGCGCCCGGTGGCCTGTCGCAAACGATCGCTGCAATAGCCGACGCACATCCGCCCCTGACAGTCGCCCATGCTTACGCGGGTGCGCATTTTCAGGCTGGCGATGTCTTGCACGCCCTGCTCCAGCGCGCGGTCGATGTCGGCGCGGGTCGCGTGTTCGCAGCGGCAGATCACCGTGTCGGCGGCCGGCAATGCGGTCTGCCCGACGCCGCGTTCGGTGTAGCGATCCACCGCCGCGCGGAAGCGCACGATGGCTTTGAGTTTGCCCAGATAACGGTCGCGACGGACGCGCGCCAGTTCCTCTTCGAGCACACCGCGTTGCAGCAGGATCGAGGTCGCCGCGATCTTGCCGGCCAGCATCGCCGCTTCACCACCACGAATCCCGCCCATGTCACCGGCCAGGTGTACGTGGGGCTCGCTGCTTTGCTGCCAGATGTTGGCGTTGGCGCGCAGGTAGCCGTCGTCGCTGAAGCCGTGATCCAGGCCCATCTGCTGACTCAGTTGGGTACGCGGAATGAAGCCGTAACCGACCGCGAGTGTCTTCGCCTCGAAGCGTTCGACGCGACTCATGTCCGGCTCCCACGTCGCCGAATACGGCGCCACGCTGACGCTTTTCAGTTCGCCGTCGCCGTGCGCCTCGACCACGCCCCAGCCGTAGTTCATCGGGATGCCATGCAATTTCAGATAGGCGAGCATGCTCAAGCCATCGAGGAACAGCTGCGGCTTGTTCAGCAGCGCCAGGCTCTCCTTGGCGATCTTGCCGAATGCGCAAGCCTCGTAGACCCCCGCCACACTCACGCCCGACGCGTGCAACTGGGTCGCCACCAGCGGCAACAGCGGCCCGGTGCCGGCGATCACCACCGGCCCCTGCGGTTTGACCACCCCGCTTTTGATCTGCAATTGCAGACCGCCCAGCATGATCACGCCGGGCAGCGTCCAGCCTGGAAACGGCACGCTGCGTTCGTGGCAACCGGCGGCCAGCAGCAACTGCGGGTATTCGATTTCGTGCAGACGCTCGTCGCCGTCCAGCACCACCAGCGAGCACGTGCCTTCAGCGCCCACCACGCGATGGTTGAGGCGCACGTCGATCAGCCCGGACTGCTCCTGAAAATCACCGTGCAGTTTGCCCAACACCTCGGAATAGCGCGGCCCCAGATAATCCAGCTGCACGCCGTCACGCAGCGGCCCGCGATAGACCACGCCACCCAGGCGCGATGCTTCTTCGAGCAAGGTGCAGCGCACCCCGTGCAGGGCCAGTTCGATGGCCGCCGCCATTCCCGCCGGGCCACCCCCTACGATCACCGGATTCTGGCTCATAGCACCTCCTGCCCGTGAATGCGGTTGACCCGGGTCTCGATCAGCATGCCGTCGCGCACCACGGTCTGGCAGGCACGCCGCTTGTGCCGGCCGTTGATTTTCACCAGGCAGCACTGGCACACGCCCATGCCGCAATAGGCGCCGCTGATCTGGTTGTGATCGTTGCGCGCGACCTGGCGCACGCCGAGGGACTGAATGACGCTGAGCACGGTTTCGCCAATAGCGGCAGTGACCGGCTGGCCGTTGATGTGGACAGTCATATCCGCCTGCGCCAAAGGCTGGATATCGAAGGTTCTTTCTAGGCAGTGCATTGCGATGATCATCCGTGAAAAGTTCAGGTGAGGTTGAAACAGCTCCTTGCTGCACTACACCTCGCCGGCTCGTGGGGGTTATCGCTCTCTATCGGGCCGGCAGGTTGATTGGGCTCGCGCAGCAAAGTGCGCGCAAGCAATGTAGTCGATCCAGCGGCAAGGGCCTGGAAATTTCACGGTAGGGGATATTGCGCCGACGAATATTGATCCAGGCCATGGAAATGACTGGTCGGTTCTGCGCCTTCGGCCCCGCGCAGAAAGCAAAAAGCCGCTTCAACCCGAAGGTGGAAGCGGCCAAGGCATATGCCTCAAGGAATCAGTGCACGAACAGGGCGATCAGGATGATGATCGGGATCGGTACGCCGAGGAAAAACAGCAGTAGTGAGCGCATGGTGAGTCTCCTTGATTAACGGACTGGCGGCAGCGTGGTCGTGGTGTAGGTTTCGACTTCGACGTACTCGACCGCATCCCGGCGGCGACCGCCGAAGGTGGCCGAGAGGCTGGCGAAGAACGCACCGGCCAGCAACGCGATGAACATCCACAGCGAAGTCCAGGCAGCGACTTTGGCGGCGGTGTCGGCGGCTTGTTGCGCTTTAACCTTGGCGTCAGCGATTGCCTTCTGGGTGCGGGCGTAGATTTCATCGACCCGACGTTCGGCGTCGGCCTGGGTCAGGTTGGTACGCTGGGCGACCAGTTGGGCGAGGTAGGTCCGGTCTTCGGCGCTGAGCTGACCGTTGGCCAGGCTCTGGGCGAAGATCCGGGTCACGGTGCCACGGGCGGCGTCATCGCTGACGGCGGCGGGACGATCGTCACGGAACAGGCTGTCGACGAAGTAACCGTACTGATCGCTGTCAGTGTTGGCCGCGGCAGTACCCGCCGCCTGAGTCATCGCACTGGCTGCGCCACCGGCAACACTCGCACCGGCCTGCACGCCACCGCTGACGATGCTGCTGACCGAACCGACCACCAGCGTAGCGGTGACCAGCGTGGCCACGCACCAGGCGAGGAAGCCATGAGCGGTGTCGCGGAAATACACCTCGTCACCGTGCATGTTGGCCCACTTCACCCGCAGGCGACCGGCGATATAGCCACCGAGCCCCGAGGCGATGATTTGCGTGGCGGCCAGCCAGATGATGGTGGAAATGCCCAGGCCTTTGGCGCTGACGCCCTCCCCGGCCCACGGTGAAACGGCGGAGAAGCCCAGACCGAAACCCAGCAGCACGAGAATCAGCGACAGCGCCGCCGCAGCGGCAGCTCCGGCGAAGATCGCGCCCCAGGACACGCCCGAGACGTTGCTCGACTCTCCTTCGTAGGCAGGATAAAACCCATCAGAGGATCTATTCATTGTTGTAGTGCTCCAGGCATGAAAAATGGTGTTACAACTCGTCATCAGATGAATTGCAGTGACCGTGCCAGTCGCCAACATTAAATAAATCGTTTTAATTCAATCAGTTAAAAACTCTGAACTTCTTAGGACCATGCAATTTGCAACAACGGCTCGATAACAGCGGGTTTTATGCATTGGCACAAAAGCCCGGTCGTAGCGTTTGTATCCGCTAAAACATGAAAGTTAATTTAAAGCGCCCGCGCAAAATCTTGGCAAAATGCTGCCATTGCGTTTGAACAGACCAGCAGGCCCACCATGACTCGCATCCTCACCATCGAAGACGACGCCGTGACCGCCCGGGAAATTGTCGCCGAACTGAGCAGCCACGGCCTCGACGTGGACTGGGTCGACAATGGCCGTGAAGGCCTGGACCGCGCCGTCAGCGGCAACTACGACCTGATCACCCTCGACCGTATGCTGCCGGAGCTCGATGGCCTGGCCATCGTCACCACGCTGCGGACCATGGGCGTGGCCACGCCGATCCTGATGATCAGCGCCCTCTCCGACGTCGACGAGCGCGTGCGTGGCTTGCGCGCCGGCGGCGATGACTACCTGACCAAACCGTTCGCCACCGATGAAATGGCCGCCCGGGTCGAAGTATTGCTGCGTCGCCAGAACAGCAACGGCGCACAACCGACCACGTTGCAGGTGGCGGATCTGCAACTCGACCTGATCAGCCACGAAGCCCGCCGCGCCGAGCAGGTGCTGACGCTGTTGCCGACCGAGTACAAGTTGCTGGAATTCCTGATGCGCAACAGCGGCCAGATCCTGTCGCGGATGATGATTTTCGAGGAGGTCTGGGGCTATCACTTCGACCCTGGCACCAACCTGATCGACGTGCACATCGGCCGCTTGCGCAAGAAGATCGACCCGCCGGGCAATGTCCCGTTGATCCGCACGGTGCGAGGCTCGGGTTATGTCATTGCCGAACCCGTCTGACGGTTGGCGCTCCTCCAGCAGCCGCTTGCTGGCGCTGTACAGTTCGTTGTTCGTGGCCTGGAGCGCGATCCTCATGGGGGTCATGTACTTCGAGGTCTCCGGTTACCTCGACAATCTGGCCAAACATTCGCTGATGCAACGTCAGCACCTGTTTTCGCACTTTCGCGGTGATCAGCTGGAAGACGCGCTCGCCGCCAGCATGACCTTCGATATTCGCGGCATCGACGCCTACGGTCTGTTCGACGCCCAGCATCGCTACCTCGGCGGCGCGTTGCAGAGGATCCCCGAGGGCCTGCCGCTGGACGGCAAGATCCACATGCTCAGCGAATGCGCCGACTCCGACGATCCGACCCTGCCCGCCGACAGCTGCGACGCAGTCGCCACCCCGACCCGCGACGGCCGCTGGCTGGTGTTGTTGCGTGACAACGGTTCGCTGTTCGCGGTGACGAAGATCATTCTGCATGCGCTGCTCTGGGGCGTGTCGCTGACGATTGTGCCGGGGATCATTGGCTGGCATCTGCTGCGTCGGCGGCCGTTGCGGCGGATCCGGGCGATCCAGGCGAGCGCCCAGTCGATTGTCGCTGGCGACCTGACGCACCGTTTGCCGCTGTCCAATCGCCGCGATGAACTGGACATGCTCGCCGCCATCGTCAACGCCATGCTTGATCGCATCGAGCGCTTGATGAACGAAGTCAAAGGCGTGTGCGACAACATCGCCCATGACCTGCGCACCCCGTTGACCCGTTTGCGCGCGCAGTTGTATCGCATGCAACAGCAGGCTGGCGAAGGCTCGCCGGAAGCGGCGCAACTGGATCTGGTGCTGGCCGAGGCCGATACGCTGATGGCGCGGTTTCGCGGGTTGCTGAGGATTTCCGAACTGGAGGATCGTCAGCGGCGCTCGGGTTTTGTCGAGCTCGATCCGGTGTTGTTGCTGCAGGAACTGCACGAGTTCTATTTGCCGCTGGCCGAAGACGACGAGTTGCGTTTCGAACTGAACATGCCGGAAACCCTGCCGATGCTGAACGGTGATCGGGCGTTGCTGTTTGAAGCGCTGGCGAACCTGTTGAGCAATTCGATCAAGTTCACCCCGGCCGGTGGCACGGTAGTGTTGCGCGGGGTCAATGATGCAGGGCATACGCGGATCGAAGTGCATGACTCCGGCCCCGGTATTCCCGAATCCGAACGGGAGGCGGTGTTCCAGCGCTTTTATCGCGCCGAGGGCGGGCAACCGCAGAACGGCTTTGGCCTGGGGCTGTCGATCGTTGCGGCAATCGTCAACCTGCACGGGTTCAGCCTTGAGGTGGGACGCAGCGATCTGGGCGGGGCGAAGCTGGTGCTGGATTGCCGGCAGAGCCTGATTTCACAGTCTTGAGATAGATCGTTCCCACGCTCTGCGTGGGAATGCCTCAAGGGACGCTCCGCGTTCCAGCTCCGGAAGGGACGCGGAGCGTCCCGGGCTGCATTCCCACGCGGAGCGTGGGAACGATCATCAACTAAGCGGGATAGTTGGCGCGCAGCGCTTCCAGGCCGCCCTGATAGATCCCGCTGAACAGCGCCACCACTTCCTCATCGCTCACGCCCTTGGCCGTGAAGCGTCCCGACCACGTTACCTTCGCGCCCTGCCCCTGGGCTTCAACGCGAATCGTCGCCAGATAATCGGTGGCCGGAAACGGTGCCTGCAGAATCGAATAGCTGTAGGTTTTGCCCGCGTTATCGAACGTCTCAAGACGCTCGACCACCACGCCACCGTCAGCGGTTTGCAAAGTGCGCACGCGCCCGCCTTCGCTCAGTTCGCTGTTGGGAATGAACGGCAGCCAGTCCGGCAGGGTGTTGAAGCCGCCAATCAATTGCCAGACCTGTTCGGCCGAAGCCGGGATGTCGATCGTTGCTGATGCTGTTGCCATAAATAAAAAGTCTCTCTCGATAAATTCAGATAGTCAGGCTGTCGACCACGCCGCCGTCGACCCGCAAAGCGGCGCCGGTGGTGGCCGAGGACAGCGGTGAAGCGATGTAGGTGACCAGGTGCGCGACCTCTTCGACATCCGCCACGCGCTGGATGATCGAGCTCGGACGGGCCCGGCGCACAAAGGCGTCAGCCTCGTCCCGCAGGCTGCGGCCAGATTCGGCGGCGGCATCCTTGAGCATTTCCTCGACACCGTCGGTGAAGATCGGACCGGGCAGGATCGCGTTGACCGTAACCCCGGTGCCCGCCAGGCGTTTGGCCAGGCCGTGGGACACCGCGAGGTTGGCGCTTTTGGTCACGCCGTAATTGATCATGTCGGCCGGAGTGGCCACGCCGGATTCCGAAGACAGGAAGATCACCCGGCCCCAGCCCTGTTCGACCATCGCCGGTACGTAATGCCGCGACAGGCGAACGCCGGAGATCACGTTGATTTCGTAGAAGCGCGTCCACTCATCGTCCGGCGCATCGAAGAAATCCACGGCGTTGTAGATGCCGAGGTTGTTCACCAGGATGTCGGCTTTCGGTTCAGCGGCGAACAGTTTCTGCGCGCCTTCGGCCGTGCCCAGATCCGCCGTCAGACCGCGCAGTTGCGCGCCCGGCACTTTGTCTCGAATGCTTGCCAGCGCCTGCTCGACCTTGGCCGCGTCGCGACCGATCACCACCACCGTGGCGCCCGCCTCGGCCAGCGACTGGCTGATGCCCAAACCGATGCCCGCCGTGCTGCCGCTGACAATCGCCAGTTTTCCGCTCAGATCGATCTTCATGCTTTCACCTCGTCGATGGGTAATGGTGCACGTTCGGACACCAGTTTCGCTTCACGCATGGCCTGCCAGAAACCGGCCGGAATGACCGCCGACAGCGCCGCCACATCTTCAGCGATACGCCCCGGTTTGCTCGCGCCGGGAATCACGGCTGCCACGGCCGGATTGGCCAGCGAGAATTGTAGTGCAGCGGCTTTGACATCCACGCCATGGGCCGCGGCGATGCGTTTGATCTGCTCGACCTTCGCCACGATCTCAGGGCTGGCCTTCTGGTATTCGAAGTGCGCGCCGCCGGCCAGGATCCCCGAGCTGTAGGGGCCGCCGACCACGATTTCAACGTTCTGCGCCCGTGCCGAATCCATCAAACGCTGCAAGGCGCGATCGTGATCGAGCAAGGTGTAGCGGCCGGCCAACAGGAAGCCGTCAGGCTGCGCCTCGGTCAGGTCCAGCGTCAACTCGCACGGCTCGACCTTGTTCACGCCCAGGCCCCAACCCTTGATCACGCCTTCTTCACGCAGACGGGTCAGGACTTTAAAGGCGCCGGTGCGGGCCTGATTGAAGTACTCAAGCCATTGGTCGCCGTAGAAATCCTGAGCGATGTCATGGACCCAGACGATGTCGAGGCGATCGGTTTTCAGACGTTTGAGGCTGTCTTCGATCGAACGCAAGGTGGCGTCGGCGCTGTAGTCGTTGACGATCTTGTTCGGGCGGCCGTGTTCGAACACCCCGCTTTTCTCGCCCAGATCCCGGGCGGCAGCGTCTTCGACTTCATCGAGAATCACCCGGCCAACCTTGGTGCTCAGCACATAGTCGTCGCGCTTGTAGCGGGACAGTGCTTCGCCGAGGCGAATTTCCGACAGGCCCGAGCCATAGAACGGCGCGGTGTCGAAGTAACGCACGCCGGCATCCCACGCTGCGTGCACGGTGGCCTGGGCTTCTTCATCAGGAATGGCGCGGAACATGTTGCCCAGTGGCGCTGTGCCGAAGCCGAGTTGGCCGGGGAGTTTGTCTTTCAAGCTCATGATGCTGTCCTCGTAGTTCGTGGTCGGTGTTGACCGTTGAGCAGATCCTAGATTGCGCCACTCAGACCGTCCAAGACATAATCAGCAGCACTTGAGTCCCTGAAGGTCTGACATGATCGACATCCGCCAATTGCGCTACTTCGTCGTCGTCGCCGAGGAAGAACACGTCGGCCGCGCCGCCGAGCGCCTGCACATTTCCCAGTCGCCCCTGAGCCGACAGATCGCCCAGCTCGAAGAACGCCTGGGCCTGACCCTGTTCGAACGCAGCCAGCAGCGCATACGCCTGACCCGCGACGGCCAGACCTTTCTCGCCGAAACCCGCGCCCTGCTGACCCACGCCAATCGCCTGGAATCCCTCGGCAAACGCCTGGGCCGTGGCGAAGAAGGCGGCCTGTGCATCGGCTACATCGAGAACGCGATGCACGCCGGGGTTTTGCCCAATGCCTTGCGCGTACTGCGGGTCGACCGGCCTAACGTGCATGTCGCGCTGTACAACCTGAGTTCTGCCGAACAACTGGAAGGCCTGCGTCAGCGTAGCCTCGATATCGCGCTGGTCAGTGAGCCGCCGACGATCGACGACCCTGACCTGCTGGGCTTCCAGGTGCTGGACGACCCGATGTTGCTGGCGCTGCCCGAACATCACCCGCTGAACCAACTGGCATCGCTGACCCCGGCGGATCTGGCCGATCAGGAATGGATCGGCGTGCAGCCACGCCAAGGCGCTGACGATGAGTTCGTCAGCGCCTGTATCCGCGCAGGCTTCACCCCGGATGTGCGGATGCAGGCCACCGAGCCGTTTACCGCGCTGGGGCTGGTCGCTTCGGGTCTGGGGATCGCGATGATCCAGAAAGGCCTGAGCCACAACGCACCGCCGGGCGTGGTGCTGCGGGAAGTGCCGTGGCTGGCGTTTACCACGCCGTTGTGGGCGGCTTGGCACCGGATCAACCTGCGGCCGCTGGTGGAAACGTTTCGCAAGGTATTGACCGGCGTCGATCCCGCCCAGTGACCCGACAGCGCAAGACTTTGCTGCTTTACTGAAAAGACTCAAAAAACCAGCGAGTCTTCCGGCATGAACCGCAATGACCTGCGTCGCGTGGACATGAATCTGTTGGTGATTTTCGAAACCCTGATGTTCGAAAAGAACCTGACCCGCGCCGGGGAAAAGCTGTTCCTCGGCCAGCCCGCCGTCAGTGCGTCACTGGCGAAACTGCGCGACCTATTCGACGACCCGTTGCTGGTGCGCAACGGTCGCGTGCTGGAGCCGACCCAGCGGGCGCTGGCGATCCTCAAGGAATTGCAGCCGGCGATGGACACCATTTCCGGCGCGGTCAGCCGGGCCAAGGATTTCGACCCGCTGAGCAGCCGCGACGTGTTTCGCATCGGTCTGTCGGACGATGCCGAGTTCGGCCTGCTGCCGCCGCTGCTCAAGCAATTGCGCGAGGAAGCGCCGGACGTGGTGGTCGTCATCCGCCGGGTTAATTTCCTGCTGATGTCGTCGATGCTGGCGTCCGGGGAGATTTCCGTCGGCGTCAGTTACACCACTGAGCTGCCGGCCAATGCCAAACGCAAAAAACTGCGGGACCTGCGCTGCAAGATCCTGCGCGGCGATGATCGTCCCGGCGCGCTGACCCTCGACGACTACTGCGAACGGCCCCATGCGCTGGTGTCGTTTTCCGGCGATCTGGGCGGTGCCATCGACAGCGATCTGGCGCGAATCAACCGTGCACGTCGTGTCGTGCTGGCAGTGCCGCAATTCGCTCCGCTGCGGGCGATTCTGGCCGGCACCGACATGCTCGCCACCGTGCCGGATTTCGCCGCTTGTGCGCTGGTCGAAGGCAGCAGCGTGCTGCGCGCCGACGACCCGCCGTTCGACATCGTGCCTTCGGAGCTGTCGATGGTCTGGAACGGGGTCAACGACAACGATCCGGCGGAACGCTGGTTGCGCTCGCTGATTGCCCATCACATGTCGGCGCCGCTTCCGCCACAGGCGCACTGATCGGCTTGAACCCCGGATCGACCTCGCGCAGGTACACCGGCAGGTCGGTCATCGGCGGCATCTGCGGGATCTCGAAATACATCTGCACCACCCAGCCACGGTGGTAGTTGTTGTGGTTGATCACGTGCATCAGGATCGCCCCGGCGTTCATGGTGCCGCCATCGCCGGAAACAAATTTGAAATCGATCGAGCGGTTCAGCGAGGCTTCGGTCTGCTGCGCGCTCCAGGTGCGATACCAGCCATCGACTTCCTGCTGGGCCTGGCGCAACTCGCCGAGGTCGGCGTGCACCAGATCATGGGACGTCGTGAAACCGTGCTCGCGCCCTTCGAGGTGCGCCTGCCAGATCCGGTCGACCACGTAGATGTGGTTCAGCGTACCGATCATGTTTTTGAAAACCGTCTTGCGCTCCCTCGTCGTCTCCCCCGCCGGCAGCGCTTGCAGGCTGTCGAACAGACGCTGATTGGCCCAGGTCTTGTAGTCCGTGAGCAGATGGGCCGTGGCCAGATTGATCATCGCGGGTCACCGTAGGCACGAAAAAGGGCTTCGCCTAGGATAGACCTCTCTCGCGGGAATGGCGGTGGTGCTGACTATTGGTCGAAGGTGAATACCTTCCGCTTGCGCTCAAGCCCCCAACCGCGCCCACCCCGTCACCAGTTGCGCACTGATACTTACCCCGCCACAAACAATGATCACCACATCCCGTGCCCCCGCCAGCGCCGGGAGGTCAAGATACGCCACCTCCAGTGAAATCCCGCACGCCGTTGATCCTCCATACGCCGTTGCCAGCGGCTAAACGCCGGGGATCGTGCCGGGATCTACACTGAACGGAACAGCCCGTGAGGTGCCTATGAAAATGTCTGCGCAAATGACCGTGGTCGCCGTGCTCGCCACCCTCGCCTATCTGGGCCTGGCGATGTGGGGCATCGGTGGCGTGGCGGTGTTTTTTTCTCACGGCGCATTGGTCGTGGTGGCCCTGGCCACGCTGGCCATGGTGGTGGCGTCGCTGTTCACGGAAGTGAATCTGAGCACCGGCGAGCGCGAGGACCGGGCCAATCGCTGGGTGATTCCGGCGTTCGCCGTAATCGGATTGGTCAGTGCCTTTCTGCCGGCTTACTGCGACCGCATCGGCTTTTGGACCATCGGCCGCGAAGGCACCCGTTGGCTGGGAGCGCTGTTGTTTATCGTCGGCGGCGGATTGCGTTTATGGCCGGTGTTTGTGTTGGGTCATCGGTTCAGCGGGCTGGTGGCGATTCAGCCGGGGCACCGATTGGTTACCGACGGTATCTACCGGCATTTGCGTAACCCCAGTTATCTGGGGCTGGTGATCAATGCGATCGGCTGGGCACTGGCGTTTCGTTCGGTGGTCGGCCTGTTACTGGCGGCGCTGACGCTGATCCCGCTGATCGCCCGCATCCACGCCGAAGAGGCCCTGCTGCGTGCGCAGTTCGGCGCCGAATACGACGCTTATTGCGCGCGCAGCTGGCGACTGGTGCCCGGGGTTTATTGAGGTTGCAGGCGCAGCTGGCCGTCGCTGTCGATGCTCAGCGCAATGTCGCGGTAACTGGCGATGGTCGCGTGTGCAGTTTCAAGCGGATGCTGGTGAGTGGTGGTGATGATCATCAAAGGCGCGCCAGCGGCTTCAGCGGCCAGGATGCCGACGGTGGCGTCTTCGAAAATCAGGCAGTCCGTCGGCTCCAGGCCCAGGCGTTTGGCCGCCAGTCGATAACCGGCCGGATCCGGTTTGCCGGCGCTCACGTCTTCAGCGGTGATCATCACCGCCGGCTCAGGAATCCCCGCCGCCGCCATCCGCCGCAACGCCAGATCCCGTGGCGCCGAGGTCACCATGGCCCAGCGATCCGCCGGCAACGACTTGAGAAATGCCGCTGCACCGGGGATTTCGACAATGCCTTCGACGTCTTCGATTTCCGCCTTGGTGATGAACGCCGCTTGCGCCTCGGCGTCCACGCCCGGCAGGTTCAAACGCGTGATGGTGTCGATGGCGCGCACGCCATGGATGGTCGGCAGGAACGTTTCGACGTTCACCCCGTGCCGCACGGCCCAGGCGGACCAGATCCGCTCGGCGGCGGCGATGGAGTTGAGGACGGTGCCGTCCATGTCGAACAGGAACGCGCCGAACGCGCGGTTGAAAACAGTCTCGTGAGCTGACAAAAGATCACTTCCTCGCAAGGGGCCGGGCAACGATGCCCGGCAATGTAGCACTTGCGGGACGCTTCAGTGCAGACGCGGCGCCCTGGATTTGAACGCACTGTCCACGCAATCGAGCAACTGGCCGATTGCCCAAGGCTTCTTGATAAACGCTACCGGATGTTTCACCCCTGAGGTTTCCGGCGTTTCATAACCGGACATGACCATCACCGGTTTGTCCGGCCAGCGATCGCCGACCAGATTGGCCAGGTCCGCGCCGTTAAGGGTGCCGGGCATGGTGATGTCGGTCAGTAGCAACGCAACTTCCGGCGCGTGCTCTTCCAGGTATTGCGAGGCCGCATCGGCACTGGTCTGCGGCTCGACCTTGAAACCTTCCTCCTGAAGAATTTCGCACAGAAACTCCAGAATCAACGGATCGTCCTCGACTACCAGAATCAATCCGCCAGGAAGGTGCGCGCTCGACGTCGAAATTGGACACATGAACTGGCACTCCCTGAATTGCATGAACGATTTAGCGGCTTGAATCCGCTGCTTATCAGGTATGAGCAGCACCTTCTACAGAAATTCATTTTTGATACAGCTCTTTTCGATAACACCCGGTCGACGGGCAGTCGCCGGCGCGTAATTGCGGTTAAAATGCGCGCCCTTTTACTGGCCGATCCTGATTGATGAACCCTCAAGCCCTCGCCGTTCTCCATGCCCACCTGCTCACCGCACTGACTTCGGCACCGGCCGAAACCCGGCGTCTGTTCCATGGGCGCGGGCGTTGCTGGCCGGGGCTGGAGCAGGTCACCGTGGATTGGCTGCAGGGCGTGGTGCTGGTGTCATTGTTCAAGGAGCCCGAGACTTCGCAGCTGGAAGACCTCAAGCGTCTGTTGCTGGAAATCACCGCTTCGGCGCCATGGCAGCAGTCCGGCGCCCACACCCTGCTGATCCAGCATCGTTACCTGCCGCAGAGCACCGCTGAATGGCTGTTGGGTGAAGAAATCGACGAAATGACCATCGTCGAGGGCGGCCTGAAATACCGCGTAGATCTGGGCCGCAAGCAGAACGCCGGGCTGTTCCTCGACATGCGTTACGGGCGCAACTGGGTGCGTGAGCAGGCGGCGGGCAAACGGGTGCTGAACCTGTTCGCCTACACCTGCGGTTTTTCGGTGGCGGCCATCGAGGGCGGCGCCAGCCATGTGGTCAACCTCGACATGTCCCGCGCCGCGCTGAGCCGGGGCCGCGACAATCACCGGTTGAACGGGCATGATCTGAGCAAGGTGAGTTTCCTCGGCCACGACCTGTTCAAGTCCTGGGGCAAGGTGATCAACAGCGGCCCGTATGACCTTGTGATCATCGACCCGCCGTCGTTCCAGAAAGGCAGTTTTCTGCTGACCAAGGATTACCAGCGCGTGCTGCGTCGTCTGCCGGAATTGCTCACGGCGCAGGGCACCGTGCTGGCGTGCATGAACGATCCTTCGTTCGGTTCGGACTTCCTGATTGATGGTGTGACCCAAGAGGCACCGAGCCTGCGCTTCGAGCAGCGGTTGGAGAATCCACCGGAGTTTCCGGATATCGACCCGGAAAGCGGTCTGAAGGCGCTGCTATTCAAGCAGATCGGCTGACCCGGTCAGCGCGGCCGCAACACCAGCGCAAACAACTCGCCATGCCCGGTGACGTTGAGCTTGTGATAGAGATTGCGCCGGTGCACCTTCACGGTCTCCGGCGAAATGTTCATGTGCTGGGCGATGGCCTTGCTGGAAAAACCCTGAAGAATCAGGCGCGCCGTATCGATTTCGCGCGCGGTCAGACGGGCGTCGAAGCGGTCGAGCAGCGCCGCAATATCGCCGACCGGCGCCTCGACCGCCGCGCCTTGTGGCGGCATCAACTGCACATGCCGGCGCATCGCTGACAGCACCCAATCCCGCACGCAGAGCAGGCGCCCCTGCTCCTGCAAACCGAACGCCGTCGAGCGGCCCATCGACAAGCCGAGCACGCCGTCGTCGAGGTTGACCAGAAATTGCAGCTCATCTGCGCCGACCACCGAGCGGAAGTAACTCTGGTAGTACTCGCTGTGCAGAAACTGGTCCGGCGCAACCGACGCGAGGCTGTGCAAACCATCGGCGATCCCGGCGCAGGCGGCCTGATAGAACGGATCGAGCAGGTACATGCCGGCACAGTAACCGGCCAGTTCTTCCTGCTCGTCGGCCCGCCCCTGACTGTCGAAGTCGATCAGCAATTGCGGCGGGCGCCCCGTCTGCATCACCGCCACCAGCGCATTGTCCAGCGGCACCAGCAACCGCAGCGTATCGACCAGCGCCCGCCAGAAACCGTCCTGCCCCACTGTGGCGAACACTCGCGACAGGCTCTGATGCACCGGCAATTCCTGCAGCAACGCGTCCACGCTCTACCCCTTTTGAGTAACCCATGATGGGAATGGGTGCGGCGCGGCCCGCTCGATAGGCTGACCACTCCTGTTCATCACCGGCCTGCCAACAGGCCAGGAGTGCCGCATCATGCGTGGTCATCGTGGGTATATCAACCTGGGTCTGATGGGCATTTTGTCCGCGGCGCTGAGTGCGCAGGCGGCCGATGCGCCGAGCGTGCATGTCTATAACTGGTACGACTACATCGGCCCGAACACCCTGCATGATTTCAAGCGTGACAGCGGTATCGAACCGGTCTACGACACCTTCGACAGCGCCGAAGTGCTGGAAGGCAAACTGATGACCAGCCGCAGCGGCTACGACGTGGTGGTGGCAAGCAATTTCAGCCTGCCGACCCTGATCAAGGCCGGCGCCCTCGCCCCGCTGCCCCGCGATCAACTGCCGGGCTGGAAGAACCTCGACAACGATCTGCTGAACAAACTGGCCAACAACGACCCCGGCAACCAGTACGCCGTGCCGTATCTGTGGGGCACCAACGGCATCGGCTACAACGTCGACAAGGTGCGCGCCGCGCTGGGCGACAAGGCCCCGCTGGATTCCTGGGATCTGGTGTTCAAGGAAGAGAACCTGGCCAAACTCGGCGAGTGCGGCGTGGCGATGCTCGACTCGCCTTCGGAAATGCTCCCGGTCGCGCTGCATTATCTCGGCATGCCGCCGAACAGCACCAACGCCGAGGACTATCAGAAAGCCGAAGCGCTGCTGCTGAAACTGCGCCCGCACATTGCCTACTTCAACTCCTCGAAATTCATCAGCGATCTGTCCAACGGCAACATCTGCGTGGCGGTCGGTTGGTCCGGCGCGATGCTCGAAGCCAAGACCAACGCCGAGCAGGCCGGCAACGGCGTGAAGATCCAGTACAGCCTGCCGAAGGAAGGCGCGCCGGTGTGGTTCGACACGCTGGTGCTGCTCAAGGACGCGCCGCATCCGGCCCAGGGCCTGGCGTTCATCGACTATTTGCTGCGGCCCGAGGTGATTGCGCCGGTCAGCGATCACCTGTCCTACCCCAACGGCAATCGCGCCGCCACGGCGCTGGTTGCCCAGACCACCCGCGACAACCCTGCGGTGTACCCGTCAGCCACGGCGATGGCCACGTTGTACACCCTCGAACCCTTGCCCAAAGCCACCGAACGGGTGCGTACGCGGGTGTGGAGCAAGGTCAAAAACGGGCAGTAACAGCCCTTCGAATCACTGCCTTCAACAGAGAGAACATCAATGAAACCACGTGCCCGCGATCTCCATATCCGCATCGGTCAAATGCAACCCGGCCCGCTCAACGCCATCACCGACGTACCCGGCGTACGGGTCGGCCACAGCAACGTGCGCGGCCGCAGCGCCAGCGGTCGTGACATTTGCAGTGGCGTTACCCTGATCGAACCACGCGCCGGTTCGACCAACGCACAACCGTGTTTCGCCGGCGTCCACGTACTCAACGGCAACGGTGATGCCACAGGACTGGAGTGGATTCGCGAAGCCGGCCTGCTGACCAGCCCGATCGCCTTCACCAACACTCACAGCCTCGGCGTGGTGCGTGATGCCTTGATCGAACTGGATCGCGCGCAGCAACCGGACGACGGTCGTCTCTACTGGAACATGCCGGTGGTGCTGGAAACCTTCGATGGGTTGCTCAACGACATCAACGGCTTTCATGTGAAGCCCAAGCATGTGGCCGAAGCGATGAGTAATGCCGTTGACGGCCCAGTGCAGGAAGGTGCGGTGGGCGGTGGCAGCGGCATGATCTGCCATGAATTCAAGGGCGGGATCGGCACCGCGTCGCGCCGTTTGAGCAAGGCTCAGGGCGGCTGGACAGTGGGTGCCATCGTGCAGGCCAACCACGGGATTCGCAGCGAATTGCGGGTCGATGGCTACCCGGTCGGGCGATATATGGAACAGGTGGATTCGCCGTTCCTGCGCGCTTCGTTGCCGCATCCGGGCATGGGCTCGATCGTAGTGGCCCTCGCCACCGATGCACCGCTGTTGCCGCATCAATGCACGCGACTGGCGCAACGGGCGAGCCTCGGTCTGGCGCGTACTGGCGGTGGCAATGAGGATCATAGCGGCGACATCTTCATCGCCTTCGCCACCGGCAACGGTCATATCCCGCCCGCCGCCTACGAAGGTAAAGGCGCATCGACCTGCGATGGCTTGCGGATGGTCAACAACGATCACATCAGCGAGCTGTTTCTGGCAGCGACCGAGGCTGTGGAAGAAGCGATCATCAACGCCCTGCTGGCCAGCGACAGCACCGAAGGCAACGGGCATTCGGTGCCGGGGCTGGATGCCGCCACCCTGCTCGCGGCCCTGGATAAAGCCGGATGGCCGGGCGCTCGCTGACACTCAGCGGAACAACCCAAGTCCGAGTTCGCGCGCCGCCTGCAGCTGCACCGCAGGATCGCTCGACTCGGACTCCAGCAGCAACGCCGAGCCCGCCACCGTCGCCCCGCAGTAATCGAAAATCCCGTGATCGATCTGCGTCTTCATCGCCGCGTCGTAGCCATGGCGCTCATAGGTGCCTGCATCCGCCCCGCCCAGTGCGACCAGGTGCACACGCAGTCGTCCGAGCTTCTTCAGCGTCTTATCACCGTCGAAATCGTACGCCCAACCGTTGCTGAATACCCGGTCGATCCAGCCTTTGAGCAGCGCCGGCATCGACCACCAGAACACCGGATAGACCAGCACCAGCACGTCGGCGCGGTCGATGCGTGCCTGCTCGGCCAGTACATCAGCGGGTGGGGCGGATTCGCGGTGATGCACTGCCCAGTCGGCCACGCCAAAGCGTGGGTCGAATTCTTCGGCGTGCAGGTCGGCGATTTCGAAGGTGCTGGATGGATCGCTTTCCGACAGGCCTTTGGCAATCTGTTGCGCCAACGCGCGGGTCAGCGAACGTGGATCATCGTGATCTACAACAATCAATGCGTGCATGGGGAAATCTCCGGTTGGTGATTGCTGACCAAGGGCTTACCCTTGCGAAAAGCTACGATTGGTAAGCTACTACTAGTAAGTTACCTTCAGTAAGTTACGTTTGGTATATAAGCAATGTCAACCACTGAAATCCCCGAACACACACAACCCCGTCGCCGCCTGTCCCGGGAAGATCGCCAGCGCCAGTTGCTCGACATGGCCTGGCAACTGATTCGCGAAGAAGGCACCGATGCCCTGACCCTCGGCTATCTGGCGGAAAAGGCCGGCGTGACCAAACCGGTGGTCTACGACCATTTCACCACCCGCGCCGGTCTGCTCGCGGCGCTGTATCAGGATTTCGACCGACGCCAGACGGCGCTGATGGACGCCGCGCTGGCCAACGCCGAAGCAACCTTGAACGGCATTGCGACGGTGATTGCGACGGCGTATGTCGATTGCGTGCTGACCCAGGGCAACGAGATTCCGGGAGTGATCGCCGCCCTGGCGAGCACGCCGGAACTGGAGAGGATCAAGCGCGAATACGAGGCGATTTTCCTGGAGAAGTGCCGCAGCGTGCTCTCACCTTTCGCTGAAGGCGCAGAGATCGGTCAGGCAGGATTACGCGCCATGCTCGGCGCCGCCGAAGCGCTGTCGCAAGCGGCAGCCACCGACGAAATCAGCGCCGAACAGGCCCGTGACGAGCTGCTGGCAACCATCATTGCGATGGTCGAAAGAGCCGCCGCCCGCGCCACCCAGGCAGGTGACTGACGGTACTTGAGCGCATCCCCCCACCTTCCTACGATGGAACTACGCAGTCGCTTGGTCCGCCAAGCCGTTGCGTAGGTGCGGGTGCTCTGAACCCCAATCAAGCCTGCACCTGGCTTCATGCGCATCTTGAGCCTCGCGGGCTCTACTTCCTCCCCATCAAAGAGTCTTGAGGCTCTTTTTTTGTCTCGGAAAATCAGCGTTCGGGTTCACGGCGGATCGAACGCCACGCGGCCTGAGCCAGCAATTCGCGATAGGCCTTCGGACTGCCTTGCACTCGCCCGGACAACCACGCGCGGCAATAGCTGTCGGCCTGACCGACGATCAGCGACGGCAACAACTCGGCCGGGCACTCGTTGAGTTCAGCCGCGCGCCCGGACTCGCTCAGCCAGGTACGCAAGCCGAGGTTGCGGGTCTTGTTGCGCTCGGCCAGTTCGTCCTTGTGCGGGCCCCGGGTCACGGCATAGCGCGCGTGATACTGGAACCGCGCCCACTCCGGCTGGTTCTCGACCCAATCCACGTAGCTGTAGACCAGCGCCTGCACGCCCTCTTCGGTGGTCGTCGCGTCGGCCAGATAGGCATCGCGCAGGCGCGCCTGGTCCTCCAGCGCAGTGAAGAACAGCGCGGCCACCAGCCCTTCCTTGTTGCCGAAGTGGTGGTAGATCGCCCCGACGCTGGTGTCGCATTCGGCGCGGATCATTTCGATGGTGGTGGCCTCGATGCCCTGCTCGTTGAACAGGCGCAGGGCCTTGCGAAAGATGTCGCGCTTGAGTTCGGCGCGGCGGCCGGGGTAGCTGCGTTCGAGAAGATCTGCGGTGTCCATGGGCCTTGAAAATCCGGGTAAAGGGCACATCCGTGCCGGTGAGCGAAACGCGCACAGGTTGACAGATTTCCCGCAGACAGAATACCGTTCCGTTACAGAACAATATTCTGTTACGGAACATGATTCTGTAAATCCCCTAACCGCGAGGCTCCACCCATGAGTCAGTTTCTCAGCATGTTCAACAGTGTCGGTTCCCAGGCGTTCAGCCAGATGGCCTGCCAGGTCGCTCCCTATTTCAGCACCATCAACCCACTGGTCACCGAGTTGCGGGCAGGTTCCGCGCAGGTGCAAGTGCCGTTTCGCCGCGAGATCACCAACCACCTCGGCACCGTCCACGCCATCGCCCTGTGCAACGCCGCTGAACTGGCAGCCGGGATGATGACCGACGTGTCGATTCCCGCCGGCGCACGCTGGATTCCAAAAGGCATGACCGTCGAATACCTGGCCAAGGCCAAGACCGACGTGACCGCCGTGGCCAATGGCGAAGCAGTGGACTGGCAGACCGAAGGCGACAAGATCGTGCCAGTGGATGTTCACGACGCCGAAGGCAAGAAAGTGTTCACGGCGCGAATCACCATGAACGTGAAACTGCCCTGAAATCACCGGCACAAAAAAGCCCTTGCTGCGCTGATCGCAACAAGGGCTTTCGTCGTTTCAAAGAGAAGGGATCAGTGAACGGTCAGGCGCTGACGAACAAATTCTTCGGTGCGGCGGGTGACCTGATCCAGATGCCGATCGCGCTGTTTCTCGGCATCGAGCATCGCCCGCTTGCCGTGCTTTTGCAGAAGGTAGGTGTGGATTTGCTGCACTTCCAGCGAACGGTAGATCGGTGTCTTGTCGATAAAACCGCGCAACCCGTTGCTGCGGTAATGCCGAGTGCTCATCAGCACCTGCGTTTCGAGCTGGCCCAGCACCTCGAAGTCCAGCGCCTCGAAATACGGCACCTTGCCGACGCTGCAGGTCAGTTCGGCATGGGGGTAACGCGCCACCATGTCCGCGATCAACGAACGGGCCACACCCTGACGCCGATGCCCCTCGCGCACCGCCAGATAGGCCACGTTGCACGCCTCCCAATCACCCTGCACCGGCAGGTACAACAGGAAGCCGATCACCTGCTCGGGATCATCGTCGTCGGTGGCCACCAGCAATTCCACCTCGGTGCCCTTCTCGCCGTTCAACGCCTCCAGATACAGATGCACCTCGTAGCCGACCGCGTACTGATAAACGTTGTACAGCAGGTTACTCGGACCCAGCCCGATGGCGCTGATGTCGGTCAGGTAGTCGACCACCATCTGCAGGATCTGGCTGTTGACGCCTTCGGGGCATGGGGATTTGTAGTGGGTGATGCGGGGCATGGCGGGCGGACTCCAACGGTAAAACACAGGTTGCCGGGCGAGTTGAGCGACCGGCGAACCGCGACATCATACCTTGTGCACGCCTGACAAAAATTTCATCTGCCCGAGAACGGATCTTTCGCCGATTTGGCGTCCAATTTTTCAGCTGCGTTCATTCCCGACGCAGGCCTTGAGGAGTTGCCATGAACGTTCTGCGTTCCGCGAAAACCATCAAATCCTTGCTCGCTGCCGCGCTGGTAGCGATCACCCTGTCGGGCTGTGTCGTCGAACCGGTTCGCCCGCATCGGCCACCACCGATCGTTGAGGTGGTTCCGGTCATGCCTGCGCCGGGTTATCACTGGGTCGCCGGGCATTACCGCTGGGCCGGCAACCAATGGCGCTGGATGCCAGGGCATTGGCGAGCGTACTGAGGCCGGTCACTGCGCGGGGGCAACGACCTTGAACTTGATGTCGATGTCCTTGGACACCACGGTGTCCGCCCACTCCCCTGCACCGAGCCCGAACTGGTCGCGCTTGAGCACCAGTTCGCCGTCAAAAATGCCGATGCTGCTGTCGGGTTTGAGTTGCACCGGCACCTGCACCTCACGGGTGATGCCTTTGAGCGTGAGATGGCCGTCGACCAGATAACGGTTGTCGCCGGCCGGGCTGAAGCGGGTCGATTCGAACACAGCCACCGGGAATTTCTCGGTGTCGAACCATGCCGGTTTCACCAGCTCGGTGTTGGCGTCCTCACTGCCGGCGTCGATGCTGGTCAGGTCGATGTGCAGCGTGGTGCGGGCATTGGCGAGATTGTCGCTGTCGAAATCCAGCGTCGCATCGAACTTGCCGAACGTGCCGTACATCCGCGAGCCCATCTGGTTGTAGGTGAAACTGATCTGGCTGGCGGTGGTGTTGACGCGGGTGTACTCCACCGCCTGCGCAGCAGGGACGACAATCAGGCAACACGCGGCAGCCCACAACAATCGAATCGACATGCAATGCTCCGGCGCCCGATGGGGCTCGAATGACTTAAGCAAACATCCGGCACTTGCGCCAGCCCCGCCAAGGCCCGCCCGGCCCGTCACACCAGTCGCTCGATCTTCTGATGCTGCCAGACCCGTGTGTAATACAGCGTCTGCAGCACCAGCATCCCCAGATACGCGATCGGAAACGCCATCCACACACCCTGCAGACCGAACTGCCCGTCCAGCCAGTAGGCCGCCGGCAACTGCACACCGAGCACACAGATGATCGCCACGCCCACCGGCACCAGCACCGTGCCGCTGGCGCGCATGATGCCGCCGATGATCGCCTGGAAACCGAAGATCAACAGGCTCCACAACATGATGTGCAACAGGTGCTCGGCCATCGCCCGGGTCGAGTCTTCGGTCAGGAACAGCCCCAGCAACCAGTGCGACAACAGGTAACCCGACAGGATCAAGCCACCGGTCAGGCACACGTTGATCCACAGCCCGGTGCGCAGGATCGGGCCCATTCGCTCCAACCGCCCGGCACCGATCGCCTGGGCGCCGAGGATCGACGCGGTGATCGCAATCGACAGCGCCGGGAACTGCACGTAGTTGACGATCTGCGTCACCGCGCCATAGGCCGCTGTCGCCTGCGAGCCGTGCTGGTTGACCAGCGCCAGAATCACCAGCTCCGACAGCGACAGCACAATCATCTGCACCCCGGTCGGCAGGCCGATACGCAACACCTTGCCGAGAATTGCGCCGTCCAGTCGCAGCGCCGCGAAGAACTCACGATCCGGCGCCAGTGGATGACCCTTGCGGATCAGGCTCCATGACAGCCACGCCATCGACGCCAGCGTACCGGCCAGACCTGCAACCGCCGCGCTCTGGATCCCCAATTGCGGCAAGCCGATCCAGCCGCGAATGAACGCCGGAGTCAGCGCCAGCCCGACAACGGTCGACAGCAGCAGCGCCAACATCGGCGACAGTGTGTCGCTCACCCCGCGTAACAACTGGGTGAACAGCACGTACACCAGCACAAACGGCAAGGTCCACATCATCACCCGGGCATAGGCCACCGCATCGTCCAGCACATCCGCCGGCGTACCCAAACCCTGCAAGGCCTGACGCGCAAACACACTGCCCAGCACCGCCGCCACCAGCCCGATCAATACCCCAAGCAACAGCGTCGCCCCGGCAATCGCCTTGACCATGTGCGACTCACGCGCGCCCCACGCCTGACCGATCAACACCCCTGCCCCGGCACCCAGGCCGATGACCAGCGCGATAAAGAAAAAAATGATCGGAAACATCCCCGACACCGCCGCCAGCGCCTGCGTACCGAGCATCTGGCCGATGTAGATGCTGTTGACCGTGCCCGACATCGATTGCAGGAAGTTCGACAGCACCATCGGGGCCAGGAACAGCAGGTAGGTTTTCCAGAGGGGGGATTGAGCGGGGGTTTGCATTGAGGTCCGTCTCGGGTGGAGGATTGCCTGGATATTACGCTAGATGTTTTGAGACTTGTCGGAGGTAATAGCGGTGAAGGTTTTTCTGTCTGATTAAAAGCGGACGAAGCTGAGTTCATCGTTCCATCATGATCTGCAAAAGCGGCCAATCAAGATGCCAGCACTTGGCGCGGACGCGCTCCAGATAGATCGAATGCTTCTCGGCGAGGAACCTGCTCGTAGGGCGGACAACGAGGGAAAACAGATCCTGCAGGCCCAAGGGTGCAGCTATTTCAATAACGCCGTTGGCACCAAGTCTGACGCCTATGGCTGTGGCCGTCTCAGGCCAGAACATCATTGCTTCGGTTGCACAAGCATAGGGCTGATCTGCGTTACGCTGATGCATTCTTGCCTGATTCTTGACCGACCAACTTATGCTGCTGTCCAGCGTCATTAGCAATGACTCCAACTGCGCGTCACGCTCTGGACTTGCGTCATCCGAGTCGTACCAAATGACGTCTACATCAGAAGGCAACGCAGAGAACGCCCGCCCATGAAGATGATCCCAGACCAGACTACGTACGAATCCGGCGGCGACCCAGCAATCACGCAACTGCAATCCTCTTACAATCTCAAGAATTTGCATGCGTGCGCGATCACTTGCCATGAGTGCATGAAGATTGGCTTTTAGCATCATTGGGTTTCTGCGGTCGTCATGACGAAGCTCGGTATGCATGGGTGCCTGAACTGAAATTCAAGCGGGTAAATACCGAATAACGCTCTCTTCCAGTAATTTGATCAGCGCTGGTTCCATATACTCGTACTCATCCGGTATGTGCAGACAAACAACGTGTTTGTTCGCCAGCGCCGAGCGGAATCGACTGGAAAGTTTTTTGCGATGGGCTGGCTCCATCACACAAATCAGGTCAGCCCAATGCAGCAGTTCAGGGCTGATCGGGACATCCGCCTCGCGATCGGTACCCGCCGACGCAGTTTCCACGCCGGGCCAATCATCGAACCGTTGTTCGGCGGTCGGACTGCGCAAACGATTCTGGCTACAAATAAAAAGTACTTTCAACACCGGCTGACTCCATGCCAATACTCGACCATGACGCTCTTCCAACTCTACAACGTTCGAGAATTTATCATGCTTCAATCTCCACGCCTGCTCGCCTGCACGCTCCTGGTGCTGGTCACTAATACCACGCAAGCCGCCACAACGGGTGCCGCACACGAATCCTTGCAACCTTTAGTGGCAACCCTGAACGAACGCCTGAACATCGGCGACCTCGTCGCCCTGACCAAATGGGACAGCGGCAAGCCGATCCAGGACAGTCCCCGTGAGGCGCAGGTGATCGACAACGCCCGCAAGCTGGCCGCCGAACGCAAGCTCGACCCGGAAGATGTCGCGCAGTTGATCGCCGCACAGATGGAGGCCAACAAACTGGTGCAGTACGGTTTGCTCGCACAGTGGCAGGCAGCCGGTGCCGCGCCGGACACGCCGCGCCCGGATCTGGGCAAACAGATTCGCCCGCGTCTGGACGAGTTGCAAGCCCGTCTGTTGCAGCAATACGCCGACTTCGCGCCCTACCGTCAGGACCCGAACTGCCCGGTGTGGCTGGCCAAGGCACGCACCGGTCTGACCCGCGATGCGCTGCATGATCTGGCCCTGACCCGCGCCACCGGAGAGCTGTGCATTCGGCCGCTGGCGCCCTAGAACAAGGGTCTTGGCATTCATTGCTGGCGTCGATAGTCACCATCAGTTCAATGAAGTTCTCATAAAAAATCCGCGGCGTAACATCGGCTCCATACCCAACAAACAACACCCCTGGAGCACACGATCATGAAACGCCAAATCCTTCTCGGCATCGCTTTCTCGGTTCTTGCAGTCAACGCTTTTGCAGCCAAACCCGCCCACACCATGATCGCCGAAGGCGGTTCGGATCGGTTG
Organism: Pseudomonas sp. Pseusp21; assembly: GCF_059492145.1. Classification (NCBI taxonomy): domain Bacteria; kingdom Pseudomonadati; phylum Pseudomonadota; class Gammaproteobacteria; order Pseudomonadales; family Pseudomonadaceae; genus Pseudomonas; species Pseudomonas sp. Pseusp21. Next base: position 1,314,464 of record NZ_CP168520.1, read on the forward strand.
ATTGAAAGTCGCTTGGCCGAGGGTGGTTCGGATCGTCTGATCGAACGCCGTGTGGCTGAAGGTGGTTCGGATCGTCTGATCGAACGTCGTGTTGCTGAAGGTGGCGCTGATCGTCTGATCGAACGTCGCGTGGCTGAAGGTGGTTCGGATCGTCTGATCGAACGCCGCGTTGCCGAAGGTGGCGCTGATCGCCTGCAAGAACGCCGCGTTGCCGAAGGTGGCGCTGATCGCCTGCAAGAACGCCGCGTTGCTGAAGGTGGCTCGGATCGTCTGCTGGAACGCCGCGTTGCCGAAGGTGGCGCTGATCGCCTGCAAGAACGCCGCGTCGCCTGAATCAAACGCTCTAGCGCTGTACAAACAAAAAGCCCGGCCTGATCAGCCGGGCTTTTTCACGTCCAACCGGTGCTTATTGCACGGTTTTCAGTTTGACCACGTCACCGGAGACCTTGGTGGTGTAGCCGCTCAGGACCCATGCCCAGAACCAGTTTTCCTGAATCTGAGTGTTGATCATGGCATCGCCGCCCTTGGCCTGGATGGCGGCCTCTTGCGCACGGACGAAACGGCTGTTCTGCCGGATCGGGATCACGCCGAACAGCATCAGGCCGGTGGCAGTGGCTTCGCTGTGGCCAATCACGGTGTATTGGCTGCTGTCGTAATGTCTGGTGTTCATCGGGGTGCCGGTGCAACCTGCCAGAACCACACCGAACAGTGCGGCGGCGACTACTTTGCTGAGGTATTTCACTGCAAGACTCCATGGGTAAACGCCCGGGATCCGTCTCTCGGGCGGCGCACACTTTACCGAACACAGTGGCTCATTGATATCGGCCTCGGCAGACTTTCATTAAACGCCTTGCTGGCAGCCCGTCCGCGATGTCGCATACCATGGCGCCACTCCAATAAAGACAGCCATTTCTCCATGCTCAAAGCCAGTCTGCGTAGCCACCTGACTCTCTGGTTTGCCGGTTTGTCCCTGCTGACGCTGTTGAGCGTTGGCTTCTATGTCGGCCACATCGCCACCGAACAAATGAAACAGGCCAGCGGCAATGCCCTGTTGAGCACCGCACGGTCGGCCGCAGCATTGCTGGGTGAGCAATTGCGTGAGCGACAACTGGAGGTTTATCTGCTCAGTCGTGCGCCGCATCTGGAGCGTGGTGATCTGGATAACCCGGCGATCCTCAAATCGATGCAGCTGCGCACCCAGGCCCGCGCCGAATATGCGTGGATGGGCATCGCCGACGCCAACGGTCAGGTGCATCAGGCCGTCAACGGATTGCTGGTGGGCCAGTCTGTCCAACAGCGTCCGTGGTTCCAGGCGGGTTTGCGCGGTGAATACACCGGCGACCCACACGAAGCCGTGTTGCTGGCAAAAATGTTGCCGGCGCTGGCGAATGGCGAACCGCTGCGCTTCATCGATTTCGCCGCGCCGATTCACAATGCCGACGGCCAGGTGATCGGCGTGCTCGGCGCCCACGCGCACTGGAGTTGGGTGACACGCATCGTCGAATCGGCGGCGCTTTCGCACAAAGGCGTCGCGCCGGACATCGAGGCATTGATCGTCGATCACGACGGCAAGGTGCTGTATCCGGAAGCGCTGGTTGGCCAGCAACTGGCAGCGAATAATCCCGACTCGCCGGGGTGGACCGTCGGCGACGGTTACCTGACCAGTGCGGTGACGGTGCCGACGCCCTTGAGCACCGCGTTATCCTGGTCGATTGCCGTGCGCCAGCCGTTGGACACCGCGCTGCAACCGGCGCGCCTGCTGCTCTATAAATTGTTGCTGCTGGGGGTGATGGCTGCGGTGGTGTTTGCACTGGTCGCCTACTATCTGGCGCTGTACCTGAGTCGCCCGATCGAGCAATTGGCACGCTCGGCTCAACAGGTGCAGAACAATCAGCCGGGGACGCGTTTTCAGTTGCAGCATCCGGTTCGGGAAATCGCCCAGCTCGGCCAGTCCATCGACACGATGACCCAATCGCTGCTGGCCAAGGAGCGCGAGTTGCAGGAAGCCAACGCTTCGCTGGAAGCCACGGTCGCACAACGTACCGCTGCCCTCACCCAGGCCAATGCCGAACTGCTGAGTCTGGCAACTCATGATGGTTTGACCGGCGCGTTCAACCGTCGCCGGCTTGACGAAAAGCTCACCGAGTACAGTCTTTTGTTTCGCCGTACCGGACGGCCGTTTGCGTTGTTGCTGATCGACGTCGATCATTTCAAACGCATCAACGATACCCACGGCCACGCGGTCGGAGATGACGTGCTGCGACAACTGGCGCAACTCATACAGATCAGCACCCGGGCCACCGATTTTGTCGCACGCTATGGCGGTGAGGAGTTTGCCGTGCTGCTGCCGGAAATCGCCAAACCGGACACCCCGGAAGTGGTCGCCGAGAAGATCCGGACCACCATTGCCGAAGCGACATTTCCGCTGGTCGGGCTCGTTACCGTAAGCATTGGTGTCGGCCTGGCCGACCCGGCCGACAACACCCCGACAGCACTGGTCAAACGTGCCGATCAGCGGTTGTACAAGGCAAAAGCGGCAGGTCGCAATCAAGTGGCCTGCCAGGCTTCGCTCATCGAGGTGAGCGAAAATGGCTGATGCGCACTCGATCCCGCCACGATTCATCCTCCACGAAACCGAACACTGGCTACTCAATCACCACATGGCATTCGGCAGTCTGGAGAATGCGCAGACTGCCACCGATGGCGCCGAGTTGACGTTGTTTATCTGGCGAGAGTTTGGCGAAAGCCCGACACCCCCTGCGATTCAGGGGGCGTCGATCAAAGATGTGACTGCGCGATTGAGGCTGGCGCTGAAGTAAACCGCTTTATTGCTTCATATCTTTGACCAGTTCAGCCATCAGCAGATCAGACACATGGGTAAATGCCTTGCGCAGGACTTCCGGATCTTTCGCGTATTGCTCCGGTAGATAGGCAAGGTTGTTGGCATCATTGAATACCGTGATCGTTTCAAAGTTTCGCCAGACCGCCGAACCCTTGCGCTTGATCTGGGCGTTGGCGCCGATCACCGGATACAGCACCTCGCTGAAGTTTTTGAGGCACAGCCCCCACTGTCCGACCATGATTTCGATTTCGGCGTCGGCCTGCTCGCCTTCTCCGACTATTGTGAACAGCCGCTCCTGCTGAACCCGGTCAACGAAACTCTGGCGGACCAGTTTGGCCAGGTCGATATCATTGGCCTTCATGTTGTTGAGGATTGCCCGGGAAATATCCCCCGTCAGCACATCACCATTTTTTGTCCCCTCAACGGACCCCGCGCCTGCCAATGCATTGACTTGTGTCGTCGATGCACCGGCCGCCATCCCGGTGGCCGCCCCGGCGCCGGCCCCCAGTCCCGCGCTCCAGGCTTGAGTCATGCTGGTGTATTTGAAGTTATCGACGGCAACAAATACCGGTAGCACCTTCAGTGTCTTGATCTGTTGACGATCTTCGACACTGAAGTTCTTGGTGACGCATCCACATAACAGCAAGAGTGCGCCAATAACAACGAGCAATTTTTTCATGGTGGGGAAAGTTCGAGGGATTGGACATCAGACTTATCGCCCGCACTCGCCAATCCTTGAACCTGGCATGACTCATTGCCACGGAAAAATTGGGGCGCGTGCAAGGCTAACGCCCCGCCCCCTCAAATGTGCAGCTCCCGCACAGGCGCTTCATTACTGAGAAAACGTCTGCAGATACGCCAACAAATTATCAATCTTCTCCTCGTCACTCAGCCCCCAGAAGATCATCCGCGTACCCGGCACCACGCCCTTCGGATCCTTCAGATACTTCGTCAGCGTTTCACGATCCCAGGTCAGGCCGGAGTTTTTCATCGCGTCCGAATACACGTAATTCGCCGACGTCCCCGCCGGGCGGCCGATGATGCCGTTGAGTTCCGGACCGAAGCCCGGGCGGGCAGATTCACCGACCTGATGGCAGCCGCCGCACAGGCGCGGGAAGATTTTTGCGCCGGCCTCGGCGTCACCAGCGGCCAGAACGGGTGTGCTGAGCAGGCCAGCGTTGAGGATCAGGGCGAAAGTCACTGCAGCGTTTTTCATCAGGGATTTCCAGAGCTTCGGCGGCGCCAAGGGTAATCCTGCGCGGTCACTTGCGCTACAGGTAGGCGCCCACGACCTGGCGGACTTTGAGCAAGGCTTGACGCAGGGCAAGCATGTCCACCGATCCCAACGCCAGACGAATCGCATGGGGCACATGGGCTGAAACGGTGAAGGGTTCTGCGGTCGTGACGGAAACCTGTTCGTGCATCAACTCGACCACGATGTGGTCGGCCCGAATATCTTCCGGCAGCGGCAGCCAAAGAAAATACGAAGAGGGATGGCCGACAGTCGACAGTCCTTCGAGAATCTGCGCGGCCAGGGCTTGCCGGGCCTGGGCGTCGCTGCGTTTTTGTGCTTCGAGCAAATTGACGGTGCCGTCGTCGAGCCAGCCGCAGGCGATGGCGGTCATCACCCCGGGGGTGTTCCAGGTGGTCGCGCGGATGATCCGCTCCAGCGCCGCCACCTGTTCGACCGGCGCGGCGATGAAGCCGACACGCAGGCCGGTGGCAATGTTTTTCGACAGGCCTGAGACGTAGACCGTGCGCTCCGGTGCCAGAACCGCCAAGGGAGGTGGCGGGTTATCGACCAGAAAGGCGTAGGCCGCGTCCTCGATGATTGTCAGATCATGCCGGCGGGCAATCGCGATCAAGTCCTCACGTTGCTCCAAAGGCATCACCCAGCCCAGTGGGTTGTGCAGGGTAGGCATGCTGTACACCGCACGCACCGGTCGTTGGCGGCAAAGTCTGTCGAGGGCCGCCAGATCGGGGCCCTGCTCTTTCACGGGAATCGCCACCACTTCCAGGTGCAGCGCTTCGGCCAGCACTTTGAATCCCGAATAGGTCAAGGCGTCGGCGGCAACCACATCGCCGGGTTTGAGCAGCGCCATCAGCGTCACCGCCAACCCTTGCTGCGCGCCGTTGACGATCAGCACCTGCTCGGCCTCGACACTCAAGCCCCGTGTTTGCAGGTGCCGCGCCACCGAGGCCCGTTCATGCTGGCGACCGGCGTGGGGCTGATAGCGCAGCAGCGCTTCAAGGTCGCCGGACAACGCCAGCTGCCGCAACGCGGTGCGCAGCAGCTCGGCCTGCCCCGGCAATGACGGGTAGTTGAAGTTCAGATCGATCATGCCCACCGCGACGTCTTTCTGGTCGATGCCCTGCCCCGGCAACAACGACGTTTCCCGCACGAACGTGCCGCGCCCGGCTTCGCCGCTGACCAGGCCCATGGCCTCGAGCTCGGCGTATACGCGCGAGGCCGTGACCAGCGCCAGTCCTTCGCTGGCTGCCAATTGCCGGTGAGTCGGTAAGCGAGTGCCGGGCAAAAGGCGACCGGAGCGAATGTCGGCGGCATAGGTGTCGACGAGGGTCTTGTAGCGGGAGCGCGGCATGTCGGGCTGTATCCATGACAATTCTTTGATTGTGCTGATTCTCGTCCCTAGGATTGTTTCAACGCAACCCACCACTGAGCGCAATGCGTATGGAACGAACCACCCAACTCGGCACCCCGGCCCTGGAAAAAACCAGCGGCTGGATCAATGGCTTCATCGGCGTCGTGATCTTCAGCGGCTCGCTGCCCGCCACGCGGCTGGCGGTGCTGGAATTCGACCCGGTGTTTCTCACCGTCATCCGCGCGACCATCGCCGGCGCCCTGGCGTTGTGCCTGTTGTGGCTGTTTCGCGAACGGCGTCCGGCGCGGGATCAGTGGTTGTCCTTGCTGATCGTCGCGCTGGGCGTGGTGGTGGGTTTTCCGTTGTTGACGGCCCTGGCGCTGCAATACGTGACGTCGGCGCATTCGATTGTGTTTGTAGGATTGCTGCCGCTGGCGACGGCGATTTTTGGTGTGTTGCGCGGTGGCGAACGGCCGCGTCCGGTGTTCTGGATTTTTTCGGTGCTGGGCAGTTCGCTGGTGGTCGGCTTCGCGATCTCGCAAGGCCTGACTGCCTCGCCCGCCGGCGATCTGCTGATGCTGGCGGCGATTCTCGCCTGCGGCCTCGGTTACGCCGAAGGCGCAAAACTGTCGCGCACCCTCGGCGGCTGGCAGGTGATTTGCTGGGCGCTGGTGTTGTCGTTGCCGGTGATGGCCGTGCTGAGCGTATGGCTTGCGCCCGCCTCGTTCAGCGGTATCAGCGTGTCGGCGTGGGTGTGTCTGGCTTACGTTTCGCTGTTCAGCATGCTGATCGGTTTCGTGTTCTGGTATCGCGGGCTGGCTCAGGGCGGGATTGCGGCGGTCGGACAGCTGCAATTGCTACAACCGTTTTTCGGCCTGGCACTGGCCGCGACCTTGCTGCATGAGCATGTCAGCGTGGGCATGCTGGTGGTTACGCTGGGGGTGATCCTGTGCGTGGCCGGGGCAAAGAAATTCGCCAGATAGTCTTCAACTCGCGCCAGCCTTCCATTCCCGCGGACTGAGCCCGGTCTTGCGTCGAAACGCCCGGGCCAGCGCCGAAGGACTTTCATAACCGACTTCTTCGGCAATCAGGGCGATCGGTCGTCCCTCGCGCAGGCGTTTCTGCGCGAGGCTGATCCGCCAGTTCACCAGATAATCCACCGGCGTCTGCCCCACCACCCGCCGGAAGTGGTCGGCGAAACCGGCGCGGGACAGGTTGGCGGCGCTCGCCAGTTCGGCGACGCTCCAGGCCTTGGCCGGTTGGTCGTGCATCAGATTCAAGGCTCGGGAAATCTTCGGATCGGCCAGCCCCGCCATCATGCCGGGCTGCTGGTTGCGACTGCTGATAAGGTGGCGCAGCAACAGGATCACCAGCAATTCGAACAGCCGGTCCATCACCGCTTCGCGCCCGCAGTGGCCGTCGAAAGCTTCCTTGAACAGCCACTCCAGGGTGCTGGCCATTTCCGGCAGGTCGGCGAGTTTCAGCACCAGATAATCCGGCAGCGCTGCCGCCAAAGCATTGCCCGCGCCGCCGTCGAAGGTCAGCGAAGCACACACCAGCTGCGTGCCCATGGCTTCGTTGGCGAACAAGCGATGGGCCATGGGGCGCGGGAAAAAGATCAGGGTCGGTTCATTGAGCGAAATCTCAGGATCACTCCCCGGCTTGAGCAACAACTCTCCCGCCTGGAGCAAATGCACATGCCCGCACACCTGGTCGCCGCCGTAGGCGCTCACTCCACAGAACGTGCCGCTGTGAAAGGTGCCGGCATTGACGCCGAAATGGCTGAGCAACGTAGAAAGGCGATCCATGACTGATTCTCGCAAGGACAGGTTTGGACGATCTGTCGCATATCCTCGACGATTTGCACCCAAAGCACCAGCCGCGCTCAATAACATGACCTCCATCCCCGGCGCACTTCGCACCGGACTTTCGGAGAATCACCATGAGCCGCATCGCCCCTCTCAGCCTCGAAACCGCCACCGACGCCACTCGCCCAGTGCTTGAAGGCGTACAGAAAAAAATCGGCTTCCTGCCCAACCTGTTCAAGACCCTGGCCGTCGCACCTGTCGCGCTGGATGCCTACGTGCAAATCTCGGCAACCTTGGGCAAGACATCCCTGAGTGCCAAGGAAAAAGAGGCGGTGTACCTGGCCACCTCGCAAGTCAACGGTTGCGACTATTGCCTGGCGGCGCACACTCTGTTCGCCAGCAAGGCCGGGCTGGCAGCAGAAGAAATCATCGAAGCGCGTCATGGCCGGCTCAATGCCTTTGCCACCCTCGCCCATCAACTGACCGAAACCCGTGGTCACTTGAGCGATGAACAGATTGCCGCCGCCCGCGCTGCCGGCATCGACGACAAGAAGATCATCGAAGTGATCGCCCTCGTCGCTGTGCAAACCCTCACCAACTACCTGAACAACGCGGCGCTGACCGACATCGATTTCCCCGCCATCGATGCCTGATCAGTGACCGGGGTCGATCTCAGTCGTGATCGACCCCGGCGCGTTTCAGCAATTTCTTGCAGCGCTCGGACAGGTGAAACACCTGCAACTGCTTGCCCGCCTTGGCGTAGCGTTCGCGCAGGGTTTTCAGCGCGGCGATGGCCGAGTAATCGACAAAGCTCAGGTGCCGGCAATCCAGCGTCACCCGTTGCGGATCGCTGGCCGGGTCGAATTGATTGAGGAAAGGTGTGGTCGAGGCAAAAAACAACGTGCCATGCAGGCGATAGAGTTTGCTGCCGTCCGCTTCCAGGTGTTCATCGGCGTACAGCTCGCGCGCTTGCTGCCAGGCAAAATTCAGCGCCGCGATAATGATCCCGCACAGCACGGCCGTGGCCAGGTCGGTAAACACGGTGATGGTGGTTACCGCGATGATCACCAGCACATCGTTGAGCGGCACTTTGTTCAGCACCCGCAACGAAGCCCAGGCAAACGTCTGCTGCGACACCACGAACATCACCCCCACCAGCGCCGCCAGCGGAATCCGCTCGATCAGCGGCGACAGAAACAGAATGAACAGCAGAATCAACACACCCGCTACCACGCCAGACAACCGTCCGCGTCCGCCGGAGCTGAGGTTGATCACGGTCTGGCCGATCATCGCGCAACCACCCATGCCGCCGAATGCACCGGAGACCACGTTTGCCGCGCCCAGCGCCACGCACTCGCGATCCGGGTAGCCACGGGTTTCGGTGATTTCGTCGGTGAGGTTGAGGGTCAGCAGGGTTTCCAGCAAACCGACCAGCGCCATCAGAATCGCGTAGGGCGCGATGATGCGCAGTGTGTCGAGATTCCACGGGATGTCCGGCAGCGCAAATTTCGGCAGGCCGCCGGCGATGTGCGCCATGTCGCCGAGGGTGCGGGTCGGCAGGCCAAGCAGATAAACCAGCAAACCGACGCCGAGGATCGCCACCAGTGCCGGCGGCACCGCGCGGGTCAGGCGCGGCAGGATGTAGACGATGGCCATGGTCAGCAGCACCAGCCCGGTCATCACGTACAACGGCGTGCCGCTGAGCCACTGTTCACCGCTCTTGAAATGCTCCAGTTGCGCCAATGCAATGATGATCGCCAGACCGTTGACGAACCCCAGCATCACCGGGTGCGGCACCATTCGCACGAGTTTGCCCAGCCGCAACAGCCCGAACGCCATCATGATCAAGCCGCCGAACAAAACCGTCGCCAACAGGTACTGCACGCCGTGCTGCACCACCAGCGCAACGATCACCACCGCCATCGAACCCGCCGCTCCGGAGACCATGCCCGGCCGGCCACCGAACAGCGCGGTCAGCGTGCAAATGATGAAGGCGCCGTACAGGCCCATCAGCGGATTGAGGTGAGCCACCAGCGCAAACGCAATGCATTCGGGCAACAGGGCAAACGAGGTGGTGAGTCCGGCCAGGACATCGGCGCGCAGACGAATCGGTTTCATGGCTTACCTGACAGAGTGGCCGACGGGCGCGGCCGCATGCATTGGCGCAAAAGAGCGCCGCGGAAAAAGAGGGTTGCGGATGTTACGCAAATGCACCGGCGTGGGCCAGTCATCGCTGACAACCGTCGGCACGCGCTTTATGCTGGCGCGCAGTTTTTGCCAGTGGAGCCTCGGATGCCGAGCGAATTGACCAGCCGCGAAGTGTGCCAGCGCTTGCGCGATGCCGCGCTGGGCGTGTGTGCCTTTCGGGTGATGGACGCGCGAGCGGATCGGGTTGCGGTCGACATTGAAGGCTGGCGCTTGCAACTGGACTTCGACGGCCAGCGCCTGCATCACTGCGCTGATTGTCTGTGCCCGGACGGTCGCGAATGGACGCTCGACACCCGGCAGCGCTTCGGCACCGATCCGGTCAGTCTGTTGAGTACCTGGGAACTGGCGCAGATCGAAAGCTTGTTGCGGCAACGTGAATGAGAGACGGCAATCAGAGTTGCTCAATGATGGCACTCTGCCCATAATTCGCCCCCCTCTTCTACGCGCAAGGAACTGCCGTGAAAAAATCGCTGTTGTTGATCCCGTTGTTTGCTCTGCTCCTGCAAGGCTGTGGCATGACCATGGCCCGTTACGAGCCAAGCTTCGACAATGTTCAGAAGCTCAAGCAAACCCCGCCGCTGCACGCGATCAGCAATCCACAGGTGACCGCTGAATCGGGCGAAGGCTCGTTGATGGTCCGCGCCAACCCGATCAAGTCGCCGACCGGCAGCATCCCGGCGCATATCCAGGACGCGATCACCGAAGAACTGCGCAAGGCTGGTCTGCTCGATCCGCAGGCGACGCGTCATCTGCAGGTACTGGTCGTGAAAAACCAGTTGAACGCTGGCATGGGTACCGGTGATGGCACCATCGCTGCGCGTTTCACCCTGCGCAATGGCAACGATGTGGTGTACGACGCCACCAAGGATGTCAGCCATCAGTGGAACAGCAGCTTTTTCGGCTTTATCGCGATTCCCAACGCGACCAACGCCTACAACCCGATGCTGCAGGACTTGCTGAAGAATCTGTACAGCGATCCACAGTTCATTCAGGCCCTGAAGTAAGGGCAAAAAAAAGAGCCGCGATTGCGGCTCTTTTTTTGCCCACTCGCTGGAGTGAGTCAGATACCCGAATACTTCGGACGGTTGCTATCGGCCCATTCCTTGAGCAACGCATTGACCTGCCGAGTGAATGTATCGGTCACCGCCGCTTTCGGCGTATTGAACGCCAGCGGGAGGAACCAGATGCCCATCCAGGTGCCGACCGCGTCGTGGTTACTCGCGGTGGACAGCGGCTGGCCTTGCTGATCGAGGGTTTCCAGGCTCATGGTGTACTGGTCGGTGGCATAGGCTGGAATGATCGTCATGCTCAGACCACTGATGAACGCCAGCACCAGCTGACCGCCATTCGGTGGATGGTTGTACATTTTCAGACGCAGGCTGTAGTCACCTGGCTGCTTCTCGAACTGGTCGAAGGTCACACGACCGAACAAACCCGAATCCTTCAGGACGGTTTGCAATTGCGGTTTGAGCATGTCCCGAGCTTGTGGCATTTCCACGGCGGAAGCGCTTTTCGGCTCGCCCTGGTAAAAGTCGAAATCGACATAGACGTTTGGCTTGTTGGCATAACTGGCCATCGATGGCAGCGTGACCGGAGCCACTTCGTCCTGGGTGAAACTGGCACAGCCGCCCAGCGCGAGCACCAGACCCAGCGCCAGGATTTTCCCGAATTGCATGATGTCTTCCCTAAAAGTGATATCAAAGAGCCTCCATTGCGGAGCACCGGGGCGGATTCTAGTGATCGTCTACGTTCAGGAAAAGACCTGATTCGGGAAAAACCTGAAAAAGAGTGCGCCAGCTCAGCTTTGGCGCAAATCGAGGGTGTACGTGTAATAGCCCGTATCGCGCACCCAACCGAGTGATTCGTACAAACCCTGGGCGCTGAAATTATCGGTGGCGGTTTCCAGCACCAGTCCCTTGGCGCCGGTTTCGACGGCGAAGTCGCGGACGGTGTTCATTAAAAGCCGCCCCACTCCACGGCCACGGGCGGCCGGCGTGGTGAACAGGTCGCTGAGCAGCCAGGTGCGATGGGCATCAATCGAGGAAAACGTCGGATACAGCTGGACGAATCCGAGCGCCTCACCGCTTTCATCCTCCACCAGAAAAATCGCCGATTCATTGCCGGCCATGCGCTCGGCAATAAAGGCTCGCGATTGCTCGAGGTTCGACGGCTGGCCATAAAAGCCGCGATAGGCGTCGAACAGCTTCGCCACCGCGTCGAGGTGAGTCGTCGTGGCGCGCAGGGCCCGGAGAGTCATTGGCCTTTTCCTGACGTTATTGAAATTGAAACCAGCATAGCGCCGAGAAACGAGTTCGCTGGCTTAATCGCTATATAGTTTTGTATATTTCGAACCCGAAATGGCCAGACCTCCATGCCGTCCATGAGCAGCATCCGCGCACGCAACCAGCAACTGATCCTGGCCGCCGCCAGTGAAGAATTCGCCGCCAACGGCTTCGACGCGACCCAGACCCGCGACATCGCCGCACGCGCCGGTGTGCCCAAAGCCAACCTGTATTACTACTTCCAGAGCAAGGAAAACCTCTACGGCAAAGTGTTGCTCGGCTTCGTCGAACCGTTGCTGGAAGCCTCGGCGGTGCTGCGCGAAAGCGACGACCCACTGATTGGCCTGCGCGCCTACGTTGCCGCCCGCATCCGCATCGCCCGCGAGCATCCGGCGATCGCCAAGGTTTTCAGTAGTGAGTTGCTGCTCGGCGGCCGTCAGTTGCCCGACGAATGCCGCGACCTATTGCACGGTGAGGCACGGCGGAATGTCGAGTGCCTGCGCAGCTGGATCGACCGTGGTCTGCTGGCGCCGGTCGATCCCGAGCATTTGATGTTGTTCATCTGGTCGGCGACGCGCACCTACACCAACATTGGCTGGCAGATGGGGCGCATCACCGGGCGGGAGGTGCCGCAGGATGAGGATTATGCGGTGGCGGCGCAGACGATTACGCGGCTGGTGTTGAGCGGTGCCGTGTCCGAGCCGGTGAGTGATGTTCGCAGGCTGATGTTTGCGACCTGAACGTGAGAGTCAGGGCATCAGGTCCAGAGGCAGTGTCGCATCCCCCGACAAGCGTTCACGCCATGCCAGCAGCACATCAGGCACCCGCTTTTTCCATTTGGGAACGTTGGTGTAATACCGCGCCCTGACTTTGCGTTGCTCATCGAAAACCAATAACACCAGCCAAACTCGGCCTCCCGGCGCGCTCATCAGAATCGCCGCGTTGCTGGAAGCCAGACCTCGCAGCCAGAACTCATTGACCTCACCCCCCGGCACATCACTAGAGGTCTCGCCGGCTGCCATTGAGCCGCTATTTTGCAGCAGCGTCTGATAGTCATTTTTGAGCAACGTGCGTAATGCCTGATCTTCTTGCTGCGTACGCACGACGCCAAGGCTCAGCAAGTCGTATTCAATCGCGATCGGTTGGTCAGATGCCACATACCTTCCATCGTAGTAAACGCCCATCCCGCCACCACAAGCCCCCTCACCGCCATCGGAATCAACATCCAGCAAACCGTTGAGGGCGCTGAATTTCAGGGTGCAGTTGCCTTCAGCGAATTGCGCTACGGCACCGTCGATTGTGGCCACACCGTCCATGTCACCAGAGTTGCCACCATTTGACGCAGAAACATCAAAGGCAATATGCGTGGCGTCCACACGCTTGGTTATGACTTCTGCCGCCGATGAAACGCCCCACGGAATCATCTGCCAGGTGGCATCCCAGCTGAAAGGCTTGGCCACGTATTCAAGCGCTTTCAGACGCATCAAATATTCACGGCGCAGGCAGGAGCTATTGGCAGCGCATTGATTGCGCTGTTTCAACCATGAACGCTGATCAGCCTTGAGCGCTTGCGGGTCAGCCACCTGCGCCAACGTTGTCCGCCAGAGCGCCCCGAGTTTCTCATCGAGACTCGAGGTATACGGATCCGCACAAACGGCTTTTTCAACGGGGCTGGAAGCGCCAGCACAGTCAAAACTGGCAGCGTGGGACGTGGTAGCAAATACGAGACACGTCAGCAGCAAGGCGTGACGGAGATTGAAAGCGAGCATCGACAGATTCCATTCCTGAGGCGGCGGCAGTATGCCGGGCTCGGGCTATCGATGCTCTGGATTTTTCACTGGTTGCTGGCGGACAACCGGGCTCTAGCGCAAGAAAGAGTCAGAATGTGATCCCGGCCGCCGGCTTCACATCGATCCGCGCCACTGAACCGGTCAGGTGCGCCCAGTCCTTGTTGTGTTCGGCGATGATGTCTTCGGCGCTCATGTTGCCGTTGTCGACCGTCGTGTGGGCGTCGGCCGCCAGCTCCACGTCGTAGCCCAGTTGATGGGCCTGACGCACGGTGGCGTTGACGCAGTAATCGGTTTGCATGCCACAGATCACCAGGCGGTCGAAGTCTTCCCGGGGGATCAGTTTCTGCAGATTGGTCTGGTAGAACGAGTCGTTGGCAGTCTTGTCGACGCGCAGATCGCCAGGTGCAGTGTTCAGGCCTTCAGCCAATTGCCAGCCTTCGGCGCCGTGGGCGAACGGGCTGTCCTTTTCGTTGTGCTGGATCAGCACCACCGGCACACCCGACTGGCGCGCACGGGCGCTGAGGCCGTTGATGGTGTCGATTACCCGTTTGGCGTCGTGGCACTCGTATTCGCCCGCGCACAGGGCGCGCTGGACATCGATGATCAGCAATGCGGTGGTCATGGTGAGCCTTCCTTGATCGGTCCTTGGACAGGGGCGGACCTGTGCCCGCCCCCTTTTTACTCCGCTCAGTAACCCAATGACAACCCGGTGTTGCGCCGTGGATCGTTGGCGCCGTAGAAGCGGTTCTTTCCGACTGGTTTACCCCCCAGCGACGGTGCACCGACCAGAATCGCGGCGATGTGGTTGGCGTCCTGCGGGCCCGCAAACTTGTGGCCCCAGCTCTCGAGAATCTTTTTCGTGTCGGGGCTGGCGGCGAAGTCTTCGAGGTTGGTTTCCTCCGGCATCCACTGCTGGTGGAAGCGTGGCGCATCGACCGCTTCCTGCAACCCCATGCCGTAGTCGATGACGTTGAGCATGGTCAGCAGGGTCGCGGTGATGATGCGACTGCCGCCCGGCGTACCGACCACCATCACCACTTTGCCGTCCTTGGTGACGATAGTCGGGCTCATCGAGGACAGCGGCGCCTTGCCCGGAGCAATGGCGTTGGCCTCACCCTGCACCAGGCCGTACATGTTCGGTACGCCGACCTTGGAAGTGAAGTCGTCCATTTCATCGTTGAGGATCACCCCGGTCTTGCTCGCCATCACACCCGCGCCGAACCAGTCGTTGAGGGTGTAGGTGACCGAGACCGCGTTGCCCCACTTGTCGACGATCGAATAGTGCGTGGTGTTGCTGCCTTCATGGGGCGCGACGCCGGGTTTGAGTTCCGCCGACACACCGGCCTTCTGCGGCTGGATCGCGTTACTCAGCTTGGTCGCGTAATTCTTGTCCAGCAGGTGTTCGATCGGGTTCTTCACGAAATCCGGGTCGCCCAGATAGCTGTTGCGATCCACGTACGCATGGCGCATTGCCTCAATCTGGTAGTGCATGCCTTGGGCCGAATGGAAGCCCAGATCCTTCATTGGATAGCCTTCGAGGATGTTCATGATCTGGCAGATCACGACGCCACCGGAGCTTGGCGGCGGTGCCGATACGACGTGATAGCCGCGATAGTCGCACTCCACCGGGGCCAGTTCGCGGGTCTTGTATTTGTCGAGGTCGGCCTGGGTAATGATGCCCTTGTTGGCCTGGCTGGAGGTAACGATGGCGTCGGCCACCCAGCCTTTATAAAAACCGTCGGCGCCTTTTTCGGAAATGGTGCGCAGGGTTTTACCCAGGTCCTTCTGCACCAGTTTCTGCCCGACCTGCATCGGCTCGCCGTTGCTCAGAAAGATCGCGCCGGAATCCTTGATGTCTTTCTTGAACACGTCCGTGGCGTACTCCAAAAGCTCGACGTCGCCCTGTTCCAGTTCAAACCCTTCTTCAGCCAGTTTGATGGCCGGGGCAATCATTTCCTTGCGCGGTTTGGTGCCGTACTTGCTCAGCGCCAGCTCCATGCCGGACACAGTGCCCGGAACGCCGACCGCGAGGTGGCCACGGGTGCTCAGATCAGGGATGACGTTGCCGTCCTTGTCGAGGTACATGTTGGCCGTCGCGGCCAGCGGGGCTTTTTCCCGGAAGTCGAGGAAGGTCTTGCGTCCGTCCGCCAGTTGAATGGTCATGAAACCACCGCCACCGAGGTTGCCCGCCGCCGGGTAAACCACTGCCAGTGCATAACCCACGGCGACCGCCGCATCCACCGCGTTGCCACCACTTTTCAGCACGTCGACACCCACGTGAGTGGCCAGGTGCTGCGCGGTGACCACCATGCCGTTTTCGGCGGCCACCGGGGCAACCGAAGCCGCATGGGCCATAAGGCAGCTGAGCGCCAATGAGGTCGCAATCAGCGATTTGGCAAAAGGTTCGTACTTCATGAGTCGGTCTCTTCTTTTTATAAGGTAGGAAAGCGCTTCAAGAGCACCAGCCAGTATGGTCGCGATTGCGGTTTGCGCCTCCCCGATCCGGCAGTATGCTGGGCGCTGTTCCCCGCCCCATCCCGGAGTTTTGCCCATGGCCTACACGTTCATCACCCTGCCCTCGCCTGTCGGCGAGTTGAAGCTGGTCGCGAACGGATCACGTCTGGCCGCCATCCTCTGGGAAAACGACAAACCGAACCGGGTGCGCCTGGGGCCGATGAGCGAGGCACCGGACAATCCGCTGTTGCTGAAAACCGCGCGACAGCTGGAAGAATATTTTGCAGGAACGCGAAACGCGTTCGATCTGGAGCTGGACTTTGCCGGCACCGAATTCCAGAAAAAGGTCTGGGCCGCGTTGCTGACCATTCCGTTTGGCGAAACCCGCACCTACAGCCAGATTGCCGAACAGATCGGCCACCCGAGTGCGGTGCGTGCCGTCGGCGCGGCGAACGGGCGCAATCCGATTTCAATCATTGCGCCGTGCCATCGGGTCATCGGCGCCTCAGGAAAACTGACCGGGTTTGCCGGAGGCCTGGAAGCCAAGGAGCGTCTGCTGACCCTGGAAGGTGTCCAGTGGTCAGGCATCGGTAAAACCGGTGATCTGTTTTAACCGCCAAACAGGTTATTCATCGCCGCGTATTGCAGCAGCATGATGGTCTTGGCATCGCAGATCTCGCCTCGCTGGAATGCCGCCAGCGCGTCGTCGAAACGCCACTCCAGCACTTCCAGTTCTTCGGTTTCCTCTTCCAGACCGCCCCCTTCACTGACCTTTGACGAGGCATCGTACTCGGCGATGAAAAAGTGCAATTTCTCGGTCACCGAGCCGGGGCTCATGTAAGCCTCGAACACCTTCTTCACGTCATGGACGCGATAACCGGTTTCCTCCTCCGCCTCGTCGCGAATGCGCTGCTCCGGCGCCGCGCCTTCAAGCAGTCCGGCCGCCACTTCAATCAGCAAACCGTCGTGACCGTTGACGAACACCGGCAGGCGGAACTGTCGGGTCAGCACCACGGTGCGTTGCTCGCGGTTGAACAGCAGAATCGCCGCGCCATTGCCACGGTCGTAGACCTCGCGCGTCTGACGCTGCCAGTCACCGTTGTTGCGGTGATAGTCGAAGGTGATTTTCTTCAGCAGATACCAGTCGTGGGACAACACCTGGGTATCGACGATGTTGACCCGCTCGGCTGTGTTGGACATGACGCGTGATCCTTTTTTGTCATCGGAAGAAGGCCATGGTAGGTGAAATGATGCAAACCGCCGACGAAAAAAAGCCCGGCAGCGCTACCGGGCTTTCCTTCATTGACTACTGATGTGCCACGTTCACCGTCGCTGCATCAGCACCCTGTGCCGCAGAGGGCGCGCCGTGAATCAGCGGCCCATAACGCCGACAGAACTCCCAGTTGTACGGCACGCGATCCTTGCTGGTGCCATTGTCCCAGTTCACCGACCAGGTCATCAGGCCCTTGATCGGATGCCCTTTGACCGCCAGGCGTTTCATCGCGTTGCCGACCACGGTCTTGTCGATCACGTAACCGGTGGCGGCGGCATCGACGTTGGCCGGCAGGCCGATGACGAACTTGTCCGCCGGGATCCTGGTGAAACCGCGAGTGCCGGTCACCAGGCTCTCGGTCAGGTAATAGAGGAAATCCTCTTTCATCGCGTCGTTGTTCTGGGCGATCCACGCTCCGCTGCCGTTATTGGCTTCCGGCACCCAGACCCCGTCGCCACCCTGGTTGTAGAACTGCGGAGCGATGAAGTCGTAATAGCCTTCCAGCGCCTGCAGATATCCGACGTATTTGCCGGAGGCGGTCAAGTACGGAAATTCCGGCGCCATGCTGATGATGAAATGCTTGCCTTGGCCTGCGTAGTGATCCTTGACCAGTTTCAATGCGGCAGGCAGGACGGTCTTGTTGGCAGCGAAATCAATCGCGCTCTGCTCAAGATCGATGTCCAGGCCGTCGAAACCGTAGGTTTCCACCAGACGGATGATTTCATTGGCCAGCGGTTGCTCCTGACCGGCGCGCAACTCGATGTGCGCATCGGCACCGCCCAGGGAAATCAGAACGGCCCGCCCCTGACTGTTGAGCACGCCGACCTGACGGCGAAACTCGGCATCGGAGACGTTGAACGGCTTGAAGGTCGGAATCCCGCTGCCCTTCATGAAGGCCACCGCGACCACGTTGTATTCCTTCGGGACGTTTTCCAGGGTGATGTTGGCGAACTGGCCGCGCTGGTAACCATCGCTCGGGCCGGCCGGCCAGTTGTGCCAGAAACCCATGAGGATCTTCTTGCCGGCAAGGCTCGGCATCAGCGATGCCGCATCGCTGGCCTGGTTATTCAATAGGGTGAAGTCAATGTTTGACATGTTCTAATCCTTCAGAACGTGTGGGTGGACGTTGCGGACTTATTTGAAGTCCACATCGAAGGCCTGATAGAAGGCGTTGCCGGTGTTGGCGACGATCCACATCAGAACGATGACGTGATGCCCCTGCTTGTTGCCCGGCAGTTGCACCGTGTGGGTGACCTTGGCTTTCAATTCCGCCGCATGACTGTAGTACGGCACTTGCGGATAGAAATCCTCGGCAAACGGTTGCGCTTCCAATTGCGCTCGGGTGATGCGTTGTTTCGGGTCCCAGCCATCTCTGGTGATCAGCCAGCGGTAACCGCGAGTGGTGTGCGGCGCGGTGTATTCCCATTTGACCTCAAGGGTCTGGCCGGGAGTGACATTGAGCAGTGGCCAGGAGAACGGGCGCCCGAGTTTCTTGCTCATTTCTTCTGCGGTGAAGTTCACACAGTCACGTGCGTCGTTCTTGCCGCCACTGAGAATATAGCCGTCAGCGGGCGGTACGACGCTCGGGTTGTCGCTTTCGAACGGCGCGGGGAACGGACCAGCCGCGAGTGCCGGGAAGTTCTTGCCGCCCTCCATTTCATTGACCTGCCAGCCACCGAGCAATCCTTGCTCGATGGCCACCGCGCCGCGGCTTGCAGGGGAAATGACGCGACCGTGTCGCAGTTGGGTTTGAGCTTGTGGTTGGTTCATGTTTTTCACTCCGTTGATTTAAGAACTCTCCAGTCCGAGGAGAGGCCTTCAAGCTAACGGAGGGGGATTTTTTGTCCATCGGCGGTTTTGTCGCAGTCGGCCTCGGCGAAACTTCAAAAATGCCGAAAACACTGTATATAAACACAGCTCGCTGCGACGACGCTCACTCAACGCATGGCAAAAAGACTACACCGCGTCATTACAAACACCTGCGTTCACCGGTTCAGGGAAGCTGCGCTCTGAACTCCTTTTCATACTGCCCGGCGAGCTGTTCCTTTTGCTTGTCGTCGAGCAGCTTGCCGGCCATCTGGAAGAATTTCTGCTCTTCCTCCTGCAAGTGGTGATGGACCTTATCCGCGAGCTTTTTTGCCATCGCCAGCCAGGCCGGGCTGGACATGTCGGTCTCGTCGAGCTCTTCCATCATCTCGTCCATTTCATGGTGTTCGGCAATGGCATGGCGACTGAGGTCGACACCCTTGTCGATCTCCATCAACGGAATATAGAAATGGCGCTCTTCGGCGGTTTCGTGGGCCTGAAGCTCAGCTTTCAGCTGTTTGTAGGCCTCAACCCTTTCCGGGGTGTCACCGCTGGTCTTGATCAACGATTTCGCGTAGGTCCGCTGACGATCGTGGCTTTCACGCAGGGCTTCGAAAATGTTCATGGAATCTCCCAGGCAAACGCGTACCGGATGGACGCCCTGAAGGGCTAGACCGCGGCGCAGGAGCGACGGTTCCAAGCGATTGCTTCAATCGGCTGTGGCGCGATAGGCTGCCGATTCATTACTACAAGGAAGACAACATGACGTTGCGGATCGAGCTGTCGCAGGACCCCACCGAAGAACAGCGCGCGGCCATCCTGGCGCCGCTGCGTGCCTACAACATTGCCAAGGCCGGGCCGTCGCTGTACGAACCGGTCGCGCTGCTGGTGCGCGACGACAACGACGCGATCCTCGGTGGCCTCTATGGGCACACGTTCTATCGATGGCTGTTTATCGAGTTGCTGGCGGTGCCGGAACAAGGCCGGGGACAGGGCATCGGCTCGAAGCTGATGAACATGGTCGAGGAGTTTGCACGGGAAAAGGACTGCGTTGGGATCTGGCTCGATACCTTTGATTTTCAGGCGCCCGGGTTCTACAAAAAACTGGGTTATAGCGAATGTGGCGAGATTGTGGATTATCCGCTGGGGCACAAGCGGCATTTCTTCCAGAAACGCTTGATTGATTGATTTCAGCGACCCTCGCCCGCAGGCTGGTGAGGGTCGCAAAATCAACGCATCCAGCCGCCCGTTACAGACAGGTCGCCAGCGCCGCCAAGCGGCGCTTGGCCACAAAATCATCCTTCTGCGCGTAGTAATTCAATACGGTACCGGACGCATCCGTGGTCAAGTCGACAAACGACTCCGCCGAGCGCGTATAGACCGTGGAACCGCCCTTCTTGCCCGGTTGCAGATACGCCGCCGCGTCCACGCCGAACACCGCTTCGTCCTGCCAGGCAAATTGCACGCACTGGGCCACGACTTTTTCGGGTTTGTCCGAATTCAGGGTCTTGTAAGGGGTTTGCGTGCGGGCGTCTTCCATCGCCGAACCCGCGCAACCGGCCAGCAGGGCTGCCGCCAGTGCCACCATCAGCATTCGCATTGCATTCGCTCATTCGGAAAAAACCGGACTGTACCACCGCAACGCCAAAAATCGTTCTGCTTTACTGCATTTAGAGCGCGACACATGCCGGCCGCTGCGGCACATTAACGGTCATCAGCCTTACAAGGAAAGCCAATGGCGCCTACAGACCAACGACACGAACAGGCTCTGAAACTGTTTCTAGAAGCGCGCCCGGAACTGCGCGAAGCCCTTGACCACCTCAATCCGCTGCTGGCACAGGCCAAAGGCGAAACCCAGGCGCAGTACCGCGAAGAACGTCTGCACGAAGCCTTCGAAGCCGAGGCCGAAAGCCAAGGTTTGTTTGCCTGGGAGCTGACGTTGCAGCTCACCGCCGCGACGCCCGAAGAGTATCAGGCACAACGCCTGGAGGTGCATCGCGAAGTGGCGGAAATGGCCGGCATGGACTGGCTGGAATATTGCGATCTGTATGGCATAGAACCGTAAACCCCGCTCAAGGACGCTGCCTCGATGCTGCCTTCCATTTCGACCCACCGCGCCAGCCCCGGACATCTTCATATACAGAAATGGCGCGGCCGTGTGGGGCTGGCGCTGGTTGCCAGCCTGTCGGTACTGGCCGGCATGACCGACGCCATCGGCTTCATGGCCAGCGGCGATTTCGTTTCCTTTATGAGCGGCAACACCACGCGGCTGGCGGTGGCGATCAGTGATGGCGACAGCGGACTGACATTAAGGCTGATCCTGCTGGTCGCGACGTTCATTGTCGGTAATGCACTCGGGGTTGTGGTCAGCCGACTGGGTGGTCGGCGGGCGCTGCCCTTATTGTTGTCCATCGCCGCTCTGCTCTGCTTGGCAGCCTGGCCCTTTGACACGCAACTGCCGGCCCTGCTGGCGGCGATCATTGCGATGGGCATGCTCAACGCGGCGGTGGAAGAAGTGAACGGCCTGCCGGTCGGGCTGACGTACGTCACCGGCGCCCTGTCCCGATTCGGCCGTGGATTGGGCCGCTGGGTGCTCGGCGAACGGCGAAGCGGCTGGCGGGTGCAACTGGTGCCGTGGAGCGGAATGCTGGTCGGCGCCATTCTGGGGGCAGCGCTGGAACATCATCTGGGACTCAAGGCCATGTTGGTCAGCGGTATGTTCGCCGCCGTACTGGGGCTGCTGACCCTGAAAATTCCGCGGCGCTGGCAGCTGGGCTACATGCCGCGCTGACGGACGCCTGCTCGTATCGAGACGGGCGCGGGAAACATCCACTTCGCCGCCCC
This sequence comes from Pseudomonas sp. Pseusp21, assembly GCF_059492145.1. NCBI lineage: Bacteria > Pseudomonadati > Pseudomonadota > Gammaproteobacteria > Pseudomonadales > Pseudomonadaceae > Pseudomonas > Pseudomonas sp. Pseusp21. The sequence goes on from NZ_CP168520.1 coordinate 1,336,374, forward strand.
GCCGAGAAAGCTTTATCATGGCCGCAGTTTTGCTGATCGAGTCCGTCATGAAGTTCGCCATTGCGCTGTTTTCCGCCGCCCATGCGCCCTCCTCGCGCCGCGCCCTGCTGTTCGCCCAGGCTGCGCTGGCCGGCGGGCATGAGATTGTCCGGCTGTTTTTCTATCAGGACGGGGTCCACAACGCGTCCGACGCCGTGGTCACGCCGCAGGACGAACTGGACCTGCCCAAACAGTGGCGAACCTTCATCAGCGAACAGAACCTCGATGGCGTGGTGTGCATCGCCGCCGCCCTGCGCCGTGGCGTGTTGAATGCCGAGGAAGCCGGGCGTTATCAGCGTGATGCCGTGGCCGTCAGCGCGCCGTGGGAATTGTCCGGCCTCGGTCAGTTGCATGACGCGGTGCAGGATGCCGACCGCCTCATCTGTTTCGGAGGCGCATGACATGGCCAAATCCCTTCTGATTATCAGCCGTCAATCGCCGTGGTCCGGTCCCGGCGCCCGCGAAGCGCTGGACATCGTGCTGGCCGGCGGCGCCTTCGATCTGCCGATCGGTCTGCTGTTTCTCGACGACGGCGTGCTGCAACTGGCCGCCGGGCAAAACGCCAAGGCCCTGCAACAGAAAGACCTGAGCGCCAACCTGCAAGCGTTGCCGATGTTTGGCGTCGAAGAGCTGTTCTACTGCGCCGACAGCGCCAGTATTCGCGGCCTCGGCGATCGTTCGCTGGACGAGGCGCAGCCTTTGGCCGCCGAGCAAATCACCGCCCTCATTGACCGTTACGACCAGGTGATCACCCTCTGATGTCGACTTTGCATGTGTTGTCCCACTCCCCGTTCGGCGACGAACGCCTGACCAGTTGCCTGCGCCTGCTCGGTTCTGCCGATGCACTGTTGCTGTCTGGCGATGCCGTTTATGCGCTGCAGCCTGGCACCGCGCCGTTCAGTGCGCTGGAAATACGTCAGGTGAAATTGTTCGTGCTGGCCGAAGACGCGCAAGCCCGTGCCGTGCAGGTTCCGGACTGGGCCGAAGCCATCGATTATCCGGCCTTCGTCGAGCTGTCGATCCACCACGACAAGGTCAACAGCTGGCTATGAATGCGTTGACCATCGGCGCCCGCGCCATTGAACTGGACAAGGACGGCTTTCTGGTCGACCTCAACGACTGGTCGGCCGAAGTCGCCAGCGCCCTCGCCGCTGCCGAAGATATCGAACTGAGCCCGGAACACTGGGAAGTCCTCGAATTGCTGCGCAGCTTCTACGCCGAATTCCAGCTGTCACCGGCCACCCGGCCGCTGATCAAGTACACCGCACTCAAGCTCGGCGCGGAGAAAGGCAACAGCCTGCACCTGAACCGACTGTTCAAAGGCACCCCTGCCAAACTCGCCGCGAAACTGGCGGGCCTGCCCAAACCGACGAATTGCCTATGACCGACTATCCAGCGCTGACCCTCGAAACGCCCGCCGAGCATCCATTCGCCCAGTTCGTGCGCATCCTCGGCAAGGGCAAGCGCGGCGCCCGCGACCTCACCCGCGAGGAAGCCCGGCAAGCCATGGGCATGGTCCTCGACGAAGCGGTCGAAGAAACCCAGCTCGGCGCGTTCCTGATGTTGCTGCGGCACAAGGAAGAAAGCGCCGAGGAGATGGCCGGTTTCACCGAGGCCCTTCGCGAGCGCTTGCAGGCCCCGGCGCTGAACGTCGATCTGGACTGGCCGACTTACGCCGGCAAGAAGCGTCACCTGCCGTGGTATCTGTTGGCCGCCAAGTGCCTGGCGCAGAACGGCCTGCGCATTTTCATGCACGGCGGCGGCGCACACACCGCCGGGCGCTTGTACTCCGAACAATTGCTCGGTGAGCTGAACATTCCGCTGTGCCGCAACTGGCAACAGGTTGGCGCGGCGCTGGACAACGGTGGTCTGGCGTTCATGCCGCTGGTGGACTGGGCGCCGCAATTGCAACGGATGATCGACCTGCGCAACACCCTCGGCCTGCGCTCGCCGATCCACTCGCTGACGCGGATTCTCAATCCATTGGGCGCGCGTTGCGGCTTGCAGAGTATTTTCCACCCCGGCTATCAAGCGGTCCACCGCGATGCCAGCGGCCTGCTTGGCGACACGGCGATCGTGATCAAGGGCGACGGCGGCGAAATCGAGATCAACCCGGATGCCGACAGCCATTTGTACGGCACCACTGGCGGCGAGAGCTGGGACGAGGAATGGCCGCAGCTGTCGGCGCAGCGTCACGTCAAACCGGCGTCGCTGGATATCGAGCATTTGAAGGCCGTTTGGCGCGGCGATGTGGTCGACAGTTACCCGCAAATGGCGTTGATCTCGACCATGGCGTTGGCGCTGCGCGGCCTCGGCCAAAGCCGTGAACAGGCTTTTGAAACCGCGGAGCAATACTGGGCCGCGCGGGATAAATCGATTTAACCGATCATTAACGCCCGATCTTTGCGCTTTTTGTTCGAACTCATCGGAATAGACTCAACTCCAACGAATTATTGGTTTCTGGAGTCTTGATCATGGGTTTACTCGTCGACGGCCGCTGGCAGGACAAGTGGTACGAAAGCAGCAAGGACGGCGCGTTCCAGCGCGAACAGGCGCAGCGCCGCAACTGGGTCACTCGCAATGGCGAGCCGGGCCCGAGCGGTGAAGGCGGTTTTGCCGCCGAAGCCGGGCGTTATCACCTTTATGTCTCTCTCGCCTGTCCGTGGGCGCATCGCACGCTGATCCTGCGCAAGCTCAAGGGCCTGGAAAGCCTGATCGACGTTTCCGTCGTCAGCTGGCTGATGCTGGAAAACGGCTGGACCTTCGATCAGAACCTCGGTTCGACCGGCGACAAACTCGACCACTTCGATTTCATGCACCAGCGCTACACCGCCGACACCGCCGACTACACCGGCCGCGTCACCGTGCCGGTGCTGTGGGACAAGAAGCTCAAGCGCATCGTCAGCAACGAATCGGCGGAGATCATCCGCATGTTCAACAGTGCGTTCGATGACTTGACCGGCAACGATCTGGACTTCTACCCGGCACCGTTACGCAGCGAAATCGATGCGCTGAACGAGCGGATCTACCCTGCCGTGAACAACGGCGTGTATCGCGCCGGTTTTGCCACCTCGCAAAAAGCCTATGAAGAAGCGTTCGATGACGTGTTTGCCGAACTGAATCATCTGGAGCAGGTGCTGGGCGCCAACCGTTATTTGACGGGTGAATACCTGACCGAGGCGGACGTGCGGTTGTTCACCACGCTGATTCGTTTCGACGCGGTGTACCACGGGCACTTCAAATGCAATCTGCGGCGGATCAGCGATTATCCGAACCTGTCGAACTGGCTGCGTGAGATGTACCAGTGGCCGGGCGTTGCCGAGACCGTGGATTTCCAGCACATCAAGAACCACTACTACGGCAGCCACAAGACCATCAACCCGACCGGGGTTGTGCCGAAGGGGCCGGAGCAGGATTTCACTGTTGCCCATGACCGGGACCGGTTGGGCGGGAAAGGGGTTTGGCGCAGAGGTTGAGAGCAGGATCGTTCCCACCGCGTGGGAACGATCCCTTCAGAGTCGTCAGATCTGACCCTGAGCGCCCTCGAACCACGCCAGTTTCTCGCGCAGTTGCACCACTTCGCCGACGATCACCAGCGTCGGCGCATGCACTTCATGCTCCGCCACCAGACGCGGCAGGTCGGCCAGCGTGCCGGTGAAGACCCGCTGATTGACCGTGGTGCCCTGCTGGATCAGCGCGGCCGGCGTTTCGGCCGCACGACCATGTTTGATCAACTGCTCGCAGATGATCGGCAATCCCACCAACCCCATGTAGAACACCAGCGTCTGAGCCGGCGCGACGAGGTCCGACCACGGCAGATCGGTCGAACCGTCCTTCAAGTGCCCGGTGACGAAACGCACCGACTGAGCGTAGTCGCGATGAGTCAGCGGAATCCCGGCATATGCCGCGCAACCGCTGGCCGCCGTGATCCCCGGCACCACCTGAAACGGGATGCCATGGGCCGCCAGTTCCTCGATCTCTTCGCCGCCACGGCCGAAGATGAACGGATCCCCGCCCTTCAACCGCACCACACGCTTGCCGGCCTTGGCCAGATCCACCAATTGCTGGTTGATCTGATCCTGCGGCACGGCGTGATCGGCGCGACGCTTGCCAACGTAAACCCGCTCGGCATCGCGGCGGCACAGTTCAAGAATCGCCGGAGCGACCAAGCGGTCGTACAGCACCACATCGGCTTGCTGCATCAGGCGCAAGGCGCGGAAGGTCAGCAGATCCGGATCACCCGGCCCTGCGCCCACCAGATACACCTCACCGGTCGTAACCATGGCTTCGCCGTCAATCTTGGCTTGCAGCAAACGTTCGGCTTCGGCGCCCTGTCCTGCCAGTTGCCGGTCGGCGATCGGCCCCTGGAACACGTCTTCCCAAAAACCGCGACGTTGCTGCACATCGGGAAACAGGCCTTTGACCTGATCGCGAAACCGCGCGGCCAGACCGGCCAGATGGCCGTAGGTCGAGGGAATCCAGGTTTCGATCTTGGCGCGGATCAGCCGGGCCAGCACCGGCGCATCGCCGCCGCTGGAAACCGCGATGATCAGAGGTGAGCGATCGACGATTGCCGGGAAAATCACGCTGCACAGCGCCGGCGCATCGACCACATTGACCGGCACGCAACGCCGATGGGCATCGGCGGAGACCTGCGCGTTCAACGCTTCGTCGTCGGTGGCGGCAATGATCAGCCCGCAACCGTCCAGATCCGTTTCGGCGTAGCCACGCAGCAGGCATTCGCCACCGCTGGCGGCGACCAGTTCGCGCAGTTGCGCTTCGATTTCAGGTGCGACCACCCGCAGCAGCGCACCGGCATCGGCCAGCAGGCGGGACTTGCGCAAGGCAATCTCCCCCCCACCGACGACCAACACACGACTGCCGCGCAGGTTGTGAAACAGCGGCAGATATTTCATTTAGCCGATGACCTCAAGGCCACCCATGTACGGCTTCAGCACGTCCGGCACACGGATCGAACCGTCGGCCTGCTGGTAGTTTTCCAGCACGGCCACCAGGGTACGACCGACTGCCAGACCGGAACCGTTCAGGGTATGCACCAGCTCAGGCTTGCCGGTTTCCGGGTTGCGGAAACGCGCCTGCATGCGGCGGGCCTGGAAGTCGCCGCAGTTGGAGCACGACGAGATTTCACGGTACTTGTCCTGGCTCGGAATCCACACTTCCAGGTCGTAAGTCTTGACCGCACTGAAGCCCATGTCGCCGGTGCACAGCGCCAGAGTACGGTAAGGCAGCTCCAGCAGTTGCAGGACTTTCTCGGCATTGGCGGTCAGGCCTTCCAGCGCTTCCATCGACTTCGACGGCTCGACAATCTGCACCATTTCAACTTTGTCGAACTGGTGCTGACGGATCATGCCGCGAGTGTCACGACCCGACGCGCCGGCTTCGCTGCGGAAGCACGGAGTGTGGGCAACGAACTTGATCGGCAGCTGCTTCGAATCGACGATTTCACCGGCCACGATGTTGGTCAGCGACACTTCGGCGGTCGGGATCAGGTACAGATCGGCTTCACCTTCGCGAGCGATCTTGAACAGGTCTTCTTCGAACTTCGGCAGTTGACCGGTGCCTTGCAGCGCCGGGGCCTGAACCAGATAAGGCGTGTAGGCCTCTTCGTAGCCGTGCTCGGTGACGTGCAGGTTGATCATGAACTGCGCGAGTGCGCGGTGCAGACGGGCAATCGGGCCGCGCAGCAGAGCGAAACGTGCGCCGGACAGCTTGGCGGCGGTTTCGAAGTCGAGCCAGCCGAACTTCTCGCCCAGAGCCACGTGGTCCTGAACCGGGAAATCGAACGCGGTCGGCGTGCCCCAGCGGCGGACTTCGACGTTGCCGTCTTCGTCTTCGCCGACCGGTACCGATTCGTGCGGCAGGTTCGGGATGCCCAGCAGGATCGAATCCAGTTCGGCCTGGATCGCGTCCAGCTCGACTTTACCGGCGCTCAGTTCGCCCGCCATGCGCTCGACGTCCGCCATCAGCGGCGCGATATCTTCGCCGCGCTGCTTGGCCTGACCGATGGATTTGGAACGCGCGTTACGCTCAGCCTGCAGTGCTTCGGTGCGGGTCTGGACGGTCTTGCGCTGTTCTTCCAGCGCTTCGATGCGCGCGACATCCAGGGCAAAGCCACGGGAAGCCAGGCGGTCCGCTACGTCCTGGAGGTTGCTACGTAACAGTTTGGAATCGAGCATGTCGGTTTCTCGTTATCAAAGTTTGGTCAGGGACAGGCCAGCCCAGGTCGCGAGCAGCCCGCCGAATACGCTGATGGCCGCATAGCCCAGGGCCAGCGGCACTTGCCCGCTTTCCAGCAGGCGCACCGTATCCAGTGAAAAGGATGAAAAAGTCGTCAGCCCCCCTAGGAAGCCGACCATCAACCCGGCACGTACCTCGATCGGTACTTCCGGGCGTATCAAAAACAGGCCGTACAACACGCCAATCAGCAGACAGCCCACGATATTAACGGCCAGCGTCGCGGTATAGAAGTGCCGCGGCCAATTGGCGTTGACCCAATTGCCGGTGGCGAAGCGCAACAAAGTGCCGGCAATCCCGCCGACGGAGACTGCAACAATCAATGGAACCACTATTTTCTCCGCTGCCGGGGGCTTAAACGATCAAGTTGGGCGAGGTGGTTGAGCTTTTCGCCGATCTTCAATTCCAGGCCACGGGGCACCGGTTGGTAGAACGGAATCGGGTCGAGTTCTTCCGGGAAATAGTCTTCGCCGGCCGCGTAGGCGTCCGGTTCGTCGTGGGCGTAACGGTATTCGTCGCCGTAGCCCAATTGCTTCATCAATTTGGTCGGCGCATTGCGCAGGTGCAGCGGCACCTCCAGCGAGCCGTGTTCGGCGGCGGCGCGTAGCGCAGTCTTGAAGCCCATGTACACGGCGTTGCTTTTCGGCGCACAGGCCAGATAGGTGATGGCCTGCGCCACTGCCAACTCACCTTCCGGGCTGCCGAGGCGTTCCTGCACTTCCCACGCCGCCAGGCACAGGCTCAGGGCGCGAGGATCGGCATTGCCGATATCTTCGCTGGCCATGCGCACCACCCGCCGGGCGAGGTACAGCGGATCGCAGCCCCCGTCGATCATCCGCGCAAACCAGTACAGCGCGCCGTCAGGGTTCGAGCCGCGCACCGATTTGTGCAGCGCGGAAATCTGGTCGTAGAACGCTTCGCCGCCCTTGTCGAAACGCCGGCGAGTGTCGCCGAGCAGGCTTTGCAGCAGCTCGGTGCCCATCTCGCTATTGTCTTCGGCCAGGTCCGAGGCGTTTTCCAGCAGGTTCAGCAGACGCCGGCCATCGCCGTCGGCGGCGGACAGCAGCATCTGGAAGCCTTCATCACTGAGGGTCAGATGTCGCTTGCCCAGGCCACGCTCTTCAGTCAGCGCGCGGTGCACCAACTTGCGCAACGCCGCTTCGTCGAGGCTCTTGAGTACGTAGACCCGCGCCCGCGACAGCAATGCATTGTTCAGTTCGAACGAAGGGTTTTCAGTGGTGGCACCAATGAAAATCAGGGTGCCGTCTTCAACGTACGGCAGGAAGGCGTCCTGCTGAGACTTGTTGAAGCGGTGCACTTCATCGACAAACAGGATCGTGCGCTTGCCGTACTGGCCGGCCTGCTGCTTGGCGATTTCCACCGCCTGACGGATCTCCTTGACCCCGGCCAGCACCGCCGAAACCGTTTCGAAGTGCGCATCCGAAACTTCCGCCAGCAACCGCGCCAACGTGGTTTTGCCCACGCCCGGCGGGCCCCAGAAGATCATCGAATGCAGGGCACCCTGCTCCAGCGCCTCGCGCAGAGGCTTGCCGCGAGCGAGCACGTGTTCCTGACCGACGTACTCATCCAGATTGGTCGCCCGCAAACGGGCGGCCAGTGGCTGGGCAATCGGTGCACTGCGAAACAGATCCATCACGTACCGTTGAAACCTCTGTGTTTATTCCTGGATCACATCGGCACCCTTGGGGATGTCGAACTTGAACTTCGAGGCCGGGACCGCTTCGTTGGCCTTCACACCGGTAAACAGGATGTTGGTGCGCTGGCCGACGCTGTCGATCAGTTGCATGTCATTGACCAGACCGTTGCGGAACGACAGGCGCAGGCTGTCGAACAGCGTGTCCTTGGTTTTCGGCTTCAGGGTGAAGTCGATCACGCCACCGGCCTCTTTCGCGGTGATGTCAAAGCTCTGGCTGATCTTCGATACGTCGCCAGACAGCAACAGCGCCGGCGTCTGGGTCAGGCGCTCATCAAGTTTCTTGATGGTGGCCTGCTCCAGGTCCGGGTCCCACAGCGTGACTTTCTTGCCGTCGGACACCATGGTCTGCTCGGCTGGCGCATTGGTGTGCCAGTAGAACAGGCCCGGACGCTGCAGGGTCATGTCGCCGGTGGTTTCCTGCAACTGGGTGCCGCTGCCGTCGAGGGTCAACTGGGAAAAATTGGCGGTCAGGGTCTTGGATGTTTCGAGCAATTGGGTCAGGCGAGCCACATCCTTGTCATCGGCGTGAGCCGTGAGGGTGGTCAGAGCCAGTACCGGCAGCAACATGCGGATAAGACGCATGGGAGTCCTCTTGAATACTCGTGGGAAAGTGGACGGCGCTTCATGCACCGCCCATTGCATTTGGATCAGGGTATCGAATCAGTCGCGTACCGGGCCAGGGGCCAGGACTTCGCGGGAACCGTTGGTGTTCATCGACGTCACGACCCCGGCCATTTCCATGGCTTCGATCATGCGCGCGGCACGGTTGTAGCCGATCTTCAGCTTGCGCTGTACAGCGGAGATGGAGGCGCGACGGCTTTCCAGCACGAACTGCACGGCTTCGTCGTACAGCGCGTCGGCTTCCGGATCGTCGCCGTCACCGCCGCCGCTGCTGCCTTCGAAACCACTGCCCGCCTCTTCGACACCGTTGAGGATGTCGTCGTTGTATTCCGGCGCGCCGCGCAGTTTCCAGGCTTCAACCACCCGGTGAACTTCATCGTCGGACACGAAGGCGCCGTGAACCCGGATCGGCAGGCTGGTGCCCGGCGGCATGTAGAGCATGTCACCGTGGCCGAGCAGTTGCTCGGCGCCGCCCTGGTCGATGATGGTCCGGGAGTCGATCTTGCTCGATACCTGGAACGCCATCCGCGTCGGGATGTTCGCCTTGATCAGACCGGTGATCACGTCCACCGATGGCCGCTGGGTCGCAAGAATCAGGTGGATACCGGCCGCACGCGCCTTCTGGGCGATACGGGCGATCAATTCTTCTACCTTCTTGCCGACGATCATCATCATGTCGGCGAATTCGTCCACGACTACGACGATGGTTGGCAGCTTCTGCAACAGCGGCGCTTCGTCGTGGATGCTTTCGCGTTTGTACAGGGGATCGCTCAGCGGCTCGCCGGCGTCCTGGGCTTCCTTGACCTTGGCGTTGAAGCCGGACAGGTTTCGCACGCCCATCTTCGCCATCAGCTTGTAGCGACGTTCCATCTCGGCCACGCTCCAGCGCAGGGCGTTGGCGGCGTCTTTCATGTCGGTCACGACCGGGCACAACAGGTGCGGGATGCCTTCGTAGATCGACAGCTCGAGCATTTTCGGGTCGATCATGATCAGCTTGGCGTCGTCCGGGCCGGACTTGAACAGGATCGACAGGATCATCGCGTTCACGCCCACCGACTTACCGGAACCGGTGGTACCGGCCACCAGCAGGTGCGGCATCTTCGCCAGGTCAGTGATGACTGGCTTGCCGCCGATATCGTGGCCCAGGGCCAGGGTGACCGGCGATTTGAAGTTGTCGTACTCAGGGGTCGACAGCACTTCAGAGAAGCGCACGATCTGCCGGTCTTCGTTGGGAATTTCGATGCCGACCGTGGTCTTGCCCGGAATCACTTCCACCACCCGCACACTGGTCACGGCCAGCGAACGTGCAAGGTCTTTCGCCAGGTTGGCGATACGGCTGACCTTCACGCCCGCAGCAGGCTGGATTTCGTAACGGGTAATGACCGGGCCCGGATGGATCGAATCCACGGTGACTTCGACGCCGAATTCCTTGAGTTTGATCTCCAGCAAATGGCCGACCGCCGCCAGGGATTCGGGCGAATAGTTGAGTTGTTTCTTTTCCGCAGGATCGAGAATCGAGATCGGTGGCAAGGTGCCTTCCACGGCACTGTCGACGAACAACGGCACCTGCTTCTCTTTCTGCACGCGCTTGCTTGGCTCCGGCGCCTTGACCGGGGCCGGGGCGATGACCGGCGGCACCTGTTTCTCACGCTCGGACATGTGCTTGCTCAGGGCCTGCTCGCGCTCGATCAGACGTTCCTTGACCTTGGCCTGTTCGCGTTTGTCGGTGACCGTCGGTGCAACCACGTCATGCACGCGATCGTCGACTTCACGCAGCTGCGCGACCAGTTGCTTGCGCTCGGTACGAGCCGACCACCAGCGGTTTAGCGCGCCCTGGAACAGTTCGAACAGGTCAAGCGTGATCTTGCCAGTGATGTCCATCACCTTGAACCACGACAGGTCGGTGAACACCGTCAGGCCGAACAGGAACAGCGCGATAAACAGCAACGTGCTGCCCTGAATGTTCAGGGCGTTGCGGGCCAGGTCACCGAGGCTTTCACCCAGCGCACCACCCGCGCCGGCCGGCAATCCGGTGGCTGCATGGAAATGAATGTGCGCCAGCGCAGCGCCGGACAACACCAGAAACACCAGACCGATCAGGCGCCAGGAAAACAGCCAGCCGCTCCACTGCCACGGCTCGTGACGCTGACGGAAGATCTGATACGCCTTGATCGCCAGCAGCAACGGGAATATGTACGCGAAGTAACCCAGCACCATGAACAGGATGTCGGCGCTGTAGGAACCGGCAGGGCCGCCGAAGTTCTGCACGTCGTCGATCTTGCTGTTGTGGCTCCAGCCCGGATCGTCCTTGCCGTAAGTCAGCAAGGCCATCATCAGGAACAGGCACAAGGCGCCGATGGCGATCAATGCACCTTCCTTGAGCCGGTAGTGCAACTGTTGACGCCAGAGCGGAACGACTGTTTTTGGTGCTTCCGTGGATTTCTTCAAAACGCTTCTTTTCCTGCGCCAGAGGCGCGTCCATCTATTGAATGACGATAAAAAACTGCCCAATCCAGGCAGGTAAAAAAATTGACGGGCGCAACGGAGACTACTTTTAACACTGCGCCCCGCCTTTTATAAACACGGCACGCGGCGAATATTCTGTAACAGCCCGGCATTGTACGGGTTTGCGCGTTCGATGCCATGCTTCCAGGTCTCTGGTTCAAGCATAGCCAAACGCACAACACCCGGCGTTCAATTTGAGCATGCATTGTCTTTTGTGACAAAGGCTTATGAGGTGTATTTGATGAACGTAGCGAAGCATTCGCGCCTCATCTCCCCTGAGTGCCACACATTGGCATCAGCAACCTTGCCCGCACCGGTGCAACGCCCGATTACGACCGCATCCGGATGCTCAAGTTGCAGCTACGCAAAAGCCGCACTGCAACGGAGGACATCCGCGTCATTTCCCGGCACACTTTACCGCGAGCCCACTGCCCACCGCCCTCCCCTTCTGCAAGCCTGGACGCCATGCTGACTTGGTTACAACGCAACTCACTGACTTTCCCGCCACTGGAAAAGGCCATGCGCGATCCCAACGGATTGCTGGCGGCCGGCGGGGACCTGTCCGCCGATCGCCTGATCCAGGCCTATCGCCACGGCTGTTTTCCGTGGTTTTCCGAGGGTCAGCCGATTCTCTGGTGGTCGCCGGATCCGCGCACCGTGCTTTTTCCCGACGAACTGCACGTCTCGCGCAGCCTCGGCAAATTGATGCGCAAACAGCGTTATCAAGTGACCTTCGATCAGGATTTCGACGCCGTGATCCGCGCCTGCGCCGCCCCCAGGGAATACGCCGATGGCACCTGGATCACCGAGGCTATGCAGAACGCCTATATCGAACTGCATCGGCGCGGCTTTGCCCACTCGGTGGAAGTCTGGGATCAGGGCGAACTGGTCGGAGGCCTGTATGGCCTGGCGATGGGGCAACTGTTCTTCGGTGAGTCGATGTTCAGCCGTGCGGACAATGCTTCCAAGTACGGCTTTGCCACGCTGGTGCAACATCTTAAGGAAGCGGGCTTCGTGCTGATCGACTGCCAGATGCCGACCGATCACCTGCACAGCCTTGGCGCCCGGGCCATTTCACGGCAGACATTCGCCGACTATCTGGCCCGGCACCTCGATCAACCCAATCATGCGACCTGGGTTTGCTGAGCGACTTTTGCGCGCGTGGCTTACACTTAATTCACCAGCTTACCCTTGAGGGTTGATCATGACCGAGTTGGCGCGTTTGAAGTTTTATGCCACTCAGCCTCACTCTTGCAGTTATCTGCCCGAGGAACAGGCGACGACCCTGTTTCTCGATCCGAGCCAGCCCATGGATGTGCATGTCTACGCAGATCTGTCAGAAATGGGCTTTCGTCGCAGCGGCGATCATCTTTACCGCCCGCATTGCCAGAACTGCAATGCCTGCGTGCCTGCGCGCATTCCTGTGGCGCAGTTCAACCCCAACCGCCAACAAAAACGCATTTTCAAGCGCAACATCGATTTGCAGGTACGTCCGGTCAAGCCGGCGTTCAGCGAAGAATATTTCGATCTCTATCAGCGCTACATCGAACAGCGCCACGCCGACGGCGACATGTATCCGCCCAGCCGCGATCAATTCTCGACTTTTCTGGTACGCGACCTGCCCTTCTCACGCTTCTACGAGTTCCGGCTCGACGGACGGTTACTTGCAGTCGCCGTCACCGACCTGCTGCCCAACGGCCTGTCCGCGGTCTACACCTTTTACGAGCCGCAGGAAGAACGCCGCAGCCTGGGGCGCTACGCCATCCTCTGGCAAATCGCCGAAGCCCAGCGCCTGGGGCTTGAGGCGGTGTACCTGGGCTACTGGATCAAAAACTGCAAAAAGATGAACTACAAGACCCAATATCGGCCCATTGAACTGCTCATTAATCAGCGCTGGGTCATCCTGAACTGAATGCAAACCCTAAACCCCTTGGCGTAAACCCCATTTTTCGGGCACAATGCACGCCGCTTTTGCCTGGCGCAGTTGCACCGGGCCATTCATTGGATACCGAGGGCTTTACTGCATGTCGAAAGAAGACAGCTTCGAAATGGAAGGCACTGTCGTCGACACCCTGCCCAACACCATGTTTCGTGTGGAGTTGGAAAATGGGCACGTCGTAACCGCGCATATTTCCGGCAAGATGCGCAAGAACTACATTCGTATTCTTACCGGTGACAAAGTGCGCGTCGAGCTGACGCCCTATGACTTGAGCAAAGGGCGTATTACTTACCGCGCTCGCTAATCAAGTCAATACAAGACGCCCGGCTTAATGCCGGGCGTTTTTGTTTGTCTGGGATTTGGTGTTTTGGGTTTGTGCTTGAGTTTTGGGGGTATATCCGTTGCTGCGGTAACGGCTTCTCAGGGTTCCGCCCTTACGGCGGGTCACTTTTTCCAAACGCCGAAAAAGTAACCAAAAAGGCTGAGCCCCGGCGTACGGCACTTCGCTTAGGCTCAGTGTTCCCTCGCTACGGTGTCCATCAGGGGGCATCGCCTACGGTTTGCTTCGCTGCACCTCCTCTCGATGTATGCGGCTTCGCCGCACGGCGCTACGCGCCTACCCCCTGATGGACACCTACGCTCGGCCTGCCGAAGGGGCAAAAAATCAAAAGCCAAAGCCAGATCAAGAGCCCCCACTCCTCACCACGCAACACGATGAGCGTTAGCTCGAGTACCGCTTTTGATCGCAGGGCCCGTCGGCAGGCTGAGTGGAGGGATTGATCCGGGGGTGGGAGCGCAGCGACCGTGCGGCGCAGCCGCATGCATCGAGAGGAGGTGCAGCGAAGCAAACCGTAGGCGATGCCCCCGGATCAATCCCGGAGCGAAGGAACCCGAGCCACAGCGAGGGCCGTACGTCAGGGTAAAGCCTTTTTGGTTACTTTTTCGGCGTTTGGAAAAAGTGACCCGCCGTAAGGGCGGAACCCTAAGAAGCCGTTACCGCAGCAACGGATATACAAACAAAACCCGAGGAAACACCCAAAACAAAAAAAGGCGCCCGAAGGCGCCTTTTCGCTTTACAGCCAAGCCAGCCGTCAAGCCATTTCTGCAGTGGTCTCGAAGTCAAACGTCAACTCACCATCCTTGATGTCGATGTGAACCACACCGCCATGCTCGGCCAGCTCGCCAAACAGAATCTCCTCCGCCAGCGGACGCTTGATCTTGTCCTGGATCAGACGCGCCATCGGACGAGCGCCCATGGCCGAATCGTAACCACCGGCCGCCAGCCAGCTGCGCGCCGCATCGGTAACTTCCAGAAGCACACGCTTGTCTTCCAGCTGCGCCTGAAGTTCGGTGAGGAACTTGTCCACCACGCTCTTGATAACCTCATGACTGAGGCGACCAAACTGAATGATGGTATCCAGACGGTTGCGGAATTCCGGCGTGAAGCTCTTCTTGATCACTTCCATCGCATCGGACGAGTGGTCCTGATGGGTGAAACCGATCGAAGCACGTGCCGCTGTTTCAGCACCGGCGTTGGTGGTCATGATCACGATCACGTTGCGGAAGTCCGCCTTGCGCCCGTTGTTGTCGGTCAGCGTGCCGTGATCCATCACCTGCAGCAGCAGGTTGAAGACCTCCGGATGCGCCTTCTCGATTTCATCGAGCAGCAATACGCAATGCGGTTGTTTGGTGATCGCTTCGGTCAACAGACCGCCCTGGTCGAAACCGACGTACCCCGGAGGTGCACCGATCAAACGCGATACGGTGTGGCGCTCCATGTACTCGGACATGTCGAAGCGCACCAGTTCGATCCCCAACGCCTTGGCCAATTGACGCGCGGCTTCGGTTTTACCGACACCGGTCGGCCCTGCGAACAGGAACGAACCGACAGGCTTGTCAGGCGACTTGAGGCCGGCACGGGACAATTTGATCGCAGTCGACAGCGAATCGATCGCCGCGTCCTGACCAAACACCGTCAGCTTCAGGTCACGCTCCAGATTACGCAGCAGTTCCTTGTCGGAGCTGGTGACGTGCTTCGGCGGAATCCGCGCGATCTTCGCCACGATGTCCTCGACTTCAGGGACTTCGATGCGTTTCACGCGCTTCTCGACCGGTTGCAGACGCTGGTAGGCGCCCGCCTCGTCGATCACGTCGATAGCCTTGTCCGGCATGTGCCGGTCATTGATGTAGCGCGAAGCCAGTTCCGCAGCGGCGCGCAGCGACTCATCGCTGTATTCGATGTTGTGGTGCTGTTCGAAACGCCCTTTCAGACCGCGCAGGATACCGATGGTGTCTTCCACCGACGGCTCGACAACATCGACCTTCTGGAAGCGACGCGCCAGGGCGCGGTCTTTTTCGAAGATGCCACGGAATTCCTGGAACGTGGTCGAACCGATGCAGCGAATGTCGCCAGACGACAGCAGCGGCTTGAGCAGGTTCGAGGCATCCATGACGCCACCGGACGCAGCACCCGCACCGATGATGGTGTGGATTTCGTCGATGAACAGGATCGCCTGCGGACGTTTTTTCAGTTCGTTGAGCAGCGCCTTGAAGCGCTTCTCGAAATCACCGCGATACTTGGTGCCCGCGAGCAGAGCGCCCAGATCGAGGGAGTAAACGACGCTGTTGGCCAGCAGGTCCGGCACCTGGTTGTCGACAATGCGCTTGGCCAGGCCCTCGGCGATCGCGGTTTTACCCACGCCCGCCTCGCCGACCAGCAGCGGATTGTTCTTGCGACGACGCGCCAGAATCTGCGCGACACGCTCGACTTCCGTTTCACGCCCGACCAGCGGATCGATCCGGCCCTGGCGTGCAAGTTCGTTGAGATTGCTGGCATAAGCGTCCAGCGGATTGCCTGAAGAAGAAGACTCACCGCCCTCATCGTCCTGCATATCTTGTTCACCTTCAGAGTGATCGCCATGCCCCGGCACTTTGGAAATGCCGTGAGCGATATAGTTGACGACATCAATGCGTGCAACGCTCTGCTGTTTCAGCAGGAACACCGCCTGACTCTCTTGCTCACTGAAGATTGCAACCAGCACGTTGGCGCCGGTTACTTCGCGTTTGCCCGAGCTCTGCACATGAAAGACAGCACGTTGCAGTACACGCTGGAAGCCCAGGGTTGGCTGGGTTTCGCGATCCTCGTCGTGGACGGGGATCAATGGCGTGGTGGAGTCGATGAACTCCTGCAGGTCGTGCTTGAGTTTGTCGAGGTTTGCGCCGCAGGCACGCAATACGGTGGCGGCAGCCTCATTGTCCAATAGGGCCAGCAGCAGGTGTTCGACGGTCATGAACTCATGACGTTTCGAACGTGCCTCCTTGAAGGCAAGATTGAGGGTGACTTCGAGCTCGCGGTTTAACATAGCTTCACCTCATACCCAAGTGGTCGGCGATTAACCGTCCTTCTCGATTTCACAGAGTAGCGGATGCTGGCTTTCCCTGGCGTACTGGTTGACCTGCATGGCCTTTGTCTCGGCGATGTCGCGGGTAAACACTCCACATACTGCCCGCCCTTCTGTATGGACGGCCAGCATGACCTTGGTCGCCAGCTCGCGATTCAGGTTAAAAAACACCTCGAGCACTTCGACGACGAAATCCATCGGTGTGTAGTCATCATTGAACAAAACCACCTTGTACATCGGCGGCGCCTGTAACGCAGGCTTTGCTTCCTGAACAGCAACGCCTGCCGAATCGTCGTCGTGCTCCTGTGGAAGATCCTTTTGGAGAAGCGGGCGATCCTGATTGAATGTTAGTCGAATCTGGCTGATTGCATGCATGGAAAGAAAGGTTCGTCAGTTGTGCAAATACAGTGGTGGGGGCGGCTTGACACGTTTTCAACTCCGACTGCCCGGTCACCTTGACTATCGGGAAAACGGTGTTACAACCAATAGAACCCACAGTGGGGAAAAAAGATCCGCGGAGTCAATCTTTTTAACGGATTCGACTGCGGATGAATTGGATGATACTCCAGCGATGGAGACTGTTGCAGAGGGATTTGAGCATGGCTGTCGGCAAGGTGAAATGGTTCAACAATGCCAAGGGGTTCGGTTTCATCAACACCGACGCCCGCGAAGGGAAGGACGAAGACGGCAAGGAGATCGATTTCTTTGCCCACTATTCCGCCATTGAAATGGACGGATACAAAACCCTCAAAGCCGGGCAAATCGTCAAATTCGAGATCGTGCAAGGGCCCAAAGGCCTGCACGCCACAAAAATTCAGAATGTCGAAGCCGCAAAAGATGCCGCCTCGGCCGCTGCTCGGCACCAGTCAGTGACCAGCTGAAGCGACCCGGACACCTGCCGGAAAACAAACCGCCCGGCTCGATCACTCGAGCCGGGCGGTTTCGTTGCAGCTGGCTTTCTTACATGTGCTTGATCAGCGCTTCACCGAAGCCCGAAGAAGACACCAGCGTGGCGCCTTCCATCAGACGTTCGAAGTCGTAGGTCACGGTCTTGGCCTTGATGGCGCCATTGGTGCCCTTGATGATCAGGTCGGCCGCCTCGGTCCAGCCCAGGTGGCGCAGCATCATCTCCGCCGACAGGATCACCGAGCCCGGGTTGACCTGGTCCTTGCCGGCATATTTCGGCGCGGTACCGTGGGTCGCCTCGAACATGGCCACGGTGTCGGACAGGTTGGCACCCGGCGCGATACCGATACCGCCCACTTCCGCCGCCAGGGCATCGGACAGGTAGTCACCGTTGAGGTTAAGGGTAGCGATCACATCGTACTCGGCCGGACGCAGCAGGATCTGCTGGAGCATGGCGTCGGCGATGGCGTCCTTGACGACGACTTCGCGGCCGGTTTTCGGGTTCTTGAATTTCATCCACGGGCCGCCATCGAGCAGCTCGGCGCCGAATTCTTCCTTCGCCACCTCATAGCCCCAGTCCTTGAAGGCACCTTCGGTGAATTTCATGATGTTGCCCTTGTGCACGATGGTCAGCGACTTGCGGTCATTGTCCACCACGTATTGCAGGGCCTTGCGCACCAGACGCTTGGTGCCTTCTTTCGAAACAGGCTTGATGCCGATACCGCAATCCTGGTCGAAACGGATCTTGGTGACGCCCATTTCTTCTTTCAGGAATTTGATGACCTTGGTGGCCTCAGGGGAGCCGGCCTTCCATTCGATACCGGCATAAATGTCTTCGGAGTTCTCGCGGAAGATCACCATATCGACGTCGCCGGGCTTTTTCACCGGACTCGGCACGCCTTCGAACCACACCACAGGGCGCAGGCAGACATAGAGATCGAGTTGTTGACGCAGGGCCACGTTGAGGGAGCGGATGCCGCCACCGACCGGAGTGGTCAGCGGGCCCTTGATGGAAACCACGTAATCCTTGACCGCGTCCAGGGTTTCCTGGGGCAGCCAGGTGTCCTGGTCATAAACCTGAGTTGCTTTTTCGCCAGCATAAACCTCCATCCAGGAAATCTTGCGCTTGCCCCCGTAGGCTTTTTCTACGGCAGCATCAACCACTTTGATCATCACAGGGCTGACGTCGACGCCAATGCCGTCACCTTCGATGAAGGGAATGATCGGGTTATCGGGGACATTGAGAGAATGGTCTGCGTTGACGGTGATTTTGTCGCCGACGGCTGGAACCTGAATCTTCTTGTAACCCATGCTGAACTCCATTGTTTGGATTGAACATCTGGCTTGGTTCGAGCGTAACCCAGTTAAATCAACACGCAAACCCTCTGTTCCGGGCGCGACCACATCTCGGTTCGTACAAGCCTGAAAGCAAAGGGAAAAGCGCCAATCTCAAGCATTCACGGCGACTCTACGCCCCACCCCGGCCTGCGACCTTTAGACCAATGGACGAGAATCGTTGCACATGAACCATCGGCAGATTGCCAGCTACCTATGTATAATGCCGCCCGCTGACCACAGGGTCACGACGGCTGGCCTCTCTAGCACGAGACTTTCCGCCTGATTGGTCGGGTTGTTACCGCAGTCCGACTGCTTGACGCTCTACTGATGCACCCAACATCACCGCGAAGATTCTCGACATTCGGTTCATGGATGACTTTGAACGAACGCGCTTACCCGGCGCCCCTCGAGTTTCTGCGCACGCTTTAGCAAAGAAGAGAGAGTTAATCCGAATATGCCCACCCGCTCGAAGATCATCTATACCTTCACCGACGAAGCTCCAGCCCTCGCCACCTATTCCCTGCTGCCGATCATCGAGGCTTACACCGCCTCGGCCGATATCGCCGTGGAAACCCGCGATATCTCTCTTGCAGCGCGTATTCTGGCCAGCTTCCCCGAGCAACTGGGCGACAAAGCCGTAGCCGACCACCTCGCCGAACTGGGCGACCTGGCCGTTACGCCTGAAGCCAACATCATCAAGCTGCCGAACATCAGCGCCTCGGTTCCGCAACTGCAAGCCGCGATCAAAGAACTGCAAGCCCAGGGCTACAACCTGCCGGACTACCCGGAAACCGTGACCAGCGACGCCGACAAAGATGCCAAGGCGCGTTACGACAAGGTCAAGGGCAGCGCCGTGAACCCGGTCCTGCGTGAAGGCAACTCCGACCGTCGCGCGCCGCTGTCGGTCAAGAACTACGCTCGCAAGCACCCGCACAAAATGGGCGCCTGGGCCAAGGACTCCAAGTCCCACGTCGCTCACATGAGCACCGGCGATTTCTACGGCAGCGAAAAAGCGGCCCTGATCGACGCCGCTGACACCGTGAAAATCGAGCTGGTCGCCCAAGACGGCACCACCACTGTCCTGAAAGAAAAAACCACCGTTCAGGCGGGCGAGATCCTCGACTGCTCCGTGATGAGCAAAAAGGCCCTGCGCGCGTTCATCGCCGCTGAAATCGACAGCGCCAAGCAACAAGGCGTGCTGCTGTCGGTTCACCTGAAAGCCACCATGATGAAGGTCTCCGACCCGATCATGTTCGGCCAGATCGTTGCCGAGTTCTACAAGGACGCCCTGACCAAGCACGCCGACGTGCTGGCCGAAATCGGCTTCAACCTGAACAACGGCATCGGCGACCTGTACGCCCGCATCAAATCCCTGCCGGCCGAGCAGCAAGCCCAGATCGAAGCTGACGTGCAGGCGGTCTACGCCGTTCGTCCGTCGCTGGCGATGGTCAACTCCGACAAAGGCATCACCAACCTGCACGTGCCGAGCGACGTTATCGTCGACGCCTCGATGCCGGCCATGATCCGTGACTCCGGCAAGATGTGGGGCACCGACGGTCAGCTGCACGACACCAAGGCTGTGATCCCGGATCGCTGCTACGCCACCATCTACCAGGCCGTGATCGAAGATTGCAAAGCCAATGGCGCTTTCGATCCGACCACTATGGGCAGCGTGCCAAACGTTGGCCTGATGGCGAAAAAGGCTGAAGAATACGGCTCCCACGACAAGACCTTCCAGATCAAGGCCGACGGCGTGGTTCGCGTGACCGACAGCAAAGGCACCCTGCTGATGGAACAGGCTGTTGAAGCCGGCGACATCTTCCGCATGTGCCAGACCAAGGACGCGCCGATCCAGGACTGGGTCAAACTGGCCGTCAACCGCGCTCGCGCAAGCAGCACCCCGGCCATTTTCTGGCTGGACCCGATGCGCGCCCACGACGGCGTGGTGATCGAGAAGGTTCAGGCTTACCTGAAGGATCACGACACCACCGGTCTGGACATCCAGATCATGGCGCCGGTCGACGCCATGAAATACACCCTGCAGCGCACCCGCGAAGGCAAGGACACCATTTCGGTGACCGGCAACGTACTGCGTGACTACCTGACCGACCTGTTCCCGATCATGGAACTGGGCACCAGCGCCAAGATGCTGTCGATCGTGCCGCTGATGAACGGCGGTGGCCTGTTCGAAACCGGCGCCGGCGGTTCGGCTCCGAAGCACGTGCAGCAACTGGTCGAAGAGAACTTCCTGCGCTGGGATTCGCTGGGTGAATTCCTGGCCCTGGCCGCTTCTCTCGAGCACCTGGGTGTGAACTACAACAACCCGAAAGCGCTGGTACTGTCCAAGACTCTGGACCAGGCCACCGGCCAGTTCCTCGACAACAACAAGTCGCCATCGCGCAAAGTCGGCAACATCGACAACCGCGGCAGCCACTTCTACCTGGCAATGTACTGGGCACAAGCCCTGGCCGCCCAGACTGAAGACGCTGCACTGCAAGCGCAGTTCGCGACTCTGGCCAAGACCCTGACCGAGAACGAAGCGACCATCGTCGCCGAGCTCAACGCCGTTCAGGGCAAGCCAGTGGACATCGGTGGTTACTACCACGCCGATGCCGAGCTGATCAGCAAGGCCATGCGCCCAAGCGCAACCCTCAACGCGGCCATCGCTGCGCTGGTATAAGGTTGTAAAGGGAACATCACAAACCCCGGCCATGCGCCGGGGTTTGTGTTTCTGCCTTTCGCCCAGGAGATTCAATCAATGCAATGGCTCCCCCACATCACCGTCGCCACTATCGTCGAGGACAACGGTCGTTTCCTGATGGTCGAGGAACACAAGGCCGGGCGAAACGTGCTCAATCAGCCTGCCGGCCATCTGGATCCGGACGAAACCCTGATCGAAGCCGCCGTACGCGAAACCCTCGAAGAAACCGGCTGGGACGTCGAACCCACCGCAGTGGTCGGCATTTATCTGTACACCGCCCCAAGTAACGGCGTGACTTACCAGCGCGTATGCTTCAGCGCCAAAGCCGTGAAACATCACCCGGATTATCAGCTGGACGACGGCATCGTCGGCGCCAAGTGGCTGACCCGCGACGAATTATTGGCCCAGCGCGATAATTGGCGCAGCGAGCTGATCATCCGCTGCATCGACGATTATCTGGCCGGCAATCGCTTCGGCCTCGAACTGATCCGCCCTTCCCTTTAGCCTTGAGGCCGTGAGCCTGATAGAATCGCGTCCTTTTTCAAGACACTCATTGAATCCCTATGCGTGATCCAGCCCCTTCTGACACATCCAAGAAGCGCGTCATTGTCGGCATGTCCGGCGGCGTGGACTCTTCCGTTTCCGCTCTCCTGCTGATCGAGCAGGGCTATGAAGTGGAAGGCCTGTTCATGAAGAACTGGGAAGAAGACGACGGAACGGAATACTGCACCGCCATGGACGACCTGGCGGATGCCCAGGCCGTGTGCGACAAGATCGGTATCAAGCTGCACACCGCCAACTTCGCCGCCGAGTACTGGGACAATGTGTTCGAGCACTTCCTGGCCGAATACAAGGCCGGCCGCACGCCGAACCCGGACATCCTGTGCAACCGCGAGATCAAGTTCAAGGCGTTCCTCGACTACGCCATGATGCTCGGCGCCGACCTGATCGCTACCGGTCACTACGTGCGCCGCCGCGACATCGATGGCCGCACCGAACTGCTCAAGGGCCTGGATCCGAACAAGGATCAGAGCTACTTCCTGCACGCCGTCGGCGGCGAACAGATCGCCAAGACCCTGTTCCCGGTCGGCGAGCTGGAAAAGCCGGAAGTCCGCGCAATTGCCGAGAAATACGAGCTGGCAACCGCCAAGAAGAAGGATTCCACCGGGATCTGCTTCATCGGCGAGCGTCGCTTCAGCGATTTCCTCAAGCAATACCTGCCGGCACAACCGGGCGAGATCAAGACCACCGAAGGCGAAGTCATCGGCCGCCACCACGGCTTGATGTACCACACCATCGGCCAGCGTCAGGGCCTGGGCATCGGCGGTTTGAAAGACGCCGGCGACGAGCCGTGGTACGTGCTGCGCAAGGACCTGGACACCAACGAGCTGATCGTCGGCCAGGGCAACAACCATCCGTGGCTGTTCTCCAGCGCCCTGCTCGCTTCGGAAATCTATTGGGTCAACCCGATCGATCTGAGCCAGCCATTGCGCCTGACCGCCAAGGTTCGTTATCGCCAGAGCGATCAGGCCTGCACCCTGGAAAAAACCGCGACCGGCTATCGTGCCGTGTTCGACGAGCCGCAACGCGCGGTCACGCCGGGCCAGTCAGTGGTGTTCTATGACGGTGAAATCTGCCTCGGTGGCGGCGTGATCGAAGTCGCCGAGCCGTGGAGCGGCCAGGCATGAGCCCGACTCAGGAGCAATTGACCGCTCTGGGCGGCGTGTTTCTCGCCGCCGTGCTGGTCGACCGCATCGCCAAGACCGGCCAGACCAACGAGGCCGGCCTGAGCTGCATGCTCGGCAGCCTGCTGGTTCGCGACCCGAAAGACACCCTGGATGTTTACGGCGGCGACGACATCAACCTGCGCGAGGGTTACCGCGCACTGATCGGCGCCCTCGAGCGCGACCCGAGCACCTTGCAGCGCGAACCGCTGCGCTACGCGCTGTCGATGCTCGGCCTTGAGCGACAACTGGCCAAGCGCAACGACATGCTCGACGTGATCGGCAAGCGCTTGCCGCAGATCCAGTCGCAGGTCGAGCATTTCGGCCCGGCCCACGAAAACGTGATCGCGGCCTGCGGTGCGCTGTATCAGGACACCCTGAGCACGCTGCGCCAACGCATTCAGGTGCATGGCGACATGCGCAATCTGCAGCAGCCGAGCAATGCCTCGAAGATCCGCGCCCTGCTGCTCGCCGGCATTCGCTCGGCACGCCTGTGGCGCCAGCTCGGCGGTCACCGCTGGCAGCTGGTCGTCAGCCGACGCAAATTGCTCAAAGAGCTGTATCCGTTGATGCGCAGCGAGTAAATCGCCGCGCAATAAAAGCTTTGTAGTCTGTAACGCGTAATACGCCGGTCAGTTGGCGACGGACCGGCGGATTTTTTCATGTATGATACGCGCCCCATTTCGTTGCCCGACTGTCCGAGAACACCCCATGCAGCTCTCTTCGCTCACTGCGGTTTCCCCTGTTGACGGCCGCTACGCCGGCAAAACCCAGGCCCTGCGCCCAATTTTCAGCGAGTACGGCCTGATCCGTGCCCGCGTTCTGGTTGAAGTGCGCTGGCTCCAGCGCCTGGCCGCTCACGCCGGCATCCCGGAAGTGCCAGCCTTCTCCGCCGAAGCCAACGCCGTTCTGAATGAACTGGCCGAGAACTTCTCGCTGGAGCACGCCGAGCGCGTGAAAGAGATCGAGCGCACCACCAACCACGACGTCAAAGCGATCGAATACCTGCTCAAAGAGCAGGCGGCCAAGCTGCCGGAGCTGGCCAAGGTCAGCGAATTCATCCACTTCGCCTGCACCAGCGAGGACATCAACAACCTGTCCCACGCCCTGATGCTGCGCGAAGGCCGTGACGACGTGATGCTGCCGCTGATGCGCCAGACCGCCAACGCCATCCGCGAACTGGCCATCCGCTTCGCCGACGTGCCGATGCTGTCGCGCACCCACGGCCAGCCGGCTTCGCCGACCACCCTGGGCAAAGAGCTGGCGAACGTGGTTTACCGCCTCGAGCGTCAGATCGCTCAGGTCGCTGCCGTTCCGCTACTGGGCAAGATCAACGGCGCTGTCGGCAACTACAACGCTCACCTGTCGGCCTACCCACAGATCGACTGGGAAGCCAACGCCCGCGCCTTCATCGAAGACGAGTTGGGTCTGGGCTTCAACCCGTACACCACGCAAATCGAGCCGCACGACTACATCGCCGAGTTGTTCGACGCCATTGCGCGCTTCAACACCATCCTGATCGACTTCGACCGTGACATCTGGGGCTACATCTCCCTGGGTTACTTCAAGCAGCGCACCATCGCCGGCGAAATCGGTTCGTCGACCATGCCGCACAAGGTCAACCCGATCGACTTCGAAAACTCCGAAGGCAACCTGGGCATCGCCAACGCACTGTTCCAGCACCTGGCGAGCAAACTGCCGATCTCCCGCTGGCAGCGCGACCTGACCGACTCCACCGTTCTGCGCAACCTCGGTGTCGGCTTCGCCCACAGCGTGATCGCGTACGAAGCGAGCCTCAAAGGCATCAGCAAGCTCGAGCTGAACGCTGACAAGATCGCTGCCGATCTGGACGCTTGCTGGGAAGTCCTGGCCGAGCCGATCCAGACCGTGATGCGCCGCTATAACATCGAAAACCCGTACGAGAAGCTGAAAGAACTGACCCGCGGCAAGGGCATCAGCCCTGAGGCGCTGCAGACTTTCATCGATGGCCTGGACATGCCGGCCGCTGCGAAAGCCGAGCTCAAGCAACTGACCCCGGCCAACTACATCGGCAACGCTGTAGCGCAAGCCAAACGCATCTGATCGACTGCTTGACCCGTTTGAGACGCCCGGCCGCGCCGGGCGTTTTTATTCCCGTCTGAAAAATGCTTTTTTTCAATAGGTTACATATGAATCCCGATATTCCTCTTCAACTTCTGGGTGGTCTTACGGCGCGCGAATTCATGCGCGATTACTGGCAGAAAAAACCACTGCTGATCCGTCAGGCGATTCCTGATTTCGAAAGCCCGATCGACGCCGACGAACTCGCCGGCCTGGCCCTGGAAGAAGAAGTTGAATCGCGCCTGGTGATCGAGCACGGCGAGCGTCCATGGGAACTGCGTCGCGGCCCGTTCGCCGAAGACGAATTCAGCAAACTGCCGGAGCGCGAGTGGACCCTGCTGGTACAGGCGGTCGACCAGTTCGTGCCGGAAGTCAGCGAGCTGCTGGAAAATTTCCGCTTCCTGCCGAGCTGGCGCGTCGACGACGTAATGATCAGCTTCGCCGCCCCGGGTGGCAGCGTCGGCCCGCACTTCGACAACTACGACGTGTTCCTGCTGCAAGGCCACGGCAAGCGCAACTGGAAAATCGGCCAGATGTGCGACTCCGAAAGCCCGCTGCTGCAACACGCGGACCTGCGCATCCTCGCCGAATTCCACGAGACCGAAGAGTGGGTGCTCGAACCGGGCGACATGCTCTACCTGCCACCACGCCTGGCCCACTGCGGCGTTGCCGTCGATGACTGCATGACCTACTCGGTCGGTTTCCGCGCACCGAGCGCCGCTGAAGTGCTGACCCACTTCACCGACTTCCTCAGCCAGTTCCTGACTGACGAAGAGCGCTACACCGACGCCGATGCAAAACCGGTCAGCGATGATCCACATCAGATCCAGCACGATGCACTCGACCGCCTGAAAGCGCTGCTCGCCGAGCACATGAGCGATGAGCGCCTGCTGCTGACCTGGTTCGGCCAGTACATGACCGAGCCGCGTTATCCAGAGCTGGTGGTAGGCCCGGAAGAGGTCGAGGAAGAAGACTTGCTCGGCGCACTCGAAGACGGCGCCATCCTGATCCGCAACCCGAGCGCGCGCCTGGCGTGGTCGGACGTCGATGACGACCTGCTGCTGTTCGCCAGCGGCCAGAGCCGTTACCTGCCGGGCAAGCTGCGCGAACTGCTGAAGCTGATCTGCTCCGCCGACGCCCTGCACACCGATAACCTCGGTGACTGGCTGAGCGACGAAGACGGTCGCGGCCTGCTGTGCGAACTGGTCAAACAGGGCAGTCTGGGGTTCGCCGACGATGAATAAGATTCGCGTACGTGTTGCAGACTGGCAAAAGGACAACGCCGAGATCCGCCGCATTCGCGAAACGGTGTTCATTGCCGAACAATCGGTTCCACCCGAGCTTGAGTGGGACGCCGATGATGCCACGGCGGTGCATTTCCTGGCTTTCGAAGGCGACTTTCCGATCGGCACTGCCCGCCTTTTGCCCGACGGGCATGTCGGCCGGGTTTCGGTGCTCAAGGACTGGCGCGGCCTGAAGGTCGGCGATGCGCTGATGCAATCGGTGATTGCCGAAGCGGAAGCACGCGGCCTGAAGCAGCAGATGCTCAGCGCCCAGGTTCAGGCCACAGCGTTCTATGAGCGTCTGGGTTTCAACCTGATCAGCGAGGAATTCCTCGAAGCCGGGATTCCGCATGTCGACATGGTTCGTCATTCGGCTTAAGACCCAGGCACCGATCGTTCCCACGCTCCGCGTGGGGATGCATCTCGGGACGCTCCGCGTCCCTTGCGGCATGTGACGCAGAGCGTCACTGGCTGCATTCCCACGCAGAGCGTGGGAACGATCAACACCTAAAACGCCCCGCCATCTCACGATGCCGGGGCGTTTTGCTGTCTACGATTCAACTTGCCCCAACCCGGGCCGACAAACTGGCAATATCAAGCCTTTCGAAAGCGGAGATAACGGACATGTCCCTACGCACCCTGCTCACCACCCTGCTGCTCGGCTGCAGTTTTTCGGTGATGGCAGCCACAGAAATCGTGCCCCTCAAGTACCACACCAGTGCCGACATGCTGCCGGTGGCTCAGGACTTCATCGGCAAGGACGGCCAGGTCAGCGCTTATGGCAACCAACTGATCGTGAAAGCCGAGCCCGGCAAGATCGAAGAACTCAAGGACCTGCTCTCGCAGCTCGACACCGCGCCCAAGCGCCTGCTGATCACGGTCGACACCAACGAAAACAACGGTCGTGGCGATGAAGGCTATTCAGTCAATGGCGCGCAAACCCGGATCATCAGCCGCAGCACCGCCAGCCGCGACGGCGGCATTCAGCAAATTCAGGCCAGCGAAGGTGCACCGGCACTGATCCAGGTTGGTCAGAGCGTGCCGATCACCAGCAGCCAGACCAACTCCTACGGCGATTACAGCAGCCAGACGCAATATCGCAACGTCACCCAAGGGTTTTACGTCACCGCCAGCGTCACCGGCGAAACCGTTCACCTGGCCATCAGTACCAACCGTGACCGAATGAGCCAGGAACGTCCCGATGTAGTGAACGTGCAAAGCACCGACACAACCGTCACCGGACGCCTGGGCGAATGGATCACCCTCGCCGGCGTGAATCGCCAGACCCAGGCCGACAAACAGAGCCTGGCCCGCAGCTACTCTACTCAAGGCCGGGATGACATGACGTTGCGGGTGAAAGTCGACACGCTGGACTAAAGCACCAAAAACTGACTGATTAGTCGTATTAGACGAAAGATGTAGTGCTTTAAAAAAAGCACTACAAAACGTTTGACGAGCCAAAAAAGCGAAGGCATGATGGCCTCGCTCCCGCTAATCAGAGGCCCTGGCAAGGGCCTTCGAAGCGCTGCTCGCAACCATCCCCGCGAGCCGTTTCGTGTCTGTACCGCCCACAAGGCGTGTTTGACGAGGTTGCCGACTGGAACGAAGTTGTCCCGAGGGACGGAAGCGTAATTAGGTAACCCGGCTTTACACTGTCGTTCGTATAAAGGCCCACGACGCCCGAATGCGCCCACCAGTTCGCCTTTACCTGCTCACTTCCCCTCGAGCCTATCGTTCATCCCGTCGCCTGCCCCGCCGAACCCGACCTGACCGCCTAAGCTTCTGGTCAGCGAGCGCAAGGAACTTTCCACCGCAGAACAACTTTTCATAAAGACGCGACGAGGTTTATCTCCATGGCACTGACACGCGAACAGCAAATTGCAGCCCTTGAAAAAGACTGGGCTGAAAACCCGCGCTGGAAAGGCGTGACTCGCAATTACTCCGCTGCTGACGTCGTCCGTCTGCGTGGCTCGGTTCAACCAGAGCACACCTTTGCAAAAATGGGCGCCGAGAAGCTGTGGAACCTGGTCACCCAGGGTGCCAAGCCGTCCTTCCGCCCAGAGAAAGATTTCGTCAACTGCATGGGCGCCCTGACCGGCGGCCAGGCTGTGCAGCAGGTTAAAGCCGGTATCCAGGCGATCTACCTGTCGGGCTGGCAAGTCGCGGCGGACAACAACTCCGCCGAATCGATGTACCCGGACCAGTCGCTGTACCCGGTGGACTCGGTTCCAACCGTGGTCAAGCGCATCAACAACTCGTTCCGTCGCGCCGACCAGATCCAGTGGAAAGCCGGCAAGAACCCGGGCGACGAAGGCTACATCGACTACTTCGCACCAATCGTGGCTGACGCCGAAGCCGGTTTCGGCGGCGTCCTGAACGCCTACGAGCTGATGAAGAGCATGATCGAGGCAGGCGCCGCCGGCGTTCACTTCGAAGACCAGCTGGCTTCCGTGAAGAAATGCGGCCACA
This sequence comes from Pseudomonas sp. Pseusp21, assembly GCF_059492145.1. NCBI lineage: Bacteria > Pseudomonadati > Pseudomonadota > Gammaproteobacteria > Pseudomonadales > Pseudomonadaceae > Pseudomonas > Pseudomonas sp. Pseusp21. The sequence continues at coordinate 1,365,372 of NZ_CP168520.1, forward strand.
TGGGCGGCAAGGTTCTGGTTCCAACCCAGGAAGCCGTACAGAAGCTGACCGCAGCTCGTCTGGCTGCCGACGTTGCCGGTGTACCGACCATCATTCTGGCCCGTACCGACGCCAATGCTGCCGACCTGCTGACTTCCGACTGCGACCCGTACGACAAGCCGTTCGTAACCGGCGATCGTACTCAGGAAGGCTTCTACAAGGTTCGTGCCGGTCTGGACCAGGCAATCGCCCGTGGCCTGGCCTACGCGCCGTACGCCGACCTGATCTGGTGCGAAACCGCTAAACCAGACCTGGAAGAAGCCCGTCGTTTCGCTGAAGCGATCAAAAAGGAATACCCGGACCAGATCCTGTCGTACAACTGCTCGCCTTCCTTCAACTGGAAGAAAAACCTGGACGACGCGACCATCGCCAAGTTCCAGCGCGAACTGTCCGCCATGGGTTACAAGCACCAGTTCATCACCCTGGCCGGCATTCACAACATGTGGCACAGCATGTTCAACCTGGCGCACGACTACGCCCGCAACGACATGACTGCCTACGTGAAGCTGCAAGAGCAGGAATTCGCTGACGCCGCCAAGGGTTACACCTTCGTGGCTCACCAGCAGGAAGTGGGCACTGGCTACTTCGACGACATGACCACCGTGATCCAGGGCGGCACGTCCTCGGTGACCGCGCTGACCGGCTCGACCGAAGAAGAACAGTTCCACTGATCGACTTCGCCTGAGCGAACGGCCTTTGCGGACCGTATAGAAAGCTAACCGCATTGCCGAAAAAACTGACGCCCCGACTGGTTCGGGGCGTTTTTTTTGCCTGCGGTCTTCCGGGCACCTCAGGATTTGGCACAGCCTGTCAGGCAAAACATTGATCCAGAACGGTATCCGCATCGCAAAAATCGGCTAAAACGGGCGCCGCCGCTACTTGCAGTAACGCGCATATAAGACAACTTCCCGACTAGCGACCCGTTAAACAGTTACGAAACCACTGCAAACGATATCAATTATCATTTAGCGACAACTATGTTCGTTACATTTCCCACAAAACATAATTCTTGAAATTCCGGCTAATGCCCGCAACGCATGGGCTGCGGGCCCTTCGAGGTGCGCTATGTCCTTATTCCAATAAATAATTTCGCTATAGGAATTTTACTTGCCGGGTGTTTAGCCATAAAATCAGCGCGATTGATTGCTGCGACATATCGTCACTGCCTTATTTCTTTATCAAGCTCAGAGACCTTTGCTCTCTGTTAAGGATTTCCAGCATGCCCGAAGCGACAGGACTCATGGCCCACAACTGGGGCTTTGCCATTTTCCTTCTGGGTGTAGTCGGCCTGTGCGCCTTCATGCTCGGCGTCTCCAGCCTCCTTGGGTCAAAAGCCTGGGGCCGCAGCAAAAACGAACCGTTCGAGTCCGGCATGCTACCTACCGGTGGCGCCCGCTTGCGGCTCTCAGCCAAATTCTATCTGGTCGCGATGCTGTTCGTGATCTTCGATATCGAAGCCCTCTTTCTCTTTGCATGGTCTGTGTCCGTCCGCGAAAGCGGCTGGACCGGATTCGTCGAAGCTCTCGTTTTCATAGCAATTCTGTTGGCAGGTCTTGTCTACCTGTTCCGAGTGGGCGCCCTTGACTGGGCTCCGGAAGCTCGTCGCAAGCGGCAGGCGAAGCTGAAACAATGAGGCTTTGGCAATGCAATACAATCTCACCAGAATCGACCCCGATGCTCCTAACGAGCAGTATCCGATCGGCCAGCGGGAAACCGTTTCCGATCCGTTAGAGGATCAAGTCCACAAAAACATTTTCATGGGCAAGCTGGAAGACGTGCTGAGTGGCGCGGTCAACTGGGGACGTAAGAACTCCCTGTGGCCGTACAACTTCGGTCTGTCATGCTGCTACGTGGAAATGACCACTGCCTTCACGGCGCCCCACGACATCGCGCGCTTCGGCGCCGAAGTTATCCGGGCATCACCGCGTCAGGCCGACTTCATGGTTATCGCCGGGACCTGCTTCATCAAGATGGCGCCGATCATTCAGCGCCTGTACGAGCAGATGCTCGAGCCCAAGTGGGTGATCTCGATGGGTTCGTGCGCCAACTCCGGCGGCATGTACGACATCTACTCCGTGGTTCAGGGGGTGGACAAGTTCCTGCCCGTTGACGTCTACGTACCTGGCTGCCCGCCCCGTCCAGAAGCATTTCTGCAAGGCTTGATGCTGTTGCAGGAATCCATTGGCCAGGAGCGTCGCCCACTTTCCTGGGTCGTTGGCGATCAAGGCGTTTATCGCGCCGACATGCCTTCGCAGAAGGAACAGCGCCGCGAACAGCGAATCGCAGTCACCAACCTGCGCAGCCCTGACGAAGTCTGATCCAGTCTGTTTCAAAGAAACGAGAAGCTGGCTTCATTCTTTACGTTGACCGAAAGCGAAAAAATAACCATGACTACAGGCAGTGCTCTGTACATCCCGCCTTATAAGGCAGACGACCAGGATGTGGTCGTCGAACTGAACAACCGTTTTGGCGCCGAAGCGTTCACCGCTCAGCCGACCCGCACCGGCATGCCGGTGCTGTGGGTGGCTCGCGCCAAACTCGTCGAAGTCCTGACCTTCCTGCGCAACCTGCCCAAGCCGTACGTCATGCTCTATGACCTGCACGGCGTGGACGAGCGTCTGCGCACCAAGCGTCAAGGGCTGCCGGGCGGTGCCGATTTCACCGTGTTCTATCACCTCATGTCGCTGGAACGTAATAGTGACGTGATGATCAAGGTCGCCTTGTCCGAGAGCGACCTCAGCTTGCCGACCGTCACCAGCATCTGGCCGAACGCCAACTGGTACGAGCGTGAAGTCTGGGACATGTTCGGCATCGACTTCAAAGGTCACCCGCACCTGTCGCGCATCATGATGCCGCCGACCTGGGAAGGTCACCCGCTGCGCAAGGACTTCCCGGCGCGCGCCACCGAGTTCGATCCGTTCAGCCTGAACCTGGCCAAGCAACAACTCGAGGAAGAAGCCGCGCGCTTCCGCCCTGAAGACTGGGGCATGAAGCGCTCCGGCCCGAACGAGGACTACATGTTCCTCAACCTGGGTCCGAACCACCCTTCGGCTCACGGTGCGTTCCGCATCATCCTGCAACTGGACGGTGAAGAGATCGTCGATTGCGTTCCGGACATCGGTTACCACCACCGTGGCGCCGAGAAGATGGCCGAGCGTCAGTCCTGGCACAGTTTCATTCCGTACACCGACCGTATCGACTACCTCGGCGGCGTGATGAACAACCTGCCGTACGTGCTCTCGGTCGAGAAGCTGGCCGGCATCAAGGTACCCGAGAAGGTCGACGTCATCCGCATCATGATGGCCGAGTTCTTCCGGATCACCAGCCACCTGCTGTTCCTGGGTACCTACATCCAGGACGTTGGCGCCATGACCCCGGTGTTCTTCACCTTCACCGACCGCCAGAAGGCTTACACGGTGATCGAAGCCATCACCGGTTTCCGTCTGCACCCGGCCTGGTACCGCATCGGCGGCGTCGCTCACGACCTGCCGCGCGGCTGGGAAAAACTGGTGAAGGACTTCGTTGAATGGCTGCCGAAGCGCCTCGACGAATATACCAAGGCCGCCCTGCAGAACAGCATCCTCAAGGGTCGTACCATCGGCGTTGCCCAGTACAACACCAAAGAGGCCCTGGAATGGGGCGTCACCGGTGCCGGCCTGCGTTCCACCGGTTGCGATTTCGACCTGCGTAAAGCGCGCCCATATTCCGGTTACGAGAACTTCGAGTTCGAAGTACCGCTGGCCGCCAACGGCGATGCCTACGACCGCTGCATGGTTCGCGTCGAAGAGATGCGCCAGAGCGTCAAGATCATCGACCAGTGCCTGCGCAACATGCCGGAAGGCCCGTACAAGGCGGATCACCCGCTGACCACGCCGCCGCCGAAAGAGCGCACGCTGCAGCACATCGAAACCCTGATCACGCACTTCCTGCAGGTTTCGTGGGGCCCGGTCATGCCGGCCAACGAATCCTTCCAGATGATCGAAGCGACCAAGGGCATCAACAGTTATTACCTGACGAGCGACGGCGGCACCATGAGCTACCGTACCCGGATCCGTACTCCGAGCTTCCCGCATCTGCAACAGATCCCTTCGGTGATCAAAGGCAGCATGGTCGCGGACCTGATTGCGTACCTGGGTAGTATCGATTTCGTTATGGCCGACGTGGACCGCTAAGCATGAACAGCACGCTTATCCAGACAGACCGTTTCATCTTGAGTGAAACCGAGCGCTCGGCCATCGAGCACGAGCTGCATCACTACGAAGACCCGCGCGCGGCGTCGATCGAAGCCCTGAAGATCGTTCAGAAGGAACGCGGCTGGGTGCCGGACGGCGCCCTGTACGCCATCGGCGAGATCCTCGGCATCCCGGCCAGCGACGTTGAAGGCGTGGCCACGTTCTACAGCCAGATCTTCCGTCAGCCGGTCGGCCGTCACATCATTCGCGTCTGCGACAGCATGGTCTGCTACATCGGTGGCCACGAGTCGGTGGTCAGCGAAATCCAGAACAACCTGGGTATCGGCCTGGGTCAGACCACCGCCGACGGTCGTTTCACCCTGCTGCCGGTCTGCTGCCTCGGCAACTGCGACAAGGCACCGGCGCTGATGATCGATGACGACACCTTTGGCGATGTCCAGCCTGCCGGCGTCGCCAAACTGCTCGAGGGCTACGTATGACCCTGACTTCTTTCGGTCCTGCCAACCGCATCCAGCGTTCGGCCGAGACTCACCCGCTGACCTGGCGACTGCGTGACGACGGCGAAGCCGTCTGGCTCGACGAGTACCAGGCCAAGAACGGTTACGCCGCTGCGCGCAAGGCCTTCGCCGACATGGATCAGGACGCCATCGTCCAGACCGTGAAAGACGCCGGCCTCAAGGGTCGCGGCGGTGCAGGCTTCCCCACTGGCGTGAAGTGGGGCCTGATGCCCAAGGACGAATCCATCAACATCCGCTACCTGCTGTGCAACGCGGATGAAATGGAGCCGAACACCTGGAAAGACCGCATGCTGATGGAGCAACTGCCCCATCTGCTGATCGAAGGCATGCTGATCAGCGCCCGCGCGCTGAAAACCTACCGTGGCTACATCTTCCTGCGTGGCGAGTACACCACCGCCGCCAAGCACCTGAACCGTGCCGTGGAAGAAGCCAAGGCAGCGGGCCTGTTGGGCAAGAACATCCTGGGCAGCGGCTTCGATTTCGAGCTGTTCGTCCACACCGGCGCCGGGCGTTACATCTGCGGTGAAGAAACCGCACTGATCAACTCCCTCGAAGGCCGCCGCGCCAACCCGCGCTCCAAGCCGCCCTTCCCTGCCGCCGTTGGCGTGTGGGGCAAGCCGACCTGCGTGAACAACGTTGAAACCCTGTGCAACGTACCGGCGATCATTGCCGACGGCGTGGACTGGTACAAATCGTTGGCCCGCGACGGCAGCGAAGACATGGGCACCAAGCTCATGGGCTTCTCCGGCAAGGTCAAGAATCCTGGCCTGTGGGAACTGCCATTCGGCGTTACCGGTCGCGAGCTGTTCGAAGACTACGCCGGCGGCATGCGCGACGGCTTCAAGCTGAAAGCCTGGCAGCCAGGCGGCGCCGGTACCGGTTTCCTGTTGCCGGAACACCTCGACGCACAAATGTACGCCGGCGGCATCGCCAAGGTGGGCACCCGTATGGGTACCGGCCTGGCCATGGCGGTGGACGACAGCGTCAACATGGTGTCCCTGCTGCGCAACATGGAGCAGTTCTTCGCTCGCGAATCCTGCGGTTTCTGCACCCCTTGCCGTGATGGCCTGCCATGGAGCGTCAAGCTGCTGATGGCCATCGAACAAGGCCGCGGCCAGCCAGGTGACATCGAGACCCTGCTGGGTCTGGTCAACTTCCTCGGCCCAGGCAAGACCTTCTGTGCTCACGCACCGGGTGCCGTGGAGCCGTTGGGCAGTGCCATCAAATACTTCCGTCCAGAGTTCGAAGCCGGTATCGCGCCCGCAAGCGCCACCGTCCCGCCTCTGGCGAAGCCGATCACAGTCGGCGCGTAAATGCTTAAAAAGGCGAAGGGTCCGTGCCCTTCGCCTTTCGTCCGATGACGCCTTTCGGGGCTGACTGGATTCGGACGGATAACAAGATTCCATTAGCCACGCCCGCTGACACCGGGCCAACGAAGACCTTTGAACCATGGCCACTATCCACGTAGACGGCAAAGCGCTCGAAGTCGACGGGGCAGACAACCTGTTACAGGCATGTCTGTCGCTGGGCCTCGACATCCCTTATTTCTGCTGGCACCCCGCGCTTGGTAGCGTCGGGGCCTGCCGCCAGTGCGCGGTCAAGCAGTACACCGACGAGAACGACACCCGTGGTCGCATCGTCATGTCCTGCATGACGCCTGCCACCGACAACACCTGGATCTCCATCGACGATGAAGAATCCAAGGCGTTCCGCGCCAGTGTCGTCGAATGGCTGATGACCAACCACCCGCACGACTGCCCTGTGTGCGAGGAAGGCGGTCACTGCCACCTGCAAGACATGACCGTGATGACCGGCCACAACGAGCGCCGTTATCGCTTCACCAAACGCACCCACCAGAACCAGCAACTGGGCCCGTTCATTTCCCACGAGATGAACCGCTGCATCGCCTGCTACCGCTGCGTGCGTTTCTACAAGGATTACGCCGGCGGCACCGACCTCGGTGTATTCGGCGCCCACGACAACGTGTACTTCGGTCGCGTTGAAGACGGCACCCTCGAAAGCGAGTTCTCCGGCAACCTCACCGAGGTCTGCCCGACCGGTGTGTTCACCGACAAGACTCACTCCGAGCGCTACAACCGCAAGTGGGACATGCAGTTCTCGCCGAGCATCTGCCATGGCTGCTCGAGCGGTTGCAACATCTCCCCGGGCGAGCGTTACGGCGAACTGCGTCGCATCGAAAACCGTTACAACGGTTCGGTGAACCAGTACTTCCTGTGCGACCGTGGCCGTTTCGGTTATGGCTACGTCAACCGCACCGACCGCCCACGTCAGCCGCTGCTGGCCGATGGCACCAAGCTTGGCCTGGATGCTGCGCTGGACAAAGCCGCCGACCTGCTGCGCGGCCGCAACATCGTCGGTATCGGTTCGCCGCGTGCCAGCCTGGAAAGCAACTACGCGTTGCGTGAGCTGGTAGGCGCCGAGCACTTCTACTCCGGTATCGAAGCCTCCGAGCTGGAACGCATCCGTCTGGTCCTGCAAGTGCTGAAAGACAGCCCGCTGCCCGTGCCGAACATGCGTGACATCGAAGACCACGACGCCGTGTTCGTCCTCGGGGAAGACCTGACCCAGACCGCCGCCCGCATGGCCCTGGCCCTGCGTCAGTCGGTCAAAGGCAAGGCCGAAGACATGGCCGAAGCCATGCGCGTTCAGCCTTGGCTCGACGCTGCGGTGAAGAACATCGGTCAGCACGAACTGAACCCGCTGTTCATCGCCAGCCTGGCTGAAACCAAGCTCGACGACATCGCCGAAGAATGCGTACACGCAGCTCCCGACGATCTGGCCCGCATCGGTTTCGCCGTGGCTCACGCCCTGGACGCCAGCGCGCCGGCCGTTGAAGGTCTGGACGCCGAAGCCCTGGAACTGGCCAAGCGCATTGCCGACGCCCTGCTCGCGGCCAAGCGTCCGCTGATCATTGCCGGCACTTCGCTGGGCTCCAAAGCCTTGATCGAGGCCGCTGCGAACATCGCCAAGGCCCTGAAGCTGCGCGAGAAGAACGGTTCGATCAGTCTGATCGTGCCGGAAGCCAACAGCCTCGGTCTGGCCATGCTCGGTGGCGAATCGGTTGATGCTGCCCTGCAAGCCGTGATTGACGGCAAGGCCGACGCCATCGTCGTGCTGGAAAACGATCTGTACACCCGCACCGCCAAAGCCAAGGTCGATGCGGCACTGAACGCTGCGCAAGTAGTGATCGTTGCCGACCATCAGAAGACCGCCACCAGCGACCGCGCGCATCTGGTTCTGCCAGCCGCCAGCTTCGCTGAAGGCGACGGCACGCTGGTCAGCCAGGAAGGTCGCGCCCAGCGCTTCTTCCAGGTTTTCGACCCGCAATACATGGACGCGAGCATTCTGGTCCACGAAGGCTGGCGCTGGCTGCACGCCCTGCGCGCCACCCTGCTGAACCAGCCGATCGACTGGACGCAACTCGACCACGTGACCGCTGCCGTTGCTTCGAGCACCCCGCAACTGGCCCGTATCGTCGATGCCGCGCCGTCCGCCTCGTTCCGCATCAAGGGTCTGAAACTGGCCCGTGAGCCGCTGCGTTACTCCGGTCGCACCGCGATGCGCGCCGACATCAACGTTCACGAACCACGCACCCCGCAAGACAAGGACACCGCGTTCGCCTTCTCGATGGAAGGTTACTCGGGCTCCGCCGAACCGCGTCAGCAGGTGCCGTTCGCCTGGTCGCCGGGCTGGAACTCGCCGCAAGCCTGGAACAAGTTCCAGGACGAAGTCGGTGGCCACCTGCGCGCTGGCGATCCGGGCACCCGCCTGATCGAAAGCAGCGGTGATTCGCTGAACTGGTTCGCCAGTGTTCCGCGCGCGTTCAACCCGGCCCAGGGCACCTGGCAAGCCGTGCCGTTCTACCACCTGTTCGGCAGCGACGAGAACTCGTCCAAAGCCGCTCCGGTCCAGGAACGCATCCCGGCTGCCTACGTTGCACTGGCCAAGTCCGAAGCGGATCGCCTGGGCGTCAACGACGGTGCACTGCTGAGCCTCAATGTTGCCGGCCAGACCCTGCGTCTGCCGCTGCGCATCAATGAAGAGCTGGGCGCTGGCCTGGTTGCACTGCCGGCCGGTCTGGCAGGCATTCCGCCGGCGATTTTCGGCCAAACCGTTGATGGTCTGCAGGAGGCAGCGCAATGACCTGGTTCACCCCTGAAGTGATCGATGTGATCCTGACGGTCATCAAGGCCATCGTGATCCTGCTGGCCGTGGTGGTCGCAGGCGCGTTGCTCAGCTTTGTCGAGCGTCGCCTGCTGGGCTGGTGGCAGGACCGTTACGGTCCGAACCGCGTTGGTCCGTTCGGCATGTTCCAGATCGCAGCCGACATGCTGAAGATGTTCTTCAAGGAAGACTGGACCCCGCCGTTTGCCGACAAGGTGATCTTCACCCTGGCACCGGTGGTGGCCATGTCCGCCCTGCTGATCGCGTTCGCGATCATCCCGATCACCCCGACCTGGGGCGTGGCGGATCTGAACATCGGCCTGCTGTTCTTCTTCGCCATGGCCGGTCTGTCGGTTTACGCGGTGCTGTTCGCCGGCTGGTCGAGTAACAACAAGTTCGCCCTTCTGGGCAGCTTGCGTGCCTCGGCGCAGACCGTGTCCTACGAAGTGTTCATGGGCCTGGCCCTGATGGGCATCGTGGTGCAGGTCGGCTCGTTCAACATGCGCGACATCGTCGAGTACCAGGCGCAGAACCTGTGGTTCATCATTCCGCAGTTCTTCGGCTTCTGTACCTTCTTCATCGCTGGCGTGGCCGTGACTCACCGTCACCCGTTCGACCAGCCGGAAGCGGAGCAGGAACTGGCCGACGGTTACCACATTGAATACGCCGGTATGAAATGGGGCATGTTCTTCGTCGGTGAATACATCGGCATCATCCTGATCTCGGCGCTGCTGGTCACCCTGTTCTTCGGTGGCTGGCACGGTCCGTTCGGCATCCTGCCGCAACTGTCCTTCGTCTGGTTCGCACTGAAGACCGCGTTCTTCATCATGCTGTTCATCCTGCTGCGCGCTTCCATCCCGCGTCCGCGTTATGACCAGGTGATGGATTTCAGCTGGAAATTCTGCCTGCCACTGACCCTGATCAATTTGCTGATAACCGCTGCGGTTGTGTTGTGGAACACACCTGCGGTTGCGGTTCAGTGAGGATTTGACCCATGTTCAAATATATTGGCGACATCGTTAAGGGTACCGGTACCCAGTTGCGCAGCCTGGTCATGGTCTTCGGCCATGGCTTTCGCAAGCGCGACACCCTGCAATACCCGGAAGAGCCGGTCTACCTGCCACCACGCTACCGTGGTCGCATCGTCCTGACCCGCGACCCCGACGGCGAAGAACGCTGCGTAGCCTGCAACCTGTGCGCCGTGGCGTGCCCGGTGGGTTGCATCTCGCTGCAGAAAGCTGAAACCGAAGACGGTCGCTGGTACCCGGACTTCTTCCGTATCAACTTCTCGCGCTGCATTTTCTGCGGTCTCTGCGAGGAAGCCTGCCCGACCACCGCGATCCAGCTGACTCCGGATTTCGAGATGGCCGAGTTCAAACGTCAGGACCTGGTGTACGAGAAAGAAGATCTGCTGATCTCCGGCCCCGGCAAAAACCCTGATTACAACTTCTATCGTGTTGCAGGTATGGCCGTTGCGGGCAAGCCGAAAGGCGCCGCACAAAACGAAGCCGAGCCGATCAACGTGAAGAGCTTGCTGCCTTAAGGAAGAACGATGGAATTCGCTTTCTATTTCGCATCGGGTATCGCTGTTGTGTCCACACTGCGTGTGGTCACCAACACCAATCCTGTGCACGCCCTGCTCTACCTGATCATTTCGCTGATCGCCGTGGCCATGACCTTTTTCGCTCTCGGCGCACCGTTCGCCGGCGTGCTGGAAGTGATCGCTTACGCTGGCGCCATCATGGTGCTGTTCGTGTTCGTGGTGATGATGCTGAACCTGGGCCCGGCCTCGGTTCAGCAGGAACGCACCTGGCTCAAGCCCGGGATCTGGGCGGGGCCGGTGATTCTCGCCGCCCTGCTGCTGGCCGAACTGCTGTATGTGCTGTTCGCTCACCAGAGCGGTCAGGCCATCGGCCACACCACCGTCGATGCAAAAGCCGTGGGCATCAGCCTGTTCGGTCCGTATCTGCTGGTGGTCGAACTCGCCTCGATGCTGCTGCTCGCTGCAGCCGTCACGGCGTTCCATTTGGGCCGTAACGAGGCGAAGGAGTAAGACATGCCTGCTATCCCTCTCGAACATGGTCTGGCAGTTGCCGGCATCCTGTTCTGCCTTGGTCTGGTCGGCCTGATGGTCCGCCGCAACATTTTGTTCGTGTTGATGAGTCTGGAAGTGATGATGAACGCCTCTGCACTGGCCTTCATCGTTGCGGGCGCCCGCTGGGCGCAACCGGATGGACAGATCATGTTCATCCTGGTGATCAGCCTTGCAGCCGCCGAAGCCAGTATTGGCCTTGCGATCCTGCTGCAACTGTATCGCCGCTTCCACACGCTCGATATCGACGCTGCCAGTGAGATGCGCGGATGAACCTACTCTTTCTGACTTTCGTATTCCCTCTGATCGGGTTCCTGTTGCTGTCGTTCTCCCGCGGCCGCTTCTCGGAAAACCTGTCGGCGCTGATCGGTGTCGGCTCCATCGGCCTGTCTGCCATTGTCGCCGCCTACGTGATCTGGCAATTCAACGTCGCGCCACCGGAAGGTGGCGTCTACACCCAGGTGCTGTGGCGCTGGATGTCGGTGGAAGGTTTCCAGCCTGACTTCGCGCTGTACCTGGATGGTCTGTCCGTGACCATGCTCGGTGTGGTCGTCGGTGTCGGCTTCCTGATCCACCTGTTTGCATCGTGGTACATGCGTGGCGAAGACGGTTACTCGCGCTTCTTCTCGTACACCAACCTGTTTATCGCCAGCATGCTGTTCCTGATCCTGGGCGATAACCTGCTGTTCATCTACTTCGGTTGGGAAGGCGTGGGCCTGTGCTCGTACCTGTTGATCGGTTTCTACTACAGCAACCGCAACAACGGTAACGCCGCACTCAAAGCCTTCATCGTCACCCGTATCGGCGACGTGTTCATGGCGATCGGCCTGTTCATCCTGTTCCAGCAACTGGGCACGCTGAACGTCCAGGAACTGCTGGTGAAGGCGCCTGAGCACTTCAAGGTCGGCGATTTCTGGATCGTGCTGGCAACCCTGATGCTGCTGGGTGGTGCGGTCGGTAAATCGGCGCAACTGCCGCTGCAAACCTGGCTGGCGGACGCGATGGCCGGCCCTACCCCGGTTTCGGCACTGATCCACGCCGCAACCATGGTGACTGCCGGTGTCTACCTGATCGCCCGTACCCACGGTCTGTTCGCCCTGGCGCCGGACATTCTGCACCTGGTCGGCATCGTCGGTGGCGTGACCCTGGTACTGGCCGGTTTCGCCGCACTGGTGCAAACCGACATCAAACGTATCCTCGCCTATTCGACCATGAGCCAGATCGGCTACATGTTCCTGGCGCTGGGCGTTGGTGCCTGGGAAGGCGCGATCTTCCACCTGATGACCCACGCCTTCTTCAAGGCCCTGCTGTTCCTTGCCTCCGGTGCGGTGATCGTTGCCTGCCACCACGAGCAGAACATCTTCAAGATGGGCGGCCTGTGGAAGAAACTGCCGCTGGCCTACGCCAGCTTCATCGTCGGTGGTGCCGCTCTGGCCGCCCTGCCACTGGTGACCGCCGGTTTCTACTCCAAGGACGAAATCCTCTGGGAAGCGTTCGCCAGCGGCAACCACGGTCTGCTGTACGCAGGTCTGGTCGGCGCATTCATGACGTCGCTGTACACCTTCCGCCTGATCTTCATCGCGTTCCACGGTGAAGCCAAGACCGAAGCCCACGCCGGTCACGGCATCGCTCACTGGCTGCCGCTGTCGGTGCTGATCGTGCTGTCGACCTTCGTCGGCGCCATGATCGTTCCACCGCTGCACGGCGTACTGCCAGAGAGCGTTGGCCATGCCGGTGGCGAAGCCAAGCACAGTCTGGAAATCGCCTCGGGCGCCATCGCCCTGGCCGGTATCCTGCTGGCGGCCCTGCTGTTCCTCGGCAAGCGTCGCTTCGTGACCGCAATCGCCAACAGCGGCATCGGCCGTCTCCTTTCGGCCTGGTGGTTCGCTGCCTGGGGCTTCGACTGGATCTACGACAAACTGTTCGTCAAGCCGTACCTTGCGATCAGCCATGTACTGCGCAAAGACCCGCTCGACCAGACCATCGGTCTGATCCCGCGCATGGCCAAGGGTGGTCACACTGCCCTGAGCCGTACTGAAACCGGTCAACTGCGTTGGTACGCCGCCTCGATGGCTGCTGGTGCCGTGTTGGTCATCGGCGCTGTCGTGCTGGTAGCGGTCTGATATGAACCTTGCGAATTTGCGAAAGGAAACGAGCCCGTCATGATTCTGCCTTGGCTAATCCTGATCCCCTTCATCGGCGGCCTGCTGTGCTGGCTGGGTGAGCGCTTCGGCGCCACCCTCCCCCGCTGGATTGCGCTGTTGACCATGACCCTGGAACTCGCCCTCGGCCTCTGGCTGTGGGCCCACGGTGACTATTCATTTGCACCGGCGCCTGGCGCCGATCCGACCTGGACGCTTGAGTTCAAGCACGTCTGGATCCAGCGCTTCGGCATCAACGTGCACCTGGCCCTCGACGGCCTGTCGCTGCTGATGATCCTGCTGACCGGTCTGCTGGGTATCCTGTCGGTACTCTGCTCGTGGAAAGAGATTCAACGTCACGTTGGCTTCTTCCACCTGAACCTGATGTGGATTCTGGGCGGCGTTGTCGGCGTGTTCCTCGCCCTCGACCTGTTCATGTTCTTCTTCTTCTGGGAAATGATGCTGGTGCCGATGTACTTCCTCATCGCGCTCTGGGGTCACAGTTCTTCGGACGGCAAGAAAACCCGGATCTACGCCGCGACCAAGTTCTTCATCTTCACTCAGGCTTCCGGCCTGATCATGCTGGTGGCGATCCTCGGTCTGGTCCTGGTCAACTACAACAGCACCGGCGTGATCACCTTCAACTACGCCGATCTGTTGAAGACCAAGATGTCGATGACCACCGAGTACATTCTGATGCTCGGCTTCTTCATCGCCTTCGCGGTCAAGCTGCCAGTGGTTCCGTTCCACTCCTGGCTGCCTGACGCTCACGCCCAGGCGCCGACTGCAGGTTCCGTCGACCTCGCCGGTATCTTGCTGAAAACCGCGGCCTACGGTCTGCTGCGTTTCGCCCTGCCGCTGTTCCCGAACGCCTCGGCCGAATTCGCGCCGATCGCCATGACCCTCGGTCTGATCGGGATCTTCTACGGTGCGTTCCTCGCTTTCGCGCAAACCGACATCAAGCGTCTGATCGCCTTCTCGTCCGTTTCCCACATGGGCTTCGTACTGATCGGCATCTACTCCGGCAGCCAACTGGCGCTGCAAGGTGCCGTGATCCAGATGCTGGCCCACGGTCTGTCGGCGGCGGCACTGTTTATCCTCAGCGGTCAGCTGTACGAGCGTCTGCACACGCGTGACATGCGTGAGATGGGCGGTCTGTGGTCGCGCATCGCTTACCTGCCAGCGATCAGCCTGTTCTTCGCAGCCGCCTCTCTGGGTCTGCCGGGCACCGGTAACTTCGTCGGCGAGTTCCTGATCCTGATCGGTACGTTCGCCAGTGCGCCATGGATCACCGCGATTGCCACTTCCGGTCTGGTGTTCGGTTCGGTCTACTCGCTGATCATGATCCACCGCGCTTACTTCGGTCCGTCGAAATCGGATTCGATCCTGCACGGCATGGACGGTCGCGAACTGATCATGGTGCTGGGCCTTGCGGTACTGCTGATTTACCTCGGCGTCTACCCGCAACCGTTCCTCGACACTTCCGCCGCCACGATGCATGGCGTGCAGCAGTGGCTCGGCACCGCCTTCACTCAACTCGCTTCGGCCCGGTAAGAGCGCTATGGAATTCACGATTCAACACTTTATTGCGCTTGCGCCACTGTTGATCACCAGCCTCACCATTATCGTGGTGATGCTGGCAATCGCCTGGCGCCGCAACCACTCGCAGACCTTCCTGATTTCGGTGGCGGGTCTGAACCTGGCCTTGCTGTCGATCCTGCCGGCCCTGAAAGTCGCGCCTCTGGCCGTGACTCCATTGCTGCAGATCGACACCTTTGCCTGCCTGTACATGGCGCTGATCCTGGTCGCCACCCTCGCTTGCGTCACTCTCGCCCACGCCTACCTCGGCGATGGCGGTTCGGGTTACCCGGGCAACCGTGAAGAACTGTACCTGCTGATCCTGATGGCCGCCGCCGGTGGTCTGGTTCTGGTCAGCGCGCAGCACCTGGCCGGGTTGTTCATCGGTCTGGAGCTGCTGTCGGTGCCGGTTTACGGTCTGGTGGCCTACGCCTTCTTCAACAAGCGTTCGCTGGAAGCCGGCATCAAGTACATGGTGCTGTCGGCCGCCGGTTCCGCGTTCCTGCTGTTCGGTATGGCGCTGCTGTACGCAGATTCGGGTTCGCTGAGCTTCGTCGGCATCGGTCAGGCCCTGGCCGCGACCGGCCTGCCAAGCTCGCTGGCGCAACTGGGCCTGGGCATGATGCTGATCGGTCTGGCGTTCAAGCTGTCGCTGGTACCGTTCCACCTGTGGACGCCGGACGTGTACGAAGGTGCTCCGGCACCGGTGGCCGCGTTCCTCGCCACCGCTTCGAAAGTGGCTGTGTTCGCGGTCATGGTTCGTCTGTTCCAGATCTCCCCTGCTGCAAGCAGTGGCGTTCTGAGCAACGTGCTGACCATCATCGCCATCGCCTCGATCCTGTTCGGTAACCTGCTGGCCCTGACCCAGAGCAACCTCAAGCGTCTGCTCGGTTACTCGTCCATCGCGCACTTCGGCTACCTGCTGATCGCACTGGTGGCGAGCAAGGGTCTGGCGGTGGAAGCCATCGGCGTGTACCTGGTCACCTACGTGATCACCAGCCTCGGCGCCTTCGGCGTGATCACCCTGATGTCCTCGCCGTACAACGGCCGTGACGCAGACGCCCTGTACGAGTACCGCGGCCTGTTCTGGCGCCGTCCGTACCTGACCGCCGTCCTGACCGTGATGATGCTGTCCCTGGCCGGTATCCCGCTGACTGCTGGCTTCATTGGCAAGTTCTACATCATCGCCACCGGTGTCGAGTCGCACCAATGGTGGCTGGTCGGTTCCCTGGTACTGGGCAGCGCCATCGGCGTGTTCTACTACCTGCGCGTGATGGTCACCCTGTACCTGATCGAACCAAACCTGCGCCGCCACGACGCCCAGCTGCACTGGGAACAGAAAGCAGGCGGCGTGATGCTGCTGGCGATTGCCGTCCTGGCGTTCTTCCTCGGCCTGTACCCACAACCGTTGCTGACCCTGGTTCAGCAATCGGGCCTGGCGGGCTGATCGCTCAGCGATAGCTGGCTACAAACAGAAACGGCACCTTCGGGTGCCGTTTTTGCGTCTAGACCGTCTTGAGTTTTTTCACCATTGGCACGCAAGCCAGTTGCAGACCTGAAGGCGATTGGTAGATCGCACTCCCCTCCCCGACGTAACCGCAACGCCGATAAAAATCAGCGGCATTCAACGTCGCATCCAGACAAACCTCTGCCAGTCCCAGATCCTGTGCCAGCGCTTCCAGAAAGTGCAGCACACGCTTACCCAGACCGCGCTGCATGAAATCCGGATGGATGAAGATTGCGCCGATTTCGCGGTGCTCCAGATCGAGCATGCCGGTTGCCACGGGCTCACCCTCAACGCAACCCAGATAGAAATGCTTTTGCATGAGCGTGTCATAACCGTCTGCCGCCGAGCCCTTTGTCCAGTCGAGCATTTGCTGCTCGCTGTAGGCACCGATGCATTGATGCCGGATCGCCTGTCGCCGAATCTCGAACGCTATCCCGGCATCGTCCGGGTCGGCTCTTTTCATTTCGAACATTTCTCTCTCCTTGAGCCATGTGCGGACGGGCATGAAAAAGCCCCGTCCATTTCTGGCGGGGCTTTGGGTAACACGTCATTGACCAGACATGCATGACCTTATGGCCCGCCGGAAGCGGTCATAGAGGAGCACATCATGATCATTCGGTGTTGGGCAGTCATGGCTGGATAGTGCTGCGGATTGTTCGGTCACGTCAATTGCGAAGCTTCTTCTCTTCTTTATCGAAAGCTCTCGCCAGCATATCCGTTTCGTCCTACAGCCAGCCCAGGGGCAATACCACTATGTTGTTTGCCTGCTCAAGAGCTCAATCGAGACGAGGACGAACAATGAAACGCGAAATTTTTTCGGAACTGATGGATGGCCTCAGAGACTTGGCAGCCGCACGCGAAGGCAAAATCACTCTGAAAACCCACACGCTGAATTTGCCAAAGCGAATACCGATCACCAGTGGGGAAATAGAAATCTGCCCCAAGCTGAATAGTCGAACACCAACCAAATCCACCTAACGAAATTGTAATTCCCCAATCACCTCCGCGTTATCTGCAGGCTGCAACGATGTCACCCGGCGATCCTACCGGCGGGCCTTTGCCCGTTCGAACAATAAAACCCACGCCGAAGCTCGTTCCCGTTCTGCCGAACCCAAGGAGTGATTGATGGTTAACAACACAAAAATGTCGATGGCCGCTCTGGCAGTGGTTGTCGGCGCCGGGCCGTCCACGGTGTTTGCAGAAGAAAAACCCGAAGGGTTTATCGAAGGCAGCAGCCTGACGGTGCTCAACCGTAACCTTTACTTCAACCGTAACCACCGCAACGGCCAGTCCAGTCCCACCGGCAACGGATATTCGGAGGCCTGGGCCCACGGCATCATCGGCAAGTTCGAATCCGGTTTCACCCAGGGCACCGTCGGGGTCGGGGTGGATGCGTTTGCGATGATCGGCCTGAAGCTCGACACCGGCGACGGCCGTAACGGTGGCCGCAGCTCGTTCGATGTATTGCCGGTCAACAGCGACGGCGAAGCGCGGGACGAATACACCAAGGTCGGTGGCGCCGCCAAAGTGCGCGCTTTCGATACGGTGGTGAAAGTCGGGGATGTGTTCCCGGCCAACCCGGTGGTCGCGGCAGGCGATTCGCGATTGCTGCCGGAAAGTTTTCGCGGCGTGACGGCGATCAACACCAGCATCGAAGGTCTGTCGATCCAGGGTGGTCGGCTGCATGCGATGAGCCAACCGGTGTCCAGCGACCTGAGCGAGAACTTCGCGACCTTCTATGCTGGCCCGGTCAATTCGCCGTGGATTGCTTACGGCGGCGGCGATTACGCGCTGAACAAAAACCTGAGTTTCAGCCTGTACTCCAGCCGCCTCAAAGATGCCTGGAACCAGTACTACGCCGGCACCGCCTGGACGTATCCACTGTCGGATGACCTGTCGCTGTTCGGCGGCCTGAATTACTACAAGGCTGTCGACGAGGGCAAACAATTGCTCGGCGAGTTCGACAACAACATCTGGAGCGGCCGCGTCGGCGTGAAACTCGGCGCCCACTCCGTCGCCCTCTCCCACCAGCGCAACAACGGCAATGACGACTTCGATTACCTGCGTCAGTCCGACTCGATCTTCCTCGACAACTCCATTCAGTACAGCGACTTCAACTCGCCGAAAGAGCGTTCATGGATGGTGCGCTACGACCTCGACATGACCACCTATGGCGTGCCGGGCCTGTCGTTCATGACCCGTTATGCACGCGGCACTGACGCTGACTATTCCAACGCCAACGCCGTGTACATGCGCCGCGATGCCGAGGGCAATCCGCTGACTGACCAGAAGCGCTGGGAGCGTGACATCGAAGTCAAATACGTGGTGCAAAGCGGTTCGATGAAAGACCTGTCGCTGCGTCTGCGCCAGGCCACGACCCGCGCCACCGCATTCGAGTCAGACCTGGATGAAGTGCGGGTGATCGTCGAATACCCGCTGGCGATTCTCTGAGTTTCACGAGCAATGCCCATTCACCTTTAGAAGCTCCTTGCTCCTTTGGTAAGAGGTGAATCTTTGGCGTCCTTCGGGGCGCCTTTTTTGCGCCCGAAAAAAAGCCCGACTCACTGCACATGAACCGGGCGTTTCAGCAGGGATTAGCGTCAGCCACCCTGCTGACGACAATTGCCCATCACGTTGTAAGTGACCGTATTGAGCTGCCCCTTGGAGTCCTCGTAAGTCATCGCAGCCGGCACGACCGCGCATTCATTTTTCGGCCGGACAACGCTCACCACCTTCTTCACATCCAGCTTCATTCCGTACCCGTATTCCTTGACCACCGGCGCCGCTTTGCCCTGACTGGCCGCGTACTGCTCCATGGCTTTGGTGTTGGCACTGAGCGCCCGGTCGAACGTTCTGTCGCCACCGCCTTCGGCCAACACATTCAAGGACATCGCCATGACAGCGGTGAACGCCAACAGCTTTAGAGTTTTCATATTCGTTTCCTTCAAAACACGACTCATAAAAAAGCCCACCATCGATGCGCGATGACGGGCTCATTCACTGGCAGCACGCTTACAGGTCTTGGGTCTTGTCGTCCTTCTTGTCGTTCACAACGACCGGATCACGGGCCTTTTCCTTCGCAGCAAACACCTCCATCGAGTGGTCATTGGCGGCCATCATTCGGTCGAAAGTGCGGTCGCCGCCACCTTCGGCCAACACCAGGGAAGACATCATCAGAGCCACGGCAAACGCGCCAATCTGTGCAAGTTTCATCGTTCATTCCTCATTCAAGTCACTGACGGGATCAAGGTAACAATCCGAACCTTTCGTGACGGTGGCGCCGAAATTACATATCCGTTATGTAGAAAGGCCCGCAATGGCGGGCCTGTTGTTGAGGGAAAAATTGACTAGGCCGCCGTAGGCGCTTCCTCATCCCGACGATGCGCCAGCTGATACAACGCCGGCAGGATCAGCAGCGTGAGAATGGTCGAGGACAGAATTCCACCAATCACCACCGTTGCCAGCGGTCGCTGCACCTCGGCCCCGGTGCCGGTCGCAAGCGCCATCGGAATGAAGCCCAAAGACGCCACCAGCGCAGTCATCAATACCGGGCGCAATCGCGTCAGCGCACCTTCGTGAATCGCTTCGGACAGCGAACGTCCCTCCTCCCGCAAGTTGCGAATGAACGCAATCATCACCAGCCCGTTGAGCACCGCCACGCCGGACAGCGCGATAAACCCGACACCCGCCGAGATCGACAGCGGAATGTCCCGCAGCCACAACGCCATGACCCCGCCGGTCAGCGCAAACGGAATCCCGGTGAACACCAGCAAGCCGTCCTTGAGGTTGTTGAACATCATGAACAGCAACCCGAACACCAGCAGCAACGCCACCGGCACCACGATCTGCAAGCGCTTGGCCGCCGATTGCAGTTGCTCGAACTGCCCGCCCCAGGTGGTCCAGTAACCTGCCGGCACCTGCACGTCGCGCTCGATCGCATCGCCCGCCTCGGCGACAAAAGAACCGATGTCGCGCCCACGCACGTTGGCGCTGACGATCACCAGGCGCATGCCGTTCTCGCGGCTGACCTGATTCGGCCCCAGCACCAGATCGAGGCTGGCAACGTCCTTCAGCGCAATGAAGCCAATCTGACTGGAAGCATCACCACCCGCCGCCGGCACCGGAATCAGCAGTGCCGACAACCCGTCGATGTCCTTGCGCATGGCGTCGGACAAGCGCACCACCATGTCGAATCGACGGTCCCCCTCATACAGAGTGCCGGCCTTCTGCCCACCGACGGCCACCGCAATGGTGTCCTGCACATCGCCGACGTTGAGCCCGTAACGCGCGGCCTTGTCGCGGTCGATATTGATGGTCAGCACCGGCAGACCGCTGGTTTGCTCGACCTTGACCTCGGACGCGCCGTTGACCTTCTGCATCGCGACGGCAATCTTCGCCGCCGTGGCGTTGAGCACGTCCATGTCATCACCGAACACCTTGACCGCCACGTCGCTGCGCACGCCGGAGATCAGCTCGTTGAAGCGCAACTGGATCGGCTGCGACAGTTCATAGTTACTGCCCGGCAGCGTTGCCGCGGCTTGTTGCAGCTCGGCCATCAGGGTTTCGCGGGACTTGCCCGGGTCCGGCCATTGCTCTTTGGGCTTGAGCATTACGTAGCTGTCGGAGATGTTCGGCGGCATCGGGTCAGAGGCGATTTCCGCAGTACCGGTGCGGGCGAAGACGCGCTCGATCTCCGGCACTTTATTCAGGATCAACGTTTCCAGCCGCTGCTGCATGTCCACCGATTGCGTCAGGCTGGTGCCCGGCACGCGCAGCGCCTGCAAGGCAAAATCGCCCTCGCTGAGACTCGGCACAAACTCGCTGCCCATGCGGCTGGTGACCACGCCACTGAGCACAATCACAGCCAACGCCGCGCCGACCGCCATCGTCCGATGGGACATGACCCAGTTCAGCGTCGGCGCATAAACGCGACGCGCGCCGCGCATCACCACGCCCTCCTCTTCCTTGACCTTGCCGGTCACGAACAGCGCAATCGCCGCCGGCACAAAAGTCACGGACAACAGCATGGCGCCAAGCAACGCGATGACTACGGTAAACGCCATCGGGTGGAACATTTTCCCCTCGACGCCGCTCAGGGCGAAGATCGGCAGGTACACCACCATGATGATCAACTGGCCGAAAATCAGCGGTCGCCGCGCCTCTTTCGCTGCTGCAAACACTTCATGGAAACGTTCGGATCGCGTCAGCAGACGCCCGTGATGCTGCTGCGCATGGGCCAGTCGTCGCAGCGTATTTTCGACGATCACCACCGCACCATCGACGATGATGCCGAAGTCCAGCGCGCCGAGGCTCATCAGGTTGGCGCTGACCTTGTTGCTGAACATGCCGGTGAAGGTGAACAACATCGACAGCGGAATCACCATCGCCGTGATCAGCGCAGCGCGGATATTGCCGAGGAACAGAAACAGGATTGCGATCACCAGAATCGCGCCTTCGACGAGGTTCTTCTTCACCGTGGCGATGGCCTTGTCGACCAGATGCGTGCGGTCGTACACCGGCACCGCGATCACGCCGGCGGGCAACGACTTGTTGATCTGTTCGAGCTTCGCGGCGACGACCTGGGAGACCGTGCGGCTGTTTTCACCGATCAACATGAACACCGTGCCAAGCACCACTTCCCGGCCATTTTCCGTGGCGGCGCCGCTGCGCAGTTCGCGGCCGATGTCCACGGTGGCGACGTTCTTGATCCGGATCGGCGTGCCGTCGACGTTGGCCATGACGATGTTGGCAATGTCCTCGGTGCTCGCTACCTGGCCCGGCGCGCGAATCAGCAATTGCTCGCCGCTGCGCTCGATGTACCCGGCGCCGACGTTGGCGTTGTTGCGCTCCAGCGCCGTCACCAGATCGGTGAGGGTCAGTTTGTAGGCCGCGAGTTTTTTCGGATCGGGCGCGATCTGATATTCCTTGGCAAAACCGCCGATGGTGTTGATCTCCGCCACGCCGGGGACGTTGCGCAGTTGCGGCTTGATGATCCAGTCCTGAATCACCCGCAAGTCGGTCGGCGTGTAGGGCGTACCGTCGTCCTTCAGTGCGCCTTCCTTGGTCTCGACCGTCCACAAAAAGATCTCGCCGAGCCCGGTGGAGATCGGCCCCATCACCGCTTCCACGCCCTCGGGCAACTGCTCCTTGGCGGACTGCAATCGTTCGTTGACCAATTGCCGGGCAAAGAACAGATCGGTGCCTTCCTTGAAGATCACCGTGACCTGCGACAACCCCGAACGCGACAGCGAGCGGGTCTGCTCCAGCGCTGGCAAACCGGCCATCGCGGTTTCAATCGGGAACGTAATGCGCTGCTCGGTTTCCAGTGGCGAGAATCCCGCTGCACCGGTGTTGATCTGCACCTGGACGTTGGTGATGTCGGGCACGGCGTCGATCGGCAGTTTCTGATAACTGGCGATGCCGAGGCCGGCCATGAGCAGAACGGCGAGCAGCACGATGATGCGCTGCTCGATGGCAAACTGGATCAGGCGTTCGAACATGGGAGTCTTCCGCGATTAATGACTGTGCTCGGCCGAGGCTTTGCCCAGCTCCGATTTGAGGACGAAGCTGCCGGTACTGGCGACTTGCACGCCCGGTTCCAGTCCGGCGATGACTTCCGCCTGGCCTGCCGCGCGACTGCCCAGCTCCACTGCTTGCGCCTTGAAGCCGTCGTCGGTGCGCACAAACACCGTGGGCTTGTCCTCGACGGTCTGGATTGCGGTTTCCGGTACGGCGACTTTGGCCTGGCGGCTGTCGGTGGCGACCAGCGCGGTGACAAACAGGCCCGGGCGCCAGGAGCCTTGCGGGTTTTCCAGGGTGACGCGCACGGTCGCGGTGCGGGTCTGTTCGCCGAGCAGGCTGCCGACGTAGGTCACGGTGCCGCTGACTTCGGCGTTCAATTCCGCCGCACTGACGGTGACGGGTTTGCCCACTTGCACCTTGTTCAAGTCTTTCGGTGACACGCCGAACGTGACCCACACCCGCGACAAATCCGAGAGCGTGAACGCCGCCGTGGTTTCATCGACCACCTCGCCCGGCGTCAGGTGCTTTTCCACTACCACACCTTCGAACGGCGCCCGCAGCTCATAGCGATTGCCACCGGTGGCGACCACGCTGCCACTGAGCACGCTGATCTTTTGCCGGGCATTGCTCACGGCAATTTCGGCTTCTTCCAGGGCCTGGCGCGCCTGGAGAAAATCCTGCTCGGCGGAGATCTTGTCCTGCCACAGTTTCTTCTCGCGCTCGAACGTCGTGCGGGCCAGGGCCAAGCGGCGTTGCGCGGCTGCCTGCTCGCTGCGCTGATCGGAAATCTGCTGACTGGCGATCACCGCCAGCAACTGGCCCTTCTTCACCGACTGCCCAAGATTGACCGACACCGACTCGACCACGCCCGGTACGCGCGGCACCACATGCGCGGTGCGGTCTTCGTCGAAGCGCACTTCGCCGGGGAACGACAGACCGAGGCTGAAGTTCTGCGCCTGGGCGGCGGCCAGTTGAATCCCCGCCGCCGCGATCTGCTCGGCCGTCAGTTCGATGTGCCCTTCTTCGTCGTGCCCGCCGTCAGCGGCGGCGCCTTCTTCGGCATGGTCGGCGTGCTCCGCCGCTTCATCGGCATGGGCATCGACAGACGCATTGCCGCTCCACATCGAGCCGATGCCAATGCCCAGCGCCAAGGTCGCCGCAGCAACCACGATCAGTTTTTTATCCATGGAAACTCCTCTGCGCCAAACCATCGCGCAGTAATCAGAACGTTGAAATTCAAGGGTTGGCGCTGAGGTCGCCGAAGATGCGTTCGATGCGGACCCGGGCGTCGGTCGCCTCGCTCACCGCCTGGATGTATTGGCTGCGAGCGGCGATCAATGTGCGCTGGGCATCGAGCACGTCGAGGAAGCCGAACTTGCCCATTTCGAAACCGCGAGTGGCGTTGTCGACCGCACTTTGCGCGGCGGGCAGGATGGTCCGGTCGAATGCCTGGATTTCGCCGTTGGCGGTCTGCCATTGCGCCAGCGTGGTCTGGATTTCCGTGCGCAAGCGCAGTTCGGTGGCGTTGCGCAGGTCCCGCGCCTGATCGGTACGCCGCGCCGCCGCCAGCACGTTGCCCTGATTGCGGTTGAACAGCGGAATCGGCATCGACAGCCCGACCACGTTGACCCGCTCGCGCTCGGTTTCGCTGTACTGGCTGCCGATGCTGACGGTGAGATCGGGAATCCGCTGGGACTTTTCCAGCCCCAGCGACGCTTCGCGCTGGTCGATCTGCAACCTGGCCAGCCGCAGCTGCGCGGTCTCGTTCAGACGCTCAAGCAAACGGGTGGGCGGCGGTACGCTGGGCAGACTTTGAGTTGCGGTCTGCACCGTGGTCGACGTCGGCAACGGTGCGCCCATGACCTGTGCCAACTGCTGGTACGCATTGGCCTGATCACGCTCGGCGCGGCTCAATTCCAGGCGCACTTCCGAAAGCTGCACTTGCGCCCGCGTGCCTTCCACCGGCGACGACTTGCCCGCCTCGATCCGCCCCTGCGCCACACGCAAACCGTGCTCGGCGAGTTGCAGCGACTGCCGGGCCAGTTGCAAACGTTGCTGCGCGGTCTGCGCACCGTTGAACGCTTGAAGCACGTCGGCGCGCAGGACGTTGCGCTTGCGCTCCAGCTCGATGCCGGCGGCATCCTGGGCACGACTCGCCACATCAATCCGCGCGCCGCGCTTGCCGCCCAGCTCGATCGGCTGGCTGAGCATCACCGTGGTGGTGCGTGATTCACGCCGGGTGTCTTCGGCCTCCCACGACACCTCGGGGTTGGGGATCAGCCCGGCCTGCTTGCGGTCACCTTCGGCAATGCCGATTTCCCACTGCGCGGCGGCCAGCTCCGGGTTGTTGGCGAAGGCGGTTTGCAACGCCTGACCCAGCGTCAAAGTCGATGCACTGGCAAGGCTGGTACAAGCCAGCAACAACAGGCCGCTGGCGGTTTTTTTCAGGCGTGATCGCGCCGTCAGTTCAATTAAACCGGGCAATGGAAGACTTCCTTCAATCAAGAATCGTTGATGGCGCCACGGTAGGGTTTTGAACTTATCGACAAGGTGACGTGAACATTACAAATCCGTTATCCACGGTTAATCGAAGTTGTTTTGCTCTAGGATTCGAAGTTCGAATGGCTTTGCTGCAACACACCGAAACAAATGCATGTTAGTTATCAGCCGAACAGCACTTGCCGAAATGGAAGTCATGAAAAATTGACCACTTCGCTGCGACAGGCTGTCGCGGATGGCCGATTTAAAGGGCTCAGGCGTTGACTCTGTAGCCACTACAGCCTTTACGGTACACGCCACTCAGCTCCAAAGTCCGTCAGGAAGTCCCTGCAAAAACTGCAACTTCCAGACTCACTTACTTAAATACCCATTCATTAAAAGTGGTGAAACATCATGCGAATCCTTGTCGTCGAGGACGAGCTTAAAGCTGCCGAATACTTGCATCAGGGCCTGACCGAAAGTGGTTATATCGTTGATCACGCGGTCAATGGCGCGGATGGTTTGCACCTGGCGCAACAACAGGTTTATGACCTGATCATTCTCGATGTGAATCTGCCGGAACTCGACGGCTGGAGCGTGCTGGAACAACTGCGTCGCACCCACTCCACCCGGGTGATGATGCTCACCGCACGCGGGCGGCTGGCGGACAAGATCCGGGGTCTGGACCTGGGCGCCGACGATTATCTGGTCAAGCCGTTCGAGTTTCCGGAACTGCTGGCCCGGGTACGCACGTTGATGCGGCGCAGTGAAAATATTCCGGTGCCGCAGGTGCTCAAGGTCGCCGATCTGGAACTCGATCCGGGCCGTCACCGGGCCTTTCGCGGCACCCAGCGGATCGACCTGACCACCAAGGAGTTTGCCCTGCTGCACCTGCTGATGCGCCAGTCCGGCGAAGTGCTGACCCGCACCCAGATCATCTCGCTGGTGTGGGACATGAATTTCGACTGCGACACCAACGTGGTCGAAGTTTCGATCCGTCGCTTGCGGGCGAAGATCGACGACCCGTTCGACAGCAAACTGATCCACACCCTGCGCGGTGTCGGCTATGTGCTGGAGGCGCGGGAATGAAGCCTGCGAGCCTGTCGCTGCGGCTGGGTCTGACGGTCAGCATTCTCGGCGCGCTGCTGGTGGTGTTCCTGGCGATCCTCGCGTATTTCGCCCTGACCCACGAGCTGAACGCGCTATCGCGCGACAGCCTGGAAAAGAAGCTGGAACAGGTCGAGCACAGCCTGACGCTGTACTTCGACACCGGCGAGATCAGCGCCAAGCCGCACATTCTGCTCGATCAGGTCATGGGGCACGATAACCTGACCCTGACCATTTATGACCTGAACAACCTGCGCACCCCGCTGCTCAAGTCCGGTTCGGGTCTGACCGATCCGCGCGTTGAACTGAAGGCGGTACGGGCGACAACCGATCAGTTGACCCACACCGACAGCGCCGATGCCGAAGGTGCGAAGTTTCTCACCGTCTCCAAGCTGATTCGCCTCAAGGACGGCAGCAGCGTACCGGTCCTGCTGTCGATGGATAACGCCCACGATCAGGCCTTGCTCAGTGCTTATTTGCGCTCGACATTGATGGCTTTGCCGTTGCTGCTGGTATTCATCGGCCTGACCGCATGGGGTGCCGTGCAGCGAGGGCTGGCACCGTTGCGCGAGTTTCGCAAAGTGGCGGCGCGAGTGACGACGCAGGATCTCGACCATCGCCTGTCGGTGCTGAACATGCCCCAGGAACTCAGCGAACTGGCGCAGGGCATCAACGTCATGCTCGATCGACTGGACAGCGGCGTGCAGCAGTTGTCGCAGTTCTCCGATGACCTGGCCCACGAGCTGCGCACGCCGATCAACAACCTGATGGGCAAGGCCCAGGTGACGCTGTCGCGGGAGCGCTCGGTCGAGGAATACACCAACGTTCTGGTGTCCTGCACCGAAGAGCTGGAGCGGGTCGCGCGGATTGTCTCGGACATGCTGTTCCTGGCCCAGGCCAGCCAGCCTGCGGCGCACGCCTCGTTCGAACCGATTGCGCTGGAGGAAGAGGCGTCCAGGGTGGTGGATCTGTTTTCCCTGACGGCACAGGACAAACAGATCGATCTGAAGATCATCGGCAGCGCGCAGGTGTCGGGGGACCGGCTGATGATTCAGCGAGCGATTTCCAATCTGCTGTCCAATGCCCTGCGCCACTGCCCGTCCGGCAAGACCGTTTCGCTGTTCATCGAACAGGCGTCGAACGAGGTGTCATTGCGGGTGAGCAATCCCGGTGCGGGCATCGAAGCGCAGCACCTGCCGTATCTGTTCGACCGTTTTTACCGGGTCGACAGCAGCCGCACCCGGTCACAGGGCAGTACCGGTCTGGGACTGGCCATCGTGCACTCGATCATGACCTTGCATCAAGGCTCTGCGCAGGTTCAAAGCCGACCGGGGGCGATGACGGTGTTCAGTCTGGTGTTTCCTGCGATGCACCCGGAACGGCACTGAACCTTCAAGCTGATTTGTGCGGTGTGTTCTCAAACTTCATAGGAAAAATCGCCGCACAAGTGCTGCATCCATCCCCGTAAATCCTTCAGCACGAATTTGCGTCGCCCCTGCGCTGAAACGTCTGACAGCGGCAAAAGACAGAACGCCTCAAACCGCTGATTCCTTTCGCGTGGCTCGCCCGTTGCAATGCAGTGCTGCCCCCTCAGAAACACGTCCTCGCGGCGTCAATTCACGTTTTATCAGTACGTATTTCGACACCGCTGAAACCCGCGACTGGAAACGTCCGGACATTTTTGACCCCGCCCTCACCGCCCTTTTAGATTCGGCTCGTGCTTGCAACAGCACTCCCAAACAACAACCAAGGAGCAACATCATGGGCTACATGGGCAGCTGGAACGCAAACCCTATCGATGAACTGGAAGAGCAGGAAGCACCCTCGCCAGAGCAGATCGAAGCGCTGCAACTGACCGAGGAAGAACAGGCGGAACTCAACGCCGAGTGACAGAACCCGCGGGGGCCTTGCGCCCTCGCGGGCTTTCCAGGAAGGAAATCATGCACAAGACAACGTTGGCCGAGCGTGAGCTCACGGCCGATCAGGCAGAACGGCGTATTCACACCGAACTTTCACGCCTGGGCCTCACACCGCACACCCGCACCCTCGGCAGCAAAGTGGTTGCAGTTCAGGCGAGTCTTCATGGCGGCGACAACCGTCATGCCCGTGGCTCCGGCAAGGGTTATGCGGATCAGGCGCACCTGGGCGCGCTCTATGAAGCGCTCGAGCATTACTGGACGGATGAGCTCTGTACCTACGATGTTCACCACGAAACGGAACGCTATTTCAAAGACACGCCGGTGTTTGCCGATGACTCGCTTCTGCACAGGCTCACTTGCCAGCAAAACGTGCGCATCCCCTGCCGGACCTATGTCTGTCCGCCGTGGCATGACCGGTTTTCCTACCCGGTGGCGCTGACCTCGCCGAACGGCTCACGTTTACCCTCGTCACCGGGCATGGCGGACTACCGTGCCGTGCAGCGCTACGCCAGCAACAGCGGCACCGCCATTGGCGCCACTTACCACGAAGCGATGCTGCACGCCGCCAACGAATGCATCGAGCGCGACGCCGTGTCGTTGTTTCTGCTCGATCATTTTTATTATCAGAACCATCCGCCACTGCGACGGGTGGCGCGTCTCACTGAACGCGACGATCTCGATCGTCTTTGGGCTGATGCCGAACAAGAGATCGACGGCGAAATCGTGCTGGTGGATATCAGCACCGAGTTCAAGACGCGAACCTTTCTGGCCTTCACCACGAAGCCGGGCGCTCACCCACAGGTATTCGGCAGCGGTAGCTCCCTCGACCCGCGGCACGCGGCGTGGCGGGCGCTTACTGAACTGGTGCAGCTGCAACTGAGTGCCGCCGAACCCGAATACCGTCAGACACTGGCCAATGCGCTGCGCAACCTGCAACCGTTCCCGCGCCTGCTGCGCTGTTCGCAGTTTGATCCGCACACGCTTCTGCATCGCTGCGTTCAACACGAGGTGAGCCTGCCGGATGCCGCCAAAGACCTGTCGGTGCAAAATCAACTGCACCTGCTGACTCAAGACCTGCGGATTCATGGCCGTTCGCTGGGTGCAGCGGTCCTGCAGCGAACCGAGCTCGGCACGACCCTGCTCAACGTGGTGATCCCCGGACTGGAACGCTTCTTCGTGGTCTGCAGCGGTAACGTCGTCATACCGCAAGCCCGGGGCCGTACTCTGGAGAGGCCCGCCCCATGAGCCGACCCGATCGCAACCGGGAGCTGACACTGGCCCGATCCATGCGCCTTTACCTCAACGAGAACGGCGCTGTTGGCCACTTCCTCGAACCGCGAGGCAGCGGACTGCATCACGTTTTTTTCCTGCGGGTAAACGATGAGCTCTGGGTCGGCCGCAAGCTCCTGCAACGTGACCGGCATTTTCGATGGCAGGCCAGCAGCTCGCTCAAACCCGACATGTTGTTTGGCCCGCATCTGCATTCATTGTGGGGGGATGACGGGTTGTCGATCGGCTATCGGACGGCCTCACCCGCGGAGAAAGCGCAGGTCTTTGAACATGCATTGCATCAGGCTGACAGCGAGATCCTGGTTCCCTTCCCGCTGCTGGATGAGGCGGGCCGGGAAGCGGTCTGCCCGGCAGACTTCTGGCAATGCAACGAATCACTGGCCGAACAGCTGAACACTGACGAGCAGCACTTGCGCGAATACTGCGCCGGGCTGCTCCAGGCCATCACTGAAAAAGGCGCACTGATTTACGACCCGGCCTGTTCGACCGGCGCGTTCATCGCCCACCTCGCCCGCGCCCTGCCCGACTGTCTGTGCCTGGGCACTGACCGTTCGGCCTCGATGATCGAACATGCCAGGCGCTGGCACAGCGGGACATCCGTCGAATTTGACGTGCTGGAGGCGAGTGAAGCTTTCAATTCCGGAATTCGCTGCGATGTCTTGATCCTGCGTTTCCTCAACGCCGAAGTCTTGACCCGCCGTGAGGCCCACGTAGCGTTCGAATCGCTGATCCGCTGCGTCAATCCCGGTGGCACGATCCTCGTCTTCGGTCACACCCCGGTGCTGATTCCGGTCACCTGGCTTGCCTCCATCCATCACCTGAAACTTGAATCCAGTGTCGCGGCACGACCAGGGCAAATCGAGCTGTTCCAGTTCTATCGTCTGACGGTTCCGGCGCCATGAGCTTTTCCCTGCATAGCCGAGGTTATTACCCGACCGGCGACGGCCATCAACTCTATTGGGAACGGCATGGTGTTCCGGGACACGAACCGGTGTTTTTCCTCCATGGCGGGCCCGGCGGACGTATAAGCCGCCACCATTTGCAGTTCTTCGAACCGGGTCGGTTCGACATCATCCTGTTCGACCAACGGGGCTGCGGGCGCTCGACGCCTTACGGCGAACTGCGGGACAACACTACCGGGCTGTGTGTCGAAGACATCGATGCCCTGCGCCAGTATTTCGGCTTCGAAAAAATCAGCGTGCTTGGCGTGTCATGGGGTAGCTGGCTGGCGATCCAGTACCAACAGCGATATCCGCAGCACCTGCTGAAAACCACGCTGGTTTCGGTATTCGTGCCGTTTGCCGCCAATGTCCGGGCCTACGATCAGGCACTCAATGACGGGTTGGCACAATCGCCTCACATGTCGCCCGGCCACCGTGCCAGGGACATCTACCGGATCCTCGGCGAAGGCTGTCCATCGCAGCAATACCGCGCCGCCATCGAATGGTTGAACGCTGTTCTACGTCGCACAGGGCAGACGATCTGCCCCGACACTCTGGAGCGCTTTGTCGATCAGGAAGCGGTGCTCGCCATCCGTCTCGAGCTGCATTACCACCTGCAGAACTACTGCTTCACGCCAAAGGATGAAGACCTGACCCTCGATGACAACACCCTGCTGATCCAGGGCATCCGCGACACCCATGGCATGGCCAGCGTGCGCTGGCTCAGGCAACGCATGAACATCCACTGCCGGCTGCTGCACGCCGGGCACAACGCCTTTGAAAACGCCCTCCTCAAAGCGGTGCGTCGGGCGGTGAAACGTGAAATCGAAAGGTGAGCGTTATATGGCCGTAGGATCTTTTTCCGTTACTGGCCCGTCCCGCCGGGAACACAGAAAGCTCTCTCCAGAATGCCCGTCTCGTCCTACAGCCACACCAGGAAACAAGACGTTATCTTGGGTCACGGTTTACCAAGCGGCTGAGGCCAGAACGGACAATGAAACGTGAAATCTTTTTTGAGCTGGTGAGCAGCTTCGATTCATCGGTGGTCGAGCGACGGAGCAAAGTCATGCAATTTCCCTATATAGCGCGACGTGCAGGTTTGCCCCCCACCTGCACAGAACAAATCCGGGACTTTGCCGGCCCCCTTGATTCTGGCTATATTTGTCCAGAATATGAGGAAAACATGATGATCATCGTTCCGTTGGCCGAAGCCAAAAACAATCTATCCAGACTCGTCGATGAGGCCGCCTCGGGGCAGATCATTACAATTGCCAAACATGGGCGTGCACTCGCTCGTCTGGTTCCTGTCACCAAGTCTCACGGTCCGCGCATAGGTGCGATGAAGGGCAAACTCGTGCTTCCCGAAAACTTCGACGCGCCACTATCGGATGACATGCTCGACGCATTTGAGGGTGGCCAGTCATGAGGGTATTGCTCGACACCCACATTCTGCTCTGGACGCTTTCAGACGATTCCAGACTCTCCGCAAAAGCCAGAAAACTGATTGAGAACGCCACCGAAATCTATATCAGCGCTGCGACCTATTGGGAGATGGCAATCAAGGTCGGGCTCGGTAAGTTGAATGTAGATCTCGAAGAAATAAGGCAATACAGCCTCGACAGCGGCTTTATAGAACTCCCAGTGACCTCAGAACACGCCATTGCCGTAAAGGAGCTTGAACACCACCATCGCGATCCATTCGATCGGCTTATTGTTGCAACCGCCATGATTGAGCCGATGAAGCTGCTAACCGCCGATCCCCTGGTGGCTCAGTACACAGATCTGGCTGTTCTGGTCTGAATCCCGCACAAAGAAAAACGGCACCCGAAGGTGCCGTTCCGTCCCGCAAAAGCGCTTATTTGCGTGCCGCCTCCCACGACTTGAGCAGTTCGTTGTAGCTCACGGTTTCGCCTTTCGGCTTCTCGTTGGCCAGTTTCGGTTTTGGTGCGCCCGGCTGGTCGAACCAGTATTGCGCGTCGCGCTCGGGGTTCATTTTCGGGGCGCACACCGCTTGGGCCTTGGAGCGTTCCAGACGGGTCATGATCGCGTCCTGATCCTTGGCCAGACCGTCGAGGGCCTGTTGCGGGGTCTTCTCGCCGCTGGCGGCTTCGGCGATGTGGCTCCACCACAATTGTGCCAGGCGTGGGTAGTCCGGCACGTTGGTGCCGGTCGGCGTCCATTGCACACGGGCCGGGCTGCGGTAGAACTCGACCAGACCACCGAGTTTCGGTGCCAGATCGGTCATCGCTTGCGAGTTGATGTCCGACTCGCGAATCGGCGTCAGACCGACGATGGTTTTCTTCAGCGACACGGTTTTCGAGGTCACGAACTGCGCGTACAGCCAGGCCGCGAGTTTCTGTTTCTCAGGCGTGGATTTCATGAAGGTCCACGAGCCCACGTCCTGATAACCGAGCTTCATCCCCTCTTCCCAGTACGGCCCGCGTGGCGACGGTGCCATGCGCCATTTCGGCGTGCCGTCGGCGTTGACCACCGGCAGGCCCGGCTTGGTCATGTCGGCGGTGAACGCGGTGTACCAGAAAATCTGCTGGGCGATGTTGCCCTGGGACGGCACCGGGCCGGATTCGGAGAAGGTCATGCCCGCCGCTTCCGGTGGCGCGTACTTCTTCAGCCAGTCGACGTATTTGGTGGTGGCGAACACCGCCGCCGGGCCGTTGGTGTCGCCGCCGCGGGTCACGCTGGAGCCGACCGGGTGGCAATCCTCGACGCGAATCCCCCACTCGTCCACCGGCAAGCCGTTGGGAATGCCCTTGTCGCCGCCACCGGCCATGGAGAACCAGGCATCGGTGAAGCGCCAGCCCAGCGACGGGTCTTTCTTGCCGTAGTCCATGTGCCCGTAAATGCGTTTGCCGTCGATTTCCTTGACGTCTTCGCTGAAGAACTTGGCGATGTCTTCATAGGCCGACCAGTTCACCGGCACGCCCAGTTCATAGCCGTACTTTTCCTTGAACTTGGCTTTCAGGTCGGCGCGTTCGAACCAGTCGGCACGGAACCAGTACAGGTTGGCGAACTGCTGATCGGGCAATTGATAGATCTTGCCGTCCGGCGCAGTGGTGAAGGAGATGCCGATGAAGTCCTTGATGTCGAGGGTCGGCGAGGTGAAGTTCTTGCCTTCGTTGGCCATCAGGTCGGTGATCGATTCGGTCTTGCCGTAGCGAAAGTGCGTACCGATCAGGTCCGAGTCGTTGACCCAGCCGTCGTAGATGTTCTTGTCCGACTGCATCACCGTCTGCATTTTTTCCACGACATCGCCTTCCTGCAGCAGGTCGTGGGTCAGCTTGATGCCGGTGATTTCGCTGAAGGCCTTGGCCAGCACCTTGGATTCATATTCGTGGGTGGTCAGGGTTTCCGAAACCACCTTGATGTCCATCCCGCGAAACGGCTCGGCCGCCTTGATGAACCACTTCAGTTCTTCGAGCTGCTGATCTGCCGTCAGGGTCGACGGTTTGAACTCGCTGCCGATCCATTTTTTTGCGGCATCTTCGTAGGCGTCGGCCCAGGCAGACGCGCTCAAACCGCTGAGTGCCAGCATGGCTGCCAATGAAATGCTATGTCGCAGCTTATTTTTCTTATCGAACATAGAGACCTCCTGTTAGGTTTTCGGAGCACGATTGCCGAGCGATTCGACTAGCCCCAACGCATCACAGCCAACAGCCACACCAGGGACAACGCGGACGCTACCCAGATGCTCCAGTCGGTCACGCCGATTACCAGCAGATGCAGGTAGGCGCTGCCGAGAAGACCGATGAACAAACGATCGCCACGGGTGGTGGCAATCGGCAGAAACCCTCGCCGCAAGATGCTCGGCGAGCGCAGTTCCCAGGTGGTCATGCCCACCAGGATCAACCCGATCACGATGAAAAACGCCGCCGTCGGGACGGTCCAGCTCATCCATTCCATCATCAGTTCCTCAGACCCGGCCCAGGGCAAAGCCCTTGGCCACGTGGTTGCGAACGAACCAGATCACCAGCATGCCGGGGAGAATAGTCAACACCCCCGCTGCCGCCAGTACGCCCCAGTCAATCCCGGATGCCGACACCGTGCGCGTCATCACCGCCGCGATCGGTTTGGCGTTCACCGAGGTCAGCGTGCGCGCCAGCAGCAGCTCGACCCAGGAAAACATGAAGCAGAAAAACGCTGTCACACCGATGCCGGAGCCGATCAGCGGAATGAAGATCTTCACGAAGAACTTGGGAAAGCTGTAGCCGTCGATGTAGGCGGTTTCGTCGATTTCCTTCGGCACCCCGGACATGAAACCTTCGAGGATCCACACCGCCAACGGCACGTTGAACAGGCAGTGCGCCAGCGCCACGGCGATGTGGGTATCAAACAGACCGATCGACGAATACAGCTGGAAGAACGGCAGCAGGAACACCGCCGGCGGTGCCATGCGGTTGGTCAGCAGCCAGAAGAACAGGTGCTTGTCGCCGAGAAAACGGTAGCGTGAAAACGCGTAGGCCGCCGGCAGTGCCACGGTCAGAGAAATGATCGTGTTCAGACTGACGTAGTACAGCGAGTTGATATAACCGGTGTACCAGCTCGGGTCGGTGAAGATCACCTTGTAGTTCGCCAGCGTGAAATCCTGTGGGAAAAGGGTCAGTCCGCCGAGGATT
Organism: Pseudomonas sp. Pseusp21; assembly: GCF_059492145.1. Classification (NCBI taxonomy): domain Bacteria; kingdom Pseudomonadati; phylum Pseudomonadota; class Gammaproteobacteria; order Pseudomonadales; family Pseudomonadaceae; genus Pseudomonas; species Pseudomonas sp. Pseusp21. The sequence continues at coordinate 1,400,513 of NZ_CP168520.1, forward strand.
TCGGTGTTGCTCTTGAACGACATGTTCAGCAGCCAGTAGATCGGCACCAGCAGGAACAGAATGTAGAGCAGCAGGGGAATCAGCTTTCTTTTGCTCATGGCCGGGCCTCAGCGGTTGGCATCGTTGTGGGTCATGGCGGTGTAGAACAGCCAGGACACCAGCAGGATGATCAGGAAGTACACCAGCGAGAATGCCGCCGCCGGCCCCAGGTCGAATTGGCCTACGGCCATCTGGGTCAGGGTCTGACTCAGGAAGGTCGTCGAGTTGCCCGGCCCGCCACCGGTGAGCACGAACGGCTCGGTGTAGATCATGAAGCTGTCCATGAAGCGCAGCATCACCGCGATCAGCAGCACGCTCTTCAACTTGGGCAACTGAATGTGCCGGAACACAGCCCAGGCCGAGGCCCGGTCGATGCGCGCGGCCTGGTAATACACATCGGGAATCGCCCGCAAGCCGGAAAAACACAGCAGCGCCACCAGCGAAGTCCAGTGCCAGACGTCCATCACCAGCACAGTGACCCAGGCGTCCATGGTGTTGGCCGCGTAGTTGTAGCTGATGCCCATGGCATTGAGGCTCGACCCCAGCAGGCCGATGTCGGCACGGCCGAAAATCTGCCAGATGGTGCCGACTACGTTCCATGGAATCAGCAACGGGATCGCCAGCACGATCAGCACCACCGACGACCAGCGACCCTTGGTCGGCATGGTCAGGGCAATGGCGATCCCGAGGGGGATTTCGATCAGCAGCACACACGCCGAGTAGATGAACTGGCGCAGCAACGAGTCGTGCAGACGCGGATCGAGCAGCACCTGCTTGTACCAGTCGGCACCGACGAAGTAGCGGCTGGACTGGTCGAAAATGTCCTGCACCGAATAGTTGACCACGGTCATCATCGGGATCACGGCACTGAACGCCACCAGCAGGAACACCGGCAACACCAGCCACCAGGCCTTGTTGTTCTGCACCTTGTTCATGGCTGTACCTCGCTGTCGGTGGCATCCAGCAGAAACTCGTCGGCGTAGACCATCAGCCACTGCGCCGGAAAACTGATGTACGCAGTGCCCTGGGGCACCGGTTTGTCCTCGGCCAGGCGCACTTTCAGCGGTGCGCCGTCCAGATCCAGGGTCATGATCTTGTAGGTGCCGAGGTCTTCGACGTGTACGACCCGCGCCTGCATCGCGTCATCAAACGGCTCGTCCCACACATGGATGAACTCGGGACGGATGCCGACCTTCAGATTTTTCCACTGGCCGTGTTCGATATGGCGCTGCAAGCCGTCGGACAGCGGCAGATGGGTTGAATTGAAACCGACCCCGCCCGGTTGCGGTTGCACTTCGATCAGGTTCATCCCCGGGCTGCCGATGAAGTAGCCGACAAAGGTGTGGCTCGGCCGCTCGAACAATTCCCGTGGCGTTCCGAACTGGACGATCTGGCCGCCGTACATCACCGCGATCTTGTCGGCAAAAGTCGAAGCCTCCAGCTGATCGTGAGTTACGTAGACCATGGTGATGTTGAACTGCTCGTGGATCTGCTTGAGCTTGCGCCGCAGTTTCCATTTCAGGTGCGGGTCGATCACCGTCAGCGGCTCGTCGAACAGAATCGCCGAGACGTCATCGCGCACCAGGCCACGGCCCATGGAGACTTTCTGTTTTTCGTCGGCGGTGAGGTTGCGCGCCTTTTTGCTCAACAGGTTTTGCAGGTCGAGGACTTCGGCGATTTCCTGCACCTTGCTGTGAACTTTCGCCTCGGCCAGGCCCTGATTGCGCAGGGGAAAGGCCAGGTTGTCGAACACGGTCATGGTGTCGTACACCACCGGGAACTGGAACACCTGGGCGATATTGCGCTTCTCCGGGGTCAGGTCGTTGACCGCTTTGCCATCGAACAGCACATGGCCCTGGGACGGGCTGAGCAGACCGGAAATGATGTTGAGCAAGGTCGATTTGCCGCAACCCGAAGGGCCGAGCAAGGCATAGGCGCCGCCCTGCTCCCAGATGTGGTCCATCTCGCGGATCGCATAGTCCTCGGGCCCGCTCGGGGTTTTGCTGTAGCTGTGGGCGAGGTGCTGCAAACGGATTTCGGCCATCAGGCAACCCTCGCGACGCGCCGGCCCGGTGCCTGCACCAGACGGCCCTGCGCATCGAACACAAACAGTTTATGGGTCGGAATGTAGATGCGGATCGGCGCATCGACGTCGTATTCGTGAACCCCCGGCAAATGCAACACCAGCAGAAAATGCTCGTTGCGCACGTGCAGGAAGGTTTCCGAACCGCTGATTTCCGCCACCTCGACGGTCACCGCCAGTTCCAGGTCGTCGTCGTTGCTCGGCACCAGCGAGATATGACTCGGGCGCACACCAAAACGGAACTCGCCCTCGCCCACTGGCCGCAGATCGACGTTCAGCGGGAAGTGCACGAAGTTGGCGAAACTCACTTCGTTACCGGCGATACGCCCCGGCATCAGGTTGATCGGCGGCTCGGAGAACAATTCGGCGGCCAGCACCGTTTGTGGCTGGTGGTAGACCTCGGTCGACGGGCCGCTCTGGATCACCCGGCCCTCGTGCAGAATGGTCGTGGTACCGCCCAGCGCCAGCGCTTCGTTGGGTTCGGTGGTGGCATAGATGGCGATGGTGTGGCGCGCCTTGAACAGCTCGCGCATTTCCTGGCGCAGCTCTTCGCGCAGCTTGTAATCGAGGTTGACCAGCGGCTCGTCGAACAGAATCAGCTCGGCATCCTTGACCAGCGCCCGCGCCATCGCGGTACGCTGCTGCTGGCCGCCGGACAGTTCCAGCGGATAACGCTGCAGAAACTTTTCGATGCGCAGCATCTTCGCGGTTTCCTGCACCTTGCTCTGGATCTGTTCGTTGGAGATCCCGGCCTGGCGCAGCGGCGAGGCGATGTTCTCGAACACCGTCATGGTCGGGTAATTGATGAACTGCTGATAGACCATCGACACGTTGCGCAAACGCACCGGACGCTGGGTGACGTCGACGCCGTTCATCAGGATGCGGCCGCTGTCGGGCTTGTCCAGACCGGCCATCAGGCGCATCAGACTGGTCTTGCCGGACAGCGTGCGTCCGAGCAAAACGTTGAAAGATCCAGGTTCGAATTTCAGGCTCGCATCGTCGATCCAGGTCTGGCCCTCGACGGTACGGCAGACGTGCTCCAGGGTGAGTGACATGGCTCGGCCTTTTTATTATTGGAGTCAAGCGACCTGTCCTGTAGAGCGACATTCGTGCCAGAAACGGCAAGCTGTTGATTTACCGTTAGATTCGCTGAAAGCCACGCAAACCGTGGTTCGTAGCTGAACACAAGTGAACAGTCGCGACTGAACAATTGAACAGTTTGGCGATTGACAATGAACAATAGTGAACAACACTCTATGGATGCTTTTTGCTCGTCGAACGAGCCATAACAAAAACAACAAAGCACCCTTCAGAGACTGCCAATCATGGCCGCACCTGCCCCGCCGCTGTCCCACGACGCCCTCGTCCAGAGTTCCTGGCAACGTTGCCGCGCGTTCGGTCTGGATCACCAAAGCGCCCCGGCCTTTGATCAGTTGCCCGCCGCCGGCATCGCGCATCTGCTCGACAGCCATCACGCGCTGGTGCAGACCACCCACCAGGAAGTCTTGCCCTACTACGAAAACATCCTCAGCAATTCCAACTGCCTGATCATGCTCGCCGACAATCAGGGCCAGGTGCTGACCTCGTGGGGCACGCAACGCTTTATCGAGCCGAGTCTGGCGCGGGGTTTTCAACCGGGAGCGAGTTGGATCGAACGCGCCAGCGGCACCAACGCCATCGGCACGGCGCTGGCCTGCGAGCAGGCGGTGCACATCGAACACGATGAACACTTTCTCAAGGCCAACCGCTTCATGACCGGTTCCGCCGCACCGATTTTCGATGCCGAGCGCAAGGTCATCGCCGTACTCGATGTGTCCAGCGACAGCTACCTGCCGCCCTCGCACACCCTCGGCATGGTCAAGATGATGAGCCAGACCGTGGAAAACCGGCTGATCCTCAACCTGTTCCATGGCCAGCACTTTCAACTGACCTTCAACACCGGGTTGAACAATCTCGACAGCCAGTGGGCCGGGCTGCTGATCTTTGATGAGAGCGGTCAGGTGCTGTCGGCCAACCGTCGGGCCGACAATCTGCTGGGTGTGCGCTTGTCGCGGGTCAGCGTTGAGAGTCTGTTCAAGGTCTCGTTGCTGGAGTTGATCAATCAGCCGGACGGTTTGCCGTTCGCCTTGCAGACCTCCGGGCGCAATCGTTTCCAGTGTTTGTTGAAGCGACCTAAACAGGCGCCGGTTCAGGCGCGTGTCTTCACTGAAACAAGAACCGCCGAACCGAAAGTCGCCGCACCGACGGCCATCAGCCTGAGCACTTTGCACTTCGGCGACAGCCGCGTGGAGAAAGCCGTGCGCCAGGCCGAACGTCTGCTGGAAAAGGACATCCCGCTGCTTATTCACGGGGAAACCGGGGTCGGCAAGGAAGTGTTCGTCAAAGCCCTGCATCAGGCCAGCTCCCGCAGCAAACAGGCGTTCATTGCCGTCAACTGCGCGGCGATCCCCGCCGAACTGGTGGAGTCCGAGCTGTTCGGCTATGAGAAAGGCGCGTTCACCGGCGCCAACCAGAAAGGCAGCATCGGCCTGATCCGCAAGGCCGACAAAGGCACGCTGTTCCTCGACGAGATCGGCGACATGCCGCTGCCGACCCAGGCCCGGCTGTTGCGGGTGCTGCAGGAGCGCTGCGTGCAACCGGTGGGCAGCAGCGAGCTGTTCCCGGTGGATCTGCGGATCATCTCCGCCACCAACCGTTCGCTTCGGGAACAGGTGCAACTGGGGCGCTTTCGCGAAGACTTGTACTACCGCATCGGCGGCCTGACTCTCGAATTACCACCGCTTCGCGAGCGCAGCGACAAGCAGGCGCTGTTCAAACGCCTGTGGGAACAACATCGCGAGCCGTCGCAGTGGGCGGGATTGAGTCGTGAGGTGCTGGAGCTGTTCGAGCGGCACCCGTGGCCGGGCAATCTGCGTCAGGTCAGCAGCGTGATGCAGGTGGCGCTGGCGATGGCCGAGGAGCAACCGATTAGGCCCGAGCATTTGCCGGACGATTTTTTTGTCGATCTGGAGATGGAGCCGGTTGAAGCGGCCGAGCCGTTGGGCATCGACCTGAACGATGCCGAGGCGCTGAACCGGGAGTTGCAACTGGCCGGCGGGAATATTTCCCACCTGGCTCGGCGATTGGGGGTGAGCCGCAATACGCTGTACAAGCGATTGCGGCAGCTTGAAAGCTGAGCGCCCCCATAGCCGGTCAGGCCGAAACGGTCGGCTCAACAGGCGCAGCCGATGCGGCCGCCAACGTCCGCAGGCCCATCAGCACCACGACCATCATCATCAGACCTGCAGCAATCGCGACCGCGAACCCTGCCCGTGCACCAAAAGCATCAATCACCAGCCCCGCCAGCATGCCGCCGAGCGCCACGCCGATGCTGATTCCGGTGGTCATCCACGTCAGGCCTTCGGTCATCCTCGCGGCAGGAATGATGATCGTCCCCAGCTTCATGACCACAACCATGGTCGGCGCGAACGAGATGCCGGCGATAAACAGCATCGCGGTAAGGACATAAACGTCCGGTGAGAAAATCGGCAATACGCCGGTGACTGCCGTGACCAGGATCCCGATAAAGAACTGCTTTTCAATCGCTAGCGAAACCCGCAACGCGCCGAAGGTCAGGCCCGCCACCAGCGAGCCGAACGCATAGGCGGCGAGGATGAAGGTGGCGGACGCTGGCCAGCCCTGGGCATTGGCGAACGCTACAACGGCGACATCGATCGATCCGCCAATGGCGCCCATCGCCAGCAGTGCCAGGACAATGGTGCGAACGCCGGGAATCAGCAGGGTCGAACCACTGTTTTTCCGGTTGCCCGCCACGACTTTCGGTTCGGTCTGACGCTGCATGAGAAACGCCGTCACGCCGACGGCCAGCAACCCCACCGCCACCAGCGGCCCGGCTTCCGCGAAAAAACTCACGCTCAAACCGATCGCCAGTGGCGGGCCGATGATGTAGGCCAGTTCGGTGAGAACCGTGTCCAGCGAGAACGCGGTGTGCAGTTGTGGCTTGCCACGAAACAGCTGCGTCCAGCGTGCGCGGATCATGGACGGCATGCTCGGCATCGTCCCCGCCAGTGCCGCCAGCACAAAAAACAGCGCGGCCGGCGCCCTCAGGTGCACGGCAACAATCAGCGCCAGCAACATGACGATGCTGAACGCCGTGACGACGGGCAGCACGCGACTCTGGCCTCGCCGATCAACCTGTTTCGAGATGCGCGGGCCGAGCAGCGCATTGGCCAGGGTAAACGTACCGGCGACTGCGCCGGCCAGCCAGTAAACGCCGGTCTGCTGCACCAGCATGGTGATGATGCCGATGCCGATCATTGCCTGGGGCAGTCGGGCAATAGAGCTCGCGAGGATCAGCCCGGTCGCGCCGGGTGTCGATACCAACTCGCGATAGTGATTAGCCATGATTCCTCCCTTCCGGATTCGCCGCTGATGAGCATCCTGCCGCGTGCGCTATCAAGACCTATGCGAATGCCAAAAGCAATCACACATTGTCTGGATCGTTCCCACGTCGAGGCGTCGAACCGTCTGCGTGGGAACGCCTCATTGGACGCTCCGCGTCCGCTTCGGCATGGGACGCGGAGCGTCCCGGGCTGCATTCCCACGCGGAGCGTGGGAACGATCAATGCGAACCGAAAAACAAAAACCCGCACAAGGCGGGTTTTGTTTGTAACAGGCGCAGCAATCAGTCAGCCAGACGCCAGGTCGTGCCGCCCTTGCCGTCTTCCAGCACCACGCCCATGGCGGTGAGCTGGTCGCGGATGCGGTCGGATTCGGCCCAGTCCTTGCCGGCACGTGCCGCCAGACGCGCAGCGATCAGCGCCTCGACTTCGGCTGCATCCACGCGCCCTTCGGCACCAGCTTGCAGGAAGTCGTCGGCTTCGAGCTGCAACACACCCAGCACGCTGGCCAGTTCTTTCAGGCGCGCCGCCAGACCGGCCGCGGCATCGAGATCGCTCTCACGCAGACGGTTGATCTCACGGACCATCTCGAACAGTACCGCGCAGGCTTCCGGCGTGCCGAAGTCGTCGTTCATCACCGTGGTGAAGCGCTCGACGAACGCTTCGCCGCCAGCCGGCGCCACGTTCGGCAGGCCTTTCAACGCGTGGTAGAAACGCTCCAGTGCGCCCTTGGCGTCCTTGAGGTTGTCTTCCGAGTAGTTGATCGCGCTGCGGTAGTGGCTCGACACCAACAGGTAACGCACGACTTCCGGGTGGTACTTATCGAGCACGTCGCGAATGGTGAAGAAGTTGTTCAAGGACTTGGACATCTTCTCGCCATTGATACGGATCATGCCGCAATGCATCCACGCGTTGGCGTAGGTCTTGCCGGTGGCCGCTTCGCTCTGGGCGATTTCGTTTTCATGGTGCGGGAACTCGAGATCGCTGCCGCCGCCATGAATGTCGAAAGTCTCACCGAGGCAGCAGGTGGACATCACCGAGCACTCGATGTGCCAGCCCGGACGCCCGGCGCCCCACGGCGATTCCCAGCTCGGCTCGCCCGGCTTGACGCCTTTCCACAGCACGAAGTCCAGCGGATCTTCCTTGGCTTCGTCGACCTCGATCCGCGCACCGATGCGCAGGTCTTCGATCTTCTTGCGCGACAGCTTGCCGTAGCCCATGAACTTGCCGACGCGGTAGTACACGTCGCCATTGCCCGGGGCGTAGGCGTAACCCTTGTCGATCAGGGTCTGGATCATCGCGTGCATGCCAGGGATGTGATCCGTGGCGCGCGGCTCCATGTCCGGCTTCTGGATGTTCAGGCGCGCTTCGTCTTCGTGCATCGCCGCGATCATGCGCTCGGTCAACGCTTCGAACGACTCGCCGTTCTCGTTGGCCCGGTTGATGATCTTGTCGTCGATGTCGGTGATGTTGCGCACGTAGGTCAGGTCATAACCGCTGAACCGCAACCAGCGGGTCACCAGGTCGAACGCGACCATGCTGCGGCCGTGGCCCAGGTGGCAGTAGTCGTACACGGTCATCCCGCAGACGTACATGCGCACCTTGTTGCCATCCAGCGGCTTGAAGACTTCTTTGCTCTTGGTGAGCGTGTTGTAGATCGTAAGCACGGTGTTTCCTTAAGACTTGATCACTGGCCCCACGAATCGCGCAGGGTCACGGTACGGTTGAATACCGGCTGACCTGGTTTCGAGTCCTTGATATCCGCGACGAAGTAGCCTTCGCGCTCGAACTGGAAACGGTCTTCCGGCTGTGCGTTGCCCAGCGAGGGTTCAGCACGACAACCGGTCAGCACTTGCAGTGAGTCAGGGTTGATGTTGTCCAGGAAACTCGCGCTGTCTTCGGCCTTCTCCGGGTTCGGAGAACGGAACAGGCGATCGTACAGACGCACTTCGCACTCGATGCTGGCAGCGGCCGGCACCCAGTGGATCACGCCCTTGACCTTGCGGCCTTCAGGGTTCTTGCCCAAGGTGTCCGGATCGTAGGAGCAACGCAGTTCGACGATGTTGCCGTCGGCGTCCTTGATCGCTTCGTCGGCACGGATCACGTAGCTGCCGCGCAGACGCACTTCGCCGTTCGGCTCCAGGCGCTTGTAGCCTTTTGGCGGTTCTTCCATGAAGTCATCGCGGTCGATGTAGATTTCACGGGCGAACGGCAGCTGGCGCACGCCAAGTTCTTCTTTCTGCGGATGACGCGGCAGTTCGAGGTTCTCGATCTGGCCTTCCGGGTAGTTGGTGATCACGACTTTCAACGGACGCAGCACGCACATGGCGCGCGGGGCGTTCGCGTCCAGGTCCTGACGGATGCTGAACTCGAGCATGCCGAAGTCGACCACGCCGTCGGAACGGTTGGTGCCGATCATCTCGCAGAAGTTGCGGATCGATGCCGGGGTGTAGCCACGGCGGCGGAAGCCCGACAGCGTGGACATGCGCGGATCGTCCCAGCCGTTGACGTGTTTCTCGTCAACCAGTTGCTTGAGCTTGCGCTTGCTGGTGATGGTGTAGTTGAGGTTCAGACGGCTGAACTCGTACTGACGCGGGTGCGCCGGCACTGGCAGTGCGTCGAGGAACCACTCGTACAGCGGACGATGGCTTTCGAACTCCAGGGTGCAGATCGAGTGGGTGATGCCTTCGATGGCGTCCGACTGACCGTGGGTGAAGTCGTAGTTCGGGTAGATGCACCACTTGTCACCGGTCTGGTGGTGATGGGCGTGGCGGATGCGGTACATGATCGGGTCGCGCAGGTTCATGTTCGGCGAGGCCATGTCGATCTTGGCGCGCAGCACGCGGGCACCGTCCGGGAACTCACCGGCGCGCATCCGGGCGAACCAGTCCAGGTTCTCTTCCACCGAACGGTCGCGGAACGGGCTGTTCTTGCCCGGCTCGGTCAGGCTGCCGCGGTATTCCCTGGCTTGCTCGGGCGTCAGGTCGTCGACGTAGGCCTTGCCGGCCTTGATCAGCTCGACGGCCCAGTCGTGCAACTGGTCGAAATATTGCGAGGCGTAGCGCACTTCGCCGGACCATTCGAAGCCCAGCCATTTGACGTCGCTTTCGATCGCGTCGATGTATTCCTGGTCTTCCTTGGCCGGGTTGGTGTCGTCGAAACGCAGGTGAGTGACGCCGCCGAACTCCTGGGCCAGGCCGAAGTTCACACAGATCGACTTGGCGTGGCCGATGTGCAGGTAGCCGTTGGGCTCAGGCGGGAAACGGGTGACGATCTGCGTGTGCTTACCCGAGTCCAGGTCCGCCTGGATGATCGGGCGCAGGAAATTGACCGGCGTAACGGGGCCGGTCTTGGAATTCGAGGTAGGGTCGACAGTGGGCTTGCTCATAGGATCCTTGAACGTACAGTGCGCGGCCGGGACACGGGCCTGACAAAACAAAGCGGCTATCATAGCCGATGCTGTCAAGCCCCTGACAGAGCAGGGCTTAAAAGGAATGCATTTAATCGCCGGGTTTTGAAAAACAGCCTCGAAATTCGCGCCTGTCACGCTAAACTGCGCACCTTGGCCCTCACGGGCTGAACCGGTACGGGGCCCAAATGTCCCAATACCCACGAATTCCTTATAAAGAGCATCGATCATGACTCAAGTTAAATTGACCACCAACTTCGGTGACATCGTCATCGAACTGAACGCTGAAAAGGCGCCTCTCACCACCGCCAACTTCATCGAATACGTCAAGAAAGGTCACTACGAGAACGTCGTGTTCCACCGCGTAATCAAAGGCTTCATGATCCAGGGCGGCGGTTTCGAGCCAGGCATGAAAGAAAAGAAAGACAAGAGCCCGAGCATCCAGAACGAAGCCGACAACGGTCTGAAGAACGACAAGTACACCATCGCCATGGCCCGCACCATGGACCCGCATTCGGCTTCGGCACAGTTCTTCATCAACGCCTCCGACAACAGCTTCCTGAACCACACCGCCAAGACCGCTCAGGGCTGGGGTTATGCCGTGTTCGGTAAAGTGGTTTCGGGCACCGACGTTGTCGACAAGATCGAAGGCGTTTCCACCACGTCCAAGGCAGGCCACCAGGACGTACCCGCAGACGACGTGATCATCGAGAAAGCCGAGATCATCGAAGCGTGATATTGCTGATTTCAGACTTGCATCTGGAGGAGGAGCGCCCGGACATTACCCGGGCGTTTCTGGATTTGCTCGCCGGACGCGCCCGCTCGGCGAGTGCGTTGTACATTCTGGGCGACTTCTTCGAAGCGTGGATTGGCGACGACGCCATGACGCCCTTCCAGCGTTCCATCTGCCAGGCCCTGCGCGAACTCAGCGACAGCGGCACGGCGATATTTCTGATGCACGGCAATCGCGACTTCATGCTCGGCAAGGCCTTCTGCAAGCAGGCCGGCTGCACGCTGTTGAAGGACCCGAGTGTCGTGCAGTTTTACGGCGAGCCCGTATTGCTGATGCACGGCGACAGCCTGTGCACCCGCGACGAAGCCTACATGAAGCTGCGCCGCTACCTGCGCAACCCGCTGAGCCTGTTCATCCTGCGCAACCTGCCGTTGCGCACCCGGCACAAACTTGCGCGCAAGCTGCGCAACGAAAGCCGGGCGCAGACGCGGATGAAGGCCAATGACATCGTCGATGTCACGCCGGAGGAAATTCCGCGAATCATGCAGGAGTATGGGGTGAAAACCCTGGTTCACGGACACACCCATCGCCCGGCGATCCACAAGTTGCAGATCGGCGATCAGGCGGCGAAGCGAATTGTGCTGGGGGATTGGGATCGTCAGGGTTGGGCGTTGCAGGTGGATGAGAACGGGTTTGCGTTGGCGCCATTCGACTTCGCACCGCCGCCAGCACTGCCCGCCCCCGCCACCGTCTGATCGTTCCCGGACTTAGTTGATCGTTCCCACGCTCTGCGTGGGAATGCCTCAATGGACGCTCCGCGTCCGCTTCGGCATGGGACGCGGAGCGTCCCGGGCTGCATTCCCACGCAGAGCGTGGGAACGATCTGCCTGACTTAGTGACCGCTGGCGGCCGGCCCTGCCTTCGCAGCAAACGGCGGCTTAGCCAGCCACACAATCAGAATCAACCCCATGAACCCCCAGCCCAGCAACGTGAAGTAATCCACGGTGGAGAGCATGTACGCCTGACTGGTGAGGATCTGATCCATCTGCGCATAGGCCGATTGGCTCGCGCCACCCAGCGAATGCAAGGTCTCGCGAGTCGCTGGTTCGAAGGTGCTGATACTCTCGCTCATGTAGGCATGATGCTGATCCGCCCGGCGAATCCAGATCCACGTAGTCAACGACGCCGCAAAGCTGCCGCCCAGCGTCCGCAGGAACGTCGCCAGACCCGCACCATCGGCAATCTGGCTCGGCGGCAGGTCCGACATCAGAATGCTCAGGGTCGGCATGAAGAACAGCGCCACGCCAATCCCCATGAACAGCTGCACCAGAGCGATGTGCTGGAAGTCCACTTCGTTGGTGAACTCGGCGCGCATGAAGCAGCTCAGACCGATCGCCAAGAACGCCAGCCCGGCCAGCAGGCGCAGGTCGAACTTGTGCGCGTACTTGCCGACAAACGGCGACAGCAGCACCGGCAGAATACCGATCGGTGCCACCGCCAGACCGGCCCAGGTCGCGGTGTAGCCCATCTGGGTCTGCAACCACTGCGGCAGGATCAGGTTGATGCCGAAGAACCCGGCGTAACCCAACACCAGCACCAGCGTGCCGATGCGGAAGTTGCGATAGGCAAATAGCCGCAGGTTGACCACCGGATGCTGGTCGGTCATTTCCCAGATCACGAACACCGCCAGCGCGATCACCGAAATCGCCGCGCCGATGATGATGAAGTTCGACTCGAACCAGTCCAGGTCATTGCCCTTGTCGAGGATCACCTGCAACGCGCCCACGCCGATGATCAGCGTGATCAGCCCGACGTAATCCATCGGCTGATGGCTGGTGACCACCGGGCGTTTGGCCAGCTGCTGGCGCACCACCATCACCGCGAAGATCCCGATCGGCACGTTGATGAAGAAAATCCACGGCCAGCTGTAACTGTCGGTGATCCAGCCGCCGAGGATCGGCCCGGCAATCGGCGCCACCACCGTAACCATCGCCAGCAACGCCAGGGCCATGCCCCGCCTCGCCGGCGGATACACCGCAATCAGCAGTGTCTGGGTCATCGGGTACAACGGCCCGGCCACCAGGCCTTGCAGCACGCGGAAGCCGATCAGTTCCGGCATCGACGTGGAGATACCGCAGAGGAACGAAGCCAGCACAAACAGGATGGTCGCCCACAGAAACAGCTTCACCTCGCCGAAGCGACGGCTCAGCCAGCCGGTGAGCGGCAGCGCAATGGCGTTGCTCACGGCGAACGAGGTGATGACCCAGGTGCCCTGCTCCGAACTCACGCCGAGGTTGCCGGAAATGGTCGGCAACGCCACGTTGGCGATGGTGGTGTCGAGCACCTGCATGAAGGTCGCCAGCGACAGGCCGATGGTGCTGAGCAACAGGCTGGGCGGCGTAAAAGAGGCGTTATTGCTCATCGCGAATCCTATGAAGCCGGGTTGGCGCCGTGTCTGTTACGGACACAGCTGCCCTTTGTGGGAGCAAGCCCGCTCCCACAGGGGGAAAGAGATCAGCGTTGCGCAGTCTTGCTGACCGCCGCGCTGTTGTCGTGGATCAACTGGGTGATCATCGCGTCGGCTTCGGCCAGTTGGCGGTCGTAGACGTTGGTGCTGAACGAGGCCTTTTGCGGCGGCTGCTGGGCCAGTACCGGACCGCTCTGGTCGTGCAGGTTGACCTCGACATTGGTCGACAGGCCGACGCGCAGCGGGTGTTTGGCCAGCTCTTCGGCGTTGACGTGAATCCGTACCGGCACACGTTGCACGATCTTGATCCAGTTACCGGTGGCGTTCTGCGCCGGCAACAGGGCGAACGCGCTGCCGGTGCCCGCGCCGAGGCTGTCGATGGTGCCGCTGAACTTGACGTCGCTGCCGTAGATGTCCGACTCGATCTCCACCGGTTGGCCGATGCGCATGTCACGCAGCTGGGTTTCCTTGAAGTTGGCGTCGATCCACAGCTGATCCAGCGGAATCACCGCCATCAGCGCGGTGCCCGGCTGCACACGCTGGCCAAGCTGCACGGTGCGCTTGGCGACATAACCGGTGACCGGCGCGATCAAGGTGCTGCGTGCGTTGGTCAGGTAGGCCTGACGCAGTTGCGCGGCGGCGGCCATCACGTCCGGGTGCGAGGAGACCACGGTGTCATCGACCAGCGCGCTGGTGGTTTTCAGCTGCTGTTTGGCATTGGCCAGGGCGTTTTGCGCCGAGGTCAGGTCATCGCGAGCGTGGGACAGTTCTTCCTGGGAAATCGCCCCGCCGGCCGCGAGGTTTTTCCGCCGGTTGAAGTTGTCCTGGGCTTTCTGCACTTCGGCCTGTTGCGCATTGACCTGGGCCTTCATGCCGTCGACGTTGCTGTACAGGCCGCGCACCTGACGCACGGTGCGGGCCAGATTGGCCTTGGCACTTTGCAGACCGACTTCGGCGTCGTTCGGGTCGAAGTTGATCAGCACCTGGCCTTCATGCACCAGATCGCCATCGTCGGCACCGATGCTGACCACGGTGCCGGTCACCAGCGGGGTGATTTCCACCACGTTGCCGTTGACGTAGGCGTCGTCGGTGCTTTCGCTCCAGCGCCGGATGAATTCGTGATACGCCCAGACGCCGGCACCGGCGAGGGCAACCACAACGGCCAGCACCAGCAGCATCACCTTGCGTTTGCGCGGATTGCCAGTGTCCTGGGCGTTGTCTTGAGCTTGTGTGTTTTCGGCAGTGGCCATGACAAGTACCTTGAATTAGTTGTGCGGCGTGGCTGGGGTGGCGTTGGCTGCGGTCAGGGTTTCACCCTGGAAGCCGCCGCCCAGCGCTTGCATCAGTTGAATCGACAGGTCGATCTGCTCGGCATTCAGGTTGGCCAGCTGACGCTGGGCCTGCAGCAATTGCTGCTCGATGCTGAGCACGTCCAGGTAGTTGCCGATGCCGGAACCGTAACGCTGGACGACGGTGTTGTAAGAATCCTGGGCAATCTCGGTCGCGTGCTGCTGGGCGCCGATCTGCCGGCCGATGTCACGCAACTGGTTGATCGTGTCGCTGACATCGCCCAGGGCTTTCACCAGGCTTTTGTTGTACTGCGCCACGGCGAGGTCGTAATCGGCGTCGCGGGCATCGAGGTTGGCGCGCAGACGTCCGCCATCGAAGATCGGCACCGAAATCGTCGGGGCAATGTTGAAGAAGCGACTGGCGGAACCGAACATCGCGTCCCCCAACAAGGATTCGGCACCGGCCGAAGCCGAGAGGTTCAGGTTGGGATAAAAGCGGGTCTTGGCCGAGTCGATGTCCTTGCTTGCCGCCTCGACACGCCAGCGCGCCGCGACCAGATCCGGGCGACGGCCCAGCAGTTCGGCCGGCAGCATCGATGGCAGTGCGACAGCGCTGGCTTGCAGGACTTTCGGCCGAGCGATTTCGTTGCCGCGATCCGGGCCTTTGCCGAGCAGCACGGCCAGGGCGATTTTTGCGCTGTTCAGGCGTTTTTCGGCGTCGATCAGGCTGGCTTCGGAGCTGGCTTCCAGACTTTGGGTCTGCTGGAACTGGTACTGGCTGTCGATCCCCGAACTCAAACGACGCTGGCTCAGGTCGAGCATCTGTTTGGTGCGCTTCAAATCTTCGTTGGCCAGGTCATAAACGATGTGCGCCTGACCCAGATCGCTGTAGGCCCGAGCCACGTCGGCGGCGAGGGTCAGTTGCGCGGCCTGACGGTCGACTTCGGCGGCGCGGGCCTGACCGAGTGCAGCTTCCCAGGCGTCACGCTGACCACCCCACAGGTCGAAGTTGTAATTGAAGCCGGCGCTGATGTTGCGCACGGTGGAGTAAGCCCCACCCTGCCCCAACGGGTCCTGGTCCTTGGCCAGACGCGAACGGCTGATGCCGGCGCTGGCGTCGAGGGTCGGATAACGCTCGGCATCGGCGGCATACGCGGCGGCGCTGGCCTGATGGGCGCGGGCGTCGGCGATCTGCATGTCCGGGCTGTCTTTCAGGGCTTCGCGAATCAGGCCGTCGAGCTGCGGATCGCCGAGGCTGGTCCACCAGTCGCTCTTCGGCCAGGCGGCCTGGGACAGGGTCACGCCGTTGAGCGATTGCCCGGCTTTCAGGGTTTTCGCATCGAGACTCGCGCCCTGGGTATCGAGGCCACTGTAGTTGGCGCAACCGGCGAGGATCATCGCCGACAGCACCAGTGTCAGGCTGCTGCGCAAGGTTTTACCGCTCATTGTGTTCACCTAACCGCTGGATGGTGATGGGGTCACCGGCTGCCAGCAAAATTTTCTTGAGGATGTATTCCAGGGTTTTCAACTCGTCCGGGGTCACGGCGCCGGCCAGTTCGTTCATGGCATCGGCACCGATGTGCGGCAGGCGATCGGCCAGTTGCTGGCCCTGCTCGGTGAGTTTGAGTTGCACCTGACGGCGATCGCCTTCGCTGCGTTGGCGAACCAGAAAACCTTTCTGCTCCAGACGATCGAGCATGCGGGTCATCGAACCGCTGTCCAGCGACAGGTGCCGGCACAGCTCGGCCGGGGTGTCGACGCCGAACTGGGCCATGATGATCAACACCTTGAACTGCGCGGCGGTGATGCCGTGGGGTTCCATGTGGGTGTCGATGATCTTGTCCTTGAGTAAAGCGGCACGGCCGAGCAACAGGCCGAGATGGCAATGCTGGAATTCGTCTGGGGTGAAATGCTTCATGTGCTCACCTAATAACTGCCTAGGCAGTGAATGTATGTCGAGATGTTACTGCCTAGGCAGCGAATGTCAACGTAATAGTTAGGTTGCTTTGTAATTAGCCGATAACTGACCGCGCAAGATCGTTCCCACGTCGAGGCGTCGAACCGTCTGCGTGGGAATGCATAAAGGGACGCTCTGCATCCGCCGTTGAATGGGACGCGGAGCGTCCCGGGCTGCATTCCCACGCGGAGCGTGGGAACGATCAGGAGGAGAGGGAAAGCGGGCTAGAAATCCCGCTTGTAGAAGATGTCCAGCGAACTGGCCACGCCGCTGGCGGCTTCGAGGTAAACCTTTTTGCTCAGTTTGTAACGCAAGGCGATGGTGTTGGCCGGCTCGAACACGCCGACGCCATAGCGCAGGCTGAGTTTTTCCGAGATGTTGCCGCTGGCCACCACGCTGGTGGTGTTGCCGCTGCCCTGGGTGTCGAGCTGGAAGTCCTGAATGCCCAGGTCGCTGGCCAGACTGCTGGTGACCCCGGAACTGCCCATCAGGCCCAGGCCGAGCGCGGCCTGCGCGAGCATGTTGTTGTCCTCGCCGGTGGTGCTCAGCGGACGTCCCAGCACCAGATAAGACAGCGCCTGTTCCTGGCTCATGGCCGGTTCCGAGAAGATCTGTGTCGTCGGCTGCTCGGCGCTGCCGCTCAGGCGGATGCCTGCGATCACGTCATCGGTCTGGCGAATCGCTTCGATGTCCAGATACGGCTGATCCAGCGGCCCGGCGAACAGCAGACGCGCGCGACGTACCGTGAGGCGCTGGCCGTAGGCGCGGTAGCGTCCGTCGTTGAGCCACAGTTCGCCGCGAGTATCCATGTTGTCGCCGATGTGCACCTGGCCTTGCAGGTTCGCGGTCAGGCCGAATCCGGCGAAGCTCAATTTGTCCTGGCCGACCACCACATCGATGTCCATTTTCATCGCCAGCGGCGGCTTGCCCTCTTCGGTCTGCGCGCCGACGATGATCGTGTCATCGGAGACTTTCACCGTCGATGGCGGCAGTTCCCGCACAGTGATTTCGCCTTTCGGTACCAGCACCTTGCCGGCAATCGCCAGCTCATCGCCGGCCATGGAAATCTTCAGGTCCGGCGCTACCTCCAGTTTCGCGTAGGGCTCGACCGTGACCGGCAATTGCGTGCCCTTGAGCGCCAGATCCACCACCAGCGCCTGACCCCAGGCGATGTTGCCGTTCAGACTGCCCTGCCCGCTCTTGCCGCTTTTCCAGCCGCCGTTCAATTGCACAGCCTCACCGGCGATCACCGCTTGCAGTTGCAACGCTTGCAGCTCGATCGGCAACTCCGGCCCGGACACTTCGCCGTCGCTGAGCTGCACGGTGCCGTTGACCAGCGGCGCGAGCAGGCCACCGGAAATCGTGCCGCTGCCGTTCAGGCGCCCGGTGAGTTTTTCGACCATCGGCACAAACGGCCGCGCCACCGACAGATCAAGCCCGCTGAGGCGGAATGTACCGCTGAGCGGTTTGTTCTTCGGCAGCGGATTGAGCTGCGCCTGCACCATCAGTTCACCGAGCTTGCCGCCGACGAAGTTGAGATCAGTGTCGATGCGCTTGGGCGTGAGTTTGCTGGTGAGCTTGAGGGTCTGGTACGGGAAGTCGACCCACTGATCCTTCTCGCGCATGCGCAAGGTGCCGCCGCTGGCATCGACGCTGATCTGGCCATTCGGGCCGCTGGCCGGCAGGTCCAGTTGCAGGTCGGCGTTGAGCTTGCCCTGCCAGGCGAAATCCTTCGGCAGCCATTGCGCCAGGCTATCGATCGGGAATTGCTTGAGGTGATAACGCAGCTTCGGCTCCGGCATCAGGCGCTGATCTTCACCGCACAGGCTGGCATTGCCGGACATCCAACAATGGGTGCCAAAGTTGATCTTGCCGTCGGCCAGACGCTCGAGTTTCGCCGGGTTTTGCAGTTTCCAGTCCTGACCGCCGGCCTGAATGTCACCGCTGGCCAGACGCCCGCGCCAGTTGCCCTTGTCCAGATTGCCGTCCAGGCCCAGCGCCAGTTTCAGCTTCGGCCCGAGCAGGTCGAGGTTGAGTTTCTGGCTTTTGATATCGCCCTGAGCGCTGGCGGTCAGGGTGCCCAGCGACGTGTCGCCGGCCTGAATCCCGCTGCCCTTGAGGTCGATTTTCGCCCGTTGCGCGCTGTCGAGGGTGGCATCGAGGTTAAGGCTTTGCAGGCGATTGTCCTGGAACGCCAGTTGCGAACCTTGCAGACCGAGCTTGCCCTGCGGTGCCTTGAGCGTACCGGCAACATCGACCCGACCGTTGATCTGCCCGCGCAGCTGCGGCCAGAGCTGGGCCAGACGCGCCAGTTTGATGTCGATCTGCCCGGTGAGCTTCTGTTGCAGGCTGCCCTTGCCGTTGATGCTGTTGTCGCCGAGGCGAATTTGCAGGGCATTCAGATTCCACTGCTCGCCCGCGCCGTCGGCCTTGGCTTGCAGGATCGCCGGTTGGCCGCGCAGTTTGCCTTTCAGATCGAGGTCGGCATTCAGGCTCAGGCGCTCGTTCTTCATTTCGCCTTTGCTCTTCAACGGGCCGGCCAGGGTGCCCGGCAGCTCCGCGACCCAATACGCCGGGTTGAGCGCCGACAGCTCCAGCGCGGTGTCCCAGGCGATACCATCGGCGAACTGCACGTTCACATGGCCTTCGGCCTTGCCCTGCCCGGCTTCGAGTTTCAGTTGCGGCAGGAAGATCTGCTTGAGATTGCCACTGAACGGACTGCTCAGGCTGAACGCCCCCGCCGGACCATCTGCAGCGGCGGCGAAGTTACCGAGGTACTGACCGTCGGTGTAGGAGACTTCGCCGGTGAAGGTACGCAACGTGACCTGCGGCTCGTCGATTTCCGGATAGAGCCGGTGCCAGGGGAAATCCAGCCAGTTGATATTGGCCTGGGCGCTGAGGCCTTTGCTCCAGTCGACATTGCCAGTGAGCTTGAGGCTTTGCTTGTCGTTGGCCGTCAGATCGAGGCCGGCAATCTGTGCACCGTTGGCGTCGACCTTGCCTTTGAGCAACAGCGCTACCGGGCCTTTATCGGCAGGCAGCGTCGCATTGCCGAGCAATTGGTAACCGTTTTTCAGGTCGCCTTCGCCGGTCAATAGCAGTTGATTGAATTGCAGCGTGTCCGGCAGATCCGCACTCGGCTTGAACGCCTCCGAGGTGATCCGCACTTTGGCCGGCAGGTTTTCCGCCAACGGTTGCAGTTCGCCGCTCAACTGGCCGTCGAGGTAGCCACGGCTGTCGGCGTTAAGGTTGAGGGTTTTTAGCAGGTCGCCGTCGATTTTCAGCGCCAGCGTCCACGGCTCGGGCGCCGGCGACGGCAAGGTCAGATCACCGGTGATGTTCAGCGGCCAGTTGCCGGTCGGTTGTAGCAGGCCGGAGAGGTTCAGGCTCAACTCGTCGCGTTGCAGTTTCACGCTGTCGATCTGCATGCCTTTGGCCGTCCAGTGCGCCGCCAGTTGCAGGCCTTTCAATTCTTCGCTGCCGTTGAACAACAGGCTGCCGACCTGCACGTCGCCCAGCTCAATGGCCACGGGCAATTGCAGATCAGGAAGCTTGATCGGGCCGCTTTCGGTGACTTCTTCGCTCGGCGGGAATTGCAGGCTGACGGTATCGGCCTTGAGCTGTTCGATGCACAACGTCATGCGCGTCAGACACAGCGGCGACCATTCGAAGATCGGCTTGTCCAGTTCGACGCGGCTGCTGTCCTGCTGCCACAGCAGATGATCGGCGCTCCACTGCCCGCCGAGGCGACCCTGAAAATTGTCGACGCTCAAACCCGGCACCAGACCCAGCACCCAACGGCTGCCGGCCTGCGTTCCGAGGACAACGGTAATGCTCAATACAATCAGCAGCACCAGCGACAACAGCGCCAGCGCCGATATTTTCAAACCACGCTTCACAGCTCAGGCCCCATGGAAAAGTGCAGCCGGATGCCGCCATCGTCGTCCAGCGCGTGGGCCAGGTCGAGGCGGATCGGCCCCACTGGCGAAACCCAGCGCACACCGATACCGACCCCGGTCTTGAGGTTCGGCAGTTCGAGCTTATTGAAAGAGTTGCCCTGATCGACGAAGGTCGCCACGCGCCACTTCTCGGCAATCGAATATTGATATTCGACGCTGCCGGCCACCATGTAGCGCCCGCCGATACGGTCGCCCTCGGAGTTCTCCGGGGACAGGCTCTGATAGTCGTAACCGCGCACGCTCTGATCGCCACCAGCGAAGAAGCGCAGTGAAGGCGGCACTGACTTGTAGCCGTTGGTGGCGCTGCCGCCGACCTGTACCCGACCGAGCAGACGGTGCTTGTCGAACACGGTGGTCAGGCCTTTGACCAGCGCCGTGCCGTAAACCAGGTTGTTGTCGGAGCCGAGGCCTTCTTTCGCAACCTTGCTTTCGAAGGTCAGGCGATAGCCGTTGTGCGGGTCGATGCGGTTGTCACTCTTGAGGTAGGAATAGCTGACGCCGGGCATTAGCAAGGTGCTCAGACCGGAGTCGTCTCCGAGCTGGTATTCCTCGCGCTGCCATTTCAGCGAGATCACTCGCTGCCAGCCGCTGGGCAATTTGCTGTGCCATTCCGGGCCGAAAGTCAGCAGCTTGCTCAAGGTGTCGGAACCGTCGATGTCCTCGTATTGATAACCGCCGGCCCAGCGCAGTTTGTCGGTCAGCGGCGGGTCCAGCGGGACGTCGTAGAACAGACCGACGTTCTGCCGTGGCGCCGATAGTTCGGCCTCCCAGCCATAACTGTCGCCCTGCGGGTTGACCCAGTGGCGGGTCCAGTTGGCCTTGATGCGCGGGCCGACGTCGGTGGAATAACCCAGCCCCAGGCCCATGGTGCGCGGCTTGCGGGTGTCGAGTTTGACGTCCACCGGGATCACGCCGTTTTTCGCGGCGGTCGGCGCGGCGTCGACCCGCACGCCTTCAAAATATCCGCTCGATTGCAGGTCGCGGTTGAGTTCGGCGATCAGCTCGGAGTCATACGGCTCGCCGGCCTTGAACGGCACCATGCGTTGTAGCAGGTCTTCGTCGAACGGGGTGTCGCCTTCGAAGCTGACCTTGCCCAGCGCATAACGCGGGCCGCTTTCGTAGATCAGTTCGACATCGGCGACCCCGGCGCGTGGATCGACCATCAATTTCTGGCTGGTGAAACGGCCACTGAAGAAGCCATAACGCGAGGCCTGGTTCTGAATCAGGCGCTTGGCGTCTTCGTAACGCCCATGGTTGAGCACCGCGCCGGGCTTGAGCACGTCACTCTTGGGGACTCGAAAGGATTTGAGAGAGGCCGCCGGACCGTCAACACGCACGGTCACGTTGCGCAGGCGAATCGGCTCGCCGGGATCGATGTTCAGCACCAGACGCGGTTTTTCACCGCCCTTGACGTCACTTTCGATCTGCGGCTGGTAATAACCCAAGGCCTGGGCCGCCTTGCGCGCCTGTTCTTCGGCGCCGCGACTGAAGCGCTGCAAGGCTTCTTCGTCACGATCGCCGAGACTGCCGATATAGCCTTCTATATTGGCTTTCAGTTCATCGTTGGACGGTTTGATCCGCACATCCAATTCACTTTGCGCCAGCGCCGCGCAGCTGGTTAACAGCATGAGCACGCCACTGGTAAATCTTCCTGGAAACTTCATAGGCGCGGATGCTATCACGGGCTTGGGAGCGTGATAGAACAGGAAATTTCCGAAAAAGTTCGATGGTCATCCCGTTGCTGTTTGTAACACCTGCGGGGTGGCGTGGAAAAACACGTGCTCGCGAACCGGGCCGACGGCCACTTCGCCGATTTCCTCGTAACCCTGACGCTTGTAGAACTCCAGATAGCGCGGGTTGCCGGTGTCGAGAATCACGCCTTGGGAGCTTTCGTCCACCGCGCACCAGTTGTGCACCGCTTGCAGCAGTTGCTCGCCGAAATGCTTGCCCTGAAATTGTGGATGCACGCCGAGCAGCGGCAGCATGTGCACCGAGTCGGTCGGCACGCAGGCCTCAACGGCGGCGTGATATTCCAGATAACGCCGGGTGCAGCGGAAACCGGTGCTCAGCACCATGCGCAAACGCCAGGCCCAGCTCTCGGTGACGCCCAGACGACGTTGCGGCGGCGCAATCAGGGCGATGCCGATCAAGCGGTCGTTGACCAACAGGCCGATGGCCGGCAGATCCTGCAGGAAATGCTGTTTGACCAGCTCCCGCACCGTGGCGCGCACCCGTTGCTCGTAACCCGGACGCTCGGCTTCGAACAGGTAAGCGAAGGTCGGCTCGTGACGATAGGCCTGATAAAGAAGGGATCGCGCTTCACGGGAATAGCCGCGGTCGAGCATATGAATGTCGGCAACAGCGGTTTGGGTTTCAGGCATGACGGTGATTCTCCCTGGACGGGACTCAAGAGGCCCCGTTCTTTTTATACGAGCCTTGGGCAGAAGGGATCGTTCCCACATCCGAAAGACATTAGCAGCGCATATGGACTACCGCCACGCTGGCCCAGATCCTACATGTCAGCTAGCATCGCCCTTTTGCCAGGACTGCCGACCATGAAGATCGTTTCCTTCAACATCAACGGACTGCGGGCCCGTCCGCATCAGCTGGCGGCGCTGATCGAAAAGCATCAGCCGGACGTCATCGGCCTGCAGGAAACCAAGGTCCACGACGACCAGTTCCCGCTGGATGAAGTGCGGGCCCTGGGTTATCACGTGTATTTCCACGGCCAGAAAGGCCATTACGGCGTCGCCCTGCTCTCGCGCCAGGAACCGATTGCCGTACACAAAGGTTTTGCCACCGATGAAGAAGACGCACAGCGGCGCTTTATCTGGGGCACATTCGCCGACGCCAACGGCGTGCCGGTGACGATCATGAACGGCTATTTCCCACAGGGCGAAAGCCGCGACCATCCGACCAAATTCCCGGCCAAACAGCGTTTCTACAGCGACCTGCAAGCCCTGCTGGAGAGCCAGTTCCACAACGAGCAGCCGCTGGTGGTGATGGGCGACGTCAACATCTCTCCGGAAGACAGCGACATCGGCATCGGCCCGGACAACATGAAACGCTGGCTGAAAACCGGCAAATGCAGCTTCCTGCCGGAAGAGCGCGAGTGGATGGCCCGCCTGAAAAACTGGGGCCTGACCGACAGTTTCCGTCACCTGAACCCGGACGTGACCGACACGTTCAGCTGGTTCGACTACCGCAGCCGCGGGTTTGAAGACGAGCCGAAACGGGGCCTGCGCATCGATGTGATTCTGGCGTCCCACGGTTTGCTGCCACGGGTGAAAGCCGCCGGCGTCGACTATGAACTGCGCGGGATGGAAAAGCCTTCGGACCATGCGCCGATCTGGCTGGAATTGAGCTGATTCGCTTGAAAGCAGAAGATCACAGCCAGCGGTGGTGATCTTCTGTCCTGTCATCTTTCAGCAACCTCCCTGACTTAATCTCCCCGGCAATCCCCTTGGCTGCAATCGGTGCCGGCATGACCCTGCGTGTTCTGTTCGTCTTTCTCCTGAGCGCCTGGCTGCAGGTTGGGTTTGCGGCGTTGCCCATTCCCGAGAACGGCCCGGTATTGCGCATCCAGGGTTCCAACACCATTGGCGCGGCGCTCGGCCCGGCGCTGGTGGAAGGCCTGTTGCAAGATCAGGGGCTGTTGAAAGTCCACAGCGAAACCCCGGACACCGCCAACGAACAACGGGTCGTCGGCCTGACGGCCCAGGGCCAGAGGGTCGTGGTGGAAATCGCTGCCCACGGCTCGAGCACCGGTTTCACTGCACTCAAGAACGCCAGCGCCGATCTGGCCGCCTCTTCGCGCCCGATCAAGGACAGCGAACTGCTGAACCTGCAAGCCCGGGGCGATCTGAAAAGTCCCGACGCCGAGCAAGTCATTGCCATCGATGGCCTGGCGATCATCCTTCATCCCGACAATCCGCTGAATCAATTGAACACCGAACAACTGGCGCGGATCTTCAGTGGCGAGGCGAAGACGTGGGAAGACGTCGGCAGCAAGGGTGGGACGATTCATTTATATGCGCGGGATGATCAGTCCGGCACCTACGACACCTTCAAGGAACTTGTTCTCAGCCGTCGCGGGAAATCCCTGAGCAATGCCGCGAAACGGTTTGAATCCAGCGAACAATTGTCCGACGCGGTCAGTGCCGATCCTCAGGCCATCGGTTTCATCGGCCTGCCCTATGTGCGTCAGGCCAAGGCCGTGGCGATTGTCGACGGGCAATCCCAGGCGATGCTGCCACTCGCCAGCCTGATCGCCACCGAAGACTATCCGCTGTCGCGACGGTTGTTCTTCTATCTGCCACCCGACAGCAACAATCCCTGGGCGAAGGCCTTGGTGGAGTTTGCGCAAAGCCGTCGGGGCCAGGCGATTGTCGCGGCCAACGGTTTTATTGCCCAGACCGTGCAGGCCATCGCCGTCACGCCGAATGCGCTGATGCCCGAGGGTTATCAATCCCTCAGCCGCCACGCCCAGCGTCTGACCGTGAACTTCCGTTTCGAAGAAGGCAGCGCCAGCCTCGACAACAAGGCCCGTCAGGATCTGGCCCGGGTGTTCGACTATATAAAGCACCACGACAAGACCGACCGCGCGGTAACACTGGTGGGATTCGGCGACGCCAAGGACGACCCGGCGCGGGCGGATTTGCTGTCGAAGCTGCGGGCGATGGCGGTACGCCGGGAGTTGGTGAAAAACGGCGTGGTGTTGCGCGAGGTGCGCGGGTTTGGCGCGCTGATGCCGGTGGCGACCAACAATGGGGATGAAGGCCGGATCAAGAATCGGCGGGTTGAGGTTTGGGTTTACTGAGCGTCGAACCACTGATCGTTCCCACGCTCTGCGTGGGAATGCATACCGTGACGCTCCGCGTCACAGTGGACGCAGAGCGTCCATGGCTGCGTTACCACGCAGAGCGTGGGAACGATCAGGACTGACGCGGAATGTCTGTAATCAGCGCTCGCTACGCAGCATTTCCTTCGGCACATACTTGCCGATCTCGAACTTGCCGATCGCCGCGCGGTGCACCTCGTCCGGGCCGTCGGCCAGGCGCAGGGTACGTTGCATGGCGTACATGTAGGCCAACGGGAAGTCGTTCGACACCCCGGCCCCGCCATGAATCTGAATCGCCCGGTCGATCACCCGCAATGCGACGTTCGGCGCGACGACCTTGATCTGCGCGATCTCGCTCTTGGCGACCTTGTTACCCACGGTGTCCATCATGTACGCCGCTTTCAGGGTCAGCAGGCGTGCCATGTCGATTTCCATCCGCGAGTCGGCGATCTTGTCGACGTTACCACCCAGACGTGCCAGCGGTTTGCCGAACGCAGTGCGGCTCACCGAGCGCTTGCACATCAGTTCCAGTGCGCGCTCGGCCATGCCGATCGAACGCATGCAGTGGTGAATCCGGCCTGGGCCAAGGCGACCTTGTGCGATTTCGAAGCCGCGTCCTTCACCGAGCAGGACGTTTTCGTACGGCACCCGCACGTTGTCGAACAGCACTTCGGCGTGGCCGTGGGGCGCGTCGTCGTAACCGAACACCGGCAGCGGACGGAGGATCTTCACGCCGGGAGTGTCGACGGGTACCAGGATCATCGAGTGCTGAGCGTGACGCGGGGCGTCGGGGTTACTCAGGCCCATGAAAATCAGGATCTTGCAGCGCGGATCGCAGGCGCCGGAGGTCCACCATTTCTTGCCATTGATCACCCACTCGTCGCCATCACGCACGGCACGGGCGGCCATGTTGGTGGCGTCGGAGGACGCAACGTCCGGTTCGGTCATGGCGAACGCCGAGCGGATCTCGCCGCGCAGCAGCGGTTCGAGCCAGCGCTGCTTCTGTTCTTCGTTGGCGTAACGCACCAGCACTTCCATGTTGCCGGTGTCGGGGGCGGAGCAGTTGAACGGCTCGGGACCGAGCAGCGAACGGCCCATGATTTCCGCCAATGGCGCGTATTCAAGGTTGGTCAGGCCAGCGCCCAGTTCCGACTCAGGCAGAAACAAATTCCATAGCCCCTCGGCCTTTGCCTTGGCCTTGAGTTCTTCCATGATCGCCGTCGGCTGCCAGCGATCGCCTTCGGCAACCTGACGCTCGAACACGGCTTCGGCCGGGTAAACGTAAGTGTCCATGAACGCGGTCACGCGCTCACGCAGTTCTTGCACCTTGGGCGAATAAGCGAAATCCATGAGCAATTACCTTTTTTCGGCAGGTTGTTTAAGTCATGCAATCGATGCTAGAACAGCGCTGATAATTTACCTAGCCTATTCTCGGCGTGTATAAACATTCATCACCGATATATGATTGGTTGATTTTCCTGGCCGCCCTGACCCGCGCCATTCACCTATAACAAGCACCTATAACAAGAGAGCCGCGTAATGAATCTGAGCAAGGTCGACCTCAACCTTTTCATCGTCTTCGACGCGATCTACACCGAAGCCAACCTGACCCGCGCCGGGCAGATTGTCGGCATTACCCAGCCGGCGGTGTCCAACGCCTTGGCGCGGTTGCGCGAGACCTTCAACGACCCGCTCTTCGTACGTACGGCCCAGGGCATGGTGCCGACGCCCATGGCGCAGAACATCATTGGCCCGGTGCGCAACGCGCTGTCGCTGTTACGGGTTTCGGTTCAGGAAAGCCGCATCTTCAACCCCTCGCAAGCGGTCAAGACCTATCGCATCAGCATGACCGACCTGACCGAAGCGGTGATTCTGCCGCCACTGTTCCAGCGCCTGCGTCGTCTGGCGCCGACGGTGATCATCGAAAGTTTCCTGTCCAAGCGCCGGGAAACCACCAAGGAACTGGCGGCCGGGCGTCTCGACTTTGCCGTGGATGCGCCGCTCAACACCGACCCGCAAGTACGCCACGTCAAGCTGATGGAAGACCGTTACGTCTGCGCCATGCGCAAGGGCCATCCGCTGGCGACCAAGGAAAAATTCACCCTCGACGATTACCTGTCCCTGACCCACATTCATATTTCCAGCCGCCGCAGTGGCCTGGGCCATGTCGATCTGGCGCTGGGCAAAATGGGCATTCAGCGCAAGATTGCCCTGCGCTCGCAGCATTACCTGATGGCGTCCCAGGTGTTGCAGCAGACCGACATGGTCATGACCGTGCCGGAGCGTTTCGCCCGCCGCCATGACCTGCATGCGTTCAATCTGCCGGTCAACGATGTACCGCCGGTGGAAACCCATTTGTACTGGCACGAAAGCACCGATCAGGACCCGGCCAACCGCTGGATGCGCGAGCAGATGATCGAGTTGTGCCAGCAAGTGACAGCGCACGAGAAGAAGCTCGACAAGCTGCAGGCGCCCGCTACTTGACGTAAACGTCAACCTGCCATTAGCTTAGCGCCAAGACCCTCCTTCGAGCGCTTTCATGAGCAGCCAGACCTACAGCATTTCCGACCTCGCCCGCGAGCTGGACATCACCACCCGGGCGATCCGCTTCTATGAAGAACAAGGCCTGCTCAGCCCCGAGCGCCGAGGCCAGGAACGCATCTATTCGCCGCGCGACAAGGTCAGCCTGAAACTGATCCTGCGGGGCAAGCGCATCGGTTTCTCCCTGGCCGAGTGCCGCGAGCTGATCGAGCTCTACGACCCCTCCAGCGGTAACACCAAACAACTCAACAGCATGCTGGCGAAAATCAGCGAGCGCCGGGAACAGCTCGAGCAGCAGTTGCTGGACATCGAACAGATGAAGCTGGAGCTCGACACCGCCGAAGAACGCTGCGTGCAGGCGCTGGAGCAGACGCTCAAGAGTCAGCAATCCGTTCAGTAACCTAAATAAATCCCAATGTGGGAGCGGGCTTGCTCGCGAAAGCGGTGTTTCAGAAACAGATTTGTCGGCTGACACTCCGCTTTCGCGAGCAAGCCCGCTCCCACAAAGGTTCCGCAGGAATTCAAAGAGCAGGTCAACGCCATGTCCCTCCCCTCCCAAGTACGCCTGATCGAAGTCGGCCCCCGTGACGGCCTGCAGAACGAAGCCCAGCCCATCAGCGTCGCCGACAAGGTGCAACTGGTCGACGCGCTGAGCGCCGCCGGCCTCGGCTATATAGAAGTCGGCAGTTTCGTCTCGCCCAAGTGGGTGCCGCAGATGGCCGGTTCCGCTGATGTATTCGCGCAGATCCAGCGCAAGCCCGGCGTGACCTACGGCGCACTGGCGCCGAACCTGCGCGGTTTTGAGGATGCGCTGGCCGCCGGGGTCAAGGAAGTCGCCGTGTTTGCCGCCGCGTCCGAAGCGTTTTCGCAGCGCAACATCAATTGCTCGATCAGCGAAAGCTTGGCGCGGTTCGCGCCGATCATGGAATCGGCGAAACAGCACGGCGTTACCGTGCGCGGTTACGTGTCCTGCGTGCTGGGCTGCCCTTATGAAGGCGAGGTCGCGCCGGAACAAGTGGCGATGGTGGCCCGCGAGCTGTACGCGATGGGCTGCTATGAAGTGTCGCTGGGCGACACCATCGGCACCGGCACCGCTGGCGCGACCCGCCGGCTGTTCGAAGTGGTCTCGAAACAGGTACCGCGAGAAAAACTCGCCGGCCACTTCCACGATACCTACGGCCAGGCCATGGCCAATATCTACGCCAGTCTGCTGGAAGGCATCGCGGTGTTCGACAGCTCGATCGCCGGCCTCGGCGGCTGCCCGTACGCCAAAGGCGCCAGCGGCAACGTCGCCACCGAAGACGTGGTGTACCTGCTCAACGGCCTGGGCATCGAGACCGGCATCGACCTCGACGCCTTGATAGCCGCCGGCCAGCAGATCAGTGCCGTGCTGGGCCGCCCGACCGGTTCGCGCGTGGCCAAGGCTCGCAGCGCACAGTGAGGGGATGGTGTTACCGCCGAGCGCGAAACGTGGGCACAAGCGAGTAACACGGAAACAAATTGTCTGGTTTTGCCTGAAGGAAAAATCCTTCAAAAATCTCAAACCATTGATTTACAAGGGTTTTTAAAAGTTGGCACGGCTTCTGCTATCTCTATGGCATAACAAGAATAAAAAGCAGCAAACCAATAAAAATAAGACGTACCGACTCTGACATAACAAAAACAACACGGCAGAGACGCAGCTAACAGATTTTTTTGGAGAAGGTGTGCTTTTCAGGGTATTCCTCGGAATGACCCGCAACCGGGCAGAGAACAATAAAACTACCTTCAGGTAGCTCCCGAATCGGTTGGATCGCTAGACGAGAAAGCAGATCAGCGCTCAAAAAAATACGTTTGCTCTTGACCCCGGATGGGGGTCGCCAAAAACAGCGGTAAAGGGCCACGGTTGCCAAAAACAACAACAGACCGCCCCTCAATAATAAAAAAGAGCACGCGACGACAAAATTAAAGGGGAGCTTCGGCTCCCCTTTGTGCTGTCTGGCGTTCTGAAATTGTCCGCGACGGATCTCCCTCCCCCATCTCCACCTTCCTACAAGCGCTCACTCGGCAAGATCTCAGTGAGGCAATTGATCTTGTGCCTCAATATCCAGCCCCCGCATACAAGTAATCCCTACAAAAACACAGAGGATTCACGGCTTTCGCTGTGTGTAAACACGACGCCGCATGCCCGTTTAAATTACACGAACCGTTACGCCATAAGGGCTACAACACCTTGCGTCGTTGCCTACGCGTACGCCAGAATCCGCCGGCTTACGCGGCTATGGGGTGGGCTATATCGTTTCCCTGTCACTGAAAAACAGTGATCGGGTTTGGTAGCCCGTCTGTAATAGCTGTATGGCAACACCGTATGCAGTCCCTTTTTGGGGCTCTGTTTTATGGTGGTCATGCGTGGGGCTCATTCGTGAGCGCCGGGTTCCTATTGCAGCCGGTCTACCAACCCGCGTATGGCCGCCACCCATCGTTTGGTAGCGTGGGTGATGGCTCCTTGAGATCTGCGATAGGAGTTGCACGTATGTTCAAAGCCACACCAAACCCGCCAGAAACCGATTCAATCCCCTACGACGCCGCACTCGAAGCCGAAAACATAAAAACGGCCACCGAGCGGGCGATCAATCATTACCTCGATCCTGGGGCGCAGAAGACGTCCAAGCCATCGCGCAAGCCCGGCAAGATCTATCTGGTCAATCCGACGGTGGATGACGAAACGCTGCTGGTCGAAGCGTGCGAAACGCTGTCATCGGCCAGTGACATGGCCCGGGATCTCGGCAATACCGTCGATCCGTCGCAGCGCAAGGCGATGCAGATACTGCAGCAGGTCATCATGCTGAGTGAGCTGCTGGTCAATCGCGTGCTGGATAACCATCACGTCGCGCGGTAGTTGCCGCCCCGGTGAGGGGCCTGTCCCCTCACTGCCTGGCAGTCGTCTATAAAAATCCTCAAGCGACTCTTTCCGGAGTTCCAGCTGATGTCCAAGACCGTCATTCCACCGTTAGAAGATCCGGTGTCCCCGTACGAATTTCCCGATTCAAGAAAACTCCACGACGCGGCCGAACGCGCCCTCGACTATTACCTGACACCGGCAGCCCGGATCATGGCCACGCCTTACACTCCAAACGACATGTTCATGGTCAACCCGCAAACGGACACGGAATCCTTGCTGGCCAATGCATGCGAATCCCTCGCGTCAGCCACGGTCATGCTCGGTGACTTTGCCGGCCTGCTGGAAGGGCCGAACCGCAAGACCCTTTTGGGCATTGCGCAAGTGGTGATGTTGGGCGAGTTAGCGGTTAATCAGGCGTTGGAAAATGTAGAGGTAAAGCAATAAACGCCGCTTTCGAAGCCAGGGTCCGCGCCCTGGCTTCGAAAGCTCTAATCGTCAGCCCTCGTTGCTACGTAACTCCTCGATACTGATCTCGCGCATCCGGAATTTCTGGATCTTGCCCGTCACCGTCATCGGAAACTCCTCCACAAACTTGAAGTAACGCGGTGTCTTGAAGTGAGCGATGCGCTCCTTGCACCACGCTTGCAGTTCTTGTTCGGTGGCGCTGTGGCCGGGATGGAATTTGATCCAGGCGACGATTTCTTCGCCGTAACGCGAGCAGGGAATGCCGATCACCTGCACATCCGCCACCGCTGGATGGGTGAAGAAGAATTCTTCCAGTTCGCGCGGATAAATGTTCTCACCGCCACGGATGATCATGTCCTTGTTACGCCCGGCGATGCACACGTAACCCTCGTCGTTCATGCTCGCCAGGTCGCCGGTGTGCATCCAGCCTGCCGCGTCGATGGCTTCGGCGGTGGCCTGCGGGTTGTTCCAGTAGCCGAGCATCACGCTGTAGCCACGGGTGCACAGTTCGCCGATGGTGCCGCGCGGCACCGGATTGCCGGCCTCGTCGATGATTTTGCTTTCGAGTTGCGGCTGGGTGCGGCCGACGGTGGTGACGCGCAGTTCCAGTTCGTCCGACGGGCCGGTCTGCAGGGACACGGGGCTGGTTTCGGTCATGCCGTAGGCGATCTGCACTTCGCTCATGTGCATTTCGTTGATGACCCGGCGCATCACTTCGATTGGGCAGGTGGCGCCAGCCATGATCCCGGTGCGCAGGGTCGACAGGTCGAACTCGGCGCGTTGCGGTTGATCGAGCATGGCGATGAACATGGTCGGCACGCCGTACAGTGCGGTGGCCTTTTCTTCGGCGACCGTGCTCAGGGTCAGCAGCGGATCGAAGGCATCGTTGGGATAGATCATCGTGCTGCCGTGGGTGATGCAGCCCAGGTTGCCCATGACCATGCCGAAGCAGTGATACAGCGGCACCGGAATCACCAGCCGATCAGCGGCAGTCAGGCCGAGGCTTTCGCCGACCATGTAACCGTTGTTGAGGATGTTGTAGTGACTGAGGGTCGCGCCCTTGGGGAAACCGGTGGTGCCGGAGGTGTACTGGATGTTGACCGGTTGATCGAAGTGCAGACTGTCGCTGCGTTCATGCAATTGTGCTGGCGAGACACTGGCGGCCAGATCTGCCAGTTGCGACCACGGAAGAAAACCCGAAGGCGGCTGCGGATCGAGGCTGATCAAGCCGCGCAGCTCCGGCAGGCGCTCGCTGCGCAGTTCGCCGATGGATTGCTCGGCCAGTTCCGGCAGCAAGCCTTGCAACATGCCGTGATAGTTGGAGCTCTTGAATGCCCCCGCGCAGACCAGCCATTGGCAACCGGATTGCTTGAGCACGTATTCGAGTTCGGAGCTGCGGTAGGCCGGGTTGATGTTGACCAGGATCACGCCGATCTTCGCGGTGGCGAACTGCGTGATACACCACTGCGCGCAATTCGGTGCCCAGATGCCGAGCCGGTCACCGGTCTGCAAACCCAACGCCAGCAGCGCTCTGGCATGCACGTCTACCGCATCGGCCAGTTGCCGCCAGGTGTAACGCAGCTGCTGATGACGCACCACCAACGCCTCGCCGTCCGGGTACTGCGCGACGGTCTCGTCGAACTTCTGCCCGATGGTCATCGCCAGCAAGGCTTTGTCCTGGGAACCACGGGTATAGCTGCGCTGCGGGTTTGCACTGGGTTGATCCATGACGACCCCTATTGTCTTTATTAGTGGGTGTTGGAACGGAGCCACGGCAGCTCCGACCATTCAGAACTGGCTCTACTCTCGCCTAAGTTGACGTTAACGTAAAGGGCGATTGACAGCCATTCGTCACAGGCTTACGTTAACGTAAAGGTGAGAACTGAAACGCCCTTCTCCCCACCCTACAAAAAAGCCAAAAGGTGACCCATGAGCTACCCATCCCTGAACTTTGCCCTCGGCGAAACCATCGACATGTTGCGCGATCAGGTTCAGTCCTTTGTCGCCAAGGAGATCGCCCCGCGTGCCGCGCAGATCGACAGCGACAACCTGTTCCCGGCCGATCTGTGGCGCAAGTTCGGTGACATGGGCCTGCTCGGCATCACCGTGCCGGAAGAGTACGGTGGCGCTGGTCTGGGTTACCTGGCGCACGTGGTGGCGATGGAAGAAATCAGCCGTGGATCGGCTTCGGTGGCGTTGTCCTACGGCGCCCACTCCAACCTCTGCGTGAACCAGATCAACCGCAACGGCAACCACGAACAGAAAGCCAAATACCTGCCGAAGCTGATCAGCGGCGAACACGTCGGCGCTCTGGCGATGAGCGAGCCGAACGCCGGTTCCGACGTGGTCTCGATGAAACTGCGCGCCGATAAACGCGGCGACCGTTTCGTGCTCAACGGCAGCAAGACCTGGATCACCAACGGTCCCGACGCCAACACTTACGTCATCTACGCCAAGACCGACCTGGAAAAAGGCCCGCACGGCATCACCGCGTTCATCGTCGAACGTGACTGGAAAGGCTTCAGCCGCAGCAACAAGTTCGACAAGCTCGGCATGCGCGGCTCCAACACTTGCGAGCTGTTCTTCGATGACGTCGAAGTGCCGGAAGAAAACATCCTCGGCGTGCTCAACGGTGGCGTGAAAGTGCTGATGAGCGGCCTCGATTACGAACGCGTCGTGCTGTCCGGCGGCCCGACCGGGATCATGCAGTCGTGCATGGACCTGATCGTTCCATACATCCATGACCGCAAGCAGTTCGGCCAGAGCATCGGCGAATTCCAGCTGATCCAGGGCAAAGTTGCCGACATGTACACCCAGCTCAACGCCAGCCGCGCGTACCTTTACGCCGTGGCCCAGGCCTGCGAGCGCAACGAAACCACGCGCAAGGACGCCGCCGGCGTGATCCTCTACACCGCCGAACGCGCCACGCAAATGGCCCTTGATGCGATCCAGATTCTCGGCGGTAACGGTTACATCAACGAATTCCCGGCCGGTCGTCTGCTGCGTGACGCCAAGCTGTACGAAATCGGCGCCGGCACCAGTGAGATCCGTCGCATGCTGATCGGTCGCGAACTGTTCAACGAAACCCGCTAAAACGGAGCTGTCCATGGCTATCCTGCATACCCAGCTCAACCCCCGTTCAGCGGAGTTCGCCGCCAACAGCGCGGCGATGCTCGAACAGGTCGACGCCCTGCACACCCTCCTTGCCCAAGTGGCCCAGGGCGGCGGCGCGAAAGCTCAGGAACGTCACACCTCGCGCGGCAAACTGCTGCCGCGTGAGCGGATCAACCGCTTGCTCGATCCGGGCTCGCCGTTTCTGGAAATCAGCCAGTTGGCCGCTCACGCCGTTTATGGCGAAGATGTGCCGGCCGCTGGCGTGATTGCCGGGATCGGTCGCGTGGAAGGCGTCGAATGCATGATCGTCGCCAACGACGCGACGGTGAAAGGTGGTTCGTACTACCCGCTGACCGTAAAGAAACACCTGCGCGCCCAGACCATCGCCCAGCAAAACCGCTTGCCGTGCATTTATCTGGTGGACTCGGGCGGCGCCAACCTGCCGCGTCAGGACGAAGTGTTCCCGGATCGCGAACACTTCGGGCGGATCTTCTTCAACCAGGCCAACATGAGCGCCATGGGCATTCCGCAGATTGCCGTGGTCATGGGCTCCTGCACCGCCGGCGGCGCCTATGTGCCGGCGATGGCCGACGAAGCGATCATGGTGCGCAATCAGGCGACGATTTTCCTCGCCGGCCCACCGCTGGTGAAAGCCGCGACCGGTGAAGTGGTCAGCGCCGAAGACCTCGGCGGGGCCGATGTGCACTGCAAGACTTCCGGGGTCGCCGACCATTACGCAGAAAGCGATGAGCACGCCCTCGCCCTCGCCCGCCGCAGCGTCGCCAACCTCAACTGGCGCAAGCTCGGCGAAGTGCAGCAGCGCACGCCGATTGCGCCGCTGTACGCCAGCGACGAGTTGTACGGCGTGGTTTCGGCGGACGCCAAGCAGCCGTTCGATGTGCGCGAAGTGATTGCGCGACTGGTAGACGGTTCGGTGTTCGATGAATTCAAAGCGCTGTTCGGGACGACGCTGGTGTGCGGCTTCGCCCATCTGCACGGCTACCCGATCGCGATCCTCGCCAACAACGGCATCCTGTTCGCCGAAGCCGCGCAGAAAGGCGCGCACTTCATCGAACTGGCCTGCCAGCGCGGGATTCCGCTGCTGTTCCTGCAGAACATCACAGGCTTCATGGTTGGCCAGAAATACGAGGCCGGCGGCATCGCCAAGCACGGCGCCAAACTGGTGACCGCCGTGGCGTGCGCCAAGGTGCCGAAATTCACCGTGATCATCGGCGGCAGCTTCGGTGCCGGTAACTACGGCATGTGCGGGCGGGCCTACGATCCGCGTTTCCTGTGGATGTGGCCGAACGCGCGGATCGGCGTGATGGGTGCCGAACAGGCAGCCGGCGTGCTGGTTCAGGTCAAGCGCGAGCAGGCCGAACGCAGCGGTCAGGCCTTCAGTGCGGAACAGGAAAGCGAGATCAAGCAACCGATTCTCGACCAGTACGAAGAGCAGGGTCACCCCTACTACTCCAGCGCACGACTGTGGGACGACGGCGTCATCGACCCGGCGCAGACCCGCGATGTACTGGCCCTGGCCTTGTCCGCGTCGTTGAACGCGCCTATCGAACCGAGCCGCTTCGGCGTGTTCCGGATGTGATCGGGAGAACCTCATGAGCGACTTCAACACCCTCGAATTGCACAGCGATCCACGGGGATTCGCGACCCTTTGGCTGAGCCGCGAAGAAAAGAACAACGCGTTCAACGCCGAGATGATCCGCGAACTGATCCTGGCTTTGGACAAGGTCGCCAGCGACGCCAGCCTGCGTTTCCTGCTGGTGCGCGGACGCGGCAAACACTTCAGCGCCGGCGCGGATCTGGCCTGGATGCAGCAATCGGCCGAACTCGATTACCACACCAACCTCGACGACGCCCGGGAACTGGCGGAGCTGATGTACAACCTCGCCAAACTGAAAATCCCGACCGTGGCCGTGGTGCAAGGCGCGGCGTTCGGCGGCGCGCTGGGTCTGATCAGTTGCTGCGATATGGCGATTGGCGCCGATGACGCGCAGTTCTGCCTGTCGGAAGTGCGCATTGGCCTGGCGCCGGCGGTGATCAGTCCGTTTGTGGTGCAAGCCATCGGCGAGCGCGCGGCGCGGCGTTATGCGCTGACGGCCGAGCGTTTTGGCGGCCAACGGGCGCGTGAGATTGGATTGCTGTCCGAAAGCTATCCGGCAACCGAGCTTGAACAGAAAGTCGAACAATGGATCGACAACCTCCTGCTCAACAGCCCCGCCGCCATGCGCGCCAGCAAGGATCTGCTGCGTGAGGTCGGCAACGGCGCGCTGACGCCGGCCCTGCGCCGCTACACCGAAAACGCCATCGCGCGCATCCGTGTCAGCCCGGAAGGCCAGGAAGGTCTACGAGCCTTTCTGCAGAAACGTGCGCCGAGCTGGCAAGCCGCAACCACCACCAAGGAGCCGCGTTGATGAGCGCACCTGTTCTCACCACCCTGCTGGTGGCCAACCGTGGCGAAATCGCTTGCCGGGTCATGCGTACCGCCAAGGCCCTGGGCCTGACCACCGTTGCTGTGCACAGCTCCACCGACCGCGAAGCGCGACACAGCCGTGAAGCGGACATCCGCGTTGATCTTGGCGGCAGCAAAGCGGCTGACAGCTACCTGCAAATCGACAAACTGATCGCAGCGGCCAAGGCCAGCGGCGCTCAGGCGATTCATCCGGGTTATGGCTTTCTGTCGGAGAACGCCGGGTTTGCCCGCGCCATCGAAGCGGCCGGCCTGATTTTCATCGGCCCGCCCGCCTCGGCCATCGACGCCATGGGCAGCAAGTCCGCCGCCAAGGCCCTGATGGAAACGGCTGGCGTGCCGCTGGTGCCGGGTTATCACGGCGAAGCTCAGGATCTGGACACCTTCCGCGATGCTTGCGAGCGCATCGGCTATCCGGTGCTGCTCAAGGCCACCGCTGGCGGTGGCGGTAAAGGCATGAAGGTCGTCGAGGACGTCAGTCAACTGGCTGAAGCGCTGGCCTCCGCACAGCGTGAAGCGCAGTCGTCGTTCGGCGACTCGCGGATGCTGGTGGAGAAATATCTGCTCAAGCCGCGGCACGTAGAAATTCAGGTGTTCGCCGATCAGCATGGCAACTGCCTGTATTTGAATGAGCGCGACTGCTCGATCCAGCGCCGGCACCAGAAGGTCGTCGAAGAGGCGCCGGCACCGGGGCTGAGTCCGGAGCTGCGCCGTGCGATGGGCGAAGCGGCTGTGCGTTCGGCGCAGGCCATCGGTTACGTCGGCGCTGGCACAGTGGAGTTTTTGCTGGATGCTCGCGGCGAGTTCTTCTTCATGGAGATGAACACGCGGCTGCAGGTCGAACACCCGGTCACCGAAGCCATCACCGGGCTCGATCTGGTGGCCTGGCAGATTCGCGTTGCTCGCGGCGAAGCACTGCCGATCACCCAGGATCAGGTGCCGCTCAACGGGCATGCGATTGAGGTTCGGTTGTATGCGGAAGATCCGTCGAATGACTTCCTGCCGGCAACCGGGCGTCTGGATCTGTATCGCGAATCCGCCGCAGGGCCGGGGCGCCGTGTGGACAGCGGCGTTGAGGAAGGCGACGAGATTTCGCCGTTCTATGACCCGATGCTCGGCAAGCTGATTGCCTGGGGCGAGGATCGTGAACAGGCGCGTTTGCGGCTGCTGAGCATGCTCGATGAGTTCGCGATTGGCGGGTTGAAGACCAACATCAACTTCCTGCGGCGGATCATCGGTCATCCGGCGTTCGCGGCGGCCGAGCTGGATACCGGGTTTATTCCGCGCTATCAGGAACAGTTGCTGCCAGCGCCTGCTGCGCTGAGCGATGAGTTCTGGGAGGCGGCGGCGCAGGCTTTTGCACAGAGCCTGCCGGGGATGGCTCGGGCGGATGATCCGGCTTCGCCTTGGGCGCTTCCCAGCGGTTTGCGCGCTGGGTTGCCACGGGAAATCACTCTGCATTTGAGTTGCGAGGGGCAGGACCGGGCGTTGACGCTCGGTGCTGGCGGCAGTGCAAAACTGATCGGCGAGCAACTGATACTCGAGCACGACGGGCTGCGTCGGCAGCTGCGGGCGATTCGTCGTGAAGAGGTGCTGTTTCTGCAATGGGACGGCGAGTTGCGACGCGTTGAAACGTATGACCCGATCAGCGCTGTCGACGCCAGCCACAGCCATCAGGGCGGTCTGACGGCGCCGATGAACGGCAGCATCGTGCGGGTGCTGGTGGAGGCCGGGCAAGCGGTTGAAGCCGGTGCGCAATTGGTGGTGCTCGAGGCGATGAAGATGGAGCACAGCATCCGCGCGCCCCATGCCGGGGTGATCAAGGCGCTGTATTGCCAGGAAGGCGAAATGGTCAGCGAAGGCAGCGCGCTGGTCGAGTTGGAGGAAGCTTGAAAGGTGGATCGATCCTACGCCTGGCGAGGATCGATCTGACTAGTATTTG
Source organism: Pseudomonas sp. Pseusp21 (assembly GCF_059492145.1). Lineage (NCBI taxonomy): Bacteria > Pseudomonadati > Pseudomonadota > Gammaproteobacteria > Pseudomonadales > Pseudomonadaceae > Pseudomonas > Pseudomonas sp. Pseusp21. The sequence continues at coordinate 1,439,117 of NZ_CP168520.1, forward strand.
GCCGTTGCCTGAACCACGACACCGATGATTCGGCACTCGTCGGTCAACAAGGCTTTCGGCCAGGTCGGATTGAGCGGCACCAGGTAACGCTGGCCGCCCTCTTCGATCAGCTTGCGGAAAATCGCCTCGTCGCTGTCCGGCCACTGGGCGATCACCAGTTTTCCGGGCTCGGCTTCCAGCGCCGGATCCACCAGGATCATCATCCCTTCGCCGATGCTCTGCCCGGTGGGCGCGGTCATCGCGTTACCCGTCACCGTCAGCCAGAACGCCGGGCCACGGGCGTGGTAATCCGTCAGTTCGAAACGTCGCTTGTCCTTGGCACTCGAATACGCTGGCTGGCTCTCGCGGGCCTCGACCGGCGCATTCCACTCGCTGACCGGATAGCGAAAGTAAGGGTTGTACTTCTGCGCCAGGGGCATTTCGTCGTCCGCATCGATCTGCGGTTCACGAATCACCACCGCGACCTCGAGATACTCCATGCCCAGCGCTTTCAGCACGCGGTTCATCTGCGTGATGCCGGGCTCGCGGCGCTTGTTCAGCCAATGGCCGATACCGCCCTGAGACATGCCGACGCGCTCGCCGAGTTCGACTTGAGTGACGTTGAGTTCACTCATTTTGGCCTTGACCAACTCAATCCATTTATCCATGTGCGGCACCATACGTGGACGCCTGCGGCCGGCAAAACACATATTGTAGTATTTAAATTCTGGTCACAAATACTGATAGTACTATTCTTGGGTCACGGATTTGAATCGACCAAGGAGTGACCTTTCACCATGAATATCACCAGCAAAGACCTGCCCGACCTGCAAATGGATACCACCTTCACCTCCCCGCAAGGGTGTGCCGCTGCGCAACGGGCGTTGGACTATTACTTGAAACCAGCTGTGTCAGAACCGGATGCAGAGGAACGCTTCTTCGGCGTGAACAGCAACCTGAATGGCGAAGAATCCCTGGTCCACGCCTCCGACCTGCTGCGATGCGCAGCAGCCACGGCGTTCAAGGCTGCGGATGGCTTACAGGGCGTCAATCGGGATCTGGCGTTTTCGGTCGTGCACATGGTGGACATGGCACGAGCGATGGTCGATCACTCGCTCGATGGCGCGGTTCGCTGAAGACGGGAGTGCGGACGGACAGGAAAGAACTTTCCAATCGCGCAGATAAAAACATTTGACTTGCAAATGATAATGATTATTATTGCAAGCAGCTGGTCGCGAGATCAGTCGATGGACCAGAGACCTTAGGTCGGTCTTCTGGACTATCTCCTCATCAGGCTAATCACGGTTTTTGACCCGGCTTTTTGCCGGGTCTTTTTTTTGCCAGTTTTCTGGCTTGTGGCTTCAGGCTAATGAAGTCTTTGGGTGCCGCAAATTCGATGGCGCGGATAATATCAAAAGAATATTGCCTGGCAAGCGAACCCCGGCCGCATTGGGGCAAAGTAATGCCAATTAGCACTTGAGAATCAATCGCATAGCCACTAAGCTGCATCCGCGTCACGGAAGACGCCCCCCGCCGCAACCCGCAATTTCCCTCGGTTTCACCCCTGTCTTGCGTGTAAAGTAGCCGCCATAAAAATCATATTCAGGAACCGATTATGACCGTGGCCAAATCTTCGTTCGACATCAGCGCCAACTTCGACAGCGGCAACATCCAAGTCATCGACATCAGCAACCCGCTCAACCCGGTTCTGGCAATTCGGCCAGATACCCGCAGCGGCCATTTCCAGTGGTTCCACTTCAAGGCCAGCGGCCTGCACGTTCATCAGGAACACTGGTTCCGACTGGTCAACGCCAGTCAGTCCTCCTACAACAAGGCCTGGACCGGCTATCAGGCGGTCGCCTCTTACGATCACGTCAACTGGTTCCGCATTCCGACCCAATTCGAAGGCGACAGCCTGCGCTTCTGCCTCGAAGCCGAGCAGACCCACGCCTGGTTCGCCTACTTCGAGCCCTACAGCCGTGGCCGTCATGACTGGCTGATCGAGCAGGCGCTGACCAAGGCCGGCACCGAACTGCTGGCCACCGGAAAAAGCGTCGAAGGCCGCGACATTCAGCTGCTGCGCAAAGGCACTGGCGCCGAAGGTCGCCGCAAGATCTGGATCATCGCCCAGCAACACCCCGGCGAGCACATGGCCGAGTGGTTCATGGAAGGCGTGATCGAACGCCTGGAACATCATGACGATCCAGTGCTGAACAAACTGCTGGCCAGCGCCGATCTGTACCTGGTGCCGAACATGAACCCGGACGGTGCCTTCCACGGTCACCTGCGCACCAACGCCATGGGCCAGGACCTGAACCGCGCCTGGCAGAACGCCAGTCAGGAAGTCAGCCCCGAAGTACTTTTCGTACAACAGCAAATGGAAAAGTACGGCGTCGATCTGTTCCTCGACGTACACGGTGACGAAGAAATCCCCCACGTGTTCACTGCCGGTTGCGAAGGCAACCCGGGTTACACCCCGCGCCTGGAGAAGCTCGAAGAGCATTTTCGCAGCCACCTGAAACACACCACCAAAGACTTCCAGACCAAGTACGGCTACACCCGCGACGAACCGGGTCAGGCCAACATGACTCTGGCCTGCAACAGCGTCGGCCAGAAGTTCGACTGCCTGTCACTGACCCTGGAAATGCCGTTCAAGGATCACGATGACGCGCCGAACCCGCTCACCGGTTGGTCGGGCAAGCGCTCGAAGCAACTGGGCAAGGACGTGCTGACCACCATCGCGGACATGGTCGACACCCTGCGCTAATCCCCTCGGATTTTCGCTTCACGAAAGATCGCAGCCTGTCTGCGATCTTTTTTTTGCGCCGACTTTTACTCAATCAGGTTGCAAATAAAAACCGGATTACTTACCGTCATTCAAGTTTCAACTTGAAACCTGAAAGGACCCGGGACATGAAAACTGCAACACTCGATAAAGGTGTCGTACTGCTTTTCGCCATCGCTTGCGGCCTCGCGGTGGGCAACGTGTATTACGCCCAGCCGCTGCTGGATGCGATGGCCGAAGCCTTCGAGATCTCGCCGGGCAGCATCGGCATCGTCATGACCTTGACCCAGGTCGGCTACGGCTTCGGGCTGTTATTGCTCGTACCCCTCGGCGACCTGCTCAACCGCCGCCGGCTGATCGTCATGCAAACACTGTTGTCCGCCGCGGCCCTGCTGATGATCGCCTTGGCCTCGAACAGCGCCTGGCTGCTGATCGGCGTCACTTTGACCGGCCTGCTGGCCGTGGTCACCCAGGTGCTGGTCGCCTACGCCGCGACTCTGGCCGTCCCGGCACAACGGGGAAAGGTTGTGGGCGTGATCACCAGCGGCATCGTCGTCGGCATTCTGCTGGCGCGCACGGTGGCCGGCGGCATGGCTGATCTGGCCGGCTGGCGCTCGATCTATCTGCTGTCGGCGGGGTTGACGCTGGTGATGGCCGCGCTGCTGTTTCGGGTGTTGCCCAAAGATGAAGACGCACGGCCGACCACACGTTACGTGGCATTGATCGCCTCAGTGTTCAGCCTCTTTCGTGAGGAACCGGTGTTGCGCCAACGAGCAATCCTCGCCCTGCTCACCTTCGCCAGCGCCATGGTGCTGTGGACGCCGATGGTGTTGCCGCTGGCCGCCCCGCCGCTGTCGCTTTCCCACAGGGAGATCGGATTGTTCGGACTCGCCGGCGCGGCGGGTGCACTCGCCGCCGCCAGAGCCGGACATCTGGCGGATCGAGGATGGGGGCAATGGGTCAGCGGTCTGTCGCTGCTGCTGATGCTGGGCTCGTGGCTGCCGATCGCACTGACCCAGTCTTCGTTGTGGGCGCTGCTGCTTGGCGTCATCACCCTGGATCTGGGCTTGCAGGCCGTGCACGTCACCAGCCAGAGCATGATCTACATCGTCCGCCCGGAGGCGCAGAGCCGACTGACCGCCGGCTACATGCTGTTTTATTCAATTGGCAGCGCTTTGGGCTCAATCGCCTCGACGGCCATGTACGCCTGGGCAGGATGGCCGGGCGTCTGCTGGCTGGGTGCCGCAATCAACATGGTCGCGTTGCTGTACTGGTGGCGAACGCTGGCCACCCGGAAACGTGGCGAGGCGGCTTGCGCCCTCGCCACGTCGGACTGACACACGATCAACCGCGATTGCGTCCCCGCAGCATGCTGTCGAGCACCTCGTCGCGGCGCACCCAGCCATGGAACAGCGCCGCCGCCAGGTGCAGCAGCACGGTCAGGAACAGCAGATACGCCAGATACCCGTGAGCCTTGCGCAGCAACGCGAACACCTGCGCGTCCGCCGGCACGATCGACGGCAATTGCAGGGACGCGCCGAGCATCACCGGATCCCCCGCCGCGCTGATCATCGCCCAGCCGAGCAGCGGCAATACCAGCATCAGCGCGTACAGCAACAGATGAGAGGCCTTGGCCGCCATCACCTGCCAGCCCGGTAGATCCGCCGGCAGCGGCGGCTGACGAGTGCCCAGTCGCACCAGAATGCGCACGATCACCAAAGCGAGTATCGCGATGCCCAACGGTTTATGCAGGTTGATCAACCATTCATGCCGCGCCGACACCGAGGTCACCATACCGGCGCCGATGAACAACATCGCGATGATCATCAACGCCATCAACCAGTGCAGCAACCGCGCCAGCGGATTGAAATGAGTCGGTTGCGTGCTCATGGGCGAGCCTCCTTTTTGCCGGTGGGCAGTTGGCTGACTTCGCTGGTGCGACGCAGGTAGGAATCGGCGTAACCGGCCGAGCGCGCGGCCAGCAGCGGATCGTCGGAACCCTGAATGCCGGCCGGCAGCACCAGCGGATCGTAGTTGATGTCACGGCATTCGCCGCTGAGCTGCGGCTGGGTCTTTTCCAGCACCAGGGTGCCGGCGTTCAACATCTTGCGGCCGGCGGGCCAGGTCTTGCTCGCATCGTTCACCGGATCGTCGGCGTTGGCCAAGGTGATGTTCAACTGAAAGCGCAACGGCCCTTCCGCCAGGCGCTGCACCAGGTCTTTTTCAAGGAAATCGCTACCTTCAGGCGCGGTCGCACCGGCAGCGTCCTGGGCCAGAGGCGTCATGCTCCAGCGCACCGCCTGCTTCTTGCCGCTGGCATCCACCAGATAGAACGCGTTGACGCTGTTGTAGGTTTCCGTCGCGTAACTGGCCGAGGGTTTGGCGGTTTTTATCCAGGTCAGAAACGGCACGGCCTCCGGGTGTGCGGCAAAAAATGCCGGCACCTTGGTCGGATCCGGCTTGCCTGTGGCGGGATCCGGCGATTGCGCCTGCTGCAACTGATAGAACGCCTCGGGCGTGCCAACCGGGAACACCGGCATGCTGTTCATCCCGGTGCGCCACTGCTGGCCGTTGGCCTGAGTGAAACGCAGCGCCAGGCTGCGGATCGGTACGGCGCTGTCCGGCGCATACGGACTGCCGGCCGGCAACGCAAAGCGCCCGACCACCGGAGTGCGCGGCTCGTTGAACACTTGCGCGACAGAATACGAGCGAGCCTCGCCGCTGCTCTCGAAATGTCCGATCACGCACACACCTTTGGCGTGATTGCGGCGAAAGCCCGGATGCACGCCGTTGTTCTTTTCCAGCACATCGACCAGCGCTTTTGGCGTCAGGCGTTGTGGGTCAAATGAACCATGAACGTAGGCAAACGCCCCGGCCAGGGCTGCGACTACCACGGCGATTCCGCCAAGACGCAACACCAGGCTCGCGGCACTCAGTGGCGGGCGTTGTGGCCCGCCGGGCGATGAACTGCGATCAACCATGAAGCACTCCAGGGCCATCGGCCACAAGTAGGAAGAATCAGCAAGACGCACGCCATCGGGATTTATTCCACGGCCCGGTATTTATTTTTCAGAACGTGGAATAACCTCCAATGCCGGGCGTCTTCCTAGTCCACAGCGTAGCGACTAGCAGAACTTCATGAGCGAATTCGACGAACAACTGCGAGAAATAATCCCCAGATTGCGGCGTTTTGCCGTGTCGCTGACACGCAACAGCAGCAGCGCCGACGACCTGGTACAGGCCAGTCTGGAGCGCGCGCTGTCGGGTTGGGGCGACAAACGCGCCGACGGCGATCTGCGCGCCTGGCTGTTTTCGATCCTGTACCGGCAGTTTCTCGATGCGCATCGGCGTTCGCGGCGGTATGCGCGGATGCTCGAATTCTTCACCGGCCGCGATGACGCCGAGCCCTCGGTGGAACGCACCGTGATTGCCCAATCGACCTTGCAGGCCTTTGACCGACTGCCCACCGAACAGCGCGCGCTGCTGCTGATGGTGTCGGTCGAAGGCCTGACTTATAAGGAGGTCGCCGAGATTCTCGACGTCCCCACCGGCACCGTGATGTCGCGCCTGTCCCGTGCTCGCCAGGCCCTGCGCCAGCTCAGCGACGGGGAAATCAGCAGCCCTTCCTTGCGGATACTCAAATGATCAGTCTGCCCCCCAACGAACGTGACCTGCACGCCTACGTCGACCACCAGCTCAGCGAGGCCGACCGGCATGTGCTGGAAACCTGGCTCGCCAGTCACCCGGACGAAGCGGCGCAGGTTCGCGCCTGGCAACAGGACGCCCAGCACCTGCGTGCCGCCCTCGGCGGCGCCTTGCAACAGCCGGCCAATCCCGACCTTGATCCGGCGCTGATCCGTCAGCGCCTCAAACGCCAATCGCGCCGCCAGTGGGCCAGCGCGGCGGTGTTGCTGATTGCCGTCAGCCTCGGCGGTGTCGGTGGCTGGAAGGCCCGGGACATGACCGTGTTTCATCCTCCGGCGCCGATGACGGATGCCTTGCAGGCGTATCGTTTGATCGCCCAGCAAGGGCTTCTGCCGGCGGACTACAAGGTCGATGGCGACGGTGACATCCAGCGCTGGCTCGACCGTTATTTCACTCAGGCCAATCGCCTGCCGGACCTGACGTCGGCCGGTTTTGCACCGGTCAGCGGTCGTCTGCTGAGCACCGATGAAGGCCCGGCGGCGATGGTGATGTATGAAGACCAGAGCGGGCACAAGGTCAGTTTCTATGTGCGTCCACCGGGACCGAAGAATACCTTCCTGCCCCGGGGTAGCCGCCAGGACGGGGATCTGCAGGCCGAGTACTGGTCCGGCAAGGGCTACAACTACGCGATGGTCAGCCCGACCGATACCCCGGCGGCGAAAATGCTCAAGCAATCGCTGAGCTTCTAGCCGGTTCAGAACCCGACATCCAGCACCACATTGTCCAGGTAGGTTCCGGCGGGCGGCGTGGTCTGGTCGGTGTAGATTTTCGCGTTGTAATTGAAGATCTGGCTACCGGTGCCCAGGCCGTTGCCGGGATTGACCTCGGCATCGCTGCTGGCCCGACGAGCCGCGCCGACACTGCCCCAACGGGTGGTCCCGGCACTCTTGAAAATGTCGTAGGCCAGATAGTTGCTGCCGGAAATCATCCGCCGTCGTCCGCCGACGCTCAGCGCATTCTGCCCGTCATTCAGCCCTACGGTATAGGCACTGCCCTTGGTGCAGGCGAGGTTGATGGTTTGCCCCGTAACCTGGGTGAACGCACTGACCACCGGCGCGCTGCCGAAAGCGATGTTCGGCGCGGTGATGGTGCAATCGTTGGACACCGTCAGGTTGACCGTCAGTGTCGTGGTACCGCTGTTGATGTCGCGGCCCAGGCAAAGCCCGCCGACACCGATGCCCGAACAATAATTCCAGTTCCAGAAAATGCTCAGGGTCTCGGTATACACCCCGGCCGCCACGTTGCTGCCGATGGTGGTGCCGAAGTAGAGCGGAACGGTTTTCGGCACCGTACCGCTGAGCAAACCGAGGGCGTCGATGATGCCGTTGCGGGCGAAGTCATAGGCGGTGCCTCGGGTCAGCGGGTAACTGGTGCTGTTGTTGGCGTAGATCGTGTAACCGATCACGTCGCCGGAGGGCCCGAGCAAACCGCTCTGGGTCGAGGTGACGGTGGCCCAGAAATGATCATTGTTGGTCAACAGCGACAGCAGCGAACCGGTGCAACTCAAGCCTCCGTTCAGGGTAGAACTGGGTTGCGAGGTGGTGCGCACGGCGATCGAACTGATGTTCCCGAACCCGGCCGGTGTGGTGGTGACCACCGAACACAACGCCTGCGCCAGTCCCGGCAACAGCAACAGCAGCCACAAAACAAACCGCGCCCGGATCATTGGCACACCAACGGGCCGATCAGCGGCACTTCGTTCTGCTGCAGATCGACACTGAATTGCGCCTGGCAGGTCTTGCCATCCGCGAGGGTCACCCGCAGCGAATTCTGTGCCTGGAGATTTTCCAGATAGACCAGCCCGTCCCAGCCGACCACCGTTCGCGTGCCGCTCTGTTCGTGCAGCACGCCACTGCCCAGCGGCAACTCCTTCTGCTGCGCATCCACCAGCACGATGCTCGCGGCGATCACCCGGCTCAGCGGAAACTCCAGCAGATAGCCGCTGCCCCGGCGCACCGCTACACGTTGCTCGACATTCGGGCTGCGCACGTTGGCCGGCAGGTTCAGCGGATCGATTTCGTATTTGCCGCGGTAATAGGCGCTGCTCCACGGCACCAGCAAGTGGCCGTTGCGGTCGGTCTGGCCGACCTGCTGGTTCTCGTAACGCACCGGAATGTCCGCGTAGCCGTCGGTGCTGACCACCACGAACGCATCGTCGATGCGGTTGGCGGCGAACACTTGATCATCCATCCACACCAGCGAGCCGCTGGCATCGGCCCAACGGGTTTCGGCGTCGGACGTCCCGTAGACGCCGGCCTGCAGTTGCACCGATTGCAGGCGCCAGGTCACATCGGCCTGGCGGTAATCGGCGCCGTCGCCCTTGGCGTAGCCGAGATTGAAGCCCACTCCGCCCTCGGACGGCACAGCGCGGCTGTAGTTGACCCGCTGCTGCGTCTGCCCGGTCTTGCTGCGTTCGCTGCTGATGGCCAGGCTGCCGCGCAGGTCGAACGGAATCACCAGTTGCGCCTGCACCGCCCAGTTGCTGTCACCGATTTCGCGGTTGGCCGACAGGTAGAAACTGCTGTTGCGCCACAGCGGTTTGCTCCAGCTCAGGTTGAGCAGCCGCGTACGGGTTTCGTCCGCCGCACGAATATCGAAATACCCGACGCCGAGACTGCCCCAGCGCTCGAGGTTGAGGCTCAGGGTCGCCTGTTCACTGCGCCGGCTGAGTGTGGTGTAGGGACTGTCCACGACCGTCAGGTCGGCATAGCGGTCACGGCGTTGCAGACGCTGATAGGAAAAGCTGTAGCGCTGGCCGCTGTATTGATAACCGAGGCTCAGCTGCTGCCCGCCGTCACCGTCGAAACGACTCTGGCTGATCGCACTGTTGAGAACCCCGAAATTGCCCAGCCGCAGGTTGCCACCCAGTCCCCCTAGGGTCAGGGTATCCGCCGCTTCGGCGTGACTCTCCAGGGTAAAGGTGTCGCTGACGCCGTAGCGCAGACTGCCCGAAGTCACGCCCGGACCGTAGCTGAAATCCTTCAGGCCGTAATCCCGGCGCAACGTACCGGCGGCCACCGAAAAATCGCTCAGACCCTTTTGCAACAGGCTGCTGGTGACGTAGAACGGCACCGTGGTCGACACCTGCCGGCCCAGCGCATCGGTAGTCACCACCACCGCTTCGCCAGCGCCGTTGATGAACGGAATGTTGGTCAGGGTGTACGGGCCCGGCTGCAGGTCGGTGCTGCTGGACTTGTAGCCGTTGATGAACAGATCCACCGAGGACGGCACCGCCGCTTCCCCGGCGAACTGCGGCAGCGGATAGGTCACCAGATCCGGACGCACCGCAAAATCCCGTGAGAACTGCACGCCGCCCAGCCGCACCGAACTGCTCCAGGGCAAGGCGCCGCTGACCACGTCCCCGGCCTCGTAGGTCAGCATCCGTTCATCATCGGAGTAGCGCCAGGTGGTGTCGTAACGCAGATAGCCGTTGTCCAGCGTGCTGACCGCATCCCCCGACAACGTACGGCGATATTGTCCGGTGTTCGACAACGTGCCCCAACTGTCGAACACCCGCACCTCGTTCCACGCCGCCAGGTAAGTGCCGGCGTCGTCGGTGTCATTGAGGTAAAGGTCATAGTTGAACAACGCGCCGAAACTGCTCAGCGCCGGGGTGCGCGGATAGACTTCGCGGTTGCCGATGAACTGCTCCGGCAGCCAGTCCGGCGGCACGTCGAGCAGCAAGCGCTGGCTGACGCTGTCGTAATCGCTGTGCAGGCCCGGCAGGCCGTCGAGATCGACTTCGGCAGCGGAATCTTCCGGCAGCTTCATGCCTGTTTCGCGCAATACGCTGGCTGGCAGGAACAGGCGCCCGCCGCGCTGCTCCACCGCCACCACCCGACCGGTATTCATCTGGTTGACCACCAGTTCCAGAAACAACTGTGCATCACTCACGGCCTCCATGCCGCTGGGAGGCGGCGGCAGTTCACCGGCCCCGGATGGATGAATGAACATCAGGCACCACGCGCCGGTCATGAGCCACAACGGACGCTGAATACGGCGAGCCCATCCCGGACTCATTAGCGTGTTACGTCCGTCAATGGACTGATTCCTCCTGAAACCGCTGGCGCCGAAGCCTGAACACTTCGACATGGCTCACTACGGCTATCGCGCCGGCGGAATGCTCTGCACCTTGGCCGCGCCATTGATACGTCCCGCCAGCTCTCCCGCCACCGGCCCCGGTGCCGGCCAGCGCATCACCGCGCCGGGCAATACGTAACCGAGCAGACCCTCGGCCAACGGTTTGCTTTGGCCACCCTGCTTGATGGCGACATCGGTCAGCCGCGCATGAACCGCGCCCTGATTGCGCACTTCCACATAAGGACGGCCCTCCACCGCCACCGTGCGCCAGCTCAATTGCGGCAGGCCGATGCCCTTGGGATCACGCTGGCGGGCGCTGTCCTCCTTGCTCCACAAACCCGCGCCATAGGCGAACAGCGGTACCGAGTAGCGCATCTGGAAGCGGATCGCCGCAGCGGTCTTGCCGTCTTCGGCGACGGGCGGCTGGGCCGAGGGGATTTCATCGATGATGATCCGGTACGCCAGCTCCTGGCCTGGCGGCACGTCCTTGGTACGGGTCAGGCGCACCAGTTGCTTCTGACCCGGCTCGATCTTCGCCACCGGCGGACTGCCGATCACCTCGCGTTGATTGCGGTATTGCTCTTCGAAACCGCTCTGGCTCCAGCCAAACACGCGGATCTGCAGGTTGGCGGTTTCCGTGCCGCGATTTTCCAGCCACAGCGCACTGGCCTGCTGATCGGCCTCCAACACCGGATCGATCGGCCAGATCAGCACCGAACTGGCGGCCTGGGCCTTGAGCGTCCCGAACATGACCAGCGCCAGCACGGCGCAACACGCGAACGAATAGCGTGACGTGAAAAACCCCATAAACCTGCTCCTTGTCATTTCACATCACCACGACAGCTGCACCTGCAACACATCGCTGTATGTCCCCCCGGGTTGATTGCCCGGCAATTGCACCTGCCCGTAGATCGGCAGACTGATGTTGTTCGCATCGCTGTAGGCCACCGCCACGCTCTGGCCGATGCCCAGGCTCTGGCTGTACGCCGCATCGCGAAACAGCGCATACGCCACCTTCGCGCTGCCTCCGCTGATCTGCATGCGTCGCCCGCCGCTGTTGTACTGGCCGCCATCGACCGTCATGTTCAGCGCCACCCCCGGCGTACATTGCAGCGTCACGCCACCGGTCAACGCGACCTGTACCGTGCCGGTGGCCAGCGCCGAGCGCGAACCGAAATTCAGCCCGCCATAATTCGATACGCCCCCCACCACCAGACAGCCCGGTGTCACCGTGGCACTGACCTGAAAACTATGACTGGTCACCGCCGCCAACGGCAGCGGCAAGCTGCCCGCACACAGCAGGAGCAGCGAAGCACAGCCATGCCGGCCCATGGCGCTAGAACGTCAGTTCAACGGAAATCGTGTCGGTGTAGGTGCCCGCCGGGAGCCCGGCCTTGCCCACCGCCTGACCGTAGATGTTCACGGTCTGCGCCACACCGGTGCTGGCGGCGAGATTGATCACCCCGTCGATGGCCAGCAATTGCGAGTGCCCGGCGTCGGTGTACAGGTCATACGGCACGTAATTGGCCACTCCGTCATACAACGCGCGAGTGCCACCCGGCGAGAGCCCGTCATGGGCGCCGGCCCGGACCTTGACCGTCGGCGTGGTGCCGGCCGAGCACAGGATCGACAGCGCCCCACCCCCGCCGCCCAGCACCTGCCCGGTGGCCGTGGTGAACAGGCTGTTGGCGGTGCCGAAGTTCAACGCACCGAAGTTCAGCCCGGTAGAACCGCCGGAACCGTTGACCTGGCAACTGCTGATCAGGGTCAGGCTGGAAGTGATCTGGCCGGTGACTGTGGTGGCGGCATTGACGCTGGAAGCGAGCGTCAGGCCGAGCAACGACAAACCTATCCTTGATGCAATCGTACGCATGGTGTCCGTCCTCTACGGGGTTACCAGTCGAGCGTCACCGTCAGGGTGTCGGTATAGACACCGGCCGGTACCGCACGGGTGTTCGCCACCACCGAACCAAATACCGGAATGGGTATCTGTGCGCCGCTGGTGACAGCGAAATTGTGTTGTTGACCGATGCTGTAGCTCTGGCTGCCGGAGGCATCGAGAAACAGCTGATAGGGGAGTGTCTGGCGCCCGTTGCTCAGGCGGCGTGTGGTGCCGTCGCCATGGGTGCCGCCGTCGATGGTCACGGTGAAGCCGGTCACCGAAGGATTGCAGGCGACGTTGAGCTGGCCGCTGCCCGCTTCGCTGAGGCTGGCCTTGATCGGTGCGTTCCAGGTCGGGCCCTGCTGGCCGAAATCGAGAGAGCCCAGCCCATCCACCGGGCTGGCGGGGCTTGAGGCGTTGGTCACTTCGCAGCCGGCGATCAACGTCAGCCGCGCGACGATCTGCCCACTGACTGCCGCTGGCGCGACCTCGGTGAGCATCAGCAGCGTGGCTATGGCGATGACCCGCCCGTGTCTGTCCATCATTGAGCGCCTACTCCTTCAGGATCACTCGACCATTGCGCTCATCACTGAACGCCCTTCCCTGCGCCACCCGGATCCAGCGGATGGCTGAAAAAACGCCGCGATCACCAAGTGACCGTCACCTTCACCAGATCCGAATACCGGCTGACCCGTGGCACTTCTGCCATCCGTTCGATCCGCCCGTATAGCGGCAAGTCCACCGTGCCGCTGTCCGGCACCCGGCCACTGACCGGCACATCCACCACCAGCGGCACCCGCCGCGCAGCGTCCTGATACAGGCGATAAGGAATCGGCTTGCTGCCGGCCTCCCCCACCATATAGCGCACCTCACCGACGCCACCGTGCAGGCCGCCATCGACACGCAACTGGTACGGGGTGTCCGGGTTGCATTCCAGACGCGGCAGGCGCGAATTCGTCAGCGCCGCTCCGAGTGGCCCGTCCCGGTCGCCGAGCCGCGCCGTGGTGCCGAAGTCGAGTACGCCCAGTTGTTCGATACCGGCTTCACGTTGCTGGCCAACCAACTGGCAACCGCGCTGCACATCGACCCGCACCTCGACCTGAAGATCGGCGGCGTGGACCGGTGCCGCGAGCCCGCCCAGCAATGCCCAGACCATCCCTGCTTTCACCGCCCGCTCCCTGATCGCGACGGCGTATCTGCCGTTACAGTGTTTCAGGTTAGCAACGGACACCGATTGCGCCAGTCGATTGGATCCAGTCACCCGCCGGGAATTGTTTCGAAAGGTTGGCAACAGGTCGATTCATAATGTTGAAAAAACCTGTACACACCGCAGATTACTGTCTGGAAAAACGATAAAGCGCAGTGGAAGCAAAACTACCCGTCTGGTTACACTACGCCGCCGCGCTCGCGGGGAGCCGGCCCGATGATGACGGAGTGACTGCAGTGCCCGCCCGACCGCCCGAACGTTCGCGTCTGACCCATCGCTGGCCAGCCTTGCGCCGCTTCTTCGGCAAACGCTCCAGTACCGCTGCGGGCCAGTGCGCTGCCAGCGCGCAATCGGTCCGCGACTACTTCCGGCAAAAGGCCCACGGCCAGGGCTACACCCTCAGCCACAGCCAGCAGCGGGTCATCGACTGCATGGCGCAGCAGGCCGGCCTGTTGTTCGGCACCCCTGCGCAAACCCCGCCCAGCCTGTATCTGCACGGTGCGGTCGGGCGCGGCAAGAGCTGGCTGCTGGACGGATTCTTCGAGGCGTTGCCGATCGCGCAAAAGCGCCGTCTGCACTTCCATGGGTTCTTCGCCCAGTTGCACCAAGGCATGTTCGAGCATCGTGACTGCGACGATGCCCTGGCCGTTACCCTCGATGCGCTGCTGATGGATTGTCGGGTGCTGTGTTTCGATGAATTTCATGTGCATGACATCGGCGATGCGATGCTCATCTCCCGCTTGTTCAAGGCGCTGTTCAAGCGCGGGATCCTGTTGCTGGTGACCTCCAACTACCCGCCCGAAGGCTTGCTGCCCAACCCGCTGTACCACGCGCGGTTCAAACCGGTGATCGACCTGATCAATGCGCGCATGCAGGTCATGGAAGTCGGCGGCCCGCACGATTACCGCAGCCAGGTGCGTCGGCATGCGCATCAGGTGTTCACCCAAGGCTATTACGTCTGGCCGGCCACCCCGGCGCAGCGCCAGGCTTTGAAGCTGCCGCCACTCGGCACCACGCCGTTGCCATTGGCAGTCGGCAGCCGCCATTTGCAGGCGCGACTGTGCAAAGACCGGCGTGTCGGGTTTACCTTCAACGACCTCTGCGAACAGCCCACCGCCGTGATGGATTATCTGGAACTGTGCCGGCGCTTCGACCACTGGATCATCGATGAGCTGCCGGAGTTGGGCGAGTGTTCGATCGCCGCCCAGCAGCGCTTCATCAACCTGATCGACGTGCTCTACGACCAGGACAAACACCTGACCCTGCTCGGCCAACTCCCGTTGCGTGAAAGCCTCGGCGGCCAGGCGATCGATCTGGCCCGCACCCGCAGCCGGCTCGGGCAATTGCGCGAAGTGCACGAACCGGGCTGATTTGCCGTTATCATGCCGCCCATTTCCGGCGCTCGGGCGCCTTCCAGATAGCGATCCTTTTCATGCACACCCTTGCACAACTGCGCGCCGGCGAACTGTCGGGCATCACCCGGCTGGATCTGGCTGAAGGCTTGAGCGAATTTCCACCGGAGATTTTCAACCTGGCCGACACGCTGGAAGTGCTCAACCTCAGCGGCAATGCCCTGAGCAGTCTGCCGGATGACCTGTACCGTCTGACGCGCCTGCGCGTGCTGTTCTGCTCGGACAATCAGTTCAAGCAATTGCCGGCGTGCCTGGGCCAATGCCAGACGCTATCGATGGTCGGATTCAAGGCCAACCGGATCACTCAGGTGCCCGGCGCGGCGCTGCCGCCGCAGTTGCGCTGGCTGATCCTGACCGACAACGCCATCGAAACCCTGCCCACGGAACTGGGCGAGCGTCCGCTGTTGCAAAAGCTCATGCTCGCCGGCAATCGCCTGCGCACGCTGCCGCCGTCACTGAGCCAGTGCCATCGGCTGGAACTGATCCGTATTGCCGCCAACCAGTTGACCGAGCTGCCGCAATGGCTGCTGACCTTGCCGAGCCTGACCTGGCTGGCCTACGCCGGCAATCCGCTGGAAACCGAAGCCGATGCCGACGCGCTCAACAACGCGCCCCTGATCGACTGGTCGGCGCTGCAGCTGGAGCAACGGCTGGGCGAAGGCGCTTCCGGGGTGATTTACCGGGCGCAGTGGCAGCCTGTGAATCAGCCGGCCACGCCCGTGGCGGTCAAGTTGTACAAGGGTGAGATGACCAGCGACGGCTCGCCGCTGCATGAAATGAACGCGTGCATCACCGCCGGGCTGCACCCGAACCTGATCCGCGTCGAAGGCCGCATCGACCAGCATCCCGATGGTCAGCAAGGCCTGGTGATGCAACTGATCGATTCGAGTTACCGCAACCTGGCCGGACTGCCGAGCCTGGCGTCCTGTTCACGGGATGTGTATGCCGATGATTGCCGTTTCAGTGCCGACGTCGCCCTGCGTATTGCCCGGGGCATTGCCTCGGTCGCCGGGCATCTGCACCGTCACGGCATCACCCATGGCGATCTCTACGGACACAACATTCTGTTGAACGATCAGGGCGATTGTCTGCTGGGGGATTTTGGCGCGGCGTCATTCCATGCCACGGCGGACACGCCTGAAACCCGTGCGCTGCAACGCCTCGAAGTGCGGGCATTCGGGATTCTGCTGGGGGAACTGCTGGCGCGCATCGACTCGGGGTTGAGTGATGAACAACGTCAGGCGCTGGAGGCCCTGGAACAGCAGTGCTGTCAGCCGGACGTGCTGGCGCGGCCGGGGTTCGGCGAGATCAGCCAGGCGTTACAGCACGCCTGAAAAAAATCGCAGCCCGAGGGCTGCGATTTTTTGGGTTGTCAGCCGGCCAGACCGACGAACATGTCCTGCACGTCGTCATGGTTGTCCAGGCCTTCGAGGAACGCCTCGACTTCAGCCATCTGCTCGTCGCTCAGACCGCTGACCGGGTTCTTCGGCTGGTAGCCGAGTTTGGCCGACAGCACGGTGAAGCCTTGTTCCGGCAGGGCTTTCTGCACGGCATCGAGGTCGGTCGGGTCGGTCAGGAACAGGGTCGCACCCTCTTCGCCCGCTTCGAAATCCTGCGCGCCGGCTTCGATCGCGGCCATTTCCGGATCGGCGTCCGGGGTGTCCGGCGACGCTTCGATCATGCCGACATGGTTGAAGTCCCAGGCAACGGAACCGGAAGCACCCAGTTGACCCTTGCGGAACGCCACGCGGATTTCCGCCACGGTGCGGTTGATGTTGTCGGTGACGCACTCGACAATCAGCGGCACCTGATGCGGCGCGAAGCCTTCGTAGGTCACGCGATGGTACTGAACGGTTTCGCCCAGCAGGCCTGCGCCCTTCTTGATGGCGCGGTCCAGGGTTTCCTTGGGCATCGAGGCTTTCTTGGCCTGTTCGACCACCAGACGCAGGTGTGCGTTGGTGGCGGTATCGGCACCGTTACGCGCAGCAATGGTGATTTCCTTCACCAGTTTGCCGAAGATCTTGCCCTTGGCATTGGCTGCCGCTTCTTTGTGTTTAACCTTCCACTGTGCGCCCATTACTCACTCTCTTGATCTGTGGCGCCGAGACATCTATTGGCCGACGCATGGCGGCAAGTTTATACGGCCTAAAGTCGGCAATCGACCAAAAAATCCGCTGCGGATCGACATCTTCTACGCGCCTTGTAGGGCGATTCTGAAAAACCGGTTTGCCACGTCCAATCAACGTCGCGTTTTCGTACCCTCTTTCGCCCGTATTGCCTGACAGAGCCCGACCCACATGCTCAATGACAAGGAAAGTCCGTTTTCGCTGACCCTGGCCGAAGGCGGAATTAGCCTGCCGGTCCTGCGCTTCAGCGGTCATGAAGCGTTGAATCAGCCCTATCGGTTCGAGATCGAGGTCATGGGCCTGGCGCCCGCCTGGTCACCCGGCACGTTGCTGCATCAGACGGCGTTTCTGCATCTGGACGACGACCACGGAGTTCACGGCATCATTCAAAGTGCCAGCTGCGAACATCGCGCAACGCACCGGATCGCCTACCAACTGGTGCTGATGCCGCATCTGCAAACGCTGGAGCAACATCCCGTACGCCGGGTCTTCACGCAACTGAGCGTGCCGGCCATCCTTGAGCAACTGCTCAGCGAACATCACCTGCCTGCCCACAGCTACCGGATCGAGATGACCGTCGGCCACTATCCGCCGCGTCCGTTCTGCATTCAGTACGACGAAACCGATTTGGCCCTGTTGCAACGGCTTTGCGAAGAGGAAGGCATTCACTACCACTTCGAACATCAGCCGGACGGCCATGTGGTGGTGTTCGCCGATGACAGCCTGAGCCTGCCACAGCAACTGACGGCGATTCCTTTCAACACCCAACTCGATGCGCCAACCAGCGGCCTCAGCAGCCTGTCCCAGCGGCATGAGGCGATATTGCCTCCGATGCCTGCCGGCGTACGAGAGCGAGGGCAACCGATCAAGGGTCAGGAGGCCGCCAATCACACGCTGGGCAGTGCCGTCGCCCCACAGGAGTCTCTGCCAACTGCGCAACGTCACGCCACCCAGCGCAGTCGCCGTCTACTCGAGCGCCAACGCTGCCGGTCGCGCTCGATTCAGGGTCGCAGCGATTGTCTGCGCCTGCTCAGCGGACGCCTGTTGCAAGTCACGGAGCACCCGGTGAACGCCTTCAACGAGCAGTGGCTGATCACCGAATTGCGTCATCAGGGCCAGCAACCTTCGATTCTCGATCCGGTACCCACGGTTCGCCGGTATCACAACGACTTCTCGGCGCTGCCCTGGTCGACCCCGTTTCGCCCGCCGCCGAAACAACCGCGTCCGCGCATTCCGGGGTATCACCCGGCGCAATTGCTTGGTGCACCGGGGCAACCGGCGCAGGTGGACGATCAGGGACGCATGGCCGTCCGGTTATGGCCGGAACATTCACCTGACGGCGCAAGCGAAGGGTTGTGGCTGCCGTTGGTCATGCCCCATGCCGACGCCTGCGTACCTCGGGAAAATCTTCCCTGCGCCGGCAGCGAAGTCTGGGTCAGTTTTCTCGACAGCGATCCCGACCGACCGATCCTCTGCCTCGACGCCTGCCGCCCCCGAGCGTCGCAGCCCACGGAAGCCGAGCCCGACGACGACCTCTTGCTCGACTGGCTGCTCAACCGCTCCGCCCCACCGCGCTGACGCTCAAGCCTTGTCGGCCTTGCCCGCCGCCGCCGCGAATTTCGCCAGACGCACATCAAGATGCCGGGGCCGCCGACCGTGATCCTCGGCGCGCTCCTTGCGGCGAATGGCGTTGCGCACCATCAGCGAGCCGAGGTAGCGGATCGGCTCCGGCGGAAAGTAACCCAGCGGCCCGTTGACCAGTGGCGAACGCGTCCACGGGTTGTCGAGGCCCTGCACCAGCGAGGCGAGAATCTGCCCGCCCATGTGGCACGGCCCGACACCGCTGCCGGAATAACCGAAACCGTAGAACACATTCCCGCTGGAACTCATCCGGCCGAAGAACGGCAGGCCGGTGACCGAGCGATCCGAGGGGCCGTTCCAGGTTGCGTCGACTTTCACATCGGCAAAGGCCGGGAAGAAGTCGTCGAGGCTGCGCTTGAGCAACCCGGTATAGGGCGAGGGCTGGTCGAACACCGGCAACATCCGCCCGCCGTAAGCGAAGGTATTGCCGCCCTTGCCGAGCATGATCCGGCCGTCCGGGGTGTTGTGGTAGTAGTGCACGAAAATCCGCGAATCGAGCACGGTCACGCCGCTGGTCAAACCGATTTCCTGCAACAGATCCGGACGCGGTTCGGTGATCAACATGTCGCTGGAGACGATCGCCACACTGCGCTCGAACTGCGGGAACGCACGGGCCATCCACGCGTTCATCGCCAATACCACACGGTCGGCGGTCACCCGGCCGTTCGCCGTGTGAACGCGCGCCGGACGGCCCTCTTCCAGCCCGGTCATCGCCGTGCCTTCATGAATCCGCACGCCCAGATGCAATGCCACCCGCCGCAAGCCGCGCACCAGCTTGCCCGGCTGCACGCTGGCGGCGGCCGGCGAGAACCAGCCCTCCAGGTGCTTTTCCGAACCGGCCATGCGCTGAACATCGGCGACCGGCCGCTGGGTAAACGAGTTGATGCCATTGCGCTCCAGCGCCGCAATCACCGCATCGGTCGAGCCGCATTGCGCGCGGTTGGTGGCGGTGTAAAGCGTGCCGTCGAGGCGGTAATCGGCATCCACGCCGTACTGCTCGCAGAACTCGCCGATGGCGTGGATGCTGCGCTCGGATTCCTTGACCAGCCGCACCGCCTCCTCGACGCCGAACAGTCGTTCCAGAGTGAAGTACTTCGCCGACCACGACAGCGCACAACCGCCGTTGCGCCCACTGGCGCCGGCGCCGCAAATGTCGGCTTCGATCAGCAACACATCGAGCTCGGGGTTCTGCTGCTTGAGCATGATCGCCGTCCACAACCCGGTGTAACCGCCGCCGACGATACACACGTCGGTGCGCACCTCGCCTTGCAGCGGCGGGCATGGTTCGGACGTGTCGAGCTGCAAAGCCTGCTCCAGCCAAAACGGTCTCATGAAAATTCTCCAGTCAGTCGGCCACGGTACAGCCTGCCGCGAGTGCCGCAGCAGGCCGCGAGGCGAGGGTTTTCAGTTACGCAGGGGTTTGATCGTCAGGGCGCGGTTGGGCACGTAGGCACGTGGTTCCATGACGCCGACCGGGCGGCTGTTCCAGTGCGGAATCAGCACCAGCGCCGAAAACAGCGCGCAACCGGCGAACACGATGAACACCGTCACCGAGTCGAAGTAACCCGGCAGCAAACCACCGAGCACCGCACCGACCGAGCCGCAGCCGTTGACGAATCCGGCCGCCGTGGCGCCGGCCCTGGCCTTGCCGAAATCGATGGCGGCCGCGCCGCTGATCATCGAGTCCGGGCCGTACAGGGTCAGGCCCATCACGAACAACAATGCGACCACCAGCATCACGCTGCCGGTGTGCAAGGCGCCCATGAACAGCGCGAGGGTCACGGTCAGCGCCAGCAGACTCAACACGCAGGCCGGCATGCGGCGGGCGCCGAACAGTTTGTCCGAGGCCAGGCCGATCATGATCGGACCCAGCAGGCCCGCCAGTTCAAATGCCGTTGGAATGATCGCCGCACCGACCTTGCCGACCGAGGGCATCTGTTCGAACACGATCACCGGGCCCCACAGCAGAATCGCGTAACGCGCCGGTTTCAGCAGGAAATACGCCAGACCCAGCACCAGCACCGTGCGGTTACGGAGGATTTCCTTGAGCGGCTCCCAGACGCTGAGTTTGCTGTTGGCCTCGGCTTCTTCGGTGCTGATCACCGGCTCCGGCTCCACGGCGGGCAGGCCGACGTCTTCCGGTTTGTCGCGCTGGAAGATAAAGAACAAAACCGCCACCACCGCGACCACCGCCGCGCTGGAAATGAACGCCGCGTGCCACGAACCGATCAGCGTGTACGCCCACCAACCGGCGAACGGCGAGGCCACCAGACCGCCAAATGCATAACAGGAACTCCACAACCCGAGCACGCGCCCGCGTTGTTCGGAAGGGAAGAAACTGCCGAGGTTCTTGCACAACCCCGACCAGCCGGTGGACTGCGCCAGCCCCTGAATCAGCATGCAAGTGGCGAAGATCGGCAGCGTCGCGAAACTGCCCATCACCAGCGCCGCCGCAGCGGAAATCAGCAAACCGCCCAGGACAACAACCCGAGGACCGAAGCGGTCGGCGAGCATGCCCCAGGTGAACTGGCCGATGGCATAGGCCGCGAGGTAAATCGCGTCGAGGTTGGCCATGGCCATTTTGTCGAGGGTGAAGCTTGGGTCTTCGGCGATGCCCAGTTTGGCCACCGAAAAGGCTTTGCGGGTGAAATAGAACGCGGCGTAAGCGAGCCAGGTGACAGCGAAGATCTGCATGCGCCAACGCGCAAGGGTGCCGATGTGCTTGTTCATTGTGGTTCTGACCTCAGGGTGTGAGTGTGCCGGCAGAATCGATGAGTAAACGCCTGTGTTTTTATTGTTGAGCACTGCGATATCACCTCGTCCCTTTGGCGACACCGGTCAGATGAGTCCTGGTTTTGCACGCACAGGCTCATGGCCAGCATCGCTGCCCGACCGGGCAGTCAGCGTTGGCGTGAGCCGATCAAAGCAATTACTGTTTAATAAATAAAATCGATTTATCGTATTTCACACATAAGCTCAGCTTGTTACTGGAGTCAGAACATGTCGGTTTCACACGCACAGCTCAAAGCCTTTCACGCCGTGGCCGTGCACGGAAGCTTCACCAAGGCCGCCGAGCGGCTTTATCTGACGCAGCCGGCGATTTCCGACCAGGTGCGCAAGCTGGAAGAACGCTTCGGTGTGTTGCTGTTCCATCGCAACAAACGCTCGGTGCGCCTGACCGATTTGGGCGAACGCTTGCTGGCGATCACCCAGCGTCTGTTTGTGGTCGAGGCCGAAGCTCAGGAGTTGTTGCAGGAGTCTCAGGCCTTGCGGACCGGCAGCCTGATTCTGGCGGTGGATGCGCCGGTGCATGTGTTGCCGCAGATCGCCCGGTTCTGCGAACGCTACCCGGGGATCAGCGTAAAGATCGAGACCGGTAACACCGATGAATCGCTGTTCCGACTGTTCAACTATCAGGCCGATCTGGCGTTGCTGGGTCGCGATGTCAGCGATGAACGCCTGCTGTGTGTGCCGCTGCGCAACGACCCGATGGTGGCGTTCGTCTCGCGCCATCATCCGTGGGCCGAGCGTGAATCGATCTGCCTGGAAGATCTGGACGACACGCCGCTGGTGCTGCGCGAACACGGCTCGGTGACCCGCCAGACCCTGGAAGAAGAAATGGCCCGCGCCGGCTTCCGCATCCGCCCGGCGATTCAGGTCGAGGGCCGGGAAGCGGCGCGAGAGGCGGTGGTGGTGGGGATTGGCGTGGGGGTGGTGTCGGCGGCGGAGTTTGGTGCGGACTCACGGGTTTGCGCGCTGCCGATCACCGATTGCACCCGGCGGTTGACCGAGACACTGGTGTGCCTGCGCGAGCAGAGTTCGCGGCGGGTGGTGGCGACGTTTCTCGAGATGGTTCGCGAAAGCCTGGTGTAGATCGTTCCCACGTCGAGGCGTCGATCGTTCCCACGTCGAGGCTTCGAACCGTCCGCGTGGGAATGCAGCCCGGGACGCTCCGCGTCCCATTCGAGAGCTGGAACGCGGAGCGTCCCTTGAGGCATTCCCACGCAGAGCGTGGGAACGATCTCGTGGGTATCAGGTGGGAGCCAACCCGAAAAACGCCTGAATCAACCGCAACTCCCGCCGCCGCTCCACGCAGCCGATCATGTGCCGGTTTACCAGCCCTTCTCCGGCAATGGGAATCGCGACGACACGGGGGTCATGACTGACCTCCACCGATGACACCACCCCTACCCCCAACTCAGCCGCCACCGCCTCTGTCACCGCCTCGCGGCTGTCCAGTTCCAGCAACACCCGTGGGCTGACCGATGCCTGGGCACAGGCCTGATCAAACGTGCGCCGGGTAATCGAACTCGGCTCGCGCAAGACCATGATCACCTGATCCAGCTCCTTGAGCCTGACCTCACCGCTGCGAGCCGCCCACGGATGTCCCGCCGGCACCAGCGCGCAGATTCGCGATTCACTCAACGCTTGCAGATGCAGCCCTTTGCGCGGTTCGACTTCGGTCAGCACAGCCACATCGGCATGCTCGGACAACAACGCCGCCAACGTTTCCTGAGCGTTGCCCAACCGTAGATTCACCGTGATCCCCGGATAGTGCGCCCGCAGGCTGGCAAGCATCGGCATGACCATGTGCGGGCCGTCCGCCGCCACCTCAAGGCGTCCGGTCAGCAACTGCCGATTGGCTTCCAGCAGCGCCTGCGCCTCTTCGGCCATGCCGAACATCGCCCGGGTGATTGCCGCCAGTTTGGTGCCCTCCTCGGTCAGCTCGACCCGGCGCGCGGTGCGTCGTAACAGGGTGATTTGATAATGCTCCTCCAGCGCCTTGATGTGTCCGGTGACCGCCGGCTGGCTGATGAACAACCGCGCGGCGGCACGGGTGAAGCTGCCTTCCCGGGCCACGGCGTCGAAGGCGCGGAGCTGGAACAGGTTCATGAATAACCCTCACTGATGACTGGCATAACAACAAACAATTTGATTGATGATCCGGCGAATTGCAACGTAGGCCCCGTAGCTTCATCCCACAGCGCTATCGCGAGGACACACGAATGAGTACTGCCGCACCCATCCTGCTCACTCCCGGCCCGTTGACCACCTCGGCCCGCACCCGCCAGGCGATGATGGTCGACTGGGGTTCATGGGATGACCGCTTCAACCAATTGACCGCCAGCCTGTGCGAGCAACTGCTGGCGATCCTCAACGGCGCCGACAGCCACCACTGCGTACCGTTGCAGGGCAGCGGCACCTTCGCCGTCGAAGCTGCGATCGGCACCCTCGTCCCCCGCGACGGCAAGGTGCTGGTGCTGATCAACGGCGCCTACGGCAAGCGTCTGGCGAAAATCTGCGAAGTGCTCGGCCGCTCGTTCAGCACCTTTGAAACCGCTGAAGACGAACCGACCACCGCCGCCGACGTCGACCGCCTGCTGCGCGCCGACGGCGAGATTACCCACGTCGCGCTGATCCACTGCGAAACCAGCACCGGTATTCTCAATCCGCTGCCGGAAATCGCTCAGGTCGTCGAACAACACGGCAAACGCCTGATCATCGACGCCATGAGTTCCTTCGGCGCCTTACCGGTGGATGCACAAAAAATCCCGTTCGATGCGCTGATCGCCGCCTCCGGCAAATGCCTGGAAGGCGTGCCGGGCATGGGCTTCGTGTTTGCCCGCAAGGAATCTTTGGCCGCAGCCGCTGGCAATTCGCATTCGCTGGCGATGGACCTGTTCGACCAGCACAGCTACATGAAGAAGACCGGCCAGTGGCGGTTCACCCCGCCAACCCACGTAGTCGCGGCGCTGCACGAAGCGCTGCTGCAATACAACGAAGAAGGCGGCCTGCCGGCACGGCATGCGCGTTACGCCGCCAACTGCCAGGCATTGATGGAAGAGATGGGCAAACTCGGCTTGCGCAGTTTCCTGCCTGCTGCGATTCAGGCGCCGATCATCGCGACCTTCCACGCACCGAAAGATCCGCGCTACCAGTTCAAGGACTTCTACGAACGGGTCAAAGCCAAGGGTTACATCCTCTACCCCGGCAAGCTGACCCAGGTCGAAACCTTCCGCGTCGGCTGCATCGGCCACGTCACCCCGGCGCAGATGCGCGAAGCCGTCGCGGCGGTGGGTGAAGTGCTGTGCGAGATGGAAGTGCTCGACATCTGATTCACCCGGCCCGCTCCCTTATTTGAATTGCATCGCCCACACAGGATTCTGACCAACATGAACTACAACAACCCAACCCAGCTGCAAGCCGCCATCCTCGACTGGGCCGGCACCGTGGTCGACTTCGGTTCTTTCGCTCCGACCCAGATCTTCGTCGAAGCCTTCGCCGAGTTCGACGTCCAGGTCTCCATCGAAGAGGCCCGTGGCCCGATGGGCATGGGCAAGTGGGATCACATCCGCACCCTGTGCGATCAGCCGCAGGTTGCCGAGCGCTATCGCAAGGTGTTCGGTCGCACCCCGACCGACGACGACGTGACCGCGATCTACAACCGCTTCATGCCGCTGCAGATCGAGAAAATCGCCGAGCACTCGGCGCTGATTCCCGGTGCGCTGGAGACCATCGCCAACCTGCGTCAACAAGGGATCAAGATCGGCTCCTGCTCGGGCTATCCGAAGCAAGTGATGGACAAGGTCGTGGCACTGGCCGCCACAAACGGCTACATCGCCGACCACGTCGTCGCCACCGACGAAGTGCCCAACGGTCGCCCATGGCCTGCGCAAGCGCTGGCCAACGTGATTGCACTGGGCATCGACGATGTCGCCGCCTGCGTCAAGATCGACGACACCGTGCCGGGGATTCTCGAAGGCCGTCGCGCCGGGATGTGGACCGTGGCGCTGATCTGCTCCGGCAACGCGCTGGGCCTGGATTACGAAGGCTATCGCGCACTGGGCAGCGACGCGCTGGCCAGCGAGCGCAAGCGCATTCACGCGCTGTTCGACGGCTCGCGCCCGCACTACATGATCGACACCATCAGCGATCTGCCGGAAGTGATCGCCGACATCAACAAGCGCCTGGCCAACGGCGAGATGCCGCAAAGCAGCTGATTGCATCCATCGCGGCAAAAAAAACGCCAGTGTCTGCCCGACACTGGCGTTTTTTCATGGGCGTTTTCAGTCAAATCGCTGACTCAGCTCAGTGAAAGCTTTTTAGCCTCGGGCAAACGCGCCAAAGGGGATTACAGTTAAGGCATGCCGTCGCAGAACGGCACGCTTGAGCCCTGAACCGTGAGGAACGCCGTATGCCGTGGACAAATTCCGAATCCCGTTACAGCACCGTGTCGATCCTGTTGCACTGGCTGATGCTGGTGCTGTTGGTGCTGGTGTACGCCAGCATGGAATTGCGCGGGCTGTTTCCCAAGGGCAGTGGCGGTCGCACGCTGATCCGCGAAGTGCATTACATGCTCGGGCTGACCGTGTTCGTGCTGGTCTGGTTTCGCCTGTTCGCCCGCAGCCTGGGCCCTGCGCCGAAAATCTTCCCGGCTTCGCCACAGTGGCAAACCGCCCTCGCACGCTTGATGCACTGGGCCTTGTACCTGTTCATGATCAGCATGCCGATCCTCGGCTGGCTGATCACCAGCGCCGAAGGTCATCAGGTGATGTTCTACGGTTTCGACCTGCCGTTGCTGGTGAGTGAAGACAAGGTGTTCGCCAAAGAGGTCGAGCACTGGCATGTGCTGATCAGCACCATCGGCTACTGGCTGATCGGTCTGCATGCGCTGGCGGGGATCTATCACCATTACGTGGTGCGCGATAACACGTTGCTGCGGATGATGCCCAAGCGCAGCCAGGGTTAACCGTCGAATCCGCGCCGGCCCTGCAAGCCGCCGGTGTGGACGAAGATCAAGCGCGAACCCCGGGCAAAGCGGCCCGCCTCGATCTGTTGTTTGAGCGCCAGCAAGGCCTTGCCGGTGTACAGCGGTTCGAGGGGAATGCCGCTGGCCTGTTCGGTTTGCGCGATGAATTCAAGCAGCGCCGGATCGACTTTGGCGAAACCGCCACGGCTGGCGTCGATCAGCTCGTAGCCTCCCATCTCACCGACAATTGCCTCGACATTGGTTGCGGCCCCGTGATCGTCGGGCACGGCCATTGCGCCGTACACCGCATGTTGTCCGGCCTCGGCCAACACCAATCCCGCGAGCGTGGTGCCCGTGCCGCAGGCCAGCCACCAACCGTGGTAGTCGTCCCAGCCAAGTTTGCCGAGTTGTTCACTGACCTGATCCTTCAGCGCCTCGCACCCCAGCGCCCCCGGCAAACCGCCGCCCCCTTCGGGCACCGGATGCAGCGTCGGATATTGCGCCTGCCACGGCTGCCAGAACCCCGGCTCGTGTCGCGCCCGATAGCCGCCGTAACCAAGCCAGTGCAGTTGCATGCCGAAATCCTGCAGATCCCTGACCGTCGGCGTGTCCTGCGGATGCCCGCGCAATAACCCGACGGTTGTGAATCCCAGGCGTTTGCCCGCAGCCGCCAGTGCATGCAAATGATTGGAGTGCGCACCGCCCAGGCTGATGATGCCTTCGGCACCCGCACGGTCGGCGGCGTTGAGATGTTCGACAAGTTTGAACCACTTGTTGCCGCTGATCAGCGGATCGATACGGTCCAGGCGCAGGACCGCGACTTCAATGCCGGCGGCGGTGAGCCAGTCCAGATGAAAGGGATCGAGGGGGGCTTGAGGTAGCCAGTCGGTGGGAGGCAGAAACATGAAGGCCGGCTCTGTGCAAAGAGCCGGCATTCTAGGGTGGATCAGAGCTCGGCGGCCAGACGCGAGCCCTGATTGATCGCACGTTTGGCATCCAGCTCGGCCGCCACATCGGCGCCGCCGATCAGGTGCACGTTCTGCCCGGCTTCGACCAAACCGTCGTGCAGCTCGCGCAGCGGATCCTGGCCGGCGCAGATGACGATGTTGTCCACCGGCAGCACTTGCGGCTCGCCGGTTTCGCCGATGCGGATGTGCAGGCCTTCGTCGTCGATTTTCAGGTATTCGACGCTGTTGAGCATCTGCACCTGCTTGTTCTTCAGACCGGTGCGGTGAATCCAGCCGGTGGTCTTGCCCAGACCGTCGCCGACCTTGGATTTCTTGCGTTGCAGCAGGAACACGTCGCGCGCCGGTGCGTGCGGTGCAGCCTTGATCCCGGCCACGCCACCACGGGCTTCCAGATGCATGTCGATGCCCCACTCTTTCCAGAACGCGGCGCGATCCTGACTGGTGGCCACCCCTTCGTGGACGAGGAATTCCGACACGTCGAAACCGATACCGCCGGCACCGATCACCGCCACACGCTTGCCGACCGGTTTGCGCTCGAGCAGCACATCCAGGTAGCTCAGCACTTTAGCGTTGTCGACACCCGGAATCGCCGGAAGACGCGGCGCAATGCCGGTCGCCAGAATGACTTCGTCGTAACCGCCCTCGACCAGTTTCGCCACGTCAACGCGGGTGTTCAGGCACACCTCGACGTTGGTGGTCTGCAGTTTACGTTTGAAGTAACGCAGGGTTTCGTAAAACTCTTCCTTGCCCGGCACACGTTTGGCGACGTTGAACTGGCCACCGATTTCGCTGGCCGAATCGAACAGCGTCACCTGATGCCCGCGCTCGGCGGCCACGGTGGCGGCGGACAGACCGGCAGGACCGGCACCGACCACGGCGATCTTCTTGATCTGCTTGACCGGCAGGTAGTTGAGTTCGGTCTCGTGGCAGGCACGCGGGTTGACCAGGCAACTGGTGAGCTTGCCGCCGAAGGTGTGATCGAGGCAGGCCTGGTTGCAACCGATGCAGGTGTTGATTTCGTCGGCGCGACCTTCGGCGGCCTTGTTGACGAAGTCCGGGTCGGCGAGGAACGGCCGCGCCATCGAGACCATGTCGGCATCGCCTTCAGCAAGGATCTGCTCGGCAATTTCCGGGGTGTTGATGCGGTTGGTGGTGATCAGCGGAATTTTCACCGAGCCACGCAGCTTGGCCGTGACCTTGCTGAACGCCGCACGCGGCACTTTGGTGGCGATGGTCGGAATCCGCGCTTCGTGCCAGCCGATGCCGGTGTTGATGAGGGTCGCACCGGCCTGCTCGATGGCTTTGGCCAGGGTGACGATTTCTTCCCATGTGCTACCGCCTTCCACCAGATCGAGCATCGACAGACGGAAGATGATGATGAAGTTCGGGCCGACCGCTTCACGTACGCGGCGTACGATTTCCACCGGCAGGCGCATGCGGTTTTCGTAGCTGCCGCCCCAACGGTCGGTGCGGTGGTTGGTGTGGGCGGCGAGGAACTGGTTAATGAAATAACCTTCCGAGCCCATGATTTCCACGCCATCGTACTCGGCGGTCTGGGCCAGAACCGAGCAGGTGACGAAATCGCGGATCTGTTTCTCGATGCCTTCCTCGTCCAGCTCTTTGGGCTTGAACGGGTTGATCGGCGCCTGGATCGCGCTCGGTGCGACCTGTTTCGGGCTGTAGGCATAACGGCCGGCGTGGAGGATCTGCATGCAGATCTTGCCGCCCGCATCATGCACGGCACGGGTGACGATGCGGTGCTTGAGCGCTTCTTCCTCGGTGGTCAGCTTGGCCGCGCCGGAATACACACCGCCCTCGTCGTTCGGACCGATACCGCCGGTCACCATCAGGCCGACACCGCCACGGGCACGCTCGGCGAAATACGCCGCCATGCGTTCGAAACCACCCGGCTTCTCTTCAAGGCCGGTGTGCATCGAACCCATCAGGGTGCGGTTGCGCAACGTGGTGAATCCCAGGTCCAGCGGGGCCAACAGGTGCGGGTATTGAGTGGCGGTCATCGTTAACTCCACAGCAAGCAATCACGGAAAATGCGGGAGCTCTGCGTCCCCCGTCAGTCATGCTCGACAGATTAGGAGTCGCATCGCTGTCACTCAATGACCGTAACTGACAAGTTATTGATCCAAATGCGCAGCGCCCCTTGGCAAGCCGGGGCTGGCGCCCTACCCTGTCCGCACACCCTGTACCCGGTTGCTGTTGGATTTCATGCGCAAACTTCTGTACCTGACTTTTTCCATGGCGCTCATCGCCGCGCTCACCTTCTACGCCATGTGGGCGGCTGACCGTCCGGCCGGTCATTACCTGTCGGACCTGCGGATCAAACTCGCGGTCGATCAGGGCACCCCAGCCGATCGCGGCAACCTGCTGGGCATCCAGCCCGAGCTGTTCCCCACCGACTACCAAAGCCCCGAACGCCTGCACCGCAAGCTCGCCGCCTATTTGCAGCAGGCGCAGGATCAAGGCCTGTTGAATGAAAAAACCGTGGTCATCCTGCCGGAGCATGTCGGCACCTGGCTGATGATCAGCGGCGAAAAAGACGAGCTGTACCAGGCCGCCACCCTCGCCGAAGCAATGAACTGGCTGGCGGCGAGCAACCCGGTGCAGTTTGCTCGCGCCTGGCTCACCGCCAAGGGCAGCAGCCGTCTGGATGACGCGCACCTGCGCATGAAGTCCCGGGACATGGCCAAGGACTATCAGGCACTGTTCGGTGGCCTGGCCAAGGAATTCCACGTCACTCTGGTGGCCGGCTCGATCGTGCTGCCTGAACCGAATATCACCAACGGCCGACTCAAGGCCGGCAGTGGCGCGCTGTACAACAGCACGGTGGTCTTCGGTCGCGATGGCGCCCCGCTCGGTCAGCCACAGCGGCAGATGCGCCCGATCTTCGATCAGGACGAACCATCCGGCACTCGCGCAGCTTCCCGGATCAATGTGATCGACACCCCGGCCGGACGCCTCGGCGTGTTGATCGGCAGCGACAGTTGGTATCCGGACAACTACCGCAAACTCGACGAGCAAGGCGCGCAGCTGATCGCGGTGCCCGCGTTCGTCGTCGGTCATGGCGTGTGGGATCAACCGTGGAAGGGTTACAAGGGCTTGAGCGTGCCGGACTCGGTCAGCCTTAAACCGGGAGACGTCAGTGAAGGCCAGGCCTGGCATCAACTGACCCTGACCGCGCAACCGTCGGCCAGCAAGGCGCTGGCCGGTATGAGTGTGTTCCTGCGCGGGCAGTTCTGGGACAAGCCGAGTTCCGGGCAAAGTTTCCTCAGCAGCAACGGCCAGCAATTCGCCGACAGCGAAGCCCGCGGCGCGCGCCTGCTGAACCTCTGGTTGTAACCCGTGAAACCGCTGCCGATGCGCCTCGGGGATCTGTCGGTGGGCTTCGTCCACAGCCTGGCCGATGCTGTGCGCAGCCATGACGTCGATCCGCTGCCATTGCTCGAACAGTACGGCCTGGATGCCGCACGGCTGGCCGAAGCCGGCGCCCGCCTGTCGATCCCGCGCTACATGCGCCTGGGGCATGGCGCGATTCAGCTGACCGGCGATCCGGCATTGGGTTTGCGCATGGGCCGGCTCAGTCGCCTGAGTCAGGCCGGGCTGGCCGGTGTGACCGCCGCGCAGGCGCCGACGGTGCGCGAAGCCGCTCGCTGCCTGACTCGCTTCGAACCGTTGTACGGCTCCAACTATCGTGGCCAGTCGAGTTTCCACGAGGACGCCAGCGGTGCGTGGCTGCGCTTCTACTCGATCAGCCCGTACAACGCCTACAACCGCTTTGTGGTGGATTCGATCATTGCCGGCTGGCTGCATCAGCTGTCGAGCGTCAGCCCCGAGCCCATGCGCGCCGAACGGATCGAGATCGAATTCGACAGCCCGGATTATCGCGACGCCTATGCGGTGCTCGGCGAATGCCCGATCCAGTTCGGCGCTGAACACAATCAACTGCGCCTGAGCCTCACCAGCCTGGCCCAACGCAACCCGGAGCATTGCCCCAGCACCTGGAAACATTTGCTCGGTTTGTGTGAACGGGAACTGGAGCAATTGACCCGCACCCGCAGCCTGCGCGAACGCATCACGCAATTGCTCGGGCCGTTGCTCAATGGTGGCCGGGAACCCGACCTGGAAGAAGTGGCAGCACGCCTGAAGCTGCCGACCTGGACGTTACGGCGCAAACTGGCCGAGGAAGGCACGCAGTTTCGCGCGATCCTCAATGACACCCGCCGTGATCTGGCAATGACCTACATCCGCGACACCGAACTGGCATTCGGTGAAATTGCCTACCTGCTGGGCTTTGCCTCGGCCGAAGCTTTCCAGCGCGCCTTCAAGCGCTGGAACGGCCAGACACCGGGCGAATTTCGCCGCAGTCACCGCAAGACAGGCTGACGCCTTACAGCTCGGTGGCGTCTTCCGCAGGCTCTGGTGAATCCAGCTCAAAGGCCTGGAATTCAAGCAGTTCTTCTTGATAGTCATCCATTGCGTAATCCCCCTACTACTTGCTTGAAATGGCCTGGAACAAATGACCAGTGCCTCGAGCATAAAGTGCCCGTGTGAAGGAAAAATGAAACACGGCCTTCATGAAATAAACGTAGCAGGCGGTCAGGAATTTATCGCGGGAAATTTTTCGACGGGGCTTGCAGGAAGAAGCTCAAGGGAGACAACAAAACGCCACGCGTCCGACAGGGGTCGGAGGCGTGGCGTGAAGTTCACTGCCCGGAGGCAGGCATGGCCGGGATCGGCTCGGAGGGCGGCGGTATATCCGTCGGATTGGCCGGTGGCGTGATGGTTTCCGTGGCGGGCGCAGGCTCGGTAACCGGTGCCGGGGTAATCGGCGCCGCTTCCGCTGGCGGCGCTACCGGCTCGGAACTGGCAGGGGTCGCTTCTGCAGGCGCTGGCGTCGGTGCTGCAGCGGGCTCGGCGGCCGGTGCTGGGGCCGGTTCAGCCGCTGGGGCTGGAGCCAACGGAGCCGGTGCCGCTTTAGCCTCCGGCACACCCAGGTCGGTCTTCGGTTTTTCGGTGATGTGCGCGGCCTTCTTCGCGTCAGCCGGCAGGAACAGCTCGACCAGCGTGAAGAAACGCTCGTAGAACTTCTGCGACGACACGGTTTCGCTGGCCACCTTGACCATCGAATCGTCAGACGAGCCGATCGGCATCGAGACCGAGCCCAACACGCCAACCCCGAGGCTGGCCGAGTTGTTGGTCTTCTTCAGCGCGTAGCGGTCCTGCAGGGCGTTGGCGAACACGGTGGCGTGATGGCCGGCGCTACCATCATCGGCGCATACCACGTTGAAGCTGATCTCCAGGTGGGTTTCACCGGTCTGCTGGAAGCTCTTGTGCCCACTGACCAGTTTCGGGTCATTGCTGGTAATGATGTAGCCCTGGCTGAGCAACGCTCGGCGGGCCGCTTCGCAACTGGCGGTGTCGGTCACCGGATAATTGCGCGAAAAGGTGCCAGAGTCGTCGAAATTCTCATGCTCGTAGATAGGCTTGTCCTTGGAGCAGCCGGCAGCGGCGGTCAGCAACAACGCCAACCCGATGAAACGCACGGGAATAGAATTCAACATTAAACATCCTGAGGGAAAACGGTCCGGGGCGTATTGTGCAACAGATCGCTGCCCCGCGGCGTATGGATTAGTGTCTTAAAACAGTTACAACTCTATCGACCTTCAGTGGCAGGAAAAAGTCGCGCCGATAAATGATCGATGAACACCCGCAACTTGGCGGTTGCATGCCGGCTCGACGGCCACAGCACCCAGAACTGTCCGACGTGCTCCAGATGCTCATCCAGCACGCGCTGCAGGCGACCCTGCTGCTGCGCCTCAAGGATCATGAAGTCCGGCAGACAAGCGATGCCCATGCCCGCCAGCGCTGCATGCCGCACGGCTTCGATCGACGTACTCACCAGGCGTGTCGGCAAGGTCGGCTCGGGAGCGCCCTCCTCGCGTTTGAGCGGCCAGGGCTCCAGTTTGCCGGTGGCGTGAAACGTATGGCGCAGGCAAGCGTGCTCCGCCAGATCGGCCGGGGTGTGCGGTTCGCCGCGTTCGCGCAGGTAAGCAGGACTGGCCACCAACACCATATGAAACTCGCCCAACGGTCGTGCCATCAGTCGCGAGTCCCGAGGCTTACCCGTTCGGATCACCGCATCGAAGCCCTCTTCAACCACATCGACCATGCGATCGGTCAGGTCCAGATCCAGTTCGATCTGCGGGTACAGCGCCATGAACCCGTTCATGACCGGCATCACCAGGTCATGCACCTGGGGCAGGCTGACCCGCAACTTGCCGTGAGGCGCCGCTGCGGCATCGCACAGTTCAAATTCCGCCGCCTCCACTTCGGCGAGGATCTTGCGGCAACGTTCAAGAAACAGCGCGCCTTCACTGGTCAGCGTGATGCTGCGAGTGGTGCGGTGAAACAACCGCACATTGAGTCGTGCCTCCAGTCGGGCAATGCTTTTGCCGACCGCCGACGAAGACACGCCCTGCAGGCGGCCGGCCTCGGTAAAGCTGCGGGTTTCCGCCACCTGCACAAACACTGAAATACTGCCCAGGCTGTCCATTCATCCCTCCCTGATTCACGACATTCTTGTCCGAGATGTTCGGAACCCTAACCTGTTTTTCCCGAATGTGCAGCGCCCTACCCTATGGCCTTCGTCTCCTTTGGCAAAATGGAAACCCGCCCATGAACGATGCGCCACTCACTTCCTCCACGCTCGCCGGCACCGTCGAACCCGCAGAACGATTACCGCTGGGCGCACTGCTCGCACTGGCCACCGCCGGGTTCATCACCGTGTTGACCGAGGCGATGCCTGCCGGCCTGCTGCCGCAGATGAGCGCAGGGCTCGATGTTTCTCAGGCACTGATCGGGCAACTGGTCACGCTGTACGCGATCGGTTCGATGCTGGCGGCGATTCCGCTCACCATTGCCACCCGAGGGTGGCGTCGACGCCCGCTGCTGCTGGCGGCCATTGGTGGGTTTGCCATCGCCAACAGCATCACCGCGCTGTCGGAGCTGTACTGGCTGACACTGATTGCACGTTTGATCGCAGGCGTGTTCGCCGGGCTGCTGTGGGCTTTGCTGGCGGGGTACGCGAGTCGGATGGTGGCACCCCACTTACAAGGCCGGGCGATTACGGTGGCCATGCTCGGGGCGCCGCTTGCGCTGTCGCTGGGCATTCCGGCCGGGACGCTGCTGGGTACGGCAGTCGGCTGGCGCCTGAGCTTCGCGATCATGACCGGGCTGACCGTGCTGCTGGTGATCTGGGTGCGCTGGCAAGTGCCGGACTTTGCCGGTGAGCGCGCCGGTAAACGCCTGCCACTGCGTCAGGTGT
Source organism: Pseudomonas sp. Pseusp21 (assembly GCF_059492145.1). NCBI lineage: Bacteria > Pseudomonadati > Pseudomonadota > Gammaproteobacteria > Pseudomonadales > Pseudomonadaceae > Pseudomonas > Pseudomonas sp. Pseusp21. The sequence goes on from NZ_CP168520.1 coordinate 1,473,991, forward strand.
TTACCTTGCCGGGCGTGCGATCCGTGCTGTTCGTGACCCTGTCCTACGTCGTCGCGCACAACCTGTTGTATACCTATATCGCACCCTTTCTGCAGCCTTCGGGGCTTGGCGGAGAAATCGACCGAGTGTTGTTGGTGTTTGGCTTGGCGTCGGTACTGAGCCTATGGATCGTCGGCAGCCTGATTGATCGCTGGCTGCGTCAGCTGGTATTGGTCAGCGGCTTGTTGTTTCTGCTGTCGGCGATCGCACTGGGCTTGTGGCGCGAATGGCCGGGCGTGGTCTACACCGCCACCGCCGTCTGGGGGCTGGCATTCGGCGCGATGCCCTCGCTGTTGCAGACGGCCCTGGCGAAAACCGCCAGGGAGGCTGCCGACACCGCGCAATCAATGCTGGTGACGCTGTGGAATGTCGGCATTGCCGGTGGCGGACTTGTCGGAGGCCTGCTGCTGAACAACCTGGGCGTCGGAAGTTACCCATGGATTGTCGCGGGTCTGTTGCTGCTGACCCTTTATGCGACCGTCAATGCCCGAAGCCATGGTTTCCCGAACGCCGGATAACGCGCACAAAAAAGCCCCGGATTTTCATCCGGGGCTCGGGTCTTGCGGCTCAGCCAGGCATCAGAAACGCTTGATGTCGGCTTCGGCTTCCAGCTGCTTGCGATACGCCGCGAAGTCCTGCTGACCCACACGCGAGGCGAGGAAGCGACGATATTGCGCTTTCTCTTCATCGGTCGGAGCCGCCGCTTCGTTCACGCCATTAAGGCGCACGATGGTCAGGCTACCGTCCGCCAGCGTCACGCTGGTGAAGGTCGGCTTGTCCTTGGCGGCCGGTTTCGGCATGCGGAACAACGCTTGCAGCACCGCTGGATCAACGCCTTCCTGAGCGCGGTTCGCCGCTTCAGTGACTTTCCAGCTCTGACCGTCCACCGCTTTGTCCAGAGGGGTCTTGCCATCACGCAGACTGGCGATCAGTTGCTCCGCCTTGGTTTTGGCAGCCGCGCTGGCGTGCTCTTTGGTCAACTGGGTGCGAATGGCAGCGGCCACGCTTTCCAGCGGCAATTGAGTCGGCTTGAGGTGCTCCTTGGCGCGCAGCACGATCACGGTTTCCGGATCCAGCTCGATGGCGGTGCTGTTGGCACCCTCTTCCAGCACCTCGGTGCTGAACGCGGCAGTCACCACGGCACGGTTGGCTGCAACGCCTTCGCCACCTTCACGGCCGAACGGCTTGGAGGTGTGCACGGTCAGCTTCAGATCCTGCGCCGGCTGGGCCAGGTCGGATGCTTCGAACGAAGAGTCTTCCAGTTGCTTGGTCGCCTCGACGAAACGCTGCTCGACTTGCTGGGTTTTCAGCTCGCGAGTCAGCTTGTCTTTCAGGCTGGCCAGAGTCGGCACTTCAGGCGCCTCGACACCCAGCAGCTTGATCAGATGGAAACCGAAGTCGGTGCGAACCGGCTCGGAAACCTGATCCTTGTTCAGCGAATACAGGGCTTTCTCAAAGGCTGGATCGTAAACGCCAGGACCGGCATAACCGAGGTCACCGCCGTTGTTGGCCGAACCCGGATCCTGCGAGAACTCCTTGGCCAGCGCTTCGAATTTCTCGCCCTTGGCCAGACGCGCCTGGACTTCTTCGATCTTCGCCTTGGCCTGGGCTTCGGTGGTTTTGTCGTTGACTTCGATCAAAATGTGCGCCGCACGACGCTGTTCCGACAGGTTGGCGATCTCTTTCTGATACGCCGCCTGCAGGTCTTCGTCCTTGACGGCGACCTGATCGAAGAACGAAGCCTTCTTCAACTCCAGGTAATCGATGACCACTTGATCCGGGGTCATGAACTCCTTGGCGTGCTCGTCGTAGTAAGCCTTGACCTCGTCATCGGTCAGCTTCACGGCCGAAGGGTCAGCCTTGATGTTCAGCGTGGCGAAGTCGCGGGTCTGTTTTTCCAGACGGGCGAAGGCCAGCACCTGAGCATCGGTCACGAAACCGCTGCCCGCCACACCGGCGCGCAGTTGGCCGATCAGCATTTCCTGAGCCAGCATCTGGCGGAACTGCATGCGGCTGTAGCCCAGTTGACGGATCACCTGATCGAAACGGTCGGAGCTGAACTTGCCGTCGACCTGGAATTCAGGCGTCTGCAGGATCACTTGGTCCAGGGCCGCTTCGGAGAAAGCGAATTTCGATTGTTCTGCGCCTTGCAGCAGCAGCTTGCGATCGATCAGACCCTTGAGGGCCGATTCGCGCAGCATTTTTTCGTCCAGCAAGGAAGCGTCGAAGTTCTTGCCCAGTTGTTGCATCAGCTGACGGCGTTGCATATCCACCGCCTGGCTCAGCTCGTTCTGGCTGATTTCTTCACCGTTGACCTTGGCCGCCTCATTCTTGTGAGTCGTGGCCTGGAAAATGGCGTCGAAACCGGTCAGAGCCATCAGTGCAACGATGACCCCGATAATGGTCTTGGCAATCCAGCCTTGTGAATTGTCCCTGATATTCTGCAGCATGCGTCCCCCAGAAACGGTTGAACTTCAAAATTAGGCAACCGTGGAGCGTGGGTAGAATCCGGATAGAAGAAAGGCGCATCCGAGGATGCGCCTTCTCGTAACTGGCGGAGCGGACAGGGCTCGAACCCTCGATCCCGGTGTGACAGGCAGCTATTCCAACCGCCTGCTCTACCGCTCCGCTGCCAAGTCAGGCATAACCCCGACCCGGATGGGTAAAAACCTGAATCAAACTTAGTTGACGGCTTCTTTCAGGGCTTTACCGGCTTTGAAACCTGGTTTTTTGGCTGCCGCGATTTCCAGAGTCTTGCCGGTCTGTGGGTTACGACCGATGCGAGCTGGACGATCAGTCACGGAGAAAGTACCGAAACCAACCAGAACAACGGAGTCGCCAGCCTTGAGAGCGCCAGTGACGGATTCGATTACAGCGTCCAGCGCACGGCCAGCAGCAGCTTTCGGGATATCAGCGGATGCAGCGATAGCATCAATCAGTTCCGACTTGTTCACTCTAAGTCCCCTTATATCTATTTGAGTATGATTCTAAGTTTTTTGGTGAAAGCAAAAACGAGTGCTGAATGGCCTACAGACACTTAAGAGCCGCTTTATAACAAGGGCTCTAAAAAGCTGTCAAGGAAGCCCCCCAGGCAAAAGCGTATTAATGCGTGCTAATTCTTTCCTTAGAGTCAGACTCACGTTTTTCGTCCTTGGCAACTATCTCCGGAGCCACATCCGGCAAGGGCTCCGGCGCGTATTGCAGCGCAATTTGCAGGACTTCGTCAATCCATTTAACCGGTTTGATCTGCAGATCCTGCTTGATATTGTCAGGAATCTCCTTCAGATCACGCACGTTCTCTTCCGGAATAATCACTGTCTTGATTCCGCCACGGTGAGCGGCCAGCAGTTTTTCCTTCAGACCGCCAATGGCGAGAACTTGACCACGCAGGGTGATCTCGCCGGTCATGGCGACATCGGCGCGCACAGGAATACCCGTCAAAGCCGACACCAGTGCGGTACACATGCCTACACCAGCGCTCGGGCCGTCTTTCGGAGTAGCGCCTTCCGGCATGTGGATGTGGGTGTCGCGCTTCTCGTGGAAGTCCAGGGGGATGCCCAGACTCTTGGCACGGCTGCGCACAACGGTCAGGGCCGCAGTGATCGATTCGACCATTACGTCACCCAGCGAACCGGTCTTGATCAGTTGACCTTTGCCCGGCACCACAGCGGCTTCGATGGTCAGCAGTTCGCCGCCCACCTGAGTCCAGGCCAGGCCGGTGACTTGTCCGATCTGATCCTGCTGCTCGGCCAGACCGTAGCGGAACTTGCGAACGCCGAGAAAATGTTCCAGCAGATCAGCTGTCACTTTTACCGAGAAGCGTTTTTCCAGCGCGTGCTCTTTGACCGCCTTGCGGCAGACCTTGGCAATCTGCCGCTCGAGGCCACGCACACCGGCTTCGCGGGTGTAGTAACGGATGATGTCGCGGATCGCTTCTTCGTCGAATTCCAGCTCGCCCTTCTTCAGGCCGTTGGCTGCAACCTGTTTGGGCGACAGGTACTTGACCGCAATGTTGATCTTCTCGTCTTCGGTGTAGCCCGGCAGACGGATGACTTCCATCCGGTCCAGCAGCGCCGGTGGAATGTTCATCGAGTTCGAGGTGCACAGGAACATCACATCCGAGAGGTCGTAATCGACTTCCAGATAGTGATCGTTGAAGTTGTGGTTCTGCTCCGGATCAAGCACTTCCAGCAATGCCGACGCCGGGTCGCCACGCATGTCGCTGCCCATTTTGTCGATTTCATCGAGCAGGAACAGCGGGTTGCGGACACCCACTTTTGTCATCTTTTGAATCAATCTTCCTGGCATCGAACCGATGTAGGTCCGACGGTGACCACGGATTTCCGCTTCGTCACGCACGCCACCGAGGGCCATGCGCACGAATTTGCGGTTGGTGGCATGGGCGATCGACTCGGCCAGCGAGGTTTTACCCACGCCCGGAGGACCGACCAGGCACAACACCGGGCCACGGATTTTCTTCACGCGCTTTTGCACGGCGAGGTATTCAAGGATGCGTTCCTTGACCTCTTCGAGGCCGTAGTGATCGGCGTCGAGAATGTCTTCGGCACGGGCCAGGTCCAGACGTACCTTGCTCTGGGCCTTCCACGGCACTTGAACCAGCCAGTCGATGTACGAGCGCACCACGGTGGCTTCAGCGGACATCGGCGACATTTGCTTGAGCTTGTTCAGCTCGGCAGTGGCCTTGGCCAGCGCGTCTTTCGGCAGACCGGCAGCGTCGATGCGCTTCTTCAGGTCTTCGATTTCGTTGTGGCCTTCGTCGCTGTCGCCGAGTTCTTTCTGAATGGCCTTCATCTGCTCATTCAGGTAGTACTCGCGCTGACTGCGCTCCATTTGCTTTTTGACGCGGCCACGAATGCGTTTTTCGACTTGCAGCAGGTCGATCTCGGCGTCCAGCAAGGCCAGAACGTGCTCGACCCGGGCCGACAAATCGATGATTTCGAGGATCTCCTGCTTCTGCTCGATCTTCAGCGCCATGTGCGCAGCCATGGTGTCTACCAGGCGGCCAGGCTCGTCGATGCTGTTGAGAGACGACAGGACTTCAGCCGGGACTTTTTTGCCCAACTGCACATATTGTTCGAACTGCGACAGCAGGCTGCGCACAAACACTTCGGATTCGCGCTCGGCGGCGTCGACTTCGTCGATCAGCGACACTTCGGCACGGCAGTGGCCATCGACTTCGCTGAAGCGCTCGACAGCGCCACGCTGCTCGCCTTCGACCAGAACCTTGACGGTGCCGTCCGGCAGCTTCAGCAGCTGCAGAACGGTGGCGATAGTACCTACGCGATAGAGAGCTTCTTCACCGGGATCGTCGTCAGCCGGGTTTCTCTGGGCCAGCAGCAGGATCTGCTTGTCACCCGTCATCGCGGCCTCGAGGGCTTCGATGGATTTCTCGCGCCCCACGAACAGCGGGATAACCATGTGCGGATACACAACGACATCACGCAATGGCAGGAGAGGCAATTCGATGGTGGTCTTCATGATTTCGCCTCTACGGCGGCCATATGGCCGTAATCAGATGGAATTAAGCTTGAAACCAAGATGGGGGTTGCCTTGAAAAAAAACAAGCGCAAAGCGGATGTAAAAAACGACATAAAAAAAAGAGGCCCGAAGGCCCCTTCCTTGTTCCGGCAGGCTGGGCGCTTACGCGTCCGGCGCCGCCTTGGCAGCCGGCTCACTGTTTTCGTAGATATACAGTGGCTTGGACTTGCCTTCGATCACGCTTTCATCGATCACGACTTTGCTCACCTCGGACTGCGAGGGGATTTCATACATCGTGTCGAGCAGTACACCTTCGAGAATCGAACGCAGGCCACGGGCACCGGTTTTACGCTCCAGGGCACGCTTGGCGACCGATTTCAGCGCGTCGGAACGGAATTCCAGATCCACGCCTTCCATCTCGAACAGCTTGGCATACTGTTTGGTCAGGGCATTTTTCGGCTCGGTGAGAATCTGCATCAAAGCAGCCTCATCCAGCTCGTCCAGCGTCGCAAGAACCGGCAGACGACCGACGAATTCCGGGATCAGACCGAACTTGACCAGATCGTCAGGCTCGACTTCACGCAGGGATTCACCGACTTTCTTGCCTTCTTCCTTGCTGCGCACTTCTGCGTTGAATCCGATACCACCCTTGGTGGAACGGTTCTGAATGACCTTCTCCAGACCGGAGAACGCACCACCGCAGATGAACAGAATGTTACGGGTATCAACCTGAAGAAATTCCTGCTGCGGATGCTTGCGGCCACCTTGCGGCGGAACGGAAGCGACCGTGCCTTCGATCAGTTTGAGCAAGGCCTGCTGCACGCCTTCACCGGAAACGTCCCGGGTGATCGACGGGTTGTCGGACTTGCGCGAAATCTTGTCGATTTCGTCGATGTAGACAATACCCATCTGGGCTTTCTCTACGTCGTAATCGCACTTCTGCAGCAGCTTCTGAATGATGTTCTCGACGTCTTCACCCACGTAACCCGCCTCGGTGAGGGTGGTTGCGTCGGCGATGGTGAACGGAACGTTCAGCAAGCGGGCCAGAGTTTCGGCCAGCAGGGTTTTACCGGAGCCTGTCGGGCCGATCAGCAGGATGTTGCTTTTGCCGAGTTCGACGTCGTCAGCCTTTTTGTCACGCTGGTTCAGACGCTTGTAGTGGTTGTACACCGCTACTGCCAGAACCTTCTTGGCACGTTCCTGACCAATGACATACTGATCAAGGATGCCGCTGATTTCTTTAGGCGAAGGCAATTTATGCGCGCTGCTTTCGGCCTGTGCTTCCTGCACCTCCTCGCGGATGATGTCATTGCACAGGTCGACGCACTCGTCGCAGATAAAGACCGAGGGGCCGGCAATCAATTTGCGTACTTCATGCTGGCTTTTGCCACAGAAGGAGCAATAGAGCAGCTTGCCGTTGTCCTCGCCGTTGCGGGTGTCAGTCATTCGTTCGATCCAAATCCGATAGGCTTGCAACACAAGATGAAGGCTATTGCGGGCTTTTTCAAGCCCGCCGCTGATCAGACGCGCCGACCAAGCCTATTTTGAGCTGCTTATTTTTAAGCTGGGCGCTGGTTGATCACTTCGTCGATCAGACCGTATTCCTTCGCAGCTTCTGCACTCATGAAGTTGTCGCGGTTGGTGTCGCGCTCGATTTCTTCAAGCGTACGGCCGCTGTGCTTGGCCATCAGCGTGTTCAGACGCTCGCGGATGAAGAGGATTTCCTTGGCATGGATTTCGATGTCCGATGCCTGCCCTTGGAAACCGCCCAGTGGCTGGTGAATCATCACGCGCGAGTTCGGCAGGCAGAAACGCTTGCCAGGTGCACCGGCCGTCAGCAGGAATGCGCCCATGCTGCACGCCTGACCGATACAGGTAGTCGATACGTTTGGCTTGATGAACTGCATGGTGTCGTAGATCGACATGCCCGCTGTCACCGAACCGCCCGGGGAGTTGATATAAAGATGGATGTCCTTGTCCGGGTTTTCCGCTTCAAGGAACAGCAATTGCGCGCAAATCAGGTTGGCCATGTAGTCCTCTACCGGACCCACCAGAAAGATCACTCGTTCCTTGAGAAGACGCGAGTAGATGTCATAGGCGCGCTCGCCACGAGCAGATTGCTCGACAACCATCGGGACCAGGCCGCCGGCGGCCTGGATATCAGAGTTCTGCTGAATATAGGAATTACGGAACATGCTCTGCAGTCACTCCCAAATAGTCATGTCTTGAATACGCATAAGCCAGCTCGAAGGCTGGCTTATGGTGTGTGCTTCTAACGCAAAAACAATCAGTCGGCTTTTGGAGCTTCTACCGGCTTGACCGCTTCTTCGTAAGAGACCGATTTGTCGGTCACGCTAGCTTTCTGCAGAACAGTATCCACAACTTGTTCTTCCAGCACAACCGAACGAACTTCGTTCAGTTGCTGGTCGTTCTTGTAGTACCAGGACACGACCTGCTCAGGCTCTTGGTAAGCCGAAGCCATTTCCTGAATCATTTCGCGAACGCGGGCTTCGTCTGGCTTCAGGTCGAACTGCTTGACCACTTCAGCCACGATCAGACCCAGGACAACGCGACGCTTGGCTTGTTCTTCGAACAGCTCGGCCGGCAGTTGGTCTGGCTTGATGTTGCCACCGAACTGCTGAACAGCCTGCACGCGCAGACGGTCAACTTCGTTGGACAGCAGAGCCTTGGGCACTTCGATCGGGTTGGTGGCCAGCAGACCGTCCATGACCTGATTCTTGACCTTGGATTTGATCGCCTGACGCAGTTCACGCTCCATGTTCTTGCGAACTTCGGTGCGGAAACCGTCGATGCCGCTTTCCTTGATGCCGAATTGAGCGAAGAACTCTTCGTTCAGCTCTGGCAGCTTTGGCTCGGAAACGGTGTTTACAGTCACGGTGAACTCGGCGGTTTTGCCAGCCAGGTCCAGGTTCTGATAGTCCTCTGGGAAGGTCAGGTTCAGAACGCGCTCTTCGCCGGCTTTAGCGCCTACCAGGCCTTCTTCGAAGCCAGGGATCATGCGACCGGAACCCAGTACCAGCTGAGTGCCCTTGGCGGAACCGCCAGCGAACACTTCGCCGTCAACCTTGCCAACGAAATCGATGTTCAGCTGGTCTTCGTTCTGGGCAGCGCGATCGGCCACTTCGAAACGGGTGTTCTGCTTGCGCAGGATGTCCAGCATCTTGTCCAGATCGGCGTCAGCCACGTCAGCGCTCAGGCGCTCGACGGTGATGCCTTCGAAGCCGGCAACGGTGAACTCAGGGAACACTTCGAATACGGCTACGTATTCCAGGTCCTTGCCAGCTTCGAGCGATTTTGGCTCGATCGATGGCGAACCGGCCGGGTTCAGCTTCTGCTCAACCACAGCTTCGTAAAAGGAGGACTGGATCACGTCGCCGATTGCTTCCTGGCGCGCATCAGCACCGAAACGGCGCTTGATTTCGCTCATTGGCACCTTGCCAACACGGAAGCCAGCAATCTTGGCCTTTTTGGCAGTCTGCTGCAGACGCTTGTTGACCTGAGTCTCGATGCGCTCAGCCGGCACGGTGATGCTCATGCGGCGCTCAAGAGCAGTAGTATTTTCAACAGAAACTTGCATGGATATTCCTCGTTGCACAGACGTTAGCCGGCCGTTTCCGACCCAAGAATCAAGGGCAAGCATTCTAGTAGGTCAAACTCAAGAAGTCACCCTACTGAAAACGGGTAAAAAACAGCAGGCCATTTGAAGGCGGGGACAAACGGTTGCGCCTCGCCCTGTTAGCAAATACAGCCAATTCAAGCCAGGGCTCTGCGCCAACCTCTTCTATATATAGAGGCGGTTGAATCATCTCCCTGACAGCCGACCTCGCAAGCAAGGACGGCGGGCAGCGCAGCATCATCGAGCAACATTAATACGACGAAGCACCCTGCCCTGCGACCCGAAACCTGCAGCCGCGAAAATCCGAAACCGTAAAACAAAAAAGGCGCCAGACTGTTAAATCTGGCGCCTTTCGGAATATGGGGTGGACGATGGGGATCGAACCCACGACAACGGGAGTCACAATCCCGTGCTCTACCAACTGAGCTACGCCCACCATATTGCGTGTCAAAGAAGCCAAACAACTTCTTTGTAGAACTTCACCCGGCCAACGGCATGAATGAAGCTTTGATTGGTGCGGATGAAGAGACTCGAACTCTTACGCCTCGCGGCGCTGGAACCTAAATCCAGTGTGTCTACCAATTCCACCACATCCGCAGATGAAGCTTTTAAAGCAAAGGCGCCAGACTGTTACATCTGGCGCCTTTCGAAATATGGGGTGGACGATGGGGATCGAACCCACGACAACGGGAGTCACAATCCCGTGCTCTACCAACTGAGCTACGCCCACCATATCGCGTTACTTGTGCCAATGCTGCCTAATGGCGCACCCGGCAGGACTCGAACCTGCGACCATCCGCTTAGAAGGCGGATGCTCTATCCAGCTGAGCTACGGGCGCCTTGTTAGCTGTACCCTTGGAGGACTACAAACTAAGTGCTTTCCAGTCTCGCAAAACGTTGATTTAGCTCGACCTTCTTAACCAGTGCTAGGCTGTGCCCGACAAGTGCGACGAATAGTATAGAGCGACCCGAAGGTCGTCAAATCCTTTTTAAAAAAAATTCATTTAATTAAAGGGCTTAGGGGAATTTGCTGACCAAGCGCCTTTGCCCTCACCGTTTGACATGCGAGAATGCGTTCTCTTTTTTTCCCCTCTCGATGGTTAATCACGCGCAATGACTGCACAACTAATCGACGGCAAATCGATCGCCGCCAGCCTGCGCCAGCAGATCGCCCAACGGGTTGCCGAACGTCGCCAGCAAGGTCTGCGCACGCCAGGCCTCGCGGTGATCCTGGTCGGCAGCGATCCTGCCTCTCAGGTTTATGTCTCGCACAAGCGTAAAGACTGTGAAGAGGTCGGCTTCCTCTCTCAAGCGTACGACCTGCCTTCCGAAACCACTCAGGAAGCACTGACCGATCTGATCGATCGACTGAACGACGACCCGGCAATCGACGGCGTTCTGCTTCAACTTCCTCTGCCAGAGCACCTGGACGCCTCCAAATTGCTGGAACGCATCCGCCCGGACAAGGACGTCGACGGTTTCCATCCTTATAACGTCGGCCGTCTGGCCCAGCGCATTCCGCTGCTGCGTCCGTGCACCCCGAAAGGCATCATGACCCTGCTGGAAAGCACCGGTGCCAATCTGTACGGGATGGACGCGGTGGTTGTTGGCGCATCCAACATCGTCGGTCGTCCGATGGCGATGGAGCTGCTGCTGGCCGGTTGCACCGTAACCGTTACCCACCGCTTCACCAAGGATCTGGCCGGCCACGTCGGCCGCGCCGATCTGGTGGTCGTGGCCGCCGGCAAGCCGGGCCTGGTCAAGGGCGAGTGGATCAAGGAAGGCGCGATCGTGATCGACGTCGGCATCAACCGCCAGGAAGACGGCAAACTGGTCGGTGACGTGGTGTACGAAACCGCCCTGCCCCGCGCCGGGTGGATCACTCCGGTACCGGGAGGCGTCGGTCCGATGACCCGCGCTTGCCTGCTGGAAAACACTCTCTACGCGGCAGAAACCCTGCACGCCTGAGTCGCGTTTTCCGCGCTCCGAGAACCCCGCCTTGTGCGGGGTTTTTCATGCCCTCGAAAAAACCTTTACCGTTCGCCGGAAACCCCTATTTTTACAGGGCTTTTCACGACTTTTTCATGCCTGGCGGACAACCATCGACAGTTCTTCAACCATACTCCTACAATGCGTCGTTTTTACGACACAGGCCGTTACAAAGAACGGCATTTCCAACCTTCATGAGTTCGCCCGCGTGAATATTCGTCTGTCCATCCTGAGCCTGGTTTTTGCATTTTCAGGCACGCTCCTCACGCCAACGGTCAACGCCGCCGAAACCACCGCTGCCCCTCGAGACGCCTCGCAATTGAAGATTGCCTCCGGCAGCGCCCTGCTGATGGATCTGCAGACCAACAAAGTCATTTATTCCAGCAACCCGGACGTGGTGGTGCCCATCGCTTCCGTGAGCAAATTGATGACCGGTTTGGTAGTTGTCGAAGCACACCAGAACATGGACGAATGGATTGACGTCGACATCAGCCACACGCCGGAAATGAAAGGCGTGTTTTCCCGCGTCAAGCTGCGCAGCGAACTGCCCCGCCGGGAGATGCTGCTGATTGCCCTGATGTCCTCGGAAAACCGCGCCGCCGCCAGCCTGGCCCACCACTATCCGGGTGGTTACGCGGCATTCATCGCCGCAATGAACGCCAAGGCCAAGGCGCTGGGCATGACCAGCACGCACTTTGTCGAACCCACCGGCCTGTCCGAGCGCAACGTCTCCACCGCCCGCGACCTGAGCAAGTTGCTGGTGGCTGCGCATAAACAGCCGCTGCTCATCGAGCTGACCACCACCAAGGAAAAGACCGTTTCGTTCCGTAAACCCAATTACACCCTGGGTTTCCGCAACACCGATCACCTGGTCAACAAGGCCGACTGGGATATCCGCATCACCAAAACCGGTTTCACCAACCCTGCCGGTCACTGTCTGGTGCTGGTGACCCGCATGGCCAACCGTCCGGTTGCCCTGGTGATTCTCGACGCGTTCGGCAAATACACTCACTTCGCCGATGCCAGCCGCATCCGCAGCTGGGTGGAAACCGGCAAGAGTGCCAACGTCCCAGCCGTGGCTCAGCAATACAAGGCCGACAAAAACCTCAAGAGTCGCCAGAGCGGCGTGATCGAAGCGTCCAAGTAATCCGTCCCCCATGAAAAAGCCCCGAATCGTCGGGGCTTTTTCATTTATGCACTCAGTCGTTTGGCAACGGCATCTTGTCGTCATCGGGAATGCCGTCACCGGCACTCGGGTCGCGCGAATGCTCTGGCGTGACCACCGCTGGACGCGCCAGCGGATCCCGCATGGGGCTGTCTGGATCCAGCACCGGATCAACTTCCGGCTCAGGCGTGGTGGGCACACTGTCAGGTTTGTGGTCGTCGAAACTCGAATCGGTACTCATACGCACCTCGCTTCAAGGCTTGAGATCAGCCAAGGGATCGTAAGGCTTGGCCGGACGCTTGGGATCGTCGCCCGGCTGCACATCCTTCGGCGCCTTCGCCGGGCCGATGGGATCGACTTGCGGATCGTCCAGATCAGGCGAGTCCGGATCAAAGCCCAGGTCGTCGCCGCTGCCATGCTCGGAAGAATGCGGCCCAGTGGGTGAAGTTGGAATTGCCATGTTCGCCTCCTGATACTGGCCCGAAAAACACGGGACGCTACAGTTCAGAAGCGCATCCTCCATCAGGGTGCCCGACAGGCGACGAACGGAACCTCAATGCGCCGCCAGCGCCTTCCTCGCCTGCGCCGCTTCCCGCTCCTGCCCGGCTTGCGCCAGTGCGTCGGCAGCCTTGAGCCAGCGCTGTTGATCGACCGCCGCCGGAATCTGCGTCGGTTTCTGGATCAACACCGCCCAGCCTCCGGATTTTTCCAGGGCCGACTCGAACGAGCTGAAGCTCATCAATTCACGGCGATTCATCCCGGCGCGCAGCAGCACCTTCTGCTTCAAGCGATCGTAGCCGGACAGGATCGCGTAACGCGGCTCCGCCCAAAACGCCGAACCCTCGCTGAAACGCACCATCACCGGATACCCGGCCGCCACCTGAGCCAGCAGCGCCGGCAGATTGCTATCCAGCGGATACACGACCATGCCGTATTCACGGGCAAGGTTTTGCAGATTCTGTTGCAGCTTGTCCTCGGCACCGGGCAAATGCAGCGGCTTTTCCAGCAGACCCGGCGTGATCACGATGCCCTGCTGCGACAGCAGACTGGCCAGCACTTGCGGCCCGCTTTGATAGGCCTCACCGCGATAGAAGGTGCCACTGAGTTCGACCCGTTCAGGCAGGCGCTTGACCTCCGGCGCCACACTGCCCGCACACCCCACCAATGCTGTCACGCAACCGGCCACCAGCAGCGCCGCGCGAATCCGGGAAAATAGCTGCACCATCATCACTCTCTTGATCAGTTACCGGTCATCGTGTTCCGGCTTGGTCGAGGATCATAGGACGGCGTCACGCTGCGGTATAGCCCAAAACGGCAGATCCATCGGCTGCATAGAGCGAACTGATTGATCACCACCGACCTTTGGTCAATAGCCTGAAACACACCAGCGACTAGACTGTCATTCAGAGAAGAGCCAAAGAGCGTTAGCCCGACGCAGGGCAAAGAGGAGGCACAGATGAGCCTGACCATGACCATCGTAATGCTGATTGCCGGCTGGCTGGCCGTTGCCGCCGCCATGTTGTGGGGCGTACTGCGGATTTCCCGCCGCCATCACCACCCGGTTCAACCTGCACCGACCCGGAAGATCGAGAAACACGACGCCCGTCACGCCACCGCGCACTGACTTTCCGTAACCGATACAAACAAAAAGGCCGCCTGGACTCTCGCGAGTTCAGGCGGCCTTTGCTTTTCCAACGATTACGCTTCGGCAGTCAGTTTCTTCTGCTTGGCGCGGCGCGACATCATGTTCAGCACTTCAATCGCAGCCGAGAACGCCATGGCGGCATACACATAACCTTTCGGTACGTGGGCGCCAAAGCCTTCGGCGATCAGCGTCATACCGATCATGATCAGGAAGCCCAGAGCCAGCATGACCACCGTCGGGTTGTCGTTGATGAACTTGGCCAGCGGATCAGCCGCAAACAGCATCACCAATACCGAGACAACAACCGCAATCACCATGATCGGCAAGTGTTCGGTCATGCCGACAGCGGTAATGATGCTGTCGATCGAGAACACCATGTCCAGCATCAGGATTTGCCCGATGGCGGCGGCGAAGCCCAGGGTCACCTTGGACGTCGCGGTCTTCGGATCTTCAGGTGCCGGGTCCATGCTGTGATGGATCTCCGTGGTGGCTTTCCACAACAGGAACAGGCCGCCGGCGATCAGGATCATGTCCTTCCAGGAGAACGCGTGGCCGAGGATCTCGATGACCGGCGCGGTCAGCTGAACGATGAACGCGATGGTGCTCAACAAGGCCAGACGCATGATCAGCGCCATGCCGATCCCCAGACGACGGGCTTTCTGCCGGTACTGCTCGGGCAGCTTGTTGGTCAGGATCGAGATGAAGATCAGGTTATCGATGCCGAGCACGATTTCCATCACCACCAGTGTGGCCAAGGCAATCCATGCGGTCGGGCTGGAAGCGAGTTCTAACAGGTATTCCATGGGTCAGTCCTGACTCTGTGTAAGACGGTTTAGATTTCCTGGGAGGACGATTCGGATTTTTCTTCGTCGTCTTTCGGTTCTTTCTTGCTGATCAGATTGCCGGTGGCATCGCTGAGCGCCTGCTCGGCGGCTTTGTGCGTGTCATCGATGGCTTGCTTGGCCGCTTCAGCCGCCTGCCCCATCAGTTGCTGGGCGCTCTTTTCGGCCTGGTCGCAACCGGCCAGTACCAGTAAAGACGCGATCAGTAACGCCGTAGTTTTTAGTTTCATGATGCTTCCCTCGATAGAACAGACAGCGCCGTACAGACCGGCCGTCGATGGCTGGGCATTCTAGGGAGACAAACACTTCAGGAAAATTCGTATTTTTAGCGGCTATACTTCGATTTATACGAACTGTATTTGACGGATCGAACCCCATGCTCAATTACCGACAACTGCATTACTTCTGGGTGGTGGCCAAGACCGGCAGCATCGTGCGCGCCTGCGAGCAACTGAACCTGACGCCGCAAACCATCAGCGGGCAGATTTCCCTGCTCGAACAGACCTACGGCATCGAGCTGTTTCAACGAGTCGGCCGGCAATTAGAGCTCACCGAAGCCGGACGTCAGGCCCTGCCCTACGCCGAGCAGATGTTCCAGCTGGGCGGTGAACTGGAGCTGATGCTGCGCGCCCAGCCCAACGAACAGCAGATCCTGTTCCGGGTCGGCGTGGCGGACGTGGTGCCCAAATCCATCGTTTATCGCCTGATCGCGCCGACCATGGAATTGAGCGAACCGCTGCGCATCACCTGCCGCGAAGACAAACTCGAGCGCCTGCTGGCGGATCTGGCGATCCAGCGCCTGGACCTGGTGATCTCCGACAGCCCGATGCCCTCGCACCTGGACATCAAGGGCTACAGCCAGAAACTCGGGGAATGCGGGATCAGTTTCTTTGCCACCGCCGAACTGGCCGCGCAATACGGTCAGGATTTCCCTCACAGCCTGCACGGTGCGCCGCTGTTGATCCCCGGCGCGGAAACCGTAGTGCGCAGCCGTTTGCAGCGCTGGTTCGCCGAGCAGCAAATTCAGCCGAGGATTGTCGGGGAGTTCGATGACAGCGCCTTGATGCAGGCGTTCGGCCAGTCCGGCAGCGGGATTTTCATCGGCCCGAGCGTGATTGCCGATGAGGTGAAGCGCCAGTACGGCGTCGAGTTGATCGGCCAGACCGATGCGGTGAGCGAGTCGTTTTACGCGATCTCGGTGGAGCGCAAGGTCAAGCACCCCGGCATCAAAGCGATTACCGAAGGTGCCCGACGCGAGCTGTTTACAGCGTTTTAAGCCGGCGCGCAGACGTCGCGCGGCTTGAGCACCATCAGCACCATGGCGAGGAAAATCGACAGCAGAATGAACCCGGCAGCGGCGAAACCCACAAAACCCAGGCCGGCGCTGTCGATCACTCGACCGCCAATGATCGCGCCCAAACCAATCCCGAGGTTGGCCCCGGCAATGTTCAGCGAGGCGGCAAAGGCTGGCGCTTCCGGTGCGGCTTTCATCAAGCGCACGTGACTGACCAGAAACAGCGCCGCCTGCGTCACGCCCCAGATGCCCATCGCCGCCGCCAGACCCAGCGACGAATTGATGTTAGGCACCAGCGCCACCATCCCGGGAATCATGAACGCGCAGAACATCACCGAGGCCATCAGCGGATGGCGATCCACCGCACGACCGCCCAGCGAGTTGCCGATCAGACCGACCGCGCCAAAGCCCATCAGGCACCAGCCGACCACGGTGCCATTGAAGCCGGCCAGACGTTCGAGGATGTCCGCCAGATAGGTGTAGGCGGTGAACATGCCGCTGAACACCAGGATCGACAGCAACACATGGCCGAGCATCAACGGGCTGCGCAGGATCTTGAACTGCGAGGCGAAACTGACCTGATGCTGGTGCAGGCTGGTTTTCGGCAGATAGACAAACAGCAGCAGCGCCTTGGCGAACGCGATCACCGCCAGAATGGCGAACGCACTGCGCCAGCCGAACGCATCGGAAATCAGCGTGCCGACCGGAATGCCGAACACGGTGGCGCAGACGATGCCGAAGCCGATCTTGGCGATGGCGCGACCGGCGAAGTCCGGGCCGACGATATCCACCGCCGTTTCACTGGCCAGCGCCCAGAACACCGGCAACCCCAGCGCCGGGATCAGCCGGGCGATGGCCATGACCCAGATGTTCGGCGCCAATGCCGCCACGGTATTGGCCAGGCCGAACATGATCAGGATGGTGATGAACAGTTTGCGGCGCTCGAAGCGGGCGAAATAGGCGGTCAAGAATGGACCGAACATCGCCACGGTGAACGCGAACAGAGTCACCAGCAGCCCGGCCTGCGGGATGGTGACAGCAAGATCGCGGGCAATCGCCGGCAGCAGGCCGACGATGACGAACTCCGTGGTCAGCACCGTAAACCCGGCGGCGGACAACAGAAGGATGGGCAACAGCATGAGGAACTCCAGCAAAACGACGACACCAGCGTTGACCCGAGGGGCCCGCTGGCAGAACTTGAAAATAAGGATGCGCAATCTTAACAGAGTGTTTCCCGGGTGACTTGCACAAACCTGTCTAAGTTACAGAGGGATCGGGTGGCAGATCGTCACAGGTCTGAAGGATCCGGACGACGCTGTGATAAAGTCCGCGCCCTGCAAAACGTACACCCTGTTCAGCCACCCGTTTAACGGCGTGTCTGGCGCGTCAGTCCTTTCGGTTTGTGTCCGTGGCCTGCCCCCGATCAATCGCCCGGATCACGCAACCTTGCACCCTATAAAAACAGAGATGCCGTTCATGACCGCTTCATCCCCTTCTCTATTGCAACGTCTTAAAAGCCTCAGCCTGGTCACCCAGATCCTGATCGGCCTGATTGCCGGCATCGCCCTCGCGCTGTTCGCGCCGGAAGCGGCCAAAGGCACGGCCTTCATCGGCAAAGTGTTCGTCTCGGCGCTGAAAGCCGTGGCGCCGATCCTGGTGTTCGTGCTGGTCATGGCCTCGATCGCCAACCACAAGCACGGCCAGGAAACCCACATCCGGCCGATTCTGTTCCTGTATCTGCTGGGCACCTTCGCCGCTGCCGTGGTCGCGGTGATTGCCAGCATGATGTTCCCGTCGCATCTGGTGCTGTCCACTGACAACATCGCCGTAAGCGCGCCGGGCGGCATCAGTGAAGTGCTGCAAAGCCTGTTGCTGAGCGTGGTCGACAACCCGGTGAGCGCACTGATGAACGCCAACTTCATCGGCATTCTGGCCTGGGCCATCGGCATGGGCGTGGCGATCCGGCACGCCGGCGACACCACCCGCGAAGTGCTGGGCGATCTGTCCAATGGCGTGACGCTGATTGTCCGGGTCGTGATTCGCTTCGCACCGCTGGGCATTTTCGGTCTGGTAGCGTCGACCCTGGCCACCTCCGGGTTTGGCGCATTGATCGGTTATGCGCACCTGCTGGCGGTACTGCTCGGCTGCATGCTGTTCGTGGCGCTGGTGATGAACCCGCTGATCGTGTTCTGGAAGCTGCGCCGCAACCCGTACCCGCTGACGCTCCAGTGCCTGCGTGAAAGCGGCATCACTGCGTTTTTCACCCGCAGCTCGGCGGCGAACATTCCGGTCAATCTGGAACTGAGCAAGCGCCTGGGCCTGCATGAAGACACCTATTCGGTATCGATCCCGCTCGGCGCCACCATCAACATGGCCGGCGCGGCGATCACCATCACCGTGCTGACCCTCGCCGCCGTGCACACCTTGGGTATCGCCGTGGACATCCCGACCGCGATCCTGCTCAGCGTCGTCGCTGCGATCTGCGCCTGCGGTGCCTCGGGCGTGGCCGGTGGTTCGCTGCTGTTGATCCCGCTGGCGTGCAGCCTGTTCGGCATCCCGAGCGAAATCGCCATGCAGGTGGTGGCCGTCGGTTTCATCATTGGCGTGCTGCAGGATTCGGCCGAGACGGCGCTGAACTCCTCCACCGACGTGCTGTTCACCGCCGCCGCGTGCCTGGGCGAAGAGCAGAAAGCCCAGCGTCCGGCGTAAAAACCCGGCGCAACAAAAAGCCCGCCAAGGCGTAAACCTTGGCGGGCTTTTTGTTGCAGAACGTTTTAGAACGCGCCCATGTAATCGCGCTTGCCCACTTCCACACCGTTGTGACGCAGCAGTGCGTAGGTGGTGGTGACGTGGAAGAAGAACTGCGGCAGGCCGTAACTCAGCAGATAAGCCTGGCCGCTGAAGCGCTTCTCTTTCGGGGTGCCCGGACGGGTCACGATCTCGATGCCTTCCTTGCCATTGATCTGCTCTGGCTTGATCTCGCCGATGAAGGCCAGAACCTTGGCGATCAGCGCTTGCAGCTCGGCGAAGGTGGTTTCGGTGTCGTCATATTTCGGAATTTCGATTTCGGCCAGACGCGAGGAAACGCCTTTGGCGAAGTCCACGGCGATCTGCACCTGACGCACCAGCGGGAACATGTCCGGGTACAGACGCGCTTGCAGGAAGGCGTTCGGGTCGATGTTTTTCTCGGTGGCGTGGGCTTCAGCCTTTTTCAGCACATCGCTCACGGCGTTGAGCATTTGTTGGAAAACCGGGACGGATGCGGCGTATAGGGAAATGGTCATGGCTGTCTCACGTGGTGGCTGGTTGAATCGTGGGGGCGATTATAGCCATGCTCGCATGGCGGCGCGGCTTGTCTTTTATCCAGCAAGGATTAGGCTAGGCGCCTTCGACTGCAGAGGGAACGCGCGATGACCACAGAATTTGAAACCCGCTCCGACGAACCACGGCTCAACGCTACGGAAATCCGCATTCTGGGCTCGTTGATCGAGAAACAGGCCACCAGCCCGGAAACCTACCCGTTGACCCTCAACGCGCTGGTGCTGGCCTGCAACCAGAAAACCAGCCGGGAGCCAGTGATGAACCTGACTCAGGGCCAGGTCGGCCAGAGCCTGCGCGCCCTCGAAAGCCGCGGCTTCACCAAACTGGTGATGGGCAGCCGCGCGGACCGCTGGGAGCATAAGGTCGACAAGGCACTGGAGCTGGTGCCGGCGCAATTGATCCTGACCGGGTTGATGTTCCTGCGCGGCCCGCAGACCGTCAACGAACTGCTGACCCGCAGCGGTCGAATGCATGAGTTTGAAGACGCCGAACAAGTGGTGCATCAGCTGGAACGCCTGATCGCCCGGGAGCTGGCGGTGTTGATTCCGCGTCAGCCCGGTCAGCGTGAAGATCGTTACACCCACGCGCTGGGCGATCCGGCGGACATCGAGGCGATTATCGCGGCGCGGCAGAACCCGAGCGATCGCGGCGCTGCCAGCGGCGTGTCACTGGAGCGCATCGAAGAGCTGGAAGCGCGGATTGCGGCGCTGGAAGAGCGTCTGGCCCGTCTCGAAGAATAAGTGCACCGGGGACGGTGTTATTCGCCGTCCCAGTAATCCAGCCCGTCCGCCTGCCGCGCCACCGCCACGAATCCTGAGGCGTTGCCCTCGGCATCGATGCTGAAGTTGTCCATCACCGCGTATTTGTTCGAGTCCGGGTACTCGCAGATTTCCGGTTGCTGCTGAGTGCTGACCGCCAGATAGCGCAGTTCCGCAGCACTGGTGTTGATGATCTGGTGCGCCGCTTCCGGGCCGCCCGGCGGACAAGCGATCACATCCCCGGCGCGTATCGGGAAACGTTCGGCACCGAGGCGCACTTCCCCTTCCCCGGCCACCACGTAAAACATTTCCTCATTGACCCGATGACTGTGAAACGGACTGCCGCGCATGCCTGGCGGCAACGCATACAGCCGATAACCGAGTTTCTGCGCACCCAGTTGCTGGCCGACCCGGGCGAAGCGTTGCTGATAACGCCCAGCGGTTTCGCCTTCGGGGGCCAATGATTCGGGAAGCGGTTCGAGTTCGACGTCATTCAGGTTGAGAATGGGCGGATGCATGCAAACCTCGGCTTTTTGTGATGGGCAAGTCTGTGCTTGCTGATCCGGCAGTATAGGCAACGGCAAATCCGGGCGGATATGCCGTTGCTTAGGCTCCATCAACTGCGGGCAAACGCCACCGCCGCATCGAACTGCTCAACCGTCGGCCGCACGCCGGTGTACAGCACGAACTGCTCCAGCGCCTGGATCGCGATCACTTCCAGCCCGGTGATCACCTTTTTGCCTTCGGCACGACTGCGCACGATCAGCGGGGTTTCCGAGGGGATCGCCACCACATCGAACACGGTGTTGGCAGACTTGATCACATCCACCTCAAACGACAGTTGACCCGCTTCCGGGCCACCGTCCATGCCCACCGGGGTCACGTTGATCAGCATCTGCGGGCGCTCGTCGCCCAGCTCCGCCTGCCAGCGATACCCCAGCGAGTCCGCCAGCGCCCGACCGGCGCGCTCATTGCGGGCGACGATCAAACCGTTCTTGTAACCGCCATCGCGCAAGGCACTGGCCACAGCCTTGGCCATGCCGCCGCTGCCGCGCAGGGCGAAAGTCGAGTCCTTTGGCACCGCGTGGGTTTCCAGCAACTGAGCGATGGCAATGTAATCGGTGTTGTAGGCCTTGAGATGACCGTTGGTGTTGACGATGGTGTTGATCGACTGGATCGCCGCCGCCGAGGCGTCCAGTTCATCAACCAGCGCAATGCTCGCCTCCTTGAACGGCATCGATACCCCGCAACCGCGAATCCCCAGCGCGCGGATCCCGCCGACCGCACCGGGCAGATCCTGGCTGCTGAAGGCCTTGTAGTAGAAATTCAGGCCCAGTTGTTCATACAAATGGTTATGAAAACGCAGACCGAAATTCCCGGGACGCCCAGACAGGGACATGCACAATTGGGTGTCTTTGTTGGGGTTCATCTGCATGGGAGGCTCCTTCGAATGCACTTTCGGATGGACGGGATTAGCCAGGCCATCGGGTTCTGAACGATCATAAGGCGGTCTGTTCCGGGCATCACGGTCGATGCCGCAAGCTCGGTAAACAAACCGGTACAGACCTTACACAAAATTTACCTGGCGGCCGTGCTGTTTTTCAAAATGTTGCTGTCTTAGAAGTATCCCCGCGCCATTCCGGGCCTGTTGCAGGTTCGGACGCCGGGTCGAAGAACCGAGGAATTATCATGATTCGTAAACTCCCCATCGTGGCCTTGTTGATTGGTGCATTCGCGATCACGGGTCAGGCAGAAGCCCACGGCGGTGGCTGGCAGGGCCCGGCGGTATTTGGTGCGATCGTCGGCTCGGCCATCATCGGCTCGGCGCTCATCAACCAGGATCGGCCGGTGTACGTCCAGCAGCCTGTTTACGCTCAACCGGCGCCGGTCTATGTCCAGCAACCGCCGCCACCGGTTTATTACCAGCCGGCCCCGGTCTATGTGCAGCAACCGGTCTACGTCCAACCGGCCCCGGTGTATTACGGCCCACCGCGCGGTTATTACGGCCGGCCACACTACTACGGTGGCCCGCGCTGGTAACCAGTCCCCAGAGCCCCGCCTGATCGCGGGGCTTTTTATTGCCTTCGGGAAAGCCGACCGTTCGTCGGCCAGGGTCTGAAAAAATCTCGCCAAGGTCGCTGTGAGGACAGTTTGAACCGCTAAAGTCGGCATGATGGACTTGACCGTTAAGGGCAAAACACAAACGGTCATCTATTTGTCATGACGGAACCGCACTCTGAATCCGTCCGCAAACAACAGGTTGATAACAACAAGGACGACTTGAATGCCTACACAGAATCCGCACCGCATCGTCGGTTTATGCACCTCGAGCAAGGTCTACAACGCCCTGACCGAACTCAAGCACCTGGAAGGCCACCGCACGGCGAAATTTCTCTCGTTGCTGGCGGAAAACCTGGTGCGCAAGGGTTTTCTCAACGAACACGAGATCGTGCACATGCTCGATCAAGTGGTGGATTGAGCCAGCCCTCAGCGGCGTCAATGACCACTATCGAAAGCGTTGATTGTCCCTGAAACGGCCAATTCCCTAAGGTAGCTCCACAGATTGATGGAGGTACTTTTCATGGCTCAGGTTCAAATCATGTCCGTTGTCGGCAGCGCCGTTCCCGCATCGCTCAGAGAGCTGGGGCTGCTCGCCTGCTGGTATCTGGTGCGCGACGGCGAGCCGGTCAGCGGCCCGCTCACGTCCTTGCCGGCGGCGCAGGCACTGTCGCAACAATTGCTCAACGGCCCGTTCAAGGCTTAAGGCAGCTGCACTTTCGGTTTGCTCTCGATGAACAACGCCCAGCTCGACATGAACAGGGCCGCGATCAGCGGCCCGATCACAAAGCCGTTCAGCCCGAACACCGCCAGCCCGCCCAGGGTCGAGATCAGGATCATGTAGTCCGGCATCCGGGTGTCCTTGCCCACCAGAATCGGGCGCAGCAGGTTGTCTACCAGACCGATCACGAACACCCCGAACAGCCCCAGCACCACGCCCTGCCAGATCATCCCGCTGAGCAGGAAGTAAATCGCGACCGGCACCCAGACAATCCCCGCGCCCACCGCCGGCAGCAACGACAGAAACGCCATCAATACCGCCCAGAGCAACGCACTGGGAATGTCGAGAAACCAGAAAATCGCCCCGCCCAGCGCACCCTGCGTGATCGCCACCAGCAGATTGCCTTTCACGGTGGCGCGCACCACGCGATTGAACTTCAACTGCAAGCGACGCTTGTGATGCTCCTCCAGCGGTATCGCTGTGCGCACCTTGCGCGCCAGTTCGGCGCCGTCGCGCAGGAAGAAAAACAGCAAGTACAGCATGATGAAAAAACTCACCACGAACTCGAACGTGCCCTGGCCGAAACTGAACGCCTGGCTCGCCAGCGCCTGACTGCCCTGCATGGCGGCCTTGACGATCTTCTCGCGCAAGGCATTCAGCTCGCCCATGCCGAAGCGGTCGAGCAGGTGCTGAAAGTAAGGCGGCAGACTGTGCTTGAATTGCGCCAGATAAGCGCCGATATCGAGCTTGCCGCTTTCGATATTGTCGTAAAGCGTCGCCCCTTCCTGCACCAGCAGCACACTGAGGACGATCACCGGCAAGATCGCAATCACCAGGCAGATGCTCAAGGTACACAGTGATGTGAGGTTGCGTTGCCAGCCGAATTTCAGTTGCAACTGGCGCTGCATCGGTGCGAACAGGATGCCGAGGATCACCGCCCAGAACACCGCACCATAGAACGGCAGCAGGATCCAGATGAAGGCGACCGTCACCAGAAACAGCAGCACGGTGAGGGATTTGAATTGCAGACTCTTTTGGTTCATGTCCGGTCCAGGTCAGTCAGGCGCCACCCGCGCCCGTCCCGTTTAGTCAGCCAGCGTCAGCGCGAGTGCCCTGTTTCTTCATTGAGCATAGATCCAGATCAATAAACCCTCGGCGCAACTGCTCTACCCTGCCGCGCTTTTGCGACCGACGCCGCCATGACGACCTCCTTCACCCCCGAACTGCTCGCCCCCGCCGGCACCCTGAAAAACATGCGTTACGCCTTCGCCTACGGGGCCGATGCGGTGTATGCCGGCCAGCCGCGCTACAGCCTGCGGGTGCGCAACAACGAATTCGATCACGCCAACCTCGCGCTCGGCATTCGTGAAGCCCAGGCCCAGGGCAAGCGCTTCTACGTGGTGGTCAACATCGCGCCGCACAACGCCAAACTGAAGACCTTCCTCAAGGACCTGGCGCCGGTGATCGAGATGGCGCCGGACGCGCTGATCATGTCCGACCCCGGCCTGATCATGCTGGTGCGCCGACACTTCCCGCAGATGCCGATCCACCTCTCGGTGCAGGCCAACACGGTGAACTGGGCGAGTGTCGAATTCTGGCAACAGCAGGGCTTGAGTCGGATCATCCTGTCCCGTGAATTGTCGCTGGAAGAGATCGGCGAAATCCGCGAGCAAGTGCCCGGCATGGAACTGGAAGTGTTCGTCCACGGCGCGCTGTGCATGGCCTATTCCGGCCGCTGCCTGCTCTCGGGTTACATGAACAAACGCGACGCCAATCAGGGCACCTGCACCAACGCTTGCCGCTGGAAATACTCGGCGCAGGAGACCAGCGAAAACCAGCTCGGCGAAATCGTGCAGACCTTCGAACCGCAACCGACCCTCGGCCTCGGCGCTCCCACCGATCAGGTGTTCCTGTTGCAGGAAGCCAACCGCCCTGGCGAGCTGATGCCGGCCTTCGAAGACGAGCACGGCACCTACATCATGAACGCCAAGGACCTGCGCGCGGTGCAGCACGTCGAGCGCCTGACCCGCATGGGCGTGCACTCACTGAAGATCGAAGGCCGGACCAAATCGCACTTCTATTGCGCGCGCACCACCCAGGTCTATCGCCGGGCCATCGACGATGCGGTGGCCGGTCGCGAATTCGACCGCAGCCTGATGACCGATCTGGAATCCCTCGCCCAGCGCGGCTACACCGAAGGCTTCCTGCGCCGGCATGTGCATGACGAATACCAGAACTATCAGAACGGCAGCTCGGTGTCGGAGCGTCAGCAGTTTGTGGGCGAGTTGACCGGCGAACGTCGGGATCGTCTGGCCGAGGTCAAGGTTAAGAACCGTTTTGCACTGGGCGATCACCTGGAACTGATGACGCCCAAGGGCAATTTCCACTTTGATCTGCATGAATTGCAGAACCTGAAAGGTGAAGCCATCGACGTGGCGCTGGGGGACGGGCACACGGTGTATCTGCCGATTCCGGATGCGGTGGATTTGCGGTTCGGGTTGTTGATGCGCGATCTCGGCGCTGATTAAAGCATCAAAAAAACCCGGCAATCAGCCGGGTTTTGTTCAGCGCCTGTCATCGGACAGCGGTGTCGGCTCATCAGCCGGCGGCATGTCTTCATCGGACGTCGGATCCTTCCAGTCTTCTGGCCGGTCGGCATCGCTCAACGGGTCGCGCCCGGGCATGACGCCCGGCGGCATCTCGTGATCGGCCAGCGTCGGCTCATCCGTACCGGGGACTTTGCGGGTAGGGTCGGTTGGGGCCGTGCCTCCCTGAAACAGCGTATCGTCAGCCATGATTGCACCTCAATGAATGAGGCCCGGAATATCCGGGTCGTACTCGTTGGAAGTGCCGCCGCACCAGGCGTGCTATCGAACAGACCAGCGGCATTCAGCTCGTGGCGGAAAACCGGTCTCGACTGTTGGTCAGATGCAACCACATCGCCGCACGCGCCGCGTCCGGGTCCTGACGCTTGATCGCGTTGAGGATCGCCTCATGCTCAAGATTCGCCAGTTGCCCGAGCTTGCTCAAATCCACCGCGCCGCGTTCAGCCGCATTGACCCGGGTGCGCGGGATCATCGCGCTGCCAAGGTGTTGCATGATTTCGGTGAAGCAGACATTGCCGGTGGCTTCGGCAATCAGCAAGTGGAAGCGCCGGTCGGCCTCGACGCAACTGTCGTTGTTAGCCAATAGACGCTGATAGTCGTCCAGCGCCTGACGCATCTGCACCAGTTGCTGCTCGGTTCGGCGCTGCGCGGCCAGCGCCGCCGCTTGCGTCTCCACCCCCATGCGCAATTCGAGAATGCTGCGCACGCCCAGCGCTGTGTCGACATTCAGCCGTAGCCCCTGCTCCGGCGCACGTTCGATCACGAAGGTGCCGATACCGTGTCGCGTCTCCACCAGCCCTGACGCCTGCAATTTGGAAATTGCCTCACGCACGACGGTGCGGCTGACGCCGTGTTCCTGAACGATCGAGTTTTCCGACGGCAACTTGTCACCGGGCAGCATCTGACCGAGCAGGATGCTCTGGGTCAGTTTTTCCACCAGGTCGTGGGCCAGGTTGTGCGCGCGTTTACGGGCGGGGGCGTCGAGGTCGTCTTGCATGGTCGGTTCCGGTGATCGGGGCAAACCGATCGTAGCACTGGCGGCAATGACTTGTATGAGCTCCTATGAATTCCGGGATCTAACTTGTATGACAACACTCAATTTTAGCTAGAAAATCTTCCACTGCGCCGAGCAGTCGCCCCACTTGCACTGGAACAAAACGCTCTACTACGCGTGCCAAACCCCCTACAAAAGCCAACAAACACGGCGCATAAAATCTGAAAAAGCATAAAAACCCTTTCCCGTAGACAAATTTGATTGAGCACTCCCGCTTGTAGGACAAAAAAATCTAGTTGTATGATGTCTATCAACAACGCAACACCCAGATACACCCCGCATAAAAATAACGAGTGGGAGAAAACCAAGTGAAATCGTCCATTGCCGGGATGAACGAGGGCGCCGATTCGGTGCTGTCCTCCGCCATTGCCAAAGTCAAACGCCACGTCCTGCCGCTGTTCGTCATCATGTTCATCGTCAATTACATTGACCGGGTGAACATCGGCTTCGTCCGTACCCACATGGAACACGACCTCGGCATCGGTGCCGCGGCCTACGGTTTCGGTGCCGGTCTGTTCTTCATCGGTTACGCGCTGTTCGAAGTCCCTTCCAACATGTTGCTGCAAAAGGTCGGCGCGCGAATCTGGCTGACCCGCATCATGCTCACCTGGGGGCTGGTGGCCGCCGGCATGGCGTTCATCCAGAACGAAACCCACTTCTACATTCTGCGCTTCCTGCTCGGCGTGGCCGAGGCCGGGTTCTTTCCCGGGGTGATCTACTACTTCACCCGCTGGTTGCCGGGGGCCGAGCGCGGCAAGGCGATTGCGATTTTCTTGAGCGGTTCGGCCGTGGCCTCGCTGATTTCCGGCCCGTTGTCCGGTCTGCTGTTGCAGATCGAAGGTCTGGGCATGCACGGCTGGCAGTGGATGTATTTCATTGAAGGGATGTTCTCGGTTGGCCTGTGCGTATTCGTCTGGTTCTGGCTCGACGCCAAGCCCCACGACGCCAAGTGGCTGACCCGCGCCGAGCAGGATGCGCTGGTCAAAGCCATCGACGATGAACAGAAGGCACGCGAAGCTGCGACCCCGATCCGGCCGTCGCTGGGCAAACTGCTCAAGGATCGCCAGATCATCCTGTTCTGCCTGATCTACTTCTTCATTCAATTGACCATCTACGCCGCGACGTTCTGGCTGCCGAGCATCATCAAGAAAATGGGCGAGATGAGCGATTTCCAGGTCGGCCTGTTCAACTCGATTCCGTGGCTGCTGTCGATCATCGGCATGTATGCATTCGCCTCGTTCTCGGCCAAATGGAAACACCAGCAGGCGTGGGTCGCCACGGCGCTGTTGATCGCCGCGGCGGGGATGTTCATGTCCACCACCGGCGGGCCGATCTTCGCTTTCGTTGCGATCTGCTTTGCCGCACTGGGTTTCAAATCCGCGTCGTCGCTGTTCTGGCCGATTCCGCAGGCTTATCTCGACGCACGGATCGCCGCCGCCGTGATCGCGTTGATCAACTCAGTGGGCAACCTCGGCGGTTTCGTCGCTCCCACCACCTTCGGCTTGCTGGAGCAACACACCGGTTCGATCCAGGGCGGCCTCTATGGCCTGGCCGCGACCTCGATCATCGCCGCGATCATTGTGTTTGCCGCCCGCATGACACCCAAATCCGCACCTGACGTCGCCGTGGCCGATGCCGCGCCGAAACACGCCTGAATCCGCTTGAAAGGACAACGCCAAATGACCGCACACGACATCGCCAAAGCTCCAATCATCACCGAGATGCAAGTCATCCCGGTGGCCGGCCACGACGGCATGCTGCTCAACCTGAGCGGCGCCCACGGGCCTTTTTTCACCCGCAACATCGTCATTCTCAAGGACAACGCCGGCCACACCGGCGTCGGCGAAGTACCCGGCGGAGAACGCATCCGCCAGACTCTCGAAGACGCCCGCAGTCTGGTGGTCGGCAGCCCGATCGGCACGTATCAGAAGATCCTCAACCAGGTGCGCCAGACCTTCGCTGACCGTGATGCCGGCGGCCGCGGCCTGCAAACCTTCGATCTGCGCATCACCATTCACGCGGTCACAGGACTCGAAGCCGCACTGCTCGACCTGCTCGGCCAGCACCTCGACGTGCCGGTGGCCGCTTTGCTCGGCGAAGGCCAGCAGCGCGATGAAGTGAAGATGCTCGGTTATCTGTTCTACGTGGGCGATCGCCGGGAAACCGACCTCGCCTACCGCAGCGAACCGGATGCCGACAACGACTGGTTCCGCGTGCGTCACGAGAAAGCCATGACCGCCGACGCCGTGGTGCGTCTGGCCGAGGCTGCACACGCGCGTTATGGCTTCAAGGACTTCAAGCTCAAGGGCGGCGTACTCAGCGGCGATGCCGAAATCGAAGCGGTGACCGCACTGGCCGAACGCTTCCCCGACGCCCGCATTACCCTCGATCCGAACGGCGCGTGGTCATTGAAAGAAGCGATCCGTCTGTGCCGCGACCAGCATCATGTACTCGCTTACGCCGAAGACCCGTGCGGTGCAGAGAATGGTTATTCGGGCCGCGAAGTGATGGCTGAATTCCGCCGCGCCACCGGCTTGAAAACAGCCACCAACATGATCGCCACCGACTGGCGCGAAATGGGCCACGCGATTCAGCTGCAGTCGGTGGACATTCCGTTGGCCGATCCGCATTTCTGGACCATGCAGGGTTCGGTGCGCGTGGCGCAGATGTGCCACGAATGGGGCCTGACCTGGGGCTCGCACTCCAACAACCACTTCGACATTTCCCTGGCGATGTTCACCCACGTCGCGGCTGCCGCGCCGGGCGACATCACCGCCATCGACACTCACTGGATCTGGCAGGACGGCCAGCGCCTGACCAAGGCACCGCTGCAAATCGTCGACGGCTGCGTGCAGGTTCCGAAGAAGCCTGGGCTCGGTGTGGAGCTGGACATGGATCAGGTGGCCAAGGCCCACGAACTCTATAAAGGCATGGGGCTCGGCGCGCGGGATGACAGCGTGGCGATGCAGTTTCTGATTCCGGGCTGGACGTTCGATAACAAGAAGCCGTGCCTGGTGCGCTAGGCCTGCGCAGCCTCCAGCAACCAGTGTCTGAACGCAGCCATCGCCGACGTCTCCGGCCGTGACTGCAAGCGCGTCAGCCAATAGCTGCCGGTGGTGATTTCGATGGCAAAGGGTTGGCGGATCAGGTCCGCCGCCAGTTGTCGGGCAAACATCAACGGCGGCGCCAGTGCCACCCCGCCGCCCTGCAACGCCGCTTCCATCATCGCCAGCGACGAGTCGAACACGATGCTCTGGGGCGGCGCGGCATGGGTTGCCAGCCCCGCCGCATGAAACCATTCCGGCCACTCATCGGTGCGATAGGAGCGCAGCAAACGCTGCTGCAGAAGATCCCCCGGCGTATGCAGTTGCCGGGCAATTTCCGGCACGCAGAGCACCGACAATGGCGCCTCCAGCAAACGGGTCGCCTCGATACCGTGCCATGCCCCGGCACCGAAGCGGATCGCGTAATCCAGCCCCTCGGCGGCGACGTCCACCCGATTGTTGTTGGTCGACAGCCGCAAATCTATGAGCGGATGTTTCGCCTGAAAGTCCGCCAGCCTCGGCAACAGCCATCCCACCGCGAAGGTGCCCACCGCGCCGACCGTGAGCATTTCCCGATATTGCCCGCCCGCCAGACGCTCGAGCATCTGCGCGATATGATCGAACGACGTGGTCAGCACCGGCAGCAGGGTTTCGCCCTCGCCGGTCAGCATCAGCCCACGGGGCAGGCGTTTGAACAGGATCACGCCGAGTTGCGCCTCCAGGCTTTTGACCTGATGGCTGACGGCCGCCTGGGTCACGCACAACTCCACGGCGGCGCGGGTGAAGCTCAAATGACGCGCAGAGGCTTCGAAGGCACGTAACGCATTCAAGGGCAATTGAGGTCGAATCATGCCAAGTCCCAAATTTTTCTAATGGCTCGTCCGAGTTTTCATCGTTTGTCGAAAGACGCCGGACTGCCTAGATTTGGCGGCGCCGATCAGCCGGCCCGACGGAAAACGCTCGCAGTGTAGCGGGATAACACCATCAACACTCATGGAGAGTGGTTCAAGCATGTCTTCGATCAACCTGAATAAACTCAAGTCCTACAGCGCTTTCGGACTTTTCTTCAGCGCCGCCGCCTGCCTGGCCGCCCCGCCAACCGACGATCAGTTGCAGGCGCTGGTCAAGGCCACCGTGACCCCGGTCATGCAGCAACAGGACATCGCAGGTCTCGCCGTGGCCGTGACAGTCGATGGCAAGGCGCATTACTTTAATTACGGTGTCGCCGACAAAAGCACCGGGCAAGCGGTAAGTGAAAACACCCTGTTCGAAATCGGTTCGGTGAGCAAAACCTTCACCGCGACCCTCGCCGCCTACGCCCAGGCCAGCGGCAAACTGCAATTCTCCGACAAGGCCAGCCAGCACTGGCCCGAGCTGAAGGGCAGCGCCTTCGACCACGTCAGTCTGCTGCAACTGGGCACCTACACTGCCGGGGGCCTGCCGCTGCAATTCCCGGATGCTGCGGATTCTTCCGACAAGATGCTCGGCTATTACCAACAGTGGAAACCGACGTATCCGGCCGGCAGTCATCGCCTGTATTCCAACCCGAGCATCGGCCTGTTCGGTTACCTGGCCGCAAAAAGCCTCGGCCAGCCGTTCAATCAGGTCATGACCGAAACCCTGCTGCCGAAACTCGGACTCAAGCACACCTTCCTGTCGGTGCCGGCGTCTGAACAAAAGCTCTACGCCCAAGGCTATGACAAGAACAACAAACCGGTTCGAGTCAGCCCCGGCGCCCTCGACTCCGAAGCCTACGGCGTGAAAACCAGCGCCGCCGACCTGCTGCAATACGTCCAGGCCAACCTCGACACCGACAAACTCGAAACACCTCTGCAAAAAGCCATCGCCCTCACCCACACCGGCTACTACACCGTCGGCGACATGACCCAGGGCCTGGGCTGGGAACGCTACACCTACCCGATCAGCCTCGATCGCCTGCTGGACGGCAACTCGACGCCAATGGCCATGGAACCGCACAAGGTCAATTGGCTCACCCCGCCACAGCCTGAACCGGCAAACGTGCTGCTGAACAAGACCGGCTCCACCGCAGGCTACGGCGCGTATGTCGCGTTCGTGCCGTCGAAGAAAGTCGGGATCGTGATTCTGGCGAACCGCAATTATCCGAATGGAGAGCGGGTGAAGATTGCGCACAGGATTCTGGGTGAGTTGACCCGGTAATCACGCCATAAAAAACGGGCGACCTGAGAAGGTCGCCCGTTTTTTCGTTTCTGATCAGCCCTGAATCAAAACATCAATCATCCGGCATTTCCGGCGGCTTGGCCGGTTTGGTTGGCTTCGCCGGTTTGGTCCCTTTTGCGCCTTTGGCCGGTGCGGGTTCTGCAGCAGCCGGGGCAGTCACCACGGTGGAAGTAGCTTCTTTCTCGGCGGCTGGCATTGCATCGATGGTTTCGAAAATCTTCTTCAAATCGACCGCCGCCGCTTCATCCCCCGAAGCCGTCAGTTTGGTCTCGCCATCCTTGCCCACCAGGAAGACTTTCGGATACGCCCCGGCGCCCAGCTTCAGCGAGCGCAGCAGCGCCATGGTTTGCTGCTGCTCAAGGCTTTTGCCATCGACCTGACCGCTCATGCTAAGGATGGTGTAAACCTTGATCTTGCGGTCGGCGATGCCTTGTTTGTTGGCCGGGTCGTCCAGCGCTTTTTTCAGGCTGACCCAATAAGAATCGACCGTGCTGGAAGCGATCACGATCAATGGGCGGTTAATGCCCTTGTCGACGTCCAGAGGGGAATCGCCGTCGGCGGCGAACAGTGGGCCGGCAATCGCCAGCAAGAGTGTCAGGGTCAGTGACCTGATGAGCATGCGCATCTCCTTTTGATATCCACGCTCTAATGATTGCGCATCGCGGCGATTGTTCCGGGGGGTGCCCGGCAAAAGTGTTTCGCCTTGCCCAAAGCTTAGGTCAGCACCGGTTTTGCGCAACCGGATGGGCGCGACCCGGTGCCCATTTGTTTACCTTTCATGCCGCGTCAGCCTGACGCTCGAGCCTTCGGGGTCATGGCTGCTCGCCGATCAGAACGCCAGCTTGTAGCCGATCAACACCAGCATCGTCGCCAGGCACGGGCGTAGCAGTTCATCGGAGACGCGGCCGGTCAGGTGGCTGCCGAGCCAGATGCCCGGCAGCGAGCCGACCAGTAGAAAGCCCAGCACGCCCCAGTCCATGTTGCCCATGCTCGCGTGGCCGAGGCCGGCGACCAGGGTCAGCGGTACGGCGTGGGCGATTTCGGTGCCGACCAGACGGCGGGTCGGCAGCAGCGGATAGAGGATGAACAGCGCGACGGTGCCGAGGGCGCCGGCGCCGATGGACGTCAGGGCAACCATGGTGCCGAGGATCAGACCGGTGATCACGGTCATGGCATTCAGGCGCGCGCCGCTGGGGTTGTAGTTGCCGCCGGCGCGTTTGTGGGCGAATTCCAGCAGGCGCTTCTTGAACAGAATCGCCAGCGCCGTGGCGAACAGCACGAAGCCCAGCGCTTGCTTGATGATGGCGTTCATCGCATCCGGCGCGGTGTGCAGGGTGCTGAGGAACCACAAGGTCATCGCCACCGCCGGAACACTGCCCAGGGTCAGCCAGCCGGTGATGGCCCAGTCGATGTTCTTGTTCTTCCTGTGCACCAGCACGCCACTGGATTTGGTGATGGCCGCGTACAGCAGATCCGTGCCCACCGCCGTGGCCGGATTGATGCCGAACCACAGCAGGATCGGCGTCATCAACGAACCGCCGCCGACACCGGTCATGCCGACGATGAACCCCACCACCAGCCCGGCAATCACCAGGCCGAAATTTGCCAATTCCATTAAGACGTCCAGACAAACCACAGGAAAAATCCGGCCCGCAGCATAACCAGTTTTCTTATAACGCCCTATATCGATCGGATCTATCGTTATGCCATTTCACTGCACTGGCAAAAAATTCAAAAACAGCAGGCTCTGGGCGTAATTCAGTCCGATGCGCCGGTAGCGCTCGTCGAGCATCTGGGTCAGCAGATCCAGACGCGCCACGACTTTGCCGAACTCCGTGGCGAAGCTCAGGTTGCTGCCCTCCTCGGAAATTTCGTTGGAAAACAGCAGCGGCTGGCCATCCTTGTTCTGCCGCTGGGCGAGGATCCACGTGGCTTTCTCGATGTTGCGCGCGGCGTTGTTGACGAAGGTCGGGTTGATCGCATCGGTCATGTAGAACTCGGTGCGGTTGCCGTGGGCGGTGACCAGCATGCTGCCGATCGCATAGATGAACGCGCCGACCCGGTCGCCGAGGAATTCCGGGCTCATGGCATAGCTCAGTGCCGCCAGATCTTTCTTGCCGCCGAGAGTCGGCAAAGGTTGCTGTAGCTCGATGGCCAGCCGCACCTGTTTGACCGCCGTGCGAATGTCGAGGAAGCCGGATTTGCGCAGCTCTTCAGGGTTGCGCAAATACAGCTTGCCCATCAAGCGATAGAGGCTGTCGAGGTTGTCACGCATCGCCAGAGTTGCCATGCGGTCGACGCTGGTCTGGAGAAATTCCTGAGGCCTGCCCTCGCGCATCTGGGTGATGAAATTGTTGCCGTCCTGATGACTGCAACCGCCGAGCAACAGCGTCGACAGGCAGGCCAGCAGCAGGCACGGGCGATGAATGAATGCAGCGATGGGGTGCAAAACTCTCGGCATGAATTCTTTGACGGACACGTTCCTGTGCGGCGGAAGTCACCGCACCCTGGCCATGGATAGAGCCGGGGATTTCGCAAAAGTGCAGTGCCGGCGTGGATTCCCGACCTTCGGCGCCGTTGGCTTAATCAATTTAGTCCGACTTTATTTTTGCATTAATCGTTTAATCCGCTATAAATCCTCACTCAAGCATTAATTAGCATGACTATTTAAAGATTTTCAAAACAACAACAAAAAGGAAGGTCAACCCATGCTTCAATCCCGACACTCACTCTGCGGCCTCGGACTGTCCCTGATGATCGCCACCCTCTCCGCCCAGGCCGCCGGCCTGTCCAGCGAACACAAAGCCTTCGGCAAAACCAATGACGGCACGCCGGTCGAGCAATACATCCTGCGCAACAGCCACGGCATGCAAGCCACGGTCATCACCTACGGCGCGACCTTGCAGGCGCTGCAAGTGCCGGACAAGCACGGCAAGCTCGACGACCTCGTCCTCGGTTTCGACGATGTGCAGGGTTATCAGAAAGGCACCGCGTACTTCGGCGCAACCATCGGCCGTTTCGGCAATCGCCTGGCCGACGGTGCGTTCGAGCTAGACGGCAAACGCTACCAGGTGCCGCAGAACGACAAGACCAACGCCTTGCACGGCGGCACTCAGGGCTTCGACAAAAAGGTCTGGAAGGCGAAGGAAACCAAGGACAAGGATTCGGTCGGCGTGACCCTGACCTATCTGTCGGCGGATGGTGAAATGGGTTTCCCCGGCAACCTCACCACCGAAGTGACCTACCGCCTCACCGACAGCAACGAGCTGCGCATCGACTACAAGGCCAGCACCGACAAACCCACTGTGCTCAACCTGACCAACCACAGCTACTTCAACCTTGCCGGCGCCGGTAATGGCGACATCCTCAAGCAAGTCGCCACCCTGCACGCCAGTCACTACACCCCGGTCACCGCCAAGCTGATCCCGACCGGCGAACTCGCGCCCGTCGCCGGCACGCCGATGGACTTCACCAAACCGACCGCCATCGGCCAGCACATCAAGGCCGACCATCCGCAGTTGAAATTCGCTGAAGAGAAACAAGGCGGCTTCGATTTCAACTGGGCGCTGGACACCAAGGGAGACGTCAGCAAACTCGCCGCCGAAGTCAGCGACCCGCAATCCGGTCGCCACTTGCAGCTGTTCACCAACGAACCGGGCGTGCAGTTCTACACCAGCAACTTCCTCGACGGCACGGTCAAGGGCAAGGGTGGCAAGGTCTATCCGCACTGGGGCGCGTTCACCCTGGAGACTCAGCACTACCCGGATTCGCCGAATCAGCCGAACTTCCCGAGCACCCGCCTCGATCCCGGCCAGACCTATACCCAGAGCGTGGTGTTGAAGTTCTCCGCCAGGTAAGCACCTGACCTCCTTTCTGGAACCGGACGGAACCCGTGGGCTATCCTGCTGCCCACCCAAGGTATCGACCGTTTCAGAAAGGAGGTTTGAATGCGTACCCTCGAATTGGCTGGCGTGCAGGTGCCGGTGATTGGCCAGGGCACCTGGCGCATGGGCGAAGAGCGTTCGGCGCACAAGCGTGAAGTGGCGGCCTTGCGCAGTGGCATCGAACTGGGGATGACCCTGATCGACACTGCGGAAATGTACGGTGAAGGCGGTGCCGAAACCGTCGTCGGCGAAGCCATTGCCGGCCTGCGCGATCAAGTGTTCCTAGTGAGCAAGGTCTACCCGCACAACGCCAGTCGCAAGGGCATTCCCCAGGCCTGCGAGCGCAGTCTGCGCCGGCTCGACACCGATTACATCGACCTCTATCTGCTGCATTGGCGCGGCCAGTATCCGCTGGAAGAAACCGTCGAGGCGTTCGAGCGTCTGCGCGAGGACGGCAAGATCGGTCGCTGGGGCGTGTCGAATTTCGACGTCGATGATCTCGAGGAACTGTCGAGTTCGGCCTGCGCGACCAATCACGTGCTGTACAACCTGGAAGAGCGCGGCATCGAATTCGACCTGCTGCCGTGGTGCCAACAGCAGCGCATGCCGCTGATGGCGTACTGCCCGATCGGCCAGGGTGGCGCGATGCTTGCCGAGCCGGTGTTGAAACAGATTGCCGCTCGTCACGGCGTGACCCCGGCACAGGTTTCGCTGGCGTGGATTCTGCGTCAGGATGGGGTGATTGCGATTCCCAAGGCCGTGCGCCCGGAACACGTGCAGCTCAATGCACAAGCGGCGCAGTTGCAACTCGAGGCCGGGGATCTGGCGGCGCTGGACCAGGTGTTTCAGGCGCCGAAACGCAAGCAGCGGCTGGCCATGGTCTGAGCCACCGCCGACTGACAGAGGGCTTCGCCATGAGAAGCACTGATCAGGACGATCCATTCAACCTGCAACGCTTCGTGCTTGCCCAGGACCCGGTGTTCGAACGGGTCCAGCGCGAGCTCGGCGAGGGCCGCAAGCGCAGCCACTGGATGTGGTTTGTGTTCCCGCAGTTCGCCGGGCTCGGCGGCAGCGAGATGTCGCGGCGCTTCGCAATTGGCTCGGCCGGTGAGGCCAAGGCCTATCTGGCCCATGATCTGCTCGGCGCCCGGCTGCGGACCTGCACGCAGCTGGTGCTGAACGTGCAGCAGCGTTCGATTGCCGAGATATTTGGCCATCCGGACGACCTGAAATTCCACTCATCAATGACCCTGTTCGCCCAGTTCGCTGTCGACGACAGCCCTTGGCATCAGGCGCTGGAGCGTTTCTTCCACGGCATTCAGGACGAGTGGACCCTGCAACTGCTGGACTCAAAACAGGCCCAGTTGTCCCCCGATCAGGGTTGAGAAATCGTCGTCGACAAACGGCAGGATCGCATCCGCCACCGGTTGCAACTGGCGGGTGATGTAGTGGTCGTAGTCGATGGCCGCGCGGCGCACTTCCAGCGGCTCGGGGCCGGCCAGGGTGATGACGTAGCTGATCCAGCCGCCATTCTGATACTGGCGCGGGCGACCGTGTTGCGCGTTGTAATCATCGGCCAGCCGCGCGGCGCGCACGTGGGGCGGCACGTTGCGTTCGTAATCGTCGAGGGTGCGGCGCAGGCGCTTGCGGTAGACCAGTCGCTCGTCGAACTCGCCGGCCAACGTCTTGCGCACATACTCGCGCACGTAATCCTGATACGGCTTGCGCTGGAAGATCCGCTCGTACAGTTCCTGCTGGAATTGCCGGGCCAGCAGCGACCAGTCGGTGCGCACGGTTTCCAGGCCTTTGTAGACCATTTCTTCGCTGCCGTCGGCACGAGTCACCAGGCCGGCATAGCGCTTTTTGCTGCCCTCTTCCGCGCCACGGATGGTCGGCATCAGGAAGCGTTTGTAGTGGGTTTCGAACTGCAATTCGAGGGCGCTTTCCAGCCCGTACTGCTCACGCACATGCTCGCGCCACCAGTCGTTGACGTGTTGCACCAGCGCCCGGCCGATGGTTGCCGCCTCTTCCTGACCATGGGGGCGACGCAGCCAGACGAACGTCGAGTCGGTATCGCCATAGATCACCGCATGCCCCTGAGCCTCGATCAGCTGTCGGGTACGCAGCATGATTTCGTGGCCGCGCAGGGTGATCGATGACGCCAGCCGCGTATCGAAAAACCGGCAACCGCTGGAACCGAGCACGCCGTAAAAGGCGTTCATGATGATCTTCAGCGCCTGGGACAACGGCGCATTGTGTTCG
This sequence comes from Pseudomonas sp. Pseusp21, assembly GCF_059492145.1. NCBI lineage: Bacteria > Pseudomonadati > Pseudomonadota > Gammaproteobacteria > Pseudomonadales > Pseudomonadaceae > Pseudomonas > Pseudomonas sp. Pseusp21. Next base: position 1,512,008 of record NZ_CP168520.1, read on the forward strand.
CGCTTGGCGGTCTCGCGGCCCTCGGCGACCCGGGCGACGATGGACGGCAGGCAATGCCGGGTGCGAGAGAAACGAGCGCCGCGAAAACCTGGCACCGAGTCGCTGTCATCGGGATGCTGCAAGCCTTCGATCAATCCCACCGGATCGATCAGAAAGGTGCGGATGATCGACGGATAAAGGCTCTTGTAGTCGAGCACCAGCACCGATTCGTACAGCCCCGGTTGCGAGTCCATGACAAATCCGCCGGGGCTGGCCTGCGGAGGATTGGTGCCGAGGTTAGGCGCTACAAAACCCTGACGGTGCATCAACGGCATGTACAAATGCGTGAACGCCGCCACCGAGCCGCCGCTGCGATCCGCCGGCAGGCCGGTGACGCTGGCGCGCTCAAGCAAAAATTTCAGCAGTTCGGTCTTGGCGAAGATCCGCGTGACCAGCTCGCAGTCCTTGAGGTTGTACTTGGCCAGCGCCGGTTTGTCCTCGGCGAACATGCGGTTGATCTCGTCCATGCGCTGGTACGGATTGTCGATGGACTTGCCTTCGCCAAGCAAAGTCTGGGCGACGTTTTCCAGGCTGAACGAGGGAAAGCTCCAGGTCGCCGAACGCAGGGATTCGATGCCGTCGATGATCAGCCTTCCTGCCGCTGCCGCGAAGTAATGAGTGCGGCTGCCGTGTTCGCGCCACTGCATTTCCTCGCCGCCACGCCCGAGCTTGAGCGGCACGCCGAGGCGCCGGGCATGTTCGTGGAGGATGCGCAGGTCGAACTGCACGAGGTTCCAGCCGATGATCGCGTCGGGGTCGTGGCGGGCGAACCAGTCGTTGAGCTTCTTGAGGATCAGGGTGCGCGATTCGCAGTACTCGAGGTCGAAATCGACGATGCTGGCATCGCCATTCGGTGCGCCGAGCATGTACACCTGGCGCTCGCCGCAGCCTTCCAGCGCGATGGAGTACAACTCGCCCTGCTCGGTGGTTTCGATGTCCAGCGAGACCAGCCGCAGTTGCGGGCGATAGTCAGGTGAAGGTTTGAGGTGGGCGTCGAGCAACACGCCGTCGGCATCGGGCGTGCCGCTGAACCAGACGGGCGCGGTGATGAAACGCTCCATCAGGTAGCGCTCGGGTGGTCGCACGTCGGCTTCGAAGACATCGACACTGTGGCGGTTGAGCGCGGTTTCGAGACGCATCAACTGACCGTGCTGCTGGCAGTACAGCCCAAGCACCGGGCGATGCTCGAAATCCTGCAAAGCCAGGGGACGCAGCTCGACGCTCCTTTCGTCCGCCAGCACCCGCTCGGCCTGCTCGCGCTGCGCCGCCGGGATGAACGCCACCGACGGCTGATGCGGCAGGCGCACACGGCGCGGCCCGGCGTCGGTCGCCAGCCAGAACTCGACTTCGGTGCCGGCCGGGGTGTCGCGCCAATGCCGGGTCAGGACGAAGCCCTGCTGTAAATCCACCACTGCAACCTCAGGAATTGATTCAGACGGGCATTCTACGCGGCATTGCCGCAAGCGGTGACACAGGCCTCGCCATGAAAAACCCGGTCAAATGACGTTTTTTGCGTGTTATCTGCCGTTTTGCGGCCTTGCCCTGCGCGCCTGCGTCTACGATGCTTGGAGAACAACGACAACACCTGAGTAACCGCCATGAAAACCGTCGCCCAGCTGCTCAAGCTCAAAGATCCGAAAAATCAGGAAGTGCACCAGATCAAACCCGATCACATGGTGCTCGAAGCGCTGATGAAAATGGCCGAGAAGAACGTCGGCGCCTTGCTCGTGGTGGAAGACGACAACGTAGTGGGCATCATCAGCGAGCGCGATTACGCACGCAAACTGGTGCTGCACGGACGCTCCTCGGTGGGCACGCCGGTGCGCGACATCATGGTGGCGAACGTGATCACGGTGGACACCCACCAGACCGTCGACACTTGCCTTGGCATCATGTCCGACAAACGCCTGCGTCACTTGCCGGTGGTGGAGAACGGCAAGCTGATCGGCCTGCTGTCGATCGGCGACCTGGTCAAGGAAGCGATTGCCGAACAGGCCGAACTGATCAAACAGCTGGAGCAGTACATTCGCGGTGAATAGTTCCTGTTTGATCGTTGATCGTTCCCACGCTCTGCGTGGGAACGCCTCTTGTGACGCTCTGCGTCACGCTTTGGGACGCGGAGCGTCCCGGGCTGCATTCCCACGCGGAGCGTGGGAACAATCAACGATCACCATCTGATTCGATTTCTTAACCGGGCCAATGCCGCGCAAAGACCGGCGCCAGCACCGGGTGCCGGTCGATGCGCTGCAGCCACGCATGGAAACCGGGTCGGGCCTGGCGCAGGTGTTCGCGGGCACCGGCCCAGCGCGTGACCACCGCCGCCAACACATCCAGTGCGCCCGGTGTTTCATCGTCCAGGTACAGCTCGGCCGAGAACTGATCGGCAAACACCTCCCAGCTCCAGTGCAGTCGTTCCCGCGCACCCGCCATCAGATTCTGTCGCGAGGCCTCGTCCGGCATCACCAGCCAGCGTTCCGGGTAATCAATGATCCCGATGGCCGCATAACAATTGCTGACGATGTACACCAGGCCCCGAATCGCCTGATCGCGGTCAGCGCCGTTGGCCGGCAGCAGGCCGGATTGCGCAAAGCTTTGCCCCAGATGAATCAGGATCGCCGCACTTTCGGTGATGACACTGCCGTCCGGCAGTTGCAGGGTCGGGATCTGTTTGAGCGGATTGAGCCGCGCCAGCTCCTGCGCCGCTTCCGCACTGGCCTCGATATCGATGAAGCGGTAAGCCACCTGGCACAGCTCGAGCGCCGCCTCGATGGCCGCTGCTCCTGAGTTGCGGTGTCCGTAGAGCTGATACATATCCCCTCCTCCACTGCGAAAGGCATCCCGCCTGGCCCTATTTATAGCCGTTGTATCGAATTTGGCACGGATTGCGCATTCATCGGCAGCTTGCGAATCCCTGATTTCGCAAAACAGCGCTGGCGGTGCCCATCCCGCACCAAGAGCAATCAGCGAACGCTATCCGCGTTCTTGTAAGGTGCGATACCGAACCAAAAGTTCGCGTATCCGAGCTGGCAACAAGGAGTTCACCGCGTGAATCTTCATCTGCTGCGCCACCCTCTTTTCTCCATGCCCGTTTACCTGCGCCACGTTCGCCCGCCGAACAGTCCGTGCATTCCTTTTATTACCTGAACACCTGCACTATTTATTTTTTAAATAGCACGCAAGCGGTCATTGCGTGCGCGCTGCATTAATGAATGCCAGAACAGATTGTTCGACAATAACTTTCAGACAGCACACCCGTACAACTTTTGCTGTTCGGAGTTGATGCTCGAAGCGCACCAAAACTGCACTTCCAGTCATTACATCGTTCATGCGGAACGACCGACTTTACTTAAACAAGAACAAGGAACATCGCCTGTGACCCGCTAAAACCCTGACCCGCACCAAATCAGTCCGCCACGCACCATCACGCGCCCTGGCCGACACGAGAACAGCCGCTCTATCTCGCTGAACAGCGCGATACCGCGCCAGAGCTGTCTCGCCCTGAAAAAAGCCCTGCAAACAGGGCCATCGGGAGGTTATGCGCCCAGGAAAACCGGCCTGGTTAATGAAACTTATATAAATGCGACATACGTATCACCCATGAAATAACCGATACACATTTGGTCACTCTTTGGCACAGCGGTTGCTATTGCATCAACCATGAGGGCACGAATGATGTTCGCCACTCAATTGCACACTCACTTATAAAAGAACAGCCACGGACCGGATCAATGAACCATCGAAGTCGACATTACTGAAGCAATAAGCTGCACAAGCCCTGTTCAATAGATAGTTCAACTATCGGCTTCTGCACACCTGTATGAAAGTTGCGACCACTCACTCGAACAACGCCCTGTTGTTCGAACGGCACCTTATTGCCCTTCATCCACCCGAGGGAGCTTTAATGAACGATGCGGTAAAGCACAGAAGTCCGCCGGGGCCCTTGCGGGAAGCGCCGCTCCCGTCGGTTGCGGGCCGGCCCGTGTTTAAGGCCAACACTTCGCAGCCCGGCGGCCTGAACAAACAGCAGATGCTGTTGCTGGTGGCGGTGTCGGCCTTGATACACGGCGGCGCCTGGTGGTTTTTCCAGCAGGCGCGGGCCGAGCCGCTGCCCACGCCGCAGGAAATTCCGGAAATGACCGTCGAGCTGACCAGCCCGACACCTCCGGCCCCGCCGACACCGGAGCCGCCGCCCCCACCACCGCCACCGCCACCGCCCGAACCGGAACAGCCGGTGGAAGACGAGGACGCGGTCAAGCCGCCGCCCAAACCGGTCGAGAAACCCAAGCCGATCGAAAAACCGAAACCGGTCGAGAAACCCAAACCGGTGAAAAAGGCCGAGCCGCCGAAAGCGCCGCCCGCCCCTGCGCAACCGGCGGCGCCTGCCGCTCCGGCCACCCCGAGCGCGCCACCGGCACCTGCGGCGGCACCGGGCCCGGTGAAAGAGTCAGCGGCGATTTCCGGCCTCGCCAGCCTCGGCAACCCGCCGCCGGAATACCCGTCGCTGGCCCTGCGGCGCAACTGGGAAGGCAGCGTGGTGCTGCGGATTCAGGTGCTGGCCAACGGTCGCGCCGGTTCGGTGACGGTGACCAAGTCCAGCGGCAAGCCGCAACTGGATGACGCGGCGGTCGCGGCGGTGAAGGCCTGGAAGTTTATTCCTGCCAAGCGCGGCGATACACCGATCGACGGCTTCGCCACCCAGACCATCGATTTCAAATTGCCGCAATGACGGCACAACAACCGAACTCACAAACGATTAACGCAAGCGAGGTGTAGCCATGAACGATTCCCTGTCTTCGATGATTGTCCCCGGCGTGCTCTGGGGACTGGTGCTGTTTTCCGTGGTCAGCTGGGCGATCCTGCTGGTCAAGTCGGCGCAATACTTGCGCCAGAAAACCCAGAACAAGCAGTTCAGCAAAGCCTTCTGGGGCGCGCCGGATCTGCTGACCGCCGCCGAACACGCCAGCCAGTATCCGGGCTCTCTGGCGCGGATCGCCAGCAGCGGTTTCGAAGCCCTGCTGGTGGAAGAATCCCCGCGCACCACCCAGCAACTGGCGCACACCATCAACCGTGCCGACCGCCTGGAACGCAACCTGCGCCAGCAGATCCAGAAGGAACGTCGCTCGCTGGAAAACGGCCAGGCGATCCTCGCCAGTATCGGCAGCACCGCGCCGTTCATTGGTCTGTTCGGCACCGTGTGGGGAATCATGGAAGCCCTGCAAAGCATCGGCGCCAGCGGTTCGGCCAGTCTGGAAACCGTGGCCGGGCCGATCGGCCACGCGCTGATCGCCACCGGTGTGGGGATTGCCGTCGCGGTGCCGGCAGTGCTGATTTACAACTTCTTCCTGCGGCGCCTGAAGCTGGCCTCGGCGGACATGGATGACTTCGCCCACGACTTCGACGCCCTCGCCTCGCGCAGCGCTTTCTCCATCAGCCGCCAGGCCATCGCCAAATCCACGGCCGCCGTGCGGGAGGCCAGCTGATGTCCTTTTCCACTCAAGACAGCGATGAAGTGCTCAGCGAAATGAACGTCACGCCGCTGGTGGACGTGATGCTCGTGCTGCTGGTGGTGTTCATCGTCACCGCACCGCTGATGACCAACGCGATCAAGGTCAACCTGCCAAAAACCGACGCCGTCGCTCCCGCCGAAAAGAAGGATCCGGTGGTGGTCAGCGTCGATCAGGACGGCAAGTTCTTCCTGGCCAAGACCGAGCTGGCGCCGGAATCACTGGAGGCCAGCCTCAAGGAGGTCAAGGCCAAGGATGCTGACGTGCGCGTGCAGCTGCAGGCCGACTCCGCCGTGAATTACGGCCAGGTCGCCAAAGCCATGGCGTCCATCGAGCGCTCGGGCATCACCAAGATATCGGTGATGACCACCCGCTGACGGCGGTGCCGGGCGCGCAGTGAGGGACGCGCCCGACACCGTTCGTTGAATCCCGTCGCAATCGGCCGACCGAAAAACGCAGCGCGTCTTCGGAGGGGATCGGCTTGCTTGAAGAAAGTGGTTTTCGCGGCGCGGCACCACCGTGCTCCGTGCAAAGAGGGCTCACAAGGCCATTTCGATAAACGTCTAACAAAGTCGGAAACAACCATGCTGATGAACACTCCACGCTTCACGCTCAAACCCTTGGTGGCGACGATTTCCCGCCACCGCTTCGTTCCGTTGTACCTGGTGGCCATGGGGATGGGCGCCGGGGTTCAGGCTGCCGAGGACGACAACAGCGTCCCGGCCGCTGCGGCGGTGGTCGCGCCGACCACGCAACTGCAACGGGTCGAAGTGACCGGTTCGGCGATCCGTCGGGTCGACGCGGAAACGGCGGTGCCGATCACCGTGCTCAAGGCCGATGAACTGCGCAAACAGGGCGTGACCACCACCGCCGAACTGGTGCAACGCATCACCGGCAGCCAATCGATCAACAACAGCGCTGGCTCGGTTGGCGCGGCCACCGGCGGCGCCTCGTTCGCCGACATGCGCGGCATCGGCGCGAACAAGACGCTGGTGCTGCTCAACGGTCGCCGGCTGGCCAACAACGCCCTGTCGGGCACCAACTCGGCCGGTGGCGCGGTGGATCTGAACATGATCCCGTTTGCCGCGATCGAGCGCGTGGAAGTGCTGCGCGACGGCGCCTCGGCCCTGTACGGCACCGACGCCATCGGTGGCGTGATCAACTTCATCACCAAGAAATCCATGACCGACGGCCAGCTCACCCTCGGCGGCGAAACCCCGACCCACAGCGGCGGCGGTGCGACCAAGGACATGAGCGCAAGCTGGGGCTACGGCGACCTGGAGCAGGACCGCTTCAACGTGCTCGGCGTGTTCAACTACAACAAGCAGCAGAACCTCGACGCCAACGACCGCTCCTTCGCCCGTGACTACGTGCCTGGCCGAGGTCTGGACCAGACCTCCGGCACCGCGTTCCCCGGCAACTACAGCCAGAACGGCAATGCCACCAACCCACTGGCCAACAGCAATTGCAACGGCCCCAACCTGGTGGCCCGCGACGGCCTCTGCCGCTTCAGCACCCGGGAATTCATCGACCTGGTGCCGCAGACCGAGAAGACGTCGTTCTTCGGCAAGACCACCGGCAAACTGGCCGACGACCACAACGTCAACCTTGAATACTTCTGGTCGCGCAACAACAACGCCACCGCTGTCGGCCCGGCGCCATTGACCGGCCTGAGCCTGGATTCGTCCTCGCCCTACTATCCCGGCAACGGCATCACCCCGGCGCCCACCGGTTTCGCCCTCGACCCGACGCAACCGGTGGACGTGAACTGGCGCGAAACCGCCGCGGGCCCGCGCGAATCGAAAGACCAGAACACCAGCCAGCGCTTCTTGCTGAGCTTCGACGGTCTGGTGGGCGGCTGGGACTACAACGTCGGCGCCTCGTACAACCAGAACAAGATCGTCTCCAGCGTTACCAGCGGCTACGTCAGCGATCAGGCGATGATCGACGGTCTGGCCAGCGGCCTGCTCAACCCCTTCGGCCCGCAGACCAGCGCCGGCCAGCAGTACATCGATCAGGCGATGTACCACGGCGCCTACTCCACGGCGGTAGGGCGGGTCGCCGGTTTCGACGGGCGGATCAGCCGCGAAATCGGTGACTGGTTCGGTGCCGGTCCGTCCGGCCTGGCCCTGGGCGGCGAGTACCGCAAAGAGAAATTCCACCAAGACTACGAAGCCTTTGCCGGCGACATCCAGAGCCTGGGCATCGACCCGGCCGGCAGCGTCGAGGGCGACCGCAGCGTGAAAGCCGCCTACGCGGAAATCAACGTGCCGGTGCTCGACAGCCTGGAATTGTCCGCCGCCGTGCGTCACGACAAATACAGCGACTTCGGCAGCACTACCAACCCGAAATACTCGTTCCGTTATCAGCCGCTCAAGGAGCTGGTGGTGCGCGGCGCGTACAGTGAAGGCTTCCGCGCGCCGTCGCTCTATGAGCTGTATTCGCCGCGCAGCATCACCTACACCCAGGGCTACTACAACGACCCGGTACTGTGTACCGGCGGCGTGGTGCAACCGGGCGGCAACGGCGGGCGCGATTGCGGTCAGCAGTTCCTCAACCAGATCGGCGGCAACGAAGACCTGGCCCCGGAGAAGGCGCGCAACGTGACGCTGGGCTTTGTCTATCAGCCGGTCAGCAACCTGTCCGTGGGCCTGGATTTCTGGTGGATTCACATCTCCAACCAGATCCAGCCGTTCCCGGAATCCACGGTGTTCGATCAGGCCGGCAGCTACCCTGACCGCTTCGTGCGCAACGCCGACGGCACGCTCAACTACATCGTCACCGGCAACGCCAACCTGGGCATCGTCGAAACCAACGGCGTCGATGTGTCGCTGGACTATCGCTTCCCGAACACGCCGTACGGTCAGTTCGGTCTGGGCCTGCAAGGCACCTATGTCGACGAGTACGACTTCCAGAGCACCATCAAGGGCCCGTTCACCGACAAGGTCGGCGACTTCCGGGGTGATGGTGTGATCGCCCGCTGGAAACACAACCTGACCGGTTCCTGGACCTTCGGCGCGGCCCGTGCGGCACTGACCAACCGCTTCACCACCGGCTACAACGACTACGACCGCGAGACCAACGCGCGGGTCGCGTCGTATTCGGTGTGGGACCTGTCGGCCGGTTACACCTTCGACAAGGTGCTGGACGTCGATGCCGGGGTGAAGAACCTGTTCGACCGCGATCCGCCGTTCTCCAACCAGGCCTACAACTTCCAGAGCGGTTATGACCCGCGCTACACCGATCCGCTGGGCCGCACGCTGTTTGCGCGCATGACATACCACTTCTGAGTCCCGGTCGGGGCCGCGCAAGACTCCGGCCGGCCCCTTCCCCTTGCGAATTCGCATCCCGCAGCGGCCTGCCGCCGCTTCGGGTTTTTCCGGCTCAGAGGAACGACTTCATGACATTCATGCGCAACATGGCCGGCCTGCTGCTCGGCAGCGCGCTGCTGTGCAACGCGGCAGCTGCGCTGGCCGGCGGCAGCTACGCGATGACGGTGTACGGCGAGGCGCCGAAATACCCCGCCGGTTTCCAGCACTTTGATTTCGTCAATCCCGACGCCCCGAAGGGCGGCTCGCTCAGCCGCGCTTCGATGGAGATCGGTCAGTACAACTACATCACCCCGTATGCCGATCAGGGCATTTCCGTGGTGCAGGTCAACGACTGGGTGTATTCGCCGCTGGGGTTCCGCTCGCTGGACGAGCCCTACACCGTCTACGGTCTGGTGGCGCAATCCATGGAGCGCGATCCCGGCGGTCTGTGGGTGCGTTTCAACCTGAATCCCGAGGCGCGTTTCGCCGATGGCACGCCGATCACCGCCGAGGACGTGCGCTACACCTTCGAACTGTTGATGACCAAGGGCAGCCTGAGTTATCGCCAGCAATACGCCGACGTGCAGGATGTACTGATCGAAGGCCCGCGGCAGATTCGCTTCACCTTCAAGAACAACCTCAACCGCACCCTGGCGCTGGATCTGGCGTCGCTGCGGCCGGTGCCCGAGCACTGGTGGAAGACCCGCGACTTCGCCAACGGCGGCGGCTTCGAGCCTCCGCTGGGCAGCGGCCCGTACCGAGTGAGCAAGGTCGATGCGGGACGCAGCATCAGTTTCCAGCGTGACCCGCAGTGGTGGGGCAAAAACCTGCCGGTCAGTCGCGGGATGTACAACTTCGACAGCCTGACCGTGAATTTCTACGGCGACACCGACGTCGCCCGGCAACTGCTGCAGGCCGGCGCGTTCGACTACAACCGCGAGTTTTCCTCGTCCGGTTACGTGGTCGGCTACGACAGCCCGGCCCTGCACGACGGTCGCCTGCAACAGGCAATTCTCGCCCCGGACAAACCGACCTGCGCCCAGGGTTTCGTGTTCAACCTGCAGAATCCGCTGTTCAAGGATCGCCGCGTGCGTCAGGCGCTGAGCCTGCTGTGGGATTTCGAGTGGACCAACAAGCAGATGATGCGCGGCTTCTACGTGCGCCAGAACAGCTACTGGCCGAAGAGTGAAATGGCCGCTACCGCACTGCCCGACGCCGAAGAACTGGCGATCCTCGAACCGTTGCGCGGACAGATTCCGGACGAGGTTTTCAGCCGCGTCTATCAGGCGCCGAAAACCGATGGCAGCGGCTACATCCGCGATAAGCAATTGCAGGCACTGAAGCTGTTGGCCGAGGCCGGATGGACGCCGAAAAACAACCGGCTGGTGAACGCCGCCGGCGAGCCCTTCGAATTCACCTTCCTCGACGGCCAGGGCGGTTTCGACCGCATGCTGCTGCCGTACAAACGCACCCTGGCGCAGATCGGCATCACCCTGAATCTGCGGCGTATCGATTCAGCGCAGTACATCAACCGGCTCAACGCTCGGGACTACGACATGATCGTCACCAGTTTCCCGCGCAGCGGCGATCCGATCGTCTCGCCGGGCCGCGAGTTGTACAGCCTGTACGCCTCGCAGAGCGCCACTCAGGTCGGCAGCTCCAATTCGATGGTGCTGGCCAACCCTGCGGTGGACCGGCTGATCGACGGCCTGGTCCAGGCCAATACCCGCGACGCCATGGTGCGTTACGCCCGCGCCCTCGACCGGGTGCTGCAATGGGGTGACTACATGATTCCCAACTACTACTCCAAAGGCACGCCGACGGTGTTTCAGAACCGCTTCGGCAGGCCGGCGGTGCAGCCGATCTACAGCGAAGGCCTCGACACCTGGTGGGAGGTTTCGGCCAAGCCGCTGACCAATCAGCAGATGAGCGCCCTGCGCCAGCTCGCGGGGGGCCAGTGACATGTGGCGTTATCTGAGTCGACGTCTGTTGCTGATCATCCCGACGCTGTTGTGCATTCTGGTGGTCAACTTCGTCATCGTGCAGGCCGCGCCCGGCGGCCCGGTGGAACAGGCCATCGCCCGCCTGCAAGGCTTCGGTGGCCACAGCATGGGCGGTGCCAGCGAGGTCACCGCGATCGGCGGTGCCGGGCGCAGCAGCCGTGGTCTGGACCCGGCACTGATCGAAGAGATCAAACACCACTACGGCTTCGACAAACCGATGCACGAACGCCTGTGGCTGATGCTGAAAAACTACGCGCAACTGGACCTGGGCAGCAGTTTCTTTCGCGGTGCCAAGGTCACCGATCTGATCGTGCAGAAGCTGCCGGTGTCGCTGTCCCTCGGCCTGTGGGCGACCTTGATCACCTACCTGATCTCGATCCCGCTGGGCATTCGCAAGGCAATCAAAAACGGCAGCGCTTTCGATGTCTGGAGCAGCACGGCGATCATCGTCGGCTACGCGATGCCGGCGTTTCTGTTCGCGATTCTGTTGATCGTGGTGTTCGCCGGGGGCAGCTACGTCAACTGGTTTCCGGTACAGGGGCTGGTCTCGGACAATTTCGACAGCCTGAGTCTGTGGGGCAAGCTCGGCGACTACCTCTGGCACCTGGTGTTGCCGGTGACGGCGCTGGTGATCGGCGGTTTTGCGACGCTGACGATCCTGACCAAAAACAGCTTCCTCAACGAGATCAGCCGCCAGTACGTGATCACCGCGCGCGCCAAGGGCCTGACCGAAAGACGCGTGCTCTACGGCCATGTGTTTCGCAACGCGATGCTGCTGGTGGTGGCCGGTGTGCCGTCGGCGTTGATCGAGGTGTTTTTCGCCGGCTCGCTGCTGATCGAAACCATCTTCAACCTCGACGGCCTCGGGCGCATGAGCTACGAAGCGGCGGTGTCGCGAGACTACCCGGTGGTGTTCGGCACGCTGTTCCTGTTCACCCTGTTCGGCCTGTTGATCAAGCTGATCGGCGACCTCTGCTACACCCTGCTCGACCCGCGCATCGACTTCTCGGCGAGGACTGCCTGATGTTCACACTCTCCCCTCTGGGCCGGCGGCGCATCGCCCAATTCAAGGCCAACCGTCGCGGGCGCTGGTCGCTGTGGCTGTTCATCGGGCTGTGCCTGATCTGCCTCGGCGGCGAACTGATTGCCAACGACAAGCCGCTGGTGATCCGCTACCACCACGCCTTCTACTTCCCGATCCTCAGCGATTATCTGGAAACCGATTTCGGCGGCGAACTGCCGTTCCAGCCGGATTACGCCAGCAATTACGTGCACAAACTGATCGAGGATCAGGGCGGCTGGATGCTGTTCCCGCCGATCCCGTTCAGTTACGACACGGTCAATTACGACCTCACGGAACCGGCACCGAGCCCGCCGTCCTCGAGCAACTGGCTGGGCACCGACGATCAGGCCAGGGACGTATTGGCGCGGGTGATTTTCGGCACGCGGATTTCGATTCTGTTCGCGCTGATCCTCACCGCCGTCAGTGCGCTGGTCGGCATCGTGGCCGGGGCGTTGCAGGGTTATTACGGCGGCTGGGTCGACTTGCTCGGGCAGCGGGTGCTGGAAATCTGGTCGGGGCTGCCGGTGCTGTACCTGCTGATCATTTTGTCGGGATTCGTCTCGCCGAGTTTCTGGTGGCTGCTGGGGATCATGGCGCTGTTTTCCTGGCTGGCACTGGTGGACGTGGTGCGCGCCGAGTTCCTGCGTGGGCGCAGCCTGGAATACGTCAAGGCCGCGCGGGCGCTGGGCCTGACGGACAGTGAACTGATGCGCCGGCACATTCTGCCCAACGCCATGACCTCCACCCTTACCTACCTGCCGTTCATTCTGACCGGCGCCATCGCCACCCTCACCGCGCTGGATTTTCTTGGCTTCGGCATGCCCGCCGGCACCGCGTCGCTGGGCGAACTGATCGGCCAGGCCAAGCGCAATCTGCAGGCGCCATGGCTGGGGCTGACGGCGTTTTTCGCCCTGGCGCTGATTCTGTCCCTGCTGGTGTTTATCGGCGAAGCCTGCCGTGACGCGTTCGATCCGCGATCCTGATCCCCGGAGCTGAAATGACCGATAACCTGATTGAAATCCGCGACCTGCGCGTCGCCTTCGCCGGGCACGAAGTGGTGCACGGCGTGAACCTCGACATCCGCCGTGGCGAGTGCCTGGCGCTGGTCGGCGAGTCCGGCTCGGGCAAGTCGGTGACGGCGCATTCGATTCTGCGTTTGCTGCCGGCCAAGACCGTCAGCAGCATGGGCAGCATCCGCTACAACGGCGTGGACTTGCTCCACGCCAGCGAGCAGCAGATGCGCGGCTTGCGCGGCAACCGCATCGCGATGATTTTCCAGGAGCCGATGACTTCGCTGAACCCGCTGCACACGGTGGAAAAACAGATCAGCGAGGTGCTGGAAATCCACAAGGGACTCAAGGGCCGTGCCGCGCGCCAGCGCACGCTGGAACTGCTGGAACTGGTCGGCATTCGCCAGCCGTTGCAGCGCCTGAAGGCCTATCCGCACCAGCTCTCCGGCGGCCAGCGGCAACGGGTGATGATCGCCATGGCGCTGGCCAACGAGCCGCAATTGCTGATCGCCGACGAACCGACCACGGCGCTGGACGTGACCGTGCAGCAGAAGATTCTCGAGTTGCTGATCGAGTTGCAGCAACGCCTCGGCATGTCGCTGCTGCTGATCAGTCACGACCTCAATCTGGTGCGGCGCATCGCCCAACGGGTGTGCGTGATGCGCCATGGGGAAATCGTCGAACAGGCCGACTGCGCAACGCTGTTCCGCACGCCGCAGCATCCTTACAGCCGCCTGCTGATCGAGGCGGAACCGTCGGGCGCACCGGTGCCGAGTCGCTACGATCACAACCTGCTGGAGGTGGACGATCTGAAAGTCTGGTTCCCGCTGCCCAAGGCGTTGTTCAGCCGCACCCAGCAATACATCAAAGCCGTGGACGGCGTGAGTTTCCGACTGCAACGGGGCAAGACCCTGGGGATTGTCGGCGAGTCCGGTTCGGGCAAGTCGACGTTGGGACAGGCGATTTTGCGACTGGTGGAATCCGAGGGCGATATCCGCTTCGGCAACAAGCATTTGAGCCTGCTCAATCAGCGCTTGATGCGCCCGTTGCGCCGGCAGATTCAGGTGGTGTTCCAGGACCCGTTCGGCAGCCTCAGCCCGCGAATGTCGGTACAGCAGATCATCGCCGAAGGCCTGCTGACCCACGGCATCGGCACGGCTGAGGAACGTGAGGCAGCGGTGATCCGCGTGCTGGAGGAAGTCGGCCTCGATCCGCAGAGCCGGCATCGCTACCCCCACGAATTCTCCGGCGGCCAGCGCCAACGCATTTCCATCGCCCGGGCGCTGGTGCTGGAACCGGCGCTGATTCTGCTCGACGAACCGACCTCGGCGCTGGATCGCACGGTGCAGAAACAGGTGGTGGAGTTGTTGCGGCAGTTGCAGATCCGCCGTGGCTTGACGTACCTGTTCATCAGCCATGACCTGGCGGTGGTGCATGCGCTGGCGCACGACTTGATGGTGATCAAGGATGGCAAGGTGGTCGAACAGGGAGCCTCGCGCCAGATTTTTGCGGCGCCGCAGCATGCCTATACCCAGGAACTGCTTAAAGCCTCCGGCCTGGCCTTGGTAAAAACCGGGCGCGAGCGAGTTACAGCCATCTGACCTTCAGAGCTTTCAGATTTATTTTCCGGCCACTGCATCCAAACCGCTCCGTCACGGGTAGTCCCTGTAACAGCCCTCTTTCGGCTGTCAGCGGTTTACCCTTTTTCGGAGAAACACTGATGAACATCACCCAACTGATCGGCTTCACCGGTTTACTCGCCGTCGCCTCGACAAGCTTTGCCCAAAGCAGTTATCCCGACGCGGTCAAAGTGCCGGACGGCCACAAGATCGCGATGGAAACCACCGGGATCGGCGAGATCACCTACGAATGCCGGGACAAGGCCAATGCCGCCGGCCAGACCGAGTGGGTGTTCGTCGGCCCGAAAGCGGTGCTCAACGATCGCAGCGGCAAACAGGTCGGCACCTACTTCGGCCCACCCGCCACCTGGCAGGCCAAGGACGGTTCGAAAGTCACCGGCACGCAACTGGCCGTTGCGCCATCGAGCCCGGGCAACCTGCCCTATCAACTGGTCAAGGCCAACCCCGCCGAAGGCAAAGGCGCCATGAGCGGCGTGAGCTACATCCAGCGCGTGGCGCTCAAGGGCGGCGTGGCACCGGGCAGCGAATGCACGGCGGCGAACAAGGGCAAACAGGAAGTGGTGAAGTACCAGGCCGACTACATTTTCTGGGCGGCGAACTGAGCCTGACTGGAAGTTTGGCCGATGCTTGCTAGATTGCAGGACATGCCATTACCCGAAACCGCGTTCGATTACGAAGCCCGCCTCGCCGCCTGTGCCCGCGGCGAGCGCGGGGCCCTGCGCGAATTGTATGTGCAGGAAAGTCCGCGGCTGCTGGGTGTGGCCCGGCGTCTGGTGCGTGACACGGCGCTGGCCGAAGACATCGTTCACGACGCATTCATCAAGATCTGGGCTGGCGCGGCGGGTTTCGATCCGGCGCGCGGTTCGGCCCGGGGCTGGATGTTCAGCGTGACCCGGCATCTGGCGCTGAATGTGCTGCGCAATCACGACCGGGAAACGCCGCTGAACGACAGCAACGAATCACCCGCGAAAGATGACGACTTAGACGCACTGGCGCAATCGACCCGCATCCACCGCTGCCTGCATCAACTGGAACCGCAACGCCGCCGCTGCATCCTTCACGCCTACGTCGACGGTTACAGCCACGCGCAGATCGCCCAACGCCTCGACACGCCGCTGGGCACCGTCAAAGCCTGGATCAAGCGCAGCCTCAATGCGTTGCGGGAGTGCATGGGATGACCACCGAATCGGCGCAGGAACGCGATGAACTGGCCAGCGAATACGTGCTTGGCACCCTCTCGGCCGAAGCGCGCGCCGAAGTGCAACGACGCTTGCCCAACGAGCCCGAACTACAAGCCGCCGTGGATGCCTGGGAGCGGCGGCTGCTGGAGCTGACCGACCTCGCCCCGGCGCATCAGCCTTCGTCGCAGCTGTGGCAACGCATCGAACGCAGTGTCGGGCAACTCACCCACAAGAGGGCGCCAGAGACTTCATGGTGGAACCGCCTGTCACTGTGGCGCGGTTTGAGCGCTGCCGGGCTGGCCGCGACCTTGTTGCTGGGCTCGATCCTGTTGACCCAAACCACCCCGAAACCGAGCTATCTGGTGGTGCTGGTCGCCCCGCAGGACAAGGCGCCGGGCTGGGTGATCCAGGCCAGCAGTCCGCGGGAGATCCAGTTGATTCCGCTGGGCGTGGTCGAGGTGCCGGCCGACAAGGCGCTGGAGTTCTGGACCAAGGCCGACGGCTGGCAGGGTCCGGTGTCGCTGGGGCTGGTCAAACCGGGCCAGGCGCTGTCGATCCCGCTGGACAAGCTGCCGCCGCTGCAACCGAACCAGTTGTTCGAGCTGACGCTGGAGGGCGCCAACGGTTCGCCGATCGGCAAACCCACCGGGCCGATCCAGGCAATTGGCCGCGCAGTGAAGGTGCTTTGACAAACCATCATCGGCGTCGATGTTCACCATCACGTCAATGAAGTTCTCTTAAAAAATCCCGGGCGTAACATCCGCTCCATACCAAACAAACAACACCCCCGGAGCAAAAATCATGAAACGCCAAGTCATCCTCAGCATTGCCCTCTCGGTTCTGGCCTTCAACGCATTTGCCGCCAAACCGGCCCACACCATGATCGCCGAAGGCGGTTCGGATCGTCTGATTGAACGTCGCGTTGCTGAAGGTGGTTCGGATCGTCTGATCGAACGCCGCGTTGCCGAAGGTGGCTCGGATCGTCTGATTGAACGCCGCGTCGCTGAAGGTGGCTCGGATCGTCTGATTGAACGTCGCGTTGCCGAAGGTGGCTCGGATCGTCTGATCGAACGCCGCGTTGCCGAAGGTGGCTCGGATCGTCTGATCGAACGCCGCGTTGCTGAAGGTGGTTCGGATCGTCTGATTGAACGTCGCGTTGCCTGAATGAATGGCTTGACCGCAACAACCCAGAAAAAACCCGGCTCCCGTCAGCCGGGTTTTTTTATACCCTTTTGATCGTCCTCAGCCTTTGGCCATGCAGCGCCGATAACGCTCGTCGACCCGTTTGGCAAACCACGCCGTGGTCAGTTTGCGGGTGATCTTCGGGCTCTGCAGCACGATGCCCGGCAGCACCGCACGGGGCAATGTCTTGCCTTCCGCACGCTCCGCCAGTTCGAAGATCCGTTGATACAGTTTGGTCTCCTCGAACGCCAGGCTATCGCCCTTCTCCAGTTGATCGCGGATCACCGGATTGCGCATGCCCAGGGATTTGCCGAGGGTGCGCACCGCCAGTTCAGTGCTGCCCGGCATGATCGCGCCCGGGCGGATCAGGTCGCCATCCAGCGCCAGCGGAATCCCCGACGCCCGGCTGACCGCGTTCTGAAACGCCGCATTGCGACTGGCGTACCAGCCGGCGTTGAAGTCGGCGAAGCGGTACAGCGGCTCGCGATAACTCACCGGATAACCCAGCAAATGGGCGATGCCGAAATACATCCCGCCGCGACGGCTGAACACCTCACGGCGAATCGTCCCCTCCACCGGGTACGGATAGTCCTTGGCGTGCTGCTCGGCGAATTCGATGCTGACCTGCATCGGCCCGCCGGTGTGCACCGGGTTGAAACCGCTGAACAGCGTGCGGCCCATCGGCACCGAGCCGATGAAGTCGTCGAAAATTGCGCTCAATTCCTTTTCGCTGCGGGCGGCGCTGAGGCGTTCGCTGTAGGTCTTGCCGTTCGGCGAGCGCACCTGCAAGGCACCGCTGACCAACAGGCTCGGGATGTGCACCTTGGCGGCGCGGCGGTCGATTTCGTCACGAGCGATCTTGCCCAGGCCAGGCACCGGCGGATCGACCTGGAAAGTGGATTCCTGCTCGGTGACGGCCAGCACCGAACACAGATTCTGCGTGGTCGGGCTGATGCCCTGGGCGGCGAACGCGGCGTAGATGTCGGTGGCCCAGCCTTGGCGGTCGACGGTTTTGGCCGGCAGCAGGCGCACGATCTGTGCCTTGACCTCGGCGGGCGGGCGCGGCGCCGGTTCTTCGCTGCGTTGACCGGCGCAACCGGCCAGTACCAGCAGCGCGGCAAGGCTGACGATTAATCGAGGGGTGTGCATAACGCTTCATCCAGTCCGTTGAGCCGGGTTAACCCTACGCTCAATCGCAGGGTGCAGGATAGGACTGCGGGCCGGCGGCGCTGTTCCATCGTCCCGTCTGGCAGGCCGACTGGCCGCCCTCGCCGTCTGATCCATACTTGCTGCTGCACACTCAGTGGCAAGCCTGGGGTCAGGACACGCGAGGAGGACAGACCATGAACCGCAGTGATGTTCTGATCATCGGCGCGGGCCCCACCGGGCTGGTGCTGGCCCTGTGGCTGAGCAAACTGGGCGTGCGCGTACGCATCATCGACAAGACCTCCGCCCCCGGCACCACCTCGCGGGCGCTGGCGGTGCAGGCGCGCACCCTTGAGCTGTACCGGCAACTGGACCTGGCCGATACGGTGGTGCGCAACGGTCATCGGGTGGCCGCGGCGAATTTCTGGGTCAAGGGCAAACCGGTGGCGCAGCTGCCGCTGAACCGGATCGGCGAAGGCCTGACGCCCTATGCCTTTCTGGAAATGTACCCGCAGGACGAACACGAGCGGCTGTTGATCGACCGCCTCGAAGACTACGACGTGACCGTCGAGCGCAACACGACGCTGGAAAGCTTCACGGAAAACGGTGACGGCCTCACCGCACATTTGCGCCTGCCGGATGGCGAGCAGGAAATCTGCCAGGCCTGCTATCTGGCCGGGTGCGACGGCGCTCGTTCAATCGTGCGCAAGACCCTCGACACCGGTTTTCCCGGCGGCACCTATCAGCAGATTTTCTATGTCGCCGATGTGCGGGCCAGCGGTCCAGCGCTCAATGGCGAGTTGCATCTGGACCTGGATGAGGCGGACTTTCTCGCGGTGTTCCCGCTGGCCGGCGAAGGCCGCGCGCGGTTGATTGGCACCGTGCGCGACGAGCGTGCGGAGCGTGCCGAAACCCTGGAATTTTCCGATGTCAGCAATCGCGCCATCGAACACCTGAACGTGCACATCGAGGACGTCAACTGGTTCTCCACCTACCGCGTGCATCACCGGGTGGCGGATCACTTTCGCAAGGGCCGGGCGTTTCTGCTCGGCGACGCGGCGCATGTGCACAGCCCGGCTGGCGGTCAGGGCATGAACACCGGCATCGGCGATGCGATCAACCTGGCGTGGAAACTCGCGGCGGTGCTCGGCGGCGCGGCCACGCCCACACTGCTCGACAGCTACGAAACCGAACGCATCGCCTTCGCCCGGCGACTGGTGTCGACCACCGACAAGGTCTTCAGCTTCGTCACCGCCGAAGGCCGCATGGCCGACCTGTTGCGCACACGGCTGGCGCCGTTCCTGATTCCGAAAATGGCCTCATTCGAGAGCAGCCGCGAATTGCTGTTTCGCACGGTGTCGCAGATCACCCTCAACTATCGGGGCATGGCGTTGAGCGAAGGCGTGGCCGGGCACGTCCACGGCGGCGACCGCTTGCCGTGGGCCCATGATGGCGAGGGGGACAATTACGAGCCGTTGCGCCATCCGTGCTGGCAGGTGCATGTGTACGGCGACACCAGCGACGAGATGATCGCCTGGTGCAATGAACATCACTTGCCGCTGCACGTGTTCGACTGGCGTCCGGCGTTTGAAACGGCGGGCCTGGGGCGCAACGGCTTTTACCTGCTGCGCCCCGATACCTACGTGGCGATTGCCGACAACAGCGCGGATCCGAAGGTGATCGAGCGGTACTTCCGTGATCACGGGATCCGGCCGTTTTTCAATTGCCCCTGACGGATCAGATCCCGGCCAGGGCCAGGTCCATCGCAAAGTAGGTGAAGATCAGATCCGCACCCGCGCGTTTGATCGCGCCGAGGCTTTCGCGCACCACGCGATCTTCGTCGATGGCCCCGGCCTGGGCGCCGAACTTGATCATCGCGTACTCGCCGCTGACCTGATACGCCGCCAGCGGCAGGTTCGAGGCTTCGCGGATGTCGCGGATGATGTCCAGGTACGCGCCGGCCGGTTTGACCATCAGCGCGTCGGCGCCTTCCTGTTCGTCGAGCAACGATTCGCGCAGGGCTTCGCGGCGGTTCATCGGGTTCATCTGATAGCTTTTGCGATCGCCCTTCAGCGCGCTGCCGCCGGCCTCGCGGAACGGGCCGTAGAGCGCCGAGGCGAATTTGGTCGAGTAGGCCATGATCGGAATCTGCGTGAAGCCGGCATCGTCCAGCGCCCGGCGAATCGCCCGCACCTGGCCGTCCATCGCTGCCGATGGCGCGATCACGTCGGCACCGGCACGCGCCGCCGCCACCGCTTGTTTGCCGAGGTTGATCAGGGTCTGGTCGTTGTCGACTTCATGGTTGTGCATCACGCCGCAGTGGCCGTGGTCGGTGTACTCGCAGAAGCAGGTGTCGGACATCACGATCATTTCCGGCACGGCGTCCTTGGCAATCCGCGACATGCGCGACACCAGGCCGTTTTCGCGCCAGGTGTCGCTGCCGTTGGCGTCCAGGTGATGGGACACGCCGAAGGTCATCACCGACTTGATCCCGGCCCGGGCGTAACGCTCGATCTCGCCGGCCAGTTTGCGCTCCGGGATGCGCATCACGCCGGGCATGCTCTTGATCGGCACAAAATCGTCGATCTCTTCTTCGACGAAGATCGGCAGCACCAGATCGTTGAGGGAAAACTCGGTTTCCTGGAACAGGCTGCGCAGGCTCGCATTGCGGCGCAGACGGCGTGGACGTGCTTCGGGGAACTGACTGGACATGGGGCCTTTCCTGAAAACAGCGGATGAGACGAAAGTCGTAGGGGGCGAAGCTTATGCCTTGCGGGGATCGGGGTACAAACCTGGATCAATCAACAGTGCGTTACCGGGCACGCAACAATCTGCGCACCCGGCTGCCACAGGATCAGGAAGGAATGGTCAGCCCGCGCACAACGGCCGGCCGCGCCAGGAAGCGCTCCAGCACCCGGGTGACGTTCGGGAAGTTGTTGATGCCGACCAGATCGCCCGCCTCGTAGAAGCCGATCAGGTTGCGCACCCACGGGAACGTGGCGATGTCGGCGATGGTGTAGCGCTCGCCCATGATCCAGTCGCGCCCTTCCAGGCGGGTGTTGAGGACGCTGAGCAGGCGGCGGCTTTCTTCGACGTAGCGGTCACGGGGACGCTTGTCTTCGTAGTCCTTGCCGGCGAATTTGTTGAAGAAACCGAGCTGGCCGAACATCGGGCCGATACCGCCCATCTGGAACATCAGCCACTGAATGGTTTCGTAGCGCAGCGCGCCTTCCTGGGCCAGCAACTGGCCGCTCTTGTCGGCGAGGTAGATCAGGATCGCGCCGGATTCGAACAACGGCAGCGGTTTGTCCTCGGGGCCGTGAGGGTCGAGGATCGCCGGGATCTTGTTGTTCGGGTTCAGCGAGAGGAATTCCGGAGACATCTGGTCATTGGTGTCGAAGCCCACGCGGTGCGGCTCGTACGGCAGGCCGATCTCTTCGAGCATGATCGAGACCTTGACGCCGTTGGGGGTCGGCAGGGAATAGAGCTGAATCCAGTCAGGGTACTGCGCCGGCCATTTCTGGGTGATCGGGAACGCGGACAGATCAGTCATGTGTAGCATCCAGTCACAAAATGAAAGGCCTGAGCATAATCCACGAACAGCGCTCTGGCTCGGGTTCTTTACGCCCTCGCCCGCCGGCTTACTTAAATCCGCAACATCCTGTGGTTAACCTTCCCTCCAACCGCACAGCCTCAACGGTAAAGTGCGGCGCACTCAAGCGGATCGAACCAAACGGGCCTCAGGGGGCTCCAAGCAAGCCATTGATGACAGGGAAAACACCCGGCGCGCGAGCCCCGGTGCAGAGGTTTGTCAGCCTTAACCGAACAGACTGAAGAACCCTTATCTCATGACGAACTTGATGAAAGTCGCCAACCGCTTCAAACATCGCGCGTATGTGGCCCTGCCCACCCTGCTGGCGGTCAGCGCGCTGTTCCTGTCGCTGGAATCCAGCGAAAGCCGTGCGCAACCGGTGGACGGCACCCAGACCCTGGTGTTCCTGCGCCATGCGGAGAAACCGGCCGGTGGTCTCGGCCAGCTCAACTGCCAGGGCCTGAACCGGGCCATCGACCTGTCGACCCTGCTGCCGGAAAAATTCGGCAAGGCCGACTACGTGTTCGCCGCCAATCCGACGCGCAATGTCGAGGAAGGCGAGCTGGACAACTCCTACAGCTATATCCGCCCGTTGATGACCATCAGCCCCGCCGCGATCAAGCTCGGCCTGCCGGTGAACATCGAATTCTCGGCCAATGACACCAGCGATCTGGCCCGGGAACTGATCGAAGACAAGTATCACAACTCGACCATTTACACCGCGTGGTCCCATGGCTACCTGCCGGAGCTGATCAACAAGGTGGCGGACAAGGCGGTCGGCGGGAAGCAGAAGATCACCGAGGATTGGGAATCCAGCGATTACGACTCGCTGTATGTGCTGACCCTGACCTGGCACAACGGCAAGGCCAGCCTGCAGAGCCACAGCTACAAACAGGGACTGGATAACGGCCAGGAAAGCTGTCCGACCTGAGTTTGTCCGGGGCCCGCTCGGGTCCCGTCAGGCCTTGGGTTTGACCCGCTCACACAGGTACTCGATAACGGCCTGCCGCTCCCCGGCAAACTCGATCCGCCCGCCCTTCTTCTCGCGCTGGAACACATACATCGGGTCGTAATACTCGCGCAGCAAACCCTCGATCCACGCGCGATGCAACTCCACCGCCCCGCTGCGGCCCTGCTCCGCCAGCGCCTCCTCCATCAACACCCGCATCCGTCGATGCCGCTCGCCGCCCAAGCGCTTGTGCACGTTGTCGAGGCTTTCCAGCAAGCGCTCGCAAAACCGCCCGAAACCTTCCTCCCCATGCACGGCCTGAAACTCGGCAGACAAATCCACCACGTAATCGCGCAGGATCCGCTCGACGCGCTGCTCGAAACGATCTTCGAGCCAGACCATCGGGTACTGCTGCATGCCCTGATACAACGGCAAGGGCAGCGCGCAGCTGCCGACCACCCGGCTCTCATCCTCCAGCACAAACTGATCGATGCCGGCCGCACGCTTTTTCAGGAAGTCGATGGCCAGCCGGTTCTCGAAATCGATGTTCGACGGCTGACCGGTGGCGCGCTTGCCGAAACTCGAGCCCCGGTGATTGGCATGGCCTTCCAGATCCACACTGTTGCGCAGTTGCACCAGCACTTCGGTCTTGCCGGTGCCGGTCATGCCGCCCAGCAGCACGAAATCACACTCGTCCATAGCCGATTCGAGGGTGTCGATCAGAAAACCTCGCAGCGCCTTGTAGCCACCGCCGATACGCGGGTAGTCGATGCCGGCTTCCGACTTCAGCCACTGCTGGACGATTTGCGAACGCAGGCCGCCACGAAAGCAATACAGATAACCCTCGGGATGCGTCCGGGCAAACTCCGCCCAGGCCTGGAGACGCTCGGCCTTCACCGCGCCGGAGACCAGTTGATGGCCCAGTTCGATGGCGGCCTGCTGACCGTGATGTTTGTAGCAAGTGCCGACCCGCTGCCGCTCGATGTCGTTCATCAGTGGCAGATTGACCGCCCCGGGAAACGCGCCCTTGTGGAACTCGACCGGCGCACGGGCGTCCATCAGCGGCCGATCGTTGAGGAAGATGTCGCGGTAGTCGGTGAAGTCGGCGGTCATCAATTCACCTCGACCGCGTGGCTCTGTCGCGCGATCAATTCACCGATCGGCTCAAGCGCAAGGCCGAGTTCGGCAGCGACGGCGAGAAATTCGGCATTGCCCTCGGGGGTCACGGCCACCAGCAACCCGCCGCTGGTCTGCGGGTCGCACAGCACGCGCTTGTGCAATTCCTGCACTCGCCCGACGCGGCTCGAATAACTGTCGAAATTGCGTAAAGTGCCGCCGGGCACGCAGCCCTGTTCGAGGTAGTACTCAACGCTCGAAAGCCGCGGCACCCGGTCATAAAAAACCCGCGCCGTCAGGTGACTGCCGTCGGCCATTTCCACCAGATGCCCGAGCAGCCCGAACCCGGTGACATCGGTCATCGCGGTGACCCCGGCCAGTTTGCCGAAACGGCTGCCGGGCTTATTCAGCGTACACATCCAGTCCCGGGCCACGCCGATGTCGTCGGGGCGCAGCTTGCCCTTCTTCTCGGCGGTGGTGAGGATGCCGATGCCCAACGGTTTGGTCAGGTACAGCAGGCAACCGGCGGTGGCGGTGTCGTTGCGTTTCATGAAGCGCTTTTCCACCAGTCCCGTGACGGCCAGACCGAAGATCGGCTCCGGCGCATCGATCGAATGCCCGCCGGCCAGCGGAATCCCCGCCGCATCGCACACCGCACGTCCGCCGCGAATCACGTCTCGCGCCACTTCCGGCGCCAGCACGTTGACCGGCCAGCCGAGGATCGCAATCGCCATCAACGGATCGCCGCCCATGGCGTAGATGTCGCTGATGGCATTGGTGGCGGCGATGCGGCCGAAGTCGAACGGGTCGTCGACGATCGGCATGAAGAAATCCGTGGTCGAGACCACCCCGCGCTCGGCATCGATTTCATACACCGCCGCATCATCGCGCGACGCGTTGCCGACCCACAGTTTCGGATCGAGGTTCTGCGCCCCGCTGCCGGCCAGAATCACCTCCAGCACCTTGGGCGAAATCTTGCAGCCACAACCGGCGCCGTGGCTGTATTGGGTCAGACGGATGGGCTCGGTCATGGGGGCAGTCTCCGGGAGGCAGTGGGGCAAATACTAGCAGAGGGGATGGGAAGCACGTTTCTGCCGCTCAATGCAATCGACCACCCTGCGTCCCTACTGCCCCCGGGACTAGCGTTGCACCTCGGCAAAGATCTCGGTGATCGGCCGATGCGGCTGGCGTTTTTGCAGTTGGCGTACTTGCTCACTGAGTCGCAGCAACTCTTCACTCGGTTTGGCCCATTGATCCTTCGGCAGCGGTTCCGACCATTTGCGCATGGCTTCGGGCAGTGCCTGTTTGCCGATCCGTTCGAGACGGCGCACTTCCCATTCGACGAGGCGGTTTGGAATCGTCCACAAGGTCATGACGTGATAGAGGTACCAGAAGAAACCCGACAGCCGAGTGCGCGAACCTTCACGGATCTGTTGGTGCATGCGTGCGCGGGCGTTGCGGAAGGTGTGCAGGCCTTCGTGGGGTGGGTCGTCGGGGCCTTGCAGGTCTTGAAGGTCTTGAATCGATTTGAGGTCGTGGATTTCGTATTCCATGTAACCGCGAATGGCCTCCCAGTGGCTGATGGCAAGCGGCAGGCCGGCGCATTGGAATTCGAGGCTGGTGAGGGTTTCGCCGTGGTAGAAACCGATGCCCATGCCGTATTGGCGGTGGATGCCGTATTGGGTCGCGCCCTGGGCTTCGATGATCCAGGCGGAGAGGGATTCCCAAGGGACAAAGACCGGTTCGGTGGCGCCTTCGGGCATGAAGCAGACTTCGCGGCGTTGGCGGTTGAAACGGGTCGGGATGATTGAGGCGCGTTTTTTGTGGTTGTGGTGCCAGACGCCGAGGCCGATAAGTAGTCCCCAGAAAAGGGCAAGAAATGCTTTTCCATAGGCCTCGTGAAAAATCCCGTTTATGGCATGAGTTATGTCCTCCCATCCCATGCCAAATAAAAAAAACAGGAAGCCACCTATTAAGGGAAATAGAAAGGCGATCATGCATGCAACGCTGAAAGGGCCTCCCAAAATGACTTGCCATGAAAATACCTGTGGAGATCCCAGGCCAAAGTCCATGTATACGTCATTCAGACTCCCGATATGAGGCCCATAGGGAGGCATTGGTGTTGGCAAAGGTAGCGGCGCGAGATAGGTAACTTTGCCGCCCGGAAACGGCTCGACATCTCCTGCTTTTCGAAAGGTCTCGAATTGCGGAATAACTCCCGGCTCGACGTGATTATTCAGCATGAGCGGCCAGCTCCAGAAATTGGGTTTCAACGAGCAAAACCGGTGGTTTTTCTTTAATCAACTGCGGAGCAACCACTGCAAAATGCCCCTCTCCCCTAGGATCGATATGAATGACACGGGTGCGAGATGTCCATTCACCTTTGTCGTTCAGGTTCTGAACACAAACCGCCAACTCCAGTGTTTCTTTCGTCGGGGTGAACTCGGAATCCGGGTCTATCGGGTACTGGAGGCAAAGCACCAAGCCTTCCGATGACGACTTGACGATGCGCAGGCTGCGGAGGACCTCTTCGCTGACCACATCCTTGCGCTCTCGTGGGGTTCCGCGACTGTGAAGCGGCATCGAAATACGGTGGGCGCCGATGCCCAATAGGTGAGTAGCTTTCCCGCCGAGAGGCGGCAATAGATCACCCAAAGTCAGTCTGGGTAACACGAGGTGGATATCGCTGGGTCTGGCTTTGAACAGCAGGTTCATCAGCCAGGAATCATAAGGATTGGGTCCCAGTTGGGCGTAAGGCGCGTGGATCAGAAAAGCCAGATAACTTTGGTAATTCTTCAGAGAGTGGTCACCCCGCATGTCGGTATCCTTCCCCCAAGGCGTAATTTTCAGCCATTTATCATGGGCACTGAAGTTGTAACGGTTGAACAACCAGGTACCACTCAGTTCCAGCACGGTGAATAGAGCCCCCGCCAGATTGAAGCGGAAAAACACGGTGGAAAGACGTGTGCCAGCGGCGGCCCAGGCGACGGTACGTGCTGCACTGTTCGGAGCACTCAAAACAGTGAATGTTGCGTGAACCGTATTGGAGAGCCCATATGCATTAACTGTCACTAGGCCGCCCGCACCCAATGTTGCAAGTGCCGCAGTGTTTCGCGCAGGACGATTCCCTCTTCTCGTTGCCTCCTGCAGCTTCCTCTGTTGGGTATTCAAGCTCGTTGCTGACGAAATGAGGCCTAAGAGGTAAGTGGGTGCGCCTAGCCCAATATGTAACTTCCCCATCTGCACAAACACATTCTGCAGAGCATGCCGCTGAAGATTTGCAGCAAGCCCACCACTTCGAGCTTTCAACGCCGTATCACCCAGACTTTGTGCCGCCGTGAACCCAGCAGCACCAGTGGCCATTAAGGCATTCAAAACCGGCCCCCAGCTTCGTTCGTTTCTGGACTGTTTTTTCAGCTCCTTTGCTGCCCCCACCAAATTCACCACCTGCACCAAAACCACCACCAACCCCATCCCTTCCGTCTTCACCAGACTCCCCGCCGACACCCCGCCCAATCCCGCCCGGATATTCCCCAACAACCCGCGCAGTTCCTGCTGCTGCGCCGGCGGAAATACCACCGTCACCCCTGCCCTCGCAGGCGTCGCGCCGTACAACCGGGCCGAGCGATCCGGCAGCTCATCAATCGGGCTCAACGCTGCCGCCAATCGCCCTTCGATCTGCGTCAACTGCGCCCGCACCCGCACGATCTCTTCCTGCAGCTCCACCGCTCTCGCCGTCTTGTGGCCCTGACGATTCTTGTTGTGGGTGATCTGGTTGCGCTCACGGTTGAGGGTCGTGAGGTATTCGCGTTCGCGCAGAACTTCCTTGATCACCGTTTGCAGCGCGGACTGCTCAGCCGGGCTGGCGACGGTGAAGGTCACGCCGCTGGTTTTTGCCGCGTCGAACAGGCGCAGGCGCAGTGCTTTGGGCAGGCGCTGGAACAGTTCATCGAGGTCGGGGATTTTCTCGGCCGAGAGGTCGAAGCCTTCCAGCACGCGGTTCAGGCCCAGGTTCAGTGCCGGGCTGTAAGTGTCCTGCACGGCTGCCGCGACGACGCGGGTGTGTTCGGGCATGTCGTCAAGGGCCGGCAGTTGCGGTTGTTCGATCTTTTTCAGCTTGGCCAGCCAGTCAGGCAGGTTGTTGAACGTGGCCATGAGGGCGTTGAACAGCGTTGAGTATTGCCCGCTCTGCTCCGATTGCAGGCGCAGCGGCAAGGTGTAGAAGACCGTTCGGGTCAGTTCCGGGTGTTCCTCCAGATAACCGAGCATTTTTTCGCTGGCTTCGTCGCTGCGGCACAGGTCCTTGAGGCAGGCGTATTCGGCGCTGAGGGCCTGATGGAGTTGCGCCGCCACTTGCGCGTCGTAGTACCAGGCCGAACGATGGAAGCGTCCGCCGACCAGCAGTTGCGTGCGGTCGGCGGTGATGCGTTCGAGCATGCGGTTCCAGCGACCGAGGTCGTCACGCAGGAGGTTCAGTCGCTCGTCCATCGCCGGGCGGTCGATCAGGTCGTTGATCCCGCGTTTACCGCTGAGCAGCGGGCCGTCGAGCACGTCTTTGATGCGCCGATCCTGATCCTTGCCGAGGCGGATCAGCGTCTCCAGATGCTGTTCGACAAAGTCCTGGGGAGCGACGGCTTCGAAGTACTGGCGCGTGTAAAAACGCCGATCCACCTCAGCCGTAGGGGCCAGACGATTCTGTCCCATGCCGTCATCAAAACCCTGAGCGCGCAGTTTTTGCAGTTCGGGCGGCGCTGGCGCATCGGCCTGGACATCCCCGCCCTTGTTCAAATAATCGAGCAACGCCTTGCGCGTATTCTCGCGATCCGGCTCGGGCAACTGTTCCAGATCGGCAAACAGGGCTTTGGCCTGCGGCTGTTCGCTGGCCTTGGCCAATCCGTCGACATCGGTCTCGCTCAGTTGGCTCAGCGACTCGATATAGCTGGCGAGCAGATAATCGCGCGCGTTGTTGCCGGTGTTGCTCCACTCATCGACCCAGCCGACCACGGTGTCCTGATACTCGGCCAGATCGCGCATCACACCCAGATCGTCGTTGACCAGCAGAAACAGCGTGTCGTCCTGATACGGCCCGCGCACCCGGCCGAGGAATTCGCCGATGTGCGCTGGGCGAAAACGCCGCGGTTGCTCCCACAGATAAGGTTCGCGTTCGTGCTCGGGAGCGTCGCTGACCTGCACGGTTGGCATCCGCGTTGCGTCAACCTCCGCGACAGGTTCCGCGCCGGCGGCCACCTCCGCCAACCACTGTCTGGTCTGCTCCACGGTGAGTAAATGCTCGCCACCGGTCAGACAGTTCACCGCTGCAAGATCGACCGCCTGCATGAAGTGCTCGCGCTCTTCGCGGCTGTCCAGCACCTGATGGCACTTGCCCGCCGTCCACTGCACCTCGGCCAAGGTCACGTACAACGTACTTTGCCGGGGAAAGATCAGCGCCGGATGCGCTTCAATCGCTGCGCGCTGATCCTCGCTGACCTGTTTGCCCTGGTGCAGCAGGGCCGTGACGATACCGTCGAGCATTCGGTATTCGTACAACTCGCCGCTGAGGCTGTCGATGATGTACAGCCAGCCATCGCGCAGCCGGCGGATGCCCAACGGGCGCGCGGTCAAGGTGTACGGCAAATTCAATTCGGTGCCCGGATCGAACGCTCTTTCCACCAGGCCGTAGCTCAACGGCAGCAGTTGCACATGGGTTTGTTGCAGCGGGCAAGCCGCGGGCGCAACGATGGGGGCTTTCGAGGCGGCGGCAGCGTCGAGGATGGCGGGATGGGTCATGGGCGTTCCCTTTGACTGGCCCAACGCTGCGCCACATCAACGGCCAGCGTGAGGCGCTCGCCCGGTGATTGCAGAGAAGGCGTGTGGAACAAGTGGTGGATTTGCGGGTGTTGGGCGATATCGCGGCTGTCGAGCAACGCCAGCAGGTTGGCGAAGTTGAACAACTCGGATCGGCTGCTCAGGCCAAGCGCGCTGGCCTGGGCTTCCATTTGCTGCAGCGTTGGCCAGCGCTGGGTCAGGTTTTCTCCGAGATGAAATCGGGAAAAGTGCTTCAACAGATGCGCATCCAGATCCAGCAACGCTCGGCGCCGATCCACCTGATCCAGCGCCGCGTTCTGTTCCGGGTTCAGACAATAAGGGACAGGCAGCTCCGGACACTCGGCCTGCCGAGGCCGATGGACGTGCCAGGCATCGTTGACGCAGTCCGCCGTTGCCACACAGGTCAAGGGCCCGAACAAACGCTGATCGCCACTGGCATACAGCGCATGCACCACCCCGGCATCGGCCAGCCGCAACAACGCCGATTGCCCGGCCGGCAATTCGACGCTCAGCAGTTTGCGCAGGTGTTCACCAACGCTGTGCATCGGCGCGCAGCTGAACAACAGCACGCCCCACTCTTGCGCTGCGTGTTGCAGGAAGAACCGTACCAATGGCTCGTCAGCCCGCTCGATGGCCACGAGCAGAGGCGATAGATCGCGCAGTGCCGCGAAGGGTGGCTGGTCATACAGAGCCAATGTGCTGACCGAAGGGTTAATCTGCTTCAACCGCGTTGGCAGATCACTGATCGTCGCCCCATCCAGCAGCAAAAAGGCCTGGTGTCGGGTCCATGGCAAATCGTCGGGCAGACCGGTCGAAAGGCTCACGCGCGGGCAGCCTCGCAGATCAGACAACGCGAAGTGCGCGTAGACAGCAGGGCATGGCGTTGCTGAACCGGATCAAATGCCACTTTCAACAACGGCAACGCCCCCGGCACCAAAGGTTGCGCCGCCATTCCCGGCGCAGGCGCGCCGCCCTGAAGAATCGGCACGCTGCTGCGAATGCCTTCGGGCCCCAGCGTCAACCAATGCCCGCCGGCCTTGATCGTCACATGGGTGCCGCCGTCGATGACCACTTGCTGACCGGCCCCGAGGTGGATTTGCTGACCGGCGCTGAGCCGTTGGCTGGCGACCCGAATGTGGCGGTCGCCATGCACCCACAGGTGATCTTCCTGTTTGAGTTCGGTCAGGCGATTGCCGTGGGTCAGATGGTGTTCGTCGCTGTGCAGCTCATGACTGGCAATGCCGCCAACGACCACGGTGCGTTGATTGTCGACCTGGACTCGCTGGTCATTGAGCACGAGCTGGACAAGGTCACGTTGCGCGCGGATGGCGATTTCTTCGGCGCCTTTTTTGTCCTCGATGCGCAGCTCGTTGTAACCGCCACCACCGGGGCTGCTCTGGCTGCGCCAGATACTGCGGGTCTGCTCTGCTGGCAGATCCAGCGGCACTGGTGTCACGGCGTTGGGCAGGCAACCCAGCACGAACGGCTTGTCCGGATCCCCCTCGGTGAACCCGACCAGCACTTCCATGCCGACGCGCGGAATCTGCACGCTGCCGTATTGGTCATGAGCCCAGCCTGTGGCTACGCGCAACCAGCAACTGGATTGTTCATCGAGCTGGCCTTCGCGGTCCCACAGCAGTTGGACTTTCACCCGGCCGTAGGCATCGCAGTAAATCTCTTCGCCGGGCGGCCCGGTCACCACGGCATGTTGGTTGCCGTTGATTCGGGGTTTACGGTGTTCGAGGGCGGGGCGAAAAATGACGTCCCAGGGCGTCGCGACGAAGTGGTTGCGATAGCCCTGAGTGAAGCCGTCTGCGGTAGCAAGATCGGTCGCCGACTCTTCCAGCACTTGCGGCTGTCGGCCAACGTGATCGACACGGGTCAGCAGCCATAAACCGTTGTAATCGGCGCGTGGATGTTCCCTGATGTCGACGAAGCTGCCACTGCGCATCAGGCTCTGATCGCTGCGCCCTTGTGCTTGCCGGTAATCGGCGCGATGCCGCTCAAGGGCGCGTTGACTGAGATGTCTACCCTGATCGCGATGAGTGAACTGACCGGGAAAGCGGTAATCCTCAAGCACTGGAAGCCGCATTTCTTTGGCTTCGGCGTCCAGTTGCACGGTGGGCTTTTCGAAGTGGTAATCACGGCGACTGACGTGCGTGGTGCGGGTTTCCACGCGGACGTTAAAGCGGTCTATGACCGCAGTTTCGGCAACCATGCCGCTGCCTTGTGCATAAGCCGTCGGTGCAGCCGGCGTGGGGAAAGCGCTCTGATCATCACCGAATACCAGCAGGTGCCCGTCGCGACTGTGCTGAAAATGAAAGTGCAGTCCCTCCTCCTCACACAAGCGCTGGATGAAGAACAAGTCCGTCTCTTCAAATTGCACGCAATACAGACGAGGCCGGTAATCGGCGCTGAGCTGGAAACGCCAGGCATCCGGCTGCATGCCATGGTCGCTCAACACGCGGGCGATGATTTGCGGCACGCTCTGATGCTGGAAAATTCGTTGGTTATGACGATGGGCGAGGTAGGCCAGATGGGGCACCAGAACAATCTGGTAGCGGGTCAAGCGTGTGCCCGAATCACCTTGCGCGACTCGATGGATCTGGCCGTGAATGCCAGAGCCGTCCGGGCAGAATGACAAAAAGGCTGGCCGGTGCAGCAGGGCTTCGAGATCAAGGTCGCGGCGTTCGCTGACCAACTCGAGTTCGACCTGGTAGGTTTGGTTGAGCGATTCCCTGGCCCGGAATTCGAACACCTGAAGGTCGTGGGGAAAACCCTCTATATCGAGTCTGAATACAACCGGTTTGCTGGCGCCGAACATTCACATTTCCCTGTGCCTTTTTCAGGCTCGGGACTTTGCGTGGGTCTACGGTTCGACGCAGTCAGGACAATCGTTTAATCGTGTAGGACATGTCCGTGATGCCAGAAACAAGCCTGCCGCTTTAGCAAACGCCTACAGCAAAATCCGAGCTTCGGTGAAGGCAACTGCCGCAGCCTGTGAACTGGCAAAAAAAAACCGCCCTTGCGGGCGGCTGAAGTGCTTCGCTCCTGAATCAGAATCCGAGGCTGAAGCTGATGGTCATCGCATGGTCGTTGCTCTCGTTCGACAACTGCCCCGAGTAACCGATACCGAGTTTGCCGGTCGGGCTGATCTGGAAGTCCACGCCCGCTTCGACCACCGCGCTGTCCTTGGCAATCGGCACGCCCTGGGTGTTGAACGAGGCGCCGCCGTCGATGAAGGTCAGGTCGGCGTCAGGCTTGGTATCACCGAAGGCATGCCGCCAGCCGAGGGCCGCGCGCGGGGTGAACTGCCCGCCGTTGGCCAGGGTGATGACCTTACCGGCGCGCACGCCCAGGGTCGAGAAGGTGATGTCCTGATCGGACTCGGCGCGCAGACGCCCTACTCCGCCTTTCTCCTTGGCCTTGTCGCTGTCGTAGTTGACGTACGCCAGACCGGCGAACGGTTCCAGGGCAATCCCGGCCGCTTCGATGGAATAACCGACTTCACCGAACACCTGGGCGCTGCGGGCGTCGTAATTGGCCTTCAACCGATCGTTGTAGGCGCCGACGCTGACGTCGCGTTTGGTCTCGATGTCGTGCCAGCTGTACGCCGCACCGAGGCGCACCGCCAGGGCATCGAATTGCGAGTTGAGGTACGCCGCCAGGTGGTAGCTCTCGACCGTGGCATCCGAGCGACGATCATGGGCGTCCAGATCGCTGCGGGTGTAGCCGGCGGCCATGCCGACGCGCCATTGGTCGTCGAGCTGCTTGTCGGTGCCGAGCATGAAGCCGCTCAGGTTGCGATCCAGCTTCGCACTGTTGCTGTTGCCGTCCGACTCGCCCCAGGCGCCGAGTGCACGGGCCCAACCGACCATTTCGCCGTGGCAGCCGTTGCTGCTCAGTTGGTTGTCGCTCGGGGCCAGGGCGCGGCGTGGATCGTCCGGCGCGCTGCACGACGGCTGGCGCATACGGTCGTTGACCGCGTCCCGCACGTAGCGCGAATCCTCGAGGACTGCGCTGGCGGTGCTGGCATGGATTTCCCCCGACAGACTGTCGAAGGCGTTACGTGCCCCGGCCACGCTGAGGTTGACGATTTCGTCCTGCAACGCGCTGCCCGCCGCGCCGTTGCGCATCAACGCCGAAGCGGTGTTGCGCTGGTTGCGAGTAGCAGCGACGTCGACGAACGAGTTGCCGTTGCGGCTGACCAACAGGTTCACCGCGTTCGGGTCATACACCAACGCCGTGTCGAGGAAGGCATATTGCGGCAGGTCGGCGGCGCTGAAGGTGCCGGTCACCCCGCCACCGGCGGTGATCAGCGAGTACACGGTGTTGCCGGTGAACGGTGCCAGGCTGTTGACCTGCAGACCACCACTCAAGGTCGCGGTACCGCCGACGGCCAGCGGAGTAGCCGTCGGCGAACTGACGGTCAGGGCCAGCACACCGTCAGCGGCGTTGGTCAAGTTGCCGGCGACACTCAAGGTGCCGTCCTCACCACCGGAAGCCACCACGCCATGGTTGACCACCGAACCGACGCTGCCATTACCGCCCAGGCCCGCGCCATTGGCCACGGTGACCTGCCCGGCGAGGGACGCTCGCGCCGCACGGCTGCCGACTTGCAGCACGCCCTGATCCACCGCCACGGTGCCGCTGAAGGGTTGATCACCGGTCAGCAGCAAGCGCGCGGCACCGCGTTTGGCCAGGGCGCCAACACCACTGAGGCGACCGTTGAACTGGCCGTTGGCGTTCTGCTGGAACACCAGCGAGGCGTTGTTGAGGATGTTGCCTTGCAGGCTGGTGGTATTACCGATCAGTGTACCGCCGCTGACCGTGGTCCCGCCGCTGTAGGTGTTGGCGCCGCTGAGGACCAGGGTGCCGGAATCGAGCTTCTCGATACCGCCACTGCCCACCAGCGGTGCGGAGATTTCCGCACTGCCACCGGCATTCACCCGCACCGGCGCGAGGCTGCCGCCCGGGCCGTTGACCGGGGTCAGCGTACCGCCGGCGCCTGGAACCAGGCTGTAACCGCTGGAGAGGAACTGCAACCCGGTAAAGTTCTGATTGCCTTGCACGGTGACCGTCCCGCTCTGCCCGCCGAACACGGCGAACTGACCGTTCGACGCCAACGCCTGGGTACCGCTCGGATCGGTCCAGTTGGTGCCCGGCCCCCACACGCCGCTGCCGCCACCGATGCTGCCGTCCGGATTGGTGGTGCCGCCGTTCCAGAACTGCACTTCACCCGGTGTGTTCTGCACCAGCAGGTTGACCTGATTGGCCAGCGCGGTCTGCAGGGTCAGGTTGGCCGCCGACACCGGCAGGCTGCCGTAGACCAGTCCGTTGTTGGTCAGGCTGCCGCCGTAGCTGAACAGTTGATAGACCCCGGTGCCGAAGCCGCCGGCGTTGCTGATGTTCAGCGTGCCGTCGAGGGTCAGGTTGCCGGCGACGTTGACCACGGTTGTGGAACTGGCGGCCGAGCCGAGGGTGAAGTCCAGGTTGGTGCCCGAAGACAACGCCAGCGAACCGACCGACAACGGCGTTGCAGCGCCGCCACCTGTCAGCGTCGCACCGTTGGCCAATTGCACGGCGCCGGCGAACACGCCGCTGCCGCCGATTTTCGCCCCGCTCGCAACGTTGACGTTGGCACTGTTGAGCACACCGTTGACGTTCAGCGCACCGGCCTGCACCGCGGTGTTGCCGGTGAAGGTGTTGTTGCCGGTCAGCAGCAAGGCGCCAGTGCCGGTTTTGTTGAGTGTGCCGGCGCCCGTCAGGTTGCCGGTGTAGCTGCCGTCGCTGTTCTGCTCGAAGGTCAGCGTCGCGTTGTTGGCGATGGCGCCTTGCAGGCTGCTGGTGTCGCCACGGGTGCTGCCGCCGTTCAGCGTCGTGCCGCCGTTGTAAGTGTTGGCGCCGCTAAGGACGAGGTCGCCACTGCCGTTTTTCACCAGGCTGCCGCTGCCGGTGATCGCACCGATCAGGGTGGTGTTCTGGTTGCCGGCCAGGGTCAGTTCCGCACCCAGGTTGATGGCGTTGGCCAGTTGCAGCGCAGAGGTGCTGTCGAGGGTGCCATTGCCCAGCACGCTGAGGGCGCCGCTGCTGATCGCGCTGTTGTTGCCCAGGATCAGCGAACCGCCGGACAGCTGAGTACCACCGCTGTAAGTGTTGCTGCCGTTGAGAGTCAGACTTGAGGCGCCGGTCTTGATCAGACTGCCGTTGCCGCTGACCACACCGCCGAGGGTCAACGCGTTGGAGCCGGCGACGGTGAGTCCGCCATTGAGCACCACGGCGTTGGCCAGGCTGACCGCCGTATTGCTGTCCAGCGCCGTGCCATTGGCGGCGGTCAACACGCCGGTGCCGAGGGCCGCGTTGTTGCCGACCACAATCTTGCCGCCATTGAGCGCGGTGCCACCGGTGTAGCCGTTGGCGGCGTTGAGCACCAGGGTGCCGGTGTCGTATTTGCCCAGTGTGCCGGCGCCATTGAGCGCCACGCCCACGGTCGCGGTGACGTTCGGATCGACCCGCACAGTCGCATTGCCCAGCGAACCGTTGACCAGATTCAGCGAACCGGCCGTGCCGTTCTGCAGGCTGTAGCCATCGGTGACGAACTGCATGCCAGTGATGGTTTGCGCGCCGTTCACCGTGACAGTGCCCGCCGTGCCTTGGAACACCGCGAAGTTGTTGGTCCAGGCCTGATTGGTGGTGCCGTTGACGTCGGTCCAGTTGGTGGTGCCGGTGCCCCAGGTGCCGCTGCCGCCATCCACCGAACCATTGGCGACAAGCTGGTTGCCGTCCCAGAACTGCACGGTAACGCCCGGTGCGGTGACCAGCAGGTTGATCTGGTTGGCCAGTGCGGTTTGCAGGGTCAGATCGCTCGGGGTGACGCTGCCCGGCACGGTGCCGATCAGCATGCCGTTGTCGGTCAGGCCGCCGGTGTAGTTGATCAAGCGGTACACGCCGCTGCCGAATCCACCGATGTCGCTGACGTTGAGGGTGCCGTCCAGGGTCAGGTTGCCGCCGACGTTGACCAGCGGGTTGCCGCCACCGGAGACCGGTGTGCCGAGGCCGACATCGAAGTTGGAATTGGCGTTGAACACCAGCGAATTCACCGAAAGCGTGCTGCCGGTGGCGCCGGCCAGATGACCGCCATCCGCCACGGTCACGGCCCCGCCGAGCGAGCCGCCGCCGGTCAGGGTGCCGCCGCTGTTGACCAGCACACTGGCGCTGTCCAGCGAGCCGCTGACATTCAAGGTGCCGGCGTTGACCGTGGTGTTGCCGGTCAGGCTGTTGAGGCCGGTCAGGGTCAGCGTGCCGGTGCCGAGTTTGCTCAACTCGCCGGTGCCGGTGAGCACACCGCCGAAAATGCTGCTGGCGTTGTTGCCGCCGATGCTCAGCGTGTTGCCGCCGCCGATCAGTGCAGTGCCGCTGCCGGTCAGGCTGGCGAGGCTGCCCGAACCGCCGAGGTTCAGCGTCGCGGCATTGCCGAGATTGACTCCGGCGTTGCTGCCCAGTGCCGAGTTGCCCAGGGTGGTCAGGCTGCCGGACTGCACGTCGAAGGTGCCGCTGAAGGTGTTGTTGCCGGACAGCGTCAGGTCGGCCAGACCGTTCTTGGTCAGGGTGCCCGCCCCGGCGATCACGCCGCCGAGCGTCAGGTTGTTGTTGCCGGCCACGCTCAGGTTGGCATTGACGTTGATGTTGTTGGCCAGCACCAGCGGCGCCGTGGTGTCGAGGGTCGACGCGCCTGCCACGGTCACCGCACCGGAACCCAGGCTCGCCGCGGTGCCGAGGGTCACGGTGCCGGCGTTCAGGGTGGTGCCGCCGCTGTAGGTGTTGATGCCGTTGAGGGTCAGGTTGGAGGCGCCGTTCTTGATCAAACCGCCAGTGCCGCTGACCACGCCGCTGAGGGCCACGTCGCTGTTGCCGGTGTTGGTCAGATTGGCGTTGAGTACCACGTTGTTGCCCAGCGACACCGAGGTGTTGCTGTCCAGCGCCGAAACACCGGCCACCGTCAGGTTGCCCAGACCGAGGGCGCCGTTGCTGCCGGCGGTCAGGGTGCCGGCGTTGAGGGTGACGCCGCCGAGGAAGTTGTTGGCCCCGCTCAGGATCAGGTTGGCCGCGCCGTTCTTGGTCAGGCTGCCGGCGCCGTTGATCGCACCGCTGAGTGTCAGATCGTTGCTGCCGACGATGCCGAGGTTGCCCGCCAGGTTGATCGCGTTACCCGCCGTGACAGCACTGCTGGCATCCAGGGTAGTGCCGTTCGCCGCGTTCAGAGTAGCCGAACCCAGCGCGCTGTTCGCCGCCAGAACCAGTCCGCCCGCGTTCAATGCCACCGGGCCGAGGAAGGCGTTGTTGCCGCCAAGGGTCAGGTTGGCCGAGCCGTTCTTGATCAGCCCGCCGGTGCCGTTGATCACGCCGTTGAGGGTCAGCGCGTTGCTGCCAACGATCGTCAGGTTACCGTTGAGCGTGGCCGCATTGGCCAGGGTCACGGCGGTGTTGCTGTCCAGTTGCGTGCCGGCATTGGCGATCAACGCACCGCTGCCCAGCGCGGTGTTGCTGCCGACCACGATTTTGCCGCCATCGAGTTGCGTGCCGCCGGTGTAGCTGTTGGCGCCATTGAGTACCAGGGTGCCGCTGTCGAGTTTATTGAGAATGCCGCTGCCGTTGATGTTCACGCCGACTGTGGCGGTCACGCCCGGATCAACGCGCATCGCCGTGGTGCCGCCGGCACCGTTGACGGCGGTCAGCAGCCCCGAGGTGCCGTTGACCACGTTGTAGCCATCGGTGAGGAACTGCATGCCGGTGAACAGTTGCGTGCCGTTGACCGACACCGTGCCGGCCGTGCCCTGGAATACCGCGAAGTCGCCGGCCCAGGTCTGATTGACCAGACCATTGGCGTCGGTCCAGTTGGTGCCGGCGCCGCTCCAGGTACCGCTGCCGCCATCGACAGTGCCGTTGGCGATGGTCTGGCTGCCGTCCCAGTAACGAATGTCCGAATTCGGCGCCGAGACCTGAATGTTGATCTGATTGGCGACCCCGATCTGCACCACCAGATCGCCCAGCCCATAACCGACCGGCACGCTGGCAACGTCCAGGCCCAGATTGGTCAGGGCTCCGGTGTAGTTGAACAGACGATACACACCGACGCCGAACCCACCGGCATCGGTGACGTTGAGATTACCGTCGAGGGTGAGGTTGCCGCCGACGTTCATCAGCGACGTGGTCGATGGCGTCCCCAGCGCCGCATCGACATTGCTGCCGGCTGCGAGCGTCAATGATCCGGCCGAGAGTGTATTACCCGACGACAGAGCCAGGTGACCGCCGCTGTTGATGGTCATCGCGCCGAGTGCCGAACCGTTACCGGTGAGGGTGCCGCCGGTATTGACGTTGACCTGGGCACTGGCCAGCGAACCGCTGAGGTTCAGGGTGCCGCCGTTGACGGCGGTGTTGCCGACGATGCCGTTGATCCCGGTCAGGTTCAGGGTGCCGGTGCCGACCTTGGTCAGACCGCCGTTGCCGCTGAGGTCACCGTCGAAGGTGCTGGTGCTGCTCACCCCGCCCACGGTCAATGTGTTGCCGCCGCCGATCTGCACGCTGCCGCTGCCGCTCAGGCCGTCGAGGCTGGCGTTGCTGCCGAGGTTGAGGCTGGCGCCGGCGCTGATGTTGGCGCCGGAGGTGTTGCCCAGCGCCCCGCTGCTCAGGGTGGTGACGCTGCCGGCGGCAATGTTCAGCGCGCCGGTGAAGGTGTTGGTGCCGCTGAGGGCCAGGTCGTCCAGACCGGTTTTGGTCAGGCTGCCGGCGCCGTCGATCACGCCGCTGAGGGTCAGGCCGTTGTTGCCGGCCAACGTCAACCCGGCATCGAGGGTGATGTTGTTGCCGAGGGTGAAAGCGCTGCTGTTGTCCAGCGTCGCGGCGCCACCGACGGTGAGCGTGCCGCTGCCCAATGCGCCGGGCGCGCCGAGGGTCAGGGTGCCGGCGTTGAGGGTGGTGCCGCCGCTGAAGGTGTTGGTGCCGTTGACGGTCAGGTTGGCCGCCCCGTCTTTCACCAGTTGGCCGGTGCCGCTGAGCACGCCGCCGAGGGTCAGGTTCTGCGTGCCGCCGACGCTCAGTGCCGCATTCAGCACGACTGCGTTGGCCAGGTTGACCAGCGGCGAACTGCTGTCGAGGGTTGCCGCACCGCCCACCGTCAAGGCGCCGGTGCCGAGCGCCGAGCTGTTGCCAACGGTCAGGGTGCCAGCATTCAGTGTGGTGCCGCCGGCGTAGGTGTTGGTGCCATTGAGATTCAGATTGGCCGCGCCGTTTTTCACCAGACTGCCGGCACCAGCGACGGTTCCGGTTAGGCTCAGGTCCGCGCTGCCGCCCACATTGAGCGCCCCGGCGAGGTTGACCTGGTTGCCCAGAGTGACGGCGGTATTGGTATCCAGCGTGGTGCCGGCCGCTGCGTTCAGTGCACCGCTGCCCAGCGCGGTGTTGCTGCCGACGATCAGTTTGCCGACGTTCAGCGCGGTGTTGCCGAAGTAGGTGTTGGCGCCGTTGAGGATCAGATCGGCCGGGCCGCTCTTGATCAGGCCACCGACACCTGAGACCACGCCCGCGAGGGTCAGCGCGTTACTGCCGCCTATGGTCACGTTGCCGCCAAGGTTGACGTTGTTGGCCAGGCTCGCCGCCGTGCTGGCATCCAGTGTGGTGCCGTTGGCGGCGTTGAGTACGCCAGTGCCGAGGGCGGTGTTGGAGCCGACGACCAGGGTCCCGGCGTTCAGCGAAGTAGCGCCGGTGTAGGTGTTGTTGCCGGTCAGAGTCAGGGTCGAAGCACCGGTCTTGATCAGGTTGCTGCCGCCGCTGATCACACCGCCCAGAGTCAGCGGGTTGGCGCCGCCGGTGGTGAGGTTGGCGTTCAGCGCGATGGCGTTGTTCAGCGTCACGTTGGCGCTGCTGTTGAGCGTGCCGCCCGCCCCGCCCACGGTCAGCGTGCCGGTGCCGAGCGCCGCGCCGTTTCCGACGGTCAGGCTGCCGGCGTTGAGCGCGGTGCCGCCGGTGAAGGTGTTGGCGCCGTTGAGGGTCAGGTTGGCCGTGCCGTTCTTGATCAACTGGCTGGCGCCGCTGATCACGCCGCCGAGGGTCAGTGCACTGCTGCCGCCGATCCCCAGATTGTTGTTGAGAATGACGTTGTTGTTCAGCGTCACCGCGGTATTGCTGTCGAGGGTCGCCGCGCCGCCGACGGTGATATTGCCACTGCCGAGCGCAGCGTTGGCACCCGCTGTGATGGTGCCCGCGTTCAACGCAACAGCACCAAGGAACGTATTGGTGCCGTTGAGAATCAGGTTCGCCGCGCCGTTCTTGGTCAGCCCGCCGCTGCCGCTGACCACGCCGCCGAGGGTCAGGTTGGCGCTGCCGCCAATGTTCAGGTTGCCGCCGAGGGCGACGGCGTTGTTCAGTGCCACAGTGGTGCTGGCATCGAGGGTGGTGCCCGCCGCCGTGGTCAGCGCGCCGGTGCCCAGCGCGGTGTTGGAGCCGACGATCAGCGTCCCGGCATTCAGTGCCGTGCCGCCGGAGAAGGTGTTGTTGCCGCTGAGGGTCAGGTTTGCGGTGCCGTTCTTGATCAGATTGCCGGCGCCGCTGATGACCCCGCTCAAGCCCAGCGCCTGAGTACCGCCGATGGTCAGATCCGCCGCCAGCGCCACCGCGTTGGCCAGGGTCACGGCGGTGGTCGCATCCAGCGTAGTGCCGGCCGCTGCGTTCAACGCGCCCGTGCCGAGGGCGGTGTTGCTGCCGACGAGCAAGCTGCCGCCATTGAGCGCGGTGGTGCCGCTGTTGGTGTTGTTGCCGGTCAGGGTCAGGCTGGCGCTGCCGCTTTTGGTGATCGCGCCGGTGCCGGAGACGATGCCGGCCAGGGTCAGGGCATTGCTGCCGAGCACGTTTAACGCACCGGTGATGCCGACGTTATTGGCCAGGGTCACGTTGCCGGTGCTGTCGAGGCTGGTGCCGTTGCTGGTGTTGAGGACACCGGTGCCCAGCGCGTTGTTGTTGCCGACGCGCAAGGTGCCGGCGCTGAGGCTGGTGTTCCCGGTGTAGGTGTTGATGCCGTTGAGGGTCAGGCTGCCGCTGCCGGTCTTGGTCAGGTTGCTGGTACCGCTGATCACCCCGCCCAGGGTCAGCGCTCCGGTGCCGGTTGCGGTCAGGGTGCTGTTGAGCGTGATCGCGTTGGCCAGCGAAATCGGCGTCGTTGCCGAGATGCTCGAAGCGCCGTCAACGGTGATGCCGCCGGTGCTGAACGCCTGGTTGTTGCCCACCAGCACCACCCCGCCGTTGAGCACGGTGTTGCCGGTGTAGGTATTGATGCCGTTGAGGTTGAGCTGACCGCTGCCGATCTTGGTCAGGCCGCCAGTACCGGAAATCACGCCGTTGAGGGTCGTGCCGTTGATGCCCTGCAGGGTCAGGCCACCGGCGCCCAGACTGATCTGGTTGGCCAGCGACAAACCGGCATTGCTGGCCTGAAGAATCCCGCCGTTGGACGTCAGCACACCGCTGCCGAACGCGGCGTTGTCGTTGAACTGCGCGACACCGCCATTGAGGGTGGTCGCCCCGCTGACCAACGGCCCCTGCAAGGTCCAGGTGCCGCTGTTGAGGGTCAGGTTGTTGAAGTTGACGTAGGTCGCGCTGGACGCGGTGCCGGTCCCGGTGACGCCACCACCGACGCCGATCGGGTTTTGCAGGATCAGCGTGTTGGTGCCCCCCGCGCCGCCATCGATGGTGCCGGTCGGGGCGAAGGTCAGGTTGATGCCGACCAGGCCACCGAGGCCGACGGACACTTGCACACCGTCACCGACGTTAACGCTGGACCCGGTGATCGCGTAGAAGGTGTTGGTGCTGCCCGCGCCCATCGACACACCGCCGGTGATGTTACCGGCGTTGGTGAAGGTGTTGCCTGCTGCCGACGTCTCGAACGCAATCCGGCCGTTGATCGTGCCGCTGGCACTGTTGGTCATGTTGACTTGCGAACCGCCATACACCCCGACCACCGGGGTATCGGCCAGGGTGATGCCGCCGACCGACAGCCCGGTGGACGTAATGGTGCCGTTGTTGGTGATGGTCGTGGTACCCGCCGCCGCGTTGTTCACGCCGATAGCCAGGCCGTCAATGCTGGTCAGGTTGAGGCCGAGCAACATCCCCGTGCCACGCATGATCCCGCTGGCATTGTTGACCACGCTGACCGTGCTGGTCGCGCCGGTGCCGATGAATGCACCGCCACTGAGGATCGACACCAGGCCCAGCAAGGCCGGGTCGACGGTGCCGGAGTTGTTCAGGGTGATATTGGCCCCGGTCAGGTTGATGACTTTGCCGCCCAGCGTCGCATTCATCTGCGCGCCCGAGTTGACGTTGACCGTCAGGCCGCTGGTGGCACTGCTGTAGTCATTGAGAAACAGCGGCAGGCTCGGAACGCCCGAACAGGTAATCGTGGAGCCCGCCGCCGAACAGGTGGCGAATGCCTGCTCACTGACACCGCCGAACAGCAACCCGGCGACACTCAGATGCACAGCAAGGGACAGTGGGGAAAAACGCGAAACGAGGGCGACACCAAACCTTGCTTCCACGGGCTACTCCTTTCGTGGCCGATTTCGTCCTTGAAGGCGTGTAACAGCGGCAAGATCCAACACGCGTATCAAGCGTATGACGGTC
The DNA here is from genome assembly GCF_059492145.1 of Pseudomonas sp. Pseusp21. NCBI lineage: Bacteria > Pseudomonadati > Pseudomonadota > Gammaproteobacteria > Pseudomonadales > Pseudomonadaceae > Pseudomonas > Pseudomonas sp. Pseusp21. The sequence goes on from NZ_CP168520.1 coordinate 1,555,235, forward strand.
ATCAGATAAACCGTCCCATTCCAGACACACGCTAGTTGATGCCCTGCGATGGAGCATCGGTTAAATAGTGTTAATACTTTTGTGCGATAAGGCCCTGCGTCGATACTTCCGGCCGTTCTGAGCAAGGGCTTGAGGACGATTGCAGGCGCTTTGAGGGGGCGTTGATCGAGTCGCCAGGTTAACCCGCGAATCAATCGATTTTTCAGCGGCTTGGGAAACTGGTACGGCTTGTGCAAACGTTTGCGAGTCGCTGTTGACCGCATTTTCGTTACAAAACCGTACAGGCCCGTGATTCCGGGCCTTGATCCGCAAAAAGGACTTTGAATGCACGCTTTTTCCTGCCACCGCCTTCGCGGTGCGCGCACTTTTGCTGTTTCCCTGCTACTGGCCGGCGTTACCGGAGTTCTCAGCCACACCGCGCTGGCGCAACCGGTCTTGCCCGATGAATCCGCCCAGGGTGAAGCCCTCAGCCCCGAAGCCAGCCCGCCAAAAAAAGGTGCGTACCTGTCGGACTGGTACAACCAGGACCTGATGCTGATCGGCAGCAAGGACATCAGCTTCGGCCCGCAACCGGCCGATGACATCTACCTGGAATACGAGTACTTCGGGCGCAAGGGCCCGTTCGAGCTGTACGGCTACATCGACATTCCGAAGATCTTCAACATCGGCAACAGCCACGACAAAGGCGTGTGGGATCACGGCTCGCCGGTGTTCATGGAGCACGAGCCGCGCATCTCCATCGACTACCTCGCCGGGCGCAGCCTGGCCATCGGGCCGTTCAAGGAATGGTACGTGGCGTTCGACTGGATCTACGATCACGGCAGCCGCAAAGAGAACCGCGCCAACACGCTGTACAGCGGTTTCGGCACCGACATCGACACCCATTCGCGGGTCAATCTGTCGGCCAACCTGTACGGGCGCTACCAGTGGGAAAACTACGGCGCCAGCAACGAATATTCGTGGGACGGCTACCGCGCGCAGCTCAAGTACATCGTGCCGATCGACACATTCAGCAACGGTGCCTCGCTGACCTACATCGGCTTCACCAACTTCGATTTCGGCTCGGACCTGCACAAGGACAATCCGGCGCGCACCGCCAATGCCACGGTGGCGACCAACGTGTTGCTGTACTCGTTCACCCACTTGCGCTTCACCCTGGTCGGCCGTTATTTCCACAACGGCGGCAACTGGGAGGATGGCAGCGAGCTGAATTTTGGCGACGGCAACTTCCGGGCGCGTTCCAATGGCTGGGGTTACTACGCCGGCGTCGGTTATCAGTTCTGATCCCGCCCCTTTCAAGGCTGAACATACTGGCGAGACTGCTCGCGTTGACGCCTACAGAACAATACAGCGCATCAGGTATACAAACCCGCCGCCCCGTTCGATCGGGACGGCGGGTTTTGTCGTTTCGGGCACAAATCAACGCAGTGTTGAAGAGTGTTGAAGATTATGTCCGCAAAGCCACGCGACCTTGCGCCTTTGCCTACGCATCCGCCAGAATCCGCCGGCTTGTGCGCCTTGGGGGCGGGTTCTATTGTTTGGCGGTCGCTGAAAAACAGCGATCGGGTTTAGCGACTCGAATCATAAATAGGTGCATCAGCGCTCCATGCTTTGTCGCAGGCTCAACGTCTGCAACTCCGCTATGGTGGCTGTATGCGGGAGACCCTCGGGTCTGCCGGGTGCCTATAACCGGTTCGCTAACCTGCGTACAGCCGCCACCTTCCTGTTTAGCGACAGCTCCGGGCGGCTCCACTCTTATAGGAGCTTCACCATGATCAAACCCACACCCAATCCACCCGAAACCGACCCCACCTCGCCCTACGAAACCCTCGACTCCAAGAAATTCCACGAAGCCGCCGAACGCGCCCTCGATCACTATCTCAATCCACTGCTCCCCCGAAACCCCCTGCTCAAACACAACACCCGCTACCTCATCGCCCCCGGCATCGACAACGAAGAACTGCTGGCCGACGCCTGCGAAACTCTGACCTCGGCCAAGGTGATGGCCAATGACTTCGCCGGGCTGGTGGATGGCCCGCAGCGGCATGTGCTGTTGGGGATTGCGCAACTGATCATGCTGGGTGAGCTGGCGGTGAATCGGGTGCTGGATAATCTGGAAGTGAAGACTGAGGCGTCCGCTGCAGCCTGATCGATTGATCGACTGATCGTTCCCACGCTCTGCGTGGGAATGCAGCCCGGGACGCTCCGCGTCCCAAAGAGCGGACGCAGAGCGTCCATTGAGGCATTCCCACGCAGAGCGTGGGAACGATCTAATGCATTGGTGTCGCTCAGGGAATCAGGATGACCTTGTCACCGCTGCCCTGATTCACATCGGCATACCGCGCCAGCCCTTCGGCCAGCGGCGCTTCGACCAGCCCTTGCGGCAGTGGCAGCAGGTCTTCGTCGAAGAACCGGCCGAACTGTTCCAGCATCGCCGCACAGGCTTCAACGCCATACAGCAACGAGTTGATGCCGACCACCGAACCGCCCTTGCGATACAGCGCCAGCGCCGGCAGTTGCACATGCCCATCGACTGGCGCGGCGATGATCGCGATCCGCCCGAAGGTCGCCAATGCCGCCACCGAGGCCGGCAGCCAGAAACCGGTGGTGTCGAAGATCACGTCGGCACCGCCGCGATACACCGCGTTGACTTGCGCGCCCAGATCCTCGGGTTTATCCAGCTGAATCGTCTGATAACCCTGCACCTGCAACTCCTTGACCTGCTCCGGCCGCCGCGCCGCCGCCAGCAACTGCGCGCCGCGCACTTTGGCCAGCGCCAGCGCCGCCGTCGCCACCGCCCCGCCGCCGATCACCAGCAAACGGGTTTCGGCACTGACCAGGCTGCGTTCCAGCGCATCCCACGCCGTGGTGTAAGGCACGCCGAGGCTGGCGGCCTGGGTGAAACTCAAATGCGAAGGCTTGTGCGCCACGCCGTTGCCCGGCAATTTGACGAACTGCGCATGGGAGCCATCGGCGAAAAAGCCCAGCTCACGCCCGGTGCCCCAGACCTCCTGGCCGATCAACGCCTGCGGCCCTTCGACCACCACACCGGCAAAATCCCGACCGGGAATACGCGGCAGCGTGGTGTACGGAAAACGCCCGAGCACATTCTTCACGTCGCTGGGATTGAGGCCCGCGGCCTTGATCTGCACCAGCACCTCGTCAGTGCCCGGCACCGGCGTCGGCACCTCGACGAAGCGCAGGGACGACAGGTCGCCGGTTTTATCGAATTGCAATGCTTTCATGGAAATCTCCACCGAAGGGAAAAGACAGAATTCAGGACAGCCAGCCACTGACCAGTTGCCGGCCCATCGGCCACAACTGCTCGCCCGCAAGCATGCCCAACAGGCCCACCAGCGCGATGGCCGGCGGCGCCGGAGAACGGACATCCAGCGCGCCATAAAGCAGGCCTACACCCAGACCGACGGCCAGTGAAATCAGGTAATTCATGGGATCACTCCGCCACAAAAAGGAATGGGCAAAGTCTAGGGAAAGGCGGCGACCGGCATCGGCCAAGGACTTCTGAATTTCTGCCAAATCAGGCTGGAAGCTGCCCCACACCGAACTGCGAAGGGGCGACACCCAGCTCCCGGCGGAACATGTCGCTGAAACTGCTCGGCGAATAACCCAGCTCACGGGCAATCGCACTGACCGGCACGCCCTGGATCAACTCCGCCACCGCCGTCGCCAACTGCACCTGCCGCCGCCACTCGGCAAAGCCCATGCCCAACCCTTCCTTGAACAACCGCGCCAGGGTGCGCACGCTGGCCCCGGCGTTTTCGGCATGTTGTTCAAAAGGAATGTCCAGCGACGGCGCGGCCATCACCGCCTGACACAGACTCATCAGCCGCCGGTCGGCATCGTCCGGCAACGGGATCTTCAGCTGTGAACGCCTTGCGCGTTTCAGCTCCAGCAGCGCCAGCCCGACCAGTGCCTCGTAGTACTCGGCATCGCCGCTGTCGCCCTGCGCCACAAGTCCGACGATCAACTCGCGTAGCAAACCACCGACCTCAATCACCTGCACGGTCTCATCCAGCGTCGCCGCCAGCGCCGGGCGCAGGTAGATATTGCGCATCTGCAAATCCGACACCACCCGAATCCCGTGCGGCACCCCCGGCGGCAACCACACCGCCCGCTGCGGCGGCACCACCAGCGCCTCGTGGGGCGTCTCGACCCACATTACGCCGCTCATCGCGTACAGCAACTGCCCCCAGACATGCTCATGCGGCTCGATGAACAAACCACGCGGATACGTGCGCGCCAGCGGTTGCACCGGCACATCGGTATCACTCAGATCAGGGGGCGCAGCGAGGGCCATGGCGAACATTCATCGGGGTTGGCGAAGCGCCATGGTAACCAGTCCGACCGGGACCTCGCCATTGATAGATACCGTCGGACAATCCGAGTGAATTTTCCCGCAGCCCAGCGATCCTTCTATTACCACAGGGAGGAAGATGGGCTTTATGAACAACGCAAAACTGTACGTCATCGATTACACCCTTCACGGCACGCCAAAGTCGTTCATTATCCGCTCGGACAAAATGGACAACACCGAGGCGTGGCACTGGGCAAGCTGCGACGCGGGGGTCGGCCGCATCCCGCGTTTCGGCCGGGAGAAAGTGCAAAAGACCAGCAAGCCGATGGCAGAAAAATTCGGCGTGGAAAACGTTACATGGCGACCGGCGAGCTAAGCTTGCGCGCAGGCGGGGACACTTTCGGGGGGACTACACATGACAACCATCAACAGCCCGGCGCATCTGGACTACGGCCTGGACACCCTGTTCGGTCGCATCACCAAAAGCGTCGACTGCCCGGTTGGCCTGGAACCCGTCGAAAACGACCCCTACCGCTTCGCCCTGCGCGTCCCGGCCCCCTTGCCGGAAGACCTTGAAAAGGCCAAAACCATCGTCGTCAACGTCGGAGGCCGCCGCCTGCACGGCAACGTCCGCCATACCGAACGCCTGGACGACGACAGCCTGAAACTGGAAGTGGAGCCTGATTAGGCTCCACCTTTTCAATACCCGAGATTACTTGGGATGCGCACACTGACACCCCTTGCCCGAACACTCCTCACCACTCTTGTGATGATGCGCACAAGCCTCACAGCAATAATGCTTCCCGTGCGCCACATAAGAATGTTCACCCTCCTTGATCGTGCAACGACATCCCGGACAATCGCATTTTCTATCTGCCATGAAACAGACTCCTCTGGTGGTGGTTGCCTGAGGCCGAAAGAACAAGCCGTGCTACCAGTGTAGAACGTGAAAACCACCTAACCTCCCACCCCACACCACTCACCAGTCACCAGTCACCAGTCACCAGTCACAACGATGAGCGTTAGCTCGAGTACCGCTTTTGACGTGCCGGCCCCATCGGCAGGCTGAGTGGAGGGATTTATCCGGGGGTGGGCGCGTAGCGCCGTTCGACGAAGTCGAACACATCGAGAGGAGGTGCAGCGAAGCAAACCGGAGGCGATGCCCCCGGATGAATCCCGTAACGAAGGAACCCCGAGCCCCAGCGAGGGGCCGAACGCCGGGGCCCAGACCTTTGGTTACTTTGGGCTGGGCCGGCATTCCGGCGTTTGCCAAAGTGACTCGCTGTAAGAGCGAAACCGCCAGCGGCCGCACCCGAAGAAACGGATATGTACTCAATAATCCGAGAACCTGGTCGGCCCAAAGGCCGCCAAGTTCAAACAGCCTGCCGCACGCTACTGCGATACATGAAAACCAGCGCCAACCCGAGACAAACCATCGCCAAAACCCGACTCGAAGACAACTCAATAGCGGGATTCCCCAACCAGCCAAAATTATCAATCAACATCCCCATCCCAAGCTGCCCGACAATCACCGCCACCGTCGCCACAGCCGCACCAACGCGCGGCACTGCGCCAACCATGACCATCATGTAAACCACCCCAAACAGAGCACCGCTAAGCTGCCACTTCGGCACCTCCAGCAAACTCACCGCCTGAGCAGGCTCAAAAAACAAAATCAACAACCCCGTAGAAACAGCGCCGACGACAAACGTCAACAAACTGCTGCGCAGAACCCCAACGGTCTCCCCCAACCGCCCATTGATCGCCGCCTGAACACTCAACACCGCACCCGCCAACACCACCACCGCCAACAAAATAACCAGACTCATCATTCACCCCCGCGCAATCAAAACCAAAGCCGCCACAATCAACCCCAACGCCAGCCACCGCTCAGCATTGACCTTCTTGCGCGTAGCCCCAAACCACCCGAAATGGTCAATCAGCACACTCTTGCCAACCTGCCCCGACAGAATCGCAATCATCGTCATCGCAATCCCGATATGCGGTGTGGCCAGCGTCAACACCACCACATACATCGGCCCCAGAAACCCGCCGATCAACTGCCAGCGCGGCAGATCCGTCAGCGCCGGCCCCTTCTGCGGCCCCGCAAACAACAACAGCAAAAACAGAATCGCCGAGCCCACCCCGAAGATGCTCAAGGTCGCCCACAAATGCCCGACCTGCTCACCCAACGGCCCGAGCAACCCCGCCTCCACCGACAACCCCATGCCAGCCAGAATCACCAACGGCAACAGCAACAAACGCAAACCTGGCCGCGCTACCGGGGCCGGCGCGGCACTCACTTCATCAAACGACTGCATCTGAAAAACCTCTGAAGGAAACGATGGCGCGGATTATCGGCTGGCGCAGCTGTGCGATAAATGGGAGCATCCGGACAACACTTTTGCGTAACTCGCACAGCAGGACACACGATGCACGGGCTCAACGAACTGGGATTTAAAGCGCTAAGGCTGTTTGTGGCGGTGCTCGACCACGGCAGTTTTTCCGAAGTCGCCCGCCGCGAGGGCGTGGCGCCCTCCTCGATTTCCCGGCAGATCCAGTTGATGGAACAGGCGCTGAACCAGCAACTGCTCTACCGCCACACCCGCGCGGTGACGCCAACCGAAGCCGGGCGCATGCTCGGCCACCACGCGCGGCTGGTGCTGGTGCAACTGGAAGAAGCCGAACAGGCCTTGCAGGAACAGCAAAGCGAACCGACCGGCCTGGTGCGGATAAACGCCCCGGTGGTGTTTGGTCAGCGCCACCTGACGCCGTGGCTGGGCCGTTTGTGCGAGCGCTATCCGAAGCTGCAACTGGACATCCAGCAGACCGACCACTACATCGACCCACTGCAGGAAGGCGCCGACCTGCTGTTCCGCATCGGCCCGCTGCACGACTCGAGCATGCAGGCGCGAATCCTCGCGCCGCACCGCTTTCAGGTCGCGGCCAGTCCCGCGTATCTCATGCGTTTCGGCACACCACAACATCCCGCAGACCTCGCCCGCCACCAGTGCCTGGCCTACAAGGGCGCGACCGGCCTGCAGCGCTGGTTCTTCCGGCAGGATCAGAGCGAGTGGACGCCGTATGCAGTCAAGGGCCCGATCACCGGCAACCACGCGGACACGTTGACCCAGGCCGCTGTTCAAGGGCTGGGGCTGGTGATGTTTCCGTCATGGCTGATCGGCGAGGCGGTGCGTGAGGGCACGCTGGTGCCGGTGCTGGGGGATTATCAGGTTTCGAACAGTGTCGAGCCGCAGCAGATTTCGGTGCTATGGCCGGGGAGCCGGCGGTTGTCGGTGAAGGTGCGGACGGTGATTGATTTCTTTGTTGAGTGTTTTGGGGAGGTTCCCTACTGGGACAGACCCTGAACTCGCCAAAGTCAAAAGCCGGCCCTCACCCTAGCCCTCTCCCGGAGGGAGAGGGAACCGAACGGGGGATATTCGAGAGATACGCCGACATGAGCGATCGGCTGTGAATCCATAATCGACACGATTTTTCAGGTCGATGTATGACGCAAGACACTGCGGTCAGTCCCCTCTCCCTCCGGGAGAGGGCTAGGGTGAGGGGGCTTTCAGGGTTCAGATACGGAACTGCCCCACCAACTTCCCAAGCCGCTGCCCCAGATCCGCCAGACTCCGCGAAGTCTGCGCCCCCAACTGTGTCTCATCCGCCACGTTATCCACCGCCACCGCAATCTGATGCACGCTGCGGTTGATCTCTTCGGCCACCGCCGTCTGCTCTTCCGCCGCACTGGCGATCTGCGCGTTCATCGAATTGATCGTCGCAATCAGATCCGCCATCGCATCCAGCGACGCCCCCGCCTGATTGGCCTGGGCCGACGTGCCGTCACCCGCCTCGCTTGAGCGGCGCATGGCCTCGACCGCCGACTGCGTCCCCGCCTGCAAGCGGTCGATCATGCCCTGAATTTCCTGAGTGCTGATCTGCGTGCGCGACGCCAGCGCCCGCACCTCGTCCGCCACCACCGCAAACCCGCGCCCGGCCTCGCCGGCCCGCGCCGCTTCAATCGCAGCGTTGAGCGCCAGCAGGTTGGTCTGTTCGGCGATCGAGCGAATCACCCCGAGCACGCCGACAATCGACGATACGTCCTGTTGCAGGCTGTCGAGGGACACGCCGCTGCTGCGGATATCGTCCACCAGCGCATGAATCTGCTTGATGCTGCCGGCCACCACGCGCTTGGCGGTCTGGCCTTCTTCGTCGGTCTGCTGCGCGGCGACGGCGGCGTTCTGCGCGCTCTTGGCGACTTCTTGCGCGGCCGCAGACATTTCGTTGATCGCCGTGGCGACCTGATCGGTTTCGTGACGCTGACGCTCCATGGCCTGATCGGAGCGCTGGGCCTGATCCGACACTTGCGTCACCAGCCCGGTCAGTTGCGAGGTCATTTCGGTGATCTGCCGCACCAGGCCGTGGATCTTGTCGACGAAACGGTTGAACGAGCCCGCCAGTTCACCGAGTTCGTCCTGGCTGGTGATGGTCAGACGCCGGGTCAGGTCACCCTCGCCCGCCGCGATGTCATCGAGGTTGGCTTTCATCAGGGTCAGCGGTCGCAGAATGGTGTTGGCCAGCAGCATCCCCGCCGCCGCGATCACCAGCAGTACCACCACCGCCACGCCGACGATACTCAGCACCACGCCCTGCATGCGCTCCTGCACCTTGGCCTCGACCACCGCCACTTGCGCTTCGATGCCATCGAGGTTGACCGACGTACCCACCGCCATGTCCCACTTCGCCAGGTATTCGGTGTAGCCGAGTTTCGGCACCAGCACTTTCGCGTTGCCCGGCAGCGGCGAGCTGTATTGCAGGTAGTGAGAGCCGTCCTTAGCCACTTTCACCAGGTCGCGGTTGACGTAGACGCCGTTCGGGTCGCGGTTGTCCTTGAAGCTTTTGCCCACGCCTTCGGGGTCATTGGCCTTGAACAGGCGCACGGTCTCGGAGTCGTAGCCGAAGAAGTAGCCATCCTTGCCGTACTTGATGCTCGACAGCAGCTTGATCGCTTGCGCCCGCGCATCGGCGTCGCCGGGAGCGGCGGCGTCGTACAACGGTTTGATGGTGGTCATGGCCACGGCGACGTAGCTGGCCAGCGTGGCTTTGGCATCGCCGAGCAGGCGTTCGCGGGTCTGCTGGACTTCATTGCGCGCCTGTTCCTGAAGGATGAACAGCGTGGTCAGGCTGATCACCAGCGCAAAGAGCAAGACCGGAAGGACGGCAAGGGACAGGACTTTAGCCTTGAGACTCAGGCGCATGGGGGCTCACTCTTTTGGTTTTATTGGCGTGGTTAAAGGCTTTAACGGCACGCGTAACCAAAAGTTGAGCTGCGGCTTGAGATCGACACCTCGACGCCGATCGTTCCCACGCTCTGCGTGGGAATGCAGCCCGGGACGCTCCGCGTCCCAAAGCGTGACGCAGAGCGTCACAAGAGGCGTTCCCACGCAGAGCATGGGAACGATCACGTCAGAGGACCATCGCAGCCACCCAGCCAAACGCCAGCAGCGGCAGGTTGTAATGCAGGAAGGTCGGAACCACGGTATCCCAGATGTGGTGATGCTGGCCGTCGATGTTCAGCCCGGAGGTCGGACCAAGCGTCGAGTCCGACGCGGGAGAACCGGCATCGCCCAACGCGCCGGCCGTGCCGACGATACAGACAATCGCCATCGGGCTGAAACCCAGTTGCACGCACAGCGGCACAAAAATCGCCGCGAGGATCGGCACCGTGGAAAACGAAGAGCCGATGCCCATTGTTACCAGCAGCCCGACCAGCAGCATCAGCAACGCACCGATGCCTTTGCTGTGGTTGATCCACGACGCCGACGACTCGACCAGCGTCTGCACCTCGCCGGTGGCCTTCATCACTTCGGCGAATCCGGAGGCGGCGATCATGATGAAGCCGATCATCGCCATCATCTTCATGCCTTCGGTGAACAGGTCATCCGTCTCGCGCCATTTGACGATGCCCGACGCCGAAAAGATCAGGAAACCGGCCAGCGCCCCGATAATCATCGAATCCAGCAGCAACTGAATAATGAAGGCTGCGGCAATGGCGACACCGGCGATCAACAGACTGCGCGGGTTGTACTGCACTGCCACCTGCTCGACCTGCTCGATTTTTCCCAGGTCGTAGACGCGTTTCTTGCGGTAACTGATAAAGGCGATACCCAGCCCTGCCAGCATGCCCAGCGCCGGAATCCCCATGGCATGGGTGACGTTGATCCCGCTGATGTCAACGCCACTGCGGGCAACGTTGGCCAGCAGGATTTCATTAAGGAAAATGTTGCCGAAGCCCACCGGCAGGAACATGTACGGCGTGATCAGGCCGAAGGTCATGACGCAGGCGATCAACCGGCGGTCCAGTTGCAGCTTGGTCAGTACATAAAGAAGCGGCGGCACCAGCAGCGGAATGAACGCGATGTGAATCGGCAGGATGTTCTGCGAAGCGATCGCCACCACCCACAGCAGGCCGATCAGCAGCCATTTGACGCTGCCGCCACCGGTCGCATGCTGGCGATCAACCATCGCCAGAGCCTTGTCGGCCAGCGCATGGGCCAGTCCGGACTTGGCAATCGCCACGGCGAAAGCGCCGAGCAACGCGTAGGACAACGCCACCGTCGCCCCGCCACCCAGGCCACTGTTGAAAGCCTTGAGCGTGGCGTCGATACCCAGACCACCGGTCAGGCCACCGACCAGCGCACCGACGATCAACGCGATCACCACATGCACCCGGGACAGGCTGAGGATCAGCATGACGCCGACCGCAGCAATCACTGCATTCATTTCACTACCTCGAAAACACGACGGTAAAGCCATTCACCGCCAGACAGGATGAGTCCGGCCGACAAGCCACGAGGGTCGCCAGCGGATTTGCATAGAGGGTCTTATTAGAAGGGCGCGCACTGTGCCGCAGCGCGGGCGCAGTGTCAAAGCGACTGGTCGCAACACTGTGTAACTTTCCATGATCAATCCGCTGAACAGGGCATATCCGCCACAACATGCGTCAATTCGCCCTATTGCATTTACGCCATAAAGAAAGCCGAAACGCGGCCGTTACAGTGCAAAGTCTCAGATATTTATCGAATAAGGACGTTTCCATGTCACTCAGACAACTTTCCATCCAATGGAAAATCACCCTGCTCGCCGGGCTCTGCCTGGCCGGTATCGTGACCCTGTTGGTGGGTCTTTCGCTGTATCGCATGGAGCACAGTTCCGAACTGGTGAAAGCTTCGAGCATGGAAATGCTCACCGAATCGGCTCAGGCCCGCATCGAATCCCAAGGCGAGGTCCAGGCCGCCGGCATTCGCCAGCAGTTCATGGACGCCTATCAATATGGCCACGGTTTCTCGCGTCAGGTGCTGTTCCTGCGTGAGCAGGCCGAGAAGCGCTTCCTCGATGCCTTCGACCTGCGCGAAGACATGACCCGTCAGGTGAAATCGGCGCTGCAGGCCAACCCGGATCTGCTCGGCCTGTCGCTGGTGTTCGAAGCCAACGCGCTGGACGGCAAGGACGAGCTGTTTGCCGGCCAGGCTGAACTGGGCAGCAACGACAAGGGCCGTTTCGCCTTGTACTGGTCGCAGCCGACGCCGGGCAAAGTGACCTCGATGGCCCTGCCGGAAAGCGACATGAGCGACACCAGCACCGGCCCCAGCGGTCAGGCCGCCAACGCCTGGTTCACCTGCCCGCGCACCACGCTCAAGCCATGCGTGATCGAACCCTATTTCTATGTGATCGACGGGCAAAAGGTGCTGATGACCAGCATCGTGTTCCCGCTGATGGTCAACGGCAAAGTCATCGCCTCGCTGTCGGTGGACATCAACCTCAACAGCCTGCAAGCGATCAGCCAGAGCGCCAGCAAAAAGCTCTACGACGGCCAGACCGCCGTGAGCATCGTCAGCCCCGCCGGCCTGCTCGCCGGTTACAGCCCGGACGCCAATAAACTCAGCCAGCGCCTGGATGCCGTGGACACCACCAGCGGCGCCGAACTGCTGCGTCTGCTCGCCTCGAGCAACACCGTCAGCAGCCTGCACAGCAACGCGCAACTGAAAGTGCTGTCGCCGTTCCAGCCGATTCCCGGCGGCCCGTCGTGGGGCGTGCTGCTCGATGTGCCGGAAAAAGTGCTGGTGAGCCGCGCCGAAGCACTCAAGCAACAACTGGATGCCAGCAACACCTCAGGCACCCTGATCGAACTGAGCCTTGGCGTGCTCGCCGCGCTGATCGGCCTGTTGCTGGTGTGGCTGATGGCGCGCAGCGTGACCAAACCGATCCTCGGCGTGGCCCACATGCTGGAAGACATCGCCAGCGGCGAAGGCGATCTGACCCGCCGTCTGGCCTACGACAAGAAGGACGAGCTCGGCCAGTTGGCCGGCTGGTTCAACCGCTTCCTCGACAAGCTGCAACCGATCATCGCCGAGGTAAAACGCTCGGTGCAGGACGCGCGTAACACCGCCGACCAGTCTTCGGCCATCGCCACTCAGACCAGCGCCGGCATGGAGCAGCAATACCGTCAGGTCGATCAGGTCGCCACCGCGTCCCACGAAATGAGCGCCACCGCCCAGGACGTGGCCCGCAGCGCCGCGCAAGCCGCCGAAGCCGCCAAGGACGCCGACCGCGCCACCCGTCAGGGCCTGACCGTGATCGACCGCACCACCGCCAGCATCGACACCCTCGCCGCCGACATGAGCGCGGCGATGGTGCAGGTCGAAGGCCTGGCCGCCAACAGCGAGAAGATCGGCACCGTGCTGGAAACCATCCGCGCCATCGCCGAACAGACCAACCTGCTGGCCCTCAACGCCGCCATCGAAGCCGCCCGTGCCGGTGAAGCAGGTCGCGGTTTTGCGGTAGTAGCCGATGAAGTACGCAACCTCGCCCGCCGCACCCAGGAATCGGTGGAAGAAACCCGCCAGGTCATCGAGCAATTGCAGACCGGAACCCAGGACGTGGTCGGTTCGATGGGCAACAGCCATCGCCAGGCCCAGGGCAGCGTCGAACAGGTCGGCCAGGCCGTGACGGCGCTGCGCCAGATCGGCGATGCGGTGACGGTGATCAGCGACATGAACCTGCAGATCGCCAGCGCTGCCGAAGAGCAGAGCGCTGTGGCTGAAGAGATCAACAACAACGTGGCGACGATTCGTGATGTGACGGAATCGCTGTCGGGGCAGGCGAATGAATCGGCGCGGGTGAGTCAGTCGCTCAATAGCCTGGCGAATCAGCAGCAGAGTTTGATGGATCAGTTTCGCGTCTGATGCGGGATTGCTGAAAATCAAGAGCTACCCCCTCACCCCAGCCCTCTCCCCCAGGGGGGCGAGGGGGAAAGGGAGCCGATCTCCAAGGTGTTCAAAACCTGAGTTCGACTGAAGACTTTCAGGTCGGTGTAGCTCGGAAAACCAACTCGGTCAGTTCCCTCTCCCCTTGGGAGAGGGTTAGGCGGGCGGCGTTCCGATGAGGGGGCTCTTGAAGCTCACCGCCGAGGCAACTGAATCTCCACCTTCAACCCACCCCACTCGCTTTCGCCCAACACCAAAACCCCGCCCCACGTTTCGACAATATCCCGCACAATCCCCAGCCCCAACCCATGCCCATGGGTCTGCTCATCCAGCCGCGCCCCCCGGCTGAACACCTGAGCCCGCTGCGCCTCGGGAATCCCCGGCCCGTCGTCTTCCACGCTCAACACAAAACCTTCCGCCGTTTCAACCACGCTCAGCCGCACCTCGGCATCCGCCCACTTGCAGGCGTTGTCCAACAGATTGCCGAGCAGTTCCAGCAAATCTTCACGATCCCACGGCAATTGCAGACCGGGTGGGGCCACATAACTCAGCTCCAGATGCTCGCCATGGATCATGTTCAACGTCGACAGCAGCCCCGGCAGCTCGGCGTCGCAATCGAACAGCGCCCCCGGCAACGCATCGCCAGAGAGCCGCGCTCGGTTGAGCTCGCGGTTCAGCCGTTGCTGAACCTGTTCCAGTTGTTCCTTGAGAATCCTGCGCAGTTCCGGATGCGCGTCGAGCCTTTCACTCGACGCCAGACTGAGCAGCACCGCCAACGGGGTTTTCAGCGCATGCCCGAGATTGCCCAGAGCGTTGCGCGAACGCTTGAGGCTGTCTTCGGTGTGCGCCAGCAAATGGTTGATCTGCGCCACCAGCGGTTCCAGTTCCGCCGGCACTTGTTCATCGAGTTGTGAACGCTGGCCCTGCTGCAGCTGGGCGATCTGTTCGCGAGCCTTCTCGAGCGGGCGCAACGCGCGGCGCACGGTCAGGCGTTGCAACAACAGAATCAGCAGCAACCCGGCCAGCCCGAGGCCGAGGCCGATCTGGCGCATGCGCTGGAAGCTCTCGCGCACCGGCGTGTAATCCTGGGCGACGCTGATGGAAATCGACTGACCGAGCCGTCGATAGTCCGAACGCAGCACCAGCAATTGCTGACCGTCCGGCCCCAGTTGCAGGTTGCTGTGCAGCCCGGAGCGTTCGAGCAGCGGCAGATCCTGATCCCACAACGAGCGGGAGCGCCAATGGCTGTCGGCGAAATCGATGCGGAAGTAATGCCCGGAAAACGGTCGCTGGTAGGCAGGCGACAAATGCCGCTCATCCAGCTGCAAGCCTTGCGGCCCGCGAACCAGCGCCACCAGCAGGCTCTCGCTGTCGTTGCGCAACCCGGCTTCGAGATAGCGCTGCAATCCCACTTCGAACAGCCACAGGCTGGTTTGCGCCAGCAGCACCCCGACGACCACCAGCACGCTGATCAACCCCAGGCTCAAGCGGCGCTGGATCGATCTCACGAAGCCTGTCCGCCAAACAGATAACCCTGGCCGCGACGGGTTTCGATCACGCTCTTGCCGAGCTTGCGTCGCAGGTGATTGACGTGAACCTCCAGCACGTTGGAATCGCGCTCGGTCTCGCCGTCGTAGAGGTGCTCGGCGAGGTGGCTTTTGGAGAGAATCTGTTCCGGGTGCAGCATGAAGTAGCGCAGCAGACGGAATTCGGCAGCGGTCAGCTGAATGTCGGCGCCGTCGCGAACGACACATTGGCGGCCCTCGTCCAGGTGCAGCCCGGCGGCCTTGAGCGTCGGCTGGTTGGCCTGGCCCTTGGAGCGGCGCAGCAGCGACTGGATGCGCAAATACAGTTCTTCCGGATGGAAAGGTTTGGTCAGGTAATCGTCGGCACCGGCCTTCAGGCCTTCAATGCGCTCGGCCCAGGAATCGCGGGCGGTAAGGATCAGCACCGGAATCGTCAGACCGCCGGCGCGCCATTGCGCCAACACCTCAAGCCCCGGCACGCCGGGCAGACCGAGGTCGAGGACGATCAGGTCATAGGGCTCGCTGCTGCCCTGATAGACCGCATCGCGCCCGTCCGCCAGCCAGTCCACCGCGTAGCCTTGGCGTTGCAGGCCGGCGAGCAATTCGTCGGCCAGCGGTACGTGGTCTTCCACCAGAAGCAAGCGCATCGGTCAATCTTCCTTGTCTTTCACGAGTTCGCCGGTGTCGGCCTTCAGATGCAGCTCACGGGCCACACCTTCGACGGTCAGCAACTCGACTTCATAAATGTAGACGTCGTGTTTTTCTTCCAGCTCGACTTCCAGCAGTTTCGCGCCGGGATAGCGGTCCATCGCCTGGTGTAATACCTGCTCGAGCGGCAGGATCACACCCTGCTTGCGCAGATTGAGGGCTTCGTCGGGACCCAGGTCACGGGCCATGGCCGTCGAGCAAAACATCACCAGCGCCAATGCCGTACGGCGGGTGGCGCGAACATTCACCTTCATTACGTATCCTGATGATCCTTGAGCACTTGCCCGCTCACCGCGTCCAGTTCCAGATCCCACTCCAGCCCCTGCGGATCACGCAGTTCGATCTGGTAGATGTACTTGCCGTACTGTTCTTCCAGCTCGGTGTCGGTGATCGTCGAACCCGGGTGTTTGGCCAGCGCGGTGGCGTTGAGCTTCTCGAAGGAGACGATAGTACCAGCGTCGCGCAGGCGCAGGGCCTCATCCGGGCCGAGATCACGGGCGTGAACGGTGCTGGCGGTGAGGCCGATGATCGAGGCGATGGTCAGGGCAGTCAGGGTTTTCATGGTGTCTCCGTATTTTTATGTGTCGCTACGGGCCGCACCTTAAAGGTGCGAACTTAACTGAAACTGAATTGCCATCATTGGGCCTGCTCCTGCAGCCACGGCAACATGTGCTTATAATCTTTCGCTTGCTAACGATCGAGACCGGTATGACCGCCATTCACATCAAGTTCCCTGCCCTCACCCTCAAGGCCGGCCCCAGGGCCATGGCGCGCATTCGTGCCCAAGGCCTGAACGCCGCCGACGTCGGCACCCTGCCCGGCGCTGCCGGTGGGCCCAAGGCATTGGGGATTCAGGGCCTGGATCTGGCGCTGTTCGGCGAGTGGTTGCCGAAGGCGCCGCGCGAGCGCTCGCTGATCGGTGCGTCGGTGGGTTCCTGGCGCTTCGCCAGCGCCTGCCTGCCGGACGCCGCCGAAGGCATCCGCCGCCTCGGTCATCTGTACACCGAGCAGAACTTCAACAAAGGTGTGACCATCGGCGAGGTCAGCCGCAGTTCGCAGCGCATGCTCGATGACCTGCTCGACGGCCGAGACACGAGCCTTCTGACCAACGCCCATTACCGCTTGAACATCATGGTGGTCAAAAGCCACGGCGGGCTGGCGGACGACCATCGCGGCCGGCTCGGGCTGGCGCTGGGTTCGGTGATCGCCGACAACCTGCGCGGCCGTGCGCGGCTGTCGCGGCATTTTGAACGGCTGATCATCCACGACCCGCGCCTGGCGCCGCCGGTGCATGCGCTGAACGACTTCCCGTCGCGTTTCGTCGCCCTCGACGCCGGCAACTTGCGTCAGGCGCTGCTGGCCTCGGGCTCGATCCCGATGGTCATGGAAGGCGTGCGCGACCTGCCGGGCGCCGGTGCCGGCACGTTCCGCGACGGCGGTCTGCTCGACTATCACCTCGACCTGCCCTACAGCGGCGACGGCATCGTGTTGTATCCGCACTTCACCGACCGGGTGATTCCGGGCTGGTTCGACAAGACCCTGCCGTGGCGCAAGGCGTCGGTGGAGCGCTTGCAGGACGTGCTGTTGCTCGCGCCGTCCAAGGAATACCTGGCGCGCCTGCCCTACGGCAAACTCCCCGACCGTAACGACTTCAAGCGCTTTATGGGCGATGCGCCGAGCCGGCAGAAATACTGGCGCGCGGCGATGGACGAGAGCCGCCGGCTGGGCGACGAATTCCTCGAACTGACTGCCAATGGTCGCCTCGCCGAGCGCTTGCTGACCCTTTAGTCAGCACAGCCGGGAACAAGCTGATAAACTCGCCGCCTGCCCGAATTCGCTGCGGCGAACGCCATCTGAACAGAGCTGAAATCACTGTGGAAATCTTCAAGGAATTTACGTTCGAATCCGCCCACCGCCTGCCCCACGTACCGGACGGCCACAAGTGCGGACGCCTGCACGGTCACTCGTTCAAAGTGGCGATTCACCTGAGCGGCGACCTCGATCCGCACACCGGCTGGATCCGTGACTTTTCCGAGATCAAGGCGATTTTCAAGCCGCTGTACGAGCGTCTGGACCACAATTACCTGAACGACATTCCGGGCCTTGAGAATCCGACCAGCGAAGTGCTGGCCAAATTTATCTGGAATGAATTGAAGCCCCTGCTGCCGGAACTCAGTGCGATCCGCATCCACGAGACCTGCACCAGCGGTTGCATCTATCGCGGCGAGTAACTCCCGCGACACAAAAAAACCACCGAGACCGGTGGTTTTTTACGCCTATGCTTTTTGGCTCGAACCCGCCAAGAGGGCAGGCCCATGACGGACTGGCTGCTGGATCAGGTCTTTGATTTCAACGGGCAACAGATTCGCCACGGGGTGCACGGCGACGGCCCGCCGCTGGTATTCGTGCACGGCACGCCCTTCTCGTCTTACGTGTGGCACCGCATCGCGCCGCACTTTTTCGCCACCCATCGGGTGCATTACTTCGATCTGCTGGGCTACGGGCAGTCCGAGCAACCGGACGCCGATGTCTCCCTCGGCGTGCAGAACGAATTGCTCGCGCAGTTGCTCGATCACTGGAATCTGCAACGCCCGGACGTGGTCGCCCACGACTTCGGCGGCGCCACCGCCCTGCGCGCGCATCTGCTCAACGGCAAGGATTACCGCAGCCTGACTCTGATCGACCCGGTGGCGCTGACGCCCTGGGGCTCGCCGTTCGTGCAGCACGTGCGCCAGCATGAAGCGGCGTTCAGCGGCCTGCCGGATTACATCCAGCGCGCCATCGTGCCGGCCTACATTCGCGGGGCGATTCACCGGGAGATTCCCGATGACGAACTGGCGCCCTACGTGCAGCCGTGGCTGGGCGATCCGGGGCAAGCGGCGTTCTACCGGCAGATCGCGCAGATGGATCAGCGCTACACGCTGGAGGCACAGCCGCTGTACCCGACGATCCGTTGCCCGGTGCAGATTCTCTGGGGGGAAGAGGATCAGTGGATACCCATCGAACGCGGGCGTGAGTTGCACAAGATGATTCCAGGATCGCAATTTCATCCGATCCCGAATGCCGGGCATCTGGTGCAGGAGGATGCGCCTGAAGCCATAGTCGCCGCGCTGCTGCGGTTCCTCTGATCCAATCCCGTGACCCTGTGGGACCAGCTGCTCCCACATGGTTCGGTAGGGCGCCCGATGCACTGCTTTCGCGCCGATCATCCGTGTCTCGTCTATAAATACCCGCAACATCGCGTTTGGCACGACCGCTGCAACCACTTCGCGTCCTCCCCTTTCCAGCAAGGAACGCCCCATGACGCAAAACGATCCCGGCAACGATTACCCCCTCAGTGAAGTGCCGATGCACGCGCGCAAAGGCCTGGCCTCCACGGCGATGGTGCTGCTGGGCTTCACCTTCTTCACCGCGACCATGTTTGCCGGCGGCAAGCTCGGCGTGGCGTTCAACTTCGGCGAAATGCTCGCCGTCATCGTCATCGGCAATCTGCTGCTCGGTGTGTATGCCGCAGGCCTCGGCTACATCGCCTTCAAGAGCGGGCTGAATTCGGTGCTGATGGGGCGCTTCTGTTTTGGCGAAGTCGGCAGCAAGCTCAGCGACCTGATCCTCGGGTTCACCCAGATCGGCTGGTACGCCTGGGGCACCGCGACGGCGGCGGTGGTGCTCGGCAAGTATTTCGACTTGAACGAAGCCACGGTGCTGGGCCTGATGGTGCTGTTCGGCCTGGTGTTCTGCGCCACGGCGTATGTCGGTTATCGCGGGCTGGAGATTCTGTCGTACATCGCAGTGCCGGCGATGATGTTGCTGCTGATGCTGTCGATGTGGGTCGCGACCGTGAAGGTCGGCGGCCTCGACGGTTTGCTCAGCGTCGTACCGACGGGTTCGCTGGACTGGTCGACCGCCATCACACTGGTGTTCGGCACCTTCGTCAGCGGCGCGACCCAGGCCACCAACTGGACGCGTTTTTCCCGTTCGGCGCGGGTCGCGGTGCTGGCCAGCCTGATCGGTTTTTTCATCGGCAACGGCCTGATGGTGCTGATCGGCGCCTATGGCGCAATCGTCTATCAACAGCCCGACGTGGTCGAAGTGTTGCTGTTGCAGGGCTTCGCCATGGCAGCGATGGCGATGCTGTTGCTGAACATCTGGAGCACCCAGGACAACACCATCTACAACTTCGCCGTCGCCGGCTGCAACCTGCTGCGCACCGGGCGCCGCAAGACCGTGACCCTGGCCGGTGCCGTGATCGGTACGGCGCTCGCGCTGCTGGGCATGTACGACATGCTGGTGCCTTATCTGATCCTGCTGGGCACGGTGATCCCGCCGATTGGCGGGGTGATCATGGCGGACTTTTTCTTCCGCTGGCGCGGGCGTTATCCGCGTCTGGCCGACGCACGGTTACCGGCGTTCAACTGGCCGGGGCTGGCGGCTTACGCGGCCGGAACCGTCGCCGCGTTCGGCTCGCCATGGGTCGCGCCGCTGGTCGGGATCGCCGTTGCCGCGTTAACGTATATCGCAGTGACCGGCCTGCTCGGCGCCCGCAACGCGGCCGCCCCTCTACAAGATCTATAAAAGGATTCGCCCGATGCACATCATCAACGCCCGACTGCGCAACCAGGAAGGTCTGCACGAATTGCACCTCGAAGACGGCCTGATCCGCAGCATCGCGCGCCAGACCGAAGCGCCGACCCTGGGCCCCGACGACCTCGATGCCGGCGGCAATCTGGTGGTGCCGCCCTTCGTCGAGCCGCACATCCACCTCGACGCCACCCTGACCGCCGGCGAGCCGCGCTGGAACATGAGCGGCACGCTGTTCGAAGGCATCGAATGCTGGGGCGAGCGCAAGGTCACCATCACCCAGGAAGACACCAAGACCCGGGCGAAGAAAACCATCCAGACCCTCGCCGCCCACGGCATCCAGCATGTGCGCACCCACGTCGACGTCACCGATCCGCAGCTCACTGCGCTCAAGGCGATGCTTGAAGTGCGCGAGGAAAGCCGTCACCTGATCGACCTGCAAATCGTCGCGTTCCCCCAGGAAGGCATCGAATCGTTCCGCAACGGGCGCGAGCTGATGGAAGAAGCGATCCGCATGGGCGCCGATGTGGTCGGCGGGATCCCGCATTTCGAGTACACCCGCGACCAAGGCGTCAGCTCGGTGAAGTTCCTGATGGACCTGGCCGAGCGCACCGGCTGCCTGGTGGACGTGCACTGCGACGAAACCGACGACCCGCATTCGCGCTTCCTCGAAGTGCTGGCCGAAGAGGCCCGCAGCCGCGACATGGGCGCCCTCGTGACCGCCAGCCACACCACTGCGATGGGCTCCTACGACAACGCCTACTGCGCCAAACTGTTCCGCCTGCTCGGGCATTCGGGGATCAGTTTTGTCTCCTGCCCGACCGAAAGCATTCACCTGCAAGGGCGCTTCGACAACTTCCCGAAACGCCGGGGCGTGACCCGCGTCAACGAACTGCTCGAAGCCGGGATGAACGTCTGCTTCGGCCAGGATTCGATCGTCGATCCGTGGTATCCGCTGGGCAACGGCAACATCCTGCGGGTCCTCGAAGCCGGCCTGCACATCTGCCACATGCTCGGTTATCGCAACCTGCAGAGCGCACTGGATCTGGTCACCGACAACAGCGCCAAAGCCATGCACCTCGGTGAACGCTACGGCCTGGAACAGGGCCGCCCGGCGAACCTGCTGATCCTGTCGGCGGACAGCGATTACGAAGTGATCCGCAGCCAGGGCCTGCCGCTGTATTCGATCCGCGACGGCAAAGTGCTGATGAAGCGGCAGATGCCGGTGGTGGAATTCGTCTAAGGTGTAGAAGTCGGCGCTGCAACGGCGCCGACTTCTTCCGATGGACGCACTGTCATGCCGTAGTTCGCGCGTAGTTGCTCCGCTGCCATCCTCATTGATCCGTGAGGACGCGACATGAATCAAAAGACCACTTCCGATCCCATGGCCACGCTTTACCAGGAAGGCCGCCATACGTTTGTCGAACTCGTACCCGATGGAGGGGCCAGGCTCGACGCCTTGTTTCATACCGTTCCCGCACTGCGCGAACTTGCCGTTGGCGTGGTGTACGGGCATTTACACTCACGTCCCGGTCTTGATCCGCGATTACGCGAAGCGGTGTCGTTTGCCGCCATTGTCGCCTCGGGCATGGTCGGGCCACCGCTG
The DNA here is from genome assembly GCF_059492145.1 of Pseudomonas sp. Pseusp21. Classification (NCBI taxonomy): domain Bacteria; kingdom Pseudomonadati; phylum Pseudomonadota; class Gammaproteobacteria; order Pseudomonadales; family Pseudomonadaceae; genus Pseudomonas; species Pseudomonas sp. Pseusp21. The sequence goes on from NZ_CP168520.1 coordinate 1,577,237, forward strand.
AGCGTGCACCTCAAAACCGGCCTGGCATCGGGCCTCGCACCGGGTGAATTGACTGAAATACTGCTGCAGACTTCGGCCTTCGCCGGTTTCCCCCGAGCGGTCAGTGCGGCGGAGCAACTCAATCATCTGTTTGCAGACGCGGGCCTTGAATCACCACCGTCACGCACCCCGAGAGAAGTCACTTCGAGATTTTGCTCTGACGTTCGCGAGGGCCATTCACCCATTCCGTTGAGTGCCGCCGTGAAACGCCAATTGCGGCACGCAGACCGTTTGGCGCTGCAAGCCTGCTCGGCGCAGGCTGTGATCGTCGAGTGCTTTCAAAGCCCCGAGACACAGCCCATAGCCCTGCTGTATGTGACGGTGGTCGATGACACTGTTGTCGCCGTGAAACTGTTCAAAGGCCAATGAACGGTTATGGATCGGGGCGGCTTTATCGCAAAACGATAGAGCCGACCTGTCAGATCTGACAGGCGACAAGCGCTGCGTGTCGGCTCACAGTAAACCCCAAGGGATCCATCGTTCCCGGGGGGACGATCATGAAAGGGACTTCACCACTTCTTCTGATTTTCGCGCTTGGCCTCGCCGTCACCGCCACCAGCTCTGCGAGCGCGGCAGTTCGCAACGGCGGCGGTGAAAATATTCTGCTGCAAACCTTCCACTGGAATTCCAGCCGCAATCCAACCCCCTGGTATTCAGTACTTGCTCAACAGGCGGCGACCATTGGCAACGACGGATTCACCCTTGTCTGGTTACCGCCCCCTTGGACGGACAACTCAAGCTGGACCGACAGCCAGGCTCAGACCTCCGGTGGTGGAGAAGGCTACTTCTGGAACAGCTTCGACAAAAACAGCCGTTACGGCACTGATCAGCAACTCAAACAAGCGGTGCTGGCGTTCAACAACGCTGGCGTGAAAGTCGTCTTCGACGTCGTGCCCAATCACACGGACGATAAAGCGGTCTTTCCGCTGTTCCCGGCAGGGAACAACGAACGGCGGCACGACTGCGCAAATTGTGACGAAGGTGACGCGTTTGTGGATGGGAGGGCGGATTTGAACACTGCGAATCCAACAGTCTTCGAAACCTTCAAAAACGAGTTCATCAATCTGCGCGACAACTACGGTGCTCGAGGCCTGCGCTTTGACTTTGTCCGTGGCTACGCGCCGGAAACCGTGGATCGCTGGATGAACGCCTTCGGCAACCAGCAATTTTGCGTCGGCGAGAACTGGAAAAGCCCCGGGGAATACCCGCCGGGCGACTGGCGACACAATGCGAGCTGGCAGGATGTGCTCAAGGACTGGTCGGATCGCTCGCACTGCACGGTGTTTGATTTCGCCCTCAAGGAGCGTATGCAGAACGGTTCGCTCGCCGAGTGGCGCCACGGTTTGAATGGCAATCCGGATCGTGCCTGGCGCGAAATCGCCGTGACCTTTGTCGACAACCACGACACCGGTTATTCACCCGGCGCCTACGGCGGCCAACATCACTGGGCGTTGCCCGATCCACTGGTCAATCTGGCTTACGCCTACATCCTCAGCAGTCCCGGCACGCCGACCGTTTACTGGCCGCACATGTATGACTGGCAGCGTGATCAACTGATCCGGCAACTGATCAAACTGCGCAAGAGTGCCGGAATCCGCGCTGATTCGCCGATTCGCTTCAACACTGCCTATTCGGGACTGGTCGCCACCACACAAGGTGTACGCGGCACATTGGTGATCGCCCTCAAATCCGATCTGCAACAGTTGCCGCAAGGCAAGGACGCGCCGACCTTGAACTGGGATAACGGCGATATCCGGATCTGGAGCGGCCCTGTGGAACCGGCGACAGTGGCAGTCAACGTGCATTGCGATAACGCCAATCCGCAACCGGGCGAAAGTGTCTATGCAGCGGGTTCATCGCTGGAGTTCGGGGCGTGGGACCCACAACATGCGATAGCGCTGACACTGAACAACAAACGCTGGAGCACAACCGTGGAGGTGCCAGGTCAGCAACAGCTCGAGTGGAAGTGCATCGTGCGGGGCCAGGCGCCGACCGCAGTGTATTGGCAGGCGGGCGCGAATAACGCATTCAAAAGTGGTGCGGTGAGCGACACTGTCGGGCGGTTCTGATCTTGAGGCTTCAGCAATTTTCGTCGCGCACGGCGGTGCCGAACAGACGCACGCCAGTCAGTTCTCCGTCGCGCGCCTCCAGCAGGATCGGCGCCGTGCCACCCGGCATTACCACCTGCACCTCTCCCGCCGACACCCAGCCTACCCGCCATGCCGCAGACGCCACCGCACTGGCGCTGGTGCCCGAAGAAGCGGTCGGCCCCTCGCCCCGTTCGAACACCCGCGCCACAATGCGTTGATCACCGGCGCGCATCGCCCATTGCAGATTGACCCCGGCCGGGCACGGCTGGCCGGCGCCGGTGGGCATGGCGTAGGCGATGGCGGTCAGACTTTCCGCCAGCGGTGCTTCAAGCATCTGTGCGTTGCTCGGCAATGCGGCTTCATCCTGCACCAGTGTCACGCAATGCGGATTGCCGATGCGCACGAACTGGCTGTGCACCCAGGCGGGATTGAGTTGCGCCAGCGGTCGAACACCGCTGACTGCCACACCGTTGAACGGCACCGGTTCAACGCCGAGTGCACCGACCGCCGCCGGGCCGAAACCGGGCTGGCCGAGGTCCAGCCAGAAGCCCTGAACGCTCGCCACTTGCGCTGGCTTCACCGACGTCGGCACCGGCGATTGCGCATCCGGTTTATCGTGATGCACCCGTAGCGTCGCACCCTCCTCCGGCATCAGCCCCTGTTCGAGCAGCGCCCGGGAGAAAATCGTCAGGCCATTGCCGCTGCGTTCAGCCAGCGTGCCATCGGTGTTGACGATCAGCAGATCGAAGGGTGGCGAGGATTGAAACGGGCCGATCAACAGGCCATCGCTGCGATGGGATTTGCTGCCGACGGGACGTTGACCGTCGGGCCAATCGCAACACTGCGCGATGGCTGCGGTACTCCACGTCTGGCGCGACGACGCGCACTGTGCGGCGCTGGTCGGTAAATCGATACCGGCATCGCGTAGCGCCCGAGGCGAAACGACCCCGTAGAGATTGCCTCGTGCATCGTAGAACTGCGTCATGAACCGGCCCTTGTTTTTCCCGTCGACAGGGGCGCCACTGTAAATCGCAACGCCCTGCCGAGGCGAGCGGGCTCGCTCCATCGAAAGAGCTGTGCAAGGATGTCCGCTGCTGAAACGTTTTTTGCCAAGGATCGTTATGACCAGCCTCACCCCTCAAGACACGTTCGTTCCCGGACGCCTCGAACAGATGTCCACGCGCATCGCCTTCTTCATCGCCGGGCTCGGCATCGCCGCGTGGGCGCCGCTGGTGCCCTACGCCAAAGCGCGCGCCGGGCTCGATGAAGGCACGTTGGGTTTGTTGTTGCTGTGCCTGGGCGTCGGCTCGATTCTGGCGATGCCGCTGGCGGGGATTCTGGCCACGCGGTTTGGCTGCCGGAAGGTAGCCACCGGCGGCACGCTGCTGATCTGTGCAGCATTGCCGTTGCTGGCGACGGTGTCGTCGATTCCGGCATTGATCGCCACGTTGTTCATGTTCGGCGCCGGGCTGGGCACGGTGGATTCGACGGTGAACCTGCAAGCGGTGATCGTCGAGCGGGCCAGCGGCAAGAACATGATGTCGGGGTTCCACGGCCTGTTCAGCCTCGGCGGGATCGTCGGCGCGGCGGGCGTGAGCGCCCTGCTCGGTCTCGGGCTGTCGCCATTGGCGGCGATGCTGGTGGTGGTCGTGGTGTTGATCGCGGCGCTGTTCAAGGCCGTGCCGCACATGCTGCCTTACGGCAGTGAAAGCTCGGGGCCTGCGTTCGCGGTTCCCCACGGGATCGTGCTGTTCATCGGCGGCATGTGCTTCATCGTATTCCTCACCGAAGGCGCGGCGCTGGACTGGAGCGCGGTGTTTCTGGCGCAGGAACGCGGGATCGACACCGCCTATGCGGGGTTGGGTTACGCAGCGTTCGCACTGACCATGACCGCCGGCCGTTTGACCGGTGACCGGATCGTCCGGGCATTGGGCGCAACCCGGATCATTCTGTTTGGCGGTCTGCTGGCAGCGGCGGGATTGTTTCTGGCGACCTTCGCCCCGAGCTGGCAAGCCGCGCTGCTGGGTTATGCGCTGGTTGGCGCCGGCTGTTCGAACATCGTGCCGGTGCTGTACACGGCGGTGGGCAAGCAGACGGTGATGCCGGAAAGCATCGCCGTGCCGGCAATCACTACGCTGGGTTATGCGGGGATTCTGGCAGGGCCCGCGGTGATCGGTTTTGTCGCCCACGCCAGCAGCCTGAGTTTTGCCTTCGGGCTGATGGCGACATTGCTGGTGGCGGTGGCGATTGGCGGGAAAGCGCTGAAGGTCTGAGCCTGATCTGATGTGTTCAGATCGTTCCCACGCTCTGCGTGGGAACGCAGCCAGGGACGCTCCGCGTCCCAATAAAAGCGGACGCGGAGGTGTTCCCACGCAGACGGTTCGACGGAGGAACCATCAGTGCAGATCAGAAGCCTACGCTGGCCTGCACGAAGAACGTCCGTGGCGTGCCCACGTAGATCCCCGAGTTGTTGTCGCTGGAGCGGGTGAAGTACTGCTTGTCGAAGATGTTTTTCACCCCGGCGCCGAGCTTCAGGTTCGAGAGCTGCGAACCAAAGTCATAGCCGCCGCGCACGTTCCAGGTCACGTAACCCGGAATGTCGCCGTACTGCCCGTCCGCCGTGCCTTCGGTGATGTAATTGCCATTGAAGCTGCCATCAGCATTCACGCCGGTGCCCGGCGAGCGCTGTTTGGACTGGGCGAAGCCGTCGATGTTGTAGGTCCAGCGGTTGATGTCGTAACGCAGGCCGACGGTGGCCACCTGACGCGAGTAGAACGGCAGGTCGCGGCCCTTGAAGCCGGGGATCTCGCCTTCGTAGGTCGCGCGGGTGTAAGTGAAACCGGCGTTGGCGGTCAGGCCATCAAGGCGCGGGTCAAGCGCCGCCATGTCGTAGTGCACCGACGCTTCGATACCCTGGTGCTTGGTCGCGCCGAGGTTGGTCCAGCCCACGTCGTTGCTGATGTATTGCAGTTCGTCATCGAAGTCGATGTAGAACAGCGTCACTTCCCCGCCCCACACGTCATCGTTGTAGCGCGTGCCGATTTCGTAGGTCTTGGCTTTCTCCGGCTCCAGACCATTGGCGGTCTGGTCACCCGAGCCGCCCTGACCGAGCTGGAAGTATTGCAGGCTACCGAACGACGTCTCGTAGTTGGCGAACAGCTTCCACGCATCGGACAGGTGATACATCACGCTCAGGGCCGGCAGCGGTTCGTTGCTTTCGATGCTGCGGTTTTTCTCCGGGACGCGTTTGCCGGCGGTGTCGAGTACGGCGCGATCATGCCAGTCGGTGCTGATGTGCTCGAAGCGAATGCCCGGGGTCACGGTCCAGTTGCCGACATCGATCTTGTTGTCGATGTACACCGAGTTGGCCTCGGTGCCGCCGGTGCGATCCTGGAACACATGACCGTCGGAGGTCTTGGTGACCACCGGCACATTGTTGACCAGCGCCAGGCGGCTCGATTGTTCGTGCATCGCCTCTTTCAGATAACGGTAACCGACGCTGACTTCCTGAGTGGTCGGGCCGACGTCGAACACACGCGAAACGCGCGGCTCGATGCCCAGCGTGTAGTAGGAACGCGGGAACGAGCTGAGGGTTTTCTGATCGCGGGCGGCGATGGTGCTGCCGCGAAAGCTGTCGGAATAATAGGTCAGCACTTCTGCCTGAGTGCGCTCGTCGATCTGCCGGATCCACTTGAACGACACGTCCTTGCGGCGGCCGCTGAAGCCGTCGTAGTCGCGGTCGGACTGGAACGGTTTGTCGTCGTACTGCTTTTGCGTCAGGCCACCGGGCATGTCGGCGCTGGCGTCGTAGTAGTGGAAGTTGAGGCTGAAATCGTCCTGATCGGTCGGCGCCCAGTGGGTCTTGAGGATCACGTCGTCGATGTCGTTGCCGTTGTTGCGCTCGCGGTAACCGTTGCCGTTGACGCCCGAGTACAACAGCGCCATGCCGATGCCGTTGTCGGCAGTGCCGCCGAGAAACGCGGTATCGATGTGTTTCCAGCCACCGTGCTGCGAGGTTTCCAGGGTGGTGCCGATTTCACCGGTGGTTTTTTCCGGGATCGCGCGGGTCACGAAGTTGATCACGCCGCCGACGTTCTGCGGCCCGTAACGCACGGAGCCGGCACCACGGACCACGTCGATGCTGTCGAGGTTGCCGGAAGAGATCGGCGCCATCGACAGTTGTGGCTGGCCATACGGGGCAAACGCGGCCGGCACGCCGTCGATCAATACGGTGGAGCGTGGCGACAGGCGCGACGTCAAACCCCGTACGCCGACGTTCAGCGAAATATCGCTGCCGCCGGTGCCGTTGGCTTCCTGCACCTGCACACCCGGCACACGGCGCAGCACGTCGCCGACGTTCATCGCGCCCTGCTCGACCATCGCTTCACGGCGAATCACCGTGCGCGCGCCGGGGTGGTTCTGCACCACGGCGGCGTTGGCGTCGCCGAGCCAGTCGCCGACCACCTTGATGTCGGTCACGCCCAGTTCCAGCGGGCCGCTGGCAGCGGAAGTCGGGGCCGGCGACAGCGTCACCGAACCTTCATTGATCTGGTAATCCAGACCGCTGCCTTGCAGCAATTGGCGCAGGGCCTGCTCCGGAGAAAGATTGCCGTCCACCGCCGGCGCCTGTTTGCCAGCGACCAGGTCCGGGCTGAAAAACACCTGCAACGACGTTTGCTGGCCCAGTTCGCTCAGGGCCTGACCCAGCGGCTGTGCGCGGATGTGAATGGCTTCGGCGGCAAAAGCCATCGGCACGGCGGCGTTGACCGCCAGCGCAAGCGCCAGCGGTAACCAAGGGGATTTATTGTTTTTGGCGGTGGAGTTTTTCACGTCGAACGGAGTCCTGTGGATCGCAAGAGTGTGCGGCTGTTAATGCAAACCAGTTGCAGTTGAACAGGAAGACGACGAACTCGAAAAAAACCTGAATTTTATTTTGAAATTATTTCCTGGCTGCCGTCGGCAAGGGTGCGCACGGCCACCGGAAGAATGCTTGGCAAGGCCTTGAGCAAGGCATCGGTGTTGTCGGATTTGAACACGCTGGTCAGGCGCAAATTGGCCACGGCCGGGTTGGCGACCTTCAGCGGCTTGTCGCGATAACGCGACACTTCCTCGGCGACTTCGCTGAGGCTGGCATTGTTGAACACCAGTTTGCCGCTGCGCCAGGCCGTCAGCTCCGCCGGGTTGACCGCGTAGGCCGGCGCCACTTTGCCCTGGGCATCGATCCGCGTGCCGAGACCGGCAGTGAGGCTGATGAAATCGGCATTGGCCGCATCACGGCCCTGCACCTTGACCGTGCCCTGCTCCACCGCGACCCGGGTCTGCGTCACGTCGCGCCGCACATCGAAGCGGGTGCCGGTCACCGTGACCTTGCCGCTGCCGGCCTCGACCACGAACGGGCGGGAAGTGTCGTGCTCGACGCTGAACATCGCTTCGCCTTCGGTCAGTTCGATGAGCCGCCGATCCTTCTCGAAACGCACCTGCAAACGGCTGCGGCTGTTGAGGTCGATCACCGAGCCGTCCGGCAGCGCGACATGCTTGCGCTCGCCCAGCGCGGTGGCGAATTCGGCGCTGTAACCCGCCGGGTGATTCAAGCCGCTGAACAGACCGAGCCCGAGCGCCACCGCGACCACGCTGGCCGCCACGGCATAACGCAACAACGGACGGCGTTCGCGCCGCGCTGGCGGCGTTTCGCACAAAGCTTTAAGCCGTGGCGCCGGCAGCAGATCCGCCGCTGTCCACAAGCCTTGCAGCAACTGGAATTCGTCCCGGTGCTGGGGATGTTCGTTCAGCCACGCGTCGAAGTTCCGATATTGTTCGGCATCGACCGCTGGCTCCTGCAAACGCACAAACCAGCGTGCCGCGTCATCGCGCACCGTTGTTTGCCCGCACGCGCAATCACGAGTATCCATCATGGAATGTCCTGTTTGGCTGGGGATGAAAAGACGCCACGGCTCATGATTGCGCCCCGTCCAGGCGATCACGCAGATGCCGCAGGGTGCGGATCATATACTTTTCCACCATGTTCCTGGACAGGCCCAGGCGTTCGGCGATTTCCGCCTGGGTCAGGCCCTCGATCTTCTGCCAGACGAAAATCCGTCGGCAGTTGACCGGCAGCTCCGTGAGCGCGCGTTCGATGGAATCGGCCAGCTGGATCGCATGCATGTAATGCTCCGGGTCGCCGGTCGGCGCCTCACTGAGATCGATCGCCTCCGACTCCATGGCGCCCCGCCGGTCCTCACGCCGATAGCCGTCCACCGCGATGTTGCGCGCGGTCTGGTGCAAATACGCCCGGGGTTGCTGCACCGCCGACGAATCGGATTCGAGCACCCGCACAAAGGTGTCGTGCGCCAGATCCTCGGCCTGCGAGCGATTGCGCAGGCGACGGGTCCAGGTGCCGATCAACTCTTCGTAATGCTCGAGAAAGCCGGGTCTGCGGGGCAGCATGGGGGTCATTGCGGCGTGCTGAGGAAAGGGGAACGAATGGTAATGCTTCCTATTAAGCCGAGGCAATGGATTCCGACGAGTGCTATACGGAGCACAGGGCATTCATTGAAACGCTTGAGTTTTCTGAACCGGGCCTTTTTCTCAGGTTACGTCGCCTGCCCCAAGCCACTCTCTGAGGGATTCCAAAGCCATCACCTCCTGACGGAAGGCATGCCGTCACGCCTCTTCGCCTGACACCCTCGCCTTTTTGGTTTGGCTTTGGTTATCTGGCTCAACCTCATCCTCCCTCAATCTGACGTTACGCTCGCGATACTCGATCGTGATGTCACCATGAGTCGCCCAGAGGTGCTCCAACTGTTTGGCAGGTGGTTTTTCGGCCTTGATTTTCGCAACCGAGGCCTCGCGCAATGAAGTCCTGAAGGTGTCGGAGAACTCAAAGCGCTCTTGAGCCCTTCTCGCGATCAATACGTGCCTTGATTTGAGGGTCGCTTCTATCCGGTTACCCGCTCTCAGGCCTTTGATCAGCTCGGACATACTATGGAGCGCTGCCTGCTTGGGCGCAGCGCTGCCGATGCAATTCTTCTCAGCCTTGGGCGGAGAAATCAGTCCAGTGGTTCGCCACGTAGATCGCTTGAGCGTTCGACTCGACATGAAATGATCGTTCCATAGCACAGCCTGCGAATAGATTGGCCATGCATCTACGGCAATAATCGCTATGGTTTTCAGTGGCTTGCCGTTTACATATCGGATAATCGATTCAGGTTCTTCCCCCTTCCACACAAGGCAAAATCCATGATCTGCCGGCCTGGGTGCCGAAGCGCGCATCACACGCCATTCACTGGAGAAATACTCCCGGCACAACACGTAGGCCAGATCGGCCATTTCCCCGCAATTCCCTGCGCCGACTTCCAGAGCGGCGATCGCTCCTCGCATTGGATGATGGGGACCGCTGTTGGGTCTGACAGGAAGCGCGTACAACTCTTTCTTCAATGCCCGAGCCTCTCTCACCAGATGAGTCGCAGGATAGGCACTGATAACGGCTTTCTGCTCCTTGCTCTCCGGGACAAATACGGTCGGGATATTAGAAGCGACCTGATTTCCCGAGCCATGACGAAGGGATTTTTTGACGGAATAGATAATCAGATCCGCCAACTGTATTGCACGAACGTACTCACTCGGCAACTCAACTGTCTTGTCCATGACATGAAGCTCTCCAGAGACGATGTTCGCGTGAGATTAGCTCATAAATTGCAACCCGCCGTGACGAAAACGTTGACAGAGTCAGTGTCAACCAGAAAGGAATTTTCGGCCGAACGACCACGTTGGCAAGCACGCCGGTTCCCGCAGACGTATAACGTGGCTGTGGGTTCCGGTGCATCCACCGTAGCTGGGTGGATTTAGCGCGCCTCTTCAATTCCAGCTTGAAGATATTGGCTGTCAGCATGACCGCTCAGGGTCACCGGGCCGACTTTCAGGTTGCCGTTTTCAAGGGACACCTTCGGTGCGTTTTCTTCAGTTTTGTGTGGCAGGTCGAGGCCGGCTTTTACGCCGTAGTCGAGGTTGCTCAGATCGCTGCTGCTGACCTTCGAGCCGCCCAGATCGACTTTGCCTTCGGCGGCAGAAATCCGCGCACCGGTCAGCTGGGTAGCGCCGCCGACCGTGAGATTCACACCCTGACCAGCACTGATACCGGACGCCTGTTTGACGCTGTCCTTGTGTGCGTATTCGCCGTCGACTTTCAGCGTTGGCTTGTAGTCGGTGCCCGCGAGTTTGCCCTTGTCGTCGGCCGGAGTCTTCTTGGCGGTGAGGCCCAGATCCACGTCAACCTTGGCGTGAGTGCTGGAGTCCTGACGGCTTTCGACCGTCAGATCACCCGCCACGTTGCCGCTGACGTTGCGCGCGCCGCTCAGGCTCGCATCACCGCCACTGTTCAACACCACCGTGTCAGCCTTGATCTGGCTGTTCTGCTGGGTGGTGCCTTGCAGGTAATCCACGCCGACTTTGGCCCCGGCATTGAAGCCGTGATCGCTGCTGACTTTTTCATCGGCGGCGGTCGGTGTGCTTTGGCTCAGATTGCCACCGGCATTCAACGCCACATTCCAGTTATTGCGGCTGTCGGTGGATTGCGCGGATTCCTGAACGAAACCGCCCTTCTGCGCGTCGATGCTGACGTTTGGCGCGCTGACCTGAGTGCCTTGCAGGTGCACCGAATCGCCGCTCAAGGCGATGCCGTTCTGGCTGGTGAGCTGGCCACCGCTGAGGGTCTGCGTGTTCTCGTTGACCCGACCGATGTTGAAGTTGCCGCTAAGGCTGCCGCCCTGATCGCGGCTCTTCTCGCTGCTGGTTTTGCTGCCGCCGGCCTTCAGGCCGCCGCCGAGATTGCTGCCGGTGGCGACGTGCGAGTCGGTGGCCGCTTGCAGGTCGAGCTTGCCGTCAGCTTTGAGGTCGATAGCACCAGCGCTGTCGATCTTCGTGCCTTGCTGAATCTGATTACCGCCGCTGCTCAATTGCACCGTGCCGTTGCCGCTGAGGCTGGCAACATGCGCCTGGCTGTCGGTGGTCTGGTTGCCTTTGTGATCGAGCTGGAACCCGGCGCCGAGATCGACATTAGTGCCTTCGGTGCCCGGCAAAGTGCCGACGGTCAGCGAACCGTTGCCGCGCAGGCTGGAGCTGTCGCTGCTCTGGCGGTCGTTGGCCTGATTGAGTGCCAGATCCCCGCCGGTCTTGACGCTGACACCGCCCTGGCCGCCATCGAAACGGCTGCCTTCGAACCGGGCATCGCCGCCGACATGGATGTTCACACCCTGATTGCCAGCGTAACCGCCGACCACCGCGGTGGAGCTGTCCTTGCTCGACTGGCTGCTACCACCCGCGCTGCTGCCGGCCACATTCACGTCTTCGCCGGTCTTGGTGTAGACGCGCACATCGACCTTGGCATCCACCGATTTTTCGGTGCTGCTGTGGGTGTTGTTCGCGGCATCGGCCACCAGTTTGTCGGCGCTGATGTTCACTTGGCCGGCGCTGGCGTTGTACTGGGTGCCCTGATCGTGCAGCGTGCCGCCGACCTTCACGTTCACGGTCTGGCCATCGAACCGGCTGACTAAGGCGTTGCTGCCCTGCTCGGTTTTATCGGCGCCGGCATGACCGATTGCCACGTCGATACCGACGTTCGGCTGACCGAGATTGGCCAGTACGTCCTTGTCCGGCACCTTGCCGTCGAGCACTTCTTTCACCGCGCCGGCAATCGGCCGGGCGATGTCTTTGTACTCGACGTTGGCGCCGATGTCCGCCGACCAGTTGCTCTCGCTGTGGGTGCTGCTTTCGGTGTTGCTCGCAGCACGGTTGTCGACTTCGTTGGCGGCGACATTCAGACCGTTGCCGGACTTCAGTTGCGCGCCTTCGGTGACGAGTTTGTCAGCGTTGATGTTCAGGCTGCCGCTGCTCTGCACGCCAGTGGTTTGCGCAGCGGTTTTAGCGGTGGTGTCTTGCGAAGTGCTGTGCGAGAAATCCACACCGCTACCCGCGCGGTCGAGGCCGCCGGTGTAGTAGAAACCGCCGCCGGTGTTGCGGGTTTCGGTCGAGGTGCTGTGGCTGTCCTGCTCGGCCAGCAACGAGACGCTCTTGCCGCTCAGGGTGGTCTCGCCGGCGGTGGATTTCACCTCGGCGCCCTTCAGCGTCAGATCGCCGCCCGCCTTCACCTGCACGCTGCCGCCGCTGAGGCTGGAACCCTGCTGCGTGACGTCGTTGACGGTGACGGTTTGCGCCTTGTCTGAGTAATGCACGCCGGCGCGATATTGCTCCGCCGTCTGCTCCTTGGCGTAGGCGTCGAAACCACGAGTCTGCGTGCTCTTGCTGCTGTCGTGGGTGTTCTGCGTCGAATGCACATTTACATCGCCCGCAGCATCGGCCACCAGCGCGCTGCCAGCCTTGACCGTGGAACCGGCGACTTCGATGTCCTTGGCGCTTTTGAGCTTGAGGTTGCTGTCGGAAGCGAGCTCGCTGCGCACCGTGGTGCTGTCCTTGCTGTTCTGCCGGGACTCGTCCTTGGTGATGCCGAAGAACTTGTTGTCCTTGTCGTGGTTGTTGCTGTGCGAGGTGTCCTGCACGCCGTCGATGGTCAGCGAACCGTTGTCGCTGATCACGCTGGCGTCCTGGCCGCCGCGCACCTGGCTGCCGCTGATGCGCACGTCGTCGGCCTTGGCCACCAGTTTGCCGGCCGCGTTGATCTTGCTGCCCTGATGCTGGGTCTGGCCCTTGTCGGCGTCGCCGGTCTTGCCGAAGAAACCGCCGCCGACCAGATCACCGGAATAGCGGTTGTCGCTGCTGCGATGGGTGCGGGTCGCGGTGGTGATTTCCACTTGCTTGCCGGCCAGTTGCAGATCTCCGGCGCTGTTCAGCTCGGCGCCTTCGGAGCGCAACAACGCGGCGGTTTGCAGGGCGATGTTGCCGGCCTTCAACTGGCTGGTGACGCTGCGCTGCTCTTCGCTGCTGCTGTCCCAATCGGCTTTCCACAGGTGCTTGCGGTGCTTGCCCTGATCGGTCCGGGTGTGGCTTTCAGTGGCGGCGGTCAGGCGCAGGTCGCCGCCGCTTTGCACGCTGAGGTTGTTCTTCGCGTCGACCTTGGCGGCTTTCAGTTCGGTGTCTTTGCCGGACGACAATTGCGCGTCGCGGCTGGCGACGATCTGGCTGCCGTGCTGACGCGAATCGCTGTCGGTCTTGGTGCGCTCGTAAGTTTCCCAGGTGATGCCGATGGTGCTGTTGTTCCAGTTCTCGCGCTGTTCCTGGAGCTTGCGGCTTTCCACGGTGGTCAGGGTCAGGTTGCGTTTGGCCTCGACCTTCACGTCGCGACCGCTCACGTCAGTGGCGGCCAGGGTCAGGTCCTTGCCGCTGTGCAGGCCGACGTCGCCCTGGCTGCTGCGGATACCGGCGCGGGTCAGGTCGAGGCTGTCCGGGATCGCCTGACCGCTGACGCTCAAGTCGCCCGCCGAACGGATCTGCACACCGTCACGCCCGGCGACTTGCACAGCGCCGACCTTCACGCCCGCGCCTTCTGCGGTGCTGACGATGTTGATGCGTCCGGCCTGCATCGCACCGAACAGGCTGGCGTCGATCCGCTGATCGGTGGTGTTGTCAGCCGGGTCCACGGCTTTCACCTGGCCGCTGGCGTAGTCGATCTGATTGCGCCCGACGGTGAGGTTCAGTTGATCACGCGCAGCAATCGCGCCCTGGCTGTCGATGCGCGGGGCGATCAGGTTGATCGAACCTTCGCCGTTGCGCAGGCCGCCGCTCTGGATCTGCAACTGACCGGTGGCGTCGCGGGTGCTCAGGGCTTGCAGCTTGCCGTCGTTCAGCTCGGGACGGCCGACCAGCAGATTGGCGTTCGGCGTGTTGATGAAGCTGCCGCCATTCACCGAAATGCCGTTCGGGTTGGCGAGCACGTAGTCGGCGGCGCGACCGAAGATTTCCTGGGCGCCGTTGATGGCCGACGGGTTGCGGCTGATCACTTCGTTGAGGATCACGCTCGCGGCCTGGCCCTGCAATTGCGGGTTGGCCGTCAGTTGCCCGGCGAGCTGCGACTGACCGGCCTGCAAAGCGTTGTTCAGCACCAGGCCCTGTCGGTCGACGTTGTAGTCGAGGAACTGGTTATGCGACAGGCCCTGTCCGTTGGGCGCGACGATGTTGACGATCGGGACGCCGCCCTGGGTCTGCAATTGCGCGGTGCCGCCGGGGCCGGGCGCGACCACCACACCGCCGGCCATGGCGCCCGGCAGGTGAGCGACCAGAAACAGGCTGGCAATCGCCCAGCGCAGTTTGCCCCGTGGGGAAAGATGAAACGCAAAGGTGTTCATTGGCATAAAAAACTCTCCATGTAGTGCGGCATCACGTTGCGCGTTGAGTTGAAGGCCACGGCTGTCGCGCTCAGGTCCGATGGCTGTTGTTCACTGACGTTCATATCTGTAATCCGACCCGCATCAGCCAGGTTTCAGGCTCGCGGTGCAGGCCGGTCGGGGTGTTGAGGCTGCGCTGGTAATCGACATCCACTTGCAGGTTTTTCCAGCCCAGGTTGAGGCCGATGCTGGCGCCGCTCAGACGTTGAACCGAAGCACCGTGATCGGCCTTGATCCAGCCGTGGTCGAGGCCGACGCGCGGGGTGAGCTGCACCGGCAGATCGGTGCGCAGCGGCAGGCGCAAGGTGTTGCGCCAGATCGCGCCGCTGGCGCCGGACGCACTGCTGATCCGATAACCGCGCACGGCGGAATCGTCGGTGCCGAGCAGTTGTTCGATCGCCGGCAGCGGATCCGGGCTGTACTGCAAATTGAGTTGGCTCTGCCATTGCCAGGCTTGCGCGCCGAGCTGGCCGTTGCGCCATTGGCTGAGGCCGGCGCGGTACTTGCGAAACTGTGCCTTGGGCAGGTTTTTGACCTGACGATCGGCATCGTCGTCGGCACCGAACCCGCTTAAACCCTGGGCGTAGTTGACGTCGAGATTCCATACCGCGCGGTCGAGCCAGAACAGATTGAGCCCCGCTTCGGCCACGGTCAGGGTCGGGCTCTGAATGCCGAGGCGGACGTTTTCCAGATAACTGTCAACGTCCTTGTGCGCCAGTTGCAGGTTGGCACTGAGCTGATGGCTCTGGTCGCGCCACAACACCCGGTCGGCGCGCAGGTAGAGTTGATCGGTGATGCCGGTGCTGTGCAGGGTCGCCGTGCTGAGTTTGAACGGCGCGCGGTATTCGGCGTGGCTGGCGAAGGTGCTGAACGTCCAGTAACCGTAGGGAATCGCGTAATAGAGGCTGACGTTGCGGCTGTAGCGGTCGCCCTGATTGAGGGTGTCGCTGGCGCTGAGGCTCAACAGATCGTTGAGTTCGAGCGGACTGTCGAGGGTCAGGCTCAGCGTGTCGCGATCACGACCGGTGCTGGCGCTGCCGAGGTTGTCCACGCCCAGGCCCAAGCTCCAGCGCGACTGTCCCGAGGTACGTGAACGCAGGATGATTTTCGACGCCCCGGGCTGACTGCCGGGGGCGATGTCGGCGGTCAGATCGAGCGAGCGCAGACGGTTCAACTGATCCAGCCCCTGCTCCAGATCTCGCAGGTTCAGCGGTTTGCCGAGCATGCCAGGGAACGCCCCGCCGAGTGACACCGGCAGGCTTTGGTCCGCCAGTTCGATGGACTCGATGTAACCTTCGTCGATCAGGATATCCAGCGATTGCCCCGCTGCCGGCGCGCTGCTCAGGTACGGCCGGCTGGCGATGTAGCCCTTCTCCACGTACAGCGCGGTGATGGTCGCCAGCAGATGGTTGATCTGGCCGACGCCCATGCACGGCGCCAGCAGCGGTTTGATCCGGGCGTTGAGCTTGTCTTTGTCGATCAGCGTGACGCCGCCGATGCGCGTCCCGCTCAAGGGCCAGCAGCGCTCATCGGGTTTGATCGATTCAGGAATGGCCGGATTGGCCGGCGCCGGGCCGAACGCGCCGCGCTCCAGCTGCCGCTTGCGCTGTTCGAGTTGCAGCTGTTGCAGATCGCGCTGTTGCAGCTGTTGCTGGCGCAGCACTTCCTGGCCTGGGGCTGAAACTTCGGCGGCGAGAACGCCGGGCGCACACACACTCAATAACAAGGCCGACAACAGCGGGCGCGGCAGGGAACGACTACTGAAAACAACGCAAAGCGAATACGGCACTCAACATCCTTGCAATCAACTGGCGTAATGCCACCCCATCAATTGCGGTGATAGTCAGAGCCTTCCCACACAAATGCAAGACGCTTCCTACGCTGCTTACATTTCTTAAACAAATGCCCTTTTAGCGCGGATCGCCAGCGATAACGCCAGCAAGTTGCAGATCATCAGGGTTTCCCCGAGGGCCTGAGACCAGGCTGCCAACATCAATCCCCCGCCGATCAACAGGTAGTAAAACAGCCCCAGCAACGCGCCGGCGGTACCCAAGCGATCCGTGTAATTGCTCAAGGCTGCTCCCAGAATGTTCGGAATCGCCATGCCGAACGCCAGTACCACCAGCAGCATCGGCAGCACGAACCAGATGTGCGCCTGCAACAGCCACACGCCGATGCCACCGAGCAAACCGGTGACGGCCGCAAGGCGAATCAACTGCAGCGGACTGCAGCCGATGCGCAGCAAGCATTTGTTGAGCCATGCTCCAAAACCTGAGGCCAACGCGAGCATCACGCCGCTGTAGCCGAACGCTGAACTGCTCAGCCCAAGCCGCTCGAACAGAAACGGTCCGAGGCTGTAATAACTGAACAACGCAACATTGAATGAGGCGATCCACAAAGCCGAACGCCAGATGCCGGGATCGCGCAGCATATCGCCCATGGTTGCGAACAGACCGACGGGGGTCAGTTGTGGTGGACGGGTTTCCGGCAAGACGCGCCAGCTCCAGAGCCACAAGGCCGACGCCAGCAACAACAACGCAACGAGTACGCCGCGATAGCCGAAGCCCTGAACCAGACTCGCCCCGCTGAACAAACCGATGGCTGGGCTGGCCGCCAGCGCCATGCCTGCCAGAGAAAAGACCTGGGCCAGTTCGCTCCCGCGAAAACGATCGCGCAACAACGTCTGGGTCACCACCGAGCCAACCGCAGCGCCGAATGCCGCCAGTGCCTGGGCCATCAACAAGCCGTTGAAACTGCGAACGCTCAAACCGAGTACGCAGGCAAAAACATAAATCGCCAGACCGGCGAGCATCGAGGGCCGGCGGCCGATCCGGTCGCACACCCGCCCCCACGTCACCACACCCAACGCGAACGCCAGGAAGTACACCGACAGGGTTTGCGCCGCCGCTTGCGGGCCGACATCAAATGCCCGGCCGATATCCCCCAGCGCCGGGCTGAACAAGGTCTGGGCGATCTGCGGGAACATCAGCAGTGCAATCGCCAACATCAACAACTTTCTTTGGTCCATCACCAAGACTCCTCAACAAAAACGCCGGGGAGTTTAAAAAACGGTGGCTGACGTATTATCCGAATCCTGACAATTTATCGTTGAAATCGGACAAACCATGGCCTGGCTCGAAGCCCACGATCGTTTTGACCCTGATCGCTTCCCGGCGCCGGTGATCGGCATCGCCTCTACTCTCGGCGATCACGACTCCGGCCTGCATCGGCATCAGCGCGGGCAACTGCTCTACACCCGACAGGGCTGCACCCGCATCACCCTGGCGCAGCAGTTGTGCCTGCTGCCGCCGTCGCGGGCGGCGTGGATTCCCGGTGGCGTCACGCATCGGGCGGTGATGCAGCAAAGTGTCGATTACCGCTCCATCTACCTGACGCCCGAGTTGTGCTGTGAGCTGCCGCAACAGGTTTGCGTGATTGAGGTCAGCCCGTTGCTGCGCGCGGTGCTGGAACCGATGGCGATTGCCGATTTCGCCACCGATTGGCAGCAGGGCAAATTTGTCCATTTGCTGGGGCTGTGCCTGAGTGAAATCCGTGATGCGGCGCAGCAACCGATGCTCCTGCCCCTGCCGGAAGACAAGCGCCTGGCGCTCCTGCTGGCACAACCCGAGCGACTGCCACCAGAACTGCAAGTGCTTGAGCAACAGATCGGCGCCAGCAGCCGCACCATCGGCCGGATCTTCCAGCGCGAAACCGGCATGAGCTATCAGCAATGGCGCCAACAGTGGCGGCTGATGCGCGCGATGGAATTGCTCGCCACCGGGCGCAACCTCGGCTACTGCGCGTTTGAACTGGACTTCGCCAGCGACAGCGCATTCATTGCGTTCTTCAAATCCATGACCGGCAGCACACCCGGCGCCTGGCTCAAGTAAGCAACTGACGATCGGCGACAAAAATCAATTGCCACAAAATATTACTCGCGTCATATTACGGTCGTAATAGCCATTCCGCTTTCTCAGGTATTACGCCATGACCAGCATGCCCACCGTAGAACCCGATCTCGCCGTTCCGGTCAGCGCTCCCAAACCGCCCCTGCTCAAACGCCTGTTGTTGCCCGCTGCTGGCTTGGCCGCGTTAGTGTTGGCCGGGTTGTACGCCGTGCATTGGTGGGGCACGGGGCGATTTCTCGAGGAAACCGACGATGCCTACATCGGCGGCGACGTCACGGTGATCGGGCCGAAAGTCGCCGGTTACATCGAGGAAGTGCTGGTCAGCGACAACCAGAAGGTGAAGGCCGGCGACGTGCTGATTCGCCTCGATGCCCGCGACTACCGCGCCAATCTGGCCAAGGCTGAAGGCGCGGTCGCCGCCGAAGAGGCGCTGCTGGCTAACCTCGACGCCACCGAACAACTGCAGCAAGCGGTGATCGGTCAGGCCCGTGCCGGTATCGATGCCGCCAGCGCCGAAACCGCCCGCTCGCGGGATGACAACGCCCGCTACAAGCGTCTGGTGACCACCAATGCAGTCTCGGTAGAAAGCGCGCAACGGGCCGACGCCACCTTCAAGACCGCGCAAGCCTTGAGCGCCAAAGCCCAGGCCGAATTGCTGGCCGCGCAACGCCAGCTCACCGTGATCGAAACCCAGAAACAACAGGCCCGCGCCGCCCTCCAGCAAGCCCGGGCCGAGCGTGATCTGGCGCAACTCAACCTCGGCTACACCGAGCTGCGCGCTCCGGTTGACGGCGTGATCGGCAATCGCCGCGCGCGGGTCGGCGCTTATGCGCAGGCCGGTTCGCAGCAGTTGTCGGTGGTGCCGGCCAGCGGCCTGTGGGTCGATGCGAACTTCAAGGAAGACCAACTGGCG
This sequence comes from Pseudomonas sp. Pseusp21, assembly GCF_059492145.1. Lineage (NCBI taxonomy): Bacteria > Pseudomonadati > Pseudomonadota > Gammaproteobacteria > Pseudomonadales > Pseudomonadaceae > Pseudomonas > Pseudomonas sp. Pseusp21. Next base: position 1,596,519 of record NZ_CP168520.1, read on the forward strand.
CGGATGAAACCCGGCCAGCGCGTGAGCATCCGCGCCGACGTATTGTCCGGCCAGGAATTCCACGGTCGCCTCGACAGCCTCGCCCCGGCCACCGGTTCGCAGTTCAGTGTGCTGCCGCCGGAAAACGCCACCGGCAACTTCACCAAAATCGTCCAGCGTGTACCGGTGCGGATCCTGCTCGACCCGGCCGACGGCGTGCTCGGCCACCTGCGTCCGGGACTGTCGGTGACGGCTGAAGTCGACACCCGCGCCCAACCTGAAACCACGGCTGTGGCCAGCGCGCCATGAGCACCGCCCTCACCGCCGCCGCGCAGCCATTCAACGCCGCCGAGATGGCAACGGCGACCAAGGTGTTCGCCTTCGCCACGATGTGCATCGGCATGTTCATCGCGCTGCTGGATATCCAGATCGTCTCGGCCTCGCTGCGCGATATCGGCGGCGGGTTGTCCGCCGGCACCGATGAAACGGCGTGGGTGCAGACCAGTTACCTGATCGCCGAAATCATCGTGATCCCATTGTCGGGCTGGCTGTCGCGAGTGTTCTCCACGCGCTGGCTGTTCTGCGCCTCGGCGGTCGGCTTCACCCTCGCCAGCCTGCTCTGCGGCATCGCCTGGAACATCCAGAGCATGATCGCCTTTCGCGCACTGCAAGGGTTTCTCGGTGGGTCGATGATTCCGCTGGTGTTCACCACCGCGTTCTTTTTCTTCACCGGCAAACAGCGGGTAATCGCCGCTGCCACCATCGGCGCCGTGGCTTCGCTGGCGCCAACATTAGGCCCAGTGATCGGCGGCTGGATCACCGACATTTCGTCCTGGCACTGGCTGTTCTACATCAATCTGGTGCCGGGAATTTTCGTCGCCGTGGCGGTGCCGATGCTGGTGAAGATCGACCAGCCGGAACTGTCGCTGCTCAAGGGCGCGGACTATTTGAGCATGGTGTTTCTGGCGCTGTTTCTCGGTTGCCTGGAATACACCCTCGAGGAAGGCCCGCGCTGGAACTGGTTCAGCGACCAGACCATCCTGACCACCGCATGGATCAGTGGCCTCGCGGGGCTGGCCTTCATCGGCCGCACGCTGCACGTGGCCAATCCGATCGTCGACCTGCGCGCGCTCAAGGATCGCAACTTCGCCCTCGGCTGCTTCTTTTCCTTCGTCACCGGGATCGGCCTGTTCGCGACGATTTACCTGACGCCGCTGTTTCTCGGCCGGGTGCGCGGCTACGGGGCACTGGACATTGGTCTGGCGGTTTTCTCCACCGGGGTGTTCCAGATCATGGCGATTCCGCTGTACGCCTTTCTGGCCAATCGCATCGATCTGCGTTGGATCATGATGGCGGGTCTGGCGTTGTTCGCCTTGTCGATGTGGGAATTCAGTCCGATCACCCATGACTGGGGCGCCGGAGAATTGCTGCTGCCGCAAGCCCTGCGCGGGATCGCCCAGCAACTGGCGGTGCCACCGGCGGTGACATTGACTCTAGGGGGCTTGGCACCGGCTCGGCTGAAGCATGCATCGGGCCTGTTCAACCTGATGCGCAATCTGGGCGGTGCAATCGGGATTGCCGCGTGCGCGACCATTCTCAACGACCGCACCAACCTGCACTTCACCCGGTTGGCGGAGCATCTGAACAGCAGCAACGAAGCGGTGAATCAGTGGCTGGCCCAGGTCGGCGGCAACTTCGCCGCGCTGGGTCAGAGCGGCGATGTCGGCCTCACCGCCAGCCTGCGTCAGCTATGGCTGCTGACCTACCGTGAAGCGCAGACGCAAACCTACGGCGACACGTTCCTGATGATCATGGTGTGCTTCGGCATCGCCACGGCGATGGTGCCCTTGATGCGCAAGGTGCAACCACCGGCCGCGCCGAGTGCCGATGCACATTGATCGATCAGGCTTGCGGGGTTTTACGGAAGCCCACGGCCAGACGGTTCCAGCTGTTGATGGTGCTGATCGCGACACTCAGGTCGACCATTTCCTTGGGCGAGAACTGCGCAGCGACCGCTTCGTAGTCTTCGTCCGGGGCGTGGGTCAGGCTCAGTTGGGTCAGGGTTTCGGTCCACAACAGCGCGGCGCGTTCACGTTCAGTGAAAAACGGCGCTTCACGCCATGCGGTCACGGCGAACAACCGGCGCGGGGTTTCGCCGCCCTTGATCGCGTCGGCGGTGTGCATGTCGATGCAGAACGCACAGCCATTGATCTGCGAAGCGCGCAGCTTGACCAGTTCGATCAGGTTTTTTTCCAGCGGCAATTTCGAGACGGCGGTTTCCAGGGCGATCATCGCTTTCAGGGCATCTGGGGACGCGGTGTAGAAATCGATACGAGGTTTCATGGCGACTCTCCGGGGCAAGTGAATGTGGGGCTACGTTAGTCCCGGCGTCCCGACCGGCAAATAGCCAATCTCCCGGAAGATGGGTAGGCCACTGCGCCGGTGTCAGAAAAGAAAGTGTGAAAGGACAATTGCCATCACTCGTTGCGCGCCACTAGAATGCGATCAATTCTTAATTGCACCCTAATCGCACTCTCGATTGCATCTCTGGCAACGGACGCCCGAAACGAGTACCTGCCCTCCATGTCGTCCCTCGATCAGCCGTTGAATCAGCAAGTCCAGACGCTCTACAGCGAACACCACGGGTGGCTGCAGGGCTGGCTGCAGCGCAAGTTGGGCAACCGCTGCGAGGCGGCCGATCTGGCCCACGATACCTTTTTGCGCCTGCTCACCCGTCAAGTGATCAAGCCGCTGGGCAACGAGCCCCGGGCGCTACTGACGCATATCGCCAAGGGTCTGGTGATCGACCGTTGGCGGCGCCAGGACCTGGAGCGCGCGTACCTGGAAACCATCGCGCACTTGCCCGCCGCCGAAGTGCCGTCGCCGGAAACCCGCTACCTGATTCTCGAAACCCTGTGGCGCATCGAAGCGCTGCTGCGCGAACTGCCCGAGCAGACCCGCGAGACCTTCCTGCTGTCGCAGATCGAAGGCCTGACCTACGCGCAGATCGCCACGCGCCTGAATGTTTCGCTGATCACCGTCAAACGGCACATGCGTGCCGCATTCATTGCCTGCCTGAGTGTCGCCTGATGAATTCGTCGATGATCAATCCGCAGATTCTCGGCGAAGCCGCCGACTGGCTGGTGCAACTGCATTCCGGCACCGCGACCCCGTCCGACCATCAGGCCATCGCCCAATGGCGCACCCGCAGCGCCGAACACGCCATCGCCTGGCAACGGGCCGAAGCGCTGTTGGGGGATTTGCGCAGCGTGCCGGCCAATGTCGCGATCCAGACCTTGAAACGCGCCTCGCGCAAAGAAGGCCTGAGCCGTCGTCAGACCCTCACCCGCCTCGGCTTGCTGTTGATGGCCGGGCCGTTGGGCATCGCCTCGCAGCATGTGCCGTGGCAGCAATGGACCGCCGACCAGCGCACCGCCGTCGGCGAGCAGAAGAACCTGCAATTGCCGGACGGCACCCAACTGGTGCTCAACACCGACAGCGCCGTGGACATCGCCTTCAGCCCGGTGGAGCGTCGCGTCCTGCTGCTCAACGGCGAAGTGCTGATCAACACCGCCGCAGACGCCAGCGCCCGTCCTTTCATTGTCGAAACCCCGCAAGGTGTGGCCCGCGCGCTGGGCACGCGATTCTGCGTACGCACCGAGGGTTCGCGCAGCCAGGTGTCGGTGCTCGAAGGCCAGGTTCAGATCACCCCGCAACTGCTCAAGCACAGCGCGATTCTTCAGGCGGGCGAGCGCCAGCGCTTCAAGCTCAACAGCTTCGACAGCGCCGAAACCTTCGACACCGCATCCCTGGCCTGGGACAAAGGCATGCTGCTGGCCAGCAACATGCGTCTGGACGAATTGCTCGGCGAGCTGAGCCGCTATCGCCGGGGCGTACTGCGCTGTCATCCAGACATCGCGGCGATGCGCGTGTCCGGGGCGTTTTCCCTGCGCGACACCGACGCCAGCCTGCGTTTGCTCAGCGATACCCTGCCACTGAACATCAACAGCCTGACCCGTTATTGGCTGTCGGTAGAGCCCCGTGTCTAAGCCCTCGGAAAATATTTTCATTATTCCCTGATACCTTTTCGCGACTCGTCCGGTGAGTGGATAGACCTTCCCATTCCACGCCCCCGACAGGAACACCGAATGACCGCAATGCCATCGCCCCGCCCCGCCACGTTTGCGCTCAAGGCCCTGAACCTGAGCCTGGCCCTGGCCTTCAGCGCGCTGCTGCCGACCGCCGCCCACGCCGCCGACAGCGTCAGTGAAAGCGCCAGCCGCAGCGTCAACATCGGTCCCGGCCTGCTCAGCCATGTGCTGGCGCAATTTGCGGTCAGCGTCGGCGTGCCGCTGTCGTTCGATCCGGCGCAACTGGGCAATCGCCAGAGCCCCGGCCTGCAAGGCAGTTACACCGCACAGAGCGGTTTTGCCCGGTTGCTGGAAGGCAGCGGTTTCGAACTGATCAGCACCGGCCACAACGGTTACACCGTGGCGCCGAAAGTCGCGGCGGACGGCGCGCTGGAACTGGGCGCCACCAACGTCAGCGCCCTGCGCGACGACAGCGGTGATACCTACGGCGGCGAGCAGGTCGCGCGCCGCGCGCAGATCGGCATGCTCGGCAACCAGGAGGTCAACGACCTGCCCTTCAGCGTCACCAGTTACACCGCCAAGACCATGGCCGATCAGCAGGCCCAGACCGTTGGCGATGTGTTGCTCAACGACGCCTCGGTGCGCCAGTCCAATGGCTTCGGCAACTTCTCGCAGATGTTCATGATCCGCGGCCTGCCGCTGGCCTCCGATGACATTTCCTATAACGGCCTCTATGGCGTGCTGCCCCGGCAGATCATTGCCGTCGAAGCGCTGGACCGGGTCGAACTGTTCAAGGGCCCGAATGCATTCGTCAACGGCGTGACCCCGAGCGGCAGCGGCATCGGTGGCGGGATCAACCTGCAACCCAAACGCGCGATGGACACGCCGACCCGCAGTGTCACCCTCGATTACAGCGCCGACGGTCGGGTCGGCGGCCATCTGGATCTGGGCCAGCGCTTTGGCGAGGACAACCGCTTCGGCGCGCGGGTCAACCTGATGCAGCGCGAAGGCGACACCGCCGTCGATGACGAAGACCAGCGCTCGTCGCTGTTCAGCGTCGGCCTGGACTATCGCGGCGATCGCCTGCGGGTCTCGACCGATTTTGGCTATCAGAAGCAGGTCATCAACCAGGGCCGCTCGGTGGTCTATGTCGATTCGAGCCTGACAAAAGCCCCCAAGGTGCCGCACGCCAACGCCAGCTATGCCCAGAGCTGGAGCTATTCGCAACTCGAAGACACCTTCGGCATGGCCCGCGCCGAGTACGACCTGAACGACAACTGGACGGCCTACGTGTCCGGCGGCGCCAAGCACACCCGCGAGAACGGGGTTTACTCGTCGCTGACCGTTACCGACCTCAACGGCAACGCCCGTGGCGGCATGCTCTATTCACCCCACGACGAAGACAACCAGAGTGCCATGGCCGGGCTCAACGGCCGTTTCGACACCGGCCCCGTCACGCACCAGTTGAACCTCGGCTGGGCGGGCATCTGGGGCGAGCAGCGCTCGGCGTTCGAAACCATCGGCACCGCCGGGCGCTACAGCACCAACCTGTACAACGTCACCGACAAGCCGCGCCCGGCGCCAACCTCGTTCGCCAGCGACATCAACGACCCGCGCATCACCGGCAAGAACACCCTGCGCAGCGAGGCGATTTCCGACACCCTCGGCTTCGTTGATGACCGCATCCTGCTGACCCTCGGCGTGCGTCGCCAGGCGCTGAAAGTCGACGGCTGGAGCACCGCCACCGGCGCCCGCACCTCGAGTTATGAAGAGTCGATCACCACCCCGGTCTACGGCCTGGTGATCAAGCCGTGGGAGCATGTGTCGTTCTACGCCAACCGCATCGAAGGCCTGGCCAAGGGCCCGACGCCGCCGACCACCGCGATCAACCGCGACGAAACCTTCGCCCCGGTGCGCAGCAAGCAGATCGAAGCCGGCGTGCGCCTGGACATGGGCAGCTACGGCGCCAACCTCGGCGTCTATCGCATCGAGCAACCGTCGAGCTATACCCAGGACGGAATCTTCCGGGTCGATGGCCAGCAGACCAACAAAGGCGTGGAACTCAACGTCTATGGCGAACCGCTCGACGGCCTGCGCCTGCTCAGCGGCGCAACCGTGATGAAGACTGAACTGGAAGGCAGCAGCAACGGCGTGAATGACGGCAACCGCGCCGTCGGGGTGCCGCGCTTCCAGTTCAACCTCGGCGCCGACTGGGACATTCCGGGCCTCGAAGGTGCCGCCCTCAGCGCGCGGATGTTGCGCACCGGCGGCCAGTACCTCAACGCGGCCAACACCCAGAGCATTCCGGCGTGGAACCGCTTCGACCTCGGCTCGCGTTATGCCTTCAAACTGGATGAAAAGCAGATCACCCTGCGGGCCAATCTGGAGAACGTCGCCAACGAAGCTTACTGGGCCTCGGCCAACGGCGGTTACCTGACCCAGGGCACGCCGCGTACGCTGAAGGTTTCGGCGACCGTGGACTTTTGACCGCTCGTCATCCGGCCGGCACCAAGGGTTCGGCGCGTCTGACCAATATCAGGTAAACCCCTTTCCGGAGACAGACCATGATCACGCGCAAACTCACCTCGCTGTTGTTGATCGGCCTGCTGGCCACAGGCTCAGCCGCGACATTCGCCGCCAACGACGGCGCCGATGCCACGGGCACCAAATCCGGCTCGACCAGTGGTTCACAAATGCCGCCCGACAACACGCCGGGCTCGCCGTCCGGCGGCAGCGGCGCGGGTGGCGGCACCGGCACCAACGGCGGCGCCAGCGGTTCAGGCTCGGGAGCAGGAGGTGGCACCGGTTCGGCCGGTGGCGGCACGGGCGGTGCCGGCGGTGGCACCGGCGGCTGAACGAACAAGAGCAGGCCGTGGTAAACGCCATGGCCTGTGTCTGAACCCTATCGTTTTTTGTCAGCGATCCGAACGTAGCAATTCGCCGAAACCGACGTCCATCGACAACACGGCCGCACGATTGCGTCCGGCGTTTTTGGCCTGATACAGCGCCGCATCGGCGCGCTGGATGAACAGCTCCGGGCTGTCGTTGCCCAGCGGAATAAACGAATAGCAGCCCAGGCTCACCGTCAGATAACCGGTGGGCGAGCCGCTGTGGGTGATGTGTTTGTCCATGACGCTGCGGCGGATCTGCCCGGCAATCGCCAGCGCGCCGTTGATGTCGGTGTCCGGCAGCAACACCGCGAACTCTTCCCCGCCATAGCGCACCGCCAGATCGGACTTGCGCTGGCAGCAGTTCTTCACCACCTGCGCGACCTGGGTCAGGCAATGGTCGCCGGCCACGTGGCCGTAGGCATCGTTGTAGCTTTTGAAGAAATCGATATCGAGCATGATCAGGCTCACCGGGCTCGACTGCCGCGCGCCCCGGGCAAACTCCACCTCCAGCGAGCGCTCGAACAGACGCCGGTTGGCCAGCCCGGTCAGACTGTCGTGGGTGGCGATCTGCTCCAGCGTCCGCTGGGCCTTGCGCAGGTTTTTCTCGATCCGCTCGCCATCGCGCACCTGATGAATGAACACCCAGCCAAACAGCCCCACGCCGAGCATCACCAGCGCCACGATGACGCTGGACTGGAACGCCCGGTCATACCAGCCCTGGAGGATCGTGTCCCGGGACGAAGACGCCGCGACCACCAACGGGTAGCTTTCCAGCTGCCGGTAACCGTAAAGACGGGTGACACCGTCGACCACCGAATCGATCATCGCGGTGCCGGCGGCTGCATTGGGCAGCAACTTCTGGTAGATCTCGCCCTTGGCCAGCGAGGTGCCGATCAGGCTCTCGTCGAACGGCCGCCGGGCGAGCAAGGTGCCGTCGGTCAGGCCGAGGAACATGGTGCCGTTGTCGTCCAGGCTGAAGCTTTTGAAGAACCGGTCGAAGTAGGACATCTTGATCCCGGCCAGCAGCACGCCCTGAAAATTGCCGGCGTGGTCGTTGACCCGTTTCGAGATCGGGATGATCCACTCGCCGTTCTCGCGGCTGCGGATCGCCGGGCCGATATGCGCCACAGCCGAGACGTTCTGCTGGTGAAACTTGAAGTACTCGCGATCGGCCACGCCATTGCCGCGTGGCAGATCCGCGAACGAGGTAATCACCCACTGCCCTTCGCGGTCGAACAGGAACATGCCGTGCAACTGCTCCAGTTGCTGCACCCGCCGCGCGAGGGTTTTCTGCAAACGCGGCTTCTGCTCCGCGCCATAACCATCGTCCTGAACCCAGTCGACCAGGCTGGTCAGCACCAGATCCGCTGCCAGAAAAGTGTCTTCAGCCTGCTGCGCCATGGCCCGGGTCAGGTTGGCCGACGACACCTGTGCGTTGGCCAGATCCTGGCGCCGCGACTGTTCGATCTGCAAATACAACAGACCGGACAGGCTCAGACACACAGCCACGATGAACAACACCGCCGCCTTGCGCAGGGGCAAACGCTTGAGGGTGCCGCCGGGGGCCTGGTGCGGATCGTGAATGGGGATAGGCAAAAGCGTGTCCTGGGCAGGTACGACAGGGGCAAAAGCCCGAAACCCTTGTTTTCGTGAGCGTAGCCCACCGGGTTGTGTGGGGCAACCAAGTGCCCCCGAGACAATCCCGACCCTGTTGCTATCGGCGCGCAGCGCAATTGGATGACCTGCGACGCGAATTATTTTTGCCTGTCCGTTTTCCTCGCTTTTACCCCCGCCTCGACAACCGCCGCATTGCACTGTGCAGATGCGCCCGCGCACTTTCCGGATCGCCCTCGCGCATCTGCTCGTAAGCCCGTTGCGCAACCGCGTGCGGCACCGGTTTCAAGACCCGTTGCGTGGCCATCGCCAGCAGTTGCACCTGCGCGGCACGCTCCAGGTAATACAGATCGTCCCAGGCTTCGGCGATGGTCGGCGCCCCAACGATCACCCCATGATTCTTCAGAAACAGAATGTCGGCCTCGCCCATGACCCCGGCAATCCGGTCGCCTTCACGCTCATCCAGCGCCAGCCCGTTGTAATGCTCGTCCACCGCCGTGCGCCCGTAGAACTTCAGCGCGGTCTGGCTCAGCCACAACAGTGGCGGCCCCTCCAGCAGGCACAACGCCGTCGCGTTCGGCATGTGCGTATGGAATGCGACCTTCACCCGTGGCAATCGCTGATGCAGGCGCGCATGAATATAGAAAGCAGTGGCCTCCGGTTGGCCCTCGCCGTCCACCACGTTGCCGGCGAAGTCGCAGATCAGCAGGTTGTGCGCGGTCACTTCGGAAAACGCATGGCCGTACGGATTGACCAGAAACAGGTCAGCGTGTCCCGGCAACATCGCCGAAAAGTGATTGCAGATCCCCTCCTCCAGCCCGTGCAGCGCCGCCAGTTGAAAGCACGCCGCCAGTTCTTTGCGAGCGGTGATGATGGCTTCGCTGTCGAGGTTCAACGAGGCGTAACGCGCGGGTCGGGCGCTGCCGGTCAGGGTATGGGCCATGGCGAAACTCCTTTACGACCAGCCAAGGGACGAGAACAGCGGCAGCACTTCGTCCAGCGTGTTGAGGATCGCGTCGGGCCGATAGTCCGGCAGCAACTGACGACCGGTGCCCCGGTCGATCCAGACGCAACGAAAATGCATGTCGCGGGCCGCCGTGTGGTCGAGCATCGGGCTGGCGCAGATGTGCACCACCTGATCGCGGCTGACGCCCAATTGCTCATGAGCGTAGTCGAACAGCCGCGGCGCCGGTTTGTAGGCACCGGCCTGTTGCGCGGTGATCACCCGGTCGATATGGCCGCCGAGTTGAGCGACGTTGCCGGCGATGATGTCGTCATCGGTGTTGGAGACGATGCACAGCTTGAAACCCTTGGCCTTGAGCTGCGCGAGGGTCTCGACGACTTCAGGAAACGGCGGCATCTGCGGGATCGCGGCGGCCAGGCGCTGGCTGTCCTGGCTGGCACTCGCCAGCCCCAGCTCCTCCAGGGCCAGTTGCAGGCCGAGGGTGCTCAGCTCGCGAAACGAGCGGTGCGGCGGCGTCTGTTCCAGGCGATGTTCGTGGCGGTCGTAGACCTCGATCAGGCGCCCGGCATCGACCCGGTGTTCGCCCTTCTCGCTCAGGATCCGCTCAGCCACGGCGCGCAGGCCTTCGTCCCATTGAATCAAGGTGCCGTAGCAATCGAATGTCAGCCATTGCGGGCGCGGTGTGTTGATCAAGGTCATGGGGAATTCCTCTGCAAGTGAGGGCTTCAGCTTATGAACTCGGGGTGATAGTGTGAAATTAAATAAATAGCCGACTGTCAGTTGCCAAACAAATATCGAGGCCGCCGCCATGCTGGATCTGGAACTGCTGAAAACCTTCGTCTGCGTGGTCGATGAAGGCAGCTTCACCCGCGCCGCCGAACGCGTCCACCGCACCCAGTCCACGGTCAGCCAACAGGTGCGCAAACTGGAAGACCTGCTCGGTCACGCCCTGCTGTTGCGCGACCGCACCGGGTTGAACGTCAGCGTCACCGAGCACGGCGAACTGCTGATCCACTACGCCCGTCGATTACTGGCCTTGTCGGCCGAGGCCAGCGAAGCCCTGGCCAGCGATCTGGATCTGGAAATCCTGCGCATCGGCATGCCGGAAGACTTCGACGCCCGACGCATGGCGCTGATCCTCGCCGGCTTCACCCGCAGCCACCCGCAAGCGCGACTGGAAACCGTCAGCGGCATGAGCCTCGACCTGCGCCAACGCCTCGACAGCGGCGAAATCGACATCGCCCTGATCAAACGCGAACCCGACAGCGGCACGGCCTGGGCGACCTGGCCGGAACGACTGGTTTGGGTCAAGGGTGCTGAGTTCGACTCATCCAGTGCCGTGTTACCGCTGGCGCTGTTTCCCCAGGGCTGCCTGTACCGACAACGGGCGATCCGCCTGCTCGACGTGGCGCAACGCCCATGGCGTGTGGCCTTCGGCAGCCACAGCCTGACCGGCATTCAGGCGGCGGTCGCCTCCGGGCTCGGGGTTTCGGTGCTGCCGGCGTCGGCGGTGTTGCCGGAGCATCGGGTGTGCACGGACTTGCCGCCGCTGCCACCGACGGAACTGGCGCTGGTCAGTCGCGAGGGGGTGTTGAGTGGATTGCAGCGGGGTTTGGTGGAGTTTCTGCGGGGGGAATTGGGGGTGGATGCGGGGGGATTTGCTTGATCCCCCCAAATGGCGCTGAGCTCAGGGCTTGTTGACTTCGCGCAGCAGGTCTGCGACCGGGAGGTTCATGGTGTTTGAGTAGTAGGGTTTGTAGCCGTAAGCGGTGACGACGACTTTGCAGGGGATTTGTTGTTTGCCAGAGAGGAGTTGGTTCAGTTCGGCCGCTGACAGATTTCTGTCCGTACTTCTATCGCTAGAGGTTTCGATCAAAAACGCGCTGGTCAGATAGGAAAATCCCGTTTTGTTCGCCTGCCCCTTGTCCGAGGTAATCAAACCGAGGGCAGAAAACTGCATTGATTTATCAACCGCAAAGTCTTCGTCGTCTCCCAAGGCGCACTCAAGAGTACCCGACGCCATTCCTTTACGTTCACCTCGGTCAAAAAGATCCAGAACATCCACGTCCGATTGATACCGAACGTCGTAGAGCGTTCGTTCTCTTGCGACAGACACGAAGCTCAAATTTGCCGGAGGTTTTACATGATCCTTTGCACACCCGGAGCAGATGACCATAAATATGCATAGAAGAAATTTGTACCTCACGAGAAATCTCCATGATCGATTCAAGCAGCAAGTCGCTGGCCGATTTACTGCCTACTTCTCTGGTGGAAAATCGCCCTGACCCAAGTATGTTCCCTTTTAGCAATGAGCTCAGAACTTGTTACCTTCGCGCAGCAGGTCTGCGACCGGGAGGTTCATGGTGTTTGAGTAGTAGGGTTTGTAGCCCCAGGCGGTAATGACGACTTTGCAGGGGACCTGGAGCTTTCCGGACAACAGGCCATTCAACTCCTGAATTGAAAGAAATTCCTGAGTTGAACCGTTATTTACGGTTTGCCTTAAAGTTGCACTCGTCACGTAGTTGTATTTCCCGCCGGCTTTGTTCGTCTCATCTACATCAATCAGTCCGTACGCCGAATATCTGAATCGGTTAGTGATAGAAAAGTCCTGATCGTCACCCAGTGCACACTCCAACATTGTCGAAGCGGCGCCTTCCCTCATTCCTCTCCCAAACAGATCCAAAAGGTTTACATCAGAGGCGTAGTAAATTTCGTAATACAGGCTGCTGGGTTTTCTCTCTATAGTCAGAAAATTGAGATTTGCAGGCTGGACCGTATGGTTTTTAGCGCAAGCTGAACACAAGATGGTCAATAGAAGAAGCAATAAGGTTTTCTTACCGCTGGTGCCATGTCCCGGCAATGGGCAGGCGGTCGGGTCGGTCACTCGGGCAGCGGGTTTTCCGCTCATGAAAAGCTCCTTGCGGTGTCGCGTCATCATCCATTGGCGCGAAAGCATGAACAAAGTCGCGGCGTTGTTCAAACCCGCATGCAAAAAAACAGGCGCCTGAAGAGGCGCCTGTTTTCCATGGACGGTAACTGCTCCGGTCAACGCGACGGCGGCACTCGAATGTCCCCCGCCCGGCACTGGGTTTTCACGCCCTTGCCGCAGGCGCCGAATTGCAGGTCCTTGCCCATGCACACGCGCACTTCCGAGAGTTCCGGGCCGTTGCAGATGACGGCGATGCCGTCTGACGGGATGCCCGGATTGCTCTTGCGGAACAGATCGGCAATTTCCTGCGCTTCGAAGTAATAAGAGCTACTGAACGGTTGCAGCTCTTCCGGGATTTTCACCGCGGCCACGGCTTTATCCGATTCGTCCAGATAGCCCATCGCGCCGAGGCCGCTGCAGGTGCCGTGTTTGCTCCATTCGTGATCGAGCAGTTTTTTGGTCGGGAACAGCGTCAGGCCTTTGGCCGTTTCGGCGGCCGACAGGTTGGTCAGCGGTGGGCAGGATTGCGGCCAGCCGCCCTTGGCGTATTGCGGCCACAGGCCATGCAGGACAAAACCGTAACCCTTGCCGGTGCATTGCGGGTCATCCTTGTGGGTCAGGCAAAAGGTCGGCGACCAGGACAACGCCAGGAGGTAGTAATCGAATACCCCCGCCACCGATTCCGCCTTGCTGGCAGACGACTGGCGCGCCGAACTCAGGCCGATGCTACCGACCGTCAGCGCAATCAGCGCCATAATTGTAAAAAGCTTTTTCATGTTCCCGTTCCTTGGGACGCGTGCGTCCGTGGTTTCTGTGGTCTGACCATCACTTGGCCAGACGCTGATTGAGTCATGCCCGTGTTGCAGGCGCATGACGCAGGGCAAAACCTGCATTACTTTGAAAGGACTACGATGAAGTTGAAATCACCACAGGGAACCGACATGAGTAAAGCAGACGAACTCGCCGCGAAACTCAAACAAACCCGGCACACCCATGCTGACGAAATCACCTGCGCTGAACTGGAGATCGATTGCTGGCCGGCTCAGGTCTACGCCTTGTATCACCGAATCGAAGGCTGGTTGCAACCGGTCACCGAGGTAGGCCTGAAGATTCGGCGCAATCCTACGCATGTTTGCGAATCTTCTTCGGATGGCGAGACCCACGACTACGCCATCGACCAGTTGATCATCGAAGCCAACCACCACAGCCTGACGTTCGACCCCATCGCCCGCTTCACCGAAGACGGCGCAGGGCGAGTGCAAATCGTCCTGCCGGGGCGCGAAGCATCGCTGCTGCGCACGGTCGATGAGCACGGTGAAAGCCATTGGTGGTTGCAGACGCTCGAAACCGGGCAACAGCTGGATGCGATTGCGTTGACGGAAAACAACCTGCTGCTGGTGGTCCAGGAAGGTCTCGGTTTGTAGGTTGAACCTGACACAACTGTAATCCGCCCCTCAGCCTGCTGAAAGCTGCCGCTGGTTAGCCTCCCCGTCATTGGTCAAACGGGGACTTCCAGCGCATGCCTTCCACCACCTCAAGACGCACCTTCGTCAAAGGCCTCGCCGCCGGCGGTCTGCTCGGCGGCCTCGGCCTGTGGCGCACGCCGGTCTGGGCCTTGAACAGCCCTGGCCAGGTGAACGAGTTAAGCGGCACCGACTTCGAGCTGTTCATCGGCGAAACCCCGGTCAACTTCACCGGCCAGCCCCGCACCGCCCTGACCATCAACGGCAGCCTGCCCGGCCCGCTGCTGCGCTGGCGTGAAGGCGACACGGTGACGCTGCGGGTGCGCAACCGGCTCAAGGACAGTACGTCGATCCACTGGCACGGCATTCTGCTGCCGGCCAACATGGACGGCGTGCCGGGCCTGAGTTTCAAGGGCATTGAGCCGGGTGGCGTGTACGTCTACCAGTTCAAGGTTCGCCAGCACGGCACCTACTGGTATCACAGCCATTCCGGCTTGCAGGAGCAGGCCGGCGTTTACGGGCCGCTGGTGATCGACGCCCGGGAACCGGAGCCGTTCCAGTACGACCGCGAGTACGTGGTGATGCTCAGCGACTGGTCCGACGAAGACCCGGCCAGCCTGATGAAGACCCTGAAAAAGCAGTCCGACTACTACAACTTCCACAAGCGCACCGTCGCTGATTTCATCCACGACGTCGGCGAAAAAGGCTGGGGCGCCACCGTCGCCGATCGCACGATGTGGGCGCAGATGAAGATGAATCCCACCGACATCGCCGACGTCAGCGGCGCCACGTACACCTTCCTGATGAACGGCCACGCCCCGGATAACAACTGGACCGGCCTGTTCCGCCCCGGTGAAAAACTGCGGCTGCGGCTGATCAACGGCTCCGCCATGACCTACTTCGACGTGCGCATCCCCGGATTGAAAATGACCGTGGTCGCCGCCGACGGCCTGCACGTCAAACCGGTCAGCGTCGACGAGTTGCGTATCGCCGTGGCGGAAACCTATGACGTGATCGTCGAGCCCGCCGCCGACGCCCACACCCTGTTCGCCCAGGCCATGGACCGCACCGGTTACGCCCGAGGCACCCTCGCCACCCGGGCCGGTTTGTCGGCCCCGGTGCCGACGCTGGACCCGCGACCGCTGGTGACCATGGACGACATGGGCATGGGCGGCATGGATCATGGCTCGATGGACATGAGCGGCATGGATCACTCGAGCATGAACATGGGCCCGATGCAGTCGCACCCCGACAGCGAAAAGGACAACCCGTTGGTGGACATGCAAGCCATGACCACCGCCGCGAAACTCGACGACCCCGGCCTCGGCTTGCGCAACAACGGTCGCCGCGTGCTGACCTACGCCGACCTGCACAGCACGTTCGAAGACCCGGACGGCCGCGACCCGAGCCGCACCATCGAGCTGCACCTCACCGGCCACATGGAGAAATTCGCCTGGTCGTTCAACGGCATCAAGTTCTCCGATGCCGAGCCGCTGCTGTTGAAGTACGGCGAGCGGATTCGCCTGGTGCTGGTCAACGACACGATGATGACCCACCCCATCCACCTGCATGGCATGTGGAGCGATCTGGAAGACGAAAACGGCGACTTCCAGGTACGCAAACACACCATCGACATGCCGCCCGGCACCCGCCGCAGCTACCGCGTGACGGCTGATGCGCTCGGCCGTTGGGCCTATCACTGCCATCTCCTGTACCACATGGAAATGGGCATGTTCCGCGAAGTGCGGGTGGAAGAATGAGGACGCCGACCATGACTCGATTTGCCGCGTTTTCGTTGTCGCTCCTGTCGATGGCTCCGGCCTTCGCCGCCAGCGACATGCAGGGCATGGATCACAGCCGGATGGCTGATATGCAAGGCATGGATCACAGTCAAATGACCGGCATGCAAAGCATGGACGACGGCATGATGCAGCCCGCCGCGCCGACCGAAAGCCGCACGCCGATCCCGGCGCTGACGGACGCCGACCGCGCTGCAGTGTTCACCAGCCACGCCGGTCATCAGGTCCACGACAGCGCCATCAACACGTACTTCCTCGCCGACAAACTCGAATGGCAGGACGCCGACGACGCCAGCACGCTGGCCTGGGATTTGTCCGGCTGGATCGGCGGCGACATCGATCGGCTGTGGCTGCGCTCCGAGGGCGAACGCAGCAACGGCAAGACCGAAGACGCGGAAATCCAGGCGCTGTGGGGTCACGCGGTTTCGCCATGGTGGGACGTGGTCAGCGGCGTGCGTCAGGACTTCAAACCCGGCGCCCCGCAAACCTGGGCCGCGTTCGGCCTGCAGGGCATGGCGCTGTACAACTTCGAAGCCGAAGTCACGGCCTTCATCGGCGAAAACGGCCAGAGCGCGCTGCGGCTGGAGGGCGACTACGACATCCTGCTGACCAATCGCCTGATCCTGCAGCCCACCGCCGAACTCAACGTCTACGGCAAAAACGACCCGCAACGTGGGATCGGCTCGGGCCTCGCGAACACCGAAGTCGGGCTGCGCCTGCGCTATGAGATCCGCCGCGAATTTGCGCCCTACATCGGCGTGACCTGGAACCGCACCTACGGCCACACCGCCGATTACGCGCGGGAAGAAGGCGAGGATCGCAGCGAAGCGCGACTCGTCCTCGGCGTACGGCTGTGGTTCTGAATCCCTTCAAAAAACAACACCGAGGTCTTGCATGCGCACATTGAAAATCTCCCTCGTCCTCGCCAGCGGTTTGCTCTTCAGCACCCTGGCCCAGGCCCATCCGAAACTGCTGTCGTCGACCCCGGCCGAAGGTGCCGACGGCGCGGCGCCCGGCAAAATCGAACTGCGCTTTTCGGAGGATCTGCTGACCCAGTTCTCCGGCGCCAAACTGGTGATGACCGAAATGCCCGGCATGGCCCACTCGCCCATGCCGGTGAAGGCCAAAGTCAGCGCCGGCAGCGACCCGAAAACCATGCTCGTCACCCCGCTCGCACCTCTGCCGGCCGGCACCTACAAGGTCGAATGGCGCGCGGTGTCATCGGACACGCACCCGATCACCGGCAACGTCACATTCAAAGTGAAATGAGTGATGGCTGAACTGATCAACATCCTCCTGCGTCTGGCGTTGTATGTGGATTTGCTGCTGTTGTTCGGGCTGGCGTTGTTCGGGCTGTACAGCGTTGACGCGGTGCTGCGGTTTCGGCCGATGCTGCGCGGGATGGCGTTGATCGGGGCATTGCTGTCAGTGGCGGGACTGGTGCTGATGACCCGCGCCATGAGTGGCGAAACGGAGTTCGCGGCACTGTGGCCGCATCTGCAAATGATGGTGCTGGAAACCAACGTAGGGCTGGCGTGGACGCTGCGGATGATTGCGCTGATCGCCGTGATGATCGGGCCGGGATTGTGGCTGGCATCGATGGCCGGCGCCGTCGCCCTCGCCTCCCTGACCTGGAGCGGACACGGCGCGATGGATAACGCGTGGCATCTGCTCAGCGACATCCTGCACTTGCTCGCGGCGGGTGCGTGGCTGGGCGCGATGCTCGCGTTAATCTTGATGGCGCGGCTCGACGCACTGTGCAGCGAGGCGCGCATTCGATCGCTGGCGGATTCCGTCAAACGCTTCGAAGGCGTCGGCGCGGCAATTGTGCTCATCCTATCGATCACCGGCGTGGCGAATTACCTGTTCATCGTCGGCCCGACACTGGGCGAAATCCTGCTCGGCACCTACGGCATTCTGCTGGCGATCAAGGTTGTATTGTTCGGGGGCATGCTGGTACTGGCCGCGTTGAACCGCTTCCACCTCGGGCCGTTGCTCGAACAATCGTTGCGCGCGGGGCAGCATCAAGTGGCGGCAAACGCCTTGCGCCGTAGCGTGGCATCGGAGCTGGTGATTGCGCTGTTGATCGTGGGACTGGTGGCGTGGCTGGGCACGTTGAGCCCGGAACCGGGGTGACACCCGGCAAACCCATTCACTACACTGGCCCGCACCTCCACTGCACAAGCCCGATCACAATGACAATTCCAAAAAGCACGATGATCTTCTGCGGCCTGCTGGCCATGACCGGCGCCGCCCAGGCACAAGAACCGGCCTCGCACCTCGACACCATTCAGCAACAGGGCCAGTTGCGCGTCTGCACCACCGGCGACTACAAGCCCTACACCTTCAAACGCCCGGACGGCGGATTCGAAGGCATCGACATCGCCATGGCGCAAACCCTGGCCGACAGCCTCGGCGTCAAGGTCGAATGGGTACAGACCACCTGGAAAACCCTGATGCCGGACATGCAGGCCGGCAAATGCGACATCGGCGTCGGCGGCATTTCGGTGACCCTCGAACGCCAGAAAAAAGCGTTCTTCAGCAACACCCTCGACGTCGACGGCAAGATCCCGCTGGTGCGCTGCGCCGACCAGTCCAAATACCAGACCATCGACCAGATCAACCAGCCCAACGTGCGCCTGGTCGAACCCGCCGGCGGCACCAACGAAGCCTTCGTCCACGCCTTCCTGCCCAAGGCGCAACTGGCGTTGCACGACAACGTGACCATCTTCGAACAACTGCTCGACAACAAGGCCGACGTGATGATCACCGACGCCTCCGAAGCCCTCTACCAGCAGAAACTCAAACCCGGCCTGTGCGCCGTCAACCCGAGCCAGTTCATGCAATACGGCGAAAAAGCCTACCTGCTGCCGCGCGACGACATCAGCTGGAAACTCTACGTCGACCAGTGGCTGCACCTGAGCAAAGTCACCGGCAAATACCAGAAAGTCCTGAGCGAATGGATCGCCGTACCCGCGGCCCAGTAACCCTCAATCGTCATGCATCAGGCCGGAGCTGTACTGGTTGAAACTGTTACCGATATTGCTCCCGCCGAACTTCAACGTATTCACGTTCCGCGCCTCCGGCGACTGACAGTCGCTGGAGAAACAACTGGTGGTGGTCAAGCCACCGGCGCCGGAACAGGCGCTTAGAAACGAGATGGTTGCGACGAGCAAAAGCGCTTTGAGTGGATTGTTCATGGTGTGTGGCGCTCGGGTGGGGTCGGGATCTAGTGGATGGATCGTAGGCCTGTGCGGGTGGCGGGAAGATGAAACTTGCGGGGGTTTCAGCGTGGGTTCAGGTTGAACCCACGCCTGACGATCAACCCTCCACCGCAGAGGGTTGCCCGAACCTACTTCGGCTCGACGTTATCCAACGCCTGATTCACCGCCAAAGACCCCAACATCACCAACTGCGCAATGCCGATGGCGGTTTTGCGGTGGGCGGGTTCCAGGGTGGCGGCGAAGTTGTTGAGCATTTCGGAGGCTGAACCCAAGGATTCGCTGGCGTTGGCGAGCAGGGATTCGGTGTCGTAGGCCGGGTTGGCGAAGTACATCGGGTCATGTTGGGTGTGGCTGCCCATGATCCGTTGCTGTGGGGTGAGGTAGTGATCGAGGGCGCGTTCGGCGGCTTCGTTCAGGGTTCGTGAATCGGGGAATTTGTAGGGGGAGACTGGATCGGTTTCGGGTGGGTTGGGTGTTGGTTTGAACATGGAGTAACTCCCGACGGATAAGAGGTTAGGAGCCGCCACCTTCGCTACCAAACTAGGGTGGAGGCCATACGCAGGTTGGTAGACCGGCCGTCAGGAACCCCGGCGCATCCGAAGATGCCCTGCGCATGACCACCATAAAACGAAGGCACTGAAAGCCTCCGCAAGACAGTAGTCTTGTGCTTCTGACGGAATCCGGGCTACCAAACCCGATCACTGGTTTTCAGTGACCCAGGAACGATAGAACCCCCGTGCTAGAGGCACAAGCCGGCGGATTCTGTCTTAGGTGTAGGGGGTGGCGCAAGGTTGTGTAGGGTTTGGATGACTACGACAAGGCTCATTTAAACGATCGAGTTTTTTGTTTAAAACAATGCTACGAATTTGAGCTCGTCAAATCGCACCCATCCATCGCGCAGTGCCAACTGTAGCGCCGCCAATTCAAGTTTGCGCTGATCACATGGGATTAACTGTTGAAAACCATCAGGAGAAATAGGCACCCCAATATAAGGTTGAGTGCCAAGTCTCAAAAGGCAGCTTTAGGAGTTCACCTTTCTGATTTAGCAACGTATATAGACATTCATCGGACGAGAGCGAAAGCTGATCATAAAAAATATGGGCCGATGACGAAGGTGGGCGCAGAGAATAACATACCTGCACCCAACTCTAATTAACCGCGAGCAGCCAGCAGTTGAATCACCTTGGCATGCTCACCCCTCGCCCACTCTACATACGAGTCCACATCATATCTGGCGGACTTCATAAGTCTTACAGATGATGTCAGAGCCTCCTCAAATGCTTCGTCGCTTCTAAGATGCTGATCCACATCGAGAATATTAGATATCGATTCAATAACCGATATCCTGCATTTACTAACAGCGACGGCAGCATCCTCGCTTTGCTGGTTAACACCACCCGCAGCCAGTCCAAAAACGTCAACAGCCTTAGTTGGTATCTTGGAGCACCAAAACCCGAACGATATCATGTCACATGTGGACTTCGGGTCTAGCTTAACATTATAGCCGAACAGCTTAAGCATTTTAGACTTATAGGCCGGAGCCTGAGATGCCAATGCGCTAAGAACCCACTTTCCAATTCCAGCACTTACCAAATTATTAAAAGAAACACTGTCAATTTTTGATGTATCAATCTTCTGATCAACGAGAACTTCCGCGCCAAAAATACTCAACTCTATACATTTATCATAAACAGCTCTATCTAAATCAAAAATACCTTCTAGAATTTTTACAAACTGCTTAAATGTATCAGCATGTACCATATCCTCATTGGTGCGAGTGGTAATAAAAAACAGCCAATCTTCAGTCCTATTGTCAGCTTGGTACCTCAGGAGCTCAAAAAGCGCTTCATAGTAGTTACTTTGAGATTCCATAGGTGGAGACTCCAAAAAGCTTCCACACAGATCAATATTTATTACGTCATAAGTTGGCGCTTGCTTAATAACACTTTGGTACGCAATCGAACTCTTATTTGACAATCTTTCGAGCTTATCTTGATGAACACCAGAAGAGGGATCGACAAATTCGAGTCCACGCAGCTCATCAAGAGATATAAGCTGATCCATTGTCGACTCTTTATCCTCAACCGGAATTGCATTCAGACCGGTGAATCTAATACGCACAGCCTTTTCCGCGCAAGTCGAATACAAAGCTCTTACATCGAGTAAATCAGGGCCAGGCAGACTCAGATATTCCAATGAACGAGCTTTTGACTTCAAATCAAGCGAGTCTATCAGGCTAGCGATTACCTTATTCCATTGATTACTACGAATAAATTGTTTGCGTGGTTTATGCCAAGGCAAAAACTTCTTTTTAAGAATCACCTTCGCATGGCTAACATCTTCGTAACCAAGCCCCGAATCCAACTCGTCACCGCGATCCATGCTTATCATTTCTTAACATCCAAAAGAAATATATTACCGATGGCACTGATTAGTTTTTCTACTTCAGTTGAAGTCAAACTTGAAAGGAGACCGTAAGACTCTAGGATATTGGCAACAGCAATAAGCTTATCTTCGTGAAGCGCCATTCGCGCCTTCTCGGTACTGGATACGGGCCGTGCACCCGAAAAAACAACGCCGCGATCAATATTAATGGTGCCGGGAGAGTCCAAGAGAGACGGCTGCTCACCCTTCGAAGACGAATAAAATTTTACCGACTTAGTTTCAGTAAAAACTTGAACTACGGAGTTGATATCCTCCTTGATTTTGTCAACCTTCTCTTTATTTTTTACTGCAGCGCTACCCTTACTTAACGACTTATTCTTGCTCATAAATTGACGAAGAGCGTTGTGCATCCACTTCTTCAAATATTGATAGTGTGGATGAGCAACGTTATATGACTCTCGATCGATATTTAGCGCAGGATCCAGCCCCTTAATAGCAAATACTTCACCGGTTAACTGCCGAAGTCGTGTCTGCTCGGAAATCTGATAGTCGAGAAAGCTTGCGTCAAATAGAGTACCCGTTGCCCCGTTGATTCTAATTAAACAGCCATTATGCTCCAACGGTACTACCTTGTGATTCCAGAGCATGTAATATTCAAATTCGAGTTCACCGCCTCGATAGCTTTCTGGAACGCTACTTAACGACGGGCTTGCGCCGCCGACAAACATTAGCTGTCCTTTCTTATTATCAACTTCTCCAGCAATAGAAATTGGTCTACGCAATTCAACATCATCAATAAAAACATCAAAAGGCAAGTCACTTTCGGTACGCTTCGCACACAACTTAAGCTTTGACTCAAGCGTTTCACCAGGCAATAAATCTACCTTAGTAGCAGAGCTTCCTCGCCCTCCATTGCTAATAAGATAGACATCAACATTATCAGACGCACTGACATCAAATGGATGCTTCTCGATATAACGCACTGGAACAGAGAGACTAATTGACCATATCATTCTTAAATAAGAATCTACGCATTCTTTGAGCTTAACGTTTCCGCGCTTAGCATCTACAGTCAACTCTGATACCTTAGAGACGAATTTCTTAAATTTTTCTAAAGGTTTATCTGTTGGCAACCAAGGCAATACTGCGGTGGTGATAAGCTTTTCACTGTCTGATGGATCTACTTCACCTATGTGAAAGTCGGGAACTCGAGGCAAGTCCTGTAAGTCTTCTTCAAGATCAAACTCAACTTCTTCAGGCTCTTCCTCTGCCTGCCGCTGATACTGAATAGCGTTCCAAGTTAGCTTGGACTGCAAGCTTTCTCTTACGAAGGGTCTTACCTTCAGCAACGTAATTTCAGTGCCAGAATAATCCAAATCTTCCGCAGGAACATAAGTAATTTCGGCCCGACCTGTAACATACGTATCCTCATCCACATCCGCAACCACTTCGGATTGAGGCCTAAGTATAATATCGCAGACCAAACGCTTATTTGCACCCTTAACTTTGGAAACTATCACAATATGGTGGGTGATTTGTGAAACGGAAAAAAGCCCGATACCCAATTTCCCGATTAGACGCCGACCATTTGGACTAAGATTTTTATCAGTCTCGCTTGTAACCTCATGGTCCTTACCATCATTGCTTCTTTTTAGACTACCACCAATATTACAAATAATATGCGCTAGAGTATTTTCATCTAAACCGTGCCCGTTATCACGAACCACTATTTGGGAAAACCGAGGCGCATCTGTAAAAACTCTTACCTCGGTTGCATCAGCGTCATAGGAGTTCGCGATTAATTCCCGTATCGCAGAAGCGGGTTCGCGATAAATCCCATCTGTAATGCGAGCAAACACACGCTCGTTAGTTTTCAGCGTCGCTACAACGGGCTCATCATAAAGTTTGGTTTTCGATAATTGCCTACGAAGAGAAATCTCCTCTTCGGAAAGTTTACTGTTCTCAGCTACGTCTTCCATAACATACTCGCTTTACAGTACTTGTTCGATTATTGATTGTGCGATCCTTTCAGCAACTGGTGGCGGAACCGCATTTGAAACCTGCTTTACTTGTTGACTCATATTCCCCTCAAGCACGTAACTGAAAGGAAAACCTTGTAACTGAAGAGCCTCATAGATGCTCAAACGGCGTTTGCCATTGGGATGTACGTGTATCTCTCGATTCCCATAAGCAACCGTTCGACTAGGCTTGCACCAATCTAATTGGATAAAGGAACGCCCGCCTGTTGGCATAACCCCCGTCTCAAACCTCTTTGATTTAGGTCGAGATGTCCAATGATTTTGGTGATAAGGGATCGACTCCGCTACTAACTTACTAGAGAGATAGACGGGCTCAGGGAGATCACTTATTACATCTTTGACAACTTTCGCCTTAAGTGGAGATGGAGCGGGAAATTTAAAATCTTCGATGCCCGCATTTTTACAGATGCCGACAATGAATAATCGACGACGCGCCTGAGCCACTTGATAATTACTAGCATTGAGCTCTTGCTCATAAATATCAAAGTGCTTAGATAACTCCGCACGCAGACCACTCAGAAAGCTCTCGTTCTTCCGAGCGCGTATTTCAGGAACATTTTCAAAAACAAAGAACTTCAACCCAAACTTATGATAAAAAGAGTTAACTATGGCAGCATATTTTAAAGCCAACTGATTCCGGGGATCGTCTGCATGACGCCCTACGTTGCCACGCGAAAAACCCTGGCAAGGCGGACCGCCAATTATTCCAGTGATCTGCTGGGTCTCACCGCAACTTTCCGAAACAGAATCACATAGCTGTTCAACACTGGTATCCAGAAGATCGATAACGCGACCAAGTTTGCCAGAGTGATTTCTGTTATACGTTTTGATTGCTGCGGAGTCATAATCTGCAGCAAAGCAAACCTCAAATCCCGCATTAATGAAGCCTAAGTCAAGACCTCCTGCCCCACAAAACAGACTAACAACTTTGTGATTATTAGATGAAAGGCTATTGCCTTCAGTCTTATTTTTTTCTATAGCCATTGATGAGACTGAAGCCTTCATTAAAAACCTGCCAAAAAAATTATAGCCTTATACCACAAGACGATATATCCCCTCAAACGACATCGCAAAGAAATGGGAACCAAAGGACTGATGTATTTACCAGCCTCAGCACCTGCCAGCCCACTCTTCCGATGCTCCCAAGCCCCTCCTCCCCTATTCCTGATAAACTCCCCCACCTCCCAGCCACACCGATTCCGTACCCCCAATGCCCCCAATCACCGCCACACCCGCCCCACTCTCCCGCCGTTTCTCCGTCGCGCCGATGATGGATTGGACTGACCGTCACTGCCGGTACTTCCTACGCATCCTGTCGAAAAACGCCCTGCTCTACACCGAAATGGTCACCACCGGCGCTCTGCTCAACGGCGATCACGAGCGTTTCCTCCGTCACAACGAAGCCGAGCATCCGCTGGCGTTGCAGTTGGGCGGTAGCGTTCCGTTGGACCTGGCCGCTTGCGCTCGTATGGCGCAGGAGCACGGTTACGACGAGGTGAATCTGAACGTCGGCTGCCCGAGTGATCGGGTGCAGAACAATATGATCGGGGCGTGCCTGATGGGGCATCCGCAGTTGGTGGCGGATTGTGTGAAGGCGATGCGTGATGCGGTGTCGATTCCGGTGACGGTGAAGCATCGGATCGGGATCAACGGGCGGGACAGTTATGAGCAGCTGTGCGATTTCGTCGGCACGGTGCGGGATGCCGGGTGCACCAGTTTTACGGTGCATGCGCGGATTGCGATTCTGGAGGGGTTGTCGCCGAAGGAGAACCGTGACATCCCGCCGTTGCGTTATGACGTGGCGGCGCGGCTGAAGGCGGATTTTCCGGAGCTGGAGTTCATTCTGAACGGCGGGATCAAGACGATGGAGGCCTGCCATGAGCATTTGCAGACCTTTGACGGCGTGATGCTGGGGCGTGAGGCGTATCACAATCCTTATCTGCTGGCCGAGGTGGATCAGCAGTTGTTCGGCAGCAGCGCACCGGTGATCAGCCGGGCCGAGGCGCTGGCGCAATTGCGGCCTTATATAGCCGAGCATTTGCTGGCCGGCGGTGCGATGCATCACATCACCCGGCATGTGCTGGGCCTGGGCACCGGTTTCCCGGGGGCGCGCAAGTTTCGTCAGTTGTTGTCGGTGGATATCCACAAGGCCAAGGATCCGCTGGCGTTGCTGGATCAGGCGGCGGAGTTGCTGGCCGGGCGTTGATCGACGCGTTGAGCGTGTGGGCAACGAATGAGCGTTGCCCGGTGTTTTGTTGTACTGACAGGATGTCTTTTGGTTATGCCCGCGTTCAGCTGTGTTTTATTCAAGCGTTTCACCCTCCTCGCTTTACTCTCGACTCTCTCTGCAAGCGCCTATGCATCCTGTGATTTTTTGAAGGGCTGCGGTGAGGGGGGAGATGGCCCTTTTCAATCTACTCAGATGTCTGGTTTTCTGGTTTTCACAACGACGATGGTCACAGTCGACGGGATGTCGGACATTTCCGGCCTGAAGAAACGTGTGTATTCGGTAGAGGAAATTGAAGCGGCACGTTATTTCCTCGCCAGTGACGGCATGCTGCAAGCCGCATATTTCACCTCGGCGTTGCAGCGGTTTCGTCACGATTCGCCCGACTCTGAAGTGAATGACCTCGCCGTCGCCGCACTGATCAGCAGTCAGTGATCAGGCGGCTGCGGCCGCCGTCCAGTTCACCCAGCCAAACTGCCAGGTGGCGAGGATCAGCAAGCCGAATGCAATCCGGTACCAGGCGAAGGTGGCGTAGCTGTGGTTCGCAATGAACTTCAGCAGGCCGCGCACGGCGATCATTGCGAAGATGAACGCTACGACGAAGCCCAGGGCGAAGACCGGCAGGTCGCTGCTCTGGAACAGTTCGCGGTACTTGTAGCCGGAATACACCGCAGCGCCGACCATGGTCGGCATTGCCAGGAAGAACGAGAACTCCGTGGCGGCCTTGCGTGACAGGCCGAACAGCAGACCGCCGATGATGGTGGAACCGGAGCGCGACGTACCCGGAATCATCGCCAGGCACTGTACGCAACCGATCTTCAGGGCGTCGGCCCACTTCATGTCGTCCACATGGTCGACACTCACTACATGATCGCGCTGCTCGGCCCACAACATCACGATGCCGCCCACGACCAATGCAACGGCAACGGTGATCGGGTTGAACAGGTATTCATGAATCGTGTCGGCGAATAACACGCCGAGAATGACCGCCGGGAAAAAGGCGATCAGCAGATTGCGGGTAAAACGCTGTGCACTGCTTTGGGTCGGCAGGCCTTTGACGATCTCGAAGATCTTCGGGCGAAACTCCCAGACCACGGCCAGAATGGCGCCCAGTTGAATAATGATGTTGAACGCCATGGCGCGTTCACCGCCGAATTCCAGCAAGTCGGCAACAATAATCTGGTGGCCCGTACTGGAAATGGGCAGGAACTCGGTCAGGCCTTCTACCGCCCCAAGAATCAGCACCTTGAACAAGGTCAGTAAATCCATTAATCCTCCGTCAGAGCGCTCTTTGCGGGCGCCCTGTTAAATGCATTCAGGCATTGAGTATCTGAAGTAAAACAATTGGCAGATGTACACCCATTGCCCGACTCGGGGACGGAGAATATGTCTTATCAAAAGCCACACTCAAGGCATGTTAATAAACGTCCGTGTGTGAACTTGTCGACGTTATAGCCAAAAGACAGGCCTCCCCATAAAATGTGACCCACCTCACACTGCTCTGATACGTATGCAGTTGAGTGATGGCCAAGGGACATAAAAACAGCTCGCGATAATTACAAAATAGTGGCACCATTCCATATTGCCACCATCTAACGGCCTCAATTCCGTTAGTTCACAGCCCCGAAAAAATCAACTAAAAGCTTGAATCGCTTAATTATTGTTAGAAAACTCGGGAGCCACGTCTAAAATTCGTCCAAATGTTACCAATTGTCAGTCACAGATGAGAACCGGTGCTTTAACATCCCGATGTCAGCACCTTTTCGAGTCAATGCATGATGCTCACAGGTAACTTAGCGACTAGAAGCCCGCGCCGCACAAGCGACGAACCAGGTGTTCTCACCCTGGGTCGTACCCGTGGCGTGGCTGAACACTTTAGCGCGCTAATCGCAAAGCATGTGCAGAGCGGTGTGGCTGTTGAAGCCGACGCCTACATTAGTTCATATCAGCACAACGAATATCACGGCCTGTATCGGGCGATCTTCATTATCATCGACAGCCCTCAGGCACTCGAAGATAACCTTGCGCTGGTGGAAAACCTGCGCAACGACAACTTGAAGCCAATTATTTGTGCAGTGATCACAGGTCGCGGCGCCCACAACAAGATCAAGTACTTTCTGGCCGGTGCCGACTTCTGTATCAAACTCAATACCTTGTCCGATGAAAGCGCGGAACTGCTGGGTGAGTTCTTCGACAGCGAAGAATGGCAGCGGGATATCAGCCTGGTGCTGGACCCCACCCGCATCTGCCTCTCGGACACCAGCAAGAAACTGGATATCTCCTTTGCCGAAATGAAGATCCTGCAAGCCTTTGCGCAGACCGGCAATCACATTCTCAGCCACGATGAAATCGCCAGCATCATGGGGCTGAACACCCAATTCTACGACCCTCGGGCGCTGGAAAAATCCATCAGCCGCTTGCGTGGGAAAATCAAGGACGTGTACGGTACGAACGCCATACAGAGCATTCGCGGGTATGGCTATCGTCTGATGAGGGGGTTGATCTCAACTCCTTGATTCAGGGAAAACACTCTTTTGCAGCATACGAGGGAACGTCTGATGCAACGCTTCAAACATCCGCTTTCTCATAGTTTTAACCGCGTCACATATCTAATAAAAAGCTGTCAATTGCATGAGCGCTGCAACACTTAAACATAACAATAAACCATTACTCTAACGCAGACCGAGTGGAACTTATCGAGGCCATCTTTGGGCCCAGACCCTGCCTGATCGATTAATTCCGAGGAAAACATTGCTCGCCTGCCATTATTTTTTCGCCAAATTTGGTGTGTACTTTAGGAGAGAGACATGGAAACCAGCACGACCCTCCCAAGAAAATACTTTGTTGTCGTGACTAACAGCTCAGCGTCGCAACGCGAACTCGAGAGCATTCTCTCCAGTGAGCGTTTCAATTCGTTCGGCACGTCTCAGGCACAAATGTTTATTGAAGGTGTTGCTTCGCCCTCTTCCACTCCGATGCTGATGGAGTTCACTTACCCACGCGGCACAAGGAAGCATGTCGCACGTAGCATCGAACATGATACCCAGCGCATATTGGCCACCCTCGAATCGGAATGGCTGGCAGCACAATCGGCGCATTCATTCCACAATTCCACGGCCATGTCCGAAAACCCCGCTGATACTTCCCGAACGATCGAATCCGACGCGCCCTGCACCCAAGCCTGGCATCTGGACAATGATCAGGGTGCATTGACGAAAGAAGGCGTCGAAATCAGTCTCACCGGGCTTGAAACCGCACTGGTCCGCAAGATGCTGCACCATGAAGATCGCGTTGTCAGTCGCGACGATCTGATCCTCAGCATCGGCCGCGAGCCGGAGCAGTACCGGGGACTGGAAATGTGCCTGAGCCGTCTTCAAGACAAATTCAAGAACGCCAGCAACGGTGAGCGATTGTTTCGTGCCGTACGCAATCGCGGTTATTGCCTGATCCAGGAAGTTGTTGCCTAAACAACATCCCCCACTACAAGACAAACAGATACAAGTGCGATTACAAAAATAAAAAAGCACTCTGTTTGGTTTCACCCCTCCCTGGTTATACCCGCCTCCTGACCCCACCTACGATAGCAAACACAATATTGATTATTCACCCCCTGCCTTTCGACCTTTTCTAACGTTTGAATATTGGAAATTCAAATAAGTTGGCACTGTGCCATCTTGTTAGAACTCGTCAGACAGCATCCCCGGCAATAACTTAGTCTATTGACTGACGACAGTTCCGCATTCCGGCGTTGTTACCTCAGGACACTGGCTCAAACAACAATAACAAGTCTGCTTAACAACTCGGTTTTCTACTGTCGAAACCTGAATGGACGTCTTTTGGGGATATCGTATGGATCTTTCTCTTCGTATCAATCGAAACACCGGCCTCAAGGGACTGACCTTTTGGGGCCAATGGGCGCTGGCACAGAGTTTCATTGTTTCCCTGTTGTTCATACTGGCCGAACAGCACACGGGCACCGTCGAGTTCTACTATCGGATGTGCACGATCCTGGCCGTACTGGCCTCGGTGCCGGCTTATACCTTCAGCGGCGCGTATCGAAAGCGAGACAATTACCTGACCGGGCTGGGTCGACTGTTCATGGGCTGGTTCATGACCATGGCCGGGCTGGCGTTCATCGCCTTCATCTGCAAGGCCGATGCGCTGTTTTCCCGCCAGGTCATCCTTGAGTGGGCGGTGTACGGTTTCCTCGGTCAGGCGCTGTTGTACGCACCGCTGCATGCGTTCTCGAAGTTCTACCAGCGTTCGCGCAAAAGCGAACACAAGACCCTGATCGTCGGCACCGGCGAACTGGCGCTGGGTCTGGCGAAGAAGCTGAGCCAGCATGAAAACCTGCCGCTGGTTGGTCTGGTCAGCAACGGCGATACCCCGTCGCTGGAAGCGGACGCCCCGCGCGTTGTCGGCGCTCAGGACGAACTGCTCGAGCTGATCCAGACCCACGACATCCGCCGCTTGTACATCACGCTGCCGCTGTCGGAAGCCGCCAAAATCGAGGCGATGTATGTGGACTTGCTGGATGCCAACGTTGACGTGGTCTGGGTGCCGGACCTGAACAGCCTGACGCTCCTCAATCACTCGGTGAAAGTCGTGGACGGTCTGCCGGCGATCTACCTCAACGAAAGCCCGCTGACCAGCCGCCCGACCGCTGCGCTGAGCAAGAGTCTGGTGGAGAAAGCCGTCGCCCTGCTGGCGATCATTCTGTTGAGCCCGGTGCTGCTGGCCGTGGCCCTGGCGGTGAAACTCAACTCGCCGGGCCCGGTGTTCTTCAAGCAGGATCGCCACGGCTGGAACGGCAAGGTGATCAAGGTCTGGAAATTCCGCTCGATGCGCGTTCACGATGACCGTGACGTCAAGCAGGCCAGCCGCAACGATTCGCGCATTACCGCGGTCGGTCGCTTCATCCGTCGCACTTCGCTGGATGAGCTGCCGCAACTGTTCAACGTGCTGCAAGGGCACATGGCACTGGTCGGCCCACGTCCGCACGCCGTGGCGCACAACAACTACTACTCGGGCAAGATCCTCGCCTACATGGCCCGCCACCGAATCAAACCGGGTATCACCGGCCTGGCGCAGATCAGCGGTTGCCGGGGTGAGACAGACACCCTCGACAAGATGGAAAAGCGTGTTGAGATCGACCTGAAGTACATCAATAACTGGTCGCTGTGGCTGGATCTGAAAATTCTGGTGAAGACGCCGTTCACCCTGTTGTCGAAGGATATTTACTGAGACGCAGGGCTTGAGAAAGCAACACCGCAAGGGGACGAAAGTCCCCTTTTTTGTGGGCGGGGTTTGGGGTTGGTCGGGGTTCTGAAACCGAGGAGTGACAGATGCTCTGATGTCGGCTGAGCGGACGCCTTCGCGGGCAAGCCCCGCTCCCACAGGTTTTTGGGTGATGCCGTAATCTTCAGCATTCCCCGATCCTTGTGGGAGTGGGCTTGCCCGCTAAAGCGCCGGATCATTCAACACCAGATTTGAACCTGCCAACCACCCGCAACACACCAGCTCCCACAGCAATCACGGCTGCATCAAGATCCCCCTTCACCACAAACAAAAACGGGAGCCATCAGGCTCCCGCTTTAATTCTCCGCTCCCCCCAAACTTACTCGGTAATCTTCCCGAAGTTCCGGTAGAACATGTCCCCTTCACGGCTGTCCGTCATCGAATGCAGCTGGAAGCTGCGGTTGAGCCGCGCGCCACCGTCACGGGTCAGCGGTGCCCACACCAGGTTGGCGCGGCGCATGGTCGACATGCTCATCATTTCGTCGAACGGGATCGACAGGTACAGCCCCTTGTCGAAACTACCCTCGCCATACTCGGCGCTGCCGGCGGTGGTGATGGTCGCCCAGGCGCCAAAGCGTACGCCGTTGAAGAACTCGCGGGAGATATCCACCGTGCCGCCAAAGTCGCCCGCCAGGTAACGCCCGACGCTGACCGCGGCCAGCGTGTCGAACGGCAGGTCGGTGTAGCCGGTGATGTGGCCGGTCCAGACCGAGTAATCACGCAGGCCGAAACCCTGGTCGAATTCACGCTGACGCACGTAGTTCAGGTCCGCACCGATCGACCAGCGCTTGCCGGTCGGACGAAACAGCACCTCACCCCCGACCCCGGCGAACATCGATTCCAGATAACCGCCGTAGACCATGCCGTACAAATCCTTGTCCAGTTGCTCGGCGTGGCTGACCTGAAACAGCGGCATGGTGGTGTCGGAAGTGGTCAGGTACTGACGCAAGTCGGTGCGCACGCGCGGCAGGCCGCTGGGTGCGTCGTAGGTGAACTTGTCGAAGTTGTTGATCAGGTTCTGACTCAGCAGACCGTTCCACCAGGTGTTGCGGTTGAAGCGGTACTCGGCATCCAGATCCGCCGTGAACTGATAGAGCAAACCATCGGGACCGCCGACGTTCTGTTTGAAGCCCAGGCCGACGCCGTAATTGAAGTGCTGCGGCGCTTCGGTGTAGAGGGTTTTCTCGTTGCGCGGCATTGCCGGATTGATCTCGGTGGTACGGTGCAGCGACTCCAGCGGTTCTTCGTTGTTGATCACTTCGCGGAAGGTCTGCCGGGGCACGCTGGTTTCTTCCAGCGGCAGGTCGTAGCGCTTGTTGACCACGGTGAACCAGTCGATGTCGTCGTTGACGCTGTTGTCGAG
The DNA here is from genome assembly GCF_059492145.1 of Pseudomonas sp. Pseusp21. NCBI lineage: Bacteria > Pseudomonadati > Pseudomonadota > Gammaproteobacteria > Pseudomonadales > Pseudomonadaceae > Pseudomonas > Pseudomonas sp. Pseusp21. The sequence goes on from NZ_CP168520.1 coordinate 1,628,785, forward strand.
AATCCGGCTCGCGCGGCCGACGGCCTTGGGCGAATGGAAATAACGCTGCTGCTCGCCGTACACGATCAATTCGGAATCGCGCTGGGTGATGCGCTCGACCTTGTAGCCGGCGTTCTGTTGCAAACGGCGCGACACGTCGGCCCAGTTGACCTCTTCCATGGTCGCGGTTGGCGCCTTCGCCGGCAGCGGTTCGGCCGGTGGGTCGAAGGTCTTGGCCGGGGCCTTGCGACTGACGAAATTGGTGTGGAACGTGACGCCGAACATCGCCGTGTTGCCGCGCTCCCAGGCCGCGCTCAGATCGACGGAATCGGTCACCTTGAACACCGCGCCGAGGTTGATCGGCGAGTCCTGCTTGATGATGTTGTCCTTGGGCTCGTGCTTGTAGTCGTTACCTTCGTATTCGAGTTTCAGGCTGAGGCGGTCCCAGGGCGTCTGGTAACTCACGCCGCCGAAAAACGACGGCTTGCCGCGGAAGTACGAGCCGGCGTTGACGTCACCGGTGCCTTCCAGATCCGGGCGGGTGTTGAAGCGGTCACTGATCGAACCCAACGGGTTGTCGACATCGCCGCGATTACCGATGTAACCCCAGGCGATGCCGGCGCTGAAATCGAAATTGTCATAGCGCTTGTTGGCCACGAAGAACTCACTGGCAAACAAACCGGTACCACCGATGTCTCGAAAGCCCAGCGCCACTTCCGGCGCCCAGTGGCTTTCCTGCCACAGCCGGACCTTGGCGTCGACCGCCTTGTCCTTATAGCTCTGGCTGCCGCTCAGCGCTTCGGAACCGTACGGACGGTTGGTGATGGCGGTGTAGCGAAACGAACCTTCCAGCCAGTCGAGCGGCTGCAACGAAACGCTGTATCGGCTGTACGGTTCGGTGCGGTTGGCGTTGACGCTCAACTCACCGGCGGGCGACATGCGCGCGGTCGGGGTCTGCAACAGACCGACGCCGCCGAAGTCATTCTGGGTAATCCGTGGCTCGGCATGCACCAGGCCACACGGCAATAACAACACAGCTGCAAAACGCAAATTCAACGAACCACCTCAGCCAACTGCGTGGCAATCAATTCGGCCAACTGCTGATTCAGTTCAGGGACAGGCGGATCCAGATCATCGTTTTTCACCGGCACCAGAATCTTGCTGCCGGCCACGGGCATCTGCCCGCTCTCGCGGTTCCAGTGGGCGATGCCGACCCGCCGCGATTCGCCGTTGGGCTGGATCAGCCACAGGTAATCGGCATCGGCATCCGCCGTCAGCAACGTGCAGCCCTGCAGGTATTCGCGGGCCTCCTGCAACGGCTGATAAGGCAGGCGGCACGGCTCGGCGACGGCGCCCAGCACTTCGACTTCATCGATCCGTTTCGGGTAGATCAGTTGATCGCCATCGTCGAGGCGGATGTTGCGGGCGAAACCGACTTCCACCGCCACCGGATCGAGATCGGCGATCTGCCGCCCGGTCACCGGCATCTGCCGGACCTGCTCGGCCAGGCGCTGGGCCAGCGCCGCTCGACTCGGCTTGTCAAAGAGCATCGCCATGCGCTGCAGCACATCCAGATCGAACAGCACGCCGACCTTGAGCCGCGTCTGTTCTTCCAGCAATGACTGACGCAACAGGACGCCCGCCAGCCAGTAGCCTTCGGCATTCGGCACGGCCTCACCGATCACATCGCGCAAACGTCCGCCCGCCGGCAATTCGATCGGGCCGGGGTTGGCGACATCACCGCTGACGATGACTGCTGCCTCGCTGGCACCGGCAAGCAACATCAGGCACGCCGAGAGCGCTCTTAGCCCCTTCACGGGACATGCCTGCGGTCAGGGGTCAGTTGCACGATCCTGACCCGCAACTGCGAGGTCAGTTGCTGTTCACTCTGCACAATGAAACCGTCCACCGGATCGACCCAGTAACGGTTGGTTGCGCGCAGGCCGATGGCCGGCGCGTCAATCTGCTCATCGACGCGCAGCACGGAGTATTCCTTGTCGAGAATGTCGAGGGTTTCCAGGGATTTTCGGGAGAAGCGGCTGTTGACGATGATCCCGACTTCCTGGCCCTTGTAGAGGTCGATCCAGCGGCGGCTGGTGTAGCCGTCGGTGATGCGATGCAGGCCCTGTTTGAACGGCGAGTCATCAGACAGGCGCGTGCCGTCCAGATCGCCCTCCACACCCAGGCCCACAGTGCGCATGGCCAGGCCGTCGCGCATCAGCAGCACCTGCTTGCCGGAGGCGACCCAGAACTGCAGGTCCTCGCGCTCGCGCACCAGCGCCAACACCCCGGAACCGGACGGTGTGGTCAGTTTGAGCTGGGGATACTTGACCCCGGCCACCTGCTCCGCCGACACATCGAGTTCATCCGGTCCGATGACGGCGGACTTGAGGTTGTTCAACGAAGCGCTCATCAGCGGATTGCAGCCACTGAGCAAAACGGCCGCCATCAGGCACACGCCCACTTTCAACGTTTTCACAGTCGGCGGCCTTATTTGCTGTTATTACTGTATTCGCTCCAGTTCTTCGCAGCGGAAGCCCCGGTCCCGACAATCGATGCCGACGGCACCAACTGGCTGATCAGGCGATTCCAGCGAGTCACGTTGGCAGGCCCGACATAGACCACGTCCTGGGGCCGCACTTCGAAGTGCGAGGCGAGCGCCATGGCGGTCGGCGATTCGGCTTCCAGCTGATAGATTTTCGCCGGCTCGACGTCGAGGTTTTCCACCCCGCGAATCACATACACGGCGTTGCCGTTGGAGGTGGTCTGGCTCAAGCCGCCGACCGATCCGAGCACGTCGGACAGGTTCATGGTGGCGGTCTTGAAACTCAGCGCACGGGGCTGGTTGACCTCGCCCATCACGTAGATGCGCTTGTTGTCGTTGTACGGCAGATACAGCTGATCGCCCCCCTTGAGGTAGACGTTCTGCAATTCGGAATCCTGCTGATTGAGCGCATCGAGATTGAGCGGATAGACCCGCCCGTTGCGCGTCAGCATCAGCCCCGACAAGTCGGCATTGTTGGTATCGACACCGGCCGAGCCGAGGGCTTCGACCACGCTCAGCGGGTTGGTCGAAATCGCCTGGGGGCCAGCCTTGGTTACAGCGCCCGAGACCACGACTTTCTGACTGGCGAAACGCAGCACCGCGACATCCACTTGTGGCTCGGCAATGAACGCCGAGAGGCGTTGCTCGATGTCCGAACGCAGTTGCTGGATGGTTTTGCCTGCGGCCTGGACTTCCTTGATGTACGGGTAATACAAGGTGCCGTCGGAACGCACCAGACGACCGTTGGCGTCGATCTGCTGCTGCGCACCCGAAGGGGCGGTCAGCTCGGGATGATCCCAGACCGTGATGTACAGGACATCGTTGCTGCCGATGCGGTATTCGGCCGGGGTCGCCAACAACTCCGCCGGCACCGACTCACGCTTGTACGTGGCGCGGTTCATGGCGATGAGTTTGGGGGTGATCGGAATGAGCTCGACCCGGCTGCTTTCGCTGGCGCCCTGGCGCGTGATGCTACTGGTGCTCAGGTACTGGCCGGGGGAGAACATGCAACCTTGCAAAGCGATACTTGCCAACAATAAAAGAGAAAAACGACGGGTCATAATGGCACTACGCTATTCAAGGGCGAATCCAAAAACAAAGTCACCCGACTTTCGTCGGGCGACCCTGTACTGCACCAACAGATACTTCAGTTAGTTGTGCGTGCCGGTTGTACCCGTGGTACCGGTGGTACCCGTTGTACCGCCGTTGGCACTTCCACCACTGTTGGACGCCGCTACAGCACTGGCGACCATGGCAGTACTGGCAGCAGGCGCTGTAGAAGCCGCGACACTGCCAGATACATTGGTCACTGCTGTAAGCGGCGCTTCAGCTGCGGAGGCCCAGTTGCTCAACATCGTCAACAGGGCGATCGCCATCACTTTCTTCATATCAACTCCTTTCTAACATCGCACCTGAACATCGGGTGTTGGTTAGAGGTGGTAGAGTTCAAGTCGCAAAAAGCGCGAACAAGATCCGTTGTTCTTTCACAGTCTTACGCAACTGATAAAAGTCGAACGGCAGGTTTATATCTACGGACTTGCAAAAGGCATTGCCAGTCTAATTTCCCGACGATATCTAACAACCTGACCGAAACTAACATTGCACTAAAACGCCATCATCCCTGATAACCCCGGGGATGATTCGATTGCCAGCGCCAGGTGTCGGTGACCATGTCCTGCAAGTTGCGTGTGGCTTTCCAGCCGAGTTCCTTGGCGGCCTTGGAGGCGTCGGCCCAGCTCTCGGCAATGTCCCCGGAACGCCGTGGCATTACCCGGTAAGGCACCGGCTGCCCGCATGCCTGCTCGAAGGCCCGCAGCACCTGCAACACGCTGTAGCCGTCGCCGGTGCCGAGGTTCCAGGTATGAATGCCGGTACGGTCGGCGATGGTTTGCAGGGCTTTCAAGTGCCCGTCCGCCAGGTCGACGACGTGGATGTAATCACGAACGCCGGTGCCGTCGACCGTCGGGTAGTCGTCGCCGAAGATCGACAACTCCTTGAGGCTGCCGACCGCCACCTGGCTGATGTAAGGCACCAGATTGTTGGGAATGCCGTTGGGGTCTTCGCCCATCTGGCCGCTGTGATGCGCGCCGATCGGGTTGAAGTAGCGCAGCAGCGCGATGCTCCAGCGCGGTTCGGACTGGCACAGGTCGCGCAGCACGTTCTCGACGATCAGCTTGGACTGGCCGTAGGGATTGGTCGGAGTGCCGGTCGGGAAATCCTCGCGGATCGGCATCTGCGCCGGCTCGCCGTAGACCGTGGCGGACGAGCTGAACACCAGCCGGAACACCCCCGCCGCTGCCATCGCCTGGCACAGCGTGATGCTGCCGCTGACGTTGGTTTCGTAGTATTCGAGCGGCTTGCGCACGCTCTCGCCGACAGCCTTGAGCCCGGCGAAATGCAGTACGGCATCGATGGCGTGCTGCTGGAAAATCCGGTCCAGCAGGGCCCGGTCACAGACATCCCCGCGAATCATCAGCGCACTTTTGCCGCAAATGGCTTCTACCGCGTGCAAGGCGGCGTCGCTGCTGTTGCAAAGATTATCCAGAACTACAACTTCATAACCTGCTTCAAGTAGTGCAAGTGTGGTGTGCGAGCCGATATAGCCGGCGCCACCCGTTACCAGAATCTTCATAGCGCGGTCCATAAGTGGGAAAAGTGCCAACTCGCGTGTCAAGCGCTGTTTGTTTAATGTGTGTCTTGATTCACACAAACCGCGCGACAACAACCAGAAACAAAAACAGTTCAATCACTGGCTATAAATATTTTTACAAGCCAAACTGTATTGCCTGGTACTTATTAGCACTCCCGCGCATTCATCACTATCAACGGATGCCGACTAAAAATAACCAATAACTGTCAAACCGACATCTCATAACATTGTCGTGTTTTACACTCATTGCTATTTGCCACTCATCTCCCGAGTCAGGTATTAAAGTACAGCTTCAATAACTTGCAACCTTTCGTTATTGCAATAAACGATGGCAGTGCGCCATGAATGACCAGGAAACTTTTATGATCCGTAAATGTTTGTTCCCCGCTGCCGGTTATGGCACGCGTTTCTTGCCGGCCACCAAAGCCATGCCCAAGGAAATGCTGCCGATCGTCAACAAGCCGTTGATCGAATACGCCGTTGAAGAAGCACGGGACGCCGGCCTGCAACACATGGCCATCGTCACCGGCCGGGGCAAGCGCGCACTGGAAGACCACTTCGACATCAGCTACGAACTCGAACACCAGATTCGCGGCACCGAGAAAGAGAAGTTCCTGGCCGGTACTCGCGAGCTGATCGACACCTGCACCTTCTCCTACACCCGCCAGGTGGAAATGAAAGGCCTGGGCCACGCGATTCTCAGCGGCCGCCCGTTGATCGGTGACGAACCCTTCGCTGTGGTTCTCGCGGACGACCTGTGCCTGAACCTCGAAGGCGACGGCGTACTGACGCAGATGATCGAGCTGTACAAGAAATTCCGCTGCTCGATCGTCGCCATCCAGGAAGTGCCGCGCGACCAGACCCACAAGTACGGCGTGATCGCCGGCGAAGCGATTTCCGAGGGCATCTACCGGGTCAACCACATGGTGGAAAAACCGGCCCCGCAAGACGCACCGTCGAACCTGGCGATCATCGGCCGCTACATCCTCACGCCCGACATCTTCGACCTGATCGCCGACACCGAACCGGGCAAGGGCGGCGAAATCCAGATCACCGACGCCCTGATGAAACAGGCGCAGAACGGTTGCGTGCTGGCCTACAAATTCAAGGGGCTGCGCTTCGACTGCGGCGACGCCGAGGGTTACCTGCAGGCGACCAACTTCTGCTACGACAACGTTTACCTGAAGGGCCGCTGAGCGGCCCCCACTGATTCATTGCAGCACGCACATCCAACGAGGCAACCATGAACATTGCACAACATTCCGCAGAGATTGAACGTGAGGTGGACAACCTCGGGGTGATGAGCTGGTTATCCCGCCATCAGCCATTGCCCAGCGCCAATGGCCCGTGGCTGGGCACCCTGCTGCTGGTCGACCGTCTCGGCGTGTTTCCCTCGTCCGGGGACATACGCCGACCGATGCGCGATCCCTATCCTCTGCTCGCCCACCTGAAACGGATTTACGGCGAGCAGGCGCTGGAGGTCGATGACCGCGACGGCCTGAAGATGATCTTCAGCGACTGGCGTTTCCGCGTGCGGATCTGCTGCAACGACCCGGCGATCATCGTCAATGTGGAAACCCGTTGCGTGACGCAGTTGATGCCGCAGAAAACCGCAGAGCTGCTGAGCCATCTGGATCTGTTCGACAACTGACGGCTACTTCGAAGTCTCGCCACAGCTATCCTGTGGCGAGACTTTTTGCTGTCCGCCCACGACCCAACGATAGAAGTAATCGGCAATCACCCGCCCGCCCGTGGCCGGCAGCGGATGAATCTTGTCCGGCCCGATCATGGCCGCTGCGTAGCGTTTGACGTCGGTGCCGAACGCACATTGCAGATTTGCATAACCCAGACGCTGCTCACGGGCCCAGGGCTCGATGACCTGCGCATAAGCCGACATCGGATAGGCGCTGGAGCGGGTGGTGTCCTGACGCAGGATCAGGTTGATGCTAGCCGCCGGCTGAATCTCGCGGAGCATGCCGACCAGCCCCTGAACGTTATGCAGATACTGCTCGGGCTTCACGCCAAAACCCTGATCGTTGCCACCGAGCATGATCAGGTAAATGTCTGCGGGAATCTTCGATACCACAGATTTCCACTGCGCCTGCCAGCGGGCATCGTCGTGGTAGAAATCAGCGGATGCCGCGCCGGACGCCGCCAGTTTCGACACCCGAACCCCGTTCTGATCGTTGCTCAGCCACAGGCCGAACAGGGTCGGCGCGCCTTTCACCACTTCCAGCCTTAAGGCCCAATCGGTCGCTGCCGATGTGCCGGACAGCGGGACTTCCTGTACGCCCTCGCCCGCGAGTTTCAACGGCTGCCAGTCGGCGGAGGGTGACCAGCGATAACGCAACTCACTGGACTCGCCGTTGCCGAGGTAGAGCAGTTTCGCCTGAGTGACTGCGGTGTTGATGGCAGGCGTCGGACTGGCCTCGACTTGCAGCCAGGCGCCGGGGTGGCCGCTCACCGTGCGGCTGTCGGGGCTGGCCTGGCCGAGGCCGGAGACCTGCCAGTCGCCGCCGAAGTATTTTTCGCTGCTGCGGGTGTACTTGAAATGCGTGCCGCCCAGCGCTGCGCCGTGGTTGAACCCGACATACCCCGGCCCGGCAAACCCGACCTCTCCGGCCACGCGCTGCACCAGTTTGTTCAGGTAGAAATCCTGCCCGGCGCTGTAGCTGTCGCCGATCACCGAGATCGACAACACCTTGCCGGCCTTGCCTTCGCGCCACTGGCCAAACCGCTCGCGAGCGTCGCCGACCTGCACCACCGACGCCGCCGCCGGCGGCACATCATCAACAGCCAGCATGAATCGTTTCCTTCATCGAATCTGCGCCACCGGGGCGATGGTCGCCGCCGGTTTCTTTTTCGTCGCCGCACGTTCGCCGAGGAACAGCACGGAGGTGAAGTTGAACCGGCTGAAAATCATCGACAACACCACAGGCCCGAGCAAGCCACACGTCAAACCGCAGAACACCAGCACGCTTTCGTCTTTCACACCCAGGCGACCGAGGATCGAACGCGACGTAGCGGCGAACAATACGTGAAAGAGGAAAATCGCGTAGGAGTAACCGCCAAGCCAGGTCAGCGTCTTCGAGCGCATGTCACTCGACAGTAACGCGATGCAGGATACGCAGCCCACGGTCAGGCCGATCAGGCTGCGGCGGTCGACGATCAGCTCGCGGTCCACCGCCGCCACGTACAGCAGCGTCAGCGAGATCAGCACAAACACCAGCGGGCCGATCACCTTGAACGTCTGCTTCAGCTCGCTGACTTTCTCCTGGCCGATCATGCCCGCCACGAAGAACGGCAGCAGATAAATCGCCCCGTTGATGCCGAACGCATCCACGGGAAACGGCGGCAACAGGAACACCGCCGCCGCGAAGGCGAACAACAGGTACAGGCGCGTCGGTGTACGCAACAAACCGCGCCACTCCAGCAGGCCGACGAACATGAAAATGATGAACACCGCCTGCAGAAACCAGAAGTGGTTGATCGGCACGTAGAACGACAACAGCGCATCCATCACGCTGACGTCCTTGTTCACGCCCGGCCCCACCGCCTGCAACACCGAGAACGGCACACCGACGCAAAACAGCGGCACGATCAGGCGCCGCACCTTGCCGCTGAAGAACGCGGAAAAGTCATTGCCGCGAATCTTGTAGAGGGAATAGATGTAGCCGGAGATGAAGGTGAACAGCGGCATGCGCACGTACACCATCGAATCGGCGATCACCCGGAACGGCGAGCCGATGTCGATTTTCAAACCACCGCCCAACGGCCCGATCACGTGATAGAGCACCAGCAACAGGCACGCCAGGCCACGCAGGGTTTCGATCTCCAGGGACTTTTTCTTGCTCGACATAAAGCACCCGCCTCAATTCAGAATTCTTGATTCAACCTTCGCCGGTTTGTTCGCCCGCAGCATCAACCCCAGGCCCACGAACAGCACCGGCACCACCATCGAAAAGTGCCGGGCGAACGAACCGAAGTCCGGCTCGAACAAGCCTTGAACCAGCAGAAACGCCAGCGGAATCGCGATCAGTTCCTTGGGTTTGGTCTGGATCGGTGCGCCCTTGTAATCGGTCGAGGTGATGACCTTGAACAGCAGCAGCGCAGTCATGATCATCAACGCCACGAAGATCACCTGGCCCGGCCCCGACAGCAGGATCAGCTCAACGGGAAACGACAAGCGGAAGAAAATGATCATCGAGTCCAGGGCCTGCGAGACGAAGTCGCTGCCGCTGAGCCACGAGACGATCAGCGATTTGGAACCCTCCTCGCCCGCCGTGCGCAGTTCGTTGTTGCTGGCACGAATCGACGACACCGGAAAGCCCAGCGCCAGCTGGATCGCCATTGCTACTGCGAGATAGAACAGGAACAGCATCAGGAAGAAGGTGGTGCGCGAGACGTATTTCTTCATCACGCAGACGCCGACCCAGGACAGCGAAAACAAAATCCAGTAGGGCCGGATCAGCACGCCGTAGATCACCGCCGAAAGGAAAAATCCGCCGCGATATTTGCGCGTCAGCGAGCTGAACAGAATGCTCAGCACCGCCACCGACACGATGATTTCCTTGGTCAGGTTTTCCAGAAAAAACGAACGTACGATGCCCCACAGGCACAGGGTTCCGAAGATGGTCAGCGGCATGCGCCGGAACACCACCACGGGAATCGCCGTGAGGAAAAAGTTGCAGAACATCCCGTAGGCCCAGGCGTTGGTCAGGTTGATCCCGGTGGGCCGCAGCAGGAACGCCGAACACTCGTAGGACGAGCGATCCGGCGAGAACGGGTTCCAGAAATTACAGTTGTCGGCCCGGGCATAGGACGACCACAGGGTCATCGCGTCCGGGCCCGGATCGCGCGGCACCAGCAGCGGCATCGCCACCGACAGAAACAGCCCGGTGAACAGGATCAGGAACGACAGCGACGAATCGAGACGGCGGCCGCGAAACTCGATGCACGGCAGTTTCAGGCCCATGACACGACAGCCTTTTTCGCCCGCGTGGCGCGGGTCAGCAGCGCGATCACGGCAAGCTGCACGATGATCGCGAAGACGTTGCCCCAGGCCGCGCCGTAGATCGAATAATGCTTGATCAGCAGGTAACTGACCGGCACTGAAACCAACAGACAAATGGCCGCGCTGGCCAGGGACACCCGGCTGTTTTTCGAAGCGATCAAGCCGCCCCAGACGATGTCGCCAATGGCGCGCAGGGCGAAGGAGAAAATCAGCACGCCGAGGATACCGTTGTCCGGACGCGGAACACTGGTGGCGACGTAATCGAGCACCACGTTGAAGAACAGATAAATGCCCACCGCCACCGCCGCCGACACCGCCAGCGAACGCGCGACCCACTTGTTCACGAACAACTGCCGGACCGTGAACGGTTGCTGATCGGCCTGATAACGCTTGGCGAGCAGCGGAATGCCGACCACCGCCACCACCGCGTAGGAGAGCGCCTGCAAGGTGTTGGCCGCCGACCACGCGTACACGTATTTACCGAGGCTGGCGTAGGGTTCGAGGTCGATGATCAGAAAGCGTTCGGCGTACTGACTCAGCGCGATCAGGCCAGTGCCGAGGTAAAACGGCAACCCGGCTTTCCACACGGCGGCGGTGGCCAGCGTCCCCTCTTCCCGCCCGCGATGAACATTCACCACGATCAGGTAACCGGCGACAATCACCAGCACGTTGGCGATGACCCACAGCCACAACACACTGGCGATTGCGGACACCCAGCCGAGTGCCATACCGCCCACGGCCAGCAGCGCCCAGAGCCCGGTCTTGATGAAGAACAGCAGCGCACCCGCCGTGGCTTTCTGCGCGGAAAACACGAACGAGTTGATCTCGAACGACAGGTGTTCGGTGAGCAGCACCAGCGTCACGCAGGCGATCAGCGCAGCCGTCGCTTCCACCGACTGGAACAGCGAATAAATCACCACCGTCAGCACCGACAACGCCAGGCCCACGGCCAGGTACAGCAGCAGCACTTTGTCCACGACCCGGCGCGAACTGCCGCCCACGCTGATCAGCCGATTGATTTCGGAACTGAAACCGACGCTGTAGAACTTCGACGCGATCAACGACGCCGCGACCACCACGCCGTAAAAACCCAGCGCCTCGTAACCGAGGTAATGGGTGATGGCGAGCACCAGCAGGAACTTCGCGCCCAGTGCTCCGCCGCGCAGCAACAGCCGGAATATCATCGAATGACGCCCTTGATGATGTCGTCCATGGCCACGGTTTTCGCCTCGATCTCGCGGCAGGTGTCGGTCAGGCGTTTGCCGAAATTCGACAGCGCGTCAGGGGCGTAAACCGTGTCGATGATAGTGTCGACATTGATGTCGCCGCCGTTGATGACCCAGTCCTCGACGCCCATGTCCTGATAGGCGCCGAAGCCTTTGCGTTCGTAGCTGATGTGATACGCCGGCACACCCGAGAGCAGCGATTCGATTGCGCCGTGCAGGCGTACGGAAATCACCAGGTCCGGTTGGTATTTGGCCAGCGTGGCCTTCAGCGGCAGCAAGTCTTCGGTGATGCCCAGTTCGCGATAGAACGCGCCGTCATCGTTACCGCGCACGGCGCTCTGTACGGCGCAGACCACTTTGCTTTTGTTCTTCAAACGCTGCAGCAGCACCTTCAGGTTGGCCACGTAGGCGAGTTTCTTCTCCTTGCTCCACGCCGGTGGCTTGCGCAGCACTACGCACACCGTGGCCGGGGTCGAGGCGCAGCGGGTGAACTTGGGTTGCTGAAGGATCTTGCCGGCCAGGGCCTGCACCGCGAGGTCCGGCGCGCGGTAGACATTTTCACAAGCATCGAACAGCGCCGAGGACCGGTTATCGCGCACGAACACCGCGTCGGCGCTGGCGTAGTGGCCGACGATCTTGTCGCTGTCGCCGTGGAACGGCCCGATGCTTTGCGGCAGGTACACCGACGGCACTTTGCTGAGGATCGCGGTTTCCAGTTGCTTGGCGTGGCCGAGTTTCAGCTTGATGTGCTCGAAGGCGCTCTTCGAGCGCATGTAGCCGCCGCCAACGCCGACGATCAGATCGGTTTTCTTCAACAGATCCGCCAGCCCCGCGTAGGACTGATTGAGGAACACCGCTTCTTTGACCCGGCCCAGGCCCTTGGCCGCCATCACCGGCGCGTTGAAACGCGGGTGCGGCAGGTACTTGAAAGAGTCCGGATCGGACGCCACGACACTGATCGCGGTGTCTTCGCCAAAGTTGCGCTGCACCAGCGCGATAGCCAGATCGACCAGCAGACCATCGCCGGAATTGGAGGCACTGTAGCCATGCAAAATCGTTACGTTCATGAGCGGAGTTCTACTTAATAAGAGGGAGCGGAATACACGTCGTAGGTCTGGCGGATCATCAACGCGGCGCTGAAACGCTCGCGGACGATGCGCCGACCTTCGATGCCGAGGGCCGACAACGCAGGCTTCTGGATTTTCTTCAGGCGATCGGCCAGCGCCTGGTGGTCACCGGCGGGGAACACGTAACCGGACACACCATGGGTGACCAGTTCGGGCAACGACGTGCAGTCGCTGGCGATCACCGGCAGGCCCAGCGCCATGCCTTCCAGCGGCACCATGGCAAAGCCTTCCCAGCGGCTCGGCACGATCAGCGCATCGGCTTTCTGATACAGCGCGTGAACCTCGGTTGGCGTCACCCAGGGCAGGTATTCCACCCCGTCCAGCGGCGGACATTCGACCACGTCCTCGTTCACCGCACTGCCCACCACCGTCAGTTTCAGGTCGCTGCGCTTAGCTTCGCTGTAGGCCTTGAGCAACACGTCGAAGCCTTTCTGGTAGTCGAGGCGACCGACAAACAGCAGATGAATCGGTGCCGGATCGTTGGCCTTGCGTTCTTCATGCTTGTGATCGATGCCGTTGTAGATCAGCGTCATGCGCTTGCGCTCGATGCCAAACTTCGCGGCCTTGTCCAGTTCGAACTGGCTGACGCAGATGATCGTGTCCGTGACCTTCTGCAGCACCCGTTCGATCCCCGCATAGACTTTCTGCTTGATCGGCGAGCTTTCCATCAGGAACGAGAACGCATGGGGGCAGTAGACGATTTTCGGCTTGCGCCACGGCCGCAGGAGCACACACACGCAACGGCCGATCACCCCGGAAAAGGTGCTGTGCAAATGCACCACGTCGGGTTTTTCCTTGAGCAGGACCCGCGCCAGTTGCCAGGCAAAACGCAGCAGCGACGGCACATTCCGCCCGCTTCGGGCGAAGGTGCGGATCTGCTGTGGATCGATGCCGTGCAGCTCTTTCTTCTGGTCGAGCGGGACCAGATACACCAGCTCATAGCGCCCGTCTTCGGGAGCCGCCGAAATTGTGCGGATGACCGTCGCCACCCCACCTTTGATCGTTTCCGCCACGTGCAGTATTTTTTTCACAACTCACCCACTTTCATGCCTGTAAGAACCGTCGCTGAATTTCAGGACTGGTCGGACGCGTATTCGTAGTTGTAATAGCTGCCGTTGCCGTAATAGCTGGCCGCGCGCTTCTCGACGCCGTTGAACACCGCGCCTTTCAACTCGATACCGTTCTGGGCGAAACGCCGGATCGTCATTTCGATTTCCTTGGCCGGGTTTACCCCGAACCGCGCGACGATCAGACTGATGCCGGCCTCGCGACCGACAATCGCCGCATCGGTCACGGCCAGCAGCGGTGGCGTGTCGATGATCACCACGTCATAGCGCTCGCTGAGTTGCGCCAGCAGGTCGCGGAAATTGGCGTGCATCAACAGTTCGGAAGGGTTAGGCGGGACCTGGCCACGGCTGATGAAGTGCAGGTTGTCGACCTCGACCTTGTTGATCGCCTGATCGAGGGTGCAGCGCTTGACCAGCAGATCCGACAAGCCGTTGGTGATCGGCGTGTTCAGCGTCTTGTGCAGATGCCCCTTGCGCATGTCGGCGTCGATCAGCACCACGCGCTGCCCGCTCTGGGCCATGACCGCTGCGAGGTTGGAAGAGACGAAGGTCTTGCCGACCTGCGGGCTCGGGCCGGAAATCATGATGCGGTTGTTGGTCGAATCCAGTGCGGCGAAGTGCAGGCAGGTGCGCAGGCTACGGATCGATTCGATGGACAGGTCCGTAGGGTTGCGCAGGGCCAGCAGGTACGCCGGCGTGTCCGCCGCGACTTTGGCCCGGACTTTTTTGCTGTCCTCTTCCTGTTGCAGGGCGCTGTAGGGAATCGACGCGTAGACCGGCAAGCCGAGCTGCTCGATGGCTTCCGGCCCTTCCAGGCCCTTGCTCAGGGATTTGCGCAACAGCACCAGCGCCACGCCGACGAAGGCGCCGAGGAAGGTGGCGATCAACACGATCAGGGCTTTTTTCGGTTTGACCGGGCTGGTCAGGTCGACATCCGCCGTATCCACCAGACGCACGTTACCCACAGCGCCCGCGCGAACGATGTCCAGCTCCTGGGATTTGTTCAGCAACTGGGTGTAGATCTGCGAGGCAACTTCGACATCGCGGGTCAGGTTGAGCAGTTCCTGTTGTGTGGCCGGCAGGTCCTGGACCTTGCCTTCCAGCGAGCGCTGTTGCTGGGTCAATTCGCCAATCTGGGTCATCAGCGCGCGGTAGGCCGGGTGCTGTTTGGTGAACTTGCGATCCATCTCCGCCTGTTGCAGTTTCAGCTCGGAAATCCGCGTTTCGAGCGCCACGGACTGGCCGAGCACCGATTGGGTTTCCATGGAGATGTTCACGGTCTTGCCGTGGGTCTGGTAGGCGTTGAGCGCATCGCTGGCCTTGGCCAGGTCACGCTTGACCTGCGGCAACTGGCTTTGCAGGAAGGCCAGGCTTTGCGCCGCTTCGGCGGAGGTGCGGCGCACGTTCTGATCGACGTACAGCGCGGCGATCTTGTTGAGGATCTTCACCGCTTCGGCGGCGTCGCTGCTGGCCAGGGCCAGACGGATGATGCCGGACTCCTTGCCTTGCTCGGAGATGTCCAGCGCGTCCTGATAACCCTGGATGGTCACGATTCGTGGGTTGCGCACCACTTCGAAACGGGTTCCGGGATTGGCCAACAGTTGCGCGACCTGCCCTTCTACACCGTCCTGCGCGAAGGCTTCGCCCGCCACGCCTTCGACCAGCAGGTTGTCGTTATCATCCAACAGCTGAAAGCGATGTTGTTCGCCGGCAATCAGGGTGAGTTTCTTGCCCAGCAGTTCCTTGGGCAGATTGAGCTTGGCAAACTCCAGGCGTTCACCGCCCCAGGCGTAGCTGCTCAGACCGAAACGCGGCGGCGCGACGCTGAGTTCGGTCTCACCGCGATAGCGCCGGGAAAGAAAGCCACCGATCAGCGGGAAGGTGTTGGGGGTGACGTCGATATCCAGGCGCAGGTCGTCGACCGTTTTGCCGATTACCGCGCGGGATTTGATGATGCCGATTTCGGTCACCGATGGCGATTGCCCGCCGAGCATGCTGTTGAGGTCGGAAAAACCGAGCATGTCGTTCTTTTTCGGTTCGACCTGCACCAGCGCGTTGGCCAGGTACACCGGCGTGGCCAAAATCGCATAGGCCACACCGGTCATCATGAACGCGCCGGTGAACGCACCGATCAACCATTTCTGATCGATCAGGCTGCCGAAGATGCCGAGAAGATCAATACTGTCTTGATCGTTGTCGCGGGTGCCGATTACTGACGGTAACTGCATAAGTCTTTCTTACCATTCACTGAACTGAAGAATATTCATCAACGCGCCAGGCGTTGCGCCCATGAGCTAACAGCATCTTCAATCAATGCATGGGCATGAATAAAAGCGGCTTGCCCCTGGCGATACGGGTCCTGTATTTCTCGTTCGCTCTGCCACTTGCCCAGCAGAAACACTTTGCCCCTGGCGTGAGAGGCAATCTTCAGTACTTGATTAACATGTTGTTTTTCCATCACCAGAATCAGGTCTGATTCATTGACGATGTCCGCTGTCAGTTGCCGCGCCTTGAACCCTTCGGCACTGTGCCCGCGGTCTTCCAGCACCTGGCGCGCGGTCGACTCCATGCCTTCGCCGACCCGTGCAGACAGGCCTGCGGAGGTCACGCTGATCGCCGAGGGTGTCAGTGCATTGCGCAACAGAAGTTCCGCTGTCGGACTTCGGCAGATATTGCCTACGCAAACGACAAGAATCTTTTTGAACAAGGTTTACTTTCCCGTGTAATGTCAATCGGCCAACATGCCTTGCAAATTCGAATGAACCCGCAAGACCTTCCTTCACTCGGAAATAGATTCACCCTTAATACCGATGCATTAAGTACCACGGCCTCTAAAAGTCCCCCAACCAGAATTACCGGACTAAAAATAACTGTGATTTTCAGGCGAAAGTTTTCCGACAAAAAATAACATTCGTGCACTTAGCATCCATATTGCCCTCGAAACCTGTGTAACGAGATAACCCTTCGCTAGATGTCATTCTCATCAGGAGAGCCGACATGAAATCAGCACATCTCAAACATCTGGGTGCCGCCGCCCTGTTGACGCTCAGTGCCACCGCGCAGGTTCACGCCAGTACGCTGTTCCCGTCATTGCCCACCCGAACCATTGGCGTTCAGGTCAAGATCCAGAACTTCACCCCGGCGGACGCCGAGCAGATCAAAGCAGCCGGATTCAGCTTTGTGCGCTTTGGCGTCTGGAGCGACAGCCTCGGCGGCAAGACCTACCAGAAACAGATCAGCGATGCGTTTGCGACGGCGCGGTCCGCCGGGTTGCCGGTCTTGATGACCGTTCGCGCCACCAAACCGTTGACCGGTGACCTGACCACCGCCGGTGAAGCCTTTGCCAACGCGGTGAGCGGGCTTGAGCAAGCCTGGAGCGCGCAACTGGTGGGGATCGAAATCTGGAATGAGCCGGACCTCGACACCTACTGGCCCACTGGAGACTTCAAAAACACCTTCGTGCCGTTCATGACGGCCATGTGCAAGACGCTGCAGGGCAAACCGCAATCGACGCCTTTGGTGGGCTTCGGTTTTGCCCGTCCGCCGACGGCCGGCTCCGCCTCGACCGTGGCCCTCAACAGCATCCTCGGCACTTATCCTGAGTGCCTGGATGCCATTTCCTATCACCCTTACGGCATGACCGCGACCCAGATCAGTAACGCGCAGACCTTCATCCAGCAAAACTTCCGTCTGCCGGGCGTTATCAGTGAATGGGGCGTCTCGGCGCTCGCCTCCAACGGCGGGCCGGAAGGGCAAGCCAGTAAAATCTCTGCGTTTATCGCCGATGTTAAAAAACTCAACATTCCGCTGACGTCGATTTACGAATGGAAGAACAGCGAGTCGGGCAGTAACGACCGAGAGAAGAATTTTGGTCTGCTGACCTCCGACGGCCAGCCGAAACCGGCACAGACGGCGGTCTCGACGCATTTGAACGCCGATTAAGCCGTACAGCGGGTCAGTTGCTTTGAACCTGTGGTTCTTTTTGGCATCGTATTGATCGATAACGCGCCCCGCCTTTCAAACAGCCGTTTTCAGGTTGTTGCCGCCGGGGCGCTCGATACGCCGACATGCCCTTGAGTGGCTGTCGACGCTCGGGTAATGTCACCAGACCCATAGGACAGAGCACGCTCATGACTTCCAAGCTGGAACAACTCAAACAGTTCACCACCGTCGTGGCCGACACCGGCGACTTCGAAGCGATTGCCCGGGTCAAACCGGTCGACGCCACCACCAACCCTTCCCTGCTGCTCAAGGCAGCGGCCATCCCGGCCTACGCCGAACTGCTGAACGCCAGCGTCGGCGACTGCAAGGGCGATGTCGGCCTGGCCAGCGACCGTTTCGGCGTCGCGGTCGGTCAGGAAATCCTCAAGGTCATTCCGGGCCGTATTTCCACTGAAGTGGATGCACGCCTGTCGTTCGACAAGGACGCAGTGCTCAAACGGGCCCACCGCTTGATCGAGCTGTACGACAAGGCCGGCGTTGGCCGTGACCGCGTACTGATCAAGATCGCCTCGACCTGGGAAGGCATCCGCGCTGCCGAGATCCTCGAGAAGGAAGGCATCCAGACCAACCTGACCCTGCTGTTCTCCTTCGCTCAGGCCGCTGCCTGCGCCGATGCCGGCGTGTTCCTGATCTCGCCGTTCGTGGGCCGCATCTACGACTGGTACAAGAAGGCCAACGGCAACGACTACACCGGTGCCGACGATCCGGGCGTGCAGTCCGTGACGCGCATCTACAACTACTACAAGGCCAATGACTACAAGACCGTGGTCATGGGCGCGAGCTTCCGCAATCTGAGTCAGATCGAGCAACTGGCCGGCTGCGACCGCCTGACCATCAGTCCGGACCTGATCGAGAAACTGGCGGCCGACACCGGCAAGCTGGAACGCAAACTCGCTCCGGGCCACGCTGGCGAGGCGCGTCTGAGCCTCAACGAAGCGCAATTCCGCTGGCTGTCCAACGAAGACGCGATGGCCACCGAAAAACTGGCCGAAGGCATCCGTCAGTTTGCCCGCGACCAGGAAAAACTCGAGGCGCTGCTGCAAGCCAAGCTGTAATCGGCCAAGCGCAAACGCAAAAAGGGCGAACCCTCACAGGTTCGCCCTTTTTTGTGCCTCGCGGCCTGGCTGATCAGTGCCGTTCGAGGGCATTCACCAGGTCATGGAAGGCTTCGCGGTTGGAGTCGTTCAGGCCCATGAGGATCTTGTGCGCTTCGAGCACCTTGATCCGCACCACCTCTTCCGACTGGTCCTGATCCGGCAGGTCATCAAGGCATTCCGGGCACGGCACGGGATGGTTGACGATATTGAACACCTGCTCGAAACCCATCGACTGCAGCAGACGGGTGATGTCCTCGTGGGTGGTGACCACGGTCGGCAGCAGGCCGACCTTCTGCCGCGACAGGATCGACAGTTTGGCCAGCAGGCCCAACGTGGTGCTGTCGATGCTGCGGGTTTCGGTCAAATCGATCACGATCGCGTTGAAATTCAGCGCGGTGAAGATTTTTTCAATAGTCGCATCCAACGCCGAACACAGGGTCAGGCGAACTTCACCGACGAACTTCAGGACGAAGGTGCCGTCCTGCTCGGCGAACTGGATTCTACCGGTACTCATCAAAGATTCCTGCTCAACACCAACAGGGCGATATCATCCGGCATCTCCCCTAGCGTGGCCAATCCAAAAACCTGCCGCAGACCATCCAGGCTGCCGCCCGCCGACTTCACCTTTTGCGGTAAAGCGGCTTCTTTCTCTTTGAGTGTGGGCTCTGGCAAAAGATCCAGAATGCCATCAGACATCAGCGTCAGGCTGAACGTCGGTGGCAGCTCGAGCACGTGGTCTTCGTAGGTGGCTTCGTTGAAAAGCCCCACCGGCAGACCGCGCCCCTCGAGATAGCGAACACTGTCAGGCGTGTACAACACAGGCAACGGCAGATGGCCGCCGATGCTATAGGTCAACAAACCGGTCTCCTCGTCGATGACTCCACCGACCATTGTGACGTGTTTACCCAGCTTACAACTGATCAGCCCCCGGTTGATATGACCGAGGACTTCCGAAGGCTTGAATTCCGGCAGCGTGCCGTTGCGCTTGGATTCGAACAGCAGGCGCGTGGTCATGAACTTCAACAGCACGGTGACGAACGCCGAAGAGGCGCCATGACCGGACACGTCCGCCAGATAGAACGCCACCCGGCGCTCGTCGACCCGGAAGTAGTCGACAAAATCACCCGACAGGTACAGCGACGGGATGATCTGGTGCGCGAACCTGAATTCGTCGATGGCCCACGGACTTTCCGGCAGCATGTTCATCTGCACCTGGCGACCGGCGTTCTGGTCTTCCTGGAGCAGGTTCAGGCTGGCTTCGAGTTCGCGGTTGGCCTTTTCCAGTTTCTCGCGGTAGCGCTGGTTTTCCAGCAGCAGACGCGCACGATCCAGGGCCCGGCGCACAGAGTGCTCGAGCACGGCCAGATCTTCGAGAGGCTTGATCAGATAATCCGCCGCGCCCAGGCGCAGGGCCTCAACCGCGTCGTTCATCACGCCGGCGCCCGAGACCACGATCACCGGAGTCTGCGGTGACCGCTCAGTGACTTGACGGATGAGTTCGAGACCGCCCATCTGCGGCATGCGCAGATCGCAGATGACCAAGTCGGGCGTGTCTTGCTCGAATACCTGAAGACCCTGCTGGCCGTTACTGGCCTGCAAGACGCTGAAACCACTGTCTTCCAAATAGGCCGCGAGGCTCGCGCGCACTACTTCGTCATCATCGATTATCAGCAGCGTGGCACTGGTTTTTGGCATGTGGGCAAACGGCGCCAGAATTAGGTTGGCGTAGCAGGCGGGGCAACGGCCCGGCGCAGACTACTGGATTCGCTTTCTAGCCTCTCTGCTGCACCGCTTCGGAGCGTTTGCCCCGCACACGGTTGCACCAGAGGTGCCCTTCTAAGGCGCAGACGGTACTCCCATCCTTCGAGCGTTTCAAGCATGCGCCGATGGTCGCTTGGAGACTTTGTTTGTCAAATCACTCGCAGTTATAAGAACGGCTTCAACCGTAACCCAATCATTGGACGCACCCACAAAAAAGGCGACCTCGCGGTCGCCCTTTCATACCGATCAATCGAGATCAGAAATCGTCTTCAACCTGCCCGTCCTTGACCTTGAACTCGCGGTTCTGCAGGTAGGCGTTGCGGATGAAGGTGTACTTGTCGCCGCTGATCAGCTTCTCGCTGGACAACAGGCTGGCGCGGGTGTCGACGATGTTCAGGCCGAAAATCGAGTTACGCACCGGCACGTCGTTGATGTAGCGATACGGGCCGGTGAAGCTGTCGACGTACTTGGACGGCGCGTCACGCAGGGTGCTCGGGCCCATCAGCGGCAGCATCACGTAAGGACCGCTGCCGACGCCCCAGTAGCCGAGGGTCTGGCCGAAGTCTTCGTCGCTGCGGTTCAGGCCCATTTTGGTGCCGACGTCGAAGAATCCGAGCAGGCCGAACGTGGTGTTGAAGATCAGGCGCGCGGTGTCGACGCCAGCGGCGGCCGGTTTGGCCTGAAGAATGTTGTTCGCCAGGTTGGTGACATCACCGACGTTGCGGAACATGTTGTGGATGCCGTCTTCCAGGAATTGCGGAGTAACAAATTCGTAACCCTGCGCCAGCGGCTTCAGCGCATAGGTATCAACGAAATCGTTGAACTGGAAAATCGGACGGTTGACGCTTTCCCAAGGATCTTCTTCCGTTGCGGCCTGAGCGGCGAACGGCACCAGCATTACGCTGGCACATACACAAAGCTGAGCAAGAGGATGGCTCCAGCGCATAGAAAACTCCTTGGATAGTACGGACGCAGCACCTGGGCCGCGGCGATTAGTGCGTCAGTATAAGACGGAAACGGCGCTTTAGGCAGTTCCCCGGTGAAACCCTCTGTAGGACGCTTCGTCATTCACCTGTCACGTAACTGTCACCGCTGACGCTTAGCCTGATCGCTATTTCAGGGACGTTTTCCATGCCTCAAGCCGAAGCCTTGCCCCTCGCGGCACCGACGCTGACCGCCGTGCTGTTCGGACTCAGCGGCTGTCTGGTGGACTTCGGCGCCCGCGCCCGTCATCAAACCAGCGTCGGCCCGGAACACGCCGACGTCACACCCGGCGCCCTCGACAGCCTGCGCAGCCTGCAGCGCCAGCAAATTCCCTGCGCCTGGCTCGATGAGTTGTCCATCGTGAGCACTCAGGTGCTGGCATCGGCGCTGCCAGACTGGATCAAACCATCGCAATATTCGGCAACAATCAATCCTTGGCCGGCGCCCAACGCCTGCTGGCAAGCGTTGATGGGCTTGAATGTCGATCGCCTCGACGGTTGCGTACTGGTCAGCGGCGAACCGCGCCTGCTGCAATCGGGCCTCAATGCCGGGTTGTGGACCATTGGCCTGGCGTCCTGCGGTTCACTGTGCGGCCTGGCGCCGAGCGAATGGCAGGCCCTGAGCCAGAAGGAACGCGAACAACTGCGCGGCAAGGCGACCGTGCAACTGTTCAGCCTCGGCGTGCACTCGGTGATCGATCATCTGGGCGACCTCGACACTTGCCTCGCGGACATCAACCTGCGTCGCCTCAAAGGCGAAAAGCCCTGACCGGGATCATGCAGGTTGGCCAAGAGTGGATTAGTCTTAAGGAGAGCCATAGACCTTTGGCGCACAGCTGCGGTCTATGCCAGTGCCTCTCGATAAAAGGAAACAACCATGCCCGCTCAAGAACTGCAGAAACAGCTCAATGCCCTGCGCGAGCAACTGGATCAAAATCCTCCGCTGACCGAAGCCGAGCGCGCTGATCTACATGCACTGATGGAACAGATCGAACTGGAACTTGAACTGGAAACCAAAACCAAGGACTCCAACATTGCCGATGGCGTGAACCTGGCCGTTGAGCGTTTTGAAGTTGATCACCCCACCATCGCCGGCACACTGCGCAACATCATGAATTCTCTGGTCAGCATGGGCATCTGAAACCCGCGAATGCAAAAAAGCCCTGCCATCACTGGCAGGGCTTTTTCATGTCCGCGAGGCGGGTTACTGACGAACCAGACGATGGTTCGGCAGTTGCACGCTTTCAGTGCTGCGGTACGGATTGATGTCCAGCCCGCCCCGGCGCACATAACGCGCAAACACCGTGAGTTTTTCCGGTTTCAGCAGGCGCTGCAGGTCAAGGAAGATCCGCTCCACACATTGCTCGTGGAAGTCCGAGTGCTGACGGAAGCTGACGATGTATTCCAGCAGGCTGGCGTGATCCAGCGCCGCGCCACGGTATTCCACCACCACGCTGCCCCAGTCCGGCTGGCTCGTCACCGGGCAGTTGGATTTGAGCAGATGGCTGTGCACGCTCTCCTCCACCACCCGCGAATCGTCGCAGCGCAGCAGTTCAGGACGCGGGTGTTCGTAGTTGCTGACGCTGATATCCAGATCGTCGATGCACACGCCCGGCAGCGCCACAACGCCTTCAGCTTCGACGTCTTTCAGGCTGCGAACCCGCACGCCCACCGGCTTGCCGGCAGCAGCGGACAAGTCCTTGACCAGCGTCGCTTCGAGGCTCGCCATGTCGGCGAACGGCGTCTGGTTCAGCGAGTTCAGGTACAGCTTGAACGACTTGGATTCGATGATGTTCGGCGAATCCGCCGGAATGCTGAACTCACCGATCGCCACCACCGGTTTGCCCGACGGCAGCAGCCACGACAGCTCGAAGCAGTTCCAGAAATCCACGCCTTTATACGGCAGGGTTTCGGCGGTCAGGCCCAGCTCGGCCCATTTCGCGGTGCGCGGGATCGGGAACAACAGGGACGGTGTGTACGTGGCGATGTATTCGCTGGATTTGCCCAGCGGCGAATGTTCGGCTGCGGGATGCATGGCGGAAACCTGACTGAAGAATCAGCGGATTCTACCAGCCTTTGCTCCCGCCTTTGAGTGCTTACTGACTGACAGTCAGTTTGCCGACCATTCCGGCCTGGTAATGCCCGGGAATATTGCAGGCAAATTCCAGGTTCACCGCTTTGCTGAAGGTCCAGGTCAGCTCGGCGGTCTTGCCCGGCTCCACCAGCACGCTGTTGGGGTCGTCGTGCTTCATGCCATGCCCCATCGAGCCGTGATCCATGCCCGCCATGTCGTGGGACATTTCCTTCATGCCAGTCGGCGTAAGCATGCCGCTTTGCTGCATCTGCAACATTTCCTGCTGATGTTTTGCATGCATCGTCGCGTCGCCGAGGTTGAATTCATGCAGCAACTGGCCTTTATTCACCAGCACAAAACGAACGGTCTCACCGGCCTTGATCTCGATCGCCTTCGGATCGAAGCTCATGTCGCCCATCACCACTTCGATGCTGCGGGTGGCCTTGGCCGCCGGGGCCGGCTGGCCGAAGTCATAGGTGTGCGCCGGCGATGCCCACAGCGGCGAACTCAGCGCCAGCAGACACGCGGCAAGGGCCAGACGATTGCGCAAAAACATAGTCGTACTCCAACAAATCAAGGTTCAGCCTGTGGGAAACTCTAGCCCGCCTGCGCTGGCAGCGACCTGACAGGCAGATTACAACTTTGTCAGGTTGGCGCTCACCGCGTTTGCCCACGGTATAACGTCCTCGTTCCCGCTACCCGAGCCGCCCATGAAACTGCTGATCGTCGAAGACCAACCCAAAACCGGCCAGTACCTGCGCCAGGGCCTGACCGAGGCTGGTTTCAACACCGAACTGGTGGCCGACGGCACCACCGGCCAGCAATTGGCGTTGAGCGGCGACTATGCGCTGCTGATCCTCGACGTAATGCTGCCCGGTCGCAATGGCTGGCAGATCCTGCAAGCGGTGCGCAGCGCCGGCCTGGAAACGCCGATCCTGTTTTTGACCGCCAAGGACACCGTGGAAGACCGGGTTCACGGCCTCGAACTGGGCGCCGACGATTATCTGGTCAAACCGTTCGCCTTCTCCGAACTGCTGGCGCGGGTGCGCAGCCTGCTGCGCCGCGGCAGCTCCACGCCCCAGGAAACCAGCTTGCGCCTGGCCGATTTGAGCCTGGACCTGATCCGCCGCCGGGTCGAACGCAGCGGTCAACGCATCGACCTCACCGCCAAAGAGTTCGCCCTGCTGGAAATGCTCCTGCGCCGCCAGGGCGAAGTACTGCCCAAATCGCTGATCGCCTCGCAGGTCTGGGACATGAACTTCGACAGCGACACCAATGTGATCGAAGTGGCGATTCGTCGACTGCGCCTGAAGATCGACGACGACTTCCCCAACAAGCTGATTCACACCGTGCGCGGCATGGGTTACGTCCTTGAAGAGCGTGCCGACTGATGCGCAGACTGTCCTTGAGCGGCCGGCTGGCGCTGTTGTTTGCAGGCTGCACCGCCGTGGTTTCGCTGGTGGCCGGGGTGGTTTTCAATCGAGCCAGCGAGGGCCACTTCGTCGAGCTCGACCAGCAACTGCTCGAAGGAAAACTGCTCAGCGTGCGTCAGACACTGCTGAGTGGTAGCGACGCCGCGCACATCACCGATGAGCTGAGCCAACAGGGCGATATCACGTTGCGCGTCAGCGGCCCTGAGGGCCAGCGCTGGTTTGGGCGCTCGTTGCATACCCCCGCTAACCTGCCGCAGCAACCCGGTCTGGCCACCATCAACGACAACGGCACGGACTATCGCCTGCTCAACGCCGCGCTTGAACCGGGAAAACCCGATTCACCGCAGTTGACCTTGCTGCTGGACATCACCCACCACCAGCACTTCCTGCAACGCATGCAGCATCTGATCTGGCTGACCGTCGGCCTCTCGGCGCTGGCCACCGCGCTGCTCGGCGCCTGGGCCGCCCGCAGCGGTCTTCGCCCGTTACGGCGCATGAGTGCCGTGGCCCGTGGGATTTCGGCGCAATCGCTGAATGCCCGATTGCCGGAAGCGCGGATGCCTGCAGAACTCGCGGAATTGGCCCACAGCTTCAACGCCATGCTCGGACGCCTCGACGATTCTTTTCAGCGGCTGTCAGCGTTCTCTGCCGACATCGCCCATGAACTGCGTACGCCACTGTCGAACCTGCTGACCCACACCCAAGTCACCCTGACCCGCCCTCGCCCTCTCGAAGACTATCGTGAAGCGCTGCACAGCAACCTCGAAGAGCTGCAATGGATGGCGCAACTGGTCAACGACATGCTTTATCTGGCCAAGGCTGACCACGGTTTGCTGGTGCCCAAGCGTGAACCGCTGGAGCTGGCGGAAGAAGCCGATGCGTTGCTGGAGTTTTTTGCGCCGCTGGCCGAAGACGCTCAGGTCGGCCTGAGCCGCGACGGTGCGGGGCAGCTTGAGGGGGATCGCGCGATGTTGCGCCGGGCGCTATCGAATCTGCTGGATAACGCGTTGCGCTTTACCCCTGCAAACGGCGAGGTGCGCATTCGGGTCACCGAGCAGGCGAAATCCATGAGGGTGACCGTGGAGAACAGTGGCGAGGGGATTTCTGCGGAGTTGTTGCCGCGTTTGTTTGACCGCTTCTACCGGGCGGATCCGGCGCGCCAGGAAGGCAGCAGCGAGCATGCGGGATTGGGGCTGGCGATTACTCAGTCGATCATCCGGGCCCATGGCGGGCAGATTCATTGCGAATCGGCTCAGGGCTGGACGCGGTTTGTGATTGAGTTGCCTCGAAGCTGATCGTTCCCACGCTCTGCGTGGGAATGCAGCCCGGGGCGCTCTGCGCCCTAAAGAGCCGAACGCGGAGCGTCCGTTGATGCATTCCCACGCGGAGCGTGGGAACGAGCATCAGGATGCTTAGGAATAGCGCAACGCGTGCGCCGGTTCGATCTTCGCCGCTCGCCACGCCGGGTAAACGGTGGCCAGGAAGCTGAGGATGAAGCCCGCCGAACAGATCAGCAGCACGTCGCCGCCCTGCAATTCCGATGGCAGGTTGCTGACGAAATACACGTCCGAACTGAAGATGTGCTGCCCGGTCACCCGCTCGACCCAGCCCACCATCTCACTGACGTTCAGCGCCGCAATCACACCCAGCACGCCACCAATGATGGTGCCGACGATGCCGATCACCGTGCCCTGCACCATGAATATCGCCATGATCTGCCGGGGTGTGGCGCCGATGGTGCGCAGGATCGCGATGTCCGCGCCTTTGTCGTTCACCACCATGATCAGGGTCGCGATGATGTTGAACGCCGCCACCGCGACGATCATCAGCAGCAACAGGCCGATCATGGTTTTTTCCATCTTCATCGCGCTGAACAGGCTGCCCTGGGTGTGGGTCCAGTCGTCAGCCTTGAAATCGGCGCCGAGGCCGCTGGCAATGTCCGAGGAAACCTTCGGCGCGGCGTACAGATCCTTCACCGCCAGACGCACGCTCTGCACCTGATTCGGCTCCCAGTGCTGCATGGTCGCGGCGTCGGAGACGTGGATCAGGCCCATGGAACCGTCGAGTTCGGCACCGACCTTGAACACGCCGACCACGTTCAAGCGCTGCATGCGCGGAGTGATGCCGCCCGGTGCGGTGCTGACTTCCGGCACGATCAGAGTGATCTTGTCGCCGACGTTGAGGCGAAAACGCCGAGCGGTGATTTCGCCCAGCACTACGCCGAATTCACCCGGTTTCAAGGCATCGAGACGGCCCTGAACAATGTGCTGGGCAACGATCGACACCTTGCCTTCCTGGGCCGGATCGACGCCGCTGATCTGGATCGGCTGCATCATGCCCTTGTAGGACAGCATGCCTTCCATCTCGGTGAACGGCACGGCGGCGGTCACTTCCGGGTTCTTCATCGCGGCGGCGGCCACTGGCTGCCAGTCGTCGATCGGCTTGACGCCGACGATGGTCGCGTGGGGCACCATGCCGAGGATGCGCGAGCTCATTTCGCGCTGGAAGCCGTTCATCACCGACAGCACCACGATCATCGCCAGCACGCCGAGGGCGAGGCCGATCATCGAGGTCATCGAAATGAACGAAACAAAGCGATTGCGGCGCTTGGCGCGGGTATAGCGCGTGCCGATAAAGATCGATAACGGTCTGAACATTCGCTGGGGCACCGTATAAAAATAAAAGACCCGACGCTTTTTCAGACATCGGGTTTCAAGCCGTCAGATGGGGGTCAGGCAACCTTCCTGCAGTTGCAGGACGCGGTCCATCTGGCGAGCCAGGTTCATGTCGTGAGTCACCACCAGAAACGCCGTGCGCATCGAAGTGCTGAGTTCCAGCATCAGATCCTGAATGCCTTCGGCGGTGTGGGAGTCGAGGTTGCCGGTCGGCTCATCGAGCATCACCAGCCCTGGATTGTTCACCAGCGCACGGGCGATGGCCACACGCTGGCGTTCGCCACCGGACAGCTCCGCCGGTTTGTGCTCCAGACGATGGCCCAGACCGACCCGCTCCAGCAACGCCGTGGCACGCTGACGTGCTTCCGGGATCGCGGTCTTGCCGATCAGCAGCGGCATGCAGACGTTTTCCAGCGCGGTGAATTCCGGCAGCAGGTGATGGAACTGGTACACGAACCCGAGGGCGCGGTTACGCAGCAGGCCACGCTTCTTCTCGCTCAGCGCCGAGAGTTCTTCACCGTCGAGCCAGACACCGCCCTTGGTCGGCGTGTCGAGGCCGCCCAGCAGGTTGAGCAAGGTACTTTTGCCCGAACCGGACTTGCCGACGATCGCCACCCGCTCACCTGGATGCAGCTCCAGTTGCAGGTTGGCCAGCACTTCCACCGACTCCGGGCCTTCCTCGTAGGATTTGCCCAGGTTGCGGCAGCTCAAGATTGCTTTTTCACTCATGCCCGACTCACTCATAACGTAGCGCCTCCGCCGGCTGGGTGCGCGCGGCACGCCAGGCAGGATACAGGGTGGCGAGGAAACTCAGGACCAACGCAGCGGCGCAGACCATGACCACGTCCTGGCTCTGCACCTGCGACGGCAGGTAATCGATGAAATACACGTCGGCGTTGAGGAATTTGTGTCCGATCACGCCTTCGAGGGCCGAAATCGCGGCGCTGACGTTGAGCGCGGCGAAGATCCCGACCACGGCGCCGATGGCCGTGCCGACCACGCCGATCACAGTGCCCTGCACCATGAACGTGCGCATGATCGTGCCCGGTGTGGCGCCCAGTGTGCGCAGAATGGCGATATCGCCCTTCTTGTCATTGACCACCATCACCAGCGTGGAAATGATGTTGAACGCGGCCACGGCGACGATCAGCAGCAACAGCAGGCCGATCATGGCTTTTTCCATGCGGATCGCCTGATACAGGTTGCCGTGGGTACGGGTCCAGTCGCGGGCGTAGTAACGGTCTTCGCCGAGGCGCTGGGCGATGTTCCACGCCTCACGCGGGGCCTGGAACAGATCGTCGAACTTCAGTCGCAGGCCCTGCACCTGATCAGGCTTCCAGCGGTGCATCTTCGCCAGATCCTGCAGGTTGGTCACGCCCAGATAGCCGTCCAGTTCACCGGCGCCGACATGGAAGATGCCGACCACGGTGAAGCGCTTCATGCGCGGGAACATCCCGGCCGGGGTCACGCTGACCTCCGGTGCGACGAAGGTGATCTTGTCACCGAGGCCCACGCCGAGCTTGGTCGCGGCCTTGTCGCCGATCACGATGCCGAAGCTGCCCGGCGTCAGATCGTCGAGTTTGCCCTGCTTCATGAAGTTGTCGATGATCGAGACGTTGCGTTCCAGCGCCGGGTCGATCGCATTGAGCAACACCTTGGACACCTGGCCGTTGTTGGTCAGCAACCCCTGCATCTGGGTGAACGGCGCGACGGCCGCCACCTGCGGGTTCTGCTTGACCTTGGCGGCCAGGCTCGGCCAGTCGTTGATGGCTTCACCGGACTCGATGGTCGCGTGGGGCACCATGCCCAGCACGCGGGTGCGCATCTCATGATCGAAGCCGTTCATTACCGACAGCACCACGATCATCACGACCACGCCAAGGGCGAGCCCGATCATCGAAGTCAGGGAAATGAATGACACAAAATGATTGCGACGCTTTGCACGGGTATAACGCGTGCCGATAAATACGAAGAGAGGTCTGAACATGTCGGGGCTTGTTCGGAGGGAAAAGGAACGTCCTTGTGGCGGGGGTCGATAACCAGCTTTACACTCAGACCACCGCCGCTACCATGGGTTCGCCATGTCGACATTAGATGAAGAAGATCGCCGCGAATACTACCGTATCGAGGACACGATCGCACTGGAAATTCGGCCCCTGTCCGCTCCCGAAGCCGCAGGCCAGGAAGTGTTGCAGGATGCTTCTCCACTGTTCAACCTGCTCAGCGAACTGCACCTGAGCGAATTCGAGTCGCAGCACCTGCTGCGCCAGATCAGTGAACGCGACCGCGCCATCGCGGCGTTCCTGAAATCCCAGAACAAACGCATCGACCTGCTCAGCCAGGTGGTCGCCCTGACCGTGCTCGGCCATATCGGCGAGCCGCAACCGGTGATCATCTCCGAGGGCGGCATCGACTTTCAGCACCCGACCCCGATCGCTACCGGCGCCCACCTCTCGGTGAAACTGGTGCTGATGCCCCAGGCCCTCGGCCTGTTGCTGCGCGCCCGCGTGACCCATTGCGACCGCAAGGGCGACGGCTACGACGTCGGTACCGAGTTCGAACACCTGACCGACGCCCAGCGCCAGTTGCTCGCCCGCTATATTTTGCAGAAGCAGGCCCAGGAACGACGTCTGGCCCGCGAACAGAACGAATCAGGCATCTAAATTAAGGAAGAACCGTGACCCTTATCTACGGCCACCGCGGCGCCAAGGGCGAAGCACCGGAAAACACCCTGAGCAGTTTTCAGGAATGTCTCAAGCACGGCGTTCGCCGTTGCGAGCTGGACCTGCACCTGTCCAAGGACGGCGAGCTGATGGTCATCCACGACCCGACCCTCAAGCGCACCACCGACCGGCGCGGCAAGGTGGTCGAGCACACCGCCGCCGAGCTGGTGACCTACGACGCGCGCAAGGGCGGCCCGGGCTGGATCAAGCCATGCCCGATTCCAACGCTGGAAGAACTGTTCGAAAAGTGTGGTTTCGAGCACTGGCAGCTGGAAGTCAAAAGCGCTTCTCGCACCCGCGCCGCGACCACCGTGCTGGCGATCCGTGAAATGGCAGTCAGACACGGGCTGCTCGACAAGGTGACGATCACCTCGAGTTCGCGGGAAGTCTTGAAGGCTGCACTGGATCTGGTGCCCGACGTATCGCGCGGCCTGGTGGCCGAATACGCCTGGCTCGACCCGCTGAAGGTCGCACAAAGTTACGGTTGCGAGATTCTGGCGTTGAACTGGACGCTGTGTACGCCGGAACGCCTGCAGAAGGCGCAGCGTCAAGGGCTGCATGTGTCGGTGTGGACCGTCAACGAGCCTGCGCTGATGCGCAGACTCGCTGACTTCGGCGTTGACAGCCTGATTACAGACTTTCCCGGTTTGGCCACTGCCACCCTCGGGAATTGCTGAAATCGGTCTCCCCGGCCGGCTCAGGCCACCGGCCGGAGCCCGTCAAAAAAGCCGGTTGAGGCCGTCGTACGCCGCTACCCGATAGGCTTCGGCCATGGTCGGGTAGTTGAACGTCGTGTTGACGAAGTACTTCAGGGTATTCAGTTCGCCCGGCTGGTTCATGATCGCCTGACCGATGTGCACGATCTCCGACGCCTGATAACCGAAGCAGTGAACGCCCAGCACTTCGAGGGTTTCACGGTGGAACAGGATCTTCAGCATGCCTTGCGGCTCGCCGGCGATCTGTGCACGCGCCATGCTCTTGAAGAACGCCTTGCCCACTTCGTACGGCACCTTGGCCTGGGTCAGTTCCTGCTCGTTCTTTCCGATCGAGCTGATCTCCGGAATGGTGTAGATACCGGTCGGCACGTCATTCACGAAACGCCAGCTGCCATTGTCGACGATGCTGCCAGCGGCCGAGCGGCCCTGGTCGTGGGCGGCACTGGCCAGGCTCGGCCAGCCGATCACGTCACCGGCGCCATAGATGTTCTGCACGCAGGTGCGGTAGTTCTCGTCGACTTCGATCTGGCCACGGCTGTTGACCTTGACCCCGATGTTTTCCAGACCCAACTGGTCGGTGTTGCCGGTACGACCGTTGCACCAGAGCAAGGCGTCGGCCTTGATCTTCTTGCCGGACTTCAGGTGCAGGACCACGCCGTTGTCCACGCCTTCGACGCGGTCATACTCTTCGTTGTGACGCACGGTGATGTTGTTGTTGCTGAAGTGGTAGCTCAACGCCTGGGAGATTTCCGAGTCGAGGAAGCTCAGCAACTGACCGCGGTTGTCCACCAGTTCGACCAGCACGCCCAGACCGCTGAAGATCGAAGCGTATTCGCAACCGATCACGCCGGCGCCGTAAACGATCAGTTTGCGCGGGGTGTGGCCGAGGCTGAGGATGGTGTCGCTATCGTAGATACGCGGGTGGTGGAAATCGATGTCCGCCGGGCGATAAGGACGCGAACCGGTGGCGATGATGATGTGCTTGGCCACCAGTTTCTCGACCACGCCGTTGGCGCAGACCACTTCGATGGTTTGCTCGTCGGCGAAGCTGCCGGTGCCGAAAAACACGTCGACGCGGTTACGGGCGTAGTAGCCGGTACGCGAAGCGACTTGTTTGGAAATGACTTTCTCGGCGCTTTTCAACACATCCGGGAAGGAGAACCAGCGCGGCTCGCCGATCGCACGGAACATCGGATTGGTGTTGAACTGCATGATCTGCCGCACCGAGTGACGCAGGGCCTTGGACGGGATGGTGCCCAGGTGGGTGCAGTTGCCGCCGACCTGACGACGGCTGTCGACCATCGCCACCTTGCGCCCTGCTTTGGCGGCGTTCATTGCCGCGCCTTCTCCCGCCGGGCCGGAACCCAGCACCACCACGTCGTAGTTGTAGACAGCCATGCGTACTCCTCAGAACAGGCCGCGG
This sequence comes from Pseudomonas sp. Pseusp21, assembly GCF_059492145.1. Classification (NCBI taxonomy): domain Bacteria; kingdom Pseudomonadati; phylum Pseudomonadota; class Gammaproteobacteria; order Pseudomonadales; family Pseudomonadaceae; genus Pseudomonas; species Pseudomonas sp. Pseusp21. The sequence continues at coordinate 1,661,280 of NZ_CP168520.1, forward strand.
TGCCAGCAGCACCGGCGGCTAAATCACGCCGAACGACGGCGCGAAGGAACAATTGGGGGCCAGTAGAAAACCCGGACACAGTCTATAGAAGCGTCAACGCCGCGCACATTAACCCTTGGTCGCGTCGTAGGCTACTTTTGCCTGCACTACAACGCCAGCTTTCGTACTGTTCTCAGTCAACTTTTGCGCCATTGAGCCGTTCGAACGCGTGACTGGTGCGTGTGACGAAACCTGTATCGGCACGAATCACAAAGAATGCACCAATGTCGTGTTTTTCGGCATAGTCCCAAGCCCTTTCAGGCCCGAGAATCAGCAACAGCGTCGATAGTCCATCGGCCATCAGCGCTGAAGGATGAATCACCGTGACCGACGCCAAGTCATGTAGGACCGGCGCACCGGTCCGGGCATCGAAGGTGTGGGAATAACGCCGGCCATCCTGTTGAAAATAGTTGCGGTAGTCGCCCGAAGTGGAGAGACCGAAGCCATCGACATTGATGACGCGCTCTGCAACCTGCTGATCGTCGCGCGGCTCTTCCAGTGCGATACGCCATGGCGAACCGTCGGGCTTCCTGCCGGACGCCTTGAGTTCGCCAGTGGCTTCGGCAAGGTAATCATGTATGCCCAGAGCCTGGAGCCGCGCAGCAATGGTGTCGACCGCGTAACCGGCTGCGATGCTGTTGAAATCCACCTCGACCGCCGCGTCCTTGCACAACTGGTCACCGTCGATGCGCAGGTGCTGATGACCGACCCGCTGTCGCACCTCGGCCAGCGCTGCCGTATCCGGGACTTTTTCTTCACGCCCCTGCGGGCCGAACCCCCACAGATTCATCAGCGGTTCGACGGTGAGGTCGTAGAAGCCTTCGCTTTGTCGCGACAGCTGCTCGCCCACGCGGACCAATTCAAGGATCGGCGCGGGCATGACCTGACAGCGATCAGCCGGCAATGCATTGAAGCGCGAGATGTCGGAGTCTGCGCGGTAAGTCGACATCTGCCGGTCGACGCCCGCGAGGATTTTTTCCACTTCGACACGCACCTCCTGCGGCGCAGGCAGATCGGCGTGGCGCAGATACTTGATCGAATAGGTGCTGCCCATCGTCGGGCCACCGAAAGTCTCCAGGGAATCACCGTTGCCGCAGCCGGACAAAAAACCGGTCAGCAGCACGAGAACCACCCAGCGTCCAGTTAACAATTCTTCATCTCCCCGCAAAACCGCGCCGGCCATTATGAGCTACGAGCGCAACGCTTTCTTACAAGATTTAGAGCGAGTACCTACCCATGTCTTCCACGACCGGCAAAGGCAAGGCGATTTTTCGCGTTGTCAGCGGCAACTTTCTCGAGATGTTCGACTTTATGGTCTACGGCTTCTATGCCACGGCCATTGCCAAGACCTTCTTTCCCACCGACAGCGCCTTCGCGTCCCTGATGCTTTCCTTGGCCACGTTTGGCGCCGGCTTCCTGATGCGCCCGCTGGGGGCGATTTTTCTCGGCGCCTACATCGACCGACATGGCCGGCGCCAGGGCCTGATCATCACGCTGGCCATGATGGCGGCCGGCACCGTGCTGATTGCCTGCGTGCCGGGCTACGCCACCCTTGGGGTTGCCGCGCCGCTGATCGTGCTGTTCGGCCGATTGCTGCAAGGTTTCTCGGCCGGCGTGGAACTGGGCGGGGTGTCGGTGTATCTGGCGGAAATCGCCACGCCGGGCCGCAAGGGCTTTTTCGTCAGCTGGCAGTCCGCCAGCCAGCAAGCGGCGGTGGTATTCGCCGGCCTGCTCGGTGTCGGTCTCAACCATTGGCTGAGCCCGGAACAGATGGGCGACTGGGGCTGGCGCGTGCCGTTCCTGATCGGCTGCATGATCGTCCCGGTGATTTTTGTCATCCGCCGCTCGCTGGAGGAAACCCCGGAGTTCCAGGCGCGCAAACATCGCCCTACTCTGCAGGAAATCATCCGTTCGATCGGTCAGAACTTTGGCATCGTCATCGCTGGCATGGCGCTGGTGGTCATGACAACGGTGTCGTTCTACCTGATCACGGCCTACACACCGACCTTCGGCAAGGCGGAATTGCACCTGTCGGACTTCGATGCGTTGCTGGTGACCGTGTGTATCGGCCTGTCGAACTTCTTCTGGTTGCCGGTGATGGGCGCGGTGTCTGACAAGGTTGGACGTAAACCCCTACTGCTGGCGGCGACGATTCTGGCGATCCTGACCGCTTACCCGGCACTGTCCTGGCTGGTGGCGAACCCGAGCTTCAGCCATTTGTTGATCGTCGAATTGTGGCTGTCGTTCCTGTACGGTTCGTACAACGGGGCAATGGTAGTGGCACTCACCGAAATCATGCCGGTAGAAGTTCGTACCACCGGTTTCTCGTTGGCCTACAGCTTGGCGACCGCAACCTTCGGCGGATTTACGCCGGCGGCCTGCACTTATCTGATCCATATACTGGACAACAAGGCGGCGCCGGGGATCTGGCTCAGCGGCGCAGCCGTATTGGGCCTGATCGCCACGCTGGTGCTGTTCCGTGGCAACAGGCACGAACTGCGCACGGCCCAAGCCGCCATCCCCCGCTGAAGCAAATCGCGCGCAAACAAAAACGCCCCGACCAGAGTCGGGGCGTTTTCATTTGCAGCTAAGGCTTAGCGCGGGAACGCTGGCGGGTTTACACCGGCCATGTCTTCCATCACGCGAACCACCTGGCAGCTGTAGCCGAACTCGTTGTCGTACCAGACGTACAGAACAACGCGGTTGTCCTGAACGATGGTCGCTTCAGCATCGACCACACCGGCGTGACGCGAGCCCACGAAGTCGGTCGAAACCACTTCCTGCGAGTTGACGAAGTCGATTTGCTTGTGCAGATCGGAGTGCAGCGCCATGTAGCGCAGGTACTCGTTCATCTCTTCACGGGAGGCGGCTTTCTCAAGGTTCAGGTTGAGAATGGCCATGGACACGTTCGGCGTCGGAACGCGGATCGCGTTACCGGTCAGCTTGCCGGCCAGCTCAGGCAGGGCCTTGGCTGCAGCGGTGGCGGCACCGGTCTCGGTGATGACCATGTTCAGCGCGGCGCTACGACCACGGCGATCGCCCTTGTGGAAGTTGTCGATCAGGTTCTGGTCGTTGGTGTACGAGTGAACGGTTTCAACGTGACCGTTGATGATGCCGAACTTGTCATTCACGGCTTTCAGCACCGGCACGATAGCGTTGGTGGTGCAGGAAGCGGCAGACACGATCTTGTCGTCAGCCGTGATTTCGTTGTGGTTGATACCGTGAACGATGTTCTTCAGCTTGCCCTTGCCAGGCGCGGTCAGAACAACGCGGTCGATACCCGGGCACGCCAGGTGCTGACCCAGACCATCGGCGTCACGCCATACACCGGTGTTATCCACCAGCAGCGCATCTTTGATGCCGTACTGGGTGTAATCCACTTCGGTAGGATTCTTCGCGTAGATAACCTGGATCAGGTTGCCGTTGGCGGTGATGGTGTTGTTTTCTTCGTCGATGGTGATGGTGCCGTTGAACGAACCGTGTACCGAATCGCGACGCAGCAGGCTGGCGCGTTTGGTCAGGTCGTTTTCGGCGCCCTTGCGCACCACGATGGCACGCAGACGCAGGCCGTCGCCGCCACCGGTTTTCTCGATCAGGATACGCGCCAGCAGACGGCCGATACGACCGAAGCCGTACAGCACAACGTCGGTGCCTTTGCGGGCCGAAGCGTTTTGCTGGCCAACCACGTCAGCCATTTCTTCACGCACGAACTGCTCGGCGGTGCGGCCGTTGCCTTCGTTGCGGAATTTGTACGCCAGCTTGCCCAGATCTACCGAGGCCGCGCCGAGCTTGAGCTCGCTCATGGCCTTGAGCAGTGGGAATGTTTCGTGGACGGAGAGTTCGCTGTCGTCGGCAGAACGGTGGCGAGCAAAGCGGTGAGCTTTGAGAATCGCGATGACAGACTGGTTGATCAGGCTGCGGCCATAGATCGAGCTCACCACGTTGTTGTTGCGGTAGAGCTGACCGATAAGCGGAATCATCGCTTCTGCGAGTGCTTCACGGTCGATCCATTCACCAAGACACTGGTCGGGCTTCTGAGTCACGGTAACCTTCCACATGTAGGGGCAGAAAAAAGGGGCTACATTATGCCGCCGAGAACCTCTTGTAGCAATGCGCGCCTGTCGCGCAATCGGTAACAAAAAACCGTTAAAAAAAATAACGCCCTCCGCCAGCCCAGTAAATACGGGGCTTCCAGCGCAGTCAGTTTTTCGACGACTGTTAGACGATGTCTGTAACCCTCCGTAGCACCACCGACTTTTGGCACTACATAACCGTAAAAAAAGCGCTGGTTTTTATGGTTACCACTACATTTTTCCCAAACGGTGCAGATAGACGCATCCTGCAACTGACAGGCGGCACCGGACGCCGCTACAATTACCGACTTTGTCGCAACGCCTGGAGCTCAACCTTCCGTGCCTGTTCTGCGTCTACCGCTTCTCCCTGCCGCGGCAGGTAAACAGCACTGGGGCAACCTCCCCGGTGCCGCCCTGAGCCTGGCGATTGCCGAGGCTGCCAGCGCTGCCAAGCGCTTCACGCTGCTTTTGACCGCCGACAGCCAGAGTGCCGAACGGCTGGAGCAGGAGCTGAGTTTCTTCGCCCCGGATTTGCCGGTGCTGCATTTCCCCGACTGGGAAACCCTGCCCTACGATCTGTTTTCGCCGCACCAGGACATCATTTCCCAGCGTATTGCCAGCCTTTATAGGCTGCCGGAGCTGGAACATGGCGTGCTGGTGGTGCCGATCACCACCGCCCTGCACCGTCTGGCGCCGACCAAATTCCTGCTCGGCAGCAGCCTGGTGCTGGATGTCGGGCAGAAACTCGATGTCGAGCAGATGCGCTCGCGGCTCGAAGCCAGTGGCTATCGCTACGTTGACACGGTCTACGAGCACGGCGAGTTCACCGTACGCGGTGCACTGATCGACCTGTTCCCGATGGGCAGCAAACTGCCCTATCGCATCGACTTGTTCGACGACGAAATCGAAACCCTGCGCACCTTCGATCCGGAAAACCAGCGTTCCATCGACAAGGTCGATTCGGTCAAGCTGCTGCCGGCCAAGGAATTCCCGCTGCAAAAAGAAGCGGTCACCCGCTTCAAGGCGCGCTTTCGCGAGCGTTTCGACGTCGACTTCCGCCGCTGCCCGATCTTCCAGGACCTGAGCAGCGGCATCACGCCGGCCGGTATCGAGTACTACCTGCCGCTCTTCTTTGAAGAAACCTCGACCCTGTTCGATTACCTGCCGCAGGACACTCAAGTGTTCTCGCTGCCGGGCATCGAGCAGGCGGCGGAAAACTTCTGGAACGATGTGCGCAACCGTTATGAAGAGCGTCGCGTCGACCCATCCCGTCCTTTATTGCCGCCGGCCGAACTGTTCCTGCCGGTGGAAGACTGCTTCGCCCGCCTGAAGAACTGGCCGCGCGTGGTTGCCAGCCAGCAGGACGTGGAAACTGGCGTCGGCCGCGAGCGCTTCCCGGCGCAGGCATTGCCGAATCTGGCGATCGAAGCCAAGGCTACCCAGCCGTTAGCCGCACTTTCGGCATTCCTCGACGAGTTCCCGGGACGCGTGCTGTTCACTGCCGAATCCGCGGGCCGTCGCGAAGTGCTGCTGGAGTTGCTGGATCGCCTGAAGCTGCGACCGAAAACCGTCGACAGCTGGCCGGACTTCGTCGCGAGCAAGGATCGCCTGGCGATCACCATTGCCCCGCTCGACGAAGGCCTGATGCTGGACGACCCGGCGCTGGCACTGGTTGCGGAAAGTCCGCTGTTCGGCCAGCGCGTGATGCAGCGTCGCCGCCGCGAAAAACGCGCCGACGCCAACAACGATGCAGTGATCAAGAACCTCACCGAGCTGCGCGAAGGCGCGCCGGTGGTGCACATCGACCACGGCGTCGGTCGTTATCTCGGCCTGACGATTCTGGAAATCGACAATCAGGCCGCCGAATTCCTGACCCTCGAATACGCCGAGAACGCCAAGCTCTACGTGCCGGTGGCCAACCTGCATTTGATCGCCCGTTACACCGGCAGCGACGACGCACTGGCCCCGCTGCACCGCCTCGGCTCCGAGACCTGGCAGAAAGCCAAGCGCAAGGCCGCCGAGCAAGTGCGCGACGTGGCTGCCGAACTGCTCGACATCTACGCCCGCCGCGCCGCCCGCGAAGGTTATGCGTTCGCCGACCCGAAGGCCGATTACGCGACCTTCAGCGCCGGTTTCCCGTTCGAAGAAACCCCGGATCAGCAATCCACCATCGAGGCCGTGCGCGAGGACATGCTTTCGCCGAAACCGATGGATCGACTGGTCTGCGGCGATGTGGGTTTCGGCAAGACCGAAGTCGCCATGCGCGCCGCGTTCATCGCCGTGCACGGCGGCAAGCAAGTGGCGATCCTGGTGCCGACCACCCTGCTCGCCCAGCAGCATTACAACAGCTTCCGCGACCGCTTCGCCGACTGGCCGGTGACCGTGGAAGTGATGAGCCGTTTCAAGTCGGCCAAGGAAGTGAACGCTGCGGTGGCCGAACTGGCCGAGGGCAACATCGACATCGTCATCGGCACCCACAAGTTGCTGCAGGACGACGTCAAGATCAAAAACCTCGGGCTGGTGATCATCGACGAAGAGCACCGTTTCGGTGTCCGTCAGAAGGAACAGCTCAAGGCTCTGCGCAGCGAGGTCGACATTCTTACGCTGACCGCCACGCCGATTCCGCGCACGCTGAACATGGCGGTGTCGGGCATGCGCGACCTGTCGATCATCGCCACGCCGCCGGCGCGACGCCTGTCGGTGCGCACCTTCGTCATGGAGCAGAACAAGAGCACGGTCAAAGAGGCCTTGCTGCGTGAGCTGCTGCGCGGTGGACAGGTTTACTACCTGCACAACGACGTGAAGACCATCGAGAAGTGCGCCGCCGAACTGGCCGAACTGGTGCCGGAAGCGCGGATCGGCATCGGCCACGGGCAGATGCGCGAACGCGAACTCGAACAGGTGATGAGCGACTTCTACCACAAGCGCTTCAACGTGCTGATCGCCTCGACCATCATCGAGACCGGCATCGACGTGCCGAGCGCCAACACCATCATCATCGAGCGTGCCGACAAGTTCGGCCTGGCGCAGTTGCACCAGTTGCGCGGTCGCGTTGGTCGTAGTCACCACCAGGCTTACGCCTACTTGCTGACCCCGCCACGCCAGCAAATCACCGGCGATGCGGAAAAACGCCTGGAGGCGATTGCCAATACTCAGGATCTGGGTGCGGGCTTCGTGCTGGCCACCAACGACCTGGAAATCCGTGGAGCCGGCGAACTGCTGGGCGACGGTCAGAGCGGGCAGATTCAGGCTGTCGGCTTCACGCTGTACATGGAAATGCTGGAGCGCGCGGTGAAGTCGATCCGCAAGGGTGAACAGCCGAACCTCGACCAGCCGCTCGGCGGTGGCCCGGAAGTCAACCTGCGGGTGCCGGCGCTGATTCCGGAAGATTATCTGCCGGACGTGCACGCCCGCCTGATCCTGTACAAGCGCATCGCTTCGGCCACCGACGAGGAAGGCCTGAAGGATCTGCAAGTCGAGATGATCGACCGTTTTGGTCTGCTGCCAGAGCCGACCAAGAATCTGGTACGCATCACGGCGCTGAAATTGCGGGCCGAACAGCTGGGCATCAAGAAAGTCGATGGCGGCCCGCAAGGCGGACGCATCGAGTTCGCGGCGCAGACGCCGGTCGACCCGATGACCCTGATCAAACTGATCCAGAGTCAGCCAAAACGCTACAAATTCGAAGGCGCCACGATGTTCAAGTTCCAGGTGCCGATGGAGCGCCCGGAAGAGCGCTTTAATACTGTGGAGGCGCTGTTCGAGCGCCTCATCCCGAAAACTGCTTGAAGGACGCCGCATGCGCCTGTTTCGCTCATTGACCTTGCTACTGACTCTGGTAGCACCGACGGCGTTTGCCGATGACCTGTATCAGGTCGAAATGATTCTGGTACGCCAGAACGCTGTACCGGCGATTATCAGCCGCGCCGCACCGGAAGACTGGGCGGCAGGCGCCCAGCGGCTGGGCGATGACAGCAAACGCACGCCGGCGCTGAACGACGTTGTGACCAAACTCACCGCCAGCGGCGAGTACAGCGTGCTGATGCACAAAGCCTGGCAGCAGACGCTGGGCGAAACGCCTGCCAAAGTGGCGGTCAGCGAAGGTCAGGAGCAGTTCGGCCAGTTCCCGATCGAAGGCACGATTGAAATGAAGCTCGGGCGCTTCACCGATGTGAACGCCGATTTCTGGGTCAACCAGATCGACGCCAACGGCATGGTCACCGCCAGCGAGCGTCTGAAACAGGACAGCCATACCAAAAATGGCCAACTCAACTACCTCGATAACGGCCACCTGGCCCTGCTGATCAAGATCACTTCACTGACGGCGCCCGCGCCTCGGGAAGCGCCTGAAGCCATTCCGGACTGACTGAAGTCCTTATGTCCCCGCCTCTGAGTAAACCGCTGGCCTCCTCCTGGGTCAGTCGGTTCAAGGAACAAAGCCTGGAGCGTGGCCGCCGCTATGCCCTGGAAAACCGGGTGCGATTCGTGCAGGTCGGCGACGCGACCATTACCGCCAGCTGCGAAGGTTCTGGCGGTAATGTGTACCGTCAGACGATTCATCTGCGCGAGTCGGCCAAAGGCACGCTGCTGATGGTCGACGCCACCTGCACCTGCCCGGTGCACAGCAACTGCAAACATTGCGCGGCGGTGTTGCTGCAAGTGCAGGAAACCCTCGAATACCCCGCCGCCGCCAAAGACGCCGAACTGCTGGAAAAACTCCAGGCCGTACTGGAAAACCGCAGCCCGAAAGCGCCGCCGCAAGTGCTGGTGGACAACGTGCAACCGGTGCCGCGTCTGTGGCTGGCCAGCGTCGAGTTCAGCGCATTCGAACCGCGTAACGGCAAAATGCAGCGTTATATCCAGCATCGCGCGGCGCTGTCCTTCAGTTACCTCGACGAATACGTCAGTGGCCAGAAGAACAGCGACATTCTGATTCGCCAGGAAGCGCAGACCCTGCGGGTCAAGCGCCATCCGGACGTCGAGCAAAGCTACCGCGAGCAGTTGCGAATTCTCGGTTTCCGCATCGCCACCCGGCAGAGCAAAGCCCTGCCGGAAAGCGCCGGAGAACTCTACGAGATGGTCAACGACAGCGCCTGGCTGACGTTCACCCTCAACGATCTGCCGAAGCTGCGCACTCAGGGCTGGGAGCTGCTGGTCGATGATGAGTTCGGTTTCGACCTGACTGCCGTGGACGACTGGTACGCCACCGTCGAGCAGACGCCGGAACGCGACTGGTTCGATCTGGAGCTGGGGATCATCGTCAACGGTGAGCGCCTGAGCCTGCTGCCGATCCTGCTCAACCTGATGCGTTCGCACACGGAAATCCTCAACCCGGAACGTCTCGCCCGCCGTCGCGATGATGAACTGATTCTGGTGAACATCCCGCAACGCAACAGCGAGCACGGGCCATTGCAAGTCGCCCTGCCCCTCGGCCGGCTGAAGCCGGTGCTGGCGACCCTTGGCGAGTTTTATATGCAGGAGCCGGGCGAAACCACCCTGCGCCTGAGCAAGGCCGACGCCACGCGCCTGAATTCACTGGAAGGCATTCCCCTGCTCTGGGAGGGTGGCGAGCAGATTCGCAGCTTCGCCCAGCGCTTGCGCGACATCCGCGATTACAGCGCCAAAGCACCGAAGGGGCTGAATGCGACGCTGCGTCCTTATCAGCTCGAAGGCTTGAGCTGGATGCAGTCGCTGCGGCAACTTGAGGTCGGCGGGATTCTCGCGGACGACATGGGCTTGGGCAAAACCCTACAGACATTGGCGCACATTCTCAGCGAGAAGAACGCCGGACGCCTGGATCGCCCGAGCATGGTGGTAATGCCTACCAGCCTGATTCCCAACTGGCTCGACGAAGCGGCGCACTTCACGCCACAGCTCAAGGTTGTCGCGCTGTACGGCGCCAGTCGTAAAAAGCACTTCGAGCATCTGGCCGATTACGATCTGATCCTCACCACTTATGCGCTGCTGCCCAAGGATGTCGAACGTCTGGCCCAGCAGCCGCTGCACGTGCTGGTGCTGGATGAGGCGCAGTACATCAAGAACCCGAACAGCAAAGCCGCCCAGGCTGCCCGTGAACTCAATGCGCGTCAGCGCCTATGTCTGAGCGGGACGCCGCTGGAAAACCATCTGGGTGAACTGTGGTCACTGTTTCACTTCTTGCTGCCCGGCTGGCTCGGCGACGTCAAAAGCTTCAACGCCGATTACCGCGTGCCGATTGAAAAACGCGCCAGCGAAGTCAGACTTCAGCACCTCAACGGTCGGATCAAACCGTTCCTGCTGCGCCGCACCAAGGAGCAGGTTGCGACCGAGCTGCCGCCGAAAACCGAAATCATTCATTGGGTCGAGCTCAACGAAGCGCAGCGCGACGTGTACGAAACCATGCGCCTGGCCATGGATAAAAAGGTTCGCGACGAAATCACCCGTAAAGGCGTGGCGCGCAGTCAGATCATCATTCTCGAGGCGCTGCTCAAGCTGCGTCAGGTCTGTTGCGATTTGCGCCTGGTCAATGACGCCACCCTGCCCGCTCGCGGCAGCACATCAGGCAAGCTCGACAGCCTGATGGAAATGCTCGAGGAGTTGTTTGAGGAAGGCCGGCGGATTCTGCTGTTCTCGCAGTTCACTTCGATGCTGTCACTGATCGAGGATGAACTGAAAAAACGCAACGTCGCCTATGCGCTGTTGACGGGACAGACCCGTGATCGGCGCACACCGGTGAAGGAATTCCAGAGCGGCAAGCGTCAGATCTTTCTCATCAGCCTGAAGGCCGGCGGTGTGGGCCTGAACCTGACGGAAGCGGACACGGTGATTCACTACGATCCGTGGTGGAACCCGGCGACCGAGAATCAGGCAACCGACCGCGCGTATCGCATTGGCCAGGAGAAGCCGGTATTCGTCTACAAGATGATTGCCCGGGGCACGGTCGAGGAGAAGATTCAGCACTTGCAGCGGGAAAAATCCGACCTGGCGGCCGGCGTGCTGGATGGGCGCAAGGCCGGGGACTGGAAGCTGCAGAGTGATGATATCGAGGCGCTGTTTGCGCCGTTGCCGGACAAGTTTGAAAAGCGCTGAGATCTTCGTCGGCTATCAGATCGATTCGCGGGCAAGCCCGCTCCCACAGGTTTAGCGTGACCTCTGTGGGAGCGGGCTTGCCCGCGAAAAGGCTCGACTCGGTTTCGAGCCAGACTCAGCCCTTGAGTACGCGCGCCAACGTCGACTTCACCTTGCCCATGCCATCGTGCAACGCCTGCTCGATCTCGGCCATGGTGATCACTTCAGTGGTCTTGCCCGCAGCCGGGTTCACCACCAGCGACAGACACGCGTAATCCAGATCCAGCTCGCGAGCCAGCGCCGCTTCCGGCATGCCGGTCATGCCGACGATGTCGCAGCCGTCACGCTCCAGTCGCACGATCTCGGCCACGGTTTCCAGACGCGGGCCCTGGGTGCAGGCATAAACGCCTTGATCGCTGTACTCGCACCCTTCCGCAGCCAACGCAGCAATCAATTGCTGACGCAGCGGTTCGCTGTAGGGAAAGCTGAAGTCGATGTGTGTGACATGTTCCAGATCATCGGCGAAATAGGTGTGCTCGCGACCGCTGGTGTAGTCCACGATCTGATGCGGCACGCAGAAATGTCCGGTGCCCATTGCAGGATGAATCCCGCCCACGGCGTTGACCGCGATGATCGCTTCGGCCCCGGCCTGCTTCAACGCCCACAGGTTGGCGCGATAGTTGACCTTGTGCGGCGAGAAGCGATGCGGGTGACCGTGACGAGCGAGGAACAGCACTTCCTTGCCGGCGTATTCGCCAATCTGGACTTCGGCCGATGGCGCCCCGTAAGGCGTATCCACCGCCAGCGACTGGCGAATGCTCAGGCCCTCCAGCTGGGTCAGACCGGTGCCGCCGATGATTGCGTAAACCGTCATAGCGAAAAAATCCTTAATCGATCAGTTGAGCGTCTTTGAGCGCGCCGACAGCGGTCAGCCAGCGCGGATCCTGACGGTATTCGGTATTGGCGAATGCCTGACCGCGCATGCGTGCGATGCGCGGCGACGGCTTGACCTTCATGCGCTGCGCGGCACTCAGGGCCAGCTCGGCAGCTGCGCGGTCGTTGCACACCAGGCCCATGTCGCAACCGGCACTCAGTGCCGCTTCGATACGGCTGGCGGCGTCGCCGACCACGTGGGCGCCGGCCATCGACAGGTCATCGCTGAAGATCACGCCGTCGAACTGCAACTCGCCACGCAGAATGTCCTGCAGCCAGCGCCGGGAGAAACCGGCAGGTTGTGTGTCGACTTGCGGATAAATCACGTGAGCCGGCATGACCGCGGCCAGTTGCTTGCTGAGTCTGGCGAACGGCACCAGGTCGTTGGCGCGGATCTCTTCGAGGCTGCGCTCGTCGTTGGGGATCGCGACGTGGGAGTCGGCTTCCGCCCAGCCATGGCCGGGGAAATGCTTGCCGGTGGCGGCCATGCCCGCGCTGCTCATGCCTTTGATGAAAGCGCCTGCGAGCAGTGCGGCGCGCTCCGGATTGCCTTCGAAAGAACGGGTGCCGACCACGGCGCTGCGCTGGTAATCCAGATCCAGCACCGGCGCGAAGCTCAGGTCGAGTCCGACCGCCAGCACTTCGGTGGCCATAATCCAGCCGCACTGCTCGGCCAGATACTCGGCGTTCGGGTTATCAGCGATGGCGCGCATGGCTGGCAAACGGGCGAAGCCCTGACGCAGACGCTGGACGCGACCGCCCTCCTGGTCCACCGCCAGCAGCAAGTCCGGACGAATGGCACGGATCGCCGCGCTCAGCTCGCGCACCTGGCGCGGATGCTCGATGTTGCGGGCGAAGATGATCAGGCCGCCCACTTCGGGCTGGCGCAACAATTGGCGATCTTCGGCCGTCAGCCAGGTACCGGCGACGTCCACCATCAACGAGCCTTGCAGGCCAGCAGTCATAGAAATTCCTTGAAAACGAAAAACCCGTCGCCCACGAAATCACCACCAGGGACATTGCCCGGCGGGTCGGTGATTTCAATGAGAAACGGGTTCAGGACGAGAGTCGACATGGGCGGCTAGCTTAGCGGATGTCAGCTGCCGCGCCCACCCATGGAGGGTTAAACCTTGGCAGGTGCCGGCGCGGATTTGCTCCGTGGCCGCAACTGCGCGGTGGCCATTGCCGTGTCGGTGACGCCGGTTTCGGCACGCATGCCGGCTGCCAGGAACGGCACCATCAGACGCATCACCTGCTCGATGGAGGTGTTGACGCCGAAATCGGTCTCGGCAATCGCACGCAAGGCCTTGATCCCGGACATGCTGAACGCCGCAGCGCCGAGCATGAAGTGCACGCGCCAGAACAGTTCGATCGGAGGAATACGCGGGGCAGCTTCGTTAACCAAGAGCATGTAGCGGCGGAATACCTTGCCGTACATGTCTTCCAGATAACGGCGCAAGTGGCCCTGGCTCTGACTGAAGGCCAGACCGAGCAAACGCATGAAGATCGACAGATCGTTGCCGCTGCGTGGCTGTACCACCAGCGCTTGCTCGACGAGGATTTCCAGCAACTCCTCGAGCGAAGGCTTGTTCTCTGGTTTGGCCTGACGGCGCTCCAGCTCTTTGTCGAGGCTGATGCAGAACGGACCGAGAAAGCGCGAGAAAACCGCCTGGATCAGCGCCTTCTTCGAGCCGAAGTGATAGTTCACCGCAGCGAGGTTGACCCCTGCCTTGCTGGTGATCAGACGCAATGAGGTTTCAGCAAAACCTTTTTCCGCGAACAGCTGTTCTGCAGCATCAAGAATGCGTTCAACGGTTTCCGACTGGGCCATGGCTACTCCGCCTGACAAACACTTGTTTGAAACATACGTTTCAGTCTGTGCCTTGTCAAGCCTGCCGGTTCGTTTTGGGAATGGTCAGTCAGATATTTAACCACAACAAGGACGCCACATTAATCTGGGTCGTCACTGACCGTCCGGCGGCATGGCAAAAAACGATCATTGCCAAGACCGCTTCACTGTATATAATCCCAGTCACTGTATAAAAAGACAGAGCGATCAATATGCTTAAGCTGACGCCACGCCAAGCCGAGATTCTGGCCTTTATCAAACGCTGCCTCGAAGACAACGGCTACCCGCCGACCCGTGCGGAAATCGCTCAGGAACTGGGTTTCAAGTCGCCCAACGCGGCCGAAGAGCACCTCAAGGCGCTCGCTCGCAAAGGCGCAATCGAAATGACTCCGGGCGCCTCTCGCGGCATTCGAATTCCAGGTTTCGAAGCCAAGGTCGACGAGTCCACGCTGCCGATCATCGGTCGAGTGGCTGCCGGCGCGCCGATTCTCGCTCAGCAACACATCGAAGAGTCCTGCAACATCAACCCGGCCTTCTTTCATCCGCGCGCCGATTATCTGTTGCGCGTTCATGGCATGAGCATGAAGGACATCGGCATTTTCGATGGTGACCTGCTGGCGGTTCACACCACCCGCGAGGCACGCAACGGTCAGATCGTGGTTGCGCGGATCGGCGATGAAGTCACCGTCAAACGCTTCAAGCGTGACGGCAGTAAAGTCTGGCTGATTGCCGAAAACCCCGAGTTCGCCCCTATCGAAGTCAACCTGAAAGACCAGGAGCTGGTTATCGAAGGCTTGAGTGTCGGCGTCATCCGCCGCTAAAGGAGGCTTTATGCAGTTCCCACACGCACCTCAGCAAACACAACTGCCGTTGTTCGAAGCGTTTCTGGCGCAACCGCTCGCCCCCATCCTCAAGGATGTCGTCGAGCGTCCGTGGAATAACGAACCCGAAGCGTTCAGTGAGCTGTCACTGCGCGGTGCGGCCGGGAACTGTCTGAACCTGCTGGCACCGATTCTTCGCGAATTGAGCGAGGATCAGGACGCACGCTGGCTGACCCTGATTGCACCGCCTGCCAGCCTGACCCAGACCTGGTTGCGGGACGCTGGATTGAATCGCGAACGGATCCTGCTGTTACAACCGCGCGGCGCCCAAAGCGCTCAGCAATTGGCCTGCGAAGCATTACGCCTGGGCCGCAGCCACACGGTCGTCACGTGGCCGAATCCACTGAGCGCAGGGTCACGGCAACAGTTGATCAGCGCCGCCCGCACCGGGGACGCTCAAAGCCTGAACATTCGTTTGGGATGATTCAGCAACAATGCGCGCCACGTAAAGCGCAGGGCTTCTCCAGGGATAGAGAAGCCGATCTGGAGCAGTAACTGGGAGACAGCGGATCAATGAAGAACCCGCGGCCCCTCATCCTTATCGAATTCTCCCTCAACCATACGCCCCGCCATTTGCACGCCGACACTCAACATCGCTTTGGCAATTTCAACGTGCTGGCCCTGCAGAAACGCCTTGGCATCCTCGGAGAAATCCAGAGTCACCAGAGAACCCTCGTCCTCGGCCCTGCGCAGTTCGATTCGGCCGTCTGGTAGCTCGACAATTTCTAGAAAGGACGTTGGCATATAGGTCTGATCTCCACGAAAGGCAGGGATTATATAGACATCATTCAGGCTTCGCTCGGGATCTTGACCAGCAGCACGCCTCTCGTCGCCGCCAGTACACAGCTCCTCAGCACTCGTTCAAGCCTTCACGGAAACGGATAGCCAGCCCCTTGAGGTTCTGCCGCCAGCTCTCGAGCTCTTCACGGCTCAACTCTTCAACCACCTCTTCTTCATCCAGATTCACTGCCTGAATCAATGGCTGCGTCACATCGCCCTTCGGCTTATGTGGAACGCGTGGCGGCTGAAACAGCGCCGAGTGCGCGGCCAGCAATTTAGCCAGCCAGGTCTCCGGATTGCCCGCCAGCTCAATCATCTCCGCCAGCTCAGGAATGGCAATCGATTCCAGCACTTCGCGGGTCAGCAAGGTTTCCGCTTGCGACGCATTGGCTTGCGGCAGACGATAGAAGCCGGCGATTTCATGACACAGCCCCAACAACGCACCGTAGAGATGAAACAGTGCGGATTCGCGCCCGGCCTGAATCAGCGCCAGCGAGTTCATCGCCCGCCCCTCTTCGGCCCTGGCCAGCGCTTCCAGCGACAAACCCGCGAAATAGATCTTCTGATTGGTACGGGTATAGAGTTCGTGGGCCATGTCGGCACTCTCCACAACGAAATAATTGCTTCACACAGGCCGGACAGTGTCATGGATCAGCCGATGCGATCGCAAGCTTTAAACAAAAAGGCCACATGAAAACCCGAAGGTTGTCATGCGGCCTTTTGTCGTGTTGGGCCGATAACATCAGCCCATCGCAAGGTCGGAGTCAGCTCAAGCCTTGGCTTTCGCCGGACGCTTGTCCTCGACCGTCCACTTGCCACCGTCGAAGAACGCTTTCCAGCCAGTCGGTTTGCCGTCGACTTCGGTCTGAACGTATTGCTCCTTGGTCTTGCGGCTGTAGCGGATCACGGCTGGCAAGCCATCCGGATCCTTCTGCGGCGCTTCGCACAGGAAGTGATACTTCGGATCGATTTCGTCCTTGTGCGGCAGAATCTCGATCACCAGCGGAGCACGGGTCTCGCGGTTTTTCGGGAACTGACTGGCCGCCAGAAACAGGCCGGACGCACCGTCACGCAGGATGTAGGTGTCGTTGACCTTTTCGCATTTCAGCTCCGGCATCTTCACCGGATCCATCTTCGGCGGCGCCGCATCGCCGCTCTTCAGCAGCTTGCGGGTGTTCTTGCACGTCGGGTTGGTGCAACCGAAGAATTTGCCGAAACGGCCGGTCTTGAGCTGCATCTCGCTGCCGCACTTGTCGCATTCCAGGCTCGGACCTTCGTAGCCCTTTATGCGATAGCTGCCCTCTTCGATCTCGTAGCCGGCGCAATCCGGATTGTTACCGCAGATGTGCAGCTTGCGCTTCTCGTCGAGCAGGTAGGCGTCCATCGCCGTGCTGCAGATCGGGCAGCGATGCTTGCCGCGCAGTACCAGGGATTCCGACTCGCCCTCGTCGTCCGCCGCGATTTCATCGCCCGGCACCAGGTTGACGGTGGCCTTGCAGCGTTCTTTCGGCGGCAGGCTGTAGCCCGAGCAGCCGAGGAACACGCCAGTCGAGGCAGTACGAATCTGCATTGGACGGCCGCAGGTGGTGCAAGGAATATCGGTCATTACCGGCTGGTTGGCACGCATGCCGGCTTCCGGATTCTCCGCCACTTCGAGTTTTTTCTTGAAGTCGCCGTAGAACTCGTCCAGCACGTTTTTCCAGTCGCGTTCGCCCTGGGCCACGTCATCGAGGTTCTCTTCCATGCCGGCGGTGAAGCCGTAGTCCATGAGGTTCGAGAAGCTTTCCGACAGACGTTCGGTAACGATGTCGCCCATCTTTTCCGAATAGAAACGACGGTTGTGCAGGGTCACGTAGCCGCGATCCTGAATGGTCGAGATGATCGCCGCATAGGTCGAAGGACGGCCGATGCCGCGTTTTTCCATTTCCTTGACCAGGCTGGCTTCCGAATACCGGGCCGGCGGCTTGGTGAAGTGCTGGGACGGATCGAGCTTTATAAGCTTCATCACGTCGCCCTGCGCCATGTCCGGCAGAACGTCATCGTCGCCAGGCTTGGTGATCTGCGGCAGCACACGAGTGTAACCGTCGAACTTCAGGATGCGGCCCTTGGCGCGCAGCTCGAAGTCGCCGGCAGCGACGCTGACGGTGGTCGACAGGTATTGCGCCGGCAGCATCTGGCAAGCCAGGAACTGGCGCCAGATCAGCTCGTAGAGGCGCTCAGCGTCACGCTCCATGCCGGCCAGCTTGCTTGGCGTGGTGTTGGCGTCGGAAGGACGAATCGCTTCGTGAGCCTCTTGTGCGCCTTCCTTGCTGCTGTAGACGTTTGGCGACTCCGGCAGGTACTTCTTGCCGAATTCGGTTTCGATGTAATCGCGCGCCATCGCCACGGCATCCGCCGAGAGGTTGGTCGAGTCGGTACGCATATAAGTGATGTAGCCGGCTTCGTACAGACGCTGGGCCATCATCATGGTTTTCTTCACACCGAAGCCCAGGCGGTTGCTCGCGGCCTGTTGCAGTGTGGAGGTGATGAACGGTGCCGACGGCTTGCTACTGGTCGGCTTGTCTTCACGTTTGACGATGCTGTAGCTGGAGGATTTGAGTTTCTCCAGCGCGGCCTTCGCCTGCGCTTCGTTCAGCGGCTTGAAGGCCTCGCCTTTTTCGCGAGCGACTTCGAAACGCACGGTCGAGCCTTTGGCGGTGCCGAGATCGGCGTGCACTTCCCAGTACTCTTCCGGGTTGAACGCACGAATCTCACGCTCACGCTCTACCACCAGCTTCACGGCAACCGATTGCACGCGACCGGCGGACAAGCCACGGGCGATCTTCGCCCACAACAGCGGCGAGACCATATAGCCGACGACGCGGTCGAGGAAGCGACGGGCCTGCTGCGCGTTCACTCGATCGATGTCGAGCTCGCCCGGCTCCGAGAAGGCTTCCTGAATCGCCTTCTTGGTGATTTCGTTGAACACCACGCGCTTGTAGCGGCTGTCGTCACCACCGATGGCTTCGCGCAGGTGCCAGGCAATGGCTTCCCCCTCGCGGTCCAAGTCGGTTGCGAGATAGATGGTGTCAGCATCCTTGGCGAGCCGGCGCAGCTCTTCGATGACCTTTTCCTTGCCCGGGAGGATCTCGTACTTGGCTTTCCAGCCGTGTTCAGGATCGACTCCCATGCGCGAGACCAGCTGCTTGCGCGCCTTCTCTTTCGGCGACAGCGCTGGCGCTTCGCCCGCAGCAGCTTTCCCGCGCTTGGCGGCTGGCTCCTTGCTGGCGCTAGCCGAACCGCTGGTGGGCAGGTCTCGGATATGGCCGATACTCGACTTCACCACGTATTGGTTGCCCAGATACTTGTTGATGGTCTTGGCCTTAGCCGGGGATTCCACAATGACCAGCGATTTGCCCATGGATCAGAAAATTCCTGAATTCTAGAAGTGAAAGGCGGTTGGCGCCTGACGCGGCACCGCTATATATAGTGGCTACAAGGTGAGGTCAAGCGCAGGGTTTTGCGCGCACTCGCCTTACGGCTTCGAAAAAAGGCTCGGTTCGGCTTGCACCAAAGCAAAGCGTGGGACCTGCTCGCCGTCAACCTCGACGGACTCCAGGAACATGCTCAAGGGACGTACCCAAAAGCCGTAATCGCCATACAGGGCTTGGTAAAAGACCACTTCTTCTTCGGTCTCGGAATGCCGCGCGACACTGAATACGCGGTACTGGGGACCTTTGTAATGTTGGTAGAGCCCAGGTTGTATCGGCATGCTTCGGCCCTCACTCAAATTTTTTCAAAATAAAAACAAAATAAATCCGCAAAAACAAAAACCGGGGCACTTGGCCCCGGCTTCCATCGACGAGACGCTTAAACGCGTTCGAAGACGGTGGAGATGCCTTGGCCGAGGCCAATGCACATGGTGGCCACCCCGAAGGTGCCGCCATTCTGCTTCATCACGTTCAGCAAGGTGCCGGAAATACGGGCACCGGAGCAACCGAACGGGTGACCCAGGGCGATCGCGCCGCCGTGCAGGTTAACCTTCTCATTCATCTTGTCGAGCACTTTCAGGTCTTTCAGCACTGGCAGGGCCTGTGCGGCGAACGCTTCGTTGAGCTCGAAGAAGTCGATATCGTTGATACCCAGGCCGGCACGCTTCAGTGCTTTCTGAGTAGCCGGTACCGGACCATAGCCCATGATGGCCGGGTCCACACCCGCTACCGCCATCGAGCGAATCACGGCCAGAGGCTGGATGCCCAGGTCCTGTGCACGCTGCGCCGACATCACGATCATGCACGAAGCACCATCGGTGATCTGCGACGAAGTACCGGCCGTCACGGTGCCGCCCTTTGGATTGAACGCCGGCTTCAAAGCCGCCAGACTTTCCAGGGTGGTTTCCGGACGAATGGTTTCGTCGTAGTCGAAGGTTTTCAGGAAACCGTTCTCGTCGTAACCCTGCATCGGGATGATTTCGTCCTTGAACTTGCCTTCCACAGTCGCCTTGTGGGCCAACTGGTGGGAACGCACGCCAAAGGCGTCCTGCTGTTCGCGAGTGATGCCGTGCATTTTGCCCAGCATTTCAGCGGTCAGGCCCATCATGCCCGAGGCTTTCGCCGCGTACAGGGACATGTGCGGGTTCGGATCGACACCGTGCATCATGCTTACGTGACCCATATGCTCGACGCCACCAACCACGAACACGTCACCGTTGCCGGTCATGATCGCTTGCGCAGCGGTGTGCAGCGCGCTCATCGACGAGCCGCACAGACGGCTGACAGTCTGGCCGGCCGAAGTGTGCGGGATCTGGGTCATCAGCGACGCCATACGCGCGATGTTCCAGCCTTGTTCCAGGGTCTGGTTCACACAGCCCCAGATCACGTCCTCGACTTCGGCAGGATCGACCTTGGTGTTGCGTTCCAGCAGTTTGCTGATCAGGTGCGCCGACATGTCTTCGGCGCGGGTGTTGCGGTGCATGCCGCCCTTGGAGCGGCCCATCGGAGTACGACCGAAGTCGACAATCACGACGTCTCTAGGATTCAAGCTCATAAGTTCACTCTCACTCTAGTTGGGGGCGCTTAACCGAAGAAGCTCTGGCCGTTCTTGGCCATTTCGCGCAGCTTCGCGGTCGGGTGGTACAGCGCGCCCAAATCAGCGTACTGGTCGGCCAGGGCAACGAACTCGGCAACACCGATCGAATCGATGTAGCGCAGCGCACCGCCACGGAATGGAGGGAAACCAATACCGTAGACCAGACCCATGTCGGCTTCGGCGGCGGTTTCGACGATGCCGTCTTCCAGGCAACGCACGGTTTCCAGGCACAGCGGGATCATCATCCAGTTGATGATGTCTTCGTCAGTGACTTCGCGCTGCTCGTAGACGATCGGCTTGAGCACTTCCAGTACCGACGGATCGGCGACTTTCTTCTGCTTGCCTTTCTTGTCGGCTTCGTAGGCATAGAAGCCCTTACCGTTCTTTTGACCGAGACGCTTGGCTTCGTAAAGCACGTCGATGGCCGAACGACGATCGTCCTTCATGCGGTCAGGGAAGCCTTCAGCCATTACGTCACGACCGTGGTGACCGGTGTCGATACCGACCACGTCCATCAGGTACGCCGGGCCCATCGGCCAGCCGAATTTTTCCATGATCTTGTCGATACGGACGAAGTCCACGCCGGCGCTGACCAGCTTGGCGAAACCGCCGAAGTACGGGAACAGGACGCGGTTGACCAGGAAGCCCGGGCAGTCATTGACGACGATCGGGTTCTTGCCCATTTTCTTGGCGTAGGCAACGGTGGTGGCGATGGCCTGCTCGCTGGATTTCTCGCCACGGATTACTTCCACCAGCGGCATCATGTGCACCGGGTTGAAGAAGTGCATGCCGACGAAGTTTTCCGGACGCTTGAGGGCCTTGGCCAGCAGGCTGATGGAAATGGTCGAGGTGTTGGACGCGAGGATGGTGTCCTCTTTGACCTTGTCTTCGACTTCCGCCAGAACGGCTTGCTTGACCTTCGGGTTCTCGACCACGGCCTCAACGACCAGGTCGACGTGACCGAAATCGCCGTAGGACAGCGTAGGACGAATGCCGTTGAGCACTTCAGCCATCTTCGCGGCAGTCATGCGGCCTTTATCAACGCGACCGACCAGCAGCTTGGCGGCTTCCGCCAGACCTTGCTCGATGCCGTGCTCGTTGATGTCCTTCATCAGGATCGGCGTACCTTTGGAAGCCGACTGATAGGCGATACCGCCACCCATGATGCCGGCGCCCAGTACGGCAGCCTGCTTCACGTCCTTGGCGATTTCGTCGTAGGCCTTGGCCTTTTTCTTCAGTTCCTGATCGTTCAGGAACAGGCCGATCAAGCTCTGCGCGGCAGAGGTCTTGGCCAGTTTCACGAAACCTGCGGCTTCGACTTCCAGCGCCTTGTCACGACCGAAATTCGCGGCTTTCTGGATGGTCTTGATCGCTTCGACCGGGGCCGGGTAGTTCGGGCCCGCCTGGCCAGCCACGAAACCTTTGGCGGTTTCGAAAGCCATCATTTGTTCAATGGCGTTCAGCTTGAGCTTTTCCAGCTTCGGCTGGCGCTTGGCCTTGTAGTCGAACTCGCCGGAAATGGCGCGCTTGATCAGTTCAAGGGCAGCATCCTGCAGTTTTTCCGGGGCAACCACGGCATCGACGGCGCCGACTTTCAGCGCGTCTTCAGGACGGTTTTCCTTGCCGGCGGCAATCCACTCGATGGCGTTGTCGGCACCGATCAGGCGCGGCAGACGCACGGTACCGCCGAAGCCCGGGTAGATGCCCAGCTTGACTTCCGGCAGACCGATCTTGGCCTTGGTCGACATGACGCGGTAGTCCGCTGCCAGGCACATTTCCAGACCGCCACCCAGAGCAATGCCATTGATCGCGGCGACGGTCGGAACGTTGAGGTCTTCGAAATCGCTGAAGATCTTGTTGGCTTCGAGATTGCCAGCAACCAGCTCGGCATCCGGCAGCTTGAAGTTGTCGACAAATTCGGTGATGTCGGCGCCGACGATGAACACGTCCTTGCCACTGCTGACGATCACGCCCTTGATCGAAGCATCTGCCTTGATGGTGTCTACGGCCTGACGCAGTTCGTTCAGGGTAAGACGGTTGAACTTGTTGACGGACTCACCCTTGAGGTCGAATTTCAATTCGACGATGCCACTTTCAAGAGCTTTAACCGTGATGGCTTTACCTTCGTAAATCATCAACTGATCTCCACGATATGGAAGCTGAACAGTACACGTCGGACGCAGGCAAATGGCTCGGCAGGACGTTTTTTCGTCGATGCTGACACCCATCCACCCGGCACACCCGCCAACGCGATA
Source organism: Pseudomonas sp. Pseusp21 (assembly GCF_059492145.1). NCBI lineage: Bacteria > Pseudomonadati > Pseudomonadota > Gammaproteobacteria > Pseudomonadales > Pseudomonadaceae > Pseudomonas > Pseudomonas sp. Pseusp21. The sequence goes on from NZ_CP168520.1 coordinate 1,684,204, forward strand.
GTCGGGATTCTGTAGGAGCAGTCTGCAATACAAACGCTCAATTCATACGCCCGTTTGATTTGGGTACGCCACCTTCACGGAATTTCCGACAATTGTCAATCGCCCAAAATACGGGTTGAAATGCGACTTTGCGGTCATTTCTGTAGGACGCAGCCCGGCCACACACGCTTGCATGTGAGGGCATTCATAAGATTAATAGTTAGAAAAGTCGCCCTAATTCACGGCACGCCTTGTTTAACAGGCTACGCTGGCTGGACTACGAAGGAAAACAGGCGCACGTTTGTTGACCGGATCACCCGATTCAACGCCAAAAAGAGTTTCCGGCCTGCCTGGCCAACCCCGCCCGATGAATCATGTCGGGCTTTTTATTGCTCGTCTGCCGGACATTTCGCGCCGTTGCAGCGCGAAAATTCCGCGAGTCATGCCAGCGCCTTCAGCGTGGCATCAATGTCCAGCAAAACCGATGATTCACCCTTCTCGCCCCAATAGAGGGCGATCATCTGCTTGTCCGCCTCGACCTTGAAAACGTTGCCCGGCAATTTTTCGAAATGATTCAGCAGCAGTGGATCCTCACAGACTTCCTGCCACTGGTTGACCCAGATCCCCGGGGATTTCTGCCAGTACGTCCAGCACGCCGGCTGTTTGCCACGGCGTGGCCGATGGTATTGCGCACACGGGCTAGGCGGCTCCTGAGACATCCAGTGCGGCCACTCCTGAGGCGCAAGCTGCATGGCCAGCCCGATGCGCCGGGCCTCCGTGCGCAAGGCTATCCGGCCACTCTGTGCACGGGACGGGCGCAACCATGCCAGCGGACTCAACACCACCAGCAGGATTGACACCACCAGCCAGACCGTCATATCTCTACTCCCGAATCCTGATGAGCCCATTGCGTCACTTTGGAACCAATGCGCTTGAAACCAGCCATACTTACCAATATTGATCCCTCACGAGGAGCACCTCATGCCCTACCACCATATCCTGGTCGCCGTAGATCTGACCGAAGAGTGCGACCCTGTGATCCACCGCGCCCGAGAGCTGTCGGTAAGCAATGGCGCGAAGCTGTCGCTGGTGCATATCGTCGAACCGATGGCCATGGCCTTCGGCGGTGACGTGCCGATGGATCTGTCACAACTGCAACAACAGCAGTTCGATCAGGCCAAGGAACGTCTCGAACGTCTGAAGCACAAGTACACCGAGCTCGAAGGCGCCAACTGCCACTTGACCTACGGCCAGCCACGTCAGGAAATCCACCATTTTGCCAAGGAACAGCAGTGCGACCTGATCGTGGTCGGCAGCCATGGCCGGCATGGTCTGGCGTTGTTGCTGGGCTCGACCGCCAATGACGTGCTGCACGGCGCACCGTGCGATGTGCTGGCGGTGCACCTGGTCAAACGCTGACACCAGTCACTTATGAAAAGCTGAAAAGCCCGGCGCCCATAACTGGACACCGGGCTTTTTCATGCCTGGAATCAATCAGGCGTCCAGCTCGGCCCAACGCTCAACCAAGGCATCCAGCTCCGCCTGCAATTGCTCCAGAGAAGCAATCACCTTGGCCGTCTCGGCTGGTGGACGCTGATAGAAACCGGTCTCGGCCATTTCAGCCTCGACAGCAGCAATCTGCTGCTCTTTGGCGTCGATATCGCCCGGCAGGGCTTCCAGCTCGCGTTGAAGCTTGTAGCTCAGCTTCTTCTTCGCAGCCGGGGCCGCAGCAACAGGTGCGGCAACCGGAGCCGGCTCAGCAGTGACCACCGCCGAGTTCAGGTCAGCCTTGCCGGATTTGCTTTCCGTCACGCCCAGCAGACGCGGCGAACCGCCCTGACGGATCCAGTCCTGATAGCCGCCGACGTATTCGCGAACCTTGCCTTCACCTTCGAAGACCAGGGTGCTGGTGACCACGTTGTCGAGGAATGCCCGGTCGTGGCTGACCATCAGCACGGTGCCGTTGAAGGTCAGCAGCACTTCTTCGAGCAGCTCGAGGGTTTCCACGTCGAGGTCGTTGGTCGGTTCGTCGAGCACCAGCAGGTTCGCCGGCTTGCTGAACAACTTGGCCAGCAACAGACGCGCACGCTCGCCACCGGACAACGCCTTCACCGGCGTGCGGGCACGCTGCGGGCTGAACAGGAAGTCGCCGAGATAGCTCAGCACGTGGCGGCTCTGGCCGTCGATATCGATGAAGTCGCGACCTTCGGCGACGTTGTCGATCACGGTCTTTTCCAGATCCAGCTGATGGCGCAACTGATCGAAATAGGCCACATCGATCCTGGTGCCCTCTTCCACTTTGCCGCTGGTCGGTTGCAGACCGCTGAGCATCAGCTTCAGCAGGGTGGTCTTGCCGGTACCGTTGGCGCCGAGCAGGCCGATCCGGTCGCCGCGCTGCAGCACCATGGAGAAATCGCGGATCAGGAACGGACCGCCCGGATGCGCGAAGCTCACGTTATCCAGCACCATCACCTGCTTGCCGGACTTCTCCGCTGTTTCCAGCTGGATGTTGGCCTTGCCGGTGCGCTCGCGACGCTCGCTGCGTTCCACGCGCAATGCTTTCAGGGCACGTACGCGGCCTTCGTTACGGGTGCGGCGGGCCTTGATGCCCTGGCGAATCCAAACTTCTTCCTGGGCCAGACGCTTGTCGAACAGCGCGTTGGCGGTTTCTTCGGCGGCCAGTGCGGCTTCTTTGTGAACGAGGAAACTGGCGTAGTCGCCGTTCCAGTCGATCAGGCCACCGCGATCCAGTTCGAGGATGCGGGTGGCAAGGTTTTGCAGGAAGGAACGGTCGTGCGTGATGAACAGCACGGCGCCCTGAAAATCCTTCAGCGCTTCTTCAAGCCAGGCAATCGCACCGATGTCCAGGTGGTTGGTCGGCTCGTCGAGCAGTAGCAGATCCGGCTCGGACACCAGCGCCTGCGCCAGCAGCACACGACGACGCCAGCCGCCGGACAGTTCGGCGAGGGTCTTGTCGGCCGGCAGTTGCAGGCGGCTCAGGGTGCTGTCGACCAGGGTCTGCAAGCGCCAGCCATCGCGGGCTTCGAGGTCGTGCTGGACGTGCATCAGCTTGTCCAGATCGGCGTCGGTGACGATGTTCTGGCTCAGGTGATGGTATTCGGCGAGCAAGGCGCCAACGCCATCGAGGCCTTCGGCAACCACGTCGAATACAGTCCGCTCGTCGGCCACCGGCAATTCTTGCGGCAATTCACCGATTTTCAGACCGGGGGCACGCCACACCGAGCCGTCATCAGGCTTCTGGTCGCCCTTGACCAGTTTCATCATGCTGGATTTGCCAGTGCCGTTGCGGCCGATGATGCACACCCGCTCACCACGGGCGATCTGCCAGGACACCTTGTCCAACAACGGCATCGCGCCGAATGCAAGGGACACATCGCTGAATTTGAGCAGGGTCATGAGCTTCTCCAAAAACCGGGCGCGCATTCTACCTGAATCGAGACCCGAACAGGCCGGCAATTTCGCCGCTGACGCACTCTGCACAACAATTGTTGCGAACTTGTGCTGCAAGGCCGGCAAAGCTTTCGCCGCCTGCTGGCAAAAGGCTAAGCTACAGACAATTCAGTGCCGGTTTTGGGCCGGCACTTGTCATGATTTCTCTGCCCGGATGTCTCATGCGCAGTCGCCTCTTCAGTGTTTTGTCATGTTTGCTGCTTTCCGCCGCTGCCGTTCAATCCGCCCAGGCGGTGGACCTGTCCACCCAACGCCAGTATTACGATGAAGCCAAGCGCGCCCTGGCCAAAGGCGACAGCGGCCCGTATTTCCGTTACAGCCAGGCCCTCGCCGATTATCCGCTGGAGCCGTACCTCGCCTACGACGAGCTGACCGCCCGGCTGAAAACCGCCAGCAACGCGGAGATCGAGAAATTCCTCGCCGAGCACGGTGACCTGCCCCAGGCCAACTGGATGAAATTGCGCTGGCTGCGCTGGCTGGCCGATCGCGGCGATTGGGCGACGTTCGTCAAGTATTACGACCCGAAACTGAATTTCACTGAACTTGACTGCCTCAACGCGCAGTACCAGATCAGCCACAACAAGAAGGCCGAGGGCTTCGCCAACGCCGAGAAACTCTGGCTGACCGGCAAATCCCAGCCTGCCGCCTGTGATGCGCTGTTCGGCATGTGGGCCGCCGAAGGTCAGTTGACCGAACAGAAACGCTGGGAACGCGCCAAACTCGCCGCCCAGCACCGCAACTACCCACTGGCCAACAGCCTGGTCAATGGCCTGACCACCCTCGCCCCGCGCGGCCGCCTGCTGGTGGACGTGGCGCAGAAACCGGAATTGCTCAACCAGCCGTCGCGCTTCACGCCGGCCGATGAACCGATGTCGGACGTGGTCAGCCTCGGCCTGCGCCGCCTCGCGCGCCAGGACCCGGACAAGGCCATGGCCCTGCTCGACGGTTATGCCAGCAGCATGCATTTCTCCCGGGATGAAAAAGTCGCGATCGCCCGGGAAATCGGCCTGACGCTGGCCCGCCGCTTCGACAGCCGCGCGCTGGACGTGATGACCAAATACGATCCGGAACTGCGCGACAACACTGTATCCGAATGGCGCCTGCGTCTGTTGTTGCGTCTGGCGCGCTGGGATGACGCCTACCAACTGACCCGCCGTTTGCCACAGGACCTGGCCACCACCAACCGCTGGCGCTACTGGCAGGCCCGCAGTCTGGAACTGGCGCAACCGCAGAACCCGGAAGCACAGACGCTGTACAAGAACCTGTCGCGGGAACGGGATTTCTACGGTTTCCTCGCCGCTGACCGCTCGCAATCGCCGTACTCACTGAACAACAAGCCGCTGGTGCTCAGTCAGGCGCTGATCAACAAAGTGCGCAACACCCCTGGCGTACGGCGTGCACTGGAGTTCCACGCCCGTGGGCAGATCGTCGACGGTCGCCGCGAGTGGTATCACGTCAGCCGGCATTTCAGCCGCGACGAAATGGTCGCCCAGGCGAAACTGGCCTACGACTTGAAATGGTATTTCCCGGCGATCCGCACCATCAGCCAGGCGCAGTACTGGGACGATCTGGACATCCGTTTCCCGATGGCCCACCGCGACACCCTGGTGCGCGAAGCCAAGGTACGCGGCCTGCATTCGAGCTGGGTGTTCGCCATCACCCGTCAGGAAAGTGCGTTCATGGACGACGCCCGCTCCAGCGTCGGCGCCAGCGGCCTGATGCAACTGATGCCCGGCACCGCCAAGGAAACCGCGCGCAAGTTCAGCATTCCGCTGGCCTCGCCGCAGCAAGTGTTGGATCCGGATAAAAACATCCAGCTCGGCGCCGCCTATCTGAGCCAGGTGCACAGCCAGTTCAACGGCAACCGCGTACTCGCCTCCGCCGCCTATAACGCCGGCCCCGGCCGCGTGCGCCAATGGCTGCGCGGCGCCGACCACCTGAGCTTCGACGTGTGGGTGGAAAGCATCCCGTTCGACGAAACCCGCCAGTACGTACAGAACGTGTTGTCCTATTCGGTGATCTACGGCCAGAAACTCAACTCGCCACAGCCGCTGGTGGACTGGCATGAGCGGTATTTCGACGATCAGTGATCGGGGCGCGTATCGCCGATAGATCGACGTAAACAAAAATGCCCGCATCGAGAGATGCGGGCATTTTTTATGGCGTTCTACTGGGTCGGTTACTTAGTCGGTTACAGGGTCGGTCGAAGCTTGATGACCATCACTGAACTGCAACGCCGCCAACCGCGCATACAGCGGATTGCTCGCGATCAACTCCTGATGTGTGCCGATCGCCACCAGTTTGCCCTGATCCATCACCGCGATCCGGTCGGCGTTTTTCACCGTGGCCAACCGGTGGGCGATGACCAGTGTGGTGCGGTTTTGCATCAGGCTCGGCAGCGCTTGCTGGATCAGGTGTTCGCTCTGGGCATCGAGGGCGCTGGTGGCTTCGTCGAGCAGCAGGATCGGCGCGTCGACCAGCAGCGCCCGGGCGATTGCCAGGCGCTGGCGTTGTCCGCCTGACAGACCGAGGCCACCGTCGCCCAGATGGGTCTGGTAGCCGTCGGGCATCTGTTCGATGAAGTCGTGGGCGTGGGCGATTCTGGCCGCCTCCCGCACCTGCTCCAGCGTGGCGGTCGGGCAGCCGTAGCGAATGTTTTCTTCGACGCTGCCGAAGAACAGCGCCGGGGTTTGCGAGACCAGCGCGAAGCAGCGGCGCAAATCCAACGGGTCTAGGCTCGTCAGCGGCACGCCATCGATCAGGATCCGCCCTCCCCGGGGATCGTAGAAACGCAGCAGCAAGTCATACACCGTGGACTTGCCCGCGCCGGACGGTCCTACAAGCGCGAGGGTTTCTCCGGCGTTGATCGTCAGACTCAAGCCATCGACGGCAAGACTTTCGGGACGCGAAGGGTAGGAAAAACGCACATCCTGTAATTCCAGCTCGCCTTTGACCCGCCCCGGCAACGTCACCAACCCTGTGGTCGGTGGCTGAATAATGTTCTCCGAACGCAGCAGTTCCGCAATTCGCTCCGCGGCGCCGGCCGCTCGCTGCAACTCGCCAATCACTTCGCTCAACGTGCCAAACGCACTGCCAACAATCAGGCTGTAAAACACGAACGCCGCCAGTCCACCCGCCGAAATCCGTCCCGCGATCACGTCCATGCCGCCGACCCACAACATCACCGCGACGGCGCCGAGCACCAGCACGATTACCAGCGTGATCAGCCAGGCCCGCTGGAAAATCCGTTTGCGCGCGGTCTCGAACGCTTGCTCGACAGTGCTGGCGAAACGCTGTTCGTCCTGCACCTGATGGTTGTAGGCCTGTACGGTCTTGATCTGGCCGAGGGTTTCCGAGACGTAGCTGCCAATGTCAGCGATCCGGTCCTGACTCAGCCGGGAGAGGTTGCGCACGCGACGGCCGAAAATCAGGATCGGCGCAATCACCAGCGGCAGTGCGATCACCACGATGCTGGTGAGTTTGGGGTTGGTGATGAACAGCAGCACCACACCGCCAATGACCATCAGCAGATTACGCAGGAACAGCGACAGCGACGAGCCGATCACCGATTGCAGCAATGTGGTGTCAGCGGTCAATCGTGACTGGATTTCCGAGCTGCGATTGTCTTCGTAGAATCCGGGGTGCAGGTACACCAGATGGTTGAACACCTGCCGGCGAATGTCTGCCACCACGCGCTCACCGATCCACGACACCAGATAAAACCGCGCAAAGGTGCCGACCGCCAGGCCGAACACCAACAGCATGAACAGGCCGATGGATTGGTTGAGCAAGTGCGGCGACTGGGTCATGAAGCCTTGATCGACCAGCAACTTGATGCCCTGCCCCATCGACAGGGTGATGCCGGCCGTGACGATCAGTGCCAGCAGCGCGCCAAAGGCCGGCCAGCGATAAGGGGCAAGGAAAGAACTGGTCAGGCGCAAGGCCCGGCGGTGGCGCGAGGAAAGCATCGGGATCATTCAGGTTCACGTCGTGTGCTGATGGATAGGGCCAGCCTACAGAGTCAAATGGGGTGGAACTCTGCAAATCACAATGAGTCAGGTTAATTATGACCGGCAAGACTACCCCCTAGACGCTATTGGTCTAAGGTCCGGGTTGAGACAGACGGTCATTTCTGTTTGAGTGGAGATGCCGTTCCGGACCGACCGCAGGGAGTTGTAACAGCCTGGTCACCTGACGGTTTTAATCTAGGCACACAACCTGATGAGGAGACAGGCCATGTCCTTGCAACACAGCAGCGATGACAAAATTGAAGTGATCCGCACCAAGCCCGGCCAACCTCTGGGTTGCTCGATCATCGATAAGGATGGGCGCGAAGTGCCAATCACTGAAGACATGATCCAGGACGCCTGCCGCGAACTGGAGAAGCGATTGGTCAAGCCTGCCGAACAAAAGTGATATCGCCACCGTCTTCCTGACCCGGCCCCTGCAGGCCGGGTTTTTTCTGCCCGCTGTTTATACCGCCACAGCCCCCAGCGCGGTCACGATCTGGCGCAAGACGGGCGAATCCCCCTCGATCCGCACCTTCAAGCCTTCGATTTCGCGTCGCGACGGATACTGTTTGCGCAGCAGATCAAACGCGGCACGTTGCTCACCGACACTGCCCAGCAGCGTGCGACGGAAATCCGCATCGTCCCGGCGCGGGTCGTACACACCGCGGCACAACATCGCCAGCGCCCAGGCCGGATCGCTGTCGGCATGCAGGGAAACTTCCGACAACCACGGTGCCGGCAGCAAATCACCGAGCTGAATGGTGGCGGGCTCACCGATAAAGTCGCAGTAAGCCTGATAGATCTGCGCCGTGCCGCGCTGCTTGCCGTCGAGGCTGTAACCGGCGATGTGCGGCGTCGCCAACACACAGAGCTCGGCCAGAGAAACATCGACTTGCGGTTCGGCCTCCCAGACATCGAGCACCGCTTGCAAGTCTTCTCGCTCCAGCAGCACCTCGCGCAACGCGGTGTTATCCACTACCGGACCGCGCGCCGCGTTGATCAGCCAGGCGCCGGGCTTGAGCTGCTGCAAACGCTGCTCGTCGAACAAATGCCAGGTCGCGCCGTCGCCGCTGCGGGTCAGCGGGGTATGCAGGCTGATCACATCGCACTGCGCGATGATCTGCCCCAGGCTGACATAGTCGCCGCCCTCGGTCGCCTGACGTGGCGGGTCGCAGACCTTCACGTTCCAACCCAGACCTTTCAACACCTTGATCAGGCGACCGCCGACTTCACCGGCACCGATCACACCGTAAGTACGTTCACGCAAATCGACGCCTTCGATTTCGGCCAGGGTCATCAGGCTGCCGAGCACATAATCGACCACGCCCCGGGCATTGCAGCCGGGCGCGCTGGACCAGGTGATGCCAGCCTCGTTGAAGTAATCGAGATCCAGATGATCGGTGCCGATGGTGCAGGTGCCGACAAAACGCACCTTGCTGCCTTCGAGCAGTGCGCGGTTGACGTTGGTCACCGAGCGCACCAGCAGCACGTCGGCCTGTTCGACCGTGGCCCGGTCGATGGAACGGCCCGAAACCCGACGGATCTCGCCGAAACCGGCAAAAAAGGCATCGAGCAGCGGGATATTTTCGTCGGCAACAATCAGCATGGCGGGGCTCCTTGGGCGGATCGGCAGTGTAGGCGCTGGGACTGCGATGAGCCAGCAGGCTGTGATTTCTTGATGGGGCGCCGCGATTACAAATACGCAACAGAGGATTTTTCCTGACCGTTACGTCAGCGGCGTAGAATGCCCGACCTTGCGCATCAACCCCTGTGGACGCTTTGCCTGTGAATTCCGTGACTGACCGCCCCGCTGCCGTTTCCCTCAACCGCCCTGCCCGGGTTCGCCTGGAGCTGAAGAATCTGCTCGGCCTGGCCCTGCCGATCATGATCGCGCAACTGGCGACCACCGCCATGGGCTTCGTCGATGCGGTGATGGCCGGGCGCGTCGGGCCCAAGGATCTGGCGGCCGTGGCGCTGGGCAACTCGATCTGGGTGCCGGTGTTCCTGCTGATGACCGGCACCCTGCTGGCCACCACGCCGAAAGTCGCCCAGCGCTTCGGCGCCGGCACCCACAGCGAAATCGGCCCGATCGTGCGGCAAGCCTTGTGGCTGGCGCTGGTGGTGGGCCTGATGGCAACCACCCTGCTGTTCAGCGCCGAGCCGATCCTGCATCTGATGAAAGTCGATCCGGAGCTGATCGGCCCCTGCATGCAATACCTGCACGGTATCGCCAGCGGCCTGCCAGCGGTGGCCTTCTATCACGTGCTGCGCTGCACCAGTGATGGCCTCGGCCGCACGCGGCCGGCGATGGTGCTGGGCCTGTGTGGACTGGCGCTGAACATTCCGCTCAACTACGTGTTCATTTATGGCCACTTCGGCGTGCCGGCCATGGGCGGCGTCGGTTGCGGCTGGGCCACGGCCATCGTGATGTGGGTGATGGCGCTGGGCCTGGCCGGTTATGAGCGCTGGGCGCCGGCCTACAAGTCGAGCGAACTGTTCAGCCGTTTCGACTGGCCGCAATGGGCGGTGATCAAGCGTTTGCTGGCCATCGGTCTGCCGATCGGCGTCGCGGTGTTTGCCGAGTCGAGCATCTTCGCGGTGATCGCGCTGCTGATCGGCAGCCTCGGCGCCACCGTGGTGGCTGGGCACCAGATCGCGCTGAACGTCAGCTCGCTGGTGTTCATGATTCCGTACTCGCTGGGCATGGCAGTGACCGTGCGGGTCGGCCAGGCCTTGGGCCGTGAAGAACCCCGTGAAGCGCGTTTCGCCGCGGGCGTCGGCATGGGCACTGCGCTGGCTTATGCTTGCCTGTCGGCGAGCATGATGCTGCTGATGCGTGAACACATTGCGGCGATCTACACCTCCGATCCGATGGTGATTCACATCGCGGCGATGCTGATCGTGTACTCGGCGCTGTTCCAGTTCTCCGACGCGATCCAGGTCACCGCCGCCGGCGCCCTGCGCGGTTATCAGGACACTCGCGTGACGATGATCCTGACCCTGTTCGCCTATTGGGGCATCGGTCTGCCGGTGGGTTACGCCCTCGGCCTGACCGACTGGCTCGGCGAGCCACGTGGCCCGAGCGGCTTGTGGGAAGGGTTGATCGTCGGCCTCAGCTGCGCGGCGCTGATGCTGTCGATCCGCCTGACGCGCAGCGCACGCAAACGCATTCGCATCAGCCGTTCGATGGGCTGACCGGCCATAAAAAAAGACCTGCATTTGCAGGTCTTTTTTTGCCTTGCGATCAACCGGACTTCTTGCGGATCCAGTACAGATAGGTCCCGGCCTCTTCGTGCTGCCCCACCAGTTCATGGTCGAGAAACACGCAGAACTTGGGGATGTCGCGGCGGGTCGACGGGTCGGTGGCGATCACCTTGAGCAGGCCACCGGGCACCAGGTCGCGGATGTGCTGGTGCAGCATCATCACCGGCTCCGGGCAGTTGAGGCCCGTGGCGTCGAGGGTGCCGTCGACCGGCGTATCGATCATTTCACTCATGATTCACTCCTGAAACTGGCCGGCATTGTCGCCCAATGCCGGGTGTTCGGTCACCTGTCGCGCGCTCAGCGGGCTTTGGCTTTCTTCACGTCATGGCGGCGCAGATGGCAGGTCACTTCCTCGCGGTCGTGGTACAGCTGCTTGCAACCGATGTCGACCTTGATCCCACGGGCCTTGAAACCGTCGGCGATGCGTTCGAGCAGGCGCTTCACTTCGGCGTAACGCTGCTTCATCGGCAACTTCAGGTTGACCACCGCTTCCCGGCAATGCCCCTCGCCGATCCACTCTTCGAGCATCGCGGCATTGCGCGCCGGCTTCTCGACGATGTCGCAGACCATCCAGTCCACCGGCTGCTTCGGTTTGAAAGTGAAGCCGTCAGCCATCAAATGCTGCACCAGACCGGTGTCCATCAGGCTTTCGGCCATCGGGCCGTTGTCGATGGCGGTCACCAGCATGCCGCGATTGACCAGTTGCCAGGTCCAGCCGCCCGGCGCAGCGCCGAGGTCGACGCCGGTCATGTCGCTGTGCAGGCGATCTTCCCACTGATCGCGGGGGATGAAGTGGTGCCAGGCCTCTTCCAGTTTCAGGGTCGAACGGCTCGGCGCCTCACGCGGGAACTTCAGACGCGGAATGCCCATCGGCCACATCGCCGAGTTACCGGCATCGGCCAGACCGAGAAACACCTCACGGCCGCTCTTGAAGGTCAGCAGCAGGCGCGGCTTGCTGGCGTCCTCCACCAGTTTGCCGGCGCCGGTCAGGGCCTTGCGCAGCGGGCCTTCGAACTTCTTGCAGAAGTTCGACAGTTCCTTGCCGTCGTTGGTGTCGACGACTTCCAGCCACAGGCTGCCACAGACCGGGAATTGGGCCATGTGCGCAAGGATCACGCTGATGCGGTCGTTTTCCGGCAGATCGATGAAAAAACCGCGCGCCCATTGGCGCGGGAAGATCAGCTCGGCGAAACGCTGACCGCGCATCAGACGCTCGGCGCCATCCTCTTCGGTGCAGACGAACTCGGCGCAAGCGGTAGCCGGTTTGGCCTTGGCGTAGCCGGCCACGTTGAGTTGGGCGGCGAGGTCGGAAATCTCCGAGCAGACTTCACCTTCGAAACCTGGCCGGCAATGCATGAATAGGGTGTTCATTCTTACTCCTGGGCAGAGGGCGATCATTCATCCCCTGCGCGATGCCCAGACCTGCGTTGAAGCAAAGCCTGTCACGAAAACCGGCGCATGATAGCCCATGTCGGAACCTTGGACTTGCCCATAGAGTCCAGTTATTAGCCAGCTACTGAAAACAGGGCTACGTTGATAGCTCTGCCCGTCCCCTCAGTCCGTAGCCGTGCGGACTCAAAGGAGTGATCGTAATGCCGTCCCTTGATAGCCTGAACACCCTTAAAACCCTGAAGATAGACGACAAGACTTACCACTATTTCAGCCTGCCGGATGCCGCCAAGAACTTGGGCGATCTCGACAGGTTGCCGATGTCGCTGAAAGTCCTGCTGGAAAACCTGCTGCGCTGGGAAGATGAAAAAACCGTCACCGGCGCCGACCTCAAGGCCATTGCCGCGTGGCTCAAGGAGCGCCGCTCCGACCGGGAAATCCAGTACCGCCCTGCCCGCGTGCTGATGCAGGACTTCACCGGCGTACCCGCCGTGGTCGATCTGGCCGCCATGCGCGCCGCCATGGCCAAGGCCGGTGGTGATCCGCAGCGAATCAACCCGTTGTCGCCGGTGGATCTGGTGATCGACCACTCGGTGATGGTCGATAAATTCGGCAGTGCCAGCGCCTTCGAACAGAACGTCGACATCGAAATGCAGCGCAATGGTGAACGCTACGCCTTCCTGCGCTGGGGCCAGAGCGCCTTCGATAACTTCAGCGTGGTGCCGCCGGGCACCGGGATCTGCCACCAGGTCAACCTCGAATACCTCGGCCGCACGGTGTGGACCAAGGACGAAGACGGCCGCACCTATGCCTTCCCCGACACCCTGGTCGGCACCGACTCCCACACCACCATGATCAACGGCCTCGGCGTACTGGGCTGGGGCGTGGGCGGGATCGAGGCGGAAGCGGCGATGCTCGGGCAACCGGTGTCGATGCTGATTCCCGAAGTCATCGGTTTCAAACTTACCGGCAAACTAAAGGAAGGCATCACCGCCACCGACCTGGTGCTGACCGTCACCCAGATGCTGCGCAAGAAAGGCGTGGTCGGCAAATTCGTCGAGTTCTATGGCGACGGTCTCGCCGACCTGCCGCTGGCCGACCGCGCAACCATCGCCAACATGGCCCCGGAATATGGCGCGACCTGCGGCTTCTTCCCGGTGGATGACGTGACCCTCGACTACCTGCGCCTGTCCGGCCGTCCGCCTGAAGTGGTGAAACTGGTCGAGGCCTACACCAAGGCACAGGGTCTGTGGCGCCTGCCCGGTCAGGAACCGGTGTTCACCGACAGCCTGGCGCTGGACATGGGCAGCGTCGAAGCCAGCCTCGCCGGGCCGAAACGCCCGCAGGACCGAGTCTCGCTGCCGAATGTCGGTCAGGCGTTCAGCGACTTCCTCGAATTGCAGTTCAAACCCACCAGCAAGGAAGAAGGACGCCTGGAGAGCGAGGGCGGCGGTGGCGCGGCGGTGGGCAGTGCCGATCTGGTCGGCGAAACGGATTATGAGCACGACGGCCACACCTATCGCCTGAAAAACGGCGCGGTGGTGATTGCCGCGATCACCTCCTGCACCAACACCTCCAACCCCAGCGTAATGATGGCTGCCGGCCTGCTGGCGAAAAAAGCCGTGGAAAAGGGCCTGACCCGCAAGCCGTGGGTGAAGAGTTCGCTGGCTCCGGGTTCGAAAGTCGTCACCGATTACTACAAGGCCGCCGGATTGACGCAGTACCTCGACCAGCTCGGTTTTTCGCTGGTCGGTTACGGCTGCACCACTTGCATCGGCAACTCCGGGCCGCTGCCGGAGCCGATCGAAAAAGCCATCCAGAAAGCCGACCTGACCGTGGCTTCGGTGCTGTCCGGCAACCGCAACTTTGAAGGCCGGGTGCATCCGCTGGTGAAAACCAACTGGCTGGCGTCACCGCCACTGGTGGTCGCCTACGCCCTGGCCGGCACTGTGCGCACCGATATCAGCAGCGAACCGCTGGGCAATGACCAGCAGGGCAATCCGGTTTACCTGCGTGACATCTGGCCGAGCAGCAAGGAGATCGCTGACGCGGTGAATCAGGTCAACACGGCGATGTTCCACAAGGAATACGCCGAAGTGTTTGCCGGTGACGAACAGTGGCAAGCCATCGAAGTCCCGCAAGCCGCGACCTACGTCTGGCAGGCGGATTCGACCTACATCCAGCATCCGCCGTTCTTCGATGACATTGCCGGGCCATTGCCGGTGATCGCCGATGTGAAAGGTGCGCGAGTGCTGGCGCTATTGGGCGATTCGGTGACCACCGACCACATCTCCCCCGCCGGCAACATCAAGGTCGACAGCCCGGCCGGACGTTACCTGCGCGAGCAAGGCGTCGAGCCACGGGACTTCAACTCCTACGGCTCGCGCCGGGGCAACCACGAAGTGATGATGCGCGGCACGTTTGCCAATATCCGTATCCGCAACGAAATGCTCGGCGGCGAAGAAGGTGGCAACACGATCTACATTCCGACCGGCGAGAAACTGGCGATCTACGACGCGGCCATGCGTTATCAGGGCTCAAGCACGCCGCTGGTGGTGATTGCCGGGCAAGAATACGGCACCGGTTCCAGCCGCGACTGGGCGGCCAAGGGCACCAATCTGCTGGGCGTGAAAGCGGTGATCGCCGAAAGCTTCGAGCGCATCCACCGCTCCAACCTGGTGGGCATGGGCGTGCTGCCGTTGCAGTTCAAACTGGATCAGAACCGCAAGAGCCTGAACCTCACCGGCAAGGAAACCCTGGATATCCAGGGCCTGAGCGGTGTCGAGCTGACGCCACGGATGAACCTGACCCTGGTCATCACCCGTGAAGACGGACGGCAGGAGAAAATCGAAGTGCTGTGCCGAATCGACACCTTGAACGAGGTGGAGTACTTCAAGTCCGGCGGGATTCTGCATTACGTGTTGCGCCAGTTGATCGCCTCGTAAGACCTGCAGATGCAGAAACACCGCCAGATCGGCGGTGTTTCTGTTTGAGCACGGCACTTTTCTGCAGACGAAAAAAAACCCGCCGAAGCGGGTTTTTCCCAAGACCATTATCGACTCCCTGTCGGCAGCGATCCTTGCTAATGGTCGATCATCCGTGATCCTGAAACACTCCCTGTGCTTCAGTTGATGAGGCTAGATTACGCTGTGGATCCAATCGGCAATAGTCGAAAAAGCTACCAGCGCGTGTAAGACATTCGCCATAGCGCGCCTTCCGAAAACCCTTAGGCGTGTCAGGCATTGAGCGCGGAAGCCGCCAGTTGGGCGACTTTCAGCTGCCCGGCGGCGGCTTTTTGCTCGTCATCCTCCATGAACCATGCGGCAGACAGTCCGGCAAAGGCCAATACCCATTGCAGCAAGCGGCTTCGCTCGATGCCCGCTGTTGCGCAGATCACCTCGACTTGCCGCTGAAAGCGCTCCGGATCGGTGGCCGTCGGCAGTTCCGGGTTGCAGATCAGGTTGGCGTAGTCATAACCACGCTCGCCCCGCACCCGCTTGGGGTCGATGGCCAGCCAGCCCCGTGGGCCGAAATCGAGGACGTTGTCGTGGTGCATGTCGCCGTGCAGCACCACCACGTCGTGCGGTTCGGCGAGCAAGGTATCGGCGATTTGCAGGCATTCGGCGTATTGGCCGCCGTATCGGGCCGCGGCCATTGTTAATGATGCAAACCATGGCGCCAGCTCCACCAACGGCGGTGGCTGCGTCGGTCGCGGTGCGTGCAGGTGCGCCAGCGCTCGACACATGATCCGTGTGGCTTCGTCGTCTTCGCCGTTGAGCGCCATGTGCATCAGCGAACGCTGGCCCATCGCCCGCTCCAGCAACAGGCTCTCGTCGTGATGGGCGAGCACCCGGGCGGCACCGTCGCCGCCCCACCAGGTCATCAGCAGGTTGCCGTACTTTTCCTCCTCGTCCACCGCGACTTTCAGCATCGCCGGAGTATTGCCCTGACGCACAGGTAACAGGCGGCTGCCCGGGGTGATGATTGGCTCACCGTCTGGCGTCAGCGCCCAGCGTTCCAGCCACGGCGTAAACAGGTCGGGATCAGCCACCTTCACGCTCACGGGCCCGGTCGCTCTCCGCGAGGAAGTGCTCAAGCCGACTCAACTGTTCCTCCCAGCCCCGACTGTCCATGTAGTACGCCTCTTTCTGACGCACGTCGGGAATGTGTGCAAAACCTGACTCGGAGACTTTCAGCAGCGTGCCGTTCTCGTAGTCCTGCAGTTCGAATCTGACCAGGGTGGTCGGTTCCTGCGAGTAGTCGATTTTCGGATTTACCGCATAGGGATGCCAGCGGAAGGAGAACAGCTGCTGCGGCTCGACCCGCTCCACCAGCACGTTCCAGAGCACATGTTCATAACCGGGGTACGTCACCTGCCCCTGCGTCCATTCGCCCGCGATAAACCGCCGGCCCTCCAGCGCAACGCCGAACCACTGGCCGAACGCCTCGGCATCGACCAGGGCGCGCCAGACATGGGAGCGCGGCGACCTGAGCATGATCTTGCGTTCAAAGCTGTTGGGTACTGGTTTCATACGTCACCTCCTGTTTTGAACAGTAGGCTTGTATGACCACATGTCCAATCCGAAGTTGTATCGATCCACTGCAAAGGGCGGGTCTGATTGAAATATCCGGCAGTATTTTGGGGCACCGGTTCGTCAGAATGCGCACGGATCAGCGCGGCGAAACTGCTAACGTTCGCAGCGAATTGAACGACACAAGGACGTCATCATGCAGCCCTCCCTCCCCGAACGTTACCGTGGCGCCCTGCTCGGCCTGGCCTGCGGCGATGCCGTGGGAACCACCGTCGAATTCCAGCCTCGCGGCAGCTTCCAGCCCCTGACCGACATGGTCGGTGGCGGGCCTTTTCACTTGAAGCCCGGACAATGGACCGACGACACCTCGATGGCGTTGTGTCTGGCAGAAAGCCTGCTGAACAAAAATGCTTTCGATGCCGCTGACCAGATGGGCCGCTATCTGAACTGGTGGCAGTGGGGTTATCTGAGTTCGACTGGCGAATGCTTCGATATCGGCATGACCGTGAGTCAGGCTCTGGATCGCTATCAACAAACCGGAGAGCCGTTTGCCGGCTCTACTGACCCGCACAGTGCCGGCAATGGCTCGTTGATGCGACTGGTGCCTGTGGTTCTGTTCTATTTCCCCGATGCCCGGCAAATCAGGCGATTCGCCGCTGACAGTTCACGCACCACCCACGCGGCGCCCGAGGCCATCGAATGTTGCCAACTGTTTGCCGAACTGCTCTGCAAGGCCCTGGAAGGCGCATCGAAAGCGCAACTGCGCACTCTGCCCCAAACATCCTTCCACCAGCCCAAGGTGGCGGCGATTGCCCGGGGTAACTACCTGCACAAGACCGAGCGCGAAATCCGCGGCAGCGGCTACTGCGTCGAATCCCTGGAAGCGGCGTTATGGTGCTTCCAGCACACCAACAGCTTTGCCGCCGCCGTCCTGCAAGCGGCCAACTTGGGCGATGACGCAGACACCACGGCCGCCATTGTCGGTCAGTTGGCCGGAGCCCATTACGGCGTGCAGGGAATCCCGTTCGGATGGCTGGAAAAACTGCATGACGGAGAGGAAATTGCGGCGACTGCCGAACGGTTGCTCAACGCATCCAGACATCGCACACCTTGTTAGCGCCACGAAGTCGCTAAACTGCCCGGCACGTTCATTCATCAAAGCGAGATGACTCATGTCCCCACGCCTGCTTCTGGCCCTGACACCCTTTCTTTTCACTTCCGTCGTCCACGCCGCCGTGGACTGCGCCAATGCCAGCGATCAGGCGACGATGAATCAGTGCGCCGCGCAGGAAAACAAGGCGGCGGACAAGGAGTTGAACTCGGTTTATCAGCAGATTACCGCCCGGTTGAAGGACAACCCTGATGGCAAAAAACTGCTGGTGAGCGCGCAGCGGGCCTGGATCGGGTTTCGCGATGCCGAGTGCAAGTTTTCGGCATCCGGGGTGGCAGGCGGGAGTGTTTATCCGTTGATCTACAACAATTGCATCGCCTCGGTGACAAAGACGCGAACCGAGGCGCTCAAGCAATACTTGAAGTGTGAGGAGGGTGACATGAGCTGCCCGGTGCCCGGGGCCTGATTTTTGTAGCGGTTTCGAAGGCCTCTTCGCGGGCAAGCCCGCTTCCACATTTGAACCGCATTTCAAATGTGGGAGCGAGCTTGCTCGCGATGGCTTCAGGGCGATCGCAAGCACTACCGGCGCTACGGCAGGTGGGGTGCCTCAGCGTTGCCACACCTCGCCATTCACGAAAAACGCTCGGGCATTGTCTTCGAGACTTTCCAGGTGATAACCGCCCTCCTGCACGATCAGGCATGGCAGGCCCAGGCTGCGAATCCGTTCGCCCAATGCTGCAAAACCTTCACGGGTCACGGCGACTTTGCTTTGCGGGTCCAGCTCATAGATATCGAAGCCCAGCGACAGCACCAGCACCTCGGCGCCGAACTCGCGTACCGCGTTCAATGCGACTTCCAGTTGCCCGAGGAAATCCACTTCGCTTGATCCATGAGCCATCGGCAGGTTGAGGTTGAAGCCCTCCCCCGCGCCGCTGCCACGTTCGTCGGCGAACCCGGCGACGCCCGGATAGAAGTTGGTCGGATCGCCATGCACCGAGACGTAGAGCACGTCATCGCGGTCGTAAAAAATCTCCTGGATGCCCTGACCGTGGTGCATGTCGGTGTCGAGCACGGCGACTTTTTCAAACTTGTCCCGCAGCACCTGCGCCGCCACCGCCGCGTTGTTGACGTAGCAGAAACCGCCCGCCGCTTCGGCCCGGGCGTGATGCCCCGGCGGACGGCACAGCGCGTACGCCGCCGGCTCGCCATCGATCAAGGCCTGAGCCCCAGCCACTGCGCTTTGGGCCGACCAGTAGGCCGAGCGCCAGGTCTGCTCGCCCACCGGGCAACTGCCGTCCGCCAGATACCGTGCCGCCTGGGCGAGGATGCCGCGCAAGGCGTTGGGTTCGCGGACGAAGATGTTCGACATCACCTCGTCGCCCCAGTCTTCGGGGATTTCTTTCCAGCGTGCGTGCGCTTCCTGAAGGAACGTCAGATACGGTGCGCCATGCACCGCCAGCAGCGGCGCGAGACCGGCATCGGCGGGTTGCTCGACACTGAAGCCCAAACCGTGGGCGGCCTGCACCAGACGCTGCGCACGCTCGGGGACTTCCTGCGGCGTACGCATCTGCCCGCGCGAGTAATAGCTGCGTGGATGGTGGAGCAATTGTTCGGCATGGAAAAAACTGCGCATGATTCAGACTCCCTGTTCGATTAGACCGGCGCGGGCCAGCACGGCGTTGAGCAATACGTCGGTGCCCTGCTTCACATCTTCGGGCAACACGTCCTCGGCTTCGTTGTGACTCAAGCCGCCGACGCACGGGATGAACACCATCGCCGTCGGGCAGTAGCGTGCGAGATGAATCGCGTCATGCCCGGCGCCGCTGACAATCGACTGCTGAGCGTAGCCCAGCGCATCCACCGCTTCTTGCACGGCTGCCACGCATTCGGCGTCGAACGGCGTGGCCGGGCTGATCCAGTGCGGGGTGATCGTCAGGTTCAAGCCCCGGCCATCGGCAATCGCCTGCAACCGGGCGCGGACTTGTTGTTCCATCGCGGCAATCGCTTCGTCACGGTGATGACGCAGATCGACGGTGAAATTCACCAGCCCCGGAATGGTATTGCGCGAGGACTTGTTGATACTCAACTCGCCGACCGTGGTCAGGCCTTCGGGGGCAAAATCCGTGGCCAAGCCTTCAATCGCCTGAATCATCCGCGCCACGCCGTACAGCGCATCTTTGCGCAGCGGCATCGGCGTGGTGCCGGCGTGAGCGGCCATGCCTTCGACACGCACATCGAGCCAGCGGATCGCCTGACCACCCGTGACCACGCCGATGCTTTTGGCGTTGTCTTCAAGGATCGGGCCTTGCTCGATGTGCGCCTCAAAATACGCATCCACCGCGCCGCCCAACGGACGTTCACCGGCGTAACCGCTACGCTGCAACGCTTCGGCAACGCTGATGCCATCGACATCACGTACCGCCAGCGCAGCGTCCAAATCCATGATCCCGGTGAACACCGCCGAGCCGAACATGGCCGGGGTGAAGCGCGCACCTTCTTCGTTGGTCCACACCGCCACTTCCAGCGGTTTGCGGGTCTGGATGTTCTGGTCGTTGAGGCAACGTACCACTTCCAGACCGGCGAGTACGCCGTAGACGCCGTCGAAACGCCCGCCTTCGGGCTGGGTGTCGAGGTGGCTGCCCATCATCACCGGCGCGGCGTCCGGATCGGTGCCGGCGCGACGGGCGAACAGGTTGCCGATGGCGTCCACGCTCAGGGTCATGCCGGCTTCGCGGCACCAGTGGGCGAACAGTTCGCGACCGGCCTTGTCTTCGTCGCTCAATGCCAGACGGCAGCTGCCGCCTCGGGCTGTCGCACCGATTTCGGCCATGGCCATCAGGCTCGCCCACAGGCGTTCGCCATTGATCTTCAACATGAGGTTCTCCTGAAATTCCGGGTCAGGCACGGGCCAGTTCCGCGCGACGGGCGCTGGCGTGACGCCGGGCGAGGGACAGCACACAGATCAGCGAAATGCCGGCGATCAGGCTGTAGAACACCGCCATCGGCCACCACTGCCCGGTGAACTTGTGCGCGAGCATCGTGCCGATCAGTGGCGTCAACCCACCGGCCACCGCGCCGCAAATCTGATAGGCCAGCGAGATCGCGGTGTAGCGCACGCGAGTCTCGAACATGCCGCTGACGTACCCGGCGATCACTGCGTAGAACGACGCCATGCACACCACCGCCAGCGCGATGCCGAGGATGATCAGCGGCGCCTGGGCCAAACTGACCAGCACGAACATCGGGTACGGCGAGACCATCGCCAGCAGCGACACCAGACACAGGAAACGTGTCGCGCCGATCTTCTCCGCCGTCCACGCGGCCAGCGGCTGGATGCAGAACTGGATGATCGCAACGAAAAACAGGCATTCGAGAATCAGCGAACGTGGCAGTGCCAGTTGCTGAGTGGTGTAGGCGATCATGAAGGTGTTGGTGAAATACACCCCGGCGATGCCCAGCGTGTTGGCGCCGATGCACAGCAACAGCGGACGCCACGCGGTGCGCAGTACTTCCATGACCGGCGCCTGTTCTTTCTTGATTTGCTTGCTGGCCTGCTCGCGGCTGGCGAGGAATTCCGGCGACTCGTTCACGCCCAGGCGAATCGCCAGGCCCACCAGCAGCAACAGCGCACTGGCGAGGAACGGCAGGCGCCAGCCCCAGCTCATCAGGTCTTCTTCCGGCAAACGGGTCACGGCACTGAAGGCCAGCAGCGACAGGATCAAACCCGCCGGACTGCCCAGTTGCGCGAACGAAGCGAAGAAATTGCGCCGGCCCTTCGGCGCATGCTCACCGGCCATCAACACCGCCCCGCCCCACTCGCCACCAACGGCGATGCCCTGGACGATGCGCAGCAGAATCAGCAGCACCGGTGCTGCCGCGCCGATCTGCGCGTAGGTCGGCAACAGGCCGATGCACACCGTCACTACGCCCATCATCAACAGCGTGATGATCAGGGATTTCTTGCGACCGATACGGTCGCCGATATGACCGAAAATGATCCCGCCCAACGGCCGGGCAAAGAAGCCCACGGCGAAGGTGCCGAACGCCGCCATGGTGCTGAACAGCGGATCGTCGGAGGGAAAGAACAGCGCGCCGAACACCAGTGCGGCGGCGGTGGCGTAGATGTAAAAGTCGTACCACTCGATCATGGTGCCGATGAAGGCTGCGGCCGCCGCACGGCGCGGCTGGTTCGAAGCGTGGGGCTTCATGGGGTCGGGCTCCTTTGATTGTTTTTTTGGCAGGAGGAAAACGCTGAATCCGAGACGCTCTGGCGGCGCCTGTCGTGGGGTGATTTATCGTCCCGGGGCTATGATTAGTCAATTTTCTATTTATTATTCCGAGTATTACCCCACCTTATAATCGAGAAATCCCATGGCCGAACGCGACGTCCAGCGCCTGCTCAACGACCGCCTCGACTGGAACCTGCTGCGTACCTTCCGGGTAATCGGCCAGGAGCTGAGCATCAGCCGCGCCGCCGCGCGTCTGCACCTGACCCAACCGGCGGTGAGCCAGGCACTCAAGCGTCTGGAGGAGCAACTGGGTCGCCAGCTGATCGCCCGGCGCGGCCCGCGCTTTGCCCTCACCGAAGTCGGCGAGCAGATCTTCGAACTGGCCGGCGAGATCTACGGGCAGATGTCCCAGGTCAGCAGCCTGCTGGAGCAACCGGCCGACGAAGTGATCGGCAAGGTGCGACTGCTGATCATCAGCCGGATCTTTTCCGAGCGTTTCGATGACTTCCTTGCTGACTTTCATCGGCAGTATCCGAGGGTGGATCTGGAGGTGGATGTGATGCGCAGTTCGGACATCGTCAGCGCGCTTCAGGAGAAAACCGCGACCCTTGGTCTGAGCCTCAATCGCCGCCCGCAACCGCGTCTGGAACAGCGTCTGTTTCTGCGTCAACGCTATGCGTTTTTCTGTGGCAAACACCACGCGCTGTTTGGCCGACAGGACATCGGCGAAGGCGATTTGCAGCGGGAAAACTTCGTCAGTTTCACCAGCGACCAGATTGGCGGGATGCTTTCGCCGCTGACGATTTTTCGTGATCAGCAAGGCTTCAGCGGACGCATCGTCGCCTCATCGCCAAGCCTTGAGGAAGTGCGGCGACTGGTGATCGCCGGGTTCGGTATCGGTTGTTTGCCGGAGCACGTGGTGGCGGCGGACGTCGAGGCCGGATTGCTCTGGCGCCTGCCGCCCCACGAGGGGATTGCCGATGTCGACATTCATCTGCTGTGGAACCGCGACCAGCGCATGAGTCGCGCCGAAACGCTGTTCATCGAACGCTTGCAGGCCTGCCTGGCGGATCAGTAACCGAGCAGGCGATCCGCGCTGTTGAGCAGCGGTTCGCCGACGTTCAAACGGCGAAAGTTCTCGGCGATCTGTTCGGCGATGCAGTCGTGCGAAGCTGCCGAAGCCATGTGCGGGGTGACGGTTACACCCGGAGTTTTCCACAGCGAATGCTCGACGGGCAGCGGTTCCTGCTCGAAGACATCCAGCAGTGCACCGCGCAGTTTTCCACGGGCCAGTGCCTGTTGCAGATCGTCGATGTTCAGGTGCCCGCCGCGCCCGACGTTGACCAGCGCCGCGCCGTTGGCCAGCCGTTCTAACGTCTCGCGATTGAGGATGCCGCGCGTCTCGTGGGTGAGCGGCAACAGATTGATCAGCAACTCCACGCCGTCGAGGAACGGGTTGAAGCCATCGCTGCCGGCGAAGGTCTGCACGCCCGGCAAATCCTTGCTGCTGCGCGCCCAGCCACGCACCTCGTAACCGGCGCTCGCCAGGTCTTGGGCGATCGCGCTGCCGAGCGAGCCGAGACCCATCACACCGATCCGAAACTCATGGGCCGGGCGTTGCAGCGGTCGCTCCCAATGCTGTTGGCGCTGTTGCTCCAGCACTTGATCGAAGCCGCGATGAAAATGAATCACCGCCCAGCGCACATACTCGGTCATGCCTTGGCGATGGCCGGGATCAACCACCCTGCACACCGGCAGATCCGGGCACGACGGATCGTGCTCCAGGTGATCGATGCCGGCGGCGACCGAGTGAATC
The DNA here is from genome assembly GCF_059492145.1 of Pseudomonas sp. Pseusp21. Classification (NCBI taxonomy): domain Bacteria; kingdom Pseudomonadati; phylum Pseudomonadota; class Gammaproteobacteria; order Pseudomonadales; family Pseudomonadaceae; genus Pseudomonas; species Pseudomonas sp. Pseusp21. The sequence continues at coordinate 1,708,005 of NZ_CP168520.1, forward strand.
ACTTGCAGATTGGGCAACGCGGCGAGGCTGTCCGGCAGCGGAAACCAGCACGCCGCGATCTGCGCATTCGCCGCCCGGGGATCGTCGGCCAGCACCGCTGAAAGCTGCGGCGCACGGCGGGCAAAGGCCTCCTGCAATTGTTTGAGCAACAGCGTATCGCGGGACATCAGTGCAACGGTATTCATGACAGATAGGACTCGCGCTGGGATTCGATCAGGGTCAGTGCGGCCTCCCAGGCCAAGTCGATGATGTTGTCCTGATCATCGCGGTCGAACTGTTCGGCGGTGTGGGCGCAGACTTCCGGCGACGGGAAATGCAGCTCGCAACCGCCGGCCAGCGCTTGCACCTGGGCTTGGCAGGCGCGCTCCAGAAAGTGGATTTCCTGGAATGCCTGGGCCACGCCGGAACCACCGACCAGCAGGCCGTGGTTGCGCAGGATCATCGCTCGGTGCGGGCCGAGATCGGCGATCAAACGCTCACGTTCATCCAGCGACAGCGCGATGCCTTCGTAGGTGTGGTAAGCAAGTTTTCCGTAGAACTTCAGTGCGTGCTGACTGATCGGCAGCAGGCCTTGTTTCTGCGCGGCGACGGCCATGCCGGCGGCCGTGTGGGTGTGGATCACGCAGTTCAGATCCGGCCGCGCCATGTGGATCGCCGAATGGATCACGAAGCCGGCGGCGTTGACCCGATGCCCGGCGTATTCAGGATCGACGATGCGCCCGTCCTGATCGATGCGCACCAGATCGGAGGCACGCATGCGGTCGAAAATCACCCCGTAGCGGTTGATCAGGAAATGATGCTCAGGCCCCGGAATCCGCAGGGTGATGTGGGTGTCGATAAGGTCGGTCATGCGAAAGTGCGCGATCAATCGGTACAACGCCGCGAGCTCGCAGCGGGCTTGCCATTCGATCGGGTCAATATGGGCGGGCTTACTCACGAATACACCTCTTTGCTGTTATGAAGGACGACCGGGTTGGCCCGCAAGCGCGCGAGGCCGCAGACACCGATCAGGGACAGGGCCGACAGCAGCGTGAAGAACACCGCCAATGGCAGCCACTGTCCGGAGAACTTGCTGGCCAGCAGCGTGCCGATCAGCGGCGTGGTGCCGCCGGCTACTGCGCAGCTCAATTGGTAAGCGATGGAAATGCCCGAGTAACGCAGGTGCACCGGGAAGGCCTGGGTCATGTACCCGGCGATCACCGCGTACAAGGCCGAGAGAATCACCACCGCGACAGCGATGCCGAGGGTCATCAACAGAATGTTTTGAGTGCCGACCAGCAGGAACATCGGGTACGGCGTGCCCATGCACAGCAACGCCACCAACATCAGAAATCGGCCTTCGCCGATGCGCTCGGCGAGCAGTGCCGACAACGGTTGCGAGAGCAGTTGAATGACCGTCACCAGGAACAGGCAGTCGAGAATGGTTGCGCGCGGGATGCCCTGATATTGGGTGACGTAGGTGATCATGAAGGTGTTGGTGAAGAAGAACCCGGCCGAGCCGATGGTGACGGCGGCGGCAGCAAAAAGGATCTGCCGCCAGCATTGACGGATTACGTCTTTCACTGGGTATTTCGCGGTTTCGTTGTTGTCCTTGGCCTTGGCGAATTCCGGCGACTCATGCACCCCGGAGCGGATCATCAGGCCGACCATCATCAACACGCCGCTGGCGAGAAACGGCAGACGCCAGCCCCAGGCGAGGAAGTCTTCCGGGGACAGCGACGTCACCAGTCGAAACGCGATCAACGCCAGCAGCAAACCCGCCGAGCTGCCGAGTTGTGCAAAGGAGGCATAGAAGGTTTTACGCTTGGCCGGGGCGTGCTCACTGGCCATCAACACTGCCCCGCCCCACTCGCCGCCGACGGAAATGCCCTGAATCAGGCGCAATACGATCAACCCGATCGGCGCCCAGATGCCGACGCTGGCGTAGCTCGGCAACAGACCGATACCCGCCGTGGCCAAGCCCATCAGTGCCATGGTCACCAGCAACATATTCTTGCGGCCGAGGCGATCACCCAAATGGCCGAACACCATGCCGGCCATCGGACGGGCGATGAAGCCTACGGCGAAACTGCCGAACGCGGCGAGGGTGCTAGTCACCGGGTCGCTGCTGGGAAAGAACACTTGCCCGAGCACCAGTGCGGCGGCGGTGGCGTAGATGTAGAAATCGTAGAACTCGATGGTCGTGCCAATGAAGGCAGCGGCCGCGGCGCGACGCGGCTGAGCGGTGGTGTGCATGCAAGAACCCTGTGTATTTATAGTTTTGGGCAGGTGTCGAAGCGGCTGACGGTCGCGCTCTGTGGCGCTTGTGGGCTTTATCGCTTCCGTGAAAGGATTAGTCAATTTTCAAAAACTTATCTTTACTATTAGCGTGGCTACTACATGACTTCCTCCGCAAATCCCTGGATTGGCAGGCGTTTTCTCAATGACCGGCTGGATTGGAACCTGCTTCGCACGTATCTGGTGATCGGGCAGGAAGGCAGCATGAGTCGCGCCGCAGCGCGATTGCACATCACCCAGTCGGCGGTCAGTCAGGCGTTGAAACGTCTAGAAGAACAATTGGATTGTGTGTTGATTGCGCGCAGTGGACGGCGCTTTGATCTGACGGAAACCGGGGAAGAAGTCCTGCGGATTGCGGCGGATATCTACGGCGATATTTCCCGTTTGGGCACGGTGGTCGAGAACCGCCATGACGACGTTGTCGGCAAGATCCGCATCCTGACTGTCAGTGGCGTGCAGGCGCGGCATTACGATGAGTTTCTTGCGGATTTCCACGAAACTCACCCGAAAATCGAGTTGGAAGTCGAGGTGATGGGCAGCTCGAACATCATCAGTTCATTGCTGCAAAAGACCGCTACGGTCGGAGTCGGACTGTGTCGTCTACCACAGCCTCGGCTGGAGCAGCGGGTACTGTTCCGAGAGCGCTACGCCTACTTTTGCGGGCAACGGCATCGACTGTTCGGACAACAGAATCTGACGCTGGAGCAACTGGCGGCGGAGAACTTTGTCAGTTTCACCAGCGATCAGCTCGGCGGCAATCTTTCGCCGTTGACGCTGTTTCGTGACCAGCAGGGCTTTACCGGCAAGATTGTCGCCTCTTCCACCAGTTTTGAAGAGATTTACCGCCTGATCTGTGCAGGGTTCGGGATTGGTTGCTTGCCGATTCACCTTGTTCGACGGGATGTCGAACAGGGTTTGCTGTGGCGTTTGCCGCCGGAGGATGGGGTGGTGGATTTCGATATCCAGCTGCTGTGGAATCGCGAACAGAAGATGACTCAGGCGGAAACGGTGTTCCTCGACAGCTTCCAGCACATGCTCAGCTTGCGTGAGCCTGTGCTGTGAAGCTGGAGCGAGTTACACGTGGGGATCGCCCGGCGCTTTGGTAGGCGCCGCATATTGCGGCTTGAGGTGACCGTCCTGGTCGAGTAGCCAGGCGTCCATGATCTGCCGCACTACGGGACCTGCGACGCGGCCACCGGCCTCGCCGTTTTCGATCATCACCGAAATCACGATCTTCGGATGCTCGGCCGGAGCAAAGCCGACGAACAAGGCGTTGTCGCGATGGCGCTCAAGGGTTTTCTCGCGGTTGTAGCGCTCGCCCTGCTTAATCGCCACCACCTGCGCCGTACCACTCTTGCCGGCGATGCGATATTGCGCACCGGCCGCCGCCGCACGGGCAATGCCTCGGGCGTCGTGCATCACCATCTGCATGCCGTGGTTGACCTGCTCCCAGTCACGGGGATCCTTGAGCAGAATGTTCGGCATCGGGTGCTCGTCCACCGGTGCCACTCCGTCGACGGTCTTGGCCAGGTGCGGACGGTTCCAGATGCCCTTGTTGGCAATCAGTGCGGTGGCTTGAGCCAGTTGCAACGGCGTGACCTGCATGTAGCCCTGACCGATGCCGAGGATCACGGTTTCGCCGGGGAACCAGGCTTGTCGGCGCGTGGCGCGCTTCCATGCCTGGGACGGCATCAGGCCGGGTGACTCCTCGAACATGTCCAGCGAGACTTTCTCGCCGAGACCGAACATCGCCATGTAGTCATGCAGGCGATCGATGCCGAGCTTGTGCGCCAGGTCGTAGAAGTAGGTGTCGTTGGAGCGCATGATCGCCGCGTCCATGTCCACCCAGCCATCGCCGCTGTGGTTCCAGTTGCGGTATTTGTGGTCGAAGTCCGGGAGTTGGTAGTAGCCAGGATCGAAGACGCGGGTCTGAGGCGTGACCACGCCGGCATCGAGACCGGCAATCGCCACCTCTGGCTTGATCGTCGAACCGGGCGCATACAGACCGCGCAAAACGCGGTTGAACAGCGGGCGGTCGATGGAATCGCGCAGCGCGGAATATTCCTTGGAGCTGATGCCGGTCACGAACAGATTGGGGTCGAAGCTCGGGTTGCTGACCATGGCCAGCACTTCGCCGGTCGAGGGGTCCAGCGCAACCACTGAGCCGCGACGGTCGCCCAGTGCGGCTTCGGCGGCTTCCTGGAGTTTGACGTCGAGACTCAGGACGATGTTTTTGCCTGGTATCGGATCGGTGTGTTTCAGCACGCGCAGTACGCGGCCCTGAGCGTTGGTCTCTACTTCCTCGTAACCGACGTGGCCGTGCAGTTGTGGCTCGTAAAAGCGTTCGATCCCGGTCTTGCCGATGGATTGGGTACCACGGTATTCGACGGAATCGAGGGTTTTGGATTCTTTTTCGTTTATACGGCCGACGTAGCCGATCGAGTGTGCAAAGTGCGCACCCAAAGGGTAGTTACGGACGAATTGTGGCTCGACATCCAGGCCTGGCAGACGGAACTCGTTAACTGCCAGCACGGCGATCTGTTCTTCGGTCAGCTCATAGAACAGCGTTACGGGTGTAAACGGGTGACGCGACTGCTTCATGGCCTTATCGAAGACTGTGCGGTCTTCGGCGGGCAGGTGCAGGAGGTTGATGACTTCATCCAGCTCCTGGTTGACGTCAGTCGCGCGCTCTCTTGTGATCGTCAGGTTGTAGCTGGGACGGTTGTCGGCCAGCAACACACCATTGCGATCGTAGATCAGGCCGCGTGTCGGCGGGATCGGCAGGACATGGACGCGATTGTTTTCGGAGATGGTCGAGTGGTAGTCGAACTCGACGACTTGCAGGATGTACAGGCGCACCACCAGGGCGCAACTAATGGCGAACACAAACAAGGCACAGGCGATCAGGCGTTTGTTGACCAGCCGCGTCTCTTTTTCGTGATCTTTGATTGGGATGGGTTCGGGCATTTCTGCAGCCACTCTTTGACAAAAAAATGAGCGCCGATCCTTGGGCGTGACATCAGTCCGTTAAAAAACGAGCTGCACCATACCAAAAACCGGGCGGTCATTTCAGAGGGATTTCCCCAATGGTTGTGATCGTGACGGTTGGAGCTTCAGCTTCCTCCAGGCACTTTCCTGCAGGCAAAACAAAACCCCAACTGCTTTCGCAATTGGGGTTTCGGAATTTAATCTTGACGATGACCTACTCTCACATGGGGAAACCCCACACTACCATCGGCGATGCATCGTTTCACTTCTGAGTTCGGGATGGGATCAGGTGGTTCCAACGCTCTATGGTCGTCAAGAAATTCGGGTACTGACTCGTGACCAGATGGCCTCGCTTCAGCAAATTGGGTATGTGACAGCTGTCGGTGTTTTGTGAGCGTCGAACTTTCGGTTCATTGCGTCTTCACACACCGCAATCTGGTCTCTTTCGAGTCTACAGATTGCTTGGGTGTTATATGGTCAAGCCTCACGGGCAATTAGTATTGGTTAGCTCAACGCCTCACAGCGCTTACACACCCAACCTATCAACGTCGTAGTCTTCGACGGCCCTTCAGGGAACTCAAGGTTCCAGTGAGATCTCATCTTGAGGCAAGTTTCCCGCTTAGATGCTTTCAGCGGTTATCTTTCCCGAACATAGCTACCCGGCAATGCCACTGGCGTGACAACCGGAACACCAGAGGTTCGTCCACTCCGGTCCTCTCGTACTAGGAGCAGCCCCTCTCAAATCTCAAACGTCCACGGCAGATAGGGACCGAACTGTCTCACGACGTTCTAAACCCAGCTCGCGTACCACTTTAAATGGCGAACAGCCATACCCTTGGGACCGGCTTCAGCCCCAGGATGTGATGAGCCGACATCGAGGTGCCAAACACCGCCGTCGATATGAACTCTTGGGCGGTATCAGCCTGTTATCCCCGGAGTACCTTTTATCCGTTGAGCGATGGCCCTTCCATACAGAACCACCGGATCACTAAGACCTACTTTCGTACCTGCTCGACGTGTCTGTCTCGCAGTCAAGCGCGCTTTTGCCTTTATACTCTACGACCGATTTCCGACCGGTCTGAGCGCACCTTCGTACTCCTCCGTTACTCTTTAGGAGGAGACCGCCCCAGTCAAACTACCCACCATACACTGTCCTCGATCCGGATAACGGACCTGAGTTAGAACCTCAAAGTTGCCAGGGTGGTATTTCAAGGATGGCTCCACGCGAACTGGCGTCCACGCTTCAAAGCCTCCCACCTATCCTACACAAGCAAATTCAAAGTCCAGTGCAAAGCTATAGTAAAGGTTCACGGGGTCTTTCCGTCTAGCCGCGGATACACTGCATCTTCACAGCGATTTCAATTTCACTGAGTCTCGGGTGGAGACAGCGCCGCCATCGTTACGCCATTCGTGCAGGTCGGAACTTACCCGACAAGGAATTTCGCTACCTTAGGACCGTTATAGTTACGGCCGCCGTTTACCGGGGCTTCGATCAAGAGCTTCGCGTTAGCTAACCCCATCAATTAACCTTCCGGCACCGGGCAGGCGTCACACCCTATACGTCCACTTTCGTGTTTGCAGAGTGCTGTGTTTTTAATAAACAGTCGCAGCGGCCTGGTATCTTCGACCGGCGTGGGCTTACGCAGCAAGTGCTTCACCCTCACCGGCGCACCTTCTCCCGAAGTTACGGTGCCATTTTGCCTAGTTCCTTCACCCGAGTTCTCTCAAGCGCCTTGGTATTCTCTACCCAACCACCTGTGTCGGTTTGGGGTACGGTTCCTGGTTATCTGAAGCTTAGAAGCTTTTCTTGGAAGCATGGCATCAACCACTTCGTCGCCTAAAGGCAACTCGTCATCAGCTCTCGGCCTTGAAACCCCGGATTTACCTAAGATTTCAGCCTACCACCTTAAACTTGGACAACCAACGCCAAGCTGGCCTAGCCTTCTCCGTCCCTCCATCGCAATAACCAGAAGTACAGGAATATTAACCTGTTTTCCATCGACTACGCTTTTCAGCCTCGCCTTAGGGACCGACTAACCCTGCGTCGATTAACGTTGCGCAGGAAACCTTGGTCTTTCGGCGTGGGTGTTTTTCACACCCATTGTCGTTACTCATGTCAGCATTCGCACTTCTGATACCTCCAGCAAGCTTCTCAACTCACCTTCACAGGCTTACAGAACGCTCCTCTACCGCATCACTTGCGTGATACCCGTAGCTTCGGTGTATGGTTTGAGCCCCGTTACATCTTCCGCGCAGGCCGACTCGACTAGTGAGCTATTACGCTTTCTTTAAAGGGTGGCTGCTTCTAAGCCAACCTCCTAGCTGTCTAAGCCTTCCCACATCGTTTCCCACTTAACCATAACTTTGGGACCTTAGCTGACGGTCTGGGTTGTTTCCCTTTTCACGACGGACGTTAGCACCCGCCGTGTGTCTCCCATGCTCGGCACTTGTAGGTATTCGGAGTTTGCATCGGTTTGGTAAGTCGGGATGACCCCCTAGCCGAAACAGTGCTCTACCCCCTACAGTGATACATGAGGCGCTACCTAAATAGCTTTCGAGGAGAACCAGCTATCTCCGAGCTTGATTAGCCTTTCACTCCGATCCACAGGTCATCCGCTAACTTTTCAACGGTAGTCGGTTCGGTCCTCCAGTCAGTGTTACCTAACCTTCAACCTGCCCATGGATAGATCGCCCGGTTTCGGGTCTATTCCCAGCGACTAGACGCCCTATTAAGACTCGCTTTCGCTACGCCTCCCCTATTCGGTTAAGCTCGCCACTGAAAATAAGTCGCTGACCCATTATACAAAAGGTACGCAGTCACAGAACAAAGTCTGCTCCCACTGCTTGTACGCATACGGTTTCAGGATCTATTTCACTCCCCTCTCCGGGGTTCTTTTCGCCTTTCCCTCACGGTACTAGTTCACTATCGGTCAGTCAGTAGTATTTAGCCTTGGAGGATGGTCCCCCCATATTCAGACAAAGTTTCTCGTGCTCCGTCCTACTCGATTTCATGACTAAGAGACTTTCGCGTACAGGGCTATCACCCACTATGGCCGCACTTTCCAGAGCGTTCCGCTAATCTCAAAGCCACTTAAGGGCTAGTCCCCGTTCGCTCGCCACTACTAAGGGAATCTCGGTTGATTTCTTTTCCTCAGGGTACTTAGATGTTTCAGTTCCCCTGGTTCGCCTCTTGCACCTATGTATTCAGTGCAAGATAACCATCTTGTGATGGCTGGGTTCCCCCATTCAGACATCTCCGGATCAAAGTCTGTTTGCCGACTCCCCGAAGCTTTTCGCAGGCTACCACGTCTTTCATCGCCTCTGACTGCCAAGGCATCCACCGTATGCGCTTCTTCACTTGACCATATAACCCCAAGCAATCTGGTTATACTGTGAAGACGACATTCGCCGAAAATTCGAATTTCTCAACTAAGAGAACTCACAAATTTTACCTTAGCCTGATCACCACCAGTGAAAGTGGCCATCAGTCTATCTTTCTATCACATACCCAAATTTTTAAAGAACGATCTAATCAAAAGACTAGAAATCAATATTCAACTCGAATATTCATTTCTAAACTCTCAAACTTTCGAAGCAGTTTATGGTGGAGCCAAGCGGGATCGAACCGCTGACCTCCTGCGTGCAAGGCAGGCGCTCTCCCAGCTGAGCTATGGCCCCATAACAAAATTGGTGGGTCTGGGCAGATTCGAACTGCCGACCTCACCCTTATCAGGGGTGCGCTCTAACCAACTGAGCTACAGACCCAATTTCGAGCTTGTAACTGCTAGCTGTGAGCTATCAGCTTGGAGCTTAAAGCTGCTTCTATCGTCTTCTTCAATGAATCAAGCAATTCGTGTGGGAACTTATGGAGCAGCTGATGTCGTCGATTAAGGAGGTGATCCAGCCGCAGGTTCCCCTACGGCTACCTTGTTACGACTTCACCCCAGTCATGAATCACACCGTGGTAACCGTCCTCCCGAAGGTTAGACTAGCTACTTCTGGTGCAACCCACTCCCATGGTGTGACGGGCGGTGTGTACAAGGCCCGGGAACGTATTCACCGCGACATTCTGATTCGCGATTACTAGCGATTCCGACTTCACGCAGTCGAGTTGCAGACTGCGATCCGGACTACGATCGGTTTTATGGGATTAGCTCCACCTCGCGGCTTGGCAACCCTTTGTACCGACCATTGTAGCACGTGTGTAGCCCAGGCCGTAAGGGCCATGATGACTTGACGTCATCCCCACCTTCCTCCGGTTTGTCACCGGCAGTCTCCTTAGAGTGCCCACCATAACGTGCTGGTAACTAAGGACAAGGGTTGCGCTCGTTACGGGACTTAACCCAACATCTCACGACACGAGCTGACGACAGCCATGCAGCACCTGTCTCAATGTTCCCGAAGGCACCAATCCATCTCTGGAAAGTTCATTGGATGTCAAGGCCTGGTAAGGTTCTTCGCGTTGCTTCGAATTAAACCACATGCTCCACCGCTTGTGCGGGCCCCCGTCAATTCATTTGAGTTTTAACCTTGCGGCCGTACTCCCCAGGCGGTCAACTTAATGCGTTAGCTGCGCCACTAAGAGCTCAAGGCTCCCAACGGCTAGTTGACATCGTTTACGGCGTGGACTACCAGGGTATCTAATCCTGTTTGCTCCCCACGCTTTCGCACCTCAGTGTCAGTATCAGTCCAGGTGGTCGCCTTCGCCACTGGTGTTCCTTCCTATATCTACGCATTTCACCGCTACACAGGAAATTCCACCACCCTCTACCATACTCTAGCTCGCCAGTTTTGGATGCAGTTCCCAGGTTGAGCCCGGGGATTTCACATCCAACTTAACGAACCACCTACGCGCGCTTTACGCCCAGTAATTCCGATTAACGCTTGCACCCTCTGTATTACCGCGGCTGCTGGCACAGAGTTAGCCGGTGCTTATTCTGTCGGTAACGTCAAAATTGCAGAGTATTAATCTACAACCCTTCCTCCCAACTTAAAGTGCTTTACAATCCGAAGACCTTCTTCACACACGCGGCATGGCTGGATCAGGCTTTCGCCCATTGTCCAATATTCCCCACTGCTGCCTCCCGTAGGAGTCTGGACCGTGTCTCAGTTCCAGTGTGACTGATCATCCTCTCAGACCAGTTACGGATCGTCGCCTTGGTGAGCCATTACCTCACCAACTAGCTAATCCGACCTAGGCTCATCTGATAGCGCAAGGCCCGAAGGTCCCCTGCTTTCTCCCGTAGGACGTATGCGGTATTAGCGTTCCTTTCGAAACGTTGTCCCCCACTACCAGGCAGATTCCTAGGCATTACTCACCCGTCCGCCGCTGAATTCAGGAGCAAGCTCCCTTCATCCGCTCGACTTGCATGTGTTAGGCCTGCCGCCAGCGTTCAATCTGAGCCATGATCAAACTCTTCAGTTCAAACATCTTTGGGTTTTTAAGAAACCCTAAACTTGGCTCAGCAATCGTTGGTTACATCTTTGATTTCTCGCGGAGTAACTTGTGATGCTGATAATCTTGTTGACTATCAGTCTGACTCCACAAGCACCCACACGAATTGCTTGATTCAGTTGTTAAAGAGCGGTTGGTTAAGATCTTTCGTCTCAACCGAGGCGCGCATTCTACAGCAGCCTCATTTGCTGTCAAGTGATTATCTTCAGAAGTTTTCGAAGATTTCTTCAACAACTTCAACCACTTGCGCTTCCGATCTCTCGTTAGCGGGAGGCGAATTCTACAGCGTTACACGCTGCTGTCAACACCTCTTTTTCTCCGCTTTCGACCGAGAAGATCGAATCGTTGAAAGCACCAAAAGAACCGGCATTTCCAACTCCTTCCAGGCTTCGATGAACTGAAGCGACCCGCCTTCGAAACCTACTTAACTCATTGAATCTCAAGGAGTTTTCCGTTTCGACTGCGCCGGAAGTGGGGCGAATTATAGAGACTCAGAATCTGCCGTCAACCCTTAATTTGAATTTTCTATCAAGAGAAGGAAAAAGACCGCTTCTATATAGACGGGGACTTGGCGAGTGCGCACTATATTGCCCAATACAACAGCTACTCTTCGGATGATGCCACGCAATGAACGATCAACCTCGCAGCCTTGCCTCAACTCTGTTCCCGGTTGGCCTGCTATTAATAGCCATGGCATCAATCCAGTCAGGCGCTTCGCTGGCCAAAAGCATGTTCCCTATCGTTGGAGCCCAAGGTACTACTACCCTTCGCCTGATCTTCGCCAGCGTGATCATGCTGTTATTGCTCAAACCCTGGAGAGCGAAGCTGACAGCCAAATCACTGCGCACAGTGATTATCTACGGGATGGCGCTAGGCGGCATGAACTTCCTTTTCTACATGTCGTTGCGCACCGTTCCGCTCGGCATCGCAGTCGCGCTGGAGTTCACGGGTCCGCTGGCAGTAGCTATCTATGCCTCGCGTCGCGCGATCGATTTTCTCTGGATTGCCCTGGCTGCTATCGGCTTGTTGCTGTTGATACCGACCGGCGCCACGACAACGGGTATCGATCTGATCGGTGCAGGTTATGCGCTGGGAGCCGGCGCGTGCTGGGCCTTGTATATCCTGTTTGGCCAGAAGGCTGGAGCAGATAATGGCGTGACCACCGCGGCGCTTGGCGTGATGATCGCAGCCCTGTTCGTCGCCCCCATAGGCATCGTCCACGCCGGCAGCGCACTGCTGACACCCGCATTGATCCCGATCGCTATCGGGGTCGCGATCCTGTCCACAGCTCTCCCCTACACACTGGAAATGGTCGCCCTTACCCGCATGCCCGCCCGCACCTTCGGCACGCTGATGAGCATCGAACCGGCCTTCGGCGCACTCTCGGGTCTGTTTTTCCTTCAGGAATACCTCTCTTTGTCACAATGGATGGCGATCCTGTGCATTATTCTGGCCTCCGTAGGAGCAACCATGACGATGGGCAGCACCTCTAAACCCGCCATCGCGGCAGATTGAAAGAGGATTTTACGAAGGTCTGGCAATTGGCGTTCATTTAGGCCATGTTTAGCCTCGCAACCCAGTGCCAGACATGGATTTTTTCGGATAGGGATATCGGAACGCTTCAAGCGAGAGCGCATACAGGCAGACCCGAGCGTCAGACTCGAGGCGGCCATAAGGACGGTAATGAAACGAATTTTGATACTGATCGCCATACTCGCCGTTGCGGGCTGCGCGGCGACGTCGAAGACCCAGGTCAAACACGGCAAAAAAGGGCTGCACATCAACTGTTCGGGGTTGTCCTCCTCTTGGGACAAGTGCTACGCCAGTGCCGCGAACTCTTGCGCGCCGAAGGGCTACAAAGTCATTGCAAAATCTGGCGACACCGTGGAAGAGCCAGGTGATTATCCCTTTGGCCTCAACCCCGCCGGCTATACCAGCCGTAGCATGATCGTCATCTGCAAATAAATCATCGCCCCTACTGCGTTCGCGAAGCGGCGAGCTGGATCCCGATCTCTTCACGGCATGAATCCAGCACCCGCTGCTGAATCCTGGGCGACGCCAGCATACGCGCCACCACCAGTGCTCCGACGCATTGCGACAGAATTGCCCAGGCCAGGCTGTCACTTTCCAGAATTTGCGCCCAATTCTCCTGAAGTTTGCAAATCCACAGCTCGGCCTGCTCCCGCACAACAATATCGGACCGCGCGATCTCGGCGCCCAACGCAGGCAATGCGCAGCCCAGATCAGGCTGCTCGACATGGTCCATGTTCAGATACAGTTTCAAGCATCGCTCCAACCGTTCGCGATCCTGCGTACCCTGCCCGCCCAAGCGCTCCAGACTCTGGCCCAACTCGCGTTCGACGATCGCCGCGAACAAGGCGTCCTTGGACGAGAAATGACTGTAGAACGCCGCCCCGCTCAAGCCGATCGCCTTCATCAGACCATCGACGCCCATTGATGAAAACCCATTTTTTTTCGCAGACAACGAGCTGCTTTGCAGGAGCTTTTCTTTGGTTTCCAGCTTGTGACCGGCGGAATACCGCATGTTTTGTCCTCACATCGAGTGCCTTGACGCTGAGCAAATCCTAACATAACGTTCGTTCACTTAACGATCGTTTACTAAAGGGATCCACCCATGAATAACAAGAAGGTCGTATTGGTTGTCGGTGCAGGTGATGCCACGGGCGGCGCCATCGCCAAGCGGTTTGCCAAAGAAGGTTTCATCGCTTGCGTCACGCGGCGCAGCGCCGACAAATTGCAGCCCTTGGTGGAAGCCATTCAGATGGACGGCGGTGAAGCCCACGGTTTTGCCTGCGATGCGCGCAAGGAAGAAGACGTAATTGCACTGATTGAAGATATCGAAACCCGCCTCGGACCGATTGAAGCGTTCGTTTTCAACATCGGCGCTAACGTGCCCTGCAGCATTCTTGAAGAAACCGCCCGCAAGTATTTCAAAATCTGGGAGATGGCCTGTTTCTCCGGGTTTCTCAATGCCCGGGAAGTCGCCAAACGGATGGTGACCCGCCGTCGCGGCACGATCCTGTTTACGGGTGCCACCGCTGGTCTGCGGGGCGCCTCGGGTTTTGCCGCATTCGCGGGAGCCAAGCACGGTATCCGGGCTCTGGCACAAAGCATGGCCAGAGAGCTCGGCCCGATGAACATTCATGTCGCCCACGTTGTGGTCGACGGTGCCATCGATACCGATTTCATCCGCGACAACTTCCCTGACAAATATGCCACCAAAGATCAGGACGGTATCCTCGACCCCGAACACATTGCCGAGAACTACTGGTATCTGCATAGCCAGCCACGGGACGCCTGGACGTTCGAACTGGATCTGCGTCCGTGGAACGAACGCTGGTAATCCCACCAAGAACAAAAACAGAGTGCAGCGAACATGAGCAAAACCGTGGAGTTCTATTTTGATCTCGGCAGCCCCGCCACCTACCTGGCGTATACCCAACTGCCGAAAATCTGCGCTGAAACCGGCAGCCAGTTGATCTACATTCCGATATTGCTGGGCGGCGTCTTCAAAGCCACCGGCAACGCGTCGCCGGCAATGATCCCGGCCAAGGGTCGTTACATGTTTCAGGACCTGGACCGCTACGCCAAACGCTACGGCGTGCCCCTGAAATTCAACCCGCATTTCCCGATCAATACCCTGATGTTGATGCGCGCGGTCACCGGCATTCAACTGCGTTATCCGGATCGCTTCCTGGCATTCATCGATTGCCTGTTCAAAGCGCTGTGGGTTGAAGGCCGCGCCCTCGATGAGCCGGCAACAGTTGCCGCCGTGCTGACCGAACATGGCTTCAATCCTGAAGAAGTACTGGCGTTGACCAACGATGAAGCGGTCAAGGCTGCGCTCAAGGACAACACCGAAACCGCCGTGAAGCGTGGCGTCTTCGGTGCGCCGAGCATGTTCATCGACAACCAGTTGTTCTTCGGTCAGGACCGGCTCGACTTCGTTGTGGAAGCCCTGCGTTAAATCTCCACAACCACACCAGTCCGCCTGGGTCAACGCGTTTGTCGACTTCATGACCCAGGCGCTGGCCGCAGCGCCCGAGCTTCAACCTGTTAAATAGCGGCAGTACGGGTGTTCAACCAATCCAGCGCCGCGCCCTCAAGCAACGGGCTCAGACGCTCGCGCACTTCGGCGTGATAGGCGTTGAACCACTGCTTCTCTTCCTGCGTCAGCAACGAGGGCTCCAGGCAGCGAGTGTCGATCGGGCACAGGGTCAGGGTTTCGAACTTGAGGAATTCGCCGAACTCACTGCTCCCCGCTTCAACGTTCATCGCCAGGTTCTCGATCCGCACACCCCAGCGGCCCGGACGATAAGTGCCCGGCTCGATGGAGGTGATCATTCCAGGCTGCATGGCGGTTTGTGGCGCCGGCGCCGCCTGATAGGCGATCACCTGCGGACCTTCATGCACGTTGAGGAAGTAGCCCACGCCGTGACCGGTGCCGTGACCGTAGTCCACGTTTTCGGCCCAGATCGGCGCACGGGCAATCGCATCCAGTAGCGGCGACAGAATGCCTTTCGGGAAATGCGCGCGGGACAAGGCGATCACGCCCTTCAACACCCGAGTGCAGTCACGTTTCTGCTCTTCACTCGGCGTACCGACCGCCACCATCCGCGTAATGTCGGTGGTACCGCCCAGGTATTGGCCACCGGAATCAATCAGCAGCAAGCCGTCACCCTCGATCACCGCGTGTTCTTCCGCAGTGGCGTGGTAGTGCGGCATCGCACCATTGGCGTTGAACGCAGCGATGGTGTTGAAACTCAGCGACACATAATCCGGGCGACGCTCCCGGGCGGCGGTGAGTTTTTCGTCGATGGTCAGTTCGGTAATGCGCTCACGACCCCAGGCCGAATCCAGCCAGGTGAAAAACTCGCACAGCGCCGCGCCGTCCTGCTCCATCGCCTGACGGATGTGTGCGGCGTCCGCCAGGCTCTTCTGCGACTTGGCCAGTGTGGTCGGGTTCAGGCCTTCGACCAGTTTCACGCCAGTGTCGAGGTTATCCAGCAGACCGCTGGTGACCCGCGCCGGATCCACCAGCAGGCTCGCGCCACTCGGGATCGCCCGCAAGGCGTCAGCGACTTCGCTGTAATCGCGCAGGGCCACGCCGTCTTTTTCCAGCACTGCGCGCAGCTCAGCATCGACCTTGCTCAGTGCCACAAAAAGCGTGGCTTGTTGCTGGCTGATCAGCGCGAAGGAAACGAATACCGGGTTGAACGACACATCGCCGCCGCGCAGGTTGAACAGCCAGGCGATGTCGTCAAGGGTGGCGATGAAGTGCCAATCGGCGCCGCGTTCCTGCAAGGTTTCGCGCAGTTTGCCGAGTTTTTCGCCACGGCTGACAGTCGCCTGCGGCGGCAGGTGCTGGTAGATCGGCGCATTCGGCAGCGCCGGGCGATCGCTCCAGACCTCCTTCAACAAGTCGATATCGGTACGCAGACTGGCGCCCCGCGCTTCGAGCTTGCTGCCCAGCGTACGCGCCGACGCGACGGCCATCACCGCGCCGTCGACCGCAACCACGCCACCTTCCGGCGTCTGCTCGGCCAGCCAGTCCAGCGGGCTCGGCTGACCCGGTTGCAGTTTCACCAGTTCGATGCCGCTGCCCTTGAGTTCCTTGGTCGCCTGTTCCCAGTAACGGCTATCGGCCCAGACCCCGGCGAAATCGGTGGTGACAATCAACGTGCCGACCGAGCCATGGAAACCCGAAAGCCATTGCCGGCCCTGCCAGTAACCCGGCAGGTATTCCGACAGGTGCGGGTCGGCGGACGGCACCAGCAACGCATGGATACCTTCGCGACGCATCAATTCACGGGTGTGCGCGAGGCGCTGGGGAACCGTTCCTTCGGTCAAAGTCTGGGTACTCATCATGTCTCCTGCCAATCACTTCATCGTTATTGTTCGTAGCCGTCAGGTCGGCTGGTTAAAGTCCTGTCGCCCAGAATGCCGGAGCACTGGCGCAGGCGGTCTTGATCAGATCTACAGCCTTGTCGATGTCTTCGGCGGTGGTGAAACGGCCGAGACTCAGGCGAATCGTGCGTCCCGCCAGGTGCGCGTCGAGCCCCAATGCCAGCAAAACGTGGGACGGTGTGTTGCTCGCGGAATTGCAGGCCGAGGTCGCGGAAAACGCGATCGAATGGCTCAGCGCTGCCGGGTTGAACTCGCCTTCGCTGAAGGTCAGGCTCAAGGTGTGCGGGATACGTTGGGTGCTGCTGCCATTGAGGCGCACGCCGGGCAGGCTCAAGAGTTGTTCGAGCAGTCGTTCGCGCAACGCAACGATGGTTTTCTTCTCGTCATCGAAAGCGTCGGCGGCCAGGGCAAACGCCGAGCCCATGGCAGCAATCTGGTGAGTCGCCAGCGTACCGGAACGCAAGCCGCCCTCGTGCCCGCCACCGTGAATCTGCGCCTGCAAACGCTGTTGCGCACGCGGGCCGACGTACAGCGCACCGATGCCTTTGGGCCCGTAGAGTTTGTGCGCCGAAAACGACATCAGATCGACCGGCCATTGCGCCAGATCGATCGCGACCTTGCCGGCGCCCTGGGCCGCATCGACGTGGAACAACGCCCCGCGCCCACGCACCACTTCGCCGATGGCCGGGATGTCGTTTACGGTACCGAGTTCGTTGTTGACCAGCATCAGCGACACCAGAAAGGTGTCTTCACGCATCGCTTCGCTGACCGCTTGCGCGGTAATCAGGCCTTCGGCGTCCGGCACCAGATAGGTCACGGCGACACCGGCGTCCTGCAATTGCCGGGCGGTGTCGAGGATGGCTTTGTGTTCGATCTGACTGGTGATGATGTGCCCGCCGGACACACCACGGGCCTGGGCCACGCCTTTCAGTGCAAGGTTGTTGGATTCGGTGGCGCCGGAGGTCCAGACGATCTGCTGCGCCTGGGCGCCGACCAGTTCGGCGACTTGCCGGCGAGCGTTCTCGACCGCTTGCCGGGCCTGCTGGCCGAAGGCGTGGGAACTGGAAGCCGGGTTGCCGAAATTACCGTTGAAACCCAGACACTCGATCATCACCTGGATGACCCGCTCGTCCACCGGGGTGGTGGCGGCGTAATCGAAATACAGCGGACGTGTGTTCATAAAAAGACTCGCAGAGCGTGTTCCGGGATCAGGAGGCTCGTGTCTGCAAACGGCACGACGCAGCCTTGTGAGCTGCGTCCGGGTTCGAGAGCGTCATCAATACCTGATCGGAGGCCGTTAAAGAAGAACAACTTCATTTAAAAGTGCGTAGGAACGCTCCTGAACGCGACTTTAACAGGCATCGGGCCGGCGGTTGTAGCGCTGCGTCAGCTAAAGCTTTCAAGGAGTAACGGATACAGCGAAATCACCAGCAGCGCTGCCATGCCCCAGTTGAACAGCCGCAACCAGCGGCGATCCTTGAGCACGTTGCGCAGCAAGGTCCCGCACGCCGCCCAGACGCCGACGCTTGGCAGGTTGATGATGGCGAACACCGCCGCAATCACGATCACGTTGGTGAAATAGCCCTGCATCGGCGTGTAGGTGCTGATGGCACCAATGGCCATGATCCACGCCTTGGGGTTGACCCACTGAAAAGCGGCCGCTCCGAGATAGCTGATCGGTTTCGCCTCGCCCTGCTCGCTGTCGCCGACCGGGCCGGAGTGAGCGATTTTCCACGCCAGGTACAGCAAGTACGCCGCGCCGACATAACGCAGGATCGTATAAAGCAGCGGATAGGTCTGGAATACCGCGCCCAGGCCAAAACCCACCGCCACCACCAGCACGAAGAAGCCGCAGGTAATGCCAAGCATATGAGGGATGGTGCGGTTGAAACCGAAGTTCACGCCCGATGCCAGCAACATGGTGTTGTTCGGCCCCGGTGTGATCGAGGTGACAAGGGCAAACAGGGCAAAGCCCAGCAACAGGTCGAGCGAGAGGGTCATGGCAGGCAGTCCGTCAGGGTCATTCAGGTGTTGACCCTATCCCACGGCGCCGCGCAAACCCACGGACAGTTGGGTAAAACTTCGAGCAGTACAGTTTGCTATCAGCTTGGACGACCGTGCAGCTGTACGGCCCGCTCGGCGCTCATTTCACCCTTGGTATCGAAACCGAATGTCTTCTGTGGCTGGCCGAGCAATTCGGCTTTTTTCGCGTGGTATTCCTCGAAGGACAGACCGCGACGGTTCAGCGATTCAAGCGCCAGTTCGCGGGTTTCCTCCGCCGTGTAAGGGCGCAGTTCCGGGGAACCATGGCTCGCGCAACCGGCGAGAACAGAGACAGCGAGCATCAGCGAAACAGTCAGTAAACGATTCATGGGAGCGTCCTGGCGAGCAGTGTGGGTCGATGGAGAAAGGCTACGCCCGGGCACGCTTTGGCAGAAATCAACGCTCTCAATAGTGGCTATCAGAATTCGGGCAGGATTCGCTCTGCATATTCTCAAAAGACCTATCAATATCAATTAACAGTCTTTTACGGAATAAAAGTCAGCCTTTATAAATCCTTCATCGCGTTCGGCACTGTTGCTCCAGCAACTGTTTCCCAGGCAACAGCGGTTCAACAAACCCGCCTGAAAGTCACACGAGCACAGCCGCCGACAACGCTCAAAGCCCCGGAATACGGGCCTTACAGGAATTGGTACAGCGCTTGCTCTGCTCCAGTGACTACTCACTGCTCGCCGAGCAACTGTTGAAAAAGGAACTGACCATGTCGCGTCCACTGAAAGTCGTCGCCCTGTCCGGCGGAACCTGGCGTCCGTCCCGCACCCTGGTGCTGACCCAGGCCCTGCTGGCCGAATTGTCCGGGCACTTGCCGGTCGAGAGTCATCTGATCGAGCTCGGCGACATCGCCCGCCCACTTGGCGGCGCACTGTCCCGCCAGGAGTTACCGGCCGAGATCGAAGCCGAGCTGCAAGCCATCGAACAGGCTGACCTGCTGATCGTCGCCGCGCCGGTCTATCGCGGTTCCTATCCTGGATTGCTCAAGCATTTGTTCGACCTGATCGACCTGAATGCGCTGATCGACACACCAGTGCTGCTCGCCGCCACCGGTGGCAGCGAACGCCATGCGCTGGTACTCGATCACCAGTTGCGCCCGCTGTTCAGTTTCTTCCAGGCCGTGACCCTGCCGATTGGCGTGTACGCCACCGAAGCCGATTTCGCCGACTACCAGATCACCAGCGAACCGCTCAAGGCACGTATCCGCCTGGCGGCTGAACGCGCCGCGCCGCTGTTTGGCACTCACATCAAACCGTTGCTGAAAATCGCCTGAGGAGCTGTTCATGGATGTTTTCTGGTTCCTGCCGACCCACGGCGACGGTCACTTTCTGGGCACCACCCAAGGCGCGCGCCCGGTCACCCTCAATTACCTGAAACAGGTGGCGCAAGCCGCCGACAGCCTCGGTTACCACGGTGTGCTGATCCCCACCGGGCGTTCTTGCGAAGACTCGTGGGTGATCGCCTCGGCGCTGGTGCCGCTCACCGAACGCCTGCGTTATCTGGTGGCGATCCGTCCGGGGATCATCTCGCCGACCGTTTCGGCGCGCATGGCCGCGACCCTGGATCGACTGTCCAACGGCCGCTTGCTGATCAACGTCGTGACCGGCGGTGACCCGGACGAAAACCGTGGCGACGGCAGCTTCCTCAGCCACAGCGAACGCTACGAAGTCACCGATGAATTCCTCAAGATCTGGCGCCGGGTGCTGCAAGGCGAAGCGGTGGATTTCGAAGGCAAACACCTGAAGGTACAGAACGCCAAAGCCCTGTATCCGCCGGTGCAGAAACCCTATCCGCCGCTGTACTTCGGCGGGTCCTCCGACGCGGCCCACGATCTGGCCGCCGAGCAGGTCGACGTGTACCTGACCTGGGGCGAACCTCCCGCCGCCGTCGCCGAAAAACTCGCCGACGTGCGTGAGCGCGCCGCCCGCCACGGACGCAAGGTGAAGTTCGGCATTCGCCTGCACGTGATCGTGCGCGAGACCGCCGAAGAAGCCTGGAAAGCCGCCGACAAACTGATCGAACACATCAGCGACGAAACCATCGAGGCTGCGCAGAAATCCTTCTCCCGTTTCGACTCCGAAGGCCAGCGACGCATGGCTGCCCTGCACGACGGGCGCCGCGACAACCTGGAAATCGCCCCCAACCTGTGGGCCGGCGTCGGACTGGTGCGTGGCGGTGCCGGTACCGCATTGGTCGGCGATCCGCAGCAAGTGGCAGCGCGAATCAAGGAGTACGCAGACCTCGGCATCGAGAGTTTCATCTTCTCCGGCTACCCGCATCTCGAAGAGGCCTACCGCTTTGCCGAGCTGGTCTTCCCGCTGTTGCCCGAGCCGTATGCAAGCCTAGCCGGACGCGGCGTGACCAACCTCACCGGGCCGTTTGGCGAAATGATCGCCAACGATGTACTGCCCGCCAAAGCCAACGCCTGAGGAAGACCGAGTGACTGCCAAACCGCAAAGCACCCTGCTCTCCCCGTTGCAGACCGCCCGCCAACTGGCCGCCGAACTTGCCCTGACCGCCGTCGAGCGCGACGAGCGTGGCGGCACACCGAAAGCCGAACGTGACGCCCTGCGCGACAGCGGTCTGCTGGCCCTGAGCATTCCCACCCGTTACGGCGGCCTCGGCGCGCGCTGGAGCGAAACCTTGGAAGTCGTGCGCGAATTCGCCAAGGTCGACAGCTCGATCGCCCACGTCTTCGGCTTTCATCATTTGATGCTTGCCACCGTGCGCCTGTTTTCCCGCCCCGAACAATGGCAACCGTGGTTCGAACAGACCGCGCGGCAGAACTGGTTCTGGGGCAACGCGCTCAACCCGCTGGACACCCGCACCGTGGTCAAGAATCTGGGCGGCTGGCGCGAGTTTTCCGGCAAGAAGAGCTTCTGCTCCGGCGCCAGCGATTCGCAGATGCTGATCGCCTCGGCAGTGGACGAAAGCAACGGCGGCAAACTGTTGATCGCGGCGATCCCCAGCGGCCGCAGCGGCATCACCCTGCATAACGACTGGAACAACATCGGCCAGCGCCAGACCGACAGCGGCAGCGCCACGTTCGAACGGGTGCGGGTCGAAGAGTCGGAACTGCTGCTGGATCCCGGTCCGTTGAGCACACCGTTCGCCTGCTTGCGCCCGTTGATCGCGCAACTGACGTTCACCCACATGTTTCTCGGCATTGCCGAAGGGGCCTTTGAAGAGGCGCGGCAATACACCCTCAGCGAAACCCGTGTCTGGCACAAATCCTCGGTGCGCGAGGTGCGCGAAGATCCGTATGTGCTGGCCCATTACGGCGAGTTCTGGGTCGCCCTCGAAGGTATTCGTCTGCTGGTAGAACGCGCCGCCGCGTTGCTCGACGAGGCCTGGGCCAAAGGCCCGAACCTCAGTGCCGAAGAACGCGGTCACCTGGCCACGGCAATTGCCACGGCCAAGGTCGCCGCCAGTCGTCAGGGTCTGGATATCTGCAGCCGATTGTTCGAAGTCACCGGCGCCCGTTCGACTCACGCGTCGCTGCGTCTGGATCGACACTGGCGCAACCTGCGCACGCAAACCCTGCACGACCCGCTGGATTACAAGCTCCACGAGCTGGGCGACTGGGCGCTGAACCAGTCCCTGCCGGTGCCAACGTTCTATTCCTGATTTTCTTTCGTGGAGCGAGACCCCATGCAACTGCTGACCCTGCCGCCTTCACCCGCCCTGGCCACCTCAATCCGCGCCACCGCTCAGGTGTTCGAAGACCCGAAATCCCAGGCCCTGCTCGCGCATTTGCAACAGGTCGCACCGAGCGAAGCCAGCGTGCTGATCATCGGCGAAACCGGCACCGGCAAGGAGTTGGTAGCGCGGCACATCCACAACCTGAGCAACCGGCGCAACCGGCCGTTCATTGCGGTGAACTGCGGGGCGTTTTCCGAATCGCTGGTGGAAGCCGAATTGTTCGGCCATGAAAAAGGCGCCTTCACCGGCGCCCTCAGTGCCAAGGCCGGGTGGTTTGAAGAGGCGGATGGCGGCACTCTGTTCCTCGATGAAATCGGCGATCTGCCGATGGCCATTCAGGTCAAATTGCTGCGGGTGTTGCAGGAGCGTGAAGTGGTGCGCCTGGGTTCGCGCAAAAGCATTCCCATCGATGTGCGGGTGCTGGCGGCGACCAACGTGCAACTGGAGAAAGCCATCAACGCCGGGCATTTCCGCGAGGATCTGTATTACCGGCTGAACGTGGTCAATCTGGAGCTGAGCCCATTGCGCGATCGGCCCGGCGACATCCTGCCGCTGACCCGGCATTTCATCGAGGCCTACAGTCAGCGCCTGGGTTACGGGCGCATCACCATCAGCCCCGGCGCCGAGCACAAGCTGCGCGGCTACAGTTGGCCGGGCAACATTCGCGAGCTGGAAAACGTCATCCATCACACGCTGCTGATCTGCCGTAACGGCGTGATCGAACGCGACGATCTACGTCTATCCAACCTGCGCATCGACCGTCCCGACGATCAACACGCGGCCGCCGACGACTCACCGGAAGCGCTGCTGGAACGCGCCTTCCAGAAACTGTTCGAGCAACAGGCCGGCGCCCTGCATGAAAAAGTCGAAGACGCGTTGCTGCGCGCGGCCTATCGCTTCTGCCATTACAACCAAGTGCACACCGCGTCCTTGCTCGGCCTGAGCCGCAACGTCACCCGCACGCGACTGATCAAAATCGGCGAACTGGCGGTGAACAAGCGCCGGCCCACGGAAAACCTGCAAGGCGAGCGCTTGATCCAGCTGTCGATCTAACCAACCAGTTGACAGTGCAAGCCATCGTCGTGACTGCGAGCGATACTGCTCAGCACCTGGAATGAACCGAAGGTCACGGTGCGCGCCTGATGGGTGCGGATCAGTTGCCAGAAGTCCTGCTCGCCGGTTTCGAAACTCTGGAACGCCGCCTCCCCCGCCTCGCGGGACTGCCATTGCAGGAAGCTCAACACTCGCCGCCCGTCGTCGCTGGCCTGGACGCTGGCGCTGACGAAGCCGGCGTAACGCTGGGCCAGACGTTCGGTCTGCAGCGCCAGCGCCGAGACCAGCGCCGGTTGCTGGCCGGGTTCGATTTCAAATTCGATCAATTGGGTAAAGCTGCGGTTTTTCGCTGGTGCTTGCATGAGATCCCCACTCGGTCAGGCGAATCTTGCGATTCGAAGGCCTGCAGGGTAAAACCTCGAGTTAACTAGAGGTCAAGGGGCATTTTTCAAATGATCACTGCGAAAAATCTGCACAAGCAACTGACCGTCGGCGAAGTTGCGGCCCGCAGCGGTGTGGCGGTCACCGCCCTGCACTTTTATGAATCCAAAGGGTTGATCAAGAGCCAGCGCAATGCCGGCAACCAGCGGCGTTATCCACGGGAAGTACTGCGGCGGGTGGCGCTGATCAAGGTGGCGCAACGCCTGGGCATTCCACTGGCAGAAATCGGCGAGGCGTTGAAACAGCTACCGGACAACCGCGCACCAACGGCGGCGGACTGGAAAGTGTTGTCGGAGCAGTGGCGGCGTGAGCTGGACGAACGGATCAATCAGCTGATGCTGCTGCGGGACCGGCTGACCGGTTGCATCGGTTGCGGATGCCTGTCGATGGAGGCCTGCCCGCTGCGCAATCAGGGCGATGTGTTGGGCGAGCAAGGGCCGGGAGCACATTTCCTCGATGTTCCCAAGTGAGGGTTCCCAGAGGAACCCTCGGATTGATCGATCAGAAACCCGGCGCAATCTGCCCTTTGTAGCGAGTCAGAATGAACTGACGCACTTCATCGGAATTCAACGCCTTGGCCAGTTTCTGCAGGCCCGGGTCGTTGATGTTGTCAGGCCGTGCGACCAGAAACTCGATGTACAGGCTCTTGCCCTTCTCGACGATCAGTGCGCTGTTGGTGTCGATCCCGGCTTCCAGCGCGTAGTTGGCGAACACGAATGCCAGATCCACCTGACTCACTGAACGGGCCAGCAACGCGCCCTCCAGTTCACGGATTTTCAGGTGTTTGGGGTTTTCGACGATATCGCGCTGGGTGGCCAGGGTGTTGCTCGGATCCTTGAGTTTGATCAGCCCGGCCTCGTGCAACAGCACCAGGGCGCGACCGGTGTTCACCGGGTCATTGGGGATCGACACACTGGCGCCGTCCTTCAGCTCCGAGATGTTCTTGATTTTGGTCGAGTAGGCGCCGAACGGTTCGATGTGCACACCGACCACCGGCACCAGATCGGTGTGGCGGGTCTTGTTGAAATCATCGAGAAACGGCCGGTACTGGTAATAGTTGGCGTCGAGGTTTTTCAGCGCCAGTTGCTGGTTGGGCTGGATGAAGTCGGTGAAGACCTTGATGTCCAGATCCACGCCTTCCTTGGCCAGGGTCGGTTTGACGAACTCGAGGATTTCCGCATGCGGCACCGGGGTGGCGCCGACGATCAGTTTTTCGTTGGCATGGGCGCCGAACGACAGAACGGCAGCCAGTACGGCCAGGGTCTTTTTCATGCTGTGCTCCAAGGCAGACTTGAGTGGCCGTCGTGGGGTGAACGTGGGGCCTTTTATGGGTTGAAACTGTTTTGTCAGCGTCGGCTGTAGTGCGCCACCAGGCGGTCGCCGGTCATTTGCAGGGCCTGCACCAGAATCAGCAGCAACACCACGGTGACCACCATCACGTCGGTCTGAAAACGCTGATAGCCGTAGCGGATCGCCAGATCGCCGAGCCCGCCGCCACCGATCACGCCGGCCATCGCCGTGTAGTCCACCAGCACGATGGCGGTGACCGTCACCGCCGCCAGCAACCCGCCGCGGGCTTCCGGCAACAGGGTGTGGCGGATGATCTGCCAGGTGTTGGCGCCCATGGCCTGGGTCGCCTCGACCACGCCGCGATCGACTTCGCGCAGAGCGGTTTCCACCAGCCGCGCGAAGAACGGTGTGCAACCGACGACTAGCGGCGGAATGGTTCCGGGCACGCCCAGTGACGTCCCCACCAACAACGTGGTCAGCGGAATCAGCACGATCAGCAAAATGATGAACGGCAGCGAACGCAGCATATTCACGATCACCGACAGCACCCGATAGACGCCGACGGTTTCATGCAGCTGGCGCTTGCCGGTGAGAAACAGCAGCAGCCCCAGCGGCAGGCCCAGCAACACCGTGAACAGCAGCGCCGCGCCGAGCATGCTCAGGGTGTCGAGACAGGCTTGGGCGATGTCGGCCCAGTAAATGTGTTTGAACCACTCGGCCATGGTCAGGACCAGTCGTGGCGCGGTGGTTTGACGCCGTTGAGCAGCCAGTTGCCGACCACGTGGTATTTCCAGCGCACCGGGTCATGCAGGGTGTGGACCCGAGCATTGCGCCAGTGGCGGTCGAAGTTGTGCTTTTTCAGGGTCGAGCGGGTACCGCCGAGTTCGAACAGCTTGTTGCTGGCCTCGATGGCGATTTCGGTGGTCAGCACTTTGGCCTTGGCCACGGCCAGGGACGCCAGTGCGACGTTGTCTTCATCCGGTGCAGGACGTGCCGCGTCGAGCGCCCAACCGGCGCGTTCGAGCAAGGCTTCGGCGGCTTCCAGGCGGATTTCCAGCGCACCGATCTGGATGATCGTCAGCGGATCTTCACTGGCCTTTTCCACACCCGCATCGATCCACGGTCGGGCGAACTGACGGACAAATTCTACGGTATCGCGCAAGGCTGCCCGGGCGATGCCGGCGTCGATGGCGGCGGTGGTCAACTGGGCGAACGGCCCGGCCAGGGTCGGGCTCTCGTAGGAACGGTACGTCGGAAACAGATTGAAGGGCGCCACTTGCAGATTTTCCGCCAGCACCGTGCCGCTGGAAGTAGTGCGCTGACCGATGCTGTCCCAGTCGTCGACGATCACCAGCCCTTTCGTACCGCGCTCGACGAAGGCCAACTGGCCCTTCTGCTCTTCATCCAGCGCCAGCACCGCCAGCCAGTGGGCGTAGAGCGAACCGGTGCAGTAGCCCTTGCGGCCGTTGATCACGAAGCCGTCGCCATAACGGCGGAGGGTCGCCTGAATGTCCTGCACGTTCTTGCCGCCGGTTTCCGACAGCGCATTGGCGAAGCGATGACCTTGCAGCGCCAGCTTAAAGAAATGCGCCTGCTGGGCCGGAGTGCCTTGCAGGCGGATGTCTTCGAGCAGGCAGTAATGGTTTTGCGGAATCTGCCCGAGGGACGGATCGGCGGCGGAAATGATCGCGATCACCTGCGCCAGCACCGCAAGGGACACCTGCGCGCCACCGTACTCCTTCGGCACGGTGATGCCCCACAGGCCACTGTTGGAATACAGGTCGACGATCTCGGCCGGCACTTCGCGGCTGCGGTCACGCTCGGCGGCGTGTTCCTGCAAGACGGCGGCGACCTGCACAGCCACGCGCAAAGCTTCGGCGTCGTCGGCGATCCGGTGGGCGGCCGGCGGGTTGATCGGATAAACGGCAGATTCAGACATGGATGACTCTCGGTATCGGTGTTGTACCGGGTCATTGCAGCTTCTGTGCCTGACGCAAAGGCCTTGTTTTACGGGGGCTGCAGCGGAACTTCAGGGCGTCTGGCGATGAAAACTTGCGCATTCTGCTGCTTCGCTGTCGATGGCTGAACAGTGGGAGGCCTGCTCGTCGGCTACTCGGTCACGGCGGCGGCACGGATCTATAGTTGAGCGACCGGCAACCCCGGCGAAGGCACACCTTCAACCTCTAATAAAAACCAGGCAACAAATAACAGGGAGTACCGCCATGAGCGTCAAACCCATTCCCGAGGGGTATCACAGCATTACCCCGTACCTCGGCATTCACAAAGCTGCCGAAGCCATCGACTTCTATAAAAAGGCGTTCGGTGCCACCGAAGTCATGCGCCTGAGCATGCCCGACGGCGGCATCGGCCACGCCGAACTGCGCATCGGCGACAGCGCGATCATGCTCGGCTCGCCGTGCGATCAAGGTCCGTTGAGCAATCCGGACAAAGCCGTGTCCGTCGGTTTGCATCTGTACGTGACCGATGTCGACAAATCCTTTCAGCGTGCGCTGGAGGCCGGCGCCACCTCGGTGTCCGAGGTCAAGGATCAGTTCTACGGCGACCGCAGCGGGACGTTGAAAGATCCGTACGGGCATCTGTGGTTCCTGGCCACGCGCAAGGAGGATCTGACCCAGGCGCAGATCGAGCAGCGGGCGAAGGAGATGTTTCAGCAGGGTTAGCAACGCCGAGTGTCCATTCCCGCGCAGCGCGCGGGGATGGGCGAACACGATTCATGAACCGTCGAACCACGCTTCACGTCTTGTCATGAACGCCCGGCGATTTCAGGATGCAGGCCACTCGCCTGAATAAAGGATCACCCGATGTTTGCCGGATTCGTCAAAGATCAGCGCCACGTCAACGGTGTGGACATCAGCTACCGCATCAAAGGCAGCGGCCCGGGCCTGCTGCTGTTGCACGGGCACCCGCAGACCCACGTCATCTGGCACAAGATCGCCGAGCAACTGGCGGAGCACTTCACGGTGATCGCCGCCGACCTGCGCGGTTATGGCGACAGCAGTCGCCCGCCGGCCGATGAGGCTCACCTCAATTACTCGAAACGCGAGATGGCCCGCGACGGCGTGGAATTGATGAAGGCGTTGGGTTTCGAGCAGTTCTCGATCCTTGCCCACGACCGTGGCGCGCGAGTCGCCCATCGCCTGGCGCTCGATCATCCCGCGGTTGTGCAGCGCATGGTCCTGCTCGACATCGCGCCGACGCTGGCGATGTACAGCCAGACCAATGAAGCCTTCGCCCGGGCCTACTGGCACTGGTTCTTCCTGATCCGCCCGGCACCGTTGCCGGAAACCCTGATCGAAGCCGATCCTGAAGGTTACCTGCGCAGTGTCATGGGCAGCCGTAGCGCCGGGCTCGCACCCTTCACCGACGAGGCGTTCAGCGAATACCGGCGTTGCCTGGAACGTCCCGGCAGTGCTCGTGGGATCTGCGAGGATTACCGTGCCAGTGCCGGCATCGACCTGGAACATGATCGCGCCGACATCACGACTGGTCGCCACCTGAACCTGCCGTTGCTGGTGCTGTGGGGCGCCGAGGGCACCGTCGGTCGCTGCTTCGATCCGCTGAGGGAATGGCAACAAGTTGCCACTGATGTACGGGGCAAGGCTTTGCCGGCCGGGCATTACCTTGCCGAAGAAGTCCCTGAGCTGTTACTGACCGAAGCGCTCGACTTTCTACGCTGATCCTTTCCTTCAATCCGGCGGCACGCGCCGTCGGACTGCTTCGCCTCCCCCGCAGAAATCCGCCCACGCGACAGCGAACTGCAATCGCGAAACATTTACTTTCATATCGTTCATCGGGATTTGCTTCGGTCATCCGTCTTATAGAGATGCGGGCCGGTCGCGTAGGCAAAAGCCACGACCGGCCTTTCAGGGGACTCCCGTGCTGCGAAGCCCGTAGTACCGCTCCCTCTCACTGAATCAAGACCCGTCATCATGTCGAAGAAATCCCGCTCGAAACTGTGGTTCCTGGTACACAGCTGGCTGGCGTTGCCGATCTGGTTTTTCGTTCTGATCGTCTGCGTCACCGGCACCCTGGCGGTGGTCAGCCAGGAAATCGTCTGGCTGGCCAACCCGCAGATGCGCGCCAGCGCCCCTTCGGACGACGCACCATTGCTCAGCTATGATCAGGTCCTGGCCGCGATCAAGAAGGCCGAACCGCAGACAGTGGTGCAAAGCATCAGTCGTCCGGACGAATCGCACTTTGCCCTCGACGTCGAGGTCAGCTACCCCGACGGGCGTTCGCTGACGGTCTACGTCAACCCGTACACCGGCGTCATCCAGGGCCCCGCGCCAACCTTCAACTTCAAGGCGTTCACCCGCGCACTGCATGGCTGGTGGCTGGTGCCGTTCACCAACGGCTTCAGTTGGGGCTGGTATCTGGTGTCGTTCCTCGGCCTGCCGATGCTCGCTTCGCTGGTGACCGGGCTGGTGGTGTACAAGCGCTTCTGGAAAGGCTTTTTCCGCCCGACCCTGCGCATTCGTCACGGTGCGCGGATTTTCTGGGGCGACTTTCACCGCCTCAGCGGCATCTGGTCGATCTGGTTCATCGCGGTGATTTCCATTACCGGCGTGTGGTTCCTGATCCGCGCCCTGCTGTTCGATTTCCAGATTTCCATTTCCAGCGAGCCGGTCATCCCGGCGATGTCCCGGGAAAGTGTGCCGATCTCCGCCGACGGCACACCTCCACCGCGGATCAGTCTCGACTCGGCCATCGAGATCGCTCAACAAAAGATCCCGGGGCTGGAAGCCAGTTTCGTCAGCCTGCCCGGCAACGCCTACAGCCACATGAGTGTCGGTGGTCGTGGCTGGTATCCGCTGATGTTCCAGACCGCCACGCTCAATCCTTACAACGGTGACATTGCCGCCTCGCGCCTGCTGTCCGACCGCTCCGCCCTGGAGTTCGTCACCGAATCGATGCGTCCGCTGCACACCGGCGATTTCGGCGGAATCTGGATCAAGCTGATCTGGTTCTTCTTCGGCCTGCTGCTGAGCATGATGGTTCTCAGCGGCCTGCTGATCTGGACCAAGCGCACCGCACTGGCCACGCTCAACGCACTCAAGCGCGAAGACAAGAGAAACCGCAAGGTCGCGTCACGATCGACGTCCCGACATGAACCTTCGGAGGTGCGTCCGTGAGCCACATTGGAATAACACCAACGTCGCGCCTGAACCGGTTCTGGCACAAATGGCGTTTCCACCTCAATGTCCTGTTATTGCTGATCCCGCTCGGCTTCATGCCCAAATACTTCGCCGATGCTTCGCTGTTTCGCGGTGACAGCGGACTGGGTGAACGGGAGATCGGCGAAATCCAGGTCGGTCCCTGGAGCCTGCGACTGGCCGAACTGCGTAATCAGGCACCGACCCTGACCGGCCCGGCCGGCTACATGAAAGATTTCAGCGCCGCCCTCTGCGACGCCTGTGTCGACCACGTCAAGGCGACGTACCTGCGCATCGGCAAACCTCGCAGCCTGCGCGCGGCCGGGGTGATTTTCTTCGGCACGCCGTACCGCATGGGTACCCAGTTGCCGGTTCCGGAAAAGACCGCTGCCGACGCCGAACTGTGGATCACCATGGAAGGCTGGGACGGCAGCATGCACCAAGCCTCGATTCCGCTGAGCCAGGCCTCGCCTGCCACCCTCGCCTGGCTGAACAAACAAGGAGCCAAACCATGAGTCATGCCCAACGCCCCTTCCGCTTGCTCCTGAGCAATACCTTGCTGGTGCTGACTGCCGGTTTCAGCGCCGGCGTCCTGGCCCATAATCCGATGTGCGAGTGCAAGGCCATCGATGCCGAGCAGATCAAGTGCACCGGCGGTTTCTCCGACGGCAGCGGCGCGCCGGGGGTGACCCTCGATGTGATCGGCTACGACGAAACCATCCTGGTGCCGGGCAAGCTCGGCGCCGACTCGACCCTGACCTTCAAGAAACCCGGCGCCGAGTTCTACGTGCTGTTCGACGCCGGCCCTGGCCACGTGGTCGAAATCGACCAAGCGGATATCGAAGCCCCATGACCACGCCGACCACCCAGGTTGTACGCCCGGCCGGTGCCGGGCACGAAACCCTCAATGTGCTGCTGATGTGCCTGCTGATCATCGCGGTTGCCGGCTCGGTAGTGACATGGCGCGGCGTTTCCCGCGAACCGGAGCCGGTTTCAAGCCATCAACTGGACGCCCGTCGCGACCTTGGCGCCAGCGAGCAGGGCATCTATGCGGATCTGCGCGTGACCCTCGACGAGATCCGCCTGCTGCGTGAAGAACAGCAAACGCTGCCAAGCCCGCAGAACCTGGCCGATGAAGGTTTTGCACCGTTCGCCCAGGACGCCAGCTCGGTCAGTCGAGGCGGTCACGCCTGGCAGTTGCTGGCGGACCGCGCCTACTTCGGCCACAGCCAGGCACCAGCCGTGGCCGGTTCGTTTCTGATGCGCCTGAACGACGCCGCGCCGGACATCTGGCTCAACCGCGCCACCGACCTGCAAGCGCCGAAAGACCTGTCAGACGCAGCGCTGACCGCTGCCGGATGGAAACAGATCGTCGCGCAATTCGATGCCGGGGTGACCCGCGAACATCGCCATTGAACCCTCGCCTTTACCGAGAGAAGACCGCTTGCCCATGCCTAGTTCATCTCAACGCCGTCCTTTCCTGCGCCTGCTGCTGATCGGTCTGTGCGCCTGCCTGCTGAGCCCGCTGGCCAGCGCCGATCAGGCCAAGCGCCTGCGCATCGGCATCACCCTGCATCCGTATTACAGCTATGTGGCGAACATCGTCGGCGACAAGGCCGAGGTCGTGCCGCTGATTCCCGCCGGCTTCAACCCGCACGCCTACGAGCCGCGCGCCGAAGACATCAAGCGCATCAGCGGGCTGGATGTGATCGTGCTCAACGGCGTTGGCCATGACGACTTCGCCGATCGCATGATCGCCGCCAGCGAAACGCCGAACATCAAGACCATCGAAGCCAACGAAAACGTGCCGTTGCTGGCCGCCACCGGGGTTGCCGCGCGCGGTGCCGGCAAAGTGGTGAACCCGCACACCTTCCTTTCGATCAGCGCCTCGATTGCCCAGGTCAACAACATCGCCCGTGAGCTGGGCAAGCTCGACCCGGACAATGCCAAGGCTTACACCCAGAACGCCCGCGCCTACGGCAAACGCCTGCGGCAGATGCGCGCCGACGCCCTGGCCAAGCTGACCCAGGCGCCGAACGCCGAACTGCGAGTGGCCACGGTGCACGCCGCTTATGACTACCTGCTGCGTGAATTCGGCCTGGAAGTCACCGCGGTGGTCGAGCCGGCCCACGGCATCGAGCCAAGCCCGAGCCAGTTGAAGAAAACCATCGACCAACTGCGCGAGCTGGACGTGAAAGTGATCTTCTCCGAGATGGATTTCCCGTCCACCTACGTCGAAACCATCCAGCGTGAATCCGGTGTGAAGCTGTACCCGCTGTCGCACATTTCCTATGGCGAATACACCGCCGACAAGTACGAAAAGGAAATGACCGGCAACCTCAACACCGTAGTGCGGGCGATTCAGGAGTCCGGCGCATGACGGCTCAGGAAAACCTCTCAATCACCCTTAACGGCCCGACCCTGGATTTCGCGGACGTCAGCCTGACCCTCGGCCGCACGACGATCCTCGACAAGGTCACCTTTCAAGTTCAGCCCGGCAGCGTGCATGCGCTGGTCGGCCCCAACGGCGGCGGCAAGAGCTCGCTGATCAAAACCCTGCTCGGGCAGATGCCCCATCAGGGCCGGCTCAGCCTGCAATGGCCCGGCGAGCCCGGCACCATCGGCTACGTGCCGCAGGCGCTGGAGTTCGATCGGGGTCTGCCGATGACCGTCGATGATTTCATGGCTGCCATGTGTCAGCGTCGCCCGGCCTTCCTCGGCTTGAGTAAACGCTACGCCGGCGCTATCGGTGATGCGCTGGAGCGGGTCGGCATGCAGGACAAGCGCAAGCGCCGGATGGGTGCGCTGTCCGGTGGCGAACGCCAGCGGGTACTGCTTGCTCAGGGCCTGATTCCAGCGCCGCAATTGCTGGTGCTGGATGAACCGATGTCAGCCCTCGACGAAGCCGGGATCCAGGTGTTCGAACGTTTGCTCGGTGACTGGCGTGCGGCGGGCATCACCGTGCTGTGGATCGAGCACGATCTAGAAGCGGTCGGGCGTCTGGCCAATCGCGTCACCGGCCTCAACCGCCGGGTGCTGTTCGACGCCACGCCGCAACAGGCCCTGACTCCGGAGCGCCTGCTGACCCTGTTCTCGACCCATCCACGG
Organism: Pseudomonas sp. Pseusp21; assembly: GCF_059492145.1. Classification (NCBI taxonomy): domain Bacteria; kingdom Pseudomonadati; phylum Pseudomonadota; class Gammaproteobacteria; order Pseudomonadales; family Pseudomonadaceae; genus Pseudomonas; species Pseudomonas sp. Pseusp21. The sequence goes on from NZ_CP168520.1 coordinate 1,741,473, forward strand.
AGCGCTGCCTGATGAGTTACGAAGCCTTTCGTTTGATGGTGCAAGGCTGGGCCTCATCCGGTTACCTGCCGGAAGCCCTGGCCTATGGATTTGTGGTCAATGCCTTGCTCGCCGGTCTGCTGATCGGCCCGGTACTGGGTGGCCTCGGCACGCTGGTGGTGGTCAAGCGCTTCGCGTTTTTCTCCGAGGCGGTCGGCCACGCGGCACTGACCGGGGTGGCCATCGGCATTCTGCTCGGCGAACCCTACACCGGGCCTTACGGCAGCCTGTTCGGCTACTGCCTGTTGTTCGGGATTTTGCTCAATTACCTGCGCAACCGTACCGGGCTGGCCCCGGACACATTGATTGGCGTATTCCTGTCGGTGTCTCTCGCTCTGGGTGCCAGCCTGCTGCTGATTCTGGCAGGCAAGATCAACGTGCACATTCTGGAAAACGTGCTGTTCGGCTCGGTGCTGACGGTCAACGGTAACGACCTGCTGGTGCTGGCGATTGTCGGCTCACTGGTCATGGCGCTGGCCCTGCCGCTGTACAACCGGATCATGCTCGCCAGCTTCAACCCGCAACTGGCGGCGGTGCGCGGCGTCGCGGTGAAGACCCTGGATTATCTGTTCGTGATTCTGGTGACACTGATTACGGTTGCCGCGGTGAAAGTCATCGGCGCGATTCTGGTCGGTGCGCTGCTGGTGATTCCGGCGGCGGCGGCTCGTTTGCTCAGCCAGTCGCTCAAGGGCTTTTTCTGGTGTTCGGTGCTGATCGCCACGGTCAGCACGCTGTGCGGGATTCTTGCGCCGATCGTGTTCGACCTGCCGATTCCGTCCGGCGCCGCGATCATTCTGGTCGCCGGTATCGCCTTCGCCCTCGCCGCAATTGCCCGGGGCGTCGTCCCCAGTCTGAAAGGGAACCTTGGATAAATGGCTTTTTCATTACGACAACTTGCTCTGGCCATTGCCCTAAGCGGCGTGGTTTCGAGCCCTCTGCTGGCTGCCGAGAAACCATTGCGGGTGCTGGCCTCGCTGCCGATCACTTATGGTCTGGGCGAAGTCCTGATCAAAGGCACCGACATCAGCCTCGAACGCGCAGCACCGGCCAACCTGCCAGGCAGCCGCCAGACCGCCTACTTCACCGGTCGCGGCGCCCCGGCGCTGAGCAAACTGGCCACTGGCGCCGATGCCGTGATCGGCGTGCGCTCGCTGTGGGCCGATGACCCGCTGTATCCGATCGCCCGCCGCAGCAACATCCGCATCGTCGAAGTCGATGCTGCCCGCCCGGTGGACGGCGCCCTGCCCGGCATTGCCGTGCAACCGGGGCTCAAGGTCGACGGCCTGAACAGTCAGCCGTGGCTGGCGAGCAACAACATGGGGCGTATGGCTGACGTGATGGCGGCGGATCTGGTGCGCCTGGCACCGAAGGACAAACCGAAGATCGAGGCCAATCTGGCGGCGCTGAAACAGCGTCTGCTGAAACTCAGTGCCGACAGCGAAGCGCGTCTGGCCCGTGCCGACAACCTGAGCGTGATGAGCCTGAGCGATCACTTCGGTTACCTGATCGGCAGCCTCAATCTGGAGTTGATCGGACAGGACGCTCGACCGGATGCCGAATGGACGCCGGAGGAGCTGAAAAAACTGACCGCGACTTTGAAAGACAACGACGTAGCAGTGGTGCTGCACCATCGCCAGCCTTCGGATGCGGTGAAAGCGGCGATTGCCGAATCGGGCAGTCAACTGCTGGTGCTCAGCACCGATGCAGCGGATCCGGTGGCAGAGCTGGAAGGCAATGTGGATGTGCTGCTCAAGGGCTTGAGCGGCGCCTGAGGTTCAGTGATCGTTCCCACGCTCTGCGTGGGAATGCCTCATTGGACGCTCCGCGTCCGCTTCGGAAGGGACGCGGAGCGTCCCGGCCTGCATTCCCACGCAGAGCGTGGGAACGATCGAATGCCGGACATGAAAAAACCCGCTGACTGATTCCAGTCCAGCGGGTTTCTTTTTGTCCGGCGCCTTACTGGGCAGCCGCTTGCGCTTCCATCTTCTGGCGCAGGCTCAGAGGACGCATGTCGGTCCAGACTTCTTCGATGTAGGCCAGACATTCCTTCTTCAGGCCGCTCTTGCCAACGGTGCGCCAGCCTTGCGGCACGGCCTTGTAGTCCGGCCAGATCGAGTACTGCTCTTCGTGGTTGACCACGACTTGAAAGAGGATGTCCTCGCGGTCGAATACTGACGTCATGCTGTGTCTCCATCGCTGTAAGGGTGGGCTGCACGACGGTGCAGCCGGGTATGTAGAAAGAACGTTCGACGCGGCGAAAAATTTACAGGCCGGCGGTCGCGGCGCTCAACGCACGGCCGAAGATCTCGGCGACGCGGTCGATTTCCGCGGCGGTGATCACCAGCGGCGGCAGGAATCGCACCACCGCACCATGCCGCCCGCCCAGCTCCAGAATCAGCCCACGCTTGAGACATTCGCGCTGAACCAGCGGCGCCAGACGTGCGAAGGTCGGTGGATGCCCCAGCGCATCCGGTGCGCCGTTCGGATCGACCAGTTCGACACCGAGCATCAGGCCACGACCACGAATGTCGCCCAGTTGCGGGAAATCGCGCTGCAAAATGCGCAGGTGTTCGCTCAGGCGTTCGCCCATGGCGGCAACGTGTTCGCAGACCTTGTGCTCGACCAGGTAACGCATCACCGCGGAGCCGGCGGCCATCGCCATCTGGTTGCCACGGAACGTACCGGCGTGAGCGCCCGGTTGCCAGGTGTCGAGCCAGTCGCGATAAACCACCACGGCCAGCGGCAGGCTGCCGCCAATGGCCTTGGACAGCACCACCACATCCGGCGTGATGCCGGCGTGTTCGAAGGCAAACATCTTGCCGGTGCGGGCGAAACCGCTCTGGATTTCGTCGACGATCAGTGCAACACCGGCCTTTTCGGTGATGCGGCGCAAACCACGCAGCCACTCGATGTCCGCCGGGATCACGCCGCCCTCGCCCTGCACCGCTTCGACGATCACCGCTGCCGGCAATTGCACGCCAGCCTCTGGATCATTGAGCAGGTTTTCCAGGTAGCTCAGGTTGGCTTTCACACCGGCCGCGCCACCGAGGCCGAACGGGCAACGGTAGTCGTAAGGGAACGGCATGAATTGCACGCCGTTGCTGAGCAATGCGCCCAACGGTTTTTTCGGCCCCAGGCTGCCCATCAGGCTCAAGGCGCCCTGGCTCATGCCGTGGTAACCGCCGGAGAACGACAGCACGGTGCTGCGCCCGGTGGCGGTGCGCACCAGTTTCAGCGCGGCTTCCACGGCGTCGGTGCCGGTCGGGCCGCAGAACTGGATTTTCGCTTCCTTGGCCAATGCCGGAGGCAGCAGGCCGAACAGGTCCTGCACGAACTGGTCTTTCACCGGCGTGGTCAGATCCAGGGTGTGCAGTGGCAACTCATCGGCCAGTACCTGCTGAATGGCCTCGATCACTACCGGATGGTTATGCCCCAGCGCGAGGGTGCCGGCGCCGGCCAGGCAATCGATGAAGCTGCGGCCCTCGACGTCTTCGACGTACAGGCCTTTGGCGCGCTTGAGCGCCAGGGGAATCCGGCGCGGGTAGCTGCGAGCATTGGATTCCTGCTGGCTCTGACGGGCCAGCAACGGCGACTCATTGAACTGATACAGCGTTTCAGCCGACGCGGAGGCGATCCGGGCCGACGGCTCTTCGATAAGGCTGGTGGCGACTGACATCTTTCGACCCCTCAATACGCTATGGATAGTGACCAAAACTGCACACCGGGCAGGTGCGCGTTCCGGTCGCGGGGCGCACATGCAGGTTTTCCTGTTCTGGAAACGCACCAGCGTGTCGAGGATTTACACCCTTGATCGAATGTCAGGCCGACAATGCCAGCGCCTTGTGCATCGGCAGGGCCAAAATGCCGTGATGTGCAAAGGGAGACGCCGCTTCGCGATAACCCAGACGCCGATAGAACGCCTCGCCGGTTCGCGTGCTGGCGAGCCTGACGCGAGGCTGGCCACGAATTCTCAACCAGCCTTCGAGATCGCCCATCAATGCGCGACCCGCACCGCGACGAAACCACTCCGGCTGCACATGACAGAACGTGATCTCGCCATTGGCCGCGGCCATGCCGACGCCAACCGGTTTGTCCTGCAACAGCGCAATATTCAGATAATGACGGGGATCGGCGAGCCACGCGCTGATGTGCTCCGCCGATTGTCGGCGGACCCAGCGATCGACCAGTTGTGGATCGTTGCGATGGTCAAGCGCGCAACCGACGCGGATCGAGCGTTCGAGAATCCGGCTGATGACGCCGGCGTCGGCGGGGGTGGCGGGACAGATGTGAATGGGTGCTTCCATGGCGCTGTTTCCCTCAATCCATTGAGTCAAAGGCTGGGGCGACAATAACGTCGCGGCCGGCGGATGACTAATGGAGAGAGGTTACATTTGATGTGCCCGGCAAACTGTCAGACCGGTTGCAGCGGCATGCTCAGCTCGACCCGCAAACCATCCGGACGGCTGTCGAAATGCAGGGTGCAGGCGCAGCGCTGAACGATCGCCTGGACAATCGCCAGCCCCAGTCCGCAGCCGGTGCTCTGGCCGTTGCGCCAGAAGCGCTGGGTCAGGTGTTGCAGATCGTCCGGGGCAATCCCCGGCCCATGGTCGCGCACCACGAAACGCACGCGATTGGCGGTAGTATCCAGGCTCAGATCCACCGCGCCGTCCGTCGGCGTATGACGCAGGGCATTGTCAAGCAGATTGCGCAGGGCCGCGATCGACAGCACGGCCGGCATTTGCAGTGGAGCTTCGGACAAACGCTCGGGCAGGTGCAGTCTTATCCGCTGGCGCTGGTCGCCGGCCGAGTCCTGGATCGCCAGTTTCGCTACCTGCTCGGCGCTGCACTGCACACCGTCGTCGAACGACAGACTGCCTTCGACCCGCGCCAGCAACAGTAACTGCTCAAGGGTCCGATGCAGGCGGTCGGCACCCTCCTCGGCCCGGGCCAGAGACTGATCGCGGGCGCTGCCATCGGTCATGCGCGCCACTTGCAGGTGGGTCTTGATCGCCGTCAGCGGGCTGCGCAGTTCGTGGGCGGCATCGCCGGTCAGGCGACGCTCGCGCTCGATGGTCTTGCCGATGCGCTGGAACAGCTGATTCTGGGTTTCCAGCAGCGGTTTCAGTTCGCTGGGGAATGACTGCAACTGCAGCGGCTCCAGCGAGTCGGCGTTGCGGCGCATCAAGGCTTCACGCAAGCGGTTGAGCGGCGCCAACCCCTGGCCGATCCCCAGCCACAACAGGCACAGGCAGCCAAGCAACGCCACGCCGACCGGCACCGAGGCCGCCAGCAGAATCGACATGTTCAGGGCTTCACGCTCGATCACCCGGTCGGCGGTGGTGATCCGCACATCGCCCCGAGCCAGGGTGAAGCTGCGCCATGGCGCACCGTCGATCATTTGATCGTGGAAGCCCATTTTCTGGGCTTCCAGCGCCTGTTCCGGGTTGTTGTGGCTGCGTGCGAGGATTTCCCCGCGCAGCGAGCTGACCTGACAGGCCATGCCGCCGGGAATGTTCAACTGCTCGGCGCTGAAATGAGTGCCCTCGCCTTTGCTCGGGACAGCCGGCAATTGTTCCAGCAACCCGGCGACCATCCGCGCCGACGCCACCAGGCGCTGGTCGAGGGAAAACATCATCTGGTTGCGCAGGTCGCTGAGCATCCAGGCGGCCGCCAATGCCCAGATCAGCGCGAATGCGGCGCCGAGGGTCAGGCTCAGGCGCAGGCGCAGGCTCATCACTTGTCGGGTTCTCCGCCATCGGCCGGGCCCAGGCGATAGCCCAGACCGCGTACGGTTTCGACGATGCCTTTGCCCAGCTTGCTGCGCAGGTGATGGATGTGCACGTTGAGCGCGTTGCTCTCCAGTTCATCGTTGAAACCATAGACGCTGTCCTTCAACTGCTCGGTGGACAGCACCCGGCCACGGTTGTGCAGCAAGGCTTGCAACAACGACTGCTCGCGCCGCGACAGATCCACCGGACGCCCCGCCAGGGTGGTTTCGCGACTGCTCGGATCGTAAGTCAGCGCGCCGTGTTCGATCAGATTGACGCTGCGTCCGGCCACCCGGCGCAGCAGGGTTTGCAGGCGGGCGAACAACTCGCGCAGGTCGAATGGCTTGAGCAGGTAGTCGTCGGCACCGGACTGCAGACCGTCGACACGGTCGGTGACCGAATCACGCGCCGTCAGGATCAGCACCGGAATCTCCAGGCCTTGCTGACGCAGTTGTTGCAGCAACTTGAGGCCATCTTCGTCCGGCAGGCCGAGATCGAGCACCATCACGTCGAATTCGGCAACCTTGAGGATCGCCCGTGCCTTGGAGGCGGTGTTGACGTGCTCGACGGTCAGGCCCTGCGCCGTCAGCCCGGCGACGATCCCGCTGGCGATCAACTCATCGTCTTCGCAAACCAGTACGTGCATGGTGAGTCCCGTGGAAAAGTGCTGATTAGGCCGCTGGCCGATTAAGCCGACATTATGCCCCGAACGCCACCGCGACAAGGGCGTCGCGGTTAATCATCGGTTAATCGCCGCCGCCCATTGTGCCCCTCAATTGCACAGGGACAAGGCTCCTCCATGCGTCAGTTTTTGCTGTTTTTTGCACTGTTGATTTCGAGTCTGGCCCAGGCAGGGAATGATCCTTTTGCGTCAAAACCGGAGTTTTTGCCGGTCGACAAGGCGTTCGTGCTGACCTCGGAGCGTCTGGATTCCGGCGAGACCCAGCTGTTCTGGCAAATCGCCGATGGCTATTACCTGTATCAGAAGCGTCTGAAATTCGACGGGCTGGCGACGGAAAGCGTCCCGGCCCTGCCCGAAGGCGAGTCCCACAGCGACGAGTATTTCGGCGAGCAACCGGTTTATCGTCAGGGCCTCGAGCTGAAAATCCCGCCTGCCGCCCAGGGCCAGATCAAGGTCAGTTATCAGGGCTGTGCCGACGCCGGTCTTTGCTATCCCCCGCAGACCCGAGTGATCGACCTCGGCGGCAAAGCCGCAGCAACGACAGATGAGGCGCCGGATCAGGCACTGGCCAGCGGTCTGCAACAGCATTCGCTGGGCTGGAGTCTGCTGGTGTTCTTCGGTCTCGGTCTGCTGCTGGCGTTTGCGCCGTGCTCGTTGCCGATGCTGCCGATTCTGGCGGGCATGGTCGTGGGCAGCGGCGCCACGCCGCGTCGCGGTTTCGCGCTGGCCGGCAGTTATGTGGTTTGCATGGCTTTGGTGTATGCGGCGATGGGCGTCATTGCCGCGCTGCTGGGTGCCAACCTGCAGGCGTGGTTGCAGAACCCGTGGCTGCTCGGGACGTTCGCGGCAGTGTTTGTGGTTCTGGCGCTGCCGATGTTCGGCTTCTTCGAACTGCAATTGCCGGTGGCCCTGCGAGATCGACTGGAACACGCCTCGCGCAGCCAGCGCGGCGGCAGCCTGATCGGCGCCGGCGTATTGGGCGCGCTGTCCGGTCTGCTGGTCGGCCCGTGCATGACCGCGCCGCTGGCCGGCGCCCTGCTCTACATCGCGCAAAGTGGCAACGCGCTGCACGGCGGTCTGATCCTGTTTGCTCTGGGCATCGGCATCGGCGTCCCGCTGTTGTTGCTGGTGACGGTCGGCAATCGCTTCCTGCCCAAGCCCGGCGCGTGGATGAACCTGCTCAAGGGCGTGTTCGGTTTCCTGTTCCTTGCCACCGCGCTGCTGATGCTGCGCCCGGTGCTGGATCCGTCGCTGTGGCTGGGTCTGTGCGGCGCGCTGCTGTTGATCGCCGCTTACAGTGCCTGGAAACAGTCCGAGGGCTTTGGTCGCGTGGCGCAACTGTTCGGTGCCGGTTCGCTGTTGCTGGGCCTGTGGGGCAGTCTGCTGGTGGTCGGGGCGGCGGGTGGCAGTGACGATCCGTATCAGCCGTTGCAGGTGTACAGCGCCGGCCGCGTCGGATCTGCGGCGCCCAGCGGCCACGAAGCCTTCACGACGATCAAGGATCCCGCTGCCCTGCAGCGCGAGCTCGACGCCGCCAAAGCGCAAGGCCAGTGGGTGTTGCTCGATTACTACGCCGACTGGTGCACGTCGTGCAAAATCATGGAGAAACAGGTGTTCGGCCAGGCACGGGTGATGCAGGCCCTGAGCGATGTGCGCTTGCTACGGCTCGACGTCACCGCCGACAATGCCGCCAGCCGCGAACTGCTCGGCCGTTATAAAGTGCCGGGGCCACCGAGTTTCGTGTGGATCGGCGCCGACGGTGAAGAGCGCCGCAGCCAGCGCATCACCGGCGAGGTCGATGCCGATACTTTCCTGCAACGCTGGACCACCACCCGAGACGCCCGTTAATGCTGACCTTCACCCTCGGCACCTTTGCCATCGCCCTCAACCACCTGCTGCTGATCAGCGCGCTGGCGCTGGCGACCTTCGTCGGCTGGCGGGTGGCCAAGCGCGGCGGTGACAACCCCGAGTCGGCGCTGTTCAGCCTGTTTCTGCTCGGCATGCTGGCGGCGCGCATTGCGTTTGTCGCTGTGTACTGGGGCCACTATCGCAACGATCTGTGGCAGATCATCGACCTGCGCGACGGCGGTTTTCTCGCCTGGCCGGGGGTGATCGTGCTGTTGCTCGCGGCACTCTATCGCGGCTGGCGCCGGCCGGGTTTGCGTCGACCGCTGGGTTTCGGTGTGGTCAGCGGTGTGGCGTTCTGGGTGCTGGCGACCCTGTCGCTGAATATCTACGAGCAAGGCACGCGCCTGCCGGACATCACTCTGCGCAACGCCGCCGGGGAAACCGTGAAACTCACCGACTATCAGGGCGGGCCGCTGGTGATCAATCTGTGGGCCACCTGGTGTCCGCCGTGCCGCCGGGAAATGCCGGTGCTGGAAAACGCCCAGCAACAACGCCCGGACCTGACATTCCTGTTCGTCAACCAGGCCGAAAGCATGCAAAGCGTCGCCACGTTTCTCGAAACCCAGGGTTTGAGCCTGAACAACGTGCTGTTCGACCGCAGCGGACGCCTCGGCCAGGCCGTGGGCTCCATGGCCCTGCCGACTACGCTGTTCTATAGCCCGGACGGTCGCCTGCTGGGCAGCCATTTGGGCGAATTGTCCAACGCCAGCCTGGCCCGTGCTCTGGAAAGCTTCGACACCCCGGCATCCAGCCTGAATCCGGCCACCTCTTCTTCAAGGAAACTGCCATGCCCCGCCTCCGCCACCTGCTGACGCTGACCCTGGGCGCCGCCCTGCTGCACTTGCCGTCGGTCCAGGCTGCTGAAGAACTGCCTGAAGCGATCAAGAAGATCGAAGCCAAGGGCGCCAGGATCGTCGGCCAGTTCGACGCGCCGGACGGCTTGCGCGGTTACGCCGCGCAATACCAGAACCGCGGTATGGCGCTGTACCTGACGCCGGACGGCAAGCACGTGCTGCTGGGCAACCTGTACGACGCCGACGGCAACGACTTGAGCAGCGCGCCACTGCAAAAACTGGTCTACGCGCCGATGGCCAAGGAAATCTGGGCCAAGTTCGAAGCGAGCAACTGGATTCAGGACGGCGACAAGGATGCCCCGCGCACCGTGTACCTGTTCAGCGACCCGAACTGCCCGTACTGCAACATGTTCTGGGAACAGGCCCGCCCATGGGTCAAGGCCGGCAAGGTGCAGCTGCGACACATCATGGTCGGCATCATCCGCGAAGACAGCCCGGCCAAAGCCGCCGCCCTGCTCGCCGCCAAGGATCCGAGCAAAGCCCTGGAAGATCACGAGAAGGCCGGCAAGGCCAGCACCCTCAAGGCCTTGAAGGACATTCCGGTCGCCGTGCAGACCAGACTCGCGGCGAACATGCAGTTGATGGAAGACCTGGACTTGCAGGCCACCCCGGCGATCTTCTACATGGACGACAAAAGCGAGCTGCAACAGCAGCAAGGTGCACCGACGCCGGACAAGCTGGCGAAGATTCTCGGCCCGAAATAAAAAACGCCCACGCAATGCGTGGGCGTTTTCGTTACTTCAGCTCAGTCAGAAACTTCAGCAGCGTGTCGGTCACGAACGACGGATTCTCCAGATTGGAGATATGCCCCGCCTCCGGCACCAGCACACACGGACAGCCAATCAGCTCAGCCATTTCCCGTGCTTCCGACGGCGGACGTGGTTTGTCCTGATCGCCACAGACCACCAGCGTGGTCGCCGCATTCAGCTCGCCCAGACGCGGCAACAGATCGTCACGGCCAAAGGTGATGCGCCCCATCGGCACGATGCTGTCGCGCAGGCGTTCGGCGGAATAGCCGGCGAGTTTTGCGCGGAAATCCTGATACAGCGCCGACGCCCGATCGATGCCCGGGCGGAAGAAGATCGGCACCACGATATCCAGCAGTTGCTCGGAGATCCCGCCGCTTTCCTCGATCTGTTTGAACAGCGAGAAATAGTACTGACGGGTCGGCTCCGGCTCGACGCCGACGTAAGTGTCCATCAGCACCAGACCGTTGAGCCGCTGCGGCGCCGACAGTGCCAGGCGCACACCCCACATGCCGCCAACCGACAGCCCGACCAGGGTCACCCGGTCGATGTCCAGATGATCGAGCAACGCCTGTGCCTGACGGGCGATGTCGTCCAGCGAAGCGGTGCCTTGCGGCAAACGACCGGATTCACCATGGCCCCACAGATCCAGGGCAATCACCCGGTAGTTCGCCGACAGTGCAGCAATCTGCGGGGCCCACATGGCCTGGTCCCACAGGTAGCTGCCAGCCAGCAGCACCGCCGGGCCCGTGCCTTGATCAATGTAGTGAAGCGCCTGTCCGTCAACTTCGAAGAAAGCCATCGATCACCCCCGCGACAAAAAAAGAGAACCGGCAGACTGGGCTGCCGGATCTCGATCGTCAACTATACAAACGTACATCCATGCACAGACGCAATTGCGTTGAACGCACCGACGCCATCGCTGGCAAGCCAGCGATGAGGCCGGTACAGACGCTGAAAACTACAAGCCTTCCAGCTCTGCCATCAGGTCATTGAGACGATCAACCTTCTCCTCGGTAATGTCGCTGGCCGCCAGTCCTTCGATGTACCCGGCCAGTTCCTCCACGGTGCTGCACTCGAACATCGCTCGCAGCGGCACATCCCGCTGCAAGGCTTTCTGCACCCGCGAGGCAATCTGCGTGGCCAGCAACGAGTGGCCACCGAGTTCGAAGAAGTTGTCGCGTACCCCGACCTTCTCGACCTTCAGCACCTCGGCCCAGATATCGGCCAGGGTGTGTTCCAGTTCGCTGCGCGGCGCCAGGTAATCCTGGCTCTGCAACTGGCCGATCTCCAGCGCCGGCAGGGCCTTGCGATCGAGTTTGCCGTTGGCGTTGAGCGGCAACCGGTCGAGCCACAACCAGTGCAGCGGCACCATGTATTCCGGCAGTTCGGCGCGCAGGCGCTGCTTGATCCGCTCCAGGCGTTCGCTCTGATTCAGTGCGGAATCCGCGGCCACCAGGTAGCCGACCAGATGCTTACCATTGACGCCTTCCTGCACGCCAACCGCGCCGTCACGGACTTCCGGTTGCTCGTGCAGACGCGCCTCGATTTCACCCAGTTCGATCCGGTAACCGCGGATCTTCACTTGATGGTCGACCCGACCGACGTACTCCAGCACCCCGTCACTGCGACGACGCGCCAGGTCGCCGGTGCGGTACAGACGCTCGCCCGGCGCACCGAACGGATTCGGCACAAACACCGGCGCGGTGCGCAGCGGATCGCTGACATAACCACGACCGACCCCGGTGCCCGCCACGCACAACTCACCCACCGCACCCAGCGGCACCAGCTCCAGCGCGCCATCGAGCAGGTACAGCAAATTGTTGTCGGTCGGCGTACCGATCGGCAGGTAACTGCCGCGAGTCGAGGCCAGGTCGACACGGAAGAACGCCACGTCGTCCGAGCACTCCGCCGGGCCATAGGCGTTGACCAGACCTATCTCCGGATAACGCAGCAGCCATTGGTGCGCCAGTTCCGGCGGCATTGCTTCACCGGTCGGCAACATCCAGCGCAGCCCGTCGAGGCTCAGACGATCCGAAGCGAGCATGCCCTGGATCAGCGACGGTACGCTTTCCAGCACGGTGATGCCCTGCTGTTGCACATGCACCAGCAAGCCTTGCGGATCGTGGGCGATGGTGTTCGGCACGATGTCCACCCGCGCCCCGAACAGCGGCGCGGCGAGGAATTGCCAGACCGAAATGTCGAAGCTTTGCGAAGCGGTCTGGGCGATCACATCGGCGTCACTCAGGTTCAGGTACGGCACCTTGCTCAACTGGTTGTTGAGCATGCCGCGCTGTTCGACCATCACGCCTTTCGGCAACCCGGTGGAGCCCGAGGTGTAGATCACGTAGGCCAGATTGTCCGGGCCGCTGAAGAGGCCCGGATTCGCCGACGATACCGCACCGGCCTGAACCTCTTCCCACACCAGCAAGCGTGGGCGGTTGGCGCAGCTGAACTCATCCAGCAAGGTCGTCGCCTGTTCACGGCAAGCCTCGGTGCACACCAAAACAGGAGTGCGACTGAGCTCGATAATGCGTTGCAGACGCTGGCTCGGCAGGCCCGGATCCAGCGGCAGGTAACCGGCACCGGCCTTGAAGCTGCCGATGATCATGCCCAGCAGATCGAGATTACGTTCGCCCAGCAGCGCCACCGGTTGATCCATCTGCACCCCGGCCGCGACCAGTGCATGACCGAGACGGTTGGCGTTCCGGTTCAGCTCGGCATAGCTCAGTTGCTGATCGAGGCAACTGGCGGCGATGCGTTGCGGATGCGCGGCGACCTGGGCTTCGAACAGCTCGACGTAGCTCTGCTCCAGCGGATAGTCGTGCTCACTCTGGTTGCAGCCGTGGAGCAGGAAGTCCTGTTCCTCATGGCCCAGCAGCGGCAGGTCGGCCATGTCGCCATGGAAGCCATCGACCAGCGCCAGCAACAGACGCTTGAACTCAGCGAGCATGCGCTCGATGGTCGACTCGTCGAAGTAACGCTGGTCGTAGGACAGATGCAGACCGAGGTCATCACCCGGATAGCAAACGGCGGTCAGCGGGAAGTTGGTGTGGGTACGGCCCGAGTCCGAGGTCGCGTTGAGGCTCTGCGCACGGTCCAGCACCGAGACTTCCACCGGGGCGTTTTCGAACACGAACAGGCTGTCGAACAGCGGCTGGCCTTTCGGCAGTTCGCTCTGCTCCTGAATGTTCACCAGCGGCAGGTATTCGTACTCGCGCAGTTGCATGTTGCTGTCGAGCAGACCGCTCAACCACTGGCGCACGCTGACACGCTGATCGTCCGCCGGGATCTGCACCCGCAGCGCGATGCTGTTGATGAACAGGCCGACGGTGCGTTGCATCTCCGGCATCTCCACCGGGCGTCCGGCCACGGTCACGCCGAACAGCACGTCGCGATCACCGCTCATGCGGCGCAGCACCAGTGCCCACGCCGCCTGGGCGAAGGTGTTGATGGTCAGTTGATGGGCCTGGGCCAGCTCACGCAGACGGGCGCCGTCCTCGACATTCAGTCGGGTGTAGCGGTCACCGACGATCATGCCGCCGCTTTCGCCGGCGTGTTCACGCAGGAACGGACGGTCGCTCGGGATCGGCGTGGTGCGCTCGAACCCTTGCAGGTTCTGCTGCCACCACTGACGCGCTTCGGCCAGGCTCTGGCGTTGCAGCCAGCCGATGTAATCGCGATAACGCGGCGGCACCGCCAATTGTGCTTCGCGACCTTCGCCGAGGGCCGTGTAGATCTCGAAGAAATCGTTCATCAGCAGCGAGCGGCACCAGGCATCGATGAGGATGTGGTGGTTGCTCATCATGAACCAGTAACGCGCCGCGCCGACCTTGATCAGACGCAGGTGGAACGGTGCCTGATTGAGCAGATCGAACCCGGCCTCGCGCTCGGCCTTGAGCAGCGCTTGCAGTTTCGGCTCTTGCTCGGCGTCAGCGATGGCGCTCCAGTCCAGGTACTCGATCGGCGTGCGCCCCGGCGTATGAATCACTTGCAGCATGTCTTCGCCGACGTTCCAGCAGAACGAGGCACGGAGCGCTTCGTGACGGGCGACCACCGCTTGCCACGCCTGGGCGAAACGCTCGGGATCGAGTTCGCTGTTGATCCGGTAGCGATCCTGCATGTAGTACAGACCGGTGCCCGGCTCGAGCAAGGTGTGCAACAGCATGCCTTCTTGCATCGGCGTCAGCGGGTACACGTCTTCAATGTGCGCCGCCGGCACCGGCAGTGCGTCAAGTTGCGCCTGGGTCAGTTTCGCCAGCGGGAAGTCCGACGGCGTCAGGCCACCGGCCTCGTCCTGCAGGCAATGTTCGATCAGGCTCTGCAACTCGCCGACGTAGGCATCGGCCAGCTCGTTGATGGTCTGCGCGTCGTAGCGTTCGGCGCTGAAGGTCCAGCGCAGCAGCAGTTCCCCGCCATACACCTGACTGTCGACACTCAACTCGTTCGGCAACGGTGCGTGCGGATCGTGGGCGGCGCCGACCGACTCATCCAGTGGCCGGAACAGCGCGTTGCTGCCGAAACTCTGGTCGAACTGGCCGAGGTAGTTGAAGGTAATCGGCGCATTCGGCAACGCCGCCATGCTCTGACGGCTGGCGTCATCGGCCAGATAACGCAGCACGCCATAACCGAGACCTTTGTGCGGCACGGCGCGCAGTTGCTCCTTGATCGCCTTGATCGAAGCGCCCTGCCCCGCAGCCTCTTCGATATTGTGCGGGGTCAGGCGCAGCGGATAAGCGCTGGTGAACCAGCCGACGGTGCGGGTCAGGTCGATCTCGTCGAACAGGGTTTCGCGGCCGTGACCTTCCAGTTGAATCAGTGCCGACGGCTGACCGCTCCAGCGGCACAGCACGCGGGCCAGCGCAGTCAGCAACAGGTCGTTGACCTGCGTGCGATAGGCGCTCGGTGCCTGTTGCAGCAGTTGCTTGGTGCGCTCGGCATCCAGACGCACGCTGACGGTTTGCGCATGGCGATTCTCGCGACCGCCCTCAGGACGTTCGCACGGCAAATCGGCAGTCGGACCGGCCAGTTGCGCTTGCCACCAGCTCAGTTCTTCACGCAGGGATTCGCTGCCGGCGTAAGCCTGCAAACGCGCCGCCCAGTCCTTGAAGGCACTGGTTTTGGCCGGCAGTTTCACCGACTGATCGGCGTCGAGCTGGCGATACACGGTTTGCAGATCGTCGAGCAGAACGCGCCACGACACACCGTCGACGACCAAGTGATGGATCGCGATGAACAGTCGTTGCTGAGCGTCCGGCCCATCGACCAAAACTGCGCGCAGCAGCGGGCCTTGGGCAAGGTCGAGGCTGCGCTGGGCATCGGCGAACAGCGCCGCGCACTTGTCCATCGACGGCACGCGAACCTGCCACAGCACGGCGGCATCGGTCACCGGTTGATGGGTCGCCTGCCATGCGCCGTTGACCTCGCTGAAGCGCAGACGCAGGGCATCGTGCTGCTCGATCACGGCCAGCAACGCCTGTTCCAGACGGTGCGGTTCCAGCGCCACCGTCGGCTCCAGCAGCAACGCCTGGTTCCAGTGCTGACGCTCGGGAATCTCGGTGTCGAAGAACCAGTGCTGGATCGGTGTCAGACGCGATTCGCCCGTCACCAGACCTTGCTCGGCGGTCACGGTTTCACTGCGGCTGGCAACAGCCGCCAGGGTCTGCACGGTCTGGTGCTGGAACAGGTCACGCGGGCTGAAGTGAATGCCTTGCTGACGCGCACGGCTGACCACTTGAATCGACAGGATCGAGTCGCCGCCCAGCTCGAAGAAGTTGTCGTTGAGACCGACCTGCTCGACGTTGAGCACCTCGCACCAGATCTGCGCCAGGGTCTGCTCCAGCTCGTTGCTCGGCGCCACGTAATCCTGACGATTGAGCTCCGGATCCGGCGCCGGCAAGGCGCGGCGATCGAGCTTGCCGTTGGCGGTCAGCGGCATGCTCGCCAGCAGAATCAGATGCGTCGGCACCATGTAATCCGGCAATTGCGTCTTCAGGTGCGCCTTCAGCGCGTCGCGCAGTTCGGCCTGCTCGGCTTCGCTTCGCGAAGCGACCTCGGTCACGAGATAGCCGACCAGTTGCTTGCCGCTCGGGGCATCCAGCGCCAGCACGACGGCTTCGCGGATCGAGTCGTGATCGAGCAGGCGAGTTTCGATCTCGCCCAGCTCGATGCGAAAACCACGGATCTTCACCTGATGGTCGATCCGCCCCAGGTATTCCACCAGACCGTCGGCGCGCTGGCGCACCAGGTCGCCGGTGCGGTACATGCGCCCGCCAGCGGCGGCAAACGGGTCGGCGACGAAACGTTCGGCAGTGATGCCTGCACGCTCGTGATACCCCACCGCCAGACCGGCTCCGCCGACGAACAATTCACCGGTCGCGCCTTGCGGCACCAGGGCCAGATCGGCGTCGAGAATGTAGGCCACGCGTTCACCGATCACGCTACCGATCGGCACACTGCCGGCGCCCTCTTCCAGCACTTCCGGCGCAAGGCTGGCCAGCGGCATGACCACGGTTTCGGTGGGGCCGTAAGCGTTGAAGAACAGACTCGGCTTGAACGCTGCGCGAATCCGTTGCAGGTGTTCGCCAGTCAGTGCTTCGCCGCCGGTGATGATCATCCGCACCGGCAAAACCTCGTTTTGCGTCGCGAGGAATTGTGCCAACTGGCTGCCGTAGCTCGGGGTGAAACCGAGAATATTGATCCGGTGTTCACGGATCAGGCCGCAGATTTCTTCCGCGTCCCACTGACCTTGCGCACGCAGCACCAACTGCGCACCGCTGAGCAGCGGCACCAGCAGACGCTCGGTGGCGGCGTCGAAGTTGATCGAATAGAAGTGCAGTTCGCAGTCGTCCGGACGCATGCCGAAGCGTTCGATCACCGCCTGGCAGTGCATGGCGATTTCCCCGTGGGACACCACCACGCCTTTCGGCTTGCCGGTGGAACCCGAGGTGTAGATCAGGTACGCCTGATGCTGCGGCAGGCTGATAAAGGGCAGCTCGGTGGCCGGATAATCGGCCAGCGCGGCGCTGTCATCCTCCAGGCACCAGCGCGCCACGTTCGCCGGCAGTTTGCCGAGGGCTTTGAACATCGCCCGGTCGCTGAGCAGCAGGCCGACGCGGCTGTCTTCGATCATGTAATGCAAACGGTCGAGCGGGTACTCCGGGTCCAGCGGCACGTAGGCGCCGCCGGCCTTGAGGATCGCCAGCAGGCCGACGACCATTTCCAGCGAACGCTCCAGCGCCAGACCGACCCGCACTTGCGGGCCGACACCGCGCTCACGCAGGGCCCAGGCCAGGCGATTGGCGCGAGCGTCGAGTTCGGCGTAGCTGAGGGTCTGCCCGGCGAAAGTCAGGGCCGGCGCATCTTTGCGCGCCAGCGCCTGCTCGGCGAACAGATGATGAATGCACTGGTCGAGACGACGCTCGCCCGGCTCGACGCCAAGGCTGTCGAGCAATTGCTGTTGCTCAGGCGCATCGAGCAGTGGCAATTCGCTGAGGCGTTGCTGCGGGTCGGCGATCAGCGCTTCCAGCAGGTTGCGCCAGTGCCTGGCCATGCGCGCAATCGTCGGCTCGTCGAACAGATCGGTGCTGTAGGTCAGGCAGCAACCAAGGCGATGGTCGAGGTCGGTGACCTCCAGGTTGAGGTCAAACTTGGTCGCCCGCGCATCGTTGGCAAGGTACTCGACGGTCATGCCGGCGAGCATGCGGCTCTGCTGGAACTCCCAGCGCTGCACGTTGCACATCACCTGGAACAACGGGTTGTACGCGGCACTGCGCGGTGGCTGCAACGCTTCAACCAGATGGTCGAACGGCAGGTCCTGATGGGACTGACCTTCGATCACGGTGTGGCGCACCTGCTCGAACAATTCGCCGACCGACATCTGGCCGTCGAGCTGGCAACGCAGCACCTGGGTGTTGAGGAACGCACCGATCAGACCTTCGCTTTCCGGGCGGATCCGGTTGGCCACCGGCGCGCCGATCCGCAGATCGGTCTGGCCGCTGTAGCGGTAAAGCAAGGTCGCGAGTGCAGCAGTCATGGTCATGAACAGGGTCAGACCGTTCTGCGCGTTGAAGGCCCGCACCCGCGCGGCGAGATCGTCGCTGAGGTCGAAACGGAACAGCTCGCCCTGATGACTTTGCACCGGCGGACGCGGACGGTCGCCCGGCAGTTCCAGCAGCGGATGTTCGCGGCCCAGTTGTGCGGTCCAGTAGTCGAGCTGACGCTGACGCTCACCGGATTCCAGCCAGTTGCGCTGCCACACGCTGTAGTCGAGGTACTGCACAGGCAGCGGTTCCAGCGGCGATTCGCGGTCATCGACGAACGCTTCGTACAATGCGCTGAGCTCACGGGCGAAGATGTCCATCGCCCAGCCTTCGGTAACGATGTGGTGCAGGGTCAGGACGAAGTAATGCTCCTGCTCGGCGGTCTTGACCAGGCAGGCGCGCAGCAGCGGACCGGTTTCCAGATCGAACGGCAGGTGCGCTTCGTCGTCGGCCAGTTGCTGGACCTTCTGCTCGCGCACATCGGCGGCGAGTTTCGAGAAATCCTTCCAGCCCATGCGCACGCCGGTCTCGGCATGCACTTGCTGACGGGCCACGCCATCGACGCTCGGGAACGTGGTACGCAGGGTTTCGTGACGCAGGATCAACGCTTGCAGCGCGGCCTCGAAACGCCCGACATCCAGCACGCCACGCAGGCGCGCCATGCCGCCGACGTTGTACGCCGGGCTGTCCGGCTCCATCTGCCAGAGGAACCACATGCGCTGTTGCGAGTAGGACAGCGGCACCGGTTGGCTGCGATCAACCTTGTTGATCGGCGGCTGTTTGTTGGTGCGACCGCTGGCCTGGATCTGGCGGATCTGCTCGGCAAAATCACCGAGCTCGCTGTGTTCGAACAAGGCACGCAACGGCAGCTCGACGTCACAGGCCTGACGGGTGCGGGAGATGATTTGCGTGGCCAGCAGCGAGTGACCGCCGAGGGCGAAGAAGTCGTCGCGCAGGCCGACCTGTTTCAAGCCCAGCACTTCACGCCAGATGGCGGCGATTTGTTGTTCCAGCTCGGTAACCGGCTCGACGTGTTCGCGCACCTGCCATTGCGGCTCGGGCAAGGCGCGGCGGTCGAGTTTGCCGCTCGGGCTCAGGGGCATTGCGTCCAGACGCATCAGTTGCGCCGGGACCATGTATTCCGGCAGCTCGGCGACCAGTGCGGTTTTCAGGCGAGCGATTTGCCCGTCTTGATCTTCACTGGTGTCGGTGGCGGTGAAGTAGCCGATCAGTTGCGGGCCGGCGACGGTTTCACGCACCAGCACGGCGGCCTGAGCGACGCCATCCTGAGTGAGCAAACGGGCTTCGATTTCTTCCGGCTCGACGCGGAAGCCACGCAGTTTGATCTGCTGATCGAGACGGCCGAGGTATTCGATCACGCCATCGTTCGTCCAGAGTGCGCGGTCACCGGTGCGGTACAGACGCGCGCCCTGCTCGCCCAGCGGATCGACCACGAAACGCTCGGCCGTCAGCGCCGGACGGCCGAGGTAACCACGAGCCAGACCGATGCCGCTGATGCACAGTTCACCCGGCACACCGGCCGGCACTGGATTGAGATCGCTGTCGAGCACCCGGCAAACGACGTTGCCCAGCGGACGGCCAATCGGCGAACGCTCGCCATCCGCCACGCTGCAATGCCAGTGAGTGACGTTGATCGCGGTTTCGGTCGGGCCGTAACGATTGTGCAGCTGCACCGCCGGCAGTTGCGCCAACACGCGGTTGCGCAGTTCCGCCGGCAGCGCTTCACCGCCGGAGAACACGCGGCGCAGGCTGGTGCATTCGGCACTCAACGGTTCGTCGATGAACAGCGAAAGCAGCGGCGGCACGAAGTGCAGCGTGGTCACGCCGTACTGCTGAACCAGCTGCGCGATGCGGTGCGGATCGCGGTGTTCGCCGGGGCCGGCGATCAGCAGGCGCGCACCGGTGATCAGCGGCCAGAAGCATTCCCACACCGACACGTCGAAACTGATCGGTGCCTTTTGCATCAACACGTCGGTGTCGTTCAGGCGATAGGTGTTTTGCATCCATTGCAGGCGCTCGGCCAGCGCCGCATGCGTGTTGCCCACACCTTTCGGCTGCCCGGTGGAGCCGGAGGTGTAAATCACGTAGGCGAGATTGTCGCCGTGCAGATGCAGACCCGGTGCCTGGCTCGGCCAGTTCTCCAGGTGCAGGGTGTCCATGGCGATCACGCTGACGCCTTCGCTGGCCGGCAAGCGGTCGAGCAATGCCGTCTGGGTCAGCAGCAGTTCGACGCCGCTGTCGCTGAGCATGTAGGCCAGACGCTCGGCCGGGTAATCCGGGTCCAGCGGCACGTAGGCGCCACCAGCCTTGATGATCGCCAGCAGCCCGATCAGCAGTTGCGGCGAACGCTCGGCGGCGATGGCCACGCAGACGTCCGGGCCGACGCCTTTGTCGCGCAGGTAATGGGCCAGACGGTTGGCCTGCGCGTGCAGTTCGGCGAAGTCGAGGCTGCCGCCGTCCCACACCAATGCCGTGCGTTCCGGGGTCTGACGGGCCTGTTCATTCAGTAGCTCCGGCAGCCATTGTTGCGCCGGGGTGCACGGAGCGATGCTCCATTCGCTTTGCTGAGTATTTTCGGCGGCGGTCAGCAGTTGCAGATCGCCGATGGATTGTTGCGGACGTTCGCAGACAGCACGCAGCAGGTTGCTGAAATGCTCGGCGAGGCGCTCGATGGTTGCCGCGTCGAACAGCTCATCGGCGTAGTCGAAGGACAGCGTCAGGCGACCGTTGCGGTCTTCTTCACTGTGCAGTTGCAGATCGAACTTGGCCTCGCGGCTGTGCCACGACAGTTCTTCGGCGAGCAGGCCCGGTAGACGTTTGAGCGCACTCAGGTCGCGTTGCTGGTGGTTGAACATGACCTGGAACAGGCCTTGTTCGCGGGCCTGCGGGAAGGCTTCCAGCAGTTGTTCGAACGGCAGGTCCTGATTCGCCTGGGCACCGAGTACCGCCTGACGGGTTTGCGCCAGCAGTTCGGTGAACGGCAGTCGTGAATCGACGTCGGCACGCAGCACCTGAGTGTTGATGAAGAAGCCGATCAGGCCCTGGGTTTCCAGACGCGGACGGTTGGCGTTGGGCACACC
This sequence comes from Pseudomonas sp. Pseusp21, assembly GCF_059492145.1. Taxonomy (NCBI): domain Bacteria; kingdom Pseudomonadati; phylum Pseudomonadota; class Gammaproteobacteria; order Pseudomonadales; family Pseudomonadaceae; genus Pseudomonas; species Pseudomonas sp. Pseusp21. The sequence continues at coordinate 1,762,613 of NZ_CP168520.1, forward strand.
GATGCGGATGTCGCGCTGGCCGCTGTAGCGATGCAACAGGCTCTGGAACGCCGAGAGCAGCAGCATGAACGGGGTGGACTGATAAGCCTGTGCCGTCTGGCGGATCGCGTCGCTGAGGCTCATCCCCAGACGAACGCTGTGGCGTGCGGCGCTGTGAATTTGTTTGGCAGAACGCGGATGGTCGGTCGCCAGTTCCAGAGTCGGATGCTCATCGCCCAACTGCGCTTTCCAGTACGCCAGTTGCCGCTCGCCCTCGCCCTGCGCCAACCATTGGCGCTGCCAGCTACCGTAGTCGGCGTATTGGGTTGGCAGCGGCGCCAGTTCCGCGCGCTGGCCTTGGGACGCGGCGGCGTACAGACGCGAGAACTCGTCGATCAGCACGTTCAGCGACCAGCCGTCGGCGATGATGTGGTGCAGGGTCACCAGCAACTGGTGATCTTCGTCTTCGAGGCGCACCAGCGTCACCCACAGCAGCGGGCCTTTCTCCAAGTCGAACTGCGTGCGGGCTTCGTCTTCGCGGATCTGTTGTGCGCGGGCTTCACGCTCACTAGCCGGCAGGTCGCTGATGTCGATCAGTTGCAGGTTGAACTCCCCCGCTGCCTCGACCTGTTGCAGCGCTACTCCGTCGCGTTCGAAGAAGCGCGTGCGCAGGGATTCGTGGCGTTCGATCAGTTGCTGGAAACTGGCGCGCAATGCGTCTTCGTCCAGTTCACCACGCAGACGCAAGGCACCGGGAATGTTGTAGGCGCTGCTTTGTGGATCGAGCTGCCAGGTGATCCATAGTCGGTTTTGCGCCAGGGATTGCGGCAAGGCTTCGTTGCGCGACAGTGCGGTGATTTCGCCTTGGGCGCTGCCGCCGTCCTGTTGCTGCTGTGCCACGGCTGCGGCGAACGCGGACAGGGTCGGTGCTTCGAACAGCAGGCGCAGGTTCAGCTCCAGGCTCAGTTCTTCGCGGACCTTGGCGATCACCTGGGCGGCGGCGATCGAGTTGCCGCCGAGCAGGAAGAAATGATCGTCGGCGTTGACCTGTTTGACGTTGAGTTGCTCGGCCCAGACTTTGCCGATCAACGCTTCCAGTTCGGAGGCGGACGCGGTCGAGTCCTGAGCGGTTTCAGCAGTGGCTGAGGGGAATACGGCGTAGCTGTCGAGGCTGCCATCAGCCAGACGATTGCGGCAGGCCGAACGTTGCAGCTTGCCGCTGGAAGTTTTCGGCAACGCGCCCGGATTGAGCAGCACAACCACGCTCGGTGCTTCCTGATACGCCTCGGCCACGGCCTGGCGAATGGCTTTGATCAGCGCTTCAGGCGGGAGGATTTTCTGCACGCTGCGGCTGATTTCCGCCGCGATGCCGATGCCCTCCTCGCCATTCTGATTGACCGCGAACGCCGCGACACGGCCCTTGCGCACCACCTCCACTTCGTTCTCGACCGTCTTTTCGAGGTCCTGCGGATAGAGATTGTGGCCGCGCACGATCAGCATGTCTTTCAGGCGACCGGTGATGAACAGTTCACCGTCGCGAATGAAGCCCAGGTCACCGGTGCGCAGCCAGGTCTGGCCCGCGTGCTGGACGAAGGTCTTGGCCGTCGCCTCGGGGTTGCGCCAGTAGCCGAGGGCGATGCTCGGGCCGGCAGCCCAGACTTCACCCACGGCGTTGTCGGCCAGTTCTTCAAGGGTGTTCGGCTCGACAATCAGCACCGCATGTTCCGGCTGGCTGATGCCGCAGCTCATTATCGGGCTGCCCTCGCCCGGCTCGGCACGGTTCTGCGCCAGGGCTTGATCGTCGACGCGCAGTGCAGGAATCCCTTTGCCACGCGGTGTGCCGGCGACGAACAGGGTCGCTTCGGCCAGACCGTAGGAGGCCATGAAGCTGTCTTCGCAAAAACCGCACGCGGTGAATTTCTCCGCGAAGCGTTCTAGGGTGTCGAGACGGATCGGCTCGGAGCCGGAATAGGCGACGCGCCAACGGCTCAGGTCGAGGCGTTCCAGCGCCGATTCGCTGACCCGCTCACTGCACAGACGATAGGCAAAGTCCGGCCCGCCGCTGATGGTGCCGCCGTATTGGCTGATCGCTTCAAGCCAGCGCAACGGCCGGCCGAGAAAGTACGCCGGCGACATCAGGATGCACGGCACGCCACTGAAGATCGGTTGCAGCAGACCGCCGATCAGGCCCATGTCGTGGTACAGCGGCAGCCAGCTGACGATCACGTCGTCGGGGTTTACGTCGATACCGAAACCGTGGCGGATCAGCAGTTCGTTGGCCACCAGATTGCCGTGGCTGACCTGCACGCCTTTGGGCAGCGCGGTGGAGCCGGAGGTGTATTGCAGGAAAGCAATATGGTCTGTCGGAAGGGCCGGCTCGACCCAACGCTCGGCCAGCGAAGCGTCGAGGGTATCGACGCACAACAGCGGCGGCGCGCCTTCGATTTGCTGCAGGGCGTCGCTGGTCAGCAGCAGGCGCGGCTCGGCGTCGGCGATGATCGACAGCAGGCGTTCCTGATGGTGACGCTTGGCGGACTCCGGCGGGTAAGCCGGCACCGCGATCACGCCCGCGTACAGGCAACCGAAGAACGCCGCGACGTAATCCGGACCGCTCGGGAACAGCAATACCGCGCGATCACCGAATCCGGCCTCGGTCTGCAACGCGGCGGCGATGGCGCGTGCGCGTTGATCGAGTTCGCGATAACTGAGCACCACAGCCTGCTCCTCGGTTTCAGCGAGAAAGCGCAGGGCCAGCCGATCCGGCGTCAGGGCCGCACGGCGCTGAAGGGCTTGGACCAGGGTGCTGGGGAGTTCGAACGCGTCGGTCATGAGGTTTCCTGCCTGAATTCGGCTTGCTGGTGGAATCGGGTTGGCTGCGGCATGCCCGTGCAAGGCATGCGGGACACGGTCTTCGCCGACCGTGCAAGGCATTGGAATGCGGTAGGTCCGGAGCTGCGCACCCGGAGCCATTCACCAATGAGAACGGATGACGTCTTGAAATAATTAGTCGGCAGGCTGGATCGCCAACGGGGCTGGGCGCTTGGGCGAGTGCGGCGGCGTGTCGCAGTTCTCAGATAGCACTGTTATGGATCATTAGTTCTCTTTCTCAATTGACAATCATTATCATTCAACATAATTTGTCGCTCGATGTGTAGGACGGCCCCGTCCCCCAGGCGTCCCACTAACCTATTGGCAGCAAGGTGATTTCCATGACGGAACAAGTATCCACAAGCAGGTGCGATTCACCGCTACTTCAGGCATTCGTCGACAATCGACTGATTCTGGTCAAGATTGCAGCCCGCATTACCGGCTGCCGGTCACGCGCCGAAGATGTGGTGCAGGATGCGTTCTTCCGACTGCAATCGGCGCCGCCGATCACGTCGTCGATCAAGGCCCAGCTGAGTTATCTGTTCCAGATCGTGCGCAATCTGGCCATCGATCACTACCGCAAGCAGGCGCTGGAGCAGAAGTACGCCGGCCCCGAGGAGGAAGGGTTGAACGTGGTCATTCAGGGCGCCTCGCCGGAAACCTCACACATCAACTTCTCGACCCTGGAACACATCGCCGACGCGCTGACCGAGCTGCCGGTCCGCACCCGCTATGCGTTCGAGATGTACCGTCTGCACGGCGTGCCGCAGAAGGACATCGCCAAGGAACTCGGCGTTTCGCCGACCCTGGTCAACTTCATGATTCGTGATGCGCTGGTGCACTGCCGCAAGGTCTCGAGCAGTCGCGCTGATGCAGTGACCGCAAACCGTCGCTGATAAAAACCGGTCGCAAAAAAAGATCGCAGCCTTCGTCGAAGAGCTGCGATCTTTTTTGTTTTCAGCGCAATGTCACACCAGCGTGCACCGGTCGAAGAACCGCTCGCGACCGAGAATCATCAGCGCCGCGCGCTTGTGCGGGAAGTCGAATTCCTTCTCGCAGTGGAAGCACTGGTTGTGCATATGGCCGATCATCTTCGCGTTGTCGGCGCGCGGTTCGGCGACCACTCGCTGAGTGCGAGGATCATCCAGGAACAGGTAGTGCACCAACGCCGACAGCCAGCTCGCCACTTTGTGCGGCCCGCGATGGTTTTCTTCCCCGACCAGCATGTGGATGCCGCGGTCGTAATTGTCAGCATCGTAGAACGGCGCGATGCGATCTTCCTTGGCCCAGTAGGCTTCGAAATAAGCGAACGGCTGGTCGTCGAAACAGCCAATCAACGTCAGCGTGTGCGGATCGGCCTCGAGCTTGCTCAGGTACTCGCGATGCTGCTCGAGGCTGCCCTCCTCCTGCCAGAAACTGGCGACTCGCGGACTGTTCTGCCAGCGATTGAAACGCGCAAGATCCTGCTCGATCTCAACCGTACGCAGGGAAATCCACGCACCGAGACGCGCATCGAAACGCCGATAAACCTCACCCCTCGGTTTCACCGGTCGCAGCGGATGGCGTTTGCCGTTGCTGATGACCATCTGCTGCGGGTAGCTGCCAGTCAGCGAAGCCCCAAGCCAGGGTTGCGGCAGTTGCCAGAACAGCGTGCGCTCGCAGCGATATTCACCCGCCACTTCAGTACTCACCAGCAAACCGCTGAGCAAGGCTTCGGTCGGCGGCTGATCCAGTTGCCAGATCAATTGCTGGCGCGCCGGATCCCGGGCAAACAGCCAATAGCAGGCGGCCCACAGCGCCTGGCCTGGTGGCAATGCAAAGCGTTCATCGATCTGGATCGGCCCCCGGCCTTCACGATCGAGGCGCAGGCGAATCAGCGGTTGCCCGTCCAGGCTCAGGCTCAGACGGCTTTCAGTGGCATCGGCTATCAGTTGACTGCCCGAAGGCAAGGCCAGGGCAGTCAGGTCATTCAGATTGGACATGGGTCGGGCTCACGATAATCGTCGACAGTTCAACGATGGGACGTGAGCCGTTTATGAAAATTTAGTCTTTGCGATTGAAATCAGACGACTCACAGCTCTCTGACGCGAATGTTGTCGATTTCGAAATCGTTTCCATCATTGCCGGATGCATAACTTTTTACCCGAAGCGTCGTATCTTGCTCTGTCGCGACAAAAGTACCGGAAAGAATTTGCCAACTTGTCAGAGCGAAGGGAGTCTGTTCTGTCACCGAATTAGAACCGGCTTCAAGTGACAGGATAGGGACAGGTGCGATGCTATTTCTACGTCTTACCGACAAGCTGAAATCATACCTGTGACCTACTGCGAGACCGGTTAACTTCTTAACAAGGAGCTCGCCAGCGGGCTTAGACGCGGTATCCGAAATCAGAATTCCATTCCTCAGAATCACATCTCCCAGACGCATGTCCGAACCAACCTCCCAATTGTTCCAGTCACCATTTTCGAATGTAGTCATATCATCGATGGGCTCCCGTATCTGAAGACTCAGTGGCGGAAACAACAGTGGGCAATCACAGCCAACACTATTCAATGCGACCTGAAAAACAAACACCAGATGGCTGTTGTGTTTCAGATCCTGCAGATAACTCCACTCAATCGTTCTATGCCAGCCCTCTTCATACTCTTTCCGAGTAACTGGCTCGGCATCAGCGACGCACAACATCAGCGCAGTGCCATCCGTGTTCTGCCCACAGGCATGCAATGTCGCCAATTGGTTCTCGGTCATGAACGGCCATCGCGAGACTTCAACCTTCACACCGGTCGATTCCTCAGGCCTGTTCAGAGTCAGGACATCGCCGACAGCTTGTTCGGCTACGGGCGTGGGCACGCAATGCAGGGAAACAGGATATGGGGCCGGCATGAGGTATTCCTCTGTGTGGGGTCCTCCTCACAACGAGTAGAACCTGACAGGAATCAAACCCCCGGCAGACACGGGCCGTCTACTGTCAGATCTGACAGGTGACAACGCAAAACCGATAAACGGCAGTCCCTGCGATCGCAGTGCACTGGCTATTTAGGGACCGGCACCACCGCAATCTTGTACGGATCGAAGATCTTCAGCATCTGCCCACTGTCGCGCAGCCCTTGCAGCAACTTGCCGAACGCCTCACCGGTGATTGGCGCTTTCGGACTGAGAATCGCGTAATGGTGGTAGATCTGGTCGATGCGCTGGGACACCAGCAACTCGTCGCGCACCTTTTCGTTGCGCAGCAGGTAATCGAACAGGTACGAGCGGGTCACCAACGCAATGTCCGCGCGCCCGCGCAAGACCATCAGCAGGTTGCTGTCGTGGGAATAGGTCAGTGTGGCGCTGTAGGTTTCAGCGAGGTACTTGGGATCGGCGTTGAAGTTGGCGAATTCGTAGTGATAGCCGCTGTACAGCGCCAGCCGTTTGCCCTTGAGATCAGCGAAGTAATTCTGCTGGCGACCGGGCTTGTTCTGGGCGACGAAAATCTCTGCGTCCTCAAGCCCCATGTCGACGGTGATGTGGGGAATGTCTTTCCAGCCCCACTCAGGGTTTTCGAAGATCGCCATGTCAGTGCGGCTGTCCTTGAAATCGCCGAACCGGCGAGGAATCGAGGTGGGCACCAGTTCGAAGCGATAGTCGCTCTGAGCGCTGTTCAAAGCCGCGACCAACTCGGGCAGCAGGCCGGTGTCGGCGCCATTTTCCGGGCGAATGGTGTAGGGCGGAAAATGCGCCGCGCCCACCCGAACCACTTGCGCCGCCGGAGCAGGCAATACCCATAATGCAGCCAGCGCTGCGAGCATCAGCCCGGCGGCCGTCCGAATTGGCGAAGACTTCAAAACACCCCACTCCCCGAAAAAGTACCGATCATTGCATTCAAGCTAGGCGGTTTCGCCAAGTTAGCCAGTTTCCCGACCCGATAGAAAGCGCCTAGCGCTCTTCGAGCACCAGAATCAGCGCCTCTTCGGCCAGTTGATCCAGACTCAGACTGCCGCCGGCACGGAACCATGTGGTGGTCCAGGACAATGCGCCCGTGAGAAAACGTCGGGTAATGAACACGTCGCCACGGATGAACCCCGCCTCTTTGGCTTCGCCCAGCACTTGCAGCCAGAGGTCTTCGTAGATGTCGCGCAGCGCCAGCACTTTGGTCTGACCGTCTTCGGACAGCGAGCGCCACTCATACACCAGCACCGCCATCGCCTCGCCGCTGCCGCCCATGATCGACTGCAATTCGCAGCGGATCAGCGCCAGCACCCGCTCACGCACATCGGCGGCATCGGCAAGGGCTGCGCGCATCAGCGCGGTGTTGTAGCGGATGGTTTCCTCCATCACCGCCCGCAGGATTTCATCCTTGCTCTTGAAGTGATGAAAGATGCTGCCGGACTGGATCCCCACGGCACCGGCCAGATCGCGCACGGTGGTGCGCTCGTAGCCTTTGTTGCGGAACAGGTGGGCCGCCACTTGCAGCAATTTGCCGCGAGCGCTGTCCGGATCGGTCAGCTGGCCGGCATCGACCAGTTCACGCATGACCCTCAGGGCTTTTTGCTCGTCCACCCGTTCTCTCCTACAGTCGATCAGTCAAATGCGCCGCACGCCGCAGAAACGGCGGGGTTGCGCGGGCAATTTAAGCCGCCGGCGGTGACCAAGCAAGCGCTTGGGCAGAAGATAATTTCAGCTGTTTACAAACCAAGCGCTTGCTTGGTAGCCTCGATGCACTTCTGTCACAGGTTGCTGAGTCGGAGATCAAAATGCCCACCACGGTTCGCATCGGATGCGCCAGCGCATTCTGGGGAGACACCTCGACCGCCGCCGCGCAGCTCGTGGCCGCAGGACAGCTGGATTATCTGGTCTTCGACTACCTCGCCGAAATCACCATGTCGATCATGGCCGGCGCCCGCATGAAGGATCCGCAGGCCGGGTTCGCCGGCGATTTCATCGAAGTCCTCGCGCCCCTGCTGCCGCAACTGGCCGAACAGAACATTCGCGTTATCAGCAATGCCGGCGGGGTCAATCCAAAGGCCTGTGCCGCCGCGCTGCAAGCGGCCTGCGACAAGGCCGGCGTATCGTTGAAAATCGCCGTGCTGTCGGGCGATGACCTGCAACCCCACTTCAAACACCTCGCCTCCCAAGGCATTACGGAAATGTTCAGCGGCGCCCCGCTGCCGCCGATGTGCGTGTCGACCAACGCTTACCTCGGCGCGCCGGGCATTGTCGAAGCACTGCGCCTGGGCGCCGACATCGTCATCACCGGCCGGGTGGTCGACAGCGCAGTGGTCAGCGCCGCGCTGGTGCATGAATTCGACTGGTCGTGGCACGACTACGACAAACTCGCGCAAGCCGCCCTGGCCGGGCACATCATCGAATGTGGCGCGCAGTGCACCGGCGGTAATTTCACCGACTGGCGCGACGTCCCGGATTACGAACACATCGGTTTCCCGATCGTCGAGGTCAGCGCCGACGGTCAGTTCATCGTCAGCAAACCCGAAGGCTCCGGCGGGCTGGTCACGCCGCTGACTGTCGGCGAGCAGATGCTCTACGAAATCGGTGATCCACAGGCTTATCTGTTGCCCGATGTGGTCTGCGATTTCAGCCAGGTCAAACTCCAGCAACAAGGCAAGAACGCCGTCCGGGTCCACGGTGCCAAAGGCTTGCCGCCCAGCGACCAATACAAGGTCAGCGCAACGTACCCGGACGGATTCCGTTGCACCGCCAGTTGCCTGATCGCCGGCATCGATGCCGTGGAGAAAGCCCGGCGCGTCAGCCAGGCGATCCTCGACAAGACCTCGGAAATGCTCGAACAGAAAGGCCTCGGTCCCTACACCGAAACCGATGTCGAACTGCTCGGCAGCGAAGCCACCTACGGTCCTCACGGCCAGCGTCGGGACAGCCGCGAAGTGGTGATCAAACTCGCCGTGCGCCACCCGAACAAACAAGCCTTGATCCTGTTCTCCCGGGAGATCGCCCAGGCCGCCACCGGCATGGCGCCGGGCCTCACCGGTATCGTCGGCGGGCGGCCGACGGTGTATCCGCTGATCCGGCTGTTCTCGTTCCTGATCGACAAAAGCGCCTGCACCTTGCAGATCGACATCGCCGGCGAATCTCACCCGCTCGCCCTGCCCGTCCCCGCCGCCCTCGACAGTCAGGATCTGCCCCTGCCCCACGAAACGCCCAAACCCCAGGGCCGCGCCGACGCGAGTGTGCCACTGGTGAAGCTGGCGGTGGCGCGCTCCGGCGACAAGGGCAATCACAGCAATATTGGCGTCATGCCGCGCCGTCCCGAATACCTTCCGTGGATCGCCGAAGCGCTGACCCCGGCGGTGGTCGTGGACTGGATGAGCCATGTCCTCGACCCGATTCACGGCCGGGTCGAGCGCTGGTATCTGCCGGGCACCCACAGCCTCAACTTTCTGCTGGAAAACGCCCTCGGTGGTGGTGGCGTGGCGAGCCTGCGCATCGACCCGCAAGGCAAGGCCTTCGCCCAACAACTACTGGAAATCCAGATCCCGGTGCCGCAGAGCATCGCCGAACAGTTCGACTAGAGGATTGGCACCATGGCGTTCGAATCGATTTTCAGGGCTGATCTGTTCAGCGGTCAGACCGTCATCGTCACCGGCGGCGGCAGTGGCATCGGGCGTTGCACCGCCCATGAACTCGCGGCGCTCGGGGCCAACGTGGTGCTGGTCGGTCGCAAGCCGGAAAAGCTGCAAACCGTCGCCGCCGAGATTGCCGAGGACGGCGGTCGCGCCCACTGGAAGGCCTGCGATATTCGTGACGAAGAAGCGGTGAAGACACTGGTCAGCGAACTGATCCGCGAACACGGCCCGATCCACGGGCTGGTCAACAATGCCGGCGGCCAGTACCCGTCGCCCCTGGCCTCGATCAATCAGAAAGGCTTCGAAACCGTACTGCGCACCAATCTGGTCGGCGGTTTCCTGATGGCCCGGGAAGTGTTCAACCAGTCGATGAGCAAACACGGCGGCAACATCGTCAACATGCTCGCCGACATGTGGGGCGGCATGCCCGGCATGGGCCACTCCGGCGCCGCGCGTTCGGGCATGGACAACTTCACCAAAACAGCGGCGTTCGAATGGGGTTATGCCGGCGTTCGAGTGAATGCGGTAGCCCCGGGGTGGATCGCTTCCAGCGGCATGGACACTTACGAAGGCGCGTTCAAAGCGGTGATCCCGACCTTGCGCGAACACGTGCCGCTCAAGCGCATCGGCACCGAATCGGAAGTCAGCGCGGCGATCGTGTTTCTGCTCAGCCCCGCTGCCGCGTTCATCAGCGGCAGCACCTTGCGCATCGACGGCGCGGCCAGTCTGGGCAGTCGTGCGTGGCCGTTGCACAAGGCGACCCACAGCGAATCCTTCAACGGTTTTCACCGGGCTTACATGCCGGATGTCTTGAAGGACAAGGAGTAAGCCATGCCGGTCATTCAATCCCGACTCGACCCACACAGCGAAGCCTTCGCCCGCAACCGCGCAGCGATGCTCACCGCCATCGAGCAAGTCCAGCAACTCGAACAGAACCTGCTGAACAAGGCGGCCGAGGCCAAACCGAAATTCGACAAGCGCGGGCAACTGCTGCCCCGTGAACGTCTGAATCTGTTGCTCGACCCCGGCGCGCCGTTCCTCGAACTGGCGAGCCTGGCCGGCTACAAACTGCACGACGACAAGGACGGCAGTTCGGCCGGTGGCGGCTTGATCGCCGGCATCGGTTACGTGTCCGGTGTGCGCGCCTTGATCGTGGCGAATAACAGCGCAATCAAGGGCGGGACGATTTCCCCGTCGGGTCTGAAAAAATCCCTGCGCCTGCAACAGATCGCCCAGGAAAACAAACTGCCGGTCATCACCCTCGCCGAAAGCGGCGGCGCCAACCTCAATTACGCGGCAGAAATTTTCGTCGAAGGCGCACGCAGCTTTGCCAATCAGGCGCGGATGTCGGCCATGGGTTTGCCGCAGATCACTGTGGTGCACGGCTCGGCCACCGCCGGCGGTGCCTATCAGCCGGGGCTGTCGGATTACGTGGTGGTGGTGCGCGGCAAGGCCAAGCTGTTTCTCGCCGGTCCCCCATTGCTTAAAGCGGCGACCGGTGAAGTCGCCACCGACGAAGAACTGGGCGGCGCCGAGATGCACGCGCAAGTCGCCGGCACCGCCGAATACCTGGCCGAAAACGACGCTGATGGCGTGCGTCAGGTGCGGGAAATCGTCAGCCTGCTGAACTGGAACGAGCAACTGCCGTGGCTGCCCGAGCCGCAATTCAAAGAGCCGCTGTACCCCATCGACGAACTGCTCGGCCTGATCCCGGACGACCCGAAAAAACCCTACGACGTACGCGAAATCATTGCGCGGATCGCCGATGAGTCGCGCTTCCTGGAGTTCAAGGGCGAGTTCGATCAGCAGACCGTCTGTGGCCACCTGAAGATTCAGGGTCGCGCCTGCGGCTTCATCGGCAACAACGGCCCGATCACGCCCAATGGTGCGAGCAAGGCGGCGCAGTTCATTCAACTGTGTGACCAGAGCCAGACGCCGCTGCTGTTTTTCCATAACACCACCGGGTTCATGGTCGGCACCGAATCGGAACAGCACGGCGTGATCAAGCACGGCTCGAAACTGATCCAGGCCGTGGCCAATGCGCGGGTGCCGAAACTGACGATCGTGGTCGGAGGTTCTTACGGCGCGGGCAACTACGCGATGTGTGGACGCGGGCTCGATCCGCGCTTCATCTTCGCCTGGCCCAACAGCCGCACGGCGGTGATGGGCGGCGCCCAGGCCGGCAAGGTGCTGCGCATCGTCACCGAAGCCAAACAGCTCAAGGACGGCCTGGTGCCCGACCCGAAAATGCTCGACATGCTGGAGCAGGTCACCGCGCAGAAACTCGACAGCCAGTCCACCGCCCTCTACGGCAGCGCCAACCTGTGGGACGACGGGCTGATCGATCCACGCGACACCCGCACCCTGCTCGGTTACCTGCTGGACATCTGCCACGAAGCCGACGTGCGCACGCTGCAACCCAACAGCTTCGGCGTCAGCCGGTTCTGACCGCCACGGATTAAAGGAGAACAATAAAAATGATCTTCACCCCGGAACACGAAGCTCTGCGCCGCACCGTCCGCCAGTTCGTCGAGCACGAGATCAACCCCCATGTCGATGAATGGGAAAAGGCCGGGCGCTTTCCGATCCACGAGATTTTCCGCAAGGCCGGCGACCTCGGTCTGCTGGGGATTTCCAAGCCGGAAAAATTCGGCGGCATGGGCCTGGATTACAGCTATTCGATCGTCGCCGCCGAAGAGTTCGGCACCATCCACTGCGGCGGCATTCCGATGTCGATCGGCGTGCAGACCGACATGTGCACCCCCGCCCTCGCCCGTTTCGGCTCCGATGAACTGCGCGAAGAATTCCTGCGTCCGGCGATCACCGGCGAGCAGGTCGGTTGCATCGGCGTCTCGGAAGTCGGCGCCGGCTCCGATGTCGCCGGGCTCAAGACCACCGCGCGCAAGGATGGCGACGACTATGTGATCAACGGCAGCAAAATGTGGATCACCAACTCGCCGAGCGCCGACTTCATCTGCCTGCTGGCCAACACATCGGACGACAAGCCGCATATCAACAAATCGCTGATCATGGTGCCGATGAACACGCCGGGCATCAGCCTCAGTTCGCATCTGGACAAGCTCGGCATGCGCAGCTCGGAAACCGCTCAGGTGTTTTTCGACAACGTGCGCGTGCCCCAGCGCAATCGCATCGGCCATGAAGGCGCCGGGTTCATGATGCAGATGCTGCAGTTCCAGGAGGAACGTCTGTTCGGCGCGGCCAACATGATCAAGGGCCTGGAATACTGCGTCGACAGCACCATCGAGTACTGCAAGGAACGCAAAACCTTCGGCAACGCGCTGATCGACAACCAGGTGATCCACTTCCGCCTCGCCGAATTGCAGACCGAAATCGAATGCCTGCGGGCGCTGGTCTATCAGGCCACCGAGCAATACGTCAAAGGCCAGGACGTCACCCGACTGGCCTCGATGGCCAAGCTCAAGGCCGGGCGCCTCGGCCGTGAAGTCAGCGACAGTTGCCTGCAATACTGGGGCGGCATGGGCTTCATGTGGGACAACCCGGTAGCCCGCGCCTACCGCGACGTGCGGCTGGTGTCGATTGGCGGCGGCGCCGATGAAATCATGCTGGGGATCATCTGCAAACTGATGGGCATCCTGCCGGGGAAAAAGAAATGAGCGCCCTGCCCGATTGCCAGACGCTGCTGCTGGAGCGGCACAACGGCGTGTTGCACATCACCCTCAATCGCCCGGACAGCCGCAACGCCATGAGCCTGCAAATGGTCGCCGAGTTACGCGCGGTGCTGGCCAACGTGCGCGATGACCGCAGTATTCGCGCGCTGGTGCTCAGCGGCGCCGGCGGGCATTTCTGCGCCGGCGGTGACATCAAGGACATGGCCAACGCCCGCGCTCAGGGCAGTGATGCCTATCGCGAATTGAACCGAGTCTTCGGATCGTTGCTGGAAGAAGCACAGCACGCACCGCAAGTGCTGATCACGGTGCTACAAGGCGCGGTGCTCGGGGGCGGCTTCGGCCTGGCCTGTGTCAGCGATATCGCCATCGCCGATCATCAAGCGCAATTCGGTTTGCCGGAAACCAGCCTCGGCCTGCTGCCGGCGCAGATCGCACCGTTTGTGGTGCAGCGCATCGGCCTGACCGAGACCCGACGCCTGGCCCTGACCGCCGCCCGCTTCGACGGCCATCAGGCCCGGCGTCTGGGGCTGGTGCATTTTGTCGAACAGGATCCACAGGCGCTCGCCGAGCGACTGGATGAAGTGCTCGATCATGTCTTGTGTTGTGCCCCCGAGGCGAATGCTGTGACGAAAAAACTGCTGCTGGCCAGCGCCGGCCAGCCGTCGAGTGAGTTGCTGGATGAAGCGGCGCAGTGGTTCAGCGCAGCGGTGACCGGCGCCGAAGGCATCGAAGGCACGATGGCGTTTGTGCAAAAGCGCAAACCGAGGTGGGCCTCCTGAAAGCTTCGTCGGAACGCCGCCCGGAGCAAGCCCGCGATGAGGCCCTTCAATTCACCGCCAAAAACTCAGGAAAATTATCATGCCAGCCCTCCACAAAATCCTGATCGCCAACCGCGGTGAAATCGCCTGCCGCATCCAGCGCACCGCCCAGGCCCTCGGTTATCGCACGGTCGCCGTTTTCAGCGATGCCGACGCTGACGCACTGCATGTCCAAATGGCGGACGAGGCCGTGAACATCGGCCCGGCACCCGTGCAGCAGTCCTACCTGAACATCCCGGCCATTCTCGACGCCGCCCGGCGCAGCGGCGCCGACGCCATCCATCCGGGCTACGGTTTTCTCTCGGAAAATGCCGAATTCGCCCGCGCCTGCAAACAGGCCGGCCTGACCTTCATCGGCCCCAGCGTCGAAGCCATCGAACTGATGGGCAGCAAACGACAGTCGAAAATCGCCATGCTCGCCGCCGGCGTCCCGTGCATCGCCGGCTATCAAGGCGCCGAGCAGGACGACGTGACGCTGACCCGCGAAGCCGAACGCATCGGTTACCCGTTGATGATCAAGGCCAGCGCCGGCGGTGGCGGGCGCGGCATGCGTCTGGTGCACAGCGTCGAGGAATTGCCAGCGCAATTGCGCACCTCCCGTTCGGAAGCATTGAACGGTTTCGGCAGTGATGAACTGATCCTCGAACAGGCGTTGATCGAGCCGCGACATGTCGAGGTGCAGCTGTTCGGCGACCATCACGGCAACCTGATCTACCTCGGCGAGCGCGACTGTTCGATTCAGCGCCGCCATCAGAAAGTCATTGAAGAAGCGCCCTGCCCGGTGATGAACGAAGAACTGCGCCAGGCGATGGGAGAAGCGGCACTCAAGGCCGGGCGTGCGGTGAACTACGTAGGTGCCGGCACCGTGGAGTTTTTGCTTGATACCGATGGCCGGTTCTACTTTCTGGAGATGAACACCCGGTTGCAGGTCGAACACCCGGTGACTGAACTGATTACCGGGCTGGATCTGGTGGCATGGCAGCTGTCGGTCGCCGAAGGTCAGCTGCTGCCGCTGACCCAGGCGCAGGTGAAACTCGATGGCCACGCGATGGAAGTGCGTCTCTACGCCGAAGATCCGGCCCAGGGTTTTCTGCCGCAGACCGGGCGCGTCGAAGCCTGGGTGCCGGCGCTGGATCGCGGCGCGCGGGTCGATCACGGCCTGATCGAAGGACAGTCGATTTCACCGTTCTACGACCCGATGCTCGGCAAACTGATCGCCCACGGCGCGACCCGTGAAGAGGCACGGCGCAAACTGCTGCGCGCCGTGCAGGACAGCGTGTTGCTTGGCGTGCAGAGCAATCAGCGCTTGCTCGCCAGCCTTTTGCAGCATCCGCAATTCATCAGCGGTGAGTTCGGCACTGGCTTCATCCCTCAACATTTCGCCGATCACGATTGCCTGCACGCCTATTCGCCCAGTGCCGAAGAGCTGGCCATCGCGGCGGTGATTTTTTACCAATCCGCCGCGCAACAACATCGCGCCCTGTTGTCCGGATGGCGCAACAACGCCGGCGCGCCGTTGCTCTATCGCATCGGCCTCGACGCCCGCGAATGGAACGTGCAACTGCGCGCCAGACCGGACAACACGTTTGAAGTGCAGGTCGCCGAACGTGTCATCAAACTCACGCTGGTCGAGCACACCGCCGTGGCCGTGACACTGGAAATCGATGGCCTGCGTCAGCGCCATGCCTGTCGCCTGCGCGACGACCAGCTCTGGCTGTTCACCCACCCCGGCAGCCTGCATCTGGTGGACCGAACTCAAGCGGTGATCGACAGTCAGACCAGCGTCAGTTCCGGCACATTGAAAGCGCCGATGGATGGCGCCATCATCGATGTGCTCGTCAGCGAAGGCAGCCCGGTCAGCAAGGGCCAACTGCTGGTGGTGCTGGAAGCGATGAAAATGGAGCATCCGCTCAAGGCCGGCATCGACGGCGTGCTCAAGCGGGTGCAGGTCAAGGTCGGCGATCAGGTAAAAAATCGTCAGGTTCTGTTGCAGGTCGAGTAGTCGCCGCGCGCATCCGCAAGGTTTGACTACGCTCTGAATAATCAGGACGCGGAAATCAGGAACCCTGCGATGCCCCATTGGCTGGTCATAGATCTGGAAGCCACCACCGATGAGGGTGGCTGGCCGGTTACGGAAATGGAGATCATCGAGATCGGCGCGACCCTGGTGGATCGCGCGGGTCGCGAGCAGGATCACTTTCAGCGCTTCGTCAAACCGACGCGGCGCCCCTTGTTGACGCCCTTTTGCCGCGAACTCACGCACATCACCCAGGCCAACATCGACGCGGCGCAGCCGTTGAGCGAAGTGTGGCCTGCGTTCGAGCGCTGGCTCGGTCAGCACCAGACGCGCCTTGAAGGCTGGGCCAGCTGGGGCGATTACGACCGCAAGCAGTTGCTTCAGGAATGGCAGCGCCTGCAACTCGACAGCGCCCTGAGCCGGGTGCCGCACATGAACCTCAAACAGCGCTTTGCCAAGGCCCGGCGCCTCGAACGGCCTCTGGGCCTCAATGGCGCGTTGCAACTGGCGGGGATGCAATTCAGCGGTCAACAACACCGGGCACTGGAGGATGCGCGCAATACCGCACGCCTGTTGCCACTGGTATTGCCACTCTAGACAGATGACGACGCCCGGAGCCTTGTGCATACTGGCCGCCCCTTTTTGACCCTTTTAAGCCCTTTTCGAGAGGAATCGCCCATGTTTAAAGTCAACGAGTACTTCGACGGCACCGTCAAGTCGATCGCTTTTGGCACCGCTGAAGGCCCTGCGACCATCGGCGTCATGGCCCCGGGCGAATACGAATTCGGCACCAGCCAGCGTGAAATCATGCACGTGGTTTCGGGCGCCTTGACCGTCAAACTGCCGGACAGCAGCGACTGGGAAACTTTCGCCGCGGGCAGCCAGTTCAATGTGCCAGCCAACAGCAAGTTCCAGCTGAAAGTGGCCGTCGACACCGCTTACCTGTGCGAATACCGCGGCTGAAACCCCGGTTTCCTGCGGTCATGAAAAATGCCCGTGTCCAAGGACACGGGCATTTTTCGTTTCAGGGCGGGTTATTCGAGGATTTCCACCGGCATGCCAACTTCGAGTCGACCGTTGCTGTCGTTGACCAGGTTCTGGCCGAACATCGCGCCGTCGGCCTGGGCACGGGTCTTCTGCAGGGTCGCCAGTGGTTCGCGGTCAGCGCTGCGCTCACCGGTCTGCGGATCGATCGTGGTGAGAATGCAGCGTGAGCAGGACTTGACCACGCGGAACTCGACATCGCCGATTCGAATCCGCTTCCAGCCATCCTCGGCGTAAGCATCACTGCCTTCGATCACCAGATTCGGCCGGAACCGCAGCATTTCCAGCGGACGCCCGACCGCCTGCGACAGGTGTTGCAGCGATGCCTCACCAATGAGCAGCAGTGGAAAGCCGTCGGCGAATGCCACTTGATCGTCGTCATTGCCGTACCCGGCCTGAGTCGTCCGGGCGCGATCCAGCGGCACTTGCACCAGGCGCGTCGGTTTGCCAATGAAATCGCTGACCCAGCGGGCCGCCTCTTCACCGGCATCCGGCACACGCAGGGTGTCACGCCAAATGGTCACGCCACGCAGGTTGTCGTCGCTGCCGGGCAAGGCAACATCGATTGCCGAATGCCCCGGCGCGCTGAGCGTCAGGCCACCGCTGGCGTTCCACAGCGCCGAGAGCTGGCTCATTTTCGCTTCGGCACGCTGGGTCAGGAACCGCCCGCTGGCCTCGTCCACCAGCATCCAGCGTCGGTCACCCTCAAGCCCCAGTTTGTCCAGGCCGATCCCTTGCAGGACCTCGCCCTTGGCGGATTTCAACGGGTAACGATAAAGCGCGCTCAGACGCAGCATGGCCAGCTCCCTGGTGGGTCAAAAACGCCACCCTATACGAGCTTTGTCAGCGAATCAAAGGCTGACGCGAGGTCAGCCTCGACAGGTTGATCAGGCCGGTACTTCGTCGAGCATCAGACGCTGGCGCACCACGTCGACCAATTTGTCCGGCTGGAACTTGGAGAGGAAATTGTCGCACCCGACCTTCCTCACCATCGAATCGTTAAAGCTGCCGGACAGCGAAGTGTGCAGCACCACATACAGGCCACGCAGGCGCGGGTCGTTGCGGATTTCGGTGGTCAGGCGATAGCCGTCCATTTCCGGCATTTCCGCGTCGGTGAACACCATCAGCAGTTTGTCGGTCATGTTCACCCCGGTGTCCGCCCAGGCCTTGAGCATGTTCAGGGCTTTCAGGCCGTCGCTGGCGATGTGCATCTTCACGCCCAACTGGCCGAGGGTGTCGCGCAATTGCGAGAGCGCCACGTTGGAGTCGTCCACCAGCAATACTTCGCGGCCACGGGCGCGTTCCAGCACCGGATCGTCCAGTTTGTCGCGCGAAACCTTGGCGTTGTACGGCACGATTTCGGCGAGGACTTTCTCGACGTCGATGATCTCCACCAGTTGATCGTCGACCTTGCTGATGGCCGTCAGGTAATGCTGGCGACCGGCGCTGGTCGGCGGCGGCAGGATGGCTTCCCAGTTCATGTTGACGATGCGGTCCACGCCACCGACGAGGAACGCCTGCACCGAACGGTTGTACTCGGTGACGATGATCGTGCTGTTCGGGCCTGGCACCAGCGGGCGCATGCCGATCGCCTGGGACAGGTCGATCACCGGCAGCGTCTGGCCGCGCAGATTGACCACACCGCAGACAAACGGGTGACGCTGGGGCATCAGGGTCAGTTTCGGCAACTGCAGGACTTCCTGAACCTTGAACACGTTGATCGCGAACAATTGGCGTCCCGCCAGTCGAAACATGAGAATTTCCAGGCGATTCTCACCCACCAGTTGCGTGCGTTGGTCTACCGTGTCGAGAATGCCGGCCATCAATGACTCCTGGGCTTGTTCTGATGAATTCACTATTGGGGGGTATCGGCTGAATCTGGCGGATCTTGATCCCGTCAAAAATCGCCAACAAAATGCCATGAACAGGCATTGATGTCACATTAACATCATGCTTTACTGGCTCCGCAGAAATCATCTGCTACATTCTCTTCGGCGCGACCCTGATTTGCGCCACAGGTTCCCATGCGTAAGGGAATCCCCTAGTGACAATCAGGCCCAACCTGATGTTCGCGATATCCAATAGCCATTAATGTGACGCCATTCTCATTGCATGAACGGAGTCAGGCTATTGTGTGCGATCGCAGTTCAGTGGAAACACATCCTCTTGAAACCCCAGGTCTGTGCCAATGCACACCGGGGCGCGGTCTCGCGACGGTTCATGATCGTCGACACACACGGCATTCCCTCATCAGACATGACGTGGTGGAGATAAGCATGCCGAACGACCGTAGTGAATGGGCGCAGCGCTTCCCCGAATTTCTCGTCGAGGCTGAAACGCTCCTGGCCAAGTCTGAAGAATGCCTCAGCCATCTGCAGCTGATCAGCAATGACAAGGACGCCATCGACTGCATGCTCAGCACCCTCCTCAAGCTGGCGAACAAGGCCGATGCCCTGGGGCTGGAGGCGGTATCCGAATTCTCCCTGCACCTGCATGGCTTGCTCACCCAGGTGCAGGGTCACGTGGATTTGCATGCACAGGCCCTGGAAGCACTGAAGGATTGCTTCACCCTGATGGCCTGGCAACTGGAGCTGGTTGATCCAAGTACCGGGCAATTGGGTCTGGATGAAAGCGAGCAGGTGTCGCTCATCGAAGCCTTTGCCTGCCAGGTCGGCCAGACACACTTTCAATTGCCGCACAACGGCAAGTCCCTGACCCTCGTAGCCTGGTCGGAACGGCAAGCGTAATCGGGCACACCTTGGGCCGCTTGAGCCGGTCAGCTTTCGCAGTCGAATGTCGCAAATGAATAGTTCATGCCTGCCTGCGACCCTCCCGATAAATAATTACACTCGCTGAATGCAGACTACCCTCTGCTGATATCAGGGTTTTCCTGTGTAAAAGAAAACTTGCGACCGCATCGATAATTATCGGGTCAGGTATTTCAACTTTCCATTATGGAACCTTCGTCCAACATGGCCTGTTTCCTGACTCTTTGGACATATAGGGCAAACGCGACCAACGGTATGTTAAGTGGTATTATGCCGGCCGTTAGTTGTTTCAATTAATGGCATTGTGACTTCAATGATCGGTCTCCACCGAAGTTGGCGCTCAATTATTGATCACTGAACCATTTTGAAATCAACAACCTGAATGAACGTTTTCCAGACAGAGACCGCCAGTCCTTCTGACCGGTCTGCCCGCAGCGAACATCCATTGGCTCCATCCGCTATGTACGCCAGTCTCAAGTCAATCACCACATGGCCTCCCTCCCGAGAAAATGCCCGCAGGATTACCCTCCTGCTGTGTACAGGCTCGGCTCTGGGCAGTGTGTTGACCTATGGATTGTCCGCGCAGCTGTCGCTCGGCCTGTTGTTGATCAACGTGGCGGCTGCAGGCTGCGTCTGGACACAACATCGCCTGTCGCGCAAATCCATCAAGTTCCAGCCTCAGGAACTGGCCGACCGTTTGCTGGAAGTCCAGGAAAACGAGCGCCATCGCCTGAGTCGCGAACTGCATGACGATATCGGCCAGTTGTTGACCGCCGCCAAACTGCAAAGCGAATGGCTCAAGCGCCGCTTGCCCGCGGATATGCAGGAACACTGTTCGGTACTTTGCGAGACGCTGGAAGAAACCCTCAACAAGGTGCGCGACGTTTCGGCCATTCTCAACCCGCGGCAATTGACCAGCCTTGGTCTGGAAGCGAGCCTGCGTGCACACCTGCTCAAGGTATTGGCCAATACTTCGGTGCACTGGAGCCTGGACTGCCAGCAGCGCCTGAATGGAATCCCCGAAGAGATGGCCGTCGCAGCGTTTCGCATCACTCAGGAAGCGGTGACCAACATTCTTCGCCATGCGCAGGCCAAAAACCTGTTGATCCGCGTGCAACGTCTGCCACAGGGCCTGACCCTGCTGATCAGCGATGATGGCCTGGGTTTTTCCCCGGCGGCGAACCCTGGTCGCGAAGGACAGCGCGGCATGGCCGGGATGGCAGAACGCATCGAGCAACTGGGCGGTACACTCAGTGTGACCAGCGAGCCCGGCAAAGGTACTCAAATCGAAGCACTATTCCCCTGGGCGCCCCGGGCACTCGAGCGGGCCAGTACGAATAAGGTTATGCGTTGACTTGTAACTTACTTCTGGTGGATGACCACTCGCTGATCAGGGCCGGCGTGCGTGCCCTGGTGCTGGATATTCCCGGCTATGCAGTCATCGGCGAGGCCAATGATGGCTCGCAGCTGCTCGAGATGGTCGAGCTGCTGTCCCCCGATATCGTATTGCTGGACATTTCCATGAAAGAAACCGGCGGGCTGGAAGCCCTGCAGCGACTCAGAAGAGTACGCCCACAGAGCAAAGTGCTGATTCTGTCGATGCACACCGACCCCGCGCTGATCATGCAGGCACTGGAGTCCGGTGCTCACGGTTACCTGCTCAAGGACACCACGGCCACCGAGCTCGAACATGCACTCGAAGCCCTGCGCAACAACGAGCGCTACTTGAGCCCTGCCATCGCCCATACCGTGATCAATCAGGCACTGACCCGCAACCTGAAACAACAGCCGGAAGTCGCCGAGTCGCACAACCTGACCGCACGCCAGCTGGAAATCCTGCGCCTGATCGTGCGTGGCAAATCCACGCGAGAAATCGCCAACGGCCTGGGCTTGAGCATCAAGACGGTCGAAACCCACCGCTCGCAGATCATGAAACGCCTGCAGATCTACGATGTGGCGGGCCTGGTGCTGTTTGCCGTGCGAGAACAGATCATTAGTCTGGACGATTGAGCCTGGGAGTGACGCTCAGCAGCGGTGAGTCCTTCGGCAGATGCACACGCAACGCCCCGGGGCGCGCCGCAAACCGTAAACTTTCGCCCTCCAGGGGCTCGCCGTCGAGATTGATGTAAAGCCCTTCGGCGACCTTGATTTCAACCCATGGCAAACGGGCGCGCACAAACATGTTGTCAATGCCGAAGCCGTCGCTGAGCAGATTTTTCAGTGTGCCAACCAACTCCTGCGGCGCCGGCAGGATGCTGATATCCAAAAGACCATCGTCCACCAGCGCTTCGGGGCACAACACGTGTCCGCCGCCGGCCTGACGGCCATTGCCGATCCCGAGGGCCAGCAACTCGCCTTGCCAATGGAAATCCGGCCCCTGCAACTCACCGTACGCGGCATGCAGTTCACTGAACCGCGTCAAACCGGTGAACAAATAAGCTGCGCCACCCAATACCTTTTTCAGATCTTCCGACGTGTTGGCCGTTACCTGGCTGCCGAATCCTCCGGTCGCCATGTTCAGGAAGATCTGCCCACCGACTTCACCCAGATCGATGTCGTGGGCGGGCGCTTCAAGCAACTCAAGCGCCTCGGTCGGCTCCATCGGAATACCTGCCGCGTGGGAAAAGTCGTTGGCAGTTCCCAGCGGTAAAAGCACCAGACCGGCTTTGCCTGGCTGCGCCGCCAGCGCTTCGGCGATATCACGCAGGGTGCCATCCCCACCGCCGGCGATGATCTGGCGGTATCCCGCCGCCAGCGCCTCTTCCACCAACCGCTGCGCATCGCCGGCCTCCCAGGTCAGACGCACAGCCAGCTCCCAGCCTTGCTCTCGCTTGTTCTCGACAGCGGCACGAACCGCCTCGTTGAGTGCCTGCTTGCCATGCAGAATCAACAATGCCTTGCGTTCACTCATTGCGGTCACTCCCGGAATCAAATTGGTACGCGACATCTTGACCCTCTAGATCGATAAAAAAGTCGTACTTCTTCTGATTAATTCCTGAAGCTCGCCCTCCTCGTCCTACATACCGGTACTTTTTCGTACAGAACGTAAGGAATCGGCTCAATTGACCCAGCCCGGCCATTGGTACAACGTGTGTCGGCGTTAGCGATCTTCAATTCAATTACACAAGGATGTGCATGTAATGAGTGGAAACAGTTTCAGGACTTTCGATATTTTGCATTTCGGCATTTGCCAAGAGAGCCCCACGGCAGCAGGTGGACGTTTCCATGCAAAGCCGTGAAGCAGGACTAGCCGTGAGTCCGGTTGCCTCTCTCTCCGAAAGTCGCGCCAGCCTCAAAGACGAATTCAAATGCAGCGCCAGAAATACCGGAGAAAACAATATGGAACCTCGTGTCACCGAGCTGGAAACTCACCTCAAGTACATTCGACGCGACATGGACGAAGTCAGAGGAGACGTCAAAGCCATCAAGCACCGCCTTGCCTACTCGGCAGGTGCGACAGCGATGGTGCTCGGACTGGTGGGCTGGATCGCCAATAGCCGGTTCGACCAGCTCGTTGCACTGATCAGTCGTTGACTGGCAGAAAGGCAGGCATCGTGTAACCACTGTGCCTGCCTTTTAAATACCTGCGATCAACCGAGAAGCTCGCTGAGTGGAATGAATGGCACCTGGTCTCCTACGGCCAGGACTCGGCCCTCCCGTACCTCCACCAGCCCCTCGGCCCAGGCAGCGCTGCGCAGAACGCCCGAACTCTGGTTACGGTAGATAATCGCTTGCCCCTGCTCCAGGCGCCCTCGCAGAAATTCACGGCGGTTTCCGGCATGAGGCCAGACAAATCCTGCGGGCACCGAAACTTTCAGCGGCTCGACATCCTGCACGCCCTGGCGACGTAACAGATAAGGTCGGGCCAACAAGGCGAAAGTCACCAGTGTCGAGGCAGGATTACCCGGCAACCCAATCACCGGAACACCGCGAAAATGCCCGACCGTCAATGGCTTGCCGGGTTTGATTGCCAGCTTCCAGAGTGTCAGTTCGCCCTCCTCCCTCAATGCGATTCCGAGGAAATCCGCCTCTCCGACCGATACGCCACCGGTCGACAGAATCAGGTCTACATCCTGCAGTTCCCCAAGTCGCGCGCGGGTAGTGGCCAGATCATCAGGCAGAATGCCGGCATCAACCACTTCATATCCCAGGCGCTGCAACCAGCTGCACAAAAGCACCCGGTTGCTGTTGTAGATCTGTCCCGGCCCCAACGTCGTGCCCGGCTCGACCAACTCGTCTCCGGTGGACAAAACCGCCACACGAACCTGGCGAACGACCTCAAGCCCTGCACAACCCAGCGAGGCAGCCAGCCCCAGCTCGATCGGACCGAGCCGAGTTCCTGCAGACAAGACCAGTTCACCGACGGTCGTTTCCTGGCCTTGCGGGCGAATGTTCTGCCCGGCCACCATCGTCTCGATGAAACTCACGCGCTCATCGGCATGAATCTCGACGTTTTCCTGCATTTCGACACAGTCGGCCCCCGCAGGCACCGGCGCGCCGGTAAAGATCCGGGCACAGGTGCCTGGTTTCAAAGGTTCCGGTGCCTGTCCAGCGAAGATCTTCTGACTGACTGGCAACGGCTCACCGGTCCAGTCGGCCAGACTCAAGGCATAACCGTCCATGGCGCTGTTCGGCCAAGGTGGCAGATCCAGCGTCGAAATCAGATCCTTCGCCAGCACTCGCCCCTGAACCTGCGCCAGTGGCAAAAACTCGTACTCGACAATCCGCGAGCTCTCGGCCATTTCCAGCAATCGCGTCAATGCCTCTTCAACAGGCATGAGGCTGCCGGTCTTGCCCGGCTTACCCACGGGATTCACAAGGCGCTGCCTTTTTCAAATGAGTAACGAAATTGCATGGGCGGTGACGTGAGTCCAGTTGCTCGGCGAGGATGCCATCCCAACCGGTGCGCACAGCATTGGTCGAACCAGGCAGGCAGCAGACCAGCGTGCCGTTGGCCAGTCCCGCCAAAGCCCGAGATTGCACGGTGGAAGTGCCGATGTCGGCAACCGATATCTGACGAAAAAGCTCACCAAAACCATCGACCTGCTTGTCCAGCAGGCAAGCAACCGCTTCCGGGGTGCTGTCACGGCCGGTAAAACCGGTGCCGCCGGTAATCAGCACCACTTGCACGACGTCTTCGGCAATCCAGTGGGCAACTTGCGCACGGATCTTGTACAGGTCATCTTTGAGCAGCACGCGCTGCGCCAGATGGTGGCCGGCGGCCGTCAGACGGTCGACGAAGACCTGGCCGGAGGTATCGGTTTCCAGGGTTCGGGTGTCGCTGACCGTCAGCACTGCGATATTGAGCGGTGCGAAAGGTACATCAGCCTTGGCTTTCATAGGCTCGTCCAGTTGTAGGAGAAACAGCCCGGTGTTATATCACAGCGCCCCCTTTTTTCGCCGCCCCTGCGGAGAGTTGCCATGACCTCGAACACGCCATTACCACCTTGCTCCATTCTGTTACTGGCAGGTGGGCGCGGCCAGCGCATGGGCGGCAAGGACAAGGGGCTCGTGGAATGGCACGGTGAACCGTTGATCGCGCATCTTCATCGTAAAGTTCGGTCGTTGACCGATGATCTGATCATCTCCTGCAACCGCAATCGTGAACGCTATGCGCCATTTGCCGACCAGTTGGTATGCGATGACGAGGGAGATTTCCCCGGTCCGTTGGCCGGCATTCGCGCCGGCTTGAAAGCCGCGCGCCACACCCACCTGCTGGTACTGCCCTGCGATGTCCCGCGCATCGATCTTGCGTTGCTGCAGAGCATGCGCGAGGCGGCCAGTCTGAATTCTGAAAAACCTTTAATGTTGCGACATGACGATCACTGGGAACCGCTGCTTTGTGTAATCCCCGTGGCACTCCTGCCCGCCTTCGAAAACGCCTGGAGCGCCGGAGAACGCAGCCCTGGCCGGCTAATGCGCACGCTTGATGCCCAAGCCCTGGTTTGCCCTGACAACGACCCACGCCTGGCCAATCTCAACACCCCTGAACTGTTGAGTTCGCACAACACTGTGTCAGACTGACAGCATTCAAGGAACTTGCACGCCTTGTATACGTCTCAAGCTCAGTAACCAAAAGAATTTCCCTTCGGAGACACACTCATGACTCAACGGACCCTCGCCACTTTCATGCTCGCACTGGGCCTCGCCACCCTCGCCGGTTGCGCTTCGCCAACAGTGATCACCTTGAATGACGGTCGCGAAATCCAGGCTGTCGACGCCCCCAAGTATGATGAAGATTCGGGCTTCTACGAGTTCGAACAACTGGACGGCAAGCACACCCGCATCAACAAGGATCAGGTTCGTACTGTCAAAGAGCTTTAATTCTTCAGTTCGGCACCCGATACAGAAAGCCCGCAATATGCGGGCTTTTTCGTGTCTGACCGAAAACAATCGATAGCGGGATCACCAGTCCAGCGTGATGCGGCTCTCGAACTCGCGGGGCTGCCCCGTAACCGGATCGATGAATCGCAGGCCTTGCGCCAGAAGTTTCAGCGGATTGGCGTAGTCATCCTCAACGTCTTTGAGCACGTCGGGATAAAACGGATCATTGCAGATGCTCGCCCCCAGCGCCGTCATGTGTACCCGCAGTTGATGCTTCTTGCCGGTCACCGGATACAGGCCGTAGCGCCAGAGATCACCATTCCTTTCACGCACCTCCACCGCCGTTTCGGTGTTACTTGCACCCGCCCCCTCCTTCATGCGGAAGAAAGGTTCGCCATCGACGAGACGACTTTTATGTACCAACGGAAAGTCCAGCCCAGGTAACGCAGCCGCAATGGCTTCATAGCGTTTTTCAATCTGCCGCGTCGGGAACAGCGACTGATACGCCGACCGCGTCTGTGGGTTGGCCGAGAAAATCACAAGCCCGGCCGTGTGCCGGTCAATCCGATGCAGCGGCACCAGATGGGGATTGTTCAGGCGCCGGATCAATCGGCGAAGCAACGTCTGCTCGACGTACTCGCCTGCCGGGGTCACCGGAAGGAAATGCGGCTTGTCCGCCACCACCAGATGGTCGTCCGCATACAGGATCGACTCGACCACCGGGATCGGCTTTTCATCCGGTACTTCACGAAAGTAGTGAATGCGCAGCCCTTCCTTGTAGGGCAAGTCCAGCGCAATCGGCTGCCCCTCGCCATCGAGCACCCGGCCCCGAGCGATCCGATCCAGCCATTGATCGCGCCCGATGGCACTGAAATGCTCACACAGGCAGTCGAGCACTGTCCGCCAGCTACCGGGGGGTAGATACAGCGTGCTGGCCTGATTCTGTGCGGCGGAAAATGTGGGTGTGCTGGACATACGGAAAACTCGAACCTTCAAAGCAGAGCGGCATTATCCAACACCCGGCGCAGCAGACCTAGCGCGGAATCAGGCGGGGATCGATTTGAGCGCCGCCGCCTCGGTGAATTCCTTGAGCCAGCGCAACACATCCACGGCGTCCCAACGGCCCGGATCGTACAAGGCGTACAACAATCCCTGATAACCGACCACATCCAGTTGCTTGTGATAACCGGCGCGCTGAAACAAGGCCTCGATCTCGGCAAAGCACGTATTGAAATGCAGCTTGTTGAAGGGAGTCTTGCCTTCCGTGACCAGACCGTCCAGGCGCAATTCGTGGACGGCCTCGCGCACCACGTCAACCGACATCCCGTTCACGCTGCTTTTCAACTGTTCGACATTGACCACGGTGACTCCCTCTGACATCCGGCTTGCCCTGGCGAATGCCCGAAAACGGCATGGCAGGCCAACTCAATTACTGTATGCACATACAGTAACCGAATAACCCGAAAAGTGCCAAGCCGTGATTGAGCGAAGGTGACGAGCGCCATCAATGCAGAAGGAAAAAGACCATTACCGCAGGAATGCCACTACCTGATCGGCGCTGAACGGCCATCCCAGTTCCGCGCCGGTATCGACCCTGCGCAAGACCGGGATTCGCAGGCTGTAGGCCTCGAACCACGACTCATCGTCAGCAATATCCACCAGCTCCACCAGCAGACCATGCTCGACGAAAGGCATCAGTTCGGCCTCCGCGACTTCACACAAATGGCACCCCAGGGTGCCGAACAACTGGCATTCAGGAAGCATGTGCGCTCAACCCCAAAAATCGAGTGATCATTCTAGGCCTGCCCGCAAAGCCCGTCGACCCACCCACCGGGTTCGATCCCGTCCCTCGTAAAACCCTGATGTAAATCAGCCCACAAAATCGCCATTTACGCGATGCTCCGGTGTTTTTTTACCTCTACGCTTGAAGAGCCTGACCTGTCCCGGAGTGCCTTGTGTTTGCCAATCTGCTGATCATTCTGGCGTCGTCCCTGGTGATGATTGCCCTGTTCCGTCGCCTGCGCCTGCCGCCTGTGCTGGGCTACCTGTGCGTGGGCTTGATGGTCGGGCCGAAGGCATTCGACTGGATCAATGAAAGCGAACATCTGCCGGATCTTGCCGAACTGGGCGTGGTGTTTCTGCTGTTTTCCCTGGGGCTGGAGTTCTCCCTGTCGAAAATGATTGCCCTGCGCCAGGTGGTTTTCCGACTGGGCAGCCAGCAGGTGCTGATCACCACATTCCTGCTGGGAGGCGTGCTGATGCTGTTGGGCATGCCTGCTACACCGGCCTTGCTGCTGGGCGCTGGTCTGTCGTTGTCATCCACGGCGATTGTGACCAAGGAACTGAGCAGCCTCGGCGAAATCTTCAGCAGCCATGGCCAGAACGCGGTGGGTGTCCTGTTGTTCCAGGACGTGGTGGCCGTGTTGCTGCTAACGCTGGTGCCGGTGTTCGCCGGCAGCAGTGATCAGGCCTGGTACTGGGCGTTGCCCCTGACCTTGTTGAAGACCGTCTTGCTGTTCTTCGGTTTGTTGCTGGCCAGCCGCTGGCTACTGCCCCGCCTGTTTCAGGAAGTCGCGGCGTCCCGCTCAGCAGAGTTGTTCGTGCTGCTGGCACTGGTGATCGTGTTGCTGACGGCCTGGCTGACCCACCTGCTGGGCCTGTCTCCGGCCCTCGGCGCGTTCCTCGCGGGCATGCTGCTGGGCGAGAGCCATTACCGGCATCAGATCGAGGCCGATATCCGGCCGTTTCGCGACATTCTGCTGGGACTGTTTTTCGTCAGCATCGGCATGCTGATCGACCTGCAACTGTTCGCCAGCCACAGCCTGCTGATTATCGGGATGACCCTGGGTTTGCTGGTGATCAAAGGCCTGGTGGTGGCGCTATTGGTGAAATGGCGCGGCAGCGACAGTGAAACGGCCTGGCGCAGCGGTCTCGCCCTCGCCCAGGGCGGTGAATTCTGCTTCGCCCTGATGGCGCAGATGCAGCAGAGCCGGTTGCTCCCCGCCGAGATCGGCGCCCTGCTGCTCGCCGCCACCTTCTGCTCGATGCTGCTGACGCCCCTGCTGTTACGCGCCGCACCGCGAATCGCCGCCGCCCTGCACCGCAAACCCAATCAGGAAGCGCAGATCGAGGAAATCAGCGCCCTCAATGCCGGGTTCGACGGGCATGTGGTGATCTGTGGCTACGGCCGTGTCGGTCAGTCGATCGGACGCTTCATGCGCAATGCCGGGCAATCCTACGTCGCGCTGGACAACGATCCGGTGCGAATTCAGGAGGCCGCCACCGCCGAACGCGACGTCCACTATGGCGATTCAACCCGCGGCGATCTGTTGATCGCCGTTGGTTTGCTGCGCGCCAGATTGCTGGTGATTGCCGTGGATCAGGCCGATGTGGCCTTGCGGGTTCTCAAGGAGGCCCGACGCCTCAACCCGACAGTGCCGATCCTGGTGCGCACCCGGGACGACAGCCAGTCGGCCGAGTTGAAAGCAGCCGGCGCCAGCGAAGTGGTGCCGGAACTGCTGGAGTCGAGCCTGATGCTCGGTTCCCATGCACTGATCCTGCTGGGGTTTCCTGCGCACCGGGTGCAGGAGAAAGTCGATCAGGTGCGCATCGATCGTTATCGCCTGCTTCACGGCTTTTACCCCGGAGCCGACGATGAGGAGACCTAGTCCTGGCTTACCGCGCCGATCTTGTGCAACGACAGGTCGGCGCCGTAGTACTCCTGTTCCTGGCTCAGGCGCAGACCATGCAGCGCCTTGATCGAGCCATAGACGGCGAAACCGCCGGTCAACGCCACCGCCACACCGAGGGCGGTGCCGATCAACTGGCTGATCAGGCTGACGCCACCGAGCCCGCCCAACGCGGTCGAGCCGAAGATCCCGCAGGCAATGCCGCCCCACACGCCACACAGACCGTGCAACGGCCAGACACCCAGCACGTCATCGATGCGCCATTTGACCTGCGCCGCCGTGAAGCACCAGACAAACAGGGCGCCGGCAATCGCGCCGGTCACCAGCGCGCCAACCGGGTGCATCAGATCGGAACCGGCGCACACCGCCACCAGACCGGCCAGCGGACCGTTGTGCAGAAAGCCCGGGTCGTTGCGACCGACGATCAGCGCCGCCACCGTTCCGCCCACCATGGCCATCAGCGAGTTGACCGCCACCAGCCCGCTGACCCCCTGCAGGGTTTGCGCGCTCATCACGTTGAAGCCAAACCAGCCGACGATCAGAATCCACGACCCCAATGCCAGAAACGGAATGCTCGACGGCGCGAACGCCACCAGCTTGCCATCGCGATAGCGTCCGTTGCGCGGCCCGAGCAGCAGCACTGCCGCCAACGCCAACCAGCCGCCCATGGCATGCACCACCACCGAACCCGCAAAATCATGGAAACCAGCGCCGAACTGTGCGGTCAGCCAGGCTTGCACACCGTAGTTGCCGTTCCAGATCATGCCTTCGAAAAACGGGTAGATGAACGCAACGATCAGCGCCGTGGCGCACAGTTGCGGCACAAACCGCGCTCGCTCGGCGATGCCGCCGGAAATGATCGCCGGGATCGCCGCCGCAAAGGTCAGCAGGAAGAAAAACTTCACCAGTCCATAACCATGATCGGCACTGAGTACCGCCGCCGGTTGCAGGAAGGTCACCCCGTACGAAAGCCAGTAACCTATAAAGAAATAGGCCAGGGTCGACACCGCAAAGTCGCTGAGAATCTTCGACAGCGCATTGACCTGGTTTTTCTGGCGAACCGTTCCGACCTCCAAAAACGCGAAACCGGCGTGCATGGCCAGCACCATGACCGCACCTATCAGAATGAACAACGTGTTGGAACTGTGAACCAGCGTGTCCACAGCGCTTTGCAGATTTTCCATGAGGAGGCAGACCCGAGGCTGAAAAAGGCACCAAAGCGGTTCATGCGCACATTTCATGCACCAAGTTGCGACCATGCAGTCACTGATCCGGCAGGTCGGTGAACCGCTTTGGCGCACAAGGTCGATGGGCTGACATGAACCTTCATCATCCGGGCCAACGTTTGCCCGGTTTTACGCCCGGCAACAGCGCACTGCCACCGATCGACGCACCACGACACAGCAAAGTTTGTACCAGTCATTTGTACTGAACCTTCACTCTTGGCTCATACTCGAACGCTTCAGAACACCGCTTCAGAACGCCACTTACGGAGATCCCCCATGGCCAGCATCAAGGCAAAGACTGCTCAAGAAATCCTGATGAACGACTTCCAGACTCTGGTCAGCGACACTGAACGCTTGCTGGAACACACCGCCACGCTGGCCGGTGATCAGGCTGACGAGCTGCGCGAACAGATCCACGAAAGCCTGCTGCGCGCTCGGGAAACCCTGAAGCTGACCGAAGACACCCTGCGCGAGCGCGGTCAGGCGGCGGTCACCGCCACCGAGGAATATGTATCGGCCAACCCGTGGCAATCGGTGGGCATCGCCGCCGGCGTCGGCTTTCTGATCGGCCTGCTGGCCACTCGGCGCTGATCATGTCGATCGGTGAATCTGGCCCGAATGCGGGCACCGCCTCTTCCACGCGTCGCCTGGGTGCTGCCGTTCTCGGCCTGCTGCACAGCCACGTCGAATTGTTCGGCATCGAACTGCAGGAACAGAAAGCACGCACCGTCAGCCTGTTGCTGTTCGCCGGCCTGGCACTGGTGTTTGCGCTGCTGTTGCTGGTCGGCCTGTCGACGCTTGTCCTGATCGTGTTCTGGGACACGTATCGCCTGGCCGCAATTATTGGTCTGTGCGTGTTCTACACCTTGGCGGCAATCTTTTGCGCGCTGCGTCTCAAAGCCGCGATCTTCGATGAATCCTCGCCTTTCCACGGCACGCTGGAAGAACTGGCCAATGATCGGGAGCGACTGTTGCCATGAACCTGCCTGAACTTCCGCACAACAGCTCACGCCGGGAAATGCGCAAGGCACTGATCCGCCTGCGCATGGAAATGCACCGTCAGGAAATCCGCCATGAAACCGGCCAGGTCCTGCAACCTCTGCAACGCATGCGTGGCATGACGCAAAACCTGCAGGGCGGTTTCGGCATCAAGCACGCGCCGTTGTGGGGCGTGGCGGCCGTGACGCTGCTGGGCTTCATCACCGGTAAAGGGGCCAAAAGCGGTGGCGTAGGCGGTTTGACCCGACTGATCCGCCTGGGCACCAGCCTCGCTCCGCTGATCAAGCTGGTCATGCAGAGTTCGAGCAAGCGCTGAACCTTCGCATCTGGCTGCATTCTTGCAATACCAGCGGGATTGAATCTCTTATCCGGAGGTTCAATCCCGCTTGCCTGTCCGGCCGGCAGAATTCGACCAGAACAAGAACGACAAGGAGGCCCCGTGATCGACGGGCAACCGCTCGCCTGCTTTCAACCTTTCATCGATACCGCCACCGGACGCATTGCCGGGGTCGAGGCACTGGGCCGTCTGCGCCAGGCCGATGGCCAACTGGCGTCGGTCGGACCGCTGTTCGCCGACCCGCGCACCCCGGCCATCGCGCTGCGCCGCATGGACCGGCAGATCCGCGACAACGCGCTGAGTCGACTGCACGAGGCGCCGCCGGACTGGTTTCTCAGCCTGAACATGTCACCGCGCTGGATCAGCCGCTTGCGTGCCGACCAAGCACTGCCCAGCCTGAAGCAACTCGCGCGGCACGGTATCGACCCGCAACGGATTGTTTTCGAGATCACTGAACTGGGCGGTAACAGCCAGCGCCTGACCGAAGTCGTGGCGCGCTACCGCGATGCCGGCGCCCGGATCGCTATCGACGATTTCGGCGCCGGTTATTCGCAGCTCGATCGCGTGCTGGCGTTGCAACCGGACATTCTCAAACTCGACATGCGTCTGTTCCAGGCGGCCGCACTGGGCGGGCCGAGCAGTGACGTGGTCAAGGCCCTCGCGCAAATGGCCGAAAAGACCGGCTGCTGGATCATTGCCGAAGGCGTGGAAACTGCGGCGCAACTGAATT
Organism: Pseudomonas sp. Pseusp21; assembly: GCF_059492145.1. NCBI lineage: Bacteria > Pseudomonadati > Pseudomonadota > Gammaproteobacteria > Pseudomonadales > Pseudomonadaceae > Pseudomonas > Pseudomonas sp. Pseusp21. The sequence continues at coordinate 1,795,641 of NZ_CP168520.1, forward strand.
TCGCGCTGGAATGCGGATCGCGCTACGTGCAGGGTTTTCTGTTCGCCCGGGCGCAGGAGGCGCTTTTCGGTACGAATGACTTCGTGGAGCGCTTTGCCGAGCTGCGCCAGTCTTACGTGCGTCAGAAGCTGGCCGAGCGCAGCAAGCTGATGTTCATGCGCCAGCAGCTCAGCGAACTCATGACCATCCTCCAAACCTGGGCCCAGGCCCGCGCTCCGCTCAGCGCCCTGCCACAGCTCGACGCCTTCCCCTGGCTGCTGCGTTTTTATCAATGTGACCGCCACGGCACCCAACTGACGCCAAACCTGGAGTGGCGCCCCAGCGGCTGGGTCGCCGACAATCGCTATCTGGGTCACAACTGGTCGTGGCGCCCCTACTTCTATCACCTGCTGGCCGAAGGCTGGGAGGAACGGCGCCTGACCCTTTCCAACACCTACCGCGACGCCACCAGCAACCAGTATTGCCTGACCGCCGGACAGTTTTTCGATAACGGCGAGCGCCTGCTGTTGATCGACATCGATGCGGCGGGGCTGTAGTTGCGCTTGCAGATGCCAGCCTGAACCGGGAAGCTAGGGAATCAGTCACCAGACGGAGAGAATCAGCCTTGGATTGGCATACCCTGCTCAACCGCGAACGTCTCGGCAAACCGTTGCACAGCCCGCAGGAACTTGGCCGCAGCCCGTTCCATAAAGACCATGACCGCATCATCTTCTCCGGCGCCTTCCGCCGTCTGGGGCGCAAGACCCAGGTGCATCCGGTGTCGAGCAACGACCACATTCACACCCGCCTGACCCACTCGCTGGAAGTCAGTTGCGTCGGCCGCTCTCTGGGCATGCGCGTCGGCGAAACCCTGCGTCGCGCCTTGCCTGAATGGTGCGATCCGAGCGATCTGGGCATGGTGGTTCAATCGGCCTGTCTGGCACACGACATCGGCAACCCGCCGTTCGGCCATTCCGGCGAAGACGCGATCCGTCACTGGTTCCAGCAGGCTGCGGGCCGCGGCTGGCTGGATGCGATGAGCGATGCCGAACGAGGGGATTTCCTGAACTTCGAAGGCAACGCCCAAGGCTTCCGGGTACTCACGCAACTGGAGTATCACCAGTTCGACGGCGGGACCCGGCTGACCTACGCCACACTCGGGACCTATCTGAAATACCCTTGGACAGCCCGTCACGCCGACTCCCTCGGTTACAAGAAGCATAAGTTCGGCTGCTACCAGAGCGAGCTGCCGTTGCTGGAGCAGATCGCCCACAAGCTGGGTCTGCCGCAACTGGAAGAGCAACGTTGGGCGCGCCATCCTCTGGTGTATCTGATGGAGGCGGCGGACGACATCTGCTACGCCTTGATCGATCTGGAGGATGGCCTGGAAATGGAGCTGCTCGATTACGCCGAAGTCGAGTCGCTGCTGCTCGGTCTGGTCGGTGATGACCTGCCGGAAACCTATCGCCAGCTCGGCCCGCAGGATTCGCGCCGGCGCAAACTGGCGATCCTGCGCGGCAAGGCCATCGAACACCTGACCAACGCCGCCGCCCGGGCCTTCGTCGAACAACAGGACGCACTGCTGGCCGGTACGCTGTCGGGGGATCTGGTGGAACACATGCACGGCCCGGCCAAGCGTTGCGTGTTGAACGCCAAGGACATCGCCCGCAAGAAAATCTTCCAGGACAAGCGCAAGACCCTGCACGAGATCGGCGCCTACACGACCCTGGAGATTCTGCTCAACGCCTTCTGTGGTGCGGCCCTGGAACAGCACAACGGCCGCACGCCGTCGTTCAAGAGCCGCCGGATTCTCGATCTGCTGGGCAACAACGCACCGGATCCGCACGGCCCCTTGCACGCGTCGTTCCTGCGCATGATCGACTTCATCGCCGGCATGACCGACAGCTACGCCAGTGACATGGCGTTGGAAATGACCGGACGCTCCAGCCATTGACGCCTGCTGCCCGGCCGATCCGCAATAGGGCGGTCGGGCAACGCAGACGCATATGCCGATCATTTTCCCTCTGCAGGTGTATTCAGTTGCAAGGGACAAAGATAACCAGAAGTCAACTAATGACACTCATTGAAAGCCTTTAGCCGGTAAACTTTCTCTGGCCGCCATAAACTTTATAAATTCCCGCCATTGAACATCTCACGCGCTTACCTACGCCAAACCTAGTTAACCCGTAGTCTGATTCCTCTTTATTTGTAGGACTTATCCTAGATTGCCGCTAACGCCCTGAGGGTTCATGCGGCTGTTCATTCGATTGAGCTAAGGTTCGCCCTTTATTTGCGCTCGTATGGGATTTGATTATGAACTCCGTTTTTATTGTCGACGATCACCCGGTCATCCGCCTCGCCGTTCGAATGCTGCTTGAGCATGAAGGTTATAAAGTCGTCGGAGAAACCGATAACGGTGTCGATGCCATGCAGATGATTCGCGAATGCATGCCCGACCTGATCATTCTCGACATCAGCATTCCCAAGCTCGATGGCCTGGAAGTCCTGGCCCGCTTCAATGCCATGAGCTCGCCATTCAAGACGCTGGTACTGACTGCGCAATGCCCGACTCTGTTCGGCATTCGCTGTATGCAGTCAGGTGCATCGGGTTACGTGTGCAAGCAGGAAGACCTGAGTGAACTGGTCAGTGCGATCAAAGCTGTTCTTTCCGGTTACAACTACTTCCCCAGCCAGGCCTTGAACCCTGTTCGTCATGACGACGTGCGCTATGCAGAACTGGAACTTTTCAAATCAGTCAATGATCGGGAACTCATGGTTTTGCAACTTTTCGCCCAAGGCCGTACAAACAAGGAAATTGCCAAAGGCATGTTTCTCAGCAACAAGACAGTCAGCACTTACAAGAAACGACTGATGCAAAAACTGAAGGCCAAGTCTCTCGTAGAACTTATCGAAATGGCCAAACGTAACGCACTCGTGTGAGAGCCAACATGTCCAGCCGTTTAGTGAGTCTCCTGATTGCATTGAGTGCATGTCTGGGTTTCTGCATCTCTGCAACAGCCGCATCACCCACCTCGAAAGACCTCACCCTGCTCGGTCGTTCGGTCGAACCAACGGTGCAGGCCTTGTTCGATCCATCGCAAGTGGCGTGGCTGCACGCTCGCAATGAGTTGGTTCTGGGGACTTCAGCTCCGGATTACCCTCCGTTCGACATGACGCCCAGCGGACAAGACTACGAAGGCTTCACGGCGGATTACGCTTCACTGATTGGTCAGGCAACCGGTCTGCCGATCAGGGTCAAACGTTTCGCCTCGCGGGAGGCCGCCATCAAGGCATTGATGGACGGCCACATCGACATGCTCGGTACTGCCAACGGATTCGAAGCAGAAAACGCCAATATAGTACTGTCCAGGCCTTACGCCATCGATCAACCGGTCCTCGTCACACGCGAGGGCGAAACCCGCACGTTGACCGAAGGCCTGGCAGGACTGCGGCTGAGCATGCTGTATCACTACCTCCCGCTGGATGATGTCAAGGCGATGTATCCCAAAGCCCTCATCACCTCTTATCCGTCCTACCAGAACGCAATCAACGCCGTAGCGTTCGATCAGGCGGACGTGTTTCTCGGCGACACCATTTCCACCCATTACATGATCAACAAGGGTTACCTGAACAATATTCGCATGGCCAGTTTCGGCAAGCATGAGGCCCACGGCTTCAGCTTCGCCGTAGATCGCAACAATCCACAGCTGCTCGCTATCATCAATACGGCGCTCAAGGCCGTACCGGGCAGCGAGCGCGAAAATATCGCCAAACGCTGGAGCGTGGGCAGCGACACACTTTTAACCGACCAGAAGCTGCAATTGACCAGACGCGAAGAGCAGTGGCTGAAAAATCATCCGGTGGTGAGCGTACTGGTCAACGAGGCTTTCGCGCCCCTGACATTCTTTGACAGTGACGGCAATTTTCGCGGCATCAGCGCCGACTTGCTTGAACTCATTCGTTTGCGCACCGGACTGCGCTTCGAAATCCGCCGCAGCCGCAGCGATGCCGAAATGATCAAGCAGGTCGAACACCACCAGGCTGACCTGATCGCAGCTTTGCTGCCGACCGCCCAGCGTGAGGAAACCCTGCAATTCAGCCGTCCCTATCTGGAAAATTCATACGTGTTGCTGACCCGAAAGGCCGCCGACAGCCCTACGCACCTGGGGCAACTGAAACGCAAACGTCTGGCGATCGCTCAAGGCAATCCGATGATCGAGTACCTGCGCACCGAGTTTCCCCGCATTCAGCTGATCGAGACGCCGGATACTTACAGTGCTGTGGCGCTGCTCGATGAAGGTCAGGTCGAAGGCGCAGTGAACTCGCTGGTCATCGCAAACTACTTCATTGCATCACGAACCTTCGAACATCCCCTGCAGATCACCACCACCATCGGCACACGTCAGGCGGCTTTTTCTCTGGCGACAGCCCGGGACAACACAGAACTGAACTCGATCATCAACAAGACGCTGATGAGCATCACACCCGAAGAACTGGGCATTATCAATGGTCGCTGGCGGGGCTACTCAAACATTTCGCAAGGCACCTGGCATCAGTACCGGCGTTTCTTTTATCAGCTGATCGGCGGCGCCTGCCTGCTGTTGCTGCTGTCGCTGCTCTGGAATGCCTACATGCGCCGCCAGATCAAACAGCGTAAATCGGCGGAACGGGCCTTGAACGACCAGCTGGAATTCATGAGTTCACTGGTCAACGGGACGCCCCACCCAATCTACGTGCGTGACCGACAGGGCCTGCTGCAAAGCTGCAATGACAGTTATCTCCAGGCGTTCAATGCCCGGCGCGAAGACGTCATCGGCAAAGATGTCATGCAGGGTGCGCTGAACAACGCTTTCGAGGCACAGGCGTACCAGGCCGACTATCAGCGGGTAGTGACTGAAGGCAAACCGCTTGTGCTTGACCGACCGTTGCATATCGGCAACCGACGACTGACGATCTATCACTGGATTCTGCCCTACCGAGACTCCAGTGGCGACGTCCGGGGAATCATCGGCGGCTGGATCGACATCAGTGAGCGCCGCGAACTGCTCGATGAACTTCGCGCAGCCAAGGAACGGGCAGACGATGCCAACCGGGCCAAGAGTACGTTTCTGGCAACGATGAGTCATGAGATCCGCACGCCGATGAACGCAGTGATCGGCATGCTCGAGTTGACACTCAAGCGCATGGATCAGGCACACCCGGATCGCTCCGGCATCGAAACAGCCTACCATTCGGCCAGGGACTTGCTGGGCCTGATCGGCGACATACTGGACATTGCGCGCATTGAATCCGGGCGACTGAGTCTGAAACCCGAGCGAATCAACCTGATCGACACCGTGGGTTCGGTGGTCAGAATCTTCGAAGGGCTCGCCCGACAAAAACAGCTTTCACTGACTGTGTCCGTCTCCCCCCCTGAGCTGAATGTCGATGTGCAACTCGACCCTCTGCGCTTCAAACAGGTGCTGTCGAATCTGATCAGCAATGCCATCAAGTTCACCGACGCGGGGCAGGTCAGAATCACGCTGGATGTTCTTCCCACGGATGACCCCGAAGGTTCAATGGTGCAGCTGACCGTACAGGACAGCGGCATCGGGATCACGACGCAGGATCAGTTGCGGTTGTTCGAACCTTTTGCCCAGGCCGGCAACGATGGGCAACGGACCGTCAGCGGCGCAGGGCTCGGGCTGGTCATCAGCCGCAACCTGTGCGAAATGATGGGTGGAAAACTGCGGTTGAGCAGCCTGCCCGGAATTGGCACCCAGGTTCGGGTATCGCTACCGGTGACCATTCTGCCTGCACAAGTGGCGAGAGCTGAAGATGAATCACAGATTCAGCCATCCCTCATCCCGTTAACGGTTCTGGTGGTCGATGACCATCCGGCCAATCGACTGCTGATGTGTCAGCAGCTGGAATACCTCGGCCATCGATTCTGTATCGCGGAAGATGGCCTGCGCGGGCTGGATGAATGGAAGAGCGGGGAGTTCGATCTGGTCATTGCCGATTGCAACATGCCCGTCATGAACGGCTACGAGCTGACCCGCGCGATTCGTCAGCACGAAAAGCTTACCAGCCGCCCGGCTTGCACGGTGCTGGGGTTCACCGCCAATGCCCAGCCCGAAGAGATCCTGCGCTGCAAGCAGGCAGGCATGAACGAATGTCTGTTCAAGCCCCTGAGCCTCAACAGCCTGAGCCAATGGATCAAGAGCATTCAGCCGGTGTTCGCCGCTCCGGCTTTCAACCTGCAGGGGCTGACGCTGCTGACCGGTGACAACCCCTCTCAAACCCACCGATTGCTGGCAGAACTGCTCAACAGCAGTCGCCTTGATCGGGAGGAGTTGCAGGCCCTGTGCCTCACCCGGGATCCCTCCGCGCTGGCCGTCATCGCACACAAGATCAAAGGCGCCGCACGCATTGCCCAGGCCTCGCGCCTGATCAACTGCTGTGATGCGCTTGAGCAGGCCTGCCTGCAAGTACTGCCGTGGGAAGAAATCGAGCGTCATTGCCAGGCCAGCCACCTCGCCATCCTGGAATTGGAGCAGGCACTGGAACAGCAACTGGCTCGGATCGCCAAAAGCAAAATGGCCGGGGCTTAACTATGCTTGGAGGCTGAGCAGTGTGCTTAACCTACACGGAGAGTCTGCAATGCCCAGCCCACTGCGCCCGGAACAACGCCGGTTTCCGCTGCATGTGCACATCAGCGTCATGTTCACCTTTCTGCTGTTGCTCACCGGAGTGGTGCTGGGTTTGTTCAACTACCACCAGACCACACACATCATTCTGTCGAGTAGTGAAAAGCTGTTCAGCCGGATCGAACAGGATGTACGTCTCGACCTGCAGGCCACTTATGCACCGATCCGGCACCTGCTGAGCCTGCTGGCAGAGACCCCCGCCGCCGGATCTCCCAGCCTTGAATCGCGCATGCCGCTGCTCAAGCCGTTCAGTCAGTCCCTGATGGACAATCCGGATCTGGCCTCGCTCTACCTGGGTTATGAAAACGGCGACTTTTTCATGGTCCGCCCCTTGCGCACGCCAGCGCTGAAAACCCTGCTAAAGGCACCGGACGCAGCAGCGTTTCAAGTCTGGAGCATCGAACATGACGCCAGCGGTCAGACACATTCACAATCACTGTTCTTCGACCAGGCACTGTCCCCGGTCGGCCGACAGGACCACCCCGACGAACCTTATGATCCTCGCAGCCGGGCGTGGTACATCAACGCACGGCAGCAGGCCGAACAGATCACCACCGAACCCTACGTCTTTTTCTCCACCCACAACGTTGGCACGACGCTGGCCCGACGCAGCGGTGAAGACGCCGTGATCGGCGCCGACCTGACCCTTGATGCACTCTCCGCGACCCTGATCAAACACGTGGTGACACCGGCCACGGAAATCGTCCTGTTCGACGCCGACGGCAACGCCGTGGCTTATCCCGACAGCCGCCGGCTGATCGTCGATGACCGCACGGCGCGCCTGGCCAAGGCCGCCGATTTGAGCCCCGCCTTGCACACCTTGTTGTCCGGGCACCAGGGCAATCGGCTCGAAGTGGATGGCCGACAATGGATCGTCGCCCGCAGCCAGCTGCAGGAAGGCGGGCCGAAAGGTTTGCAGATGGCTTTACTGGTGCCCGAAGACGAACTGCTGGTCGACGCCTATCGCCTGCGCTGGCAAGGAGCGCTCATCACGCTGGCTACCTTGCTGCTATGTCTGCCGTTGGGCTGGCTGATCTCGCGGGTTCTGGTGACGCCCTTGCATGCCTTGGTCAAGGAAGCCGATGCAATTCGCAGCTTCGACTTCAACTTCCCGGTGACCCGCCGATCGCTGGTGCTGGAGATTGACCAGTTGAGCCTGTCGATGGCTCGCATGAAAGACACCCTGGCCAGCTTCTTTCGCATCACTGACAGCCTGACCGCCGAAACCCGCTTCGACCCGCTGCTGGAACGGGTACTGTTCGAGACAGTGCAGATCGCCCAGGCCCAGGCGGGGCTGATTTATCTGCGTGAGAACGATGGCAATCGCATGGAGCCCTACGGCCTGGTGGTCGCAGACTCGTCTCAACCGTTGGCGGCATTCGATCTGCAAAGCCGCAGTCTTGATGCCTCGCAAAGCCCCGAATGGTTCCGGCAACTGGCCAACGCCGACACGGTCGTGAGCAACCTGGGTTTCGAACAGGCCACCGACCTGCAGAAAGTGCTGCTGGCCATGGGTTCACCGAGGGTGCATTTGGTTGGAATCCGTCTGCATAACCGGCACAACGAAACCGTCGGCCTGCTGGTGCTGCTGATCGACGATGGCGGCACGCCGAGTGACCTGGAAAAACTCCGGCCAGATCGCATCGCCTTTCTGCAAGCGGTGTCCGGGGCGGCCGCGGTGAGTATCGAGAGTCAACGCCTGCAAGCCAGACAGAAACAACTGCTGGATGCGTTCATTCAACTGCTGGCCGGCGCCATTGATGCCAAGAGTCCTTATACCGGCGGGCATTGCCAGCGCGTGCCGGAACTGACCCTGATGCTCGCCCGTGCCGCTGCAGCCAGTCAGGCTCCGGCCTTCAGCGATTACCAGCCGAGCGAAGACGAATGGGAAGCCTTGCACATCGCTGCATGGCTGCACGACTGCGGCAAGGTCACGACCCCGGAATACGTGGTCGACAAAGCCACCAAGCTGGAGACCCTGAACGATCGCCTTCACGAAATCCGCACCCGCTTCGAAGTGCTCAAGCGCGACGCCTGGATCAACTATTGGCAAGCCCTGGCGTTGGGTGGTGAAGAACAGCAACTGGCCGGTCTGCGCGAGGCCACCCTGACGGCACTGGATGATGATTTTGCGTTCGTCGCCCGCTGCAATCTGGGCAGTGAAACCATGCTCGAGGGTGACCTGCAACGTCTGCAAGACATCGCGCAACGCACCTGGACGCGCACGCTGGATGATCGATTGGGCCTGTCATGGGAGGAGAACCGGCGTCAGGCACGCACCCCGGCACCGACCCTGCCGGTCACCGAACCGCTGCTGGCGGACAAGCCCGAACATCTGCTGGAGCGCGCCGAAAGCGAGCTGATCCCGGAAGATAATCCGTGGGGGTTCAAACTCGACGTGCCGCCCTACAAATACAATCGCGGCGAGCTGTACAACCTCTGCATCCCCCGGGGCACGCTGACCCGCGAAGAACGCTACATCATCAACCACCACATGGTGCAGACGATCCTGATGCTCAGTCGCCTGCCCTTCCCCGGGCATCTGAACAGCGTCGCGGAAATCGCCGGCGGGCATCACGAAAAAATGGACGGCACCGGTTATCCCAAGCGCCTGAAGCGCGAAGACATGAGCCTGCCGGCGCGCATGATGGCGATTGCCGACATCTTCGAAGCGCTGACCGCCGCCGATCGCCCTTACAAAAAGGCCAAGTCCCTGAGCGAAGCACTGGGGATCATGGCCACCATGTGCCGCGACGCACACATCGATGCCGAGCTGTTCGAGCTGTTCATTCGCGATGGCGTGTATCTGCAATACGCCACGCGTTTTCTCGATCCACGGCAGATCGATGCCGTGGACCCGGCGGCCGTGCTGCTCAAGGCAGGCCTGACGACGTGATCAGCAATCGGTCAGACGCAGGAAGATCGCCGCCAGCTGTTCGATCCCGGCCTGATCGTCGGTACCAAAACGCGCGAGCTTCGGGCTGTCGAGGTCGAGCACACCGATCAGGCGACCGTCCTTGACCAACGGAACCACCAGTTCGCTGTTCGACGCGCTGTCGCAGGCGATATGGCCGGGGAACGCATGAACGTCTTCGACCCGCTGCGTCTGCAGGCTGGCAGCCGCCGCGCCGCAAACGCCCCGACCGAACGGAATACGCACGCAGGCGATCTGGCCCTGGAACGGGCCGAGCACCAGCTCTTCGTTGCGATTGAGGTAGAAACCGGCCCAGTTCAGGTCATCGAGCTGGTTGAACAGGAACGCCGAAAACTGCGCGGCGTTGGCGATGAAATCGCGCTCGTCCGCCAGCAGCGACTCCAGTTGCGCGGCCAACATGCCATAGCCTTCGAGACCCTGGCCGCTCTGCTGCAAATCAATCATGCCTTGTGCTCCAACAATTTCAGTCCCACCCAATAACGGGCGAATTGGTACGCGCAACGTCCGTTGCGGTTGCCGCGGCCGGTTGCCCAGCGCACGGCGAGGATGTCCAGTTGTTCGTCGCGTTCCCAGCTCAGGCCGGCCTTGGCGGCCAACTGGCCGATCCAGTGCTCGACGACGTTGAGGAAATGTTCCTGGGTAAACGGATAGAACGACAGCCACAGGCCGAAGCGATCCGACAGCGCGATCTTGTCTTCCACCGCTTCGCTCGGATGCAGTTCGCCATCGACGCGCTTCCAGTTTTCGTTGTCGCTTTCCTTCTCCGGCACCAGATGGCGGCGGTTGGAGGTGGCGTACAACAACACGTTGTCCGGCGCCTGTTCGAGCGAGCCGTCCAGCACACTTTTCAGCACGCGGTAGTCGCCTTCGCCGGACTCGAACGACAGGTCATCGCAGAACAGCACAAAACGTTGCGGCAGCTTGGCGATCTGCTCCACCACCCGTGGCAGGTCCGCCAGGTGATCACGCTCGATTTCGATCAGACGCAAACCGGCCTTGGCGTGTTCAGCCAGCAACGCGCGCACCAGCGACGATTTACCGGTACCGCGCGACCCCCACAGCAGCGCATGGTTGGCCGGCATGCCGTCGAGAAATTGCTGAGTGTTGCGGCCCAGTTGCTCCAGCTGCCGGTCGACGCCGATCAGGTCCGACAGGCGCATGTCGAGGCTGACTTCCAGCGGCAGCAGATAACCGCTGCGACCGTCACGTTGCCAGCGTGCGGCGAGGCAGGTGCCCCAGTCGATGACCGGGCGTGGAGCCGGCAGCAGTGGTTCGATCCGCGCCAGAACCGACTCGGCGCGCTCAAGAAAAGCATTCAATCGGGAATCCACGTCTTCTCCTCGGGCTCGTTCACAGTAATGATGGCGGTGCAGCGACGACAGACAGCGTTCGAAACCTGTCCCGGGCCTTGTTACAAGGCGCTTCGGGAACCCCGGAATCCGTGCATGATCGACTATGCTTGAGCAGCGAAGGGAAACGGAAGTGGTTCAACACCCCATGGATATCAAATTCACCCACCGGCTGTCGTACAAACAGGCCCGGCTTACCGTGCTGGTCGGGTTCATTCTGGGCACGCTGCTCAGCCTGCTGCAAATCGGCATCGATTATGCCAGTGAAGACGCGTCCATCAACCGTGAAATCCTGTCGTTGCTGGAAATCAGCCATAACCCGGCCTCGCGCATCGCCTACAACATCGACGCCGAACTGGCGCAAGAACTGACCCTGGGCCTGCTGCGCTCGCCAGCGATCATCTCGGCGCAACTGACCGACAACAATCAGACGGTGCTGGCCAACGTCAAACGGCCGGAGCTGCAAAGCGGCTACCGGATGATCAGCGACTTCCTGTTCGGCGCCAAACGTCAGTTTGAAGACCGCCTCTATCTCGATCACTTGCCCAACGAATCCCTCGGCACCCTGAAACTGGAAGTCGACACCTACGCGTTCGGCAGCCGCTTCCTGCGCCGTGCCGAGGTCACGTTGCTCAACGGCTTCGCCCGCAGCCTGATTCTCACCGGAATTCTGCTCGCGCTGTTCTACGTGATGCTGACCAAACCGCTGGTACGGGTAATCCGCGAACTCAGCGGTCGCGACCCGCGCAGCGCCGAGCCGACCACCCTGGAATGTCCAGCCGGGCATGCCAATGACGAGATCGGCGTGCTGGTCAAGGTCGCCAACCAGCAGTTCGAGAACATCGCCACGGAAATCCAGCAGCGACGCAATGCGGAAAACCGCCTCACTGACTACCTCGCGCAACTCGAAGACATCGTGTCGGCGCGTACCGCAGAGCTCAAGGCGATCAATGCACGACTCAGCCAGTCCAACCAGGAACTGGAAGTGGCCCGCAGCACGGCACTGGACATGGCCGAGGCACGCTCGGCATTTCTCGCCAACATGAGCCACGAGATCCGTACTCCGCTCAACGGCCTGCTGGGGATGATCGCTCTCTCGCTCGATGGCCCGCTCAACGCCGAACAGCAGCAGCAACTGTCCATCGCCCACGACTCGGGCAAGGTTTTGGTGGAATTGCTCAACGACATTCTCGACCTGTCCAAATTCGATGCCGGACAACTTGAGCTGGAACATATTCCCTTCGATCTCGGCTCACTGATCGAAGACACCGCCAACCTGCTGTCACAGAACGCCGCACCGAGTGTCGAGCTGACCTGCCTGATCGATCCTTACTTCCCGGCGCTGGTGCTCGGCGATCCTACCCGGGTCAGGCAGATCGTCAGCAATCTTCTGTCCAACGCGCTGAAATTCACCCGCTTCGGCCGCGTCGATGTGCGATTGTCCACCTGGAAGGAAGGGGTACGCATCGAAGTCTGCGACACCGGTATCGGCATCGCTCAGGAAGCGCAGGTGAAGATTTTCCAGCCGTTTACCCAGGCGGGCGCCGGCATCACCCGCCAATACGGCGGCACCGGGCTCGGGCTGGCGCTGACCTACAACCTGTGCGAAGCCATGCAGGGGCGCCTGACCATAAGCTCCGAAGTGGGTTTCGGCAGTCAGTTCTGCGCCGAACTGCCGCTGCCCTGCCACACCCGCGCGGTGATTCCACCAGCGTTGCACGGCAAAGTGCTCGCGATCACCAACGCGGTCAGCGGCCTGGCGGAACTGCTGGAAAGCCTGCTGCCGGTCTGGGGGCTGACCTATGAGCAGCGAACCCTGGACGACCCGCTGCTCGGCCTATCCCCCGACGTCATCATCACCGATTGCCCCGAATGCCTGTTCGGCCTGCGCCCGGCGATGACGGCACCGATTCTGCTGGTGACCGCGTATGGCAGCTTCCTGCCGGGTGAAGAAGCCGCCGCCCTCGCCCCGCTGCAGCAGCAGGCGCGACCGCTGGCCCGCAACGCGCTGTATCAGAATCTGCGCCGAACGCTGTTGCCGGACCTCACCACCAACGACCGCGCTCGCCTTGAGAGCGTCTCGTCTCAGCGGCGCGGTCGGGTGCTGCTGGTGGAGGACAACCCGGTCAATCAACTGGTGGCCAAAGGCATGCTGGGCAAGCTCGGCTGTGATGTCGTGGTCGCAGCCCATGGTGTGGAAGCGCTGGATCAGCTGGAACACGACGAGTTCGATCTGGTGCTGATGGACTGCAACATGCCGGTGATGGACGGCTATGAAGCCAGCCGCCAGATTCGTCAGAGCGGTCGCTGGCCGCACTTGCCGATTGTCGCCCTGACCGCAAACGCGATGGCCGAAGAGCGCGAGCGTTGCCGGGCGGCGGGCATGAGCGATTATCTGGCCAAGCCGTTTCGCCGTGAAGAACTGGCGGCGCTGCTGGATCAGTGGATACCGACTACGACAACGCTTTGATCTGGCCCAGCAGGTGATCGAGTCCCTCACGCAGCTCGTTGAGCCGGTCAAGGTCCACCCCGCTGTCGCACAACAGCCGCTCCTTCAAAGGCCCGACCTGTTCACGCAGCGCCTGCCCTTGCAGCGTGAGGCTCAGATGGACCTCACGCTCGTCCCGGGCCGAGCGCTGACGCTGGACCAGCTCAAGTTGCTCCAGACGCTTGAGCAGCGGCGTCAGCGTCCCGGAGTCCAGCGCCAGCCGCTCACCCAGCGCCTTGACCGTTGGTTGCTCCGGTGCGACTTGCTGCCATTCCCACAGCACCAGCATCGCCAGATATTGCGGGTAAGTCAGGCCGAGCTGATCGAGCATCGGCTTGTAGCCACGGATCACCGCCCGCGACGCGGCATACAACTTGAAGCACAGCTGACTGTCGAGCTTCAGCGAATCGGCGGACAGGCTGTTCATTTGAGCAACGCTTCGATCTCGCGGCTCAGATCCTGCGGCTTGGTGGCCGGGGCGAAGCGCTTGACCAACTGGCCGTCCTTGCCGATCAGGAACTTGGTGAAATTCCACTTGATGCCCTGGGAGCCCAGCACGCCCGGCGCGCGTTTCTTCAATTGCACAAACAGCGGGTGCGCACCGGTCCCATTGACTTCGATCTTCTTGAACAGCGGGAAGCTGACGCCGTAGTTCAGTTCGCAGAACTCACTGATGGCGCCCTCGTTGCCCGGCTCCTGCTTGCCGAACTGGTTGCACGGGAAGCCCAGCACCACCAGGCCCTGATCCTTGTAGGTCTGCCACAGCTCCTCAAGGCCTTTGTACTGCGTCGTGAAACCGCATTTGCTCGCGGTATTGACCACCAGCACCGCCTTGCCGGCGAAATCGGCGAGGGTCTTTTGCTCGCCCTTGATGGTGGTGCACGGAATATTCAGCAGGTTATCGCTCATGGTGCGCACTCTTGAGAAATGGATAGACGGCAAAAATAGCGAGCAATTGAATTGTGTGCAATTTAATTGTTCGAAAGGCGACCCGAGGATCGCCCGTATCGGTTACTCGCGCGGCACCAGGTCCAGGCACACCGAGTTGATGCAATAACGCAAGCCGGTCGGCGGCGGGCCGTCAGGGAAGACGTGGCCAAGGTGTGCATCGCACCTGGCGCATTTCACTTCGGTGCGGATCATGCCGTGGCTGGTGTCACGGATTTCGGTCATGGCGCTGTCGCCGATCGGCGCGTAGAAGCTTGGCCAGCCGCAACCGGAATCGAATTTGGTCCTGGAATCAAACAACGGCTCGTTGCAGCAGACACAGTGATAGACACCGTCAGTCTTGGTGGCGTTGTATTTACCGGAGAACGGTCGCTCGGTGGCACTGAGACGACACACGTTGTATTGCTCGGGGTCGAGCATCGCCCGCCATTCTTCCAGGGTCTTTTCAATCTTTTGCATCATCACACCTCAGCGGCTGAAAAAGCCCGATCTGTACCTTTTCCACGGATCGGGCGGCACGTATGATTGCGCCTCGTCACACGCCAGTCTGGCAGCGGGTTCCTGCGCATTCAAACGGATTGTTGGAAACCGCCGCTCGAGACACTTGCCTGTGTGAAGACGCAGGATTCCCAGCACGGTTGTCCACCCGCCGCCTGGATCGTTCATTTTCGGGATCACATCGCCATGCAGTTCAGCAAATCGAACAAGCTCGCCAACGTCTGCTACGACATTCGCGGCCCGGTGCTCAAGCACGCCAAACGACTGGAAGAGGAAGGCCATCGCATCCTCAAGCTGAACATCGGCAACCCGGCACCCTTTGGTTTCGAAGCGCCGGATGAAATTCTCCAGGATGTGATCCGCAACCTGCCGACCGCCCAGGGCTACAGCGATTCCAAAGGCCTGTTCAGCGCGCGCAAGGCGGTGATGCAGTACTACCAGCAGAAGCAGGTCGAAGGTGTCGGCATCGAAGACATTTACCTGGGCAACGGCGTGTCCGAGCTGATCGTGATGTCGCTGCAGGCGCTGCTCAACAACGGCGACGAAGTGCTGGTGCCGGCGCCGGACTACCCGCTGTGGACCGCCGCCGTGAGCCTGGCCGGCGGTAACGCGGTGCATTACCTGTGCGACGAGGGTGCCGACTGGTTCCCGGACCTGGCCGACATCAAGGCCAAGATCACCCCGAACACCAAGGCGATGGTGATCATCAACCCGAACAACCCGACCGGCGCGGTGTATTCGAAGGAAGTACTGCTGGGCATGCTGGAACTGGCCCGTCAGCACAACCTGGTGGTGTTCTCCGACGAAATCTACGACAAGATCCTCTACGACGACGCCGTGCACATCTGCACCGCTTCGCTGGCCCCGGACCTGCTGTGCCTGACCTTCAACGGTCTGTCCAAGTCGTATCGCGTGGCCGGTTTCCGCTCCGGCTGGATCGCCATTTCCGGTCCGAAACACAACGCTCACAGCTACATCGAAGGCATCGACATGCTGGCCAACATGCGCCTGTGCGCCAACGTGCCGAGCCAGCATGCGATCCAGACCGCCCTGGGTGGCTATCAGAGCATCAACGATCTGGTTCTGCCGCAAGGCCGGTTGCTGGAACAACGCAACCGTACCTGGGAACTGCTCAACGACATTCCCGGCGTGAGCTGCGTGAAGCCGATGGGTGCGCTGTACGCGTTCCCGAAGATCGACCCGAAAGTCTGTCCGATCCACAACGACGAGAAATTCGTGCTCGACCTGCTGCTCTCCGAGAAGCTGCTGGTGGTGCAAGGCACGGCGTTCAACTGGCCGTGGCCTGACCACTTCCGCGTGGTCACGCTGCCGCGGGTCGATGACCTGGACATGGCCATCGGTCGCATTGGCAACTTCCTCAAGTCGTACCGCCAGTAACCGGCGCTCAGTGCGCAACGGCCCGAACGTTGCGCACTGTCTGATTCAGCAACACTTCTGCTGCTCCCCTCCTCCAGCACCTTCTACACTTGCGAGTCATACGAATCATGCGTGCCTGACGCAATGAGACCGGGTGCCGCGTGCCTGTCATCCATAGCGGATTCGGCAGTGGGAAATATCCCATGTCCGACGAATCCGGTGTAGGACACAGTTTGAAATAGTCACTCGGTTGAATCGCCAGGTGCCGCACCTTATATACCCCGCAGTACGCTACATCTTTAGCTTGAGGAGACTTCTACAACCATGATGCGCATCCTGCTGTTTTTGGCCACTAACCTGGCGGTCGTGCTGATAGCCAGCATCACCCTGAGCCTTTTCGGCTTCAACGGGTTCATGGCGGCCAACGGGGTTGATCTCAACCTCAGTCAGCTGCTGGTTTTCTGTGCAGTCTTTGGTTTTGCCGGTTCCCTGTTCTCGCTGTTCATCTCCAAGTGGATGGCGAAAATGAGCACCAGCACCCAGATCATCACCCAGCCACGTACTCGTCACGAGCAGTGGCTGCTGCAAACCGTCGAGCAACTGTCCCGGGAAGCCGGGATCAAGATGCCCGAAGTCGGTATTTTCCCGGCCTATGAAGCGAACGCCTTCGCCACCGGCTGGAACAAGAACGACGCACTGGTCGCGGTCAGCCAGGGCTTGCTCGAGCGTTTCAAGGAAGATGAAGTGCGGGCCGTGCTGGCCCACGAGATCGGCCACGTGGCCAACGGCGACATGGTCACCCTGGCGCTGATACAGGGCGTGGTGAACACCTTCGTGATGTTCTTCGCGCGGATCATCGGCAACTTCGTCGACAAGGTGATTTTCAAGAACGAAGAAGGCCAGGGCATGGCCTATTACATCGCGACCATTTTCGCCGAACTGGTATTGGGCATTCTGGCCAGCGCAATCGTGATGTGGTTCTCGCGCAAACGCGAGTTCCGTGCCGATGATGCCGGCGCCCGCCTGGCCGGTACGGGGGCGATGATCAACGCCTTGCAACGCTTGCGCGCCGAACAGGGCCTGCCGGTGCACATGCCTGACACCCTGAATGCCTTCGGCATCAACGGCGGTATCAAACAGGGGTTTGCTCGCATGTTCATGAGCCACCCGCCGCTGGAAGATCGTATCGACGCCCTGCGTCGTCGCGGCTGATCAGCCCCGCTCCAACAGAAAGGCCCGCAGCGATGCGGGCCTTTTTTGTTGTTCTGTTACTGAGGAGTCAGGCGGTACACCCGCTCTTCCAGCCGTGTCACACCCGCCTGCAGGAACTTCCCGCTTTCGCTCAGTACGTCCTGTTCTTCCAGCGCCTGCACCGCCCAGTCGCCACCGAGCAGCTGCTGCACCTCGGCATCTGTCACCGCAAACGGCGGCCCGGACATCCGAGCCTGATCGTAATCCAGCGTGATCAGCAAACCACGCAGCCCCGTCGGCAGGATGCTCAACAAATGCGCCGCATAGCGCTCACGCATTGGCGCCGGCAAGGCGATCAGCGCCGCACGGTCATACAACGCCGTACAATCGGCCACATCGTTCGCAGACAAGGCGAAGAAATCCCCGCACCACAACTCGATCGCGCCGGCCCGATAAACCTTGAAGCTGCCCTCTTCACTGATCTGCGGCTGCAATTGCTGCTCACGGAAGAAGTCTTCCACGGCCTTCTCCGACAGCTCGACGCCGAGCACCCGATGCCCACGCCCGGCAAGCCACAGCAGATCCAGGCTTTTCCCACACAACGGCACCAGCACACGCGCCTGCGCCGGGATGGCCAGATCGGGCCAGTGCCGCTGCAAATACGGGTTCACCTCCGGCTGGTGAAAGCCGATCTGGTTCGATTCCCACTTCTTGTGCCAAAACTCCGACTGCATGCATCCTCCAAAGAATTCGATCAAAAGGCGTTAAAACTTATATTGGAATTAGATCAATGAACTGACTGAAGATGAACCATCTTAACGCTCAGGAACCTTTCCATGTTTCCCAGCCTGTTTATCTCCCATGGCTCGCCCATGCTGGCACTTGAGCCCGGCGCCAGCGGCCCGGCCCTGGCGCGGTTGGCGGCCGAACTGCCACGCCCGAAAGCCATCGTCATCGTATCCGCCCACTGGGAAAGCCATGAGCTGCTGGTCAGCGGCCATCCGCAACCGGAAACCTGGCACGACTTCGGCGGTTTCCCCCGCGCGCTGTTTGAAGTGCAGTATCCGGCCCCGGGCGATCCGCAACTCGCCCGTAGGGTTGCCGATCTGCTGACCGCCAACGACCTGCCGGCACGCCTCGATCCACAACGACCGTTCGATCACGGTGTGTGGGTGCCGCTGTCGCTGATGTACCCGCAGGCTGACATCCCGGTGGTGCAGGTTTCCCTACCGAGTCGTGGCGGTCCGGCGCTACAGAACCGCGTCGGCCAGGCGCTGGCCAGGCTGCGCGAACAGGGCATTCTGTTGATCGGCTCCGGCAGCATCACCCACAACCTGCGAGAACTGGATTGGCACGCCGGCCCGGAGAGCGTCGAACCGTGGGCGCGGGACTTCCGTGACTGGATAGTCGACAAGCTGGCCGCCAACGACGAAGCCGCCCTGCACGATTACCGTCAGCAGGCACCGAACGCAGTACGCAACCATCCAAGCGACGAGCACCTGTTGCCGCTGTACTTCGCCCGCGGCGCTGGCGGTGATTTCAGCATTGCCCATCAAGGCTTCACCATGGGTGCGCTGGGCATGGACATCTACCGCTTCGGCTGATACCCAAATCGCAGGCATAAAAAATCCCCGAACCAGTCGGGGATTTTTTATGTTCGATCAATCAGCCCAGAGGCGGATCAATCTTCGCGGTAGCGACGCAGCTTCAACTGCTTACCGGCAACGCGAGTGTCCTTCAGCTTGGTCAGGAGTTTGTCCAGACCATCTTCCGGCAGCTCGACGAGGCTGAAGCTGTCACGCACCTGAATGCGACCGATGGCTTCACGTGCCAGACCACCTTCGTTGAGGATGGCGCCCAGCAGGTTTTTCGCCGCGATACCGTCACGCGCGCCCAGCGCGGTACGGCAACGGGCACGGCCTTCGCCCAAAGGCATTGGCGCACGACGCTCGCGGTCACCACGGTCCGGACGATCACCGGAACGCTCAGGACGGTCGCCACGCGGTGCGCTGTTCGGCACCAGTGGACGTTCCTTCTCGATCGCTGCCAGGTTCAGCGCCTGACCATTGGTGGCCTTGCGCAGCAGAGCGGCAGCCAGGGCGCGTGGGGTGCAACCGATGTCGGCGGTCAGGCGATCCAGCAGATCACCGTGAGTCGATTCGGCGTCAGCCACCAGCGGCGACAGGCTGTTGGTCAGCTTCTTGATGCGGGCATCAAGAACGGCCTGGGCGTCCGGCAGACGCACTTCGGCAACTTTCTGACCGGTTACACGCTCGATTACCTGCAGCATGCGGCGCTCACGTGGCGTCACCAGCAGCAGCGCGCGGCCTTCGCGACCGGCACGGCCGGTACGGCCGATACGGTGCACGTAGGATTCCGGATCGTACGGCATGTCCACGTTGAACACGTGGGTGATGCGCGGAACGTCCAGACCACGGGCGGCAACGTCGGTCGCTACAACGATGTCCAGACGGCCATCTTTCAGCGAGTCGATGACGCGCTCACGCTGGTTCTGGGCGATGTCGCCGTTCAACGCGGCGGCTTTGTAGCCTTTGGCGTCGAGGGCGCTGGCCAGATCCAGGGTCGCTTGCTTGGTGCGCACGAACATGATCAGAGCGTCGAAATCTTCCACTTCCAGCAAGCTGAGAACGGCAGAGGTCTTCTGGTCAGCGTGAACCAACAGGTGAGCCTGTTCGATCGCGGTAACGGTCTGGGTCTTGCTCTGGATCTTCACGTGCTTTGGATCGCGCAGGTGACGCTCGGCGATGGCACGGATCGATTGCGGCAGGGTCGCCGAGAACAATACGGTCTGACGAGTTTCCGGCATGGCCTTGAAGATCACTTCGAGGTCGTCCATGAAGCCCAGTTTGAGCATTTCGTCTGCTTCGTCGAGAACCAGGTGGTTCACGGTCTGCAGCACTTTTTCGTCGCGACGCAGGTGGTCGCACAGACGGCCCGGAGTGGCGACAACGATCTGTGCGCCATTACGGATTGCTTTCAATTGTGGGCCCATCGGCGCGCCGCCGTAGACAGCCACAACAGTTACGCCCGGCATTTGCTTGGCGTAGGTTTCGAAAGCGGTTGCAACTTGTAGCGCCAACTCACGAGTTGGGGCCAGGATCAGAGCTTGCGGCTCGCGCTTGGACGGATCGATGCGGTGCAGGATAGGCAGGGCAAAGGCAGCGGTTTTACCGGTACCGGTTTGCGCCTGACCAATCATATCGTGACCGGCGAGGATGATCGGGATCGACTGCTGCTGAATGGCCGAAGGCTCTTCATAGCCGGTAGCGACTACTGCAGCGACAATATTGGGATGAAGTTCAAGAGCGGCGAAGCCGCCGATTTCCTGGGTCATGGGTCTGCCTCTAAGTGCATCCGCAAAGACCCATGCTCCAAAGCTGCACATGCCGTGTTGAGACTCAAGAGTCGCCCTGGCAGCTTTGTCGGCGGGGATTTGCGAAAACGAATGAATGAAAAAGAATCGTCAAGGAAGAGCCCGCAGTGCGGACGTGCAGCCGAAGCTGACTTCGGGGAATTGCGCTACCTAAACGCGGCCCGGTTAAAGGCCGGCGCGCACTATACCGGAATTTGCCCAAAAAGGGAGCTTTTTTTATCGGAGAAATACAGTTGTCACCGCTGTGTAATGGGGTTTTGCGGATAATCGGGCAAAGGTCTATTTTTCAAACACCCCGGCCCTGCGGGCGATGGCGCTTAAACGATTCACCGATGTGCGGCATCTGGTCGCTGCACCCTTTCTTCCCCTGCGAGGAAACACCCATGAATCAGCCCTGCCCCGGCCGCGTGAGCCGTGCGCGTCACGGCCACGTGCATTTGATCGGTCTGGACCGCGTCGCCAAGCGCAATGCCTTCGACCTCGCCCTGCTCAACGACCTGGCCCTGGCCTACGGCGAATTCGAGGCCGACAGCGACGCACGGGTGGCGGTGGTGTTCGGGCATGGCGAGCATTTCACCGCCGGGCTCGATCTGGTGAATGCCAGTTCCGCTCTCGCTCAAGGCTGGCAAGTGCCGCCCGGCGGCTGCGATCCATGGGGCGTGTTCGTCGGGCCACGGGGCAGCAAACCGGTGATTGTTGCCGCGCAGGGTTATTGCCTGACCATCGGCATCGAGCTGATGCTCGCCGCCGACATCAACCTGTGCGCGAGCAACACCCGCTTCGCGCAGATGGAAGTGCAGCGCGGGATCTTTCCATTCGGCGGCGCGACGTTACGCTTTCATCAGATCGCCGGTTGGGGCAACGCGATGCGCTGGCTGCTGACCGGCGACGAATTCGATGCCCACGATGCGTTGCGCCTGGGTCTGGTGCAAGAGGTCATGGCCAGCGAGGATCTGCTGCCGCGCGCCATCGAACTGGCCGAACGGATTGCCCGGCAGGCGCCGCTGGGCGTGCAGGCGACGCTGATGTCGGCGCGTCAGGCACGCTATGAAGGCGAAACTGCGGCGGCTAAGAGCTTGCCGCCGCTGGTAAAGAAGTTGCTGGCCACCGAAGATGCCAAGGAAGGTGTGCGCTCGCTGGTGGAGCGCAGACCGGGGATTTTCAAAGGCCTTTGAAGATCAGGTTGCCGGACGGATGCAGTTGATCAACGACTGCAACGAGTAGCCCAGCTTCGGCGCCAGCGCTTCAGCTCGTGCCGTCAGCGCCTGCATGTCCAGCGCCTGATCGAGATCTGCCGGCACGATCAGAATCACATTGCCCTCCTTCACCGGCAGCTCCCAGTAATGCCGGTGATAGAGCCCGCGCAACAGCGCCGCGCCCAACGGTTTGCCGTCGTCGGTGGCCCATTGGTTGATCACCAGCCAGCCACCGGGATTCAGACGTTTCTGACAGTCCCCGAGGAAATTCCACGCAAGGTGCCCGGCGCCGGGGCCGACATCGGTGTACAGGTCGACGAAGATCAGATCCGCCGGTTCAGCGGTCGGCAGCAGTTCGAGGGCATCGCCGACGCGGATGTACAGCCGTGGATCGTCATCCAGCCCGAGGTATTCGATGGCCAGACGCGGCACGTCCGGGCGCAGCTCGATGGCTTCGACGTCTTCCAGCGGCAGGAACTTGAGGCAGGCCTGGGTCAGCGTGCCCGCGCCCAGGCCGAGGAACAGCGCGCTCTCCGGCTGCTCATGGCACAACGCGCCGATCAGCATCGCCCGGGTGTAGTCGTACTCCAGCCAGCTCGGGTCGGCGGTAAACACACAGCTTTGCTCGATCGCATCGCCGAACTCCAGAAAGCGGTAGTCGGCCACTTCCAGCACGCGAATCACGCCGAACTCATCCTGTACCTCGGCGAGCAACAGCTCGACGCGCTCCTCAGTCATTTCGTCTCCTGGTGGTCACCGGGCGCGGTGACGCGATGGCACCGCTGCGGTGCCGTGGCAAAGCGGCGATTGTCGGCGAAGCGGCGGGAGCAGGTCACGCACTAATTGCTGCTAACATGGCCGTCCGTGCGTAGAACCTTAGAGACCGTGATGAGCCAACCCTGGAGCCCTGACAGCTGGCGCGCCCTGCCGATCCAGCAACAACCCCAATACCCCGACGCCGCGCATCTGCGCCAGGTCGAGCAGACGCTGGCCAGCTATCCGCCGCTGGTGTTTGCCGGCGAAGCGCGCGAGCTGCGCCGTCAGTTTGCCGAAGTCACCCAGGGCCGGGCGTTCCTGCTGCAGGGCGGCGACTGCGCCGAAAGCTTCGCCGAGTTCTCCGCCGCGAAGATTCGCGACACCTTCAAAGTGCTGCTGCAAATGGCAATCGTCATGACCTTCGCCGCCGGTTGCCCGGTGGTCAAGGTCGGGCGCATGGCCGGCCAGTTCGCCAAGCCGCGCTCGGCCAACGACGAGACCATCGACGGCGTGACCCTGCCGGCCTACCGGGGCGACATCGTCAACGGCATCGGTTTCGACGCCGCCAGCCGCGTACCGGACCCGGAGCGTCTGCTGCAGTCCTATCACCAGTCCACCGCCACCCTCAACCTGCTGCGCGCCTTCGCCCAAGGCGGTTTTGCCGACCTGCATCAGGTGCACAAGTGGAACCTGGACTTCATCGCCAACTCGGCGCTGGCCGAGAAGTACAGCCACCTCGCCGACCGCATCGATGAAACCTTGGCCTTCATGCGCGCCTGCGGCATGGACAGCTCGCCGCAACTGCGCGAGACCAGTTTCTTCACCGCCCACGAAGCGCTGCTGCTGAACTACGAAGAAGCCTTCGTACGCCGCGACAGCCTGACCAACGATTACTACGATTGCTCGGCGCACATGCTGTGGATCGGCGACCGCACCCGTCAGCTCGACGGCGCCCACGTCGAATTCCTGCGCGGGGTGAACAACCCGATCGGGGTGAAAGTCGGCCCGAGCATGAACCCCGACGACCTGATCCGTCTGATCGACGTGCTCAATCCGGACAACGATCCGGGCCGTCTGAACCTGATCGCGCGGATGGGCGCGAACAAGGTCGGCGATCACCTGCCGGCGCTGATCCGTGCGGTGCAACGTGAAGGCAAGCAGGTGCTGTGGAGTTCCGACCCGATGCACGGCAACACCATCAAGGCCAGCAGCGGTTACAAGACTCGCGACTTCGCGCAGATTCTTGGTGAGGTGAAGCAATTCTTCCAGGTTCATGAAGCGGAAGGCAGCTACGCCGGCGGCATCCACATCGAGATGACCGGGCAGAACGTCACCGAGTGCATCGGTGGCGCGCGGCCGATCACTGAAGATGGTTTGTCGGATCGCTATCACACCCACTGCGATCCGCGGATGAATGCCGATCAGTCGCTGGAACTGGCGTTTCTGATCGCCGAAACCCTGAAGCAGGTTCGTCGCTAAGGTTCGATATCTTTAGCGTCTGAGTTGGCCTCATCGCGGGCAAGCCCGCTCCCACAGGATCGACGTCGTACATTTGGTTTGTGAACGACTCGGTCACTGTGGGAGCTGGCTTGCCAGCGATGAGGCCGGTTCAGTCGCAGCCGATCTGAACCATAGCCATCCGGAGCCGACCGGCACTTTCCCGCTGACAATTGAGCTGCACCCGCGCGAGCCCCAACCAGTCCGCCATGCGCCGCAGGTTCAGCGCCAGCGCCAGCATCCCCGCCTCGTCCAGCCCCGTTTCTTCCTCGTGCACCGCATGCACAGCCAACCGCCCCGCCGCCCGTTCGGCGCGCAGGTCAACTCGCGCAGCGATCCGTTCGTTGTGCAGGAACGGCAGCACGTAATAGCCGTAGACACGTTTGTCCTGCGGCGTGTAGATCTCCAGCCGATAGCGAAAATCGAACAGCCGCTCGGTCCGGCTGCGCTCCCAGATCAGTGAATCGAAAGGTGACAGCAGCGCGCTGGCTTCGACTTTTCGAGGGATTTTCGGCTCGGGCAGGCAATAAGCGATCTGCCGCCATCCGGCGACTTCGCAAGTCAGCAGCTGCCCGTCCTCGACCAGTTCAGCCAGACGCGGGCGGGCATCGGAAGGATTCAGTCGGAAGTAATCACGCAGGTCTTTTTCCGTGCCGACACCGAGCGCCTGCGCTGCATGCAGCAGCAAACCGCGCTGCGACTCAGCCTCATCGGGCAATGGCTGTTGCAGCACGGAAGCCGGAATCACCCGTTCCGGCAAGTCATACAATCGCTCGAAACCACGGCGTCCGGCGACGGTGACTTCGCCAGCGGCAAACAGCCATTCCAGTGCGTGCTTTTCCGCGCTCCAGTCCCACCACGGCCCGGCCTTTTCCTCGCGGGTCGACAGACTGCCGGCGCCCAGTGCACCCTGCTCCTCGACCGACGCCAGTACCCGGCGAATGGTGTCCTGCTGCTCGCGGCCGAACCGCGCCAGTTGTTGATAGATGTCTTCACCGCGCCTGGCCCGCTGCATGCGCCAGCCCATCAGCGGGTACATCGACAGCGGCAGCAACGACGCCTCATGGCCCCAATATTCGAACAGCGAACGACGTCGCCCCGAACTCCAGGCAGCCTGGTCGAGCAAGTCAGCAGAGTAGGAACCAAGACGGGAAAACAGCGGCAGGTAGTGCGAGCGCACCACGGCGTTGACGGAGTCGATCTGCAACAGACCGAGGCGTTCGATCAGCCGGTTGAGGTGCATGGCCTTGACAGCCGGCGGCTGGCGCCCGTGAAACCCTTGGGCAGCCAGTGCCAGACGTCGAGCCTGTTTAAGGGAAAAGGACAATGTCGCGGGCATGTGTACCTCCATGTCTGCTCGCAACCTACCTCACCTGAAAGTGGTTTGTGTAGCAATGGCCTCATCATTTATGCATCGGATCGTCCCAGAACGGCCGCACCGACTCATGTTCGACATCGGCACGGCTGACCCCGATGTCCTTGAGCGCTTCGTCGCTCAGGCTGGCGAGCAGCTCGCGCTCACGGTGCAATTCGTACCACCGGCTAAACTTGTGCAACAGATCGGAAACGATATGGCCGGAAAATTTTTCTTCGCCTGCGTACTCTCTTTGACCTTTCATCGTGTTGCCTCCTTTTTGGGATGGCTCAAGTCTCCCGCCACAGCTACGATCAATCCAACGAATGTTTCTGATGGCATGCATCACGGAGATTCATCAATTGTCGGCATATCCCAGTATCGATACCGATGTCCTGCGCACCTTTGTCGCAATTGCCGATCAGGGCGGTTTTACCCGCGCCGGCGAAATGGTCAACCGCACCCAATCGGCCGTGAGCATGCAGATGAAGCGTCTGGAAGAGGACGTATTGCAGCGGCAGTTGTTCGAGCGCGACGGGCGTCAGGTGCGCCTGACCGCTGAAGGCCAGGTGTTGCTTGGCTATGCGCGGCGCATCCTGAAACTGCACAGCGAAGTGTTCAACACCCTGCGCGAGCCACACATGGTCGGCACAGTGCGGATCGGCACGCCGGACGATTACGTGATGCGCTTTCTGCCGGGGATTCTGTCGCGTTTTGCGCAGTTCTATCCGCTGATCCAGATCGAAGTGCATTGCGAGTCGACCAAACAATTGCTGCAGCGCACCGACTTGGATCTGTCGATCGTCACCCGCGAGCCGGGCAACGAGATCGGCCAGTTGCTGCGCAAGGAGCGCTTCGTGTGGGCCGAGGCGCAGAATTTCAGCGCCCACGAGCAGACGCCGTTGCCGCTGGCGATGTTCAACAGTGATTGCTTCTGCCGCCTGTGGGCGTGCAATGCACTGGATGCGATGGGCCGCGAATACCGGATTGCTTACAACAGCACCAGCCTGTCGGCATTGATGGCGGTGGTGAGCGCAGGTCTGGCGATCACCGCGCAACTGGAAAGCCTGATTACCCCCGACATGCGGATTCTTGGAGATGCCGAAAATCTGCCGCTGCTGCCCGAGGCCAGCATCATGCTGATCCGCAACCTCAACAACCCCTCGCCGATCACCGAATGCCTGGCCGAGCACATCGTTGAAGGCTTCAAACTTTAAAGGCGAGCATCACCGCACACAGCACCAGAAACCCGCAAAACAGCCCGCGCAGGAGTTTTTCCGGCATCGCGTGGGCCACTTTCACGCCCCAGCTGATGCTGGCCAGACCGCCGATGGCCAGCGGCAGGCCGATCATCCAGTCCACTTCGTGGTGCACCGCGTACGTCACCAGCGTGACGCCGGTGCTCGGCAGTGCCAGCGCCAGCGAAAGCCCCTGAGCGACCACTTGAGTAGTGCCGAACAGACTGGTCAGCACCGGCGTCGCCACCACCGCCCCGCCGACACCAAACAAACCACCCATGGCGCCTGACGCCGCGCCGAGCACGCCCAGCCACGGCCATGAATAACGCATCTCGGAGGTGGCCGCCGGACGCGCACCAAACATGCGCACCAGGTTGTAAGCCGACAGCACCACAAGGAACGCGACAAACCCGATGCGCATGGTCTGCGCGTCGATGCCCACGGCCCAGATCGAACCGATCCACGCGAAGCAGAATCCCATCACCGCCAACGGCAACGCATGGCGGAGTTCGATGCGGTTGCGCTGGTGATAACGCCACAGCGCCAACATTACGTTCGGCACCACCATCACCAGCGCCGTGCCTTGGGCGATCTGCTGATCGAGCCCAAACCACACGCCCAGCAGCGGAATGGCGATCAAGCCGCCGCCGATGCCGAAAATCCCACCCAGAGTGCCAAGGGCGGCGCCAAACAACAGGTACAGCAAAAACTCGATCACAGCAGAATTCCTCATACGTCAAGCGACTCATCCTACGCAGTCGGCGCTGGCACGGAAACGCACAGCAACGCACAATGGCTGTGCTAAATCCGCATAGGCACTGAGCTGATTCATGAATCCCAATCAATTGACCGAACAACTGGGGCTGTTTCTCGATGTACTCGAGAGCGGCAGCTTTTCTGCGGCTTCGCGCCGGCATCCGCTGACGCCCTCCGCCGTTGCCCGGCGTATCGACAGTCTGGAAAGCGCGGTCGGCAGCCAGTTGTTCATCCGCAGCACTCACGCGGTGCGCGCCACGCCGGCAGGTCTGGCGTTTGCCGAACGGGCGCGGCGGATTGTGGCGGAGTTGCAACTTGCCCGGGCTGAAGCGGTGTCCCTGAGCAGCGCGCCGGAGGGACTGATTCGGGTGGATGCGCCAGCAGCGTTCGGGCGTCGGCATCTGGCGCCGGTGATTGCCGATTTTCTGGTGCTGTACCCGGGGCTGGATGTGCAACTGCATCTGATCGACAGCTTCGTCGACATGGACGGTTCAAACCTGGGCAAGGTCGATCTGGTGTTGCGCGCCGGGCAAATGGCTGACACCCGGTTGGTGGCCACACCGTTGGCGAGCATGGTCCGCATCGCCTGCGCGAGCCCCGACTATCTCAAGCGCCGCGGTGTGCCGAGCGAACCCGCGCAATTGAGCGAGCATGACGGCCTCGATTGGGACGGCCTCGCCCCGCCCTTCGCCTGGCGCTTCGAACAGAACGGGCAGATGCAACTGCACCGCCCGGCGCGGGTGCGCATGAGCGCCAACAACGCCGAGGCGCTGGTGTGCGGCGCGCTGGCGGGACTCGGGATCGCGCATCTACCGACCTGGCTGGCCAGCGAATACCTGTTGCGCGGCGAGTTGCTGCCGCTGTTCTGTGAAAACGGCCTGCCAAAACCGGAGAGCACCGGCATCTATGCGCTGCGACTGGAGCAACAGGCCAGCTCCCGCAGCCGCCTGCTGCTGGAATACCTCAAAACCCGGTTCAGCCCCGTGCCGCTGTGGGATCTGGCCCTGCAACGAGAACTGGGCCGGCATTGATCGGTTCGCCACCGGGCACAATTGTCTGGCGCATTAAAGATTCGAGCGCTAGATTCATCTGCATCACCGTTCAAGGCACTGACATGACCACCGACCGCAACACCTCCGATCACTGCGAAGACCTGCTGCTCGACAATCAGGCCTGCTTCGCCCTGCATTCCACTTCGCTGATGATGACCAAGGTCTACAAGCCGCTGTTGCAAGCGCTTGGCCTGACGTATCCGCAATACCTGGCGATGATGGTGCTGTGGGAGAAGGATGGTTTGACCGTCGGAGAAATCAGCACGCGCCTGCTGACCGATCCGGGTTCACTAACCCCGTTGCTCAAGCGGCTGGAAGGTGAAGGTTTGCTCAGCCGTACGCGGAGCCGTGAGGATGAGCGTGTGGTGATCGTTGAACTGACTGCACAGGGACGCGCCTTGAAGGACAAGGCCCGAACCGTCCCGCAATGCATCCTCGGGGCCAGTGGTTTCACACTGGAGCGCCTGCAAAATCTGCAAGCCGAGTTGCAGGCCTTGCGTGGTCATTTGCAGGACAGCCTCGCTTAAGACTCTCCTTCCCTGTGGGCGCAGCCTTGCGCCTGCAGGCGTATCGCCCCTTCCCCGCTTATCACCGAAAAATTTTTCATCTCGTTTTACATTCAAAAAATCCTTCAATATCAAAAGCTTGAGATCACGCCACATCCCAATTCAAGCGCTAATTCCCGCTTTCTTCAAAAATTTATCTTGCGCGCTAAATATTAGCGAAGTACATTTACTTCGCACCTAGTTAGCGCGCAAACAATTAGCGCAACAAACCACACTTACTGAGGCTCACACCATGCAAACTCTCTACACCGCAATCGCAACCTCCACTGGCGGCCGTGACGGTCGTGCGATTTCCAGCGACAACATCCTCGACGTCAAACTCGCCACTCCGAAAGAACTCGGCGGTGCTGGCGGCGCAGCCACCAACCCTGAGCAACTGTTCGCCGCCGGCTACTCGGCCTGCTTTATCGGCGCCCTGAAATTCGTCGCCAGTCAGACCAAACGCAAAATCCCGGACGACGCCTCGATCACCGCTCACGTCGGCATCGGCCAGATCCCTGGCGGTTTCGGTCTGGACATCGACCTGCACATCAGTCTGCCGGGCCTGGAACAGGCTGACGCACAAAGCCTGGTCGACGCGGCTCACCAGGTCTGCCCGTACTCCAACGCCACTCGCGGCAACGTCGATGTGCGTCTGCACGTCACCGTGTAATCACTGACACTCAGGCCCGTACAGGAAATGAACATGAACACTTTCAGCAAAGTCTTGACCGGTACTCTTCTCGCCCTGTCCATCCACAGCGCATTCGCCGGGGAGGTTGAACACAACACCCAGGCGTTCCTTGATGTGCTGAATGCCGGCACCGGCAAACCGATGGAACAGATGACGCCCAAGGATGCCCGCGCCGTGCTGACGGGCGCGCAGTCCGGGGTCAAACTGACGCTACCCAAAGCGGACGTCAGCGAGAAAACCATCCAGGTCGATGGCCAACCGTTGAGCCTGACCATCGTCCGGCCGGCCGGAGTCAAGGGAGAGCTGCCGGTGTTCATGTTCTTCCACGGCGGCGGCTGGGTGCTGGGAGATTTCCCGACCCACGAACGTCTGGTGCGGGATCTGGTGGTCGGCTCGGGGGCGGCGGCGGTGTTCGTCAACTACACCCCTTCGCCGGAAGCGCATTACCCGGTGGCGATCAACCAGGCTTATGCCGCTACCAAATGGGTGGCCGAACACGGCAAAGAAATCAACGTCGACGGCAAGCGTCTGGCGGTGGCGGGCAACAGCGTCGGCGGCAACATGGCGGCAGTCGTCGCCCTGATGGCCAAAGACAAAGGCACGCCAGCGATCAAATTCCAGGTGCTGCTGTGGCCGGTGACCGATGCCAATTTCGATACCGGTTCGTATAACCAGTACGCCGAGGGGCACTTCCTCACTCGCAACATGATGAAGTGGTTCTGGGACAACTACACTACCGACGCCAAACAGCGGAACGAGATCTACGCCTCACCGTTGCGGGCAACCACTGCGCAGTTGAAAGGTCTGCCGCCTGCGCTGGTCCAGACTGCGGGGGCCGACGTGCTGCGTGACGAAGGTGAAGCCTATGCCCGCAAACTCGACGAAGCCGGCGTACCGGTGACCTCGGTGCGCTACAACGGCATGATCCACGACTACGGTTTGCTCAACGTGGTCAGCCAGGTGCCGGCGGTGCGCTCGGCGATGCTGCAGGCCTCGGAAGAACTGAAGCAGCACCTGAAGAAGTAATTTTCATCATGTCTAGTCCTGAAATAGGTTTACACCTGTTTCACCCTAACGCCCGATGCACTGCATCGGGCGTTTTGTATTTTAAGGACAGGTGCGGGCGCTCCCGGTTGTAGATCAAGATCGCCTCCCGCACCATTTGCTCCGCTTGCGCCAAGTCTGTCGGCCGGTGGAGCAAGAGCTCTGTCTTCAAGATGCCGTTGACCCGCTCTGCCAGGGCGTTTTGGTAGCAGTCGTAGCCATCAGTCATTGAGCACGTGATGCCATGCTTGGCATGGAGCTTTTGATAAAGCGCCGAGCAGTACTGCACACCTCGATCCGAGTGATGAACCAGTTTCTGGCATGTTCGACGCGTCTTCAAAGCCATGCGCAAGGCTTGAGCCACCGAGTCGGCATGTAAGCTGCCATGCACGTGATAGCCGACTATTTTTCTCGAGAAGGCATCCGTCACCAGACTCAAATAAACCGGATCGTCACGCTTGGTGGACAGATAAGTGATATCGGCCACCCAGACCTGTTCCGGACCGGTAGCGACAACTTGCGACGGGCCTGGTTTGAGCAGATTGGGATGGCAGCGGAAGTGATGATGACTGTCGGTCGTTTTGTGATAAGCCCGCTTCCTGCGGACCAGTTGGCGGTAATCACGCAAGACCGCCAATAACCGATCGCGGCCGACATGCAGCTCCTGTTTCTCACGCTCCGCGTGCATCAACGAGTGCAATTTGCGGGCGCCAATGCAGGGTTGGCGTACTCGGATTGTCTGCACAAACTGGATGAGTTTCTGATCTTGCTCGATGCGAGCCCGATAGACGCGATTACGTTTGTAAAAGGCTTGGCGACTGATCCCCATAAACTGGCAAGCCCTGCTGACACTCAGGGTTTGGGTCTGCGCAACGACTTGCCGGGCCGCTTTTTTACGACAGAGACGCCGTAGTCGTTCTTCAGTACATCCACCACGTCTTCAAAAAACTTGGCTTTCTGATTCGCCAGCGCCAACTGCTCCTCAAGCTCTTTGATTCTCTGCTCGGGAGTTAAGGGCAAAGTGGGCTCGTCCATCGGTCGGTTCCTTTGGGAACGAATGGAGGCGCCTTGGCTCCAGTCTTGCCGACCATGCTTGCGTAACCAAACCAACACCGTCGACCGACCCTGAATTCCGTAGCGCCGTTGAGCCTCTTTATAACTCAACTCGCCTTTTTCGACTTGGTCGACAACCGACAATTTAAAAGTCAGCGTGTAATCGCGCTGACTGCGTTTTGCGCCCGAATCCATTGCACCCTCCTGATAAGAAGCCAGAAGGTGTAAACCTTATTCAGGACGAGACATCAGGCATAAAAAAGCCCGACTCAATGGTCGGGCTTTTTCTTTCCGCAAAAAGCAGTGCTTATTTGGCACGGCCTTTGTAGGAACCGCCTTCGCGGGTATCGATCTCGATCATGTCGCCGATCTCGATGAAGTCAGCAACCGACAGCTCGGTACCGTTCTTCAGTTTGGCAGGCTTCATCACCTTGCCGGAAGTGTCGCCGCGAGCGGAACCTTCGGTGTAGTCAACCTGACGCACGATGGTGGTCGGCAGCTCTACGGAAACCAGACGGCCTTCGAAGAATACGGCTTCGCAAACGTCGGTCATGCCTTCTTCCACGAATGGCAGAACGCTTTCGATGTCTTCGGCGTTCAGCTCGTACATGGTGTAGTCGGTGGTGTCCATGAACGTGTAGGAGTCACCGCTGATGAAGGACAGGGTCGCTTCTTTGCGGTCCAGGATCACGTCGTCCAGCTTGTCGTCCGCACCGTAAACGGTTTCGGTCTTGTAACCGGTCAGCAGGTTCTTCAGCTTGGTCTTCATGATCGCGCTGTTACGGCCCGACTTGGTGAATTCAGCTTTCTGAACCAGCCAAGGATCGTTGTCGATACGGATCACGGTACCGGGTTTGAGTTCTTTACCAGTTTTCATTGCGAATATCCGAATTTGGATGGGATTTACAAAAATCTAGGCCGCGTATCATATCCAATTTCGGTAAAACTGTACCAGCGCCGTCGCAAGATCGGCCTGCAAGGCTTGTTCCAGACACCACGCGCGGGCATTTTCCTGCAGTTCGGGCCAGTGTTTACGGGCCTCAAGCCAGTGGTCGCCGATAGGCTGGCCGGCACTCCAAGCGCGCCAGAGACCGTTCATCGCCTCGGCGGCAGCGGGCGAAAGGCGTTTTGTGTAAAGCGTAAGGAAGGCATCGAGCTTGTCGAGGTGGATGTCTTCGTCCTGCTGATAGATGTGCCACAGCATCGGCCGCCCCGCCCACTGCGCCCGAACGAACGAGTCCTCGCCGCGCACCGCATTGAAATCGCAGCACCAGAGCAATTGATCGTATTGATCCTGACGGACGAACGGCAGCACCTGCAAGGTCAGCGACTGACGAACGTGCATTGCCCCGACCGGCAGCGACTCGACTCCGAGCCAACGGGCGACATCGCCGAGAATCCGTCCTTCCGGCACCAGCAGATGGATAGGCGTAGCGTCCGCCGCGAGCACATCCAGCCAACTGGCGAGTCCGGCATTCTCGTAGGCAAACAGCGAAATCAGCTGCGCACCGGGCGCAGGAGCTATTCCCAGAGCGTGCAGGAATTGTCGCTGCGCCTCGGGATTCTGTTGAAACTGCTGACGCCGCTCCAGTAAACCGCTCTCACGCAGCAAGCCGCCGGTCCCCGGCTGAAATCCCGGAAAGAAAAAGTACTTCTGCACCGACTTGTACTTCACCGACGGCAGACCGTGGCAGCCAACCACCCAGTCTTCAGCGCTGAGATAGTCGAGGTTCATCCACAACGGCGACTGTTCCCGTGCGGCCATGGCGTCCATGTAAATGCTCGGCAACTGGCAGGCAAAAGCCGCGATCACCACGTCGGCCGCTGCTGATTCCTGCCACTCAGCCGGCCAGTGCCGGACTTCGACGCCCTGCTGCCATTGCTGATCGAGGCCGATGTCGATTTCCGGGCAAATGCGTTCGAAAGCGCGCAGGTCATCGACCCACAATCGCACCGTCATTGCCTGCTCGCTGACCAGTTGCCGGGCCAGACGCCAGGTCACGCCGATGTCGCCGTAGTTATCGACGACCGTACAAAAAATGTCCCAGCGGGTGTTCAGTGGCGGCATTCAAGGCTCCCGTTGGCAAAAGCGCCGATTGTCCGCATAAATGTCTTCGCGCAGAAGAGCCGACGGCAATTAATCTTCGTGCGACAATCGCTGCTCGCCCGCATACATCCGCCAGGAGGCAGCCATGCCCTATCGTCCCAACCCGCGTCGCCCGTTACCTGTTCAGCTTAGCGCGCTGCAATTGACTGGCAGCATTGCCCTGGGTCTGTGGCTGGGTTTCCTGGCCATTGCACTGACTTGCTGGCTCGCCTCGCTGTTGTTCAGCCGTCAATTGCAGCCGGTGGCGGAAGCGGTGCAACAACTGAGCAAGCCTCCGGTAGCCGCCCAGCCGCAGCCAGAACCTGAGCCACAAAACCGCCTGTTCGAACAGTACGAAGAAAACCTGCGCAAGAACGAACAGCAGGCACGCCTGGACCAGGCCCGTGGCAGCACACGTAATCTGTCGAACCCCAAATGCCAGTTCTGGCTGCAACAGGATCAGACGGCCCCCAGCGAAAAGAGCCGCGCCAACGTCCTGCAATTCTGCGATTGATCATGAATAAACAGACGGTTCACCAACTGATTCTCGACAAGCTGCGCGTCGATCTCGACATCGCCGAACGCGCGGCGCAAACCGCTTACGAAACCGCGACCCACGAAGAGAACATCGCCGAAAACAAGTACGACACTCTGGGCCTCGAGGCGTCGTATCTGGCGGCGGGCCAGGCGAAACGGGTCGAGGAAATTCGTCAGTCACTGGCGCTGTGCCAGAACCTGACGCTGCGCGCGTATGACGATCAACGCGGGATTGAGATCGGCGCCCTGCTCGGTCTGGAAGACGAAAAGGGTCGCGAGCAATGGCTGTTTCTGGCGCCGGATGCGGCGGGTCTGAAAGTCGATGTGGTGGGTCAGCCGATTACCGTCATCACCCCGCGCTCGCCGCTGGGCAAAAGCCTGCTGGGCAAGTTCGAGGGTGACGAGGTGGAGATTCTGGTGGCGGGCACCCGGCAACAGTTTGCTGTCACCGAGGTGCTGTAGACGGGGACTTAGTGGACGGGCAGTTCGACACCATCGAAAAGCTCTTCCAGTTCCTGCTTGTTGTGGCACTGAATGGCCTTGGCCATGACTTCGCGGGTCAGGTGCGGCGCGAACTTCTCGATGAAGTCGCACATGAAGCCGCGCAGGAAGGTGCCGCGACGGAAACCGATCTTGGTCACGCTGGACTCGAACAGTTCGCTGGCATCGAGCACCACCAGATCGTTATCCAGTTTGGTGTCGACCGCCATTTTCGCCACGATGCCAACACCCAGGCCCAGCCGTACGTAGGTTTTGATCACGTCGGCGTCGGCAGCAGTGAAAACCACTTTCGGCGTCAGGCCGCGATGGCTGAAGGCTTCGTCAAGTTTCGAACGGCCGGTGAAACCGAACACGTAAGTCACGATCGGGTATTCGGCCAGCGCTTCGAGGGTCAGCTTCGGCAGTTTGGTCAGCGGGTGGCCCTGAGGCACGACCACGCAACGGTTCCAGCGATAGCACGGCATCATCACCAGATCGCCGAACAGCTCCAGCGCTTCGGTGGCAATGGCGAAATCGACGGTGCCGTCAGCGGCCATCTCGGCGATCTGCATCGGCGAGCCCTGGTGCATGTGCAGCGCCACGTCCGGGTATTGCTTGATGAAATTGCTGATCACCGGCGGCAGCGCATAGCGTGCCTGGGTGTGAGTGGTGGCGATCGACAGGGTGCCCTTCTTCTCGTTGGAGAATTCCTGGGCGATCTGCTTGATGCTTTCGACCTTGCGCAGAATTTCACCGGCAGTGGTGATGATGCGCTCGCCGGCCGGCGTGACACGGGTCAGGTGCTTGCCGCTGCGGGCGAACACTTCGACGCCCAGTTCGTCTTCCAGCAGACGGATTTGTTTACTGATGCCCGGTTGCGAGGTGTAGAGGCTTTGGGCTGTAGCGGAAACGTT
Organism: Pseudomonas sp. Pseusp21; assembly: GCF_059492145.1. Taxonomy (NCBI): domain Bacteria; kingdom Pseudomonadati; phylum Pseudomonadota; class Gammaproteobacteria; order Pseudomonadales; family Pseudomonadaceae; genus Pseudomonas; species Pseudomonas sp. Pseusp21. Next base: position 1,831,691 of record NZ_CP168520.1, read on the forward strand.
GAGGTCGTGGTGCGCCACTTCCCAGATGTAGCGCAGTTGTTGAAGCTTCATATGAATCCCTCAAAGCAGGTAGACGCCACGGGCATCAGCGACGGTATATAACTATATTAATGGTTTGAAGAATAAATCTAGAACTTTTTTATCAAAGTGCCATTATTCCTGCTTCAGCGATCCTCTCGACGCCGACGCTCCACCAGCGGCACCAGATAAACCGGCACCTTGGACAATTGCAGCAGCCGGGCCGCCGTTCGCCCCAAAGGTGTTTCCGCCCCGACCCCGTGGCTGTGACTTCCTACGATCAGCAAATCGACAGAGAGTTTCTGCACCTGATCGAGAATCACCTGTGACGGATCGCCCTGCAGCACCCGTACTGCGCGTATCCGCTGCAGGTCCTGCTCGCCCTCGTCCCCCAGTTCTTCGCGAAAACTGTCGAGCACCCGCTGCTCGATATTGGCAATGACCGTTTTCAGACCCTGACTGTGAAATTCGTTCAATGCCTGTTCGTCGAGATAGCTCTGCAACACCGATTCGGCAAACAGCCCCATGGGCTCCACTGCGTGCACCACGTACAGATCGGCATTGAACGTTCGCGCCATCGCCAGGGCATGCTGCATCACTAACGGTGCGTACAGACCGAGGTCAGTGGCATACAGCATCGAACGAATCATATGACCTCCTCGCGTGCCAACATGGCGGAGATTTGATTCAGCTTAGCAGTGCCTTGGCGAGTACGACGTGCGGCGCAACGTCTTGAACCACGAGGGCTTTAGACCGCCGGTTCGTTGCTGATGCCATGAGGCACGTGACCGGTCGCCACCACTTCCCGGGCCAGCTCGCAGTGGCCGGCCTGATCGTCGAAAAACACGTCGGCGGCGAAGGCTTCGAGGAACGCCGATTTGGTCAGGCCGCCGAGGAACAGCGACTCGTCCAGACGAATGTCCCACTCGCGCAAGGTACGGATCACCCGCTCGTGGGCCGGAGCCGAGCGCGCGGTGACCAGTGCGGTGCGGATCGGGCACTCCTCATCGGAGAACTCGCGCTGCAACAGATTGAGCGCCGCGAGAAAGCCCTTGAACGGCCCGCCGCGCAACGGTTCGCGAGCGGATTCACGCTCCTTGGCCTGGAAGGCTTCGAGGCCACCGGATTGATAGACGCGCTCCGACTCGTCGGAAAACAGCACCGCATCACCGTCGAAGGCGATGCGCAATTCGTCGCTGGCCGCACGACTGGCGCCGCCGGACAGAATGGTCGCCGCCGCGAAACCGGCATCCAGCGCGGCGCGTACGTCTTCGGCATGGGTGGAGAGAAACAGGTCGCAACCGAAAGCCTTCAGGTACGGATAAGGACTGCGCCCGCCAACGAACGCCGCACGGGAGATCGCCAGGCCGTAGTGACCAATGGAGTTGAAAACGCGCAGGCCGGTGTCGGCGCTGTTGCGCGACACCAGAATCACCTCGACCCGGGCGCGACCGAGGCGACTGTTGAGATTGAGCAGTTTTTCCACCAGCGGAAAGGCATCACCCGGCGCGAGGATTTCGTCTTCGTGTTCGATCTGATATTGCCGATAGGCTTCGACGCCGCTCGACAGGTAGACCTTGTGACTCTCACTGAGGTCGAACAGGGCACGGGACGAGATCGCCAGCACCAGTTTGTCATCGATGTTCTTGGCCATGCCTTTCCCCCAATGCGACCGGTTTAAACGTTGCGCCGGTCGATAAAGCTCAATGTGCGATACAACGATTCGATACGCGGCAACTCGCAGCCTGCCGCTTTTGCCGCCGCCAAAGGACGAGCGTAGATCGCCTCCAGCTCCAGCGGTCGCTTGTGCAGGAAATCGTGATACATGCTCGGCCAATAGTCGGGCATTTTCTCGGTCATCATGAACAGGTATTCGGCGTAACCGGGCGGCATGTCGTGGCCGCAGGCCTTGGCGCCCTGCACCACTTCAGCCATCAGTGCCTGAATCAATGCGCGACTGTCATTGTCGGCCATCAACGGCGTGGTGCCGGCGCCGAGCAATACCGAAAGCCCGTTATAGGGAATGTTCCACACCAGTTTCTGCCAGCGCGCCTGATGCAGGTTCGGCATCGCCTGGGAATCGAGACCGGCGGCGCGGAACAGACCGGCGCCCTCCTCGACAATTGCCATGCGCGCCGCGTCATCCGCTGCCGGGCCGCTGTGATAGCCGACGTTCACCGCCCCCAGCGCCTGGTGGGTGATCTGGCCCGGCCCTTCGCGGTGGACGCAGATCAGGCACAGGCCGCCCAGCAAATGCAGTGAATCGGGCAGCAACGCCCGCAAGCTGTCTTCGACGTCGAGGCCGTTTTGCAATACCAGCACTTTCGCGCCGGGTTTCGCCGCCTGAATGATCGACGGCGCCAGCCCGGCATTGCTGGTGGTCTTGGCGCCGACCAGCAGCCAGTCGCAGGGCGGCATGTCTTCAGCCGACGAATAGGCCTGCACCGGGCTCAGCGTCAACGCACCATGCACGGCACTGTCCACCTGCAAGCCGCGTTCGGCGACTGCGGAAAATTCACTGCGCAACAGAAAGTGCACATCGAACCCGGCCCGGGCGAGCATCACCCCGTAAAACCCGCCGATGGCGCCGGTGCCAATGATCCCCACCACCGGTTTGTTCACTGCTCCCATTACGGCAACTCCTCTGCAATTCGACCCAGCGCCTGCGCCACGGCTGCGTTCAGCTCATCGGCATTCAGGCGCGTGTGTACCGCCCCAAAGAACTCGCCGTCGCGCACCACAAACAGCGCCGGCAAATGAAAGACCTGATAACGCTCGACCAGTCCGCCGTTGTCACCGGCATCGATCCAGCACACGCGATCGACGACCAGATCGAGCCCCGGCAACACTTCGCGGGCATAGCGGCAACTGGCGCAGCCGACGCTGGTGAAAATCACCAGCGAAACGCCGCTCATCGTCAGCAGCCGCTGGTCGGCGTCGAAATCGGTCAGCTGCGATTCGACCACTATACTGGGGGAAACAATGTCAAATGGCCGACACAGGGAGTCTGTGCTCATGGGACGGTTTATTCCTCATCCGGATGAAGTACCCGTTGAGTTGACCTTGCTCACACCGGAGTGTATTTCGCGTCAACGGCTGCACACTATCAGCCTCGGCGGCATCGCTTGCAATTACCACCGTGCCTGGCGCCATGGCACCGCATTGCAAGTGCGCATGCCCACCCTCAACGCCGACATCTGTTATCCGGGCTACGTGGCCTGGTGCCTGCGACGTAAAAAAGGCTATCTGGTGGGCATCGCCTTCACCGACGAACAGACGCTGTTCAGCGCCCGAATGGGTGAGCAGGTGTGTCAGATCGAACGCTATTGCCGACTCAACTACGCCCACGAAGACCTCCAGGATATTCAGGCCCTGGCCCTGCAATGGGTCGAACAACACGCCGACGAGTTCTCCCACGACACCGTTCGCAAGGCTTTCGCGCAGCCTGTGCTGGACTGAACAGTGACTTGCCCATTGTCTAGCAGGCGCCTAACGCGATAAGGTTCGGCTCCCCGACGCGCTTAAATCCGCTGTGCTCCGCCGCGCGGGGATCGCTGGCGGCCGGCACCCGTGACCTGACGAGTAAACGATGGCTGATTTACCGATCAACGACCTGAACGTCGCTTCCAACGAGACCCTGATCACTCCCGATCAGCTCAAGCGTGATATCCCTCTGAGCGACGCGGCCCTGCGCACCGTCACCAAGGGTCGCGAAGTCATCCGCAACATTCTCGATGGCACCGACCATCGTCTGTTCGTGGTGATCGGCCCCTGCTCGATCCACGACATCAAGGCTGCCCATGAATATGCCGATCGCCTGAAGGTGCTGGCGGCAGAAGTCTCGGACACCCTGTATCTGGTCATGCGCGTGTATTTCGAGAAGCCACGGACCACCGTAGGCTGGAAAGGCCTGATCAACGACCCGTACCTGGATGACTCGTTCAAGATCCAGGACGGTCTGCACATCGGTCGCCAGCTGCTGCTGGACCTGGCCGAGAAAGGCCTGCCGACCGCGACCGAAGCCCTCGACCCGATCTCCCCGCAGTATCTGCAGGACCTGATCAGCTGGTCGGCCATCGGCGCACGGACTACCGAATCCCAGACCCACCGCGAGATGGCTTCCGGCCTGTCCTCGGCGGTCGGCTTCAAGAACGGCACCGACGGCGGCCTGACCGTGGCGATCAACGCCTTGCAGTCGGTCTCCAGCCCGCACCGTTTCCTGGGCATCAACCAGGAAGGTGGCGTGTCGATCGTCACCACCAAGGGCAACGCCTACGGCCACGTGGTGCTGCGCGGCGGCAACGGTAAGCCGAACTACGATTCGGTGAGCGTCGCCCTGTGTGAGCAGGCGCTGAACAAGGCGAAGATCAAGCCGAACATCATGGTCGATTGCAGCCACGCCAACTCCAACAAGGATCCGGCCCTGCAACCGCTGGTGATGGAGAACGTCGCCAACCAGATCCTCGAGGGCAACCAGTCGATCATCGGCCTGATGGTCGAAAGTCACCTGAATTGGGGCTGCCAGGCCATCCCGAAAGACCTCGCCGACCTGCAATACGGCGTGTCGATCACTGATGCCTGCATCGACTGGTCTGCTACCGAGAACACCTTGCGCAGCATGCACGCCAAGCTCAAGGATGTACTGCCGAAACGTCAGCGCAGCTGAGAGCCGTTTCGCAGGCATAAAAAAACGCCGGGCATTGCCCGGCGTTTTTGTGTGTGCGGTGAGGTCAGTCAGATCTTGGCGGTGCGCCGCTGATGACGCTCCATGTAGCGCTCCACGTAGGAGCACGAAGGAATGACCGTGTAGCCCATTTCATCGGCGTATTGCAGCGCCCGCTCGGTCAGGGCTGCCGCAATGCCTCGGCCACGCAGCGCGTTGGGCACGAAGGTGCGGTAGATATCCAGGGTCTGTTTCCCCAGATCCATGTAGGTCAGGTAGGCACGATGACCGTCCACATTGGTCTCGAACTGATGACCAGCCTGGTCATGGTGGATGGACAACGCCTCGCTCATCACTACTCCTCGCGGGTCTCGAATTCTGACCCCTACCTTACCGATGTTTTCCCGGCGAAGGAACATCTACGCCACCCCGTGCCTGATGGACACCGAGAAGAACTGCACCGATCTCGCGCAACCCGAGCACGTATCAAATAGTAGGCACCATTGGCGAAAATGCTCAAGGTACGCTCGTCATCGTGCGAATTGACGGGGCAGTTCCGGTGGACTCAGGGCCGGTTCGGGAGACGATCTTCCCGAGCCGAAAGGCTGAACATCGCCGGATGTTGAGACTTAAGACGAGCCGCCTGTTTTAAAGTCACCTCAACATGGACAAAGATATGCGAGGCGCTGCGCAAATTCGCAACAAAAGTGTGGACGAATCCATATAGACAGACTTTGGCCACTACCTGCAAAACAGCGCACGGCACCGGGAACTTTTTCTCATTAACTCGCTCATCTCGCGGCTTACAGCTGGATATTTTTTATACAGCGCAGTTAAAAGTTGCTCGAAAAAGAATCAACGCCTACAATTTTTTTTGCTTCTTGCCTTACGTCAGTTTACTTACTACAAGTAATGGGTAGTATGTACGCCGGCTATTTCCTCAATCGGAGGAGACAGCCACTTAATTGAAAGTCCTTGAAGGGGAACACGATGAACAACGTTCTGAAATTCTCTGCTCTGGCTCTGGCCGCAGTTCTGGCTACCGGTTGCAGCAGCGCATCGAAAGAAACCGAAGCACGTCTGACCGCTACTGAAGACGCAGCTGCTCGCGCCCAGGCTCGTGCAGATGAAGCTTACCGTAAAGCTGATGAAGCTCTGGCTGCTGCTCAAAAAGCACAACAGACCGCCGACGAAGCTAACGAGCGTGCTCTGCGCATGCTGGACAAAGCTAGCCGCAAGTAATAATCCTCCGGGATTGTTATCGAGCCGACCCATTTTTTGGGTCGGCTTTTTTGTGCCCGCTGTTTTCTACGGGCGACAAAAAACCCGCCGATGCAATAGCCTCGGCGGGTTCTGTCTTACAGCTTATTGCTGGAGGTCGATCGGTGCGCTGGAGACCATCGGCGCCGAAGTGTTCGGCGTGCCGATTTCAGTTGGCAGGCCATCTTCGGCCGCCACCACATCACGCACCACATCCCAGTTCATGCGCAGATTGTTGGTGATGTCTTCGCGCTTGAGCATCGCATTGATCACAGCGGTGTGCTTGTCGACTACCGACGGGTTGCCCTTGTCATCAATCGGCGTGTGCGCTTCCAGATAGACCTTGCCGCCACTGCGACCGAACTTGTACGCATCGTTGATGATCCGCACCGACGTACCCACCGGCACCATGCTGGCCATTTCCAGCACGTTGTTGTTGAACATGCGGAAGCAACCGTGGCTGGTGCGCATGCCGATGCCGAACTTCTTGTTCGAACCGTGGATCAGGTAGCCTGGAGTCCCCAGGGTGAACTTGAACGGGCCCAGCGGGTTGTCGGGACCGGCGGGCACCACGTTCGGCAACGGATCGCCATCGGCGGCGTGCTCGGCCTTGATCGAGGCAGGCGGCGTCCAGGTCGGGTTCGGAGTCTTGGCAGTGATCGAAGTGTGGGCAATCGGCGAACCCCAGCCCTCACGACCAATTCCCAATGGGAAGGTGTACACCACGTTCCGGCCCTTCGGGTAGTAGTAGAGACGGTATTCGGCCAGGTTGATCACGATGCCTTCACGCGGCCCCGGCGGCAGGATGAAGCGGGTCGGCAAAACCACTTCGGTACCGGCACCCGGCAACCAGGCATCGACGCCCGGGTTGGCCGCGACCATCTCCGAATAACCCAGATCGTAGGTGGTGCCCAGATCGGCAAAAGTGTCTTCGTACTTGGCCTTGATCACCTGCACCTGGCCGATGATGTCCTCACCGGGTGGTGGCAGGGGAAACTCCAGTGCGGCAACGGGACCGGCCACACACAGGGCGGCAAGAGACAGGCAGCGGGTGACGGCAGGAAAACGCGGCAACATCCGGAGAATCCTTCGCAAGATCGACAAGGGTATAAGAGCGCGATTGTACACCGCGCCCAGGGAATTCGGGGAGATGCGCCGATAGACCGCGATATCGACGAAAAAGGACTCAGAGCTCGAAACGCAGCTCAGGCCAGATCGGCGAGGTGCCGCGCTTCTGCGATTCGAGGATTGCCCGGCACAGCGAGCACAGGCGCTGATCCTGGAACACCCGGCGATCCACGCTCGACCAGCGCGGTTGCGCCGGCAGCAGACTGCCGCACAGGGTGCGGTCCGCCGAACCACCGAGCTCCAGTTGACGGGTCACCAGATGCACCCGCACTTCCTGGCAGGCGAACAGATCCAGCTGTTCGTCAGGCTCGATCAGTTGGTAGGCGAACAGGGACCAGGCAGGACGCGGCATCGGGGGCTCCAAATAAGGGGGCGCCACATTAGCCGAAAGCCTGCCGCTAGAAAAGCCTCATAGCAGCGGTTTTAGCGTCGGCCAGACATTTTCCAGCAACTTGCCCTGAGCCCCGGCCGCCGGGTGCAGACCGTCGGCCTGCATCAGGTCCGGATGCCCGCCCACGCCGTCGAGGAAAAACGGCACCAGCGGGATTTTTTTCTCCTCGGCGAGCTTGCCGTAGACCTCGGCAAAGGCATCGGTGTAGCGCTTGCCGTAGTTGGGTGGCAATTGCATGCCGAGCAACAGCACCTTGGCACCGCTCTGGCGAGAGCTGTCGATCATCGAAGCAAGATTTTGTTGCAATTGCGTCGGCGGCATTCCGCGCAGGCCGTCGTTGCCGCCCAATTCGAGGATCACCAGTTCCGGCTTGTGCTCTGCAAGCAGCGCCGGCAGCCGCGCCTGGCCTCCGGCGCTGGTGTCGCCACTGATGGACGCATTGACCACCTTATCGTCAAAACCTTCGGTCTTGAGCCGCTGTTCGAGCAACGACACCCACCCCAGCCGGGTATCCAGCCCGAAACCGGCGCTGATACTATCGCCAACGATCAGGACTGTACCCGCCGCTGCGTTCTGGGCCATGCACATCAAGGCCAGGCCAGCACTCAAAAACCACACACGCATCGGATTCTCCATGGGCGCAAGCATTCTCACCGCGAAGAACCTTAGCAAAGTGGTTCCCAGCGCGGAAGGTGAACTGACCATCCTGCACGAACTCAGCCTGGAACTGAACAAGGGCGACAGCCTGGCCATCGTCGGCGCGTCCGGTTCCGGCAAATCCACCCTGCTGGGCCTGCTCGCCGGTCTTGATCTGCCAAGCAGCGGCGAAGTGACACTCGCCGGGCAAGGCCTGAGCAATCTCGACGAAGACCTGCGCGCGCGCATTCGCGCCGAGCACGTGGGCTTCGTCTTTCAGTCGTTCCAATTGCTCGACAGTCTGAACGCGCTGGAAAACGTCATGTTGCCGCTGGAGCTCGACGGCCGCAAAGACGCCCGAAGTCGCGCCACCGAACTGCTGCAACGGGTCGGCCTCGGCCAGCGCCTGACTCACTCGCCACGTCAGCTCTCCGGTGGAGAACAACAGCGCGTGGCGATTGCCCGGGCCTTCGCCGCCGAGCCGGACGTGCTGTTCGCCGACGAACCCACCGGCAACCTAGACAGTCACACCGGCGAGCGCATCAGCGACTTGCTGTTCGAATTGAACAAGGAACGCGGCACCACCCTGGTGCTGGTGACCCACGACGAACGCCTGGCCCATCGTTGCCGGCGCCTGATCCGTCTTGAAGCCGGCCTGTTGGTCGCCCCTCTGGAGCCTTGATGGCACGTCTGCCGCTGTTGCGTCTGTTCAGTCTCGCCCTGCGCCAACTGCTGCGCGATGCCCGCGCCGGTGAACTGCGGGTGCTGTTTTTCGCCTTGGTGGTGGCGGTCGCGGCGAGTACCGCGATCGGCTATTTCGGCGCCCGCCTCAACGGCGCGATGATGCTGCGCGCCACCGAGTTTCTCGGGGCCGACCTGTCGCTCGAAGGCAGCTCGCCGGCTCGTCCGGAACAAATCCGGAGCGGCACCGAGCTGCGTCTGGATCATGCGCAGGTGGTGGAGTTTTCCAGCGTCATCGCCACGGACAACGGCATTCAGCTCTCCAGTATCAAAGCTGTCGACCGTGCCTATCCGCTGCGCGGCGAGCTGAAAAGCGCCCCCGCCCCTTACGCAACAGAGGAGGCCGGTGGCGAGCCGCAGCCCGGTGAAGCCTGGGTCGAAGCGCGCCTGCTGACAGCGCTGGACCTGAAGATCGGCGACAGCATCGACGTCGGCATGAAGACGCTGAAACTGACGCGAGTGCTGACTTACGAACCGGATCGCGCCGGTAACTTCTACAGCCTGACGCCACGGGTGCTGATCAACCTCGACGACCTCGCCGCCACCGGCGTGGTGCAACCCGGCAGCCGGGTGAGCTACCGCGAGCTCTGGCGCGGTGAGCCGCAAGCGCTGGAAACCTATCGCCAACTGATCAAACCGGGCCTTGCCGCCAACCAGCGAATTCAAGATGCCCGCGATGGCAACCGGCAGATCGGCGGTGCACTGGGCAAGGCCGAACGCTATCTGAACATGGCCAGTCTGGTCGCCGTGCTTCTGGCCGGGGTGGCGGTGGCGTTGTCGGCCAACCGCTTCGCCAGTCGCCGCTTCGATGCCAGCGCCCTGCTGCGTTGCCTGGGCCTGTCACGCCGGGAAACCCTGGTGCTGTTCAGTCTGCAATTGACGGTGCTCGGCCTGCTCGCCAGCCTCAGCGGCGCCCTGCTCGGCTGGCTCGCACAATTGGGCTTGTTCGCGCTGCTGCATGATCTGCTGCCGACCGACGTACCGCCGGGTGGCTTGCTGCCGGCACTGGCCGGCATCGGCACCGGGCTGGTGGCGCTGGCCGGTTTCGCCCTGCCACCGCTCGCCGCACTGGGCCGCGTGCCGCCGTTGCGGGTATTGCGTCGGGACATGCTGCCGATTCCATCGAGCACCTGGATGGTCTATGGCGCGGCACTCGGCGCGCTCGGGTTGATCATGTGGCGCCTGAGTCTGGACCTGCTGCTGACGTTCGCCCTGCTCGGCGGCGGTATGGTCGCCGCGCTGGTACTCGGCGGCTTGCTGCTTTTGCTGCTGCAGAGTCTGCGTCGCCTGCTCGCACGCGCGTCTCTGCCGTGGCGCCTCGGGTTGGGTCAGTTGTTGCGCCATCCTTTGGCGGCAGCCGGCCAGTCACTGGCCTTCGGGCTGATCCTGCTGTCCATGGCGCTGATCGCCTTGCTGCGCGGCGAATTGCTCGACACCTGGCAAAACCAGTTGCCGAAAAACGCACCCAACTACTTCGCGCTGAACATCCTGCCGGCGGACAAACAGGCCTTCACCGATCACCTGATCAATGTCTCGGCCCAGGCCGCGCCGTTGTATCCGGTGGTACCGGGACGGCTGATCAGCATCAATGGCGAAGCGGTGCAGCAAATTGTCAGCAAGGATTCGGCCGGCGACCGCGCGATCCAGCGCGACCTGAGCCTGACCTGGGCGGCGGATCTGCCGGCGGGCAACAAGATCACCGCCGGTTCGTGGTGGACCGGCCGGCCTTCGGACGATGTTCCGGGCGTCTCGGTGGAAGGCAAGGTGGCCGAAAGCCTCAAGCTCAAACTGGGCGATCACATGGTGTTCAGCGTCGGCGGGGTCAATCGTGAAGCGAAGGTCACCAGCCTGCGGGAGATCAACTGGGACAACTTCCAGCCGAACTTCTTCATGATCTTCCAGCCCGGCACTCTGAAGGATCTGCCGGCGACTTACCTGACCAGCTTCTATCTGGCGCCCGGTCACGATCAGCAGATCGTCGAGCTGTCGCGAACATTCCCGGCGGTGACCATCCTGCAGGTCGAAGCCTTGCTCGAACAGCTGCGCAGCATCCTCGCCCAGGTCACCCTGGCGGTGGAGTATGTGTTGCTGTTTGTGTTGGCGGCGGGGATGGCGGTGCTGTTTTCCGGGTTGCAGGCAACGCTGGACGAACGCATTCGCCAGGGCGCACTGCTGCGTGCGCTGGGTGCCGAGCGCCAGTTGCTGATCAAGGCGCGACGAATCGAGTTCGGCTTGCTCGGAGCGGTCAGCGGGTTGCTCGCGGCGATCGGTTCGGAAGTGGTGAGTCTGGTGCTGTATCGCTTCGCCTTCGACCTGCCATGGCATCCCCATCCGTGGTTGCTGCTGTTGCCGTTGATCGGCGCGGCGCTGATCGGTGGCGCCGGCGTGTTCGGCACGCGACGTGCGCTGAACGCCAGCCCGCTGACAGTGTTGCGCGAGGGTTGATAGACTCCAGCCGTCTTAATCAAAAGAAGTTGCCATGAGCCGTTATCGCCCTCCCCGCACCGCCGGCACCGCGCTGATCACCCCCGAGGGTGAAGCGCGGATGCGCGCCGAATTCCATGAGCTGTGGCATGTGCGCCGTCCGCAGGTGACGCAGTCGGTCAGCGAAGCGGCGGCTCAGGGTGATCGTTCGGAAAATGCCGAGTACACCTACGGCAAGAAAATGCTGCGCGAGATCGACAGCCGCGTGCGCTTTCTCACCAAACGCCTTGAGGCGTTGAAAGTGGTCAGCGAAAAACCCAGTGATCCGAACAAGGTCTACTTCGGCGCGTGGGTGACCATCGAAGACGAAGACGGCAAACAGTCGCGCTATCGCATCGTCGGCCCGGACGAGCTGGACCTGAAACTCGGCCTGATCAGCATCGACTCACCGCTGGCCCGCGCCCTGATCGGCAAGGCGCTGGATGCCGAAGTTCGGGTACAGACGCCAACCGGCGAACAGTTCGTCTACATCGTGGCGATCGAATATCCCTGACACTCAGCGCCGGGTGATCAGGCCCTGGCGTGCGACGCGGGTTAATTGGCGAATCATTTCCGGCGCCTCTTCACGGCTCGGGGCCTGAATGACGGCCAGATCGAAACTGTCATCGGCAAAACGCGCCAGCGACTCACCGTCTTCAACGAACTGGATCAGGAATGCGGCAGGACCGCCGCTGCGACGTGGCCAGCCATCGAGATAACGCAACAGCGTCGGCTGATGTTTGCCGCCAAGCAGGATTTTCGGATTGCGCTGGGTGATATGTGCCGTGATCGGCGCGGGACGTGCTGGAGGGCGTAGTGCATTCATCGTGTCGTGTCTCTGCCTCAAAAGTCTGCATGGCAGGTGAGAGGCAACACCGAACCAGCGCTTTAGCGGTATTTCGAAGCCCTGTTCCGGCTTCTGACGGCAACTGAAGAATAGTCACCTGGCGCCCCGCAAGTAGCTGTTTAAATCGGCGCATGGGCGGCATCCTAGAGAACGTGACCGGCCAGTGTCAAGAATCAGCCGCAACAAAAAAGGCCCGCAGAATGCGGGCCTTTTGCTTGAGCCAGAGCGGTCAACCGGCGATGGCGCGATCCACCGAGAGCTTGCCGGCGCCTTCGATCAGTACTGCCAGACTGCCGCCAAGCAGAGCCAGGGCGAACTCGTAACCGTTGTTGGCCATGAACAGACCGTTGCTGATGTGTACGGTGAAGATCGCCACCAGCGACAGGAAGGTCAGACCCAGCGCCGCCGGGCGAACCAGCAGGCCGATGATCAGCGCCAGACCGGCGAAGAACTCGGTACCGCCGGCCAGAGTGGCCATCAGGTAACCCGGGGTCAGGCCGATGCTTTCCATGTATTGCGCAGTGCCCGCCAGACCGTAGCCACCGAACAGGCCGAAGAGTTTCTGCGAGCCGTGGGCAGCGAAGATCACGCCGACGGCAATGCGCAGAATGGTCAGACCGTAGCCGGCGCGGGTGAACAGAACCTTGTTGATCAGAGAGCTCATGTTGCGTTTCCTTGTTGTCAGAAGTGCTTGTTGGTTGGCCGCTATATTAATCAGTTATTTTCATGTTAAAAGCGCAAAAATTCCGCCATAACAATCAACTTATTTGATCATTTGCGTGAGACAACTTTCTGCCCCCCGGGCTCCAACGACTCCCGCTCCCGGTCGAACGCCAAGTAATACTTGTTCACGCTATTAACATAGCTGACGGGGCCCATTCCCACCTGCTCCATGGCGATGCGCTCGACCTGAAAGAACCACTGGTTGGGATTCAGGCCGCGACGCCGCGCTTCGGCACGCATGCCTTGCACTCGCTCCGGACCAATGTTGTAGGCCGCCAGGGTGAACGCCATGCGCTCGCGCTCATTGAGTTTCGGACTGTTGAAGAACTTGCGGCGGATCATCGCCAGGTACTTGGCCCCGGCCTGCACATTCGCATCGAGATTCTGGATGTTGTTGACGCCAACCCGCTGTGCCGCCGACGGGGTGATCTGCATAAGCCCGGTCGGCCCGCTGCCGCTGCGCGCGTTGGGCTGCAGCGCCGATTCCTTGAAGGCCAGCGCCGCCAGGTTGAGCCAGTCCATGTTTTGCGCTTCGGCGTGCTTCTGCAGGGTCGGTCGCAGTTTTTCCAGACGCTGACGGTCAGCCTTGGCCAACGGATAGTGCACTTGATAGAGACGGCGGTAGATCCGCAGGAAGGCCGCATCTTCGTTCGCCGGCTTCTTGTAGCCGGTGAGGAAGCGGTCGATGCTCGCCCGCAACATCGACGCATCACGGCGCACGAACCAGTATTCCTCGCCCGGCTCGTTGATCATCACCTGCCGGTCGAAACGCAGCTTGGGCAGGATCTTGCCCCAACGCTCGGCAATCGGTTGCTCGACGATGGTCAGGTGGAAAATCCCGCCCTGAACCATCTCAAGCACATCCTCGACCGCCAGCGTTGGATCGACCCATTCGATCTTGATCGGCGCCAGTTTGTGCAGCGCCAGTTTCTGGTTGAGCTGGCTGACCGCCTCCCCCGCCGCACTGCCCGTGGGCAACGCCAGGGTTTTACCGGCCAGTTGCTCGACCTTGGTGTAGCGCTTTTCACCCTTGATGCCGACCAGCACCAGCGGCACGTTGCTGGCAATCGGCTCGCTGCTGGCGACTGCGTGGCCCGGTTGCAGCTCGAGCAGTTCGCCCGGCGCCACCAGATCGCCTTCGCCACGCTGCAACGCACCGAGCAATTGATCCTTGGCTTTGGGGATGATCTTGAGGGTGATTTCCTGGCCGTCGCGAGCGTGGCCGTTGAGGTATTGCTCGAAGGCGCGCAGCCGGTGGTATTCGATGCCGATGGCCTGGCCCTGGACTTCGCCGGAACTGTTGCGGCTCTGGTTGACCAGCACCCGCAAGACGCGGCTGCTGCGGATTTCGGTCAGGTCGCGAACCTTGGCGGCCGGCACGGCTTGCAGTGGTCCGGGCAGCCGCGCGACCGCCGTCATCGGCAACAGCAGCGAACCACACAGCAGGAGCAAAACCGAGGGACGAATCATCCACTCTCCGGAAAGAATACGGGGCGTTTCACCGCTGAGCGGTCGTAAAACACCGACGAAAACAGAGCGCCTGGAGCGCTGATAAAGTGCGAGAGACTGGCACAGTGATCGCAATTCTGCCAACCCGGCCTGCTACGCGGCCTCAACAGACAGCCATAAGCCGTTGTAGTTCTTGGCTTTTCTTATAAATCTACAGCTCTGATATGCTTTCCGGCCTTCGGCCCGAGGTAGCACCATGCAACTCATCGATATCGGCGTCAACCTGACCAACCCCAGTTTCGCCGACAAACACCAGGCCGTGCTCGACCGCGCCTACGCTGCCGGGGTCTGCCAACTGGTGCTGACCGGCACCAGTGTCGAGGGCAGCGAACAGGCGCTGGAACTGTGCCAGCAACTGGATCCGGACGGCCGGCGAATGTTCGCCACTGCCGGCATTCACCCGCATTCGGCCAGCGACTGGAACGCCGACAGCGCACGGCGTCTGCGCAGTCTGCTGCTGGAATCGAACGTGGTGGCGGTGGGCGAATGCGGACTGGATTTCAACCGCGATTTCTCGCCGCGCCCGCAGCAGGAAAAAGTCCTCGAAGAACATCTGGCGCTGGCCGCCGAACTGCAATTGCCGGTGTTCCTGCACGAGCGTGATGCGAGCCAGCGCCTGCTGGAAATCCTCCGTGACTTCCGCGACCGATTGCCTGCCGCCGTGGTGCATTGCTTCACCGGCGAGCAGAAAGCCTTGTTCAGCTACCTCGATCTGGACCTGCACATCGGCATCACCGGCTGGATCTGCGACGAGCGTCGCGGCACGCATTTGCATCCGCTTGTGAAGGAGATCAAGCGCGGTCGCCTGATGCTGGAAAGCGATGCGCCGTATCTGCTGCCACGCACACTGCGGCCAAAGCCGAAGAACGGGCGCAACGAGCCGGCGTATCTGACCGAAGTGCTGCGTGAGGTTGCGCTGCATCGAGGCGAAACCGAGGAAGATCTGGCGGCCCATACCACCGCCAGCGCGCGGGCGTTCTACGGTTTACCTACCCTGCCCTGAAAGAGGCAGATGCATCGGTTGTTGATGCACATCAAGAACCGGGCACCTGGGTAGCGGCACAATAATGGCACCTTGCCAAAACTGTTTCCGCTATCAGAGAAGACCTCCATGGGTGCCTGGCTTAGCAATATCTCGCTGAAATACAAATTCTGGGCGGTCAACGCGGTCGCCTTTGTCACCACCCTGTTGCTGGTGCTGTACGCCGTGCAGCTCGAACAACAGGCCCGCAGCCACGCCGCGCAAACCTCGGCCCAGGCCCAGGCGCAATTGCTCAAGGCCTGGCCGGCCGGGCAGCCGCTGCCCAAATCCGATCAGGTACTGACCTTCAAACGGGGTGAAGCGCCGCGCCTCAACGATCAGCCACTGCTGGAAATCACCGACAGCAGCGGCTGGATCGAGATCAGTCACTTGCCGTTGTTCGGCGAAAACCCGCTGCTCGGCGCCGAGGTCTTCAGCCGCGCCGATGGCCAGCAAGTCGCCGTGATCGCCTACGCCCCCAGCCTCAGCCAGGTGTTCAGCGAGCGATTCGCCAACTACGCGGTGGCGGTGTTCATCCTGATGCTGGCAATGCTAGGTGCCTCGCAATTGCTGATCCGTTTTCTGCTCAGTCAGCTCAATACCCTCAAGGACGTGATGCTGCACGTGGAGCAAACCGGCGACCTCGCCGCCCGGGTGCCGCTGGCCTGCAAGGATGAAGTCGGGCAGATGGCTAACGCGTTCAATGCGATGCAGGCCGGTTATCAGCGCGTGGTGACCACCGTGGCCAACACTGCGCGGCAACTGGACGTCGGCGCCGCGCGACTGGCATCGAGCATGAACGAGGTGCGTCACGGCATGCTCGGCCAGCAGAGCGAAACCGATCAGGCCGCCACGGCGATCAACGAAATGACCGCCACCGTCTACCACATCGCCCAGCACGCCGGCGCCACACGCGACCTGTCGCAGACCGCCGACGGCCTGGCCGGCAGCGGCCAGCAAGTGGTGACCCGCGTCCAGCATTCGATTGCCGGCCTGTCCAGCGGCGTGCAGCAGACTGCCGAGATGATCCAGCGCCTGGCCGAGGACAGCCAAAAGATCAACGGCGTGGTCAGCGTGATCCACAGCATCGCCGAGCAGACCAATCTGCTGGCGCTCAATGCCGCCATCGAAGCGGCCCGTGCCGGGGAAATGGGTCGCGGGTTCGCGGTGGTCGCCGATGAAGTGCGCAACCTCGCCAAACGCGTACAGACCTCCACCGATGAAATCACCACCATGGTCTCGGCATTGCAGGCGGGCACCCGCGATGCGGTGGACTTCATGCAGGAGAGTTCGTACAAGGCCGACGACTGCGTGCAGCAGGCGCAAGAGGCGGGAGAAGCGCTCGCGGAAATTACCGGAGCGGTGGCGCAAATGCGCGAGAGCAACACGCAGATTGCAGTGGCGGCGGAGCAGCAGAGCCAGGTGGCTGAAGAGATGAACCGCGCGGTGGTGAGCATTCGCGATGTGACCGAGAACACCGTGCAACAGACCGTGGATTCGGCGACTACCAGTAACGAGTTAGCGACGCTGGCCGGGGAACTGAACAAGGCGATCGGCCAATTGAAGCTCTAGGAGACAACATCAAGATTGGCCATTGTCCCTATCACTTCAATAGCCAACCTTGATTCGCCGCCCTCGCTGCCCGGGCCTATTCTTCAACCATGTACTGAACATGGATCGAGGAGCAGCAACATGGGCAAACGTCACCCCAACCTTCCCGCGTGGCAATGGCGCGCGTACCCGAACAACCATCAGCACCCAACCAATCTGGTGCTGCACCTGATTGCCGTGCCGCTGTTCATCGTTGCGTTTCTGTTGATCGTCTCAGGTGTGTTCAGCCTGAGTCTGGCCAGCGTTGCGATCGGCGTGATCGGCATCATCGCGGCGCTGGGTCTGCAGCGTCACGGTCACAGCCTGGAGGCGCAAGCCTCCGAGCCGTTCAGTGATCGCAAGGACGCTGTCTCGCGGCTGCTGGTCGAGCAGTTTCTGACGTTTCCGCGGTTCTTCCTCAGTGGCGGCTGGTATCGCGCCTGGCGTGAACGCCATCGCCGCCATTAAGTCAGGCGAAGATCGTCACCGTCTGCCGACTCATGGCAATCAGTTCACCCTTCGCGCTCCACAGCTTGGCGGCGACGTGACCGTAACCGTCAGCCGCATACTCGATGTCCGCCAGATACTGGCACCAGTCCAGCGTGCTCAAATCCCGTAACGGCTGAACGAATTCAATGGTCCAGGTCAGGGTGCTGCCCGGTGCCGGTTTCTTCAGGTACGGCAACAGCGCGGGTGGCCAGGCATCGACCAGCGCCAGCAGGTGCGCCTCGTTGACCGGCTCTTCTTTCACATCCCCACGCAAACGCACCCAGCCGCCCATCAGCCGCGATTGAGTGCCGGTGAACGGCATGCCGCCGACACTCCAGCGCATCGCCAGATGACGCATGAACTCGGGGGTTACGCCTTTGATGTACGGCAGCTCCTGGCAGTCGTCCCAGTGTTTCATCTCCGGTGCGGGATAGGCTTCAACCGCCACTTCCGACGACCGCGAAGCCCCGAAGCTGCCTTGCACCATCGTCACCACCTGACCGTTCTGCACGGCGCGCCCCAGCACCTGGCTGACCGCTTTGCCTTCGCGCAGCACCTCGACTTCAAAGCTCACTGGCACTTCGGGCTCCACCGGGCCGACGAAAGTGATCGCCAGCGAACGCACCGGCCGATCGGCAGGCACCCTGGTTCGCATCACTTCAAATTGCAGCGCGGCCACCAAGCCGCCAAAACTGGCCCGGCCCTGCCCCCACTCCGCCGGAATCGTGACCTCCGGTTGACGACGGACAGCATCGATCAGATCGCAAAAGCGCATGGAAACCTCGGACACGAAAAAGGGAATGACCGGATCTTAACCAGCGCCGCAGAGCGGCGCAGCGTCCATTCCGGTCAAAGAGACTGACAGATAAGACAGCGGTGCTGCGCGCCAGCGGGTTTCAGGACTTGAAGCAGGCCGCGCTGAGCTTATCCAGCACCCGGTCGGCCTTGATTTCGGCCTTGGCCATGGTTGCCTGCCACGTGGCGACGCAGGGTTGCAGATCCTGCTCCAGTTCGGCGCGTGCCAGCCATTGCCAGCAATCGTGCCAGTCACCGAGGGCGCCTTGTGCGGATTTCAATCGGGGTAATGCGGCTTCGGGCAAACGATCCAGTTCAGGATAGGCCTCGATGCCGTAACGCACACGCTTGATCAGCAGGCGCAGGCGATGGCGGTCGTGGGCCGGGTCGTGCAGCGCCACGTCGAGGTGCTTCCATTGTTTGCCCAGACGTTTTTCGATGCGCTTGTCCAGGCGCTTGAGCAATCCCTGGCGCTGGGACGCGCGCAGGAAACGCGGAAAGGCATCGAGGATCATCAGCAGCGACGCCACTTCGGCGCTGGCCGCCAGCGTCGGGTACGCCTCGGCCATTTGCGCCATCCGGCGCTGTGCAGCTTCCGGCTGATCATGCTTGATCAGCCAGGCCGCCAGCACCTCGCGGTCGCGCCACGGCGTGGTCAATTGCCCGACGCTGGCCCCCGCGCTTTCCAGTTGTTCGACACCGGGCAAGCCGCGTAACGGTCGCAACAGACTGCGCAAGCGCCGCACGGTGGTGCGCAGGTCGTGCAGCGCTTCAGGGTCGGTCCGCGCGGTCAGACGCGCCTGACAGGCCAGCAGCCGCACTTCCAGGCTCAGGACATGGGCCACCAGCCGATCAACCAACGCAGACATCGCTTGCTCCTGAATTCAATGACTTTGCACGAGTGTGCGCCGGCGCAAGCGACCTGCCCTTGCGCTACGTCAGCAGCTTAGCGCCCGGCGCGGGACTCGCGAATGTAGAAACGTGCTTTTTCGGCTTTCTTGGTGCAGCCTTCGAAGCCTTCGAATTGCTGCTGGGTCTTGGCCGCCGTCAACAGCGACAGCGCCTTGGAATAGCTGACGGTGCCGGCAAAACCTTCGGCCTTGGCCAGATCCAGTTCATGCCACGCCGCGTCGAGTTGGCTGCCGCAGCTGTCACGATAAGCGGTCTTGCCGGCGCAACCGGCCAATGCCAGAGCCATCAACGGCACACAGATCCAGGCTTTCATCACTCACACCTCAGAGATAGGTCAACAGTCGTGCAGGTAAGACGGTGCGGCAGGGAAAAAGTGCCTTGCGTCCCGCAATTGCACCGCACTGCAAAAGATAACGCCGACGGGTCATGAAGTATCGAAAAAACGACGCCATCGCCGCCCCGAACGACCCCGGCGATTGTCGCCCGGCCCTCGATGGGTGCATTGTGCAACCTTGCCGGGAGGAAGTTTGATGAAAAAGCGTGTCGCACTGGTGCTGGGCTCCGGTGGCGCCCGGGGCTATGCCCATATCGGGGTCATTGAAGAGATCGAACGACGGGGCTATGACATCAGTTGTATTGCCGGCTGTTCCATGGGGGCCGTGGTCGGCGGAATCTACGCCGCCGGCAAGCTCGACGAGTATCGCAACTGGATCGAAAGCCTGGATTATCTCGACGTGCTGCGCCTGGTGGACGTCAGCTTTCGTCTCGGCGCAATCCGTGGCGAAAAGGTTTTTGGCCAGATCCGCAAGATCGTCGGCGAAATCAACATCGAAGACCTGCGCATCCCCTACACGGCGGTGGCCGCCGACCTCACCAATCAACAGGAAATCTGGTTCCAGGAAGGCTGCCTGCATCAGGCGATGCGCGCCTCGGCGGCGATTCCCAGCCTGTTCACTCCGGTGATGCAGGGCAACCGGATGCTGGTGGACGGCGGCATTCTCAACCCGTTGCCGATCGTGCCGGTGGTGTCGAGCCATTGCGACCTGATCATCGCGGTCAATCTCAACTCGACCAACCAGCGCCATTACAAATTGCCGGTGATCCAGCGCCCCGCCGCGTTCCGCACGCGCTTCGACAGTCTGATCAGTTCACTCGGTTCGAAGATGCCGTTCCGCCGCAAACAGGCCGAGCAATTGCTGTTGCTGGAACAGGAAGCGTTGCGTGCCGAAGCGGCGGAAATCAATCCGTGGGTCGAAAGTGCCGAGCCGGAAGCCCAGCAACCCGCCGCCGCGCCTGAACGCGACGGCGCACCGAAATCCGCCACCGGATCGTTCATCGTCGATAACGTCGGGCCGGCTTCATTGCTCGATCTGATCAACCAGAGTTTCGAGGTGATGCAGACCTCGCTGGCGCAGTACAAGATCGCCGGGTATCCGCCGGACATCCTGATCAACGTGCCGAAGCGAGTGTGCCGGTTCTTCGAGTTCTACAAGGCGCCCGAATTGATCGCGCTGGGCCGGGAGATTGCCCGGGATACGCTGGATCGCTACGAGAGCGAGCAGAACTAAAGACTGCTCTCGCTCAACAACCGATAACCGACACCCGCCTCGGTCACGATAAAGCGTGGCCGGGTCGGATCGTCTGCCAGCTTCTGCCGCAAATGCCCGACCACGATCCGCAGGTAGTGGCTGTCCTCGGTGTGAGTCGGGCCCCAGATGTCCTTGAGCAATTGCTGCTGGGTGATTACCCGCCCCGGATGCCGCGCCAGTTGCGCCAGCACCGCGTACTCCTTGCGGGTCAGGGCAACTTCAACGCCGTCCAGCAGCACCCGGCGATACGCCAGGTCCACGGTCAGCGGGCCGAAATTCAACGCGGCCTGCTGCGCTTCCCCGGCCGGTGCCTGACGCAGCAACGCGCGCACCCGGGCGAGAAATTCCTGAATGCCGAACGGCTTGGTCACGTAGTCATTGGCGCCGCCATCCAGCGCCTGGACCTTCTGCCCTTCGCTGGCGCGCACCGACAGCACCAGCACCGGCGCCGTGGCCCATTCGCGAAACTCGCGCAGCACTTGCTGGCCGTCCATGTCCGGCAGGCCGAGGTCGAGCACCAGCAGATCGGGTTTATTCAGCGCCGCCTGGGCCAGGCCCTCGGCGCCGGTGCCGGCCTCCAGCACTTTGTAGCCCTGGGAAGCGAGGCTGATACGCAGGAACTTGCGGATCTGCGGTTCGTCATCGATGACCAAAATGGTCGCGGTCTGGCTCATGAATTCACATCAACACAAAAGAGTGGCAAGAGAGTAGCGCAGCGCGGATCAGGCTTCACCGTCCATCCCCGGTTGCGTCTGCAACGGCAGGTGCAAGGTGATACAGGTGCCGCGCCCGTCGATGCCGTCGCCGACACTGATCCGCCCGCCATGGGCGCCGACCATGCCCTGACAGATCGCCAGCCCGAGGCCGGTGCCCTGCCCGCCCCGATCACCCCGGGCGGCGGTGTAGAACATGTCGAAAATCTTCGCTCGCTCATCCACCGGAATCCCCGGCCCTTCGTCGCTGACCGAGAAAAACACTTCGCTGTCATCCGCCCCGGCGCGCAGTTGCAAACGACCGTGGGATGGCGAGAAGCGTGCGGCGTTTTCCAGCACGTTGACCAGCGCCTGCTCGATCAACGCGGCATGCACGTACAACAGCGGCAACTCGGCCGGTACATCGGTGCTCACTTGCAACGACGACAACACCGCCCGCAGACGATTGAGCGCACTGCCGACGATGTCCGCCGGCGACACCCAATCCCGCGCCAGCTTCAGGGCGCCGTGGCCGAGACGAGTCATGTCCAGCAGGTTCTGGATGTAGCGGTCGAGACGTTCGGCTTCATCGCGGGTGCCTTCGAGCAGCTCGCGGCGATCCTCCAGCGGGATCGCTTCGCCGAGGGCCAGCAGGCTGTCGATGCTGCCGCGCATCGAGGTCAGCGGCGTGCGCAGATCGTGGGACACCGAGGCCAGCAAGGCGCTGCGCAGTTGTTCGGTTTCGCCGTGCAGGCGCGCGGCTTCCAGGTCATCGGCGAGTTGCGCCCGGGCCAATGCTTGAGCCAAAGGCTGGCTCAACGCGGTCAGCAAGCGACGGCGCTGGCCGCTCAGGGTCTGGCCCTCTTTGGCGCACACACCGAGCAGCGCCAGCGGACCGTCTTCCACCGACAATGGCCACCACCACCAGCGGCCGAACGGCAACGTGCCGGTGCCCATGCCCGCCGGCTGATCGTGTTGCCAGGCCCAGTCGGCGGCGGCGCGTTCGGATTCAGTGAATTGCAGCGGCCCGCCGGTTTCGACTTTCCAGCCGCCCTGCCCGTCGCGATTGAGCAGGCACAGTTGCAGATCGCTCCAGCCATTGAGGTGTTGGGCTGCGGCGCTGACCACGGCCTGACGGTCGGTGGCGGCGGTGAGTTTGCGCGACAGGTCGAGCAGCTCGGTGGTTTCTTCCTGGGTATCGCGCAGCGCCTGCAATTGCCGCCGCTGACGCGCCGCGAGGTTGCCGGTAAGCGCCGCCATCAGCAGGAAGAACAGCAAGGTCAGCACGTCTTCTTCGCGCTGGATGCTGAAGGAGAAATTCGGCGGGATGAACAGAAAGTCATAGGTCAGAAACGACAATGCCGCACAGGCCAGCGCCGGGCCGAGACTGCTGCGCACCGCCACCAGCAACACCGCCGCAAGGAACACCAGCGAGATATTCGGCAGCGGCAGCACGCTGGACACCGCCCACGCCAGCGCACTGGCCAGAATTGTCGCCACCAGCGCCAGCGCATAGTCGAACCACACCAGCGTCGGCGCTACACGCGGGCGCGGTTGATGCTGTTCCTGATCACTGTCCAGCACGTTGATTTCCAGACCATGGGCCTGACGCAGCAAACGTGCCGCCAGCCCGCCACCGAACAGATGCCTACGCAGGCGTGGCCGCGACTGGCCGACCAGCACCAGACTCGCCCGACGTTCAGCGGCATGCTGGATCAGGGTTTTCGCCACTTCACCGGCCCGCAGCAGCACCACTTCGCCGCCGAGGCGTTCGGCCAGTTGCTGGGCGCTTTGCAGACGCAGCCGCGATTGCTCGTCGCGCACGCTGCCGTTGTCGACATGCACCAGACTCCACGGCAGATGCCGACGCTGGGCGACGCGACTGGCGTGACGCACCAGCCGTTCCGCCTGGGCATCGCCATCGACGCCGACCAGCAAGCGCCCGCGTACCGCCGGCGCGGCTTGACCGAGCTGGCGATAGCCTTGAGCGAGATCGTTATCGACCTGCGCGGCAGCGGTCTGCATCGCCAGTTCGCGCAGCGCGGTGAGGTTGGTCTGGGTGAAAAATGCGTCGATCGCGGCGCGCGCCTGCTCAGGCACGTAGACCTTGCCTTCGCGCAGGCGCTCGAGCAGTTCGCGGGGCGGCAGATCGATCAGCAGCAGTTCGTAAGCCTCTTGCAGCACCCAGTCCGGCAGGGTTTCGCGTACCTGCACACCGGTGATGCCACGCACCTGATCGTTGAGGCTTTCCAGGTGCTGGACGTTGACCGTGGTGTAGACGTCGATGCCGGCGGCGAGCAGCTCCTGAATGTCCTGCCAGCGTTTGGCGTGGCGACTGCCGGGAGCGTTGCTGTGGGCGAGTTCGTCGACCAGCACCAGTTTCGGCTTGGCGGCGAGCAGGCCGTCGAGGTCCATTTCTTCAAGCGTCACGCCGCGATATTCAGAGCGTACCAGCGGCAGTTGCGGCAAGCCGCCGAGCAGCGCTTCGGTTTCGGCGCGGCCGTGGGTTTCGACCACCCCGGCGATGACTTTCACGCCCTGACGCAGTTGGCTGTGAGCCGCCTGCAACATCGCGTAGGTCTTGCCCACGCCCGGCGCGGCGCCGAGGAAAACCTTGAGCCGGCCGCGTCCATCGCGGGGCAAGTCTGCTAACAGCGCGTCGGCGCGGCCGGAGTCACTCATGCTTGAAGCTCTCTTCCTGAAGTTGATCGTTCCCACGTCGAGGCGTCGAACCGTCTGCGTGGGAATGCAGCCCGGGACGCTCTGCGTCCCATCCATTACAACTTTTCCAGCGCCATGTTCAGCGCCAGCACATTCACCACGGGCGGGCCTACCAGCGGCTGTTCGATGTGCGTGTCGAGCAGTTGCTGCAGGGTCGCCACCGGCAGATTGCGCGCTGCCGCGACACGCGCCAGTTGATAGGCAATCGCGGCCGGTGGCAAGTGCGGATCGAGACCGCTGCCGGAGGTGGTCAGCAGCGCCAGCGGCACCGGGCCCTGACCGGGCACCTGCAGCTTGTTGGCGTCATCGATCACCCGAGTGGCCAGCGCCGGATTGCTTGGCGACAGGTTGCTCGCACTGCTCGAAACGGTGGCAAAGGCACCGGCCGATGGACGCGGATGGAACCAGGCATCGCCGACAAAATCCTGAGCAATCAGCGAGGAGCCGCGCACCTTGCCTTCGGCATCGCGCACCAGGCTGCCGTTGGCCTGCTCGGGGAAGGCGACCTGGGCAACGCCGGTCACCACCAGTGGATAGGCAACGCCGGTGACCAGGGTCATCAGCACCAGCAGGCTCAGGGCCGGACGTAACAGTGTGGACATTTCAAAATCCTCGAATTCGTGCTTGAAGCGGTGTGCCCGGCACACCGCTGTTCAGGTTCAAACCAGATGCAACGCCGTCAACAGCATGTCGATCGCCTTGATCCCCACGAACGGCACCAGAATCCCGCCCAGGCCATAGATCAGCAGATTGCGACGCAGCAGCGCCGCCGCGCTCGCCGCCTGCACCCGCACACCACGCAGGGCCAACGGAATCAGCACCACGATGATCAAAGCGTTGAACACGATGGCCGACAGGATCGCGCTCTGCGGACTGCTCAACTGCATGATGTTCAGCACGCCGAGCTGCGGGTAGATCGCGGCAAACAGGGCCGGCAGGATCGCGAAATACTTGGCCACGTCGTTGGCGATGGAAAAGGTCGTCAGCGCGCCGCGAGTCACCAGCAATTCCTTGCCGATCTGCACCACGTCCAGCAACTTGGTCGGGTCGCTGTCGAGGTCGACCATGTTGGCCGCTTCGCGCGCGGCTTGCGTGCCGTCGTTCATCGCCATGCCGACGTCAGCCTGGGCCAGTGCCGGGGCATCGTTGGCGCCGTCGCCGCACATCGCGACCAGCCGACCGTCGTTCTGCTCGTGACGGATGCGCGCCAGCTTTTTCTCAGGGGTGGCTTCGGCCAGTACGTCATCGACGCCTGCTTCAGCGGCAATCGCGGCAGCAGTCAGCGGGTTGTCACCGGTGACCATCACCGTGCGGATCCCCAGCTTGCGCAGCTCGGCGAAACGCTCGCGGATGCCTGGCTTGACCACGTCTTTCAGATGAATCGCACCGAGCAATTTGCCGTCGGCACAAACCAGCAACGGGGTGCCGCCGCTCTGGGCGATCTTGTCGATTTCCCGGGACAGCGCCGGGGCCAGATCCTTGCGTTGCTGACCAAGGAACGCCAGCAGCGAATCCACCGCGCCCTTGCGGAATACACGGCCCTGGTAGTCGACACCGGACAAGCGGGTTTCCGCACTGAACGGCACGGCAGTCAGGGTTTCCGGCGCCGGTTCCGGCTGCGGATTGGTGCCGCGCAGGTACTCGACGATGGACTTGCCTTCAGCGGTTTCGTCAGCCAGCGAGGCGAACAGCGCGCCTTCGGCCAGCTCACGGGCGTTCACACCCGGCGCGGCATATACCGCACTGCAACGACGGTTACCGAACGTGATGGTGCCGGTCTTGTCCAGCAGCAACACGTGCACGTCACCCGCCGCTTCCACCGCGCGACCGGACTTGGCGATCACGTTCAGGCGCACCAGACGATCCATCCCGGCAATCCCGATCGCCGACAGCAGACCACCGATGGTGGTCGGAATCAGCGTGACCAATAACGCCACCAGGAACACCAGCGGCAGGCTGCCGTTGGCGAAGTGGGCGAACGGCTGCAGGGTCACGACCACCAGCAGGAAGATCAGGGTCAGGCCGATCAGCAGGATGTCCAGCGCCACTTCGTTCGGGGTCTTCTGGCGTTTGGCGCCTTCGACCAGCGCAATCATGCGGTCAAGGGTCGATTCACCGGGGTTGGCAGTGATCTTCACCAGCAGCCAGTCGGACACCAGCCGGGTGTTGCCGGTGACGGCGGAACGATCGCCACCGGACTCGCGAATCACTGGCGCCGATTCGCCAGTGATCGCCGCTTCGTTGACCGCCGCGATGCCTTCGATGACCTCGCCGTCACCGGGGATCATCTCCCCCGCTTCGACGCGCACCACATCACCCTTGCGCAGGCTGGTGGCCGGCACGACCTGGAAGCTGCCGTTGGCCAGTTTGCGTCGGGCGCTGAGGCCTTCGCTGCCAGCCTTGAGGCTGTCGGCGCGGGCCTTGCCGCGACCTTCGGCCAGCGCTTCGGCGAAGTTGGCGAACAGCACGGTGAACCACAGCCACAGGGCAATTTGCGCGGCAACGAAGGTCGGCACGCTGCTGTCGGGAATGAAGCACAGCACGGTGGTCAGGATCGCTGTCAGTTCGACCACCAGCATCACTGGCGAGCGCTGCAACTGGCGCGGGTCGAGCTTGACGAACGCTTGCACCAGCGCCGGACGCCACAGGGCGCTGATCGCGGTTTTGGGCGCCTCTGTCGACTTGGCAGCTGCCGCTGGTTTTGAAGCTGGAACATGCATATTCATGATGGATTCCTTAGAAGCCCATGCTCAGGTGTTCAGCGATTGGGCCCAGTGCGAGGGTCGGCAAGAAGGTCAGGCCGCCCACCAGCAAAATGGTCACGGTCAGCAGGGTCACGAAAAGCGGGCCGTGGGTCGGGAAGCTGTTCTGGCCGATCGGTGCGGTTTTCTTCATCGCCAGGCTGCCGGCCAGGGCCAGTACCGGGAGGATGTAACCGAAGCGACCAATCAACATGCCCAGGCCGAGCATCAGGTTGTGGAACGCAGTGTTGGCACCGAAACCGCCGAACGCCGAGCCGTTGTTCGCGCTGGCCGAGGTGTAGGCGTAGAGCAACTGACTGAAACCATGCGGGCCGGGGTTGCTCACCGCCGCCACCGGGCCGGGCAGGCTCGCAGCGATCGCGCCGAGTACCAGCACGCCGACCGGCATCACCAGCAGGGTGACGACCAGCAACTGCACTTCACGGGCCTGGAGTTTCTTGCCGAGGTATTCCGGGGTGCGGCCGATCATCAGGCCGGCGAGGAACACCGCGATCAGCACGTTCAGCAACATGCCGTAGAGCCCCGCGCCGACGCCGCCGAAGATCACTTCGCCGACCATCATGTTGACCAGCGCGACCATGCCGCTGAGCGGGTTGAGGCTGTCATGCATGCCGTTGACCGAACCGTTCGACGCCGCCGTGGTGGTCACCGACCAGAGCACGGTGGCAGTGGTGCCGAAGCGTGCTTCCTTGCCTTCCAGCGGTGCGGTCTGTTCGACGGCAACGTTGTTCAGCGCCGGGTTCGGCTGATATTCGGCCCACAGCGAAGTGGCGCCGCCGATGATGAACAGCGCGAGCATGCAACCGATGATGGCGCGGCTCTGACGCAGGTCCTTCACGTAGTGGCCGAAGGTGAACACCAGCGCGACCGGGATCAGGATGATCGACGCGACTTCGAACAGGTTGCTCCAGGCGGTCGGGTTCTCGAACGGATGCGCCGAGTTGACGCCGAAGAATCCGCCGCCGTTGGTGCCCAGTTGCTTGATCGCAATCTGGCTGGCGGCCGGGCCGAGCGGGATCACCTGATCAACGCCCTGCATCGTCACTGCATTCACATATTGGGCGAAGGTCTGCGGCACGCCCTGCCACACCAGGTACAGCGCCAGCAGCAGGCACAGCGGCAGCAGGCCGTAGAGGGTGGCGCGGGTCATGTCGACCCAGAAGTTGCCGAGGGTTTTGGTGGACTTGCGCCCGATGCCACGGCACAGCGCAACCAGTACGGCGAGGCCGGTGGCGGCGCTGACGAAGTTCTGCACGGTGAGGCCGACCATCTGGCTCAGGTAGCTGAGCGACGCTTCGCCGCTGTAGGCCTGCCAGTTGGTGTTGGTCATGAAACTGACGGCGGTG
This sequence comes from Pseudomonas sp. Pseusp21, assembly GCF_059492145.1. Taxonomy (NCBI): domain Bacteria; kingdom Pseudomonadati; phylum Pseudomonadota; class Gammaproteobacteria; order Pseudomonadales; family Pseudomonadaceae; genus Pseudomonas; species Pseudomonas sp. Pseusp21. The sequence goes on from NZ_CP168520.1 coordinate 1,859,987, forward strand.
TTGAACGCGAGGGTCCACTCCTGACCCGGCAGGTTTTGCGGGTTCAGCGGCAGGTGATCCTGGAACAGCAGGATCGCGAACAGCAGCAGAAAACCGGCGAGGTTGAACGCCAGCAGCGCCAGCGTGTACTTCTGCCAGCTCTGTTCGTCCTGCGGATTGACCCCGGCGATGCGGTAACAGCCGCGCTCGACCGGGCCGAGAATCGGCGTCAGCCAGGTGCGCTGGCCCTCCATCACCTTGTAGTAGAAGCGCCCGAGGAACGGCGCCGGCAGCAAGACCACCGCGAAGAAAGCGAGGATCAGCCAATAGTCATAACTGTGCATAGCCGCTCCTAAGTCCGATCCGCGCGCAACAGCGCAACCAACAGATAAATGAACAGCCCCACTGCCAGCAGCAGTGACACCCCGTCCAGAACGCTCATGGAAGATCTCCGTGTTACGGCGTATTGCCGCGTGTGGAGGCATTGTCGGAAAGGAGGCTGTAAAGGAACGAGAGCGAGGGTGTGGGCGGGGCATAAAGAAAGCGTAAAGAGTGGGTTTATGCCTTCTTTACGACTGTATCCGGCTGGCGGCGCACCTGACTGGCGCACGCAAATGTGGCCATCGAGCCGCGAACATCCCCGATACGACAGCTTTCATCCCATTACGACCCGCCAATACAAAATGGCACGCCCACTGCACACGCCCTTCCCCGAGCTTTCCAAACCGTTCAGGGAGCAAACGCATGAACACACAACTCAAACCCACACTGGGCACGTTGCACCTGTGGGGCATCGCGGTGGGGCTGGTGATTTCCGGGGAGTACTTCGGCTGGAGTTACGGCTGGGGCGTCGCGGGAACCCTGGGTTTCCTGGTGACTTCGTTCATGGTCGCGACCATGTACACCTGTTTCATCTTCAGCTTCACCGAACTGACCACGGCGATCCCCCACGCGGGCGGGCCGTTTGCCTACAGTCGCCGCGCCTTCGGTGAAAAAGGCGGATTGATCGCCGGACTGGCGACGCTGATCGAGTTCGTCTTCGCCCCGCCGGCGATTGCCTTGGCGATTGGTGCGTACCTGAACGTGCAGTTTCCGGCCCTCGATCCGAAACACGCGGCGGTCGGCGCGTACATCGTGTTCATGGGTCTGAATATTCTTGGCGTGAAACTGGCCGCGACCTTCGAGTTGATCGTCTGCGTCCTGGCCGTCGCCGAGCTATTGGTGTTCATGGGCGTGGTCGCCCCGGCGTTCAGCTTCAGCAACTTCGCCCTCAACGGCTGGGCCGGTTCGGACATCTTCGGCGCTCCGGCGATTGCCGGGATGTTCGCGGCGATTCCGTTTGCGATCTGGTTTTTCCTCGCCATCGAAGGCGCAGCCATGGCGGCCGAAGAAGCCAAGGACCCGAAACGCACGATTCCCAAGGCCTACATCAGTGGCATTCTGACGTTGGTGTTGCTGGCCATGGGCGTGATGTTCTTTGCAGGCGGCGTCGGCGACTGGCGCACCCTGTCGAACATCAACGACCCGCTGCCTCAGGCAATGAAAGCGGTGGTCGGCGACAACTCCGGCTGGCTGCATATGCTGGTGTGGATCGGTCTGTTCGGGCTGGTGGCGAGTTTCCACGGGATCATCCTTGGCTATTCGCGGCAATTCTTCGCCCTGGCCCGCGCCGGTTATCTGCCCGCCTCGCTGGCGAAACTGTCGCGCTTCCAGACCCCTCATCGGGCGATCATCGCCGGCGGCGTGATTGGCATCGCGGCGATCTACAGCGACGGCCTGATCAACCTCGGCGGCATGACCCTCACTGCCGCGATGATCACCATGGCGGTGTTCGGCGCGATCGTGATGTACATCATGAGCATGCTCAGCCTGTTCAAACTGCGTAAATCCGAACCGAATCTGGAGCGCACCTTCCGTGCGCCGTGCTATCCGCTGATTCCGCTGATTGCACTGGTGCTGGCCGTGGTGTGCCTGGTTGCGATGGCCTGGTTCAATGCGCTGATCGGGCTGATCTTTCTCGGCTTCATGGCGGTCGGTTTCGGCTACTTCCTGTTGACCGGCCAGTTGCGCGCCAACGCCCCGGCAGACGCCATGCTCACCGGACTGTAAACCGCGACGGGCATAACCGGCCTAGAATGGAACCACTGCGAATGCACTTCGCTCAAAGTGGTATGCAGCGTTGCACGGCGAAACCCTCGCCCGTCAACCTGCCTTTAAGGAGAGCCGTTATGCCCTGGTATGCCTGGTTGATTCTGGTCGTTGCAATCGGCTCGATCGTCGGCGGTTTGATGATGTTGCGTGACACCGCCAACAAGGTCGAACTGACCGATGAACAACGCAAGCGCGTCGCTGAACGCAATGCCGAAGCGGACATCAAGGACGCGCAGGACCGCTGAACGAAAACCCCGCCTGAATTGGCGGGGTTTGTTTTTGTGGCGATTACTTTTCCCAGTCGGCCTTGGCGATGTGCAAGCCATGCAGGCCTTTGTACGCCGCACGTTCCGGCTGGCTCCAGCCTTCGAGCAACGTATCGTCCAGACGATAAATTTCCACACCGAGCGGGCGGCACACGGTCAGCGGATCCTGCGCGTCCGGCCCCCACATCGCCAATGACAAGTCACCACCCGGACAGGTCGACAACGCGCACAGCAAGTCGATTTCGGCGAAGAACTCCAGATAATCGCCCTTCTGTGCTGGGCAGGCCTTCATGAAATACAGGTCATCGTGATTCAGGCCGGTGCACTGGAAGATGTTCAGCACGTCATGCACATCGAACTCGGTGAGGCCATGGGGCAACACGGCGCGGGTCAGGTTGGAATGGCAGTGATGATGGAAATCCTCGCCGGTGAGCATTTTGTTCACATAAGGATCGCAACGGGTGCCGAGCAAATCGTGCAGGCGCCCGCCGTGCTCGTCGATGCCATAGTCGGCCAGGCTGTCATCGGTGATGGTCACCAGCGGACGCAGAAAAGGCAGGTTCGACCACAACCGGTCATGAGTGCTGACATGCGCGCCCTGCAGCTGCCGGGTGCGCGCCGCCCACATCCGTTCACGTGGATCGTGTGCGTTCCACACATTGAAATCGCCCACCTGGGGCCCGACCGGTGTGGTGACACGAAACACATGCCCCGCCGGCACGTGCCAGGCCCGCCCGGTGCGGATCGGCACTTCGAATTGTTCGATCAGCGTGCGCCCGTCCTTGCGGTCGCGAATCCGTTCGTAGAAAGGTGTATTGACCTGTAACGCCGAGCCTTTGCTGACCTGATAGGCGGCCGGGTAGTCTTTGTACATGATTCTCCTGCTCCTCAAGCGATGGCAACTTTGCAAGCTGCAACCACTATCCGTGCCAACCGCGAGTGGCTGTTACGAACATGTCGGAGTCACCGGCCGTTTTTTTAGAAGTAGAAGTACAGTCACCATTCAATTTGCATTGGTTAAGATGGCGATCTTGTTGCGGAGAGTTTAAATGCGTTACTCGCAGGATCATAAAGCCCAGACCCATCAGCGCATTATCAAGGAAGCGTCCGAGCGGTTTCGCAAGGACGGCATCGGTGCGACCGGACTGCAGCCATTGATGAAAGCGCTGGGCCTGACGCACGGCGGTTTCTACTCGCACTTCAAGTCCAAGGACGAACTCGTTGAAAAAGCACTGCAAGCGGCCGGAGATCAAGTGGCCGGCTTGTGTGCGGAGATCTTCGCCCAGGAAAACCCGCTGGAGCTGTTCATCGACACCTACCTGTCCGAGTGGCATCAGACCACGCCGCATGAAGGCTGCCCGCTGGTTACCATTTCATCGGAGCTGGGGTTGCGCGGCCAGCCGAGCCCGACCAGCGATGAAGTGCTCAAGGCGCGCCTGGGCCAGATCGAAGGCACCCTTGAAGGCGAGAGCACCGCCGAGCGCAGCATCGTCATCATGGCGACACTGGCCGGGGCGCTCCTGCTGTCACGCAGTGTCGCGGATCCTGAATTTGCGCAGCAGATTCTGGACGTCACCCGCGAACACCTCAAACGCTCGGAAGACTAAGCCTGCCAGCGCTTGAACAGCACGCTGGCATTGACCCCACCGAAGCCGAACCCGTTGGACAACGCATACTCGATCGGCATCGACCGCGCCTGACAGTGGACGATATCCACGCCTTCGCTGGCCGGATCGGGATTTTCCAGATTAAGGGTGAGCGGAACGATCTGATCGCGGATCGCCAACAGCGTGAAGATCGCTTCCAGACCTCCAGCCGCCCCCAGCAAATGCCCCGTCGCGGATTTGGTCGAGGTCACGGCGATCCTGTTTTGCACACCAAATACTGATTTGATTGCGGCCAGTTCACCGAGGTCGCCCACCGGTGTCGAGGTCGCATGTGCGTTCAGATGCTGCACCTGATCCGGCGCGATACCGGCCTGGGCCAACGCCAATTCCATTGCCCGCCGTGCACCGCTGCCGTCTTCCGGCCCGGCGGTCAGGTGATAGGCATCGGCGCTGGTGCCATATCCGACCAGTTCAGCCAATGGCTGCGCCCCCCGTGCCAATGCGTGCTCCAGGGACTCGATCACCAGCAGCCCGGCGCCCTCGCCCATCACGAACCCGTCACGTCCGCTGTCGAATGGACGCGAGGCGCGTTCAGGGGTGTCGTTGTAGCCGCTGGACAAAGCCCGCGCCGCCGCAAATCCGGCAAGACTGACCCGATCGATGCAGGCTTCCGCACCGCCGCACACCGCGATGTCGGCCTCACCGGCACGAATCAGCCGGGCCGCATCACCGATCGCCTGCACGCCGGCGGCACACGCGGTGACCGGCGCACCGAGCGGGCCCTTGAGACCGTGCTGGATCGAGACATGCCCTGCGGCGAGATTGACCAGAAACGAGGGAATGGTGAACGGCGACAACCGTCGCGGACCACGACTGTCGGTGGTGCGTACCGCATCGGCGATAGCGCCGAAGCCGCCGACACCGGAGCCGATGATCGTGGCGGTGCGTTCCTGAGCGCCGGATTCGGTCGGGTGCCAGCCGGCCTGTTCAAGCGCCTGCCGCGCAGCCTCCATCGCGAACAGAATGAAACGGTCCATTTTCTTCTGCTCTTTGGGTGGCGTGGCGCGGTCAGGATCGAAACCCGCTTCGGCGTCCTCCTCCATCGTCGGCACCACGCCGCCGACCCGGGTCGGCAGATCGGCGATGACCGCGTCCGGCAGGTTTCGCAATCCCGAACGCCCGGCCAGCAAGCGCTGCCAGACCACTTCGACGCTGCTTCCCAAGGGCGATACCAGGCCCATACCCGTGACAACTACTCGACGCTGATCCATATCGGGTTGACCTCTCTCGACTTATTTTACTTGTAACGACTGGCGGCCGAGCTATGGGACAGATTGGGCGCCATCACATGGCGTGCGGCGACGAAGGCTTGCCATTCCCCGGCATCGGGCAGCGAAGGAATCGTGACGAGCTCGCCCTGATCCAGACCGGACAACGCGGCATCGACCATCTCGCCCGCCTCCATGACCATTTCCGCCGGAATATTGGTGGCATCCAGACCCGAACGCTCCCAGATTTCGGTGCGCGTCACTCCGGGCAGAACCGCCTGCACCTTGACACCAGTGCCTTCGAGTTCCGCATTCAGCGTTTGGGAGAGGCTCAATACATAAGCCTTGCTGGCACTGTAGGTGGCATTGAAACGCTCAGGAAACAGGGCAACCACCGATGCAATGTTGATGATCGTGCCGCGCCCGGCGCTGGTGAAAGCAGCGGCGGCGGCCGAAGCCAGTCGGGTCAGGGTCGTGACATTCAGCTGGATCAGCTTCTCCAGTTCATCGGGATCGGCGTTGGCCAGCAATCCGTTGGACGCTACGCCAGCATTGTTGACCAGTAGCGTGATGCTGGAATCGCTGCGCAGACGCTGCTCAAGCTTGATCACATCATCCTTTTGCGTCAGATCGGCCTTGAGCACTTCAACTTCAACGCCATGGACGTCTCGCAGTTTGCTCGCAGCCGATTCCAGACGCGCCTTGTCACGAGCGACCAGCAGCAGATCGAAACCACGCGCCGCCAGTCTCTCGGCGTACACCGCACCAATGCCGGAAGAAGCGCCCGTGACCAGCGCCGTGCCTTGGGATTTCGGGGAATTCATGACGATACTCCTGGGATGCGTGAGGAATGAACGACCGCTGAAAAGCAGAAGGCTTCAGTGGCGACTGAAATTATTATAGGCATAATCTCAAGGCAATATGACAGCCATAATTTTCTATTTCCCGACGGAAAGGCTGTAGCCCTCCTGTGTTGTGCTCCACCTGGAAGCAAAAAGGGCCGGTCAATGACCGGCCCCTTGGCGTTGAACAATCAGCTTAGTTCACTTCCAGCTTGTCGCGATTACGATCCAGAATCGCCTTGCCGATACCCTTCACTTCGAGCAGTTCATCCACGGACGCAAATGGCCCATTTGTTTCACGATAAGCAACAATCGCTTTCGCCTTGGCCTCGCCCACGCCTGCCAATTCCTTTTGCAGAGTGGCCGCGTCGGCACCGTTCAGATCGACCTTCTGATTTTCAGAAGTGGCTGACGCGTCCATCACCACGGCTGCCTTGTTCGCTTCTGAAGAAGCCAGAGGCGCAGCAATGGCAGCAATAGAGGCGCTGGTCAGCAGGGCAAAAATCAGGGAGTAGAAATATCCGGTACGCATAAGTGACGCTCCATCATCAATTGAGAAAGCAGCTTTTCCGAAGCTGCTCTCCAAACTTAGGCGATGATCGGGACAAGTCAAAAATGCGTCCGTTACAGGATGTGAAACAATCAGGGTTCGAGACGGCGCTGCTGGTGAATCCAGTCGACGATCTCGCCGTCGGGGGTATAGCCGCTGACGGTTTCGCGCAGGAGCTGGCGGACACGCGCATAATCATCGAGCTCCACGGCATCGAGCAATTCGCTCAAACGGCCCTTCAACACTTCCCAGGAAAGGTAATCCTCACTAGCGCTCATGATCATAGGGTGATCAGTGGCAGACACGTTATCGCCGATCAGCAGCTCTTCATAGAGCTTCTCCCCCGGACGCAATCCTGTGAAATCGATCGCGATATCGCCCTGAGGATTGCGCTCTGAGCGCACACTCAGACCTGAAAGATGGATCATTTTCTCCGCGAGTTCGACAATTTTCACCGGCTCGCCCATGTCCAGGACGAAAACATCTCCACCCTGTCCCATGGAGCCTGCCTGAATCACCAACTGCGCGGCTTCCGGGATCGTCATAAAGTATCGGGTAATCTTCGGATGGGTGACCGTCAATGGCCCACCGGAGCGGATTTGCTTGTGAAAAAGCGGGATCACCGACCCGGAAGATCCCAGAACATTGCCGAAACGGACCATGGTGAAACGGGTCTTGTTGACCCTGGACACATTGGCCTTGTCGCCGAACAGCACAGGAGCGATTTCACGGCTCAACGCCTGCAGGGTGAGTTCGGCCAATCGCTTGGTACTTCCCATGACATTGGTCGGACGTACCGCCTTGTCAGTGGAGATCAACACAAAATTGGCAACGCCACTCTTGAGGGCCGACTGCGCAGTATTCAAAGTGCCAATGACATTGTTCAACACGCCTTCGGCAATGTTGTGCTCAACCATCGGTACATGTTTATAAGCGGCGGCGTGATAAACAGTATCGACCCGCCAGGTCTTCATGACATCGTGTAACTTGTCCGCGTGCCGAATGGAACCGAGGATCGGCAATAACCGAACACCTATCGATTCACGAATCCCGCGCTGCTCCAGTTCGGAAAGAATGTTGTAAAGATTGAACTCACTGTGCTCGAACAAAATCAACGTGGTCGGGTTCAGTGAAAATATCTGTCGGCAAAGTTCCGAGCCAATCGAGCCGCCGGCCCCTGTCACCATGACGATCTTGTCTTTGATGCAGTGTTCCAGCAGATCATGTTGCGCGGGCACCGCATCGCGGCCGAGCAAGTCGGCAATATCGACTTCCTGGATATCTTCCACCTTGACTCGGCCGCTAGCCAAATCGGTGAAGTTGGGCACGCTGCGCACGTGGAGCGGAAAGCCTTCCAGCAGATTGAGAATTTCCCTGCGCCGCGCGCGGGTGGAAGATGGCAATGCGAGGAGAATTTCCTGCGCGCCGGTGACATCGATCATCTGCTGGATATGCTTGGGTTTGTAGACCTGCAATCCGGAAATGGAGCGATCGGCAATACTCGAGTCATCATCGATGAAGGCGACAGGACGCATGACCCGCCCCATACGCAATGCCGCCACCAACTGGTTGCCAGCTACGCCTGCACCATAGATCGCCACTTTGGTCAGCCCGTCATCGCGATTGGTGAAAGGCACATGCTGGGCAGCCGTGAACCAGTCACCCATGAAGTACTGTCGCATGCACAGGCGCAAGCCGCCGATGATGACCAGGCTCAGCCACCAGTAATTGAAAATGATCGAGCGCGGAACCACGGCTTCGTGGTTGCTGTACCAATACACCACCAACGCGAGAATCAGCGATGACAGACTGACAGCCTTGATAATGGCCACCAGCGCATCATTGCCGAAGTAGCGCATCACTGCGCGGTACATGCCGAAGCGGATAAACAGGGGGATCGCGACGATCGGCGCACAGATAAACAGCCAGACATGGACCTTGAAGGGATTGATCATTTCATCAATGCCCAAACGCACGATAAATGCCATCCACAGCGCCAGCCAGACAAGAACGACGTCCGTCAGCACCTGGATCAACCGCTTTTGTCGCCGCGGTAGTTTCAGCAAAAACATGCGCAGTCTATCCATAAGCCCCTGTTCCAATGTGCCCCACTCCTTGCATCAATCGGTGAACGCATTGTACGTAGGTAAGGATCGACGTCACAGATATATTATGACAAGAGGTCGAGGTCGCCGTTATTCCGCCATTCGAACAAGCAGAGCAAAACTCGAAGCTCAGCGGGACCTGCGCAGCGAAAGGTCATTGAAGTACTCGATCAGTTCGGAGACCCGACCGGGCAGGTAAAAGTGGTTGAGGAAAAACTCGCGTCCGCGCTGCCCCATCTCGGCAAGGCGTTGCTGATTGGTGTTATAGAGCGCCAGAACCGCATCAGCCAGCGCTTGTGGATCCTGCGCGGTACAACTCAAACCGGCGTCCGCCTCGGCCAGCATCAAAGCGGTCTGACCATTGCAACTGGCAATAATGGGTTTGCCGGCGGCGAGGTAGCTTTGGAACTTGCTGGGGATGGTTTGGGCGAAAATAGGATCGTCTCGCAGCGTTAGCAGCAAAACAGAAGACGCAGCATAAACGCTGGTGATTTCTTCAGAAGAAACACGCCCCGTCAACTCGACGTTATCCAGCCTTTCATCACGAATCTTTTCCGCAATGGTGGCTTCCATACTGCCGCTTCCGACCAGAAAGAAGCGAATATCGGAGTATTCCCGCAAAATCTTCGCCGCCTCGACAATCGTCTGGCAAGACTGTGCCACGCCAATATTGCCGGCAAAGACCACCGAAAAGTGACCGCAGAGACGACTGACATTGAAGTTATCCGGCGTCTTTGAGGTAACCGGTTCCAGCGCAGAGTTAGGGAAGAACCTGATCTTCGACCAATCACGGCAGAGGCGTTGAACAGAATCACGAAAGCCTTCTGACTGGATGAGGATCGAGTCGGAGTATCGATATATGTAACGTACAACGTACTCAATACCCTTGAGGACCTTGTCATTGTTAATGAACCCGGTCGCCTTCAAGGATTCGGGCCAGATGTCCTGAACCCACAAGGCCAGACGTGCACGTTTGAGCCATGACACGTAAATGGCCGGCAACGCCTGCAACAAAGGAGACGGCGCATAAACGAAGACAACGTCGAACTTCAATCCGCGCAATACCCAAGGAGCCAGCAAGTAGCCGGAAAGAATAAAGGACAGATAATTCAGTATCAGTCCCTTGGCCGAATTTTTCCCGCGCGGAAAAAGGGGCAAGCGTATGACCTTCGCGCCCTTGTAGTCCTCGGCCTGACAACCCAGCGAACGATATCCGGGAAAAATCCTGCCTTCGGGATAGTTGGGCTTCCCTGTCAGCACAGTGACTTCCGCTCCCTGGCTTGTCAGCTCCGCCACCACTTCATTTATATGGAAGTTTTCTGGCCAGAAATACTGTGTCCATACCAGAACCTTCATTGCATGACTTCTCTCAGAAACACCTCGGGCCCATGTATCAACTGTGCAGGCTCGTCAGACTCGAGGTGGCGTCTTACCGCCCGGGCAATCGACGTGCGCGAAGATGGATCGAATGTTTGCACTGGCTCGACGATATCCCGGACATAATCCAGTTCGGCGGCGATGATCGGCAGCTGACGTGCATTGGCTTCGATCAGCGGCAATCCCAAGGACTCGGTGGTAGAGGGATAAATCAATGCGCTCGACTGGTCGTATAACGCGCAAACTTCGCTGGAACTCAACTGGCCAAGATTGAAAACATTCAAGTCCCACTTCCGCTTCAACTCCTCGATCTGGAATGACAAAGCAGTATCGAACGGCACGGTCAACGCCAGGCTCGGGCGCAGCCCTTGTTCTGCCAGCAGGCACCACGCGGCAATCAGTTTCTGATGATTTTTATGGGGTTCCGCACTGGCCACATAGACAAAATCGTAGATTTTTTCAGCAGGCACATCAGCCTGATCAACTTCAGCAAGCACAAACGGGCAGACGACCACCGGGGTTTGCTCCCCCAGAAACCCGCGAACCTGCTCCGCCATGGATGGCGTCTGTACAACGAATTTGTCGATACGCGTGGTAAACGCCCTCAGCATCAAGCGCTCGCCCCAGAGGCGAACCCTCGTTTTGATCGGATAGGATTTGAGGCTGTCTGAGGAGAGAAGGATCCTGTTTTGCAGGAAGACCGTCACTTGCCCTTTCAAAGGAAACAGCGGAACCAACCCGTGAAAGCACAAGACTGCATCGCCCGCTTTCACGCGGTTGCGCAGACGCCACTCAGCAGCCAACCGGGAAAACAACGTCGGGCGCACCCAATGCCGTTCAGCGCGCCCCGCTTTCAGGCCGGCTTTTGCCCGGACATCCAGTTGCTCGAAATCAATACTCGACTCCGCCGCGCCATAGAACGCCTGCAATAAGTTCAGGCCCCCGCCGACATGAACATTCGGTGCATGAAGAAACAGTCTTTTAGGAATATTCAAGAGAACTAACGGCCTCTGTGGGAGGGCACTAAACACGTGACGGCCTTGCGAATGACCTGCCGGCTCTGAGGCGTAAGCATGGCACGGGCGTATCGCCGCAAGGTCCTGGCGAACACCGCCACCAATTGTGAACCCAGCACCTCGGTGAAAGAAACACCGTATTGACGAGCCATCTTGACACTGTAGGCCGCCGCATCATTAAAACCACGCTGCCAGAGACTCGAGGCCAGGCGCAAATAACTGGCCCCGATCTCTGAAGCCGACTGCCCTGGAATCTCTGCAGGCACCAACGATTTAACAAAACCAAGGTACAGATCCCCCGCCTCCGCGAACGCTACATCGGCAATTCTGTGGGTATCCTGATTCACATGACTGCGGGCACTGACAAGTGCTTCGGGTAGATGAAGGAAGCGATACATACCCGCCATCCGAAACCACAACTCGTAGTCCTGAGTGGTTCGCAATCCTTCGTGAAATGAACCGGCCACCTCAAACGCTTCGCGGGGAATCAGCAGACTGCAACCATGTAATGTACTTTGTGCAGTGATCCAGTATCGAAAAAACTCCGGCTGCACAGTCGACATGTCGATCCGGACGGCCTTGTTCTTTTCAACACCTGTGAAAATGAAATAGTCTGAATAGACAATCGTTCGCTCGGGCTCATGCCTCGACAAGAAAGCAATCTGCCTGGCGATTTTATCTTCGGCATATAAATCGTCATGACTCAACCAGGAAAAATACTCTCCCGTCATATGCTGGATTGCCAGGTTCAGCGCAGACGCTACGCCGCCATTGCTTTTCTCAAGATAACGAATGGAATCGCCAAAAGACCGAGCGATCCGCTCGGTCGCACCAGCATCGTTGCTACCATCATTGACAACAATCACTTCAACATCAGCATACGTCTGATCGAGAGCGCTCTGAATTGATTCGGCTAAAAAATCTGCGCCATTATAGACGGGAATAACAATTGAAACCCGAGGGTTAAACTCTTCAGCTATCAAATTATCGTCATCAGAAAAACTCATCATGCTACCCGTATTTTTACAATACTTCGAAACCAGTGCGCCCAATACTCATATGAGTGCATCCGCGCACGGTGCCTGGCAGTTTTTTAGAACAATGATAGTTTTATTTATGGACATTGCTCTCTCAAATAAAGCCGCTTAACCGCGGCTTTCGCCAGATCGAATAGCTAACCAACTAATTTTGCCGAGTACGGTATCACACGAGTCAGTGCAGCCAAAATCAGGCACACCGCAAACGTGGACAAGGACAGGCTGAAAATCGCCGAGAATGCCGACATCGACGCAAGATTCAAGGTAAATCCGAGCATGCCACCCTTGATGAGTTCAATCACCAGCAAATGCATCAGATAAACAGGAAACATGATACTGGAAAGGAATGCCACCGGCCGATACAGTACTGGATGCAACTTAACTTTCTTTATCGCATGGAATGCAAAAATAGCCGCTATCAAAACATTGGGACTGGTATATTCGAAGGCTGTTTCCGAAGCACTGCCAGAAGCCTCACTCAGCTTCCAAGTAATCAAGAATGTCGCAAGGCTCGCGAACACATACAAGCAAAAACTTGCCCTAGCAGTTAAAAAATCAAGAAAATCAGACTTTACCAAATAGAAACCAAGCAAAAAATATCCAGGCCACCTCAGAAACTCAAGCAGGGTAAGATGAGGAACAACCTCTAGCGGAAAATAAATCGTTACCGAGTTAATCGCAAACCAAACGCCAAAAAAGTAAGCAGCCCATCGCTTGTTATTTAACATGGCGACAGATAAAACTTGAATTATAGGGAAAATCAAATAAACCCCAATAATCATATAGACAAACCAGAGATGGTAGATCACGGGACCATTCAACGCTTGCTTTAAAGCACCAAAAAAGCTTAAGGGTCGACCTTCCCAATGATTCATCCAGAATACATAGATAACACTCCAGAGAGCGAGAGGGATAGCAACCCTCATTACCCTGCCAAATACCCCCCCTAAAGCCTTGGAAGTATCACGCCCCAACAACAACGCCCCTGACAACATCGCAAACAAGGGAACTGAAACCCTTACAAAACTATCAATTACGGTCGCCATTAGAAAATCAAACTGACCGGTATTTTTATAATTATAAAACAGGGGCGCGGCTATATGAATGACAACAACCCCAAACGTTGCGATCAGTCGACAAACATCCGCCCAAGCTAACCGTCCCAAATCTTGTTGTTGTGTCATTCGTTGTTAAGCCTTAGAGGTAAGAATGATTTTTTCCAGCGGCGCCCCGACGATCACGCCGTCGATGCTGGTAGCAACTACTTTGAACAGGATCGCGTCATGCATCCAGTGCAGCTGCACATGCTCATGCAACGTGCCGTTGGCAATCGCTGCAACGATCGAATAATCACCCACCGCCAGTATTGGCAACTTGAAATGAAACGCAGCGTCGACCCGCTTGCCGGCCCGGACTCTGACAGGCGACTCCTTGTAGGAGTGATAAGTGTTACCACCGATCAATGGCTGCCCCAGCCGATCTTTAATGATGAAACCAATAATCGGCAAATCAACGTCGTGAATGGCCTTGGCCGTAACTTTCACCACAACGTCCGCACCACCTTCACAAACGGTCAGCTGACGACCTTTTGCATTGGTAAAGCTGACGTTGAGAATTTCTGCGCCACCTGTGCCAAACGTCGATGACTGCGGATTGAATCCGAAAGATTCAATTTCCTGAGCACCGTTGCAAATCGTCTCATCATCCTGCATGACGATTCGCTGCTCAATGATCTCGCCTTCCGGCTCCTCCTCGATGACCTCTTCAAACTCCTCATCTTCTACTGCAACTTCTGCAACGGGAGCTGCGCCCTCGGCGCCGGTATGCTGCATGTAAAGCTGGGCAAAGTACTTTTCGCAGACATCTTTCGCGGAGCCTGCATCGCGCACAACCCCACCTTCCAGCCAGATCGCGTGATCGCAGAAAGCGGTGACAGCGGCCAGGTCATGGCTGACGAAAAGAATGGTGCCGCGCTCCTGGAACTGACGCAGGAAACGCATGCACTTCTGTGCGAAAAATGCGTCCCCTACGGACAACGCTTCGTCAATGATCAGAATATCGGCATCGACATGGGCAATTACCGAAAACGCCAGACGCGCCTGCATGCCACTGGAATAAGCCTTTACCGGCTGATCGATGAAGTCGCCAAGTTCAGAAAAATCGACAATCTTCTGAAAGCGCTCTTCGATGCACGACTTCTTCAGCTCGAACAGGCTGGCATACAGATAAATATTCTCGCGCCCGCTGAATTCAGGATTGAAACCCGAACCCAGCTCAAGGACTGCTGCAACTTTACCGTTGATTTTCACCGAGCCCTTCGTGGGTGTCAGGGTGCCGGTCAACAGCTGCAAGAGAGTACTTTTACCGGCACCATTTCGACCGATAACACCCACCGACTGCCCTTTGAGGACTTCGAAATTGACATCTTTGAGCGCCAGGAAGTCTCGATAGTAGTTGCGCTTCCAGCCCAGAAAGATCTGTTTCAGACGATCATGTGGCGCATCGTAGATGTGGTATGCCTTTTCCAGACCAACCACTTCGATGACCGGCTGCGGCTTTACTTCTGTAGTCATGTCCATACTCATAAAACGTCCGCAAAGCCGTGTCTGACAGATCTGAAGAAACGCAGGCCGAGCCAGCAAACGACCAGACTGACACAGGTGTAGATCAACAGGCCCGGGAAATTGGGTATCGCACCGTTGATCATCACCAACCGCGCCTGTTCAACAATGAACGACAGCGGATTGAGCATGATCAGACGACTGGCCCATTGCGGCAGCTTGTCGAGCGGATACAGAACCGGCGAGAAGAACATCAATGCCTGGGTGATAACAATCGTCAGTTGCGCAATATCTCTCAGGAACACACCAAGCGCGCTCAGGAACCAGGTAATGCCCAACAGGCAAAGCACCAGCGGCGCAATGACGACTGGCAGAAATACGATGGTCCACTGAAGGCTACCGTTTACAAACAGTGCAATGGCCGCCCATGCAACGATACTGAGGCACAACTGAAAAACCGCCGAGCCGATAGGAACCCAGACCAGCAATTCGACCGGGAACACCACTTTCTTGACGAAATTGGGATTCGACGTGATCAGGTTGGGCGCACGGTTTACGCATTCGGCAAAGAACGTAAAGACAATCAGACCGGGAAACAGCATTAATGCAAAACCGGTAATTCCCTCAACGCCAGGCCAGCGAGAAGGCAGGAAATATCCGAACACCACCGCGTACATCGCCAACGTCAGCAGCGGCGTGATCAGCGGCCACAGGACACCCAGCAGGGCGCCCTTGAATCGCATGTCCACATCGCGTTTGATGAGTTGCTTGATGAGATCGAAATGCCGGAAATGAGCAGTAAAGATATTCTGACTCAATTAGAAAGCCCTATTGATGCTTTGGTGTGATTTCCCAGAAACGCAAGAAATGACTCTTTCATGCGCTCCAGCGTGAAATCCTTCATGAAGCATGAATAGCCGTTGGCGGCAAAACGAGCGTAAGCCTCGCTGTCCTGCACAGCCCTTTCCAACTGACTGATGATGACGGAGGTATCCAGCGACTCGCACAGGAAACCGGCATCATTGGCCTTGATGTACTTCGCCGGAGAGGCGTAACTCGGCGCATGACAAAACACCGGCCGGCCTGAAGCGAAATAAGTAACAAGCTTCGATGGAAAACTGTTGCTCGACTCTTCGTGGTACTCACCGGAGAACCAGTAAGGCATGTAGAGAAGATCAGAATCGGCCAGCAGTCGAATCGTCTCGTCCTGAGTTTGCCAGCCCAGATACTCGAAATTCGAAGGACTTTGGGTAAACACCTTGAACGCGCCCCCCATCACCCGCACACGAATACGCTTGCCTGCAACTTTCCAGTTACAGGCATTCAATGCGTGTTGCAGGCATTCCCATTCCGTCTGCGCGTAGAACTGACCGGCCATGGCAATGATGAACTCATCGCGATCATGCACTTTCGTAGCCGGCTGCAAGGCCAGTTCACGAGGCAACCCCGCAATAACCGGAGCATTCACGACACGGTATTTGTTCGTGTAATTCTCGGACATCGCCCACGATGCGGTCGCACAGGACGCACTGCCTTTGATGACCTGGTCGAACTCCTTGAGCAAGCGGCGACGGGTAAAACCGTCGATGAGATTCGCTTGCAGCCACCAGCCGAACGGGTCCCAGACCTGAGTCAGGAGTGGCACATTGAGTGCCTGGGTCACCTGGCGAGCCAGGCGCACCATGGTCTGCCCTTGCAGAACAACCCACACAGCATCGACTTTCTGCGTTTTGGCAAATTCGACGATCTGCGGAAGCAGCTCGCGTTGAACACGATTGGCCTGGACCAGCTCGAACGGAAAAGCCGAGAGAATCCCGGCCTTGCGCGGCAATACACGTACCGCGGCTTCCCGCGGCTTGCGAAGAAGAAGCTTGGGGACTTCGTCGAGCTCCGCAGGAATCTCCGGGTTCAGCGCAGGGTTAACCACTGCGCAGATGGCAACCTGATCCTTGGGCAAAAAGCCGACCAACCGATCCAGCACCAGACCTGCTGTAAAGTTACGGCACGGTGGTATATCAGTTAAAAGCAGTACTTTCATTTAGCAGCAACCGTTTTATAGATCTCCGCCAGCCGCTGTGCGTACAAGTCGTCGCCATAATGCTTTTCGGCGATCTCTCGTCCCTTGCGACCGCGTTCTTCACGCTCCGCCGGATTGTCGATCAGATGCTGCAGAGCGCGATAAAGCCCTTCGCCATCGTGCATCGGCACCGACACCCCGACTTCCGGTGCAAACGTCACTTCCGGCAACGATGTGCCTTCGAACACGATCACCGGCTTGCCGCAGGCGAACGCTTCAATGGCCATGACGCCAAAGGCTTCCACAATCGAAGGCATGAGGAAGATGTCGGATGCAACGAACGCATCACGGGCCAGTTCTTCATCATTGGTCCAACCCAACTCAACAAGCTGGAATCGATCCTTGAATTGCTCCATCAAACCTTTGCTGTTGAGAGTCAACAGACATACCGGCTGGTTGGCGCTGATGCGCTCCAGCGCCTGGATGATGTAAGGCAAGCCCTTAAACTGGTTATCGACCGCCCGGAAACAAATGACCAAGGCATCATCGGGAATGCCGAAGCGCTTGCGTGCATCCGGCGAAGCATTCGGATTGAAAAAGTCCAGATCCAGGCCAAAAGGCACCTGATGGATATCAACATCCTCGAAAAGAGGAGAAGCCTCGACCATATCGCGCATCCATTTGGAGGCCACGATGACATCGAACTTCGATTTGTTGTACGCACGTTTTTTATACTGAAAAAGAAAACGTGTGGTGTCCATCAACAGCGGGAAGTGGATGTCCAGGTCGGGGCACTTGCCACAACCGGTCATCCAGCGTTTGCACTCGAACGGATAGACGCAATGTCCTGTCATGGCCCACGGGTCATGCAGTGTCCACACTGTAGGCTTGCGCCGAGTGATCTCGGGCAAGTCGCCCAGGCTCAGATAGCCCGAGTGGATAATGTGCAGGTGCAGCACATCCGCTTCCTCGAACGCTGGCATTTTCATCATCTGCCTGGCATTCGTGTAAAGCACTGATTGCATCGAGGTCAAACGCTCAACCCGATTGAGGATCCGGTTGATTTTCCTTGTATTTTTCCCCTCGAACGTCAGCACGTCCGGGTTCTGAGTGTCCTTTTCCCAAATAAGATGCCGGGATTCGACATCGTATTTTTTTAGAAGCGGCGTAATGGAAAGACCATTAAAACGACGACCAGGGGACTCGTAGCCATTGACTTGAAGAACTTTCATTTAAACAGAGCTCTTACTTTACGGCTGACCTTGCCACACAGGCTTTCAGTAATGCCTCGTTCCAAAGCGTTTAACTGCTCGGCGCGTGCAGACAATGCAGTTGTCTGTTGCTGGAGTTCACTCTCTCTTGCCTGAATTTGACTCTCTTTGAATGCAAGCTCTTCGCTCTTCGCAGACAACTCTGTAGCCTGAGCAGACAACTCTGCAGCCTGAGCAGACAACTCTGCAGCCTGAGCAGACAAACCAGCGAATTCGGCCCCCAAGTCATTCAAACGTGCGAATTGCTCGGAGAACGCCTTGATACGTTCGTTGTGCTGACGAGTCTCTCGCAATAGCGCTTCAGATTTTTCCTGAGCGGCCTTCGCGAAAATGACATCCTGAGGCTCGGTTGCACCGAGCTCTATGAACAGCTCAGTCGTGCGCTGACAGGATGCAATCCCACATTTCAGATGGCTGGTGCTGATGTCACGGGCCACGACCTTTTCACCCAGAAGCGGAAAGGACTCCAGCAACCAAGGCAGGTTAGAAGTTTGACTATCCACCACATCATTGGAATAAAGATCGTTGAAGTGATTGGCCACTTTCTGGATATTTTTAACAGCGTAGAAACCGCCATACGGAGGAGTAATGTCCTGTCCGAGGTAATCCTGCAGATGAAGATGCTTGCAGGCAATGACATCCCAGCCAGCGAACTCTTCAGGGTACCAACCGGATTTGTGATCCTGCCACTCACCGCCGTGAAGGTTCCAGCCATCCACATCGCCAGCGTGAATTTCCTGAGGCATGAAGCCTAAGGGAGTGAAGATAATGACTTGCTGACGCGCCACACGTTGACACTCAAGCAGCACTTGAGCGCCCACGTCTTTGTCCATGTGCTCGATAACGTCGATGAGAAAAATCGAATCGATCGAGCGATCCGGCATCCCGGCCAACGCTTTGCTGGCGTCCAGCGGAATAATGACTGCATTCGCGTCTTTGAGGCTTGTCTTGAGCACTTCAACGTACTCAAGATGCGGTTCAACACAGATCAGCAATTCTGGGGTGATGTACTGTTGCGGGCGGATACCGCAACCAATATCCAGCACGGTGGACACCGGCTTGATAAAACCGGCAGCTTTGTTATGGAACTCATCCCGATCACACCAGACAACACTTGCATCGACAGTCGTATTCACGTTTCTTCATCCTTTAGCATCTAACAAGCTTTAACAAACACTACCGCTTGCCGAGCTGCTTATTAATCAGTGTTGATCGGTACAAACTCATCAAACAAAAAACCAGGGCATCTACAACGTCACATGTACAGCAGGAGTAGATGCCCCCACGTTTACTTCGACCAAACAGTCCGATTGATAAAATCTGTATAACTCAAAACAATTCGCAAAACTTTCTGCGATACCAGGCCACCTTCGTAGTCTGGAACCACGCGACGCACGGCACCTGCCTGATCCTGGCTGGTCACGATACGCACGGCATCGAGAACCCGCTCCGACTTCAGGCCGCTCATGATCAGCGTGCCCTGGTCCATGCCTTCCGGACGCTCGTGGGCGTTGCGGATGGTCACTGCGGTCAAACCGAGCAGCGAAGCTTCTTCGGTGATGGTGCCGCTGTCGGACAGGATGCAGAACGCTTCCTTCTGCAGCTTGATGTAGGCAAAGAAACCGAACGGCTTGAGGAACCGGATTCGCGAATCCAGGCCGTCCAGGCCCAGAGCCTCCAGACGCTGACGAGTACGCGGGTGGGTGGAAACGATAACCGGCATGTCGTAGGTTTCAACCAGCGCCTTCAGGGTGTCCAGCAGATCCTGCAGGTTTGCCGGCGTGTCGACGTTTTCTTCGCGGTGAGTGCTCACGACGAAGAATTGCTTCGACTTCAGACCCAGCTCGTCGAGAATCGGCGATGCCTCGATCTGTGGCATGAAGTGATTAAGCACTTCTTCCATGTGGGAGCCGGATTTGATGATGCGATCCGGTGGAATGCCTTCGTCGAGCAGATAGCGACGAGCATGCTCGGTCAACACCAGATTGATGTCGCTCAAATGGTCGAGAACCTTGCGGTTCAGCTCTTCCGGAACACGCTGGTCGAAGCAGCGGTTACCGGCTTCCATGTGGAAGACGGGGATTTTTCTGCGTTTGGCAGCAATGACGGCCAGGCAGGAATTGGTATCGCCGTAGAGCATCAAGGCGTCCGGCTTCTCGGCTTCCAGCACTTCATCGGCTTTCTCGATGACGCGTGCGATGGTTTGCGCGGCGTTGGCGCCGACGGCCCCGAGGAAGTGATCCGGCTTGCGGATACCCATTTCCTCGAAAAATACCTCGTTCAACTCGTAGTCGAAGTTTTGCCCGGTGTGGACGAGGATATGCTTCGTGTGCTCGTCAAATTCGGCGATCACACGCGACATCTTGATCAGTTCAGGACGGGTCCCGACAATCGTCATTACCTTAAGCATTAAGTTGCTCCTGAATGTAGGAAAGCTTCAACAGCAACTTCTTCACGCCTTCGATATCCAGGCGCTCGGTATTGTGGGAAGTGTAATCTTCGAGCGCGGAAACCTCGGCCTCGCCTTCCACGAAGTACTTTGCGTAGTTCAGATCGCGATTGTCGGCCGGCACACGGTAGTACTGACCCATGTCTTCGGCTTTCGCCAACTCTTCACGTGCAACCAGCGACTCGAACAGTTTTTCACCGTGACGAGTGCCGATGATGCGAATTTCGTTGTCTTTCTGGAACAGTTCTTTAAGTGCCTGTGCGAGCACTTCAATGGTCGATGCAGGCGCTTTCTGAACGAAGATATCGCCCTGTTCGCCGTGTTCGAATGCATGCAGTACCAGATCGACGGAGTCTTCCAGGGACATCAGGAAGCGCGTCATGGTCGGATCGGTGATGGTGATCGGCTTGCCATCGCGCAGTTGCTCGATAAACAGCGGAATTACCGAGCCGCGGGAAGCCATGACGTTGCCGTAACGGGTAGCGCAGAAAACGGTTTCGCCTTCCGACTGCATGCGCGCCTTGGCAACCATGAGCTTTTCCATCATTGCCTTGGAAATGCCCATCGCATTGATCGGGTAGACAGCCTTGTCCGTGCTGAGCACGATAACGCGCTCGACATTGTTCTCGATCGCTGCCTGCATGACGTTTTCGGTACCGAGTACGTTGGTGCGCACAGCTTCCATCGGGTAAAACTCGCACGATGGGACCTGTTTCAATGCTGCTGCGTGAAAAACGTAGTCAACGCCCTTCATCGCGCCACGAATGCTGTCGAAGTTGCGAACGTCACCAATGTAGAACTTGAGCTTCGGATTGTTCAGCGCAATCCGCATATCCTCTTGTTTTTTCTCGTCACGACTGAAAATACGGATTTCTTTGACGTCGGTTTTCAAAAAACGATTAAGAACAGCATTACCGAATGAGCCTGTGCCACCGGTAATCATCAATACTTTATTATCAAACATTGTCTAAACCTTGCGCTTAATTGAAGTCATGCATGTTTTTGATCAATACAGGCCATTCCGGGGCAACGTAGCCTGTCGCCTCCGCAAAACGGTCTGCATTCAACGAACGATCAATTGTCAGCCTATCGGAAGGGACAATCTCCGTGTCTTTCCCATAAGTGCTCGCTACAAGCTTTAGCAAGTCGTACTTATTAATCGGTTTGGCGGCTACATGGTACAAGCCGTGCAAGTGCGGTCGTGGCAGGACGAACTCGTTGATCACTCGCGCCAGCTCCATGGTCGGCAGACCGGAGAACACGGCACCGGTAAAACCGTCAACCTTGCCTTGCTGCGCGAGGAACCAGCCGACAAGGCTGCGGGCGCCGGACAATTCGCGACCGATGATCGATGTGCGCAAAGTAATCGCGTGTGGATAATCCACTTCGCCCAACAATTTGGAGCGACCATAGAGGTCATAGGCATCCGGAAAATCGGATTCGAGATAGCCGCCCTTCTTCCCGGAAAAGACACAATCGGTACTGATGTGCACCAGTCGGGCGCCACCGGCCTTGCACAATGCGGCCAGACGATGCGGGAGCAGCGTATTGATCGGCACGGCCATCAGTGGATCGTTGGCATCGGACAGTTGCTTGACCAGACCTACGCAGTTGATCACGACATCGGGACGGACCGTACCGAAAGCCTTGATAAGAGAGTCCTGACTTTCGACGTCAACGCCCAGTACGATGTTCTCGGCCAAGGCCGGTGAAAAAAACTTGCGGGCACCTTCACTTCGAGCCGTACCGAAAACCCTCAACTCGGGATTAGCGGACAAAACTCGGTAGGCTGCGTTACCCAGCATTCCGGAAACACCCAACACCAAAACTTTCATTACCTTACTCCTCACTTCCCAGGCCAGAACTGCTGTTCGTGACCTGGTTCCTACTCATCAGTTGGACGTCTTGATGCGCTGCTTCCAAAGGAGGGCGTATCGCGAATCTCTACTCAATGCGAGGCAGAGCCCCCTCGGCAAATCCGGTAACCAAAAAAATCGACCCGGCTCCGGAAACACCAGAACTCAGGTCAATCACGCCCCGGAAACGCCTGCCAGGAACCCGCTGTTCATCCATGCAGCCCAGGAAATGCGGTTCAGGCTTCGAGTACGCCTGCAAAGAGGTACTGCCGAATACACACACAAACCCATGCCGGCAGCGGCGCTGCCGGGGTCTTACAAGGAAAAAATCGCACCAGCTGCTAGCCTTATGCCATCACCTTATAAAAACCAGCGAAGTTTACCATACAATTTTCCATTATTGAGCGCCGGGCGACCGCTTGCCATTCATGCAGCACACCGTGTTGCACGGTGGTTACACCCATTGCAGCGCTTTAAGAATAGGCGGCCAAGCCCGTCGCTCCCAGTCAAGCTTCCGCTTTGCCAGCGCTGTATCGGATCGCGAGCACAATCAATGGCAGATAGGCGAGCAAAAGGCCGCTTACGCCATCCATTCCGCCCTTCCCCACCCAAAAAGCCAGAGGCGTCAGCCAAAGGACGTTGATCAGAATGACCGCCACCGTTACCTTCTTGTGGCTGAGGTGTTGGCGAGAAGCATATTGATAGGCATGACTGCGATGAGCCTCGTAGATTTTCTCACCACGAATCAGTCGGTGCAGCATGGTGTAGGTGGCATCAACGATGAACACCCCCATCAATATCAGCCAGCTCCAGAATAGTTGCGGCTCGACCCAGCCAGCCTGAAGCGCCATGCCTGCGAGCACTATGCCGAGAAAACCACTCCCTGCATCGCCCATGAAAATCTTCGCTGGCGGGAAATTCCAGACCAGAAATCCGGCACAGGCACTCGCGAGCAGCAGCGGCGCCCAGACTTCCTGAGTGAACCCACACAACCAATACAGAATGGCTCCGGCCACCGTCACGCAAATCGCCACGGCGCCGGCGATGCCATCAATGCCATCCATGAAATTGTAGAGATTGAGCACCCAGACCAGATAAATCGATGCCAGAACCGCCCCAAACCATCCGAGGTCGATTTTGAAACCGAACATATCCAGCGGGGCCAACCCACCAAAACAAATCAGAATCCAGATAGCCGCAGCAAAATGCCCAAGCAATCGCCAGCGCGCGGCAATGTGCCCATGATCATCGGCAAAACCAATCAGGGCGACAGCGATACCCGCACCAAACAAACCAATGAACTGCCCTTGAGGCAACACTCCAGTCAGCACACAGACCGACAACGCCGCCAAAAATGAAACCACGATGGCAACACCGCCGCCTCTGGGCGTCGGGATGCTGTGGGAACTGCGCGCATTGGGTACATCCATGAGTTTGTTGCGCAGTGCGTAGCTGCGCAGGACGAACGTGAGCGACCAAGAAGCGAGGAATACCCCAACCAGCAATAACCAACTCATTTCTTTTTAGTTTCCAGATAGTCTTTGGCTACACGATCCAACGCCTGCTGACTTCCAACCGGCGGCGCCCATCCCAACAGTTCGCAGGTGTGCCTGATATCGACCTGCAGCGACCCACACAAGCGTGTCGCCAGCGCTCGCCGACCCAGAAGGATCAGCCCGGCGGCTAACAGCCGCTGAGGAACGGGTACCAATGCCGAACGCACGCCCAGCGCTCGAGCCACGCCCTGAAGCAATTGAGTCGTGGACAAATCTGCGCCGTCACTGACAAGAAAGGTGTTGCCCGGCGCACCCGGATGCCTGATGCAATGCACGATCAGGTCCAGCAGATTCTCCAGCGCAACGAGACTGCGCTGATTGGTAATCGAGCCGAACGGCAATGGCAGCCTGGAATCAACCCAACCCAGCATCTTTTGAAAGTTGGCCTTCACACCAGGCCCATAGACCAGGGGCGGTCGAATAATCACGACTTCCAGTCCGGTCTCTGCGGCCAAATCGCGCAACGCGGTTTCCGCTTCCGACTTGGAAATGCCGTATGCATCTACTGGTGCGGGCACATCAGTGGCCAGATAAGGTTTACCGGGAAGGGTCTGCTCACCGTTGACCTTGACCGAGCTGATAAAAATGAACCGTCGAACCCCCGCCTGCGCAGCACTGCGCGCGAGCTTCAAAGTGCCTTCGACATTTGCCTTGCGAAACGCAGTCAGATCATCGGACTGCGCCGCCTTCATGACATGTACGCGCGCAGCGGCATGAATGATAGTGTCGACGCCACGCATCGCCTCAACCGAAAGCCCACTTTCCAACTCGTAAACAATTCGCTCGGCCTGCAAGGGTCCCGAAGCCAGGTCACGAACAGCGCAAACAGGGAGGAAACTTTCACTCGCCAGCAGTTTTTCGCTCAGCGCACGCCCTACAAATCCGCTTGCACCTGTCACAAGCACCCTGGATTTATTCACTCAATTCCCCTTTATATTCATCCTGAAACTGCGCTTGTGTCTGCCCCGAATCGACATGCAATCAATTCGAGGTTTTCGGCGGGGCATTTTCCTTATTTCCAGCAGGAGGCAGGAGCTTGCTTAAATATTGACCGTAACCGGTTTTACCGAGTGTCTGTGCCTGACTCCGCAATTGATCGGCACTAATCCAACCGTTGTAGTAGGCAATCTCTTCCAGACAGGCCACTTTCAAACCCTGGCGCTGCTCGATGGTATGAACGAAGTGACTGGCTTCCAGTAACGAATCATGAGTTCCGGTATCCAGCCAGGCAAAACCACGCCCCAGCAACTCGACTTTCAACGCATCCTGGTGCAGATAAGCCAGGTTGACATCAGTGATCTCAAGTTCACCACGCGCAGAAGGCTGGATGTTTTTAGCGATTTCAACGACCCGATTATCATAGAAATACAACCCGGTGACCGCGTAATTGGACTTTGGCTGGGCCGGCTTTTCTTCAATGCTCAGCGCACGACCTTCGGCATCGAACTCGACCACACCGAAACGCTCCGGATCAGAAACGTGATAACCAAATACCGTCGCTCCCGACTCCTGATGGGTTGCCGAACGCAGTTTGTCGGAGAAATGCTGACCGTAAAAAATATTGTCGCCGAGGATCAAGCAACACGGGCTATCACCAATGAACTCCTCGCCGATGATGAAAGCCTGCGCCAACCCATCAGGACTAGGCTGTTCGGCAAATGAAAGCGAAATACCGTATCGACTACCATCGCCCAGTAACTTGCGAAAACTCGGCAAATCTTCAGGCGTGGAAATAATCAGGATCTCGCGCATCCCCGCAAGCATCAGCACTGAAAGCGGATAGAAGATCATCGGCTTGTCGTAAATCGGTAGCATCTGTTTGGATACACCGAGCGTCAGTGGGTGCAAACGAGTGCCCGAGCCACCGGCCAGAATAATTCCCTTACGAGTTGTAGCCATCATTTATTCAGAACTTCCATCAGCATTCTAGTAACTCCGACTTCCCATTCCGGCAAGTTCAGAGAAAAATTCTCCCGGATTTTCTGAGTATCCAGACGGGAATTAAGGGGACGTCGAGCGGGAGTCGGAAATGAAGTACTTGGCACTGGGGCAACGCTTTTGACCAGAACATTCTCGCCGTGGGCCCGGGCGAAATCGATTACATAGCTGGCATATTGGCGCCATGACGTCTGACCGGCAGCCACCAGGTGATAGATACCTGCCAATTCTGGCTGCCGCAGTGCTTTTTGCAGCGCCAAGGCCGTCACGTCGGCAATCAGGTCAGCCCCTGTAGGCGCACCGATCTGGTCAGAGACAACGTTCAACGTCTCTCGCTCTGCGGCCAGCCGAAGCATGGTTTTCGCGAAGTTATTGCCTCGTGCCGCGTAAACCCAACTCGTGCGAAAAATCAGATAGCGGCAGCCACTGGCGATAATGGCGTTCTCACCGTTCAACTTGCTCAAGCCGTAGTAGTTGAGAGGGGCTGTCTGATCCGCCTCGCGCCAAGGTGCATCACCCTGCCCGTCAAATACATAGTCGGTAGAGTAATGAATCAGCCAGGCGCCCAGGGATGCAACTTCTTCGGCAATGACCTGACTTGCACGCGCATTAATCCTGTCAGCCATTTCAGTATCGGATTCAGCCTTGTCCACTGCGGTATAGGCCGCGGCGTTGACCACAACATCGGGAGCCACCTGGCGAATCGTTGCGCGCAGAGCCTGCAGATCCGAAAGATCCCCGGACAAGCCAGCCTGGCCAAGCCGGTCAAGCGCGATCAGTTCCCCCAATGGGGCAAGAGAACGCTGCAACTCCCAACCGACCTGACCATTTTTTCCGAGCAACAGAATTTTCATGCTTGAACCGGGCGGTTACGGTAATGCTGGTCGATGTACTGCTGATAGCTGCCGCTCTTCACGTTCGCGACCCACTGGGTATTTTTCAGATACCACTCGACAGTCTTGCGAATACCGCTTTCGAAACTTTCCGATGGCACCCAGCCCAACTCGCGCTGGATCTTGCTTGCGTCGATCGCGTAGCGTTGATCGTGCCCCGGGCGATCCTGGACGTAGGTGATCAAGCCAGCGTGAGGACGATGTGGCGACTCCGGGCACAACTCGTCGAGCAACGCGCAGAGTATTTTAACGACTTCGATATTCTGCTTCTCATTGTGCCCACCAATGTTATAGGTCTCCCCTGCAACACCTTCAGTCACAACTTTGTACAACGCTCGAGCATGATCCTCGACATACAACCAATCACGCACTTGATTACCTTTGCCGTAAACAGGCAACGCCTTGCCTTCAAGGGCATTGAGAATAACCAGTGGAATAAGTTTTTCCGGAAAATGGCAAGGCCCATAATTGTTCGAGCAATTGGTAATTAGAACCGGCAACCCATAGGTGCGACTCCATGCGCGCACCAGATGATCGGAACTTGCCTTACTGGCAGAGTAAGGAGAACTTGGCTGATAAGGTGTGGTTTCAGTAAACAGATCATCCACCCCCTCAAGATCACCGTACACTTCATCGGTCGAAATATGGTGAAAGCGAAACAGCGACTTGCGGCCCTGCTCCAGGCATTGCCAATACAGACGCGACGCTTCGAGCAGATTGTAAGTGCCGATAATGTTGGTCTGAATAAACTCCGAAGGACCGGAGATCGAACGATCTACATGGGACTCTGCAGCGAGGTGCATGATCGCATCAGGCTGATGCTCACGAAAAACACGGTCAATCTGCTCCCGATCACAGATATCGACCTGCTCGAACGCATAACGGGGACTATCGCTAACTTCGGCCAATGACTCGAGATTGCCGGCGTAGGTCAACTTATCGACGTTTACAACCGCATCAGAAGTATTGGCAATAATATGCCGAATTACTGCCGAGCCGATAAATCCAGCACCACCAGTCACTAGAATTTTCACGAAAGAACATACCCTTGAGTCACTGACGGCACCGATCGGAGCACCGTCTAATCCATGGATGCGCAAGCCGTCTGGAGATGAGGGCCATTGCCGGAATCAGTCTGTGCCGAAGTGGGATTTAGCCACTATCGAACAAGGGTTGCATTTTACAGCTTAATGAACGTTTTACTAATGGATGCAGACAGGAAGCGGCGCAATTTCAGGGGTGCGCCCCAACCGCCCCATCAGACAAGGCGCTTGCGCGCAGCTCTGGAGGATCGCCCTAAAAACCACCCCAGCACGGGACCAATCAGCATCCCTGCCAAAAGCGCCAGGACCATCACCAGGGACACGGGCAATTGTGGACCAGCCCAGCCGAGAAACAGCAACGAAACCGACTGCTGGTTTTCAAGAACAAATGCCAGTATTACCAGCATCAGCAAAAGAACAAGCACGCCAAGAAGAATGCGTTTGAGGTTACGCATGCGCGACTCCTTGATTATTGACGGCGGCGATCACGCCTCCTCCTCTTCGTTAACACGATCACGCAATTCCTTTCCCGGCTTGAAATGCGGAACAAACTTGCCGTCAAGACTGACAGACTGGCCAGTCTTGGGGTTGCGCCCTACCCGCGGAGCACGATAGTGCAAGGAAAAGCTGCCAAAACCACGGATCTCGATACGATCTCCAGTAGCCAGGCATTGGGACATTTGCTCAAGCATAGTCTTGATGGCCAACTCCACATCTTTGGATGAGAGCAGCCCTTGATGGGTGACAATTCGTTCGATCAACTCCGACTTCGTCATATTTTTCCCTTCTTTTTCAAGCAGCTAGGTCAGCGCTTGAAAGGTTTTAGCACGCCCGGAAGATTTTGAACAGCCCAGGGCTTGACATATCTTTCCGTTCGCCGAAACGCCCATTTTCAGGGCATCGGATCACAAGCCTGCCAACGCTCCCTCACCGACAAATCACCAACATGGTTCGGGTGACGTAGCCTGCCGGATTGAAGCCAAAGGGAAACTCATCCTCTTCCCGGGCATCATCAGACCGCGTGATCACCTTGTAACCCGCCCCCTTGCACTCCTTGGCAGCGCGTTTCTGACACCTTTCCCAGCCTGAACCCAAGCCGGAGCAGTCAACCTCGATGCCACTCACTCCGCGCACCGCATGGGTCTTGGCGCTGGTAGTACAGCCTGCCAACACCAGCAAACCCAACAGAACTATAAACTTGTTCATTCACTTCCTTATGCCAGGCGCCTGCCCGACTACTGCGATCTTCAGCCTAAGCCTAGACGCGAATAGACGATTGATCCGATTAAAGAAACAGACCTCCCGGCTAAGGAAATGGTTTCACCGATTGACCGGAAAGCAGCCCTCCCCCCCACCAAATAGCAGGCACAAAAAAGGGCGACCGAAGTCGCCCTTTTTAATGATCAGACAGAACTCAGTTCTGTTTGGCCATTGCTTGACGCAGCAGTGCCGCCATGGTGGTGTCGGCTGCTTCGCCTTCCGGAGCTGCTTTCAGGCTCTGGATGGCTTCTTTCTCTTCAGCATCGTCTTTCGATTTGATCGACAGCTGAATTACGCGGCTCTTACGATCAACGCTGATGATCTTGGCTTCTACTTGCTGACCTTCTTTCAGAACGTTGCGCGCGTCTTCAACGCGGTCACGGCTGATTTCGGAGGCTTTCAGAGTCGCTTCGATATCGTCGGCCAGAACGATGATGGCGCCTTTGGCGTCAACTTCTTTCACGGTGCCAGTCACGATTGCGCCTTTGTCGTTAACCGAGACGTACTCGGAGAACGGATCGCTTTCCAGTTGCTTGATACCCAGGGAGATACGCTCACGCTCTGGGTCAACCGACAGGATAACGGTGTCCAGCTCATCACCCTTCTTGAAACGACGTACGGCTTCTTCGCCCACTTCGTTCCAGGAGATGTCGGACAGGTGAACCAGACCGTCGATGCCGCCGTCCAGACCAATGAAGATACCGAAATCGGTGATCGACTTGATGGTGCCGGAGATCTTGTCGCCCTTGTTGAACTGGCCAGAGAAGTCTTCCCATGGGTTCGACTTGCACTGCTTGATGCCCAGGGAGATACGACGACGCTCTTCGTCGATGTCCAGAACCATGACTTCCACTTCGTCGCCGACTTGTACGACTTTCGAAGGGTGGATGTTCTTGTTGGTCCAGTCCATTTCCGAAACGTGTACCAGACCTTCAACGCCTTCTTCCAGCTCAGCGAAGCAGCCGTAGTCGGTCAGGTTGGTTACACGAGCGGTAACGCGAGTGCCTTCTGGGTAACGAGCTTTGATAGCAACCCATGGATCTTCGCCCAGTTGCTTCAGGCCCAGGGAAACACGGTTGCGTTCGCGATCGTATTTCAGAACCTTGACGTCGATTTCGTCACCAACGTTGACGATCTCGGAAGGATGCTTGATGCGCTTCCAGGCCATGTCGGTGATGTGCAGCAGGCCGTCCACGCCACCCAGATCGACGAATGCGCCGTAATCGGTGAGGTTTTTGACGATACCTTTGACTTGCTGGCCTTCCTGCAAGGATTCCAGCAGAGCTTCACGCTCGGCGGAGTTCTCGGCTTCCAGGACGCTGCGACGGGAAACGACAACGTTGTTGCGCTTCTGGTCCAGCTTGATGACCTTGAATTCCAGCTCTTTGCCTTCCAGGTGCGTGGTGTCGCGCACTGGACGGACGTCAACCAGGGAACCTGGCAGGAACGCACGGATGCCGTTAACGTCGACAGTGAAGCCGCCTTTAACCTTACCGTTGATAACGCCCTTGACCACTTCCTCAGCTGCGAAGGCTGCTTCCAGAACGATCCAGCATTCAGCGCGCTTGGCTTTTTCACGGGACAGCTTGGTTTCACCGAAACCGTCTTCAACCGAGTCCAGAGCAACGTGAACTTCGTCACCGACGTTGATGTTCAGTTCGCCAGCGTCGTTGTAGAACTGCTCCAGCGGGATCAGTGCTTCGGACTTCAGGCCAGCGTGAACGGTTACCCAGCGAGCCTGGTAATCGATATCAACGATAACACCGGTGATGATGGAGCCTGCCTGAAGGTTCAGGGTCTTTAGGCTTTCTTCAAAGAGTTCCGCAAAGCTTTCGCTCATTTTAATTCCTGTTGATTAGGGCGAAAAATACGCCCATCTCCACATCCCAGACAATGTGGGTTAGTTTCATTTAAAAGAAGCGCCACAGGACTATGACTGGTCCCCTGCAGCCTTCTTGGTCACCCGGCGATATCGCTAATGGCGATCTCACTCATGATGCGTTCAAGCACCTGATCGATGGACAACTCCGTGGAATCCAGCTGTATGGCGTCAGCCGCCGGCTTGAGCGGGGCCACCGCTCGCTGGGTATCACGCTCGTCGCGCGCACGGATCTCATCTAGCAGACTCGACAGACTAACACCCTCGACTTTGCCCTTCAACTGCAAATATCGGCGGCGCGCCCGCTCCTCGGCACTGGCGGTCAGGAAAATCTTCAGCGGCGCATCGGGAAACACCACTGTGCCCATGTCGCGACCATCGGCCACCAGACCCGGAAATTCCTGGAAAGCACGCTGGCGCTGCAGCAGCGCCTCGCGCACAGCCGGCAATGCGGCCACCTGGGAAGCGCCTGATCCGACGCTTTCAGTACGGATGACATCGCTGACTTCGTCACCTTCCAGAATGATGCGTTGCAGTTGACCGTCGGTCGCCGCGATGAACTGCACATCCAGATGAGCAGCCAGTTTCTTCAGCAGCTCTTCATTGGTCAGGTCGACACCGTGGTTGTGCGCAGCAAATGCCAGCAGGCGATACAGCGCACCGGAGTCCAGCAGGTTCCAGCCCAGACGCTTGGCCAGAATCCCGGCTACGGTGCCTTTGCCCGAGCCGCTTGGCCCGTCGATGGTGATGACCGGTGCAATGTTGTTCACGACTGAGCCTCTTGCGCCACACGAATGCCGACCTGCGCGCAGAGCGCCAGGAAGTTCGGGAACGATGTCGCGACGTTGGCGCAGTCATGGATGCGGATCGGTGCCGTGGCGCGCAGCGAGGCCACGCTGAATGCCATCGCGATGCGGTGATCGCCATGACCATGCACTTCGCCGCCGCCGATCTGGCCGCCGTCGATGATGATGCCGTCCGGGGTCGGTTCGCACTTGACGCCCAGCGCCAGCAAACCGTCCGCCATGACCTGGATACGGTCCGATTCCTTGACCCGCAGCTCTTCGGCGCCGGTCAGCACGGTGCGCCCTTCGGCGCAGGCCGCGGCCACGAACAGCACCGGGAACTCGTCGATGGCCAGTGGAACCAGCGCTTCCGGAATCTCGATACCCTTGAGTTTAGCTGCTCGCACACGCAGGTCGGCAACCGGCTCGCCACCCACTTCACGCTGGTTTTCCAGAGTGATGTCGGCGCCCATCAGACGCAGGATGTCGATCACGCCGGTGCGTGTCGGGTTGATGCCGACGTGCTCGAGCACCAGCTCCGAACCTTCGGCGATCGACGCGGCCACCAGGAAGAACGCCGACGACGAGATGTCGCCAGGCACTTCGATGTGGGTCGCGGTCAACTTGCCACCAGACTCAACCGATGCCGTGGCACCGCTGACGCTCACCGGATAGCCAAAGCCGCGCAGCATACGCTCGGTGTGATCACGGGTTGGTGCCGGCTCGGTGACAGTGGTCTTGCCTTCGGCGTACAGACCCGCCAGCAGCAGGCAGGATTTAACCTGGGCACTGGCCATCGGCATGGTGTAGGTCAGGCCCTTGAGCTTGTGACCGCCACGAATGGTCATCGGCGGACGACCGTCGGCAGCGGTTTCGATCACGGCGCCCATTTCCCGCAGCGGGTTGGCGACGCGGTTCATCGGGCGCTTGGACAGCGAAGCGTCACCAGTCAGGGTGCTGTCGAAATCCTGCGCGGCCAGCAGGCCGGACAGCAGGCGCATCGAAGTGCCGGAGTTGCCCAGATAGATCGGGCCCGGCGCAGGCTTCAGGCCGTGCAGGCCGACACCGTGGATGGTCACGCGACCGTGATGCGGGCCTTCAATGACCACGCCCATGTCGCGGAACGCCTGCAGGGTCGCCAGAGCGTCTTCGCCCTCGAGGAAGCCTTCGACTTCAGTGACGCCTTCAGCCAGGGAACCGAGCATGATGGAACGGTGGGAAATCGATTTGTCACCTGGTACGCGAATCCGACCGGACAGGCGGCCACCAGGTTGAGCCAGGAAAATCAGATCGTTGGAATTCATAGCGTCCACATAGGCCCTGCGGGCCAGGATTTTACTGAAATGCTCGCGGGCAACCCGGGCGCGCGTGAAGACGCCCAACAATTGGTGCCCATCCCCTGCATCGACCGCGTCGCGCAAGGCGTCGAGGTCGCTGCGAAATGTATCGAGAGTGCGCAGGACAGCCTCGCGGTTGGCGAGAAAGATGTCATGCCACATGACCGGGTCGCTTCCGGCGATTCTTGTGAAATCACGGAAACCGCCCGCAGCGTAACGGAAGATCTCAAGGTTTTCATTGCGCTTGGCCAGCGAATCGACCAGACCGAAGGCCAGCAGGTGCGGCAAATGACTGGTCGCGGCCAGCACTTCATCGTGACGCTCGACCTGCATGTGCTCGACGTCGGCGCCCAGCTCGCGCCACAAGCGATCCACCACCGCCAGCGCATCCGGATCGGTCTGCTCCAGCGGGGTCAGAATCACTTTGTGACGGCGGAACAGCTCTGAGTTGGAGGCTTCCACCCCGCTCTGCTCGGAGCCGGCAATCGGATGCCCCGGCACGAAACGCGCCGGCATGCCGCCGAACGCTTCGGTCGCCGCGCGCACCACATTGCCCTTGGCGCTGCCGACATCCGTGAGAATCGCCTGCCCCAGGTCCATGCCGGCCAGACGGGCCAGCACTTTTTCCATGGCCAGGATCGGCACCGCCAACTGGATCACGTCCGCGCCCTGGCAAGCCGCCATCAGGTCGTCTTCGCAACGATCCACCACGCCCAACTCGACCGCCAGCTTGCGCGATTGCGGGTCGAGATCGACCCCGACCACTTCGCGGCACACGCCGCTTTCACGCAAGCCTTTGGCAAACGAACCACCGATCAACCCCAGACCGACCACCACCAGGCGCCCGATCATAGGTGCAGCAGATTGCAGCGCAGTGACATCACCCACGAGCCAGAACCTTGCGCAGCGCTTCGAGGAAGCGGCTGTTTTCCGCCGGCAGACCGATGGTCACCCGCAGATGGTTCGGCATGCCGTAGTTGGCCACCGGACGCACGATCACGCCTTCGCGCAGCAGGCCCTGAAATACAGGAGCCGCCACCTGACCGAGGTCGACGCAGATAAAGTTGCCCTTGGACGGAATCCAGCTCAGACCCAGCTCGCGAAAACCCGCTTCCAGCTGTTGCATGCCGGATTCGTTGAGCTGACGGCTCTGCGCCAGATATTCCTCGTCTTTCAACGCCGCACACGCCGCAGCCAAGGCCAGACTGTTGACGTTGAACGGCTGGCGTACGCGGTTCAGCACGTCCGCTACCACCGGGGTGGACAAGCCATAACCAACGCGCAGCGCCGCCAGACCATAGGCCTTGGAGAACGTGCGCGAGACCAGCAGATTCGGGTAAGCGGCGAGGAAATCCAGACCATCCGGCAGATCGCTGCCTTCGGCATATTCGATGTAGGCCTCGTCCAGCACCACCAGCACATGCTCCGGCACATCCTGCAGGAACTCGTCCAGCGCTTCGGCGCCGAACCAGGTGCCGGTCGGGTTGTTCGGGTTGGCGATGAACACCACGCGAGTGTTGGCGTCGATCGCGGCCAGCATGGCCGGCAGATCATGCCCCCAATCCTTGGCCGGAACGACCTTGGCCTGAGCGCCGACCGCCTGGGTCGCGATCGGGTACACCGCGAACGCGTGCTCGCTGAACACCGCATTCAGGCCCGGCGCCAGATAGGCGCGCGCCACCAGCTCGAGAATGTCGTTGGAGCCGTTACCCAGGGTCACCTGGTTCAGCTCGACACGGCACTGCTCGGCCAGCAGGGATTTCAAGGCAAAACCGTTGCCGTCCGGATAACGGGTCAGCTCGTCCAGCGCTTCGCGGATTGCGGCCAGCGCTTTCGGACTCGCGCCCAACGGATTTTCGTTGCTCGCCAGTTTGACAATGCTCGCCGGATCCAGGTCCAGTTCGCGAGCCAGCTCGTCCACGGGTTTGCCCGGTACGTATGGCGAAAGTTGTTGCACGCCCGGCTGTGCCAGAGCGAGGAAGTTGCCACTCATTGCTACCACCCCTTAAAGAACTGCTTTCGGGTAGGAACCCAGCACCTTGAGTGCTACTGCTTCCTGACTGATCTTTTCCAGTACACCCTTGATCAGCGGATCACGGTGATGGCCGACGAAGTCGATGAAGAACACGTAGGTCCATTTACCACTGCGCGACGGACGGGTTTCGATCCGGGTCAGGTCGATCCCGTTGTCATGGAACGGCACCAGCAGCTCGTGGAGCGCGCCGGGCTTGTTGCTCATGGACACGATGATCGAAGTTTTGTCGTCGCCGGTCGGCGGCACTTCCTGGTTACCGATCATCAGGAAGCGCGTGGAGTTGTCCGGGCGATCTTCGATCTTCTCGGCCAGACGGGTCAGGCCGTACAACCCGGCCGCCATATCACCGGCGATCGCCGCCGAATTCCACTCACCCTTGACCCGCTTGGCCGCCTCGGCGTTGCTGGACACCGCCACGCGCTCGACATTCGGGTAATGGGCGTCCAGCCACTTGCGGCACTGCGCCAACGACTGGGCATGGGAATAGATGCGGCTGATGCTGTCGGTCTTGGTGTTTTCACCGACCAACAGGTGGTGGTGAATCCGCAGCTCGACTTCGCCGCAGATCACCATGTCGTGCTCGAGGAAGCTGTCGAGGGTGTGGTTGACCGCGCCTTCAGTGGAGTTTTCCACCGGCACCACGCCAAAATTCACCGCACCGGCCGCCACTTCACGGAACACTTCGTCGATCGCCGCCATCGGCTTGCTGATCACCGCGTGTCCAAAGTGCTTCATGGCCGCCGCTTGGGTGAAGGTGCCTTCCGGACCGAGATAAGCGACTTTCAGCGGATTCTCGAGGGCCAGGCACGAAGACATGATTTCGCGGAACAAACGCGCCATCTCTTCATTGCCCAGCGGCCCCTTGTTGCGCTCCATGACGCGCTTGAGGACCTGCGCCTCACGCTCGGGACGGTAGAACACCGGCTGCTCACCTTCGGCCAGACTGGCCATCTTGACTCGAGCAACTTCTTCGGCGCAGCGCGCGCGATCACTGATCAGCTGGAGAATCTTCTCATCCAGGTTATCGATGCGAACGCGCAGCGCCTTGAGCTCCTGCTCGGACATCAGGAATGCTCCTTCTCGAATTCAGCCATGTAGCCAACCAGCGCCTCGACGGCGTCCAGACCCAGGGCGTTGTAGATCGAGGCACGCATGCCGCCCACCGAACGATGACCCTTGAGGTTGAGCAGGCCACGAGCGTCGGCGCCGGCCAGGAAAGCCTTGTCCAGACGCTCGTCAGCCAGACGGAACGGCACGTTCATCCACGAGCGGGCGTTGGTGCTGATCGGGTTGGTATAGAAATCGCTGTTGTCGATGAAGCCGTACAGGCGATCTTTCTTCGCCTTGTTGCGCTGCTCCATCGCGGCGACGCCGCCCTGCTCCTTCAGCCACTCGAAAACCAGGCCCGAGAGGTACCAGGAATAGGTGGCCGGGGTGTTGTACATCGAACCGTTATCGGCCGAGACCTTGTAGTCGAGCATGGTCGGGCACGAACTGCGGGCGCGGCCCAGCAGGTCTTCACGGACGATCACGACAACCAGACCGCTCGGACCAATGTTCTTCTGCGCGCCGGCGTAGATCAGGCCGTACTGCGACACATCGATCGGACGCGAGAGGATATCGGAGGACATGTCGACCACCAGCGGAACGTCACCGGCCTCGGGAACCCAGTCGAACTGCAGACCGCCGATGGTTTCGTTGGACGCATAGTGCAGATAGGCCGCACCCGGAGTCAGCTTCCACTCGTTCTGACCAGGGATGGCCAGGTAGTCATAAGGCTTGGCGCTGGCGGCAACGTTGATATTGCCGAAGCGACGCGCTTCTTCGATGGCTTTCTTCGACCAGATGCCGGTTTCGACATAGTCGGCGGTGCCGTTCTCGGGCAGCAGGTTCAGCGGAATCTCGGCGAACTGTTGGCTCGCACCGCCCTGCAGGAACAGCACTTTGTAATTGGAGGGGATGGACAGCAGGTCGCGCAGGTCTTGTTCGGCCTTCTCGGCGATGGCCACGTAGTCATCACTGCGATGGCTCATTTCCATGACCGACAGACCCTTGCCGTGCCAGTCGAGCATCTCGGACTGGGCACGCAACAGGACAGCTTCAGGCAGCGCAGCGGGACCTGCGCAGAAGTTATAGGCTCGTTTGCTCACATCCACTCTCGCTATGCAATCACGGTAGCGGACAGAGCAAACACTCTGCCCTGCTACGATTTGGTTAGTCTTGCGACTCTTCTTCGTCTGCGGCGTCCGCCTGCAGGTTGTCGACCGCATCGTCCGGTTCGGCGCCGATCACGCCTTCTTCCAGCTCGACACCTTCTTCGCCTTCCAGCTCGTCACCTTCAACTTCCGAAGGCTCCTGAACCCGCTCCAGACCGACCAGGGTTTCATCCTTGGCCAGCTTGATCAGGGTCACGCCCTGGGTGTTACGACCCAGGCTGGAGACTTCGTCGACACGGGTACGCACCAGCGTGCCCTGGTCGGAAATCAGCATGATCTCCTCGCCGTCGAGCACCTGAACCGCACCGACCAGACGGCCGTTACGCTCGTTGCTGACCATGGCGATCACGCCCTGACCGCCACGCTTGTACTCAGGGAACTCAGTGATCGCGGTGCGCTTGCCGTAGCCACGCTCGGAAGCGGTGAGGATCTGGCTGCCTTCTTCCGGGATCAGCATCGAAATCAGCTTCTGTCCTTCCGGCAGACGCATGCCGCGCACACCGCGGGCGGTACGGCCCATCGCGCGAACGTCGGATTCCTTGAAGCGGGTCACCTTGCCGCCGTCGGAGAACAGCATCACTTCACGTTCGCCATCGGTGATGGCTGCGGAAATCAGCACGTCGCCTTCGTCCAGCTCCAGCGCGATCAGACCGACGCTGCGTTGACGGCTGAAGGATTCCAGCGGCGTCTTCTTCACGGTGCCGTTGGCGGTCGCCATGAAGATGTAGTGACCCTCGGTGTATTCCTCGACCGGCAGCATGGTGGTGATGTATTCACCGTCATCCAGCGGCAGCAGGTTGACCAGCGGACGACCACGGGCGGCGCGGGATGCTTCAGGGATTTCGTAGGTCTTCAGCCAGTACACCTTGCCCTTGCTGGAGAACAGCAGCAGCGTGGTGTGGCTGTTGGCGACCAGCAGGTGAGCGATGTAGTCCTCATCCTTCACGCCGGTAGCCGATTTGCCTTTACCGCCACGACGCTGGGCCTGGTACGCAGCCAGCGGCTGGGTCTTGGCATAGCCACCGTGGGAGATGGTCACGACGCGCTCTTCTTCCGGGATCATGTCGCCCAGAGTCAGGTCGAGACGGGCATCGAGGATTTCGGTACGGCGCACGTCGCCGTATTCGGCGCGGATCACTTCCAGCTCTTCGCGGATCACTTCCATCAGGCGCACGGCGCTGTTGAGGATGCGGATCAGCTCGCCGATCTGGTTGAGGATCTCTTGATACTCGGCCAGCAGCTTTTCGTGTTCCAGACCGGTCAGGCGGTGCAGACGCAGTTCCAGAATGGCTTGCGCCTGCTCTGGCGACAGGAAGTACTTGCCGTCGCGCAGACCGTATTGCGGATCGAGGTTTTCCGGACGGCACGAATCGGCACCGGCACGCTCAACCATCGCCACCACGGCAGTGGATTCCCACGGCGTGCTGACCAGCGCTTCCTTGGCTTCCGACGGAGTCGGCGAAGCCTTGATCAGGGCGATCACCGGGTCGATGTTCGACAGGGCAACGGCCTGACCTTCGAGGATGTGACCACGCTCACGCGCCTTGCGCAGTTCGAACACGGTACGGCGGGTAACCACTTCGCGGCGGTGACGGACGAAGGCTTCCAGCAGGTCCTTGAGGTTGAGGATCCGTGGACGACCGTCGATCAGCGCAACGATGTTGATGCCGAATACCGATTGCAGCTGGGTCTGGGCGTAGAGGTTGTTGAGGATCACCTCTGGCACTTCGCCGCGACGCAGTTCGATCACGACGCGCATACCGTCCTTGTCGGACTCGTCGCGCAGTTCGGTGATGCCTTCGAGTTTCTTCTCTTTTACCAGCTCGGCGATCTTCTCGATCAGACGTGCCTTGTTCAACTGGTAAGGGAGTTCGGTGATGACGATCTGCTGACGGCCACCGACCTTGTCGATGTCTTCGATGATCGAGCGGGCGCGCATGTAAATGCGGCCACGGCCGGTGCGGTAGGCTTCGATGATGCCGGCGCGACCGTTGATGATCGCGGCAGTCGGGAAGTCCGGGCCGGGGATGTATTGCATCAGTTCATCGACGGTCAGCTCGGGGTTGTCGATGAGGGCCAGGCAACCGTCGATGACTTCACCGAGGTTGTGCGGCGGAATGTTGGTCGCCATGCCCACGGCGATACCGCTGGAACCGTTGACCAGCAGATTCGGTACGCGGGTCGGCATGACCGCCGGGATCAGTTCGGTGCCGTCATAGTTCGGCACCCAGTCCACGGTTTCCTTGTGCAGATCGGCCAGCAGCTCATGTGCCAGCTTGGTCATGCGCACTTCGGTGTATCGCATGGCCGCGGCATTGTCGCCGTCGACCGAACCGAAGTTGCCCTGGCCGTCGACCAGCAGGTAACGCAGGGAGAAAGGCTGCGCCATGCGGACGATGGTGTCGTACACCGCGGTATCACCGTGCGGGTGATACTTACCGATCACGTCACCGACGACACGGGCAGATTTCTTGTACGGCTTGTTGAAGTCGTTGCCCAGCTCGCTCATCGCGAACAGCACGCGACGGTGCACGGGCTTCAAGCCATCGCGCGCATCCGGCAGTGCACGGCCGACGATCACGCTCATCGCGTAGTCGAGATAGGACTGTTTCAGCTCGTCTTCGATATTGACCGGGAGGATTTCTTTGGCCAGTTCGCCCATGAGAAGCCTGATTCCTTTTTCTGGTGAAACTTCGCCATATCCATAGGGGACGCACGAAGCTCGTCGATGCAGGCCGAGTGCCATGCGCCGACTTACGACAAATCGACAAGTTGACCCTGGATTTGCGCAGTGAAGACAACCCCGTGGGACTGCCTCGGAAAACGCCGGATGTTATCACAAGAGCCGCCACGCACCTATCCCCCAGATGCGCATGGAGCATAGTTAGATGACCGATGACAGGCTTAACGGGGACGAGAGAAGCTCAGAGCTTCCCTGAATGCAAATTTCGGGACGAAATTGCGGATGTTTATTGACTTTACAAGGCCCCATCGCGAGCAGGCTCGCTCCCACAAAGTTCTGTGGCGATCACAAAACCAGTGGGAGCGAGCCTGCTCGCGAAGAGGACAACGCGGACATCAAGCCAATCAATGCAAGCGCTTGCGGCACATCAACTGCGCCATCTTCGCGGTATCCGGGCGTTCGACGATGCCTTTTTCGGTGACGATCGCATCGATCAGATCCGCCGGGGTCACGTCAAACACCGGGTTGAACGCTTCAACGTCGGCCCCGACACGCTTGCCGCCAACTTCAAGCAACTCGGCGCCGTCGCGTTCTTCGATCGGGATGTCATCACCGCTGGCCAGATTCATGTCGATGGTCGAACTCGGTGCCACCACCATGAAACGCACGCCGTGGTGCATGGCGTTGACCGCCAGTTGATAGGTGCCGATCTTGTTCGCCACATCGCCGTTGGCGGTGATCCGGTCGGCGCCGACGATCACCCAGGTCACGCCTTTGGTTTTCATGATGTGCGCGGCGGCAGAGTCAGCGTTCAGGGTCACCGGAATGCCTTCGTTGGCCAGTTCCCACGCGGTCAGGCGCGAGCCTTGCAGCCACGGCCGGGTTTCGTCGGCGTAGACGCGCTCGACCATGCCTTCGATGAACGCGGCGCGAATCACTCCGAGCGCCGTACCGAAACCGCCGGTGGCCAGAGCGCCGGTGTTGCAGTGCGTCAGAATCGCCTGGGCATTGCCCTGATGCTTGCGGATCAGGTCGACACCGAGCTGGGCCATGGTCAGGTTGGCTTCGCGATCGCTTTCATGGATGGCGATGGCCTCGGCTTCCAGCGCCGCCAGCGGATCGGCGTTTTCCTTCAAACGATCCAGCCGGTCGTGCATGCGGTTCAACGCCCAGAACAGATTCACCGCAGTCGGCCGGGAATCGGCCAGCAGCATGAAATCCTCTTCCAGCGCCGCGTACCAGTCGCCGCCCTCGGCAATCCGGGCACGGGCCGCCAGCACGATGCCGTAGGCGGCACTGATGCCGATAGCCGGCGCACCGCGCACCACCATCGAACGAATCGCTTCGGCCACGCCGGCGGCGCTGGTGTAGGCGACCCAGTTTTCCTCGAACGGCAAAACGCGCTGATCCAGCAGGTGGAGCGCGCCATCACGCCAATCGATGGCCTTTACTTTCTCCGCAGCCAACAGTCGATCGCGCATCCCTCACCCCGCACTCATGAACAAAAGCCGCCGATTATAGCGATCCCCCCGCGAAGACGCTCGGGTATACTTCGCCATCCTTTACAAAAGCACTGGAACCGACCCTCGATGCCGAAACCTGCCATTGCGCTCGACTTATTATTGCTGCCGACCTGGCTGGTACCCGTCGAACCCGCAGGCGTTGTGCTCAAGGAGCACGGCCTGGGCATTCGCGACGGCCGCATCGTGTTCATCGGCCCGCGTGCCGAAGCGCTGAAGTGTAACGCCGCCGAAGTCCGCGAACTGCCGGACGTTCTGCTCAGCCCCGGCCTGATCAACGCCCACGGCCACGCCGC
This sequence comes from Pseudomonas sp. Pseusp21, assembly GCF_059492145.1. Classification (NCBI taxonomy): domain Bacteria; kingdom Pseudomonadati; phylum Pseudomonadota; class Gammaproteobacteria; order Pseudomonadales; family Pseudomonadaceae; genus Pseudomonas; species Pseudomonas sp. Pseusp21. The sequence continues at coordinate 1,901,780 of NZ_CP168520.1, forward strand.
GATGACGCTGTTCCGTGGTCTGGCCGACGATTTGCCGCTGATGACCTGGCTGGAAAACCACATCTGGCCGGCCGAGGGCAAATGGGTCGATGAAGATTTTGTGCGTGACGGCACCGATCTGGCCATCGCCGAGCAGATAAAAGGTGGCATCACCTGTTTCTCGGATATGTACTTCTTCCCCAAGGTTGCCAGCGAGCGCGTGCACAACAGCGGAATCCGTGCGCAGATCGCGATTCCGATCCTCGACTTCCCGATTCCGGGTGCCGCCAGCGCCGATGAAGCCATTCGTCAGGGCGTCGAACTGTTCGGCGACCTGAAGCATCACGAGCGCATCAAGATCACCTTCGGCCCTCATGCACCCTACACCGTGGGCGACGAGAACCTGGAAAAAATCCGCGTGATCGCCGAAGAACTGGACGCCTCGATCCACATGCACGTCCACGAAACCGCTTTCGAAGTGCAGCAAGCGCTCGAACAGTACGGCGAACGCCCGCTGGCCCGCCTCGGTCGTCTCGGCCTGCTCGGCCCGCGCTTCCAGGCCGTGCACATGACCCAGATCAGCGATGACGACCTGGCGTTGCTGGTAGAAAGCAACACCAGCGTGATCCACTGCCCGGAGTCGAACCTGAAACTGGCCAGCGGCTTCTGCCCGGTGGAGCGTCTGTGGCAGGCCGGGGTCAACGTAGCGGTCGGCACCGATGGCGCGGCGAGCAACAATGACCTGGATCTGCTGGGCGAAACCCGCACCGCCGCGCTGCTGGCCAAAGCCGTCGCCGGCTCGGCGACCGCGCTGGACGCCCACCGGGCGTTGCGCATGGCCACGCTCAATGGCGCGCGAGCCCTGGGAATCGAAGCCGAGACCGGCTCGCTGGAGCTCGGCAAGGCAGCCGACATTGTCGCCTTCGACCTGTCCGGCCTGGCGCAACAACCGGTCTATGACCCGGTCTCGCAACTGATATATGCCACCGGTCGCGACTGCGTGAAACACCTGTGGGTCGCCGGCAAGCAGTTGCTCGACGACCGCCGCCTGACCCGACTGGACGAACAACAGCTCGGCGAAACCGCCCGGGCCTGGGGCCGACGCATCAGCGGCCACACCGAATCGTAAACACCCCGGCGCAAACTCCGGGGCTACAGCCTTTTTCAAGTTTTAGAGGATTGAATCATGAGCAACGTCGACCACGCCGAAATCGCCAAATTCGAAGCCCTGGCCCATCGCTGGTGGGACCGCGAAAGCGAGTTCAAACCGCTGCACGACATCAACCCGCTGCGGGTCAACTGGATTGACGAGCGTGTCAATCTGGCCGGCAAGAAGGTCCTCGACGTCGGTTGCGGCGGCGGCATTCTCAGCGAAGCCATGGCCCAGCGCGGCGCGACCGTGACCGGTATCGACATGGGTGAAGCGCCTCTGGCGGTCGCGCAACTGCATCAGCTGGAATCCGGCGTGAACGTCGAATACCGTCAGATCACCGCCGAAGCCCTGGCCGAAGAAATGCCCGAGCAGTTCGACGTCGTCACCTGCCTGGAAATGCTCGAGCACGTACCGGACCCGTCCTCGGTGATCCGCGCCTGCTTCCGCATGGTCAAGCCCGGCGGCCAGGTGTTCTTCTCCACCATCAACCGCAACCCGAAGGCCTACCTGTTCGCCATCATCGGTGCCGAATACATCATGAAGCTGCTGCCGCGGGGCACTCACGATTTCAAGAAATTCATCCGCCCGTCCGAGCTGGGCGCCTGGAGCCGCATGGCCGGCCTGACCGTCAAGGACATCATCGGTCTGACCTACAACCCGCTGACCAAGCACTACAAGCTGGCGGCGGACGTTGACGTCAACTACATGATCCAGACCCTGCGCGAGGAGTAAGCCGATGGCCATCAGAGCAGTCCTTTTCGACATGGACGGCACTCTGCTCGATACCGCACCGGACTTCATCGCCATCTGCCAGGCGATGCGCGCGGATCGTGGCTTGCCGCCGATGAACGACAAACACATCCGCGATGAAATCTCCGGCGGCGCCAAGGCCATGGTCGCGGTGACGTTCTCGATGGATCCGGAGTCGCCGGGCTTCGAGGAGTTGCGCCTGGAGTTCCTCGAGCGCTATCTGGAGGGCTGTGCCGTGCACAGCAAGCTGTTCGACGGGATGGGCGAATTGCTGGCCGACATCGAGAAGGCCAATCTGGTCTGGGGCGTGGTCACTAACAAGCCGCTGCGCTTCGCCGAGCCGATCATGCAGCAACTGGGGCTGGCCGAGCGCTCCGCACTGCTGATCTGCCCGGATCACGTGAAGAACAGCAAGCCGGATCCCGAGATGCTGACCCTGGCCTGCAAGATGCTTGATCTGGATCCGTCGACCGTCCTGTTCATCGGCGATGATTTGCGCGATATCGAATCCGGCCGTGACGCCGGCACCAAAACCGCTGCCGTGACCTATGGCTACATCCACCCGGACGACAACCCTCGGCACTGGGGCGCGGACGTGGTGGTGGATCATCCGCTGGAATTGCGCAAGGTGCTGGATAACGCACTCTGCAGCTGCTGAGACCTGACGCGGAGCGTCGTTGGCTGCATTCCCGCGCGGGCGGTTCGACGTTCGGCGCGGGAACGATCTGACTCTTGATGAGGTTTTTTATGTTTGATTACACCGCTCGCCCCGAATTGCTCAAGGATCGGGTCATTCTGGTCACCGGTGCCGGTCGTGGCATCGGTGCGGCGGCCGCCAGGACATACGCCGCCCACGGCGCGACCGTGCTGCTGCTGGGCAAGACCGAAGCCAATCTGACCCAGGTCTATGACGAGATCGAAGCAGCCGGGCATCCACAGCCCGCCGTGATCCCGTTCAACCTCGAAACCGCCCTGCCCCATCAATACGATGAGCTGGCGGCGATGATCGAGACCGAGTTCGGCCACCTCGACGGCCTGTTGCACAACGCCTCGATCATTGGGCCGCGCACGCCGATCGAGCAGTTGTCCGGTGAAAACTTCATGCGTGTCATGCAGGTCAACGTCAACGCGATGTTCATGCTGACCAGCACCCTGCTGCCGCTGCTGAAGCTTTCACAGGATGCTTCGGTGGTGTTCACCTCCAGCAGCGTCGGGCGCAAGGGCCGGGCTTACTGGGGCGCTTATGGCGTGTCGAAGTTTGCCACTGAAGGGTTGATGCAGACTCTGGCCGATGAAATCGACGGCGTGGCGCCGGTACGCTCAAACAGCATCAATCCGGGCGGCACCCGCACGAGCATGCGCGCACAGGCGTACCCCGGTGAGAACCCACTGAACAACCCGACACCGGAAGAAATCATGCCGGTCTATCTGTACCTGATGGGCCCGGACAGCACGGGTATCAATGGCCAGGCCTTCAACGCCCAGTAATGCCATACGTCGCAATTGTTGCCGTGACGGAATCCCGTCGCGGCAGGCAATTGCCGCCTTCAGTACCTCCAACTCTGTCAAACAACCACCACCTACTCCGCTCTAAAAAATCCAAACTATTGATTCTCAACGGTTTTCAAAAAATATGAACCGTATGGCATGACTTTCGCTCTACATCTCCTCAAAGCACGCCGTGTGAAGGCAGCCGGGCAGGGCCTGATGCGATAGCTGACTAATCGTCATCGGGCAGACTAAACTTACCCCAAATGTCCTACGGGACTGATGGATCAGTATGACGCGCAGCCCATAGCCGCTCTCACCCAGCCTGTAAGACAGACTTACTGCTTAGGGGCTCACGCCATATGAAATCACCCTCCCAGACCACTGCAATTGACTTCGACAGTGCCAAATTGCAACGCCTGGGCTTTGGTCAGCAGCCTCCCCTGCTGGCGCGACCTGTCAGCCTGGCGCAATTGCGCCAGCACATGAGCCTGCAACTGCAAACCAGCCTTGAGCCTCAACGCATCCTCGGTCTGTTTTTCCGCGAAGTTCAGCGCCTGGTGCCCCTGGACGCCCTGACCTACGTGCACGACGGCAGCGACCTGCGCCTGGAGTTCGGTGCTCGCGGGCACCATTCGGCCAGCTATAGCCTCAGCCACGAAGGCGAGCATATGGGTGAGTTGGTGTTCCGCCGCAACCAGCGCTTCAACGAACAGGAACTGGGTTATCTCGAATCACTGCTGTCGGCCCTGCTGTACCCGATGCGCAATGCATTGCTTTACCGCGCCGCCACTCAGAGCGCCCTGCGTGATCCGTTGACCGGAGCCGGTAACCGCATTGCGATGGAGCAGACGCTGCTGCGAGAAATCGAAATGTCGCGCCGGCACCTGCAACCACTGTCGGTGCTGATGCTGGATATCGACCACTTCAAACAGGTCAACGACCTTCATGGTCACAGCGCCGGCGATGACGTCCTCAAAGCCGTGGCCGCGTCAATCAAGGGCCAGTTGCGCAATGTCGACATGGTGTTCCGTTATGGCGGGGAAGAATTTCTGATCCTGCTGTCCAACACCGGTCGCGATGCGGCCGCCATGGTCGGCGAGCGCCTTCGTCAGGCGGCGCAGACCCAGGATTACTACGCCAATAATCAATTGATCGAACTGACCGTGAGCCTCGGCTGCTCGACCCTGTTGCCGGGCGAATCCGCCGACAGCCTGTTGCGTCGCGCCGACAGCGCGCTCTATGTCGCCAAGCGCGAAGGCCGCAATCGCCTGACCATGGCAGGCTAGATTTTCTGCGCCAACAAAAAACGGGAGCCAAGGCTCCCGTTTTTTATGGGTGTCGCCCAAATCAGCTCTCGACCAGCGCCCGACGCTCACGCCCGACCAACACCCGCTCCGACAGCTCAAGCTGCATGCAGCGCTCAAGGAACAGGTACATGTAGTCGTAACTCTTGCAGATGGCCTGTCGCAGTTCCGCCTGCAAGGCTTTGCTCGGGTTTAGCCCGGCGAGGGTGCAGATAATCTCCAGCGCTTCCCACGGGTGCGCGTCATCGTACTGGGCGTGCATCTTCAGCCACTTCATGGCCCGCTTGCGATCTTCTTCAGGGAAAGCGGCGGCATAGACACCCGTCGAACACACCAGCGCCGACCACTCCCCGGTTGCGCCTTCGATGGCGTAGTTGGTGGCCGCGATGGCCACGATCAGTGAATCCGCCGAACTGGTGTGCCAGCACCAGTGGCTCAGAGCATGCAACTCCGGTGGCACTTGTTGCGCTTGCAGGTCTTCCAGGCTCACCCCATGGGCCCGGCTCCAGTGCACCCAATAATCGGCGTGGTTGAGTTCGACGCGGATGTTGCGCATCAGCCAGCGCCGCGCCATGTCCTCGCCCGGGTGGCGGGCGAATTTGGTTTTGGTCAGGTTCTGCGCCATGTACAACGCGAATTGCTCAACGACGGGCCAGCCCCCGATCAGGTACTGGCGCATGGTTCTGGCGCTGAGCTTGTTATCACGCATGCGCAGATAAAGTTCATGTTCGACAACCCGGCGTTTGCTCTCGCTGCAATCCTGGATCAACTGTTGCGCCCAGGCGGGATAACTTGCAGCTTCCATGAGTGGTCCGGTTCGGTTGAATGTGTCGATCACTGTTCGGCTCCTTTTGATTTGTGATTGTAAGGATCGGCAAGAGACTTCAACGGAATGTGCCAGGCGCCTTGAACAACAACGGCTGCGGTCTGGCGGGCCGACTTTGCAAACTGTCACAGGTAAACAACTGCGGGCGTTCAATAACATAACCCTGAGCGTAATCCACGCCGATTTCAAGCAATGCCTGCTCGATCTGCGCTGTCTCGACAAACTCGGCAATTGTCTGCTTACCCATGACATGCCCGATGTGATTGATCACTTCGACCATAGCGCGGTTAATCGGGTCGTCCAGCATATCCTTTACGAAACTCCCGTCGATCTTCAGGAAGTCTACAGGCAAATGTTTCAGATAAGCGAATGAAGACATTCCGGCGCAAAAATCATCCAGGGAAAAGTAACAACCCAAGCCTTTGAGTTCATTGATAAATCTGATTGCACTACCCAGATTTGCAATGGCACTGGTTTCTGTAATTTCAAAACAAATCATTTCAGGCGGTATGCCGTAGTTATCAAACTGTTCCCGCAGAAAGTGCAAGAACGCGTCATCTCCGATAGTAATGCCTGAAAGATTAATCGCACACATTGCCAGAGGACCCTGACACTTATCGTTAATACATTGGGCAATAACCTTAAATACATTCTGCACAACCCAGCGATCCAGCGATGTCATCAATCCGTAACGCTCGGCCGCCGGTATGAAACTGTCCGGGAGAATCATCCGGCCCGCTTCATCATGCAGACGCAGCAGAATCTCGATGTGCCCGCGGGTACCACCGGCAACCGAGCCCAATGGCGCGATTTCCTGGGCGTAGAGACAAAAGCGGTTTTCTTCCAGTGCCATGTGCAGACGTTGAACCCAGGCCATCTCGCCGAAGCGCAGGGACAGTTCCGAGTCGTCGGCATGGTAGACCTGCACCCGATTGCGGCCCTTTTCCTTGGCCATGTAGCAGGCCATGTCGGCAGCCCGCAACGAGGCTTCGAGGGTGGTCGGCGTCTGCGCCACATGCACCAGGCCAATGCTCACCGTGGTCAGGAACGGCCGCCCCTTCCAGACGAAATGCAGGTTCTGTACGGTCTGGCGCAAACTCTCCGCGATCTTCTCGGCGGCCTCCGGGGCACAGTTCTCCAGCAGGATGCCGAACTCGTCCCCCCCCAGCCGCGCCAGGGTGTCACCCTCGCGCAAGCCGGATTGCAGCAACGCGCAGATATGCCGCAGCAATTCATCGCCGGCCGCATGCCCGCAGGTGTCGTTGACCAGTTTGAACTGATCGAGATCAAGGAACATCAGCGCATGCCGCCCGGCCTGTCGCGTCAGGTTATGCAGGGCCTGTTCGAGGCGGTATTCGAACTCGCGACGGTTGGCCAGCCCGGTCAGTGCATCGTGGGTGGCCTGCCACGACAGATTGGCGATGTATTGCCGCTCCTGGGTCATGTCATGCAGCACCAGCACGGTGCCGCTGACCTTGTCGGAATTGCGGATCGGAGCCCCGACCAGAGTCACCGACACGGTACTGCCATCGAGCCGCTGAATCAGCTTGGAGTGTTCACTGCCACCGCTGAGCTGACCGCTGAGAATATGCTCGATCAGGGTCAGCCCCTCGGTCTGGGCGTTGTCGTCCAGCAGATTGAACAGTGCCGCGAGGGGCAGCCCGGCCGCCTGTTCGGCTTTCCAGTGGGTCAGGGCTTCGGCGGCGGGGTTCATGTATTCGATGGCCCCGCTCACGTCGGTGGTGATCACCCCGTCGCCAATCGAGTGCAACGTGACGTGCGCACGGTCCTTTTCCAGTTGCAGCGCTTCGGCAAAGGCATGCCGTTGCTTGAGCAACTTGCGGGTGCGCAGCAGCGCCAGCACGATCAGGCCCAGCGCGGTGGCGAGGTTGGTGAACAGCAGCAGGCGCAGGATCATTCGCGAGCCTTCACCCAGGGCATCGCTGAACGCCTTGGCGGCCGGAGTCACCCCGTCATTAATGGCAAAAATCCGGTCCTTCCAGCGGCGGATATCGGCCTCGGTGGCGGCATTGGCGGTGATGCGCTGATGCATCTCCTGCGCCACGCCATCGAGCTCCACCAGATAGGCATCGCCCAGCGTCCAGCGGTCGATGGCGGTTTCGAGATAACTGAAGTGACGGAAATTCAGGTACAGCCAGATCAGGCTGGAAACGTCGTCGGGATGGTTGCCGCCCTTGAGAATGCCTTCGCGTGCCGCCTGCAGGTCGGGCGGTTGCTTGTCCAGTGCCAGACGCAATTGATGACCGCCCTGAGGCACGGCAATGGCGTTCTGGTACTTGAGGTAGATCGCCTCGTCACGACTGTCGGCGTACAGGTTAAGGTAATAGATCGCGTCTTTCTGGCCCTTGGACCAGAGACTTTCGCCCGCGACATAGCCGCGAACGGCTGACAGGACGTAAAGGCTCACGCCCCCCAGCAAGGCTTGAAACAACACGACGGCAATGAATGGCCAGACGATGCCCAACAACCGTGGCGTTCCGAGAGTCCGCTTTTGCTTCATGGGATTCCTTGCATGAGCACTGCCTGGTCGTCCTTCTCTTTGCGAGCATCCCCCCAAGACTAGGAGGCGTTCGGGGTTCCGGCAAGCGACGGATCCGCCTCAGTTCAGGACAAACGCAGAATAGACTTATGCATGGCCATGGTCACTGGTGAGAACGATTCACCAGGTACTTCAGACCTTCGTTACAGGCGCTCATACCGAGCTTCAATTACACGCAAAACTACCCGGGCAGAGCTGCGCACCCAGACGCAGCATCAGCACTTCGTTATTGCTCGACAGGCAGGCACACGCCAATGCCAGCACACCAAAAAAAGCGTAATGCGAACGATATGTCAAAGACTCAAGGTGTTGCAGGGCTGACCTACAACCGCTGCAAATGCCCATACAGCTTGGCGTACAACCCACCATCGGCAATCAGTTGCTGATGGTCGCCATCCTCGGCCACTTGCCCGCCGTCGAACACCAGCACCCGGTCCGCCTGCTTTACCGCTGACAGGCGGTGGGCAATGATCAGCGTGGTGCGGCCATGGAGGAAGCGCGCCATGGCCTGGTGCAGGTTGTATTCGGTGGCGGCGTCGAGGGCTGATGTCGCCTCGTCGAGGATCACCACTTTGGGCTCGGCGAGGATCATCCGGGCGATGGCCAGACGTTGCCGTTGGCCGCCGGACAGACGCACGCCGGAGCGGCCGACGATGCTGTCCAGGCCGTCCGGCAAGGCGCGGATGGTGGGTTCGAGCTGGGCGATTTCCAGTGCCTGCCAGCAGGCTTCGTCACTGCGGGTACGGCCCATGGTCAGGTTGGCGCGTACGGTGTCGTTGAACAGCGCCGGATGCTGCAGCACCACCGCGACATTTTCCCGAACCGTTTCCAGGCCGATTTCCTGCTGGGTCGACCCACCGAAACGGATCGTCCCGGCCAGCGGTGTGTACAGGCCCAGCAGCAATTGCACGAGGGTACTTTTGCCGCCGCCACTGGCACCGACAATCGCTACTTTCTCACCGGGGGCGATGGACAGGTTCAATTGATCCAGCACCAGTTCGTCGCCATAACCGAAGCTCAGACCCTGCACCTGAATCCCGACGGTATCGCGACCCTTGAACGGATCGACGCCGCCGGGGTATTGCGGCTCGTCGGCGCGGGCCAGCAGTTCGTTGATCCGCGACAGCGCTCCGCCGGCGGCGTAGTAGGCGTATTGCAGGTTCAGCAGCTGTTCGACCGGGCCGATCATGAACCACAGATAGCTGAACACCGCGAGCATCTGCCCGATCGACAGGTCGGAGAACAACACCGTCAACATGGCCGCCGCGCGAAAGATATCGATGCCGAACTGAAACAACAGGCCGCTGGCGCGGTTCGAAGCGTCGGTCTTCCACTGCGAGTTGACCGCGTAGTTGCGCACTTCCTGAGCCCGCAGGCCAAGGCGCCCCAGGAAGAAGCCCTGACGGTTGCCGGCACGCACTTCCTGGATCGCATCGAGGGTTTCGCTCAGCGCCTGAGTGAAGCGCGAGGTGCTGTCGTTCTCCAGTTTCTTCAGATGCTTGACCCGTTTGCCCAACTGCACCGTGGCGTAGATCACCAGCGGGTTGAACAGCAGGATCAGCAGCGCCAGTTTCCAGTGCATCCACATCAGGATGCTGGCGGTGCCGACCAGCGTCAGCATCGCCACCAGAAAACGGCTGAGGGTTTCGCCGACAAACTTGTCGAGGGTGTCCAGGTCGGTGACCAGGTGCGTGGTGACCGTGCCGCTGCCCAGGCTTTCGTATTCGCCGAGGGAGATCCGTTTGAGTCGTTCAATCAAACGCACGCGAATGCGATAAACGATGTCCTTGGCCAGCCGCGCAAACAACCGCGCCTGCAACACGCCAAAACACAGGGCGCTGCAGCGCAGGGTCAGCGTCACCACCAGCATCAGGCCGATGTAGCCCGCCGCTTGCTGCCACATTGAGGGCAGCACGTGGTTCATGACTTTCAGCGCAGCATCGCCATGGCCGAGCAGGACTTCGTCCACCAGCAACGGCAACAGCAGCGGAATCGGCACGCTGCACAGCGTCGCCAGTACGGCCACGCCGTTGGCAATCCACAGGGATTTTTTGTGATGAAGTGCCAATCGCCGGACTTCAGCCCAGCTCAGCCGGTCGACACGCTTGACGGCTGGCGTGTCATCGGCCGGGTCAGACACAGGCCGCGCGCTCCAGCCATCGACCGAGCAACGGCGACAGTTCACTGAGCGGCTGGTAACCGTTGGTCAGCAACGCCAGTTGGCCGTTGCGTTCGGCGAGCAGGGTCGGGAATCCGGCGATGCCCAGATCCTGGACCCAAGTAAAATCGGCCTGGGTCGCCTTGTGTTGATCGGCATGATCGAACAGGGCAGCAAATTCGATACGCGGGACGCCGGCCTTCTCCGCCAGCTCCACCAGAACGCTGGCCTGGGTGACATCGCGACCTTCAGCGTAAAACGCGTGCTGGATCAGCCCGACCAGTTTCCACGCGCAATCCGGCGCCAGGCTGCGCGCCGTAACGATGGCCCGGCAGGCAGGCTCGGTATCGTAGACAAAACCGTCGGGCAACGCGCCTTCGAACTTGAACGGCTGGCCGGTGGCCTCGGTGACCGCCTGCCAGTGTTCGAGAATGTAGCGCCGGGTGGTTGGCTCCAGTGCCGAACCGCTACCGGTGCGCAACCCGCCGACCACCAGGTGCAGTTCCACCCCGGCGGCCTGCGCCTGCTCCACCAATGCCTTGGCCACCGGGGCAAATCCCCAGCACCACGAACACATCGGATCCATCACATAGAGCAGGCGTGCAGACATGATTAAGCCTCGGTGGATGCTTGCTTATAGTTGTAGCCGATCGGGTGCGGCATGTTGCGCGCTTTTGCCAGTTCGATCTGCTTCTGGCGGTCGATGGCGCTGCGGCGAGTCTTCTCGCTCAGGGTATCCCAGCAGTGCGGGCAACTGATGCCGGCCACGTAATGCTCGGAAGCGCGATCTTCAACGCTGACCGGGGTGCGGCAGGCGTGGCACTGATCGTAGTCACCTTCGCTCAGGTCATGACGCACGGTCACACGGTTGTCGAAGACGAAGCAGTCGCCCTGCCATTTGGTCTCTTCCTGCGGCACTTCTTCGAGGTACTTCAGGATGCCGCCCTTGAGGTGGTAAACCTCTTCGAAACCTTCGCCGAGCATGTAACTCGAGGCTTTTTCGCAGCGAATGCCGCCGGTGCAGAACATCGCGACCTTCTTGTGCACGGCCGGATCGAAGTGTTCTTTGATGTAGTCGGGGAATTCGCGAAAACTGGTGGTTTTCGGATCGATGGCGCCTTCGAAGGTGCCGATCGACACTTCGTAATCGTTGCGGGTGTCGATCAGCAGCACTTCCGGGTCGCTGATCAGCGCATTCCAGTCCTTGGGCTCGACGTAGGTGCCGACCTTCTTGTTCGGGTCGACGCCTTCGACGCCCAGGGTCACGATCTCTTTCTTGAGCTTGACCTTGGTGCGGTAGAACGGCTGCTCATCGCAGTACGATTCCTTGTGATCGATATCGACCATGCGCGGATCGTTGCGCAACCAGGCCAGCAGGCCGTCGATGCCTTCACGGCTGCCGGAAACCGTACCGTTGATGCCTTCTTCGGCGATCAGCAGGGTGCCTTTGATGCCGTTGTCGACCATCGCTTGCAGCAGCGGCTCGCGCAGGTTGACGTAATCTTCGAGGGTGACGAACTTGTACAGTGCCGCCACGACAATCGGTTGTGTCATGGGTATTTCTCCAGGTGGCTACCCTCGTAAAGGGTGAACCGGATGCGAAAAAAAACGCGCCGGGTGAGCGGCGCGTTGCGGATTCTAGCAAAAAACCTCAGTTCATTGCTGCAAGGCTCAATGCTTGCTGCCGCCGGCACAGGTCGGCGACGCCGGAGCGACGCCTGTCTCTGCCCATTCCTGCGGGGTGTAAGTGTGCAGCGCCAACGCATGGAACTCGCCCATCAGCTCGCCGAGCGTGCCGTAGACTTTCTGGTGGCGCTTGACCCGGTTCAGGCCTTCGAACTGCGCACTGACCACCACTGCCTTGAAGTGGGTCTGCAACCCGCGACTGTGCATGTGGCTTTCGTCCAGCACTTGCAGATGCTCAGGCTGAAGCAGCGCCAGCGTCGATTCGATGCGTTGTTGCATGGTCATCACGAACTCCGCTTACTTCTTCTTGGCCGGAGCCGCGCCTTTCGGAGCCAGCTCGTTGGTCATGTCGTCCAGCAGCTTGTTGACCACCGGTACGGCGCTTTCCAGTTTGGCCTGGGTCATCTGGGCCGATTGCTGGGTCAGCTGCGGCATTTTTTCCAGGACTTTCTTGCCCAGTGGCGACTGGTAGAACGCGACCAGATCTTTCAATTCCTGTTCGCTGAAGTTGCTGGTGTAGAGCTTGACCATGTCCGGCTTCAGCTTGTTCCAGCCGATGGCCTGGTCCAGGGCGGCGTTGGCCTTGGCCTGGTAGGTATCCAGTACGGCTTTCTTGGATTCCGGCGCCTTGGTCTGTTCAAAACGCTGGGCGAACATCTGCTGAACCTGCATGTACACCGGAGTGCCCAGCTTGTCAGCGTGCGCCAGGGTCAGGAAAGCTTCGGCACTGGCGTTGTGGCTGGCGGTATCGGCAAGCACCTGGCCGCTGGCGCAGACCAGGGCAACCGCGGTGCAGATGGCACGAAGACGAGTCATCGAGTTTCCTTTTCAGCTAGGCGAGGTAAAACCCCAAGGGCGACCATTCTGCGCCTGAATAACGCTGCGGCTCAACCCCCGGCCCTTGCCGCGCTTGATTGGCGGGGATTTGCCGGTCAACAATCGACCGGATGGAACCACCCGGGCCGACACCGGCCTAAACTGCGCAAACAGACCAACAGGAGTGTGCACGATGAGCCGTATCGAAACCGACAGCCTGGGCCAGATCGAGGTCCCGGACGACGCTTACTGGGGCGCTCAGACGCAACGCTCGCTGATCAACTTCGCCATCGGTCAGGAACGCATGCCATTGCCGGTACTGCACGCCCTGGCCCTGATCAAGAAAGCCGCGGCCCGGGTCAACGACCGCAACGGCGACCTGCCTGCCGACATCGCCCGCCTGATCGAACAGGCCGCCGACGAAGTGCTCGACGGCCAGCACGACGACCAGTTCCCGCTGGTGGTCTGGCAGACCGGCAGCGGTACGCAAAGCAATATGAACGCCAACGAAGTGATCGCCGGCCGCGCCAACGAACTGGCCGGCAACCCGCGCGGCGGCAAGACGCCGGTGCACCCGAACGATCACGTCAACCGCTCGCAGAGCTCCAACGATTGCTTCCCCACGGCCATGAGCATCGCCACCGCGCAAGCGGTGCAGACGCAACTACTGCCAGCCATTGCCGAGCTGTCGGGCGGTCTGGCCGAGCTGTCGGCGCGGCACATGAAACTGGTGAAGACCGGCCGCACCCACATGATGGACGCCACGCCGATTACCTTCGGCCAGGAAATCTCCGGATTCATAGCGCAACTGGATTACGCCGAACGGGCGATCCGCGCGGCGCTGCCCGCAGTCTGCGAACTGGCGCAGGGCGGCACGGCCGTCGGTACCGGGCTCAACTCGCCCCACGGTTTCGGCGAAGCGATTGCCGCTGAACTGGCGGCGTTGTCCGGTCTGCCATTCGTCACCGCACCGAACAAGTTCGCCGCCCTCGCCGGCCATGAACCGCTGACCACCCTCTCCGGCGCCCTGAAAACCCTCGCCGTGGCGCTGATGAAAATCGCCAACGACCTGCGCCTGCTGGGCTCCGGCCCTCGCGCAGGGTTTGCCGAAGTGCGCTTGCCGGCCAACGAACCGGGCAGTTCGATCATGCCCGGCAAGGTCAACCCGACCCAGTGCGAGGCGTTGTCGATGCTAGCTTGTCAGGTGCTGGGCAATGACGTGGCGATCGGTTTCGCCGCCAGTCAGGGTCACCTGCAACTGAACGTGTTCAAACCGGTGATCATCCACAACCTGCTGCAATCGATTCGCCTGCTCGCTGATGGCTGCAGCAACTTCCAGCAGCATTGCATCGCCGGTCTTGAGCCGGACGCCGAAGTCATGGCGAAACATCTGGAACGCGGCCTGATGCTGGTGACGGCGCTGAACCCGCACATCGGCTACGACAAGTCGGCGGAAATCGCCAAGAAGGCCTACAGCGAAGGCAAAACCTTGCGCGAAGCGGCGCTGGAGCTGGGTTATCTGACCGATGAAGAGTTCGATGCCTGGGTGCGGCCGGAAAACATGATCGAGGCCGGGGCCAAGGGCTGAGTCATGCCGATCCTTCCCGTGCCCGGCATGGGAAGGTCATCCGACCAACAGTTTCGCCCGCCGGGCCTTGAGCCCGGCAATCAGCGAAGGCCCCAGCGCTACCAGTGCCGACCCCAGCACCACCAGCACCGCCCCGCCATACCCCAGCAGATTGATTTGCTCGGCATGCACATACTCGGGCCACACCCCCGCCGCCACGGCCACCGCACCGAACGTCACCAACGGCGTGATCGCCAGCGTCGCACTGACCCGCGAAGCTTCCCAATGCGCCAGCGCCTCGGCAAATGCGCCGTAGGCGATCAGGGTGTTCATGCAGCACGCCAGCAGCAGCCAGCCCTGCAACGGGTTCAGCGAAAGTGCTTCGAGCGGATGCACCCAAGGTGTCAGCAACAGGGCGCAGAACAGGTAGATCACCATCATCACCTGCAACGAATTCCACACCGTCAGCAATTGCTTCTGGCCCAGCGCATAGAAGGTCCAGACGGTCGAAGCGAGCAGCACCAGCAACACACCAGCGGTGTAATCAGACAAAGACGTGAGCAATTCCGCCAGACGCTGATTGAAGAACAGCGCGAACCCGATCAGCAGCACCGCCAGGCCAATGCCCTGACCGATACTGAAGCGTTCCTTGAACACAAACAGACTGGCGATCAGCAACATGATCGGCCCCATCTGCACCACCAGTTGCGCAGTGCCGGGGCTGAGCAGGTTCAGGCCCATGAGGTACAGCACGTAATTGCCCACCAGCCCGAGCACCGCCATCAGCACCAGCCAGCCGCCCTTCCGCCCGAGCACCTTGCGACTGGGCAAGCGTTTGGTCGCGGCCAGATAAATGAACAGGCAACCGCCGGACACCAGCAGGCGAAACCAGGTCACCGTGACCGGGTCCATCACCACCAGCACCTGCTTGAGCTTGATCGGCAGGATTCCCCAGAGAAACGCCGTCAATAACGCCAGGAACATGCCGTACACCCAACGACCCGATGAAACGTGCATGAGAACCCCAAGCGCCAGAGACAGGAGCGCTCATTCTAGGCGTACGGACCAGCCCTACACAGGGACAGTTGCGTTTCAGCCGCAAATGAAACTGTGCAGGTCGCAGCAGAAAATTGACGCTGGGCCGTTGATCGGCTGGCCGGGCGGGATAAGTGGTTCAGGCATAAGCTCATTGGATCCAGCCCGGGACATCACTCACCAAGGAGACCCGTCATGTTAGGCATGCGCGCCCAGGACACCGCCCCCGCCACGCACTTTCGCAGCGACCGCGTGTGCCGGGTCAACGGCGAACTGTATTTCAGCACCCGGGAAAACACCCTCGAAGGGCCATTCGACAGCCACGAGAAAGCCGAGCAGGAAATCCGCGCGTACATCGCGCGGATGCAATTGCTGGATTCCGGCAGATAAGCCGTGCTGAACCCAATCGCGGGCAAGCCCTCTCCCACAGGTTCCGGGTTGGCCACTGAATTGTGAGCACACTCGAACACTGTGGGAGCGGGCTTGCCCGCGATTACGATTTGCCGGTCAACGCATCGTTCAAGGCCTAGCGCACAGCCTCAAACAACCCGGTCGCCCCCATCCCCCCGCCCACGCACATGGTCACGATCCCGTAGCGCAGATTGCGCCGCTGCAACTCGCGCACCAGATGCCCGACCTGCCGTGACCCGGTCATGCCGAACGGGTGACCGATGGAAATCGAGCCACCGTTGACGTTGTACTTCTCGTTGTCGATTTCCAGACGATCACGGGCGTACAGACACTGCGAGGCGAACGCTTCGTTCAATTCCCACAGATCGATATCCGCCACCTGCAGGCCTTTGGCCTTGAGCAGCTTCGGCACCGAAAACACCGGGCCGATGCCCATTTCGTCCGGCTCGCACCCGGCCACGGTGAACCCACGGAAAAACGCTTTTGGCTTGAGCCCCAGTTGCAGGGCTTTTTCCAGGCTCATCACCAGCGTCATCGAGGCACCATCGGACAACTGCGACGAGTTGCCCGCAGTCACCGACCCGTCCTCGGCGAACACCGGTTTCAACCCGGCGAGGCTTTCATAGGTGGTGTCCGGGCGATTGCAGTCGTCGCGATCGACGAGGCCGTCGAGGATCTGCACCTCCCCACTGTTCTTGTCTTCAACACGGTACTTCACCGCCATCGGCACGATTTCATCGTTGAACAGGCCGGCAGCCTGCGCCTGGGCGGTACGGATCTGACTTTGCAGCGAGTAGCGATCCTGCGCCTCGCGACTGACGCCATAACGGCGCGCCACCACTTCGGCGGTCTGACCCATGGTGTAGTAGATGCCCGGCGTCTGCTGCTTGAGCAACGGGTTGATCAGGTGATCGGTGTTGACGCTTTTCAGGGTCAGGCTGATCGACTCGACGCCGCCGGCAACGATGATGTCGCTGCAACCCGACGCGATCTGGTTGGCGGCAATCGCAATCGCCTGCAAACCCGACGAACAGAAACGATTGAGGGTCATGCCGGCGGTGCCGGTGCCCAGTTGCGAGAGCACCGCCACGTTGCGGCCGATGTTATAGCCCTGGGCGCCCTCGTTGGAGCCGGCGCCGACGATGCAATCCTCGACGCTGGCCGGGTCGATGTCGTTGCGCGAGAGCAACGCATTGACGCAATGGGCCGCCATGTCATCGGGACGGGTCTGGTTGAACTTGCCGCGAAAGGACTTGGCCAGGCCGGTCCGTACGCTGTCGACGATCACCACTTCACGCATGGCATACCTCATTGTTGCAGTCGGTTGAGAGTGAACCGAGCATAAGTCCACCCAATCGCCGACCGCGACAATCATTCACCTCGCGTATGCGGGCCCATCGGTTCAGTCCTTGTGCTTCTTGGCTCGCTTGTCGGATTTCTCGAAAGCGTCTTCCAGCGCCCGATTGATCGTGCGCAGCACCTTGACCCGGGCCCAGCGCTTGTCGTTGGCCTCGACCAGGGTCCACGGCGCGATTTCGGTACTGGTGCGGTCGACCATGTCGCCGACGGCGGCGCGATAGGCGTCCCACTTGTCGCGGTTGCGCCAGTCGTCTTCGGTGATCTTGAAGCGCTTGAACGGGATTTCTTCGCGCTCCTGGAAGCGTTCCATCTGCGTGTCCTTGTCGATCGCCAGCCAGAACTTGACCACGATCACTCCGGCATCGGCCAGTTGCTCCTCGAAGTCATTGATCTCGCCATAGGCGCGCATCCAGTCGGCAGTGCTGCAAAAGCCCTCGACCCGCTCCACCAGCACCCGGCCGTACCACGAGCGGTCGAACACGGTGAATTTGCCCCGCGCCGGAATATGTCGCCAAAACCGCCACAGATACGGCTGCGCCCGTTCCTCTTCGGTCGGCGCGGCAATCGGCACGATGCTGTATTGACGCGGATCGAGTGCCGCCGCCACCCGACGGATCGAACCGCCCTTGCCCGCCGCATCGTTGCCTTCGAACACCGCCACCAGTGCATGCCGACGCATGCGTTTGTCACGCATCAAACCCGACAGCCGCGCCTGCTCGGTGATCAGTTGTTCTTCGTAATCTTTTTTGTCCAGACGCTGGGTCAGGTCGAGGCTGTCGAGCAGGTTCAACTGGTCGACGGAAGTCCCCAGCGGGGCAGCGTTGACCTCATGGGGATGCACATCGGGACGCTTCAAGGCATTTTGCAGGCCTTCGAGCAGGATCTTGCCGACCGTCAGGCTGCGGTAGTGCGGGTCGACACCCTCGATGACATGCCACGGCGCGTAATCGCGGCTGGTGCGACGCAACACACGCTCGCCGTATTTGACGAACTTGTCGTAAGTCTGAGATTGCTGCCAGTCCAGTGGGCTGATGCGCCAACTGTGCAGCGGGTCGTCGGCCAACGCCTTGAGCCGCGCCTTCATCTGTTTCTTGGACAGGTGGAACCAGAACTTGAAGATCAGCGCGCCTTCATCGCAGAACATCTTTTCCATGCGCTCGGCGCCGGCAATCGCCTGATCCAGTCGCGGATCCTTGAACAAACCATGCACCCGGCCCTGTAGCATCTGGCTGTACCAGTTGCCGAAGAAAATCCCCATCCGCCCCTTGGCTGGCAGCATCCGCCAGTAGCGCCAGGCCGGTGGCCGCGCCAGCTCTTCATCGGTCTGCTGGTCGAAAGTGCGCACTTCGATCAGGCGCGGATCCATCCACTCGTTGAGCAACTTGACCGTCTCGCCCTTGCCGGCGCCTTCGATGCCGTTGATCAAAATGATCACCGGGAAACGCTTTTGCTGCTGCAACTCGAACTGGGCTTCAAGCAAGGCTTCACGCAGGGCGGGCACGGCGGCTTCGTAGGTGTCTTTGTCGATGGCGTGACCGATTTCAGCGGATTCGAACATGGGACGGCTCCTTCCAGGATTCAGCAAGACTAGCGGATTGGGCTCTGACGCGGCACAGAAATTCCCGCCGGCGGCGGATTGTCCTTGAGGGATCGTCGGCAAGGCTTGCCATGGATCAAGCGCCGCCTGCGTGATCGGCTAGAATGGCCGCCTTGCCGTTGCCGAGCCTGCCATGAAACCTGTAATGCCCCACGCCCAACTCGACTGGGATGACCAGGGACGCCCGCGTTCGCGAGTGTTCGACGATGTGTATTTTTCCGATCAGTCGGGGCTGGATGAAACCCGCTACGTGTTCCTCGAACAGAACCGTCTGGCCGAGCGTTTTGCCGCGCTGTCGGCGGGTGGGCGACTGGTGATCGGTGAAACCGGCTTCGGCACCGGGCTGAATTTTCTCTGCGCCTGGCAGTTGTTCGAACAGCATGCGGTGGCCGGTGCGCGGCTGCATTTTGTCAGCGTCGAAAAGTTTCCGTTGAGCCCCGCCGACCTGCAGCGGGCGCTGGCGCTGTGGCCGGAACTAAAGCCGTTCTCGGATCAGTTGCTCAAGCATTACGTCGCCATCCATCAAGGCTTTCAGCGCATTGTTCTGGATAACGGTCGCGTGACCCTGACGCTGCTGATCGGTGACGCGCTGGAGCAGTTGCCGCAACTGGACGGGCAGATCGACGCATGGTTTCTCGATGGTTTCGCCCCGGCAAAAAACCCGGAAATGTGGACCGCCGAACTGTTCGCCGAGCTGGCGAGATTGGCGGCGCCCGGCTCGACCATCAGCACGTTCACCAGCACCGGTTGGGTGCGGCGTCTGCTGAATGCCGCCGGCTTCAAGATGAAACGCACGCCGGGCATCGGCCACAAGTGGGAGATCCTGCGCGGCGAATTTCTCGGCTGGCCCGAGGGTGTTGCACCACCTGCGGCGGCAAAACCGTGGTTCGCCCGCCCGACGCCGTTGACAGGTGACCGTCGAGCTTTGGTGATCGGTGCCGGTCTGGCCGGTTGCGCCACGGCGGCCAGCCTCGCGGCGCGGGGCTGGCAGGTCAGTCTGCTGGAACGGCATGGCGCGGTGGCGCAGGAAGCCTCTGGCAATCCGCAAGGCGTGCTGTACCTGAAACTGTCCGCCCACGGCACCGCACTGTCGCAGTTGATCGTCAGCGGTTTTGGCTACACCCGACGTCTGCTGGAAACCCTGCAGCGCGGCACCGACTGGGATGACTGCGGCGTGCTGCAACTGGCGTTCAATGAAAAGGAACGCGAGCGTCAGGCGCAGCTGGCGGCCGCGTTTCCCGAGGATCTTCTGCAGTGGCTCGATCAACCCGAAGCACAGGCCCGCGCCGGGATCGGTCTGGCTCATGGCGGTTTGTATTACCCCGAGGGCGGCTGGGTGCATCCGCCGGCGTTGTGTCAGGCGCAATCGACACAACCGGGCGTCACGCTGCTGCCCCATCAGGAAGCCGTGGAGTTGCGCAAGATCGACGGTCAGTGGCAAGCCTTCGACAATGAACGATTGATCGCAACAGCGCCCGTCGTGGTGCTGGCCGGCGCCGCCGACATCAAGCGTTTCCCCCAGAGCGCCGACCTGCCCCTCAAGCGCATTCGCGGGCAGATCACTCGACTGGCGCAGACCACGCACAGCCAGGCACTGACCACGGTGGTCTGCGCCGAAGGCTATGTCGCACCGGCACGCCTGGGCGAACACACCCTCGGCGCCAGTTTCGATTTCAACAGCGACGACCTGACTCCGACCACCGCCGAACACCTGGGCAATCTGGCGATGCTCGAAGAGATCTCCACCGATCTGGTCGCGCGCCTGCACGTCAGCGAGCTCGACGCCGAAAGTCTTCAGGGCCGGGCAGCCTTCCGTTGCACCAGCCCCGATTACCTGCCGATCGTCGGCCCGCTCGCCGATCGCGAAGCCTTCTCCGAGGCCTATCGCGCCTTGAGCAAGGATGCCCGGCAAGTGCCGGACATTGCCTGCCCATGGCTGGACGGTCTGTACGTCAACAGTGGCCACGGTTCCCGGGGGCTGATCACCGCGCCACTGTCCGGTGAACTGCTGGCGGCCTGGCTGGACAACGAACCGCTGCCCCTGCCCAGAGGTGTCGCAGAGGCGTGTCATCCGAACCGGTTTGCCTTGCGGTGGCTGATCCGGGGCAAATGACCGAATCCGGGATCGCAATCAACCACCGGGCAACAGGCAGACATTGCCCTCGACCAGTCGTAGCACTTGCTCGGTCAACCGCTCGAGCAAGGCGCTTTCCGTCTGTTCCTGCCGGGCGGCACACAGGTTCATTTCGCTGAGATAGTCGGCCGAGCTGAGTTCTTCAGCTTTCTCGAACAACGCAAGGGCTTCTTCCTGGTGAGGCGCGCGCGCATCGTCGAACTGTTGGGCAAAACTGCTTTTCATGTATTCGTTCCACCAGGGCTGGCGAACGAGAAACGCCAGCCACTCGGGAGACAGTTCAGCAGTCTGGATTCGATTGATGGCCTCCACCAGATCCGCCCCTGTCACGTCCGCGAGTGAGGCGTAATGCATGTGCGAAGGTTGCCCGGGCAATTCGAGTGCCTGCGCCAGACCGGAGCGGTAGGCAAGGGTCACTTCCAGCGGGTCAGGTGCCGCACGGACCTGCGCATGTTCCGCGGCGATCCGGTCAATCTGCTCAAGCCGGAACAGTCCCCTCGCCAGCCTCATCAGCGCCTTCGTCGAAGGGCGTTGCCCCCTGGGACCACGGGTCACATGGTGGACGTGCACTGCAACTTCCAGGTGGCTGAAGTTCAACGCCGCATTGTCCGTGCAATTGATCGGGTTGGCCGCCAGATCGAAAATCTGCTCCCGCAATTCGGCATCGGTCTGCGTTGCATCCAGAACCGTCCAGACCCGCCGGTGCATATCCTCGCGCACATTGGCTGACTCGGCAGAATTGCCCAACTCCGCCAGCAGCGCGAACAGGCCTTCGGCCCTTGGGTCATCCTTGAGTGCGTTCCACATCTGCAGATGCCGGGAGCCCTTTTCTCCTCCCGTTTGGGTCAGCCAGATCGTACGTGCCTGGTTTTCGTCCAGTCGCGCGATATCGTTATCCAGGTAACCCATGCCGACGCCGACCGTCGTGCGGTAGTTTTCAAGGTACGTTCGGCTGACTTCGGAAATCGGGTTACGCCGCAAATTGATCGTTTCACTGAAGCGTCTGGGCGTTTCAAAAAGCCAGGCAGGCAGTTCACGGATTTCGTTATCCCGCAGATCCACCCGATCCAGATTGGGTAGAAACTGCAGGCCTTTTGGCAGCTCCGTGGCGCGGGTATTACGCAAGGAGAGGTAAGTCAGATCGAACAGGTTGCCCACATCCACCGTAGCGCCGAGGGGGTTCCCGCTCAGATTCAGTCTTTGCAAGGTGCGCAACCCGGCCAGCTTCACCAGGGCGTGCTCGGTGAGTTGAAGCCGATTGCCGGCCAGGCTCAGCCGCCTGAGGTTCGGCATATGCGAAATGATCTCGGGCAATCGGGTGATCTGATTACGATCCAGTTCGAGGGACTCGACGTTCGTGAACGCTTTGAGGAAATAAGCGGCATCGTCATCCAGCAACATGTCTTGCAGAGACAATTGCCTGACATGATCAAAGGTCAAACCGACCGGCAAGGTCGGAAACTTGCCGAAGCGCATGCCATCGAGCTTCAAACCATAGACGAGATGCCCCGCTTCATCGGGCAGGGAGATCAAACGGCGAAAACAGTCTTCGATTTCAAACGCAACGATTTGCCGGCATTCACGAATTTCGTTCAGATCACCGCCCAGGGCCTTCATGGCTGCCTCATCCTGGATCCAGGTATCCATCACGCCCTGTAGTCGGCTCAGATCCTCCCGCAACTGCCGAACCCGGATCGCCCTGGTCAGATGGTCGCTACCCAACTGGTCAAGAAACTCATTGGCTTGTACGTCGGTAAACAAGGGATAGAGCTTTTTCACCTGCCGCAATAAACGACGCGAATGAGTGTTCGACCCGGCGGGAGAGTCGGCAGGCGTGCACACAGGCTCGGCGGTCGCCGTTTGCCCCTGACCGCCTGCCAACACCCGGGCGCATGCCTCACGTTCATCCAGAGCACTCTCCAACAGTTTGCCGCGCAGGCGCCCGCCATTTTCCGGCGTCGGTTGCACAAATCCGATGGCCTTGCGCTGCTGCGCTGAAAGACCTTTGAGAATCGCCTGATAGAAATCTTCCGGTCCGGACGCGATCTTGCCGAGTGACTTCCTGTCGCTGCCAAACACCTCGTAACCATTGTCGATTCTGACCAGCGTGCATGAACTCGACGTAACCAGTGGTTTTTCGCCCAGCGTTTCCAGGACCTGACCGCTCAAGGATTTCGCCCGCAGTTCCAGATAGAACTCAGGATCCCAACCAGCAAGACGGGGTAGCAAACCGATCGCCAGTTTCCCGGTATCGGCATTGGCAATGTCGGCCAGGTAAAAACCTGCCAATGCCCGATCCACTCGCCCATCGCTCAAAGCCTGACGCGCCCGCTGCGCCAACCCCATGGGCACCCGCCCGGAGCTGCGCAGGTGCATCCGTTCAACGCTTGGCGTCCGTTTGAGCAGCTCTCGGGCAGCGCGCACCGGCAAATCGGGAAAGGCCTTGCGCAACTTGAGAAACTCTCCGGTAACGTCTTGATCGTATCGGCTGTAGAGATGGTCGAAAGTCGACCTTCGATCGGCCTTGATCGCCGCCCCGATCACTTTCGCCAACTGCTGACTGGCATCGGCCGGGGCTACGTCAGCCCCCACCAAGGCATCCACTTCTTTGGGATGCAGAACATCGATGACCGCTTGCAGCAGCTCGCCCTTCTCCAGTCGCGCATGCTTCACAATGACGCTCACGGTATCGTCGTCAATCGATCCGGGCGGATAGGTCGCGGTGATCCGCCCTTGTTCATCCACGACTTTGACGTAGCGATCGGCCGGCCAGTTGGCAAGCCGGGGTAATGCATGCAGCTGTTCGTTGACGTAACGCCGATCGCTCGCCTCGCCACGCTCCATGGCGGCAATGTAGTCGCGCACTCTGCGTTCGATTCCAAAACGCTCGATCATGTCCAGCAAGCGAGGCGGCAGCGGTCGGTTGTCATCGCTCAGGCGATGCAGCTCATCGATCCGGGTGTCGGTCAACCGACGGGCCATCTCCAGACGACTGTCTTCCCAACCCTCAAGACCAGGATCAATGCGTTTGAGCGTGTACGCCCCGCTCCATCGTTCGGTCTGTTCGAAGTCATGACGCCAGCCTCCGCGATCATTGCGCTTCAATACCGGCTGATAAGCCTGTGCACGCACAGGGTGTCGGACTTCCCAGGTATTGGATGCAGGCTCCAGCGCTACCTCGTAAGCCCGATTGTCGAAATGGGCAAACTGTTTGTCGTTCGCCCGGAACAAGCCTGCAGTATCGGGTTCTGGTTCGGCACCTGTCGGAAGCGGCTGTTCATAACCGAGTAACTGCGGTTTCCACAATCGAGGCTGACCGTCACGGTCCAATATGGCCATGAACGGCTGGAAGAAATCCGGATGCTTGCGCACCGTCTTGATCGCCAGTGTTTTCAATCCCCTGATACCGGCCCCCACGCTGACCATCAGCACGATGTTTTCAGCCACGCTGAGCAGGTGCGAAAACGCCTCCTCACGATCTCCCCGCGACCAGTCCTCAACGCCCTCATAAACTTCCGCAAGCATTTGCCCCACGGCAACACCCATCATCAGTTGCCCTACGACCGGTATGAAAATCCCGGCCACATTGGCGACCGTCAGGCCGATTTCCAGATACTCGAGCAGGCGCTTCTTGCGTGCCTCCTCATCCACATCGGCAGTCGGTACAGCGAGCGCGCGAGCATCGATCTGCAGTTTGCCGATATGGCTCTGGTACATGAAGTCGAGCAGCGAAACGTTGATCGGCAAATATTTGGCGCGATCCAGGCTGCGAGCGTCCGCGAAGTTTTTGAAGAAATCCGCCTTGTCGACCTCGCCGATGCAATGGGTGAAGTAGCTCTTGTAGCTGGCCACCCCCAATTGATATTCCAGGTACACGAGGAACGCCGAGAAACTCGCATACTCGTACAACGGTTGAGAGGGCTCGCCGGGCATGTACACCAAGCACCATTGATCCGGGTCCGACTCGACCGAGCGCTCGGAAAATACCACGACACCCCAGATGCAACAGTCGAGCAGTTCGATGCCTTGCATGATCAACGGCCGGCCCTTGTAGTTCAGGCTTTTTGCATCAGCGATACCCCCGGCCGCGAGCAGGCGCTCCAGACTTTCGTACGCGTCCTGGCTGATGTGCTCTTTCAATAGCGCCAGATGCAGATCCAGTTGCAGCAACTGTTTTTTCAGGGCAGTGATGTCGCGGACCATGGGACCGGTGGCAACCGCTTTGCCATCAACCTCACTGATGCCGAAAACCTGCTGAAAATGCTGTTGGTATTTTTTCCCCAGATCGAGCTCGCGACAGAGTGCGGCGAACGCTGTCGGTGTCAGTCCCGCAATTCCTGCAGGCTGTCCAGAGATGCGCACCGCACTGGCTGCGGGGAAGAAATCGTCCTGCGCCTCACGCTTGGTGAAGTTCTGCATCGCCGCTTCCAGCAGCGTCGGGGTTGCCGGCGGCGTGACCGGTGGTCCTCCGCCGGGCGGGGTGACGGGCTCACAGCCGCAGTAGTCCCCCGGCAACTCCAGGTAGTCTTTTTCAACATCGAACGCCACTGGCCAGCGCGCTTTCAGGGCGCTGGTCAACAGCGCGGCGCAAAAGCTGTTCAAAGGTTGCAAGCGGCCAAGATCGGCTTCGACCTTCGCCTGAGCGGCGTGTAACTCACGCGCGGTCTGGTCCAGCGTGGCGAGTGTAGAGCTGGAACCTTTGAGAAGGCTGGGGGGCAGGATTTTCTGCAAGGCCTGGGCAGTATCCAGATCGCCGGTAGCTTCCAGCAAAAAACTCAGTATCTGTTTCTGGGTCAACGGTGTCGGGGTGTCCGACTTCGTACTCGACATGGGCAATATTCCTTTATTGCGCTTCGGAACAATTACCCTACCGGTCCGGCCCTTGGAAAAAAAACACGAAAAACTACGTGATCAAGCCGGCAAACAAGCAGACATCTGCATGTTTTCAATATTTATCTACTACCCATGAACTGAAGCGGGAAGCTAATGGCCCATCGGTCAGGCCGATGCACTTATAACTGATCGTTCTAAAACTCCCACATCCGCACCGGGTCAGTTTCTGGGTACCGGCCATTTCGGCGCGGTACTGCGACACCTTCCCCAACGGAAAAACCGGTAAGGACCTTATGTGCGGATTAGCTGGCGAGTTACGTTTTGATCAACAACCTGCAGACCTTGCAGCCATCGAGCGAATCACCCATCACCTGGCGCCTCGCGGCCCCGACGCGTGGGGCTTTCATGCCCAGGGGCCGATTGCCCTGGGCCATCGACGCCTGAAAATCATGGACTTGTCGGACGGCTCGGCGCAGCCGATGATCGACAGCCAATTGGGCCTGTCCCTGGCCTTCAACGGCGCGATCTACAACTTCCCGGAACTGCGTGCCGAACTCGAAGCGCTGGGTTATGCGTTCTATTCCGGCGGCGACACCGAAGTGCTGCTCAAGGGTTATCACGCCTGGGGCGAGGCGCTGCTGCCGAAACTCAACGGCATGTTCGCCTTCGCCATCTGGGAGCGCGATGCCCAGCGCCTGTTCATCGCTCGCGACCGCCTCGGTGTGAAACCGCTGTACCTGTCGCGCACCGGTCAGCGCCTGCGCTTTGCCTCGGCCCTGCCGGCGTTGCTCAAGGGCGGCGACATCAACCCGATCCTCGATCCGGTGGCGCTCAACCATTACCTGAATTTCCACGCCGTGGTGCCAGCGCCGCGCACCTTGCTGGCGGGCATCGAAAAGCTGCCGCCAGCGTGCTGGATGCGCATTGAAGCGGACGGCACCACCGAGCAGAAAACCTGGTGGACCCTACCCTACGGCCCACACGACGACGAAAAAAATCTGACCCTGGAAGACTGGCGTGACCGCGTGCTCGACAGCACCCGCGAAGCCGTGGCGATCCGCCAACGGGCAGCGGTGGATGTCGGCGTGCTGCTTTCCGGCGGTGTCGATTCGAGCATGCTCGTCGGCCTGCTGCGCGAAGTCGGCGTGGAGAACCTGTCGACCTTTTCCATCGGTTTCCAGGATGCCGGGGGCGAGCGCGGTGACGAATTCCAGTATTCCGATCTGATCGCCAAGCACTACGGCACCCAGCACCATCAACTGCGCATCGACGAAAAAGAAATCATCGAGCAATTGCCCGCCGCGTTCCGCGCCATGAGCGAGCCGATGGTCAGCCACGATTGCATCGCCTTCTATCTGCTGTCCCGCGAAGTGGCCAAGCACTGCAAGGTTGTGCAAAGCGGCCAGGGAGCCGACGAGTTGTTCGCCGGTTATCACTGGTATCCGCAGGTGGACGGCGCGGCCGATCCATATGCGGCCTATCGCGAGGCGTTCTTCGACCGCAGCTACGACGATTACGCCGCGACCGTGCAGCCGAAATGGCTGACTGCCAATGACGCCGCCGGCGACTTCGTGAAGGAACATTTCGCACAGCCTGGCGCCGATGCGGCGGTCGACAAGGCTCTGCGCCTGGACAGCACGGTGATGCTGGTGGACGACCCGGTCAAACGCGTCGACAACATGACCATGGCCTGGGGCCTGGAGGCGCGCACGCCGTTTCTCGACTATCGACTGGTGGAATTGTCGGCTCGCATTCCGGGCCAGTTCAAACTGCCGGACGGCGGTAAGCAGGTGCTGAAGGAAGCCGCGCGACAGGTGATTCCGAGCGAGGTGATCGACCGCAAGAAAGGTTACTTCCCGGTGCCGGGACTCAAGCATTTGCAGGGCGACACTCTGAACTGGGTGCGCGAACTGCTGCTCGACCCGAGTCAGGATCGCGGCCTGTTCAACCCGGCGATGCTCGACAAATTACTCACTGATCCACAAGGTCAACTCACGCCTCTGCGCGGTTCCAAACTGTGGCAACTGGCAGCCCTGAACCTGTGGCTCAGCGAACAAGGAATCTGATCGATGAAACCTCACGCCACGGCTTACAGCCAACGCCTGCTGCGCGGTCAGACGCCGTCCTACGAACGCTTGCAGGCGCGCCTGGCCGAAGATGGCAGCGAGCCTGCCGCCGAACCGATCGCGGTGCATTGCGGCTGGGGCCGATTGCTCATCGGTCACACCTTCCCCGATCCGGCCAGCCTTGCCCGGGAACTGCTCAACGAGCAGACGGGCGAGCGCGACATTGCTTTGTACGTTGCCGCGCCGCAGCAGATTCTCGGGCTGGAACCGACTCAATTGTTTCTCGACCCGTCCGATACCCTGCGCTTGTGGTTCAGCGATTATCGTCAGGCCACCCGCGTGTTTCGCGGCTTCCGCATCCGTCGTGCGCAAAGTGACGCGGACTGGCAGGGGATCAATCAGCTGTATCAGGCGCGCGGCATGCTGCCGATCGACGCCACCCTGCTCACCCCGCACCATCAGGGCGGCCCGGTGTACTGGCTGGCAGAAGACGACGACAGCGGCGCGGTGATCGGCAGCGTCATGGGCCTCAATCACCACAAGGCCTATAACGATCCGGAAAACGGCAGCAGCCTGTGGTGTTTGGCGGTCGATCCGCAGTGTTCGCGCCCCGGGGTCGGCGAAGTGCTGGTGCGCCATCTCATCGAGCATTTCATGAGCCGGGGTCTGAGCTACCTCGATCTGTCGGTGCTGCATGACAACCGGCAGGCGAAAAACCTCTACGCCAAACTCGGTTTTCGCAACCTGCCGACGTTCGCCATCAAGCGCAAGAACGGCATCAATCAGCCGCTGTTTCTCGGCCCCGGCCCGGAGGCGCAGTTCAACCCTTACGCGCGGATCATCGTCGAGGAAGCCCATCGACGTGGCATCGACGTGCAAGTGGATGACGCCGATGCCGGGCTGTTCACCCTCAGTCACGGCGGGCGCCGGGTGCGTTGCCGCGAATCACTGAGCGACCTGACCAGCGCCATCAGCATGAACCTGTGCCAGGACAAAAGCCTGACCCACAAAGTGTTGAAAGCCGCCGGGTTGAATGTGCCGTCGCAGCAGTTGGCAGGGAACGCGGACGACAATCTGGCGTTCCTCGATGAACACCAGCGAGTGGTGGTCAAACCGCTGGATGGCGAACAGGGCCAAGGCGTGGCGGTGGATCTGCAGACCATCGAGGAGGTGCAGCAAGCCATCGAAGCGGCCAGGCAGTTCGACACTCGCGTATTGCTCGAAAGCTTCCATGAAGGCTTCGACCTGCGGATTCTGGTGATCGGTTTCGAGGTGGTTGCAGCGGCGATCCGCCGGCCGGCGGAAGTGGTCGGCGACGGCCATCATTCCATCGGCGCCCTGATCGAAGCCCAGAGTCGGCGCCGGCAGGCGGCGACCAGCGGGGAAAGCAAGATTCCGCTGGATCACGAAACCCAGCGCACCCTGCACGCAGCCGGTTACGACTACAGCAGCATCCTGCCGGCCGGTGAGCATCTGTTCGTGCGGCGCACGGCGAATCTGCACACTGGCGGCACGCTGGAAGACGTCACGGCGATTCTGCATCCGACCTTGGCCGAGGCCGCCGTGCGTGCGGCCCGCGCCCTGGAAATACCCATGGTCGGCCTCGACCTGATGGTGCCGGCGGCGGATCAACCAGAGTACGTGTTCATCGAAGCCAACGAGCGGGCGGGTCTTGCCAACCATGAGCCACAACCGACAGCCGAGCGGTTTGTCGATCTGTTGTTTCCGCACAGTCAGCCGGCCGTTTGATCTCTCTTCAGCGTCATTCCCGCGTTCAACGCGCGAATGACGCCCCGCAACAGGAGTTTCCATGACCATCCAAATTCCCGAACCGGATCTGAATTACCTGCAGAAAGTCCTGCTGGAAATGCTCGCCATTCCCAGCCCTACCGGGTTCACCGACACCATCGTGCGTTATGTCGCCGAACGTCTGGAAGAACTCGGCATTCCCTTCGAGATGACCCGTCGCGGCACGATCCGCGCCACCCTCAAGGGCAAGAAAAACAGCCCCGACCGTGCAGTGTCGGCGCACCTGGACACCATCGGCGCCGCCGTGCGCGCGGTGAAAGACAACGGGCGTCTCACCCTGGCGCCGGTAGGCTGCTGGTCAAGCCGCTTCGCCGAAGGCAGCCGCGTCAGCCTGTTCACCGACAACGGTGTGATTCGCGGCAGCGTGTTGCCGCTGATGGCGTCCGGGCATGCGTTCAACACGGCCGTGGATGAGATGCCGATCAGTTGGGATCACGTCGAGCTGCGTCTGGACGCCTACTGCGCGACCCGCGCCGATTGCGATTCGCTGGGCATCAGCGTCGGCGATGTGGTGGCCTTCGATCCTTTGCCCGAGTTCACCGAAAGCGGCCACATCAGCGCCCGACATCTGGACGACAAGGCCGGTGTCGCCGCGCTGCTGACGGCGTTGAAAGCCATCGTCGACAGCGGTCAGGAGTTGATGATCGACTGCCATCCGCTGTTCACCATCACCGAGGAAACCGGCAGCGGCGCGGCGGCAGCGTTGCCGTGGGACGTCAGCGAATTCGTCGGCATCGACATCGCCCCGGTCGCGCCCGGTCAGCACTCCAGCGAACATGCGGTGAGTGTGGCAATGCAGGATTCCGGCGGGCCATACGACTATCACCTGTCGCGGCACCTGTTGCGTCTGGCCGGTGAGCACGAACTGCCAGTGCGCCGCGACCTGTTTCGCTATTACTTCAGCGATGCCCATTCGGCAGTGACTGCCGGCCACGACATCCGCACCGCCCTGCTCGCCTTCGGCTGCGACGCAACCCACGGCTACGAACGCACGCACATCGACAGCCTGGCGGCGCTCAGTCGTTTGCTGGGGGCGTACATTCTGAGTCCGCCGGTGTTCGCCAGCGATGCACAACCGGCCACCGGATCACTGGACCGCTTCAGTCACCAGATCGAACACGAAACGCAGATGGAGAGCGACACCCGTGTGCCGTCGGTGGACAGCCTGGTGGGGCAACGCTCGGACAGTTGAGTCTGGCCCTCGGCGGTCATTCGCCGTAGCATCCCGACATTGATTTAGCCGAGGTGCCCATGCTGATTCCCTACGACGCGCTCGAAGTCGACACCCTCACCCGCCTGATCGAGGATTTCGTCACCCGCGACGGTACCGACAACGGTGACGATACGCCGCTGGAAACCCGCGTACTGCGGGTTCGCCAGGCGCTGACCAAAGGCCAGGCATTGATTGTCTTCGATCCGGAAAGCGAGCAATGCCAGTTGATGCTCAAGCACGACGTGCCCAAGCACCTGTTCGACTGAAAACGGTCAGCGGCCCTTGCCGCTGGCCTGTTTGCGCTGGATCCGTTCGTAGACCTCGGCGCGATGCACGCCGATCTGCTCCGGCGCTTCGACGCCGAACCGCACGCTGGATCCGTTGACCGCCAGAACGCGCAGAGTGATGTTGTCGCCGATGGAAATCAGTTCCCCGACAACACGGCTGAGTACAAGCATGGGAGGTGTCCTTCAAGGTTTGCGAGCCTTGAAGATGCGCGGCTTTCGAGCGCCCTACAATGCATGCCGGGCAATTCAGTCATTCCCTACGCGCCAAGGCGCGCCAGCCTTCAGACGTTTCCTTCAGGCCTGCAATATTCAGCTCGCGGAAAACCGCGGCCCGAACAGGATCACACTCGCCCCGATCACACACAGCGCTACACCGATCCAGTCCGAACCCAACGGGCGGATGCGCTCGACCACCGCCAGCCAGCCAATCGAAGCAATGATGTAGATGCCGCCGTAAGCGGCGTAGGCGCGACCGGCGTAGGTCGCTTCGACGCGCGTCAACAGCAGCGCAAAGAGAGTCAGACTGATCAGTGCCGGGATCACCCACAAGGCGCTCTTGCCCTGGCGCAGCCACATCCAGAACGCGAAACAGCCGGCGATTTCGAAAAGCGCGGCGAGGAAGAACCACAGGTAATTGAGCATGCAAGACATCTCGTCAGGGTGACTGTTGCGGCCACCCTAACGATGCGGCGAACCCCGGGCAAGTTCAGCCGTTGTTCTGTTTGGCCTTGGCGCGCATCTTTTCCGCCATCGCGGTCATTTCGTTGTACAGCAACTGCGGATTCTTCTGTTTGAGCGCCCAGGCCATGCGCCCTTGTTCGTGGGGCAGGATCATGAACTCGCCGGCTGCGACCTGCTTGTAGATGTAATCGGCAATGTCACTGGCGGTAATTGGCGAACTTTCCAGCAACTTGCCGACCTGGGCTTTCATCGCCGGTGTCGGGCCACGGAAAGAATCCAGCAGATTGGTCTGGAAGAACGACGGGCAGACCACATGCACACCGATTTCCTGCTGGGCCAGTTCGATCAACAGGCTTTCCGACAGCGCCACCACTCCGGCCTTGGCCACGTTGTAGTTGCTCATCGCCGGGCCCTGCATCAGCGCGGCCATCGAGGCGATGTTGATGATCTTGCCCTTGCTCTGCTCCAACAGCGGCAGGAACGCCTTGCAGCCCTTGACCACGCCCATCAGGTTGATCGCGATCTGCCAGTCCCAGTCTTCCAGCGACAGCTCGCTGAAGAAACCGCCCGAGGCCACACCGGCGTTGTTGACGATGATGTCGATGCCGCCAAGTTTCACTTCGCAGGCCTGGGCGAACGCCGTCAGCTGGCTGTAATCGCGCACGTCGCAGCGCTGGATGAAGCCGTCGCCACCGGCCTCGCGAACCAATTTCAGGGTCTCTTGCAAACCGGGCTCGCTGACGTCGGACAAGGCCAGTTGCCAGCCTTCACGCGCCCAGCGCAGCGCGATTTCGCGACCCAGGCCAGAGCCCGCGCCAGTGATCATCATGCGATTTTGCATAGCAGACAGCCTTGTTGTTCCGGGGAAGATGCGCGGAGTGTAGCGAAGGATACGCAGCGACCCACGCTCCATCAGATTGCTGAATGGCGAGGGCAAACCGCGACAACAAACGAAATAAGCGAGCGAGCCAAATACCTTAAAAAAACATTGAATTTTCTTTCATGCGCACCAGTCGGAATTTGTAAGCCGGCTGGATTTAGTTCAACTTCCAGCTGCCCTTGAACACCAAGACTTCACAGACACTATCAACAAGGAAATAGACATGGGCACAATTCTAATCATCATCCTGATCCTGTTGCTGATCGGTGGTCTGCCGGTCTTCCCGCACTCCAGAAGTTGGGGTTATGGCCCTTCGGGCATTATCGGCGTAGTGCTGGTAGTCCTGTTGGTGCTGTTGTTACTCGGTCGGATATGACTGTTTGACCGACAAAAAAAAGAGGCCCTGTGAAGGGCCTCTTTTTTATTGTGCCGACTGATCAGTCCGGCTTGCCGTTAACCACACCGGCGGTGTTGTCGATCAGGCTCTTGGTGGCCGTTTGCAGGAACGCTTCGAGCTTGAGTTTCAGCTCGGCAGTGCGCGGTGCATCCGGTACCACTTCGGCGTGCGGGTTTGCACCCAGTTCGTATTGATAGATCTTCGGCGCCATTTCCTTCTCTTTCGGCAGCACCAGGATCTGGTCAGCGGTGACGATGGCAGTAGTCTGCTCGCTGCCCGACGGTTTGATCACACCGAAACCGGTGTCACCCTGCGGCAGGTTCAGCAGATCGCGGCCCCAGCACTGATGGCGCACTTCCCCACCGAGGCGACCCATGATGGTCGGTACGATGTCGATCTGAGTGCCCACGGTGTGGTCACGGGTACCGAATTTTTCCTGGATGCCCGGTGCGATCATCAGCATCGGCACGTTGAAGCGGCCCAGATCCATTTCGGTGATCTGACGCTCGTTGCCGAAGCCGTGGTCGCCGACGATGACGAACAGGGTTTCCTTGAAGTACGGCTCCTTGCGGGCCTTCTCGAAGAACTGGCCCAGCGCCCAGTCCGCGTAACGCATGGCGGTCAGGTGCTCGTTGAGCGGGCCACGGTCAGTGACGCGCTCGACCGGCAACGGCGTCGGCAAGGCGTACGGCGTGTGGTTGGACAGGGTCTGCAGCAGCGCGTAGAACGGCTTGCCGTTTTCCCGCGCCTTGAGCTCCACCAGACCACGGTCGAACATGTCCTGGTCGGACACGCCCCAGGTCGGATCGGAGAACACCGGGTTGACGAAGTCGTTGCGGCCGACGAAGTTGGTCATGCCCTGGTTGCTGAAGAAACCGGACTGGTTGTCCCAGGCAAAGTCACCGTTGTAGACGTACACGTCGTCATAGTCGCGAGCGCTGAGCAACTGCGGCAGGCCGGACAGCTTGTGGCTGCCTTCCGGGGTCTGCATCAGGTATTCGAAACCCGGCAGGTTCGGGAAGCACGCCATGGTGGCGAACATGCCCTGGTGGGTATGCGTGCCGTTGGAGAAGAAGCGGTCGAACAGCAGGCCTTCCTTCGACAGCTTGTCGAGGTACGGCGTGATGTTGCCCGGCGCGCCCAGTGCGCCCACCGAGTGACCGGCCATGCTTTCCATCAGGATCACGACGACGTTCTTGATCGGCAGGGTCTTGTCGGCAGGCGGCGTGTATTCACGACGCACGGCGGCGATATCGGCATCCACCAGTTTGTCGTCCGGCATCACCAGCATCTCGCGCACCACTTTCTGCGCCTGATCCTGCGGCAGCGTGGCTTTCCAGATGTTGTCACGATCCTCGCCCATCCGGTCCTTGGCCGCCGCGATCAGCGACAGCGTGCCGTTGAGGCCGAGCTGGTTGGCGAAGTTCGAATCGGTGGTGTACACGTCACCCCAGCGCAGCGGCGGGCCTTGACGCAGGGTGCCGCGAGCGGCGACCACGCAGATCAGCAGGCACACCACAAATACCGCCAGACGCGCATACCATGGCGCCACTTGACGGGTGCCGACGTTACCGCCGCTGAACGGGCCACGCGGACGGGTCAGACGATCGGCGCCCTTGAACGCCAGGGTCAGGATCAGCGTGCCCACGGCCCACGCCAGCAGGTAGCGCACCACCGGGAAACCGTACCAGAGCATGCTCATCACGGTTTTCGGGTCTTCTTTCACGTACTGGAACACCAGGCCGTTGAGGCGCTGGTGGAACTCGCGATAGAAGTCCATCTCCATCAGGCCGAGGAACAGCGCGATGCTCGAAGCAACGGTCAGCCACAGACGGAAGAACCCGCGCGCCGCCATGGCCCGGGCACTGAACAGCGCCAGCACCAGCGGAATGCAGACGTACACCACCAGGCGAATATCGAAGCGCAGGCCGTTGGCGAAGGCTTCGAGGAAAGTCGAGGCCGGGGTGTCGAGGATCATCTCGCGGTTGTAGACCAGCAGCGCGAGGCGCAGCACGGAAAACATCACCATCATGACCAGCGCGCACAGAAGCGTGTAGGCCAGATGCGATTTGACGGTCGGTTGCAGCAGGCGACTGGAAGATCGCTGCTGACTCAGGGCGTCCGGGTTTGCCATGTCGTTTTAGGACCCATTGGAAGTTGAAGTTGCAAAAATTCAGCTGCGCCCTGCCCTCTGTTGGCCATTCCAGGCCCCGGGGCTTGCGCGGAGCGCAAATGTTGCACGATCACCGGCGGCATTGCCATTGATTAGTACCCGCTGCCGGACACTTTCATTCAAGGCACAGCGCGGCGGGACAGGTACAAACAGCGCGGGCGAATTGTCTTGGAGACTTTGTGAAAATTTCGTTCAACGCATATTCGGAAACACAATAAACCTGCAAAACAAAACGCCCCGAGTTCTTCGGGGCGTTTACAGATGAACGCGATGTTTACTTCTCGGCGCGTTCTTTCAAGGCTTTCAGGGTATTGAACGGTGCGTCGACCACAAACTTGTTGGCGATCATGGAAGGCACGCTGCCACCCGGCTCGGTGTGAACCTGATAGGTCACTTCAACCTGATCGCCCTTTGGCACGAACTTCCAGAAGCCTTTGACCTGAGCGACCCGCACAAAGCCCTTTTCTTCAGGCAGGTATTTCGGCACGCCTTCCAGATTACGGGTCAGGCTGCCATCGGCACCTTCAACGGTGGTGACATGCAGGATGGAATCACGCGGGGTAACCGGCCATGGCGTGTTGAACTGGGTGTAGGTCCAGCTCTGGTCGCCTTCGTGCTTGAGCAGTTTCTGGGTCTTGCACTCGTGAATCCAGGCGCACGCACCGGAAACGTCTTCCTGCAAGGCGCGCAGTTTGGCGATGGTGGTCTTCATCATGGTCACGCCCTGATAAGACTTGTAGTCCGAACCCGGCACTTCGCTCAGAGAGACCTTGATGCCGTCCTCGTTCTTGGCGACTTTCCAGTCTTCAGCCTGGGCGGCCGAGGTGGCCAGCACGGCAGTCAAACCACACAACACAGCGATACGATGCAGCGAACCCATAGTCTTATTCCTTATTGTTGAAGTTCCGTTCGTTTGACACATCACGCCGCCGTCATCTGCTCCCACCAGCCGAGCAGTCTGATCGCGTCTTCCTGGCTGCTGCCGCAGACTTCGGGATCGGCCTTGAATCCTGAACAGACCGCCGGGCGTTCCGGTCGGCCGAAAATGTTGCACAGGTTATCGACCGACAACTGCACGCAGCGTTCACCGGCAGGTTTGCCATCGGGCATGCCTGGAATCGGTGAACTGATGGAAGGGGCAATGCAGCAGGCGCCACAGCCTTCACGGCATTTCATGACGACGCGTTCCTCGCAGCGGGCAATGTGTTAAAGGGACGCCGAACAGGGTAACCGCTTAAACGGCTGTTTTAAATTGCCTGAACCGGGGTTTTTACGCAGAAACGAAAGTGACTGACCAGTCTCCGACAAAGCGTCTGGTCTGCGGGTCACCGACGGGGACGATTTATTGCTTGAACTCGAAATCCAGCGCCGCGCCCTCGACTTCGCGGCGCTCTTCGTTACGCAGCTGCAACTGCATTTCGTTGCTGAGCAAACGGCCGTTGAGCTGGAACCCGCTGTTCTTGTCGCCGAACATCTGCGGCAGGATCGGCTCACGCTTGGGCAGCGTCACGGAACCGGGAGGCTTCAATTCCTGAACCATGTCTTTCGGCAGGCTCAAATCGAGCTTCGCAGGCGGCAGCGGCGTCTTGGCCACCTCCTTCGCCGATTTCGACTTGGAGGCTACCGGGGCGCGCTTCTTGGCGGGAGCAGCCTTTTTCTGCGGTGCTTTCTTCGCTGGAACGGTTTTCTTGGCCGTGACCGGTTTTTTCGCGGTGGCCGTGGCCGGTGTCTTTTCCTGAGCCGCGGCCGCCATCGCACCAGGCACATGACCCATCATCAACAGGCAGAGCACAACCCAGGCGGCAGAAAATTTCGCTTTCATGAACCCAACGAAGCTAACGGCAGAGGGCCATATGCTCGCCTGTTGGACGTCACATGACAAGCTCCGCCATTGTTTCAAAATCCGCCGGCCATCTCCTGGCAGAGCTGCGTTGCCAACATGCCGAGGGTCATCAGCGCCCGTTCCGCCTCGCGATTCCACGGGATGCCGCAGTTCAACCGGATGCAGTGGTTGAATTGCTCGGTGTTGCTGAAGATCAACCCCGGCGCAATGCTGATGCCCTGTTGCAGCGCCCGCACGTGCAATTCCTGGGTGTTGACCCGTCCTGGCAGGCTGACCCACAGAATGAATCCGCCGGTCGGCCGGGTCATCTGTGTGCCTTCGGGAAAGTGCTGCTGAACCGCCAGCTGGAATGCGCTGAGATTTTTCCGGTATTCCTGGCGGATGTACCGTAAATGCCGGTCATAGCCGCCGTTTTCCAGGTAGGCCGCGATAGCCATTTGGGTGACGCTGCACGCGGAATGGGTGCTGAAAGTCTGCAAGCGCTGGATTTCCTGCTGGTACTTGCCGGCGATCATCCAGCCGATGCGCACACCGGGCGATAACGTCTTGGAGAAACTCGAGCAATAGATCACCCGGTCGAGCCGGTCGTAGGCCTTGAGCGACTTGGTGCGGCCCTGCTCGAACATCAACTCGCCGTAGATGTCGTCTTCGACGATCTGGATATCGAAGTCCG
Source organism: Pseudomonas sp. Pseusp21 (assembly GCF_059492145.1). Classification (NCBI taxonomy): domain Bacteria; kingdom Pseudomonadati; phylum Pseudomonadota; class Gammaproteobacteria; order Pseudomonadales; family Pseudomonadaceae; genus Pseudomonas; species Pseudomonas sp. Pseusp21. Next base: position 1,939,461 of record NZ_CP168520.1, read on the forward strand.
AAGCCAGGCGCAGCAGTTGTTTCTGCCGCTCTTCGGGCATGGTGCCGCCGAGTGGATTGCTCAGGCGCGTGGTCAGCACCAGCGCCTTGATCGACCATTGGTTCGCCGCCAGTTGCAGGGCTTCGAGGCTCATGCCGGTGGCGGGGTCGCTGGGGATCTCGATGACTTTCAGGCCCAGCAGATCCGCCAATTGCAACAGGCCGTAATAGGTCGGTGACTCGGCGGCGATCAGGTCGCCGGGGCGAGTCAGCACCCGCAACGACATCTGCAATGCATCGACGCAACCGTGGGTGATCACCACTTCCGAGGGATCAACCACCACGCCTGCATCGCGCATGCGGATCGCCACCTGCCGGCGCAGCGGCTCGAAACCGGGGCTGAACATGTAGCTGAACGCCCTGGGACTGTGAAACCGGGTGACCTTGGCCAACTGCTGATGCAGGGCGCGCACCGGCAAATAATCGACACTCGGCACCGCCGCACCCAGCGGGAACACGCCTTCACGACGGGATTCGACCAATACTTGCTGAATGATGCTGCTGCGGGTGACAAGGCCTGGCCGTTCCACCCGGGCAATGTCCGGTGTGGGCGCGGTCAGTGCGGGAGTCTGGTGCACGTAGTAGCCGGACTGCGGTCGCGCGCGGATCAGGCCCTGATCCTCGAGATTGGCGTAAGCCTGCAACACCGTGGCATGGCTGACGTTGAGCTGCGAACTCATCTTGCGCACCGAAGGCACGCGCTCGCCCGGTTGATAGACGCCACGGCGGATATCTTCGGCCAGCTGTTGAGCAATACGTTGGTAGAGCAAGAGATTGGTCATGACGCAGCACTCGATTTCACGGGCGTTTTATTCTTGTGTGAAACAATACCGGAACAGTTTGGAAGTGTACTGGGACAGTTGCCATATTAGTCAACCATACAGTGCTGTGTCGGTTAAATCTGTACTGCTTTGTGAGGTAATCGACAGACGTAAAAAAGCCCGGTGCTGCCTGACAGCCCGGGCTTTCCAGTAACGCCACCCTCAGCGGGCGGCGCCGAGCTGGCCTTTTTCGTCGGAGAACACGATTTCCACTCGACGGTTCTGCGCACGCCCACGTTCGGAAGCATTGGCGTCCACCGGGTATTCGTCGCCGTAACCTTCGACCTGAATGCGTTTTTCGTCGATGCCCAGGTCCGTCAACACGTCGGCCACCGACTGCGCGCGATCGCGGGACAACTTGAGGTTTTCCTGCTTGCCGCCGGTGCTGTCGGTGTAGCCCTCGATGCGCACGACGCGTTTCGGGTTCAGTTGCAGAAACTGTACGATCTTCAGTACCACGCGGTTCGCCGAGTTTTTCAGTTCGGCCTCACCGGTGTCGAACAGCACGTCACCCAGGGTCATCACCAGACCACGGTCGGTTTGGGTAGTGGCCAGTGCAACGATCTGTTCTTCCAGCCATTTGCCCTGCTGTTGCACACTCAGCAGCTTGGACTCGCGCAGGGCCAGTTGCAGGCGCTGGCGTTCAAGTTCCAGTTTCGCTGCCCGCTCTTCGTTGAGGACCTGGTTGGTGTGCTCACGGGCGATTTCGCTGTAGCGCTGACTCAGGTAGGCGTAATGCACCACGTCCGAGCCGCTGCCCCAGTACGTCGACAGACGATCGGCACGGGCCAGGGATTCACCGGCGCGGATCACGTCTTTCGGCGCGATACGCAGCACGTTGGAATCTTCCTTGACCTTCTGGAAGTCGGCGCTGGCCTGCTGCAATGCCGATTCGCTGTGCTGACCGGCGCAGCCGTAAAGGCTGGCGCAACCGGCGAGGATCAAAGTGCCCAGGGCTTTGGACTTCAGGCTCATTGGGCATCCCCCAGTTGCTTGCGCAGTCGGACGATGCGGGTGTTGAGCACGTTCACTTGTTCTTCGCTCTTCTGAGTCAGGACTTTGGCTTCCGCCAGGCGCGCGTCGAGTTCGGCCTGTTCGAAGCGCATCCGCGCATTCTTGTAAGACTCACCCGCCATGCTGCCTTTGGCCCGGTTGAACTTGTCCTCGGCCAGTTTCATTTCCGGCACGTCTTCGGCGGTGGCGCCCACGGCTTTGGCTTGCTCAAGGGCCTGCTCGGTCAGGCGCATTTGTTCGTTGGGTGCCGGATCGCTGGCGCAACCGGCCAGGACCAGAACGGCCATGGCCGCGAAAAGAAGTCGATTACTCACTAAGAATCCCTACTGTTTTGGGGCGCTGACAGGTGGTTGCGGCGGCTGTTGCTGCTGCGCCTTCCAGCGCTCGATGTTGCGTTGCAGCGCGGCTTCCGTCAGGCCGGACGCGGGCAATTCTGTCATCTTTTTGGCCAGCTGTCCGCGCAACCACGGATCGTTGCAGGCCGAGTTGTGCGAAACCGCCAGGAACAGACCGGGGCGGTCGATGGGTTGTTCAAAAGCCAGCAGATCATTGGCCATGCCCAGTGCCTGCGCGGCCGCCATGCCTGAGTAGCGACCGGCGAGTACATATTCCACCTCGCCCAGCAGAAGTTTCTGAAACGCCTGTGTCAGGTTTGCCGTACGGGTCAGGGTCAATTGCTGCTCGGCGAAAGTGCCGAATGCCGGGGTCATTCGAGACTTTTCCGACAAGCCTCCGGTATGCCCGTGCAGGTCCTTGGCTTCGCTGTAAACCAGCGTCGAGCCCTTGCGTGTCCACACCAGGTAATCGTTTTCCAGCAACGGCGGGTGAATGTAGTCGAGGTTTTCCAGCTCATTGAAGGTCAGCGGCGCGTCGGCCAGCATGTCCATACGTCCGCTGCGCACTTCGTCGAGGGCCTGGGAACGCTTGCCGGCGTACAGCAGATCGACTTTGATCCCCAGCTCCTGGGCCACTTGCTTCAGCAGATCGGCACTGGCACCCATCAGTTGTTTGGGGTTCTGCGGATCCTGCCAGAGGTATGGCGGCGCATCCGGGCTGCCGGTGACAACCAGCCGCTCGCACTTGCCCGCCGCCACTGACAAGCCCGGCAACAATGCCAGCCCCAGCAACCACGAGCAGCTCAACCGACGATGCAGATCCATGGCGAAACGCTCCCACTCAAATCCCGGACAAAAAAAAAGCCCGACCAAAAGGTCGGGCTCTTTATAAGTGAAGCAGCCGGATTAGACCAGCTTCTCCAGCTCGGGTACGGCTTCGAACAGATCCGCCACCAGGCCGTAATCGGCCACCTGGAAGATCGGCGCTTCTTCGTCCTTATTGATCGCAACGATCACTTTGGAGTCTTTCATGCCGGCCAGGTGCTGGATCGCGCCGGAGATACCGACCGCGATGTACAGCTGTGGCGCAACGATCTTGCCGGTCTGACCGACCTGCATGTCGTTCGGTACGAAACCTGCGTCGACCGCGGCGCGGGAAGCACCGACGGCAGCGCCCAGCTTGTCGGCCAGGGCGTACAGGTGTTTGAAGTTGTCGCCGTTCTGCATGCCGCGGCCGCCGGAAACGACGATCTTGGCAGCGGTCAGCTCAGGACGATCGGACTTGGCCAGCTCTTCGCTGACGAAGCTGGAAGTGCCGGCGTTGTGAGCAGCGGCAACCGATTCAACGGCAGCCGATCCACCTTCAGCGGCGACCGGGTCGAAACCGGTGGCACGCACGGTGATCACTTTGATCGCAGCGGTCGATTGCACGGTAGCGATGGCGTTACCGGCGTAGATCGGGCGCTTGAAGGTGTCAGCGCTTTCTACCGAGATGATCTCGGAGATCTGGTCAACGTCCAGCTGGGCAGCAACGCGCGGCAGGATGTTTTTGCCGTTGGAAGTAGCGGCAGCCAGGATGTGGCTGTAGCCAGCTCCCAGTTCGGCCACCAGAGGAGCAACGTTTTCCGGCAACTGATGCGCGTAAGCGGCATTATCAGCATTCAGGACTTTGCTCACGCCCGCGATTTTCGCAGCGGCTTCAGCCACGGCGCCAGCGCCCTGGCCGGCAACCAGAACGTGGATGTCGCCGCCGATTTTGGCAGCGGCAGCCACGGTGTTCAGGGTGGCCGGAGCCAGCACCTTGTTGTCGTGTTCGGCGATTACCAAGATAGTCATGATCAGATTACCTTCGCTTCGTTTTTCAGTTTCTCGACCAGTTCAGCCACCGACTTGACCTTGATGCCCGCGCTGCGTGCAGCCGGCGCTTCGACTTTCAGGGTCTTGTTGGTGGAGGCGGTGGAAACGCCCAAAGCGTCCGGAGTCAGCGTCTCGAGAGGCTTCTTCTTGGCTTTCATGATGTTTGGCAGGGACGCGTAGCGCGGCTCGTTCAAACGCAGGTCGGTGGTGACGATCGCCGGCAGTTTCAGCGAAACGGTCTGCGCGCCGCCGTCGATTTCGCGGGTCACGGCAACGCTGTCGCCGGAGACTTCGACTTTCGAGGCGAAAGTGCCCTGACCGTAGCCGCTCAGTGCAGCGAGCATCTGGCCGGTCTGGTTGTTGTCGCTGTCGATGGCCTGTTTGCCCAGGATCACCAGCTGAGGCTGTTCCTTGTCGACCACGGCCTTGAGCAGCTTGGCCACGGCCAGGGAAGTCAGGTCTTCAGCGGATTCGACGAGGATGGCGCGGTCGGCACCCAGAGCCAGTGCGGTACGCAGCTGTTCCTGAGCGGTGGACGGGCCGATGGAGACGACGACGATTTCAGTCGCAACGCCTTTTTCTTTCAGGCGTACGGCTTCTTCCACTGCGATTTCGCAGAACGGGTTCATCGACATCTTGACGTTGGCGAGGTCTACGCCGGAATTGTCCGCCTTGACGCGAACCTTGACGTTGTAATCCACAACGCGTTTGACAGCTACAAGAACCTTCATGGATTCCTCGTTACTCTCCGGTGAAAAGAAAGTCGCCTAGGCGAACCTGGCGGTTGATGCTCATCGGGCACAAGGGCACCTCTAAAAACGCCGGCTGAGCGGGATGACCGTTCGTCAGTCGTGACCGACGAGTCATGCCGCTTCGCGGTGTGTAAACTGCGCGCCGAACCTGCGCTGCGCATCACCGGTTACCGCCTACGCCCTGTCTTTAGAGGTGCTCTTGAAACCACCATTCAGCCTACGGCGAGCGCAAAACCGCCCGTATCTTGACCGGAACGCCCATTCTGGTCAATACGCCAAAATGCCCTGTCATAAGCCGCGCTTCTTTGATTTCTCTGGGCTGGAGCCGATTCAAACAAACGTTTGTATTGGACGCTCAGAGTGGTGTAGATATAATGCGCCGCCTAGAGAGAAAGGTGGTTTGCCCATTATTACCCTTGACGTTAACGTAAAGGCAATAACGGATACGACACCGAACCTCCAAATTAGAAAAAAACTGTTGAGCCTTGAGTAGGAGATAGCCTGTGGAACGCGAATACATGGAATTCGACGTGGTCATCGTCGGTGCCGGCCCCGCTGGCCTGTCCGCCGCCTGCCGTCTGAAGCAGAAGGCCGCCGAAGCCGGTAAGGAAATCAGCGTCTGCGTGGTCGAAAAAGGCTCCGAAGTCGGCGCACACATCCTGTCCGGTGCCGTATTCGAACCACGGGCCCTGAACGAACTGTTCCCGGACTGGAAAGAACTCGGCGCCCCGCTGAACACGCCCGTCACCCGCGATGACATCTTCGTGCTGAAAAACGCCGAAAGCGCGCAAAAAATCCCTGATTTCTTTGTGCCCAAGACCATGCACAACGAAGGCAACTACATTATTTCCCTCGGCAACCTGTGCCGCTGGCTCGCTCAGCAGGCCGAGAACCTGGGCGTGGAAATCTACCCGGGCTTCGCCGCTCAGGAAGCGCTGATCGATGAAAACGGCGTGGTACGCGGGATCATCACCGGCGACCTCGGTGTCGACCGCGAAGGTCATCCGAAAGAAGGCCTGTACACTCCGGGCATGGAACTGCGTGGCAAATACACGCTGTTCGCCGAAGGTTGCCGTGGCCATATCGGCAAGCAACTGATCAAGCGCTATAACCTGGACAGCGAAGCCGACGCCCAGCACTACGGCATCGGCCTGAAGGAAATCTGGGAAATCGACCCGGCCAAACACCAGCCAGGCCTGGTGGTCCACACCGCCGGTTGGCCGATGGACATCATGGGCACCGAGAACACCGGCGGCTCCTTCCTCTATCACCTGGAAAACAACCAGGTGGTGGTCGGTCTGATCGTCGATCTTTCCTACAGCAACACCTACCTGTCGCCGTTCGACGAATTCCAGCGCCTCAAGCATCACCCGGTGCTCAAGCAATATCTGGAAGGCGGCAAGCGCATCAGCTACGGCGCGCGCGCGATCTGCAAAGGCGGCCTGAACTCGCTGCCGAAAATGGTCTTCAAGGGCGGCGCGTTGATCGGTTGTGACCTTGGCACCCTGAACTTCGCCAAGATCAAGGGCAGCCACACCGCGATGAAGTCCGGCATGCTCGCCGCTGAATCCGTGGCTGACGCGCTGTTCGCAGAAAAGGACGGCACCGAAGAACTGACCACCTACGTCGACGCCTTCAAGAAGAGCTGGCTCTACGAGGAGCTGTTCGCCAGCCGCAACTTCGGCCCGGCGATCCACAAGTTCGGCGCCATCGTCGGCGGCGGTTTCAACTGGCTGGACCAGAACATCTTCGGCGGCAAACTGCCGTTCACCCTGCACGACACCAAGCCGGACTACGCCTGCCTCAAGCTCGCGGCCGACTGCAAGAAGATCGACTACCCGAAACCCGACGGCAAGATCAGCTTCGACAAGCTGAGCTCGGTGTTCATCTCCGGTACCAACCATGAAGAAGAACAACCGTGCCACCTGAAACTGACCGACCCGACCATCCCGCTGAGCAAGAACCTGCCGCTGTACGACGAACCTGCACAGCGCTATTGCCCGGCCGGTGTATATGAAGTGATCACCAAGGAAGACGGCGAGAAGCGCTTCCAGATCAACGCCCAGAACTGCGTGCACTGCAAGACCTGTGACATCAAGGACCCTTCGCAGAACATCACTTGGGTTGCGCCGGAAGGCGCCGGCGGTCCGACCTACCCGAACATGTAAGTCGATCCGCTGAACATCAAGGCTCCCTTTATGGGGGCCTTTTTGTTGCCCGCGATTTGTACAGGATCAAGCCGCGCGCTCATCCCCCGGACTGCGTTCGAAATAACGTTTGTACTCGCGGCTGAACTGCGACGTGCTCTGATACCCCACCCGATGCGCCACCTGCGCCACTCCCAGTCCTTCGGCGATCAACAACGTCTGCGCCTTCAACAAACGCAAACGCTTCAGATACTGCACCGGCGACAGCAACGTGCTGCGTTTGAAATGCTCATGAAAGGTCGACACGCTCATGTTCGCGCAACTGGCCAGCGTCTCGACGTTCAACGGTTCGGTGTAATGCGCATGCAGATGACTGATCGAAGCCGCGACCCGCGCGAACTGCCCCTGCTGCTCGACCAGCGCGCGCAGCACATCAGCCTGAGGTCCGCGCAACGCGACGAACAACAACTCCCGCACCCGCGCCGGGCCGAGAATCTGGCATTCCAGCGGATCGTGCAGACAACGTAGCAAGCGTTCGACACAACCACGCATGTCATCGTCGAGCACCACCGACGTCATCGACTCTGGGGTCTGCGCCGGAATATGCCGCCCCGGCGCCAGCCCCATGGCCAGCACCAGTTCGCCGAGCAGCACCCGGTCGATCGCCACCGATACGCCGAGCAACGGCGCGTCCGGCAACGCATAGGTCTCGCACTCGAACGGCACCGGCAAGGCCTGGATCAGGTAATGCCCGGCGCCGTACTCCATGGTGCGCGGCCCCAGATACGCCAGTTTGCTGCCCTGGGCGATGATCATCAGGCTCGGCTCATAAATGTGCGGGCCACGGGCGACGTCGCAACTGGCGCGCAACACCTGCACGCCCGGCAGCCCGGTCTGGCTGTAACCATCGCGCAGCGCCAGCGGTTCGATCAGCGAAACCAGGGTAGCGTTGGCATCAAGGTGACGGGTCAATTGCATCGGGTGGCTCTTCAGAAAAAATCACGGAAAAAGGGATAAAAGCATCATCGCAGATCCTTTTGCCAATGCGACCGATCAACCCCGCATGCCGGAGGATTAGGCATGACACCCGGAGGAATCGCCATGGCCGGACAAGCGTACGGCGCCCAGAATGCGCCGCCTCACTTGTCACTGCTTTTGCGAGGTTTCACATGTACACCGCCATCGGCTATGCCGCTCAAACGGCCACCACGCCCCTCGCCCCGATGAAGTTCGAACGCCGCAGCCCTCGGGCCGACGACGTCGCCATCGAAATCCTGTACTGCGGCGTCTGCCACTCCGACATCCACCAGGCGCGCAACGAATGGGGCATCGCCGTTTACCCGTTGATGCCCGGCCACGAGATCGTCGGAAAAGTCACCGCCGTTGGTGCGAATGTCACTAAACACAAGGTAGGCGATCTGGTTGGCGTCGGTTGCATGGTCGACTCCTGCCGCACCTGCGAAGCCTGCCAGTCGAACCTCGAGCAATACTGCCTCGAAGGCCCGACCATGACCTATGCCACCCCGGACCGGGTCGATGGAACAAACACCATGGGCGGTTATTCGGACAGCATCGTGGTCAGCGAACACTTCGTGGTGCGCATTCCCGAGAAGCTGAACCTGGCGGCCGCTGCACCGATTCTCTGCGCCGGCATCACCACCTACTCGCCGCTCAAGCACTACGGCGTGAAGGCCGGCGACAAGGTCGGGATTCTCGGCATGGGCGGCCTCGGCCACATGGGCATCAAGTTCGCCAAGGCCATGGGCGCCGAAGTGACGCTGTTCACCCGTTCGGCAAGCAAGGCCGAGGAAGGTCGTCGTCAGGGCGCCGATCACGTGATCGTCTCCACCGACGAAGAGCAGATGAAAGCCGCTGCCGGTCGTTTCGACTTCCTGCTCGACACGATTCCGGTGCAGCACGATCTGAATCCGTACCTCGACACCCTGCGCTTCGACGGTGTGCACATACTGGTGGGGCTGATCGAACCGATCGATCCGCCGGTCCACGCCGCCAAGTTGGTATTGGGTCGCCGGGTACTGGCCGGCTCGTTGATCGGTGGCGTTGCCGAAACCCAGGAAGTCCTGGATTTCTGCGCTGAGCACAACATCAGCTGCGACATCGAAATGCTCGACATCCGCCAGATCAACGAAGCCTACGCCCGCATGATCGCCGGTGATGTGAAGTATCGCTTCGTCATCGACATGGCGACTCTGAAGCTCTGATTCCTCAGACCTTCAAGCCAAGTTCTGCCGAGAGCCGGGCCGTGACCCCTTTGATCAGGGGAATCAGCTCGGCCATTTTTTCCAGCGGCATGTACGGCACGGTGCTGGCGATGCTGATCGCTGCGACGATGCGCTTGCTCGCGTCGCGGATCGGCGCCGCCACGCAGCGGATCGACGGTTCGTTGTCTTCCAGATCGAACGCGTAGCCGCCGGCCACGTACTCGGTCATCCGCTGCTCCATCTGCTCCCACGACTGCTGGGGATGCTGCGGCCAGAACTGACTTTTCCCACCCGCCGGCAGGCTGATGTCGTACAGGCGCTGCCAGTCCTGCGGCGCGTCATCCAGCATCAAGGCTTTGCCGATCCCGGTCCGCGCCAACGGCATGCGATGGCCGACCCGCGAACGCATTTCCGGACCGTTGCGCCCCGGATTCTTCAACAGGTACAGCACCTCGTCGCCTTCGCGAATCCCCAGGTGAACGGTGTCGCCGGTCAGCGCCGACAACTCGTCCAGATACGGCCCGGCCAGGGTCACCAGCGGCAATTCTTCACGCGCCTGAAAACCCAGTTCGATCAACTTCGGCCCCAGCAGATAACCGACTTGCGGCACGACGCGCAGGTAGCGCTCATCCACCAGACAACTGGCCAGACGATGGGTGGTGCTGCGCGTGGTACCGATCAGGCGGGCAATCTCTTTGAGATCACGGGCGCCACTGGCGACGGCCTGCACCACACCCAACCCGCGAAGCAGGGTCTGGGTGCCGGTCGGCGCGGCGTCCTTGGCGGTTTTTGGGGCGTCTTCCTGCATATCCAGCCTTTAGCGTTGAGCGAGGGAACGGGCGGCATTATGGTCGCCCGACATAGCCGACTACAACTTGATGCGCTCGACCTTGCCTACCAGCAGCACGTAGGACAAAGCACCGATCAATGCCAGAACCGCGATGTAGGTGATCGCCGGGGCGAACGAATCACCGCTGGCGAGGAAGCCGATGACAATCGGCGTGGCAATCGCCGACAGGTTGCCGATGAAGTTGAACACCCCGCCGGTCAAACCCAGCAATCGCGCCGGCGCCAGTGTCGAGACCAGCGACCAGGTAATCGACGCCAATCCGTTGCCGAAAAACGCCAGCGCCAGGAAGGCAATCACCAATGGTGTCGATTCGACGAAGTTGGCACCGATGATCGAGGTGGAAATCAGCAACCCGCCAATGATTGGCAACTTGCGCGCAAACCCGACGGTGCAGCCGCGACGGATCAGGAAGTCGGAAAAGAACCCGGAACACAGCACGCCGATGAACGCGGCGAGAAACGGCAGCGACGCCAGCAGACCGGACTTGATGAAGTCCATGCCGCGGTATTTCACCAGGTAGGTCGGGAACCACGTCAGGAAAAACCACAGCGTCGAGTTCAGGCAGAACTGGCCGAGGTAGATCCCCCACAGCTTGCGTTTGCTGAGGACAATGCCGAGATCGGTCCAGCTGAATTTCGCCTTCACCTCGGCGGTTTCGGCGGCGATGTCCACCAACCCGCCGCCCTCGCGGATCAGGTCGATTTCCGCTTCGTTGGCGCCTTTGAAATCACGCGGTTCGCGATACACCGCGTACCAGATCGCCGCCCAGATGATGCCCACCGCGCCGGTCGCGACAAATACCATGTGCCAGCCGAATTCATGTTGCAGCCACGCCAGCACCGGGGTCAGGAACGCCAGCCCGACAAACTGCCCGGAGGTGTAGAACCCGATGGCCGTGGCCCGCTCACGCTCGGGGAACCAGGTCGTCACCACGCGGCTGTTGATCGGGTACGCCGGCGCTTCCAGCGCACCGACCGCCATGCGCAGCACGAACAGCGCGATGAAACTGGCGGCGAAACCGAGCATCACCGTGGCCAGCGACCACAGCAACAGTGCGACGCTATAAAGGATGCGCGGCGGCACCCGGTCCACCAGCCAGCCGCCGGGGATCTGCATGGCGGCGTAGGTCCAGCCGAACGCCGAGAAGATCAGCCCGACGTGCACCGGATCGATGCCCAGATCCGTCGTCAGTGCAGGGGCGGCAATCGACAGGTTGCTGCGGTCGAGGTAGTTGATGACCACGGTGATGAACAGCAACACCATGATGAAAAATCGCTTGCGGCTGGGCGTGACTAACGTCGCTTGCCCGGTGAGGGTTTGCGGTTGCATGGGGAGCGCCTCTTCTTATGTTTATTGAGGTCGAGGGTTGTTGGCGAGATCGTTCCCACGCTCCGCGTGGGAACGCAGCCCGGGACGCTCTGCGTCCCAAGAGCGGACGCAGAGCGTCCATTGAGGCATTCCCACGCGGAGCGTGGGAACGATCGCTTAGAAGGAAATCAGCGACTCACCACTCGGCAAAACTGCCATCGGCATGACGCCAGATCGGGTTGCGCCAGCGGTGGCCGACCGCCGCGCGTTCGATCACGTATTCCTCGTTGATCTCGATCCCCAGGCCCGGGCCGTTGGGGATCTTCACGAAGCCTTTGTCGTAATCGAACACCCGTGGATCCTTCACATAGTCGAGCAGGTCATTGCTCTCGTTGTAATGGATGCCCAGGCTCTGCTCCTGGATAAACGCGTTGTAACAAGCGGCGTCCAGTTGCAGACACGCCGCCAGTGCAATCGGCCCCAGCGGGCAGTGCAGTGCCAGCGCCACGTCGTAGGCTTCGGCCATGTTGGCGATTTTGCGAGTCTCGGTGATGCCACCGGCGTGGGACGCATCCGGCTGGATGATGTCGACGTAACCTTCGCTCAACACACGTTTAAAGTCCCACCGCGAAAACAGCCGCTCGCCGAGGGCAATCGGGGTGCTGGTCAGCGGAGCCAGTTCCTTCAGCGCTTCATAGTTTTCGCTGAGCACCGGCTCTTCGATGAACATCAGTTTGTACGGGTCGAGTTCCTTCATCAGGACCTTGGCCATCGGTTTGTGCACCCGGCCATGGAAGTCGACACCGATGCCGACGTTCGGCCCTACCGCATCGCGCACGGCGGCAACGTTGGCCAGCGCCAGATCGACTTTTTCGAAGGTATCGAGAAATTGCAGCTCCTCGGTGCCGTTCATTTTCACCGCTGTAAAACCACGGCCCACCGCCTCTTTCGCGGCCCGCGCCGTGTCCGCCGGACGGTCGCCGCCGATCCACGAATACACGCGGATCTTGTCCCGCACCTGACCACCGAGCAGGTCGCTGACCGACACGCCCAGCGCCTTACCCTTGATATCCCACAGCGCCTGATCGATGCCGGCCAGTGCGCTCATGTGGATCGCGCCGCCCCGGTAGAAGCCGCCGCGGTACAGCACGGTCCAGATGTCTTCGATATTGCGTGGGTCTTTGCCGATCAGGTAGTCGGACAATTCCTCGACCGCTGCAGCAACCGTGTGGGCCCGGCCCTCGACCACGGGCTCGCCCCAACCGGTCACGCCCTCGTCGGTTTCGACTTTCAGGAAGCACCAGCGCGGCGGGACGATGAAGGTGGTGAGTTTGGTGATTTTCATCTGCTTGTCTCTCTTGTTAGATGCAGCGCACGCAGCGCCGGAAAAGTCTTAGCGAAGGGCTTTCCAGGCCGCCACGTAGGCCTTGGCATTGGCCGCCACTTGCTCAGTCGTCATGCCCGGCTTGAACAGCCCAGACCCGAGGCCGAAGCCTTTGACGCCAGCGTCGATGAATGCCTGCATGTTCTCCGGGGTAATGCCGCCGACCGGGGCCAGAATCGTCCCGACCGGCAACACCGCCAGCCAGGCTTTCACCACTGCCGGGCCCATCTGTTCGGCCGGGAACAGCTTGAGAATGTCCGCCCCCTCCTCCAGCGCCGCAAAGGCTTCGGTCGGCGTGGCGACGCCCGGCGACAGGTACAGCCCCGCCGCTTTCGCGGCCCGCAGCACCTTGGCATCGCTGTGGGGCATGACGATCACCTGGCCGCCGGCCTCTTTCACCCGTTCGACCTGTTCCGGGGTCAGCACCGTGCCGGCACCGATCAGGCAATCGGCAGGCAAGGTCTTACGCAGGATACGAATGCTTTCGTACGGCGCGGGGGAATTGAGCGGTACTTCGATGACGCGAAATCCGGCCGCGTACAGGACTTCTCCGACAGATGCGGCTTCCTGCGGATGCAGGCCGCGCAGGATCGCGATCAGACCGTTTTGCGCCAGTGCTTGCTTGAGCATGTCAGGCCTCCAGTCAGGGTTAACGGGATGAGGAATCGATCAGTCCGGCGGCGAGCGCCAGTTGCCACAGACCACGCTCGGTGGCTTGCTCGGCCAGGGTCACCCGGGCGAAACCGCAGGCGTCGAGGGCCCGGCTGTAACGGGCGCACAACTGCGCGTTGCCGATGAGGATGATCGAAGGAAGATGTTTGCTGTTGCGCCGGCGTCGTTGCACGGCGGCCAATGCTGTCAGCTCGTGGCCGATCAGCAGGCCGGACAGATAGTCCGGTTGCGCGGTGGCGCCGAGTTCACCGGTCAGGCCCAGGCTCCGGGCGCTGAACAGGGTCGACAGCACGCCGATCTCGCCCTCCGCCGATAACGCCACCTGCACGCCGCGCTCGAAGGCATCGGCGTCGAACGTCGCGCTGTGCTGTTGGGTACGGCCGAGAATGCTGTGCTCGCTGAGCACGGCGAACACTTCGCCGGTCATGAAGGTGTCGAAGCGGGTGATGCAGCCATCGGCCACTTCCACCCATTTCGAATGACTGCCGGGCAGGCCGATCAGCAGATCATTGCCCGCCTCGACCGGCAGATTCTGCAGGACGCCGAGGACTTGGGTTTCCTCGCCGCGCATCACGTTCGGCAGCGTCGAGCGCTGAATCACACCCGGCACGATGTGCACATCGACACCGCGAAGACTGCGTACGGTTTGCAGGGATTTTCCGAGATCGGCGACGTTGGCCGGCGTATCGCGGTAGGACGCTTCGCGCCAGCCCTGGGCGCTGCCAACCATGCCGCAGGCAATCACCGGCAAGCCGGGTTGCACGTCGAGCCAGTCGCCGCACGCCTCGTCGAACGCCAGTTCAAAACCCTCGGCGCATTCGCGACCGTTGATGACCCGTGGCGTCTTCGGCAACTGCATGATCCCGAACGACAGCGAACGCTGCGCCAGCACCTGCCCGCCCGCCGCGAGTTTGTAAGCACGTAGTGAGGTCGTCCCCCAATCGAGCGCGATCAATTGCGCCAGCATCGCTTCACCTGTTTTGTTATTGGCAGTGAGTGAGCTGGACTATAGACCTCTCAGGCTGGAAATCTCAATATGTAATTTTGCATCCCATATTTTGGGATTCGAATTCCTAAAAAATCGGACAGCTCGCTGAGCAGCAATCGCAGCCCGTTTAAAATTTATCGATCTCTCTTAATAGATCTGCCGTTGGAACCTTCATGTCCTCCGACAAATATATTTTATAGGAGTAGGAATTAATTCTGACCTTACAGACAATAGACTCTCGGCCCACTAATAAAGACCTCAATGCCTCACCCGCAATGATTTTTTCACTGGTATCGTTTTTTCTTTCGAAAAATAAAACATCCGCTCTGAATACCGGCCCGGCACTTGAAATTTCAGGCTCGATAAAACCCTCTCCATATCTACCCGCAGAGTGAGGTGCCGAAAAATCAAAATCGCCCTCAAAAGAGCACAGCAGCGTCTGGCTTATTCTTGATTTGAAAAGATTGACAACATCAACATCGGACGAGAAACGCACCTGATAAATGCCCCTATCCAAATAACGTTCAACACCAACGTATTGTAAATGAGCAATGGGCTTATCATGATTCATCGCACAGGAAGTGCAAAGCAAGAAAGCCATGCATAAAATTATATTACGCACATTTCCGTCCTTTAAAATGAGTAACAACAACCTGCATCAAAGCGTCTCTGGCCGATATCCCACTTTGCAGGGCTGATGTGTAGATAACCCAGGCATCGGCGTGATTCACATTCACTCGACCGTTCATATTGGGCCCATTTTTCATATCCCATTGCTCTCCAAAATCGGCTACGAGATCGGAAAAATTCCAGTCTTTGGCATCGGCTCTGACGTTAACCCAATATTCCGCCTTCGGCTTCGGCTCTTGACGGTAGATGTTAGAAACCCCCCACACGATTTTTCCTTCGCCAACCGGATCGAGTGTAACCAGACACGGAATTCGATACCCCTTATCAGTCAATACAGCTGACAGGTGCGCACCATTCCATCCGCCCAAGCTATGCCCAATGATATATACAGGCGTGGTCACATCAGTAATTTTCTCCAACACATTCTTTTTCAGATCATCATCACTAATAAAATAGTTATAACCAATATGGTGGGCGTCATAATTATCAGAACAAATACCCTCAGCCTCCATATCCCTGAAAAACACTTTCATGACGTCAGCAACGTTATTATTGGGGCCTGTGCCGTAATAACTTTCTTTATCACCCGCACCACCCACAAAAAACAGAACAATCTTTTTGGGAGTGATCGTGGCCTGCTTGACTGTTCCGTCCGTTTTGCAGGTCAGATCGTGGGTCACGACCAGTCTTTTACACCCTTTCAGAGCAGGATTTTCAGCGGTCATATATTCCTACTCCACGAACAGCTTGATCGACTCAGGCAAATGCGAACTCACCGTATGGGTGAAGCCCGCGTCATTGGTTACGCCGTGCTCCACGCTCCCATCAGCGCGTTGAATCGCGTAAGGGTGATTTGGCATAGGCTCACCAGTAATTTCGTTAATCACCTGCATCCGATCATTGAAATGCACCGGCATCGGCAGCAACCCACTAAACGCAGCCCCTCCCCCGCTCTGGCCAATAATCACCGTCCCCGACCCACCGACCACGACATTGCCATGTCCACCGGTGCTGTCGAGCATCGCCGCATTCAGGCCGTTGATGAAGACCGTGGCGGAAACACCGCCGGTAATCGGGCTGCCGCACGCCGATTTATCGGTCATGCGCGCAGCGGGGAGTCCGTCGAAGAACACGTCCGGCGAACCAGAGACGATCGGGTTGTTGCCGTGGCCCGGCAGTGGGCAGGCGGTTGGGTCGGTGACGCGTGCAGCGGGTTTACCACTCAATTCAAAGCTCCTTGCTTCAGAGGTTTCGGATGAGGCTGATAGAGGTCGACGTCGGTCGCGGCGAAACGCCAGCGGTTGTCGACCGAATCAAACAGCGCGTGACAATGCTCGCGGCTGTTCGGGGGGGTGAGGGTTTGCAGTTGTTGCCAGGCTTCGTCGGCAAACCAGTTCAACTCGGCAGTTGTGGCGTCATCGAGTTGGTTGAGCCAGGTGTTGTAGCCGGTCAGTCGATGCTGGTCGTAGGTGGTTTGCAGCAGCTCGGCCATTTGCGGGCCGAAATCCAGATAGCGCTCGGCTGTCCAGCGGCCGGTTTCCGAGTAGACATACCAGCCCATCGGCGACAGCACGCCTTGGTGGAAAATCGATTGCCCCGCAGGCGCGACAAAACCGCAGCATACGTGCAGGGTCAGCCAGCCTTGATGGGCATCGATGAATCCGTTCGGATCGAACGTGCGCAGCGGTATCACCCGGTAGTTTTCGTAGCCCGCACTGCGTGTCATCAGCTCGGCATCGAGGCGCGAGACAAACGCACGGATGGCTGTGCCCCCCAAGCGGTTGACGGTGCAGAGGATGTCCACCGGTTGGCGGTTCGGGTTGTCGCTTGAGCCGAGGTTTTTGATCAGGCCATACAGGCGGATCGACGCCCGTAGTCCGCTCATCGCCGGTCACTCGTTGACGCAGCGAAGGCTCCACGGGCGTGGAGAAAGAGTGCCAGAGGCATTGCAGGTGTCGTCCGTGAGCGCGCAAAAATGGCGCGTAGAATGCCGGACCAGAGCGGTTTGGACAATCGAATCAGCAATCAGATTGCCACTATTTGTTCAGCCCTCGGCAAACTCGCGCAACACCTTGCCATCCATGCGGTAACGCACCCACTCTTCCTGCGGCTGGGCGCCGAGGGATTTGTAGAATTCGATGGCCGGGGTGTTCCAGTCCAGCACGCTCCATTCGAAGCGGCCGCAGTCGTTGGCGCAGGCGATTTTCGCGAGGTGGCGCAGCAGGGTTTTGCCGGCGCCACCGCCCCGTTGTTCCGGGGTGATGTAGAGGTCTTCGAGGTACAGGCAGTTGCTGCCCAGCCAGGTCGAATAGCTGAAGAAGAACACCGCAAAACCGATTGGCAAGCCGTCGCGCAGGCAAATCAGGCCATGGGCCGTGGCGCCTTCGCTGAACAGGCTGCGCTCGATGTCGGCGACGCTGGCGATGACTTCGTGACGGGCCTTTTCGAAGTCTGCCAATTCGGTGATGAACGCGAGGATTTGCGGTGCATCGCTGGGGGTCGCCGGGCGGATTTCGATCGTCATGGACGGGCCTTGTCGGAAAAAGGAAAACGCCATACTAAGGCGGCGCGCGGCGCTCGTCACATGGCAAAGCAAACACTACCCTCCCACAGGGATTTCTGACTGGTCTGAAGGATTTTCATGAACGCATTCGAACCACTGGCCTCACTCGCCGCCGAACTGCTGCCCCACGCACTGGAACCGTCGGAAGACGGCGCTCATGATCTGTCGCATCTGCAACGGGTCTGGCACAACGCGCGCACCTTGCAGGCCGACGAAGGCGGCGACCTTGAAGTGCTGCTCGCGGCCGTGCTGCTGCACGATTGTGTGGCGGTGGAAAAGAACTCGCCGCTGCGCTCACAGGCATCGCGTCTGGCCGCGGAAAAAGCCTCGAAGGTGCTGGCGAACATGCATTGGCCCGAAGCCAAAATCGACGCTGTCACCCACGCCATCGAGGCCCACAGCTTTTCCGCCAACATCGCCCCGCTCACCCTCGAAGCGCAACTGGTGCAGGACGCCGACCGTCTCGACTCCCTCGGCATGCTCGGCGTCGCCCGCACCTTTTACACCGCCGGACGCATGGGCAGCGCGCTGTACGACCCGCAAGATCCCGAGGCCCGGGAAAGGGACTACGACGACAAGCGATTCTGCCTCGACCATTTCCAGACCAAACTGCTGCACCTCGCCGACGGATTCCAGACCGTTGCCGGCCAACGTCTGGCACAGCTCCGTCATCAACGCCTGAAAGGTTTCATGGAGCAATTCAAGGAAGAGATCGGCCTCGAAAGCACTCAGCCCTTCTGAACCGTTCGTCGATCATCAGGCACCAATCTTTCACGAGGACAGACCAAAAGGAGGTAAGGATTTCAATCACTGGAGACACTCTATGATCTCGTCAAGGTTGACTGCGCTCGTATTCGCTACCCTCCTCAGCCCGGCGGTATTCGCCGCCTCGACTACCGCTGCCGGTACCGGGCCGACCGATCCGGTTACCCAGCCAAGAGCTCCCGCCATCAACAGTGCCCCCGGTATGAATACCGACGGTTCGGGTGTACCGCTGATCAATCAGCCACCCGCCACGGGAACCGATCCTCGCACCCAGGGCAGCGATCCCGGACGCCAGGGCGGCATGAACACCCCCGACGCTCCGGCCGCCCCCGACAACGCCGGTCCCGGCGTCGGCTCGAAAACCACCACGGGTGGTTCGGGCTCTGAAGGCGCAGGACAGTGATCCGTGCTTCATCCACGCAACGTGTCTTATCCACTTCCCTGAAGAGGTAACCATGAACGTAGATAAAAACCTGGAAAAAGAAGTCCTCACCCGCCTGTTGCATGCCCACCCGAGCGGCCTCGGCAAAGAGGTGCTGGACAATTATCGCGGCGAGAAAGTCGTGGCCAGTGCCCTCGCCGCCCTGCAGGAGCGTGGACTGATTCACCACGGACACATCACTTGCAATGAAGCCGGAGAGCATTCGCTGAATCTGCCGATCAAGCTCAGCGCTGCGGGTGTGGAAGCGGCCCGTAAGCTCGATACCTGACGCTTGCGGTCACTGGCGCAGGCAGTGGTTGAATGCGCCGCCTGCGCCAGACATGCAGAGATTCATCCAACCACCAGGAGACTCGCCATGCCTCGTGGAAGCAAAGCCAAATACACTGAAGAACAGAAGCGCAAAGCCGAACACATCGAAGACAGCTATCAGAACAAAGGGATGTCCAAGGACGAAGCTGAAGCCCGCGCCTGGGCGACTGTGAACAAACAGTCCGGCGGCGGCGAGAAGGCCGGAGGTTCCGGGCGTCGGAAACCGGCCAGTACCAAGGCCGAGGATCGCAAGGAATCAGCGCGGCGCGCGGCTGTGAGTCGTGATGGACATTCGCGCGACAGCAAGGCTTCACGCGAAGTACAGACGGTCGACAGCCTGCGCAAGGAGGCCCGGGAGCGGAAAATCCCCGGGCGTTCGTCGATGCGTAAAGATGAGTTGATTGCGGCGTTGCGCAGAGCCGGCTAGGTCCAGACTGGATGTAACGGCTGAAGGCCTTATCGCTGGCAAGCCAGCGATTGCGATCGTTCAGTCAGTGCATTTTTTGCTGATCAGCACATCAACCTCCGCAGTGCCAGGAGCGGTCGCCGGGCCCCAGCGAGTGACCGCTAACGCAGCCGCAGCGTTGGCGCGCCTTGCGGCTTCGTGAGCGGCCAGTCCTTGCGCCAGCCCGGCGACGAATACGCCGGCATGCGCATCGCCCGCGCCGTTGCTGTCCACTGCCTGCACCTTGAAACCCGGCACATGCTGACGTTCACCGCGCTGATGAATCCAGCAACCCTGCGGACCGTCGCGCACGACCATCAGCACTTTCTGTGGCAGGTGCACGGCCAAGCGGTCCAACGCGGTTTCGATGTCAGCCGCGCCCGTGAAACGCAGCGCCTCGACGCTGTTGCTGGTCCACACATCGATGCGCGGCAGCAACGCCTGCATCATCGGTGAGTCCGGCGATTCCACCAGCGGGCCCGGATCGAACACCACATTGATTGTCTTCGGCAGCGCCAGCGTCCAGTCCAGCAACGCCTGGGCCTTGCCGCTGTGCAGCAGGCTGTAGCCGCTGACGTAGACGTAGTCCCCCGCCTCGGCGGCAACGCTGTTCAGTTCCGCCGCCGTGACTTCACCTTCGGCGCCGATGTAGGAAATGAAGCTGCGTTCCGCCGACGCATCGGTCAGCGCCACGCAGATCCCGGTGTCACGCTCTGCAGGTTGATCGAGGCCGATGCGGATGCCTTCGGCATTCATCGCCTGCCGCGCCAGATCGCCGAAACGTCCATTACCGTGGCGACCCAGATAGACCACCGGCAAGCCGTTGCGCGCGGCGGCAGCCATCACATTGAAGCCGCCGCCGGCTTCGAAACTGGCGGACTGCGCCAGCACGTCACCGCCGATTTGCGGCAGCGCCTCCACGGCCATGACCAGGTCGATGATGACCTGGCCGGTGTGCAACATCTTAGGCATGAGCATTCTCGGATTGCGCAGCGCGGCGATCTCTTGCCCCGCCGAGTACAAAGTAAATGCCGCCGGCGACCACGAACGTCACGATCCAACCGAGGCCGTTGTGGCCCAGCCAGGAGTCGGACAGGAAACCCTTGAACCAGACATTTTCAGCCGTGGTGCCGATGGTGGTGAAACTGAAGCCCAGCACGATGGCGATCGCCCACGCGCCGAATGCGCGCCACTCGATGCCGCCGCTGTACCAGTAGGCGCTGCTCGGGCTGACGTCGAGCAGGTCTTTCGGGCTGTAGTAGTGACGGTGAATCAGGTCGACCACGAAGATCCCGACCCACGCAGTGATCGGCACTGCCAGCAGGGAAATGAAGGTAATGAACGGGCCGTAGAAACTGTCGGCGATCAGCATGAAGTAGATCGAACCGGCGAAGATCGCCACGATGTCGACCACCACCGCGTATACGCGCTTGACCTTCAGGCCGAGGGTCAGCGTGGTCAGACCGGCGGAGTACACCGACAGGTTGTTCGACAGCAGCAGGCCACCGAATGCAGTGATCAGGTACGGCACGGCCATCCAGGTCGGCAGCATGTCGCGGATCGCCACGATCGGATCAGTCGCCGATGCCAGGTCGTTGTTGCCCACCGAGAGCAGGCCGCCGAGGGTGATCAGCAGCACCAGCGGAATTCCCGCGCCGAACGCCGCCGAAGCCACCAGACGCACGGCTTTGACGCTGCGATGCTGATAGCGCGACATGTCGGCGCCGGCATTCGCCCAGCCGATCCCGGTGCCGGCGGCCATGGTGCCGATGCCGATGATCATCGCGCTGATCGGCGCCGGCGTGGCGTTGAACACCGCGCTCCAGTCGATGGTCGCGCAGAGGAAGCCGCCGACCAGAATGTTCAGCGCGCCGAACACGTAGGTGGCCCACTTCTGGATCACCAGCAACGTGGCGTGGCCGAGGCCGGATACCGACAAGGTCAGCAGCACGAAAATCGCGATGAAGATCAGGGTCAGCACCGGCGCGCTTTTGGCTTCCACCGGCGAGCCGAACAGGATCGAGCACAACGACAGCAGCACAAACGCCGCCGTGGTGGTGTTGACGGTTTCCCAGCCCAGGCGCGACATCAGCGACACCAGCGTCGGGCCGATATTGCCGCGTACACCGAAGATTGCCCGCGACAAAGTCAGACTCGGCGCACGACCGCGACGGCCAGCAATCGAGATGATCCCCACCACCGCGAACGAACCGGCAGCGCCGAGAATGGCGACGATGATTGCCTGCCAGATCGCCAGGCCGCGAAACGCAACCAGCGTGGCGCCCAGCGGCAGGCCGAGGATGGAAATGTTGGCAGCAAACCAGACCCAGAACAGTTGCAGCGGATGGCCGTTGCACTCACCTTCCGGCACCGGTTCGATGCCCCGGGTTTCCAGTTGCCCGGCGCTTTGTCCGGCGGTCGATGAACTCATGAGAAATGCTCCTGTTTGCCTTTATTGTGATTGTGGCAATGACGCAGAACGAAAAGACATCCCGCCCTTCCTGGGCCTGTCTGCGCGATCCATTGCGGGTGAATATTCAGGGTTTGCGATGGCGTCAGTCCAATCAGCGCAAGGCCAACAGCCCTGTCACCAACGGTTCCAGCTCCAGACCATTGACGGCCTTCACCGTCTCGATCATCGGCGCCGGCCAGCTCTGCAGGCCCAGGCAGGCCCCGAGCATGGCGCCGAGAATCGCGGCGATGGTGTCGGTGTCGCCACCCAGGCTCGCGGCCATGCACAGCGCATCGAACGGCGTCATTTCACCGACCGCGACTTGCTGCGCGAGGGCGAATGACACCACTACCGACTCCTGCGAGGCCACCGAGGTGCCGATCACGTCGTACAGCAGATCCGCGAGCAACACCGGGTCGCTCTCGACACTGATGCTGCGCGCCCAACTGATCCGCGAGGCGATGCGCCCGCCGGCCACCCAGTGCCCGTGAGACTCCGCTTGCTGGGCGATTTGCTGGCCGAGGTTCAGCGCCTCACCCAGATCCAGACCGTTGATGCCGGCCGAGACCACCGCCGCCACCGCCGCCGCGCTGGAAATCCCCAGCGTGGTGTTGTGAGTGACCTGACAGGCCTGCACCACCGCCGCAATGAAGCGCCCGGGGTCGGCGACATCCGCCGCGATGCCCACCGGGGTGATGCGCATCGCGGCGCCGTTGGTGGTGCCGTAGCGCCCGGCCTCTTCCGGCGAGTGGCCGGCGAGAATCATTTCAATCGCACGCTTGGTCGACGGGCCGAGCAAGTCCTGCGAACCCTTGGCCTGCATCTCGGCTTCCCATTCGATCAGCCGTTGCGCGAGCACCGCCGGTTCGATCCGGCCCTTGCCTGCGACCAGTAACTCGCCGACCAGAATCGCCTGTTCGGTGTCATCGGTGATCGAGCCCTTGGGCATGTTCGCGGCAATCGGCTGCAAGGGGCCGGCGTCTTGCAGATCGGTGATCTGGCCGAAGCGCTGCTTGATGGTTTCGCGATTCAGGGATTGGGTCGGCATGCCCAGCGCGTCGCCCAGGGCCAGGCCATAAAACGCGCCCAAGGCACGGTCGAGGGCGGTCATTTCGATTCTCCAAATTGCAGGTGCAGACGGAAATGCACCGGGTCGAGCAGGCTTTCGACCTGTTCCATGAAACGGTTTTGCCGGTCGTAGGTGGTGCGCAATGCCTTGAGGAACACCGTGCCCTCCGGACGGCCGAGCAGTTCGGCGTCCAAGGCTTTGAGCGGTTCGGCACCGATCCACTGATCGCCGCGCTCGCCGATGTAACCGTAGGCGGCCAGGGTGATGGTCAGGGAGTTGTCGATCAGGCCGACCCGCGGCAGGCTTTCCAGGCCTCCGCTGGCGGGCATCAGAGAGCGTTCAAGGGACACCGCCGTGCCATCGTTGGAACGGCGGCGACGTTCGAGAAGAATGAATTGATCGGAGCCGAAACGTGCAAGCAGATCCGCACGGGTCACGGCCTCCAGACGCAGCACGTCGGTATTGATCATCGCCCCGCTGTCAGCCAGGGCCTGGGCCCAGCCGCTGCGCTGGTCGAGCACTACCCCGTCAAACGTGACGATGGAACCGACTCCGCTTTGCGTAGCGATGTATTTGCGCCGTTTCAGTTCGGCCAGCGCTTCGCGCAACGTGCCACGGCTGACGTTGAATTCCTGAGCCAACTGATGCTCGCCGGGCAACAGAAAGCCGTCCTCCATGAGGCCGCTTTCGATGCGTCGGACGAGCTCGTCGACCACCCGTTGTTTCTTGTCAAATCGTACCTGTCTAATCATGTACAAAGTGATAACCGAAACGGGTTGAGACGGGCAAGGGAAATTTTGGGTGGGGTGACGGAAGGCGGGAAGATCAAGAGCGCCCTCATCGGAACGCCGCCCGCCTAGCCCTCTCCCGGAGGGAGAGGGAACTGAATGGGGGATATTTGGGAGATACGCCGACCTGAGCCCGCTCGCTGAATCCATAATCGACTGAATTCTTCAGGTCAATGTAGAGCGCAAGACACCTCGGTCAGCTCCCTCTCCCTCCGGGAGAGGGCGGGGGGTGAGGGAGCTTTTGATCTCAGCGCTGTTTCAGACGGTCAATGACAACAGCCAACAACAAAATCGACCCACGAATCACATACTGATAAAACGTGTCGATATTCTTCAGATTCATCGCATTCTCGATAATCGCCAGAATCAAAACCCCGGCAATCACATGCCGGATCATCCCGATCCCGCCACTCAGCGACACCCCGCCCAGTACGCAAGCCGAAATCACCGTCAGCTCAAACCCCTGCCCGATCATCGGCTGCCCTGAAGTCATCCGCGAAGCCAGAATCACCCCCGCCAACGCACCAATAACCCCGTGCACCGCGAAGATGATGATCTTCGTCCGGTCAACATTCACCCCCGCCAGCAGCGCCGCTTCCTGGTTGCCGCCGATGGCCATGGTGTTGCGCCCGTAGGTCGTGTAATTCAGCAGCCAGCCGAAAAACAGGAAGCAGACGATGGTGATCAGGATCGGCACCGGTACGCCGAACAACTGACCATTACCAAAGACGAAAAACGACTCCTGCGAGACGCCCACCGCTTTGCCGTTGGCAAAGATGTAAGCCAGGCCACGGACGATCTGCATGGTCGCCAGCGTCGTGATCAACGCGTTGACCCGCAACTTGGCGATCACGATGCCGTTGATCAAGCCGACGATCAGGCCCATCACCAGCGCCGCGCTGACACCGAGAAACACGCTGTTGGTGTCGCGCATGACCACCGCCGCAACCACCCCGGCGCAGGCAATCACCGAACCCACCGACAAGTCGAAATGCCCCGACGCCAGGCAATACAACATGGTGCACGCTGCGATCCCGGTAGTGGAGATCGCCAGACCCAGGCCACGCATGTTCAGCGGCGAAAGGAAGTTGTCGATCAGCAGGGTGCAGGCGACAAAAATGCCCACCGCCGCCAGCAGCATCACCCAGTCATCGAGGAAGCGCCGCATATCCAGAGGTTTGCGCTCGGTCGGCAGGGTTTCGTTTTGGGTTGTCATCATAGTCACCTCTCAGTTCGCCACGCCGTCAGCGCGGTGGCGCGGCAAAGCCAGTTGCAGCAGGTTGGATTCGTTGGCCTGGTCGCGGCTGACTTCGCCACGCAGGGCGCCCTCGCACAGCACCAGAATGCGGTCGGAAATGCCCATCACTTCCATCAGATCGCTGGACACCACGATCACCGAAATACCGTCGGCGGCCAGGTTATGGATGATCTGGTAGATCTCGGCCTTGGCACCGATGTCGATGCCCCGGGTCGGCTCGTCGAGCAGCAGCACTTTCATCGGCATCGACAGCCAGCGACCGAGAATGGCTTTCTGCTGATTGCCGCCGGACAGGAACTTGATCTGTTGCCCGGCATGGGGCGTTTTCACTTTCAGGGCCTTGATCTGTTTCTCGGCGTTGCCCTTTTCCCAGATCCCGCGCAGCAGGCAGCCGAGCCCGGAATGCGCACCGCGCGCACTGATGTTGATGTTCTCGGCGACGCTGGCGAGCGGGATGATGCCTTCCTTCTTGCGGTCTTCCGGGCACAACAGAATCCCGGCAGCAATCGCATCGCGGGGCGAACGCAGTTTCAGTTCATGGCCGCGCAATTCCAGGCGTCCGGCGGTGTTGCGCTCCAGACCGCTGAGCAGCCGGAACAGCTCGGTGCGCCCGGCCCCGACCAGTCCGAACAGGCCCAGAATCTCGCCTTTGTGCGCATCGAAACTGATCGGCTCACGCAGGCCCGGGCCGAGCAAGCCATCGACTCTCAGCGCCACGGCACCGCGCGGGCGACCGCGATAATCGTAGATGTCCTGAATGTCGCGCCCGACCATGCAGGTCACCAGTTGATCGTGGGTCAGCTGGCTCATGTCGTCGAAGGTGCGCACGTAGCGACCATCCTTGAACACCGTCACCGCGTCGCAGATGCGGAACACTTCTTCCATGCGGTGGGAGACGTAGAGCACCACTTTGCCCTCGTCGCGCAGCCGACCGATGATCGCCATCAAGCGGTCGATTTCCCGCGCCGAGAGGCTGCTGGTCGGTTCGTCAAAAGCAATCACATGGGCGCCACGGGACAGCGCCTTGGCGATTTCCACCAGTTGCCGCTGACCGAGGGACAGGCGTCCGACCTTGGTCTGCGGGTCGATTTCATCGGCCAGGCCTTTGAGGCATGCCAATGCCTGCTGGCGCAGCGCGCCGCGATTGATCAGGCCGAAGCTGGCCGGCAGGTGACCGAGGAACAGGTTCTCGGCCACGGTCATTTCCGGCACCAGATGCAACTCCTGGTGAATCACCGCCACGCCGCTGCCGATGCTGTCGGCGGTGGACTTGAACGCCATCGTCCGCTCGCCGATCTGCAGCTCGCCGCTGCTCGGAATGTAGGCGCCGCCGAGGATTTTCAGCAGGGTCGATTTGCCGGCGCCGTTCTCGCCCATCAAGGCGTGAACCTGTCCGGGGTGAGCGACGAAACTGATGCCGTCCAGCGCCTTCACGCCCGGGAAGGTCTTGCCGATCCCGTTGAAACGCAGGCTGCCGCTGGCGCTGTGTTCTTGTGTCTGTACTTGCGCGTGCATTTAAGCCACCTCATCACACCGTTCAAGCGGCCCGGCTGCCCGGGCCGCCGCTGCCGTCAGTTCCACAGGCCGATCTTCTCCAGCTCCTGCTTGAAGTTGTCGCGGGTGATCAGGGTGACGTCGTCCATCGCGGTGTACTTCGGCGGTTCCTTGCCGGTGGTGACCCACTCGTACATCATCTCGGCGGTCTTGTAGCCTTCGATGTGCGGGCTCGGCAGCATCGAACCGTAGAAGCCACTGTTGGGCTTTTTCAGTTCGCCGATGGCGTCGGTGCCGTTGATGCCGATACCGATCACGTTGGTCGCGGCAAACCCGGCGGCTTCGGTGGCGCGCACGCCGCCGAGCACGGTGTTGTCGTTCATGCCGCCGATGATCAGGTTCTTCGCCGCGCCCGGCAGCTTGACCAGCGCCGAGTTGGTGGCGTCCATGCTGCCCGGTACGTCGAGGGTTTTCAGAGCGGCAGTCAGAATGTGATCTTTCGGCATGCCCGCATCTTCCAGCGCCTTCATCGAGCCGTCGGTGCGCTTCTTGCCGGTGTCGAGTTCGTTGTAGGTGTTGACCACCGCGTAGGTGTCTTTCCAGTCCCAGTTACGCTTTTTCGCCTCGGCGGCCATGGCGGCGCCCTGCTTCTGGCCGACTTCGAAGGCAGCCATGCCGAGGTACGGCACGTCTTCCATGAATTTGCCATTGGCATCGACGAAGCGGTCGTCGACGGCGATCACTTTCAGGTCATTGAGCTTGGCCTTGGCCATGATCGCCGGGCCGAGCGATACGTCCGGCGGGCAGATGACGAAGCCCTTGGCGCCGTTGGCCGCGAGGCTATCGATGGCAGAAAGGGTTTTCTCGCCGTCCGGCACGGCGATCTTGATCAGTTCGAAGCCTTTGTCCTTGGCAGCTTTCTCGGCGAAGGCCCATTCAGTCTGGAACCATGGCTCTTCGGCTTGTTTGACCAGAAAACCGATCTTCACGGCTTCGGCGGCCAGCAGCGAACTGCTCAGGCTGAACGCAGTAACCGCCAGCGCGGTACTGCACAGGGTACGAATCCCGAAACGACGTTTCATAAGCAGACTCCTTGTTATTTTTCTTGAGCGTTATTTGAAAAACGTTAAAGCGGTCGAAGCGTTTCCTGCGAATCATGACGACAATAGTCATATCGTATGATGATTGAATTTCAGGCGGACCTTTCCACCTGAAATCCTGATTTTCAGTCGTGGTACATCACCGAGCGACCACCATCGATGGTGATGCACGAGGCGTTGATGAACGGCGCTTCATCACTGGCCAGGAATACAGCAGTCATCGCCACTTCAATCGGTTGGCCGATGCGTTTCGGTGGGTGCAGATCGAAGGCGCGCTGGCGTTCGGCGTGTGGGTCGGCGAAGCCGTTCCAGTAATCGACGTTGAGCTGGGTTTCGATGTAGCCCGGCGCAATCGCGTTGACCCGAATACCCTTCGGCGCGTACTCGATGCCCAGCGCGCGGGTCAGGCCGAGCAGGCCATGCTTGGCCACCGGGTACGGGAAGCAGCCGGGAATGATGTTCGTCGAATGGGTCGAGGCGATGTTGATGATGCTGCCGACACCCTGTTCGATCATCTGCGGCAGCACGGCCTTGCAGCCATACCAGGCGCCGTCGAGGTCGATGGCGAAGCAGCGTTTCCAGTCTTCTTCGGTCATTTCCAGCGGATCACGGAATACGTTGACCCCGGCGCAATTCACCAGCACATCGATGCGACCGTGCAGCTCGATGGCCAGTTTGGCCATGGCATGCAGATCCTGCTGACGCGATACATCGGCCTTGATCGCTTGTACATCGGCGCCCTGCTCGCGCCAGTGGGCGGCGACTTTCTCGACCTTTTCGGCCTGGATATCGCTGATCACCAGTTTGGCCTGCTGCGAGGCGAAGGTCGCGACGATTGCTTCGCCGATGCCTTGGGCGGCGCCGGTCAGCAACACAACCTTGTTTTTCAGACGCTCGCCTTTTGGTGGCTCGGGCACCGGTGGCAGGGACAGAGGTTCAGCCATGAATCAGGACTCCTGTTCGAAAGCATAAAAAAACCGGGCATCTGACGATGTCCGGTCTGGAAGGCTTATGGAACAAAACAGGCGCGCGCACGCCGCGGTACCGAAACGGCCCGAAGCGCTGACTCCGCTGTGGAGTGCGATGAAAATTCGCTGCATCACTTCACCTGTTTTGTTCTTTTTAAGTGTGAGTGCGTGTTACTGCTGGAGCCGACTATAAACCCGACCGCCAAATAATCTCAATATATAATTTTGCATCCCATATTTTGGGATTTAACTGGCGAATCGCGTACAGAGCTTTCCGGCGACATCCACTTGCAGTGACAGTACGGCGCCGTCCAGCGGATGATTCAGCGGACTTTTGGCGCTGGTGATGTACAGGGTTTTCAGGTCGGCGCCGCCGAATACGCAACTGGTCGGACGACTGATCGGCAGGTCGATCTTGCGGTCAATCTGGCCATCCGGCGTCAGGCGCAGCAGGCAGCTGCCGTCCCAGCGGGCGTTCCACACGCAGCCTTCGGCGTCCATCGCCGAACCGTCCGGGCCGCCGTTCTGATCGGCGCTGTACCAGGGCTGGGCGGTGTCGAGGTTGCCGTCGGTGTGAATAAAATAGCGGTACAAGGTGCTGTCGAGGCTGTCGCCGAACAGCAGCGTGGTGCCGTCGTCGCTCCAGAGCAGCGTGTTGGGAATGCCCAGGCCGCGCAGCAATGGCGTGACCCTCTTATCCGGATCAATCCGGAACAGACCGCCGGAACGACGGGTGATCGGCAGATCCTCGCCCTGCTCGCCGATGTTGTTTTGCATGGTGCCGAGCCACAAGCGGCCCTGGCCGTCGCAACGTGCCTCGTTGGCGCGGTTGCCCGGTTGCGGGTCGGCGACGCAGAACAGCGTCAGTCGCGGCTCAAGTCCGGGGGAATCCAGATCGAGCCGGTAGACGCCGCTGCTCAGGGTCACCAGCGCGTCGCCGCTGGCGCAGGGAATGAACGCCGAGACGTGCTCCGGCATCTGCCAGATCTGCACGTTCTGCCCGATCAGCCGCAGCGCCTGCCTGCCGGCGATGTCCACCCAGTACAGCGCCTGGGTTGGCGCGTCCCAGAACGGGCCTTCACCCAGTTGCGCCCGATGTTCTGTCACCGCAGTCCACGTCATGCAACCTCCTGTCTTGTTGTTTTTGTCAGCTGGCTTTCTTGTCGGCCATCACCTGCGGGTAAAACCGCTTGATGGCCAGGTCGGCATTGTCGATCAGGGTCATGCAGGCCCACACCCCGCGCGCGGCATCCCGGGCGGCAATGGCGTCGGCCATGTCTTTGTGAATGGGCAGTGTGCGGCGCAATTCGTCGGGATCAGCCGCCGAGACTTCGAAGGACACGGCGAGCAGCGCACCGAGGGCCGGCACCATTTGCTCGATGAATTGATTGTGGCTGGCGGCGAGAATGCATTCGTGGAAGAACTGGTCGGCGCGGTTGTAATCGATGCCGCTGTCGACCGCCCGTTCCAGCGCGTTGTAGGCCTGCTGCACGGCTTGCACCTGTTCAACGGTCGCCCGCTCGCAGGCCCAGCGCACCGCCATCGGTTCGATGGTGCGGCGCAGGTCGAGCAGGTCATCGACGAAGTTTTCCGGCAGGCCGCTGCGCGACAGCCAGCCCACGACTTGCGGATCGAACAGGTTCCAGCGCTTGATCGGCAGCACCCGCGTGCCGACTTTCGGCCCGACTTCGAGCATGCCTTTGGCGACCAGGGTCTTGATGGCTTCGCGGATCACGGTGCGGCTGACCCCGAGCTGCTCGCCCAGATCGGCCTCGACCTTGATCGCCTGCCCCGGTTTCACCTGGCCGGCAGCAATCCAGGCGCCCAGCCAGTCAACCGTTGATGCGTGAAAACTGCTCGACATGGACACCCCGAAGCCATTCGCTGTGGGTGCCTACGCTAATCATCATATGATTGAGAGTCAACGACAAAAAACCGCAGCCTGCTTTCACAGACTGCGGTTTTTTTAAGGTTCGAGGCCGATGCGGAAGAACTCGCCGCCGCTCCAGACGCCCAGCCAGCGCTGACCATCGATTTCACGGCTGACTGCCATCTCGACCAATTGGTAGAAAACATTGCGATGGATCAGCGCTTCGAGATTGGTGCGTACATGCACGTAAGGCGCAGGTTCCTGCGTCGCTGGATCGATCTCGACCCGGATCGGATGCTCCAGGCCGGCTTCCGTTGTTTCATCGACGTTGGTGGTAAAGCGCAGCACTTGCGTTTCACCCTCGCCTTCCACCTCGACGGCAATCGCCACGAATGGCGCGTCATCCACTTTGATCCCGACCTTCTCAACCGGGGTAATCAGGAAATAGTCATCGCCATCGCGGCGGATGATGGTGGAGAACAGCTTGACCATCGGCTTGCGCCCGATCGGCGTACCCAAGTAGTACCAGGTGCCGTCGCGGGCGATGCGCATGTCGATGTCGCCGCAGAAATCCGGGTTCCACAAGTGCACCGGCGGCAAGCCTTTGGTTTTGGGGATTTGCCCCAGCAGGTCATTGGCTTTTTGCGGGCCACTCATGGCGTACTCCTTGAATTACTGGTCCCCGACGCCCAGCAGGCTGCGCGCGTACTGCGCAAGCGGTGGGCCGATCAGGTCTTCGGGCTTGTTGTCGTGGAACGTCAGTAAACCGCCACGACTCTTGATCCGTGCAGTATCAATCAAATACTGGGTGCTGGTCTCGATCAACATGATCTGAATCACGCCACCGTCGATACCGAGACGATCCACAGCTTCCTGATCCAGCCATTCATCGGAGTTGCCGATGCGGTCGTCGGCCTTGGCGAAACGGGTGTACAGCAGGTAGTGGGCACCGGCGTCGCGCGCTTCGCCCATTGCCTGGTCGAGGCCTTCCGGCGCGCGTGCGCGGCGGACCATCGGGAAATATTCGACGAAACCCTTGAAGGCCTCTTCGGCGACGACGTTGGGACGCGGGTAAGAACCACCCGGCGGCGCGAACGAGCCTTGCGCGATGTAGATGAACGAATCCGGCTGAATGCGGAAATTGTTTACGCGACGGCTGTCGCTATGATCCAGCAAGCCCGCGTCGCTCATCTGGTAGCGAGTCCCTTCGGCCATGTCACTGACAGTCATACAGCCGCCCAGCGCCAAAACGGCCAGCAGCAAAACCAGGCTACGCATCCTAATCCTCCAGAAGCCGGTGACGGAAAACCGGCGAATGGCCGTAGGATGCAGCTTTTGCGCCAGTCCTTGGAAATGTGCAGGTATCCGCTTTGAAACAGGACTTTTTGTGGCGGGATGCTTAGCCGCCGATGATCTTCATGACGGTCGCGCCGCCGGAGAACGCGACCTCCTGCTTGTCGCCCAGCGCCTTGACCAGCAGTCGCTGCAACGCCGGCAGCGCCTCATGACGTGGTTTGTCGAGCAGGTCTCCGACGTAGTGGCGGTTGCTCGACGACAGGCAGCCATGCAGCCATCCGGTGGACGACAGGCGCAGGCGCGAACAGGTTCGGCAGAACGGCACGCTTTCGTTGGCGATCACGCCGAAATTGCCCAGACCGGGAATCGCATAGCGAACTGCCGTGGCATCCACCGGAGCGTCGGTTTGCGCGTACTCGTAATGTTCGCCGATCAGGCTCAGCAGCTGTTGCAGACTGACGAACTGCTGCAGAAAGGCGTTGGAATCAGTGGCCAGGTGGCCCATGCGCATCAGCTCGATGAAGCGCAGCTCAAAGCCGCGTTCAAGGCAGTAATCGAGCAGCGGCAGCACCTGGTCGAGGTTCTGCCCGCGTAACGGCACCATGTTGACCTTGATCTTCATCCCCGCCGCTGCCGCCTGATCCATGCCGTCCAGCACGGTGGCCAGATCGCCGCCACGGGCGATGCTGCGGAACGCGCCGGCGTCCAGGGTATCGAGGGAAACGTTGATGCGCCGCAGGCCGGCATCGACCAGCAGCGGAAGTTTTTTCGCCAGGAGCTGGCCGTTGGTGGTCAGGCTGATGTCTTCCAGGCCCATCCTGCCGACGGCGCTCATGAAAGATTCGAGTTTGGGGCTGACCAGCGGCTCGCCGCCGGTGATGCGCAGACGCTCGATGCCCGCGGCTTCGATCAGATAGGCCACGCCACGTGCCATGGCCTCGGCCGACAGTTCATCCTGCGCAGCCACCAGCCGCTTGCCGTTGGGCACGCAGTAGGTACAGGCGTAATTGCAGGCTGAAGTCAGACTGATCCGCAAATTGCGAAAACGCCTGCCTTGACGGTCAACGATCATGAAGCACTCCGGCGATGGAAAATCGAGCGGCTAAAACTTGACTCACAATTCAAGTTTTAGCAAGCCCTATGCCTGAGTATATTCCTGCGGTACTGCGCCATGTAGCTAAAAACACGGCGCATAAGGCAACTGAATGATTCAGCTGCTTGGCGTTTCAGGGTCGCGCTTGCGCTTGTTGCCCATACGCACGCCGATATCCATCAGGAACTGGAAGAAACCTTCCTGATCTTCCAGCACATTGCTCCAGAACGGCGAGTGATACAGCGCCACCGCGCCGTGCACCAGCGCCCAGGATGCGCAGTAGTGGAAGTACGGCGGCACGTCTTCGAGCTTGCCTTCGCTGATGCGGCCCTTGATGAGCAGCGTCAGGCGTTCGAAGTTCGAGGCACGGATCTTGTGCAACTCCTCGACCATCTCGGGCACCTGATTGCCCTTGACCACCTTCTCTTCCAGGCGATCGAACAGGCGATAGCGCTGCGGGTCGCGCATGCGGAATTCAAAGTAGGCACGGGACAGCGCTTCCTTGTCCTTGTCGACATCGGCCGAGTGCAACAGCTCGTTCAAGTCGCGCTCGTAATCGAGCATCAGGCGCAGATAGATTTCGGCCTTGGACTTGAAGTGCTTGTAGATCGTGCCTTTGCCGATACCCACGGCATCAGCAATCATCTCGACGGTGACACTGTCTTCACCTTGTTCGAGGAACAGCTTGAGCGCGGTATCGAGAATTTCTTGCTCGCGGCGACGAAACTCACGGACCTTACGAGGTTCTTTGTGCATAAGAAAAGGTCTGTAGGGGTCAAAATTCGAAGCCGCGTATTATGCCTAACTTGCGCAAAAATGCACGGATCATCCGACCATATCTGTGTTTCTTGTTCATTTCACGAACGTTTCGAGGGGAATGAGAACATAACCGAAGCGAACGTATTCCAAATTTGTTTAAAAACCCCGGCCAGCCAACTGGACTCGGCGCCAGACTGATCAATACTTGAACTGTCGGGCGACATCTCCCCCAAGTGTCGCGCCGGTAAAGGTACCAAGGGACCGCGTGCCTTTGTTTTACTCCTAATGGTCTTAACCCGGATTCACCCCCCAGAACCCGGGTTTTTTTTGCCTGCGATTCAGGCTTTTACATTCGCCATTGGAAACAGTCGCTTGAAGTTCTCGGTAGTCTGCTCGGCAAAACGCTCGTAGTTCTCGCCGCGCAGCATCGCCAGAAACTCTGCCACTTCCCGCACGTATTGCGGCAGGTTCGGCTTGCCGCGATACGGGATCGGCGCCAGGTACGGTGAATCGGTTTCCACCAGCAGGCGATCGACCGGAACCTTGCTCGCTACATCGCGCAACGCATCGGCATTGCGGAAGGTGACGATGCCCGACAGGGAAATGTAATAACCCATGTCCAGCGCTGCCTTGGCCATGTCCCAGTCTTCGGTGAAGCAATGCAGCACACCGGCCTGGGGCAACGCGGCTTCGCGCAACAACTCGAGCGTGTCGGCACGGGCGCCACGGGTGTGGATGATCACCGGTTTGCCGGTCTGCTGCGCGGCTTGCAGGTGCAGACGGAACGATTCCTGCTGTAACTCGGCGGCTTCCGGCTCGTAGTGATAGTCCAGACCGGTTTCACCGATCGCCACCACTTTCGGGTGATTGAGCTCATGCAGCAGCCAGTCCAGCGCCGGCGCCGCGCCCGGCTGCACATCCAGCGGATGAACGCCGACCGAACAATCGACATCGTCGTAACGCTCGGCCAGGGCTTTGACGTCGGCCGCGTTGTCGGCGCTGACGCCGATGCACAGGAAATGCCCGACGCCGCGTTCGCGGGCCGCATCCAGCGCGGCATCCAGGGAACCGTCGTGAGCGGCGAGGTCGAGGCGATCAAGGTGACAATGGGAATCTACGAGCATAAAAAGGACTGCAACTTACATCGTATGAGTGGGACGGTCGGATTTCAGGGCTCCGGCCAGATGAGTTTCGATGCGACTGCGGGCTGTGTTGTCGCCATCGTTGAATTGCACGCCGACGCCGGCCGCGCGGTTGCCCTGCGCGCCTTTGGGGGTGATCCAGGCGACTTTGCCGGCCACCGGAATCTTCTCCGCCTCGTCCATCAGGTTCAGCAGCATGAACACCTCGTCGCCCAACTTGTAGTTCTTGTTGGTCGGGATGAACAGGCCGCCGTTCTTGATGAACGGCATGTAGGCGGCGTAGAGGACCGACTTGTCCTTGATGGTCAGGGACAAGATGCCGTTGCGCGGCCCCGGGCTGACAGGTTCATTCATGTTGACCTCCACTGCTGATGCTCAGAGTCTAGGTACACATTCTTATCTTTGACCAGGCAAGCTCGCCCATTGCACCAACAACGCTTCCAGCAGCAACGCCGCATTGAGGTTGGCCTTGCTCAGGACTTTCTGGCGCTGGGCGAGAATCCAGTCCTGAATATCCAGCACTTTAGCCTGGGCACTTTTCTGCGCCAGATACTGCACGACCTTGCGCATGTCGGTCAGGCCGAGACCCGATTCATCCTGGGTCAACTGATAGCGCAGGATCAGGCTCGACCAGTCGCAGAACCAGTCGAACAGACGCAGCATCGGAATGTTTTTCCACTCCTCGGCCAGTTGCGTCGGCGATTGCTGCTGCTTGAGCAGCTTCTTCACGCCTTCCACCACCTGCGCGCGCTGTTCACGTACGCCCTGCCCCTGCAACGTGACGGCGGCCAACGGCGAGCCGGCGGCCAGGGTCAACAGTTCGACCCGTTCGTCTTCGGAACATTCCGGCAGTGCCTGAGCCAGCCACTGCAGACTCATGGATTCGCTCGGCAGCGGGCAGGCCTGCTGCACGCAGCGGCTCTTGATGGTCGGCAACAACCGGCTCGGCTGGTGGCTGACCAATAACAGCACGGTATCGCCGGACGGCTCTTCAAGGCTCTTGAGCAAGGCGTTGGCGGCGTTGATGTTCATCGACTCCACCGGCTCGATCAGCACCACCTTGCGCCCGCCCAGTTGCGCGGTCTGCACCACGAAACTGACCAGATCGCGCACCTGATCGACCTTGATCGCCTTGTCCGCTTCTTCCGGTTCGAGAATGTAATTGTCCGGGTGGCTGCCGGCCTTGAGCAGCAGACAGGATTTGCACTCGCCGCAGGCTTCAGGCGTCGGACGCTGGCACAGCAGGCTGGCCATCAGTCGCTCGGCCAGCGCGCGCTTGCCGATCCCGGCCGGCCCGTGCAGCAGATACGCGTGAGCGTGCTGAGTGCGCCCGGCCAGTTGCTGCCAGAGGCTGTCCTGCCACGGATAGGCCTCAGCCACGGCTCAGCTCCAGCAAGTTCGGAATCAGGGTATCCAGCGATTGTTGAACCTTGGCCAACGGCTGACCGGCATCGATCCGCACGTAGCGCGCCGGATCGGCTTCCGCGCGCTTGAGGAATGCACTGCGCACGGCCTCAAAAAACTCACGGCCTTCCAGCTCGAAACGATCCAGACGACCCCGAGCGCTGGCGCGAGCGAGGCCGATTTCCACCGGCAGATCGAAAATCAGCGTCAGGTCGGGACGCAGGTCGCCCTGCACGAAAGTCTCCAGCGCCGCGATGCGCTCCAGCGACAAGCCGCGACCACCGCCCTGATAGGCGTAAGTCGAATCGGTGAAACGGTCACACAGCACCACCGCACCACGGGCCAGCGCCGGGCGAATGACTTCAGCCAGATGCTGGGCACGGGCGGCGAACACCAGCAACAGCTCGGTGTCCGGGTTCATCACTTCGTCGACCGGGGCCAGCAACACCTCACGAATGCGCTCGGCCAGCGGCGTACCGCCGGGCTCGCGGGTCAGCACCACTTCGATACCGGCGGCGCGCAGGCGCTCGGCGAGGTATTCGCGGTTGGTGCTTTTGCCGGCGCCTTCCGGGCCTTCCAGGGTAATAAACAAGCCAGTCACAGGCAGTCCTTAATCAAAGTCATTGCGTGTTTTGGGGAGCGGAGGCTTCCGGTTCCGGCGTCGGTGCAGGCGCTTGAGCGGGCGGCTGCGGCAACGATTCCGGTGCAGTATCGGGTGAGGCGGCAGGTATCGCCTCCTCGGCTTCCGGAGCGGCCTCGGGCGCTGTTGCAGGCGCCGGGCTCGAGCGGTAATCCGCGCGCCGCTTGAGCTGGTACTCGCGCACCGCGTTGTTGTGCGCGTCCAGATCATCGGAGAACACGTGGCTGCCATCGCCACGGGCAACGAAGTAGAGGCTGGTGCCATCCACCGGATTGAGAGCCGCGTGAATGGCTTCACGTCCGACCATGGCGATCGGCGTCGGCGGCAGGCCGGGAATCATGTAGGTGTTGTACGGCGTGGCTTCCTTGAGATGAGCACGGGTCAGCTTGCCGTTGTAGCGGTCGCCCAGGCCGTAGATCACCGTCGGATCGGTCTGCAACTGCATGCCCAGCGCCATGCGACGTACGAAGACGCCAGCAATCTGGCCACGTTCCTGAGGCACGCCCGTTTCCTTTTCCACCAGCGACGCCATGATCAGCGCCTGATAGGGCTCGGTGTAAGGCACCTCGGCGGAGCGCTTTTCCCACTCCTTGGCCAGCACTTCGTCGAGGCGGTCGAAGGCCTTTTTCAGCAGTTCGGTATCAGTCACACCGCGCACGAAGCGGTAGGTGTCGGGGAAGAAGCGGCCTTCAGGGAACAGACCCTTGTGACCGATTTTGGCCATGACCTCGCTGTCACTCAGACCATTGAGAGTCTGTTCGATCTTTTCATCCTTGGCCAGCGCGGCGCGCACTTGATGGAAATTCCAGCCTTCGACCAGCGTCAGGCTGTACTGAACCACATCGCCACGCTTCCACAGGTCGATCAGGCCGTTGACGGTCATGCCCGGTTGCATACGGTACTCGCCCGTATGAATCGGCGTGCCAGCGAGATTGAACCGCCAATAGACCCGCAGCCAGAACGCGTCCTTGATGACGCCATCGGCTTCGAGTCCAAGAAAAGTGCGGGTCGGGGTGGATCCCTTGGGCACATCCAGCAGTTCTTCCTGCGTAATGTTCAGGGGCTGTTCCAGTGCCGAATGAATCTTCCAGGCGCTGGCGCCCAACAGCAGCCCTGCCAGAACCAGTCCGGTTTCCAGCAGCAGCAAAAGTTTACGTCTCACGAATCAGGCATCCAGTAGCGCGCGGGCAATGGTTTGCAGTTTACGGGTGAGCGGGCCAACCGGCCAGCTCAGAGCAGCACAGGCGCGTACCGGCCAGACGCCATACAAGCTGTTGCAGACAAAGACTTCATCAGCCCATTGCAGCTGTTCGAGGGGGATGTCGGTGATTTGCACGGGAATGCCCAGGGACTCGGCCTGAAACAATATTTCTGCGCGCATCACGCCGGCCACACCGCAGCGTTTCAGGTCCGCCGTAATCAGCACACCGTCACGTACCAGGAACAGATTGCTGAACACACCTTCGATCACCCGACCGGCCTGGTCGAGCATCAAACCTTCGGCGTGCTCACTGTCCCGCCATTCGGCGCGGGCAATGACCTGTTCCAGTCGATTGAGGTGTTTGAGCCCGGCGAGCAACGGTTGTTTGGACAAACGCGTGCTGCACGGAAACAGGCGAACGCCCTGCTCGGCGTGGGCCGCTGGATAAGCGGCGGGAGGATTGCCTTGCAGAATGCGTCGGCCCTGCGCCGAAGGATCCGGCGCATAACCGCGCAATCCGTCGCCACGGGTGAGGATGAGCTTGAGCACGCCCTCGCCCATCGCGGCAGCATAGGATTGCAGCTCATGGCGAATCAGCTCGACGTCCGTCGCAATGGCCAGACGCATACAGCCGTCGGCCAGACGCGTCAGATGCCGATCCAGCAGCAACGGCTGGCCGCCTCGCACGGCGATGG
This sequence comes from Pseudomonas sp. Pseusp21, assembly GCF_059492145.1. Classification (NCBI taxonomy): domain Bacteria; kingdom Pseudomonadati; phylum Pseudomonadota; class Gammaproteobacteria; order Pseudomonadales; family Pseudomonadaceae; genus Pseudomonas; species Pseudomonas sp. Pseusp21. Next base: position 1,978,232 of record NZ_CP168520.1, read on the forward strand.
TCTCGAACAGACCGTCGCCGTAAGCCAGGCCGCGATCTTTCAGCGACAGAGCGTCAGCCGGCAGACCGTCGACCCAGCAGTCCATCAGCCGGCGAACCGACGGAACGCCAACGTGCCGTTGGTGCCGCCAAATCCGAACGAGTTGGACAGCACGACATCGATGTCCATGTTGCGCGCGGTATGCGGCACGAAATCGAGGTCGCAGCCTTCGTCCGGCTCATCGAGGTTGATGGTTGGCGGCGCCACCTGGCTGTTGATCGCCAGCACGCTGAAGATCGCCTCGACCGCGCCCGCCGCACCCAGCAGGTGACCGGTCATGGACTTGGTGGAGCTGACAGCCAGCTTGTAGGCGTGATCACCGAACACCGACTTGATCGCGTTGGCTTCAGCGAGGTCGCCGGCCGGGGTCGAAGTGCCGTGGGCGTTGATGTATTGCACTTGATCGACGTTGATCTTCGCATCGCGCAGCGCGTTGGTGATGCAGCGTGCAGCACCGGCGCCGTCGGCGGGTGGCGAAGTCATGTGGAAGGCGTCGCCACTGGTGCCGAAGCCGATCAGCTCGGCGTAGATGGTTGCGCCACGGGCCTTGGCGTGCTCGAGTTCTTCGAGCACCAGGGCGCCGGCACCGTCGGACAGCACGAAGCCGTCACGGCCCTTGTCCCACGGACGGCTGGCGCGGGTCGGCTCGTCGTTGCGGGTCGACAGCGCACGGGAAGCACCAAAGCCGCCCATGCCCAGACCGCACGCGGCCATCTCGGCACCGCCGGCAATCATCACGTCGGCTTCGTCGTACATGATGTTGCGCGCCGCCATGCCGATGCAGTGCGTACCGGTGGTACACGCCGTGGCGATGGCGTAGTTAGGCCCCTGTGCACCCAAATGGATGGACAGGAAACCGGAAATCATATTGATGATCGAGCCAGGCACAAAGAACGGAGAAATCCGGCGCGGGCCGGTCTCGTGCAGGGTGCGGCTGGTTTCTTCGATGTTGGTCAGACCGCCGATACCCGAACCCATGGCCACGCCTATGCGTTCACGGTTGGCATCGGTGACTTCCAGACCGGCATTGCGTACGGCTTGAAAGCCGGCCGCCAGACCATACTGAATGAACAGGTCGAGCTTGCGCGCTTCCTTGACCGACAGGTATTCCTCGACATTGAAGCCCTTTACCGAGCCGCCAAAGCGGGTGGAATAGGCAGAAAGGTCGGTGTGTTCGATCAGACCAATGCCACTGCGGCCAGCCAGAATGCCCTGCCAACTGCTCGGCACATCCGTGCCCAGTGGCGACAACATACCCATACCGGTGACTACGACGCGTCTACGCGACACAGCACTCTCCTTTTTCAAATGACGACTTTGCATCAGGCCTAAAGAAAAAACCGCACGCCATGATGGCAGTGCGGTTTTTCCATGACAGCAAGCAACGATTACAAACTATTACGCCTGGTGGCTGGTAACGTAGTCGATTGCAGCTTGTACAGTAGTGATCTTCTCAGCTTCTTCGTCAGGGATTTCGGTCTCGAATTCCTCTTCCAGAGCCATCACCAGCTCAACGGTGTCAAGGGAGTCGGCACCCAGGTCTTCTACGAAGGAAGCGGTGTTGACCACTTCTTCTTCTTTAACACCCAGTTGCTCGGCAACGATTTTCTTGACGCGCTCTTCGATGGTGCTCATACCTTGTTTTCACTCCTAATGGACAAATTCAGGCAGCTGGCCAGTGGGTAAGTGTATAGAAAGACTTTTCAGCTTTTCAACTGAAAGCTTCACTCCTCAAACCCTGCGGCCCTCTGCCTATAAATAGATTGCAGCTTTATAACGGATTTTAGACAGCTCGTATGACATTTTTTTGAAGCAATCCGTCACATTTGAATTACATGTACATCCCGCCGTTAACCGGGATTGTAGCCCCGGTCACGTATGCCGCACCGTCGGATGCAAGAAAAGCGACCACGGACGCGATCTCTTGAGCTTGTCCCAGACGGCCCAGCGGAATCTGCGTCTGCAAGGCTTCACGCTGTGCTTCAGGCAGCTCGCGCGTCATATCGGTGTCGATGAACCCTGGGGTTACCGAGTTGACCGTAATCGAACGCGAACCGACTTCACGCGCCATGGCACGGCTGAAACCTTCCAGACCGGCCTTGGCGGCTGCATAGTTTACTTGGCCAGCGTTGCCCATGGCACCCACCACCGAGCCAATACTGATAATTCGGCCCCAACGCGCCTTGGTCATGCCGCGCAGAACGCCCTTGGACAGGCGATACAGACTGTTCAGGTTGGTATCGATCACGTCGTACCACTCGTCGTCTTTCATGCGCATCATCAGGTTATCGCGGGTGATGCCGGCATTGTTGACCAGAATCGCCACCGGAGCACCGAACTGCTCCTGGATGCTCGCCAGCACCTTGGTGACCGATTCGTCGCTGGTGACGTTCAGTTCGAAACCTGCGCCCTGAATGCCGTTTTCCTTCAGGGTCGCAGCAATACGCTCGGCGCCCGAAGCGGAAGTCGCGGTGCCAACAACGATGGCGCCCTGACGACCCAGTTCCAGTGCGATAGCCTGGCCGATGCCACGGCTTGCGCCGGTGACCAGTGCAACTTTACCTTGCAGACTCATGCAAGCTTCTCCTGATTCAGACAGCCGCTGCGCGAGCAGCAGCGAAAACGTCTGGGGTATTGAGATTGGAAGTCGAAACGCCTTCGGCGCAACGTTTGTTCAGACCGGCCAGCACTTTGCCAGGGCCACATTCGACCAGGTTGGTCGCGCCTTTGGCGGCCAGGGTCTGGACCGATTCAACCCAGCGAACCGGCTTGTAGAGTTGCTCCAGCAGATCACGCTTGAGGGTTTCCAGATCCGCCGGCACCTGGGCGCTGACGTTCTGTACCACAGGGATCTGCGGCGCCTGCCAGTCGATGGCAGCGATGGACTCGGCGAAGCGCTCGGCAGCCGGGCGCATCAGTTCACAGTGCGACGGCACGCTGACCGGCAGCGGCATGGCGCGCTTGGCGCCACGGGCCTTGCAACCCTCGATGGCGCGTTCAACTGCCGCCTTGGCACCGGCGATCACTACCTGGCCCGGGGAGTTGAAGTTCACCGCGCTGACCACTTCGCCTTGCGCCGCTTCGGCACAGGCAGCGAGAACGTCAGCATCTTCCAGACCGAGGATGGCAGCCATGCCGCCCTGCCCGGCCGGTACGGCTTCCTGCATCAATTGGCCACGGCGCTCGACGAGCTTTACCGCGTCGGCCAGGCTCAAGCTGCCAGCAGCGACCAGCGCGCTGTATTCACCCAGGCTGTGACCGGCAACAAAGGCCGGACGCGCGCCACCTTCAGCCAGCCACAGACGCCACAGGGCGATCGAAGCGGTCAGAATGGCCGGTTGGGTTTTGTCGGTTTGATTGAGCAGCTCTTCCGGGCCCTGCTGGGTCAGCGCCCACAGGTCGTAGCCCAGAGCATCAGATGCTTCTTTGAAAGTTTCAAGGATCAGCGGATGTTGCGCGCCCAGCTCGGCCAGCATGCCGAGGGACTGCGAACCCTGTCCTGGAAAGACGAATGCGAGGGAAGCAGACATGTAACAAGCCCCTAATGATCTTGTCGTCGGAAAAATGGCATCCCGCTAGAGGGACGCAAGAAACTGACAGTTGGATGGCCCTTTGAACCGGGCGGTCACATTTAAGCATTGTCCGACGAAAACGCCTAAGACAACAAATCCTCCAGACGGCCGTGCAGGCGCTCGGGAAGATTCTCCTGAATCTCAATCAGCGCTCGCTGAATCGCACTCTGAAACCCCTGAACCCCGGCCGAACCGTGACTTTTCACAACAATGCCCTGCAAACCGAGGAAGCTTGCGCCGTTATGTCGCGCCGGCGCCAGATCAGCCTGTAGACGCTTCATCAATGGCAGCGCCAGAGCACCAACAGCACGGGAAGCGAGGTTTTTTTTGAACAAGGCCTCGATGCGCGCAGCGATCATCGTCGCCAGGCCTTCGCTGGACTTGAGCAGGATATTGCCGACAAAACCGTCGCACACCACCACATCCGCCTCGCCGCGATACAAGCCGTCACCTTCGATGAAACCGATGTAATTGATACCCCGCGCAGCCTGCAATAACGTCGCAGCCAGCTTGACCTGCTGATTACCCTTGATGTCTTCAGTGCCGATATTCAACAGCGCAACGCGCGGACGGGCAATGCCCAGCGTCTGCGCCGCCACGGACCCCATTACAGCAAACTGCAACAGATGCTCGGCACTGCAATCGACGTTGGCGCCGAGATCAAGCAACTGGCAGTAGCCTTTCTGAGTGGGGATCGCGGCGACCATGGCCGGACGATCAATCCCCGGCAGGGTCTTGAGCACGAATCGCGACAGGGCCATCAGTGCCCCGGTATTGCCGGCACTGACACAGGCCTGGACCTTACCATCACGCAGCAACTCAAGGGCGACACGCATCGACGAGTCCGGCTTGCCACGCAGGGCCTGGGCAGGTTTTTCGTCCATGGTGATGACTTCGGACGCCGGAACAATTGTCAGGCGCGCACGATCGGCAGCCGATTGGCCGGTGATCAGTTCTTCAAGAAGGGAGGGTTGACCGACGAGGGTCAGGTGCAGCGAGGGTGTAGCAGAAAGGCAAGCGAGGCTGGCCTGAACAATGCTGCGGGGACCGAAGTCCCCGCCCATTGCGTCAATCGCGATGACTTGAGCGGACAAGTGATTACTCGTCAGCGCCCTTGTCGATCACTTTACGGCCACGGTATACGCCTTCTGGCGATACGTGGTGACGCAGGTGAACTTCACCAGTGGTTTTTTCTACAGACAGGGTGCTAGCCTCGAGAGCGTCGTGCGAACGGCGCATGTCACGGGCAGAGCGGGATTTTTTGTTCTGCTGAACAGCCATAATTGATTAACTCCTAAACGTTTGGGTCACGCTTTAACTGCGCCAATACACTGAACGGGTTGGACCGCGTTACCTCGTCCTCGCTCGGTTCGGGCTCATCTGCTCCCGCCGGCTGCTGGCATTCTTCCGGATGATGAGCAGGCACAATGGGCAAGGCGAGCAAAAGCTCCTCCTCGATCAGTGACTGCAGATCCAATGGATCTTCGCCCAGTTCCAGCACGTCATAACCTTTCGGTAACGACTGGGTATTCGCACCCTCCTTCACCACGGCGTAACTGCATTCGCTGTGGATCGGCAGGGTGACCAGCTCAAGACAACGCTGGCAAACCATTTTGACTTCGGTGTCGATAAAGCTGTGGATCACCACAGATTTACGTTCATCTCGTTCAAAAACGAATTTGGCCTGCACCGTACCGACATCGTCGGAAAGCGGGTCGCAGAGTCTCTTCAAATCGGCCAGCAGCAGTTCACCTTGGAGGGTGGTGCCACGGTCAGCCAATTTGCGCGGGTCAACGTGAGGTGGAATCGGGTCATTCAACATAGGCGCAGCATTATAGGGATGCACCCACCCATGTCAAAGGAAATTGTGCCCTGTCCGTCACTTGCGCGGCTCCGCTAGAATCTGCCGCCTGCCTCTGGAGATGCGAATGCTGCCTTTATTACTCGCTTCAAGCTCGACCTATCGTCGGGAATTGCTCAGCCGCCTGCGCCTGCCGTTCGTCTGCAGCTCGCCGGATATCGATGAAAGCCATCGCCCGGACGAGTCGGCAATCGAGCTGGTCAAGCGCCTCGCCGAACAGAAAGCCCGAGCCTTGGCCGACAGCCACCCTGCTCACCTGATCATCGGCTCCGATCAGGTTGCGGTACTCGGCGAGCGCATCATCGGCAAGCCGCACACCTTCGAAAATGCCCGCGAACAACTGATGGCCGCCAGCGGCGCCAGCGTGACCTTCCTCACCGGCCTGGCCCTGCTCAACAGCCAGACCGGCCACTGCCAGGTCGACTGCGTGCCTTTCACGGTGCACATGCGCGTACTGGATCAGGCCCGCGTCGAGCGCTATTTGCACGCCGAACAACCCTACGACTGCGCCGGCAGCTTCAAGGCCGAAGGCTTGGGTGTAAGCCTCTTCCAATCCACCGAAGGCCCGGACGCCACCAGCCTGATCGGCCTGCCACTGATTCGCCTGATCGACATGCTGTTGATCGAAGGCGTACAAATTCCCTGACCCACAAAAAACCGGCCCTCAGGCCGGTTTTTCCTTGCAGCAACCGATCAGCGCAACGACGGGCCGTTAAAACCCATCCACATTGCCAGTTTCTCGGCAACGCTGGCACCGAGCTTCTTCGAGAAGCGATCAAACGGCGATTCCTGAACGGTGAAGTCCACCAACTCCTTTTCGCCAATCACGTCACGCGCCACCGAGCTGGCATTGCCCAGACCATCGATCAGCCCCAATGGCAGCGCCTGCTCGCCAGACCAGACCAGCCCGGAGAACAGCTCCGGATGCTCCTTGTCCTTCAGGCGATCACCACGCCCCTGCTTGACGCTGTTGATGAACTGCTTGTGCGTGGTATCCAGCACACTCTGCCAGAACGCCGTTTCTTCCGGCTTCTGCGGCTGGAACGGATCAAGGAACGCCTTGTGCTCGCCGGAGGTGTAAGTGCGGCGCTCGACACCGAGCTTTTCCATGGTGCCGACAAAGCCGTAACCGGCTGCCGTCACACCAATGGAACCCACCAGACTGGCCTTGTCGGCATAAATCTGATCCGCCGCACTGGCAATGTAATAGGCACCGGAAGCGCCCAGGTCGGAAATCACCGCGTACAGCTTGGTGTCGGGATGCAGGCCGCGCAGGCGCTTGATCTCGTCATACACATAACCCGACTGCACCGGACTGCCGCCCGGACTGTTGATGCGCAGGATTACGCCCTTGACCTTCTTGTCCTCAAACGCCGCGCGCAGGCTGCCGACGATATTGTCGGCGCTGGCCGGTTCCTTGTCGGCAATCATGCCGGTGACGTCGATCAGTGCGGTGTAGTTACCACTGCGGGTGGCGCTTTTTTCCATGTCCATCAACGGCGTGAACAGGATCAGTGCAACAAACAGATAAACAAAGGTCAGCAACTTGAAGAAGATGCCCCAGCGCCGCGAACGACGCTGCTCCTGCACGCCGGCAAGCAAGGTCTTTTCCAGCAGCTTCCAGCTTTTCGCATCACCGTCGTCGGCAGTTGCCTTGGCCGGTGCTTTCCATTCGTCGGTCATGCCATCCACCCCAGCAAAAACGTATTAAGCCTGCTGCCCCAGCCAGGCGTGCAATTCGGAAAAATGGTCGATCGACAGTCGCGGCTCGAACTGTTGCAGTGATTCGATCGATTGCGCGCCATAACTGACCGCCACCGAATCCATCCCCGCATTGCGCGCCATCAACAGATCAAAGGACGAGTCACCGACCATCAGCGCTTGCTCGGCACGCACACCGCAATGCGCAAGGATCTGCTCCAGCATCAGAGGGTGCGGCTTGCTTGCAGTTTCATCGGCTGCGCGGGTGATATCGAAATAATCTTCCCAGCCATTGGCCTTGAGCACCCGATCCAGCCCGCGACGATTTTTGCCGGTCGCGACAGCCAGGTGATAGCCCTGCTCGCGAAAGGACGCCATCGACTCGACTACGCCTTCGAACAACGGCGAAGGCACGGCTTCTGCAGCGATGTAGTGATCCGCGTAATACTCGCGAAACAAGGTCATCTCGGCATCGCTGATTTCCGGATACAAGGTGCGGATCGCCTCGGGCAAGCCCAGACCGATGATGCCTTTAACGGCAAAATCATCACGCAACTCGAAACCTGAACGCCCGGACGCCGAGTGCATCGCTTCGACAATCCGATGAATGGAATCGGCGAGGGTGCCGTCCCAATCAAAAATCAGCAGCTTGTAATCAGATGGGCGCACTCAATCGCTCCACAGTCTTGGCCCACATTTCATCGACTGGTGCCTGTAACTTGAGTTCACCGCCATCGGGCAGCGGCACGGTCAGCATGTAGGCGTGCAGGAACAGGCGCTTGCCGCCCAGATCACGGATTTCCTTACTGAAACCGTCATCGCCGTATTTGGTGTCGCCGGCAATGCAGTGCCCGGCGTGCAACGTGTGGACGCGGATTTGGTGCGTGCGACCGGTGATCGGTTTGGCCTCGATCAAAGTGGCAAAATCGCCAAAGCGACGCAGGACCTTGAATACGGTCACAGACTCCTTGCCCTCCTCCTCGTCGACTTCGACCATGCGCTCACCGGAGCGCAGATTGCTCTTGCCGAGCGCCGCACGGACTTGCTTGATCGAGGTCGCCCAGTTGCCGCGAACCAGGGCCATGTAGCGCTTGTCGACACCGTCACCGCGCAACGCGGCATGCAAGTGACGCAACATGCTGCGTTTCTTGGCGATCATCAGCAGGCCGGAAGTGTCGCGATCGAGACGGTGAACCAGCTCGAGCTCCTTGGCATCGGGGCGCAACTGACGAAAGGCTTCGATAACGCCGTAATTCAGGCCGCTGCCACCGTGAACCGCAATGCCGGCGGGCTTGTTGATCACGATCAGGGCTTTGTCTTCGTAGACAATCGAGGCTTCCAGGCGCTGCAACAGGCCTTGGGCCAAAGGCACCGGTTCGTCACGCTCAGGCACGCGCACTGGCGGCACGCGCACGATATCGCCGGCCTGCAGCTTGTATTCGGGCTTGATCCGACCTTTGTTCACGCGCACTTCGCCCTTGCGCAAAATGCGGTAAATCAAGGTCTTGGGCACGCCTTTGAGCCGGGCGAGGAGGAAATTGTCGATTCGTTGGCCGGCATATTCCGGCGAGACCTCAAGCAGTTGAACGCCTGGAGTCGTAGGGGCAGTAGTCGTCATGGCGCGGATAATAACAATTTTTTATGGAATTGAAGCACTTAATCATTGCTGCTATAGTCGCGAACGCCGCCAAAAGCGGCCTGGACAGAGGAATCACGGTCAAAAACCGGCCCTGACCAACGCAATTCACCAGGACGCGAGGCCGTCCTACGGGGCTTTTGCTACGTAACGGTGGAGTTTGCAGCTGTAACAAGCGCAGGTGACATGAGGCCTGAATCACGCCGCAAAGCAGAGTTTTGACTCGCCACGCGAGCCATATTCACGGCCAGTTCACAAAGTGCAGTCAGCCGCGGATGACCCCGAGCGAAGACTCCGGAAACACCGCCTGAATTAGCCATGATGCGTGACCTCCCCTTTCGGAGCTCACGGTAAATGCCAACCCGCTGCGGATTCTGCGCGCGGCAGCACCCGAATTATCAGGGATACGTGTAGGGTGGAGATGCACAACCGCTGGACTGTGTAGCAACAGGTTTTATCAAGACGCTTCATCTCGTCCACAGCCACCGGTTGATTCCTCCTCCTGACTGAGTGCTTAAGTAGCCACAGCAAGCAGGACGCGTACGTCGCGATAACGGCCCAATTGGCCGGACATCGCTGGACACGGGAATGGCCAACCACTCCCGACGCACCTGACACCGACCGTGAGAAGTCGTGTGTGCCGAACGCCGTTTCCGGCAGCCCGGAAACCGACGGTACTACATGAAAAGAATGCTGATTAACGCAACTCAACCCGAAGAGTTGCGTGTTGCACTGGTAGATGGCCAGCGCCTCTACGACCTGGACATCGAATCCGGTGCACGCGAGCAGAAGAAGGCCAACATCTATAAAGGCCGCATCACTCGCATCGAACCAAGCCTTGAGGCTGCCTTTGTCGATTTCGGCTCCGAGCGCCACGGCTTCCTGCCCCTCAAAGAAATCTCCCGCGAATACTTCAAGAAAGCCCCTGAAGGCCGCGTCAACATCAAGGACGTCCTGAGCGAAGGCCAGGAAGTCATCGTTCAGGTCGAAAAAGAAGAACGTGGCAACAAGGGCGCAGCCCTGACCACCTTCATCAGCCTGGCCGGTCGTTACCTCGTACTGATGCCGAACAACCCGCGTGCCGGCGGCATCTCCCGTCGCATTGAAGGCGAAGAGCGCAACGAACTGCGTGAAGCGCTGAACGGTCTGGTCGCTCCGGCCGACATGGGGCTGATCGTGCGCACTGCCGGCCTTGGCCGCAGCAGCGAAGAAATGCAGTGGGACCTCGATTACCTGCTGCAACTCTGGACCGCCATCAAAGAAGCCTCGCTGGATCGTTCCGCGCCGTTCCTGATCTACCAGGAAAGCAACGTGATCATCCGCGCCATCCGCGACTACCTGCGCCAGGACATCGGCGAAGTGCTGATCGACAGCGTTGAAGCCCAGGACGAAGCCCTGACCTTCATCCGCCAGGTGATGCCGCAGTACGCCAGCAAGATCAAGCTGTACGAAGACAGCGTTCCGCTGTTCAACCGTTTCCAGATCGAAAGCCAGATCGAGACCGCTTTCCAGCGCGTCGTCGAACTGCCATCCGGCGGCTCCATCGTCATCGATCCGACCGAAGCCCTGGTGTCCATCGACATCAACTCGGCGCGCGCCACCAAAGGCAGCGACATCGAAGAAACCGCCCTGCAGACCAACCTTGAAGCCGCCGAAGAAATCGCCCGTCAGTTGCGCCTGCGCGACATCGGCGGCCTGATCGTCATCGACTTCATCGACATGACCCCTGCCAAGAACCAGCGCGCCGTGGAAGAGAAAGTCCGCGAATGCCTGGAAGCCGACCGCGCCCGCGTGCAGATCGGCCGCATCTCGCGCTTCGGCCTGCTGGAAATGTCCCGTCAGCGCCTGCGTCCTTCGCTGGGCGAAAGCAGCGGCATCGTCTGCCCGCGCTGCAGCGGCACCGGCATCATCCGTGACGTCGAATCGCTGTCCCTGGCGATCCTGCGTCTGATCGAAGAAGAAGCCCTGAAAGACCGCACCGCCGAAGTTCGCGCTCAAGTGCCAATCCCGGTGGCCGCGTTCCTTCTCAATGAAAAACGCAACTCGATCACCAAGATCGAACTGCGCACTCGCGCCCGCATCGTCATCCTGCCGAACGATCACCTCGAAACCCCGCACTTCGAAGTTCAGCGCCTGCGTGACGACAGCCCGGAAGCCGCAACCAACCAGTCCAGCTACGAAATCGCTGCCGCTGCCGCCGATGTCGAAGACGTCCAGCCAGCCGCCGCGACCCGCACCCTGGTTCGCCAGGAAGCCGCGGTCAAGACCGCTCCGGCCCGCGCCAACGCTCCGGTTCCGACCGAAGTCGCCGCTCCGGCCCCGGCACCTGCTCCGGTTGCTGCGCCAGAGCCAAGCCTGTTCAAAGGCCTGGTGAAGTCGCTGGTCAGCCTGTTCGCCACCAAGGAAGAGCCGGTTGCTCCGGTCGTGGTTGAAAAACCAGCCACCGAGCGTCCGGCCCGCAACGAAGAGCGTCGCAACGGTCGTCAGCAGAGCCGCAACCGTAACGGTCGCCGCGATGAAGAACGCAAGCCGCGCGAAGAGCGTGCACCGCGTGAAGAGCGCGCACCACGTGAGCCGCGTGAAGAGCGTCAGCCGCGCGAACCACGTGAAGTCCGCGAGCCACGCGAATCCCGTGACGAAGCACCGGTAGCCCGCGAAGAACGCGCACCACGCGCCCCTCGTGAAGAACGTGCACCACGTGCTCCGCGCGAAGATCGCAAGCCGCGTGGCGAGCGTGAAGAACGCGTACGTGAACTGCGCGAGCCGCTGGATGCCGCTCCGGCCGTTGCTGCCGCCGCCACCGCTGAAGAGCGTCCGGCCCGTCAGCCACGTGAAGAGCGTGCGCCACGTCCTCCGCGTGAAGAGCGTCAACCGCGTGCCGAACAGGCCGCTGCTGCCGTCGCTGAAGAAGAGATCACCACCAACGAAGAGCAACTGCCGGAAGACGGTTCGGAGAACGCCGAAGGCGATCGTCCACGCCGCCGCTCCCGTGGTCAGCGTCGTCGCAGCAACCGTCGCGAGCGTCAGCGTGATGCCAACGGCAACGTGATCGAAGGTTCGGAAGAGTCAGAGTCCGGCGAAAACGCTCAAGCGCCAAGCACTGCCGATCTGGCCGCTGGCCTGGCTGTGACCGCTGCTGTTGCCAGCACCGTGATCAGCGCTCCAGCTGAAGCTCAGGCCCACGAGCAAGCTGAACGCGCTACCGCTGCAACACTGGAAACTGCTCCAGTAGAAGCGCCGGTTGTTGAAGCCACCACTCCGGTCGTAGCACCTGCTGCTCCGGAAGTCGAAGTAGCTCCGGCTCGCGAAGCTCAGCCTCAGGTTGAAGTCGCTGCCGAACCAGCTGTGTCCTTTGAAGCGCCAGCCGTCGCTGAACAGTCGGTTGTCGAAACCGTCGCTGAAACCGTGACCGAAACCGTGCGTGAAGTTCGCGAAGAACAGACCGCGTTCAACTGGGTCGCCGAGCCGGCTGTCACTGAAACACCAGCGCCAGTGGTTGAAGCGCCTGTTGTTGAAGAAGCCAAGGCTGCCGAGCCAGTAGTTGTTGCTGAACCGGCACCGGTCGTTGAAGCCCCTGTGGTTGAAGCGCCAGTAGTAGCCGAAGCACCAGCGCCAGTGGTTGAAGCTGCTCCGGTCAGCGCCCTGACCCCAAGCGGCCGCGCGCCGAACGACCCGCGTGAAGTGCGTCGTCGCAAGCGTGAAGAAGAGCGTCTGCAGAAGGAAGCCGAGCTGGCTGCCGCTGCCGCCGCTGCTGCTCCAGCTGCCGACGTGGTCGAGGCGGCTCCTGCCCCGGTCGCTGAGGAAGTTGCCGTTGAAGCCGTGATTGCCGAAGCACCACGCTCCGTTCAGGAAGCGGTCGAGCAACACGAAGAGGCCCAGGAAAAAGAACACGAGCCTAAACCCCTCGTCTGATTCCAAAAGCCACTAAAAAGCCCCGCCTGGTGATCCAGGCGGGGCTTTTTTATATCTCAAGGTTTTATCAGGATGGCGGGAACACCAGCGCATCCGGTACATCGATATCCCACACCACACCCGGGTCATCCACCGCGACTTCAATCACCCGTCCTTGGGCAAACAGCGGTCTGGCGCCCCGGTCACCGGACAAAGCCATCAGCCCTGCGGCGAACGAGCGGCCAAACCCGACCGGATGCCCATAATCACCGTTCAACGTCGGTACGCTGACCGCATCCTCGGCCATCGCCGCCACGACCCGCTCAATACTCGACGGCAGGATGAACGGCATGTCGCCCAGCACAATCAGCCAGCCATCGGCTTCCGGGCAAGCCGCCACACCCGCCGCGATGCTGTCGCCCATTCCCGTGGACTCGATCGAGACAATGTCACACCCGTAAGCCTGCGCCATGCGCATCGCCTGCGGCCGCGCCTCGGTCGTCACCAGCACCCGCTGGTCGAGACTCGCCGGCAGGTTCACCAACACCTGCTCGATCACCGAACGCAGCGCGCCATCGCGCCCGGTGCAATCAGCCAGCAGCTTGTCCTTGTCGGCACCCGCCACTTCGCGAAAGCGGCTGCCCTCGCCCGCCGCCAGCACAATCACTCCGATGGATCGGCTCATACGCTCTCCACTGTCTTCTTCTGCTTGAGCTCGACACCATTCTTGATCGCGACAATTTCCGCCAACAGCGACAGGGCGATTTCCGCCGGGGAATGGCTGCCGATATGCAAACCGATCGGCCCGTGCAAACGGGCGATGGCCGCTTCCGACAAGCCTAGCTCAGCCAGGTTTTCCCGACGCTTGCGGCTGTTGACCCGTGAGCCGAGTGCGCCGACGTAGAACGCCTTGGAGTCGAGCGCCGTGAGTAACGCCATGTCATCCAGCCGTGGGTCGTGAGTCAGCGCGACAATCGCCGTGCGTTCATCGGTCTGGATATTCAGCACTGCTTCGTCCGGCATGCCGGGGACAAAACGTCCATGCTGCTCTTCCCAGCCATAGACGAACTCGGTACGTGGATCACAGATCAACACTTCGAAATCCAGCAGCCGCGCCATCTCGGCCACATACCGCGACAACTGCCCGGCGCCGATCAACAGCAGGCGCCAGCGCGGGCCATAGATGGCGCGCAGGGTCTGGCCGTCGAAGCTCAAGGTGTCAGTCTTGCCGGCCGGTCGCAGCACCACCTCGCCAGTGCCGATGTTCAGCTCGCGCGCGACGATTTCGTGGGCCTCGCAGCGATCCAGCAACTCGGCGACCCACGCCGGATCGCCGACCCGCTCCTCGGTCAGGCGCAGGGTGCCGCCGCAAGGCAGGCCGAAGCGCGCCGCTTCTTCCTGCGTCACGCCGTAGGTGATCAACTGCACCGGCGGCCCGTTGGCGGGAATCCGTCCGTCGTGCAGCCGGGCGATCAGATCATCCTCGACGCAACCGCCGGACACCGAACCGATCACCACGCCATCTTCGCGCAGCGCAAGCATTGCGCCGGGCGCCCGGGGCGCGGTGCCCCAGGTCTGCACGACGCTGAACAACATTACCCGCTGTCCGGCGCGGCGCCATTCGAGCACGCTGCGCAGGACATTCAGATCGGCGCTGTCCATTACGCTTGCGCCTTCTGCCAGCCCTGCAACTGGTAACGCACCGGCAGGTTACGAATGCGCTGGCCGGTGGCGGCGAAGATCGCATTGCACAGCGCCGGCGCAATCGGCGGCACGCCCGGTTCGCCGACGCCACCCAGCGGCACCTCGCCCGGCGGCGTTACCAGATGCACCGCGACTTCCTTCGGCGCCAACGACATGCGCGCGACTTCATACATATGGAAGTTGTCCTGCTGCACCTTGCCGTCCTTGAAGCTGATTTCGCCCCACACGGCGTTGCCCAGGCCCATCACGCAGGCGCCTTCGAACTGCGAACGGATGCGCTCGGGGTTGATCTGCGGGCCGCAATCCACGGCGATATCGGCCTTGTGCACGATCAATGTGCCGTCATCCTTGACCTCGACTTCGATCACCGCCGCCACATAGGTGACGAAGCTGTAATGCACCGCCAATCCGAGGCCACGACCCTTGGGCAATTGACGCCCCCACCCCGCCGCCTTGGCTGCCGTTTCGAGCACGGTGCGCATGCGCCCGGTGTCGATCGGATAACGCTCGGGGGATTCGCCGTAATTCCACTCTTCACTGAGCGTACGCGGGTCGATCTGCCGATCCGGGCCGAGCAACTTGATCTGGTACTTGAGCGGATCTTCCTTGGCTTTGTGCGCCAGTTCGTCGACGAAGCTCTGGATTGCGAAGCCATGGGGAATGTTCGACACCGAGCGATACCAGCCCACCCGCGTGTGCACCGTGGCCTCAGGGTTTTCCAGGCGCACGTTGGGAATCGCGTAGGCCATGTTGGTGAAACCCATGCCCAGCTCGAAGGCGGCTTCGTGGTTCATGCCCGGTGCGAACAGCGCGGTGATGCTCGGCGCCACCGTGCGGTGCAACCAGGCGGACGGCAAACCGTCCTTGCCCACACCGGCCTTGAGGTATTCGGCGGACACGGTGTGGAAATACGAATTGTGGATGTCGTCTTCCCGGGTCCACTGCACACGCACCGCTTTGCCGGGGAATTCCTTGGCGAGCACAGCAGCCTCAACGACGAAGTCCGGTTTGGACTTGCGCCCGAATCCACCGCCCAGCAGCGTGACATTGAAAGTGACGTTATCGAACGGCAGCCCCAGGCGTTCAGCGATCCGCTCGCGGGTGACCTGCGGCGCCTGGCTCGGTGCCCAGGCTTCGCAAGTGCCATCCTTGTAACGGGCGATGGCGACCATCGGCTCCATCGGTGCCTGGGCCAGATGCGGCAAGTAATAAGAGGCTTCGAGCGTGCTGGCGGCGCTGCCGATGGCTTTGTCGATGTCGCCGGTATTGCGCACCACTTTGCCCGGCTTCAGCGAAGCGGCTTCGATCTCCTTGCGATAGGCGACCGAGTCATAAGTGGCGTTCGGGCCGTCGTCCCACTCGATTTTCAGCGCTTCACGGCCCTTCAATGCCGCCCAGGTGTTGCTGGCCACCACGGCCACGCCACCCAACGGCTGGAATTCCGAAGGCAATGGCCGGGGTTCGATCTGGATGACTTTCAGCACGCCCGGCACTTTCAGCGCGGCGCTGTCGTCCACCGACTTGACCTTGCCGCCGTACACCGCCGGACGCGCAATGACCGCGAACAGCATGCCGTCGAAATGCACGTCGGCCCCGTACACCGCGCGGCCATTGACGATGTCGGCACCGTCGATGGCTTTGGTGCCTTCCTTGCCGATGTAGCGGAATTCCGACGGTTGCTTGAGCCGCAGACTGTCACGGGCCGGCACCGTCAGCGCACTGGCCGCAGCGGCCAGCTCACCGTAACCCAGCTCACGCCCGGACGGTGTGTGAATGACTTTATGCAGTTGCGCGCGGCATTCGCCGACCGGCACCTTCCACTGCGCAGCGGCGGCTTGTTCCAGCATGGTACGGGCGGCGGCGCCGCAACGGCGCATCGGTTCGTACCAGTGCCGCATGCTGCGCGAGCCGTCGGTGTCCTGGTTGCCGAAGCGCACCTCATCACCCGGCGCCTGCTGAACCTTGACGTGCGCCCAGTCGGCTTCCAGTTCATCGGCGACCACCATGGTCAGGCTGGTGCGCACGCCCTGGCCCATTTCCGAACGGTTACAGACCACGGTCACCGTGCCGTCGGCGGCAATGCTGACGTAGACCTTCGGATCGTCGATCCAGCCGTTGGGCATGCCATCGGCGCCGAACTGCTTGGGCTTGTCTTCGGCCAGCGCATCCTGCCAGCCCCAGCTCGCCGCCAGCACCAGCGCACCCGTGGCGCCGACGCCCTTGAGGAAGCCCCGGCGACTCAGGTTGCTCAGGGCGAAATCGTTCGGTAGACGGCTCATGCCTTGGCCTCCTTCAGGTGAGTGGATGCCTGACGGATCGCGGTCTTGATCCGGTTATAGGTACCGCAGCGGCAGATGTTGCCGACCATCGCTTCTTCGATCTGCTCGTCGCTCGGGTTCGGGTTGGTCTTGAGCAACGCGGTGGCGGACATGATCTGGCCGCCCTGGCAGTAACCGCATTGGGCCACAGCGGTGTCGAGCCAGGCTTGCTGGACGATCTGACCGACCGGGTCGGCATGCAGGTTGTCGATGGTGGTCACGTTCTGCCCGACCACCGAACCGATCGGGGTGATGCAACTGCGCGCCGGCGCGCCGTCGATATGAATGGTGCATGCACCGCACAGGCCCATGCCGCAGCCGAACTTGGTGCCGTTGTAACCGGCGACGTCGCGGATCGCCCACAACAGCGGCATGTCCTCGGTGACATCGAGTGGATGATCTTGACCATTGAGTTTCAGGGTAATCATGGGCACGCCCGCATATTCTTGGAGGTTATGGGGTCGAGCCATCTGCCACCGCAGGGACGGTAGTGGTTCGCGCAGATCGGCTCAGGCTAATCAGGCTCTCTTGTGCCGACGGGAATGTCTGCACCGGGCCTTTGGTGGAGCAAATGGTTGGTATCGTTAGCTGGCTACGTTAACCCGCGATTAACAAAAAAGCCCTGCACTTTTTAAATAAGTGCAGGGCTTTGGGTTCAGCCTTGAAAGCGTAGCCTCAATACCTGTTGGGCTCCATTTCCAGCTCGACATTGAAACGTTCTGAAATGTCTTTCTGGATGCGCTGGGCCAGATCGAGTAATTGCAGCCCGGTCGCCGTGCCGTAGTTGACCAGCACCAGCGCCTGCAATTTATGCACGCCGGCATCGGCCTCACGGAAACCTTTCCAGCCGGCACGCTCGATCAACCAGCCGGCCGCCAGTTTCATCTGCCCGTCCGGTTGCGCGTAGGCCACCAGATCCGGATGCTGCGCCTTGATCTGTGCAACCACGGCCGCCGACACCAGCGGGTTCTTGAAGAAGCTACCGGCATTGCCGAGCACCGCCGGGTCCGGCAGTTTTTCGCTGCGGATGCTGCAGATCGCTCGACTGACGTCTGTCGGCGTCGGCTGCTCGATGCCCTGCTCGGTCAGACGCTGACGCACCGGACCGTATTCCAGATGCAAATGCGCGACTCGGTCCAGTGCGAAGCGCACCCGCAGAATCAGCCAACGCCCCGGCTGCTGCTTGAACACGCTGTCGCGGTAGGCGAAGTTGCACTCTTGCAGACTGAAGTCGCGCAACTCACCGGTCTGGCGATCCAGCGCCGTCAGGCCGGCGAACACATCCTTGATCTCGACACCGTAGGCACCGATGTTCTGCATCGGCGCAGCACCGACAGTGCCGGGGATCAGGCTGAGATTCTCCAGCCCGGAAAAACCCTGCGCCAGCGTGTGCTGCACGAACGGGTGCCACGGTTCGCCAGCTTCGGCTTCAATCACCACACGATTGCCGTCGTCGCTGATGACGCGGATGCCACGGCTGGCCATGCGCAGCACCAGTGCCGGGATATCCGCGGTGAGCAACAGATTGCTGCCGCCGCCAATCACCAGCAACGGCACATCATGGGCACTCGCATACGCCAGGGCTTCGCGCACATCGGCGTCACTGTGGGCTTCGGCAAACAGCTGTGCGCGCACATCAACGCCGAAGGTATTGAAGGGTTTCAGGGAAACCTGCGGTTGTATCTGCAAACTCATAACCGCCCCTTCACTTCAATCAACAACTGATCGCAGGCACGCTCGATCAGATCCAGCACCTGCTCGAAGCCCTGATCGCCGTCGTAATACGGATCCGGCACCTCGTCGACTTCACCTTCGTAGCGGCGCAGGAACAAGTCCAGCTCGGCCTTGCCGGTGGACGGTTGCAGCGCCTTGAGATTGCGCAGGTTGCTGTTGTCCATGGCGAGGATCAGGTCGTAGCTGGCGAAATCGGCGCGGCTGACCTGCTGCGCGCGTTGCGCCGACAGGTCATAACCGCGCAGCTTGGCCGCCGCCTGGCTGCGCTTGTCCGGCGGATTGCCAACGTGCCAGTCGCCAGTGCCGGCAGAGGCCACTTCGACCTGATCCGCCAGCCCCGCTTCACGCAACTTGTGGCGCAACACGCCTTCGGCGGTGGGCGAACGGCAGATGTTGCCCAGGCACACGAACAGAACGCGCATCAGGCCTCCAGCAGGCGACGGACGCGCTCGAGGTCTTCGGCGGTGTCGACCCCGGTCGGCGGCGCGATCAACGCGTCAGCCACATGAATCCGCACGCCGTGCCACAGGGCACGCAGCTGTTCGAGGGATTCGGTGTTTTCCAGCCAGCACGGTCCCCAGTTCACGAAGTCCTGAAGGAAGCCTGCGCGGTAGGCATAAATGCCGATGTGGCGACGATACGGCACGCCTTCCGGCAGCACGTCGCGGCTCTTGGCGAAAGCATCGCGGGCCCATGGCAGGGTCGCTCGACTGAAGGTCAGCGCCAGACCGTTGAGGTCGCTGACGACCTTGACCACGTTCGGGTTGAACAGGGTTTCCACGTCTTCGATCGGCTCGGCCAGGGTGGCCATGCGCGCTTCGGTGTGGGCCGCAAGATTCGCGGCGACCTGATCGATCACGCTCGGCGGGATCAGCGGTTCGTCACCCTGCACGTTGACCACGATGGCATCCGGCTCCAGGCCCAGCTTCGCCGCCACTTCAGCCAGACGATCGGTACCGGAGTTGTGATCTTCACGGGTCAGCACCACTTCGGCGCCGAAAGCCTTGCAGGCCTCGACGATACGCGCATCGTCGGTCGCCACGACCACGCGGCTGGCGCTGCTTTTGCTGGCCTGTTCCCAGACGTGCTGGATCATCGGCTTGCCGGCGATGTCCAGCAGCGGTTTGCCCGGCAGACGGGTCGAGGCGTAGCGCGACGGGATGACAACGGTGAAGGCGGTGGTCATTTATCCAGACGCTCGTCGGTGGTCAGGGTGCGGGCTTCACTTTCCAGCATGACCGGGATGCCGTCGCGGATCGGGTACGCCAGACCGGCGCCCTTGCTGATCAGTTCGGTCTTGTCGGCGCTGAGCTTGAGCGGGCCTTTGCAGACCGGGCAGGCGAGGATGTCGAGCAATTTGGTGTCCATGAACATTCCCTGGATAAAAACGGATTAAGGCAAAAGACGATCCGGCAACAGGCGCATCAACTGCGTGTCGAACCAGGCCACGAAGGCCGGTGACGGCACAGCATCGACCGCCAGGTACCACCAGTCGGCAGCGGCGAAGGCACGGCACTTCACCGCGTCCTTTTCAGTCATCACCACTGGCAATGACGGCGTAAAACTCAAGGCCTGCACGCTGTATTCGGCGTGGTCGGCGAAGGCGTGGGGCACAGGCCGCCAGTCTAGCGCTTCGAGGGTATTGAAGAAACGTTGCGGGTTGCCGATCCCGGCCACCGCGTGCACGGCCTGGCCGGGCGGAAAATGATCGAGCGGCCGGCGTTCACCGCTGCGAAGGTTGACCAGCGCCGAGGGCTTGAGACGGAAGGCGAAACCGCCGTCGCGATCCTCAAGGGCGCCGTTGAACAGCACACCGTCAACGCTTTGCAGGCGCTCGACCGGTTCGCGCAGGGGGCCGGCGGGCAGACAGCGCCGGTTGCCAAGCCCTCGGGCGGCGTCGATCAGCACCAGTTCCAGATCCCGCGCGAGGCGGTAATGCTGCATGCCGTCATCGGACAGGATCAGGTCCAGCGGCTCGCTGTCCAGCAGGGCTCTGACGGCGGCGCTGCGATCGGGATCGATCATCAGCGGTACGCCGGTGCGCTGCACGATCAGCAACGGCTCGTCGCCGGCGATGTCGGCAGTCTGGTCAGCGTCGACCCGCCACGGCAGTTGCGCCGGTTTGGCGCCGTAACCACGACTGACCACACCGACCCGCAGCCCGTGGCGTCGGCAGTGCTCGATCAGCCACAGGATCATAGGCGTCTTGCCGGTGCCGCCGACGGTGATGTTGCCGACCACGATCACCGGCACCGGCGACTGGTAGATCTCACCTTCGCCATCGAGAAAACGCTGACGCTTGCCGGCCACCACGCGGCGGTACAGCCACTCCAGCGGCCGCAACAGCGTCAGGGCCGGGTGCCCCTGATACCACGCGGCGAGCAGACGATCGGACATGGCCATCAGGATTTGGGCGCCGCCTCGACCGTGGTCATGCGCAGATGGCTGAAACCGAGCTTGCCGGCCGCGTCCATGGCGGTGATCACGGATTGATGCTGAGCCTTGCCGTCAGCACTGATCGACAACGGCATGTTGGTGTCGCCGTTGGCTTCTTTCTGCATGGCGTCCATCAACGTCGCCAGATCGTTTTTCGGCAGAATCCTGTTGTTCACCGAGAACACGCCTTCGGCGCTGATGGCGACGTCCAGTTGCTTGACCTGCTGATCCTCGGCCGGCGAGCCGCTGACCGCCTCCGGCAGGTCGACACGCAGTTGGGTTTCGCGGGTGAAGGTGGTGGTCACGACGAAAAACAGCAACAGGATGAACACCACGTCGATCAGCGACGCGAGGTTGATGTCGATCGTTTCCCGGGGCTTGCGACGGAATTTCACGCTTTGCCCCCGGCCAGATCGACGTCACGGTCGCCCTGCACCACTTCCACCAGTTTGATCGCTTCCTGTTCCATGCCCACCACCAGTTCATCGATGCGGCGTTGCAGGAAACGGTGGAAGAACACTGCCGGAATACCGACCATCAGGCCCGCAGCGGTAGTGATCAAAGCCTTGGAAATACCGCCGGCCAGCACCGCAGCATTGGTGGTCATGCCGGAACCGGTGAAGGCACTGAAAATGTCGATCATGCCCAGCACCGTCCCCAGCAGACCCAGCAACGGCGACATGGCGGCAATGGTGCCCAGCGCGTTGACGTAGCGTTCCAGCTCGTGGATGACCCGGGCGGCGGCCTCTTCGATGCACTCCTTCATGATCTCGCGACCATGCTTGGAGTTGGCCAGGCCTGCGGCGAGGATTTCCCCCAGCGGCGAGTTGGCGCGCAATTCCTTGAGTTTTTCCTTGTTGAGCTGCTTGTCCTTGATCCAGACCCAGACCTGACCCAGCAAATGCTCAGGGGTGACGCGACTGGCGCGCAGGGTCCACAGGCGCTCGGCGACGATCGCCATGGCGGCGATGGAACTCAGAATGATCGGCAACATCATCCAGCCGCCGGATTTGACCAATTCCCACACAGTGACAGCCCCCTCGAAAAAGTGCGCCACTTTACCATACCGGTTCGCGATAAAGACCCGTCGCCCCGACGACCGTGCTCAACGGTACTCCGTCCCCGGCAACGGCGGGGCGCGCCAGAACCGGCGTTGTTGACGCATCGACCGGGCCGGCTCAAACCGCCCCAGTTGCAGATGAATGGCGCCCTGCTCGGCGCTGTCGTGGATGTGTATTCCCTGCTTGCGGTAACGGGCAATGACCGTCGGGTGCGGATGGCCGAACGAGTTGCCCTGCCCTCGGGAAATCAGCACGGCCTGGGGCTGCAAAACCTTGAGCAAGGCCATCGATGAGGAACTGCGGCTGCCGTGATGCGGGGCTTGCAGCCACTGGGTCGGAACCGCCAGCGCGCTGTTGAGCAAATCCCGCTCGGCATTGGTGTCGATGTCACCGGTCAGCAGCAGCCGCTCGCCGTTGGCTTCGATCTGCAACACGCAGGAACGCTGGTTGCTGTCATGGGCTTCTGCCCATTGCCATAGATGAAAGGCAACGCCGTCCCACTGCCATTGCCGACCGCTTTCACAGGCTTCGGCGTTCAGCGCTACGGCCAATCCCTGCGGATCGCCGCTGATGACCCGGCTGACCGGCAATCCTTTCGCTACGGCGAGTGCGCCACCTGCGTGATCGGCATCGGCATGGCTGAGCAGCATCAGGTCGAGGTGTTCCACGCCCAATTTGCGCAATGCCGGCAGCACCACTCGCTCGCCGAGGTCAAAGTCGCCGAAACGCGGGCCGCTGTCGTACAGCAAGGTGTGATGCCGGGTGCGGATCAGAATTGCCAGACCCTGGCCGACATCCAGTTGCCACACATCCGCTACGCCTTCGGTCAGGCGTTCTCGAGGCGGAAATGCCAGCACCAGCAGCAACGGCCAGCCCAAGGGACGCAGGGGAACGCCTCGGGGCAGCAATAACAGCACTGCACCGATGCAACCCAGCGCCACGATCCAGCCCGGCATCGATTGTGCAACCCACGCCGGCCAGCGCCCGGCAATCAGGGCCAGTGCCCGGAACAATCCATCGATCAGTCCACCGGCCAGCCACAGCAGCCCTTCACCGACATAAGGAATTGGCAGCAACAAAGTCCCGAGCAACGCCGGCGGCAGCACCGCAAAACTGACCCACGGCACCGCCAGCAGATTGGCCAGCGGCCCGCTGAGACTGATCGGCAGACTCAACGCCAGCAGCACCGGGCACAATCCGATTGCGATCAGCCACTGCGCGCGTGTCCAGGTCTGCCACCAGCGCCACGGTCCCAAACGGCCACCGAAGGTGAAGATCAACACGGCCACGGCCACGAACGACAGCCAAAATCCCGGACGCAGACTGGCCAGCGGATCCATCAACAACACGCCGTTGAAGGCCAGCAGCAACGGCCACCACGCACCGAGATGGCGAAAGCGCAAACGCCACAACAACACCAGCACAACCATTACGCAGGCCCGCCGTACCGGCACATCGAACCCGGCCAGCAGGCCGTAACCCAGCGCCGCCGTGAATGCCAGACCGCACGCCCAAGGCAGCCAGGGCCAACGCAGCGGCCAAAATCCGAATCGCGCCAACCCGGCGACCAGCGCGTACATCAACGCTGCCAACAGCCCGATGTGCTGGCCGGAAATCACCAGCAGATGCACGGTGCCGGTGTCCTGCAAGATTTGCCAGTCTTCGCGACTGAGGCCGGAACCATCGCCGAGCACCAACGCGGCCAAGGCGCCGTTACGACCCTGGGCGTCAACGGCAAGCAGGCGCTGGCGAATACTGTCGCGCCAGGCCCACTGCGCCGGCGCCAGACGCTGGCCATCCTTCACCGTCCCGGTAGCACCAATGCGTTGCGCCAGCAGCCAGGCTTCGTAATCAAACGCATCCGGATTGAGCAGCCCACCGGGACGCTTGAGCTTGACCGCCAATCGCCAGCGTTCGCCGCTTTTGACTTCGGGCCCGGCGTACCAGGCCAGACGCATCAGCGATGGCAGTTTGTCGTGACGCGAGCGCGCATCGGCCAGTTCGAAGCGCACGACGCCCTCGGCGTTCTGCGGCAAGCCGACGACCCGCCCTTCCACCCAGCGCGTTTCGCCATCCAGCCGGGAAGGCAGTCGATCATTCAACGCCATCTGCGCGTTGAAACCCGCCCATGTAAATCCAAGCAGCAAAAACGCCAGTGGATAGCTGCGAAACGGCAGCAGCATCAGCGCCACCCACGGCAACACCAGCAATAACCCGACCGGCGGTAGGGCCGGTAAAAAAACCGCTGCCAGCAGACCGACCGCCAGCGCCATCATCCCTGTGCGCATAAGCCCGTCCTTGAGAGTCCCACCTTCAGGCATAGCGGCTGCGGGGCAAGGGCGTCGTTATCAATTGTCACAAAGTCTGAATGGGCGGTTCGTAGAATCCAGACATACTTGCCGCCTTAACCGACCGAGAAGCCTTATGCCCCGGCGCTTATTCAAACGTTACATGCCCGACCCGACGAGCATCAGGGAACACAAATCCTTACGCTTTCTCGGTACGTTGCTGCATGACCCGAACCTCTGGCACCTCAACCGACACTCGGTGGCCCGCGCCATGGCCGTCGGCCTGTTCGCCGCGTTCCTGCCGATTCCCGCACAAATGCTGGTGGCCGCTGTCCTTGCGATCATGGTGCGCGGCAACATGCCGATTGCCGTCAGCCTGGTCTGGCTGACCAATCCGATCACCATGCCGGCGGTGTTCTTCTGCACCTATCAGGCCGGGGCCTGGCTGATGGACGTTCCGGCCCGCACACTTCCGGACGAATTGACCTGGGAATGGATCAGCGGTGAGCTCTCGACCTTGTGGCAACCGTTCCTGCTGGGTTCGGTGGTGGTCGGGCTGGCACTGGGCGCCCTCGCCTACTGTCTGGTGATGCTGTACTGGCGCTGGTGGGTGGCCCGGCAATGGGCGCGGCGCAAGAAAAGACGTCAGGCGTGAATGCAAAACGGCCTCCACTGTGGGAGGCCGTTTTTCATTGCAGCATTGAAAGGATCAGGTGCGCATGCCGCGCCCGCTCACCAGCAACCGCGAACAACCGATATACAACACCACGGTCGCCACCAGCATGAAGGTGATCGCGATACCGATGCGAATGTCCGACACACCGAGGATGCCGTAACGGAAGGCGTTGACCATGTGCAGCACCGGGTTGGCCAGCGACACGGTCTGCCAGAACGGCGGCAGCAAGGTGATCGAGTAGAACACGCCACCGAGGTAGGTCAGCGGGGTCAGCACGAAGGTCGGGATGATCGAGATGTCATCGAAGTTGCGTGCAAACACCGCGTTGATGAAGCCCAGCAGCGAGAAGATCGTCGCGGTCAGCACCACCACCAGCACCGTCACACCGAGATGGTGTACCTGCAAATGGGTGAAGAACAGCGACAGAATCGTAACGATCACGCCCACCATCAGGCCTCGCAGCACACCACCAATGGTGTAACCGATCAGGATCGTGTGCGGCGAAACCGGCGAGACCATCAGTTCTTCGATGGAGCGCTGGAACTTGCTGCCGAAGAAACTCGACACCACGTTGCCGTAGGAGTTGGTGATCACCGACATCATGATCAGCCCCGGCACGATGTACTCCATGTAGGTGAAGCCGCCCATGTCGCCGATCTGCCGGCCGATCAGGTTACCGAAGATCACAAAGTACAGGACCATGGTGATCGCCGGCGGCAGCAGAGTCTGCGGCCAGATCCGGGTGAAGCGTCTGACTTCGCGGTAAACGATGGTGTTGAGGGCAACGAGGTTGGGGCGCAGCTCGGAACTCATACCGCCACCTTCGACAGATTTTTCTCCACCAGGGACACGAACAGCTCCTCGAGGCGATTGGTTTTATTGCGCAGGCTCAGCACTTCGATGTTCTGCAGGGCCAGCTGGCCGAACAGCGCAGTGATGCCCATGGACTTGTCGACCTGGACTTCCAGCGTATGAGCGTCTACCAGCCGGGCCGGATAGCCGACCAGTTGCGGCGCAACCGCCAGATCGCTCTTCAGGTCGAGCAGGAAAGTCTCCACATGCAGCTGGCCGAGCAGCTGACGCATGCTGGTGTTCTCGACGATGGTGCCGTGGTCGATGATGCCGATGTTGCGGCACAACTGCTCAGCCTCTTCCAGGTAGTGGGTGGTGAGGATGATGGTGATGCCTTTCTGGTTCAGTTCGGTGAGGAACGTCCACATCGAGCGGCGCAGCTCGATGTCGACGCCGGCAGTCGGCTCGTCGAGGATCAGCAGACGCGGTTCATGCACCAGCGCACGGGCGATCATCAGACGCCGCTTCATGCCGCCGGACAGCGAACGCGACGGCACATCGCGCTTGTCCCACAGGCCGAGTTGGGTCAGATACTGCTCGGCGCGTTCCTTGGCGACCTTCGCCGGAATGCCGTAGTAACCGGCCTGGGTCACGACGATGTCGAACGTCTTTTCGAACTGGTTGAAGTTGAATTCCTGGGGCACCACGCCGATCGAGCGCTTGAGCGCCGCCGGGTTCTTGTCCAGGTCGTGGCCAAAGATATTCACGGTGCCGCTGGTCTTGTTGACCAGGGTCGAGAGGATGCCGATGGTCGTGGATTTGCCGGCGCCGTTGGGGCCGAGCAAGGCGAAGAAGTCACCTTCGGCGACGTCCAGATCGATACCACTCAAGGCCTGGAACCCGTTGCCGTAGGTTTTGGTTAGCTGCCGGATGGACAGAGCGGAACTCATATCGGATTTACGCACCCAGTAAGGAAAAAAGGACTGATAAAAAGCCGGCGGCGAGGAAGACAACCGCAGCGCTCGAGCGCAATGGTGCTTGCCGTCGCCGCACAAGTACAGTCAAGTGTGTCGATAGTAGGTATTAAGTCAACGCGGTCATGACGGCTTTCTGATACGCCGGACGCTGCTTCAACCGCGCGTACCAGGCTTCAAGATTCGGCTGTGGCGCGCGCTCGATGGGCATCTCGAACCAGGCATAAATGAAACTGCCGAGCGGAATATCGCCCATGCCGATTTCATTGCCGGACAGATACGGCTGGTGCTTCAGTGCCTGATCGACCATCGCCAGCAAGCCGTCACATTCCTTGATCGCCGCATGGATTGCCGGCCAGTCCTGCTTGTCTGCCGGGGTACGCAAAACGCCCCAGAACACCGTGCGAAACGGTCCTGCAAAACTGGAAGTCGTCCAGTCCATCCATTTGTCAGCGGTGGCGCGGATCTGCGGATCCGCCGGATACCACGAAGTGTCGGCTGCATGTTTTGCCAGCAGGTAACGCACGATGGCATTCGATTCCCACAACACGAAACCGTCGTCCTGAATCACCGGCACCCGCCCGTTCGGGTTCATTGCCCGATACTCCGGCGTGTCGACCACACCAAACGCGCCACCGGCATCGATGGCCTCGTAGGCCAACCCGAGCTCTTCGGCAGCCCACAAGGGCTTTCGGACATTCGACGAATTCTTGCGACCCCAGATCTTCAGCATGACCGCCTCTTTTCCAGTAAATGGGCAGGCAGCATACGCCGGATCAGAGGCGGCCGACATCACCGCGCATGTCACTGGACAGTGGCGTCTGCTGATCGTTGAACAGGTGCGGATAACATTTCTGCAGATGTTCGAAGAAAAAAGATTCCGGTACATCAGCGAACTGGCCGTGATCGACCAGGTACTCCATCAGCAGCGCACCATCGCTGTTGTACGGGTGGAAAACGCTGTCGTTCATGCCGTCGAATTCCAGCGGCGCAACGTTGAACATTTCGCAGAGCTTCTGGTTGAACGCGGGTGTGGCTTTCACCCAGCGATCATTGAGAAACAGCTCGGTATAACCATGCATGGCGAACACTTCACTTCTCAGCAGTTCAAGCAGACGCGGCGTCGACAGATGATTTTTCACATCCGCCAGACCGATGCGTGCGGGGATCCCGCAATGGCGCGCACAACCGGCGAGCAACGTGGCCTTGGGCACGCAATAACTTTCACCTGCCGCCAGCGCGTAGCTGCCGCGCAAGGTCTGCGGGTCGCGGCTGAAGGTATACATGTTGTAGCGCACCGCCTCGCGCACGGCGTAATAAAGACTGATCGCCTGCGCGAGCGGATCGCGACTGGCACCACGGTGCTGCTCGGCGAACTCCACCACCGAGGGGTGGTCACTATCGATGAAGCGGCCGGGGCTCAGATACTCGTGCATGACGACATTCTCCTGATTGAGCCCCGAGTCTAGCGAGAGGTTCAGCACAGAGATAACGACGTTTCGGCCAAACATGCACGCAAAGACGCGGAAGCGGCGAACGATTTCCCACGCGTGTTGCCCACCGAACCTACAAAAGACATCCGGGGTTTCCCACGATTTCAATCACCTTGCTCTGACCGCCCCGTTTTGCAGATGCCGTCTAAGCTCTGGTGGGTCGGTTCGCCCTGGTTCACGGAGGATTAAATATGCTGTTGTTGTGGATACTGGTTCTGATCGTCGGCGTGGCGTATCTGGCCCACCGGCGCATCGCCCCGCTGCCGGCACTGGGCATCGTGGCCGCTTACCTGTTGGCGATGGGGATTTTCAGCCACGCACCGGGCTGGTTGCTGCTGATTTTCTGGGTCGTGCTGGCCCTGGTCGCCGCCCCGCTGCTATTGCCTGACCTGCGCCGCAAACACTTCACCGCGCCGCTGTTCAGCTGGTTCCAGAAAACCCTGCCACCGATGTCGCAGACCGAGCGCGACGCGATCGACGCCGGCACGGTGTGGTGGGACGGCGAACTGTTCAGCGGCCGTCCGGACTGGGACAAGCTGCTGTCCTATCCCAAAGTGCAACTGAGTGAAGAAGAACAGGCGTTCATCGACGGCCCGACCGAAGAGCTCTGCGCGATGGTCACCGACTGGCAGATCGGCCAGTCGATGGACCTGCCGCCCGAAGCCTGGACTCACATCAAGGAACACGGTTTCTTCGCCCTGATCATCCCCAAGGAATTCGGCGGCAAGGGTTTCTCCGCCTACGCCCACTCCCAGGTAGCGATGAAACTGGCGACCCGCAGCGGCGATCTTGCCTCCACCGTAATGGTGCCCAACTCCCTCGGTCCGGCTGAACTGCTGCTGCATTACGGCACCGACGAACAACGCAATCATTACCTGCCACGGCTGGCCCGGGGCGACGACATTCCGTGCTTTGCGCTGACTGGCCCGCTCGCGGGTTCAGACGCGGGTGCGATGCCCGACACCGGGGTCATCTGCAAAGGCGAATGGGAAGGTCAGGAAACCCTCGGCCTGCGCCTGAACTGGGAAAAACGCTACATCACCCTCGGCCCGGTCGCGACCTTGCTCGGCCTGGCCTTCAAGGCCTATGACCCGGATCACCTGCTCGGCGACAAGGAAGACCTCGGCATCAGCCTGGCGCTGATCCCGACCGACACCCCCGGCGTGGAAATCGGTCGTCGCCACCTGCCGCTGGGCGCTGCGTTCATGAACGGCCCGAACTCCGGCAAGGACGTATTCATCCCGCTGGACTTCCTCATCGGCGGCCAGGACATGCTCGGCAAAGGCTGGATGATGCTGATGAACTGCCTGTCGGTCGGGCGCTCGATCTCGCTGCCGGCAGTGGGCACCGGCGCGGCCAAGTTCACCAGTCTGGTGACCGGGCAGTACGCGCAGATTCGCGAGCAGTTCAACGTGCCACTCTCAGCATTCGAAGGCATTCAGGAAGCCATGGCACGGATCGGCGGCAACGCCTGGATGATGGACGCCGCGCGGATGCTGACCGCCAACGCGGTGGATCTGGGCGAGAAGCCGTCGGTGCTGTCGGCGATCCTCAAGTACCACCTCACCGAACGCGGTCGCGAGTGCATCAGCCACGCCATGGACGTACACGGCGGCAAGGCGATCATCATGGGCCCGAACAACTACCTGGGCCGCAGCTGGAACGGCGCGCCGATCTTCATCACGGTGGAAGGCGCGAACATTCTTTCGCGCAACCTGATGATCTTCGGCCAGGGCGCCATCCGCTGCCATCCGTTCGTCCTCAAGGAAATGGCCCTCGCCGGGCGCGAGGACAAGGATCAGGCACTCAAGGAATTCGATGACCTGCTGCTCAAGCACATCGGCTTTGCCGTGAGCAACGCCGCCAGCACGCTGGTGCTGAACCTAGGTTTTGGCCATTTCGAACATGCACCGGGAGACAAGCTCAGCCAGGGTTATTTCCGCGCCCTCAACCGTCAGGCTGCCGCGTTTGCCATGCTCGCCGACCTGAGCATGATGCTGCTGGGCGGCGAACTGAAACGCCGCGAGCGTCTGTCGGCACGATTGGGCGATGTACTGAGCAACCTGTATCTGGCGTCGGCGGCGCTCAAGCGTTATCACGACCTCGATTCCCCGGCGTACATGGAACCGCTGTTCAGATGGGCCATGGAAGAAAGCCTCGGCCAGTCGGAAAAGGCGCTGGATGAACTGCTGACCAACTTCCCGAACCGAGTCTTCGGCTGCCTGTTGCGCGTGATCGTGTTCCCGTTCGGCCGCCGTCACAAAGGCCCGTCGGACAAACTCGGTGCCGAGGTGGCTGCGGTCATCGGCCGGGCCAAGGGCGATCCGGCGCTGGAAGAACTGCTTGCCGGCTGCTATCGCCCGCAATCGGCCGATGATGCCGTCGGTGCGCTGCAGCACGCCTGCGATCAACTGAACGCTGCGCAACCGCTGCACAAGAAATTGCACTCGTCGCTCAAGAGCGGTCAGGTCAAACCGGTAGCAGGCGAACACGCCATCGATGCGGCACTGGAAGTCGGCGTGTTGCAGGCCGTGGAAGCCCAGACCCTGCGTGATGCCGAGGCGGCGCGGCGCAAGGTGATCGATGTCGATGATTTCGACAAGGAGCAACTCAAACCCGCGGAAGGCAAAATCCGCTGATCCCTTCAATCAGTGAAAAACGGGCGCGGGCGCTTTATACTCCCGCGCCCGTTTTGCTCTTGAGGACTTATCTCGTGTCCAACGTCGTTGCCGATCATCTGGTTTTGCTCGACCATCTGCGCAGTATCCTGGTCGCCGTAGGTGAGGCCGATCAGGTTCCCGAAGAAAGCCATGCCCTGTTCCTGGAGCGTTTCGACGAACTGCTGGCGTCACTGCCGATCGAGCCGATCGAAAGCCAATACCTGGGCCAGGACATCCTGACTCAAGTGATTACCCGTTACCCGCAAATTGCCCACCTGATCCCGCGGGATCTACTGTGGTTCTTCGCCGGCGACTGCCTGCATTACCTGTCCGACGAAGAAATCGACCTGTATCAGGCACTGGAAGAACGCCGCTACGAAGCCGAACAGAACGACGAACCGTTCGACTGGAACCAGGAAAAACAGCTGCTGGCGATGTCCGCCCAGGACAGCAAGCACTGATTTTCGCCCAATAAAAAGGCCCGCATGGTGATCCAGGCGGGCCTTTTTTTATTGGGTCAGAGTAACCCCTCACTCTCGGGCAATTCGTACTCGGCCAATGGTTTTGAACCGCCAGACTTCCCCGGCTTGCTCAGGGTCGGCTCTTTCTCCAGGCACTCCACCAGATAGTCGATGAACACCCGCAGCTTCGGCGGCAGATAGCGCGTCGGCGAATGCAGCAACCACAATCCGCCGTGGTACGACGCCAGGAATGTCCAGTCCGGCAACACTTGTACGATCAGCCCCTGCTCCAGCGCATAACGGGCGGTGAAATACGGCAGGCTGCCAATACCGATGTGTTGCAACACGGCGCCCAGACGCACGCCGGTGTGATTGGCGGCATACCGGCCGCGCACGCCGACGGTAACGGCTTTCGTACCTTTCTTGAATTTCCAGCGCGCATCACTCGGGGTCTCGCCCAGGTAAATGCAACTGTGATTGAGCAAGTCGTGGGGATGAGTTGGCGTCCCGTGTTCGGCCAGGTATTGCGGTGTGGCGCAGAGCAAATGGTCGATGGTCAGCAGTTGTCGTCCCACCAGTCCCGCCGGTGGACGATCCGTGATGCGAATGGCCAGGTCGACATGGTCATCGATCAGATCGACCTGGCGGTCCTCCAGCAACAGCTCCACGTCGACCTTCGGATAGCGCCGCAGAAACTCCGGCATGTGCGGATGAATCACGAAGCGCCCAACCGCTTTCGGCACGCTGACCCGCACCAGCCCCTCCGCTTCGTGGGTGAACTGACCGCTGATCTCCATCACCGACTTCGCCGCGCTGACCATTTCCTGGCAGCGCTTGAACACCTCTTCCCCGCCATCGCTCAAGCGCAGTTTGCGCGTGGTGCGTTGCAGCAGACGCGTGGCCAGCGCCTTCTCCAGTCGGGAAATACTGCGACTGACTGCCGAGGGCGATGAGCCCAACTGGCGAGCGGCTTCGGAGAAACTGCCGGTCTCGACGACCTTGACGAAAATCGCCATTTCACCGAGCAGCGGCAGCGGGAGATTTATGCTCACAGCGCAACAGTCCTTTGATGTTTGAACGGATTATCACGTTATTGCACGATTCATATAATTAAAAAAGAAACTTTAATAAGGGCATGGAATATGACGCTTCGCCTCTTTTTCCATAGTGATGACCTCAAGGCCAATGTGGAAGTCCTCGACTGCACGCCCCACGAGAACGAATTCGCCGTTGTGTTGCGCGCCACGCTTTTCCATCCCCAGGGCGGTGGCCAACCCTGTGATACCGGCTGGATCGGAGACAGCCAGGTTCTGCGCGTCGTCCAGGAAGCGGACCGGATCATTCATTTCGTCGATCAACCGGTGCCACTGGGCATGACCCAGATCCGTGTCGATGAAGAACGCAGACGCTTCAACACCCGCATGCACTCTGCCGGACATTTGATCGGCCACTTCGTCCAGGCCATGGGCTGGATGCCGGTCAAGGCGCACCACTGGCCGGACGAGGGCCGGGTTCAATTCAAACCCGGAGATTCGGCCCAGGAAGTCGATGCGCAAACCGTTCAATACGGCATCGGGCAATGGATCGAACACGACCTGCCGCGCCTGACGTCCCTGCGCGAAGGCGCGCGGGAAATCGGTTTCGGTGAACTGCCAGCCTATGGCTGCGGTGGCACCCATGTACGCAGCCTGAAGGATTTGGGCACAGTCACGATCGCGTCCCTTTCGCAGAAGAAAGGCACGTTGTCCGTCCACTACAGCGTGGATTGAGGATTTCGGGCGCTGTCAGATGCAGCGTCCGACGCCGGGGGAACCGCGTTCGCCGGTTCCGTTGACTATTCGATAGATGGACCTGAAACCATGATGCTTGACGTCGAGCGTCTCGATGAGACGTGCATAAAAAAACTGGCCAACGAAGAAGTCCTTGCCATCCGCGTCAAAGGCTTTCTGCCCCAGGCGCAGGCGATCCAGATTGGCGACAAGATCCTCGCCCCCGGCTTCGAGGGCTACATCAACGCGCCCAGTATCGGTCGTATCGGCATGGCGTTCTACGAGGCGGAAAACCAGCCGCTGCTGATCGAGGACTACTTCGAGCGCGCCACCAGCAACATTGCCGAACTGCGCAACCGCTGCGCGCCCTACTCGTCGCCGGTCGACACCCTGCGCTGCATGCTCGACGAATCCTGGCCGGCGGGTGCCCACCTGGAAAACCTCTACGGTCGCAAGATGTACGTCGGCCTGTCCCGGGTGGTGAAACCGGGCGTGTGCTTTCTGGCCCATCACGACATCTTCGCCAAGGACGCCCCGGAGAGTTTCCAGGCCCGCAGCCTCGAGGCGCAGTTCGCCTGCAACGTCTACCTCAACATGCCAACCGAAGGCGGCGCATTGCAGATGTGGGAAGACGACATTTCCCCGGACCGCTTCGACGAAATGCGCGGCGACAGCTACGGCATCGACCCGGCGCTGCTCGGCCCGCCCGCCCTCGAAGTACGCCCGGAACCGGGGGATTTCATCATGTTCAATTCGCGCCGCATGCACTCGGTAACGCCGGGCGTGGCCGATCCGCGCTTGAGCCTTTCGTTTTTTGTCGGCTATCGCGGCAATGCTTCACCCCTGACTTTCTGGAGCTGAAATGACATCGAATTACCTGGGCGAGTTTCTGGCGCTGGCCACCATCCACTTTCTGGCCGTGGTCGCTCCCGGCCCGGACTTCGCCGTGACCATCCGCCAGAGTGTGCGTTTCGGCCGTTTGGTCGGCATCTGCACGGCACTGGGCATCGGCGCGGGGATTTCCGTGCACGTGCTGTACACCCTGCTGGGCGTCGGCGCCTTGATGCACACCACGCCGTGGTTGCTGACCGTCGCCAAAGTGGTCGGCGGTGCTTACATTCTTTATCTGGGCGTCAGCCTGATCCGCAGCAAACCCAAGACGACAATGGAAGGCGAAAAGACCAGTGACGAACCGCTGGTCGAGCAATCGCTGTTCAAGGCGTTTTCCACCGGTTTCCTGACCAACGCCACCAACCCCAAGGCCACTCTGTTTTTCCTTGCAATCTTCACCACGATCATCAGCGCCAGCACGCCGCTGCAAATCCAGGCCCTGTACGGGTTGTGGATGTGCGGGGTGAATGCGTTGTGGTTCGTGATCGTCGCGCTGTTCTTTTCCAGCAGCAAAGTGCGCGTGCTGTTCATGCGCATGGGCCACTGGTTCGAGCGCAGCATGGGGGTGATTCTGATCCTGTTTGCCGGGCGTCTGGTGCTGTCGATGTAAGCATGCTGATCGGAGAAGCCCGATCCAGACAGATTGGACGGGCTTTTTCGATTCTGCGCCGCTTTTGCATTTCTGTGCGACGCGTCCCACTTCGGGGGCTCCCCTATCACTCGCTGGTGGTGTTAGTTTGCAAAACCGTCTGACGCTTCGATCAGACACCTCCTACTCACTGCCTGCAAAGGAATGCCCTTAGCAATGGATTTTTCACTCAAGCAACTGGCCGCATCGACACTGATCCTGGCCAGCCTTTCATCCGTCACACTGCCAGCCCATGCCAACCTTACCGAGCAGCAGAGCGCGACCATTCTCAAGACATTCAATGAGGCAAAGGTCAGTGACTTCAGAGCATTTCTCGGTGATCTGGCCAAGAACGACCTGAGCAAGACCGACGATCTGCGCCCGGCCATCAGCGCCTTCCTCGACAACAAGACGCTGACCGCTGAACAGCAAAACGAAATCCATCGCCTGCTCGGTCTCTACACCCGCGTGAAGTACGGCAAGGCCGCCCTGGAAACCCTGCGCGAACTGGTGGAAATCCCGACCTTCCGCAAGGACGGCGTCGATCAGCACGACAACCCCGAATTCATCAAGATCGCCGGCAAGATCAAGGATCTGGCTGAGTCTTTCGGCCTGAACTACCGCAACATCGACAACCGCGTTTACGAAATCTCCCTCGACGGCAGCGGCAAGGATGTCGTCGGCATTCACGCTCACGCCGACGTGGTGCCGGTAACGCCGGAAAACTGGGTGCTGAAGGACGGCACCAAACTTGATCCGTTCAAGGTCACGCTGATCGGCGACCGCATGTACGGCCGCGGCACTGAGGACGACAAGAACGGCATCGTTGTGACGCTGTATGCCATGAAGGTGATCAAGGAAGAGAAGCTGCCACTGGCGCGCAATTTCAAACTGCTGGTGGACACCACCGAAGAAACCACCGGCGACGCGATTCCCTACTACTTCGAACGCAACCCGACGCCGGAGTACAACCTGGCACTGGATGGCGGCTATCCCGTAGTGATTGCGGAAAAAGGCTACGGCACCGTCATGGCCAAATTCGCCAAGCGCAAGGCCGAGGGTAAAGGCGCGGAAATCACCTCGATGACCGGCGGCCTGGCGACCAACCAGATTCCATCGGTTTCGGTCGTCACGCTGGTGACTGACAAACCCGCCGAGCTGGCGGCCAGCCTGCAAAAGGCCGGCGCTGAATACGCCAAGCGCAACGGCGGCGATTTCGAAGTGAACGCCAAGGTCGATGGCAAAGACGTCAAACTCACCGTTACCGGTGTTTCCGCGCACTCGTCCGAGCCAGAATCCGGCGTTAATCCGGTCGCGCGCATGCTCGATTTCATCCATAG
Organism: Pseudomonas sp. Pseusp21; assembly: GCF_059492145.1. Lineage (NCBI taxonomy): Bacteria > Pseudomonadati > Pseudomonadota > Gammaproteobacteria > Pseudomonadales > Pseudomonadaceae > Pseudomonas > Pseudomonas sp. Pseusp21. The sequence goes on from NZ_CP168520.1 coordinate 2,014,157, forward strand.
CGTGGACGGCAAGATCGTCTTCAAGCACAACCACATCACCGACGCTGCCCACTACGCCGCCGACAACTGGGGCCTGGATTACAAGGGTGGCAAGCTGGGCGTCGGCTTCGCCGATGACTTCATGGGCCCGCTGACCACGTCCCTGACCTACGTCGGCATGGACGACAAAACCTTCAAACTCGCGGTCAACCTGCGCGTGCCGAAGGGCAAGTCGCCGGAAGTGCTCAAGCGCGAAATCGCCGACAAACTGGCGGCCTGGAGCAAGAAGACCCATGTCGCGGTCAACTTCGACTACTCGATCGCCGAACCGATGTACCGCAACCCTGAAGGCGAATGGGTCAAGGCGCTGCTGGCCGTGGCCACCGAAAACCTGGGCATGAAACACGAATTCGGCACGTCGGCCGGCGCCACCTCGGTGCATGAACTGCCGAACGGCGTGCAATTCGGCCTGGCGCGACCGGAGGTCAAGTACACCGGTCACACCGATGGCGAATTCAAGACCGTTGACCAGTTCCTGCTGGACCTGCAGATCGTCACCGAAATGATGGGACGCATCGGGCAATTGCCGAAGCTCTGATCGCGTACCGGGCTCGCCACATTGGCGGGCCCACAAAAAAAGGACCGCGAGGTCCTTTTCTATTGCCTGACAAAAACCGCACAAACAAAAACGCCGCTCATCACTGAGCGGCGTTTTTGTGAATTTGGAGCGGGAAACGAGACACTCGTTTTTTCGAGCAATCCGTTGATTTCCAGGATGTTTTAGATACGCCTCGTTGATTGACGGGCTACATTGCGTACTACTTCGGCAAGCTGACAACCCCTACATGAAAGGCCGATAGCCAGCAGTCCAGGCACGTCCGTGGAACGCTGTACCGAGTATGCCCAACCCATTCGCAGATCTCTAGCCGCATCCGCCACCGAAAAGCGCCCACCAAAGACAGTCAAAACTGACAGCCTATTACGCCAGCATTTGTAGGACAGCTCTTGATCGTCCACGCCCTATTGAAGCTCCAAATCTTGTCTGCCTAGAGTGGCTTCCATGCAGGACTTAGGCGTTGCAGCTCTGCAACGCAACTAGATAGATAAAATAGAGTGCACGCGATGAGTGACGCCATTTCGAACAGAGCCACCCACACTGAACCAACACCTGCTGCCACCTCGCCCGAAAACACTCTTGAACCGACGTCTACTGGCACCAAATCTGAACCACTGCTCGCAGATCCCGAATTCGATATGCGTGGCCTGGCCTGGAACCCGTTATGCGACGCTGCCACGCCCCTGATCGGACTGGTCATTCGCCTGCGCCGTCTGTACCAGCACGACGATGTGCCCGCGCTGTACCGAAGCGTCAGCAACCAAATCACCACGATCATGGAAGAAGTCAATCAGCTCGACTACGACGCCGGCATGCTCAAGGCCTACTCCTACAGTCTGTGCCTGTTGTTGGATGAAGTAGTCATGAGCACTACTTGGGGCAAGTCTTCCACTTGGAGTGCGCGCTCACTGCTCAGTCAGTTTCATGAGGAGACGTGGGGCGGCGAAAAATTCTTTACCGTCATGAACAACATGATCCCCGAAGCGGCCCGGTACCAGCATGTGCTGGAGTTCATGTACCAGTGCCTGATCTCTGGTCTCAAAGGCAAATATGGTGCCCATGCCAAGGGAGATGACGAAATACAAAAAATCATCAACCAGCTGCACGGCCTGCTGCGCCCCCTGCGCGGCGAAACACCCAAGCGCCTGACCGACCCGTTGACCAACGTTGCGCCGCGTAACTACCGGATCAAACGCACGTGGCCATTGTGGACGCCATGGGCACTGGCCGCCGCCGTACTAGTCATGGCTTACACGATCTATACCCTGCGACTGAACGCCATCACCCAAGAGGTCCTTGCCTCGCTGGACAAAATCCTCAAGCTCTAACCCCCATGTGAAAACCATAAGGAGGCTCTATGCCTGCTGTCGTTTTGGTCGGTCACGACCATGCGTGTCCAGTGTGTGGCCCAGTCACTGTCGCCAGTGGGTCAGAGAGTTTCACTGTCAACGACCGGGCTGTAGCCCGCGCTGGCGACACACTCAGTTGTGGAGCCGTAATCACCAGTGGCTCGCCTTCAATGAACATCAACGGAAAAGCCGTGGCCCGCGTCGGCGACAGCACCGACCACGAAGGCACCCTGGAAAACGGCGATGACAGTTGGCTGATCAACTGACCCGCACTGACTACAAGGAGGTTTCATGCCCCGTCAAAGCGACCTGCGTTACACCTTCGAACCGCTGCGGGGCGATCCCTTCGAAGTGGTCTCGTTCAACCTTGAAGAGGGCCTTTCCCAGCCCTTCAAACTTGAGCTGAAGCTGGTCAGTCACCACCCGGCCATCGACTTCTACCGCATGCTCGATCTGGCGGGGCTATTCACGATCTGGCGTGGCGAGACTCCGGTGCGTTACGTCCACGGCTTGGTCAGCCTGTTCACCCAGGGCGACACCGGCTTTCGCCGCACCCGCTATACCGCCGTGGTCGAGCCGACCCTGAAGCGTTTCGACCTGCGTTCCAACTGGCGCATCTTCCAGGGCCAGACCGTGCCCGACATCATCACCCGCGTCCTCACCGAACAAAAACTGACCGACATCCGCAGCGAAATCTGCTTCGAGCACCAGCCTCGCGAATACTGCGTACAGGCCGGTGAAACCGACCTCGACTTCATCGCCCGCCTCGCCGCCGAAGAAGGCCTGCTCTACACCTTCGAACACCGCGCCGACGGCCACACCCTGGTCCTCACCGACCGCGTCGGCGGCCTCGGCACCATCAGCACCCACACCGATTGTCCGGTGATCTACCAGCCGATGGCCGGTGGAGACGCCACGGAACCGGCACTGAACCGCTTCCACTACACCGAACAGGTCCGCACCGCCGTGCAGGTGCAGCGCGACTACACCTTCACCCACCCGCGCTACAACCAGCAGCACACGGCGACTGGCGACCAGGACCTGAACAACCAGCACAAGGACTACGAACGCTACGACTACCCCGGCCGTTACAAGCGCGACGTTGCCGGCAAGCCCTTCACCAAAACCCGGCTGGCTGCCCTGCGCAACGACGCCAAGCTGGCCCATCTGGAAGGCGACGATGCTCGCCTGCAACCGGGATTGGCCTTCGACCTGAACGAGCATCCCCGCGACGATTTCAACGATCGCTGGCGCACCATCGCCATCCAGCACGAGGGCAAGCAGCACACCAGCCTGCAGGAAGAATCGTTTGGCAGTGGCCTTGGCACGTCCTATGAAATGAAGGCCAGCGCCATCCGCTGGACCTCGGACTGGAAAGCACCGCTGCGTGACAAACCCTGCATCGACGGCCCGCAGATCGCCACGGTGGTTGGGTCTCCCGGTGAGGAGATCTATTGCGATGAATGGGGCCGGGTCAAGGTGCAGTTTCCGTGGGACCGCGCGGATAAAAACAACGATCAGAGTTCGTGCTGGATTCGTGTGGCGCAAGGTTGGGCGGGCGCGACCTGGGGCGCGATGGCGATTCCGCGTGTGGGCCAGGAACTGATCATCAGCTTTCTGGATGGCGACCCGGACCAGCCTATCGCCACGGGCCGCACCTACCGCCAAACCAATCTGCCGCCGTACGAGCTGCCGAAACACAAAACGCGGATGACCATCAAAAGCCGCACTCATAAGGGCTCGGGCTTCAACGAACTGCGCTTTGAGGATGAACTGGGGCAGCAGGAAGTCTTTATCCACGCCGAAAAAGACAAGAACGTCCATATCAAGCACAACAACACCACCTACGTGGGTAACGACCGAAGCGAGAAGGTCGAACACGACGAGCAGGTTGAAATCGGCCGTAACCGCAGCGAGCGAGTAGGTAACGATGAACACATTGCTATTGTGCAGGATCAGCATCTGGAACTGGGCCGTGATCGAATTCAGACGCTGGGGCGTAATTATCACGCCACCATCGGTGGGGACCGATTCGAGGAAATTGCCAACAATCGGAATGACAGAATTGCCGCTGACCATAACATCCAGATCGGAGGCAGTGCTGAGCAATCAGTCCGGAACCGCTACTACCTGTCAGCAGGGCAACGCATTGAGCAAAAAACGACAGTGTTCGTTGTCACCTCGGGCGAACGCATTGTTCTGAAAGCCCCCGGTGGCAGCATCACGATTGATAGCGATGGCATTACCCTTGATGGGCTGACCATCAAGATCAAAGGCCCCGTCACCACAGATGCAATCGGTACGGGCAATCCGCTTGGCAATCCACAATCGCCTCCCGCACCGCTTGGAGCATTCCTGGGACGTTACACGTTGCTGAAGAACGATCAACGTGTTTTCGCGGGCTATCGATATCGCATCACTGATGGCGCCACCCTACTCACCGAAGGCCTGACCTGCCCCCAAGGGGGAACTGACTGGACTGTTACCGAGGCATCCAAATCCGTGCAGGCCCATAAAGCAATCATGCGCGACGATCAGCGAATCACCGAAACCTGGCAACCCTATCTGATGGCTTTCGATGATGAAGCTCCACCCGCAGAGACCAAAGTCATGTTTCCTGAAGACTTTCTTGCTCATTACAGCGAAGGCCTCGACTGATGCCAGTAGTCCCCATTGCCCGAACGCTCGCTCACGTTATCGACAGAGCCTATCGGGCCTACCGAGCAAACCAGGCTTATGAAAACGCCAAAACCGCCGCCGAGTTGGACCAACTCGCAGTAGAGATTAAGGAGCGAAGAAAGCAGATTAAAAACATGCTTCGAGCAACTATCGAAGCAATGACGCGTGAAATCGACGTCAAAAGCTCCACGTTTGCCACGGTGGACCGGGGCGGCAATAGCACGGCTTCTCGCAGAGGCAAGGAGAACTTGAATTTCAAGGAATACATCGAACGTAAGGTGCCTTTTCGCCCAGCCATCAGCCAAGTCTGCACAGTTGCCCTACAGATGCCAATCAAGGTGCCACGCCGCATTCGCAAAAAGATCGCCGGCGATAGGGTGGAAACCATAATTGAGGTTGCACTCAAGCAGTTCACCGCCTCGCTGTTCTTTGAGTCCGTGGACGAGGCGTTGGAATGGCGAAGCCCACTCAAGGCGGAGCCGAACTACAACCAAAGCAGCCAAAAAGCATTGCTTGGCGATCCAGCAACTCGCCCCAAACGGTTTGGAAGCGCGATACAGCCATTCTGGCCCCGCCCGCGTTCTCTGGCACCTGATCTGGTGGTCGTGGAATACCGCCAGGAACCGTTCGAGATCGAAAATGTATTTGCGGCAGTCGAGATCAAGTTTCCGGGGGATTGGGTAAAACAAACACAAATAAACGATTACGCGCGACTGATGAGACCCAAAACAGGCGTCAACCGAGAAAAGATTGGGCGGGAGAAAGTGGCCTTGCTACGCGTTCCGGAAGATTGCACTGGCCCTGAAACGGATAACAAACAACCCCCTACATCCAAGGGCGCCAAAAACAGGAGGTGAACGTGAGCACTACCCATAATTTGTTTGATGAAGATGAGCGTGATGAATTTATTGCAGAGCTCAAGGAGTGGCCAAACACTGATTGGGGTACGGACGATGCTCGACACAGCGTCAGCCCTTTCATCAGTTTCTACTTCCCCCCTGCTCCAGACAACCACCAAGAAGCAGCGCTGATGATGGTGGATATCCACGAAGCCTTCGAACAACTCCTTGGCAAACCTTACACCGTTGGCACCCACCCCGTTTCAGAACGTCCACATCCATATGGCTCTACACGATTGCCAGATCTTCGTGAACAGGCCAGGAAAATTTCTAGCGATAAAACTTTTGTCTTTAACTTCACTGATGAAAAAAACCATGCCACGTCACCCACAACGGCAGGTTACTTCTGGCGAACATCATTTTTAGAATACGAAGGTAGTTATAACCCTTATTCCTCAATCACGTTCTATTACCGCTGGCAATGGTGGCTGGACACCCGCGAAGCGTGGCGCCGCTTTGTGCTTAAGACCATTGACCTGCTCAAGGCGCATCAGGTCTACAGCGGCTTCGCCATGGCCAACCCGCTTGAATTTGGTACGCGATCAGCCATCACCACTTGGGAGCGGGCACTCACCCCGAGTTTCTACGGCCTGGATATCGACTACGCCTTCTGTATGAACAGTGAACTGGTCCACGGCATCCGCCCTCCCACCTGGGCCTTCCTGCTCGCAGACCACTGGCGCGAAAAACTTGACCTGACCCGCGAGCAAGTACGTACGACACTCTCTCACCCACGTATCAGCATTACCGAATTACAAAGCGGCCAATGGATCGAACTGGGCGAACAGCCAGAATTGTATCCGGTTGAAAAAGGTGTGCCCGAACTGCCCATGCTCTTGAACAAACTGCTCAAGCCGATCCGCAACGACGACTTGGGATTGCTGGGCTTCGGCCAATGGGACGGCGACCCCAACGAGCGTTTCACTGACGCTGACAGCCGTCGCTGGATATCCCGCTTTGACACCGACAGCGATTGGCCTACGCCAGCAATGCGCTTCATCGCTCCATCGCCCATGCCTTCCGTCCAAATCTCTACGCCAATGCCTCTTCGTATGGTAGCTGGAACAGCTTGTATTCAAGACGGATGGTGGCTGGTTCCAGGACAGGCGGAAACCCGGCGAGCGTTCAAACAGGGCGAAATGATGCAAAACCTCGATGCAGCATCCACAGACGATTTGGTGACATGGCAGCGTGACCTTGATCAAACACCACCAGAGCCTGCCCGCTATGCCAATACCCATGATCCGGCTCCTCGCGAAGGGCGCTGGGAAGTTGAAAGCGACCGTTTCATCGCTCGCGATGTTCAGTTGAACGAACCGTTACCCGCCCACGAGGGTCGGGTCGTGCGCTGGCACTGGACGGTCAGCGGCATGCGTGCGAACAGCGGTCAACCCTGTCCGTATCCGGGCGCCTGGGTGTGTGAGTATAAGCCGGGGAGTAAGCAAGTCATCGAGCATGGCGTTCTGATGCCGACAGTGGATGGTGAGCGAGTAGTCTGGCTCTGGATGGGACTGGAGCCATCGTGATAGCGACGGACAGCAGCCCAATACGACAACTCGGTTCGCGCGCCAGTGGCCGAAAAATACAGGGCAATCTGCGACAGCGTGCTTTTTCGTCCAGGCTTCGGGTTCAGGGCCTTGAAGCAGCGCCACGACGCGACGACAGCCTGAAAGTTTTGGTAGCTGCCGCGTTTACCGCCTCCTGCGCCTGACAACGATGGTTTGATGATGTCCTGGTAAACAGACACCCAATGCAAAAAGGCCCACCGAATCGCTTCAGCGGGCCTTTTTGCATTGGAATTGAAGTCAGCTAACCACAAATCGCATGCATACAAAAACGCCGCTCTATTGAGCGGCGTTTTTGTGAATTTGGAGCGGGAAACGAGACTCGAACTCGCGACCCCGACCTTGGCAAGGTCGTGCTCTACCAACTGAGCTATTCCCGCAATGGCGTCCCCTAGGGGACTCGAACCCCTGTTACCGCCGTGAAAGGGCGGTGTCCTAGGCCACTAGACGAAGGGGACAGGCTACAACTTTCACTAATAAAAACGCCGCTCTTTGCAAAGCGGCGCTTTTTGAATTTGGAGCGGGAAACGAGACTCGAACTCGCGACCCCGACCTTGGCAAGGTCGTGCTCTACCAACTGAGCTATTCCCGCAAATGGCGTCCCCTAGGGGACTCGAACCCCTGTTACCGCCGTGAAAGGGCGGTGTCCTAGGCCACTAGACGAAGGGGACACGCTACCCGGAACACATGGTGTGTGTTTCGGTGTCCAGATCCGCCTCCGAAGAGTTGGCTCTGGTTTCACTCAGCACCGCCCTTAAGCGTTGCTGTTTAAAATTGGAGCGGGAAACGAGACTCGAACTCGCGACCCCGACCTTGGCAAGGTCGTGCTCTACCAACTGAGCTATTCCCGCATTGGCGTCCCCTAGGGGACTCGAACCCCTGTTACCGCCGTGAAAGGGCGGTGTCCTAGGCCACTAGACGAAGGGGACACACTACAACATTCACTCCCTGCCGCGTTTCGCTGTGTGCTTTACGCTGCAAGTGGCGCGCATTCTATGGATGGATTGAAAGGTCGTCAACCCCCAGATATAAATTTATTTAAATCAATGACTTCGACCTGCTTTACGCACCGTTTCCGGCTTTTGCGTCGCCCGACGATTGACGCCTATATTCCGACACTCGCCAAGGCGTTATAGTCCACGGCACAGGTGATGGCAATCTGCACCCCAAGGGCCAGCATTTATATAAGCCGGTTCCTGGCCGATACAGATTCAGCTTCGCCGATCCAAACCCGTCGAGCGGCGCTAGGCTCCTGTATGCCAAGCCACTACACTCGCACGCGAACCCTATAAAGAGGTCTTACCGGTGACACCACTCATGATCACCCTGCTAGTCATAGCCGGGATCGCAATCTTGATCGCCATTGGCTACATGAACCATGTGGTGGAAAACACCAAACTGGAGAAGGCCCGCACCAAGGTCGAACTCAACGACCGCCTGCGCCGTTGCGGCGAACTGACCGAAACCTTCCCCGGCCAGTTCATGACCCCGGCCCTCAAACTGCTGCTGACTCGCCTCGAGCTGAACGTCTGCCAGCGCCTGCTGAACCTGGAAAAGACCAGCGCCACCACCAAGGCCCGCATCACCGAACTCAGCGCCCTGGTCGCCCAGGGCGAATCGATCCCGGTCAACAACCCGCCGGCCCCGATCCAGACCGAAGCAAAAGCCAAGGACGTCCGCTTCCTCCTCGAAGCCCTCCACGGCCAGATCACCCGCGCCGCCCAGGACGGCTTCCTGCCACCGAACGAAGCCAAACACTGGATCCGCGAAGTCCGCCACATCCTCGTATTGCTGCACATCGAGTTCTTCAACAACCTCGGCCAACACGCCCTCCAGCAAAACCAACCCGGCCAGGCCCGCCTCGCCTTCGAACGCGGCGTGCAATACCTGCGCAAACAGCAGGACCCGCAAATCTACGCCGAACAACTCCAATACCTGGAAAAACTCCTGGCCCGCGCCAACGCCCAGGTCATGGACAAAATCGCCCCGGTCGAAGGCGAAGAAAACCAACTGACTGCCGGCCTCAAAGATGTCGAGGCTGATGCGGACTGGAAGAAGAAAGTGATTTACGACTGAGTGCAGTCAAAGAGAGAAGCCACCGGGAGGTGGCTTTTTTATTGCCTGAAAGAAGAAGATCAAAAGCTTTCCCTCACCCTAGCCCTCTCCCGGAGGGAGAGGGGACTGACCGAGTTGTTCGGGAGAAGTACGCCGACGTGAAATACCGAGGTGAACTCAGGTTTTAAAAAGTATGCAACTCACTCTGCTGCACCTTGCACCTTCTGCATCCTCTGCTTCTTCTACTCTTGCTTCTGCTTTGGCTTTGGCTTTGGCTTTGGCTTTGGCTTTGGCTTCCCACCACTCAAAACGATGAGCGTTAGCTCGAGTACCGCTTTTGACGTACCGGCCCCTTCGGAAGGCTGAGTGGAGGGATTTATCCGGGGGTGGGAGCGCAGCGACCGTGCGGCGCAGCCGCATGCATCGAGAGGAGGTGCAGCGAAGCAAACCGTAGGCGATGCCCCCGGATGAATCCCGGAACGAAGGAACCCCGAGCCCCAGCGAGGGGCCGAACGCAGGGGCCCAGACCTTTGGTTCCTTTGGGGCGTTTGCCAAAGGGACTCGCCGTAAGGGCGAAACCATAAGAAGCCGTTACCGAAGAAACGGATATGTACTCAACATAACCACAAACCTGGTCGGCCCAAAGGCCGCCAAGGTCAAAGCCGAAAGTGCCCCACCATCCCCCGCAACTCACTCCCCAACTGCGCCAGCTCAACACTCGAAGCCGCATTCCCGCGCATGGCAATCGAAGACTGATCCGCACTCGCCCGAATACTCGTCACACTGCGATTGATCTCCTCGGCCACTGAACTCTGCTCCTCGGCCGCCGCCGCAATCTGCTGGTTCATCTGCTGAATCAACGAAACCGCCGCCGCAATACTCCCCAACGCACTCTCGGTCTGCAACGCATCGCTCACCGCCAGTTTCACCAGTTCGCCACTGCTCTGAATCTGCTGCACCGACGAATGCGCCGCCGAGCGCAAGGCGCTGACCAGCCGCTCGATTTCCTCGGTCGACTGCTGCGTGCGCCGGGCCAGCGCCCGCACCTCATCGGCGACCACCGCAAAGCCCCTGCCCTGCTCGCCCGCCCGCGCCGCTTCGATCGCCGCGTTGAGCGCCAGCAGATTGGTCTGCTCGGCGACACTCTTGATCACTTCCAGCACCGTGCCGATATTCTGGATTTCCGCACTGAGGCTTTCGATGCTCGAACTGGCCGACGTCGCCGAATCCGCCAGTTGCTCGATCCGCGCCATGCTCTGGCGCACCACCTGCTGGCCGCTTTCGACCTTGCCATCAGCGGTCTGCGCTGCGAGCGCCGCCTCTTCGGCATTACGCGCCACATCGTGAACGGTGGCGGTCATCTGGTTCATCGCCGTCGCCACCTGTTCGGTTTCCTCTTTCTGGCTGCTGACCTCCAGGTTGGTCTGCTCGGTCACCGCCGACAGCGATTGCGCCGAACTGGCCAACTGTTCGATTCCCGCCTGCAACCCGCTGACAATCGTGCTCAAGCCCGCGCCCATCTGCTGCATGGCCAGCATCAATTGACCGATTTCATCACGGCGGGAGACCTCGATCGTTGCGCTCAAATCACCGGCCGCAATCTGTTGCGCCACGTGAATCACGCTGCGCAACGGTGCAACGATCAACCGGGTAATCACCCACGCCGCAATCAGCCCGACCAGCAATGCCAACGCCGATGAGCCGATGATCAGCACCGAATTCTTTTTCAGTTCGCTCTGCATGGCGCCATCTTGCGCGACATACGCCTGATCGACCCGTGCCACGACTTCGTCGGCCCGTTGGTGCAGCTGTTGATAGACAGTCTTTTCCTGGGCCAGCAACCCGGTGTACTCGGCCAGCTTGTCGCTGAAACCGGCAATGTGCCCGGACACTTCATTGAGCACCGTCAGATAGCCTTCGTCCTTGACCGTGGACTTGAGCTGTTCGGCCTGGGCCTGAGCCTGGGCAGCCTGCTCGATATTGCCCTGACCTGCGCTGTCATCACCCTTGCGGCTTTGATCCAGGCGTACCCGCGCCTCGTTCATCGCCTGCAGCATCAACCGTGAGACCTGACTGACCTGGCCGGCCTGCTCGATGAATTGCGCCCCGTCCTTGCCCTCGCTGTCTTTCAGGGTGTACGCGCCGTCGTCGGCCAGACCGGCCTGCAACACATCGAGATTGTTGGCAACGCTGGACACCGACCAACTGGCCATCTCCAGCGCCAGGTCCTTGGCCTGGGACAACGAGACGAACTCATCGAACGCCTTGCGGTACGCGCCCAATGACTGTTGGACGTCGTTCATGACCGACTCATTGCCCGGCGACAAAACCTTGAGTTGGTCGGCCATGGCAATCAAGCCGTCGACCCCCTCATGCAAGGCATCGACGGTTTTCGGGTTGCCGTGCAAGGCGTAGTCCTGCTCCAGCAGTCGCACCTTGAGCAGGCCACTGTTGAGCGATGACATCTGCTTGAGGCCGTCGAAGCGCTGACTGATGGTCTGCAGGGACCAGACGCCAATCGCCGCCACCAGTGCAGTCAGCAACAACACCAGCACAAACCCGATACCCAGTTTTTTTGCCATACCGAGGTTGGCAAAACGTCCTTGCACGGCCGAAATCATTGCGCGTAGTCCCCTGCCATAGTCTGTAGCCGAAGATTCGCAACGGCCTTGAACCAGCACAAGTCTCTGGCGTCGGAATAATGGCAAAAAGCTACGCACGCGTCGTTTTCAGAACGTTCGAGGTCGATCCATGGCGGTGTCGCGAAAAAACTGCCGTGCCCGCGGATCGCAGGCGTAAGCCACGTTGATCCGCTGCCAGTCGCAGGCTTCGCCACTGGGACTGAACGATGTTGTGCAGGACAACTGCACACCGCATCGCAGAGCATGCCAGCGCAGGCGCGCCTCATCGGCCACTGGCGAACGTGCCCAGATGAACAGGCCGCCCGTGGGCTTGCCGAACACCTCCCAGTCAGCGTCTTCCAGCGCCTGAAGAGCAGCCGCACGATCAGTGGAAAGCCGCTGACGCTGACGCTGTACCAGTTTTCGATAGGCGCCACTGGCCAGCATCCCGGCCAGCACCGCCTCGCAGAACCTCGGGGTCCCCATGCAACTGATCATCTTGACCCGCGCCATCCGCTCGATCAGCTCGCCATCGGCCAGCACGAAACCCACCCGTAGCGAGCTGCTCAGGGTCTTGGAAAAACTGCCGACGTAAATCACCCTTCCCTCGTCATCCAGTGCTGCCAGGCGAGTGCCGCTGCCATTGTGCAGATCGGCGTATACATCGTCTTCGATCAGTCGCAGATCGTAGATCCTGCTCAACTCCAGGATGCGTCGGGCGACCGCCGGCAGCAGGCAACTGCCCGTGGGATTGTGATGGTGACTGTTGACGAACAGCGCGCTGGGCCGAAACTGTTGCAACAACACCTCGAGCGCCTCGACATCCGGCCCGCCCGCCGTACGGCGAACCTCCAGCATGCGCACGCCGTGCAAGCGCAGGAGATCGAACAGCGGCGCATAACCGGGGGTTTCTACCACGACGCAATCACCGGCCTTGAACAAGGTCCGCACGATCAGGTCGAGTGCGTGGCTGGCGCCGGCGGTGGTCATCACCTGCTCGTCAGCAGCCTTGATATTCAGCAATCCGAGGCGCCTGACAATCTGTTCGCGCAACGCCGGCAGCCCAAGAGGCGTGCTGTAGTTGAACAGGCTGGCCATGTCGGCGCGTGTCACCTCGCGGATCGCATAGCCGAGATCATCGGGCTCGCGCCAACTCTCTGGCAGGACGCCACTCCCCAGCGTCAAACCGCCGCGCCATCGGAGGGCCGGATCGCCCCCGGTGCGCTCCCCCTCACAGCCCGAGCCATCGATCGCCTTGCAGCAACCAGGCGACGAAGCCGCCACCATGAATCCCGAGCCCTGACGCGAGGCCAGAACCCCTTGCGCCACCAGCCGCTCGCAAGCCTCCATGACGCAGGACTGGCTGAGCAGATTGCACCGTGCGATCTCCCGCACGGAGGGCAGACGCGTCGTCGGCGGCACCTGCCCCTGCATGATCCACTCGGTCAACCCGTCGACAATCTGCTGTACGACCGGCACCATTGCCTGTCGGTCAATTCTCAATTCCATGAGCACGCAAACTCCTGTCCGTTTTTGCTGGCGGCAGTAAATCACAGCCACGCCCTTGAGGCTGTGCGACAAAACCGCCAAAAGCCTCCGTTCTCACCATTTGAAACACATTGTTTAGCGGACTCACGGAACCGCTCCCGAGGCGAAAAAAAACCCGCCAGTGGGCGGGTCATTCTTTGTCTCGGTCGACGCCACTTTAGAAGGCGGTCACGCCGCCATCCACGGCCAGCGAATGGCCGGTGGTAAAAGCCGCACCGTCGCTGCACAGATACAGCACGGCACTGGCAATTTCCTCGACCTTGCCAATGCGCCCGACCGGGTGCATGGCGTTGGCGAATTCACCTTTTTTCGGGTCCGCTTCATAGGCGCGACGGAACATGTCGGTGTCGATCACCGCCGGGCATACCGCGTTGACGCGGATTTTCTTCTTGGCGTATTCGATCGCCGCCGACTTGGTCAGGCCGATCACCGCATGCTTGGAGGCGGCATAGATGCTCATCTTCGGCGCGGCGCCCAATCCAGCCACCGACGCGGTGTTGACGATCGCCCCGCCGCCCTGCGCCAGCAGCAACGGCAACTGATACTTCATACACAGCCAGACGCCCTTGACGTTGACGCCCATGATCGCGTCGAACTCGTCCATCGAGCCTTCGGCCAGTTTGCCTTTCTCGATTTCGATCCCGGCATTGTTGAAGGCGTAGTCGAGACGGCCATAGGTATTGATCACCTCGTCCATCAGATTTTTCACTTCGCTTTCGACGGTCACGTTGCAGCGCACGAAGGTCGCTTCGCCACCGGCTGTACGAATCAGCGCCACGGTGCCCTCGCCCCCGGCCGCATCCAGATCGGCCACCACCACTTTCAGACCTTCGGCGGCGAACGCCTGGGCCGTCGCGCGGCCAATGCCGTTGGCCGCGCCGGTGACGACGGCGACCTGACCGGAAAACGTCATGCTCATTGTTATGTCCTCGAATGCGGGGGGATTGATGAAGGCAGCATAGCCACAGGGGCCTGAGTGACGTCAGCACTATCAAAAGGCCGGTTAGGCTTGCATGAATCGTAGTGATGAAACCCCGCCGGGGACTATCACCGTACTGGATCAACCTGCATTCGCCCCGTGAGCCAACCTTGCGGCATCGCCCATGAAGGTCTATCAACAAGGCTTCATTCAATTCGAGTGCCTGTCATGACCAACCAGACCAATCGCCAGTTCCTGCTCGCCAAACGCCCGGTGGGCGCCGCCACCCGCGAGACCTTCACCTATCAGGAAGTACCGGTCGGCGAGCCGGCGGCAGGGCAGATTCTGGTCAAGAACGAATACCTGTCCCTCGACCCGGCCATGCGCGGCTGGATGAACGAAGGCAAGTCCTACATCCCGCCGGTGGGTCTGGGCGAAGTCATGCGCGCGTTGGGCGTAGGCAAAGTCGTCGCGTCAAACAATCCGGGGTTTGCCGTCGGCGACTACGTCAACGGTGCCATTGGCGTGCAGGATTATTTCCTCGGTGAGCCAAGAGGTTTCTACAAGGTCGATCCGAAACTGGCACCGCTGCCGGTTTATCTGTCCGCACTGGGCATGACCGGCATGACCGCCTACTTCGCCCTGCTCGATGTCGGCGCACCGAAGGCCGGTGACACCGTGGTGTTGTCCGGTGCAGCGGGCGCGGTCGGCAGCATCGCCGGGCAGATCGCCAAAATCAAAGGCTGCCGGGTGGTCGGCATCGCCGGTGGCGCCGACAAGTGCAAGTTCCTGATCGACGAACTGGGCTTCGACGGCGCCATCGACTACAAGAGCGAAGACGTGCTGGCCGGTCTCAAACGCGAATGCCCGAAAGGCGTGGACGTGTATTTCGACAACGTCGGCGGCGATATACTCGACGCCGTGCTCAGCCGTATCAACCTGAAAGCACGCGTGGTGATCTGCGGCGCGATCAGCCAGTACAACAACAAGGAAGCTGTCAAAGGCCCGGCCAACTACCTGTCGCTGCTGGTCAACCGCGCGCGGATGGAAGGTTTTGTGGTGATGGATTACGCCGCGCGGTACGCCAGCGCCGCCCAGGAAATGGCCGGCTGGATGGCCAAAGGTCAACTCAAGAGCAAGGAAGACATCGTCGAAGGCCTGGAAACCTTTCCGGAAACCTTGGGCAAACTGTTCAGCGGCGAGAACTTCGGCAAGCTGGTGTTGAAGGTCTGAAAACAAAGAAGGGAGCCATCGGGCTCCCTTCTTTGATGCTTCAGCTGTTCGCTCAGGCCAGTTCGGCAACCACCGAGGCCAGCGCCTTGGCCGGATCCGCCGCCTGGCTGATCGGACGGCCGATCACCAGATAGTCGGAACCGGCATCCAGCGCTTGACGCGGGGTCAGGATGCGACGCTGGTCGTCCTGGGCGCTGCCCGCCGGACGAATCCCCGGGGTCACCAGTTGCAGCGATGGATGCGCGGTTTTCAGCGCAGTGGCTTCCAGCGCCGAGCACACCAGACCGTCCATCCCGGCCTTTTCGGCCAGCGCCGCCAGACGCAGCACCTGCTCCTGCGGCTCGATGTCCAGACCGATACCCGCCAGATCCTCGCGCTCCATGCTGGTCAGCACGGTCACGCCGATCAGCAACGGCTGCGGGCCGCTGCGCTTGTCCAGCTCTTCACGGCAGGCCGCCATCATGCGCAGGCCGCCGGAGCAGTGAACGTTGACCATCCACACACCCATCTCGGCAGCGGCCTTGACCGCCATCGCCGTGGTGTTGGGAATGTCGTGGAATTTAAGGTCGAGGAATACTTCAAAACCCTTGTCACGCAGGGTGCCGACGATTTCCGCAGCGCAGCTGGTGAACAGTTCCTTGCCCACTTTGACCCGGCACAGTTTCGGGTCCAACTGGTCGGCCAGCTTCAGTGCGGCGTCACGGGTAGGGAAATCCAGGGCGACGATGATAGGAGTCTGGCAGGCGGACATGGATGGGCTCTCAGGCAAGTCGAAATCGGCGCGCATTGTAGCGGAACCGGCGGCGGCGCGGCACCCGATGATCGGTAAATCGTCGCGCCAACCGTGATCAGCATAGCCTTGCAGGGTATTGTGTCGAACCCGATACACAGCCGACACGCCGGCAACATGCGCCCGCGCTAGCCTCGCCAGCCGCAACAAGTCCTTACAGCAGCCCTTCCCGCCTCACGGCCGGACGCCTATGCTGAAACCACAACCTCGCAGCCTATCTTTGTGGTTGGCGGCCTACTGGCAGATGAACAGCCTCATGCACAACTCCCAAGCCTCCGTGAACGACGAGCAGAAAGACGACAAGCGCTGGAGCATCCGCGCCCTGATCGTCGACGATGACGTGCCGATCCGTGAACTGATGATCGATTACCTGGCCCGCTTCAACATTCACGCCAGCGGCGTCACCGACGGCGCGGCCATGCGCCAGGCGATGCAGGCCGAGCATTTCGACGTGATAGTGCTCGACCTGATGCTGCCCGGCGAAGACGGTCTGTCGCTGTGCCGCTGGCTGCGCGCTGAATCCGATATCCCGATCCTGATGCTCACCGCCCGCTGCGAGCCCACCGACCGGATCATCGGCCTGGAACTGGGCGCCGATGACTACATGGCCAAACCGTTCGAACCCCGCGAACTGGTGGCACGGATCCAGACAATTCTGCGTCGGGTGCGCGACGACCGCAGCGAACAGCGTGCGAACATTCGCTTCGACAACTGGCGCCTGAACAGCGTCCTGCGCCAGCTCATCGCCGACGATGGCCTGGTGGTGCCGCTGTCCAACGCCGAATTCCGCCTGCTCTGGGTATTCATCGAACGTCCGCGCCGGGTGCTCAGCCGCGAACAGTTGCTGGACGCCGCCCGTGGCCGCTCGATCGAAGCCTTCGACCGCAGCATCGACCTGTTGGTCTCGCGTCTGCGGCAAAAACTCGGCGACGACCCGAAAGCCCCGCAACTGATCAAGACCGTTCGGGGTGAAGGCTACCTGTTCGACGCGCGAGACATCGGCTGATGCGGGCGCGCTTCGACACGCTGTTCGGCCGCCTGTTTGGCATGCTGTTGGTGGCGATCGTCCTGGCGCACCTGCTGGCCTTCGCCTGGTTCCGCCTCTACGGCCCACCGCCCCCGCCACCGCCGCCGGAGTTCTCGCAAAACCTCGACGGTCAACAGCCGGCTCAGGATCCACGCTACCCGCCCCGTCCGCCGCGACCCTGGTTCGGCGGGCCGGTCGTGCCGCTGACCTTCCAGTTCATCTCGCTGATCATCGCCGCCTGGTACGGCGCCAAGCTGCTGACCCGGCCGATCCAGCGTCTGAGCGATGCGGCCGAGCGCCTGAGCGAAGACCTCGACAGCCCGCCACTGGACGAAACCGGCCCGCGGGAAGCACGGCAGGCTGCGTACACCTTCAACCTGATGCAGCAGCGCATCCGCGAACAGGTGCAGCAACGGGCGCGGATGCTCGGCGCCGTCTCCCACGACCTGCGCACCCCGCTGTCGCGGCTGAAACTGCGTCTGGAGAATATCAGCGACGACAAACTGCAGGGCCAGATGCGCCAGGATCTGGACGACATGATCGGCATGCTCGACGCCACCCTCACCTACCTGCACGAACAGCGCACCAGCGAAGCCTTGCAATTGATGGACGTGCAGGCGCTGGTCGAATCACTGTGCGAAAACGCCCAGGATCAAGGCGCTGACGTGCAAGTCAGCGGCCACTGCACCCCGTTGCAGGTACAGCCGATGGCCCTGCGCTCGTGCATCAACAACCTGATGGACAACGCCCTGCGCTACGCCGGCCAAGCGCACATCGAACTGCAAGACCAGCGCGAACAACTGCTGATCCGCGTCATCGACCACGGCCCGGGCATCGCGGCGGACAAGCGTGAAGCGGTATTCGAGCCGTTCTTCCGCCTCGAAGGATCACGCAACCGCAACTCCGGCGGCGTCGGCCTGGGCATGACCATCGCCCGGGAAGCGGCGCAGCGCCAGGGCGGACAACTGACCCTGGAAGAAACGCCCGGCGGCGGCCTGACCGCCGTGATCCAGCTGCCTCGCCACTGAGTTTGACTGTGTACCGGCCGGTACAAACCTCACATACCCACGACACCTTGCACCTTGAGGCTGCATAAGCCGGTACACCCACCGGTTTTCCAGTCCAAGGAGTGAGCCCGATGATCGGTAGCGTCAGCAACTACACGAGCTATACCAGCACCAGCAGCACCTCCACCCAAAACGCCCGCAGCCAGCAGCTGCAAAAAGAACTGTTCGCCAAACTCGACAGCAACGGCGACGGCGCGGTGGATCAGGACGAACTGGGCAGCGCCCTGTCGCAGAAGTCCAACGACGGCCTGCTGGTCAGCCTGAGCAAACAATTCGGCGATCTGGACAGCGACGCCAGCGGCAGCCTCAGCGCCGAAGAAATGACCGCCATGACCCCACCGCCACCGCCCCAAGGCGACCAGGCCCCCAACACCCAACTGGCCGACGCCCTGATCAGCGCCCTGGACGCCGACGGCGACGGCGCCATCAGCAGCGACGAACTGAGCAACGGCCTGACCAGCGCCGGCAGCAGTGCCGACAGCAGCAAAATCTTCTCGGCCCTGGACAAGAACGAAGACGGCGTCGTCAGCCAGGACGAACTCGCCGCCAGCCTCACCCCACCGCCACCCCCGCCGCCTCAAGCCTCCAGCGACGAACTCTTCAGCCAACTCGATGCCGACGGCGACGGCACGGTTACCGCCACCGAACTGAACAGCGCGCTGCAAGTCAGCGACAGCACCTCCTCGAACAACACCGACACCGCCGCCGCCCTGCTCAAGATGCTGGACAGCGACAGCAGCGGAGGCGTCAGCAGCGACGAACTGAAAGCTGCACTGCATGCAGGTCGCGAACGCCCGGACGACGAACAGACCGCCAGCAATACTCAAACCACCACCGAAGCGCTGAACCGCATGATTGCCAATCTGAGCAAGCAGTACTCGCTCGAAAGCACTGCGTCGGTGGGCAAGTATTTGAATGTGGCGACTTGAGATGGGGTGAGGATTTGAGGGACGACTGAGGTTGGCTGGGTGAGTGGTTTGCTTTGGCTTTGCGGTGTGTCATCAAAGCTGCCCTCACCCTAGCCCTCTCCCAGAGGGAGAGGGGACCGACCGAGGTGTTTAAGCGAACTACACCGACGTGAAATACCGAAGTGAACTCGGGTTTTGAAACACATAAGTTCACTACTGCGCCAGCACCTGCTCCTGCATCGACATTGGCACCAGCACCAGCACCAGCACCAGAATCTGCTTTCGCTTTCGCTTTGGCTTTGGCTTCCCACCACTCAACACAATGAGCGTTAGCTCGAGTACCGCTTTTGACGTACCGGCCCCTTCGGAAGGCTGAGTGGAGGGATTTATCCGGGGGTGGGAGCGCAGCGACCGTGCGGCGCAGCCGCATGCATCGAGAGGAGGTGCAGCGAAGCAAACCGTAGGCGATGCCCCCGGATCAATCCCGGAGCGAAGGAACGCCGAGCCACAGCGAGGCGCCGGACGTTGGGGCAAGCCCTTTTGGTTCCTTTTGGGGCGTTTGCCAAAAGGGACTCGCCGTAAGGGCGAAACCGTCAGCCGCAGCACCCGAAGAAACGGATATGTACACAGTCAACCCAAAACCTGGTCGGCCCAAAGGCCGCCAAGTCAAAAGCCTCAAACCCGAGCCTGACTCTTACTCCAATCCGTCAACAAACTATAAGCAACAGCCAAAAGCGTAGGCCCGATAAACAACCCGATAAACCCAAACGCAATCAACCCGCCAAACACCCCAAGCAACACAATCACCAACGGCAGATTCCCGCCCCGGCTGATCAGATACGGCTTGAGCACGTTATCCACGCCACTGATGATGAACGTCCCCCAGATCCCGAGAAACACCGCCATCCCGTACTCGCCCTTCCAGGCCAGCCATGCCGTGGCCGGAATCCACACCAGCGGTGGCCCCATCGGAATCAGACTGAGCAGAAACGTCACGATCCCCAGCACCAGCGCCCCCGGCACGCCGGCAATCAGGAACCCGATCAGCGCCAGCACCGCTTGCGCCGCCGCTGTACCAATCACCCCGTTGACCACCCGTTGCACGGTACCGGCCACCAGATCGATGTAGTACCCGGCCCGATCACCGATCAAGCGCTCCAGCAGACTGTGCACGAATGCCGCCAGCCGCGGCCCGTCGCGGTAGAAAAAGAACACGAAGACAATGCTCAGGGTCAGCTCGAGAATCCCGCTGCCGATCTGCGCACTGCGCGCCAGCAGCCAGTTGCCGACCTGCCCCAGATAGGGTTTGACCGTCACCATCAGCGCCGCGCCCTGCTGATCGATGCTGTTCCAGATCCCCACCAGCCGTTCGCCCACCAAAGGCACGCCACCCAGCCAGCTCGGCGCCTCGGGCAGCCCGTCGACCTGCACATCCTTGATGAACGCCGTAGCGTCACGTACGTGATCGGCCAGGTTAAAGCCGAGCCACACCAGCGGCCCCGCTACCAGCAACATCCAGCCCATGGTCAGAACCAGGGCCGCCAGGGATTCCCGGCCATTGAGCCAGCGGGTCAGCAAGCGCATCAGCGGCCAACTGGCAAACGCCAGCACCGCGCCCCAGAACAGCGCCGACCAGAACGGCGCCATCACCCAGAAACTGGCACCAAACAGCACCAGCAACAGGATCTGCACCAACAGACGATCATTATTGGGCATGTGAAATCTCGAAAAAAATCAGTCAGGCAAAGAGTAGGCGAACACGTCGAGCGTGTCCGCCAAAGACACCTTATCGCAACAGATCGATGCGCAGACCTTCGCCGTCGACACTGCCGGTTTCCATTCGCGCGGCGCGCACGCCCTGCCCGATCAGCGCCTGCCGCCAGGCCTCGGCCTTGGGCCCGGACACCGTCACCCGCAAGGTGGTGTCGAGGTTCAAACCACGGGACAGCAAGCGCAGCCAGGTGTCATCCGGATCGCCGGCGAGCTTTGGAAAATCCAGCTCACCGGTGCTTTTGAGTTCCCGCAGCAGCGTGGCCGAGGTCGGCAGCAGGTCACCGAGCGGTGCCAGCGCCTCGAACTGCTCAACGTGCAGATAGGCTTTGCGATTGCCGCGGGTGATGCTGTACAGCGCCACCAGCGTGTTGTCGAGCGGGGCCGCGAGCCTCAACAGCAGATAGGCCTGCTGCTCGTCGGCACCGTACAGCTTGGCGTTGCCGAACACCTCGTTGGCCCACAGGCTGCTCTCGCCGCAATCCCGGGCCTGACACCAGAACAACAGCTGGGCATCCTGCTTTTGCAGGGCTTCGCGGGCAAGGGTAAAGGCTTCGGTGGCGGAATGTTCCGGCGGTAATTCATAGGTCACCGAGGTGGTTTGCCCCCGGGCACTGACCTGGCCGTCGAAACGCAACTGGCCGCTGATCTTGCGGATCGAGCCGAGCGGGTAGATCCGCTCCAGCTCCACGGCGGGGCGATAGTCGACGATCTGCGCATCGGCCAGACGCGGCACGATCGGCAGATCCTGACTGCCCGGCAGATCGGCAGCGATTAGAAAGGGACTGAAACAGCACAGCGCCAGCAGACTGATAGATCGCATGGACAGGCTCATCGCAGGGGCATGGCCTGGGTGCCTTGAGGGCAGTTCGAAGTCGCAGCGGTGTAGAAATCCATCTTGGTTGTCTCCCATTTCAACCCGCCCAGCCTCGACAGTTGCCGGGAGCAAGTCAAGGAATGGCGAAGAACCGATTGAAACAGTCTGCGACAAGCTCGGCCCCGGCCTCATCGTTCAGGTGCAGATGGTGCCCGCCCGGCAGCTGTTCCCGGGCAAAGGGCAGACGGTCCAGCAGCTCGGGATGTTTGGCCAGCATGCCGTCGGCGGCGACCACCAACTGCGCGGGGCAGGCAATGCGCTGGACGAACGCCATCGCCTGTTCCTGGGTCAGACGCAGCGGCGACGGCAACGTCAGACGATTGTCAGTGCGCCAGGTGTAACCGCCGGGCACCGGCATCAGACCGCGTTGCGCCAGCAGTTCGGCGGCTTCGCGACTGACCGCCACCAGCCCTTTCATCCGCGCTTCGATCGCCCGGTCGAGGGTGTTGTAGACCGGTTTGCGCTTTTCCCGAAGATCGAGCTGCGCCTGTAAGGCCATGCCCATGCGCTCGGCGGCATTTTCGCCTTTGTCGGTAGGAGGAATCACTCCGTCGATCAACGCCAGATGGGTGATGCGTTCGGGCAACGAGCCGGCCAGCACCAGCGAAACAATGGCGCCCATGGAATGCCCGAGCAGGCCGAAACGTTTCCAGCCCAGTTGCTCGGCGACCTGCAGCACGTCATGGGCGTAGTCCCACAGTGCGTAACCGGCGCCGTTCGGCCGGTGCCCGGAATGCCCGTGACCGGCCATGTCCAGCGCCACGATGCGCAAGCCTTTGAGCTTCGGCGCCAGGCGCGCGAAGCTGTTGGCGTTATCCAGCCAGCCGTGCAGGGCGATCACCGGCAACCCGTCTTCCGGGCCGAACAGGTGGGCCGCCAGTTCGATATGCGGCAGGCTCAGGCGCACTTCTTCAACGGTCGGGTTCATGCGCAATCCTTGTCTTGCCGGCGCTCCCAGCGATTGAACAGGTTTTTCAGTAATTGTGCGGTGTCCTGCGGACGCTCAAGCGGAAACATGTGGCCGCCAGGCACGGTCAGCGACTCACCCTGAGGCAGGCGTCCGACAAATCGGGTGTGGTGGTTCATCACCACGCGGCTCTTGTGTCCACGTACCACCGCCAGCGGCACTTTCAATTGCCGGGTATGCGCAGGACTGGTGTGCGGCACGCCGCGATAGATGCTGATCTCGGTCGCGGGATCGAAGCGCAGACGCAGCTTGTCACCGACCTTGTGCAGACCGTGTTGCAGATAGGCATCGAAACATTCCGGATCAAAGCTGCGGAACAATGTCTTGCCGGCGAAATAACCACGGGCACTGTCCAGATCGGCAAACTCTTCGCGGCGCCCCAGCGTGCGGCCGGCCGGGGTCAGTTTGTCGATGAAACCAAAGCGCTTGGCGGCGCGGATCACCCATTGATCGGTGCGGGTCAGCACCGGTGAATCGAGCATCACCACGCCCCGATACAGTTCAGGGCAACGCAGTGCGGCGTGCAAATGCAGCATGCCGCCGAAGGAATGGCCCACGCCCCACACCGGCTCGTCTTGCTGTTGAAGATGATGGATGAGTTCATCGACCAGGTGATACCAGTTGTCACCCGCCGGAAAACGCGGGTCATGGGCATGTTGTTCCAGATGCGCGACCCGGTACTCGGGCGCCAGCGCCGCGAACAGTTTGCCGTAGGTGCCCGAAGGGAAACCGTTGGCGTGGGCGAAGAAGATCGGTTGCGACATACCGGCAAATCCATGAGCGGAAAACAGGCGTTGATTGTCCGTAAGACCGTGTCCTACGGCAATGACCGTAACTGCCAGGAATGATGACAGTCCGGTCAGGGCTATGACGCTGCGGCCATCAACGCGCCGGCGGTTGTTCTCCCAGCGGCACCACCGCCATGGTCAGACGCGACACACAACTGGCCTTGCCTTCATCGCTGGTCAGGCGGATGTCCCAGACGTGGGTGGTGCGGCCGATGTGAATCGGTTTGGCCACCGCCGTCACTCGTCCGCTGCGCAAGCCACGCAAGTGGTTGGCGTTGATTTCCAGGCCCACGCAATAGAACTTGCTGGCGTCGATGCACAGGTAACTGGCCATCGACCCGACCGTTTCCGCCAGCACCACCGAGGCGCCGCCGTGCAACAGGCCGTAAGGCTGATGGGTGCGATGGTCGATGACCATGCTGGCCGTCAGCGATTCTTCGTCGAAGGACTCGAAGCGAATGTCCAGCACTTCGCCGATGGTGTTTTTCTGGATTGCGTTCAACTGCTCGATGTTCGGAGTGGTGCGCCACAAGGTCATCGCAGGCTTCCTTTGTTGTTTTGATCGACGCTCAATCCTGCCACAGCACCGCCTCGCTGCGCTCGCTCCATTCTTCGAAACGAGCTCCGTAGGTGTCTTCGATAATGTTGCGTTTGATCTTCAAGGTCGGGGTGAGGAAGCCGTTCTCCACTGCCCAACTGTCCTTGACCACCACCAGCCGACGCAGGCGCTCGTGCTTGTCGAGCACGGCGTTGACCTCCTCCAGCAATTTTTCCAGGCTCGAATGCAGCGGCGCGCGGGGCTCTTCCCGGCCCACCGCCGAGAGCACGCACAACCCCAGCGGCGCACTCAGGCCATCGCCGACCACACAGACCTGCTCGATCCGCGAATGCACCGCCAGACGGTTTTCGATCGGCGCCGGGGCGACGTATTTGCCCTTGCTGGTCTTGAAGATTTCCTTGAGCCGCCCGGTCAGGCGCAAGCGCCCTTCGGCGTCCTGTTCGCCCTTGTCGCCGGTGCGCAGGAAGCCGTCTTCGGTGAGGGTCTCGGCGGTTTTCTGCGGTTCCTTGAAATAGCCGAGCATGTTCGCCTGGCTGCGCACCTGCACTTCACCCGACTCGTCGATCCGCACTTCAACTTCGGGGCACGGCCGGCCGATCCAGCCTTCCTTGTATTGCCCCGGCAGGCAGATGTGCGAATAACCGCAGCTTTCGGTCATGCCGTAGACCTCCAGCACGTCGAGCCCGAGTTTCTGATACCAGCGCAACAGGGTCAGCGGCACCGGCGCCGCACCGGACAGCGCCACGCGCAACGCATCCAGCCCCAACCCCGCCAATACCTTGTGGCCGATCCGTTTGCCGATAAAGGGCAGACCGAGCAGGAAATCCAGAC
This sequence comes from Pseudomonas sp. Pseusp21, assembly GCF_059492145.1. Classification (NCBI taxonomy): domain Bacteria; kingdom Pseudomonadati; phylum Pseudomonadota; class Gammaproteobacteria; order Pseudomonadales; family Pseudomonadaceae; genus Pseudomonas; species Pseudomonas sp. Pseusp21. The sequence goes on from NZ_CP168520.1 coordinate 2,039,204, forward strand.
GTTTTGCCGGGATCTTGCTGTAGACGCCCATCTGGAACTTGGTCCAGATCCGCGGCACCCCGAACATCGCCGTCGGCCGCGCCCGCTTGAGATCGGCAAGAAAGGTGTCGAGGCTTTCGGCGAAAAAAACTGTCTGCCCGGTATAGATCGACGCCAGTTCAACGAACATCCGTTCGGCCACATGACACAGCGGCAGATACGACAGCAGCCGGTCGTTCTCATTGAGGCCGAACAACTGCGTGCCGCGCGTCGTCGCAAACCCGAGATTGGCGAAGCTGTGCATCACGCCCTTGGGCTGGCCGGTGGTGCCGGAGGTGTAAATGATCGTCGCCAGTTGCTCGGCGGCGGGACGCGGATCGTCCTGGATCGGCGAGCTGCGTTGCAGGTCATCCCAGTTGAAATCGAATGTGCCCGGTGGATGCAGCGGCAGGCTGACGGTGGTCAGGCCGGCCGGTACACCCGGCGACATGCCCGGCCAGTCATCGAGTTTGCCGATGAACGCCAGCACGCTTTCCGAGTGGGTCAGCACCTGATTCACGGATTCGGCGGTGAGGTTCGGATAGAGCGGCACCGAAACGTGCCCGGCCATCCAGATCGCCAGGTCGGCGATGATCCAGTGCGCGCAGTTTTTCGAGATCAGGGCGATGTGGCTGCCTTGCGGCAATTCCCGGGAGCGCAGCCAGTGCGCCGCGCAGCGGGCCTGATGGCCGACGTCGGCCCAGGTCAGTGTCTCGACCTGCCCGCCGCCGATCGGCTGCACCAGAAAACGCTGACGCGGGTGCCGGGCCTCGCGTTCGTAAAACACGTCCAGCGGCAAACGGAAGGCGGAAGACATTCGACTCGCTCCTGTTTTTTGGTCTGGAGCAAGCGTAGTCAACCAAGCAAGTGCTTGGTTGACTATTTCATACAAAAAATTTCAGGGATGTTTAAGGCTGTTGAGCGTCATCGAGCCGATCAGCAACTCGCTGTGTTCAAGCTCGGCGAGCCCGGCGGTGCTGACCTTTTCCGGTGGGTAGCCCGCACCGTGTTGCAGGTAGCTGAGCAAATTGCCCACCAGCGGATTGTGGCTGACCAGCAGCACGTTGCTCACCGACACCAGTTGCTCGGCCACGCGGTCCGGGTCAACTTCCGGGGTCAACCACTCGACTGTACGGATTTCCGGCTCGAAGCCCAGCGCCTCGCGCACCAGTTGCGCCGTCTGCTGCGCCCGCAGGTACGGGCTGGCGTAGATCGCCGTCAGCGGCTGGCCCATCAAACGGGCCGCGCTGCTCAACACTTCCTTGCGACCGTGGGCGGTCAGTTCCCGCTCGGAGTCGGGGCGCGAGCCATAGGGCTCGGCCTCACCGTGACGCAATACCCAGAGTTTCATAGCTTGGGTTCCTCATCCCGGGCCGGATGCGGTGCCGGCGCGACAACGTGTGGCGCTTCACCTTCCGGCGTACGCGGCGCCGGCCAGTCGGCGAACGGCCAGGGTTTCTGGTCGCTGTGGAAGCTGCCGAAACGGCCGATCTGCGCCAGAAACTGGCTCAGGCTGTCGCCGAAATTCATCAGGCTGGCGCTTGGGGCGCCATAGAACAAACGATAGATCAACTGCACCAGCACCACCGCGCCGAGGATGAACTGCGCCACCTGCCAGACCAGGATGTAAACAATCATCCACAACACCCGCAGGAGGATGGATTCATATTTGGCTTCGGTTTTCGGATCGTTCATGGCCTGCTCCCTGCTGAATCAGTTGAAACCACTGGTGGAAATAAAGTCGACATCGGTTTTCGGTTCGGCACGCATCAGCAGACCGATCACCTGCTCAAGCGTGCGCCCTTCGAACAGGATTGCATGCAGTCCGGCGACCAGCGGCATGTACACGCCGACCTCCTGGGCCTTGGCCTTGAGCACTTTCAGGGTGTTGACCCCTTCGGCCACTTCACCCAGGCGCGACACCGCTTCGTCGAGGCTCAAGCCCTGACCGAGGGCAAAACCGACCTGGTAGTTGCGGCTTTTCGGCGACGAGCAAGTGACGATCAGGTCACCGACACCGGCCAGACCGAGGAAGGTCATCGGGTTGGCGCCCTGATTCACCGCAAACCGGGTCATTTCGGCCAGGGCGCGGGTGATCAGCATGCTCTTGGTGTTTTCGCCCATTTCCAGCGCCACCGCCATGCCGGCGATGATCGCGTAGACGTTTTTCAGTGCGCCGCCCAGTTCCACGCCGAAACGGTCGGCGCTGGCGTAGACGCGGAAAGTGCGGCCATGCAACGCGGCCTGCACGGCTTTGCAGAGTTCTTCGTCTTCGCTGGCAACCACGGTGGCAGTCAGCGCGTGCTCGGCGATTTCCCGCGCGAGGTTCGGCCCGGACAGCACGCCGATACGTGCCTGCGGGGCGATCTCTTCGAGGATCTGGCTCATCAGTTTGAAGGTGTGGGCTTCGATGCCCTTGGTCAGGCTGACCAGCATCTTGCCGCTCAGGCGTTCGGCGTGTGCCGCCAATACCGTGCGCAGCGCGCTGGACGGCAACGCGACGAAACACAAATCGCAGGCGTCGAGGGTTTCCTGCAGGTCGGTGACCGCGGTCACGCCGGGCAGAATCTTGATGCCTTTGAGGTAACGCGGGTTCTCGCGATTGACCCGGATGGCCTCGGCCTGTTCGGGGTCACGCATCCACTGCCGGACATGATGGCCGTTCTCGGCCAACAGATTGGCCACGGCGGTACCGAAACTTCCGCCTCCCAGGACCGCAATCGGGCGCTGTTCAGTCATATGTAATCCGTTAATCCATACCAGTGGCGATGCCGGCATTATACGGAGCGTCCCCTTCTCGGACAGCCCCGGCGTCAATTACCCGCACTTGTAGGAAGAAGACCAATAAAACCGAGGAAAATGCCTGCAACGTGACTGGAAAAGTCGTCGACCTCGGTTAACATGCGCGCCAATTCTTTGCTATCAAGGCTGCGTCGTGTTTTCTGGCCCCCCTTCCCCGCGTTCGTCCCTGCTGCTGGCGCTGCTGTTCAGCCCGGTGCTGTTGGCGGACGACCTGTTTGTCGACAGTGAGGCCTTGCCGCAGATCCTGACCGCCACGCGGCTGAAACAGTCGCCGGCGGAAGTCCCCGGTAGCATGACCGTGCTCGACAGCGAACTGATCAGCGCCAGCGGTGCCCGGGACATCAGTGAACTGCTGCGCCTGGTGCCGGGGATGATGGTCGGCAATATCAGCGGCAATCAGGCGGCGGTGAACTATCACGGGACCAACGCCAGCGAAGCCCGGCGCATGCAGGTGTTGATCGACGGCCGCTCGGTGTACCGCGCCGGTCTGGCGACCGTGGACTGGAGCGATATCCCGGTGGCCATGGAAGACATCGAGCGCATCGAAGTCTTTCGCGGCCCGAACACCGTCAGCTACGGCGCCAACGCGCTGATGGCGGTGATCAACATCATCACCCGCAACCCGGCGGACAGCCACGGCACACGACTGAAGCTGACCCGCGGCCAACGCGGCATCAACGATTTCTATGCCAGCCAGAGCACCGGCTGGAATGGCGGCGACCTGCGTCTGTCGCTGTCCGGCCAGGAGGACGACGGCTTTGACAGCGACCGCACCGGCGCCGATTACCGCGACAACCGTCGCTTGAACCGCTTCAGCCTCGCGGTCAGCCAGACCCTGAGCGACAACCAGAGCCTGGACTGGCAGGTCAATGCCAAGGACGGGACCAATCAGCGGCCTTACACCTACCGCCCGGTGTTCTCCGGAATTACCGCTGCCGGGAACAATTCCGACGTGGTTGCCAAGGACTACGCCGGTTCGGTGCGCTGGAACCTGGACATCAACCCCGATCACAGCCTTTATGTGCAAGGCTCGGCGCAACACTGGGATCGCCAGCAGACCTGGCGCGCCTGTGACGCCGAAGTGTCGTTCAGCCCGCAATTGACCGAGCTGTGGCAACTCAATCCGAACTACACCGAACGCCTGGCCCGCAACATGACGCTGTTCACCGGGCCCGGCGCACCCGCCGGCACGCCACAGGAAATGACCCTGGCCAATCAGGTGCTGGACCAGTGGCGCAACGGTGCGCGCCAGACCCTGTGTGGCGACATCGACCAGAGTGCCCGGGAATCGCGCTACGACTTGGAGTTGCAGGACACCCTCAGCCTGTCCGATAGCCTGCGTCTGGTCAGCGGCCTGAACTATCGTTACGACCGGGCCGATTCCGAGACCTATTTCAACGGCACGCTGGACGACACCACCTGGCGCGCCTTCGGCCAGCTGGAATGGCGCGCCAGCGAACACTGGCTGTTGCAGGGCGGCGCCATGTTCGAAGACACGCAATTGATCGGCAGTTCGCTGACGCCCCGGTTTGCGGTCAACTACCTGTTCAACCCGCGCCACAGCCTGCGCGCGGTGTATTCGGAAGCCATCCGTTCGCCGGACATGTTCGAGAACAACGTCAACTGGAGTTATCAGGTGACCAACCTGCGGCCCGCCGCCTATGGCCAGTCTTCGGCGCGCTACTTCGTCAAGACCCGGGGCCCCGGCGATCTGGACCAGGAGCACATGCGCTCGCGGGAGCTGGGCTACAACGGCTATTTCCCGGAGTGGGGCCTGGCCCTGGACGTGAAGCTGTTCTACGACGAAATCACCGGGATGATCAGCGAGCCGCTGCGCAACAATCAGTACATCGCCAGCAACGCCAACGATTCGCGGTTTCGCGGCACCGAGACGCAACTGGACTGGCGCCTGAGTGCGGCTGACCGCTTGCGCCTGACATACGCCTTCGTCGACGCCGAGGCGAGCAATCCGCTGGATCAGCAATTCACCGCGCGCAACAGCGGTTCGGCGGGCTGGCTGCGCGATTGGGGCCACGGCTGGAACAGCGCCCTCTTCTATTACGGTGACAACGCGCTCAACGGTTACCGCTTCGAGCGGGTCGACACCCGGATCGCCAAACGCATCGCCCTGGGCAAAGCCCAGCTGCAACTGGCCGGCGTGCTGCAACAACGCCTCGACCATGAGCCGACCACCTTCGTCGACAACAATTACGACGAACGCCGCGTGGTGTATTTCAGCGCCGAGCTGGAGTTCTAGATGCGTTACGCCCTGTCACGGAAGATGCCAACGCTCGGCCAATGGCTGGCCGGGCTGTGTCTGTTCCTGACAGCGTGGCTGCATGGCGTGGCCGTGCAGGCGGCCGATATTCTGCTGACCGGCGCCGAGGAAAGCCCCGGTGTGCAGTCCTTCGTTCAGGCCCTGAGCGAACTGCGCCCCACCGACCGCGTGCATTTCCAGCCACTGGCCAGCCTGCCGGCGCCGGGCAAGTTGCCGTCGAGCCTGCGCCTGATTCTGCTGGATCTGCCGAGCCTCGACTGGCGCATGCAGGAATCCCAAGGGCCGGCGACGTTGGTCCTGCGCATCAGCCGTTTGCAGGCCCGGCAACGCTTCGGCGACGCGCAACCACCCCACTTGAGCCTGCTGTGGGCCGATCCGCCGCTGAGTCGTCAGTTGCAACTGATCCGCCGGATTCTGCCCCAGGCCGGGCGCGTCGGCGTGCTGTTCGATCAGCACAGCGAATTCCTGCTCAAGGAGCTGCAATCGGCCGCCCAGCCGCTGAATCTGCAAATCGTCCCGCAGCGCTGGGACAACACCCATGACAGCCGCCCCTTGCAGACCGTGCTGAAAAGCAGCGACGTGCTGCTGGGCCTCGACGACCCTGACCTGTACAACCCGAAAACCGCGAAGAACCTGTTGCTCAGCAGTTACTCTCGGCAACTGGCACTGGTCGGGCCGAATGTCTCGTTCGTTCGCGCCGGCAGCCTGGCCAGTACCTACAGCGATCAGAACGACTGGCTGGCCGTCCTCGACGAACTGCTGGACCGGCCACCGGCCACCTGGCCGCGCACGCTCTACCCCGGGCGTTTTAAAGTCTCAAGTAATGCGCAGGTGGCTCGTTCCTTAGGGATAGAACCGATGAATGAAGCGTCTGTCGCCGCAGAGCTGGCCGAAGGAGAGCGCCGCCCATGATTTTCCGCCGTTGGGACATCAACACCCGCACTCAGTTGATCAGTCTGGGCCCTGCGCTGTTGCTGACCTTGCTGCTGATCAGCTTTTTCACCTTCGTGCGCATTCAGGATTTGCGTCAGGAGCTGAATCACACCGGCCAGTTGATCGCCAACCAGCTCGCACCGGCCACCGAGTACGGGGTGATTTCCGGCAACAACGAAGTCCTGGAAAGCCTGCTCAAGGCCACGCTGGCCACGCCGAACGTGCGGTTTCTGGAAGTGCAGGACAGCGCCAACCGGATTCTGGCCTACGTCGAACAGCCGGCGGATGCGCACAATCGCCCGCATCAGGTCGAAGTGTTCCAGGCGCCGGTGCGGCTGCAACGCATCGCCTTGCACAACGATTTCTTTCAGGACGGCAAGAGCAGCCCCGGCGTGGCCAGCGAAGATTATCTGGGGCGGGTGATCGTCGGGCTGTCGAATGACGCCTTCAGTCAGCGCCAACAGGAGATCCTGCTCAAGGCCGGGATTCTGGCGTTGTTCGCCCTGCTCTTCACCTTTGTGCTGGCGCGGCGACTGGCCGGCAGCCTGTCGCAGCCGATCCGCGACATCGGCAATGCGGTCAAGGCGATTCAGGAGGGCGACTACAAAACCCCGCTGCCGATCGTCGATGACACCGAGCTGGGCGCACTGTCCCAGCACATCAACAACCTGGCCCAGGCGCTGGAGCAGGCCAGCCGCGAACAGCATCAGGCGATGGCGCAACTGATCCAGACCCGCGAAGAGGCGGAAAAGGCCAACAACGCCAAATCGGATTTCCTGGCGATGATGAGCCATGAGCTGCGCACCCCGATGAACGGCGTGCTGGGCATGCTGCAATTGCTGGAAACCACCGACATGACCGAGGAGCAGGTCGAGTACGCGGCGCTGGCTTCCGAGTCCACCGAGCACTTGCTCAAGGTGATCAACGACATTCTGGATTTCTCGCGCATCGAACGTTCGGAGCTGGAGCTGGAGCACATTCCGTTCAACCTAGCCGACCTGATCGGCGCCTGCGCCCATTCCTTCCAGCACAGCGCGGCGCAACGCGGGTTGGCCCTGCAACTGCGGATCCCCGATGACATGCACGACTTGCAGGTACAGGGCGATCCGACGCGGATCCGGCAGATTCTGGTCAACCTGGTGGGCAATGCGCTGAAGTTCACCGAGCAGGGGCGCGTCAGCATCGAGGCGCAATGGCAATCGCTGGATCACGAGTTGTTGTGGTTCACCTGCGCGGTGCGTGACAGTGGCATCGGGATTTCGCCGCAGAGCCTGGAGCTGATGTTCAACGCGTTCCAGCAGGCCGACAGCTCGATTTCCCGTCGTTATGGCGGCACCGGCCTGGGCCTGCCGATTGCCCGCACCCTCGCCGAGCGGATGGGCGGCACCTTGCGTGCCCAGAGTGAAGAAGGTCGCGGCTCGGTGTTCACCCTGGAAATACCACTGGCCCTATATAAGCAGGCACTGCCCGCGCTGGCGGCACCGCGCGCATTGAACGGTAACCGTCACGGCGAAGGACGCCATGTGTTGCTGGTCGAGGACAACCCGGTCAACCAGACCGTGATCGAAGCGATGCTGCGCAGCCTGGGCTTTACCGTCAGCGTCGCCACCGATGGCGTGCAGGCGGTGCGCAGTGCCGGGGACAGCCGTTTCGAAGCGATCCTGATGGATTGCCGCCTGCCGCTCATCGACGGTTACGAGGCGACGAGACAGATCCGCCGCCTGCCCGGCTGCGGCCAGGTGCCGATCATCGCCCTGACCGCCAACGCGTTGCAGGGTGATCGCGAAAACTGCCTGTCGGCGGGGATGAACGATTACCTGGCCAAGCCATTCAAACGCAATGACCTGCAGCAGATTCTGCAGCGCTGGGTGCAGTAGAGAGGCCCTTTCGAGCATCTGCGACTGGCGTGAAAAGCGAAAGTGCGGCAGTCTTAGGCACCCGAACGGGCCTCAAAAGGGGCTTGATTAAAAATTTCAGTGCACAAGTGTACATTCATGTCCTTGGTGCTGTGACTTTCACCACAACGCAATAGTCTATGAGTAGGCTGCCGGTTCGAGGCATGAACGCGTCGATCGGCCGGGAAGATTTGCCCCACCTGCCGCATGGGATTATTGAGGAGCTCGCATGACCAAACAAAACGCCTTTACTCGGGAAGACCTGCTGCGCTGCAGTCGCGGTGAGCTGTTCGGCCCAGGTAACGCGCAACTGCCCGCCCCGAACATGCTGATGGTGGATCGCATCACCCTGATCAGCGAAGAAGGCGGCAAGTACGGCAAAGGTGAATTGGTCGCCGAGCTGGATATCAACCCTGACCTGTGGTTCTTCGCGTGCCACTTCGAAGGCGATCCGGTGATGCCGGGCTGCCTGGGTCTGGACGCCATGTGGCAACTGGTCGGTTTCTTCCTGGGCTGGCAAGGCCTGCCGGGCCGCGGCCGTGCGCTGGGTTCGGGCGAAGTGAAATTCTTCGGCCAGGTCCTGCCGACCGCCAAGAAAGTCACCTACAACATTCATATCAAGCGCGTCCTCAAGGGCAAGCTGAACCTGGCCATCGCCGACGGTTCGGTGACTGTCGACGGTCGCGAAATCTACACCGCCGAAGGCCTTCGCGTCGGCGTGTTCACCTCCACTGACAACTTCTAAGGGTTATTCGCATGCGCCGCGTCGTTATCACTGGTCTGGGCATCGTTTCGTGCCTGGGCAATGACAAAGAGACCGTCTCCGCTAACCTGCGTGCAAGCCGCCCTGGCATCCGGTTCAACCCGGAATACGCCGAAATGGGTCTGCGTAGCCAGGTTTCCGGCTCCATCGACCTCAACCTTGAAGAGCTGATCGATCGCAAGATCTATCGCTTCGTCGGCCACGCAGCGGCTTACGCCTACCTGGCCATGAAAGACGCCATCGCTGACTCCGGTCTGACCGAAGAGCAGGTGTCCAACCCGCGTACCGGCCTGATTGCAGGTTCCGGCGGCGCGTCGACCCTGAACCAGATGGAAGCGTTGGACATCCTGCGCGAGAAAGGCGTCAAGCGCGTCGGCCCATACCGTGTAACGCGGACCATGAGCAGCACCGTTTCGGCGTGCCTGGCCACACCGTTCAAGATCAAGGGCCTGAACTACTCCATCGCTTCTGCCTGCGCCACCAGTGCTCACTGCATCGGTACCGCCATGGAACAGATCCAGATGGGCAAGCAGGACATCGTGTTCGCCGGTGGCGGTGAAGAAGAGCACTGGAGCCAGTCGTTCCTGTTCGACGCGATGGGCGCACTGTCCAGCAAGCGTAACGACACCCCGGAACAAGCTTCCCGCGCCTACGACGCCGACCGTGACGGTTTCGTCATCGCCGGTGGTGGCGGCATGGTGGTGGTCGAGGAACTGGAACACGCTCTCGCCCGTGGCGCGAAGATCTACGCGGAAATCGTTGGCTACGGCGCGACTTCCGACGGCTACGACATGGTGGCTCCAAGCGGCGAAGGCGCCATCCGCTGCATGCAGCAGGCGCTGTCCACCGTCGACACCCCGATCGACTACCTGAACACCCACGGCACTTCGACTCCGGTCGGCGACGTCGCGGAAATGAAAGGTGTGCGCGAAGTGTTCGGCGACAAGGCCCCGGCCATCAGCTCCACCAAGAGCCTGTCCGGTCACTCCCTGGGCGCCGCCGGCGTTCACGAAGCGATCTACTGCATGCTGATGATGGAAGGCAACTTCATCGCCGGTTCGGCCAACATCGACGAACTGGACCCTGAAGTGGCCGATCTGCCGGTGCTGACCAAGACCCGCGAGAACGCCACCATCAACACCGTGATGAGCAACAGCTTCGGCTTCGGTGGCACCAACGCCACCCTCGTGCTGAAGCGCTGGGAAGGCAAGTAATTCCCTCCCGCTGAGCCGCACATGAAAACGCCCCGACTGGTTCGGGGCGTTTTTTTTTGCCTGGAGAAAGGCATTTTCAGCGGCGCCAAGATGAAACGTTTGTCATGCAACTTACCGCCCTGCGACTGAATGTCGCGGTTTCTGCGGGCTCCAGCGCTGTTGCAGATTTCGCAAGAATACATTGCACGAATCGGGCGTTTACTTAGCAGGCTAACAAAATCTATAACAGAGTCCTGCACACGCCTTGCTGCAGATAACTTGAGATTTGGAGCTAGCAGATGACTGTAAAAGTAACTGAACGCGACGATTCACACATGTCCCATGAAGGCGTAGCCGCCGGCGTACGGATCTGGGATGTGCATCAACAAGACTTGCTGGTCGGCATGTTCCACAACGAGATCGACGCCCACAACTACAAGGCCGAACTGGAACTGCAGGAACAGCAGCGGGATCGGAAATCCGCCTGAAACAAAACCACAGCATTGAAAACGACAAACCCCGCCATGAGCGGGGTTTGTCGTTGTTGAGTGCTTCAGGGCCGCTTCGCAGCCCGGCGAGACCCGATTACCACATCAGATCATCAGGGATCACGTAGGCCGCGTACGGATCGTCCTCGGCATTGACCTCTTCGACCTTCTCGTTGAGCTGGACGATGCGCTGTGGATCGCGCTCCTGAATCTTCAGGGCGGCCTCACGAGGAATCACTTCGTAGCCGCCGGCGTGGTGCACGATCGCCAGCGAACCGCTGCTGAGCTTGTTGCGCATCAGCGTGTTGACCGAGATGCGCTTGACCTTCTTGTCGTCGACGAAGTTGTAGTAGTCCTCGGTGGTCAGCTTCGGCAGACGCGAGACCTCGATCAACTGCTTGACCTGGGCGGCGCGGGCCTTGGCCTCGGCCTTCTCCTGCTGCTGACGGTTCAGCTCCTGGTCGCGCTTGACCTTCTCGGCCTGGGCTTCCTGGGCAGCACGCTGCTGGGAGTCGTCCAGTTCGATCTGACCCTTGTGGGCCAGGCGCTGTTGTTTCTGTTTGTCTTTGCTGACCTGCTTGGCCTGCTTTTGGTTGACCAGTCCTGCCTTGAGCAACTGGTCGCGAAGGGAAAGGCTCATTGATGCTTACTCACTTGGGCAACGGCTCAGCCACAGCTGGGCGAATTCTTTTCCTGACGTTTGGCTTCGCCCCACAGGGCGTCCAACTCTTCGAGGGTGCAATCTTCCATGGGTCGGTGGGTGTCGCGCAATGCCTGTTCGATAAAACGGAAACGTCGCTCGAACTTGGCGTTGGCGCCACGCAACGCAGTTTCCGGATCGACCTTCAGGTGCCGGGCCAGATTGACCACCGAAAACAGCAGATCACCGATCTCGTCGGCCACCGCTTGCGGGTCATTTTCGGACATGGCTTCGAGCACTTCATCGAGTTCTTCACGGACCTTGTCCAGCACCGGCAACGCATCCGGCCAGTCGAAACCGACCTGCCCTGCGCGCTTCTGCAACTTGGCCGAGCGGGACAACGCCGGCAACGCAGCCGGCACATCGTCGAGCAGTGACAGTTGCTGCGGCTCTGCGGATTTCTCGGCACGCTCTTCGGCCTTTATCTCCTCCCAGCGCTGCTTGACCTGCTCTTCGTTCAAACGCGGCACGTCCAGCGGCGCATACAGATCGCCAGTGGGGAACACGTGCGGATGGCGACGGATCAGCTTGCGAGTGATGCTGTCGACCACCCCGGCGAATTCGAACCGCCCCTCCTCCCGCGCCAGCTGGCTGTAATACACCACCTGAAACAGCAGATCGCCCAACTCGCCCTGCAAGTGGTCGAAGTCGCCGCGCTCGATGGCGTCGGCGACTTCGTAGGCCTCTTCAAGGGTGTGCGGGACGATGGTCGCGTAAGTCTGCTTGATGTCCCATGGGCAACCGTACTGCGGGTCGCGCAGACGGTTCATCAGATGCAGCAGGTCTTCAAGGCTGTAGATCGGTTTCATGGAGTCCGGTTACGCCGCGTTTCGATGATGTTCGGCAACTGGGAAATCCGCCCCAGCAATCGCCCCAGCGCGTCCAGACCCGGAATCTCGATGGTCAGGGACATCAGCGCGGTGTTGTCCTCCTTGTTCGAGCGGGTGTTGACCGCCAGCACGTTGATCCGCTCGTTGAGCAGCACCTGCGAAACGTCACGCAGCAGACCGGAACGATCGTAGGCGCGGATGACGATATCCACCGGATAGGTGAGCACCGGCACCGGGCCCCAGCTGACCTGGATGATCCGCTCCGGCTCGCGCCCGGCCAGTTGCAGCACCGAGGCGCAGTCCTGACGGTGAATGCTCACGCCACGGCCCTGGGTGATGTAGCCGACGATCGCATCGCCCGGCAACGGCTGGCAGCAGCCGGCCATCTGCGTCATCAGGTTGCCGACGCCCTGGATCTGAATGTCGCCGCGCTTGCCCGGTTTGTAGCCGGTCGCCTTGCGCGGAATCAGTTCCAGCTGTTCGTTGCCGCGTTCCGGCTCGACCAGTTGTTGCGCGAGGTTGACCAGTTGCGCCAGACGCAGGTCGCCGGCGCCGAGGGCGGCGAACATGTCCTCGGCGGTTTTCATGTTGGCCTTGTCGGCCAGCTTGTCGAAGTCCACCGCCGGCAGGCCGAGGCGATTGAGCTCGCGCTCGAGCAGGGTCTTGCCCGCCGCGACGTTCTGATCGCGCGCCTGCAACTTGAACCAGTGCACGATCTTCGCCCGCGCCCGGGACGTGGTGACGTAGCCCAGATTCGGGTTCAGCCAGTCACGGCTCGGAGTGCCGTGCTTGCTGGTGATGATCTCGACCTGTTCACCGGTCTGCAGGCTGTAGTTGAGCGGAACGATGCGCCCGTTGATCTTCGCGCCACGGCAGTTGTGACCGATTTCGGTGTGCACGCGGTAGGCGAAGTCCAGCGGCGTCGCGCCCTTCGGCAAGTCGATGGCGTGACCGTCCGGGGTGAAGATGTAGACCCGGTCCGGCTCGATATCGACCCGCAGCTGTTCGGCCAGACCACCGATGTCGCCCAGCTCTTCGTGCCACTCGAGGACCTGACGCAGCCAGGAGATTTTCTCTTCGTAGTGATTGGAGCCGGACTTGACGTCGGTGCCCTTGTAGCGCCAGTGCGCGCAGACACCGAGTTCGGCCTCTTCGTGCATCGAATGGGTCCGGATCTGGACTTCCAGCACCTTGCCTTCCGGGCCGATTACCGCCGTGTGCAGCGAGCGGTAGCCGTTCTCTTTCGGGTTGGCGATGTAGTCGTCGAACTCTTTCGGGATATGCCGCCACAGGGTGTGGACGATACCGAGCGCGGTGTAGCAGTCGCGCATTTCCGGCACCAGCACGCGCACCGCACGCACGTCGTAGATCTGGCTGAACTCCAGACCCTTGCGCTGCATTTTGCGCCAGATCGAATAGATGTGTTTGGCCCGACCGCTGATGTCGGCTTCGACGCCGGTGGCCTGCAGTTCGTCCTTGAGCTGGGTCATCACGTCAGCGATGAAACGCTCACGATCCAGCCGCCGCTCATGCAGCAGCTTGGCAATCTGTTTGTATTGATCGGGTTCCAGGTAACGGAAGGACAGGTCCTCCAGTTCCCATTTGATATGACCGATGCCGAGTCGATGCGCGAGCGGCGCATAGATGTCGAACACTTCCCGGGCGACCCGGTTACGTTTTTCGTCGTCGGCGGTTTTCACTGCACGGATCGCGCAGGTGCGTTCGGCGAGTTTGATCAGCGCGACACGCACGTCGTCGACCATCGCCACCAGCATCTTGCGCAGGTTTTCCACCTGGCCCTGAGTGCCGAGCACCATCGACTGGCGCGGGCTGAGGCTGGCACTGATCGCCGCCATGCGCAGCACGCCGTCGATCAGCTTGGCGACCACCGGGCCGAAGCGCTGGCTGACCGCTGCGAGTTCAATCTGGCCTTCGCGTACGCCGCGATAAAGAACCGCGGCAACCAGCGAATCCTGATCGAGCTTGAGGTCGGCGAGGATCTCGGCGATCTCGAGGCCCGTGCTGAAACTGCCGCTGCCTTCGGACCAGAGATTCTTCGCCGCATTGGATTGCTGCTCGGCCTGGCGAGCGTACTCGCAGGCCTCTTTCAAGGCTTCGCGATCCAGTGCCAGATCGACACTGACCGCGTGATCGAGCCAAGCCTCGAGATTGATACTGCCGTCAGTGTTGATCGGCTGGTGTGCTCTCACCTGTACCATCTTGCTTTACCTTCCCTACGACGCAGATTCAATGCGTCAAATCACTGACCGTCAATGCCCGTTCGCGCTCGCGGGGCCAAGGCGAGCGCTACGGACGACCAGTCGGATCAGACGAGCCATCCTGGCTCGCTTCAAATAACGCCATGGCCTCGACATGTGCCGTCTGAGGAAACATATCGAGAATCCCGGCACGTTTTAACCGGTAGCCCTGCTTGATCAATTCGACCGTATCGCGCGCCAGAGTTGCAGGGTTGCACGACACGTACACCAACCGTTTGGCGCCCAAGGCCGCCAGCTTGCGCACCACCTCGAAAGCACCGTCGCGCGGTGGGTCCAAGAGTACCGCAGAAAAGCCGTTTCCGATCCACTGGGCATCGGTCAAAGGCTGGGATAAATCGGCCTGAAAAAACTTTGTGTTATGCAAATTGTTGCTGGCGGCATTCGCTGCCGCGCGATCGACCATGGTCTGCACGCCTTCGACCGCCACCACTTCACGCGCAGCTTTCGCCAGCGGCAGGGCGAAGTTGCCGAGGCCGCAAAACAGGTCGAGCACGCGCTCATCGCTCGTCGGTTTCAACCAGTCCAGCGCCTGGGCGACCATGGCCTCGTTGACCCCGGCATTGACCTGGATGAAATCCCCCGGCCGGTAAGCCAATTGCAGATCCCACTGTTCCAGGTGATAGCCAAGCGACTGTGCATCATCCACCGGCTGCGGTTCGCCTTCGCCATGCAGCCAGAGCTGCGCTTCATGGAACGCGCAGAAATCCTTGAGGATCGTCAGGTCGGCCTCGGACAGCGGCGCCATGTGACGCAGCAGTACGGCGAGTGACGAGCCACTGAACAATTCGACATGCCCCAGCGCCTGAGGTTTGCTCAAGCGTCGCAGCATCTCCGGCAAGCGGGTCATGATCGGCTGCAAGGGCTGTACCAGCACCGGGCATTCGCTGATCGCGACGATGTCCTGACTGCCGGCGGCGCGGAAACCGACTTCGAGCTTCTTGGTCTTGCTGTCCCAGCGCACGGCGATCCGGGCGCGGCGACGGTAGCTGAATTCGGGGCCGGTCAACGGCGCCGCCCACTCTTCGGGCTCGGCACCGGCGACTCGCGACAACTGCTCGGCGAGCATGCGCTGTTTCAGGGCAAGCTGTTCGTTGTGGGGCAGATGCTGAACGCTGCAACCGCCGCAACGGCCGGCGTGCTGGCAAGGTGCGGGACGACGCAATTGACTGGCGCTGAACACGCGCTCGGTGCGCGCCTCGACCACTTTGCCGTGAGCGCCGAGCACCCGCGCTTCGACCTCTTCACCCGCGAGGGCGCCGAGGACGAACCAGGTTTTGCCTTCAAAAAACGCGATGCCGCGACCGTCATTGGCCAGGCGCTCGATGCTCAGGCGCTGCTTTTTGCCGGTCGGGATTTGCGCGGCCTTGCTGCCGCCGGTGGGCTGGAAGCGCAGGCCTCTCTCATGCTTGGCCATCAGTTGGGCGCGTCGAAAATGCCGGTCGACAGGTAACGGTCGCCACGGTCGCAGATGATCGCGACGATCACCGCGTTTTCAACTTCTTTGGACAGGCGCAGCATCGCTGCCACCGCACCGCCCGAGGACACGCCGCAGAAGATGCCTTCTTCGCGGGCCAGACGCCGGGTGACGTCCTCGGCTTCGCTTTGCGCCATGTCGACGATGCGGTCAACGCGGTCGGCCTGGTAGATCTTCGGCAGGTATTCCTGCGGCCAGCGGCGGATGCCGGGAATGGCCGAGCCTTCCATCGGTTGCAGGCCGATGATCTGCACGTTGTCGTTCTGTTCCTTGAGGTAACGCGACACGCCCATGATGGTGCCGGTGGTGCCCATGGAGCTGACGAAGTGGGTGATGGAGCCCTGGGTCTGACGCCAGATTTCCGGGCCGGTGGTGGTGTAGTGCGCTTCAGGGTTGTCGCCGTTGGCGAACTGATCCAGCACCTTGCCACGGCCTTCGGCTTCCATCCGCTGGGCGAGATCGCGAGCGCCTTCCATGCCCTCTTCCTGGCTGACCAGAATCAGCTCTGCGCCGTAAGCGGTCATCGCCGCCTTACGCTCGGCGCTGGAGTTGTCCGGCATGATCAGGATCATCTTGTAACCCTTGATCGCGGCGGCCATCGCCAGGGCGATCCCGGTGTTGCCCGAGGTCGCTTCGATCAGCGTATCGCCTTCGTGGATCTGCCCGCGCAACTCGGCACGGGTGATCATCGACAGCGCCGGACGATCCTTGACCGAACCCGCCGGGTTGTTCCCTTCGAGCTTGAGCAAAAGGGTGTTGCTGGTGACACCGGGCAGGCGCTGCAAACGCACCAGCGGCGTGTTGCCGACGCAATCGGCGATGGTTGGGTACTGCAAGGTCATGGCGTTTTTCGCAATCCGGACAGCGGGGGCGCCTATCATACCGGCAAACCTGCGCAGGCCATATCACGCAAAGTGTGGTGCTTATGGTTTATTGGAATAAGCAGAAAAGTCTGACCAGTGGTGAGACTTTCCTGTGCCGCTCACACAATCTGCGGGCGGTTCAAGTCCACGGTGGGAGCTGGCTTGCCAGCGAAGACGTCGGGACTGACAGCACTGTCATCCGCCACCAACCGCAGATTCAAGCGCAATCCCGACGGGCCGTTCTCGGCCCACAGGGTTCCGCCCTGGCGTTGCACCGCGTTCCTCGCGATACTCAGCCCCAACCCAAATCCACCGTCTCCCGGCCGCGAGCCGTCGAGTCGGATGAAGGGCGAGAAGATCCGCTCAAGATCCACTTCGGCCACGCCGCCGCCCTCGTCCTCCAGCCACAGGTGCCAGTAATCGCCATCCCGTCGACCGTCGAGCCGCACGACGCCTCCCGGTGGCGAATGGCGAATGGCGTTGCGCAGAATGTTTTCCAAGGCTTGGGCCAGGGTGTTGAGATTGCCGCGTACCCAGCAGGAAGCTTCAACGCCGCACTGCAACTGCCCCATCGGACAGCAGCTTTCGTAGCAGGCGTTTTCGGTGAGCATTTCCCACAGCGCCTGAATCTGGATCGCTTCGTCCGGCAACGGCGCGCGTTCGGTGTCGAGCCAGGCCAGCTGCAAGGTGTCCTCCACCAATCGCTGCATCACGTCGACTTCGCGACCGATACGTTCGCGCAGCGGTTGCAGCTGCTGCTCGCTTTCGCTGGCGACCCGCAACCGACTCAGGGGCGTGCGCAGTTCGTGGGACAGGTCGCGCAACAGTTGCTGTTGCAGGGCCACGGTGGATTGCAGGCGTTCGGACATCGAATCGAAGGCGCGGGCCAGTTCGCCGAGTTCATCGGGGCGCTGGGTGATGCCGCTCGACAACCGCACATTCAATTGATCGGCACGCCACGCATTGGCCTGCTCGCGCAGATTGTTCAGCGGCACCACCAACAGGCGATACAGGCCGACGCACAGCAGCAAGGTGAACAGACCGGGAATCACACCGTTGGTGATGACCCGCCAGAACACCCGGTATTTGCCCGGCAGAAATCGCTCGGGCAACTCGATCACCAGACTGCCGGCGGTCGGGTCATTGGGAAATGGGACCCGCAGCCACGGCCGGCCCTTTTTGTGAATCGGCCAGTCAAGGCCGCGCAGGAAGGTCAGGCGCTGGAGCTCCTGAACGTTCAACGGCTGGCTGCCCAGCGACTGCAGGTTGCCGCCGATCACGCCGACCCAGCCGGCCTCACGCAACTCCATGCTCTGCAACCAGCTATCGATGCCATCGCGCCCGCCCTGCTGCCAGGCGCGCTCGGCCTCGGAGGCATAACGGCTCAGCGTGCGACGGGCGTCGTCGGAGAGGAACTGGTTGCGCTGTTCCATGTACCGGCCCCAGGACCAGCTCAGCCAGATCATCAACAGACAGAACGCCACCAGCAGGCAGGCGAGTTTCCAGAACAGCGAGTGCCGGCCCGGAAGGTCAGACACTTTCATCGACGGCACTCAGGACGTAACCCTTGCCCCACACCGTGCGCACTTCACGCTCGGTGTAGCCGACCGACTTGAGTTTGCGGCGGATCTGGCTGATGTGCATGTCGAGGCTGCGGTCGTGGGCGGCATAACCACGCTGAAGAACGTGCTGATAAAGGAAGGCCTTGCTCAGCACTTCCTCGTCGTTGCGGTTGAGGGTTTCCAGCAGGCGGTATTCGCTGCGAGTCAGGCCGGCGGGCTGGTCGAGGTAGAACACATCGCACTGCTCATCGTCGAAACGCAGTCCGCCGACCGGCACCGCCGGAGCGATAGCCGCCGGACGACGGTCGAGGGCGACCCGGCGCAGGATCGCTTCGATCCGCACATGCAGCTCGGCCATGCTGAAGGGTTTGGGCAGATAGTCGTCGGCGCCGAGGCGGAAACCGCTGATACGGTCGGCTTCGGCACCGAGGGCTGACATCAGCAGCACCGGCGTGGAATGGCTCTGACGCAGTTGAGTCAGGACGTTCAATCCATCCAGCCCCGGCAACAGAATGTCCATCAACACCACATCGAACGGCTGGCGCCGGGCAATGCTCAGGCCTTCGCTGCCGTTCTGGCACCAGGTGACCTGGAAGCCGCTGCGGCCCAGTTGTTCATGGACATAGGCACCGAGGACGGGATCGTCTTCGATGGAAAGAATGCGGGGTTGGCCAATAGAGACAGGAGTCATGACTATCTGCAAATAATTCTCAGTTGGGCGATTATTCAAGATTGCCCGGCGCCCGGCAACCCAAGCTTGACCTGTCGGACAGATGACCGGCCTGCAAGTGAACAAACACGACATCATTTTTCCCAAGATTGCCCGCAAGCAAATCGCTACACTGCGCCGATACCGCGTGCCGGACGCACGTGTGAGTCAACGATCAGCGGGATGCAGGAGAAAGGCGTGCTCAAGAAACTGGGAATCAAAGGTCGCGTATTGTTGCTGACCCTGTTGCCGACCAGCCTGATGGCACTGGTGCTGGGCGGGTATTTCACCTGGACGCAGCAGTCCGACCTGCAAACCCAACTGATGCAGCGCGGCGAAATGATCGCCGAGCAACTGGCTCCGCTGGTGGCACCGGCCATGGGCCGCGGCGATGCCGAACTGCTCGAGCGCATCGCCACCCAGTCCCTCGAACAACCAGACGTGCGCGCCGTCACCTTCCTCGCGCCCGATCGCTCTCCCCTCGCCCACGCCGGCCCGACCATGCTCAACCAGGCGCCGAGCGGCGACAGCGCGCACCTGCTGCGACGCAGCGGCAACGATGCCACCCGCTATCTGCTGCCGGTCTTCGGCAAACACCGCAACCTCGCCGGCGAGCTGATCCCGCAAGAGTCCGACCGCCTGCTCGGCTGGGTCGAGCTGGAGCTGTCGCACAACGGCATGCTGTTGCGCGGCTACCGAAGCCTGTTCGCCAGTCTGTTGCTGATTGGTGCGGGACTGGCCGGTGCCGCGCTGCTGGCCTTGCGCATGGGCCGCACGATCAACCGCCCGCTGAGCCAGATCAAACAGGCCGTCGCGCAGCTCAAGGACGGTCACCTGGAAACCCGCCTGCCACCGCTGGGCAGTCAGGAACTGGATGAACTGGCGTCCGGCATCAACCGCATGGCCGGCACCCTGCAGAACGCCCGGGAAGAATTGCAGCACAGCGTCGATCAGGCCACCGAAGACGTGCGCCAGAACCTGGAAACCATCGAGATCCAGAACATCGAGCTGGACTTGGCCCGCAAGGAAGCGCTGGAAGCGAGCCGGATCAAATCCGAATTCCTCGCCAACATGAGCCACGAGATCCGCACGCCGCTCAACGGCATTCTGGGTTTCACCCACCTGTTGCAGAAAAGCGAACTGACCCCGCGCCAGCTCGACTACCTGGGCACGATCGAAAAATCCGCCGACAGCCTGCTGGGGATCATCAACGAGATCCTCGATTTCTCGAAGATCGAAGCCGGCAAACTGGTGCTCGACCATATTCCGTTCAACCTGCGCGACCTGTTGCAGGACACCCTGACCATCCTCGCCCCCGCCGCCCACGCCAAGCAGCTGGAACTGGTGAGTCTGGTGTACCGCGATACGCCGCTGTCGCTGGTCGGCGATCCGCTGCGGCTCAAGCAGATCCTGACGAATCTGGTGAGCAACGCGATCAAGTTCACCCGCGAAGGCACCATCGTCGCCCGCGCCATGCTCGAAGAAGAAAACGACGACAGCGTGCAGTTGCGCATCAGCATTCAGGACACCGGCATCGGCCTGTCGAACCAGGATGTGCGCGCGTTGTTCCAGGCTTTCAGCCAGGCCGACAATTCGCTGTCGCGCCAACCCGGCGGCACCGGCCTGGGGCTGGTGATTTCCAAGCGCCTGATCGAGCAGATGGGCGGCGAGATCGGCGTCGACAGCACGCCGGGCGAAGGTTCGGAATTCTGGATCAGCCTGAACCTGCCCAAGACCCGCGACGACGCCGAAGACCTGCCCTGCGCGCCGTTGCTCGGGCGCCGGGTGGCGGTACTGGAAAACCACGAACTGGCGCGTCAGGCCCTGCAGCATCAACTGGAGGATTGCGGCCTCGACGTCACGCCGTTCAATACCCTGGAAAGCCTGACCAATGGCGTTACCGGCGCCCATCAGACCGATCAGGCGATCGATCTGGCGGTGCTCGGCATCACCAGCAACGACATGCCGCCGGAGCGTCTCAACCAGCACATCTGGGACCTTGAGCACCTCGGTTGTCGGGTGCTGGTGTTGTGCCCGACCACCGAACTGACGCTGTACCACCTTTCAGTGCCCAACCCTCACAGTCAGCTGCAATCGAAGCCGGCCTGTACCCGCAAACTGCGCCGGGCGTTGTCGGACATGGTCAATCCGCGCCAGCCGCGCAGCGAACCGGGCGAACCGTTGTCGAGCCGCGCGCCGAAAGTGCTGTGCGTCGACGACAACCCGGCCAACCTGTTGCTGGTGCAGACGCTGCTCGAAGACATGGGCGCCAAGGTGCTGGCCGTGGAAAGTGGTTATGCCGCGGTCAAAGCGGTGCAGAACGAAACCTTCGATCTGGTGCTGATGGACGTGCAGATGCCCGGCATGGACGGACGCCAGAGCACCGAAACCATCCGCCAGTGGGAAAGCGAGCGACACTGCACGCCGCTGCCGATCGTCGCCCTCACCGCCCACGCCATGGCCAATGAAAAACGCGCGCTGCTGCAAAGCGGCATGGACGACTACCTGACCAAGCCGATCAGCGAGCGGCAACTGGCGCAAGTCGTGCTGAAGTGGACGGGCCTGGCGTTGCGCAATCAGGCGCCGGACCGTGGCGGCGAAAGCCTGCTGGGCAATCAGGAACTGCCAATTCTCGATCACGAAGAAGGTTTGCGCCTGGCTGCCGGCAAGGCGGATCTGGCGGCGGACATGCTGGCGATGCTGCTGGCTTCGCTCGAGGCCGACCGCGAAGCCATCCGCACCGCCCGCGACAGTCAGGATCAGAACAGTCTGCTCGAACGGGTGCACCGTCTGCACGGCGCCACCCGTTACTGCGGTGTGCCGCAATTGCGCGCCGCCTGCCAGCGCAGCGAAACCCTGCTCAAGCAGCAGGATCCCAAGGCCTCGACCGCGCTGGACGAGCTGGAGCGGGCAATCAATCGCCTGGCGGCCCAGGCGAAGATCAGCGCCTGATCCACGGCAATGCCGGTCAACGCCGACGCAGCTAAAGTTGTCGCGGGTGATTTGCGCCCGCGTCGATGCTCCAGGAGGATTTCATGCGCACGATCGTTTTCAGCAGCCAGACCTACGACCGCGACAGTTTCCTCGCCGCCGACTGCCCGGCCGGGATCGAACTGCACTTCCAGCCAGCCCGGCTCAGTCTCGATACCGCAGCGCTGGCCGAACATCACGAAGTAGTCTGCGCGTTCATCAACGATGACCTGAGCGCCCCGGTGCTGGAGCGTCTGGCCGCGGGCGGCACTCGCCTGATCGCCTTGCGTTCGGCCGGCTACAACCATGTGGATCTGGCCGTCGCCAAACGTCTGGGGCTGGCCGTCGTGCGCGTACCGGCCTACTCGCCCCATGCGGTGGCCGAACATGCGGTGGCGTTGATCCTCGCCCTCAACCGTCGCCTGCATCGCGCCTACAACCGCACCCGCGAAGGTGATTTCAGCCTGCACGGGCTCACCGGTTTCGATCTGGTGGGCAAAACCGTCGGCATCGTCGGCACCGGACAGATCGGCGCGACCTTCGCGAAGATCATGCACGGCTTCGGCTGCGAACTGCTGGCCTACGACCCTTATCCGAACCCTGCCGTCGAAGCGTTGGGCGCGCGCTACCTCAGCCTGCCGGACCTGCTGGCGCAAGCACGGATCATCAGCCTGCACTGCCCGCTCAACGAACAGAGCAGACACCTGATCAACCGCGATTCGCTGGCGCACATGCAACCGGGGGCGATGCTGATCAACACCGGGCGCGGCGGTCTGGTGGACACGCCAGCGCTGGTCGACGCCTTGAAGGACGGCCAGCTCGGTTATCTGGGACTGGATGTGTATGAAGAGGAGGCGCAGCTGTTCTTCGAGGACCGTTCCGACCTGCCGCTACAGGACGACGTGCTGGCGCGGCTGCTGACGTTCCCCAATGTGATCGTCACCGCCCATCAGGCGTTTCTGACCCATGAGGCGCTGGGCGCGATTGCCGCGACCACCCTGCACAACATCGCGACCTGGGCGGCGGGTACGCCGCAGAACCAGGTCGAGGGCTGAACGGTCGGACTCAGACCGGAGGTGGCGTCGGGGTAATCGCTACGCACAGGATCAACAGCGCCAGCCAGCCGAACCCCAGTAAACGTTGCTTGAGGGAGTGCCCGCTGCGCAGCAGGAACCAGACAAACACCAGCGGCATCAGAAACGCCATGATCTTCAGCCAGCCTTCCACCGGACGCGAGCCGTCCGGGTTTGCCACGGGCTCGACAGGCTGCGAACGACGACGTCGCCCCGCCGCGGCCGGCATGATCTTCGGCCGCTCGGGGGCCGGTGGCGGAACGTGGGCCTCGGGCACTGCCTTGTTACGCGGCAGGCTGCCAAAGGAAATCGTCGACGCGCCCTTTTCGGCTTGAGGCGTCTGCGCCTCTGCCAGCGGAGCCCCGCAATGAATGCACGCCGTGGCTTCGGAGCTGATGCTCCGCTTGCATTCATAACATTCGATCAGCGCCATGTTCCGTTCCTTGAAAATGAAGGCGGCAGTTTGCCACGACTGCGGTGTCGATTTGAACCGGATCGAAGGTCGCACGCGCGCATCATTCTGCAATCAAGCCCGTGCTAGCATGTCGCGCATATTTGGAGGACCCATGGTCGAACACGATTTCCGCTACACCCTGATGAACCCGCAACACACCCTCACCGAATGCCGCGCCCTGGTTCCGGGCCGTTATCAGGTCACCGGCAACGGTGGCTCGATCCGCATCGGCGACGTGCTGGTCGTGACCCTCAAAGGCAGCAAGGACTTGTCCATGCGCCTGACCGTCGACACCGTCCGCCACCTGATCAACCCGCCGGGTCAATGGACTGCCATGACCACCGGCCCGGTGTTCGGTGAACTGGCGATCCACACCTGGCAGGTCAACTGCGACAGCTGCGCCAAGGAGCTGAGCTTCGAATTCGCCGTGGACGCCAAACTGGGCAAGCCTGCGGAAAAACCGGCCGCCACGGCACGTATTGCGGAGCTGGGCTGGAAAGCCGTCGGCGACAAGCATCTGTGCCCGAAATGCCAGGAGCCGGCGTGATGAAACACCTGGCCCTGACCGCTGCTGTCGGCGCCGGCCTGATGGGTTGCGCCGCGGAGCCTGTGCAACTGCAACAGAACCGTAGCTACATTCTGGAATGGATCGGCGAGCGTCCGCTGATGGATTACAGCCACCTGACCGTGACCCTCGGCGATGACGGGCGGGCGTATGGCAATGGCGGCTGCAACCACTGGTTCGCGCCGTACACCCTGGAAGGCGACAAGCTGAGCTTCGGCAAGATCGGCAAGACCCGCAAACTCTGCGCACCGGCGCTCATGGAGCAGGAGCAACGCTTCCTCCAGGCCCTGGAACACGTGGAACGCTGGGATATCTCGCCGATCGAGCAGATGCGCTTCTGGCCGGCTGAAGGCAAGCCATTGCGCTGGTGGCTGGAAGAAGGCTGATCCTGCTGCCCTGAATGAT
This sequence comes from Pseudomonas sp. Pseusp21, assembly GCF_059492145.1. Taxonomy (NCBI): domain Bacteria; kingdom Pseudomonadati; phylum Pseudomonadota; class Gammaproteobacteria; order Pseudomonadales; family Pseudomonadaceae; genus Pseudomonas; species Pseudomonas sp. Pseusp21. Next base: position 2,063,458 of record NZ_CP168520.1, read on the forward strand.
CGTTCCCACGCTCTGCGTGGGAATGCATCCCGTGACGCTCTGCGTCACAGCGGACGCGGAGCGTCCGGGGCGGCGTTACCACGCGGAGCGTGGGAACGATCAGCGACGATCAGCCAAGGCAAATCAGTTGGTAGCCTGCAACGCCTCAAGCTTCGCCATCACCCCCGCCGCCGTCTGCTCACCCATCAACTGCTCCCGCACCTTGCCCTTGTTGTCGATGATGTAGGTCACCGGCAAGGCCTCACTGCGCGGCAGTTCGAACAGTTCCGCCGGGTCCTGCGCCAGTACGGTGAATTTGATGCCCAGTTTTTCGCTGGCGCTCTTCAGCTCGTCACCCTGCACGTTGTCGAAGTTGACCCCGAACACGCCGATTTTCTTGCCCTTGAGCTCTTCGGCCAGATGGTTGAGTTCCGGGATTTCCGTGCGGCACGGGCCGCACCATTCGGCCCAGTAGTTGAGCACGACCCATTGTTTGTCGAGGCGCTCGGACGCCACTTTCTGCCCGTTCTGGTCGATGCCGTAGTCGTTACCGCAGCCCCCCAGCATCAACGCCCCGATGATCGTCAATGCCGCTGCCAGTGCCCGTGTCATGTTGTGTTCCTTGTGAAAAATTGAATGCGCCTGCGACCCATCGCCTCCCAAGGTTCTGGATTGCGCGCTGCACAGTTAGAATAGCCGCCACTCTACGCAAGAAGCGACCCGCCCATGACCGATCTGACGCTTTATCACAACCCGCGCTGCTCGAAATCCCGCGGTGCGCTCGAACTCCTCGAAGCCCGTGGCCTGACGCCAAACGTGGTGCGCTACCTCGAAACCCCGCTGGACGCCGCGCAGATCAAGGCGCTGCTCGGCAAGCTGGGAATCAGCGCACGGCAACTGCTGCGCACCGGCGAAGACGAATACAAGACCCTGAACCTGGCCGACGCCAGTCTCACCGAAAAACAATTGATCGAAGCCATCGCGGCACATCCGAAGTTGATGGAGCGACCGATTCTCGAAGCCGGCGACAAAGCCATTATCGGCCGTCCACCGGAGCAGATCCTGGAGCTGCTGCCGTGAGTGCGCCGTACATTCTGGTTCTGTATTACAGCCGCAGCGGCTCGACCAACGAGATGGCCCGGCAGATTGCCCGTGGCGTCGAGCAGGCCGGCCTCGAAGCACGCCTGCGCACCGTGCCGGCGATCTCCACCGAGTGCGAAGCCGTGGCACCGGACATTCCGGATGAAGGCGCGCTGTACGCCACGCTGGATGACCTGAAGAACTGCGCCGGCCTGGCCCTCGGCAGCCCGACCCGTTTCGGAAACATGGCCGCGCCGCTCAAGTATTTCCTCGATGGCACGAGCAACCTGTGGCTGACCGGCGCGCTGGTCGGCAAACCGGCCGGGGTGTTTACCTCCACCGCCAGCCTGCATGGCGGCCAGGAAACTACCCTGTTGTCGATGATGCTGCCGCTGCTGCACCACGGCATGCTGATCACCGGCCTGCCCTACAGCGAGTCAGCGCTGCTGGAAACCCAGGGCGGCGGCACGCCGTACGGCGCCAGCCATCACGCCGGGGCCGACGGCAAAAGCGGTCTCGATCAGCACGAAGTGGCGCTGTGCCGCGCACTCGGCGCACGTCTGGCCAAGACCGCCCAGAAACTGGGGAACTGAGATGGCCAGAAAGCCGAAAGTCCTGCCCGCCGTCGAGTGGCTGGAGCCACGGGTGCGGGCCATGCGGGTGATCAGTCTGCTGTGTTTTTTCGGCCTGGCCGGACTGCTCGCCGCGTATTACCTGGTGTTCGCCGACCTGCACGGCGCGCGGCCGTGGGTGATTCTGCTGATCGAGCTGATCCCGTGGATCGTGCTCGCACCGGGCATGATCATGGGCAGCGCACGCGGGCATTCGTGGATGTGCTTTGTGGTGAACCTGTATTTCATCAAGGGCGCGCTGGCCGCATACGACCCGAGCCGGCAGCTGTTCGGCGTGCTGGAAATGATCGCCAGTCTGGCGGTGTTCTGCTCGGCGTTGCTGTATGTGCGGTGGCGGTATCAGCTGAACCGCAAACTGGCGGGCGAAGGCGAAATCTCCGTCGCCTGACTGCGCTCCAACTCCAAGATCGTTCCCACGCTCCGCGTGGGAATGCATCAAGAGACGCTCCGCGTCTCAGGGACGCAGAGCGTCCCGGGCGGCATTCCCACGCAGAGCGTGGGAACGATCACCCTAGGCTCAATGATTGACGGTGTACGCCAGCATCATCGAGATCTGGCTCATCGGCCGTCCGCCACTCTCTTCATGCCACTGGTTAAACGCGTTCTGCACTGTCGCCAGATCCCGCAGGCTGGTGGGCACCTTGTCGACGATCTTCTGCGCATTCAGCGCCGCGACCACGTCGTAGCTCGGCACAAACGTATCCTTGCCGACCATCCGCAAAAACCGAGGCGCCGACAGCCCGCCCAATTGATGGCCGTGCTTTTTCAGGTAGGTCCACAAACCGACGATGTCGGTCACCGGCCAGTCGGCCAGCAACGCACCGAAACTGCCCTTCTCTTTCTCGACGTCCAGAATGAACTGCGCATTGCGTGGCACGCTTTTCAGCTTGCCCAGGTGACGGATGATCCGCGCATCCTGCATCAGCCGCTCAAGGTGTTCGGCACTCATCAGCACGACCTTTTCCGGGTCGAACTTGAAGAACACTTCTTCGAAGGCCGGCCACTTGGCGTCCACCAGGCTGTGCTTGAGCCCGGCACGAAACACCCGCAGGGCCATGGTCGAGAGATAACGGTCGTCGCTGATCTTGCGCAGTTGCGCCGGGGTCTTGGGAACGGGCAGATGGGCTTCCAGTTCAGCCGCCGAACCGAAGCGGTTCAGACAGTATTCGTGCAGCCACTTGTAGTCGCGCATGCCCTCTCCTAAAAAATGAATTGAAAACGGCGCCCGCGAGCGCCGTTTCTTTCGAGCGATCAGATCACTTACAGGTTCACCACATTGACGAAACGCGAAGCCGCCGTCTCGTCGATCTTCAGGCTGGTGAAGTCAAACAGGTTACGGTCAGCCAGTTGCGACGGGATCACGTTCTGCAGGCTGCGGAAGATGCTCTCGGTACGGCCCGGGGTCTTGCGTTCCCAGTCCTGGAGCATTTCCTTGACCACCTGACGCTGCAGGTTTTCCTGGGAGCCGCAAAGGTTGCACGGGATGATCGGGAATTGCTTGAAGTCCGAGTAGGCCTGGATGTCTTTCTCGTTGCAGTAGGCCAGCGGACGGATCACCACGTTGCGACCATCGTCGGCGCGCAGCTTCGGCGGCATGGCCTTGAGACTGCCGTTGAAGAACATGTTGAGGAAGAATGTCTCGACGATGTCGTCGCGATGATGACCGAGAGCCATTTTGGTCGCGCCGATTTCGTCGGCAAAGGTGTACAGCGTGCCGCGGCGCAGGCGCGAGCACAGCGAGCAGGTGGTCTTGCCTTCCGGGATCAGTTCCTTGACCACCGAGTACGTGTCCTTCTCGACGATGTGGTACTCGATGCCCAGCTCTTTCAGGTAGGCCGGCAGCACGTGCTCGGGGAAACCCGGCTGCTTCTGGTCCATGTTCACGGCGACGATCTCGAACTTGATCGGTGCAACCTTCTGCAGGTGCATCAGCACGTCGAGCATGGTGTAGCTGTCCTTGCCCCCGGACAGGCAGACCATGACCTTGTCGCCGTCTTCGATCATGTTGAAGTCGGTGACGGCTTCGCCGGCCAGACGGCGCAGGCGCTTTTGCAGTTTGTTCTGGTTGACCGTAAGAGTGCCCATGACGCGAAATCCGTGAGGTGTGACGAAAGGCGGGCATTTTACGCAAAAACACTGGGCTTGTGGCCACAGGTTGTCGCCGCTCGCAGCGCCCGTCTACACAGACCCCGACGCGATTACCCCGAGGTTTTACAGCGCGATTTGCTCTAAGCCCCTATCACCTGTGCGGTTAAGACCTTTCTATACTGCGACATAAGGTCGCACACAATCTGAAGACCTGTATTTGCTCGGCCGCATTGGCCCGTAGGCGCTCCGCTGGGGGGCGATAGCAATAACGAGAGGAGTGACTGGCATGATCCATCACGTAGTGGGACTTTTTACCCACCCCGATCAGGAATGGAAGGAAATCCGTGGCGACCAGGAAGAAAGCATCAGCCACATGTACTTGACTCACACACTGATCCTGGCGGCGATCCCCGCTGTTTCGGCATTTATCGGCACCACCCAGGTCGGCTGGGTGATCGGCAACCGCGCACCGGTGATGCTCACCGTCGAAAGCGCGTTGTGGATGACGATCATGTCTTATCTGGCAATGCTCGGCGGGGTCGCGGTCATGGGTGCCTTCGTGCACTGGATGGCCCGCACCTATGACGCCAACCCGAGCCTGGCCCGTTGCGTGGCATTTGCCACCTACACTGCGACACCGCTGTTCGTCGGCGGGCTGGCGGCGCTCTACCCGCACATGTGGCTGGGGATGATCGTCGGCACGGCGGCCATCTGCTACACGGTGTACCTGCTGTATGTGGGGCTGCCGACCTTCATGAACATTCCGTCCGACGAGGGTTTCCTGTTTTCCAGCTCGGTACTGGCGGTGGGTCTGGTGGTGCTGGTGGCCATCATGGCGTTCACCGTGATTGTCTGGGGACTGGGCGTGGGGCCCGTCTATACAAACTAGATAGCTTCGCTACCGAGAAGAACAAGATCCGCCAACACAGGCCGCCGCAAGGCGGCCTTCTCGTGCCGGTTGAAAAGGAGCGACGACCATTCGGCAGTTCGACGATTCGCAACGCCCCGGGGTTGCGGCATACTCGACGCCTCTGGAGATCCATCAAGCATGCCCGAGCAACTCAATACCCGCGTCGAAGACTGTTTCCAACTCGCTGAATCCTTTTTCAAACGTCCTTTCAAACGCCCCGTGGTGAGCCTCAAGCTGCGCGGGCAAAAAGCCGGGGTCGCGCATCTGCACGAGAACCTGCTGCGCTTCAATCCGCAGCTGTACCGGGAAAACACCGAACATTTCCTCAAGCAGACCGTGGCCCACGAAGTCGCGCACCTGATCGCCCATCAACTGTTCGGCGACCGCATCCAGCCCCACGGCGAGGAATGGCAACTGATCATGCGCGGCGTTTACGAATTGCCGCCGGACCGCTGCCATACCTATGAAGTCAAACGCCGCAGCGTGACCCGCTACATCTATAAGTGCCCGTGTGCGGATAGCGATTTTCCGTTTTCGGCGCAGCGCCATAGTCTGGTCCGGCAGGGGCGGCGCTATCTGTGCCGGCGTTGCCGCAACACGCTGGTGTTCAGTGGCGAGATGCGGGTCGAGTAAGTCCCCACCTCGTTCCCACGCTCTGCGTGGGAATGTATCCCGTGACGCTCTGCGTCACAGTGGACGCAGAGCGTCCATGGCGGCATTCCCACGCAGAGCGTGGGAACGAGCTACAAAACCACTTTCGCGGCACGTAGTTCGGCAATCCGCTCAGGGCTCACCCCCAACTCCGCCAACACCTGATCCGTATGCTGCCCCAGCGCCGCTCCCACATGCCGCGGCGCCGGCAATGCGTCGGAAAATTTCAGCGGGCAAGCGATCTGCGCCTGCACCGTGCCATCCCCACGCGACACCTGCGTCACCAGTTCCCGCGCCTGCAATTGCGGATGCTGCACCGCCTCGCCCAGATTCAATACCGGTTCGACACAGGCATCGATCCCGGCGAACAGCTCGCACAGTTCAGCAAAGTCATGCTTCTCGAACTCGACCTTCAAGGCGTCCTTGAGCGCCCGTTGCTGTTCGGGTTTGGGTGACAAGCCCTGCGCCGCCAGTTCCGGCCGCCCCAGCGCCGCACACAGTTGCTGCATGAAGGCCGGTTCCAGACTGCCCACCGACATCCAGCGCCCGTCGCGAGAGCGGTAGTAATCGTAGAAGCTGCCGCCATTGAGCATCTGATCTTCCCAGCCCGGCTCCTCGCCGCAGGCCAGATAACCGGCACCCGCCATGGCGTTCAGGCTGAACGCGCAGTCGGTCATGCTCACGTCCAGATGGGTGCCCTGCCCGGTTTGCTGGCGGGAAATCACCGCTGCCAGCAGACCGATCACCCCGTGCAGCGAGCCGCCCGCGACGTCCGCCACCTGCATGCCCAGCGGCAAGGGCCCGCTGTCGGCGCGCCCGGTGTAACTGGAGAGCCCGGCCAGCGCCAAGTAGTTGATGTCGTGACCGGCGCGATCCCTGTACGGTCCGGTCTGGCCGTAACCGGTGATCGACACGTAAATCAGCTTCGGATTGATCGCCTTCAGCGTCTCGTAACCCAGCCCCAGCCGCTCCATCACTCCGGGTCGGAATTGCTCCAGCACGATGTCGTAATCCACCAGCAGCTGCTTCACCAGCTCCAGCGCCTCGGGCTGCTTGAGGTCCAGGGCCAGGCTGCGCTTGTTGCGATTGAGATAAGCGTGACTGGCCGAGACACCGTGATCGTGGGGCGGCAACACCCGCACCAGGTCGAGGCGGGTCGGCGATTCGATGCGAAGCACCTCGGCGCCCATGTCCGCCAGCAGCAGCGAGGCGAACGGCCCCGGCAGCAGGGTCGAGAAATCCAGAATCTTCAGTGAGGCCAGCGGTGCAGACATGGGCATTCTCCATCAACGATGCATGCAGCCTAGGCAGCCATCGGCGATGGGGCAATTACCGGATCCATCAGTTGCGCTGACCGTTGCGCTCAAACAGCAGACAAGAAAAAACCCGCCGAAGCGGGTTTTTCCATTCGAGCGATGCTTACTTCACATTGCTCGGGGTCGGGCCTTCGGCCACGCCCAGGTCGTCTTCTTGACGCTCGTCAGAGATACCGCGACCGCCCGAGGCCAGCTCGGATTGCAGCACGTCGGTGTCCAGCTCCTTGACCCACTTGGCCACGACGATAGTCGCTACGGCGTTGCCGACCAGGTTGGTCAGGGCGCGGGCTTCGGACATGAAGCGGTCGATACCGAGGATCAGCGCCAGACCGGCCACCGGCAGGTGACCTACGGCCGACAGGGTGGCCGCCAGTACGATGAAGCCCGAACCGGTCACACCGGCTGCGCCTTTGGAGGACAGCAGCAGCACCAGCAGCAGGGTGATCTGATGGGTGATGTCCATGTGGGTGTCGGTCGCCTGAGCGATGAACACGGCCGCCATGGTCAGGTAGATCGAGGTACCGTCGAGGTTGAACGAGTAGCCGGTCGGGATGACCAGACCTACCACCGATTTCTTCGCGCCCAGACGTTCCATCTTGATCAGCATGCGTGGCAGCGCCGATTCCGACGAGGACGTACCCAGTACGATCAACAGCTCTTCACGGATGTAGCGCACCAGTTTGAACACGCTGAAACCGTGAGCCCGGCAGATCGCACCCAGCACCAGCACGACGAACAGTACGCAGGTGATGTAGAAGCAGATCATCAGCTGACCCAGCTGCACCAGCGAGCCGACACCGTAGGCACCGATGGTGAACGCCATGGCGCCCAGCGCACCGAGTGGCGCCAGTTTCATGATCATGTTGATGATGTTGAACATCACGTGGGCGAAGCGATCGATCATGTCCAGCAGCGGACGACCGTATGAACCCAGGCGATGCAGCGCATAGCCGAAGATCACCGAGAACATCAACACTTGCAGGATGTCACCGGTGGCGAATGCGCCGACGATGGTGTTCGGGATCACGTTGAGGAGGAAGCCAACGATGCTCTGGTCTTTACTGGCCGTCACATAAGTGGCGATTTTCGAGGCGTCCAGGGTGGTGACGTCGATGTGCATGCCGGCGCCCGGTTGCACAACGTTGACCACGACCAGACCGATCAGCAGGGCAATGGTGGAAACGATTTCGAAGTACAGCAGCGCGTAGCCGCCGGTCTTGCCCACAGATTTCATGTTCTGCATGCCAGCGATGCCGCTGACAACGGTACAGAAGATGATCGGCGCAATGACCATTTTGATCAGTTTGATGAACCCGTCACCCAGTGGCTTGAGCGCCACACCGGTCTGTGGGTAGAAGTGACCGAGCAGGATGCCGATGGCGATGGCAACGATCACCTGGAAATACAGGGATTTGTACAGTGGCTGACGAGTCGTCATTGCAAAGTTCCTCAAGAGTCCCGCGTGGCAACATCCATCTGTTGAACGCGAAACCTGAATTGCGAACCCTCCTGCACTGGAGGGATTTGTTGTGTCGAACGGCGCTTTTCCGGACCGGCTCGGCGCACGCTTCTGTGGCTCTTATCGCAAACGTCGTGCCACTTTGGTGCAAATCGCTGCAAGCCTTTTGATATCAGGGGATATGGGTTTTTCTGTGTCACCGTTCGGTGACTCAAGTGTGGCGGATTTCCGCCAACTCGCCCGACCTCGTCCTACAATTTGGCGGAAATCCGCCTTGTTACCGATCAAAGGCAGCCGCTACCATCGGTCGCCAGAGGAAGGACCTGCCGCTCATGCGCGAACGCACCATCGCCAGTCACTTTGCCCGCGCCGCCCTCGGTGGCGCGCGGCGCTCGGGTTACGACTATTCGGACCTGCTGCAGCAACTGGGCATCAGCCCCGAACTGCTCGACGAGCCGCGCGCGCGGATCGCCCCGGAGCAATTCACCCAGCTGATCCAGAACCTGTGGCTGGCCCTGGACGACGAATACCTGGGCTTCGGCAACGCACCGAGCAAACCCGGCAGCTTCGCCATGATGTGCCACGCGATTATTCATTGCCGCAGCCTGGAAAAGGCTCTGCAACGCGGCTTATTGTTTTATAGCCTATTCCCCGAAGCCCCGCGCCTGACCCTGAGCCATGAAGACGAATGGGTGCGCCTGAGTCTCGACGATGCGCAATTGTGGGACCCGGATCACTTTCTCAGCGAGAGCCTGCTGGTGATCTGGCATCGCCTCGGCAGCTGGCTGATCGGCCAGCGGATTCGCCTCGAACAGGCGAACTTCAGCTACCCGAAACCGGCGCACGGGGCGGAATACGATTTGCTGTTCTCATGCCCGCTGGAATTTTCCGCAACGCAAAGCAGCCTGGTGTTTCACAGTCGCTACCTGCACATGCCGCTGTTGCAGGACGAACGCACCCTCAAGCATTTTCTCGAACGCTCCCCCGCCGACCTGCTGTCCCGCCCGGACGACGGCAACAGCCTGAGCAGCCGGCTGCGCCGCTTGCTCAGCCACGACAGCACGCGCTGGCCGGATCTGGAAGCCGTGGCCGCGCACCTGCACATCAGCCCGCAAACCCTGCGCCGGCATCTGCGCGAGGAAGGCACCAGCTTTCAGGAATTGAAGGATCAGTTGCGGCGGGACATCGCGATTTATCACCTGGGGCGCGCGGATCTGTCGTTGCAACAGATCGCCGAACAGCTCGGGTTTTCCGAGCCGTCGGCGTTTCATCGTGCGTTCAAGAAGTGGACGGGGCTGACGCCGGGGGCTTATCGAGCGCAGGAGCAGTGAGCGGTCACACCGCCGGAAAATGAATCCTGAACGCCGCCCCGCCCATCGGCGAATCCCCCAGGGTCAGCTTGGCGCTATAGCTCTCGATGATGTCCTTGACCACCGCCAGCCCGATGCCCTGCCCCGGATGCTGGCGGTCCAGACGTTCGCCGCGTTCGAGAATCCGTGCGCGCTGATCCGGTGGTACGCCGGGGCCGTCGTCTTCGATGCACAGTTCGATTCCGTCCAGACTTTCGCGCACGCTGATGCGCACTTCGCCCAGACACAGGCGATAGGCGTTTTCCAGCAGGTTGCCCATCATCTCCAGCAAGGCGCCCTGCTCGATCGGCACGTAACAGTGCTCCGGCAGATCGAAGGCCACGCGCACGTGTTTGTCGCGGTAGACCTTGTCCAGCGTGTCGCACAGGCTTTGCAGCACCGGACGCAGGCGCACCTGATGGCGCACCAGGCCACTTTTGCGCAGGCTGGCGCGTTGCAACTGGTAGCCGATCTGCTGGCTCATGCGTTCGATCTGGGTTTGCAGCACCCAGGCCTGATCGCGGTCTTCGGGGCGCTGGGCCATGTCTTCGCTGACGCCTTGCAATACCGCCAGCGGAGTTTTCAGGCTGTGGGCCAGGTCGTCGAGGGAGTCGCGGTAACGGCTGCGCTGCTGGCGTTCGCTGTGCAGCAGGCGGTTGAGGGAACCGGTCAGGCGCAGCAGTTCGCGCGGGTGTTGTTCGCTGAGGCTTTCGAGGGTTCCTCCTTCGATCTCGTCGAGTTCCTGACTTAGCCGGCGCAAGGCTTTCAGGCCCCAGGTCAGGCCGATCCACAGCAGTGCGAGCAGCACCAGCAGCGCCGCGCCGAAACCGAGGTAGAGATTTTCCCGCAGACCTTCGAGGGTGGTTTCGTATTCGCGCACCGGTTGCAGGGCCACGATACTGAAGGCTGCGCTCTTGCCGCCGAGCAGTTTGACTTCGACGTCGTAGACAAAGAATTCCTGACCGTTGGCTTCGCGGATCCGCGCGAACTCGTTGCCGAGGCCGTCGTAGCGCGGCGTGTAGTTGATCTTCTCTTCCTGGGTGCCTTTCGAACGCCAGACCAGATGGCCTTCGCGGTCATAGATGTAGCCGAGCAGGCGATTGTCCGTGAGGTTGAAGCGCTCGTCGGGCAACTGTGCCGGCATCATCAGGTGGTTGTTTTCAACCCGCGCGGCGGAGATCAGCGTGGTGACGTCGGACGCCAGCCGCTGCTCGATCGAGTCCTGCAGCGCCAGGCTGAATGCGCCCTGCATCGCCGGGAGCAACGCGAGCATGAACAACACCGCCAGGGTGGTGGCGGCGAGCATCAGCCGGACGCGAAGGGAACGGATCAAGTGCAGCGCTCATTGAACAGGTAACCGAGGCCGCGCACGGTGTCGATCGGCTTGAATCCGGCCGGGCCTTCGAGCTTGCGGCGCAGACGGCCGACCAGCACTTCGATCACGTTCGGATCGCGCTCGTCGTCATCCGGGTACAACTGCTCCATCAGCCGATCCTTGGGCACCACTTGCTGGTGATGGCGCATGAGGTATTCGAGTATCCGGTATTCGTAGGCCGTCAGCGCCAGCGGTTGCTCGTCGAGACTCGCCTGCTTGCGATTCAGATCCAGCAACAGCGGGCCGGCGACGATGGTCGACTGGGTGAAACCGCTGGAGCGGCGCAGCAACGCATTGAGCCGCGCTTCGAGCTCTTCGAACTGGAACGGCTTGACCACGTAATCGTCGGCGCCGGCGGCCAGGCCTTCGACCTTGTCCTGCCAGTTGCCGCGCGCGGTGAGGATCAGGATCGGAAAGGTCTTGCCGCCCGAGCGCAACTGACGGATCAGGTCGAGCCCGCCCATGCCCGGCAGGCCGAGGTCGATCACCGCCAGGTCAAAGTTGAATTGCCCGGTCTGGTACAACGCCTCTTCGGCATTGGCCACGGACTCGACCACGTGACCGCTCTCCGTCAGGCGGGTTTGCAGGTGATGGCGCAACAGCGCTTCATCTTCGACGACCAACAGTTTCATGACGCTCTCCCGGGTAAATCGACAACTCCAAAGGCTTTCGCCTCACATGGCTGCGCCGGGTCGCCCCTCAAAGGACGACCCGGCGCGGGCCTGACGCCAATCGCTTAGAAAGCGTAGTTGGCCGACAGGTAAGTCTGGGCGCTGCTGGTCAAGTCCAGCGAACCTTGCTTGCTGCCGCCGCTCTCTTTCATCTCGGTGCTGGCGTTGCTGCGCAGGTAACGGTAACCGAGTTCGACCGAGGTGTTCTGCGAGACTTGCTGCAGCACACCGAACTGACCGCCGACGGCGTAACCGATGTCACTGTCGCGGCTGTAGCCTGGCGAATCCTGGGTCAGCTTGGTCAGACCCGCCGTGGCACCGCCGAACAGCTTGGTGCTGCCGCCCACCGGGTAGAACAGATCGTAGCTGCCCAGCAGGTTTTCCTGGCGCAGTTTAATGCCATTGTGCGAGCCCGACACGTTGTCGTAGGTGGCGTAGTAGCGACCCTGGCTGTTTTGCTGACCCAGACGCAGGCCGTAGGTGTTGTTGCCGTCGATGGCCGCGGTGGCGTCCGGGTGGCCGAGGTTGTCGTTCAGGGCGTTGGATTTCTTGATCTTGTCGCTGGTCTGGCCAAAGGTCAGGCCGGCGAAGTTGCTGGTGGTGTCGGCGTGGGCCGCGATACTGGCGCTCATTACGGTAAAAGCCAGCAGCAGTTTATTTAAACGAGTCATGGAGTTTCCTCTTTCACAGTGCTGTTTGGGTATGGCGCAAGGTTACTGGCCCTCCCCTGTACCGCCCCTGAACACTCTCTGAACCTGGCCTGAATGAAATGAACTAGGCTGTTTTGACCCTTTATTGTCAGGAGACCCGATCATGCGCCTGCTTCTAACCCTCGCCCTGCTCGTCTTCAGCAGCCTCAGCCAGGCTGCGATCAAGACCGAGGAAATCCCCTACCAGAGCGCCGACGGCACGAAGCTGATCGGTTACTACGCCTACGACGACGCGATCAAGGGCCCGCGCCCCGGCGTGGTGGTGGTGCATGAATGGTGGGGACTGAACGACTACGCCAAGCGCCGCGCCCGGGATCTGGCCGGGCTCGGCTACAGCGCGCTGGCCATCGACATGTACGGTGAGGGCAAGAACACCGAGCACCCGAAAGACGCGATGGCGTTCATGCAAGCGGCCACGCAAAACGCCGATGCCGCCAGCAAGCGCTTTCAGGCCGGGCTGGATCTGTTGAAGAAACAGCCGCAGACCGACAAGGATAAAATCGCCGCTATCGGTTACTGCTTCGGCGGTGGCGTGGTGCTGAATGCGGCGCGTCAGGGTGTGCCGCTGGCCGGCGTGGTGAGTTTCCACGGTGCGCTGGCCACCAAGACCCCGGCTGCGCCTGGCAGCGTGAAGGCGAAAATTCTCGTCGAGCATGGCGCGCTGGACAGCATGGTCACCCCGGACAACGTCGCGGCGTTCAAGTCGGAAATGGACAAGGCCGGCGCCGACTATCAATTCGTCAATCTCGACGGCGCCAAGCACGGGTTCAGCAATCCCGACGCGGATCGCCTGAGCCACGGCGATCACGGTGGCCCGGATATCGGCTACAACAAGGCCGCCGATGAAAAATCCTGGGCGGACATGCAGGCGTTCTTCAAGAAAATCTTTGGCTGAACCCGGTCGCCCCCTCGCGCTGATCGTTCCCACGCTCCGCGTGGGAATGCAGCCCGGGACGCTCCGCGTCCCTTCGCGGTGTGACGCAGAGCGTCACTGTATGCATTCCCACGCAGAGCGTGGGAACGATCATGGCTCCAGGCTTCTGCGTGGGAACGATCACCTGCTCTGCACTATCCAGCCCGAAGACAACCCGGCAAAATGCCGACATGACTGCCAGCCCTTTCCTCCCCGCCTGCTGCACTCCGCTCGATGCCCATTGGCCGCTGCCGAAGGTATTGCCTGACACCGTGCTGTTGACCACCCATTTCGACCCGTCGCAACTGCTCGGCGATGACTTCCGCCGCAGCGCCATCGAGCCGCCGCCGAGCATTCAGCGTTCGGTGGCCAAGCGGCAGGCGGAATTCCTTGCCGGGCGGATTTGCGCCCGGGCCGCGTTGCAGCAATTGGAAGGCTCAAGCACTGTTCCGCCGATCGGCGAGGACCGCGCGCCCATTTGGCCGGCACACATCTGCGGCTCGATCACCCACAGCACCGGCCGTGCGGCGGCGATTGTCGCCAACAAGCAGCACTGGCGCGGACTGGGCATGGACCTGGAAAACCTGCTCAACGCCGAACGCGCCGAACGACTGGCCGGAGAGATCCTGACCCCGCCGGAAATGCAGCGCATGGCCGCCGGCTCCCGAGATCAGATTGCGTTGTGGGTGACCCTGACCTTCTCGGTGAAAGAAAGCCTGTTCAAGGCGCTGTACCCGATCGTGCAGCAGCGCTTCTACTTCGAACACGCCGAGGTGCTGGAGTGGAATGAACAAGGTCAGGTGCGGCTGCGGCTGCTGACGGACCTGTCCGGCGAATGGCGCAACGGCACTGAACTCGATGCGCAATTTGGCGTGCAGGACGGGCAGTTGCTGAGTCTGGTCAGCATTCCTGCCTGAAGTTTTTTAGCGCCGCTCCTGATTCCTCGGCCAGCTCAGGCTGAAGCACGCTCCGCCCAGACTCTTGCTCTTGCCGATCAGCGCCCGGCCGTCGTGCCAGTGAATGATCCGCCGCACGATCGACAGGCCCAGGCCGTGTCCGCCGGACGCCCGGGTGCGACTGTCGTCCAGGCGCAGGAACGGCGTGAAGATTTTCTCCCAGGCGGTTTCCGGCACACCGGGGCCGTCGTCCTCGACATCCACCCGGCAACGCATCTGCCCGACCTGATAACTGACCGTGACCTTCGAACGCGCATGGCGCATGGCGTTGCTCACCAGATTCTGCAAGGCGCGGTGCAGGTAACGCGGCTCGGCCTCGACCCAGGCGTCATCGCAATCCGCCGCCGACAGGCACAAGCCGCGTTGCACCGTGACTTCTGCACGCAGAGGCGCCAGCTCTTCGATCACCTGATTGACCAGCGCATCCAGGTCAATGCGCTGGAAGGTCAACGCCGGCGAGCCCTGTTCCAGCCGGGCGTACGTGAGCATTTCGTCGACCAGTTTGTCGAGATCTTCGATGTCGTGGTCCATGCCCTCGCGGTATTTTTCCAGCGCCTGCGGGGTGGTCGCCGAACCGATCATCTCCAGACCGAAACGCAGGCGCGCCACCGGCGTGCGCAATTCGTGGGACACCGCGCGCACCAGTTCACGCTGAATGGCGAGCAACTGCTGCAAGTGCTCGGCCATACCATTGAACGCCGCCGCCAGTTTGCCCACCGAGTCGGCACCCCGGGCCGGAACCCGGGTTTCCAGGCTGCCCTTGGCAATGCGCGTGGCGGCGGCTTCGAGCCCGCGCAAACGTCGTTCGAGCTGCCGCACCAATAGATAGACGATCAGGCCGATCAGGGTCAGGCCGAGGGCAGCAATCAGCACCAGCCATTCCGGCGGGTACGGGTTCATCTGATACAGCGGCCCGATTTCCAGCACCCACGGCGTGCCGACCATACCGGCGAACACCCGGATCGAATCGCCCCCCTTGCCCAGCGCCATCACCGTATCGCCTTCGGACACCCGACGGCTCTGGTCTTCGTCCATGTCGGCATCGCTGACCGTGACCAACCGCAAATCGAAGCCGAAGCCTTTGTCTTCTTTCAGCTGCGCCAGTCGTTTGGGCTGCTCGCCCACCGGCACCCGCACCAGTTCATCGGCCAACAGATAAATGGTCGCCCGGGCCAGTTGCTCGCTGATCTGCTGCACCTCACCCACCAGCACCAGTTGCTCCTTGTCGCTGACCAGGCGATAGACCTTGGCCGCGTGTGGGCCGGTCTGTTCGACCAGCGCCTGCCCGCGCTGCACCCGGGTGCGCTGGGTCAGGTCGAGATCGGTCTGGGCAAAGGTTTTCACTGCCAGCGGAATCCCGAGCAGCCGCTCCCATACCAGCAAGGCGCGATGGCGCTCGGTTTCGTTCATCGGTTGCAGGTTGTCGGCCATCAGCGAAAACGTACCGTGGGCCAGACGCTCGCGGTATTGCTCGCTGCGCACCTGATTGAGCAGGTGCAGCGCCAGCACGCCGAGCACTGCCACCAGAATCAGCGCCGCGCACATGCCGCCATAGATGCGCAGGAAGATCGAATTCACAGCGGCAGGTCTGCGCAGGCTTCCGGCACGAACAGGTAGCCTTTGCTGCGAATGGTCTTGATCAGGCGCGGATGATCGGGGTCGTCGCCGATCTTCGGGCGGATGCGCGAGATGCGCACATCGATCGAGCGGTCCTGGCCGTCGTAGCCGATGCCGCGTAGCGCGGTGAAGATTTCTTCCCGGGACAGGATCCGTCCGGCGTTGGACACCAGCAGCCAGAGCAGATCGAATTCGGCACTGGTCAGCTCGATGCCGCTGTCGCTGAGCCAGGCTTCGCGCAACGCGTTGTCCACCACCAGCGGACCGAATTGCAACCGACGCGGATTGCCTGCCGCCGGCTCCGGTGTGTCACTGCGGCGCAACAATGCCTGGATGCGCGCCAGCAACAGCCGCGGGCGCACCGGTTTGCAGACGTAGTCGTCGGCGCCGAGGTCGAGGCCTAGGATCTGGTCGGCGTCATCGGTACGCGCGGTTAGCATCAGGATCGGCCCGTCGTAGCGATCGCGCACCTTGCGGCAAATGCTCAGGCCGTCTTCACCGGGGAGCATCAGGTCGAGGATCACCAGGTCCGGCTGCTCCTTGATGATCCGTGCCGCCGCCAGCGCACCGTTGCCTTCGATCTCCACGCGCAATCCGTTGGCTTGCAGGTATTCACGGGTCAGTTCAGCCAGACGCTGGTCATCCTCGACGATCAATACCTGCCAGGCTTCTTGCTCCACGGGTGACCTCTGCTTGCCGAAACTGCTTATAAAGGAAGGATCCTCCCGTCTTTTTGTCATCTTTAAGGAGGATAAGAATGCGTGCGCATGGGCCGATTGTATAAACGGCGTACAGCCAGAACACAAGTCGGTAAATGCGTTCGGACAAGGCGGATTTTTGTGATAGGGTTCGCGCCCTCAAAATTCCGCCGCGGCATTTTTTTGCGGTGAAAAACAGTGACAGACGGTCTAGCTCAGCAGGTTCGCGGCCTACACGGGAATTCCTGGTTTCTTACACAATTTACGCACAGGTTTATCCACAGCTCGTACGTTGCAAGCCCCCTCGAAACGCATTATCTTGTAGCACGGCGCGAGGACAGCCCCTACATATAGGGTTTTCCATTCCAGAGCCCAACCACATTTCGGACCTGAAACTCAAGTGCTTTATTGCCAGTTTCCGGTTGAACCAAGCAAGTTTTTCAAAGCCCAAACCGCACTCGCGGATGGCACCGTTTTTCAGGTTGGCAACGACCGGAACGGTACGGGTGTTGCAGTCATTACTGTCACCCTGGAAGTAATCCGGCTCGAGCCTTGGCTCGTGGCCGAAAACTTCGGCAAGGATGCGGCGTCATTAGCCTTTTTCCTACTGGTCCGAAGTTGTTATGCCCGACGCCCGTCGGTTGTAGTGCTTCGGACCAGAACGGTGAGCACCATGATGGTGCCCAAACAAACATAGAGAATGTGGAGATCACCCCCCATGCAAACCGACACAACTCGCGAGAACCCGCAGGGCACCTTGCCGCAGGCCGCCGATTCGAATTCGGATCTGGCTGCCACCGCGCCTGGCCAACTGCGCGTGATCAAGCGTAATGGCACTGTCGTTCCTTACACCGATGACAAGATCACCGTCGCTATCACCAAAGCGTTTCTCGCAGTTGAGGGCGGCACCGCTGCCGCTTCGTCGCGAATCCACGACACCGTTGCCCGCCTGACCGAACAGGTCACCGCGACCTTCAAGCGTCGCATGCCGTCGGGCGGCACCATCCACATCGAAGAAATCCAGGACCAGGTCGAACTGGCCCTGATGCGTGCCGGCGAGCAGAAAGTGGCTCGCGACTACGTGATCTACCGTGACGCCCGCTCCAAGGAACGCGCCACCCGCACCACCGCCGAAGCTCCGGTACAGGCGCATCCGTCGATCCGCATCACCCGCGCCGACGGCAGCCTTGCGCCGCTGGACATGGGCCGCCTGAACACCATCGTCACCGAAGCCTGCGAAGGCCTGGCCGAAGTCGACGGCGACCTGATCCAGCGCGAAACCCTGAAGAACCTGTACGACGGCGTGGCCCTGAACGACGTCAACACCGCGCTGGTGATGACCGCTCGCACCCTGGTCGAGCGCGAGCCGAACTACTCGTTCGTGACCGCCCGCCTGCTGATGGACACCCTGCGTGCCGAAGGCCTGGGCTTCCTGGGCGTGGCCGAGAGCGCCACTCACCACGAAATGGCCGACCTGTACGCCAAGGCCCTGCCGGCCTACGTTGCCAAAGGTATCGAGTTCGAACTGCTGAACCCTGTGCTGGCCTCCTTCGACCTGGAAAAACTGGGCAAGGCGATCAACCACGAGCGCGACCAGCAATTCACCTACCTGGGCCTGCAGACCCTGTACGACCGTTACTTCATCCACAAGGATGGCGTGCGTTTCGAACTGCCGCAGATCTTCTTCATGCGCGTGGCCATGGGCCTGGCGATCGAAGAGAAGCAGAAAGAAGACCGTGCGATCGAGTTCTACAACCTGCTGTCCTCGTTCGACTACATGGCTTCGACCCCGACCCTGTTCAACGCCGGTACCCTGCGTCCACAGCTGTCGAGCTGCTACCTGACCACCGTGCCGGATGACCTGTCGGGCATCTACCACGCGATCCACGACAACGCCATGCTGTCGAAATTCGCCGGCGGCCTGGGCAACGACTGGACCCCGGTTCGTGCACTGGGCTCGTACATCAAGGGTACCAACGGCAAGTCGCAAGGCGTGGTTCCGTTCCTGAAGGTGGTGAACGACACCGCCGTCGCCGTTAACCAGGGTGGCAAGCGCAAAGGCGCTGTCTGTGCCTACCTGGAAACCTGGCACATGGACATCGAAGAGTTCATCGAGCTGCGCAAGAACACCGGTGATGACCGTCGTCGTACCCACGACATGAACACCGCCAACTGGATCCCTGACCTGTTCATGAAGCGTGTCTTCGATGACGGCAAGTGGACCCTGTTCTCGCCGTCCGAAGTACCGGACCTGCACGACCTGACCGGCAAGGCCTTCGAAGAGCGCTACGAGTACTACGAAGCCCTGACCGAATACCCGGGCAAGATCAAGCTGTTCAAGACCATCCAGGCCAAAGACCTGTGGCGCAAGATGCTGTCGATGCTGTTCGAAACCGGCCACCCATGGCTGACTTTCAAGGACCCGTGCAACCTGCGCAGCCCGCAGCAGCACGTCGGCGTGGTTCACAGCTCGAACCTGTGCACCGAGATCACCCTGAACACCAACAAGGACGAGATCGCGGTCTGCAACCTGGGCTCGATCAACCTGCCGAACCACATCGTCGACGGCAAGCTGGACACCGCCAAGCTCAAGCGCACCATCGACGTCGCCGTGCGCATGCTCGACAACGTGATCGACATCAACTACTACTCGGTACCGCAGGCGAAGAACTCCAACTTCCGCCACCGTCCGGTCGGCCTGGGCATCATGGGCTTCCAGGACGCGCTGTACCTGCAGCACATCCCTTACGGTTCCGACGCTGCCGTCGAGTTCGCCGACAAGTCGATGGAAGCGGTCAGCTACTACGCGATCCAGGCTTCCTGTGACCTGGCCGACGAGCGCGGCTCGTACGAGACGTTCCAGGGTTCGCTGTGGTCCAAAGGCGTACTGCCGCTGGATTCGCAACAGATCCTGATCGAAGCACGTGGCC
This sequence comes from Pseudomonas sp. Pseusp21, assembly GCF_059492145.1. Lineage (NCBI taxonomy): Bacteria > Pseudomonadati > Pseudomonadota > Gammaproteobacteria > Pseudomonadales > Pseudomonadaceae > Pseudomonas > Pseudomonas sp. Pseusp21. Next base: position 2,082,792 of record NZ_CP168520.1, read on the forward strand.
AGAAGTACATCGACGTCGACCTGACCGAGTCCCTGGACTGGGCACCGGTTCGCGCCCGTGTGCAGAAAGGCATCCGTAACTCGAACATCATGGCCATCGCACCGACCGCGACCATCGCCAACATCACCGGCGTCTCGCAGTCGATCGAACCGACCTACCAGAACCTGTACGTGAAATCGAACCTGTCGGGCGAATTCACCGTGATCAACCCGTACCTGGTTCGCGACCTGAAGGCTCGCGGTCTGTGGGACTCGGTCATGATCAACGACCTGAAGTACTACGACGGTTCGGTTCAGCAGATCGAGCGCATCCCGCAAGAACTCAAAGAGCTCTACGCAACCGCGTTCGAAGTGGACACCAAGTGGATCGTTGACGCCGCCAGCCGTCGTCAGAAGTGGATCGACCAGGCCCAGTCGCTGAACCTGTACATCGCCGGCGCATCGGGCAAGAAACTGGACGTGACCTACCGCATGGCCTGGTACCGTGGTCTGAAAACCACCTACTACCTCCGTGCCCTGGCCGCGACCAGCACCGAGAAGTCGACCATCAACACCGGCAAGCTGAACGCTGTTTCCAGCGGCGGCAACCACGGCGACGACTCGGTCCTGGCAGCCCCTGCCGGCCCGGCTCCAGTACCGAAGGCTTGCGCCATCGACGAGCCGGATTGCGAAGCTTGCCAATAAGCTGAGCTGAATCGGGCGTTGCAAAACGCCTGACCCGAGAACCCCCGACAGACTTCTGGTTTGTCGGGGGTTTTCTTTTGCCCGCGATAAAAGCAAAAGCGGCCCTCACCCTAGCCCTCTCCCGGAGGGAGAGGGGACTGACCGAGGGGTTTTATAGAGATACGCCGACGTGAAATACCGAGGTGAACTTGGGTTTTGAAACGCATACAACTCAACCCCTGCTTTCTCTGCTCCTGCTTTCTCTGCTCCTGCTCCTGCTCCTGCTTCCACTTCCGCTGCTGCTTCTGCTTCCGCTCTCCACCACTCAACACGATGAGCGTTAGCTCGAGTACCGCTTTTGACGTGCCGGCCCCATCGGAAGGCTGAGTGGAGGGATTTATCCGGGGGTGGGAGCGCAGCGACCGTGCGGCGCAGCCGCATGCATCGAGAGGAGGTGCAGCGAAGCAAACCGTAGGCGATGCCCCCGGATGAATCCCGTAACGAAGGAACACCGAGCCAAAGCGAGGTGCCGAACGCCGGGGCCCAGCGTTTTGGTTCCTTTTGGGCGTTTGCAAAAGGGACTCGCCGTAAGGGCGAAACCGCCAGCGGCAACACCCGCAGAAACGGATAAACACCCCAAACCGCAGCCAAAAAAAAGCCCCTCAAAAAGAGGGGCTCCTTAACCAGCCAAAACCCAGAAATCAGGTCATCTGAATAATGGTCTGCATGATAGTGCTCTGAGTCGAAATGGTCTTGGCGTTCGCCTGATAGTTGCTCTGGCCCTTGATCAGATCAACCAGCTCATTGGTCAGGTTAACGTTCGACTCCTCCAGCGAGTTCGAAACCACCGACCCCAGCGTACCGGTCTCCGGCGCATCGTAGCCCGGAATACCCGAAGCAAAAGTCTCTTTCCAGCTGGTACCACCGATCGGCTGCAGGCCCTGCTCGTTGGTGAAGCTCGCCAGCGCAACCTGGCCGATGGCCTTGCTCTGGTTGTTGCTGAAGTTGGCGAACAGCGTACCGGTACCGTCGATGGTCAGGTTGGTGATCTGGCCAGTGGCGTAACCATCCTGAGTCGGGATCGAACGCGCGGTGTCAGCGTTGTATTGAGTGGTCTTGGCCATCGAAATGGTAATGCCGGCCGGGTTAGCCGAAGCACCGTTGGCCGTCCACACACCATTGGTGACAGTGCCCGGTACCCAGCCAGTGAGTTTCAGGTCGCTGCTGATCACGGCAGGCGGAGTGCTGACCTGAGTCAGCTTGCCAGTGGAGTCAAAGGTCATGGTCGATGCGACAGGCGCAGTGACTTTCGGATCGCTGCCGGTAGCATCCGGGTTGCGACCGTCCACCAGGGTGTAGACCTTCCAGGTGTTGGCGCCTGTCTTCACCATGTACTGATCCATGACATGGGAGTTGCCCTGGCTGTCATAGATCGGAGTGCTGAACGACTTGGTGTAGGTCGCGAGGTTGGTCGGGTCGAACTTGCCGGCCGCTACTGTGTCGTCGATCACCGGAGCCGTCGAGTTCAGGTTAATGGTCGAGGTCACCAGCGAGGTGGACTTCGGCGCCAGGTTCGAGGTGTCGATCTTCAGATCGGTCAACACGCCGTTGATGATCTTGCCGTTGGAGTCCACACCGTAGCCTTGCAGACGCGAGGTGTAGTCAGTGTTGGTGATGAAGCCGTCCTTGTCGACCTTGAACGTACCGGCACGGGTGTAGGAGATCGAACCGTTGTTGCTCAGGGTGAAGAAGCCCGAACCATTGATCCCCATATCCAGCACGTTGCCGGTGTTGTTGATGTCGCCTTGGGTGAACTGCTGGGAAACGTTGGCCAGACGCACGCCGTTACCAATGACCTTGCTGCCGCTGCCCAGGCGAGTCGCCGAGTAGACGTCTTCGAATTCTGCGCGGGACGATTTGAAACCGGCGGTCGCGACGTTGGCGATGTTGTTGCCGGTCACGTCCAGTTGCTTGTTGGCTGCATAGAGACCGCTAAGGCCGATATTGAAAGACATATTCCACTCCTTTGTGCCGGTTAGTCGGCTCTATATACCAATGGTTTGTACTTTGGACAGAGCGACGGTGCCCTTGCCGGACAGGTTGAGCATCAGCTCGCCGCCGGTCTGGCTGATCGTCACGCTGGTGACCGTGGCTGGCAGATAGGTCGCCAGGTCGGTCGCGGTGCCGTTGATCGAGGCGTTGGCCTTGACGGTGTAGGTACCGGTTTTCACCAGGTTGCCGTCCTTGTCCTTGCCGTCCCAGGTGAAGCTCGCATCGCCTGCGGCGCGACTGCCCAGATCAATGGTGCGAACGGTGGCGCCGCTGCTGTCGGTGATAGTGACGGTACCGCCGGCAATCGACGACGGAACAGTGACCGAACCGGTCATGCCTTTGCTCGGATCGTCCAGCTGAACCGTATTGGTCTGCACAATCACATTGCGACCCACCAGCGACGAAGCCTGCAGGGCTTGCGACGAGTTGTAGTTGCCGGCCAGCGAACTGACGGTGCTGTTGAGGGTGGTGATCCCCTCGAGGCTGCTGAACTGCGCCAGCTGGGCAACGAATGCGCTGTTGTCCTGCGGGTCGAGCGGGTTCTGGTTCTTCAGCTGGGTCACCAGCAGTTGCAGGAACGCGTCCTTGCCCAGGGCCTGGCCGCCGGTCGAGCTGTTGGTGGCCGAAGCGATGCCGCCGGTGGTGGTGCTACTGGTCTTCTTCGAAGAGTTGGCCAGTATGTCGTTCATCGTCAGGCTGCTGGTGGTATCGGTAACACTCATGGCAGTCGCCCCTTATCACTGACCGAGGGTCAGTACCTTCTGCATCATGGTCTTGGCGGTGTTCATCATTTCGGCGTTGGTCTGGAATGACCGGCTCGCGGAAATCATGTCGGCCATTTCTTCCACCACGTTGACGTTCGGGTAGTAGACGTAGCCTTTGGCGTCGGCCGCCGGATGGTTCGGCTCGTAGCGCGCTTCGAGGTTGCTCTGGTCTTCGACCACGCCCATGACCTGCACGCCCTGGCCCGCAGCATCCTGGTTCTGGAACAGCGAATTGCTGCCGCCGCTCTGGCCGCCCTGGAACATGGTGGCGAACACCGGGTGACGGGCACGGTAGGTCTGGTCGATGCTCGACGAGACGGTCTCGGCGTTGGCGATGTTCGAAGCCACGGTATTGAGGCGGGTGGTCTGGGCACTCATGCCGCTGCCGGCAATGTTGAAAACGCTGGACAGGGACATGGATTACTCTCCGCGCAGGGCTGAGACCAGCCCTTTGAATTTGCTGTTGAGCAGGGTGAAGCTGGCCTGGAAGCCGACGGCGTTTTCCGCGTAGTTCGACTGTTCCAGTTGGGCGTCCACGGTGTTCTGGTCGATCGACGGCTGCATCGGCGTGCGATACATCAGCGACTCGTCGCCATTGCCCAGGCCTTCAGCTTCGATGTGACGGCTGTTGGTCATGTTCAGGGCGATGGTGCCGTTGGCGTTCTTCTGGCTCTGTGCTTCAAGCACTTTGGAGAACTCCAGATCCCGCGCCTTGTAGTTCGGGGTGTCGGCGTTGGCGATGTTGTTGGCCAGCACTTCGGCACGCTGGGCGCGGAAGCCCAGAGCCTTTTCGTGAATGCCGAGCGCTTTATCGAAGCTGATGCTCATGTCGGGAACCTTCAGGTGACCGGATTTTTCGTAACTGGGTTATAGCAAGCGGCGTGCCAGTTTGAGAAAGCCCCGGATTACGGGGCTTTGCACGCAATCGGCAAAGCGGCAATGCCAGAAAAGCGGCAACCGGTTTCCGCCGGATGCCGCTTTTCTGCCGCCTGCCACCGGCAAAACCTTCAGGCATAAAAAAACGGGAGCCCCTGAGGACTCCCGTTTCTTGTGTCGCCGGTGTTTCACTTCGCCTGGTAGATGATCCCCGGGCTGCACTGAACCATCTGGTAATGATCCGGCAGACCGTTCAGCGCCTCGGAAGCGCCAAGGAACAGATAACCGCCCGGCTTCAGCGTGCTGTGGATGCGCAACAGGATGTCCTTCTTCACCTCGGCGGAGAAATAGATCAGCACGTTGCGGCAGAACACGATGTCGAACTTGCCCAGGCTTGCGTAGCTGTCGAGCAGATTGAACGAGCGGAATTCCACCCGGTTCTTGATCGGCGCCTTGATCACCCAGCGCCCCGGCCCTTTCGGGTCGAAGTAGCGCTGCAGACGATCAGCGGACAGACCGCGACCGATCGCCAGGCTGTCGTACTCGCCGGTCTTGCAGTTGGTCAGCATGCTGCCGGACAGATCCGTGGCGACGATCTGCACGCCCATCTTCAACTGACCGATGTTCGTCCGCTCGAACTCGTCGATCGACATCGACAGCGAATAGGGTTCCTGACCCGACGAGCAGGCCGCCGACCAGATCCGCAGACGCTGGCCGGGAGCGGCCTTGATCGCCTCGGGCAGTACCTTGTTCTTCAAGACTTCAAACGGATAGGTGTCGCGAAACCACAGGGTTTCGTTGGTCGTCATGGCATCGACCACCTGCTCGCGCAAACCGCTGCGTGGCTGGGTCTGGATGCGCTGAACCAGCTCACCCAGGGACTTGATGCCTTGCTGCTCCATCAGTTTGTTGAGACGGCTCGAGACCAGATACTGCTTGTTTTCACCGAGCAAAATGCCACAGGCTTTTTCCAGGAAGACCCGGAACTGTTCGAAATCCAAATTACCCGTAGACAAATGATGCCGCCTCTTAAATCGTGTTGAACGCCAGGGGCAGAAGGCCCTTAGCTGATGTCTGCTGCTTTGATCCGGTCGACTACCCGGGATGCCAGGTCATCAGGACGGAATTTGGCCAGGAAGTCATCGGCACCGACTTTCTTGACCATCGCCTGATTGAACACACCCGACAACGAAGTATGCAGGATGATATGAAGCTTTTGCATGCGAGGGTCGCTGCGGATCTCGGCCGTCAGGGTGTACCCGTCCATCTCCGGCATTTCGATGTCGGAGATCATCATCAGGAACTCTTCTTCCGGCTTCTTGCCCTCGTCGACCAGCTTGCGCAGGTAATCCAGCGCCTGCCTGCCGTCGTTCAACGCCACCACTTCGACACCGACCGTCTGCAGGCAACGCGTCACCTGCTTGCGCGCCACCGACGAGTCATCGACCGTCAGCACCCGCAGCGACAACGCCTTGCTCTGGGTCTCGACATCCACCACGCCGACCGAAATCGCTTCCGGTGTCGGCGCAACTTCCGCCAGCACCTTCTCGACGTCGATGATTTCGACTAACTGATTGTCGACCCGAGTCACAGCGGTCAGGTAGTGATCGCGTCCGGTGCCCTTGGGCGGCGGATGAATCTCTTCCCAGTTCATGTTCACGATACGTTCCACCGAGCGCACCAGGAAACCCTGGGTCTTGGTGTTGTATTCCGTGATGATCACGAACGGACTGTTCTTGTCTTTCAAAGCACCGGAGCCGGTCGCCATCGCCAGATCAAGGATCGGAATGGTCGCCCCCCGGATATTCGCCACCCCGCACACGACAGGACTGGACTTGGGCATCAGCGTCAGTTGCGGGCACTGCAGCACTTCCCGAACCTTGAACACGTTGATCCCGTAGAGCTGCTGGCCGTCGAGACGGAACAACAACAGCTCCAGGCGATTCTGCCCCACCAGTTGCGTGCGCTGGTTCACCGAATCCATTACACCAGCCATGCCCAGACTCCTACACCAACGCCAAGTGTTGTTGCGACGCACATTCATTGCTAAACGGCACGGCGCTTGCTTTTTAACTCGTATGAACGCTCAAACGACATTTTTCCGACGCCTGACATCTCCCCTCCGCAGAGGGCTTTGCGCGATGTCCGCCGTTTGCCTGTCTTTCGCTGGCAGCCCTGCCGTTGCTGATGCGGTTACCATGCCTGACATGCTTATCGGCGTCACTCAGGGCTTTCTTGAATTCACCGTAGAAGACTATCTCGCCACCAGTCAAACGGAAGGCCGATATGAAATCGAGGTCAACCAGCTCGATCCACGCATGCGCATGCCTATGTGCGACAAGGAATTGACAGCGACACTGGAGAGTCCGGCACGCCCTCTGGGCCGTGTCACGGTCAAGGTCCGCTGCGAAGGCGCCTCCCCCTGGACGGTGTTCGTGCCCGCTCAAGTCCGCCTGTTTCGCGAGATTGTCACCACCACGCGGCCACTCAAGCGCGCCGGCATCATCGAGCCGCAGGACGTGACCTTGCGCGAGCGCGACGTCAGCACGATCAATCAGGGTTTCCTGACGTCGGTGGATGAAGCCATCGGCCAGAAATTGACCCGACCAACGGTAGCCGATCAAGTCATTACCCTGGTGCATCTGGAACAGGCGGAAGTGGTTCGCAAGGGCGATCAAGTGGTGATCACCGCCCGCAGCGGTACCCTCGCCGTCCGGATGCCGGGCGAAGCGCTGGCCAACGGCGGCCTGAAAGAACAGATTCGAGTGAAGAACCTCAACTCCCAACGGGTCATCAAGGCGCAGGTTGTAGCGCCCGGCCAGGTGGAAGTGGCCATGTAAGCGGCGATGTGAGCGGCGGCATGAACGGATATTTGAAAAGCCCCTGAGCGTTTGGCAGAAAACTGGCGCTGGCCAGAGCTGTTCCCTAAACTGTGCCGCAGCAGGATCTGCAACGGCGCATGCAAGCTCATTGCTAAATGGGCCTAAAGTTTTCCAGGGGATGGCCGAGAACATGGCAAGCGTCCAAATTCCCAGAGGTTTTTAACATGGTCATCGATTTCAGCCGTTTGAACAGCTCCTCGTCACTTACGGGCAGTACACGTACCAGCAACGCCAAGGAAACCGCCGAAACCGGCACCTCCGCGCCGCTGAATACCCCGGCCGAACAGGCCAGTACCGCAAAAAGCGGGGAATCGGTACACCTCAGCAATGAGGCTCAACAGTTGCAGAAGGTCACTGACAAGCTGCGTGATCAGCCTGCCGTCGACAAGGCCCGCGTGGCCGAGTTGAAAGCAGCGATTGCCGATGGCAGCTACAAGGTCGACAGCAACCGTGTAGCCAGCAAACTGCTCAATTTCGAAGCCCAGCGCTAGGCCTCGGTCAGCGCCAGGCTTTTGGACGCTTAAAACCCAAGGCCAGCCATGCACGACACTAATTTATTGCAACTGATCATCGACGACTTTGCTCCAGCTCAACAATTGCTGGAGTTACTGCAAACCGAGTCCCTCGCCTTGCACGGTCGCGACATGCCTCTGCTGGAAGAAATTCTGGCGAACAAGCAGGCATTGATCATTCTGCTCGAACAGCATGGCCGCAAGCGCAGCGAAATCCTCGCCAGTCTCAATCTGTCGCTCGACCGCGCCGGCCTGGAACAACTGGCCAGCCAGTCGAGCATCGGCGACCAGTTGCTCAGCCAGAGCGATGTCCTGACCGATCTGATCGCCCAGTGCCAGGCAGCCAATGCCAGGAATGGCCAGTCGATCATCATGCAACAGGCCGCCACGGCCAATCAGCTGAAAATCCTCACCGGCGGCGAGCCACCCGCGCTCTACGATGCCAGTGGCACCTTCTCCAAACTGCAGAAACCGCGCGCGCTCAGCCAGGCGTGATGCTTTCTTCTATGCTTGCGCCCTATCAACGTGCGAAACATGCTGGCAAAATACTGGCCAGCCGTAGTCAAATTTTGTCTGGAGATTGATTTAACGTGTCCAACGTCCTCAGCGCGGATGATGCTCCGCAGCCCCCAAAGGTGCTCACTACACCTCTGGAAATCTCCAGCAACCTGCGCCAGCTGCAAGAAAGCCATGATCCTCTGATCATCACCTTCCACGAGCGCAGCCAGCGCTTCCAGAGCTACCTGATCAAGGTTGACCGGGAAACCGCCACGATTGCCCTGGACGAGATGATCCCGCGCGATGGCGAACGCTTCCTGCTCGCCGGCGAGCCGTTCAAGGTCGAAGGTTTTCATGACGGCGTGCGCATTGCCTGGGAATGCAACGGCACGCTGAACATCGAAGAATCCAGTGGCGATCGCTTCTACACCGGCGACCTGCCCACCGAAGTGGTTTATCACCAGCGCCGCAATGCGTTCCGCGCCGCTTTGAAGCTGACCGACCTGGTCAGCGTCGAACTGGGCGGCGAAAAGCTCAAGTCGCCTATCGGCGGCAAACTGCTGGATATCTCCGCCACCGGCTGCAAACTGCGCTTCGAAGGCGACATCACCGACCGCCTGCAACTGGGCCAGGTTTATGATCGCCTGATCGCCGCGCCGCTGTTCGGCAACCAGCCGACTTCGGTCGAGCTGCGTTACCTGCATTTCGAAGAAAAACTCAACATCACCTTCGCCGGCCTGCGCTTTCACAACATCAGCGGCCCGGCGGCGCGCAACGTCGAGCGTTTCGTTTATCAACTGCAACGCGAAGCGCGTCGGTTCGATAAAGACGACCTCTGATCGGCATGCATGAAAAAACGGGCAGTCACTGCGGTGACTGCCCGTTTTTTTATGCCTGAATCACGGCCTGGCGGGGCTGATGTCCGGCCCTTCGCCTTCGATTGTCGAGTCGGTTGACGCGACAGGTTCTGGCTCGGGTTCAGGTTCAGGCTCCGGAGCGACCGTATTCTGCATCTGCTCCTGCACCACCTGCTCGTCAACCCGCGGGTCAAGCGCTGCCACCAGCGGCGAACTGGACATGCTGTCCGGCATCGCCACGTGATGCAGCGGCGCATCATCGACCTGGTGCAGATTGGTCACGGCTTTCGGCCGGATCCGCCATACCAGCACCAGCGCGAAAAAGGTGAAGAACGCGTACAGACTCTGCGGCCCGAACAGCTTCATCAGCACCCCGGCCGCCAGCGGCCCGATACTCGCCCCCACGCCGTAAGTCACCAGCAGCATCGCCGTCAGCGACACCCGACGCTCGCCTTCGACGTGGTCGTTAGAGAACGCCACCGCCAACGGGTACAGGCAGAACTGCACCAGCGAACAGAGGAAGCCGACCACGAACAGTACCTCCAGCGGCACTTGCGGCAGGATCGCCAGCGGCAACGAAGCAACCGCGAGGAACAGCGCGAAACAGCGGATCAACAGCGCCCGGTCATAGCGGTCGGACAACCAGCCCAGCGGCCACTGCACCACCAGCCCGGCAAAAATGCAGCTACCCATGAACAGACCGACCTGTTCGGTGGACAGCCCCTGCTGCGAGGCATACAGCGGCGCCAGACCGTAGAACGAACCGATGATCAGCCCTGCCCCGAGGACCGTACTCAGCGACTGCGGCACGCGCTTGATAAAGAAGCGCGGCTCCATCGGCGCCGGATGCAGCGGTGCCGGGTGAATCCGCCGCGTCAGTGCCACCGGCACCAGACACAGGGCAAAACACAACGCGACCAGCATCAGCAGTTCCAGACCAAGGCCCGGGTGCATGACCAGAATCAGCTGACCGAGTACCAGCCCCAGGTACGACGCGATCATGTAGCCGCTGAACACCAGACCGCGCTGATTGGCGTCGGCCTGCTCGTTCAGCCAGCTCTCGATGACCATGTACTGGCACATCATGCCGAGGCCGACGATGGTCCGCAGCACCAGCCACGCCGGCAACCAGTCCACCAGGCCATGACCGAGCACCGCCGCACCGACGATCCCGGCACACGCCGAGTAGGCGCGGATATGCCCGACCCGGGCAATCAGTCGGTGACCGATCTTGCCGCCCAGCACCAGACCGAAATAGTTGGCCGCCATCAACGCACCGACCCACAACCCGTCGACATAGTCGGCAGCCAGACGCAAAGCCAGATAAGTAGAAAGAAGGCCCGAGCCGATCAACATCATCAGCGAGGCGAAATACAGCGCTCGAAAGGATTTCCAGATTTGGCGCATCGGCGTTCCGAGCGGCTCCTTGCAGTAAGTATCGGGCTATCAAACGATAGCCCGACGGCGACATTTCGTCAGGCCTGGGCTGCTAGAACACGGCGTTCCCAGGGAGTGATTTCATCAAAGAAACTGGTCAACTCCATGGTCTTCGAAGCGATGTAGCCTTCGATGAACTCCGTGCCGAACAGTTCCTTTGCAAGCTGGCTGCGTTTCAGACGTTCGAGCGCCGCGTGCAAGGTACACGGCAGCGAAAGATTGTCCGGCACGTCGAACTCGCCCTGAATCGCTTCGCTTGGCTCGAGTTCATGCTCGATGCCGTACAAGCCGGCGGCCAGGCTTGCGGCAATCGCCAGGTACGGGTTGGCATCGGCCCCCGGCAAACGGTTCTCGACCCGACGCGCAACCGGCGAACTGGCCGGAATGCGCAGGCCGGCAGCGCGGTTGTCGTGGGACCAGCAGGCATTGTTCGGCGAGGCAAACGGATGGCACAGCCGTTGATACGAATTGACGTTCGGCGCAAACAGCGCGGTGAAATCAGCCATGCCCGCCTGCTGCCCACCGATGAAGTGGCGGAACATTGCAGTCGGCTGACCGTCCGCGTCACTGAACACATTCTTGCCGCTGCCGATCTCGACGATGCTCTGGTGAATGTGCATCGAACTGCCCGGCGTGTGCGCCAGCGGCTTGGCCATGCACACCACGGTCAGGCCGTGCTTGAGCGCGACTTCCTTGAGCAGATGCTTGAACAGAAAGGTCTGGTCGGCCAGCAGCAGCGGATCACCGTGCAGCAGGTTGATCTCGAACTGGCTGACGCCCATTTCGTGCATGAAGGTATCGCGTGGCAGGCCCAGAGCCGCCATACATTTATAGACTTCACTGAAGAACGGTCGCAGACCGTTGTTGGAACTGACGCTGAACGCCGAATGACCGTCCTCGCGACGACCGTCGAGACCGACTGGCGGCTGGAACGGTTGGGTCGGGTCGGTGTTCGGAGCGAACACAAAAAATTCGAGTTCGGTTGCCACCACCGGCGCCAGACCGAGGGCCGCGTAGCGGGCAATGACTTTTTTGAGCTGGCCACGGGTCGACAGGTTGGAGCTTTCGCCGGTCAGTTCGTCGGCATCACAGATTGCCAAGGCCCGTGGCTCTTCACTCCATGGCAACGGATGGATCTGCGCGGGATCGGCCACCAGCGCCAGGTCACCGTCATCGCTGCCATAGAATTTCGCGGCGGGATAACCACCCATGATGCATTGCAGCAGCACCCCCCGGGCCAACTGCAAACGCCGCCCTTCGAGGAAACCCTCGGCGGTCATTACCTTGCCCCGTGGCACACCGTTCAAATCCGGCGTGACACATTCAATCTCATCAATGCCCGTCAATCGCTGCGCGAGTGAACGCTGGCCATCGGTTGTCATGACGCAATCCTTGTTATTGTGCGAGCCGCGAACGGCGACCCGGACAAAATAGGCTTCGGCTGTTCGGAATATCAAGCAGCAGCCAACAAAAAGAATTCCGGTCGATGAATCGGTGATTCAGGGCAGGTAAATACTGAACACGCCGCCGCCCAACGGGCCGCCATTGCGGATCTCGGTCCGGCCGCCAACACCGTTGCGCTGATGCAGCGCGGCGATGCGTCCGGCGAAGTACAGACCAAGGCCGGTACTGCCACTGCTGTGGTTGATGCCCTGCACGTAATCGGACTGGCGCTCGAGCATTTCGGCCGGGTAACCGTCGCCGTCGTCATTGATGCTCAGCACCAGTTGCCCGGCTTCGTCGCTGACGGTGATCAGCAGCGATTCGCGGGCGTAGCGGATGGCGTTGTTGATGCAGTTGCCCAGCACCGAGGCGATCAGTTCGCGATCAAAGAAACCCAGCGGACTGAGCGGATCGACTTCGTAAGTGGCGAGGATTCCACGACTGGCGAACACTTCCTGATGCGCCGCCAGTTGCGCCTCGATGAAGTCGTCCAGCTCGTGATAAGCCGGCTGCAACGGCATCTGATTGACCCCGAGCTTGTACAGCCCGAGCAACTGCACCAGCATGCCGTTGAGGTGGGCGAACTCGAAGTCGATCACGCCCTGCTCCGGCCCCTGGCGCTGCGCTGCGGGCAAGCGTGCCAGCCATTGGCTGTGGGCCTGCATCAGCATCGCCAGAGAGTTCTTCATGTCGTGCACGGTGGAGGCGATCACCGTGGAAAAATCCAGTGCCTGCTCGTCTTGGTTCATTCGCCAAACGCCTTGCTTTTCAGCTTCTGATAACGCGGATAACGCGCGTCGGTATCGGGCATCATGCCCACCAGTTTCAGGCAGGCCCGACATTCTTCCAGCTCCGCCGACGGCACATTGGTGTCGGTGCCGTGCAGCAGCGACTGGGCCATGTTCAGCGCAATACTGATGTTCTTCGGTTGCATCTTCAGCGCCTTGCGGAACACCTCGCGGGCCTCCACCAGGTTCCCGGTCTTGTACACGCGCACGCCCTGCCGGTTGAGGTCGGCGGCCGCGTTGCTGGAGCTGAGAATAGTCGGGTCGTCGGTGAGCTTGGCGATGTCTTTCATCACCGTCGGGTCATCGCCGTAGATTTCCGCACAACTCTTGAGCATCGAGGTGCCCGCCTCGGTCTGGCCGAGCATCTGCAATTGCTTGGCCACCAGCAACGCGGCCTCGGGGCTCATGAACTGCTCCATGCCGTCGAGGCGCATCAGCGCTTGTTCGGTGAGTTTTTCGGCGGTCTCGGCATCGTTGAGCAACAGGCTCGTAGCCTTCATCAGACGCGCACGAATCTGCAGGCCCGGATCGGTCGGGTTTTCCTTGGCCACGGCGCTGAGGGTGGTGTTGATCTCCAGACGCGTTCGGGTATCGAGCCCGCGCTCACTGCCTTTGCTGATCAAGGCATGGGCCAGGCCGAGATTGCTTTCCGGATCCTTGAAGCGCGATTGCGCGCCCTGATTCACCGCCTGGCGATAAGCCCGGGAAGCGGTGTCGAAATCTTCGTTGGCCATCGCCAGCTTGCCCAGCAATGCCTGACGGCGCACTGCCAGCGGCGACAGGCGAATCGCTTCCTCCAGCACTTGCTGCGCGCCTTTGGTATCGCCTTCGGCGACCAGCACGTCAGCCATGCCGTCATACAGCGCCGGCATCATCGGGAAGACCTTCAGGGCTTTTTCGTAAACGCCCTTGGCCTGACTGACCTGCCCACGCTTGAACAGCAACTTGCCCAACCCGGCAAACGCCCACGGCAACGGCCGGTCAGCGATGATGCTGTCGTAAAGGCGCTCGAGCGCTTCGTTCTGGTTCATGTCGCGCAACGCATCGGCGCGATAACGCAGGCACAGCGGCGAATAGCGGATGTCCTGTTTGCACAGGGCGATGCAGGCGTTGAGCACTTCCATCGGTTTGCCACGGTCGAGGGCTTGCAGAATCGGCTTGAGCAGGGTCTTGCGCTGCTCCAGACGCTCCAGGCGCTGAGCCAGGCCGGAACGGTTGAACGGCTTGGTCAGGTACGCGTCCGGCTCGTGCTCCAGGGCACTGAGCACCATCGCCTGACTGGTCTCGGCCGTGACCATCACGAACACCGCTTCGTGGCTGATCAGCTTCTCCATCATCAGGTCTTCCAGCACCTGCTGGCCGTTCTTCTTGCCGTCACCGAGGTGGAAGTCCTGAAGGATGAAATCGTAGGACTTCTGCGCGCACATTTTCAGCGCCTGCTCACCCGTGTCGGCGGTGTCCACATCCTTGACACCCAACTCGCGCAACATCGAACGCACGGAACTGCGGAAATCCGAGAAATCATCGACGATCAGAAAACTCTTTTGGTGATACGACAGCATCGAGGATTTCCAGGCAATTGAAGAAGATGGACCATTTCCAGGCGCGCAGATGATAGCTGCCGGCCAAATGCTATCAAGCGATTTCGCGCGACTCTGTAGTCACCGAACGGGTTATCGGCCGGATCAGCGATTCTCTTGAAGCGGGGGTTCAAGATTCGTTGCGCAAGGATTACCCTGCGCGGCGGTTCTCACCTTCCAATGGCAAAGGATTCATCGTGTACATCAAGGGACGCTACATCGTATCGGCCTGTGCGCTGCTGTTTTTTCAGCAGGCACTGGCGAGCGGAATGGACTGCACAAAGGCGGCGAGTGTTGTGGAGAAAGCGATTTGCGCGGACAAGCCGTTGTATGAGCTGGATGCGCAGATGGGGGCGGCTTATCGGAAGTTGATGAAAGCTGCCCCGGAGCAGGCCGAAGTGAAAAAGGCTCAGCGCCAGTGGCTCAGGGAGCGTGATGGATGTGGCGAGGAGGTCAGTTGCCTGAGCCAGCGTTATCAGGATCGTTTGCAGGTCTTGCACGCGCAGTGGATCGACGCGGTGGCCTACAAGCCGGACGAGATCGATAAACAGGTCATGGAGGATCTGCAGCAACGGATTCGGGAGATGAGCAAGGAGAACCCGGAGTTTGCGCTGGAGCGGGCGCTGAATTCTCTGACCCTTGGCTCCATCGGCAGCTCGTTTTCAGCCGAGCTGGATGAGGATGAGCAACCGCTCTTCCCCACGACCATCCCCAAAGATGTCACGCAAGACGAGTGGAAAGCACTGCAAGCATCCGACATCAAGGGAGCCGCAGAGTCCGGCCAAACCTCTTACACCCTGATGGATCTGGATGGGGACGGTCAGCGCGATCTCATCGTGGAAACCTACTCCGGCGGCACCGGGATGTTTCATTACACGGAAACCTGGCGTCGGAGTGACGGCAGATTTATCAGGAGAACTGCTGAGTTCGTCCCTCAGAACAGTAACGACAGCGTCCTTTTCTATACCAATGACCGCGGTGCCAATCAGGCCGTGTACCTGATCGGTGCTCGCGGAAAAATCTATTTCGCCTACCGAAACGGCAGCTACGGCGAAGATCAGGTCTATCTGCTCAATCCTCTGAAGGTCAACAGGCAAGTGCCGACAGTCAGCGTGCGCTATGACTACCAACTGAAGGTTCCACACACTCAGTACATCGAGGACAGCGATAAAGCCTACGAACTGGAACCGTCCCTGCAGAAGGTGCTCGCCAAAGCTGTGACCGGTCTGGACGCACATGCGGGGATGACGGGACAGCAGAAAAAACCACTCTGCCCCATCCCCAAAACCGCCAAGGACAGTGAGGAGTACTACGGCTACGGTGCGAGCTACTACGCAATCGAACCTGTCGCCGACTTCCCCGTGATCATTGGTGATGATTGTTATGTCGCAAGACTGATCAACTGGTTCGGTACCTACGACGAAAAAAACGGTCTTCCTGCGGTACTGTTGATGCGCAAGCCGGAGTCCGAAGATCCGCAGCGCAGTTATTCAGTGAACGGGCGCCGACATATCACCCAGGTCAGCACGTCAGTCGGCAAAACCGAAGGCGGAGCTGATAATTTCTAAAGCTTCGCGCCTTTCGAAATACAAAAAAGCCCCACCAGATTTCTCTGCGTGGGGCTTTTCACTTCAGGGCGCTTCTCAGACCTCCGCCACCAACACATCGGCAATCCGAATACTCAATGCCGCACCTGTCAGCGTCGGGTTCACGCAGGAGGACGATGGCATGACGCTCGTGCCTGCGATGAACAGGTTGGAATGGTCGTGACTGCGGCAATCGCGGTCCACCACCGAGTCTTTTGGGTCATCGCCCATGATGGTGGTGCCCATGATGTGCTGACGGTTCTGGAAGCCCGTGTCGGTGCTGAGGATGTCGGCGTCGAGCAGTTTCGCAAACTGTTTGAAGTCCTCCAGAGCCTTCTCTTTGCCGGCGTGCCAGTAGTCGGGAACGCTGTAGTAGATCTCGGGAACCGGCAGACCGATGGCGTCGAACTTGGTCTTGCTCGGGGTGACCCGATTCTCCGGCAGTGGCAGGGTTTCGAAGTCGACAGCCCAGTTCAGGGAGCGCGCCGATTGCAGGCGGATCTGCTCATCGAGCTTCGAGCCCAGCACGCCTTTGGCAATCAGGTTCGAAGTGATCTGCGACGTCGGCACGGTGTTGCGCACCTTGATCTTGTAGCTCGGGTAATCGTTGCGAAACGCACCATCGCGGCTGTTCAGATAGACCAGCAATTGCGTCGGCCCTTCGCCCGGCCACATGTCTTCCTTGGTCATGACGTTCATGCTGATGCCGGTGTGGTCCATCAGGTTGCGCCCGACCTGATCCGAGGAGTTGGCAATCCCGTTCGGGTACTTTTCCGAGGTCGACATCAACAGCAGCTTCGGCGACTCGATACCGTACGCCGCCAGTACAAAGGCCCGGGCGGTCAGTTTGTGTTTGGTCTTGTCGGGGCGCATGTACCAGATCGCGGTGATCTTGCCGTCGTCGCCCGCCTCGATCTTGTAGACGACAGAGTTGTCCAGCACCTTGGCGCCATGGCGCTCGGCCTCATCGATGTGCATCGAACCGTCGTACTTGGCGGCAATCGGACACACCGGATTGCAGTTGTTGTTGCCAGCGCAGGGAGGCCGCTTGCCATAGGGGCGGGTCGCCCGGCCATTCGGCTCGAGGATCGGGTTATACCCACCCTTGCTGAGCAATTCGGAAAGGCGCTTGAACATGTAGCTCGGTTTAAGGCCCTCCATCGGATAGGGAATCGAGCGCGGCGGATAGGCGTCCCCGCCCTGCCCGCTTTCGTCCTGGCCGTCGACACCGGAAACGCCCAGTTCGATTTCAGCCCGAGCGTAATACGGTTCCAGTTCGTCATAACTGATAGGCCAGTCACGACCACGGCCATACAGCGACTTGAGACGAAAATCGTTGGGCAGCATGCGCCACAGCGAGGAACCGAAGTGCCAGGTGGTGCCGCCCACCACACGCAAGTAAGAAGTGTTGTATTTCACTGGCCCTACCTGCTGCAAATAGTCGCCGTAGGTCGACGGCGCGTGAGGCAGGCTCGGATAGGGCGACCCCGCGCCCTGCAGCTTGGCATTGGCCAGCGAGAGTTTCACCGGGGCATTGCGGAATGTTTCCACCACATCACGGCGATTCACCCGGGGACCGGCCTCGAGCACGATCACCGACTTGTTCGCTTTGGCCAGGCCCGTGGCGATCAGACCGCCCATGACACCGGAACCGATGATCACCACATCGGCGTCGAATTGATCGCTGCTCATACTGTCGAGTCCTGAATGACTGCTGGTTTGGGACCCCATGAATCCGGGCCGCCACCGTAGGTTGGAATGATGAGAATGCCGTGAGTGGGCTGATACATCATGGCGAGGGAATAGCTGATCAACTCGGCATCCGCCGGCTCACCGACGACGCCCAGATACCAGGCGGAAATGATGCTGGTGGCCGTGGCCCGCAGCGACGGATCCGGATTCGGCTGCGCCAGGTATTCATCGACATGCTTGTAACCCTGTGCGCCGATCAATTGCTTCAAGGCAATCACGTTGGTCGAGAAATTCGGCGCGCGCTTGTCCAGCGCGGCGTAATAACGAGCGGCCAGAACCGGATTGACCGCACGGCTGACCAGAAACTGCGACAGCGCAATGAAATCGTCGCTCGATACCTGGACTGCCAGCACCGACTGCCAGGGCAGCGCACTGCCGATCATCGCGGCCAGGCCCAGCGTCACGGAACCGCGCAACAGATTGCGGCGAGTGAGCCCGGCCGAGCTTTCGGTTTGAGTTTTTTCGTGTTTTTGCGTCATTGAAGTGTCCATTGCTCAGGCCTCCTTGCGCCGACGTGCAATCAAGGCCCATGCGCCCAGGCCGATCAACAAGCACACGAGAATGATGACCGGGGTCGTAAACTTCGCCATTACTGCCAGTGGCGCCTGGGGCCCACCGTTGCGTAGCTGTGCCACATCGGCGGCGGTGACAACCGTGTCGGCATTGCCGTAGCGCGACAGCACGTAGTTGCTGACGTCGGCAATCTGCTGGTCGTTCAGGCGATCGGTGAACAACGCGTCCGGGCCGAAGCCCGGCATGTCGATGGCCACACCGTCGACTTCACGATGCACGCCGTACACGATGGTCGCGATCAGGTTGTCGCTGCGACTGGTGGCGGTGTTGTGAAACAGCGATGGGTATTCCCGCGTGCCTTGACCGTTCGGCTGATGGCAGTTGGCGCAAGTGCCACTGAATATGTGCCAGCCCGGGTTATCCCCCGGTTTGCCTCCGCGCAGCGTCAATTCATCGACCGAGGCCTGACCGTACTCGTGGCGGGCTTTGGTTTCCCCGTTGTTGATCGGCGCCGTCTGCAGCAGATAGGCCGCGATGGCCTTGAGATCCACATCGCTCAGATGCTGCAGACTGTTCTCCACCGCTTCGGCCATTGGGCCTGCCGCCTGGGCCTTGCCCTCGACGTGACCGGTACGCAGATAGGCCACGATCTCGTCGCTCGACCAGGCACCGATGCCGCTGACTTTGTCGGAAGTGATATTGGGGGCATACCAACTGCCCAGTGATCCGCCGGCCAACGGTTTTGCGCTGTCGGCAGCCATCAGGACATTGCGCGGTGTATGGCAGGTATCGCAGTGAGCCAGGCCGTTGACCAGATAGTCGCCACGGTTGACCTCGGCAGACTTGGCCGGATCCGGCGTGAAGCGTGTTTTGCTGTGGAACAGCGCGTTCCAGCCAATCATCGATGCGCGGATATTGAACGGGAAATCCAGAGCGGTTTTCTGGTTCAGCGTATCGACCGGCGCCACTTCATGCATGAAGTAGTCGTAGAGCGCAGCAATGTCGCTGTCGGTCATCTTCGAATAAGAGGTATAGGGCATCGCCGGGTACAGCCGAGTGCCATCGGCCGCCACCCCGTCACGGACCGCACGGGCGAATTGCTCAGACGTGTAATTGCCGATACCCGCCGTTTTCGAAGGCGTGATGTTGGTCGAGTAGATCGTGCCCATCGGTGAGCTGAGCGGATAGCCACCCGCAAAAGCCTTGCCGCCTGGCGCCGTATGGCAAGCCACACAGTCAGCCGCTACCGCCAGACGCTTGCCCGCCGAGGCCGTGCTGTCGAGCGTCTCGCCGTACGCGGTGCCAGCTATGGCGATCAGCAGCGTAACCAATCCGGCAGAGGCGTACCCCCTGCGTTTCCCTTTATCAATGCGACGCGACATGAGTCCTACCCTAGGCTGCTTCGTTCTTTTTTTTCACGGTTCTGGAAATCACGAACACAGCGTCCTCGTCATCTTGAGCGACAAGGACGAAGAGGTACGATGTCGTACGTATTTATTGGAATATTCCACATAATGTAACACTTGGCAACAAATAGAAAAGGCCAAGTGCCATCTTTTGTATGTATGTGCTGAATGCTCTAGAACGCTGGTTACAAGGGGGTTTAATGCGGAATATATTTAGATAAGAAACAACTGGTAACCCTACAGTTGTGGACTCCGCAGCCGAAAGATGTACGACGACAAGCCATTTGCTTACGAGCTGCGCTCGATATTGACCCGCCCCCACATGTCAGCAGGATGCCCCTTATGAGTTGGTTGAATGACGCAAGACTTTCCACGAAATTGATCACGGCCTTCGCGGCGTGCGCCTTCATCACCCTGGGGGTGGGCCTGCTGGGAAGCCGGGGAGTGACCGAACTCTCGACAAGCCTCAGATCGGTGTTCGGTAACAACCTCGTCGCCGTCGCCAACATTGCGCAGACCAAAATCAAGGCTGTCGGACAGACCCGTGACATGTATCGGCTTTACGTCGCCACTGCCGCCAACCTGCCCCAGAGCACCAAAGACGAATTTCTCGCCTCGATGAGCGCCAACCAGTTGGCGAGCGAAAAAGCCTTTGCCGAATACCGGAAAACCGAGCTTGCCGACGACGAACGTGCGGCGGGCGACCGGATGGAGAAAGCCTGGCCCGTTTACCAGGCGATCGTGCAAAGGTATCTGACCCTGATGAAGTCCGGCGACCTGGAAAATGGTCGCGAACTGCTGCTCGGCGACCTGCAGAAAAACTATCGCGTCGTCATGGATGAATTGACCATCATGACCAACTCCAACGACATGCAGGTCAGCGAAGCCGCAAAACGATCGGTTCTGACGGAGTCCTCCGCCAAGACCTCGCTGTACATCGGCATCGTGCTGGCCTTTGTTGCCGCGATTTTGCTCGGCCTGTTCATCAGCCGACTGATCAGCCGCCCCATCTCCAAAGCCGTTGAAAGCGCCCGAAGCATCGCTGGGGGCGACTTGACTCAAAACATCGTCAGCACCGGCCGCGACGAGGCCGGCCAGTTGCTCACGGCCCTGGCCGAGATGCAGGGCAGTCTGAAAAGCACCATTCAGCAGATTGCCAGCGCGGCGGATCAACTGGCTTCCGCTGCCGAAGAACTCACCGCCGTCACTGACAATGGAAGCCGCGGACTGATTCGTCAGAACGACGAGATCCAGCAGGCAGCGACGGCTGTCACGGAAATGACCTCCGCCGTGGAGGAAGTTGCGCGCAATGCGGTATCCACCTCCGAGGCCTCCCAGACCACCAGCCGGGAAGCCAGTAACGGACGCGATCAAGCGCGAAACGCCGTTGCCGCGATCAACCATGCAACCACGGAAATCGCCACCTCCACCACCATGGTCAAGGATCTGGCGGAGAAAGTTCGAGACATCGGCAAAGTTCTCGATGTGATCCGGGGGATTGCCGAGCAAACCAATCTGCTGGCGCTTAACGCCGCCATCGAGGCTGCGCGCGCGGGTGAGCAAGGTCGAGGTTTTGCCGTGGTCGCCGACGAGGTACGAGCCCTGGCGGCAAGAACCCAGGCTTCGACAGGGGAAATCGAAGGCATGATCAACGACGTTCGCAACAGTGCAGACGAAGCCGTCGGCGCCATGGGCAAAAGCCAGGCGCTGGTCAGCGAAACCCAGTCACTGGCGCAAGCGACCGGCCAGGCCCTGGAGCTGATTGCCGACGGCATCTCGCAGATCAATGACCGCAACCTCGTCATCGCGACAGCCTCGGAAGAACAGGCACACGTAGCTCGGGAAGTGGACCGAAATCTGGTCAACATCCAGGATCTCTCCACCCAGACGGCGGCAGGCGCGCATCAGACCAGCGCCTCGACCCAGGAACTGTCCAACCTGGCGGCGTCGTTCAACACCCTGGTCAGTCGCTTCCGATTGTAAACTCGCGACAAAAAAAGCCCCGCCAGATCACTCTGCGCGGGGCTTTTTCAATAGATGGTGTCCCAGGGCAGGTTCGAACTGCCAACCTTCCCCTTAGGAGGGGGATGCTCTATCCAATTGAGCTACTGGGACGCAAATCTGTCGGTGCGACAGACGGCGTGCATGTTAACGGCCGGGCCCTGTTTTGTCATGTCGTCCGCAGGGCTTTTTAAGTGTAGGCAGGCGCCTTGCAAGGGTGCCGGACGTTTTACCGTGCAATTTGCATCGCCGCAAAAAGCCACCATTGCAAAATGCAATGCGGCACATCCGAAAAACCCTGCTAAATGCTTGTTTTTAAAGGACTTAACAGCGGTTAGACTATTGGCACGACGGCTGCTTTACCGGTTCTTATACAAGAACAATCGGAGACTCGTCTCATGAACAGCGCCCTCGTGTTCGCAAATGCAATCGCATTGGCCGTTCTGGTCGGCTTTCACTTCGCCCCCGCGGATAACGAAAAAGTGGCCGGACGCATGCCGCACTACCTGCAAGTGCAGAAGGCGCCGCAATGGGCGGTGTTGAGCGATAAGAGCTTTGCCCCGCAAGCAGTCAGCGAGTCTGAACAGGCGTTGCCGACGCATTCGACTGAACGTCTGGTTTTTTGAAATATCTTCAGGAGTACAGCATGTCCAAGTCAGCTGCAGGATTTCTGATCCTCGCCTTATTGAGTGGCCTCGGGCATTTTTCGCTGTTCGAGGAAACCGAAATATCCCTGCCCCTGATCGGTTGCGGCGTCTTTTCGGCGCTGTTCGTATTGGCACTGGTGGCCGGGCGCAAGATCAAGTTTGACCCGGTATTGCGCTGAACCTGACCAGCTCCAGCAGATGATTGACTGCATCGGCCAGAGCGCCCGAGTTGTCGATCAGGTGCACAGGACTATCAGTTGAACGCCTGTCCTTGAACAGCGTATTGCGCGCCAGCCTCGCATCGATCTGGTCAAGCGTCTCCCGGCCACGCCGGAGCAGGCGCTCACGCAGAACATCCTCCCGAACTGTCAGCAACACCGGCACCAAAGTCGGGTAACTTTCCAGCGCTTGTCGAAGGTTTGCCCGAGAGCCGTTTACCAGGACGTGTTTGCCGGTTTTCAGCCATTGATCCATTTCCACCGGAATGCCGTAGGCGAGACCGTTAGCCTGCCACGCCAGTGAAAACTCGCCGGCACGCTGACGTCGCTCGAACTCCTGCGGCGCCACACCGATTGCATCCTCACCCACGGATTCGGCCGAACGGGTGATCACTCGCCTGATGATTTCGCAGTTCAACGCCCTTAAAGGCTCACGCGCTGCCTCGATCAGACTGTCCTTGCCGGAGCCGGAAGGTCCCATGAGGTAAATCAGCCTGCCATCCATCCTGAAAACGCCCTCCGGCGGACATTTGCCCCTAGTAAATCGGCCATTTGCCACTATCCTGTACAAGGTAAGGAACAACGATTCAACCTGCATAGCATGCACGTTCTGACGTCTTCGGGCATCAGACGACGTGTTTCAGGACGCGGTCAGCAATACGGGCAGATGCTTTCTTTTCAAACCAGTCCGCATTTCTGATAATTGGTGCTGGCATTACGCCTTTACCCGGATCAATATTTGTCACAGAATTGACGCCAATGATCTGGCAATTTTGAGGCATGATGCGCGCCTCTTAACAATTCAGGTTGAACCATTTGGCGCGGATGCTTGTCCTAGAACACATCCTGCGGCCAATCCCGAGAACCGCTCCCCTGAACTAACCGGTTAAATATATGCGCCCATTGAAACAGGCAATTTATTCCAGCCGTACGGCTGACAAGTTCGTCGTACGTCTGCCAGACGGAATGCGTGAACGCATTGCCGAGGTGGCTCGCAATCATCATCGCAGCATGAACTCCGAGATCATTGCGCGCCTTGAGCAGAGTCTTATTCAGGAAGGTGCACTGGGCGAAGAGCTGAGCATGCGCCTGGACAGCCCGGAGCTGTCGCTGCACGAACGCGAGTTGCTGCAACGCTTCCGCCAACTCTCCCATCGCCAGCAGAACGCACTGGTTTCTCTGATCGCCCACGACGCCGAAATGGCCGCAGACGCATCCTGAGCCACACCGAACACCTCAAGCCAGCATGAATGCTGGCTTTTTTTTGCCCGCAATTCGGCTTTTCATGGACGAAAAAAAGCCCGCCAATCGGCGGGCTGTTTCAATACTGTCGGTCAGAGCAGGAAGATCGTCGCCAACCCCAGGAAGATGAAGAAGCCACCACTGTCGGTCATGGCCGTGATCATCACGCTGGCGCCCATCGCCGGATCGCGCCCCATCTTGGCCAGGGTCATCGGGATCAACACCCCCATCAACGCTGCCAGCAGCAGGTTCAATGTCATGGCGGCCGTCATGACCACACCCAGCGACCAGCTGCCATAGAGCAAGTAAGCGACCACACCGATCACCCCGCCCCAGACCAAACCGTTGATCAACGCAACGGCCAGCTCTTTGCGCATCAGGCGCGAGGTATTGCCAGTGCTGACCTGATCGAGGGCCATGGCGCGAACGATCATGGTAATCGTCTGGTTGCCGGAGTTACCGCCGATGCCCGCCACGATCGGCATCAGCGCTGCCAAGGCCACCAGCTTCTCGATCGAACCTTCGAACAGGCCGATCACCCGCGATGCGACGAACGCCGTGATCAGGTTGATCGCCAGCCACGCCCAACGGTTGCGCAGGGACTTCCAGACGGAGGCGAAGATGTCTTCCTCTTCACGCAGACCCGCCATATTGAGGACTTCGCTTTCGCTCTCTTCACGAATCAGGTCGACCATTTCGTCGATGGTCAGACGGCCGATCAGCTTGCCGTTCTTGTCGACCACCGGGGCCGAGATCAAGTCGTAACGTTCGAACGCCTGAGCGGCGTCGTAGGCGTCTTCGTCCGGGTGGAAACTCACCGGGTCACTCGCCATGACTTCGGAAACCTGTTTCTCCGGATCATTGACCAGCAAACGCTTGATCGGCAGCACGCCCTTGAGCACACCGTCGTAATCGACCACGAACAGTTTGTCGGTATGGCCCGGCAGCTCTTTCAGACGACGCAGGTAACGCAGAACCACTTCAAGACTGACATCCTCACGGATGGTCACCATCTCGAAGTCCATCAGCGCACCGACCTGCTCCTCGTCATAGGAGAGAGCCGAACGCACACGTTCGCGCTGCTGCTGGTCCAGAGTCTCCATCAGCTCATGGACGACGTCTCGCGGCAGCTCGGAGGCCAGGTCAGCAAGTTCGTCGGCATCCATGTCCTTGGCGGCAGCCAGGAGCTCGTGATCGTCCATGTCGGCGATCAGCGTTTCACGGACGGAATCGGATACTTCGAGAAGAATGTCGCCGTCGCGATCGGCCTTGACCAGTTGCCAGAGCGTCAGACGATCGTCCAGCGGCAGGGCTTCAAGAATGTAGGCGACGTCGGCGGAGTGCAGATCATCGAGCTTGCGTTGCAGCTCGACGAGGTTTTGCCGGTGGACCAGGTTCTCGACCCGATCATGATGCGGGCCTTCCTGGCGATGAGTCAGGTCTTCGACGACCCGCTGGCGCTGCAGCAGCTCGACGACCTGAGCCAGGCGATCCTGCAGGCTTTCCTGTGTTTTCTTTACTTCGATTTCGGACATAGGCGAACTCCACTCCCAGCAGCGGGGCACGCCGGAAGGATCAATCAGTCAATTCATGATTGGTAAAACGGGTTACTGAATAACTACTGGGTAAGTCCATGGAGGTTTTCCATAAGCCCCGGCGGGGCTGACGGGCGCAATGATACACCGCCTGACGGTTTTAAACGTTAAAAAATCGTGGCTGAAACAAGCGCTTGCGAGACAAAGCTAAGCACTGTCCTGATCCTTCACACTGCGACGACTCATTCTGAAAAGAAAACACACCGGCGCTGAAAAAACTGCCAGCTACGCTTGAGAAGGATCGTCATGGAGGACGCCGAATGCCATCGAAAACATCCCGATTCATGCTGACCGCCCTGCTCTGCCTGCCCACCATCGGGAGCGCAACGACACTTCATCGCTGCGAAGCTTCCGATGGCAGCGTCACGTTCACCACATTGAGCTGCGCGAACGATGAGCACCTTTCATTGCAGGAAGTTCACCCCTACTCCCCTGGCTCGACAGTCACCCTGATACCCGAAGCCCGGCATGAAGAAATATCCGGTATGAATATCAGAAAGCGAGAAATGGCCGTCGTCGGGCGCACCCAGGACAAATGCGGAGATCTGATCGACGCGCGACAAAAGCGTGAAGCAATCATCAATCAACGAATCATCGCCGGCATGAGCCAACAGGATGTTGAAAGCGCTTTGGGCAAACCCGACAAGGTGAGCATCCGCAATTCGGCAACGAGTTATCGTTACGACCTCAAGCGAGGGCGCAGTGCTCAAATCGATTTTGATGAAAAAGGATGCGTGACAGGAAAAGCCAAATCCAGGACAGCAAAAAGCCCGCGTTAAACGCGGGCTTTTCGGTATATGGTGCACTCGACAGGATTCGAACCTGTGACCGCTCGGTTCGTAGCCGAGTACTCTATCCAGCTGAGCTACGAGTGCAATTTGTGTTTTTAGACCAGACCACAACTGGCTGTAACCAAGTTATCTGCATTGCTGCAATTAACTCTTAAATGGTGCACTCGACAGGATTCGAACCTGTGACCGCTCGGTTCGTAGCCGAGTACTCTATCCAGCTGAGCTACGAGTGCATTTTGTGTTTTTAGACCAGATCACAACTGGTTGAAGCCGAGTCATTTACATCGCTGTAATTGACTCTTAAATGGTGCACTCGACAGGATTCGAACCTGTGACCGCTCGGTTCGTAGCCGAGTACTCTATCCAGCTGAGCTACGAGTGCATTTGTTGCGCCGCATTATAGCCCGTCTAATCTCTATTCCAACCACTTTTTCTATAAATTTCAACAACTTACAGAAAAAGCCAGATTACAACGTACTAAGCAAATAATGGCGGAGAACGGGGGATTCGAACCCCCGACACCCTTTTGAGGTGTACTCCCTTAGCAGGGGAGCGCCTTCGGCCACTCGGCCAGCTCTCCGCAACACGGGGCGTATATTAACCACCTTCTTCCCCGTTTGCAAACATAAAAATCGATAAAAATTAATGGCTTGGTTCTTCGTCCTTCTCTTTCTTTATACGCAGATAGATTTCTTCACGGTGCACGGCCACCTCTTTCGGGGCATTGACGCCGATACGCACTTGATTTCCTTTGACGCCGAGCACGGTCACGGTGATTTCGCCATCACCGATAATCAGGCTTTCTGCGCACCGACGAGTCAGAATCAGCATACCTTTCTCCTCACGCGAATCATTTCAGGGACAACAGTCTGCAAAAAAAAGGCACCCGACCTACAACCGGAGCGATCGTAGCCCTACATGCCTGAGTATTGACCAGCGCGAGCAAAAGAACAGTTCGGGGGCTCGCGCCATTCAAAAAATAAAGGGCGCGGTCAGACCGCGCCCTTCAGACAACGCATCACTCGCCCTGACGGGCCGGAGCGTCGAGCTCGAAAGCCGTGTGCAGGGCGCGCACGGCCAGTTCCAGGTACTTCTCTTCGATCACCACGGAAACCTTGATTTCCGAGGTCGAGATCATCTGGATGTTGATGCTTTCCTTTGCCAGGGATTCAAACATGCGGCTGGCCACGCCTGCGTGGGAACGCATGCCGACGCCGACGATCGAGACTTTGGCAATCTTGGTGTCACCCACCACTTCACGGGCACCGATCTCGCGAGCGGTGTTTTCCAGCACGGTTTGCGCGGACTGGTAGTCGTTGCGGTGCACGGTGAAGGTGAAGTCGGTGGTGTTATCGTGCGCGACGTTCTGCACGATCATGTCGACTTCGATGTTCGCGGCACTGATCGGGCCGAGAATCTTGAACGCCACGCCCGGGGTGTCTGGCACGCCACGGATGGTCAGCTTGGCTTCATCGCGGTTGAAAGCGATGCCGGAAATGATCGGCTGTTCCATGGTTTCCTCTTCATCAATAGTAATGAGGGTGCCCGGACCCTCCTTGAAGCTGTGCAGTACGCGCAGCGGAACGTTGTACTTGCCGGCGAACTCCACCGCGCGGATCTGCAGCACCTTGGAACCGAGGCTGGCCATTTCCAGCATCTCTTCGAAGGTGATCTTGTCCAGACGCTGAGCAACCGATACCACGCGCGGGTCAGTGGTATAGACACCATCGACGTCGGTGTAGATCTGGCACTCATCAGCCTTCAGCGCAGCGGCCAGCGCCACGCCGGTGGTGTCGGAACCGCCACGACCCAGGGTCGTGATGTTGCCGTGCTCGTCGACGCCCTGGAAACCGGCGACCACCACCACGCGACCTGCTTTCAGGTCACCGCGAATCTTCTGGTCATCGATCTGCAAGATACGCGCTTTATTGTGCGCGCTGTCCGTCAGGATCCGCACCTGGTTGCCGGTGTACGACACCGCCGGCACACCGCGCTTGATCAGCGCCATGGCCAACAGGGCGATCGTCACCTGCTCACCGGTGGAAACGATCACGTCCAGTTCGCGTGGAACCGGTTGATCTTCGCCACTGATTTGCTTGGCCAGATCGATCAGACGGTTGGTCTCGCCGCTCATTGCAGACAGCACAACCACCAGGTCATCGCCGGCATCGCGGAATTTCTTAACCTTGTCGGCGACCTGCTCGATTCTCTCGACAGTGCCGACCGAGGTGCCTCCAAATTTCTGTACGATCAAAGCCATTTCAAAGCCGCCTCTGCCCATGAAGGGCGCCCAATAATCACTCGAACAGCCGCCGGGCCCGCCACTAGACTGCGGGCCCGACGGGCCGTCTTATAAACCCTGCTCGACGAATGGAACGGTCAGCGCCAGTGCGCCATCCAGTGCGCCGGCGTCGACACCGCCGCCCTGCGCCATGTCCGGACGACCACCGCCCTTCCCGCCCACTGCCGCAGCAGCCTGTTTCATCAAATCACCGGCTTTGAGTTGGCCAGTCAGGTCCTTGGTTACACCTGCAACCAGTACGACCTTTTCCTCATGGACACTGCCGAGCAGGATCACTGCGCGGCCGAGTTTGTTTTTCAGCTGATCGACCAGCGCCAGCAGCGCCTTGCCGTCCTGACCATCCAGACGCACGGCCAGCACTTTCACGCCCTT
Source organism: Pseudomonas sp. Pseusp21 (assembly GCF_059492145.1). Classification (NCBI taxonomy): domain Bacteria; kingdom Pseudomonadati; phylum Pseudomonadota; class Gammaproteobacteria; order Pseudomonadales; family Pseudomonadaceae; genus Pseudomonas; species Pseudomonas sp. Pseusp21. The sequence goes on from NZ_CP168520.1 coordinate 2,111,568, forward strand.
GACGTCCACAGCCGAAGCCGACAGATCGTCGCCGGCAGCGGCAGCGGCCTTGGCCTGCAACTGCTCGAGCTGCTTTTCAAGCGCACGGTTGCGCTCCAGCACCGCCGACAGCTTGTCGATCAGGTTGTCGCGGCTGCCCTTGACCAGGCTGGCCGCTTCCTTGAGTTGTTCTTCAGCAGCGTTCAAGTAAGCCAGCGCCGCAGCGCCAGTGACCGCTTCGATACGACGCACGCCCGATGCCACACCGCCTTCGCTGATGATTTTCAGCAGGCCGATGTCGCCGGTACGGTTGGCGTGGATACCGCCGCACAGTTCAACGGAGAAATCACCGCCCATGCTCAGCACGCGCACGTTGTCACCATACTTCTCGCCGAACAGCGCCATCGCGCCTTTCTGCTTGGCGGTTTCGATGTCGGTTTCTTCGGTTTCAACGGCGGAGTTCTTGCGGATCTCGGCGTTGACGATGTCTTCCAGCGCCTTGATCTGCTCAGGCTTGATCGCTTCGAAGTGACTGAAGTCGAAACGCAGGCGCTGACTGTCGACCAGCGAGCCCTTCTGTTGAACGTGGTCGCCCAGCACTTTGCGCAGCGCAGCGTGCAGCAAGTGAGTGGCCGAGTGGTTCAGCGAAGTGGCGTGACGCACGTCGGCCTCGACGTGGGTTTCCACCGGTGCGCCAACGATCAGGCTGCCCGACGCCAGTACACCGTGGTGCAGGAACGCGCCGCCGGTCTTGGTGGTGTCGCGCACGTCGAAACGGCTGTTGCCGGCCTGCAGGTAACCGCAATCGCCGACCTGGCCGCCGGATTCGGCGTAGAACGGCGTTTGGTTCAGCACCACAACGCCTTCCTGCCCTTCACTCAAGACGTCCACGGACTGGCCATCTTTATAGAGAGCAACGACTTTCGCCGAACCGCTGGTGGCGTGATAACCGGTGAACTCGGTGTCGACGTCAACCTTGACCAGGCTGTTGTAGTCCAGACCGAACGAGCTGGCGGAACGTGCACGGACGCGCTGGGCTTCCATTTCACGCTCGAAGCCGGCTTCGTCGATGGTCAGGCTGCGCTCGCGGGCGATGTCTGCGGTCAGGTCCATCGGGAAACCGTAGGTGTCGTAGAGTTTGAACACCACGTCGCCCGGCACCACGTCGCCTTTGAGCTCGGCCAGATCCTGCTCGAGGATTTTCAGGCCCTGCTCCAGGGTCTTGGCGAATTGCTCTTCTTCGGCTTTCAGTACGCGTTCGATGTGCGCCTGCTGGGATTTCAGTTCCGGGAACGCTTCGCCCATCTCGGCCACGAGAGCGGCAACGATCTGGTAGAAGAAGCTGCCCTTGGCGCCCAGCTTGTTACCGTGACGGCAGGCGCGACGGATGATCCGGCGCAGCACATAACCGCGACCTTCGTTGGACGGCAGTACGCCGTCGGCAATCAGGAAGCCGCAGGAACGGATGTGGTCCGCCACGACTTTCAGGGACGCCTGGTTGTCGTTGCTGCAGCCGATGGCCTTGGCCGATGCGGCCAGCAGGCTCTGGAACAGGTCGATTTCATAGTTCGAGTGAACGTGCTGCAACACGGCACTGATCCGCTCAAGACCCATGCCGGTGTCCACCGACGGGGCTGGCAGCGGGTGCAACACGCCGTCGGCGGTGCGGTTGAACTGCATGAACACGTTGTTCCAGATTTCGATGTAACGGTCGCCGTCTTCTTCCGGCGAGCCCGGCGGGCCACCCCAGATGTCGGCGCCGTGATCGTAGAAAATCTCGGTGCAAGGACCGCACGGGCCGGTATCGCCCATGGTCCAGAAGTTGTCGGAGGCGTAAGGCGCGCCCTTGTTGTCGCCGATGCGCACCATGCGCTCGGCCGGCACACCGACTTCCTTGGTCCAGATGTCGTAGGCCTCGTCATCGCTGGCGTAGACGGTGACCCACAGTTTTTCCTTCGGCAGGTTCAGCCACTTCTCGGAGGTCAGGAAGTTCCAGGCGTAGGTGATGGCATCACGCTTGAAGTAGTCGCCGAAGCTGAAGTTACCCAGCATTTCGAAGAAGGTGTGGTGACGGGCGGTGTAACCGACGTTTTCCAGGTCATTGTGCTTGCCGCCGGCGCGCACGCATTTCTGGCTGGAGACGGCGCGGGTGTACGCGCGCTTTTCCTGGCCCAGGAAGCAGTCCTTGAACTGGTTCATCCCCGCGTTGGTGAACAGCAGGGTGGGGTCGTTGCCCGGAATCAAAGAGCTGGAGGCTACACGGGTGTGGCCTTGCTCTTCGAAGAAGCGAAGGAAGGCTTCACGGATTTCTGCGCTTTTCATTAGGTTCTTCCACGGAGGCTGCGGCCAAAGGCCTGTACGAAACGTCAACAGACGAAACGACGGCAAAGGGCCGCATTATATCGGCCCTGCGCGCGGGGTACAGCGTGTTTATACGATAGAAACGGTCAATTGGGCCGCTAACGCTGTCACTTGCGCGAAAACTCGACGAATGTCGCGATCACTTGCTCGATTTGCGAGCGATTGACGTCCATGTGCGTGACCATCCGCAGACGGGCGGCAGCGCTCAATTTGATCCCGCGCTCGGCGGCAAAGGCCTTGATCGCCTCGGCGCGGTCGCCCATCTGCACGTAAACCATGTTGGTCTGCACCGGCTCGACACTGAAACCGGCCTCGCGCAGGCCTTCGGCCAGCAACTGCGCGTTGGCATGGTCGTCGGCCAGACGCTCCACATTGTGATCCAGCGCATACAGCCCCGCCGCCGCCAGCAGTCCGGCCTGACGCATGCCGCCACCGACCATTTTGCGCAGGCGCCGGGCCTTTGCAATCAACGCCGACGAACCGCACAGCACTGAACCGACCGGCGCGCCGAGGCCTTTGGACAGGCACACCGAGACCGAATCGAAATACTGGGTGATTTCCCGGGCATCGACTCCGAGCTTGACCGCCGCGTTATACAGCCGCGCGCCGTCCAGATGCAGTTGCAGGCCATTGTCCTGAGTGAACTGACGGGCCCTGGCCAGATATTCCAGCGGCAGCACTTTGCCCTGCATGGTGTTTTCCAGCGCCAGCAGGCGGGTGCGGGCGAAGTGGAAGTCATCAGGCTTGATCGCCGCTGCCGCCTGATCCAGGTCCAGCGAGCCATCGGCCTGCACTTCCAGCGGCTGCGGCTGGATCGAACCGAGCACCGCTGCGCCGCCGCCTTCGTACTTATAGGTGTGCGCCTGTTGACCGACGATGTATTCGTCACCGCGCTCGCAGTGCGCCATCAAGCCCAGCAGATTGCTCATGGTGCCGGTCGGGACGAACAGCGCGGCGGCGAAACCCAGTCGTTTTGCCAGTTCCGCTTCCAGACGATTGACCGTCGGATCTTCGCCATACACGTCATCGCCGGTGTCGGCGCGGGTCATCGCGTCGAGCATGGCGGGGGTCGGTTGAGTGACGGTGTCGCTGCGAAGATCGATAACGCTCATGAACCTGGCCTCAAGTCAGCAGGGAAAATCCCTTTTCGAAGACGAATTACTGCGGGCATGGCGCGGATTAATCAACCCTTGCGCAAGGAAAAGTCGTTTTCACGCTTCGAATAATCAGATGGCAATCATCACAAAGGCGCAATGCACGGCCTGGCAATCTGTGTTAAAAACGCTGCGCCGCCCGATAAAGGGCGGCGAAACGTTCTCAGGGCGGGGTGCAATTCCCCACCGGCGGTAATTGCGCGCAATGCGCATAGCCCGCGAGCGCTTGGTGACGGGCACGGCAAAAGCCGTGAGCGGCGGCAAGGTCAGCAGACCCGGTGTGATTCCGGGGCCGACGGTCACAGTCCGGATGAAGAGAGAACGGGATTGACGCCAAAGGGCCGTCCGCCGTGTATGCGCGAGCGTGCGTACCCTTGAATCCCTTTCGATTCATAACGCCCTGTTTTTCACACAAACAGGAGTCAGAACATGCAACCCACCGCTATCGACAGCAAAAGCAAACACCCTCACGGCGAGCGCGTCGCGTTCATCCAGGCCTGCTGGCACAAGGAAATTGTCGACCAGAGCCGTAAAGGCTTCCTCGCCGAAATGATCGCTCAGGGCTATCAGGAATCGGACATCGATTTCTTTGAAGTCGGCGGCGCCTTTGAAATGCCCCTGCACGCCAAGCTGCTGGCCAAGACCGGTCGTTATGCCGGTATCGTCGCGGCGGCCCTGGTGGTGGACGGCGGGATCTACCGTCACGAGTTCGTCGCCCAGTCGGTGGTCAGCGGCCTGATGCAGGTGCAGCTGGAAACCGAAGTGCCGGTGTTCTCGGTGTCGCTGACCCCGCACCACTTCCATGCCGGCGAAGAGCACCAGAAGTTCTTCTTCGAGCATTTCGTGCACAAGGGTCAGGAAGCGGCGAAGACCTGCGCCGATACGCTGCAGAAGGTGCGTGCGTTGCGTCGTACCGAGCCGCGTGCTGTAGCGGTCTGACCCCACAATGATCGTTCCCACGTCGAGGCGTCGAACCGTCTGCGTGGGAACGCCTCAATGGACGCTCTGCGTCCGCTTTGGGACGCGGAGCGTCCCGGGCTGCATTCCCACGCGGAGCGTGGGAACGATCATCAGGCAAGATTTTCGTCAGTGGTCGGCACGATCAGAATGCCTGCCCGCAGGCCGTTCTTGACCTTGGGATTGGGGAAGATGATCCGCGCGCCCTGCTCCTCAATGATCCAGCGGGTATTGGCCAGGTCTTCGGCCAGCACATAACCCACATCCAGTTCCGAAAAGTTTTCGATGTCCGCCGGCAGGTTCAGCCGGAACGCATCGCTGTGCTTGATGATTTCCCGGGCCACGCTGAACAGTTGCAGACCGTCCAGGCCCTGCTCGGCCATCTCCGGTTCGGTGCCTTCGATGATCTGCTTCAGGCGGGTTTCCAGCAGCGACACATTGACCCCGGCGTTCTGCCCGAATGGCCGCGCCTTGCCCAGTTCCAGGGTGAAGGACTCGGCCCCCAGCTTGTCGTAGGTGTAAGAGCTGAACACGATCGACGGTTTGTTCTGCAGCAGCACCGCTTCCATGCCGGCGGCGCGCAGGCGTGCCAGTTCGAGGCGGGAATGCTGGCGACCTTCCTTCCACGGATACAAAGCGAACTGCTCGATCTTCGAACCTCGAATCGCCGTGTGCAGGTCGTAGTGCAGGCGCTGACGATCAGGAAGGCTGAAGAAACTTGCCGCCAGCCGTTCCAGCTCGCAGGCACGCAGGGCTTCGGAACCGCTGCTTTGTTCGTGACGGCCATTGAACAGCCGATTGACGTCCTGCTCGACGAAACGCTCGCCCTTGCGAATCGCTTCCGGGTTGCCGAACAGGAACAGAATGCGTGCGCGCGGCTTCAGATCGCCGCGAGCGATGTCATGCAGCAGCCGGTCGAGCAGTTCGATCGGTGCCGTTTCATTGCCGTGGATGCCTGCCGACAGCAGCAGGTCCAGGCCATTGTCGCGCGCTTCGGGTGGCCGGACTTCCAGCGCCCCCTCGCTCAACCAGCGCATGCGCACGCCTTCGACAGTCAGTTGAGTCTTCTCCGCCGGTTCGCGGCCGGCGAGGGTCAGTTCAAGCAGTTTGCCGAGGGCGAGCATAGAGCGTTTCCTTAGTGGTCGTGATTGCAATCCGGGCCGTGCACGTGGCCGTCATCGTCACCGAGGTCAGCCGGTTCCATCTCCAGTTGCAGACTTACCAGATTAGTCGCCAATGGGCGCAACAGCAGGTTGGCGTACTCTTCGTCGCCCTCTTCGACGTCCACGCCGATCAACAGTTGGCCGCGGCCGTCCTGCTGGATCCACAGCTCTTTGCCTTGCCACATGACCGCGACGCGGGTGCAGGAAGTTTGCAGTTGCGTGCCGTCAGTGTCTTCAAGGATCAGCTGCAGGGAATCGCTCATGTTTTACGCTCTCTTGGGGAGATGGAACCGTTCGCCGCGACGAGGCGGCGTATCGGTCATCAATTGATCTGGAATGGATAAACCGCGCCCAGTTTAAGGATTTGCGTCAGTTCATCCAGTGCCGTCCGGCATTCAAGCAGCAATTGCGGATCCGCCAGATCAGTTTCGGTCAGGCGATCGCGGTAGTGCTTTTCAACCCATGCGGTCAACGAACCGTACAACGGGGCGGTCATGATAACCCCTGGGTTGACGGCCGCCAGCTCGGTTTCGTTGAGCGCGACGCGCAGTCGCAGGCACGCCGGGCCACCGCCGTTCTGCATGCTTTGCTTGAGGTCGAAGACTTTCACTTCACGGATCAGGCCGCCGGAGCTGGTCAGGCCTTGCAGGTAATTCCATACGCGCTCGTTGCCACGGCACTCTTCCGGCACGATCAGCAGCATCGAACCGTCAGGACGCGACAGCAACTGACTGTTGAACAGGTAGGAACGCACCGCGTCATCCACGGTGACCGCCGAACGCGGCACGCAGACCGACTGGAACTTGCCGCCGACCTTGGCCAGTTTGGCTTGCAGTTCGGCCAGCATCTGATCGGTGTCGAGGAACGCGTCCTCGTGGTAGAACAGCACCTCGCCGTTGCCCACCGCGATCACGTCGTTGTGGAACACGCCCTGATCGATAACCGCCGGGTTCTGCTGCGCATAGACCACGCCATCGTCACTCAGGCCGTGCAAACGAGCGACTGCTTGCGAGGCTTCGAGGGTCTGGCGCGCCGGATACTTTTGCGGTGCCGGATAGCGGGTGTCGAACGCACTGCGACCGAACACGAAGAACTCGACGCCAGCCTCGCCGTACTCACGGCAGAAACGCGTGTGGTTCGCTGCGCCTTCGTCACCGAATTGCGCCACCGCCGGCAACGCGGCGTGGTGAGCGAAGTGTTGCTGGTTGGCGAACATCGCGCCCAGCACGCGACTGGTGGTCGGGTGCTCGATGCTGCGGTGGTATTTGCAGTTCAGGTTGGCGGCGGTGAAGTGCACGCGACCGTCAGCGGTGTCGGCACTCGGGCTGACCGTGGCGGCGTTGGCCACCCACATGCTCGACGCCGAGCAACTGGCGACCAGCAGCGGCATCGCTTCTTTGGCGGCGCGCTCGATCACCTGAGCGTCGGTGCCGCTGAAACCCAGACGGCGCAAGGCAGCCACGTCCGGACGCTCCTGCGGTGCGAGAACGCCCTGCTGAAAGCCCATTTCCATCAGCGCTTTCATTTTCGCCAGGCCTTGCAGCGCCGCTTCCTTCGGGTTCGAGGATTGCTGGCTGTTGCTCTGGGACGCAACGTTGCCGTAGGACAGACCACCGTAGTTATGGGTCGGCCCCACTAGACCGTCAAAATTGACTTCATAGGATTTCATCAGCGAGGCTCCACGAGAATCTGTTTTTATAGGCATCAAATAACAATCGAGTGCAATCGAGGCGCGACGCGCCTCACACCATCTTCACGCCAGGCGTCAGGGCCGCCGGCAACACCAGGCTCGGGGTTTCCAGCGAGGCCACCGGGTATGCGCAGTAATCCGCCGCGTAGTAGGCGCTGGCGCGATGGTTGCCCGAAGCGCCGACACCGCCGAACGGTGCGCTGCTCGCGGCACCCGTCAGTTGCTTGTTCCAGTTGACGATCCCGGCACGGCTTTCCAGCCAGAACTGCTGGTAGCGCTCTTCGGAATCCGACAGCAGGCCAGCGGCCAGGCCAAACGCGGTGTTGTTGGCTTCGGCAATCGCGGCTTCGAAATCGGTGTAGCGAATCACTTGCAGCAGCGGACCGAACAGTTCTTCGTCGGAACGATCGGCAACCGCCGTCACATCAACGATGCCCGGAGTCAGCAGCGCCGACTGCGCCTGCGGTTGAGTCATCGCCAGCAGCGACACTGCGCCATTGGCCAGCAGATGCGCCTGGGCATCCATCAAGGCTTTTGCCGCGCCAAGGGAAACCACCGAGCCCATGAACGGCGCCGGCTGCTGGTCGAACGCGCCGACCTCGATGGTCGAGCTGACTTCCACCAGACGCTTGAGCAGGCTGTCGCCCCACGCGCCTTCCGGCACCAGCAGACGCCGGGCGCAAGTGCAACGCTGACCGGCGGAAATGAACGCCGACTGAATGATCGTGTACACCGCTGCGTCGAGGTCGGCGACCTGATCGACCACCAGCGGGTTGTTGCCGCCCATTTCCAGCGCAAGGATCTTGTCCGGACGACCTGCGAACTGCTGGTGCAGGTGATTGCCGGTACGGCTGGAACCGGTGAAGAACAGACCGTCGATGCCCGGGTTCGCCGCCAGAGCGATACCGGTTTCGCGGGCGCCTTGCAGCAGGTTCAGGACACCGGCCGGCAGACCGGCTTCAATCCAGCACTTGACCGTCAGCTCGGCGACTTTCGGGGTCAGCTCGCTTGGTTTGAACAGCACGCTGTTACCGGCCAACAGCGCCGGCACGATGTGGCCGTTCGGCAAATGACCAGGGAAGTTGTAAGGGCCGAACACCGCGACCACGCCGTGGGGCTTGTGGCGCAATACGGCGGTGGCGTCGCCCAACGGGCCGCTCTTCTCGCCGGTACGTTCGCGGTAGCTCTGCACCGAGATCGCGATCTTGTTGACCATGCTGGTGACTTCGGTCGCGGCTTCCCACAGCGGCTTGCCGGTTTCCTCACCGATGGTGCGGGCCAGTTCGTCAGCGTGATTTTTCAGTGCAGCGGCGAACGCTTCGAGCACGCTGATGCGATCTTCCAGGGTACGCCGGGCCCAGCTTGGGAATGCCTGACGCGCAGCCTGCACGGCCGACTCGACCTGAGCGGCGGTGGCGCCCTCCCCCGACCACAGCACTTGCTGGGTCACCGGGTTCAACGATTGAAAGGCCTCGCCCTGACCGGCCAGCCACTCACCTGCGATGTATAGCGAATTCATTATTTCGACTCCCGGGCAGCGGACAACGCCACGGCGCGAACCTGATCGCCAGCGTTGAGTTGAAGACGTTTGGCGGTCAGCGGATCGACCACCAGGGTGCCGGCGGCCAGACGGGCCGGCGCAGCCGTGATGCGGCAATCTTCGCGTTTGCGGTTATGGATGATGAACGGCGTGGCGTCGTCGCCCGGCGTGCCGATGGCCAGCACCAGCGCCTCGCTGTCACGCACCGCGCGGATCTTGCTGGTCTCGCACTCGATGGCCGGGCCGGCATCGAAGATGTCGACGTAACCCTGATAGCTGAAGCCTTCACTCTTGAGCATCGCCAGCGCCGGCTCGGTGTCCGGGTGCACCTGACCGATGACGTTGCGCGCGTCCGGCGACAGGAAGCAGGTGTACAGCGGGAATTTCGGCATCAGTTCGGCAATGAATGCCTTGTTGCCGACACCGGTCAAATAATCGGCCTGGCTGAATTCCATCTTGAAGAAGTGACGGCCCAGGCTTTCCCAGAACGGCGAACGACCGGCGTCATCCGACACGCCGCGCATCTCGGCGATGATCTTGTTGCCGAACAGCTCCGGGAATTCGGCGATGAACAGCATCCGCGCCTTGGACAGCATGCGGCCGTTGAGGCCGGTGCGGTAATCGGCGTGCAGGAACAGCGAGCACAGCTCGGAGTTGCCGGTCAGGTCGTTGGCCAGGAACAGCGTCGGGATCTCGCGATAGATGTTCAGCTCCTGCGAGGCGCTGACGGTCAGGCCGACGCGGAAGTTGTACCAAGGCTCGCGCAGACCGACGGCGCCGGCGATGGCGGAAATCCCCACCACGCGACCGTTGTCGTCTTCGAGCACGAACAGGTAGTCCGCGTCGCCACGGCCGGCTTCACCGCGAAAGGTCTTCTCGGCCCAGCCGACCCGGTGGGTCAGGCGCTCTTCGTTGGCCGGCAAGGTGGTCAGGCCGGTGCCGGTGCTGCGGGCCAGGTCGATCAGAGCGGACAAATCGCTGCTGCGTACGGGACGAACAATCATGCTATCTCCTCAAACGGGCCGCCGTGGCCACCCGTGAAACTCGCTAAGGCGTTAAACCGCCACCAGGCGCACGCTGGCACCTTCACCGACGCCCAGGGCTTCGGCCGCTTCCAGATCCAGGGTCACCGGTTTGCCGGGCGCGTAATCCAGCTCAAGCAATACCGCGCGGTAATCCTGCAACTGGGCGTTGGCCACCAGATACTGGCGCCCGGCACCTTTGACCGGCTCGCCGAGCTTCACCGGCACCACACGGCTCTGGGCGATCGAACGGATCCCCGAAACACGCGCATGCAGGGTCGGGCCACCGTCGAAGATGTCGATGTAGTGATCGGTCTCGAAGCCTTCACGCATCAGGATGTCGAAGGTGATCTGCGCACGCGGGTGTACCTGGCCCATCGCTTCCTGAGCGGAGTCCGGCAGCAGCGGCACGTAGATCGGGTAATGCGGCATCAACTCGGCGAGGAACGTACGGCTTTTCAGGCCACACAGGCGCTCGGCCTCGGCGTAGTTCAGGTCGAAGAAGTTGCGACCGATGGCGTCCCAGAATGGCGAGTCGCCGTTCTCGTCGCTGTAACCGACGATCTCGGTCACCACCGAATCGGCGAACCGCTCAGGGTGGCTGGCGACGAACAGCAGACGGCCACGAGAGTTGAGCTCAGACCACGGCGAACCCACCAGCTCGCGCTGCACGTAGAAACTGGTCAGCAAGCTGTTGCCGGTCAGGTCATGGCATTGCGAGAGGACGTGGATCTTGTTGTGGATCTTCAGCTCGCGAGAGGCATGCACGAAGGTCTCGTTGCGAAAGCTGTAGAACGGCTCGGAATAACCGGCCGAAGCAACGATTGCCGAGCAGCCCACCAATTTGCCGGTGGCGGTGTCTTCGAGGACGAAGAAATAACTCTCCTCGCCGTTGAAGCTCACTTCGGCGGCAAACGAGGCTTCGCTCGCAGCGATCTTGTCGCTCAGGCGTTCAACGTCATCCGGCAAGGAAGTGACACCAATCGGGCTGTCCGCAGCCAGACGCTGTACCTCGCCCAGATCAGCCATTTGCGCGGGGCGCATCACCAGCATGGTGTCACTCCTTTCTCTACTTCAGGTCGGCGAAAGCGCCGACTCGGGAAAAAAATGCCGGGCAGGCCCGGCACAGGAAAATGGTCCCGGCGCCTGTCGATCACGACAGACGCCGGGCGGTCTTGCATGAATCAGGCTTGCGTCAGTTTCGCGGCAGCACGTTCGAAGCGATCCAGACCGGCGTCGATGTCCGCGTCTTCAACCACCAGGCTCGGGGCGAAACGGATCACGTCCGGGCCGGCCTGCAGAATCATCAGGCCTTCTTGTTCAGCGGCGTTGAAGATGTCCTTGGCCTTGCCTTTCCAGGCATCGCTCAGCACGCAACCGATCAGCAGACCGAGACCGCGCACCTGGGTGAACAGGCCGTACTTCTCGCCGATCTGCTGCAGGCGGGTCTTGAACTTGTCGTGCTTGGCGTTGACGCCGTTCAGCACCTCAGGGGTGTTGATCACGTCAATCACTGCCTCAGCCACGGCGCACGCCAGCGGGTTGCCGCCGTAAGTGGTGCCGTGAGTGCCGACGACCAGATGCTTGGCCAGCGCTTCGGTGGTCAGCATCGCGGCGATCGGGAAACCGCCGCCCAGGCTCTTGGCGCTGGTCAGGATGTCCGGAACCACACCGAAATGCTGGTAGGCGAACAGGTTGCCGGTGCGGCCCATGCCGGTCTGCACTTCGTCGAACACCAGCAACGCGTTGTTCGCGTCGCACAGTTCACGGGCGCCTTGCAGGTAAGCCAGCTCGGCCGGCAGCACGCCGCCTTCACCCTGGATCGGCTCCAGAACGACCGCGCAGGTCTTGTCCGAAACAGCGGCTTTCAGCGCCGCCAGATCGTTGTACGGCACGTGGGTGATGCCACTGATCTTCGGGCCGAAACCGTCGGAGTACTTCGACTGGCCACCGACGTTCACGGTGAACAGGGTGCGGCCGTGGAAGCTGTTGAGCGCGGCGATGATTTCGTATTTTTCGGTGCCGAAACGGTCGAACGCGACGCGACGGGCCAGCTTGAAGGCCGCCTCGTTGGCTTCGGCGCCGGAGTTGCAGAAGAACACGCGCTCGGCAAAGGTGGCGTCGATCAGCTTGTGCGCCAGACGCAGAGCCGGCTCGTTGGTGAACACGTTGGACACGTGCCACAGCTTGTTCGCTTGCTCGGTCAAGGCACCGACCAGCGCCGGATGCGCGTGACCCAATACGTTGACGGCGATACCGCCGGCGAAGTCGATCAGCTCGCGGCCGGCCTGATCCCAGACGCGGGAACCGGCGCCACGCACCGGAATGAAAGCGGCAGGCGCGTAGTTGGGAACCATAACCTGGTCGAAATCGGCGCGTTGTACCGCAGCGTGCTCAACGGACATCGGAGTCTCCTGATGAGGGCCACCCGCCTGAAACTGGCGAGCGATGGGGGGATTGTAAGGACAGTTTTGTGCCCGGCCTTGTCGCCAAGCGACAACTTCTTATAGCGCAAACCCCGGATTTTCCCGGGTTTACGGCAATGCGACATATACCGTCGCAAAGGCGCAGTTTAAACCGTCGACGACAATTGCAGCAGGCCCGAGAAGATATCAATTGCAGGCCACAGCGAGGTCATATCTATATACCGCACCCCGCTCGGGACTTTTTGATTTGCTTGGCTCATTTCCAGACGCCAAGGCGCAATCCCATGCAATCACCGACCGAACCGCAACCGGGCGTCATACCCGGCAATTCCCCCTCACACTATCAACTTCTGGTGGATGCGATCCCCGAATGGCTGAGCCAGGCCTCTTCCAGCCGGCGCGCGGCGTTGAAGAACAACCGCCGCCCGGTCACCGACAGCATCAGGAAAGCCCCCCAGGCACAGCACGATCAATTGCGCGCCGCGATTGCCGGGCATATGCAGGTGCAAAACGGCATCGACCAGAGACTTGAGCAAGTGCAGGACGCCAGCGCTTATGCCGAGCCCCTGCTCAAGGCGGCACTCAAGTCACGATTCGGCCTGGAGCTGGATGTGAAGGAGACCTTCCTGCGCCTCTATCTGCCTGCCACCACGCCCATTTTCGGCATCAGGACAGGTGTGCGCAGCTGGACGGTTTCCCTGATCGATGCCGCACTGCACAACTTCCAGAAGGACGAGACCCGGGACGAGGCCTACGACACGGACTCCGGTTTCATCACTCGCCCGTCCCAGACCGGCCAGTTCGAAACCTTGCCGCAGATCCGCGCGAAGATCAGCATTCCCGCCTTCATCAGCCTCTGCCGGGAGCTGGATATCGGCGCCAGCTATAAGGCCTATCTTGAAGACTGTCTGGGCATCTCCAACCCGGTCGTTGCCGCCATCCTGCCCGACAGGCTGAGGGAGAGTCAGAAAACCGCCCTGAAAGCGGCCCTGCAACTGGCACGCATCAACGGAGACATCGGCGAGAACTGGTTGCGGCTGATCAACGGGATGCTCGACGGCATACAGGGCATGCGCATCAACGGTCACACCTTGCGCTGCCAGGATTTGACGATGATGTCGGCCCCCCTCACCGGCATCGTGGTTTTCGCGGCGGATCTGGAACAGGCGAGGGTCGCACTCGGAGTAGTGGCCTACATACCGGGCGACCCGGAACACCCGATCAAGGAGTACGCCTCGAGTGCGGACATGGAAAAGGAACTGGCCCGCCAGTTGCGTTCGCCGGAGTACCAACGCTTTTTTGTCCAGTTCGTCGCCCATGAACAACGAGGGCATTTCCTTGCCGATCTGAACCGGCGCCTGAGCCAGGTGAAATGGCATAAACCGGAGCCAGGCAGCCAACTGCCCTCCTGGCGAGACACACCGATCGAAAAGCCCAAGCTGCAACTGGCTGTCTCGCCCATCACCGGAGACCTCTGGGAACACCTCTACCAACGCAAACTGAATAAAATACTCAACGACGCGGCCACCCTTGCCGTCCCGACTGCCTACGCCGACCGAAAAGCGCGCTGGGCGCTTTGGGATTCCCTCGTCGACATAGCCTCCTCGATCCTGCAGATCGCCTCGTTTGTCGTGCTGCCCTTCGTGCCGTTCCTGGGCGAAATGATGATGGCTTACATGGCCTGGCAATTTCTCGACGAGGTCTTCGAAGGCATTGTCGACTGGGCCGAAGGGGCAGTCACCGAGGCCGGCGAACAATTGTTCAGCGCCCTCGAATCGCTGGTTCAACTGGGAGCCTTCGCCATCGGCGGCGGCATCGCCATGACGGAGCTGCCCAAGGTACTGCCACCGAGCGTCGTCTCATTCGCTGACCGGTTCCAGCCCGTCAAATTGCGCAACGGCAAGACCCTGTACTGGAAACCGGACCTCAAACCCTACGAAAGCCCGATCGTGCCCCCAGAAGGTGCCGCACCCGACCAGCAAGGGTTGCACTGGCATCAGGGCAAAAAACTGATGCCGGTCGATCAGAAGCATTACGCGGTCAGCGATCACGCCCATCCCGACAAGTTGCAGATCGAACACCCGACCCGACCGGATGCTTACCGCCCGGTCGTCTTTCATAATGGCGAAGGCGCCTTTCATACCGAACTCGATCGACCGCTGGAATGGGATAAGGCGGTTGCATTGCAGCGTCTGGGTCCGAACATCGAGCCGTTCTCCCCCACCCGTCGCGAACAGATCCTCAAGGTCAGCGGTTGCCACGAAGATGCCTTGCGCAGGATGCACGTCGATCACGAGCGCGTCCCCCCGCTGCTGGCCGACACGATCCAGCGCTTTCGGATCGATCAGGATCTGCAGGATTTCATCAGCAGGATGGCCAGCGACCAGGCCGAGGACTACCTTCGTGCCGATCCGCTGCTGCAGCTCCAGCTGCTCAATGATCAAAAGCTGCTGCCTGGCACCCGACGCCTGCGCCTGATCGATGGGCAAGGAGAAGTTCTCTGGCAATCCTCCGCCGATGAACATCTGCCGATCATTGACCTTCCCCAGGATCGACTGGTCGACGGCGACCTGCTCAAGACCTTGCTGCAGTCGCTCGGCGAACAGGACATCAACGCCCTGCTGGCGGAAGAGTTCGGCCAGATGATCGCCCTGGATGCCCGCACTCGCCAACTGAGAAGCCGGATCGCGCAGATCGCGACATCGCGCCGTACGGCATTGTTCGAGGCACGCTATCAGGCGCTTCAACATCGCGAAGATGCGCTGGTGAAAAAGGTTGCCGTGAAGGAGCCGCACCTGCCCGCCAGGCTCACCGAAGAATTGCTGCACACGGCCACGGGTACCGAACTGCTGGCCATCGACGCCGGAGAATGGCCGGAGCGCCAACAACATCTTGCCACCGCCGCGACCCACGAACTGCGCATCGCCCGTGCCTATGAAGGCCTGGAGCTGGACTCGGTGCACAACCCGGATACCGATACGCTGGCGTTGCACAGTCTCAAAAGGCTGTCGGGATGGTCGAAGGATGTCCGACTCGAAGTCCGGGCCGGATCCCCCGAGGGAGCATTGCTGGACAGCACCGGTCCGCAATCGGCCGCTGTCCGGAAAGTGCTGGTGCGCAGAACCGATGGCCACTGGCAACCGTTTGATGATCAAGGGCTGGAATTGCACGCGCCCACCGATTTCTACACCTGCGTGTTGCAGGCATTGCCGGATGCGCAACGACAGGCCCTGAACCTGCAGATCGGCGAAGGCACAAAACTCAGGCAAGCCATTCGTGACAATCCAGTGGATCGGAACGACCTGCGCCTGACGATTTCCGATATCCCCCAGCAGCCAGAGGTCGTCGACACATTGCGACTGGTCGGTACACAAGGCTATGCCCGGGAAAACCCGCAAAGTCCGCGCACCCTGGAAAACCGCATCAGGCAGGTTTATCCAGGCATGGCGGACGACGATATGCCTGCCATGGTGCAGCACCTTCGAAATCACCCTGACGGCCCGCTCGCGGAACTGTCGCGCCTTCAGCTCGAGTACGCACAACTGGACAGCGACCTGACCCACTGGACGATCAATACTCCGCGGGTCGATCCGGACACAAGACAGGCCCTTTCACCGATCCGACACGCAGCCGCCCAGCGCGACCGCCAACAATTCGCCCATGCAGTGCGTCGCTGCTGGCGCAGGGAAACGTCGGAGCCGGGCGGTTTCCGATTGCAGTTTGCAGAGCCTCTGACGGGCGAACTGCCGGTCCTGAGCGCGAATTTCGATCATGTCACCAGCCTTGAGCTGACAGGCTCCGACAGCAATGGCCAGATCGTCCGATTCCTGCAAGGTTTCACACGCCTGCGACGACTGGCATTGAATCACTTCGACCTGGATGACCTGCCGCACCCGATCACCACCATGACCTCGCTGCGACAACTGAGGCTGCGCCATTGCGGCATTACTCTCACTCCGCAAAACCAGTTGCTGCTGTCATCGCTCAATGAGCTGACCGCCCTTGACCTGCAAGGCAATCCCCTGGGCATCACGATGGACGTCAATGCCCTGTCGGCACTGCATCACCTCAACCTGACCGATACCGGAATTTCCGAATTGCCCCACGGCTTGCTGGCTCACCCACGGATCAAAAGTGTCTGGCTTGCCAACAACCGGCTCACCGTTCTTCCCGAGGTCATGTTCGAGCTCTCCCCCGGCACCACCGCTGGATACGATTTTTCCGGCAACCCGTTTTCCAGCGTCACGCGGGAACGGATAAAGGTCTACTTCAACCGGACAGGCAACCACATGGGCGTGCGGGCCGCACAATCGGAGATCGACCGGACCAAGGCCCTGTTCACCGATCTCAATGATCGTCAGGCCAGTGAGCTGGTCTATCGATTGCCGGGGTCGCTCATTCAAGGGCAGATCCAGCTGACTCGCTGGGAAACCGAGATTGCACAGATGACCGCCGACCTGGCCGCCTGGGTCAGGGACATACCCGACCGCAACCCGCTCACGGGCGAACTGTTCAGCTTCGATGAGCGACTCGCCGAGCACTCGGCGCGAGACGTGTTCGCCGGGCGGCTGGAACGGCTCTGGCGTCATCGCTCGACAGCGCATTCACTGATGAGGGCGGAAGTGTTCACCGCTCAAGCGACGTTCAGGGGGGAGATGCCCGAGCTCACGGCCGATTTCAGCCACATCACCACGCTGTCCATGACCGGCAACAAGGGCATCAGCAGCATCGGCGCCTTTCTGCGCACCTTCCCACGCCTGACCAGTCTGATTCTTCAGGACTTCACACTCGAAGGTGCGTCCCAGTCCCTGGCGCAGCAAAGCGCTCTGACAACGCTGACGTTGAACAACTGCGACTTGAAATTCACCGCCGAAATCCAGGCGGCACTGGCAGCGATGCCCGAACTGGAACTGCTGGAACTGCCTGACAACCCGCTTGGCAGCGCACCCGATCTGAGTGAACTGGGCGAACTGACTTACCTTGACCTGTCCAATACCGGCATCGTGGAGGTGCCGCCCGGCCTGGCGGGTCATCCGAAACTGAAAACCGCGATCATCAGCGAAAACCGCATAACAGAAATTCCCGACGCCTTTTTCTCGCTCCCGGCCCGCGCCAGCGAAGGGCTCGATTTTTCCGGCAACCCGTTGACCGCCGAGACGCGGGAAAGAATCAAGACCTATTCCCGCGAGCACGGCCCGGACTTCGGCGTCCTCGCCGACCCGACGGATATTGGCATCACCAAATCGTTGTTCCCCGGTCTGGACGATGAAGAAGCCAGTGAAGTGTTCTATGGCTTGCCTGGCGATATCGAGCATGGCCGCTCCCGGCTCAGGCACTGGCAGGCGGAGATTGAACAGCTCTCGTCGGACCTCGCGCACTGGATCAATGCGACGCCGACCAGACACCCGATTACCGGGGAGACGATGAGTCCGGCGCAAATGTTCGCGGAGCATACGCAAAGAACGACATTCGCCCGGCAACTGGAACAGTTCTGGCGTGCGAGAACGCCGGACACCCCCAGGCAAAGGAACGACACACTGATCCTGAACGTTGCGCTCATCGGTGACCTGCCTGCCCTGTCGGCGGACTTCAGTCACGTTTCCGACCTCTCGTTCAGAGGCAACAATGCACTGAACGCAATGGACACCTTCCTCGACTCGTTCAGCGGACTGCGGCATCTGGAACTGCATGACTTCTCCTTCAATCAACTTCCCCCGGCCTGTGAACGCATGCCGTCGTTGCAGCGCCTGATCATCGAAAACTGTGCGTTGACATTGACCCCGCAGACACAGGCCAGCCTTTCCTCCCTGAGCCGGCTGCAATACCTGAACCTGAGCCGCAACCCATTGGGCGCCCCGCCCTCGCTGTCGGGCATGACGGCACTGGTGCATTTGCGACTGACAGACACGGCAATCACCCGCCTGCCGGACGGCATGTTCGATCACCCACGACTGAGTGCCGCCATCCTGGACAACAACCTGATCAGCGAGCTGCCCGATGGCGTGTTCAATATCCCGTCACCACACCCCGCGCAACTGAGCTTGACCGGTAATCCGCTGAGTGCGGCCAGCCTCGAACGCATCAAGGTCTACTTCCAGGAGAAACGGCAGAATTTTGGAGTCTTCATGCCTCAAGAGGATCTGGACCGGACCCTGTCGCTCTTTCCAGACCTGGATCGCGAGGATGCCAATCGCGTGCTGTATCTGTTGCCGGGAACGCTTGAGGACGGCCGGATGCAGATTGCGAACTTGGAAACGCAGTGGCAACAACTTGACGAAGATCTCACCGCTTGGGTTGTCGATGTACCCGAGCGCTTCCCGGCCACCGGTGAGTTGCTGAGTAACGATCTGCGACTGGCAGAACAGGCGGATCGCGAAACGTTCTGCCGGGAACTCGAAGCGTTCTGGCGTGAACGGTCGCAAGAACAGCCCGAGATCAGGTCACAGACGCTGAACCTGAATATTGCGTTTGTCGGCGACCTGCCTCCATTGCGCACAGACTTCAGCCATGTGCTGAGCCTGTCGCTCACGGGCAATACGCAACTGCGGGTCAACGACCGGTTTCTCCAGTGTTTCAGCGGGCTCAAGGCGTTGGAGTTACGCGACCTGGGACTGGGACAGTTTCCGCGAGCGATCACCGGGATGCCTGCACTTGAAGAGCTGGTGTTAAGCAATTGCGACCTGGTACTGGACAACGAGGGCCGGACGGCTCTTTCGGCGCTGACCCGACTCACCAGCCTGGATCTCTACCGCAATCCGCTGGGCCGGGCGCCCGATTTGCGACGCATGACAGCCCTTGAGTATCTGGATCTGGCCAGCACCGGCATCCGCGAACTGCCCGAGGGGCTGCTGGATCTGCCGAACATCGAGACCGTGGTACTCAACAACAATCAAATCACTGACATTCCCGTGGGCGTCTTCGAACTGCCAGCCACTGCAGGCGCCGGCTACGACTTTGGGGACAACCCGCTGAGCGCCGGCACTCGTGAGCGCATCAAGGATTACTTTCGTCGCAACGGCGAGGATCTGGGCGTGCTGGCCGAGCCGGCGGATATCGCCCGCGCCCGCACACTGTATCCGGCGCTGGACGATGAGCACGCCAGCACTTTCGTCTATCGTCTGGACGGCACGCTGGCGGACGGCCGAAACGAGTTGACGCGCCTGGAAGCAGAGCTCGAAACGCTGCGGGGAAATCTCGCTGCATGGGAAGCCGACATTCCCGACCATCCGCTGACCGGACTGCCGCTGAGCACGCAGGAGCGCCTGCAAGAGGAATACAACAGGGCGCTCCTCGCGGAAGGGTTGTTGATGTGCTGGCGCAAGATTCCGGTGGAGGGTGGGAGCGTTGCCGAGCATCGATTCACCTCGACCGTTTCGGTTCGGGGTGAACTGCCGACATTGCAGGTCGAGCTCAGCCATGTGTCGGACTTTTACCTGGTCAATACCGCCGACCACTGGCCACGCCTCGGCCGGTTCCTGGACGCGTTTCCCAACCTTGAACATGTCGATATCCGTGGCTACGACCTCGGCACGGTGCCCGAGGCCATCTTCAGGATGAACCGGCTCACCACCCTGAGTCTGCCCGCCTGCCGTATCACCCTGACCCCGCATGAAGTCAACGGGCTGGCCGGGCTGCATTCGCTTGAGCTCCTGCATCTGCAGGACAACCCCCTGACACTGACGCCCGACCTGAGCAATCTGCAGCGCCTGAGCGATCTCGACCTGAGCACCACCGGCATCCGCGAAATCCCCAGGGGCGTGCTCGAAAATCACAACTGGATGGAAATCGACCTGTCAGGCAATGAAATCACCGAAGTTCCGGACGAACTTCTGGAAGTACCGGCCTACATCGGTGATCGTTACGACCTGCGCGGCAACCCCTTCTCCGCCGAGGCCATGAACCGCATTCGTATGTATTACCAGGAAACGGGTCATACGCTGAATGTCGACAACGTGGTCGGACAGCAGGCTCCTGCGACTCGTCCCGGGGTCGCCATAGAAGATTGAAAGGCCTGAAAACGACAACGCCATGGAATCGGAATCCATGGCGTTGGTCTTGCGGGTCATCCGCGCTCGGGTGGCACCGAGGACAATTCGAAAGGACTGCTGCTGCGCCGCTGGTTGCGGTCTTCCCGTGGCGTGGCGCCGAAGAAGTTGCGGTAGGCGCTGGAGAAATGCGGCCCCGAGGAGAAACCGCACGACAGGCCGATCTGGATGATCGACTTGCTGGTCTGCATCAACATCTGCCGGGCCTTGTTCAGGCGCAGTTCCAGGTAGTACTGGCTCGGCACGCGGTTGAGGTATTGCTTGAAGATCCGCTCCAGCTGGCGACGGGACACGCACACATGCTGGGCGATTTCGTCGGTGGTCAGCGGCTCTTCGATGTTGGCTTCCATCAGCAGCACCGCCTGGGTGAGCTTCGGATGGCTGGAGCCGAGACGGTTCTGCAATGGAATGCGCTGACGCTCGCCACCTTCGCGGATGCGCTCGACCACCAGTTCTTCGGATACCGCACCGGCCAGTTCCGCCCCGTGATCACGGGCCAAAACAGCGAGCAGCAAATCGAGTACCGACATGCCGCCGCACGCCGTCAGACGATCGCGATCCCAGTCGAACAGATGGCTGGTGGCGATGACTTTCGGGAATCGCTCGGCGAAATCGTCCTGCCAGCGCCAGTGCACGGCGGCGCGGTAACCGTCGAGCAGACCGAGTTGCGCCAGCGGATACACACCGGCCGACAGACCGCCGATCACACAACCGGCGCGCACCAGTTGCTTGAGCGCGCTGCTGAGTGCCGGCGCCAAAGTGGTCGGTGGTTCATCGGCGAGCAGGAACAGTTTCTGGAAGTTTTCGAGCTTGCCCGCCCAAGGTTCGCCGGGCAGTTGCCATTCACCTTCGGCCGGTGCTTCGGCCTGCAGGAACGACAACTCGTAAACCACGTCCGGATGCACACGCTGGGCAACACGCAAGGCCTCCTCTGCCAGCGCCAAAGTCAGAGCTTTAGTGCTGGGCCAAATCAGGAAACCAATTCGATGGGCAGTCATGGCGGGCGATCCGAAACGTAAACAGAGGGAAAAACCGAAATCGGCTGCAACCAAATTAGACCATCTGGCGCGCTGCGCAGCATGACCTAATCTGGTGCATAACGGGAGCGATTACTTGAGGCTGCCCGAGAGGAATTGTTGCAAACGTTCCGATTGCGGATTGACCAGCACTTCACGCGGGTTGCCGCTTTCTTCGACGACGCCTTTGTGCAGGAACACCAGCTGGTTCGACACTTCACGGGCGAAGCCCATTTCGTGGGTCACCACCACCATGGTCCGGCCTTCCTGAGCGAGGGCCTGCATGACTTTCAGCACGTCGCCGACCAGTTCCGGGTCGAGGGCCGAAGTCGGTTCGTCGAACAGCATCACTTCCGGTTCCATCGCCAGCGCACGGGCGATTGCCACACGCTGCTGTTCGCCACCGGACATGTGCCCCGGGAACGCGTCCTTACGATGGGCCACGCCGACCTTGTTCAGGTAGTGCTCGGCTTTCTCGCGGGCTTCGGCCTTGGACACGCCCAGCACGTGAACCGGCGCTTCCATGATGTTTTCCAGCGCGGTCATGTGCGACCACAGGTTGAAGTGCTGGAACACCATCGACAGGCGCGAACGCATGCGTTGCAGCTGTTTCGGATCAGCGGCTTTCAGCGCGCCGTCCTTGTTCGCCACCAGTTTCAGCTCTTCGTTGTTGAGCAGGATCTTGCCCGCGTGCGGCTGCTCGAGCAGGTTGATGCAGCGCAGGAAGGTACTTTTGCCGGAGCCACTGGAGCCGATGATGCTGATCACATCGCCGGCGGCCGCTTTCAGGGAAACGCCCTTGAGCACTTCGTGACTGCCATAGCGTTTATGCAGGTCTTGGACTTCAAGTTTGTACATGCGGTCGGTTCTCACAAAAACAGTCAGTCGTTGAGCAAAGGGCCGTCGCGCAGCGCATCGCGCCCCGCCACTTTGGCCAGCCAGAAACCGGGTTGGGCGTAACGCAGCCGCTCAATGGCAAACAGCACCCCGGACGTACCAGCACACACCGTGCTGACCCGATCCGACAGCGGATCGATCACTTCGAAAATCTTGTCACCGGCTTCAACCCACTCGCCGGGCTTGCGCAGAAAACTCACCACGCCGGGATGCGGCGGAAGAAGCAATTCAGTGCCCTCGAACGGCATGCCTTCGCACGGCTCGTGCGCCGCGCTCGGCCACTCGCCATGGATCAGGCCCTGCTCGGCGAGGAACGCCAGAATGCCTTCAGCCCAGGCTTCGGCCTGCGCCGGCGTGGTGTCAGCCTGACCGCCGAGTTCAACGGTGGTCGCCAGGCACGCCAGTGGAATCTGCGCGTCCGGGAACAGGCGCGACAGACGCAGCCACGGCAGCGAGCAAGCCTCGTCGAACGAGCTGCCGCCGGAGTCTTCCGCCAGCAAACCGACCTTCACATCCAGATGTGCGGCGAGCGAACGCCACTGCGGCCAGTGCTGCGGCAAGGCGTACATGTGCAGCGCGGCTTCGCAGTCGCAATGCAGATCCAGCACCACATCGGCGGTGGCGGCGTGTTGCAGCAGGATGCGCTGCATGCCTTGCAGCTGGCTGCTCGCCTCAGGCAGTGCGGCCAGGTGATCGGCCATCGCCTGACGGATCAGACGGATGTTGGCGTGCGGATCATCACCGAGCTGTCCTTCCAGCCTGGCGGCCACTGGCGCGCTGAGCTCGACGAAATCACGGTTGAAATTCTTGCCGCTGCCGGCCTCGAAACGGCCCTGATGATTGCCTTGCAGCAACTGGCCGAGACCCAGCGGGTTGGCCACCGGCACCAGTTCGATGATGCCGTTGAGCAGGCCCTTGGCTTCGAGTTCGCCGAGGCGTTTTTTCAGTTCCCAGGCGGTGCGCATGCCGGGCAGTTCGTCAGCGTGGAGGCTGGCCTGGATGTAGGCCTTGCGCTCGCCGCTGCCGAAGCGAAAAACCGAAATCCGGCGCTCGCTGCCCAGGTGGCTCCACGGTAGAACGTGGTCGATGCGTTCCATATCAGTGCTTCCTCGGGGCCAGGTAGCTCAGCCAGCGACGCTCGGCCAGCTTGAACAGGCGCACCAGAATGAAGGTCAGGCACAGGTAGAACACGCCGGCGGTGATGTACGCCTCGAACGGCAGGTAGAACTGCGCGTTGACGGTACGGGCCGCGCCGGTGATGTCGATCAGGGTCACGATGGACGCCAGACTGGTGGTCTGCAGCATCATGATCACTTCGTTGCTGTACTGCGGCAGCGCCCGGCGCAGGGCCGATGGCAGCAGGATGCGCTTGTACATCTTGAAGCGCGACATGCCCATGGCCTTGGCCGCTTCGATCTCGCCGTTCGGCGTGGCCTTCAGGCTGCCCGCAATGATTTCGGCGGTGTAGGCGCTGGTGTTGATCGCGAACGCCAGGCACGCACAGAACGTTGCGCTGGACAGCCACGGCCAGAGAAAGCTTTCACGCACCGCTTCGAACTGAGCCAGACCGTAGTAGATCAGGAACAGTTGAACCAGCATCGGCGTGCCGCGAATCACGTAGGTGTAGAGCCAGGCTGCGCCATTGACCACAGCGTTCTTGGATACGCGCATCAGGCCCAGCGGCAGGGCCGCGAGCAGACCGAAGAACAGCGACAGCGCGAGCAACTTGAGGGTGGTGACCAGACCGCCGAAGTACAGCGGCAGAGCCTCCCAAATGACGTTGTAGTCGAAGATCATAGATCAGCCGCCCTTACGCCTACCGAGTAGCGCTTCTCAAGGTGACGCAGCGCCAGCAACGAGACACTGGTGATCACCAGGTACATCGCCGCCACTGCGAGGAAGAAGGTGAAAGGCTCGCGGGTGGCGTCGGCCGCCTGCTTGGCCTTGAACATCATGTCCTGCAGACCGACCACGGAAATCAGCGCGGTGGCCTTGGTCAATACCAGCCAGTTGTTGGTGAAGCCCGGAATCGCCAGACGAATCATCTGCGGCACCAGCACCCGGAAGAACACCTGGAAGCTGCTCATGCCGTACGCCATGCCGGCTTCGGCCTGACCTTTGGGGATCGCCATGAATGCGCCGCGGAAAGTTTCCGACAGGTACGCACCGAAGATGAAACCAAGGGTGCCGATACCGGCGGCCAGCGGGTTCAGGTCGATGTAGTCGTCATAGCCGAGCATCGGTGCGACGCGGTTGAGCAGGTCCTGACCGCCGTAGAAGATCAGCAGGATCAGCACCAGGTCGGGAATCCCGCGAATCACCGTGGAATACAGATCGCCCAGCCACGCCAGCCAGCGCACCGGCGACAGGCGCAACGCGACGCCGATCAGCCCGAGAACGATGGCCAGGGCCATGGACGACAAGGCGAGCTGAAGCGTCAGCCAAGCGCCATCGAGGATGACAGCCCCGTAGCCTTTCAACATGATTCAGGTCCTCGAAAGTTGGGATGAAAAAATGGCGCAAACCGCAGAGATCCTGTTGCTTGCGCCATTTCGGACGGGTCGAGCGACGTCTTTACTTGCCGTAAATGTCGAAGTCGAAGTACTTGTCCTGGATTGCCTTGTACTTGCCGTTCTCGCGGATGGCCGCGATGGCGGTGTTGATCTTGTCTTTCAGGGCGTCGCCCTTGCGTACCGCGATACCAACGCCGTCGCCGAAGTATTTGACGTCGGTGAACGCCGGGCCGACGAACGCGAAGCCTTTGCCGGCGTCGGTTTTCAGGAAGCCGTCATTCAACAGCGTAGCGTCCGCCACGGTGCCGTCGAGGCGGCCGGCGGCCACGTCGAGGTAGATTTCGTTCTGCGAGCCGTACGGCTTGATCTCGGCACCCAACGGGGCCAGGACTTCGCGGGCGAAACGCTCGTGGATCGAACCACGCTGCACGCCAATGTTCTTGCCTTTCAGCTCTGCCAGACCTTCGCTGACCTGAGTGCCTTCCTTCATCACGAGGCGGGCCGGGGTGTTGTAGTACTTGTTGGTGAAGTCCACGGACTTCTTGCGATCGTCAGTGATCGACATGGACGACAGGATCGCGTCGATCTTGCGCACTTTCAGTGCCGGGATCAGACCGTCGAACTCTTGCTCGACCCACTGGCACTTGACCTTCATCTCTTCGCACAGCGCGTTGCCGATGTCGTAGTCGAAACCGACGATGCTGCCGTCCGGCGCTTTGGAGGCGAATGGAGGGTAAGCCGCTTCGATACCGATTTTCAGAGGCTTTTCATCGGCGAATGTCGGCAGGGACAGCACGGACAGTGCCAGGGCGCCAAGCAGCACAAGTTTCTTCATCTTGGGACTCCATCGGTAAAGGGCAAAAACGGCAGAGTGAGCGACAGCCCAATATGCGAATGGGTGTAACGAAATCGGTTGCTGCGTGCGTGGGACAGTTCCAGTCAAAACCGCGACGGCTTCAACGCAAGCCACGACGAGCGAGTGATCGGCATTCTAACGACAGGCCCGAAGCCGATATTTCTTCAATGCGACAACTAATTACAGATGCACCGAGAAACCCGCTTGAGCACATTGACAGCCCTGCAATTTCATGCAAGAGCGAAAGACAGTGAACCGATCTATGCTGCAAATTGCGGGCCTATTATTCGCAAACCCTTCTAATCCGGCAAGCGCGGGGTTGTGTCTTATTTTTCACCGGGTGTTTTGAGGCTCTAAAACGGGGCGATGCGTTTCCGGATGCCCCGTTGCGGAGCGGGCGGTTACACATTCGGTTACTTGAAGGCGGACGGGTAACAGTGGGAATGGGCTGACGGAGCAATTCGATAATTATTGGTTGCTGATCACCCACGCCCTGCCCCCCCCCTCCTAACTGATCGTTCGACGCCTCGACGTGGGAACGATCACGCCACAAATGAAAAAGCCCCGCCCGGCGCGATGCCGGACGGGGCTTTTCAGTCTTCAGACCCGCCGCTTACGCGACATTCATGGTCTTGTGCGTATCGATCAGATGCTGCACCACACCCGGATCGGCCAGGGTAGAGATGTCGCCCAACCCTTCGTATTCAGCCGTGGCGATCTTGCGCAGGATGCGGCGCATGATCTTGCCCGAACGGGTCTTCGGCAGCCCCGGCGCCCACTGGATCACGTCCGGCGAAGCAATCGGCCCGATCTCCTTGCGCACCCAGTTTTTCAGCTCCAGGCGCAGCTGCTCGCTCGGCTCTTCGCCATTTTTCAGGGTGACGTAGACATAAATGCCCTGACCCTTGATGTCGTGCGGCACACCGACCACCGCCGCTTCGGCGACTTTCGGGTGAGCAACCATCGCACTTTCGATCTCGGCAGTGCCCATGCGGTGGCCGGACACGTTGAGCACGTCGTCCACGCGACCGGTGATCCAGTAGTAACCGTCGGCATCGCGACGGGCGCCGTCACCGGTGAAGTACATGCCACGGAAGGTCTTGAAGTAGGTGTCGACGAAACGGTCGTGGTCGCCGTACAGGGTGCGTGCCTGGCCTGGCCACGAATCGAGAATCACCAGATTGCCTTCGGCCTCGCCCTCGATGATGTTGCCGAGGTTGTCCACCAGCGCCGGCACCACGCCGAAGAACGGACGTGCCGCCGAACCCGGCTTCAGCGCGTGAGCGCCCGGCAGCGGGCTCATCATGTTGCCGCCGGTTTCGGTCTGCCACCAGGTATCGACGATCGGGCAGCGGGACTTGCCGACGTTCTTGTAATACCAGTCCCAGGCTTCCGGGTTGATCGGCTCGCCCACCGAACCCAGCAGACGCAGGCTGCTGCCGTCCGCGCCTTCAACGGCGGCGGTGCCGGAGGCCATCATCGCGCGGATCGCGGTCGGCGCGGTGTAGAGGATGTTGACCTTGTGCTTGTCGACGATCTTCGCCACCCGGGTGATGTCCGGGTAGTTCGGCACGCCTTCGAACAGCAGCGTGGTCGCGCCGTTGGCCAGCGGGCCGTAAACGATGTAGCTGTGACCGGTGACCCAGCCGACGTCGGCGGTGCACCAGTAGATTTCGCCCGGACGGTAGTCGAACACGCGCTCGTGAGTCATGGCCGCGTACAGCAGATAACCGCCGGTGGTGTGCTGCACGCCCTTCGGCTTGCCGGTGGAGCCGGAGGTATAAAGGATGAACAGCGCTTCTTCGGCACCCATCTCTTTCGGCGCGCAGACAGTGCCCGCCACTTTCATCAGGTCTTCGTACCAGATGTCGCGATGCTGGTTCCACTTGATGTCGCCGCCGGTGCGCTTGCACACGATGACTTTCTGGATGCTGCTGGTTTCCGGGTTGGTCAGCGCGTCGTCGACGTTGGCCTTGAGGGAAATCTTCTTGCCGGCACGGATACCTTCATCAGCGGTAATTACCACTTTCGAGCGGCAGTCGATGATGCGACCGGCCAGGGCTTCCGGCGAGAAACCGCCGAACACCACCGAGTGAATCGCGCCGATCCGGGTGCAGGCCAGCATGGCGACCACGGCTTCGGGGATCATCGGCATATAAATGGTCACCACGTCGCCGCGGTGCACGTCCTGGCCACGCAGGGCGTTGGCGAGTTTGCACACTTGTTCGTGCAGTTCGCGGTAGGTGATGTTGCGGCTTTCGGAAGGATCGTCGCCTTCCCAGATGATGGCGACCTGATCGCCGCGCTCGGCCAGATGACGGTCGAGGCAGTTGTAGGAAACGTTCAGGGTGCCGTCGGCAAACCACTTGATGTCGACATGGTGATCGTCGAAGGAAGTCTGTTTCACCGTGGTGAAAGGCTTGATCCAGTCGAGGCGCTTGGCTTGTTCGCGCCAGAAGCCGTCAGGGTTGACGACCGACTGTTGGTACATGGCTTTGTAGGTCGCCTCGTCGGTCAGCGTATTGGCCAGAACCTCGGGACGAACGGGATACAGGGAAGCCGCACTCATCTTTCCTACCTCGGTGTAATAGTTGTTTTTGTATGACCCTGTTGTAGCCGGGGCGCCCGTATAGAACCATTCGACGATGGTAGTAACAAGCCCCTACAAAACATCCAGAAATGCCACAGCCCCCCTGAAACAAACCCCGCAACCCTCGTGGGAGCTGGCCTGCCAGCGATTCAGACGACCCGGTTTCCCGGGAAAGCCGCAGCGCCGGTAACACCGCATCCAAGGATTGTTACCAAATCTGCCAAAGGTGTTTATCAAAACCGGGTCTGTTTACCCCTGCCCCGCCTCCCTAAAATTCACCTCGCCGACAAGGCAAAGCGATTAACAAGGTTACAGCCCCCACGAAGGCCGTTAATCCAGTTCTGAAGTAACAAAGCAAAACGATGAAGTTCCACACGCAACCCCAAAAAGGTTGCGTGCCCCCACTCGACCTCAAGAAGGTAAATTTCAAATGAAAGCTTTATTGGTTCTGGCCCTCAGCAGTCTGTGCGCAACCGCCATGGCAGACGAGGTTCCGACTGATGTCGCACAGCAACAACCGGTTATCGAGGAATACACTTACTCCACTCACCTGGACATCGCCAAAGTTGTATCGATGAGCGAAGTTCCGAATGTCTGCGAAGTTGTTCCGGCAAAAATGGAGTACGACGACTCCAAGGGTCAGCGTCACATCCTGCGTTACAGCATCATGGGTAACGGCTGCACCAATTGATGCGTTGAGACTGCACCGAATCGGATCACTCAGCGCAACATCGAGGGTCGATTCCAGCCCGGCTTCGGTCGGGCTCAGTTGTGTTTGAAGCGGCGCAAAAGGGTTGCAAAACACAAGATATAGTGAAAAACGCGGATTTTTGCTCGTTTTTTGAGCAATCAATCACACGCCAAAAAATTAATGAAAAAAAATTCTCCGGGGCCAATCCCGGCGAAAGCCCTGTAAACCCTCGCTCCGATCGAAATCACCCGCGCGCTCGACCGCCCTGCGCTGTTTCGCCCTCCCCCACGCCCGTGTTTTTTTCCCTATAATGCCGCCCTAATCGGGTCAGCAATATTCCCTTACAGGGATCAAAGCCATTCTGAAGCCCCGCAGCAGCGACAACGCTGGCCTGCGCCCGTCAGAGGCTCTCGGAAACCCGTAAAAATTTTCTGTTTATTGCCTGCGTAGCACCGCTGCAAAAAACGACATCCAACGCGGCTTGTACGGCCGTGTGAAAAACCAACCAATCAGTTTTCACACGGGCACAGGCCCTCACGCAGGAGACAACACGTCATGCTGAGCTGGGACGAATTCGACAAAGAAGACAGTGAAGTAGCAGCAGTGAAAGGCGCCAACGCCGGCCACGCTAGCGAAGCCAACATGGACCGCCTCGACACCGCCGGCGGTGCCGCCGCCCTCGAAGCCCGCGCCGTGACCGCCGAAGACTCGGCCGCCGTGGCCCGCGCCAAGGCTGCACTGGATTCCCTCGACGTCGCCGAAGGCCTCGCCGAACTCGAAGGCTCCGCCGCCCGTGTCGCCGTTGACGAAAAGCGCATGATCAACTGCCGCGCCGACCTCAACCAGCTCGTGCCATTCAAGTACGACTGGGCCTGGCAGAAATACCTGGACGGCTGCGCAAACCACTGGATGCCGCAAGAAGTCAACATGACCGCCGACATCGCCCTCTGGAAAAACCCGGAAGGCCTGACCGACGACGAGCGCCGCATCGTGATGCGCAACCTCGGCTTCTTCTCCACCGCCGACTCCCTGGTTGCCAACAACCTGGCCCTGGCCGTGTACCGCCTGATCACCAACCCGGAATGCCGCCAGTACATCCTGCGCCAGGCATTCGAAGAGGCGATCCACACCCACGCCTACCAGTACTGCATCGAATCGCTGGGCATGGATGAAGGCGAGATCTTCAACATGTACCACGAGATCCCGTCGGTCGCGAAAAAAGCCGCCTGGGGCCTGAAATACACCCGCGCCATCTCCGACCCGGAATTCAACACCGGCACCGTAGAGACCGACAAGGAACTGCTGCGCAACCTGATCGCCTACTACTGCGTTCTGGAAGGCATCTTCTTCTACTGCGGCTTCACCCAGATCCTCTCCATGGGCCGCCGCAACAAAATGACCGGCGTCGCCGAGCAGTTCCAGTACATCCTGCGCGACGAATCCATGCACCTGAACTTCGGCATCGACGTGATCAACCAGATCAAAATCGAAAACCCACACCTGTGGGACGCCGAAATGAAGGAAGAAGCTTCGCAGATGATCCTGCAGGGCACCCAGCTGGAAATCGAATACGCCCGCGACACCATGCCTCGCGGCGTACTGGGCATGAACGCAGCGATGATGGAGGACTACCTGAAGTTCATCGCTAACCGTCGTTTGTCGCAGATCGGCCTTAAAGAAGAATATCCAGGGACTACTAACCCCTTCCCTTGGATGAGCGAGATTATGGACTTGAAGAAAGAGAAGAATTTCTTTGAGACTCGGGTTATTGAGTATCAGACTGGTGGGGCGTTGAGCTGGGATTGATAAAAACAAGCGGCCTATGGGCCGCTTTTTTTGAGGACGGCTATGTTTTTATATAATGAATATTCATTTTATGAATTAGGCAAAACAGCTACAGGGAAAAATCAAAAAACCCTCTTAGCCGTTACTTACTGCACATTAGTTACGGTGGAACTCATACTAAAAAGAATTCTAAGTATCTCAGGAAATCATGATATTCCTGCAATGTTGAAAAATGCCTGCTCAGTAAAACCGAAACATCAAATTCAGCTTACTACATTCTCTCGCCAACTTAGAAATTCCCTGCAAGCAATCTACGTCCAAGACAAATATGGTGGATCTCGGCCTGCTCCGAGCGAATCATACCCCTTCATAAGATATTTTAGACATAACTCAGATTGGCCATCACCCAGCCAAGCCGAAGATGAAATATTTGCTCTACTAAATGACGCAAAACAAATTCAAGCCTTTCTAAAGAAAAATTTCTAGAGAGCCACGATGATTACTACTCACGAACTTATTGCTAAGCTTAACGAGAGCGGAGTCGAGTTCTCTGTTAAATATCTCCACCCCAATCTTTACATAATCAATGTTGATGAGCGATATAGCAACACTGAAAACGACCAAAGAATAGAGCTATTTTCCGAACGAGTTAACATTACTCCTCAGGACTTCATTGAACTTGAACACAACAGCAGTATCCAATTGTGCTTAGTCACGCCAGAAGAGCGCGGCACTGATTATTCATTCCTTGATGAAGAAAATAAAAGGCATCACTGGATTGAAGTACTATCTGGCGCAAAACAAGAAAACATTAATGCTGCAAGAAGCTTCAAAACCTTGCATTTTTATGGTTACAAAGGAGGTCAAGCTCGCTCTACCGTTCTTGGTGTTCTTTCAAAATTTCTTGCAGATCAAGGCTATAAAATACTCATCATAGATGCAGATATTGAAGCACCTTCTCTCGATAAAATTTTTCAAACCAAAACTACAAGACTTTCTGAGACCTTGCTGGGAATTTGTCATTTCAGGACAGAAGTAAGCACAGCAAACGCATATACACAAAAAAATGGAAAAATTGACCTCATTGCTTGTCGACCTGACAACGAAACATTTGATATTGATTTCTCCACTTTCTCATTGCACACATCTTTAGACCCCGTAATCTTAAAGAATGGGCTTACAAGAATTGGCGACTTTGCAGAGAGCTTTGGATACGATTTTGTTTTTATAGACCATCGCACGGGAATCTCTGGTTCCGTTATCCCTCTCGCACTAAGCCTTCCCGGCCCCGTCATTTCGTTTGCTCGAAGAGACACTCAGTCTCTATCTGGAGCTCGAATCTTTAAATCACTATTCAATCTAAATAGCGGCCCCCCCGGACTTTATGTAAGCTTCTCTCTTGACCCGGAATTTAAAAGAACCGGCTTAAGCCAAGAAGCACTTAAGATCCAAGAAGAACTCCTGATGCAATTCCCGGAGGGCTTTCGCGCGGACGTGGAAGATGCCATTGACAGTTATTGGATTGATTGGTTTCACAATAAATCGCTTGTTAGTGGAACCATCCCTGACATAAGAAAATTAAATCCTGAAAACCTTTCTGCGATTAGGGAAATCTCCTCCGTTCTTGGCCTCTCCAATGAGCCTCCACACCTGAGCAAATCAGAGATCCCCCCCATAGATCAGCCATTAACCAGCAGCGGTTCGACAGACCCTGGAATATATCTAGAAGCAGATTTTTTGAAACGCCTGCTTTCACCAAACTCCCCTATTAATTACATTTTGGGTCGAAAGGGAACTGGTAAAACGAGGCTCGTACGAGAATTACACGCTCGCGGACTGGGGCGTCCGATTCTAACTGCAGCAGATTACAATCACGATGGAGGCATTGGCTCTGCTGCTGCCTGTTTCAAAACCCTAGTAGATCGTCGCAGAGGGTCTCCGCAATCCATTTGGTGCGCGTTACTTCACGCAGCAATTGAATCAAACTACGCAACCACTCAAACACTCACCATGGAAGAATCAATCACAAAAAACATAGATAAAGAAATAACTTTTCAAGACATAAAAATACTATTAAACGACCCAAACCACCAAACCGACCATTTTACATTTTTAATTGACGGCATTGAAACTGCTTTTCCATCGAACGAGATAAAAAAGAACATTGAGTCACTATTCAGTTTCTTACTGACAATACAATCTGACTCATTTTTATCTCAAAAAATTACGACCCGCTTATTTATCCGTAGCGATTTAGCAAAGAACGCGATAGAAAATATAGAACAGCAATTAGACGGGCGAACCATAAACCTCGTATGGGATGAGCAGTCTATATTCAACTTTGTTCTTCTTAGAATAAATCAGAAAAGCTGGTTTAAAACACGCTTCCCGGAGGCATGCGAAAAACTTAAGCTCCACGAAGATCGGCTAAAAAGCGGGAGTATTACTGCGGATGAGTATGAACCGCTGTTAATGGAGTTTTTTCCATTAAAACTGAGAGCAAGCAATATTCAAACAATCACTTTCCTGCGGACATATTTTTCCGATACTGTGGACTCAACCTACTCGCCAAGACTTTATGATCGTTTTTTAGAGTTCTTAACGGATCGCGAAAAAGTCCGAGTAAAGGAAAGCGAAATACTTGAAAGCCATCGACTTGGCCAAAAGCTAATCTCACAGGCACATCAGGCAGCTTCTGAGTATTATCTCAGCGAAGTATCTGCAGAACTCAAGTACATGCTAGACCCTGAAGTAGATATTCAAAAATTTACGGAAGGCTTCAACGGACTATCAACACCTTTCAACGTAGAAGTATGTGTTCGACTGCTTCATGAAAAGACTCGCATTGAGACGTCTTTAGTCAGGGAGTCAATGAACATAATGAAAGACATAGGCATGTTTGAGCTTAGACCTGGATTTTCCGAGCAATGGCGAGTTGGAAGATTATTCAAAAGCTCTCTCGGCATGAAATATGTTCGAGGTACAAAACTGACCTCAGAAATTAGCTAAGAGATCCCACCAGGTGGAACTCCCACACAGCTCCACCTGGAAATTAGCTCTAAGACACCACCAAAATAAAAAACCTTCAGACATTCTCAATAGATAACTTGACCGATCCAAGTCTATTTAATATCCTCTTTACTCCGGCGCCTAAGAAACGCCTCAAGTAGCGGCCTGACCGTTCCCGAAAGATGCGGCTTTTTTGTGCCTACGGATTTCTTGTGGGCGCAAAACACCTCTGCTATGTCGGGAGTGGGCTAATACAAGACCCGTAAGGGAAATATGTCCGGCCTTCTACTTGGGGTTTCTTAACTCCCGGCGCCTTAGCCCTAAGAAGCTATCAAGTAGAGGTAATGGATATGCCTAAGATTTTTCTCTTCTCAGTGAAGGAAATCACCTACAGCTTTACTGCTGCATTTACGCCTCCACACAAGGAGGTCGATCATGTCTGAAGTCATCACACCCACAGTTTTCAATCGTCACAACCTTGCCCTTCACGCCCTCCTCCTTGAAAACCAACCGTGGTTCTGTGCCCGCGATATCGGCCGCCTGATGGGGGTCCACCTATGCGATCGCATGGTCAACAAGCTAGATAAAGATCAGCACCGCGTCCTGTGGATCGACTATTACCGACAACCCGAAAAACAGCTGATGCTTAGCGAATCTGGTGTGTATGCGCTGTTGGTATATCACTACGTCCCAGGAAACCGGCCGCTACGTGACTGGCTAACCAATCAGGTTGTGCCAGCCTTGCGCGACGCGGAGCCGTCCGAGAACACGGATCGACCGATGTTGAGTTTGTTGGATTGGCCGGAGATGTCGCTGAGCTTGCTGCATTGGCGAGATGAAAGCTGGATTCGGCTGCGAGATATGCCTTACCTGCTGAACGATCAGAGCCAAGGGCGAGCTAGGGCGGCGAAACCGTGGTGGCGGAGATTCACGCAAGTATTCCAGTCTTCGAAACACTCGATGAGTTAGAGCCATGGTTGTAGGGCTATGCGAGATCCGTCGCGATTTTCTGTAGGAATTTTCGTAGACAGCTGTAATGGCCACTCAGTATCGTCCGAGGGTTAACAACCCTCGGCGACTGTATGGATACGAAAAAGGAACAAAAAGGCTGGACCAATGACGAATTGGGAGCATCGGTCGACGCCTATCTCGCGATTCAAGCGAAATATCCAAACGATGAAAAATTCAACAAGTCTGCGGAGCACAAGCTTCTGCAGGATGGCGTGCTCGCGAGTCGCAATACCAAGTCGATCGACTATCGCCTACAAAACATTTCGGCTCTCTTTGATGAGCTGGGGCTGAAGCCAATTGTCCACTACAAGCCGAAAGTGAACATTGGCTCGGGAATAGCCGCGCGCCTGACAAAAATTTTACAAGCCAAAGGTCTTTTGACTCAGAGCACCGAGCTGCTTGCTAACGAGGGTGGCGTTCGGAGTCGACACGTTAAGCCAGCTAAAGCACAGAATTTCGTAGACGCTCCAGAAGATGACTCGCCCCCACAACAAGGGGTGACAGTTACCCGGTACTTCGTTCGAAACTCAAAAATCAAAGGCTGGATTCTAGAAAACGCTAAAGGTATTTGTGAGGCCTGTGATCAACCTGGTCCATTCGAAATGGATGGAAAACCGTACCTTGAGGTTCATCACGTTAAGCACCTGGCACAGCAGGGTAAGGATCTCAAAAACAATACTGTTGCGCTCTGTCCGAATTGCCATCGGCGCTGCCACCACTCGAGCGACCGAGTGGAGTTCACTGATTCACTCTATAAAAAAGTGAAACGGTTGAAGCGACAGTAAATTCTCTGCCCAATAGAGGATGTGGTGAGGGAAGAAATCCAACCCGCCTCTCGCTATTAATCCCCCCCACTCAAGGACCCGAGCCCCACCATGAAATTCGACCTCGCCTACTGCCTCAGCCTCGACGACAAGCTGTCGATCTATGACGTTCGCGATCTCAATTTTGATGAGACGGTGGCGTTCGATTCTGCGAAGGAGCATTTCCAGTGCCCCAACGACGCCTGTCGTTCGGCGTTCGAAGCTTCCAACGAGTTGGGTACGTTCAACGCCAAGAACGTGAATTACGTGCGCACACCGCACTTCAAGAATCTGCCCGGTACGCAGCATGTGGCGGGTTGTCCGTATGTGAGTTTGAAGACGTCGGCGTCGGGGGTTGAGGCGGCGGATGGGGAATCGGATGACGGGCGGGAGGAGCATTTTCCGTCGGAGTTGTTGCTGACGCGCCGTGAGTATGTGCGCAAGCCTGCCGCGCCAGCGGGGGCCGCGGATGTATTGCGGGATGATCCGGTGCGGGTGGCGACCTCCCCCTCAAAAGAATCGCCGAGTCGTGAGACGGCGCCGGACAAGACCAGTGTCTTCGCTCACCCCGTGGAGTGTTTTGTGTCGAACTTCGCGGACAAGGATTTGCTCAAGCGCATGCTGTTGAAGATTGGCGAGCATACGGCGCCGTACAGTTCGTTCTTCAAGAAGATCGAGTATTTGATGGACAACAAGGGGCTGATTTATTGGGGTCGGATCAAGAAGATCGAGGACTTTCACAGCGCCAGTTTCCGGATCGATTTCGAGGACAAGGTCTGGTTCAAGAAGCCGGATGACAGCAAGAAGAAGCCTTATCCGGTCAGTGTCTATCTCAACAAGAAGCTGATCGACAACTACCGCAAGCGCAAGGCGTTTCTGGAAGAGATCAAGCACGCGATCGACAGTGATAAGGAGTTGTTCTGCTTCTTCTATGGTGTGACGCCGGAGTTGAAGCAGGTGCCGGGGAAGAAGAACCCCGAAAGGCCTTTCGAGGTCTTCAATGCCAATATCGAGAACCTGGATCACTTCATCATTCGTGAAGCGCCGGGTCTGGCGTGATGGTTAGCCCTTGGGCAGTTGCAGTTGGACGGCGCCGGGGTGTTGTTTGACGACTGAGTACGGCAGGATCGACCACTCGGGTTCATCGCAACCACGTTGTACGCGAGGGAAGTACGGCCCCAGGTAGATGCCCTTGGCGGTGAAGTACCAATCGAAAACGCCCCAGACGTTTTCATCGTTGTAGTCGCAGCTGTCTTCATCACCTTCGGCGGGCTTCTTCATTTCGTCGGGATACAGCGAGGTGAACTGCTTTATAAGCCACCGCGCAAACTCCTCCCTCTGTTCGCCTTCGCTTGTTCCAGTCGAAGTACCTTCACGCCCACCCACTGCCAAAACGTCTTCCAGCTTTATCGCTTGCCCAGTATGAACATTGAGATTGATCGGGGAGTTGCCGACATCCGGATGCGCGCCGCCACAGTCGTAACCGGTGTTGATGTTCAGGCTGACGATATCGGACGACAGAAACGTGGGCGCGACGCTTTGCCATTGCTCGGCATTCTCACCACCTTGCAGCATGCAGGCGTGATAACTGATGACCTCTTTCCAGAGCCGTCCCAACAATTGCTCGTTGATCCGCTGTTGCTCCTGTTTGGGATAACCGGACTCAATGCTGAAGAAAGAGATTTTCGACTCCGGCTCCGCCCACCATTGCAGGTCGTAGCCCATGAAGTTGTCTTTCTTCCCCGGTTTGAGCTTGAGCCCCTGTAAGCGCAAATACTCGTAGGGATCTTCTTTCGGCAATGTGGCAATGAAGGGCAACGTCGTCGCAGTCGGCGCGGGTAGTTTGGCCTCGACTAGTTGTACCGGCAGCTTTTTGCCCTTCGGGTTTTGCCATTCGCCCTGCCAACCATTGGCGGTGGATTTCAGTTTGAGGGTTGGCAGCGGTTTGTCCTCGCCGTAGCGATTGTTGCCCTCGACCAACGTCAGCGTGCTGTCCTGCAACGCGCCGCTGAGGGCCAAATCGCGGTGATACTTCTCGTAGAAGTAACGACCGGTCACTTCATCCGGCTGCTGTGTATTGAGCTCAACCACAATCGGCGTCTTGCCCAGCGTGCCGGTGAACACACGTCTGCCGTCGTCAGCCTGAGCGTTGGAAAGCAGTGAAAACAGCACGGCGGTGTATGGCGCCAGGCGCAACAGTCCCTTGAGCATGGATCGATCCCTGAATGAGTCGGAGGTCGCGCCGGGACATTGATGCCGGCGCTAGTGAATGCGGGGCGGATTATGGCGGGGGTGGCTTAAGTAATCGAGTTTCGTCGGTTGTATTCTTCCAGCCAGGCTGCGCGCTCGACTGCTGCGATCTCCCGATAAACTTGCTTGCGCCGGTCCTTGGCCGCTTGAACTTCGTCCTCATCCAGCGCGCAATAACGACGAAGCCAATGAACGGTCATCTCCTCATCCGGGTAGTAGTAACCCTTGGCGCCCTTGCTGTTTCTCGGGGTGTCGTTCATCTGCGCGTCGAACACCATGGCTGCGACTTCATCAGGCGGTAAACAACCGGCCCCTGCGGCCTTGTCCTGGAAGACCCAGGCAATTTCATCGATGTGTTTTTGTGCGCTGCGATGGCTGCGGCGATAGAACTGCTGCGGTCGACACATCCACTGGAATCGCTCAATCAACGGTTCGATATCAATCCACTCGGAGAGCCCGTGATGGGTTGCATGAAGCATTACACCGTTGAACCAGCGATCAGCGAATTGCCCCACAAATGCATCCAGATCCGCCTTTTTCATGTCGGCGAAAACCATGCAATAGCGAGTCTTGATATGCATGGCGAACAGCACATGCTTTCGTTGCACGGTGATCGCATGCACCAGCCACTGTTCGACACCACTGCCCATCTCATCATCTTCGATGGTTGATGACGGCGGGGCGAAATCCACCGGGGTGATCTTTTTGCCCTGATGGACGCGACTGAAGAACTTGCTGGCAGCTTCGGTGCAGTTGAAGATCAGCATCCTTGATCTCTGATAAATACTGGGGACGATGGATTATGGGTCTGTCGGTAGACGATTACTTCATCGACATTCCCAACATCACAATAACCAACAATCCAATATAAACCCAAGCATGCACCCGATCAGGTATCCGCCCGATCCACGGCGTGGCCAGTCGAATCCCCAGCAACGATCCGAGCGTCAGCACCGCAAACGCCAGCAGATCCACATACCCGACAAACCATGGCCCGATTTCTGTCTCGCTGAACCCCGCCAACAACATGTAAGTCAGCGTCCCCGCCAATGCCACAGGCACGCTCAATGGATTGGCCATCGAAGTCGCCTGCGACATGCTCAACCCGCAACGCCGCAACAACGGCACGGTCATGACGCTTCCTCCTACACCAAGGAAGGTTGCGATGGCGCCGATGCCTACACCGCCGCCAGAAGTTTCCAGTGTTCCCAATCGCCGTGGGATGGCGCCTTCGGACTGCGTAAGAAATCCGCGTCGCAGCAGGCAATCGACAATCGTCACGCCGAGGTAGGCGATGAAGGCATAGCGAATGACTTCGCCGCTGACCCACACCGCTGCGATTGCGCCGACGACCGCGCCCAACCCGATGAACCCGCCCAAGGGCCACAGGTAATCACGGATGAGGTTGCCGGCACGGCGATGTTTGCCGGTGGCGACCAGGGCGTTGACGATCATCACGCAGGTCGAGGTGGCGACGGCGATGTGCATGGCGGATTGGCTGATCGGGTCGTCGGCGCCGTGGCTTGCGGTGAGCATGCGGTACAGCAGTGGCACGACGACGAAGCCGCCGCCGAAGCCGAAGAGCACGGCGGTGACGCCGGTCAGGCAGCCGAAGAGTGTCAGCAAGAGGTAGAACATGGCGCGTCGTCCGTGGTTGGGGAGCGGTCGACGATAGAGCGTCGGTGCTTGGCCTGCTTCAGCAAGTCAGCCAATAATGTTCGCGTTTACGCCAACTGCCGGGTGCCGCTCGATGCGCAATGTTTCGATCAATCTGCTGGATGACACGCCACGCCCGGTGGTGGCGATCGGTACGGATTATTCCCACGGCTATCTGTTGCCACGTCATACGCATCGACGGGCGCAATTGTTGTACGGCGCGACCGGGGTGATGCACGTCAGCACGCATGACGGCAACTGGGTGGTGCCGCCGCAGCGGGCGGTTTGGGTTCCGCCGGGGGTGGCGCATGAGGTGTTGATGCTGGGGGTCAGCACGCGCAGTTTGTATATCGAGCCGGGGGCGGTGGATCTGGGTGAGCGTTGTCAGGTGATCAGCGTGTCGTCGCTGATGCGGCACTTGCTGATGGAAGCAGTGGAGCTGCCGTTGGCCTATGACCTGACCGGGCGTGACGGCGTGCTGATCGACTTGTTGCTGCATGAATTGGTGCGCAGTGCACCGCTTCCGTTGCATATCCCGCTGCCGTCTGACGGAAGACTGCTCGAATTGTGTCAGACCTTTCTGCATCAGCCGAATGCTCACCAATCACCCCAGCATTGGGCCGATCAGCTGCACGTAAGCTTACGCACCTTCAACAGACTGTTTCGTCAGCAGACCGGCCTGAGTTTCAGTCAATGGCGCCAGCGCGCCTGCGTGGTATTGGCACTGGCACGGCTGGCGGCGGGTGAAGCAGTGACGCGGATTGCCCTGGATTTCGGCTATGACAGCCCGGCGGCGTTCTCGACGATGTTCCGCCGGGTCCTCGGTCAGGCACCGTCCGTCTGGTTGAAGGCGGCGAACTAGGGCAAATCAAAAAATGCGTTTGATCCCGGCCGAAAACAACTGTACAAAAACACAGTACATTTTCCATCAGCACTCTCGAGCCCGGAGCACACCATGGCCTCTTCAGCGATGAACCTCATCCTCGAACGTATCGCCCTTTTCCAGTTCACCCCGACCCACTGCGCCCAGGCCCGCGGGATGTTGGGCTGGAGCATTGAACAGTTGTCGCGGGAGGCCAAGGTTTCAGTAGAGGACATTCAGCGGTTCGAAGCGCAGCAGGACGTGGCGGATGAGGTGCGGCTGGCGTTGACCTATCGGTTCGAGGCGCAGGGGTTGGTGTTCTTTCCGGGGTTTGCGCCGGGGCGTGGGGGAAATGTCAGAAGTGCGATGCCGGAATCAGCGAGTCATGGAGATTATGCGATGGCTGACTGAACCAATTGATTGAGATTATCCCAATATAGGTATATTTTTCGCATGAGTACAAGGAAGCCACTCCTGTGGGTTAGCAGTAGCAAGAAAGATCTCAAGCAGATGCCCACTGATGTACAGGATGTTTTTGGTTACGCACTGGATTTGGCCCAAAGCGGTCTCAGACATCCAGATGCAAAACCTCTGAAGGGGTTTGGAGGCGCGGGTGTCCTCGAGTTGATTGAGGACTTTGATACGAATACCTACCGCGCCGTTTACACGGTCCGTTTTGGCAATGCAATTTACGTCCTGCATTGTTTTCAGAAAAAGTCGACCACCGGTATAAAAACCGCGCAGTGCGATGTCGATCTGATCCGAAAGAGACTTCAAGCCGCTCAGGACCACGCGAAAGGAACTTAGAAATGATTGAAATCGAAGAAGGCAGCGGCAACGTCTATCAAGACCTCGGCTTGCCCGACGCCAGTGAAATGCAGGTCAAGTCTCAACTCGCCGCAAAGATCGGTGAAATCATCAAAGCGCGTCATCTCACTCAATCTCAAGCTTCTGAAATCTTGGGGTTATCACAACCCAAGCTATCCGAAATGCTGAGAGGAAAATTCCGCGGCATCAGTGAGGCCAAGATGATGGAATGCCTTTCCCACCTCGGCCGAGATGTGCAGATTGTGGTCAAACCGGCCCCCCGCTCTCGCAAAGAGGGCCGAATTGAGGTGGTGTTCGCATAACGCGAAGCTCCACTACGCCCTTTGAACCACTGCCTCATTCTCCCCTTCAACCGCCAACCACCATGCATTACCTCGTTGCGGTTGTGCCAGGTTAAACACCTCGCCCATTTTCGGCGTGGTGATGGACACACTGCGTTCCCAGGCCAGCGCAAGAATGCGGTCGAACGGCTCATGCCAGGCATGCATCGCCAGGTCGAACGTGCCGTTGTGGATCGGGAACAGCCAGCGGCCCTTGAGGTCGATGTGGGCTTGCAGGGTCTCTTCCGGCTGCATGTGCACGTGGGGCCATTCGACGTTGTAGGCGCCGGTTTCCATCAGGGTCACGTCGAACGGGCCGTACTGTTCCCCAATGCGTTTAAAGCCGTCGAAATAACCGCTGTCACCACTGAAGAAAATCCGCGTGTCGCCATCGATGATCACCCACGAAGCCCACAGGGTCTGGTTGCCATCGAACAGGCCACGACCGGAGAAGTGCTGCGAC
This sequence comes from Pseudomonas sp. Pseusp21, assembly GCF_059492145.1. Classification (NCBI taxonomy): domain Bacteria; kingdom Pseudomonadati; phylum Pseudomonadota; class Gammaproteobacteria; order Pseudomonadales; family Pseudomonadaceae; genus Pseudomonas; species Pseudomonas sp. Pseusp21. Next base: position 2,153,455 of record NZ_CP168520.1, read on the forward strand.
GGGGTGGCGATGAAGCGGATGCCGGCGACTTCGGTGCCCTGCCACCAGTCGAACTGGCGGATCTTGCTGGCATCGATGCCCCATTTGACCAGCGTGTCGCCGACGCCTAGCGGGGTCAGGAACACGTTGACCTTGTCGGCCAGTTTCAACACCGCTTCGTAGTCCAGGTGGTCGTAGTGGTTGTGCGACAGGATCACCGCTTCGATCGGCGGCAATTCATCGATGCTGATTGGTGGCTGGTGAAAACGTTTCGGCCCGGCCCATTGCACAGGCGAGGCGCGCTCGGCAAACACCGGGTCGGTGATCCAGAACTTGTCTTGCAGCTTCAACAGCAAGGTCGAGTGGCCGAGGCGGTAGACACTCTGGTTGGGAGCGGCGATCAGGTCGGCGCGGGTCAGTGGCTGCACCGGAATGGCTGCCGCCGGCCGAGTGTTGCGTGGTTTGTGGAAGATCATGTTCCACATGATCCGCAGCATCTTGCGCAAACCTTCGCGCTGCACCGGCGCGTGATTGCGGAATACACCTTCGGCCTGACGCGAAGGTTCAGGGGTTTGACTGCCCGCAGAAGCAATGGATTTGGCCATGACTGAATGACTCCGGAAACACCGCGCAATTCACGGCTTTCCACGGTGGGACGATAAATGGCCAAGGCACGCACGCATCAGCCGGACATCTGGTTTTAGGGTGCACCGATTAAGGCAACATTACACTGATCGGTGTAGTTTCTAGGTTGCATCAAACCGGATGCCAAGTAAACTGCCGAGTGTAATTCTCTCCTTTTTCCTGCCGAATCCAATTTATGACAGCTCCAACGCGCCTCACCGACCGTAAACGAGAAGCCATCATCCAGGCCGCGATCGCCGAATTCCGTACCAACGGGTTTGAGGTCACCAGCATGGACAAGATCGCGGCCACGGCCGGGGTATCAAAGCGTACGGTGTACAACCATTTCCCCAGCAAGGAAGAGCTTTTCGCCGAAATTCTCAACCAGTTGTGGGCACGGATCAGCACCGAGCAGGCCGTGTCGTATCAGGCCGATCAGCCCTTGCGGGATCAGTTGCGAACGATGCTGTTGGCCAAGTTGCAAATGATGGCGGACGACAACTTCATGAATCTGGCCCGTGTCGCCATCGCGGCTGCGATCCACTCGCCGGAACGCGCGCAGAACATGGTGGCGCGCATGGGCGAACGTGAGGAAAGCGTGACCGTGTGGATTCGTGCCGCCCAGGTGGATGGTCGATTGAAACCGGTCGATCCAGAGTTCGCCGCCCATCAAGTGCAGGGGCTGCTGAAAACCTTTGCCTTCTGGCCGCAGATCTCCCTGGGCCAGCCCTCGCTCGAGAGCACGATGCAAAATGCCGTGGTCGATTCTGCAATCGACATGTTCCTGGCCTGCTATCAGCTCTAGATCAGGCCTGCGCCACAGTAAATGGCTCACAAGGACACTGAATTTTCCCGCTGGAATAAATGACAATGCCTGCCATTGGCCGATGAACGGTCACGCTGAAGAATTACACTGCAAAGTGTTTCAGAATGAATCTGGCGCAGAACACCATGGAAAACCAACGCGGCAAAGGCTTGTCATTCGCCAGACGCATTTACCTGCCGCGAGCCATCGGGCTGGGCATCGGCTTCTTCAGTGTGGGCGCCGCGGTGTATCCGTTGAACATGCCGTCCTGGCTCTGGACCTTGTTGCTGTTTAATGGCTTTCTCTGGCCGCATGTGGCCTATCAATGGTCGACCCGCTCGGCCTTTCCCTATCGCGCCGAACGCCGCAACCTGCTCTATGACTCGGTGTTTGGCGGTTTCTGGACCGCCTGTTTCCAGTTCAACCCACTGACCACCGTGACCATTCTGTCGATGATGACCATGAACAACGTGGCCGCCGGTGGCGTGCGCCTGTTCTGGCTCGGCGCGCTCGCCCAGGTGATCGGCGTGCTGCTGGGCTGGTCAATGTTCGGGGTCAAGTTCACTCTGACGGCCACGCAGACTCAAGTCTGGGCCTGCCTGCCGATGCTGACGCTTTATCCGCTGGCTTTGGGAATGGTTTGCTACCGGTTGGCGATCAAACTCGCCGAACACAAACGCACTCTGAGCGCCCTGAGCCGCACCGACAGCCTGACCGGCCTGCTCAACCACGGCGCCTGGAAAGACCTGCTGCATCTCAAGTTCCAGCAGTGCCGCCAGCACAATTCCCAAGCGATTCTGGCGCTGATCGACATCGATCATTTCAAGTCGATCAACGACAGTTACGGACACATCGTCGGCGATGCGGTGCTGCGGCAATTGAGTCACGAGCTGAAGTTCGTGCTCGACGGAAGCGAGCTGGCCGGACGCTACGGCGGCGACGAATTCTGCGTGATCCTGCCCAACCTGCCCCTGAGCAAGGCCGAAGCGCTGATGAAGCACCTGCGTCAGGGAATGGATCAATACCGCCATCCCGACGTCCCCGAGCTGCGAGTCAGCCTGAGTATCGGGCTTGCTCGCTATCAAACCTCGTACGTCGATGCCCTTGAGTGGTTCGAAGATTCCGACAAGGCGCTGTACACGGCCAAGCACACGGGACGTAACACAATCAGCGTAGCGTTGAGCCGATCACCCGCCTGAAAAAACTTGTACAAAATTGAGAAAAATCGATTTCTTGTACAAGTTTATAAAGTTTTGTATAAGTTAATCCGCCAGCCGGGATGCTGGCACACTGCTTCCAGCCATCGAGATATCTGGCTGGCTGACGCGGAAACAGGGACCCCACCTTCAGTCCTATTTCCAGAGTGCCATGAACATGATTTTCAACCGCCACAAGACTGCCCTCGTCGATCTCCAAAACACCATCAACCAACAAGCCGGCCTGCTGGAGGCGATCAACCGCTCCATGGCAGTGATCGAATTCGATGTCGACGGTGTCGTTCTGCGCGCCAACGACAACTTCCTGAAAACCATGGGTTACACCCGTGAACAGGTAGTCGGCCAGCCCCATCGCCATTTCTGTTCTCCAGAGTTTGCCCGTGGCAATCAGTACACCGAGTTGTGGTCGCGATTGAAAAGCGGCCAGTTCCAGTCCGGCACCTTTGAACGTATTGACAGCCAGGGCCGACCAATCTGGCTCGAAGCCAGCTATAACCCGTTCAAGGATGACTCGGGTCGCGTGGTGAAAGTGGTCAAGTACGCCATGGATGTCACCGCCAAAGTGCAGCAGGAAAGCGAAGCCAATGCGAAATTGCAGGCGATCGACCGCGCCATGGCGGTGATCGAATTCGATCTCGACGGCAATATCCTCACCGCCAATCAGAATTTTCTGACGCGCATGGGCTACACCCTCGCCGAACTCAAAGGCAAACATCACCGTTTGTTCTGCCCCGCGCAACTGGTCAACAGCAGCGCCTACCAGGATTTCTGGCGCCGATTGAATCAGGGCGAACTGTTTCAGGGCCAATTCGAACGCGTCGACAAACGCGGGCAGACCGTGTGGCTTGAAGCCAATTACAACCCGGTCTACGACGCCGCCGGCCGCTTGTGCAAAGTGGTGAAGTTCGCGTCGGACGTGACCGCCCGGGTCGAGCAGCACGAGCAGGATGCGCGCAGTGCCAGCGCCGCCTATCACATCTCGGTGGCCACCCGAAAAGTCGCCGAGCAAGGTACGCAAGTGATTCAGCAAGCGGCCAGTGAAATGCGCGAAATTGCCGACGACATCGCCGAATCCTCAACCCTGATCGCACAACTCGGCGAGCGCTCCGAGCAGATCACCGCCATCGTCAACACCATCCGCGCGATTGCCGATCAGACCAATCTTTTGGCCCTGAACGCCGCCATCGAAGCTGCGCGTGCCGGCGAGCAGGGTCGTGGCTTTGCCGTTGTAGCCGATGAAGTTCGGCAACTGGCGGCACGCACCAGCGGCTCGACAGCGGAAATTTCCAACATGATCGGCCTGATCCAGACCGAAACCCGTCAGGCGATCAAGAGCATGGACGGCACCCGTGGTCGCGCGGCACAGGGTGTTGAGCTGGCGGATCAGGCCGGCACGGTGATTCTGCAGATCCGGGACGGCGCCAGCGAAGCAGTGGAAGCCGTGAGCATGTTCGCCAATGACCGGGCGCCGGGTTAAACGCGATCACGGCAAACGCAGCGCCCGCCCCAGTTCGTCGAACAGCGTGACCACCGAGCGCAACGCGCGGCAGTCCGGGCGGGTCAGCAACCACAGCGCGGTGTCGTAACCGTGCAAGGGTTCGCTCAGGGCTTGCAGACCATCATCGATCAGAAAGTCCGGCAACGCCGCCACGCCCAGTCCGGCGCGGACCAGTTCCGTCACCGACAACATGCTGTTGCAGCGATAGCTCGGCGTCACACCGGGCAACTGCTGACGGCGCCAGGCGACGGTCGGGTGATCGGGCAGAAAGTCGTCCGGGGCGATCCAGGTCAGTGCCGCCAGATCGGTCGCTTCAACCTTTTGTAGATAACGCTGACTGGCGCAGACCCGGTAGGAAATCTTCGCCAGCTCCCGTCCGACCAGATGCTCCGGCGGTGTACGCGTCAGGCGCAGGGCGATGTCGGCATCGCGGCGGCTGAGGTTGGCGAAATCGTTGGAGGTGCTCAGCTCGATGGTCAGCGCCGGATAGTTCGGCATGAACTGCGCCAGCGCCGGCAGCAGCAGACCTTGCAACACCGAATCAGTACAGGTCAGGCGCACCGTACCGCTGACCACTTCGCCGCCCTGCTCCACACCGATACGCGCTGCTTCCAGTGCTTGCTCGGCACGTTCGGCCTGCTCGGCCAGTGTCTGCGCGAGGCTGGTGGGCAAATAACCGGCGCGGCTTTTTTCGAACAGTTGCTGGCCGAGTGATGCTTCCAGTCGGCGCACGGCGCGAAACACCGTCGACACATCGACCTTCAACAACTGCGCGGCCCGGGCCAGAGAGCCGCCGCGCACTAAGGCGAGAATCAGGGCCAGATCCGGGAAATCCAGTTGGTATTGCGCGGCTGCATTGATCACTTGGGCAAACGCCAATTTAGAGTGCGTGAACGCCAATCTATAGTGAGCGTCATCCCTCAACAAGCACAGCGAGTCCTCATGGAATCCAGAGCCCTGCGCATCGCCCTGATTGGTGATTACGATCCGCAAGTCATTGCCCACCAGGCCATCCCGGTCGCCCTTGGACTGGCGGCGGAACACCTTCGCCGTCCGGTCGATTTCCAATGGTTGGCCACCGACCGAATCCTGCCGGAGACACCGCTGGAACATTTCGACGGCTTCTGGTGTGTGCCGGCCAGTCCCTATAAAAGTGAAGACGGCGCCCTGCGGGCCATCCGCTTTGCCCGCGAGCAGCACCGCCCTTTCCTCGGCACCTGCGGCGGTTTTCAGCATGCGGTGCTGGAGTTTTCCCGCAACGTGCTGGGCTGGGCCGACGCCGAGCATGGCGAAACTTCGCCTGACTCGAGCCGCGCAGTGCTCACACCGCTGACCTGCTCGCTGGTGGAAGCAGTGGACAGCATTCATCTGGTGCCCGGTTCGTTGATCGCCAGGGCGTACGAAACGTCGGTAATTCGCGAAGGTTATCGCTGCCGCTACGGTGTGAATCCGCAGTTCGAACGGGAGTTGCTGACCCATGAACTACACGCCGTGGGTCACGATTCGGCAGGCGATCTGCGCGCCATCGAACTGAAAAACCATGTGTTCTTTGTCGCCACGCTGTTCCAGCCGGAACGTGCGGCGCTCAAGGGGAACTTGCCACCGCTGGTGCGGGCGTTTGTCGAAGCCTGCTCGGAGCACTGTCGATGAAACCGAACACTGCGTGTTTCGCCGTGATCTTCACGTCGACCCGCACCGAGGGCGACAACGGCTATGCCGAGGCCTCCGAGCGCATGATGCAACTGGTGGCCGAGCAACCGGGTTTTCTCGGCATCGATTCGATCCGGGGCGCGGACGGGGTGGGGATTACGGTTTCGTACTGGGAGAGTGAGGCGGCAATTCTGGCCTGGCGCGAGCATCCGGAGCATCGGGTGATTCAGGCGCGCGGGCGGGCTGAGTGGTATTCGGCGTTTCATACGCGGGTGTGTCGGGTGGAGCGGGAGTATCGGTTCGGGAAATGAATATTGCGCCATCGTCAGCAGGCTGGCGATGGCGGCAAATGATTCACCGAAGCATCTCAGCCCTTCACCAGACTACGCACCGCCTCAATCTCCGGCACTTCGCGTTTACTCATATAAACGCGCAACGGCTCGGTAATGTTGATCCGGTCATCGATGTTCTGATCCAGCAGCAACTGGATCAGTTCGCGCTTGAGGGTCATGGTCTGTTCGGTGGTGGGTGCCCAGACGAATTCGCTGCACGGAATGATGCCGTCATCGGCCACGTCCATGCCGAACGAGTCCTCACTGAAGCGCACGATGTACTGGCCGGTCTTGCGGTTGAGGCCGACGAAGCCCTTGAGGTCGTCGGCGGCCTGGCAGATGAGTTGCGATGTGATGCGCATGGTAAACCTCACGAAAAGGATCGATGGTCTACACGCAGGGCAATGGGTGGCGCGCCCTCTGCCGGGGCGGTTGCCGTGCACAAGCGTACTGCAAACGAACGCACAAAAGTGCGCAAATTTTCGCTTTCAGTACGTTTATGTCGGTCTCGCGATAGCACGTTTTCGTTTGAGTTGCTAAAAGGTACATCTTCGAAAATACCTGCGAAAGGACCTCGACATGCCCGCCACGTTCACCAAAAGCGCACTGCTGCTGAGCCTGATGCTCGGCCTCGGTCAGGCCCACGCCGCCGGCCAGCCAACCCCGGTTGCGCTCGCTGCCTCCGAGGGCATTCCGCACCCGGCGGTGATCGCCCACCGTGGCGCGTCCTTCGATGCCCCGGAATCCACCGCTGCGTCCTACAAACTGGCCCGCGACCTGGGCGCCGATTACCTGGAAATGGACTTGCAGCGCAGCAAGGACGGCGTGCTGTTCGCCCTGCACGACGACAACCTGCAGCGCACCACCGACGTCGCGACCAAGTTCCCGGAGCGCAAGGACAGCCCGGCCAATGCCTTCACCATGGCCGAACTGAAAACCCTCGACGCCGGCAGCTGGTACAACGCCAAGTACCCGGATCGCGCCCGCCCGTCCTACGTCGGTCTGAAGATTCTGACCCTCGATGAAATCATCGACATCGCCCAGGCCAATCCGAAGCACAAGCCGGGCCTGTACATCGAAACCAAGGAGCCGAAGCTGTTCCCGGGGATCGAGCATGACCTGAAGGAAAAACTCCGGGCTCGTGGCTGGTTGATTCCGGCGGACGCCAAACCGGCGAAAAACGTCGCCAGCGTCGGCGAGAGCAACGGCAAGGTGATCCTGCAAACGTTCGAGAAGAGCAGCCTGGAAATGCTGCAAAAGGAAATGCCGCAGGTGCCGAAAATCCTGTTGCTGTGGGTCGGCGAAGGCAGCATCGAGCCGAAATCCAAAGTGACCTTTGCCGACTCCGGCGAGAAGGACAAGAACGCGTTCTACGGCAAGCAAGAGCCGAAATCCGAAGCCGAGTTCAAGCAGTGGATCGACTACGCCAAGGCACAGGGTGCAATCGGCACCGGCCCTTCGGCGAAGCTGACCCACGGCGGCGATCAGAGCTATTCGGATCTGGTGCAGCCATGGATGAATAAATACACCCACGATCAGGGCCTGCTGGTGCACGTCTACACCGTGGATGAGCCGGTGGACTTCGAAAAAGTCATGGCCGCCGGCGTCGACGGCATTTTCACCAACCGCGCCAGCGAACTGCTGAAATTCTTCAAACGCCCGGCCGCCGCCAGTGTGGATCAGGTGTTGAAGAACAACGGTTTCTGATCTGTAAATCCGCGCGTCAGTCAGTGTTGCGAGCAGGCTCGCTCCCTCGGGAGTCCAGCCTGCTCGCTGCGTTTTAAGGGTGAGTTAAGTTGCGGCGATTAACCTGAACTCACTTAAACGAATCACCCAAAGGAATAACCGATGAAAACCCTGACTGCCCTGTTTACCGCTGCCGCCCTGACCCTCACCGCTGGCCTGGCCCAGGCTGACGTTCGCGTTGACCAGATCCCGCAACTGGTCAAGGAAGGCAAGATCAAGTCGCTGGAGTCGATGAACGCAGAAGCGCTGAAACTGCATCCGGGTGCGACCATTACCGACACGGATCTGGATAACCACTTCAATGGTTATGAGTATGAAGTTGAACTGCGTGCTGCTGATGGCAAGGAGTTCGATGTGGACTTCGATGCGACCACCGGCAAGGTGCTGAGCAACAAGCAAGACACTTGATTGGCTGATAAGACAAAGCCGCACGACTTTTGGGTTGTGCGGCTTTTTTGTGTCTGGCGTTTGACGAAACTCCGGTTTCGCCTGTGAGAACCATCCCCTCACCCCAGCCCTCCCGAAACGTCGGACCGCCCCCAAGGGGGCGAGGGGGAAAGGGAGCCGATCTTCATGCTGTTCAAACCTGAGTTCGACTCAGAACTGTCAGGTCGGTGTAACTCGAACATTCAACTCCGTCAGTCCCCTCTCCCTTTGGGAGAGGGCTAGGCGGGCGGCGTTCCGATGAGGGGAAAAGGCTTCACGCGGTCGTACTGACCAACGAACCGGAAGTACCGCTGTCCGAATCCTGCAAAGCCGCCAACAACGCCGCCGTCGCCGTCTGCAACGAAGCCGACGTCGTCGCGATCTGCGATTGCGCAGCCGCGACATCCGCAGCCTTGGCGTCCTCACTTTCCTGCTTGGCCTGAGCCGCTTGCAACGCCTGCTGCTCTTCCAGCAACTGCTTCTGCAACTCGGCGATCTGCTTGCGCAGTTCCTTCACCGTATCCGATTCATCGCTGCTGGAACTGCTGTCGCCCGCCGGCGCCGCACCACCGCCCGCCGCGACTTTGCTGGTGTCGGCTTTCACGCCGGTGCTGGCCGCCGCGGTGGTCGAGGTGTCGTCACCGGTGTCGGCAATCGAGGTTTTGCGGGTAGACGTGGTGACGGTCTGATTGATCGAAACAGACGTGATGCTGACCATGGGGAATCTCCAATGCCGGTGATAGATAACCGGGCATCGGCGGCGGTCTGCACGAATTGAGATCGACTGTGTACCGACTCGGTATCCGAACCGGTACACAGTCCCTGGCCGGTCAGACGCTCAGGCGAGCGGTGACGTCGTTGAGTTGGCCGGACAGGCCGTGCAGGTTCTGGCTGGCGCTTTCGGTGCGCTGCACGTTGTCGAGGTTGGTGCTGGCGATCGAGGTGATCTCGGTCAGGTTGCGCGAGATGTCTTCGGCGACCGAGGTCTGCTCTTCAGCCGCCGTGGCGATCTGACGGTTCATGTCGCGGATCGCCTCCACCGCGTGGGTGATGCGCTCGAGCATGGCACCGGCCTGGGTCACTTGCTCGACGCTTTCATCGCTGCGGGTCTGGCCGCTGTCGATGGCGTGGGCCGCATCCACCGCGCCGGTCTGCACGCTGTGGATGATCTGGTTGATCTCGATGATCGACTCCGCCGTACGCTGCGCGAGGTTGCGAACCTCGTCGGCGACCACCGCAAAACCACGCCCGGCTTCACCGGCCCGGGCCGCTTCGATGGCAGCGTTGAGCGCCAGCAGGTTGGTCTGCTCAGCGATCCCGCGAATCACTTCCAGCACCTTGCCGATGCGGCCGCTGTCGGCTTCCAGACGACGGATGACCGTGGCGGTGTTGGCGATTTCGCCGCGCATCTGGGTGATGCTGTGGATGGTGCTCTGCATGACCTTCTCGCCCTGTTGCGCGGACTGGTCGGCATCGTCGGCAGCACGAGCGGCGTCGGCCGCATGACGGGCGACTTCCTGGGCAGTGGCGGACATTTCGTTCATCGCGGTGGCCACCTGATCGGTGCGGTTGAACTGTTCGTTGGTGCCGCCGGCCATCAGCGTGGCGATGGCATTCAACTCGCCGCTGGCGTTGTCCAGATCCTTGGCGCTGCGTTGCAGATGATTGAAGGTTTCGGCGAGGAAATCGCGCAGGGTGTTGGCGGCTGCCGCCAGGTTGTCCAGCTCGTCCTGACGGTCACTGACCACGCGCTCGACCAGACGGCCCCTGCTCAACTGGGTGACGTAGTCGATGAGCTTGCGGATCGGCTCGACCAGGTTGCGGTTGACCAGCCACAGGCTCAGTAAACCAATCAGCAAACCCGACGCGAGCATCACCAGCAGCCCCAGCCACACAGTGCGATCAGCACTGGCGCTGATCTGCGCCGATTGCTCGGTGCCCTGCTTGCGCAACTCGGCGACCAGTTCGCTCATCTGATCGCTGGCGGCACGGTCAACGCCTTTGACGGCGGCATCGCCAGCAGTCGGATCGGCACCGGCGGCGACGTAGGCATCACGACCCTTCTGGTACGCAGCGCCGAGCAGACGATGTTCTTCGCGCAGGCGTTCGATGCGGGTTTTCAGCGCAGGCTCGAGGCCTTTCTGGTTGGCCAGCTCACCGAGGATGCCCTGCACATCGCGCTGACGGTCTTCGAACTGGCCCCAGTACTTGGCCAGATCCGCCGTTTGCTTGCCGCGCAGCAGGACGTTTTTCCACTCCTGGACCTGCACCTTGAATTGCAGGTTGGCTTCGTCGATCAGTTGCGAAGTGTGCAAGGGGCCGGCGATCAACTGGCTGTAACTCTGCACGCCATTGGACAGGAAGTGAAAGCAGGCCAGCGCGATCAACAGCATCGCCAGCAGGCTGCCGCTCAGCAGGGCGAGAATTTGCGCTCTCAGGGATTTTTGCAGCATTGCAGGTACTCGGGACAGGGATGAGGCACGTCCGGTAAGACGTGATTTTTTAGCCGGACATCCGTGTCGGCGGACCTTGGCTCTTGGCCGAAGGCGCGCAACCTAACTCATGCGTGATCGGCGTGCCAGAGGCCTTCTTGAGTCATTTCCGACGGCCGGTAACGCGTTGATTTGACGTCATTTTGCTGTCACACAAGCGTCATGTGACATTGCGATGATGCGGCTCAGGTGAATCTGCAAATCCCGCGACAGACGCCTCCTCGCAGCGAGCCTTCATGAACCACAGCCTCGATATCAGTCATCGTGATCCTGACCTGTTCGGCCTGCTTTACGGCTTTCGCTTTCGCCCCGGCGAACGCGGGCGCGAGGTGGATTCGGCGACCGCCCTGCGCTGCCTGCAAGACGACAGCGACAGCGAAGAATTTCTCTGGCTGCACCTGAACCTGGCCCACGCTGCGTGCGAGCGCTGGATGAAAAGCCATCTGCAATTGCCCGAGGAATTTTTCGAAGCGCTGCACGAAGGTTCACGTTCGACCCGCATCGAGCATGTCGATTCGGCGTTGCTGGCGGTGGTCAACGATGTGGTGTTCAACCTCAGCAGCATGGTGTCGTCGGACGTGTCGACGCTGTGGGTCTGCGTGCGCAGCAAACTGATTGTCAGTGCGCGTCTGCAACCGCTGCACTCGGTGGACAAGCTGCGTTCTTCGGTGAAGGCCGGCGAGTGCTTTCGTTCGCCGTCGGAACTGTTGGTGCACCTGCTGCGCGACCAGGGCGAAGTGCTGACCCAGATCGTGCGCAAGACCAGCATGAGTGTCGATCAGGTCGAAGACGAATTGCTGTCCTCGCGACTGTCGACCAACCGCGCCGAACTCGGCGCCAACCGGCGAGTGCTGGTGCGCCTGCAACGGCTGCTGGCGCTGGAACCGGGTTCGCTGCTGCGCCTGCTCAACCGGCCGCCGCCCTGGTTGCAGAAGGAAGACGTGAAGGAGCTGCGCAAATCCACCGAGGAGTTCGCGCTGATCATCAACGACCTCACGGCTCTGGGCGAGCGAATCAAGCTGTTGCAGGAAGAGATCGCCGCCAACCTCAACGAACAGAGCAACCGCACGCTGTTCACTCTGACCGTGGTCACGGTGCTGGCGCTGCCGATCAACATCATTGCCGGTTTCTTCGGCATGAACGTTGGCGGCGTGCCGCTGGCCACCGATCCGGAAGGGTTCTGGATTCTGGTGGCGCTGGTGGCGACGTTCACCGTGATTGCCGGGCGCTGGGCGTTTCGCAAGCGGCGGGATTACTAAGAGCCGACTGCCCCTGCCGCTCGTTCCCACGTCGAGGCGTCGAACCGTCCGCGTGGGAATGCCGCCCGAGACGCTCCGCGTCCCTGTGACGCAGAGCGTCACCTTATGCATTCCCACGCGGAGCGTGGGAACGATCACCGCCTTCAGATCAGCGGTGAAGCTAAAAACCCAAACACTGATCTGTCGCAGTCTCTCTGTAATATTTAGCAACGATCATGGGCAACACTCCTTCCCCCGCTCAGGATTGTCCGCCCATGGCTACTCCCTCCCTGACCGTCAGCCCGGCCTCCGCTGCCAGTGGCAGGCCGGCGCTCGACAAAAAAACCGGCCCCTTCACTTACGTGGTGTTCTTCGCCGTGCTGGCCATGGGAATGCTGTTCACCGCCTACAGCCTGATGCACGACATGCACGAACTCGGCACGGTGGTCACCACCTGGACCCCATTCCTGCTGCTCGGCGTAGCGCTGTTGATTGCACTGGGCTTCGAGTTCGTCAACGGCTTCCACGACACCGCCAACGCCGTGGCCACGGTGATCTACACCCACTCTCTGCCGCCGAATGTGGCCGTGGTGTGGTCGGGATTCTTCAACTTCCTCGGCGTGCTGCTGTCCAGCGGTGCAGTCGCGTTCGGCATCATTGCGCTGCTGCCAGTAGAGTTAATTCTGCAAGTCGGCTCGTCCGCCGGTTTCGCGATGATCTTCGCCCTGCTGATCGCGGCGATCCTGTGGAACCTCGGCACCTGGTGGCTGGGCCTGCCGGCCTCGTCATCGCACACGCTGATCGGTTCGATCATCGGCGTCGGCGTGGCCAACGCGTTGATGCATGGTCGCGACGGCACCAGCGGTGTGGACTGGGCCCAGGCGACCAAGATCGGTTACGCGCTACTGCTGTCGCCGCTGGTGGGTTTCGGTTGCGCAGCGCTGTTGCTGCTGGCGCTGCGCGCGTTCGTGAAGAACCGTTCGCTGTACAAGGCGCCGGAAGGCAACACCCCGCCGCCGTGGTGGATTCGTGGTCTGCTGATCCTGACCTGCACTGGCGTGTCCTTCGCTCACGGCTCCAACGACGGCCAGAAAGGCATGGGCCTGATCATGCTGATTCTGGTCGGCACCCTGCCGATGGCTTATGCACTGAACCGCACGATGCCGGAAGAACAATCGCTGCAATTCGCCGCCGTCGCCCAAGTGACCCAGCAAGCGCTGGTGAAAAGTGCGCCACTGCCGGCACCGGCCGATCCACGCGCCGTGCTCTCCGACTACGTGCGCAGCAAGGAAGCTACGCCACAACTGGTCCCGGCCCTCGCCGTCCTGACCGGGCACATCGGTGAAGAAGTGAAAGGCTACGGCTCGCTGGCGAAAGTCCCGGCCGAGGCCATGGGCAACGTGCGTAACGACATGTACCTGGCCAGCGAAACCATTCGCCTGATGGACAAGAACAAGGTCGGCAGCTTCGACGCCGACACCAGCGGCAAGCTGCAACTGTTCAAGCAGCAGATCGACAACGCCACGCGGTTCATTCCGCTGTGGGTGAAGATCGCCGTGGCGATTGCCTTGGGGCTGGGCACCATGGTCGGCTGGAAGCGGATCGTGGTCACGGTCGGCGAGAAGATCGGCAAGACCCACCTGACCTACGCCCAGGGCGCCTCGGCGGAAACCGTGGCGATGCTGACCATCGGCGCTGCCGACATGTTCGGTCTGCCGGTGTCGACCACTCATGTGCTTTCGTCCGGTGTGGCTGGGACCATGGTCGCCAACGGTGGCGGTTTGCAGATGAAGACCATCCGCAATCTGCTGATGGCGTGGGTACTGACGTTGCCGGCGGCGATTCTGTTGTCGGGCAGCCTGTATTGGCTGTTTACCCAGATTTTCTGATCCACCCCAAATCCCTGTGAGAGCCCTTGCTCCCACAGGGATTTGCGGCAGGAATCAGAGCGTCGAACGAATCAAATCCCCCAGCCAGTCCATGAACACCCGCACCCGCAACGGCAGCTGCCGCTGCCTCGCGTACAACAGTGAAATGCCCATCGCCGGCGCGGTGTATTGCGGCAGCACGGTGACGATCTCGCCGCTGTCCAGATAGGTGTTCATCCCGGTGCGCGGCACCTGGATCAGACCAAACCCGCCCAGGCACGCCGACTCGTAGGCATCGGTGCTGTTGACCGTCACGCTGCCGGCCATCGGTACGCGGTGCACTTGCCCGTCCTGCTCGTAGACAAACCCTTCCGAACGCGAACCCAGCACACCGACGTAGTGCACCAGCCGATGCTGCGCCAAGTCTTCCAGAGTCTGCGGCACGCCGTAACGCTCGAGATACGCGGGGCTGGCGCAGTTGATCATGCTGAAATCCCCCAGATGCCGCGCCACCACCGATTGATCGGGCTGCGCGCCGATGCGCAGCACGCAATCAAAACCTTCGGCGAGCAGGTCGACCCGACGATCGGTGCTGCTGATTTCCAGTTCCAGGTTCGGATGACGGGCCATGAATTCCGGCAACTTCGGCATGATCAGCCGCCGCGCCAGAATGTTCGGCATGTCAATCCGGATCCGCCCGGTCAGCGACGCTTCGTCCTGACGGAACAGGTTTTCGATTTCGTCCATGTGCGACAGCAGATCCTTGCTGCGTTCATACAGCGCGAGGCCGTCCTGAGTCGCCTGGACCTTGCGCGTGGTGCGTTGCAGCAGGCGCGTGCCGAGCAGGGTTTCCAGCGCCTGCACCTGCTCGGACACCGTCGAGCGCGGCAGCCCGAGACTCTCCCCCGCCATCGTGAAACTCGACAATTCGCTGACCCGGACGAAGGTGCGCAGCAGTTCCAGTTTGTTCATGGGCCACCCATTGATTGTTCGGACAATCCGACCAGTGATTCCGGTTTCAGTCTGTTTATCACCTCATGGCGGATAAATAAACTGTGCCCCATCAACCGTCACCGCCATCGAGGAAAACCCATGAACCGCAAAATCGCATTGATCACCGGTGCCAGCCGTGGCCTCGGCAAGAACGCCGCCCTGCACCTCGCCGCGCAAGGCGTGGACATCATCGGCACCTACAACAGCCGCGCCGATGAAGCCCAGGCGCTGGTCCAGGAACTGGAATCGCTAGGCGCCAAAGCCGTGATGCTGCAACTGGATGTCGGGCGCAGCGAAGGCTTTGCCGATTTCGCTGTGCGAGTCGAGCAGGCGTTGCAACAGCTGGAGCGTCCGCGCTTCGATTTCCTGATCAACAACGCCGGGATTGGTGTGCATGCGTCGTTCGCCGACACCACGCCGGAGCAGTTCGACCTGCTGATGAACGTGCAGTTGAAAGGGCCATTCTTCCTGACTCAGCAACTGCTGCCGCTGATCAATGATGGCGGGCGGATCATCAACATCTCCAGCGGTCTGGCCCGCTTCACCCTGCCGGGTTATGCCGCCTACGCGGCGATGAAAGGCGCGATGGAAGTGCTGACCCGTTATCAGGCCAAGGAGCTGGGGGCGCGGCAGATCGCCGTGAATATCCTGGCACCGGGCGCCATCGAAACCGACTTCGGCGGCGGCGCGGTGCGCGACAATTCGGCGCTGAACGCCATGGTCGCCAGCAACACCGCGCTGGGCCGTGCCGGGCAGCCGGATGACATCGGCGGTGCGCTGGCGCTGCTGCTGTCGCCGGGGGCACAGTGGATCAACGGTCAGCGGATTGAAGCGTCGGGCGGGATGTTTCTCTAAACCCTGCAAAAATCCCGGACAAAAAAAATCGCTGCCCTCACAGGCGGCGATTTTTTGTTTTCAGCTCTGGCAAACGCTGCGCATCACCAGCCGTTCGCGCACCACGTCATAACCCCAGTGATAAACGTAGGTGTATGGCAGGAAGAACAGCAGCACGCCGATGTCGAGCAGGAACGCCTGCCACAGGCTGACCGACAGCCACCAGGCAATCAGCGGCACGCCCATCACGATCAACCCGCCCTCGAACAGCAGCGCGTGCGCCACTCGCACCCAGGCGTTGTGAGCGATGTTCCAGCGCTTGAGCATCCGGTCGAAGAAGCCGTTGAACACCACGTTCCAACCCAGGGCCAGCAACGCGATGGCCATGGTGACGGCGCCCATTTCGACCAGCGGTTTGCCCATGATCCACGCCAGCAACGGGGTACAGATCAGGATCGCCAGCAATTCGAAACCGATGGCCTGGAAGATACGTTCAGTGATGGATTTGTTGGCAGTCATGGCCGAAGTCCTCTGTGAAGATGGTTGCCATGATCCAGCACCACACCGATACTTCATAACCAATAACCATCGATCAAGGCGATAGTTCATGGCGTCTCAGGAAGTGTTGCTCGCGTTTGTCCAGGCGGCGACTCAAGGCTCTTTTTCAGCGGCGGCGCGCAAACTCGGGCGCAGTCAGTCGACGGTGAGTGCGGCGGTGGCGAGCCTTGAGATCGATCTGGATTTGATCCTGTTCGACCGCAGCAGCCGCAAGCCGACGCTGACCCCGGCCGGGCACGTGATGCTGCAACGGGCCGAGGCGATTCTGGCGGCCACCAGCCGCCTGGAAATGACCGCCCGGCAATTGGCTCAGGGCGTCGAGCCGAAACTGACGGTGGCGATTTCCGACACTTATCAGTCCGACCGTTTCGAAGCGGCACTGGTGGGCTTCGAACAACGTTATCCGGACCTGGAGCTGGAATGCCTGATCGCCGAGTGCGATGACCTGATCGAACTGGTGCAGCGCGGTCGAGCGCATCTGGCGTTCGCCGAAATGCAGGACAACTACCCACCGGATCTGGCGAGCGCGACCGTCGCCGAGCGTACGGAAATCGCCTTGTTCGTGGGGCGCGGCCATCCGTTGGCGACACAGGAATCCATCGATCAAACGATCCTTGAACAGCATCGCGAGCTGCGCCTGGCGACCATCGTCAATCCCTATGACAGTCGCAGCAAAGGTCGGGTGTGGTCGGCGCCGAGTTATCTGATGTTGCTGGAAATGGCCGAGAAAGGCTTCGGCTGGGCCCCGCTGCCGCGCTGGCTGGTGGAGCGTTTCGGCAATGACTTGCTGGTGGAACTGAAGGTGCGTGGCTGGCCGAAACCGGTGTTCGTCGATGCCCTGTGGTCGCGGCTGTACCCGCCGGGGCCGGCGGGGAGCTGGTTGCTGAGCAAGATGCTGGAGTAGCTCAGGCCGCCTCGATCGCTGCCGGGCGGTTCACCTGAAAATACTCGTGCAACCCGCGCATCGTCGGCAACTCCAGCGCCTGCGCCGCGTAACACAATCCCACCCGCCGGGTCGGCGCCGGCAGGTGCAGCGCGCGCACGACGATGCGCTCGTGCCCGCTCACCAGTGACTGCGGCAACATCGCCACACCGACACCCGCCGCCACCATATGCAACGCCTGTTGCAGTGAACCGGCATGTCCCGCCACCGCTTCCGGCGAGCGTCCGTACAGCGCCATCAACCGCTGATGTGAAGGATGCTGTGGGCAGGTGATCCAGTCCTCGATCGGCGCCCAGCCTGCTTGCGCGTTTGCCATCGGATGATCGAGAGGCAGCGCCATCACATAGGACTCTTCCCACAGCGGCAGGAACAGTTCGTCCTCGCAGCACATTTCCTCGACCGCCAACCGACCGTCGCCATGACAGCCCTCCTCCAGGGTCAGCAGCAGATTGGGCATCGCCTGATGAGCCATCCGCACGAAGGCTTCGATGTGACTGGCGGCGATGTCGCCCTCGATGCCGAGGGTCAGCGGTGCGCGATTTTCGCGGCCGCGAAACATCCGGCTCAGCGCCTCGGATTCGGCCACCATCCGGCGTGCCTGCGGGTACAGCAGTCGCGCTTCGTCGCTGACGTCCACACCACGAGGCTGACGCACAAACAGCGTTGCGCCGAGCTCCTCTTCCAGCTGTTTGATGGTCACCGACAACGTGGGCTGACTGATGAACAGCCGTTGCGCGGCAGCGGTGATGTTGCGTTCCTCGAACACCGCGAGGAAGGCTTTGAGATGGCGGATATCCATAGGAAATTCCGATAGCAGACAGAGGAATAAGGCATTTTTCAGCCTCCAGCGGGCTAAATATACTGCGTCACGAATCTGGTTATTTGTTTTTCTTATCTCAGGAGTTCAACCATGAGCAAGCCCTTGATCATCATCACCGGCGCCAGCTCGGGCATCGGCGAAGCCACCGCCCGCCGCTTGAGCGCTGCCGGCCATCCACTGTTGTTGCTGGCGCGGCGCATCGAACGCCTTGAAGCTCTGGCACTGCCGAACACCCTCAGCCGCCGCGTCGACATCACCGACCGCGGCGCTTTGCTGGCCGCCGTTGCCGAGGCAGAAGCGCAATTTGGCCCGGCCGATGCGCTGATCAACAACGCCGGGGTGATGCTGCTGGGCGAGATGAGCAAGCAGGATCCGGCGCAGTGGGACCAGATGCTCGACGTCAACGTGAAGGGTCTGCTCAACGGCGTGCACGCGGTGGTGGCCGGGATGATCGAGCGCAAGCATGGCACCATCATCAACGTCAGCTCGGTGGCCGGGCGCAAGACCTTCCCCAACCATGTGGCCTATGTCGGGACCAAGTTTGCGGTGCATGGGCTGTCGGAGAATCTGCGTGAAGAGCTGTCGCCGCATAACGTGCGGGTGACCACGATTGCGCCGGGTGCGGTGGAGACCGAGTTGCTGAGCCACACCACGGATGAGGCGATCAAGACCGGGTATCAGGCCTGGAAGCAGGACATGGGTGGCACGGTGTTGAGTGCTGAGGATGTGGCGACGGCGATTGCTTATGCGTATGGGCAGCCGCAGGGGGTTTGTATTCGGGAGATTGTGATGGCTACGACTCGGCAGCAGGCCTAAAAGCTAAAGGCGAAAGGCAAAATCAAAAGCGCCCTCACCCTAACCCTCTCCCGGAGGGAGAGGGGACTGACCGAGGTGTCTTACGTCATACATCGACCTGAAAAATCGAGTCGATTATGGATTCACGGCGAATTAGTTCACGTCGGCGTCGAGGTGACTTACGTGAGAGTAAGACCTGAAAGATCTGGTCGATTATGGATTCAAAAAAACACTTTCAGGTCGGCGTATATCCCCAATATCCCCGGATCGGTCCCCTCTCCCCCCGGGAGAGGGCTAGGGTGAGGGCAAGCGGTCCAAAGCCGAAAGCCGCCCCTCGATAAACCGCCGCTCCGGCTCTTGCCGAGTCAATTCCAAGGCTCGCCGGTAAGCCGCCCGCGCCTCCTCAACCCGCCCCAACTGCCGACAAAACTCCGCCCGCGCCGAATGCGCCAAGTGGTAATCCTGCAATTCCCCACGGTCCAGAATCCCTTCAACCAGGGTCAACCCCGCCAGCGCCCCGTCACGCTTGGCCACCGCCACCGCCCGGTTCAACTCGATCACCGGCGACGGCACCGCCCGCAGCAACACGTCATACAGCCCGACGATCTGTTCCCAGTCGGTCTCCCCCGCCGTCGGCGCCTCGGCATGCACCGCCGCAATCGCTGCCTGCAGGCAGTACGGCCCGAAGCGTCCCGTGGTCAGCGCCTTTTCCACCAGATCACAGCCTTCGGCGATCAACTCGGCATTCCACAATCCGCGATCCTGATCATCCAGCAGAATCAGTTCACCATCAGGCGAAGAGCGCGCCGAACGCCGCGATTCATGCAACAACATCAACGCCAGCAAGCCCATGACTTCCGGATCCGGCAACAACTCCAGCAGCAACCGCCCGAGACGGATCGCCTCGCGGGTCAGGTCTTCGCGGGTCACCTGGGCGCCGCCGGATGCCGAATAGCCTTCGTTGAACACCAGATAAATCACCCGCAACACGCTGTCGAGGCGCTCGGGCAATTCGCTGAGGGCTGGAACTTGATAAGGGATTTTCGCATCGCGAATCTTCGCCTTGGCGCGCACGATGCGCTGGGCAATCGCCGCCGGGGCCGAGAGGAATGCCCGGGCGATTTCCTCGGTGGTGAGGTCGCAGACTTCACGCAGGGTCAGCGGCACTTGCGCGTCCGCCGCCAGCGCCGGGTGGCAGCAGGTGAAGATCAGGCGCAGGCGGTCGTCTTCCACGTCTTCGGCGTCCCATTCGGACTGTTCCAGTTCTTCCAGTTGCGCCAGCAATAACGGCTGCGAGGCCTTGAACCGCGCGCGACGGCGCAACACGTCGATCGCCTTGAAGCGCCCGGTGGACACCAGCCAGGTTCGCGGATTGTCCGGCACGCCGTCGCGCTGCCAGCGTTCGACCGCGACGAAGAACGCCTCGTGCAAGGCTTCTTCGGCGAGGTCGAAATCGCCGAGCAGGCGGATCAGGGTCGCGAGGATCCGCCGCGAGTCTTCGCGATAGACCTGCTCGACCCGCGCCCTGACTTCAGACATTCAACTGGCGCACGGGACGCACTTCGACGCTGCCGACCCGGGCCGCCGGAATGTTGCCGGCGACCTGAATCGCTTCGTTGAGGTCCCGCGCGTCGATCAGGTAGAAACCGGCCAACTGCTCCTTGGTCTCGGCGAACGGGCCGTCGGTGATCGACAGCTTGCCGTTGCGCATGCGCACCGTGGTGGCGGTCTGCACCGACTCCAGCGCTTCGGCGGCGACCATCCGGCCGCTGCCCTGGATCGACTCGGCGTAGGCCCAGCACTCGGCGTCTTCCGGGCTGTCGGGCGACGAATGCAGCAGGCGCTCATCGCTGTAGACCAGGCATAAATACTTCATGGCGTTCTCCTGAATCGGACGGATCAACTATGGCTGAAGATCAGGGTTTCGCATCGAACAGGGTCGCGCCGGTCATCGGATCGAACGGTGCCGACCAGTGTTCGTGGGCAATTTTCCAGGCCCCGCCGACCTGCCGGTAACAGGCGGTGACGCGCATCCAGCAACTCTGGGTTTCGCCCTTTTCATTGGTCCCGCCGCAATTGGCGACCCAGTGGGCGAAGGCGATGTTGTCGGCGGTCTCGATGGCGATTTCGTGGAACTCGAAAATGTGCGGGCCGGGGCACATTTCCATGCAATCCACCCAGTGCGCGCGGTAGGCCGGCTTGCCCTTGAATTGCAGGGCCTTGATCGCATCGAAGGAAACGATGTCGTCGGCGTACAGGGCCATGACTTTTTCCACGTCCTTGGTCATCACCGCCTCGCGGTAGGTATCGATCAGGCTTTGAATCTGCGCTTGCGTACTCATGGGGTTTCTCCCTGGTTTTTGTTGTGAAGACACCCTTAGTCGTTCGGCGATTTGCCGGATCGACAGTTGAAACAAAAAAATTCCAGGGAACGCAAAGTCGCTAGAATCCGAGGCTCAACTTTGTAGGAAAAAGGAAATTCCCTTGTCAGCCAAACTCGTGCCGTACGAGAGCCTTAACGACTTGCAGCGCCAGCAGGTCGAAGCGATTGAAATCCACGCCGAGCAGATCAAGTTCTCCGGCGACATCCACGGCGCCCTGCACACGCTGCTGTCGAAACCCGGCCCTGGCGTGAAGGGTTTTGCCCTGCTGGCCGAAGATAAGCCAGTGGCGTTCCTGCTGCTCAAGCGCCCGCCGGTTCTGCCGGAATGGGCCGATGAACACAGCGCCACCCTGCATGCGTTGCAGGTCGATCACCGCGCACAGGGCAACGGTTACGGCAAGGCCTGTCTGCTGGCGCTGCCGGAAGTTGCGCGCCAGACCTGGCCGGAAATCAAAGGGCTGGAGCTGTCAGTGGACGCCGACAACGACGCTGCGATTGCGCTGTACGCCAAGTACGGCTTCGTCGACAGCGGCGAAGCGTACAAGGGCCGCATCGGTTACGAGCGGCGCATGGGGCTGTTCTTCTAATCGTCGAAGGAGCAACGATGATCGATTCAATCGAAGCGCTGGAAGCCATCTACGGCTTGCCCCACGAACGGGCGGTGCGCAAGCAGATCGGTTTTCTCAACGAGGACTATCAGGCGATGGTCCGGGTTTCGCCGTTGGTAATTGTCAGCTCGGTTGGCGCTGATGGCATCGACGGTTCTCCGCGCGGCGATACGCCGGGGTTTGTGCGGATCATCGACGAGCGCACTCTGGCTCTGCCGGATCGCCCGGGCAACAACCGCATCGATACCTTGCGCAACGTGCTGCACGATCCGCGGGTGTCGCTGCTGTTCATCATTCCGGGGATTGGCGAGACGTTGCGGGTCAACGGCACCGCGTCCATCAGCGCTGATCCGCAGTTACTGGATAGCTTCGCGGTGAACGGCAAACCGGCGCGCACGGTGTTGCTGGTGACGGTGGAGGCGGCGTTTTTTCATTGCTCCAAGGCATTCGTGCGTTCGGATGCGTGGAATCCGCAAACCCACTTACCGCGCTCGGCGCTGCCGACGGCGGGTGCGTTTCACAAGCGTCTGAATGATGGGCAGTTTGATGCCGAGGCCTATGATCGCGAGGCCCCGGCCAGAGTACGTGACACCCTCTACTGACCCCGCCCACCGATCGTTCCCACGTCGAGGCGTCGAACCGTCTGCGTGGGAATGCAGACTTTGACGCTCTGCGTCACGACGGTGCCAGGCGTTGCATCAGTGGTGCGGCAGGAACGCGGAGCGTCCCGGGCTGCATTCCCACGCAGAGCGTGGGAACGATCAGGTCAGGGGTTCTTCTTCAGAGGGGCAGGATCATCTCGTGCCACGCCATCCCGCCGTGGTCGGACTCGGACGGTTTGATGTAGGCAAAACCGAATCCGGCGTACAGCGGGATGTGCCGCTCCTTGCACATCAGGTGAATCGTCGCCTTGCCCTGCTCGCGCATGCGTTCGATGAATTCGCCCAGCAGACGCTTGGCCAGGCCCTGGCCCTGATAGTCCGGGTGCACCACCACCGACATGATCACCACGTTCGGCCCCGCCGGGTCGTGGCCGATCAACTCCTTGAACGCCTCGTCGGACATCTGCACGTCAAATGCCGCGCCGGAGTTGATGAAGCCGGCTACCTGCCCGTCCACTTCGGCGACGATGAAACCGTCCGGCCAGGTGGCGATGCGCGTGGCGATCTTTTCGCGGGTCGCGGCTTCGTCGCCTTCATAGGCGAGGGTTTCGATGGCGTAGCAGCGGTCCAGGTCGGCGGCGGTGACGTGGCGGATGACGGTGTTCATGGCGACTCGAAATCAGAGGAAACAAGGCCGCCAAGGATAAAGGAATAAGGTGTTCATATCGATCCGCACGGGCGGCGTAAAGCCTGCGTATAAGCGCTTTTCTTCGGATTCGGGACGGTCTATTTCTGGTGCATGTCTCTGATCAACCGAGGGGGGAACCGTTTATGAGCAGCGTGGAAATCGGTTTGTTGATGGTGTTGGGCATCAGCTTCTTCGGCTTTATTACTCTGGGCATCGACCTGTTGCGGGCACGACGGATCAAGGGCAAATAAAGCCTGATCGGCAGCGCGAAGCGGGTTCGCGCTGCCGGTTATTCGTCAGGTTTTCTTTTCCACCGGGACGCAGATTTCCAGCTTGCCGGTATTGGTTTTTGGATTGAAATCGGCGCTGTAGCGTTCCAGCTCCGGGGCGTTGAGCCCTTTGTATTCGGAATTCGGCAGCCAGGTGTTGTAGATGTAGTCAATGGTCTGCGGCAGCTGATCCAGCGAACCCTTGTGTTCGAACACCGCGTACTGGCGTGGCAGGATTTCGATCCACGGATACTTTTCCTGTGGAAACTCATCGAGCTTGCTGATCTCGACCCCGGCCATGTAGTCAAAACCGCCATTACCGTCGAAATTGCTGCAGACACCGTAAGTCACTTCGCTCTTCTGCCCCGGAATATGCCCGATGTGCGGGATGAGTTTTTCCCACAGTGCAGAGATGTCCCGAACGGTCTCTTTGGTGAAGCGATCGCGAAATCCTGCAATCAGCAGGAAGTGTCCATGTTCGAAGCGAGGTTCAGCCACTTCGACGCGTTTTTGCTCATCCATGACTCGACTCCTTGAACGAAAAAAGTGGGTTCGGCTGGGAGTATAGAAGCCAAACCCGATTCGCACATTTACAGCGTATGCAGGGCCTCGGCGGCGCCGGAACCGACGAACTCGTTATAACCGGATACGATCACGTAGACCGCGAAATAGCAGAAGATCGCTGCCGATGCCATGTAGGAATAGCGCAGCAGTTTGTCGCCCAGCAACTTGCCGCCATGGCTCGCGGCAAAACACAGTCCCGCCGACCACAGCAGCCCGGCGCACAGGAAACCACCGAGAAACAGCGCCGAGCTCAAAGGACCGCCGCCACCGGAACGGGCGATCAACGTGCCGCCCACGGCCGCGAACCAGAGGATGGCGCTCGGCGATGACATGGCGAGAAAGATCCCACGGAAGAATTCCTTGCGATGGGAGTTCTGGCCGACTTCGGCGGTCGCCGCCAATTGCGCCTCGTGGTGGATCGCCGAATAGATCATCTTCGCCGCGAAGTAGATCAACAGCGCTGAACCACCGATCCACAGCACCCAGCGCACGGTTTCGTATTGCAGCAGAACGGTCATTCCGGCCAGCGCCAGCACCGCGTAGATCAGGTCGCCGACGCAGGTGCCGAGACCCAGCGCGAAGCCTTGAAAATAGCCGCGCTGCATCGCCAGGGTGATCATCGCGATGTTGGCCACGCCGATATCCAGGCACAGCGAAAGGCTCAGCAAGAAGCCGCTGGTGAATTCCATTAACCGATTTCCTTGGGAAAAATTTGTTTACAAATGCGCTGGACAGTCTGCCATCGCTGCCCTTATCGTCCGCCACAGGTCACCGCAGTGACCAGCGTCGCTCGGACGGTTCCGGGCGCTTACGTTATCCGAGGCAACAATGGCTGAACAAGGTTCGCCGCGCCGCTTTGCGCGCATTGATCGACTCCCCCCTTACGTTTTCAACATCACCGCCGAGCTGAAGATGGCCGCCCGACGTCGCGGCGAAGACATCATCGACTTGAGCATGGGCAACCCCGACGGCGCCACGCCGCCGCACATCGTTGAAAAACTGGTGCAGGTTGCACAACGCGAAGACACCCACGGTTACTCCACGTCCAAGGGCATTCCGCGCCTGCGCCGGGCGATTTCCAACTGGTACAAGGAACGCTACGAGGTCGAGATCGACCCGGAAAGCGAAGCCATCGTCACCATCGGTTCCAAGGAAGGCCTGGCGCACCTGATGCTGGCGACCCTGGATCAGGGCGACACCGTACTGGTGCCGAACCCGAGCTACCCGATTCACATCTACGGTGCCGTGATTGCCGGCGCCCAGGTGCGGTCGGTGCCGCTGGTGCCGGGCGTGGATTTCTTCGCCGAGCTGGAACGGGCGATTCGCGGCTCGATCCCGAAACCGAAGATGATGATCCTCGGCTTCCCGTCGAACCCGACCGCGCAGTGCGTGGAGCTGGATTTCTTCGAGCGGGTGATTGCTCTCGCCAAACAGTACGACGTGCTGGTGGTGCACGACCTGGCTTACGCCGACATCGTCTACGACGGCTGGAAAGCCCCGTCGATCATGCAGGTGCCGGGCGCCAAGGACATTGCGGTGGAGTTCTTCACCCTGTCCAAGAGCTACAACATGGCGGGCTGGCGGATCGGTTTCATGGTCGGCAATCCGGAACTGGTCAGCGCGCTGGCACGGATCAAAAGCTACCACGACTACGGCACCTTCACCCCGCTGCAGGTGGCCGCGATTGCTGCGCTGGAAGGCGATCAGCAATGCGTGCGCGACATCGCCGAGCAATATCGCCAGCGCCGCAATGTGCTGGTCAAAGGCCTGCATGAGCTGGGCTGGATGGTCGAAAATCCGAAAGCCTCGATGTACGTCTGGGCGAAGATTCCCGACGCCTACGCGCACCTCGGTTCGCTGGAGTTCGCCAAGAAGCTGCTGGCCGAGGCCAAGGTCTGCGTCTCGCCGGGTGTCGGTTTTGGTGAGTACGGCGACGATCACGTGCGCTTCGCACTGATCGAAAACCAGGATCGGATTCGTCAGGCCGTACGCGGGATTCGCGGGATGTTTCGGGCTGATGGCCTGGGCACTAAGTAACTGCCTCCTCCCCACCTGATCGTTCCCACGCTCCGCGTGGGAATGCAGCCCGGGACGCTCCGCGTCCCTGCCGAAAGCGGACGCAGAGCGTCCATTGAGGCATTCCCACGCGGAGCGTGGGAACGATCACTCGCGAATTGCACCCACAAAAAAACCGCATCGCTGCGGTTTTTTTGTGTCTTGCGTTCGACGTTAAACGAACAGCGACAACAACAGAATAAAGCCCAGACCCACCACCGACAGGATGGTTTCCATCGCCGTCCAGGTCTTGAAGGTCTCGGCCACGGTCATGTTGAAGTACTGCTTCACCAGCCAGAAACCGGCGTCGTTGACGTGGGACAGGATCAGCGAGCCGGCACCGGTGGCCAGCACCAGCAGCTCACGGTTCACGCCCGGAATCATCCCTACCACCGGCACCACAATGCCCGCGCCAGTAATGGTCGCCACGGTGGCCGAACCGGTCGCGATGCGGATCACCGCCGCCACCAGCCACGCCAGCAGGATCGGCGAGATCTGCGCGCTGACCGCCATGTGGCCGATCACGTCGCCCACGCCGCTGGTCACCAGCATCTGCTTGAATCCGCCGCCGGCACCGATGATCAGGATGATCGCCGCGGTCGGCGCCAGGCTCGCATCCAGCCATTTGAGCATCTGCTGAGAACCGATGCCCTGCTTGTGACCGAAGGTGTACAGCGACAGCAGCAATGCCAGCAACAGTGCCGAGATCGGGTGACCGATCATGTCCATCCAGGTGCGGAAGAAATGACCGTCCGGCAGCGCCACGTCAGCGAAGGTTTTCAGCAGCATCAGGAACACCGGCAGCAGCACGGTGACCAGGGTGATGCTGAAGCTCGGCAGATTGGCCGAATCGTTTTCACGGGCCAGTTGATCGACCAGTTCCTGATTTGGCGTACCGGGAATGTGCTTGGCGATGAACGTACCGAAGATCGGACCGGCAATGATGGCGGTCGGCAGCGCGACGATCAGACCGTACAGAATGGTCTTGCCGATGTCGGCACCGAACACGCCGATGGCCAGCAGCGGGCCCGGGTGCGGCGGCACCAGACCGTGCACGGCGGACAGGCCGGCGAGCAGCGGGATGCCGATCTTGATGATCGACACACCGGTGCGGCGAGCCACAATGAACACCAGCGGAATCAGCAACACGAAGCCGATTTCGAAGAACAGCGGAATGCCCACCAGGAACGCCGCGAACATCATCGCCCACTGGACCTTGTCCTTGCCGAACGCGCGGATCAGGGTCTGGGCGATCTGATCGGCACCGCCTGACTCGGCCATCATCTTGCCGAGCATCGTACCCAGCGCGAGGATGATGCCGACGAAACCGAGCACGCCACCGAAGCCGTCCTGGAACGCCTTGATGATGGTGCCGATCGGCATGCCGGACGTCAGGCCGAGGAACGCGGCGGCGATGGTCAGGGCAATGAAGGGGTGAATCTTGAATTTGGTGATCAGGACGATGAGTCCGATCACCGTGACCACTGCATCGAGCAGCAGGTAGGCGTCATGGGACATGCCAAACATTGGGGGTGTCTCCTGGTTTGTTGTTGTTATTAAAGCGGGTTAATCAGAAGTCGAAAGGACAGCGCTATCTTCGCAATCACACTCATACCGCCTGTTTCAGGCCATGGGCCTGCCACCAGACGTGGGCTTGCGCCGCCAGTTCTTCAACGCTGTGAATCGAAGCATTCAGGGCCAGGGTCAATGGCTCGCCCTTGGGCGATTCGAGGGTGGCGAACTGGCTTTCGATCAAGGTGGCCGGCATGAAGTGGCCCGGACGGTGGGATACACGTTCGGCGGCGACTTCAGGCGTCAATTCGAGGAACACGAAACCCAGGCCCGGCAAGGCGCTGCGCAGTACTTCGCGATAACTGTGTTTGAGGGCCGAGCAGGTCAGCACCGGGCGTTCGCCCAGGGCATCGACACGACGCAGTTCGTCGCACAGGCTGTCGAGCCAGCCGGCACGGTCTTCGTCGTTCAGGGGGATCCCCGCGCTCATCTTTTCGATGTTCGCGGCCGGATGGAAAGTATCGCCTTCAATGGCAGTGGCGCCGCTCAATTGGCACAGGGCCTCGCTGACGCACGTCTTGCCGCAACCGGCAACGCCCATGATGACCAGGGCGGTGATGGGATGATTCATGTAACACCTCAGCGCGCAGACAGCGCTACCTTTGCTAGCTATGACTCTAGTGCACAGGCAGAAGTTGCCGACGCCTTCTTGTCGTTTTTTTGGGTTGCAGCAGGTTTTGTCGATACGCCAAAAAGCGAGGATCAGGCAGGACCTCGCTTACGCATTTGCAGCTGCATAAGGACAGCGCTACCTTAGTGCCTTGATTTTTGTTTGGCAAGCCGCCCGATGACCACCCCTAAAAACGATAAAAACACCCGCACCACTGGCCGTCCCACCCTTAATGAAGTCGCCCGCCTGGCCGGCGTCAGCCCGATTACCGCCTCCCGCGCCCTGCGTGGGGTCAGCACGGTTGCCACTGAATTGGTAGAAAAAGTCCAGAAAGCCGCGCTGGAACTCAACTATGTGGTCAACCCCGCCGCCCGCGCCCTGGCCTCGGCCCAGAGCCATTCGGTGGTGGTTCTGGTGCCTTCGTTGTCCAACCTGTTGTTCATCGACACCCTGGAAGCCATTCATCGGGTGCTCACGCCGAAGGGCTTCGAAGTGCTGATCGGCAACTTCCACTATTCCCGCGATGAAGAAGAAAACCTGCTGCGCAACTACATGGCCTATCAGCCACGGGGTTTGCTGTTGACCGGCTTCGATCGCACCGAAAGTTCGCGGCGGATGATCGAGGCCAGCAATATTCCCTGCGTCTACATGATGGAGCTGGACAGCGCCGCCGGGGTGAACTGCGTCGGTTTCTCCCAGCTCAGCGCCGGCGAAACGGCTGCCGAACATTTGCTGTCCCGTGGCCGCAAGCGTCTGGCGTACATCGGCGCGCAACTCGATCAGCGCACCCTGCTGCGCGGTGAAGGCTTTCGCAAGGCGTTGCAGAAGGCCGGTCGCTACGACCCGGATCTGGAAGTGCTGACCCCGCGTTCATCGTCCGTGGGCCTGGGTGGCGAGTTGTTCCTGCAATTGCTGGCGGCGCATCCGGATGTCGATGCGATCTTCTTCGGCAATGACGACCTGGCTCAGGGCGCCTTGCTCGAAGCGCTGCGCAACGGGATCAGGATCCCCGAGCAAGTGGCAATCCTCGGCTTCAACGACCTGCCGATGTCCGAGCACATGGTGCCGCGCCTGAGCAGCATCAACACGCCCCGCG
Organism: Pseudomonas sp. Pseusp21; assembly: GCF_059492145.1. Taxonomy (NCBI): domain Bacteria; kingdom Pseudomonadati; phylum Pseudomonadota; class Gammaproteobacteria; order Pseudomonadales; family Pseudomonadaceae; genus Pseudomonas; species Pseudomonas sp. Pseusp21. The sequence goes on from NZ_CP168520.1 coordinate 2,182,720, forward strand.
AAGCGATCGGCAAGCGTGCAGCGGAACAGATGCTGACATTGATGGCGGGCAACAGCGTGGCGCGGCCGGTGGAAGACATGGGCTTCGAACTCAAAATCCGCGAGAGCACCTGAGCTCTGAGCCTTCTGTTTGATCGTTCCCACGCTCCGCGTGGGAATGCAGCCCGGGACGCTCCGCGTCCCTTCCAGAGCCGGACGCAGAGCGTCCATTGAGGCATTCCCACGCGGAGCGTGGGAACGATCACCGTCCGAGTATTTCAACCAATGCCGCCGCACCCTTCTGCAACGGCTGGCTCTTGAGCCATACCGCATGCACCGGCAGCACCAGGCCGTTTTCGATGTTGCGGAAATTCAGGCGTTTCAGCCGTCCGCTATCAAACCAGGGCTGCACCACCGACAGCGGAAAATTGCCCCAGCCCAACCCTGCCTCGACCATCTCCAGCGCCGTTTCCAGGTTGTCGGTGCGCCAGTGGGATTCGGCCACCAGCGGCCGGGTTTCGCTGATCGGCAAATCACGACTGCCGACGACGATCTGCCGCACATGCACCAAGTCCTCGAGAAACAGATCCTGCCCCTGCAACAACGGGCTGTCCGCCGCCAGCGTGGCGATCATCCGTTCACTGCCGACGAACTGAAAACGCTCCAGCACATTCACGCTCAACCCGGCGAACGCCAGACACACGCTGATTCGACCACTGTGAAGCATCGCCAGCACGTCATCTTGCGGTGCAGTCAGCACTTCAATGTCGAGCAGCGGATGACGCTCGCTGATGTCCTTGATCGCTGTCAGCAAACGTCGGCGGTCGATATCCGCCGCCACACCTATCGACAACTTGCTCTCCAGCCCCAGCGACAACTGCACCGCATGCACCTGCAATTGCTTGAGCTGATCGGCGATCAGCCGCGCATGGGGCACCAGCGACAGCGCCATTGCCGTCGGTTGCGGTTCGCGGTGGCTGCGGTCGAACAACGAGTAACCGAGTTCGGCCTCCAGATTGCCGATGGCCATGCTCACCGCCGACGGGACTTTGCCCAATGCCCTGGCCGCTGCGGAAAACGAGCCGCGCTCAATCACGGCGAGAAACAGTTCGATGCTTTCACTGTTGAAATTCACTTCACACACCTATCAATAAAACTGAAAGCTACTGACTTTTTCTGTCACCTGCATTGAAGCTATCTTTCGTCGCCTTCGCCAGCCCCACTGGCCACAAGTCGCAAGAAAGAGGCAATTCCCCATGCAAGGCGTCAAACGCAAACTGGTCTATGTGTCGCTCTATGAAGTGATCGGCATGACCTTCTCGGCCCTGGGCCTCGCCCTGTTGTCCGGCACTTCGCCCGGCAGCACCGGCCCGCTGGCGGTGATCATCACCAGCATCGCCGTGACCTGGAATTTCATTTACACCTCGCTGTTCGAGCGCTGGGAAAGCCGCCAGGTGTCGCGCACCCGCACGGTGAAACGGCGCATCGCCCACGCCGTCGGTTTCCAGCTGACGCTGATCGTGTTCCTGATTCCGCTGATCGCGTGGTGGATGAACATCAGTCTGGTGCAGGCCTTTTTGCTGGATCTGGCACTGATCGTGTTCATCCCCTGCTACACCTTCGCATTCAACTGGCTGTTCGACCGGGTGTTTGGCTTGCCAGCGTCTGCGCTACCCGATCCGGCCCCCGCGACATAAATCGTTAATTGGTAAGCGGATATTGCAAGAAATCGGCGGTTTTCCCTCACCAACCGCCGATATAAACAATCCTTGATTTCCGATAGCAGGCTAAGCTTTTCCATCAATAAAAAATGGATCAGCCCATGACTGCACACGCCCCCGCCGCGCAACGCGACGGCATCGACCCGATACGCGCCGCCGAGATTTCCGCCCGCATCGACCGCCTCCCCGCAGTCGCCCCCCTCTGGCGGCTGGTGGCGCTGCTGTCGATCGGTGGTTTTTTCGAACTCTACGACCTGTTCCAGACCGCCTACATCAGCCCCGGCCTGATCCGCGATGGCATCTTCGCCACCGGCAATCAGGGCGTGTTCGGTTTCTCCGATCAGGCTGCGTTCGCCTCAGCGACGTTCCTCGGTTTGTTTCTCGGCGCCAGTCTGCTGAGCCCGATGGCCGATCGGTTCGGTCGGCGGGCGATCTTCACCTTCGCGCTGGTCTGGTACACCGTGGCCACGGTACTGATGGGCGTGCAGAGTTCGGCGTTGGGGATCATCTGCATGCGTTTTCTGGTGGGCATCGGCCTCGGCATCGAACTGGTGACCATCGACGCCTACCTCTCGGAACTGGTGCCCAAGCGCATGCGCAGTTCGGCGTTTGCCTTCGCGTTTTTCGTGCAGTTCCTGTCGGTGCCAGCGGTGGCGCTGATGTCCTGGTGGCTGGTGCCACAGGCGCCGTTCGGGGTTTCCGGCTGGCGTTGGGTGGTGTTGGCCAGTGCGGTGTTTGCGCTGTTCATCTGGTGGCTGCGCAAGCGTCTGCCGGAGTCACCGCGCTGGCTGGCCCAGCATGGCCGTTTCGATGAGGCGAACCGGATTCTCGACGGCATCGAGGCGCGCTGCGAAAAGGATCACCGCCAGCCACTGGATGCGCCGGAAGCGGTAGCCGTCGACGTCGAAGGCAAGGGCCGTTTCGCCGATATCTGGCAGCCACCGTACCGGCGCCGGGCGCTGATGCTGATCGTCTTTCACATCTTCCAGGCGATCGGTTTCTTCGGCTTCGGCAACTGGCTGCCAGCATTGCTCTCCGGCCAGGGCGTCAGCGTCACGCACAGCCTGATGTACGCGTTCATCATCACCCTCGCCTACCCGCTCGGGCCGCTGCTGTTCGTCAAATTCGCCAACCGCTTCGAGAACAAATGGCAGATCGTCGGTTCAGCCCTCGGTGCCATGACTTTCGGTACCTTGTTCGCGTTGCAGACCAGCGCCTTCGGCCTGATCTTCTGCGGGGTGATGATCACCTTCTGCAACGCCTGGCTGAGCTTCAGTTACCACTCCTATCAGAGCGAACTGTTCCCCACCAACATCCGCGCCCGGGCGGTGGGGTTCTGCTATTCGTTCAGTCGCTTGTCGACGGTGTTCAGCAGCCTGCTGATCGGTCTGTTCCTCGATCACTTCGGGACACCGGGCGTGTTGGCGTTCATCGTCGCCAGCATGCTGATCGTGATGCTGACCATCGGCTACTTCGGCCCTCGCACCCGTAACCTGGCGCTGGAAAACATCGCTCATCGCTGACGGACAACGGTCATCCCCTGCCGCCCTCCGGCAAGGGATGACCGCTTTGCCGGTTCACCAAAAACCACAAGCCATTGAAATAAAATAAATTATTAGATAGGCATGGTAATTGCTCCCTAGGGCTGACAGTCATTACCTACAGGTCCTTTCATCATGTTGGTCAGTGCAAAACAACAGCAAATCATCCACCTGCCCAAGCCGCTGAATGACGATGCAACCGCCACGGCCGCGGCCGGCCTGCAAGGCGGTCTGCATGGCGCGATGCTGCAAACCCTGCAAAACCAGGCCCAGGCGCAAACCGCCGAAGCCAACGCCAAAGTGCAGGAATCAGCCACCCAACTGGCGACCCAGCAAGTCAGCGAAGCCACGCGTATCAGCGACAACGTCGACGAAGCGTTCGCCAAGACCCGCGTCGCCCTGCAAACCTCCGATACTTCGCCGAGCAAATCCACAGGCTCATCGGCCCTGGATGAATTCAAGGACTACATGAGCAAAACGCCGGAACAGCGTCTGCGCGACAGTATCCTCAAGGAAATGGGCCTGACCGAGGACGACATCAAAGCCATGCCGCCGGAGAAACAACTGGCCATCGGCAAAGAAATCGCCGAGCGACTGCAGGACAAGATGAAGCTGGCCGAAGCCGAGAAGCAGAACAAGCAAGACGCCAACTCGGCGAAGATCAGCGACGAGTCGGCGGACAAGTTCCTCGCTTCGCTCTAAGAAGATCCCTTCCCTCAGCAGAGTCTCACTCGAGACTCTGACCTCACCGTCCGGTTACCGCTAGTCGATTTCTTACTCCCGAGAGTCGATACCTGTAAGTTCTGACAGTTGTCCTCCCCATCAAAGCTGAAACAACATCAACCGTGAAGGAGCAATGCCGCTCCGCCAGCAGCTCAGCCAAGAAAAGGAATTAAAAATGAACGTGGAAAACAACGCAGTTGGGCTATTTGGTTTAAAAGTGAGCGAAAACGGTGGCCCGGAAGAAACCATCACCACTACTGAGCTCTTTTTCATCGTCACCTCAAAAAAGCTACGTGTCGGCGGTTTCCAAGTAGGTCCCAACGGGTTACGAGGTGCCCAAGTGGACATCAATGGTGAGATCAAAACTGGCACATATCCCTTCACAAAGGACCTTAGCGTCACTGGTTTTTATAATCAAAGCGGATTGGTCAGCTCTTGGCCTGCAGTTACAGAGGGCGGGGAAATAACAATTCTGGAAGTAGACGTTACGAAAAGGTTTGCAAGAGGAACCTTCAAGTTCAGGGCAGAAGAGCGTGACAACGCGTCCAATTATGCAAATGCCATTGGTAGCTTTTCCTTGACCGAAAAAGAGTGATCGAGAAAATTTTGCCCCTCTATACAGAGGGGCAATTCCCAAGTCGCTACTCTAATCTCAACGTCTCATTGAACTGACTGATCGCATCCACCACATGCCGCGAGCCCTGCTGAATCTCCCGAATCGCATCCCCCGCCTCGTTCGCCAGTTCCACCCCGAGCCCGGTGCGGCTCAGGCTCGACTGCATGCTCGACACTGCGCTCAGTGACAACTCATGGTTCTTGCGCACCACGTCGACGATCTCCAGGGTCGCCTGACTGGTCCGCGCCGCAAGACTGCGCACTTCGTCCGCCACCACCGCAAAACCCCGCCCGTGCTCACCCGCCCGCGCCGCTTCAATGGCGGCATTGAGCGCCAGCAGGTTGGTCTGATCGGCAATGCCGCGAATGGTCTGAACGATGGTGCCGATGATGTCCGACTGTTTGCTGACCGCATCGATGCTCAGCGCCGCTTCGTTGAGGTCGCGGGAAATGTCCTGAATGATCTGCACCGTTTGCTGCACGACCTGTGAGCCTTTTTGCGCGCAGGCGTCGTTTTGTACCGAGGTGCTGTGGGCCGATTCCGCAGCGGTCTGCAAGGTAGTCATCTGGTGGGTGATATCGCTGGCGAACTTCACCACTTTGTACAAACGGCCCTTGGCGTCGAACAGCGGGTTGTATGAGGCTTCGAGGTAAACGGTCTGCCCGGACTTGTTCTTGCGCTCGAAGCGGTGCGAGTGATATTCGCCGCGATTGAGCGATGCCCAGAACGCCTTGTACTGCGCGGACTCGGCCTCGACCCGGTGACAGAACAGACTGTGGTGATGGCCGACGATTTCGTTGAGCGAGTACTGCATGGTCTTGAGGAAGTTGTCGTTGGCCGTGATCACATTGCCTTCCGGGGTGAACTCGATCACTGCCATCGAGCGACCGATGGCGGCCAGCATGCTTTCTTCTTCCTTTTCCTTGTTCACGCGCGCCGTTATGTCCGACGCCACTTTGATCACACTTCGGACCTGTTTGTCCGGGCCATACACCGGCATGTAACTGGCTTCGAGCCAGATCTCCCGCCCACTCTTGTTCAAGCGCAGGAAAGTCCCGCTGATGGGTTCGCCACGGGCCAGGTCACGCCACAACTTGGCGTATTCCTCGCTGCGATAAAATTCTTCTTCACAAAAAATCCGGTGATGTTTGCCACGCACTTCATCGGCGCTGTAGCCCATGGTCTTGCAGAAGTTCTCATTGGCATCCAGAACGATGCCCTCGGGGGTGAATTCGATCATTGCCATCGAACGGCTGATCGCCGCCAGCTTGGCGTTGGCTTCGGTCAGGGCACAGCTGAAACGTTCGATTTCCTGCAGATCAGCCTTGTGATGTAGGTTGAACATGTCTCTATCACCTTCCGCGCGTTCTTTTGATTTGATGAAAGTTCAGGTCTTTCAGAATCCACCACTACGTTCCACAGAACAGGCACACGCCTTCCTCCACGGGAGGAAGTTGTCAGGTGATAAACGATGATTAATCAAAGAGTCCATGCAGCGACGCTCTAATCAAGACATCCTTTTCTTGATAGCCCGCGGGCGGGCCATTCCTAACATGCAGAAGAACTTCCATTTAAAAAACAGCTCCTTGTCGGTCAAGTGTCGGTGCCTTGGATTGCGCACTCTGGCAGCTTTGTTCACGGCTAACCGATTGCCGTCGGAGCGCTTTGAATGGCGGTCGACATAGTTAGTTATGAATGAGCATAGACAGCGCAAGGCCTTGCGCAAGGCCACTAGTCGGCCAGTAATGCGGGAGTTCGGACAGGAAGCGGACGAGAAACGGTTCAGCGCAAAAACGTTTTTGCCGGTCGGACGCCATCGCGGGCAAGCCGCGCTCCCACAGGTACCACGCTGGCTTTAACATTGCGCACAACCCTGTGGGAGCGGGCCTGCCCGCGATGGTGTCGGTGCAGCACTACAAAAACATCGGAAAGAACTACAAACTGCTGCTCACCTTGTTTGCCACATCACCCGGAACCCAAGGCTTCCACACTTGCGGTTGATCGCGCAGAAACGCTTCGGCGACCTGGCGTGGCTGCTGGCGCTTCTCGCTCATCCCGGCCAGGGTCTGGTTCAGCAGATCGATCGGCAAATCGACTTTCTCAAAGAACGTCACCAGCTCCGGGTACTGCGCCTTGAACGGCGCCGACACGCCAATCGCCAGGCTCGCCGGCATCGAGCGGGTGCCTCTCGGATTGGGGTTGGTGGCATCGGCCAGGGTTTTCCAGGCTTCGGCGTCGAACGGTGGCTCTTCCAGCTTCACCAGTTTGAAGCGACCGAGCAGCGGCGTCGGCGACCAGTAGTAGAACAGCACCGGTTTGCCGCGCTTGATCGACGACGCCACCTCGGCATCCAGCGCCGCGCCGGAGCCGGTGCGGAAGTTGACGTAACTGTCGTTCAACGCATACGCCTTGAGTTTCTGGCTGTTGACGATTTCCGAAGTCCAGCCGGTCGGGCTGTTGAGGAAGCGCCCGCGGCTCGGGTCTTCCGGGTCCTTGAACACATCCTTGTAGCGCGGCAGATCGGCCACGGATTTCAGTTCCGGCGCCAGCGGTTTGATCCCGCGCTCCGGGTCGCCCTTGATCACGTATTCCGGCACCCACCAGCCTTCGGTGGCGCCCTTCACCGTGTCGCCGAGGCCGAACACCTTGCCCTCGGCGGCAGCCTTGACCCACGCGGGACTACGCCCTGCCCACTCTTCGCCGATCACCTGAATGTCGTTTTTCGCCAGCGCCGCTTCCAGGCTGACGGTGCTGCCCGGCAGCGTGTCGGTCGGGTAGCCGTAGCCTTTCTCGACGATCAGGCGCAGCACTTCGGTGATGAAACTGCCACTTTCCCAGGTGATGTCACCGAAGTGAATCGGCGCGGTTTTTTCCGCTGCCACGGCGTGGCCGGCAGTCAGGGTCAGGGCCAGCAGCGAACTGCCGAGCAGGGTTTTGAGCGATCTCATGCGGACCTCTTGTTCTGGGAGGAAGTCAGGGTTTGGTTGGCGCTGTGGCGGTTGCACAGGGCCTGGGAACGGGTCATGTACAGGCTCACCGAACGCTGGGAGATGCCCAGTTCGGCAGCGATTTGCGGGTAGGTCAGGCCGTCAATGCGCGCCAGCAGAAAGGTCGAGCGGACTTTGCCCGGCAGGCGCTGGAGCGTGCGGTCCAAATGCTTGAGGCTTTGCGACAGGTCGGCGAGTTCTTCGGGAGACGGCGGGTGATCGAGGTCGCCCTGTTGCAGTTGGTGCAGATGTCGACGCTCCAGATCGCCCCGCCGCCAGCGCTCGTACAGCAGGCGTTGGGCGATGGTGGTGAGCAAGGCGCGGGGTTCACGGATGGCGGTCAGGCCCGGGGCTTCGAGCAGTTGCGCGAAGGTTTCGGCGGCGATGTCTTCGGCGGTGGCCGCATCATTCGATTGCCGACGCAGACGTGTGCACAACCACTGGTAATGGTCGCCAAACAACGTGTGCACATGATTGCGATGGGATGAGTCGGCGCCGGACATGGGGGCTCCTTGGTCAAGGGTCGCTGAATGTCCGGTCGTCCGGTGGCGCGATCCTAGCAAGGCGCCTTATGCGTTAAAAATACTTAAAAAGAATTTTTATATTCCATTAGTGAATTACAAGAGACTGCTAGCGCAAGCGGCCATAACCCAGTTCTTCGGCCTCGCGCTGATAATCCAGCAGGACGAGGTAATCGCTTTCACTGGCGGGCAGGACTTCGGGCAAACCGAGGATGCGGGCCACATCGGGCAGGTCTTGAAGGCTGCGATTCATCGCCCGGCGCAGGTGTTCAATCTGTTCGTCCGTCGTGCTGGCAGCGGTGATGAAGGGCAAGGTCGGGCTGAACGCACTGCGTGCCACCACCCGCAAGCCGCTGACCTCTGCGGCGGCGTACTGCGCCAGGTACGCGAAGGTCACGCTGTCGATGGCTGCCAGATCGGCGCGGTCTTCGCGCAACCAGCGCAGGCTTTCGCGATGCCCGCCACTGATGCCCACAGAGGCGTAAAACTGACCGTCCCGATGCAGCGGCGCCAAACGCTGACGCAACAGGTTCATGCCGCTGTTGGAGTCCTCGCTGTTGATCACCCCGCGACTGTCGAAGAACTCCGCCAGATTGCGGCGCGGATCCTCGGCGCGGGCGAGGATCAGGCTGCAATGGTTGCCGGCGCTGGCGTCGGGCAATTCGTAGCGCGGACGGCCGACAATCCTGACCTGCCCACGCAGCGCGGTCATCAGCGGATAGCCGCAGGTCTGGGTCAGCAGCAACTCAGGCGAACGCCAGAGTTCAAGCAGCGACAGGCCTTCGGCATCGAGCCGCGAACGGCCCAGGTGTTCGAGAATCCGCGCCAGCCACTGCTCGTTCGCCGCGCGAATCGGCTCGGGTGCGATGTACATCAACAGTTCTGCGTAACCTGACGTCATGCTGGCCTCAAATAAAAGGATGCTGCGGGCTGTCGATCGGCTTGATGCCGTGCCGGCGCCACAGTTGCCCATAACCTTGCACCAGAAACCCGCCGCTGCGCGCCACCCATTGCTCCCGGCGCATGTGATAGGCCTTGGGCAAGTCGTACCACGCCAGCTTCGGCAAGTCGTGGTGTACCAGATGGAAATTCAGGTTCAGGAACAGCCAGCGCCATGGCCATCCGGCTTCGTTGAGTACCGTGCGCTGTTCCGGCCTCTCGTGCGGTCGGTGTTCATAGTAGGAGCGGACCATCGCGATCGACAGCGCCGGCACACTGATCAAAAACAGGTAATGCCACACCGGCAACACGCTGTAGCGCGCGATGAAGAACAGCATCAGCACGGTCAGGGCGCCGTGGGTCAGCCACATCAGCCAGGCCTGGCGCTCGCCGCTTTTCAGACGTTGCAGTTCTTCACCGGCCAGCGCCAGCAACGCCAGCGGCGCACCAAGAATGAAGCGGCCCAATACGGTCTTGTTCAGCCAGTGCAGACTGCGTTCGAACAACGAACGGCCCTGCCAGCGCTCGGCGCTCAGGTAACGGCTTTCGGGATCGACGCCGGGAATCGTCAGGTCTTCGTCGCGATGGTGCTGCAAATGGCTGTCGCGATAGAGCGTGTAGGGATACCACACCGCAAATGGCGCATAGCCGAGGATTTTGTTGACGAAGGTCCAGCGCGTCGGATGACCGTGGAGCAATTCGTGCTGCACCGACAGCCACAGCACCAGTAACGGAATCAGCAGCAGCGTGCTCCACCCGAGGCCGAGCCATTCACTGCCCAGCACAATCGCGAACCAGCCGCCGTACACGCCGATCAGCAGCAGCCAGGTCGGCCACTCGGTGCGGGCGGTGAAGCGCTGGCGCAGGGTTTCGATCTGTTGGCGATGGGCATCGTCGAAATAGTGGGGCATGGCGTGGCTCGGAACGAGGGTCTGATCGTTCTGTGCAGCACCAACGGGAAATCTTGCAGATTATTTTTGCGGTTTTTTTAAGGACGCTGATTTCAAGGACAAGACAGGAGCCCGGATCCGGGCTCCCGAGAGGCGTGATCAATGGCCAAAAATGTCGACTTTTTTCGCCCTCTTTTCGTGGCGTTTTTCGATGGCGGTCTTGGCCGGTTTCTTCTTCGCGGCTTTTTTCGAATCCATACCTTTGGACATGATGCGTACTCCACTCAGAGGGGATGTGAGATCAGGTATACACCTATCCCGGCGGGCACGTTGTTTTATAATCCGCAGCTTTTGCACCGGCAGTCCGATTCATGACCGACATCCGTTACAGCCAGCTCGACGACCTGTCCTGGCCCTTGATGAACAAGTTCTACCGCCAGCATCACTCGTCGATGAAAGCGGTGCGCGAGGCGCAATTATGGGTGGCGCGGCGAGAGGAAATCGTGGCGGCGTTGTGTCTGCGGCCGGTGTTCGGCGGACATTGGTTGACCGGGTTGTTCGTCGATCCGGCCTGCCGTGAGCAAGGCATTGCCGCACAGCTGATTGCCGAAGCGGTGAAGGGTGTGGATATGCCGGTGTGGTTGTTCTGCCACCCGGACTTGCGCGAATTCTACGAGCGGCGCGGCTTCACTTTCGATCCTGCCCTGCCCCAGGCCATGGCCGAGCGCTTGAGTCGTTATGCGCGGAGCAAGCCGATGATTGCCATGGAACTGGCACCGCGCGCGGGCTAGTCAGTCGTCAGCGTTGGGATCGAGATCCGGAAACATCACTTCGGTAAAACCGAACTTGCTGAAATCGGTAATGCGCGACGGGTACAGGCGCCCGATCAGGTGATCGCATTCATGCTGTACCACCCGCGCATGGAACCCTGAGGCCTCCCGCGAGATCGGCTCACCCTTGGGGTCGACGCCTTCGTAACGGATCCGCTGGTATCGATCCACCGCGCCCCGCAGGCCCGGCACCGACAGGCAGCCTTCGAAGCCCTCTTCCATCAGCGGACTGAGCGGCGTGATCAGCGGGTTGATCAGGATCGTCTGCGGCACTGCTTCGGCGTCCGGATAACGCTTGCTGTGCTCGAAACCGAAGATCACCAGTTGCAGATCGACACCGATCTGCGGCGCGGCGAGACCGACGCCGCCGACGCTTTCCATGGTCTGGAACATGTCGTCGATCAATTGCCACAGCTCGGGACTGTCGAGCATTTCAGCGGGCACCGGCGGCGCGATGCGCAGCAGGCGTTCGTCGCCCATCTTCAGGATTTCACGGATCATGATCAGGCTTCGTCAGTGTTCGGCTTGAGCGAATGATCGCGCCCGAGGCCGGAAACGTGTTGTTTGGGATGTTCATCGAGTTCGCCGGGGACTTTCTCGCCCGAATCCTTGCCCTCGCTGGACATGTGTTCGATCACCGCATTCATCTCCGCACCGAGCAACAACACGGCGGCGGAAATGTAGAAATACAGCAACAGCACGATGATTGCACCGATGCTGCCATACATGGCGTTGTAGTTGGCGAACGTCTTGACGTAGAACGCGAAGCCCAGGGACGCGATGATCCACACCACCACCGCCAGCACCGAGCCGGGGGTGATGAAACGAAATTCCTGTTTGACGTCGGGCATCACGTAATAGATCAGCGCCACGGCCACCATCATCAGAATCACGATCACCGGCCAGCGGGCGATGGTCCACAGGGTAACGATGACTTCTTCGAGCCCGACCTGCGCGGCGATCCAGCCCATCACCTGCGGGCCGAGCACCATCAGCGCTGCGGCCACCAGCAACATGCCGGCGATGCCGACGGTGTAGATGATCGACAGCGGAAACCGCTTCCACAGAGGCCGGCCCTCGACCACGTCGTAGGCGGCGTTCATTGCGCTCATCATCAGGCGCACGCCGGCAGACGCGGTGTACAGGGCGATGACGATACCCACCGACAGCAGGCCGCCCTTGGATTGCTGCAACTGATCGATCACCGGGTTGACCTGCTCCAGCGCCTGGGGCGGCAATACCAGCTCCGATTGCAGGCGCAGCCAGGAGAAGAAGTCCGGCAGGTGCAGGAAACCGATCAGGGCAATCAGAAACAGAATGAACGGGAACAGCGAGAACAGCATCTGGTAGGCCAGTGCCGAGGCATAGGTCGACATCTCGTCGTCGACGAATTCGGTGACCGTGCGCACCATCACCCGGTGCAGGGGCAGACCTTTCATGTCCGGAAAAATCATTCGCGTCTCCTTTCGCCGCAGAACAGGTTGAAGTCGTGGCGACTCAGGGGCCGTTTTTCTCTCATCAAAGTAGCTCACTTGGCGACTTTGAAACACTGTGTTCCGTGACCGCATGTGAGCGGGATACGAAAACGGCCATCCTTGGATGGCCGCTTCGCTGTTTCGTTCAAGGCCGGATCAGGCCTTGTCGACGCCCTTCTTGACCGCGTCCTTGGCTTTGCCCACCGCTTGCTGGGCCTCGCCTTTCTTCTCTTGCAGTTTGCCTTCGGCTTGCAGTTTGGTGTTGTCGGTGGCTTTGCCGACTCCCTGCTTGACGTTGCCGACCGCTTCGTTGGCCATGCCTTTCACTTTATCGCTCGTGCTACCCATGGTGATTCTCCTTGGAACATTAACGGGGAAAGTCAGTACGTAATGATTGACTGGCCCGGTTTGCGCCAAGTTTCATTTATTTTCAGGGCTTCATTTCGTCGCGGCGTGCAGGTTTGGCTTTATGTTTGTGAGCGTTGCCCCGAGAATGCCCGCCATAAGGGCGCCAGGCGCCGCAGAACCGATCCCGCAGGAATGTTATGAAACTCGATAAAAAGCAGGCCATCGCCCGTCGCAACCAGGAACTGGGCGGTGCCGTGCTCGGCACCAACAACTGCCACTTCGCCGAACTGAACCGCAACCGCAACATCTGGTGGTTCGACTTGCCGGTGTCGCGTCTGGCGATCGGTCAGTACGAGTGGATTCACCTGTTGATGCACACCCCGGCCACCGACGAACTGCTGCACCTGAAAGTGCCGACCGTGTTCCTGCGCGAGAAACTCGAAGGCCTGGTGATCCGCAACGAAGGCAAGCGCAAGGCAGCCCTGAGCCTGGAACTGAGCGCCGACAAGGACTCGTACCTGCAGGACATGCGCCCGGCGGGGACCAACGTTAACTTCGCGCCGTTCCGCCAATAAGACACTCAAGCTGATCGTTCCCACGCTCTGCGTGGGAATGCCGCCCAGGACGCTCCGCGTCCAGCACGGCAGGGACGCAGAGCGTCCCGGGATGCGTTACCACGCGGAGCGTGGGAACGATCAAGCGGTAAACCAACAAAAAGCCCCGCATCTGCGGGGCTTCCTGTTTACGCGGCGTTCTTCGCCTTGATCTTCTTCAGCTCTTCGTCACGCAGTTCGCGACGCAGGATCTTGCCGACGTTGGTGGTCGGCAACGCATCGCGGAACTCCACGGAGCGCGGCACCTTGTAGCCGGTGACGTTGGCGCGCATGTGCTCCATCACCTGTTCCTTGGTCAGGGTGACACCCGGTTTGGCGACGATGAAGATCTTGATCGCCTCGCCGGATTTTTCGTCCGGAACGCCGATGGCCGCACACTGCAACACGCCCGGCAGGGCCGCCAGCACGTCTTCCAGTTCGTTCGGATACACGTTGAAACCGGACACCAGAATCATGTCTTTCTTGCGATCGACGATGCGCATGTAGCCGTCCGGCTGGATCAGCGCGATGTCGCCGGTCTTCAGCCAGCCTTCGCTGTCGAGCATTTCATCGGTGGCTTCCTGACGCTGCCAGTAGCCCTTCATCACTTGCGGGCCCTTGACGCACAGCTCGCCGATTTCGCCCAGCGGCTGCTCGACACCGGCGTCGTCAATGACTTTGCACAGGGTCGACGGCACCGGAATCCCGATGGTGCCAATCTGAATGTTCTGAATCGGGTTGACCGTGGCCACCGGGCTGGTTTCGGTCATGCCGTAACCTTCGCAGATCGGGCAACCGGTGACCGCTTTCCAGCGCTCGGCTGCGGCCAGTTGCAGGGCCATGCCGCCGGACAGGGTGACTTTCAGCGCCGAGAAATCCAGCTTGCGGAAACCTTCGTTGTTGCACAGGGCCACGAACAGCGTGTTGAGGCCGACGAAACCGCTGAACTTCCACTTCGACAGTTCCTTGACCATCGCCGGCAGGTCGCGCGGGTTGCTGATCAGGATGTTGTGGTTGCCGATCAGCATCATCGCCATGCAATGAAAGGTGAACGCATAGATGTGGTACAGCGGCAGTGGCGTGATCAGGATCTCGCAACCTTCATTGAGGTTGGAGCCCATCAGCGCCTTGCACTGCAGCATGTTGGCGACGAGGTTGCGATGGGTGAGCATCGCGCCCTTGGCCACGCCGGTGGTGCCGCCGGTGTATTGCAGCACCGCGACGTCGCCGCTGTCCGGGTTGGCTTCAGCCACCGGCTGGCCCTGGCCCTTGCTCAGCACGTCGTTGAACTTGACGGCTTTGGGCAGGTGGTAGACCGGAACCATTTTCTTCACGTACTTGATGACGCTGTTGATCAGCAGGCGCTTGATCGGCGGCAGCAGGTCGGCGACTTCGGTGACGATGACGTGTTTGACGCCGGTTTTCGGCACCACGGCTTCGGCCAGGTGCGCCATGTTCGCCAGGCACACCAGCGCCTTGGCACCGGAGTCGTTGAATTGGTGCTCCATTTCCCGCGCGGTGTACAGCGGGTTGGTGTTGACCACGATCAGCCCGGCGCGGATGGCGCCGAAGACGGCGACCGGGTACTGCAGCACGTTGGGCAGTTGCACGGCGATTCGATCACCGGGCTGCAAATCGGTATGCTGTTGCAGATAAGCGGCAAACGCACCGGACAATTCGTACAGTTCACCGTAGGTGATGGTTTTGCCCAGGTTGCTGAACGCCGGTTTGTCGGCGAAGCGTTGGCAGGATTGCTTCAACACTGCCTGAATATTCGGGTACTCGTCTGGATTGATGTCGGCAGCAATTCCAGCGGGGTACTTATCCTTCCAAAAGTCTTCGATCATGGAAGCCCACTCCTCAGCAACGCGAATTCAGCACCGCATTTGATGCGATTATTATTGGTGTTTGTTTATTGGTGAGTCTGGCTTTTTACAAGGCCGAGAAGTCACAAAGCGCGCCGAGAGTAGCAGCTTTGCCAAGGGTCGACTAGAGCCAAAAGCGGCCCCTACAGTCATTTTAATGACTCAAGAACTACTGGCAGTCATTTTAGAGCAAAAATCCTATAACACCTTGAAAGTCCCGGTTTTCGGGGCCTTGAAACAAAAAATCGCGAGCGGGCTCGCTTCCACAGGTTCACTGATGATCCTGTGGGAGCGAACCCGCTCGCGATAGAGTGAAGCGCAATTCTTTTATGCGATATCGCGCAACTCTCTGCGCAGAATTTTCCCGACAGGCGTCATCGGCAATGACTCACGCAGCACGATGTGTTTCGGCACCTTGTACGCCGTGAAATTCTCTTTGCAGTAGGCCTTAAGCTCTTCCAGGCTCACCCCGGTTTCCCGCGCCACCACAAACAGCTTCACCGCCTCGCCGGATCGCTCGTCCGGCACGCCGATCACTGCGCAGTTGGCAACTTTCGGGTGGGCCATCACCACGTCTTCGATTTCGTTCGGATACACGTTGAAACCGGAGACGATGATCATGTCTTTCTTGCGGTCGACGATGCGCACGAAACCGTCCGGGTCGATGACTGCAATGTCGCCGGACTTGAACCAGCCCTCGGCATCCAGCACTTCGGCGGTAGCCTCGGGCTTGTTCCAGTAGCCCTTCATGATCTGCGGGCCCTTGATGCACAGCTCGCCGCGCTCGCCCAGGGGCTGCTCGACGCCGTCGTCGTTGATGACTTTCAACAAGGTGCCCGGCACCGGCAGGCCGACCGTGCCGATCCGCGACAGCTCGCCGTACGGGTTGGTGCAGGCCACCGGCGAGGTTTCGGTCAGGCCGTAACCTTCGGTAATCCGGCAACCGGTGATCTGCTCCCAACGCTCGGCGGTGGCCTTGACCAGCGCGGTGCCGCCGGAGTTGGTGAGCTTGAGGGTGGAGAAATCCAGGGTCTTGAAGTCCGGATGATCCATCAGCGCGACAAACAGCGTGTTGAGCCCCAGCAGCGCCGAGAACTTCCAGTTCTTCAGCTCCTTGATGAAGCCGCCGATGTCACGCGGGTTGGTGATCAGTACGTTGTGGTTGCCCGACACCATCATGCACATGCAATTCGCGGTGAAGGCATAGATGTGGTAGAGCGGCAGCGGCGCGATCATCACCTCCTGCCCTTCGCGCAACAACGGCTGGCCGTCGCTGCCGAACTGGCCGAGACAGGCGCGCACCTGCTGCATGTTCGCCACCAGATTGCCGTGGGTCAGCATCGCGCCCTTGGCCAGGCCGGTGGTGCCGCCGGTGTATTGCAGGACGGCAATGTCGTCCAGGCCGACCTTCAGCGGCTTGATGCCCAGGCCCCGACCCATGCGCAGAGCGCTCTTGAAGGAAATCGCCTGGGGCAGCGAATACGCCGGCACCATCTTCTTCACTTTGCTGACCACGGTGTTGACCAGCCAGCCCTTGGCGGCAGGCATCAGGTCGCCCATCTTCGCTTCGATCAGATACTGAATGTCGGTGTCCGCCAGCACTTCCTGGACTTTCTGGCCGAACATGTTCAGGTACACCAGCGCCCGGGCACCGGAATCCTTGAACTGGTGGCGCATTTCCCGCGCGGTGTACAGCGGGTTGGTGTTGACCACGATCAGCCCGGCACGCAAGGCGCCGAACACGGCAATCGGATAATGCAGGACGTTGGGCATCTGCACCGCGATGCGATCCCCCGGCGCCAGATCGGTGTGGGCTTGCAGATAACCGGCGAACGCGGCGCTCTGGCGCTCCAGCTCGGCGTAGGTCAGGGTCACGCCCATGTTGCTGAACGCCGGGCGATCAGCGAATTTCTTGCAGGAACGCTCGAACACCTCGATCACCGACTTGAATTCACCCGCGTCGATGTCCAGGGGTACGCCCGCCGGGCGTTTGTCATTCCAGAAATCAGGTTGCATTGTTCTTGTCCTCTTTACCTGAGCCGATCCGGGGCCGCTTCGCTGTCATTTCTTTCCGTCCGTGAAAAAGCCGAGAGCAAAAAGCGGGGCTTCACGGACACTAGCAGCTATGGTCAATCAGGCAAATATGGGCAAGGTCGTCATTGATCGTGTGAATCTTCCTGCCGTGGCGTGAGCTGATCGGACGCGCTATACAATGCAACCTCTGCAAGACGCTTGAGCAAAAACAGGCCGCAAAAGGAATCGCCATGATCCACGACACCTTCTGGCTGGACGCGAGTGACCGCAGCCGCCTCTTCGTCAACCTGTGGCTGCCGAACGCGCCGCTGAAGGCGGTGATTCTGCTGGCCCACGGCATGGCGGAACACAGCGCACGCTACGCTCGGCTGGCAGAGGCGCTCTGCGCCGAAGGCTACGGTGTGTACGCACCCGACCAGCGCGGGCATGGCAAAACCGCCGATCATGGGACTCTGGGGCATTTCGCCGACGACGATGGCTGGTGCAAGGTGGTTGGAGATCTCGCGAGTCTCAACCAGTTCCTCGGCCAGCGTCATCCGGGAGTACCGATCGTGCTGCTCGGGCACAGCATGGGCAGTTACATTGCACAGGCTTATCTGCTGCATCACAGCGCCAGCCTGCATGGCGCGATTCTCAGCGGTTCGAATTTCCAGCCGGTTGCGCTGTACCGTGCGGCCCGGCAGATCGCCCGGTTCGAAAAGCTGCGCCAGGGTGCCAAGGGCCGCAGCGCGCTGATCGAATGGCTGTCGTTCGGCTCGTTCAACAATAAATTCAGACCGGCGCGCACCGCGTTTGACTGGCTCAGTCGCGACCCGGCCGAGGTCGACAAGTACGCCACCGACCCGCTGTGCGGCTTTCGCTGCACCAATCAACTATGGATCGACCTGCTCGGCGGGTTGCAGCAAATCAGCAAAGCGTCCAATCTCGCCCAGATCGATCCGGGCCTGCCGCTGCTGGTGATCGGCGGCGAATGTGATCCGGTGAGCGAAGGCAAGCGTCTGACTGATCTGGCCAATGCCTTGCGCGCGGCCGGCAGCCAGAACCTGCAACTGAAGATCTACCCGCAGGCGCGGCACGAATTGTTCAACGAGAGCAACCGCGACGAAGTGACCGCCGATGTGCTGGCCTGGATCGAACAGGCCCTGAGCCATCGCCGGCCGCACCGCAGCGAATAATTTTTTTGTGGATTCATTTCATCCGTCACAGGAATTCAGACCCATGACCCAGGTTACCAACATCCCTTACGAAGCCCTCGAAGTGGGCCAGACCGCGAGCTACAGCAAGACTGTCGAGGAACGCGACATTCAGCTGTTCGCCGCGATGTCCGGCGACCACAACCCGGTGCACCTGGACGCCGAGTTCGCCGCCGCCAGCATGTTCAAGGAACGTATCGCCCACGGCATGTTCAGCGGCGCGCTGATCAGTGCGGCCGTGGCTTGCGAGCTGCCTGGACCGGGCACCATTTATATCGGCCAGCAGATGAGCTTCCAGAAGCCGGTGAAGATCGGCGACACCCTGACCGTACGCCTGGAAATCCTCGAGAAACTGCCGAAATTCCGTGTGCGCATCGCCACGCGCGTATTCAACCAGCGCGATGAGCTGGTGGTGGACGGCGAGGCCGAGATCCTGGCGCCGCGCAAGCAACAGACCGTAACCCTCCCGACGTTGCCGGCCATCAGCATCGGCTGATCGTCCTCGGTTAAATCCGGGCACAAAAAAACGCCAGACCAGCTGGCGTTTTTGTTGGCCTCGAACGCTTACGAGCGTGCGCGAGCCTGGTTACGCAGCGCTTTCACCTGATCGTGATTGCGTTGCACGCCATGGTATTGGCGCTCGACCAGATCACGGATGCCGACCAGGTTGTGCTTGTTGATCTTCTCGATCGCTTCACGATAAGCCTTCAGGGCGTGGTCTTCACCGCGCTCGGCTTCGTTGAGCACCGCTTCTTCGTCCTTGCCGGTGAACATCGCTTTGACGTCGACCCAGCGACGGTGCAGATCACCGCTGACACTGGTCGAGGTTTCCGGATCGCCGCCCATCGAACGCACCGCCGCCTGCAGCTCGGCCGCCGCCGTGGCGCAATCGGCAGAGCGTTGGGTGAACAGAGCTTTCAGTTCTGGGTGCTTGATGTCTTCAGCGCAGGTCTTGAACCCTTCCTGACCGTCCTTGCTGGTTTCGATCAGGTCGTTGAGGACGGAGATGGCTTCTTTATTCATGTCAGTCATTTTTCAATTCCTTGCGTGGTGAAAGATGCAAGGAGTGTTGCAGTGGTCGTGCCAGCTTTTCGAAAAGAAATTAATCGTTAATTTTCAATAAGTTATAAATAAAACGAAAATCTGTATGCCTGTTATTTGCATGATCTGTCATTTGGCCTGCATGCAGAATGCCTGTATTTTCCAACGTGTTTTACAACCCAGACGATTCCAACGATGAACCCCGAAAAGCTCGAACTGTTGATCACCCGCGAAATGCCCTTCGGCAAGTACAAGGGCCGGATCATTGCCGACCTGCCGGGCCCGTACCTGAACTGGTTCGCCCGGGAAGGATTTCCCCATGGCGAACTGGGCGGGCTGCTGGCCCTGATGCAGGAAATCGATCACAACGGCCTGTCGGAACTGCTCGAACCGCTGCGCGCCAAACATGGCAAACCTGCCCCGCGCCACTGAGGCGTCACCCTGATCCGAGTCGACCATGCCCGATAACACCCGCCGCGCCCGAGACGAAGCCTTCTGGCAAACCTTCGCTGACCGATACGACCGCCATCCCGGCCCCGTGAACCTGGAGAACGGCTACTTCGGACGGATGTCCCGCACCGTGATCGAGGAGTATCAGCGCAACGTCGAGCTGATCAACAACAGCAACTCGATCTACGTGCGCCAACGTTTCGAACAGCACGACAGCCTCGATATCCGCGCGCAACTGGCCGAGCTGATCGGCGTCCGCGCGCAAAGCGTGGCGTTCACCCACAACGCCACTGCCGGCCTGCAATCTCTGATCCGCAACTACAACCGCCTGCAGCCGGGCGACCAGGTGCTGATCTGCGACCTGGAGTACGACACGGTCAAGGGCGCCATGCGCTGGCTGGCGCAGCATCGCGGGGTCGAGGTGATCGAGATCGAGCACACCCACCCGGCCAGCTTCGACAGCCTGCTGGCGACTTACCGCGAAGCCTTTACCCGCTATCCGAAGCTCAAGCTGATGGCGCTGACTCACGTTACCCACCGCACCGGGCTGGTAATGCCGGTGCAGGCCATTGCCTCGCTGGCCAGGGAGCATGGCGTCGATATCATCCTTGATGGCGCCCATGCGCTCGGGCAGATTGAGTTCGACCTCGAAGCGTTGGGCATCGCCTTCGCCGGGTACAACCTGCACAAGTGGATCGGCTCGCCGCTGACCCTCGGCTTTATCTACATCGCCCCGCAGCGCCTGGCCGACATCGACCCGGACATGGGCGAGATGCATTTTTCGGCTGACGACATCCGTTCGCGCACGCCTTACAGCACGCCGAACATTCCGGCGTTGATGACCTTGCCACTGGTGTTCGAGGAACACCGCGCACTGGGTGGCGCGGCCGCCAAAGGCGCGCGGATGAATTACTTGCGCAACCTGTGGGTGAGCGCCGTGCGCAATCTGCCGGGCATCGAAGTCACGACCCCGGACGATCCGCGTCTCTATTGCGGCATCACCTCGCTACGCTTTACCCGGCATGCCGACCAGCAGGTGATGGTCGAACGCCTGCTCAACGACTACAACCTGTTCACCGTGGTGCGCAATGGCTCGGCCTGTGGGCCATGCATCCGTATCACGCCGTCGCTGACCACCACGGCGGCGGAAATCCAGCTCCTGGTTCAGGCACTGAACGAACTGCGTTAAACCGTGTACTTGTCGAAATCCTCGGGCTTGATCTGCGACGACACCGCAAAGGTGTCGATGCCGATCGTGAGGTGGCCGAAGTAACCGTCCTCGTGAGAGTCGCGGCCGATCGGCCAGACGGTCAGGGTCGACTCTTCACCACCCATCTTGGTGTAGTAGACATCGTCGTTGTTGCACACCGGCAGCGAGCCGCGCCCGCGATAGGCCTTGGCGTTGAGCACGCCACGGGACACCACCTCCGGAAAATACAGCTGCCCGACCCAGGCCACATTGCGCTCATCCAGATACTCATTACCGCAGACGATACGCACCGCCACGTGAATGTGCAGGGCTCGCCCGGCGTAGAAACCCGGATAGATCGTTGTGAAGCGCACCCTGCCCTTGTGGTCGCTGAACTGACCGCCGCGCAGATAGGTGTCGTCGTCGGTTCGCGGGATCGAGCCGATGTCCTCGACGTCGACTTCCAGATCCGGGTTCACCCGGCTCCAGCCGGAGTACGCGCCGCGGGCGTTGCAGTGCCAGATATCCACCAGCGCACCGGTGACCGGCTCGGCGGTCATGGCATCGACGATGGTCAGGCGCAGCAGCAAAGGCAGGCCCTCGGCGCCTTCGCTGATATTGCGGCGCAGCAGTTTGGGATTGCGAAAATAGGGCCCCGCGACCTGCTCGGGGGCCAGTTGATAAACCGATGAAGCTGAAGGCTGGTTATCCATGACGCGTTCTCTCTTCCATAAGATGAACGCAGGTTAACGCCACATACGAAGCTTGGTGCGGTAACTATGTATCTCGAAATAACGTTTCTCGAAATAACAAAAGCTTTTTGCGGGCAAAAAAAAACGGCGCACCGACCAAGCGCACCGTTAAAGCCGTAGAACACACAACGAAGTGTAGGGTTGCAACTAATTGAAAAGTATCAGTCCAGCAGCGCCAGCGCCTCGGCGGTGCATTCCTGAATGCGGGCCCAGTCGCCGTTCTTGATCCACTCAGGATCGA
Organism: Pseudomonas sp. Pseusp21; assembly: GCF_059492145.1. Taxonomy (NCBI): domain Bacteria; kingdom Pseudomonadati; phylum Pseudomonadota; class Gammaproteobacteria; order Pseudomonadales; family Pseudomonadaceae; genus Pseudomonas; species Pseudomonas sp. Pseusp21. The sequence goes on from NZ_CP168520.1 coordinate 2,204,647, forward strand.
GCATCCAGCTACCGCCCACGCACATGACGTTTTTCAGCGCCATGTAGCTCTTGATGTTGGCCGGGCCGACGCCGCCGGTCGGGCAGAATTTCACTTCGCCGAACGGGCCGCCGAGTGCCTTGATTGCAGCCACGCCGCCGCTGACTTCCGCCGGGAACAGCTTGAAGCGGCGATAACCCAGGCCATAGCCTTCCATGATGCCGGAGGCATTGCTGATGCCCGGCAGCAGCGGGATCGGGCTTTCGACACTGGCTTCCAGCAGGTCACGGGTGATGCCCGGGGTGACGATGAATTGCGAACCGGCAGCTTCGGCCGCGGCCAGCATATTGCGGTCGAGCACGGTGCCGGCACCGGTCACCAGTTCCGGGCGCTGTTCGCGCAGGATCTGGATCGCCTTGAGGCCGAACTGCGAACGCAGGGTCACTTCCAGCGCGGTCAGACCACCGGCGGCCAAGGCGTCGGCCAATGGCAGCACGTCCTGTTCGCGGGCGATGGTGATCACCGGCAGGATCCGCGCCTTGGCGCAGAGGCTGTCGATCAGGGCAACTTTGTCCGCCATGGAAACGGTCGGGGATGGAATTTTCATAGCGGCTGTTCCTTGGCTCATGGGCACCAGTAAATCTCTAACGTAGGTTGCAGAAACGCGCGAACCGGCATGGCGGCGACGTCGTTGGATGCCAGTGCGGCATTCAGGGTGGTCAGTTTCGACTGACCGGAAATCGACAGAATCTTGTGCCGCGCCGACGCCAGCAGCGCCCGGCTCATGGTCAGGCGCTGGCGTGGCACGCTTGGTGCGAGCATCGGCCAGCAGCGACGGGTGCCGTCGGCTTGCAGGGCTTCGGCCAGGTTCGGGCTGTCCGGGAACAGTGATGCGGTGTGACCGTCATCACCCATGCCCAGCACCAGCACGTCAATGGGCGGCAATTCGGCGAGCAAACGATCAGCCTGCTCCGCAGCCTGCTCGACGTTGGCCGCCGCGCTGTAGAGGCTGAGGAACTGAGCCTTGGCCGCCGGGCCCCTGAGCAGATATTGCTTGAGCAGACCGGCGTTGCTGTCGGCATGTTCGACCGGCACCCAGCGCTCGTCGGCGAGGGTCACGACGACCTTCGACCAGTCCAGTTCCTGCTTGGCCAGGTGCTGGAAAAACGCCACCGGGCTACGACCGCCGGACACCACCAGCACCGCATTGCCACGTGCCGCCAGCGCTTCGCTCAATTGCTTGGCGACATTCAGCGCCAGGCCTTCGGCGAGCAGCACCGGGCTCTTGAATTCGCGGGCATTCACGCCCTCGGGCAGTTTCACATCAGATATCGCCATACCACGACCTCCCGTCCCGCGTGATCAATGCAATGGAGCTCATCGGCCCCCACGACCCGGCCGCATACGGCTTGGGCGCGTCGCCGGATTTTTTCCACCCGGCGATCAGCTGGTCACACCATTTCCACGCGGCTTCGATTTCATCTTTACGGACAAACAGGTTCTGATTGCCGTTCATCACTTCCAGCAACAACCGCTCGTAGGCATCGGGGATCCGAGCGCTGCGCCAGGTGTCGGAAAAATTCAGTTGCAGCGGGCCGCTGCGCAGTTGCATGCCCTTGTCCAGGCCTTGCTCTTTGGTCATCACGCGCAAGGAAATGCCTTCGTCCGGTTGCAGGCGGATGATCAGTTTGTTGCTGATCTGCAGGCGCTGTTCGGGGGCGAAGATGTAGTGCGACGGTTCCTTGAAGTGGATGACGATCTGCGACAGTTTCTGCGGCATGCGCTTGCCGGTGCGCAGGTAGAACGGCACGCCGGCCCAGCGCCAGTTGCGAATGTCGGCACGCAGGGCAACGAAGGTTTCGGTATCGCTCTGGGCATTGGAATTCGGCTCTTCGAGGTAGCCCGGCACGGACTTGCCTTCGCTGTGCCCGGCGATGTACTGGCCGCGCACCACCTGCGTGGTGAGGCCTTCGGGACTGATTGGCGCCAGGGCCTTGAGCACTTTCACTTTTTCATCGCGGATGCTGTCGGCGGACAGGTCGGCCGGCGGATCCATGGCAATCAGGCAGAGCAGTTGCAGCAGGTGGTTCTGGATCATGTCCCGCAACTGGCCGGCCTTGTCGAAGTAACCCCAGCGGCCTTCGATACCGACTTTCTCGGCCACGGTGATTTCCACGTGGGAGATGTAGTTCTGGTTCCACTGGGTTTCGAACAGGCTGTTGGCGAAACGCAGGGCGATGAGGTTCTGAACAGTCTCTTTGCCCAGGTAGTGGTCGATGCGGTAGGTGCGGTTCTCCGGGAAGAACTGCGCCACGGCGTCGTTGACCTTGCGCGAGGATTCGAGGTCGGAGCCGATCGGTTTTTCCAGCACCACGCGGGTGTTTTCCGCCAGACCGACGTTCGCCAGATTCTCGCAAATCGCGCCGTACACCGCCGCCGGAGTGGCGAAGTAGGCAATCATGCGTTGCGTGCTGCCGGCCAGTTCGGCCAGCGCCACGTAATCTTCAGCCTTGAGGAAGTCGACGTGCAGGTAGGTCAGGCGCGCCAGAAAGCGCTCGGCCACGGCCTCGTCCAGCTCCTTGCCCACATAACGACGCAGCTCGGCGGCGATGAACGCCAGGTGTTGCTGCTCGGTGCCCGTCTCACGGGCCAGTGCGATAACGCGCGTGTCCTCGTGCAACAGGCCGGCGCCATCAAGGTGATAAAGGGCAGGAAACAGCTTGCGCAGGGCCAGATCGCCCAAGGCGCCGAACAAGGCGAAGGTGCACGGTTCAACCGTAATCGAAGGCATGATGTTTGTTCTTTTATCAAGTTAAGCTACAAATACCTTTTTTCAAGGCATCACTCAAGGGAAAATGTAGTAATAACCACAACATTTTCGCAAAATACAGATTCCGAGTGGTGGTCGGTCGGAGCCATCAGTAGGATAGGCCACCGTCACGGGCCACATCAAAGGCCCAATTTGCATAGCCGCGCGCTTATCGGCGCCGGTGAATCTAGGAATTCTTATGGACCGCGTGCGAAATTTACTGGAACAGATCCAGAGTCGCCTTGAAGAGCTGAACAAGGCCGAACGCAAAGTCGCCGAAGTGATCCTGCTCAACCCACAGCAGGCCACCCGCTTCAGCATCGCCGCCCTCGCCCAGGCGGCGTCGGTCAGTGAACCGACGGTCAACCGTTTCTGCCGTTCGTTCGGCGTCAGCGGCTACCCCGAACTCAAGTTGCAACTGGCGCAGAGCCTGGCCAGCGGCGCGGCCTATGTCAGCCGCGCAGTGGAAGCTGACGACAATCCCGAGGCCTATACGCAGAAGATTTTCGGCAGTGCGATCGCCTCCCTGGACAGCGCGTGCCAGGCACTGGACCCGAACCTGATCAGCCGCGCCGTCGACCTGTTGATCCAGGCCCGGCAGATCCACTTCTTCGGCCTGGGTGCTTCGGCGCCGGTGGCGCTGGATGCGCAGCACAAGTTCTTCCGCTTTAACCTGGCAGTCACCGCCCACGCCGATGTGCTGATGCAACGGATGATTGCCTCGGTGGCGCACACCGGCGAGCTGTTCGTGATCATTTCCTACACCGGCCGCACGCGCGAACTGGTGGAAGTGGCGCGCATCGCCCGGGAGAACGGCGCTTCGGTGCTGGGCCTGACGGCAGAGAATTCGCCGCTGGCCAAGGCCAGTACGCTTAGCCTGAATATTCCGCTGCCGGAAGACACCGACATCTACATGCCGATGACTTCGCGGATCATTCAGTTGACCGTGCTGGATGTGCTGGCGACGGGGATGACGCTGCGTCGCGGGGTGGATTTCCAGCCGCATTTGCGCAAGATCAAAGAGAGCTTGAATGCGAGCCGGTATCCGGTGGGTGACGAGTTCAACTAGTTCGCGCTGATCGTTCCCACGCTCTGCGTGGGAACGCCTCAAGGGACGCTCTGCGTCCAGTGACGCGGAGCGTCACGGGCTGCATTCCCACGCGGAGCGTGGGAACGATCATCGCTCTGCATGGGAGCGATCATTACGCAGCAGCCCACGCCTGCAAACTCAGATGCGCCTTCTCCCCCGGCGCCAGATGCAGGCTGTCGGTGCCGCCCGCCGCCGCTTCAACACAGACAAACTCCGAGATCTCATCCCAGGTCACGCCGAGCAACGGCCGCGTCCCCGGATGCCACACCACGGTGTCCGCGCTGTCGCCGGTATCGATGCACAACTCGCGCTGCCAGGCGTGATCCTTGAGCTGCAATTCGCCGTCATGCTGGAACACCCGCTGACAGCCGCCATCGACCCGCAACTCGCCTTCCTGCTGACAAATCTCACGGTTCAACTGGTCGTAACCCTGCGCCCCTTCGAGCCCAGACAGCGCTATCTCACTCACATCGCCAATACGCCAGTAAGCATGCAAAGCCTGGCTCAACTGGCACGGCATGTCGTCCTGATGCTCGGTGCTCAGGCGCAATTCCATGCGTTCGCCCAGGTGCGCGTGCAGGTCCACCTGCCAATCGCACAACTGCAATTGCCAATGCAGGCGCACGCCGTCATCGCCGGTGCTGCTGTCGAGCAGTTTCCAGTCCAGCAGTCGCGCCCAGCCGTGAGACGGCCACGCGTTTTCGCTCGGGTGACGGCCATACCATGGCCAGCAAACCGGCACGCCGCCACGAATCGCGCCGACATGCGGCCATTTCGCCGCGCACCACAACCACGGTTTTTGCCCGCGCGGCTGAAAATGCAGCAATTGCGCGCCTTGGCGACTGAACACCGCCTGACACAGCGGATGATCGATCACCAGCACATCGCGCATCTGATAGCGCTCCCAGGCGAACACCGGTCGTTCACGCAAGGATTTGAAGAAGCGTTGCAGCGGATGCTCATGCATGGGCCACGGTTCCAGATTCAACTTTCATGGGCTGCGACACCCCTGTCCAAAAAAAAGCGGACAGCCTTGGCTGTCCGCAAATATGCGCACATAGAGAGGAGCTTATCGCAGACGCGTCAGAACGTAGACTGAATTTTCAGGCCAGCGACCAAAGCGTTATCCACTTCATCCACGCCGCCCGGATGAGTGATGTATTGCAGGTTCGGGCGTACGGTCAGCCAGTTGGTCACGTGGAAGCCGTAGTTGATCTCGTAGTTGTATTCGGTTTCGCGAATCGGCGAGAACACCGGATTGTCGTAATCCGAAACACCGTTGGAGACGTTGAGCAGCTCGGCGTTTTTCTTCACGTCATCGTTGACGTGAATACGCGCAGCACCGATACCGAAGTCATCCTTCGGACGCGCATCGAACAGACCTTTGTACACAAACATCACGGACTGATAGTTGTCGATGAAGTTGGTGTCCTTGTCGTGGAACGTGGCGTTGGCAGCGATGCTCAGACCACGGCTCTTGTCACCGTTATGGCTGGTGAGTTGCTGTTGCGCAACGAACCAGTAACCGTGTTTGCTGCTGTGGGTACGGTAGGCATCACCGGTGGTCGCTGCGTCGAAACCGTTGACGTCTTCGCGAACGTCGTCGGCATCAGCCGTGCTCTTGTAGTAACCGACACGGTATTCGCCCGGCAGGCTGTTCGGGTTAGGCAACCAGACCAGTTCCACTGGCAATACGGTGCCTTTGGTGCCACTGCCGCTCAACTTGAAGCCGTTGCCGTGTTCCAGCTGCGACGGGTTCTGGTTGTACGCACCGATCTGTGCGTAGAGTTCGTCGTTGATGTTGTATTTGACGCGAATGGCCGCCTGGCTGACCGGCCAGTTGTACCAGATGTTGGTCGCCCAGTTACCCACTTGCGAACCGCAGAACGCCAGGTTCTGGAACTCGCACGGGAAGGTGTTGAAGTCTTCGCCTTCGCCGAAGTAACCGGCCTTGATGTCGAGTTTGTTGTCGAAGAACTGGTGTTTGATCCACAACTGGGTCAGACGCACCATGTGGCCACGACCGTAGACTTCCTGCGAGGAGCTGAGTGTGCCGGCACGCGGATCGCCAACACGGTCGTTGGAAATGTTTTCGCCATTACGGTTGGTCAGCTGGATCTTGGCCTGGGTGTTGTCCCAGCCCCACAGTTTTTGCAGGTCCAGCGCCACGCCCAGACCGAACTGGTCGGAGTAACGCGCCGTCTTGTCGTTGTTGTAGCCGCCGTGAAGGTTGCCGCCCACCTCACCGACGTAGTCCATCTTGATGTCGATGCCTTGCTCGATCAGCTTGGTCCGCTCGCCACCCCAGTCCCCGGTCATCCACTCCGAATCGGAGCTGAACGCGTCAGCCGCGTGGACGCTGCCGGCCAGCATCATTGCCGCAACTGCTGACAACTGGCCGATTCGCTGAGCGTTGTTGTTCTTCTTCATCCCTACATCCTCGTTTTATTGTTATTAACTGTTCTTCTTATTTAACGCGGTTTACATCGGATGCGGCGCGCGACAGGCCACGCACCGCGTGCTCCCTGCGGGAACGGGCCTGCCCGCTCCCGCCTGTGTTCATCAGCGACCCTTGAACTGGGCCACGTTGGCGCTGTGCGACTCGGCTTTCGGCAGGCCCGCAATCCCCAGGCGTTCGCCGGACTGCGCGTCGAACAGCAGCACTTTCGACGGATCGAACTGCAGGGTCAGGGTTTCGCCCACCTGCGGCGCCACGTCCGGCGCCAGACGGCAGCAGACCTTGGTGTCGTTGAGGTTGACGAACACCAGGGTGTCCGGACCGGTCGGCTCGGTGACCTGCACTTCAGCCTTGATGCTCGGCAGGCCGTTGCCCTCGCCGTTCGCCAGCGCAATCTGCTCCGGGCGCAGGCCGAGGATCACTTCGCGGTCTTCGAGACCGGCGTCCTGCATCGCCATCGGCAATTCGCAACGGGCCTGGCCGCTGTCGAGCAGCGCCACCAGACGGCCGTCCTTGCGTTGCAGGCGCAGCGGAATGAAGTTCATCGGCGGCGAGCCGATGAAGCTCGCCACGAACAGGTTGGCCGGGTCGTTGTAGATCTCTTTCGGCGTACCGAACTGCTGAATGATCCCGTCCTTCATCACCGCCACTTTGTCGCCCAGGGTCATCGCTTCGATCTGGTCGTGGGTCACGTAGACCGTGGTGGTTTTCAGGCGCTGGTGCATCAGTTTCATTTCGGTGCGCATCTCGACGCGCAGCTTGGCGTCGAGGTTGGACAGCGGTTCGTCGAACAGGTAGATCTTCGGCCGACGCGCCAGCGCACGACCCATCGCCACGCGCTGTTGCTGACCGCCGGAGAGCTGGCCCGGCTTGCGATTGAGCAGGTGCTCGATCTGCAACAGCTTGGCCACGCGGGCGACTTCTTCGTCGATCGCCGACTGGCTCATCTTGCGGATCTTCAGACCGAACTCGATGTTCTCGCGCACGCTCATGGTCGGGTACAGCGCGTAGGACTGAAACACCATGGCGATGTCACGATCCTTGGGGCTCATGCCGCTGACGTCCTGGTCGCCGATCATGATTGCGCCGCCGGTGATGGTTTCCAGGCCGGCGATGCAGTTCATCAGGGTCGACTTGCCGCAGCCCGAGGGCCCGACGAGGATCAGGAACTCACCGTCCTTGATCGACAGTTCGATGTTCTTCAGGGTGTCCGGCAGGCCGGTACCGTAGGTCTTGTTTACATTGCGAAGTTCGAGCGTAGCCATGATTACCCCTTGACTGCGCCGGCCGTCAGCCCGCGCACGAAATACTTGCCTGCGACCACATAGACCAGCAGGGTCGGCAGCCCGGCGATCATCGCCGCCGCCATGTCCACGTTGTATTCCTTGGCCCCGGTGCTGGTGTTGACCAGGTTGTTCAGCGCCACCGTGATCGGTTGCGAATCACCGCTGGAGAACACCACGCCGAACAGGAAGTCGTTCCAGATCTGGGTGAACTGCCAGATCAGGCAGACCATGATGATCGGCGTCGACATCGGCAGGATGATCTGGCGGAAGATCGTGAAGAACCCCGCGCCATCGAGGCGCGCAGCCTTGATCAGCGCATCCGGAATGCTCACGTAGTAGTTACGGAAGAACAGCGTGGTGAACGCCAGACCGTAGACCACATGGATGAACACAAGGCCCGTGGTGGTGCTCGCCAGGCCCATCTTGCCGAGGGTGAACGAGGCCGGCAGCAGCACGGTCTGGAACGGCAGGAAGCAGCCGAACAGCAACAGGCCGAAAAACAGCTGCGAACCACGGAAGCGCCAGAACGACAGCACATAACCGTTCAACGCACCGATGGCGGTGGAGATGATCACGGCCGGAACGGTGATCTTGATCGAGTTCCAGAAGTAGCCGTCAACGGTGGCCCAGGCTTTCACCCAGCCGATGCCGCTGACCACGGTCGGCCAGCTCAGCAGGTTGCCGGTGGAGATGTCTTCCGGGGTCTTGAAGCTGGTCAGCAGCATGACCACCAGCGGCACCAGGTACAGCAGGACCGCGAGGATCAACACCGCGTAGATCGCGATGCGACTCAGGCTGATGGCAGGTTTCGAAGCGAGACTAGTCATGACGCTTGGTCCTCAGCTCGGAGTACAGGTAAGGCACGATGATCGCGAGGATCGCACCGAGCATCAGGATTGCACTGGCCGAGCCCATGCCCATCTGTCCACGGCTGAACGTGAACGAGTACATGAACATCGCCGGCAAATCGGAGGAATAACCCGGGCCGCCGGCCGTCATGGCCGCCACCAGGTCGAAGCTCTTGATCGCGATGTGCGCCAGAATCATCACCGCACTGAAGAACACCGGACGCAGGCTTGGCAGCACCACTTTCCAGTAGATGCGCGGCATGCTCGCGCCGTCGATCTGGGCGGCACGGATGATCGACTGATCAACGCCACGCAGACCGGCGAGGAACATCGCCATGATGAAGCCCGAGGCCTGCCAGACCGCCGCGATCACCAGGCAATACACCACGCGATCCGGGTCGATCAGCCAGTCGAGACGGAAGCCTTCCCAGCCCCAGTCCCGCAGCAATTTGTCCAGGCCCATGCCCGGGTTGAGCAGCCATTTCCACGCAGTGCCGGTCACGATCATCGAGAGCGCCATCGGGTACAGGTAAATGGTGCGGATAAAGCCTTCGCGACGGATTTTCTGGTCGAGGAAAATCGCCAGTGTCACGCCGATTACCAGGGTGATACCGATGAACATGCCGCCGAACACGGCCAGGTTCTTGCTCGCCACCCACCAGCGGTCGTTGTCGAACAGGCGCTCGTATTGCGCCAGCCCTGCCCACTTGTAGTTCGGCAGGAACGTCGACGTGGTGAACGACAGGACAAACGTCCAGAGGATATAGCCATAGAAGCCCACCAGAACGATGAACATGCTCGGCGCCAGTACCAGTTTCGGTAGCCAGCGCTGCAATGCGTCGAACGGCGAGGCCTTGCTGAACACAGCAACAGAACTCATGGGAAGATCCAATAAAAAAAGAGAAGAGCAGCTACGAGTTGAGAGCTGCAAGACCAGCAGAGCGGCGCTCTTGTCTCGCAGCTTGTAGCTCGCAGCTCGTCGCTACCGCTTACTTGGCAGCCTTGATGGCAGTGCCGAGTTTCTTGGCAGCGTCGGCCGGGTCGGCTTTCGGGTCGTTGATGTAGTTGGTCACTACATCAAAGAACGCACCCTGCACGGCCAGCGTGGTCGCCATGTTGTGCGCCATGCTCGGTTGCAGGCCGCCGCTCTTGGCGTCTGCCAGGAAGTCCTTGGCAGCGGTCTGGGCGCAGGAGTCGAAACCGTACTTGCCCATGTCGGCGAGCATGTCGTTACGCACCGGGATCGAGCCCTTGTTGATGCTGAAGACTTTCTGGAAGTTTTCACCCAGCACGACTTTGGCGATGTCCTGCTGACCGGCCGCGGTGCCCGCGTCCTTCTGCTTGAACACGGCCAGCGAGTCGATGTTGTAGGTGAACGCCTTGTCGGTGCCCGGGAACGCTACGCACTCGTAGTCCTTGCCGGCGACTTTCTTGGCGGCGGTCCATTCGGACTTGGCCCAGTCACCCATGATCTGCATGCCGGCCTTGCCGTTGATGACCTTGGCCGCTTCCAGGTTCCAGTCCTGGCCTTTGCCGTCCGGGTCCATGTAGGTCGCAACTTTCTTCAGCTCGGTCAGGGCCTTGACCATTTCCGGGCCGGTCAGGGCAGCGTTGTCCAGGTCGACCAGGGCTTTCTTGTAACCGTCAACGCCCATCACCGACAGCACGACCGCTTCGAACACGGTGCTGTCCTGCCATGGCTGACCGCCGTGGGCCAGCGGGATGAAGCCCGCCGCTTTCAGCTTGTCGCCGGCGGCGTAGAATTCTTCGAGGGTGGTCGGGGCTTTTTCGATACCGGCTTTCTTGAAGACTTCCGGGTTGATCCACAGCCAGTTCACGCGGTGAATGTTCACCGGCACGGCCACGTAATCACCTTCGAACTTCACGGTGTCGGAGACTTTCTTGTCGAGCAGGCTGTCCCACTTCTCGGACTTGGAAACGTCCTTCAGCACGTCAGTGTCGAGCAGACCGGTCGACGCCCATTCCTGGATGTCCGGGCCCTTGATCTGGGCAACGCCTGGCGGGTTGCCGGCTACTGCGCGGCTTTTCAGCACGGTCATGGCAGTCGCACCGCCACCGCCGGCGACAGCGCCGTCTTTCCAGGTGAAACCGTCTTTCTCGACTTGTGCCTTGAGCACATCGACGGCAGCTTTTTCGCCACCGGACGTCCACCAATGCACGACTTCCACCGAACCTTTGGATTCGGCAGCGGAAACACTCAGGGGCAGCACAGCGAGCGGGAACAGGGAGGCGACAGAAATGACAGTAGCGAGGCGAGAAATCGCATTCATCTGAGATGTACCTTTCTTGTTGTTATGCATGCAAGTCTGGTGCTTGCGCTGCACACGAGTTTAAACAGAGCGTTTCCCCCCGCAGGTAACGAAGGGACGCGCGAATGTCACCACATGGTTACACAGGAACGCTTCGAGACAGGTGTGCCAGAGCACTGGCCATGCTCGGTGCCAGCGGCAGACGCGGAATCAGAACGGCCTGCCAGGCGTGGTACAGATCCGGTTTGCCCGCCCAGATATCGGCACTCGGGCGGTTTTGCGGATCAAGTTCGTGGTGCCAACTGCCGTCGCAGCGGTCGATGAAATACATTTCGCAAAATTCCCAGAACAGGCGATACCAGGTTTCGTACTGCGCATCGCCGGTGCGTTTGAGCAAGGCACTGGCGGCAGCGCTGGCCTCGGCGTGGGTCCAGTGCAGGCGATGGAGCACCACCGCTTTGTTGTTCCAGTCGAGGGTATAGACGATGCCCGGCGCACCATCGACGTCCCAGCCATAACGGCAGTTTTGTTCGAACAGCTTTTGCGCATCGGTGGCCAGCCAGCCGGGCGTGAGCATGCCGGCCTGGACCCGCGCGGCTTCGAGGTGCAGCAACAGCCGCGCCCACTCGAAACCATGGCCCGGCGTGGTGCCGTAGGGACGGAAACCATCGGCGGGATTGTCATGGTTGTAGTCGCGCAGCGGCTGCCAGTTGCGATCGAAATGCTCGATCACCAGGTAATCGTTGGCGGCGGCGTGCCCGTGAATCACCCGCTCGACGATGCGTTGCGCACGCACCAGCCAGCGCGGGTCTTCTGTGACATCGGCCAAGGCAAGGAAGGCTTCGGTGGCGTGCATGTTGCTGTTGGCGCCGCGATAGGCTTCTTCTTCGCGCCAGTCGCGATTGAAGAACTCGCGCATGGCGCCCTCTTCCTCGCTCCAGAAATACGTGTCGATGATGTCGATGGCGTCATCCAGCAACGCCTGCGCGCCCGGACGTTGCGCGACCACTGCGGAACTCGCCGCCAGAGCGACGAAAGCATGCAGATAAGCGTTCTTGCCGGTGTTGCCGTCACGGTGTTCGGCGACAGCGAACCAGCCGCCGTGCATCGCATCACGCAACGGGCCGCGCAGGGCCGCGATGCCGTGATCGACCAGCTCGGCGAACCCCGGCAGGCCCTGAATGTGGGCCATGGCGAAGCTGTGGGTCATGCGTGCGGTGTTCATGGTTTCGGCTTGCGCGCCGGCCTGAAGCTGGCCGCGCTCATCGAGATTGCCAAACCCTTCGGGCAGCCGTGAAGCCTTGGCAAATGCCAGCAGGCGCAGGCCTTCATCGGCGAGCCATTGCTGGTGGGCAGGGGCGTTCAGCCAACTGCTGAAGCCCGGATTGAAATGATCCATGGGTGGCCTTTTTTGTTGTTATGACTGCGGGCAGTCTAAACAACGGGCCGGGAGGGGCTTGTAACGAAGGGGGCGGGTTTTGTCACCGACTGGTGACAATCAGATCAATCCGCCGAACGCGGCAATTGCAGGGTCACGCGCAATCCGCCTTCGCGCAGGTTCTGCAGCGTCACTTCACCGCCATGGCTATGGGCAATGTTGCGGGCGATCCCCAAACCGAGACCGTAACCCTGCTGCTGTCCCGCCAAGCGGAAGTGCGGCTCGAACACCTGCTCCAGCCGCTGCTCCGGCACGCCCGGCCCTTCATCGTCGACATGCAGCACAAACGCGCGATCATCGTCATCGATGTGCAGGTGGGCGTTCTGCCCGTACTTCAACGCGTTGTCGATCAGGTTGCCGATGCAACGCTTGAGCGCCAGCGGCTTGCCCGGATACGCCGCCAACGCCCGCCCCTGCTGCGTCACGCGACCATTGCCGGCCGGCGCCAGATACGGTTCCACCAGACAGTCGAGCACATGGTTCAGATCCACCGGCTCGATGTTTTCGTGGATGTCGGTGTCCTTCACGCACTGCAGCGCACCCTTGACCAGCAGCTCCAGTTCGTCCAGATCGCGGCCGAACTTGGTTTGCAGCTTCTCGTCTTCCAGCAGTTCGACCCGCAGGCGCAGTCGCGTGATCGGCGTGCGCAGGTCATGGGAAATCGCGCTGAACAACTGGCTGCGCTCGGTCAGGTAACGGCTGATCCGCTCGCGCATGGTGTTGAAGGCGCGGCCCACTTCCACCACTTCGCTGCCGCCGCCCTCGGCCACCGGCTCGACATCGGCGCCCAGCGACAAGTCCCGCGCGGCCCGTGCCAGACGCTTGAGTGGCCGGCTCTGCCAGTGCACCAGCAGGCCGATGAACAACAACAGAAAACCGCTGGTGAAGACGATGAACCACACCTGTTGGGTCGGCAGGCCCTGCTCTTCGAGACTGGTGTAGGGCTCGGGCAGCAGCGAGGCGATGTACAGCCATTCACCCGGCGCCAACTGAATCTGGGTCACGAGCACCGGCGGATTCACCGGTTCCAGGGTCAGTGCGTAATGCGCCCACGAACGTGGCAACTCATCGAGTTTCAACCCGGCATTGAAGATCCGTAAGTCATCGGGGCTGACGAAGGTCACCAGAATGTCGGTGTCCTGGCCCAGCGACTGACGCAGCACTTCATCCACCGCTTTCAGTACCGCGGCCTTGCGCGGCGTCACCGGCAGCACTTCCATGCCCAGCGGTTTGTCATTCAGCGTCACCACAAAACGCGTGCCGCCCATGCTGCGCAATTGATCGAGCACCAGCGGCCGATAGGCCACCGGCAACGAGCGGAAATAACTGACGCTGGCGGTCATCGAATGGGCGAGGCTGCGGGCGCTGGTGACCAGTCCTTCGAGCTGGGTCGCGCGCAATTGGGAAACCCAGATCACGCTGGACAGCGTCTGGGCGAACAACACCGCGAGCAGCGTCAGCAGCAGCATTCGCCCAAGCAGCGAACGCGGCATCGGCACTTTGCGCGCGGTGGTGCGCAGGAACTCAGTGACCATTGCCGGCAACCACATTGGCTGCCAGTTGGTAGCCGCTGCCGCGCACGGTGCGGATCAGGCGTGGCGGTTTTTCAGTGTCGCGCAGACGCTGGCGCAAACGGCTGACGGCCATGTCGACGATGCGATCAAGCGGCATCAGGTCGCGGCCACGGGTGGCGTTGCCGATGGTGTCGCGGTCGAGGATTTCCTGGGGATGATCAAGAAACAGTTTCAACAGGGCGAAGTCGGCGCCGGACAGAATCACCTCCTCGCCGTCGGCGTGAAACAGCCGATGGCTGACCATGTCCAGCCGCCATTCATCGAACGCCAGCACTTCACTGCCGCCGCGATCCTGGCCGAATTGGGCGCGACGCAGCAGGGCCTTGATCCGGGCTTGCAGTTCGCGGGGGCTGAAAGGTTTGCCGAGGTAATCGTCGGCGCCGAGCTCCAGGCCGATGACCCGGTCGGCTTCGTCGGAACTGGCGGTGAGCATGATGATCGGCACCTGGGCCTGACGCGGATGCTGGCGCACCCAGCGGCACAGGCTGAAGCCGTCTTCATCCGGCAGCATCACATCGAGGATCACCAGATCGCTCGGCGCTTCGTTCAGCGCCTGACGGAAACCGGCGCCATCCGCCGTGGCCCGTACCTGAAAACCCGCGCGGGTCAGGTAGGTTTCCAGCAACTCGCGTATCTCCTGGTCGTCATCGACCAACAAAATCGACTTGTTGACTGAGCTCACTTCGAAGGCATCCTTGTTGTTGGAATTGGGCGGATTATGCCTGATGTGTAGACCGATCGTTCCCACGCTCTGCGTGGGAATGTATCAAGGGACGCTCCGCGTCCAGTGACGCGGAGCGTCACGGCCTGTATTCCCACGCAGAGGGTTCGACGCCTCGACGTGGGAACGCTCTTCAGCCTTCCTGTTCGAGCGCCACTCCTGCACCGACGAGCCCCGAGTACGGCGCTGTCACCAGCCACACCGGAATCCCCTTGAAGTAATCGCTCATGCAGCCCTTGTCGGCGAAGCTGCGGGCGAAACCGCTTTCGAGGAAGAAATCGGCAAAGCGCGGAATCACGCCACCCACGATGTACACCCCGCCACGGCCGCCGGTGGTCAACACGTTGTTGCCGGCCACGCGACCGAGCCAACAGCAGAACTGCTCCAGCACTTCCAGGGCGATCGGGTCGCCTGCAAGACCTGCCGCAGTGATTGCCTCTGGTGTGTCGAGCTTCGGTTCATGACCATCCACCGCGCAGATCGCCCGGTAGACCCGCGGCAAGCCACCGCCGCTCAACGCGGTTTCCGCGCTGACATGGCCGATCTCGTTATGGATGTGCTGCCAGAGCTGGGTTTCACGCAGACTGCTCAGCGGCAGATCGACGTGACCGCCCTCTCCCGGCAACGCGGCAAACCGCCCTTCACCGAGATCAAGCAACGTACCGACGCCCAAGCCAGTGCCCGGGCCGATCACCACTGCCGGACGCAACGGCTCCGGCGTGCCTTCGCAAACCACGCGAAATTCGCCGGGCTGCAAACGGGTCATGCCCAGCGCCATCGCCGAGAAATCGTTGATCAGCAACAACTGCTCGACCTGCAAGGTCTGGCAGAACGCCTTGCGACTCAGGCGCCAGTGGTTGTTGGTGAACTTGAACTCATCGCCGCTCACCGGCCCCGCCACCGACAGGCACACCGAGCCGATAGCGCCCGGCGCCAGACCGAGCCCGCCGAGGTAGAGGCTGATCGCCTCTTCCGGGCTGGCGTGGTCGGCCGTGGCCAGCACCTGAACCGATTCGAGCTGCTGATCTTTCCACAACGCGAACCGCGCGTTGGTGCCTCCGATGTCACCGACCAAAGCCAGTTTCAATTAAGCGTCTCCAGGGCAGAAGTGAAGGCGCTGGCGCCCTGCTCCGCCGAGCTGAAGGCCAAACGCATGAAGCCGAATAGTTCGCGACCGCTGCCGATGTTGTTGCCCAACAGGCCTTTGGCAGGTTCGCGCGCTGCGAATTCGGCGGCGTCCACCTTGAGTTCCAAAGTGCCTTTGACGCCATCGACGCGGATGATATCGCCCTCTTGCACGCGCGCCAAAGCGCCGCCGACATAAGCCTCGGGACTGACATGAATGGCCGCCGGAATTTTCCCGGATGCGCCGGACATGCGCCCGTCCGTCACCAGCGCCACCTTGAAGCCGCGATCCTGCAGCACACCAAGGAACGGCGTCATCTTGTGCAGCTCCGGCATGCCGTTGGAGCGCGGGCCCTGGAAGCGCATCACCGCGACGAAATCCTTCTCCAGCAGACCGGCCTTGAAGGCGTCCGCCAGATCTTGCTGATCCTGAAACACCATGGCCGGTGCTTCGACGATCTGGTTTTCCAGCGCGACGGCGGACACCTTCATCACGCCGCGACCGAGGTTGCCTTCCATCACGCGCAAGCCGCCCTCTGCCGAGAACGCTCGGGCCACCGGACGCAGGATGTTTTCATCGAGGCTTTCAGTCGGGCCTTCGCGCCACACCAGCTTGCCGTTATCGAGGAACGGCTCTTTGGTGTACTGGCTCAGGCCGTGGCCGAGCACGGTGTTGACGTCTTCGTGCAGCAGGCCGGCTTCCAGCAGTTCGCGGATCAGGAACGACATGCCGCCCGCTGCCTGGAAGTGGTTGATGTCAGCCTTGCCGTTTGGATAAACGTGGCTCAGGGTCGGCACGACTTCGGAGAGGTCGGCCATGTCCTGCCAGGTCAGCTGAATGCCCGCCGCCATGGCGATGGCCGGCATGTGCAGGGTGTGGTTGGTCGAACCGCCGGTGGCGTGCAGCGCGACGATCGAGTTGACCAGCGCCTTCTCGTCGACGATTTCGCCGATCGGCAGGAAGTTACCGTTCTGTTTGGTCAGGCGCGTGACCTGGTGCGCGGCTTCGCGGGTCAGGGCGTCGCGCAGTGGTGTGTTCGGGTTGACGAAGGACGCGCCCGGCAAGTGCAGGCCCATCACCTCCATCAGCAGCTGGTTGGTGTTGGCGGTGCCGTAGAAAGTGCAGGTGCCCGGGCTGTGGTAGGACTTCATTTCCGATTCCAGCAGCTCTTCGCGAGTCGCCTTGCCTTCGGCGTACTTCTGCCGCACGTCGGCTTTTTCCTTGTTGGAAATCCCCGAGACCATCGGCCCGCCCGGTACGAAGATCGTCGGCAGGTGACCAAAACGCAGCGAGCCCATCATCAGGCCCGGCACGATCTTGTCGCAGATGCCGAGCATCAGCGCGCCATCGAACATGTTGTGGGACAGCGCCACCGCCGTCGACATCGCGATCACTTCGCGGCTCGGCAGGCTCAGTTCCATGCCCGGCTCGCCCTGGGTCACGCCATCGCACATCGCAGGCGTACCGCCGGCGAACTGGCCGACCGAGCCGATTTCGCGCAGGGCGTTCTTGATCTGTTCCGGGAAGACTTCGTACGGCTGGTGCGCCGAAAGCATGTCGTTATATGACGAAACAATTGCGATGTTCGCCGAGTTCATCATCCGCAGGCTGTGCTTGTCTTCGCTGCCACACCCGGCCACGCCGTGGGCGAAGTTGGCGCATTGCAGTTTGCCGCGCATCGGCCCGTCGGTGGCGGCGCCGCGAATCAGCGCAAGGTAAGCCTGACGCGTGGCGCGGCTGCGGGCGATAAGCCGTTCGGTGACCTCAAGAACGCGGGGATGCATGTGTAGAACTCCAGGCTAACGGATGTGGCGACCTGATTGTCTATGCTGATCAAAAGCCCGTTCGCGTGGGATGACGAACGGTTTTCTTGATCATTCGGACCAGTTGATTCAGGTCACTCGTTGTAGATAAAACAAAATATTGCCACTAAAAAGGCTTGTTTTCTATTTTTATGCGAATAATCTTGTAATTCCAACAACAAAACGACGGCGGCGCTGTTCAATGACTCTTCGAATCGCAATCAATGGTTTTGGCCGCATCGGCCGTAATGTCCTGCGCGCACTGTATACCCAAGGCTATCGTCAGGATTTGCAGATCGTCGCCATCAACGATCTGGGCGACAGCGCGATCAATGCGCATCTGCTCAAATACGACACCGTTCATGGCACATTCGACGCCGAAGTGGCTCACGACAACGAGAGCCTGACCGTCAACGGAGACCGCATTTCGGTCAGCGCCATCCGCAACCCGGCCGACCTGCCATGGGCCGCGGAAAAGATTGACGTGGTGTTCGAATGCACCGGTCTGTTCACCGACCGCGCCAAAGCCGCTGCGCATATTACCGCCGGGGCACGCAAAGTGATTATCTCGGCCCCGGCCAAGGGCGCCGATGCCACCGTCGTTTACGGTGTGAACCACGACATCCTGCGCCAGTCGCACCAGATCATTTCCAACGCCTCGTGCACCACCAACTGCCTGGCCCCGGTGGCCCAGGTGCTGCACCGCGAACTGGGCATCGAAAGCGGTCTGATGACCACGATTCACGCTTACACCAACGACCAGAACCTGACCGACGTTTATCACACCGACCCGTACCGCGCCCGCTCCGCCACCCAGAACATGATCCCGAGCAAGACCGGCGCTGCCGAAGCCGTGGGTCTGGTGCTGCCGGAACTGGCTGGCAAACTGACCGGCATGGCCGTGCGCGTGCCGGTAATCAACGTGTCACTGGTTGACCTGACCGTGCAGTTGAAGCGCGAAGCCTCGGCCGATGAAGTCAACGCATTGATGAAAGCCGCGAGCCAGCACTCGAAGATTCTCGGCTACAACACCCTGCCGCTGGTATCGAGCGACTTCAACCACAACCCGCTGTCGTCGATCTTCGACGCCAACCACACCAAATCCAGCGGCAAACTGCTGAAAGTGCTGGCCTGGTATGACAACGAGTGGGGCTTCTCCAACCGCATGCTCGATAACTGCCTGGCGCTGTGCAACGCGGAATAAACGCCTGCTCCCACAGGTTTGATTTCAATCTGAAATCAACACTTGACCACTCGGGCGGATGATAAGCATTATCATTCGCCCGAAATGGATCAGGTCATCCCGTGAGTCAATCACACTTCAATCACGTCTTCCTCGCCCAGCGCACTTCGCTGCTGCGGACTCTGGAACGGATGGTCAACAACCACAGCACCGCCGAAGACCTGTTGCAGGAAACCTACCTGCGCGTCACCCGGGCGCTGAGCGAACGGGCCATCGATCACCTTGAACCCTTTGTCTTCCAGACCGCGCGCAATCTGGCGCTGGATCATTTGCGCGCGCGCAAGATTCATTCGCGCACCATGGTCGACGACGTGCCGCAGGAGGTGGTGCACAGCGTCGCCGCCCCCGCCAGCAGTGCCGAAGACGCCGCTCACGCCGAACAATTGCTGGAGCGCCTGAACGTGAGTCTCGCTGAACTCAGCCCCCGCCAACAGCAGATTTTCATCCTCAGCCGCCTGCACGGGCGCAGCTATCAGGAAATCGCCGCAGAACTGAACGTGTCCCTCAGCACGGTGCAGAAAGAACTCAAACTGATCATGACCATCTGCATCGGTGTCGCGGAACGCTTGAACGGCGACTGATGCCGTAGGACTTTTCTGTAAACCTCAGGATCGACTGCACTGATCATCGGGCTTTGTTACCCTTGCCCGACTTTTACGCTTCACTAAAAAACAGCCGTGCACAGACACTGCCGAGGAAACACCGTGACGGACACCCACCGCTCCCCTTCGCCTTCATCGGCGCAGGACGCCGCCAGCGCAATGGACCAGGCTCTGGACTGGCTCATCGTGCTCGGCAGTCCGGACGAGGAGCAGACCCGGCAATTTCACGCCTGGCTGGCGGCCGATCCGTTGAATGCCGAGGCGTTCGCCAAGGCCCAGGCGATCTGGGACGGCCCGCAGATCGCCCAGTGCGCGCAGAATCTCGCGGCCAAACCGAAGAAAGTCACCGTCCTCACGCGTTTGCGCCCGCATTGGAAACCGCTGGCCACCGCCGCCGTGCTGCTGCTCGGGCTGTTCAGTTTCAGCAACCTGCCGATGCGTTTGCAGGCCGATCACCTGACCGTGGTCGGCGAGCGTCAGCGCCTGCAGCTCGAGGACGGCTCGAAAGTCCTGCTCAACACCAATTCCGCGTTCTCCAGCACGATCAACGATCAGCAGCGAGTCGCGCGGCTGTATCAGGGCGAAGCGTTTTTCGAGATCCCGGCCAGCCGCAGCCAGCCGCTGGAAATCGACGCCGGGCCGGTGAAGGCCAGCGTGCGCGACACCGCATTCGCCGTGCGTTATCTGGACGGCGTGGCGCAGGTGCGGGTGCAGCGCGGCGATGTCGATCTGCGGGCGACCCGTGATGATGCGCGGGTGCGCCTGTCCGCCGGGGAAAGCATCCGCATCGGCCCGAACGGTTTCGACCGCCCGGCCAAGGTCGACGCCGCCACCGATCTGGCCTGGGTGCAAGGTCGGCTGATCTTCGAAAACTGCCCGCTGAACCAGGTGCTGGCCGAACTGCGCCGCTACTACCCGGGCTTCATCATCAACACCAACGAGCAGTTGGCCGACGTCGCCGTCACCGGCAATTACCGTCTCGACCAGCCGCTGGATGTGGTGCGTTCGCTCGCTCACATCACCTCGGCCAAGCTTCGGGAATTCCCGGCGCTGGTGATCTTGAACTAAATGAGAATTATTTTTACTCGATAGCCGAAGCTCGTTCGTCTCGTTATAGCCAATGCAATTGATTCGCATCTCGCGAGATCAATCAGCACCTATAAAGATTCGTGCGACACGGAGCGCTATCGATGTCCTCACGCCTTACCCGCCAGACTTCTTCCCCTTCCCGCGTGCTGTCGCTGCTGACCGCCGCCATCCTGATGGCCGGCACCGCGCCGCTGATGGCCGCCACCGAACAGCCGACGCGCAACATGGGCGACTACTCGTTCGCCATTGCCCAGCAGCCGCTGGTGTCGGCGCTCAACGCGTTCACCGCTGTCACCGGCTGGCAGGTCGGTTTGCCGGCGGAACTGGGTCAAGACGTGTCGTCGCCGGGCGTGCGCGGTTCGCTGCCACCGGAAAAAGCCCTGGAGCGCCTGTTGGTGGGGACCAACCTGAGCTTCCGCAAACTGAGCAACAACAACGTCGTGCTGGAAAAACGCGCCAGCGGCGGCGCACTCAATCTTGATCAGGTGACCATCAGCGCCACCCGTCAGGAACAGTCGGTGAGCAGCGTGCCTGCCACCGTCACCGTGCAGACCCGCGAGGATCTGGATCGCAACAACGTCAATACCATCAAGGATCTGGTGCGCTACGAGCCGGGCGTCTCCGTCGGCGGCGCCGGCCAGCGCGGCGGGATCAGCGGCTACAACATTCGCGGCATCGACGGCGACCGCATCCTGACCCAGGTCGACGGCGTCGAAGTGCCGGACGGTTTCTTCAACGGCCCGTACGCCAAGACCCAGCGCAATTACGTCGACCCGGAAATCGTCAAACGCGTCGAAATCCTTCGTGGCCCGGCCTCGGTGCTGTACGGCAGCAACGCCATCGGCGGCGCCGTCAGTTACTACACCCTCGACCCGGACGACATCATCAAGCCCGGCAAAGACGTCGGCGCCCGCCTGAAGACCGGCTACAGCTCCGCCGACGAGAGCTGGCTGAAATCCGCCACCGTCGCCGGTCGCACCGACCAGTTCGACGGCTTGCTGCACTACAGCCAGCGCGACGGTCACGAAACCGATTCCTACGGCAGCAACAACGGCACCGGCCTTGAACGCACCGCCGCCAACCCGGAAGACGTGAAAGCCACCAACGTGCTGGCCAAGATCGGCTGGAACTACAACGAAGGTTCGCGCCTGGGCCTGACCTACGAAAAGTACAAGGATGATCGCGACACCGATCAGAAAAGCGCTTACGGCGGCCCTTACTTCAACGGTGCCCCGACAATCCCGGACAGCGTGCTGCCCGGCGGCATGTACCAGTGGCGCACCGGCAACGACACCATCACCCGCGAGCGTTTCGGCCTGGAGCACAGCTTCGAGTTGAACAGCCTGCTGGCGGACAACGTGAAGTGGAGCCTCAACCACCAGACCGCCAAGACCGATCAGAGCACCGACGAGTTCTACTACCCGATCACCCGCAAAGTGCTGCGCACCCGCGACACGATTTACGAAGAGAAACAGTGGGTCTTCGACGCGCAACTGGACAAGGCATTCGCCATCGGTGATACCGATCACGTGCTGACTTACGGCACCACGATCAAGCAGCAGAAAGTCACCGGTTCGCGCAGCGGCGACGGCAAGTGCCTGGCGGTCGGTCGCGGTTGCACCGCCATCGGCGCTACCAGCGCAGCCGACGTGCTGAAAAAGTCCAGCGACTTCCCGGACCCGACCATCAACACCTACAGCCTGTTCGCCCAGGATCAGATCAGCTGGAACAACTGGACCTTCCTGCCGGGCCTGCGCTACGACTACACCCAGCTCAAGCCGCACATCACCCAGGAATTCCTCAACACCGTGGCCGCCGACGGCCAGGGCACGGTCAGCGATTCGAACAAGACCTGGCATAAAGTCTCGCCGAAATTCGGCCTGACCTACGCCCTGACCGAAAACTACACCTGGTACGGTCAGTACGCCGAAGGCTTCCGCACCCCGACCGCGAAAGCGCTGTATGGGCGCTTCGAGAACAGCACCACCGGCTACAACGTGGCGCCGAACCCGGACCTGGAACCGGAAAAAAGCAAAAGCTATGAAACCGGCCTGCGCGGCAACTTCGAGCAAGGCTCGTTCGACGTGGCGGTGTTCTATAACAAGTACCGCGACTTCATCAACGAAGACGCCGTCACCCCGGGCTACAGCGAGCTGACGTTCCAGTCCAGCAACATCAAGCACGCCACCATCAAGGGTGCCGAAGTCAAAGGTCGTCTGAACCTCGATTCCTTCGGCGCGCCGCAAGGCCTGTACACCCAAGGCTCGATTGCTTACGCCTACGGACGCAACAACGACAACGGCGAACCGTTGAACAGCGTCAACCCGCTGACCGGCGTATTCGGCCTCGGTTATGACCAGGACAACTACGGCGGCCTGCTGAGCTGGACCGTGGTCAAGAAGAAGGATCGCGTCGACGACAGCAACTTCAAATCGCCGGACGGTGTCAGCAGTCAATTCAAGTCGCCGGGCTTCGGCATTCTCGATCTGGCCGGTTATTACAAAGTCACCGACGACGTCACCGTCAGCGGCGGCATCTACAATCTGACCGACAAGAAATACTGGCTGTGGGATGACGTGCGCGGTTACGACAGCGTCGGCGAAGCCTCGGTGACACAACCGGCCAACCTCGATCGCCTGACCCAGCCGGGTCGCAACTTCGCGATCAACCTGGTCTGGGATATCTGATCCGGATGACCTCACGGCGCGCATGCATTGCCGCGCCGTGAGGTTTTTTTACTGTCCGGCGCTTGCCCGTACGTCTCGTTATCAAGCGCCTCTTCTTTTCAAGGACATCTCATGAGCACCCCGGAAAAAGCCCTGCGTTCGCAACGCCTGAACCAGATTACCCACGAGCCGCACAGCAAGCTCGATGCGCTGGTCAAGGCGCACGCACCGTTCGAGACCCGCGCCAATTTCGCCCGCTTCGTGGTCGCGCAGTACCTGTTCCAGTCGGAGCTGGTGGCGCTGTACAACGATGCCGAACTGACCGCCATCGTCCCTGACCTGCCGGCCCGCTGCCGCGCCGAAGCCGCCATGGCCGACCTCGCCGACCTCGACACCGAAGTGCCTGGCCCTGTGGCCGGCGCGGTGAAAAACCCGAGCAAGGCCCGCGCCCTGGGCTGGATCTTCGTCTCCGAGGGCTCCAAGCTCGGCGCCGCGTTCCTGATCAAACGCGCTGTCGCGCTGGACCTGAGCGAAACCTTCGGCGCCCGCCACCTGGGCGAACCTGAAGGCGGTCGTGCAGAAGGCTGGAAGAGCTTTGTGCGCACCCTCGATTCACTGCAATTCAGCGCTGAAGAAGAAGCCGAAGTGGAGCAAGGCGCGATTGATGCGTTCAACCGCTTCACCGTGCTGCTGGAACAGGCTTACGCCACAGAAGCCGAGCCGGCCTGATCCTGACCACTGTAAAACCCTGTGGGAGCTGGCTTGCCAGCGATGACGGCGCGTCAGACAACATCCCTGTCGACTGACCGGACGCTATCGCTGGCAAGCCAGCTCCCACAAGGAATTGCGTAAGTCTGTAAGATTCCCACCTTGTCACATAAGCCTCTCGCTGAGCCCATGCCCCAACCCGCCGCCTCCCGACTCGCCCGCCTGCTGTTCGGCCTGCTCGCCTATGTCAGCCTCGGCATCGGCCTGATCGCCATCGTCGTGCCCGGCCTGCCGACTACCGAGTTCATCCTGCTCGCCGCCTGGGCCGCGACTCGCAGTTCGCCGCGTCTGAGTGCCTGGCTGGAAAACCATCGACTGTTCGGGCCGATCCTGAGCAACTGGCGCAACGGCAAGATCATCGCCCGCAAGGCCAAGGTCAGCGCTACGGTCAGCATGCTGCTGTGCGCCACGCTGATGCTGGTGATGCTCGATCACGGTTGGCCGATTTATCTGGCGATTGCCGGGATGACCCTGGGCAACCTGTGGATCTGGTCGCGACCGGAAGCGTTGCCGAAGATTTCCTGATTTTTCTCTTGTTTTCAGGGTATTTACCCGCGCAAACGTTTAGCCGTGACCGCTCGTCGGCTGGTAGTTCATGCCTCTGCGCCTCGCGCCGATGAGCATTGAATGGCGCTGAATGGATTTGGCGAACCCGGCACCTTCCTGCCCCTTAGCCAACAGCTCATCCATTCGCGAGAACGTCCCATGTTCGACTCTCTGTCCATTCGCCTGAAAATCGTCCTGCTCTCCGGCCTGTGCCTGCTCGGTGTGGTGGCGCTGATCGTTGGCATCAACATTTACCAGACCAACCAGAACGACGAACTGGTCAGTGCTTCCAGCAGCAAGATGCTCACCGCCAGTGTGCAGAACCTGTTGCAGGCCAAGGCTGCCGAGCAAGCGGTGCGGGTCCAGAAAACCTTCGGCGAGAGCCTGTTGGCGATCACCGCGCTGGCCGACCAGATCAAGGACATGCGAGCGATGGCCGCCAAGCGTTCGCTGGACGCCGGGGCCCTGCGTGAAGAGTTGAACCAGAGCCTGAAAACCGCCTTCGAGCGCAACAGCAAGGTGCTTGGCATCTGGCTGGCGTTCGAGCCCAACGGACTGGACGGCAAGGACAGCGAATTCGCCAACGATGCCGCGCGTCAGTCCAACGAGGCGGGACGTTTCGCCAGTTACTGGAGCCGTGCTGCGGGTCCGTCGCTGAACACGATCATGGTCGAAGACGACATGAACAAGACCACCCTCAGCGTCAGCGGCACGCCTTACAACAGCTGGTACACCTGCCCTCGCGACAACAAGCGTACCTGCCTGCTTGATCCTTACGCTGACACCGTGGGCGGCAAGGAAATGCTCATGACCACCATTTCCGTGCCCCTGCTGGTGGACGGCAAGGCCATCGGCGTGGTCGGTGTCGACATCGCCCTCGACGCCCTGCAAGCAGCGGCCGTGGACTCTCAGCGTGACCTGTTCAACAGCGCCGGGCACATGCTGATCGTCTCCGGCAGCGGCGTGCTCGGTGCCTACAGCGCGGATGCCGGCAAGGTCGGCAAAAGCATCGGCGACACCCTCGGCCTCGAGGGCAAGGACGTGCTGCAGCTGCTGAGTGCCGGCACACCGAAGATTCTCGAACGGGGCGACCTGATCCGCGCCGTGTATCCGGTCAACCCGATTGCCGACTCCAAGGCCTGGGGTGTGGTCATCGACCTGCCGAAACAAGTGCTGCTGGCCGACTCGGTCAAGCTCCAGGCAGTGCTCGACGACGCGCAGCAAACCGGCACGATTACCGCATTGGCGGTGGCCGTGATCGCCGGCCTGATCGGTCTGCTGCTGATCTGGCTCACCGCCTCCGGCGTGACCCGTCCGATCAACAGCGTCGCCGAAATGCTGAAGAACATCGCCAGCGGCGAAGGCGACCTGACCCAGCGCCTGAACTACACCAAGCAGGATGAACTGGGCGAACTGGTGAACTGGTTCAACCGCTTCCTCGACAAGCTGCAACCGACCATCGCCCAAATCAAACAGAGCATCACCGAGGCTCGCGGCACCGCCGATCAATCGTCGGAAATCGCCCGCCAGACCAGTGAAGGCATGCAGGTGCAATTCCGCGAGATCGATCAGGTGGCCACCGCCTCCAACGAAATGAGCGCCACCGCCCACGACGTGGCCAACAGCGCCTCGAATGCGGCCAACGCGGCGAAAGGCGCCGATCAGTCGGCCAAGGACGGCATGTCGATCATCGAGCGCAGCACCCGTGACATCAATCAGCTGGCCGACGAAGTCAGCAGAGCGGTGACCGAGGTCGAAGAGCTGGCAGTCAACAGCGAGCAGATCGGTTCGGTGCTGGAAGTGATCCGCAGCATTGCCGAGCAGACCAACCTGCTGGCGCTGAACGCCGCGATCGAAGCGGCCCGGGCCGGAGAAAGCGGTCGTGGTTTTGCGGTGGTGGCCGACGAAGTCCGTAACCTGGCCAAGCGTACTCAGGATTCGGTGGAAGAAATTCGCGTGGTCATTGAACGCATCCAGACCGGCACCCGTGGCGTGGTCGCGACCATGCACTCGAGCCAGACCCAGGCCCACAACAACGCCGGTCAGATCCGCCAGGCCGTGGACGCTTTGGGCAAGATCAGCGACGCGGTCACCGTGATCAGCGACATGAACCTGCAAATCGCCAGCGCCGCCGAACAGCAAAGCGCCGTGGCCGAAGAGGTCAACCGCAACGTCTCGGCGATCCGTACCGTCACCGAAACCCTGACCGAACAGGCCACCGAATCGGCAGCGATCAGCAGCCAGCTCAACGCCCTGGCCAGCCAGCAGATGAAATTGATGGATCAGTTCCGCGTATAACGCCCGCCGCTATAAGCCTCCCTCCCTCTGGGAGGTGCGATACGACGGTTCGTGTTGCTCGCGAAAAAGCTCTGCCGGTTACCATTTGATTGGCTGCCGATTGCATTTCGCGAGCAGATTCTCCATGCAATCCCAGACATCGAGCCATTCGTCTCTGACAATAATTTCAACGTCCTGACAATCGAAACCTATAAGAACCCCCAACTTCTAATGCCAACCATTCCACTCAAAAATAAAAAGGGGGAGGAAGAAACCTCCCCCTTCATGGTCATGTATAGAGAGTAATATCATCCAAATTAACAGTCAGCGCATTACTTAACGCATTTTCAAAAATAAGTTTCACCTTTCCTTTATCAAACTCACGAGAAGAACTAAAAGCAAAAATAAATCTCTTCCAATCATCTTTCAATCGTATTTCCTGCTTGAAAACCTCATCTTCAGAAAGATTCACAGCCACAGATATCGGCGCGGAGGAATTAGGCATATTAAGCTTCAAACTAAGTTCCAGATAGATTTTCTTACCCGCTGGAAATTCCTCATACTCCTTCTCAAAGACTATAGCTCCGACATACTTATCCATCTTTAAGACTACGTGGTAGTGATCGCCTTCTTCTGGTATTGCAGAGTGATTAAAAATCAAAGCAGGATCGGTAGGCTCTAGATATACAATGTCCGCCGAGCTGTTAAAAACCCACCCATTCCGAAACGCAAACCTAAAGTCCGTATGATCATTAAATTCAGTTTTAGTATTCATAACAACATCTCCATGCAGTGATTTTTTTTACTACTCGAAGTAGTAAATTCCGATTCAGCCAAGAAACCCACTGTCAAATCTGACAGTCCTGACGAACGGTCGCATATAAATCTTCGACCAAGCTGAACCGGATCACTCCCCCCGGAAATTCATCTGATAACGCCGCCCCTTGCACTATCATCCCTCTCTTTCCGGAGGGCCTTCGATGACCGATCTGCTCACGTCCATTCAAGCCGCGCTCGGCTTGTCCCCCACGCCGATTCCGTTCACCGGCGAGGGCGCCCTGCCCTCGGCGTTTGCCGTCACCGACCTGGCCTGCGCGAGCATTGCCGCTGCCGGGCAAGCCGTCGCCGAACTTCTTCAGCAGCAAACCGGGCGTTTGCCCGCCATTGAAGTCGACCGTCGGCTGGCCTCGTTCTGGTTTGCCACTTCACTAAGACCGATCGGCTGGGAAGTGCCGCCGCTGTGGGATCCGGTAGCCGGTGACTACGCGACCAAAGACGGCTGGATCCGCCTGCACACCAACGCTCCGCATCACCGCGCCGCCGCTGAAAGCGTACTCGGCGCCTGTGTCGACCGCGCGGCGATGGCGGCGAAAGTCGCGCAATGGGCCAGTGCCGATCTGGAGCGAGCGGTGGTCGAGGCCAAGGGTTGTGCGGCTGAAATGCGCAGTTGGGAACAGTGGCAAAAACATCCGCAAGGGTTGGCGGTGAATGCCGAACCCTTGGTGCATTTCGGGAATGGGAAAGAAGAAAACCATCAACCCTGGCAAGGCTCGGTGGCGCGGCCATTGGCCGGGCTCAAGGTGCTCGATCTGACCCGCGTACTGGCCGGCCCGACCGCCAGCCGCTTCCTCGCGGGGCTGGGCGCCAATGTGCTGCGCATCGATCCGCCGACCTGGAACGAACCCGGTGTAGTGCCGGAAGTGACCCTCGGCAAACGTTGTGCGCGGCTGGATCTGCATGCTCCGGCAGATCGCGCAGTGTTTGAAAGCCTGCTCAAGGATGCCGACATTCTTCTGCACGGTTATCGTGCCGACGCCCTTGAACATCTCGGCTTCGGCGTTGAACGTCGCCGGCAACTCGCGCCGGGGCTGATCGACGTTTGCCTCAACGCCTACGGCTGGAGCGGCCCGTGGCAGAACCGTCGGGGCTTCGACAGTCTGGTGCAGATGAGCAGCGGGATTGCCGAGGCCGGACAGCGCTGGAAGCAGGCTGACAAACCGACGCCGTTGCCAGTGCAGGCGCTGGATCATGCGACGGGGTATCTGATGGCGGCGAGTGTGATTCGGTTGCTGACTGAACGGTTACGCAGTGGTCGAGGTGGATCGGCACGGTTGTCGCTGGCGCGGACGGCGAAGCTGTTGGTTGAGCATGGGGCTGGGACTGACGAAGCGTTGCGTCCGGAAAATCCACAGGATCAAAGCTCGCTGGTGGAGCAGACACCCTGGGGGCCGGCGCATCGGCTACAAGCGCCGCTTCGTATCGCTGGAACGCCGTTGCAGTGGACTTTGCCGGCAACTGAATTGGGTTCACATCGGGCGCAGTGGTGACCTCTCCACCGTTTTCGCGAGGAACCCGAGCATCGCCGGCCAATCGAAAGATCCCTGATAGTCGAGCCGTAACCTCACAGAGACAACACGCCGCTGTACAACCCGTAGGCCGCAAGCCCGGCCCCGGCGATGACGCAGGTGAAAATCCCCTTCTCGAGCGTGGTGAACAACGGCTCGCCCTGCTCATGCTTGGCCTTGGCGAACAGGATCACCCCCGGCGCATACAGCAGCGCCGACAACAGCAGGTATTTCACCCCGCCGGCATACAACAGCCACACCGCGTAACACAGCGCGATGCCGCCGATCAGCAGATCCTTGGTGCGTTCGGCGGAGGCATGCTCATAGGTTTCACCCCGTCCGCTGAGCAATACCGCATAGGCTGCCGACCACAGATACGGCACCAGAATCATCGACGAGGCGAGGTAAATCAGGCTGGTGTAAGTGCCGGCGGAAAACAGCGTGATCAGCAGGAAAATCTGGATCATCACATTGGTCAGCCACAACGCATTGACCGGCACATGGTTGGCGTTTTCCTTTTTCAGGAACGCCGGCATCGTATTGTCCTTGGCGGTGGCGAACAGAATCTCCGCGCACAACAGCGCCCACGACAGCAACGCACCGAGCAACGAAATGGCCAGGCCCACGCTGATCAGCAGCGCGCCCCATGGCCCGACAATGTGTTCCAGCACGGCGGCCAGCGACGGGTTCTGCAAGGTCGCCAGTTCCGGCTGACTCATGATCCCCAGCGACAACACATTGACCAGCACCAGCAGCGCCAGCACACCGAGGAAACCGATCACCGTGGCACGGCCCACATCGGTGCGCTTCTCCGCCCGGGCCGAGTAAACGCTGGCGCCTTCGATACCGATGAACACGAACACCGTGACCAGCATCATGTTGCGCACCTGATCCATCACACCGCCGAAATTCGGGTTGCTGCGGCCCCAGATGTCGCGGGTAAAAATCTCGGCCTTGAACGCCACGGCGGCAATGACCACGAACATGATCAACGGAATGATCTTGGCCACGGTGGTCAACTGATTGATCAGCGCCGCCTCCTTGATCCCGCGCATCACCAGAAAATGCACGGCCCACAGCAACACCGAGGCGCAACCGATGGCGATTGGCGTGTTGCCCTGGCCGAACACCGGAAAGAAGTAGCCGAGGGTGCTGAACAGCAACACGAAATACCCGACGTTGCCCAGCCAGGCACTGATCCAGTAACCCCACGCCGAAGAAAAGCCCATGTAGTCGCCGAACCCGGCCTTGGCGTAGGCATACACGCCGGAGTCCAGTTCCGGTTTGCGATTGGCCAGGGTCTGAAACACGAAAGCCAGGGTGAGCATGCCGATCGCCGTGATGCCCCAGCCGATCAGGATGGCGCCGGCATCGGCCCGGGCTGCCATGTTTTGCGGCAAGGAAAAAATCCCCCCGCCAATCATCGAACCCACCACCAGGGCGATCAGTGCGCCAAGGCGCAGCTTTTGCGTCGGTTGCGACATTCCAGCGTCTCCAGGTTCCCGAGGTCGGCATTGGCCGCCCATGGTGATGTAACCGGTATTAACCAAACGGTTAGAGCGTAAGTACGTTTATTGAATAACGCCAATTAACGTCTCTTATATATAGCGGATGGCACTAATGCATAGCACGGATAGGCAGTTTTGTGTGGGAATCCTGATAATTCGATTCTGTACTGAAAACAGAGGCGAAAAATTTGCCAAACCTTGAAAACGGACTAGCGTGATAACTCGAAAGTAATAGGAAAAGTTCCCAACTACATATGCCAAAAGCCTCTGGGACAGGCCTTACAGGCAGAAGCCTTATGCCATCAGACGTTTCATAAGTCATTCATTAACAATGGAATGTGACCATGCACTGATCTAAGTCAGCTGTTTGAATAGCCAACAGAACTACGCTGTGAACTCTTCTCTCCTGCAATGGAGTCATGCAATGTCTGAAGCTCCCGGAAAACTACGACTAGGTGCACTGGTTGCATTGGTAGTCGGCTCAATGATCGGTGGCGGGATATTCTCTTTGCCACAAAACATGGCCGCCAGTGCCGACGTCGGCGCGGTTCTGATTGGCTGGGCCATCACCGCTGTCGGCATGCTCACCCTCGCTTTCGTCTTTCAAACCCTCGCCAATCGCAAGCCTGACCTGGACGGCGGTGTCTACGCCTACGCCAAGGCCGGTTTCGGCGATTACATGGGTTTCTCCTCGGCCTGGGGCTACTGGATCAGTGCCTGGCTGGGCAACGTCGGTTACTTCGTTCTGCTGTTCAGCACCCTCGGGTATTTCTTTCCGGTTTTTGGGGAAGGCAACACCGTTGCTGCTGTGATCGGCGCCTCTGTCCTGTTGTGGGGCGTGCACTTTCTGGTGCTGCGCGGGATCAAGGAGGCGGCGTTCATCAACCTGGTGACCACCGTCGCCAAGGTCGTGCCGCTGCTGCTGTTCGTGCTGATCGCGATCTTCGCCTTCAAACTGGACATCTTCACCGCCGACATCTGGGGCGTGAAAAACCCGGATCTGGGCAGCGTGATGAACCAGGTGCGCAACATGATGCTGGTCACCGTATGGGTGTTCATCGGCATCGAGGGCGCGAGCATCTTCTCGGCCCGGGCGGAAAAACGTTCGGACGTCGGCAAGGCCACCGTGATCGGTTTCATCACCGTGCTGCTGTTCCTGGTGCTGGTGAACGTGCTGTCGCTGGGCATCATGACCCAGCCGGAACTGGCCAAACTGCAGAACCCGTCGATGGCCGCCGTGCTGGAACACGTGGTCGGTCACTGGGGTGCGGTGCTGATCAGCGTCGGCCTGATCATCTCGCTGCTGGGGGCGTTGCTGTCGTGGGTGCTGCTGTGTGCGGAGATCATGTTCGCCGCCGCCAAGGACCACACCATGCCGGAGTTCCTGCGCAAGGAGAACGCCAACCACGTGCCGGTCAACGCCCTGTGGCTGACCAACGCGATGGTGCAGCTGTTCCTGATCATCACCCTGTTCTCGGCCAGCACTTACCTGTCGCTGATCTACCTCGCCACTTCGATGATTCTGGTGCCGTACCTGTGGTCGGCGGCCTACGCCCTGCTGCTAGCGGTGCGCGGCGAAAGCTACGAAGGCTTCGCGGCCGAACGGCGCAAGGACCTGATCATCGGTGGCATCGCCCTGATCTATGCGGTGTGGCTGCTCTACGCCGGTGGCGTGAAGTACCTGCTGCTCTCGGCCCTGCTCTATGCCCCCGGCGCGATCCTGTTCGCCAAGGCCAAGCTCGAACTCAAACAACCGGTTTTCACCAACGTCGAGAAGCTGATTTTCGCCGCAGTGGTCGTGGGCGCCCTGGTGGCAGCCTACGGACTGTATGACGGCTTCCTGACTCTGTAGTTGCCCAACGTTTTCACTCTGGAGGATCACTGAAATGACCACGGAAAAAGCTAAGTACGGCGTCCATTCCGAAGCCGGCAAACTGCGCAAAGTCATGGTTTGCTCCCCAGGTCTGGCCCATCAGCGGCTGACCCCGAACAACTGCGATGAACTGCTGTTCGACGACGTGCTGTGGGTCGCCCAGGCCAAGCGCGACCACTTCGACTTCGTGACCAAGATGCGTGAGCGCGGGATCGACGTGCTCGAAATGCACAATCTGCTGACCGACATCGTCGCCATCCCTGAAGCGCTGGACTGGATCCTTGAGCGCAAGGTCACCGCCGATTCGGTGGGCCTGGGCCTGATCAACGAAGTCAAATCCTGGCTGAAAAGCCTGGAGCCGCGACACATCGCCGAATTCCTGATTGGCGGCGTGTCCGCCGATGACCTGCCGGACAGCTTCGGTGGCAAGACCATCCAGATGTTCCGCGACTTCCTCGGCCACTCCAGTTTCATTCTGCCGCCGCTGCCGAACACCCAGTTCACCCGCGACACCACCTGCTGGATCTACGGTGGCGTGACGCTGAACCCGATGTACTGGCCGGCGCGCCGTCAGGAAACCCTGCTGACCACCGCCATCTACAAATTCCATCCGCAATTCACCAACGCCGATTTCGAGATCTGGTACGGCGACCCGGACAAGGATCACGGCAGTTCCACCCTCGAAGGCGGCGACGTGATGCCGATCGGCAACGGCGTGGTGCTGATCGGTATGGGCGAGCGTTCATCCCGTCAGGCCATCGGCCAACTGGCACTGAACCTGTTCAAGAACAAGGCCGTGGAAAAAGTCATCGTCGCCGGCCTGCCGAAGTCTCGAGCGGCGATGCACTTGGATACCGTATTCAGCTTCTGCGACCGCGATCTCGTCACGATTTTCCCGGAAGTGGTCAACCAGATCGTCGCCTTCACCCTGCGCCCTGACGAAAGCAAACAGGGCGGCATCGACATCCGTCGCGAAGAAGGCACCTTCCTCGACGTCGTGGCCAAAGCCCTCAACCTGCCGAAACTGCGCGTCGTCGAAACCGGCGGCAACAGCTTCGCCGCCGAACGCGAGCAATGGGATGACGGCAACAACGTGGTGGCCGTGGAGCCGGGCGTGGTCATCGGCTACGACCGCAACACCTACACCAACACCCTGCTGCGCAAGGCGGGCGTGGAGGTCATCACCATCAGCGCCGGCGAACTGGGCCGTGGCCGTGGCGGCGGCCACTGCATGACCTGCCCGATCGTGCGCGACCCAATCGACTACTAAACCTTTGAGCCCTGGCCGGCGCTGATCCAGCGCGGCCAGGGGGATAACCGAAACCCAAGGAGATCCATCATGGCTTTCAATATTCACAACCGTAACCTGCTCAGCCTGGAACACCACACCCCACGTGAGCTGCGCTACCTGCTCGACCTGTCCCGCGACCTCAAGCGCGCCAAGTACACCGGCACCGAGCAGCAACACCTCAAGGGCAACAACATCGCCCTGATCTTCGAAAAAACTTCGACCCGCACCCGCTGCGCGTTCGAAGTCGCCGCCTATGATCAGGGCGCCAACGTCACCTACATCGACCCGAACTCTTCGCAGATCGGCCACAAGGAAAGCATGAAAGACACAGCCCGCGTGCTGGGTCGCATGTACGACGCCATCGAGTACCGTGGCTTCAAACAGGAAATCGTCGAAGAGCTGGCCAAGTTCGCCGGCGTGCCGGTGTTCAACGGCCTGACCGATGAATATCACCCGACCCAGATGATCGCCGACGTGCTGACCATGCGTGAGCACGCCGACAAGCCGATCCACGAGATCAGCTACGCCTACCTGGGCGACGCGCGTAACAACATGGGCAACTCGCTGCTGCTGGTGGGCTCCAAACTCGGTATGGACGTGCGCATCTGCGCGCCGAAAGCCCTGTGGCCGCATGACGACCTGGTGGATCGCTGCAAGAAGTACGCAGAGGAAAGCGGCGCGCGCATCACCCTGACCGAAGACCCGAAAGCCGCGGTCAAGGGCGTGGACTTCATCCACACCGACGTCTGGGTATCAATGGGCGAGCCGGTGGAAGCCTGGGCCGAGCGTATCCAGCAACTGCTGCCGTATCAGGTCAACGCCGAGCTGATGAAAGCCACCGGCAACCCGCGCACCAAGTTCATGCACTGCCTGCCGGCGTTCCACAACAGCGATACCAAGGTCGGCAAACAGATCGCCGAACAGTATCCGCACCTGAAAAACGGCATCGAAGTGACCGACGACGTGTTCGAGTCGCCAGCCTGCATCGCCTTCGAGCAAGCGGAAAACCGCATGCACACCATCAAGGCGATTCTGGTGTCGACTTTGGCAGACCTGTAACCCGACTTTGGCACTGATCGTTCCCACGTCGAGGCGTCGAACCGTCTGCGTCGGAATGCCGCCACGGACGCTCCGCGTCCGCTGTGACGCAGAGCGTCACGGGATGCATTCCCACGCGGGAGCGAGGGAACGATCAGCGAACAACACGAAAAGGACATGCACCATGCGTATCGTCGTAGCCCTGGGCGGTAACGCCCTGCTCCGCCGTGGCGAGCCGATGACCGCTGACAACCAGCGCGCCAACATCCGCATCGCCACCGAGCAAATCGCCAAGATCCATCCCGGCAACCAACTGGTCATCGCCCACGGCAATGGCCCGCAAGTCGGCCTGCTGTCGTTGCAGGCAGCGGCCTACACCTCCGTCACCCCTTACCCGCTGGACGTGCTCGGTGCCGAAACCGAAGGCATGATCGGCTACATCATTGAACAGGAACTGGGCAACCTGCTGGACTTCGAAGTCCCGTTCGCCACCCTGCTCACCCAGGTCGAAGTCGATGCCAACGACCCGGCCTTCAAGAACCCGACCAAGCCGATCGGCCCGGTCTACGAGAAGGCCGAAGCGGAAAAACTCGCCGCCGAAAAAGGCTGGGCCATCGCCCCGGACGGCGACAAGTTCCGCCGTGTGGTGGCCAGCCCACGGCCCAAACGCATCTTCGAAATCCGCCCGATCAAGTGGCTGCTGGACAAGGGCAGCATCGTGATCTGCGCCGGCGGTGGCGGGATTCCGACCATGTACGACGAGCACCGCAATCTCAAAGGCATCGAAGCGGTGATCGACAAGGACCTGTGCTCGGCGCTGCTGGCCGAACAGCTGGAGGCGGACTTACTGGTGATCGCCACCGACGTCAACGCGGCGTACATCGACTTCAAGAAACCCACCGAGAAAGCGATTGCCCAGGCCCACCCGGACGAACTCGAACGCC
Organism: Pseudomonas sp. Pseusp21; assembly: GCF_059492145.1. NCBI lineage: Bacteria > Pseudomonadati > Pseudomonadota > Gammaproteobacteria > Pseudomonadales > Pseudomonadaceae > Pseudomonas > Pseudomonas sp. Pseusp21. The sequence continues at coordinate 2,240,238 of NZ_CP168520.1, forward strand.
TGGGCTTCGCCGCCGGTTCCATGGGGCCGAAGGTGCAGGCAGCCTGCGAGTTTGCGCGCCATACTGGCAAGGTCGCGGTGATCGGTTCGCTCTCGGACATCGAAGCCATCGTCCAGGGTACCGCCGGTACGCGGGTCAGCACGGCAGCGCCGGGCATCACCTACCGATAAAAAGAAACTCCGGGGGCAGACCTCAGGTCTGCCCTTCTCCCATGCCTTGAAAGGAGAAAACCATGGCCCAGTTCGAACCCGGTCATTTGCATATCGAGCGGCATGCATTGACTGACGACGACGTCAATTACAACGTGCACCTCGACTATGAAGTGTTCACCGATCCCCAGAAAGGCAAAGGGATACAGTTCACCCTGCATGGCAGCATGCAGGGCAAAGAGGTCAACGAACCGTTCTTTCTGCCCAAGGAGGAAGCCTACAACTTCGCTCGCAACGTGACGCAGATTGCCGAAAAGTACGGCATTCCCAAGAGCCACAGCCAGATCGGCTCGGTGCATAAGCATTACGACCTGATGTTTGAGGACATCCGCAAGCAGCTGAATATGCAGTCCGGGGATCCGGTCAATCCCGAGCATTTCGAGTAACCCCAAAAGCCCCCTCACCCTAACCCTCCCGAAGCGTCGGACCGCCCGGAGGGAGAGGGGACTGATCCGGGGATGCTTCAGGGTTACACCGACCTGAAAGCTCTTCGCTGAATCCATAATCGACTCGATTCTTCAGGTCGATGTATCACGCAATACACCTCGGTCAGCTCCCTCTCCCTCCGGGCGGTCCGACGCTTCGGGAGGGCTGGGGTGAGGGGTGATTTTCGAGCACGACGCCGATCTCAAGATTTCACCCCAGTCCCCCATCAAGGCATACTTGCCCCCCTCCGCACTCCAGAACCCAGAACCGCCCCATGCGTATCCACGTCAGCTTCATCGACCGCGTCGGCATCACCCAGGAAGTCCTGGCTATCCTCGGCGGGCGCAATCTCAATCTGGATGCAGTGGAGATGATCCCGCCCAACGTCTACATCGACGCCCCGACCCTGAGCCCGCAAGTGCTCGAAGAACTCAAAGATGCGCTGTTTCGCGTGCGTGGTGTAGAAGCAGTGACCGTGGTCGACATTCTCCCCGGCCAGCGTCGGCACTTGCAGCTCGATGCGTTGCTCGCGGCGATGACCGACCCGGTACTGGCGCTGGACAGCGCCGGCAAGGTGCTGCTGGCCAACCCCGCGCTGATCGCCCTGTACGGTCGCGAGCCGGCGGGCGAAAGCGTTTCGGAACTGTTCAACGATCCCGGCCTGCTCGAAACCCTGCTCGAACAAGGCTTCCGCCTGCCGCTGCGGGAAATCACCGTCAATGGCCAGACCCTGTTGCTCGACGCCACGCCGATCACCGACGCCGGTGCCCTGCTCACGCTGTATCAACCCAACCGCATCGGCGAACAACTGTCGGCACTGCATCACGACCATGCCGAAGGTTTCGATGCGCTGCTCGGTGAATCGCCGCCAATCCGCACCCTCAAAGCCCGCGCCCAACGCGTCGCGGCCCTCGATGCACCGCTGCTGATCCAGGGCGAAACCGGCACCGGCAAGGAACTGGTGGCCCGCGCCTGTCACGCCATCAGCGCCCGGCACAGCGCACCCTTCCTCGCACTGAACTGCGCGGCCCTGCCGGAGAACCTCGCCGAGAGCGAACTGTTCGGCTACGCCCCCGGCGCCTTCACCGGCGCACAACGCGGCGGCAAACCGGGGCTGATGGAGCTGGCCAACCAGGGCACGGTGTTCCTCGACGAAATCGGCGAGATGTCGCCGTACTTGCAGGCCAAACTGCTGCGATTCCTCAATGACGGCAGCTTCCGTCGGGTTGGCGGCGATCGTGAGGTAAAGGTCAACGTGCGGATTCTCAGCGCGACCCACCGCGACCTGGAGAAAATGGTCAGCGAAGGCCTGTTCCGCGAAGACCTGTTCTACCGCCTCAACGTGCTCAACGTCGAAGTACCGCCGCTACGTGAACGCGGTCAGGACATTCTGTTGCTGGCGCGCTATTTCATGCAGCAGGCCTGCGCGCAGATCCAGCGACCGGTCTGCCGCCTCGCTCCGGGCACTTACCCGGCGCTGCTCGGCAACCGCTGGCCGGGCAACGTGCGGCAATTACAGAACGTGATCTTCCGCGCCGCCGCCATTTGCGAAAGCAGCCTGGTGGACATCGGCGACCTCGACATCGCCGGCACCTCCGTGGCACGCCAGACCGACACCGACGTCGACAGCCTGGAAGAAGCGGTGGAAGCCTTCGAGAAATCGTTGCTGGAAAAACTCTACGTCAGCTACCCCTCGACCCGCCAACTGGCCAGCCGCCTGCAAACCTCGCACACCGCAATTGCCCATCGGCTGCGCAAGTATGGGATTCCGGGCAAAGCCTGAGACCGCGCCAAAAACGACCTCCATCTGTACTGAAAGCGCTACAGCGGAACGATATCGCTACACCCTCCTCCGATCACCGCTGTGCAAGGCTTTGATCCGGTTCAGCTTTTTTCTTCGCCCCACGCTGTAGCGATTTCGCTACAGCTAACGTATTTGCGCTCGCCCGAAAAACCATCAAGCAATTGATTTATAACGATATTTTTACGTTGGCCGCGTTCTTGCTAAGTAACCGCTCATAAAATCAGGGCATTGCCGCCCGAGTATTCCACCGCGTCCACCAGACGAGTCTGGCCCCTAGGAGATTCCATGAGCGAGTTGCGTTTTACTGAAGATCACGAATGGCTGCGCGCCGAAGCCGATGGTTCTGTCACCGTTGGCATCACCGCTTTCGCGCAGAACGCCCTGGGCGACGTGGTGTTCGTGCAACTGCCTGAATTGCAGGCGTACGACAAAGGCGCCGAAGCCGCCACCGTGGAATCGGTAAAAGCCGCCAGCGGCGTTTACATGCCGCTGGACGGTGAAGTCCTGGCCACCAACCCGGCCCTGGAAGACAGCCCTGAGCTGGTCAACGAAGATCCGCTGGGCGAAGGCTGGTTCTTCCGCTTCAAGCCAGCCGACGCTTCTGCCGTCGCCAAGCTGCTGGATCAGGACGCCTACGACCGCCTGATCAAAGCCCAAGCCGAAGCCTGAGGAACCTGACATGACCCAAGTAAATCTCGGCACCGCCAACGAATTCATCGCCCGTCACATCGGCCCGCGCGCCGGTGACGAGCAAGCCATGCTCAACAGCCTTGGCTTCGACTCGCTCGAAGCCCTGAGCGCCAGCGTCATCCCGGAAAGCATCAAGGGCACCAGCGTGCTCGGCCTCGACGACGGCCTGAGCGAAGCCGATGCCCTGGCGATGATCAAAGGCATCGCCGGCAAGAACCAGCTGTTCAAGACCTACATCGGCCAGGGCTACTACAACTGCCACACGCCGTCGCCGATCCTGCGCAACCTGCTGGAAAACCCGGCCTGGTACACCGCTTACACCCCGTACCAGCCAGAAATTTCCCAGGGCCGTCTCGAAGCGCTGCTGAACTTCCAGACCCTGATCAGCGACCTTACCGGCCTGCCGATCGCCAATGCCTCCCTGCTCGACGAAGCCACCGCCGCTGCCGAAGCCATGACCTTCTGCAAACGCCTGAGCAAGAACAAGGGCAGCCACCAGTTCTTCGCCTCGATCCACAGCCATCCGCAAACCCTCGACGTGCTGCGCACCCGTGCCGAGCCTCTGGGCATCGACGTAGTCGTGGGCGATGAGCGTGAGCTGACCGACGTGACGCCGTTCTTCGGCGCACTGCTGCAATACCCGGCCAGCAACGGTGATGTGTTCGACTATCGCGAACTGACCGAACGCTTCCACGCCGCCAACGCACTGGTCGCGGTAGCCGCTGACCTGCTGGCCCTGACCCTGTTGACCCCGCCGGGCGAGTTCGGCGCGGACGTGGCGATCGGCAGCGCCCAGCGTTTCGGCGTGCCGCTGGGCTTCGGTGGTCCGCACGCGGCTTACTTCTCGACTAAAGATGCGTTCAAGCGCGACATGCCGGGCCGTCTGGTCGGTGTCTCGGTTGACCGCTTCGGCAAACCGGCCCTGCGTCTGGCGATGCAGACTCGCGAGCAACACATCCGCCGCGAGAAAGCCACGTCGAACATCTGCACCGCACAAGTGCTGCTGGCCAACATCGCCAGCATGTACGCCGTGTACCACGGCCCGAAAGGCCTGACCCGGATCGCCAACCGCGTGCATCACCTCACCGCGATTCTGGCCAAGGGCATGAGCGCACTGGGCGTGACCGTCGAGCAAGCCAGCTTCTTCGACACCCTGACCCTGGCCACCGGCGCACAAACCACCGCGCTGCATGACAAGGCTCGCGCTCAACAGATCAACCTGCGTGTGATCGACGCTCAGCGTCTGGGCCTGTCGGTCGACGAAACCACTACCCAGGCCGACATCGAAACCCTGTGGGCCCTGTTCGCCGACGGCAAGACCCTGCCGGAGTTCGCTGCTCTCGCCGCTGCCGCGCAAAGCACCATTCCAGCCGCACTGATTCGTCAGTCGCCGATCCTCAGCCACCCGGTGTTCAACCGCTATCACTCGGAAACCGAGCTGATGCGCTACCTGCGCAAGCTGGCGGACAAGGACCTGGCACTGGATCGCACTATGATTCCGCTGGGTTCGTGCACCATGAAACTCAACGCCGCCAGCGAAATGATCCCGGTGACCTGGGCTGAATTCGGCGCCCTGCACCCGTTCGCCCCGGCCGAGCAAAGCGCCGGTTACCAGCAACTGACCGACGAGCTGGAAGCGATGCTCTGCGCCGCCACCGGTTACGACTCGATCTCGCTGCAACCGAACGCTGGTTCCCAGGGTGAGTACGCAGGTCTGCTGGCGATTCGCGCCTATCACCAGAGCCGTGGCGAAGACCGTCGCGACATCTGCCTGATCCCGTCGTCCGCCCACGGCACCAACCCGGCGACCGCACAAATGGCCGGCATGCGCGTGGTCGTGACCGCGTGCGACGCCCGTGGCAACGTGGACATCGAAGATCTGCGCGCCAAGGCCATCGAGCACCGCGAACACCTCGCCGCACTGATGATCACCTACCCGTCGACCCACGGCGTGTTCGAAGAAGGCATCCGCGAAATCTGCGGCATCATTCATGACAACGGCGGCCAGGTGTACATCGACGGCGCCAACATGAACGCGATGGTCGGCCTCTGCGCACCAGGCAAGTTCGGCGGCGACGTGTCGCACCTGAACCTGCACAAGACCTTCTGCATCCCGCATGGCGGTGGCGGCCCGGGCGTCGGCCCGATCGGCGTGAAATCGCACCTGACTCCGTTCCTGCCGGGCCACGGCCACATGGAACGCAAGGAAGGCGCGGTCTGCGCAGCACCGTTCGGCAGCGCGAGCATTCTGCCGATCACCTGGATGTACATTCGCATGATGGGTGGCGCAGGCCTGAAGCGCGCTTCGCAACTGGCGATCCTCAATGCCAACTACATTTCCCGTCGCCTGGAAGAGCACTATCCAGTGCTGTACACCGGCAGCAACGGTCTGGTGGCGCACGAATGCATCCTGGATCTGCGTCCACTGAAAGACAGCAGCGGCATCAGCGTCGATGACGTCGCCAAGCGCCTGATCGACTTCGGCTTCCACGCCCCGACCATGTCGTTCCCGGTGGCCGGCACGCTGATGATCGAGCCGACCGAAAGCGAATCCAAGGAAGAACTGGACCGCTTCTGCGACGCCATGATCCGCATCCGCGAAGAAATCCGCGCGGTGGAAAACGGCACGCTGGACAAGGAAGACAACCCACTGAAGAACGCTCCGCACACTGCGGCAGAGCTGGTCGGCGAGTGGACTCACCCGTACAGCCGCGAGCAGGCGGTGTACCCGGTGGCGTCGTTGATCGAAGGCAAGTACTGGCCGCCGGTCGGTCGCGTCGACAACGTGTTCGGCGACCGCAACCTGGTCTGCGCCTGCCCGTCGATCGAAAGCTACGCTTAAAAAGAAGCAGCTATAAGCTTCAAGCCTCAAGTTGCAAGCTTCAAGCAACAAGTCAAAAGCCGACCGCTCTTGCTTGCAGCTTGAAGCTTGCCGCTTACAACTGCTCCGCAGGAGCCTCTCATGTCGTTAAGCGTGTTCGACCTGTTCAAGATTGGCATCGGCCCCTCCAGCTCCCACACCGTCGGCCCGATGCGCGCAGCTGCGCGCTTCGCCGAAGGCCTGCGCCGGGAGAACCTGTTGTCGGCCACCACCAGCGTCAGGGTCGAGTTGTATGGATCCCTCGGCGCCACGGGCAAGGGTCACGGCAGCGACAAGGCCGTGTTGCTGGGCCTGGAAGGTGAACACCCGGACACCGTGGATACCGAAACCGTCGCCGCCCGTCTCTCGGAGATTCGTGGCAGCGGCCGTTTGAACCTGCTCGGCGAACACAGCATTGCGTTCAACGAGAAAGAACACCTGGCCATGATCCGCAAGCCGTTGGCCTATCACCCCAACGGCATGATCTTCCGTGCCTTCGATGCGGCGGGATTGCAGATCCGCAGCCGCGAGTACTACTCGGTCGGCGGTGGTTTTGTGGTCGACGAAGACGCGGCCGGAGCCGACCGCATAGTCGAAGACACCACCCCGCTGACCTTCCCGTTCAAAAGCGCCAAGGACTTGCTCAGTCACTGCGCCACCTACGGGCTGTCGATCAGCCAGGTGATGCTGACCAACGAAAGCGCCTGGCGCCCGGAAGCGGAAACCCGCGCCGGCCTGCTGAAAATCTGGCAAGTGATGCAGGACTGCGTGGCCGCCGGCTGCCGCAACGAAGGCATTCTGCCGGGTGGCCTTAAGGTCAAGCGGCGGGCGGCGGCGTTGCATCGGCAACTGTGCAAGAACCCGGAATCGTCGCTGCGCGATCCGCTGTCGGTGCTGGACTGGGTCAACCTCTACGCCTTGGCCGTCAACGAAGAAAACGCCAATGGCGGGCGCGTGGTCACGGCACCGACCAATGGCGCAGCGGGGATCATTCCTGCGGTGCTGCATTACTACATGCGCTTTATTCCCGGCGCGAACGATGACGGCGTGGTGCGTTTTCTGCTGACCGCGGCGGCCATCGGCATTCTGTACAAGGAAAACGCCTCGATTTCCGGCGCCGAAGTCGGCTGTCAGGGCGAGGTCGGCGTGGCCTGTTCGATGGCGGCCGGGGCGTTGTGCGAAGTCCTCGGCGGCAGCGTGCAACAAGTGGAAAACGCCGCTGAAATCGGCATGGAACACAACCTCGGCCTGACCTGCGATCCGATTGGCGGGCTGGTACAGGTGCCGTGCATCGAGCGCAACGCCATGGGCTCGGTCAAGGCGATCAACGCCGTGCGCATGGCCATGCGCGGAGACGGGCAGCACTTCGTCTCCCTCGACAAGGTCATCCGCACCATGCGCCAGACCGGCGCCGACATGAAAAGCAAATACAAGGAGACCGCCCGTGGCGGTCTGGCGGTCAACATTATCGAGTGTTAATTAGCCCCCTCTTCCTCCGGGAAAGGGTTGGTGTGAATTAAGGAGTCACGCATGTCCACCGAACAACTGTCGAAAACCCCGCTGCACGCTCTGCACCTCGAACTCGGCGCCCGCATGGTGCCGTTCGCCGGCTACGACATGCCGGTGCAATACCCGCTGGGCGTGATGAAGGAACACCAGCACACCCGTGAGCAGGCCGGGCTGTTCGATGTCTCGCACATGGGCCAGATCCGCCTGACCGGCGCCAATGCCGCCAAAGCCCTGGAAACCCTGGTGCCGGTAGACATCATCGACCTGCCGGTCGGCATGCAGCGCTACGCGATGTTCACCAACGAAACCGGCGGCATTCTCGATGACCTGATGGTCGCCAACCTCGGCAATGACGAGCTGTTCCTGGTGGTCAACGCCGCGTGCAAGGACCAGGACCTGGCCCATCTGCAAAAACACATCGGCGATCAATGCAAGATCGAGCCACTGTTCGAAGAACGCGCCCTGCTCGCCCTGCAAGGCCCGGCCGCCGTGACCGTGCTGGCACGCCTGGCGCCGGAAGTGGCGAAAATGACTTTCATGCAATTCACCCGCGTGAAGCTGCTGGGCGTTGACTGCTTTGTCAGCCGTTCCGGCTACACCGGTGAAGACGGTTTCGAAATCTCGGTTCCGGCAGCCGATGCGGAAAAACTCGCCCGCGCCCTGCTGGCCGAACCGGAAGTCGCCGCCATCGGTCTCGGCGCCCGTGACTCGCTGCGCCTGGAAGCCGGCCTGTGCCTGTACGGCCACGACATGAACACCGAGACCACGCCGATCGAAGCCAGCCTGCTGTGGGCAATCTCCAAACCTCGGCGTGCCGATGGTGCCCGCGCCGGGGGTTTCCCGGGTGCGGAGCAAGTCTTCGCTCAACAGCAAAACGGCGTGTCGCGCAAACGCGTCGGCCTGCTGCCGCAAGAGCGTACGCCGGTCCGTGAAGGTGCAGAGATCGTCAACGACGCTGGCGAAATCGTCGGTAGCGTGTGCAGCGGCGGGTTCGGCCCGACCCTGGGCGGTCCGTTGGCCATGGGTTACCTGGACAGCGCTTACGTCGCACTCGATACGCCCGTTTGGGCAATTGTTCGTGGGAAAAAGGTGCCATTGCTTGTAAGCAAAATGCCATTTGTTCCACAACGCTACTATCGCGGTTGATCGACTGTTTCTATAAGTAACGCGATTGCGTTATGCGTGCACTAATGTGTAACGCAATCGCCATAAAACAGTGCACTCCACTTACATACGATTCGAATTTGAACTTGGCTTATAACGTTCGAAAACAATTGAACAAGCTAATCGTATAAGCCGGACTAGTGAATCGACTAAGTGCCAGCAAGCGCAGGAAAACCGGGGCCTTCGCGGGGCTTGTTTTTTCTCCCGTAGTTGGCGTAGAGTTTGTCCACTGTGTTTGCATGGGTCAGCTTGGAATCGTGACCTGGGCAGTAGCCTACAAGTTAGCTACATCCCGTTCGACGTCTTCTTACTCTCCTGCAACCAGCCCCAGTACTCTTTCATGAGAAGGAGACTGTCATCAATTTTTGCGTCAAAGGAAATAAGAAATGTCCACACGTCAGAGCGGTACCGTCAAGTGGTTTAACGACGAGAAAGGTTTTGGTTTTATCACTCCAGAAAGCGGTCCGGATCTGTTCGTGCATTTCCGCGCCATTCAGGGCAACGGCTTCAAGAGCCTGAAAGAAGGCCAGAAAGTGACCTTCGTTGCTGTGCAGGGCCAGAAAGGCATGCAAGCTGATGAAGTCATCGCAGAAGCCTGATTTTCTGTAACGAAAAAGCCCCTGATATTGATATCAGGGGCTTTTTTGTGGGCGCAAATCCGTAAAATGGCGCTTCACTTTCCGTCCAGAGGCTGCCATGTCGAAACACCTGCTCACCCCCCAGGGCGATTTCCCCGCCGTCGGCCTGGGTCGTCGTCTGGCAGCGATGTTCTATGACTTTTTGCTGTGCACCGCTCTGCTGATCGTGACGGGTTTTGTTTACAAGCTGATCCAGGCGGCAATCATCGGCGAAGAGCGCCTGCGCGTCATGACCGACGCCGGGCAGCTGGATGGCGATCCGCTTTACTCCACGGTGCTGCTGTTGGTGCTGTTTGGCTTCTTTGCCAAATTCTGGACCCACGCCGGTCAGACCCTGGGCATGCAGGTCTGGGGCATTCGCGTGCAGAACGCCGATGGCACTGCGATCAGCCTGTGGCAGGCGCTGCTGCGGTTCATGGTGTCGATTGCGTCGTGGCTGTGCCTGGGCCTTGGATTCTTCTGGTCGCTGTTCGACAAACAGAAACGCGCCTGGCATGACATCTACTCCGACACACAGCTCGTGCGAATTCCGAAGAAAACCAAATAATCCTCCAGATGCAAAAACGCCCCGATCCAATCGGGGCGTTTTTGTTTGCGTCGCAAGGTCAGGCGTTGCCGGCCAGTTTCATCCGTGCGGCCTGAGTGAAATCGAGCATGCGCTTGAGCGGACGAATCGCCTGAGGAATCAGGGCCGGGTCGACGAAGATCTCGTTCGAGCCCTCCTTCAGGCACTTCAGCGTGCGTTCAAGGGTATTCATGGCCATCCACGGGCAATGTGCGCAACTGCGGCATGCCGCGCCGTTACCGGCGGTTGGCGCCTCGATGAAGACCTTGTCCGGGCACAGCTGCTGCATCTTGTAGAAGATGCCGCGGTCGGTAGCGACGATCAGAGTCTTGTTCGGCAGCGATTGAGCGGCGGCAATCAGCTGACTGGTGGAACCGACGGCGTCCGCCAACTCGATCACCGAGGTCGGCGACTCCGGATGCACCAGAATGGCGGCGTCCGGGTACAGCGCTTTCATGTCTTCCAGCTGCTTGGACTTGAACTCTTCGTGGACGATGCATGCACCATCCCAGAGCAGCATGTCGGCGCCGGTCTGACGCTGGATGTAGGTGCCCAGGTGCTTGTCCGGACCCCAGATAATGGTTTCGCCGTTGTCCATCAGGCTTTCGACGATTTCCAGCGCACAACTGGAGGTCACCACCCAGTCGGCCCGGGCTTTGACGGCGGCCGAGGTGTTGGCGTATACCACCACGGTGCGTTCCGGATGCTGATCACAGAACGCCGAGAACTCATCCACCGGGCAACCCAGATCCAGCGAGCAGGTGGCTTCCAGGGTCGGCATCAACACACGTTTTTCAGGGTTGAGAATCTTCGCGGTCTCGCCCATGAATTTCACGCCGGCGACCACCACGGTCTTGGCCGGATGGGCGTTGCCGAAGCGGGCCATTTCCAGGGAATCGGAAACACATCCGCCGGTTTCTTCGGCGAGGGCCTGGATGATCGGATCGCAATAAAAGTGGGCAACCAGCACCGCGTCCTGAGCCTTGAGCTCGGCGGCGATGGCAGAACGGTAATAAGCCTCTTCCTCGGCTGTCAGCGGCTTGGGCTGCTTGGCGTCGAGGTGGGCTTGTACCAGAAGGCGTTCGGAAATCTGCGTCATGTTCGCAAGACCTGCAGGCGCATTCGCGCGAAAGTCGAGTATACACCCGGCTCCGGACCGCTTGAGGGTACCGCCGGGAAAGTGAGTATTATCAGGCACGGACAGCAATGAAGCTGCGCAAGGCTACAGAATATCCCGTTGATACAAAAGATGATTCTGACCTGCGTCACGGCGGAAAGAAACGAAGGGAGGCATGCCTGAATCGCAGGCAAAAAAAAATCCGGAAATCCTCACTTTCGTGGGCCTTCCAGACTTTTAAAACAGCAAAAATGGTGGGTCGTGTGGGATTCGAACCTACGACCAATTGGTTAAAAGCCAACTGCTCTACCAACTGAGCTAACGACCCGCTGTGTGGTGGCGCGTATAATACTGATTTTTAAGGACTATTCAACACCTAATTTGAAAAAAATCAAAAATAAGGTGTCGGGTCGCTGATTCCGGCCGCCGCGAAGCCTTCTGCACGCAGTCGGCAGCTGTCGCATTTACCACAAGCACGCCCGTCATCGTCAGCCTGATAGCAGGAAACAGTCAGCCCGTAATCAACGCCAAGCTTCACCCCCGCCTGGACGATCTGCGCCTTGCTCAGATTCTGCAGCGGTGCCTGGATGCGGAAACCATTGCCTTCCACCCCGGCCTTGGTCGCCAGATTGGCCATGCGCTCGAACGACTCGATGAACTCGGGACGGCAATCCGGGTAACCGGAGTAATCCACCGCGTTGACGCCGATAAAGATGTCACGGGCGCCGAGCACTTCAGCCCAACCCAGGGCCAGCGACAGGAAAACTGTATTGCGCGCCGGCACGTAAGTCACCGGGATGCCTTCGCCCAGCTCTTCCGGGATATCGATGCTGGTGTCGGTCAGGGCCGAACCGCCCATGCCGTTCAGGTTCAGGCCGATCACCTTGTGCTCGACCACGCCCAGATCGCGGGCAACGCGAGCAGCAGCATGCAGCTCGGCGTGGGAACGCTGACCGTAATCGAAACTCATGGTGTAGCAGGCGTAGCCTTCAGCGCGGGCCATGGCCACGACAGTGGCCGAGTCCAGGCCACCCGACAGCAGGATTACCGCACGTTTTTGGCTAGTGTTCAGTTGTTCAGTCATCTCAGCGCCCCGGCTCATCATTCCATAGATATTTATGCAGCTGCAGTTGCAGGCGCACTGGCAGGTTATCCGCCACCACCCAGTCCGCCAGATCCCGAGCATTCAGGTCGTGGTGACTTGGAGAAAACAGCACTTCACCCGCACGTCGTTCCAGACCGTACTGGATCAGCTTCGATACCGCCCAGTCATAGTCCTCCCGCGAGCAGATGACAAACTTCACCTGATCGTTGGGCTTCAGCAGTTCGATGTTCTCGTAACGGTTGCGATGGGCTTCTTTGGAGTCTGGCGTCTTCAGGTCGACCACCCGACTGACCCGCGGATCAACCGCCGAGATGTCGAGGGCGCCGCTGGTTTCCAGCGAGACTTCGTAGCCGGCATCGCACAACTGCTTGAGCAAAGGGATGGCATTGGGTTGTGCCAACGGCTCACCGCCAGTGACGCAGACGTAGCGCGGGCGAAAGCCGGCCACTTGCTCGAGGATGTCGTCGAGGGTGCGGATCGTGCCACCGCTGAACGCGTAGGCGCTGTCGCAGTATTGGCAACGCAATGGGCAACCGGTCAGGCGCACAAAAACAGTGGGCAGCCCGGCAGTCCGCGTTTCCCCCTGCAACGAGTAGAAAACTTCGGTGATTCTCAATGTGTCTTGCATAGTCGCCACGGGCGTAACAGCTAAACAGGCTGTCCGCCTCCGTCAGGCACTTCAGGCAACCCCGCCAACGCGTAGATCACCAGAAGCGTGTTTCATAAAAGGGCGTGAATTCTAACGAAAAAACCCGCGACAAGCGCGGGTTTCTTCCAAACGGGTCAAAGCTGTTACATGCGTTGCAGATCGCGCTGGGCCAACTGAGCGGCGGACGTGCCCGGATATTGGGCCACCACCTGCTGCAGAATGCCTTTGACCTTGTCGGTATGACCGAGGCGACGCTCTACATCAGCCAGCTTGTACAGCGAATCCGGCACTTTGGCGTGCTTGGGATACAGCTGCGAAACCTTGGCGAAAGCCTGACCTGCACCTTGCAGATCGCCTTTGGCCAGGTTCACTTCACCCAGCCAGTACTGGGCATTGCCTGCGTATTGGCTGTTCGGGTATTTACGCAGGAATGCGGCAAACGCCTGGCTGGCCTTGTCGAAATCCTTGGCCTTGATCAGGTCGAAAGCGGCATCGTAATACAGCTTTTCCTTGGCCGGATCAGCCGGTTCGCTACCTGCGGCAGGTGCCTGGGCGGCAGCAGCGGCGCCGGCTCCAGCAGCAGCACCGGCAGCAGCACTTGCATCGCCACCGGCAGAAGAATTCTCGGGAGTCGCGGCTGGTGCAACGCCGGATCCTATGCGCCGATCAAGATCCTGGTATCGCTCCAGGGATTCCTGCTTCATGCGCGCAACCTGATTCTGCAGTTCTTCGATCACGCCTTGCTGGCGAGATATCTCATCCTGCATTTGTTGCAGTTGGTTGAACAGCATGCCTTGTGCCGAGGCAGGGGCCGAAGCCGCTCCCCCGGCATAGGCGCCGTTCGTACCGTAACCTGCAGGCGGATAACTGCTCCCGCTATTGTTATAACCGGAGTTGTCATCGACCACAGGAACCGCAGCCCACGCCGCAAGCGGCACGAGGCTGAGAGCCAGAACAGTTACAGCACGACGGCACGTTCGCATATCGAATTACTTACGCAGTTCGACGCGACGGTTTTGAGCCCAGGACTGCTCGTCGTTGCCGGTAGCAACTGGACGCTCTTCGCCGTAGGAAACCAGTTCCAGCTGAGCTGGGGAAACACCTTGCAGTACCAGGTAGCGCTGAACGGCTTTCGCACGACGCTCGCCCAGTGCCATGTTGTACTCACGAGTACCACGTTCGTCGGTGTTGCCTTCCAGAACAACGCGAGCGCCGTTTGCTTTCAGGTCTTTGGCGTGAACGTCCAGAGCGCGCATGGCTTCTGGCTTCAGGTCCGAGCTGTCGTATTCGAAGTAGAAGGTGGTGATTGCGCGCAGAGCAGCTTCTTCGCTCAGGGAACCGTCAACTGCACCAGTGTTTGCGCCGTAACCAGCGTTTGGATCAACAGCGCCTTCACCGGCGTTGTCGCCGCCTTTGGACGAGCAACCTACAGCTACAGCCATGGCCAGAGCCAGCGCAGCAAATTTACCAAACTTCAGCATTTCCATCGTGAAACTCCTAATGAACCCCAGTGTGTTAAGTAAAACGTAAAGCGCCGCGTCAGTTCAGGTAAGGGGACCAGGACGGTTCTCTGACTTCGCCTTGAGCGGTAGGAAGCGGGAGCCTCACGCGTCCATTAATGGACACGAGCATCAAGACTCCCCGGCCCTGCTGGCGGGTGGCGTAGATTACCATGGTGCCGTTGGGCGCAACAGTAGGCGACTCGTCCAGAGTGCTATCAGTGAGGATTTTTACACTTCCGCGCTGCAAATCCTGAGCCGCCACTTTGAAATTGGTGAAACCGTCCTGACGATGGATCATCACCAGGGTCTTTTCATCCGCCGAAAGCTTGGGGTTGGCGTTGTAGTTGCCCACGAACGTCACACGCTCGGCACCGCCACCACCAGCGCTGGTCTTGTAGATCTGCGGTTTGCCGCCACGGTCGGAGGTGAAGTAGATGGTCGAACCATCCTTGCCCCAGTACGGTTCGGTGTTGATCCCAGGACCTGCGGTCACGCGGGTGATCTGACGCGAACCGAGGTTCATCACGTAGATGTCCGGGTTACCGTCTTTCGACAGCACGAACGCCAGGCGATTGCCGTCCGGCGACCAGGCTGGCGCGCCGTTCAGGCCTTCGAAGTTGGTGATCTGCTCGCGGCGACCGGTGTCGATGTTCTGCATGAAGATGCGCGGACGCTTCTGTTCGAACGACACGTAGGCGATACGCTTGCCGTCCGGTGCAAAACGCGGCGAAAGGATCGGCTCACGGGATTGCAGCAGGGTCACGGCACGGGCGCCGTCATAGTCCGAACGCTGCAGGGTGTAACGGGTGTTCTTCTCGGAGAAACGCTCGGCCGTGACGTACAGCAGGCGAGTCGAGAATGCACCTTTGATACCGGTCAGTTTTTCGAACGACTGATCGGAGATGTAGTGCGCCATGTCGCGCAGCTGTTCGGTGGTACCGGACACGCTGCCGTCAGCCACTTTCTGCTCGGTGGCGACGTTGAACAGAGCCCACTGCACCTGCAGACGGCCACCGGCCGGCACGATGCTGCCGACCATCATGTATTGCGCGCCCACCGCCTTCCAGTCACGGAAGATGATTTCGCTCGGCTGGCTTGGCTGGCTGATCATGTTTTGCTTTGGAATCGGCGAGTAATAGCCCGAGTTACGCAAATCGTTACCAATGATTTCAGCCATGTCATCCGGCAGGACGGCACCGCCCTGGAAACCGAACGGTACGACGGCAATCGGAGTCGCCCGATCGCTGCCGCTGGTGACCAGAATGTTCTTTTCATCCGCCATCGCGATCCCTGCCATGCAGCAGATCACGACCAGCATTCCTCGAAGAAGGTTTCTCACAAGGCTAGATCCTCAGGTGTGAATGTCATCTTGAATGAACGATACGGAGCGAAATCGCTCGGCTTCATTCCCTGCATTTCCGTCAAACGTCCAATATTCTTGACCGCTGCCACTGCTGACGCATCGAACGGACCGTCGCCACTGGACTTGGCCACGCTGACCGAGGTCACCGTACCGTCCGGCAACATGCCGATCTGCAGCACAACCGTCATGCCTTTGCGTGCTGAAGGTGGACGCGCCCAGCCTTCTGCTGCCCGCGCACGAATCAGGTCATCGAAACTGCCCGCGACTTCGTCGCCCTGCTCATCGGCCAAGGCCTGCTGGCGCTGCGGCGTGTCGGAAAGCAAATCTGCCAGGGCCTGAGCCTTCTTGTCTTCGGCGGATTTACGTGCCGCTTCCTGCGCTTTCTTCTTCGCAGCATCGGCAGCAGCTTTCTTCTTCGCGTCTTCGGCGACTTTCTTCTTCGCCTCTTCAGCTTCAGCTTTCTTCTTGGCGTCTTCGGCGGCTTTCTTTTTCGCGTCTTCGACGATCTTCTTCTTGGCTTCTTCAGCGGCCGCTTTCTTGGCCTCTTCTTCAGCAGCCTTTTTGGCTTCTTCTTCGGCTTTCTTCTTGGCTATATCAGCCAATTGTTTCTCTTCTGCCTTCTTGGCTTCGGCGGCTTTCTTGGCGTCGTCGGCTTTCTTGGCTTCATCAGCCTTCTTCGCCTCGTCCGCTTTCTTCGCCTCATCGGCCTTCTTGGCTTCCTCGGCCTTTTGAGCCGCTTCTTCTTTCTTTTGTTCCGCAGCCTTCACCGCTTCCTGCTCGACCTTTTTCTGCTCCATCTGCTCGACTTCGGTCTGGCGCGCGGCGGATTTCTTCGCCTCACCCGCAATCTTCTGATTGGTCTGAGTGGTTGCCTGACTTTTCGATTTCAGCTGGTACAGGGTCGCCTGAACAATCGGCTTGGCTGGCGGCAGCTCCGGGGTCAGGGCGAAACTGACAAACAGCATGCCGAACACCAGCACGTGCAAGCCAATCGCCCAGACACTAGGCCAGAAGTAGCTTTCCGAGGCGGACGGCTCTCGCTGTTGCTGCATCAGGGCGCCTCGGTGATCAAGCCAACGTTACCGACCCCGGCTTTCTGCAACCCGCCCATGGCACCCATGACGGAGCCATAATCGACGGACTTGTCGCCACGGATGAAGACCTGGGTACGCTTGCCGCCTTCAGTGCCGGCGCGAATGATTTTGGTCACCGCGTCGGTCATCTGTGGCAGGGTCATGGCCCGGTCCTGCTGCTTCTCGGTGTCGACTTCGCTGCCAAGGTTCCAGTAGTAGGTCTTGTCCGACTTGATCGAAATGGTCAGCACCTGGGTGTTGTTGTCCTGCGGCAAGGCTTCGCTGGAAACCTTGGGCAGATCCACTTTCACGCCCTGATTGAGCATCGGCGCAGTCACCATGAAGATGACCAGCAGCACCAGCATCACGTCGATGTAAGGCACTACGTTCATCTCGGCGACCGGCTTGCGCTTGTGTCGGGCTCGAGTGATTAAAGCCATCGGGAAATACCTGCTTATTCTTCGCTGGTGTGCACTTTGCGGTGCAGGATCGCCTGGAATTCATCGGCGAAGGTGTAGTAGCGGCTCAGCAAGGTTTCGCTGCGGGCAGAGAAACGGTTGTAAGCGATAACGGCCGGGATCGCGGCAAACAGACCGATCGCGGTGGCGATCAGGGCTTCGGCGATGCCGGGAGCCACGGTAGCCAGAGTGGCCTGCTGGGCGCTGGCCAGACCGCGGAACGAGTTCATGATCCCCCAGACGGTACCGAACAGACCGATGTACGGGCTGACGGAACCTACGGTGGCGAGGAACGGCAGGCTCTGCTCGAGCTTTTCTTCTTCGCGGGAGATGGCGACACGCATGGCACGGGCCACACCTTCCATCACCGCTTCAGGATCGACGCCTGGCTGCTGACGCAGACGGGAGAACTCCTTGAAGCCGGCACGGAAGATCTGCTCGACGCCCGAATCCGGATCCGGGTTGCTGCCGGCCTGACGATAGAGTTTGGACAGGTCGATACCCGACCAGAAGCGCTCCTCGAAGCTCTCCAGGGCACGTCGACCGGCGCGCAGCAGGTTGCTGCGCTGAAAGATCATGATCCATGAGGTCACCGATGCGGCCACCAGGGTCAACATTACCAACTGCACCACGATGCTGGCATTGCTGACCAGGCTCCACATGGAGGAATGGTCGACGACGTTAGCTTCCACGCTTTATCTCCTGCTTTGAGTGTGTACCCGTGCCGACCGCGTCGGCAAAGGCCGCACGCAGGTCTTCGGGAAGGGCCCGGGGTTTCAAACTGTTAGTGCGCACACAGGCCACCAGAAACTGCCCTTCGCAGAGCAGCACATTATCCGTTGCCCGCCTGACCTGCTGTCGAAAGCGCAGGCTGGCACGGTTCAATTCGATTACATCAGCGCTTACCAGAAGCTCGTCGTCCAGTCGCGCCGGCGCGTGATAACGCGCTTCGCTGGAATGCACGACGAACAACAGGTCCTCCCCTGCCAGCGCCGACTGGGCAAAGCCCAGCTCCCGGAGCCGCTCGGTTCGAGCCCGTTCCATAAACTTGAGGTAATTAACGTAATACACGATGCCGCCCGCATCGGTGTCCTCGTAATAAACGCGACAACGATGTGCGAACGGCTCAAGCCCGTTTTGCGCGCGCATACTCTAGTGCTTACTCCTCGGGTTGCCAATCCGGCCAGGCAACTGTTTTTCATTGTTCGAAGGCTTTACCGCAAAAGTACCGTCCTGTGACAGTACAAACGCTGAATAAATCGACAATAAATGTGTATCAATCGTCCACGGCATCGAGAAACTCGTCTACCACGGGCATTTCGCCCATTCGTGTCGGGATGTTTAAACCAAAATGCAGGTACGCGTGGCGGGTCACCACCCTGCCCCGCGGCGTACGCATGATGTAGCCCTGCTGAATCAGGTACGGCTCAAGCACATCTTCAATGGTGTGGCGCTCTTCGCTGATCGCCGCCGCCAGACTGTCGATGCCCACCGGGCCGCCGTCAAACTTCTCGATCATGGTCAACAGCAGACGCCGGTCCTGATGATCGAAACCATGCTCGTCCACGTCCAGCAGGTTCAGCGCCAGATCTGCGACGGACTTGGTGATGTGGCCCTTGGCCCGGACTTCGGCGAAATCCCGCACCCGGCGCAGCAGACGGTTGGCGATCCGCGGCGTGCCACGGGCGCGGCGGGCAATCTCGAAAGAGCCTTCCGGATCCAGCGGCAAGCCGAGGATATTCGCCGAACGGCTGACAATCGTCGCCAGGTCAGCGGTGCTGTAGAACTCGAGGCGCTGGACGATACCGAAACGGTCACGCAAAGGGTTGGTCAGCATGCCCGCCCGCGTGGTGGCACCGACCAAGGTGAACGGTGGCAGATCGAGTTTGATCGAACGCGCCGCCGGCCCTTCACCGATCATGATGTCGAGCTGGAAATCTTCCATGGCCGGGTACAGTACTTCTTCGACGATCGGCGACAGACGATGGATTTCATCGATGAACAGCACGTCGTGCGGCTCAAGATTGGTCAACAGCGCCGCCAGATCCCCCGGACGCTCCAGCACCGGACCGGAAGTGCTCTTGATCGACACGCCCATTTCCTGGGCGATGATGTTGGCCAGCGTGGTTTTACCCAGCCCCGGCGGACCGAAGATCAGGGTGTGGTCGAGGGATTCGCTACGGCCACGGGCGGCCTGGATAAACAGTTCCATCTGCTCGCGAACGGTCGGCTGGCCGATGTACTCGGCCAGGCTGACGGGACGTATCGCCCGATCCTGGACTTCTTCGCGCTCACGCGGACTGTGCGTGGCGGCGATCAGACGATCAGCTTCAATCACTTAAATCATTCCCTTCAGGGCACGTCGAATCATGTCTTCGCTGCTCAGGCCTTTCTCTTTGATCGCGGAAATCGCCTTGCTCGCTTCCTGTGGCTTGTAGCCCAGGGAAATCAGTGCACTGACCGCATCGTTCTCGGCGGTGTTGACCGGCGCCGGGCCGTCCGGCTGGTTCGGCACCAGGGCGAACATGGCCGGCGAGGTTTCCCAGGCCTTGAAGCGATCCTTCAGTTCGACCAGCAGACGCTCGGCGGTTTTCTTGCCCACGCCCGGCACCTTGGTCAGCGCCGAGGTGTCCTGGGATTGCACGCAGCGGATCAGTTCGTCGACTTCCAGACTCGACATCAAGGCCAGGGCCAGTTTCGGCCCTACACCATTGAGACGGATCAACTCGCGAAAAAAGTCTCGCTCACGCTTGCCGGCAAAACCATAGAGTAACTGCGCGTCTTCGCGTACGACCAAATGGGTGTGCAGGGTCAGCGGTTCACCGACCGACGGCAGGCGATAAAGGGTGGTCATGGGCACTTCCAACTCATACCCGAGGCCGTTTACATCCAGAATCAGGTGCGGCGGCTGTTTCTCAGCCAGAGTACCGCGCAAGCGTCCAATCACGTTTCAGATCCTTGAGCGTTGGCCAGCCGTGGGCTGGCGACCGACAGAGCATGGATTCACGGCCGACAACCCAGGCACGAAATCCACATTCCGTAAAAATGACTGCTGATGCTATCAGAGACGCAGGCGCCCGCCACGACTGCGTGCCGTTCCCAAGCCGTGCGGTAACAGACTCGAGCGTGTGTGGGCATGACAAATGGCAATGGCCAGGGCATCCGATGCATCGATTTGCGGTTTGCTGGTCAGCTTGAGCATGTGCATGACCATCATCTGCACCTGCTCTTTATTAGCGGCACCCGTGCCGACCACGGCCTGCTTGACCTGGGTGGCCGTGTACTCGGCTATTTCCAGGCATTCTTCGGCGCCGGCAACAATAGCGGCCCCCCGGGCCTGCCCGAGCTTCAGCGCCGAATCGGCGTTTTTTGCCATGAACACCTTTTCGATGCCCATGGTGACCGGACCGTAGGTCTGGATGATTTCGCGCACGCCGCGATAAACGATCTGCAGACGCTCATGCAGCTCGCCGGCTCCAGTGCGGATACAACCCGAGGCGACATAGATGCAGCCGCCACGTCCGGTATCGCGAACAATGCCGTAACCGGTAATGCGCGAACCGGGGTCGATACCAAGAATTAAAGTCATAAGCCTGCTGGTTCGAAGAAACACAAAAACAAATGAGGGAGCTGGCTTGTCAGCGATGACGGTGTGTCAGGCGCCATCATTACCTGATGTGCCGACGCCATCGCTGGCAAGCCAGCTCCCACATTGAAGCCTAGTCGCTCTTAACCGAGCTGAGCGGCCACGTCTTCCGGAATGTCCGCGTTGGAATAGACGTTCTGCACGTCGTCCAGGTCTTCCAGCATGTCGATCAGCTTGAGCACCTTCTCGGCGCCCTCCAGATCCAGCTCGGCGCTGGTGGTCGGCTGCATGACGATTTCCGCGTCATCACCCTTGAAACCGGCGGCCTCCAGGGCATTGCGTACCGCGTAGAAACTGGTGAACGAGGTGAACACATCGATCGAGCCGTCTTCGTGGCTGACCACGTCGTCGGCATCGGCTTCCAGCGCGGCCTCTGTCAGCGCGTCTTCGTCAACGCCCGGGGCAAAGCTGATCTGGCCCTTGCGTTCGAACAGATAGGCTACCGAACCGTCGGTACCGAGGTTGCCGCCACACTTGCTGAACGCATGGCGAACAGCTGCTGCGGTGCGGTTACGGTTGTCGGTCATGCACTCGACCATCACCGCCACGCCGCCCGGGCCGTAACCTTCGTAGGTCAGTTCTTCAACGTTGTCGGCCTCGGTCGCGCCGGCGCCACGGGCCACGGCACGGTCGATGATGTCCCGGCTCATGTTGGCGCCCAGCGCCTTGTCCAGCGCCAGACGCAGACGCGGGTTGGAGCCCGGATCACCGCCGCCCTGACGGGCCGCCACGGTCAGCTCGCGGATCCACTTGGTGAAGATCTTGCCTCTCTTGGCATCCTGGCGTTCTTTGCGGTGCTTGATGTTCGCCCACTTGGAATGACCTGCCATAACTCGCTCCGAATTCTCTTGAACAATGCCCGCCATGCAGATGCATCGGCCAGCAAAAAAATCTTGTTTTCAATCACTGCAGAAAGAAAAAAGGCGCATCCGAAGATGCGCCTTCAGGCCCGTCTTACTCGGCCTTTGGCGTTTCGCGCAAACGGATGTGCAATTCGCGCAATGCCTTCGCATCCACGACACCCGGCGCCTGCGTCATCACGTCGGCAGCACTCTGGGTTTTCGGGAAGGCAATCACTTCACGGATCGACTGGGCGCCGGTCATCAGCATCACCAGACGGTCCAGACCGAAGGCCAGACCACCGTGCGGCGGCGCGCCGTATTTCAGGGCGTCGAGCAGGAAGCCGAACTTCTCTTCCTGTTCCGCTTCGTTGATGCCCAGCAGACGGAATACCGCCTGTTGCATCTCCTTGCGGTGGATACGGATCGAACCGCCACCCAGCTCGGTGCCGTTCAGCACCATGTCGTAGGCACGGGACAGAGCGCCGGCCGGGTTGGCTTCCAGCTCTTCCGGCGAGCACTTCGGTGCGGTGAACGGGTGGTGCAGAGCGGAGAAGCTGCCGTCGTCGTTCTCTTCGAACATCGGGAAGTCGACGACCCACATCGGCGCCCATTCGCAGGTCAGCAGCTTCAGGTCGTGACCGAGCTTGATACGCAGCGCGCCCAGGGCTTCACTGACGATCTTGGCCTTGTCGGCGCCGAAGAACACGATGTCGCCGTCGACTGCGCCAACGCGATCGAGGATCACGTTCAGGTTGGCTTCCGGGATGTTTTTCACGATCGGCGATTGCAGACCGTCAACACCGGCCGCACGCTCGTTGACCTTGATGTACGCCAGACCCTTGGCACCGTAGATGCCGACGAACTTGGTGTAGTCGTCGATCTGCTTGCGCGGCATGCTCGCCCCGCCTGGAACGCGCAGTGCGGCGATACGGCATTTCGGATCGTTGGCAGGGCCGCTGAAGACCTTGAAGTCCACTTCTTTCAGCTGATCGGCCACGTCGACCAGCTCCAGCGGGTTACGCAGGTCCGGCTTGTCGGAACCGTAACGGCGCATGGCTTCTTCGAACGTCATGTGCGGGAATTCGCCGAATTCCAGATCCAGCACTTCCTTGAACAGGTTGCGGATCATGCCTTCGGTCAGGCCCATGATGTCTTTTTCGTCGAGGAAGCTGGTCTCGATGTCGATCTGAGTGAACTCAGGCTGACGGTCGGCACGCAGGTCTTCGTCGCGGAAGCACTTGGCGATCTGGTAGTAGCGGTCGAAGCCGGCGACCATCAGCAGTTGCTTGAACAGCTGTGGCGATTGCGGCAACGCGAAGAACGAACCGGCGTGGGTACGGCTCGGTACGAGGTAGTCGCGCGCGCCTTCCGGCGTGGCACGGGTAAGGATCGGAGTTTCGACGTCGAGGAAGCCGTTTTCGTCGAGGTAGCGACGGATGCTGGTGGTCATGCGCGAACGCAGACGCAGCTTCTCGGCCATTTCCGGACGACGCAGGTCCAGGAAGCGATAGCGCAGGCGGGTTTCTTCGCCGACGTCGGAGTATTCGTTCAGCGGGAACGGCGGGGTTTCCGCTTCGTTCAACACTTCCAGCTCGTAGCCCAGGACTTCGATCATGCCCGACGCCATGTTGGCGTTGGTGGCACCGGCCGGACGCAGACGCACCTTGCCGGTGATCTTCACCACGTATTCGCTGCGCACGCGATCGGCGGCGGCGAAGCTCTCGGCGCGATCCGGATCGAACACTACCTGAGCTAGACCGTCACGATCACGGATATCGAGGAAAATCACCCCGCCGTGGTCGCGACGACGGTGAACCCATCCGCAAAGGGTAATTTCCTGGCCTTCCAGGCTTTCGTTCAGTTGGCCGCAATAATGGCTGCGCATCATGGTAGTGGTTCGCTTCTCGTAATTCGAAATTCGGTGGAGATCCCGCTGCACTCAAGCACTGTGCAACCTGTGGAAACTCGCGCGTGTCGTTCGACCTGGGCTTGAACCCTAGTCAGATTTGTCGCCACCGGCCAGATTCTTCTTCGCGCCGGTCTTGAAATCGGTTTCGTACCAGCCGCTGCCGCTGAGGCGAAAGCCCGGCATCGACAGCTGCTTCTTGAGTTCCGGTGCCTGACAGGCAGGGCAATCGACCAGTGGTGCGTCGCTGATCTTTTGAATGGCTTCCAACTGATGACCACAGGAAGCACATTGGTAATCGTACATCGGCATGGGGTTGTCTCGGCAATCAGATTGCCAGCACGCGCAGGGCTGTGCGGCGAAAGGGCGGGATTATAGCCATTAAATGCGGCCTGTGCAGCCGGAAGACTGCACAGGCCGTCTCGTCAGTGTCATCCCGCGCCATGCACCCCCGGAGAATCCCGCAGGCCATGCATCACACACACAACCCGCACCAGACCGCTGAAGTTTTTCACCCCGCCATGACGCAGGTGCACTTCACGATCGACACGGGACAATAGCGTGCCGACCGAACAGCAATTGTCTTCGGCCATCCGGCCCAAAATATTCCAGTAAACCTGTTCCAGCCGCATACAGGTCGCGAACCCGTTCAAACGCACCGAGCGGGATAACGGCCGGATCAACGCCATGTCGAACCCGCCGAGCAAAGGCTCCGTGGCGCTCTCTCGCTGCGTACCGACTGCGACCTCTCTTCGCCTGCCTCCATCTTCCATATCGTTGACACTCCTTTGTCATTTCTGCCTCTGTTATCAAGGCAACATCCTGCGAACTCATTAAAAGCGCAGGCGCAAAGGCAGTTCCAGATGACTTTTTGACCATCCATGTAGGATAAGCCAACGCGACAGGGAGGATCATGGAGCGGCGGATCGTCCTCCCTGTTTCCTACAGAAGGGAACGACATTTCCAGGAGAAAAGAGGAAAGCGCACGAACTAGGGTTCATGCGCTTCCAGTTATCAGGCTTCGAGCAATGCGCGCAGCATCCAGGCGGTTTTCTCGTGCACCTGCATGCGCTGGGTCAGCAGATCGGCGGTAGGTTCGTCACTGACCTTGTCCAGCAGAGGGAAAATGCCTCGTGCGGTTCGGGTGACGGCTTCCTGGCCTTCCACCAACTGCTTGATCATGTCTTCGGCACTTGGCACACCGACCTCCTCTTTAATGGAAGACAGACGGGCGTAAGTCGCATAGGCACCCGGCGCGGGAAAACCCAGCGCGCGGATGCGCTCGGCAATCGAATCGACCGCCAGGGCCAATTCGTTGTATTGCTCCTCGAACATCAGATGCAGGGTCCGGAACATCGGCCCGGTGACGTTCCAGTGGAAGTTGTGGGTCTTCAGATACAGCACATAGGTATCCGACAACAGGCGTGAGAGCCCTTCGACGATGGATTTGCGGTCTTCTTCACTGATACCGATATCGATTGCCATGCTTACCCCCTAACGGCGATTGAAATTCATCCAGTTGGTGTCGATTCACTGTAGCAAGGCCACCTCTGCCCCGCAGCCCCCGTATGAACCCGATAGACGCGACAAATCGTCCGGTACCTGCCGCTGGCCGGCGTAATTTGAGTACCCGCAGGCTTTGCTGTTAAATAGGCAGTGTGTCGCTACGCCCCGTTTTCCGGGCCTGCGCATAGGCTGATGCCGGGTACGTGTCCAACGCCTCTTTATTGTTCCGAAGCGAACCGTGCGCCTTCAGCTCTTCCTTGTGAGCCGTCATAACGTGAGTCAATAAAAATGTTGAAAATCGTCCACCTGCTAATGGGCGCAGCAGCCTTGCTGCTGTCCTTCATACCTAGCCTGAAGTCCGAAGCGGTACCTTACCTGCAACAACCCGATGCACTTTACCTGGCCTTTTTCGGCCTGCTGAACCTGATCCTTGCGCCAGTCATCCCTTACTGGAACAAAGGTCCGCGCCAGCATCTGCAAAACCTGGTCAGCGCCTTGCTGGTCCTGACCGTCGTCCTGCAAACCCTGACCCTGATCGCGCCGATGCCTGTCATCGCCGGCCAGCCAGCCGTGCTGTTCAGCCTGGTGATCGCACTGGTCGCTGTGGTTTTGCACCTGGCCGTCAGCTTCTACAAATCCTCACCGACCGCCGCCACGCAAAGCTACGACATGAGCAACCGCGATACCGGCACCGTCAAGTGGTTCAACACCTCCAAGGGCTTCGGTTTTATCTCCCGGGATTCCGGCGATGATATTTTCGTGCACTTTCGCGCCATCCGTGGCGAAGGCCACCGTGTTCTGGTCGAAGGCCAGCGCGTGGAGTTCTCGGTGATGAACCGTGACAAGGGCCTGCAGGCCGAAGACGTGATCGCCGCCCTGCCGCGTCGCTGATTCACGTCTCCCGCAATAAAAAAACCGCGTACAGCCTGGCTGTTCGCGGTTTTTTTATTGCGGGAGCACGCCCGCGCACTTCTCAATAGTGTGGCGGCGGTGCGTCTTCTTCGAAAGAACCGAACTGGCCCACCATCTCTTCCTGACGCTTGAGTACAGCTGCCATCTGCAATTGCAGACGCTCAACCACCCGCTGCTGCTCCACCAGCACATCGTTCAATGCCTGAATGGTGTCATCCTGAAACGCCAGGCGACTTTCCAGCTCGGTAACACGTTGTTCGAGGCTCATCACTCAGCCCTCCAGAAAGGTGAAATCTTCGTCCAGCACCAGACGCAGGCGCTCGCGGATCGCAGCCACTTGCTCGGCACTGTAAGGCCTGGCGGGGTGCTTGCCCCAGACCGGCGCCGGCCAGGCGGCATCGTCCCGTTTACGCACGATCACATGCATATGCAGCTGGCTGACCACGTTGCCCAGAGTCGCGACATTCATCTTGTCGGCGTCGAAGGAATCCTTGAGCACCTCGGCCAGGGCCGTGGTTTCCTGCCACAAGCGCTGCTGGTCGGCGACATCCAACTGAAACAACTCGCTGATATCGTCGCGGCGAGGCACCAGGATGAACCACGGGTAGTTGGCGTCGTTGGACAACAGCAGTCGACAAAGCGGGAAATCGCCGATGGTCAGGGTGTCCTGTTGAAGTCGTGAATCTAAAGCAAACACTGCGCGCACTCCCGGCGGTTGACCTGTTTTCAGCTTAGCGCCCCACTGCGAAAGCAGCGCGCCAAACGACTGGACGGCAGCATACCTGCGATTGGAGTGACCTTCACGGCGAATGCGCCACGGCAAGGAATCTTACGCGCCCTGCAAAGTGACATTTGTGGCACGAGCGCACCAGAACAGAACCAGCACTGTATTCGAACGCGGGAAATGACCTGTTCAGGAAGCAACGTTTACGCACCATCGACGGCTCAACTGTATGAATTCAGTACAGCCATTGAAATTTTTTGCACCAAAACCGCACAGCACGTCTACGCTCAGTGCGTCGGGCATCCGCCGAATACTCACTGACGGGGTGAACCGGTAACGTTTTTGGTTGTCGCGCTGCGACTTTCAGGGAGCAACACCATGCGAAGGATGGCGTCAAGCCTGTTTGAAAGGCCCTCGAAGCCCCCGGTTTTATGAGGTTTTTACAGCACCGGACGAGCACCTTGAAAAAAACCGGAACAATTCAGCGGTTTGTGCACGCTTGTTGCATTCATACCCATATGGACTATAAGCGCACCACAAGAAGTGGATGCCTTGAGCCCCATAAAAACAGTGGCAGGGTTGCCCGATGGAGATTCAAGCGTTTTGCCAAGGGACTCTTTTTTACCGATGCTCAAGCTCTGTAAAACAGCGCTGAAGTTGTCAGTCCCATTGCATTTGGACTGTAAATTTGCGACATCTACCAAGCCGTTTGCGACACGCTCGTAAAGAAGCTGAAAGGTTGGATTCGCAAGTATCGCCAACATGGTCGGCGTGATATAAGTTTGCGCCGACACAAAAAGAAAGAGCCGCCCAGATAATAAAACAGGTGGGACGGCAGTACTCTTCTAAAACCAAAGGAGCAAATCACGATGCGCGTGATGAAGTGGAGCATGATCGCACTGGCAGTTGCTGCAGCAGCCAGTACTCAAATGGCTACGGCCGCCCCGTTTGTAAGTGACCAGGCTGAAGCGAAAGGCTTCGTTGAAGACGCGAAAGCTGACTTGCTGATTCGCAACTATTACTTCAACCGCAATAACAAAGACGGCGGCAACGACCAGAAAGACTGGACTCAGGGTATCTGGGGCAACTTCAGCTCCGGTTACACTCAGGGCACCGTGGGTGTAGGCGTTGACGCTTTCGGTTACCTGGCAATCAAACTGGACGGCGGTGATGGCACCGGCGGTACCGGCAACATGAGCCGCGACGCTGACGGTCACGTCAACGACAGCCAGGGCAAAGCCGGCGCAGCCGTGAAATTCCGCGTATCGAAAACCGAGCTGAAAGTCGGCGACATGCAGCCAAGCACCGCTCCGGTATTCGCTGTAGGCGGCTCCCGTATCCTCCCGCAAACTGCCAGCGGTTTCCAACTGCAGAGCAGCGAAGTCAAAGATCTTGACCTCGAAGCCGGTCACTTCTACTCGTCGACCAGCCAGGATCGCAACTCCCGTGAAGGCGACCTGTGGGCCAACTATGCTGGCGTTACAGCCAACACCATCGACTACTTCGGCGGCAAGTACGGCATTACCGACAACCTGACCGCGTCCCTGTATGGCGCGAAGCTGGAAGACGTCTGGAATCAGTACTACGCGAACGTGAACCTCACCACCCCATTCGGTGGCGACACTTCGTTGAACACTGACTTCAACATCTACCGCACCACCGACACCGGTGACAAGGAAGCAGGCGACATCAGCAACACCACCTTCTCCTTGGCAACCGCACTCTCCTTCCTGAAGGCGCACACCATTACTCTGGCCTTCCAGAAAGTTAACGGTGACACGCCATTCGACTACGTCGGTGTGGGCAAGAACAACCGTGGCGGCGACTCGATCTTCCTCGCCAACTCCATCCAGTACTCTGACTTCAACGGTCCGAAAGAAAAATCCGCCCAGATCCGTTATGACCTGAAAATGGCCGAGTACGGCGTGCCTGGTCTGAGCTTCATGACCCGTTACGTTAAAGGCTGGGATATCGATGGTACCGGTCTGGCCGCCAACAGTGTTTACCGTAAATCCAACGGTGATCCACTCTACGGCGCTGATGGCAAACACAACGAAACCAACTTGGAAGTCAAGTACGTTGTTCAGTCCGGCCCGGCCAAAGATCTCTCCTTCCGCGTTCGTCAAGCATGGCATAACGCGAACGCTGACCAAGGCGAAGGCGACATCAAAGAGTTCCGTCTGATCGTCGACTACCCGCTGTCGCTTTTGTAATCGCACCGAGTTAGTTGCGGTAACAAAACAAAAAGGCCCATCTTCGGATGGGCCTTTTTTATTGCCTGTCACTTGTAATAGATGCCTGACCGATAAGTCAGGCAATTAATTAGCAAC
This sequence comes from Pseudomonas sp. Pseusp21, assembly GCF_059492145.1. Lineage (NCBI taxonomy): Bacteria > Pseudomonadati > Pseudomonadota > Gammaproteobacteria > Pseudomonadales > Pseudomonadaceae > Pseudomonas > Pseudomonas sp. Pseusp21. Next base: position 2,269,236 of record NZ_CP168520.1, read on the forward strand.
CTATCATTACACTGCCGATTCCTGAACCACACGAATCACTCGTTGTGGAAAAGGAATATCAATGCCTGCAGTCTTTAAACGATCACGCGACTGTTCGTTAAACATGAACATCACATCCCAGTAATCCGCAGTTTTAACCCATACCCGCAGGGAAACAGTGATCGAACTGTCACCCAGTGTCGAAATAACGGCCTGAGGTGCCGGATCCTGCAGAACGCGCTCATCCTTGGCCAGATCCAGCAGCACCTGACGGGCCTTTTGCAGATCGGCTTCGTAATCCACACCTACGTCGAACACAACCTTGCGGGTCGGCTGACGGTTGGTGTTGGTGATGATGCCGTTCGACAGGTTGCCGTTCGGGACGATGATGGTCTTGTTGTCGCCAGTGCGCAGCACGGTGTGGAAAATCTGGATGCTGTCGACGGTACCCGCCACACCCTGAGCTTCGATCCAGTCACCGATGCGGAACGGACGGAACAACAGAATCAGCACGCCGCCGGCGAAGTTCGCCAGGCTGCCCTGCAACGCCAGACCGATGGCCAGGCCGGCCGCACCGATTGCCGCGACGAACGAGGTAGTCTCGACGCCGATCATCGACGCCACGCTGACGATCAGCAGCACCTTGAGAATGATGTTGGCCAGGCTGCTGATGAAACCTTGCAGCGCCAGGTCGGCATTGCGCAGGGCCAGCAGGCCGCCGAGCTTTTGCGTGACCTTGTTGATCAGCCACCAGCCGATGGCCAGGGTGATCACCGCCAGCAGCACACGGCTGCCGTATTCCATGATCATCGGAATCCACGCCTGGGATGCCTTGACCAGGTTGTCCACCTCAGCATTCAAATCCATGTTTTATCTCCTGATTGCCGGCTTCCCGGGCTGTAAAAACCAGCGGCAGAAAGACCGAACCGAACAGGGCTCAATCGTTTCTGCCGTTGCTTGGGCCTCGGACGCATTAAACGCCGAGAGGTTCCCGACCGAAAAGCTTAGTCGCGGAAGTTGTTGAACTGCAGTGGCATGCCGAATTCCTTGGCACGCAGGGCCGCGATGGCTTCCTGCAGGTCGTCACGCTTCTTGCCGGTCACACGCACCTGCTCGCCCTGGATGGCGGCCTGCACCTTGAGCTTGGCTTCCTTGATGTGGCCGACGATTTTCTTCGCCAGTTCCTTGTCGATGCCTTCCTTGAGGACGGCGTCCTGCTTCATCAGCTTGCCCGAGGCGAAGGAGTCTTTGACTTCCAGGCACTGCACGTCGATCTTGCGCTTGACCAGGGCCAGCTTGAGAATCTCGATCATCGCTTCCAGCTGGAAATCGGCTTCAGCGGTCAGGTGGACGGTCAAGTCCTTTTCCTTGTATTCGAAGCTGCCCTTGCCTTTCAGGTCATAACGACGATCGAGTTCCTTCACGGCGTTCTCGACCGCGTTGGTGAGTTCGTGTTTGTCCAGTTCGGATACCACGTCGAACGACGGCATGTAAGTTCTCCAATAAAAAGGCGCGCTCGTACGGGACGCGGCGCGCTTGGCTTGCGGTTAAAATCGGGCTCATTATAACGGGTCTTTTCCCACCGACACGGCGAGCCTTGCATGCCAGTACCTTACCGAGTGAAAAACTGATGTTCACCCCCTGGCATGTCCTGGGCGCCGGAAGTCTCGGCACGCTCTGGGCCACACGCCTGGCCCGTGCCGGCCTGCCGGTTCGGTTGATCCTGCGCGACATTGACCGCTTGCACGACTATGCGACGGCGGGCGGCCTGACCCTCGTCGAGCAAGGCGTGGCCAGCAGCTACGCCATCCCTGGCGAAACCCCGGACAGCCCCGAACCGATCCGCCGCCTGCTGGTGGCCTGCAAGGCCTACGACGCCGAAGCGGCTGTGGCCGGACTTGCCCACCGTCTGGCAGCGGACGCCGAACTGATCCTTTTGCAGAACGGCCTCGGCAGCCAGGAAGCGGTCGCCGCGCGAGTGCCGCAGGCCCGCTGTATCAGCGCCTCCAGCACCGAAGGCGCATTTCGCGACGGCGACTGGCGCGTGGTGTTCGCCGGCCATGGCTACACCTGGCTAGGGGACGCCGGTCATCCGGTGGCACCGATCTGGCTGGACGATCTCGAGGCGGCGAAAATCCCCCATGAATGGAGCGCCGACATCCTCACCCGTCTGTGGCGCAAGCTGGCACTCAACTGTGCAATCAATCCGCTGACGGTGCTGCACGACTGCCGCAACGGCGGCTTGCAGCAACATCACTGCGAAGTCGCCACCCTGTGCGGCGAACTGACCGAACTGCTCGAACGCTGCGGGCAACCGGCCGCGGCGGACAACCTGCAACAGGAAGTCGAACGGGTGATCCAGGCCACAGCGGCGAATTTCTCGTCCATGTATCAGGACGTGGCCAATAAACGCCGCACCGAGATCAGCTATCTGCTTGGGCATGCCTGCAAGGTTGCAGAACGTCATCAGTTAAACCTTCCGCATCTGAAGCAATTGCAGCAGCGCCTGAGCGCTCATCTGCACAGTCTCGGATTGCCCGTCGACTGAGCAGCGGCTACGCTGGCCACTTGTTCCTTTGCTGCGATAAACCTGATGCCATTGCGCCAGCGTCTTGAAAACCTGCCGGTCGGCCAGAAACTGCTGGCCGCCCTGCTGGTGCTGTTGACCACTGTGTTGCTGGTCGCCAACCTGACCTTTATCAGCGCCGCCTATTACATTTCCCAGGAAAGCATGGCGCCCCAGGCGTTGCAGACCATCGGCCGGCTGGTGTCGAACCCGAGCCTGGTGGCCGACGCCTTACAGTCGCCACAAAGCGCCGAACGTCTGCTCAAGGAACTCGACAGCTATTCCCCGCTGCGCGCCGCGGCTCTGTACGACGGCAAAGGCGAACGTCTGGCGCAGTTGCAGCATGGCGACAAACTCAACCTGCCGGAACGCTACCGGCACATCGAAGCCTGGCAACTGACCGAGTTTCGCAGCAACCAACTCATCACCCTGCCCCGCCCCGGCACTGCGCCAGGCCATCTGTTACTGGTGGCCAGCAGCGAGCTGCCGGTGGCGTTCTACACCGGCACGCTCACGGCGAGTCTGGGGATTCTGATTTTCAGTGTGCTGCTGTGGCTGGTCATCGCCCGGCAGATCAAGCGCCTGATCACCCGGCCGATCCATCAGCTCGAAGAACTGTCCCGCCAGGTCACCCGCGAAGAGAACTACGCCCTGCGCGCCTCCCGGGGTAACCATGACGAAATCGGCAGCCTGGCCGAAGCATTCAACACAATGCTTTCGCGTATCGAGGCCCGGGAACAGCAACTCAAGCGCGCCCGCGACGATTCCCAGGCGGCCTACGATCAGGCCCAGGGTCTGGCAGAAGAAACCCGCCACACCAACCGCAAGCTGGAGCTGGAAGTCCAGGTGCGCAGCAAGATCGAGAAAAAACTCACCGGGTTCCAGAACTACCTCAACAGCATCATCGACTCCATGCCCTCGGCGCTGATCGCCCTCGACGAACAGCTCTACGTCACCCAATGGAACCAGGAGGCCAGCGCCCTTTCCGGTACCCGGCTGGACGAAGCGCTGAACCAGCCGATCTTCCTCGCCTTCGAGCCGCTCAAGCCGTTCCTGCCGCAACTCAAGCAGACCGTAGAGCAACACACGGTGGCGAAAATCGAACGGGTGACGTGGTTCAAGGACGACGAGCCCAAGCACTATGCCCTCACCTTCTACCCGTTGATGGGCGGTGCCGGGCGTGGCGTGGTGATCCGGATCGACGACATTACCCAGCGCCTGTCGCTGGAAGAAATGATGGTGCAGTCGGAGAAAATGCTGTCGGTCGGTGGCCTCGCCGCCGGCATGGCCCACGAGATCAACAACCCGCTGGGGGCGATCCTGCACAACGTGCAGAACATCCGTCGACGTCTGTCGCCTGACCTGCCGAAGAACCTCGAGCAGGCCGAGCAACTGGGCATCGAACTCGATACCGTGAACCGCTACCTGCAAGGCCGGGAAGTCCCGCAACTGCTCGACGGCATCCAGCAGGCCGGCGCCCGGGCGGCGAAAATCGTCACCCACATGCTAAGTTTCAGCCGCCGCAGCAACCGCCAGATGGCGCCGTGCGACCTGCCGGCGCTGATCGACCAAGCGGTGGAAATCGCCGGTAACGACTTCGACCTGGCCATCGGCTTCGACTTCAAGGGTCAGGCGATCATTCGCCAGTTCGACCCGGCGCTGGGCCCGGTGCCCGGCACTGCCAACGAACTCGAACAGGTGCTGCTGAACCTGCTGAAAAACGCCGCGCAGGCGATCCACCAGCGCGAAGATGACAGCGAACCAGGGCGAATCACCCTGCGCACCCGGCTCAATCCGCCATGGGCCGAGATTCAGGTCGAGGACAACGGCATCGGCATGAGCGAGAACGTACGCAAGCGCACCTTCGAGCCGTTCTTCACCACCAAGGAAATCGGCCAGGGCACGGGCCTCGGGCTGTCGGTGTCGTACTTCATCATCACCAACAACCACAAAGGCCAGATGGAAGTACAGTCGGCGCCGGGGCAAGGCACCTGCTTCACCCTGCGTCTGCCGCTGGCGCAACCGGCGCCCATCGCCGCCGAAACCAATCAACTACCGAGGTAAACCATGGGCTTTCGCTTGTCGAAGATCTACACCCGCACCGGCGACAAGGGCGAAACCGGACTCGGCGACGGCCGCCGGGTGCCCAAGGATCACCCGCGCATCGAGGCCATTGGCGAGGTCGATACGCTGAACAGTCAGGTCGGTGTGCTACTGGCCGGGTTGATCGCCGAGCGCGAAACCTGCCCCGGACTGAATGAACTGATCGACGTGTTGGCGCCCTGCCAGCATCGGTTGTTCGACTTAGGCGGTGAACTGGCGATGCCGGAATATCAGGCGCTGAACACGGCGGAAATCGAACGGCTGGAAGCCGCCATTGATGTATGGAACGAGGAATTGGGGCCGCTGGAGAATTTCATTCTGCCGGGCGGTTCGATGCTGATTGCCCAGGCCCATGTCTGTCGCAGCCTGGCGCGCAGTGCCGAACGGCGTTGCCAGCATTTGAATGCGATCGAACCGTTGGCCGGAGTTGGTCTGGCGTACATCAATCGCTTGTCGGATCTGTTGTTTGTGGCGGCCAGGCTGATCGCCCGGCGCCAGGGTATTGCCGAGATTCTGTGGCAACCGGCGGCGAAACCCACAGAGGTGTAGCGCCTCTAAGTCAGTCATCGCTGGCAAGCCAGCGATGAGGCCTGAGCCTCTTATAGAGCCTCAGGCCAGAACGCCCGAATCCCCGCCACACCCTGAGCTCCGGCATCCCATGCTTTTTCGCGTTCAGCCGGACCGACTCCGCCCAGCAGAAATACCGGCTTGCTGAAACCTTCGATCAGCGTCGATGCCTGCTCCCAGCCCAACGGCTGCGCATCCGGGTGAGTCAGGGTCGGCTGCACCGGCGACAGGGTGACGAAATCCACGCCCATCTGCTCGGCCAGTGCCAGTTCTTCAGCGTTATGGCAGGAAGCCGCCAACCAGCGATCTGCCGGCAGCGGACGCCCCGCTGCCGCGTACTTGCGCAACTGCGCCGAGGTGATGTGCCAGCCAGCGGCCGGGAAATCGCCCAGCCACTCGAACGGGCCCTTGATCATCAACTGCGCCTTGCCGGCGCACAGGCCGACCGCGTCTACCGCGAGGTCGCGGTACTTCGGGTCATAACCATTGGGCGCGCGCAGCTGGATCAGCTTGATGCCACCGGCGATTGCCTTCTGGATGCCGCGCAGCAAGGCCGGGGTTTCCAGATCTTCCGGGGTGATCAGGTATTCGGCAGGCAAACGCGCCGCCGCGACGATCGGCTGGTTGGCTGCCGGGAATTCGTAATCCGTCAGCTCCTTGGCCGAAACCCAGGCCAATGGCTGGCCTTCGGCGCCATGGGGTTCGCCAGTGAAGCTCGAGACCTCCCAGACATCCAGCAACACCTGCTTGTCCGGGTAATCATGACGCACCTTGATCAGCGGCCGGGCGGCACCGACGACGATGCCCAACTCTTCGTGCAGCTCCCGAGCCAGCGCGGTTTGCACCGACTCGTCGGCTTCGACCTTGCCACCGGGAAATTCCCAGAGGCCGCCCTGATGCTGGGTATCGGCACGCCGGGCGATCAGAATCTTGCCGCTGTCGTCACGAATGACGGCGGCGGCGACGTGTACACGTTTCACGACTGCAATTCCTCCAGTCCGGCCTTTTGCCAGGCCTTGAAGGCTGGCCATTGGTAGACGGTTTCAACATAGGCTTGATCGTCGGCCGGCAGCTTCACCTGATAGGTGCGCAGACGCACGGCAATCGGGGCGAAGAATGCATCGGCCAGCGACACCCGACCAAACAGGTAAGGGCCAGGCTCGGTCGCGGCAGCACGGCATTCGGCCCACAACGCGAGCATGCGTTCGATGTCGACCTTCACTTCCGGCGGCACCGGGTTGAGCGGCGCGTCATGGCTCAGATTGAACGGCATGTGATTGCGCATGGCGAAAAAGCCGCTGTGCATCTGCGCGCAGGCGGATCGCGCCTGGGCTCGGGCGAAGATATCGGTCGGCCAGAGTTGCTCGGAAGGAAACTGTTCGGCCAGGTATTCGGCAATCGCCAGCGAATCGGCAATGGTGCCGCGGGCGGTTTTCAGCAGCGGCACCTTGGCGGTCGGCGAATGGGTAAGCAACCGCTCGCGGGTGTCGGGCTTGCCGAGTTTGACCAGTTCTTCGGTGTAGGGTGCGCCGGTCAGTTCAAGCGCCAGTGCCGCGCGCAGGGACCAGGAGGAAAGCAGTTTGTCGCCGATGATCAGGTGAAGGCTCATGTTCGGGTCCTTTCATGGGACAGAAGAAAAGGAGGTCCGCAGACCTCCCTCTTCGGCAGGGATCAGGTGCGGTATTCGGCGTTGATCTTCACGTACTCGTGGGACAGGTCGGTGGTCCAGATGGTTTCGCTGCAATCGCCGCGACCCAGTTCGATACGGATGGTGATTTCTTCCTGCTGCATCACCGCCGAACCCTGGGCTTCGGTGTAGGTCGCGGCGCGGGCGCCACGGCTGGCGATGCACACGTCACCGAGGAATACGTCGATCTTGCTCACGTCCAGATCCGGCACGCCGGCACGACCAACGGCAGCGAGGATTCGGCCCCAGTTCGGGTCGGACGCAAACAGTGCCGTCTTGATCAGCGGCGAGTGGGCCACGGTGTAGCCAACGTCCAGGCATTCCTGGTGATTGCCGCCGCCGTTGACTTCAACGGTCACGAACTTGGTCGCGCCTTCGCCGTCACGCACGATGGCCTGGGCCACGTCCATGCACACTTCGAACACAGCCTGCTTCAGCTTGGTGAACAGCTCGCCTTCGGCACGGGTGATTTCCGGCAGCGCAGCCTTGCCGGTAGCGATCAGCATGCAGCAGTCGTTGGTCGAGGTATCGCCGTCGATGGTGATGCGGTTGAACGACTTGTTGGCGCCGTCCAGGATCAGGTTGTGCAGCACGTCGCGGGAGACTTTGGCGTCGGTGGCGATGTAACCGAGCATGGTCGCCATGTTCGGACGGATCATGCCCGCGCCCTTGCTGATGCCGGTGACGGTGATGGTCACGCCGTCATGCTGGAACTGGCGGCTGGCGCCTTTCGGCAGCGTGTCGGTGGTCATGATCCCGGTGGCGGCGGCTTCCCAGTTGTTTTCCGACAGGTCGTCCAGCGCGGCCTGCAGGGCGCCTTCGATCTTCTCGACCGGCAGCGGCTCGCCGATCACGCCAGTGGAATACGGCAGGATCTGGCTGGCATCCACGCCGGTCAGTTCAGCCAGTTTGGCGGTGGTGCGCTCGGCGGCAGCCAGGCCCGGTTCGCCGGTGCCGGCGTTGGCATTGCCGGTGTTGGTCAACAGGTAGCGCACAGCGTTCTGCACGCGTTTCTTGGCCAGGATCACCGGCGCTGCACAGAAAGCGTTCAACGTGAACACGCCCGCCACGGTGGAACCTTCGGCGCAACGCATCACGACGACATCCTTGCGCCCCGGGCGCTTGATGCCGGCCGAAGCGATACCGAGTTCAAAACCGGCAACCGGGTGCAACGTTGGCAAAGGACCAAGACCAACAGCCATGAATGCGCTCCTTACTCAATGATGTCAGCACCGCCAAGCGTAGTGACGGTGGTGTAAATGGCAAAACGCCGCGACGGCTGGTGCCGGTCGCGGCGCGGGTATTTCAGCGATTGAAACGGGTTTTACTGGATCTGCCCGTGGCAGTGCTTGAATTTCTTGCCCGAACCGCAGTAGCACAGTTCGTTGCGGCCCAGCTTCTGCTCGTTGCGCACCGGGGCGGTGGCAAGGGCCACGTCGACCTCTTCACCGACCAGTGCTTCCGGTTGATCCAGACCTGGCGCTTCAGCATGTTCGAACTGCATGCGGGCGGCCAGTGCTTCGGCTTCCTGACGCAGGCGTTGCTCTTCCTCGGCCGGATCTTCGCGGCGAACCTGAACGTGCGACAGCACACGGATCGAGTCGCGCTTGATCGAATCCAGCAGCTCGGAGAACAGCGTGAAGGACTCGCGCTTGTATTCCTGTTTCGGGTTTTTCTGCGCATAACCACGCAGGTGGATGCCGTGACGCAGGTGATCCATGGTCGACAGGTGGTCTTTCCACAGGTCGTCCAGAACGCGCAGCACGATCTGCTTCTCGAACGAGCGCAGGGCCTCGGCGCCAGCCTGGTCTTCTTTTTCGTTGTACGCGGCGATCAGCTCGTTCATCAGCTTTTCGCGCAGGGTTTCTTCGTACAGGTGATCGTCTTCGTCGAGCCATTGCTGGATCGGCAGCTTCACGCCGAAGTCGCTGGCGATCGACGCTTCCAGACCGGCCACGTCCCACTGCTCTGGCAGCGATTGTGGTGGAATGTGCGCGCTGACGGTGGCGTTCAGCACGTCCTGGCGGAAGTCAGCGATGGTTTCGCCGATGTTGTCCGCAGCCAGCAACGTGTTACGCATGTGATAAATCACTTTACGCTGTTCGTTGTTGACGTCGTCGAACTCGAGCAGCTGCTTGCGAATGTCGAAGTTGCGGCCTTCAACCTTGCGCTGCGCTTTCTCGATGGCGTTGGTCACCATGCGGTGTTCGATGGCTTCGCCAGGCTGCATGCCCAGGGCTTTCATGAAGTTCTTCACCCGGTCGGAGGCGAAGATGCGCATCAGGCTGTCTTCCAGCGACAGGTAGAAGCGACTGGAACCGGCGTCGCCCTGACGGCCGGCACGGCCACGCAGCTGGTTGTCGATACGACGGGATTCGTGACGCTCGGACGCGATCACCTGCAGACCGCCGGACTCCAGCACTTGCTGGTGACGCTTCTGCCAGTCGGCCTTGATCTGGGCGATCTGTTCAGGGGTCGGGTTTTCCAGCGACGCGACTTCAACTTCCCAGTTGCCGCCCAACAGGATGTCGGTACCACGACCGGCCATGTTGGTAGCGATGGTCAGTGCGCCCGGACGACCGGCCTGCGCGATGATTTCAGCTTCTTTTTCGTGGAACTTGGCGTTCAGAACCTTGTGTTCGATGCCTTCCTTCTCGAGCAATGCGGACATGTGCTCGGAGGTTTCGATAGTCGCAGTACCCACCAGCACCGGACGGCCGGCGGCCATGCTTTCCTTGATGTCATTGACGATCGCCGCGTATTTCTCTTCGGCGGTCAGGAACACCAGGTCGTTGTAGTCCTTACGGGCCAACGGCTTGTTGGTCGGGATCACGATGACCTGCAGGCCATAGATCTGATGGAATTCGAACGCTTCGGTGTCGGCGGTACCGGTCATGCCGGACAGCTTTTCGTAGAGGCGGAAGTAGTTCTGGAATGTGGTCGATGCCAGGGTCTGGCTCTCGGCCTGGATGTTCAGGTTTTCCTTGGCCTCGATGGCCTGGTGCAGGCCTTCGGACAGACGACGACCGGGCATGGTACGACCGGTATGTTCGTCGACCAGCACGACCTGACCGTCCTGCACGATGTATTCGACGTTGCGATGGAACAGCTTGTGCGCACGCAGACCGGCATAGACGTGAGTCAGCAGGCTCAGGTTGTGCGCCGAATACAGGCTCTCGCCCTCGGCCAGCAGACCAATGCTGGTCAGTTGGTCTTCGATGAACTGGTGACCGGCTTCGTTGAGTTCGACCTGACGGGTCTTCTCGTCAACGGTGTAGTGGCCTTCCTGGGTGACTTCGCCTTCGACTTCTTCGACGTGCAGCTTGAGTTTCGGGATCAGCTTGTTGATCTCGATGTACAGCTTGGAGCTGTCCTCGGCCTGACCGGAAATGATCAGCGGAGTACGCGCTTCGTCGATGAGGATGGAGTCGACTTCGTCGATCACGGCAAAGTTGAGTTCGCGCTGGAATTTCTCTTCCATGCTGAACGCCATGTTGTCGCGCAGGTAGTCGAACCCGAATTCGTTGTTGGTGCCGTAGGTGATGTCGGCAGCGTAGGCCGCGCGCTTCTCTTCCGGCGGCTGGAACGGCGTCACGATACCGACGCTCAGACCGAGAAATTCATACAGCGGACGCATCCAGTTGGCGTCGCGGCGGGCCAGGTAATCGTTCACGGTCACAACGTGCACGCCCTTGCCGGACAGCGCGTTGAGGTAAACGCCCAGGGTACCCACCAGGGTCTTGCCTTCACCGGTGCGCATTTCGGCAATCTTGCCTTCGTGCAGGGTCATGCCGCCGATCAGCTGGACGTCGAAGTGGCGCATGCCCATGACACGCTTGCCGGCTTCGCGGGCGACCGCAAAGGCTTCCGGCAACAGCTTGTCGAGGGTCTCCCCCTTGGCAATGCGGTCCTTGAACTCTGCGGTCTTGGCGCGCAGTTGATCGTCCGAGAGGGCGACCATCTTCTCTTCGAAGGCATTGACGAGCTGCACCGTCTTGAGCATGCGTTTGACTTCACGCTCGTTCTTGCTTCCAAAAAGTTTCTTTAACAAAGGCGCAAACATATCGGCAGGATCTTCCACACTAAAGGGATGGAGGGCGGCCCCGTGAGTCGCCCGTGCAGCCCTCATGGCCGCATGCGAACGAGCATTCTACCCGGAAACGGTGGTGAGGAAAGTGGGGATATTCCACGATGCTGGCACTGCGCTTTGACGGGGCTCACTTAAAATAGGGGCGTTTTGCTCAACTTCAAGCCGTACAGCGAAGAAGTTAGTCGTTGATTTAATGGGCAAAGCAGGGACAAAAGCAATGGGCGAGTGAAACGGGTGCCATCTGCTACCATGGCGCCTCTGTCACTTCAGGTCCTAGATCATGGCATTTCGCCCTCTCACAGCCAGAGCGCCCGCCGTTCTGCTACGCGAAGCCAGGCCGTTGAAAGCCATCCTCGGTCATGCCCAGCGTCTGGCCCATCTGCAACGACTGCTCGAAAGCCAGCTGCAACCTGCCGCCCGCGCGCACTGCCACGTGGCCAAGTGGCGTGAAGGCGAGCTGCTGCTGATCGTCACCGACGGCCATTGGGCCACACGTCTGCGCTATCAGCAGAAACGCCTGCAACGGCAACTGCAGATGTTCGATGAGTTCGCCAATCTGACGCGGATCAGGTTCGCCGTGCGCCCACCGACCCTCCAGCGCGAGGCGAACGGGCCGACGATCGACCTGTCGACGGATGCGGCGGCGACCATCCAGGCCACCGCCGACGGGATCAGCGATCCGAATCTGCGAGCGGCACTGGAACGACTGGCCGCCCACGCCAAACCCAAAACCTGAGCCTTGTTGATCAGCGGCGTTTGCTGCCCCCGAGCAATGACCCCATCAGACCACGCACCAACTGTTTACCCAGCGAATTCGCCGCCTGACGCATCGCCGACTTGAGCGCCTGCCCTGCCGCCGTCCCGAGGAACTCTCCAGCCTTGTCCGCCAGACTCGGCTCTTCAGCGGCCGGTTTGCCCGGCGCCACTTCCACCTCCGGTCCCAGCCCTTTGCGACCCATCAGGATTTCATAGGCCGACTCGCGATCGATCGGCTTGTCATAACGGCCCTTGAACGGCGAACCGGCGATCAGCATCGTGCGTTCGGTCTCGGTCAACGGCCCGATCCGCGATTGCGGCGGCGCCACCAGCACCCGCTGCACCATTTCCGGCGTGCCCTTCTCTTGCAAGGTGCCGACCAGAGCCTCGCCAATCCCGAGCTCGGTGAGTACAGACAATGCATCGAACGCCGGATTCGGCCGGAAGCCGTCCGCCACCGCCCGCAGGGATTTCTGTTCCTTGGCGGTGAACGCGCGCAGGCCGTGCTGAATCCGCAGCCCCAGTTGCGCCAGCACGTCGTCCGGCAGATCGCCCGGCGACTGAGTGACGAAATACACGCCCACACCTTTGGAACGGATCAGCCGCACCACTTGCTCCAAGCGCTCCTGCAAAGCCTTGGGCGTGTCGCCGAACAACAAATGTGCCTCATCGAAAAACAGCGCCAGCAACGGTTTGTCGGCATCGCCGCGTTCCGGCAATTGCTCGAACAGCTCGGCCAGCAGCCACAAAAGGAAGGTCGCGTAGACCTTCGGCGCCTCATGCACCAGACGACTGGCGTCCAGCAAATGAATGCGTCCGCGACCATCGGCGGTCGGCTGCAGAATGTCCTCCAGTTGCAGCGCCGGCTCGCCGAACAACGCCTCGGCGCCCTGCTGCTCCAGCGTCGCCAGACGCCGCAACAGCGCCTGGCTGGAGCCGGTGGTGAACAGCGCCGCGTCTTCGCCCAACAGCTGCGGATTGTCCTTGAGGTGATTGAGCAGCGCTTTCAGGTCTTTGAGATCCAGCAGCAACAGGCCTTCGCGATCCGCCACCTTGAACGCTGCATACAGTGCCGACTGCTGGCTGTCGGTCAGCTCCAGCAGGGCGCCGATCAGCAGCGGGCCCATTTCGCTCAGCGTGGTGCGCAACGGATGACCGGACTGGCCGTGAATGTCCCACAAGGTCACGGGATACGCCTGAGGCTTGTGATTGAGCCACGGCATGCCGGCGATGCGCTCGGCAATCTTGCCCTGGGGATTGCCGGCGGCACCGAGGCCGCACAGGTCGCCCTTGACGTCGGCGGCGAACACCGCGACGCCGGCGTCACTGAACGCCTCGGCCAGGCGCTGCAAGGTGACGGTCTTGCCGGTACCGGTGGCCCCGGCCACCAGCCCGTGACGGTTGGCCAGGCGCATGGCCTGGGCGATCGGTTGCCCGGCGAGGTCGGCGCCGATTACGAGTTGCAAGGAGTCAGGCATTTGGTCACCCAATGGTTAATCTTTGTCGAGCATGGCCGATAGCTAAAGGTGACAGATGCGACTGACATCCGCATCGGAGATTTCCCTAAGGAGAAGCGGAAATACCTGCTTGTACCCATCAAGCCCACCTAGCGAGCATCTATAGAAGCACGCCCTGAATAATAAGACCTTAGCGGAACCCCAAGCCATGAACAAAAATCTGCGTTTCAGCCATAAAATTTTGCTTGCCGCCGCCCTCATCGTCATCGCCGCCTTCGCCTCGTTCACGCTGTACAACGACTGGTTGCAACGCAATGCGATCCGCGAGGACCTGGACAATTACCTCAACGAGATGGGCGAGGTCACCGCCGACAACATCCAGACCTGGCTCAGCGGGCGCATCCTGCTGATCGAGAACGCGGCACAGAACATCGCCATCAATCCCGAGCCTGCCGCCGTCGCCAGCCTGCTGGAACAGAAAGCCCTGACGTCGACCTTCATGGCGTCCTACCTGGGCGATGCCACCGGGCACTTCACCATCCGCCCGGATGCGAAGATGCCGGACGATTTCGATCCACGGGTTCGCCCTTGGTATAAAGGTGCGGAAAGCAGCAGCACCTCGACCCTGACCGAACCGTACATCGACGCGGCCACCGGCCAGACCATCATTTCCATCGCCACCGCCGCGAAAAAGGCCGGCCAGAGCGTGGGCGTGGTGGGCGGCGACCTGAGCCTGCAAACCCTGATCGACACCCTCAGCGCCCGAGATTTTTCCGGCATGGGCTACGCATTCCTGGTCAGCGCCGACGGCAAGATCCTGGTGCACCCGGACAAGGCCCTGGTGATGAAGTCCCTGAAGGAAGCCTATCCGCAGGACACCCCGCGCATCAGCAGTGACTTCACTGAAGTCACCGTCGACGGCCAGACCCGCATCGTCAACTTCACCCCGATTAAAGGCCTGCCGTCGGTGAACTGGTACATCGGCCTGTCGGTGGACAAAGACAAAGCCTTCTCGATGCTCAGCGAATTCCGCACCTCGGCCGTGATCGCGACCGTGATTGCAGTGGCGATCATCATTGCCCTGCTCGGTATGCTGATCCGCATCCTGATCCAGCCGCTGCACGTGATGACCCGCGCCATGGAAGACATCGCCGACGGCGAAGGCGACCTGACCAAGCGCCTGACCATCCAGAACCAGGACGAATTCGGCGTGCTCGGTACGGCGTTCAACCGTTTCGTCGAGCGTATTCACGGCTCGATTCGCGAAGTGTCGTCGGCCACCGGCCAGGTCAACGAAGTCGCTTTGCGGGTAGTCGCCGCCTCGAACTCGTCGATGTACAACTCCGACCAGCAAGCCTCGCGCACCAACAGCGTGGCGGCGGCGATCAACCAGCTCGGCGCCGCCGCCCAGGAAATCGCCCGCAACGCCGCCCAGGCCTCGACCCAGGCCAGCGACGCCCGTGGCCTGGCTGAAGACGGCCAGCAAGTGGTGGAGCGCAGCATCAAGGCGATGAATCAACTGTCGAGCATGCTCAGCGCCTCCAGCAGCAACATCGAATCGCTGAACAGCAAGACCGTGAACATCGGCCAGATCCTGGAAGTGATCACCAGCATTTCCCAGCAGACCAACCTGCTGGCGCTCAACGCGGCCATCGAAGCAGCGCGTGCCGGGGAAGCCGGTCGCGGATTTGCGGTGGTGGCGGACGAGGTGCGCAACCTCGCCCACCGCACCCAGGAATCGGCGCAACAGGTGCAGACCATGATCGAGGAGCTGCAAGTCGGCGCCCGCGAATCCGTCAGCACCATGAGCGACAGCCAGCGCCACAGCCAGGACAGCGTGGACATCGCCAACCTCGCCGGCGAGCGCCTGAACAGCGTGACCCAGCGCATTGGTGAAATCGACGGGATGAACCAGTCGGTGGCCACCGCGACCGAGGAACAGACGGCCGTGGTCGAGTCGATCAACGTGGATATCACCGAGATCAACACGCTGAACCAGGAAGGCGTCGAGAACTTGCAGGCGACGTTGCGTGCCTGTTCGGATCTGGAGCAGCAGGCTTCGAGATTGAAGCAACTGGTTGGCAGCTTCCGGATTTAAAGCCGTTCTGTCGGTCGTTTTCGTCGTTCACAACTGTCCGACGAAGACGACCGACAATCCTTCCGAAACCGACCTTGCGCCCCACCGCGAAACCCCGACCGAACATCTATTCTTGATAAAGGTCAACCAAGGGAGATTACTGCGGAGGGACGTTCACCGTGCATATCGCTGACATCACCATGTTCTACGCCCCGGCCAGCGGCGGCGTGCGCACCTATCTGGATGCCAAGCACCGTCGGCTGGGGGTCAAGCCCGGCATCCGCCACAGCCTGCTGATCCCCGGGGCGGATTTTGGTGAGTCTGACGGCGTTTATACGGTTCCCGCCCCTGCCCTGCCCTTCGGCAAGGGCTATCGTTTTCCCCTGCGCCTGGCTCCTTGGCGAAACGTTTTGCAGGATCTGCAACCCGATCTGATCGAAGTCGGCGACCCGTACCTCACCGCCTGGGCCGCGCTCGATGCACGGCGACAACTGGATGTGCCGGTGATCGGTTTCTACCACTCGGACCTGCCACTGCTGGTGGGTAACCGCATGGGCCATTGGGTCACGCCGAATGTCGATGCGTATGTGCGCAAGTTGTACGGCAATTTCGACCGGGTGCTGGCACCCAGCCAGGTCATGGCCGACAAGCTCAGCAGACTGGGGGTGCGCAACGTATATGTGCAGCCGTTGGGCGTTGACCTGCAAACCTTCCATCCGGATGCCCGCGACGACGGGGTACGCACCGAACTGGGGATCGCCGAGGACACGCGCCTGCTGATCTTTGCCGGTCGCGGTTCCAAGGAGAAAAACCTGCCGGTGCTGCTCGACTGCATGAAACGTCTGGGCCCGCGTTATCACTTGTTGCTGGTCGGCTCATCGATGCCTGCGTCCGTCCCGGACAATGTCAGCGTGATCGACCGGTTCTGCCCGGCCGCGCAGGTCGCGCGGTTGATGGCCAGCGCCGACGCGCTGATCCATGCCGGCGATCAGGAAACCTTCGGTCTGGTGATCCTGGAGGCCATGGCCTGCGGCATTCCGGTGGTGGCGGTGGCGGCCGGGGCGTTCGAGGAAATCGTCAGCGAATCCTGCGGCCTGCTCTGCGCGCCGAACAATGCGCAAGCCATGGCCAATGCCGTGCGCGAACTGTTCAGTCGCGGGACTGACGTAATCGGTCGACAGGCACGCCAACATGTCGAACGGCATTACGCCTGGGACACGGTGGTCGACAGCCTGCTGAGCCATTACCACGCGGTACTCGGCGATTCGGTTCCTCGGGTGGCCAATGGCTGAATTTCAAGAACGCCCGGCGGTAATGCTGGTGCTGCATGACGTAGCGCCCTCTACATGGGCCGATTATCGAGGGTTCGTCGAAGCCGTTGACCGGTTGGGCAACGTCCCGATGACGTGGCTGGTGGTCCCGGACTTCCACCGACACGATGCCCTTGAAGCTCATCCGGCGTTTTGTCGAATGCTCGACGAGCGCGTCGCACGCGGTGATGAACTGGCCTTGCACGGCCACTTTCATGAAGACACCGAACCCGGCCCGCGCACGGCGCGCGACTGGTTCATGCGCCGGGTCTACACCCATGAAGGCGAGTTCTATCAGTTGTCCCAGGAAGCCGCCCTCGCCCGCCTGCGTCCCGGGATCGATCTGTTTCGGCGCCACGGCTGGCCGCTGCACGGTTTCGTCGCCCCCGCCTGGTTGATGAGCGCAGGCACGCGCGAGGCACTGCGCGAATTGCCGCTACGCTACACCAGCGATCCGCAGCATCTTTATCACTTGCCGGATTTCGCGGCGGTCGAGGCCCCCGGACTGGTGTGGAGCGCGCGCAGTGCCTGGCGTCGCGGGGTGTCGAAGATCGTCAGCGAACAGCGTGAGCAGCGCTGGCGTCAGGCGCCGGTGATTCGTCTAGGCTTGCACCCGGTGGACATGCGTCACCGCTTTTCCCGGGATTACTGGTGGCGCACCCTTGAACGACTGCTGGCGGACGGACGCGTGCCCATGACCAAAATCGACTGGCTGACACGCCAGCACACTCAAGCCGAGCGTGCCGCTTGAGTCGCGGCATTCTGTTGCTGATCGGCCTGTTGGTGGCCGTGGCGGTGCCCGTCCTGCTCGGCGGCGGCGAGACTTGGGAGCGCTTGCAGGCTTTTCCGCTGAATTGGCTGTTGATCATGTTCGCCATGGTGCTGCTGTGCTGGGGCATCAACACCTTGCGCCTGCGGCTGCTGCTCGGCGATCAGCGTGACCGGGTCACGCCCGTGAAAAGCCTCGGAGTGGTGATGGCGGCCGAATTCGCCTGGTGCGCCACGCCCGGCGGCAGCGGAGGGCCGTTGACGATCATGGCGCTGCTGGCGCGCAGCGGCGTGCGCCCGGCCCGGGGCAGCGCCGTGTTTGCGATGGATCAGTTGAGCGATCTGCTGTTTTTTCTCTGCGCCCTGAGCGGAATTCTGATCTACGCGCTGTTCCAGCATCTGAGTGATCGTATGGAATGGCTGCTGATTGTCAGCGCCGTGTCATTGTCCGGGGGCTTGCTGAGCTGCATATTGGTTGCGCGCTATCACCGCCGTTTGATCCGCTTGAGCGGACGACTGCTGGCCGGGATGAACATCGAACCGCGAACTCGACGGCGCTGGGCGCGGCAGTTACTGCACTTTCTGGCAGCTTTCACCGATGCGCTGAAGTTGCCCTGGGCGACATTGATCAAGGTGTTCGTCCTGACCTGCGTGCATTGGTCGCTGCGTTACAGCGTGCTGTATCTGGCGTTGCGCGGTCTGGGGGCGGATGTGCAGTGGGCCTGGACGTTTCTGATCCAGATGCTTTCGCTGGGGGCGGGGCAATTCAGCCTGTTGCCGGGCGGTGCCGGTGCAGCGGAATTGACCTCGGCGGCGCTGCTGGCGCCAATGGTCGGCAAATCGACCGCGGCGGCGGCGATCCTGATCTGGCGGGTGGTGACGTATTACTTCTATCTTCTGGTCGGTGGCCCGGTGTTTCTATTGATGCTGGGCCGGCCATTGCTGAAAAAACTGCTGAGCGTCAGACAGGCTTCTTGAGGTCATCCTCTTCGTCCTTGAGTTGTTCCCACAGTTCGGCAGCACCGGGAAACTCCGTGCCGTCCTCCGGGCTCAGGTCATCCGGGTCATAGCGGCTCAAGCAGCCTTCGCCCAAGGTGGCGGGTGCCTTGGAAGTGGCTTTGTCCAGTGGATCGCTCATCGGTCATTCCTCACGGTCCATGGATCGCTCCCACGCTCTGCGTGGGAGCGAACCTGAATCAGAACACCACGGTCTTGTTGCCGTGCACCAGCACGCGGTCTTCCAGGTGATAGCGCAGGCCACGGGCCAGCACCATCTTCTCGACGTCACGGCCGAAACGCACCATGTCTTCGATACTGTCGCTGTGGCTGACGCGGACCACGTCCTGCTCGATGATCGGGCCGGCGTCCAGCTCTTCGGTCACGTAGTGGCAGGTCGCACCGATCAGCTTCACGCCGCGCATCGAAGCCTGGTGGTACGGCTTGGCACCGACGAACGACGGCAGGAAGCTGTGGTGAATGTTGATGACCTTGTGCGCGTATTCGCGGCACATGTCCGGCGGCAGGATCTGCATGTAGCGCGCCAGCACCACCACTTCGGCATCGTGCTGCTTGACCAGACGCGACACTTCGTCGAAGGCCGGTTGCTTGTCCTGCGGATTGACCGGCACGTGGTAATAAGGAATGCCATGCCACTCGACCATGCTGCGCAGGTCGTCGTGGTTGGAAATCACGCAGGAGATCTCGCAATCCAGCTCGTCGCTGTGCCAGCGGTGCAGCAGATCAGCCAGGCAGTGGGATTCGCGGCTGGCCATCAGCACCACGCGTTTTTTCTGCTCGGTGTCGGTGATGCGCCAGTCCATCGAGAACTCTTCGGCGATCGGTGCAAACTTCTCGCGCAACACCTCGATACCGAAAGGCAGGGAATCGGCACGGATTTCGTGACGCATGAAGAACCAGCCGACCTGGTTATCCGAGTGGTGGCTCGCTTCGGTGATCCAGCCATTGTGGGCCGCCAGAAAGTTACTGACTTTGGCAACGATGCCAACGCGGTCCGGGCAAGAAATCACCAACCGAAAAGTGCGCATGAGGGGGAAACTCCAGAACTTCGCAAAGGCCGCCATTCTAGCGACTGCGCGGGAAAACTGCAGTATTGATGACCCTCGGAGCCTCACGGCAGCCCGTCGCAGCTTTTTTGACGCGCGTAAACGCCAGAATGATGGCGTTGCAATAGCCATGCTTGAACGGAGCTGTGTGAATATCTGTGAAGACTCCATCACAATATTTAACTGAACATTCAATTCAGGGCTTTTCAACGTAACTAATTCAAATAAAAACCCCGGTTAAATGTTTACTTGATGAAACAGCCTGACTATTATTGCCGCACTGTCCCCTGCCATCGCGCACTCCCACATAAGGTAGTAATCATGTCCTTGATCAACGAATATCGTGCCACCGAAGAAGCTATCAAAGAGCTGCAAGCCCGTTTGAAGAACCTGTCGCAAGACGACAAACTGCAAGCCGAGCTGGAATTCGAAGGCAAACTGCGCACACTGATGGGCGAATATTCCAAATCCCTGCGCGACATCATCGCGCTGCTGGATCCAGAGTCCAAAACCAAGGCTCCACGTGGCGGCGCAGCCAAAACTACCGGCACCAAGCGTGCTCGCAAAGTTAAACAATACAAAAACCCGCACAACGGCGAAGTCATCGAAACCAAAGGTGGCAACCACAAAACTCTGAAAGAGTGGAAAGCCAAGTGGGGCGGTGACGTGGTTGAAGGCTGGGCTACCCTGCTGGGCTAAGCCGCAACCCTTGTCGCAGAGCGCTTCTGTGACACAAAAAAACGCCAGCGAATGCTGGCGTTTTTTTATGCCCGGCATTCAAGCGCCGGACATGTTCGATTTCAAAGATCCAAACGTTTGCGCAATGCCTGGACATAGTTCTGCCATTCAACCAACACCTCGGCCTGCATCGGCGCAGCACTAAGCAGCCATTGCTCCATGGCCTCGGCAAAAGATTGCAAGGTATTAGGAGCGCCCCACTCCGGCGCGGACAAGCGTTGCCGGCAAAAGATTTTCCAGCGTTCTTGCTCTTCGAAATTCAACGTATCGGGAAAGTTACGTGCTCGATATCGAAACAACAATTCGGGCAAACGTTCGTCATCGAACGGCCATTGCTCTCGCGCCAATTGAGCAGGATCGGTCGCCCTCACTTGCTCACATAAACGACGATCGCGATCACCGATAAATCCGTTGTACAACTGTTGTTCGGGATCTTCACTCGAGGTGAAATCTTCGCTGGCATAAATCGCCGAGACTTTATCTTTCCAAACTTGTTGTGCGTCACTTAGTCGCAAGGCACGTGCCTGATACAACGCCATGTCCAGACCCAGACGCTGTTGATCTTCAGCACGCAGCACCGCCAACGGCGCCACCACCGGGCACTTGTTGATGTGGATGAGTTTGAGCGGCACCGGCAACTCGCCTTCGGCCAGGTCGTCACGCCGGGTATACAGGCGCTGACGCAATGTTTCAGCATCCAGGTCGAGCAGCCCCTGCGGATCCAGGTGCAGATCACACACGATCAGCGCGTTCTTGTTGCGCGGATGCCAGGCCAGCGGCAGCACCACGCCGACATAACTGCGCGCAGCGGAGAAGCGTCCGGAAATGTGCACCATCGGCTGCAACAGGCGAATCTGGTCCATGACCTTCTGTTTGCTGCGCAGCTGGAACAGCCAGTCATACAGCTTCGGCTGCTTCTCGCGGATCAACCGGGCCAGGGCGATGGTGGCGCGTACGTCCGACAACGCTTCGTGAGCATTGCCGTGGTCGATGTTGTTGGCGGCGGTCAGACGTTCGAGCTTGAGCGTCACCTTGCCTTCGTCATCGGTCGGCCAGACCAGACCATCCGGGCGCAATGCGTAGGCGGCGCGCACCACATCGATCAGATCCCAGCGACTGTTGCCGCCCTGCCATTCACGGGCGTAGGGATCGAAAAAGTTGCGGTACAGGCTGTAGCGGGTCAGCTCGTCGTCGAAGCGCAAGGTGTTGTAACCCGCGCCGCAGGTGCCGGGAGCCGCGAGCTGGGCGTGGACCCGGGTCATGAAGTCGGCTTCGCTCAAACCTTGCTCGGCGAGGCGACTCGGGGTGATGCCGGTGATTGCGCACGCCGCCGGGTGCGGCAGGATATCTTCGCTGGGCTGGCAGTAGAGATTGACCGGCGCATCGATTTCGTTGAGTTCGTGGTCGGTGCGGATCCCGGCTACCTGCAACGGGCGGTCGCATCGGGGATTGATGCCGGTGGTTTCGTAGTCGTACCAGAAAATGGAAGTCACGGGCGGTTCCTGAACTGAAGATCGGCAAAGTCTAGGCGTTCGACTGCTGTCGCGGCCAGCACCGCATCATTCAGTCACCTTTGGTTGAAAGATGTGTATGACATAGTTATGTCGTTTCCCCCCGAGAGACTGCTAGCATCGGACGCACTTGCATCCCGATCCGGCAACATCAGGTAGCCCATGCTCGAGACCACAGCACCGCCAAGGAAAGCACCGCTGGCCCCGCCACTGGACACGCGGCACCAGGTCGAAACGCCGGAAGGCATCGACCTGCCGCTGCGTCCCGCCGGCCTGATGGTGCGCGCCGTGGCGTTCACCATTGATCTGGGGTTGCGCGGGCTGATCCTGGGCCTGCTGCTCATGTTGCTGGCGCTGCTCGGCAAGCTTGGCATCGGCCTGGGCTCACTGCTGCTGTTCGTGGTGAGCTGGTGGTACATGGTGTTGTTCGAAGTACTGCGTCAAGGCCGTTCGCCGGGCAAGCAATGGATGGGCCTGCGAGTGGTGCACGACGATGGCACGCCGGTCGGCTGGTCGGCTTCCCTGCTGCGCAACCTGCTGCGTTTTGTCGACCTGATGCCGTTCGGCTATTTCCTCGGTGCGATCAGTTGCCTGCAACACCCGACCTTCAAACGCCTCGGCGACATCGCGGCCGGCACGCTGGTGATCTACAGCGAACGCCCGCTCAAGCGCCCGCAGTTGCCCGATGCCGAACCCCGCCGCTCGCCGATCCCGCTGACCCTGACTGAACAACGCGCCCTGCTCGCCTTCGCCGAACGCCAGGGCGAACTGTCGACGGCGCGGGTCAACGAACTCGCTGCACTGCTTGCTCAGCCACTGCACATCAGCGCACCGAAAGCCGTTGGTGAACTCAACGGCATCGCCCGCGGCCTGTTGGGGCCGACATGAAGCAAAGCCTTTTCGAATCCCGCCACAAGGCCGAATGGGAGCGTTTCAGCCTCGCCCTCGAACGTCTGGAACGGGGCAAGGAAACCTCGCAGGTCGCGGAATTTCCCAAGGCCTATCGCCGACTCTGCCAGCACTTGGCGCTGGCGCAGGAACGTGGCTACAGCAGTTTTCTGGTCGACTCCTTGCAACAGTTGGTGCTGCGCGGTCATCAACAACTTTACCGCCATCGCAGCCAGCTCGGCGCTAACGTGCTGGGTTTCATCCTGGCCGGTTTTCCACGATTAGTCCGCGCAGAATGGCGCTTCGTGCTGGTCGCCGCACTGCTGTTCTTCGGCAGCCTGATCGGTTTCGGTGTGCTGGTTTTCCTGTTTCCGGAGCTGGTCTACAACCTGATTCCCGCCGATCAGGTGCGCGAGATGCAGAGCATGTATGACCCGGCCGCCGGCCATCTCGGGCGTTCGGCCGAGCGCGCGGCGAGCGAAGACTGGGTGATGTTCGGTTATTACATCATGCACAACATCGGCATCGCCTTTCAGACCTTCGCCAGCGGTTTGCTGCTGGGAGTGGGCAGCGCGTTTTTCCTGTTCTACAACGGCCTGATCATCGGCGCGGTGGCCGGGCATCTCAGTGAGATCGGCTTCGGCCAGACCTTCTGGTCGTTCGTGATCGGGCACGGTGCGTTCGAACTCAGCGCCATCGCCCTGGCCGGTGCGGCGGGGCTGAAACTGGGTTGGGCGTTGATCGCGCCGGGACGCCTGACACGAATCGAGGCCCTGCAGATTGCGGCGCGCCAGAGCATCCTGCTGATCTGCGGCGTGATGCTGTTTCTGTTGATCGCCGCGTTTATCGAAGCCTACTGGTCGTCGCGCAGCGGGGTTTCGCCGCAGACCAAATACCTGGTCGGCGCCGGGCTCTGGCTCGGCGTGGCGATCTATCTGCTGTTCGCCGGAAGGACCCGTCATGCGCCTGAGTGACGCCACCGTGGCGATCCGTCCGCGCACCACCTGGGAAGCCATGGACCTGGGTGTGCTCATGAGCCAGCAACATCGGCGCCTGCTGCTGACCAGTTGGGCCCTCGTCACCCTGCCGCTGTTCGCAATACTCAGCCTGTTGTTGTGGGATTCACCGTCACTCGCCGTGTTCATCTTCTGGTGGCTGAAACCGGCTTACGAGCGCCTGCCACTGTACATCCTGTCCAAGGCGCTGTTCGGCGAAACACCCACCTTGAAACAAGCCTTGCGCCAATGGCCGCGCCTGCTCAAGCCGCAACTGCTCGCCAGCCTGACCTGGCGTCGCTTCAGCCTGAGCCGCAGCTTCCTGCTGCCCGTGCTGCAACTCGAAGGCCTCGACGGCACCGCTCGCCAACAGCGTTTACAGGTGCTGCTGCAACGCAATGCCGGCGCCGCGCAATGGCTGACGATCATCGGCGTGCATCTGGAAACGGCGCTGTGGATCGGCCTGATGGTGTTGTTCTACCTGCTGCTGCCGCAACAGGTCGAAACCGATTGGGACTGGCAAAGCCTGATCTTCGCGGCCGACTACGAATGGCGCTGGCTGGAGCATCTGACCAATGCGTTCTATGCGCTGATCCTGGTGATCTGGGAACCGGTGTATGTCGCCTGTGGGTTCAGCCTGTATCTGAACCGCCGCACCGTCCTCGAAGCCTGGGACATCGAACTGGTATTCCGCCGCTTGCGCCAGCGTTTGAACAGCAGCGCAATCGGCTTGCTGCTGGTGGTGTGTCTGCTGTTGCCGGGGTTGCCCTCAGCCTGGGCTGCCGAACCTGCCACGGCTCCAGATGCACCGCGTCTGTTGAACCAGCCGCTGACCAGCGAGGCATCACGCGACAGCATCAAGGCCTTGCTCGAACAACCGCCGTTCAAGAACAAGGAAACCGTTACCCGTTATCGCTTTGGCGAAGATCCCGCTGCTGCCGAAAAACCCAAGGAAGGCGAGGCACCACAATGGTTGAAAACCCTGCTTAAGTGGCTTGACGGTCGACACCTCGACGGCCTGGCCAAGGCGATCGAAGTCGTGCTGTGGGGCGCGGTGATCGCCGGGCTCGGCTGGCTGGTCTGGCGATATCGAGATCTTCTGCAAACCTTCGTCGGCCGTCGTCCGCGCTTGCCCGAACCGAACAAAAGACCCTTGCCGCAACAGGCCTTCGGTCTGGACCTGCAAAAGCAAAGCCTGCCCGATGACATCGCCAGCCACGCGGAACAGCTCTGGCAAACCGAGCCGCGCGCGGCACTGGGTCTGCTGTACCGGGCATTGCTCAGTCATCTATTGCACGACTTCAACCTGACCTTGAAACCCGCCGATACCGAAAACGAAGTGCTGGCCCGGATCGAACAGTTGCAGCGCCCGGATCTGCTCACTTATAGCCGTCACCTCACCGGTCACTGGCAGAACATGGCCTACGGGCACCGCGTGCCGGCGGCGCATCTGCAACAGGAATTGTGTGATGGCTGGCGGTCCCTGTTCGGCCACGGAGTTGCCCGTTGAACCGGCGCGCACTCTGGCTTTTGGGCGGCGCGTTGATCGTCGCGCTGCTCGGTGCGCTGGGCATTTATCTGTACCTCAAGGCCACGCCGTACCAGGCCGAAGTCGATCACGGCCCGTCCCCCGCTGCGCAAGCCAATCCTTATCTGGCAGCGGAGATGTTTCTGCGCGAGCGCGGGATCGACGTCAGTCATGCCGAAAGCCTTGCCGTGTTGCCCGACATCGATCCGCGCCAGCACACGCTGCTGATGTTCAACGACCGCTCGAAAATGACTCCACGCCAGGTCGATCAGGTTCTGAACTGGGCCCGGGCCGGCGGAAGGCTGGTGTTTGTCGCCGAGTCGATCTGGGATGAAAAGACCGGCCAGAGCAACGACCTGCTGCTCGACCGCGTGCAACTGCATCAACTCTTCAGCAAGGATCTCAAGGATCCGCCGCCGGATGACGCCGAAGACCCGTTCCCGAATCTGACTAAACTCTATCTGGAAGACGAGGACGCACCCGCCTACGCCGGATTCGACACCGCCTTCCATCTCGAGGACCCGAAAAACCTCGCCCAGGCCTGGGCCAACAGCGCGAAAGCCACGCACATGATGCAACTGGCTTTCGGCCTCGGCACGATCACCGTGGTCACCGATGCCGATCTGTGGAAAACCCCGGCCATTGCGCAACACGACAATGCCTGGCTGCTCTGGTACCTCAGCGCCGACACGGCCGTGACCTTGTTGTACAACACTGAACACGACAGTCTACTGACCCTGCTCTGGCGCTATTTCCCGCAAGCCATCGTCGCCCTGCTGGCGTTGATAGGTCTGTGGCTGTGGCATGTCGGCGTGCGTCACGGCCCGGTGCAGGCGCCGTCTCCGAGTGGTCGTCGACAGTTGATGGAACACCTGCGCGCCAGTGGCGATTTCATCCTGCGTCACAACGGCCAGCAGACCTTGCTGCAAGCGTTGCAGCAGGACGTTCTGCGCCGCGCCCGTCATCGACATCCCGGTTTCGACCAACTGAATGTCGCCGAACAATGGCTGGTGCTGTCGCGCCTGACCCGCCAACCGACCCGTGCCATCAGCCAGGCCCTGAGCCCGGCATCGAAGCGGCGCCTGTCCAGCGCCGAATTCTGCCGTCAGGTCGCCCACCTGCAAGCCTTGAGGAACACGCTATGACCGAACACATCGAACCCGGCTCGCCCAGCCACGTGGCCCAGCAACGCCAGCGCGCCAGCCAGTTGGCCCAGGCCGTGCGCGGCGAATTGCAAAAAGCGCTGATCGGCCAGAACCCGGTGATCGACGACGTGCTGACCGCGCTGATCGCCGGCGGCCACGTGCTGCTCGAAGGCGTTCCCGGCCTCGGCAAAACCTTGTTGGTACGCGCCCTGGCGAAGTGCTTCGGCGGCGAGTTCGCGCGCATCCAGTTCACCCCGGACCTGATGCCCAGCGACGTCACCGGCCACGCGGTCTACGACCTGCAGACCGAGCAGTTCAAACTGCGCAAGGGCCCGCTGTTCACCAACCTGTTGCTGGCCGACGAGATCAACCGCGCCCCGGCCAAGACCCAAGCCGCCCTGCTCGAAGCGATGCAGGAACGTCAGGTGACCCTCGAAGGCCGGGCCTTGCCGATTGCCCAGCCATTCATGGTGCTCGCCACGCAAAACCCGATCGAACAGGAAGGCACCTATCCCCTGCCGGAAGCCGAGCTCGATCGCTTCATGCTCAAGGTGCGCATGGACTACCCCGACGCCGATCAGGAGCTGGACATGGTGCGTCAGGTCAGCCGCTCGACCCGCGCCGACATGCTCGACGTGCAACCGCTGCGCACCGTGTTGCAGGCCAAGGACGTGCAAGCCCTGCAGCGCATCGCCAGCGATTTGCCGCTGGACGATCAGGTCCTCGATTACGCCGTGCGTCTGGCCCGCAGCACCCGTACCTGGCCGGGGCTGAGCCTCGGCGCCGGGCCACGCGCCTCCATTGCACTGGTGCGCTGTGCCCGCGCCCGGGCCCTGTTGCGCGGCGGTGAATTCGTGATTCCGGACGACATCAAGGGCTGCGCACTGGCGGTGTTGCGCCATCGCGTACGCCTTGCACCGGAGCTGGACATCGAAGGGCTGCAAGTCGATCAAGTCCTTCAGCAACTGCTCGACCAAGTACCGGCGCCGCGCCAGTGAAACCCTCGCGCCTGCTGTTGATCTGGCTGGCGATCCTGCTGGCCATCGGCATTGTGCTGGGCGCGTTGCAGGCGCTGGATGTGGAAGTGCCATCGAGCCTGCTGTCGATCAACTGGGGATTGCTGCTGGCGCTGTTTGCGCTGAGCCTGCTGGACGCGCTGCGCCTCAAGCGCCTGCCCTCGCCCCGCGTGCAACGACAGATGCCCGGCAGTCTGGCCCTCGGTCGCTGGAGCGAAATCCGGCTGGAAGTCGAACACGATTTCGACCAGCCACTGACCATTCAACTCTTCGACCATGTACCCGATGGCCTCAGCCACGAAAACCTGCCGCTTTCCACCGAGCTGCAACCCGGCCAGCGCAGCCTGATCGGCTATCGCCTGCGCCCGCTCAAACGCGGCCACTACACCTTCGAAACCTGCGAACTCAACCTGCCGAGCCCCTTCGGCCTGTGGTCCGGCAAACGCCTGCTGACCATCACCGACCACACCCGCGTCTACCCCGACTTCGCCCGTCTCTACGGCGGCCAGTTGCGGGCAGTCGACAACTGGCTCAGCCAGCTCGGTGTGCGTCAACGACAGCGTCGTGGCCTGGGAATGGAATTCCATCAGCTCAGGGAATTTCGCGAAGGCGACAGCCTGCGCCAGATCGACTGGAAAGCCACCGCCCGCCATCGCACGCCGATTGCCCGGGAGTACGAAGACGAGCGCGATCAACAGATCATTTTCATGCTCGATTGCGGGCGACAGATGCGCAGTCAGGACGGCGAACTGTCGCATTTTGATCATGCGTTGAATGCGTGCCTGCTGTTGAGTTATGTGGCGTTGCGGCAGGGGGATGCGGTGGGGTTGAGTACGTTTGCCTGCGACGCTCCGCGTTACCTTGCGCCGGTCAAAGGCGCCGGGCAGCTGAATGTGCTGCTCAACGGAGTTTACGATCTTGATAGCACGCAGCGGCCAGCGGACTATTCGGCGGCGGTGAATCAGTTGCTGGCGCGGCAGAAGCGGCGGGCTTTGGTGGTGTTGGTGACCAATTTGCGGGATGAGGACGATAGCGAGCTGGTCAGCGCCATCAACCATCTGAGTCAACAACATCAGGTACTGATGGTGAGTCTGCGTGAGGCAGCCCTTGAACCCTCGCACCAGCCCCCCGTACAGACCTTGCAGGAAGCGCTCGCCTACTGTGCGACGGTGGATTACTTGAATGTCAGAACCGCAATCCACGAGCGTCTAAGTGCACACGGATTTCCCGTGCTGAATGCTCGAGCAAGCGAACTGAATGCGGGACTCGTGACGCGATACATGGCCTGGAAAAAAGCTGGCGTGTTGCAATGATCATTTCTTCCTGACAGCCAAGCCCTCAATCAAGTATTTGGGCGCGGACAACATTCAAAGGCGCTGAATCTTCCGCTGTGTGATTCTCGCTATGCACATGGGCCCACACATATACGACTCCCATTACGGCTCCAGTGGCGAGCCAGCGTGTTGTTGCCCGGCCCGTCGAATCCGTGTAACTGACATCGAACTGAAAGCCATTGAATGTCCAAACGACTTTTCGTCCTGGCAGCGATTTCAAAGTAACCCTGTCTCGTACAAACGCCGCAATTTCCGACGACTTTCCAACAGGTAGCTCGAAAGGGAACTGTGTCATCCGATAGATGGATGCAGGCCGCAACTCTTGAACCACAATTTGCAAAGTCTTCGAATCGGGTGATCCTGCAACCCTTACGGTCAATTCATGCTCCCCCACCTCTGGCACGCTAAAGGAACGGGATGCAATGCCATTCTCGTCAGTAGTGGAACTCGGTAAGGACTGTCCCGCGTATGTCCATTCGAGCGAAATATCTGGTACTGGTTGACCGCTCGGAGAAGCCAGCACCCGCACCTCGGCATGAACTTCATAACCGATATAAGTAATCGGACGATCACAGATCAGCGAGTCGATGACCACGCGTTCAATCTGCCCTGTAATTTGCGGAGAATCAGGCATGCCGCTAAAACCAGGCATTGAGAAGTAAATATGGAACGTTCCAGGATTGGCCTGCTCCGTTGAAATTATCCATGTCACACTGCTGAAATTACTTGGATCCCGCACCAGTTCCACCAGTTTTTTCTCTGGAGGAGAAAACTCAATTCCACTCAAAGCAGTATCCGGCACACAATTCAAAGCAATGGGTGATTCGGAATCCTCCGCCAGGTGACTTTCATCATATTCCATGGTCAGCTCGTAACGTTGACCCGCTACCAGGCGTAATATCAGGTCACTCCATCGGTATCGCACCCCCTCGAAATGCGGCCTAAAGTTCGCTCGCCAGGTTGAAGTAAGAAAAACATCATCCATCTGACACCTCGCATCTATGAAAACATCTCTCCGCGCGGAAATGAAACCGCAGCAAACATCACACCTTCAAACCATTGTATTTATTCACAATAGAAAGACTCGCTGGCGTCATCTGAAGATCTGACGCTTCACCATCCGGACCTGTTTTCAAACGGCCTGCTTTATCATCGATCAATACTTCCACGTTAGATGCAGGATTTTTCGTAAATACGGAAGTTGCCCGAATATGACTATTGAAGTATCTGGAGCCCGGCTGATGTTCAAATGGCCCCGTAATCCAGCGCTCAACGGTTACCAGGTTATGCCCCAAGGACATGGATAGTGGTTCTGTAACGCCCTCCCAACCTTCAATGGCCATGATCAAGGAGAAAGCTCCGTCAACAGTAGAGCCTTCACAATTCAATTCCCATACCGCCCCCGACCCAGTCAGCGGCTGCGGGGTACTCGGACTCATAATCACACCCAGCTCTTCAGCCGGTCTCCCGCCCCACAGCAGCACCGCTTCCTTACCAATCAAATCGCTCTCAGGTTTGGGCACCACTTTGACTGTATGCTTCGCGCCATGACAGGGATAGACACTCGATCCAAAGTAAACCGGAAAGGTATCGAACCAGGTCTCCACTTGCTGCTCGGCGCCAACTATGGACCCCGGTATATCTGGCGACGGCGGCATTCCTTGATAAAGCGGCATTTCATAATGCAGATTAAATGGAATAGCCAAGCCCAATGGACTATTGGAGTCACCCGTTGCACAAATATGCCAAGTCAGCTCAATAAGCCCCTCTGCCATTTCGACCAGTTTTCCAAAGGGAGGATCACACACCAATCCCAATGACTCCGCGTCCGGCTCACAACACAACTTCAGAGGAGACTCCGGATCGCCAATCAAATAGCTGTATTCAAACTCCAGCGTCAGATCGATGCATTCTCCCGCCACCAGATGCAAATGCAGGTCAGGCCACCTTACTTTTTCGCCATTCACGTATGGCCTGAAGTTCTGCAACCAGGTCTGAGAAGAAACAGATGAGCTAGACATTTGGCACCATCCTGAATTCGAGATATTTTCCTGCCCAACCAGCAAACCCACCCTCCACGGTTGCTTCGAGAAGCGCACGGTTCATGCCGGGCAGTCTGAATTCCACCTTCGCCTTTCCCACACCGTCCGTCCTCGACGGTTGAAGGTCGAGATCCCGAAATGCCCATTTGACTTCGACGTTCTGCAGTGGCTGGCCATTGCGCGCCGACACCACCAGGATCTCCGCTGATACTTTTGTCCCAACAGGACCTGAAGTATTCGGACTGGTGAGCGACGCTATTTCCCGTGGTTCCAACAACTCATATGGGAGCGCAACCGACTGCGAAGTCGCCCCCGTCCCCACGGAGCAAATCACAGCTGACGGACCAGGAACTTTCGGGACGAACCCCACGTTCGCATTCCCGTAAAAGTCAGTGACGGTGGTAAAAGTCACTCCGTTTTCTCCTGAGCAATTGACCTCTACACCGACCATCGCCTTCCCGCTTATCGACGAGAGAACCCTCACGACTCCAGCAAACGCCTCTCCCCAATAAATGGCCGGGGCGGCACGATTGGCTGCACTGATCGTCAGCACCTGATCGCCCTTGCCCACCGACATATTCATCGACGGCGACAGTCGCCCCAGCCGCTCGGCGGCGAGGCGTAGTGCGAAGCTGCCGTCCTTCCGATCCTTTACAGAGAACGGAAATTGAAGAGTACCGTTGAATACTCGCGCCAATCCAAGTGTGTTGTCCGGTTTGAAAGCGATCCCCAGTTCGTCAGGCCCATCGCCGCTCATCCCCAGGGTCAGCGTGCGTCCGATCAAGGCATTGCCAACGGGTGCCGCAACCTCAAGCACATGCTCCGCATTACGGCGCGGGAAGCAGGTTTTTGTCCCGAGCCGATGTTGGGGCGATTCGTCGAAGGCGGACAACATCTGCTCCCAGGGATCGACTTCCAAAGCGTTACACTCTGTCGAGCGCGACTCTTGAAAGTTATCAAAACGGCTGATGATCGAACCCGTGACCGGATGCACTCCAGAGGATTTCGGTTCATACGCAAAACCGCTTTTACCCTCGTCATCGGTCTTGACTTCAACCGTTGTGTCTCCGGCCTCCCATGTCACCGTTGCACCTGCAACCGGTTCACCGGAAAAATGAGAAACCACCCGGGCCCAAATCCACGCCTTGTCCATCCCGACGACAGGGTCTATCGCAGGACCGCGCAACTCCATCAGCCTGAGCTTGTTGTGATCCAGCACCATAGGCGTGGCAGTAAAGGCAAAACCAAGCTGAGGCAAAGACAAGGTCAGCATGAATTGGCCGGCTACCGCACTGAGAAAGTCCAGCGCCCATATCGCCCCGCCGGCGTCCAGGCGCTGCGGCCGGTCCAGTGCAGGGGTTACCGTTGCACCCAACTCGGCGGCAGACGTTCCCGTCCACTCCAGGAACAGGTCCAGCCCCAGCAATGGGCTGAGCGCATTGGGTAACGCATTGAACTGATGAAGCGCACCCAGGCAGGGGTGGAACGGTTGACCGGTCAGTTGTGCGAAAACCTGATCGAGCAGCTGGCTCAGCTCTTCCTTGAGATCCGGGTGCATCAAACGCCCGGACAATTCGCGGACACTGGACTCGCCATCAATATGCAACTCGACTTCGAACGGCCGGCTTTGACTGGTGCCTGCCTGAGAGGAAAGCGTCCATTCCACACCTTCGGGGAGCAGCGTTTTGGGTGACCCCAGCTCACTGATGGTCAATCCGATCAAAGGATCCGCCTTGCGCCAGTGCAGGCTGATATTTTTCCCGATCCACGGGCTGGCGGTGTTCGGCAAGACTTTCAGGGTATGGGTCTGTCCACGGCGGCAGAGCAACCCAAGCGTTTTGCGCTCGACTTCAACGTTATCAAGGAAAACCCTGACGTGGCTTTTCCAGGGGCTGGTCGCGACTGCGGGGATAACAAATGTCCATTCGACCGGTATGGCGTCCGGGTGCGCCTGGATCTGTACAACAACCGAATGGTTTCCGGCGCTGGTCGGCTGCCAGGTGAGGCTGGTCCAGCCGCCCGCGCCTGTAATCGAATCGACAGTGCCCCCGCCCGGCAACAGCCACTTGGCCAACGCTCCCTGAACCGGATCACCGCCGCCATCCGCCACCAGATGCAATACCTCGACCTGAACGGTAGCACTTTCGTTCTCATCCACGACGCAGGTTTTATCTGCCTCGCGCACCCTGCCTATCTCAATCTCGTTGCGTGCCAGGCGCATGTTTTTATGCGGCGATGGCTTGAGTAGCATCGAGCAAATCAACTGCAACCTGAAGCGGCCGTCCAGCTTATCCCCATTGATCATCGTCCAAAGCATTTGAAGAGTGGGCGTTATCGGCACCTCTTCTTTGATCGCCGGACTGACGCCGACATCAAGTTGCTCCTGGGAGTCCCCATCCCATCCAAGCGACAGGGTCGTTCCCACCAAAACATCTGGCACCGTGACCAACAGCTGATAAGTCGAACCCCGATTTGGCCATCCGGTCTTTGACGCCCAAGGGGTTGCCTCGTCAGCGACAACGGCCATGACCTCCCGCCAGGGATCCGTCTCCAGCACCTGCACTTCCAGGCTCTGCGTCACAGCACCCGACGCGTAATAAAGGCTCTCGACCGAGGCGACGACAGTGAAAATTCCCGCAACATCCGGATTGAAAGGAAAGTAAACCCAACCACCCGCATCGGTGACCGTTACAGCCTGAATGGATGTCCCGGTCACGGTCCAGGTAACGGTCAGCCCTTCAAGTGTTTGGCCCGTGTAAAACGATCCCACCTGCACACCCAACTCGACGCTTTCGTTGTACTCAAGTACCGGAAAATAAGGCGCCTCCTGCACTTGCAGAAATTTCAATCGGTGATGCCACAGCGAAGCCGCCAACCGATAGGGCTCGGCGGTGTACTGATTGAACAGCGTGAGTGTCATCAAGTGCGGCGCAGTCAGGTCGAGCGGCGGACAACGCAGCGAACGACGCTCCTCCAGCGGATGATCAACCGACCAGTCAGGATAGGGCACGATCGCCCCCTGCGGATTAGCGTCAACCTCCAGGGAGTAATCGCTACCCTGCCAGCTATTGCCGTCTGCGACATCGAACTTCAGCTGATGGATCCCAAGGTCCTCCGCCCCCAGGCATAGAGGCACCAGCGCGGTCGGCGGGTGTGACTCCTCGTCGAGGCTGAAGGCCTGCAACACCAATGGCTGCAGAAGTAATTCGATGGTGATGTCGGTGATGTACAGCAACAATTCATAGTCATCAGGCTCACTTGGCGCGCTGGTCACACTGAATGTCAGAGTGGCACCCTTGCTGAACTTCGAATCCAGCGCAACCTCGTACAGGACAGGCTTAAACGCCAGCGGCTGTCCTGCGTTACGTTGCCGGCCAGGAGGAATCGGAATCTCAAGCAGCGTCGTCCCCTCGCTGTCGATGCGTACAAAACCTGTGCCGGTATGACGCGACTCACACAGAAACTTCAGGACATAGACCGCGTCAACAGCAGGATCCATGGGGACAACGAATGACTGGCGGGCTGAGGCCTCATACCCGACGGACAGTGTATTGACTGGCAGGCCGTCGTAATCCTGTCCCACAACCCGAACCCAGGTACTGCCTTTCGGGTACTCCGTCCAATGGGTCAAGAGCTGACGGAATGACCCATCTTTCACCAGGCTCTGGTTGGCGAGTACATTCTGTTCACGCATGTCTGCCCGCTCCTTCGCGTTTGTTGTTTTTGTCGGGGGACTCGGCCAAGGTCACCATGTCCTCGACCTGACGCACGAAGGTCGGCTCGCCCGCCCTGGCGGTAAAACAGATCTCCAGAATGATGTCCGTCAGGGAATCCAGGATGGCGACCTGTGGTTCTTTTAGCGGCCAGGGGAACTTCAACTGCCAGCAGGAGACCGCTCCGGTGTTTTCGAACGGATTGAGCAAGCCTTCGTCGGGTTTCTGACTGGTCAGGCCGTTATCGGCCAGTCCCGTCGATACGACAATCGACTGGCCGGCAAGCAGGTTGATCAACACATCGGAAGGCGCCACGGAACCTGCTGGGTCATATAGATGCGCGACCGATTGCGCTGTTGCCTTGGTCGCGATCTTGCTGCTGATCTGCACCAACGTTGCATGCACATCCTGATAAGCGCCTTTCACGACGGGCACATGGACCGCGACCGAACTGATCTGCCGGCAGTAATGCCCCGGATGATCGCGATCGAACAGCAATTGGGTCAGGCAGAAATCCAGCGATCCCTTCTTCAATTTCTCCAGTGCTTCCGGCCAGCTGTAAAGACCGAACTGAGGATCAATGGTGTCATTGAACAATTGGCGCAGGGATACCGTCTTGCGCAGCTCCAGCCGCCGCTGATAACGCTGCATGTAGTCATGCTCCAAGCGCAGCAGCCACATTCGCAGATGCTCACCTGACGTCAGACCGTGACGAGCCTCCAGCCAGACCTGAGGTAACGGGCGCAGCGAATCGTAATCGCCGGTTTCGGCGCTCATCGATGCCTGCGCACTGCGACACAAACTGACAACCGCATCGTGAGCCGGATAGTGCAGCGCTTTGAGCTGTCCCAGCATCCATCTGAACAGCTCGGCCCTGGTCGCGCGCTTTTTGAGGAAGTTGAAGAGCGTCAATGCATGGGCATTGGCTCGCAGGGTCTGCTCCAGATTGGTCTGAGCTGCCAGGACCGATTGTCTCTGCGCGCTGATCTGTGCATCCAGCGCGCGGACTTCCGCAAGTGCCTGATTGCGCTGCAGGGCCCAATCATTGCGGCGGCGACGGTAGGCTTCGGTCGTCGCTTGTTTGTCGGCCTCCATTTGCTTGACCGAGGCGGCTACGTTCAGCCCGAACACCACGGCATCGGTGATTTTATCGACCCTGTGTCCACCGTTCGCCAATCCGAAAACGTTGGGTAGCGCGGCAATGGCTGCGCCAACCGGCTTGATGCTGGAAGCGATGAGTGAAAGCGTTTTCGAAAGCTGAATCTTGTCCATCACCTCGTATTCGACCGCCGAAATGTGTTCGACATAGAGTTGGTCATAAGCGGCGGCACGCTCCTGTGCCACGGCTTTGCTCTGCTCCAGCGCAGTGACCTGCAGACGTAACTGTTCGAGATTCTGCTCCTGCATTTTGTGAGCAAAGTCGCCCAGCTCCACCAATTGCTGTTGCTGGGTTTCCTGCAGCTCAGCCTGGTCCGCTCGCTCCATCAGATTCAGGACCTGCGCACCAAAATCCGACAACATCTGCGCAGCGCGCATTGCGGCGTCGAACAAGACACGCCAGCGGAAGGCGTTGACTTTCAATCGACCACCCATCGCCCTTGGCGCACCACTGCCCCCGGCAGCCAGGTCGAGCATCAGTTGTCGGGGATCTGCGGGCGCAGAGAACAAATCAATGTCCAGTGACGTACCGTCGATGCTGCGATTGCTGCGCAAGTTATCCAGGCGTTCGCCAGGCAACGCGTAAAGTCGAAGCAGCTGGTCATTGAGAGGGGCTATGAAAATGTCCGAGCCGATCAATCCTGAACGGGCGTCGGCATCGGTGGCCAGAGGAAAATCCCCAAGGCTGAACGCCAGTGTCTTTTCGAAGGCCTCAAGCCTGGGTCGCGACTCGCTGGCGGACAAAAGGGCGCCGAGCTTGATCGATTGCCAGCGGTTCACTGCGCGAACCGACGGTGCCTTGCCCATCAGAAACTGGGCATGGACGTAACACAGTCTGGCCGCCGTCAGGCTGTCTCGGGTCAGTTGGCGATAGTACCAATCCCCTTTTGCAATCAATGTCCGAACATATTCGCAGAACACCAGAATCCGGTAGTGCTTGGGCTTCCCATAGGAAATGGCATCGGGGTCCATCGGGTTCCAGGCTTCATGTCCCGGGTTCCCGTCGCTGTCCAACGGCCGGCATCGCCAGTACTGCGGTCGTGGGTTTTCCACGGGCGGTACCTCCTGGTCGGCCGGCCCCTGGGGATCGAACAGGTACTTGAGCCAGTCGAGCGCTTCCTGAAAACGCTCCTCATCGCGCAAACGCGTGGCGAGCAGATGCGGCATATGAAAAAACAGCTCCCAGAAATGTCGGCCATTGGCACTGTCGAACGCACCGTTTGTCTCTTCGAACGGCGCCCCCGAAGGCCCTGGTTCCTTCAGGAACTGAGTGTGCCAGTCCATCACGTCATCGACGGTATTGCTGGCAAGAGACACCAATTCGGGGCCGAACAGCGCATTGAGCCGGGTGTACTTGAGCTCAAGATGCGCTTGGTTGAACGATAGAAACTGCGCCGCGTCCCGGGTGTTCTTGAGCAGGGTCGGAACGACGAAATCCGTAAGATCCTTGACCCGGACCTCGAAGCGTTTGATCCCATGGGTGGAACTGTCAAATGTGAAGACAACCGGTTGTGTCCAGGAACCCTTGGTGCGAGTAAAAACCTGCGAAATGGTGTTCCAGCCACCTGCCCGCGGATAATTTCCGGTCAGTGGGGCGGGATCAGTGGGAAGCCCGTTTACCAGGGTCAGCGTCAGGGAAACGTCGCTTCCGGAAAGCCCCGTCAACCAGCAATATCCCTGAACCACCAGCACATCATCCGTGCCGACGCGATGAGCCGTGGCGTGCAGTCCCAGAAACCCCGTCAGAGCGCCTGCCGATGAATCACTGGCCACCACCCCCGGCTGATTCATCAGCGGATGTTGAATCATCTCAATGCCAGTGAAGCGCTTGCTCGCCACATGCTCGAGCCAGGCGCCGTTGTCATGAGGGACTGAGCGCAAGAACACATCATGCACCATGCTCTCCTGGATGGCGCCGGTGCCCGTGGTCAGCAATACCCCGAGTTTGCTCTTGTGATCCTGATAATCAAACCGGACAGTGGCGATCAGCCGGGCGCCAACCGGAGAAGTTCGTTGCGCAAATTCCCGGGTGAGCAATTTCGTCGGCGGCGACCACTGATCGTTCTGGCGCTTGAAGGCCACGTAAACGTCCAGTTTGTCGGGTAGAAAAGGTTGATCCTTTTGCTCGACCCTTTCGCGCCAGGTGGCCCATACGACACACAGCCGCCCGTTCCAGACCACTGGCCGCATATCCAGCACCCGTACATCAACAGGAATCTCCACGGGCAACTGCTCACTCCAGGCTGCCGGGTTCAACGCTGTTTCTTTGGTTCCGAGTGCAACCTCGGCCTTTCGCCAATAGTATTGGCGCGGATCACTGCGTGTACGACTGATGAAATAATAATCCGCCTTTTCCGGAGACTCTCCGTCCATATAGGCACTGACCATTTCCAGATCGCAAACTTTCACGAACTCTTCGAGATACGCCTGCATCGCTGTCTGAACGCTGTCAGTCGTGAGGCGTGCCTGGTTCAAGTCGTTTTCAAATGTTTTGAACAGACTGGTCTTGCCAATACGCACAGACGGGTGAACGACGTTTTCCGGATAGGTCTGGATCATCTTCACCGCCGCCCAGGTCGAGTAGTCGCCGGAATAATTCCACGCTAGCCGATCCGTCTTCCCGAATTCGACGTCCTCAAAGCCAGGCTCAAGCTTGTGATACACCGCGCGAATGTACTGCTGCACACAACTCACCGCTTCGGCAACCCTGGAGCTTTGCACCAGATGACTATCCAGAGGATCCAGCCGAAGAAGTTCCAGGATATCTTCCGGCGTTCTCACAAAAGGGTACTTTTTGACGTTGTCTTTGCGGAGTTGCCCGATGGCGTACGCGAGCAACGCCTGACGACGCTTTTCCTGCAACCCGCCAATGTTGCCAATCGATGCCATGGTCTTTGCTCCTCAAGCGATCATTGTAATTTCACGCCCCGCGAACGACCCGACTCAGCCGGCGGCAGGAAATGGATCGGTTCAAAAAAAGCGCTTTTATTACTGCCTTGGCTGCGGACCTCAAATCTGAACGTTCCACCTTCAGGCGCATGAACAAATACTTTTGTCAGCCCTTGCTGATCGGTGAAGGATTGCCCCGATGGCCGAATGACGGCCGACTTGCCTTCATCCCCTTCGACAGGTAAGGCGAACCACTCTACGAGCTGGTTTGCCCCAAGGTTTTTGAACTCGTCCCGCAGCTCGGCGTACAACTGCACATCCTCGCCCGCAGCTACCCTGGCCAGAGGAATTGCGGACATCAAGGGACCTGGGAAGAACAATGTCGTGGCGTCGGGAACAACCCGAATTTCGGTCACGTTGACCGGCCTGAACAGATCCATCCAGAAGCTTGGCGTATCGCTACCCAGCACCTTGCCTGGAATGAACTCGGCCTTGAGTACTCCCTTTTCATCGGTGACCTCTGTCGCGATGGTGCCGAGGCTGGCCTGCCAGTACACCCTGATGCCCTTCAGTGGCGCTCCTTCGGCATCCTTCAGTGTCACGGTGAAGGTGATTTTCGCTCCCGGCTTGTTGGCCACGACCTCGGTGTTGTCCACCTCGTATGTCCTGACGACCAGATTCTCCACATCAAGAGCAAACTGCAGATCAAGCGTTCGCGTTTCCGACTGGCTCAACAGGGCGTGCTCGGCCGCTTCAGCGTAGGCCTTCTTGTCAATGGCCTCCGGCAAGTTGCCAAGCATGAAAATCGTCCGGGCATCCATACCGCTGTGCTCCGCCAGCGTGCGGACGCGCATCAACAAATCCAGTTGACGCAGGGTTTTCAGAATCTTGAGGGATGGATCGATGTGAAAGACGCACTCGCGCACCTCCTCGACGCTCCAGCGAAAGAAACTCGCCAACTTGATGTAGCCGGCTTCCTGGGCAAGCCTCAGCGAATCTCCGGCGATGTTGACTGGCAGATTGTCGACGGCACGCAGATAATCCAGCAGTTCCTGCGCTGGCTGCTCGCTCATCTCGAACGCACGGGTGAGCACCACCAGGTAATAGAGCGTGCTCATCGAGAATTCGTGTTTGCTCGACTGGCCGAGCCAGGCCCGATGACCATAATCCAGATATTCCTGTAGCACGTTGGCACTCAGCCCCAGCGCTGTCACGACCGCACTCAAGCGTTGCACATTGGCCAAAGCCTTCAGCAGCGAATCCACTTCGACGAAGCGCTCGCTTCGGACATTTTGCGGGTTCTGCGCGACTCGCCCGGAGACCTCGCGCAGCAGTCGATAGACCGTGGTGTCGGCCCAGGTGAGAACCCCTATTACCCGCTCGGAATCAAGGCTGGTCAGTACGGCCAAGGCCTCCTTGGCCAACGAGACTTGCGCCTCCCTGGCCTGCAACAGAACACCCAACATTTTTTCGACGATGGCGGCCCGCAGTTCGGGAGCCATGTCCGGGAGACCATCCTTCACTGCACGGTCCAGTCGCAGGCGAGCCTCGATCAGGTATTGCGACTCGCTCCCGGCGAAAGCAAGCACCAGGCCATCGGCATCGGCCAGCCAATTCAGGAAATTGAGCCAGTTTCCCGCAGGCACAGGCGGCACGTCGGCCATCAGGAATCCGGCATTGGTCAACAGGGTCGCTGGCAGAAGACTTGCGACTTTGTCAAAGAATTGCAGCTGCGCTTCGGAGGCCGCGCCACTGGATTGGGGTTCTGCCACCATCTGCAACATCCCGAGTACCGGCAGGTTGCGATCCTTGCACCAGCCTACGCACGAATGCAGCGCATAGATGAGATTCAAGACATCCGGCGTTTCGCCCGGTCCGGTATTGATTCTTGGCAAACCCGCCAGACCGTTGAGCCAGCTGTTCCCCTCTCCCATCAAGGTCAACATCAGCACAATTTCGACCGGTGTGACACCCAGCAACCGCGCCAGCTTCACCAACCGGTAAAAGGCTGAAAAGACCGCTGCCGTACGTTTCAGGTTCTTACCAAGTCCCTGAGCATCGGCTATCGCAAGTGCCAGGTAACCGTAGGTCAACAGATCGATCTGTAGACCACTGCACAATTGAATGACCGTCGGGTCGCTGCTACCTGTTGCGGGTATCGCCGGAAAATCCTTGCCATCGAGCATGAAGGGCTGGGAATAGTCACTTTGCCGGTTGAACACCTGATCGAACAGCGAGCGTTCTTCGCCGATTCCGTATACCGCTATCTCATCCAGGAAGGCGGCAAAGTCCAGCGCTTCACATCCATACCTTTCACGCAGCAGCTGGAACAGCCCCAGTGCATGCACCACGTTATCGGTTATCCACCAATCACCGGCCTTCGCTCCACCGCGCACGTCTGCGCGCATGGCGGCCACCAGCATTGCGTCCACCTCGAAACTGCGCAGGTCCAGCCATTTGTCCAGACGTACCTTGCGGTTCAGTCGATCGTAGTGTTCGAAATCAGCTTGCGTGTCCGGACCAATCGTCAGTGTTTGAAGCAAGCTGGCGTCATCTGCAACAACGATAGGCGGGTCGGTTGCGGCGTTTACGTAGACTGAGCCGAAATGTGCGCTTTGCGGGCCTGGTGACGGCTCATCCGCGAATATCACATTCGGGGAACGCACCGGTGCAAACGCGTGGAACGATAGAAGGGATTCAACGCCGGAGACATCGAGTGAAGTCCGCTCACCGAAAAATTTCAACTGATTCAGATTCTGATACTTATCGAGATCATCCGAACCGTAATTGGCGTTGAAGAAGACTTCCCGGTCACCAAAGTCTGCTCGCGCCTCAGTCAACAATGTTCGCTGGTAAGGCCCCAGACGCGATGCATGGGCCAGCGCACGGCCGGCATCGTCGTCCCAGCCGCTCGCTTGCAGAAAGTAAGGAAAGTGCAGGTCAACCATGTGCACGAAATTACCCACCGACATGCCCAGCTGTTGGGCGATCGAGTCGATGGTGACCCAATGCTGGAAGTAAGGCAGTTCATTGGGGTAGCGCGCATTGAGCAAGGCGTCTACCAGATCGGTCACTGCCCCGTGTGTCTTGATGAACGTTTCCAGCACATGATTGATGATGTCGACCGCAGAGATCGACTGATAAACCGCGTTGAAATCAACATCCATCTGTTTCAGGTCGGTGCGACGGTTGTGCAGAAGGTAATCAGGCTTGGTGTCCCCGACACTCTCGATACGCTCGCTGACCCACTGCAACAGCTCGACCAGATAAGCCACAGGTGACCAGCTGCTTTCCAGCGCATTCGGTGGGCAGGAACCGTCAAAGTTTGGGTTGAACAATGCCTCGAAAGTGGGTCCCGAAACCATTGACAGCAGCCCGCTTGATGAGGCTTTTTTCAGCGCTTTTCCGTTTTTTTCCTGCTGGCCGCCCGTCAAGGTACTTTCGATGAACCGACGCCTGACGTAGATGGCCATACTGCTGGCCTGGCGCAGGAACGCTTGCGCATCTTCGGAACTCATCCGGTAATCCTTCATCAGACCCGGAATACCCTTTTCCACCAAGGGAAAAATCGAACCACCCTGGCTCAGATAGGCTTGCAGGCCAGGATATTTTTTGCGGCGCGCTCGCGTAGGGAACAATTGTTCATACATTTGCTCGGCAGGGCGTTTACGGGTCTTGGCCATGGTGAATTTCCTTGCGGCAAAAGCCATCCCTACGACCCGCACGTGTTGTCGGGTCATCTGTTCGGTTGATTCGATTAGGCGCCAGTCGCCAGCACCTGCCAACTGTCATAAATGACAGTTAGTTCGACCGTTCGTCTGGAAAATCAGATGGATTTTTGCCTGGCGGCGTCGGTTGGACCTCAAAGCGCGAGCTCAATACATGGTCGGAAATCGTCGCGCCGCCAGCATCATCGGTGATGGTTTGCTGGATCCAGCACCATTGGCCGCCGGAGGATAACGGTCCCGTTGCATCGGCTTGCCAGCTGCCGCCGGAAACCGTGGCCTGCGCCCACTCTCGCTCAGGGTTGACCCAGCTTCGGACCTGCAAGACGCCCGCTCGGCCCCGACCAGCGAAACAAACCGGATCACTGACCGATTGCCCCTCGGCGGGTTTTTCGATGACGGGTTGGTAGGTGCCCAGAATCACTTCCCGCGCAGCGAAACTGTCGGACTGGAAACCCTCCCACGTG
Source organism: Pseudomonas sp. Pseusp21 (assembly GCF_059492145.1). Lineage (NCBI taxonomy): Bacteria > Pseudomonadati > Pseudomonadota > Gammaproteobacteria > Pseudomonadales > Pseudomonadaceae > Pseudomonas > Pseudomonas sp. Pseusp21. The sequence goes on from NZ_CP168520.1 coordinate 2,311,808, forward strand.
GCCGTCACCAGCAACCTGTTTTCTCGAGAGGGCTGCGTGACGTTCATGGCGACTGACCATGTACCATCGGCCTGCACCGTGGTTTCTCCTGCCTTCACCGCCCCGACTTGGATCATCCAGACGATGATCGTGTCCTGCGGCACGCCGAAACCTGACGCGACCGAGCCTTGGCCCACATGCGCTCCCGGCACAGGAGTTTCCAACACCGGAGGGGCTGGAACCACGCGGAAGCTCACCCACTCGCTGTCTTTGGAGGTCTGGGTTTCGAAATACTGCCGGGCCCGAATGACTGTATTTCCCACGGGCAATGTCACTTCGTCTTTCCATTTGCCGTCGAGGCCTATTGGCACCTGCTTGAGTATCGGCTCGGTAGTACCTTCCAGGAAAACATCGACCGTCCCCAGCGGTTCCCCCTTACCTTCGATCATCGAAGTTCGTGTCAGTTTGCCGCCTTCTTGCGGTGATGTGACATCCGGGGCCAGCAACACGACATCAAAGGGATGCGACTCACTGTCGTCCGACTCCCGCTCATCGATCACCTGTTTTGCCCGAACCACCCAACGGCCAAATTTCAGCTTCTCAACAAGGATTTCCCATGGCCCGTCGGCAGTCAGCTTTTTATCGCCCAAAGGATCGCCGCTCACGTAGTCCCACAAATACACCGTGGCACCGTTCATACCGTCGCTTCCTTGAAAAATCACGTCACGACCGACTTCGGAATCCTTTACAGGTTGAGTGATGACCGGCGGAATCATGGGTTTGAAGAGCCGGAACGTTTCGGTGGCCGCAGGCGAAGTCTGCTGGGCGGCAAACTGGGTTGCCGTAACGGTATGATCGATGTCCGGGGCAAAAGGTGCCGCACGCTGATAGCTCCAGGTTCTGCCGATCACCGTGGCGGGATACGGGGTGCTGTTACCACTGAACACGAGAGTGACCCGGGCGTTCAATTCGCAGGTGCCGGTGAAGGTGGGCGACAGCCCCTCAGGTGGAACCCTGTCAATGCCGGGCGCAATCGGAGGAATGCAGACTTTGTGTTCCACGAAGTCGGACTGCTGGGCATTCACGGACTGTCGGATGCGAACGATTCGATCAAACGTAGGCCCCCACTCAACATAGGCTTTACTGGACCACTGGCTATTGGAGTCGACTGGGGCATCCGGGGCGATTTTTGTGGTTCCGTCAGCGTCATAAAGCGACACCATCGCGCGTGAAACACCCTTGCCAGAGAGCGTCGTAGTGTAATCCGGTGTAGAGACCACATCGGACGGAGGTGGAAACTTGAACGGAAATTCGAACAGATATGGCAAAGATTCGATCCAGCCCCCCGCATTGTTGGAAACCTTCTGGATCACACTCATCTTGTAGAGGCCATCGGGCCAGTTCGTTGCGTGGGTTTCCCACTTGCCGCTTACAACCTTTGCCTCCCCCGGCGCCGCTCCACCCGGGCCACTGACCACCGTTATCGCGACCGTGGCACCTTCATAACCGTCACCGTCAAACTTCACGGTGGTTGCATCTGAAACAGTGACGTTGACTTTGGTCAGTGAGGCTGGGCGGATGTCGAAGGAACGGGGCTGACTGACTTCGGACGGGACAGAGTTCCAGGTCTGCCTGGCGACCAAAGAGCGCCGGCCGGGGGCGTCAAGTGTCGCGTTCACGCTCCATCTGTCAGCGGTGACGGGAGCCTGGCCGAAACTGATTAAATGGTTGCCGTCCAGGAGTAACTCCATGAGGGCTCCGATTATCCCACCTGTGCCGCTCACCGGGAAAGTAAAGTCGTGCTCGGTGCCGGCTGCGGGGAGAGTGATGACGGGGCGATCGGGCGTAACCTTTACGGTTATGAGCACCGGGGAGGAAAGCTTTGTAACCCTCCCCGACACTTGTCTGGCTTGCATAATGAAATCGCCTTCCGGCAAGGATTTGTTCAGTTCAACTCTCCACCCCCCGCCGATCTGAACGGCGCCCGTTCCATAGCTAATCATCATATCTCCCTGCCTGTGGATAGTAATGACTGAGAGGGGTTGACCTGTACCGATAATCGTGGGCCTGAGATTGGTGATGACATCACCATCTTTGGGGGAATCTATGATAGGTGCCCTCATGTCATCCAAAACGTTCACCACCAGCTCGGGCGAAACCGCCGTGGTTACACCTTTGTGTGTCTGAGTGGCCACGATTTTTATTGCTGTGCCTATCGGGAGGTTGCTTGCCTGAACGCTCCAGCTGGGGGAGTTCGCGGGCTCGGTACCATGTACGGTCCCATTCACAAGAATCTTTATGGTCGCGCCTGGATAAGCCCCCGTGCCCGAAATGGTTACGGTCCTTTGTACATCGGAATTTTGCGCGGGTGCGGTAATTTGCACCGGTAGGATTACCGTGAAAAAACCCGACGTTCCCCAATCCGAAGCTCCACCACTAACAATCTCGTACTGGGCGTGAAGCTGACAGCGTCCCTGGCGTAGACCGTGTGTTTCGTTAACCGTTACGTTGATGGCGGGATAAGGTGACTTATCAACCGTAAGCTCACGCACGAAAGAAAATTCGTTATAGAGATGAATCTTCCAGGTGCGTTGATGCTCGAAGCCCGCACCCGGAATTGTTATTTGTCTGGAAAAGGGGAGCGTCTGAGTCGTGCCATCGAGTGTTGGCACAATGTGCGGGGCAACATGGCCAGTAACAGAGTCGTCGGTTTCGTCAGCCATCTGAACACTCCTTTTGATCTGCACCATGCAGGTATCTGTTCCGCTCTTTTTAATGCCTGGGTAGAAAAAAAAGACCTGTCAGAGTTGACAGTCCCGACAAACGGTAACTCTTCCCACAACCCGGTCCGGCAGCGTCCTGCAAGTCGTAACAGCGGGCTACGACACCTTGTGCCATTGCCTACAAATCCCTCAGAATCCGCCGGCTTGTGCGCTTTGGCGTTGCCCCGTAACTTGACTCCCGTCGCTGCCAATCAGCGGCCGGGTTTAGTCGCCCGGGGTCTTTAGTACGTTGCGCATAAGCGTCATCCAGTCGGGTATTCCCTATCCCCGCACTCGATGGTGGCTGTTCGCAGGGCGCCCTTGGGCGCACCGGTACGTACTCCCGGTCGACTAACCTGCTTACAGCCGCCACCCTTTTCTCGTTTAGTCGCGAGCCAGATGGTGGCCTTAATGACGAGTACGAATACATGAAAAAACCGACGCCAAATCCACCGCTGGACACCGATCCAACGGACCCGACCGATCAATCCGATCCGGTCTCCCCCTACACCTCCAACGACTCGAAAAAACTCCACGACGCCGCCCACAAGGCTCTCGACTTCTACCTCAATCCCAAACCTGAAAAACCACGCAACTCCGTCGATCGCGGCATGCAGATGTTCAAGGTCGATCCCGAGATCAACCCCGAGGCGATTGCCATCCAGACCTACGAGACCTTTTCCTCGGTCAGCATCCTGCTGCTGGATCTGGCGGACAGCCTGGACGACAAGCCGCGGCACCTGGCGATGGCGATCTATCAGTTGAGCGAGATGGGATTGCTGCTGGCGGAGAGGACGCTGGATAACGAGCGGGCGATTGCTATCGGCTAGCCAGCCGTCAAATAGACGGTGTCAGTACTGGCGCCTTCGCGGGTAAGCCCGCTCCCACAGGGTTTCGTGTCATTCACAAAAAATTGTGACTGCCGCAGGAACTGTGGGAGCGGGCTTGCTCCGGGCGGCGTTCCGACGATGTTTTTGAAGGTTTCGAGTCAGGCCGAAGCCGGCAACGGCTGAAAGCTGAAGTACTGCTTCAACGCTTCGACCAGTTGCCCATACTCGGGCGGCGTGCGGTACAGGCTGAAGCCGGCGTCGTAATGCTGAGGGGTCGCGTCTTCGTGGCACCACAGACAGCACGCCGTCAGGTCGATGACCTGCTGGCGGCCCTCCCCCAGGGGAATTTTCAGGCGCAGATTGAATTCCGCACCGATCATCATCGGCAACTGGCTGATAAGCATCAAACCGTCTTCAGAGACGTTGCCCAGAAACCCGACGGGTTTATCGGTGACGCTGTTGAACACTCGCAGAAAATACGGCAGCTGGTGCCGTTCGATTCGACGGTCGGTAAACATGAACGTATCGCCATGCATGGCCCGATGCCCGGGCCGCATTGTGCTTCGGAACGAACCTGATCTTCAGGCCCGCTCTCCCCGCTCCCGGTGTGGCGCTTGCCACGTACTTCACATGCCAGTCGCAGGTGTTGCGCCGATCTGGAGTTCTGGCTCTAAACCGGTGTCCTTGGACTATAGCTCACCTTGTACAACCAGCCAGACTTTGTATGACGACCGCCATCAGAACCGGGTTGGACGCACCACGGCGGCGGCACTGCGAGTCGGGTAGTGACCCAGGCTCTGCAGGGTTTCCAGACGTGCGCGGGCGCGGTAGGCGTATTCGCTGTCGGGGTACGAGGCGATGATGAACTGATAGGTCTGCGCCGCATCGACGAACATTTTCTGCCGTTCAAGGCACTGGCCGCGCATCATCGACACTTCCGGCCACACATAAGGGCGGGCGCGGCTGGCGCGTTCGACCTTGGACAGTTCAAGCATCACCTGCTCGCAATTGCCACGGTCATAGGCGCTGTAGGCGTTGTTCAAATGATGGTTCATCGACCAACGGGTGCAGCCCGAAGCGGCGAGGACGCTGAGGGCAAGGGCGGCAATGGGCACGAATCGCATGGGGGTTCTCCTGTCTTGTGCTCTGTATCGACCCCGTGCACAAAATCTTCAATCACCATTGCAGTGTAATGGTCGCCGAGGGCTGAGGCTCGGCGCCATGTTGGGTGCTCAACGAGATTTACGTCAGCGAGATGTTCACGATGGGTGAGGGAGGCGAAATATCCTTTCCGTCAGCTGACACTTCGACCGCATAAAAACTCAATGAGGAAAAGTCCTGATGGTTCAGCCACGAACCCAACGGGCTGACTACCTGTGAAAATAATGGATTCAAGGAATCCTTCGTGCTGTAAACACGCACAGAGTTTCCAGGAGTTCCCGTGCCTTCGAATCTAACGAAGAGCCCCGTTTTGCTGCCATCTTGCGGAACATCTACCACCGGTGTTACCGGTGAACTGTTGGCTGCGCTCATATCCATCACCTCATGGGCTCGTCAACCATTGACGAGTTCGGTCTTCTTATATCGATCCGAAAAATGCACGCCACCTGTTAGAAATAACAGTCTCGACGAGCGGTAGGCCTACGCCGGCCGAATGTTCAAAAATGTTCGTTTCAATAAAGAAACCAATAAGTAGTGCAAACGAACAATGACTACACCCTTCGAGCATAGTAGCCTTCGCTGGCGCTTGAACCTGAGGAGTCTTTGCATGTCCGTCCGTCGTACCAAAATCGTCGCTACCCTTGGCCCGGCCAGTAACTCGCCGGAAGTTCTCGAACAGCTGATTCTGGCTGGCCTGGACGTCGCCCGTCTGAACTTCTCCCACGGCACCCCCGACGAGCACAAGGCTCGCGCGAAGCTGGTGCGTGACCTCGCTGCCAAGCACGGCCGCTTCGTCGCCCTGCTGGGTGACCTGCAAGGCCCGAAAATCCGTATCGCCAAATTCGCCAACAAGCGCATCGAGCTGAAGATCGGGGACAAGTTCACCTTCTCCACCAGCCATCCGCTGACCGAAGGCAACCAGCAGGTGGTCGGCATCGACTACCCGGACCTGGTCAAGGACTGCGGCGTGGGCGACGAGCTGCTGCTCGACGACGGTCGCGTGGTCATGCGCGTTGAAACCGCCACCGCCACCGAGTTGAACTGCGTGGTGACCATCGGCGGTCCGCTGTCCGACCACAAAGGCATCAACCGTCGCGGTGGCGGCCTGACCGCGCCGGCCCTGACTGAAAAAGACAAGGCCGACATCAAGCTCGCCGCTGAAATGGAAGTCGACTACCTCGCCGTGTCCTTCCCGCGTGACGCTGCCGACATGAACTACGCCCGTCAACTGCGCGACGAAGCCGGCGGCACCGCCTGGCTGGTGGCGAAGATCGAACGCGCCGAAGCCGTGGCCGACGACGAAACCCTCGACGGTCTGATCAAGGCTTCCGACGCGGTAATGGTTGCCCGTGGTGACCTGGGTGTGGAAATCGGTGACGCCGAGCTGGTGGGCATCCAGAAGAAAATCATTCTGCACGCACGCCGCCACAACAAGGCGGTGATCGTTGCGACCCAGATGATGGAGTCGATGATCCAGAACCCGATGCCGACCCGCGCCGAAGTGTCCGACGTAGCAAACGCCGTGCTCGACTACACCGATGCCGTGATGCTGTCTGCCGAATCCGCTGCCGGCGCTTATCCGCTGGAAGCCGTGCAGGCGATGGCGCGCATCTGCGTCGGCGCTGAAAAGCACCCGACCAGCAAAACTTCCAGCCACCGCATCGGCAAGGAATTCGAGCGCTGCGACGAGAGCATCGCGCTGGCGACCATGTACACCGCCAACCACTTCCCGGGCGTCAAGGCGATCATCGCGCTGACCGAAAGCGGCTACACCCCGCTGATCATGTCGCGTATCCGCTCCTCGGTGCCGATCTACTGCTTCACCCCGCACCGTGAAGCCCAGGCTCGCGCAGCAATGTTCCGTGGCGTGTACACCGTACCGTTCGACCCGGCTTCGCTGGAACCGCACGAAGTCAGCCAGAAGGCCATCGACGAACTGGTCAAGCGCGGCGTAGTGGAGAAAGGCGACTGGGTCATCCTGACCAAGGGCGACAGCTACCACACTACCGGCGGCACCAACGGCATGAAAATCCTGCACGTGGGCGACCCGCAGGTCTGAGTGACCGGTTGCTGAAATCGAAAAGCCCCGCCATGTGAATGGCGGGGCTTTTTCATTTCAGACTGATCGTTGTTGATCGTTCCCACGCTCTGCGTGGGAATGCCTCAATGGACGCTCCGCGTCCGCTTCGGCATGGGACGCGGAGCGTCCCGGGCTGCATTCCCACGCGGAGCGTGGGAACGATCGGTGCGCGGAGTACGGCGGCGGTCCGTGCGCGCAGTGTGGCCGCGGTCGATGCGCGGAGTGCGGGGGCGATCGATGCGCGGAGCGGTCGGCGGATATCTCAATGGCGTTTGATGAACCCGGTCAACGCCGCCAACGCCTCCGGCGAGCGCAGCCGCTGGGTGAACAGTGCGCCCTCCTCCTCGATCACCTTGCGAATCAACTCGTGATCCGGCGCCCGCATCAACTGTTTGCTGATGCGCACCGCTTCAGCCGGCAACTCGTCAAACCGCAACGCCATCTCCCGCGCCTTGGCCAACGCGGCTTCGCCACTGCCCAGCGCCTCGGTTGCGATCCCCCATTGCGCCGCCTGCTCACCGGTAAAGCCCTCACCGAGCAGCAGCAACTCCGACGCTTTGGCCTGCCCGAGCAAACGCGGCAGGATCAGGCTGGAACCGAACTCCGGGCACAAACCGAGATTGACGAACGGCATACGCAGCCGCGCATCCCGCGCCACGTACACCAGATCGCAATGCAGCAACAGCGTCGTGCCAATCCCCACCGCCGCCCCGGCCACGGCGGCGACTACCGGTTTGCGGCACTCCAGCAAATTGAGCATGAAGTGAAACACCGGGCTGTCGAGGTCGCTCGGCGGTTGCTGGATGAAGTCGGCGATGTCATTGCCGGCGGTGAAACACTCGGCGCTGCCGGTAATCAGCACGGCGTTGATTTCGGGGTCGCTGTCAGCCTGTTTCAGCGCGTCGGCCAACTGGCTGTACATGGCGCGGGTCAGGGCGTTTTTCTTGTCCGGGCGGTTGAGGCGCAGGGTCAGCAAACCGCGTTCGCGGTGCAGCAGGATGGCGTCGGTCATGGTGTGTCTCGCGTCTGAAGAATCAGCGTTCAACCACGGCTCAGGAAGACATCGGCCAGCAGTTGATTGCGCGGCAGTCCGGCCAGGAACAGACGCTTGGCAAACGCGTCGACGCTGGCCGTCGAGCCGCAGACTAAGGCCAGGGTTTGCCGGGAGACAAGGCGCAGTTGCGCCAAAGCGGCCGGCAACTCGGCCGCCGTCCACCCTTCGACGCTGAGGTTGTCCCGCTGTGCGGCCAGTGCCTCAAGGGGTTTGGCCAGGTAATGCCCTTCGGCATCATGGGCCAGGTGAATGACGCGAATGGCGCCCCGATGATCGTGCCGCAAGGCTTCGCGCAACACGCCGAACAACGGGCCGAGCCCGGTGCCGGCAGCCAGCAGCCACAGCGGCCGGTCGTGCCAGTCCGGGTCGTAATGCAAGGCGCCGCCACGCAGTTCACCGAGACGGATCGGGTCGCCGATCTGCAAGCGTCGCGCGGCATCGCTGAATTCGCCGGGCTGGCGGCAATCGAGATGGAATTCAAGAAAACGGTCTTCTTCCGGCAGGCTCGCCAGCGAATACGGCCGCGCAACGTGGCCGGCCCACAGCACCAGATGCTGACCGGCGCTGTAGCGCAACGGCCGCTGGGGTGTCAGGCGCAGACGCAACACACTGTCGCCGAGCCAGTCCAGCGCTTCGACCGTGGCCGGGCGACCATCGGTGACGGGATCGAAAGTATGCACCTGCAAATCCTCAATCACCTGGCACTGACAGGCCAACCGCCAGCCCTGATCACGCTGTTCGGCGCTCAGGGCATCGGGGCGACTGTCAGCAGGCAAGCCTTGCACGCATTGCACCAGACACGCATGGCAACTGCCGGCGCGACAGCTATAAGGCACCGCCACGCCGTTCTGATTGAGGGCATCAAGCAGGTTGCTGCCCGCCGCCACCGACCACTGTCGATCACCGACCCGCAGTTCAGGCATCGACGTTCTCCCACGCCGCCGCGCAGCGATTGCGGCCGTCGCGCTTGGCCCGGTACAGCGCCTGATCGGCACGCTGCAAGGCCTCGTCCAGATCATCGCCCAGTTCCAGCAGGGTCATGCCGGCAGACAGGCTCAGGTTTTTCACATTCAGCCCCACCAGTTCAACGTCGGTGAAGGCGATGCGCAGGCGCTCGCAACAGGCGGTCAGGCTTTCAGCGTTGCAATCGGGCAGCAGCACCACGAACTCTTCACCACCATAACGCGCCAGCACGTCGCCGTCGCGCAGACAGGCCCCGGCGACGCCGGCGAAGGATTGCAACACCTGATCGCCAGCGGCGTGGCCGTGAATGTCATTGATGCGTTTGAAGTGGTCGAGGTCGATCAGCGCCAGTCCGTGCACCACGTCGGCCTCCATCGCATTCAGCTCGCGGGTGGCCAGGCGCAGGAAATGCCGGCGATTGAACAGCCCGGTCAGTTCGTCGGTGGCCACCAGGTCTTCGAGCTGGCGCATCATCCCGCGCAGGGTGTCCTGATGCGCCTGCAAGGCGAACCGCCGCTGGCGCATGCGTTGGCGCGAGGTCTGGACGAAGCGTGCGTAAATCACCAGCCACGCCAGCACAATCAGCAGGATGCAGGCCTGCAACGCGGACAGCGCCGGATCGTGCAGCCGCAAGTGGTAACCGTCCCACAGTGTGATGGCGCAGAAGCTGAAGAACACCAGCATGGCGCAGCGCACGAACGCCCGCTGTGACAGATGGAACAGGCCGAACAGCAGGACCAGCACATAGAACACCAGAAACTCGCCCCGGGCCTCCTCCAGATGCGCGATCAGCCACGTCTGCCAGCCAAGGCCCAGCAGCACTTGTGCTTCGGTCAGGCTCGGGTCGGAGAAGCGCAGGTTGCAGCCGGAAAAGAACAGGGCGAACAGGATCGCCTGGCTGATCACCACCAGCGCACTGCCGACGGCGACGCCGGCCAGCGAATCGTTGTAGTGACCGGTGAAATACGCCAGCCACAGCAGCAGCAAAGCCAATCCATAGGTGGCTGCAGCGAGGGCGAAGCGTTTGAGCAAAAGACGTTGAATGGCGTTATGGGTCAATCGTTGACTCACCGTGCGATAAGAGGCTGACCGAGTGTCCTACTCCACAGACCGGCTGCCACTTTAGTGGCGTAGTCGATAAATGACCATTGATTTTCGGGCCGGGTATTTGGCGTCAAAAACCTGCAGCCATGCGACCAACGAATAACTCCCGGCAGATGTGCCCGCCACCGAGGCGCGGTATACTGCCGCGCCTTTTTAGCGTCGCGCCAGCAGCCCCGGCGTGCCGACCCTGAAGGGCAGCTTCGAGCTCCGAGCTTCGAGCGGCAAGTTCAAAGCAGTACACACTGCTTCAGCTTGCCGCTCGAAGCTCGCGACTTTCAGCTGCCCTTAAAGAATGTTCCCGTCTTTTAGAGGAGCGCGACTCATGACCGTGATCAAGCAAGACGACCTGATTCAGAGCGTTGCCGACGCCCTGCAGTTCATTTCCTATTACCACCCCGTGGACTTCATCCAGGCGATGCACGAAGCCTACCTGCGCGAAGAATCGCCAGCGGCCCGTGACTCGATGGCGCAGATCCTGATCAACTCGCGCATGTGCGCCACCGGCCACCGGCCGATCTGCCAGGACACCGGCATCGTGACCGTGTTCGTGCGGGTGGGCATGGACGTGCGTTGGGATGGCGCGACCATGAGCCTGGACGACATGATCAACGAAGGCGTGCGCCGCGCCTACAACCTGCCGGAAAACGTCCTGCGTGCTTCGATCCTGGCCGACCCGGCCGGTGCGCGTAAGAACACCAAGGACAACACCCCGGCGGTCATCCACTACTCCATCGTTCCGGGTAACACCGTGGAAGTGGACGTGGCGGCCAAGGGCGGCGGTTCCGAGAACAAGTCGAAAATGGCCATGCTCAACCCGTCCGACTCGATCGTCGACTGGGTACTCAAGACCGTTCCGACCATGGGCGCCGGCTGGTGCCCGCCGGGCATGCTGGGCATCGGCATCGGCGGCACCGCCGAGAAAGCCGCCGTCATGGCGAAAGAAGTGTTGATGGAATCCATCGACATTCACGAGCTGAAAGCCCGTGGCCCGCAGAACCGCATCGAAGAAATGCGTCTGGAGCTGTTCGAGAAGGTCAACCAGCTGGGCATCGGCGCCCAGGGTCTCGGTGGCCTGACCACCGTGCTCGACGTGAAGATCATGGATTACCCGACCCACGCCGCCTCCTTGCCGGTGTGCATGATCCCGAACTGCGCCGCCACCCGTCACGCGCACTTCGTGCTCGACGGTTCCGGCCCGGCCTCGCTGGAAGCGCCACCGCTGGACGCCTACCCGGAAATCGTCTGGGAAGCCGGCCCGTCGGCCCGTCGCGTCAACCTCGACACTCTGACCCCGGAAGACGTGCAGAGCTGGAAGCCGGGCGAAACCGTCCTGCTCAACGGCAAGATGCTCACCGGTCGCGACGCCGCGCACAAGCGCATGGTCGAGATGCTGAACAAGGGCGAAACCCTGCCGGTTGATCTGAAAGGTCGCTTCATCTACTACGTCGGCCCGGTTGATCCGGTCGGTGACGAAGTGGTTGGCCCGGCGGGCCCGACCACCGCCACGCGGATGGACAAGTTCACCCGTCAGATCCTCGAGCAGACCGGCCTGTTGGGCATGATCGGCAAGTCCGAGCGCGGCCCTACCGCGATCGACGCGATCAAGGACAACAAGGCTGTGTACCTGATGGCCGTCGGCGGTGCCGCTTACCTGGTGGCGCAGGCGATCAAGAAGTCCAAGGTTCTGGCGTTCGCCGAGCTGGGCATGGAAGCGATCTACGAGTTCGAGGTCAAGGACATGCCGGTCACCGTAGCGGTGGACAGCAAAGGTGAATCGGTACACATCACCGGTCCTGCGATCTGGCAACAGAAGATCAGCGAAAGCCTGGCGGTGGAAGTGCAGTAAGCGCTTCATCTGCTTGTAAAAAACCGGGCGGTCAGCGATGACCGCCCGGTTTTTTTTCGCCTGCCGTCAGTCGGCACCTGTCAGATCTGACAGGTGTCACGCCCTATGCCCTCTGTTAGCGTGGAACCTCGACGTTTACAGGTTGCGGTGCCATGGCCCTTGATGCAGATGCGCTCGTCACTCCTCCGTCCATCGCCAAGACAGCGTCCATTGCAACGAATGGGCGCAGTTGGAGTGAGATGGGTGAGACCGGGCAGCGCTCTCACACCTTGCCGCTGCCATCACTGTCTGCCCCCGGCCGCACGCTGGTTCCCGAGTTGCAACTGGTTTATGACGGCAATGGGGGCAACAGCACGTACGGACTTGGCTGGGATCTGCCGAATGCAGTCATCTCGCACAAGACCAGCAAGGGCGTACCTGAATATACGGACGGCGACGTCATGCATGCTGACGGCACCGACCTGCAGCCCGAACGGACGACGCGCGGCAAGATCAAGTCGACCCGCCGTACACGCGGCAAAGGCCGGCAGGCCAGAAAGTTTTCGGTGGTGCGCTATATCCCTCGTCTGGAAAGTACCTTCGCCCGCTACGAGCTCTGGACCGGTGACGACGGCCACGCCTTCTGGATAGTCCTGCACGCCGACGGCTCACAGCACTGCTACGGCAACACTCTGGATTCGTGCATTCACGATCCTGACGCCCCGACCCACATTGCCGTGTGGTTACTGGTGGAAATCATGAATGCCCTGGGTGAGCACATCTTTTACAAGTACAAGACTGACGATACAGACCCTGATCCGCGATTCGACTATTCGGCCCAGCGTTACCTGTGTCAGGTCTGTTATGGCAACAAGACCGCCAGTGACGAACTGTTGTGCCTCAAACATGAAAAACCAGAGATTCTGGATTGGTTTTTCCACCTGATCATTGACTATGGCGAACGTCCCGTCGGACTGGATGACGTACCACCGTTTGACGAACCAGACGGAAAAAAATGGTCGCTGCGCAGTGATCCGTTTCGCATGCATCGCTACGGTTTTCCAGTCGGCACCCGGCGCCTGTGCAAGCAAACTCTGTTGTTCAACAACATTGGCTCCAAGCGGGTGCTGGTCAATCGTCTATTGCTGGAACATAAACCGACATCGCATCTATACAACCACCTGACAGCGGCACATTACATGAGTTACGACGCTGAGGGCCGCGTCAAACACTCCCCTCCAATCGAGTACTGCTACAAGCCATTCGAACTCAACACGTTCCCCCAGGCCTTTCTGGCACTCGACCACATGCCAGGCCTCAATGACGGTCAGCCTTACCATTGCGTCGATCTTTACGGCGAAGGCCTGCCCGGTTTTCTCTGCCAATACGACAACGCCTGGTACTACCGCGAACCCCTGCGTGGCACTCCCGGCACGGACGAAATCGTCTACGGCCCCTGGACCCTGCTGCCGCTGATTCCGAACGCCGACAGCAACAAACCGCTGGTGCAGATCCTCACCGACCTCACGGGTGATGGCCGTCTGGACTGGGTCGTCGCCCAGCCCGGCGGCAGCGGGTATTACACGCTTGGTCCGGACGGCACCTGGTCGTTGTTCAAACCGTTCAGCCAGTTCCCCGTGGAGTTTTTCCATCAACTGGCACAGATGGGCGACTTGAGCGGCGCCGGTCTGGACGACCTCGCACTGATCGGCCCGAACAGCGTACGGGTTTATGCCAACCTGCGGGAAAAAGGCTTTGCATGCGGCCAGAATATTCCCCATACCCCGGACAGATTGCCGCTGTTCAGCGACGCCCGTAACGAATTGGTGTCGTTCAGCGGGATGGGCGCCAGCGGCATGGAGCTGTGCCGGATCCGCCATGATGAAATCCGTTGCTGGATCAGCCTGGGTCATGGTCGGTTTGCAGAGGGGTTCAAGCTGAGCGACCTGAAGTTCGACTATGGCGAGTTCAATGCTGACCGGGTTCGCATCGCCGATCTGGACGGTTCCGGTGCCCCGGCCCTCATTTACCTGTGCTCGGACCACTTCGAAATCTGGTTCAACCATGGCGGCAATGGTCTGGCTTCGACGTCAGTGTGCGTTCCATGGCCCCGAGGCGTGCGCTACGACAACCACTGCCAGGTGACTTTCGCCGACCTGCAAGGCATTGGCTGCGCCAGCCTGCTGTTGACCGTGCCGCACATGAAACCGCAGCACTTTGTGTATCACTTCACCAGCGAACGGCCGTACCTGCTTACCGGCTGCAACAACAACATGGGCTACAGCGCCACGCTCAAACACCGCAGCAGTGCGCAATTCTGGCTGGATGAAAAACAGTCGGAGCTGGAGGCATGCAGAAAACCGGTGTGTCGGCTGCCGTTTCCGCAGATGGTGCTCCAGTGCCTGCAACAACTGGATGAAATCACCGGCAATCTACTGAGCCAGTTTTTTGAATACTTCGAGGGTTACTACGACGGTATCGAACGCGAGTTTCGCGGCTTCGGCCGGGTCTGTCAGATCGACAGCGAACTCGAACCGGGCAAGGCCGAAAGTGGCCATACGGCGCCGACGCGCGTGACGCACTGGTTTCATACCGGCCAATGCATCAACCCGATACTCAGGAACATCTGTGAGCTGGATACAGAGGCCACCCCCTTGGGTGCCACCGTGTATTCGCGTTTAAACGCGGTAAAAGGCACTGACGTAATTCGCAAGCCCTACCCCGTCGAAGAAAATGAAATCGCTCGTGCCCTCAGCGGACAACTGCTGCGCAGCGAAGTGTCCCAGGCTGATGACTCCCCGCCCGTCCGATTGTTTTCCCTGACCGAGTGTCGCTACCGGGTTCGGCAAATCGTGGGCAAACCGGCCTGCCTGCAGGTGCTCGAGCAGGAAACCCGCAGCCATCAATACGAACGCGTCATGAACGACCCGACCTGCCAGCACGTGGTCAACATGGCATGGGACAAGTACGGTCGACTGACTCACGGTTTCACAGTGGCCTGTGCACGCCGCCGCACGAAAAATGACCCTCCGCCCTTCGAGCAGGAGGATCAACAGCTCGCCTGGATGGACAGCCATGATGAGCAACAGGAATTTTTTTATCTGACAGAGACACTTGCCGAATACATCAACCTGATCACTGACGGCCACTGGCTGCTCGGCTTGCCCAGCCGCCAGCGCGGTAATGCGATGAAGCTGCCCAAAGGCGATCTGCCGGACGGTTTGCGCGCAGCGGACATCAGTTTCGAAAATTTCGATCGGCATAAAGACAGCGCCAAGTGGAAAGCCGAACGCGAACTGACCTCGCTGTCGCAACATTCCTATCTGAAGGCCGCCGGCGAGATGCTTTACCCACCGTTGGCAGGACCGACGAAACAGGCCGTGTTCGACAAGAAGGCGCTGGAGGCCTACGCCGATACCCCGATTGTCATTCGGGATGAGCTGCGCAAGATCGGCTATGAGCCGATGAATCTGTTTTTCCCAGAAGATTCGGAAGAGGACAAACTGAAAAACCTGTGGTCGGCCGAAAGCGGATTCTTCACTTACACCGATGCCACGGGTTTCTACCACATCACCGCTGTGCAACAAACCGCCAGCCATGGCGAGACGCACATCACCTGGGACGACAATCACCTCTTCACCATTGCCATTACCCTCCCGGATGGCTGCACGACGACGATCGTTCATGACCCTCACACGCTCCTGCCCCTGAGCATCACGGACGCCAACGGCAACATCCAGGAAGTGCTTTATGAGCCGGGTGGCCAGCCCATGGTGCACAGTTTTCATGGCACCGAAGACGGCAAACCGGCCGGCTTCAAGCCACTGGCCGAGTACCCCGAACAGAAGAATCTGAGTGTCGAATATGCGCTTGCCAACCCTGAGGAAGTGCTGAAGTGCGCTGCTAGCGTGGTGCGCACCGACCTGTTCAGCTGGATGCCAGTGCTGCCGCCCGGAACGCTGCCGCGCAAAAGAAAGGAATGGATCGCCAAGGGGCTGATTCTGCCCGATGGACATATCCGCGCCTCGGCCCTGCGCTGGCTGAACCAGCGAAAACAACGCACGGCCAGCGAACAGACCCTGCTCGGAATCATCCGCACGGGCCCACGGCAGCCGGTACACAGCCTCAGCCTGGTTGCCGACCGTTACCACACCGATCTGCTGCAATTGATTCAGATGGTCATCGCTTACATCGACGGCTTCGGCCGCCCGCTGCAAAGCAAACAACTCGTCCCGCCGGGCGATGCGTTTGTGGCCACGCCCGGAAAGAGCCTTGCGCTGGACCGTGGCCAGCCGCGCACGGCACCGGCCGATCCGCGCTGGCGAGTCAGCGGGCGGGTGGAATACAACCACAAAGGCGAAACCATCCGCGTCTATCGCGCCTATTTCCTCGATACCCATAGCTACATCAATGACAGCTCAATGCGCGAGCACGGTTACCACGACCGGATGTTCTACGACGCCTTGGGCCGGCCGATCCAGACGATCAATGCGCTGGGCCATCTGGCGTTCGACATCCTGCACCCGTGGTTCACGCTCAGCTATGACTTCAACGACACGGAAGAACCGCCACCGGCCAAGCCTGCGAAGCCTGCGAAGCCTGCGAAGCCTGCGAAGCCTGCGAAGCCTGCGAAGCCTGCCAAACCGGCGAAGAAGGTCAAGCCATGAACGCCAGCGTGCACCGGAACACACCGTCGGTGGCTGTCATCGGCCCGCGCGGCGAGGTCATCAGACAGGTCGAATACCTGCGCAAGGTCGCGGACGGCCCCGTTCAGGCGCTTGTCACCCGCCAACAGCATGACGTGGCCGGCCGCGCGGTGGCGCAACGCGACCCGCGCCTGCCCACGCCCAATACCCGGACCGTGTTTGCACTGAACGGGCAGGCGTTGAACACGATCAACGTCGATGCCGGTGTGAACATCACGCTGCCGGGACTGGCCGGGGAACCCCGGCAGACCTGGGACGCCCGTGGCAATCATCGACGCATGAGTCATGATCCACAGCTGCGTCTGGTCAGTCTTGAAGAGAATGGCGCAGCGGATATCGAAAAAAACAGCTATGCCGCCGCGACTGCCGATCCCCGATACAACCTGCGCGGAAACTTGATCGAGCAGAAAGATCCGGCCGGCACGGTCGAATTCAGAAGCTACGCACTGACCGGCCAGCTATTGAGCGAAACCCGCACCTTCGAGGATGCCCGGACGTTCACCAGCGGGCTGCTGTTCAGCCCGCTCGGTGCATTGCTCGAGAGCATCGATGCAGGTGGTCACCGGCAACAATCGACATACGATGCGGCCGGACAGCTCACCAAAGTGCAACTGCAAATCAGCGGGCAAGCCTGGCAGCCCATATTGAATGACATGCAATACAACGCCGAAGGCAAGGTCATCGAGCAACAAAGCGCAAACGGCGTCACCAGCCACTGGATTTACAACGATGCCAACGGACGGCTATGTCGGCACTACGCGCAAAAAGCTTCGGGGCAGACTCTCAAGGATGACGAGTACCGTCACGACCGGATTGGCAACATCACCGTCATTCGTGACCACACCTACACACCGACCTACTTCCGCAACCAGCGGGTCGACGGCGTTAGCGAGTTCGATTATGACTCCCTGTCACGTCTGATCCGTGCCACCGGCCATGACGATGCGCCGCCCAGGGACAATCCGGGCCTGCCGCAGCCAACAGATCCCAATGACCGGCGCAATTATGTCCAGACCTATGACGTGGACAAAGGCGGAAACCTGACCTGCGTGACCCATGTCCGCGACGGCAACACCTACCATCGCCAGATGTTCGTCGACCCTGGCAGCAATCGCGCGGTGCGATGGAAAGAAGGCGATCCGATTCCGGACTTCGACGTCGAGTTCGATTCCGCCGGCAACCTGAAAGCCCTGCAGCGGGGCCAGCCAATCCAGTGGAACAGCCGCAATCAGGTGCAATCGGTAACCCTGGTCGAACACGCCAGCGGACCGCCAGACACCGAGCAATATCGATACAGCCAGGGCGTGTGCGTGCACAAACGGCTGGAAACCTACAGCGGCACAGTCAGCCACTTCGTGGACGTTCGCTACTTGCAGAACCTGCAGGTCCGCAGCAAGGAAAACGGCGAACTCCTGCATCTCATCACCGTTGCGACCGGCGTCGGACACGTTACGTGTCTGCACTGGGTGGACAAACAGCCGGTGGGCATCACCAACAATCAGCTGCGCTACTCCCTGACAGACCCATTGAGCTCGTCTGTGATGGAGCTGGATGATTCAGCGCAGATGATCAGCAAGGAGACCTACACCCCCTACGGTGCTACGGCTACGCTGGCGGCACGTTCGCAGATTGAGGTGGATTACAAGTTCATCCGCTACTCGGGCAAGGAAATGAATATCGCCGGTCTGTACGACTATGGAGCACGGTATTACGCGCCGTGGTTGTGTCGCTGGATCAGCAGCGATCCTGCGGGAGATAACGACGGGCTGAACCGGTATGCGTTTGTCGGGAACAATCCGATCACTTATTTCGATAACGGTGGCACCCAAAGAAAACCCTCAGAGCAACGTCAGATGATCAATGACCAAGTAGCTTATTTATCCACTGCGCAACAGAACCTGGACGAGGTAAACCAACAGTTTGGCGATCTGACTTCGCCGGCAAAGTTTCGATTGAAGGTACTCAAAAACTTCATTTCTCTCGCTGGCCGGGCTACCGTTGGTTTCTTCTCTGCCTGGGCAGTAACCGGTCATGCGTTCAAAGAAAGTACAATTCCTGGCGAACTGCAAGGGCTGTCATTGGGAAACTTCACGGCTGACAGCGCCGTCGGGGCTTACGAAAAAATAATGGCCCCACTCAAGATGAACGCACCGATTTTGCCAAGGCATGCGAATCTGGAACCTGGCTCTATCCGGGATCAAAGCAGCGGAACGTCTCCCGGACCACTTGATAGATTCACAGTCAATCCGGGAACGTGGGAAGAACGGTCGGAGAATATCAGGACTTTGTTCAGCATCGTTCGAGACTCCGGAGGCGGTGCGATATTGCCTGGGGTATCAGAAATTTTCGAACTCATGCGCGTAGCCAAGGACGCAACCAAGGCCGAACAGCAATTGACCGCGATAGAGTTGGATGCCTATGACTCGTTACTCGACAACCTCGAAAAATCGATTGTTCAAGCGGCAGACATCGCCGAGGCCATATTTAACGAAATGGGCGTCGGGCAATTTTATGCGAACGATCTGGATTACTTGATTGATATCGGTCTCAGCAAAGTGGGGGCAACCGATAGCAGAGCGGTCAGTCGATCCGATATAAAAAAATATCGGGAAAAGGCACTGAACAGCCTTCACGAAACCCGCACTACCGTCAAACGGTACCGCCAGTATGCGAGCATAAATTTATCCCATCGCGCTCCAAGCAACAAAGTAGTCCACTGGTGGAACAATGGCGGCAGATAGCTCAATCCACCGAAACACCCCTTCGCTCACCGTGAATGACGGACGAGGCCTGCCCGTGCGCCAGGTCGCCTATCTGCGCACGGTCGCCGACGTCCCCGTGGAAGCGCTCGTCACCCGCCTGCGCCACGACATCGCCGGGCGACTGGTCGAACAGCAGGACCCGCGGCTGTCCGTGCCCAACCTCGTGAATGTATTCGGCTTGAGTGATCAGCCTCTCAAGATCGACAGCGTCGATGCCGGTCTTGGTGTGATCTTGCCAGGGCTTGCCGGGGAGGAACAGCAGCGCTGGGATGCGCGAGGCAATCACTGGCGTACAACATACGATGATCAATTGCGGGCGGTGAGGCGCGATGTAAACGCGATGGCCGGCGTAGAAAAGATGACTTACGCCGATGCCACCGAGGATGCCGGTCACAACCTGCGCGGACAGATGATCGAGCTGGAAGACGCGTCGGGCTCGCTGAAGTTTCACAGCTACGCACTGACCGGCCCGGCACTGCGAGAAACCCGCACCTTTCACGATGACAAAGCCTTTGTCAGCCGACGCACTTTCAGCCCGCTGAACACGGTACTGGAGACGATCGACGCCGCTGGCCACAAGCAGCAACCGACTTATGACGTTGCCGGGCAGCTCATACACACCCGGCTCCAGACCAACGGCCAGCTCAACTGGCACACCGTGTTGAACAGTGCTCAATACAACGCCGACGGACAGATCACCGAGCAACACGCCGGCAATAGCGTCATCAGCCGCTGGAACTACCGCGCCGCCGATGGCCGCCTGCATCGCCATTACGCGAAAAAGTCGTCTGGGGAAAAACTTCAGGATTACGAGTACGAATACGACGCGGTGGGCAACATCACCCGCATTCTCGATCACGCCTACATCCCGACGTTTTTTCGCAACCAGTTGGTCGATGGCCATCGTGAATTCAGCTACGACTCGCTGTACCGACTGATCCGCGCCACCGGTTACAGCGATGCTCCACCGAAGGACAACCCCGGCCGGCCACAACCGACTGATCCCAACGACCGGCGCAATTTCATCGAAACCTACGATTACGGTCCTGGCGACAATCTCGTCAAGACCACCCATGTGCGCGACGGTGCCAACCATACCTTCGAGACGAGCATCGATCCCGCCAGCAACCATGGCGTGCGCTGGAAACCCGGTGATCCACCACCTGAATTCGCCAAGCTGTTCGACCCGGCCGGCAATCTGCTGGCCCTGCAACCCGGCCAGCCCATGCAGTGGAACCTTCACGGTGAACTGGAAAAAGTCACCCTGGTCGACCGCAACGGCAGCAGCGCCAACGACGAAGAAAATTACGGTTACAGCCTGGGCAAACGGATCTACAAACGCCACGAGACCCACACTACAAAAGTCAGCCACTTCCACGAAGTGCGCTATCTGCCGGAACTGGAAATCCGCACCAAAGACAATGGCGAAGAACTGCACGTCATCATCCTCGACATCGGCCCAGGCGGCGCACGCTGCCTGCACTGGGAGAAAGATCCGGCGAACATCGGCGCTGATCAGCTGCGATTCACCTTGGCCGATCACTTGGGGTCGGCGGTCAAGGAGCTGGATGCTCAGGCGCAGTTGATCAGCGAGGAAGGCTATCGGCCGTTCGGAGTAACAGCGTTCTATACCAAGCGTTCCGCCATCGAGGTCGGTTACAAAACCGTACGTTATTCAGGCAAGGAAATGGATGCCACCAGCCTGTACTACTACGGCGCCCGCTACTACGCACCGTGGCTGGGACGCTGGATCAGCGCCGATCCGGCCTATGCGGTGGATGGATTGAATATGTATGCGTTCGTAGGTAACAACCCCATAGCCCGTGTCGATGCCGACGGACAGACCTGGCTCAGCTTCCCGGCTATCGAAACGTCTGAACAACGCGATACCAGAAAGGCTGCGAGTGCGGCGAAACAGGCCCAATATCAAGCCAATATGACGTTGTCACGGGCGGTCGACCGACATAAAAAGATCCTCGAGCTCACGACACGCAGGGCTCAGGAAGCCGAACAACAGATTCTCAACCACCAGTCTGCGCAAGCGCATGGCAAGTCTGCCGCCATTCGTACAGCCACGCATCTCGGTAATCAGACACTCAGCTATGGGGCGGGTATCGGCCTGGGTGCTGTCGGCGCGGTACTGGGCAGTGTCGCCGGACCGGTCGGCGTAGCGCTGGGCATTTTCCTGGGATTCGTCGTCAAAAAATCGGTAAGCATGGGATTGGACTTTGTCTCGGAAAGGATGGGCCTGAGCGCCTCGGTCAAATTCAAGTCGAGCAAGCTGAGCTCGGTCCGGATCGTGAAAAAAGGCGAGTACAAGACCATGAACTACGGTTCTTACGTCCTGAACAAGTTCCGAGCCATCGTCCAGGGCATGATTGCCATGAACAGAAAAGGCTGGCTCCGGGGCGGCAAGGAAGTGGGGCCTGTCGTTGCCAGCGTTGTCATGAAAATTACCAAAACACCTTTTGCCAGTGAGATCAGTGCCGCTCTAAGCACGATCGCGGGCACTTTCGAGATACTCCATGAAGTCGCCGGGGCGGGAGAGCCACTGAGTCCGGAGAAAAAAGCCAACGCGGACGCTAACATCGACGGAATGGTCAATGTGTTGAATGCCTCGCTCGGCGAGCTTCAGAACCATTTCGCAAACGCCAATCGCGAGTCGATCCATACTTACCGACCGCTGAATAAGGTGTTCGGCAGCGCTCCCGGAGACTCGATGGCCAGTCTGGCGGACGCCACGGGACACACTATCGCGCAACTGAGACGGACTCAGAACCTGATCAGGGCTGCATGATCGCGTGTCGCCACGCCCGGCACCTCAAGCAGTACATGTGCGTGCTATCGTGCTCGCCCGTCCAGCGCCTGATACCCCTATGCTCACGACTTCCCGCCCATTGCGTCTGATGCTGTACACCCTGCTGATCATCGCCGGTGCCGCGCTCGCCGCGACGCTCGCGATCCGCCACGCCGAGCGTCAGGCGCTTGAAGAAGACGCGGCTCGGGCCAATCAGCAATTGGCGCTGTATGCCAACTCGCTGCACACCCTGATCGACCGCTATCGCGCCCTGCCCGCCGTGCTTGCACTGGACCCGCAGCTGCGTGCGGCGCTGGCCGGTCCCGTGAGCGCCGAACAGCAGGCAGCGCTCAACCTGAAGCTGGAAAAGATCAACGGCGCCGCCCAATCCTCGACCCTTGAACTGCTCGACCGCACCGGCCTCGCGGTGGCCGCCAGCAACTGGCGTCTGCCCAGCAGTTACGTCGGTCACAACTACGGCTTTCGCCCCTATTTCAGTCAGACCCGCACCCAGGGCACCGGGCGTTTCTACGCGGTCGGCGTGACCAGCGGGATTCCCGGTTATTTCCTGTCCAGCGCGGTGCTCGGCGACAACGGCGAGTTCCTCGGGGCGATGGTGGTCAAGCTCGAATTCCCCGAACTCGAACGCGAATGGAGCCAGGGCAGCGACACCCTGCTGGTCAGCGATGCGCGCGGGATCATCTTCATCGCCAACCAGCCCGGCTGGCGCTATCGCCTGCTGCACCCGCTGAGCCCGGCCGATTACCGCGAGATCAAGACTACCCGCCAATACGACAAACAGTCGCTGGTGCCGCTGACACATCTGGCGCTGCGCAGCTTCGATAACAACAGTGATCTGCGCCGCGTCGAAGGCCCGCAAGGCACGGCGGATTACCTGTGGGAATCGCTCCCGCTGACCGCCGAAGGCTGGACCCTGCATCTGCTGCGCCGCCCGCAACTGTCCTTTGAAGACCAGCGCAATGCCGGGCTCGCCGCCGCCGGAGTGTGGCTGGCGCTGGTGTTCCTGTTGCTGTTCCTCAACCAGCGCTGGCGTCTGGCGAAGATGCGCCAGCGCAGCCGCGAAGAGCTTGAGCAACTGGTCGAGGAACGCACCCGGGATTTGCGCACGGCGCAGGACGGTCTGGTGCAATCAGCGAAACTGGCGGCACTGGGGCAGATGTCCGCCGCGCTGGCCCACGAAATCAATCAGCCGTTGACCGCCCAGCGCATGCAGCTTGCAACTCTGAGACTGCTGCTCGATCACGGTCGGGTCGATGACGCCTACAAGGCGCTCAAACCGGTGGATGAAATGCTCACGCGCATGGCCGCCCTCACCGGCCACCTGAAAACCTTCGCCCGCAAGAGCCCCAGCGGCTTGCGCGAACGGCTGGACTTGGCGACGGTAGTCGATCAGGCCCTGCAATTGCTCGATGCGCGTCTGCGCGATGAACAGGTCAGTCTGGTGCTGCACCTGACCCGTCCGGCATGGGTGCGCGGCGATGCGATCCGCCTGGAGCAGGTGCTGATCAACCTGCTGCGCAATGCCCTCGATGCCATGCAGGGCAAGCCCTGCAAGCGTCTGGAAATCCGTCTGGAAACCGACGAGCAACTGTGGCGCCTGAGCGTGATCGACAACGGCGGCGGCATCGCCGAAGAACATCTGGGTCAGGTGTTCGATCCGTTCTTCACCACCAAACCTGTGGGTGACGGGTTGGGTCTGGGGCTGGCGGTTTCCTTTGCCATCGTCCATGAATCCGGCGGGCGCCTGTGCGCCGAGAATGGTGATAATGGCGCGGTGTTCAGCCTGACCTTGCCGATCGATCTGGAGGCGCACATCTGATGCTCAATTCGGTGATGGTGGTCGATGACGAAAGCAGCATTCGCAATGCCGTCGAGCAATGGCTGAGCCTGTCCGGGTTCGAGGTGCAGCTGTTCAGCCGTGCCGAGGAATGCCTGGCGGCGCTGCCCGCGCATTTTGCCGGGGTGATTGTCAGCGACGTGCGCATGCCCGGGCTGAGCGGTCTTGAGCTGCTGGCCGAGGTGCAGCGCCGGGATGCCGATTTGCCGGTGATTCTGCTGACCGGCCACGGCGATGTGCCGATGGCGGTCGAAGCGATGCGCGACGGCGCTTACGATTTTCTGGAAAAACCCTTCAGCCCCGAGACCCTGCTCGGCAGCCTGCGCCGGGCGCTGGACAAGCGTCGGCTGGTGCTGGAAAACCGCGCCCTGCACGAACAGGCCGACAACCGCGCCAGGCTGGATGCGACGTTGCTCGGTGTATCCCGTGGCTTGCAGACCTTGCGCCGGCAGGTGCTGGACCTGGCAACGCTGCCGGTCAACGTGCTGATCCGTGGCGAGACCGGCAGCGGCAAGGAACTGGTTGCCCGTTGCCTGCACGACTTCGGCCCGCGCGCCGACAAGCCGTTTGTGGCGCTGAACTGCGCCGCGATCCCCGAGCAACTGTTCGAGGCCGAGTTGTTCGGGCATGAGAGCGGCGCGTTCACCGGGGCCTCGGGCAAGCGCATCGGCAAGCTGGAATACGCCGATGGCGGCACGCTGTTTCTCGATGAAATCGAAAGCATGCCGCTGGCCCAGCAGGTGAAACTGCTGCGGGTGTTGCAGGAACAGAAACTGGAACGGCTGGGGTCAAACCAGAGCATTCAAGTGGATTTGCGGATCGTCGCCGCGACCAAACCCGATTTGCTGGATGAAGCGCGGGCCGGGCGTTTTCGCGAAGACCTGGCGTATCGGCTGAACGTCGCCGAATTGCGATTGCCGCCGTTGCGTGATCGTCGAGAAGACATTCCGTTGTTGTTCGAATCCTTCGCCCAGAGCGCCGCCCAGCGGTTGGGCCGGACCTTTCCGCCGCTCAGTGGTGCGCAGTTGAGTCACCTGCTCAGTCATGACTGGCCGGGCAATGTTCGCGAGTTGGCGAACGTGGCCGAACGTCAGGTGTTGAGGCTGGATGAACCGGTGCAGGGGATTGATCCGGGCCAGTCGCTGGCGGCGCAGCAGGAGGCGTTTGAGGCGCAGTGTCTGCGGGCCGCTTTGACACGGCACAAGGGCGATGTGAAAGCCGTGCTTGAGGAACTGCAACTGCCGCGTCGCACGTTTAATGAAAAGATGCAGCGGCATGGTCTGACCCGGGAGATGTTCGTACCCGACTGATCGTTTGATGATTGATCGTTCCCACGCTCCGCGTGGGAATGCCTCAATGGACGCTCTGCGTCCGCTTTGGGACGCAGAGCGTCCCCGGCTGCATTCCCACGCTCCGCGTGGGAACGATCACGCTGAATGAGCGGAAATCCGCTCATTCATTCCGGATCATCGGCAAAATCCCGCTCAACCCATCTCCCCAACCCCTCTAAACCGGCCCTCCCCCCGTTGGCACAGCTCCTGCTATAGCCCTCGCAGGCTGCGTTCCAACGCGCTCCACAAAAACAATTAAACGAAGGATCCTTCAATGGATAACTCCAACGCCCTGCCCCTTGGGTCGGCTGCCGCGCCGGCCAAAGAACGAACCACCGCCAGTCGCATCAAGTCGATCTTCAGCGGTTCCGTCGGCAACATGGTCGAGTGGTACGACTGGTACGTCTATGCCGCCTTCTCGCTGTACTTCGCCAAAGCCTTCTTCCCCAAAGGCGACACCACCGCCCAACTGCTCAACACCGCCGCGATCTTCGCCGTGGGCTTCCTGATGCGCCCGATCGGTGGCTGGCTGATGGGCCTGTACGCCGACAAGGTCGGACGCAAAAAAGCCCTGATGGCCTCGGTTTACCTGATGTGCTTCGGCTCGCTGATCATCGCCCTGAGCCCGGGCTATGAAACCATCGGTGTCGGCGCGCCGATCCTGCTGGTGTTCGCCCGTCTGCTGCAAGGCCTGTCGGTCGGTGGCGAATACGGCACCTCGGCGACCTACCTGTCGGAGATGGCGACCAGGGATCGTCGCGGCTTCTTCTCCAGCTTCCAGTACGTGACTTTGATTTCCGGCCAGCTCATCGCGCTGGGCGTGCTGATCGTGCTGCAACAGTTCCTGACCACCGAAGAGCTGTACGCGTGGGGCTGGCGTATTCCGTTCGCCATCGGCGCGCTGTGTGCAATCGTCGCGCTGTACCTGCGTCGTGGCATGGAAGAAACCGAGTCGTTCACCAAGAAGGAAAAGTCCAGGGAAAGCGCGATGCGCACCTTGCTGCGCCATCCGAAGGAACTGCTGACCGTGGTCGGCCTGACCATGGGCGGGACGCTGGCGTTCTACACCTACACCACCTACATGCAGAAATACCTGGTGAACACCGTCGGCATGAGCATCTCCGACTCCACCACCATTTCCGCCGCCACGCTGTTCCTGTTCATGTGCCTGCAACCGATCATCGGCGGCCTGTCCGATAAAATCGGTCGTCGGCCGATCCTGATCGCCTTCGGCGTGCTCGGGACGATCTTCACCGTGCCGATCCTGATGACCCTGCACACCATCCAGACCTGGTGGGGCGCGTTCTTCCTGATCATGGCGGCGCTGATCATCGTCAGCGGCTACACCTCGATCAACGCGGTGGTGAAGGCCGAACTGTTCCCGACCGAAATCCGCGCCCTGGGCGTCGGCCTGCCGTACGCACTGACCGTGTCGATCTTCGGCGGCACCGCCGAATACATCGCGCTGTGGTTCAAGAGCATCGGCATGGAAACCGGTTACTACTGGTACGTGACCGCGTGCATCGCGGTGTCCCTGCTGGTGTACATCACCATGAAAGACACGCAGAAACATTCGCGGATCGTCACTGACTGACCGGGTTTATTCAGCCACTGCACTGGTGGCTGTTCTGGCCCCATCGCGAGCAGGCTCGCTCCCACAGGATCAGATTTACGCCGATCCAATGTGGGAGCGAGCCTGCTCGCGATTGACGTCAACTCGGTCTCATGCCGACTCGGCAACCTGCGGCTTGCCATAACGCTTCTGCGCATACGACGCCCCGACGATCATCACCAGCAGAATCCCCGCCAGCACCGCCGACGAACCGATGGTGCCAAAGTCCAGCCCACCCTTCTCATGGGACTTGGTCATCAAGTCGCCCAAGGTCGCGCCAAACGGCCGGGTCAGCACGAACGCCACCCAGAACAGCGCCACCGTCGAAATCTTCGTGAAGTACTTGAGCAGCACGACTACGCCAATCGCCGAGCCGATCAACAGCGCGCCACCGGCAAAGCCCAGACCCGAGTCGTCCGCCAGGTAATCGCCGAGCGCGGTGCCCAGGGTGTTGGAGAACAAAATCGCCATCCAGTAGAACATCTCGCCGCGAAAACTCTGCACCTTGGTGACGTTGAGCGAGTCGCCGCTCAGGCGCCATGCCGCGAAGATCGCCAGCAGGATCGCGATCAGGATCATGGAACCGGTGGCGTAACCCAGTTCCAGCGTGCGGTCCATGAAGTCCGACATGGTGGTGCCGGCGGTGCTGGTCGACAGGATCACGATCCAGTACAGCAGCGGCTTGTAGGTCTTGGACATCAGCTGCGCGATCAGCGTCAGGACAAACACGCTGATCAGAATCAGCGAGCTGATGGCATAGCCGACGTTAAGGGTCATCGACAACAAATCCCCCGCGGTTTCCCCCAGGGTCGTCGCGCAGATTTTCATGACCCAGAAGGCCAGGGTGATTTGAGGCAGTTTGTTCATCGCAGGCAACGCTCCAGTGTGTGACGGCCGGTTTTTGGCTTTATGGCCGTGGGCAGACTGGCGTTGCGCGGGTGAAAAACCGGTCGGGAATCCATGAAAAATCTGTCACACACGCAAAAAACGGCGATTAATCACCGGTTAATGCCCCTGCCGCATCCTGCACCTACCTGATCGATTAACTGCGCGACGCTCGCTCCGACGACGAAAGCGAATTGAATGCGCCGCCCTTAATATCAATTTAATCGATTGTTTTTAGCATTATTTTGCGCTTTTTAATCAATTTAGTTGGCGTAGCATGAACCCCATGCGAAACACATCGCCAACGAACCCGGAGACAACGACCATGAAAACCAAATTGATCCTCGCCCTGACCCTGTCCGTACTGGCCGCCAACACCTTCGCCGCCGATGGCTCGGACAAAACCAAATCCGCCGACTTCATTTCCGGCGCCAGCGCTGCCATCGAAACCAGCCACACCGGCGCCTATGCTGCTGACGGCTTCGACAAGACCAACGTCGGCAAAGCCGTTGCTGCGGATGGTTTCGACAAGACCGGCACTGCCAACGCTATCGCCGCAGACGGTTTCGATAAAACCGGTACTGCCGCTGCCATCAGCTGATCGGCAGGATGCACACACCACAGCCCGGCTTCGGCCGGGCTTAGTCATGTCTGGAGGGCTGGAAATCAGCCGCCCGTCCTTGCACTATGGCCGCTCTCTGACAGCCGTTTCCAGGAACACCCGCCATGCCCGATGACATCCATTTCTACGAACCGGCCAACGGCCACGGCCTGCCGCACGATCCGTTCAACGCCATCGTCGGCCCGCGTCCCATCGGCTGGATTTCGTCGCAGGATGCCGAGGGCCGGTTGAACCTGGCGCCCTACAGTTTTTTCAACGCGTTCAACTACATTCCGCCGATCATCGGGTTCTCCAGCGTCGGTCGCAAAGACAGCCTGAACAACATCGAGCAGACCGGCGAATTCGTCTGGAATCTCGCCACCCGCCCGCTGGCCGAGCAGATGAACCAGAGCTGCGCGATGGTCGGGCCGCAGGTCAATGAGTTCGAACTGGCGGGGCTGACACCGGTGGCGTCGAAGGTGATTGCCGTGCCGCGCGTGGCCGAAAGCCCGGTGTCCTTCGAGTGCAAGGTCACCCAGATCATTCAGTTGCAGCGCGCCGACGGCGAGACCGTGCCGAGCTGGCTGGTGCTCGGCGAAGTGGTCGCCGTGCACATTGCCAAGTGGCTGTTGAAGGACGGGATCTACGACACCGCCGCCGCCGAACCGATACTGCGGGGCGGCGGGCCGGCGGACTACTTCCAGCTGGGGCCGGAGGCGTTGTTCAAGATGTGGCGCCCGGGGGCGACGAAGTAAGTGCTTACCAGATCAGCTCGGCGTCGTCGGTAACGCCCTTGAGCTTGTCCAGCTCATTGATCGCGGCTTCATCGGCCGCGATGGCGCCGGGGAAAACCTGATCATTCAGCAGCTTGTGAAAGCGCGGCGCGCCGCCGTCGACCAGGGCCTTGACGGCGATCGCCGCGTGATAACCCTTGTTGCCGCCCAACTCGACGGGGACGACAGCGGAAACCGCTTCGAAGTGTTCGAACTCTTTACGTGCCATATCGCAGGTCCTGGCTCAGTCGGATAAGCCGGACATTAAACATTCAACCGGCGAGTTTGTGTATCGGCGCGGTGCATTGCCCTACGGCCTGTGCGGCCGAGACTTCCTTGAACGTGTGGAAATCCAGGCTGTTGACCACCAGGTCCTGCACCAGCTCGGCAAAGACTTCCATCGACGGGCTGCTGAAGTACGCGGTCATCGACTGCTGGTTGCTCCAGAAACCGGAGACCAGCCACAACTCGGGATCACACTGCGAATGCTGCAAGGCAAAGCTCAGGCAGCCGGGGGCGGCGCGGGACGGTTCGATCAGGGCGCTCAGGCGCATGCCGAGTTCCGCCGAACGTCCGGCACGCGCTCGAACGAAGGCCATATGACTGACGGGAATCTGCTTGGACATGTTCAACCCTCCCAGGGAGTCGCGTGGCAGCCGGGGACGGGCTGCGACAGGATTCAAGGTTAAGGGCCGCCCCCCGTTCGCCGTTAGTCGATTCCTGCCGTCGCGTTGCACAATCCTGCGAGACTGTCTTGCAGACCTGTAACAGGTCGTAAATTCCTGTCACCGTCCTGTCACACCGGTTTCGGGCAACTCTGACCACCTGCGTCCTGCTATGGCTGGATGGGCCAACAACCCAATGCAGGATCAGGCAAGCATTTCGCAGGATGTGTCTACCGCCCTGACTTGCACAAACTTATGCTCTGCTCCATTCCACCGACTTTGCCGAGGATGCCGCACGTGACGTCATTCGATCGTTTTCAAGCGCCACCCGATGCCGACATGGAAAAGCAGCGCGCGGAACTGGCGGCGATCATCCGCCGCAACACGTCCGAAGATGGCAGTTATGCCACTGCCGTCGGTTCGCTGTTCATGTCGCGCCACACCCAGTCCCATGACTTCGCCCCGGTGCTTGCGCAACCGGCGCTGTGCATCATGGCCCAGGGGCGCAAAGAGGTACGGCTGGCGGATGAGTTCTTCAATTACGACCCGCTCAATTATCTGGTGGTGTCGGTCTCGATGCCGTTGAGCGGTCGGGTGGTGAATGTCTCGCCGGAGGAACCGATCCTCGCCGTGCGCCTGGACATCGATCCGGCGGAGATCACTGCGCTGATCGCCGATGCCGGCCCGATGGGCGTGCCGACCCGGCCGACCGGGCGCGGTTTGTATGTGGAAAAGATCGACAGCGCCATGCTCGATGCGGTGCTGCGCCTGGCCCGTCTGCTCGACGCGCCGAAAGACATCGCCATGCTCGCGCCGCTGATCCGCCGGGAGATTCTCTATCGCCTGTTGCGCAGTCCGCAGGGCCATCGGCTATACGAAATCGCCATCGCCAACAGCCAGAGCCACCGCATCAGCCAGGCGATCAAATGGCTCAACGGCAACTTCGAACAGCCGCTGCGCATTGATGACCTGGCGAAGGAAGTGAACCTCAGCGTCTCGACCTTGCATCACCGCTTCAAGGCGATGACGGCGATGAGCCCGTTGCAGTATCAGAAGCAGCTGCGCCTGCAAGAGGCGCGGCGTTTGATGTTGGCTGAGGGGCTGGAAGCGTCGGCGGCGGGGTATCGGGTGGGGTATGAAAGTCCGTCGCAGTTTAGTCGTGAGTACAGCCGGTTATTTGGGGCGCCGCCGTTGAGGGATCTGGCGCGGTTGCGGCTTTCGGTGTGAACTCAAAAGCTCCCCCTCACCCTAGCCCTCCCGAAACGTCGGACCGCCCGGAGGGAGAGGGAACCGATTGGGGGATCTTGACGAGGTTCACCGACTTGAACGATCGGCTTTGAATCCATCATCAAGTTGATCGACTGGCTTTGAATCCATAGTCGACTCGGTCGCTCAGGTCGACGGATAACGCCAGATACCTCGGTCGGCTCCCTCTCCCTCCGGGAGAGGGCTGGGGTGGGGGGGATTCGGGGGCAAGTCAGTATCAAGCGCCGAGCACCCGACACGCCTCACTCGGCAACGTCACCGAAACAGGATGCCCGATCCCCAGACCGAAGCCCTGACACGGCGTGCTCAGCGCCGTGAACGTCACCCCTGAACACTCCACCGTAGTCTCGATGGTCGCGCCGATATCCCGCACAAACGTCACCTTGCCCAGCAGACGATTGCCCGCCGTAGCCTGGGGCGCCGACAGTTGCAGATCTTCGGGACGAATCAGCATTTTCACCTTCTGCCCGACCACGATGCTGCTGCAGATCGGCACTTGCAGCGCATCGCCCCCCGGCAGCACGACCTTGCCATCGCCCAGCGCGGTGGCCGGGAAGATATTGCCGGAGCCGATAAAGTCCGCGACGAATTCGTTGGCCGGGTGCCGATAGATTTCAATCGGCGTACCCACCTGCTGCACCCGATGCTCGCCCAGCACCACCACGATATCGGCCATGGTCATGGCCTCGCGTTGATCGTGGGTAACCATGATTGTGGTGATGTTCAGGCGTTGTTGCAGCTGACGGATTTCCACCTGCATCGACTCACGCAACTTGGCATCCAGCGCCGACAGCGGTTCGTCGAGCAACAGGATTTTCGGGTGCGAGGCAATCGCCCGGGCAATCGCCACTCGCTGACGCTGACCACCGGAGAGCTTGGCCACCGGGCGATCGATCATCGGCTGCAGCTGGATCAGTTCCAGCAACTCCACCACCCGCGCCTGTTGATCGGCCTTGCTCACACCGCGCAGTTTCAGCGGATAGGCGATGTTTTCGCCCACGGTCATGTGCGGAAACAGCGCCAGCGACTGGAACACCATGCCGAAGTTGCGCAGGTGCGCCGGGGTGTGGCCGATGTCCTCGCCGTCCAGGCGAATCTCGCCGCCGGTGAGGGTTTCCAGCCCCGCGATCATCCGCAGCAACGTGGTCTTGCCGCAGCCCGACGGGCCGAGGAAGCACACCAGTTTGCCCTCGGGCAAATGCAGGTTGACGTCTTTTACCGCGCAGGCCGAGCCGTAGTGTTTCTCGACGTTTTCCAGAATCAGTCCAGTCATATTGCACCTCACAATCAAAAGGAAACGCCGCCCTCACCGACCAGCTTCTCCAGCGCCCAGATCAGGACGAAGTCGATCAGCACGATCAGCACGGCAAACGAGAACACGGTAGGGTCGAGCGATGACACAGTGCGGCTGTACATCCAGATCGGCACGGTCATGACGTCGATGGTGTAGAGGAAATAGGTCACGGTGAATTCGTTGAACGAGACGATGAACGCCAGCAGCATCCCCGCCAGAATCCCCGACTTCATCAACGGCACCACCACATCGACGATGGCCCTCAATGGCGACGCGCCAAGCATCTGCGCGGCTTCTTCGACTTCGCTGCCGATGGAGAGCATGGCCGCCGTGCAGTTCTTCACCACGAACGGCAGCGCCAGAATCACGTGGGCGATCACCAGCCGCGAGGTGGTCATGTGGAACGGCAGGCTGTCGAACACCAGCAGCAAGGCCAGCCCCAGCACCACCATCGGGAACACCAGCGGCAGCGACATCAGTTGCAGCGCCACGCCCTTGCCACGGAACTCGCAGCGGGTCAGCGCGTACGCCGCCGGCACCGCGATCAGCGTGGCGAAAATCATCGTCAGGCACGACACCAGCAAGCTGGTGCCCATGGCCTGGCCGAGGCTCAACACATCGCTGGCGTCCGGCGAGACGAAGGTGTGCCACGCCGCCTTGTACCACTGCAGGCTGTAGCTGCTCGGCGGGAAATCGAGGTTCGACGCACCGCTGAACGACATCACGATCATGGTCAGAATCGGCAACACGGCCAGGAACAAAATGATCCCGGACAGAATGCCGGCGAACTTGCCGGTGTCGCCCGGCAACAGCGACTGACGCTTCTTGATCAGGGCACTCATTGCGAAGCCTCCAGCAGACGGCGACGGCGGCCGGTGATGTATTCGGACAAGGTCATGATGGCGAGCGTGGTGACGATCAGCACCACCCCGGCGGCGGATGCGGCGGGCCAGTTCATCAGTGGTGCGATCTGGTCATGCACCATCACCGCGAGCATCGGCACGCGCCGACCGCCGAGCAGCAGCGGCACCACGAAGCTGCTGGCGTTGTAGGCGAACACCAGGGTCGCGCCGGTGATGATCCCCGGCAGGCTCATCGGCAGCACCACCTGACGGAATACCTGAAAACGACTGGCGCCCAGCGTCGCGGCAGCCTCTTCGTAGCTGCGGGCGACGCCGCGCATGGCGCTGGCAATCGGCAGCACAGCCAGCGGAAACGCGGTCTGCACCAGGCCCATCAACACGCCGTTCTGGTTGTACAGCAACATGATCGGCCGCTTGATCAGACCGAGGCCCATCAAGGTCTGGTTGAGCATGCCGCCGGGACCGAGGATCACTAGCCAGCCATAGCTTTGCAGCAGCAGGTTGACCAGCAGCGGCAACAGCACCGCCGCCAGAAAGATCCGCCGCACGAACGGCGAGGTCAGACGCGACATGGTGTACGCCACCGGGATCGCCAGCACCACCGCGATCACCGCGCTGATCAGCGCCAGACGCAAGGTCAGCAGCAACGATTTGAGGTAGTAGGGTTCGAGCAACTGCGCGTAACTGGCCAGGCTGAAGCCCGACCACTCCGCGCCCTTGGTGCCGACGCTCATGCGCAGCACCAGCAGGCTGGCGGCAATCAGCACGCCGAGAAACAGCATCGACGGCGTGAGGAAAAACCACGCCCGCGCGGTCGGCGAGACGCCACGCGCCGGGCGCACGTCACCCGTGCCGACCGGTTGGGTCAGGGATTGATGTTCCATAGCAATGATCTCGTCAATGGAAAACGAATCTCCCGGGCACCCCGATCATGCGGGGCCCCGGAAGGTCGGCGTCAGGAAGAAAAGATTTCCGTGTAGCGACGAATCCACTGGTCATGCACGGTCGCCAGGAAGGCGTTGTCGTGCATGATCGCCTTCTCCGCGATCTGCTCCGGCGTGAGGATGAAAGGGCTCTTGCGCGCTTTGGCGGAGATGATCGCCTTGGCGTTGACCGGGCCGTTGAAGATGTCTTCGGCCATCTTGCCCTGCACCAGCGGGTCGAGGGAGTGATCGATGAAGGCGTAGGCCAGGTCGGTGTCGCCCGGACGGTTCTTCGGCATCACCGAGAGCATCAGGTCGGTGTAGAAACCTTCCTTCATGCCGAACGTGGCGCCCAGGCCATAGTTCGGGTCGCGGATCTGTTTGGGGAAAAACGCCGGGGCGTAGAGGCCGCCCATGTCCAGGGAACCGGTGCGAAACAGCTCGGCGATCTGGTTGGGGTTTTCGCCCAGGGTCACTACGCGGTCTTTCAGCTCGGCGAGTTTCTTGAAGCCCGGTTCGATGTTGTGCTCGTCACCACCGGCCAGTTTCGCGGCGATGATGATCAGGTCCATCGCTTCGGTCCAGTTCGGCGGCGGCAGGAAAATGTTCGGCGCCAGATCGGCGTCCCACAGTGCCGCGTAGCTGTCCGGCGCGGTGCTCTGGGTGCGCGTGCTATAGACCAGACTGTTGCACCACAGCAGGTAGCCGATGCCGTGACCGTTGGCGCCGGTGCGGTATTTTTCCGGGACGTCGACCAGGTTGGGAATGCGGTTGAGATCGGGTTTTTCCAGCAGTCCGGCAGCGGCCAGACCTTCGGCGCCAACGCCAGCCAGAGTGATGATGTCGTACTGCGGACGGTCACCGCCGGCCTTGAGTTTGGCGACCATTTCCGAGGTGCTGCCGGTGCGGTCGGCAATCACTTTGGCGCCGGTCTTGGCTTCGAACGTTGCAGCGATGTTGCGCAGTGCAGCCAGGCCCGTGTCATCGGACCAGGTCAACAGGCGCAGGGTCTTGCCGGCAAAGCGGGTGTCGCTGGCACTGGCCCGGATGAAGGGCATGCTCATGGCCGCCGCAGCCACCGAAGCCACGCCGACGGTTTTGATGAATTGACGCCTGTTCAGATCGTGCTCGCCCATTTGGGACTCCCATTATTCTTGTAAGTATGAGATTGATCGCAACCCTTGCATCTGCTTGACCGATATTGCTCAAGCGCCCGGTTTCAAAGGGCTTGAGCGTGGTCTGCGGGTTCATCCTGAGGTCGTGCAAAACACCTGACTATCGATAAAAACTCATTGGAGCCATGACGCCGGCGCATGCCTCGTTGCGAGGCATGCGCTGACCTTTTTCGGGCATTCAGAGCGCGCGGATCACGTGCTTGATTTCCTGAAATGCCGCCAGGCCCCACGGCCCCAACTCGCGGCCGATGCTGCTCTGTTTGTAGCCACCCCACGCCGTCTGCGGGAAGATCACCTGCGGCGCGTTGAGCCACACCAGCCCCGCCTGCAAGGCATTGGCGACCCGATCCGCGGTCTCGGCATTACGGGTGACCACGCTGGCCACCAGACCGAACTGGCTGTCGTTGGCCAGGGCAATCGCCTCGGCCTCCGAAGCGAAACTGCGCACGCAGATCACCGGGCCGAAAATCTCTTCGCACCACAGCGCACTGTCGAGGGGCACTTCGGTGAAGATCGTCGGCTGCAAGAAATAGCCGCGCGGCAGATCGGCGGGACGATTGCCGCCACAGATCAGCTTGGCCCCGGCGCTGAGGCCACGGTCAATATGACCGAGCACACGCTGGTACTGCGCCTGATTGACCAGTGCGCCCATCTCGACGTCAGGATCGAACGGATCGGCGACACGGATTTTTTCCGCGCGGGCCTTCAGACGAATCAGGAACTCATCGGCCAGTTCATCGGCGACCAGCACCCGGCTGGTGGCCGAGCACATCTGCCCGGCATTGAAGAAGCCGCCACCGCAAGCCAGCTCCACCGCCAGATCCAGGTCGGCATCTTCCAGAATCAGCAGCGAGGACTTGCCGCCCAGTTCCAGGCTCACGCCCTTCACGGTTTCAGCGGCGCGCTGCATCACTTGCACACCCACGGCGTTGCTGCCGGTGAAGGAAACCTTGGCGATGCGCGGGTCCGCCGACAGCGGCGCACCGACCGCCAGACCGGTGCCGCACACCAGGTTGAACACGCCTTTGGGCAGACCGGATTCGGCGATGATGGTCGCCAGCTCCAGCTCCGGCAGCGGTGTGACTTCAGACGGTTTGAGCACCACGCAGCAACCGGCGGCCAGGGCCGGCGCGAGTTTCCACGCGGTGGTGACCATCGGAAAATTCCAAGGCACGATCAGCCCGACCACACCGCACGGCTCGCGGCGCAGACGTGCGCTGAAGTCGTCGCTGGGCAGCGGCACGTCGCTGTCATTTTTAGCGTCGAGGCCTTCGGCAAGATCGGCGTAGTACTCGAACGTGGCGATCACGTCGTCGACATCGATACCCGCTTCGAACGACGGTTTGCCGTTGTTGCTCGACTGCAACTTCATCAGATGTTCGCGACCGTTGCGCACGCCATTGGCGATGTTGCGCAGGATCGCGCCGCGCTCGGCACCGGTGGTTTTCGACCAGCCCTT
This sequence comes from Pseudomonas sp. Pseusp21, assembly GCF_059492145.1. Lineage (NCBI taxonomy): Bacteria > Pseudomonadati > Pseudomonadota > Gammaproteobacteria > Pseudomonadales > Pseudomonadaceae > Pseudomonas > Pseudomonas sp. Pseusp21. The sequence continues at coordinate 2,348,536 of NZ_CP168520.1, forward strand.
GAAGGCTTCGGTCGCCGCCGTTACCGCTTGATTGACGGCGCGTTCGTCACCGCCGTTGACCGTGGTCAGCAGCGCTTCGGTGGCCGGGTTGATCACGCGCAGGTGTTCGCGCCCGGCGGACCATTGGCCGTTGATGTACAGGCCGTCGAGTGTGGTCGGGAAATTCATCATTGGGCCACCGCCTTCATCCATTGGGTCTGGTCGATCTCGATCAGGGTCGGGCCCTGACGATCGGTGGCGGCGCGCAATGCACTGCGCAGGTGTTCGGCGGAGCTGATCGCCTCCGCCGCGCAACCCAGGGCCTTGGCCACACCGATGAAGTCCGGGGTGTAGATGTCAACACCTACCGGCTCGATGGCACGGTTGACCATGTACTTCTTGATCTCTTCGTAACCCTGGTTATTCCACAGCAGGATGATCACCGGAGTGCGCGCTTCCACGGCGCTGGCCAGTTCCGGCAGGGTGAATTGCAGACCGCCATCGCCGATCAGGCACACCACCGGCGGACGCGCGCCATGTTCCAGAGAGCCGCCGAGCCATGCGCCAATCGCCGCCGGCAAGGCGTAACCGAGGGTGCCGTAACCGGTGGACGAGTTGAACCAGCGGCGCGGACGCTCCGGGTTGAAGGTCAGGTTGCCGGTGTACACCGGTTGCGTGGAGTCACCGACGAACACCGCGTCCGGCAATTCGTGCAGCACGGTTTCGAGGAAACGGGTCTGGGCCAAAGTCGGCGCGTCCCAGGTCGCGGCCAAGTCTTCACGCAGACGCGCGGCGCGCACCTGGCCCCAGTCGTTGCGGCGCTCGGCCAGCGGTTTGTGCGACAGCGAACTGAGCAGCGCCTGTGCGGCGTTGCGTGAGTCGGCGACCAGCGCCACGTGAGGCGGGTAATTGCGTACGGTCTGATCCGGATCGATGTCGACGCGCAGCAGCTTGCCGGGGATTTCGAAGCCGCCGGCGAAGGTGACGTCGTAGTCGGTTTCGGCCAGTTCAGTGCCGATCGCCAGGACCACGTCGGCATCGGCCACCAGGGCGCGGGTCGCCACCAGGCTCTGGGTCGAACCGATCAACAGCGGATGGCTGGACGGCAACATACCTTTGGCGTTGATGGTAAGGGCCACCGGTGCATCGAGCAGCTCGGCCAGTTCAGTGAGTTCGGCAGTCGCGTCGATGGCGCCGCCACCGGCGAGGATCAGCGGACGCTGGGCGCCGGCCAGCAGTTCAGTCATGCGGCTCACGGCGGCCGGCGCAGCACCGGCGCGGTCGATGTTGACCGGCACGCTGGTCAGCAGTTCGTCGGCTTCTTCGACCAGCACATCCAGCGGAATTTCGATGTGCACCGGACGCGGACGCCCGGCCTGGAACAGCGCGAAAGCACGGGCCAGTACGCCCGGCAATTCGGACGCCGACATCAGCGTGTGGGAGAACGCCGCCACGCCGCCGACCAGTGCGCTCTGGTTCGGCAGTTCGTGCAGCTTGCCGCGTCCGCCGCCCAGTTGACTGCGCGACTGCACGCTGGAGATCACCAGCATCGGGATCGAATCGGCGTAAGCCTGGCCCATCGCGGTGGTGATGTTGGTCATGCCCGGGCCGGTGATGATGAAACACACACCCGGTTTGCCGCTGGTGCGGGCGTAGCCGTCCGCCATGAAGCCGGCGCCCTGTTCATGGCGCGGGGTGACGTGGTTGATGCTCGAACGGGCCAGCCCGCGATACAGCTCCACGGTATGCACCCCGGGAATGCCGAACACCTGCTCGACCCCATAATCCTCGAGTAACTTGACCAGTACTTCGCCACACGTCGCCATGTCTTTGCCCTTCTTGTTCGTTGAGGCACCGGGCTTTAAAGGAACCGGTGATTGGCCTCATTGAAACGGGCGACCCGTAGCCGCAACAATCGATAAAAGCTCATACTAGCCATGTCCTCACGTCATACCTTGGATCCACATGAAACGACTGCCTCCCCTGCCCGCCCTGCATACGTTTCTGATCACCGCGCAGTGCTGCAACTTCACCCGGGCCGCCGAGCAGTTGCACATCACCCAGGGTGCGGTGAGCCGGCAGATCGCCGGGCTGGAGGAACATCTGGGTTATGAGCTGTTCATTCGCCTGGCCCGGGGCCTGGAGCTGACGGCCGAAGGTCGCGAATGGCTGCCACGGGTGCAGCAGGTGTTCAGCCTGATCGGCGACTCGGTGGAGCAGATCGGCGCCAAACGCGAGACCCTGCAACTCAAGGCGCCGAGCTGCGTGATGCGCTGGTTGTTGCCGCGTCTGCTGCAATGGCAGCGCGAGCGCCCGGACGTACCGGTGAAGCTCACGGCCTCGTTGCAGCACGGGGTGGATTTTCATCGCGAGCAGTTCGATGCGGCGGTGATCTACGGCACCGCGCCACACGACTCACCCGCGACCCTGCATCTGTTCGATGAACAACTGACGCCAGTCTGTTCGCCAACGCTGCTCAACGGTGGACCGGCCCTGCACACACCGGCAGATCTGCAACAGCATCTGCTGCTGCACCCGACTCACACGGATGACGACTGGACGCTGTGGCTCGAAGCCGCCGAACTGCACTTGAGCAATATCGCCAGCGGTCAGCATTTCGAGACGCTGGATCAGGCGATGTCGATGGCGTCCCACGGGACGGGGGTGGCGATCGGCGACTGGTCACTGATCGGCGACGACTTGAACGCCGGGCGACTGGTGATGCCGTTCGATCTGAAGGTGAAGACGGGATTGGGCTATTACATCGTCGCGCCGGCGTCGGAGCCTTCGGCGAAGTTGCAGGAATTGATGGGGTGGTTGGTGGAACAGGCGCATACCCGCTGAGCCCGCCCTCACTTGATGATCGTTTCCACGCACCCCTTCTTTGATCGTTCCCACGCTCCGCGTGGGAATGCAGCCCGGGACGCTCCGCGTCCCATGCCGAAGCGGACGCGGAGCGTCCAGTGAGGCATTCCCACGCGGACGGTTCGACGCCTCGACGTGGGAACGATCATACGGTCAGTAACCGACCGTAAACCGCTGACGCGAGTGCTTCGGCGTTTCCACTTCGTCGATCAGCGCAATCGCATAATCGGCAAAGGTAATCGAACTCTGACCTTCAGCATTCACCAGCAAGTCATCCTTGCCGACGCGGAATTTACCGGTGCGCTCGCCTTCGAAGAACAGCGCCGACGGCGACAGGAACGTCCAGTCCAGTTCCTTTTCCTGACGCAAGGCATCAAGGAACGCCGCACCGGCGCTGGCCTCAGCCTTGTACTCGGCCGGGAAGCCAGCGCTGTCGATCACGCGAGTGCCGTCCGGCAGCAACAGCGAACCGGCACCGCCCACAACCAGCAGACGTTTCACCCCGGCCTGTTTCACCGGGCCGATCAGCGCGCTGGCCGGCACCGTGGCGAAATGCGCGGCGCTGATCACCACATCGTGACCGGCGACGGCGTCCTGCAACGCGGCGGCGTCCAGCACGTCGACATTCTTGCTGACCACACCGGCACGAGCGCCGATCTTCGAGGTATCCCGGGCGATAGCGGTGACGCTGTGGCCGCGACGCAGGGCTTCTTCCAGCAATTGGCTGCCGGCACGGCCGGTGGCACCAATGATTGCGATCTTGCTCATGACATTCTCCAGTTGGCTTGAGAGTGCTGCGTTTTTCAGAATCGGGTTACCACTGCATTTCGCCCTTGGCGACTTTGGCGCTCAGCTCCAGCGAGCTTTCTTCGCCCAGTGACGGGTAGCGTTTTTTCATCGCGGAGATCAGCGCGGCAGAGTCTTTGGCCTTGGCAGTTTCTGCGTCGAACGCCTTGATGTAGTCGGCGGTGAATTTCACCGCTGCCAGCGAACGGGCGCTGTCACCCAGGTAGTGACCCGGCACCACGGTTTTCGGTTTCAGGGTTTCGATCGAGTGCAGGGTTTGCAGCCAGTCGGCATGGGATTGCGCGGTCTGGGTGTCGGCCATCCACACGTGGATGTTCTCGGCGACGACCACACCGCCGACCACCGCTTTCAACGAAGGGATCCACACGAAGCTGCGATCCGGTTGTTTGCCGTCCAGGCCGACCACCTGCAATTTCTGCCCTTCGAGCATCAGGCTGTCGCCCTTGAGTACGCCAGGCACGATGGTTTTGGCCGGCACGTCGGCGCCCATTTTCGGACCCCAGAAGGCGAGTTTGCCGTCGACGGTCTTTTTGATGTGATCAACGGTCGGTTGCGAGGCCAGCACTTTGGCATCCGGGAATGCCTTGGTCAGGGTGTCGAGACCGAAGTAGTAATCCGGGTCACCGTGGCTGATGTAGATGGTGGTCAGTTGCTTGCCGCTGGCGCGGATCTTTTCCACCACTTGCTCGGCCTGGGATTTGCCGAACTGCGCGTCCACCAGAATCGCGTCCTTCTCGCCGCTGACCAGTACCGAAGTCACCGGGAAGATCGCGTGGGTGCCCGGGTTGTAGACATCGAGGGTCAGATTCGCGGCCGCTGCGTGGGCAGCAAAGCCGAGGGTGGCGGTGGCCAGTAAAACGCGCTTGAGGGTGGTGAAGCCGATCATGGGTTGCTCCGCTGTTCGAATGCCGTGCTTGGCGATGGGGACAGAGCTTAGTTGCCAGACTCGTTACAAAAAATGCGATGCTTGAACATAGTTTGTTTCTGAAAGCGGGCAAATCATGGATCGTCTCCAAGCAATGCGGGTGTTTGTCACGGTGGTGGATCTGGGCAGTCAGTCGGCAGCGGCCGATCACCTGGACCTGTCGCGGCCGGTGGTGTCGCGCTATCTGGCGGAACTGGAAGACTGGGTCGGCGCGCGCCTGATGCACCGCACCACGCGCAAGTTGAGCCTGACCGCCGCCGGCAACGAAATCCTGCCGCGCTGCCGGCAGATGCTGGAGCTGTCCGGTGACATGCAGGCCGCCGTCAGCGAACCCGCCGATGCGCCACGGGGGTTGCTGCGGATCAGCGTCAGCACCTCGTTCGGTCAGGCGCAACTGGCCGATGCCATGGCGGCGTTCGTCAAAGCGTATCCGGGGGTGAGCATCGACCTGCAAATGCTCGATCGCACCGTGAACCTGGTGGACGAGCGCATCGACCTGGCGATCCGCACCAGCAACGACCTCGACCCCAACCTGATCGCCCGGCGTCTGACGGTCTGCCGCTCGGTGGTCTGTGCCGCGCCCGCTTATCTGCAGGAACATCCGCAGCCGCAGCGGGTTGAAGATCTGAGCCGGCACAACTGCCTGACCCATTCCTATTTCGGCAAGAGCCTGTGGCATTTCGAGGAAGATGGCGAACCGGTTTCGGTGCCGGTGCAGGGCAACATCAGCGCCAACGAGGCCAGCACCCTGCTGCGCGCGACCCTGGCCGGCGCTGGCGTGGCGATGCTGCCGACCTATCAGGCCGGGGTGCATGTGCACAGCGGCGAACTGGTTCGCCTGCTGCCCCACGCCGAGCCCCGGCAGATGAACATCTACGCCGTCTATGCCTCACGCAAGCACATGCCGGCAGCGTTGCGCTGCATGCTGGACTTTCTGGTGCAGCGTTTTCCCGAAAACCCGCAATGGGATCAGCTATAAAGCTGCAAGCTGCAAGCTGCAAGCTGCAAGCTGCAAGCTGCAAGCGGAGAGTCTGCTTCATTCTTGAAGCTCAAAGCTCAAAGCTTGCAGCTGCTCTGCCGTGGCCTATGCTGAAAGTAGTACCCAAGGGTATTCGTTCAGAGGTCAACGCCATGAACACCAGAACAAGAAGATACTTCGCGATTTTCATCACCTGCGCGGCCACGCTGGCGCTGTACGGCACCGCGGCATGGCGCGTGGAGCAGTTGCGACAACTGCCCCGTGAGTACGCGAGCTGCAACTTCGAGCGCTGCATCCCTCACAACGCCACCCTCAACGCCCTGCGCTGATACCAGGTTCAGGCGTCGTCGTTCTGCTCGGCCTTCAAGCGGTCGCGGAACGCCTTTGGCGAGATCCCCACCCGGCGCCGGAACAGGCGCGTGAAGTTGGTCGGATCGGAAAACCCCAACACCTCGGACATCTCGTAAATGGTCATGCTGGTATAAGTCAGCAGGCGCTTGGCTTCCAGTAGCTGACGTTCATGCATGATCTGCAACGCAGGTTGCCCAGCCAGTTCGCGGCAGGTGCCGTTGAGGTGCGAGACGGAAATCCCCAGCCGATGGGCCAGGTCTTCGACCTTGACGTGCTGGCGGTAGGTTTCTTCCACCAGCTGAATGAACCCGTTGAGGTATTCGCGCTGACGCTGCGGGCGTTGCGTGGCGTTGTGACGGTGGATCGCCTGGCGGCTGACCCAGACCATGATCACGCTGACCAGCGAATGCATGAGCATTTCCCGCGCCGGTTGATGGCCGTTGTACTCGGCCTGCAACGCGGCAAACAGACTGTTGAGGTACTCCGCGTCCTTGCCCGCCGGATAGCTTTCGGCCTGGGCCAGGGCCTGCACCGAGCTGCCCAGTTGCGCCTGCAAATGGTTGATCAACGGTGTGGCGAGGGTGACGACGAATCCTTCGACGTCCTCGGAAAAACGGAATCCATGCACCGATAACGGCGGCAGGATCTGGATCGCGGCTTCGTTCAGTTGCGTGCGTTGGCCTTCGATTTCAAGCTCTGCCTGACCTTTGAATACGAAGAGCAACTGGCACAAATCGGCGTGGCGGTGGGGTTTGATTTCCCATTGGTGTTCGCGGCTGCGTTTGGAAATGGTTTCACAGTGCAGCAAGTCAGGGGTCGGCCAGTCCAGGCTTTCACCGTAGAGCTTGAACACCGGAATCGAAGGCAGGTCAGGCTTGTTCATCACTTCAATCCAGGCCTCGAGGTTTGCGGGCGATAATCGCACCGATTGGCAGAATGTACAGGTATCGGCTCAGTTTTCACCTTCAATTGACAGACCCGCAAGGGAAAAATGCAAGCACTCGAATCCTGAAACTCATTCACCGGCCGTTGTCGCGTGAAGCTTGCGAGTCATAAAAACAATGAAAACGCTGAAAACCCAAGTCGCCATCATCGGCGCCGGTCCGTCCGGATTATTGCTCGGCCAACTGCTGCACAACGCCGGCATCGACACCCTGATTCTGGAGCGCCAGACACCTGACTACGTGCTCGGCCGAATCCGCGCCGGCGTGCTTGAACAAGGCATGGTAGAGCTGTTGCGCGAGGCTGGCGTGGGTCAGCGGATGGACGCCGAAGGGCTGGTGCACGGTGGTTTCGAACTGGCCCTCGACGGGCGCCGGATCCACATCGACCTGCAAGCCCTGACCGGTGGAAAAACCGTGATGGTCTATGGCCAGACCGAGGTCACTCGCGACCTGATGGCCGCTCGTCGGGAGACCGGTGGGCAGACAATTTACGAAGCCAGCCATGTCGTTCCCTGTGACATGAAAAGCGACGAAGCTTATGTCACCTTCGAAAAGGACGGCGAAACCTGGCGCGTCGATTGTGACTACATCGCCGGTTGCGACGGTTTCCACGGCGTGGCCCGGCAGTCGATTCCCGAGGATTGCCTGAAAGTCTTCGAACGGGTTTATCCGTTTGGCTGGCTGGGGATTCTCGCCGACACGCCACCGATTCACGAGGAACTGGTCTACGCCCGCCACGAGCGCGGCTTCGCCCTGTGCAGCATGCGCTCGGCGACCCGCACCCGTTATTACCTGCAAGTGCCGGCCGAGGAAAACGTCGACGACTGGTCGGATCAGCGTTTCTGGGATGAACTGCGCAAGCGTCTGCCGGAGGATCTGGCGCAGAAGCTGGTGACCGGCCCGTCGATTGAAAAGAGCATCGCGCCGCTGCGCAGCTTTGTGGTCGAGCCGATGCAATACGGGCGGATGTTTCTCGTTGGGGACGCGGCGCACATCGTTCCGCCGACCGGCGCCAAGGGGCTGAATCTGGCGGCCAGCGATGTCAGCACGCTGTTCAGGATTTTGCTGAAGGTTTACCGCGAAGGTCGCACTGACTTGCTGGAGAAATACTCGGAAATCTGCCTGCGCCGGGTGTGGAAAGCCGAGCGGTTTTCCTGGTGGATGACTTCGATGCTGCACCGCTTCGACGAGCACGATGATTTCAGTCAGCGGATCTGTGCTTCGGAACTGGACTACTTTGTCAGCTCGGAGGCCGGTCAAAAAACCATTGCAGAAAATTACGTCGGGCTTCCTTATGAGGCTATCGAATAGCTTCCTACCGACTTACACTGGCGAGCATCCCCGCTCGCCTGGCGATCTGCGGGACCCTCACTGCCCGCAGGTTTTGCCCGTGACCAATCTCAACCATCCCGAAACGCCCAAACCGGCCATTCGCAGCGTACTGGTCGCGCTGATGATGGCGATCTTTCTCGGCGCGCTCGACCAGACCATCGTCGCCGTTTCCATGCCGGCCATTTCCGCACAGTTCAAGGACGTCAGCCTGCTGGCCTGGGTGATTTCCGGCTACATGGTGGCGATGACCGTGGCGGTGCCGATCTACGGCAAGCTCGGCGATCTGTACGGGCGGCGCAAACTGATGCTGTTCGGCATGGGCCTGTTCACCCTCGCCTCGCTGTTCTGCGGCATGGCCCAGAGCATGGAGCAACTGGTGCTGGCGCGGATTTTCCAGGGCATCGGCGCTGGCGGGATGATTTCGGTGAGTCAGGCGATCATCGGCGACATCGTGCCGCCCCGCGAACGCGGGCGTTATCAGGGCTATTTCTCCAGCATGTACGCGGTGGCCAGCGTTGCCGGCCCGGTGCTCGGCGGCTACATGACCGAGTACCTGTCGTGGCGCTGGGTGTTCCTGATCAACCTGCCGCTGGGCCTCGGCGCGTACTGGGTGGCGCGACGCAACCTGATCGGCCTGCCGATTCCCCAGCGCAAACCGGTCATCGATTATCTCGGCACCCTGTTGATGATCATCGGCCTGACCGCTCTGTTGCTGGCGATCACTCAGGTCGGCCAGGGCCATGCGTGGCGCAGCAGCGAAGTGCTCGGGCTGTTCGCTTGCGCGGTGGCGGTTTTGGCGGTGTTCGTCTGGCATGAGCGGCGCGCCCGGGAGCCGTTGCTGCCGATGCACCTGTTCACCAACCGCAGCGCTCTGCTGTGCTGGTGCACGATTTTCTTTTGCAGCTTCCAGGCGATTTCGTTGATTGTGCTGATGCCGCTGCGCTTTCAGAGCGTGACCGGCGCGGGGGCCGACAGCGCGGCATTGCACTTGCTGCCGCTGGCGATGGGTTTGCCGATCGGCGCGTATTTCGCCGGACGTCGCACCTCGATTACCGGGCGCTACAAACCGCAGATTCTGACCGGCGCGCTGCTGATGCCGATCTCGATCCTCGGCATGGCCTTCAGCCCGCCGGATGCGACGCTGCTCAGCAGCCTGTTCATGTTGCTCAGCGGGATCGCCGGCGGCATGCAGTTCCCGACCTCGCTGGTCGGTACGCAGAATTCGGTGGAGCAAAAGGACATTGGCGTCGCCACCAGCACCACCAACCTGTTCCGCTCCCTGGGCGGTGCGGTAGGCGTGGCGTTGATGTCGGCGCTGTTGCTGGCGTTGTTGCAGGACTCCAGTTTCGCCCACCTGGCCGGCAGCTCGCTGATGAGCGAAGGGCATTCCGGCAACGTGCTGCTCGATGGCCTGAACGCGGCGCCCGGCGATGCGCAGAACGCCTTGCGTGCCGAATTGCTGGTGACGTTCCGGCATTTGCTGATGGTCAGCGCGGCGGTCTCGCTGCTCGGGCTGGCGGCGGCGATTGCGATGCCGAACCGGTTGCTGCGGGGCCGTGAGCACGGCGCCCGCTGATTGATGCCGATCGCTCCCACGCGCCGCGTGGGAGCTTTCAGCAATCAAGCACTGTAATAACCGACCGCCACCAGCATGTTCCCGACCTTCTTCAGGTAGGCATGTTTGTTCTCGACCTTGCCGGTCACCGGGTTTTTCCAGCGGTACTCGTACTCGCCCTCATCCTGTTTGCCGATCAGCGCCAGAATCGGTTCGCCCACCGGTTTGCCTTCGGGATCGTCGACCTTGGCGAAATCGGTGTTGATCAACCGCAGATTGGTGCCGTGGGCGACGTAGCGGTGGTTGTCGAGATTGACCACGAACACATACAGGTCGTCCTGGAGGTAACCGCCCTTGAGCGAGTTGATCGCGGACAGCGTGCCCTTCTCATCCTTGGTCAAATCGGTAGCAGCCTTGTCGAGCAACGCTTTTGCCTGTTCCGCCGACGCGCGCGGCAGGTAATAACCCACCGCCAGAATCCGCTGACCGACGCGTTGATAGTAAACGTGCTTGCGCTCGACCTTGCCGTCGGACCAGTTCTGCCAGCGGTATTCGGCCTGCTGGATGCCGTTGCCTTCCGGCACTTTCAAGGCGTCCTTGAAGGACTTCTGCAAGTCCGGCCCGAGGACTTCGCTGACGTCGCGACCGATCAATGCCGACGACGGCCCACCGCTGGCGAGCATCACGCCCTTGGTATCGACCACGAACACATAGCGATCCTTGTCGACGAATTCGCCCTGACGGCTGAACGCCGCAAACGCCTTGTCGCCGTTGTCGTGGTAATAGGCCAGAGCCTTTTCCAGCAAGGCGATGGCGGCCTTGCTGTCGTCTTTTTCCGTGGTGGCCGCATTGGCCTGACCGAAACTCAACAGCAGCATCGCGCCGAGCCAGGCCAGCTTGTGCACAAACCCCATGACGCATCCCTCGTTCTTGTTGGTGTTTCAAGAGCGTAGACGGCCTGAAGGCATGTATGGATATTCAGAAAGCTTCTGAATGTTGCTGTGGCGAGGGCGCGCGCCCTCGCCACACAAGAGGCTTACGGACGCGCGTTGAGTTGCTGTTGCAGGTTCTGGATCTGCGCTTGCAGGGTGTTGATGTTGCGGGTCATCTGCGCGCGGAACGCGTCGAACTCGGCAGTGTTGGTGCCACCCTGCGCAGCAGCCGGACGGTTGTCCTGCTCGCTCTTGAGGATGACGATTTCCTGCTCCAGACGGTCGATGGCGGCGCTCGGATTGCCTTGTTTTTTCAAGGCCGTGATGTCGGCACCGAGGCTCTTGAACTGCGCATCGAACCCCTTCACCTGGGCATCGAAGTTCTTGAGCTGGGCATCGAGCTTGCTGGTGTCGGCCGGGGTGCTTTTCAGCGTGGCCAGTTCGGCGCTCAGGGCTTTGACCTGTGCCTGCAACTGGGTGTTGGCGTTCTGCTGTTCGGTGGTCTGGGCGGTCATCTGCGCCAGGCGCTTGTCCAGATCCGTCGCCTGCCCGGCCACGCCCTGCTGCTGTTTGCTCTGATCCTGAAGCGCACTTTGCAGCTGTTTGATCTGCAGCTTCAGGGCTTCGCTGTCGGTGGTGACGTTGGTCTGGCTGGCCACGACCTTGCCGGAAATGTCCTGCAGGCGCCCCGCCGCTTCCTCACTGATGCGCGCGAAACTTTCCTGGGTCGCCACCAGTTGCTGCTCCATCAGCGAAATCTGCTGGAAGCTCCACCAGGCCAGACCAATGAAGGCAAAAAACAATGCGCCAACCAATGCCCACAACGGCCCGGTGCTGGCGGCCTTGACCTTGACCACCGGCGGTGTGCGCGAGTGCACGGAGGTACGGGTGGTGGCCGGAAAATCGTCGTCATCAAGGGTATCGGCGCGCAGGCTCGGTACATCGTCGAAATCGTCGTGGGCATCGTTACGCATGGACATTGAGGCAACCTTTGTGAAACGCGGTGATGGCAGATTGGCGCGAAGTATAAACCCCGCGGCCGCTGGGGTTGACCCTCAAGCCGTAGCGCGGTTCAGTGCCGGCCGGCAGATTCGTATCAACGAATGTCCTGAGCCTTCCACCAGCCACAGAACTCATCGAGGGCCGTCCACAGACTGACTTTCGGATCGTAGTCCAGATAATGCCGGGCGCGACTGATGTCGAGGGTGAAATTTTTGTTCATCACCTGTATGCCCAGGCGCGACAGGGTCGGCTCGGGACGCCCGGGCCAGAGCTTGCACACACCTTCGTTGAGCGCTGCCACGCTGTAGGCCAGCCCGTAGGAACGGTACTTGGTGACCTGGGGGACTTCCATCTTGCGCATCACGTAATTGACCACATCCCACAGCGGCACCGGGGCGCCGTTGCTGATGTTGTAGGCCTTGCCCAGCGCGGAAGCGTCGGCCAGCAGGCTGCTGAGCAACGCTTCGTTGAGGTTGTGCACGCTGGTGAAATCGACCTTGTTCAGACCGTTGCCGATGATTGCCAGACGGCCCTTGCGCTGCATGTTCAGCAAGCGCGGGAAGATGCTCATGTCGCCGGCGCCGGTGACGAAACGCGGTCGCAGGACGAGGGTTTCGAGGCCGAATTCCTGAGCGCCGAAAACCTTTTGCTCGGCCAGGTATTTGGTCGCCGCATAGTGATGCTTGAAGCGCTTGGGCACTTGCTCTTCGGTCAGGCCGAGATGGTCGCGACCGTCAAAGTAGATCGAGGGCGACGACAGATGCACCAGCCGCCGAACCCTCTGCTTCAGGCAGGCTTCGACCACGTTTTCGGTGACTTGCACGTTGCCCTGATGGAAGTCCTGATAGCGGCCCCAAAGGCCGACCGCGCCGGCGCAATGCACCACGGCTTCGACGTCATTGCACAGTTCCCGAACCAGATCCGGATCGCTCAGATCGCCTTGAACGAACTCGGCACCGCGACGCACCAGATTCTCGACACCCTCGGCCCGGCGACCGTTGACCCGCACGTCCAGGCCCTGCTCCAGGGCGAAACGCGCAAAGCGTCCGCCGATGAAGCCGCTTGCGCCGGTGACCAGAATTTTCATGTAGAGCTCCAACAAAACCAGCTGCAAGCTTCGAGCTTCGAGCTGCAAGGTAAAAACAGTACGCAAGCGCTTTACTAGGCGCTTGCAGCTTGACGCTCGTAGCTGCTTTCAGGCCACCAGCCATTGCGCCGACGAGCGCACCAATTGCTCGGTCAACAGCCCGAGCAACTGACCGCCATTGCGCCAATGATGCCAGTACAAGGGCACGTCGATCGGTTTATCTGGCAACAGTTCGCGCAGCACGCCGCGCTCCAGTTGCTCGCGGACCTGTAATTCCGGCACCAGTCCCCAGCCGAGCCCGACTTCGGTCAGGCGGATAAAACCTTCGGATGACGGGCACAGGTGATGTTCGAAGCCGCCATCGACGCCGAGGGACGCGAGGTATCGATGCTGGAGAAAATCGTCAGGGCCGAAGACTAATGCGGGGGTGCGCGGCAATTGCTCAGCCCGCACGCCGTCGGGAAAATGCCGCTCGATGAATGCGGGGCTGGCCAGCGCTCGATAGCGCATCGCCCCGAGCAACACGCTGCGTGCCCCCGCCACCGGCCGCTCACTGGCGCACAGGCAAGCGGCCACTTCACCGGCGCGCATGCGTTTGAGGCCGACGGTCTGGTCCTCGACGATCAGATCGAGCAATAGATGTTGTTCGGCGCAGAAGTCGCCCACCGCCTCGGCCCACCAGGTGGCGAGACTGTCGGCATTCAGGGCGATACGCAGGCGCTCCGGCAGGCCTTCTTCGTCCAGCGCCGGCACCAGCGTCTGCAAATCCCGTTCGAGCAGGCGCACCTGCTGCACATGGTTGAGCAGGCGCCGGCCAATTTCGGTAGGCGACGGCGGCGTGCCACGCACCAGAACCGGCTGGCCGACCCGCGCCTCCAACAGTTTGATCCGCTGGGAGATCGCCGATTGCGAAAGGCCCAGCACCTGCGCCGCCCGCTCGAATCCGGCCTGCTCGACCACGGCGGCCAGAGCGGAAAGCAATTTGTAGTCGAACATCAGTTTTCCTAATGAGCGATCAGCACTATTGGTTTTTCTTATACAACGTCAACCGGGAGAATAGCCAGCAAGCACTCTTTATCAAGGATCACCCCCATGGCTGGCGAAACCTCGTTGACCACCCTGCTGCGCAGCATGAGCCCGCAGCTCAATGCCGGCGAATTCGTGTTCTGCACCTTGTCCGACGGCGAGTTGCCGAGCGGCCTGGAAGTCGTAGGCAGTTTCCGTGAACAGGAAGGCCTGACGGTGATTCTGGAACGTTCCCACGCCGAGCGCGCCAGTTTCAGCTTCGACTACGTCGCAGCGTGGATCACATTGAACGTGCATTCGGCGCTGGAAGCCGTCGGCCTGACCGCCGCGTTCGCCACCGCATTGGGCAAGGCCGGGATCAGCTGCAACGTGATTGCCGGCTACTACCACGACCATTTGTTCGTCGGTCAGGCCGACTCCGAACGCGCCATGCAAGTGCTGCGCGATCTCGCAGCCAACGCGGAGTAATCGTCATGTGGCAAAGCTATACCAACGGTTTGCTGGTGGCGTTCGGGCTGATCATGGCGATCGGCACCCAGAATGCCTTTGTCCTGGCGCAGAGCCTGCGGCGTGAACATCACCTGCCGGTCGCTGCATTGTGCGTCGCCTGCGATGCGTTGCTGGTGGCGGCGGGTGTGTTCGGTCTGGCCACGGTGCTGGCGCAGAACCCGACATTGCTGGCGGTCGCCCGCTGGGGCGGCGCGGTGTTCCTGATCTGGTACGGCAGCCAGGCGTTGCGCAGGGCATTTTCGAAACAGAGCCTGCAACAGGGTGAAAACCAGACCGTACATTCGCTGCGGGCGGTGATGCTCAGCGCACTGGCGGTGACCTTGCTCAACCCGCACGTCTATCTCGACACCGTTCTGCTGATCGGTTCTCTCGGCGCACAACAGTCGGTGCCCGGCGCTTATGTCGTGGGCGCGGCGAGCGCTTCGCTACTGTGGTTCTTCACCCTGGCGTTCGGCGCGGCATGGCTCGCACCGTGGCTGGCGCGGCCGAGTACGTGGCGGATTCTCGATCTGTTGGTGGCGATGATGATGTTCACGGTGGCGGGGCAATTGATATTGGCTTCATGATTTATTCCAAACAGCTCTGGAACCTCTATCCCACACAGTTGTTGCGTGGTTAAGCCGCACCCCCGGTGCTATGATCCGAACCCTGCGCCGCAAAGAGTAAAAACTCGCCGGTGCATTTCTGGCCGCCCGTGATCGGCCTTGCGCTCACCGCAACAGACCTGATTAGGAGAATCATCATGGCTTTCGAATTGCCGCCGCTGCCTTACGCACACGATGCCCTGCAGCCGCACATTTCCAAGGAAACCCTGGAATTCCACCACGACAAGCACCACAACACCTACGTCGTGAACCTGAACAACCTGGTGCCAGGCACCGAGTTCGAAGGCAAGACCCTGGAAGAAATCGTCAAGACTTCCTCGGGCGGCATCTTCAACAACGCCGCTCAGGTCTGGAACCACACCTTCTACTGGAACTGCCTGGCGCCAAACGCCGGCGGTCAACCAACCGGCGCACTGGCTGAAGCCATCAACGCGGCTTTCGGTTCGTTCGACAAGTTCAAGGAAGAGTTCAGCAAAACCTCAATCGGCACCTTCGGTTCCGGCTGGGGCTGGCTGGTGAAAAAGGCTGACGGTTCCCTGGCCCTGGCCAGCACCATCGGCGCCGGCAACCCGCTGACCAGCGGCGACACCCCGCTGCTGACCTGCGACGTCTGGGAACACGCTTACTACATCGACTACCGTAACCTGCGTCCTAAGTACGTCGAGGCGTTCTGGAACCTGGTCAACTGGAAGTTCGTGGCCGAGCAGTTCGAAGGCAAGACCTTCACCGCTTAAGCTGCACGCCAGACAAAAACCCGGCTTTGCCGGGTTTTTTTATACCTGCGGAAATAATCGTGAGTGCGTTGCATCACAAACAAGGCTTTTTCCCACACCTGAAGCAGCCCTTCTCGCCTTGCTCCCAAGCCACGGCGAACTAACATCAAAAGAGGAAAAATTGTCCGACGTCCCTCAAGTTGGAGACCGAAACTACCGACACAGTACAACCAGGGCAAATACTCCAGACAGCAGCATATCGGCCAAGGCAACGGACAAATTTTCCGCGGCTCGATTGTCCCTTTGACTGCCAACACGGGATTGCCAATACTCATGGCAACTTGACGCTACCCGCACGGAACAAGGAATAACCCTTTGAAGCTGGAACTCAAGAACAGCTTGTCGGTGAAGTTGCTCCGGGTCGTGCTCCTGTCGGCATTGATCGTCGGCGTGGTCTTGAGCTGCGCGCAGATCGTGTTCGATGCCTATAAAACACGCCAGGCCGTCGCCGGCGACGCCGAACGCATCCTCGACATGTTCCGCGACCCCTCCACCCAGGCGGTCTACAGCCTGGACCGGGAGATGGGCATGCAGGTGATCGAAGGCCTGTTCCAGGACGACGCCGTGCGTCAGGCCTCCATCGGTCACCCCAATGAAGCGATGCTCGCGCAAAAGTCGCGTGAGCTGCAGCAATCCAACAGCCGCTGGCTGACCGACCTGATCCTCGGCCAGGAACGCACGTTCACCACCCAACTGGTGGGGCGCGGGCCTTACAGCGAATATTACGGCGACCTGAGCATCACCCTCGACACGGCCACCTACGGTCAGGGTTTCATTGTCAGTTCGGTGATCATCTTCATTTCCGGCGTGTTGCGCGCCTTGGCCATGGGTCTGGTGCTGTACCTGGTCTATCACTGGCTGTTGACCAAACCGCTGTCGCGGATCATCGAACACCTCACCGAGATCAACCCGGACCGCCCCAGCGAACACAAGATTCCGCAGCTCAAGGGTCACGAAAAAAACGAACTCGGTATCTGGATCAACACCGCCAACCAGTTGCTCGAATCCATCGAACGCAATACCCACCTGCGCCATGAAGCGGAAAACAGCCTGCTGCGCATGGCCCAGTACGATTTCCTCACCGGCCTGCCGAATCGCCAGCAGTTGCAGCAGCAGCTGGACAAGATTCTGGTGGATGCCGGCAAGCTGCAACGGCGGGTCGCGGTTCTTTGCGTAGGTCTGGACGATTTCAAAGGCATCAACGAACAATTCAGCTACCAGACCGGTGACCAGTTGCTGCTGGCCCTGGCTGACCGGCTTCGTGCCCACAGCGGTCGCCTCGGCGCCCTCGCCCGACTCGGCGGCGACCAGTTCGCGCTGGTGCAGGCCGATATCGAACAGCCTTACGAAGCGGCGGAGTTGGCGCAAAGCATCCTCGATGACCTGGAAGCGCCGTTCGCCCTCGATCATCAGGAAATTCGCCTGCGCGCGACCATCGGCATCACCCTGTTTCCGGAGGACGGCGACAGCACCGAGAAGCTGCTGCAGAAAGCCGAGCAGACCATGACCTTGGCCAAGACCCGCTCGCGCAACCGCTATCAGTTCTACATCGCGAGCGTCGACAGCGAGATGCGCCGCCGTCGCGAACTGGAAAAAGACCTGCGCGACGCCTTGCTGCGCGACCAGTTCTACCTCGTCTATCAGCCGCAGATCAGCTACCGCGATCATCGCGTGGTCGGGGTCGAGGCATTGATCCGCTGGCAACATCCGGAACACGGTCTGGTGCCGCCGGACCTGTTCATCCCGCTGGCCGAGCAGAACGGCACCATCATCGCCATCGGCGAATGGGTGCTGGATCAGGCCTGCAAGCAACTGCGCGACTGGCACGATCAGGGCTTCGTCGACCTGCGCATGGCAGTCAACCTGTCCACCGTGCAACTGCACCACGCCGAGCTGCCACGGGTGGTCAACAACCTGCTGCAGATGTACCGCCTGCCGCCACGCAGCCTGGAGCTGGAAGTCACCGAAACCGGCCTGATGGAAGACATCAGCACCGCCGCCCAGCATTTGCTGAGCCTGCGCCGCTCCGGCGCCTTGATCGCCATCGACGATTTCGGCACCGGCTATTCTTCGCTGAGTTATCTCAAGAGTCTGCCGCTGGACAAGATCAAGATTGACAAGAGCTTCGTTCAGGACCTGCTGGATGACGACGATGATGCGACCATCGTTCGCGCCATCATCCAACTGGGCAAGAGCCTGGGCATGCAGGTGATCGCCGAGGGCGTGGAAACCGCCGAACAGGAAACCTACATCATTTCCGAAGGCTGCCACGAAGGTCAGGGCTACCACTACAGCAAACCGCTGCCGGCGCGCGAGTTGGGCATTTATCTCAAGCAGGCCCAGCGCAGCAACGCGGCCATCCTTTGAAACGTGCCTGCCAGGCCCGACGCAACCCGGGTTCTGCCGGGCATCAACCTCGCTGTTGATCCAGCGCAGACCCCGCGCAAATAAGAAATATTTCCAGCTACAACCCTTTACACATAATGCGAAAGATTTGCATTATGTCGCAGTTTTGCGCACCCCCGCGCCTGTCCACTCAATCACCGAAGCAGGATGTTCGCCATGATTCGTATGCCTCTGGCTACCGCCAGTCTGCTGGCCATCGCTATTTCCCTCGCCGGTTGCGGCGAAGGTAAAGACAAAGAAAAGGCCGCCGCTCCTGCGCCGACTCCGGCTGCCAGCACCGCTGCACCGGCTGCGCCTGCTGCTGCCGGTAAAGTCGACGAGGCCGCCGGCAAAGCCGTTGTCTCGCACTATGCCGACATGGTCTTCGCCGTTTACAGCGATGCCGAATCCACCGCGAAAACCCTGCAAACCGCCATCGACGCATTCCTCGCCAAGCCGAACGCCGACACCCTGAAAGCCGCCAAGGCTGCCTGGGTCGCCGCCCGCGTTCCTTACCTGCAGAGCGAAGTGTTCCGCTTCGGCAACACCATCATCGACGACTGGGAAGGTCAGGTGAACGCCTGGCCTCTGGACGAAGGCCTGATCGACTACGTCGACAAATCCTACGAGCATGCACTGGGCAACCCGGGCGCCACCGCCAACATCATCGCCAACACCGAAGTACAGGTCGGCGAAGACAAGGTCGACGTCAAGGACATTACCCCGGAAAAACTCGCCAGCCTGAACGAGCTGGGTGGTTCCGAAGCCAACGTTGCCACCGGCTACCACGCCATCGAATTCCTGCTCTGGGGCCAGGACCTGAACGGCACCGGCCCTGGCGCCGGCAACCGTCCGGCCTCGGACTACCTGGAAGGCAAAGGCGCAACAGGCGGTCACAACGACCGTCGTCGTGCCTACCTGAAAGCCGTGACCCAGTTGCTGGTCAGCGACCTGGAAGAAATGGTCGCCAACTGGAAGCCGAACGTGGCCGATAACTACCGCGCCACCCTGGAAGCCGAACCGGCTGAAAGCGGCCTGCGCAAAATGCTGTTCGGCATGGGCAGCCTGTCCTTGGGCGAACTGGCTGGCGAGCGCATGAAGGTGTCCCTGGAAGCAAATTCCCCGGAAGACGAACAGGATTGCTTCAGCGACAACACCCACAACTCGCACTTCTACGATGCCAAGGGCATTCGCAACGTTTACCTGGGCGAGTACACCCGCGTCGACGGCACCAAACTGACCGGCGCCAGCCTGTCGTCGCTGGTGGCCAAGGTCGACCCGGCTGCCGACACCGCGCTGAAAGCCGATCTGGCCGCCACCGAAGCCAAGATTCAGGTCATGGTCGATCACGCCAACAAGGGTGAGCACTACGACCAGTTGATCGCGGCCGGCAACACCGCCGGCAACCAGATCGTCCGCGACGCCATCGCTTCGCTGGTCAAGCAGACCGGTTCGATCGAAGCCGCTGCCGGCAAGCTCGGCATCAGCGACCTGAACCCGGACAACGCCGATCACGAGTTCTGATCACAGCGTCCGCGTTAAAAAAGGCGACCTTCGGGTCGCCTTTTTTCGCTGATCGTTCCCACGCTCTGCGTGGGAACGCAGCCCGGGACGCTCTGCGTCCCAAATCAAAAGCCGAACGCAGAGCGTCCGTTGAGACATTCCCACGCAGAGCGTGGGAACGATCAAAGTTTTGTGAAACCCCTGCCCTGCATCAAGCAAACGATAATTCCTCTTATTCAATCCCCCTCGCCCTGTTAGACTTTGCGCCTTTAAATTTGCCCCTCTTGCAGGAAGTCTGATGCCCTCGCTGCCTCTTCGCTTGTCCGCACTGTTTCTGGCCCTGGGCCTGAGTGCCTGCGATGACGCCCCGCGTTTCACCAAGGCCGAGCCGGGTGAGGCCCGTTCCGGCGGTGCGGCGACCGTGCGCAAGAGCGATCAGAACGCGTTTTCCCTGCCGTCGGCCAATCTGCCGCCATCGCGCCGGGTGGACTTCAGCGTCGGCAACAGCTTCTTTCGCAGCCCGTGGGTGATCGCACCGTCGACCACCACCGCCCGCGATGGCCTCGGCCCGCTGTTCAACACCAACGCCTGCCAGAACTGCCACATCAAGGACGGTCGCGGCCATCCGCCGACGCCGGATGCGGCCAACGCGGTGTCGATGCTGGTGCGTCTGTCGATTCCCGATGCGCCCCAGTACGCCAAATTGATCGAGCAGGTCGGAGTGGTGCCCGAGCCGATCTACGGCGGCCAGTTCCAGGACATGGCCGTCCCCGGCGTCGTACCGGAAGGCAAGGTGCGGGTCGATTACACGCCGGTGCCGGTGCGCTTCAAGGACGGCACCGAAGTCGAGTTGCGCAAACCGGTCCTGCAGATCACCCAGCTCGGCTACGGCCCGATGCACCCGGACACACGTTTCTCGGCCCGCGTTACGCCGCAGATGATCGGTCTCGGCCTGCTCGAAGCGATCCCGGAAGAAGCGATCCTCGCCAACGCCGCCGCACAGGCCAAAGAGAACAACGGCATCAACGGCCGGCCAAACCGGGTCTGGGACGATGAGCAGCAAAAGACCGTCATGGGCCGATTTGGCTGGAAAGCCGGCCAACCGAACCTCAATCAACAAAATGTTCACGCGTTTTCTGGTGATATGGGCCTCACGACCAGCCTGAGACCGTTTGATGACTGCACTGACGCGCAAACCGCCTGCAAACAGGCGCCGAACGGCAACGGCCCGGACGGCGAACCTGAAGTCAGCGACAACATCCTGCGCCTGGTGCTGTTCTACAGCCGCAACCTCGCCGTTCCCGCCCGCCGTGGCGTCAACGATGCGCAAGTGCTGGCCGGCAAGAATCTGTTTTTCCAGGCGGGTTGCCAGTCCTGTCACACGCCGAAATACACCACCGCCGCCAACGCAGCCGAACCTGAACTGGCCCATCAAGTGATTCGTCCGTACAGCGATCTGCTGCTCCATGACATGGGCGAAGGCCTGGCGGACAACCGTACCGAATTCCAGGCCTCCGGCCGCGACTGGCGCACCCCGCCGCTGTGGGGCATCGGCCTGACGCAAACGGTCAGCGGCCACACCCAGTTTCTGCATGACGGCCGCGCCCGCAACCTGCTCGAAGCCGTGCTCTGGCACGGCGGCGAAGCGAAAGCGGCGCAGCAACAGGTTTTGTCTTTCAACGCCGAGCAGCGTGCCGCGCTGCTGGCGTTCTTGAACTCACTTTAAACACTTGAACGAATCGGGAGCCCGACATGTTCCGTCCCAAGCTGTTGTTCACCAGCCTTGCCGCACTGGCCCTCGGCGCGTGCTCGCCGCAGGATCCGCAAGCCGTCACCTCGGCGGCCATCGCCAAATCGGTGATCCTACCGACCTACACCCGCTGGGTCGAAGCCGACAAGCAACTGGCCGTCAGTGCCCTCGCCTACTGCCAGGGCAAAGAGTCGCTGGACACCGCCCGCGCCGACTTCCTGCATGCGCAGAAAGCCTGGGCCGAGTTGCAACCGCTGCTGATCGGCCCGCTGGCCGAGGGCAACCGCTCGTGGCAGGTGCAGTTCTGGCCGGACAAGAAAAACCTGGTCGGCCGTCAGGTCGAGCAACTGGTCACCGCGCAGCCACAGATCGACGCCGCTGCCCTGGCCAAGTCCAGCGTCGTGGTTCAGGGCCTGTCCGCTTACGAGTACATCCTGTTCGACGCCAAGCCTGACGTCGCCAACGACGCGCAGAAAGCCAAATACTGCCCACTGCTGGTGGCCATCGGCGAGCGTCAGAAACAACTGGCCGAAGAGATCCTCAGCAGCTGGAACAACACCGACGGCATGCTCGCGCAGATGAGCAAGTTCCCCAACCAGCGCTACGCCGACTCCCACGAAGCGATCGCCGATCTGCTGCGGGTACAGGTCACCGCTCTCGACACCCTGAAGAAAAAACTTGGCACGCCGATGGGTCGCCAGAGTAAGGGCGTGCCTCAGCCGTTCCAGGCTGACGCATGGCGCAGCCAGTCGTCCATGGAGGCGCTGGAAGCCAGCCTCGCAGCGGCCAAAACCGTCTGGGAAGGCGTCGACAACAAAGGCCTGCGCGGCCTGCTGCCGGCTGAGCAAAAGCCGCTGGCGGACAAGATCGATGCAGCCTACGCGGCGTCGCTCAAACTGTTCGGCAGCACTCAGCGCTCGCTGACCGAAATGCTCAACGATGACGCCGGTCGCCAGCAGCTCAACGATATCTACGACAGCCTCAACGTCGTCCACCGCCTGCACGAAGGCGAGCTGGCCAAGGCGCTGGGCATCCAACTGGGCTTCAACGCCAACGACGGTGACTGATGAGGGCACGTGCCATGCTGCGACGCCAGGCTCTGACTTTAGGTAGTTTGCTGCTGGGAGCAGTGACGCTGGGCGGCTGGACGCTGTTCAAACGCAAGGACCAAAGCCCGCTGCTGCTGTCGGCGCGGGACGACACCGACGGCAAGCATTACGCCGTCGGCTATCGGCTGGACGGCACCCAGGTGTTCGCCACGGAAGTCGGCCAGCGCTGCCACGACATCATCAATCACCCGACGCTGCCGATCGCGCTGTTCGTCGCTCGCCGGCCGGGCACCGAGAGCTACCTGATCGACCTGCGCAGCGGTGCATTGCTGCAAACCGTGACGTCGCAGCCGAACCGGCATTTCTATGGCCACGCAGTGATCCATCACAGCGGCGATTACCTGTACGCCACCGAAAACGACACCACCGATCCGGGCCGTGGCCTGCTCGGAGTGTACAAATTCGAAGGCGAACGGCTGGTGCACAGCGGCGAGCTTTCCACCCACGGTCTCGGCCCGCATCAGGTGTCGTGGATGCCCGACGGTGAAACCCTGGTGGTGGCCAACGGCGGGATCCGCACCGAGGCCGAAAGCCGGGTCGACATGAACCTCGACGCCATGGAACCGAGTCTGGTGCTGATGCAACGGGACGGCACTCTGCTGAGCAAGGAAACCCTCGCCCAGCAGATGAACAGCGTGCGCCACCTGGGAATCGCCAGCGACGGCACCATCGTCGCCGGCCAGCAATTCATGGGGCCTTCCCACGAGCGTTCGGAGCTGCTGGCGATCAAACGTCCCGGTCAGCCATTCGTGGCGTTCCCGGTGCCGGACCATCAGTTGCAGTCGATGGGTCATTACACCGCCAGCGTCGCCGTGCACAGCGACCTGCGTCTGGTGGCATTGACCGCACCGCGCGGCAACCGCTTCTTCATCTGGGATCTGGACAGCGGTGAAGTGCGCCTCGACGCCCCGTTACCCGACTGCGCCGGTGTCGGTGCGGTGAAGGACGGGTTTGTCGTGACCTCCGGTCAGGGACGTTGCCGCTACTACGATTGCCGTCAGGACGATCTGCTGGCCAAACCGCTGGATTTGCCCGCAGGGCTCTGGGACAACCATCTTCATCTGATGGCCTGAAATTCGCCGCCGACCGTTGGGTCGGCGGCCCCGCTTCTCTCCACCTTCTTCCCTTACACCCGGTAAAAACTGGCAGTTGGAATCCCTGCCGGACTCGGGGTAATGTGCCCGCCTGTCTCGCCTGATTTTCTCCAAGGAACTGGAAATATGCTGCGTCGCCGCATGCTGATCATGTTGGGTGTTGTACTGCTGATCGTTCTGCTTCTCGCCGGTTACAAGGCCTTCTCGATCTATACGATGATCCAGGGCTTTTCCAAACCGAAGCCGCCGATCAGCGTCGCCGTGGCCACCGCCGTCGAGCGCCCGTGGCAGATGCGTCTGCCCACCGTCGGCACGCTGAAGGCATTGCAAGGCGTCGACCTGAGCCTGGAGAACGCCGGCACCGTCACCGAGCTGAAGTTCGAATCGGGGCAGAAGGTCAAGGCCGGCCAACCCTTGCTGCAACTGGACAGCGCCGTCGAAGCGGCCTTCCTCGAAACCGCCAAGGCCGATCTCGGCCTCGCGCAGCTGGATTACGGTCGCGGCAGCCAGCTCGTCGGCAGCAGCGCCATCTCCAAAGGCGAATTCGACCGGCTCTCGGCGCAGTTGCAAAAGAACAAGGCCACGGTCAATCAACTCAATGCGGCACTGGCCAAAAAACGCATCGTCGCGCCCTTCAGCGGCACCATCGGCATCCGCCTCGTCGACATCGGCGACTACCTCGCCAGCGGCACCAAGATCGCCACTCTGCAGGATCTGAGCAGTCTCTACGCCGACTTCTACGTGCCCGAACAATCGGTGCCGAAACTGGCTATCGGTCAACCGGTACAGATCACGGTCGCGGCGTATCCCGGCCAGCATTTCACCGGCGCCATCAGCGCCATCAACCCGATCGTCGAAAGCACCACCCGTAACATCCTCGTGCGCGCCACCCTGGCCAACCCCGATGGCAAGTTGCTGCCGGGCATGTTCACCAGCATCGACGTGCTGCTGCCGGATCCGCAGAAACACATCGTGGTCCCGGAAAGCGCGATCACCTACACCCTCTACGGCAACTCGACGTACGTGGTCACCCAGAAGAAAGCCGAAGACGGCACCGTCGAGAAAGACGACAAGGGCCAACCGGTGCTGATCGCCGAGCGTCGGTTCGTCGAGACCGGCGAACGCCGCGATGGCCAGGTGATGATCAACAAGGGCGTGCAGAGCGGCGAACAGGTGGTGACGGCCGGCCAGATCAAACTGGACAACGGCGCCCACATTGCCATCAGCGACGACAAGACCCTCGGCGAGCAGAACAGTCCGCCCCGCGCCGACTGATCAAGGAAACCCCATGGCTTTTACCGATCCGTTCATCCGCCGCCCGGTGCTCGCCACCGTGGTCAGCCTGCTGATTGTGCTGCTGGGCTTTCAGGCCTGGAGCAAGCTGCCGCTGCGCCAGTACCCGCAAATGGAAAACGCCCTGATCACGGTGACCACCGCGTACCCCGGGGCCAACGCCGAAACCATTCAGGGCTACATCACCCAGCCGATGCAACAGAGCCTGGCCAGCGCCGAGGGCATCGACTACATGACCTCGGTCAGTCGCCAGAACTTCTCGGTGATTTCGATCTACGCGCGCATCGGCTCCAACAGCGACCGTTTGTTCACCGAATTGCTGGCCAAGGCCAACGAGGTGAAGAACAAGCTGCCTCAGGACGCCGAAGATCCGGTGCTGAGCAAGGAAGCCGCCGACGCCTCGGCGCTGATGTACATCAGCTTCTTCAGCAAGGAGCTTAACAACCCGCAGATCACCGACTACCTGTCGCGGGTGATCCAGCCGAAACTGGCGACCCTGCCGGGCATGGCCGAGGCGGAGATTCTCGGCAACCAGGTGTTCGCCATGCGCCTGTGGATCGACCCGGTGAAACTCGCCGGTTTCGGCCTCAGTGCCAGCGACGTGACCAACGCGGTGCGCCAGTACAACTTCCTCTCCGCCGCCGGCGAAGTGAAAGGCGAGTACGTGGTCACCAGCATCAACGCCAACACCGAACTGAAGTCCGCCGAAGCCTTCGGCAAGATCCCGCTCAAGGTCAGCGGTGACAGCCGGGTGCTGCTCAGCGATGTGGCACGGGTCGAGATGGGCGCGGAAAACTACAACTCGATCAGTTCGTTCGGCGGCACGCCCTCGGTGTATATCGGGATCAAGGCCACGCCCGGCGCCAACCCGCTGGAAGTGATCAAGGAAGTACGCAAGATCATGCCGGAGCTGGAAGCCCAGTTGCCGCCCAACCTCAAGAGCGAGATTGCCTACGACGCCACGCTGTTCATCCAGGCCTCCATCGACGAAGTGGTGAAAACCCTGTTCGAGGCGGTGCTGATCGTGATCGTGGTGGTGTTCCTGTTCCTCGGTGCCCTGCGTTCGGTGGTGATTCCGGTGGTGACCATTCCGCTGTCGATGATCGGCGTGATGTTCTTCATGCAGATGATGGGCTACTCGATCAACCTGCTGACCCTGCTGGCGATGGTGCTGGCCATCGGGCTGGTGGTGGACGACGCGATTGTGGTGGTGGAAAACATCCACCGGCACATCGAAGAAGGCAAGACACCACTGGAGGCCGCACTCGAAGGCGCCCGGGAAATCGCCATGCCGGTGGTGTCGATGACCATCACCCTGGCGGCGGTCTACGCACCGATCGGCTTCCTGACCGGGCTGACCGGGGCGCTGTTCAAGGAGTTTGCGTTGACCCTGGCCGGGGCGGTGGTGATTTCCGGCGTCGTCGCCCTGACCCTGTCGCCGATGATGTGCGCCATGCTGCTGCGCCACGATGAAAACCCCACGGGCCTGGCCCACCGCCTCGACCGGATTTTCGACAGCCTCAAGCGGCGCTATCAGAGCATGCTGCACGGCACGCTCAATACCCGGCCGGTGGTGCTGGTGTTTGCGGTGATCGTGCTGTGCCTGATTCCGGTGCTGCTCAAGTTCACCAAGTCGGAACTGGCGCCGGACGAGGATCAGGGCATCATCTTCATGATGGCCAACGCCCCGCAGCCGACCAACCTCGACTACCTGAACACCTACACCGACGAGTTCATCAAGATCTTCAAGGAGTTCCCGGAGTACTACTCATCGTTCCAGATCAACGGCTATAACGGCGTGCAGAGCGGCATCGGCGGCTTCCTGCTCAAGCCCTGGAACGAGCGCAGCCGCACGCAAATGGAAATCCTCCCCGAGGTACAGGGCAAACTCGAGGACATTCCGGGCCTGCAGATCTTCGGTTTCAACCTGCCGTCCCTGCCCGGCACCGGTGAAGGCCTGCCGTTCGAGTTTGTGATCAACACCGCCAACGACTACGAACTGTTGCTGCAAGTGGCCGACCGGATCAAGAAGCGCGCCATGGAGTCGGGCAAGTTCGCCTTCGTCGACCTTGATCTGGCTTTCGACAAACCCGAAGTCGTGGTCGACATCGACCGCGCGAAGGCTGCGCAGATGGGTGTGTCGATGCAGGATCTGGGCGGTACGCTGGCGACTTTGCTGGGCGAGGCGGAAATCAACCGGTTCACCATCGAAGGCCGCAGTTACAAGGTCATCGCCCAGGTCGAACGGGCCTACCGCGACAACCCGGACTGGCTGAACAACTACTACGTGAAAAACACCCAGGGCGAACTGCTGCCGCTGTCGACCCTGATCACCGTGACCGACCGTGCGCGACCGCGACAGCTCAACCAGTTCCAGCAACTCAACGCGGCCAAGCTGTCCGGGTTCCCGCTGGTGAGCATGGGCGAAGCCATCGACAGCGTGTTGCAGATCGCCCGGGAAGAAGCCCCGGCCGGTTTTGCTTTCGATTACGGCGGCGCATCGCGGCAGTTCGTCCAGGAAGGCAGTGCGCTGTGGGTAACTTTTGCCTTGGCCCTGGCGATCATTTTCCTGGTGCTGGCGGCGCAGTTCGAAAGCTTCCGCGATCCATTGGTGATTCTGGTGACCGTGCCGCTGTCGATCTGCGGGGCGCTGATTCCGCTGTTTCTCGGCTGGTCGAGCATGAACATCTACACCCAGGTCGGGCTGGTGACGCTGATCGGGCTGATCAGCAAGCACGGGATCCTGATCGTCGAGTTCGCCAACCAGTTACGCAAGGAGAAAGGCCTGACACCTCGCGAGGCGGTGGAAGAAGCGGCAGCGATTCGTCTGCGCCCGGTGTTGATGACCACGGCGGCTATGGTGTTCGGCATGGTGCCGCTGATCGTGGCAACCGGCGCCGGTGCCGTCAGCCGCTTCGACATCGGGACGGTGATTGCCACGGGGATGTCGATCGGGACGCTGTTTACGCTGTTTGTCCTGCCGTGTGTTTACACCGTGCTGGCGAAACCCGACCCCAAGGAATGACGCAATAAAAAAGGCCTCGCATCAACGAGGCCTTTGGCTCTTGTGAAAGAGATTTCAATCGATTCAACTCTGCGGCCTCATCCCTTGAGAAAGTCCGAACATGAACAGCAATAGATCATGATCGGGTTGTGTGGCCACGGCAGCTTTCGCCACCCGTGGCATCGGGCAATGCGGATCACTGGCCGATGCGCCAATGACCTGCATGCGTGGCTGTTCCCAGGCCGCCACCGCCAATGATGCAACTGCCAAGGCTCCTACCAGAAACAAACCTCGTGCAATTTCTAGTTTCATCGCTATAAACCTTTGATAGCGCTGCCAAACGCCGTCTCATAAAAGTAGACGAGTTTTTTCCAGTCGGTAGCGCTGAACGACGAGTGGCGGCGCAGTTGCTTCATGTCATGGGCGGCCGCGCGATGAGCGGTCAGACGCTGACGGCATTTTTCCAGATCGATCAGGGCGACTTCGACCTTCGCCGATTCACCTTCGCCCGTCACCCGCACAAACACGTGTTTGATGTAGATGCAGCTGTGCTGCCAACGGCCCTTGTGCATGCGTGCCAGATTTTCGGCGAGGTCCTTGAGCACGCGCTCATAGACTGCTTCGCCATATTGCTCGCGACCGCCACCGGCTTCCCAATGTTCAAGCTCCTGAAAGCCATCGAGGGACTTGGTCACCAACAGCGCACGCCATTTGAATTTCGGATCGGGCTGGGCACCGCAGAACACGATTTCGGGCACCCGGACACCGAGACGGGAAACCCCGGTCAATGCATCCAGCTCGCGCAACACGGTCGGCCGCCCGAACGGGTGCAGCCAACTGCGATAAATATGTCCGATCTGGCGTTTGGCATACAGCAGCTGGCCATCGCGCCCCACGACCCGTTGCACACCACTTTCGCCACCACGGCGGACATTGGGTTCCTCGACCCACTCGCCACGCTGGTTCCAGTAGTAGTCGAAGCGATCCTCGGGAGCGACTTCCCCTTCTACTGCAAATTGCACTGCCATCCTCTTACCTCTTGCGTAATACGTAAACTCGCCACATGGCATAGAGCGGAATAAAGTCCAGTTGTTCCTGGATCCGAAATCCTGCTTCTTCGAATTCCTTTTCAACTGTTGCTGCCGGTAACACAAACCGGTTCTGGTAACCCTCCTGCCCACGCTTGCGCTCGGCGCGCTTGCGTTTCCAGGCCTTGAAATTGCCATCCACCCACAGCGAAATGATCACGCTGTCCCGGGTGACACGCTCGAACTCGCGCAGAATCGCCCGGCGGTGCTCGGCTTCGCCGATGTGATGCAGCAGTCGCATGCAAAAAATGCTGTCGACGGCGTTATCAGGCAAGGCAATGTCGAACGCAGACGTGTGCAAGGGTTGTACCCGTTTCACCACATCCGCCGGTTGTGCCTGCATGGCGGTCTTGATCATCGACTCGGAGTTGTCCGCCCCGATGATCACCCGGTTGGGCTTTTCCGCCAGCAATGGCCAGAAACGTCCTGCGCCGCAGGGCAGGTCCAGCACCAGGCCCGGCTCGCCAACAAGGGTCAATGCCTTGCGGGCCAACTGCTGATCTCGCCAATTGGACAAACGACGCCCCAAACCGTCCTGATGTTTACGCAGGTACTTCTGCGCATGCTTGTCGTCGTACTTTTCGGAAAAATCGAGCTTGATCGGGCCGGCCATCACCAGAACTCCTGAATTACTGATGACGCCACCTTAAGCAGCGGCGTGTCAGCGTCAGGTCATCCCTTTGTGAAAAAAACGTCATGTAAATCGGCAAACTATTTCAAGGTTATACAGGATTTAGACAGATTGGAGGCACTCTCGCGTCAGATGCAACGCTCTTAGCGCTTGCCCAGATCCACCTCGAAACGGCAGCCATTGGGTTCCATCGTGCTCAAAGTGACACTCCAGCCCTGGTTCTCGCAAATGCGTTGAACCAGTGAGAGGCCCAAACCAAGGCCCTCGCCGCGCTTTTCGTTGCCGCGCACGAAAGGCTGGAACATGGCTTCGCGCTTTTCCTCGGGAATGCCCACGCCCGAATCCTCGACCACGAATCCGTTGGCATTGAGGGTCAAGCGAATGAATCCCTGTTCGGTGTAGTGCAAGGCGTTACGCAACAAGTTGCCCATCACGGCATTGAGCAACGTCGCGTTATAACGGGTGTCGGGCGGATTTCCCGGCTCGAAAATCAGCTGCAAACCCTTGGATTCGATGGGTTCGCGCCACAGGCACA
Source organism: Pseudomonas sp. Pseusp21 (assembly GCF_059492145.1). Taxonomy (NCBI): domain Bacteria; kingdom Pseudomonadati; phylum Pseudomonadota; class Gammaproteobacteria; order Pseudomonadales; family Pseudomonadaceae; genus Pseudomonas; species Pseudomonas sp. Pseusp21. The sequence goes on from NZ_CP168520.1 coordinate 2,378,600, forward strand.
GCAAGCTGTCGGCCACCTGCGACAGGTTTTGCTGAGGGGCTGCGCCTGCATCTTCACGCTGGGCCCGTGCCAGCATCAGGAAGGTCTGCACCAGTTCACGCATTTCCTCACTGGCCCGCGCAATGCGCTGAACCTGAGCCTTGCCGCGCTGATCGATACCCGGGTTTTCCAGCAGCAGTTCACAGGAGCTGGCCAACACCATCAGCGGTGTACGCAATTCGTGGCTGACGTCGCTGGTGAACAGTCGCTCCCGCGTCAGCGCCTGTCGCAATCGTCCAAGGGTTGCATCGAACGCCACCGCAAGCTCGCCCACCTCGTCCGCCGCGTAGTCCGGCGCCAGCGGAGGCGCCAGTCCGAGCAACTGATCGCGATGACGTACCTGGCGGGCCAGCCGCACCACCGGGGCCATCACCTTGCGGGCCAGCACCCAGCCAAGGAACACTGCCAGCGCCAGACTGAGCACGAAGCCCACCAGCACCACGGCGAACAGCACTCGCTCACGCTCTTCAAAATCGCTTTGATCCTGCAGCAGCACATAACGCCGACCATCAACGATCTCGACCATTGCGTGATACGACAGCTGCTCGCGAAAGACTTCATGGAAACCTGAATCCAGGTGTCGCAGATCCTTGGGCAGCTCGAAATCGCCCGGCCCGCCACTGAAATAAAACAACTGATCCGGTTCTGGTCGATGGCTCCAGTCCGAGACATTGTCCATCAACAGCAGGCGTTGCAGGTCGCCCCCCAGCCCGGCGGAAATCAGTTTTTCCTCGACCAGGTGCACGGTCGCGACGATGCCCATGGCGAACGCCCCGGCTACCAGCGCGCTCATCAGCGCAAAGGCGATGATGATCCGCTGGGCAAGGCTTTGCTTAAACTCCATCGCGGCCCTCGGCCAGGCGATAGCCCACGCCATGCACGGTGTGCAGCAATGGCTTGGCGAACGGTTTGTCGATTACCTGACGCAATTGGTGGACGTGGCTGCGCAGGCTGTCGCTGTCCGGGCAGTCATCGCCCCACAGCGCTTCTTCGAGAATTTCCCGGCGCAGGACATGCGGGCTCTTTTGCATCAGCACCGCCAGCAGTTTGAGGCCGACCGGGTTGAGCTTGAGCAATTTGCCTTCGCGGGTCACCTCGAGGGTATCGAGGTCGTAGCTCAGATCACCGACCTGCAGGGCACGACGGCCGCCGCCCTGGGTGCGGCGCATCACGGCTTCGACCCGGGCCGCCAGTTCCGACAGCGCAAACGGCTTGACCAGATAATCGTCGGCCCCGGACTTGAAGCCCTGCAAACGGTCATCGAGTTGATCCCGGGCGGTGAGCATGATCACCGGCGTATCGCGACGGGCGTCTTCGCGCAAGCGCTTGCACAGGGTGTAGCCGTCGATGCCCGGCAGCATGATGTCGAGCACGATCAGGTCGTAATGCTCGGTGGCGGCCAGATGCAGGCCCGACAGACCGTCCTGGGCGCAGTCGACGGTGTAGCCTTTGAGCCCCAGGTAATCGGCCAGATTGGCCAGGATATCGCGGTTGTCTTCGACCAATAGAATTCGCATGGGCACCTCCTCCGTACACGGTAGCGGCCGTCTTGGCCCGCGCAGCTTACGGCCATCGCCGACTCACGGCTAGGGCGGCAAGCAGCACAAATCCAGTCTTTCAACCAAATTCATTCGTTAACAAGTTTTTCACTATCGGTTCACAACCTGACTACAGTGACCCAGTGAAACTCTCGCGCCAAGATATAAGGAATGTAGACAATGGACTTCTTCAAGACGGCGCCCATGCGCTTTCTGCTGCTGGTCACCGGCGCCTGGCTGGTGGTGTTTCTCCTGACCCGAACCGTGTTGTTGCTGACTCACCTGGATGAGGCCGGCGGCGTAGCACTTTCCATGTTCGGCATTGGTTTGTTGTATGACTTGGGCTTCCTCGCCTATGCCGCGCTGCCGATGGGGCTGTACCTGTTGCTGTGTCCGCCGGCCCTGTGGCGTCGGCGCGGTCATCGCTGGTTCCTTCAAGGACTGCTGACCATCAGTCTGTTCGCCATGCTGTTCACCTCAGTGGCCGAATGGCTGTTCTGGGACGAGTTCGGCGTGCGCTTCAATTTCATCGCCGTCGACTATCTGGTGTATTCCGATGAAGTCCTGAACAACGTGCTGGAGTCGTATCCCATCGGCATGTTGCTGAGCATCCTTGCGCTGCTCGCCGTGGCGCTGAGTTTCGCGTTGCGCAAACCTTTCAACGCAGCGCTGGACGCCCCGCTGCCGCCACTGCGCGGTCGCCTGTTCAATGCCCTCGGCCTGTTGGTCGTCGCGGGACTGAGCCTGCAACTGCTCAGTCAGGACTCGCCGCGCGCTCAGGGCGGCAATGCCTATCAGAATGAACTGGCGAGCAATGGCCCGTATCAATTCTTCGCCGCGTTCCGTAACAACGAACTGGACTATGGCCAGTTCTACAGCAGTCTGTCGCCGGAAAAAGTCGCCGGCCAGATACGTGCTGAATTGAGCGAACCCAACGCGCGCTTCATCGGCCAGGATCCACAGGACATCCGCCGGGTGATCGACAATCCGGGCACCGAGCGTAAACCGAACATCGTACTGGTCACCATCGAAAGCCTCAGTGCCAAGTATCTGGGCAGCAATGGCGATGAACGCAACCTGACACCGAATCTGGATGCCTTGCGCAAGCAGAGTCTGTACTTCAACAATTTCTACGCCACCGGCACCCGCACCGATCGCGGCCTGGAAGCCATCACTCTGGCCATTCCGCCGACGCCGGGCCGTTCAATCGTCAAGCGCATCGGCCGCGAAAGCGGCTTCGCCAGCCTCGGCCAGCAACTCAGCGCCGTCGGCTACGACAGCGTGTTCGTCTACGGCGGACGCGGCTATTTCGACAACATGAACGCGTTCTTCAGCGGCAACGGCTACCGCGTGGTCGATCAGAGCAGCGTCGATGAATCGGAAATTCACTTCAAGAATGCCTGGGGCATGGCCGACGAGGATCTGTACAAACAGACCCTGAAACTGGCCGATGCCGATTACGCCAGGCAGCAGCCTTTCCTGTTGCAACTGATGACCACCTCCAACCACCGCCCTTACACCTATCCGGACAATCGGATCGACATCAAGTCCGGCAACGGTCGCGATGGCGCGGTGAAATACACCGACTACGCCATCGGCCAGTTCCTGGAGCAGGCGCGACAGAAACCGTGGTTCGACAATACGATCTTCATCTTTGTCGCCGATCACACCGCCGGCAGCGCGGGCAAGGAAGACTTGCCGATCAGCAACTACCAGATCCCGCTGTTCATCTATGCACCGAAGCTGATCGAACCACGGGAAAACGCACAACTGGCCAGCCAGATCGACCTCGCGCCGACCCTGCTGGGCTTGCTGAACCTGGATTACCAATCGACGTTCTTCGGTCGCAACCTGCTGCAGGACAACCCGCTGCCACCGCGAGTCGTGGTCGGCAACTATCAACATCTGGGACTGTTCGATGGGAAGGATCTGGCGATCCTCAGCCCGCGCCAGGGCCTGCGCCGGCATGACGATGCGCTGACCGAAAGTCGCGAGTCCAAGGCCGGCAGCGACGACCCGCTGATCAGCCGCGCCATCACCTATTACCAAACGGCCAGTTATGGCTTCAAGCAACAGCTACTTGGCTGGAAAGCGCCCAAGGAGGGTGCCGAGCAAGTCAGCGAACGTTAATCGAAGCGCCCCGGGCTGATGCCCCGGGGCGTTTCCCGCTCTGGATATGTCATGTCATCAAGCGTTGTACGCCCTGCCCCTCGCCCACTGAATTTCTGGTTGTGCCTGGGGATTCCCGCCGTGGCGGCCGTCATTCTGGTGTTGCTGGAGCTGACCGATCTGGACATGGATCTAGCCCGGCTTTTCTATGACCCGGCTGCCGGTGACTTCATTGGCCGCCACAGCTACTTCCTGGAAAACATCCTCCACGACCGCGCCAAACAAGTGGTGATCGCCTTTTCGGTGTTTGCCATCCTCGGGTTCATCGGCGCGTTTTTCATCGAGCGGCTCAAACCGTTCAAGCGTGAGCTGGGCTGCCTGGTGTTGTCGCTGGGTCTGGCCACCTCTTTCGTCACGCCGGTGAAAGCGGTGACAGCGGTGCAATGCCCTTGGAGTCTCGAACAATTCGGCGGCCACGAAACCTACAGCAAACTGCTGGAGCATCGCCCGCCGACCGACAAGCCCGGTCGTTGCTGGCCCGGCGGTCATGCGGCCACCGGTTTTACGTTGTTTGCGCTGTTCTTCGTGCTGCGTGATCGTCGCCCACGGTTGGCACGCCAGGCATTCATCTTTGCCTTCGCACTGGGTTCGGTGTTTTCGATCAGCCGGATGATGCAGGGCGCGCACTTCTTTTCCCACAACGTGTGGACGGCGATCTTCTGCTGGCTGATCTGTCTGGGGTCGTATTACTGGATTCTGTATCGACCGGCAGTAAAGGCTGAAACAGCAACACAGGCCCGGCCGGTCAACGCCTGAATCCTGGAACGCGGGCAATAAAAAACCCCGTCTGCTCACGCAGACGGGGTTTTTCGTTACAGGGGTAAGGCTGGCTTACATCATGCCGCCCATGCCACCCATGCCGCCCATGTCTGGCATACCGCCGCCAGCTGCACCTTCTTTCTTCGGTGCGTCAGCAACAGCTGCTTCGGTGGTCAGGATCAGACCGCCGATGGAGGCTGCAGCTTGCAGAGCCGAACGGGTGACCTTGGTTGGGTCCAGGATGCCCATTTCGATCATGTCGCCGTATTCGCCGGAAGCAGCGTTGTAACCGAAGTTACCTTTGCCGTTCTTGACTTCGTTGACGACTACGCTTGGCTCGTCACCGGAGTTGGCAGCGATCTGACGCAGCGGCGCTTCAACAGCGCGACGCAGCACAGCGATACCGACGTTCTGGTCAGCGTTGTCGCCGGTCAGTTCGGTCAGGGCTTCCAGAGCACGGATCAGCGCAACGCCACCGCCAGGTACCACGCCTTCTTCAACGGCTGCGCGGGTTGCGTGCAGGGCGTCTTCAACGCGGGCTTTTTTCTCTTTCATTTCAACTTCGGAACCAGCGCCAACCTTGATCACTGCAACGCCGCCGGACAGCTTGGCCAGACGCTCTTGCAGTTTTTCACGGTCGTAGTCCGAGGAGGTCTCGGCAACCTGGGCACGGATCTGAGCGATGCGTGCTTCGATGTCGCCTTGAACGCCAGCACCGTCGACGATGATGGTGTTTTCCTTGGACAGGGTGACGCGCTTGGCGTTACCCAGGTGTTCCAGGGTGGTGCTTTCCAGGCTCAGGCCGATCTCTTCGGAGATCACGGTACCGCCGGTCAGAACGGCGATGTCCTGCAGCATGGCCTTGCGACGGTCGCCGAAGCCTGGAGCCTTGACGGCTGCGACTTTAACGATGCCACGCATGTTGTTCACAACCAGAGTCGCCAGGGCTTCGCCTTCAACGTCTTCGGCCACGATCAGCAGTGGACGGCCGGCTTTGGCTACGGCTTCCAGCACTGGCAGCATTTCGCGGATGTTCGAGATCTTCTTGTCGACCAGCAGGATCAGCGGGCCGTCGAGCTCGGCGACCATGGTGTCCGGCTTGTTGACGAAGTACGGGGACAGGTAGCCACGGTCGAACTGCATGCCTTCTACAACCGACAGTTCGTTTTCCAGGCCCGAGCCTTCCTCAACGGTGATCACGCCTTCTTTACCGACTTTTTCCATGGCTTCGGCAATGATGTCGCCGATGGAGTTGTCGGAGTTGGCGGAGATGGTGCCGACCTGAGCGATGGCCTTGGTGTCAGCGCATGGCTTGGACAGGGCTTTCAGTTCTTTGACGATCGCGATGGTCGCTTTGTCGATACCGCGCTTCAAGTCCATCGGGTTCATGCCGGCAGCGACAGCTTTCAGGCCTTCGTTGACGATCGACTGAGCCAGAACGGTAGCGGTGGTAGTACCGTCACCGGCGTCATCGTTGGCACGGGAGGCAACGTCTTTGACCAGCTGCGCGCCCATGTTTTCGAAGCGATCTTCGAGTTCGATTTCCTTGGCGACGGAAACGCCGTCCTTGGTGATGGTCGGAGCGCCGAAGCTCTTCTCGAGGATCACGTTACGGCCTTTCGGGCCCAGGGTCGCTTTTACCGCGTCAGCCAGAACGTTGACGCCTTTGAGCATCTTGGAGCGAGCGGCATCGCCGAACTTAACTTCTTTAGCAGCCATGATCGATATTCCTTAAATACTTTGTAGTAGCGGGAAAATGAGCGGGGTATCAGCCTTCCAGTACAGCGAGAATCTCGTTCTCAGCCATTACCAGCAGGTCTTCGCCGTCGACTTTCACAGTGTTGCTGCCGGAGTAAGGACCGAACACAACCTTGTCGCCGACTTTAACGGCCAGCGCACGCACTTCACCGTTTTCCAGAGTCTTGCCTGGACCTGCAGCGACGATCACACCGTGGTTGGCCTTTTCAGCAGCCGAACCTGGCAGGACGATACCGCCAGCGGTTTTCTTTTCTTCTTCGCTGCGACGGATGACGACGCGGTCATGCAGAGGACGAAGCTTCATTGTCGATCTCTCCTAATTGTGGTTTTCATCGGCCGGTGTAGTCCCGGCGGGTTTAACGAATCCGGCCTGCGCCGGTTGCGGCTCGTCGAGCGAGCCGCGAAAGTCTGTCCGACTCATATGCCGGAACCTTGCGGTGACCGATACATAAGGGCGCATAAGCTTATTACAAGGGCTGGAGACAAAAAATTTTCATGCGGCTGCATGAATTCGTGCCATAAACGAACACGGCACCCGAAGGTGCCGTGTCGATGCGGAATTTACTTGCTGTCGCGGTGTTCGAACTCGCCTTCGATCACATCGCCTTCGCGGCCAAGAGGCTGGCGCGGTGCAGGACCGCCGCGAGGTTGCAGGTCATCGGCGAACGCTCGCTGGCGCATCGCCTGCTCTTCAGCGCGCTGGCGCATCTTGTTGGCGACCAGCCGACGACTGAACGGCAACAGCAGTACCAGACCGATTACGTCGCTGATGAAGCCAGGCAGGATCAACAGACCACCGGCCAGGGCCAGCATCAGGCCTTCGAGCATGGTTTGCGCAGGCAGCTCGCCGCGGTTCAGGCTTTCACGGGCACGCAATGCGGTGGCCAGCCCGGCGACGCGCAGCACGAACACGCCGAACATCGAGCCGAGAATGATCAGCAGCAGGGCCGGGAAAAATCCGATCGAACCTGCCACTTTGACGAATACGAACAGCTCCAACACCGGGAACAGCAGAAAGAGCAACAAAAAAGGGCGCATCAAAGTTTCCTCAACGCAAGAAATGCCTTGCAGTAAGCCTTAGATGACGTCGCCCTTTCGTGAATTCAAGCGTCGGCCAGCGCATTTTTTGGCCAGACCTCGGCGTGAGCCAGAGAAACCAAGGCCTCGCGCACTTGTATCGGCGTATGACAGGGCGCTTGAAACGGCAGCCAGTACAGCGCCTGACCGATGCGCAGGTGCATGCCTTCGGTGTCGATCCCGGCCAGTTGCGCCGGTACGGTTTTCGGCAGACCGGCGAGGTCCACGTAATGCGCGATGGCCTTGGCGTGGTCGCTGTTCATGTGCTCGACCATGCTGATTTCGGCCTTGCCGGCGAACGGGTTGGCCAGGGTCAGTTGGTCGACCCAATGGATCGCGCCAAAACCGCCGATGTAGCGATGACGCACCGGTTTGAGCACCCAGAAATCGAAATCGTGGGCCTTGTGGTAATTCTGCGAATCGGGAAAGTAGCGGTAGTAACGCTCGGCGGCGGCTTCGATGGCGGCAGCGTCTTCGAGTTTTTCCGCCTCGGCCAGATAGGTCAGGCGACCAACGGCTTGCACATCGTCAGCCTCGCGCTCGCCCACCAGCAGCGAACATTTCGGATCTTTCTGCAGATTGTGAGTGTGCTGGGCGATGCGGCTGATCAGGATCAGCGGCCGGCCCTGGTCGTCCAGGCAGTAGGGAACCACAGAGCCGAATGGAAAACCGGGCATTGATTTGGAGTGGGTCGACAGCACGCCACGGTATTCCTTGAGAAGCAATTCTCGGGCATTCTTAGCCGCTTCAACGCTCAATTTATGACTCCTTAAATAGAATCCGTCGACAAAACGGACAGGCGCATGGGTTTTGTCCCACTCGCCATCGGGCAGTTCTCATGTGCAACAGGCTGCTGGCCGGTGCAGATCGAGAGGCTACCTGTAAGGACCACTCTGACCTGCTCTCGGGGGCATGCGAATGCAACTCAACGACAAAGTAATCATTATCACTGGCGGTTGCCAAGGCTTGGGCCGCTCGATGGCCGAGTATTTCGCGGGCAAGGGCGCGAAGCTGGCGCTGGTCGACCTGAACCAGGAAAAACTCGACGACGCGGTCGCGGCCTGCAAGGCCAAGGGTGTCGAGGCGCGCAGCTACCTGTGCAACGTCGCCAACGAAGAGCAGGTGACGCACATGGTTGCCCAGGTCGCCGAAGACTTCGGCGCGATCCACGGCCTGATCAACAACGCCGGGATCCTGCGCGACGGCCTGCTGCTCAAGGTCAAGGACGGCGAGATGACCAAGATGAGCCTGGCCCAGTGGCAGGCGGTGATCGACGTCAACCTGACCGGCGTGTTCCTCTGCACCCGTGAAGTGGCGGCGAAAATGGTCGAGCTGAAGAACAGCGGCGCGATCATCAACATCTCGTCGATCTCCCGCGCGGGCAACGTCGGCCAGACCAACTACTCCGCCGCCAAGGCCGGCGTGGCGGCAGCGACCGTGACCTGGGCCAAGGAACTGGCGCGCTACGGCATTCGCGTGGCGGGCATTGCGCCGGGCTTCATCGAAACCGAGATGACCCTGGGCATGAAGCCAGAAGCGCTGGAAAAAATGACCTCGGGCATTCCGCTCAAGCGCATGGGCAAACCGGAAGAGATCGCCCATTCGGCGGCGTACATCTTCGAGAACGACTACTACACCGGCCGGATTCTGGAGATGGACGGTGGGTTGCGTATCTGACCCCTGCCACGCAATGAAAAACGCCCCGGTGCACAGGCACCGGGGCGTTTTTGTTTAAACCGCAGGCATCAATCGTCGCTGATGGTGATGTTCGGCATCGCCGGCGAGGCTGCTTCCTGCAATACAATCCGCGCGCCGACATGGCGAGCCAGTTCCTGGTAAACCATGGCGATCTGGCTGTCCGGCTCGGAAATCACCGTCGGCTTGCCGCCATCGGCCTGTTCGCGGATCAGCATCGACAGCGGCAACGAAGCCAGCAGCTCGACGCCGAACTGGGTCGCCAGCTTCTCGCCACCGCCCTCACCGAACAGATGCTCGGCATGTCCGCAGTTCGAGCAGATGTGCACGGCCATGTTTTCCACCACGCCCAGCACCGGAATGTTGACCTTGCGGAACATCTCCACGCCTTTACGCGCATCGAGCAGCGCCAGATCCTGCGGCGTGGTGACGATCACGGCACCGGCCACCGGGACTTTCTGCGCCAGGGTCAGCTGGATGTCGCCGGTGCCTGGCGGCATGTCGATCACCAGATAATCCAGGTCGCCCCAGGCGGTTTGCGTGACCAGTTGCAGCAGCGCGCCCGACACCATCGGCCCGCGCCAGACCATCGGCGTGTTGTCGTCGGTCAGGAACGCCATCGACATCACTTCCACACCGTGGGCCTGCAGCGGCACGAACCATTTCTGATCCTTGACCTGCGGGCGGGTGCCCTCGGGAATGCCGAACATGATGCCCTGGCTCGGGCCGTAGATATCGGCGTCGAGAATCCCGACCTTCGCGCCCTCACGGGCCAGCGCCAGTGCCAGGTTGGCGGCGGTGGTGGATTTGCCCACCCCGCCCTTGCCCGATGCCACGGCGACCACGTTCTTGACATTGGCCAGCCCCGGAATCTGCGCCTGGGCCTTGTGCGCGGCGATCACGCTGTTGACCTCGACCTTGGCAGTCACCACGCCGTCGAGGTTTTCGATGGCCAGTTGCAGCAATTGCGCCCAGCCGCTCTTGAACAGACCGGCGGCATAACCGATTTCCAGCTGTACGCTGACGCGATCGCCGGTGATTTCGATGTTGCGCACGCAACCGGCGCTGACCGGATCCTGGTTCAGGTAAGGGTCGGTGTATTGGCTGAGGACGGCTTCCACCGCTGCGCGAGTGACGGCACTCATGGGCAACTCCGATAACAAGACTGGGAAAAGATGGCGGGTATCCTACCCCTTCTGTCCCCCGGACGGCATGCCCGGCAACGATTTGCAGAGGTGAAATATCTTTCCCGGCGCTTTATAGTGGCCGACCTCCGTTTCATCAAGTAGCGAAGCCCCACATGTCCGAACCACGCAAGATTCTCGTCACCAGCGCCCTGCCCTACGCCAACGGTTCGATCCACCTTGGCCATATGCTGGAATACATCCAGACCGATATGTGGGTGCGCTTCCAGAAGCATCGCGGCAATCAGTGCATTTATGTCTGCGCCGACGACGCCCACGGTTCGGCGATCATGCTGCGCGCGGAAAAGGAAGGCATCACCCCGGAACAACTGATCGCCAACGTCCAGGCTGAACACAGCGCCGACTTTGCCGAGTTCCTGGTGGACTTCGACAATTTCCACTCCACTCACGCCGAAGAAAACCGTGAGCTGTCGAGCCAGATCTACCTGAAACTGCGTGACGCCGGGCACATCGCCCAACGTTCGATCACCCAGTATTTCGACCCGGAAAAGAAAATGTTCCTGGCCGACCGCTTCATCAAGGGCACCTGCCCGAAATGCGGCACCGAAGACCAGTACGGCGACAACTGCGAAAAATGCGGTGCAACCTACGCGCCGACCGACCTGAAGGATCCGAAGTCGGCCATCTCCGGCGCCACCCCGGTGCTCAAGGATTCCCAGCACTTCTTCTTCAAGCTGCCGGACTTCCAGGAAATGCTCCAGGCCTGGACCCGCAGCGGCACCCTGCAGGACGCCGTGGCCAACAAGATCGCCGAATGGCTGGACGCCGGCCTGCAACAGTGGGACATCTCCCGCGATGCGCCGTACTTCGGCTTCGAGATCCCGGGCGAGCCGGGCAAGTATTTCTACGTGTGGCTGGATGCGCCGATCGGCTACATGGCCAGCTTCAAGAACCTGTGCAACCGCACGCCGGAGCTGGACTTCGACGCGTTCTGGGGCAAGGACTCCACCGCCGAGCTGTATCACTTCATCGGCAAGGACATCGTCAACTTCCACGCCCTGTTCTGGCCGGCAATGCTCGAAGGCGCGGGTTTGCGCAAGCCGACCGGGATCAACGTGCACGGCTACCTGACCGTCAACGGTCAGAAGATGTCCAAGTCCCGCGGCACCTTCATCAAGGCCCGTACCTACCTGGATCACCTGTCGCCGGAATACCTGCGCTATTACTACGCGGCTAAACTGGGCCGTGGCGTGGACGACCTCGACCTGAACCTCGAAGACTTCGTGCAGAAGGTCAACTCCGACCTGGTCGGTAAAGTCGTCAACATCGCCAGCCGTTGCGCCGGTTTCATCCAGAAGGGCAACGCCGGTCTGCTGGTGGACACCAACGCCGCACCGGAACTGACCGAAGCCTTCCTGGCTGCCGCGCCGAGCATCGCCGACGCCTATGAGGCGCGCGACTTCGCCCGTGCCATGCGCGAAACCATGGCTTTGGCCGACCGCGCCAACGCCTGGATCGCCGACAAGGCACCATGGTCGCTGAACAAGCAGGAAGGCAAGCAGGATGAAGTCCAGGCGGTCTGCGCCACGGCGATCAACCTGTTCCGCCAGCTGGTGATCTTCCTCAAACCGGTGCTGCCAGTGCTGGCCGCCGATGCCGAGGCGTTCCTCAACGTCGCCCCGCTGACCTGGAACGACCATACCACCCTGCTGGCCAACCACCAGTTGAACGAATTCAAGCCGTTGATGACCCGCATCGACCCGGTGAAAGTGCAAGCCATGACCGATGCCTCTAAAGAAGACCTGACCGCCAGCCAGACCGACACCGGCGCCGCCGCGCCTGCCGGCAATGGCGAACTGGCCAAGGATCCGCTGTCGCCGGAAATCGACTTCGACACCTTCGCCGCCGTCGACCTGCGCGTCGCGCTGATCGTCAAGGCCGAACACGTTGAAGGGGCAGACAAGCTGCTGCGCCTGACATTGGATATCGGTGACGAGCAACGCAACGTGTTCTCGGGGATCAAGAGCGCTTACCCGGATCCGTCGAAACTCGACGGCCGCCTGACCATGATGATCGCCAACCTCAAGCCACGGAAAATGAAGTTTGGCATCTCCGAAGGCATGGTGATGGCAGCCGGCCCTGGTGGTGAAGAAATTTACCTGCTGAGCCCGGACAGCGGCGCCAAACCGGGTCAGCGCATCAAGTAAGATTCTGCCCTGACAGATCCCACAGGCGTGCTCCGTGCGCCTGTGGGATTTTTCATATCTGGCCCGCCCTCCACGGCTGCCGGATAATGCCTAACCTTAAGTGACACACGCCCGCTTCCACCGGCAGACCCATGACCGAACTCGTGCTTACGCTCTTCAGTGCTGCGCTGATCAACAACTTAGTGTTGCACTGGCCGCTGGGCGTCGACCCGCTGCTGGGCAGTGAACGTCGACAAGTGCATGCGCTGGGGCTGGCGACGTTGTGTCTGATGCTGCTTGTCGGTGTGGCGGGTTACGTGCTCTGGCATTGGCTGCTGGTGCCGTTGCAACTGGAATTCCTGCGCCTGTTTGTGTTTATGCCGTTGAGCATCTTGCTGATCACGCCGTTGCTGAAGCTGTTGGCGTATTGGCTCCCCGCGCTGCCATTCGATGGTTTGTGGCCGCTGCTGCTGGGCAATGCCGGAGTGCTGGGACTGACGCTGATCAACGCGCAAGCGGACACGGGTCTGTTGCATGCGACAGCGCTGAGCCTTGGCGCCGGTCTGGGTTTCTGGCTGGTGTTGAGCCTGTTCAACGATTTGCGCGAGCGCACGACCGACAACGATATTCCCCTGCCCTTTCGTGGCCTGCCGATCCTGTTGATCGGCGCCGGACTGATGGCCGTGGCTTTTCTCGGATTCAGTGGACTGATCAAAACATGAGTCTGATTCAACGCATCGATGCCTTGCTGCCGCAGACCCAATGCGGCAAGTGCGGCCATCCCGGATGCAAACCCTACGCTGAGGGCATCGCCAACGGCGAGCCGATCAACAAGTGCCCGCCGGGTGGCGACGAAACCATCGCGGCGCTGGCCGAACTGTTGAAAATCCCGGTGCTGGAGCTGGACATCAGTCGCGGTTCGGCGCCGCCGCAAGTGGCCTATATCCGCGAGGCCGAATGCATCGGCTGCACCAAGTGCATCCAGGCCTGCCCGATCGACGCCATCGTCGGCGCGGCAAAACTGATGCACACGGTCATCATCGACGAATGCACCGGCTGCGATCTATGCGTGGCGCCATGCCCGGTCGACTGCATCGAGATGCATCCACTGCCGCTGGGCACGCTGCCGGTAGTGGGTGGCCTGGCCACCAGCCTTGAAGAACAACAGGCTCGTGCAGCCAAACGTGATCACGCCCGCCAGCGCTTCGAACGGCGCAACGCTCGCCTGCAACGCGAAGAACAGCAGAAGCAGGCCGAACGCGAAGCCCGGGCGCAGCGCGCGGCCCAGGTCGAAGTCGCCGCCACCACGCTCGATCCGGTGCAGGCGGCGCTGGAACGGGTCCGCGCACAAAAAGCCGCGACCGCCGATGCTGCGCTGAAAAAAGCCAAGATCGACGTGGCCATGAGCCGGGCGCAATTGAACAAGTCGCTCAAGGCATTCGGTCATCCGCCGACCTTCGATCAGCAATCGCAACTGATCGTCCTGCAACAACAGTTCGAAGCGGCCGAACAGGCACTGGCGAAGCTGGAAAGCAGCGCGGCACCTGCGCCAGTAGCAGCCGCCCCGGCGAAGGACGCCGATCTGAAACGGGCAAAAATCCAGCTGGCGATGCGCCGCGCCGAGCTGAAAAAGGCACAAACCGCAGAGGCCCCGCCAGCCGAGATCGCCGCGCTGGAGCAAGCGCTGCGTGACGCCGAACGGGCGCTGCACAATGCCGAAGCCGCCAGTGATCAACCGGCGCCGGAGCTTGTGCGTGTCGAGAAACGTCCGATCGACGATCAGCTGCGTCAGCTGAAAACCGAACTGGCCTACGCTCGCGCCGACCTGAACAAACTGCAACGGCGCGACGGCACGCCCGCAGACATCCTCGAAAAGGCCCGCGCCCGCCTGCAAGAAGCAGAGCGGCAGGTACAAGCCCATGTCATCCCTTGAAACCAGAGACGAACGCCTGCAACAGGCAATGAAGCTGGTTTTGCTGGCGACATTGCCGGGGTTGCTGGCGCTGTTTTGGTTTTACGGTTGGGGCGTGTTGATCAACCTGGTCCTGTCCGTCGTCACGGCTTTGGGTGTCGAAGCCGCTGTGGCTCATCTGCGCCAGCAACCGCTGCAATTCACCTTGACCGATGGCAGCGCGGTGGTCAGCGCCACGCTGCTGGCGATCGCGCTGCCGCCTTATTGCCCGTGGTGGCTGACGGTCACGGCCATCGCCTCAGGCCTGCTGCTGGGCAAACATCTCTACGGTGGTGTTGGCCGAAATCCATTTAATCCGGCCATGCTCGGCTTCGCGCTGGCCATGGTGACATTTCCTCAGCCGATGACCCATTGGCCGGCCCATGGCATGGATCTGACGGCGGCTTTTGGCCAGGTGTTCAATCTTGGCGCCCAGCCGGATGCCTGGGTTCAGGCCACCGCGCTGGACAGTGTGCGCATCAATAAAAGCCTGACCATGGACGAATTGTTTGCCGGTAATCCGGCATTCGGTCGCTTTGGCGGGCACGGCGTTGAATGGATCAATCTGGCGTTCCTCGCCGGTGGACTGTTTTTGTTGCAGCGTCGAGTGTTTGGCTGGCACGCGCCGGTCGGTATGCTCGCCAGCCTGTTCGTGATCAGCCTGTTGTGCTGGAACGGTTCGGGATCGGACTCCCACGGCTCGCCACTGTTTCACCTGCTGAGCGGCGCGACCATGCTCGGGGCGTTCTTCATCATCACTGAACCGGTGTCGGGGGCGAAGAGTCCGCTCGCCCGCCTGCTGTTCGGCATCGGCGTGGGGCTGCTGACGTACGTGATTCGCACCTGGGGTGGTTACCCCGACGGCGTGGCGTTTGCGGTGCTGTTGATGAACCTGTGCGTGCCGGCGCTGGAGCGCTTCGCGATGGCCCGTCAGACGCAGGTGACGCCATGAACCGAACGAGCAGCCTGATCACACTGGCGTTGATTGGCGCGCTTGGTATCGGCTTGACATGGCTGGTGCAACGCAGCAATGCGCCGCAGATCGCCGCCGAACAGCGTCTGCTTGAAAGTCGCAAGCTGCTGGACGTCCTGCCGGCCGACAGTTACGACAATCAGCCGCTTGAACAACCTCTGGCGCTGACCGACATCAACCTGAGCCACAGTCAGTTGCCGGGCGCTTATCGGGCGAGCAAAAACGGACAACCCGTGGCGGTGCTGCTGCGCAGCCAGACCCAAGGTTATGCCGGCAATATCGAGTTGCTGATTGCCATCGACGCCAAAGGCCGATTGCTCGGCGTGAAAACTCTTGAGCAAAACGAAACACCTTCGCTGGGTGGGCATATCGGTGACTGGCCAAACGGCTGGCTTCAGCGCTTTAGCGGAAAATCGAGCAACCAACCGACGGACGCCGGATGGGCCTTGAAGAAGGATCAGGGGCAATTCGACCAGATCGCGGGCGCAACCATTACGTCTCGCGCGGCGATCAATGCCATCCACGATGCCCTGCGTTACTTCGATGAACACCGGACGACTCTGCTCGGGAGCGCGCCATGAATACGTCAGCGACTCTGTCGAACTCAATGATGCTGGTGCTGTTGATCGGCACCACCGACTCCGTGGCGGCTGCGCTGGCGACTCTGTTGATGTTCACCGTTATCGTGGGCGTTTACGGTTTGTGCATGGCACCGCTGCGCTCGCGCCTGAGCAGCGAGAGCCTGTTGCCGGTCAGCCTGGTGCTGGCCGCGACCCTGGCGGGCTGCGCCGATATTGTTCTGCAACGCGTTGCGCTGCAGTGGCATCAATTGATCAGTCTTTATGCCGGGTTGATTGGCTTGCAGTGCGTTGTGCTGGAGCACAATGGATTTTTTCGCCAGCCTGTACGTGAACGTCTGAAACAGTGCGGGCTGTTTGTCGCGCTGATGATTGCGCTTGCGATGTTGCGTGAGCTGATCGGTCAGGGCAGCATCGGCCATCATTTGTCGGAACACTGGCAAGGTTTGATTCTGTTCGGCGACGGTCTGCATTTCACGACGCTGGCGCCCGGCGCCTTCATATTGCTTGGACTGTTACTGGCTGCCCGTCAGGCCTGGGCTCGCCCTGCCGACCTACCCGAGGAAACGCATCACCCATGAATGCCGCAAAACGTCTGGAGATCTTCCGCCGGTTTCACGAGGACAACCCCGAACCCAAGACCGAGCTGGCCTATTCTTCGCCTTTCGAACTGTTGATCGCAGTGATTCTGTCCGCGCAATCGACTGACGTCGGGGTGAACAAGGCGACGGCCAAACTGTTCCCGGTGGCGAATACGCCGGCGGCCATTCACGCGTTAGGCGTTGAAGGTCTGTCCGAATACATCAAGACCATCGGCCTCTATAACAGCAAGGCCAAAAACGTGATCGAGACCTGCCGCCTGCTGGTCGAGCTGCACAATGGCGAAGTCCCGCAGACTCGCGAAGAACTGGAAGCCTTGCCGGGCGTTGGCCGCAAAACCGCCAATGTCGTGCTCAACACTGCGTTCCGACAGTTGACCATGGCCGTGGACACCCACATTTTCCGGGTCAGCAACCGCACCGGCATTGCACCGGGAAAAAATGTGGTCGAGGTGGAAAAGAAGCTGATGAAGTTCGTGCCAAAGGAATACCTGCTCGACTCGCACCACTGGCTCATTCTTCACGGACGCTATGTGTGTCTGGCACGCAAGCCCCGCTGTGGCAGCTGTCGGATCGAAGATTTGTGCGAGTACAAGCACAAGACTTCCGACGATTGAGCGGCTATTGGAGTTATTGATTTATCGATTGAAAAAATCTTTTTTACCATCTGCTGGAATATCGATATAAGGGGCGCCAAAGGCAGTCTTAGCCTGGAGTTGACCTTATGACTGACAGCAAAGAACAACTGGATGTAGACGACGATTTCATCGCTGCCGAAGCCGAAGACGCCGAACCGGTGGTTGAAGTTGCCAAGACCAATCTCAGCAAGCGCCGAACCATCGACAACCTGCTTGAGGAGCGCCGGTTGCAGAAGCAATTGGCCGATTACGATTTTGATCTCTGACATTTGAAAGCCTCCCGAAACGGAGGCTTTTCTCTTTTTGCTACTCGCTGATTCCGATCCGCCCATGATCCGTCAGCCATTGAAAACCTCAGACCAGGCCGTTGCGCTGCGCCAGTTCGATCAGATCCACCAGCGAGCGCGCATTGAGCTTTAAAAGCAATCGGGTCTTGTAGGTACTCACGGTCTTGTTACTGAGGAACATCCCGTCGGCAATTTCCTTGTTGGTCTTGCCGCGCGCCAGTTGCTGCAAAACCATCATTTCCCGCCCCGACAGACGATCGACCATATCGGCCTCGCTGGCATTTCCCAGGCTGGTCCGCACGGTATGCAACGCCTGGTTCGGAAAGTAACTGTATCCGGACAGAACCGCCTTGATGGCGCTCAACAACTCTGTCAGGTCCTGTTGTTTGCAAACATAACCCGCCGCCCCCGACTGCATGCAGCGCATGGAAAAGTGCCCAGGCGACTGGGATGTCAGCACAAGTACTTTCAACGGCATCGCGCTTGTCGTAAGGCGCGCAATGACTTCCAGTCCATCCAGTTTCGGTATGCCGATATCCAGTATTACGATATCCGGCATCTGATCACGGGCAAGTTGTAATGCATCCACTCCATTGTCGGTTTCTGCAATGACTTCGTAGCCATGACGTTCCATCAGCATACGCACCGCAAGACGAATGACGGGGTGATCATCCACGATCAGCACTTTATTCATGGGCAAGTCCAGTTTCGCTGTTCGAATTTTTAGAACCGGCACAATAACGCAGTCATTTCACTCATGGCATGGAGAAGTTCATTCACACCGGCATCAAAAGACACCTCCTACAGCCAATAAAGATTATTCCTACAGAAAAGGACCACCGGAAAAAATTACAGCCTGGTGAGAACCTAAAGCCCGCCACCCACCGTTCGCAACGTGACAACACTTTGACAAGCTATCAAAAACAACCCACCAAAAAAATAAAAACCTGAAACAACATACCTGTATTAATTTAACCATATTTCAGATAAACACCAGCTAACTAGCGCAGCATCATCAATCTAACACCCAGCTATACAAACCACTAGAAACCCCCACGACGAGAACAGCAACTTCATGAGTAGAACACATGTTAAAAACCAAAAGAAAGATCACCAACCCTATAAGCGTCATTGCCATATTTGCATTGATAACCGAGACCTCGGCAGCGGTCTCCCTGCCCTTTCTCGATAACGAAGAGCGGAAGATCTACATCTGGCTTCTGATCAGCTTTCCTTTCTTCCTGGCGTTCCTGTTCTTCATAACTCTTAACTTCAACTATCGCTCCCTTTATGCACCATCAGACTTTGAAAACGACAACAATTTTTTAAAGGCATTCGAGGAAACTTCATCCCACTTGCAGGGAACAACCACACAGCCCGGTATAGAATTACACACAGTAAAAATACACAAGTCGTTCACTACGCTATATATCTTGGATATCAGGGGAGGAAATGTCGAACTTGACATAGCCGCGCTATTGGAAAAAATCCCGCCCCCCTCCAAGCATTCACTCAGAATATTCCTGTTCCTGATCCACTCGATACCGGACACTCCATTAACAGAAGACGTCTTCAAATCGTTTAAACAGGGAAAGAAAGGCGCCGGAACTACCTACTGCATTTCTTACGACGTGGATTCAATGAGCATGATCCAGGTGGAAAAGGTTTGAACGCGCCGCAGGAAGCGGGCACAGCAAAAGCAGCGATAATATTTATCCGGATCAGTTTGAAGAAGGGAGTACCCAGAAACACAAAGGCCTTGTCTTACGACAAGGCCTTTGTTTCACATCCGGACCGAATGACTCAGAACAGCTTGCGGCCCTTGTTGGCTGCGATGCGCATGCGCAATGCGTTGAGTTTGATGAAGCCCGCCGCATCGGCCTGGTTGTAGGCGCCGCCATCTTCTTCGAAGGTCGCAATGTTGGCGTCGAACAGCGAATCGTCGGACTTGCGACCGGTCACGATCACGTTGCCCTTGTACAGCTTGAGGCGCACAACGCCGTTCACGTTGACCTGGGAAGCGTCGATCATCTGTTGCAACATCAGACGCTCAGGGCTCCACCAGTAGCCGGTGTAGATCAGGCTGGCGTATTTCGGCATCAGCTCGTCTTTGAGGTGAGCGACTTCGCGGTCCAGGGTGATCGATTCGATGGCGCGGTGAGCGCGCAGCATGATGGTGCCGCCCGGGGTTTCGTAGCAGCCACGGGACTTCATGCCGACGTAACGGTTCTCGACGATGTCGAGACGGCCGATGCCGTGCTCGCCACCGATCTTGTTCAGGGTCGCCAGTACGGTGGCCGGGGTCATTTCGACGCCGTCCAGCGCGACGATGTCGCCGTTGCGGTAGGTCAGTTCCAGGTATTGCGGGGTGTCGGGAGCCTTCTCCGGGGAGACGGTCCAGCGCCACATGTCTTCTTCGTGCTCGGTCCAGGTGTCTTCCAGAACGCCGCCTTCATAGGAGATGTGCAGCAGGTTGGCGTCCATCGAGTACGGGGATTTCTTCTTGCCGTGACGCTCGATCGGGATCGCGTGCTTCTCGGCGTAGTCCATCAGCTTCTCGCGGGACAGCAGGTCCCACTCGCGCCATGGAGCAATTACTTTCACGCCTGGCTTGAGTGCGTAGGCACCCAGTTCGAAACGCACCTGGTCGTTGCCTTTGCCGGTGGCGCCGTGGGAAATGGCGTCGGCGCCGGTTTCGTTGGCGATTTCGATCAGACGCTTGGCGATCAGCGGACGCGCGATGGAAGTACCCAGCAGGTACTCGCCTTCGTAAACGGTGTTGGCGCGGAACATCGGGAACACGAAGTCACGCACGAATTCTTCGCGCAGGTCGTCGATGTAGATTTCTTTGACGCCCATGGCCTGCGCCTTGGCGCGAGCCGGCTCGACCTCTTCGCCCTGACCCAGGTCAGCGGTGAAGGTCACGACTTCACAGTTATAAGTATCCTGCAGCCACTTGAGGATCACCGAAGTGTCCAGGCCGCCGGAATACGCCAGAACGACCTTGTTTACGTCCGCCATGCCATCACTCCACGGGGTTCTACGGAAAGCCGAGGAGTCTACCGCTCAAACGCGATAATTTACAGAGGCGCGACAGCTTAAGACGACAAAGCGACAGAATCTGTCGAGAGGGCGACGATGACCGGAAGGTCAGGAAGTCGCCGCCGTGTTGGCAGGCGTGCTGGCCTGGGGCGCCGGAGCAGTGGTCGGTGCCACTCGCGCCAGGTGCACGTTGACCCGGCGGTTCTTGGCCCGGTTGGCGGCATTGGTGTTCGGCACCAACGGGTAGCGCTCACCATGGAAACGCACGGTGATCTGCGATTCCTGAATGCCATTGGCCTTGAAGAAATCAACCACGGCCAGCGCACGGCGGCGCGACAATTCACGATTGGTCAGGCGATTGCCGCTGTTATCGGAGTGGCCATCGAGTTCGATGTGATTGACCGTCGGATCGGCCTTCATGTACTCGAGCATCACTTGCAGCTTGGCCTTGGCGGCGGCGTCCAGTTCGATGCCTTCGCCGGGGAAACCAATTTGCGATTGTTTGACCTGATCGAAATTCTGCGGGAGCAGTTTCGCCACGCAGGTCTGGTAGTCATTAAAAGCCTTGCTGAACTTGACCGGCAGCAGGCGCACTTCAGACACCCGACCATCGCCCGAGGCCCGGCGCACCACGGGGCTGCGACCGTCCATCAAACCGCTGATCAGTTGCCCGGCCTGGGATTGAGAACTGTTGAACAGCACGTTGCCGCTGCCCAGTCGAACCGTGCCCAGATTGATATCGCCACGACCCGGCTGCCACGGCGCAGCCGCCGCCAGCAAGGTCGCCGAACCACCGCCAAGCATGGCGTTGTAGGCGTTCAGGCGAAAGGTCGCCTGCTCGCCGGCCTTGCGCACGAATTGCCCCGAGCCGAAGTCGGTGATCGGCTGCGTCAGACGACACTCGAACTTGTCGCCCTCGACCGTCCACTCAATGTTCTCCAGACGGGTCTGGTAAGTCAGTGCCATCGCGGGAAGGCTGGCAAACACACTGAGCAAGGCTAAATATCGCTGGCGCACGGGAGGCTCCATTGGCTTCTACAACGAAAAAGACCGAGACATACATCTTTACGGCATACCTATGGGATATCGGACGCTCGTCGCAAAACTTGATAGCGAGTGCCTGCAAGAGTCTTTTCCGGTAGCATTCGCCTCAGTTTGACCCGCCTGGAATCCCCTCATGTCCGACCGCCTGACCCTGCTGCGTCCCGACGACTGGCACATTCATCTTCGCGATGGTGCCGTGTTGACCAATACCGTTGCGGATGTCGCGCGCACCTTTGGTCGCGCCATCATCATGCCCAACCTGGTACCTCCGGTGCGCAACGCCGCTGAAGCCGACGGCTATCGCCAGCGGATTCTCGCTGCCCGCCCGGCCGGCAGTCGTTTCGAGCCGCTGATGGTGCTGTACCTCACCGACCGCACCCAGCCCGAAGAAATCCGTGAGGCCAAGGCCAGCGGTTTCGTGCACGCCGCCAAGCTGTACCCGGCCGGCGCCACCACCAACTCCGATTCCGGGGTCACCAGCATCGACAAGATTTTCCCGGCGCTGGAAGCCATGGCCGAAGTCGGCATGCCGCTGTTGATCCACGGTGAAGTCACCCGTGGCGACGTCGACGTGTTCGACCGCGAAAAAATCTTCATCGACGAGCACATGCGCCGCGTGGTCGAGCGTTTCCCGACACTGAAAGTGGTGTTCGAACACATCACCACCGGCGATGCCGTGCAGTTCGTCAACGAGGCTTCGGCCAACGTCGGCGCGACCATCACCGCGCATCACCTGCTCTACAACCGCAACCACATGCTGGTGGGCGGGATTCGGCCGCACTTCTATTGCCTGCCGATCCTCAAGCGCAATACGCACCAGGAAGCCCTGCTCGACGCCGCCACCAGCGGCAGTGCGAAGTTCTTCCTCGGCACCGACTCGGCGCCGCACGCCCAGCACGCCAAGGAAGCCGCCTGCGGCTGCGCCGGCTGCTACACCGCGTACGCCGCCATCGAGCTGTATGCCGAAGCCTTCGAACAGCGCAATGCGCTGGACAAGCTCGAAGCGTTCGCCAGCCTCAACGGCCCGCGTTTCTACGGCCTGCCGGCAAACACCGATCGCATCACACTGGTTCGTGACGAATGGACCGCCCCGACCAGCCTGCCTTTCGGCGAGCTGACCGTTATTCCGCTGCGCGCCGGTGAAAAACTGCGCTGGCGCCTGCTGGAGGAACACGCGTGAGTGAAGACCATTTCGACGACGAACTGGACGGTCAAGGTGGCGGCGGTTCGCGCCACCCAATGGCAGCACGCTTTCGCGGCTACCTGCCGGTTGTCGTCGACGTAGAAACCGGTGGCTTCAACTCGGCCACCGACGCTCTGCTGGAGATTGCCGCGACCACCATCGCCATGGATGAAAAGGGTTTCGTCTACCCGGATCACACCTACTTCTTCCGCGTCGAGCCGTTCGAAGGCGCCAACGTTGAAGCGGCCGCGCTGGAGTTCACCGGGATCAAGCTCGATCACCCGTTGCGCATGGCCGTCAGCGAAGAAACAGCGCTGACCGACATCTTCCGTGGCGTGCGCAAGGCCTTGAAGGCCAACGGCTGCAAACGGGCGATTCTGGTCGGCCACAACAGCAGCTTCGACCTCGGTTTCCTCAACGCGGCCGTCGCGCGGCTGGACATGAAGCGCAATCCGTTCCACCCGTTCTCCAGCTTCGACACCGCGACCCTCGCCGGTCTGGCGTACGGTCAAACCGTTCTGGCCAAGGCCTGTCAGGCAGCCGACATCGACTTCGATGGCCGTGAAGCGCATTCGGCGCGTTACGACACCGAGAAGACGGCCGAGCTGTTCTGCGGCATCGTCAACCGCTGGAAACAGATGGGCGGCTGGGAAGACTTCGACGACTGATACTCGTCGGGTTTCTTCCATTCATGAAAAAACCGGCCACATGGGCCGGTTTTTTTGTACCTCGACGTTGCGCCTTACAGGGCAGCAGCGTTCTCGGTCAGGTAAGCCGCAACGCCTTCTGGCGAAGCGTTCATGCCTTTGTCGCCTTTTTTCCAGTTGGCAGGGCAGACTTCGCCGTGCTCTTCGTGGAATTGCAGAGCGTCGACCAGACGGATCAGCTCTTCCATGTTACGGCCCAGCGGCAGGTCGTTGACGATCTGCGAGCGGACAACGCCTTTGTCGTCGATCAGGAACGCGCCACGGAAAGCCACGCCGCCTTCGGACTCAACGTCGTAGGCCTTGGCGATGTCGTGCTTCATGTCGGCAGCCATGGTGTATTTCACCTGACCGATGCCGCCATTGTTGACCGGGGTGTTGCGCCAGGCGTTGTGGGTGAAGTGCGAGTCGATCGACACGGCAATCACTTCAACGTTGCGAGCCTTGAAGTCGGCCATGCGGTTGTCCAGAGCAATCAGCTCGGACGGGCAGACGAAGGTGAAGTCCAGCGGGTAGAAGAATACCAGGCCGTATTTGCCTTTGATGGCCGAGGACAGGGTGAAGCTGTCAACGATCTCGCCATTGCCGAGTACGGCCGGGACGGTGAAGTCAGGGGCTTGTTTGCCTACGAGTACGCTCATTGATATCTCCTGGTGTAGAAACTTGAAGTTCAGGGTTCGGGCCAGCCTGCCACCCTCAGGCGACAGCCCTGTGACACGAACCCCCTTCGCAAGGGCCGACCATCATACACTGCGTTTTTCGACTGTCCTTAAAGGTTTTTCGCGAAATCCCGGCTGGCATTCAGCCATGTACCACCGTTCGTCAGTCACAACCGTTGGCGATGAAAACCCTTCGGAAAGCACTTTGACAATCATTCTCGTTAACATTAAGATCCATCGCAATTGAGTCACAACCAGCGACGGTTCTCACTTATGTATGTTTGCCTCTGCACTGGCGTCACCGACGGACAAATCCGCGAAGCGATCTATGAAGGTTGCTGCAGCTATAAAGAAGTCCGTCAGGCCACCGGCGTCGCCAGCCAATGCGGCAAATGCGCGTGCCTGGCGAAGGAAGTGGTTCGCGAAACCCTGACCAAGCTGCAAACCGCCCAGGCTGCGATCCCCTACCCGGCAGAATTTACCGCCGCGTAATTATCCCGAATTTGAAGAACCGGACTTATGTCCGGTTTTTTTATGCCTGAAAATCAACCGCTTAGCGTTTAGACGCGGAACACAAACATTCTTATTCCGATTAATTTTCATTTATTATTCAATAACTTAGGTTTGACACTTATAAATACCAAGCTCAAACTCTGCCTTATATACCGTTACTTAGGGCAGGACTCCCATCATGAAAGGCGACGTAACAGTCATCCAGCATCTCAACAAGATCCTTGCCAATGAGCTGGTCGCGATCAATCAGTACTTCCTGCATGCACGCATGTATGAAGATTGGGGCCTGAACAAGCTCGGCAAACACGAGTACCACGAATCCATCGACGAGATGAAGCACGCGGACAAGCTGATCAAGCGCATCCTGTTCCTTGAAGGCCTGCCGAACGTGCAGGATCTGGGCAAGCTGCACATCGGCGAGCACACCAAGGAAATGCTGGAGTGCGACCTGCGTATCGAGAAGACCGGCCATGCCGACCTCAAGGCCGCCATCGCCCACTGCGAATCCGTCGGTGACTTCGGCAGCCGCGAACTGCTCGAAGACATCCTCGAATCCGAAGAGGAACACATCGACTGGCTGGAAACCCAACTGGGCCTGATCGATAAAGTAGGTCTTGAGAACTATCTGCAATCGCAGATGGGCGAAGACGAGTAATCAGCCAGCGCTAAACTCGAGACACTAAAAAGCCCCGCCCTCTTTCGAGAGGCGGGGCTTTTTATTGCCCGGACTTCAGACTCGCCGAAATCCGGGCAGAAGCCAATCAGGCTTCGGACTTGGCCGCAGCAGCCTTGGCGGATGCTTCCTTGACCAGAGTCTGCAGCTCACCGTTGGCGAACATTTCAGCCATGATGTCGCTGCCGCCGACCAGTTCACCGGCTACCCACAGCTGCGGGAAAGTCGGCCAGTTGGCGTACTTCGGCAGGTTGGCGCGGATTTCCGGGTTCTGCAGGATGTCGACGTAGGCGAACTTCTCGCCACAGCCCATCACAGCCTGCGCAGCTTTCGCGGAGAAGCCACACTGCGGGGCATTGGGCGAGCCTTTCATGTAAAGCAGAATGGTGTTGTTGGCAATCTGCTCTTTAATCGTTTCGATGATATCCATGGAGCACCTCGGCTGAACTTTCCGACTCATGGGTCGGCACGGTGGCGCATTGTAACGGAATCCCGAGCGCCCTGCTCGGTCTCCCCGACAGACTTGCTCAAGCCGCCGCCACCGTCACCGGCACACCATTGAGCGCCGCATTGCCTGACAGCTCGTCGAGCTGGCATTCATCGGTCAGGTCATTGGCGCTGGAGCCGGGTTGGCCGCTGGCAATCGCCATCTGCACACCCGGACGGGCGTGGCCCCATCCGTGCGGCAGGCTGACCACGCCTTTCATCATGTCGGCACTGCCCAGCACCTCGACCTCGATCTGCCCGACCCGTGAACTGACCCGCACGAGCTGCCCGTCACTTAGCCCGCGACTGGCGAGATCGGCCGGGTTCATCAGCAACTGATGACGCGGCTTGCCCTTCACCAATCGATGGTAATTGTGCATCCACGAATTGTTGCTGCGCACATGACGGCGGCCGATCATCAACAGCTCATCGGCGGCCGGCGCCTGCAACGCGGCGAAGCGCGCCAGGTCGGCGAGGATTTCCGGCGGCGCCGCCTGAACTCGTTGATTGGCGGTCTTCAATCGCGGTGTCAGGTTGGGCTTCAGTGCTCCCAGATCAACGCCGTGCGGATGATCAAACAGCGTCGCCAGCGACAATTTGTACTCCGACGCATCGCCATAGGCGCCCATGCGCAATCCCATATCGATCATCTTCGCCGGCGGCATCGTCGGTTTCAGCTCCTTGCCGGTCTTCGCGGCAAAGGCCTTGGCCAGGCCGACGAAGATCTCCCAGTCGTGCAGTGCCCCCTCGGGTTTGGCGAGGATCGCCCGATTGAAACGGCTGACGTTGCGCACCGCGAACAGGTTGAAGGTGGTGTCGTAGTGATCGTTTTCCAGCGCCGAGGTCGACGGCAGGATCAGGTCGGCATAGCGCGTGGTTTCGTTGATGTACAGGTCGACGCTGACCATGAACTCCAGCCCGTCCAGCGCCTGCTCCAGCTGCCGGCCATTGGGCGTGGACAACACCGGGTTACCGGCCACGGTGATCAACGCGCGAATCTGCCCCTCGCCTTCGGTGAGCATCTCTTCGGCCAGCGCCGAGACCGGCAACTCGCCGCCGTATTCAGGACGTCCGGACACGCGGCTCTGCCATTTATTGAAGTGCCCGCCCGAAGTCGAGGCCACAAGATCCACCGCAGGCTCAGTGCACAAGGCACCGCCGACGCGGTCGAGGTTGCCGGTGACCAGATTGATCAACTGCACAACCCAATGACACAGCGTGCCGAAGGCCTGAGTCGAAACTCCCATCCGGCCGTAGCAAACGGCGCTTGGCGCGGCGGCGAAGTCCCGGGCCAACTGGCGGATCTGTTCGGCGGGAACCGCGCACAACGGGCTCATGGCTTCGGCGGTGAAACCCGCTACCGCCGCGCGCACTTCGTCCAGACCGTCCACCGGCAAATGACTGTCAGATGTCAGTCCTTCGCTGAACAGCGTGTTGAGCACACCAAACAACAACGCCGCATCGCCGCCGGGGCGCACGAACAGATGCTGATCGGCCATCGCCGCCGTTTCGCTGCGCCGTGGATCGACCACCACCACTTTGCCGCCCCGGGCCTGGATCGCCCTCAGACGCTTTTCCACATCCGGCACGGTCATGATGCTGCCGTTGGACGCCAGCGGATTACCGCCCAGGATCAACATGAAGTCGGTGTGATCGATATCCGGGATCGGCAGCAGCAGGCCATGGCCGTACATCAGGTAGCTGGTCAGGTGATGGGGCAGTTGATCGACCGACGTCGCCGAATAGCGGTTGCGGGTTTTCAACAGGCCGAGGAAGTAATTGCTGTGGGTCATCAGCCCGTAGTTATGCACGCTGGGGTTGCCCTGGTACACGGCGACCGCGTTCTGCCCATGACGCTCCTGAATCGCCGAGAGTTTTTCGGCGACCAGCTCGAACGCTTCGTCCCACTCGATGGGCAGCCATTCGCTGCCGACCCGGCGCATCGGCTGGCGCAGTCGATCCGGATCATTCTGGATATCTTGCAGCGCCACGGCCTTGGGGCAGATGTGCCCACGACTGAACGTGTCCAGGGCATCGCCCTTGATCGAGGTGATCTGCACCTGGCCGTCGGTTTCGGTGGTTTCGATGGTCAAGCCGCAGATGGCTTCACACAGGTGGCAGGCACGGTGATGGAGAGTCTTGGTCATGGCCAGTCTCTGTCTTGTTCTGGGCAGGCAATCACGCCTGCGGGAACAAAACTATGGCCCGCAGCCCGATGCAGCGCCAGCGACGTTCGTCTTGTGAATCGGCGGCCATCAGGCCGGCCGATAGACCCGCGTCAGTTCGCCGGAAGCTGTGGCGGCGCGGCCAGCTGGATTTCCTGGATGGTCTCGATCTGCTCGTGGGCGATGTGGACGCCGGTGAGTTCGCCGATCAGTCGCCAATGCTCGTCGAGCCCGGCGCTGATGGTCGCCATACGGTCGATCATCTGTCGACTGGCGGCCTTGACCACGTCGTCTTCGCTGCGCATCAGTTCGAAGGACATCGAGGTCATCGAGGCGGTGAGGTGGGTCAATGAGCGTGCCGTGTGGCCCAGCAGTTCCATTAACAGTTTTTCTTTCGATTCCATGCGGAGGCTTCCTGCGTCGCTCGTGATTTATTTATAACCCAGCACTTTGCTTTAGCAAATGTTTCAACCTGCGCATCCGACCAAGCGAACCGGTGGCTCACCGGTCGCAAACCGACCAGAGCGCTGCCATCCCCGCCGCGCCGGATTGCCAAGCCCGGTGGGGCCAGTGTACAAATACCTCGCTGCCCTCTCGAAAACTGACCGGAAATCACAGTGTTCGCACTGCTGACATCCCGGCGCATTTCTGCAAAAACCGTAGCCTATTGGAAAAACGCGACATTTAGTGTCAATATCGCGCCTTCCCCTATTTCGTCGCCCCCGTGCGGCTTACGCCGCAGGTCTCGCCCGTTGTTCCGATAAACAAGGCTTTGAGCATCTGCGGTTTGTAGCAAAAAGGTAGTCAATGATGAGCGCAAGGCACTTTCTCTCCCTGATGGATTGCACGCCCGAAGAGCTGGTCAGCGTGATCCGTCGAGGCGTTGAGCTCAAGGACCTGCGTAACCGCGGCGTACTGTTCGAGCCTCTGAAAAACCGCGTCCTGGGGATGATCTTCGAGAAGTCCTCGACGCGCACACGCATCTCCTTCGAAGCCGGCATGATCCAGCTCGGCGGCCAGGCGATCTTCCTGTCGCCGCGCGACACCCAACTGGGCCGTGGCGAGCCGATCGGCGACTGCGCCATCGTCATGTCGAGCATGCTCGACGCGGTGATGATCCGTACCTTTGCCCACAGCACCCTGACTGAATTCGCCGCCAACTCCCGCGTGCCGGTGATCAACGGTCTGTCCGACGACCTGCACCCGTGCCAGTTGCTGGCCGACATGCAGACCTTCCTCGAACACCGCGGCTCGATCCAGGGCAAGACCGTGGCCTGGATCGGCGACGGCAACAACATGTGCAACAGCTATATAGAAGCGGCGATCCAGTTCGACTTCCAGTTGCGCGTGGCCTGCCCTGAAGGCTATGAGCCGAATCCTGAATTCGTGGCCAAGGCCGGTGACCGCGTGACCATCGTCCGCGACCCGAAAGACGCCGTGCGCGGCGCGCACCTGGTCAGCACCGATGTCTGGACCTCCATGGGCCAGGAAGAGGAGACCGCCAAGCGCCTGAAGCTGTTTGCGCCGTTTCAGGTCAACCGTGCCCTGCTCGACCTGGCAGCCGATGACGTGCTATTCATGCACTGCCTGCCCGCTCACCGCGGTGAGGAAATCAGCCTCGACCTGCTCGATGACCCGCGCTCCGTCGCCTGGGATCAGGCAGAAAACCGTCTCCACGCACAGAAGGCCCTGCTCGAGTTCCTTGTCGAACCGGCATATCACCACGCATGAGTCATGAATTACTGCTGAACCTGCGCAACCTCGCTTGCGGCTATCAAGATCAACGCGTGGTGCAGAACCTCAATCTGCACCTCAACGCCGGTGACATCGGCTGCCTGCTTGGCTCCTCCGGCTGCGGCAAGACCACCACCCTGCGTGCGATTGCCGGTTTCGAACCGGTGCACGAAGGGGAAATTTCTCTCGGCGGTGAGGTCATCTCCAGCGCCGGTTTTACCCTCGCCCCGGAAAAACGCCGGATCGGCATGGTGTTCCAGGACTACGCGCTGTTCCCGCACCTGAGTGTCGCGGACAACATCGCTTTCGGTATCCGCAAGCACCCGAACAAGGAGCGCGTCACCGAAGAGCTGCTGGAACTGGTCAACCTGAAGTACCTCGGCAAGCGTTTCCCCCACGAGTTGTCCGGCGGCCAGCAACAACGTGTCGCCCTCGCCCGCGCCCTGGCGCCGGAGCCGCAACTGCTGCTGCTCGACGAGCCGTTCTCCAACCTCGATGGCGAGTTGCGCCGCAAGCTCAGCCACGAAGTGCGCGACATCCTCAAGACCCGTGGCACCAGTGCAATTCTGGTGACTCACGATCAGGAAGAAGCCTTCGCCGTCAGCGATCACGTCGGTGTATTCAAGGAAGGCCGGCTGGAGCAGTGGGACACGCCGTACAACCTCTATCACGAGCCGGCGACACCGTACGTGGCCAGTTTTATCGGTCAGGGTTACTTCATTCGCGGCCAGCTCGGCAGCCCGGAGTCGGTGCAGACCGAACTCGGTGAACTGCGCGGCAATCGCGCCTACACCTGGCCGATCGGTGGCGCGGTGGATGTGCTGCTGCGTCCGGACGACATCGTTTACGCGCCGGACAGTTCGCTGAAAGCGCGAATCGTCGGCAAGACCTTCCTCGGCGCTTCGACCCTGTATCGCCTGCAACTGCCGACCGGCGCACAGCTGGAATCGATCTTCCCGAGCCATGCCGACCATCAGGTGGGGGCGGATGTCGGGATTCGTGTGGCGGCGGAACATCTGGTGCTGTTCCAGGCCTCCGGCAGCACCGCTGCGCAGATTCCGGCGGCGGAAAACGGCGTTCGCCGTTACAGCACCGCGCACTGATCTGCACACAAACAATGAGGGAGCCTGATGGCTCCCTTATTTTTTGGCTTCAGCCCAGCATCAATGTGCCGCTGGCCACCAGCGTCGCATTGCCGCCGATCTTCACCCGCTCACCTTCCAGCCGACAGAACAGCTCGCCGCCCCGCGCCGAGCGCTGGCATGCAGTGAGGCTGGATTTGCCCAGACGTTTCGACCAGTACGGAATCAAGCTGCAATGGGTCGAACCGGTCACCGGGTCTTCATTGATGCCGATGGCCGGAGCGAAATAGCGCGAGACAAAATCATGCTGATTGCCCCGGGCGGTGACGATAGCGCCCAACCACGGCAGCTTGGCGAGGGCGACCATGTCCGGCTGGCAATCGAGCACCGCCTGCTCGGATTCCAGCACCACAAACAGCTCGTTGGAACTCAGAACGTCCACCGCCTGAACATTCAGCGCCCGCTCAATCTCCACGGTGACACCCTTCTCAACCGCTTCGATGGCCGGAAAATCCAGCCACAACCGGCCACCTTCGCGGCTGACACTCAACGGCCCGGACTTGCAGGTGAAGTCCAGACGCTCGGCGCTTTCCTTATAGATCTCGAAGAGCACATAGGCGCTGGCCAGGGTCGCGTGACCGCACAGCGGCACCTCGGTGGTCGGCGTGAACCAGCGGATGTGCCATGCCTGCCCCTCGCGCACCAGAAACGCGGTTTCCGCCAGATTGTGCTCGGCGGCGATCTTCTGCATCAGGTCGTCCGCAAGCCACGCGTCGAGCCGATAGACCATTGCCGGATTGCCACTGAACGGCCGATCACTGAACGCGTCGACCTGATGAAACTCGAGCTGCATAACCTTCTCCCTGTGTCAGTCGAACGAGCATGCAGCGCCGGCCGGATCCGCGCCAGTGACAGTGCCGGCCAATTTTCTTCATACAGACGTCAAGGGCGACCGATGTCGGCAAATTTCGCCTGGATGTGTTCTGCCAATACTGCCGGCGCCAGCTCCACCTCTAGCCCGCGCCGGCCGGCACTGACATAAATGGTCGCAAAAGGTTGGGCCGAGTTATCGATGAAGGTACGCAGGCGTTTTTTCTGCCCCAGCGGGCTGATGCCGCCCAACAGGTAACCGGTGGAGCGTTGCGCGGCGGCCGGGTCGGCCATTTCGACTTTTTTCACGCCGGCGGCGTGGGCAAGCCCCTTGAGGTCGAGACTTCCGACGACCGGCACCACCGCCACCAGCAACTCTCCCTTCTCACTGGCTGCCAGCAGCGTCTTGAACACCTGCGCCGGATCGAGCCCCAGTTTCTCCGCGGCCTCCAGGCCGTACGACGCGGCCTTCGGGTCATGTTCGTAACTGTGCACGCGATGTTCGGCACGAACTTTTTTCAACAAGTCCAACGCAGGGGTCATGGCAGCTCCGGGCTCGGCAGTGGCAAAAAATCCTGCGGCGGATTTTAGGCCATCGTTGGGCAAAAGGCTCTACCACGCGCCACGTTTCCCGGGGTTTGCAGGCCAGTAACAACCGCGCAGGCCGGGTGACCCGCAGGATCATTCACGTGACTGATAGTTTATTTGTGACTGGCGGTTCACTTTCGACCTTTGACAGGTTTGTTTCTTGTCTATATTTTTTCGAATCTGAATAATGTAAGAATTATCGTCATCGCAGCACCCAGCAGTAAACCGGGAACAGGATGGGGATCCTGCCTCGGCGAAAATCGCGCCTTGCCCTGTCGGCAACGCGCCAGACAACAACAAAAACCGAGGTTTTCAATGACAACTGCGTTACAGCAACCATCGCTCTCGAGCCAGTGCCTGGCCGAGTTTCTGGGCACTGCACTCCTGATCTTTTTCGGTACGGGTTGCGTCGCCGCGCTCAAGGTCGCGGGCGCCAGTTTCGGTCTGTGGGAAATCAGCATCATCTGGGGCGTCGGCGTTAGCATGGCGATCTACCTCACCGCCGGCGTTTCCGGTGCGCACCTGAACCCCGCCGTCAGTATTGCTCTGAGCATTTTTGCCGACTTCGAAAAGCGCAAACTGCCGTTCTACATTCTGGCCCAGATCGCCGGTGCCTTCTGCGGCGCGCTGCTGGTTTACACGCTGTACAGCAACCTGTTCTTCGATTTCGAACAAACTCACCATATGGTTCGTGGCACTGAAGCCAGCCTGGAATTGGCGTCGGTGTTCTCCACCTTCCCGAACCCTGCGCTATCGACTGCCCAGGCGTTCCTGGTCGAGGTGATCATCACCGCGATCCTGATGGGCGTGATCATGTCCCTGACCGACGATAACAACGGCCTGCCGAAAGGCCCGCTGGCGCCGCTGCTGATCGGTCTGCTGATTGCCGTGATCGGCAGCTCAATGGGCCCGCTGACCGGTTTCGCGATGAACCCGGCCCGGGACTTCGGTCCGAAACTGATGACTTTCTTCGCCGGCTGGGGTGAAATTTCCTTCACTGGCGCACGTGAAATCCCGTACTTCCTGATTCCGATTTTTGCACCGATTGTCGGTGCCTGCCTCGGCGCTGCCGGGTATCGCGGGCTGATTGCCCGTCACCTTACCGGCGCCACACCTGCTACAAAGGATGCAGAACCGGCCATTGACGGCAAACCAAGAACTTCTTGAAACAGTCGGCGCGGGCTCCTGCCCTTATAGAGCCCGCGCCACGGCCCACTCTCCCTTATTTCGTCCAAGGCAATCGACATGACCGACATTCAGAACAAGAACTACATCATTGCCCTCGATCAGGGTACGACCAGCTCCCGCGCGATCATTTTCGACCGCGACGCGAACGTGGTCTGCACCGCACAACGGGAATTCGCCCAGCATTACCCGCAAGCCGGTTGGGTCGAACACGACCCGATGGAAATCTTCGCCACCCAGAGCGCGGTGATGGTCGAAGCACTGGCCCAGGCCGGCCTGCACCATGACCAGGTCGCAGCCATCGGCATCACCAACCAGCGTGAAACCACCGTGGTCTGGGACAAGACCACCGGCCGTCCGGTGTACAACGCTATCGTCTGGCAATGCCGCCGCAGCACCGAGATCTGCCAGCAGCTCAAGCGCGACGGTCATGAAGACTACATCCGCGACACCACGGGCCTGGTCACCGACCCGTACTTCTCTGGCACCAAACTGAAGTGGATCCTCGACAACGTCGAAGGCAGCCGTGAACGCGCGCGCAACGGCGAATTGCTGTTCGGCACCGTCGACAGCTGGTTGATCTGGAAATTTACTGGCGGCAAGGTCCACGTCACCGACTACACCAACGCCTCGCGCACCATGCTCTTCAACATCCACACGCTGGAGTGGGACGCGAAGATGCTGGAGATCCTCGACATCCCGCGCGAGATGCTGCCGGAAGTCAAAGCCTCCTCGGAAATCTACGGCCGTACCAAAAGCGGCATCGCCATCGGCGGTATCGCCGGCGACCAGCAGGCTGCGCTGTTCGGTCAGATGTGCGTCGAGCCGGGCCAGGCAAAAAACACCTACGGCACCGGTTGCTTCCTGCTGATGAACACCGGCGACAAAGCGGTGAAATCCCAGCACGGCATGCTCACCACCATCGCTTGCGGCCCGCGCGGCGAAGTGGCTTACGCCCTGGAAGGCGCGGTATTCAACGGCGGTTCGACCGTGCAGTGGCTGCGCGATGAACTGAAAATCGTCAACGACGCCCACGACACCGAATACTTCGCCAATAAAGTGAAGGACAGCAACGGCGTGTATCTGGTGCCAGCCTTCACCGGCCTCGGCGCGCCCTACTGGGACCCGTATGCCCGTGGCGCCCTGTTCGGCCTGACCCGTGGCGTGCGTGTGGATCACATCATCCGCGCTGCGCTGGAATCGATTGCCTACCAGACCCGCGACGTCCTCGACGCCATGCAACAGGACTCCGGCGAACGCCTCAAGGCCCTGCGTGTGGACGGCGGCGCGGTGGCGAACAACTTCCTTATGCAGTTCCAGGCCGACATCCTCGGCACTCAAGTCGAACGTCCGAAAATGCGCGAAACCACGGCGCTCGGCGCAGCTTATCTGGCTGGCCTGGCTTGCGGTTTCTGGGGCAGCCTGGAAGAACTGCGCGGCAAAGCGGTGATCGAGCGCGAGTTCGAACCGAGCCTGGACGAAGCGGCCAAAGAGAAGCTCTATAAAGGCTGGAAAAAAGCCGTCAGCCGTACCCGTGATTGGGAACGTGAAGACGCTGAATAAGCCAGTCTGAGGACTGACTAAGGCTGGTCCAAACAGCGTGAAAGCGTAGCGAGCGAAGGCAAGACAAGGCAAAAACAAGCGAGGACGCGGAGTTTACGGGTTTGTAAATGAGCAGTCCGAGCCTGTTTTTAACGCAGGATTGCCGAGCGCAGTAGCTTTCACGTTGTTTGGAAACTGGTAGGGAGCGGATTCCTGCGTCATCATGGGCAAATTTTGCACGGCAGCCCAAAGGAAGCCCCATGAATCTGCCTCCCCGTCAGCAGCAAATCCTCGAGCTGGTCCGCGAACGCGGCTATGTGAGCATCGAGGAAATGGCCACGCTGTTCGTTGTTACCCCGCAAACCATCCGCCGCGATATCAATCAACTGGCGGAAGCCAATCTGCTGCGTCGCTACCACGGCGGCGCCGCCTATGATTCCAGCGTCGAAAATACCGCCTACGCGATGCGCGCCGATCAGATGCGCGATGAAAAGCAACGCATCGGCGAAGCCATCGCCGCACAGATTCCCGATCACGCCTCGCTGTTCATCAATATAGGTACGACGACCGAATCGATTGCCCGCGCCCTGCTCAATCACAGCCACCTGAAGATCATCACCAACAACCTGCACGTCGCTTCGATGCTCAGCGCCAAGGATGATTTCGATGTGCTGCTGACCGGCGGCAACGTGCGTCGCGACGGCGGTGTGGTGGGTCAGGCGAGCGTGGACTTCATCAACCAGTTCAAGGTCGACTTTGCGCTGGTGGGTATCAGCGGCATCGACGAAGACGGCAGCCTGCTCGACTTCGATTACCAGGAAGTGCGGGTGTCCCAGGCGATCATCGCCAATGCCCGGCAGGTGATCCTGGCGGCGGACTCCAGCAAGTTCGGGCGTAACGCGATGATCCGCCTCGGCCCGATCAGCCTGATCGATTGCCTGGTGACCGATCAGCAGCCGGTGCCGGCGCTGGCGCAACTGCTGAGCCAGCACAAGATTCGTCTGGAAGTCGTTTAACCCTCTCCCGCATAACTCCCTCCCGGCGAATTCTCGTTCCCACGCTCTGCGTGGGAATGCCGCCCGGGACGCTCTGCGTCCCATTCAGAAGCCGACGCAGAGCGTCAATGTATGCATTCCCACGCAGACGGTTCGACGCCTCGACGTGGGAACGATCAGTACTCTAACGCGCATTTCATGTTCGAATATTTCCTTTCTCGGCCCTTCGATGAGTTTTTTCAATCGAAGTCGACTGGCTGCGCGCGTCTTTATGGGCTAACATTTTCGCAAATGAACATTCATGTTCGATTTCCAAGACAGAAAATCAAAAGAGCCCGAGGCCAGCCGATGTCCACATCTACCTTGCGTACGCCCCCTATCTCCGAGATCTACGACATCGCCGTCATCGGCGGCGGGATCAATGGCGTGGGGATCGCAGCGGATGCCGCCGGTCGCGGTCTTTCGGTGTTCCTTTGCGAAAAGGACGATCTGGCCAGCCACACCTCGTCGGCCAGCAGCAAGCTGATCCACGGTGGCCTGCGCTACCTCGAACATTACGAGTTCCGTCTGGTGCGCGAAGCCCTGGCCGAACGTGAAGTGCTGCTGGCCAAGGCCCCGCACATCGTCAAGCCAATGCGTTTCGTGCTGCCGCACCGCCCGCACCTGCGTCCGGCGTGGATGATTCGCGCAGGCCTGTTCCTCTATGACCACCTCGGCAAGCGCGAAAAACTGGCGGGCTCGAAAAGCCTGAAGTTCGGCGCCGACAGCGCACTGAAAAGCGAAATCAGCAAAGGCTTCGAATACTCCGACTGCTGGGTCGACGACGCCCGCCTCGTGGTTCTCAACGCCATGGCCGCCCGTGAAAAGGGCGCGCACATTCACACCCAGACCCGTTGCGTCAGTGCCCGCCGCGCCAAGGGCCTGTGGCACCTGAACCTGGAACGCGCCGACGGCAGCCTGTTTTCGATCACCGCCAAAGCGCTGGTGAACGCCGCCGGTCCGTGGGTCGCCAAGTTCATCCGTGACGACCTGAAGATGGAATCGCCGTACGGCATCCGCCTGATCCAGGGCAGCCACATCATCGTGCCGAAACTGTACGAAGGCGATCACGCGCACATCCTGCAAAACGAAGATCAGCGCATCGTTTTCACCATTCCGTACCTGAACAACCTGACTCTGATTGGCACCACCGACCGCGAGTACACAGGCGATCCGGCCAAAGTGGCGATCACCGACGGCGAAACCGATTACCTGCTGAAAGTAGTCAACGCCCACTTCAAGAAGCAGATCAGCCGTGACGACATCCTGCACACCTATTCAGGCGTGCGTCCGCTGTGCAATGACGAATCCGATAACCCGTCGGCCGTGACCCGCGACTACACCCTGGCGTTGTCCGGCAGTACCGAAGAAGCGCCGCTGCTGTCGGTGTTCGGCGGCAAGCTGACCACCTACCGCAAGCTCGCCGAGTCGGCGATGGCGCAGTTGATGCCGTTCTTCACCCAGATGCGCCCGAGCTGGACGGCCACCGCCACCCTGCCCGGCGGCGAAGACATGACCACGCCACAGGCCTTGAGCGCGCAGATCCGCGACAAGTTCGACTGGGTACCGACCGAAATTGCCCGTCGCTGGGCCACTACCTACGGCAGCCGCACCTGGCGCATGCTCGAAGGCGTGGACACCCTCGCCGACCTGGGCGAACACATCGGCGGCGGCCTCTATACCCGTGAAGTCGATTACCTGTGCACCGAAGAATGGGCCACCACCGCGCACGACATCCTGTGGCGTCGCAGCAAACTGGGCCTGTTCACCACACCGGCCGAGCAAGAGCGACTGGCGGCGTACCTGAACAAGGTCGAACAGAACCGCAGCAAGATCGAAGCGGCCTGATTCGTTCGTCGCTGAACAAAAAGCCCCTGAATCGAAAGATTCAGGGGCTTTTTGCATTCAGGCTGAAACAAGGCGTGTCGCAGACGTTCGGTTTTCCGAACGCGACCTGACGGTCAATTCGGTTAACCGGATCAGATCCACGGAAAAACACCATCACAAAACTTTAATAACGTTATAAATCAATGCATTAACGTGTAGCGACTGGTCTGGCACGACTCATGCTCTACACTCCTTCGACGAATGCCTGTTGCGCCAACACAACAGGAGCCGTCAGGCATTCGAAGCTCAAAAGGGCCCGCTCAACCGGCTCCATAAAAAAAACAATGTCGAGGAAAATTTGATGCGCATCGTTCCCCATATCCTGGGCGCAGCCATTGCTGCCGCTCTGATCAGCACACCAGTTTTCGCTGCCGAACTCACCGGCACCCTTAAGAAGATCAAAGAGTCCGGCGTCATCACCCTGGGCCACCGTGACGCTTCCATTCCTTTCTCCTACATCGCTGACGCTTCCGGCAAGCCGGTCGGCTACTCCCACGATATCCAGCTGGCCATCGTCGAAGCGATCAAGAAAGACCTGGACCTGCCAAACCTGCAGGTCAAATACAACCTCGTCACTTCGCAAACCCGTATCCCGCTGGTGCAGAACGGCACCGTGGACGTCGAGTGCGGCTCCACCACCAACAACGTCGAGCGTCAGCAACAGGTCGACTTCTCCGTCGGCATCTTCGAAATCGGTACCCGTCTGCTGTCCAAGGCTGACTCCAAGTACAAGGATTTCGACGATCTGAAAGGCAAGAACGTCGTGACCACCGCCGGCACCACTTCCGAGCGTATCCTCAAGGCGATGAACGCTGACAAGCAGATGGGCATGAACGTGATTTCCGCCAAGGACCACGGTGAGTCCTTCCAGATGCTGGAATCGGGTCGTGCCGTTGCGTTCATGATGGACGATGCCCTGCTGGCCGGCGAAGCCGCCAAAGCCAAGAAAGCCTCCGACTGGGCCGTGACCGGTACTCCACAGTCGTACGAAATCTATGGCTGCATGATGCGCAAGGGCGATGCGCCGTTCAAAAAGGCTGTCGACGACGCCATCAAGGCGACCTACGCGTCGGGCGAGATCAACAAGATCTACGAAAAATGGTTCATGCAGCCGATTCCGCCAAAAGGCCTGAACCTGAACTTCCCGATGAGCGACGAGCTCAAGGCCCTGATCGCCAACCCGACCGACAAAGCGGCTGACGACAAGAAATCCTGATTTCTGACTAACCTTATCCCCTGAGGAGGCGCCTGCCTTTTCAGGGGATGGTCACTCCCTGCTGGCACTTATTGGAAACACTCGAACCGGTGGCTGTCGAGCCGATCGCGTGTGCCTGATTTTCACAATCAGGGCGGGAACGGAGCTTCCCCAGGCGGGCACTTGTACATCGATCGAATCGAGGGGAGACCCTAATGAATTACAACTGGGACTGGGGCGTGTTCTTCAAGTCCACCGGCGTGGGCAGCGAGACCTATCTCGACTGGTT
Organism: Pseudomonas sp. Pseusp21; assembly: GCF_059492145.1. Classification (NCBI taxonomy): domain Bacteria; kingdom Pseudomonadati; phylum Pseudomonadota; class Gammaproteobacteria; order Pseudomonadales; family Pseudomonadaceae; genus Pseudomonas; species Pseudomonas sp. Pseusp21. The sequence continues at coordinate 2,417,867 of NZ_CP168520.1, forward strand.
CATTTCCGGTCTGGGCTGGACCATCGCCATCGCCATCGTGGCCTGGATGATCGCCCTGATACTCGGCTCGCTGCTGGGCATCATGCGCACCGTGCCGAACCGCATCGTGTCGGGCATCGCGACCTGCTACGTCGAACTGTTCCGTAACGTGCCGCTGCTGGTTCAGCTGTTCATCTGGTACTTCCTGGTGCCCGATCTGCTGCCGCCGGATCTGCAGGAGTGGTACAAGCAGGACCTGAACCCGACCACCTCGGCCTACCTGAGCGTTGTCGTGTGCCTGGGCCTGTTCACCGCCGCCCGTGTCTGCGAACAGGTTCGCACCGGCATCCAGGCACTGCCACGCGGCCAGGAATCCGCCGCCCGCGCCATGGGTTTCAAGCTGCCGCAGATCTACTGGAACGTGCTGCTGCCCCAGGCCTACCGGATCATCATTCCGCCGCTTACCTCGGAATTTTTGAACGTGTTCAAGAACTCCTCCGTGGCGTCCCTGATCGGTCTGATGGAGCTGCTGGCGCAAACCAAACAGACCGCCGAATTCTCGGCCAACCTGTTTGAAGCCTTCACCCTGGCGACCCTGATCTATTTCACCCTCAACATGAGCCTGATGCTGCTGATGCGCATGGTCGAGAAGAAAGTCGCCGTGCCCGGCCTGATCTCCGTGGGGGGTAAATAATGGAATTCGATTTCAGTGGCATCGTTCCGGCCATTCCCGGCCTGTGGAACGGCATGCTGATGACCCTCAAGCTGATGGCGCTGGGCGTGGTCGGCGGGATCATCCTCGGCACCATCCTCGCGCTGATGCGCCTGTCCCACAGCAAACTGCTGTCGAGCATCGCCGGTGCGTACGTCAACTATTTCCGTTCGATCCCGCTGCTGCTGGTGATCACCTGGTTCTATCTGGCAGTGCCGTTCGTGCTGCGCTGGATCACCGGCGAAGACACCCCGATCGGCGCGTTCACCTCGTGCATCGTGGCGTTCATGATGTTCGAAGCGGCGTACTTCTGCGAAATCGTCCGGGCCGGCGTGCAGTCGATCCCGAAAGGCCAGATGGGCGCGGCGCAGGCACTGGGCATGACCTACGGCCAGATGATGCGCCTGATCATCCTGCCTCAAGCGTTCCGCAAGATGACCCCGCTGCTGCTGCAGCAGAGCATCATCCTGTTCCAGGACACCTCGCTGGTCTACACCGTGGGCCTGGTGGACTTCCTCAACGCCTCGCGCGCCAGTGGCGACATCATTGGCCGCTCGAATGAGTTCCTGATCTTCGCAGGTCTCGTGTACTTCACCATCAGCTTTGCCGCCTCGGTGCTGGTCAAGCGTCTGCAAAAAAGGTTCGCCGTATGATCTCTATCAAGAACATCAACAAGTGGTATGGGGACTTCCAGGTGCTGACCGATTGCAGCACCGAGGTCAAAAAGGGTGAAGTGATCGTGGTCTGCGGTCCGTCCGGTTCGGGCAAGTCGACCCTGATCAAGTGCGTCAACGCACTGGAGCCGTTCCAGAAAGGCGACATCGTGGTCGACGGCACGTCGATTGCCGATCCGAAGACCAACCTGCCGAAACTGCGCTCGCGCGTCGGCATGGTGTTCCAGCATTTCGAACTGTTCCCGCACCTGACCATCACCGAAAACCTGACCATTGCGCAGATCAAGGTGCTGGGCCGCAGCAAGGAAGAGGCGACCAAAAAGGGCCTGCAACTGCTCGAGCGCGTCGGCCTGTCGGCTCATGCCCACAAACATCCGGGCCAACTGTCCGGCGGTCAGCAACAGCGCGTGGCGATTGCCCGTGCGCTGGCGATGGACCCGATCGTCATGCTGTTCGACGAACCGACCTCGGCGCTGGATCCGGAAATGGTCAACGAAGTGCTCGACGTGATGGTGCAGCTGGCCCACGAAGGCATGACCATGATGTGCGTGACCCACGAAATGGGCTTCGCACGCAAAGTGGCCGACCGCGTGATCTTCATGGACGCCGGCAAGATCATCGAAGACTGCAAGAAAGAAGAGTTCTTTGGCGACATCAGCCAACGCTCCGAACGCGCGCAGCATTTCCTCGAGAAAATCCTGCAGCACTAAAAACGGCTGCATTCCCCGACATCCACTGTCGGGGAATGCAGGTGGTTGACCCAAGGCATCTGTGATGAAATGCGACCCCACTCTCTATCGCGCCACGCCGCCATCACTTGCCGTGAAACCCCGTCTGATCCGCCACCTGTTCCTGCCGCCGCTGGTCATCGCTCTGATGATCGGACTGGGTTACATCGGCTTCTGGACCAGTGAACATTTCGGCATCCGCAGCCTCGGCGAAAACGGCCAGCGCCAACTGGAACTGCACGCCCGCGCGGTCGAAAGCGAGATCAGCAAATACACCTACCTGCCCAGCCTGCTGGAGCTCGAATCGAGCGTTTCGCAGCTGCTGGACGACCCGACCCCGGAACACCGGCAAACGGTCAACGATTACCTTGAAGGCCTGAACCGGCGCAGCCGCAGTCGGGCCATCTACGTCATGGACACCACCGGCCGCGTCATGGCGACCAGCAACTGGCGCGACGTCGACAGCTACCTCGGTGAAGACCTGTCGTTCCGCGCCTACTTCCAGAACGCCATTCGCGGCCAGCCCGGACGTTTCTACGGAATCGGCAGCACCAACGGCGAACCCGGTTATTACTTGGCCCACGGCCTCGAAGAACACGGCAAGATCATCGGCGTCGCCGTGGTCAAGGTACGCCTGGAAGCCATGGAAGAACGCTGGCAGCGTGCGCGTCTCGAAGCGTTCGTCAGCGATGAAAACGGCATCATCATTCTCTCCAGCGATCCGGCCCGGCGCCTGAAATCGGTCATACCGCTGAGCGACGAGACCAAGGAAAAACTCGCCCGCAGCTTGCAGTACTACTGGTTCCCGCTGAACGAGCTGCAACCGCTGGCCCGGGAAACCCTGTCCGAAGGCGTGGAAAAACTCACCTTCCCGGCCAACAGCGAAGTGCCGAGCCAACAGGATGGCGATGAAGAAAACATCAGCTACCTGGCGCAAACCCGACCGTTGAGCGATACCCCGTGGAATTTCACCCTGCTCACGCCGTTGCAGGATCTGCGGCGCGAGGCAATCAATCAGGGGATTCTGGTGGCCGTGGCGTTTGCCCTGGTGGCATTCCTGCTGATCGCCTGGAACGAACGGCGCAAGGTCATCGCCACCCGCCTCGCCGCCCGCGAAGCCTTGCAGGAAGCCAACAATCAGCTGGAGCGTCGGATTACCGAACGCACCGCCGACCTGCGCGCCAGCAACGACCGGCTCAAGAGCCAGATCCGCGAACGGCGTCAGGCCGAAGAGACTCTGCGCCGCGCCCAGGACGAACTGGTGCAGGCCGGTAAACTCGCCGCCATCGGCCAGATGTCCACCAGCATCGCCCACGAACTGAACCAGCCGCTGGCGGCGATGCGCACGCTGTCGGGCAACACCATTCGCTTCCTTGAACGCGGCCAGCTCGATGTCGCCAGCACCAACCTCAAGACCATCAACGACCTGATCGACCGCATGGGCCGGATCACCGCCAGCCTGCGCTCCTTTGCCCGACGTGGCGACGACAAGGGCCGCGCCAGCCTCGGCAAAGCAGTGGACGCCGCCCTGCAAGTGCTCGGCGCCCGTGTGGAAAGTGCCGCCCTGAAAGTGCATCGCCAGTTCGATGATGTGCAGGTGCAGATCGACCAGACCCGCCTGGAACAGATTCTGGTCAACCTGATCGGCAACGCCCTCGACGCCATGCAGGCGCAACCGCTGCCGGAACTGTGGCTGGAAGGCGAAGAATTCAACGGCAAATATCGCCTGCGGGTGCGCGACAACGGCCACGGCATCGACGCCGAGGCGCGCAAGCATCTGTTCGAACCGTTCTTCACCACCAAACCCGGCGAACAGGGTCTCGGCCTCGGCCTGACCCTGTCGGCCAGCCTCGCTGCCGCTACCGGCGGGCATCTGGGTGTCGAACACCCGGCCAGCGGTGGTACCACTTTCGTCCTCAGTTTACCGTTGGTAAGCCCTACTCCTGCCGAGCCAATATGAACAACGACCTCAGTGTATTGATCGTCGAAGACGACCCCCATGTCCTGCTCGGCTGCCAGCAGGCGCTGACGCTGGAAGACATTCCCTGCATCGGCGTCGGCAGTGCCGAAGAAGCGCTGGAGCAAGTCGGTGACAATTTCGCCGGGATCGTCATCAGCGACATTCGCCTGCCGGGCATCGACGGCCTGGAACTGCTGACCCGACTCAAGCAACGCGACCGCAGCCTGCCGGTGGTGCTGATCACCGGCCACGGCGACATCTCCATGGCCGTTGGCGCGATGCAGAAAGGCGCCTACGACTTCATGGAAAAACCGTTCTCCCCCGAGCGTCTGGTCGATGTGGCCCGTCGTGCGCTGGAGCAACGCAGCCTGAATCGCGAAGTCTCGTCCCTGCGCCGGCAACTGGCCGAGCGCGATTCCCTTGAAGGACGGATCATCGGCCGTTCGCCGGCCATGCAAAACCTGCGCGAACTGATCGCCAACGTCGCCGACACCTCGGCTAATGTGCTGATCGAAGGCGAAACCGGCACCGGCAAGGAACTGGTCGCCCGCTGCCTGCATGACTTCAGCCGCCGTCACAACAAACAGTTCGTTGCGCTGAACTGCGGCGGGCTGCCGGAGAACCTGTTCGAAAGCGAAATCTTCGGCCACGAAGCCAACGCCTTCACCGGCGCCGGCAAACGGCGGATCGGCAAGATCGAACACGCCGACGGCGGCACGCTGTTCCTCGATGAAGTGGAAAGCATGCCGCTGCCGTTGCAGATCAAACTGCTGCGGGTGTTGCAGGAACGCACCCTCGAACGCCTCGGCTCGAACCAGAGCGTGGCGGTGGATTGCCGGGTGATCGCGGCCACCAAATCCGACCTCGACGAATCGAGCAAAGCCGGGGAATTCCGCAGTGACTTGTACTACCGCCTCAACGTGGTGACGCTGGAACTGCCGCCCCTGCGCGAGCGCCGCGAAGACATCCTGCAACTGTTCGAACACTTCACCCAGCAATCGGCCCTGCGTTTCGACCGGGCGCTGCCGGAGCTGGACAACCAGACGTTGTCGAGCCTGATGAGCCATGACTGGCCGGGCAACGTGCGCGAACTGCGTAACGTCGCCGAGCGTTTTGCCCTCGGCCTGCCAGCGTTCAAGAAAACCGGCGCGGGTAGCGCGGGCCAGGGTCTGGCATTCGCCGAAGCAGTGGAAGCGTTCGAACGCAACCTGCTCAGCGATGCCCTGCAACGCAGCGGCGGCAACCTGACCCAGGCCAGCCTGGAACTGGGGATGGCCAAGACCACGCTGTTCGACAAAGTGAAGAAATACGGCTTGAGCCATTAAGCGAGAACGATGTGGATCTGATTTTCAAGGCAATGCTCGGCGCGGCCGTGGTGGTGATCCTCGCCATGCTGGCCAAGACCAAAAACTACTACATCGCAGGGCTGGTGCCGCTGTTCCCGACCTTCGCCCTGATCGCCCACTACATCGTCGGCAAGGGCCGTTCGATCGACGACTTGAAGACCACCATCGTCTTCGGCATGTGGTCGATCATTCCGTACTTCGTGTATCTGGCGACGCTGTACGTGATGGTCGACCGCATGCGCCTCGAAGCTTCGCTGGCGGTCGCGGCGGTGGCATGGTTGATGGCGGCGACGCTGCTGGTGTCGGTGTGGGTGCGGCTGCACGCCTGAGTCAGAGCAGGTTGTGTTCCGCCACCGGTTCGATCTGCGCCCAGTGCGACGTGTCTTCGCGATGCTCGCGCAGATACGGCAACACCGCCGCCAGCAAAGGTTCCTTGAACGCTTCCTGAAAGCGGTGCGCCAGCCCCGGAATCAGCCGCAGCTGACTGCCGCGAATATGCGCCGCCAGGTGCACGCCGTGCATCACCGGCAATAACGGATCAGCCGTGCCGTGTACCACCAGGGTCGGGACGCGCAGTTGATTGAGCAACGCCACCCGGCTCGGTTCGGCAAGGATCGCCATGATCTGACGCTTCACGCCTTCGGGATTGAACGCCCGGTCATAGGACAGCGCCGCCTGATGCAGCAAGGCCTGCCGGTCATCGCTGACCGAAGGGCTGCCCAGTGCGGCCAGCAGATCGGCCTGTTGCTCCAGGGCAATCTGGCGATTGGGCGCGCCGCGCCGTGACAGCAATTGCACCAGCGCCGCGCTCGGCGCCGGCAACCCTTCGGCACCGGAGCTGGTCATGATCAGCGTCAGGCTTTCGACCCGTTGCGGCGCCATCGCCGCCATGTGCTGGGCGATCATCCCGCCCATGCTCGCGCCGAGCACGTGGAATTGCTCGACGTGCAACGCATCCATCAGGCCCAGCGCATCGTCGGCCATGTCGGTCAGGCTGTAAGGCGCCGCCACCGGCAGGCCGAGTTTGTAGCGCAGCACCTCAAAGGTCAGGTTGGCTTCGGCCGGCGTCTGGCGCCAGGTCGACAGACCGACATCGCGGTTGTCATAACGGATCACCCGAAAGCCCTGCTGACACAGCGCAACCACCACTTCATCCGGCCAGTGGATCAACTGGCCGCCCAGGCCCATCACCAGTAACAGCGCCGGATCCGACGCACGGCCGATGCTCTGGTACGCCAGGCTCACCTGCTCCAGATCGACCCGTTCGGTCGGTACATTGACGTCGCAACGCGACGCCGCGTAGGACGCCGGAACGCAAAAAACCGCGGCCAACAACGCCGCGATTGCAAAAAATCCCTTGAACATGAAAAACACCGAAACGCAGAACCCCAGTAGAACGCGAGTCTGATGAAGTTTGTTCAAGCGCGCTGCCACAGTTCGATGACAGTTTGATGAAGAGTGCCGAGCGGTCGAATCGGCGAGAGTCCAGCAAGTGCCTGTGCCACCTACCGCTTGTCGGGACTGTCAGATCTGACAGTCGTTAAAAAACTGCCTTTGACACAGCATGAATTCTCGGCCGACAGGCGGCCATCAACGCATCAGGGAGGCAATATGAGCGCGAATCTCATTCCAAACGGAGATTTCCAGTCGGGCAGTTTTACCCCATGGATCGCACAGGCTCTTCAGGGCAAAGCCGACGTGGTCAATCACAACCGCAGCTTCCAGGCGCAACTGCACCCTGGAGTGGATGACGGCATCTTGCTCTATACCCAGTTCGAAGCCCCCTCCGGGTCTTTTACCCTGAGTTTCAGTGCATCCGCACCCACTGCCCAGTACTACCTGCCTCCATTTGATTACGTTACTCACCCGTTCCTGGTTTATTTCATTTCGGGCTTCGACGCAGGCGGTCAATTGATTCAGGCGGACTTTGGCCTGGCGCCGCTGCAACCCACGGATACAGTCTTTAACTACAGCGGCAATATGCCGGCTGACGTAAAGAGGGTCGAAGTTCGATTCTCGGGTCCCTCAGATCCTTATAAAAACAAAGGTTCGCTTTACATCAACAATGTGAATTACACACCGGGGCAGACTTTCCCCCAACGCTGGAGCTGAGCGAAAAAAACCGCTGAATGCATAGCCTCAGCGGTTTTTCGATGTGGGCCGGTTCTGAGGTATTACGCCAACTGACTGCGCAACTGCCGCGCCGCGGCGACCATGTTGACCAGTGCCGCTTCGGTCTCGGGCCAGGCGCGGGTTTTCAGGCCGCAATCGGGGTTGACCCACAGACGCTGCGCCGGAATGCGCTTCACGGCTTTGCTCATCAGTTTGACCATCTCGGCGGTATCCGGCACGCGCGGCGAGTGAATGTCGTAGACACCCGGGCCGATGTCGTTCGGGTAGTCGAACGCTTCAAAGGCCTCGAGCAATTCCATGTCCGAACGCGAGGTTTCGATGGTGATCACGTCGGCATCCATGTCGGCGATCGCCTTGATCACATCGTTGAATTCGCTGTAGCACATGTGGGTGTGGATCTGGGTTTCATCCTTCACACCCGACGCAGTCAGACGGAACGCTTGCACCGCCCAGTCGAGGTATTCCTGCCATTGCTCACGGCGCAGCGGCAGGCCTTCGCGGAACGCCGCTTCGTCGATCTGCACGATTCTGATCCCGGCGTTTTCCAGATCGACCACTTCGTCACGCAGGGCCAGCGCCAGTTGTTGCGCCTGGACTTTGCGCGACACGTCTTCGCGGGGGAACGACCACATCAGCATGGTCACGGGACCGGTCAGCATGCCTTTCATCACCTTGTCCGTCAGGCTCTGGGCGTAGCTGATCCAGTCAACGGTCATGGCGTTCGGACGGCTGAGGTCGCCATAAATCACCGCCGGTTTGACGCAGCGGGAACCGTAGCTCTGGACCCAGCCGAAACGGGTGAACAGATAACCGTCGAGCTGTTCGGCAAAGTACTCGACCATGTCGTTGCGCTCGGCTTCACCGTGCACCAGTACATCGAGGCCCAGACGTTCCTGCACCTGCACCGCGTGGCGGATTTCGCTGCGCATGGCATCGTGGTAGTCGTTGGCCGACAGCTTGCCCTGCTTGAACGCCTGACGGGCCAGACGGATCGATCCAGTCTGCGGGAACGAACCGATAGTGGTGGTCGGGAACGTCGGCAATTTCAAACGCGCCTGCTGTGCGGCGATGCGTTTGGCAAACGGCGAATGCCGCTGGCTGTCGCTGGCATTGATCGCCTCGATCCGCGCTTGCACGTCGGCCTTGTGAATACGCGGCGAGCGGGCGCGGCTCTGTTGAATCGCGCGGCTTTCGTCCAGAGCGTTTTGCACTTTTGGCGCTTGCGGGTCGTTCAGCGCATCACGCAACACCGAGATTTCGCTGCACTTCTGCACGGCGAACGCCAGCCAGCTTTTCAGTTCCGGATCGAGCTTGTCTTCACGCTCGACATCCACCGGGCTGTGCAGCAACGAGCAGGAACTGCTGACCCACAGGTTGTCGCCGAAACGCTCCTGCGCCGGCTGCAGTTGCGCCAGCGCCTGCTCCAGTTCGCAGCGCCAGACGTTGCGACCGTTGACCAGACCGACCGAGAGAATCTTGTAGGTCGGCAGACGATCCAGCACCTGACCGAGCTGATCGGGCGCACGTACGGCGTCGATGTGCAGGCCTTGCACCGGCAGACCGACGGCCAGGCCGAGGTTGTCTTGCAGACCGCTGAAATAGGTCGCCACCAGTTTCTTCAGCGGCGAATACTGAAGGATGTGATAGGCGCGTTCGAAGGCACTTTTCCACGCCTGCGGCAGGTCGAGAGTGAGGATCGGCTCGTCGATCTGCACCCACTCCACGCCCTGGGCGGCGAGGCGACCGAGGATTTGGTTGTACACCGGCAGCAGGCGCTCAAGCAGATCGAGCTTGTCGAAATCGTTGCCTTTCGCCTTGCCCAGCCACAGATAAGTCAGCGGGCCGATGATCACCGGTTTGACGTTGTGACCGAGGGCTTTGGCTTCTTCGACTTCATCGAACAGCTGTTCCCAGCTCAGCTTGAATGGCTGGTCGGCGGTGAACTCCGGGACCAGGTAGTGGTAGTTGGTATCGAACCACTTGGTCAACTCTTGGGCGTATTGAGTCTTGCCGTGCTCGCCGCCGCAGCAGGAAGACGTGGCGCCACGGGCCATGGCAAACAAGGTGTCGAGGGTCGGCAGACCGCGTTCGTCACGCACACCGTCGAAACGCTCGGGGATCACACCGAAGGTCAGCGAGTGGGTCAGCACCTGGTCGTACCAGGCGAAGTCGCCGACCGGCAGCAGGTCGATGCCGGCGTCCTTCTGCAATTGCCAGTGCCTGGCGCGCAGCTCGCGGCCGACCTGATTCAGAGCGGCCTGATCGAGATCGCCTTTCCAGTACGCTTCGAGGGCTTTTTTCAGTTCGCGGTCGGCGCCGATGCGCGGGAAACCCAGAGTGTGTGCCACGGCCATGTCGAGTGTTCTCCATTGCGTAAAAGATGGCGCCATTGTCGACAGCCAGGGCAACATGAGACAAACTCAACCTTTTCGTGTTGATCACAAATTTTCCTCATGGAGCCTGCGGTGCTTGAGATCCGTCACCTGAAAACCCTGCATGCCCTGCGTGAAGCCGACAGCCTGGTCGATGCAGCCGACCGCCTGCACCTGACCCAGTCGGCGTTGTCCCACCAGTTCAAGGAGCTGGAAGAGCGCATGGGCATGCCGTTGTTCGTGCGCAAGACCAAACCGGTGCGCTTCACCAGCGCCGGCCTGCGCCTGCTGCAACTGGCCGACGCGACCCTGCCGCTGCTGCGCGCCGCCGAACGTGATATCGGACGGCTGGCCGGTGGCACCGCCGGGCGTCTGCACATGGCCATCGAATGCCACAGCTGCTTCCAGTGGCTGATGCCGACCATCGACCAGTTCCGCGATGCGTGGCCGGAAGTCGAACTCGACCTCGCTTCGGGTTTCTCGTTTGCCCCGCTGCCGGCGCTGGCCCGGGGCGACCTGGATCTGGTGGTGACGTCCGACCCGCTGGAAATCGCCGGCATCACCTACGTGCCGCTGTTCACCTACGAAGCCATGCTCGCGGTCGCCAACCAGCACGCGCTGGCAAGCAAACCGTACATCGTCCCCGAAGACCTGCTGACTGAAACCCTGATCACCTACCCGGTGGAACGCGATCGGCTGGACATCTTTACCCGCTTCCTCGAACCGGCCGACATCGAACCGGCACAGGTACGCACCTCAGAGCTGACGGTGATGATGATGCAACTGGTGGCCAGTGGTCGTGGCGTTTGTGGCATGCCGCACTGGGCGCTGCATGAATACAGCTCGCGCGGTTACGTGAAGGGCAAGCGGCTGGGCGAGAAAGGTCTGTTCGCGACGCTGTACGCGGCAATCCGCGCCGACATGCTGGACGCGCCGTACATGCGCGATTTCCTGCTGACGGCCAAGGACACCTCGTTCTCGACCCTGGATGGGGTCAGCGCGGTTCGTTGAGACTGGCGGTTGGCACGAAAGGCTGGGACCACATGTGGATCTTGTCGAAATAGTCCTCGCCGACCCGCACCGCCATCGGCTCGAGGCCGAACTGGATGAAGCCGCAGCGCTGGTACAGATGAAACGCCGCGTCATTACCGGCGGTGACGGTCAATTGAATGACTTTCAGCGCCGGATGCTGCTGCGCTTCCCCCAGCACCGCCTCCATCAATTTCAGCCCCAGCCCGCGCTGACGAAACTCGGCCGACACATACATGCCGAACACCGTTGCCTTGTGCCGGGCCTTCTCCCGAGGCTCGAACGCCAGGCCGACGATCCCCACCAGCCGGCCCTCTTCGAACGCGCCAAACACCGCGTCGAGCTTGCTGGTCAGGCGTGATTCCCACCAGCTCAACGGCATCACTGCACGTTCGCGCACGCTGGAGGTGAACGCCTGCGGATGCCGGTCATAGGCTTCCAGCATCAATTCGCGATAGGCCAGCGCATGACTGGCGTCCAGCCGCTCGATCCACATGTTCAGGCGGCCTTGCGCTGTTCAAGCATCAGCCGCACGGCCAGGCCGCCCAGCACGAAGCCCATGAAATAACGCTGCGCCGCCAGCCAGGTCGGATTGTTGACGAACCACGAAGCGATCCCCGCTGCGAACAGCGCGATCAACAGGTTGACGCTGAAACTGACGCTGATCTGGGTCAGGCCGAGGATGAGGCTCTGGGTGAACACCGAGCCGTGCTCGGGGGTGATGAACTGCGGGAATACCGAGAGGTAGAACACCGCGATTTTCGGGTTCAGTGCGCTGGTGAGAAAACCCATGGTGACCAGTTTGCGCGAAGAATCCGCCGGCAACTGTTGCGCCTCGAACGGCGAGCGGGCGCCGGGTTTCACCGCCTGCCAGGCCAGCCACAACAGGTACAGCGCGCCGGCCCACTTCAACACTTCATAGGCCATCGGCACGGCGAGAAACACCGCGGTCAAACCGGCGGCCGCCGCGAACAGATGCACGAAGAACCCCGCCACCACGCCGAGCAGCGAGGTCACCCCGGCGCGACGTCCCTGGCAGATCGACCGCGAGATCAGGTAGATCATGTTCGGCCCCGGCGTCAGTACCATCAGCAGGGCGGCGGCGGCGAAAATCAACAGGTCTTGAAGCGGGATCATGACGAAGTCCTTTGCACGAATGATCAGGCGATCGCAGTCAGCGAGGCTCGATAAAACGGCAGGATCAGGTCGCGTGTCAATGGGGCGAGAACCACATCGCCGTCGGTGGCCGGGTCGATCCAGATCACCTCCTCGATCTCGGCGGCCGGAGACACCCCGGCGTCGATGGTCAGTTGAAAGAGTTCGGCCTGCACAACGAATCCCGGCTCGTTGGCAGCGGGTGCCGAGAACTGGCCGAGAAAGCTAGCCTGCGCCGGATCGATCACCAGTCCCAGTTCTTCCTCCAGCTCACGGGCCAGCGCATGCACCGGCAGTTCATGGGCTTCAATCTTGCCGCCCGGTTGCATGAACGCCGTGGTATTGCGCTTGCGCACCAGCAGGGTCTGGCCGTCGGGACCGATCAGCAGCGCGGCGGCGATACGGATGATGCGGGGGGAAACTGCGGATACAGAAGTCATGGGTCAGCCACCGGCCTTGAGAAAAGCCGCAAGGATCCCATGCCGGCCGCGCCAGCGTCATCCACCCTGGGCCGCGAGCGTCGTCTCGGGCTCTTGCGGCACCTTTACGAATACCTTGTATTTGCCGCCCTCCATGGCCTCGAAACTGATCAGTTTTTCAACCAGCGGAGCGCTCAGCACTTTGCCGGCGTTGAGCAGCAACATGCCGTTGTCGGCATTGAGGTTGCGCGCCAGGATCATCCCCGCCGCCAGCTCCCGGGTGCCCAGCACCCTGACGCTCGGATCGGTCAGCGTGATATCGCTGACCGTCGCACACACCTTGACGAAGTCCTCGATCAGCTCGGGATCATAGACTTTGCCGGCGTACTGGCGCAGGTACAACAGCGCTTCATCGCTGTTCATCTGCCGTTCGAGAATCAACCCGCGCTGCAATTCGACGAAATCCACCGCCAGTTTCAACAGGCGCGAGCCCAGGGGAATGGCCTCGCCCTTGAGACGGTCGGGGAAGCCTGTGCCGTCCCAGTGTTCCTGATGGTGCAGGATCAACCGCGCCGCGTCCTTCATCGGGTCGAGGGTCATCAATAGCGATTCGCTCTGTTTCGGATAGGCACGGTAGCGGTCGCGCTCTGTGGAGTGCAGCAGGTCCGAGGGCGTGGTCATCATGCTGTCGGTCCAGCTCAGTTTGCCGATGTTGTAGAGCGCCGCCGCCATGGTCAGGTCGCGGCTGGCGGCTTCGTCCAGCCGATGAACCTTGCAGTAGCCGCGTACCAGCTCGATGATCTGCCGGTTGGTCTGCTTGGCCGCCGGCAGACGCAAATTCGCCAGCAGCGAGAACACTTCGGTGCCGGTCACATAACTGTGTTTGAGCTCCTCGTAGGCCAGGTCGAGCATGTCGGCGGTCTGCTGCAGTTCGGCGGTACGGGCGGCGACGTGTTTTTCCAGGGTGCTGTTGAGCAATTTCAATTGTTCGTTTTGCACTCGCGTCAGTTTTTCCAGACGTTCGCGCTCGCGTGCCAGATGCTGATGCTCGAGGGCCTGACGCAAAGTCAGCAGCATTTCCTCGTCGTTCCAGGGTTTGCTGATGTAACGGTGGATCTGCCCTTCGTTGATGGCCTTGATGATCGCCGAAGGGTCGGCGTAGCCGGTGAGCATGATCCGCGCAGTCGCCGGGTACAGCTCATGAACGCGCGCCAGCAGCGTGGCGCCATCCATGTTGGGCATGCGCGCATCGCTCATCACCAGATTCACCGGTTGCTGTTCGAGTATTTCCAGCGCCTGGGCACCGCTGGTGGCCAGCAAGACGTCATAAGGCTGACCGCGCAACAGGCGGCGCAGGCTGTTGAGGATCGGTTCTTCGTCATCGACCAGCAGCACTTTGGGCCGGGGCGGCGAAATCGGGGCGGACGGCTCTTCCATGGCGAAGCCTCGTGAAAAACGTTGGACATGACTGACGCGCCGGCAGACCTCCCCTGCTTGCCCGCGCTTGAATCACAGGCTAGATGATTTTCGCAGGGCGCGTGTAAATCCCCTGTTACACCACGCCAGGCAAAGTTGCGCCCTGGCAACTATGCTCAAGTCGCTGGACGACACCATCGACCTGCGCGCAGGCATGTGATGAGGGGAAAAGGATGCTCCTGATGACGAATGTGCGTGAACACACGGGTATTGCGTCATGAGTGCGCAACCCGGACACACCAACCGCCGCGTGCTCATCGTCGACGATACCGCGTCGATCCATGACGATTTCGCAAAGATCCTCAAACCGGCCACGGCTGAAGCCGACAGCCTGGATGAAACGGAAAGCCTGCTGTTCGGCGATGCGTCCTCCGCCCCCGTCGCACCGAAAGACCGTTTCGAACTGGACTCGGCCTATCAGGGCCGCGAAGCGCTGGACAAAGTCGAAGCCGCACTCGCCGCCGGGCGCCCGTACGCCATGGCCTTCATCGACATGCGCATGCCGCCGGGCTGGGATGGCCTGGAAACCATCGAGCGGCTGTGGCAGGTCGATCCCAAGCTGCAGGTGGCCCTGTGCACCGCCTACTCCGATTACTCGTGGGAAGACATCGACCGGCGGCTGGCCCTGACCGATCGCCTGCTGATCCTGAAAAAACCCTTCGACGCGATCGAAATCCGGCAGATGGCCAGCGCCCTGACGGTCAAGTGGCAAATGACCGAAGACGCCGCCATGAAGATGAACCTGCTGGAGCAGGCAGTTCAGGAGCGTACCCGGGAACTGTCCGACGCCAACATCATCGTGCAGAACAGCCCGACCATCCTCTACCGGTTGCGCGGTGAACCGTCGTTTCCGCTGATGTACATCTCCCACAACATCACCCGCTACGGCCATGTCGCGGCTGATCTGGTGGGTTCGGCCCACTGGGCGCAGACGCTGATTCACCCGGACGATCAGCTCAGTGTCGATACCGCCATGGGCCGGGTGCTCGATCGGCATGCCGAAGGCGCCTCCATCGAGTTTCGCCTGCGTACCGGCGCGGGCGACTGGCGCTGGGTGGAAAACCGCTACATCCCGGTGCGCGATCACGACGGCCGGCTGCTGGAAGTCGAGGGGATCATTCTTGACATCACCGAACGCCGGCTGGCCGAAGAAAAGATGAACCTGCTGGCCCGCACCGACGGTCTCACGGGACTGGCCAATCGCGCCACGCTGATCGAGCGTCTGCATCAGGCCTTCGCCGCCGCGCGTCGGGGAGCGGCACCTTTTGCGGTGTTTTACCTGGATCTGGATCACTTCAAGCGGATCAACGACACCCTCGGTCATCCGGTCGGCGATCTGTTGTTGCAGGCAGTGGCGCAACGGATCAAATCCAATGTACGGGAAAATGACGTGGTCGCACGTCTGGGCGGAGACGAGTTCGCGATCCTGCAACTGGACGTCAGCGACCCGACCCAGTCTGCTGCCATCGCGACCAAGATCCGCGATGCGCTGCTGGAGCCCTACCAACTGGCAGGCAATGCCTTGCGCATTTCCGTCAGTATCGGCATCTGCCTGTACCGCGCCAACAGTCTGGATGCCGACAGTCTGCTGGCCGGCGCCGACATGGCGCTGTACCGCGCCAAGGAAACGGGGCGCAATCAGTACCAGTTCCATTCCGAGCAAATCACTCGCGAAGTCGCCGAGCGCATGACCCTGGCCGAGGAGTTGATGACCGCCCTGACTCGGGGAGGACTGAAGCTCGACTACACGCCGGAAGTGGACATGCACAGCGGCAAGATTCTCGGCATGGCCGCGCAGGTCAAATGGCAACATCCCAGGCTTGGTCTGCTGCCGGCGTCGGCCTTCGTACCGGCAGCGGAAAAGACCGGTGCAATCATCCCGCTCGGTCGCTGGATCCTGGATCACGCCTGCTGGCAGATGCGCCAGTGGCAAAACGAGGGAGTGGCGCCTCCGGTGATGGCGATCAGGATTTCCCTGGCGCAACTCAAGAGCGGCCCCGAGCTCATCTATGACTTGCTGCGCACCACCGCCCGCTGGGAACTGGCACCGTGGGATCTGCGTTTCGATGTCACCGAAGCGACCCTGGCCCAGACCAAATGGACCCACAACGATGTGCTGCCGCGCCTCAGTGAGCTTGGGGTAAAGATCGCCATCGACGATTTCGGCACCGAATACTCATCGTTCGATTACCTGAAAACCTACCGGGTCAATCACCTCAAACTCGCCCAATCCCTGATCGACAGTGCGGCCCAGGATGAAGGCAGCGCCAATACCCTGCGAGCGATCGTCAATTTCGCCCGGGATCTGGCGATCGACATCAGCGCCGAAGGCGTCCAGCCCACAGATCGGGATGACGCCCTCGCCTCTTCGGTCCCGCTGAAAAACGTGCAAGGCCTTTGCTTCAGGGAGGCAGTCAGCCCCGAACAGGCGGCCCGCCTGCTGAAGGACGGGAACGCGACCGCCCCGCTGCCCAGGGAGGACGAGGGATGAAAACACCTTTTGCGCAGACCAACCGGCGCATATTGATCGTCGACGATACCCCGGCGATCCATGATGACTTTCGCAAGATACTGACCCCGGACACCAGCGGTGCAGCAGACCTGGATACGCTCGAACAAACGCTGTTCGGCACCCGGCAATCATCGCACCTGACGTTCCAGCTCGACTCCGCCTATCAGGGGCAGGAAGCGCTGAAACTGGTGCAGCATGCGGTGGAAGAAGGCCGGCCTTATGCCCTCGCGTTCACCGACATGCGCATGCCGCCCGGTTGGGACGGCCTGGAAACCATCGAAAAACTGTGGGCGGTCGATCCGAATCTGCAAATCGCCTTGTGCACCGCCTATTCCGACTACAGCTGGGAGGCCATGGCCGAACGACTGGAATTCGGCGATCAGTTGCTGATCCTGAAAAAACCGTTCGACACCCTGGAAATCCGCCAGATGGCCAATGCCCTGACCTGGAAATGGCAGTTGGCCCAGGATGCGGCGCTGAAAATGCTCAGTCTCGAGCAGACTATCGAAGCCCGCGTGCATGAATTGCTCAAGGTCTCGCACCTGCTGCAATACGACAGTCTCACCGGCCTGCCCAACAGCACCTTGCTCGGTGACCGTTTGACTCAATCGCTGGCCGCCTGCCGGCGCCATGACAAACAACTGGTGGTGATGTTTCTCGGGCTGGATCGCTTCAAGCGCATCAACAATGCCCTGGGCCACCCGGCGGGCGACGAGATGCTCAAACGGGTCGGCCAGCAATTGCTCGCCTGCGTGCGCGAATCGGATTCGGTCTTTCGTTATGGCTCCGACGAGTTCGTGGTAATGCTCAGCGACATCAACCACCCGCAGCAGACCCGCAGCATTGCCGAGAAACTGCTGGGCGCCATCCGTATTCCACAGACGATTGTCGGGCATCCCGTGAGCATCACGGCCAGTCTGGGCATCAGCATCTATCCCGACGACGGGCTCGAAGCCATCGAACTGATCAAAAAAGCTGAAACGGCCATGCGCAACGCCAAGGAAACCGGGCCGAGCGAGATCGCTTTCTTTATCGAGGCGATGAACCAGCGTGCCCGGGAACAGCAAGGCATCGAAACGGGCATTCGCCAGGCCCTGCAGCGGCACGAATTCGTCCTGCATTACCAGCCGAAAATCGACCTGGCCAGTAGCCGGGTGGTCGGCGCCGAAGCACTGGTGCGCTGGCAAAAACCGGGACATGGCTGGGTCTATCCGTCGGATTTCATACCGGTGGCCGAAGACAGTGGCCTGATCGTGCCGCTGAGCAAATGGGTGCTGGCCGAAGCCTGCCGCCAGACCCGGGACTGGCAACAGGCGGGCTTGCCGCCGATCCGCATGTCGGTCAACACCTCGGCCATCGACTTTCGCCAGCGCCATTTCGTCGAGGGCATCGAGCAGGTACTGGCACAGACCGGGCTCGATCCCCGTCTGCTGGAACTGGAGATCACTGAAGGTGTGCTGATGCAGAACGTCGATGCGACGATGAACGCGCTGGGCAGGCTGAAGGCGCTGGGGGTTCGGCTGGCCATCGATGACTTCGGCACCGGTTATTCCAGCTTGAGCTATCTGCGCCGCTTTCCCATCGATGTGCTGAAAATCGATCAATCGTTCATTCGCG
Organism: Pseudomonas sp. Pseusp21; assembly: GCF_059492145.1. Taxonomy (NCBI): domain Bacteria; kingdom Pseudomonadati; phylum Pseudomonadota; class Gammaproteobacteria; order Pseudomonadales; family Pseudomonadaceae; genus Pseudomonas; species Pseudomonas sp. Pseusp21. Next base: position 2,435,979 of record NZ_CP168520.1, read on the forward strand.
GCCTGAGCCATGACAGCGGTGATGCCGCCCTGGTCGGCGCGATCATCAGCCTGGGCAAGAGCCTGAACCTCAACGTCATTGCCGAAGGCGTGGAAACAGCACAACAGTTGGAGTTTCTCAGGGCTCACCACTGCGAGGAAGGCCAGGGCTTCTATTTCAGCAAGGCCTTGCCGGCAGAGGCCTTCGCCCGTTTGCTGGAGTCTGCTCAACCTGGCACGTGGGGTGTTTCATGAATCGCCCGGGGTCGTTGGTTCTACTGCTCGGTCTGTGCGCAAATGCCATCGCCGCACCGCTGGACGAGCCGCTGAAACCTTTGCCGCCAATGCCGCACCTGGATGCCAGGCGGGTCGAGCTGGGGCGCCAGTTGTTCCATGACCCGCGATTGTCGATCAATAACACGCTGTCCTGCGCCAGCTGCCATCAACTGGATAAAAGCGGCGCCGACACCCGCGCCTTCTCCAACGGCTTCGATGGGCAACCGGTGGCGGTCAACACGCCGACCGTATTCAACGCCAGCCTCAATTTCCGCCAGTTCTGGGACGGCCGCGTCGAAACCCTGGAAGAACAAAGCAACGTCGTGATCACCAGCCCCCACGAAATGGGCAGCGACTGGAACACCGTCGTGCAACGGATCGCTGACGACGCAGCCTATGGTCAAAGCTTTCGTGCCGCCTACCCCGATGCCGTGAACCGGGCCAATATCCAGAATGCGCTGGCCACCTATGAGCGCACGCTGCTGACCCCCGACTCCCGTTTCGATCAGTACCTGCTGGGCAATACCGATATCCTGACCCTCGAAGAAAAATACGGCTATCAGCGTTTCAAGGAGTACGGCTGCATTGCCTGCCATCAGGGCGTCAACATCGGCGGCAACATGTTCCAGAAATTTGGCGTGTTCGGCGACTACATCGCCGATCGCGGTAACCCGACGGTGGCCGACCAGGGCCGTTTCAACGTGACCGGCGACGAAGCCGACCGCGCCGTGTTCAAGGTGCCGAGCCTGCGTAATGTCGCGCTGACCGCACCGTACTTCCATGACGGCTCGGCGCCCACCCTCGAACGGGCCGTGGACGTGATGTTCCAGTATCAGTTGGGGCGCATGCCGAGCGAAGAAGACAAGACCCTGATCATCCTGTTTCTCAAGACCCTGACCGGCCATCCGGAGGGCCAGCCATGATGAAGGTTTCACGCCGTGTCAGCCTGATGTTGATCGGGCTCGTCGCCGTGCTGCTGGCCTCGATCCTGGTGTTTCTCTACCTCAAGTCCAGCACCGAGCAGACGACGGCCTACACCGAATCCCGGGACCTGATCCGCCAGATCAAGCAGCAGGACTCGCTGTGGGAAAACGAAATCCTCAAGGCCCGGGTGGCGATCTCCCACAATTACGACCCGCTGGTCTCGCCGATGAGCGAGATGAACCGCCTGTGGGAACGCTTCGACACCATGGAGTCCGGCCACGGGCGCAACGACTCGACACAATGGGACGAAGCCCACGAGAGTTTTCTCAAGGCGATGCAGGAAAAGACCCGGCTGGTGGAGCAGTTCAAGTCGCACAACGCCTTGCTGCGCAACTCTCTGGCGTTCCTGCCGACCGCCGAAGATGACATTCAGGCACAACTGGCCGGCCTGTCCGATCTCGACAAGATTCAGGTGCAGAACATCGCCACCGATACCTATGACCTGCTCCTCAGCGCACTGGAGTTCTCTCAGGTCACCTCCGACGACAAGGCCGCCGATATCGTCCTGGGCCTGAACAAACTGGCGGTGAACGCGCAACGCCTGCCCCAGGACTTTCAAGCCCCGATCAGGATCCTGAGCAATCACATCAGCCTGATCCTGCGCGAGCAGCCGATCGTCAACCGCTTGCTCGAGGAGATTGAAGCGGTTCCGGTGGCCGAGCGCCTGGACAACATCACCAACATGCTCAACCGGGATCAGCAGCGGGTCGAAAAAATCGACAGGAAATATCACTTCTATCTGCTGCTGTTCTCGGTCCTGCTGATGCTGTCGCTGCTGTGGCTGGCCATCCGTCTGATCCGCAGTTTCGCCGAGATCAACCGGGTCAACGCAGCTCTGCAAACCGCCAACGATGTGCTGGAGCAACGGGTCGAGGAACGCACCCGGGAGCTCAAGAACGCCCAGAGCGAACTGCTCGACGCCGCACGCCAGGCCGGCATGGCCGAGATCGCGACCAACGTGCTGCACAACGTCGGCAACGTGCTCAACAGCGTGAACATTTCCTCCGACCTGATCGCGCGCAAGTTACGCAACAGCAAGACCCTGGGGCTGGGCAAGGCCATGCAGCTGATCAACGAACACCCCGACGACCTCGGCCAGTTCCTCAGCGAAGACCCCAAGGGCAAATTGCTGCCCGGCTATCTCAATCAACTGGTCGTTGCCATCGCCCAGGAACAGCAGGAAATGGTCGACGAACTGAACCAGATGAACAAAAGTGTCGATCACATCAAGGACATCGTCGCCACCCAGCAATCCTATGCCGGGGCCAGCAGCCTGACCGAGCCGCTGTACATCAGCGAACTGCTCGAAGACGCCCTGCGCATGAACGCCGGAGCCCTGACCCGGCACCACGTCACAGTGGTCAAGGACTACGCCGAAGTGCCGCAGGTGATGGGTGACAAACACCGTTTGCTGCTGATCCTGATCAACCTGATCAGCAACGCCAAATACGCGATGTCCGACCTCAGCAACCGCCCGCGCACCATCACCCTGGGCGTAAAAATCGTCGACGGGAATTATCTGGAAATCAGCGTCAAGGACGATGGCGAAGGTATCGCCCCGGAAAACATGACGCGGATCTTTGCCCACGGTTTCACCACTCGCAAGGAGGGCCACGGCTTCGGCCTGCACAGTTGCGCCCTGGCGGCCATCGAGATGAACGGCCACCTCACGGCCCACAGCGACGGGCCTGGCCAGGGCGCCCTGTTCACCTTGCAGATTCCGCTGATCGCGGTAACGGAGAACGCATGAGCGAATTGTCGAACCGCCGCATTCTGCTGATCGATGACATGCCGTCGATCCACGAAGACTTTCGCAAGATCCTTGCCCCGGCTTCAGCGCAGTCCGCAGAGATGGACGAAATGGAAGCCGCGCTGTTCGGCGAAACCGCCAGACCCCGGCGAGCGGTTTTCGAACTGGACTCGGCCTACGGAGGGGAAGAAGGCCTGGCCAAACTCAACCTGGCCTTGCAGGAACAATGTCCCTACGCCCTGGCGTTCGTCGACATGCGCATGCCCGACGGCTGGGACGGGGCGCAAACCATCGAAGCGCTGTGGCAGCAGGATCCGCAGTTGCAGGTGGTGGTCTGTACCGCCTATTCCGACTATTCCTGGGACGAATTGCTGGATCGTCTGCACGCCCATGACCGGCTGCTGATTCTGAAAAAACCCTTCGACAACATCGAAGTCCAGCAGATGGCCAACACCCTTCTGACCAAATGGCAGATGACCGAGCGCGCGTCGCTGCAAATGCATCACCTGGAACATCTGGTGGATCAGCGTACCGCTCAGTTCAAGCAGGCCAGCGAAGCCTTGCAGCGGGAAATCGACGAACGCAAACAGCTGGAAGGCCAGTTGGTGCAATCGGAGAAGCTCGCTTCGCTGGGGCAACTGGCCGCTGGCGTCGCCCATGAAATCAACAATCCGATCGGTTTCATTTCCTCCAACCTCGGCACGCTCGACGGCTATTTCCAGCAACTGCTCACCATGCTCGGCGCCTATCACACCGCCGGGCAAACCCTGCCCGCCGAACTGGCTGGGCAGTTGCAGCAATTGCGCGAGGACCTCGAACTGGATTTTCTGCTCGAAGACATTCCGGTGCTGATCAGGGAATCCAAGGAAGGCATCGCTCGGGTCGGCCAGATCGTCAGGGACCTGAAGGATTTCTCCCGGGTCGACAGCCATCAGGAATGGCAGTGGGCCAATCTGCAACAGGGCATCGAATCGACCCTGAACATTGTCGCCAGCGAGCTCAAGTACAAGGCCGATGTGATCAAGGAATATCAGGAGCTGCCGGACATCGAATGCCTGCCCTCGCAAATCAATCAGGTCATCATGAACCTGGTGGTCAACGCGGCGCAGGCCATGGGTCCGGAGCGCGGCACCATCACCCTGCGCACTGGCGTGCAGGGAGAATCGGCAGTCATCGAAGTCGCCGATACGGGCTCGGGCATTGCACCCGAAACCCTGCAAAAGATCTTCGACCCGTTCTTCACCACCAAACCGGTCGGCCAGGGGACGGGCCTGGGCCTGTCCCTGTCCTATGGCATCGTGAAAAAACACGGCGGTGACATTTCCGTCAGCAGCAAACCGGGATTCGGTACGACGTTCCGCGTGCAACTGCCGTTGCGCCAAACCCGGCCGGCGGCCTGATGCCTGATCAGGCCGCTTCCTGAAAGTCCATCTCCGGTGGTTGGCGACGGAAGCCACCGGTCAGCACCGCCAGATACAGCACACCAATCGCCAGCCAACTCAGGCCCAGATACACCGCCAGGTGATCGAGGCTGACCATCAGCCACAAGTCCGCCAGCAGACCGATGAACGGGAAGACCAGGAACAGCACCAGTTCGCGCAGACCTTTTTTATCCCCGCCGATCCAGTAGTGAAAAATCACCGACAGATTGACCAGGCTGAACGCCAGGAACGCGCCGAAGTTGATGAACGAGGTCGAGGTGGTCACGTCGAGTTTCAGCGCCAGCAACGCCACCACGGCACACAGCAGGATGCTGTTGACCGGTGTGCCGAAGCGCGCGTGCAGGGTGCCGAAGAACGACTTTGGCAACACACCGTCACGGCCCATCGCGAACAACAAACGCGAACCGCTGGCCTGCGCCGACAGGCCCGAGGCGAACTGACCGACGATCAGGCCGATCAGGAAGATCGACACGAACAGATCACCGCCGATGTTGCGTGCAATTTCGTAGGCCGCCGAGTCGACGCTGTCGAACTGGAACGACGGATGGGCGATCTGCACGAAGTACGAGACACCGACGAAAATCAGCCCGCCGATCAGAGTGATCAGCATGATTGCCCGAGGGATGGTGCGGCGCGGATCGCGGGTTTCTTCGGTGAGGGTGCTGACTGCATCGAAGCCGAGGAACGAGTAGCAGGCAATGGCCGCGCCGCTCATGATCAGCGGCATCTGCATGTCGCCGTTGAAGAACGGTTTGATCGACCACAACGGCGTGCTGGCATCGCCGCCGACGTAATGCACGCACAGTGCGACGAAGGCGATCAGCACCAGAAACTGCACCAGCATCAGCAAGGCGTTGATGCCGTTGGCCAGTTTCAGGCCGATGATATTGATCGCGCTGGTGATGCCGATGAACGCCAGCACCCAGATCCACTGCGGAATCGACGGGAACGCCGAAGCCAGGTACGCGGCGCCGATCAGCCAGATCGCCATCGGCAGAAACAGATAATCGAGCAGCACCGCCCAACCGGCGATGAAGCCGAGTTTCGGGCTGATGGCCTTGCGCACATAGCTGTAGGCCGAGCCGGCCACCGGGAACGCGGCGGCCATGCGCCCGTAACTCATGGCGGTGAAAAACATCGCCACCAGCGCCGCCAGATACGCGGCGGGCACCATGCCGGCGGTGGATTGGGCGAGGATGCCGAACGTGCCGAGGACAATGATCGGCGTCATGTAGGCGATGCCGAACAGCACCACCGACCCTAGCGAAAGGGTGCGTTGCAAACGAGCCATGGGCGACTTACTCCGGATTTTATTGGATTTATGGCAGAGGCCGAGTTCGGCGAATGTTTCGGGTGTTGCGTTGTTGTTTTTTGGGTAAGGCTTAAAGGTGCGTGATCGTTCCCACGCTCTGCGTGGGAACGCCTCCATGGACGCTCCGCGTCCGCTCTTGGGACGCAGAGCGTCCCGGGCTGCATTCCCACGCAGAGCGTGGGAACGATCGGGTACAACGGGTCAAGGGATCAGCAGCTCGCGTACTCCCGAGGCGTGTTCAACCACCTCCCCCGGCAACCTCAACCGCTGGTCATCCAGATACCGATAATCCTTGCGCGCCAGTTCCAGCTGGCCGAAATCCAGCTCGACACTGAACCGCCCTTCCTCACGCCCGGCTTCGAACAGCAGCGTGCCCAGCGGATCCACCAGCGCACTGCCGCCGGCGAACATCAACCCGTCATCCCCGGCTTCCACGCGGTTGACCATCAGCGCAAACGCCTGATTTTCCTGGGCCCGGGCCATGATCGCGGTGCGGTGGGTCGGCCCGTACGGGTCCATGTTGCCGTTGGTCACGATCAGCAACTCCGCACCCAATTGCGCCAGGGCCCGGGCCGACTCCGGGAACTCGATGTCGTAGCAGATCAGCAGACCGACCCGCACGCCGTTCCACAGGCAGGTGGCGTAACGGTCACCGGCCTCGAACACACCGCGATCCGAAGCCCAGAGATGGGTCTTGCGGTATTTCAGGGCGATGCCTTCTGGGGTGATCAGCAACGTGGTGTTGTAGAAGCGGCCGTTGTCGTTCTCGGCCATGCCGATCACCACGGCGAGGTTGCGCTCGCGGGAGGCGGCCTGCACCGCGCTGACGGTCGGGCCGTCCAGCGGCTCGGCGATCTGCGCCACGGTGTCGGCGGTCGGGAAGCCCATCAGGTGGGTCTCGGGGAACACGATCAATTGCGTGTCGGCAGCGCAGGCCGCAATCGCCGCGAGGGCGCGTTCGAGGTTGTACGCCGTGTCTTTGTCACGGCCCGCCAGTTGGGCGAGTTCGACTTTCATGGGCAGTCCTTGTTATGAGCGCCGGGTGCCGAAAGATTGCCCGGCGGCTGTCTGTGGGCCAGTATGCTTCGCATTCGACCGGCCAGGGAATTACGCGGCCGGGGTAACCCGATAGGGGTAGAGGCATGACTCTTTCGTTTGACGACATCACCTGGCACCGCGCCGTCGGGCAGTTGATCGACGCCCTCGACAAGCCGAATTTCTGGGCGCAACTGGTGCGCCTGCTCGACCAGTACGTGCCGTTCGATAGCTGGGTGGCGCTGCTGTTCAGCGCCGACCGCCACCCGCAGGTGTTCGCCGAATGCCCCGGCGCAGACGGCAGTCCTGACCAGTTGTTTCAGGACTACCTGCGCGGTCTGTACCTGCTCGACCCGTTCTACATCGCCTGCCGCGAACAATCGCGCACCGGGCTGTATCGCCTGTCGGAGGTCGCGCCGGAGCACTTCGAACTGACCGAGTATTACCAGCGATACTTTCGTCTGAATGTGGTGGCCGACGAAATCCAGTTCAATTGCCAGCTCGAGGGCGACCGCACGCTGTGCCTGTCGCTGGGCAGCCAGCAACGCTTCACCGGCGAGCAGATTGCCCTGTTGTCACTGATCCAGCCGTGGGTGCTCGGCCTGTTGCGCCAGCGCCTGCCTTATGAAATCAACGAAACCGTGGCATTGGCCCCGGCGCCTGCGCAACCGGACTGGCGGGTGCAGCTCGAAGCGTCGGTGCAGCAGCTCAAGGGCGCGCAACTGACCGCCCGGGAACTGGATGTCGGGCGCCTGATGCTCAGCGGTTGCTCCAGTAAAGAAATCGCCCGTAAGCTGGAAATCTCTGTTGAAACCGTGAAAGTCCATAAGAAACACATGTACAGCAAGCTGGGGATCAAATCCCAGTCGGAGCTGTTTTCGATCTTTCTACAGGCGCAGAACGCCTGACTGCCGCAAAAAAACCATCCGAACCAAGGAAACCGTATGAGCCTGTCACTCCTGAGCCGCTACGCCTTCTTTGCCGTCTGCGTGATGTTCACCCTCGCCAGCCTGCCCTTTCTCGAACATGACTGGCTGTGGCCGATCACCGCCGTCACCGGGGTGCTGAGCCTGATCGGTCTGTTCGACCTGCTGCAGAGCCCGCACGCGGTGCGCCGCAACTATCCGATCCTGGGCAATATCCGTTATCTGGTCGAAGGCATCCGCCCGGAAATCCGCCAGTACCTGCTGGAATCCGACAGCGACGCCCTGCCCTTCTCCCGCGCCCAGCGTTCGCTGGTGTATTCGCGGGCCAAGAATGAAACCGCCGACAAACCGTTCGGTACCCTGATCGACGTCTATCAGTCCGGCTTCGAATTCATCGGCCACTCAATGCGCCCGGCGCCGCTGAGCGACCCGAGCAGTTTCCGCGTCACCGTCGGCGGCCCGCAATGCACCCAGCCGTACTCGGCGTCGGTGTTCAACATCTCGGCCATGAGTTTTGGCTCCCTCAGTGCCAACGCGATCCGCGCGCTGAACCAGGGTGCGAAACTCGGCAACTTCGCCCACGACACCGGCGAAGGCAGCATCAGCCCCTATCACCGCGAACATGGCGGCGACCTGACCTGGGAACTGGGCAGCGGCTATTTCGGCTGCCGCACCAGCGACGGCCGCTTCGACCCGGAACGCTTCGCCGCCCAGGCGCAGACCCCGCAAGTGCGGATGATCGAAATCAAGATGAGCCAGGGCGCCAAACCCGGCCACGGCGGGATTCTGCCCAAGCACAAAGTGACCCAGGAAATCGCCGACACCCGCGGCATCCTGATGGGCGAAGACTGCATCTCGCCATCGCGCCACAGCGCCTTCTCCACGCCGATCGAGATGATGCATTTCATCCAGCAACTGCGTGAACTGTCCGGCGGCAAACCGGTGGGCTTCAAGTTCTGCCTCGGCCATCCGTGGGAATTCATGGGCATCGCCAAGGCCATGCTGGAAACCGGCATCCTGCCGGACTTCATCGTGGTCGACGGCAAGGAAGGCGGAACCGGCGCCGCGCCGGTGGAGTTCACCGACCACATCGGCGTGCCGATGCGCGAAGGTCTGCTGTTCGTGCACAACACGCTTGTGGGCTTGAATCTGCGGGACAAGATCAAGCTCGGCGCCAGCGGCAAGATCGTCAGCGCTTTCGATATCGCCAGCGTGCTGGCCATCGGTGCCGACTGGGCCAACTCCGCGCGGGGCTTCATGTTCGCCATCGGCTGCATCCAGTCGCAAAGCTGCCACACCAACAAATGCCCGACCGGCGTCGCCACCCAGGACACCCTGCGCCAGCGCGCGCTGGTGGTGCCGGACAAGGCCCAGCGGGTCTACAACTTCCACCGCAATACGCTCAAGGCCCTGGCAGAAATGCTCGCTGCCGCCGGCCTCGACCATCCGTCGCAACTGTCGGCCAAGCATTTGGTGCGGCGCATGTCGGCCACTGAAATCAAACTGTTCTCGCAGCTGCATGTGTTCCTGAAACCGGGGGAATTGCTCACCGGAGAGGTGAACGGCGAGTTCTATTCGCGGATGTGGCAGATGGCGCGGGCGGACAGTTTTGAGCCGCAGGATGGAATGGCTGCGTAGCCGAATCTATGTACCTTCCTTCAAGGTAAAACGCTGGATCAGAGGTGATCGGAATCTTTCACCTCATTCCAGCGTTTCATAAACACATAACCGGTTTTGTCCAATATGTAGATGTCGTAATAGCGATTACTTAGAACTTGCTGACACGTCCCACACCCCACTGTATCGCGTTCGTCTTTTACACCGCCAAAAACATTTGTCAGTCCAGCCCTGAGCATATTTTCTGGCAGCAAGATAAAATCCAGACCAAGTATGTAAGGAAGCACAGGTGAAGCATCAATTGTTTTTTTGCACCAGGAATCCACAAATAACGGGTATCGGCGATTAAATTGATCCGCTCCAGAGCTCGAAGATTTGCATGAGAAACAACGTCATAGTTTAGGTTCTGAACGACAACTTGTTCGAATTGTTTTTTCGCCACCATGACCCGACCATAGGAAAAAGAGAAGCTAAGCATAAAAGCAATCGGAATGACCAACAGGTATGTCAGGTATCGGTTTACTTGCATCAATCCTTGTCGGTTCAAAAACATCAAAAAAACCAACATAGAAGAAAACCCCATCAGATTCCGCGCACCAAAGTTTGGATAGCGCACGAGAAGTCCGATGCCATAAATCGCAGACACAGCCCCGAGCAATGTCATCAGGTACAACACCAACGTGTTCGACTTGGCCCAGCCGCCCTCCTGTCGAGCGACACAACGATACCCCGTGAGCACAAAACACAAAGCTGCAACAAAGATGAGCAACGAAAAAAACCAAACATTGCCAATATTGAATAGAAGAAACATGTGCTGATTGAAAGTATCAATTCGCATGAGCAACTCTCTCACCGTGGAATTATCAATCTCGACAAATCCCTGACGGCTACCGCTTATCAACTGATACGAACTCAAGCAGTAAACAAGCAATCCCCCTGCCAATTGTCCGGTTCTCAGCAAGAGTTCCTTCCGCACTTCAGACGCTGTACCAGAGATCATGCAGCGGTAGACATCGATACACGCCAGACCGATAAAAACGTTCAGACACACCTGATAAAAAGAAAGCGCCAGAGCAATCAATATCGCGGAGAGTACTACCCGCCCCACAGCCGATGCCGGATTTGAAGTGATTGCATAAATCACTGCAACCAGGCCCAACGTCATGCTCGGCCCGTCATATTGATATGAAAGGTTCTGTAAATAAAACGGACTGAACCACAGGGGTAAAACCACTAGGCACTCAACAAACCCCGGAGTAGAAAAATAGTGAGTGACCAGTCGCCTCAGTCCAAAAGACATGGCAACGGTGGCAATGAGTAACGGTAATGGAAAAATATTCAACGATGAGGAAAATGTCAGAACGGAATACAGCAACTCCACCAACGGTCGGCCGTCTTCAGTCCAGCCCTTGATTCCGAGCATCGATCGCCCTTGGTCATCGATGTACAAGTAGTCGGCGAACAAAATGGGAAAAACATGCAGCAAGGTTGCTATCTGAAAAAAGAAATAGATTTCCTGTGCGCTCCAGGGCCTGCTCAGAAAGTGTTCGTTCGCATTAGCAGAAGCGCTTTTCATGACTGCCGCCCCCGAAACAACACAAACCGGAAAAAGCAGTACCCCAGCAACAGATCCAGCAGTGAAAACACCGACACCGTCACCAGCCCCGGCAGACTCCGTGCATCGGCGATCACGCCTGTGCCGTAACTCAACGCCCCCATCACGCTGATAAACATCAGGTACGCCAGCACCGACGTTCCGGTCTCGAACGTGTACAGCGCGTTCATGTAAAACGCGAAGGATGCGGCGATGCAAAACGCAGCGAAGTTGCTGGCCGCCTGATCGAGCTGAACCGCACTGGTCAGTACGAAAAAAACCTGCCAGTGGACCAGCGTTGCGGCGAGGCCGATTGCCGTTTGGGCGGGAAATCCTTTCCACAAGATCCTCATCGTGAATCCTTGCTGTCACTGCAACGGGCGGAGCTTTCACGCTAGGGCAAGGTACGGGTGCGGTCTACTGTCAGAAATTACAGGTAGGCGCTGGTTTCTGACCAACGGTCACCATTGCAATAACCGCCCGTGGGGCGGCTCTTTCATGACGATGAAGCCGTAGTCGCCGATCAGGTAGAGGCGGTAATAGAGGCTTTCCAACAAGGGTGGATAGCCCATCAGGCCGACATGGGTCGCGTTGCGACGTTCGCGCTCGGCGACCACGTTGGTGATACCGGCCGAGGCCAGGTTTTCGGCGAGCATGAAATAGTCGACGTTCAGCAGGTAGCGCAGCACCGGCAGCCGTTGGAAGGTGCCCTGCGCCCCCGCGAGCCAGCGGTCGGAGTACGTCACCGAGATATAAATCCGTTTGGCTTCGCGCAGTTCGCGATGGGACGAGATGTCGTGGCTGAGGCTGTAGAGAGCACTGCTGGCGAAGGTTTTTTCCATCGTCAGCACCCGGCCATAAGCGAAGGACAGTGACAGCGTGGCCAGAAGCGGAATCGCCAGCATCAAAGGCAACCGTTGATGCAGCGGCATCAACCCCAGCCAGGCCAGATAGAACAGCGACATCAGCAATACGCCGAACCCCATCAAGGTGCGCGCGCCTTCGTTGAAATCGCGAAACAACAGCGTCATGCCCGGCACCAGCAGCACAATCAGCGGCAATGGCAGCAGGCAGCTGAAGCTCAGGAGCAAGTCCTTGGCGCGGGACATTTTGCGCTCACGAATATGCCGCCCCAATTGCACGGCGCCGAACACGGCGCACAGCACCAAAACAATAAAAACTACCGTGTACCCGCCGTGAAACAGCAGCGCAACCTTCTCCATCACCCGACCGATATTGACGCCGATCTGCAGCAACGGGTCAGCGCTCGCATTCAGCAATTGCGTGCGTCCGGCGTCAGTGAATGGATAAGCCGTGACGCTGTAAATCAACACCGCCAGCAGCAGTTGCGCCAGCCGCCAGCCCGACCGGTGCCAGAGTTCATCCCACGGCACTCGCCGGTGAACATTCCTGAGCAATTCCAGGCAGCACAACCCGAGAAACACATTCAGGCTGATCTGATACAACCCGATCGCCAGCGCCAGCAACACCGATGGCACCAGCCATCGCTGAATGCGTGAAGCGCCGCAAAAGGTGATTGCATAAATCACCGCGACCAGGCTCAGGGCCATGCCGGCGCCGTCGTATTGATAGGACAGGTTCTGCAACAGGAACGGGTTGTACCAGAGCGGCAACGGCACCAGACAACAGGCCAGCGTCGGTTCGGGAAAATAGTGGAAGGTCAGCCGGGTCAGAGCGAACGACATCGCTACGGTGGCGAGCAACAGCGGCAGTGGAAAAATATTCGGCGCAGCGCCGGTGAAGCTCAGCGCCTGATACAGCCAATCCATGAACAACCGCCCCTGCCCCGCCCAGGCGTTGCCGGCAGCGAGGGTGCGCCAGTTGTCGTCGATGTAGGGGAAGTCGGCAAGAATCAGCGGCAGGATGTAGAGCAGCGTGGCGAGCAGGAAGAACAGCACGACCTGACGGCGGCCGAGTTCTCGTACGAGAAAATCGCTGATCCTCATACCTGCGCCTCTGTTCACGGCTGCGCGGGAAACAACGTAGATAAACCTTCGAACATGACTCTGAATCAGAGGTCGTTTTTTGCGCTGATTTCAGACCAGCGGCATCATCTCACCCCCATGAAAAAGCCCCGGACTTTCGACCGGGGCTTTCAGGTTTCAGCGACAACGAATTACGAAGCCGAACGCATCGCGCCCTGTACCGAATCCTTCGGTTGCAGCTTGAACACGTAGAACAAGACGGTCAGCAGCACCAGGAACGCCGGGCCTACATACAGTGCCACGCGGGTATCCGGGAAGTACGCCATCAGGCCGACTACCAGCACCAGGAACGCCAGCGCCAGATAGGAGCTGACCGGGAACAGCCACATCTTGTACTTCAGGCCGGCCCGTTCGCTGGCGCTCAGGCCTTTGCGGAATTTCAGCTGGGCCAGCAGGATCATCACCCAGGTCCAGATCGCGCCGAAGGTGGCAATCGAAGTCACCCAGACGAAGACTTTTTCCGGCACCAGATAGTTGAGCAGCACGCCCAACAGCAGCGCGAAGATCGACAGCAGCAACGCCCGACGCGGTACGCCGTTGCTCGAGGTGCGAGCGAAACCGGCCGGCGCCTGGCCGTTCTGCGCCAGGCTGTAGAGCATGCGCCCGGTGCTGAAGATGCCGCCGTTGCACGACGACAGCGCCGCAGTGATCACCACGAAGTTGATGATGCCGGCGGCGGTCTTGATGCCCAGACGTTCAAAGGTCATCACGAACGGACTGCCCTGGGTGCCGATTTCATTCCACGGGTAGATCGACAGGATCACGAACAGCGCGCCGACGTAGAACAGCAGGATCCGCCAGAACACCGAGCCGATCGCATTCGGGATGGTCTTCTGCGGGTTCTTCGCTTCACCGGCGGTCAGGCCGATCATCTCCACACCGAGGTAGGCGAACATCACCATCTGCAGCGACATCAACACGCCCGTCACGCCGTTGGGCATGAAGCCGCCGTGGGCCCACAGGTTGGAAATCCCCAGCGCCACGCCGTCGTTGCCGAAACCGAAAGCGATGATGCCGATGCCGCCGAGCACCATGGCGATGATGGTGACGATCTTGATCAGGGCGAACCAGAACTCGAATTCACCGAAGGCCTTCACCGCGATCAGGTTGATCGAGCCCATGCTGACCAGCGCCGCCAGCGCCCAGATCCAGCGCGGGACATCGGGGAACCAGATGCCCATGTACACCGCCACCGCGGTGATTTCGGCGACGCAGGTTACCAGCCACAGGAACCAGTAGTTCCAGCCGGTCAGAAAGCCCGCCAGCGGGCCGAGGTAATCCTGTGCATAGCGGCTGAAGGAGCCGGCCACCGGATTGTGCACGGCCATTTCGCCGAGGGCGCGCATGATCACCAGGATCGCCAGACCGCCAATGATGTACGAGAGCATGATCGCCGGGCCGGCCATTTCGATGGCCTTGGCCGAACCGAGAAACAGACCGACACCGATGCAGGCGCCGAGCGCCATCAGGCGAATATGCCGTTCACCGAGTTCGCGTTTGAGCGGGCCGCCTTGAGCGGTTTCGCCATGGGGCGGGTGATTGCCGACTGGCATGGGGGACTTCCTCGTCTTGTTATTGGATGTGACCACCGAGTGTTCAAGCGTCGGCCGATAAGCCTGCGCCTGGGGTAGAACCGGCCCTGCTTCGTGGGCAGAACCGTCCCGCAGAAGCAACCTGCGGGATCAGCGGGGCGTGCAGTATAAAAAGCTTGCGACAGGTTTTTTCACTCTATAAGGCATCTGATTCAGACGTAAACCTCGTCAAATACGAGGTTTACGAGACAAACCATCCTGCATTTCGAGGATTATTCACCGCGCAAATGGCCGGCGAGTATTGCACAGCAATGGTGCAACGTCACAGGCCGGCCGGTGCGACAGACCTTTCGATGGTCGTCACTGGCCGGGTATTGATCTTCAAGACTTTCGTCCGGCCAAAGACTCGTACCAGCGTATCGGGACGGGAAAACCAGCCCGGTTGCTCCTTCGAATAGTGGGCAATGGCGGTCGCCCCTTGATTGGATTGATAGTGCAGTTTCCAGACGCGAGCCGTTCGGTCGTACTTCATGAAGGCGAAGCCCGTCAGTATCGAGTCGGGATTGCCGTTCTGGTCCAGACGGAGTCCGTAGTCCGGAAGCTCCATGGCGGCACTCAGCCCCCATCCATGCTCTTGCGGGGCCAGATCGACGTATTGGGCAGCTTCATGGCTGGCCTCGACATGCCGGACCCGAAGCAGGTTTTCATCCATCTGTTCCACCACCAGGGAGCAACCGCTGAAACCGGGTGTGAAAACATGATCCGGTTGCCCCCATCCAGGGTGAATGGGGACATCGACGTAGCCTCCCTGCGGCGACCAATACGCAGAAATCGCATTCGTACCCTCAGGGCGTTCGCCCGCCTCAAGGTCGATGACTTTGAGTGCATTGAACTCCCCTTCGACGGCACCGGAATACTTCATGCGCTGCATGGTAAACAGGAAGCTGCCCCCTCCCTCTCGCATGTCGAGCTGCGACGCGATTCCCGGCGACAATTTCCCCGTGGGGCCTTCCATCAAGTCGGTTGCAACAGGCAGTCGACCCAACTCGGACATCTCGAGTGCCTGGTGAATGCTGGTCGGTTCGATGGAAAACGGAAGCTCATGCATGGGCCCCCAATCACTTGGCAAATACCTCGTGTCGGACAGGGAAACCACTAGGATTTTCGGCTCCCATAGACCGTTGGGCAGTTGCTTGCGCTCGAAAGCAGCTATTTTAGCCAGTAAGTTGTCAGGCCTGGCCCCCCCTCTCAACGACAGAGGTTGCCATTGATCGGGCGCGACCTCGCGCAGGCGCAGCTCTGTCGCACGATTACTCTGCGGATCAACAATGTTGACGTCCATGATCTCGGCGTTGAGATTGAACGAATCACGGATCCGATACACCGAGACGACGCCGGCATCGTCGATGTTGCGGATGTAGCACCATTGCCCGTCGACACTGCGATAAACACCTTTGGCCGGTTGAAGTCCAAGAATCAGCGACTCCTCGACCGCGTATCGGGCATTGACTCGGTTATCGATGCCCGACACCGCCGGGGGATGTGCGGGAGCGACGTCAAGCGAAGCCCCTTCGCCCGTTAGAACGTGCCCGTCAACGGGCGCAACGGGGGGGAGTTCGGGCGACAGTGCCGGTACGGGGCGGTGCGGGCCGTGATTCCAGCCGTTTGCACTTTCGGAAAGCAAAGGCTGATAAGCGTTGGGGTTGCGAGGATGGACGATGCGCCAAGTGTTGGTTACTGGATCGAAGCGTTTTTCATAAACGTGTCCTTCGACGCGTACATACAGTTTGTTCGCGACGAGAAACTGCTCGCGAGCATTGGGCTCGACATCGGCCAGCGACACTTTGCTCCGGTAAGCCGCCAGGTCTGGTTTCCAGAGCCGTTTCTGTCCATTTTCCAGTTCGATCGGCAAAAACTCCGTGCGGCCTCCCGATGCAAGTTTCCCGATCAACGCGGCCCCGGCCCCCATGATCGCCAGATTCACCAGAACCCCGTGGATGAGCTGCCAACCGTTTTCCCGGTCGCCGAGGCTCAAATCCTCAATTCCCTCCAAAACATCATCCATGAGCTGAATCGCCGTGACGCCGAGCATCAGAACCCCGACTGCGGGCACCACGAAAGACACCAGGTTCAACGCCATCAAACCAATGTCCAGGAGTTGTGAAAGCCAGGCACGGCGCCCGCGAGCATCAGCGTCAGCGGTAGGCACAGCGGCACTGCGTGCATCAGCCAATAATCGATGCCTGAAGCGTCTGAAAGATACCTGCCAGATGTCGAGGCTCGTATCCCAGCGATCGCCTGAAGGGCTCACTATCAGCTCCTGCAGGAGAAAGTCCGGCTCCTTTTTTTGACGACGGATTTTCGGACCGTTCGCAGTGACGAGTTCGGTAAAGCTGGAAAAAAACTTCGGCCGGTCTTTATGTTTTACGAAGCGGCTAAAAAACACCTGATAGTCGGTCGGTGCTTGCGGGTCGGCCTCTTCATCCTGAGGCTTGCGCACAAACTGGCTGACAAGTTGAGACTTGAGTGCCGTTAGCTTCGGATAAAGTTTCAGCGGATGATCGGGATCATCAGGAATCCAGACGATCAAGTCGTTTGGCCAGAATCCATCAACAGTTGGCAGCAATTTATCGAGAACGCTATCGTCTTCCGGATCGGCAATCTCGAAAATCGCGCAACCTTCCAATGGCATATTCATGAAGCTAATGCCGCGATACCAGAGAGACTTGCCGTCAACCTTCACATCTTTTTTGCCGTCAGCTACTTCAAGCAGGGCCCGATGATGTCTGGCCTCAATATCGCCCTTGAGCACAGCAACATGACTTGACGCTTTCAACGAAGCGCTCTGATAAGCAGTGAAGGCATCACTCAGCGTTTTAAGACCCGTCGCATCATCCAGCTTCAGTGCTTGCCGGATATGGGCCTGATAAAGCTGGCCGACATCCAGCTCTCGACACAATTCGATGAAACGAAGTGCACTGATCCGCATATCGGTCGGTTGATAGGCTTCCCAACCGATACGGGAAAATGACCTGAAGTCCGTTTCTTCTTCATCGAAGTTGTGAAGGGCTGCTTGCAAAAACGTGTAACGTTCAGTCGGAGGATGCGAAGAGGGGATCGAAGAAGGAGAGAATGCCAGCCAAAAGTTCTGCAGCTCAATATCAAATCCCGTCTCGTCCTTCAGCTTCGCCCTGAGCAGTGGCTCGGCGAACGCCTCCGGGGACTTGACCTGGTCCATCAGGGCACTGAATGCAGTGTGCGCGGCCACGCTTTCCTCTATGGCCCTGCGTGCCTCCGCCCGTTGTTGAGGCGAAGCGCTTTTCAGCCAATCAGGTGTCGACGGTGTAATCTTTTTCAACATCTCAAGATTGGACTTCGACATATTAACAAGCGCGGGTGGAATTGCTGCCAGGACCACTTCCGAATACTCATCGGTTAAACTTTCAACATTATTAATTACTGCAGGCGCGAAGCGTGCAAAAGACCGGAAGTACGTACCCACGATGAAACTCCAACTTAAGAAATGAGCATTTAATAAACAACACCCAACTTGAATTTGACACTTGAAAAACACATCAATTAATTGCAAATCCAGACAACTTTTTTCCAGATTGGCGAGCGTCAGTCAGAAACTTTTTGCTCAGCTTGTTATGTTTCCCGATACAGACGCGACGATACCTGTGCGCCTCGGATCCTCACCGCCCCGTCGCTCGATCCCGTCTCCGCTCGATGACCTTCACAATTTTTTCACCGACGCCAACCAGCGACTAAGCTTCAGTCAAGTCCGATCAATCTGCGTGAATGGATCAATCGACTATGGGCGCTTTGTGGCAAACCGATTCGAGTGAAAAAGTGGTTCCGACTGAACGTGTGGATGAAGCGCCTTTACCTGAAAAACCCCGCCGCAACCGGCACGGGTGGAAGGCTTTCTGGCTCCTGGTGGTGATCATCGCGATTGTCGTGGGCCTGGCCGCGATGAAGGAAATGCGCACCTCGCGTTTTCAGTCCCGCGAGGTCAGCCAGTACGCCGCCAAACTCAAATACGAATTGCAGCCGGGGCCCAGCGAAGCGATCCGCTATCCGGGCAACGGGCCGTTCGACCTGCGTCTGGGGTACAGCTCGCTGGACGAGTTCCTGCCACGGCTGATCAAGCGCAACTACGTGATCACCGAGCAGACGCGCTTCTCTCCGGCCCTGCTCAACTACACCGACAAGGGCCTGTTCGTGCCCTATTCCGAGAAGATCCAGGCCGGCCTGTCGATCACCGATTGCCGCGCCGCGCCGCTCTATCAGTACAACTATCCGCAACAGCTGTACGCGAGTTTCGAGTCGATTCCACCGGTGGTGGTCAACAGCCTGCTGTTCATCGAAAACCGTTTTCTGCTCGATCCAAAACAACCGTTGGCCAACCCGGCGGTGGACTGGCCGCGCTTCGGCATGGCCGCGTGGTCGCAAGTCGCCAAGTTGCTGCACTTGCCGGGGCAGTCGGCCGGTGGCAGTACCCTGGCCACCCAGCTTGAGAAATACCGCCACTCGCCCGATGGTCTGACGGTGTCCGGTGCAGAGAAGATCCGCCAGATGATTTCCGCCAGCGTGCGCGCCTATCAGGGCGGCCCGGACACCTTGCCGGCGCGGCAGAACATCATTCGCGATTACCTCAACAGTGTGCCGCTGTCGGCGGTGCCGGGGCATGGCGAAGTACACGGCATGGCCGAGGGCCTGCGGGTCTGGTACGGCGCCGATTTCAACGAGGCCAACCGCAAACTCTCCAGCTCGGCGACCGATCCGCAGTCCATGGCGGACAAGGGCCTGGCCCTGCGCGAAATGCTCTCGCTGATGATCGCCCAGCGCCGCCCTTCGCATTACCTGACCAAGGGCCGCGAAGAATTGGTCGAACTGACCAACAGCCACCTGCGCCTGCTCAGACAGAACGGCGTGATCGACGCCGCCCTGGCCGATGCGGCGCTGGCCAGCACCATCAGCTATCGCGACTGGCAGACCCAACCGACGATCCAGCCAATCGAAACCAACAAAGGCATCAGTGTCGCCCGCAGTCGATTGGCGTCGATGCTCAACCGTCCGCTGTATGACCTCGACCGCCTCGACCTGTCCGCCACCAGCACCCTGCAAGGCGAACTGCAAACCCAGGCCACCGCCTATCTGAAACGACTGGCTGACCCGGCCTATGCGACCGAAGTCGGCCTGATGGGCGAACGCCTGCTGACGCCCACCAGCACCACTCAGGTGCGCTACAGCTTCACCCTGTTCGAGCTGACGCCGGACGGCTCGCGCGTGCGGGTGCAGACCGACAGCACTGACCAACCGTTCGATATCAACGAGGGCAGCAAGCTGGAACTGGGCTCCACCGCCAAGATGCGGGTGCTGACCACCTACCTGCAAATCATCGCCGAGCTGCATGACAAGTACGGCGCCATGACCGTGCAGGAACTGAAAAAAGTCGACGTGCCGGAACAGGATCGCCTGAGCTGGTGGGTGGTCGATTACCTGATCCAGAACAAGGATCGCGACCTGTCGAAATTGCTCGGCGCAGCTCTTGATCGCAAATACTCAGCCAGTCCCGGCGAAGCTTTTTTTACCGGTGGCGGGCTGCACACGTTTCATAACTTTCGCAAGGAAGACAACGGTCGCCTGCCGACCCTGCGCGATGCCCTGCGTGAGTCGATCAACCTGCCGTTCATTCGTCTGATGCGTGACCTGGTGCGTTACACCACCTACTCCGGCCCCAACAACAGCGCCGAGCTGCTCAAGGACGACCGCGACCCGCGACGTCAGGAATACCTCGCCTCGTTCGCCGACCGCGAAGGCACTTCGTTCCTGCTCAAGTTCTGGAAGAAGTACCGCAACAAGGACACCCAGGCCCGGCTCGACACCTTCCTCGACAGCATGCGCCCGACCCCGATCCGCATGGCTGCCGTGCACCGTTACCTGCTGCCCAACGCCAGCCAGGAGGATTTCAACAGCTTCGTGCGTTCGCATTTGAAAGGCGCCAAGCTCACCGAAAAACTCACCGACGAACGCCTGGAACGGCTCTACCTGGCCTACGGCCCCGGCACCTATGACCTGCCGGATCAGGGCTTCATCGCCAAGGTTCACCCGCTGGACCTGTGGATGATCGGCTACCTGCTCAACCACCCCGACGCGACCTTCAAGGACATCGTCAAGGCCAGCCAGTTCGAGCGTCAGGAAGTCTACAGCTGGCTGTTCAAGAGCAGGCACAAGGGTGCCCGTGACAGCCGGATCCGCACCATGCTGGAGATCGAGGCGTTCCTCGAGATCCATCAGCGCTGGCAGAAAGTCGGCTATCCGTTCGATCACCTGGTGCCGTCGCTGGCCACCGCCATCGGCAGCTCCGGCGACCGCCCCGCTGCGCTGGCCGAGCTGATCGGCACCATCCTCAACGACGGTGTGCGCATGCCGACCCTGCGCATCGACAGCCTGCACTTTGCCGCCGGCACGCCTTACGAAACCAAACTGGTCAATGACCCTCATGTGGGCAAACGGGTGATGCCGTCCGAAGTCGCCACGGCGATGCGTGAAGCGCTGTCGCAAGTGGTGGACTCGGGAACCGCCAAACGTGTTTCCGGCAGTTTCAAACTGGCCGATGGAACACCGCTGACCATGGGCGGCAAGACCGGCACAGGCGACAACCGGATCGAAGCGATTGGCTCCGGCGGGCGGATTCTCAGTTCGAAGTCGATCAACCGCACGGCGACCTTCGTGTTCTACATCGGCGACCACCATTTCGGCACGCTCACGGCATTCGTGCCGGGGCGCTCGGCGGAGAACTTCAAATTCACCTCGGCCCTGCCGGTGCAGGTGCTCAAGGGCATGGCGCCGATCCTGATGCCTTACCTGCAACCGGGCAGCGACTCACAATGTCTGCCGCCCGAGGCATCGAGAGTGGCTTCCCTGAATGCGCGCGCCTCTGTGCCGGATTGAAAACGCCCGGGTGTTATTTATATGTTTTAAACATTCCAATATTCAATCGGACCCGCTATTAAAACCGCACTTGTACAACCAGCTTTTAAACTAATCATTCCCATCCCCGAACGTTAGCCTTGAAACTTCCGACTGACTCAAGGCTTTAGCAATGACCGCAACAATTGAAAACAAAGGGCAACATTACGACTTGATTAAGTCGAACATCGACTCCGTCTTTCTCGATATGCAATTGCATCGAAGTCACGCACTGAGGCGAGTGCCCCTGCGCAATGAAAAGTGGATAAGCGCAGCACCGCCCAAGCACCTGGAACGCATGAACAATGCCAACAGGAAAGCCTGGAATGCACAAAACACGATCGACAATACACTCGCAAAACTGAAGGACATTCAGGCTTTCGCCGAACCTTTGCTGAAGGCAAAGCTGCTTGAAAAATTCAACATCGATGTCGACGTAAAAAATACTTATCTGCGGTTATACGTTTCCCGGGAAAGCAGCTGGTGGGCCATTCAAGTTATACCCGGCTATACCGCAAGAACAGTTTCATTGCTGGATGCAGCACTGCACAACTTTGCCTACGACGAAACATTCGAGAAACACTCCGCGTTCCTGGAAAAGACCGATGCGGCCCGTGAGCTGTTCGATATTTCACCGATCGACAAAATCATCAGTGTGAGCCAGTTCCAGTCACTGTGTCGGGAGCTGGATATCGGTGCGCAATACAAGGCCCACCTCGAAGAACATCTGCTCAACAGGGAGCCGGTCGCCCAGGCTTTTCTGAAACTGCAAGTCCAGCGCAGTCAGCAAGCGGCCCTAAAGGCAGCCGCGCACATTGCGCTGGCCAAAAAAGATATCGGCCGGCAGGCCCATTTGCTCATTCGGGACCTGCTCGAAGGTCAGGAGCACCTGAAGCTGGGCGAGCAAGCCATGAAGGTGTGCGAGCTGGGCATGATGGACCTGAACTTCACCGGGATCCTGATCATCCGGCCCGATCCCGATCAGAAGCAGCACTCGCAGACAATGATCGCCTACGTGCCACAGGATCCCGAACACCCGCTCAAGGAGTACCCCTCGACGATCGAATTCATGAACGAACTGAGCCGCCAGCTGAGAGACAACCAGACCGCGCAGTCCAGCGGTATCACGTATCGCCAGTTTTTCAGTCAGTTCGTCGATCACGAACAGCGCGGCCATTTCTTCGCCGACCTTCAACAGCGGCTCACTTACATCAAATGGTATCCAAAGGAACGAGGCGATCCCCGCCCCTCCTGGCGTGAAACGCCTGTGGACAAACCACAACTGCAATTCAGCGCGCCCCCGATCACCGAACCGCTGTGGACTTACCTCTACCAGCAACAACTCAACAAGATCCTCAACGACGCCCGAGTCATCGCCGTGTCCACAGCGGACGCAGACAGCCGCGCACGCTGGGCCTGGTGGGAAAACTTCAAGAAAATCGCTTCCGACATCTTCAGTGTGGCGTTGCTGGTCGTGACCCCTTTCGTGCCATTGCTGGGCGAAGCCATGCTGGCCTATACCGCGTTTCAAATCATCAACGAAGCGATCGAAGGGGTAGGGGATCTGATTCAGGGGCACTACGCCGAATTCGGCGAGCATGTGCTGGGTGTGATCACCGATATCCTGCAACTGGCGGCATTCCACGCCGGCTCGAACATCGGCAGTGCATTCCGGCTCAAATTGTCGCCCCTGGTCGAGAATATGAAACCGGTGCGTTCGATCGACGGCAAGACGCGCCTGTGGCACCCCGACCTCACGCCCTACGAGCAACCGGGCCTGGCGCTGCCAGAGACATCAAAACCCGATGCACTTGGCCTGCATCGTCATTCGGGCAAGACCTTCCTGCCCATCGAAGGCAAACACTACGAAGTGCAACTCGACCCGCAGGGCGAGACGCATCGCATCGTTCACCCGACACGCGCCCAGGCCTACTGGCCCGAAGCCCGGCATAACGGCCAGGGCGCCTGGACTCTGGAAGGCGAAAAGCCGCAAGACTGGGAGGGATCGCAACTGATGCAGCGTCTGGGGCACTCCACCGAGGGCTATAACCCCGCCGAACTGGAAAAGCTGCGCAGCATCAGCGGTACCTCCGACGACTCGCTGCGTCGCATGCACGTCGAAAACGCCGCCCCGCCTCCGTTGCTGGCTGACACCCTCACCCGCTTCAAGACCTGGGAACGTACCCGTGGCTTGAGCCACCTGGTGCGCACCGGACAGCCGCTGCCCGCCGGTTCGTTCTGGTTCGAGACCATCGCCCCAAGCTTGCCGGGATGGCCCGTCGAGAAGGGCTTGAGAGTCTATGAAAACGCGGACCTCAGTGGCGCCTTTCGCCAGTACGGTCATTCAGGCGTCACGCCTGAGAACACCCTGAACATCAGCCTGGCGGACATGACAAGCGGCCGACTGCCGGAGCGACTGACGGCGTTTTTGAGTGAACAGGACATGACTGCCCTGCTGGGCAGTCCCTATCCCCGCGACCGGCAGGTCCAGGCTTTGCGGGACAAACTGGCGCACGCCGTGGAAACCCGGACACCCGAGATTTTCGATTACCAATACCGTCTTCAGGACCGCTCCGACGATCCACAGGTGCACCTGCTGCAAAGCGAATTTCCACAACTGCCGTCCTCGGTGGCGCGTCCATTGCTGGAACGGGCAACGGATGGCGAGCGGCAAATCATCGCCGAACAACAGCGTATTCCGCTGCGCGTGAAGAACATGGCCCGTGAAAGCGCTTTCGAAACCCGTGCGACGCGCGCCGTCGAGGGCCTGCACGAACCCGCGCTGCTGGTACCGGATACCGAACGGCTCATCCTCAATACCCTGAAGATTCACACCGACACCTTCGGCGACTTGCGTATCGAAGTCCGGGACGGAACCCCTGACGGGCCACTACGTTCCAGCACCGGCCCCGAAGAAGCGGGCACCGTGCGCACGCTGATCAGAGACGATCGCGGCCGCTACGAAGTGTTGGATGCCGCTCAGCGAAAGCAGCATGACGCCGATGATTTCTATCAAGCTGTCCTGCTGGCCCTGCCCGAAGACAAACGTGCTGCGCTGGGCTATCGCACTGACCAGGGAGAAATGTTCAGACAATGGGTCACGGTCAAAACCGCCCCCCCGACCGAACGTCGGACTCTGCTCGCCCGCCCCCCCCTGCGCGCCGTTGTGCCACGGGACACCGAGTTGCTGCTACGAGGTCCGGGATTGTCGAAGGTCTGGCCGTTCGCGGAAAAAACCGTCGAAACCAAAGTGCAGGAGATGTATCCGCACTTCGATGAAAACGAGGTGGCCGCATTCACCCGCTCACTGCATGCCAAAGGCGACCCGCATCTGGAAATCGCACGCCTGAAACAGGAGCGCGAGGAGCTGAAGCAAAAACTCGAGAACTGGCGCCAGCGCTATCTGGAGGACTATGACCCGGATGACGGCGGACGCTTGCCGGACGCCTATTGGGATTACGAGCGCAAGGGTGGCAGGCTCATCGCGGAGCGCCTGATGGAGTGTTTCGACCGAAAGTCCGAGGTTTTCGGTGAACGCAGCTCCAGTCTGGAAGACGGGTATGCCCTTGACCTGTCCACGGAAGTCCTGCCAAGCGACCTCGAGCGCTGGTGGAAACAGATGCCGAATGATCTCAAACCCTTTCTGCAACAAGTCACTACGGTGAATCTGGATCGCCAGCAGTTCTCACCCGGACCAAGCGGCCTGCTCAAGGACTTCCCCAATCTGCAGCAGCTCAGCGCCAGAAACTGCGGTTTGAGAACGCTGCCCGACAGCATCGGCCAACAGCGTCAGCTCAGAACCCTGCGCCTGAGTGACAACATGATCGAACTGACTCCGCCCGCCATCGAACAGCTGCAGAACCTCGAGCATCTGGAAACCCTGA
This sequence comes from Pseudomonas sp. Pseusp21, assembly GCF_059492145.1. NCBI lineage: Bacteria > Pseudomonadati > Pseudomonadota > Gammaproteobacteria > Pseudomonadales > Pseudomonadaceae > Pseudomonas > Pseudomonas sp. Pseusp21. The sequence continues at coordinate 2,461,293 of NZ_CP168520.1, forward strand.
GACTGGACAACAATCCCCTGGGCGACTCGCCGCCCATTCAGCATATGCCGAAACTCAAGGTGCTGAACCTGGCCAATACGAATATCACCGCCTGGCCGGCGGGGCTGTTCAGCCATCCCAGGCCCAAGGGCTTTTTCCTCGATCTGCTGAAAAACCGGCTCCACTCGATTCCCGAAGTTGCCCCGGGCTCGGACAAGGCCTTTCTCATTGCCCGCACCCGGGTCGATCGGACAAAGCTTACGCCAGAGGTACGCAAGTCGTACGGACTGTACCGCGAATCAGTGGGGATGAGTCCCAGGGTAAGGTATCAGCAGCCCGCCGAAGATCTGATGTTGATGTGGATACCGCCCAGCGATGCATCGATGTACAGCGAATCTCCCGGTACCGGTGCCTATCGACCGGAGGCCTGGCACTATCTGGTGAACGAACCCGATTCCCTCGGCTTCTTCACCGTGCTGGAAGGACTTACTCGATCGGCCGACTACAAGCAGGGAGGCCGTGCGAAAGCGCAACTCACCGATCGTGTCTGGCGCATGGTCAATGCCATTGAAATCGACACCCCGTTACGCGAAGAACTGTTCCTCATGTCCACCGAACCCGAAGGTTGCGCAGATGCCGGTGCGCAGCTCTTCAACAACATGGGGGTGAAGGTGCTGGCTTCGGAGGCCCGGCACTTTTCAGTCAGCGCTGACGAAGTCGAAGGCAAGCTGGTGAAACTGGCCAAAGGCTCCGCCCGCCTTGAGCAAGTCACCGGGATTGCACGGGCCGATATCCGGCAAAGAGGAGGCAATCCCGATGAGGTCGAGGTCCACCTGGCTTATGAAACCGGGCTGGCCAAACGCCTGGAACTGCCATGGCAATCCGAAGCCATGAACTTTCGCCCGACAGCCGGCGTCACGGATAAAACCATCGATCAGGCATACGCTACGATCATCGACGCGGAAGCGGGCGACGGTCTGGTCAACCAGATGATCGAGCAACCCTTCTGGGAGCAATACCTGCGCAAGCAATATCCGAGTGATTTCGCTCGCAACACCGAGCTTCATCAGGACAAGCTGGAATTATTGTCCCTGACGAAGGAGTGGCAGGAAGCGCAAAGCCAGGGTCAGGAACCGACGGACGTGCTCAAGCGGCTTGTCAAACTGGCCGAAAAACTGTCCGTCCCGCTGGATGAAGTGCTGACCGGCGAGGAGATGAGTCAGGAAGAGTTCGAAAGCCGGCAACGGGACATCGGTTATCAGGAACGGGAACTGAGCAGACAACTGACGCGTGAAGCGATGGCCCGGGCTGGCATCTGATACACGTCAGCCCGCCCAGCCTCCGGAAGGCCCGGTTGCCAAGGCCTTCCCGGGGCAACACCCTGTGCCTACACTTCCGAATCCCAGATGACGGTGATGTCCCCCTTGTACGTACCCTTGACGCCGGGACGAAACATGAAATCCATGGCCTCCTGAGGCATCTCGAACCGCAGGTTGCCCGACTTGCGCTCCACGTAGTGGCCGGGCTGGAACGGCCCCACCCAGGCATTGTTCATCAACTGCACATTCCTGACCGGTACTCCGCCAGGCCCGGTAATACCGCCGGGCAGACTGAGCAGTGTGTGAACCCAGGTGGCGCCCGACTCTCCGACCAGGCGGCAATCGGGTCCGAAAACCTGGAAGGAATCACACTTCATCATGACCTTGAAAGGGGCGGAGGCGGAGATAAAAAAATTCTGGTCACGGTAGATCTGCGCAGGACGGCTGCCGTTGGCGAGCCAGCGCTGCCAGCCACCCTGAGGCTCCAGCGAGACCTTGTTTCCGCCCGGTGGCAGGTCGACTTTAAGGGTGTGCTGCACATCCAGAACAAAGTCCAGCATCAGGTGGCTGTCCACGGGCCTCAACAAAGGGCCGAAGTCGATTTGTCCACCCGAGCCAAGGATATAAGGTATCGAGCCGGTGTATTGCCCGGTGGACATTGTCAGAGGATTGGGTGTACGCAACTCGTAGGCGAAATCCAGTGTGGAAAACGCCATCGACGGAATCCGGTAGGCAGCGGCTTTGACGCAGGCTGCCTCGACCGGCGTTTTCCAGAAAAAGCCGAAGGTCGTGGCGGTGTAATAACCGACACCGGAATTCTGACAGGGGGGGGCTGCGTTGGCCCAGTTAGTCCCCCACAGCAAGCCATGGGCCTCAGCCGGGTCAGAAACCCCGACCAGACTGGTCGCCGGATCGCTCAGATAGTATTGGGAACCGACACCCATCATGCGCACCTCCACGATGGCTGTCTCCTGTGTATCCCGGTTGGTCACCACCGCCTGACGCCAGTTGGAAGGGACACGCAGCGACACCTCATCTCCGGGCATCAGAGAACGAATGGCCTGGAAAATCAGCGGCGTACGAATACTGAACATTTTATTGGCCGCACATTGCGCGGGATAATCCGCGCAATAGCCGCTGTTCGGCGTCGTGTTGATGAACATGTTTTTTCCGGGTTTGGAAGGGTCGGGTTGAAACACCGCCCGGATTTCCTGATTCGCAGCGTGCGTCACTGACATACCCAGCAGCGCAGCCAGGCCTATCCCTGCTGTGGATCTATTCATCGTTAAAAATCTTTGGCCGAACAATAAAGGGAGTCGGGTGATGTTCATGCGCCGGGTGCCCGTGCATTGAACAGCAGCATCACATTGCCGCTGTAGTCTCCTGGTCGATACCCACCGGCAGGCTTCACCGGTTCGATTTCCAGCAGGACCCGTTTACCGATGGCCGCGTCTTCCTTCGAGACCACTTCTCGCGGGGGCACCTCGGGTCCCAACACAACGCCATTGAAACTGACCTTGAGCCAGATCTCTTCACCCGAGCGGCCGTTCGACAGGTAGGCGGGGCTGTCCAGACGCGCCTCGATTGCACTGGTGTCGTGCCGCACGTCGAAATGCTTGCTCAGGGTGCTCAGAGTTTCGGAGGGATAGTCCCAGTGCAGTTGCTGCGTGCGATGCACCCAGTCCGGTTCGCTGGGAATGATGTAGAACGGCCGGCTCGGAATCGTCAGCGACACTTCGAAGACGTGTTCTTCCCGGGCCGCACCGGCCAGAGCACTCATCAGACTGCCGGCGACCATCAGCGCCAGGCGCGCGCATTGTTTGTTCATGTCTTTGTTACCTGCTGCGTCCTTGGAGGGCGGATCATCGACTCGCGACCTTGAGTGCTTTCTTGCTGTCACCCTCGATCAGAAAAAAGCGGTATTCACGCCCCTTCTCCTTGTCGAACCCGAACGACTTGCCAGCCAGGACATGGTGTTTGGTCACCGCCCCGCAATCGGTGTCATTGCTCAGCGAACAGCTCTTGAACTCATCGACGATCACCACGGAGTTGCCGTTGTTGCGCAGTTCGTAACGGCGGTCGTTTTCCTCCACGGTCGTCTGGAAGCGAGTGTCCTTGGGGCGCACGAACAGAATCGTGCCGAAGCCGGTCATCAGGTTCACCCCTGCCGACATGCTTTTGGCATAGTCCTCGCGCTCCTCGTCCCCCACCACGAAGGCGTCTTCCTTTTCCGGCACCACCGGTACGAAACGCACACGGAAGTAGCGCTCGCGTGTCCGCTCGCCCATGTACAGCAGTCGCGTTCCCTGCATGCCCTCGGCCGGAACGATCAAACGCGCCGGACTCGCCATCACGCCATCGCGAGAGCCTCCGTCGGCTGCATTTTCCAACGGGACTTCCTGCGGTTTGCCTTCGGCGTCGTAGACGATTTCCAGCACGTTCACCTTGACGAACGCCGTGCTGTCACCACTGTTGAACACACGTTTGAGGTAGGTGCTCTTGTTGCCGTCCAGATAGTCATACACCGTGCCGACATTGATTTGCGGCCCGGCCAGTACGGGCCCGCCAGGCAGACCGAGCAGTAAAAGCAGAAACAGGCGTGTCATCGTTTTCAACCCTTTTGAAAATGAAAAGAGATCGATCCGGCTCGTCAGATTTCCGAATCCCAGATAATGGTGATATGGCCCGTGAGCGTGTCGCTGACCCCGGGTTGCAGAAAACTATAGAAATATCGTTCGGGTATCTCGAAACGCAGGTTGCCCGCCTTGCGATCGACGTACTGAACAGGCTGGAACGGGCCAATCCAGGTGTTGTATTGCAATCTGCCGCTCCAGCCGTCGGCACCACCGGGGCCGGAGATCCCCGGCGGTACCGTCATCGTCGTTTCCACCCTGGCACTGCGTCCCGTCGGACTGCCCATATGGCATTCCGTACCGCCCAGAGAGTTGCATTGCATCATCACTTTGAAACGTGACGAGGCCGACAGGTAATACGGCTGGTCGCGGTAGATCCGGCTCGGTCGGCGACCGCTTTCCAGCCAGCTCTGCCAGCCGCCGGCAGGTTCCAGGGACACCTTGTTGCCACCGGGTGGCAGATCGACCTTCAGGGTGTGTTGAACGTCCAGGACGAAATCCAGCGTAAGAAGGCTGTCATCCGGATACATTTGCGAGCCGACGTCGAAGTCCCCTCCTGGCCCAAGGGTGTAATTCAAAGACCCGGTGTAGAGCCCGGATGACATGCGCAGCGGATTGGGTGTGCGCAGTTCATAGGCGAAATCCAGGGTTGGGAAAACCATCCCGGGAATGAGGTAAGCCGCCACCTTGGTACAGGCAGCTTCCACGGGGGTTTTCCAGAAGAACCGATAAGCAGTGGGCGAGTAAGCACCCACGCCGCTGTATTGACACGGAGCCGGTGCATAAACCCAACTGCTGGTGGTCCAGAGTTTTTGATGACCTTCAAGGATGTCCGATACACCGACCAGATTGGCGGCGCTGTCGCTCAGCTCGAACCGGGAGCCGATGCCCGTGACCCGCATTTCGACAATTTCGGTTTCCCGGGTGTCCTGATTGGTGACCGTCACTTGTCTCCAGCTGGCGGGCACTTTCAGTGAAAGTGGAAAGCCGGCCGTCATGAAGCGGCTGGAGGTGAAACGCACGGGCAACTCGATACTGAACACCTGGTTGTCGGCGCATTGTTCGGGATAGATGGCGCAATAACCGCTGCTCGGCGTCTTGTTGATGAACACGTTCTTGTTCGGATGCGCCGGATCGGGCTGAAACAGGGCGCGGATCTCCTGATTCACGGCACCTGCCGGAAAGGTGCTCGCCGCCGCGAGCAACCCGAGCCACCATGTAGACTTTTTCATGGATTCAACCTGCCTTCTGATCGGTTGCGTTGACATCGGCCAACGTATCGGGCGTGCAACGCAGATCACCGATCATCAACACATTGTTTTCGCTGCGGTGGCGGTCGGCGTCGAGGCGGAACTGGCAGAGCAGTTGTTGCCCCTGACGCACCTCCAGCGTGGGGGAGCCGGCGTTCATTTCCATCGAGAAGAAACCGTCGACCTCTGTCACCCCGCGACTGGCGTGGTTGATCACATGGTGGCCCTTGAGCGGACGTCCCTGGGCGTCGACCAGCCGCCCGAGCACGGTCATGGTTCTCATCACGCGCACCTTGCGGTACTCCACGCCGCCCTTGTTCATGTGATAGCGGGTGCGAGCCGGCTCGATCGTGGCGGCCGGAACGGTATTGCCCTCGAAGTCGAAGCTCACCGAACTGTTCTGATAAGCCGTGATCGGGATGAAGTTGCGGCCCGGTCTCAGCGGTGCGCTGCCGCCGCTGTAGTCATCGGCACGCAGCGCGATGTCATCGATATCGGACTCGACGTCGACAATCATGCCGGCGCCGCGCATGTCATGCTGGCTGGTCAGCACCATCCGCTCGCCGCCCATCACCAGTGTGCTGTCCAGGTTCAGACCGCCGGTGAAATTGCCGTTGTACGACGAGCGCTGCACGAAGCCGTCACCGTTGACCGAGTCCGTGCGAAAGCTCGCCAGGCTGGACAGGCCGAGGCCATAAGTGTCGCTGAGCGCGGTCACCGAGACGTTTTGCAGCACGTGATCCTGCAGATTCATGCGCCAGCCGAGGGATGCATTATTGTCGCGCCCACCCTCTCGCGCCGTGCGTGAGCCGATGCTGCCGGTGATCTGCTGACCCGGCCCGCCCAGCGCCAGATTCAGGCTCAGGTCGACCCCGCGATTGCGCGCATCGCCGCTGCTGAAGCTGCCGGGACGATCGAACAGCGAAAGCCGCCAGTTGGCATCGCTGCCGAACAGTACGGTGCGCTGAGTCCAGCCCAGATCCACGCCGAATCCTTCGGTGTTGCCTTCACTGTGGGACACACGGGCATTGATCGAGCTTTTACTGCTGACCCGGTGATTGAGTGCCAGCGATGAATTGCTGGTCTGGCCGATGAACACATTGCGCTGACGCACTCGCGTGCCGTCAGGCAGCGTGTCATAGATGTCGGTGGTATCCAGCCAACTGCGGTTATGGCTGATCACAAGGCTGCCGGCGCCGTAGTTGTAAAGCCCCTGCACGTCCAGACCGGTGCCGTGGTCTTCAGTCTGGTAAACGTTGGCGTACAGGCTGACGCTGTTGGCCAGCGTCCAGTCGATGGAGGTGCCGTATTGCAGCTTTTCGCGGATCTGGCGAGCCGAGAGTCCGAGAATCACCCGTGGGTGCCACAGGTAATTGATCGACGCCCCCGCCGTGGGGTCGCCGCTGGCCTGGCGGTCCCAGTTGCTGAGCAGCTTGGCTTCCTGCCCCGCGAACAGGTTGTAGCGCCAGCGCTCGTCGAGGTTGCGCCAGTTGTTCGGCTTGTACACCAGCTCCTGGGTGGTCGAGGTGGTCTGGCCATCCTCGATCAGGCGCACTTCGACTTCATAGATTCCGCCGGGCAACGGCCGGGTGTCGAGGGTCTGCAAGCCTGCCGGCACCGACTGCGTATTGATCAACAGCCCGTCGCGATAGACCTCCACCGATGCCTGACGGTTGGCCGTCACATAGATGGGATAGATGCTCGGCTTTGGCGAATTGATCGCCAGGCTGTCCGAACTGCCGTACATCACGCCCACGGTCGTATCAGGACTTGTACCAAATGTGCGGGGCTGACGGGTCAGGCCTTCGGATGCCGGCGTGAAGTAGCCCAGACGCACGAAACTGCCCTGCAGCTCACGCTGCGTGTGCAGTTCATGCACGGCGTGATACAGCTGGTCATCCGGTCCGCCCAGACGGGCCAGCTGCATGTTGAATGTCTGGCTCCAGTTCCCGAGGCTGGCGCTGGCTTCCAGGCCGAAACGCCCGCCCAGATCCTGTTCCTGGCCACCATTGAGATTGAGCTGGTTGCGCACGATCAGACCGCTGCTGCCGCCGTCGGGCTGGTCGTAGAAGCGCTTGGCCTCGGTGTCGCGCTCGGCGTTTTCGGTGACGATCGATACCAGCGAGCTCTCCAGGTTGTAGTGCACCGCCAGCATCTGTTCGGGGCACTGCCCGGTGCAGGCGCCGAGGGCAACCCCCGGTTTCAGGTAGCTGGCCCAGACGTCGCGTTCTGCAGCACTGAAACGACTGTCATGGGTATCGGTGAATTCCAGCAGTGTCAGGCGATCGTCACGGGACAAGACCACCATGGCCTCGCCCAGCGGTTGCTGATCGAGCTCCACCCGCACGGCCAGGGGAACATCAAAAAAGTGCTCTTCAAAATCCGTCGGCAAACCTTTGGCCTGAGCCAACAGGCTTCGCGGTGTCGTACCGGAAGCCGCAGGTGCCGCCACAGCTGCGGCACAAAACAGCAACGCAAGCGCAGCCGCGATGGGCGTCATCGGAAACATGAACAGTTACTCTGATTACAAAACACACAAGAAGCCCGACTGACAGAAAGTTCTGTCAGTCGGCTTTCGTTACTTTTCAGAAGTCAGAGCTTTACGCCGGCCACCGGAGTAACAGCGTCAAACATCATGGTCACCGAACCGGTGTAGTCACCCGGGGTGAAGTTAGTGCCTTTGGCGGTAATACTTACCGGCGCACGATAGTTCACATCGGACTCGGCTTCACCGACGACCATTTGCGGAGTTTGGGTGAGCACCACATTATTGAACTTGACTTCCAGATCGATAATGCTCGAACCCCCAACCAGTTTCGGTACACCTTCCAGAGAACCGTGTACCGAGCCGTTGTTGTTGCGCACATCGAAGAAGCCGTTGACCGGTTTCATGGTGCCGGTAATCGGGCTGAAGCTCATGTCCTGATCCTTGCTGACCAGGTCAGGGTCGACCGGCACCACGTAGAAACCGTTGGTTGGCACGTGGGCCACCAGGCTGATGGAGTGACGCGCTTCACCGGCGGCAAATACCATGGAAGAACCCAGTGCCAATGCAGCCAGTGGAGCAGCCATTGCGATTTTCTTGAACATCATTCATACCCTGTCTTTTTAAAGGATGGAGCATTGAAAGTTCAAACAACACTTGCCCGGACGGTTCGCGCCGGTTTGAACTTTCAACGCCGGGGCATGATCGACGGTTATCACCGGAAAGTAAGCAGGCAACTTCCCACGAACATGTAGTTAAACATGCTCACGTCCAGAAAGAAAAAACGCCCAATTTCAAATATTCATGCCACTAACTGTAAGCCAGACCCTACATACACTTTCTGATAAAAAACCATACAGCAATTGCAACTAACAAAGCCGGCGATAATGGCACTTTCTAGAGCATATGCTCAATCATTTATAGAGTGACAACTTTAACTTTGTGGTCATTGCGTTTACAGAAAGCCACTCGCTTCGTGGGCTCGCGGAAAAAGGTCTCGAGGCTGGGCAGCCACTCGTCAGGGCGCAAGCGCGCTGTGAAAAAAACGCTTGCCGCAACCTAAAGATATATCTTACGTTGTATCTAAAAATGACGAGAGAAGACTGAAATGAGAGACCATCATTCCCCCCACCGCGAGCATGGCGACAGCCGTGACGGCTTCGAAAAACGCCACGGCCGCGAGCGCGGCGGTCGCGGACCACGGGTGTTTGCGCCCGGCGATCTGAAACTGCTGTTGCTGGCGCTGATAGCCGAACAGCCCTGCCATGGCTACGACCTGATCCGCCAGATCGAAACCATGTTCGACGGCGCCTACAGCCCCAGCCCCGGCGTGATCTACCCGACCCTGACCTTCCTTGAAGAAAGCGAAATGATCACAGGCGATGCCGAGGGCGGCAAAAAGCGCTATGCGGTGACCGATGCCGGTCGCCAATCGCTGAGCGAACAAGCTGTAGCGCTGGACGGCGTGCGCATGCGCATCGACGTCAGCAAGCGCTCGCTGCGCGGCCATGATCGCCCGCCGGAAATCCATGAAGCGGTGCACAACCTGCGCCATGCCCTGCAGATGCACCACGGACGCTGGAGCCCGGAAGAAATCCTGCGGGTGCGCGACCTGCTCAACGACACCGCCAAAGCCATCGTCGACGGCCCCGCCGTTCAATCTGCCCCGGAGAAAGCCGAATGACCGCAGTCGATACCCAAACCATTCACCGCGTCATGCATGAAATCAAACGTCGTCGCCTGGAAGTCTTGCGCGTCGTCGACCTGACTCCGCGCATGCGTCGCATCACCCTCGGCGGGCCGGAACTGGCCGGCTTCATCAGCCTCGGTACCGACGATCACGTCAAACTGCTGTTCCCGCAGAACGCCGAACAGGCCACGGCGCTGGAAACCCTGGTGCTCGGCGCCGGCAAGAGCGACGTGCCGATGCCCGAAATGCGCGACTACACCCCGCGCCGCTACGACCTCGACAAGCTTGAGCTGGACATCGACTTCGTCCTGCACGGCGACGGCCCTGCCTCGACCTGGGCGGAACAGGCCAAGCCCGGGCAATTCCTGCACATCGGCGGCCCGCGTGGCTCGATGATCGTGCCGGACATTTTCGACAGCTACCTGCTGATCGGCGACGAAACCGCCCTGCCCGCCATCGCCCGCCGCCTAGAAGGCCTGGCGGCCAATCGCAAGGCGCTGGTGGTGATCGAAGTGGAAAACGGCAAGGAGCAGCAAACCCTGGAGAGCGCGGCGCAGGTCAATGTGATCTGGGTTTTGCGCGAGGGTGGCAAGGACAATCTGCTGACCACCGTCAAACAATTGCAGGTGCCCAAGGGCAATCTGTATGCGTGGGTGGCGACCGAGACCAAGGTTTCGCGGCAGATCCGCCGGGTGCTGCTTGATGAGCACGGACTCGACGAGAAGTTCGTCAAAGCGGTCGGTTACTGGCGCGCAGAAGGCTCCGAAGAAGAGTGAATACGAGCGGCGGCGCTGCTAAAGGCGCCGCCCCTTCCAGCGATCAATCCCGATCACCAGCAACGCAATCAGCACAAACCCCAGCAGAATCCCCCCGGCATTGACGAACACCTGTGGATAACCCAACAGCGCCACGTCAATGAACGGGTACGCGTAAGCCCCCAGCAAATGCCCGCGCAGCAGCGCATAGGCGAAGTACACCAGCGGATAAATCAGCCACAGCGGCAGATGCTTCAGACGCAAGCTGCCCTTCGGCACGCACAACCACCAATAAGCCAGAAACAGCAGCGGCATCACGTCGTGGAGCAATTCGTCGGCGATAAATTGCCAACCCTGCGGATGCCACAGATGTCGTAGCAGAATGCTGTAAGCCAGGCCCACCACAGCAATGCTCACGGCAATCCCGCTGCTGACCCACGGCTGTAAAAACCAGCGCCGCGCAGCGGATTCGCGCTCGGTCACCGCACAGGTCAGCACCACCGCCACCAGGGTGTTGGTGAGCACAGTGAAGTAACTGAAGAAACTCACCAGCCCGCCCAGCAGACTGGCGCCGACGCTCAGCCGGGCGAAGAAAATCAGGTACAGCTGAATCACCAGCCCGGCCCAGCCCAGCACCGCAGCCGAAGTAATCAGGCGTCGCCGCAATACGGCGTCCATCTCAGAGCGGTCGCTTGGTGCGCATCAGTTTCACGTACAGCCGCTCGACTTTCTCCCGCGCCCATGGCGTCTTGCGCAGAAAGGTGAGGCTCGACTTGATGGTCGGATCGCTCTTGAAGCAACGGATGTCGATGCGCTCGGCCAGGCCCGACCATTCGTAGTGGGTCACCAGTGCATTGAGGATCTGTTCGAGGGTCACGCCGTGCAGCGGATCGGGGTTGTGGTCGTTCATGCCGGGCCTTTGGGCGAAGTGAAAATACAGAAGCCGCGCACCTTAGCCGAGGGCATGGGCGGGTGGAAGGCCTTGGGTTAAATGTAGGCCAACCGGAGAAGATCGCAGGTCTGCGCCAATGCCCGCAATGCGCTGTATTGCCGCACTGTTACCGAATCCGAAAGGGTTCATGTCTGCAAAAGCCCTTTGTGTTTTTGTAACAGGACATTATCCTGCCGCCCTTCTGCTGAACCGCTTCACTGCCTGCGTCAAATCGTAGCGGCCAGCTTATCCCCCAAAAAGATCAAGAAAGACCCTATTCATGCCCGATTTTCCGTTCTCCCGAGACAGCGCTATCTCAACCCTGCGCCTGATCGGCGGCTGCACCGCCCTTGGCCTCGCCACCTGCACTCAGGCCGCCCCGGCCTTCGACAGTGAATCATCGTGGATGCTCGGTGACTGGAACGGCACCCGCAGCGAACTCTCGGCGAAAGGCATCGACTTCAAGCTCGACTACACCGGCGAAATGGGCAGCAACCTGCACGGCGGCTACGACCACGACCGCACCGCGCGCTACAGCGACCAATGGGGCCTCGGCACCCACCTGGACCTGCAAAAGCTGCTGGGCTGGAACGACGCTGAATTTCAGCTGACCGTGACCAAACGCAGCGGCAACAACATCAGCAACGACCGCATCAACGACCCGCGCGTCGGCGGCTTCACCTCGGCCCAGGAGGTCTGGGGCCGTGGCCAGACCACCCGCCTGACGCAGATGTGGTACCAGCAGAAATTCTTCGATCAGAAGCTCGACATCAAGGTCGGCCGCTTCGGTGAAGGCGAAGACTTCAACAGCTTCCCGTGCGACTTCCAGAACCTGGCGTTCTGCGGTTCGCAGGTCGGCAACTGGGTCGGCGGCATCTGGTACAACTGGCCGGTCAGTCAATGGGCGCTGCGCGTCAAATACCACCTGACGCCAGAGCTGTACGCGCAAGTCGGCGCCTATGAGCAGAACCCGTCGAACCTCGATCGCGGCAACGGCTTCAAGCTCAGCGGCAGCGGCACCCAGGGCGCGATCCTGCCGATCGAACTGGTGTGGAAACCGAAGCTCAACGGCCTGCCGGGCGAATACCGCGCCGGTTACTACTACAGCAACGCCAAGGCCACCGATGCCTATAAAGACAGCAACGGCCAGCCGGCTGCCCTGAGCGGCGAAGCCTATCGCAGCGCTTCGAGCAAGCATGGCGTGTGGCTCGGCGTGCAGCAGCAGATCACCAGCGTGGCCAGTGACAACTCCCGCGGTCTGAGCGTGTTTGCCAACGGCACGATGCATGACAAGAAGACCAACGCCATCGACAACTACGTCCAGGCCGGTGTGGTCTACAAGGGCCCGTTCGACGCCCGCGCAAAAGATGACATCGGCTTCGCCCTGGCCCGCGTCCACGTCAACCCGGCGTACCGCAAGAACGCCGAGGCGACCAACCAGGCCCGCGCTGTCTACGACTACGACGATCCGTCCTTCCTGCCCCCACAGGACACCGAATACAGCGCCGAACTCTATTACGGCGTGCACGTCACCAACTGGCTGACCGTGCGCCCGAACCTGCAATACATCCGCCATCCGGGCGGTGTGGACAAGGTCGACGACGCGCTGATCGGCGGGATCAAGATCCAATCGTCGTTCTAATCCAGCGCACGCGGCTCAGTCCTGCGAAAGAAATTCGATAGCAAGACAAGTTTTTATCTGAACCATGCCTGCGCCCAATCGTCATCTAAAGTGACTACAGCGCGGGACTACATAAACGTCACGGAGAATCACACTATGAGCACTGAAGGTGCTTCGAGTCGAAGCCGTCTTCTGCCGAACCTGCTCGGCATTCTGCTTCTGCTGATGGGCCTGGCCATGCTGGCCGGGGGAATCAAGCTGAGTACGCTCGGCGGCTCGCTGTATTACCTGCTGGCCGGTATCGGCATCACGCTGACCGGCATTCTGATGCTGATGCGCCGTCGCGCAGCACTGGGCCTGTACGCCATCGTGCTGTTCGCCAGCACTGTCTGGGCGCTGTGGGAAGTCGGCCTGGACTGGTGGCAACTGGTGCCGCGCCTGGCACTGTGGTTTGTCCTCGGTTTCGTGATGCTGCTGCCGTGGTTCCGTCGTCCGCTGCTGCTCGCAGGCCCGGCGCCGATGGGCACCGGCGGTTTGACCGTGGCCGTGATTCTGGCCGGCGTCACCGCCCTGGCCAGCCTCTTCACCCACCCGGGCGAAATCTTTGGCGAACTGGGTCGCGACACCGCCGACACCACCAGCACCGCGCCAGCCATGCCTGATGGCGACTGGCAGGCCTATGGCCGCACCGAGTTCGGTGACCGCTACTCGCCACTCAAGCAGATCACTCCGGCCAACGTCGGCAAACTGCAGGAAGCCTGGCGCATCCAGACCGGCGACCTGCCGACCGCCGATGACCCGGTCGAGCTGACCAACGAAAACACCCCGCTCAAAGCCAACGGCATGCTCTACGCCTGCACCGCCCACAGCAAAGTGCTGGCGCTGGACCCGGACACCGGCAAGGAACTGTGGCGCTTCGACCCGCAGATCAAGAGTCCGGTCGGCTTCAAGGGCTTCGCGCACATGACCTGCCGTGGCGTGTCGTACTACGACGAAGCCGCGTACGCCAAGTCTGAAAACACGGCGTCCGCTGTCATCTCCGAGGCCGGCAAAGCCGTCGCCCAGGCCTGCCCGCGTCGCCTGTACCTGCCGACTGCCGATGCACGCCTGATCGCACTGAACGCCGACACCGGCAAGATCTGCGAAGGCTTCGGCACCAACGGTGTGGTTGACCTGACCCAGGGTATCGGCCCGTTCACCGCCGGTGGCTACTACTCCACCTCGCCTGCCGCGATCACCCGTGATCTGGTGATCATGGGCGGCCACGTGACCGACAACGAATCGACCAACGAGCCATCGGGCGTGATCCGCGCGTTCGACGTGCGTGACGGTCACCTCGTCTGGAACTGGGACAGCGACAAGCCAGACGCCACCGAGCCTTTGGCGCCAGGCGAAACCTACAGCCGCAACTCGGCCAACATGTGGTCGCTGGCCAGCGTCGATGAAAAACTCGGCATGGTTTACCTGCCACTGGGCAACCAGACTCCGGATCAGTGGGGCGCCGACCGCACCCCGGGCGCCGAGAAATTCAGCGCCGGCGTCGTGGCTCTGGACCTGGCCACCGGTAAAGTGCGCTGGAACTACCAGTTCACCCACCATGACCTGTGGGACATGGACGTCGGCAGCCAGCCAACCCTGCTGGACATGAAAACCGCCGACGGCATCAAGCCTGCGCTGATCGCCCCGACCAAACAGGGCAGCCTGTACGTCCTCGACCGTCGTGACGGCACGCCGATCATTCCGATCAAGGAAATCCCGGTTCCCCAAGGCGCCGTGAAAGGCGACCACACCGCCCCGACCCAGGCCCGTTCGGACCTGAACCTGCTGGCCCCGGAACTGACCGAAAAAGCCATGTGGGGCGCCAGCCCGTTCGACCAGATGCTGTGCCGCATCCAGTTCAAGGAACTGCGCTACGAAGGCCAATACACGCCTCCGTCGGAACAGGGCAGCCTGATCTACCCGGGTAACGTCGGTGTGTTCAACTGGGGCGGCGTCTCGGTCGACCCGGTTCGCCAGATGCTGTTCACCAGCCCGAACTACATGGCCTTCGTCTCGAAAATGGTGCCTCGCGAAAAAGTCGCGGCCGGCAGCAAACGCGAGAGCGAAACCGCTGGCGTTCAACCGAACACCGGCGCGCCATACGCGGTGATCATGCACCCGTTCATGTCGCCACTGGGCGTACCGTGCCAGGCTCCGGCCTGGGGCTACGTCGCCGGTATCGACCTGACCACCGGCAAAGTCGTCTGGAAACGTAAAAACGGCACCAGCCGCGACAGCTCGCCAATCCCGATCGGCTTCACTCTGGGCGTGCCAAGCATGGGCGGCTCGATCGTCACTGCCGGCGGCGTCGGCTTCCTCAGCGGCACCCTCGACCAGTACCTGCGCGCCTACGACGTGAACACCGGTAAAGAACTGTGGAAATCGCGTCTGCCCGCGGGTGGTCAAGCGACTCCGATGACCTACACCGGCAAGGACGGCAAGCAATACGTTCTGCTCGTGGTGGGCGGTCACGGCTCGCTGGGCACCAAGATGGGTGACTATGTGATTGCTTACAAACTGCCGGAATAAGCTTTAGCGGCGGTAAAGGAAAGGCGATGCCCTGAGAGGGGTGTCGCCTTTTTTTGTGGGCTGCGTTTTTTTAAACGGGGTGTTTATGTCCTACAGACGGGGTGTTTGCAGGGGATGTTTCTGACATGTCGCGTCGGTTGTGGCTCGGAAATGGGGTGGATAGGCTTTGGGGGTCGCTGCAAATTCAGCGAACGGGCTTGGTCGTCCGGGTTTAGAATGGCGCACTTTTCAGCATGCTTAATGGCGAACTGTGCGTGGGAGGGCTAACGGCCCTGCCGGGTATCCATTCCCTGGTCGACCAACCTGCGTACGGTTCGCCACCCTATTGCTTGGTCGCAGTGAGCGGCGAACTCCACATCCCGAATGGAGTTCCATCATGAAAAAGCCAACACCGAATCCACCCGAAACAGACGAAACCTCGCCCTACGAATCCGCCGATTCGAAGAAACTCCACGAAGCCGCCGAACGCGCGCTCGACCACCATTTCAATCCGATTCCAAAAAAATGCCCCGGCCGCCGACCGAGCCAGATGTTCCAGATATCGCCAGACATGGACGATGAAAGCCTGTTGGCCCATGCCTGTGAGTCCCTGGCCACCGCCAGCGTCATGGCCAGTGATGTAGCGGCTTTTGTCGATACGCCGCAGCGACATCGGATCCTCGGGATTCAGCAGGTGATCATGCTGGCGGAACTGGCGGTGAATCGGGTGCTGGATAACGTCGAAGTACAACGTTACCCAACACCCAGCTAAGCGACCCTGACAAAATCGACTGCCAGCCACAGACCGCATTCGCTGGCAGATCGATTGGGACGCAGAGCGTCCCGGGCTGCATTCCCACGCAGAGCGTGGGAACGATCAATAACGTCGAGGTCAGTCGATATCCGGCATAAATGCTGATGAGGTCTCTGCGGGAGTCAGGCTTGTGGTGAGTCAGTCATGACGCTGCCCTCACCCTAGCCCTCTCCCGGAGGGAGAGGGGACTGACCGCGTTGTTTGGGAGAGGTACGCCGACGTGAGATACCGAGTCGAACTCAGGTCTTAGAGCCCCAATCGGCTCCCTCCTCCTCTCACCATCACCTTCTCCCTCTGGTCTTCCCTGCTCTTCCCTGCTCTTCACCACTCAACACGATGAGCGTTAGCTCGAGTAAAGCTCTTGACGTGCCGGCCCCATCGGAAGGCTGAGTGGAGGGATTTATCCGGGGGTGGGAGCGCAGCGACCGTGCGGCGCAGCCGCATGCATCGAGAGGAGGTGCAGCGAAGCAAACCGTAGGCGATGCCCCCGGATGAATCCCGGAACGAAGGGACGCCGAGCCACAGCGAGGCGCCGAACGCAGGGGCCAAGACCTTTGGTTACTTTGGGGCGTTTGCCAAAGTGACCCGCTGTAAGAGCGGAACCGCCAGCCGCAACACCCGCAGAAACGGATATGCACACAACCCCAATACAGCATGGCCGGCCCAAAGGCCGCCAAGCCCAACCCCCAAAACCCTGTCAAAACCCTGAACACACAAGCAGAAACACCCACCCCCATTGAAACCACCCAACCCCTGCCCCATCTAACAGCCATACCCAATTGCGCAGGTGCCCCATGAGCGACCAGCAAGAATTCCCCGAAAACCCCGACGACATCACCGAAACCGACGCCGAACACATCGAACACCACGTCCCCGGCAAAGGCCTCGCCCTGCCCGGCCAGAACCTGCCGGACAAGGTCTACATCATCCCGATCCACAACCGCCCGTTCTTCCCGGCCCAGGTCCTGCCGGTCATCGTCAACGAAGAACCCTGGGCCGAAACCCTCGAACTGGTCAGCAAATCCGAACACCACTCCCTGGCCCTGTTCTTCATGGACACACCCCAGGAAGACCCGCGCCACTTCGACACCAAGGCGTTGCCGCAATACGGCACCCTGGTCAAGGTGCACCACGCCAGCCGCGAAAACGGCAAACTGCAATTCGTCGCCCAGGGCCTGAGCCGCGTACGCATCAAGACCTGGCTCAAACACCACCGCCCGCCCTATCTCGTTGAAGTCGAATACCCGCACCAGCCCACCGAGCCGACCGACGAGGTCAAGGCCTACGGCATGGCGCTGATCAACGCGATCAAGGAACTGCTGCCGCTCAACCCGCTGTACAGCGAAGAGCTGAAGAACTACCTCAACCGCTTCAGCCCCAACGATCCGTCGCCGCTGACCGACTTCGCCGCCGCCCTCACATCGGCGACCGGCAATGAGCTGCAGGAAGTGCTGGACTGCGTGCCAATGCTCAAGCGCATGGAAAAAGTCCTGCC
Organism: Pseudomonas sp. Pseusp21; assembly: GCF_059492145.1. NCBI lineage: Bacteria > Pseudomonadati > Pseudomonadota > Gammaproteobacteria > Pseudomonadales > Pseudomonadaceae > Pseudomonas > Pseudomonas sp. Pseusp21. The sequence goes on from NZ_CP168520.1 coordinate 2,478,812, forward strand.
GATGCTGCGCAAGGAAGTCGAAGTCGCACGCCTGCAGAAAGAAATCTCCGCCGAAGTGAACCGCAAGATCGGCGAGCACCAGCGCGAGTTCTTCCTCAAGGAACAGCTCAAGGTCATCCAGCAGGAACTCGGCCTGACCAAGGACGACCGCAGCGCCGACCTCGAACAGTTCGAGCAGCGCCTGGAAGGCAAGGTCCTGCCGACGCAGGTACAGAAGCGCCTCGAAGAAGAGATGAACAAACTGTCGATCCTCGAAACCGGATCGCCGGAGTACGCGGTCACCCGCAATTACCTCGACTGGGCGACCTCGGTGCCATGGGGCGTGTACGGCGAGGACAAGCTTGACCTCAAGCACGCGCGCAAGGTGCTGGACAAGCACCACGCAGGGCTCGAGGACATCAAGGACCGGATCCTCGAATTCCTCGCGGTCGGTGCCTATAAAGGCGAAATCAGCGGCTCCATCGTGTTGCTGGTCGGCCCGCCGGGCGTGGGTAAAACCAGCGTCGGTAAATCCATCGCTGAATCCCTCGGCCGGCCGTTCTACCGCTTCAGCCTCGGCGGCATGCGCGACGAAGCCGAAATCAAGGGCCACCGTCGCACCTACATCGGCGCGCAGCCGGGCAAACTCGTGCAGGCGCTGAAAGACGTCGAAGTCATGAACCCGGTGATCATGCTCGACGAGATCGACAAGATGGGCCAGAGCTACCAGGGCGACCCGGCCTCGGCGCTACTGGAAACGCTTGATCCGGAACAGAACGTCGAATTCCTCGACCACTATCTGGACCTGCGGATGGACCTGTCGAAAGTCCTGTTCGTCTGCACCGCCAACACCCTGGATTCGATTCCCGGCCCGTTGCTGGACCGGATGGAAGTGATTCGCCTCTCGGGCTACATCACCGAAGAAAAAGTCGCCATCGCCAAGCGTCACCTGTGGCCGAAACTGCTGGAAAAGGCCGGCGTGTCCAAGGGCAGCCTGAGCATCAGCGACACCGCCCTCAAAGCCTTGATCGACGGTTACGCCCGTGAAGCCGGCGTGCGTCAGCTGGAAAAGCAGATGGGCAAACTGGTGCGCAAAGCAGTGATGAAGCTGATCGACGAGCCGAAAGCCGTGATCAAGATTGGCCCGAAAGACCTCGAAGCGTCCCTCGGCCATCCGGTGTTTCGCAACGAGCAAGTGCTGTCCGGCACTGGTGTGATTACCGGCCTGGCGTGGACCAGCATGGGCGGTGCGACCCTGCCGATCGAAGCCACGCGGATTCACACCCTCAATCGAGGTTTCAAACTCACCGGGCAACTGGGCGATGTGATGAAGGAGTCGGCGGAGATCGCCTACAGCTACGTCAGCTCGCACCTCAAATCCTTCGGTGGCGATCCGAAATTCTTCGACGAAGCCTTCGTCCACCTGCACGTGCCGGAAGGCGCGACCCCGAAAGACGGCCCGAGCGCCGGCGTGACCATGGCCAGTGCCCTGCTCTCCCTCGCCCGTAATCAGGCGCCGAAAAAAGGTGTGGCGATGACCGGCGAGCTGACGCTGACCGGGCATGTACTGCCGATTGGCGGGGTGCGCGAGAAGGTGATTGCGGCGCGGCGGCAGAAGATCTTCGAGTTGATTCTGCCGGAGCCGAATCGCGGAAACTTTGAAGAGTTGCCGGACTACCTGAAGGAAGGCATTACCGTGCATTTCGCCAAGAAGTTTGCGGATGTGGCGAAGGTCTTGTTTTAACCCGGTGTAACCAAGGCATTGCCTCTATTGGAATGCCTTGGTCTAAATAACCAAGCGAAGATTCGATATCGCAAAAAACAATAAAAAACTGTCAATTACTACAGTAGCCTGTCGCCACATCTCCCTCCAGACTTCCCTTTCGAACTTAGTCATTCAGGGAGTCCATCAATGTCAACACAATCGAATATGTCCGATTATTTTACGGTTACACAAAATGGCCAAAAACTCTTCGAAACCGACCATATCGCGGTAAAGCAAGAACAAGGCTACATAACAATCGAAGGATCCAAGGAACTGGGTTTTCCGAATGGACAGTCAATCAAACTTACAATTGATCCATCAACGCCTGACGGCGAGCACGAATTCAAGAGAGGTGAGAAGTTACTGGAAGTTTTCTACCTCAACATAAAGGGAACACAGTACGCCTACAGGGGAACGTTTACTTCCGAGTTGGACAACACCAACAGGAAATATCGAATTGATTTTGAACTTGATTTCCACGGCCATCACGATCCTATTCAGGTGCAACTCGACGTTAGTGGATAAACACTCCCCAGACTCAGGCTGATCGACAGCGCGCAGCCTTGGCCTGCTCGGCTTTGGTCACACTTTGTCTCATCTTCAGTTATGCTCGCCGTTCGTCGCCAACGCCGGAGCCGCTGAATCCATGTCCCCCCTTCGCCTGTTTGTCCCGCTGTCCATCGCTCTGCTGGCCGCCTGCGCCACGCAACCGAAAACCAACGTGACCGTGGAAAAACAGAGCCAATGCCCGGTGCGGCTGACCAACGGGCAGAACCTGATCGTCATGCTCCCGAGCAACCCCACCACCGGCTACCGCTGGGCCATCCAGGATTCTGCCGGCGGCGTATTGCGCGCCCTCAGCCCCGAGGTCTACAGCAATCCGGAAGATGCCGGCGTGGTCGGCGCGGCCGGCCTCTCGACCTGGCGCTTCCAGGCTTTCGCCCCCGGCACCGGGCGTCTGCGCCTGACTTCGCAGCAACCCTGGGCGCCGGAAGTGTTGCCGGTGGAGACCTTTGACTGCGCCATTTCGGTGAACTGATCGTGGGCTGGCTGATCCTCGCGCTGATGGGCGCAGTGACCTTTCTCTATGGCCTCAGCACCCATGCGGCGCTGCTGTGTCTGCTGGTCAAACCGTTGCCGGTATTGGCCCTGCTTGGCTGGTTGCATGATGCGCCGCCCAGCGACTATCGCCGCTGGATCAGCCTCGGTCTGATTTTCTCGTTGATCGGCGATGTGCTGCTGGCGTGGCCGGGGGATTTGTTCGTGTTTGGCCTGGGTGCGTTTCTGGTCGCGCATCTGGCGTATCTCAAGGCTTACCTCAGCGATTGCCGGCGCCTGGCCCTGCTGCCACTGATCCTGGCGCTCAGTGTCGGCGCTGTGCTGTTGGGCATCCTGATCTCCAGCGGACTCGGGCCGTTGACCGTGCCGGTGATCGTTTACGGAACAGCCATCAGCGCCATGCTCTGGCGCGCTCTCGCCCGACTCGGCAGCGGCGTACCGCAACGTTCGGCATTGCTGGCGGCGGGCGGCGCAGTGGCGTTCGTGTTTTCCGACAGCGTGATCGGCATCAACCGGTTTGTCTCACCGTTCAATGCGGCGCCCTACATCATCATCCTCAGTTACTGGCTGGGGCAGTGGGGGATTGCGGCATCGGCGTTCTCCCAAACCAAACGTCCCGACCTCTGAAACCGATCGTTACTACGCGCTGCGTCTTTGCGTAAGTGACGCAGAGCGTCACGGGATGCATTCCCACGCGGAGCGTGGGAACGATCACCCGCTGCAAAGCGGTTTATCAGACAACCCGCGCATCTGCGCGCCAGTTTGGCTAAAATGCCGGCCTTTTCATCGACACCGCCGGAACCGCCGTGAGCAAAGAACCCGATCGCATTTTCGCCCAGCCGATGGCCCAGGTGCCTGACTTCGCCTTCAACGAAGACGTGGTGCGGGTGTTCCCGGACATGATCAAGCGTTCGGTGCCGGGTTATCCGACCATCGTGGAAAACCTCGGTGTGCTCGCAGCGCAGTTCGCCCAACCGAACAGCGTGCTCTACGACCTCGGCTCATCGCTCGGTGCGGTGACCCAAGCCCTGCGCCGCCATGTGCGCACTGACGGTTGCCGGGTGATCGCGGTGGATAACTCGGCCGCCATGGTCGAGCGCTGCCGCGAATACCTCAACGGTCAGGATTCGATGTTCCAGGAGTTGCTGCCGGTCGAAGTGATCGAAGGCGACATCCTCGCCCTCGATTTCAAACCGGCTTCGGTGGTGGCGCTGAACTTCACCCTGCAATTCATCGCCCCGGATCAGCGCACGGCGCTGCTCTCGCGCATTCGTCAATCGTTGCTGCCGGGCGGCGCGCTGATTCTGTCGGAGAAGCTGCGTTTCAACGATGCCGAAGAACACGCGCTGCTGACCGATCTGCACGTCGCGTTCAAACGCGCCAACGGCTACAGCGAACTGGAGATCGCCCAGAAGCGCAGCGCCATCGAAAACGTCATGAAGCCCGACAGCCTCGAAGAACACCGCGAGCGCCTGCTGGCCGCCGGGTTCTCGAAAGTCGTGCCGTGGTTCCAGTGTCTTAACTTTGCCTCGTTGATTGCCTTGCCATGATTGATCTGTCCCCCCTCGCCCGCCGTCTGGCCGGCACGCCGCTGGCCGAATGGGCCAACACCCTGCAAGTGCAGCTCGACAAGAAAATGGAAAAAGGCCACGGCGATCTGGAGCGCTGGCAAAGTGCGCTGGACGCCCTGCCGAAGATCCAGCCGACCGAAGTCGACCTGCTCGACGGCCTGAAACTTGACACCGATTGCGACGACGAAACCCGCGCCCAGATGCGCACCGCGCTGATGGGCCTGTCGCCGTGGCGCAAGGGGCCGTTCGATCTGTTCGGCGTGCACGTCGACACCGAATGGCGCTCGGACTGGAAGTGGTCGCGGGTCTCCCCGCATCTGGATCTGAAGGGCAAACGCATCCTCGATGTCGGTTGCGGCAACGGCTATTACATGTGGCGCATGCTCGGTGCCGGCGCCGACAGCGTGATCGGCGTCGATCCGAACTGGCTGTTCTTCTGCCAGTTCCAGGCAGTGCAGCGTTATCTGTCAGAGCCGAATGCCTGGCACCTGCCGTTCCCGTTCGAAGACCTGCCGCCGAATCTGGAAGGCTTCGACACGGTGTTTTCCATGGGCGTGTTCTATCACCGCCGCTCGCCGATCGAGCATTTGCTGGCACTGAAGGATTGCCTGGTGAAGGGTGGCGAACTGGTGCTGGAAACGCTGGTGGTCGAAGGCGACAAACATCAAGTGCTGGTGCCGGAAGACCGTTATGCGCAGATGCGCAACGTGTGGTTCTTGCCGTCGGTGCCGGCGCTGGAATTGTGGCTGCGTCGTGCCGGTTTCACCGATGTGAAATGCGTGGATGTGAGCACCACCACCGTTGAAGAACAGCGCGGGACCGAGTGGATGAAGTATCAGTCGTTGAGCGACTTCCTTGATCCGGATGATCACAGCAAGACGATCGAAGGGCTGCCGGCGCCGATGCGGGCGGTGATTGTCGCGAAGAAGTAACGATCCCTTCCAGACACTGCAAAAAACTGTGGGAGCTGGCTTGCCAGAGATAACGGTGGATCAGTCCACATCAATGCTTGATGTGCCGACGCCATCGCTGGCAAGCCAGCTCCCACAGGGTTTGATGTTGTTCTTCAGTCTGCCGGTTTCGCGCGCCGCGCCCGGAAGAACTCGGTCAACACCGCCCCGCACTCCTCCGCCAACACCCCACCCTCATACAGCACTCGATGGTTGAGAAAGCCCTGAGTGAAGAACTGCCCCTGGCTCTGCACAATTCCGGCCTTGGGCTCCAGCGCGCCGTACACCACACGGGCAATCCGCGAATGCACGATCAGCCCGGCGCACATGCTGCACGGCTCCAGCGTCACGTAGAGCGTGCTGCCCGGCAGACGATAGTTGCTCACAGCCTGAGCGGCGGCGCGGATCGCGACCATTTCCGCATGGGCACTCGGGTCACTGGCGCTGATCGGGCAGTTGAAGCCGCGACCGATGATTTCACCGTCCTGCACCAGCACCGCACCCACCGGCACTTCGCCGAGGGCCGCGCCTTGGGCCGCCAACTCCAGCGCCTCGCGCATGAAGTCGCGGTCACGGCTGCGGTCGATGATCGCCGCGGGGCGAATCTGGCGCATCACTTCACCTCGATGGCGGCCATCAGGCCGGTTTCCATGTGATCGATCACGTGGCAGTGGAACATCCACACGCCCGGGTTATCCGCCACCAGCGCCACTTGCGCGCGCTCGTTCTTGCCCAGCAGATAGGTGTCGGTGAAGTACGGCACGATCTTGTGCCGGTTCGACGCAATCACCTTGAAGCTCATGCCGTGCAGGTGGATCGGGTGCTGGTACTGGGTCATGTTCTTCAGTTCGAAAATATAGCTCTGGCCCAGTTTCAGGCTGGCGATCGGCCGGTCAGCGCAGGTCTTGTCGGTGATGTCCCAGGCCTTGCCGTTGATCTGCCACAGGCTCGGCGGCTTGCCGTTGTCGACATTCACCGACACCGACCCGACCCATTCGAAATTGAAGTTGAGTTTCTCGGCATTGGCCAGGTCCGGCTCGGCCACCGGGTTGGCCGGCAGCGCTTTCGGCCAGTCGGTTGGCGCGTCATTGTTGGCCACCGAACGTAAAGTGCCGAGGCGAACCGGGCCGTTGCGCAACGACAGTTCCTCGCCGGCCGGCGGTGCCTTGATCGCCAGGCAGATGCGCATGCCCGGGCCAAGCCAGTATTCCTTGCCCAATGGGCGCGGCTCGACCGGGTTGCCGTCCAGCGCATAGATCTGCGCTTCGACGCCGGGAATGTTGATGCGATAGGTCAGGGTGTTGTCGAGGTTGAGCAGGCGTACGCGGGTGATCTGCCCGGCTGGCAACTCGATCACCGGCGTAGGCACGCCGTTGATGGTCGACAGCCGACCCGCCGTACCACCACGGGCCGCTTCGCGCGGGATGCTGAATTCGACGAAGTTGCCCTCATCATCGATGTGCCAGTTTTTCAGGCTCAGGGTCTTTTCGTACTTGAACCCGGTCGGCTCGCGCTCTTCGACAATCAGCGGCCCGACCAGCCCGCGACCGAGTTCTTCGCTGCTGCTGACATGCGGGTGATACCAGTAGCTGCCGGCATCCGGCACCCGGAATTTGTAATCGAAGTATTCGCCCGGCAGCACCGGCAATTGCGAAACGTACGGCACGCCGTCCATTTCCAGCGGCAGACGGATGCCGTGCCAGTGAATGGTCGTCGCCACCGGCAGATGGTTGATGAAGCGCACACGCAGCCACTCACCCTGACGCACGCGCAATTCGGTGCCCGGTGCCGACGGGCCGAAGGCCCAGGCTTCAGTCTTGTGCCCTGGCACCAACTCGACGTCCAGTGGCGCGGCGATCAACTCATAATCATGCCCCGCATCGGCGTCGGCCACCTTGCCCAGCCAGTAACGCGTCGCACCACCGGCTCCCGCGCCAACCACTGCCAGACCGGCCAGGCCACCGAGGATTTGTCGACGGGAAAAGGACATGGACACAACTACCTCACAGATCAGCCGCAGGCCGGGACGCCCGCAAAAGGCGAATACGATACACCTGCGCCTGGGAAACAGTAAGGGTGACGCGGCGGATGGCCGCAGATTCGCTCACCTGCGGGTGGTACATATGTACCGCACTGTCCTCGAACGAACGGCTCATTCTCGGGCTCTCTTCTCAAGGATCAGAGCCAATGAACCCAGCAGAAACCCGCACACTGCCCAACGCCGCCGACAAGGCCGCCCTCCGGCACATGGCCACGCAGGTCGTCACCGCTTGCCCGAGCCTGAACGACACGGCCCGTCAGGTCGCCACAGAGCTGATGACCAGACACGGCATCACCGGCCTCGACCCCGATCACGTCTATTACCACCGGTTCAGAACCGCACAGAGCCTGTCCGTCTCCTTCACCGGCTGGCAGCACTACGGCGAAAAACCCTATGAGAGCCTGACCCTGACGCAACTGGTGATTCACCGGTTCCGCGCCACGGATCAGGACAACGCTGACCTGCTGGATCTCTACGGCGGTTTCTACACCGCAGGGCCGGACACCGAAAATTTCGATGCAACCAACGAAGTGCGCCTGCACGGCAACGAGGTTTTGAACGACTTCTGGCACATCAACTTCAGCGAGCGCTACCGCAACGAGCTACACACCTTCTGGAGCAGCCACGCCAGCGAGTTCCGTGCCCTGGCCAAATGCAACTTCCTCCATAAGGCTGTTGAAGCGCGGGAACTCGGTCATCTGAACGACGAAGATTTTCAGACAGTGATAACGGCGTTGTGCGGCTCTCTGACCTGGCCTGTCGACCTGCACGCCCTGCAGAGCGAATTCGAACCCGGTCATGGCCTTCGGGTCTGCATGCTGGAGATCGACGGTCATGTCGCCACCAACCTCCTGCGCATCATCGACTCGAAGGGACGGCAGATCGTCTATGTGCCCGGAGACAGCGAAGCGTTCCATGTACTGGACACGCCCGCCGATCTGCACTGGTGGGTCCTGCAACAGTTGAAAGAGAATGTGCCCCGTGAACATTTTCTCGGCCATTTCCAGCTGGCTGACCGACACTCGATCAGCGAGAACATCAACGATCTGACAGATCGACTGGTCAGCACCTGGAGCCACGGAGACCATCACCTGGTCAATGCCGCAGATCGGGCGGTAACAGAGGATGCGTTCACCTGGCTTCGTGATTCCACTCGCGATGCGATGTTCGCCGAGGCCGACTTTTCCCTGACTTCGAATGGCGATCTGCGCAAAAAGTTGTGGATCGGCTACCTCAGTGCCGGGTTGAAAGTGTTCGGACCGATGGCCATGGTGGGCTGGCCTGTCGCATTGCCGGTGATTGGTGCCAGCCTGGCCAACATGGGGCTGAACATTGACAAGGCAGTCAACGGCAAAACTGCCGGCGAGCGCAAGGAGGGCGTTCTCGCAGCGGTGCTCAGTGGCATCGATGCGCTGCTCAATATTCCATTCTTGAAGGGAACCGGGGCACTGGCGGAGACGGAGTCCGGGGAGTTTTCGCAAGCGATCGAGGCAAGCGAAATGCCTGAAGCCGGCACGGCATCGGAACTGGAATCCGAACATCCGAACGAACTTGTTTCAGCCGTGGAGGAGTTGTCGCCAGCCCCGTCCGAAAACCTGCCGGGGTCGAGGATCCCGCAGAAGTATCAGTCCAACGAAGTGCTGGACGGACTGACGCCAGTCTCGGAGCCCGGCAAGTACCAGGGGATTTACCGACTGAACACCGAGCCTTCCTGTGCAATCGTGATGAATGACACCGCTTATTACGTTCGCTACTTCAACGATTCACAAGGTGGCGGATTCTGGGCGATCGTCGACCCGGTCAAACCTAACCAGCTGGTTCATGCATTGCCGGTGCGATTGAACAGTGAAGGCGTCTGGGAGCGGATGACTCAACTGGGGCTCAAGGGCGGGGGGCAGTGTCTCGGCAAGCAATGCACCCTGGAGGTGGCCATGGAACTCGACGCACGCGAGCCCGCACCCGAAGAACCGGAACAGCTCCCCGCGCAATCCGATCCGCAGACGCCACTGACCACCGAGCCTCTGCCTTCGACTTCAACATCGGCCCCGGCCCCGGCCCCGGCTTCGAACGACATCCGCCTCGTCAGAACACCTTACGACGTCGACACCGTACGCCGGCAAGAACTGAAACGCTGGGCCATGCAACTGCGCGAAACGCATATTCAGATGCAGGTCGGTCCGGACGGTACGTTGATCGCAGCGGATCGATACGCCCCCCATTTCGCCGAGAAGGCCAGAGCACTGCTGATTTCCGCGAGACGTTTCTTCCACAATCTTTCCTGGGCGACCTTGCCGCCCCGCCCGGCGATACCGGCTGTCACCGCCTCAACGACCTTCGCGGACTTCAGTGCCCAGGCACTTGAAGCAGCGCCAGGCCTGGTGATCGGCGAAACCCCGGGCCGCATCACCAGCATGCGCCTGATGATTCAGAACATGCCCGCTCTGGCTCGCCAAGGGGTCAAGACCCTCTACGTGCGCCGTTTGCTCAGCGATTTCGCCCAAGCCGACCTGAACAGTTACTTCCAGTCCGGAGTCATGTCCAAAGACCTGGAAAAGTATCTAAGCCGGCTCGGCACCGACCCGGCAGCGCAGTTTGACGAACTGGCGCTGGTGAAAAGCGCCCGGCAGAACGGGATCAGAGTCCAGGCTACCGACTGTGCGGCAGTATATAAAAGACCCGTATCTCTCCCGCGCCCCGAAGAGCAGATCGCGACCAACCATCTCACAGCCGACATCATGTTCATGGATCAGTCGCTGAATGTGGTCGGTAAATGGGTGGTGCTGACCGGAGCAGAAAACACCAACACCTTCAGAGGCTTTGCCGGTATCAGCGAACTGGAGGGCGGCATCGGGGTACGAATCGAAGAGGTGGATCCGGGACAAGGCGAACGGTTGATTACAGACCCTGGTATTGAGATCGAGCGAGGCCCATACCCGCTGCCAACCATGATGGGCGGAAATTCCGATCCCCTGTACGCCGATGTGCTTCTGAAAATGGAAGCACCCTCTGTGAGCCGAAGCGGGTTGCAAATACACCAACTGCTTTATCGCGCCGGCATGTATATGTTTGAGCGCTTTCAAGGCACCTATCGGTTGTTTCACCGCAGCGTTAATGGAGAGCTGGTGCAAACCCCGATCGAGACGTTCGCTGATGGACGGTATTACATAGATCGGCCAACCTGGGGCTCAATCCATCGTGTCCCTTTCGACAATCTTGAACAGTTATCCAGCGCGTTGAAACAAATGGGACTGCAGCTCCAAAGCCGCCTTCCAAACTGATCGAACGCTGTGTCGATGGTTTTCCCGACACCGGACAGGCCTCATCCGGCCTGCCCGGGTCAGGATCACTTCGTTGCGGAATTTTCCTGTCTGCCGTTTGACTTGATACGACAACAAACTGTCCCGGCGTCTGACAGACAAATCACGCCTTGGCTTGAAATGATCGCGGTGTTTTTTTCAACCACCACGCTCAAGGAAAGACTGTGGACACAACCAACGACATCACGCTGCCCAACTCCGACGACCGAAAAGCGCTAAGGGCGTTGGTCCCGGCACTGATCGAGGCCTGCCCCGACATGTACGAAATGGCCTGCGCGATTGCCAGGGACATTCTTGATCGTCATGGCATCAGAGGCCTGGAGCCGGAGCAGGTTTACTGGCATCGATTCCGGGCCGCCCAGAGCAGCCCCCGAACTTTCACCGGCTGGGAACACCTGTTCGAAGTCCCGCGCGAATCGATGACCTTGCCGCAACTGGTGATCCAGCGATTCAGCGTGCACGACCAGGACAACGCCGACCTGCTGGATTCCGATGCCGGTTTCTATAGCGCCGGACCGGATGCCGGCACCTACAACGAAACCAACGAAGTCCGGTTGCACAGCAGCGATGTACTAAAGGCGTTCTGGGCGATCAATTTCGCTGATCGCTACCGGCAAAAGGTGGACTCTTTCTGGAGCAAACACGGCACGACATTCCGGACACTGGCCAAATGCACCTTCCTGGCCAAGGCGATGGAGGATCGTGAAAGCGGTCGACTGTCGGATGACAATTTCAGGGTGGCAGTCAAAGCCATCGCCGGCAATGTGAGCTGGCCGGTCACGCGCAAAATGCTTGAGGTTGAGGTACTGCCGCCCGATGGCCTGCGCGTGGGTCTGCTGAAAATCGGCGGCTTCGTTGCGACCGATATCCTGTGCATCAGCGATGGAAAGGGCGGCGTCATCCTGTACGTACCGGGAGAAATCTGGGGCGTGCACGCCTTGCAGAACGCTCGCGACCTGCATTGGTGGGTGCTGTCGCAGATCAGAAAGCCTTCGGATCGAAAACGCTTCATGGCGCATTTCCAGGTTGCCGATCACGACATCATGGAAGATACCTCCTGGCGTGCCGTCGCCAATCGCCGCTGGCTCTGGGTACTGGGGCCTCTGGCAGGCATCGTTTCGGAGCTCTGGCGCGCGCCGCATATCGAAAACGTCGGGCTCAGCCATGTCCTGGATCTGCTGGTCAGTACCTGGGACAGCAACGATCACACGCTGGTTGCCCATACCGGCGAAGCGTTGGACAAGGACATTTTTTCCTTCCTGTCGACGGCAACGCAGGCGCGGATGATCAGCGATGCGGAATTCATGATGCATTCCAATGGCGACCTGCGCAAAAAGCTGTGGATCGGTTATCTCAGCGCATTCAACCGGATGTTTGGCCCATTGGCTGCCGTTGGCTGGCCAGTGGCGCTGGCGGTCGTTGGCGCCGGCATTGCCAGCGTCGGTCTGCAAATCGATCAGGCCGTGAATGGCAAAACGCCTCAGGCGCGAAAGGCCGCCGTGACCGGAGCGATATTCTCTGCCATCGATACGCTGTTCAACGCCACCTTTATCAAGGGCAGTGGTCGACTGCCGGAGATCGCCGAGACCAATACCGTCATCGCGTCGCAAGAGTCCATTGCTGAAACCGGACTGTCCATTACCACAGAAGAAAAACTTTCCGCAGCGGCCGCTATCCGTTCGCCACTGCCTGAACTGGCAGAGATCGCACCGAAACAGGTTCTACCTGCGCAGCCCGAGGATTTCCTCGCTTCATTCAAGACCGTGCCCACCGAGGCTTCGCGGATTGAGGCCGGCAATCCAAAATTCAAGGAAATTATTCGTACGCCCTCCGGTAAACAGTACATCTACATGCGCCGCGCCTCGGGCGACGGCTTTTATCAGGTTCGCTATGTCGGGCAGTTGCGGGGGTGGGTCATCATCGATCCGGCCAATCCCTACTCGTTCTATCGCAACGTGCCGGTGCGCCTGAACGAAGCACGCCAGTGGGAGCCTGTCGCTCGGCCCGGACTCAGAGGCGGCATGAAAATTTTCGGTGAGTGGCCCTGGGGGCACACTGCCGATCCGCTGCCCGAAGTATCGACAGAACCGATGCCCTATGATGTCCCCGGCGCCTCCAGAACGACGATGCAGCCCTTGGCAGAAGCCCGTGTCGATGACTTTCCGCTGGACAGCGTCAACGGGAGTGACCGCCTGTATCAGACGTTCAAATCCACACGCCGCAATCTTTATGACGACGCCATCAACTTCTACGCCGCCCCGAATCAGCCCCCACGTCCACCCCTGCCTGCATTCAAGTCCGGCACGTCCTTTTCCGAGATGAGCAAGCGCGTGCTCAAGGAAACGCCCGGACTGGTAATCGGCCAGGACAACACCACCGGCGCCCGGCAAGTGCTGATCGACAACCTGAAGGTCATGAGCAAACAGAAGGTCAAGACCTTGTACATGGATCATCTGCTGACCGATTTTCATCAGGTGGATCTCGATGCCTTCCACAAGACCGGCAAGATGTCTCCCACGCTGGAGGATTATCTGAAACTTCTGGATTCACGGCTCGATACAGATCCAGCTTCTGCCCACACGTACACTGAACTGGTCAGGAGCGCACAGAAGAATCATATCCGCGTGCAGGCCCTCGACTGCATGGCCAGCCGGCGCTTTCCGCTCATGGAGCAAACATCCGATATCAGTAGCCGGAAAATGATGAACTACTTTTCCGATACCGTGATCCGGGCCGATCAGACAGCAAGGGGCTCTCATCGCTGGGTCGCGCTGGTGGACCAGGAACGCGCCAGCACCTTCGAAAACGTTCCCGGGCTCAGTGAACTGGTAGGCGCTGCATCGCTGCGTGTCGAGGCAGTTTCTCTGGATCCGATTCGCGGAATCACGGTCGACCCTGGTAAAAAAGTATTCGATTTGCTGCAACGGCCTGTCGACCTGATAAAGAGTGACTTGCGCCTTCAACTGCATGCCACTGCCGCGACAACCACCGCGCGCACGCTCGATGAAGCGCTGCCACGCAAAGGCATGTTCATGGTTCAGGTCGAGCGCGGCCAGTCGATGCTGGTCCACCGCAGTGGCAACGGCCAACTGGTGAACACCCCTGTCCAGCGAGATGAAGGTGGCATTTTCGTGACACGACCACGTTGGACTTCTGTCACGGGTCGTCATTTCGAGAGCATTCAAGCACTGTCCGAAGCCCTTGAAGATGAAGGCCTGAGTCTGAGGCGGGTGCGTATCGATCCCAAAGCCATACCTGGCAAATCACCAGCCATCGGCGAGCCGCCCATTCCTTCTGTGTCGGCAAGCAGCGCGCAGAGGATGCCTTTCCCGTCATCCACCGTAACGGATACTCCGCAGGTCACTTCGCCGTATGACATCCTGCCTCAACACCGTCAGGCCCTGACAGAAGCGGTCATCGGCCATGAACCTCGCCTGCTGTCAGACGAGTTTACGGTCAGTGAATCCGCCGAGGCCTATGCGAACTTCAAAGCCCTGAGAAAACGACTGCTACAGGATGCCATACGCTTCTACGCGGATCTGCGCCTGCCTCAGCGCCCGGTCGCTACGCCGCTGGACCCCGCCTCGTCGGGTCCCACAATCATCGCCCGGCTATTCGAAGAGTTTTCGGGACTGGTCGTCGGCGAGAGCCATTCAGAGATCGGCGCCAAACAGTTTCTCATCGACAATATGCAAACCCTGGCCAGACACGGTGTAAAAACCATCTATCTGGAACATCTGCTGACAGACTTTCACCAGGCGGCTCTGGACAACTTTGCCAGGACATCGGTAATGCCCCGGAATCTTGAGTGGTATTTGATCAGTCAGGACCTCGGGCATCTGACCGATCCATCCGGACGCTATACCTTTCTCAATCTGGTGCTGGAGTCAAACAAGCATGGCATCCGGGTTCAGGCCATAGACTGCATGGCCAGTTACAAACTGGACGGCATGCAGACCTACGAACTGGCGATCCGGCAAAAAATGATGAACTTCCACGCCCGGACAGTGATAAGCGCCGACCAGACAACAAGAGGCACGCACCGGTGGGTGGCGCTGATGGGGAACTCTCATTCCAATACCTTTGAGGGCGTTGCGGGAGTCAGTGAACTGGAGGGTGCCATTGGTTTGCGCGTCGAGGATGTTGCCCAAGGGCACTCAAACGGCATCGAGCCCGATCCGGGCAGAACGTTTCTCGACCACAGTGGCGCCTCCGCCGGCCTGGCCAAGGGCGACCTGCGGCTGCAGGTGGAGACGCCCTGGTATGCGCAAACGAGACCGGAACTGGAAAAACTGCTGGCCCGACCTGGGCTCTACACCTTGAAGCGAGAACCTCGGCAAACCTTCCTTTGCCACCGATCCCGCGAGAACCGGATGGTGCTGACTCCGATCGAGTTCGAATCCGGTCGCTTTTTCATCGAGCGTCCCTCATGGCCCAACCTCCATGAAAAACGTTTCGACAGCATCCATGCGCTGCTCAAGGCACTTGATCAACGCGGCATGAAGCTGGCCGGCTGGTCAAAACCCTTGTAATCAAAAACAAAAAACCGTGTGAATCACTGATTCACACGGTTTTTTGTATTGGGTGCGTTTATGCCTTCAGGGCTTAAGCGGGATCACTCCCACTCAATGGTCGCCGGCGGCTTGCTCGACACGTCGTAAGTCACGCGCGAAATGCCTTCGATTTCATTGATGATGCGGCCGCTGACGGTTTCCAGCAGTTCGTAAGGCAGGTGAGCCCAACGCGCGGTCATGAAGTCGATGGTCTCCACGGCACGCAGGGCCACGACCCAGGCGTAACGACGGCCATCGCCGACCACGCCAACCGATTTCACTGGCTGGAACACGACGAAGGCCTGGCTGACCTTGTGGTACCAGTCGGCCTTGCGCAGTTCTTCGATGAAGATGTGGTCGGCGCGACGCAGCAGGTCGGCGTATTCCTTCTTCACTTCGCCGAGGATGCGCACGCCCAGGCCCGGGCCCGGGAACGGGTGACGGTAGACCATGTCGTACGGCAGGCCCAGTTCCAGGCCCAGACGACGGACTTCGTCCTTGAACAGTTCGCGCAGTGGCTCGACCAGTTTCAGGTTCATCTCTTCCGGCAAGCCGCCCACGTTGTGGTGCGACTTGATCACGTGGGCCTTGCCGCTTTTCGCGCCAGCCGACTCGATCACGTCCGGGTAGATGGTGCCCTGAGCCAGGTACTTGATGTTGTCCAGCTTGCAGGATTCGGCATCGAACACGTCGATGAAGGTACGGCCGATGATCTTGCGCTTCTTCTCTGGATCGGCTTCGCCGGCCAGGTTGTTCAGGAACTGGTCTTCAGCGTTGGCGCGGATCACCTTGACGCCCATGTTCTCGGCGAACATGGCCATCACTTGCTCGCCTTCGTGCAGACGCAGCAGGCCGTTGTCGACGAAGACGCAGGTCAGTTGATCACCGATGGCCTTGTGCAGCAGCGCCGCAACCACCGAGGAATCCACACCGCCGGACAGACCCAGCAGCACGTTGTCGGTACCGACCTGTGCGCGGATGTTGGCGATGGCGTCTTCGGCGATCTTCGACGGGGTCCACAGGGCTTCACAGCCGCAGATGTCGAGAACGAAACGCGACAGGATGCGACCGCCCTGCTTGGTGTGGGTCACTTCCGGGTGGAACTGCACGCCATAGTAGGCGCGCTCGTCGTTGAACATGCCGGCGATCGGGCAGCTCGGGGTGCTGGCCAGGATGTGGAAATCGCTCGGCATCCTGGTGACCTTGTCACCGTGGCTCATCCACACGTCGAGGCCGAACAGGCCGTCAGCGTCGATATGGTCTTCGATGCCGTCGAGCAGGCGGCTCTTGCCGACCACGTCAACGCGGGCGTAACCGAACTCACGCAGCTCGGAGCCTTCAACCTTGCCGCCCAGTTGTTCGGCCATGGTCTGCATGCCGTAGCAGATACCGAAGACCGGTACGCCCAGATCGAACACCGCTTGCGGGCAGCGCGGGCTGTTGGCTTCGTGCACGGACTCGGGACCGCCGGCGAGGATCACGCCTTTTGGCGCAAATTCGCGGATCGCATCTTCGTCCATGTCGAACGGGTGCAGTTCGCAGTACACACCGATCTCGCGCACGCGGCGGGCGATCAGTTGGGTGTATTGCGAACCGAAGTCGAGGATCAGGATGCGGTGAGCGTGAATGTCGAGGGCCATGATTCAGTCTCGTCTAAGTAATTCAGAAACAGTCTTGATTCAGAAACAACTCGGGGCTGAATAAAACAGCCCCGGTCATTTAACGTTTTGCTTGAAGCCTCAACCTACGCGGTAGTTTGGCGCTTCCTTGGTGATCTGCACGTCGTGAACGTGGGACTCGGCCATGCCGGCACCGGTGATCCGCACGAACTCAGGCTTGGTGCGCATTTCTTCGATGTTGGCGCTGCCGGTGTAACCCATCGAAGAACGCAGACCGCCCATCAACTGGTGGATGATCGCGCTCAGGGTGCCCTTGTAAGGAACACGGCCTTCGATGCCTTCCGGAACGAGTTTCTCGGCGCCTGCCGAGGAGTCCTGGAAGTAACGGTCGGAAGAACCTTGAGCCTGGGACATGGCGCCCAGCGAACCCATGCCGCGATAAGCCTTGTAGGAACGGCCCTGGAACAGTTCGATCTCACCCGGCGCTTCTTCGGTACCGGCGAACATCGAGCCCATCATCACGCAGGACGCACCGGCAACGATGGCCTTGGACAGGTCACCGGAGAAACGGATGCCGCCGTCGGCGATCAACGGAACGCCGGTGCCTTCAAGGGCAGCGGCAACGTTGGCGATGGCACTGATTTGCGGAACGCCGACACCGGCGACGATACGGGTGGTGCAGATCGAGCCAGGGCCGATACCGACCTTGACCGCGTCGGCGCCAGCTTCGGCCAGAGCCTTGGCGGCTGCGCCGGTGGCGATGTTGCCGCCGATCACCTGCACTTCAGGGAAATTCTCTTTGACCCAGCGAACGCGGTCGATCACGCCTTTGGAGTGACCGTGAGCGGTGTCGACAACCACCACGTCCACACCGGCATTGACCAGGGCTGCAACGCGGTCACCGGTGTCTTTACCGGTACCGACCGCAGCGCCAACGCGCAGACGACCCTGGTCGTCCTTGCTGGCCAGCGGGTAGGCCTTGGCTTTTTCGATGTCTTTGACGGTCATCATGCCTTTGAGGGCAAACTTGTCGTCGACGATCAGGACTTTTTCCAGGCGGTGCTTGTGCAGCAGCTCGCGGACTTCGTTCTTGTCGGCGCCTTCGCGAACAGTGACCAGACGCTCTTTCGGCGTCATCACTTCACGAACGGTGGCATCCAGACGGGTTTCGAAACGTACGTCACGGGAAGTGACGATGCCGACCAGGTCGCCATCGTGCAGCACCGGAACGCCGGAAATGTTGTGCATGCGGGTCAGTTCGAACAGATCACGAACCGTGGCGTCAGCCTCGATGGTGATTGGATCCTTGACCACACCGGCTTCGAACTTCTTGACCTTGCGAACTTCGGCAGCTTGCTGCTCGATGGTCATATTCTTGTGGATAATGCCGATGCCACCTTCCTGAGCCATGGCGATTGCCAGACGGGCTTCGGTGACGGTGTCCATGGCGGCAGAAACCAGAGGAATGTTCAGCTCGATGCCACGGGTAAGGCGGGTCTTCAGACTGACTTCGTTAGGAA
Source organism: Pseudomonas sp. Pseusp21 (assembly GCF_059492145.1). Classification (NCBI taxonomy): domain Bacteria; kingdom Pseudomonadati; phylum Pseudomonadota; class Gammaproteobacteria; order Pseudomonadales; family Pseudomonadaceae; genus Pseudomonas; species Pseudomonas sp. Pseusp21. The sequence continues at coordinate 2,497,186 of NZ_CP168520.1, forward strand.
GCACCTCGGAATAACCGGGCACTAGGAGAATGTCGTCGAAGGTCAGAGCTTCTTGGCTGATACGCAGCATCGCGGGGGCTCCCGAGCGGGAAAATGGAAGCGCGCCATTATACTCAGACACCCTACCGGGCTCAATGTAAAACTTGTCTTATATCAATGTTGCTGATGTACGGGAAAAACGCCCCTTACAACTCGACCTTGACCCAGCTCACCGGTTGATCCAGCCAGTCGGCGAATTCGTCGATGAAACTCTGCTTGAAACCCGCCTCCAGCCAGTTGTTGAAGATGAAACCGAGATTGGAAAACCCGCACTCCTGCAAATACAGAAAACCGTTGATGTCGTCCTCATGCCCGCATTCAGGGCAGGTGAAGTTGTCGGTGCGGCCCGGCATCCAGTCTTCCAGGCTTTCGAACAACGCTTCGCCGATCTCCTGACGGCATTCGGCGCACCCGGCTTCTTCGAGAAAACCCTTGGCCGGGGTGTAGATGCAGCGCTTGGTGATGACTTCCAGACCATTGATTGGCTCACCAAACGGCAGCGCCTCGGGATGCAACACCACCGCGCGGGCGCCATCGGCGATGGCGTAGGCCATGCGATTGCCGGTGCGTCCACAGGTGCTCAGCTCTTCCTTGACGATGTTCTTGCGCACCAGCCAGCGCAGGATCGCCCGGGCCCGGGGTTCGTGCACCGGCAGGTTGGAGATTTTCGGGACGATGATGCTTTGGGAATTCATGGTGCAAGCCTGCTGCGTCAAAGGATGTTCTGCGACGAACGCGGCCGGCAGCTTAATCCCTGACAAAATCCGGTCAAGTGCTTAAATAGCGGCCGATCAGCGCAATCCCGCTCGCCAGCACCAGCCAGGTCACCAGCCGCACGAAGGCCTCGCGGGACAGGCGCATGGTCAAGCGCCGTCCGACCCACAAGCCCAGCGCCATGGCCGGCAACAGGCACAGCGCCAGCATCAACAAGGGTAGCTCGGCATACACCCCGGCGATGGCAAACAGGCTCAAACGCACCACCGTGCTGCAACTGATCAGCGCACTTTGCGTCGCCCGCGCCGCGTCCTTGGGCAGTCGGCTGTTGAGGTAGATCGCATACAGAAAGCCGCCACTGCCGAACAACGCTCCGAACAGCCCGCCCACCGTACCCATCGGCAACGCCCACCCGGCGGACAACTGCGCCGGCCGCGCCTTGATCCACAAGCTGTAGATCGCATAGGCACTGATGAACAGCCCCATCAATAGCAGCAAAAGATCAGACTTGAGGTTAAGCAGAAAAATCACCCCCAGCGTGCACCCCAGCGCCATGCACGGCAGCAGCCGCAGCAACTCCGGTTTCGCCACATCCCGCCGCGACGGCAGCAAATTGCCGAACGCCGCGACGAAATCCAGCAGCACCAGCAACGGCACGATTTTCGACAGCGGCATGAACAGAATCAGAATCGGCCCCGCTACCAGCGCCGTACCGAAACCGGCAATCCCGAACACGATGTAGGCCAACGCGATGGCCAATCCGATCACCACCCAGCCCTGGGCGCCCCACGACCATTCGCTCAACATCCCCGCCACACTCATCCGTTCGCTTCCTTTATAAGCCTGCGATGACTTTAGCCAGCGCCGAGGTTTGCGACTAATATCTTCGGAACTGCCAAGCCATCTCGAAAAGGCATGCCTCGTGCTTTCAACCCGTCAATTGCGCTACTTCGTGGAAATCGCCGAGAGCGGCAGCTTCAGCGCGGCAGCCGAACGGCTGTTCATTGCTCAGTCGGCGCTGAGCCGGCAGATCAAGGACATGGAAACCCGCCTGCAAACGCCGCTGTTCGAACGCACCGCGCGCCAGCCCCGCCTCACCGCCGCTGGCGAAGCGTTCCTGCCCCGGGCGAAAAATCTGCTCAATGAACTGAACAAGGCCAGCACCCTGGCCACGGAAATCGGCCAAGGGCAGCGCGGCACCTTGCGCCTTTGTCACTCCAGCACCGTGCCGATCAGCGGCCAATTGTTGCGCGACATGAGCGCGTACCTGGAGCAACAACCCGGCGTTTCGCTGGACATCGGCACGCTCTCCTCGGAGGCGCAACTTGAAGAACTGGCCGAGGGCCGGCTCGATATCGGCCTGCTGCGTCTGCCGGTGCTGCGCCAGCGCGAGGGTGTTCAGATTGTGCCGCTCTACACCGAACGTCTGCTGCTTGCTGTGCCGGCGGATCATCGACTGGCGTCGACGGAGGCAGTCGATCTGGCGCAATTGAAGGACGAAGCATTCATCTCCATCCCGCATCCGCAGCGCGGCGGGCTGAGTTATTTGTGCGCCGACCTGTGCATGCGTCACGGTTTCTTCCCCCGGGCTGCTAGAGTGATGTCGCGCAAGACCACGCAATTGCAGTTGATCCAGGCCGGATTCGGCATCGCTCTGCTGCCGGATTCAATGCAGGACATCGCGCCCGCCGGCGTGAGATTTCTGCCGCTGACCGGCGATTGCCAGAGCACCGTCGCCCTCGCATCTCGGCAAAATCCCACACCTCTGGTGCAACACTTCCTCCAGACATTCACCGGCGAATGCCTTTAAACTGCGCCCCATGATTAAAGATCCCTTTGCAAGACTCGGCCTCGACCGCGAAGTCCTGACCGTCAGCCAGCTCAACGGCCGCGCGCGGGTGTTGCTCGAAGACGTGTTCAGCAACATCTGGGTCGAAGGCGAAATCTCCAATCTCGCCCGCCCGGCGTCAGGCCACGTGTATTTCACGCTCAAGGACAGCGGCGCGCAGGTGCGTTGCGCACTGTTTCGCCAGAACGCTGCGCGGGTGCGTCAGGCGCTGAAGGACGGCCTGGCAGTCAAGGTGCGTGGCAAGGTCTCGCTGTTCGAAGGGCGTGGCGACTATCAGTTGATCCTCGACACCGTGGAGCCTGCCGGTGACGGTGCGCTGCGCCTGGCCTTCGATGCCTTGAAGGAAAAGCTCAGCGCCGAAGGCCTGTTCAGTGCCGAGCGCAAAGTGCCGCTGCCGGCACACCCGCAGCGCATCGGCATCATCAGTTCGCCGACCGGCGCCGTGATACGCGACATCATCAGCGTGTTCCGCCGCCGCGCGCCGCAGGTGCAACTGACGTTGATTCCGACCGCCGTTCAGGGCCGAGAAGCCACCGCACAGATCGTCCGCGCCCTGAAACTGGCGGATGCCCGTGGCTTCGACGCGCTGATCCTGGCCCGTGGCGGCGGCTCGCTGGAGGATCTCTGGTGCTTCAACGAAGAGGCCGTCGCCCGGGCGGTCGATGCCTGTGTTACGCCGATCGTCAGCGCAGTCGGCCATGAAACCGACGTGTCGATCAGCGACTTCGTGGCGGACGTGCGCGCACCGACACCGTCCGCTGCTGCTGAACTGCTTGCCCCGGACTCCAGCCACCTGATCCGTCAGGTCGAAAGCCTTCATCGCCGGTTGGTGATGCGCATGCGTGACCGCCTGATGCGCGATCGCCTGCGCCTTGAAGGCATGACCCGCCGCTTGCGCCATCCCGGCGAGCGTCTGCGCCAGCAGGCACAGCGTCTGGACGATCTGGACATGCGCATGCGTCGGGCGTTCGAGCACCAGCTCAATACCCGTCGTGAACGCCTGATCCGTCTGGAAACCCGCCTCGCCGGGCAGCATCCGGGACGCCAGCTGGCCCTGTTGCGCCAACGTCTCGACAGCCTCGCCGAACGTCTGCCACGCGCCATGAACGAAGGCCTGAAACGTCGTCGCCTACAGTTGCAAAGCCAGATGCAGACCCTGCACGTGGTCAGCCCGCTGGCGACCCTCGGTCGTGGCTACAGCATTCTGCTGGATGAACGCGGCAACGCGATTCGTAACGCCGCGCAGACCCACACCGGCCAGCGCCTCAAGGCCAGACTGGGCGAAGGCGAACTGCAAGTGCGCGTCGAGGACAATCACCTGACGCCCGTCACCCTTTCTTTACTGGACTGATCCATGCCGCGTTTTCTCGCTCCGCTGCTGTTGCTCTGCCTGACCTTCAACGCCCACGCCGACAGTTACATCACCCGCCTGCTGAACAAACCGGTGCCGGGCGGCGTGGCTGTCGTCGATCTGGGGACCGCTGCGCAAGCGCCGAAAGCCACGTATCAGGGCAAACCGGTGCTGGTGGTCAAGGAACAGAACAACTGGCTGGCGATTGTCGGCGTTCCGTTGACCGTCAAACCCGGCGTTCAGCAGATCAGCAGTGGCGGCCGTAATCTCAACTTCAATGTCGGCAACAAGAAATACCCGGAACAGCACATCACCCTGAAGAACACCCAGCAGGTCAATCCGAACCCGGCCAACCTCAAGCGGATCGAGGGCGAACTGGCCGAGCAGATCAAGGCCTATCGCAGTTTCAGCCCGAACACACCGAGCAACCTGCTGCTGGACAAACCGGTCAACGGACCGCTGTCGAGCAAGTTCGGCGTGCGCCGTTTCTTCAACGGTGAAGAGCGCAATCCGCACGCAGGCCTCGACTTCGCAGTGCCGGCCGGCACGCCGATCAAGACCCCGGCAGCGGGCAAGGTAATTCTGATCGGCAACTACTTCTTCAATGGCAACACAGTGTTCGTCGACCACGGCCAGGGCTTCATCAGCATGTTCTGCCATATGTCGAAGATTGATGTGCAGAACGGCCAGCAACTGGCGCGCGGTGCGGTGGTGGGCAAGGTTGGCGCTACAGGTCGGGCGACCGGGCCGCACATGCACTGGAACGTCAGCCTGAACGATGCGCGGGTCGATCCGGCGATTTTCATTGGGGCATTCCAGCCTTGATTTGTGGGTGAAGCGACTGGCCCCATCGCGAGCAAGGTCGCTCCCACAGGGATTGCGCACGACGAACGGACTGCGCAATCTCTGCAAACATTCACTTTGATTCAGAGAATAAAATCTCGGAAAAAACCACTTTCCGGGTATTCCTCTCAATTTTTTCCGACTGCTTGCCATCCTCATCCCTCGCGGTTAGGGTTGAGGGCATGAAAACCTCTCACACCCTCATTCAGCTTCGCCAGCACCGCAGCCTGTGCCTCGTCAGCGCACGACTGCCGGGCTGAATCGCTGCGCCTCGTCCCACGCTTTTCCAAGAACGTTCGTTCCACCGGCAGGCCGCCTCTTTTCGGCCCAGACAATAAGGAATTTCCCGATGAGCATGCTCAAAGACCCGTCTTCGAAATACCGCGCGTTTCCAGTGATCAACCTGCCGGATCGCACCTGGCCGTCGAAAACCATCGATGCCGCGCCGATCTGGTGCAGCTCCGACCTGCGTGACGGCAACCAGTCGCTGATCGAACCAATGGACGCGGTGAAAAAGCTGCGCTTCTGGAAAACCCTGGTGCAGGTGGGTGTGAAGGAAATCGAGGCGTCGTTCCCGGCCGCTTCGCAAACCGACTTCGACTTCGTGCGCACCTTGATCGAAGACGGCCACATCCCGGACGACACCACCATCCAGGTGCTGACCCAGGGCCGTGAAGACCTGATCGAGCGCACCTTCGAATCCCTGCGCGGGGCGAAGAAGGCAATCGTTCACCTGTACAACGCCACCTCCCCTTCTTTCCGTCGCATCGTCTTCAATCAGGACAAGGACGGGATCAAGGCCATCGCCGTCAACGCTGCCAAGCTGTTCGTCAAATACGCCGCCATGCAGCCGGACACCGAGTGGACCTTCGAGTACTCGCCGGAAACCTTCAGCGCCACCGAGCTGGAATTCGCCAAGGAAGTCTGTGACGCGGTGATCGAGGTCTGGAACCCGACGCCTGAGCACAAGATCATCCTCAACCTGCCGGCCACCGTTGAATGCGCGACGCCGAACGTCTACGCCGACCAGATCGAGTGGTTCCACCGCAACATCAACCGTCGTGACAGCGTGATCATCAGCCTGCACACCCACAACGACCGTGGCACCGGCGTGGCCGCCACCGAGCTGGGCCTGATGGCCGGCGCCGACCGCGTCGAAGGCTGTCTGTTCGGCAACGGCGAGCGTACCGGCAACGTCGACCTCGTGACCGTGGCACTGAACATGTACACCCAGGGCCTCGACCCGCAACTGGACTTCTCGGACATCGACGGCGTGCGCAAGGTGGTCGAAGAGTGCAACCAGATCCAGGTTCACCCGCGCCACCCATACGTCGGCGACCTGGTGCACACCGCGTTCTCCGGCTCCCACCAGGACGCGATCCGCAAGGGCTTCGCCCAGCAGAAATCCGACGCACTGTGGGAAGTACCATACCTGCCGATCGACCCGGCCGACATCGGCCGCAGCTATGAGGCGGTGATCCGCGTCAACAGTCAGTCGGGCAAGGGCGGCATCGCCTACTTGCTGGAGCAGGAATACGGCATCAGCCTGCCACGTCGCATGCAGATCGAATTCAGCCAGGTCGTGCAGCGTGAAACCGATCGCCTGGGCCTGGAGATGACCGCGCAGCAAATCCACGCGCTGCTGCACAGCGAATACCTGCAAGCCAACACCCCGTACGCGCTGGTCAGCCATCGCCTGCAGGAAGAAAACGGCAACAGCGCCGTCGAAGTGGAAGTGGCGAGCAAGGGTCAGGGCGAAACCAATCTGCACTGGCGCGGCAAGGGCAACGGCGCGCTGGAAGCGCTGGTGGCCGGTCTGCCGATTCCGGTGGAGATCATGGACTACAACGAACACGCCATCGGCGCGGGCACCAACGCCAAGGCGGCGGCCTACATCGAATTGCGTGTGAACGGCGAACGTGCGGTGCACGGCGTGGGCATCGATGAAAACATCACCACCGCCAGCTTCAAGGCCCTGTTCAGTGCGCTGAACCGCTCGCTGAGCCAGCCGGAAGCGAAAGCGGCGTAACTGACCGCTGCAATGCAAAAGGCCCCTGAGTGCGAACTCCGGGGCCTTTTTATTTTCTATCTGATCGTTCCCACGCTCTGCGTGGGAATGCAGCTCGTGACGCTCTGCGTCACTGGGACGCGGAGCGTCCCTTGAGGCATTCCCACGCGGACGGTTCAACGCCTCGACGTGGGAACGATCTAGGTGATCTGGGCTATCAGGTGAACTCGAAGGTGTCCGCGTCCAGATTCGCCGGGAACCGCTCGCGGTAAGCCGCCAGCGAAGCCGCTTCCAGAACCACCTTGAACACCCCGTCAGCCTCTCCCGCCGCCAGCAACGTCTCGCCCTGGAAGTCCAGCACCTGACTGTCGCCGGTATACGCGAAACCCTTGCCATCGGTACCCACCCGGTTGACCGCCGCCACATAGCACAGGTTTTCGATGGCCCGGGCCGGCAGCAACCGGTTCCAGTGCTGACGCCGTGCGCCCGGCCAGTTGGCGGTGTACAGCAGCAGGTCAGTGTCCTGAGCGTCGCGACTCCACACCGGGAAGCGCAAGTCGTAGCAAATCAGCGGACGCACCCGCCAGCCCTTGAGCTCGAACTGCACCTGGCGCTCGCCGGGGGTGTAGTGATTGTGCTCGCCGGCCATGCGGAACAGGTGACGCTTGTCGTAATGCAGCACTTCGCCGTCCGGCCGCGCCCACAGCAAGCGGTTGCGATGACTGCCGTCGGCAGCCTGGATGATCACGCTGCCCGTGACGACTGCGTTCAGCTTCGCTGCCTGGGCCCGCAGCCATTTGCTGGTCGGACCGTTTTCGGCTTCGGCCAGGGTTTCGGACGCCATGGAGAATCCGGTAGTGAACATTTCCGGCAGGATGATCAGATCCGCACCGCGCGCCTGCTCCAGCAACACATCGAAATGCTCGAGATTGGCCTGACGATCATGCCAGGCCAGGCTGGTCTGGATCAGCGCCAGGTTCAGATCGGGCAACGCACTCAGATCACGCATAGTTTGGCCGCCGCTTCCCGCAGCGTCTCCTCACGTTTGGCAAAGCACAGGCGCACCAGGCGCTGGCCTTCGGGTGGACTCTGGTAGAACACCGACACCGGAATACTCGCCACGCCGTGCTCGCGAGTCATCCACATCGCCATCTCGACATCGTTCAGGTCAGGGCGAATCTGCGAGTAATCGACCAACTGGAAATAGGTGCCGGTGACCCGAGTGAAACTGAATCGCGACGGCGCCAGCAGATCACAGAACAGATCGCGCTTGGCCTGATAGAAGCCCGGCAGCTCTTCGACGTGTTCCGGATGCTCGGCCATGTAATCGGCCAGGGCGTACTGCAACGGTGTCACGCCACAGAAGCTGACGTACTGGTGCACCTTGCGCAGCTCCGCCGTCAGGGCCGGCGGCGCCACGACGTAACCGGTTTTCCAGCCGGTGACGTGATAGGTCTTGCCGAACGAGCTGACCACGAAGGCGCGCTGATACAGCTCTTCATGGGCCAGCACGCTGACGTGCGGCACGCCGTCAAACACCAGGTGTTCATAGACTTCGTCGCTGATCACGTAGATGTCGCGATCTCGGATCAACGCCGCCAACTGATCCAGCTCGGCGCGACTGATCAAGGCACCGCTCGGGTTGTGCGGGGTGTTAAGGATGATCATCCGCGTTCGCGGGCTCAGGGCTGCGCTGAGTTTGTCGAAGTCGATGGAGAAATCCTTCAGCCCAAGTTGCACATGCACGCAGCGTCCGCCGGCCAGTTCTACTGCGGGCTCATAGCTGTCGTAGGCCGGGTCGAACACGATGACTTCGTCGCCGCTGTGGATAACCGCCTGGATGGCGCAGAAGATCGCCTGGGTCGCGCCGGGGGTCACGGTTACTTCGGTATCGGCATCGACGTTCGCGCCATAACTGCGGGCGATTTTCGCCGCAATCTGCTGGCGCAGCGCCGGCAGGCCGGTCATGGGCGAATACTGGTTGTGGCCGCTGGCGATGTGTCGACCGACCGCGTCGCGCAGTGCCTGCGGGCCGTCGAAATCGGGAAAACCCTGGGAAAGGTTGATCGCTCCGGTCTGCGCCGCGAGCTGAGACATCTGCGTGAAAATAGTGATGCCGACATTCGGCAGCTTACTGGTGATCATCGGGAGCCCCTTGCAGGTGAGCTGCAAGTTTCAAGCTGCAAGCGACAAGTTTCAAGCATCAATCCATCGCCCACAAAAAAGGGCTCTGAACAGAGCCCTTCTTTACTTCCACGCTTTAACTTGAAGCTTGCAGCTCGAAACCCGCAGCTGCTCTTTTTACTTCTTGTCGCGGCGCTTCTTGCTGGCTTTCTTGTTGTGCGACATCAAACGACGCTTCTTGTTGACCTGGCGGTCGGTCAGCGTGTTCTTGTTGCCTTCGTACGGGTTCTCGCCGCCCTTGAACTCGATACGGATCGGCGTACCGACCAGTTTGAGTACACGGCGGTAAGTGTTTTCCAGATAGCGCACGTACGACTTCGGCACTTTCTCGATCTGGTTGCCGTGGATCACGATGATCGGCGGGTTCGCACCACCCAGGTGAGCGTAACGCAGCTTGATCCGGCGGCTGTTGACCATCGGCGGCTGGTGCTCGCTGACCGCGTCTTCGAGAATCTGCGTCAGGCGGCTGGTCGGCCAGCGGGTGACCGCGGACTTGAACGAGTTCTGCACCGAGGCGTAAAGGTTGCCCACGCCAGTACCGTGCAGTGCCGAGATGAAGTGGATGTCGGCGAAGTCAACGAAGAACAACCGACGCTGCAGCTCGACCTTCACGAAGTCGCGCTCGCTTGGCGTCATGCCGTCCCATTTGTTGATCGCGATCACTAGCGCACGACCTGCTTCAAGAGCGAAGCCCAGCAGGTTGAGGTCGTGATCGACCACGCCTTCGCGGGCGTCCATCACGAAGATCACCACGTTGGCGTCTTTGATCGCCTGCAGGGTTTTGACCACGGAGAATTTTTCGACTTCTTCGTGGATCTTGCCGCGCTTGCGTACACCGGCGGTGTCGATCAGCGTGTACTTCTCGTCGTTACGCTCGAACGGGATGTAGATACTGTCGCGGGTGGTGCCGGGCTGGTCGTAGACGATTACCCGGTCTTCACCGAGCATGCGGTTGACCAGGGTCGACTTGCCGACGTTCGGCCGGCCGATGATGGCGATCTTGATCCCGTCTTTTTCGCTCGGGCCAGGAATGCGCTTGGCTTCCTCGCCTTCGGCGACCACTTCTTCCTCTTCACCTTCGGCCGGCTCGTCATCATCGCGCGGGAAGTCGCTCAGGGCGGCTTCCAGCAATTGCGTGATGCCGCGACCGTGGGCGCCGGCGATCGGGATCGCGTGGCCCATGCCCAGCGGGGCGAATTCGGCGCGGGCCATTTCCGGGTCGATGTTGTCGACCTTGTTGGCGACCACGTGGGAACGCTTGTTACGTTTGCGCAAGTGTTCGGCGATCATCTGGTCAGCGGCGGTGAAACCGGCCTTGGCATCTACCAGGAACAGAACGACATCCGCTTCTTCGATGGCCAGCAGCGACTGCTCGGCCATTTTTTCGTCCATACCATGCTCGTCACCGGAGATACCGCCGGTGTCGATCAGAATGTAGGAACGCCCTTGCCACTTGGCCTCACCGTACTGGCGATCACGGGTCAGACCGGACAAGTCGCCGACGATGGCGTCGCGAGTCCTGGTCAGGCGGTTGAACAAGGTGGACTTGCCGACGTTCGGTCGGCCCACCAGGGCGATTACGGGAACCATGCGGCTCTCCACTTCGTTATTTCAGAAAATACAAAAGCCGCTGCGAGGCAGCGGCTGGTGCTCGGGGCAACACCCGTGGGTGCTGCAAACCCTGCAGAAGCAAGGCCGCCTGGGGAGTTAACCCCAAGCATAGTTGTTACTTGATGGTCAGGGCTTCCAGTTTGCCGCTGTTGCCATACACGTAAATCGTGTCACCCACCACCAGCGGACGGGCACGCAGGCCGTCGCTGTCGATGCGCTCGCGGCCGACGAAACGACCGTCCACCTGACTCAGCAGGTGCAGGTAACCTTCCAGGTCACCGACTGCAACGTAGCTGGAGAAGACTTCCGGCGCCGACAGTTGACGACGGGCCAGCGAGTCGTTGCTCCACAGTGCTGTGGTGGAACGCTCGTCGACGCCTTCAACGGTACCCGACGACAGGCTCACGTAGACGTTGCCGAAACCCTGGGCAACGCCGGCGTAGCTCGACGCGTCGCGCTGCCAGAGCTGACGGCCGCTTTCCAGATCCAGTGCCGCAACGCGACCCTGATAGCTGGCAACGTACAGGGTACCGCCGGACAGCAGCAGACCGCCGTCGATGTCGACCACGCGCTCCAGCTCCGAACGACCTTGTGGAATCGCGATCCGCTGTTCCCAGACCGGCACGCCGTTGGAAATGTCGAGCGCGACCACTTTACCGGTCGACAGGCCAGCCACCGCGAGGCGGTTGGTGACGATCGGTGCACTGGTGCCGCGCAGGGTCAGTACGGCCGGCGTGCTGTCATACACCCAACGCTGGTTGCCGGTGGACGCGTCCAGGCCGATCAGACGATCGTCCTGGGTCTGTACCACTACCACGTCACCGTTGTTGGCCGGTGGCGCGAGAACTTCGCTGTTGACGCGCGAGCGCCACTTCTCTTCGCCGTTGATGGCGTCGAGGGCAACGACTTCACCGCGCAGGGTGCCGACCATGACCAGACCGTAACCCACGCCAACGGCGCCGGACACAGGCAGTTCAAGGTCTTTCTTCCATTTCACGTCGCCGTTGCTGCGATCCAGGCCCATCACGATACCGGTCACGTCGGCCGCGTAGATGGTGTCACCGTCGATCGCCGGCACCAGCATGTTGTACGTTTCGCCCTGACCGTCACCGATCGAGCGGCTCCACTGCTTGTGCAGGACCACTTCTTCTTTGAAGTCGGTCAGCTCGGCCGGTGGCAGTTCTTTTTTGCTGTTGCTGCTGCAACCCGCGGCCAGAATGGCCAGAGCCAGCAATGCTGCATGCTTCCAACGGATCACGTCACGCATCCCCTTTGGCCAGGTCGTCCAGCTTGATTTGAAGGCCACCGACCGCCGCTTCATCCGACAGTGCCGCCTTGGCTTTTTGATACGCCGCGTTCGCTTCGTCGGTACGGCCCAGCTGTACCAGCAGGTCGCCCTTGAGTTCTTCGCGAGTGGCCAGGAACGACTTGTCGGCATCGCCTTCGAGCAGTTTCAGGGCTTCGTCGGCCTTGTTCTGTGCGCCCAGTACCTGCGCCAGACGCTGACGGGCGATTTCGCCCAGCGCCGGGTTGGCCGGTTTGGCAACGATGGCCTTGAGTTCGGTCGCCGCGTCGTCCAGCTTGCCGCTGTCGACAGCTACCTTGGCCACGAACAGGCTGCCGTACTGCGCGTAGGCAGAACCGCCGAATTCGCTGTTGAGCTTGCCGGCCAGATCCGCAACACGCGCGGCGTCAGGCTTGCCATCCGGGGTCAGCGTGGTTTCCAGCAATTGCTGATAGAGCACCGAGGCGCCTTGCGACTGGTTGCTCTGATACTTGTGATAAGCCTGCCAGCCGAACACGATGACCAGCGCCAACAGGCCGCCGGTGACCAGAGGTTTGCCGTTGCGTGTCCACCAGTCCTTCAAATCCGCCAACTGTTCGTCTTCGGTACTCGACACCCCAATACTCCTTAATCGCTAAATCGGCTGTTTGGACAGCTTCAACCCTGCACGACGCAGGTGGCCAGGTGTGCAGCGAGCGCATCCCAGGCAATGCTTTGTTGTTCGCCCTGGCCACGCAGGGGTTTGAAACCTACCACTTGCTGGGCCATTTCGTCGTCACCGAGGATCAGTGCGTACAGCGCACCGCTCTTGTCGGCTTTCTTGAACTGGCTCTTGAAGCTGCCGGCGCCGGCATTGACTTGCAGGCGCAGGTTGGGCAGTTGGTCGCGTACCCGCTCGGCCAGGGCCAGACCGGCCAGCTCCGCTTCTTCGCCGAAGGCGCAGAGATAGACGTCAACCTGACGGGAGATTTCTTCCGGGATCTGCTCCAGGGTTTCCAGCAGCAGCACCAGACGCTCGATGCCCATGGCGAAACCGACGCCCGGGGTCGGCTTGCCGCCCATCTGCTCGACCAGACCGTCATAGCGCCCACCCGCGCAGACGGTGCCCTGGGCGCCGAGCTTGTCGGTGACCCATTCGTATACGGTTTTGCTGTAGTAATCCAAACCACGCACCAGCTTCGGGTTGAGCACGTAAGGAATGCCGACGGCATCCAGACGGGCCTTCAGGCCTTCGAAGTGGGCACGGGATTCGTCATCCAGGTAGTCGGCCATTTTCGGCGCATCGACCAGCACGGCCTGGGTGTCGGCATTTTTGGTGTCGAGCACCCGCAGCGGGTTGGTCTTCAGGCGACGCTGGCTGTCTTCGTCCAGTTTGTCGTGGTGCGCCGAGAGATACTCGACCAGCGCTTCACGATAACGGCCGCGGGACTCGCTGGTGCCGAGGCTGTTGAGCTCGAGCTTGACCGCATCGCGGATGCCCAACTCGCCCCACAGGCGCCAGGTCATGATGATCAGCTCGGCGTCGATGTCCGGACCGTCGAGGTTGAACACCTCCAGACCGATCTGGTGGAACTGGCGATAACGGCCTTTCTGCGGACGCTCGTGACGGAACATCGGGCCGATGTACCAGAGTTTCTGCACCTGGCCACCGCCGGTGATGCCGTGCTCGAGCACCGCACGCACGCACGCGGCCGTGCCTTCCGGACGCAGGGTCAGCGAGTCGCCGTTGCGGTCTTCGAAGGTGTACATCTCTTTTTCGACGATGTCGGTCACTTCACCGATCGAGCGCTTGAACAGCTCGGTGAACTCGACGATCGGCATGCGGATCTGCTTGTAACCGTAGTTATCCAGCAGACGCGAAACGGTGCCTTCGAAATAGCGCCATACCGGCGTCTGTTCCGGCAGGATGTCGTTCATGCCACGAATGGCTTGCAGAGACTTGCTCACAGAAATTCCTTAATTCGTTCGATCAGCCGCGCGCGATAACCGCTGCGTCAGCTTCGACCTTCTCGGCCGCTTTCTCGCGGATCAGCTTTTCCAGCTCGTCCACCAGATTGTCATTCGTCAGTTTCTGCGACGGCTTGCCGTCGATGTAAATCAGGTTTGGCGTGCCGCCGGTCAAGCCGATATGGGCTTCCTTGGCTTCGCCGGGGCCGTTGACCACGCAACCGATCACCGCGACATCCAGCGGCACCAGCAGGTCTTCAAGGCGCCCTTCCAGCTCGTTCATGGTCTTGACCACATCGAAGTTCTGCCGCGAGCAGCTCGGGCAGGCGATGAAGTTGATGCCACGGGAACGCAGATGCAAAGACTTGAGAATGTCGTAACCGACCTTCACTTCCTCGACCGGGTCGGCCGCCAGCGAGATGCGGATAGTATCGCCAATCCCCTCGGCGAGCAGCATACCTAGGCCCACGGCGGATTTCACTGTACCGGAGCGCAATCCACCGGCTTCGGTGATGCCCAGGTGCAGCGGCTGGACGATTTCCTTGGCCAGCAGGCGGTAGGCTTCAACGGCCATGAACACGTCGGAAGCCTTCACACTGACCTTGAAGTCCTGGAAATTCAGGCGTTCGAGGTGTTCGACGTGACACAGGGCGGACTCGACCAGCGCAGCTGGCGTCGGCTCGCCGTATTTCTTTTGCAGGTCTTTTTCCAGGGAACCGGCGTTGACGCCGATGCGGATCGGGATCCCGCGGTCACGGGCGGCATCGACCACCGCACGCACACGGTCTTCGCGACCGATGTTGCCCGGGTTGATGCGCAGGCAGTCCACACCCAGTTCGGCCACGCGCAGAGCGATCTTGTAGTCGAAATGGATGTCGGCAACCAACGGCACCTTGACCAGTTGCTTGATCTTGCCGAACGCCTCGGCGGCGTCCATGTCCGGTACCGAAACGCGGACGATATCGACGCCGGCGGCTTCCAGACGATTGATCTGTGCGACGGTGGCAGCGACGTCATTGGTGTCGCTGTTGGTCATGCTCTGCACAGCGATAGGGGCATCGCCGCCCACGGGCACGTTACCGACCCAGATCTTGCGCGATTCGCGACGTTTGATTGGAGATTCGCCGTGCATGACTTATTGACCCAACTTCAGGCGAGCGGTCTCGCCACTGGTGAACGGAGCGACATCGACCGGCTGGCCGTTGTAGCTGACCTGCGCGCCACGGGCAACGCCCAGACGCACGGCAAACGGAGGCTTGCCGACGACAGACAGGCTGTCGCCCTTACGCTTGAGGCCGCTGTACAGCACTTTGCCGCTGCCATCGGTCACTTGAGTCCAGCAATCGGCGATGAACTGCACCTGAACCTGGCCTTGACCTGCAACCGGAGCTACGGGCGCTGTCGGCGCGGGTGCCGCGACGGCCGGAGCTGCCGGGGCAGCAACGGTCGGTGCAGGCGTGGCCGGAGCGGCAGGTGCCGGATTTGCAGGAGCAGCAACCACAGGCGCTGGCGTATGAGCCGGTGCAGCCGGAGTAGCGGCTGGCGCAGCAGGTGCCGGAGCAACCGGTGCGGTCGCAGGAGCTGCGGCCTCGGTCTCGGCGCCGGTCGATTCAGCCGTGGATTCCGATTGAGGCAGTGCCAGAGCGGTTGAGCCCTCGGCTTCGCCTTCCGCGACGGCCTGGTCTTCCGGCTCGTCCAGCGGATGAATCTGGGTGGTGCCGTCGGCGCCTTCGACTTCGACATGCTCCGGCGCCAGGCCGATCAGGTCCTTGGTACGCAGCGAGGTCTGATCCTGCCACCAGACGAAACCGCCGCCGATGACCGCAATCAGCAGCAACAGGCTGACGATACGCAAAATGGTGTGGGAAACCCGTACCGGCTCTTCAATACGACCCAGAGCGTGGACGTTGCTGCCTTGGGAGTCAGTGCCGGTGGACTGGTCGAATTGCTGGACCAGAACGGTCTGATCCATGCCGAGCAATTTGGCGTACGCGCGAATGTAACCGCGAGCGAAGGTATGCCCGGGCAACTTGTCGAATGCGCCGGCTTCAAGATTGCTCAGGGAAGTCACGGTGAGGTTGAGCTTGAGGGCCACTTCGGCCAGCGACCAGCCATTGCTTTCGCGGGCCTGGCGCAGGGTCTCACCGGGGTTAACGCGATTCGCTGCTACAACTTCGGGATGCGCCGCTTTCATCATTGCTCCGACAGGTATTGCTGATATTCCGGCGTACCGGGATAGAGTCGTTTTAATTGCAGGCCCGCACTGGCGGCCTTGTCGCGATCTTCAAATACTTTTGCCAACCGAACGGCGAGCAACAGACTACGTGCATTTTGCTCGGAGAGCTGGCTGAAACGGTCGTAATAGTCACGCGCGGGCACATAATGCCTGTCTTCGAATGACAACTCAGCCATTTCCAGCAATGCCCGTGGCTGCTGACGGTTCAAACGCAGTGCTTTTTCCAGCTGCTGCTGCGCCAGATCACGCTGTCCGAGCTTCGCCGCCGTCATGCCGAGGTTCTCGAACACCCGCGAACGCTCAGGATACAGGGTATCGGCGGCCGCCTGTTCAAAACGCTCGTAGGCTTCCTTGTAACGCTGTTCTTCGTAGAGAAAACTGCCGTAGTTGTTGAGGATGCGCGCATCGGCGGGACGGGAGGACAAGGCTTTGCGAAAGTGTTCGTCAGCAAGCGCAGGTTCCATCTCGGCCTGAAACACCAGCCCCAGCGCGGCATTGGCGTCGGGATCCGAACCGTCCAGCTCCAGGGCTTTCTTCAGTGGAACCTTGGCCCGTTCGGTCATGCCCTGCTGCAAGTATCCCAGCCCCAGCTGCACGTAGGCAGCCCGCGCTTCGTCACGGCCCTTGCTGGTCTTCATCGGGTTGTAATCGCCCGACAGGACACAACCAGCACACAGGCTGGCCAACAGCAACAGCAGCGCAAAGCGCAGGGACATAGAGATCCTCTCTTAGTTAGTGTTCGCGGCGTTCTGTGCCAGATCGCTGTCGGCGCTCAACTCACGCACGGCGATGTAACGTTCGCTGCGACGGGTGCGATCCAGCACCTGCCCTACCAATTGACCACAAGCCGCGTCGATGTCTTCACCACGGGTGGTGCGCACGGTGACGTTGAAACCGGCCTGGTGAAGCTGATCCTGGAACCGGCGGATGGCGTTGTTGCTCGGCCGCTCATACCCGGAATGCGGGAACGGGTTGAACGGAATCAGGTTGATCTTGCATGGAATATCTTTGAGCAGCTCGATCATTTCCACGGCGTGCTCAAGCTTGTCGTTGACGTCCTTGAGCAAGGTGTACTCGATGGTCAGCACACGTTTCTCGCCAAGGGCGGACATGTAGCGCTGGCACGACTCGAGCAGCATCTTAAGCGGATATTTCTTGTTGATCGGCACCAATTGGTTACGCAATGCGTCATTCGGTGCGTGCAGGGACAACGCCAGGGATACGTCGATGTGCTTGGCCAGCTCATCGATCATCGGCACCACACCCGACGTGGACAGGGTCACGCGGCGCTTGGAGATCCCGTAGCCCAGGTCATCCATCATCAGATGCATGGCGGCCACGACGTTGTCGAAGTTCAGCAGCGGTTCGCCCATGCCCATCATCACCACGTTGGTGATGGCGCGGTCGATGGTAGCCGGAACACTGCCGAAGGATTTGTTGGCAATCCACACCTGACCGATGACTTCGGCGGCGGTGAGGTTGCTGTTGAAGCCTTGCTTGCCGGTGGAGCAGAAACTGCAGTCCAGGGCACAGCCTGCCTGGGACGAAACGCACAGAGTGCCGCGTTTGCCCTGGGGAATGTAAACGGTCTCGACGCAGCTGCCGGACGCCACGCGCACCACCCACTTGCGGGTGCCGTCGCTGGAAATGTCCTCGCTGACCACTTCGGGACCACGGACCTCAGCAACAGCCTTGAGCTTTTCGCGCAAGGCCTTGCTGACGTTCGTCATGGCGTCGAAATCATCGACGCCAAAGTGGTGAATCCATTTCATTACCTGACCGGCACGGAAACGCTTCTCCCCGATTGAGTCGAAGAATTTTTCCATTTCCGGCTGGGTCAGACCCAGCAGGTTGGTTTTAACAGTCGATGTCGTCATGGATTCACCTTCACTCTTAAGCCAATGCTTAGCGAGTGGTTACTTCAGTAGCTGCGAAGAAGTAAGCGATTTCGCGAGCAGCAGCGGCTTCGGAGTCCGAACCGTGAACGGCGTTGGCGTCGATCGATTCAGCGAAGTCAGCACGGATGGTGCCTGGAGCAGCTTCTTTAGGGTTGGTAGCGCCCATCAGCTCACGGTTGCGAGCGATGGCGTTTTCGCCTTCCAGAACCTGAACGACAACTGGACCCGAAGTCATGAAGGCAACCAGGTCGCCGAAGAAACCACGAGCGCTGTGCTCAGCGTAGAAGCCTTCGGCTTCGGCTTTGGACAGTTGCTTCAGTTTCGAAGCTACAACGCGCAGGCCAGCGTCTTCGAAGCGAGTGGTGATCTTGCCGATCACGTTTTTAGCAACGGCGTCAGGCTTGATGATGGAGAAAGTACGTTGAACAGCCATGGTGTAACTCCAGAAACGGTAATTTGCGAAAAATTAAACCCGCGAATTATACGCGGGTTCTTGGGTATTGCCTAACCTGCGAGGACGATCAGTCTACTTCTTCGATCCAGAGAGCCTGAACCGCTTCCAACACTTTCTCGCCAACACGGCCAGAGGTGTTATCAAAGTCGGGAAGTTCCATGATCCATCGCTGCAGGTCGACGAAATTGACAGAAAGCGGATCGACATCCGGCTTGGCCTCAGCCAGCTCTTCTGCAATACGTTGAACATCATTCCAACCGTAGCTCATGACAGTCTTACCAGTCAGTGCGGCGCTTCGGCCGCATGGTTAAGCGAATATTTCGGAATTTCGACGGTGATGTCTTCCTCACCGACGATAGCCTGACAAGCCAGGCGCGACTGGGCTTCCAGACCCCAGGCACGATCAAGGAAATCTTCCTCCAACTCGTCGGCTTCTTCCAGCGAGTCGAAACCCTCGCGGATGATGCAGTGACAAGTGGTGCAGGCGCAGACGCCGCCGCAGGCGCTTTCCATCTCGATGTGGTGTTCGTGAGCCAGTTCGAGGATCGACGTGCCAGGCGCAGCGTCAACGACCATGCCTTCAGGGCAGAACTTCTCGTGGGGCAGAAAAATGACCTGCGGCATCAGATATCCTCGATTTCATTCAGATTGCGCCCGGACAGAGCGGCTTTCACCGTCTGATCCATACGACGGGCTGCAAAAGCATCGGTCACTTGCGACAGACGCTTGGTCTGCTGCTCGATGGCGTAACCATCGGTGCCTTTCATCAGTTCGGTCAGTTCCTGCACCTGCAGATCGATGACCATGCGCTCTTCGGCGTCGAGCAAGCGCTCGCCATCCGCCTCAAGAGCGCCCTGCACCGCTTCGATCAGGCGCTGGGCATCGACTTGCTGCTCGCGAAGAACGCGGGCGACTTTGTCGTCATTGGCGTGCTGGAACGAATCTTTCAGCATCTTGGCGATTTCGCCGTCAGTCAGGCCATAGGACGGCTTGACCTGGATGCTCGCTTCAACGCCCGAACCCAGTTCACGGGCAGAGACGCTGAGCAGGCCGTCGGCATCGACCTGGAAGGTCACACGAATTTTCGCCGCGCCGGCCACCATCGCCGGGATGCCGCGCAATTCGAAGCGAGCCAGAGAGCGGCAATCGGAGATCAACTCACGCTCGCCCTGCAACACGTGGATCGCCATGGCCGACTGGCCATCTTTATAAGTGGTGAAGTCCTGGGCACGAGCGACGGGGATGGTGGTGTTACGCGGAATCACCTTCTCCATCAGGCCGCCCATGGTTTCCAGCCCCAGGGACAGCGGAATCACGTCGAGCAGCAGCAGTTCGCCGCCATCGCGCTTGTTGCCGGCCAGCGTGTCGGCCTGGATCGCAGCACCGATGGCCACCACTTGATCCGGGTCGATTTCGGTCAGCGGCTGACGCCCGAAGGCTTCGGCGACGGCTTCGCGAACACGTGGAACGCGGGTCGAACCACCGACCATGACCACAGCGTGCACGTCTTCCAGCTCGACGCCGGAATCGCGCACGGCGCGGCGGCAGGCTTTCAGGCTGCGAGCGACCATTGGCTCGATCAGCGCATCGAAAGCTTCACGGGTCAGCAGTGCTTTCCAGTCGCCGTAGGCAACTTCAACACTGCCGGCATCCGTCAGGGCTTCTTTGGCTGCGCAGGCGGCTTGCAGCAGGCTACGCTGTGCGCCCGGATCGAGGTCGGCGGACAAACCGGCGCTCTCGATGATCCAGCCGGCAATCGCATGATCGAAGTCATCGCCGCCCAGCGCGCTATCGCCGCCAGTGGCCAGGACTTCGAAGACGCCGCCAGTCAGGCGCAGAATCGAAATATCGAAGGTACCGCCACCCAGATCGTAAATGGCGACCAGGCCTTCGGCATGCTGATCCAGACCGTATGCCACCGCCGCAGCGGTCGGCTCGTTGAGCAGACGCAACACGTTCAGACCGGCAAGTTTCGCCGCGTCCTTCGTAGCCTGGCGCTGAGCATCGTCGAAATACGCCGGAACGGTGATCACCGCGCCCACCAACTCACCGCCAAGGGTGGCCTCAGCGCGCTGACGCAATACTTTCAAGATATCGGCGGAGACTTCGACCGGGCTTTTAGGGCCCTGCACGGTGTCGATGAACGGCATGTGCGATTCGCCGCCGACAAAGCGGTACGGCAGTTGATCGCCCAATTGCTTGACGTCGGACAGACCACGACCCATCAGGCGCTTGACCGACAGCACGGTATTCAGGGGATCGGAGGATGCGGCCAGCTTGGCTGACTCGCCGACTTCGACGCGATCGGCGTGATAACGCACGGCGGAAGGCAGGATGACCCGCCCTTCGGCGTCGGCCAGCGGCTCGGAAAGACCACTGCGCAACGCAGCGACCAGCGAATTGGTAGTACCCAAGTCGATTCCCACAGCCAGACGACGCTGGTGCGGTTGAGGACTTTGGCCGGGTTCGGCGATCTGCAGTAGGGCCATCGTGATCAGGACTTATCTGTATATCAGGCGTGCGACCGGAGCGGCACTGGGTTAATCGTCGAGGCGCTCTTCTAACTGGCGCACTTCGTAGGTGAGCTTGTCGAGGAACTGCATGCGCCGCATCAGGCGTTCGGCCTGTTCGCGCTGCGCTGCATCATCCCAACAGGCTGCGAAGCTTTCGTTGAGCTCTTCCTGGGCGGTTTTCAGGCGACGCTTGAAAGCCGCGACACCGTCCAGGTCGGCACTGTCCTGCAGATCTTCGAGCTCTTCGCGCCATTGCATCTGCTGCAGAAGAAACTCGGGATCGTGGACAGTGACTTCCATCGGCACTTCATGCCCGCTGATGGTCAGCAGGTAGCGTGCACGCTGGGCCGGACTCTTGAGCGTCTGGTAGGCATCGTTGAGCCGCGCAGACTGCTCGAGCGCCGACCGCTGCTCGCGCTCGGAAGCATCGGCAAAGCGGTCAGGATGAACGGCGCGCGCCAGCTCGCGATAGCGCGTGGCCAACTGCTCAAGATCCAGACGGAAGCCCGGCTGCAACTCGAATAAAGCGAAATGACAAGGAATACCCACGACAAGCCTCAGATGTTGAAGCTTTCGCCGCAGCCACATTCACCGCGTACGTTGGGGTTGTTGAACTTGAAGCCCTCGTTCAACCCTTCCTTGACGAAATCGAGCTCGGTGCCGTCGAGGTAGGCCAGGCTCTTGGGATCGATGATCACTTTCTCGCCGTGACTCTCGAACACCTGATCTTCTGCAACCACCTCGTCGACAAACTCCAGCACGTAGGCAAGGCCGGAACAGCCCGTGGTGCGAACACCCAGACGAATCCCTTCACCCTTGCCGCGCCCGTCGAGGGAGCGCCGCACGTGTCGAGCAGCCGCTTCTGTCATGCTGATAGCCATCGTTGACTCCTTACTCGTCGCCAAATCTTGAAAGTCAGATCAAGCCTTTCTTCTGCTTGTAATCGCGAACGGCGGCCTTGATGGCGTCTTCAGCGAGAACCGAGCAGTGGATTTTCACTGGCGGCAGGGCCAGTTCTTCGGCCAGCTGAGTGTTCTTGATGGTTTCAGCTTCGTCCAGGGTCTTGCCTTTCATCCACTCGGTAGCGAGGGAGCTGGAGGCGATAGCCGAACCGCAGCCGTAGGTCTTGAACTTGGCGTCTTCGATAACGCCCTGATCGTTGACCTTGATTTGCAGACGCATCACGTCGCCGCACGCCGGAGCGCCGACCATGCCGGTGCCGACATCAGGATCTTCCGCGTTCATCTTGCCGACGTTACGCGGGTTTTCGTAGTGGTCGATGACCTTTTCGCTGTAAGCCATGATTCTCAATCCTCACTCATCAGGGCCGCTCTTGAGACCCTGCAACTGCGCTGCGTAAACCGCCGCGTCGCTACAGGATCTGTATCCGGCGGCTTCTATATTTAGTGTGCCGCCCACTCGATCTTCGAGATATCGACGCCGTCTTTGTACATGTCCCACAGCGGCGACAGAGCGCGCAGCTTGGTAACGGCCTCGCAGACTTTCTGCGCGGCGTAATCGATTTCTTCTTCGGTGGTGAAGCGGCCGAAGGTGAAACGGATCGAGCTGTGTGCCAGTTCGTCGTTGCGGCCCAGGGCGCGCAGCACGTACGAAGGCTCAAGCGACGCCGAGGTGCAGGCCGAACCGGACGAAACCGCCAGATCCTTGAGCGCCATGATCAGCGACTCGCCTTCAACGTAGTTGAAGCTCAGGTTCAGGTTGTGCGGAACGCGGGCGGTCAGGCTGCCGTTGACGTACAGCTCTTCCAGGTGCTCGACCTGCTTGTAGAAGCGGTCGCTTAACGCCTTGATACGGACGTTTTCGGCAGCCATGTCTTCCTTGGCCACACGGAACGCTTCGCCCATGCCGACGATCTGGTGAGTCGCCAGGGTGCCGGAACGCATGCCACGTTCGTGACCGCCGCCGTGCATGGTCGCTTCGATGCGCACACGCGGCTTGCGGCTGACGTACAGCGCGCCTATGCCTTTAGGGCCGTAGGTCTTGTGGGCGGAGAACGACATCATGTCGACTTTCAGTTTCTGCAGGTCGATTTCGACCTTGCCGGTGGACTGCGCGGCGTCGACGTGGAACAGGATGCCTTTGGAACGAAGCAGCTCGCCGATGGCGGCGATGTCGTTGACGGTGCCGATTTCGTTGTTCACGTGCATTACCGACACCAGGATGGTGTCTTCGCGCAGCGCGGCTTCGATCATGGCCGGGGTGATCAGGCCATCTTCGGTCGGATCGAGGTAGGTGACTTCGAAACCTTCACGCTCCAGTTGGCGCATGGTGTCGAGGACAGCCTTGTGCTCGATCTTGGAGGTGATCAGATGCTTGCCCTTGGAGGCGTAGAAATGTGCCGCACCCTTGATTGCCAGGTTGTCGGACTCGGTGGCACCGGAGGTCCAGACGATTTCACGCGGGTCGGCGTTGACCAGATCGGCCACCTGACGACGGGCGTTTTCGACGGACTCTTCGGCTTTCCAGCCGAACACGTGGGAACGGGACGCCGGGTTACCGAAGTTTCCGTCGACCAGCAGGCATTCACTCATTTTTTGCGCAACGCGCGGATCGACCGGGGTGGTCGCAGAGTAATCAAGGTAAATCGGCAATTTCATGGACTATCTCCTAAATCAGGCTGGCTGGCGTGCCGCTAGCTCTCTGGCTGTCATTCGACGGCGGACGCTTCAATCTTGTCCAGGCGCGGCGCCTTGCCATTGCAACGACGCTGATCCTGACGCTGGGCCACTTCCTGCACCTCACGGCGAGTTACGAGGTCGGCCAAGCTGATACCGCTGAGAAATTCGTGAATCTGCAGGCTCAGGTCGCACCACAGGTGATGGGTCAGGCAGGTGTCACCGGAGTGGCAGTCGCCCTGGCCCTGGCATT
Organism: Pseudomonas sp. Pseusp21; assembly: GCF_059492145.1. Classification (NCBI taxonomy): domain Bacteria; kingdom Pseudomonadati; phylum Pseudomonadota; class Gammaproteobacteria; order Pseudomonadales; family Pseudomonadaceae; genus Pseudomonas; species Pseudomonas sp. Pseusp21. Next base: position 2,521,007 of record NZ_CP168520.1, read on the forward strand.
TTGTTGCATCGACCGATTCGTTCACCGCATCGATCACCTGAGCCACCTGGATGCCCTGCATGTCGCGGGACAACTGGTAGCCACCGCCCGGACCGCGAACGCTGGAAACCAGGTTACTGCGGCGCAGCTTGGCGAAAAGCTGTTCGAGATAGGACAGGGAGATGCCTTGGCGCTCGGAGATATCGGCCAGGGACACCGGCCCGTGTTGCGCGTGCAACGCCAGGTCAAGCATGGCGGTCACGGCGTATCGGCCTTTTGTAGTCAGTCGCATGGACAATTACCACGGAGTTCGGAATGGGCGGGAGTATGCAATTCCCGAGCATTTAAGTCAACTATAAGACCTAGTGCTTTAGTCGGGTTTACCCGCAAAAGAGCGCGCGAATGATAGCAGGGTCTGCGGCCTAATGGCACACCGGTTGGCAGCAGCCCTGCAAGTGCGTCAGTGGAGCTTGGATTCGTCCTTGCCCTTGACGCAGGCGAAGTCTTCTTCACGCAGCTCAGGCAGATCTTTCGCACAGTAATTGCTGCCCAGATCCTTCAGCGCGCCGCACATTCCTTCCAGACGCCCGTCCACCGCTTGCAGGTGATCGAGCAACTGGCCGATGGCGCGCGCCACCGGATCGGGCATGTCCTCACTGACGCCGTAGGCATCGAAGCCGATCTTCTCGGCCATCGCCTTGCGCTTGGCGTCGGCCTCATCATCGGACTTGACGATGATACGCCCCGGAATCCCCACCACGGTGGCGCCCGGAGGCACTTCCTTGGTGACCACAGCATTGGAACCGACCTTGGCACCGGCACCCACAGTGAACGGACCGAGCACCTTCGCGCCCGCCCCCACCACAACGCCATCGCCGAGGGTCGGGTGGCGCTTGCCCTTGTTCCAGCTGGTGCCGCCCAGAGTCACGCCCTGATAGATCGTCACGTCATCGCCGATTTCAGCGGTTTCGCCGATCACGATGCCCATGCCATGGTCGATGAAGAAGCGTCGACCGACCTTGGCACCCGGATGGATCTCGATCCCGGTGAGCCAGCGACCGAAGTTCGACACCAGTCGCGCCAGCCATTTCAGATCGTTGCGCCAGAGCATGCCGGCCAGTCGATGAATCCAGATCGCATGCATGCCGGGGTAGCAGGTCAGGACTTCAAAAGCGTTACGCGCCGCCGGGTCTCGGTGGAATACGCTCTGGATATCTTCACGCAAACGCTCGAACATCATTAATCCTTCCGCTTAAGGAGCTCGCCACGGGCCGCTTTCTGGGTTTCCGTGAGGATGCCACGCAAAATATTCATTTCCGCCCGGCTGACCGAGCTGCGTCCATACAACCGGCGCAGGCGCGCCATCAAGTGCCGTGGTTTTTCCGGATCGAGGAATTCGATGGCCACCAGAGTCTGCTCCAGGTGTTCATAGAACCGCTCCAGCTCATCCATGGTCGCAAGCTCTGCGCTTTTCACGGAGGCCACTTCTTCCTTCTCGATCTTGGTCGGCTGACCTTGCGCGGCCAACCACGCCATGCGCACTTCATAGCTCAACACCTGCACCGCCGCCCCAAGGTTCAGCGAGCTGAACTCAGGATCGGAGGGGATGTGCACGTGATAGTGACATCGCTGCAGCTCGTCATTGGTCAGGCCGGAATCTTCACGACCGAACACCAGCGCGATTTCCGCGCCCTGCCCGGCCTCCTCGACCACTTTGGTCCCGCACTCGCGCGGGTCCAGCAATGGCCAGGGAATACGCCGGTCACGGGCACTGGTGCCGAGCACCAGATTGCAACCGACCAGAGCGTCTTCCAAGGTGGCGACGACTTGCGCGTTTTCAAGGATGTCACCGGCACCGGAAGCACGGGCATCGGCTTCGTGATGCGGGAAGACTCGCGGATCAACCAGCACCAGCCGCGACAGGCCCATGTTTTTCATGGCGCGCGCGGTCCCGCCGATGTTTCCCGGATGGCTGGTATTGACCAGGACGACACGAATATTTTGCAGCACGGCGGGCGCTCTCGGACTCGGCAAAGGGGTGCAAATCTTACAGAACAGCCTACCGTTAAGCTATGAAAGCGAACAGCGACCTTCACCTGAAGAAAAGTTCTGATAGAATGCGCGGCTTTCTTTAACAACCTTAGGTGACACATCCATGCAGCCCATGCTGAATATCGCGCTGCGCGCCGCCCGCAGCGCCAGTGAACTGATCTTCCGCTCCATCGAGCGCCTGGATACCATCAAGGTCGACGAAAAAGACGCCAAGGATTACGTATCCGAGGTCGATCGCGCCGCCGAACAGAAAATCATCGACGCCCTGCGCAAGGCTTACCCGAATCACTCGATCATGGGTGAAGAGACCGGCCTGCACGCCGGCACCGGCATCGAAGGCGAAGAATACCTGTGGATCATCGATCCGCTGGACGGCACCACCAACTTCCTGCGCGGCATTCCTCACTTCGCTGTCAGCATTGCCTGCAAATACCGTGGTCGCCTGGAACACGCCGTTGTTCTGGACCCGGTTCGCCAGGAAGAATTCACCGCCAGCCGTGGTCGCGGCGCTCAACTGAACGGTCGTCGCCTGCGTGTCAGCGGTCGTACCAGCCTGGACGGCGCTCTGCTCGGTACAGGTTTCCCGTTCCGTGACGACCAGATGGACAACCTCGACAACTACCTGGGCATGTTCCGCGCCCTGGTTGGCCAAACTGCCGGCATCCGCCGCGCCGGTTCGGCGAGCCTGGACCTGGCTTACGTGGCCGCCGGCCGTTTCGACGCGTTCTGGGAGTCGGGTCTGTCCGAGTGGGACATGGCCGCTGGCGCCCTGCTGATTCAGGAAGCAGGCGGCCTGGTGAGCGACTTCACCGGCGGTCACGACTTCCTTGAAAAAGGCCACGTCGTTGCCGGCAACACCAAATGCTTCAAGGCAGTTCTGACGGCGATCCAGCCGCACCTGCCGGCCTCGCTGAAGCGCTAAGCGTTTCGCGAAACCAAAAAAAACACCCTTCGGGGTGTTTTTTTATGGGCATGAAAAAGCACCCCGAAGGGTGCTTTTCTTATAAGCCGTCAACCAATCACTGGCCTGGCTCGTTCTGCGACAGGATCAGCTTGCCTTCCTTGTCGACCGGGATCTGGTTGCCCGGATCACGATCCATCCGCACCTTGCCTTCCTTCCCATCCAGCGAATACCGGACGTCGTAGCCCACAACCTTGTCGCTGATGTCATTCACCGTGTTACAGCGAGTCTGAGTCGTGGTGTAGGTATCACGCTCCTGCATACCCTCCTGAACCTTGTTACCGGCGTAACCGCCACCGACCGCACCGGCCACCGTGGCAATCTTCTTGCCGGTGCCGCCGCCGATCTGGTTACCCAGCAGACCACCTGCCAGCGCACCGACCACGGTGCCGGCAATCTGGTGTTGATCTTTCACCGGCGCCTGCCGGGTCACTGTCACATCCTTGCACACTTCACGTGGAGTCTTGATCTGTGTTTTGACCGGTTCTACGGCCAGCACTTGCGCATACTCAGGGCCGCTTTTAACCAGGCTGTAGGTGGCAACAGCACCCCCGGCAGTCACACCGACAGCACCCAATACCGCACCAACCAGCAACGACTTGTTCACATGAACCTCCTGACCATCACATGCGGGACGCGCCCGCGCTTCTCCCAGCCTTGGAGCAAAAAAAAAGACGCGAGTTCAACTCGCGTCTTTTTTGTCTGACCGCTGGAAAAACGCCGTTATGGACGGTCGTCGACTTCCTTCTCGGTATTGACCGGCGGAATCAAGTCCTCGGTCGACAGGTTCAGCCAGATCAGCACCACGTTGGCGATGTAGATCGACGAGTAAGTACCCGCCAGAACACCCACCAGCAGCGCCAGGGAGAAGCCGTACAGGTTGTCACCGCCGAAGAACAACAGTGCCGCGATCGCCAGCAAGGTCGAAACCGAGGTCGCGATGGTCCGCAGCAGGGTCTGGGTGGTCGAGATGTTGATGTTCTCGATCAGCGTGGCCTTGCGCAGAACACGGAAGTTCTCACGCACCCGGTCGAACACGACGATGGTGTCGTTGAGCGAGTAACCGATGATCGCCAGTACCGCCGCCAGCACCGTCAGGTCGAAGGTAATCTGGAAGAACGACAGGATACCCACGGTCACGATCACGTCGTGGATCAGCGACACGATGGCGCCGACCGCAAACTTCCACTGAAAGCGGAAAGCCAGGTAGATCAGGATGCCACCGAGCGCCAGCAGCATGCCGAGGCCACCCTGGTCGCGCAGCTCTTCACCGACCTGCGGGCCGACGAACTCGACGCGCTTGACGGTCGCTGGGTTGTCGCCGCCGACCTTCTGCAGCGCTTCCGCCACCTGATGGCCCAGCTGCGGGTCTTCACCCGGCATGCGTACCAGCAGATCGGTGGTCGCGCCGAAGTTCTGTACGACGGCTTCGTGATAACCGGAAGAAACCAGCTGCTCGCGCACCTTGGTGACATCGGCCGGACGCTCGTAGGTCAGCTCGATGAGCGTACCGCCGGTGAAGTCCAGACCCCAGTTCATGCCCTTGTGGAACACACTGAAGATTGCCAGCAAGGTCAGGAATACGGTGACGCCGAACGCAAAGTTGCGGACGCCCATGAAGTTGATTGTACGTAACATGGCAGCCCCTTAAATCCACAACTTCTTGAAGTCACGACCGCCGAAGATCAGGTTGACCATCGCGCGGGTGACCATGATGGCCGTGAACATCGAAGTCAGTACCCCGAGGGACATGGTGACTGCGAAGCCCTTCACCGGGCCGGTGCCCATGGCGAAGAGGATGCCGCCGACCAGCAAGGTGGTCAGGTTGGCGTCGAGAATCGCAGTGAATGCCCGACCGAAGCCTTCGTTGATAGCACGCTGCACGGTCATGCCGGCGGCGATCTCTTCACGAATCCGCGAGAAGATCAGTACGTTGGCGTCGACCGCCATACCCATGGTCAACACGATACCGGCGATACCCGGCAGGGTCAGCGTGGCGCCCAGCAGCGACATCAGCGCCAGCAGCAGCACCATGTTCACCGCCAGTGCGACGGTGGCGATCAGGCCGAAGAAACGGTAGATGGCGATGATGAACAGCGAGACGAACAGCATGCCCCACAGCGATGCATCGATACCCTTGGTGATGTTGTCCGCACCGAGGCTCGGGCCGATGGTGCGCTCTTCAGCGAAGTACATCGGAGCAGCCAGACCACCGGCACGCAGCAGCAGCGCCAGCTCGGACGACTCGCCCTGGCCGTTCAGGCCGGTGATACGGAACTGCGCACCCAGCGGCGACTGAATGGTCGCCAGGCTGATGATCTTCTTCTCTTCCTTGAAGGTCTGCACCGCGACGTCTTTCTCGACGCCGTCGACCACTTGCTTGGTGTAAGTGGTGACCGGACGCTGCTCGATGAAGATCACCGCCATGCTGCGACCGACGTTGCTGCGGGTCGCGCGGCTCATCAGCTCGCCACCGTGACCATCCAGACGGATGTTCACTTCAGGGGTGCCGTGCTCGCCGAAACCGGCCTTGGCGTCAGTCACCTGGTCACCGGTGATGATCAGACCACGCTCGATCTGCGCCGGAGGACGGTTGCCCTCACGGAACTCAAAGGTCTCGGAAGTGGCTTTCGAAGCGCCCGGCTCTGCTGCCAGACGGAACTCGAGGTTGGCCGTCTTGCCGAGGATACGCTTGGCTTCGGCAGTGTCCTGCACGCCCGGCAGCTCAACCACGATACGGTTGGCACCCTGACGCTGGACGATTGGCTCGGCAACACCCAGCTCATTGACGCGGTTACGTACCGTGGTCAAGTTCTGCTTGATGGAGTATTCACGGATTTCCGCCAGCTTGGCCGGGGTCATCGCCAGACGCAGCACCGGTTGACCGTTGAGGTCGGCCGGAACAATGTCGAAATCGTTGAAATTCTTGCGGATCAGCGCACGGGCCTGTTCGCGGGAGTCAGCATCGCTGAAGCCCAGCTGAATGGCGCCATTGAGTTGCGGCAGGCTGCGATAACGCAGTTTCTCTTTGCGCAACAGGCTCTTGACGTCGCCTTCGTAGACTTTCAGGCGGGCGTCGAGCGCTTTGTCCATGTCCACTTCCAGCAGGAAGTGCACACCACCGGACAAGTCCAGACCCAGTTTCATCGGGTGCGCGGCCACGCTGCGCAGCCATTGCGGGGTGGTTTGTGCCAGGTTCAGCGCGACGACGTAGTCATCACCCAATGCCTTGCGGACAACGTCTTTGGCCGGCAGTTGGTCTTCAGCCTTGGTCAGACGGATCAGACCGCCCTTGCCGTTCGCAGCCAGGCTCGAAGCCTTGACGTTGATCCCGGATTCCTTGAGCGCGGTGCTTACGCGATCCAGATCGGCCTGGTTGACCTGCAGGGCCGTGCTGGCGCCGCTGATCTGAATGGCCGGGTCATCGGGGTATAGATTCGGAGCGGAATAAATCAGACCGATCGCCAGCACCGCCAGGATCAGAATGTATTTCCACAGAGGATATTTGTTCAGCATCACGCCGCCCGTTATGAACGCGGGGCGCCTTGCGCGCCCCGTCGATTGAGTAGAAGTTGGAACCTTAGATCGCTTTCAGCGTGCCTTTTGGCAGCGTGGCGGCGATGGCGCCCTTCTGGAACTTCATTTCCACGGTGTCGGAAACTTCCAGAACCACGAAGTCATCGGCCACTTTGGTGATCTTGCCGGCGATGCCGCCGGTGGTGACCACTTCGTCACCCTTCTGCAGGCTGCTCAGCAGGTTCTTCTGCTCTTTGGCGCGCTTGGCCTGTGGACGCCAGATCATCAGGTAGAAGATGACCAGGAAGCCGACCAGGAAAATCCACTCGAAGCCGCCGCCCATAGGCGCTGCAGCCGGTGCAGCCGCGTCAGCCATGGCATTAGAGATAAAAAAGCTCATTTAGCACTCCAGTTGCAAATGTTGAATCTTGGGGTCAGAAAACTCAGTCCAAAGGCGGAACGGGAAGCCCGCGTTTGGCGTAGAAGGCATCGACAAAGGCGGCCAATGTACCCTGTTGAATAGCCTCGCGCAAACCAGCCATCAGCACCTGATAATGGCGCAAATTGTGGATGGTATTGAGCATACTGCCGAGCATTTCGCCGCACTTGTCCAGATGATGCAGATAAGCGCGGGAGAAGTTCTGGCAGGTATAGCAATCGCAGGTCGGATCCAGCGGCGAATCATCATGGCGATGGAACGCGTTACGGATCTTCAGCACGCCTGTATCAATGAACAGATGCCCATTGCGGGCATTACGGGTTGGCATCACGCAATCGAACATGTCCACACCGCGGCGCACACCCTCAACCAGATCTTCCGGTTTGCCAACGCCCATAAGGTAACGAGGTTTGTCAGCCGGCATCATGCCCGGCAGGTAGTCCAGCACGTTGATCATTTCATGCTTGGGTTCGCCCACCGACAGACCGCCGATGGCCAGGCCATCGAAGCCAATCTTGTCCAGGCCTTCCAGCGAGCGCATGCGAAGGTCCTGGTGCATGCCGCCCTGGACGATGCCGAACAGCGCCGCCGTGTTGTCGCCATGGGCATTCTTCGAACGCTGAGCCCAGCGCAGCGACAGCTCCATGGACACACGGGCCACGTCTTCGTCAGCCGGGTACGGGGTGCATTCGTCGAAGATCATCACGATGTCCGAGCCCAGGTCGCGCTGGACCTGCATCGACTCTTCCGGGCCCATGAACACTTTCGAGCCGTCAACCGGGGAGGCAAAGGTCACGCCCTCCTCCTTGATCTTGCGCATGGCCCCGAGGCTGAACACCTGGAAACCGCCGGAGTCGGTCAGGATCGGGCCTTTCCACTGCATGAAATCGTGCAGGTCGCCGTGTTCCTTGATCACTTCGGTACCCGGGCGCAGCCACAGGTGGAAGGTGTTGCCCAGAATGATCTCCGCGCCGGTGGCGACGATGTCACGCGGCAACATGCCCTTGACCGTGCCGTAAGTGCCCACCGGCATGAAGGCCGGGGTCTCGACGGTGCCACGAGGGAAGGTCAGACGACCACGACGAGCCTTGCCATCGGTGGCAAGCAACTCGAAAGACATACGACAGGTGCGACTCATACTGTTTCCTCTGGGCCGCGCGGCGCGGGATTACGGGTGATGAACATCGCATCACCGTAGCTGAAAAAGCGGTATCCGTTATCGACCGCGGCTTTGTAGGCAGCCATGGTTTCCGGATAACCGGCGAAGGCCGAAACCAGCATCAACAGCGTGGATTCAGGCAAATGGAAATTGGTGACCAGCGCATCGACCACATGGAACGGCCGGCCCGGGAAGATAAAGATGTCGGTGTCGCCGCTGAACGGTTTAAGTACGCCATCGCGGGCGGCGCTTTCCAGCGAACGCACGCTGGTGGTGCCGACAGCGATGACTCGACCGCCGCGCTCACGGCAAGCGGCGACTGCATCGACCACGTCCTGACCGACTTCCAGCCACTCGGTGTGCATGTGGTGATCTTCGATCTTCTCGACACGCACCGGCTGGAAGGTGCCGGCGCCAACGTGCAGCGTGACGAACGCAGTCTCGACGCCCTTGGCGGCGATCGCCTCCATCAGCGTCTGATCGAAATGCAGCCCGGCAGTCGGCGCCGCCACCGCGCCGAGCTTCTCGGCATACACGGTCTGATAGCGCTCGCGATCCGAACCTTCGTCCGGGCGGTCTATATAAGGAGGCAACGGCATGTGTCCGACGCGATCGAGCAGCGGCAGCACTTCTTCGGCAAACCCCAGCTCGAACAGCGCATCGTGACGCGCCAGCATCTCGGCTTCGCCGCCGCCGTCGATCAGGATCTTCGAACCCGGTTTCGGCGACTTGCTGGAACGCACATGAGCCAGCACGCGGTGGGTATCGAGCACGCGTTCGATGAGGATTTCCAGCTTGCCGCCGGACTCCTTCTGCCCGAACAGGCGCGCCGGAATCACCCGGGTATTGTTGAACACCATCAGATCGCCGGGGCGCAAATGCTCCAGCAGATCAGTGAATTGACGGTGTGCCAGGGCGCCGCTGACCCCATCCAGGGTCAACAGGCGACTACCGCGACGCTCGGCCAAAGGATGGCGGGCAATCAGCGAATCAGGAAGCTCGAAGGTAAAGTCAGCAACGCGCATGATGGGGTTCGTCTAGCAGGGCCGGAAAGTCTAGCGGAAATATCGAAAATTGACCATGAAACGTGATTGACCAACGGTAGGCACCTCTCTATACTTCGCCGCCATTGAGCCCTGATGGCGGAATTGGTAGACGCGGCGGATTCAAAATCCGTTTTCGAAAGGAGTGGGAGTTCGAGTCTCCCTCGGGGCACCAAAATTAGAAAAGGTCTTGCTTAGCAAGGCCTTTTTTTTCGTCTGTCGGAAAGTGCCGCTGGCCCTCCGGCGAGATCTCACACAGGTTCACCCCATGGAAACGTCACTGGAAACCGTCGCCCTGTTCTCCCTCAAACTCGCGTATGAGGAAGAAGACCTGAGCCCGATTCTGCGCGATGACATGGTCATGGGCGACTATCAGAAAGACGTGTTCGAACTGCTGGTGCGCCGGGGTGATGTCGAGACGATCCAGTTCAAGATGAATGAGTGCCTGGCGCTGGCGATGGATGCCCTGGGCGGTTTGGAAAAGCCGTTGGGGCGGGAGTTGCACAAACTGTCCGCCGATTTCAACCAGGCACGTTCGATGGAGCAGTTGGACGCACCGCTCCTTGCACTCAAGGGCTATTTGAAAGACGTACTGTAAGGCCTTACAGAAATGCCGGCAGTGGCATCTGGCACTTCAGTTGGGGAGGATGAAGATAGTGGCGCCATGATACTATTTTGCTATCTTGCGACCTTATTGAAAATAGAGGCACTGACGTCCTCTCAAGTGAAATGTCTTTCAGGAAAAAGATCGCAATGGACGCTTGGCTTTTCATGTTTGTCCACGTTGTGACCTGGATCTGGGTCGTGGGCGAAAGGGGCCGCTGGAATTTGCTGGTAGCGAACTGCGCCGGCTTCATCAGCGGCTGGATCGTAGGCTGGGTGTTTGTGATCCTGTACCAGTGGATCTTCGCTGGCGCGAATATGGCGATGCCACCGATTCCGGCGCGCAGCCTGCTGATTGTGATGAGCGGCGCGGGAGCACTGGTCGGCATGTGGATGTGGGTCGCACAGCTCAAGCGACCTGAGTCCAGTCTGCTCCGTCATCTGATCGGGGCTGTCTATGGGACCGCGGCGGGAGCTATTGCCCTGCTACTGACCACCCGACTTATCTATCCAGGCGCTTGACTGAATATCCATGCCATGGAGTAACGATCGACGCGTTGATGGCGCGATGCACCAGGTTTGGTATCTTGACGCCCCCGTCGTGTTCCGGGTTTTGCGAAAGGTTAAAAGGAAAGGATCGAATGGAGTTTCTGCGTTTTCTGGCATTTGTCGCGGCCTGGGGTTTCATGTGGCGCTGGGTGGTGAAAAACCGCGGCAGCTGGAATCTGTTTTACGCCAACCTGGTCGGTGTCGCGGGCGGTTTCATTGTTTCGATGGTGGTGCTGGCGATCACTTTTTCACTGTTCCCGTCGGCGCATCGCTACGAATCCGCGCAGACCGAAAACGTCGTGGCACAGCAGGAAGCCGAGCCGACCTCGTTGCTGCCGGAAGCCGAGGCGGTTGCAAGCCCTGCTGCGCAGAAAGATGCGCCGGTGTTTGCCGCTATCGAGCCGGACAACAAGCCCTCTCCAGCGGATTCCGCGTTGTTGCCGAACTATGCCAGTCGCGCGCCGAAGTCGATGTCGGTGCAATCCGTGATCGACCAGAGTGATGATGAGGGGCGCAAGGCCCTGACGGCGTTGAGCAAAAAACTGCGCGCCGACGCCCAGGGCGACAAGTCGATGCTCGCGTATGTCATGTGCAGCCCGTTCGTGACCAGCACCTTGCGCTTCCCCGCCTCTGCCCGGTTTGCTGACAGCAAAAGCCTCACGCCGCAGCGCTTCAAGGATCAGGTCTACACCTTCAGCAACACCGTCACCGCGCGGAACATGAATGGCGACGATGTGACGTACCGCTTCGACTGCTCCGTACAGGAACAGCCAAGCGTCGACGCGACACCTGCCGAATGGCGCCTGTTGGCGCTGAAGCTGGAAAAAACAGGCTCTTAAGCCTGATTTAAGGGTTCGAGGCGCCGGCTGCGCTATCATCGCCGGCCTGTGCGCCTTGAGCTTTTCCCCCGATGCCTCCGACACCTGATGACCTGAGCCCGTTGCCCGCTGTTCTGGCCGGGCCGTTGCTGCGACGGCTGGAACCGACGCGCATCGTTCTTTGGCTGGTCGGCAGCCGCGAGCTGTCGTTGACCTTGCGTCTGCAAGGCGTAGGGAACATTCCTCTCGATAGCGGGAAATGCACCGTCATTCCGGTAGGCACCCGGGCGTTTGTTCACCTGATCGACGTTCCGCTGGAAACCGCCCTGCCCTGCGACACCCGCATCGACTACGACCTGTTGATCGATGGCCAGCAGCCGATCGCCGACTGGGCGCCGCACCTGCTCTACGACAACGCCACCAGCCCGAACTTCGTCCTGCGCTCGCGCATTGACCAGTTGCTCCACGGTTCCTGCCGCAAGCCCCATCATCCGGCCGCCGACGGTTTGCTTTGCGTTGACCGGTTACTGGCCGCTGAAACCGATCCGCAGCAACGCCCAGCGCTGTTGATGATGAGCGGCGATCAGGTTTACGCCGACGATGTGGCCGGTCCGATGTTGCGGGCGATTCATGCCTTGATCGAGCGCTTCGGTCTGTTCGGTGAACACCTCGAAGGCGCGGTGGTCAGCGACAGCGCGAAACTTTACGAACACCCGGCCAGCTACTACCACCGCGCGGATTTGCTGCCGGCACTGGAAAGCAACGAGACATTGCGCGAGCGTTTCTTCGGCGGTGCGCGCAAACCGATTTTCACCAGCAGCAGCGCCGACAATCACCTCGTGACGTTTGCCGAAGTCATGGCTATGTATTTGCTGGTGTGGTCGCCTACGCCCTGGGCACTGGTCAATCCGCAGCCGCCGGCACTGACGCCGGAACGCCTCAAGCGCTACGCCCTCGAACAGACTCGCATCGACGGCTTCAAGGCCGGCCTCGGCCAAGTGGCCCGAGCATTGGCGCATTTGCCGAGCCTGATGATCTTCGATGACCACGACATCACCGACGACTGGAACCTGTCCGCACAATGGGAGGAAACGGCCTACGGCCACCCGTTCTCCAAGCGCATCATCGGCAACGCGCTGGTCGCCTACATGTTGTGTCAGGGCTGGGGCAACAATCCGGATGCATTCAGCGCTGTACTGGAGAAAACCCGAGGCCTGAGCGCCAGCGGTGACGACCGCTATCTCGACGCTCCCGTGCAGGACGAATTGATTGAGGAACTGCTGCGCTTTCAGCAATGGCATTTCGTCTTGCCGACCAGCCCGGCGCTGGTGGTGCTCGACACTCGCACCCGACGCTGGCGCAGCGAAATGGCGCTCAAGCAACCGTCGGGTTTGCTGGACTGGGAAGCCTTGAGCGAACTGCAGCAGGAACTGCTCGACCATCCTTCGGCGATCATCGTTTCGCCGGCACCGATCTTCGGCGTGAAGCTGATCGAAACCGTGCAGCGAGTATTCAGCTGGTGCGGTTATCCGCTGCTGGTGGACGCGGAAAACTGGATGGCCCATCGCGGCGCCGCCCAGGTGATCCTGAACATTTTCCGACACTCGCGTACACCGGGCAGTTACGTGGTGCTGTCAGGCGACGTGCATTATTCCTTCGTCTACGAAGTCCTGATCCGACACCGCAAGGCCGGCCCGCGCATCTGGCAGATAACCAGTAGCGGCATCAAGAACGAATTCCCGCCTACCCTGCTGGAATGGTTCGACCGTCTCAACCGCTGGCTCTATTCACCGCGCTCGCCACTCAACTGGCTGACCAAACGCCGCAGCATGCGCATCGTCCCGTACGTGCCGGAACACGCCGAAGCGGGTGAACGGTTGTGGAACTCGGCGGGGATTGGTCAGGTGTTTTTCAATCAACAGGGGCAGCCGAAAGACATCATCCAGCACAACTCGAATGGCGCACCGAAGACCCGGATGCTGGCGCCGGATTTGTCGGACTACCCTGATTAGAAAAATCTCACGTAGACCGTGAGAGGGATCGCAGGCTCGTCGGAATCAGCTTACAGAAGACCCAGAAACGTCTCGACGAGACTTCGGTGATACTCAGCACACCGCAGGCAGCCCGTCTGTGGCACAACCACTCATAGGTATCGCCTTGTCATCCTGTACTCATTTCTGTACGTTCTTTGCACCAAGCGAGGACTACAACATGGACACTATCAACTACACCACAGCTCGTGCGCACTTGGCTGAAACCATGGATCGCGTGAATGAAGATTGCGCCCCACTTCTGGTAACCCGCCAAAAAGGCGAGCCTGTAGTGATGATGTCTCTGGCCGAATACAACGCGCTGGAAGAAACGGCTTATCTGCTGCGTTCTCCGGCCAATGCCGAGCGCTTGATCAAATCGATTGGCGAAATGCGCGCTGGAAAAGCCAAAGTCAGGCAACTGATTGAAGAATGAAAATCCAGTTCACGCCAACGGGCTGGGAAGACTACTTATGGTTTCAACAAAACGATAAGGCCGGTCTCAAACGAATCAATCTTTTGATCAAAGCGATCCAGCGCCAACCCTTTGAAGGCTTGGGCAAACCGGAGCCGCTCAAGCACAACATGAGCGGCTTCTGGTCACGGCGGATAACTGCCGAGCATCGCTTGGTCTACACGATCGTAGACGGCGAAATCTGCGTCATAACTTGCAGATTTCACTACTGACCGAGGGATCAGACATGGCTCAGGGAACGGCCAACCCCTCTGACAATCATCCCCACCTCCCGCTCATCAATCGTCAGCGGCGGCAGTAGCCGGATCGTCTTGCCCCGAGTGACGTTGATCAGCAGTCCATGATCCCGTGCAGCAATCAATGTCAGGTCGCGGACCGGCTGTTTCAGTTCGATGCCGATCATCAGCCCTTGCCCACGAATCGCCAGCACATTCGGATTGTCCGCCAGCTCTGCGCGCAAGCGGGTCAGCAGGCGCTCGCCCTGGACCCTGGCATTTTCCAGCAGGCCTTGTTCCTCGATAATCTCGAGCACGGTGCAGCCCACCCGACACGCCAGTGGATTGCCGCCGAAGGTGCTGCCGTGGCTGCCGGGGGTGAACAGATCCGCCGCTCGGCCCCGTGCCAGGCAGGCGCCAATCGGCACGCCGTTGCCCAGACCCTTGGCGAGGGTCATGACGTCGGGAAAGATGCCTTCGTGCTCGAACGCAAACCAGCGGCCGGTACGGCCGATACCGGTCTGGATTTCGTCGAGCATCAGCAGCCAGGCGTGGCGGTTGCACAACTCGCGCAGGGCCTTGAGGTAGCCGGGCGGTGCCAGTTGCACGCCGCTTTCACCCTGAATCGGCTCGACCAGAATCGCCACGATCCGCTGGCCATGCTTGCGCTGCACCTGCTCCAGCGCTTGAAGATCGCCGAACGGCACTTTGACGAAATCCCCGGGCAACTCATTGAAGCCCAGGCGCACCGCCGGGCCATCGCTGGCGGACAAGGTGCCGAGGGTACGCCCGTGAAACGCGTTGGCCATCACCACTACCAGCGGCTGCTCGATGCCTTTGCGCCAGCCGTACAGACGCGCCAGTTTCAGTGCGGTTTCATTGGCCTCGGCACCGGAGTTGTTGAAGAACGCCCGCTCCATCCCCGCCAGCCGCGTCAGCTTCTGCGCCAGCGATTGTTGCCAGTCGATGCTGTAGAGATTGGAAGTGTGCAGCAGCAAACCCGCCTGCTCGCTGATCGCCGACACGATGCGCGGGTGCGAGTGGCCGACATTGGTCACCGCCACGCCCGCCACCGCGTCCAGATACTCGCGGCCCGCCTGATCCCAGAGTCGGGTGCCCAGGCCCTTGATGAAGCTCAGGTCCAGCGGTTGATAGGTGTTCATCAGGGCGGCGGTCATGTCGGCAAACTCCAGCGAGGTGAGAGGTGCTGGCAGTATGGTTATCCACCTGAACTGGATAAACTCGGCAAAACTTCAATCATTTAGAAGCCAGGCTTGATAATGGATCTGTTCCAGTCGATGAGCGTGTACGTCAAGGTTGTGGAGTCCGGCAGCATGACGGCGGCCGCGCTGCAGTGCGAAATGTCCACGACCATGGTGGGCAATCACCTGCGGGCGCTGGAGCACCGGCTCGGTGTGCAACTGTTGCAACGCACCACCCGCCGCCAGCGGCTGACCGAGTTCGGCAGCGTTTACTACCAGCGCTGCCTGGAAGTGCTCGGTCTGGTCGCCGACTCCGAACGCCTCGCCGAACAGACGCTGGATGAACCGCGCGGCATCCTGCGGGTGACCGCGCCGCTGACCTTTGGCGTCGAACGTCTGGCCCCGGCGCTCAGTGAGTTTTCCCTGCAATGTCCGCAGGTCAAACTCGACGTGATCCTGACCAACCGCCGTCCGGATCTGCTGGAAAGCGGTCTCGACGTGGCCTTCCGACTGGGCCACTTCGACCAGTCCAACCTGATCGCCCGCCCGCTGATCGACTACACCCTGACCGTCTGCGCCTCCCCGGAATACGTGGCCCGACGCGGTATGCCGCTCACGCCTGAAGAACTGCGCCAGCACGACTGTCTGTCCTTCGCCTACCCTGCCGGCGATGACTGGCAATCGGTGGAAAAGCAGTGGCGCCTCAGCGGCCCGGACGGCGAAATCATGGTCGACGTCAAAGGCCCGATGCTGATCAACAGTTCCGCCGGCCTGCATCAGGCCGCGCGCACCGGCATGGGCATCGTGATGCTGCCGGACGCACTGGTGGAACAGGACCTGCGCGACGGCCGACTGGTCGTGGTGATGCCGGACTACCAGCCGCCGAATCGCCCGATGCATCTGCTCTACGCGCCGGATCGCTATCGGCTGCCGAAACTGCGTCGCTTTGTCGAGTTCGCCATGCAGATGTGGGGCAGGCCGTAGGCAACGCGACTACTGTTGGAAATACACCAGGGACGGGATGAACAAATGAACAAAGACATTTCAATACGCGACCTCATGCCCACGGAAGTGGAGGCAGCAAGGCAGTTTCTCGAGCGGCACGGCTGGGCTCATCGCACCGGCACCGCCGAACATTTCGCACAACTCATCCAGAACTCCCAACGCACTGCCGTTGCATTGAGCAGCCAGCAGATTGTCGGCTTCGCCCGTGGCATCACCGATGGGATCTCCAACGGTTACCTGTCGATGGTGGTGGTCGACGGGCAACATCGGCGCGCGGGCATCGGGCGGGCGCTGGTGGAACATGTGATGGGCGACAACACCGACATTACCTGGGTTCTGCGTGCCGGCCGCGAAGGTGCGGAAGCTTTTTTTGCCAGCCTGGGGTTTGAAACCTCGGTGATCGCGACGGAGCGTTTGCGACTGAAATAGCCGACGATTACCGTGACCCCGACTATGCTCCACCCTCCTCCTTTTCAGCATGGATGCTGCGCAATGCTCACGATTCTGCAAAACACTCCGATACGGGTTTACCTGATTTTTCTGCTGGTGGTTTATTTCGGCATCAAGTCGTTTTCTCCCCGACGCGAGAGCCGTGCCTCGATGTTGATAACGCCCCCGGCGTTTTTGGCATGGTCGCTGTACTCACTGAACCTGACGATCAACCCCGGCCTGTTTTTCAGCACCTGGTTCGCCGCGCTGTTGCTGGGCAGCCTGTCGGCCTGGCTGGTGTTCTCCCGCCGGGGCGTGGTGCTCGACGACTCTGCGAAAGGGCTGATCATGCCGGGCACGGTAAAAATCCTGATCATGTACCTGATGTTCTTTTCTGCGAACTACTACTTCAATTACCAGCATGACGTGCATCCAGAGCGTTCCGCCTCCCCGGACATGCTGTTGATCAAGTCGATTATTTCGGGGTTCCTGGGCGGCCTGATCGGCACCCGCTCGTTGAAGCTCTACTGGACACTGCGTGCACTGGCGTCCCGGCGGTTGCCGAGGAATGCCATCGCCAATGAATAAGGCAGAGCGCTCGCGGTGCCAGGTTGCTCAACACAAATCATCCGGACAAATAATCGGCACCAACGGCCCCTTGCTCCGTGACAACGCCGCTGCGCTCCCCTAAATTAGTCGGCCTGAAAAAGCCCCCAGCGCTTTCTCGTCTCATCTCAAGTTAAAAAAGTAGTGAAATTTCAATGTCCGATTTCAACACCGCTGAATCCGTAGTCACTCTGTCGTCCAAAGCGGAATACGAAAACTCCATCAATCTTTCACAACATATCCCACAGGCGAAGATCATCAGCGAGATGGTGCTGGACGCGTTCCAGTCGAGCCGCGAGAGCGATCAAATCCGCGAACTGCGCGCCGCGATCCGTCAGGCACACGACCGCTTCGATGACGACCAGGCCTATGAGCTGATGGGCGAACTCAAGCGCCTGAAGGACGCTGAGGCTGCCGACATCGCTGCCCTCGAAGATCTGAGCAGCAAATTCCCGATCAGCCGCATCCTGTCCAGCTTCAAGGACGATCCGGCGTTCCAGGAAATCGTCTACGGGCTGGCCCTCAAGGTTCTGAACCAGACCCATCAGGCGATCAGCAACCCGAGCGGCGGCAAGAGCAAGGCCGCACGCGCCAAGAAAGACGTCGAAGTGTTCAGCATCAGCAAGGACGGCATCAGCGTGACCCTGCCAATGCGCACACCGCGTTCGCGTCTGAGCGTGGATCGCGAGGCGCTTGAATTCCTCGGTTTCACCTTCGTCGGCGAAGGCGACGAGGCGGAAATCGAAGGCGAAACCTTCGTCGACAACGCCGGCACCGAGCACGCGATCAACCGCAAGAACATCATCACCGCACTGCAACAGCAGACCGCGTTCGACGGTTACAGCATCGCCGCCCAGTAACACCGGCGCTGACGAAAAAGCCCCGCTCTGATATTCAGGCGGGGCTTTTTGTTGGACGCAGATCGGCGGTTATGCCGAGGGGTGCACGGCGGCAATCATGTCGACTTCGATAGCCGCGTTTTTTGGCAACTGATAGACGCCGACAGTGGTGCGGGTGTGACGCCCGACATCGCCCAACACATAACTGAATACGTCCGAGGCGCCGTTGGCAACTTCGCTGAGATCGACAAAATCCGGCGTGGACTTCACGTACACCGTGACCCGCAACAACGCCCTGACCTTGTCCAGCGAACCGACTGCATCGACGATAAAGGCCAGACACCGCATCGCACTGATGCTCGCCGCGGCCTGCGCATCCTTGAGCGTCAACTCCCGCCCCACTCGCCCTGGATACTGAATCCTGCCCTCGGTGCGCGGCACCATGCCGCTGATGTAGATCTCATCGCGATGACGGATCAACGGCGCGTAATTGCCACCCACCGTGTTCTCGCCATTGATGTCGTAGTTCAGCTCTTTTGCCAGGGCAATGAAGCGCTCGTCGCAGGTCATCCTCTCAGTCATTTCGCCCAGCCTCTTGATCGATGCATGAAGTTGGATCCGAATCTAGGGCTTTTGCCTGTTGATCGCAACCTGTCGATTTCTAGCTAGTCGTTTCGAGGGAATGGCTGATTACCGCACCCCTTTGGTAGCGAGGCTGTTCACGACAAAGGACGTCGTTTCTCCATCATCCGAGCAACAAAAAACCCCGCTCATCTCTCGATGAACGGGGTTTCTCGTACAACGTTCGAACCTTACGGCGCGTACGTCAGCAGCAGCTCGGTCGGCACCTTGAAGTCCAGGGACATCATGACGCTCAGCGCGGTGATGGTGAAGATCGAGAACACGAACAGCTTGCGTGCCCAGACCGTGTCATCCACCGCCTTGTAGCCGGTCCAGGCCATGTACAGCCAGTACATGCCCATGGCCGCGGCGACGGCGAGGTAGCTCATGCCGGCGTAACCGCTGAAGGTCAGCATCAACGTCGCCACGAGGAAGGCCAGGATGTAGAACAGGATGTGCTTCTTGGCCACCTGGATTCCGCGCTTCACTGGCAGCACCGGAATCGATGCGGCCAGGTAATCGTTGAAGCGGAAGATCGCGATGGCATAGGAATGCGGCATCTGCCACAGGCTGAACATCACCAGCAGGGTCAGCGCGGCCATGTCGAAGCTGTTGGTCACGGCCACGTAACCGATCACTGGCGGCATCGCGCCCGACAGACTGCCCACCAGCGTGCCGTGAACCGACTTGCGCTTGAGGTACAGGCTGTAGAAGCCGACGTAGATGATGAAGCCGATCACGGCGAACAGGGCGGCCAACGGGTTGGCCACCTTGTACAGCAACGCAACGCCGGCGACACCCAGGACGGTCGCATAGACCAGGGCCAGTTTCAGGGAGATCAAGCCCTGGACCAGCACCCGGTTCTTGGTGCGTTCCATCTTCAGGTCGATGTCGCGGTCGATGCAGTTGTTGAACACGCAACCGGAGGCCACGACCAGGGAAGTGCCGATCATGGCTGCCAGAAACACGGCCAGATCGACATGCCCTTTCGAGGCCAGGAAGAACCCGCCTGCCACAGAAAGCACGTTACCGAAAATGATCCCCGGTTTGGTGATTTGGATAAAGTGCTTGAGCGACATCGGGTTTACCTCACTTCGCCATCATGTAGGTGTGGATGCTGAACATGATCCACAGCGACAGACCGACCAGCAGCACGATCACGATGGCCGTAAAGACGAACGCAATCACGTTGTTACGTTGAGCGATGGAACGGTCCAGGTGCAGGAAGTAATACAGGTGAACGATCACCTGGATCACGGCGAACAGCAGGACGATTGCCAGCGTCGTCGACTTCGGCAGGGTCGGGAACATCACCAGGCCGAACGGGATGACGGTCAGGATTACCGACAGGATGAAGCCGATGGCGTACGACTTTACGCTGCCGTGGCCAGCATCATGGCTGTCATGGGAGTGTGCATTAGCCATTACAGGGTCCCCATCAGGTAAACAACGGTGAATACGCAGATCCACACCACGTCCAGGAAGTGCCAGAACAGGCTCAGGCAGCTAAGACGGGTCTTGTTGGTCGCCGTCAGGCCGTGCTTGTTGACCTGGTACATCATGATGCCCATCCAGATCAGACCGGCGGACACGTGCAGACCGTGGGTACCGACCAGCGTGAAGAACGCCGACAGGAAGCCCGAACGGCTAGGACCGAAGCCCTCGGAGATCAGCAGGTGGAACTCGTTGATCTCCATGGCGATGAAGCCTGCGCCGAGCAGGAAGGTCATGAACAACCAGCCCAGAACCTGCTGCTTTTTACCCTTGTACAACGCCAGCATGGCGAAGCCGTAGGTGATCGAACTGAACAACAGCAGAGCGGTTTCGCCCAGCACGTATGGCAGTTCGAAGATGTCGTGGCCCGACGGGCCACCGGCGACGTTGTTTACCAGTACCGCGTACACCGCGAAGATCGACGCAAACAGAATGCAGTCGGTCATCAGGTAGAGCCAGAAACCGTATACGGTCATCTCGCCCGAGTCGTGGTGATGGTCATCGTGCCCATGGTCATGACCATGGGCGTGTCCAGCATTGGTCACTAAGTTCGACATTGTTTAAGCCTGTTCCAACTTGGTTTCAACACGGGTTGCGGAAGCAGGGATCTTCCCGGCCGCTACCAGACGCTTGTGCTGCTCGGCTTCGATGCGCTCGATCGTTTCAACCGGCACCATGTAGCCCTGATCGTCACGTGCTGCGTGGATCACGAAGTAGATGACAGTGCCGGCCAGGCTGGCGATCGCCAACCACCAGATGTGCCAGATCATCGCGAAACCGAACACGGTCAGCAGTGCGCCCATCACCACGCCAGTGGCAGTGTTGTTCGGCATGTGGATCGGTTCGTACTTGGCCGGGGCCTTGTACGCGGTACCGTTTTCCTTGGCCTCGGTGAACGGATCGATGCAGTCTGCCTTTGGCAGTACAGCGAAGTTGTAGAACGGAGGTGGCGACGAGGTCGACCATTCCAGGGTATGGGCATTCCACGGGTCACCGTGTTCGCACATGTTTTCCGGCTTGTTGCGGTCACGCACCGACACGTACAGCTGGATCAGCTGGCAGGCGATACCCACAGCGATCATCACCGCACCGAACATGGCAACGTACAGGTACGGTACCCACTCAGGGTTGGTGGTGGCGTTCAGACGACGGGTCATGCCCATGAAGCCCAGAGCGTAGAGCGGCATGAACGCGACGAAGAAGCCCGAGATCCAGAACCAGAACGCTGCTTTACCCCAGCCTTCGTGCAGCTTGAAGCCGAACGCTTTCGGGAAGTAGAAGCCGAAACCTGCGATGTAGCCGAATACCGCGCCGCCGATGATCACGTTGTGGAAGTGCGCGATCACGAACAGGCTGTTGTGCAGAACGAAGTCAGCACCCGGGATGGCCAGCAGTACGCCGGTCATGCCGCCGATGGCGAAGGTCACCATGAAGCCCAGGGTCCACAGAACCTGGCTGGTGAAGCGCAGACGGCCCTGGTAGATGGTGAACAGCCAGTTGAACAGTTTCACACCCGTCGGGATGGAAATCAGCATCGTCGCCAGACCGAAGAAGGCGTTGACGCTGGCACCCGAACCCATGGTGAAGAAGTGGTGCAGCCAAACCATGAAGCCCAGTACCGAGATCGCGCCCGAGGCGTAGATCATCGAGTGGTGGCCGAACAGTTTCTTGCCGGTGAAGGCCGAGATGACTTCCGAGAAAATGCCGAATGCCGGCAGGATCAGGATGTAAACCTCAGGGTGGCCCCATGCCCAGAACAGGTTGACGTACATCATTGGATTGCCACCAAGTTCATTGGTGAAAATGTGGAAATCCATGTAACGGTCAAGGGTCAGCAGTGCCAGGGTAGCGGTCAGGATCGGGAACGAAGCCACGATCAGAACGTTTGCCCAGGTGCAGGTCCAGGTGAAGATCGGCATGTCCATCAGTTTCATGCCAGGGGTACGCATTTTCAGCACGGTCGCGAGGAAGTTAACCCCCGTTAACGTTGTACCCAGACCCGATAGCTGTAGCGCCCAGATGTAGTAGTCCATCCCCACGCCAGGGCTGTATTGCAGACCCGACAGCGGTGGATAGGCAACCCAGCCGGTCTTGGCGAATTCGCCGACGCCCAGGGACAGGTTGATCAGCACGACGCCGGACACCAGCAGCCAGAAGCTCAGGGAGTTCAGGAACGGGAACGCAACGTCACGCGCGCCGATCTGCAGCGGCACTGCAAGGTTCATC
The DNA here is from genome assembly GCF_059492145.1 of Pseudomonas sp. Pseusp21. Taxonomy (NCBI): domain Bacteria; kingdom Pseudomonadati; phylum Pseudomonadota; class Gammaproteobacteria; order Pseudomonadales; family Pseudomonadaceae; genus Pseudomonas; species Pseudomonas sp. Pseusp21. The sequence continues at coordinate 2,543,268 of NZ_CP168520.1, forward strand.
AGGCCGGTGAAGAATGGCATCGCCATGAAGATGATCATGATCACACCGTGAGCGGTGAAGATCTGGTCATAGTGTTCAGGTGGCAGGTAGCCAGGCGAACCCTCGGTGGCCATGGCCAGCTGGGTACGCATCATGATGGCGTCGGCAAAACCGCGCAGCAGCATGACCATGGCGACGATGATGTACATCACGCCGATTTTCTTGTGGTCGACCGACGTCAGCCACTCGGTCCACAGGTAAGTCCACTTCTTGAAGTAGGTGATTGCAGCGAACAACGCCAGACCACCGAGCGCGATCATCGAGATGGTGACCATCACGATCGGCTCGTGGAAAGGGATCGCTTCCCAACTTAATTTACCAAACATCGTTTACTCCTCTGCCCCGGCAGCTGAATGCGAATTCGAGTCCATATCCGTTGCCGCCACTTCTTTCTCTTTCTTCTCGTGCTTCAGCGGCTTGCCTGGTTTCATGCCTTCGTACTTGTCGACGATGGTCTGGAACAGGTTCGGCGTGACCGAGGAGTAGAGCTCGACTGGATTGTTCTGGCTTGGCTTGGCAAGGGCTGCGTATTCAGCGGCTTCAAGCTGTTTAGGTGCCTTCTTGACTTCACTTACCCAGGCGTCGAAATCTTCCTGAGAAGTTGCGATCGCTTTGAATTTCATACCGGTGAAACCAGCGCCGCTGTAGTTGGCGGAGATACCGTCCATTTCAGCGTTGCGGTCAGCGATCAGGTGCAGCTTGGTGGTCATGCCCGCCATCGCGTAGATCTGGCCGCCCAGGCCCGGGATGAAGAACGAGTTCATCACCGCGTCCGAAGTGATCCGGAAGTTAACTGGCGTGTGCGCCGGGAACACGATCTTGTTGACCGTGGCGATGCCTTGTTCCGGGTAGATGAACAGCCACTTCCAGTCCAGCGCGACCACTTCGATGGTCACCGGCTTGACGTCGGATTCGATCGGACGATACGGATCCAGCGAGTGGGTCGACTTGTAGGTGATGTAACCCAGGGCAATGATGATCAGGACCGGGATGGTCCAGACTGCCACTTCGATCTTGGTCGAGTGCGACCATTTCGGGGTGTAGACGGCGTTCTTGTTGGAGGCGCGGTACTTCCAGGCGAACAGGAAGGTCATGACGATGACCGGCACAACGACCAACAGCATCAGCAGCGTGGCGGTGATGATCAGGTTGCGCTGTTCCAGGCCGACCTGGCCCGTTGGATTGAGCAAGGTCATGTTGCAGCCTCCCAGCAACAACGTGCCGAGCAGCGGCACTAGGCCTAGTAATCTGGGGTACCTGTTTTTACTCATCTCACGACCTCTAAAGCAGCTTGCGCAATGCAGTTGGGTTTTGATCGCCAACACTTCACCCTGCCAAGGGTTGGCATTTTCTTTGGATTGAATAAGGGCCGCCCGTCGCGCGTCAGACGCTCGACAAAACCTGGGACAGCGGTCAGTTCTTATTCGAATTCGTGGTCAAAGGCCTTGTTACAGACCAATTCCATTTGGTGCGGAAAGTTGGAAAGGCACCGACACCTGGGTGTCTCGCAAGCCTCTCGGCTGCCCGACACCCGACTTCCTGCTCACTCCTTAATAAAGGCTGAACAGTGCCGGGAATTCAGTGCGGGCGATTGTAGATAGGTAGCGCCCTATACACCATGTCTTATCCCGAAATAATTTTTATCGCTCTGAGCAACAATCCATCGCTTTTTTTGCAAAAGTGACCCATGTTATCGAAATCGATTCTCAACAAAAACACCAAAAAATGTAGGTCTATCGGCCTCAGTTCAGACAGCTCCGAAAGCTTTTTCCCACGGCGCGATCCGCGCAAAGCCCGATATGCCAAGGCTTTTGGCCATCTGCCCGAGTCTGTTAAAACTGCCTGATCCGGCACACGCGTGCAAAAACCGAAAAACGCTGAAACAGACCAATCCTTTTTTGTAACAGCACTCCAATCCGGACCTGTGAAACGCGCTGCGACAGGGCGTGTGTGACAACATGTCGCACACCTGTCGCACCCTTCCTTGCCGTTCGTCACGGTGTTTTCACACAGACCCTGAAATGCAAAACGCCTCGATCTGCGTCACCGCAAATCGAGGCGTTTGGTTTATCGGCGCACGCGCCGAAAAGTTGATTCAGCGCAACGCTTTTCGGTTACGCGAGGTCAGCAGCGGCACCAGGATCACCACCAGCACGAAGGCCACCAGCGCCCATTGCGCCAGCGAAAGGCCGAGGATCGGCGGGTACGGCGTCGAGCAGAAACCGTCGACCTGGAAGCCCAGCGGGAAGATCTTTGCCAGCGGCAGGTCATCGACGATCGGTTGCAACACATCGATGCCGCAGCTCACCGCCGGATAGAACTGGGTGTACACGTGATGCCCGGCGACACCAGCGCCGGCGATGGCGCAAATCACCACCAGCACCTCAAACACGGTGATGCTGCGCCGGGTGCGCATGGCCGCACCGATGAACGCGAACAGCGCGATCAGCAGCAACGCATAACGCTGCAGGATGCACAGCGGGCATGGCGCCTCGCCCAGCACGATCTGCATGTACAGCGCGCCGCCGATCAGCGCCAGGCAGATGATGCCCAGCAACACCAGATAGCGCCGCTCACGTCCCAATCGAATCGTTTCCTCGCTCATCGCGTTTCCCTTTCATGTCCATGGTTCAGCTGGCCGGCGGCTGCGCTTGCAGTTGCGCCATCAGGCTGATGTTGTCTTCGATATGCCAATTGGCCGCGATGCGACCGTTGTCGATCTGATAGATATCGGTTGCCCGGAAGTCTACACGCTGGCCCTGCCCTTTGAGAGCCTTGAACGTGCCGGTGAAATGCCCGCGAAAGTGCAGGTGCACCACCACGCGATCCCCGGCGACGATCATTTGCTCGATCTCGCAGCTCAAGTCCGGCACCGCCGTGCGAAAGAACTTCGACGCCAGCAGCGGCCCGGTCGGCCCCTGTACCCGGCCTTCCGGCGGGGTCTTGTCGACGAACTGCGGCGACAGGGCAGCGGTGGCCAACGCCTCTTCGCCCGTGTTCCAGAAACTGCCATAACGCCGCGCCGCCAGTTCCATCGCATCACGCTTGGCCTTGGGCAGGCTCTGATCGACGATCAGGGTCTGCGGCTGGATCAACGCGGATTCGGCGAACGCGAATGGACTGGACAGCAAGACAACCGACAGGCCCAAAGTGGCCAGGCTGAAACGACGGGAAGAGGCGAAGTGCGACATGGGGGCGATCCTGATCATGTAAACGAACGAGCGCCTATCATCAGCATCGGGGAATAAACGATAAACCGGTTAAGAAACGATTAACCTTTAAACAGAATTTAAGAATCAGGGCCGTGTAACGGCCAATCGCGAGTAGGCTCGCTCCCATATTTGAATGCATTTCAATGTGGGAGCGAGCCTGCTCGCGAATGAGGGCAACCCGGTTCCGGATTATTCCAGAGCAGCAGCCGGCCCGAAGAACTCATACCGGCTCTGCTTCTCCGGCACACCCAGTGCCTTCAGGTGACGCTTGATCGCCCCCATGAAACCTTTCGGCCCAAGGAAGTAAGCGTCCACATCACGCTCCGCCGGCAGCCACTCGCCCAGTTGCTCCTCGCTCAACAACCCGACCTTGTCCGCCGCCGGGCTCACGCCGTCATCTTCGGCGTAGCAATAGAAGCGCTTGAGCTGCGGATGGCGCGCGGCCAGCCCGTCGATCCAGTCACGGAACGCATGCACGCTGCCGTTGCGCGCACTGTGAATGAAGTACACCGGACGCTCGGTTTCCAGCGCCGCTTCCAGCATCGCCAGCGTGGGAGTGATGCCGACGCCGCCGCTGATCAGCACCAGCGGTTTGTCGCTGGCGGTCAGGGTGAACTCACCCGATGGCGGGAACAGCTGAATGCTGGCGCCGACATGCAGTTGATCGTGCAGGTAATTGGAGGCACGGCCGCCCGGTTCGCGTTTGACGCTGATGCGGTACTGGCCTTTGTTGGCCAGGGCCGACAGCGAGTAGTTGCGGCGGATTTCTTCGCCGTCGAGGATCAGCTTCATGCCGATGTATTGGCCTGGCTCGGCTGCGAGAATCGGGCCCTTGTCCGCCGGTTCGAAGTAGAACGAGGTGATTTCCGCACTCTCCTCGACCTTGGCCGCGACAATGAACTCCCGCGCCCCGCGCCAGCCGCCGACGGCTTGCTCTTTCTGGTCATAAATGGCGGTTTCGGCGCCGATCAGGATCTCGGCCAACTGACCGTAGGCCGCGCCCCAGGCACTCATCACTTGCGGGGTGGCGATTTCTTCGCCGAGCACTTCGGAGATGGCGCGCAGCAGGCAGGTGCCAACGATCGGGTAGTGCTCCGGCAGGATTTGCAGCGCAACGTGCTTGTTGATGATCTTGGCCACCAGATCGCCCAACTGGTCGAGTTGATCGATGTGACGGGCGTACATCAACACGCCGTTGGCCAGGGCGCGAGGCTGGTCACCGCTGGCTTGGTGAGCCTGGTTGAACAGCGGGCGAACCTCCGGGTACTCGGAGAGCATCATGCGGTAGAAGTGGGTGATCAGCGCTTCACCGCCGCTTTCCAGCAGAGGCACAGTGGATTTGACGATGGCTCGATCCTGGACGCTAAGCATAAGGGTGACTCCTGAGCTTTTTCTAAAAGTGCCTTATCCATTCCAGTATTCGTGCCAACTATTTTTTCTATATAAATCAACAGCTTGAAAATTATGTAGTCAGATCGACACAAGCACCTCTATAGTCGCTTCGACTACAACGTGTCTCTTTGACTACAAGCCTATGTCCGCCAAATCATTGCTCACCGCCCTGCTCCCACTGGTTTCCGACCTGTCCCGCGAACTGCCCGAGGGTGAGCGCTACCGGCGCCTGCTCGAAGCCATGCGCGCCCTGCTGCCCTGCGATGCCGCCGCATTGTTGCGCCTCGACGGTGAATGGCTGGTGCCGCTGGCCGTGGACGGTTTGAGCACCGACACCCTCGGCCGGCGCTTCAAGGTCAGCGAACACCCGCGCTTCGAAGTGCTGCTGGCCGGCCAAGGGCCGACCCGTTTCGCCGCCGACAGCGATCTGCCCGACCCGTACGACGGACTGGTCGACGGCCTCGACGATCACCTCGAAGTTCACGATTGCCTCGGTTGCCCGTTGTTCGTCGATGAAAAACTCTGGGGCCTGATCACCCTCGACGCCCTCGATCCGGAGCGTTTCGAACCGATCGAACTTGATGCTCTGCAAGCCTTCGCCAGCCTCGCCTCGGCCACTGTGAATGCCGCCGAACGCATCGAACGTCTGGCGATCCGCGCCGAAGACGAACACCAGCGCGCCGAGGTCTATCGCCAGGCCAGCGGCCAGCAGAACCGCGAAATGATCGGCCAGAGCAAGGCGCATAAACGACTGGTGGAAGAAATCAATCTGGTCGGCGGCAGCGACCTGACCGTGTTGATCACTGGCGAAACCGGAGTCGGCAAGGAACTGGTGGCCCAGGCGATCCACGCTGCCTCCAAGCGCGCCGACAAACCGATCATCAGCCTCAACTGCGCGGCCCTGCCGGACACGCTCGTCGAAAGTGAACTGTTCGGTCACGTGCGCGGCGCCTTCACCGGCGCCACCAGCGACCGGCGCGGCAAGTTCGAACTGGCCAATGGCGGCACGCTGTTTCTCGATGAAGTTGGCGAGTTGTCGCTGACCGTCCAGGCCAAGCTGTTGCGGGTGTTGCAGAGCGGCCAGTTGCAGCGCCTGGGTTCGGACAAGGAACATCAGGTCGACGTGCGCCTGATCGCTGCGACCAACCGTGATCTGGCCGAAGAAGTGCGCAGCGGCCGCTACCGCGCCGACTTTTACCATCGCCTCAGCGTCTACCCGTTGCGGGTGCCGGCGCTGCGTGACCGGGGGCGCGATGTGTTGCTGCTCAGCGGTTATTTCCTGGAACAGAACCGCTCGCGCATGGGCCTCAACAGCCTGCGCCTGAACAGCGACGCCCAGGAGGCGCTGCTGGCCTACACCTGGCCGGGTAATGTGCGGGAACTGGAACACCTGATCGGACGCAGCGCACTGAAAGCGCTGGGCAACTGCAAGGTGCGGCCGAAGATTCTCAGCCTCAGTGCGATGGATCTCGATCTGCCGCGCGAGGTTGTGGATAACTCGCCGGCGCCGTCCGAAGCGACTGCCGCTCTGCCCTTGATCAGCGGCGACCTGCGCACCGCCACCGAGCAGTATCAGCGGCAGTTGATCAGTGCAGCGCTTGAGCGCAATCGGGACAACTGGGCCAGTGCCGCCCGGGAGCTGGGGCTGGACCGGGCGAATCTGGGGCGGATGGCGAAGCGGTTGGGGATGAAATAAAAGTCCCGCCGTCGGATTGGCGCCGGAATCCCTAAAGCCTGCCGGTTACAAGTCGATAACCCGGCATCGATACTTGCTGGCGATCCGTGCGATCGCCGCTCACCTTTTTCCACAGAAGGTTTTTATGTCTTCCAACAAAGCCCGCGCAGATTCACTTTCGCTTCTGCTGTTTACCTTGCGCAGCGGCAAGCTGATGGCGATCAACCTGCTGAAGGTCAGTGAAATCATCCCCTGCCCGCCGCTGACCAAGCTGCCGGAGTCGCACCCGCACGTCAAAGGCATCGCCACCCTGCGCGGTGCTTCGCTGTCGGTGATCGACCTGAGCCGCGCCATCGGCGAGCGGCCGCTGGAAGACCCGAACGGCGGCTGCCTGATCGTCACTGACGTCAGCCGTTCGAAACAGGGTCTGCATGTGCAGGCGGTGAGCAAGATCGTGCATTGCCTGACCACCGACATCAAACCGCCGCCGTTCGGTTCCGGCGGTTCGCGTGCCTACATCACCGGTGTGACTTCGGTGGACGGCACGCTGGTGCAAGTGCTGGACATTGAAAAAGTCATCCACGGCATCGCCCCGGCGCAGATCGAAATGGCCCCGACCGAGCTGAGCATGGAAGACGCCGAAGTGCTGGGTAACGCGCGGATCCTGGTGGTCGACGACAGTCAGGTGGCGTTGCAGCAATCGGTGCACACCCTGCGCAACCTCGGCCTGCAATGCCACACCGCGCGCAGTGCCAAGGAAGCCATCGACTGCCTGCTGGACCTGCAAGGCACGGCGCAGCAGATCAACCTGATCGTCTCCGACATCGAAATGTCCGAGATGGACGGTTACGCCTTCACCCGTACCCTGCGCGAAACCCCGGACTTCGCCCACCTCTACGTGCTGCTGCACACCTCGCTGGACAGCGCGATGAACAGCGAAAAGGCTCGCCTCGCCGGGGCCAACGGCGTGCTGACCAAGTTCTCCTCGCCCGAGCTGACCCACTGTCTGATCGAAGCGGCCAAACACGTCGCAGCTCAGGGTCACTGAGTCTTGAGCGAGACGTTCTGTTTTCTGATGCGGCGCGACCTGAGCCAGGACGTGCCGACCATCGAATGGCCGAACGGCATCGAACTCACGACCTACAGCGCCGAACGCGCATCCGCCGTGCATGAACTGATGCAGATCGGCTACCGCGAAGGCGGTGGTCGGGTGCCGGCGCTGGGCGTCTGGCAACAGCAGTTCGAAAACGATCCGGAATACGATCCGGCACTGTGTTTCATCGCCAGCGATGCCGAAGGCGTCATTGGCGTGGCGCAATGCTGGACCAGTTCCTACATCAAGAATCTGGTGGTGCACCCTCGCGCCCAGGGACGTGGATTGGGTCGGGCGTTGCTGCTTCATGCGTTCAAGGCGTTTCAGGATCGGCGTGAAGGGTTTGTCGATCTGAAGGTGCTGGAAGACAACCGGCGAGCGCAACGCTTGTACGAAATGTCTGGAATGTATGTGGTTCGCCGGGAATGGGTGCCGGACTGACAAACTAAAATCCTGCGGCATACTCCAACCTTGGCGATCAACTTCCAAGGATGCCCGAACCATGAAACGCCTCGCCCTCTCCGTACTTTGCCTCATCGCCCCGTTGGCCCACGCCTCCAGCCCCGACGCCTGGGCGGCCTACGACAAAACCGTGCTCGCCAGCTGCACCAAGGCCAGCGGCCTGAAAAACGCCAAACCGGTCGGCAACGCCGCGCAATTCGATGACCGCGTCGGCTACACCGCGCTGTTGCTGCAAGGCCAGTACCCGCAAAAACACATGAAGGGCCAGCAAGGCACCGAGCTGTGTCTCTACAACAAAAAGTCGAAAACCGCATTCGTCACCGAATGGGACTCGATCCGCCCCACCGCCAAACCCTGAGCGAATGGCGCACAACTTGCTTCACTCCGGGCCTGTACGGCGGCTTTATGTCGCCGATTCACACCCTGATTGAAGATTGCCCGCTCAATGAATACGACCTTTTCCTGCGTAGGCTGCGGCAAATGCTGCACCGATCACCATGTGCCCCTGACCCTGGCCGAAGCCCGCATGTGGGCGGCTGACGGCGGTCAGGTGATCGTGCTGGTGGAGGCGTTTCTTGCCAACGGCCTGGGCCTGCCGGAACAGCAGCGTGAACACGCTCAGCGGCGTTCGGCGGTAGTACGCAGCGGAATGTCCGACGCCCATGTGGCGATCACTTTCGCCGCCTACAACGTCGGTCCCTGCCGGAATCTTGACGAAGACAAGCTGTGCCGCATCTACGAGCGCCGACCGCTGGTGTGCCGCATTTATCCCGCCGAAATCAATCCGCACATCCCGCTGAACCCTGCCGCCAAGGACTGCCCGCCAGAGTCCTGGGAGCAAGGCCCGCAGTTGATCGTCGGCGGTGAGCTGGTGGATCAGGAACTGGTGACGCTGATCCAGCGCTCGCGTCAGGCGGATCGCGATGACATCCGGATCAAGGACGCGATCTGCGGTTTGCTCGGCATCCGCACCACGGCGCTTAAGGGCGATGGGTTCACCGCGTATCTGCCGGACATGGGCGCGTTTGCCTCGGTGATCGATCAGGTCACGGCGCAGCCATTGAGCGAAGTTTCCAGTGAATGGCTGTTCCATGTCTCCGGCGACGACATTGCCGGGCAAGTACGGGCGGCCGGGGCACAAGTGGTGTCCGAACCGCCGCAGACCTACGCGTTCATCTCGTTGCGAGCAGCCTGAGCGCCCTGCCGCCGCCCCCAGAACTCCCGCGCCAGCGAACGCAAATCCCCCGCCAGCCCCGCCACATCCTGTGAGTTGAGCTGGCTCTGGCGCCCCTCATCCACCGTCAGCTCGCACGCCGTGCGAATACTGACGATGTTGCGGTTGATGTCCTCGCTCACCGCGCTCTGCTCTTCGACCGCTGCCGCAATCTGCAGGCTCATCTCGGTAATCTGTTCGACCCGCCCGCTGATCCCGTCCAGGGCCCGGGCCGCACGCTGCGCCTGTTCGACGCTGTTATCCACATGTTCGCTGCTCTGCTGCATCACCAGCACCGCATCCCGCGCGCCGTTTTGCAGGGTGCTGATCATCCGTTGAATCTCATTGGTCGACTGCTGAGTGCGCTGGGCCAGGCCACGCACCTCATCAGCGACCACCGCAAACCCACGCCCGGCATCCCCGGCCCGCGCCGCTTCGATTGCGGCGTTGAGCGCCAGCAGATTGGTCTGCTCGGCGATGCTGCGAATCACCTCCAGCACCCCGGAAATCTCGCTGCTGTGGCCTTCGAGCTGATGAATCACCTCGGTCGCCCGCCCCAACTCCTCGGCCAGCCGCAACACCGCACTGCGACTCTCGCCCACCAGCAGATGACCCTCACGGGTTTCCGTCCCCGCCATATCCGCCGCCACCGACGCCTGCTGCGCATGGCTGGCCACCTCGGCCACACTGGCCGCCATTTGATGAATCGCCGCCGCCACCTGATCGGTTTCCGCCTGCTGCGCCAAGGTGCTGGTGTGACTGCTGTGCAGATGATCCACCAATTGCGCCGCATGCCCGGCCAGCCGCTGCGACGCATCGCCGATCCGCCCCACCACCGCGCCGACCTGCGCTTCAAGCATCTGCAAGGCAAACTCGATCTGCCCGAACTGATCCCGCCGCCCGGTATAAATGCCCTGGCTCAAGGGGTTGTCGGCAATCAACCGCGCACGCTCGGTCAGACGCTCCAGCGGCCGCAATAACCAACCCACGCCCAGCGCACACGCACCACTGCCGGCTACCAGCGCAGCGGCTTCGATGCCCAGAGACTCCGGCCGCAGCCAGGCTTCAATCCCCAGCACCAGCGCCAGCACCGAACTGGTCAACGCCATGATCTTCGCCCGCAAACTCAGGCTCGGCAGCCACTGCCACCGCGCCATCCGCCCCTCGCGCAACTGCGCATACGCCCGCTCCGCCGCCGCAATCTGCCGCGCATCCGGCCGCGTGCGCACCGACTGATACTCCACCGCCGCACCGTTCTGCGTGACCGGCGTGACATAGGCACTGACCCAGTAATGATCACCGTTCTTGCAACGATTCTTCACCAGCCCCATCCACGACCGCCCACCCTTGAGCGTCTGCCACATATGGGCAAACGCCTGCGCCGGCATGTCCGGATGACGCAGCAAATTGTGCGGCGCACCCAGCAGCTCGTCGCGGCTGTAACCGCTGATCCTGATGAAGTCGTCGTTGGCGTAGGTGATCGCGCTGGTCAGATCGGTGGTCGAGAGAATGTTCGCATCCGGCGCAACATCGACATTGCGCCCGGTCACCGGGAGATTGATCTTCATGGAAAGCGCGCTCGTTTTATTGGAAAGAGTCGGCAGGGCTGCTGACTCTAAGCGCACTCACTGGTTAAACGTTGATCTGGCTCAGGAACTGAGCAATTAGCCATCACTGTGACCGAAAATCACAGCGACGGCCGAGGCGGGATTGAATCAGCGCTTGCCCATCGAACGGCGAGTACCCGAAGGCGCCACACCCGGAATCTTGGCGTGACGATCACCGTCCTTGCCCTTGAATTGCGGCTGCTTGGCCGCTTTGGCCGCCGCCAGCTCACCTGGCTTGAACGGAAACTTGAACGCAGGAATGGTTGGCTTGGATTCGCCGGCCTCGGCCAGCTCTGCCGGGACATCGCTCACAGCGTTGTCGATTGGAGAAGTCATGAAAGCTCCGGGAAGCAAAAAGTCCGGCCCGGTGGATGAGCCGCGAAGGCGCGCAGTATACCTGCGTGAGCGGAGTTTAAAGAGCCCCCAAAAGGGTACGACCGGTTCCTTTTCGGGACTCTTCGACTAGCGGATCACGTTTGCGGATCAACCCGATCCAGCGCCCTGTTCACCGCCAGCTCCGCCAGCATGATGATCTGCTGGATTCCCAACGCCGTACTGCGCTGCGGGCCGGAAAGCTCATTGGCGAAGTTGCTGGCAATGGTACTGGCCGACGCCAGGGACTCGCAGGCATTGGCCAGCAGGCTTTCGGTGTCGACGTTAGGAGTGACCATGTACATCGTGCTCGGGCGCGGCTTGGTGGGGTTGGGGCAGAGGTAATAGTCGAGGGCGCGTTTGATGGCTTCGCGGTTACGGGCGAGGTCTTCGGCGCGCATGGCCTCTTCGAGGGGGGTGGGGGATTCGAGGGGTGGATCGGGTATCAGTTTGTCCATGAAAAACTCCTACTTGGCTATGGAGCCATCCCTTGTCGTTTCCACACGACAAGAGGTGGCAGCTGTACGCAGGGTGGAAAACCGATAAGTAGGCAACCGGCCAGACCGAAGTCTGCCTGCGCACAGCCGCCGCGACGCAGTTTGCAGACGAAAGAAGACATCGGCAACGATTACGGGGAGATGCTTTGCAACTACTTGAAATCAGGTTTCCACGCCTGTTCGCTGAATTGGCAGCGACAGCCAGAGACTAGAGAGCGTGCTTCCGACGGACAACCTGAAAACGTTGTGGGAAGGATCGCCGAAACAGACACAACTTTTAAACATTCGAAAATGGAACGCGGAGCGTCCCGGGCGGCATTCCCACGCGGAGCGTGGGAACGATCAAAACAATCGGTACACCCGACACGTTTCCAAACATCCGAAAATGGAACGCGGAGCGTCCCGAGCGGCATTCCCACGCGGAGCGTGGGAACGATCAAAGCAAAAGCAGTCCGCATTTGCTTCTCGCTTCCCACCACTCAACACAATGAGCGTTAGCTCGAGTACCGCTTTTGACGTGCCGGCCCCATCGGCAGGCTGAGTGGAGGGATTTATCCGGGGGTGGGAGCGCAGCGACCGTGCGGCGAAGCCGCATGCATCGAGAGGAGGTGCAGCGAAGCAAACCGTAGGCGATGCCCCCGGATGAATCCCGTAACGAAGGAACGCCGAGCCACAGCGAGGCGCCGAACGCCGGGGCCCAGCGTTTTGGTTACTTTTGGGCGTCTGCAAAAGTGACTCGCTGTAAGAGCGAAACCGCCATCCGCAACACCCGAAGAAACGGATATTCACAAAGAACATCCAAAGCCTGGCCGGCCCAAAGGCCGCCAAGTCAAAAGCCGAAACTGACAGCGCCGTCAGCCAGCCGTCACCCTCCTGACCCCCAAACAAGTTTATAAAGACAAAACCTGCCCAAACCCCGTCCCCCTGGCGCCCCACAAGCATGCAAATCCAGAAGAAAAAGGCCCTGCTCGCCACCCTGTTGATCGCCCTCGCAGCCGCAGGTCTGTGGTACGCATACAAACCCGCCCCGGCCAAACTGGCAGCCCCCACCGCCAACCCGGTCAGAGTAGTAGCCGGCAGCGAAAAAGACGTCCCCCGCTACACCAGCGGCATCGGCTCGGTCCTCTCACTGCACAGCGTCGTGGTGCGCCCACAGATCGACGGCATCCTCACCAAGCTCCTGGTCAAAGAGGGGCAACTGGTGAAACAGGGCGACCTGCTCGCCACCATCGACGACCGCTCGATCCGCGCCAGCCTCGACCAGGCCCGCGCACAACTGGGCGAAAGCCAGGCACAACTGCAAGTGGCGCTGGTCAACCTCAAGCGCTACAAACTGCTCAGCGTCGACGACGGTGTATCGAAGCAGACCTACGACCAGCAACAGGCACTGGTCAACCAGCTCAAGGCCACCGCCCAGGGCAATCAGGCTTCGATTGACGCGGCACAGGTACAACTTTCCTACACCCAGATTCGCTCCCCGGTCACCGGCCGCGTTGGCATTCGTACGGTCGACGAAGGCAACTTCCTGCGCATGACCGACACCCAGGGTCTGTTCACCGTGACCCAGATCGACCCGATCGCCGTCGAGTTTTCCCTGCCCCAGCAAATGCTGCCAACCCTGCAAGGCCTGATCAGCGACCCGCAGCGCGCACTGGTCAAGGCCTACATCGGCGCCGACACCGATGGCGAAACCGGCAACCTGCTCGGCGAAGGTCACCTGACCCTGATCGACAATCAGATCAACGCCAACACCGGCACCATCCGCGCCAAGGCCGAGTTCGACAATCCCAACCAGAAACTCTGGCCGGGCCTGCTGGTGACGGTAAAGATTCAGACAGCGCTGGATAAAGATGCGCTGGTGGTCCCGCCCACCGTCGTACAACGCGGTCTGGACCAACACTTTGTATACCGGGTCAACGGCGACAAGGTTGAAGCCGTGCAGGTGCAAATGGTTTATCAGGGCAGCGGCCAAGACATCATCAAGGGCGTGAAACCCGGCGACGTATTGGTCAGTGACGGCCAGTCGCGGCTCAAGCCCGGTTCGACCGTGCAGGTCATGAGCGAACCGCCGCAGGTGGTGCAAGCGGAGCCCAAGCCATGAAGCAGCACAAAGGCGTTTCGACCTGGTGCATCGATCACCCGGTGGCGACGATTCTGCTGACCATCGCGCTGGTGCTGGTCGGGGTGATTGCCTTCCCGCGCCTGCCGATTGCCCCACTGCCGGAAGCGGAATTTCCGACGATCCAGGTCTCCGCCCAACTGCCCGGCGCCAGCCCCGACACCATGGCTTCATCCGTGGCCACGCCGCTGGAGGTGCAATTCAGCGCCATCCCCGGCATGACCCAGATGACCTCCAGCAGTGCGCTGGGCTCCACGTTGCTGACCCTGCAATTCACCCTCGACAAGAGCATCGACACCGCCGCCCAGGAAGTGCAGGCCGCGATCAACACCGCCGCGGGCAAACTGCCGAAAGACATGCCGACCCTGCCGACCTGGAAGAAGGTCAACCCGGCCGACAGCCCGGTACTGATCCTCAGCGTCAGCTCCACGCAAATGCCCGGCACTGAACTCAGCGACCTGGTGGAAACCCTGCTTGCGCGTCAGATCAGTCAGATCGACGGTGTAGGCCAGATCAACATCACCGGTCAGCAACGTCCGGCAATCCGCGTACAGCCCTCGGCCGACAAACTGGCGGCCATCGGCCTGACCCTCGCCGACATTCGTGTGGCGATCCAGCAGACCAGCCTCAACCTCGCCAAGGGCGCCTTGTACGGCGACTCGAGCATTTCCACGTTGTCGACCAACGACCAGTTGTTCCACCCCGAGGAATACAGCCAGCTCATCGTTTCCTACAAGGACGGCGCCCCGGTTCACCTCAAGGATGTCGCGAAAGTCGTCAACGGTTCGGAAGATGCCTACGTGCAGGCCTGGGCCGGTGATCGGCCGGGCGTGAACCTGGTGATCTCCCGCCAGCCCGGCGCCAACATCGTCGAAACCGTCGACCGGATTCAAGCCGCCCTGCCCGGCCTCGAAGCCATGCTGCCGGCCTCGGTGCAGGTCAAAACCCTGATCGACCGCACCCAGACCATCCGCGCCTCGCTGCATGAGGTGGAAATCACCCTGCTGATCGCGATCCTGCTGGTGGTGGCGGTCATGGCGCTGTTCCTGCGCCAGTTGTCGGCGACGATGATTGTCTCGGCGGTGCTCGGCGTGTCGCTGACGGCCAGTTTCGCCTTGATGTATTTGCTCGGTTTCAGCCTGAACAACCTGACCCTCGTGGCCATCGTGGTGGCCGTGGGCTTCGTGGTCGACGATGCCATCGTGGTGGTGGAAAACATCCACCGTCATCTGGAGGCCGGCGACAGCATGCGCGATGCCGCGATCAAGGGCGCCGGCGAGATCGGTTTTACCGTGGTGTCGATCAGTTTCTCGCTGGTGGCGGCGTTCATTCCGCTGCTGTTCATGGGCGGCGTGGTCGGGCGCCTGTTCAAGGAATTCGCCCTGACGGCCACCTCGACCATCATGATTTCCGTGGTGGTATCCCTGACGTTGGCGCCGACGCTCGCAGCGCTGTTCATGCGCAAACCGGTGCATCACGCCCATGACAAACCAGGCTTCAGCGAACGCCTGCTCGGCTGGTACGAAAAAGGCCTGCGCCGCGCCCTCGCCCACCAGAAACTGATGATCGGCGTGTTCGGCATTTCCGTCGCACTGGCGATTGGCGGCTACGTGTTTATCCCCAAGGGTTTCTTCCCGGTGCAGGACACCGGTTTCGTCCTCGGCACCACCGAAGCCGCCGCCGATATCTCCTACAGCGACATGGTGAAAAAACACCTGGCGATGGCCGAAATCGTCGCCGCCGACCCGGCCGTGCAGGCGTTCTCCCACTCGGTCGGCGTGTCCGGCAGCAACCAGACCATCGCCAACGGGCGCTTCTGGATTGCCCTGAAAAAACGCGGAGACCGCGATGTTTCGGCCAGCCAGTTCATCGACCGCATTCGTCCGCAACTGATGAAAGTCCCGGGCATCGTGCTTTACCTGCGCGCCGGCCAGGACATCAACCTCAGCTCCGGCCCGAGCCGTGCGCAGTATCAATACGTGCTCAAAAGCAACGACGGGCCGACCCTCGCCACCTGGACCCAGAAACTCACCGAGAAGCTGCGCAGCATCCCGGCGTTCCGTGACATCTCCAACGACCTGCAACTGGGCGGCAGCATCACCCACATCAGCATCGACCGCAGCGCCGCCGCGCGTTTCGGCCTGACGGCGAGTGATGTCGACGAGGCGCTGTACGACGCCTTCGGCCAGCGGCAGATCAACGAGTTCCAGACCCAGGTCAACCAGTACAACGTGATTCTGGAACTGGACACCAAACAGCGCGGCAAGGCCGAAAGCCTCAACTATTTCTACCTGCGCTCACCGCTGAGCGGGGAAATGGTGCCGCTGTCAGCCTTGGCCCGATTCGACGCGCCGACCATCGGTCCGCTGTCCATCGCCCATGACGGCATGTTCCCGGCCGCCAACCTGTCGTTCAACCTGGCGCCCGGCGTGGCACTGGGCGATGCGGTGATTCTGCTGAATCAGGCCAAGGCCGAGATCGGCATGCCGACCGCGATCAGCGGCAACTTCCAGGGCGCGGCGCAGGCGTTCCAGAGTTCGCTGAAAAGTCAGCCGTGGCTGATTCTCGCGGCGCTGGTGGCGGTGTACATCATTCTCGGCGTGCTCTACGAGAGCTTCGTCCATCCGCTGACGATCATCTCGACCTTGCCGGCGGCGGGGTTGGGTGCGGTGATCATGCTGTGGATCTGCGGCCAGGACTTTTCGATCATGGCGCTGATCGGGCTGGTGTTGCTGATCGGTATTGTGAAGAAGAACGGCATCCTGATGATCGACTTCGCCCTGGAAGCCCAGCGCCATCGCGGGCTGTCGCCGCAGGATGCGATTTTCGAAGCGTGTATCACGCGGTTCCGGCCGATCATCATGACCACCCTCGCCGCGCTGCTCGGCGCCCTGCCGCTGATGCTCGGTTACGGCACCGGCGCGGAACTGCGCCAGCCGCTGGGGATTGCTGTGGTGGGCGGCCTGCTGGTCAGCCAGATGCTGACGCTGTTCACCACGCCGGTCATATACTTGTGGCTCGAGCGGCTGTTCCACAAGCCCAAACCGGCGCCCGTCGCGGCGCTGGCAACGACAGACTGAGGCGGGTCATGCGCGTTCTGATTATCGAAGACGAAGAAAAAACCGCGGACTACCTGCACCGCGGCCTGACGGAACAGGGTTACACCGTGGATCGGGCCCGCGACGGCGTCGAGGGCCTGCACCTGGCGCTGGAAAGCGACTACGCGGTGATCGTCCTCGACGTGATGCTGCCCGGCCTCGATGGCTTTGGCGTGTTGCGCGCATTGCGCGCGCGCAAGCAGACGCCGGTGATCATGCTCACCGCCCGCGAGCGGGTCGAAGACCGGATCCGAGGCCTGCGCGACGGCGCCGACGATTACCTCGGCAAACCGTTTTCCTTCCTCGAACTGGTGGCGCGCCTGCAAGCGCTGACCCGGCGCAGCGGCGGGCATGAACCGGTACAAGTGAGCATCGCCGACCTGTGGATCGATCTGATCAGCCGCAAGGCCACCCGCGCCGGCACGCGGCTGGATCTGACCGCGAAGGAGTTTTCGCTGCTCAGCGTGCTGGCCCGGCGTCAGGGCGAAATCCTCTCGAAAACCGCGATTGCCGAGATGGTCTGGGACATCAATTTCGACAGCGACGCCAACGTGGTCGAAGTCGCGATCAAACGCCTGCGCGCCAAGCTCGACGGGCCGTTCGACGAGAAACTGCTGCACACCATCCGCGGCATGGGTTATGTGCTGGAGAGCCGTGGTGTCCAGTAACTCTATCGCCCTGCGCCTGAGCGGGATGTTCACGCTGGTGGCGCTGCTGGTGTTCCTGTTGATCGGCGGTGCGCTGTATCAACAAGTGGACAAAGGCCTGGGCCTGCTGCCGGAAGCGGAGCTCGATGCGCGTTACAGCGTTCTGGAATCGGCGCTCAACCGCTATGGCACCCCCGAGCATTGGGTGAAGATCAACGCCAAGCTCAAGCTGCTCGGCGAAGAAGACAAGCGCATCCGTTTCTGGGTCGTCAGCGGCAATCCGGGCTACGAGTTTGGCGAGCCGGATGCCTTGATCCGCGCGTTTGCCCAAGGCCCGCTGGGCATGCGCGACCTGCAACTGCCCGACCATCCCTATCCGCTGAAAGTGCTGCTCACCGAACTGCCGGCCAAGGATCAACGCCCCCCGCTGCGCTTCATGATCGGCATCGACACCGAGACCTTTCACCAGACCCAGCATCAGTTGCTGATCGCGCTGGTGAGTCTGGCGGTGATCGGCGTGCTGCTGGCCTCGGCGTTGGGTTACTGGGTGGCGCGAATCGGCCTCAAACCGCTGATCAAACTGTCCCACGAAGCCCAGCGGCTGGCACCGCCGTTGCGGGCCGGGCGTCTGCGATTGTCGCCGTTACCGCCGGAACTGGAGCAGTTCGTCGACTCGTTCAACTCGACGCTCGAGCGGGTTGAACAAGCCTATTCACGTCTCGAATCCTTCAACGCCGATGTGGCCCATGAGCTGCGTTCGCCGCTGACCAACCTGATCGGCCAGACCCAGGTCGCCCTGACTCGCGGGCGCTCCGCCGAGCATTATTTCGAAGTGCTGCAATCCAACCTCGAAGAGCTGGAACGCCTGCGCTCGATCATCAACGACATGCTGTTCCTGGCCAGCGCCGATCAGGGCAGCAAGGCCACCAAACTGACCTCGACCTCGCTGGCCGATGAAGTGGCGACCACCCTCGAATACCTCGATTTCATCCTTGAGGATGCGCAGGTCCAGGTCCACGTCAGCGGCGATGCCCAGGTGCGGATCGAGATCGCCCACTTGCGCCGAGCCCTGATCAATCTGCTGAGCAACGCGGTGCAACACACGGCGCCCGGCCAAGTGATCGAGGTGCAGATCGCGGTCGAGGAACATCAGGTCAGCATCGGCGTGGCCAACCCCGGCGCGCCGATTGCCAGCGAGCACTTACCGCGCTTGTTCGAGCGCTTCTACCGGGTCGATGCGTCGCGCAGCAACAGTGGCAACAATCACGGGTTGGGGCTGGCGATCGTCAAGGCGATCGCGCTGATGCATGGCGGGGATGTGTTTGTGCGCAGTGATCGCGGGATGAACACCTTCGGAATCCACCTCCCCGTCTGACCCCTCTCCCGATCGTTCCCACGCTCCGCGTGGGAATGCAGCCCGGGACGCTCCGCGTTCCACTCCAAAGCCGAACACAGAGCTTCCATCAAGGTGTTCCCAAGCCGAGTCCTGGAATGATCACCCGTTGATCTTTGCTTCCGCTGTAACAGTCATTTATGAAAATCACGCTGTTTCACAACGCCCGGCAACCTTATCTTTGCCCGCACCAAACAGCACTTGCCAAGCAAGAAGGTTTTCAAGATGTCCAACAGTATGGGTATTGCCAGCGCTTTCGTTTTGTCCTCATTGATCCTGTCGCCGATGGCGATGGCTGAAGAATCCCAGACGTTTGTAGCGCAAAACGCCGCTCGCGCTCACGCATTCGAACAGCATCAGGCAGAAGTGATGGCCAAGGCTCAGGACGCTACGCAAGCCCCGCAGGCCTTAAATTCTCAGGCTCAAGCCTCCGAGAAAGACAGCTGAGTCGCGCACTGCGCAACGTTTCCCTCGACGCGGTTGTTTGGCTCTTCCCGTTCAACCGTCGTCCTTGCAGGCCGCTGATTTTCAGCGGCCTTTTTTCGTTGTGGTCTGAAAGCTGTCTGGTACGTCTTTAACAACTGGAAACATCCCGCACCTCATGACATTGAAGTGTCAGTTGACCCAAGGAGCTTTACCGCACGTGCGTTACCCAGTTCGCTTCACCCCGCTGTTCATTGCAATTGCCGCAACGATTGCCCCCGCCGCCCATGCTGCCGAAGCCGAGCAGCAAGGTTTCGTCGAAGGCTCGAGCCTGAACCTCAATGCCCGCAACTACTACATGAACCGCAACCGCCTGCAGCAGACGGACGACAACATCGAGTGGGGCCAGGGGTTTCTCGGCAAATTCGAGTCGGGCTACACCGAAGGCACGGTCGGCTTCGGCCTCGATGCGCACGCCATGCTCGGCCTGAAACTCGACGGCGGTGGTGGTACGGACAACTCCAGCATCCTGCCGGTCAGTGACGGCAGCGGCAAAGCGCCGGGTTCGTTCTCCACGGCGGGTGGCACCCTGAAGATGCGCGCGTTCGATACCGAGCTGAAAGCCGGCGATCTGTTCCTCGCCAACCCGGTGATCGCCGGTGGCGAGACGCGCATGCTGCCGCAGACCTTTCGCGGCATCAGCCTGACCAACCACAGCTTCGACGGCTGGATGATCGAAGGCGGCCAGGCCAGCTTCACCAAGCCCTACAACCAGAGCGGTCACAAACGCATCGGCACTTCTTACGGCACCCTCGCCGACGACGACAAGAGCCAGCACCTGAACTGGGCCGGCGTGGCTTGGAGCGGCGTCGAAGGCCTGACCAGCAGCCTGTACGCTTCCGAGCTGAAGGACATCTGGAACCAGTACTACTACGACCTCGACTACACGTGGGCGCTGAATGATCGGGTGACCCTCAACCCGGGCCTGCACTTCTATCACACCCAGGACACCGGCGACGCGCTGCTGGGCAACATCGACAACAACACCTACAGCCTGCATTTCACCGTGGGCATCGGCAGCCACAGCGTTACCGCCGCGTATCAGCGGGTCAACGGCAACACGCCGTTCGATTACATCAGCCAGGGCGACAGCGTCTACCTCGACAACTCGCAGCAGTACTCGGACTTCAACGGCCCGAACGAGCGCTCGTGGAAACTCAAGTACGCCTACGACTTCGCCGGCGTCGGCCTGCCGGGGCTGACCTCGGCACTGTCCTATTCGCGCGGCACGCTGGACCTGACCAAAGTCGATCCGGACAGCAAGGGTTACGCCTCGTGGTACAGCGCCGAAGGCCGCAACGCCAAACACTGGGAGCGCGACATCGACCTCAAATACGTGGTGCAGAGCGGCCAGGCCAAAGACTTGGCGGTATGCCTGCAATGGGCGACCAACCGCGGCGGAAACGGTTACGGCGCAATCGATACGGACACCGATGAATACCGTGTGATCATCGACTACCCGATCAACGTCTTCTAAGATCGGCACTGCGATAAAAGGCCAGCCTGACGCGCTGGCCTTTTTCTTGCCTGTGGCAGCGAGCGGGTACAACTACGCTTAGAAGAATCCCCAACCGAAAACCGGACCATGATCGCGAGCCGCACCCCTACCGTTCCCGGCACGACCGGACGCTCCGAGCTGCTGTTGATCTCAGGCAGCCTGCTGAGCGTGATCGCGATTGTCTGCATCGTCACGTTCCTGCTGATCCGTGAACGCGCCAACGCCCAGGAATCGGCCACCCGTGGCGCCACCACCATCGCCCAGTTGATCGACGCCGACGTGCTGCGCACCGTCGAGCTGTATGACCTGACGCTGCAAGGGCTGATCGCCGCCGCCCAACGTGACGACCTGAAAGACGTTTCGCCGCAGATCCGCCATCTGGCGTTGTTCGACCGCTCCACCACGGCGCGCTTCAAGGGCGACATCCTGTTGCTCGACAAGTATGGCGAGGTGATTGCCGACTCCTCGCGGGTCGATCCGCTGCCGGGCAATTTCGCCGACCGTGACTACTTCCTCGCCCACGCCTTCAACCGCGACACCGGCATGTTCATCAGCCGTCCGTTCAAACCCCGCTGCGACTGCGATGACGCCAACCAGTGGCGGATCAGTTTCAGTCGGCGCATTTCTTCAGACACCGGTGAGTTTCTGGGTGTGGCCGTGGCGTCGATGAAACTGGATTACTTCGATCAGCTGTTCAACAGTCTCGACATCGGCATCGACAGCACTCTCAACATCATCAACAACGACGGCATCCTGCTGGCGCAGAAGCCTTATCTGCAGAGCGACTCGATCGGCAAGAGCTTTGCCGCCCGGCCCAATGTGGTGCGGATTCTGCGCGACAACAACGGCAATGGCAGTTTCAACAGCATTTCGAGCATGGATTATCAGCAACGGCTGTACACCTATTCGCGGGTCGGCAATCTGCCGCTGACGGTAATCGTTGCCCTGTCCAGCGAGGAAGTGTTCGGCGCGTGGCGACGCACGGCGATCCTGATCAGCGGCGCTACCGGCGTGTTGTGTGCCGGTCTGCTGTGGCTGACCTGGCTGCTGGCCCGGGAGCTGCGCCTGCGTCAGCGGGCGGAACATGAACTGGCACAACTCGCGGCGACCGATGCCCTGACCGGGGTCGCCAACCGGCGAATGCTCGATCAGTCGCTGCGCCACGAGTGGTTCCGCGCCCAGCGTTCGGGCAAGCCACTGTCATTGCTGATGATCGACGCCGACCACTTCAAGGCCTTCAATGACCGGCACGGGCATCAGGCCGGAGATCACGCGTTGCGTGAACTGGCCAGGGTGATCACCGCCAATGTGCGGCGTCCGGCGGATCTGGTGGCGCGGTATGGCGGTGAGGAGTTTTCGGTGATCCTCGCGGAAACCGACAGTGCCGGGGCGCAGCAGATCGCCGAACACATTCGTACAGCGGTGGAGCAATTGCCAAGCCTGAATCAAGACCAGTCACCGATGACCGTGAGCGTCGGTATCAGTACCTGGACGTCGACGAGCGAAATCAGTCTGGAGCAGCTGTTGTTCGCCGCGGACAAGGCGTTGTATCAAGCCAAGGAAGGTGGGAGAAACCGGGTCGTCGTCGCCTGAAAACAGGCATAAAAAAAGGCCACCCAAAGGTGGCCTTCAAAAAACTAGAGAGGTTTTTTACTTACACCGCCGCAACCGGGCGCATGTAAGAGATTGGTGCAGTGCTGGCGTCTTCGAACGTCACGACTTCCCAGGCATCTTTCTGCTCAATCAACTTGCGCAGCAGCTGGTTGTTCAGTGCGTGGCCGGACTTGAAGCCCTTGAACTCACCAATCAGGCTGTTGCCCAGCAGGTACAGGTCGCCAATCGCATCGAGGATCTTGTGCTTCACGAATTCGTCTTCGTAGCGAAGGCCGTCTTCGTTCAGTACGCCATCGGCATCGACCACGATCGCGTTTTCCACGCTGCCGCCGAGTGCGAGGTTGTGCTTGCGCAGGTACTCGATGTCACTCATGAAACCGAAAGTACGGGCGCGGCTGACTTCTTTTACGAACGAAGTGCTGGAAAAATCCACGCTTGCACTTTGGGTGCGGTCCCGGAAAACCGGGTGATCGAAATCGATCTCGAAGCTCACCTTGAACCCTTCGAAAGGGACGAAAGTGGCGCGCTTGTCGCCGTCTTCCACTGTCACTTCACGCAGGATGCGGATGAATTTCTTGGCGGCGTCCTGTTCTTCCAGGCCAGCCGATTGAATCAGGAATACGAAAGGTCCTGCGCTGCCATCCATGATCGGGACTTCAGACGCGGAGAGCTCGACGTAGGCGTTATCGATGCCCAGGCCAGCCATGGCCGAGAGCAAGTGCTCCACCGTGTCTACCTTCACGTCACCGTTGACCAGCGTCGTCGACATGGTTGTCTCGCCGACGTTGGCCGCGCGAGCCGGTATCTCGACAACCGGATCGAGATCGGCACGACGAAAGACGATCCCGGTGTCGACAGGTGCAGGCTTGAGGGTCAGGTAAACCTTCTCCCCGGAGTGCAGACCTACACCGGTGGCACGGATAATATTTTTCAGTGTGCGTTGTTTAATCATGGCATGGGCCGCTTCAGCGCAAATTGCGAACTGGTATCAACAAAGGCTGGCGATGATAGCAGACCGAGCCTTTGCTGAACACCAATCACCTGAATACCCCTGATACATTTCATCAATCGGCCTGACGACGCAGGAAGGCCGGGATGTCCAGGTAGTCCAGGTCATCTTGCGGATTCATCTTCGCGGCAGTCGCAGCACCGGCCTGAGCCTGGTTGCGCATGACGGTCGGACGGTCCAGGTCACGGTAATTCACCGCTGGCTGCTCCTGACGAGCGGGTGCCGGTTGCTGCACCTGAGCAGCGGCCATCGAGGTGTGAACGGTGTTGTCGATGACCTTCACAGGCTTCTCGATTTTCGCGCCCAGACCGGTGGCAACCACGGTCACGTGCAGTTCGTCGCGCATGTCCGGATCGATAACGGTACCGACCTTGACCATCGCGTGCTCGGAAGCGAAGGCTTCGATGATCGAACCCACGTCGGAGTACTCACCCAGGGACAGGTCAGGACCGGCAGTGATGTTCACCAGGATGCCGCGTGCGCCTTGCAGGTTCACGTCTTCCAGCAGCGGGTTGCGGATGGCCGCTTCGGTCGCTTCACGTGCACGGTTCGGACCGCTGGCGCAGCCAGTGCCCATCATCGCCATGCCCATTTCGCTCATCACGGTACGTACGTCGGCGAAGTCGACGTTGATCATGCCCGGACGCTTGATGATGTCGGAGATACCGCGAACGGCACCGGCCAGTACATCGTCAGCCTTGGCGAAAGCCGACAGCAGGCTTGCGTCCTTGCCGAGGATGGTCAGCAGTTTTTCGTTCGGAATGGTGATCAGCGAGTCGACGCTTTCCGAGAGCATGCGGATGCCTTCGTCGGCGATCTGCATACGCTTGCGACCTTCGAACGGGAACGGACGGGTCACGACCGCAACGGTCAGGATGCCCATTTCCTTGGCCACTTCGGCAATGATCGGCGCAGCACCGGTACCGGTACCGCCGCCCATGCCGGTGGTGATGAACACCATGTTGGTGCCGGCCAGCACTTCAGCGATGCGCTCGCGATCTTCCAGCGCAGCCTGACGGCCGACTTCCGGGTTGGCGCCGGCACCCAGGCCTTTGGTCACGCCGGTACCCAGTTGCAGAATGGTGCGCGCGCCGATGTTTTTCAGCGCTTGAGCATCGGTGTTGGCGCAGATGAATTCCACGCCTTCGATGTTGCTCTTGACCATGTGATTGACAGCGTTGCCGCCGCCACCGCCAACACCGATAACTTTGATTACCGGGCTTGCGGGGATGTTGTCTACGAGTTCGAACATTTTCCCTCTCCTTACATTCTCTAGTTTTTTCGCCTACTGCTGTTTGTTGCGGTGCTGCGGTAAAGCGTTAGAAGTTGCCTTGAATCCACTTCTTAAAACGGTCCAGCAACGGCGCCTGCGGCTCATCGTTGCTGTAGCTGTCGCGGCTGCCGATGCCCGAGAACGAGATCCCGTCGGACTGCTTTTGCAGGCCGTACATCAACAAGCCAACGCCAGTGGAATAAATCGGGTTGCGTACCACGTCATCCAGACCTTTCACGCCATGAGGCACGCCCAGGCGGACCGGCATGTGGAAGATTTCTTCGGCCAGTTCGGTGGCGCCTTCCATCTTCGACGTACCACCGGTCAGCACGATGCCGGCCGGGATCAGGTCTTCGTAGCCGCTGCGACGCAGCTCGGCCTGGATCAGGGTGAAGAGTTCGTCGTAACGCGGCTCGACCACTTCGGCCAGAGCCTGACGGGACAGTTCGCGCGGCGGACGGTCGCCGACGCTCGGCACCTTGATGGTCTCGCCGGCACCGGCCAGTTTGGCCAGGGCGCAGGCGTAGCGGATCTTGATCTCTTCGGCGTACTGGGTCGGGGTGCGCAACGCCATGGCGATGTCGTTGGTCACCTGGTCGCCCGCAATCGGGATCACCGCCGTGTGGCGGATCGCGCCTTCGGTGAAGATCGCGATGTCGGTGGTGCCGCCGCCGATGTCGACCAGGCACACGCCCAGCTCTTTTTCGTCGTCGGTCAGGACCGAGTAGGCCGAGGCCAGTTGCTCGAGAATGATGTCGTCGATTTCCAGACCGCAGCGACGCACGCATTTTTCAATGTTCTGTGCGGCGTTGACGGCGCAGGTGACCACGTGAACCTTGGCTTCCAGACGCACGCCGGACATGCCCAGCGGCTCGCGCACGCCTTCCTGGTTATCGATCACGTAATCCTGCGGCAGGGTGTGCAGCACACGCTGGTCGGCCGGGATCGCCACCGCCTGGGCGGCGTCGAGTACGCGCTCCAGGTCAGCCGAGCTGACTTCGCGATCACGAATCGCGACGATGCCGTGGGAGTTCAGGCTGCGAATGTGATTGCCCGCCACGCCGACGAACGCCGAGTGAATGCGGCAGCCCGCCATCAGTTGGGCTTCTTCGATCGCGCGCTGGATCGACTGCACGGTGGACTCGATGTTGACCACCACGCCTTTCTTCAGGCCGCGGGACGGATGAGTGCCGATCCCGACGATTTCCAGCGAGCCGTCGTCCGCAACCTCGCCGACCAGCGCCACCACCTTGGAGGTGCCGATATCGAGACCGACGATCATTTTGCCGCTTTGCACGTTTGCCATGGGTCCTGCCTCTTCTTAATTCTTTGCGACAGCGGGTTGGGCTGTCGTCGGCGCTACTGGTTCCCGCCAGCCAACAGCGAGGCCGTTGGCGTAGCGCAGATCGATGCGCGCAATGTTCGTAATCTGTTCTTTGAGCGTCTTGTCATAGATGGCAATGAAGCGGCGCATCTTTTCCACCAGGTTGCCGCGTCCCAGCAGCAGCTCGATCCCGGGGCCGGAACTGCCGGCACCGGTGGTCAGGAACCAGCTGCCGCGTTCACGCAGCTCCAGCCGCGCAATCGAGAAGCCCAATGGCCGGAGCATCTGGCTCAGCACCTGGTATTGCTGCATCACTTGCTGCTGGGCCCGCTGCGGGCCGAACAGCTGCGGCAGGTGTTCGTAGTTCGCCAGTTCCTTGGGCGTGAACGCCTGGCCCTGGTTGTTGAGCAACGACTCGTCGCCCCAACGGGCCACCGGCAGTTGCTCTTCGAGGCGGATCACCACCTGGTCCGGCCACACCCGGCGCACTTCGGCGTGGGCGATCCACGGCATCTGTTCCAGCTCGGTGCGCATGCTCGCCAGGTCGATGGTGAAGAAGCTCGACGCCACATACGGGGCGATCCGCTGCTGCACCGCCTGCTGACTGATGTAACTCAGGTCGCCCTGCACCGCGATCTTGGTGATCGGCCGGTCGGCGTACGGCAGCAGACGCTGTGCGCCTTCGTAAGTGCCGAACCCCAGAGCCACCAGCAGCACCGGCCAGAACAGACCTTTCAAAAAGCCGAAGTTGGCTTTTGGCAGGCGCGCGGACATCGGCTCTTTGGCCACCATTCGGCTGGCACCCCGCGGCACCGGCTTGCGGCCGGGTGCGGGTGGCTGATGTCTGAGATGAGCGCCTTGCATGGTCTTAACCTCGCGCCTCTTTCTTGCCATCGGCATCGACACTGGCGGCCAGAATGGCCAGGACCAGCTGCTGGAAATCCAGACCGGCCGCTTTCGCCGCCATCGGTACCAGGCTGTGATCGGTCATGCCGGGAGCGGTGTTGACTTCCAGGAACCAGAACTTGCCGTCGGCGTCCTGCATCACGTCCGCCCGACCCCAACCGGCAATACCCAGCGCCTCGCAGGCTTGCGCCGTGAGGTCCATGAGTTCTTTTTCCTTGGCGGCATCGAGCCCGCACGGAATCCGATACTGGGTATCGTTGGCGATGTACTTGGCGTCGTAGTCGTAGAACGTGTGTGGCGTACCCAGGGCGATAGGAGGCAACACCTGGTCACGCAGGGTGGCGATGGTGAACTCGGGACCGTGGATCCATTGCTCGACCAACACTTGCGAATCGTAGGTACTGGCCGCTTTCCATGCGTCGATCAACTCGGACGCGGAAGTCACTTTGGCCATCCCGATACTTGAACCTTCATGCGCCGGTTTGACGATCAAAGGGAAGCCCAGTTCCGTCGCTGCCGAAATACAATCGGCCTCGCTGCGCAGCACGGCGTGACGCGGCGTCGGAATCCCCAGCGTGTGCCAGACCTGCTTGGTGCGCAGTTTGTCCATCGCCAGTGCCGAAGCCAGGATGCCGCTGCCGGTGTACGGAATGCCGGCCACTTCAAGCAGGCCCTGCATGCTGCCGTCTTCACCGCCGCGACCGTGAAGGATGATGAACGCACGGTCGATCTTTTCGCTCAGCAGGCGCTGCAGGATATCGGCGCCGACGTCGATCCCGAATGCGTCCACGCCTGCGCTTTGCAGCGCACTGAGCACGGCGTTGCCGGACTTCAGCGAGACTTCACGCTCGGCACTCAGGCCACCAAACAGCACGGCCACCCGGCCGAAATCCTTCGGGGCGATGGTGGAGAACAGGTTGGCGTAGGCAGCAGTCATTTCAACTTCCCCTCGACCGATGCCGCCACGGCACCGGCGAACAACTCGCTTTTCAACAGTTTCGGTGCGAGGCCGCCGATGTCACCGGCGCCCTGGCACAGCAGAATGTCGCCGGCACGCAGCAGCGGCTTGACCAGTGGCGCCAGATCGACGCCGCGCTCGATGTAGATCGGGTCGAGCTGACCGCGCTGGCGGATGCTGTTGCACAGCTTGCGGCTGTCCGCGCCCGGAATCGGCTCTTCGCCGGCCGGATAAACTTCCATCAGCAGCAGCACGTTGGCGTCGGCCAGGACATTGACGAAATCGTCATACAGGTCGCGGGTGCGGCTGTAACGGTGCGGCTGGTAGACCATCACCAGACGGCGCTCCGGCCAGCCACCACGCACGGCTTTGATGACTGCTGCGACCTCGGTCGGGTGGTGACCGTAGTCGTCGACCAGCATCACGTTGCCGCCGTCCACCGGCAGCTCGCCGTAGACCTGGAAGCGTCGGCCGACACCCTGGAAGCCGGACAGGCCCTGGACGATGGCTTCATCGCTGACGCCTTCGTCGGTGGCGATGCAGATGGTCGCCAGGGAATTGAGCACGTTGTGGTTGCCCGGCATGTTCACGGACACATCAAGAGGCTCGCGATCAGGGCGCAGCACGGTAAAGAAGGTCTGCATGCCCTGCTGACGAACATTGATCGCGCGCACGTCGGCGTCTTCGCTGAAGCCATAGGTCACGGTTGGACGCTTGACCAGCGGCAGGATTTCACGCACCACCGGATCGTCCAGGCACATCACCGCCAGCCCGTAGAACGGCAGGTTGTGCAGGAACTCGACGAAGGTTTTCTTCAGTTTGTTGAAGTCACCGTCGTAGGTCGCCATGTGGTCGGCGTCGATGTTGGTGACCACGGCCACCAGCGGTTGCAGGTGCAGGAAGCTGGCGTCGCTTTCATCGGCCTCGGCGATCAGGTAACGGCTGGTGCCGAGCTGGGCATTGGTGCCCGCGGCGTTCAGACGGCCACCGATGACGAAGGTCGGATCCAGACCACCGGCGGCGAATACCGAAGCGATCAGGCTGGTGGTGGTGGTCTTGCCGTGGGTACCGGCGACGGCGATGCCGTGGCGGTAGCGCATCAGCTCGGCGAGCATTTCGGCACGCGGCACCACCGGGATGCGGCGTTCCAGCGCAGTCGCGACTTCCGGGTTGGAGGTGTTGACGGCGCTCGACACCACCAGCACATCGGCGGCAGCGGCGTTCTCGGCACGGTGGCCGATGAAGATCTGCGCACCGAAGGATGCCAGGCGCTCGGTCACCGGCGAAGCTTTCAGGTCGGAACCGGACACTTCATAGCCCAGGTTCAGCAGCACTTCGGCAATACCGCACATGCCCACGCCGCCGATCCCGACGAAGTGGATGCGACGGATGCGGCGCATTTCCGGTTGCGGCATGGCTTTCTGATTCTCAACCATGGGCCACCTCCAGACAGGTATCGACCACGCTGCGGGTGGCTTCGGGTTTCGCCAGACGGCGGGCCGCTTGGGCCATTTGTTCGAGTCGTTGCGGTTGCATCAAGACCTCTGTCAGGCGCGCGGCAAGGTCCGCGGCACCAGTCGTTCTTTGCGGCATCAGGAAGGCAGCGCCTTCACGGGCCAAATAATCGGCGTTGCGGGTCTGGTGATCGTCGATCGCGTGGGGCAAGGGCACCAGCATCGATGGCAGACCGGCGGCGGCCAGTTCGCTGATGGTCAATGCGCCGGCGCGGCACACCACCAGGTCAGCCCAGCCATAGGCCTGGGCCATGTCTTTGATGAACGGCTGCACCTGCGCATCCACGCCGGCGGCGCGGTAGCGCTCTGCAGTCACTTCATCGTGGTTTCTGCCGGCCTGATGGAACACTTCCGGACGCAAGTCGGCAGCGACTTGTGCCAGGGCTTCAGGCAGCAACTTGTTCAACGGCTCTGCGCCCAGGCTTCCGCCCAGGATCAGCAAACGCGCCTTGCGTCCGGCCAGGGCCGGGCGCGGTGTTTCGAGGAACAGCTCGCTGCGCACCGGGTTCCCGGTGGTACGGCGACTGTCCGACAGGGTAAAGGTGTCGGGGAAGGCTTCACACACCCGGGCGGCGAACGGCACCAGCAACCGATTGGCGGTGCCGGCCACGGCGTTCTGCTCATGAACGATCACCGGCACGCCGGCCAGTTTGGCGGCAAGACCACCGGGGCCGGTCACATAGCCGCCGAATCCGACCACGCACACCGGCCGCAAGCGGCGAATGATCGCCCGCGCCTGCCATACCGATTTCAGCAGCATCAACGGCGCCTTGAGCAGCGACAGCTTGCCCTTGCCACGCAGGCCAGTGGCGTTGATGCGATGCAGTTCAATACCTGCCGCCGGCACCAGATCGTTCTCGATCCCGCGCGGCGTTCCGAGCCAGTGCACGGTGTAGCCGCGCGCCTGGAATTCGCGGGCACAGGCCAGCGCCGGGAACACGTGGCCACCGGTGCCGCCGGCCATGATCAATACGTTAGCGCCCATGGTTCGGCTCCTCGGCGAAGTCGCTCTCATGGAATTCCATCTCTTCACTGCCCAGGTGGGTCCGGCTCTCCCACTCGATCCTCAGCAACAGGCCAAGGCAGGCGCAGCAGATCACCAGGGAACTGCCGCCATAACTGAGGAACGGCAAGGTCAGGCCCTTGGTCGGCAGCAGGCCGACGTTCACGCCGATGTTGATCAGGAACTGGCCGATCCACAGGAACGACAGGCCGTAGGCAACATAAGCGGCAAAAAACTGTTTGGCTTTCTCGGCCCACAGACCGATGTACATCCCGCGAATACACACGAACACGAACAGCGCCACGGTGCACAGCGAGCCCACGGCGCCGAACTCTTCGGCGAGAACCGAGAACACGAAGTCGGTGTGCGCTTCCGGCAGGTAGAACTGTTTCTGCACGCTGTTGCCCAGACCAACGCCCAGCCATTCACCGCGACCGAATGCGATCAAGGCTTGCGACAATTGATAACCGGCGCCGAACTGGTCGGCCCACGGGTCGGCGAAGTTGGTCAGACGCGCCATCCGGTACGGCTGCATCTGAATCAGCAACACCACCGCACCGACCGCCAGCACCACCATCAGCGAGAACCGGAACAGCCCGACCCCGCCGAGGAACAGCATCGCCGCCGCAGCGCCCATCATCACGACGGTGGCACCGAAGTCCGGCTCCATCAGCAGCAAGCCCGCCATCGGCAGCAGCACGATGAATGGCTTGAAGAAGCCCATCCAGCTCTCGCGCACCTCTTTCTGGCGACGCACCAGGTAACCGGCGAGGTAGATCACCACGAACACCTTGGCGATCTCGGACGGCTGTACGTTGAAGAAGCTGAAACCGATCCAGCGCATCGAACCGTTCACCTCACGGCCGATCCCCGGGATGATCACCATCACCAGCAGACCGAACGCACCGATCAGCATCATCCAGCCGAGGCGCTGCCAGGTGGCGATCGGAATCATCATCGTGACGATGCAGGCACCGAGGCCCAGCACCACGTAGATCAGGTGACGGGTCATGTAATAGAGAGCACTGCCCGACTGCGCCGCGCCGACTTCTGTCGATGCCGAGGCGATCATGATCAGGCCCAGACCGAGCAACGCCAGGCAACCGGCGAGCATCGGGAAGTCGAGGTCGATTCCGCGTCCGGTAATGAGCGGCGACGGGTATGGCTTGATGATGTTTCTCAAGCTCATGCCAGATCCTCCACAGCGCGGACGAACTGGTGACCACGGTCTTCGTAGTTCTTGAACATGTCGAAACTGGCGCAGGCCGGCGACAGCAGCACCACGTCACCCGGCTGGGCGGCGGCGCGGCATTGGGCGACCGCGTCGACCAGCGTGGTCGCACGAATCAGCGGTACGGCATCGCCGATCGCTTCGCCGATCTTGTCGGAGTCGCGACCCATCAGGATCACGGCGCGGCAGTGGGCCGCCACCGGATCGCGCAGGTCCTTGAAGTCGGCACCCTTGCCATCGCCACCGGCGATCAGCACGACCTTGCCGTCGATGTCCGCACCCAGACCTTCGATGGCGGCCAGCGCAGCGCCGACGTTGGTGGCCTTGGAATCGTTGTAGTAACCGACGCCGTCCAGATCACGTACCCACTGGCAACGGTGTTCGAGACCGGCGAAGGTGCGCAGCGCCGCCAGCATGGCGTCGAACGGCAGCCCGACCGCGTGGCCGAGCGCCAGCGCCGCCAGGGCGTTGGACTGGTTGTGGGCGCCGCGAATCTTCAACTCGCGCACCGGCATCAGGTTCTGGAATTCGAAGGCCAGGTATTTCTCGCCATTCTCTTCGCGCAGGCCGAACGCCTTGAAATCGGGTTTGGTCAGGCCGAAGGTCCAGCACGGCTGGCCCTCGCCCATCAGCGGACGGGTCAAGGCGTCCTGGCGGTTGACCACGAACTGCTTCGCACCCCGGAAGATCCGGTGCTTGGCCAGGTGGTAGGCCGGCAGACCGCTGTAGCGATCCATGTGGTCTTCGCTGATGTTGAGCACGGTCGCCACTTCGGCGTTGAGCTGGTCGGTGGTTTCCAGCTGGAAGCTCGACAGCTCCATCACGTACAGCTCGACGTCATCGCTGAGCAGATCCAGCGCCGGCGTACCGAGGTTGCCGCCCACGGCCACGCGCTTGCCGGCCGCAGCCGCCATCTCGCCGACCAGCGTGGTGACGGTGCTTTTCGCGTTGGAACCGCTGATGGCCACGATCGGCGCCTTCGCGTTGCGCGCGAACAGCTCGATGTCGCCGGACAGCTTCACGCCACGGGCCGCGGCGGCTTGCAGGGCCGGGGTCGCCAGCGCCAGGCCGGGGCTCACGTAGAGCTCGTCGGCACGGCACAGGAATTCGACGTCCAGCTCGCCACAACGCACTTCCACGTGCGGATAGTCACGCTGGAGCGTGGCCAGTTCCGGTGGATTTTCCCGCGTGTCGGCCACGGCAAACGCCACGCCCCGGTTCGCCAGGAAGCGAACCAGGGACATGCCGCTCTTGCCGAGGCCGACAACGATGCGGAAGTGGTCAGAAGCGATCAGAGACACTCGTTCTACCTCAGCTTCAGGGTGGCAAGGCCGATCAGCACGAGAATCACGGTGATGATCCAGAAACGGACGATCACGCGCGGCTCGGGCCAGCCCTTGAGTTCAAAGTGGTGGTGAATCGGCGCCATGCGGAACACACGGCGACCGGTCAGCTTAAAGGAGGCAACCTGAATGACGACTGACAGGGTTTCCATCACGAACACGCCGCCCATGATGAACAGGACGATTTCCTGACGGACGATCACCGCGATGGTGCCCAGGGCCGCGCCCAGCGCCAGTGCGCCGACGTCGCCCATGAAGACTTGTGCCGGGTAGGTGTTGAACCACAGGAAACCCAGGCCGGCACCGATCAATGCGCCGCAGAACACGATCAACTCGCCTGCGCCCGGTACGTAAGGAATCAGCAGGTATTCAGCGAATTTCACGTTACCCGACAGGTAGCAGAAGATGCCCAGGCCACCGCCCACCATCACTGTCGGCATGATCGCCAGGCCGTCGAGGCCGTCGGTGAGGTTGACTGCGTTGCTCGAACCGACGATCACAAAGTACGTCAGCACGATGAAACCCGCGCCCAGCGGAATGCTGTAGTCCTTGAGCATCGGCAGGATCAGGGTGGTTTCCACCGGAGTGCTGGCAGTCATATAAAGGAAGATCGCCGCACCGAGGCCGAACACCGACTGCCAGAAATATTTCCAGCGGCTCGGCAGGCCACGGGAGTTCTTCTCGATCACCTTGCGGTAGTCGTCGACCCAGCCGATGGCGCCGAACAGCAGGGTCACCAGCAGCACGACCCACACGTAGCGGTTGCTCAGGTCAGCCCACAGCAGAGTGCTGACTCCGATCGAAGACAGAATCAGCGCACCGCCCATGGTCGGCGTACCGGATTTGGACAGGTGCGATTGCGGGCCGTCGTTACGAACGGACTGCCCGATCTGACGGTTCTGCAGGGTGCGGATCATCCACGGGCCGTAGCACAGCGACAAGACCAGCGCGGTCAGCACACCGAGGATCCCGCGCAGGGTCAGGTACTGGAAGACCGCGAAGCCTTTGTAGAACTGTTGCAGATACTCCGCTAGCAGCAGCAGCATTAATGTTTCTCCAGACTGGACCCGCACAGGGCCGCAACGATGTTTTCCATCGCTGCGCTGCGCGAACCCTTGATCAAAATGGTGGTGTTTGTGTCCTGCTCGGCGCCGAGGGCCTGGATCAGTTCGGCTTGTGTGCCGAAGTGCTGCGCCTCGTTACCGAATGCGTTCACGGCGTGGACCATGTTCGGCCCGACAGCGTAAAGCGCGGAAACCTTGCCCCGGGCGTATTCGCCCACGTCGCGGTGCCCCTGCTCCGCCCAGTCGCCCAACTCGCCGATATCCCCGAGCACCAGAACGGTGCGGCCGGAAAAGCCGGCGAGTATATCAACGGCCGCGCACATCGAGGTGGGGTTCGCGTTGTAAGTGTCATCGATCACGCGCATGCCGTTTTTCGCCAGTTGCGCGACGGTGCGACCCTTGACCGGTTGTACCGCGCCAAGCCCGGTGGCAATGCCGAACAGCGACACGCCCAGGGCGTGAGCGGCAGCGGCGGCGGCCATGGCGTTGGCGACGTTGTGGGTGCCGAGCAGGTTCAGTTGAACCCGTTCCACACCTTCAGGGGTGTGAAGGTTGAACGCCGGACAACCACGGGCATCGGTGGCCAGATCGCTGGCGTAAAAATCCGCATGAGTGTTGCTCAGGGCAAACGTCAGCACCTTGCGCGCGCCGGCGCGGGTTTTCCAGATACCAAACGCCTTGTCATCGAGGTTCAGCACGGCGACGCCATCGGCCGCCAGCCCGTCGATGATCTCGCCCTTGGCTTCGACAATTTTTTCCGGACCGCCGAACTCACCGACGTGGGCGGTCCCGGCGTTGTTGAGGATCGCTACGTGCGGCTTGGTCAGCCCTACGGTGTAGGCGATTTCACCCAGACGCGAGGCGCCCAGTTCGATCACCGCCGCGCTGTGTTCCGGGGCGAGTTCGAGCAGGGTCAGCGGCGCACCCAGATCGTTATTCAGGTTGCCACGGGTCGCCAGCACCGGACCGCGTGTGCGCAGGATGCTTGCGAGCATTTCCTTGACCGTGGTCTTGCCACTGGAGCCGGTAACCGCAGCGACCGGTTTGGTGAACGCGGCACGGTTCAAGGCACCCAGCTGGCCGAGCGCCTGGCGAGTGTCCTTGACCAGCAATTGCGGCAGCGTGCTGTCGGCGACTTCGCGCTCGACCAATGCCGCAACGGCGCCTTTGGCGGCGACTTCATTCAGATAGTCATGACCGTCGAAACGCGGGCCGGTCAGGGCAATAAACAGTTGGCCAGCCTTGATCGCACGGCTGTCGATGCTCACGCCGTCAAAACTGGCGTCGGCGCTGATCAGACGGGCGTCGAGCGCGCTGGTCAGCTCGCTGAGTTTCAGGGCCTTAAGCATGGGCCACCTCCCACGCGGTCAGGGCGTGATCCGCCTCGACCAGATCAGAGAATGCATGGCGCTCGCCGTTGATTTCCTGATAGTCCTCGTGACCTTTGCCGGCCAGAACGATCACGTCATCCGCCGAAGCGCCGGCAATCAGTTGCGCGATGGCCTGGCCACGACCGGCCACGAACGTCACCTTGTCCACAGCCGTGAAGCCGGCGCGGATATCATCGAAAATCACCGCCGGGTCTTCGGTGCGCGGATTGTCATCGGTCACCAGCACACGGTCGGCCAGACGCTCGACCACTTCGGCCATCAGCGGACGCTTGCCGCGATCGCGATCACCGCCGCAGCCGAACAGGCACAGCAGCTGGCCTTTGACGTGTGGGCGAAGCGCAGTCAGAACTTTTTCCAGCGCGTCCGGGGTGTGGGCGTAATCGACCACCACCAGCGGCTGAGTGCCGCCGCCGAGACGCTGCATGCGTCCGGCCGGGCCTTCGAGCTTCGGCAGCACCTTGAGGATTTCGTCGAGGGCGTAGTCCAGACCGAGCAAGGCGCCGACGGCGGCCAGTACGTTGCTCAGGTTGAAACGGCCCAGCAGCGTGCTGCGCAGATGGCGTTCGCCTTGCGGCGTGACCAATGTGGCACGCACGCCTTCGTCGTCGAACTGCGCTTCACGCACATAGAGATAGGCGCTGCTGTCGAGCAGGCTGTAAGTGATCAAACGTGACTCGCGCTTTTCAGCGGCCAGTTGCCGGCCGAAATCGTCGTCGAGATTGACCACGCGGCACTTCAGGTCATTCCAGGCGAACAGCCGGGCCTTGGCCTCGGCGTACGCTTCCATGGTGCCGTGGTAATCGAGGTGATCACGGGACAGGTTGGTCATCACTGCCACATCGAATGCCAGCGCGGTAACCCGGCCTTGATCCAGACCGTGGGACGAGACTTCCATGGCCACGGCTTTGGCGCCGGCCTTTTTCAGGTCGCCCAGGGTCGCTTGCATGGCAATCGGATTCGGCGTGGTGTGCAGGCCGCTTTGCAGCGAACCGTGGAAACCGGAGCCGAGGGTGCCGACGATGCCGCAATGCTGGCCGAGCAAGTCCAGCGCCTGCGCCACCAACTGGGTCACGCTGGTCTTGCCGTTGGTGCCGGTCACGCCGATCAGGTTCAGGTGATGACTCGGCTCACCGTAAAAACGCCCGGCGATGTCAGACAGTTGCGCCGCCAGGCCCTTGACCGGAATCAGCGGAACTTCGGTGATCGGCAGCACGGTGGCGCCTTCCACTTCATAGGCCACCGCAGCAGCACCGCGCTGCAAGGCGTCGGCGATGTGCGCACGCCCATCGAACTTGCCGCCCGGCACCGCGAGGAACAGATCACCCGCGCGTACATTGCGACTGTCGAGCGCCAGTTCACGGATCAACAGATCATGGCCGGCGTGGGGGAAAATCTTGTTCAGACTCAGAGACATCAGCCGCGCCCTCCATTGGCTTTCAGCGGAACGACCGGGGTGGCGTTGGCCTGTTGTGTGGTCGGCAGGTTGTCCGGGGTAACGTTCATCAGGCGCAGGGTGCCCGACATCACGCGGCTGAACACCGGCGCCGAGACCAGACCACCGAAGTAACCGGCCTTGGTCGGTTCATCGATCACCACAACGATTGCATAGCGTGGATCGCTCATCGGGCCGAAACCGGCGAACAGCGAGCGGTAAGAGTTTTCGGCATAGCCCTTGGTGCCAACCGATGTTTTACGCGCGGTACCGGACTTGCCGCCCACGTGATACGCCGGCACCTGCGCACGGAACACGCCGCGCGGGGCTTCGATCACTTGTTGCAGCATGCCTTGCATGGTTTTGGCGACGGCTTCCGGCAGCACTTGGGTGGTCTGCGGCGCCTTGTCGGTTTTGATCAGTGTCAGTGGTGCCAGGCGACCGTTGTTGGCCAGCGCCGAGAACGCGTGCACCAGCTGGATCGCGGTCACCGAGATACCGTAGCCGTAGGACAACGTCGCGGTCTCGGCCTTGCGCCACTCGCGGTAGTTCGGCAGGTTGCCGACACGTTCGCCCGGGAAGCCGAGGCCGGTGTCCTGGCCGAGGCCGACTTTCTGTGCGAGGCGGAAAATGGTTTCGCCGCCGATATCGAACGCGACCTTACTCATGCCGACGTTACTGGAATTGATCAGAATGCCGGTCAGGTCGAGTACCGGACCTTCGGTCTTCGATACGTCCTTGATCGTGTATTTGCCGATCTGCAGGGAGCCCGGATACACCTCGACGGTGTCGCTCGGTTTCCAGCGGCCGGTTTCGATCGCGGCGCTCATCGAGATCGCTTTCATGGTCGAACCGGGTTCGAACACATCGATCATCGCGCGGTTACGCATCATCGCCGGTTGCAGGTTGCGACGGTTGTTCGGGTTGTAGGTCGGCTGGTTGACCATGGCGAGAATCTCGCCGGTCTTCACGTCCATGATCACCAGACTGCCGGCCTTCGCGCCGTTCTCGATGATCGCGTTGCGCAGCTCGCGGTTGGCCAGATATTGCAGGCGCAGGTCAATCGACAACGCCAAGGGCTTGCCGGCCTTGGCGTTCTTGGTGACCTGGACATCCTTGATCAGCCGTCCGCGCCGATCCTTGATGACTTGCCGCTTGCCGGGTACGCCGGCCAGCCATTCGTCGTAGGCCAGTTCGACGCCTTCACGACCGTGGTCATCGATGTCGGTGAACCCGACCATGTGCGCGGTGACTTCACCGGCCGGGTAGAACCGGCGGAACTCTTCGATGCCGTAGACGCCCGGCACTTTCAGGTCGAGCACGGCCTGGCCCTGCTCGGGGGTCAACCCGCGCACCAGATAAATGAATTCCTTGTTGGCCTGGGCTTCGAGACGTTCGGCCAGGGCTTTCGGATCCTGCCCCAGCGCGGCGGCCAGTGCCGGCCACTTCTCTTTGGCGGTCTGCATTTCCTTGGCGTTGGCCCACAGCGTGGTCACCGGGGTACTCACGGCCAGCGGCTCGCCGTTACGGTCGGTGATCAGACCACGGTGAGCCGGAATCGGAATGTGCCGAAGACTGCGCGCGTCGCCCTGACCTTTGAGAAAGTCTCGGTCAACCACTTGCAGGTCGATGATGCGCCAGCAGATGGCCGCAACCATCACGCCGAGCAGTGCCACCATCAGACGGAAACGCCATGGGAAAAGAGCCCCCTCGAGTTTCATCATGGCGCCACCATCTTCACGTCAGCCGCGCCGGGAATGTGCATCTTCAGTTGTTCGGTGGCCAGTACTTCGATCCGGCTGTGGGCGGTCCAGGTGCTTTGCTCCAGGATCAGGCGCCCCCATTCGGCCTGCGCCTTGTCGCGCACGCTCAGTTCGTTGTACAGGGTGTTGAGCAATTGCCGGTTCCAGTGAGCGCTGTAAGACACGCCGATGGCCGACACGAGCACGCCGATGAACAGCAGCAGCATGAAGAAGCTGCCGCCGGGCAGTGGCTTGGCGAAAAGCTTGCTCACCGCAGCTTCTCCGCGACGCGCATGACGGCGCTACGGGAACGTGGGTTGGCTTTGAGTTCGGCGTCGGAGGCCGTCTGCGCTTTGCCATGGACTTTAATTTTCGGTTCGAACGCAACGTGGCGAACCGGCAGGTTGCGCGGCAGGTTGTCGGCTTCGCCTTTCACCAGCTTGCGCATGAACAGTTTGACGATACGGTCTTCCAGCGAGTGGAAGCTGATCACGACCAGACGGCCGCCCACTTCCAGGCATTCGAGCGCGGCTTCAAGACCCGCTTCCAGATCGCCCAGTTCGTTGTTGACGTGAATGCGCAGGCCCTGAAAAGCGCGGGTTGCCGGGTTCTTGCCCTTTTCCCATGCCGGGTTGGCGACTTTCAGGACTTCGGCCAGATCGGCGGTGCGCTCGAACGGCGTGATGTCACGGCGCTCGGCCACGGCACGGGCCATGCGACCAGAGAAACGTTCTTCGCCGTATTCCTTGAACACACGGGCGATTTCTTCCACCGGCGCGGTGTTGACGAACTCGGCTGCGCTGATGCCACGGGACGGATCCATGCGCATGTCCAGTGGGCCGTCGTTGAGGAAGCTGAAGCCGCGCTCGGCATCATCGAGCTGCGGAGAGGACACACCCAGATCCAGCAGAATGCCGCTGACTTTGCCGGCCAGACCCTGTTCGGCAACCACCGAACCGAGCTCGGCAAAGCTGCGCTGCACAACGACAAAGCGGCCGTCTTCGGCCGCTAGCGTTTGCCCGGTGGCAATCGCTTGAGGATCCTTGTCGAATCCGATGAGCCGACCATCCGGCCCGAGCTTGCTCAGGATCAACCGGCTGTGCCCGCCGCGACCGAACGTGCCGTCCAGATAGCAGCCATCAGGACGTACGGCGAGAGCCTCGACGGCTTCGTCAAGCAGTACGGTGATGTGGTTAAAGCCGCTATCAATAGTCACAGGATCAGATCACGCAGTTCGTCAGGCATGGCGCCCGGTTGTTGTATGGCAGCCAGGTCAGCGGCAGAAACCGCGTTCCAGGCATCTTCGTCCCACAGTTGGAACTTGTTCAGTTGGCCCACCAGCATCGCGCGCTTGTCGAGCTTCGCGTATTCGCGCAGGCGCGGCGGCACCAGGAAACGACCACTGCCGTCGAGCTCAAGGTCAACGGCATTACCAATCAATAAACGTTGCAGACGACGGTTCTCTTCACGAAGCGAAGGAAGCGCGCGCAACTTGGTTTCAATAATTTCCCACTCATCGAGCGGGTAGACACACAAACACGGATCAACGGCGTCAATGGTCACGATCAACTGGCCGGAACTGCGCGAATCGAGCTCGTCACGGTACCGGCTCGGCATGGCGAGACGGCCCTTTGCATCGAGACTGATAGCGTTAGCTCCGCGAAACACGTCTGCGTTTCTCCAATTTTTATCGTTTTGAGCTCAAAAAACCCACTTCATGCCACTTTCCGCCACTTGCGCACACTATAGGAATGCGCCCACCACACCGTCAAGGCGCGGATTAAAGGAAAACCCTTACAGAACGGAGATTTAGGAGCATAAAAGGAGGAGCAACGAGAATCTGGCGGATGCTTTTATCCAATAACTTGAAGCAGCACTGAAAGCTGCGCTCGAAAGTTAAAGTAATTTGTTAAGAGTAAGATTTTTTCGGTATTACAAAAGCGCTTCTGCTGTTGATTGAAGCAAGGTGGGAAATGGCTATTACTGCGTTTGCCGCTGCCGGGTTTCCAGCGCAAGCCTGCTGATAATAAACAGCCCTGTCGCCTTTAATTCAAGCAGGGAAAAGAAAAAGGTGGAGAGTCGATCTGTAAGCCGGGTTCTGTCTTGAACAGTCATTCGTCTACGATGGCCATCACTGGACATCTTTAGCAACCTACCCGGTCCCAGCGCGGGCCACGCCTTGGGACCCTATTTGGTCTTGCTCCAAGTGGGGTTTACCTAGCCACGAACTGTTGCCAGACGTGCGGTGCGCTCTTACCGCACCTTTTCACCCTTACCGGCGCCGAAGCGCTTAGGCGGTTATTTTCTGTGGCACTTTCCGTAGGCTCACGCCTCCCAGGCATTACCTGGCACTTCGCCCTATGGAGCCCGGACTTTCCTCCCCCCCCTAATTTTCATAGAGGGCAGCGACTGTCCGATCGACTCTCCGCCGCGCAGGTTAACGGCAGAGCCGCCGAAGAACAAGCGCTAATAGCCCGCAAACCGGTCTGCGCGACGGGTTACGCGTCTTTTTGCTGATCCAGCGCCACCTGGTACAGCACGTTTTTGCGCTCACCGGTGATTTGCGCCGCCAAGGCCGCCGCACGCTTGAGCGGCATCTCTTCCAGCAACAGATTGAGGATGCGCATCGCCTCGCTGCTGACGGCGTCTTCGGATTCCGGCGCGGTCCAGCCCGCCACTACCACAACGCATTCGCCGCGCTGCTGATTACTGTCCGCCTCGACGAACGCCCGTAACTCGCTCAACGGCAATCCCTTGAGGGTTTCAAAAGTCTTGGTGATCTCACGAGCGAGCAATGCAGGACGATCAGCGCCGAACACCGCCTCCATATCCTGCAGGCATTCAAGAATGCGATGCGGTGCCTCGTAGAAAATCAGCGTGCGCGGTTCTTCCTTGATCGCTTCCAGGCGCGCTTTGCGCCCCACGGCCTTGGCCGGCAAAAAGCCTTCGAAGATAAAACGGTCGGACGGCAGACCGGCAGCCGACAACGCCGCGATCAAAGCGCACGCGCCTGGCACCGGCACCACATTGATCCCGGCGGTACGGGCCTGCCGTACCAAGTGATAACCGGGATCGGAAATCAGCGGCGTACCGGCATCGGAAATCAGCGCGACGTTGTCTCCTGCCAGAAGACGGGTGATGAAACGACTGCCTTCGTCCCGCTCATTGTGCTCATGACAGGCTGCCAGCGGCGTGGAAATGCCGAAGTGCTGCATCAGCCGCTGCGAGTGGCGCGTATCTTCGGCGGCGACCAGCGCCACCTCGCGCAGGATCTTCAACGCCCGGGCGCTGATGTCATCCAGGTTGCCGATGGGCGTCGCCACCACATAAAGCGAGCCCGCAGCGGAATTCAAAGGACCTGGAGCAGTCAAAGCGCACACCTCATGATCGGTAAAAGCCGCCATTGTAGCGCGTCGTGCGCCGGACGATGCGTCCGGGTCGGACACGGTTTGTCGCACCATTGTGAGGCTGCGCACTCTTTGTATCAGCTAAATTGACGGTTTCACGCCAGTAACATCGCGCCCCGGCCAGTGCTTGGGTACAATTCGACGCTAATTTGATCGAGTATCAGGAACACTTACATGATCGCTTGCCTGCGGCTGTTCACTGCCCTCTGCCTCGCTGCCTTGTTGGCGGCTTGCGCCAGCTCCCCTTCCTCCAGCCTTGGCGAACTTCCACGGACCCCGGATGCCACCATCGAGCAACTGCTCGAACAGGCTGCCCAGGCCAAATCGCCGGACAAGGCTGCGCTGCTGCGCCTGAGTGCGGCAGATATGGCGTACCGCCAGGGCAATGCCGGACAGTCCGCGCAAATCCTGCAGCAAGTGCCGATGGAACAACTCCAGCCGGGCCAGCAGGCATTCGCCAGCACCCTGTCTGCTGAACTGGCCATGACCCGCAATCAGCCGAAAGCCGCGCTGACCGCCCTGAGCCACCCAAGCCTGCAACGCCTGAGCGAAATGTCCGTACCGCTGCAAGTTCGCGCCGGCACCGTTCACGCCCGCGCCCTTGAAGCCGACGGCCAGACCTTGGCCGCCGCCCGCGAACGCATCTTCATCGCGCCGATGCTGGAAGGCGAAGCCGCCAGCAAGAACCATGAAGCGATCTGGTCCCTGATTGCATCGCTGCCGGCCGATCAACTGCAAGCGAACACCACCGATGACCTCGGCGGCTGGATGAGCCTGGCCCTGGCCGTGAAAACCGCCGGCACCCTGGAACAGCAGCAAGCCGCCATCGACAACTGGCGCAACCAGCATCCAAAGCACCCGGCCGCGATCAACCTGCCGCTGCCCCTGACCAAACTCAAGGAGCTGGCCAGCCAGCCACTGAGCAAGATCGCCCTGCTGTTGCCACAGGACGGCCAACTGGCCTCGGTCGGCAAGGCCCTGCGTGACGGTTTCATGGCCGCGCACTATCAGGCTCAGCAAGCCGGCCAGAAACCACCGGCCATCGAGTTCTATGACAGCTCGAAACTGACCAACCTCGACGAGTTCTACCGCAAGGCCCAGGCCGATGGCGTGCAACTGGTCGTCGGCCCGCTGGAGAAGCCGCTGGTCAAACAGCTGAGCACTCGCCCGCAATTGCCGATCACCACCCTCGCCCTGAACTACAGCGAAGGCGATCAAGGCCCGGCGCAGCTGTTCCAGTTCGGCCTGGCTGCTGAAGACGAAGCCCGCGAAGTCTCCCGCCGCGCCCGTGCCGATGGCCTGCACCGCGCCGCCATCATGGTGCCGAAAGGCGAATGGGGCGACCGCGTCCTGCGCGCCTTCAGCCAGGACTGGCAAGCCAACGGCGGCAGCATCGTCGCCACCGAACGCGTCGACCAGCCGGTGCAACTGGCCCAGCAGATCGCCGACATGTTCCAGCTGCGTCAGAGCGAAGCCCGCGCCAAGAGCCTGCAGAATGCTGCCGGCACCAACGTTGCCGCCCAGCCTTCGCGTCGCCAGGACATCGAATTCATCTTCCTTGCCGCCACCCCGCAGCAGGCGCAGCAGATCAAGCCGACCCTGAACTTCCAGTACGCCGGTGATGTACCGGTTTACGCGACCTCCCACGTGTTCAGCGCC
This sequence comes from Pseudomonas sp. Pseusp21, assembly GCF_059492145.1. Taxonomy (NCBI): domain Bacteria; kingdom Pseudomonadati; phylum Pseudomonadota; class Gammaproteobacteria; order Pseudomonadales; family Pseudomonadaceae; genus Pseudomonas; species Pseudomonas sp. Pseusp21. The sequence continues at coordinate 2,586,938 of NZ_CP168520.1, forward strand.
AGCGGCGACGTGAACCAGTACAACGACATGAACGGCGTGCGCTTCTGCGAAACCCCGTGGCTGCTGGAAACCAGCGATCCGCTGCGCCAGCAGGTTACCGCGCAATGGCCACAAGCTGCCGGCAGCCTGGGTCGCCTGTACGCAATGGGCGTTGACGCCTATCGCCTGGCGCCACGACTGGATCAGCTCAAGGCACTGCCGGACAGCCGTATCGAAGGTCAGTCGGGCAGCCTGGGCATGACCCAGTCCCAACGGGTCGTACGTCAGTTGCCATGGGCGCAGTTCGTCAGCGGTCAGATCCAGCGCCTGCCGGACACTCCACGCTGATGCCCGACAGGTCACACCTGCAAAGCGGCAAGGATGCCGAGCGCCAGGCGCTCGAGCATCTGCAACACCAGGGTCTGCGCCTGCTGGCGCAGAACTGGTTATGCAAACGCGGTGAGCTTGATCTGGTCATGCTTGATGGCGATACAGTAGTATTCGTCGAAGTCCGTTACCGAAAGAACACTCAATGGGGTGGCGCACTCGACAGCATCGATGAGCGCAAACGGCAGAAACTGATTTTCGCCGCACAGTATTTTCTTCAGCGCGAGTCGCGTTGGGCCAATTCCCCCTGCCGCTTCGACGTGGTGGCCATCGACAGCCACCAGGGTCAGCTGAACTGGTTGCAGAATGCGTTCGACAGTTGACCGCCTGCTCCGACCCGGACACTTTCACTCAACATTTTTGCTCTTTGCTTTGCGGGCTGCACATTCACGTGCCGGACAGCCGCGCTAATTAAGGTCACACAGATGGACATGCAATCCCGAATTCGCCAGCTTTTCCAGGCCAGCATCGACACCAAGCAACAGGCGATGGACGTACTTGCACCGCACATCGAGCAAGCCAGCCAGGTGATGGTCAACGCCCTGCTCAACGAGGGGAAAATGCTCTCATGCGGCAACGGCGGCTCGGCCGGCGATGCCCAGCACTTCTCCTCGGAACTGCTCAACCGTTTCGAGCGTGAGCGCCCTAGCCTGCCGGCGATCGCGCTGACCACCGACAGCTCGACCATCACCTCGATCGCCAACGACTACAGCTATAACGAAGTGTTCTCCAAGCAGATCCGCGCACTCGGCCAGCCGGGTGACGTGCTGCTGGCAATTTCGACCAGCGGCAACTCGGCGAACATTATTCAGGCGATCCAGGCCGCACATGATCGCGAAATGATTGTCGTAGCATTGACCGGACGCGATGGCGGCGGCATGGCTTCGCTGCTGCTGCCCGAAGACGTCGAGATTCGCGTACCGGCCAACGTCACCGCACGTATTCAGGAAGTCCACTTGCTGGCGATCCATTGCCTTTGTGATCTGATCGACAGCCAACTGTTCGGGAGTGAAGAATGACCCCTAATCGCCTTGGCCTTCTGGCCTTGACCCTGTGCCTCGGCATCAGCGGCTGCACCTCGGTGGTGAATGCCAGCCGCGAAGCGCCGATCGAAGACGACCGCGGCACCCGCACTTTCGGCAGCAAGATCGATGACTCGCTGATCGAAACCAAAGTCGGCGTTAACGTGGCCAAGGCCGATCCGGCCCTGGACAACGACTCGCACATCGTCGTCACCAGCTTCAACGGCGTCGTTTTGCTGGCTGGCCAGACCCCGCGCGCAGACCTCAAGGAAAAGGCCGAACAGGCCGCCGCCAACGTTCAGCGCGTGAAAAAGGTCCATAACGAACTGCAAGTGCTACAGCCCTCCTCCCTGCTGGCCCGCCAGAACGATGCCTGGCTGACCACCAAGATCAAGACCCAGATGCTCACCGACGCCAGCATTCCCGGCTCGCGGATCAAGGTCGTGACCGAGAACGGCATCGTCTACCTGCTGGGCCTGCTGACCAAACAGGAAGCCGCCCAGGCGACCAACCTGGTGCAGGGCGTTTCCGGCGTACAGAAGATTGTGAAGTTGTTCGAATACATCGACTGATTCGCAACTCGCAGGCAAAAAAAAGGCGATCCAACCGGATCGCCTTTTTTATTACTTCACCACTTTCAGGCTTGGCCGGCCGCTTGGGCGCGGCGGCTCGCTGTCCGGTGGCGGAACGTCGTCGTCCTGCTCGATCTCGTCCTCGTCATCCATCGGTGACTCGAGATCGAACACCATGCCCTGACCGTTTTCCCGGGCGTAGATGCCCAGGATTGCAGCAATCGGCACGTACAGACTGTGCGGGACGCCGCCGAAGCGACCTTCGAAGGTCACAACGTCGTTGTCCATGTGCAAATGCCGCACGGCACTTGGCGAAATGTTCAGGACAATCTGCCCGTCGCTGGCAAATCCCTGTGGCACCTGCACCGCCGGGTACTCGGAATTGACCAGCATGTGCGGGGTGCAATCGTTATCTACAATCCACTCGTAGAGCGCGCGGACCAGATAAGGTCGACTGGAGTTCATAGCGGCTCCTTAAGCCTCAGCGCATGTCGCGTTCGACACCAGACAGACTCGCCTGGAATGCCTCACGCGCAAATTGACGCTCCATATAATCAAGCAGCGGCTTGGCCGGCCGCGGCAGTTCTATACCCAGAATCGGCAAACGCCAGAGTATTGGCAATAGGCAGCAATCCACCAGACTTTGTTCCTCACTGAGGAAAAACGGCTTGTCGGCAAACAGCGGCGACACGCCCGTCAGGCTTTCACGCAATTCCTTGCGCGCCACGGCACGGGCCGCTTCCTTGGTGCGCGAATCCAGAATCAGATCCACCAGACCACACCAGTCGCGCTGAATACGATGAATCAGCAGACGGCTGTTGGCACGCGCCACCGGGTACACAGGCATCAACGGTGGATGCGGGTAACGCTCATCCAGATACTCCATCACCACGGTCGACTCCCACAACGCCAGGTCACGATCGACCAGCGTGGGCAGACTGCCGTAAGGGTTCACTTCAATCAGTTTAGGCGGCTGACGACCAGCCTCCACAAAAATGATTTCGGCGCTGACACCCTTCTCTGCAAGCACGATGCGCACTCGGTGGGAATAGTGGTCGGCGGGGTCGGAGTAACAGGCCAACCGATTGGTCACGCCCATGGCGATCCTCCTCGCTTGTTGAAATAGTCGGAGCCGGAAAAACGCGCGCGCCCAGAGGGCGCCTCCCGCAACCGCTGGCGAACCAGACGTTGCGTTTTCAGAGGCGCCCTTGGGCGCGCGCGATTAACAGCAATTGCTTTGAAGCGTATCAGTGCACGTCTTTCCAGTATTCACGCTTGAGCAGATAGGCGAACACAAAGAAGAACGCCAGGTACAGCAAGACGTAAGTACCGATGCGCTGATGTTGCAGCTTAACCGGGTTAGCCGAGTAAGCCAGGAAGGTTACCAGATTCTTGACCTTCTCATCGAACTGCTCTTCGTTGAGGGTTCCGGTTTTCGGCACGATGGTCAACTGATCGCACGCTTCATGAGTCAGAGGCGTACCGGTCAGCGGGTCATATTGCTTCTTGCCGTCTTCGACGATCTGTACCTGTTTGCAACCTACGACCTGACGACCTTGCAGGCCGACCAGCACGTTAGGCATGCCGACGTTCGGGAAGACCTTGTTGTTCACGCCCCATGGACGTGCAGGATCTTCGTAGAACGACTTGAGGTAACCGTAGAGCCAGTCGGTGCCGCGAACACGAGCCACCAGCGTCAGGTCCGGCGGCGCTGCGCCGAACCAGGTCTTGGCGTCGGCCGGTTGCATGCCGATGTTCATGTGATCGCCGATCTTGGCACCGGTGAACACCAGCTTCTCCAGCATCATTTCGTGCGGAACGCCGAGGTCATCGGCGACACGCTCGTAACGCTGAAACTTGGCACTGTGGCAACCCATGCAATAGTTGGCGAAGGTACGCGCGCCATCCTGCAAGGCAGCCTTGTCGGAAACGTCGATGTCGACCTTTTCCAGTTCCGGACCACCGTGTTCGGCCGCGAAAGACAGCAATGGCAGAGCAGCAAAAATCAGAGCAAAAAATAACTTTTTCATCAGCCAGTCACCCTTTCCGGAACCGGTTTGGTCTTCTCGAGCCTGGTGTAGAACGGCATCAGAATGAAGTAGGCGAAGTACAGGAAGGTGCAGACCTGCGACAGCAGCGTACGGCCTGGCGTCGGGGCCAGAACGCCCAGAACGCCGAGGATCACGAACGAAATGCAGAACACCACCAGCCAGATCTTGCTCATCCAGCCTTTGTAGCGCATCGACTTGACCGGGCTGCGGTCCAGCCATGGCAGGACGAACAGCACCGCAATCGCGGCACCCATGGCGATAACGCCCATGAGCTTGTCAGGGACCGCCCGCAAGATTGCGTAGAACGGTGTGAAGTACCAGACCGGTGCAATGTGCTCTGGCGTCTTGAACGGGTTGGCCTGCTCGAAGTTAGGCTTTTCGAGGAAGTAACCGCCCATTTCCGGGAAGAAGAACACAATGAAGCAGAAGATAAACAGGAACACCACGACGCCGACGATATCTTTCACGGTGTAATAAGGATGGAAGGCAATGCCGTCCAGCGGGATACCGTTTTCGTCTTTGTGCTTCTTGATGTCCACGCCGTCCGGGTTGTTCGAACCGACCTCGTGCAGCGCCAGGATGTGCAGCACCACCAGACCGAGAATCACGATCGGCAGCGCAACCACGTGCAGAGCGAAGAAGCGGTTCAGGGTGATCCCGGAAATCAGGTAGTCACCACGGATCCACTGGGTCAGGTCGTTGCCGATGACCGGGATCGCACCGAACAGCGAAATGATCACCTGGGCACCCCAGTAGGACATCTGGCCCCACGGCAGCAGGTAACCCATGAAGGCTTCGGCCATCAGCGCCAGGTAGATCAGCATGCCGAAGACCCACACCAGCTCACGCGGTTTCTGGTACGAACCGTAGAGCAGGCCACGGAACATGTGCAGATAGACCACGATGAAGAATGCCGAAGCACCGGTGGAGTGCAGCAGGCGCAGGATCGAACCGTACTCGACGTCGCGCATGATGTATTCGACGGAAGCGAACGCTTCTTCCGCCGACGGGGTGTAGCTCATCGTCAGCCAGACGCCGGTGACGATCTGGTTGACCAGAACGAGCAGCGCCAGCGAGCCGAAGAAATAGAAGAAGTTGAAGTTTTTTGGAGCGTAATACTTGCTGAGATGGTCTTCCCACATTTTGGTGGCAGGGAAGCGTGCATCAACCCAATCCATGAACTTGCTCATCACGCTTTCTCCGTATCGACGCCAATGACAATCAGGTCATCGGTCTCATAGGAATGCGGGGGTACTGGCAGGTTCAAAGGCGCAGGTTGCGACTTGTAGACGCGGCCAGCCAGATCGTAGTGGGAACCGTGGCAAGGGCAGAAATAACCGCCTACCCAGTCTTTGCCCAGATCCGCGGGTGCCACTTCGGGACGGAAGGTCGGTGAGCAACCCAGGTGAGTGCAGATCCCGATCAGCAGCAGGATTTCCGGCTTGATCGAACGCACTTCAGGGTCGACATAAGTGGGTTGCGTGGAGTTTTTGGAGGTCGGATCGGAGAGTTGGCCTTCGATCTTTTTGAGATTCCCCAGGATTTCCTCGGTACGGCGGACAATGAACACCGGCTGGCCGCGCCATTCAGCAATCATCTGCTGTCCTGGCTCGATTTTGCTGACATTCACTTTCACCGGTGCTCCGGCAGCCTTCGCCTTGGCACTGGGAAACCATGACCCCACGAACGGGACCGCAGCCCCCACCGCTCCTGCAGCACCCACCACGGATGTGGCTGCTACCAAGAAGCGACGCCGGCCTGCATTCACGCCGTCATTGCTCATTCAGTCCTCTCCCATCAGCTTTGTGGCCTGTTAAATCAGGCGTCTACTAAATTGAAACTATGTACTTATAAAAATTTTGCCGAATGGTAATGAAAACCCCCAATTCTGACAAGGTAATTACCCGGAGGGCTGGCCCTCAAGCCTTGTAGTATAGGGGGTCTACGAATGTGGCAAGTTGTCACAGCGCAATTATTCAAGAAATCGCACGCATAAAAAAACGCCCGGTTCCGTGAGGAATCGGGCGTTCTTTTTGAACGTGGAAGCGAAATTAACGCTTCGAGTACTGCGGACGCTTACGCGCTTTACGCAGACCAACTTTCTTACGTTCAACTTCACGAGCGTCGCGAGTAACGAAGCCAGCTTTGCGCAGAGCGCCACGCAGGGTTTCGTCGTAGTCCATCAGAGCGCGAGTGATGCCGTGGCGGATTGCGCCAGCCTGACCACTTACACCACCACCGATGACGGTGACGTAGATGTCGAACTTCTCGACAGTCTCAGTCAGTTCCAGCGGCTGACGAACTACCATGCGGGCAGTTTCGCGACCGAAGAACGTGTCCAGGGAGCGGTTGTTGATGGAGATGTTACCAGTACCCGGACGCAGGAAAACGCGTGCGGTTGCGGTCTTGCGACGGCCAGTGCCGTAATTTTGAGTCGCCGACATAATGAACTATTCCGTTAAATCTTCAGTTCTTGGGGCTGCTGAGCAGTATGAGGGTGTGCAGCGCCCGCATAGACTTTCAGCTTACGGTACATGTCGCGACCCAGTGGGTTTTTAGGCAGCATGCCTTTAACCGCGGTCTCGATCACGCGCTCAGGGGCCTTGGCGATCAGCTTTTCAAAGTTGATCGACTTGATGCCGCCCGGGAAACCGGAGTGGGAGTAGTACATTTTGTCAGTGGTTTTAGCGCCGGTAACACGGATCTGCTCAGCGTTGATTACGACGATGTAGTCGCCGGTGTCAACGTGAGGAGTGTACTCAGGCTTGTGCTTGCCACGCAGACGGCTCGCGATTTCGGTGGCCAGACGACCCAGGGTCTGACCAGCAGCGTCGACGACAAACCAGTCGCGCTTTACTGTTTCCGGTTTAGCAGTAAAAGTTTTCATTCTTTATAGCCTCAGGGGCCGCCTGTAAATAAGACGGCGGATCTTACTGAATAGTGCGTACTTTGACAAGTCAAAGGCAGCCGGATACAGACGCTTTCGGGGGCTCGGGTCGGCGCGTCCGTTCAACGGCAAGATTCTTCGGCGGCGGGGCATCACTTCCACTGCAGAAAGAGGTCGGCAATTATGCAGATTGCGAAAAAAATTTCAACCTGCTTTTATGCTTGTTTTGCCCAAGGAGCACCCGATGGACTATCGCCAGCTAGGCCGTACCGACCTGAACGTGAGTGCAATCTGCCTCGGAACCATGACCTGGGGCGAGCAGAACACTGAAGCTGAAGCCTTCGCCCAGATCGAACGGGCAAAAGAGGCCGGGATCAATTTCCTCGACACCGCCGAGATGTACCCGGTGCCACCGAAAGCCGAAACCTACGCCACCACCGAGCGCTACATCGGCAATTACTTCAAGAGCCGCGGCGACCGCGCCGACTGGATCCTCGCCAGCAAGATCGCCGGCCCCGGCAACACCATCGACTACATCCGCGACAAGAATCTGCGCCACAACCGCCAGCACATCACCGAAGCCGTGAACGCCAGCCTCCAGCGCCTGCAAACCGACTACATCGATCTGTATCAATTGCACTGGCCGGAGCGCAGCACCAACTTTTTCGGACAACTGGGCTACAAGCACCAGACCGAAGCCAACCTGACGCCGCTGGAAGACACCCTCGAAGCACTCGATGAGCAGGTGAAGGCCGGCAAGATCCGCCACATCGGCCTGTCCAATGAAACGCCGTGGGGCACCATGCGTTTTCTCGCCCTGGCCGAAGCCCGGGGCTGGCCGCGCGCAGTGTCGATCCAGAACCCGTACAACCTGCTCAACCGCAGCTTCGAGATCGGCCTGGCGGAAATCGCCATCCGCGAACAGTGCGGCCTGCTCGCCTATTCGCCGCTGGCGTTCGGTTTCCTGTCGGGCAAGTACGAAGGTGGGGCGCGTCCGCCGAAAGGCCGCCTGAGCCTCTACAGCCGCTTCAGCCGCTATTTCAACCCGCAATCGGAAGCGGCGTGCAGCCGTTATGTGGCACTGGCTCGGGAACACGGTCTGGATCCGGCGCAAATGGCCCTGGCGTTCGTGAACCAGCAACCGTTCGTCACCAGCAACATCATCGGCGCGACAACGCTGGAGCAACTGGACAGCAACATCGCCAGCTACGAGCTGAAACTGTCGAAGGAAGTGCTGGAAGGGATCGAAGCCATTCACAAGGATCATCCGAACCCGGCGCCTTGATCCAAGACGAAGATCGCTCCCACGCTCAGCGTGGGAGCGATCACACTGCATTACAGCGACCGCGCAATGATCTCCTTCATGATTTCATTGGTGCCGGCATAGATCCGCTGCACCCGCGCATCCGCCCAGGCCCGGGCCACCGGGTATTCCCACATGAAACCGTAACCGCCATGCAGTTGCACGCACTCGTCGAGCACCTTGCATTGCAGATCGGTGCCCCAATACTTCGCCATCGCCGCCGTCGGCACGTCAAGTTTGCCTTGCAGATGTAATTCGAGACAGCGGTCGACGAACACCCGGCCGATCTGAATCTCGGTGGCCATTTCCGCCAGTTTGAAGCGGGTATTCTGGAAGTCGGCAATCGACTTGCCGAACGCCTTGCGCTCGCGGGTGTAATCCAGCGTCCATTGCAGCGCCGCCTCGGCTGAAGCCAGACCGCCAATCGCCACAGTCAGACGCTCCTGCGGCAGCTCCTGCATCAGATAGGCAAACCCCGCTCCGGCCTGACCCAGCAGGTTTTCTTTCGGCACACGCACGTCCTGGAAGAACAATTCCGACGTGTCCTGAGCCTTCATTCCGACCTTCTCCAGGCGCTTGCCCTTGTCGAAGCCCGGCGTGTTCGCCTCCACCAGAAACAGGCTGGTGCCCTTGGCGCCGGCCTTGGGATCGGTCTTGGCGACAACGATCACCAGATCCGCCAGGAAGCCATTGGTGATAAAGGTTTTCGAACCGTTGATCACATACTCGTCACCATCCAGCACCGCCGTGGTCTTGACCCCTTGCAGGTCGGAGCCGGCGCCCGGCTCGGTCATGGCGATCGCGGTGACCATCTCGCCGGACACCAGTTTCGGCAGGTACTTCTGCTTCAGCGCCTCGCTGCCGTAATGCAGGATGTACGGCGCAACGATGTCCGAATGCAGTGAGAAGCCAATGCCGGTCAGACCCAGCCGCCCCACTTCCTCGATGACAACCGCGCTGTAAAGAAAATCTGCGCCCAACCCGCCGTATTCCTCCGGCAGGTGCGAACAGAGCATCCCCGCCTCCCCCGCCTTGTTCCACAGTTTGCGGTCGATGTAGCCTTGTTTTTCCCATTGCCCATGGAACGGCACGGCCTCTTTTTCGAGGAATGTTCGTACGCTGTCGCGGAACAATTCGTGCTCGGAGCTGAACAAGGTTCTGGGAATCATGCGTCACCTTTTCTTTATTGTTGGAGGGATCAGACCTTCAAAGACTAAGCCTCGCTTCCGATACAGGACACTGGACACATCCGACAAAAAATAAGACGATCCAGCCGTCTGGTGACCACTTTCCCTTATAAAAACAAAAGTTGAATTATGTCCAAGCAAGTCTCCACGCCCTTGCGGCGCGTCAGCATCCTGGCGATCGACCGGGTTTTCGCTTCCACCCTCATGCAAGCCAAGGATTTCTTCCACCTGGCCAGCCTGCGTTACGGCAAACAACTGGGCCACGGCCTGACTCCGGCGTTCGAAACCCGCCTGGTCAGCCCCGACGGCAAACCAGTGAACAGCTTCAGTGACGTGATCATGCCGGTGGACGGCGGCCTGGAAAACGCCGACGTCATCATCCTTCCGGCCTTCTGGGACGATTTCGATACCCTGTGCCAGCGTTATCCCCAGATCCTGCCGTGGCTGCGCGAACAGCATGCCCGGGGCGCCGTGCTCTGCGGCGAGGCCACCGGTGTGTTCTGGCTGGCCGAAGCCGGGTTGCTCAACGGCAAGGAAGCGACCACCTACTGGCGTTTCTTCAATGCCTTCGCCGAGCGCTTCCCGCAGGTCTATCTCAATCAGGACAAGCACCTGACCGACGCCGACAACCTGTATTGCGCCGGCGGCACCACCTCGGCCTGCGATCTCTACATTTACCTGATCGAGCGCTTCTGCGGCGCCAACGTGGCCCAGGCAGTAGCCCGCGACATTCTCTATGAAGTGCAGCGCAGCTATGCACCGGGTCGCATTGGTTTCGGCGGCCAGAAACTGCACCAGGACGTGATCATCCTGCAGATCCAGCACTGGCTCGAAGAGCATTTCGCCGACAAGTTCCGCTTCGAAGACGTGGCCCGCGAGCACGGCATGAGCATCCGCAACTTCATGCGCCGCTTCCAGACCGCCACCGGTGACAAGCCACTGCACTACCTGCAACGGCTGCGCATCGAGACCGCCAAAGGCCTGCTGTCCGGCAGCCGCAAGAGCATCAAGACCATCAGCTACGAAGTCGGCTACGACGATGCGAGCTTCTTCGCACGGCTGTTCCGCCAGCACACCGAACTGTCGCCGAACCAGTACCGTCAGCAGTTCCAGCAAGCTGCCTGACGATTCGACCAGACACAAAAAAGGGCCTGCATCTGCAGGCCCTTTTTGTTTGCCGAATCCGCTTAAGGCTTGTGCGCCCGGGACAGGAATTCGTGGGATTGCATCTCCAGCAGACGGCTGAGGGTACGCTGGAACTCGAACGTCAGACGTCCGCCGGTGTACAGGTCTTTCAACTCGACTTCGGCAGAAATGATCAGTTTGACGTTACGGTCGTAGAACTCGTCGACCATGTTGATGAAGCGTCGGGCGATGTCGTCGGTGGTGACACTCATCTGCTCCACGCCACTGAGCAGCACGGCGTGGAAGATCTTGCCCAGCTCGATGTAGTCGTTCTGGCTGCGCGGGCCGTCGCACAGTTCGCGGAAGTCGAACCAGGCCACGTCGTCGCAAGTGCGCAGGGCACGGATTTCGCGGTTCTCGATGATCAGCACATCGTTTTCCACTGCCGCCGTACATTCCGGGGTCAGTGCCTTGAAGCTCTTGCGCAGGCTTTCGTGAGCAGCTTCGTCGAGCGGGAAGTGGAACAGTTCCGCTTGTTCGAGATGGCGCAGACGGTAGTCGACGCCACTGTCGACGTTGACGATCTCGGTGTTCTGCTTGATCAGCGCGATGGCCGGCAGGAATCGCGCGCGTTGCAGGCCGTCCTTGTACAGACCGTCCGGCACGATGTTCGAAGTGGCGACCAGGGTCACGCCGTTCTTGAACAGTTCTTCCATCAGCGTGCCGAGGATCATGGCGTCGGTGATGTCGGAGACGAAGAATTCATCGAAGCAGATGACCCGTGATTCGGTCGCGAAGCGCTTGGCGATGATGGTCAGCGGGTTTTTCTCGCCGCCGAGGGTCTTCATCTCTTCGTGCACACGCTTCATGAAGCGGTGGAAGTGAGTGCGGGTCTTTTCCTTGAATGGCAGCGCTTCGAAGAAAGTGTCCACCAGGTAAGTCTTGCCGCGACCCACGCCGCCCCAGAAGTACAGGCCCTTGACCGGCGTCTGATCCTTCTTGCCAAACAGCTTGCCCAGCAAACCCGGCTTGTTCTGCTCGGCCGCGATCAGATCGTCGTACAGGCGCTGCAGATGACGCACGGCAGTTTCCTGCGCAGCATCATGGAAGAAGTCCGGGCGTTTCAGATCAGCTTGATATCGTTCTAGGGGCGTCATAATTCGTTAGCAAGGCAACAAAAACGGGCCGTCACTGTAGCGATGGCCCGTGGGAATGGCAATCGGCCCTTGGTCGGGCCGGCCCGTTGATTATTCCTGAACCGGTGTCAGAGCGATCCGCAACGCCTCGACGGCCGCGTCCCGCGCAGCCACGTCGGCGAACGCCGGACTGTCGCCGACACACTCGCCTTCCAGCCAGACGCTGAAGCTCAGGTCTTCGCTGCGTACATCCAGCGCCTGACCCGATTGCAGCTGCTTGGTCACCTGACCGGCGGTTTTACCGTCGGCGAAGTTGCGCGACAGCAACAGTTGCTCGCCGTCGGCTGCCAGCAGACGGAAACGGAAGCTGCCGTCGCCTTCACGGAAGCTGACGAAACGTGCGGCTTTCGCGGCTTTCTTCTTGGTGGTCGCGGCCACCTGAACCTGATTGACGAAGGAGCGCAGGCCAACTGCTTCGCGCAGCTCGTTGAGGAACGGCGTCGCCACCGCACGGGCCTTTTTGGCGCCGTGTTGCAGGATGTCTTCCAGATCTGCCGGACGTTCGATCAACTGGTGATAACGCTCGCGGGATTCGCCCAGCTCGTTGTCGAGCAACTGGAACAGACGGTTCTTCGCCTCGCCCCAACCCAGACCGCCCAGCAGCTCGCTGCGGAACTCGTCAGCCTGCGCCGGTGTGGCGAACGCCTGGAACAGGGTGAACAGGTGCGAGTTGTCCGGATCTTTCGCTTCGCCTGGCGCACGGGAGTCGGTAACGATCCGTGAAATCGCGTCCTTCATGTCCTTGGCGCTGGTGAACAGCGGGATGGTGTTGTCGTAGCTCTTGGACATCTTGCGACCGTCCAGGCCCGGCAACGTGGCCACGCTTTCCTCGATCAGCGCTTCGGGCATGGTGAAGAACTCCTTGCCCTGGCCGAACAGGTGGTTGAAGCGCTGGCCGATGTCACGGGCCATTTCCACGTGCTGGATCTGATCGCGACCGACCGGCACCTTGTGCGCGTTGAACATCAGAATGTCCGCCGCCATCAGTACCGGATAGCTGTACAAACCCATCGTGATGCCGGCATCCGGGTCTTCGCCGGTCTCGACATTCTTGTCCACCGAAGCCTTGTAAGCATGGGCGCGGTTGAGCAGGCCCTTGGCGGCGACGCAGGTCAGCAGCCAGGTCAGCTCGGGGATTTCCGGGATGTCGGACTGACGGTAGAACGTCACGCGATCCACATCCAGGCCACCGGCCAGCCAGGTCGCGGCGATTTCCAGACGCGAGCGCTGGATGCGCAGCGGGTCATCGCACTTGATCAGGGCGTGATAGTCGGCCAGGAAGTAGAACGAATCGGCATTACTGTCGCGGCTGGCGAGAATCGCCGGGCGGATGGCGCCGGCGTAGTTGCCCAGGTGCGGGGTGCCGGTGGTGGTGATGCCGGTGAGGATGCGGGTACGGTTCGTCATGGGTAATCGCTTGTCAGACTGCAATCAATTCGAGAGACGCGGCAGGATCAGATCCTTGAGATCGGTCAGCTTGCCATGAAAAAAGTGTCCGCATTCTGCCACTTTCAGCAGCTCATGGGGGCGCTGGAGTTTGTCAGACCAGTCGTAGACCAGCTGCGGATCGATCACTTCGTCGGTTTCCGGCTGGATCACGGTCAACTCGCCCTGCTGCGGCAGTTGATCCTGCTCGCCCAGGCGCATCACCGCCGGCGCGACCATGAACAGATGCTTGAGCTGAATGCCTTGGGCTTCGAGACGGCCGCCGAGACTTGCTGCAACAAATCCGCCGAAGGAGAAACCGAACAGGGTCAGCGGCAGATCCGGATGCTTTTCCAGCAACCAGGCGGCAGCGGCCTGGGCGTCGTCGACCTCACCAGTGCCCATGTCATGGGAACCTTCGCTGGCTCCGACGCCGCGATAGTTGAAGCGCAAGGTGATCAGGCCGGCGTCGCGTGCGGTGCGCTGCAGGGTCGAGACGACCTTGTTGAGCATGGTGCCGCCCTGCACCGGGTTGGGGTGGCAGATCAACGCGATGCCGCGTGGCTGCTCGTTGTCGAGGTACAGGCTCTCAAGTTGACCCACCGGGCCATCAATCACTACAGGGGTTTCACGCATCAGCAAGGAAGGAACTCCGTGACCTCGGATCGGGTCGACTCGTCTAGCAAATTGTCTGTGCCAGTCTATTGCGAGTGAATCGCGGTATACAGCGCAGGTTCGAGCCGTTAACGTAAAGCAAAGCCGTTTATAGAGGAAGGACTCGTGGAACACTCGCTCTTAGTTTGGTTGTTACCGACTCTTGCCCTGGTTGTGGGTGTCGCCATTGGTTTCCTGATCGCTCGCGTTGCGCCGAACGCCGCGCCAAGCCGCACGCAGCGTCAACTGGATGATATTCAGGAACGTTTCGACAGTTATCAGAACGAAGTGGTAACCCACTTCAACAGCACCGCCAATCTGGTCAAGAAACTGACCCAGAGCTATCAGGAAGTGCAGGATCACCTCGCCGAGGGCGCCAACCGCCTGGCCCTGGACGAGCAGACTCGTCAGCGTCTGCTGGCCTCGCTGCATTCCGAAGCAGCACAGGCTCCACGGGAACGCCTGACGCCACCACGGGATCAGGAACCGCCGCGTGACTACGCGCCGAAGACCCCGAACTCGCCGGGCATGCTCGACGAGCATTACGGCCTGAAGAAGTAATCAGCCTTCGCGCCAGCAAAAAGCCCCCGGACAATCACTTGTCCGGGGGCTTTTTTGTACCTGACGGTTACGGGTACTGCTGAACCGTGCCCGGTTGTTGCTGACCACCGTACTGCTGGCCCGGGATCGCCTTGAGGTTGACCTCGACGCGGCGGTTCTGCGCCCGGCCGTTGACGTCACCATTGCTGGCAATCGGATTATCCGGGCCGGCACCGCGGGCGCTCAGGTTGGCACCGCTGACGCCTTGCGAAGTCAGGTAGGTGGCCACGCTCTGCGCACGACGCTGGGACAGGTCCATGTTGTGCTGACGGCTGCCGGTGCTGTCGGTGTAGCCGACGATTTCGATCTGGTTCTGGTTGAACTCTTTGAGCGAGTTGGCCAGGTTGTTCAGCGGCTGATAGAAGCTGGAAGCGATGTTCGCCGAATCGGTGGCGAACGTGATGTTGCCCGGCATGATCAGCTTGATCTGGTCGCCCTGACGCTGCACTTCAACCCCGGTATTGGCCATGCTGGCGCGCAGTTTTTTCTCCTGCTGGTCGGCGTAGTAGCCGTAACCGGCGGCCGAGGCACCGACCACGGCCGCGCCAATCAGCGCACCCTTGCCGCGGTTGTTGTGGTCGATGGCGGCACCGGCCAGCGCGCCGGCCAAAGCACCGAGGCCACCGTATTTGGCGGTTTTGCTCATGCCCTGGGAGCCACCGTCGGCCTGACCCTGATTGTCATACGGGTTGGGCGAGGCGCAGCCGGACAAAACGGCCACGGCAGTAGCGACAATAATCAAACGACGCGTGGTGAACATGGAGTGCTCCTACATTTTGCATTCTGTGGTGCAGCGGACATTGGCAACTGGCCCGTGCGGGCGTTGGATCATGACAATGCACAAAAATTCCACTGGGCACCCGTGACAAAATGTTTAGGCACGCACAAACGGGTTCTCGCGCATTTCATCCCCCAGACGCGTATCCGGACCATGCCCGGCCACAACGGTCGCGTCTTCATCCAGGGTATACAGCCGCTGCTTGATCGATCGCACGATGGTCGCCTGATCGCCGCCCCACAAATCCGTGCGCCCTACTCCGCGACGAAACAACGTGTCGCCGGCTATCAACAGCTTAGCCTCGGAAAACCAGAAGCTCATGGAACCTGGCGTATGCCCCGGTGTGTGCAGCGCCACGCCACAGCCGCAGGCCAGCTCCTCGTCGTCGCTCAACCAGCGATCCGGTGACGGCACCGGGGTGTAGGGCACGCCGAACATCTGGCATTGCATCTCGAGGTTGTCCCACAGGAACTGATCCTCTTTGTGCAGGTGCAAGGTCGCGCCGGTCTTTTCTTTCATTTGCCCGGACGCCAGGAAGTGATCGAGGTGCGCGTGGGTGTGGATGATGCTGACCACTTTCAGGCCCAGAGCATCGAGCCGGGCCATGATCAGGTCAGGGTTGCCGCCCGGGTCGACGACGATGGCTTTTTTGGTAACTGGGTCGCCGATGATCGTGCAGTTGCACTGGAGCGGGCCGACGGGGAAGGTTTCGCGGATGAGCGCGGGATTTGCAGCGGTCATGGGGGATCCTGAACAGAAATTGAAGACAACGCGCAGAGGCCGATTTCCGCCATTTTACGTTGTTGGCTCGCAGGATGCCGACACAGCGCAAAACAGCAGATTCAGTTCAACACTCCCAGCTCTTTCGCCCGCGCCACCGCCTGCGTACGCCGTTCCACACCCAGCTTGCTGTTGATGTGACTGGCATGGGTTTTTACGGTGTGCAGCGAGATGAAAAGCTGATCGCTGATTTCCTGGTTCGAACAGCCCTGCGCGATCAACCTCAGGACGGCGAGCTCACGGCTGCTGAGCGATTCGGTCGTCGTGGATTCCGCTGCAGGGCGAGCCGGCGCTTGGGGGAAATGTTCCAGCAATTGCTGACTGGCAGCTGTCGGTGCAGTCAGTGACAGTTGCCCGCGCAACCAGTCAGCATGCTCTTTGACCAGCACATCGAAAGGCTGCAGGACGCCCCCGGACGCAGCTTCCAGTGCCTGACTCAACGCCTTGCGCGCTTCAGGCTCGCGTCCGGCTGCCAGCAGCAACGCCACTTTTTGCGTCAGTGCCATCACGCTGAGCAGTTGCCGTCCGGTTTGCTGGCCGTTCTCCAGCAGCACGTTCAATCGCCCTTCGGCGAGCATCGGTTGCCCCTGTATGACGTCCAGCAACGCCTGTTGCAGTTCGACGTGCAGAGGCAGCTGTGGATGAAATTCCGGCGGTGCCGCCGCGCGTTCACCGGTGTAGGTCTGGCCCAGTCGCGCCAGCCACGCTTCGGCCAGATCGATGCGCCCTTGGGCCAGCCACAGTTCGCATTTGACCAGGGTGATCATCGCCAGGTAGTAGATTGGCGGCACGTCCCAGATATGCATAAGACGTTCGGCCTCAGCCAGCTCGGCGAAGGCCTTGGCGAAATCTCCATTGTTTCCGTCAAGACGGGCGATCACGCAATGGCCGATCAGCACGCTGATGTCACGACAGGCCCTTGCTTCAGTCAGACCCGCCTGCAATCGCGTCCTTGCCGCCTGCGGCTGCAGCCGCATGGCCAGCAGAAAACCCTCATACAGCGTCAGTCGCGCACGCACGGCGTACAAACGCTGTGCGGACAATCCGCGCAGGCGCTCCAGCCCTTGGTGCACTTCATCGAGCGCGCGCAGGATTTCGCCGCGCGCCTGCAGGACGCGGGCACGATCATAGTGCGCCAGCGCCTCGAACAAGGGATTGCCGACGCGCTGCGCCAGTTCAAGCGACTCACGGTTCAAGCCCCGTGCACGCCACAGATCACCATCGGCAATCGCAAGATTGGACAGGGTCGACAGACACATCAGGCGCTGACCGTAACGCTTGGCCGGCAGGCTTTCCAGTGCCTCGCTGCAATACTCGATGGTCTGCTCGCGATGGCCCCGTCCACGGGCGATGATGCCTTTGAGCGCCAGCCATTGGGCGAGCATCGACTTCTGGGCGGTTGCCGATGGCGCCGGCAGAAACCGGCTCAGGTGACTGGCAAGTTCTTCGGCCGCGTCGAGTTGACAGGCCAGCCCCAACGCCCAGCTGTACAACACGATCAGGCGCGGGGTGCTGATCAGCAGGCTGTCAGGCAAGTCCATTTTCCAGCGCAGCAGCATGCCGACGTTCTGCTCGGCCAGCAGTTGTTCCTCGGACAGGTTCTGTACCAGATTGGCTGCGACATCCAGATGCCCCGCGCGCAGGGCCTGCTCCACCGCTTCATCCAGCAGGCCCTGGGCATTGAACCAGCGGCACGCGCGCAAGTGCAGCGTGGCGGCCGGGACTATCGCCCGGGTGATCGGCCGACTGCGCAACAGATCGGAAAACAGATGGTGATAGCGATACCAATGACCGTGCTCGTCCAGCGGCACCAGAAACACCTGATGCGCCAGCAGGAAACGCAGGATTTCGGCACTGTCGTGGGCTTCGCGCACAGCATCGCAAAGCTCGCTGCAAAAGCGCTCCTGCGGTGCGGTGTCATAAAGAAACGCCTGCACCTCGGCGGGCAGGCAGTCGATGACTTCCTCCAGCAGGTATTCACGGATCAGCCCTTCCCCGCCGTTCAAAGCCTGCGGCAACGCCGATTCGGTACCTGCTTCAGAAATCGCCAGCAACCAGAAACGCAACCCCGCCACCCAGCCCTCACTGCGCTGGATCAGGTTTTCCAGGGCTTCGCCGCGCAAGGAGCGGCTGTGGCGATCGAGTAACGTGAGGGCTTCGTCGTGGGTCAGGCGCAGATCCTGCTCGTGCAGTTCCAGCAACTGCCGGGACAGGCGCAGACGGGCCAGATGCCAGTCCGGGCGCTGACGGCTGGTGACCATGACCAGCAGACCATCGGGCAAATGGTTGAGGAAAAATTGCAGGCAACGATCGAGGACCGGCCCTTGGGCGAGGTGGTAATCGTCGAGTACCAGCAGCAGCGGCGAGGTCGGTAGCAGGTGCAGTGCCAGCTCATCGAGCAAGCCGTCGAGCCATTCTTCGAAGGCGAACGGCTGGTGACGCTGGCGCATTTTCAACAAACCGAGTGCGCGGCTGCCGAGTTCGGGAAAGTAGTCCTGCAGGCCCTCGAGCAAGCGTTCGAGGAAGCGTCCCGGGTCACTGTCGCGGGCGCTCAGCCCCAGCCACAAACTTTGCCAGTGCGCCGGCAGACTCTGACAGAACTCCACGGCCAGCGAGCTTTTGCCAAACCCGGCCGGGGCGCTGACCAGCAACAGACGTCCACCGAGCCCGGCTTGCAGGCGCTCGCAAAGTCGTGGTCGCAATACGTACCCATCGGGCAGCGGAGGACGGAAGAAACGTCCGTCCAGTGCCGCGACGGCAACGCTTGCGGGACCCGGAAGTGGGGACAGATCAGTCATGGCCGGCTCTTGTTCGTATGGCTGTTGGCGGCGTAGCAGATGCCCGCAGACTAGCCTTAAACGGAGCGGTTATGAAGGTCGTTGCTACAAATGGCTACAAAAAGGCTACGGAAAAACTGATAGCAAAAAAAACGCCCCGAACCAGTCGGGGCGTTTTCACGAGGATGCGGCCTCGGTTTACAGGAGCTTAGCGAACACCATCCTGACGCAGGGCGGCCGGAGTGAAGTCACTGGTGGTGGCGGTGAAGCCGAAGTCATACGCCGACTTCTCTTCGTTCTTCATGCCCAGCGCCAGGTAGCGGCCGGACTGCAGATCGTAGAGGGTTTCCAGGGCATACCACGGCACTTGCTTGTCGTAGTAGTTCTCGGCGTGCGCTTCGGCGACGCGCCACAGTTGGCCACGACCGTCGTAGTGGTCGATGACAGCGGCTTGCCAGGTGTCTTCGTCGATGAAGAAGTCACGCTTGGCGTAGATGTGACGCTGACCTTCCTTCAGGGTCGCGGTCACGTGCCAGACGCGACGCAGTTCATAACGCGCCAGATCCTGGTTGATGTGCCCGGCCTTGATGATGTCGGTGTACTTGAGTTTCGGATCGTCGAGCTTGTAGCTGTCGGAGGCGATGTACATCTCCTGCTTGCCCACCAGTTTCCAGTCGTAGCGATCCGGTGCGCCGTTGAACATGTCCAGGTTGTCGGAAGTACGCAGGCCATCCGCCGCAGTACCCGGGCCGTCATACGACACTTGCGGTGCGCGACGCACACGACGCTGACCGGCGTTGTAGACCCACGCCGAACGCGGTTCCTTCACCTGGTCGAGGGTTTCGTGCACCAGCAGCACGCCACCGGCCAGACGTGCCGGCGCGGTCACTTTCTGCTTGAAGTAGAACAGGATGTTGCCCGGGTTCGCCGGATCGTAATCCTTCATCTTGTCGCGGAACACGAACTGGTCCTGGAAGTACACCAGGCTGAACGAGCCGTTCGGTTGCGGCGTGGCCTGGGTCACCAGACGCGTCACGCTGCCGCCGCGATAGCGGGTGATGTGGTTCCAGATGACTTCCACACCGGTTTTCGGAATCGGGAATGGCACGGCGGTATCGAAGTTTTCCAGGCCGTTGCCGCCCGACACCAGGGTCGTGGTGGTGGCGTTCTTCTTGATGGCTGCGAACACGGCATCCGGCACGGTGGCACCGCGATGGGACGGATAGACCGGCATCTTGAAGGTGTCGGGATAGCGCTGGAACATCGCGTACTGGCCCGGCGCGAGCTTGGCCTTGTACTGATCGACGTTCTGCTTGGTGATGGTGAACAGCGGTTTCTCACTGGCGTACGGATCGGACAGGAAGCCTTTACTGTCGACGGTGCCGGCATTCTTCGGCATCGGTTTCCAGGCCGGGATCGAACCGTCGGCGTTACCGGCCATTTCGGCGCCCATCGGGGTCAGGCTCTTGCCCAGCTTGTCCGCTTCGGCGGCAGGCACCGCCGCCATGACGCCGGTCGCCAGCAGCGACAGGCTCAGAACACCGGCGTGGAACAGACTCTTTGTTATTTTCATAAATTCGTTCGTCCTGAAATGCAGTGCTTAGAAGTTCACGCCGAGGCTGAGCGCCACGAAATCGCGGTCATCCACGGTGGTGTACTTGCCGTCGAAGAAGTTGGTGTACGCCAGGCTCGCGGTGTAGGTGTTCTGATACTCGGCATCGACGCCCAGACTGACGGCCTTGCGACCTTCCTCGAAGTTGCCGCCAGGGCCTGGCGAGTAGCCGCTGACGTCGTGGGACCAGGCCACGTTCGGCTTGAGGTTCACACCGGCGAAGACATCGTTGTATTCCCAGATCGCACGGCCGCGGTAGCCCCAGGACATCGACGTGGTGAAACCGTCGTTGTCGCAATTGCGGCTGCGGTTGTTCTGCGGCGAACCTGGTCCGGCGCCGTTGATGGTGCCGTTGTTGAGGATGTTGACGCAGGTGTTGGTGGTACCGGTGGCTGGCAGCTCGCCCGGGCCATAGACCGGATCGCGGCCATAGCGCTTGTCGGATCGGCTTTCGAGGCCGCCCACATAAGTCATGCCCACTTCACCCACGAGGGTCAGACGGCTGGCGCCCATGACCTGATCGAAGAAGTGCGTGAAGGTGGTTTGCAGTTGAGTGATTTCCTTGCGCTCGTAGCCATGCAGATCCTGACCCGGCACGCCATTGAGCAGCGATGCGTTGGCGTAAGGGCCACCCAGTGGACGCACACCGGCGAACAGGATGTCGGTGGAGTTCAGTTGCACCGGTGCATTCGGGCGATAGCTGATCTCACCGCTCCACGCCGTACCGGTAGGCAAGGTGGTGGAGAAGCTCAGACCGTAGAGGCGGATGTCTTCAGGGTATTCGACGAAGTACTTCGAGTTGCCCGCGACCAACAGTGGCCCGAGCGCCTGAAACGGGCCTGGCAATGCGGCTACGGTGTTGTACACCGACTGCGGCGCACCGGTGGCACTGAAGATCGGCGCCCGGCTGTGGTAGTTCATGAAATAGGCACCGAATTCGGTGTCCAGCGGTTCGAACATGTACTTGAGGGACGCGCCCCACTGGCCGCTGTCGCGCGCATCGCGATCGCCGCCGCGCGGCACCAGCACGCCTTCTTCATTGACGTTGACGCCGTTGGCCGCCAATGGCCCCAGGGCAATGGCCGGGATCTGCGAGCGCTTGTTCAGCACCCGCAGGTTGTCGGTGCAACCGTCGGCAATGATGTCCGGCTGGGAGAAGAACGTACCGCAGTTGTCGACGACGGTCTGGTCCCACTCCAGCTGATAGAAGGCTTCTGCCGACAGGTTGTCGGTCAGGCTCTGGGACACGTAGAACATGTTGACCGGGATCAGGCCTTCCTTGATCTCGGCGCCCGGACGACGGAAAGCGGAAACGTCGATCGGGTTGATCGAGTTGATGCCGCCGCCGATGAAGGTACTTTCACCCCAGCTCACCACCTGTTTGCCCAGACGCACGGAGCCCGGCTGATCGGCAATCGCGTAGTTGTGGTAGACGAAGGCGTCGAGGATCTGACCGCCGGCGGACTTGGCGCCTTCCTTGCGGTTGCTGTCGCTGATGTCCTTGAACTCGCGGCTCTCGTCCTTCAGTTCGAAGTCGTACCAGTATTTGCCTCGGACGAACACGCCGGTGTCGCCGTATTTCAGTTCGAGGTCATGGATGCCCTTGAAGATCTTCGAGAAGGTTTCGCCGCTCTTGAAATTGGCATGGCCGTCGTCGGAAGTCTGGGACAGACCGTGACCGCCGTTGTTGACGCCGATGAGGTTCTTGTTCGGGCTCTGGGTGGACCAGCTGGCACCGATCGACAGGGAGGAGTCGAACTGGCCTTCGATTTCACCGACGTTGAAACTGACGCCGAATGCGGGCCCGGCGAGCGAAGAAGCAAGACTGACGGCCAGAGGCAGCTTTGCCCGGCGCCAGAACTGGTTTACTGAGGTCATCGACGCTACTCCATGTGCATTATTGTTATGGCAGTGAGTACTTTTAAAAACGCCTGAAGGACCGGGTGCCAGAGGCTTCCCGAAATCGCTTCAATGTTGCATCGCCCCGTTTGTGCGTGTGCCCCGTTCTTAAAAATCCTTGAGCGGACTATAGCCAGCAGGTGGTACTGCTTGATCCCTCTAAAGTGTGATTTGCAGCTGCCGGCCACTCTGGAACAGTCCTTTCGCCAGTCCGACACATGTCGGCACGGCAAGGATGGCTGAAAATTCGAATTTCACAAGCCAAGCGCTTGCTTGGTGGGTCTGGCGCGCCGTTTTCGGCGCGCCAGCGGACGCTCAGAGCGTCGAGAGGAAGGTGCTGTTGTTGGCCTGCCATTCGGTGATGTCGAGGCGGATGCGCTTCTTGTCGAGCTTGCCGACACTGGTCTTGGGAATTTCAGTAACAAGCGCGATCTGGCTTGGTATCGCCCACTTGCTCAAGTGCCCCAGTTCAACGAACGGCTTGAGGTGTTCCTTCAGCTCGCGCGCCCCGATGGCGTGACCTTCACGAACCACCAGCAAGGCAAACGGACGCTCGCCCCACTGCGGATCGGCGATCCCCACCACTGCTACTTCACGTACCGCGACGTGACGACTGATCAGGTCTTCGAGGTCCAGCGAGGAGATCCATTCGCCGCCGGTCTTGATCACGTCCTTGATCCGGTCGCGGATGTCGATCACACCCATGGCGTCGAGCGTCGCCACGTCGCCGGTGTGCAGCCAGCCGCCGGCCCACAGCTCGGCGCCCTTCTGCGGTTCGTTGAAGTAACCCTCGGTCAGCCACGGTGCGCGCAGTACCAGTTCGCCCTGGGTCTCGCCGTCGGCCGGGAGGAAATTGCCTTCGGTATCGACAATCGCCGCTTCGACCAATGGCCCCGGCACGCCGGCCTTGATCCGATAGGTGGTGCGCTCGTCTTCGGTGCCCGCCATCAACTCATCATTCAGATGCGCGCACGAAACCAGTGGCCCGGTTTCCGACATGCCGTAAGCAGCCGTCAGTTGAATGCCCTTGCTCTTGGCCGTTTCGTAAAGCGTGCGATTGAGCGCACTGCCGCCGATGACGATTTTCCAGCCGCCGAAATCGGTGCCCTGCGCGCCCTTGGCATTGAGCACCATCTGCAGGATGGTCGGCACGCAATGGGAGAACGTGACCTTTTCCTTGCGCCACAACTCGACCAGGAATTCCGGGTCGTAACGCCCCGGATAAACCTGCTTGAGCCCGAGCATGGTCGCCACATACGGCAGACCCCACGCATGCACGTGGAACATCGGGGTGATCGGCATGTACACGTCGTTGGTGCCCAGCAGCCGCACGCTGTCGATGGCGCCCATGATGGTCGACACGCCCATGGTGTGCAGCACCAGTTGCCGATGGGTGAAGTACACGCCTTTCGGATTGCCGGTGGTGCCCGTGGTGTAAAACGTGGTGGCGACCGAGTTCTCGTCGAAATCCTGAAAGTCGTACTGCGGACTCGCGGCCGCCAGCAGTTGCTCGTACTCGCCGACCAGATTCGGCAGATCGGCGGTTTTTTCCGGCAGATCGGTCAGCAGCAGGGTTTTCTCCACCGTGGACAGGTGTGGCGCAATAGCCTGGTACAGCCCGACGAACTCGCTGTTGACCAGCACGAAGCGGTCCTCGGCGTGGTTCATGGTGTAGAGGATCTGCTCCGGCGACAGGCGCACGTTGATGGTGTGGATCACCGCGCCGATCATCGGAATCGCAAACATGCACTCCAGGTATCGATGGCTGTCCCAGTCCATCACCGCCACGGTGTCACCGGCCTTGACCCCGGCCGCCGTCAGTACGTTGGCCAGCCGCGCGACCCGCTCGATCAGGGTCGGATAGCTGTAGCGCAGCTGGTCACGGTAGATGATCTCGCGGGTTTTCTCGTAACGGGCACCGGACATCAGCAGCCGTTTAATCAGCAGTGGATACTGGTACGCCCCTTCGGCGGGCGGAATGACGCGAGTCTGCAACATAAGAATCCCTTTTCTGACTGCACGGTGTTGGCTTTGGAGTTTCGTACTCTAGAACCGTTATACGTCAGCCAAATCAGCCAAAGGAATGATTTGCAGAGCCGTACAAATGCTAGCTTTGCGCCAGCATTTGCCGAAACAGATGACAGCGCAGAAGGATCAATGCATCTCGGTGAACGCGAGTTTCACGCCGATGGCGATCAGCACCGCGCCCATGGTGCGGTCGAACCAGTGGCCCATGCGGGCGAAACCGGCGCGCACGCGCTGCTGGCTGAACAACATCGCTACCAGGCAGAACCAGGTGGCGGTCGCGGCGGCCAGATAAATGCCGTAACCGGCCTGTACTGTCAGCGGTGTGTGCGGGTTGATCACCACGGTGAACAACGACAGGAAGAACAGCGTGGCTTTCGGGTTCAGGCCGTTGGTCACGAAACCCGAAGTGAACGCGCCACGTGCGGTGCGCTCGCCGGCCTCTTTGTGCAGATCATCGGTCACGGTTTTCGCCGGTTGCGCACGCAGGGCCTTGAAGCCGATGTACAGCAGGTACGCGGCCGCCGCCCATTTCAGGGCGTTGAACAACACGATTGATTGGGAAACGATCAGGCCGATCCCCAGCAAGGAATAACCGACGTGCAGGAAAATCGCCGTGCCCACGCCCAACGCGGTCCAGGTCCCGGCGCGTCGACCATGGGTCACGCTTTCACGCACCACCACGGCAAAATCAGGACCGGGGCTGGCGACGGCCAGCAGGTGAATCAGGGCAACGGTCAAGAATTCGGTCCAGTACATGGGGGCTCCTTTCGGCCAAGCGTAACGAATTGTTTCATCTGGTAGGCTCGGCAGATTACGCCTTCCCTTCAAAGCACGACAGGTACAGTTGATGACGAACGCCCACCGCGCCGTATTCCTCGATCACCCTTCGCTGGATCTTGGCGATCTCGATCTGAGCCCTTTGCGTGACTGCTTCAGCGGTCTGCAACTGTTCGCCCAGACGCTGCCTGCGCAAGTGAGCGAGCGCCTGCAAGGTGCAACCGTGGCGATCAGCAACAAGATCCTGATCGACGCCGCCGCCATGGCCGCCAACCCACAGCTGAAGCTGATCCTGATCACCGCCACCGGGACCAACAACGTCGATCTGGCCGCCGCCCGCGCCCATGGGATCACAGTGTGCAACTGTCAGGGTTACGGCACCCCGTCGGTGGCGCAGCACACGATCATGCTGCTGCTCAATCTCGCCACGCGCCTGGCCGATTATCAGAAAGCCGTCGGCGAAGGACGCTGGCAGCAGGCGAAACAGTTCTGCCTGCTGGACTACCCGATCGTCGAGCTGGAAGGCAAAACCCTCGGTCTGCTTGGACACGGCGAACTCGGCGGCGCGGTCGCGCGTCTGGCCGAAGCCTTCGGCATGCGCGTGCTGCTGGGACAGATTCCGGGGCGACCGGCCCGTCCGGATCGCCTGCCGCTGGAAGAGTTGCTGCCGAAGATCGACGCTCTCACCCTGCACTGCCCGCTCAACGAACACACCCGCCACTTCATCGGCGCCCGCGAACTCGCCGCGATGAAACCCGGCGCCTTCGTGGTCAACACCGCCCGTGGCGGGCTGATCGACGAACAGGCCCTGGCCGACGCCTTGCGCAGCGGTCATCTGGGCGGCGCGGCCACCGATGTGTTGAGCGTCGAGCCGCCGACCAACGGCAATCCGCTGCTGGCTGCCGATATCCCGCGCCTGATCGTCACCCCGCACAACGCCTGGGGCAGCCGCGAGGCGCGGCAGCGAATCGTCGGCCAACTGGTGGAAAACACCCAGGCGTTCTACAGCGGTAAGGCGCTGCGGGTCGTCAGTTGATAAACTGCGGCACTTTTTTTCACAGGAGCAGTTATGGATCCGCGCAGTGAAGTACTGCTTCGTCAGGCCGAGTTATTCCAGGGTTCGGTGTTGCTGGCCGGTTTGCCTGCCGATGATCTGCTGGGGCGCCTGCCCGAGGCGTTTGGCTGGTGCTGGCACGCAGGCGATCAGGCCGCGCTCGAAGCCCGCTTCGAAGGCCGCAGCCATTTTGGCGTGAACGTGCCGGAACGCGAATTCACCAACGCCGTGGTGTTCCTGCCCAAGGCCAAGGACCTGACCGATTACATCCTCAATGCCGTGGCTTCACGCCTGGCCGGGCGCGAGGTGTATCTGGTCGGGGAAAAACGCAGCGGCATTGAAGGCGCCTCCAAACAGCTCAACCCGTTCGGCAAGCCGCGCAAGCTCGACAGCGCGCGCCATTGCCAGTTGTGGCAAGTGACCGTGGCCAACGCCCCGCAAGCCAAGCCGCTGGAAAGCCTGGCGCAGACCTACGAATTGCCGCTGGCCGAAGGCCCGTTGAAAGTCATCAGTCTGCCGGGCGTATTCAGCCACGGCCGACTGGATCGCGGCAGCGCCCTGCTGCTGGAACATCTGGACAAACTGCCGAGCGGCCATCTGCTGGACTTTGGTTGCGGCGCCGGCGTGCTGGGTGCGGCGGTCAAGCGTCGTTACCCGCACAATCAGGTCACCTTGCTCGACGTTGATGCCTTCGCTGCCGCCAGCAGCCGTTTGACCCTGGCGGCCAATGGTCTGGAAGCCGAGGTGCTGACCGGTGACGGCATCGACGCCGCGCCGATGGGTTTGAACGCGATTCTGAGCAACCCGCCGTTCCATGTCGGTGTGCATACCGATTATTTCGCTACCGAAAACTTGCTACGAAAAGCGGCCAAACATCTGAAAAACGGCGGCGAACTTCGCTTGGTTGCCAACAGCTTCCTGAAATATCAACCGCTGATCGAAGAGCATCTCGGGGTCTGTGCGATCAAGGCCGAAGGCAATGGATTCCGGATTTACCGGGCCAAGCGCGGCTGAAAATTAGCACTTGCCGAATGGATTCCGCCTAGGCAGAATCCGCTCCGTCCTAGGGGAGTAGTCTCCCACGAGCGCCATGCTCGTCCGGCATACGTCAACATACTTGATCCTCAGATCATGGCGTATGCGACCCAAGCGTCCGCAGCAGACGGATCGCAGGGTTTGACAAGACCTATGACACGCACACCTTACCCGGGGCGGGAAGGCTGTACGTGTCATAGCCGTGTCGACCCGCCCCTTAGGAAATCCTGATGCTGGACTCGTTACTCGTTCCCACCGCAATCGTTGCCTTGGCCGAAATCGGCGACAAGACGCAACTGCTCGCGCTGATTCTCGCCGCTCGCTTCCGCAAACCCTGGCCGATCATCGCCGGTATCGTAGCTGCGACCCTGGCCAACCACGCGGCAGCCGGTGCGGTCGGCGCCTGGTTCGGCAGCTTCTTCTCCGATTCGGTCCTGCACTGGATTCTCGCCGCGAGCTTCGCCGCCACCGCCCTGTGGACGCTGGTGCCGGACAAGATGGACGACGATGAAGCCAGCACCGCCCGCAAGTTCGGGCCATTCCTGACCACGCTGATTGCGTTCTTCCTCGCGGAAATCGGTGACAAGACCCAGATCGCTACCGTGATGCTGGCGGCGCAATACCCGGAGCTGTGGCTGGTGATCATCGGCACCACGGCGGGCATGCTGATCGCCAACGTGCCGGTGGTACTGGCGGGTAATTTTGCGGCAGAGAAACTGCCACTGACCCTGATCCGTCGACTGGCGGCCTCGGCGTTCCTGATCCTGGCGATTGTCGCGGTGTACAAGGCGATGCAGAGCAGCGGCTGGGTTTGATCCGGCAGATCGCTCCCGCACCGAGTGCGGGAGCGATCATGGTTTCAGGACTTGGGCGCTTTCTCGTAAAGCGGCATGACCTTCGGAATCGCCGCCTGCAACGCAGCCGTGCGGCTGCTGGAAGACGGGTGAGTGCTCATGAACTCCGGCGGCGCGCCTTCAGAGGCCTTGCTCATCTTGTCCCACAAAGTGATGGCGGCGTTCGGGTTGTACCCGGCACGCGCGGCCAGTTCCAGACCGATCAGGTCGGCCTCGTTCTCGTTGGCACGGCTGTTGGGCAGCGTCATGCCGTAGTTGGCCACGGTGTCGGCCAGCGCCAGGCTGTCCTGACCCAGGCCGAGCAACGCACCGGCGCCCTGCTTGGCCATTTCGATGCCATAGGCTTTGGACATCGCTTCACGACCGTGCTCGCGCAAGGCGTGGGCGATTTCATGGCCCATGACTGCGGCGATTTCATCGTCAGTGAGTTTCAGGCTGTCGATCAGCCCGGTGTAGAAAATGATCTTGCCGCCAGGCCCGCAGTTGGCGTTGAGCTCGTCGCTCTTGATCAGATTCACTTCCCATTTCCACTGCGCCGCATCCGGACGGAAGTTCGGTGCCTGGGCAATCAAGCGGTTGGCAATCGCCTGAACACGCTTGGCATCGTTGCTGGTCTTGTCCAGTACGCCTTTGCTGGACGCCTCGCCCACGGTCTTCTGATAGGACTGGGCATACATCTGGTCGACCTCTTGCGAGGACAGCATGCTGAACATGTACTGCTTGCGTTCCACGCCCACGGCACCGCCGCTGGTGGTGTTGACCGACTGACAACCGGCCAGCAACAGCGCTGCGCTCAGTGCACTTACAACCAATGTCTTGTTCATTCAAAAGCTCCCTGAAAACCTGTCGCGTATCCTAGGCGGGTAATTGTATCGGCGCCAGATACAACGGACGTGATGCACCTGTTTTCAGAACACGCCCGCCAACCCTGCAGGAAAAAATTCACATCCACCGCCGAGCCCGCTGCAACTGCGTCGTGCACTGGTCCATTTGCGACATCCGGCTGTAATCACTTGCTCCGCACCTCATGGCGCAATAGTGGCTGCCGATACAACAGCGCAGACGTCCTCTCGCGTGCGGAGCTCCCATGAAGTTCAAGTCGATCCAGTTTTCCGTGGCCGCCCTGGCCGGCGCCATCGTACTCAGCGTGGTCGCCGCGCTAGTGCTGTATGCGCTGTTCTCCGGTGCCCGCACCCAGGAAATGGTCCAGCAACGGACCCAGGCCCAGTTCGAGCAAGTCATCGAACAGCGCCTGACCTCGCTGGCGCAGACTCAGGTCAGCCAGATCCAGCGCGAACTCGAAGCGCCGCTGCTGATTGCCGGCGGACTGGTACGGGTCAACGCCCTCCTCGGCACACCGGGCGCCGACGGCCAGCCGCGACTGACCGTCAGCCGTGAGCAACTGATCAGCCTGATCAAGGAAAACGTCGAGAAGAATCCGAAGATTCTCGGCACTTACATCGGCTGGGAAAAAAACGCACTGGATCACAATGACGCGGCCTACGTCGGCACCCAGGTTGTCGGGATTGATCCTGGCAACGGGCGCTTCCTGCCGTGGTGGTTTCGCAATGACGACGGCACCCTGGGCCTGGACAAACTGGTGGACGTCGACGACCAGAAAGTCCTGTCCACCGGCGTGCGCGCCAGCGAGTACTACCTGTGCTCGAAAGAAACCAAAAAATCCTGCGTGATCGATCCGGCCCCGTACAAGGTCGGCGACAAGATCGTCATGCTCGCCTCCTTTATCGAACCGATCATGCTCAACGGCGCCTTCCAGGGCATCGTCGGCGCCGATCTGTCGGTGAACTTCATCCAGGAAATGCTCCTGAGCGCCAACCAGAAACTGTACAGCGGCGCCGGGCAAATGGCCCTGATCGGCGGCAACGGCCGGATCGTCGCCTACACCAAGGACCCGAGCAAATTCGGCGAGAAGGTCAGCGACATCCTCGACGCCCAGCAGATTGCCAACATGGCCAATCTCAAGCGCGGCGAAGTGACGTACACCGTCAATAAAGAGCAAGGCCGGATCGAGTTGTACCTGCCGTTCGGCATCGGCCAGACCGACGCGCGCTGGACGCTGATGCTGCAACTGCCGCTCGACGCGGTGATGGCCGATCTGCAAAAGCTGCAAGGCGACCTCGATGCCCAGCGCAAATCCGACACCTTCGGCATGGCCATGGTCGGTCTGATCATTGCCGGCCTCGGCCTGCTGGTGATCTGGCTGGTGGGCCACGGCATCGCCCGTCCGCTCAAACAGATGGTGACCATGCTCGATGACATCGCCCAGGGCGAAGGTGATCTGACCCGTCGTTTGACCAGTGATCGCAAAGACGAACTCGGTTCAATCGCCAAAGGTTTCAATACCTTCCTCGCCAAATTGCAGGGGATGATCACGCAGGTGGTGTCGTCGGTGCAGAGCGTCAGCGATTCCTCGGAGCACACGGCGGACATCGCGATCCGTACCAATATCGGCATTCAGAAGCAGATGGCCGAGATCGATCAGGTCGCCACCGCCGTGCAGGAAATGACCGCCACCGCGCAAGACGTGGCACGCAACGCGACCCAGGCCGCGCAAGCGGCCAGCCACGCCGATCAGGCAGCCAGTCAGGGCATGCAGATCGTGCGCGACACCTCCCATTCGATTGGCGTGCTGGCCGTGGAAATCGGCAAGGCCGTGGACGTGGTGCAGACCCTGGCCAAGGACAGCGAAAACATCAACGCGATCCTGATCGCCATTCGCGGGATCGCCGAGCAGACCAACCTGCTGGCCCTCAACGCGGCGATCGAAGCGGCCCGTGCTGGTGAACAAGGACGCGGTTTTGCGGTGGTGGCCGACGAGGTGCGCAACCTGGCACAGAAAACCCAGAAAGCCACCGAAGAAATCCAGAGCATGATCCAGCAACTGCAACAGGGCACCCGCGATGTGGTGCGGGTCATGGAAGACAGCCAGAACCGCACCGACGAAAGCGTGCAGCACGCAGCCAAGGCAGCCGAGGCGCTGGAGACCATTACTCAGGCGGTATCGGTGATCAACGACATGAACACCCAGATCGCCAGCGCCGCCGAAGAACAGAGCGCGGTGGCCGACGACATCAACCGCAACGTGATCAACATCGGTCAGGTGGCCAATGAGGTGGCCGGTGGTGCGGATGAATCGAGTTCGGCGAGTGCGGATCTGACCAAACTGGCGGAGCAGCAGCGGCGGTTGATCAACCAGTTCAAGGTCTAGCCGACAGTGATCGTTCCCACGTCGAGGCGTCGAACCGTCCGCGTGGGAATGCCTCAACGGACGCTCCGCGTTCGGCTCTGGATCTGGGGCGCGGAGCGCCCCGGGCTGCATTCCCACGCGGAGCGTGGGAACGATCGAAGGTCTGACCGATCAGGCCGGGGTCAGGCACTCCGGCCCGTTGAGCTTCGGATCATTGACCAGGTTCGCCAGCACCCGCTCGCGCAGGGTGGCAGGTTCACTGGCGAGCAGGCCTTGCAGGACATGCAACGGCGTTTCAGGATCAAGCCATGCCGCCTGCCCCGCCTCATCGAGAATCAACGGCCGGCGCTGACTGGCCGCCGACTGAGTGATCACCGCCGTGCTCAGCCAGACTTGTTCCTGCACCGGATACGCCTCCCAGATCGCCGCAAAAAACAACGAAGCCCCCTCTCCCGGTGTCAGCCAGTACGGCCGCTTGCGCACGTTGCCGCGCCATTCGTAAAACCCGTTGGCCGGCAGCAGGCAACGACGCAGGCGCAGGGCTTCACGGAACATCGGCTGTTCGGCGACGGTTTCGGCCCGGGCATGAGCCGGCGTGCGCGACATGTCGGTCAGCCACGGCGGTGTCAGCCCCCAACGGGCACGGGCCAGCGTGCGCTGGCCGTCGGGTTCGGCGCGCAGCATCAACACCGAATCGTTGGGGGAAATGTTCCACTGCGCCTGCTGATCGGCAGGAAAACCTGGCAGGCTCGCGAAATCGCGGTTCCAGCGAAACAGGGCATAACGTCCACACATGGGGCAGCACGACTCACAAATAAAACGAACGCCAGCCTAACAGACCAGCGTCCCGGGATAGCTGTCCGGTTCATCGCCGGGCAGCGGCAGCGCGGCATTGTACGCACTGATCAGCTCGCGGGCGTATTCGGCCTGGTCGTTATCGACCGACAGGCCCAGCAGTCCGAAGATCGGCAACTCCCCCGTGCCGCCCAGCAGATCGCGTCCGACCAGATGCGCCTCGATGCCCTCGCTGGCGAGCATGCCCTTGAGCATTTCGCCTTCCATCAGGTTTTCCGGCTCGTAGATTCGCTGCATGGGCGCGCCTCACTCGTTTTCGCTGAAGACTTCCAGAAACCAGTCCTCTCCATGGACCTGCAACACAAAGGTGATCGGCCGACAACACACCTGACAGTCTTCAATATAGGTCTGGTCGCCACCGGAGAGATCCACCGTCGTCTCGACCTCTTCACCACAATACGGACATTCATATAGTGCGCTTTCCAGCATCGCGGTCTCCCGGGTGACTTGTGCGTATAATCGCCGGTCTATTTGCAGGGCTATTTTTGTCTGGCTACTTTTTCAGACCGTGCCCCGTTGGTTTTCGATCAAAACCTTTACTTACCCTAGCCGTTTCCAACAAGAGAGCATGATGGGCGAATTCGATGCCATCCGACCTTACGACGACAGCGAAGTACCTGCGGTACTGGCGCGACTGCTCGGCGACAAGGCGTTTCTAGATATCCTCACCCACTTCCGCTTCCCGCGTTTTGCCGGTGCCTTCGGCTGGATGCTCAAACCACTTATAGCCCATCGGCTGCGTCGTGAGTTTGCCGACGTGACCTCCGTGGCCACTTTGCAGGACAAGGTCGAGTTCTACGTCGATCACACCATCGAGCGCGCCACCGACGGCGTGACCTACACCGGTGTCGAGCAATTCAAGTCCGGCAGCGCTTATCTGTTCATCGCCAACCACCGCGACATCGTGATGGACCCGGCCTTCGTCAACTACGCCGTGTACCACGCAGGCCTGCCGACGCCGCGCATCGCGATTGGCGATAACTTGCTGCAAAAGCCGTTCGTCAGCGACCTGATGCGCTTGAACAAGAGCTTCATCGTTCATCGCTCGATCACCGGGCGCCGCGAGAAAATGGCCGCGTATCAACTGCTGTCGGCGTACATCAACCACTCGATCCGCAACGATTGCGCCTCGATCTGGATCGCCCAGGCTGAAGGCCGCGCGAAGGACGGCGACGACCGTACCGAGTCGGCGATCCTCAAGATGTTCCACATGAGTCGCAAGGACGAGCCGTTCGGCGAAGTCATTCAGTCGCTGAACCTGACCCCGGTGTCGATCAGCTACGAATACGACCCGTGCGATCAGGCCAAGGCCCGCGAGCTGTACATCCGCGCCACCACCGGAACCTACAGCAAGGCGCCGGGCGAGGATGACGTGAGCATCGCCAAGGGCATCACCGGCTACAAGGGCCGGGTGCACGTGAACTTCGCCGCGCCGATCACCGAGCTGTTCGAGGACACCAAGCAATTGGCGGTCGAGATGGACAAGCAGATTCTCGGCGGCTACCGGTTGTTCCCGGTGCATTACCTGGCGTACGCGCAGTGGGCGGATGCCGATCCGCAATTGAACGTGCCGAAGGCTGCCGAGGTGTTTGGCGCCGAGGAACTGGCCAAGGCCCAGGAAGAATGGCAGAACCGTCTCGACGCCTGCCCCGAGGAGCATCGTCCGTATCTGGTGCTGCAATATGCGACGCCGGTGCGCAATCAGTACCGGGTCAAGGCTGGACTGCCGCTGTAAGCGGTGTCGGCCGGATACAAGAACGGCGCCTTCGGGCGCCGTTCTTCGTTCAGAAGCGGGTACTGATCCAGGACACCAGCAGCGCCAGGCCCAGGCAGGCAAAACCGAAGCGGTAGAAGAAGCGGTTCATGCGCAGGGTCGCCCAATCGAGCACCGGCTCCCGATCGGGTTGGTTCTGGCGCTGGGCTGCGATACTGGCCATCGCCCTTTGTTCACGGCGACGGGTCGCGTGCAGCAGCCAACTGCCGGGAAAGGCCAACAGCAGGGCCAGCAGATTGATCAGTTTGGCGGGATGGGCGGTAAACAGCGTCATCAAGTGCAGCGACATCACAGACCTCAATCTAAACCGGTATGGCGAACGCCAGACCGACGACCGCGGCGCGGATTCTACCGAAACACTCCCTGACTGCCCTACCCTTTACGACAAATAACCCATCAATCGACCGATGGCTGTCCTGTGTCACGGCATCGTCATTAGTTTCAGTCACCCTGCGCGCCTCGAAACCGACACGGAACGCGACATGCTTCACGCTGAAAACCAGGATCGCCTGTACCTCATCTCTCCGTCCGACGAGCAGCAAGCCCTCGTCGGCAGCCTGGCCTTCAATGTTCAGGACCGTCACTGGCTGGTGTATTGCGCCCTCGGCGGGCACCAGCATGCAGACTTGCCCGAGACCGATCTGCTGACCGGCGTCAGCGTCCTCGACTTCTATTCACAAGCCGCCTGAACGAAAAAGCCCGGAGCCATCACTGGCCCCGGGCTTTTTTCGCAGCAACCGAATACTTACTCGGCGAGGACCTGACCCACGGTCGGATCCTTGAACAGACGGGTCAGCGCATCGCTCAGCACATCGCTGACCAGTTTGGTGTTGGTTTCCTGGTTCGGCGCCATGCCGAAACGCTGATCCAGCGAGGCACCGTAACGGCCGCTGTAGCGACGGTTGGCGTTCTGCACGTCGGAGCGGAAGGTGGCGCCGATGGTGGCTTCGGTCACGTACATGCCTTCTTTGGGCGACTGGTACTTCAGTTCGGCCAAAGTCACGGTCAACTGCGGTGCATTGGGCGCGTTGTTGGTCGGGGTGAACCCGAGCAGACGCACGGCGGCTTCAGCCTGGGCCTGCAGCTTCGGCAGGATCTGCTCGCGCTGCACGGTGATGGCGCTGGTTTCCGGGTACAGGCCGCCACGGGTGCCGAGGGTTGGCGACGGACGACCGTCGACCACGCGAACCACGACAGGCTGGCCATGGCCGACCGGTGCCAGCTGAGTGGTCAGCTTCGGTTCCGGGCTCAGTTGTTGCGGGCTGTGGGCGCAGCCAACCAGGGTCAAACTGGTCACAGTGATCAAACCGAACAACAGGCGTTGCAACATGCTCTTCTCTCCAGAATCAGGCACAGACAGGCCGGCAGTATAGCGGTGGGCCACTGTGGGTCACCAGCACTGAAATCTCTGACAAAACCCGCTGCCAGCGGTTCCTGTCACACATTCGTCACCCCCCATACACGTGCGCGTCACGGCCCTTTGCCAATCTTCCTCACAGATCCCCAAAAGGAGCACTGCCATGCGCTATCTGATCTCGTTGTTCGCCCCACGCCCACTGCACCGCAGCTTCGCCCTGCTCGACCGCAACGGCCATTGCCAGGCCTTCAAGCAATGCAGCCTGCAACCAATGGGTGACGGCTGGGTGGAAATCGAGGAAATCCGTCTCAACTGGCTGCACCAGCCACTGCCCGCCAGCGCCCGGGTCGAACAGCAGCGCCCACGCGCACGGGCTCAGGCGATGTTGAGCATCTGACCGGATGCCTAATAAAAGTCATTAAACTCGACCAACTCCGCGCATTTCTTCGATACAATCTCCCCCCGATTATAAGGACGTCTCCTGATCGGGCCCCGCAACAGCGTCAATGCGCTTGCATTGGCATCCAAATCGCCCACAGAGAGCCGCCCACACAGATCGAGTGAAGCTGGCGTGCTTGCTGTTTCCCTGGCAAATCCCGCTTTTCGCGAATCTGCAGAGCTGTCATGACGCTCGGCCACTGAGTTGTTTGCCCCTCCGGGCACGGTGCCAGCCCCGGACAGCCCTTTTTGAGGTTCACGTCTTCAAAAGAGCGTGAAAAAAACGGGTTTTCACAACTTCACAAGAGTGTGGCGAGCAAATGAATAGTTTTGCGTCTGAACATGCACCATTAGCGTCTGAAACAGCCCAACGACACAGGAACGGGAACGCCTCGACTACCGGAGCCTGAAGCCTGTCCGCTACGGATTTGGTTGCACAAACGGATGTCTCGACCATAAGTCGAATTGCCAGCCCCGTGCCGAAATGAGTTCATGGGACTCTTGAAGCCAGGCCGCACGCATCCGTCGAAGTTGCGAAAAATTGCGAAGATTCGGACATGGCACACCTGACCAAGGATACCCGGGGCTCAACTGACCTGCCCTGGACGCCTGGCAGCCATGCCGACAATTTGGTGCTGCAGATTTTGGAGACGCGTTAAATGGCGCATAACGAAGCAGTCGACGTAGTTCTGGTTGGGGCCGGCATCATGAGTGCCACCCTCGCAGTACTGCTCAAGGAACTCGACCCGGCGATCAAGCTGGAAGTCGTCGAGCTGATGGATTCCGGTGCCGCGGAGAGTTCCAACCCATGGAACAACGCCGGTACCGGCCACGCCGGCCTGTGCGAGCTGAACTACACGCCGCAGGCTGCCGACGGCACCGTCGACATCAAGAAGGCCGTGCACATCAACACCCAGTTCGAGGTGTCGAAGCAGTTCTGGTCGTACCTGACCAGGAAAGGCACGTTCGGCTCGTGCAAATCCTTTATCAGCCCGGTGCCGCACCTGAGTTACGTCGAGGGTGAGAAAGGCGTGTCGTTCCTCAAGGAACGTTTCAATACGCTGCGCAAGCACCACGCCTTCGCCGACATGGAATACACCGAAGACAAGGCGAAGATGACCGAGTGGATGCCGCTGATGATGCCGGGTCGTCCAAAAGACCAGGTACTCGCCGCCACCCGCGTGATCAACGGCACCGACGTCAACTTCGGCGCCCTGACCAATCAGTTGCTCAAGCACCTGACCAGCGCCCCCGATGCCCAGGTCAAGTACTGCAAGCGCGTGACCGGCCTCAAGCGTAACGGCAATGGCTGGACCGTCAGCATCAAGGACGTCAACAGCGGCAGCAGCCGTGAAGTCGACGCCAAGTTCGTGTTCCTCGGCGCCGGTGGCGCGGCCCTGCCGCTGCTGCAGGCTTCGGGCATCGAAGAAAGCAAAGGCTTCGGCGGCTTCCCGATCAGCGGCCAGTGGCTGCGTTGTGACAACCCGGAAGTGGTCAAGCATCACCAGGCCAAGGTTTACAGCCAGGCCGCCGTGGGTTCGCCACCGATGTCCGTGCCGCACCTCGACACCCGCGTGGTCGACGGCAAGAAATCCCTGCTGTTCGGGCCATACGCCGGCTTCACCACCAAGTTCCTCAAGCACGGCTCCTTCATGGACCTGCCGCTGTCGGTTCGCGCCGGCAACATCGGGCCGATGCTGGCCGTGGCAAAAAACAACATGGACCTGACCAAGTACCTGGTCAGCGAAGTGATGCAGTCGATGGAACAGCGCCTGGAATCCCTGCGCCGTTTCTACCCCGAGGCGAAAGCCGAAGACTGGCGCCTGGAAGTGGCCGGCCAACGGGTGCAGATCATCAAGAAAGACCCGAAAAAAGGCGGCATCCTGCAGTTCGGTACCGAACTGGTGGCCGCGAAGGACGGCTCCCTCGCCGCCCTGCTCGGCGCTTCGCCGGGTGCTTCGGTGACCGTCTCGATCATGCTGGAACTGATCGAGAAGTGCTTCCCGGCCAAGGCCAAGGGTGAATGGGCTGCCAAACTGGCGGAAATCTTCCCGGCCCGTGAAAAGGTCCTGGAAACCGACGCCGCGCTGTATCGCAAGATCAACACGCAGAACAACATTGCGCTTGAACTGGTGGAAGAAAGCAGCGAGACCCCAAGCTTCGCTTGATATTGCGACATAAAAAACGCCCCGCACTCAGTGAGTGCGGGGCGTTTTTTTATGCCTTGGGAAAGCCGCGGATATCAGACGCGGGCTTTCTCGATCAGCTCGATGTATTCCGCAGCGTTGCGTTGATCGCGGATCTGGTCGATGAAGGTCTTGCCGTGCTCGTCCTTGCCATCGACGTCATAACCGGCTTCGACGAAGAACGTCAGGAAACGCTCGAAATCGTCGATGCGCAGGCCACGGTAGGCCTTGACCAGTTTGTGCAGCGACGGCGAAGTGGCGTCGACCGGCTCAAAATCGAGGAACAGCTTGATCTGCTCATCGCCGATCTCGTCACCAATCACTTGCTTCTTATCTTTACGCATTGCCGACTCCAGCTCGCAGACATTTCACGGGGCGGGCAGTTTACCCCTGCGCAGGCACAAGGCTCAACGCGAGCGCGTACTGCCGGTGTGCAAATCGGCCCAGATGTGGCCGTTGGCGTAGGTCAGAAACTGGCAATACACGGTGTCGTTGCGCAACAGATCGATCACCACCCGGTACTGGGCCAGCGGGTAGTAGAGCGTCAGGGTCTTGCTCTTGTCGTCATACACCGGTTTTTTCAGGCTTTTGCTTTCGCCATCGAAGTTGACCAGCACCTGATTGATCGTCGCCCCTTTGTTCAGGGACTTGCCTTTGAGGCGGATCATCAACGAAGAGGTGACCGGAATCGGCTGCTGATTGGACTGGCGCTGGGCCCCCACCACCACGGAATAATCGGTGACCTGCAACAGTTGCTGCTGCTCGGGTTCGGCATCGCGCAGGGTCAGGTCGTCCGGCGGCAGGAATTGACTGTGCATCGGGGCGGCGGCCAGGGGCAGGCTGAGGGTCAGCAACAGGGCGGCGCAGCTGCGGATCAAGAGGCTCATGACAGGCTCCGGGGGGCGGGGCCGAGCACTTTAGCAGCCTTTAAAGCAAAAGATCGCAGCCCGGGGCTGCGATCTTTCAGGGGTTCTCACATGCCTTTGACGGCGAAGATCCCGTTAGCGTTGCGCCAGTAGCCTTTGTAGTCCATGCCGTAACCGAAGATGTAACGGTCGATGCACGGCAGACCAACGAAGTCGGCTTTCAGGTCAGGACGGGCCTTGCGGTCGTGGTCCTTGTCGATCAGCACGGCGGTGTGCACTTTGCGCGCGCCGGCGTGACGGCAGAAGTCGATGATCGCGCCCAGGGTGTGACCTTCGTCGAGAATGTCGTCGATGATCAGCACATCACGGTCGATGAACGAGACTTCCGGCTTGGCTTTCCAGAACAGGTCGCCGCCGCTGGTTTCGTTGCGATAGCGGGTGGCGTGCAGGTAGGACGCTTCCAGCGGGAACTGCAGATGGGTCAGCAGTTTGCCGGAGAAGATCAGGCCGCCGTTCATCACGCAGAACACCACCGGGTTGCTGTCGGCCAGTTGTTCGTTGATTTGTGCACCGACGCGGGCAATGGCAGCCTCGACTTCAGCTTCGGTGTACAGGCAGTCAGCCTCTCGCATGATTTGACGGATATGCTCGAGATCAGCGGACATGGCGCTCTCCAAGGGGGGTCTGTTTCGGAAAAGCGAGCAAAGGTACGCATCCCGCACGGCCGAATCAAGCATTTGTGGACTAACGTACTGTATGTCCTATAGGACATCACCGTCGGATAGATTAATCTAGGCCGGTTTTTTTGCCCGCCGCCGGAGCCTTTCCCCATGTCCATCCAAGAGATCCGCCATCCGCTGATCCGTCACAAACTTGGCCTTATGCGCCGTGCAGACATCAGCACCAAGAATTTCCGCGAACTCGCGCAGGAAGTCGGTGCCCTGTTGACCTATGAAGCGACCAAAGACCTGCCGCTGGAAACCTACGATATCGAAGGTTGGTGCGGCACCGTGTCAGTCGAGAAAATCGCCGGCAAGAAGATTACCGTCGTGCCGATCCTGCGTGCCGGCATCGGCATGCTCGAAGGCGTGCTGAGCCTGATCCCGGGCGCCAAGGTCAGCGCCGTCGGCGTTGCCCGTAACGAAGAAACCCTGCAGGCCCACACCTATCTGGAAAAACTGGTTCCGGAAATCGACGAACGCCTGGCCATGATCATCGACCCGATGCTTGCCACCGGCAGCTCCATGGTTGCGACCATCGACCTGCTGAAGAAGGCCGGTTGCAAGGACATCCGTGCAATGGTGCTGGTTGCCGCGCCGGAAGGCATCGCCGCTGTCGAGAAAGCTCACCCGGACGTGATCATCTACACCGCGTCCATCGATCAGAAACTCAACGAGCACGGTTACATCATTCCTGGGCTTGGCGATGCCGGTGACAAGATCTTCGGCACCAAGCAGAAGGACGCGTAAGCATGCAACAAGAGTTCAACGATCCGCTCTGGCGCACCGTGCTGTCCGGCGCACAGATGCTGTTCGTGGCTTTCGGCGCCCTGGTGCTGATGCCATTGATCACGGGCCTGGACCCGAACGTGGCACTGTTTACCGCGGGTCTGGGAACGATCCTGTTCCAGATCGTCACCGGGCGTCAGGTGCCGGTATTCCTGGCGTCGAGCTTCGCCTTCATCACCCCGATCATTCTCGCCAAGGGCCAGTTCGGCCTCGCCGCGACCATGGGCGGCGTGATGGCGGCCGGTTTCGTCTACACCTTCCTCGGCCTGGCCGTGAAGATCAAAGGCACCGGGTTCATTGACCGTTTGCTGCCGCCGGTGGTGATCGGCCCTGTGATCATCTCCATCGGTCTGGCCATGGCGCCGATTGCCGCGAACATGGCGATGGGCAAGGCCGGCGACGGTTCGGAACTGATCCATTACCAGACCGCCATGATGATCTCGATGCCGGCGCTGCTGACCACATTGATCGTGGCGGTGTTCGGCAAGGGCATCTTCCGTCTGGTGCCGATCATTTCCGGCGTGCTGGTGGGTTTTGCCCTGTCCTTCTACTTCGGCGTGGTCGACACCGCGAAAATTGCCGCGGCACCGTGGTTCGCCCTGCCGGCCTTCACCGCACCGGAGTTCAACTGGCAGGCAATCCTGTTCATCGTCCCGGTAGCTTTGGCCCCGGCCATCGAACACATCGGCGGCGTGATTGCCGTCGGCAGCGTGACGGGTCGCGACTACCTGAAGAAGCCAGGCCTGCATCGCACCCTGCTCGGTGACGGTATCGCCACCACGGCTGCCGGCCTGTTCGGCGGCCCGCCCAACACGACCTACGCGGAAGTGACCGGCGCAGTGATGTTGACCAAGAACTACAACCCGAAAATCATGACCTGGGCGGCGATCTTCGCCATCAGCCTGGCGTTCATCGGCAAGTTCGGCGCCCTGCTGCAAAGTATTCCGGTGCCGGTGATGGGCGGGATTCTGTGCCTGCTGTTCGGTTCGATCGCGGCGGTGGGGATGAACACCTTGATCCGTCACAAGATCGACCTGGGTGAGGCGCGCAATCTGGTGATCGTTTCGGTGACCCTGGTGTTTGGTATCGGTGGCGTGCTGGTCGGCACCGGCACCGGTCCCGACGACTTCGGTCTCAAAGGCATCGCGCTGTGCGCGGTGGTGGCAATTGCGCTGAACCTGCTGCTGCCGGGTAATGACGGCTGGAAGCAGAAGAAGGCGGATGAGCCGCTGATCTAAGCATTGGCTTCAAGATCGTTCCCGCGCGGATCACCCCACACTGATCGTTCCCACGCTCTGCGTGGGAACGCCTCTGGGGACGCTCCGCGTCCAGTGACGCGGAGCGTCACGGGCTGCATTCCCACGCGGAGCGTGGGAACGATCAATCATCGACGATCATTAAAGGGCCAGTGGCGCCCGTTCACAAAGTGTTGCCAACGCCTTCGCCCATTGCGGGTCATCATTCAGGCACGGCACCAGCACCAGCTCCTCTCCCCCCGCTTCGCGGAACTGCTCCTTGCCGCGATCGCCGATCTCTTCCAGGGTCTCGATGCAATCGGCAACAAACGCCGGGCACATCACCAGAATCTTCTTCACGCCGCTTTTGGCCAGCTCATCCAGCCGCGCTTCGGTGTAGGGCTCGATCCATTTCGCCCGGCCCAGCCGCGACTGAAACGACACCGACCACTTGCCGTCCGGCAGCCCCATACGCTCAGCGAACAACGCCGCTGTGCGCAGACATTGGGCGCGATAACAGGTGGCCAATACGGCAGCCGAGGCGTTTTTGCAGCAATCTTCATTCTTGAAGCAATGATTGCCGGTCGGGTCGAGCTTGGTCAGGTGCCGCTCAGGCAAACCATGGAAGCTCAGCAACAGGTGATCGTAATCCTGCTGCAAGTGCGGTTTGGCGCTGGCCACCAGGGCGTCGAGGTATTCCGGTTGATCGTAGAACGGCTGCAACACCGACAGTTGCACATCGAGTTTTTTCTCGCGCACCACCCGCTTGGCTTCTTCGATCACCGTGGTGGTGGTGCTGTCGGCGAACTGTGGATAAAGCGGCGCTAGGGTGATGCGTCTGTGCCCCGCCGCGACCAGCTTCAACAGGCTTGTCTCAATCGACGGCTCGCCGTAACGCATGGCCAGCTCAACCGGACCGTGAGTCCACTGCGCCTTCATCTGCTGTTGCAGGCGACGACTGAGTACCACCAGCGGCGACCCTTCGTCCCACCAGATCGAGGCGTAGGCGTGGGCCGACTGCTCCGGGCGCTTGATCAGAATCAGCGACACCAGCAGACGCCGCACCGGCCACGGCAGGTCGATCACGTAAGGATCCATCAGGAATTGATTGAGATAGCGGCGCACGTCGGCCACCGAAGTGGAGGCCGGCGAACCCAGGTTGACCAGAAGCAAGGCGTGATCGGTCATGCAACGTCCTATTTCAGAGGCGGCTGGAAAGATCGTCCAGGGCCGCGCGTAAATCCGTGAACCGGAAAGTGAATCCCGCTTCCAGCAAGCGTTTGGGCGTGGCCCGTTGGCCACCCAGCAACAGCAATGACATCTCGCCGAGCCCGACCTTCAAGGCGAGGGCCGGCATCGGCATGAACGCCGGGCGGTGCAACACGCTGCCCAGGGTCTTGGCGAATTCGCGATTGCGCACAGGTTTCGGCGCGCACGCATTATAAGGACCGCTCGCCTGATCGCGGTGCAGAAGAAAATCAATCAGGGCGATTTGGTCATCGATATGAATCCACGGCATCCACTGCCGACCGTTGCCCAAAGGCCCGCCCAGCCCGAGCTTGAACGGCAGCAGCAGGCGCGACAAAAAGCCGCCCTCGGCCGACAGCACCAGCCCGGTGCGCACCAGCACCACGCGAATGTCCATCGCTTCGGCGCGTTGCGCGGTTTCCTCCCAGGCGATGCATAACTGGCTGGCGAAATCGTCAATCACCGGTGGGGAGTCCTCGGTCAACTCGCGCTCGCCGCCGTCACCGTACCAACCCACGGCCGAGCCCGAGATCAGCAGCGACGGTTTCTGCCCGCGATGTTCCAGCCACGCCAGCAACGCTTCGGTCAGCGTAATCCGGCTGCTCCACAACAACGCCTTGCGCCGATGGGTCCACGGCCGGTCGGCAATCGGCGCGCCGGCCAGGTTGACGATCACGTCGACCGGTTCGTCGCCAAGGTCCTCCAGACGCGCAATGCCACGCACCTGGGCGCCACAGATTTTCGCGACTTTTTCCGGACGACGACTCCAGA
Organism: Pseudomonas sp. Pseusp21; assembly: GCF_059492145.1. Classification (NCBI taxonomy): domain Bacteria; kingdom Pseudomonadati; phylum Pseudomonadota; class Gammaproteobacteria; order Pseudomonadales; family Pseudomonadaceae; genus Pseudomonas; species Pseudomonas sp. Pseusp21. The sequence goes on from NZ_CP168520.1 coordinate 2,630,366, forward strand.
CCGTCAGGCGATGCCCCTGTGCGGACCAGTGCCGGCAAAGCTGACGTCCGATCAATCCAGTACCGCCGGTCAGCAATATGTGCATGACTTCTTCCTCGCGTGGCGTTTTACCCCGATCACTAGTCTATTTTTATAAACAGGGATCTTTTCTATCGGGCAGGCTCTATTGTTTAACCATAGGCCAAGCTGTCAGAACAAGAACGCTGGAAGTTATACCAAAAAACATAATTGTACAGGTTTCATCCACGGCGTAGTCTGTACAGAAAGGTAAACGAGGCCCCTATGACTGTACCTATCGCAATCATTGGCACCGGCATTGCCGGACTCTCCGCCGCCCAGGCGCTGACAGATGCCGGGCATACCGTTCAGTTGTTCGATAAAAGTCGCGGCAGCGGCGGGCGCATGTCGAGCAAGCGCAGCGATGCCGGTTCGCTGGACATGGGTGCGCAATACTTCACCGCCCGTGATCGGCGCTTCGTGACCGAAGTCCAGCGCTGGCAAAGCAAAGGCTGGGTCGCCGAATGGGCACCGCAGCTCTACACCTTTCATGGCGGGCAGTTGAACCTGTCGCCGGACGAACAGACCCGCTGGGTCGGCACGCCGCGCATGAGCGCCATCACCCGGGGCCTGCTCGATGGCCTGGAAGTGCATTTCGCCTGCCGGATCACCGAGGTCTATCGCGGTGAACAACACTGGCACCTGCAAGATGCCGAAGGTTTCACCCACGGGCCGTTCAGCCACGTGGTGGTCGCCACTCCGGCGCCTCAGGCTACTGCCCTGCTGGCCTCCGCACCGAAACTCGCCGGTGCCGCCGCCGGCGTGAAAATGGACCCGACCTGGGCCGTCGCCCTCGCCTTCGATACACCGCTGGATACGCCAATCGAAGGCTGCTTCGTCCAGGACAGCGCCCTCGACTGGCTGGCTCGCAACCGCAGCAAACCGGGACGCGACACCACGTGCGACACCTGGGTCCTGCACGCCACCAGTGCCTGGAGCCGGCAGCACATCGATCTGCCCAAGGAAGCGGTGATCGAACAATTGCACGGTGCCTTCGCCGAGTTGCTGCACAGCGCCATGCCGGCCCCGACCTTCAGCCTCGCCCACCGCTGGCTCTATGCCCGGCCGGCAAGCAGTCATGAATGGGGCACCCTGGCCGACGCCGACCTGGGCCTGTATGCCTGTGGCGACTGGTGCCTGTCGGGTCGGGTCGAAGGGGCATGGCTCAGTGGTCAGGAGGCGGCAAGACGCTTGCACGAACACCTGCAGTGAATCGCATCAATCCGCGCAAATTGCTGCTGTCGAAATGGACAGCAGCTCACCCGCAAAACCGTGAAAAACATTTTCTGGTGACCGAACTGTTCCGCGACGAGGACGGCACGGTGCTGGAAATCGAACTGCAGGCGGTGCTGACCCGGCGTACCGAGCAATGCGACTGGCATGCCCTGCAGGATGATTCACGCTGGAAAATGGGCTGGCGCTAAAAACCTCAAAAAAACTTATACAAACAATTTGACTTGTACACCCATGAATCTATGCTGAAGGCATGTTGTACAGATCAGATTGCCTGTACAGGTTCAGATTCGAGGTTGCTGCATGTCCGACTCATCGACGTCCCTACCGAAAATCGCCATCAGCGCCTGCCTGATGGGCGCCGAAGTGCGCTACAACGGCGGGCACAAGGAATCGCGGCTGTGCAGCCGCACCCTGGCCGAGCATTTCGAATTCGTTCCCGTCTGTCCTGAAGTAGCGATTGGTCTGGGGATTCCCCGCGAGCCGATTCGTCTGGTGGGCGATCCGCAAAAGCCTGATGCAGTCGGCACCGTCAATCCGTCGATCAACGTCACCCAGCCATTGGCCGCCTACGGCGAGAAAATGGCCGGGGAGCTCAATGACATCTGCGGCTACATCTTCATGCAGCAATCGCCGTCCTGCGGACTTGAGCGAGTCAAGGTCTACCACGCCAACGGCGCACCGGTGAATGGTGGTGGGCGTGGCATTTACGCCGAGGCGTTCTGTGCACAGCATCCGGATCTGCCGGTGGAAGAAGCCGGGCGTCTCAACGATCCGGTGCTGCGGGAGAATTTCATCACCCGCGTGCTCGCCTACCGCGAATGGCAGCAGGTGCTCGAGCAGGGCTTGAGCCGCCGTGCACTGACCGAATTTCACTCGCGCTACAAATACCTGCTGATGGCCCACAACCCGGTGCAATACAAGGCGCTGGGCAATCTGCTGGGCAACATGGGCCAGACCGACCCGGCCGAGCTGGGCCCGCGCTATTTCAGCGAACTGATGGCGGCACTGAAAAAATGCGCCACCCGCCGTACCCACAGCAACGTCCTGCAGCACATCAGTGGCTACCTGAAACAGGCGATCAGCCCTGAAGACAAACAGGAAGTGCAGCACATCATCGGCCAGTACCGGCACGGCATCGTTCCGCTGGTGGTGCCGCTGACCCTGCTCAAGCATCACTTTCGCCTCCACCCGGATCCCTACATTGCGCAGCAGGTGTACCTGCAACCGCATCCGGAAAACCTCAGCCTGCGAAACGCCATTTGATGAATGACTCACTCGACACCAGCGCCCGTGAAGACCTCGGCGCCGACTTCAAGAAAGCCCTCGACGAGGGCTGGCTGCCGATCCGCGAAGTCGCCCGTCAGACCGGCGTGAACGCCGTCACCCTGCGCGCCTGGGAACGGCGCTACGGGCTGATCGTTCCGCAGCGCACGCCCAAGGGCCATCGTCTTTACAGCGCCGAGCATGTGCAGCGCATTCAGAACATCCTCACCTGGCTCAATCGGGGCGTAGCGGTCAGCCAGGTCAAACCGCTGCTCGACACCGCGCAGACGTTCAACGAACCGGCGCAGGACGAATGGCATCCACTGCGCCAGGCCGCCCTGCTGGCGGTTACCCACCTGAACGAGCGCAGCCTCGACGACGGCATCAACCAGGCGATGGCGCTGTATCCGCCACGCACTCTGTGCGAGCAATTGCTGCTGCCGCTGCTAAGCGATCTTGAACAGCGCTGGCAGGGCCAGTTCGGCGCGCAGATGGAGCGGGTGTTCTTTTATGCCTGGTTGCGCAGCAAATTCGGCGCACGCATCTACCATAACAATCGTCAGTTGCGCACCGCGCCGCTGCTGCTGATCAACCAGTCGGACCTGCCACTGGAGCCGCATCTGTGGCTCTGCGCCTGGCTGATCAGCAGCGCCGATTGCCCGGTGCAGGTATTCGATTGGCCGCTGCCGGCCGGCGAACTGGCGTTGGCAACCGATACCCTGCAAGCCCGTGGCGTACTGCTGTATTCCAGCAAAGCCCTGAACCTGGCGCAGCTACCGAAACTGTTCAACGGTGTCAGCTGCCCAAAACTGATTGTCGGACCAACGGTGTGTATCCACCACGCCGAGCTGTCCACAAAGACTTCCGAACTCGCTGATCTGTTCCTGGCCGAAGACCCCCTTTCGGCACATCGGGCACTCATTGAGCGTGGGTTGATTTAATGATTCCGACAGAGACCGACATGCAATTGATCTGGCTGCGCAGCGACTTGCGCCAACATGACAACACCGCCCTCGCGGCCGCCGCCGAGCGTGGCCCGACCGTCGCCGTGTACCTGTTGAGCCCGCAGCAATGGCAGGAACATGATGATGCTCCGTGCAAGATCGATTTCTGGCTGCGCAATCTGCGTGAGTTGAGCAAAAGCCTTGGCGACCTGAACATCCCGCTCCTGATCCGCACCGCGCCTCACTGGGATCAGGCACCCGCCGTGCTGCTCGAACTGTGTCGGCAACTGAAGATCGAGGCGGTGCACGTCAACGAAGAATACGGCATCAACGAAAGCCGTCGCGACGAGGCAGTTGCCAAAGCGTTGCAAGCGGCAGGCATAACCTTCCACAGCTATCTCGACCAATTGCTGTTCAAGCCCGGCAGCGTGCTGACCAAAACCGGCACTTACTTTCAGGTGTTCAGCCAGTTCCGCAAGGTTTGCTACGAACGCCTGCACCGCTCGATGCCGTCGCTGAAACAGCCGCCGGGCAAGCAATCGGCGCTGAATATCACCAGCGACCCGGTCCCGGCAGCCATCAAAAGTTTCCCGACACCCGGCGAATCCCTGCGCGCCCTGTGGCCCGCCGGTGAAACCGAGGCCCGGCGTCGCCTCGACACGTTCGCCGATGCACAGATCGATTACTACAAGAGCGAACGCGACTTCCCGGCCAAACCCGGCACCAGCCAGCTTTCGGCCTATCTGGCTGCAGGCGTGATCTCGCCGCGCCAATGCCTGCACGCCGCCCTGCAAAGCAATCAGGGTGAATTCGAAAGCGGCAAGGTCGGCGCCGTCACCTGGATCAACGAACTGCTGTGGCGCGAGTTCTACAAACATATTCTCGTCGGCTATCCACGGGTTTCACGGCATCGCGCATTCCGTCCGGAAACCGAAGCTCTGGCCTGGCGTGATGCCCCCGAGGATCTGGCCGCTTGGCAGGAAGCCCGCACCGGCTTGCCGATCATCGACGCCGCCATGCGCCAACTGCTGGAAACCGGCTGGATGCACAACCGCCTGCGGATGATAGTGGCGATGTTTCTGACCAAGAACCTGCTGATCGACTGGCGTGAAGGCGAACGCTTTTTTATGCGCCACCTGATCGACGGCGACCTGGCTGCCAACAATGGCGGCTGGCAGTGGAGTTCCTCGACGGGCACCGATTCGGCGCCGTATTTCCGCATCTTCAACCCGCTCAGCCAGTCGGAAAAATTCGATAGCGAAGGCCTGTTCATCAAGCACTGGCTGCCGGAGCTGGCCGGGCTGAACAAGAAAGAAGTGCACAACCCGGCCAGTGCTGGCGGGTTGTTCGGCGTCGCCGACTATCCGGCGCCGATCGTTAATCTGAGTGCATCACGGGAGCGGGCGCTGGCAGCGTTCAAGAACCTGCCGTCGCGCGCGTCTCAAGGAGTGAGCGATGAGTGAATTCCTGCGCCGTTTCGCCCAGCGGTTCGCACAGTTGAACAAAGACAATTTGCGCACCCTGGACGAACTGTACAGCGAGGACATTCACTTCACCGATCCACTGCATGAAGTGCAGGGACTGACGCAATTGCGCGGTTACTTCAGCGAGTTGTACGCCAACGTCAACGAACTGCGCTTCGATTTCCACGGCTTCGACCAGATCGGCGAAGGCGAAGGCTATTTGCGTTGGGTCATGAGCTACCGCCACCCGCGTCTGAGCGGTGGGCAACTGATCCGCGTCGCCGGCTGCTCGCATCTGCTCTGGCGCGACAAGGTTTACCGCCACCGGGATTATTTCGATGCCGGAGCGCTGCTTTATGAACATTTACCCGTATTGGGTCGGGTGATTGCCTGGCTGAAAAGGAGATTGGGATGAGTCGTACAGCTCCACGGCGTTATTGGCTGACCGGTGCCAGCAGTGGCATCGGCGCAGCACTCGCGGAAGACATTCTCAAAAGCGGTGCACAGCTGGCGGTCAGTTCCCGCCAGGTCGCGCCGCTCAAGGTTCTGTCACAACGGTATCCGGGACAGGTTCTGGTGGTGCCCGGCGATCTGACCAACAGCCAGACCGTACGCGAAATTGGCGAACAGATAGCCGCGGACTGGGGCTCGCTGGATACCGTCATCCTCAATGCAGGGACCTGCGAATACGTCGACGCTCACCAGTTCGACGCCTCGATCATCGAGCACGTGGTGCGTACCAACCTGCTCGCCAGCAGCTATTGCATCGAAGCCGCCCTGCCCTTGCTGCGCAAAGGTACGGCACCGCATCTGGTGGGGATGGCCAGCTCGGTGACCTATGTGCCGCTGCCACGGGCAGAAGCCTATGGCGCGTCGAAGGCCGGGCTGCGTTATCTGTTCGAATCCCTGCGCATAGATCTGGCGGACGAAGGCATTGAAGTCACGGTGATCAGTCCCGGTTTCGTCGACACGCCGCTGACCGCCAAGAATGACTTCCCGATGCCGCTCAGCTGGCCTGTGGATAAAGCCGCGCGGCATATCTTCGCCAAGCTGAAAGACCGGCCACTGGAAATCGCCTTTCCGGCGTTGTTCATGGCGGTCCTGTGGCCCCTGTCGAAAATGCCCGCCCGAGTACAACTGGCGATTGGCAAACGCATGGTGCGCAGCAGCCCGCCGCTAAGGGATGCGACATGAAAATCGCCATCGTCGGCAGCGGCATCGCCGGTTTGACCTGCGCGTACCTGCTCGCACGCCGACACGAAATCACCGTGTTCGAAGCCGACGCCCGGATCGGCGGCCATACCCACACGGTGCCGGTCACCGTGGACGGGCGCGAGTACGCGGTGGACACCGGATTTATCGTGTTCAACGACTGGACGTATCCGAACTTCATTCGTCTGCTTGGCCAACTGGGTGTGACGTTCAAACCCACCGAAATGAGCTTTTCAGTCAACGACCCGGACTCCGGCCTGGAATACAACGGCAACAACCTGAACAGCTTGTTCGCCCAACGCAGCAATCTGCTGTCCCCCGGATTCTGGGGCATGTTGCGCGACATCCTGCGGTTCAACAAAGAGGCTCGGCGCGACCTTGCCGAACAGCGGATCGCCACCGACACCACCCTCGACGATTACCTCAAGGCCGGCGGTTACGGCGAGCGCTTTATCCTGCATTACATCGTGCCGATGGGCGCGGCGATCTGGTCGATGCCGATGGCTGAAATGCTCAATTTTCCGTTGCAGTTCTTCGTGCGTTTTTTCGAGAACCATGGGCTGTTGTCGGTCAGTAACCGTCCGCAATGGCAGGTGATCGAGGGTGGCTCCAGTGCCTACATCGCACCGCTGACCGCATCGTTCAAGGAACGCATCCGCCTGAACTGCCCGGTGGGCCGGATCGATCGCGATGCGCACGGTGTGGTTATCCACAGCCCGGCCGGTATCGAACGTTTCGACAAAGTAGTGCTGGCCTGCCACAGCGACCAGGCCCTGCGACTGCTGGGCAACCCCGACAAGGTCGAACGGGAAATCCTCGGCGCCCTGCCCTACGCCGACAACGAAGTGGTGCTGCACACCGACACCCGCTTGCTGCCCACGCGCAAACGGGCCTGGGCCAGCTGGAATTATCGCCTCGGCGGAGCGGGTCATACCCGGGCGGCCGTGACTTATGACATGAACATTCTGCAAGGCATCCAGAGCGACACCACGTTCTGCGTCAGCCTCAACCAGAGCGCTGGCATCACGCCGTCCAAAGTGCTGGCGCGCTTCACCTACGCCCACCCGCAATTCAGCCTCGCGGCGGTGACGGCACAGCAGCGCTGGGCTGAAATCGACGGCGCGCAACACACGCATTACTGCGGCGCCTATTGGGCCAACGGTTTTCATGAGGACGGCGTGGTCAGCGCTTTGCGCGTGGCCGCGTCCTTCGGAGAAAGCCTGTGAACAGCGCGCTCTACAGTGGCTGGATCGCCCATCGGCGATTTGCTCCGCGCCGTCATGAATTCCGTTACCGGATCGGCATGCTGTATCTCGATCTGGCTGAACAGGAGACCGTGCTGGGCCTGTCCCGCCTGGCAGGCACCAGCCGCTTTGCGCCGTTTTCATTCCGCGAAGCCGACTACCTGAAAACCTTCACCGGCCGGGGCGTGCGCCTGAGCGATGCGGTGCGCCAGTTGGTCGGCGAAGCCGTGGGCCATGCACCGCAAGGTTCGATCTGCCTGCTGACCCAGCCGCGCAGCTGGGGTCTGTCGTTCAACCCGGTGAGTTTTTTCTATTGCCATGAGGCCGACGGCCAACTGGCGGCGATTCTCTGCGAAGTCCGCAACACTCCGTGGCGCGAGCGTTATCACTACGTGCTGCCGGCTCGAGCGCCGACCCATCTGCAGGACTTCCACCAGCATTTTGCCGTGGCCAAGGCGTTTCATGTCTCGCCATTCCTGCCGCCGGACCTGGAATACCGCATGAGCTTCAGCCCTGCCGCGCAGGTCCTGGGTGTGCACATGGCCGACTGGCAAGGCGAGCAAAAACTGTTCGACGCCACCCTCGACCTGCGACGTGAACCCCTTGATCGACACCACTTGCACCGGCATCTGTGGCGCTTTCCCTGGATGACTGCCAAAACCGCGCTGGCGATCTACTGGCAGGCGCTGCGCCTGTTGCTCAAGCGCACCCCGGTGTATGACCACCAACGCGCCGACGACCGTTTTCGAACCGCCACCGTACCGACCGAGGAACGCCACCATGAAATCCACTAGCGTCTCGGCCAGAGCCAGCCTGCTCAGCCCTCACGGCCTGAGCGGTTCGCTGCTGCGCCGGGGAGTACTGCGCCAGCTGGAGCAGCTCAAGCAGGGTCAACTGATCGTCATCGAGGACGGCGAACGCCACGTCTTTGGTACGCCGGGCAGCACGCTGGTGGGGGAAATTCAGGTCCTGGATCCCGCCGTCTGGGGGCTGGTCGCCGGCAATGGTTCGATCGGTGCCGGTGAGGCCTTTATTCATGGCTACTGGCGCTCGCCGGATCTGACGGCGGTGGTGCGTGTGTTCGTCAGCAACCTTGAAGTGCTCGACGCCATGGAAGGTGGCCTGGCCCGGCTCGGTCGCCCGCTGGTGCGCGGGCTGCACTGGCTCAACCGCAATACGCGCAAGGGCTCGCAGAAAAACATCGCCGCACACTACGACCTCGGCAATGACCTGTTCGAGCAGTTTCTCGATCCGACCATGATGTATTCCGCCGCGCAGTTTCTCAGCCCCGACGACAGCCTGGAGCAGGCGCAACTGAACAAACTGGAGCGGATCTGCCAGAAACTCGCGCTCAAGCCCGGTGACCACCTTCTGGAAATCGGCACCGGTTGGGGCAGCATGGCGCTCTACGCGGCGCAGCACTACGGCTGCAAAGTCACCACCACCACGCTGTCGAAGGAGCAGTTCGCCTTCACCGCGGCCCGCATCGAACGCCTCGGTTTGCAGGATCAAGTGACGCTGCTGCTCAAGGACTACCGCGACCTCACCGGCCAGTACGACAAACTGGTGTCGATCGAAATGATCGAGGCGGTCGGCCACCGCTTCCTGCCGACCTACTTCAAACAGTGCGCGCACCTGCTCAAGAACAACGGCCTGATGCTGTTGCAGGCGATCACCATCCGTGAACAGCGCTACGAACAGGCGCGCCGTGGCGTGGACTTCATCCAGCGCTACATTTTCCCCGGTGGCGCCCTGCCCTGCGTGCAGAAAATGCTCGAAATCGTCGGCCGCGACACCGACATGAACCTGTTGCACATGGAAGATTTCGGCCTGCATTACGCCCGCACCCTGCGTCTGTGGCACGAGAACTTTCGCCATGCTCACGGCCGTCTGAGCGAACTGGGCTATGACGATTACTTCCTCAGGTTGTGGGAGTTCTACCTGTGTTACTGCGAGGGTGGATTTCTCGAGCGCACCATCGGCACCGCACAACTGGTGCTGGCCAAACCGGCGGCGATGACCGCGCCTTTGCTGGGCCGGTTCGATGCTTGAACGGTTGGCCAACGCGGTGTTGTTCCAGATCGGCTGGCTGGCCTGCGTGCTCGGTGGCGACAGCCTTTGGTTGCTGCTGGCGCTGGCGGTGCTGGTGATCCATCTGCGCTGGATCAGCAACTGGGCGCAGGAAGGTCGATTGATCCTCGGTGTGGTGATCATCGGCACGGCTGTAGACAGCGTACTGCGAGGCCTTGGGGTATTCGAGTTCAAGGACCTGTCGCCGCTGATTCCGCTATGGCTGATGTTGCTCTGGGCGTTGTTTGCCACGACTTTGCGTCATTGTCTGCAATGGAGCGCGACGCCGTGGTGGCTGGCCAGTCTGCTGGGGGCGGCAGGTGGCGCGCTGTCCTATGGCGCCGGCGGACGACTGGCCGGTGTGCAGTTTCCTTTCGGTGAGTTACCGACCCTGATCGGCATCGCGCTGCTGTGGGCGTTGCTGTTTCCGCTGCTGCACCAATTGTCCCGACGGCTGGCGCGCTAAACGCCTGTCAGGCCTTTCACACGCTCATCGGTCACTGCCGTACACTGGCGCCATGAAAACCATTCCCCATCGACAAATTGCCGAGCCCGAGGTCACCTGCTCGACCTGTGCGGCCTGCTGCTGTCAGCTTGAAGTGATGCTGATCACCGACACCGGCGTACCCGAGCGTTTTATCGATACCGACGATTGGGGTGGTGAGGTGATGCTGCGTCTGGACGACGGCTGGTGCGCGGCGCTGGATCGCGACACGATGATGTGCACGATTTACGAGAAGCGCCCGCTGATCTGTCGCGAGTTTGAAATGGGCGCACCGGAATGCATCGACGAACGCCAGGGGATTGCTACGGCGTACCGCTGAGCACAAAAAAAAGGAGCGCCTGGCGCTCCTTTTTTCTTGAACTGACTTTCCGGGTGCTTACAGCGGCATCGTGTAATGCAATGCGTAGCTTTCCACACCGTCGTTGTCGCTGCTCAGACCGGCGTTGGAATAGTGCGTCGCACGGATCCCGACTTCATGCCCGCCATTGAAGCGCAGGCCGAAACCGATACGGTCTTCGAACTGGAAGGAACCGCCGAGCTTGTTGTCTTCGTATTCGGTGTTGGAGAACAGCGCCACACCGATCCCCGCCTCGACATACGGTTTGACCGACTGACCGGCAAACTCGTAAACAAATACCGGCGAGAACGACAGGCTGTTGTTGCTCGACGTCTTGTCGCCTTCCCAATAAGTGTAGGCCCCGCTCCAGTAACCGGTCAGACGACCGACGTCACTTTGCAGCCAGCTCTTGTCCCAGTCGAAATTCATGCCCAGGCGATAAGTCATGGTCGAATCGCTGGTAGCACCCACTGCAAACTCGACGCCAGCAGCCTGTGCGGTAAAACTTTGCCCCATCAGTGCAGCCGCAATCGCGGCCAAGCAGAATAGTCGCTTCACTTTGAAACTTCCTTTTCCGGAACGATCGTTTGGTTTTCTAGGTCACTCTGCGCTATAGAAATCTGCGCTTGGTCAGAAGTTCAGCTGAATTTTTAGTTATTTCACATTTTTTTTACAAGTTGAATTTCTCGACTTCGCCGGCGACTTGCCCCAGCAGGACCAAGGTGTTGCGTAAAGACGTGGGATCGGCACTGGTCCAGAATCTGACCGGTCGGTTCGGACCTACGGCGAGCAGATCACGCTCGGCCATCAGCCGCTGCAGTTGCCGCGCTACCGCCGCGCCGGTATCGATCAGGCTGATGCTCTCGGGGATCATCGACTTGAGCATCGGCTTGAGAAACGGGTAATGGGTGCAGCCCAGAATGATCGTGTCGCAGCCGCTGGCCAGTAGCGGGTCAACATAGTGCTTGAGCAATGCACGCAACTCGGGGCTGTGCAGGTCGCCGCTTTCAATGCGCTCGACCAGTCCGGGACACGGCTGAGTGATAACCCGCACATCCGTGGCGAAGCGGTCGAGCAACGCGGCGAACTTGGCGCTCTGCAAGGTGCCGGTGGTGGCAAGTACGCCGACCACGCCGCTGCGGGTGGCGGCAGCGGCCGGTTTGACCGCTGGCTCCATGCCGACAATCGGCCAGTCAGGAAAATCCCGGCGCAGATCGGCGACGCCGGCCACGGTGGCGGTGTTGCACGCGATCACCAGCGCCTTGGCGCCCTGCTCGCGGAAAAAACCGGCCATCACGCTACAACGCTGGCGGATGAATTCCGGGGTTTTCTCGCCATAAGGGATGTGGCCGCAGTCGCCGAGGTACAGCAGCGATTCATTCGGTAGCAGATGCTGGATTTCCGCCAGTACCGACACGCCACCTACGCCGGAGTCGAATACGGCGATCGGCGCTTCACGCATGCTGCGAACCACAGACGCTGCAGCCGGGGTCGCGCTTGACCCGCAGCTCACGGAAGCGCGAACCCAGCGCATCGATCAACAGCAGACGACCCACCATTGGTTCGCCAAAACCCGCCAGCAACTTCAAGGCTTCCAGCGCTTGCAGGCTGCCGACCAGACCGACCAGCGGCCCGACCACGCCGGCTTCGCTGCAAGTGAGTTCGGCTTCGCTGCCGTGACCGTACAGGCAGTGGTAGCACGGGCTTTCGGCGCGACGCGGGTCGAACACCGAGAGTTGCCCCTCGAGGCGGATCGCCGCGCCGCTGACCAAGGGCTTGCGCGCCGTCACGCACGCGGCGTTGACCGCTTCGCGGGTGGAGAAATTGTCCGAGCAGTCGAGCACCAGATCCACCGCCGCCACGGCTGCAGCGAGGGAATCCTCGTCCAGCGCCTGACGATGAGGCACCAGTTTGATTTCGGGATTGATCGCGCTCAGGCGCTTGAGCGCCGAGTCGACCTTGGTCATGCCGACGCTGTCGGTGTCGTGGATGATCTGGCGTTGCAGGTTGGTCAGGTCGACCGTGTCGAAATCCGCCAGATGCAACTCACCGACACCCGCCGCCGCCAGGTACAACGCCACCGGCGCGCCGAGACCGCCGAGGCCGACGATCAATACCCGGCTGTCCTTGAGCTTCAACTGGCCATCGATGTCGATGTGTTGCAGCAGGATCTGCCGACTGTAGCGCAACAATTCCTGATCATTCAGCACGGCAGGCGCCCCAGGCTGATCCGTTGATGGCCGCCCAGATCGGTGCGGCTGTGGACTTCTTCGAAACCTTGCGTCAGCAGCAGATCGCGCACGGCGTCGGCTTGATCATAGCCGTGTTCGAGCATCAGCCAGCCACCGGCCTCGAGATGCGCCGGCGCCTGGGCGATGATCAGCCGCAGATCGTCGAGCCCGTCGATGCCGGCCACCAAGGCGCTTTCCGGCTCGAAGCGCACATCGCCTTCCACCAGATGCGGATCGGCCGCGCGGATGTACGGCGGGTTGCTGATGATCAACTCGAAACGCTTGCCTTCAAGGGCGCTGAACCAGTGACTGCTCAGCACCGTCGCATTGTTCAGGTGCAGGCGCTGGCGATTGCGTTCGGCCAGGGCCACGGCTTCCAGCACACGATCCACGGCGGTGACTTTCCACGCCGGGCGTTCGCTGGCCAGGGCCAGGGCAATCGCCCCGCTGCCGGTGCCGAGGTCAAGCACTTTGGCCGGGGTCGCCGGCAGCAGCTCCAGCGCAGCTTCCACCAGCAGTTCGGTGTCCGGACGCGGGATCAGCGTGTGCGGTGCGACTTCCAGATCCAGCTTCCAGAAACCTTGCTGGCCCAGAATGTAGGCCACCGGCTCGCCGCTGCGGCGGCGTTGCAGGTACTCGGCGAAGACCAGTGCGGCTTCGCTGGGCACGATGCGCTCGGGCCAGGTGTGGAGAAAACTGCGCGACTTGCCCAGCGCGGCGGCCAGAAGCAATTCGGCGTCCAGACGCGCTGTAGGCGAATCCGGCAGCTCGGCGGCGCGCAACAGGCTGGCGATGATGGTCATTTACTCACCTATCGCTGCGAGCTGGTCGGCCTGGTATTCGGCCAGCAACGGCTCGATCACCGCTTCGACGCCACCGGCGAGGATTTCGTCGAGGGAATACAGGGTCAGGTTGACGCGATGGTCGGTGACCCGGCCCTGGGCAAAATTGTAGGTGCGGATGCGCTCGGAGCGGTCACCGGAACCCACCAGCAATTTACGTTCGCTGGCGATGGCGTTGGCCGCCGCAGCAGTCTGCTGGTCGTTGAGCTTGGCCGCCAGCCAGGCCATCGCCCGGGCGCGGTTCTTGTGCTGGGAACGTTCTTCCTGGCACTCGACAACGGTGCCGGTCGGGATGTGGGTGATGCGGATCGCCGAATCGGTGGTGTTGACGTGCTGACCACCGGCCCCGGAGGAGCGGTAAGTGTCGACGCGCAAATCCGCCGGGTTGATCTCGATGGCTTCACGCTCGTCCGGCTCGGGCAATACCGCCACGGTGCAGGCCGAGGTGTGGATACGGCCCTGGGATTCGGTGGCGGGTACACGTTGTACGCGGTGCGCGCCGGATTCGAATTTCAGCTTGCCGTAAACGTTGTCGCCTTCGATGCGGGCGATGACTTCTTTATAGCCACCGTGTTCGCCTTCGTTTTCCGAAAGGATCTCCACCCGCCAGCCACGCCGTTCGGCGTAACGCGAGTACATGCGGAACAGGTCGCCGGAGAAGATCGCCGCCTCGTCGCCACCGGTGCCGGCGCGGATTTCGAGGAACACGTTGCGCCCGTCGTTGGGATCCTTGGGCAGCAGCATGCGTTGCAGGTCGGATTCCAGCGTGATCAGCAATTCCTTGGCTTCGCGGACTTCTTCCACGGCCATTTCACGCATGTCCGGGTCGCTGTCCTTGAGCAGCGCCTGCGCGCCTTCAAGATCGCTTTGTACGCCGAGCAGCTTTTTATAGCCTTGTACCACCGGCTCAAGTTCGGCGTATTCCTTGGAATAGGCGCGGAATTTTGCTTGATCGGAAATCACTTCGCCGTCGCCGAGCAGCGCGGTCAGTTCCTCGAAACGGTCCTGGAGAATGTCCAGCTTATTGAGCAGTGACGCTTTCATTGCGGTTTTTTATCCGAAAAGCTATCCGGTGAGCCCTCGAGGGCAAAGAGTTCCTGAGCCATGGCCAGCGCATCGAGGCGGCCTTCGGCAGAAAGCTTTTTCAACTGCACGCTCGGGGCGTGCAGGAGTTTGTTGGTCAGGCCGCGGGCCAATTGCCCTAGGACGTCTTCGGCGTTGCCGCCGTTGGCCAGCAGGCGCAGGGCCTTTTGCAGTTCTTCGTCGCGCAGGCGTTCGCTCTGTTGACGATAAGCCTTGAGCACGTCGACCGCCGCCAGCTCGCGCAGGCGCACCATGAAATCGTCGGCGCCGACCGAAACCATCTCTTCGGCCGCCTGCGCTGCCCCCTGACGGCTCTTGAGGTTTTCGGCGACCACTTCGTGCAGATCGTCGACGCTATAGAGGTAAACGTCGTCGAGTTCGCCGACTTCCGGCTCGATGTCACGGGGAACGGCGATGTCGACCATGAAGATCGGCTTGTGCTTGCGCAGCTTCAGCGCGCTTTCCACCGCGCCCTTGCCGAGGATCGGCAACTGACTGGCGGTAGAACTGATGACGATGTCGCTGCGTACCAGTTCGGCAGGAATGTCCGAGAGCAACACTGCGTGGGCACCGAACTGCTCGGCCAGCAGGCTGGCGCGCTCCAGGGTACGGTTGGCGACCACGATGCGCTTGACCCCCAGTTCATGCAGATGGCGGGCGACCAGAGTGATGGTCTCGCCGGCACCGATCAGCAGGGCCTGGCTGCGCTGCAGGTCGCTGAAAATCTGCTTGGCCAGGCTGACAGCGGCAAATGCCACGGACACCGGGTTTTCGCCGATGGCGGTGTCGGTGCGCACCTGCTTGGCGGCATTGAAGGTCGCCTGGAACAGTCGCCCGAGCAGCGGCCCGATGGTGCCGGCCTCGCGGGCCACGGCGTAGGCCGATTTCATCTGGCCGAGAATCTGCGGTTCGCCCAGCACCAGCGAGTCGAGCCCGGAGGCGACGCGCATCATGTGACGAACGGCCGCATCGTCTTCATGCACATAAGCACTCGCGCGCAGCTCTTCGAGGCTCAATTGATGGTATTCGGCCAGCCAGCGCAACACGATGTCCGCCGACACGTGATCCTGCTCTATATACAGTTCACTGCGATTGCAGGTGGAGAGGATCGCAGCTTCGCGGCTGTCGGTGAGTCGGCAGAGCTGCTGCAAGGCCTCCACCAACTGCTCAGGGGTAAAGGCCACGCGCTCGCGGACGTCTACTGAAGCAGTCTTGTGGTTGATACCGAGTGCAAGGAAGGCCATTCAAGGTCGCTGATGGTGACGTGAAGCCGGCAATTGTCCTACTTCGTCAGATTCAGAACAACTACCGCTGACTATTGTCCCAATTGCCGGCCCCTATAATGGCCACAATCGAGACTCGGTTATGTTTGGCCGAAGGCTTGTGTCATGATGATCCGACCGCAGGTTAGTCGTCCTCTTCCTATATGAATAGATCTTCCGCGTTGCTCCTCGCTTTTGTCTTCCTCAGCGGCTGCCAGGCCTTGGCCCCCGTTCCGCAGGACGGTGCCTCACCGGTCGAAGACACCACGCCGGCCCCTGAAAAGCCCAAGGTTTACAGCTCGTTCAGCCAGGAGACGGTGTTCAGCCTGCTGAGCGCCGAGCTCGCTGGCCAGCGCAATCGTTTCGATATTGCCCTGGACAACTACGTGACCCAGGCCATCAACACCCAGGATCCGGGTGTTTCCGAGCGTGCGTTCCGCATCGCCGAGTACCTGGGCGCCGACCAGCCGGCCCTCGATACCGCGCTGATCTGGGCGAAAAACGCCCCGGACGACCTCGAAGCGCAACGCGCCGCCGCCGTGCAACTGGCCCGCGCCGGGCGCTATGACGACTCGATGGTCTATATGGAGAAAGTCCTGCAGGGCAAAGGCGACACCCATTTCGACTTCCTCGCGCTGTCGGCCGCCGATACCGATCAGGAAACCCGCAACGGCCTGATGAAAAGCTTCGACCGCCTGTTGCAGCGTCACCCGAACAACAATCAGCTGATTTTCGGCAAGGCCCTGCTGATGCAGCAGGATGGCGACACCAAAGGTGCGCTTGCCCTGCTCGAAGACCATCCGCCGGAAGACGGCGAGATCGCCCCGATCCTGCTGCGCGCGCGCCTGCTGCAAGGGCTGAATCGCGGCGACGAAGCGCTGCCGCTGCTGCAAAAGAGCATCAAGAAGTATCCGGACGACAAGCGCCTGCGCCTGACCTACGCGCGGATGCTGGTGGAACAGGACCGGATGGACGACGCCAAGGTCGAGTTCTCCACCCTGGTTCAGCAATACCCGGAAGACGACGAACTGCGTTATTCCCTGGCGCTGGTCTGCCTGGAAGCCAAGGCCTGGGACGAGGCCAAGGGCTATCTGGAAGACCTGATCGCCCGGGAAAGCCATGTCGATTCGGCGCACCTGAACCTGGGGCGCATCGCCGAAGAGCGCAACGACCCGCAAGGCGCGCTTATCGAGTACGCCCAGGTCGGCCCTGGCAACGACTATCTGCCGGCGCAACTGCGTCAGGCCGATATTCTGATGAACAACGGCAAGACCGCCGAAGCCCAGAGCAAACTGGCCGCCGAGCGTGACGAGCAGCCGGATTACGCGATCCAGCTGTACCTGATCGAAGCCGAAACCCTGTCCGCCAATAATCAGGGCGACAAGGCCTGGAAAGTCCTGCAACAAGCCTTGCAGCAGTACCCGGACGATCTGAATCTGCTTTACACCCGCGCGATGCAGGCGGAAAAACGCAATGACCTGGCGCAGATGGAAAAAGACCTGCGTCTGATCATCAAGCGCGATCCGGACAACGCCATGGCCCTCAACGCCCTCGGCTACACCCTGTCCGACCGCACTACCCGCTACGCCGAAGCCAAGGCGCTGATCGAGCAGGCGCACCAGATCAACCCGGAAGATCCGGCAGTGCTCGACAGCCTCGGCTGGGTGAACTTTCGCATGGGCAATCTGGAAGACGCCGAGAAATACCTGCGTCAGGCCCTCGAGCGTTTCCCCGATCATGAAGTCGCCGCGCATCTGGGCGAAGTGCTGTGGGCCAAGGGCAAACAGCGCGAAGCAAAACAAATCTGGGGCAAGTTCCTCAAAGACCAGCCTGACAGCACCATCCTGCGCAGCACCATCAAGCGCCTGACCGGATCCGAGACTCTTTAACTCATGTTTTTGCGCCACGTCATAGTTTTCAGCTTCATCGCCCTGCTCGCCGGTTGCGCGGGCTTCGGCGCCCGTGAATCGGTCGAAGGCCACGGCAATCCGGGCCAATGGCGCGAGCACAAACAACAACTGACCGGCCTCGACGGCTGGCAGATCGACGGCAAGATCGGCATCCGCGCCCCGAAAGATTCGGGCAGCGGCACGTTGTTCTGGCTGCAACGTCAGGATTACTACGACATCCGCCTGTCCGGCCCGCTGGGTCGTGGCGCGGCGCGACTGACCGGCCGTCCGGGCGCGGTGTCGCTGGAAGTGGCGAATCAGGGCCGTTATGAAGCGCCGACTCCGGAAGCGCTGGTCGAAGAGCAACTGGGCTGGAAACTGCCGGTCTCGCATCTGGCGTGGTGGGTTCGCGGCCTCCCGGCACCGGACAGCAAAAGCCGTCTGACCCTGGATGGCAACAGCCGTCTGGCCAATCTGGATCAGGATGGCTGGCAGGTCGAATACCTCAGCTATGCCGAACAGAACGGTTACTGGCTGCCCGAGCGAATCAAGCTGCACGGCACCGATCTGGACGTGACGCTGGTCATCAAGACCTGGCAACCGCGCAAATTGGGGCAATAACGCATGACCGCTCCACGCCTCACTTTGCCTTCGCCGGCCAAACTCAATCTGATGCTGCACATTCTCGGTCGCCGTGAAGACGGTTATCACGAGTTGCAGACGCTTTTTCAGTTCCTCGACTACGGCGACGAAATTACCTTCGCCGTACGTGAAGACGGCGAGATCCGCCTGCACACCGAATTCGATGGCGTGCCCCACGACAGCAACCTGATCGTGCGTGCGGCGAAGAAACTGCAGGAACAATCCGGATGCTCGCTCGGCATCGATATCTGGATCGAAAAGATCCTGCCCATGGGCGGCGGCATTGGTGGCGGCAGCTCGAATGCGGCCACCACCCTGCTCGGCCTCAATCATTTGTGGCAACTGGGTTGGGATGAAGATCGACTGGCTGCACTGGGCCTGACACTGGGCGCGGACGTGCCGGTGTTCGTGCGTGGCCACGCAGCTTTCGCCGAAGGTGTCGGCGAGAAACTGACCCCGGTCGAGCCCGCCGAACCGTGGTACGTCGTGCTCGTTCCGCAAGTCTCTGTTAGTACGGCAGAAATTTTTTCAGATCCTTTGTTGACACGTAACACGCCGCCCATTAAAGTGCGCCCCGTTCCCGAGGGAAACAGTCGAAATGACTGCTTGCCGGTGGTCTCGAGGCGTTATCCAGAAGTACGTAACGCATTGAATTTGTTAGGTAATTTTACCGAAGCAAAACTCACCGGAACTGGAAGTTGTGTGTTTGGGGGCTTCCCAAGCAAAGCTGAAGCTGATAAAGTCTCGGCCCTTCTGACAGAGACCCTTACAGGATTTGTAGCAAAAGGAAGCAACGTTTCGATGTTGCATCGCAAGCTGCAAAATCTGCTCTAAAGGAATCAAGTGCCCGGCACTTGCAAGCAACAGATACAGGGGCGTCGCCAAGCGGTAAGGCAGCAGGTTTTGATCCTGCCATGCGTTGGTTCGAATCCAGCCGCCCCTGCCATTTTCCTATACTCATCCAGGTATACCCTCAGCCTTCAGGTACTGCGCGTGTCCAAGATGATGGTCTTTACGGGGAACGCTAACCCCGATCTGGCTCGGCGTGTCGTACGTCAGCTGCATATCCCTCTCGGTGACATCTCTGTCGGTAAATTCTCCGACGGCGAAATTACAGCCGAGATCAATGAAAACGTTCGCGGTAAAGACGTCTTCATTATTCAGCCGACTTGCGCTCCGACCAACGATAACCTGATGGAACTGGTAGTGATGGCTGATGCCTTCCGCCGCTCCTCGGCTACTCGTATCACTGCTGTTATTCCTTATTTTGGTTATGCCCGTCAGGATCGCCGTCCGCGTTCCGCACGTGTGGCTATCAGCGCGAAAGTCGTTGCTGACATGCTTACCGTAGTCGGCATCGACCGTGTTCTCACGGTTGATCTGCATGCTGACCAGATTCAGGGCTTCTTCGATATTCCGGTAGATAACATCTACGGCTCCCCGGTTCTGGTGGATGACATCGAAGATCAGCGCTTCGAGAACCTGATGATCGTGTCCCCGGACATTGGTGGCGTCGTGCGTGCACGTGCCGTTGCCAAATCCCTGGGCGTGGATCTCGGGATCATCGACAAACGCCGTGAGAAAGCCAATCACTCTGAAGTGATGCATATCATCGGTGATGTCGAAGGGCGTACCTGCATCCTGGTCGATGACATGGTCGATACCGCCGGCACTCTGTGCCATGCGGCCAAGGCCCTGAAAGAGCATGGCGCAGCCAAGGTCTTTGCCTACTGCACACACCCTGTGCTGTCGGGTCGGGCCATCGAGAATATCGAAAATTCCGTGCTGGACGAGCTGGTGGTCACTAACACCATCCCGCTGTCCGCTGCAGCACAAGCCTGTGCACGTATCCGTCAACTGGATATCGCACCGGTTGTTGCCGAAGCGGTTCGCCGCATCAGCAATGAAGAATCGATCAGCGCGATGTTCCGTTAAGGGCCCTGCCCTTCTCGAAATGTCTCGTTGACGAAAAGCGCCCCGCCCCGGCATTCCTGCCGGGGCGGGGCTTTTTTGCCCATACCGTGTTCGGCGCTGGTCGCAAACGCCACTCGGTCATGGCTATTTTGGAGATACAAGATGAACGATTTTACTTTGAATGCTGAACTGCGTTCCGACCTGGGGAAAGGTGCGAGCCGCCGCCTGCGTCGTCTCGCTGCCCTGGTTCCAGCTGTTGTTTACGGTGGCGACAAAGCCCCTGAATCCATCAGCATGCTGGCCAAAGAAGTTGCCAAACTGCTCGAAAACGAAGCTGCCTACAGCCACGTTATCGAACTGAACGTTGGTGGCACCAAGCAGAACGTGATCATCAAGGCTCTGCAGCGTCACCCGGCCAAAGGCCACGTGATGCACGCTGACTTCGTACGCGTTGTAGCTGGCCAGAAACTGACCGCTATCGTTCCTGTGCACTTCATCAACGAAGCTGCTCCAGTGAAGAAAGGCGGCGAAATCTCGCACGTTGTTGCCGAGATCGAAGTTTCCTGCCTGCCAAAAGATCTGCCTGAGTTCATCGAAGTCGACCTGGCTAACGCTGAAATCGGCACCATCGTTCACCTGTCGGACATCAAGGCTCCTAAAGGCGTTGAGTTCGTTGCTCTGGCACACGGCGATGACAAGGCTGTTGCCAACGTCCACGCTCCACGTGTTGCTCCAGAAGCTACCGAAGAAGGCGCAGCAGAGTAATTCACTCTGTCATGCCTGAGTGAGCAGGTAACATCGCGGACTGGAACGTAGCGAGAAAGCGGGCGGGAACGCGGAGTTTACATCCATGGTAAATGAGCATTTTTCGTCCACTTTCGCCGCCTTCCCTGATCGCGGCGATGTTATCCACCACTCAAAGGAAGGGCCCCTATCGTGACTGCCATCAAACTGATCGTTGGCCTGGGAAATCCAGGCGCTGAATACGAACAGACCCGGCATAACGCAGGGGCCCTTTTTGTTGAGCGCATCGCCCACGCACAGAACGTGAATCTCGTGGCCGATCGCAAGTATTTCGGCCTGACCGGGCGTTTTTCGCATCAGGGTCAGGATGTTCGTCTGCTGATTCCCACCACCTACATGAACCGCAGCGGCCAGGCCGTGGCGGCACTCGCCGGTTTCTTCCGCATCAAGCCCGAAGAAATCCTGGTGGCACATGACGAACTCGATCTGCCTCCGGGCGTCGCCAAACTCAAAGTCGGCGGCGGCCATGGCGGTCACAACGGGTTGCGCGACATCATTGCGCAATTGGGCAATCAGAATACGTTCCACCGCCTGCGGCTTGGCATCGGCCACCCGGGCGTCGCCAGTATGGTTTCAAATTTCGTCCTGGGTCGTGCGCCACGCGCCGAACAGGAAAAACTCGATGCCAGCATCGACTTTGCCCTCGGCGTGCTGCCGGATATCCTCGCCGGTGAATGGAACCGCGCGATGAAAAACCTGCACAGCCAGAAGGCCTGACTCTAATCCGAGGGGAAACACCATGGGATTCAATTGCGGCATCGTCGGCCTGCCTAACGTCGGCAAGTCCACCCTGTTCAACGCCCTGACCAAATCCGGGATCGCGGCGGAGAACTTCCCCTTCTGCACCATCGAGCCGAACAGCGGCATCGTGCCGATGCCGGATCCACGTCTGGACGCTCTGGCGGCCATCGTCAATCCGAAGCGCATCCTGCCGACCACCATGGAATTCGTCGACATCGCGGGCCTGGTTGCCGGCGCGTCGAAAGGTGAAGGTCTGGGCAACAAGTTCCTGGCCAACATCCGCGAAACCGACGCGATCGCTCACGTCGTGCGCTGCTTCGAAGACGAGAACGTGATCCACGTTTCCAACAGCGTCGACCCGAAGCGCGACATTGAAATCATCGACCTGGAACTGATCTTCGCCGACCTCGACAGCTGCGAGAAGCAACTGCAGAAAGTCGCGCGCAACGCCAAGGGCGGTGACAAGGATGCAGTGGCCCAGAAGGCCCTGCTGGAACAACTGATCCCGCACTTCAGCGAAGGCAAGCCTGCGCGCAGCCTGATGAAGAACATGAGCGCCGACGAAAAAGCGATCATCAAGGGCTTCCACCTGCTGACCACCAAGCCGGTCATGTACATCGCCAACGTCGCTGAAGACGGTTTCGAGAACAACCCGCACCTGGACGTGGTCAAGGCCATCGCCGAAGAAGAAGGCGCGATGGTTGTTCCGGTCTGCAACAAGATCGAAGCGGAAATCGCCGAGCTGGACGACGGCGAAGAGAAAGACATGTTTCTCGAGGCCCTGGGCCTGGAAGAGCCTGGCCTGAACCGCGTGATCCGCGCCGGCTACGAAATGCTGCACCTGCAGACCTACTTCACCGCCGGTGTCGAAGAAGTCCGCGCCTGGACCGTCCGCGTCGGTGCCACCGCACCGCAAGCCGCTGGTGTGATCCACACTGACTTCGAGAAAGGCTTCATCCGCGCCGAAGTGATCGCCTACAACGACTTCATCCAGTACAAGGGCGAAGCCGGTACCAAGGAAGCCGGTAAATGGCGTCTGGAAGGCAAGGATTACATCGTCAAGGACGGCGACGTGATGCACTTCCGCTTCAACGTGTAAAAGCAGCACCCAAGAAAAAGCCGCGTTTGATACGCGGCTTTTTTGTGCCTGAAATTCGGCCCGTCAGGCCTTCCTGGTTCTCGGCAGGAAGATCGCCAACACCCCGAACAGCGGCAGGAACGAGCACAGGAAGTACACGTATTCGATGCCGTGAATGTCCGCCAGATGCCCGAGCAACGCCGCGCCAATCCCGCCGAAACCGAACATCAGACCGAAGAACACCCCGGCAATCATGCCGACGTTACCCGGCACCAGCTCCTGCGCGTACACCACAATCGCCGAGAACGCCGAAGCCAGGATGAAGCCGATCACCACGCTCAGGACGCTGGTCCAGAACAAGTCGACATGGGGCATGAGCAGCGTGAACGGTGCCACGCCGAGGATCGAAAACCAGATCACCGCTTTACGCCCGATCTTGTCGCCAATCGGCCCGCCAAAGAACGTTCCCGCCGCCACCGCGCCGAGGAACAGGAACAGATGCAGCTGCGAGCTTGCCACCGACAGGTCGAACTTCTCGATCAGGTAAAAGGTGAAGTAACTGGTCAGGCTGGCCATGTAGAAATACTTGGAGAACACCAGCAGACCCAGCACCACCAGCGCACTGACCACCCTACCCTTCGAAAGTCCATGAGTGGCGGCCTGGCCGGCCTTGAGCTTGAACAGGTTCAGGTGATGGGCGTACCAGCGACTGATGCGATAGAGCACGAACAACGCAAACACCGCGAACAGCCCGAACCACGCCACGTTGCCCTGCCCGAAAGGAATGATGATCGCCGCCGCCAGCAACGGGCCGAAGGCCGAGCCGGCGTTACCGCCCACCTGAAAGGTCGATTGCGCCAGACCGAAGCGCCCGCCCGACGCCAGACGCGCGATACGAGAAGCTTCAGGGTGGAAGGTCGAAGAGCCGATACCGATCAACGCCGCCGCCAGCAAGATAAGAGGGAAACTGCCAACCATCGACATCATCACAATGCCGATCAGCGTGCACACGGAACCTGCCGGCAAAAGCCACGGTTTCGGATGCCGATCGGTGTGATAACCGACCCACGGCTGCAACAGCGACGCGGTCAACTGGAAGGTCAGGGTAATCAGGCCGACCTGGGTGAAGCTCAGGCCATAGTTGGCCTTGAGCATCGGATAGATCGACGGCAGCACCGACTGGATCAGGTCGTTGATCAAATGCGCCAGCGCCACCGCGCCGATGATGCGCATCACCAGTGGACTGCTCTGGGGAGGAGCGGACGCCGAGGCAGCGGCGGTCTGAACGTTGCTGATAGCCATGGGAATTTCCGGACTGCAGATGGGTGCACGCGGGCAGGTGCGTCAATGTGCCATTTTTCGGTGCGCCAGCGCCATCCCCTTAGCCAGCTAACGAACTATTCAGTCGTCGCGCCACAAGTGATAGCGCAACGCCATGGTCTGAATCTTGCCTTGCTTATCCGCTTGAACGCGGCGCCCTTACAAAGGGCATCGAGAATGGGAAGTTTCGCTACAGAGCCGGCCTACAGAGCGGGCAAGGGTGAACTTTCGAGGCCTTTTAGCAGGGCACCAATCCCGGTCGCAACGACCGCGATGCACGCCGATGGTGCGTGGTGTCCAGAGGAGTCATGGGGCATGCAGGCTTTTTTATCACCGGGGATCAGGTTGCTGGGGCGATTTGGCTTCGCGCGTAAATTCCAGTTGTTGTTTCTGCTGTTTATCCTGCCGTTGGCCGGCAGCCTGTTGATGATCGGCCAGGACTATCGCGACAAACTCAACCTGATCGCCGGCGAACGTGCCGGTGTGCGGCAGTTGCTCGCCCTCGATGCACTCGACAACCTGCTCGCCGCCCAACGCGACCGCGCCGCCCGCTGGCGCGCCACGGAAACCAACCGCCAGCCGACGCCCGCGACTCTGGCCGCCGTGGCCGCATTCGATGGCGTGCAGCCTGCCGTTGCTCAGGCCACGCTGGAGCTGGGCAGTGCCTTGCAAGCCGAAGGTGCGGAAGGTGAAACCCTGACCCGCTATCAGGCACTGCAAGCCGCGCTCAACGGTCTGGACTCAAAAAGCCTTTCCGGTGTCGGTTGGTGGCCGGATGGTTACGACCGCTTCACCAACGCCCTCAGCGCCCTGCAAGCCTTGCGTGAACAGATCGCGATGGACAATCGCCTGATCCTCGCGCCGTGGCTGGAAACCTATCTGCTGACTCAGATTTCCACCCAGCACGCACCGGACCTGATCGAGCGGGTCGGCCGACTGGCAGCCGTCGGCCAGGCGTCCGTGGTTTCCGGTCAGTTCACCCTGCAAAGCCGTCTGCAACTGCGTGACCTGCGCAGCCGCATCGGCGATGCGCGCGAGCAGTTGGTGAAAACCGCGAGCCTGCTTGAAGCGCGTCTGCCGCCAGCCCTGCAAGGCTGGGCCGGGCAATATCACGACAGCCTCAAACAGCTGGACGCCGGATTGAAAGTGCTGGATGACGGCGTGTTCGGCGGCAGCATCAACCTCAAGCCGGAAGAGTTCGAGCGCACCCTCGACGCCCTGCTCGGCAACCTCGCCACGTTGCGCCAGCAATCGCTGGTGTCGCTGGATCAGAGGCTGGATGACTACCATGGGTCGGCGATTCGTCAGTTCATCGTTGTCGCGGCGGTCTTCGGTTTCCTGTTGCTGGCGGCGCTGTATTTGTTCGTCTGCCTGCAAGCCTCGATCCGCCGCAGCGCCAGTGGCATCACGCTGCTGGCCGAGGCCCTGCGTGACGGCAATCTGAACCTGCAAGTGCCAGTCGTGGGCCGTGATGAACTGGCGTCGATCAGCACCGCGCTCAACGTGGCCGTGGTGCAATTGCGCAACAGCCTGCTGGGTGTCGATCACGAGACTTCGCAACTGAGCAACGCGGTGCGCAGCCTTAATGATCACTCCAGCGGCGCTCTCAGCGAAGTCGAAGCGCAGCAATTGCAGATCAGCCAGATCGCCGCCGCAGCCACGCAATTGGCGGCGACCTCCCAGGGCGTGGCGCAGAGTTGCGAACAGGCTTCCGGCAGCGCCCAGCACACCCGGCGCATCGCTGCCGACAGCAGCCGTGACAGTCAGCGCACCACGGCGAGCATTCAACAGCTCAATCAGCGCCTGAACGAAACTGCCGCAGCGCTCGGCCGGGTCAGCGAGCAAGGGCAGCAGATTCAACTGGTGGTCGACACCATCCGTGGCGTCGCCGAGCAGACCAACCTGCTCGCCCTCAACGCCGCTATCGAGGCCGCTCGCGCGGGTGAACAAGGTCGTGGCTTTGCCGTGGTGGCCGATGAGGTGCGCAGCCTGTCGCAACGTACGCAATCGTCCACGGCGCAGATCGCCGGTACGGTCGACAGCCTGCGCAATACGGTCAACGAAGCCGTGAGCCTGATGGAGGCTGCGTGCGGCCAGGCGCAATCGGATGCCGCGGCGGTCACGGGACTTGGCGAACGCCTGGGGGAAATCGCCAGCGCCGTGCAGAGCGTCACCGACACCCTCGCCCAGATCGCCACGGCGGTCGAGGAACAGGCAAGCACCGCCGATGAGGTCAGCGGCAATATCCAGCAGGTGGATCAGGCGGCGGTTCGCCTGCTTGAAGGCGCGCGGGCGGTGAACCTCGCGGCGGACACCTTGAGCCAGGGCAGCCATGCCTTGAGTGCCAACACCGGAAGATTTCAGCTGCGTTGAAAGCCCCTCCCGCGCCTATTTTCGGCGCGGGAGGATAAGCGGTTGAAAATAAGAAGAAATATTTTGAATTTACGCTTGACGCTTTTCCATTTCAGGGGAATAATGCGCGCCACTTGGCTACATAGCTCAGTTGGTTAGAGCATAGCATTCATAATGCTGGGGTCCGGGGTTCAAGTCCCTGTGTAGCCACCAAGTACTAAAAACGGCTTACCGAAAGGTAGGCCGTTTTTTTATGCCTCGAGAAAAGTGCCCTTCCTCAGTGAATCGACTGGCTCCGTAGGAACAGGGTGCGAAAAGCGTACGAAGAGGATTTTTCGTTCGTTCAGGCACGCGCATCCCGGCAAGTCGATTTGATCGCCATCGCGATTGACCGACAAACTCCCCCCGTCTCGTTCCAAAGACAGACAGGGAGTTGTCATGGACCAGGACCAAGACCTTTTCGATGATATCTGGCGCCGAAAGCTTCCGAACGGCGGCGCCTCGTGGGCTGCCTGGAATCCGCCCCCGGAGCCAGAGCCTGTCTGCGTCCCGACAGACGAATGGCCATCGCCAAAGCCTCGCGACGATCTGGTTTTTGCCAAGTCCTGCACGCCGGGCAACTGGTGCCGGACGGATGCGGGCACAACACCTGAGCCCGTCTTTCATTTCGGCAAAGTCATGGTGGCGGGCGCGCTGCGCATTCCCGCTGCCAGTCACGCCGTAGCGAAGGCAATCGGTGCCGATCTGGCGTTGGGGCGCATGGCCGGTGGTGGAATCCTGCAGCAGCGCCTCAATTGGGCAATCCGTGGCGCGGGAGGCCCGGCCAGCGTGTTCATCCTCGGGATGCTTCCGACCCGAATGGGCGACGGCACGCTTCACACTGATGAACAGCTACGCAGCATGAGCCGCGCCAAAACTCGCGTGCGGTTCCAGTTCCGACGCGATGCCGAAGGCGTCATGCAGGTTTACGGCATCCACCCGGAGCCTCGGGCGACGACTCGGTGCGTACCGTAAAAGTCGAGTGGAACAACGACAAGAGCGCCATGGAGGCGAAGCTCAACGACATCACGATTTTGTGGACGCCGCAACGCGGGCCGCTGGGATCGATGCCGCCGCTGGTTTATCCGGAGCACGGCGAACCACTGAGCACGATCCTCGTCCACCCGATCGCCGCGAACACCGACAGCCAGATAGAAATCCTGCCCGGCGAAGACATCACCGCCGAGGATTGTATTCTGGTGTTTCCGGCTGAGACCGGGCTGAAGTCGTTGTATGTGGTGTTTTCGAAACCGGCGAGATTGATGCCGGGGACGGTGACGGGGATTGGTGAGGATGTTTCCGGTGTATGGCTGGCAGGAGCTGGAACAGGGATTGGAGTGCCGATTCCGACGCGGATTGCGGACAGACTCAGAGGGAGGGAGTTTTCAAACTTCGACGCGTTCAGAAAAGCATTCTGGCAAGCCGTGCGGGATGATCCAGAACTTTTCGATCAGTTCAATTCGGATGCCCAAGATCGTTTAATGTCGGGCAACGCACCCGCGGTTCGAGACAGGGAGTCTGTAGGCACAAGAGGGGTATTTGAAATAAATCACGTCGAGCGGATCACTGATGGCGGCGCTGTCTACGACATAGACAACCTCCGAATCAACACCCCTAAAAATCACATCTTTCAACACAAAAAACAGTGAACGCACATGGAAAAAATATCTGAATACACTGAAACCGAATTTATCCGTTTCATCGAAAAAATACGTGCCACCAATAAAAGTGGATCGGATACGGAGCTTGGCGAGCTGCTGGCACAATTCAGAAAGCTTACCGGCCACCCGGACGGCACCGACTTGATTTTTTATCCCGAACCAGGAGAAGACAACTCTGCCGTGGGCATTACGAAGACCGTAAAAGAATGGCGTGCTACCAACGGACTGCCAGGCTTCAAGCAGTGAACATCAGCCGGCCATAGTCCCACCACTGTAAATATCCAAGCAGTCAAAACGGCTTACCGAAAGGCAAGCCGTTTGTTTATGCCTCGCCCCCTAACGCCCTGAGCCCCTTCGCCCAAATCTGCCGCGTCCGCAAACCGACCATCGCCCGCCAGTCCGGATCCGCCGGATAAAACTGCTCCAGCAGATTCAACTTGATCGCCCGCCCCGTCGCATCCAGCGGATCGCCATGCAGATGCAGCCAGTGATCGTCGCGCAGATAACGATGCACGTCCGGCCCCGGATAAGTCCCGCACTCGATCACGAACGGCATCAGTTGCACATTCGGCAACGCGTTGAGCAAAGCCTGCGAGGTATAACCGGTAGCGGTTGCCGCAACACCGGTTTCGCTCAGGGTTTCGGCGCCGGTGTGCAGCGTGTAGAGCCACGGGCCGTAAATCGATTGCGCCTGGGCCAGTGCTGGATACGGCGCTTGGGTAATCGTCAGCAGCATCGGATGCCCGTACTCACCGGCGCCGGTGTGCAGGTCGAAACACATCACGGTTTCAGCACCGGCCAGATGACTCTCGATGATTGAATGCAGCGTGCGATTCGACCAGCTTGGTGCGAGTCCGCCAAAGAACAATCCGTCGGGATGACTGTGCTGACCGCCCTCGACAATCGACATCACCGCCGGCCAGCCGCGCTCGGCAATTTGCGCATCGAGCAAGGCATCAGCCTTTTGTCGCTCGGGGCCGTTCAAATCGGTGCAGGCGTAGATTTCATGGAGCGCCGCGTAAGCGCGGTTGTCCGGAAGCGGTCGGTTGAAATCCAGGTGATTGCGGTTGAGGTCAATATTGTCTTCATTGACCCGCCGCAGCCACGCCGTGCCCCACGGGTTGATCAGGTGAATCATCACCACCGCGACATCCTTCGGCAGCGAGTCCGGCGTGAAATGCTTCATCCAGTCGATCTGGCACTCCGAACCGTAATAACCCTCAACCCCGTGGGTGCCGCTGAGCGCCACCAGGCGCCGTTTGGCCGCTGGATCACCCAGCACCGCCACATCGGTACTCAAAGACTCGCCAAACGGCCCATTGAGCGGATGCGCGTACGAAGAGAGCGTGGCACCCGCCACCTTCGCGGCGGCAAGAAAGCGCTCGCGCTGTTCGCGATAGCTGGGCTGGGTCGGAAACTCGTTGTGCATGGCGGCCTCTTGTTGATTGTTCTGGCTTCACGTTTGCCCCTGACCCTACAGAAAATCCGCCAAGGCATGAAGGACAAAGGTGCCTGCGGTTTGCGTCGTACACGGTCGGCCGATACAGTCCGTCAGACCTTTATCCCACGGACGGAGAGCCCCGCGTGTTTCCAGCCCTGCCCCTGAACCGCTTTCGCCTGCCCGCCCTGACACTGATCGTCAGTGCCATTGCCCTCACGGCCTGCAACGCACCGCCCTCCTCGACCCTGCCGCTGGCGCCGGAAGCCGCCTCCGGTTACCGCACCGGCCTGCAAGCCAGCCACGCTGAAAAACACATGGCCGCGGCTGCCAATCCGCTGGCCGCCGAAGCAGGTCGCGAGATGTTGCGTCAGGGTGGTTCCGCCATCGATGCCGCAATCGCGATGCAAGCCGTGTTGACCCTGGTCGAACCGCAATCCTCCGGCATCGGTGGCGGCGCGATGATCGTGCTGTGGGATGGCAAACAGGTGCGCACCTACGACGGTCGCGAAACCGCACCGGCGGGTGCGACCGAGAAGCTGTTTCTGCAGGCCGACGGCAAACCGATGCCGTTCCCGCAGGCGCAGATCGGTGGACGCTCCGTCGGCACGCCGGGTGTGATGCGTGCATTGGAGCTGGCGCACAAAAAGCACGGCCGCTTGCCGTGGGCAACATTGTTCGAGCCGGCGATCAAACTGGCCGAGCAGGGTTTTGCGATCTCCCCGCGCCTGCATTCGCTGCTGGAGTCCGACCCGGTGATTCGCCGCTCGCCGGACATGGCCAGGTATTTTCTGAACAGCGATGGCAGCGTCAAAGCCGTCGGCACGCGACTGCAAAACCCGGCGCTGGCCGCCGTTCTCAAACGCATCGCCAACGAAGGTGCGGACGCACTGTACAAAGGCCCGATCGCCGAAGAGATCGTGGCCAAGGTTCAGGGCCACGCCAACCCCGGCAGCCTGTCGCTGAACGACCTTCAGCACTATCAGGCCAAGGAACGCGCGCCTCTGTGCACCGACTACAAGCGCTGGCAGGTGTGCGGAATGCCGCCGCCATCATCGGGCGGGATTGCGGTGGCGCAAATCCTCGGCACCTTGCAGGCGCTGGAAACCCGCGATCCGCGCCTGTCCCTGACGCCGCTCAAGCCTGTGAAGACCGATAAACCCGCCGGCATCGAACCGGCACCGCAAGCCGTGCACCTGATCGCCGAAGCCGAGCGCCTGGCCTACACCGACCGCGCGCAATACGTAGCCGATAACGACTTCGTGCCTGTACCGGTCAAGGGCCTGGTCGATCCGGGTTACCTGGCCAGCCGCGCCAGCCTGATCGGCGAACGCAGCCTGGGCAGCGCCAAACCCGGCACACCGCCGGGCGTGCAGGTTGCCTACGCGCCGGATCGCTCGCCGCTGCGCATTTCCACCTCGCAAGTGGTGGCCGTGGATGACTTCGGTGGCGCGGTATCGATGACCACCACCATCGAAGCGGCATTCGGCTCGCACCTGATGGTTCAGGGCTTCTTGCTCAACAACCAGATGACCGACTTCTCGTTCATCCCCGAAGAGAACGGACAGAAAGTCGCCAACCGAGTGGAGCCGAGCAAACGCCCACGCTCATCGATGGCGCCGACCCTGATCTTCGACCGCAACAGTGGCGAGTTCGTCGCCACCGTTGGCTCTCCCGGCGGCTCGCAGATCATCGAGTACGTGGCCAAAACCACCGTCGGCCTGCTCGACTGGAACCTCGACCCACAAAGCGCCATCAGCCTGCCCAACTTCGGCAGCCGCAACGGCCCGACGGAACTGGAACAAGGCCAGTTCAGCCCGACGCTGATCCAGGCGCTCAAGGACAAGGGCCACACCGTCAATGAAATCGACATGACCAGCGGCACTCAGGCCATCGTGCGGGTCAAGGATGCTCAGGGGAAGTCAACGCTGTCAGGTGGGGCAGATCCTCGGCGCGAAGGAGTAGCGTTGGGGGATTGAATCAACGCTGCCAACTGAAAAAGGCTTACCGAGAGGTAAGCCTTTTTTGTATGTCCATAAATCCAATTCGGCTAATTCACGCTGCCTTTTCCTACACCGGAAAAATGCTGTCCGGGATAGAGTGCTGCAGAGTTCTCACAAACAGTACGACGCAATCGACGCTGATACCGTCGAAATGGAGTAACCCATGAACATACGTCCGATTCACACCGAAGAAGACTACCGTGCGGCACTCAAAGACGTGTCCGTTTTTTTCGAGAATGAGCCAGAGCCCGGCACGCCTGAAGGTGATTACTTCGACATCATGATCACCCTTATCGAAGCCTATGAGGCCCGGCACTTCCCACTCGACCTGCCCAACCCGATTGACGCCATAAGGTTTCGGATGGAGCAGTCCGGGCTGTCAGCAGCCGATCTCGCTCCTGCAATTGGCCGGACAAACCGCGTTTATGAGGTTCTGAATGGCAAACGCGCGCTGACGCTTCCCATGATCTGGAAACTTCACGAGTTGTTCGGTATTCCGGCAGAGAGTTTGATCAAACCCATGAAATCGGTCTGATAAAAAACAGCCATGCAGGCACCTCAACATGTATTGCCTACCCTGAATTCCCCCACCCTCCAACTGAAAAAGGCTTACCGAGAGGTAAGCCTTTTTTGTATTGCAACATCCGGCCATGACTTGTCATTCAGCGGCGCTCAAACCTCGAGCATCTTGCCATCCACCGAATCGCCAATTGTCAGGAAATGCCCGCCGGCCACATGGTGCAGAGTGCGCAAGCCGTCATGCCCCTCGAAGTGCCAGCGTCCATCGCTGAACACCCGCGAATCAGCCTGCGCCGCAATCACCTCGGCCAGAAACAGATCGTACTGTTCGTGATTGCGCGGCTCAGGCAGCAACCGGCATTCGAGCCAGGCCACGCAACCGTCCAGCATCGGAGCATCAACCTGCTCAGCAGCGAAGGTCGGCAGGCCATAAGCCTGGAACTTGTCCTGACCTTGATCGCGATTGATTTCCAGGCCCGATGTCGAGCCGACGGTCTGCGCGATGTCCGCCTGATTCACACAGGGAACGTTGAGAACAAAAGTGCCCGAGGCCTCGAGCAGTTGCCGGGTCCAGGTGGATTTGTCGAGGACCACCGCGACTTTCGGCGGTTCGAAATCCAGCGGCATGGCCCACGCCGCGGCCATGATGTTGCGCTGCCCGGCATGGGCGGCGCTGACCAGCACGGTCGGCCCGTGATTGAGCAGGCGGTAGGCTTTGTTCAGGGGAACCGGGCGACGGAAGGACTCGCTCATGGGATCTGCTCCGGGAAAAAGAGCCGATTGTAGCGGGATAAAAACCGCGAAGGGATTGCCATGGACAATCCCTTCGCCTCGCATCAGCTGGATAACTGATTGGCAAACTGGCCGACCGCGTTCACCACTTTCTGCGCGCCGTCCTGGATCTCGACGATCACCGTACCGGCCTCGGCCGCCAGCGCCAGCCCTTGTTCGGCCTGTTGCTTGCCGTCGGTCATCAGGGCCACGGCGTTGCGCGCCATGTCCTGGTTCTGGCGCACCACGTCGACGATTTCCTCGGTCGCCTGACTGGTGCGCGAGGCCAGTTGCCGCACTTCGTCGGCCACCACCGCAAAGCCTCGGCCCTGCTCACCGGCACGAGCGGCTTCAATGGCAGCGTTGAGCGCCAGCAGGTTGGTCTGCTCGGCGATGCCGCTGATGGTCTTGACGATGGTGCCGATCACCTGGGATTGCTCGTTCAGCGCCTCGATGCCTTCGCCGGCGGTCTGCATGTGCCTGGACAGATCACGCATCACATTGACCGCTTCAGTCACCACACGGGTGCCGCGCTGGGCCGTGCTGTCGGTCTGCAGGGACGTGCTGTAGGCGATATTGGCGGCGTCGGCGACGGCCTGTTCCTGATTGACCTGATCGGTGATCACCGTAGCGAACTTCACCACTTTGTAGAGTTTTTCGTTGGCGTCGAGCACCGGGTTGTAGGACGCCTCCAGCCAGACAACGCGACCATGGCTGTCGACCCGTTTGAAACGGCCGGCAACGAATTCGCCGTTATTCAGGCGACGCCAGAAGTTCTGGTACTCGGCGCTGTTGTACTCCTCCGGCTCGCAGAACTGGCGGTGATGTTTGCCCTTGATCTGCGCCAGGCTGTAACCCATGCCTTGCAGGAACCGTTCGTTGGCGCTCAGCACGTTTCCGCTGAGGTCGAACTCGATCACGGCGGTCGAACGCACCAGCGCGCCGATCAGGTTTTCGTGTTCGCGGGAGGCCTCGATGGTGCGGGTCAGGTCGCTGGAGAAAATCGAGAAGTGCTTGATCCGGCCATCCGAAGAGCGAATCGGCTGCACGATCGAACGCAACCACGCCTCTTCGCCGTTACCGCGGGAAAGGCGCACAGCGCCGGCGAAATGCTCGCCACGGGTCAAAGCGGCCTTGAAGCGGTGATGAAACTCATCGGACTTCACATGGGACGGCACGATGTCTTCGATGGCACGGCCGATCAGGTCGTGGCTCTTGTAGAGCATTTCATTGAGGAAGTTCTGGTTGACCGACTGAATCCGTCCGTCGGGCTCAAGGGTAAGCACCAGCATCTCGCTTTCCAGGCTCTCCTTCACTTGCAGAAGGCTGGAGAGTTCTTCACGAAGAGCCGCCAGCTCTTGCTTCAGGCGTTTGTTGAACATGGGGAAAGCACCGATGGACTGGATGGAGAGCGGACACACAGCCTAACCATCGGCCTTGGAGGGCTTTTCTGAAGAGCGTTTGAGGCGTGTCCTACAAAAATAGTTAAGCCTCAACAATTCAGGCGGCGCCGGCCACGGCACACTGCTCCGCGCGTAGCATTCGCGAGCCAAAATACGCCGCACTGGCGACCCCCACCGCTCCCATCACCGCGCAGAACATCACGCAGATCCACGGACTCCACGGCATCAGACCGATCAGCAGCAACGGTGTGACACTGGCCCAGGCGGCGTAGGCAATGTTGTAGGTGAAGGAGATTCCGGAAACACGGATCCGCGCCGGGAACAGGCTGACCATCACCGACGGCACCGCCCCGACCACGCCACAGCACAAGCCGGCGATGGCGTAAGCCAGACCGACCCAGTCACCGCCGCTGATCAGGCAGGTGTAAAGCAGGCCGATCCCCAGTGGCAGCAACAGACTGTAGAGCATGACCGTGCGCCAGGCACCGATGCGATCGACCAGCCGGCCGGCAATCACACAGCCGATGTTCAGGAAGACGATGCCCAATGCGCTGAGCGCAAAGGTGTGGCCGGCAGTCATGCCGAAGGTTTTTTGCATCATGGTCGGGGTGATGACCACGAACACCACCACTGCCGAGGTCAGCACGCAGGTCAGAAGCATCGCCGGCAACATGGCCAGGCGATGATCGCGCAGCACGGTGCGCAGCGGCAGTTCGACCCGCGCCTCGCGCTGCGCCTCCATGGCCATGAACACCGGGGTTTCGCTCAGCCAGCGGCGCAACCAGACGCCGATCACACCGAACACGCCGCCGAGCAGGAACGGATAACGCCAGGCGTAATCCAGCACTTCGGCGGGGGTGAACACTTGCGCCAGGAAGGTCGCAGTCAGTGCGCCGATCAAATAACCGAAGGTCAAACCGGCCTGCAGAAAGCCCAACGCATAACCGCGATGGCCGGCCGGCGCGTGCTCGGCCACAAACACCCAGGCGCTCGGCACTTCACCGCCCACCGCCGCGCCTTGCAGGATGCGCAGCGCCAGCAGCAACAGCGGTGCGAAATAGCCGATCTGCGCGTAGGTCGGCATGATCCCGATCAGCAGGCACGGCAGCGCCATCATCAGGATGCTCAGGCTGAAAACCTTCTTGCGCCCCAGCCGGTCGGCGAAATGCGCCATCAGGATCCCGCCCAGCGGGCGCGCCAGATAGCCGGTCACGAAGATCCCGAAACTTTGCAGCAGACGCAGCCACTCGGGCATTTCCGGCGGGAAGAACAGCTGGCTGAGGGTCAGGGCGAAGAACACGAAAATGATGAAATCGTAGATCTCCAGCGCCCCGCCCAGGGCCGCAAGGCCGAGGGTCTTGTAGTCGGAACGGCTGAACGGCGCCGGTCGGGCAGTGGAATGGGCAGTCATGGCAAAGAACTCTGGCAGGCAAAAAACCAAGGCGCCCATGGTCTACGCAAACGGGCCGCCGGACAACCCGTTAGACCATAGTCTGATTCAGCAAAACACGGTCACAAAAATCCGCCGGTTGATTTACTGTTGGCACCTGTCCAGACGGGCCGGCCAAGCCCCGAAGACCACAATAAACATAAAAATCCGAGGTACTCCCGTGGCCGTTGATATCGAAGATAGCCGCTCTGCGCGCTTTGCCTTGCGCTGTTCAAGTTTCGCCGAACGCTGGTTTCCCGACTCCTGGGTGTTCGCCGCACTGGCGGTGATCATCGTCGCCCTGGCGACCCTGGCCATGGGCGCCAAACCCACCGACGCCGCCATGGCCTTCGGGGACGGATTCTGGAGCCTGATCCCGTTCACCATGCAGATGGCCTTTGTGGTGATCGGCGGTTACGTGGTGGCCAGTTCGCCGCCCGCCGTGAAGCTGATCGATCGCCTGGCGCGGATCCCGAAGAACGGCCGCTCCGCCGTGGCGTGGGTCGCGCTGATCTCGATGGTCGCGTCCTTGCTCAACTGGGGCCTGTCGCTGGTGTTCGGCGGTCTGCTGGTCCGCGCCCTCGCCCGCCGCACCGATCTGAAAATGGACTATCGCGCCGCTGGTGCCGCCGCCTACCTTGGCCTCGGCGCCGTGTGGGCGCTGGGCCTGTCGTCGTCCGCCGCGCAGTTGCAGGCCAACCCGGCCAGCCTGCCGCCGTCGATCCTGTCGATCACCGGGGTGATTCCGTTCACCCAGACGATTTTCCTCTGGCAGTCGGGAGTCATGCTGCTGGCGCTGATCGTGATTTCGATCATCATCGCCTACGCCACCGCACCCGGCCCGAACTCGGCGCGTGACGCCAAGGCCTGCGGCATCGACCCGGCCTTCAACCTGCCGCCGCTGCAACCTCGTACTCGCCCCGGCGAATGGCTGGAACACAGCCCGCTGCTGATCATCCTGTTGGTGCTGCTGGCGGCCGGATGGCTGTTCCACGAGTTCTCGACCAAACCGGCGATCACCGCGATTTCCGGGCTCAACACCTACAACTTCCTGTTCATCATGCTCGGCGCGTTGCTGCACTGGCGCCCGCGCAGTTTCCTCGACGCGGTGTCCCGCGCCGTTCCGACCACCACCGGTGTGCTGATCCAGTTCCCGCTGTACGGCTCGATTGCGGCGCTGATGACCACGGTCAAGGGCACTGACGCCCAGACTCTGGCCCATCACATCTCGACCTTCTTCGTCAGCATTGCCTCCCACGACACCTATGCACTGCTGATGGGCGTGTACTCGGCGATTCTCGGCTTTTTCATTCCGTCCGGCGGCGGCAAGTGGATCATCGAGGCGCCGTACGTGATGCAGGTGGCCAACGATCTGAACTATCACCTCGGCTGGGCGGTGCAGATCTACAACGCCGCCGAAGCCCTGCCGAACCTGATCAACCCGTTCTACATGCTGCCGCTGCTGGGCGTGCTGGGGCTCAAGGCGCGGGATCTGATCGGCTTCTCGTTCGTGCAATTGCTGGTGCACACGCCGCTGGTGCTGGTGCTGCTGTGGGCGCTGGGCACGACGCTTTCCTATCTACCGCCCGTGATGCCGTAAACGATGACGACAGGGTGCCGGCTCCGGCGCCCTGTCTTTCTCCTCCACAAAAACGCCCCGAACGATCCCTTCTGCGGTTGCCTGTCGCAAATAATGGCTCAGCGCCATCATCTTTCTTTACCGCGCCACTGCCTCGGTAATATTCTTGCGCGCCAATATCTGTTTCATTTTTTGTCTGAGCGCAAAGGGAGTTCGTTGCAATGATCGTCGGGATTGACCTGGGAACCACCAACAGCCTTGTTGCCGTATGGCGCGGCGACGCCACTGAATTGGTGCCCAACGCCCTGGGGCAGTTCCTGACACCCAGCGTGGTGGGGTTGGACGATCAGGGCCGGATTCTGGTCGGACAAGCCGCCCGTGAGCGTCTGCACACTCATCCGCGCCTGACGGTTTCGCTGTTCAAGCGACACATGGGCAGCGCCACGGAGGTTTACCTCGGGGATAAAAAATTCCGCCCGGAAGAGCTGTCGGCGCTGGTGCTCAAGAGCCTGAAAGAAGACGTCGAGCGCACCTACGGCCAGACCGTCACGGAAGCCGTGATCAGCGTTCCGGCCTACTTCAGCGACGCCCAGCGCAAGGCCACGCGCATCGCCGGTGAGCTGGCGGGCCTGAAAGTCGAAAAGCTGATCAACGAACCCACCGCCGCCGCACTCGCCTACGGCCTGCACCAGCGGGACAAGGAAACCTCGTTCCTGGTGTTCGACCTGGGCGGCGGTACGTTCGACGTGTCGATTCTCGAACTCTTCGAAGGCGTCATGGAAGTGCGCGCCAGCGCCGGTGACAACTTCCTCGGCGGCGAGGATTTCGACAACGTACTGCTTGAGCACTTTATCGATCAGCATCGCAACGTGTCGGACTTCCCCGAGCGCTCCAGCATCCTCCAGCCGCTGCGCCGCGAAGCCGAGCGTGTACGCCGCGCATTGGGCCAGGACGCCAGCGCCGAATTCAGATTGCAGGTCGGCGAAAAGCAATGGACCCAGACCATCACCCAGGCGCAAATGGCGACGCTGTACATGCCGCTGCTCGAACGCCTGCGCGCGCCGATCGAACGGGCCCTGCGCGACGCACGCATCCGCGTCAGCGACCTCGACGAAATCCTGCTGGTCGGCGGCACGACCCGCATGCCGCTGGTGCGCAAACTGGCTGCCGGGCTGTTCGGCCGTTTCCCGTCGATCAGCCTCGATC
This sequence comes from Pseudomonas sp. Pseusp21, assembly GCF_059492145.1. Classification (NCBI taxonomy): domain Bacteria; kingdom Pseudomonadati; phylum Pseudomonadota; class Gammaproteobacteria; order Pseudomonadales; family Pseudomonadaceae; genus Pseudomonas; species Pseudomonas sp. Pseusp21. The sequence goes on from NZ_CP168520.1 coordinate 2,668,903, forward strand.
CGGATCAGGTAGTAGCCCAGGGCGCAGCGATTCAAGCGGCACTCAAGGCCCGTTCGGCCGCGCTGGAAGAAGTGGTTCTTACGGATGTCTGCTCCTACACCCTGGGGATCGAGACCTCCACCCAGGTCGGTCGCCAGTATGAGAGCGGTCATTACCTGCCGATCATCGAACGCAACAGCATCGTTCCGGTCAGCCGGGTGAAAACCGTGCAGACCCTTCACGACAACCAGGAACAGGTCGTCGTGAAAATCTTTCAGGGCGAAAGCCGCCTGGTCAAAGACAACGTGGCGCTCGGCCAACTGGACATCAAGGTGCCCAAGCGCAAGGCCGGCGAAGTCGAGCTGGATGTGCGTTTCACCTACGACAACAACGGTTTGCTGGAGGCCCAGGTCAGCATCCCCCTGACCGGTCAGCAGCATTCGCTGGTCATCGAGAACAACCCCGGCGTGCTGACGCCCGAGGAAATCCAGCAGCGTCTGCAAGCTCTGGCGCAATTGAAGATCCATCCGCGCGAGCAACAGGTGAACACCCTGCTCAGTGCGCGGCTGGAACGTCTGTATCAGGAAAGCCTGGGCGACCTGCGTGATCAGATCGGCCACTGGGCCAAGCAATTCCAGCACGCCCTGGACTCTCAGGACGAGCGGCAGATCCGTGAGACCCGCACCGAACTGAGCAAGCAGTTGAGCGCCCTCGACCGCAGCCCCTGGCAGTAAGGAAGCACGACATGGAATGCTGGTCCGTCCTGCAACTGCCCGAAGACGCCGGGCTGCGCGATATCAAGCGCAGCTATGCGCGTCTGCTGAAAGTCTTCCGGCCCGATGAGGATGCCGCAGGCTTCCAGCGCCTGCGCGAGGCCTATGAGCGTGCTCTGTCGATTGCCCAGTGGCGCCTTGAAAACGAGGAGACCGACGAGCACGGCGACGTCATGCTTGCTCCGGGTATCGCCGCGCTGGCGGCACAGGAGCAGTCCATGGCCCAGCCGCTGCAGAAGACAGGGACCGATGCGTGGGATTACCCTGCGGCGCTATTCGAACCGGTGACCCCGGCCGCGCCCGAAGCACCGCTCGAGTCGCCGATCTTGCGGGTACAGCCCCTGAATCCGGAGCCTCTTAACCTGGAACCCGAGCAGCCGACTGCCGACCCGGCCATTGAAGCCGCATCGCAATTGCTGAACGGCCTCTCGGAAGCCAACCTGGACGAGCGCTGGGAGCAAGCGCGCCAGCAGGATTGTGCGCAGGCGTTCCAGACATTGTTGCTGACGTTGTGCTTCGATCAGCCCGCCCTGCGCCTATCGATTGCCCGCTGGGCGGTGCAGCACCTCGGTTGGCTGGGCCCCTGGCAGGAAATCGTTATCGGCGACGGGCAGCGCAGCATTCTCGCCAACGAGTTGCTGACGGATTACCGGCAATCGCTGGAAACCCTCCTCGCCTCGCAAAACGAGCGCGAATTTCTCGCGCTGCTCAAGACTTACACGGCCCAACCCTGGCTCCAGGTGTTCGACCGTCGGGAACACTGGCAGCAGATCATTCTGCAACTGCTGCAGGACAGAGAGTGGAGCGTTCCGCTGTTCGACCGTATCTCCCAATTATTTGGCTGGGACGACACCAAGGGCATTCATCCGCAACCGGACTGGCTCTGGCAGGCGCTGATCGAGCGCTGCAACCAGGAAAGCCTCTACGACACTCTTTGCTCCCGGGCCGAAGATCAGCGCAACGGGTCGCCCGATGCGCTGGCCGCGCGCATGCTGATCAGCCCGATGAAGCCGCGGCAACACAAAGACCTGACCGACCGCTTCATTCCGGCGGACTGGCAGGCCTGCCAACAGTTGTCGGAAACCCTCAAGTGGCGCTTCCCCGACCTGCTTGCCCGCTTGCCCTATGCCGACGTTTTCTACTGGCGACGGTTTCTGCCGCGCTACATCGCCGCCGAAACCTGGTTGCGGTCTTGGGCCGCGATAGCGTTAGCACTGTGGCTGTTCTATCTGCCCGCCGAGCACAAAACCACGGCGATGAGCATCGTCATTCCCCTGGCCTTCGCCTGCGTTCCTGTGTGGTTTTTCCGGATCGGCCTGAGTTATTGGTTTCTGATCAGCGCCCATTTGATCGTTCAGGACCTGTGGTTGACCGAAAGAGTCATTCCACGCCGATGGAATCCTGACACCCGCTGGCTCGTGCTGCGCCATGGCGTGCCGCAAGCCGTCATGATCCTGCTGTTCTCGGTCATGCTCGGTGCCTTGGGAGCCTTCACCTACATCGGCGTAATCGTGATCGGGCTCTGGCACAAGCGGCGCATCGGCACGCTCGACCCGGAGTTCAGCGACAAGCACCCATGGCTGACCGCGCTGCACTGGGCGCATTTCAGCCCGTTGCAATTGCTGTTTCTGGTGGTCATGACCGGCGTGATTCTTGCGAGTCAGCTTGGTTATTCGCTGAAACATCTGTTCCCCGGCTAGGCTTGATGCGGGCCGGATTGCCCCTCCACCAAGGTTTTACCCTCGCTGAAAAGGATCTGAGCATGTTGAAACTTGCAGGCCTCACCCTCGCGGCGCTCACGCTGAGCGCTGCGGCCCACGCCGATGTCGACCTGAAACTGGGCAGCACCGAACGCGTCACCCGCCTCTTCGCCTACCCCAACAATTGCAGCGTGATCTGCTTTCGCAACTGGACGCTGGAGCAGACCGTCGCCCATTACCTGAGCCAGAGCGTGCAGCGTGACGGCTACACCAACGCCAAGGTGCTGGTGAAAAACGACAACGATCAGCTCTATGCCGAAATCAGCGGTGTACCACAGGGCTACGACAAACCGCTGACCGCGCTGCTGGACGCCGGCGATCTGGCCTACACCGGCGCCAGCAAGCTCAACGCCGACGGCAAATGGGCGTACAGCTGGTACCTGTTCCTGCCACTGGGCATGGCCCTGGAAAACCGCAAGAGTGTCGAGCTGCTGCACTTCCCGCCGGATTACTCACTGACCCAGGCCCAGGATTACCTGCGCTCGAACACCACCGACCGCTGGGCCGCGCTGCTGACCGACAATGGCATCCCCGCCGAGCAGACGCCGGCCTACCAGACCATCGTCGACATCGCCCCGATTGCCGCACCCGCCAGCGCCGGCAAGGATCTGGAAGGCGTGTACGACTACTTCAAGGATTACCAGACCACCATGGTCAAGCAGGTCAGCCAGAACGCCAGCGGTGCCGCGCTGCCGATGGTTGCCTTCGGTGCGCCGGTGCGCAACTGGCTCAAGCAGCAATATGGTGCAACCGTGAATGTGCTGGGCCTGGCGAGCATCAGCCCGAGCGCGGGGGTGAATGTGCCGGTGCTGGGCTCCAACCACCCGAGCTACATCTGGTATGCCGCCGATCCCGAGAGCTACACCGGCGACGATGCCCAGGCCAAGGCCGATGCCGCGGGTCTGAAGGTGATGGGGCAGGACTTGAGCGCCGCCTGCTGGCAGGCCGGGATGGGCAGCAAACCGGGTACCGACCCGAAAACACTGCTCAACAGCTGCACGCAGACCTGGCAAGTGACGCAGAAGGTCAAGACCTGCGAACTGTTCTACACCTCGATCCGCAACCTGAGCCCAGAACAGGCCACGGCCAAGTGCGCCACTGCGCCGATCAAGACTCAGCTGCAACAACTCAATAGTCCGCTGCCGACCACCTCCGCACCGGCCCCCGCGCTCTAAACCGCCAACGTTTCCCGTGTCAGCCTTGGCTGACTCGGGAAAGCGTCTATCTCGCCTGTCAGATCTGACAGTAGACCGCCAGTATCATTTAGGAGATCTTGGATCCAATCACTGTGTTGCAGGACTGACAGGACGTCAGCCGAGGGATGTCGCGACACCGAGCCAACAGGGAGCGTTATGAACACTTACGCATTATCGGGTAAACCGGCACGCGATACAGAGGGCATTTATCCTTTTGCCGGACTCCCCGTCCGCCTGGGATTTCCGTCGAAGCAGGATTTCGAGATTGTTCACGATCCCGAGGGCTTGGCCATCGCTGTGGTAGCGTGCCGAGAATTTCTGCGTATCACTCGAATATGCCGGTTTTCGGGCCAACTGCTGCCCTATCGCTGCCGGCAGACAAGGCAACTGCTGGCCGGCATCCATCTGTACGACCCGCGTTTTTGTGGCGCATTCGAGCATTGCTGCGACCCGAACACCTTTCTCGACATGAGCGAGTTATGGGTGTGGGCCCTGCGCGATATTGTGGAGGGTGAAAGGCTGACCATCGATTACACCGCCACCGAAGACAAACTGCTGCGGCAGTTTGCCTGTGGTTGCGGGTCCTCGAACTGCCGTGGGTGGATCACCGGTTACGACGAAACACCCAATCGTGAAGGCCAGCGCTATTTGCTGAACTGGCGGCGTCGGCAAGGTTTACGCTGAACGACCGATCAAGGCGCGCCGACCGGACGCAAACGGTACTGCGGCGGCAATTGCTCGAAACCGCTGATCGTGGTGTTCAGACTTTTCCAGCGACCATCCTTGATGCCGTAGATGCAGCCGTGGATCGACAGGCTCTGCCCGCGATGCCAGGCGTTCTGGATGATGCTGGTGTGGGCGACGTTAGCCACTTGCTGGATCACGTTGAGTTCGCACAGACGGTCGACCTGTTCTTCTTCGGTCGGCAGCTTGGCCAGTTCTTCGCGTTTTTCGTAGTACAGGTCGCGGATCGAACGCAGCCAGCCATCGATCAGGCCGAACTGGCGATCCTGCATCGAAGCCCGCACGCCGCCGCAGCCGTAGTGCCCGGTCACCAGGATGTGTTTGACCTTGAGCACGTCCACCGCGTACTGGATCACCGACAGGCAGTTGAGGTCGGTGTGCAGCACCACGTTGGCGACGTTGCGGTGAACGAACAGATCGCCCGGCAGCATGCCGACGATTTCGTTGGCCGGCACCCGTGCGTCGGAGCAGCCGATCCACAGATATTCAGGCGTCTGCTGACGGGCCAGCTTGGCGAAGAAATCCGGGTCTTCCTTGGTGATCGCGTCAGCCCAACGCTCGTTGTTATCAATCAGGTCTTGTAAGTCATGCATGCTGTAAGGCCTCAAGAAAGATGCGCTGGTAGGACAGTCGACCGCCCGTCGGGGTCACGCAGGAATCGCGGGTGATTTGCTTTGAATTCTCGTGCGCCCGGTGAGTCCACCTCAGTAAGGCCCACAGTATGAGGATTTGCCATGACTGATTCACGACGTCCATATGATGCGGTGCAACCGGAGCCCATCGATGACAACGAAGACCGCATGGGTTCGGTGCACGAGCTGGACTTCGACGACGAACAGCCCAGTGCGAAGATCGGCGATGAACTGCCCGAACGCGAGCGCGAGCAGCTTATGCCACGCGAGCGCGTGCGCGAAGCCGGTTTGACCGGGGCATCGACCGCCGATCACGAGCCCACCGACGACGACCTCAGCCCGGAAACCCTGATCCATGAGGACGGTGCCCGGGATGCCCAGGAACTCGGAGAAGGCAATCAGGCCGATTGGGATCTGAGCGTGGTCGACGAGGACGACATCGGCGGCGGCAATGGGCTGGATGAAGCGGAACTGGCGCGCCGCGATCCGCTGGATCGCAAGCGCTGAGGACTCCTGCCGCGATCAGTCGACGAGCGTGCAAGCCATGACCACGGCATCTTCACGCCCGCCGACCGCCGGGTAGTAATCCCGGCGCCGGCCGATCTCGTTGAAGCCATAACGTTCGTACAGGCGAAACGCCGAGGTGTTGCTGTCGCGCACTTCCAGGAAACATTCCCGGGCATTGGCGGCGTAGGCGCGTGACATCAGGTATTCGAGCAGGGTCAGCCCCAGCCCGCGCCCCTGGTTTTCCGGCTTGACCGTGATATTGAGCAGATGCGCCTCGTCCAGAATGATTTGCACCACTCCGTGTCCCACCTGTTGCTCGCCTTCGAACATCAGCCAGATCTGGTACTTGCCCAGGCCGTCGAGAAAAATCCCGCGAGTCCATGGATGGCTGTACGCGGCGAATTCAATCTTCAACACAGCGTCCAGATCCGCCTCGGTCATCGGGCGAAACGATACAGCGTCACTCATTCGATTCTTTCCAGCGCGCCATCAGCCGACGCATGGCTTGCCACACGGCGGCCTTGCGCTGTGGCTCTTCCATCAACAATTCCAGCCCCGGCACGGCCCACGCCAGGCCAAGACCCTCGATTTGCAATTCACGGTTGAACGCCTCGGCATCCGCCTCACCGGCAAAGCGCACCGCCGGCAGGCCGATCAGCCACAGGCAGACGCACGGCGCCGCCTCCATCTGCACCGACAGGAAACCCTGGACGAAATCCCGGGCCGCTTCAGGTCCCTGATCCATCGTGCCGCGATTCAGCCATGGCCAGCGCACCGGCTCACCGACAATCTGCGGCGCGTCCGGCAGGCCGGCGGCACGCAGCATGTCCTTGAGCAACAGATAAGCAGGATCGCGCGACTGGAAGGCTTCGCCTGTGGGTAACTCCACCAGCAGCAGGCAACGTCCGGCGCGCAGCAATTGCAGGGCGAAACGCGGTGGCGGTACCGGCGCCGGCTTGGCCACCACGGGTGTGTCGTCGACTTCTTCGACCGGTTTGGCGCCCGTACGGGTGCTGGCCAGCGAAGGTCGCGGAACCTCGATCTTCGGCCGCTCGACCGGACGCGCGGCCGGCTGCTCCGGCGCTTCGGCCGGGGTTGCCGGAATCACCGGCGCGGCAATCTCGGGCTCGGGCATGTCCAGCAGCTCGGGCCGCGACGGTGCGGCAAAGGGCAATTCGGTGCGCGGCAGCCAGTTGACCACCTGCATGGCGTTCAAATAGGCGCGGCGGCGGGACTCGATTAGCAAGGGTCGGCCACTTGTGGATAACTGAAGTGCGCTGATTCTACAGCCCTTCGCTCAAGATCGCCCGCTGTTGATCGATACCTTGACGCAAAGAAAAGCGACAGCCCGTCCCGAGAGTGAATCGCATCCTTCGTGATGCAGTACAATCGCGGCTTTTAATCGCCAACCAGCCGGCCATTCCGATGATCGAACCCAAGCGCGTCTTGCGCGCCCTCGCTGAACACTGGGCACTTCTGGAGCCACTGTGCGAGCACTTCGACCAGGGCACCCTGAGCCTCAACGAACTGCGCACGCAACTGGCCGCCCAACAACTGGACAGCACGCCGCAGGACATCACCAGTCTGCTCGACGTGTGGATCCGCCTCGACATTCTGGTTCCCGTGGCGAAAAGCCCGAACCGTTTCGAGCTCAATGCACAGATCCACGACTTCCTCGCCTATCTGCGCCGGGAACACCGTCTGGGCCTGTGCCTGGAAATCGAAGCCTATCTGCGTCACCTCGAGCGTCTGGCCGGTTATATCCAGGACGCGTTCGATGTCCGTGACGGCAATGATCTGGCGCGTCAGTTGCGTCTGCTCGACATGCGCGTGCGCGACGTTCTGAAGAAACTCGACAACGACGAACAGGCGCTGGTGGCCGTGGCCGAACGGGCCAAGACCAGCGACCGGCAGATCCCGCTGCGTCAGCGTTATGCCGAAGTGCTGGCGACCTGGGACGAATATGTCGAGCCGATGATCGATCTGGTGAACGCCGACGGCGCCTTCGAGCAAGGCGTGCGCAAGGTCGAAACCGTGCTGCTGAAGATGCTCAGCGAACAGCAGCGCCTCGGCCATCTGGTCGATGACGACATGCTGCTGCGCACCCACGCGCGCATCCTCGAAATGCAGACCAGCGCCCAGCTGACCTTGCGTCACGCTCGGGAATTGCTGTTGCCGCTACGTGAAGAAGCCCGCCGACACAACGCCGTGACCCGTGGCGCTGCGCTGGCGCTGGCCGCGATCCGCCGCAAAGGCATCGACGCCGTACCGCAAGCGGCGATGCCGCTGTTCACCCGGCCGCAAAGCACCTTCCTCGGCAGCGCCAGCCAGGTTGAAGCCTACGTCTACGCCCTGGCCCGTTTCGAGCCGAAACCGGCGCGTTTCCCCAAGGCGCACAAATCACAGAAGACCGGCGATGCTCCGCGTGCACCGCGCACCGTGCGCGAAATGGTCGACCGCTGCGAAGAATCCCTGCCGATGCCGGACCTGATGACCTGGCTGCTGGAGCAGGAGCCGGACGGCGCGACCGACGAATTGCTTTACTGGTTCTCGCGCCTGTCGCGGGAAAAACGCTTCAAGCGTGAGCGTCTGGAACGCCGCGAATATCACACTCACGAGCACCAGGTCAGCCTGCGCTCCTTCGCCCTGCTCTCGGCCGCCGACACCGCCGCCGAGGATTCTGCGAGCATCCCCAATGCATCTTGATCTATCCGAACTGTCGCAACTCGCGCCGATCTTCCGCGAGCTGTTCAAGGGTTACCACGTCAGCCGCCGCGACCCGGAGCTGTACGCACAACTGTCGAACTTCCAGGACCAATACCGCACGCTGTTCAAGGCACTGGGCTTCGAACTGGTCTGCGACACCCGTGGTTTCTACTACTTCGTCCCGGACATGGCCGCAGCGGCGGTGAACAAGACTGCCCAGCGTCTGGCGCTGTTCACTTTCATCCTGGTCGAACATCTGGCCGATCAGGGCCGCGACCCGATCGCCGTGCTCGACGGTGGCAGCCTCGGCCGTGAAGAACTGCCATCGCTGCTGGAAAAGTACCGCGACCTGTTCATCCAGGCCGAAGTGCAGACCGTCGAAGAACTCGAAGAAAAAATCATGCGCCGCATGACCCAGCTCGGTTTCGCCAGCGAAGAAAACGGCGTGTACCGTTTCCTGCCGCCGATGCACCGTTTCCTCGACGTCTGCCTGTCGGTCCAGCAGGACCGCGACCTGGCGGCCAGCGTGCACAGCGTTCTGCCGCTGCCGGCACCGGTGCTGATCGACGAAGAGGCCGAGGCGAAATTCCTCGCCACCGACGACCCGCTCGATCTCAGCGAATTTGAGGAAGAGAGCGAAGAAGACGCACTGGCCCGCGCCATTGCCGAAGAACAGGAGTCCGACGCATGAGCCAGGAACGCTACGGCATCCGCCGCTTTGCCCTTTTGAACACCGCCGGTTACAGCCTCGGCCTGTTCCCGCTGGAAGAACCGCTGTCGGTCTACGGCGCGAACAACCTCGGCAAATCCGCCTCGATCAACGCCTTGCAGTTCCCGATTTTGGCGCGCATGTCGGACATGAGTTTCGGCAAGTACAGCCTGGAGCAGTCCCGGCGTTTCTACTTTGCCTCCGACACCAGCTACATCCTCGTCGAAGTGAACCTGCCTCATGGCCCGCACGTGATCGGCGTGGTCGGTCGCGGCCCGGGCGGTGGTTTCGGTCACCAGTTCTTTGCCTACGCCGGTAAGCTCGATCTGGCGCACTACCAGAAAAACGACACTTGCCTGCGGCAGAAAGAGCTATTCAGCAACCTTGAGAAAGAAGGCCTGAAAGCCTACGAACTCAAGCCTGATGAGCTGCGTCGCTTGCTGGTTGGCGGTCACACGTCGATCCCGCTGGATCTGACGCTGATCCCGCTGCGCTCCACCAGCGAGCAGAGCCTGAAGACCTTCCGCGCGCTGTTCATCAACCTGCTGCACATGCGCGAAATCACCGCAGCCAAGCTCAAGCAGCTGTTCCTCGATGCGTTCGAACACAGCCTGCGTTCCGGCAGCGTCGACTACATTGCGGCGTGCGAAGAAGCCTTCCGCGATGTACGTCGCATGGAACAGGACTACAACTCGCTGGTGGCTGCCGGCCCGCTGGTCGAAGCCTTGGCCAACGGCGTGAAACAGCGCGATGTACTGCGCGGCAAACTGCATCGCCTGTCGCCGCTGCTCGACTCGTTGCTCGGCACCTGGTCGGATTACGCCACGGCGCGCAAGGAAGAGCTGACCATTCAGGCCGAGCACTACCGTCGCGAGCAGGACGATCTGCAAAACGACCAGCGCGGTGGCACTCAGGAACTCATGCGTCTGGAACGGGAAATCTCCGGCATCCAGCGCTGGCTCGGCGAGTTGTCGGTGCTGAAGAACCGCTTTGCCTTGGTCGATGACGTCAAAGTGCTGGAGCAACAACTGCTGGCGGCCAAGGACGCTCACGACGAACTGGCCGGTGCGCTGGCGCAGTCCCGCCAGTTCAGCGCCGAGGATCTCGAAGAACGTCTTCGCGATCTGGAAAAACGCCTGAAGTCGGTGAAGCAGCAACTCGATCACGCCGACAACAACAGCTACGCCCGCCTGCGGGAAGAATTCTCGCAGCAGGACGTCGAGCGCCTGATGCGCCTGTTCAACAGCGCACTGTTCAGCCTGCCGCTGGGCGAACACGGCATCACCCTCGACGAGAACGGCGAGTGGGTGAAATCGGTCGAGCTGATCCTCGACGGCTTCAAGGGCGAGCGTTTCGAAGTGCCGGGCCTGTCGATCGACATCTCGCACATCGAGCCGCCGGCCCTGCAAGCGCTGGCCGACCGTGCCGCGTTGCGCGACCAGAAAGAGCGTCTGGAAAAAGAGCTTAAGCAACTCAAGACCCAGCAAGCGGTGGCCGCCGACCGCGCCGCGAGCAAGACCCAGACCGAAGCGCTGTACCAGCAGGTGCTGGATGCGCAGAAAGCGCTGGAAGACTTCCGCCGCACCCAGACCCTGAGCGCCGAAGAAGGCGACAAGCTCGAACAACTGGCGCAGATGGAAGCCGCGCAGGACGAACTCAAGCGTTCCAGCGATGCGTTCACCGAGCGCGTCCAGCAGCTGTCGGCCAAGCTGCAACTGGTCGGCCGGCAGATTGCCGACATGGAAGCCAAGCAACGCACCCTCGACGATGCCCTGCGTCGCCGTCAGCTGTTGCCGGCGGATCTGCCGTTCGGTACGCCGTTCATGGATCCGGTCGACGATTCGATGGACAACCTGCTGCCGCTGCTCAACGACTATCAGGACAGCTGGCAAGGCCTGCTGCGCGCCGATGGCCAGATCGAAGCGCTGTACGCGCAAGTGCGCCTCAAAGGCGTAGCCAAGTTCGACAGTGAAGACGACATGGAGCGCCGTCTGTCGTTGCTGATCAACGCTTACGCGCACCGTACCGACGAAGCCCTGACCCTGGGCAAGGCCCGTCGTGCAGCCGTGACCGATATCGCACGGACCCTGCGCAACATCCGCAGCGACTACGACAGCCTCGAGCACCAACTGGCGCTGTTCAACCGCGAGATCAACAAGCGTCAGGTGTCCAACCTGCAGAGCTTCCGTATCGTGCTGGCGCCGAACAAGGAAGCGCTCAAGCACATCGACCAGATCATCCACAGCGCCGGTCAGTACGAGGAAGGCGAAACCCTGTCGGTGTTCGACCTGAGCCAAAGTGCGGAACAGGACAACAAGAACGAAGAGGCCAAGGAATACCTGGCGCGGCTGGTGGCGGCGAACCACAACCAGCTCGGTCTCAAGGACTTGTTCGAACTGGCGTTCGAGATCACCAAGGTCAACGGCCAGCCGGTTATCCACACCGACATCGATGGCGCAGCGTCCAACGGCACCACGATGACCATCAAGGCGCTGACCAACATGTACCTGTTGCTGCACTTGATGGACCGCGACCTGGCCGGTCGCGTGCGCCTGCCGTACTACCTCGACGAGGCGGCGGACATCGACGAGAAGAACCAGGCTGCGCTGCTGGAAACCAGCCTGCAACTGGGCTTCGTGCCGATTCTGGCGAGCGTGAAGCCGCAGGTCTGCGCCAGTGTCGCCATCGACCTGGAAGGCGGCAGCGGCCCGGCCGGTATCTACATCGACGAGGCGGACTGGAAGTACATCCGTCGCCACGATGTGGTGAAGGCCACCATCAATGTCCAGGCCGACGAGCCGGAGCTGGATGCGGTTTGATGCGTAACTGACGGGCACAAAAAAGGGCCGCGATCCATTGGATCGCGGCCCTTTTTCATGGGCTCTGGATTATTTGCCGAGAGGGATTTTCGGCGCCCAGTTCAGCCACTCGTCTTCGAACTTGTCGAAGAGCGGGAAGGTTTGTTCGGCGCGCGCGGGGTTGCCCATCTGCTCGCCGTCCGGCGTGGCGAAGGCGATACCGCCCTGAATCACTGTCTCCAAAGACTCGGTGCGTACGGTCACGCCTTTGAACAGGCCGATGTCGAAACCGACGCCGCTGGTGTTCCAGAAGCGACTGCCGCTGCGCACCAGTGGCGCGTATTTCGGTTCGATCAGGATGTGCACCAGTACGCGATCCGCTGTCTGGCCCAGTTCGTAACCGGTGACTTTGCCCACGGTGATTTCGCGGTAGGTGACCGGCACACCCGGCTTCAGCGAACCGCGACGGGCAGCGCTCAATACCAGACTCAAGCCAGCCTCTTGCTTGGTGACTTCCGGCGGATTGGCCAGGGCCACGAAGTTCTTCTGCGGGCCGAGGTTCTTCGCCGCAGGTTGCACTTCGATGTACTGGCCGGTGACCAGGGTCTCCAGGTTCGAGGTCTTGATCAGACCCAACTCCGGTTTGACCACCCAGAACTGACTGCCGACTCGAGCAATCTTCTCCGGCACTTCAGTGATGCGCGCGGTGAGGATTACCGATTGCAGATCATCGGTCAGGTCGACACTTTCGATCTTGCCCACGTCCAGGCCTTTGAAGCGAACCGGGGTGCCACTGCGCAAACCGTCCGCGCGATCGACCTTGATGGTGACGACGGCGCCTTTCTGATTCGCTTCATCATGGTTGGCGAACAAACGGAAGCGTGGGATGCGCTTTTGTAGCGGGGCCTTGGCTTGCGGCGTCTCGAAAGCGATGCCGCCGGCCATCAGGGTCTGCAACGATTCACTCTTGACCTGAATCCCACCGGTCAAACCGCCGGTCAGCGTGACGCCGCTGACGTTCCAGAACCGGGTCGAAGCGTTGACCAGGTTTTCGTATTCCTTCTCGATGTGGACGCCGATCACCAGTTGTTTGCGGGTCTTGGAGAACTGATAGCTCTGCACCGAACCGACCTTGACCTGCTTGTAGAGGATCGGACTGCCGACATCGATCGAGCCGAGGGTGTCGGTGAACAGCACCAAATGCAGACCGGGTGCGCGCAGATCCAGCGGCGGCGCTTTTGGCCGGGCTTCGAATTCACGTTGTGGCGCACCACCCTTGTCGCCCGGGCGTACGGCGATGTAGTTACCTTTTACCAACGCTTCCAGACCGGTGATGCCAGCCAGGGAGATCGATGGTTTGACCACCCAGAACTGCGTGCCGGTCACCAGATAGTCTTCGGCCAGCGGGTCGAGGGTCAGTTCGGCGGTCGCGCTGGACAGATCCGGATCGATCTTCAGCGCTTTCAGGTTACCGACCTGAATGCCCTTGTACATCACCGGAGTGCGCCCGGCTTGCAGGCCTTCGAAATCGCTGAGTTTGACCTTCACGCGGATGCCGGCGGCGGCCGCATCGAAGTCTTCGTAGAGACGGAACGGCAGGCTTGGATCGGTGGGCGGGCTGTCCTTGCGGTTCTCCGGGGTGGCAAAGGCAATACCGCCGGCGACGATGCTGGCCAGGGATTCGCTGCGCACTTTCACGCCGGACAGGTTGGCGTCTATGCTGATGCCGCTGGCGTTCCAGAAACGGGTGTGTTTGCGCACCAGTTTGGCGTAGGTCGGTTCGATGAACACCTTGAGCTCGACCGTGCTCTGATCTTCCGACAGCACGTAACTCTTGATCTGGCCGACTTTGATCTGCTTGTAGAACACCGGGCTGCCGCGATTCAACGAACCAAGACGATCGGCCTTGATCGTCAAGTGCAGACCGGGCTTCGAATCCGATAGCGGCGGCTCTTCGGCCAGGGCTTTGAACTTGCGAGTCGGCTCGCCTTCGCCGGGGCTGATGGCGACGTAGTTACCCGATACCAGGGTTTCCAGGCCGGTGATCCCGGCCAGGGTCACGCTCGGCTTGACCAGCCAGAAACGGGTGCTGGTCTTCAGGTACTGATCGACATCCTTGTTCATCTCTATGGTCGCGATGACACCTTTGGAGTTGCCTTCATCATCGAGCTTGAGGGTTTTCACCTTGCCGACCGGCATGCCTTTGTAGACCACTTCGGTCTTGTTGGCCTGAATGCCTTCACCACTTTCAAACCGCACCTGAATCTCGATGCCGGTTTCGTTGTAGGCACGCCAGCCGAGCCAGCCGCCGATAATCAGGGCGATCAGGGGCAGCACCCAGATGGCAGACCAGTTCGAAGCCGGTCGGGTTTTAGCTACAGGCAAATCAGTCATGGTCGGCGTCCGACTCCGTGTTATCCCAAATCAGTCGGGGATCGAAAGTGACAGCGGCGAGCATCGTCAGAATCACCACACTGGCGAAGGCGATGGCGCCAAGATTGGCTTCGACACTGGCAAGCCGGCCGAAGTTGACGACCGCCACCAGAATGGCGATCACGAAAATATCGAGCATCGACCAGCGGCCAATAAACTCGATGAAGCGATACATCCAGATCCGCTGACGTGCGGACAAGGGCTGGCGGCGCTGTACGGAAAACAGAAGCAGCGCGATGCCCACCAGCTTGAAGGTCGGCACCAGGATACTGGCGATGAACACCACGGCGGCGATGGGAATCATGCCGTGCTGCACCAATTGGATGACACCGGACATGATCGTGCTCGGATCCCCCTGACCAAGCGAGCTGACGGTCATGATCGGCAGCACGTTGGCCGGGATGTAGATAATCGCGGCCGTGATCAACAGCGCCCACGTTCGCGCAAGACTGTTGGGCCGCCGGGCGTGAACCAGCGCACCGCATCGGGTGCAGGTCTGCACATCGCTGTCGGTATCCTGCCTGTTCAGTTCGTGGCATTCGGTACAGATCAGAATGCCTGCATCAATCGCCCGCATGGGCATCTTCTCCTGATAACGCCTGCCAGATCTGGTGCGGCGACATCACCACTTCAAGCCAGACCTGAACCAGTAACAAACCGATGAAACATGCCAGACCGAGGCCGACGGTGATGGCCGCCATGTCCGCCAGTTTGACGATCGCGACAAGGACGCCCATGAGGTAGACCTCAAGCATGCCCCAGTCTTTGAGGTGGTGATAAATGCGGTAGAGCAACAGACCATAGCTGCGGCCGACATTGAAGCGAATTGTGAGTAAAACGAACAACTGGCAGAGCAGCTTGAGCAGCGGTATAGCCATGCTGCATAGAAACACGACGATCGAAACGCCCTGCATATCAGTGTTGAACAGACCGAGCACGCCGCTCCATACCGTATCCTGCGAGGATTGCCCGAGGATATTGAGCTGCATGATGGGTAAAAAGTTTGCCGGGATATACAACAGCAATGCCGCAATCACCAGGGCAAGGCTGCGCTGCACCACATTATGGCGATGGGCATACAGTTCGTAACCGCAACGTGGGCAGAGGGCTTTTTCGCCATGAGCAAGGGTTGGCTTGCGCATCAGCAGGTCGCACTCATGACAGGCCACCAAGTCTTCCAGCGGTAATTCTGACAGCCCTTGGGCGCCAACCGGATCTGACATAAAGGCTCTGGCTCCGAAAAAGGTGGGGCTATTCTAGTGTTCTGATTCGAAAATAACTGTGCAAATTTGTTCGCTGTCGCGAGTAAAAACTTTTCAACGGGCAAAACAAAACCCCAACTGCTTTCGCAATTGGGGTTTCGGAATTTAATCTTGACGATGACCTACTCTCACATGGGGAAACCCCACACTACCATCGGCGATGCATCGTTTCACTTCTGAGTTCGGGATGGGATCAGGTGGTTCCAACGCTCTATGGTCGTCAAGAAATTCGGGTACTGACTCGTGACCGGATGGTCTCGCTTCAGCAAATTGGGTATGTGACAGCTGTCGGTGTTTTGTGAGCGTCGAACTTTCGGTTCATTGCGTCTTCACACACCGCAATCTGGTCTCTTTCGAGTCTACAGATTGCTTGGGTGTTATATGGTCAAGCCTCACGGGCAATTAGTATTGGTTAGCTCAACGCCTCACAGCGCTTACACACCCAACCTATCAACGTCGTAGTCTTCGACGGCCCTTCAGGGAACTCAAGGTTCCAGTGAGATCTCATCTTGAGGCAAGTTTCCCGCTTAGATGCTTTCAGCGGTTATCTTTCCCGAACATAGCTACCCGGCAATGCCACTGGCGTGACAACCGGAACACCAGAGGTTCGTCCACTCCGGTCCTCTCGTACTAGGAGCAGCCCCTCTCAAATCTCAAACGTCCACGGCAGATAGGGACCGAACTGTCTCACGACGTTCTAAACCCAGCTCGCGTACCACTTTAAATGGCGAACAGCCATACCCTTGGGACCGGCTTCAGCCCCAGGATGTGATGAGCCGACATCGAGGTGCCAAACACCGCCGTCGATATGAACTCTTGGGCGGTATCAGCCTGTTATCCCCGGAGTACCTTTTATCCGTTGAGCGATGGCCCTTCCATACAGAACCACCGGATCACTAAGACCTACTTTCGTACCTGCTCGACGTGTCTGTCTCGCAGTCAAGCGCGCTTTTGCCTTTATACTCTACGACCGATTTCCGACCGGTCTGAGCGCACCTTCGTACTCCTCCGTTACTCTTTAGGAGGAGACCGCCCCAGTCAAACTACCCACCATACACTGTCCTCGATCCGGATAACGGACCTGAGTTAGAACCTCAAAGTTGCCAGGGTGGTATTTCAAGGATGGCTCCACGCGAACTGGCGTCCACGCTTCAAAGCCTCCCACCTATCCTACACAAGCAAATTCAAAGTCCAGTGCAAAGCTATAGTAAAGGTTCACGGGGTCTTTCCGTCTAGCCGCGGATACACTGCATCTTCACAGCGATTTCAATTTCACTGAGTCTCGGGTGGAGACAGCGCCGCCATCGTTACGCCATTCGTGCAGGTCGGAACTTACCCGACAAGGAATTTCGCTACCTTAGGACCGTTATAGTTACGGCCGCCGTTTACCGGGGCTTCGATCAAGAGCTTCGCGTTAGCTAACCCCATCAATTAACCTTCCGGCACCGGGCAGGCGTCACACCCTATACGTCCACTTTCGTGTTTGCAGAGTGCTGTGTTTTTAATAAACAGTCGCAGCGGCCTGGTATCTTCGACCGGCGTGGGCTTACGCAGCAAGTGCTTCACCCTCACCGGCGCACCTTCTCCCGAAGTTACGGTGCCATTTTGCCTAGTTCCTTCACCCGAGTTCTCTCAAGCGCCTTGGTATTCTCTACCCAACCACCTGTGTCGGTTTGGGGTACGGTTCCTGGTTATCTGAAGCTTAGAAGCTTTTCTTGGAAGCATGGCATCAACCACTTCGTCGCCTAAAGGCAACTCGTCATCAGCTCTCGGCCTTGAAACCCCGGATTTACCTAAGATTTCAGCCTACCACCTTAAACTTGGACAACCAACGCCAAGCTGGCCTAGCCTTCTCCGTCCCTCCATCGCAATAACCAGAAGTACAGGAATATTAACCTGTTTTCCATCGACTACGCTTTTCAGCCTCGCCTTAGGGACCGACTAACCCTGCGTCGATTAACGTTGCGCAGGAAACCTTGGTCTTTCGGCGTGGGTGTTTTTCACACCCATTGTCGTTACTCATGTCAGCATTCGCACTTCTGATACCTCCAGCAAGCTTCTCAACTCACCTTCACAGGCTTACAGAACGCTCCTCTACCGCATCACTTGCGTGATACCCGTAGCTTCGGTGTATGGTTTGAGCCCCGTTACATCTTCCGCGCAGGCCGACTCGACTAGTGAGCTATTACGCTTTCTTTAAAGGGTGGCTGCTTCTAAGCCAACCTCCTAGCTGTCTAAGCCTTCCCACATCGTTTCCCACTTAACCATAACTTTGGGACCTTAGCTGACGGTCTGGGTTGTTTCCCTTTTCACGACGGACGTTAGCACCCGCCGTGTGTCTCCCATGCTCGGCACTTGTAGGTATTCGGAGTTTGCATCGGTTTGGTAAGTCGGGATGACCCCCTAGCCGAAACAGTGCTCTACCCCCTACAGTGATACATGAGGCGCTACCTAAATAGCTTTCGAGGAGAACCAGCTATCTCCGAGCTTGATTAGCCTTTCACTCCGATCCACAGGTCATCCGCTAACTTTTCAACGGTAGTCGGTTCGGTCCTCCAGTCAGTGTTACCTAACCTTCAACCTGCCCATGGATAGATCGCCCGGTTTCGGGTCTATTCCCAGCGACTAGACGCCCTATTAAGACTCGCTTTCGCTACGCCTCCCCTATTCGGTTAAGCTCGCCACTGAAAATAAGTCGCTGACCCATTATACAAAAGGTACGCAGTCACAGAACAAAGTCTGCTCCCACTGCTTGTACGCATACGGTTTCAGGATCTATTTCACTCCCCTCTCCGGGGTTCTTTTCGCCTTTCCCTCACGGTACTAGTTCACTATCGGTCAGTCAGTAGTATTTAGCCTTGGAGGATGGTCCCCCCATATTCAGACAAAGTTTCTCGTGCTCCGTCCTACTCGATTTCATGACTAAGAGACTTTCGCGTACAGGGCTATCACCCACTATGGCCGCACTTTCCAGAGCGTTCCGCTAATCTCAAAGCCACTTAAGGGCTAGTCCCCGTTCGCTCGCCACTACTAAGGGAATCTCGGTTGATTTCTTTTCCTCAGGGTACTTAGATGTTTCAGTTCCCCTGGTTCGCCTCTTGCACCTATGTATTCAGTGCAAGATAACCATCTTGTGATGGCTGGGTTCCCCCATTCAGACATCTCCGGATCAAAGTCTGTTTGCCGACTCCCCGAAGCTTTTCGCAGGCTACCACGTCTTTCATCGCCTCTGACTGCCAAGGCATCCACCGTATGCGCTTCTTCACTTGACCATATAACCCCAAGCAATCTGGTTATACTGTGAAGACGACATTCGCCGAAAATTCGAATTTCTCAACTAAGAGAACTCACAAATTTTACCTTAGCCTGATCACCACCAGTGAAAGTGGCCATCAGTCTATCTTTCTATCACATACCCAAATTTTTAAAGAACGATCTAATCAAAAGACTAGAAATCAATATTCAACTCGAATATTCATTTCTAAACTCTCAAACTTTCGAAGCAGTTTATGGTGGAGCCAAGCGGGATCGAACCGCTGACCTCCTGCGTGCAAGGCAGGCGCTCTCCCAGCTGAGCTATGGCCCCATAACAAAATTGGTGGGTCTGGGCAGATTCGAACTGCCGACCTCACCCTTATCAGGGGTGCGCTCTAACCAACTGAGCTACAGACCCAATTTCGAGCTTGTAACTGCTAGCTGTGAGCTATCAGCTTGGAGCTTAAAGCTGCTTCTATCGTCTTCTTCAATGAATCAAGCAATTCGTGTGGGAACTTATGGAGCAGCTGATGTCGTCGATTAAGGAGGTGATCCAGCCGCAGGTTCCCCTACGGCTACCTTGTTACGACTTCACCCCAGTCATGAATCACACCGTGGTAACCGTCCTCCCGAAGGTTAGACTAGCTACTTCTGGTGCAACCCACTCCCATGGTGTGACGGGCGGTGTGTACAAGGCCCGGGAACGTATTCACCGCGACATTCTGATTCGCGATTACTAGCGATTCCGACTTCACGCAGTCGAGTTGCAGACTGCGATCCGGACTACGATCGGTTTTATGGGATTAGCTCCACCTCGCGGCTTGGCAACCCTTTGTACCGACCATTGTAGCACGTGTGTAGCCCAGGCCGTAAGGGCCATGATGACTTGACGTCATCCCCACCTTCCTCCGGTTTGTCACCGGCAGTCTCCTTAGAGTGCCCACCATAACGTGCTGGTAACTAAGGACAAGGGTTGCGCTCGTTACGGGACTTAACCCAACATCTCACGACACGAGCTGACGACAGCCATGCAGCACCTGTCTCAATGTTCCCGAAGGCACCAATCCATCTCTGGAAAGTTCATTGGATGTCAAGGCCTGGTAAGGTTCTTCGCGTTGCTTCGAATTAAACCACATGCTCCACCGCTTGTGCGGGCCCCCGTCAATTCATTTGAGTTTTAACCTTGCGGCCGTACTCCCCAGGCGGTCAACTTAATGCGTTAGCTGCGCCACTAAGAGCTCAAGGCTCCCAACGGCTAGTTGACATCGTTTACGGCGTGGACTACCAGGGTATCTAATCCTGTTTGCTCCCCACGCTTTCGCACCTCAGTGTCAGTATCAGTCCAGGTGGTCGCCTTCGCCACTGGTGTTCCTTCCTATATCTACGCATTTCACCGCTACACAGGAAATTCCACCACCCTCTACCATACTCTAGCTCGCCAGTTTTGGATGCAGTTCCCAGGTTGAGCCCGGGGATTTCACATCCAACTTAACGAACCACCTACGCGCGCTTTACGCCCAGTAATTCCGATTAACGCTTGCACCCTCTGTATTACCGCGGCTGCTGGCACAGAGTTAGCCGGTGCTTATTCTGTCGGTAACGTCAAAATTGCAGAGTATTAATCTACAACCCTTCCTCCCAACTTAAAGTGCTTTACAATCCGAAGACCTTCTTCACACACGCGGCATGGCTGGATCAGGCTTTCGCCCATTGTCCAATATTCCCCACTGCTGCCTCCCGTAGGAGTCTGGACCGTGTCTCAGTTCCAGTGTGACTGATCATCCTCTCAGACCAGTTACGGATCGTCGCCTTGGTGAGCCATTACCTCACCAACTAGCTAATCCGACCTAGGCTCATCTGATAGCGCAAGGCCCGAAGGTCCCCTGCTTTCTCCCGTAGGACGTATGCGGTATTAGCGTTCCTTTCGAAACGTTGTCCCCCACTACCAGGCAGATTCCTAGGCATTACTCACCCGTCCGCCGCTGAATTCAGGAGCAAGCTCCCTTCATCCGCTCGACTTGCATGTGTTAGGCCTGCCGCCAGCGTTCAATCTGAGCCATGATCAAACTCTTCAGTTCAAACATCTTTGGGTTTTTAAGAAACCCTAAACTTGGCTCAGCAATCGTTGGTTACATCTTTGATTTCTCGCGGAGTAACTTGTGATGCTGATAATCTTGTTGACTATCAGTCTGACTCCACAAGCACCCACACGAATTGCTTGATTCAGTTGTTAAAGAGCGGTTGGTTAAGATCTTTCGTCTCAACCGAGGCGCGCATTCTACAGCAGCCTCATTTGCTGTCAAGTGATTATTTTCAGAAGTTTTCGAAGATTTCTTCAACAACTTCAACCACTTGCGCTTCCGATCTCTCGTTAGCGGGAGGCGAATTCTACAGCGTTACACGCTGCTGTCAACACCTCTTTTTCTCCGCTTTCGACCGAGAAGATCGAACCGTTGAAAGCACCAGAAAACCGGCATTTCCAACTCCTTCCAGACTTCGATGAGCTGAAGCGATCCACTATCGAAACCTACTTAACTCATTGAATCTCAAGGAGTTTTCCGTTTCGACTGCGCCGGAAGTGGGGCGAATTATAGAGACTCAGAATCTGCCGTCAACACTTAATTTCGCTTTTCCTGAAAAACCTGCTTTTTACCCATCAAACGCGGGATCCGGCGGGTCAAGGGAGGAATCCGCAGCGCCAAAAGGAAAACACCTATAAAGGCATAGACTGCCCACTCCTTAAGATCGGCGCGCACGATCCACAACATATGCAGCAATCCCAACCCGAGAATCACATACACCAACCGGTGCAGCTTCTTCCAGCGGGTACCTAAACGGCGCTGGCTGTATCGGTTGGAGGTAACCGCCAATGCCAACAATCCCAGAAAACCCAGAGCACCCACAATGATGTAGGGACGCTTGCGCAGCTCGACACCCAGTTGCGACCAGTCGAAACCGAGAATGAACGCCATATAGCTGCAAAGATGCAGAACCACATAGGCAAAACACCAGAGCCCCAACTGACGGCGCACGGCAATCCACCCGGCCCACCCCGTAAGTTTCTGCAGCGGCGTCATACTCAGGGTGATCAACAGCAATACCAATGTCCCAAGCCCTAGCCGATCAACCAGGACTTTCCCCGGATCGGGTCCAAGCAGATCCGCAAAAGCCTGATAGAACCAGAACAGCGGCCAGATCGCCGCAGCCAGGAAAACACCTACGCGCCAGATCGGATATCGCATCAATAGTTCTTCCGCAGATCGAGCCCTGTATATAAAGAAGCGACCTCGTCCGCATAGCCGTTGAACATCTGCGTATCACGCACATTCGGCTTGAACAGGCTGTTGGGCAACCGCCTCTCCCGCGCCTGGGTCCAACGTGGATGGTCGACCGTAGGGTTCACATTCGCATAAAACCCGTACTCATCCGCCGCAATGCTCTGCCAGGTCGTCTTTGGCTGCTCGCTGACCAGACTGATCCGCACGATGGATTTGACGCTCTTGAATCCGTACTTCCAGGGCACCACCAGACGCAAAGGCGCACCGTTCTGATTTGGCAATTCGCGGCCATACATACCTACCGCAAGAATCGCCAAGGGATTCATCGCCTCATCCAGGCGCAAACCTTCAACATAGGGCCAGTCGATCAGGGCAAATCCCGAACGCTGTCCGGGCATGCTCTTGGGATCCTGCAAGGTTTCGAAGCGAATGTATTTGGCATTGGAAGTGGGCTCTACCTGCTTCAACAACGCCGAGATGGGGAAACCGATCCAGGGAATCACCATCGACCACGCTTCGACACAACGAAGACGGTAGATGCGCTCTTCCAGCTGGTAAGGTTTCATGAAGTCTTCCAGAGCATAACGCCCCGGCTTACCCACCTCCCCGTCCACGACAACACTCCACGGTTCGGTTTTCAACGACCCGGCATTGGCCGCCGGGTCGCCCTTGTCGGTACCGAATTCATAGAAGTTGTTGTAATGGGTCGCGTCTTTGAAAGGTGTGATCGCCTCATCCTTGACGTTCACCGCTCCCCATTTGACAGAAGGCAGTTTCTCGGCAAACCAGGCGGGCGCCTTTCCGGCTTCGACATCGGCATAGCGGGCGGCCTCTTCGGCACTGGCCCAGCGCGGCAGACTGCTCATGGCCAACCCGGCCGCAGTTGCTCCGAGCAATTGTCGGCGAGAGAGATAAATGGATTCAGGCGTGACGTCCGACTCATGGCAGTCGGACGCTTTGGGGACTTTGATCAGCATGGCAACTCCGCAGCTTTGGAGGACAGATGCACCATAGACTGCGGAGTATGAGGGAAATTACATCACTCGGCGTGTTTGTGACGACGAAGATGCAACAGATACTGCACCGGGCCCGACGCGGCATAAGCGAGGAACACCAGCAGCAGAATGCGAGGCGGATCGCTGAACACCACGGCAAACACCAGCACCACCGCCAGAATCGCCACGAAAGGCACGCGCCCCTTCAGATCCAGCTCCTTGAAGCTGTTGTACTTGATGTTGCTGACCATCAGCATGCCGGCGGCGGCCACCATCAGCGCAACCAGGAATGACATCTTCGAACCCTGGATCCCGTAATCGCTGAACGCCCAGACAATCCCCGCAACCACACCGGCAGCCGCCGGGCTGGCAAGACCGATGAAGTAGCGCTTGTCGGCGGTCCCCACCTGAGTGTTGAAACGCGCCAGACGCAACGCCGCACCCGCCACATAGATGAAGGCAACCATCCAGCCGACCTTGCCCATGTCACCCAGTGCCCAGCCGAAAGCCAGAAGCGCCGGCGCGACACCGAAAGCAACCATGTCCGACAACGAGTCGTACTCGGCACCGAACGCACTTTGGGTATTCGTCATGCGTGCCACGCGACCATCAAGGCCGTCGAGCACCATGGCGACGAAAATCGCGATGGCGGCAAAGGCGAAATACTTGCTCGCATTCGCCGCGTCCCCGGCACTCAAGGCAGCCTGGGCACTCATCGAGTTGATGATGGAATAGAACCCCGCGAACAGATTCGCAGTGGTGAACAGATTCGGCAGAAGATAGATACCGCGATGCCGGACTTTACGGCCTTCTGCGTCATGCCCTTCTTCGATGTGCTCATCGATGGGCAGCAGGCTTTCGGCGTCTGAAGCCTGGTTCGGCTCTTCGGGACGTTCGCTCATGGACAGTACCTTGCAACGGATTGGACATTTTCGACAGGTGTCTGGGACGACGGTTCGGCCACAAACGATGCAGCTTTATACCAGAACCGCCCGCCCATACGAAAAAACGCGGCCGAGGCCGCGTTTTTTCATACAAGGTTCGACGACTTAGTTTTTGGCTTTGTCGACGATCTTGTTGGCACCGATCCACGGCATCATGGAGCGCAGCTGCTCGCCGATGATTTCGATACCGTGAGCGGCGTTGTTACGACGCTTGGCGGTCATCGAAGGGTAGCCGGTTGCGCCTTCGCTGATGAACATTTTGGCGTATTCGCCGTCCTGAATACGTTTCAGGGCGTTGCGCATGGCCTGACGGGATTCGGCGTTGATCACTTCCGGA
The DNA here is from genome assembly GCF_059492145.1 of Pseudomonas sp. Pseusp21. Classification (NCBI taxonomy): domain Bacteria; kingdom Pseudomonadati; phylum Pseudomonadota; class Gammaproteobacteria; order Pseudomonadales; family Pseudomonadaceae; genus Pseudomonas; species Pseudomonas sp. Pseusp21. The sequence goes on from NZ_CP168520.1 coordinate 2,693,211, forward strand.
CCAGTCACGTATTCGCCGTACTCAGCGTTGTTGGAGATCGAGTAGTTCATGTTGGCGATACCGCCCTCGTACATGAGGTCAACGATCAGCTTCAGTTCGTGCAGGCACTCGAAGTAGGCCATTTCCGGCGCGTAGCCAGCTTCAACCAGAGTTTCGAAACCGGCTTTTACCAGTTCAACGGTACCGCCGCACAGAACGGCTTGTTCGCCGAACAGGTCGGTTTCGGTCTCGTCCTTGAAGGTGGTTTCGATGATGCCGGTACGACCGCCACCCACGCCGGCGGCGTAGGACAGCGCGACGTTCTTGGCGTTGCCCGAGGCGTCCTGGTAGATCGCGATCAGGTCAGGGATACCGCCGCCCTTCACGAACTCGGAACGTACGGTATGGCCCGGGGCTTTCGGCGCGATCATGATCACGTCGAGGTCGGCACGCGGAACAACCTGGTTGTAGTGAATCGCGAAGCCGTGGGAGAAGGCCAGGGTGGCGCCTTTCTTGATGTTCGGCTCGATTTCGTTCTTGTACAGCTGGGACTGGAACTCGTCCGGGGTCAGGATCATGACCAGGTCGGCACCGGCAACAGCGGCAGCCACATCGGTCACTTTCAGGCCGTGGGCTTCAGCCTTGGCAACGGTAGCCGAACCTTTACGCAGACCGACGGTAACGTCGACACCGGAATCTTTCAGGTTGCACGCCTGGGCGTGGCCCTGGGAGCCGTAACCGATGATGGCAACTTTCTTGCCCTGGATGATCGACAGGTCGCAGTCTTTATCGTAGAAAACTTTCATGAATTTCCCCTTTATATCCAGGCCGTTCAGGCCATTCGCTAATTTGGTTTAGATGCTGAGTACTTTGTCGCCGCGGGCAATACCGGTGACGCCACTGCGGACGGTCTCCAGAATCGATGCGGTGCCGATGGACTGAATGAAGCTGTCGAGCTTGTCGCTGGTACCGGTCAGTTGAACGGTATACACGCTGGCGCTGACGTCGACGATCTGTCCACGGTAAATATCGGTGGTGCGTTTGATCTCGGCGCGCTGGGCGCCAGTGGCCTTGACCTTGACCAGCATCAGTTCGCGCTCGATGTGAGCGCTTTCCGACAGGTCCACCAGCTTGACCACTTCGATCAGCTTGTTCAGGTTTTTGGTGATCTGCTCGATGATTTCATCGTGACCGACGGTGGTCAGCGTCAGACGCGACAGGGTCGGGTCTTCGGTTGGCGCCACGGTCAGGCTTTCGATGTTGTAGTTGCGCTGCGAGAACAGGCCGACTACGCGAGACAAAGCACCGGGTTCGTTTTCCAGAAGCAAGGAAATAATGTGCCGCATGATTAGGTACGCTCCGTCTTGCTCAGCCACATATCGCGCATCGAGCCGTCTTTGATCTGCATCGGATAGACGTGCTCGCTGGTGTCGACCGAAATGTCGATCACGACCAGGCGATCTTTCATGGCGAACGCCTCTTCCATCTTCGACTTCAAATCTTTCGATTCGGTGATGCGTACGCCGACGTGGCCATAGGCTTCAGCCAGCTTGACGAAGTCAGGCAAGGATTCCATGTAGGAGTGGGAGTGACGGCTGCCGTAACTCATGTCCTGCCACTGACGAACCATGCCCAGAACACCGTTGTTCAGGATGACGATCTTGACCGGCAAACCGTATTGCAGGCAGGTCGACAGCTCCTGGATATTCATCTGGATACTGCCTTCACCGGTGACGCACGCAACATCGGTGTCAGGGAAGCTCAAAGCGATACCCATCGCGGCCGGCAGACCGAAGCCCATCGTGCCCAGGCCACCGGAGTTGATCCAGCGGTTCGGCTTGTTGAACTTGTAGTACTGCGCAGCAAACATCTGGTGCTGGCCCACGTCGGAAGTCACAAAGGCGTCGCCCTTGGTCACTTCGCACAGGGTTTCGATTACGGTCTGTGGCTTGATCTTGCTGCCGTCGCCCTTGTCGTAAGGGAACAGGCCGCGATCACCGCGCCACTCGTCAACCTGCTTCCACCAACTGGCGACCGCTTCCTTGTTCGGGGTTTCGCCGATTTCCTTGAGGATCGCGACCATTTCAGTCAGGACGCTGTCCACCGGACCAACGATTGGCACGTCGGCCTTGATGGTCTTGGAAATCGAAGCCGGGTCGATGTCGATGTGAATGATCTTGGCGTTCGGACAGAACTTCGGCGCGCCGTTGATCACACGATCGTCGAAACGCGCACCGACCGCCAGGATCACGTCGGCATGGTGCATCGCAAGGTTCGCGGTATAGCTGCCGTGCATGCCGAGCATGCCGATGAACTGACGGTCAGTGCCAGGATAGGCACCCAGGCCCATCAAGGTATTGGTAACCGGCAGGTTGAGCATTTGCGCCAGTTCGGTCAGCGGCGCGGAGCCGTTGCCGAGAATCACACCACCGCCGGAGTACAGCACGGGACGCTTGGCCGCCAGGAGCATTTCTGCCGCCTTGCGGATTTGTCCGGAGTGACCGCGAACGGCCGGGCTGTAGGAACGCAGTTTGGCTTTCTTCGGGAAGATGTATTCGAACTTCTCGGCCGGGTTGGTCATGTCTTTCGGAATATCGACCACGACCGGGCCCGGACGACCGGATTGCGCCAGGTAGAAGGCCTTCTTCATGACTTCCGGGATTTCCGAGGCGTGCTTGATCATGAAGCTGTGCTTCACGATCGGCCGGGAGATACCGATCATGTCGGTTTCCTGGAACGCATCGGTGCCGACCATGGTGCTTGGCACCTGACCGGAAATGATCACCATTGGAATCGAATCCATATAGGCAGTGGCGATACCGGTGATGGCGTTTGTGGCGCCTGGACCGGAAGTCACCAATACCACGCCGGCTTTACCGGTGGCACGGGCGTAGCCGTCAGCCATATGGGTAGCCGCTTGTTCGTGACGAACCAGGATGTGGGTCACTTCCGGTTCTTTGAACAGGGCATCGTAAACATGAAGGAGAGCACCACCCGGGTACCCGTAGATATATTTGACGCCTTCGTCACGCAAAAAGCGGACGAGCATCTCACCGCCAGATAAAAGCTCCACGTTGTTCACCTCTAAAACGCCAGAATACCGTCCACAAAAAGGCGAACGGGTCTTAATAGGTTTACTTCTCGGCAGAGCATGAGCGACGGTGGTCGCCGACTACGTCAGCACTGACTGAGCAAGTATTGGGATCGTCCCAAGTGTTGCGGGCCTTTCCCACCCAGCGCGAGGTAACGCGTTGCGGGTGTAACAGGTCGACGCGGATATGCGCCTCATGATCTGCCGAGAGGGTCTGCTTCTGGCAGTCCCTGTACAGCGGACTTTGGATTCTTCTGTTTCGCCCTCTGCAAGTCAAGCCGTCTATGTGCTTAATTGTGGGTAAGCACATGAGAACGCAAGAAAAAACCTGGAAACCGCTACTCTGTTAGCTTCAATTGCGCAGTTTTGCCAAGGAATCAGCATGCGAACGCTTCTCTTAACTCTGCTAATCGGCGCCAGCCCATGGTGCATGGCCGCTCAGATCTACAAATGGGTCGACGCCCAGGGCGTCACCCATTTCGATCAACAGCCACCACAAGGGCAGTCGTCCACCGCCGTTAAGACACCCTCCTCTCCCGCACCAATACCTGCCGCATTACCTGGCAGCGGCGCGCTGGGCGATCAGAAAGCCATCGATGACAAGGTCAAGAAGCAAGTGGCCGAACAACAGAATCAACTCAAGGCATTTTGCGAACAGGCGCGCACGAATCTCGCGCAACTGCAGAACAATCCGCGCTTGAGGGAGGAGGTGGAGGGAGAACTGCGGCGGCTGAGCGACGACCAGCGCCAGCAGCGTACTGAAGAGGCAAAGAAACAGATAGCGGAAAACTGCCAGTGACGACTGGCAGCTCCCGGCTCAGCGTGAAGCGGTGATCAGCAGGTCGAACTCTTTGAGCAACACCTGAAGCTGCCGATCCTTGCCATGCAGGTTGCGTTGGGCAAAAACCATCTCGGCCATTTCCTGAATGCCCGAAGCATTGGGCAACGGCAGATCCTGTTCGAGGATCATCTTCATCCGCGGCAGGAAGATCCATTGCAGCCACTGCTCGAAATCAAGCGTGTCGACCGAAAACGGCTCGACGCTGCTCAGGGCTTCGACCGAGGGCTGGACGTCATCCCACCAGCCCTGGGCGCGCAGTTCGCGCTCGATCAACAGCAATTGATCGGCGACTTTGGAGAAACGACTGTCCATCACAGCGAAACCTTGGCCTTCTGACGGGCCAGGGTGGCGCCGGCGGAATCACCTTGTTTCTCACGCGCCTGAGCGATCAATTCCCACAGACTGGCCTGCAGGTCCGGACGACCATTGGCCATGGTCAGTGCGCGACGAGCGGTCTGCTCGGCTTGCGGCGCATCGCCCTGGGCCATGCGCACCTGCGCCAGACGGTAAAGCACTTGCGGCTCGCGCGGCGCTACACGCTGGGCGCGTTCCAGGCTGGAGGACGCGCCGTTGAGGTCGCCACCGGCCTGCTGCTGTTGCGCAGTGGTCAACAGGGCGAGAACCGGGCCATCCAGTTGTTCATCAGCAGACAGACCACCGCCGCTGCTGCTGGCCGAAGGGATGCCGCTCGGCGTCGAAGGCATGCTGTAGCTGCCGGAGCTGATCGGCGCCGACTCGACCGCCGACGGGTTGTACGGCCCCGGTGTGATGCCACCCGACGCCGGGCCCGGAACGATCGGCGAAGCGCTGATCGGCGCCGAAGCCGCTGCGCCGCCCGGCACCATCACCACCACACCGGTATCGCCTTGCGGGATCGCCTGGGTCTGGGCCTGTGCAGGACGTTTCACCGTCGTTTGACGGAAACCGCCATTGGCCGAAATGCGCTCGCTGTTGGACACGGCGGTGCCGGAATCCACGACCGGGATCGAACCACGCTGTACGGTGGAGCAGCCGCTGAGCAAAGCCACGGCGGTCACCGCTGGAATCAACCACTTGTTCACTTGAAACCCTCTTTGCTTAATTCATCCAGCCCTTGACCCAATCCATCACCGACTCGCCCGAGGCCGGGCTTTCGCTCGCGCAAGAGGCGCCGGGTGGCGGTTCGCTGCCGCGAATATACGGCATCTGCACGGCGCCCGGACAGTTGGCATCGGAGCCTTGGCCGGTACGCGAATCGACCCAGGCCTGCACCACGTTATCCGGCTGCGGCATGTCCAGCGGCAGCGGATCGGCCTTGCGCATGAAACTGGTCCAGACCTGCAACGCACCGGTGGCCCCGGTGAACGGCGTCTTGCCGTTGTCGTCACGGCCGAGCCACACCACCGCCAGCAGATCCTGGCTGAAGCCGGCGAACCAGCTGTCGCGCGAATCGTTACTGGTGCCGGTCTTGCCCGCCAGTGTCAGGGTTCTTGGCAACACGTTATAAACCGAACTGCCAGTACCTTCACGCATGACCCGCTGCATGGCGTTCTGGATCAGGTAGATAGAGGCCGGATCGAAACGCTGCTCGATCTGGAACGGATAACGCTTGAGCGGCTCGCCGTCGGCAGTCAGCACGCTGCGAATCCCGCGCATCGGCGTATTGAAACCACCGTTGGCCAGCGTCTGGTACATGGTCGCGACTTCAATCGGGGTCATGCCGCCCGCACCGAGCAGCATCGAAGGGAACGCCGGAAACTCGCGGGTCACGCCCAGGCGACCCAGCGTCTTGAGGACATTCGGAACGCCAACCGCCAGACCGAGACGCGAGGTCGACAGGTTGTAGGAATGTGCCAGCCCCTGATACAGGAACACCGTACCGTGGGAGCGACGGTCATAGTTCTGCGGTTTCCAGACCTGACCATCCGCACCCTTGATTGAAAGCGGCTCGTCCGACAGCCAACTGGTCAACGTGTACTGGCTCGGTTTCTCCAGCGCCGTCAGATAAACCGCCGGCTTGATCAGCGAGCCAATCGGCCGCACCGCATCCAGTGCCCGGTTGAACCCGGCAAAACTCGCCTGACGGCTGCCGATCATGGCCTGGACTTCACCGGTTTCCGGATTGGTCACGACCATCGCCGCTTCCACGTCGTCGGAACCCTTGCGACCGGACAGACGCTTGAAGGTGTCGTTGACCGACGCTTCGGCTTTCATCTGCAGGATCGGATCGAAGCTGGTGAAAATCCGCAGGCCTTCTTCGGTCAAGTCTTCGTCGCGGTAGTCTTCACGCAACTGGCGTTTGACCAGATCGATGAAGCCCGGAAACGAACTGTCGGCCAGCTTGCCGCGCGTGGTTACGCCCAGCGGCATTTTCTTCGCGGCAGCCACCTGCTCGGCGGAGGCGACACCCTGCTGCTCAAGCACATCGAGCACCAGATTGCGTCGCTCCAGCGCCCGCTCCGGATTGCGGCGCGGGTTGTAATAGGACGGACCTTTGACCATCCCGACCAACAGCGCGACCTGGTGCAGCTTCAGCTCAGACAAAGGCTGGGCAAAGAAAAACTGGCTGGCCAGACCGAAACCGTGCACCGCTCGCTGACCGTCCTGACCGACAAAGACTTCGTTGAGGTAAGCCTCGAGGATTTCCTTTTTGTCGTAATGCAGCTCGAGCAGCATCGCCATCATCGCTTCGGTGAGCTTGCGGGTCAGGCTGCGTTCGTTGGTGAGGTAGAAGTTCTTGACCAGTTGCTGGGTCAGCGTACTGCCACCCTGAGTCATCTTGCCGCCAGAGGTGTTGACCCAGACTGCGCGGGCAATCGATTTCGGCGATACGCCCCAGTGGCTGTAGAAATCCCGGTCTTCCACGGCGACCAGGGTTTCCAGCAGGTACGGCGGCACCTGATCGAGCTTGATCAGAATCCGGTCTTCAAGGTTTTTCGGGTAGATACCGCCGATCATCAGCGGCTCCAGGCGTACCACGGAGAGCTTCGAACCGTTGGTCGCCGAGAGTTCGGCCACGTAATCGCCGGAGAAACGCACGCGCACCGGCTGCGGTTTCTCGAGGCCTTCATAGAACTGGAAGCCACGGGTATTCAGATCAACCGTGTTGCCATTGACCGCCGCCGCGCCGGGACCGTTGCTCACGGCTTCGCGGCGATAGCCCAGGGCATCGAGTTCGGTGAGGAAATCGTCCTTGCTCAGCTTTTGTCCGACGAACAGCTCAAGCGGGCGCGCATACACCTTGGCCGGGATGGTCCAGCGCTTGCCGGAGAACTTCTCCTGCACCACGGCATCGAGGTAAACGGCGAAGCCGGCCAGCACCACAAGGCCGACCAGACTGAGTTTAAGGGCCCAGCCCAACCATGGGCGCAGGCCCCGGGAAGCTGGTTTTTTAGGGGTACGGGGGGATCGAGTACGAGTCATGGCGGCGGATTATACGCACTTTATTCATACTCAACAGGAGCGCTCCGAGGTTTGCGTCGGGCTGGCGAGCGGCCATAATGAGCGCCTTGAATTTCCCCCAGTCTCTGAAGGATCGTCCGTGAGCCAGTCCCTGATCGCTGCCCTGCAAAACCCGGCCCTCTACCCGCATCCCGTCGAAGGGTTCCAGGTCATCGAAACCCATATCTCGTGGGTGCTGCTCACCGGTCCCTACGCTTATAAAGTGAAGAAACCGGTGAATTTCGGTTTCCTCGACTTCACCAGCCTCGAATCACGTGAGCACTTCTGCGGTGAAGAGCTGCGCTTGAACCAGCGCCTGACCGAAGATTTGTATCTGGAAGTGATTCCAGTGACCGGCAGCGCCGAAGCCCCGCAATTGGGTGGCGAAGGCCCGGCCATCGAATACGTGCTGAAAATGCGCCAGTTCCCGCAGACCGGCCTGCTCAGCACCCTGCAAGCCAACGGCGAGCTGACCACTGCGCACATCGACGCAATGGCCGAGCAGATCGCCCGCTTCCACCTCAACGCGCCGAAAGTCCCGGCCGAGCACGATGCCGGCACGCCTGAAAGCGTAATGGCGCCGGTGCGCCAGAACTTCGAACAGATCCTGCCGTTCCTCAGCGACAAGAACGATCTGCTGCAACTCGACGCTCTGCAAGCATGGGCTGAAAGCAGCTTCGATCGCCTCAAGCCGCTGTTCGCCCAACGCAAGGCCGACGGTTTAACCCGCGAGTGCCACGGCGACATTCACTTGGGCAACGCGACGCTGATCGACGGCAAAGTCGTGATCTTCGACTGCATCGAATTCAACGAACCGTTCCGCTTCACCGACGTCTGGGCCGACACCGGTTTCCTGGCAATGGACCTGGAAGACCGTGGCCTGAAATCCCTCGCCCGTCGTTTCATCAGCCAATACCTGGAACTGACCGGCGACTATCAAGGCCTGGAAGTGCTGAACTTCTACAAGGCTTACCGCGCCCTGGTGCGTGCGAAGGTTGCACTGTTCAGCATGCCGGCCGATGCGACGCCGGTGCAGCGCGCCACCACCCTGCGCCAGTACCGCAACTACGCCAACCTGGCGGAAAGCTACAGCACCATTCCTTCGCGCTTCATGGCGATTACCCACGGCGTGTCCGCGGTCGGTAAAAGCCACGTGGCCATGCGTCTGGTCGAAGCGCTGGGCGCGATCCGTCTGCGTTCCGATGTCGAGCGCAAACGTCTGTTCGGCGAGCAAACCGTTGCCAATGATGTTCAGGCCGGGATCTACAGCGCCGATGCCAGCATCGCAACCTATGCGCGTCTGCATGAAATCGCCGAAGTGATCCTGCACGCCGGTTTCCCGGTGGTGATCGACGCCACTTACCTCAAGCGCGACCAACGCGACAACGCCGCCAAGGTTGCCGAAGCCACTGGCGCGCCATTCCTGATCCTCGACTGCAATGCTCCGCAGGCAGTGATCGAGAGCTGGCTGGCGATTCGTCAGGAGGACAAGAAGGATCCGTCCGACGCGACCCTCGCCGTGATCGAAGCCCAACAGGCCAATCGCGAAGCCCTGACTCCGGAAGAAATCCTGCGCAGCAAACGCGTGCAGACCAATGAATCCGGCACCCTGGACACCGTTGTGGCGCAGATCCGCCAGCGCCTGCCAGGCCTGTAAGAAACTATTTCGGCCGTGAAGCCCTCGCTCGCTTCACGGCCGTCAAATAGTGGCACTATACTGGCGTCATAAAACCAACAGGTGATTTGACATGAGCCAGCCGAAACTTCTCGACACCCCGCTTTATGCCTTGCTGCACAAAGACGACATCACAGGTTTCAACAATGAACGGCCGAAAGACGGCCCGATCGACATGGTCGGCGGTGACTTTCGTGGTCTCGACCTGCGAGAGCTGAACGCCGATGGCGTGGATTTCAGGGACGCCTACTTCCGTTCCGCTGACCTGCGCGGCATCGACTTTCGCAACGCTTCGCTGGAAGGCGCGAGCCTGGCCCACGCGCAGATTTCCGGGGCTTACTTCCCGCCGGAGCTGAGTGCCGACGAAATCCTGATGTCGATGAATTTCGGTACGCGCCTGCGTTATCGCACTCGCTGAAGCTTTTAAAAACCTGAACCGTCCAGCGCCCCCGCTTTGCGCTGGACTGCGTGCTATTGGTAATTCCCTCCTCGTCCTCCCCATCCTGATTCATCAGTGGAGAACTGACGTTTCTTAGAAGCGTTTGCGTCGAATCCGACCAAACAACCACGCTTTTCCTACTGATGGCTACACTCCTGAGAAGCTCGCCCACGCACCATTCGGCCGTCGCAAGGAGGCTTGATGAATGATGAACTGCAACACCTGAAGAATCTTGGCAAGACGTCGGCGCAATGGCTGCATGCCGTGGGCATCCATAGCGCCTCCGACTTGCGTCGCCTGGGCGCGGTGGATGCCTACCGGGCCGTGCGTACCCGCGGGTTCCGGGCGTCGAAGGTGTTGTTGTACGCGATCGAAGGGGCGCTGATGGATGTGCACTGGAACGACATTCCCGCCGAACGCAAGGATGCGCTGAACAAGCAATTGGAAGCCATTTCCTCTCGCCACAAGAACTGACGGGCACTGACCGCCATGTACCTGCTCGGGGAACAATCGGCCCAGGCCGATGCATTGATCAACCACTTGCAGAGCTTGCCTGCGCAATGGCTCGAAGCCTTGGCGCCGTGCGGGCCGACGCTGGAACTGGAAGCCACGGATGATTTGCTGACACGTTTGCCGGACGACCAGCTGTTCTTGCTCACGCAAGGTGTCATCACTGGCCGACTGGGCGGTCGCGGTCTTTTCTATTGGCATGAAGGAGATTTGATCGGCCTGCAGCAGGGGCCGGAATGGGCGGATTGCACGTTATACACGGAAAACCCGCTGACTTTACTGCCCTATCGTCGAAGCGATTTGTTTCAACATGTGTATTCCGATTCATCTCGCTCGGAGCAGTTTCTGCGCTACCTGCTGGGGCAAATGGCGCTGCTGGCCCACGCCGTTGCCGAGTTCAAGCCACGTGAGTTTCGCAGCACCAATGGGTTCAAGCGTTTCGAGGCAGGAGACGTTCTGATACGCCAGGGCGATGTCGCTGACCATGTATTCGTGATTATCGAAGGACACGCCGAAGCCTTTGTTAATGGGCACAAGGTAGGCGATGTGCCCAAGGATGAGATCTTCGGCGCGATGGCTGTGTTCACAGGTGAACCGCGCAATGCGACGGTGATTGCCCGGGAGGCGAGCACGGTGATGCTGATTCCCGGCGATCAGTTTCTGAGCATGACCCGCACCAATCCGAAAATCGCCCACAGCCTGATCGAAAGCATGGCGCGGCGTATCGACCAGCTCAACAAGCAACTCACGGGATTTAACAGCCAGAACTGAAGCCCTGTTCACGGGGCGTTTACGCCATTGCCGGGACAAAACGACAGAAATGAAAAAACAGCAGTTGACTCGCTAATGAGAATCGCTATGATTATCACAACTGATCGCGAGATCAGTCGATATTCTGAAAAGCCCTTGGTTCGGACTCTCAGATTATCTCCTCATCAGGCTAATCACGGTTATTTGACCCGGTTTTTACCGGGTCTTTTTTTGCCTGTGAAAAAGTCATTCCTTGCCGAACTGCTTACGCATCTGCGCGCAATAATCCGGTTTCGGCGTGGCTGGGGTGAGCCAGACATAATCAGCCATCGCCGCCGTAACCCCACTGCCCTGCTCCGCCAGCATCAACACCGTCGGCGCTTGCGGCGCGCCCAGATCCAGCACATGTAGCGGCACCCCGACATCCTTGCGCGCGTGATACGCACCCGCCAATAACAAGGCAGGCGCAGGCGCTGCCAGCAACCGCGAAGCCATGCGCCGATCCCGTTGTTGCTGAACGGCCAGCATCGCCGGCATTTGTGATGACGGCAGCAAGCCGCAGTGAGAATCGCCGATCTGCTCCAACAGCGTCTCTTTCACAGATTTGGCATTGCTGCGCTCACCGCTCAGAACCGGAGGATCGCGATAGAACGCACGGATTTCGATGTTATCGAGGTTCGCCGCCAGCAACGGCCAGGATTGCGTCAGGGCGAACCGCACAATCGGTCCGTAGAGATTCCAGTCCCAACCCTCCTGCCAGGCCAATGCAGCAGGAAGATCGGCCGGTGACGTTGCGGCATGGCGCACGTCATCGACACGCGACTGTTGATCGGGCGTCAGCATTTCCAGCAGGAGACTGCCTTGGGGCCGCGCTTCTTCGAGGTTCTGCAACAACCACAATTGAATGGCATGGTGATCGGCGTTGTCATGCTGTTCGCCAATAATCACCTGCGATGGACTGCTCAACCGAGCCAGTAATTGCTGCGCCGTCAGATGCTCGCCGCTGCGCAGATCACGGATCTCGCCCACGACCGGCGGCGCCGCAACATGCTGGCAACCCGCAAGCCACAACACCGCCAACAGCAAAATCCCGCGCATACACTCACCTCGATGACGAAATCAGCGGGCGATGATCAGCGGATGCCCGCGCTCCGGGTGCGGTTGCACCAGCACTTCCAGACCGAAAACCGCCTTCAGCGATTCCGGGCGCAATACCTGTTGCGGGGAATCCAGTGCGACCGGCCGCCCGCCTTCCAGTAGCAGGATGCGATCACAATAGCGCGCCGCCAGATTCAGATCATGCAGGATCACCAGCACCGCCGCGCCGCGATCGGCAAATTCGCGCACTGCTTGCAGCGTCGTGTGTTGATGCAATGGATCAAGCATCGAGGTCGGCTCATCAAGCAGCAGAGTCTGCCCCGCCTGCCCCGGCCAGAGTTGCGCCAGCACTCGCGCCAGATGCACGCGTTGACGCTCGCCGCCGGACAGCGCCAGATAACTGCGACCGCTCAGATGCCCGGCATCCGCCGCCCGCAAAGCGGCAACGACAATTTCGTCGTCGCGCACCCGCCCGCTCTGATAAGGCAGACGCCCCATGCCGACCACTTCTTCAACGCGAAAGGCAAAATCCAGGGTCGATACCTGCGGCAACACCGCCAGCCGCTGAGCGCGCTGAGTGCCGCCCCAATGGCTCAATGCCTCACCGTCCAGCAGCACCTCCCCTTCGTGTGCGCTCAGCTCACCGCACAACGCGCCGAGCAAAGTGCTTTTGCCGGCGCCATTGGGCCCCAGCACGCCAAGCACTTCGCCCGGTTCGAGTTGCAGGCTGACGTCGGCCAGAACGGTCTTGCGGCCACGGCGGATGTGCAGATTGTGCGCACGCAGCATCAGGCACGCCCTCGCAGCAGCAGATAAAGGAAGAACGGCGCACCGATGAACGCGGTGACGATGCCGATCGGCAGCTCCGCCGGCGCCAGCGCCAGCCGCGCAACCAGATCCGCCAACAGCAACAGACTGGCCCCGGCCAGCACCGATGCCGGCAGCAACACCCGGTGATCCGGCCCGGCGAGCAAGCGCACCAGATGCGGCACCACCAGCCCGACAAAACCGATCATCCCTGCCGCCGCCACCGCCGCACCGACACCCAGCGCCGTGCAAAACACCAACTCGCGCTTGAGCCGTTCGACATCGATTCCCAGATGCCCGGCTTCCGATTCGCCGAGCAACAATGCATTGAGTGCCGTCGCCCGACGCGGAAGCCAAAGTGCAACACCGGCAGTGATGATCAGCAGCGGCCACAACCGCGCATAGCTCGCGCCGTTAAGGCTGCCCAGGTTCCAGAACGTCAACGTGCGCAATGTCGCGTCGTCGGCCAGATAGGTAAACAGCCCCACCGCCGAACTGGCCAACGCCGTCAGGGCAATCCCCGCCAGCAACATGGTCGCCACATTGGTCTGCCCATTACGGCGGCCTAGTCGATAGACCAACGCTGTTACGCCGAGGCCACCGAGAAACGCGCAAACCGACAGCAGATAGGGCCCGAACCACTCCGGCAATCCGCCAAAAAACGAACCACCGACAATCGCCACCGCCGCGCCCAACGCCGCGCCGCTCGAGACGCCGACCAACCCCGGATCGGCCAAAGGATTACGAAACAACCCCTGCATCGCCACACCGGACAGGGCAAGCACGCCGCCGACTGCCAAACCGAGCAACGTACGCGGCAGACGAATCTGCCCGAGAATCAGTTCAGCCTGTTCCAGCCCGTCCGGCGCCAACGGCACACCGATCATGCGCAGCGCAGCGCGCAAGGTATCGAACAACGGCAGGCTGACCGGCCCCAGCGCCAGCGACAACCAGATCGCCAGCAGACACATCAGGATCAGGCCGATAAACAAGCCACGGGGTTTGACCAGCGTGGTCATTGGCCGCTCGGGGCCGGATAGAAACCGTCAGACAGAGTCTTCAGCGCAGCCGGCAAACGCGGCCCGAGTCCGCCCACCAGCAGCGTCGGATCCAGCTCCAGCACACGGCCGGTCTTGGCCGCACGGCTGGAATTGAGGATCGGGTTTTCCTTGAACAACGCCGCTTTTGCCGCCTCACCGTTCAGCGCACGGTCAGCGAACACCAGCACTTCAGGATCAAGACTGGCCAGTGACTCCACGGAAAACGGCTTGTAACCGGTGTGGGTCGCGAGGTTATGCCCGCCCGCCTGTTGCAGCAGCCAATCGGCGGCGGTGTCCTTGCCGGCGATCAGTGGTTTGCCGCCGGCATGGCCGAGCAGCAACAACACGCCCGGTGCTTTCTGCTTTGATTGCACCGCAACTACACGTGCCTTCTGAGCATCGAGTTGCTGTTGATAACTGTGCAGCAATTGCGCGGCCTGGCTTTCGGCCCCCAGTAACTGCCCCAGATGAGTAACGTTTTTCTCCAGTGTCGGCAGATCCGGCTGAGCCGAGAACAATTCCACCTGCACTTTGGCGCTGCGAACCTGGGAGATCACCGGCGGCGGGCCCATTTCTTCGGTGCCGATCAGGATGTCCGGGCGCAAGCTGAGGATGCCTTCGGCCGACAGGCTGCGCTGATAGCCGATGCTCGGCCGCGACTTGAGAGACTCGGGATGCTGGCTGGTGGTGTCGACGCCCACCAGTTTGGCCTCGCCGCCCAGCGCACTGACCCACTCCGACAACGCACCGCCGGCGCTGACCCAACGTTGCGGCAACTCGGCCGCTGCAGCCTGGTGGCTGACCAAAAGTCCGACACACAGCACGGCAACGCGGGTACTCAGGCGCATAGACAGCTTCCTTGAAAGGTTTTCCCGGGCATCGGAACGGCAGGCCAAGTATCCTCGGCAGCGATCACCTCGCCACGGGCGAAGGCGGCCATTTGATAATTGTTTGCATTTGAACGTCAAGCTCGGACATATCCGGACACGAGCCGACACTTGAGGATAGCCATGAAGTTTCTTTGCGCGGGCGCCGATCTGGTTGAGGGCGGCAGTCGCGGTTTCGATATCGACGGGAAAAAACTGTTGGCCGTGCGCCGCGCGGGGCAGGCGTATGTCTACCTCAATCGCTGCCCGCACCGGGGCGTTGGCCTGGAATGGCACCCCGACCAGTTTCTCGACCCGAGCAACAGCCTGATCCAGTGTGCCACCCACGGCGCACTGTTTCTGATCGAGGACGGTGAATGCGTCGCCGGCCCCTGCGCCGGACAATCGCTGACGGCCATCCCTTGCCGTGAAGACGTGCAAGGGCTGTGGATCGACGTTTAACCGTTGAGCAGCACGTCCAGCCGCCGGTCGATCACCATCTCTTCATGGCTCAACCGCACGCCGTACGCCAGGACCTCGACCCCGCACGCCACCGCCTCCCGCAGCGCAGCGGCATAGGCCGAGTCGATTTCCTCGGCCGGGCGCACCGCTTCGACACCCGTGAGATTGACGCAGTACAACTGCACCGCGCGAATCCCGTCCCGGGCCAGATGCGCCAGCTCACGCAAATGCTTGGCGCCGCGCTGGGTCACTGCATCGGGAAATGCCGCAATCGCCGTGCCGTCAAAACCGAGAGTGACGCTTTTCACTTCCACGTAGGCCGAGCCCGTCGGGTAGTCGAGGCGAAAATCGATCCGGCTCTTTTCCTGCCCGTACGCCACTTCACGCTTGAGCCCGGTAAAACCGTTCAGCTCACTGATGACGCCGGCCTGCAAGGCCTCTTCGACCAGTGCGTTGGCGCGTCCGGTGTTGACGCAAAACAGCCGTCCCTGCGGGGTTTCGCCGACCTCCCAGGTGCCGGGTAGCTTGCGCTTCGGATCATTGGAGCGGCTGAACCAGACCTGGCCGCCCTCGACCTGGCAATTGAGCATCGAGCCGGTGTTCGGGCAGTGAATGGTCAGCAATTCGCCGCCAATGGTTTCGATATCGGCGAGAAAACGCTTGTAACGGCGGATCAATCGGCCTTCTTCGAGCGGAGGATGAAAGCGCATCAGCCTTGCCAGCTCTTCAAGCCACGGGCGATACGCTCTACCGCTTCCTGTAGGCGTGGGAGGTTTTGCGTGTAGGCAAAGCGCACGTGATGACCGGCCTGATAGCGGCCGAAATCCAGCCCCGGCGTGAATGCCACGTGTTCGGTTTCGAGGAAGTGCCGGCAGAACGCGAAGGCATCGCCGCCGAACTGGCTGATATCGGCATACAAATAGAACGCGCCTTCCGGCTCCACGGCGATGTTGAAGCCCAGCTCCCGCAATGCCGGCAGCAGGAAGTCACGGCGACGGCCGAATTCGGCGCGGCGCTCTTCGAGAATCGCGATGGTGTCCGGCTCGAAACAGGCCAGCGCCGCATGCTGGGCCATGCTTGGTGCGCTGATGTAGAGGTTCTGCGCAAGCTTCTCCAGTTCACTGACGGCGGCATCCGGCGCCACCAACCAGCCGAGACGCCACCCGGTCATGCCGAAATATTTGGAGAAACTGTTGAGGACAAAGGCGCTGTCGTCCACTTCCAGCACACTGGCGGCATCGGTGCCGTAAGTCAGGCCGTGATAAATCTCGTCCACCACCAGATGCCCGTGACGGGCCTTGATGGCTGCGGATAACCCGGCCAGTTCATCGCGGGTCAGAATCGTGCCGGTCGGGTTGGCCGGCGAGGCAACCAGCGCACCGACGCTGTCGTGGTCCCAGTGCCGCGCCACCAGGTCCGGCGTCAGTTGATAGCGAACGTCCGGGCCCACCGGTACAAGCTGTGCCGCGCCTTCGACCAACCGCAGAAAGTGTCGGTTGCAAGGATAGCCGGGGTCGGCCAGCAGCCAGTGCTTGCCCGTATCCACCAGCAACGCACTGGCCAGCAGCAACGCCCCGGAACCGCCGGGGGTGATGAGAATCCGTCGAGGATCGATGTTCAGGCCGTAGCGCGTTTGATAGAAACCGGCAATCGCCTCGCGCAGTTCGGGAATGCCACGGGCTGCGGTGTAGCGGGTTTTCCCGGCCGTCAGAGCCTGCTGGCCGGCGCGGATGATCGGTTCGGCGGTGGTGAAGTCCGGTTCGCCGATTTCCAGGTGGATCACATCGTGGCCGGCGGCCTGCAATTCATTGGCCCGCGCCAGCAACGCCATGACATGGAACGGTTCGATCGCACGACTGCGCGCACTGTAGGGCTGAGCCATTGGCCTTCCTTCAACGAGGGAAAAGAAACGATTCTACCCATCTGCCGGAACGAGCGAGAACCCGCAGCGGTCACAGCCACAAGAACACTGGACTGTAACGACCCGCGCGTACGCTCCAGGATTGACTAAAATCAGTGATTGAGCAGGTTTGCAGCACCGCCGGACATGGCTTGGCAAACATTTGCAAGTCCCATCGGCCACGCGCTCGACATCCGGGAGTAGCGCGGGTCGAATTGATCTGGTAAGTTCGCCCGCTTGCAGCCGCAGGGCCGGCAGGTGTCGGTGATGGAGCAATCCTGCGCAATGGATTACAAGAGTAGAGGCGGTCCATTTCATGCCCACCCAAGCAAAGCAACAGGCAAGTCAGACACTCAGCGGTTTCGAACCTTACGTCCCTAAAGAGGGCGAAGAGTACATGGGCGCGCCTATGCGTGCGCACTTCACCAAGATCCTGACCAAGTGGAAACTCGACTTGATGCAGGAAGTCGACCGCACTGTTGATCACATGAAAGACGAAGCGGCCAACTTTCCTGATCCGGCCGACCGTGCCAGCCAGGAAGAAGAGTTCGCCCTCGAGCTGCGCGCCCGCGACCGCGAGCGCAAACTGATCAAGAAGATCGACAAGACCCTGCAACTGATCGAAGACGAAGAGTACGGCTGGTGCGACTCTTGCGGCATCGAGATCGGCGTCAAGCGCCTCGAGGCCCGTCCGACTGCCGATATGTGCGTCGACTGCAAGAACCTGGCGGAAATCAAGGAAAAGCAGGTCGGCAAATAATCCCGGCCTGAACGAAAAACGGAGCGTGCGAACGCTCCGTTTTTGTTCCCGCCTCCTGTAGGAGCGAGCCTGCTCGCGATAGCGGTATAACATTCAACATCATCATTGAGTGGTCTATTGCAATCGCGAGCAGGCTCGCTCCCACCCGAGTGCCCAAGCCCGAACAGCGACAACACTTCCATGACTACCCCCGCCTACATTGGCCGCTTCGCCCCGACACCCAGCGGGCACCTGCATTTCGGTTCGCTGGTCGCCGCCCTGGCCTCTTATCTGGACGCGCGCTCGGTGGGCGGCCGCTGGCTGGTGCGCATGGAAGACCTCGATCCGCCCCGTGAAGAGCCGGGCGCGCAAGCGGCGATTCTCAAGGCACTGGAAAGCTATGGCTTCGAATGGGACGGCGAGATGGTCCGCCAGAGCGATCGGCACGAAGCCTACGCCCAAGTGCTCGACAGCCTGTTCAATCACGGCCTGGCCTACGCCTGCACCTGTTCGCGCAAACAGCTCGAGCCGTACCATGGCATTTATCCGGGACTGTGCCGCAACGCCGGCCATGAGCCGGAAAATGCCGCGATCCGCCTGCGCGTACCGGAGCTCGAATACCATTTCATCGACCGGGTACAGGGCGAATACCGCCAGCATCTGGGCCGTGACGTGGGAGATTTCGTGATCCGCCGCCGCGACGGCCTCTACGCCTACCAACTGGCGGTGGTGCTGGACGACGCCTGGCAGGGCATCACCGACATCGTGCGCGGCGCCGATCTGCTCGACTCCACGCCGCGCCAGCTCTATCTGCAAGAACTGCTGGGCCTGCGCCAACCGCGCTACCTGCATCTGCCATTGATCACCCAGCCGGACGGCAACAAGCTCGGCAAGTCCTATCGCTCGCCACCGCTGGAAGCCGATCAGGCCACGCCATTGCTGCTCCGAGCCTTGCGTGCACTGGGGCAAAACCCGGGGCCCGAACTCGCCCACGCCTCGCCGCATGAACTGTTGAACTGGGGCAGCGCCCACTGGGATGCCTTGAAAATCCCGCGCACACTGACCCTGCCCGAAGCGCAACTGCTGTGACGACACTTGCAGTGGCGCGCCCATCCGTTACCATCGCCGCACGTTTTCGGGCACGCGCATAAAAAAGAGAGGCCGGGATGTACATCTATCGCTTGGTCCTGCTTCTGGTCGTGGGGATCTACCTGTTTTCTCCTGCCATCATGGATTGGTGGATCGACGCTACGGGCGCCTGGTATCGCCCTTATCTGCTCTGGCTGATCCTGATTGTCGTGACCTTCATCCTGCAGAGCCAAAAAGATGCCGATGAGCTTTAGCCTGACCCAGATGCTGCTGATCAGCGCCGCCTACCTGGCCGCGCTGTTCGGCGTGGCCTGGATCAGTGAACGGGGCATGATCCCGCGGGCGATCATTCGCCACCCGTTGACTTACACCCTGTCCCTCGGGGTCTACGCCAGTGCATGGGCGTTCTACGGTACGGTGGGTCTGGCCTATCAGTACGGCTACGGTTTTCTGTCCAGTTATCTCGGGGTTTCCGGCGCGTTTCTGCTGGCGCCAGTGCTGCTGTACCCGATCCTCAAGATCACCCGCACCTATCAACTGTCGTCGCTGGCGGATCTGTTCGCCTTCCGCTTCCGCAGCACCTGGGCCGGTGCGCTGACCACGATTTTCATGCTGATCGGCGTCTTGCCGCTGCTGGCGTTGCAGATCCAGGCCGTGGCCGATTCCATCGGCATCCTCACCGGCGAACCGGTGCAGAATCGCGTCGCCCTGGCGTTCTGTGCGCTGATCATTCTGTTCACGATCTTCTTCGGCTCCCGTCACATCGCCACCCGTGAAAAGCACGAAGGGCTGGTGTTCGCGATTGCTTTCGAATCGGTGATCAAACTGGCCGCTCTCGGCGGCGTCGGCCTCTATGCGCTGTACGGCGTATTCGATGGCCCGCAGCAACTTGAACTGTGGCTGCTACAGAACCAGACCGCCCTCGCCGCCCTGCACACACCCCTGCAGGAAGGCCCGTGGCGCACATTGCTGCTGGTGTTTTTCGCCTCGGCGATCGTGATGCCGCACATGTATCACATGACCTTCACTGAAAACCTCAACCCGCGCTCGCTGGTCAGCGCAAGCTGGGGCCTGCCGCTGTTCCTGCTGTTGATGAGCCTGGCCGTGCCGCTGATTCTCTGGGCCGGCCTGAAACTCGGCGCCACCACCAATCCGGAATACTTCACACTCGGCATCGGTATCGCCGCCAACAGCAAGTCGCTGGCGTTGCTGGCCTATGTCGGCGGTCTGTCGGCGGCCAGCGGCCTGATCATCGTCACCACGCTGGCGCTGTCGGGCATGGCCCTGAACCATCTGGTGCTGCCGCTCTATCAGCCACCGGCCGAGGGCAATATCTATCGCTGGTTGAAATGGACCCGCCGGGCGCTGATCGTCGCGATCATCATGGCCGGTTTCTGCTTCTACCTGATGCTCGGCGCCGAGCAGGATCTGGCCAACCTCGGCATCGTCGCCTTCGTCGCGACCCTGCAATTCCTGCCGGGTGTGCTGTCGGTGCTGTACTGGCCGACCGCCAATCGCCGTGGCTTCATCGCCGGTCTGCTGGCGGGGATTGTGGTGTGGGTCGTGACCATGCTGTTGCCGCTGGTCGGCAATCTGCAGGGTTTCTATATTCCGCTGCTGAACATGATCTACGTGCTGGACGACACCAGTTGGCACATGGCGGCCATCGCCTCGCTGGCAGCCAACGTCCTGATGTTCACGTTGATTTCGCTGTTCACCAATGCCAGCCCGGAAGAGGCCAGCGCCGCCGAAGCCTGCGCTGTGGACAACGTACGTCGCCCGCAACGCCGCGAATTGCACGCAGCCTCGCCGCAGGAATTCGCCACACAGCTGGCCAAGCCACTGGGCGCCAAGGCTGCGCAGAAAGAAGTCGAACAGGCCCTGCGCGACCTTTATCTGCCCTTCGACGAGCGCCGCCCTTATGCCCTGCGCCGCCTGCGTGACCGGATCGAAGCCAACCTCTCCGGCCTGATGGGCCCGAGCGTCGCCCAGGACATGGTGGAAACCTTCCTGCCCTACAAGGCCGGCGGTGAAAACTACGTCACCGAAGACATCCACTTCATTGAAAGCCGTCTCGAGGACTACCACTCGCGCCTGACCGGTCTGGCTGCCGAGCTCGATGCCCTGCGCCGCTACCACCGCCAGACCTTGCAGGAACTGCCGATGGGCGTGTGCTCGCTGGCCAAGGATCAGGAGATCCTGATGTGGAACAAGGCCATGGAAGAACTGACCGGAATTGCTGCGCAACGGGTTGTCGGCTCGCGCCTGAGTACCATCGCCAATCCGTGGAAAGACCTGCTGCAAGGCTTCATCCATCTGCCGGACGAGCATTTGCACAAACAGCATTTGGCCCTCGACGGCCAGACCCGTTGGCTGAACCTGCACAAAGCGGCGATCGACGAGCCGCTGGCACCGGGCAACAGCGGCCTGGTGTTGCTGGTGGAGGACCTGACCGAAACCCAGATGCTCGAAGACAAACTGGTGCACTCCGAGCGTCTGGCCAGCATCGGCCGACTCGCGGCGGGTGTGGCCCACGAAATCGGCAACCCGATCACCGGCATCGCCTGCCTCGCACAAAACCTGCGCGAAGAGCGCGAAGAGGATGGTGAGCTGACGGAAATCAGCGGCCAGATCCTCGAGCAGACCAAACGCGTGTCGCGCATCGTCCAGTCGCTGATGAGCTTCGCCCACGCCGGCAGCCATCAGCACAGTGACGAGCCCGTTTGTCTGGCGGAAGTCGCCCAGGACGCCATCGGTTTGCTGGCGCTCAATCGACGCAATTTCGAAGTCCAGTTCTATAACCTGTGCGATCCCGATCACTGGGTCGAAGGCGATCCGCAGCGACTCGCCCAGGTGCTGATCAATCTGCTCTCCAACGCCCGTGACGCCTCGCCTGCCGGCAGTGCGGTGCGGGTCAAGAGCGAAGCCGGCGAACACACGGTCGATCTGATCGTCGAAGACGAAGGCAGCGGTATTCCGTCGAGCATCATGGATCGATTGTTCGAACCCTTCTTCACCACCAAGGATCCTGGCGAAGGCACCGGTCTGGGCCTTGCACTGGTCTATTCCATCGTTGAAGAGCATTATGGACAAATCACCATCGACAGCCCGGCTGATGTTCAGAGCCAGCGCGGCACCCGTATCCGGGTGACATTGCCGCGTCATGTCGAAGCGACGTCCGCTGTGAACTGAGACCGTCGAGAGTATCGAATCAATGCCGCACATTTTGATCGTCGAAGACGAAACCATTATCCGCTCCGCCTTGCGCCGCCTGCTGGAACGCAACCAGTACCAGGTCAGCGAAGCCGGTTCAGTGCAGGAAGCACAAGAACGCTTCAGTATTCCCACATTCGATCTGATCGTCAGCGACCTGCGTCTGCCGGGTGCTCCGGGCACCGAGCTGATCAAGCTCGGCCAAGGCACACCGGTGCTGATCATGACCAGCTACGCCAGCCTGCGCTCGGCGGTCGACTCGATGAAGATGGGCGCGGTGGATTACATCGCCAAGCCTTTCGACCACGATGAAATGCTGCAGGCTGTCGCGCGGATTCTGCGCGATCGCCAGTCGGCGCCTGCCGCCGGCGAAGCAGCTCCGGCCAAATCGGCCAATGGCAGCGGCAAATCCGCCATCGACAACAGCAATGGCGAAATCGGCATTATCGGCTCGTGTCCGCCGATGCAGGATCTATACGGCAAGATCCGTAAAGTCGCGCCGACCGATTCCAACGTGCTGATCCAGGGTGAGTCCGGCACCGGTAAAGAGCTGGTGGCCCGCGCCCTGCACAACCTGTCGAAACGCGCCAAGGCGCCGATGATCTCGGTGAACTGCGCCGCCATTCCGGAAAGCCTCATCGAGTCCGAACTGTTCGGTCACGAGAAAGGTGCGTTCACCGGTGCCAGCGCCGGTCGCGCCGGTCTGGTGGAAGCGGCGGACGGCGGCACGCTGTTCCTCGACGAAATCGGCGAGTTGCCGCTGGAAGCCCAGGCTCGCCTGCTGCGCGTGTTGCAGGAAGGCGAAATTCGCCGGGTGGGCTCGGTCCAGTCGCAGAAAGTCGATGTCCGCTTGATCGCCGCGACCCACCGGGACCTCAAGAGCCTGGCGAAAATCGGCCAGTTCCGTGAAGACTTGTACTACCGCCTCCACGTGATCGCGTTGAAACTCCCGGCCCTGCGCGAGCGCGGTGCCGACGTCAACGAAATCGCCAATGCATTCCTCGCTCGCCAGAGCGCGCGCATCAACCGCACCGACCTGAAATTTGCCGCCGATGCCGAACAGGCGATCCGGCACTATTCCTGGCCGGGTAACGTGCGGGAGTTGGAAAACGCCGTCGAGCGCGCGGTGATTCTAAGCGAAAGTCCGGAAATCTCTGCCGACCTGCTGGGCATCGACATCGAACTGGGCGATCTGGAGGACGACGAATTCATCGGCCTGCCGGCGCAACCGGCCGGTAACGCCAGCAACAGCAGCCACGAACCGACAGAAGACCTGTCACTGGAAGACTACTTCCAGCATTTCGTGCTCGAGCATCAGGACCACATGACCGAGACCGAACTGGCGCGCAAACTGGGCGTCAGCCGCAAATGCTTGTGGGAACGTCGTCAGCGTCTGGGCATTCCACGGCGCAAGACCGGGGTCGCCAGCGAGAGCTGAACGTTACCTGTCGAGTGTGCGGGTTACCGTTGAAGATGTGAAAAAACTGTTACCTCAGTCTTTTCACGTAACAGACGCCGGGGTTATCGGTAACGAAACCCCGGCTTTTTTTCGCCCTGCGAAAACGGTTATATCGACCTAACCCCTTGTTTTATTGGGGTTCGCAAAAGTTGGCACGGCACCTGCTATATGTTTGGTACAAGAACAATAACAAGCAATGCACAAGACAATAAAAATAAGACGAATCGACTCACGCACAATAAAAACAAGACGGCGAGAGGCGCAGCTAACTGATTCTTTTGGAGAGGCGTTGTATTTGGGGCTAGCCCCACGACCAGGCCGAGAACAACAAAAACTGTCTTAAGACAGAGCCTGTACTGGTTGGATCGCAAGATCACTGCAACACAGCGACCAAAGCAATCCGTTTGCTCTTGGCTCCCGATTGGGAGGGTCATGAAGGGAAAGCTTCATGACGAGGGCACTCAACAAAAACAAGAAGCCCGAATCAATAATAAAAAGAGCACGCAACTACTTCTTGGGGAGCTTCGGCTCCCCTTGTAGTTTCTCCCTTACGGCAAATCTCTCCTCCACCACGCCCTCACACCCCTCTAGCCTGCGGCTTGCAGCGCAAAACGGCAGCGTCCTACACCATCCCTCGACTAAATGCTAGAATCCCGGCCCATCATGCGGTCATTCTCTGGTATGGCCGAACATTCCTTCAAACAGTGCATCCCATGCTGAAGAAGCTGTTCCAGTCATTCCGAACTCCCCTGCGTCGTACGCAACACATCCGTAGCACGCCTGAAGTCCTCAACAGCGGCCAACATTCGCTGCAAAAGGCCCAATTCAGCCGGTACGCGGTCAACATCGTCGAACGTCTGCAGGGCGCCGGCTACCAGGCCTACCTGGTTGGCGGTTGCGTGCGAGACATGCTGCTGGGCATCACGCCCAAAGACTTCGACGTCGCCACCAGCGCAACCCCCGAGCAGGTCCGCGCCGAATTTCGCAATGCGCGGATCATCGGCCGCCGCTTCAAGCTGGTACACATCCATTTCGGCCGCGAAATCATTGAAGTCGCGACCTTCCGCGCCAATCACCCGCAAAACGAAGACGATGAAGACCGCAATCAGTCTTCGCGCAACGAGAGCGGGCGTATTCTGCGCGACAACGTCTACGGCACCCTGGAAGAAGACGCGCAACGCCGCGACTTCACCATCAACGCCCTGTATTACGATCCGGTCAGCGAGCGCATCCTCGACTACGCCAACGGCGTACACGACATCCGCAACCACCTGATCCGCCTGATCGGCGACCCAAAGAAACGTTACCAGGAAGACCCGGTGCGGATGCTGCGGGCCGTGCGTTTCGCTGCCAAGCTCAATTTCGGTATCGAGAAGCACACCGTCCAGCCGATCCGCGAGCTGGCGCCGATGCTGCGCGAGATTCCGTCGGCCCGCCTGTTCGAGGAAGTGCTCAAGCTGTTCCTGTCCGGTCACGGTGCCATCACTTTCGAGATGCTGGTCGATCTGCAACTGTTCGCGCCGCTGTTCCCGGCCAGTGCCGATGCGCTGGAACACAACCCGGAATACACCCACACGCTGATCAGCGAAGCACTGACCAACACCGACCTGCGGATCAAGCAGAACAAACCGGTGACCCCGGCGTTCCTGTTTGCCGCCCTGCTGTGGCCAGCCCTGCCGGCCCGCGTGTTGCGTCTGCAAGAGCGCGGCATGCCGCCGATTCCGGCCATGCAGGAAGGTGCTCACGAACTGATCGCCGAGCAGTGCCAGCGCATTGCCATTCCAAAACGTTTCACCATGCCGATCCGCGAAATCTGGGACATGCAGGAACGCCTGCCACGCCGCAGCGGCAAACGTGCCGACCTGTTGCTGGACAACCCGCGCTTCCGTGCCGGCTACGACTTCCTGCTGTTGCGTGAAAGCGCCGGCGAGCAGACCGATGGCTTGGGCGAATGGTGGACCGATTATCAGGACGCCAACGACAGCGAACGTCGCGACATGATCCGTGACCTCAGCGGTAAGGGTGATGACGCCAGTGGTGCACCGCGCAAGCGTCGCCGCAGCAGCGGTTCCAAGCGCAAACGCGCCGGCGCACCGAGCGCCACGGGCGAATAAGGCATGGAACGCATCTACATCGGCATGGGCAGCAACCTGGCTGACCCGGCCGAACAACTGCGCAGCGCGGTCGACGCACTGGGGCAATTGCCCGACACCGAGCTGGTCGGCGTCTCCGCGTTTTATCAGAGCGACTCCCTGCTGCCGGGCCAACCGCGTTACACCAACGCGGTTGCCGCGCTCGACAGCGCGCTCGCCCCGCTGGATCTGCTCGATGCCTTGCAGGCGATCGAAAACGATCAGGGCCGCGAACGCCTGGAGCGCTGGGGCCCGCGCACGCTGGATCTGGACATTTTGTTATTCGGCGATCGCCTGATCGACGAACCGCGCCTCAAAGTCCCGCATTACCACATGCAGGAACGCGCGTTCGTTCTCTATCCCCTGGCCGAACTGGCTCCCGAAGATCTGCGCCTGGCAGATGGCCGTGCTCTTGCCGATCTTCTCGCCGCCTGCCCGTTCGTCGGCCTCGAACGCCTCTCTCACGCCTGACACAAACCGTTGATGCGGGAGCCTATCGGCTCCCGCTTTTTGCGTTCTTGTAGGACAAAAAACCCGCAGATCAGGCCCGCCGGCCCGCTGAATCGCATCAGTAACGCCGGTAACACTCCCCTCGTAACAATGCGGTAACACATGCAATTGACTTCCTGAGGCCTCATCACGACTATAGGCGTCCCGCTGCCGCCAACCCGGCATACAAGGGCGCAATCCAGGCCTTATAAGCACGACGAAAGAGCGTGCGCCTGAATAGATGACGAATCACGCGCGTTACTCGCAGTAGTTTCCAAAGCGCCTGAACGAGGATTTCTTACATGCCAGCCATCACCCTGACCACGCTCCAGAGCCTCAAGCAGAAAGGTGAAAAGATCACCATGCTGACCTGCTATGACGCGACCTTCGCCCACGCCTGCAACGAGGCCGGTGTCGAAGTGCTGCTGGTGGGCGACTCCCTCGGCATGGTCCTGCAGGGTCACGACAGCACCCTGCCGGTGACCACCGCAGAAATGGCCTACCACGTTGCCAGCGTCAAACGCGGCAACTCTGATGCCCTGATCCTGGCCGACCTGCCGTTCATGGCCAACGCCACCCTCGAACAAACCATGACCAACAGCGCCCTGCTGATGCAGGCCGGCGCGCACATGGTCAAGGTCGAAGGCGCCTTGTGGCTGGCGGACTCGATCCGCCTGCTGGCCGAGCGCGGTGTGCCGGTCTGCGCCCACATGGGCCTGACCCCGCAAGCCGTGAACATTCTCGGTGGCTATAAAGTGCAAGGTCGCAACGAGAATCAGGCACGCCAGATGCGCGCCGACGCGATCTCGCTTGAGCAGGCCGGTGCAGCCATGCTGCTGCTCGAATGCGTGCCGAGCGAACTGGCAGCTGAAATCAGCCAGGCCGTGAAGATTCCGGTGATCGGCATTGGCGCCGGCAGCGACACCGACGGTCAGGTGCTGGTACTGCACGACATGCTCGGCCTGTCGATCAGCGGCCGCGTGCCGAAGTTCGTGAAGAACTTCATGCAGGGTCAGGACAGCATCCAGTCCGCGCTGAAGGCTTACGTCAGTGAAGTCAAAGCCACCACTTTCCCCGGGATCGAACACGGATTCTCTGCATGAACACCGTCAAAACCGTACGTGAACTGCGCGCCGCCGTGGCGCGCGCCCGCAGTGAAGGCAAGCGCATCGGCTTCGTGCCGACCATGGGCAACCTGCACAGCGGCCACATCGCGCTGATCACCAAGGCCACCCAGCGCGTGGACTTCGTGGTTGCGAGCATTTTCGTCAACCCGCTGCAGTTCGGCGCCGGCGAAGACCTCGACAAGTACCCACGCACCCTCGCGGCAGATCAGGAAAAACTGCTGGAAGCCGGATGCGATCTGCTGTTCGCCCCGACCGTCGAGGAAATGTACCCCGACGGCATGGCCGGTCAGACCCGGGTCAGCGTGCCGCAACTGTCCGAAGGCCTGTGCGGCGCCAGCCGTCCGGGGCACTTCGAAGGCGTGGCAACGGTGGTCAGCAAGCTGTTCAACATGGTCCAGCCGGACCTGGCGATCTTCGGCCAGAAAGATTTCCAGCAACTGGCGGTGATCCGCGCGCTGGTGCACGACCTGAACATGCCGATCCAGATCATTGGCGAGCCGACCGTACGCGCCGCCGACGGTCTGGCGCTGTCCTCGCGCAACGGTTTCCTCAGTGAAGAACAGCGCGCCGTGGCGCCGGTGGTCTATCGCACCCTGAGCAGCATTGCCGAGTCGATCAAGCAGGGCGAGCGCGACTTCCCTGCTCTGATCCAGGCGCAACGCCAGCAACTGGAAGCCGCCGGCCTGCGTCCGGATTACCTGGAAATCCGCCACGCCCTGACCCTGCGTCCGGCAACGGCGGAAGATCGCGATCTGGTGATTCTGGTCGCGGCCTTCCTCGGCACCACCCGGTTGATCGACAACCTGCATCTGAATCTCGATACCCCCGCCTGAACACCGGCAGACGCTGTGGAAGCAACCCCGCTTCCACAGCTTTTGCACGCGCTTGCAGACCGTATTGCTGAGCACCTGCCCATCGGGCAAACTTCCCGCCGTTCGACGCCACGCGATAAGCAGGGACTTGCTCGCATTACCCGCCGTCTGTCGGCCCCGTCTGTTATCAATGTTAAAAAAGTACCGAAAACAGGTCAGACAAAGCCAAGACAGATCGCGGCGCTGGGTTTACTGTATTCGCCCTGCGCCAAAGTAATCGTGTCGACGCAGTTGCCCCCTCGCCCAAACATGGCGGGGAGGTCTTTTCAGAGTTCAAAAGGCCGTTCAAGTAAAAAGGAAAACCGCAGCGATGGCGTACTACCGCACTCCTCATGACGTTACCGCTCTGCCTGCCTGGCAAGCGTTGAAAGATCACCGCCAAGCCATGCAGGATTTCAGCATGCGCGAAGCCTTCAACGCCGATCCGCAGCGCTTCAATCAGTTCACTCTCAGCAGCTGCGGACTGTTTCTCGACTATTCGAAGAATCTGATCAACGCCGAGACCCGCAACCTGCTGGTGGGTCTGGCCAATGAAGTCGATCTCAAAGGCGCGATCAAGGCGCTGTTCGACGGCGAAATCGTCAACTCCTCCGAAGGCCGCCCGGCGCTGCACACCGCCCTGCGTCGCCCGGTCGGCGACAAACTGTCGGTCAACGGCGTCAACGTGATGCCTGAAGTACACAAGGTGCTGAACCAGATCACCGATCTCGTGGGCCGCATCCACGACGGTCTGTGGCGCGGTTACACCGAGAAGCCGATCACCGACGTGGTGAACATCGGCATCGGTGGCTCGTTCCTCGGCCCCGAGCTGGTCTCCGAAGCCCTGCTGTCCTATGCCCAGAAAGGCGTGCGTTGCCATTACCTGGCGAACATCGACGGCAGCGAATTCCACGAGCTGACGCAAAAACTGCGCGCCGAGACCACGCTGTTCATCGTTTCGTCGAAATCGTTCAACACCCTCGAAACCCTGAAAAACGCCCAGGCCGCACGCGCCTGGTACCTGGCTCAGGGTGGTTCGGAAGCCGAGCTGTATCGCCACTTCATCGCCGTCTCGAGCAACAACGCGGCAGCCGTGGCTTTCGGTATTCGCGAAGAAAACATCTTCCCGATGTGGGACTGGGTCGGCGGTCGTTACTCGCTGTGGTCGGCCATCGGCCTGCCAATTGCGCTGGCCATCGGCATGTCCAACTTCAAGGAATTGCTGTCCGGTGCCTACACCATGGACCAGCATTTCCAGAGCGCGCCGTTCGAACAGAACATGCCGGTGCTGCTGGCCCTGCTCGGCGTGTGGTACGGCAACTTCTGGGGCGCGCAAAGCCACGCGATCCTGCCGTACGACCACTACCTGCGTAACATCACCAAGCACTTGCAACAGCTGGACATGGAATCCAACGGCAAGAGCGTGCGCCAGGACGGCACCGCGGTGTCGACCGATACCGGCCCGGTGATCTGGGGTGGCGTCGGCTGCAACGGTCAGCACGCTTACCACCAGTTGCTGCACCAGGGCACCCAACTGATCCCGGCCGACTTCATCGTGCCGATCGTCAGCTTCAACCCGGTCTCCGACCACCATCAGTGGCTGTACGCCAACTGCCTGTCGCAGAGCCAGGCGCTGATGCTCGGCAAGACCCTGCCGGAAGCCGAAGCGGAACTGCGCGACAAGGGCATGAGCGAAGACCAGGTGCAGAAACTCGCACCGCACAAGGTGATCCCGGGCAACCGTCCGAGCAACACCATCGTGGTCGAGCGCATCAGCCCGCGTCGTCTCGGCGCATTGGTGGCGATGTACGAACACAAAGTCTTCGTGCAAAGCGTGGTCTGGGGCATCAACGCCTTCGACCAGTGGGGCGTGGAACTGGGCAAGGAACTGGGCAAGGGCGTGTATAACCGTCTGGTCGGCAGCGAAGAAACCGCCGCCGAAGACGCGTCCACCCAAGGCCTGATCAACTACTTCCGCGGCCGTCACCGCGGCTGATCCAGCCCCGAACACACCCCCTCGCCATGAGGGGGTGTTTGTTTACAGGTATTGAACCCTCCCTGCTCTCGGCGCATCTTTATCCTTGTCGCACAACAAGAATAAGGAACCGTCATGTTCGATATCAGCACGTTCCCCAAAGCCGATGCCGTCCGCCGGGCTGCACAGTTGAGTCAGGACGACTACCAGCGCCTGTACCGCGAATCGATTGAACACCCCAGTACCTTCTGGGCCGAACAGGCCACCCGCTTCCTCGACTGGAGCACGCCGTGGCAGACCGTCCAGCGCTATGACCTGAAGACCGGCGAAGCCGCCTGGTTTGCCGGTGGCAAGCTGAACGTCAGCTACAACTGCATTGACCGCCATCTGGAAAAGCGTGGCGATCAGACCGCCATCCTCTGGGAAGGCGACGACCCCGCCGAATCGACACAAATCACATACAGCAAACTCCATCACCACGTCTGCCGCCTGGCCAACGTGCTGAAAAGCCGTGGCGTGAAGAAAGGCGACCGGGTGTGCATCTACATGCCGATGATCCCCGAAGCGGCCTACGCGATGCTCGCCTGCGCGCGGATCGGTGCGATTCATTCAGTGGTGTTTGGCGGTTTCTCCCCGGACTCATTGCGTGACCGCATTCTCGACGCCGACTGCCGCACCGTGATCACCGCCGACGAGGGCGTGCGCGGTGGCAAATTCGTGCCGCTGAAACAGAATGTCGACAAGGCCCTGCAGAGTTGCCCGAATGTCAGCACCGTCGTGGTGGTCGAGCGCACCCAGAACAACGTCGACTGGGTCGAAGGCCGCGACCTCTGGTATCACCAGGCCGTGCGCGACGTCAGCGACGATTGCCCGCCGGAACCGATGGACGCCGAGGATCCGCTGTTCATCCTCTACACCTCCGGCAGCACCGGCAAGCCCAAGGGCGTGCTGCACACCACCGGCGGGTACCTGCTGCAAGCGGCAATGACCTTCAAGTACGTGCTCGATTACCGCGACGGCGAAGTGTTCTGGTGCACCGCCGACGTCGGCTGGGTCACCGGCCACAGCTATATCGTGTACGGCCCGCTGGCCAACGGCGCCACCACCCTGATTTTCGAAGGCGTGCCGAGCTACCCGAGCACTTCGCGATTCTGGCAGGTGATCGACAAACATAAGGTCAACATCTTCTACACCGCCCCCACCGCCCTGCGCGCCCTGATGCGTGAAGGCGCCGGCCCCTTGCAGGAAACGTCGCGGCAAAGCCTCAGATTGCTCGGCAGTGTCGGTGAGCCGATCAACCCGGAAGCATGGGAATGGTATTTCAACGTCGTAGGCGAACAGCGCTGCCCGATAGTCGATACGTGGTGGCAGACCGAAACCGGCGGCATCATGCTCAGCCCGCTGGTCAGCGCCCAGCGGATCAAACCGGGCTGCGCCACCCAACCGATGTTCGGCGTGCAACCGGTGCTGCTCGATGAGCACGGCAAGGAGATCAAAGGCGCCGGCAGCGGCGTGCTGGCGATCAAGTCGAGCTGGCCGGCGCAGATCCGCAGCGTTTACGGCGACCCGCAGCGCATGGTCGACACCTACTTCAAGCCCTACCCCGGTTACTACTTCACCGGCGACGGCGCCCGCCGTGACGAGGACGGCGATTACTGGATCACCGGGCGCATCGACGACGTGATCAATGTCTCCGGCCATCGCATCGGCACCGCCGAGGTAGAGAGCGCGCTGGTGCTGCACGACAGCATCGCCGAGGCCGCTGTGGTCGGCTATCCACACGACGTCAAAGGCCAGGGGATTTATGCCTTCGTCACTCCGATGAACGGGACCGAGCCCAGCGATGAACTGAAGAAAGAACTGCTGGCCCACGTCAGCAAGGAAATCGGCAGCTTCGCCAAACCGGACCTGATCCAGTGGGCCCCGGCCCTGCCGAAAACCCGCTCGGGCAAGATCATGCGGCGGATCCTGCGCAAGATCGCCTGCAACGAGCTCGACAGCCTCGGCGATACCTCAACCCTGGCGGATCCGAGCGTGGTGCAGGGCTTGATCGATAAACGCTTGAACCAATAGGAGCAGCGGCAAGCGGCGAGCTTCAAGTTTGAAGCTCGCCGCTTGCCGCCAAGTTGCTGCTAAACTCCCGCGCCCCGATTCCCTTCAGCAAGGCGCCCGCATGTCTTCCTTGAACCTGGCGCTGCGCGCCGCTCTCGATCAACGCCAGGATCTGCTCGCCGAGCTGCACCGCCAGGGCACCGACTGCTATCGGCTGTTTCACGGCAGCCAGGAAGGCGCCGGCGGCCTGACCATCGACCGCTACGGCCCGCAACTGATGGTGCAAAGCTTCCACCAGACCCTGGCGCGTGAAGACCTGCTGCAACTGCACGCCATGGTCAACCAGACTCTTGGCCTGGAAACCCTGCTGGTCTACAACGACCGCTCCCGTGGCAACTCACGGATCGATCGTGAAGACAGCGTCTACCGCGCCGACGACGCCGCACTGGCCGATCTGATCGGCCACGAATGGGGCCTGAACTATCGCGTGCGCGGACGTCACGCCGGGCAGGATCCGCTGCTGTTCCTCGACCTGCGCAACACCCGCGGCTGGGTCAAGGATCACGCCAAGGGAAAAAGTGTGCTCAACCTGTTCGCCTATACCTGCGGGGTCGGTCTCAGCGCGGCGGCCGGCGGTGCGCGCGAGGTGTGCAACCTGGATTTCGCCGAGGGCAATCTGGCAGTCGGCCGCGAGAACGGCCAGCTCAATCCGCACCTGCCGACCATGGAATTCATCCAGTCCGACTACTTCCCGGCCATCCGCCAACTGGCCGGCCTGCCGATCAGCCAGCGTCGCGGGCAGAAACTGCCGAGCTATCAGCGTCTCGAACAGCGCCAGTACGATCTGGTGCTGCTCGACCCGCCCGCGTGGGCCAAGAGTGCGTTCGGCACCGTCGACCTGCTGCGCGATTATCAGAGCCTGCTAAAGCCAGCCCTGCTGACCACCGCCGAGAATGGCGTGCTGATCTGCTGCAACAATCTGGCGAAAGTCAGCATGGACGACTGGCGCGAACAGGTGCTGCGCTGCGCCGAAAAAGCCGGGCGGCCGGTGCGTGAGTGGAGCGTGATGAACCCGGGCCGCGACTTCCCGTCGCTGGATCAGCAGCCACCGCTGAAGACCCTGATCCTTCAGCTCTAAGCGTTGCCAAGGAAATTTCCCACGGAAAAATCTGAACAATCCTGAGCATGGGCAATTGCTTCGGAACCGGAATCGCGTGCCATACTCCAAGGCACTCCGATTCAGACAGATGAAGCCGCACATGCCCAAAGGATTGATTCGCGCGATTGGCGCCCTGTTGACTGCCCTGGCCCTCTACAGCCTGCTGGGGTTCCTGATTTTGCCGGGCATTGCGCTCAGGGTGGTGAATCAGCAACTGGCCAACTACGCCACAGTGCCGGCGCATCTGCAACGTATCGAACTCAACCCGTTCAGCCTTGAACTCACGCTGTGGGGCCTGGTGATCGGCGAGCCGGGCAAGGAACAGGTCGGCTTCGAACGTCTGTATGCCAACCTGCAACTCGACAGCCTGTGGACCAAAGCCCTGCATCTGTCCGACATCGAACTGGAAAAATCCAGGACCGAGATCCTGTTCGCCAAGGACGGTCAGCTCAACCTCCTCGGTCTGTTCAAGCTCCCGGCCAGCGAGCCCACCCCGGCCGATCCCGACGCCAAACCGTTTCCGCTGCGCATCGACCGGATCCAGCTGGCCGGCGGCAACCTGCATTTTGTGGATGCGCGGCCCAGCGAGCCGATCGAGTTTCTCTACGACAAGCTCGACTTCGAGCTGAAAAACCTCAGCACCCTGCCCGAAGACAACGCCGACATGACCCTCGTCGCGATCGGCCCGGCCGGTGGGCAGATCGACTGGAAAGGCAACTTCAGCCTGATCCCGATCGCTTCCGAAGGCACGCTCAAGATCACCGACGGCCAGATGAAAGCCTTCTGGCCCTACGTGCGTGATGCCGTGCCACTGGTGCTGGAAAACGGGGTCGTCAGCCTGAGCACCGAATACAAGCTCAACCTGTCCAAGGAAACCGAACTGCTGCTGAGCAACGTGGCGGTCAATATCGCGCCGTTCGCCATCAAGGCGCCGGACGGACGCCCGCTGGCGAAACTCGAGCGTCTCGACGTCAGCGACACCACGGTGGACCTGGCCAAGCAGCAAGTGGTGGTCGGCAAGATCCGCAGCCAGAAACTGGAAACCTGGGCAGCCCTGGAAGCGGACGGCCAACTGGATTGGCAAAAACTGTTCGCCAGCCAGCCGTCGAAACCCGCCGCAAAAGCGGCTGCCGAACCTGCGAACACACCGGCGGCAGCCGACTCGCCGAAACCCGAACCGACCGCGCCGAGCAAACCGTGGCAAGTGTTGATCAAGGACGTGCAACTGCGTGACTACAAAGTGCATCTGGCCGACCGTTCGGCGAAGCCCGAAGTCACTCTGGATGTCACGCCGCTGAACGTCGATCTGCAGAATTTCGACAGCCTCAACGGCTCGCCCTTCAACCTCAGGCTCGACACCGGGCTGGGCAAGCAAGGCAAGATCAGCGCCGATGGCGTGGTCAATCTGGCGCCGGTCACCGCACAGCTCAACGTG
This sequence comes from Pseudomonas sp. Pseusp21, assembly GCF_059492145.1. Lineage (NCBI taxonomy): Bacteria > Pseudomonadati > Pseudomonadota > Gammaproteobacteria > Pseudomonadales > Pseudomonadaceae > Pseudomonas > Pseudomonas sp. Pseusp21. The sequence continues at coordinate 2,727,809 of NZ_CP168520.1, forward strand.
AAAACCCAGGACATCGACCTGCGGGTCGCGCAGTCCTACATCAATCCGTTCATTCGCCTCGAACTGCGCAGCGGCATGCTCGGCAGCGACCTGAAAGTGAACCTGAGAAGCACTGACCCGCTGGCCCTCAGCGTCACCGGTCGTGCTCAGATCGATCAGTTGCACACCCTCGACACCCTGAAAACCCGCGACTTCCTGAAGTGGCAGCAAGTGGTGGTCGAAGGCCTGAACTATCAGCACGGCGACAGCCTGTCGATCGACAGGGTCAACCTGTTCCAGCCGTATGCGCGGTTCATGATCAATGATGATCGCACCACCAACATCGACGACCTGCTGATTCCGCAGCCGGCCGATTCCGGAGCGAAGACCGCCGCGGCGAAACCGGCGAGCAATGACAAACCGCTGGGTATTCACATCGGCGGCATCGCGATCAACGACGGCTCGGCCAACTTCGCCGACTTCAGCCTGACCCCGAACTTCGCCACTGCAGTTCAGCAGCTCAACGGCCAGATCGGCACCATCGACAGCCGTCAGGCGAAACCGGCCAGCGTCGACATCAAGGGCAAGGTCGACCGCTATGCGCCGGTGACCATCAAAGGCGCGGTCAACCCGTTCGACCCGATGGCCAGTCTCGACATCGCCACCAGTTTCAAACGGGTCGAACTGACCACCCTGACGCCCTACTCCGGCAAGTTCGCCGGCTACCGCATCCGCAAGGGCCGGCTCAACCTCGACCTGCATTACCTGATCACCAAAGGCCAGCTCAAGGCCGAGAACAAAGTGGTGGTCGAGCAACTGCAACTGGGTGAGAAAGTCGACAGCCCGGATGCCGTGAGCCTGCCGCTAAAACTGGCGATCGCCCTGCTCAAGGACGTCGACGGCAAGATTTCCATCGAACTGCCGGTCACTGGTGACCTGAACAATCCGCAATTCAGCGTGATGCCGATTGTCTGGCAGACCCTGCGCAACCTAATCGTCAAGGCTGCCGCCGCACCGTTCAAGCTGATTGGCGGTCTGGTCAGCGGTGGCGGCTCGGAAGACCTCGGCACCGTGTCCTTCGCACCGGGTTCCAGCGACCTGAGCAAAGACGCCGAAGCGGCGCTGGTGAAGCTGTCGCAAGCGCTGAAGGAACGTCCGGCCCTGCGCCTGGAAATCGAAGGCACTGCGGCAAAAAGCAGTGATGGCCCGTTGCTCGCCGAACAGCGCCTGGAACGTGAATACCAGTACAACTACTACAAGATGCTCCAGCGCCGTGGCGACAAGGTGCCGGCGCAGGCTTCGCTGATCCAGGTCCCGGATAACGAAAAAGGCCCACTGCTTGAGGGCATCTATCGCACCCGCCTGAAAACCCAGCCACCGGCCGAGTGGAAGGATCTGGGCAAGGAAGAACGCACCGCGAGAATGCGCGCCGACGTGATCAAGTTCTGGAGTTCCAGCGATGTGCTGCTGCGCCAGCTCGGTCAGGACCGTGCCAGCAGCATCAAGGATTACCTGGTAGACAAGGGCCAACTGGCCGACGATCGTGTGTACTTCATCGACGCCAACCTCGGCGAAGCGGAAAGCGACGGCCGGGTGGTGACGCAAATGCATCTGGATGCCGAGTGATGAACCCAAAGTGGCTGGCTGCACTGGGGCTGGTGTTTCTCGCCAGCCAGGCTGCGGCGTCCGATACCTTGCGCTGCGGCAGCCAGTTGGTGAGCCTTGGCGACCGCGCCAGCGAGGTGCTGCAAAAATGTGGTGAGCCGGTCGGTCGCGATCTGCTCGGTTACAAGCGCAGCGCCAACCGTCGTGAAGAGTTTCAGGTCGAGGAATGGACCTACGGCCCGAGCAACGGCATGTATCAATACCTGCGCTTTGAAGGCAATCGCCTGAAGCAGATCAACAGCAAACGCGGCAATTGACCTTCCCCGCCTTTTCCGGCCCCTGAATAGAACAGGCCCCGACATGAATGCCGGGGCCTGTAATGGCCACATTCCGTGTGGCCGGTCGCATGAACTCTAAAGTGCGGCAGACGTATTGCTCGGCCCGCCTGTCGCGTCTTCTCCCGGTCCAGGCGAGAAGTCTTGCCTTACTCGGCTTTCAGGCCGTCAGCGGAGACCGCTTTCACGCCTTTGATTTTCTTGGTGATGTTCACAGCGGTGGTTTTCTGAGCTTCGGTGATCGCGACGTCAGAAGACAGGGAAACCACACCTTTGTTGGTTTCAACTTTGATGTCGGTACCAGGAATGCCTTTTTCGGTTACCAGGTCGCTTTTGACTTTGGTGGTGATCCAGGTATCGGAAGTAGCTTCTTTAGCCTTGGTGACTTCACCGGCAGCCAGGGTCATTGGAGCCTGAGTGGTCTGGGTCGATTGAGCAAATGCACCCGAAGCCATGGTCAGGGTCAGCGCGGTAGCAGCAGCGGCAGTGATAGCGAACTTCTTCATACGAGTAACTCCTGTTTTTCTGGAAAGTCTGCTGGTTGTCTTGTCAGCAGGGTTACTGGAGATATTGCGAACGCTGTGCCAACTTTCAAAATTGGATTAAAACCTTATAAATCAATAACTTATAAATGTCGCATTTTTTCGGAATCATGCAAATTGCATGAGTCGTGAAATATCTACATGCAAGTTGCGGCTTTTCGGAAAGTTCCTAACAGCCTGAAATTATTGAAGCTTTTGTGAAGTGTCGCGCAATGAAAAATGCCCCGCATTGCGGGGCATTTTTGTAGTCCATCAACAAATCAGGTACCGCTCGCAGTACAGCCTTTTGGCGAATAATCCGGCGCCACCGTTGTGGCACATGTCCATACACCTGCCCCCGTACCGGAAGAGCGAGTAAGCGTGATGGTTTTGTCCAGTACCGGACCCGGAGCGTTTTTGATCGTGCAAACAATTGAACCGGCGCCCGACGAAGCGGTGCCCGAAGCCGTAACAGAACAATTGGAGGTTGTAACCGTTGCACTGCCCGCCACATTAGTCAGCGTAGGATCGGTGCCTTGGTTAATCACATCCTCGAACGGCACTTTCATTGCCGAGATCTCGGCCAGCCCAGCCGTCACCTTCGACCGCGCCTGATATTTGGAGTACTGCGGCAGCGCCACAGTGGCGAGAATACCGATGATCGCCACGACGATCAGCAGCTCGATCAGAGTGAAACCCTGTTGTTTATTCATAGACACGCTCCATGCATGAGTCGAAATCTCATGATCTGTTCAAGACTCAGCACAGCCCGTGCCAAACGCTGGCAACCCATACCCGCTGGGCGCCATCCGGCTGACATGCCGATTCCTACAACCCGTAACCGCACTATCTGACACTTTTTGTCACCCGCACTCCACGTGTATGGCGCTGTCACTTGACTAGGCTATAAGTCATGAACGGCAAGCACGTGGAAACCCCATGAATGACATCGCTCTGAGCGGTCTGGCCAAACAACTGGTCCAGGCCGAATTGCTCACGGAAAAGAGTGCCCAGCAGGCCTGGCAGCAGGCGCAGCGCAATCGCCTGTCGCTGGTCAGTTACCTGGTGCAGAACAAACTGGTGAAGAGCTGGCAGGTCGCCGAAATAGCCTCGGAGCATTTCGGCATGGCATTTCTCGACCTCAACTGTCTCGACAGGGAAACTCAGCCCAAGGGCCTGGTCAGCGAAAAACTGGTGCGCCAGCACCACGCCCTGCCCCTCTGGCGGCGCGGCAACAAACTGTTCGTGGGGATTTCCGACCCCAGCAATCATCAGGCGATCAATGACATTCAGTTCAGCACCGGGCTGAGCACCGAAGCCATTCTGGTCGAGGACGACAAGCTCACCGACGCCATCGAAAAATTCTTCGACACCCACGCCACCGGCCTGGAGGAAATGGCCGATGTCGACCTCGACGGGCTGGACATCGAGTCGGTCGACGACAGCAAACAGGACACCCTCGGCGGCATCGATGCCGACGATGCCCCGGTGGTGCGTTTTGTTCACAAGATGCTGCTGGACGCGATCAAGAGCGGCTCGTCCGACCTGCACTTCGAGCCTTACGAAAAGAACTACCGGGTGCGGGTGCGCACCGACGGCATTCTGCGGGAAGTGGCCAAGCCGCCGATTCAACTGGCCGGGCGCATCGCTGCACGCCTCAAGGTAATGGCCAGCCTCGACATTTCGGAGCGACGCAAACCCCAGGACGGGCGGATCAAGATGCGTCTGTCGAAAAGCAAGTCGATTGATTTCCGGGTCAACACCCTGCCCACCCTCTGGGGGGAGAAAGTGGTGATTCGGATCCTCGACCCGTCCAGCGCCCAGATCGGCATCGATGCCCTCGGCTACGAGCCGGAACAGAAAGACCTGTACATGGCCGCCCTCAAACAGCCGCAAGGCATGATTCTGGTAACCGGCCCCACCGGTTCGGGCAAAACCGTGTCGCTGTACACGGGACTGAACATCCTCAATACCGTCGACATCAACATCTCCACCGCCGAAGACCCGGTGGAGATCAACATGGAAGGCATCAACCAGGTCAACGTCAATCCCCGTCAGGGGTTGGACTTTGCCCAGGCCTTGCGCTCGTTCCTGCGTCAGGACCCGGACGTGATCATGGTCGGCGAAATCCGCGACCTCGAAACCGCCGAAATCGCGATCAAGGCCGCCCAGACCGGGCACCTTGTGCTGTCCACCCTGCACACCAACAGCGCGGCGGAAACCCTCACCCGCCTGCACAACATGGGCATTCCCGGCTTCAACATCGCGACCTCAGTGAGCCTGATCATTGCCCAGCGTCTGGCGCGAAAACTCTGCAGCCACTGCAAGAAACCCATCGAGATCCCACGCGAGACCCTGATCAAGGAAGGCTTCCCCGAGGAACGCATCGGCCATTTCACGATCTATGAGCCCGCCGGTTGCGATCACTGCAACGGCGGGTACAAGGGTCGCGTGGGGATTTATGAAGTGGTAAAGAACACCCCCGATCTGCAACGGCTGATCATGGCCGAGGGCAACTCACTGGAAATCGATATCCAGATGCGCCGGGACGGCTTCAATGACCTGCGTACCTCGGGCCTGATCAAGGCCATGCAAGGCATTACCAGCCTTGAAGAAATCAACCGGGTCACCAAGGACTGAACATGGCGGTCAAGGCAGCGAAAATCAGTGTCTACGCCTGGGAAGGTACGGACCGCAAAGGCAGCAAGGTGACCGGCGAGTTGAGCGGCCAGAACCCCGCACTGGTCAAGGCCCAATTGCGCAAACAAGGCATCAACCCGGGCAAGGTACGCAAGAAATCCGCCTCGCTGCTGAGCTTCGGCAAGCGCATCAAGGCCCAGGACATTGCCCTGTTCACCCGGCAGATGGCGACCATGATGAAGGCCGGCGTACCGCTGTTGCAGTCGTTCGACATCATTGGCGAAGGCTTCGAAAACCCGGCCATGCGCAAGCTGGTGGACGAGGTGAAACAGGAGGTCGCCGCCGGCAACAGCTTCGCCGCCGCGCTGCGCAAGAAGCCTCAGTATTTTGACGAGTTGTACTGCAACCTGGTGGATGCCGGTGAACAGTCCGGCGCCCTCGACACCCTGCTGGAACGGGTCGCGACCTACAAGGAAAAGAGCGAAAGCCTCAAGGCCAAGATCAAGAAGGCCATGACCTACCCGTCGGCCGTAGTGCTGGTGGCGGCGGTGGTCACCGGGATTCTGCTGGTCAAGGTGGTGCCGCAGTTTCAGTCGGTGTTCTCCGGCTTCGGTGCCGAACTGCCGGCCTTCACGCTGATGGTGATCAGCCTGTCCGAATTCATGCAGCAATGGTGGTGGGCGATTCTCGGTGCGCTGGTGGCCGCGTTTTTCGGCACCCGCCATGCCCTGAAAAAATCCCAGGCCCTGCGCGATCGACGCGACGCCTGGTTTCTCAAGCTGCCGCTGGTGGGCACATTGATGTACAAGTCCGCCGTGGCGCGGTTTGCCCGGACCCTGTCGACTACCTTCGCCGCCGGTGTGCCGCTGGTGGAAGCGCTGGACTCGGTGGCCGGTGCCACCGGCAACGTGGTGTTCAAGCGTGCCGTGCTGCGCATCCGCCAGGACGTCTCTACCGGCATGCAGCTGAATTTCTCGATGCGTTCCACCGGCATCTTTCCGAACATGGCGGTGCAGATGACCGCCATCGGCGAAGAGTCCGGCGCACTGGACGAGATGCTCGACAAGGTCGCGGGGTTCTATGAGGACGAAGTGGACAACATGGTCGACAACCTCACCAGCCTGATGGAGCCGTTCATCATGGTGGTGCTGGGGGTGATCGTCGGCGGTCTGGTGGTGGCGATGTACCTGCCGATCTTCCAACTCGGCTCAGCGATCTGACATGCCTATCGACGAACTCCTCAGCCTGTATCCGCTGGCCTTTGTCGTCGCCGCCCTGCTGCTGGGGCTGGTGGTGGGCAGTTTCCTCAACGTGTTGATCTGGCGCCTGCCAAAAATGCTCGAGCGCGAATGGCGCCAGCAGGCTCACGATGTACTGGGCCTGCCCGGTGAATCGCCATTGCCCACCTACAACCTGATGCTGCCGCACTCGCAATGCCCGCACTGTGGCCACCGGATCCGTGCGTGGGAAAACATTCCCCTGTTGAGTTACGTGTGCCTGCGCGGGCGCTGTTCAAGTTGCAGCGCACCGATCAGCAAGCGTTACCCGCTGACCGAACTGGCCTGCGGCCTGCTCTCGGCGTTCATCGCCTGGCACCTGGGTTTCGGCTGGCCGGCGTGCCTGTTGATCGTGCTGACCTGGGGCCTGTTGGCCATGAGCCTGATCGACATCGAGCACCAACTGCTGCCTGACGTGCTGGTACTGCCGTTGCTGTGGCTGGGGCTGATCGTCAACAGCTTCGAGCTGTTCGTGCCGCTGCACGACGCCCTGTGGGGCGCGGTGCTGGGCTATATGGCGCTGTGGTCGGTGTTCTGGCTGTTCAAACTGCTCACCGGCAAGGACGGCATCGGTCACGGCGATTTCAAGCTGCTGGCGCTGCTCGGGGCCTGGGGCGGCTGGCAGATTCTGCCGCTGACCATCCTCTTGTCCTCGCTGGTGGGCGCCGTGCTCGGGGTGATTTTGCTCAAGCTGCGCGACCAGAAAACCTCGACGCCGATCCCCTTCGGCCCGTATCTGGCAATTGCCGGCTGGATTGCCTTGCTCTGGGGTGGTCAAATAACCGGCTTCTATTGGCAGTTTGTCGGTTTGAAATGAATACCCCTGCGGAAAAACCCTGGATTCTCGGCCTGACCGGCGGCATCGGCAGCGGCAAAAGCGCCGCCGCCCAGCACTTCATTGATCTTGGTATCCACGTGGTGGACGCCGATCACGCGGCGCGCTGGGTGGTCGAACCGGGCCGCCCGGCGCTGGCGAAGATCGCCGAACACTTCGGCCCCGAAGTCCTGCAGGCCGACGGCACGCTGGATCGTGCAGCCCTGCGCAAACTGATTTTTGAAGTGCCGGAGCAACGGCGCTGGCTTGAGGCCTTGCTGCATCCGTTGATCGCCGAAGAAATCGCCCATCACCTGGCGCTGGCAAAATCGCCTTATGCGATTCTGGTTTCGCCGCTGCTGATCGAATCCGGGCAATACGCGATGACCCAACGCATCCTGGTAATCGACGCCCCGCAACAACTGCAGATCGAACGCACCTTGCAGCGTGACCAGACCAGCGAAGAGCAGGTCCAGGCGATCCTCAAGGCCCAGTCCAGCCGCGAAGACCGCGTCAGCCGTGCCGATGACGTGGTGGTCAACGACCGCGACCTCGCCTGGTTGCACAGCGAAGTCGAGCGCCTGCATCACTTTTACCTGACTTTATCCGGAGGCCAATCATGAGCCAGACCCCAACCGTCAACTGCCCGACTTGCGGCGCGCCCGTGGAATTCACCCCGGAAAACAAATACCGTCCGTTCTGCTCGGACCGCTGCAAACTGATCGACCTCGGCGCCTGGGCGTCGGAAGAACACAAGATTCCGGTGGCCCCGGATGCCGAGGACGAACTGTTTTCCGGCGATTTCGACCCGCGTCACTGATCCCGTCAGGGCCGCATGAAGCCGTAGTCCTGATCGTCGTCGAGGTTTTCCGCCAGAAAGCGCAACTCGTCGGCCAGGTCTTCGGCGTTGCGCACCGCCTTGCTCTGCTGCACCACCGCACTGAGCAAGGCGCGCAGGCTCAGGCCCGGATCGAACCCCACCTCCTGCGCCATCTCCAGACTCTGCCGGGTTTCCTGCCTCGCCCACTCGTACACGCTCATGCCGCTGCTCCTGAAGGAATTTGGCCGAGCATGAAATGCCGCGCACAGAGTGAATTTGATGTGGATCAAGACTTGGGATCGTCGTCCTTCCAGGGCGCCGAAAGGTAGCGGGTACGGTTGAAGGTCTCCAGCCATTCCGGGCAGAACACCACCAGCGCGCTGACCACCATGCCGTTGATGAAGGCTTCGGGAAAAATCAGCAGCCACAGGTAACCGATGAAATCTTCCAGCCATTCCGGCATGGCAAACAGGCCGTCGTACCAGAGCAACGTCAGGCTCAGCGTCAGGCAGAACAACGCCGACAGCGCCGCGGCGAAAAAACCGGAACAGAAGATGTACACGAACGGATTGCGCGGCTGGGCGCGCTCGACCAGAATCGCCACGCATTCGGTGATCAGCACCGGCAACAGGATCAGCAAGGCGCCATTGACCCCGACGGCCACCAGATCCTGGCGCCCCAGCAGCACCAGCCCCAGTTGGGCCACCAGTGCACCGACGATCGCCAGTGGCCAGTCCAGCAGCAGCGTCACCGCTGTCATGCCGATGAAGTGGTAAGACACCCCGGTATCAAAATCCCTGCGCACCAGCCACAGCAGAAACAACGCGAACACCGTGCCGAACAGCAAGTGCTGACGGCGGTTGTCGCTGAACAGCTCGACCCACGGTGCGCGGACAATCGCCCAGAGCAACACCGGCAGGTAAATCAGCCAGCCGAGGGTCAGACTTGCCGATGACAGCAGTTCTGCACCGATCATGATCCCATCACCTTCATTCGCACCGCAGACTCCTTTGATTGGCGCTCCTGCGGCGAAGTCTACACCTGCACGGCGGCACATCTGCCGATGCAAAGCTTTCTGCTTGTCGCAATTGAACGCTAAGCTTGGGCCTATGGATGACTCAGATTACTTACGCCTGCTGACCATTGCGGCCGAGCAAGCCAACGCGTTCCTGTCCAATGCCCGCAAATGGGAGCGTGAGCGTTGGGTCTGCCAGCGCCTGCTGCAAGGCTTGAACATTCCTTATCGCGCCGACGAATTCGCCCCGGCCGGTGAGCCGCCGGACGTGCTGTTTCGCGACGCCAATTTCGAGGTGTTTTTCGTCCTCGATGAAGGTCGTCGGCTGAACGACGAATGGCGCGATGAGCTGCAACGTCGGCGCAGTGCGTTTTCCCTCAGCCAACTGGTGCGCCGTGAAGCCAAGCCGCGGCGGATTCCGGCCAATGAATTTCTGCTGAGACTGGCGCCGACCTTGCGCAAGAAAGCGCACAACTACAAGGAACGCGGCATGGATCTCGGCGAGCTGGACATCATTGCCTTCGCCAGCCTCAAGCGCGAAGTGCTCGACCTCAACAGCCACTTTCCGCCGCCCACCGAATACCTGCGCCAGGGCTGGCGTTCGCTGTCGCTGGTCGGACCTACGTTCGCCCGGGTGCTGTTCGCCCATCCCGATGCCCCGGATTTTCTGCGCGGCAATCTGGGGCGCAGCATCGTGTTCGATGTAGGGATCAGCCTGTGACGCCGCTTCAACAATTGATCGCCGAGGTCCCGCAGAGCGGCCGCGTACGCTGGATTGGCGTGCGTCCTGAATCTCGTGGGCCGATGCTCGAGCTCGACGCCGTAGAAGCACGCCTTGAAGCGGGATTGACCGGGGATCATGCCCGCCCCGGAGTACGTAACGCCCGACAGGTCACGCTGATTCAGTTCGAACACCTGGCCGTGATCAGTGCATTGATGGGCCGTCCCCACGAGCATCCGGTCAGGCCTGAAGATCTGCGGCGCAATCTCGTTATCAGCGGGATCAACCTGTTCAGCCTCAAGGGGCGGCGCTTTCGCATTGGTCAGGCGATTTTCGAAACCACGGGCTGGTGTCAGCCGTGCGCGCGCCTGCAGAACAACCTCGGCCCGGGCACGTTCCAGGCCGTGCGCGGGCATGGCGGAATCACTGCGCGAGTGTTACAAAGCGGGATCATTCGCCTCGGGGACAGTGTGTCTGTCGAACCGGTCCCGGACAGTGGCTATGCTGCGTTCAATCCCGGTTGAAAACCGCTGTAGCGTGTTCTCATTCAGTAACGTCTACCTGACGAGGCCTTTATGACCAGCCGCCTGAACCCCGAAGACCAGAAGCATGTCGAAGAGTACCTGCAGTTGTCCCAACACCGTGTCGAGCGCCGGCCATTCCGGCCGTGGATGCTCCTGGTGCTGGTGCTGGCAGTGACCATTGGTCTGGGCCTGTTGAGCCGATTTATCAGTTACCTGACGCTATGAGCTGCATCGCGCTCGCTCGGGTAGCCGTACCGATTTCCTTTAAAAACCTTGCGAGCTATCCCTATGTCCCATCGTATTGTCATTGTCGGCGGCGGCGCCGGCGGTCTGGAGTTGGCTACCCGTCTGGGTAAGACTCTGGGCAAACGCGGCACCGCCAGCATCATGCTGGTCGACGCGAACCTCACGCACATCTGGAAACCGCTGCTGCACGAAGTGGCCGCCGGATCGCTGAACTCTTCCGAAGACGAACTCAACTATGTCGCCCAGGCCAAATGGAACCACTTCGAGTTCCAGCTGGGGCGCATGAGCGGGCTCGATCGTGAGCAGAAGAAGATCCAGCTGGCCGCCACCTACGACGAAAACGGCGTTGAACTGGTCCCGGCGCGGGAAGTGCCCTATGACTCGCTGGTGATCACGGTCGGCAGCACCACCAACGATTTCGGCACCCAGGGCGCCGCGCAGCACTGCCTGTTCCTCGACACCCGCAAGCAGGCCGAGCGTTTTCACCAGCAACTGCTCAATCACTATCTGCGCGCCCACGCCGGGCAGACCGATGCGATCCAGCAGATTAGCGTGGCCATTGTCGGTGCGGGCGCCACGGGCGTCGAACTGGCGGCAGAACTACACAACGCCGCCCATGAACTGGCCGCCTACGGTCTTGATCGGATCAAACCGGAGAACATGCACATCACCCTGATCGAAGCCGGGCCACGGGTACTGCCAGCCCTGCCGGAGCGCATCAGCGGGCCGGTGCACAAGACCCTGGAGAAACTCGGGGTCAACGTGATGACCAACGCCTCGGTCAGCCAGGTCACCGCTGACAGCCTGATCACCGCCGATGGCAACGAGATCAAGGCGAGCCTGAAAGTCTGGGCTGCCGGGATCCGCGCACCGGGTTTCCTCAAGGACATCGATGGCCTGGAAACCAACCGCATCAATCAGCTGCAAGTGCTGCCGACGCTGCAGACCACCCGCGACGAAAACATCTTCGCCTTCGGTGACTGCGCCGCGTGCCCGCAACCGGGCTCCGATCGCAACGTTCCACCACGGGCCCAGGCTGCGCACCAACAGGCGTCGTTGCTGGCCAAATCGCTGAAGCTGCGCATCGAAGGCAAGCCCCTGCCGGAGTACAAGTACACCGACTACGGCTCGCTGATTTCGCTGTCGCGCTTCTCGGCGGTGGGTAACCTGATGGGCAACCTGACCGGCAGCGTGATGCTCGAGGGCTGGCTGGCGCGGATGTTCTACGTGTCGCTGTACCGCATGCACCAGATGGCGCTGTACGGGCCGTTCCGCACGGCGATGCTGATGCTCGGCAGCAAGATCGGACGCGGCACCGAGCCACGCCTGAAGCTGCACTGATGTAAAACACCGTGGGGGCGGGCTCGCCCTCACGGTGTTTTGTTTTCTACTGTATCTGCCCCCCGCTTTCCCCACCTTCGCTTACAAACGCCCCGCTCCCGGACACAGACGCGATACACCGCCACCGCTTAATGGCCACACCCGAGCACACCTGCTCCGGCTTGATCGCCCTTAACGTGTGGTTGCGCTGTGCAACCGAAGGAGAATGCAATGTCCCGTACTGCGAAAATCGGCAAAAACTCCCTTGGCCTGGTCGGTGCCGTACTGGCCGGCGGCCTGATGCTGTCCGGCTCGGTGTTTGCCGCGCAACCGCTGGCCCAGGGCTACATGGTCGCTTCGGCCGAGACCTCGGTGAAAACCCCGGAAGGCAAATGCGGTGAAGGCAAATGCGGCGATGCGTCGATGGCCAAGACCGACACCGATGGCGACGGCAAGGTCTCACGCGCCGAGTTCCTGAAGGTCGCGCCGAAGTCCGACTTCGACAAGATCGACACCAACCACGACGGTTTCATCGACGAGCAAGAGGCGTACAACAACGTCAAAGCCAACTTCGAAGCCAACGGCAAGAAAATGCCCAAAGGCCTGTTCGAACACCTGAAAGACCAGGACGGTGCCTGATTTCTCAGCCTGCCCGATAAAGCAAAGCCGCGCTTTCTCTGACGAGAAGCGCGGCTTTTTCACGCCTGCACGATTACAGCTGGAAGCGTCGCACCATGCCTTGCAGGGCGTTGGCCAGTTGCGACAGTTCATGGCTCGACGCGTTGGTTTGATCGGCACCGGCCGCCGAACGCACCGACAGATCGCGTATGTTCACCAGATTGCGGTCCACTTCCCGCGCCACTTGCGCCTGTTCTTCGGCGGCGCTGGCGATCACCAGGTTGCGCTCGTGGATTTCGTGTACCGACGCCGTGATCGTCTGCAACGCTTCACCGGCTCGCTCGGCCAGCAGCAGCGTGGTAGCGGCGCGCGAGGCACTGGCCTGCATCGACTCCAGCGCCAGGCTCGAACCGTTGCGCATGCCCTGCACCATTTGCTCGATTTCCTGGGTCGATTGCTGAGTGCGATAAGCCAGCGCGCGAACCTCATCGGCAACCACCGCAAACCCGCGTCCGCTCTCCCCGGCTCGCGCTGCTTCGATGGCGGCGTTGAGCGCCAGCAGGTTGGTCTGCTCGGCGATCGCTCGAATGACGTCCAGCACCTTGCCGATGTCTTGTGACTGATTGGCCAGCGATTGCACCAGTTCGCCGGTGTGCTCGACTTCGCTGGCCAGGGCGTTGATGGCGTCGGCAGTTTCGCTGACCCGTTCCTGGCCCAACTGCGCCGATTCGCTGGACTGGCGGGTGGCGTCGGACGTCGACACCGCATTGCGGGCGACTTCCTCAACCGCCGTAGTCATCTCATTGACGGCGGTGGCGGCCTGTTCGATTTCGTTGTTCTGTTGTTGCAGGCCCTGCGTGCTGTCATGGGTGACCGCGCTCAGTTCGTCGGAAGCGGTCGCCAGTTGCGTGGCCGAGCCGCTGATGCCCTGCAGGGTTTCGCGCAGGTTCTGCTGCATGGTTGCCAACGCCTTGAGCAACCGGCTGACCTCATCGTTGCCGTGAGTTTCGATCGGGCGGGTCAGATCGCCTCTGGCGACGTGCTCAGCAGCGTCGACAGCGGCGCTCAGGGGGCGGACGATGCTGCGGGTGAGCAACATGGCCAGAGCCACGGTGGCCAGCGCCGCCAGAGCGATAAACAGGGTCACGATGGTGCGCGAGGTTTCGTAGTGGGCCGCAGAGTTCTGGCTTTCGGCGGCGACCTGGCGAGCGAACAAATCGGCCAGGTCGTTGAGTTGTTTGCCGGAGCCGTCGACCACGGTTTTCATGTCCACCAGCAGCAGCTTGGTCAGCTCGTCGCGCTTGCCCTGCTCGGCGAGGGTGAACGACTGGGCGATGCCGGTGCGGTAGGCAGCAAAGGTCTTTTTGAACTGATCGTACAACTGCTGCCCTTCCGGGGTAGTCACCAGCCGGTCGTAAGCGGCGATTTTCTCGCTCAACTCTTTGTCCCGGGTGTCCATCTGGCTGCGGTACGTGGCGATGTTGGCTGGATCCTGGTCCAGCGCCATGCGCAAGGAGATGGTGCGGATGCGCAGCATGATTTCGCGGATCTCGTCGCCGCCGCGAATGCTCGGCAGCCACTGGGTCTCCACTGCCACTTCACTGTCGCGGATGCTCGACATCTGCCCCAGCGCGAACACCCCGAGCAACGCCACCAGTAACGCGATCAGGGCAAAGCCAAGAGCGGCGCGGGGAGCAATATTCAACTGACGAAGCAACATGACGAACGCCCTTTTTCTTGTATTGGCAGAGTTCAGGGGCGTTTGATGCGGCAGGCCCCTTTCGTTAGCGGGCTATCGGCAAGTTGTATGACGACTTGAATGAAACATTTCCGGAGGGCAAAAAAAATCCCCGTATCTTTCGATACGAGGATTTTTAATATGGTCGGGGTAGGGGGATTCGAACTCCCGACATCCTGCTCCCAAAGCAGGCGCGCTACCGGACTGCGCTATACCCCGGTAAAAAAAAGGCGACCTTTCAAAGATCGCCTTCTTCGATCAGCGCTTTTGGCCTCTGATCTTAAGATTCGATCCCAGTGTTACCTGGTTTCAAAAATGGTGGGTCGTGTGGGATTCGAACCTACGACCAATTGGTTAAAAGCCAACTGCTCTACCAACTGAGCTAACGACCCAAAAATGGTCGGGGTAAGGGGATTCGAACTCCTGACATCCTGCTCCCAAAGCAGGCGCGCTACCGGACTGCGCTATACCCCGGTTTGAAATTGGCTCCGTGACCAGGACTCGAACCTGGGACCCAATGATTAACAGTCATTTGCTCTACCGACTGAGCTATCACGGAACTACACATTTCAATTTACTACGGTGAAACTTGCAGCTTCTCGACATCGTTTTCGCATCGCTGCGTTCGTGTGTCTGAGGCGCGCTATTCTACAACCTAGAACACCTCTGTCAACCCCCTAAATTGCTTTCAAGTTAATGATTTGCAACTTATTTCAGATTTCTGCCCAGTGAGCTGAAACCGTGTTGGTGACTGACTGCGGGGCGCACTTTACAAGCCTTTTCCTTTGAGTTCAACAGCCTGGCGAAAAAAAAGGCCTCGCATTGCGAGGCCTTGATGACGACACCACCGTCGGGCGTCAGTTGAACGTGATCTCGTCGTTCTCCACGACGCCGGTCGCGGTCTCGCCTGGCAGGAAACGCCCCGACAGGATCAACTGTGCCAGCGGGTTCTCGATCCAGCGCTGGATAGCCCGCTTCAGCGGCCGTGCGCCATAGACCGGGTCGTAGCCGACGGCAATCAGCTTGTCCATCGCTTCCGGGCTCAGTTCCAGCTTCAGCTCGCGCTCGGCCAGACGGCTGCGCAGACGGCCCAGCTGGATCTCGGTGATGCCCGCGATCTGATCCCGCGCCAATGGCTCGAAGATCACCACTTCGTCGACCCGGTTGATGAACTCCGGACGGAAGTGGGTGGAAATCGCATCCAACACCGCTGCCCGTTGTGCTTCACGATCACCGACCAGTTCCTGGATCTGCATCGAACCGAGGTTGGAGGTCATGACGATCACGGTATTGCGGAAGTCCACCGTGCGGCCATGACTGTCGGTCAGACGGCCATCCTCCAGCACTTGCAGCAGGATGTTGAACACGTCCGGGTGCGCCTTCTCGACTTCGTCCAGCAGGATCACCGAGTAAGGCTTGCGCCGTACCGCTTCGGTCAGGTAACCGCCCTCTTCATAGCCGACGTAGCCCGGTGGTGCACCAATCAGCCGCGCCACGGAATGTTTCTCCATGAACTCGGACATGTCGATCCGCACCATCGCCTCTTCAGTGTCGAAGAGGAACTCGGCCAGCGCCTTGCACAGCTCGGTTTTACCGACCCCGGTCGGGCCGAGGAACATGAACGAGCCGCTCGGGCGATTCGGGTCGGACAACCCGGCACGGGAACGCCGCACCGCGTTGGCCACTGCAACCACCGCTTCGTCCTGGCCGATCACGCGTTGATGCAACAGGCTTTCCATCTTCATCAGCTTGTCGCGCTCGCCTTCGAGCATTTTCGACACCGGAATACCGGTCCACTTCGAAACGACTTCGGCGATTTCCTCTTCGGTCACCTTGCTGCGCAGCAACTGGTTTTCGCTTTTGCCATGCTGGTCGACCATTTGCAGGCTGCGTTCCAGATCCGGGATCACCCCGTACTGCAACTCGGCCATGCGGTTCAGATCGCCTTTACGGCGCGCGGCTTCCAGCTCCTGACGGGACTGTTCGATCTTCTGCTGAATCTGCGCAGAGCCCTGCACCTCGGCTTTTTCCGAGTTCCAGATTTCTTCCAGATCGGAGTACTCACGCTCGTGGCGATCGATTTCTTCCTGGAGTTTCTCCAGACGTTTCTTCGCCGCGTCGTCGCTTTCTTTCTTCAGCGCTTGGGATTCTACTTTCAGTTGAATCAGTCGCCGCTCAAGACGATCCAGCACTTCCGGCTTGGAGTCGATCTCCATGCGGATGCGGCTGGCCGCCTCGTCGATCAGATCGATCGCCTTGTCCGGCAGCTGTCGGTCAGTGATGTAACGATGGCTGAGCTTGGCTGCCGCGATGATCGCGCCGTCGGTGATCGCCACCTTGTGGTGAACCTCGTAACGCTCCTTGAGGCCACGCAGGATCGCGATGGTGTCTTCTTCGCTCGGCTCGTCCACCAGCACTTTCTGGAAGCGCCGCTCGAGGGCCGCGTCCTTCTCTATATATTGGCGGTACTCGTTGAGCGTGGTCGCGCCGACGCAATGCAGCTCACCACGGGCCAGGGCCGGTTTAAGCATGTTGCCGGCGTCCATCGAGCCTTCGCCCTTGCCGGCGCCGACCATGGTGTGCAGTTCGTCGATGAACAGAATGATCTGCCCTTCCTGCTTCGACAGCTCGTTGAGCAGCGCTTTCAGGCGCTCTTCGAACTCGCCGCGATACTTGGCGCCGGCAATCAGCGCGCCCATATCGAGAGACAGCAGGCGTTTGCCACGCAGGCCATCCGGCACTTCGCCGTTGATGATGCGCTGGGCCAGCCCTTCGGCAATCGCGGTTTTACCCACGCCAGGTTCGCCGATCAGCACCGGGTTGTTCTTGGTGCGGCGTTGCAAGACCTGAATGGTGCGACGGATTTCATCGTCACGGCCGATCACCGGGTCAAGCTTGCCTTCTTCGGCGCGCTTGGTCAGGTCGACGGTGTACTTATCCAGTGCCTGACGCGACTCTTCGTGGTTGGCGTCATTGACCGCCTCGCCACCGCGCAGGTTGTTGATCGCATTCTCCAGCGCTTTCTTGCTCACGCCTTGGCCGAGCAGCAACTTGCCGAGCTTGCTGTTCTCGTCCATCGCGGCGAGCAGCACCAGCTCGCTGGAAATGAACTGGTCGCCCTTCTGCTGGGCCAGACGGTCGGCCTGATTGAGCAGACGCGCCAGATCCTGCGACATGTTGACGTCGCCGGTCGGGTTCTGGATTTTCGGTAATTGATCGAGCTCTTTGGTCAGCTCTTTACGCAAGCTGTTGACGTCGAAGCCCACCTGCATCAACAGGGGTTTGATCGAACCACCCTGTTGTTCAAGCATGGCTTGCATCAGATGCGCCGGCTCGATGGCTGGATGATCGTGGCCGACGGCCAAAGATTGGGCATCGGACAACGCCAACTGCAATTTGCTGGTTAAACGGTCTATACGCATGGGTCACCTTCCTTTTGAGCAGGCCGGACCTAAAAAACCATCCTGAATAAAGAAACCTGCCAGATACCGCTATAGATGCGGTCGATTCTGGAAGATTCAAGCGTCAGGGAGTTGATGCAGATCAGAGAGTTTAGCGGGTAAGCCAGACTAAAGAGGCGAAGCGACCAGTGCGAGGCGCACGGCGATAGGAAAAGAAGCGCGGATCGGTCACTGTACAGAAACCGCCACCATAAACAGCGGTGACACCGCGGACTGCCAGACGCAGCCGCGCCAGCTTATAGATGTCAGCCATGAACTTGCCGGCGTTGTGGCTCGGGACAAAGGCTGTCTCGGCTTCGGGCAATTGATTGATGAAGACTTCCCGGACTTCGGGACCGACTTCAAAGGCTTGCGGGCCGATGGCCGGACCGAGCCAGACCAGAACGTCTTCGGCAGGCACATCCAGACTGTCGAGGGTGGCTTCCAGCACGCCGGCTGCCAATCCACGCCAACCGGCATGAGCCGCCGCCACGCGAGTACCGGCACGGTCGCAGAACAGCGCCGGCAGGCAATCGGCAGTCATCGCCGCACAAGCGATACCGGGTGTCGCCGTCCAGCTGGCATCCGCCGTGGCCACCACGGACGGATCCGCATGCGCCACGGCAATCCCGTGCACTTGCTGCAACCAGGCAGGCTTTATAGAGAAGTGTTCGGTCAGGCGCCGACGGTTTTCGGCGACGGCCTCCGGGCGGTCATCGACATGATCGCCCAGGTTGAGGCTGTCGAACGGCGCCTCGCTGACGCCGCCCTCGCGGGTGGTGACACAGGCCTTGACGCTGGCCGGCGCGGGCCAGTCCGGCGTCAGCCAGTTCATCCGACGAATGCCTCGCGATCCTGCTTGAGCAGGGTCAGCAGCCACACCAGATCTTCCGGCAGCGGCGATTCCCAGCTCATGCGCTCACCGGTGGTCGGGTGATCCAGCTC
Organism: Pseudomonas sp. Pseusp21; assembly: GCF_059492145.1. Taxonomy (NCBI): domain Bacteria; kingdom Pseudomonadati; phylum Pseudomonadota; class Gammaproteobacteria; order Pseudomonadales; family Pseudomonadaceae; genus Pseudomonas; species Pseudomonas sp. Pseusp21. The sequence goes on from NZ_CP168520.1 coordinate 2,746,367, forward strand.
AAGGAACCGCGCGTGCAGGGCCTGACGCGGGAAGTGCTTGAGGGATTCGACCATGGTCTGGCTCGCGGCCGGCGGAATGCGGAAACGACCGCCGTACGCCGGGTCGCCGACCAACGGGAAGTTGATGTGCGCCATGTGCACGCGAATCTGGTGGGTACGACCGGTTTCCAGCTTCACCCGTACGTGGGTGTGGGAACGGAAGCGCTCCAGCACGCGGTAGTGGCTGACGGCCGGCTTGCCGCCTTCCATCACCGCCATGCGCTGACGCTGCTGGCCGTGGCGGCCGATCGGGGCGTTGATCTTGCCGCCGGCGGTCACCACGCCGATCACGATGCACTCGTAGATCCGGCTGACGCTGCGGCTTTGCAGCTGCGCGACCAGTTTGGTCTGCGCCTGAATGGTCTTGGCCACCACCATCAGACCGGTGGTGTCCTTGTCCAGACGATGCACGATACCGGCGCGCGGGACATTGATGATGTCCGGCACGTGGTGCAGCAAGGCGTTGAGCAAGGTGCCATCAGCGTGACCGGCAGCCGGGTGCACCACCAGGCCCGCAGGCTTGTTGATCACCAGAATGTCGTCGTCTTCATAGACGATGTCGAGTTCGATGTCCTGAGCGACCCATTCACCCTGGGCCTCCTGCTCGGCAGTGAGCTCAAGAATGGCACCGCCATGAACGATGTCGCGCGGGCGGATGACCGCCCCGTCCACAGTCAGGCGACCTTCTTTGATCCAGGCGGAAAGGCGCGAGCGCGAGTGCTCGGCGAAGAGTTGGGCGGCGACTTGATCGAGGCGTTGGCCGCCCAATTCGGACGGCACCTCTGCGCGAAGTTCAATTTTATCGGACATGCTCGGACTGGGCGTCGGCTACAGCCTTTGGTTTCGGCTGCGCGCTTGTGGTTAAATACGGCGTCTTTTGCCCCGGGGCTTTTCAACGGGGCGCTCATCATAACAGGACGGCCCCGCCCAAGACAGCGGCCGTCATAGGGACGCAAGCCGCCATGCAAGTGAAACACCTGCTGCTGATCGCCATCCTCGCATTGACCGCTGCTTGCTCATCGAAGGAAGTCGTAGACGAAAACCTGAGTGAAGCCGAGCTGTACCAGCAGGCTCAACAGGACCTGGACAACAACAGCTACACCAGCGCCACAGCCAAGCTGAAGGCTCTGGAGTCGCGTTATCCGTTCGGTCGCTATGCCGATCAGGCGCAGCTGGAACTGATCTATGCCAACTACAAGAACGCCGAGCCGGAAGCTGCAAAATCCGCTGCCGAGCGTTTCATTCGTCTGCATCCGCAGCACCCGAACGTCGATTACGCCTACTACCTCAAGGGCCTGACCTCGTTCGACCAGGACGTCGGCCTGCTGGCGCGCTTCCTGCCGCTGGACATGACCAAGCGTGACCCGGGTGCCGCCCGCGACTCCTACAATGAGTTCGCCCAACTGACCAGCCGCTACCCGAACAGCCGCTACGCGCCGGACGCCAAGCAGCGCATGATCTACCTGCGCAACCTGCTGGCCGCGTACGAAATCCACGTGGCCGACTACTACCTGACCCGTCAGGCCTATGTCGCCGCTGCCAACCGTGGTCGTTATGTAGTGGAAAACTTCCAGGAAACCCCATCGGTCGGTGACGGCCTGGCGGTGATGACCGAAGCCTACCAGCGCCTGCATCTGGACGAACTGGCGGCCACCAGTCTGGAAACCCTGAAGCTCAACTACCCGAACCACCCGAGCCTGCAGGACGGTCAGTTCGTGCCTCGCGTTGCCGAAGCCGACAACCGTTCGTTCCTGAGCAAGGCCACCCTGGGTCTGATCGAATCCCGTCCACCGCTGCCACCGGGAGAGACCCGCGCCAACCAGGACGTGCAGAAGCAGTTCCAGGACGCGAAAGACGCGATCCCGAACGAGCTCAAGCCGAAAGACGAAAACGGCGACGTGATCGAAGAGCCGGAACCGGAGTCGAGCGACAGCGACCGTTCCATCTTCAGCTACATGACCTTCGGTCTGTTCGACTGATCACTGCGGTGATGCCAAAAAGGGAGATCTTCGGATCTCCCTTTTTATTGCGGCGTGTGATTGGGCTGTGCGCCTGTCGGGTCCTTGGCTAAACTGCCGAATCATTAGCCGAAAAGCCGCCCATCATGCTTCGTTTACTGTTCTGGATTGCCTTGATCGCCGCTGCTGTGTGGTTGTGGCGCAAATTCAAGGCCCCCGCCTCGTCCACCCGATCGCCTCGCGAACAGGATGCCGCGCCGATGGTGCGCTGCGCCCATTGCGGCGTGCACCTGCCCCGCGACCGCGCGCTGAACCTTCAACAACAGTGGTATTGCAGCCAGGCTCACCTTGAGCAAGGCCCCGGTTCCAGTGATCGCTGAGGCTGACAACGCCGACAGCAAACAGGCCCAGCGACTGCTGCGTCTCTATCATCTGTACCGTTTAAGTGTCGGCATCACCCTGGTGTTGCTGATCTCCAGCAACATGGACAACCGCCTGCTGACCTCGGCCAACGACGAGTTGCTGCGCAATGGCAGCTGGTTGTACCTGGTGCTGAACATCCTGCTGGTAGTATTCCTCGAAAATATCCGCCGCCCGGCCCAGTTGTTCGCTCTGGCACTGGTCGACATTCTGCTGCTGTGCGGCGTGTTCTACGCAGCGGGCGGTGTGGCCAGTGCGATTGGCAACTTGCTGATCGTTTCGGTGGCCATCAGCAACACCTTGCTGCGACGACGTATCGGCTTGCTGATCGCCGCCATCGCCACCCTCGGCATCGTCGGGCTCAGCTTTCTGCTGAGTTTCAGCCATCCCCTGAGCGCCAACGACTATCTGCAGGCCGGCACCCTCGGCGCCTTGTGCTTCGCCGCCTCGCTGCTGGTGCAGGGATTGATGCGCCGTCTCGAAGTCAGTGAGAACCTGGCCGAGCTGCGCGCCAGCGAAGTGGTGGGGCTCGAAGCCCTCAACGCGCTGATCCTGCAACGCATGCGCACCGGCATTCTGGTTCTCGACGAACAGCGCCGGGTGCAACTGGCCAACCACAGCGCGAGGACCTTGCTGGGACAAACGCACCTTGAAGGCGACCTGATCGACGAGCACTCGAGCGCATTGGTCGAACGCCTGCAACTGTGGCTGAACAACCCGACCCTGCGCCCGCAAAGCCTGAAAATCGCCGGCAATGGCCTGGAGCTGCAGCCGAGCTTCATCGCCCTGGAACAGAGTCCGAACCGCCAGACCCTGGTGTTTCTCGAAGACCTCGCCCAGATCGCCCAGCAGGCCCAGCAATTGAAACTGGCCGCGCTGGGCCGGCTGACCGCCGGTATCGCCCATGAAATCCGCAATCCGCTGGGGGCCATCAGTCATGCCGCGCAGCTGTTGCAGGAATCCGAGGAACTCGACGGCGCGGATCGGCGTCTGACGCAGATCATTCAAGACCACTCCCAGCGCATGAACCGAGTCATCGAAAACGTCCTGCAACTGTCCCGCCGCCAGCAGAGCGCACCGCAACGGCTGGATCTCAAACCGTGGCTGGAGCAGTTCGTCGACGAGAGCCGCGAACAGGCCGGCGAGCGCCAGCACATTCATCTGCACATCGGCCCGGGGGATTTTCGCACCCTGATGGATCCGGGCCAGCTCACACAGATTCTCGACAATCTGTTACGCAACGGCTGGCGCCACAGCGCCCTTTTGCACGATCCGGCCGAGGTCTGGCTGACGCTGTTCATCGACCCCGAGAGCACGCTGGCCGTGCTCGAAGTGCAAGACAACGGCCCCGGCGTGCCGCTCGATCAGCAGGCTCACCTGTTCGAACCGTTCTTTACCACCAGCAGCCAGGGCACCGGCCTTGGGCTTTATCTGTCCCGTGAGCTGTGCGAAAGCAATCAAGCGCGCCTAGACTTCAAATCACGCCAAGGCGGCGGCTGCTTTCGCATCACCTTTGCTCACGGACGGAAACAAAGTTGAACACGAGCCCACGGCAAAAAATCCTCATCGTCGACGACGAGCCGGATATCCGCGAACTCCTGGAAATCACCCTGGGACGGATGAAACTCGACACCTTCAGCGCACGCAATCTCAATGAAGCCCAGGCGCTGCTGCGCCGCGAGAGCTTCGATCTGTGCCTGACCGACATGCGCCTGCCCGACGGCACCGGCCTGGAACTGGTGCAGCACATTCAGCAACGTTATCCACAACTGCCGGTGGCGATGATCACCGCGTACGGCAGCCTGGAAACAGCAATCAACGCCCTCAAGGCCGGGGCTTTCGACTTCCTGACCAAACCGGTGGACCTGACACGCCTGCGCGAGCTGGTCGGCTCGGCGTTGCGCATGCCGGCGCCGGGCAATGTCTGCACTTCGATCGACCGGCGGCTGCTCGGCGATTCACCGCCGATGCGCAACCTGCGCAAGCAGATCGACAAACTGGCCCGCAGCCAGGCGCCGGTCTACATCAGCGGCGAGTCCGGCAGTGGCAAGGAGCTGGTGGCCCGATTGATTCATGAGCAGGGCCCGCGCGCCAGCCAGCCGTTCGTGCCGGTGAACTGCGGGGCGATTCCTTCGGAGTTGATGGAGAGCGAGTTCTTCGGCCACCGCAAAGGCAGTTTCAGCGGCGCGGTGGAGGATAAGCCGGGGCTGTTTCAGGCGGCCCATGGCGGCACGCTGTTTCTCGATGAAGTGGCGGATCTGCCGCTGCCGATGCAGGTCAAGCTGCTGCGGGCGATCCAGGAAAAAGCCGTGCGCAGCGTCGGCGGGCAACAGGAAACCGTGGTCGATGTGCGCATCCTCTGCGCGACGCACAAGGACCTCGACGCGGAAGTGGCTGCCGAGCGCTTTCGTCAGGATCTGTATTACCGGTTGAACGTGATCGAACTGCGTGTGCCGTCCCTGCGCGAACGTCGTGAGGACATCGAAGCACTGGCCGGCCACATGCTCAAACGCCTGGCCAATGGCACCGGGCAACCGGCGGCACGCCTTCATCCCCATGCCCTCGAGGCACTGAAAAACTACCGCTTCCCGGGCAACGTGCGGGAGCTGGAGAACGTGCTCGAGCGGGCGCACACCCTGTGTGAAAACCGCACGATCGAGGCAGAGGATTTACGTCTGAGTGAAGGAAACGGCACTGCTGAAGGCGGCATTGCCGATCTCACGCAGATCGACAACCTGGAAGACTATCTGGAAAGCGTCGAGCGCAAACTGATTTTGCAGGCGCTGGAAGAAACCCGCTGGAATCGCACGGCGGCAGCGCAGCGGTTGAGTCTTTCGTTTCGCTCGATGCGCTACAGGCTGAAGAAACTGGGTCTGGATTAACGCCTCTTTCGCGGGCTTGCCCGCGAAAGCGATTTGTCAGTCACCGAAAGAAAAACTGACTAGATCCGTCCGGCCGGTGCATATGGCGCCGGATCAATGATCGGCGCGCGCCCCAGCATCACATCGGCAAACAACTGACAGGACGCCGGCGCCAGCACCAGCCCATTGCGGTAATGCCCGCAGTTCAGCCACAGACCGTCAAACCCCGGAACCCGGCCAATGTAAGGGATGCCCTCGGGCGAACCCGGTCGCAGCCCGGCCCAGTGCCCCACCACTTCGGCATCGGCCAGCGCCGGCAGCAACTCGACTGCCGAGGCCTTGAGGCTTTCCAGTGCGTTGTCCGTCGGGGTCTTGTCGAAGCCTTCGTGTTCCAGCGTACTGCCGATCAGAATGTGCCCGTCACGGCGCGGAATCGCGTAGCGCCCCTTGGCCAGCACCATGCTCGGCAGGAAATCCGCCGCGCACTTGTAGAGAATCATCTGGCCCTTGACCGGTTCCACCGGCAGCGACAGGTCCAGGGTCTTGAGCAGTTCGCCGCTCCACGCACCTGCGGTGAGAACGACCTGATCACCGGTGATCACACCAGTGGAGGTCTGCACGCCCACCACCCGCTCGCCATCACGGACAAACCCGCTGACTTCACACTGCTCATGGATCGTCACGTTCGGCAGCGCCTGCAACGCCGCTTTCAAAGACTTCACCAGCCGCGGATTGCGCACGTTGGCCACATCGGCCATGTAGATCGCCCGGGAAAAACCACCACCGAGCACCGGCACCGCATCATGCGCCGCGGAGATATCCACAGCCCGCAACGGACGGTTCTCCCGCGCGGCCCACGCCAGCGCTTCGGCTTCGTCATCCAGATCCAGCCAGTACAGGCCGGTGGTGTGTACTTCGGGATCGACCCCGGTATCGGCAGACAGACGCTCGCCCAGCTGTGGATAAAAATCCTGGGACCAGTGCGCCAGCGCGGTGACGGCCGGGCTGTAGCGCCACGGGTACAGTGGAGAGACGATACCGCCGCCGGCCCAGGACGATTCCTGGCCGACGTTCGAACGATCCAGCAGCACCACGCTGCCGACCTCGGAGGCGAGGTTGTACGCCGTAAGCAGGCCAATCACCCCGCCACCGACAATCACCACTTGCTGTTGCCTGGTCATGTTTGATCCAACCGTAAAAAAGACAGTGGGCGCAAATGGCGCCCGAAATAAAGCGGCTCAGCGGCCCCAGCAATCCTTGGTGGTCAGCCCGGTGGTCGCGTTGTTCATGCTTCTGACACCGGTGTTGGTGAGGGTGAAATCCCCGCACTTGTCAGTGGCCATGGCCGTGCCGGTCTTGCGGGTCGCGGTCAGCAGGAAGGTCTGATCGGTGATCGTCGGCGTGATGGTGTAGAAATCGTTGCCGGTGCTCAACCCGGTGACACCGGTGTAGACGTTGTTCTTCGAATAGAAGCGTTCGAGGATCTGTGCCTGTTCCGACAAATTGCTGACTACGTCGGCACGGCGGCCCTTCTTCACGTATTCGGTGAGGCTCGGATAGCCGATGGTGATGACGATACCGATGATCGCAATCACGATCATGATTTCGATCAGGGTGAAACCTCGGTTGGATCTGCGCATGCCTCGAACTCTCGCTTACTGAATTTGCCGCCACATGATACGACGGCTGCCGCCGCCGGATTTTTCCACCAGGGTGGTGATACCGCCACTGGAATCGTTCACGACCTTGCGTGATGCACCGTTGACGATGGCGTTCAGGGTCGGGATACCGCCGGTGAACACCACGCCGCTGGAAATCGTGTCGTTGCTGTCGACCACGCCATCGGCATTGGTGTCGAGCACCGCGTAGTTGAGCATCTTACCGCTGAACGCATCGAGTTCGATCAGTTTGCCGGTACCGAAACTGGAACACGGGTCGGTGGTATCGACACTGGCCGTGGTGAACACGATTCGTCCCAGCACCAGACTGGCCTGATTGATCACCCGTTCGCCAGTCAAGGCGTTGTTGTACACCAGCGGCAGATACCAGCCCTTCTCCGCCGGATAGGTCGTGTCGTTCTGGCTGGTGGTGGCGAACTGCCCGTTACTGCCGGAGAACACCCCGGTAATCGCCTGCGCCTGCAAACTGCTGACCGTGATCTGACCCGACCCGCCATCGGCGTCCCACACCGAATAGAACGCCTGCAAATCCTTGTTGGTCTTGTCGGCGGTTTCGTTGAATTTACCGGTGCCGACGAAAATCTGCTTACCGCCCAGAGCGTTGTCCGCCAGCAACGGTTGCGCGGTGATCGGCTGAGTCGCCCCGCCGGCCGTGGTGAACAACGGCTTGCCGGAAAACGCTACGCCCCAGCTGTCGGAGGACGTGGCGCTCAGGTCGAATTTCCACAACCGCCCCTTCAAGTCACCGCCATATGCGGCCTGTACCACGTTCTGCGAATTGACCCGCAGCTTCACCGAGGACAAACCGTTGGTGGTTTCCGTACTGTCGATGACGATTTTCTTGATCAGCGAGCCGTCACGCACATCCAGCACATATAGCGCCGCCACCCCGGAGTTGCTGCCGTAACCGTTGGCAATGAATGCCGCCCAGCGACCATCGGCCAAGCGTGCCACCTCCGGGCGGGCATAGGCGTAACCCAGATCATTGAAAGCGTTGGAAGTATTGGCGGTTGTCGGCGCGCTGACTTCCCACAAGGCACGGATGACGTTGCCCGCCGAGGCGTCGAACAGCTGAAGCCCGTAAAACGTCTTGCCGCCGGCACCCGTACCGCCGATGGCCAGAGTTTTCCACGCCGTACCGAATTGCGCATCGAATACACCGATCTGACCATCCACCAGAAACTTGTGGCTGACGCCGTTGACGTAGTTCGGATCGGCAATCAGGCGCAGCGAGGGCAATACGCTGGACGGCATGTAGGCATAGCGCCGGGTACCGTTGGCCGAGTTGATGACGCTGACAAAACCGTCGTTGGCGTTCACCACCAGGCTGGCATTCATGTTCGAAGCCTTGGTGGTCAGGTAGGTGCTGTAGGTGGTGTCACCGGCCAGATCGGAGGCGGTTTTTTCCGTGGGCGAGGCCAGCACCAGCGGCGAGTTGATGATGTCCCCGAGCAATACGCTGCGCACTTTGAGCCCGGCCTTGTTGGTGCCCTTGCTCCACTCGACCAGATCGATGCCGCTGATGCCGGTGGGCAAACCCTGGCTGAGAACGGTCTGCTGGGCCGGGGAGAAGTTGCCGTAAGCCAGCGTCACCGCCGCGTTGTTCAGGGAGTTCCACGACTGGTAGGTCGGCGCAGTGGCTCCGGGCACGATGGCCGTATCGGTGGTCCACAGCACCGCCGAAGTATTGACCGCCCCGGCCGAGTTGAACCCAAAGGACTTGATCGTGCCGCGCCAGTCCTTGGGGTCATAACTGGTCTGGAAATAACTGGTGCCGCTCGCCAGCGTGGTACCACTGGCCACGCCGCTGCCGCCGGAACCGGCCTTGGAGGTGATGTCGCTCAACGCCGAAGACAGCGCGGCATTCAGGCCGGCGCTGTCGGTCGCCTGGTAGTAGCGGCCCTGTCCGTAATCGGCGGCATCCGAGAGCATGTCGTTGGAAGCGGTGAAACCCACGGTGTAGGTGTTCATGTTCTGCCTGGGGAAATCCACCGCGTTCCAGCTCTTGCCCGCTGCATCGGTGCCGGTGGAACGCATGTCGATGTCGAAGGCGAACTTGGCGATATCGTCCAGGTACAGCGTATCGCCCTCCCCGTCCCCGTTGAGGTTGTTCCCGTCATTGTTGATGCCGTCCCAGTTCGGCAGGCGGCTGCCGCCCAGCGGGTCGTTGCTCGGAAAGGTGCGGTCGTAGGTCGGCAAACCGTCGGTGATGACCACGCCGTAGTTTTTCTGGCAGCGATACTGGATCGGGCTGGTGTAAGTGCTCGGCGTGGTGTTGTAGTACGGCGCCATCCCGCGCATATAGCGGGTGATCTCGTAGTAGGTTTCGGCCAATGGAGTGTTGGCCACCGCGCTCAGTCCGTTGATCGAGGAAATCAGTGCGTTGTAGTTGGTGTCGGCCTGGGCCTGGGTCACGCTGCCGCTGACCGGTGACAGGTCGCTGATGGAGCGGGCAATGAAACCGCCGTTGCCAGGGTTGTTGCTGGTGGCCGGATTGAAGGTGGCCAGGCCCATGCGCAGGTTGCGGTTGCTGGTGACCAGTGCGGTGGAAACGTTGCGCGCTACGTTGATCCGGTAATCGTTGGGAATTGCCCCGGTGGTGAAGTCGCGTGTGCCGTTGTTGATCGCCAGACTCACCACATAGGAAATGTAATCCGCCGAATAGCGAGTGTTGCCGCTGCCCACCGGATCCGGCAGCTTCAGGCAGAGCGGCGTCAGGCTGTTGTTGTAGAACGCATAGGCACCGCCGGAGCAGCCGGAGGTTGGCAGGCTCGAGAGAAAGATCGTATCGCCGGTAATGGCAGTTGAGCTCAGGCACAGGCCGATGACCGCGTTGCACTGGCGGGCCGGCGTGCGATCCACGGTCGGATCGAACCCTGCTGCATAGATGATGCTGTTCATGCTGCCCGAGTCGTCGATCATCAACATCACGTTCGGTGGCACGGCGGCCGCGCTTAACAGTGGCGAATCGGACGGCGTGAAAGCATACGCCGGTGCCGCCAGATAGAGCCCGGTCAACACGCCGAGCAGCAGCGACAACCATTTGAAGCGGCGCTCAGTACTTCGCATAGACACTCTCCACCACACTGCGCGAAGTGCCGGCGATGCCGATGGCCGTGACCCGGTACAACGTCGCCGAGGTGTTGCTCGGTACGTTCACCGCCGTCAGGGTCGTACCGATATTCTGCACCCCGTAGAACCCGCTGCCGGCGGCGATCCAGGTGACCCCCGACGTGGAATTGAACCCGGCCGCGCTGACCACCGAGGACTCCGCCGGCGGCGCGCATTGGGTAGGGCTGGCGCACACCGCCAGCGCGTAGCCATCCAGTTGCACCGCACTTTCGCCGATGCGCAGCGCGGCCTCGGCAGTCTGGAACGATTGATTGCGCAAACTCACGCTGCCGGCCATTTTTTCCTGCAGGTTGGCGCTTTGCATCGATGACAGGCCGATCAGCGTCAGGAGCAGCAGAAATACCAGGCTGACCAGCAACACCATGCCGCCCTGGGACCGTCGCCGATGGAGAGAAACGTTCATCGCTCGCCCCTCACTGCAAGCGGTTGCGCAAGGCGGCAACCACGTTGAAGGTTTGATTGCGGACCCGATTATTCGGATCAGTGAGGGTCAGGCTCAGGCGTACGCTGCGAATCCGCGCCGGATCACCGGGGTTGGCGCTGTAGGTGGACGCCGCAACATCGGTCGCGGAACTCGCCAGACCAAACATCACGGTGAACGCACTGACATTGTTCACCAGCACCTGCTGGGCGGGGTTGCCGCTGCCGGTGCCCATCAGAATCTGGTTATTGCTGAAGCTGTAGACCAGCCGACGGATCGGAAACGCGATCTGTCCTGTCGCCGCCACCCGCGCACCGGTATAAGCCGTGGCGCTGTTGCGGCAATCGGAGACCACGGTCCAGGTCGGCGTCCCGCCCGCGCTGCCGACATCGGCGGTGACCAGGGTCAGTTTTAGATTGGCGTTGTCCCAGCTGATCGGCGTGATCTGGGCCGCTGTGAAATCTCCCGCCGAGCTGGAATCGGTAATCGTGACCAGGCAGCCGAACATGCCCACCATGCGCAGTTCCTGGATCATCTTGCTCAACACGAACCGCGCGTCCTCCTGCATGGCGGCCGCACTGTTCTGACTGACATAAGTGTTCTTCGCCGCCAGGAAGATCTGCACCACGCCGAGCACCACGATCAGCCCCAGCGCCAGAGCGACCAGCATTTCGATCAGGCCGAAACCCAGGTTTTGGCGCTTCATGGTGTGGCCACCGGATCGACCGCGGCGCGACTCGTCAGGACAAAACTGCGGGTTGCACCGGTCGTATTGGCGGCGCGCGCGTCACTCCAGGTGATGGTGATGGTGTACACGCGTTGATTGAGGGTGATGCTGCCGGTGGCGGTCGGGCCACCGAAATTGACGATGTTGGTGGTGAAGTCGTAGAGGTCCTGATCCCGGGCGACACTCAGGTTGCCCGTGGTCGGCGGTGTGACGGTGTAGTCGGCGCCCGAGTTGGCGCGAATCCGGTCCATCATGTCGTAAGCGATAAAACTCGCCTGGCTGGTCATGCGCGAGCTGTCGGTGTACTTCAGCGCATTGAGCTGAACCGCCGCCGCGCCCAGCAACCCGACCGTCAGAATCAACAACGCGACCAGCACTTCGATCAGCGTCATGCCCTCCTGTGCGTACTTGCTCCCTGCCCTCATCCGCAACTTCCACCCAATTGAATTCGTCCGTTCAGACACACGTTCAGCGTCCTGCTTTGCGTGCCCAGCGTGTAACTGATCACCACCGCCGTGGATGGCGCCGCCAGCCCGCCCAGATTATTGAAATCCAGCGCGGTCACTCCAGAGGGTAGCGTCAGAGTCGCGCCGCTGCTCATCGCTGGAACAACCCGCAATACATTGGCCGGAGTGCCAGTACTGTCGTAGACCGACAACTCGCCGGTCCAGACACTGCCGCCGGCGCTCGGCCGCAAGCGAGTGGTGACGCCCCGGTTGATCGCCTCGAGCCTGGCGTAGTTGAGGGCCCGTTGCAGGTCGCCGACCTCGGTGTCGGCCTTGCTGCCCTGCACCGAACGGGTGAATGCCGGCACCGCCATCGTGATCAGGATCACAAACACCGCGACCGCCACCAACAGCTCGATCAGCGTGAAACCTTTTGTACGATGATCCATCGATGCCCTCCGTTGCCGTCGGCTATACCTGTACAAACCTAGAACATTCGACCGGCATGCGCCGGTTGATTTACCGCGTGCGGCGCACGGATTGCGCCGCCGTGCACAATCCAGGGAGGAGGCGCACATGCCGCAACAGGGTTTCAGTCTGGTCGAACTGCTTATGGGACTGGCGATCGGCGCAATTGTTCTGTCGCTGGTCAGTCCGGCGCTGGCGGACTTCACCGAATCAAACCGGCGGCAGCAGGCCGCGCACTCTTTGCTCGACGGGATTCGTAATGCCCGGAGCATGGCCATCACGCGCAACCAGAGTGTGGTGATTCATGGCATCAACGGTGACTGGGGTCAGGGCTGGCGGATCATCCTGGATCTCAATGGGAAGGGGCCGGCGGATGCGGGTAATCCATTGCTGACCGAGCAGGCGAGTGACGGAAAGATACCGATTGTCGGCAACTGGCTGGTGAGCCGTTACATACGCTTCAGCAGCCTGGGCCAGCCACTGGTGCCGGACCGCAAGTTTCAGGCGGGGACGATACATCTATGTTCGGCTCGTGAACCGGTCAGCCAGCTTCAGGTGGTGCTGGCGGCGACCGGTCGCGTACGCCTGGCCAGCCAAAAGGCTGAACAGGCGTTGTGCCGAAAGGATAAAGCGATCAGATCGAACGGACGCGCAGCTCTTTAGGCATCGAGAACGTGATGTTCTCCTCACGCCCGGCCAGTTCGTCGGCGCCGGTGGCACCCCAGGCCTGCAACTGCTGGATCACGCCACGCACCAGCACTTCCGGAGCGGAGGCGCCGGCGGTGATGCCGATACGCTCGACACCGTCGAACCAGCTTTTTTGCAGGTCTTCGGCGCCATCGATCAGGTAAGCCGGGGTGGCCATGCGCTCGGCCAGCTCACGCAAGCGGTTGGAGTTGGAGCTGTTCGGGCTGCCCACCACCAACACCACGTCGCATTCGTCGGCAAGTTGTTTGACCGCGTCCTGACGATTCTGCGTGGCGTAGCAGATATCGTCCTTGCGCGGGCCACCGATGGCCGGGAAACGCGTACGCAGCGCATCGATGACACGGCTGGTGTCATCCATCGACAGTGTGGTCTGGGTGACGAAGGCGAGTTTTTCAGGGTTGTGCACCTGCAACTCGGCGACATCCTTCTCGTCTTCGACGAGGTAGATCGCGCCGCCATTACTGGCGTCGTACTGGCCCATGGTGCCTTCGACTTCCGGGTGACCGGCGTGGCCGATCAGGATGCATTCACGGCCGTCGCGGCTGTATTTCGCGACTTCGATGTGCACCTTCGTCACCAGCGGGCAGGTGGCGTCGAACACTTTCAGGCCACGGCCGGCGGCTTCGGTGCGCACGGCTTGCGAAACGCCGTGGGCACTGAAGATCACGATCACGTCGTCCGGTACCTGATCGAGCTCTTCGACGAAGATTGCGCCACGACTGCGCAGGTCTTCAACCACGAACTTGTTGTGCACCACTTCGTGACGCACATAGATCGGCGGCCCGAAGACTTCCAGGGCGCGGTTGACGATTTCGATCGCCCGGTCCACGCCGGCGCAGAAGCCACGGGGGTTGGCGAGTTTGATTTGCATGCGGTGCCTCGTGTCTTGCGCGCGAAAGATTGGATCATTACAGGAGCCGGTCAGCCGGCTCCTGCAGAACAGCAATTACAGCGCTTTGACGGAGAAGATTTCCACGTCAAAGGTCAGCGTCTTGCCAGCTAGCGGGTGATTGAAGTCAACGGTCACTTGCGCATCGTCGAACTCTTTCACCACACCCGGCAGCTCAGTATTGGCCGCATCGTTGAAGATCACCAGCAGACCCGACGACAGCTCCATGTCCGCAAACTGCGAACGCGGGATGATCTGTACATTTTGCGGGTTCGGCTGGCCGAAGGCGTTTTCCGGCTCGACGGTCAGGGTACGCTTGTCGCCGGCCTTGAAGCCGAACAGCGCCGCCTCGAAGCCCGGCAGCAGGTTGCCGTCGCCGACCTTGAAAGTCGCAGGGGCTTTGTCGAAAGTGCTGTCGACCGTGTCGCCGTTCTCCAGGCGCAATGCAAAGTGCAAGGTGACTTCCGTGTTCTGGCCGATGCGTTGCTCAGCCAATACCTGTTCAGTCATGAACGGTTTCTCCGGATTTCTTGGTTTTGAACATGTCCAGTGCCAGCATCACCGCGCCAACGGTGATGGCGCTGTCGGCGAAGTTGAACGCCGGGAAGTACCAGCGGTTCTGCCAGTGCACCAGAATGAAGTCGATCACATGGCCCAGGGCAATGCGGTCATAAAGGTTGCCCAGTGCGCCGCCAAGAACCAGCGCCAGCGCGATGGCCAGCCAGGTTTCGTTGCGGCCCAGGCGCTTGAGCCAGACCACCAGCACTGCACTGACCGCAATCGCGATCAGGGCGAACAGCCAGCGCTGCCAGCCTGAGCTGTCCGCGAGGAAGCTGAAGGCAGCGCCGGTGTTGTAGGCCAGTGTCCAGCTGAAGTAATCAGGGATGATCACGATCTGCTGAAACATCTCGAGCTTGCCTTCGAAGTAGAACTTGCTGGCCTGGTCAATGACCAGAACCAGCAAGCTCAACCAGAGCCAGCTCAGCCGTCCGAAACGGCCAACGGCATTAGGCATAGTGACGAACCTCGCCAGCGCCATCGATGTTGTCCACGCAACGGCCGCAGATTTCCGGATGTTCCGGGTTCACGCCGACGTCTTCGCGGCAGTGCCAGCAACGGGCACATTTCGGGAAGGCGGATTTGACGATCTTCAGCTTCAGGCCGCTGACTTCGGTGGCCACAGCGTCGGCCGGAGCCTGCACGAACGGCGCAACAGTGGCAGTCGAGGTGATCAGGACAAAGCGCAGCTCGTTGCTCAGTTTGGCCAGGTCGGCGGTCAGCGCGTCTTCGGCGAACAGCGTCACTTCGGCTTGCAGGTTGCCACCGACGGCCTTGGCCGCGCGCTGGATTTCCATTTCTTTGTTGACCGCCACCTTCACTTCCATGATGCGATCCCAGTACTCGCGACCCAGCTCGAAGCCTTCCGGCAACTCGGTCAGGCCTTCGTACCAGGTGTTGAGCATCACCGATTCGTTGCGCTCGCCCGGCAGGTATTGCCACAGCTCGTCGGCGGTGAACGCCAGGATCGGCGCGATCCAGCGCACCAGCGCTTCGGAGATGTGGAACAGCGCGGTCTGGCACGAACGACGGGCCTTGCTGTCGGCGCCGGTGGTGTACTGGCGGTCCTTGATGATGTCCAGATAGAAACCACCCAGCTCCTGCACGCAGAAGTTGTGGATCTTCGAGTAGACGTTCCAGAAACGGTATTCGCCGTAATGCTCTTGCAGCTCACGTTGCAGCAGCAGGGTACGGTCCACCGCCCAGCGATCCAGCGCCAGCATGTCTTCGGCCGGCAGCAGATCGGTGGCCGGGTTGAAACCGGTCAGGTTGGAAAGCAGGAAACGCGCGGTGTTACGAATACGACGGTAGGCGTCCGCGCTGCGCTGCAGGATCTGCTCGGACACAGCCATTTCGCCGGAGTAGTCGGTCGACGCGACCCACAGACGCATGATGTCGGCGCCCAGGGTGTCGTTGACTTTCTGCGGCGCGATCACGTTGCCCAGGGACTTGGACATCTTGCGCCCGGACTCGTCCACGGTGAAGCCGTGGGTCAGCAGCTCGCGGTACGGCGCGTGGTTGTCGATGGCGCAACCTGTCAGCAAGGACGAATGGAACCAGCCACGGTGCTGGTCCGAACCTTCCAGGTACAGGTCGGCACGCGGACCGGTCTCGTGGCCCATCGGGTGCGAACCGCGCAGGACGTGCCAGTGGGTGGTACCCGAGTCGAACCAGACGTCGAGGGTGTCGCTGATCTTGTCGTACTGCGGCGCTTCATCGCCCAGCAGTTCGGCAGCGTCGAGTTTGAACCAGGCTTCGATGCCTTCGACTTCAACGCGCTTGGCGACTTCTTCCATCAGCTCGACGGTACGTGGGTGCAGCTCGCCGCTTTCCTTGTTCAGGAAGAACGGGATCGGCACGCCCCAATTGCGCTGACGGGAGATGCACCAGTCCGGACGGTTGGCGATCATCGAGTGCAGGCGCGCCTGCCCCCAGGCCGGAACGAACTTGGTTTCTTCGATGGCTTTGAGCGAGCGCACGCGCAGGGTGTCGCCGCTGACTGGCTCTTTGTCCATGCCGATGAACCACTGCGCGGTGGCGCGGTAGATCAGCGGGGTCTTGTGGCGCCAGCAGTGCATGTAGCTGTGTTCGATGACGGTAGTGTGCAGCAGCGCACCGACTTCGGTCAGCTTGTCGACGATGGCCGGGTTGGCCTTCCAGATGAACTGGCCGCCGAAGAACTCCAGCGACGGCACATAGACGCCGTTGCTCTGTACCGGGTTGAGGATGTCGTCGTTGACCATGCCGTATTTCTTGCAGGTCACGAAGTCGTCAACACCGTAGGCCGGGGCGGAGTGAACCACGCCGGTGCCGGCGCCCAGTTCCACGTAGTCGGCCAGGTACACCGGCGACAGACGGTCATAGAACGGGTGACGGAAATTGATCAGCTCCAGCGCCGAACCCGGTGCGGTCGCCAATACAGTGCCTTCGACGCCGTAACGGGTCAGGCAGGATTCGACCAGCTCTTCAGCCAGCACCAGCAGCTTGTCGCCGATGTCGACCAGGGCGTAGGTGAATTCCGGATGAACGTTGAGCGCCTGGTTGGCCGGGATGGTCCACGGGGTGGTGGTCCAGATCACGATCGAGGCCGGTTTGCCCAGGGACGGCAGACCGAACGCGGCAGCCAGTTTGGCCTCGTCAGCGATAGGGAACGCTACGTCGATGGTCGAGGACTTCTTGTTCTCGTACTCGACTTCCGCTTCGGCCAGGGCCGAACCGCAATCGAAGCACCAGTTCACCGGCTTCAGGCCCTTGAACACGAAACCGCCCTTGACGATTTCGGCGAGGGCACGGATTTCACCAGCCTCGTTCTTGAAGTTCATGGTCTTGTACGGGTTGGCGAAGTCGCCCAGCACGCCGAGGCGGATGAACTCGGTCTTCTGCCCTTCGATCTGCTCGGTGGCGTACGCACGGCAGAGTTCGCGGGTCTTGTCCGCGCCCAGGTTCTTGCCGTGAGTCACTTCGACCTTGTGCTCGATCGGCAGGCCGTGGCAATCCCAGCCCGGGACATACGGCGCGTCGAAGCCCGACAGGGTCTTCGAGCGGATGATCATGTCCTTGAGAATCTTGTTCAGTGCGTGACCGATGTGAATCGTACCGTTGGCGTACGGAGGGCCGTCGTGCAGGACGAACTTCGGACGATCCTTGCCAATCTCGCGCAACTTTCCGTACAGGCCAATACTGTCCCAGCGCTGCAGGATCTGCGGTTCGCGCTGTGGCAGGCCGGCCTTCATTGGGAAGGCGGTGTCCGGAAGGTTTAGCGTGGCTTTATAGTCGGTCATTTAAGGCTCTTCATTAGCGATGGGCGCTAGGTGCGGCTAGTGCACGGGCGGCGGCGACATCCGCGCTGATCGCCGTTTTCAATGCCTCCAGGGAGGCGAAACGCTGCTCTTCACGCAGCTTCTGGTGGAAAACCACCGTCAAACGCCGGTCATACAGATCGCCGGCAAAATCTAAAAGATGGACTTCAAGGTGGGCCTTGCCATCACCTTGGACCGTGGGCCGAACGCCGATATTGGCGACGCCGGGCCAGGTCTTGCCGTCGATGTCGACGTCGACCAGGTAAACCCCGGTGAACGGCACGCGACGGCGTTTCAGTTGAATGTTCGCCGTGGGCGTACCCAGTTGGCGGGCCAGTTTCTGGCCATGCAGCACGCGACCGGCAATCCGGTACGGGCGACCCAGCAGGCGTTCAGCCAGCGCGAAATCGGCGGCGGCCAACGCGTTGCGCACCTGGGTGCTGCTGACGCGAATGCCGTCCAGCTCGACGGTTTGCGCGGCTTCCACGGTAAAGCCGTGGACCTGCCCGGCCTGCAACAGGAAATCGAAATCGCCGAGGCGGTCGCAACCGAAGCGGAAATCATCACCGACCTCCAGATGCTGCACGCCGAGGCCATCAACCAGGATGGTATCGACGAACTCGCTGGCGCTGAGCTTGCTCAAGCGCTGGTTGAAGGCCAGACACAAGACCCGGTCGACGCCTTCGGCGGCCAGCAGTTGCAGCTTGTCGCGCAACCGGGCCAGACGCGCCGGCGCGGTCTCCGGGGCAAAAAACTCCCGTGGCTGCGGCTCGAAAATCACCACGCAGCTGGGTACGCCCAACTCGAGCGCACGCTCACGCAGTCGGGCCAGGATGGCCTGGTGACCACGGTGAACACCGTCAAAGTTGCCAATAGTGGCGACGCAGCCCCGATGCTGGGGGCGCAGATTGTGGAGGCCTCGAACCAGCTGCATAACGCGCTTCTTGCTCATAAAGTGGCCGATTATAACCACACCCGACGGCCGACGACAGGCAACACCGTAACCCAAAGTGATCGAGCCGACAAAACTGCCGGCTCGCGCCCGTCTTTCAGGGGTGAAACCTCAGCTCAACGCCTTGCGATTGAAGTCGCGCAGGCGGAAACCGAGCAGCAGCAACATGCCGAAATAGGCGACCACGCCAGCAATCACCAACGCGCCCAGGCGCAGGAAGCGCTCAAGCATGTGGCCCTGATCCCACGCGGGCATGAAATGCATGCCGATCAACAGCACGGCCGACATCACCGCCACCGCGACCAACAGCTTGAAACCGAACTTCAGCCAGCCCGGCTGCGGTTGATACATCTGCTGCTTGCGCAGTTGATAGAACAGCAGTCCGGCGTTCAGGCAGGCACCGGCGCTGATCGCCAACGCCAGACCGGCGTGGGCCAGCGGACCGATCAACACCAGGTTGAACAGCTGCGTCACCACCAGGGTGAAGATTGCGATTTTTACCGGTGTCCGGATGTTCTGTTGCGCATAAAAGCCAGGCGCCAACACTTTGATCACGATAATGCCGAGCAGACCGACAGAATAGGCAATCAATGCCCGCTGCGTCATTTCCGCATCAAACCCGCTGAACTGGCCGTACTGGAACAACGAAACCGTCAACGGCTCGGCCAGGATACCCAGCGCCAGCGCGCATGGCAGCACCAGCACGAAGCACAGGCGCAGACCCCAGTCGAGAATCCGCGAATACTCGTGGCGATCCTTGCTCGCATAGGTCTTGGCCAATGTCGGCAGCAGGATCGTGCCCAGCGCCACACCGAGCACACCGGACGGCAGCTCCATCAAACGGTCGGCGTAATACATCCACGACACAGAGCCCGCCACCAGGAACGAGGCGAAAATAGTGTTGATGATCAGCGAAATCTGACTGACCGAGACGCCGATGATCGCCGGCAACATCTGTTTCATCACCCGCCAGACGCCGGTGTCGCGCAGATTCAGACGTGGCAGCACCAGCATGCCGATCTTTTTCAGGTGCGGCAGTTGGTAGAGCAGTTGCGCGAGGCCGCCGACCAGCACTGCCCAGCCGAGGGCCATGACCGGTGGATCGAAGTACGGCGTCAGGAACAGCGAAAACACGATCATGCTGACGTTGAGCAGCGTCGGCACGAATGCCGGCACCGAGAAACGGTTCCAGGTATTGAGGATCGCCCCCGCCAGGGAAGACAGGGAGATCAGCAATATATAGGGGAAGGTCACTCGCAACAGGTCGGAGGTCAGCTGGAATTTTTCCGGGGTATCGGTGAAACCCGGCGCCGTGGCCCAGATCACCCAGGGCGCGGCAATCATGCCCAGCGCGGTGACCAGCGCCAGCACCAGCGTCAGCAGACCGGAAACGTAGGCAATAAAGGTGCGGGTCGCCTCTTCGCCTTTCTGGCTTTTATATTCGGCCAGGATCGGCACAAAAGCCTGGGAAAATGCGCCCTCGGCGAAAATCCTGCGCAGCAGGTTGGGCAGTTTGAAGGCGATGAAGAAGGCGTCGGTCGCCATTCCGGCGCCGAAGGTGCGGGCGATGAGCGTGTCGCGAACAAACCCGAGAATCCGGGAAAGCATCGTGATAGAGCTGACGGCGGCCAACGATTTGAGCAGATTCATTGAAGGAATGTGTGCCTGTCGATAAACAGCAGGCGAATAACGCGCCCACTTGTGCGATACTCCGCGCCGCAACAGCACAGAGCCAAAGCTCGCGAGTTTACAGGTCACACGCCGGAAAGAAATATCCCGTCGCACCACGCCTACCACTTAGCGGAACGTTTCAAGCGCCCTTGACAAGACTTCAACTCATCGGCATGATTCGCGGCCTATTTTGTTTGCTATTTCCTAAAAAGTCTTTCGAGGAGCTCGACGGTGGCCAACTCACCTTCCGCCAAAAAACGTGCAAAACAGGCTGAGAAGCGTCGCAGCCACAACGCCAGCCTGCGTTCCATGGTTCGTACCTACATCAAGAATGTAGTTAAAGCCATCGACGCAAAAGACGCTGAAAAAGCTCAAGCTGCATACGTTCTGGCTGTGCCAGTTATCGACCGTATGGCCGATAAAGGCATCATCCACAAGAACAAGGCTGCTCGCCATAAGAGCCGTCTGAATGGCCACGTCAAGGCACTGAAAGAAGCTGCCTAAGCGACGTAGTCATTAAAAAACCGACCTCAGGGTCGGTTTTTTATTGCCTGCGATTTGCTGAAATCAAGGCCAAAAAAAAGAGGAGCCAATCGGCTCCTCTTTTTTTACGCGTGATTAATGAGCTGACGCCCACGGCAAAATCGGAATCGCAGTCACCGCATTCTGCGGACTACCCTCGATCAGGCGATCGCTGTAGACCAGATACACCAGCGTATTGCGCTTCTTGTCGAGGAAGCGCACCACCTGCATGGTCTTGAACACCAGCGAGGTACGCTCCTTGAACACCTCTTCGCCATCCTTCAACTCACCCCTGAAGTTGATCGGCCCGACCTGGCGGCAAGCAATGGACGCCTCGGCACGATCCTCGGCCAGACCCAACCCACCTTTCACACCACCCGTTTTGGCGCGCGACAGGTAGCAGGTCACACCTTCAACCTTCGGGTCATCGAATGCCTCGACCACGATCCGGTCGTTCGGCCCGACAAATTTGAACACCGTCGACACCTGACCGATTTCCTCGGCCGAGGCCAGCAACGGCAACACCATCAACAACCCCAACAATCCTTTTGCCATGCGCATCGCGTTTTCCTTACACCAGAATCAGGTTGTCACGGTGAACCAGTTCCGGCTCAGCCATGTAACCCAGCAAACCGACAATCGCATCCGACGACTGACCGATGATTTTTTGTGCTTCCAGTGCACTGTAGTTGGCCAGGCCACGGGCGATCTCACGACCGTCCGGCGCCACGCACACAACCATTTCGCCGCGACGGAAACTGCCCTGAACCAGCTTGACCCCGACCGGCAACAGGCTTTTGTTGCCTTGGGACAACGCGGAAACCGCACCATCATCCAGCACCAGCGTGCCACGGGTTTGCAGATGACCGGCCAGCCACTGCTTGCGCGCCGCGAGCATGCCGCGCTCAGGCGACAGCAGCGTCCCAATCCGCTCACCCGCCTTCAGACGATCGAGCACGCGCTCCAGACGCCCGCCGACAATGATGGTGTGCGCCCCGGAACGCGCCGCCAGACGCGCCGCGCGCAGCTTGGTCTGCATGCCGCCACGCCCCAGCGCACCACCGGTACCGCCCGCCACCGCATCCAGCGTCGGATCATCGGCGCGCGCTTCGTAAATCAGCTGGGCGTCAGGGTTATTGCGCGGATCGGCGTCGAACATACCGTCGCGATCCGTCAGGATCACCAGCAGATCGGCCTCGACCAGATTGGCAACCAGCGCCGCGAGCGTGTCGTTGTCACCGAAGCGGATTTCGTCGGTAACCACGGTGTCGTTCTCGTTGATCACCGGGATGACTTTCAGTTCGACCAACGCACGCAAGGTGCTGCGGGCATTCAGGTAGCGCTTGCGGTCAGACAGGTCGTCGTGGGTCAGGAGAATCTGCGCAGTATGCCGGCCATGCTCGGCAAAGCTCGATTCCCAGGCCTGCACCAAGCCCATCTGACCGATTGCAGCGGCAGCCTGAAGCTCGTGCATCGCACTGGGTCGCGCGGTCCAGCCGAGGCGACTCATGCCCGCCGCCACTGCCCCGGAGGACACCAGCACCAGCTCGACGCCGGCCTCGTGCAAAGCCACCATCTGCTCGACCCAGACACCCATTGCCGCGCGATCCAGCCCTTTGCCATCCGCTGTCAGCAAAGCGCTGCCGATCTTCACGACCCAACGCTGCGCACCTGTCACCTTGCTCCGCATCATCTTCAACCTTAGCTTGAGGGCAGCGCGACCTGGCACTGCCCGTGACGTTATTCGTGGTTCTTCGTGACCAACAATCGATTTCCAGATACTAAAACGCCGCTCGATTGAGCGGCGCTTAAGTTTACTGCAACGAATCAGTCGCGCACGTAAATGATTTCCGGACCGTCTTCGTCATCCACATCTTCTTCGTCCCAGTCATCGTCGCCGATGTCATGGACCGACTTCACGCCACTGCGACGCAGGGCACGCTTGTCATCCAGCGCCTGCAACTGCGCACGGGCTTCGTCTTCGATGCGCTGATCCAGATCGGCCAGCTCTTCCTTGTAGGCCGGGTCATTGGCCAGGCGATCGGCACGATCCTCCAGATAACGCATGATGTCGCGCGTCAGGCGCTCGGTGCCTTCTTTGGCGATGGCCGAGATCACGTAGACCGGACCGGTCCACTCCAGACGATCGACGATTTCCTTGACCCGCGCTTCGTGCTCTTCTTCGAGGATCTGGTCGCACTTGTTCAGCACCAGCCAGCGGTCACGCTCGGCCAGCGACGGGCTGAACTTGATCAGCTCGTTGACGATCACTTCAGCGGCGTCCGGAGCGCTGCTTTCATCCAGTGGCGCCATGTCGACAAGGTGCAGCAACAGACGGGTACGCGCCAGGTGCTTGAGGAAACGAATACCCAGACCGGCACCGTCGGAAGCGCCTTCGATCAGACCCGGAATGTCGGCGATGACGAAGCTTTTCCAGCGATCAACGCTGACCACACCCAGGTTCGGCACCAGAGTGGTAAACGGGTAATCGGCAACTTTCGGCTTGGCAGCCGACACCGAGCGGATAAAGGTACTTTTACCGGCGTTCGGCAGACCCAGCAGACCGACGTCGGCCAGCACTTTCATTTCCAGCTTCAGGTCGCGCTGCTCGCCCGGCTTGCCCGGCGTGGTCTGGCGCGGCGCACGGTTGGTACTGGATTTGAAACGGGTATTGCCCAGACCGTGCCAGCCGCCCTGCACCACCATCAGTTTCTGACCGGCCTTGGTCAGGTCGCCGATGACTTCCTGGGTGGCGGAGTCGATCACGGTGGTGCCGACCGGCACGCGCAGGATCAGGTCTTCACCCTTCTTGCCGGTGCAGTCGGTGCTGCCGCCGTTGGAGCCACGCTCGGCATCGAAGTGCCGGGTGTAACGGTAGTCCACCAGGGTGTTCAGGTTTTCGTCGGCCATCATGTAGATGGAACCGCCGTCACCGCCATCACCACCGTTCGGGCCGCCGTTTTCAATGAACTTTTCCCGACGGAAACTCATGCAGCCATTGCCGCCGTCGCCAGCCTTTACGCGGATCGATACTTCATCAACAAACTTCATAACCAACGCCTCTCGCCGTACGGACGAGCCGAAAAACAATCAAGACATAAGACTCTTGCAAAAATGAGCGCAGCGACCCCAATCCACGACCTGCATCGCACGCCGGCAGCCCATACAAACAGCTTTGCAAGAGACTCACCCCACAAACGAAAAAGCCCCGTCGCAAGACAGGGCTTCTCCAGCACTCTCGCAGTTAGGCTGCGACAACGCTCACGTAACGACGACCGAAGGCGCCTTTTACTTCAAACTTGATCACGCCTTCGATTTTCGCGAAGAGGGTGTGATCCTTACCCATGCCAACGCCGTAGCCAGCGTGGAATTGGGTGCCGCGCTGACGCACGATGATGTTGCCGGCCTTGATGACCTGGCCGCCATACATCTTCACGCCAAGGCGTTTGGCTTCTGAGTCGCGACCGTTACGGGTACTACCACCAGCTTTTTTGTGTGCCATGAGTTCAATTCTCCTAGTGAGGAATTAGGCTGTAATTAAGCCTGAATACCGGTGATTTTGATCTCGGTGAACCACTGGCGGTGGCCCATACGCTTCATGTGGTGCTTACGGCGACGGAACTTGATGATGCGGACTTTATCGTGACGACCTTGGGAGATCACTTCAGCCTTGACGGTTGCGCCAGCAACAACAGGTGCGCCGATGTTCACGTCGTCGCCGTTGGCGACCAACAGAACGCGGTCAAAAGTCACGGATTCGCCAGTGGCGACTTCCAGTTTTTCGATCTTCAGGTATTCACCTTCAGCGACCTTGTATTGCTTACCGCCGGTAACGATTACTGCGTACATGGTATTTCTCCGATAATCCTGCTCACCCAGCTCTTTATAAGAAGAGGTATTGGCTGGCATGGCTGCATGGGGCTGGAACGGCCCAAGTGCAATTGCGTAAGGCAGGTGCTGCCCAGGAAGTTCAGGGTGCGCGATTGTACGCAAGCCTTCGAAGTCATGCAAGGGGCCGTCCATCGCGCCTTGACAGGCCCGGACGTGGGTCCTAGCATGCCGCGCAACCCTTCTGGAGCACCTGTCGCTGATGCAACCCCAAGCTTTCTACCGCGCGGTGGCGGACGATTTTAGCGCCGTCGACGGCATCATCAAGAAGCAGCTGACTTCCCGAGTGCCGCTGGTATCGAAAATCGGCGATTACATCACGTCGGCCGGCGGCAAACGCCTGCGTCCTTTATTGGTGCTGCTGTGTGGCAAGGCCCTGGGTCGCGAAGGCGACGACATGCGCCTGCTGGCCGCCACCATCGAATTCCTGCACACCGCCACCCTGCTGCATGACGACGTGGTCGACATGTCCGGCATGCGCCGTGGCCGTTCCACCGCCAACGCCATGTGGGGCAACGCCCCGAGCGTACTGGTGGGCGACTTTCTGTACTCGCGCTCGTTCGAGATGATGGTCGAACTGGGCTCGATGCCGGTGATGAAGATCCTGTCCCAGGCCACGCGCATCATCGCCGAAGGCGAAGTGCTGCAACTGTCCAAGGTCCGCGACGCCAGCACCACCGAAGAAACCTACATGGAAGTCATCCGCGGCAAGACCGCGATGCTGTTCGAGGCTTCGACCCACAGTGCCGCGGCGCTGGCCGGTGCCACCGCCGAGCAGAGCGAAGCCCTGCGCACCTTCGGCGATCACCTGGGCGTGGCGTTCCAACTGGTCGACGACCTGCTCGACTACAAGGGCGACGCCGAAACTCTGGGCAAGAACGTCGGTGACGATCTGGCCGAAGGCAAGCCAACCCTGCCGCTGATCTACACCATGCGCGAAGGCACGCCAGAGCAAGCTGCACTGGTGCGTCAGGCAATCCAGAAAGGCGGGATCGAAGACCTGGAAAGCATCCGCATCGCCGTGGAAGCCTCCGGTTCGCTGGAATACACCGCGCAACTGGCCCGTGATTACGTGGCCCGTGCGATCAAGTGCCTCGACGCGCTGCCGGCCAGCGAATACCGCGATGCGCTGGTTGAGCTGAGCGAGTTCGCGGTCGCCCGCACGCACTGATCAGCATCGCGTCATCTAAAAACCGCAGCCTCCGTTGGAGCCTGCGGTTTTTTGTTGCCTGCCATCGGCGGCTAAAACCCTATACAATGTGCGACTTTTAGCGATCCCCTTTCCAAGGAGCCTTAGTGAGCACGTTGCCACCCTGCCCGAAATGCAATTCCGAATACACCTACGAAGACGGCACCCAACTGGTGTGCCCGGAGTGCGCCCACGAGTGGTCTGCCGGCGGTGAAGCCGAAGTGGCGTCCGATGACGCCGTGAAGAAAGATTCGGTCGGTAACGTCCTGCAGGACGGCGACACCATCACCGTGATCAAGGACCTGAAGGTCAAGGGCACCTCGCTGGTGGTCAAGGTCGGCACCAAGGTCAAGAACATCCGCCTGTGCGATGGCGATCACGACATCGACTGCAAGATCGACGGCATCGGCCCGATGAAACTCAAATCCGAGTTCGTCAGAAAAGTCTGAGTCTGCTGTCTTCCATCCCGCGCCCGCCGTGGGATGGAGCTTCGCCCTCCCCCGCAATCCCCAACAAATCCTCGCAATAGCCAAACGCCAGCCGTTTTGACCTTACGCAATCTTTACCCGCAAAAAATCACAAACCGCCAATAGGCGCTTGCTATTTGACGAATAAGAATTATTCTCATTGAAACCCTTTCAATGGAGATGAGACCCATGACTTATTTGATCGACGCCTGGCTGGATCGCCCGCACCCGTACCTCAGGATCCTGCATCGGGAAACCGGTGAAGTCTGTGCCGTACTGGAAGAAGAAGCCCTGCACGAGTTGCAGGATCAAGGGGATCTGGACGTCAGCGGCCTGAGTTCCAGCGAGCCATTGGTGCTCAAGGAGCTGGTGCGCAATCTGTTCCTGTTCTGCTATGCCCGGGCCTTGCGCCCGACCAGTGAGCTGCATCACAAGATCGAAGTATGAGAACGGCGGAGAAACCCTGCACAAGCCACGCTTGTGCAGGGTAACGGGATTACAGAACGTCGAGCAGCTCGACGTCGAACACCAGAACGCTGTGCGGCGGGATGCTGCCAACGCCTTGAGCGCCGTAAGCCAGTTCGCTCGGCACGTACAGACGCCATTTGCTGCCGGCATTCATCAGTTGCAGGGCTTCGGTCCAGCCAGCGATAACGCCGCCAACCGGGAATTCAGCCGGCTGGCCACGCTCGTAGGAGCTGTCGAACACAGTGCCGTCGATCAGCGTGCCGTGGTAGTGAGTACGCACGGTGTCTTCACGGGATGGCTTGGCGCCTTCACCTTGAGTCAGTACTTCGAACTGCAGGCCGGAGGCCAGGGTGGTGATGCCTTCTTTCTTGGCGTTTTCAGCCAGGAATGCCAGGCCTTCGCCAGCAGCGGCTTCAGCTTTGGCAGCGGCTTCGGCTTGCATGATCTCGCGGATCACCTTGAAGCTGGCGGACATGGCTTCCTGGCTTACACGGCTTTCCTTACCGGCGAATGCGTCGGTCAGGCCGGCCAGGATGGCGTCCAGGCTGACACCCGGTGGCGGGTTGTCGCGCAGCTGGTCACCCAGCTGACGGCCGATACCGTAGCTGACGCGGGTTTCGTCGGTGGACAGATTTACTTCGGACATGACACTGCTCCGCTGTGCGGACGGCCTCAGGACCTGCCGTGCGTACACAGCGCGTCCCGGCGCGCCCGGAACCAAAAGGGCGAGCAGACTAGCACAGATGTTCCGGCAGTGATCAGGCCCCAGCGCCTACAGCGCGGATCGCCAGGCCAGCGGCACCTTCAGGCTCTCTTCGGCACTGGCGCCAAGACCGCACATTTCATCGTGCACCGAGGTGTGTACCAGGTTGAACGGCAGCACCGGAAAGTTATGCAGTAGATCCCGGGCATGCTCGACCGAACGCAGCGT
The DNA here is from genome assembly GCF_059492145.1 of Pseudomonas sp. Pseusp21. Classification (NCBI taxonomy): domain Bacteria; kingdom Pseudomonadati; phylum Pseudomonadota; class Gammaproteobacteria; order Pseudomonadales; family Pseudomonadaceae; genus Pseudomonas; species Pseudomonas sp. Pseusp21. Next base: position 2,774,060 of record NZ_CP168520.1, read on the forward strand.
CAGCATTTTCCCTTGCGGGTCGCTCAGCGGGTACGCTGCGCCATGCATCCGGGCTTCAAGCAGATAGATCCCGCCTTCCATGGAGATCAGGTTCAGTTCGTCGACCTTTCTGGCGACGGCAAACGCATTCAACTCTTGCAGGTTCATGAACGCACCTCACGCGGTGACGAGCCTTGAGACCTACAGGGATATGCCTCGGCGGATCAAAGTACAAGCCACAAACGACACCGCCCGTCTGTTTCGCAACAGACGGGCGGTTTTGTTACAGCAATCGTCAGCTCATCAGTGCTTGGTGAGCTTGTCCAGATAACCCATGGCAAACGCCGAGATCACGAAGGTCATGTGGATGATCACGTACCACATCAGGTGCTCGGGATCGACGTTCTTGGCATCCATGAAAATCCGCAGCAGATGGATCGAAGAGATTGCAACGATCGACGCCGCCACTTTCATCTTCAGCGACGAGGAGTCCATGGTGCCCAGCCAGCTGAGCTTTTCCTTGCCTTCATCGATGTTCAGCTCGGAGACGAAGTTCTCGTAGCCGGAAATCATCACCATCACCAGCAAGCCGCCGACCAGCGCCATGTCGATCAGCGACAGCAGCACCAGAATCAGCTCGGACTCGGCCATGGAGAAAACGTTGGGAATGACATGAAACACTTCCTGGAAGAATTTCAATGCCAGCGCCAGCAGCCCGAGGGACAGCCCGATGTAGATCGGCGCCAGCAGCCAGCGCGTGGCGTACATTGCATTTTCGATAAAGCGTTCCATTGACTCTCACACAAGAAGGGTTGAAATCGGCGGCGAGTATACCAGCCGCCCATGACAGCCAGAAACCGCCCGGAAATCCGCCACCTGCGTGTGTGTGTCAAAGTTTTTCTGCTAGTGTCCAAACCATTGACAGCCCAGCGACAGTGCACAGGAAGACGGGAAATGGATGTGCGATTGCCGATAACGACTGCCGGAATTTGCTTTGCCCTGTTGCTTGGCGGGTGTTCGCCCGGCGATGAAAAGCCTGCCGTCAGTCTTGAAGAAAAGACTGCGCAGTTCGAGCAGTCGCTGGACGCCATCACCGACCCCAAACTCAAGGACGCCGTGACCGAACTCGGCGGTTCGCTGCTGTTGCTCGAGCGCGCGCAACAGAAGCTCGACAACAAACCGTCCATTACCGAATACGGCGAAGACGCCCTCGGCGTGCTCAGGCACTACCCCACGCCACAGACGCTGGTCGATACCTTCATCAATGGCCTGTTCGTGCTGCACAAGGATTCCAGTTCCGATTACCTCACCGATCTGCAACCGGTGTTCCCCTTCAATCTCAACATCCCCGGCGGCTTTCTGTTCCCCCATGGCGTGGAGTGGCACTCGGTGACCCTGAGCAACAAACGGGTGATCGCCTATCAGCCGGAATGGTCGGAAACCGATCCGGGTATTCAGTTGAGTCCGTCCAGCTCCAACGTCACCAACCCCGACGACCTGACCGTCACCTACCCGTTCATCGAAGGGTTGAATGTCGACAAGAAGAACCTGCCGCGCCCGGTCAGCCTGCAAGGACAGGTGGAAGTCATCGCCCCGAAACGCCTGCACAGTTTCAATCTGGATAAAAAGGACGTCGGCCAGACCCGCTCCGATGGCAACCTCAGCGTGACCTTGCTGAAACTGGACACACACTACGCCGAACTCGAGTTCAGCAACCAACTGCCGCTCGCCCCGGAAGTCGCCAATACCCGGCTCAATCCGTTGATCGTCCAGGCCCGCGACTCGACGGGCCAGTTTCTGGTGCGCGCCGGCGCCATCAATGAAAACCCCGAGCAGGTGGCGTTCTATCAAAAGCAGCTGGCCTACCTGCAACAGCAAAAAGCCTGGAGCGACGTCCTGGAAAAAAAGCTGGACGATGAACAACAGGCCTTTGAACAACAGCATCCGCGCCACTACAACAAGGTGTACTTCAACGGCCCGATCGACACCCTCGAAGTCAGCCTGCTGGATTTTTCCGAAGCAACCGTCACCCGCAAGGCGCTGGACTTGCCCGTGCGCGAATTCGATCCGCACACCACGGAAAAAACCGTGCAGCCGCTCGACCTGCCGATCACTGTCTACGACGATCAGGCGCCCGAATGGCTCAAAGGCGCGTCCCTGACTGAAGAACAGCTGAAAAGCGGCGTCCATATCCGCCAGTCTGTTGAAGAGCCGAGCGCCGCGCGGATCGAGTTCGACCACCGCAAAACCTTCAACGATGAAATGCTCGGCGACGACTTCAGCCCCGGCGAAAGCCCGGTGACGTTCTTCACTGAAAAACACAATGGCAAACTCGACGAGCCGATCGAACTGCCGCCCGAGGCGTATCAGGTCGACCCGCTGCAGGCGACCATCACTTATGACCTGAACCTGTTCCCGGAAACCCCGGCGATTGCCGTCGGCTCGATGCCGTTGTTCCTGGCCACGGTGGACAAACAGGCTTATGAAGCCAAGGCCCTGCCTAAAGGTCTGGAAATCAGGAACAACGCGTTGGTGGTGGATTTGAAGCGATTCCCCGCCAACGAATGGCGATTCTTCGTCAAGGACGACAGCGGTCATTATCTGAAGCGGATTCTGTCGGTCAGCCACGACGCGAGCACGGAAGGGCCGGCGTTATTCGGCGTGCATTATTTCTACGGCCGTCCGACGCACGTTGAAACCTACCAGCGAACCGACCTCGCCACCGTGCAATACGGCTTTGAGGTCAAACTCGACAAGCCGCAGACCCAGGGCGCTGCGCCCTGATCGGCGCTGATGATCGGCGCTAATGGTCGAAGGTGCCGATGCTGCGTCCGCGTCCACCGTTGATCTGCCGCAACTGCGCCTGCAGATGCAACGACCAGATCTGTGGATCATTGGCCAGCTCATAGCCGTGCATCGTCAGGCTTTCAACGATGGTGTCGAGAATCGACTCGGCGGCGATCGGTCCGTGGAACGGGCCCTGGGCCTTGATGGCGGAAGGTTGTTCACCGGCCATGCCGGCGGCGAAGAGCAACGTCCACATGCCGTTATCGCCGGCCAACGGCTTGATGGCGCATTCGATACGGGTCACGAGACCCAGGCACTGACGGGTGAGGCAGAGGTTGCGCGACATGGCGGCGACCCTCGGTAAAGCCGGTGTTCAGCCCTTGCTGAAGAGCTGTTTCGATCCAGTGATACTGTCGATGTCCTTGAGCAGAGAATAGAAGAAAAGTCCGCCGCGCAAGCCGCACAGAACCAGAAGGCGCCGAATGGTCATTGTGTGAATATTGACGCCAGAGTGATGGCACTTTTGCCGACGTTCGCGACAAAACAAAAACGGGAGCCAAGGCTCCCGTTTTTTGACTGCCGCTGACTCAGGCCGGCTTGGCCTCCGCCAGCGCCTCCTGCGCCAGTTCCTTCTCGGCTTCTTTCAGATCCTCTTCACTGATCATCTCGGCAATCACCCGCAGACGCTCCACCACCCGCGCGTTGACGCTGCCCTCCGGGAATTCGCCCTCTTCGTTCGGCTCACCGGCCGGCTCGCCCACCAGCAGGCTCAACGCTTCGTCGGCCTGACGCACCGCGTAAACGTGGAACTGCCCGGCACGCACCGCCGCCAGCACCTTTTCATCAAGCATCAGCGTGGCAACGTTGGCCTGGGGAATGATCGCGCCCTGCTCGCCCGTCAGCCCGCGTGCTTCGCAGAGACGGAAGAAGCCTTCGATCTTCTCGTTGACCCCGCCCACCGCCTGCACTTCGCCGAACTGGTTGATCGAACCGGTAATCGCGAAGCACTGCTTGAGCGGGGTTTTCGACAACGCCGAAATCAGCGTGCACGCCTCGCCCAGCGACGCACTGTCGCCATCGACGTAGCCGTAGGATTGCTCCAGCGCGATGCTCGCGGAAATCGCCAGCGGGAATTCCTGGGCGTAACGGCTGCCCAGATACCCGGTGAGGATCATCACGCCCTTGGAGTGGATTGGCTGACCGAGATTGACCTCGCGCTCGATGTCGACGATGCCGCTGCCGCCCGGGTACACCGTGGCGGAAATTCGCGCCGGCACGCCGAACGCCGAGTCGCCGACTTCGAGCACGGTCAGGCCGTTGCACTTTCCGACTGCGGCGCCGTCGGTGTCGATCAGGATGATCCCCGCCAGCATGTCGTCGAGAATCCGCGCCGACACCCGGCCGGTGCGGGTGGCCTTGGCCTTCAGGGCACGCTCGATGTGGCCGGCGTCGGTCATTTCATCGTTGGCCAGATGCCGGATGAAATCCGCCTCGCTGACCAACTGGAACAGATCGCCGATCCGCGCCGACAAACGCCCCTGGTGTTCGGCCAGACGCGCACTGTAAGTCGCCAGACGCGCCACCGCGTCGGCGGTCAATGGCGCCATGCCTTCTTCCGAAGTGCGGGTCTTCAGCAACTGGGCGAACTGTTCCAGGCTTTCGTCGACCATCGGGATGTCTTCGTCGAAGTCCACCAGAACACGGAACATCTCCTGGAAGTCCGGATCAAGGTCCTGCAGCGTGTAATACAGCTGACGGGCACCGATGATGATCACTTTTACCTGCAACGGAATGTGCTGCGGGTTGAGCGTCATGGTGGCGAAACGGCCCATCTCGCCCAGCGGCGATTCCATCTTCAGCTTGCGCGATTGCAGGGCGCGCTTGAGCGCATCCCAGACAAACGGCTCGCCGAGCATTTTTTCCGCTTCAAGAATCAGGAAACCACCGTTGGCGCGGTGCAACGCACCCGGACGCAACTGGCGATAGGTGGTGTAGAGCGCGCCCTGATCGGTGGTGTACTCGATGCGGCCGAACAGGTTTTCGTAGGTCGGATGCGGTTCGAACACCACCGGCGCACCGCCGCTGGCCGGATGGCCGACCACCAGGCTCGGCGCATATTGCTCTTCCAGCAGCTTGCGCGCGACCGCATCGGTCTTGCTGTCATCGACCAGTTGCTCGACCACGGTTTTCAGCAGATAGACCTGCATCGCTTGCAGGTAACCGCAGACGGCCGCATTTTCCGCGTACTTTTCCGACAGCGGTGCGAGCAAGGGCTGCAAGGCCAGGGTGATGGTTTCTTCGTTGAGCTGACGCAGCTGGTTGCTCGACTCGCGCTTCCATTGCGGCAGGCTGGCGAGCTCTTCGTTCAGGCGCTCTTCGAGCCCGGAGATGTCGTCATGAAAACGCTCGCGTTCGGCCTCCGGCAACTGGGCGAACTCGGCTTCGTCCAGCGCCTTGCCTTCAAGCATCGGGGTGAAGGCGATGTTGCTGCTGTCGCGGTACAGGGCGACGTCTTTTTCAAGGGCCAGACGTTCGATGACGTCCAGCGCCTTGTCGTAGCGCTGGTTGAAGGCGCGGTCGATGGCGCTTTTTTTCTGCTGGTAGGACGGGTGCTCGAACACCGCAGGAAAGGTCGCCAGCAGGTTGTCGATGAGGCCGTTGATGTCGCCGATGAAAGCAGCGGCGCTGCCCGATGGCAGCTCCAAAGCGCGGGGTTCGCGCGGCTCATCGAAATTGTTGACGTAGACCCAGTCCGCCGGGGTCTGCAGGCGTTTGCCTTCGGCCTTCAGGTAGCGTTTGACGAACGAGAAACGGCCGGTGCCGGGCTCGCCCATGACAAATACGTTGTAACCGGGGCGTGGCATGGCCACACCGAACTGCAAGGCTTCGACCGCACGTTCCTGGCCGAGCACACCGCGAAAGGGCTCCAGATCATTGGTGGTAGTGAAGCTGAACTGTTCAGCGGAAAACGGACGGGTCAGCGCTTCGGGCGCTAGACGCAAGCTGGCAGCAACAGGATCAGGCATCGGGCTTCCTTAACAATCAGGCGGGGCAGATAGCGGCATTCTGGCGCTGCCCGAGCCCCACTGGCAAGGCGCGCCACACGACAAAGCATAGACAACCGCCCTGCACGCGGCCCCGCCCCGTGAAACCGGGGTTTATTCCAAATATTGTGCAAAAACTCACGGAACCCTCGGAACGTGCCTAAACTCCAAACTGCGCGGCTGGAACTAATACCGGCCCACTGGCTTCGTTTGGCTCTGAACGTAAGCTCGCCGAGCGGCGATCAGGCAAGGCGAAAACAGGCGAGGAAGCGGAGTGTAGGGTCCTACATGAGCATTCCGAGCCTGTTTTCAACGCAGCATGATCGTCGCGCAGGCAGCTTACGTTTAGAGCCGGCCAGAACCCTGTCCATTGGTATGCACACAAAGAGAACAAAGCTATGAAACGGATTCTTCTCGGTACTCTCTTCACCGCTGTATCCATCAACGCCATGGCGCAAGCTCCAGGCGGCCCGGATTGCGGTTGGGGCAACATGCTGTTCGAAGGTCAGCGTGGCACCCCGGCACACTTCCTGGCATCCACCACCAACGGCACCTCCGGCAACGCGACGTTCGGCATGACGTCCGGCACCAACGGCTGCTCCACCAACGCTTCGCTGACCTATGGCGGCAAATCCTGGTTTGCCATGAATGGCATGATGAACGAGCTGTCCGAAGACATGGCAAAAGGCAACGGCGAAGCGCTGACGACCTATGCCGTGGTACTGGGCGTGGCGCCGGAAGACCGTGCGCACTTCGCCGCCGTCACTCACGAGCACTTCCAGCAGATCTTCAGCAAGGCTGACGTGACCGCTGAAGACGTGCATACCAACACCCTGGCCGTTCTGAAGGCAGACCCACGTCTGGCCAAGTACGCGACTCAGGCTTAAGCTCGACCCACCCGCTTCCTTCGGGAAGCGGGTTTTATTTTTTAGGCCCGCCCTTCCCGGGCTTTATTTCTTTTCGACTTAAGTTGCCATTTATGCTCAAACGCCTTGCCTGGCTGGCGCTGTGTGTCTGCGCCCCGCTGTCCGCCGCGCCTCACATCGACCCTCAACGTTTGCAGCAACTGGCCAACGACCGCTTCTGGATTTCCCTCGGTCATTACGAAACCGCCAAGCTCGGTGGCTGGCGCAGCTATGTCAGCGACAAAAAATTCTTCCTCGCACCCGACGGCAACGAACACCCCGACCATGAGCTGGCCGCCACCGTGCAAGCGCTGTACGCCCCCGCCAGCCTCGGTGAGCAACACGCCCAGTGCGTCTACCCGGCACGCACCCGCTGGTTGAAAGATCAACTGAACCTGACCGACTTACCGGCGCCGGACTGCGCCGAATTCAAGAAATGGTTCAAGGACGTCTCGCCCCACAGCGCAGTGATGATTTTCCCGGCGGCCTATCTCAACAGCCCGTCGTCGATGTTCGGCCATACCCTGCTGCGCATCGACCAGGCCGACGTGCAGAGCGACAAGACTTCGCTGCTCAGTTACGCGATCAACTTCGGCGCCTACATCGAAGGCTCGGACAACAGCATTCTTTACGCCTGGAAAGGCCTGATGGGTGGTTATCCGGGACTGTTCGCACTCGTGCCTTATCAGGAAAAACTCTCGGAATACCGCAGCCTGGAAAACCGCGACCTGTGGGAGTACCGGCTCAATCTGACGCAAGCCGAAACCGCGCGCATGGTCGAGCATGTGTGGGAGCTGAAGCAGATCCAGTTCGACTATTTCTTCTTCGATGAAAACTGCTCCTATCGCCTGCTCGAACTGTTGCAAGTCGCCCGTCCGAGCCTGCGACTGACCGAGCAATTCCCGCTGACGGCGATCCCCACCGACACCGTCAAAGCGGTGAAGGAAGCCGGGCTGGTCGAGCACATCGAATATCGTCCGTCCCGCGAGCGCGAACTGCTCAGCCGTGCCGAGCCCCTGAGCGGCGAAGAACAGGACTGGGTGCTGAAAGTCAGCGCCGACCAGCAGCAATTGCAGGATCCAGCCTTCCAGGCCCTGCCCCGGGATCGCCAGGCGCTGATTGTTGACGCGGCGTATCGGCTGGAGCGCTACCGCGCCAACGGCCAGGAGCGTGATCCACAGCGAGCGCAACGCAGTTTCGAATTGCTGCGAGCGATCAACAAGAACCCGGCGCCGGAGCTGCAAATTCCCCAACCGGGCCTGCCCGAGGACGGCCATGAATCGCGCACCTGGCAGGCCGGTCTCGGCACTCGGGGTGACCGCGCGTTCGGCGAGTACGGCTTGCGCATGGCCTATCACGACCTCAACGACAACGCGGAGAGTTTCCCCCTCGGCGCACAGATCGAAATCCTGCAGATGAAGCTGCGCCAGTACGAAGGCAATCACTGGCAATTCCAGCAACTGGATCTGGCGACCATCCGCTCACTGACGCCGCGCAATGCGCTGTTGCAGCCGCTGTCTTGGCAAGTCACCGGCGGTCTTGAGCGTGTGCCGGGCAAGCACGATGACGAGACATTGGTCAGCCATGTCAACGGCGGCGGTGGCGGTACCTGGGCATTGGGCGACGATGTGCTGGGTTTTGCCCTCGGCACGGTGCGCGTTGAACACAACAATGATTTCGCCGAGTTCGTTTCCCCCGCAGGCGGTTTCAATACCGGCGTACTGTGGAAAAACCCGTTGGGCAATCTCAGCCTGGAGGCCAAAGGCGATTACTTCTTCAACGGTGAAGTGCGCCGTAGCCTGAGTCTGAACCAACAGTGGGAACTGTCGCGCAACCTCGGCCTGCGCCTGAGTGCGCAGCGCGAGTTCAGCCATCTGGCAACACCGGAGACCGAAGTGATGCTGGAAGTGAAGTGGTATCACTACTGAGGTTTTGATCTTTCTTTCACGCCCCATCGACGAATCCGCTTCTAGACTTTCCCTATCAGCCGTATGACGGCCCGGGAGAGTGTGATGTGGCGGTGTGCGGTGTTTGCGGGCGTGTTGCTGTTGCTGGGTGGCTGTCAGAGCACCCACGAAGACTTGATTGCCAAGGGTTATCCACCGGCGTTCGCCGACGGTTTCGATGACGGGTGCATCAGCGGTCGTCAGGCCGCCGGTTCGATCAGCGGCGAATTTCGCAAGAATGTGCCGCGTTATCTCAAGGACAAGCAATACGCCGAGGGCTGGAGCGACGGTTTCCGCCAGTGTCAGGCGATGCTGGAAAACAAGGACCGCGAACAGTATCGCAACGAACACTGGGACGAACGCGAGCGCGCCTGGCAGCAGGAGAAGGATCAGGGCGCCGCGCGGGCTTATCGTTCGCAGTAGGTCGCTTCCAGACATCCAGCGAAACCTTTTGCCTGCGACCATGGCCCAACGGCTATAACAGGAGCCCACCATGAGTCGCGCTTTCGTCAACGAAGACAATGCCGCTGCGCAAGCCGATCAGCCGGTCGAACGGCAGGTCAGCACCCAGCCCAATTACGTCACGCCGCAAGGGTTTGCCCAATTGCAGGCAAAAGTCGCCGAGCTGCAAAGCCTGCACGCCGAGCAGTCGGCCAAGGGCGAACAGGCTGACAAACAGCGGCTGGCCGATCTCGAACGGGATTTGCGATATTTCAATCAACGGGTCGGCAGTGCTCAGGTCGCACCGGCCCCGACATCTACCGACAAAGTGCAGATCGGCAGCTGGGTGACCTACGCCGACGAACACGACACCGAGCACCGGGTGCAATTGGTCGGTGAAGACCAGGCCGATGCGGCCAACGGGCTGATCAACTGGGCTTCACCGCTGGGCCGTGCGCTGCTTGGCGCGCGGCTCAACGATGAAGTGCTGTGGCAGCGCCCGGCCGGCGATCAACTGATTGAAGTGATCCGTATAGAGCGTTCTTAAACTACGCCTTGCGCCAACATCGCGTCGGCGACTTTGACGAAGCCGGCGATGTTCGCGCCTTTGACGTAGTTGATCCGGCCGTTTTCCTCACCGTAATGCACGCAGGCGTGGTGGATCGACTGCATGATCCCGTGCAACTTGCTGTCCACTTCGCCCCCGGTCCACAGCAGGCGCATGGCGTTCTGCGACATCTCCAGCCCACTGACCGCTACGCCGCCGGCATTCGAGGCCTTGCCCGGCGCAAACAGAATCCCGGCCTCGATAAAGATATCCACAGCCTCAAGGGTGGTCGGCATGTTCGCGCCTTCGGCCACGCAGATGCAGCCGTTGCGCAGCAGGGTGCGCGCGGATTCGGCGTCGAGCTCGTTCTGGGTCGCGCATGGCAGCGCGATGTCGCACGGCAACGACCATGGCAATTGACCGGCGCGGAACTCCAGGCCGAATGCCGCCGCCAATTCGCTGATCCGCCCACGCTTGACGTTCTTCAGTTCCAGCAGCGCCAGCCACTGTTCTTCGCTCAGGCCCGCCTCGCAATACAGCGTGCCTTCGGAGTCGGACAGGGAAATCACCTTGCCGCCCAGATCCATCACTTTGCGAGCCGCGTATTGCGCGACGTTGCCGGAACCGGAGATCGCCACGCGCTTGCCTTCGACGCTCTGCTCGCGGCGCTTGAGCATTTCCTCGGCGAAGTACACGCAACCGAAACCGGTGGCTTCGGGGCGAATCAGGCTGCCGCCGTAGGTCATGCCCTTGCCGGTCAGCACGCTGGTGAACTGGTTGCTCAGGCGCTTGTACTGGCCGAACAGGAAACCGATTTCCCGTGCGCCGACACCGATATCACCGGCCGGCACGTCCACGTCGGCACCGATGTGCCGGTACAGCTCGCTCATGAATGCCTGGCAGAAACGCATGACTTCTGCGTCGCTCTTGCCCTTCGGATCGAAGTCCGAGCCACCCTTGCCGCCGCCCATGGGCAATGAGGTCAGGGAGTTCTTGAAGGTCTGTTCGAAGGCGAGGAATTTCAGTACGCCCATGTTCACCGAAGGATGGAAGCGCAAACCGCCCTTGTATGGGCCGATAGCGCTGTTCATCTGGATGCGGAAACCGCGATTGACCTGCACCTTGCCCTGATCGTCGACCCACGACACCCGGAACACCACCGCCCGCTCCGGCTCGCAGATGCGCTCCAGAATCCCCGAGGTCAGATAGTGCCGATTGGCTTCGAGAAACGGCCACAGGCTGCGCAGGACTTCTTCGACGGCCTGGTGGAATTCGGGTTGATCCGGATCGCGTTTTTTCAGACGGGCGAGGAAGGATTCGACGGATTCGATCATGGGAAAAGTCTCGGCAGATTTGTTGTCGTTGGAAGCGATTGAGCCGGACTGTAACAAACGACATGTACACAGCAACAGACAAAAATGTCGCATTTATGAAAACAAATAGTACACAAGGTATAAAACAGTCTGCATTGCAGGCAAAAAAAAGCGGAGCCCGAAGGCTCCGCTTTTTCATGCAACCAACCCGTAATCAGGCCAGTTTCTTGTGGCGTACCCGGTGTGGCTGGGCCGCTGCTTCGCCGAGGCGCTTTTTGCGATCGGCTTCGTACTCGGTGTAGTTGCCTTCGAAGAACACCGCTTGCGAGTCGTCTTCGTACGCCAGGATGTGAGTCGCGACGCGGTCAAGGAACCACCGATCGTGAGAGATCACAATGGCGGCGCCCGGGAAGTCCAGCAGGGCTTCTTCCAGGGAACGCAGGGTTTCAACGTCGAGGTCGTTGGACGGTTCGTCGAGCAGCAGGACGTTGCCGCCCTCCTTCAGGGTCAACGCCAGGTGCAGACGACCGCGCTCACCACCGGACAGGTCCTTGACGAACTTCTGCTGATCGCCGCCCTTGAAGTTGAAGCGACCGACGTAGGTACGCGACGGGATCTCGTAGTTGCCGATGCGGATCTGGTCGGAACCGTCGGAGATCTGCTGGAACACGGTCTTGCTGCCGTCCAGGTCTTCGCGGCTCTGGTCAACACAGGCAAGCTGCACGGTTTCGCCGATCTCGATGCTGCCGGAGTCCGGGGTTTCCTTGCCCATCAGCATGCGGAACAGGGTCGACTTACCGGCACCGTTACCGCCGATCACGCCGACGATGGCGCCTTTGGGCATCGAGAACGACAGGTTGTCGATCAGTACGCGATCGCCGTAGCCCTTGGTGACGTTCTTGAATTCGATGACCTTGTCACCCAGGCGCGGACCGGCCGGGATGTAGATCTCGTTGGTTTCCGAACGCTTCTGGAATTCCTGCGACTGCATTTCTTCGAAGCGTTGCAGACGAGCCTTGGATTTCGACTGGCGGGCCTTGGCGCCTTTGCGCACCCACTCCAGTTCTTCCTTCATGGCTTTTTCGTGGGCCGATTGCTGCTTGGATTCCTGGGCCAGACGATCGGACTTGGCTTCCAGCCAGCCCGAGTAGTTGCCCTCGTAAGGAATACCCGCGCCGCGGTCGAGTTCCAGAATCCAGCCGGCGACGTTGTCCAGGAAGTAACGGTCGTGCGTGATCGCGACCACAGTGCCCGGGAAATCGTGCAGGAAGTGTTCGAGCCAGGCAACGGAGTCGGCGTCCAGGTGGTTGGTCGGTTCGTCGAGCAGCAGCATGTCCGGGGCGGACAGCAGCAGACGGCACAGGGCCACACGACGTTTTTCACCACCGGACAGGTGTTCGACCTTGGCGTCCCAGGCCGGCAGACGCAGCGCATCGGCGGCGACTTCCAGCTGGCGCTCCAGGTTGTGACCGTCGCTGGCCTGCAGAATCGCTTCGAGCTTGGCCTGTTCGGCGGCCAGCTTGTCGAAGTCGGCATCCGGATCGGCGTAGGCCGCGTAGACCTCGTCCAGACGCGCTTGCGCATCCTTGATCACGCTGACCGCTTCCTCGACCACTTCACGCACGGTCTTGGTCGGATCCAGTTGCGGCTCTTGCGGCAGGTAACCGATGTTCAGTTCCGGCATCGGGCGCGCTTCGCCTTCGAACTCGGTGTCGACGCCGGCCATGATTTTCAGCAGCGTGGATTTACCCGAACCGTTGAGGCCGAGTACGCCGATCTTGGCGCCGGGGAAGAAAGACAGCGAAATGTTTTTCAGGATTTCCCGCTTCGGCGGAACAACTTTGCCCAGCCGATGCATGGTGAAGACGTATTGAGCCATGGAGAACCTTGGGTCAGTGACAGATGAATGATTGGAGCGCAGGCGATGCCCGGCCAGACCGATGCGCGTCGTTCACTTGATGGTCATCAATGCGTGCGCGCTGAAAAAGTCTGAGTCTAGGAGCTGGAACGCTCCCGCGTAACCGGCAAAGCTACCTTAATGACGGAAGGCAGTCCAGCCGAGTGGGGCTGGCACTTCGCCACAACTCAAGGCATGCTAGCCGCCTCTTGGGCGTCCGGCTTATAGTGCACGTCGCGCCAGTCCAGCCAGACCGCAGGATTACAGCTTGTCCAACGTCACTCCGCCAGCCTCTGTGAGCAGCACCCAACCGGCGCCCGGCTCGTCCCTGCGCGGAACCTTGAAAGGCGCGCTGGCGACGCTGGTGCTTTTGCTGCTGGCGCTGCTGTTCTGGCAACTGCTCGATCAACTGCGTGAAACCCAGAAAAACCAGCGTCAGTACACCATCGACTACACCGCCGACCTCGCCGCTCAGGTCAGCCTGAACATGGCGTTGAACGCGCAGATCGCCCTCAACCTGCTACCGATCGTCGAACAACCGCAGTCGGCCGACGAACAGCAGGCACTCCTGCGCAAACTTCAGAAATCACTGCCCGACCTGCGCAGCCTGGCCCTGCTCAGCCCGTCCGGAAAGATCCTCAGCGACAGCGCCGCCGACAGCCATGACGCCGATTACCTCAGCGATCTGGTGCGCCGCAGTCGCGCTCAGGCGCATTACTTCAGCAACGACGAAGACGGTTCGGTGGTGCATCTGCTGCTGCATCAGGCCAGTGGCAGCACTCGCGGTTACTGGGCGCTGCGGCTGACACCCACCTTCTTTAAAGCACTGACCAAACAAGGCGAAACAGGCATCCGTCCTCTGTGGCTGGTGGAAAACCGCATCAACCATCAGATCATCAGCCGCGACGAAGCGATGCCCGTCGGCAGCACCAGCGTCCTGACCCCGGACGATCTCGCCAACAGCGTGCTGACAGTGCCGCTGAGCAGCAGCGACTGGCAACTGCGTGGCCTGTTCGACCGCCAGCATGTGCTCGAACAACTGCTGCCGGCGTTCATCGGCAAATGCCTGTTGGGCCTGGCGCTGTCGCTGCTGCCGTTTATCGCCCTGCTCAACATGCGTCGCCGTCAGCGTCAGGTGCATGAGGGGCGTCGGCGTTATCAGGATATTTTCGAAGGCACCGGCGTGGCGTTGTGCGTGCTGGATCTTTCGGGGCTCAAACAGGTTTTCGAAAGGGCCCAGATCCAGACCAGCGACCAGCTCAAGGCCTGGCTCGACCAGCCGGCACAGCGCCAGCAATTGCTCCACGAACTGCGGGTGACCGAGGTCAACCAGGTCGCGCTGCAACTGCTCAACGTCAATTCCTGCGACCACGCCTGGCAACTGTTGATCGACGGTCAGCCGCACAGTCAGTGCGCCATCGGCAATCAGGTGCTCGACGCGGTGCTGCAGCAGCAAAAGCAGCTGGAACTGGAAATCAGACTGCCGGACATCAATGGCCGCGACCAGCACCTGTGGCTGGTGCTGCGCCTGCCGCAGGAACAGCACGACTACAAGGCCGTGATCCTGAGCATCAACGACATCACCAGCCGCAAGCTGATCGAACTGTCGCTGCTGGAGCGCGAAGGTTTCTGGTCGGATGTGGTGCGCACCGTGCCGGATCATCTGTATGTGCAGGACGTGATCAGCCAGCGGATGATCTTCAGCAATCATCACCTCGGCCAGACCCTCGGTTACAACCGCACCGAACTGCATCAGATGGGCGAGTACTTCTGGGAAATTCTCCTGCACCCGGAAGACGCCGACTATTACCACCGCTCACGGCAGATGCAGCGTCACGCCGGTTACAGCCAGTTGTTGCAATGCCAGCTGCGCTTCCGTCATCGCGACGGCGAGTGGCGGCGCTTCGATATTCGCGAACAGGCGCTGGCCCGGGACAAGCACGATCAGGTCACGCGGATCATCGGCGTGGCCAAGGACATCACCGAGCAGATCGAAGCCAGCGAATCCCTGCGTGACAGCGAACAGCGCTACCGGATGCTCGCCGAAAGCATCAGCGACGTGATTTTCTCCACCGACAGCAAGCTCTCGCTGAACTACGTCAGCCCCTCGGTGCAAGCCGTGCTCGGTTATGACGCCGAGTGGATTTTCCAGAACGGCTGGCAGTCGACCATCGCCAACCCGCAGCAACTGAGCGGCATCTATCACCTGATGGATCGCGTCAGCAAAGCCCTGGGCAAACCCGAACAACTGGTGATTTTGCGCAGCCAGGTGCAGACCCAGCTGTTCCTGTTCGACTGCCTGCGCGCCGACGGCCGCAAGATCCCGATCGAACTGCGCCTGGTGCTGGTGTGGGACGAGCATGGCGCCTTCGAAGGCGTGCTCGGGGTCGGTCGCGACATCAGTCAGCAGCGCCGCGCCGAGAAAGACCTGCGCATGGCGGCCACGGTATTCGAACACTCGACCTCGGCAATCCTGATCACCGACCCGGCCGGTTACATCGTGCAGGCCAACGAGGCGTTCAGCCGGGTCAGCGGTTACGCGGTGGGTGAAGTGCTCGACCAGCTGCCGAACATGCTGACCGTCGACGAACAGCAGGACGCACACCTGCGCTACGTGCTCAAGCAGTTGCACCAGCACAGCACCTGGGAAGGTGAAGTCTGGCTCAAGCGCCGCAACGGCGAGCACTACCCGGCGTGGGTCGGCATCACCGCCGTGCTCGATGACGAGGGCGACCTGGCCAGTTACGTGTGTTTCTTCAGCGACATCAGCGAGCGCAAGGCCAGCGAGCAGCGGATTCACCGCCTCGCCTACTACGACGCCCTGACCCACCTGCCGAACCGCACGCTGTTCCAGGACCGTCTGCACACCGCGCTGCAATCGGCCGAACGGCAGAAGTCGTGGGTGGTGCTGATGTTCCTCGACCTCGACCGTTTCAAACCGATCAACGACTCCCTCGGCCACGCCGCCGGCGACCGCATGCTCAAGGACATGGCCACGCGCTTGCTGGCCTGCGTCGATGATGACGACACCGTGGCGCGGATGGGCGGCGACGAATTCACCCTGCTGCTGCAACACCGCTCCAGCCGCGAAATGGCGCTGAACCGTGCGATCCACGTGGCCGAACAGATTCTTGGCAGTCTGGTGCGACCGTTCGTGCTGGAGGGGCGCGAGTTCTTCGTCACCGCCAGCATCGGTATCGCCCTGAGCCCGCAGGACGGCAATGAACTCAGCCAGTTGATGAAAAACGCCGACACCGCGATGTACCACGCCAAGGAGCGCGGCAAGAACAACTTCCAGTTCTATCAGGCCGACATGAACGCCAGTGCGCTGGAACGTCTGGAACTGGAAAGCGACCTGCGCCACGCCCTGGAGCAGAATGAATTCGTGCTCTATTACCAGCCGCAGTTCAGCGGCGACGGCAAACGCCTGACCGGCACCGAAGCCCTGCTGCGCTGGCGTCATCCCCGTCGCGGGCTGGTGCCACCGGGGGATTTTATACCGGTGCTCGAGGAACTCGGGCTGGTGGTGGACGTCGGCGACTGGGTGATCAGCGAGGCTTGCCGTCAGCTCAAGACCTGGCACCAGAACCGTGTGCGCGTACCGAAGGTCTCGGTGAACATCTCGGCGCGGCAGTTCTCCGACGGCCAGCTCGGCACGCGGATCGCCACGATCCTGCGCGAGACCGGCCTGCCGCCGGCTTGCCTGGAGCTGGAACTGACGGAAAGTATCCTGATGCGCGAAGTCAGCGAGGCGATGCAGATTCTTGCCGGTCTGAAGAACCTCGGCCTGAGCATTGCAGTCGACGACTTCGGCACCGGCTACTCGTCGCTGAACTACCTCAAGCAATTCCCGATCGACGTGCTGAAGATCGACCGCACCTTCGTCGACGGCCTGCCGTCCGGCGAGCAGGACGCGCAGATCGCCCGGGCAATCATCGCCATGGCCCACAGCCTGAATCTGGCGGTAATCGCCGAGGGCGTGGAAACCCATGAGCAACTGGACTTCCTGCGCGAGCATGGCTGCGACGAGGTTCAGGGTTATCTGTTCGGGCGGCCGATGCCGGCGGGCCGGTTCGAAGCGCAGTTCAGCAATGATGCGCTGTTCATGTTCGACTGAAGATCGGCGGCGCGTTCTTCGCGAGCAAGCTCGTTTCCACAGGGATTGATGTCGATCACAAAATCGCGGGGCGGCCTCGGTTATTGTGCAAACCGGCTGGTCAGCGAAAAGGCCGGCACGGACGCCACACATCTGGTCATGAACGCCACTTGTCTGCGACATGATGTCGTTTCATATGCCATCCAAAACCCGTTGGGTTAGAATGCCCCCCTTTTCTGCCCCCCGATCCTTGAGGACCGCCATGTTCAGCCGTGATTTGACTATTGCCAAGTACGACGCCGATCTTTTTGCCGCCATGGAGCAAGAAGCCCAGCGCCAGGAAGAACACATCGAGCTGATCGCTTCGGAGAACTACACCAGCCCAGCGGTGATGGAAGCTCAAGGCTCGGTACTGACCAACAAGTACGCCGAAGGCTACCCGGGCAAGCGCTACTACGGTGGTTGCGAGTACGTCGACGTTGTCGAGCAACTGGCTATCGACCGCGCCAAAGAGCTGTTCGGCGCCGACTACGCCAACGTTCAGCCGCACGCCGGTTCCCAGGCCAACGCCGCTGTTTACCTGGCCCTGCTGTCGGCCGGTGACACCATCCTGGGCATGAGCCTGGCTCACGGCGGTCACCTGACCCACGGCGCCAGCGTTTCCTCCTCCGGCAAGCTGTACAACGCCATCCAGTACGGCATCGACGCCAACGGTCTGATCGACTACGACGAAGTCGAGCGCCTGGCTGTTGAACACAAGCCGAAAATGATCGTGGCCGGTTTCTCTGCCTACTCGCAGATCCTCGACTTTCCGCGCTTCCGTGCCATCGCCGACAAGGTTGGCGCCTACCTGTTCGTCGACATGGCTCACGTGGCCGGTCTGGTCGCCGCTGGCGTCTACCCGAACCCGGTTCCGTTCGCTGACGTCGTGACCACCACCACCCACAAGACCCTGCGCGGTCCACGTGGTGGCCTGATCCTGGCTCGCGCCAACGCCGACATCGAGAAGAAGCTGAACTCCGCCGTATTCCCGGGTGCCCAGGGTGGCCCGCTGGAGCACGTGATCGCCGCCAAAGCGATCTGCTTCAAGGAAGCACTGCAGCCTGAGTTCAAGGCTTACCAGCAACAAGTGGTGAAAAACGCCCAGGCCATGGCCGGCGTGTTCATCGAACGCGGTTTCGACGTGGTTTCCGGCGGTACTCAAAACCACCTGTTCCTGCTGTCGCTGATCAAGCAGGAAATCTCCGGTAAAGACGCCGACGCCGCTCTGGGCAAAGCGTTCATCACCGTGAACAAGAACTCCGTGCCAAACGACCCACGCTCCCCGTTCGTCACCTCCGGCCTGCGCTTCGGTACTCCGGCCGTGACCACTCGCGGCTTCAAAGAGGCTGAGTGCAAAGAGCTGGCGGGCTGGATCTGCGACATCCTGGCTGACCTGAACAACGAAGCGGTGATCGACGCCGTTCGTGAGAAAGTCAAAGCCATCTGCAAGAAACTGCCTGTATACGGCGCTTGATCGCGACGTTAAACCCGCAGCAAGAAAACCGGCCAAGTGATTGGCCGGTTTTTTTTCGCCCGGATTTTTTCAAACAGCTGAATCGCTCAAGAATGGGACTTGCCGCTCAACTGGTCAGACCGGTAATGCCAATTCGTCATTTTTCACTTGCGATCCGTAAAAAACAGCGCCTAGACTGCACCCGCACTGGACATACCGGTAAGACCACAATAATTAAGTCCTGAATCTGATGCGCCCCGCGCACGGCAGCCAGGACACCGACCAGGATTCCTCCCATGCTCAGATGGTGCTCGCGTTCAATCTTCCTCCAAGTGGTTCTCGGACTGATGCTCGGCATCGTCTGCGGGCTGACCCTTCCCGAATACTCGGCCCAGCTCAAACCGCTCGGCGACGGTTTCATCAAACTGATCAAGATGCTCATCGGCCTGATCGTGTTCTGCGTGGTGGTCAGCGGCATCAGCGGCGCGGGCGATCTGAAGAAGGTCGGGCGCATCGGCCTCAAGTCGGTGATCTACTTCGAAGTGCTGACCACCATCGCCCTGGTGATCGGTCTCGTGTTCGCCTTCACCACCGGAATCGGCAGCGGCGCCAACATCCATCTGGAGCAACTGTCCGCCGCCGACATGGGCGACATCGCCGAACGCGGCCAGCATATGCACACCACCACTCAGTTCCTGATGGACCTGATCCCGACCTCGGTACTCGGCGCCTTCGCCGATAACAATATCCTCCAGGTGCTGCTGTTCTCGGTGCTGTTCGGCAGTGCGTTGAATCTGGTGGGCGAAGCCGCTTCCGGAATCTCGCGGCTGATCAACGAACTGAGCCACGTGATCTTCCGCATCATGGGCATGATCGTGCGTCTGGCACCGATCGGCGTGTTCGGCGCCATCGCCTTCACCACCAGCAAATACGGCCTGGATTCGCTGCAACATCTGGGCAGCCTCGTCGGCTTGTTCTACCTGACCTGCATCGCCTTCGTCGCGCTGATTCTCGGTCTGGTGATGCGCCTCTCCGGCCTGCGCATGTGGCCGCTGCTCAAGTACCTGCGTGAAGAACTGCTGATCGTCATGGGCACCGCCTCCTCCGACGCCGTGCTGCCGCAGATCATGCGCAAACTGGAACATCTGGGCATCGGCAGCTCGACCGTCGGGCTGGTGATTCCTACCGGTTACTCGTTCAACCTCGACGGTTTTTCGATCTACCTGACCCTGGCCATCGTGTTCATCGCCAACGCCACCGGCACGCCACTGGCCATGACCGATCTGCTGACGATTTTGCTGGTATCGCTGATTACCTCCAAAGGTGCCCACGGCATTCCAGGTTCGGCGCTGGTGATTCTCGCGGCCACGCTGACGGCCATCCCGGCGATTCCGGTGGTCGGTCTGGTGCTGGTGCTGGCCGTGGACTGGTTCATGGGCATCGGCCGGGCACTGACCAATCTGATCGGCAACTGCGTTGCCACCGTGGCCATCGCCCGTTGGGAAAAGGACATCGACGTGCAACGGGCGAACAAGGTGCTCAACGGCGAGCAGGGCTATAACTTTCAGCCGAGAAAAACCGTCGCTCAAGCGGCGGCCAAAGAATTCTGAATGACCGCCGTGCCTGCGCCAATGCAGGCACGGCACATGGAGCGAACCCATGATTACTTCATCAACCGTCGTCAACTCAGTGGTAGAAAAACTTCGGGCTGCGCTGGCCCGTGGTCAGTGGCGCTCCGGCGAGATGCTGCCGGGTCAGCGCGAACTGGCCGAACAACTGGGCATCAGCCGCCCGAGCCTGCGTGAAGCAGTGATCGTGCTGGAAACCCTCGGCCTGGTGCGCTCGATGCCCGGCAAAGGCGTGGTGGTGCTCGACGCCCAGGCCAGTGACAGTCAGAGCCACGACAGCGCAGTGGCCGGCGCCAGCCTCGAAGACGTGCTGCAACTGCGCTACACCCTCGAACCGTTCATCGTCGGGCTGGTGGCGCAGTCGATCAGCAGCAAGGAAGTCGGCCAGCTGCGCCTGACCCTGATGGACATGCGCGAAGCCCTCGAAGCGGGCGACAGCGAGGCCGGGGTCAGCGCCTACATCGCGTTCCACGAGGAGCTGTTCACCCTGACCTCGAATCCGATTTTCCAGAGTGTGGTGCAACAGACCAGCAACGCCCTCAAGCAAAGCGCCGAGGTGCTGCGCAATTCGCCGGAGCACCTGGCCGAACGCCTTGAAGAAAACGAAGCCGTGGTGCGCGCGATCCGCAGCAAGAACAGCGCCCAGGCCAGTGCCGAAATGCGTCGGCACATCCTGCGTGAAGGCCAGCGGATGGGCATCGAGCTGAATATTCCGGATGACAACCTGAGCCACTGAAACGCCTCACACTGGAGACCGGCCATGAACAGTCTTGCCACGCCGTCGCACCCTCGCCCGATCTCGACGGCCCTGCCCTTCTCCCGCCTGCACGCGCCGGTGGAGGATCTGTATCCGCGCCTGTTCGACGCAATCCTCGAACAGCGCATCGATGCTGCCAGCCGTTTCACCGAAGAAAGTCTCAAGCAGATGTTCGGCGTCAGCCGCGCCGATGTGCGTCGGGTGCTGACCCAACTGTCCCACGAACAGATCATCGTACTGCGGGCCAACCATCGACCACGAGTGGCCGCGCCGGATACCGAGCAGATACGTCAGGCCCTGCACGCCCGGCGCCTGGCCGAGAACACGCTGGTTCGATTGGCTTGCCAGCACGCACAGGCTGAAGATCTGAAGCGCCTGCGAGCGTTGATCGAACGGGAGCGTCAGGCTGTGGATAAAGATCGGCGCGGGGCGGCGATTCGCCTGTCCGGGGAGTTTCATTTGCAGGTGGCGAAAATGGCGCGGAATGCACCGTTGGCGCATTTTCTCGGCACGCTGGTGCCGCTGACCTCACTGGCGATTGCGCGATGCACTGAGACCACGCACAGCTGTTGCGGCTGGCAGGATCACGCCCGGATCGTCGAGGCGATCGAGCGTGATGACGCCGTCGAGGCGGTGTCGCTGATGAACCGTCATCTGGATCACCTGGAGCAGACGATTCTCAGCGGTTCCACGCACTGAAAGCGCGGCGGACTCAGTTCGCCGCCACCCTGGCAAACCCCAACCGGATTTTCTCTTCCGGCAAATCGTCGGCGATAAACACGATCACGCTTTCCCGCGCCTCGCCTTCCGCCCACTCGGTGTCCCAGTCAAAGCCATAGAGTTTCAGCACGCCCTGGAACACCAGCCGCCGATCTTCGCCCGCGATGTTCAACACGCCTTTGTAGCGCAGCAATTGCTTGCCGTGCTCTTCCAGCAATTCATTCATGAACTCGCTGAGCTGATCGATATCCAGCGGCTGATCGGTACGCAGCACCAGACTGGAAATCCGGTCGATGGACGGCGCCTTGCTCACCGGTCGCAGACTCACCCCGCCGCCGAGATCGGCATTCAGGTTGAAACCGCGCACATCGAGCAATTCCGCCAGATCGATGTTGCCGTGCTCGACCACGCGGATCGGTGCACGGCGGTTGATGCGGGTCAGGCGCTCGCTGAGCGCCGTGAACGCAGCCTCGTCCACCAGATCGGTCTTGCTCACCAGCAGGCGGTCGGCAAAACCGATCTGCGCCTGGGCGATGGTCTGGGTCAGGTGCTGTTCGGCGTGGGCCGCGTCGACGAGGGTGATGATGCCGTCGAGCAGGTAACGCTCGCGCAGTTCTTCGTCGATGAAAAAGGTCTGTGCCACCGGGGCCGGGTCGGCCAGACCGGTGCATTCGATGACCAGTCGATCGAAAGCGATTTCGCCGCTGTCCAGCCGTTCGAGCAGCAGATACAGGGCCTTGGTCAGGTCGGTGTGAATGGTGCAGCAGACGCAGCCGTTGGCCAGGGTCATGACTTGCACCGGCTCGTCGCCCAGCAATTGGGTATCGATACCGGCGTCGCTGAATTCGTTTTCGATCACGGCGATTTTCAGGCCGTGCTCGGCTTTCAACAGATGGCGCAGCAAGGTGGTCTTGCCGGCGCCGAGGAAACCGCTGAGCACCGTTACAGGTATTGGAGAAGACAACATCGATCCCCTTCGCAAAATTGATGAACAACACAAAACAAATGTGGGAGCGGGCTTGCTCGCGAAGGGGTCGTGTCAGTCGACATCATTGCTCAATGACACACCGCTTTCGCGAGCAAGCCCGCTCCCACAGCTGGGGACTGCATCAACCGAAGGCTGTCAGATCAACAGCACTTCGGCCCACCCTTGCCACCGTAACGGGCTTCCTGACGTTCGCGAAAGAACATCTCGTAGCTCATCACCGGTTTGTCCGGGTGCTTGGTCTGCATATGCTCGACGTAGGTGTCGTAGTCGGGCATGCCGACCATCAGGCGCGCGGCCTGACCGAGGTATTTACCGAGGCGACTCAGGTCATTGAACATGCTGCAATCCTCTGGTTACGCGTCCGGCAGGGCCTGGAATGGCGATTCTTTGTCCGTACGCTCTTTTTTGCCCCAGGCGGCGATGCCGACCTTGAGCGCATAGAACAGGATGCTGAATACCACGAACAGGAACAGCGCGGTCAATGTGGCGTTGGTGTAGGCGTTGAAGATCACGTGCTGCATCTGCTCGACGTTCTTGGCCGGAGCGAGCACCTGACCCGCGGCCAGTGCGTCGTTGTATTTCTTGGCCAGCGACAGGAAGCCGATCGCCGGATTGGCGTCGAACAGCTTGATGAAGCCTGCGGTCGTGGTGCAGATCAGCAGCCAGGTGGCCGGCAACAGGGTGACCCAGATGTAGCGCTGGCGCTTCATCTTGATCAGGACCACGGTGCCGAGCATCAGTGCGATACCGGCCAGCATCTGGTTGGAGATGCCGAACAGCGGCCACAGGGTGTTGATACCACCCAGCGGATCGATCACGCCCTGATACAGCAACCAGCCCCACATCGCCACACAACCGGCGGTGGCGATCAGGTTGGCGGTCCAGGATTCGGTACGTTTCAGTGCCGGTACGAAGGAGCCGAGCAGGTCCTGCAGCATGAAGCGCCCGGCACGGGTGCCGGCGTCCACAGCGGTCAGGATGAACAGCGCCTCGAACAGGATCGCGAAGTGGTACCAGAACGCCATGGTGTTTTCACCCGGCAGGACGCTGTGCAGGATCTGCGCGATACCGACCGCCAGGGTCGGCGCACCACCGGCACGGGCCAGGATGGTGGTTTCGCCGATGTCATGCGCCACGGCTTGCAAGGCTTCCGGGGTAATGGCAAAGCCCCAGTTGCTGACCGCGGTTGCCACAGCCACCACATCACCGCCGACCACGGCGGCCGGGCTGTTCATGGCGAAGTACACGCCTGGCTCGATCACTGAGGCCGCGACCATGGCCATGATGGCCACGAACGATTCCATCAGCATGCCGCCGTAACCGATGTAACGGGCGTTGGTTTCGTTATCCAGCAGCTTCGGCGTTGTCCCCGAGGAGATCAGCGCGTGGAAGCCCGATACCGCACCGCAGGCGATGGTGATGAACAGGAACGGGAACAGACCGCCCTTCCACACCGGGCCGGTGCCGTCGACGAACTGGGTCAGGGCCGGCATTTTCAGCTCGGGCATGGTCACCAGGATGCCGATCGCCAGAGCGACGATGGTACCGATCTTGAGGAAGGTGGAGAGGTAGTCACGCGGTGCAAGGATCAGCCACACCGGGAGCACGGCGGCGACAAAGCCATAACCGATCAACATCCAGGTGATTTGCACACCGGTGAAGCTGAAGGCTTTGGCCCAGACCGGATCGGCGGCAATCTGCCCGCCCAGCCAGATCGAACCGAGCAGCAGCAACACGCCGATGACCGAGATCTCGCCGATGCGGCCCGGACGGATGTAGCGCATGTAGATGCCCATGAACATCGCGATCGGGATGGTCGCCATCACGGTGAAGATGCCCCACGGGCTTTCAGCCAGGGCTTTGACCACGATCAGCGCCAGCACCGCGAGGATGATGATCATGATCAGGAAGCAGCCGAACAGCGCGATGGTGCCGGGGATGCGGCCCATTTCTTCACGCACCATGTCGCCCAGGGAACGGCCGTTGCGGCGGGTGGACATGAACAGGACCATGAAGTCCTGCACCGCGCCCGCCAGCACCACGCCGGCGATCAGCCACAGCGTACCGGGCAGATAGCCCATCTGCGCCGCCAGCACCGGACCGACCAGCGGCCCCGCGCCGGCAATAGCCGCGAAGTGGTGACCGAAGAGAATGTGTTTGTTGGTCGGAACGTAGTCCAGACCGTCGTTGTTGAGCACGGCGGGGGTGGCCCGACGCGGATCGAGTTGCATCACATTATTAGCGATGAACAGACTGTAGTAACGGTACGCAACCAGATAGATGGCCACGGCGGCGACCACAATCCACAAGGCGTTGATCGCCTCGCCTCGGCGCAATGCCACTACGCCAAGGGCGCACGCTCCTACGATTGCCAGCAGCAGCCAGGGTAAGTGGCGTAGCAGGCTATTATTATTTTTCATTTTATTATTCCAGCCAGGGTGGACAAGAAAGACAGCCACCCCGAGTTTAGCGCTGTTGGCGGCAAAGGCCATACCCCGACATTGGTCTAGACAGTCCATTCGTTGGCATCACCCCGCCGGTCGGGTCTATAGTCAGCTGACCTTCCTGAGGATTGCGCCATGAGCGAGCACCCGTCCGAGCGTCGCCGCTTCAAACGTATCGCGTTCGATGCCAGAACCGAATTGAGCCAGGGCGAATACATCTGGCCGGTGAAGCTGATCGACCTCTCGCTCAAGGGGCTGCTGATCGAGCGGCCCGAGCCCTGGCTGGGCAATCCCGAGCAGGACTTTTTCGTCGACATTCATCTGAGCGAAGACGTGCACATCGAGATGGATGTGCAACTGGCTCATGAAGATCACGGCCAGCTCGGTTTCGTGTGCCGGCACATCAGCCTGGAGTCGATTCAGCGCCTGCGTCGCTTGATCGAACTCAATCTGGCCGACGAAACCGAACTGGAACGCGAGCTCGGGGCGCTGATCGACGTCTGATCACTCGAACAACGAGTCCAGCGCCTGCTCCAGTCGTGTCACCGCAATGATCTGCAAGCCTGGCGGGGCTTCCTTCGGCGCATTGCCCTTGGGCACGATTGCGCGCTTGAAGCCGTGCTTGGCGGCTTCCTTCAAACGCTCCTGGCCGCTTGGCACCGGGCGCACTTCGCCAGACAGACCGACTTCGCCGAACACCAGCAAGTCATGGGGCAACGGACGGTTGCGCAGGCTCGACATGACGGCGGCCATCAACGCCAGGTCGGACGCGGTTTCCAGCACCTTCACCCCGCCGACCACGTTGAGGAACACGTCCTGATCGTGAGTCGGAATGCCGCCATGACGGTGCAGCACCGCCAGCAACATCGCCAGACGATTCTGATCCAGACCCAGCGTGACCCGGCGCGGATTGGCCAAGTGACTGTCGTCCACCAGCGCCTGGACTTCCACCAGCATCGGCCGAGTGCCTTCCCACGTCGCCATCACCACACTGCCCGGGACTTCTTCCTGAGCGCGGGTGAGAAAAATCGCCGAAGGGTTGGAGACTTCCTTCAAGCCCTTGTCGGTCATGCCGAACACGCCCAGCTCGTTGACCGCGCCGAAACGGTTTTTCACCGCTCGCAGCAAACGCAACCGGCCATCGGACTCGCCTTCGAAATACAGCACGGTATCGACCATGTGCTCCAGAACCCGCGGCCCTGCGAGCGCGCCTTCCTTGGTCACGTGGCCGACCAGGAAAATCGCCGTGCCGCTTTGCTTGGCGTAACGCACCAGCAACGCCGCACTTTCGCGTACCTGGGACACCCCGCCCGGTGCCGATTGCAGTTGTTCGGTGAAAATCGTCTGGATCGAGTCGATCACCATCACCTTGGGTTTTTCCTGACGGGCGGTGGCAATGATGGTTTCGATACAGGTTTCGGTCATGACCCGCAATTGATCCTGCGGCAGGCCCAGACGACGTGCACGCATGGCGACCTGTTGCTGGGACTCTTCGCCAGTGACGTACAACGCCGGCATGGTCTTGGCGAGGTTGCACAGGGTCTGCAAAAGGATGGTCGATTTGCCAATGCCCGGGTCGCCGCCGATCAGCACCACCGAGCCGTCCACCAGACCACCGCCGAGCACTCGGTCCAGTTCGCCGGAGGCTGTGGAGAAACGTGGAATCTCTTCGATGCTGACTTCGGCCAGGGTCTTGATCTGGGCCTGCTGTCCGGCCCAGCCAGTGCGCCCGCTCGGGGCGGCGGCACCGCCGCTCTCGACCATGGTTTCGGTCAGGGTGTTCCAGGCGCCGCATTCGCCGCATTGCCCGGCCCACTTGGGAAAGGTTGCGCCGCACTCGGTGCAGCCGTACATGCGCTTGGCCTTGGCCATCTGAACCCCCGGCAAAAACCGCGATGATAACGCAGCCATCGTCGATCAGCGCGCCGCGCCGGGACGGATTTCTCCGCTGGCCGGACGCGCGGCGCTGCTGCCGGTCAATCCCCGACAGTTGCCGGGGCTTGAGAGGGCCGCTGTCAGTCGACCAGTTTGGCCGCCAGGACCTTGACCCGATCCAGGTCACCCTTGGCCACTTTGGTCACACCGGCGCCGTATTCCGGATCCGCCTTATAGAGGAAGGACAGCATGATGTGCTTGCTCTCGTCATCGGCGCCGGCCAGCGAACCGCCGAAGCTCTCGATCAGATCCTGGCGCTCCTTCTTGCTGAACGAGCGATACAGATCACCGGCCTGCTTGAAGTTCTGCTCGCGCTGGATCTTCGCCTGTTGCGTACTGCCCTGCAGCGCGGTCTGACTGTATCGCGCACTTGGCGTCTCTTCACGCGGTTGCAGACGGCTTGGCTGATAGTTGACCCCCGAGGTGCTCGCACCGGCATTCATCGCGCCATCCTGATTGCCATTATTTACGGCGGTTTTGGCGGCATTGATCGGCAATTGCAGTGCGTTGGCGCCGAGTCGATACATTTGCGTATCGGCATAGGCAAATATCCGGCCTTGCAGCAGACGGTCTTCCGAGGGCTCGACGCCCGGAACAACATTTGAGGGAGCCATGGCCACTTGTTCGGTTTCCTGGAAGACATTCGCAGGATTGCGATTCAAGACCATTTGTCCAACTTTTCGCTCTGGAATACCTGGCCAGATCTTGGTTGCATCAAGAGGATCGAAATCAAACTTGGACAAGTCTTGCGGATTCAAGACCTGAATGTACAAGTCCCACTTTGGAAAGTTGCCATTGTAAATATTTGTTACCAAGTCATTGGTCATATGACTGTAGTCACGGCCCTGAACTTGCACGACCTGTTTTGGATCGAGATTTTTTATCCCCTGCAAACTTTTCCAATGAAACTTCACATAGTGGATTTCGCCTTTGGCATTGACCAACTTATAGGCATGCACACTATTACCGTCCATCTCCCGATAACTGGCCGGAGTTCCCGAGTTGGAATACAACTCGGTCAATGTGCGGGTAGCTTCCGGTACATGGGAGAAGAAGTCGAAGCGACGTGAATCATCGTCGAGGTTGGTACGTGGATCGGGCTTGAAGGCATGCACCATGTCCGGGAACTTGATCGCATCGCGGATGAAGAACGTCGGGAAGTTGTTGCCCACCAGATCCCAGTTGCCATCGGCGGTGTAGAACTTGGTCGCGAAACCCCGTGGGTCACGCAGGGTTTCCGGAGAGTGATTGCCGTGAACGACCGCCGAGAAACGCACGAACACCGGCGTGACCTGGCCGACAGCGAATACCTTGGCCTTGCTCAGATCGCTCAGATCGTTGGTCGCGGTGAACGTGCCATGGGCACCGGTGCCTCGGGCATGCACGACGCGTTCGGGAATGCGTTCGCGGTCGAAGCGTTGCAGCTTCTGGATCAGTTGCACGTCCTGCAACAGCACCGGACCGTTGGCGCCGGCGGTCTGCGAGTTCTGGTTGTCGCCAACCGCGGCACCGTTATCCCGGGTCAAGGGCGCCGCATTCGCAGAAAGGGTCAGTAGGCCGGCAGTCAATAAACCGAAGGTACGACGAAGGGGAAAGCCCCCCAGGCCAGGCATGGAATTCATTTCAGGCTCCTCTGTTTTTTTGAGGCGCATCCAGGTGCGCCAGACAGAGGCTAGAAGCTCGGCTTGCCAAACATAAATAGAAAGTTCGTAACGCGATGATTGATCATTTTTTCTTGAAGATCAGCACGTTGCAGCGTATTGCGCGCGCGATTAGTGGCACTTTGCAAACTAATTGCGAAATGGTGTGTCGATAAAAGCGGGCTTTGTAAGAAGGTGTTTCGCGCAGGACGCGTTATGCTGATTTACACTGCGTACACCAAACTCATCTGTAACAAGGAAATAACTATGGGCGTGCTCAGCGAGTTCAAGGCCTTCGCGGTCAAAGGCAATGTGGTCGACATGGCCGTCGGTATCATCATCGGCGCGGCCTTCGGCAAGATCGTTTCATCGTTTGTCGGCGATGTGATCATGCCACCCATCGGCCTGCTGATCGGCGGCGTGGATTTCAGTGACCTGGCCATCACACTCAAGGCTGCCCAGGGCGATGCGCCTGCCGTGATGCTGGCGTATGGCAAGTTCATCCAGAGTGTTCTGGACTTCGTGATCGTCGCCTTCGCGATCTTCATGGGCGTCAAAGCCATCAACCGCCTGAAGCGCGAAGAAGCTGTAGCCCCTACCCTGCCGCCGGTACCGACCAAAGAGGAAGAATTGCTGGGTGAGATCCGCGATTTGCTCAAGGCCCAGAACAACCAGCCTTGAAGACTGAAACGGCGCCTTAGGGCGCCGTTTCCTTACCAGTAGTTTTCCACCGCCACCTGTTCCGGTCGCCGGGTCAGACTCAGGGCCATGCCGCGTTGCTTGAGCAAGGCCCGGGTGTCATCGATCATCTGCGGATTGCCGCAGAGCATGACCCGGGAATGCGCCGGCGTCAGCTCCACACCGGCCATCTTTTCCAGTTCGCCATTTTCGATCAACGTAGTGATGCGACCGTTGAGGGCGCCGGCATACGGCTCACGCGTGACCACCGGAATAAACTGGAACTTGTGGGCGTATTCCGCGAGGTAGTCGCGCTGTGTCAGTTCCGCGATCAGTTGTTGATAAGCCAGTTCCCGGGCCTCTCGCACGCTGTAGACCAATATGATTCGCTCAAATTTCTCCCAGACTTCGAAGTCCTGCAGGATCGACAGAAACGGCGCCACGCCCGTGCCTGTGGATAACAGCCAGAGATCGCGGCCATCAATGAATCGGTCCAGCGTCAGATAGCCAAAGGCCTGGCGCTCTATCAGCAAGGTATCCCCCGCCTTCAGCCGGCTCAGTTCGCTGGTGAACTCGCCGCCCGGCACCACGATGGAAAAAAACTCGAGAAATTCGTCGAACGGCGAAGATACCATCGAGTAGGCGCGCCACACCGTACTGCCGTCCTCACGCGTAACGCCAAGCCGAGCGAATTGCCCGGCGCGGAAGCGGAAACCGGCATCCCGCGTGGTGCGCAGGGTGAACAGACTGGGGGTCAGCGGCTGTACATCGAGCAATGTCTGGCGGCTGAATTTTTCACTGCTGGCAGTCATTGGGTTACTCCATCAACAATGACTCAAGTGTTACCCATTAATCTTCAGTGGAACACCGACAATTTGTAATGATATTTCAAAGTGCCATCATCTAAAAGCCAGTATCGGACATCGATTATAGAAACCGAAGCGATACAACCCTTTAAATGACCCCCTGCATATAAAGACTCATTATTCATATTCCAGTTTCTGCCACCGTCCAAGAACAAAAAAATCCAACAGCTTTGTAGGAACCCTCCTACACTTCCACCCGTGCTGGTTCCTTGGATCCAATTTGCCCCCCCCCCCGCGGAAATGAAACACTGGAGAACAACTAAAATGGAAAGGTGGAAGGAGTATCAAATAGAACAGCTTACGCGCGCGAAGAATATTGAAAACGCATTCCCGATCTTGAAAAACTTTGCCAACAACATCGGTTTCCAATTCTGCGGTATTACCGTCTCGCGGCCTGACTCCCAGTCATTCAAACCGTTTTATATCAATAACTTCACAGAGGCGTGGAACGACGAATACGAAAAACATTGCTGTGAAAACGACCCGATTACAGCTTTTTGCCATCATTCAATGTTGCCGTTTCTCTGGACCAGGAAAGCATTTTCCAAGGCACCGACAATGTGGAGTGCGCTTCAGAATCACGGGATGGAACATGGCTGGTCACAGTCGTATCTCGACGAAGAGAACGACCTGTGCTGCACCATCAGTCTGGCACGACCCCATTGCGAAATCTCTGCATTGGAGCTCTACGAACAATACGGTGTGATGCACTTCATCACGCAGCACTTGAGTGGAATGATCGTCCACGCCCTCCCGCCGGCACAGGCCAAATCACCGCCCGTACGACTGTCTACCCGGGAGCTCGAAATCGTAAGGCTGTGCGCATTGGGCAAGACAGCCTGGGAAATCGGCCAGATTCTGAATGTGGCCGAACGAACCGTGAACTATCACATCAAAAACCTGATCGTTAAGTTCAACGCCTGCAACAAGGTGTCAGCCGTCATCGCCGCCACCAGGGCTGGGTTTATTCCCACTCACCCGTACTGAAATCAGGCGAGTATTGCCAACAAAAAAAACGTACCATTTGCAACCTTCCTGAGTGATGACGCGATCTTTTGCGCCGCTGTCCACTCGGACGGTTCCGCCGCACTCCCCCTGGGCCGCGGGACACCCGTCGATTACCCAGAGTCCCCGCCCCATGCCTTTGCTCGATACGCCCTTCGCCCAGCTCGATCTGATCCGCCAGCCCGAACAGCAGAACGAACCGCTGCAAGCCTTCGACGCAGCCGACGAGTACTTGCTCAATCATGTGGCCGAACAAAATCTGCCGGCGGAGACCCGAGTATTGGTGCTCAACGACAGTTTCGGCGCATTGGCCATCAGCCTTTCGGGCAAGGTGCAGGTCAGCACCAGCGGTGATTCGTTCCTGGCGTTTCAAGGCCTTGAAAAAAACCTGCTGCGCAATGGTCAGGCATTCGATGCGCTGCGCGGCATTCCCGCCAGCGAGCCGTTAGCCGGGCCATTTGACCGGGTGCTGATCCGCGTTCCGAAAACCCTGGCACTGCTGGAAGAACAATTGATTCGCCTGCAAGGCCAATTGGCGCCCGGTGCGCAAGTGGTGGCAGCCGCGATGGTCAAGCATTTGCCCCGTGCCGCCGGTGATCTGCTGGAACGCTACATCGGCGCGGTTCAGGCTTCGCTGGCGGTGAAGAAGGCCCGACTGCTGATCGCCACGCCCGAGGCCAAGGCACCGGCCGTCTCGCCCTACCCGACCCGCTATCACCTCGACGAGCCGGCCATCGAACTGCTCAACCACGCCAACGTGTTCTGCCGTGAAGGGCTGGACATCGGCACCCGTGCCTTCCTTCCGCACCTGCCGAAAAACCTCGGCGCTGCGCGAGTCGCGGATCTTGGCTGCGGCAACGGTGTATTGGCCATCGCCAGCGCCCTGCAAAACCCCGATGCGCATTACACGCTGGTGGACGAATCGTTCATGGCCGTGCAATCGGCAGCCGAGAACTGGCGCGCGGCGCTGGGTGAACGTGAAGTGATCGTGCGCGCCGGCGACGGTCTGGCCGGCCAGGAAGCGCAATCGCTGGACGTAGTCCTGTGCAACCCGCCATTCCACCAGCAACAGGTGGTCGGCGATTTCCTCGCCTGGCGCATGTTCCAGCAGGCCCGCGAATCGCTGGTGCTCGGTGGCGCGCTGTACATCGTCGGCAACCGTCACCTGGGTTATCACAGCAAACTGGCGCGACTGTTTCGGGGTGTCGAGCAAGTGGCGGCCACACCGAAATTCGTGATCCTCAAGGCGCGCAAATAATCCGGGCAAAAAAAAACCTCCGGTCGGAGGGTCAAAAATCCGTGCCGCAAGGCAGCGGGATGGGAAGTCTCAGTGCGTGGTCAGACCTGCGGCGTTCATGAACATGCGCATCAGGCTGGCGACGATGAACAGAGCACCGACGCTGCCGCCCCAGATCATGGCCAACCAGCCGAGCCGCTGCCACAGCGGCTTTTTTTCGGCTTCTTCAATATCGTGCAGGGAATGTTTGCCGGTCATGCTTGCATCCTCCGGTTGCGGGAAATGGCGCCGCGCTCGGCGCCATCGTGATCACCATTAGTGATAACCGTCTTCGTGGGTGACCTTGCCGCGGAACACGTAATAGCTCCAGAAGGTGTAACCCAGGATGAACGGGATGATGAACAGCGTGCCCACCAGCATGAAGCCCTGGCTTTGCGGCGGCGCGGCGGCGTCCCAGATCGAGATCGACGGCGGCACGATGTTCGGCCACAGGCTGATGCCCAGACCGCTGTAGCCGAGGAAGATCAGCACCAGGGTCAGCAGGAACGGCATGTAGTTGGCGTTTCGCGCCACCGCACGGATCAGTGCGTACAGCGTCACCAACACCAGAATCGGCACCGGCATGAACCAGAACAGATTCGGCATGCTGAACCAGCGCGTCGCAATTTCCGGATGGGCCAGCGGCGTCCACAGACTGACGACACCGATCACCGCCAACAGCACGAAGGCCAGAGGACGCGCCAGGTCATGCATCTGTTCCTGCAACTTGCCTTCGGTCTTCATGATCAGCCAGGTGCAGCCAAGCAAGGCATACGCCACCACCAGTGCGGCGCCGCAGAACAGCGTGAACGGCGTCAGCCAGTCCAGTGAACCGCCGGCATATTGCCGGTTGACCACCGGCAGACCATCGATGAACGCGCCAAGCGCCACGCCCTGAAAGAACGTCGCCGCCACCGAACCACCGATGAACGCCTTGTCCCACAGGTGACGCTTGTCGTCCTTGGCCTTGAACCGGAACTCAAACGCCACGCCACGGAAGATCAGCCCGATCAGCATGAAGATCAGCGGCAGATACAGCGCCGACAGCACCACCGAATAGGCCAGCGGGAATGCGCCGAACAACGCAGCGCCCCCCAGTACCAGCCAGGTTTCATTGCCGTCCCACACCGGGGCGACGGTGTTCATCATCACGTCGCGGTCGGTCTTGCCGGGGATGAACGGGAAGAGAATCCCGATCCCCAGGTCGAAACCGTCCATCACCACGTACATCATGATCCCGAAGATGATGATCACGGCCCAGATCAGCGGAAGATCAATACCCATGACTCAAATCTCCTTGGTCAGGCTGCGGTCGTGTTCGGCGCCGTCGTCGTCGGCAGCGGACAACGGACGTGCCGGTGTGCGTTTCTGGCCAGGACCACCGTCGTTGGTTTCCTTGCCTTCGTCGGTCTTCGGCCCTTTGCGCACCAGGCGCATCATGTAGCCCAGCCCCGCACCGAACAGCGCGAAATACACCACCACGAACATGATCAGCGTGATGCTCATCTGCATGAAACTGTGGTTTGAAGACGCATCGGCCGTGCGCATCAGCCCGTAGACCACCCATGGCTGACGACCGATTTCAGTGGTGAACCAGCCCGCCAGGATCGCGATCAGGCCGGACGGCCCCATCCACAGCGCCAGGTACAGGAACGGCCGCGAGGTGTAGAGCGAGTCACGCTTGCGCAGCCACAAACTCCACAGACCGGTGAAGATCATCAGGAAGCCGAGACCGACCATGATCCGGAACGACCAGAACACGATGGTCGAATTCGGCCGGTCTTCTGGCGGGAACTCCTTGAGCGCCGGGACTTGCTTGTCCAGCGAGTGGGTCAGGATCAGGCTGCCGAGGTATGGAATCTCGACAGCAAACTTGGTCTTTTCTTCCTTCATGTCCGGCCAGCCGAACAGGATCAGCGGTGTCGCTTCGTCGCCGACGTTTTCCCAGTGACCCTCGATCGCGGCGATCTTCGCCGGTTGGTGTTCAAGGGTATTGAGGCCATGGAAGTCGCCGATGACTGCCTGGATCGGCGCAACAATCAGCGCCATCCACATCGCCATCGACAGCATGGTGCGGATCGCCGGGTTGTCCTTGCCGCGCAGCAGGTGCCAGGCCGCCGACGAGCCGACGAAGAAGGCCGTTGCGACGAACGCTGCCGTCGCCATGTGCATCAGGCGATAGGGGAATGACGGGTTGAAGATGATTGCCAGCCAGTCGGTTGGAATGACCTGACCGTTGACGATCTCGAAGCCCTGCGGGGTCTGCATCCAACTGTTGGAGGCGAGAATCCAGAACGTGGAAATCAGTGTGCCGATGGCCACCATCACCGTGGAGAAAAAGTGCAGGCCGCGCCCGACCTTGTTCCAGCCGAACAGCATCACCCCCAGGAAACCGGCTTCGAGGAAGAACGCCGTGAGCACTTCATACGTCAGCAACGGGCCGGTGACTGAACCGGCGAAGTCCGAGAAGCGGCTCCAGTTGGTGCCGAACTGGTAGGCCATGACCAGCCCCGAGACCACGCCCATGCCGAAGTTGACGGCAAAGATCTTCGACCAGAAATGGTAGAGGTCACGGTAAGTGTCATTGCCGGTTTTCAGCCACAGGCCTTCCAGCACCGCGAGATAGCTCGCAAGACCGATGGTGATCGCCGGGAACAGGATGTGGAACGAGATGGTGAACGCGAACTGAATTCGGGCGAGATCCAGGGCCTCTAAACCGAACATAAGCTTTCCTCTATCAGATAACGGTTCCAGGACTGGCGGCCTTGAACCACTGCCCCCACGGGTATGGAGTGCGGCGAACTCGAATTCGTTCTTCTTTTTACAGGCATCGCGACGCAGGGAGTCTGCCGACGGGTCCGGGATCAGTTCCGCGATGGGTCTTGATCTGGATCAATCAACGTTGAAAGAGTAGTCCCATTTCCGACGGAGAACCGCGTGGTCTTTTGCCGCGTGACAAGTTGCCTCACAGACCTGGCAACGCTCTGAAATACGTCCGTGGCCGGAGCTCGCGCCACGACGGGGAAAAATCGATGTCTGGCTAACTAAATTTTCTGTCATAGCAACTTCCTGTTACAGACTGGTGATAATCTCGCGGTTCCCCTCGATCAAGACCGGCCCGCAAATGCCCAGCCAAGAGCCCTTGCTGTTACGTCACCACCGTCCCTTCGTTGCGTTCTGGTTGGCCCGGATCTTCACCGCCAGCGGTTTTCAGATGCTCACCGTGGCGATCGGCTGGAACCTCTATCAACTGACCGGCAATGTGCTCGACCTGGGTCTGGTCGGGTTGGTGGAATTCGCGCCACGCGTATTGTTCATGCTGCACACCGGGCACGTTGCCGATCGCTACGACCGGCGCAAGGTCGCGGCGATCTGCCAGTCGTTGCAGGCCCTGATTGCCCTGGCACTGGCCATCGGCAGCGCCACCGACCATGTCACCCGGGAAATGATCTTTATCCTGGCGTTCCTGCTGGGCGCCGCACGATCGTTCGAAATGCCGACCACCCAGGCGCTGCTGCCGAGCATCGTGCCCAGCACGCTGTTCCCACGGGCGGTTGCCGCTGCGCAATCGGCGCAGCAATCGGCCACCATCGTCGCCCCGGCGCTCGGCGGTCTGCTCTATGCCTTCGGTAGCGTGTGGGTCTATGGCCCGACGGTCATTCTGTATGTCATCGCCTGCACGCTGATGCTCAACCTGCCCGCGCGGCAAACACCGCTGAACAAAGGCAAGGCGACGCTGGATTCGTTGCTGGCCGGAATCCGCTTCATTCGCAGCCGTCCAGACATTCTCGGGGCGATTTCGCTGGATCTGTTCGCCGTGCTGCTCGGCGGCGCCACCGCGTTGCTGCCGGTGTTCGCCAGGGACATTCTGCTGACCGGGCCGTGGGGGCTCGGGCTGCTGCGCTCGGCGCCGGCGGTCGGGGCGTTGATGATGTCGCTGTTCCTGGCGCGGTTTGCCGTTGAGCGAAACGTCGGTCGGGTGATGTTCACTGCCGTCGGCGTGTTCGGTGTTGCCACTATCGCCTTCGGTCTGTCGACCTCGTTCTGGTTCTCCCTGGCGGTGCTGGTGGTGCTCGGCGCGGCGGACATGATCAGCATGGTGATCCGCGCCTCGTTCGTGCAACTGGAAACCCCGGACGAAATGCGCGGCAGGGTCAGCGCGGTGAACGGCCTGTTTATCGGTGCCTCCAACCAGCTGGGCGAATTCGAATCCGGCCTCACCGCCCACTGGTTCGGCACCGTGCCGGCGGTGGTGATGGGCGGGGTCGGCACGCTGGTGGTGACAGGAACCTGGATCAAACTGTTCCCGACCCTGGCCAACCGCGACCGGATGCATGTGCCGGTGGAAGAGGTGAAGGCCTGAACTTCTCAGGCCAGCAACTCCCCCGCCACCTTCGCTCTGACGGCCTTGCCCGCCAGTTGCTCGACCAGCGTCAGCGCAAATGCCAGCGCGGCGCCGGAGCCTTGGGCGGTGATGCAATTGCCGTCGACCACCACCGGTTGATCAACAAAGGTGCAACCGGAAAGGTTATGACTGCTGACGGGCAGGCAGGTCATCCGGCGTTGGCGTAATACACCGAAGCTTTGCAGGGCGACGGCCGGGGCTTCGGCGATGGCGGCGAACAGTCGTCCGGCACTGGCCTGATCCTTTAGCAGTTGTTGAAGAGGCTGGTGCGCGGCAAGGTGTTGCGCGCCGACAGCGCCACCGGGCAGGACAATCAGGTCGAAGGTCTGGGCCAGCACATCAATGAGCATGCCGTCGGCGGTCAGTCGAGTGCCTCGGGCGCAGGTCAGCATGCGCCGGCCCTCGATGCTGGCCGCCACCACTTCGACGCCGGCGCGACGCAGCACGTCGATCAGGGTCACGCATTGCAGATCATCGATGCCCTCGGCGAGGGTAATCAGGGCTCTAAAGGTCATGGGCGCCATCCGCTGGGTGATCCTTAAAGCGTAGTCAGCTTTGCCCTGCCCTGTTCGGCGACAGCCGTTACTTGATGTAAAGCTGGGTCGACATCGTATTGCGCGGGGCGTTGATCGACGTGTTGCTGAAGGTAAAGGTGCCTTCCTGTCGGGTCGCCAGATCGAAGGTGTACAGCGAACCGACGGTTTTCGCGCCTGGCGTGCATTCGGTCAGGTTGCCGTTATCGAAAGCACAGACCGGGCTTCGGGTGCCGTTCACTTCAAAGCCGTCCAGCGCTGCCTGAGGCTGGCTCTGGCCGTAACCGATTTCCAGCACATAGACCTTGATGCCCGGCGCGCTGTGATCGCAACGGGTCTGCACCTGGCCATCGGTAATGTCTTCGAGCCCGCAGGACGACGACTGAACCTTGATGACTTTCACCTCGCTCAATGGCGGTGCCGACGCCGCGAGTGCCGTCGGTACACCGGCCAGCAGCAAGGCCATCAGTCCAGCGGTCTTCATCCAACCCTTGTTCATGCGATCCATCCCCGAAAAAACAGCGCGCAGTATGGCGTACTTGGCCGTGGTGCAAAACTTCGCCGACGATCGACACCAACATCCGCCATCTTCCTCACGCTGCTGGTATGATGCGCGGCTTTTTCCGGCCCACCACAATTTTCCAGGCGCTTGCGACGGTCTGTGCTTTGCTGTTGAGGTCGATACATTCACGGCGCCACGCGCGCCACGGGGAGCAGACATGCTGGAAAGGCTGTTTCAACTCAAGGCACACAACACCAACGTGCGAACCGAGATTCTGGCGGGCGTCACGACCTTCCTGGCCATGGCCTACATTCTGTTCGTCAACCCGAGCATCCTCGGCGAGACCGGCATGGACAAAGGTGCGGTGTTCGTCGCCACGTGCCTGGCAGCTGCCATCGGTTCCACGGTCATGGGCCTGATCGCCAACTACCCGATCGCCCTTGCGCCGGGCATGGGGCTGAACGCCTTTTTTACCTACACCGTCGTGCTGCACATGGGCCACACCTGGCAAGTGGCGCTGGGCGCGGTGTTCATCTCGGCCGTGTGCTTCTTCCTGCTGTCGATCTTCCGCATCCGTGAATGGATCATCAACAGCATCCCGCTGCCACTGCGCTCGGCGATTGCCGCCGGTATCGGCCTGTTCCTGGCGCTGATCGCCCTGCACAACGCCGGCATCGTGGTCAGTAACCAGGCGACCATGGTCGGCCTCGGCGACCTGAAACAACCGGCTCCGATCCTCGCCACCCTCGGTTTCGCGCTGATCGTCGCCCTTGAGGCCCTGAAAGTACGCGGCGCGGTGCTGATTGGCATTCTCGCGGTGACCATCGTTTCCATCGTGATGGGCTTCACCCCGTTCGGCGGCGTGACCTCGATGCCACCTTCGCTGGCCCCGACCTTCCTGCAACTGGACATCAAGGGCGCACTGGACATCGGTCTGGTCAGCGTGATCTTCGCCTTCCTGTTCGTCGACCTGTTCGACAACTCCGGCACCCTGATCGGCGTCGCCAAGCGCGCCGGCCTGATGGGCAAGGACGGCCACATGCCGAAAATGGGCCGTGCACTGATCGCTGACAGCACCGCGGCCATGGCCGGTTCGCTGCTGGGCACCTCGACCACCACCAGCTACATCGAATCTGCCGCAGGCGTGAGCGCCGGCGGCCGCACCGGCCTGACCGCCATCGTCGTCGCGATCCTGTTCCTGCTGGCGTTGTTCTTCTCGCCACTGGCCTCCAGCGTACCGGCCTTCGCCACCGCACCAGCGCTGCTGTTCGTCGCCGTGCTGATGACTTCCGGTCTGGCGGAAATAGACTGGGACGACATCACCGTCGCCGCGCCGGTCGTGGTCACCGCTCTGGCAATGCCTTTCACCTATTCCATCGCCAACGGCATCGCCTTCGGCTTCATCGCCTGGACTGCGATCAAACTGCTGTCCGGCCGTGCCCGTGAGCTGAACCCGGCGCTGGTGATCCTGTCGATTCTGTTCGTGATCAAGCTGGGTTGGTTCAACGCATGACTTTTGATTCCCAGGCCTACGCCGCACAACTCGAAGACAAGGTCACGCGCCTGCGTGACCTGCTGGCCCCGTTCGATGCACCGGAGCCGACGGTGTTCGACTCGCCGTTGCAGAATTTCCGCCTGCGCGCCGAATTCCGCCTGTGGCGCGAGGCCGGTGAGCGGCATTACGCGATGTTTTCCCAGGACGACAAACGCACGCCGATCCTGATCGAAGAGTTCCCGATCGCCAGCCTGCGCATCAACCAGTTGATGCCGCAATTGAAAGCGGCCTGGCAGGCCAGCGCGGCGCTGAGCCACAAGCTGTTTCAGGTGGAGTTTCTGACCACCCTGGCCGGCGACGCGATGATCACCCTGTGCTATCACCGCCCGCTGGACGAGCACTGGCATACAGCGGCCACCAAACTGGCGGCTGATCTGGGCGTCAGCATCATCGGCCGTTCCAAGGGCAAGCGCGAAGTGCTCGGCCTCGATTACGTGGTCGAGAAACTCGACGTCGGTGGTCGCACGTTCAGCTACCGCCAGCCGGAAGGCGCGTTCACCCAGCCTAACGGCACCGTGAACCAGAAGATGCTCAACTGGGCATACGAAGCACTGGGTGATCGCAGCGACGATCTGCTGGAGCTGTATTGCGGCAACGGCAACTTCACCCTGCCACTGGCGACCCGCGTGCGCAAAGTGCTGGCCACCGAAATCAGCAAGACTTCGGTCAACGCCGCACTGAGCAACCTGGCCGAAAATGCTGTGGATAACGTCACGCTGGTGCGCCTGTCCGCCGAAGAGCTGACTGAAGCACTGAACGAAGTTCGCCCGTTCCGTCGCCTGCACGGTATCGACCTGAAAAGCTACGAGTTCGGCAGCGTGTTCGTCGACCCGCCACGGGCCGGCATGGACCCGGACACCTGCGAACTGACCCGGCGCTTCGACAACATCCTGTACATCTCCTGCAACCCGGAAACGCTGGCAGCCAACATCGCCCAACTGCACGACACGCACCGCATCACCCGCTGCGCGCTGTTCGACCAGTTCCCTTGGACTCACCACATGGAATCCGGCGTGCTATTGACCCGGCGTTGATCGCACTGCCAGATACAAGAAAGCCGTCCTGAGCGACGGCTTTTTTGTGCCTGTTCATGGCACGGGATCGATCTTGCGCGGGCGCCCGCCCTTCCTGCCGTTGGCCCGGGCAGCTTCGGCTTTCGCGGTGCTGCTCTGGCGGCCATTGCGAGAGGCGATCACCGAGGCAGCCATGGCCATCAAAGGTTGACTGGCCGAGATCATGCCGGCGATGGAAACCTGCAGATCCTTGCCGTCGTGGCAGAGCGCTGTGCCGGCAAAGCCAACGTTCAATCCAGTGAAGTCTTCCGGTTCGAAATCATCGAATTCGCGGTAGAGATTCACTGGGAGCAGCACGCCGCTGTCGTCCTCGAAGTGAATCACCAGGCAGGGTTTCTGAAAGGCCACCGACACGGCTTGAAGGCTGCTGCGTCGGCGCAGCCCTCCCCGCTCAACAGCTTCATCGAGACGCTTTTCTGTTACCGGTCGATCAGCATGCAAACCGGCTTTTACTGTTTTCATAGTTCGATCTCCACACCTTCCCGAGCACCAACCAGGGCCAGCAGGGTTTTGTTTTCTTCTGGTTCGTAATACGCCGATCCGATTCTGAAGGTTGCTCCGGTGACTGCGCGCATGACGGCCACTTCGTTCGAGTCCCCGTCCCACCATTGATTATCGAGACACGCCGTCTGCAATCGAGTCCACCAGATTCGACGGGCCCGCCGCAGATGAACAGTTTCACGCAGCGATTGACGCAGCCCCTCGAGCACTGCAATCGGTGGCCGACGCGACAGGGGCACCACATCCCATAACTCCACGCCGTTGTGCCAGAAGCTGAATTTGAAACGGGCACTCCATGCACCTGAATCAACGTGCGCATGGGGCGGACAATGTTCGTCTCGCAGCATGATCACCACCGACAATCCCTTGTAACTGCACACTTTCATGCTAACCCATCCGTTAGGTTAAAGAATTTCGAAAACTGCCATTCCCTGACAATTCCGACCATCGGCATTGCTGCCTCAAATGGTCATTACGTTTTCGAGCCTAGTGCGGGATTCAGGAAAGCCCCGCGCAAAATGGTAAGCAGTTCTTTCGCAGCGGCCACGCATTTGCTACATACGAAGACTCATTCCCCGGTGTAATCAATCATGCAACGACACTTCGACGATCTTCAGCTGGGCAGCATCGAGCTGTTTTGCCTGGCCGCCGAGTGCGGCAGTTTCACCGGCGCGGCGCAGGCGGCTTCGGTGACGCCGGCAGCGGTGAGCCGCTCGGTATCCCGCATGGAGGAACGGCTGGGCGTACGGTTGTTTGCGCGCACTACCCGCAGCGTGAAACTGACCGACAGCGGCCGTCGCTACTACGAAGAATGCAGCCAGGCGCTGGCGCAACTGGTCGAGGCGCAACGGGAAGTCATGGGCCAGCAGCAGGAACCGTCCGGCACCCTGCGTATCAGTATTCCTACAACCTACGCCCATCACCGGATCCTGCCGCTGTTGCCCGCGTTTCGTGCGCGCTTCCCGCAGGTGAAGGTCGACATGCACATCAGCAACCGCAACATCGACTTCGTCGGCGAGGGTTACGACATGGCGATCCGCGTGCGGGCAATCCCCGACTCCGGCCTGATCGCCCGCCATCTGGAGGACGCAGCGCTGGTGATGGTCGCCAGCCCCGACTACCTCAAACGCGCCGGCACGCCGCAGACCCTCGAAGACCTCGAACAACACGAGTGTATTCAGTACGAATTGCCCAGCAGCGGGCGGCGGATCACTTGGCTGTTCTATGAGGAAGACGCGCCACGGGAAATCCTCGCCGAGGGCAACTTCTGCTGCTCCGATGACGTGCTCGGTGGCGTGACCCTGGCCAAACATGGCGCCGGGTTGTTCCAGACCTATCGCTTCATTGTCGAAAAGGAACTGGCCGACGGCTCGTTGGTGGAAGTGCTCCAGCCCTACAGCGGACGCTCGCGACCGTTCACCTTGCTGTACCCGCAAAATCGCCACATGCCGCTGCGCGTCAGGGCTTTCATTGATTTTCTGGTCGAGCAGTTGCCGCAGTGATTTCACCTGTGTGCGATCACCGCACACAAAACCGGGCTGCCGATGCAGAGCAATTGATTAAAGTAACCATCTAGTACAATTTAACTCCACAGGTCGAAACCCTCGGCCCAAGCCAAAAACAATAAGTGGAGTTTGCCCCCATGCCCCCTATCGTTCTGGTGCTCAACGGCCCGAACCTGAACCTGCTCGGCACCCGTGAACCGGCGACCTACGGTCACGAAACCCTGGCCGACATCTCTGCCCTGTGCGGGCGCGCCGCCGAAGAGTTCGGCCTGGCCGTGGAGTTTCGCCAGACCAACCACGAAGGCGAACTGCTCGACTGGATTCACGGCGCCCGTCAGCGCTGCGCCGGTATCGTGATCAATCCGGCCGCCTGGACACACACCTCGGTAGCGATCCGCGACGCTCTGGTCGCCAGCGAATTGCCGGTGATCGAGGTGCACCTGTCCAACGTCCACGCCCGCGAGCCATTCCGTCATCACTCGTTCGTCTCGGCCATCGCCACCGCCGTGATGTGCGGCTTCGGCAGCCACGGCTATCGCCTGGCCCTGGAACATTTCAGCCAGCGGCTGAAGGGGCGAACCGCATGAACCGCAACAACGTGATACTCGCCGGGCTGATCGGCGCCGGCATTCAGGCTTCCCGCACTCCGGCACTGCATGAACACGAAGGCGACGAACAGGGCCTGCGCTACTTGTACCGGCTGATCGACCTTGATCAACTGCAACTGGACAGCAGCGCCCTGCCCGATCTGTTGCAGGCCGCCGAACGCATGAATTACACCGGCCTGAACATCACCTTCCCGTGCAAGCAGGCAATCATCCCGCTGCTCGATGAATTGTCCCCGGAAGCCCGAGGCATCGGCGCCGTGAACACGGTAGTACTGAAAGACGGTAAACGCGTCGGCCACAACACCGATTGCCTGGGTTTTGCCGAAGGTTTTCGTCGCGGCCTGCCAGACGTCGCCCGCGAACGTGTGGTCCAGATGGGCGCTGGTGGCGCCGGTGCGGCAGTCGCCCACGCCTTGTTGAGCGAAGGCGTACGGCAACTGAGCATTTTTGATGTGGACGTGGAGCGCGCCGAAAGCCTGGCCAACAACCTCAATCAGCATTTCGGTGCCGGTCGGGCCGTGGCCGGACATGATCTGGGGAGCACGCTGAGTCAGGCCGATGGTCTGGTAAACACTACGCCGATGGGTATGGCCAAATTGCCCGGCATGCCCGTGCCGGCGGCGCTGCTGCGGCCCGAGTTGTGGGTGGCGGAGATTGTGTATTTCCCGCTGGAAACCGAACTCCTGCGCAACGCCCGCGCCCTGGGTTGCCGAACCCTGGATGGCGGCAACATGGCGGTGTTTCAGGCAGTGAAGGCGTTTGAGCTGTTCAGCGGCAAGGTGCCGGATGCGCAGCGAATGCTCGCGCATTTTCAAAGCATGAATGGATAAAACAGTGAGGGGGCCTGGCCCCCTCGATTTCGGTCACGCCTGCAAGTAGCGCAGCACCGACTCGCAAATCATCTCGCGATGACGTTGCTTGATGCTTTCGTCCGGCAGGTCGATCTGGAAGATCTCTCCGAAGGTATGGCGGTTCGATACACGGTAGAAGCAGAACGAACTGATCAACAGATGCACGTCCAGCGCGTCGAGCCCGGCGCGGAACACCCCTTCTTCAGCACCCCGACGCAGAATCTCGCCCAGGGAATCGAGGATGGTGTTGTTCATCGCCTTGATCGCGTCGGAACGCTTCACATACTCGGCGTTGTGGATGTTTTCGATGCTGACGATCCGCACGAAATCGACGTTGCGATCGTGGTGATCGAAAGTGAATTCCACCAGACGCCGGATCGCTTCCACTGGCGGCAATTCAGCCAGGTGCAGGCGGTTCTCGGTGTTGCGGATATCGCCGTAGAGCTTCTCCAGCACCTCGACGTACAACTGC
The DNA here is from genome assembly GCF_059492145.1 of Pseudomonas sp. Pseusp21. Taxonomy (NCBI): domain Bacteria; kingdom Pseudomonadati; phylum Pseudomonadota; class Gammaproteobacteria; order Pseudomonadales; family Pseudomonadaceae; genus Pseudomonas; species Pseudomonas sp. Pseusp21. The sequence goes on from NZ_CP168520.1 coordinate 2,818,452, forward strand.
TCCTTGCTGCCGAAGTAGTAATAGATCATGCGCTTGGAGGTGTGGATGCGCTCGGCGATCGCATCGACGCGGGCGCCGGACAGCCCCTGCTGGACGAACTCGACGATCGCCTCCTGCAGGATATTCTCGCGGGTCTTTTCCGGGTTGTTCTTGCGACTTTTGCGCGGCTCTACCGCGGGTAGAACGGGAGCTGCGGGAAGTTCTGAAGTCATTGTCATTGCGGGCTCACGGCCATCACTGCACAGGCTGGCGATTATGGGCCGCGCGATCCAGTGAAGGAAGCCGCGCGACCGGTGTTTAATCCCGCGTTTACGAATTTCCTACAACTTGGCCTGGCGAACGGCGCCACTGCGTGATTTGGCCATCGCCGCCAGCCGCACCGCGACGTTGGCCGCGCCATAACCGGCGTAACCGTTCTTGCGCTGGATGATCTCGAAGAAGAAGCGCCCCTCGAATGGCTCGGTATAGACGTGAAACAACTCGCCGCCCTGCGCATCGCGGTCGTACAGCACGTTGTAGTACGCCAGTTCGCTGAGGAATTCGTCATCGAAATCGAAACGCGCCGCCAGGTCGTCGTAATAGTTCAGCGGGATGTCCAGCAGCGGCACGCCCGCCTCTTTCGCCCGGCTGACTTCGGCGAAGATATCGTCGCAATCGAAGGCGATGTGATGCACCCCGGAACCGCGATAACTCGACAGCGCGTGTGAGATCGCGGTGTTGCGGTTCTCGGAAATGTTCAGCGGCAGACGGATCGAACTGTCGCGGCTACGCAGGGCGCGGCTCTTCACCAGCCCGTACGGATCGGGCAGCACCACTTCATCGTCAGCCTCGAAATCCAGCAGGCTCTTGTAGAACAACACCCAGCTGTCGAGGCTGTCTGCCGGCAGCGCCATGGCCATGTGATCGATGCGTTTGAGACCACCGCCCGCCACTGCATTTGGCAGCAGATTGAAGTCGGTGCCGTAGACATCCGCCTCCTGATCCACCAGATAAATCAGGCTGCCATCCGGCGCACGCACCGCCGCCAGCTCCAGTTCGTTGGGGCCGACCAGTCCGCGATACGGCTGACCTTTATAGGCGACGGCGCGGGCCAGCGCGCTGGCGCTGTCCTTGACCCGCACGGCGGTGGCGCACAGCGACGGGCCGTGGGCCTCGAAGAAACTGTGGCCGAACGAATAGGGTTCAGAGTTGAGGATCAGGTTGATATCACCCTGACGCAACAGGCTGACGCTCTTGGAGCGATGCTGTCCGGCCTTGACGAAACCCAGCCGTTCCAGCCAGTTCGACAGCTTGGCGCCCAGGCTTTCATCCACGGCGAACTCAAGAAACTCGATGCCGTTGTATTCGCTGGCCTTCGGCGTTTCGAAGAGGATGTCGCGGTTATCCACAGGACGGATTTCCTGCTCCAGACGCTGGCGGGTTTTCTCCTCCAGATACAGCAGCGAACGCAGACCGTCGGCGGCATTGGCCCGAGGCGGCGCGGCGCGGAAGCCGTCGTTGAAGATTTCCAGCGACAGTGGCCCGGTGTAGCCACTCTGGATGATTGGCGCAAGGAAACCCGGCAGATCGAATTCGCCCTGCCCCGGGAAGCAGCGGAAATGCCGGCTCCACTCCAGCACGTCCATCGCCAGGATCGGCGCGTCGGCCATCTGCACGAAGAAAATCTTGTCGCCGGGAATCTCGGCAATCGCCCGTGGATCGCCCTTGAGCGACAAGGTGTGGAAGCTGTCGAGCAACACGCCGAGGGCCGGGTGATCGGCCTGACGCACGATGTCCCAGACCTGTTGATAAGTGTTCACATGACGGCCCCAGGCCAGCGCCTCATAACCGATGCGCAGGCCACGGGCACCAGCGCGCTCGGCCAGCAGGCGCAGGTCGTCGATGAGGATCTGTTGATCGCCGAGGCTGTCGGGGGAGGCGTTGCTGCAGACCAGCACCAGGTCGGTGCCCAGTTCCTGCATCAGGTCGAACTTGCGCTCGGCCCGCTCCAGATTGCGCTCCAAGCGATCGCGGCGGCAGCCTTCGAAATCGCGGAACGGCTGGAACAGGGTGATGGCAATCCCGAGGTCGGCGCACATCTGCCGGATTTCCCGGGGGCTGCCGTCGTAATACAGAAGATCGTTCTCGAAAATCTCCACCCCGTCGAACCCGGCGGCGGCAATGGCTTCGAGTTTTTCCGGCAGGGTTCCGCTCAAGGAGACGGTGGCAATGGATCGCTGCATGTTTCAACTCCCGGTGGAGACGTCGGCTACGGAAATTGCGCCGCTTTTATAGGGTGAGCGAATTATTGGTCCCGGTTTTTCATTGAGCAATTTAAACTGTACTACCCGGTTAGTTTTGCGTGCGATTATCGAACAGAATGCCGGTTTGGCGAATTGACGATTTTTCGTCCACTGCCCAACATCCGTCTCACCTTGAGTCCGGAACTGAACCACCGGTCGCAGCGTGCACAATAAAAGCACACCAAATAACAAATCCAAAAACGGGTGGAACACATGATTCCTTCACAGACTTCCCGCATGGCTCCGGCCATGAGCACTGCCACGGGTGGCATCGGCGACAAGATCCGCGGCGCCATGGCCGTCGGCAAGACCCGTTGGGGCATGCTGGCGCTGGTGTTTTTCGCCACCACCCTCAATTACATCGACCGCGCCGCCCTCGGCGTCATGCAGCCGATCCTCGCCAAGGAAATGAGCTGGACGGCGATGGACTACGCCAACATCAACTTCTGGTTTCAGGTCGGCTACGCGATCGGCTTCGTGTTGCAAGGACGGTTGATCGATCGGGTGGGCGTCAAGCGCGTGTTCTTCTGCGCGGTGCTGCTCTGGAGCCTGGCCACCGGCGCCCACGGTCTGGCGACCTCGGCGGTGGGCTTCATGGTCTGCCGATTCATCCTCGGTCTGACTGAAGCGGCGAACTACCCGGCTTGTGTGAAGACCACACGCCTGTGGTTCCCGGCCGGCGAGCGCGCCGTGGCCACCGGCATCTTCAACGCCGGCACCAACGTCGGTGCGATGTTCACCCCGATGCTGCTGCCGCTGATCCTTCACGTGTGGGGCTGGCAGGCTGCGTTCCTGTGCATGTCGGCACTGGGCGGGATCTGGCTGCTGTTCTGGGGCCTGAAGTATTTCAACCCGGAAGATCACCCGAGCGTGAAACAGTCGGAGCTGGAATACATCCAGAAAGAAGTCGAACCGGAACAGGCCCGCGTGCCGTTCTCGAAAATCCTGCGCATGCGCGGCACCTGGGCCTTCGCCCTCGCCTACTCGCTGACCGCGCCGGTGTTCTGGTTCTACCTGTACTGGCTGCCGCCGTTTCTCAATCAGCAATACAACCTGGGCATCAACGTCACCCAGATGGGCATTCCGCTGATCATCATCTACGTCACCGCTGACTTCGGCAGCGTGGGCGGCGGGATTCTGTCTTCGTTCCTGATCGGTCGCGGCATGAACTCGATCAAGGCACGGCTGCTGTCGATGTTCCTGTTCGCCTGCTGCATCATCGGCGTGGTCATGGCCGCCGGCTCCGCCAACCTGTGGATCGCGGTTGCCGCCATCTCTCTGGCCATCGGCGCGCATCAGGCCTGGACGGCGAACATCTGGAGCCTGGTGATGGACTACACGCCCAAGCACATGATGAGCACGGTGTTCGGTTTCGGCGGCATGTGCGCGGCGATCGGCGGGATGTTCATGACCCAGATCGTCGGCCACATCCTGACCGTCACCAACAACAACTACACCGTGCTGTTCACCCTGATCCCGGCGATGTACTTCATCGCGCTGACCTGGATGTACTTCATGGCACCGCGCAAGATTCCTACCGTCACTGAGTAACCTTCCTGCACCGACCGGCCTGATTTCAGGCCGGTTTGCTTTCAGCGCCGGCTCTGCTGCCACGCTGCCGCCAGCCCGCTGCAACAGATCACTGCGATCCCGATCACCGTCATCAGGGTCGGCGTGTGCGCAAACAGCAACCAGCCCAATAACCCCGCGAACACGATCTGGCAATAACCGAACGGCGCCAGCAATGCTGGTGCGGCATGGCGGAAAGCCTGGGTCAGAAACAGGTGCGCGGTCATTCCGCAACTGCCCAGCGCCAGCATCAACAACGCATGCCCCAGGCTCGGCACCTGCCAGAAGAACGGCACCAGCGCACTCATCACCAGCGTGTTGCACAACCCGGCGAAAAAGTTGCTGGTGGTCGGGCTGTCGACTTCCGCGAGCTTGCGGGTGAGCAATTGATAGAAGCAGAAAAACAGCGCCGAGCAGAACGGCAACAAAATCGCCGGGGTGAACAAATCACCGCCCGGATGGACGATGATCAGCACCCCGATGAACCCGCACACCACCGCGATCCACTGACCGCGCGTCACCCGTTCCTTGAGCAACGGCACCGACAGCGCCGTCACCAGCACCGGCGCAAGAAAGTTGACCGCCGTGGCTTCGGCCAACGGGATGTACAGCAACGCCGTGGTGAAAAACAGGCTGGTCCCCAACAGGCACAACGCCCGCGCCAATTGCCACAACGGGCGTTTGGTGCGCAGCACACGCAGCCCGGACTGCGGCAGGAAAATCCCCGCCATCAGCAGCGTGTGCACCAGATACCGCGCCCACACCACCATGACGATCGGATAAAAACCCGAAAGGTATTTCGACAGCGCGTCGTGGCTGGAGAACAGGAACGTCGCCACGACAATCAGCAAGATCCCCTTGAAGGGTTGGTTGACGCCGGAAAGCGGAGTGCTGACGGTCATGGGCTCTCTCTGAATGAAAAATAAACGGTGACGAGGTCGCGTGCGCCCTCGCCCCTTGAAGCAGACTTAAAGCCGGGCCAACAATTCCCGTGTCCGGTCGATCGCCATTTGCGCCCGCTGCAATCCACTCACGCCTTGCTCCAGCAATTTGACCGTGGGAATTTCCAGACTCAGGGGAAGGTTAGCCGGAAGACTGCGCAACAAGCCGCTCAAGTCACAATCGCCCTCGCCGGGAAACCGTCGTTCATTGCGGGCCTGACGCAAGATCTCGGCCATGTCCGTCGGCCTCGGCCCGGCAACATCGCACAACTGTGCATAGCGCAGCCGTGAGGGCGGCACGCCATCCAGATCTTCCAGCCGCGATCCGGAACGGTCGAAGTGAAACGCATCGACCAGCACCGCACCGTTTTCGCGCCCGGCCTTGGCGACGATGCGCAACGCCTGCTCAAGATTGCGTGCATCGGTCCAGGGCATGAACTCCAGATGCGGGTGCAAACCGTAGCGCGCCGCCAGATCGCAGAGTGCCGCAAAATTATCGGTGAGCCGCTGTTCGTCGGGATCGTTACCGGCGACCAGCAATTCACTGGCACCGAACTCCGCGCCAACGCTGAGCAGTGGCTCGAAATCCGCCACCACTGTCTGCGGCTTCAATCGAAGGATTTCCACGTCGAGCACGCCGATTCCGGTGTCACGCAAACGCGCCAGTGTCTGACGCCGCAAATCGCCATCGGCTACCAGCGGAAAGTGATATTCCTCGGGCGTCGCCGGCTCCAGACGCAGGCCGACATGGCTGTAACCGGCACGGGCCGCGACCTCGACCATCTCGGGTGGCGACAACTCCAGCACGGTCAGGCTGGCCAGGGACAGAATTCGTTCGTTCATGTTCAGGCCTCGATCTGCGCGGGTTCGGTGGCGCGACCGCTGGCCGCCGCTTCACGGATGGCCTCGACCAGCGCCAGCGTGCGGGCGGCGTCGGCGGCACTCACCAATGGTTCGACTTCCCGCTGTACCACGCGGACGAAATGCTGCAACTGCAACCGCAGGGCTTCGTCAGGCGTGAACGGTTCATCGACCGCCAGCAACGGCTCATGCCAACCGGCGTCCATCTGATCGGCGCGGTAATGCCAGCGCTTGAGTTGCGGAATACTCAAGGCCCCGGCTGTTCCCGCCAGCAAGTAACAAGGTTGATCGGCCTGACGTGGATAGACCGGGTTCTCACCAGAGTTCAACTCCCAGCTCCATGGAGCCGCCACCGCATCGGAACCGGTCAGCGTGCCCAGCGCTCCACCGGCAAATTGCAGCAGGATCGCCGCGCTGTCTTCATTGGCGAAACCGCGCACCGAATGGTCGGTGATCGCCTGCACCGAACGCACTTCACCGCACAGATGACGCAGCAGATCGAGGTCGTGAATAAGATTGGTCAACAGAATTCCGGCACCGGCTTCGCGCCGCCACGCGGTTTCGAAATACTGGTCAGGCTTGCGCAGCTGGAACAACGCGGTCACCAGCGTCAGCCGTCCCAATGCTCCCTCCTTGACCAGTTCATGGGCTCGCACGACCAACGGATTGTGCCGCCGATGATGGCCGACCAGCACCGGCACGCCACTGCGCTTCACCGCTGCCACCAATTCCCGCGCTTCATCCAGGTTTACGCCCACCGGCTTTTCCAGCAACACCGGAACGCCAGCGGCCAAGCAATCCAGCGCGGTGCTGACGTGCTGATTATTGGGATTGGCAACGATCACTGCGTCTGGCCGGTTCTGCTCCAGCATCTGACGGTGATCGGCGAAATGCGCCACACCCCACTCCGCCGCCAGGGCCGGTGCCTGAGGGCCGGGGTCGCCCACGGCGCATAACGTGGCCTCAGTGAGATTCTTCAAGTGCCGGTAATGTTGCTGGCCCATGTTGCCGGCGCCGATCAGGGCGATTCGAAGGGGCGGGTTCAAGGTGCGATCCTCTTGTGATTGTTGTAGGAAAACTCACTCCATCAACAATTTAGAACCCGGTTCCAGATTCTCACACCCACTCGGTTGAAAAGTGGGCGAACAGCGCACAGCTTTGCTTAAACGAACAACTCCGAGGCCAGGCTGGCCGCCGACAACTCCTCGGTGAACGTCAGCAGCAACGGAGCCAGTTCATGCAATCGCGCCCCCGACATCCGGGCGCTTGGCCCGGCGATGCTGAGCACGCCAATCACCCGGCCATCGGCGGGATGTTTCACCACGGCAGCAATCGCCGAAGTGCCGACCGCCGAGCTTTCTTCCACACAGGCATAGCCCTGTTCCCGGGCCACGCGCAGGCGTTCGAGCAGTTCAATATTGGAGCGCGGCGCATTGGGCCCGATATCCGCCGGCACCTCCGCGCCCTGGCGCTCGACCAGCGACAACGCCTCGGCGTCGCTCATGCACGCCAGCCACGCATGGCCCGACGCGGTGTAGAACAGCGGCGCGTCGCGGCCCATGTCCGGGTCGTAACGCAGACCGCTACGAGCGCCCTGGGCCTTGGCGATCCAGGTCTGGCGCTCGCCGTCGATCACCCCCAGACGCACCAGCTCACCGGTCTCCTGGGCCAGTCGATCGAGCACCGGCTGCACAATGTCGGCACCGCTGCTCGACAGGTATTGAAAGCCCATCGCCACCAGTTTGGTCGACAGGTGATAACGCAACGTCTCCGGGTTCTGCCGCACATAACCCAAGCGGATCAGCTCGGCGAGCAGGCGATGCGTCGCGCTCTTCGGAATGTCCAGTTGCTCGGCCAGGGTCTGCATCGGCAGCCCGCGCGGATCACTGGTGAGGCTTTCCAGCACGCTGAAAACCCGTTCGATTTGACTGCCGGCCATGGTGCGCTCTCGGTGAAATTTCGCCGATTCTAGAAGACATCCCGAGGAATGCGAAATCTGGAACCTGGCGTCCGATAACCGCCCACTTTGCGCGTCAGTCGGTTGATCTGCTTCGCCAGCACTGGTTATTTTCTGGAACCTGATTCTAAAAATAATTGATTGCTGGAGCGTTTCCTGATGCCTGCCCTTCCCGATATCCACTGCGACGTTCTGGTGGTCGGCTCCGGCGCCGCCGGTTTGTCGGCCGCCGTCACCGCCGCCTGGCATGGCTTGAAGGTCATCGTGGTGGAAAAGGATCCGGTGTTCGGCGGCGCCACCGCGTGGTCCGGCGGCTGGGCGTGGGTGCCGTGCAATCCGCTGGCCCGGCGCGCCGGGATCGTGGAAGACGTGGAATTGCCGCGCACCTATCTGCGCCACGAACTCGGCGAGCACTACGACCCGGCCATGATCGACGCCTTCCTTGAAGCCGGCCCGCGCATGGTGGCGTTCTTCGAACAACACACCGCCCTGCAATTCGCCGACGGCAACGCCATCGCCGACATCCACGGCGAAACACCGGGCGCCGGCACCGGCGGACGCTCGGTGATTGCCGCTCCCTACGACGGACGAAAGGTCGGGCGCCTGCTCAAGCGTCTTCGCACAACGATGCGGGAAACATCGTTCATGGGCATGCCGATCATGGCCGGCGCGGACCTGTCGGCGTTTCTCAATCTGACTCGCTCGTTGTCGGCGGCCTGGCACGTGACCCGGCGTTTCACTCGCCACCTGCTGGACCTGGCGCTGCACGGCCGAGCGATGCAACTGGTCAACGGCGTGGCGCTGGTGGCGCGGCTGGCGAAATCCGCCGAAGACCTCGGCGTGCTGCTGTGGGAATCGGCGCCAGTGACGGAACTGCTGCGCGACGAATCACGCATCACCGGCGCTCGCGTGAACACCACAAAAGGCCCGATCACTGTCCATGCCCGCAAAGCCGTGGTGCTCGCCGCTGGCGGGTTTGCCAACGACATCGAGCGACGCAAGGCCTTGTTCCCTCGCACGCCCAGCGGTCATGAACATTGGGCACTGCCTCCGCTGGCAGTCAATGGCGACGGTCTGCGACTGGGCGAAACCGCTGGGGGCCGGGTCAACACCGATGTGGCCTCGCCCGTGGCGTGGGCGCCGGTCTCGCAGGTGCCACATTCCGACGGCAGCATCGGCCATTTCCCGCACATCATCGAACGCGGCAAACCGGGCGTCATCGGCGTGCTGCGCAACGGCCAGCGCTTCGTCAACGAAGCCAACGGCTATTACGACTACGTCAGCGCCATGGTCGCCGCCGCCCCCGAGGGCGAAGAGGTCGCGTCCTGGCTGATCTGCACCCGCGCGTTCCAGCGGCGTTACGGGCTCGGCATGTCTCGGCCGTTTCCGGTGCCGGTGTCAGGTTTTATCCGCAGCGGCTATCTGAAAACCGGCGATACGCTGGAGGAATTGGCCGGCGCATGCGGCATCGACGCGAAGGGTTTACGCGCCACCGTCGATGACTACAACCACCATGCCCGGCACGGCGAAGACCCGCAGTTCGGTCGCGGCTCGACCCCGTACAACTGCAAACAGGGCGATCCCGCACAACGGTCCAATCCGTGCTTGGCGCCCATCGAACAAGGCCCGTTCTACGCGGTGAAGGTGCAGCCGGGCTGCTTCGGCACCTTCGCCGGGCTCAAGGTCAACCCGCATGCGCAAGTGCTCGACGCCGAAGACCGGCCCATCGCCGGGCTCTACGCCGCCGGTGGCGACATGGCCAGCATCATGGGCGGGCATTATCCGGCGGGCGGGATCAACCTCGGCCCGGCCCTGACTTTCGGTTACATCGCAGCCCGGCACATGGCGGGCGTCACGGCTTTCGAACAGGAGATCGACCATGCAGCACATCGTTAACAGACAAGGACTGAACCTGCCAAAACTCGGCCTCGGCACCTGGCCGATGCTCGGCGACGAATGCACCCGCGCCGTGGAGCAAGCCCTGGAACTCGGTTACCGCCACATCGACACGGCAGCGGCCTACAACAACGAAGACGCAGTCGGACAGGCGCTGGCGAATACGCCGACACCCCGCGAGCAGATCCACGTCACCACCAAGGTCTGGTGGGATCAGTTGCAACCGGACGCCATGCGTCACTCGCTGGATCGCAGCCTCAAGGCCTTGCGCAGTGAATACGTCGACCTGTTCATGATCCATTGGCCAACCACCGACTGGGACCTGCCGCGCACCCTTGAAGCCCTCGCGTCGTTCAAGGAGCAAGGTCTGGCTCGCAACATTGGCGTAGCGAATTTTCCGCTGCCGCTGCTGCGCGAAGTCGTCGAGGAATACGGCATTCCTCTGTCAGCCATTCAGGTCGAGTACCACGTCCTGCTCGGACAAAACGCCCTGCTCGACTACGCCCGTCAACACGATCTGGCGCTGACGGCCTACACCCCGTTGGCACGTAACAAGGTCTCGGAGATTCCACAGATTCAGCAGATCGCCGAAAAACACGGTGTGCTGCCGACCCAGGTCGCGCTGAAGTGGCTGCTGGATCAGGACAACGTCGCGGCGATTCCCAAGGCCAGCAGCAAGACCAATCAACTGGCCAATCTGTCGTCATTGAAGGTCGAACTGGACGATGACGACCGGGCGCTGATCGCCGCGCTGCCCAAGCGCGAACGTCAGGTCAGCCCGGACTTCGCGCCGGTGTGGGATGCCTTCGACCGCTGATACCTGACCCGGCGAAAGAAATCCTTCGGCGGATTGAATTCCCGGCGCTCGCGCTCGTCAATAACAGGCCCGACCTCGTCACCCCGAGGCCGGGCCTTTGTGCGTGTGTGCGAATAGACGGACGACCGGACTGGCGCCACACTCACACACCAGCAACACTCATCACCACCTACAGATAGAGGATTCCCACATGCTATGGAAAAAAGGCCGACGCAGTGACAACGTCGTCGATGCCCGTGGCGATGATATGGGCGGTGGTGGCGGCATGCGCTTCGGCGGTGGCAAGGGGCTGAGCCTCGGGGCGATCCTGCTGATCGTCGGCATCGGCTGGATCACCGGACAGGACCCGCTGCAGATCCTCGGTCAGCTCACCGGGCAGATGACCGAACAATCGGCCCCCACTTCGCAAACCCGTCAGGCACCGCCGGCCAACGATGAACAGGCCGAATTCGTGCGTTCGATCCTCGGTGACACCGAAGACACCTGGGGCGCGATCTTCCAGCAGGCCGGCCGGCAATATAAGGACCCGACCCTGGTGCTGTTCAGCAACCGGGTCAACTCCGCCTGCGGTCTGGCGACCTCGGCCACCGGCCCGTTCTATTGCCCGGCAGACCAGAAGGTCTATCTCGACATGGCGTTCTTCCAGGAAATGGCCCAGCGTTTCAAGGCCGCCGGCGACTTCGCCCAGGCCTACGTGATCGCTCACGAAGTCGGACACCATGTACAGACGCTTCTCGGCGTCTCGGCGAAAATTCAGACAGCCCGTCAGCAAGGCCGGCAGATGGAAGGTGACGGCGGACTGCTTGTGCGCCAGGAACTGCAAGCCGATTGTCTGGCCGGGGTCTGGGCCTACAACGCGCAGAAACGCTTGAACTGGCTGGAACCGGGCGACATCGAAGAAGCCTTGAACGCAGCGAACGCCATCGGTGATGATCGCCTGCAACAACAGGGTCAGGGCCGCGTGGTGCCGGACTCGTTTACCCACGGTACGTCGGCGCAAAGGGTGCGCTGGTTCAAAACCGGATTCGCCCAGGGCCAGGTCGGCCAGTGCGATACCTTTGCGGCGAAAAACCTGTAAATGCATAAATGGCTGTTGGCTTTACTGTTCATCGGCGGCACCGCCCAAGCGGCCGGCGTCGACGCAATCAGTCCCGGGCGCCTGCAATTGCAGGCCGGCGAAATGGCGGTAGGCATCGGCCCGGCGCCGGCGAAAATCGAGCGCGTGCTGATCGTCATTCATGGCCGTCTGCGCAACGCCGAGACCTATCGCAAAAGCGGCGAAGTCGCGGCGGAACTGGCCGGGCAAACCGCCAACACCCTGGTGATCGCCCCGCAGTTTCTCAACGAAAGCGATGTGGCGCTCTACTCGTTACCCGCCAGCGTGCTGCGCTGGCAAGGCAACGACTGGATGGGCGGCGGGTTATCCACAGGGCCGAACCCGCTGAGTTCCTACGCCGCACTGGACGAAATCGTCGGGCGGCTGAGCGATCGCAAGCAGTTTCCAGACGTGAAGCAGATCGTGATCTTCGGCCACTCCGGCGGCGCGCAGGTGGTGCAGCGTTACGCGCTGCTGGCCCAGGAACAACCGGCGCTCAAGACCGAAGGCATTCGCTTGCGTTATGTGGTGGCCAACCCGTCGTCGTACGCCTATTTCAATGAGCAACGCCCGGTGGCCTTCGATCATGCCAAGTGTCCGGGTTTCAACCGCTGGAAGTACGGTCTGGTGGACCCGCCGATCTACGCGGGTGGGCAAACGCCCGCGCAGCTTGAAGGCCGTTACGTCAAACGCGAGGTGATTTATCTGCTGGGTCAGCAGGACACCGACCCGCAACACCCGGCGCTGGACAAGAGCTGCGCCGCCAAAGCCCAGGGGGCTTATCGACTGGAGCGCGGCAAGCTGTTTTTCGGTTACTTGCTGCGTCGTCACCCTGAAGGGATCAATCAGCGCCTGATCGAAGTGCCCGGGGTCGGTCATAACGGCGACGGCATGCTGACCTCGCCGGAAGGCCAGAAAGCACTGTTCGAGCAATAAAAAACGGGGGCCCAAGCCCCCGTTTTTTTAGGCGAACAGCATTCGCCGCAACTCCACACAATCCTTCGCATGCCAGTCGGTCAGCTCCGGCCATGGATTGTCCGGCAGGTTCACCAGCACCGTTTGAGTCCCCGCCGCCCGGCCGCAATCAAGATCAAACCGGTAATCACCGACCATCACCATCTCGCTCGCCGGCACTTGCCAGGCCTCGGCCAGTTTCAGCAAACCGCCCGGATGCGGTTTTGGCTGTGCTTCATCGCGGCCCAGCACATCCTCCACCGCGAAGCAGTCAGCCAGGCCGATGGCTTCCAGCGTCACGTGGGCCAGCTCCCGCGCGTTGCGGGTCAGGATGCCGAGGCGATAGCCCCGGGCGTGCAGGTCGCGCACCAGCTCCACCGCCCCGACCGCCGGGGTCGAGCCGAGTGCCAGATCGCGCTCATGCTCCAGCAGCCACGCATGTTTCGCCGCTGCTTCCTCGGCGGGCAATGCCGCGAGGTGGGTAAGGATGTCGTCCTCCGGCGGGATCGCCAGCGCCACGCGGATCGCCGCGAAGTCGTGCACGGCGACGGTCAGGGTGCCGTCCATGTCGAACACCCAGTGCCGCACATCCGCCAGACTCATGCCCAGTCCTTGCGATGACGGATCAGGCCTTCCTGAGTCACCGACGCCACTAGTTGTCCGGCGCGGTTGAACACGCTGCCACGGGAGAACCCGCGCGAGTTGCCGGCCCACGGACTGTCCATGGCGTAGAGCAACCAGTCATCGGCGCGCAGATCGTTGTGGAACCACAAGGCGTGGTCAAGGCTGGCGACCTGCATGTCTTTCTGCCAGACCGATTTGCCGTGCGGCAGCATCGAGGTGGTCAGCAGACCGAAGTCCGAGGCGTAGGCCAGCAGGTATTTGTGCAGCGCCGGGATATCGGCCAACGCACCGTCGGCGCGGAACCACACGTACTTGATCGGATCCGCCGGTTGCGGGTTGTACGGGTCTTTTTCAGTGACCGGGCGCACTTCGATCGGCTTCGGGCACAGCAGCTTTTCGCGCATGTGTTCCGGGATCAGATGCGCGCGTTGCTGGGTCAGTTCCAGCTCCGACGGCAGGTTTTCCGGGCCGACCACTTGCGGCATCTGGCTCTGGTGCTCGAAGCCTTCTTCGTCGTACTGGAACGAAGCGCTGCAGGTGAAAATCGGGTGGCCCTTCTGGATCGCGGTCACGCGGCGGGTGCTGAAACTGCCGCCGTCGCGCACGCGGTCAACCGAGTAGACCACCGGCAACTTGGCATCGCCCGGACGCAGAAAATAACCGTGCATCGAATGCACATGACGCGCTTCTTCAACGGTCTGACTGGCCGCCGACAGCGACTGGCCGAGCACCTGGCCGCCGAACAACTGGCGAAAGCCCAGATCCTGACTGCGACCACGGAACAGGTTTTCCTCGATCGGTTCGAGGGTCAGCAGATCCACCAGATCTTCCAACACTTGGCTCATTCAGACTCTCCTCACACAACGCTATGCCGCGCAGTCCTGGCTGCGACGGCCAATTCAGATTCTGGCGCGAGCCACTGATCGCGCCATTGTAAACGTCCGTGTCGGCTTAGCCATGCAAGGTCTGCAGCCATTGCTCCCGGGTGATGCGGTACAACACATGTCGACGCAACGGATGGTCGACCGCCAGTTTCGGGTGATCAAAATCGTCGGCTGGATCGTGATGCATGCCGATCGCCTGCATGACTTTTTCCGACGGCAGATTGCTCTGCGCAGTAAAGGACACGATTTCCTTCAGGGCTAACCGGTCAAAACCGCAGCGCAGCGCAGTCCACGCCGCCTCGCTGGCATATCCCAGGCCCCAATGTTCCTTGGCCAGCCGCCAGCCGATTTCCACCGCCGGGGTGAACGGCGCATCGAAGCCGACTACGCCGAGCCCGGTAAAACCGATGAACTCGCCACTGTCCTTGCGCTCCAGCGCCCACAGGCCGTAACCGTGCTCGGCAAAATGCCCGCGCACCCGACCGATCAGCGCGGCGCTTTCCAGCCGGCTCAAGGGCGCGGGGAAGTAGCGCATCACCTGCGGATCGGCGCACATCGCCGCGAATGCCGGCAAATCCTCGTCCTGCCATTGGCGCATCAGCAGCCTTGCGCTTTGCAGCTCCAGTATCGGTTCCATCCCGCCCCTCCGCTTGATGCCGTCAGTCTACATCGCTGTTAGGCTTTGCACTCTTTCCTGCAGCCTTTATGAATAGTCCACCATGCCGTTGCCGCTGATCTACCACGAAGACTACAGCCCGGAATTTCCGGCGGATCACCGCTTCCCCATGGACAAGTTCCGCCTGCTGCGCGATCACCTGGTGGACAGCGGCCTGACCCGCGACGAAGACCTGCTGCGCCCTGAGCTGTGCCCCGCCGACATTCTCGCCCTGGCCCATGACCGCGGTTATATCGAACGTTACATGAGTGGCGAGTTGTCCCGCGAAGACCAGCGGCGCCTCGGTCTGCCGTGGAACGAAGCCCTGGCCCGACGCACCGTGCGGGCGGTCGGCGGTTCGATTCTGGCAGCGGAAAAAGCCCTGGAACATGGCCTGGCCTGTCACCTCGCTGGCGGCACCCATCACGCCCACTACGATTACCCCGCCGGGTTCTGCATCTTCAATGACCTGGCGATCATCAGCCACTACCTGCTGCAAAGCGGCCGAGTGAACCGGGTGCTGATCTTCGACTGCGACGTGCATCAGGGCGACGGCACTGCGCGGATTCTGCACAACACCCCGGAAGCGATCACCGTTTCCCTGCACTGCGAAAAGAACTTTCCTGCACGCAAGGCCGAAAGCGACTGGGACATTCCGCTGCCCAACGGCATGGGCGACGCCGACTACTTGAAGGTTGTCGATGACGCGCTCAACTATCTGCTGCCGCTGTATCAGCCGGATCTGGTGCTGTACGACGCCGGCGTCGACGTGCACAAGGACGACGCCCTCGGTTATCTGCAACTGACCGACGAAGGCGTCGCCGCCCGCGACGAAAGCGTGATGCGCCACTGCCTGGGCCGCGACATCCCGGTGGTCGGGGTGATCGGCGGCGGTTACAGCAAGGATCGCCACGCCCTCGCCCGCCGCCACGGCATCCTGCATCACAGTGCTCAGCGCGTCTGGCAGTCATCGGGTTGTCATTGAGTTGTGCTGCGTTACCCACAATGGCTGTGGAACGGCCTGTGGATAACCTGAGCGAAAGGGACTACAGCCCACGATGAACATGGCTTGCAGCGCACTGGTTGTTTTTTGATCAGGTCTGACGATGGCCGCTGCTGCTAGAATGCGCGGCTTATTCCGCCACGCTATTGCCGCTGCCATGACCCAGACTTCCGCCGCCCTTCCCGCTCACGTCGCCATCATCGGCGGTGGCCCCGCCGGCCTGATGGCCGCCGAAGTGCTGAGCCAGGCCGGAGTCCGCGTCGATCTGTACGACGGCATGCCCTCGGTGGGCCGCAAGTTCCTGCTGGCCGGGGTCGGCGGCATGAACATCACCCATTCCGAAGCCTGGCCGGCCTTCCTCTCGCGCTACGCCGAACGCGCCCCGAACATCGCCCCGCTGCTGCGCGCGTTCGACGCCGACGCACTGTGCCGCTGGATTCACGAGCTGGGTATCGAAACCTTTATCGGCAGCTCCGGCCGGGTGTTCCCCACCGACATGAAAGCCGCGCCATTGCTGCGCGCCTGGCTCAAGCGCCTGCGCGACAGCGGCGTGGTTATCCACACCCGCCACCGCTGGCTCGGCTGGGATGAAAACGGCGCGCTGCGCATCGACAGCCCCGATGGCGAGAAAACCCTTTCCCCCGACGCCACCCTGCTCGCCCTCGGCGGCGGCAGTTGGTCGCGACTGGGCTCCGACGGCGCGTGGATGCTGCCGCTGGAACAACGCGGTGTAGGACTGGCGCCGTTGCAGCCGAGCAATTGCGGCTTCGAGGTGCAGGCCTGGAGCGAATTGATGGTCAGCAAATTCGCCGGCGCGCCGCTGAAAAATATCGCCATTGGTTTGAATGACGACGTTCCGCGTTTGGGTGAATGCGTGATTACCGCAACCGGCATCGAGGGCAGTTTGATCTACGCGCTGTCGGCGCCGATTCGTGAGGCGATCAATGTGCACGGTGCGGCGACCATTCACATCGACCTGCTGCCCGGCCGTCCTGTGGATAAATTGCAGGCGGCGTTGAGCAAACCACGGGGTTCGCGCTCGATGGCCAAGCATCTGCACAGTCAGGTCGGGATTGATGGGTTGAAAGCGGCGCTATTGCGAGAGCTCACTGATGCGACGACGTTTGCTGATCCGGCACTGTTGGCTGGAGCGATCAAGGCCTTGCCGCTGACGCTGGTGAAAACCCGACCACTGGATGAAGCGATCAGCAGTGCCGGTGGCGTGACGTTTGAGGCGATGGATGAGCGGATGATGCTCAAGGCGTTGCCGGGGGTGTTTTGTGCGGGGGAAATGCTGGATTGGGAAGCGCCGACTGGGGGTTATCTACTGACGGCGTGTTTTGCCAGCGGCCGGGCGGCCGGAGCTGGAATGCTGAAGTGGCTCAACAACAGCGGCAAGCTACAAGCCAAAAGCTAACGACAAACCGCCCTTAACTCGTAGCTTGCAGCTTGAAACTCGCCGCTGCCCTTATGGCTTACGCTTACGCGGCCCGGTATTGAACACCGGCACCTTGCGCACAGGCTTGATCGAAGGCTCCGGCGCCTGAGTCTCGCCGCTGTCCACCCACTTGCCCAGATTGCGCTTGCCACCGCCACCACCGGAAGCCTTGGGCTTTTTCGGTTTCTTCGGCTTCTTGATCACCTGACCACTGGCATCGGTATCCGGCACGCGGTGCTCCGGCACGAAGTCCGGCTCAACCTCGCGCTTCAACGTGCTGCGGGTCAGCATTTCAATCGCCGACAACATGTTCACTTCATCGGCGCACACCAGCGAAATCGCCTCACCGGTCGAACCCGCGCGGCCAGTCCGGCCGATTCGGTGAATGTAGTCCTCGGCAACGATTGGCAGATCGAAGTTGACCACCAATGGCAGGTCTTCGATATCCAGACCACGGGCCGCCACGTCGGTGGCCACCAGAATCTGCACTTCGCTCAGCTTGAAACGGTCCAGCGCCCGCTGCCGGGTCGCTTGCGGCTTGTCGCCGTGGATGCCGTCGGCGTTCACGCCCAGGCCCTGGAGCTTCTCGACCAGCGCGTCCACACCATTACGGGTCTTGGCGAACACCAGCACCTGCTTCCACTTGTTCTTGCGCATCAGGTGCACGAACAGTTCCGGCTTGCGCTTCTTGTCCACCGTCACCACCCACTGCTTGACGGTGTTGGCGGCGACGTTGCGCGGGCTGACTTCGATGCTCTGCGGATCGTTGAGCATCTGCCCGGCCAGCAGGCGGATGTCATCGGAGAAGGTCGCGGAGAACAGCAGCGTCTGCCGCTTCTTCGGCAGCGCGCGATAAATGTTCGCCAGCTCTTCGGAAAAGCCCAGGTCGAGCATGCGGTCGGCTTCGTCCAGCACCAGAGTTTGCAGCTGGTTGAACTTCAGCGCGTTCTGGCGGAACAGGTCGAGCAGACGGCCCGGGGTCGCGACCAGCAGATCGACGCCGCCGCGCAGCTTCATCATCTGCGGGTTGATGCTGACGCCGCCGTACACCGCGTAAGTGCGCAATGGCAGGTTTTCGGCGTACTGGCGCACGGCCTCGTGGACTTGCTCGGCCAGCTCGCGGGTCGGCACCAGAATCAGCGCACGCACCGAGTTGGCGGTGACTTTCGGCCCTTCCATCGCCAGCAGTTGCAGCAGCGGCAAAGCGAAACCGGCGGTCTTGCCGGTGCCGGTCTGGGCCGCAGCCATCAGGTCGCGACCGGCCAGCACGGCCGGAATGGCTTGCGCCTGCACCGGCGTCGGGGTCTGGTAGCCGAGCTTCTCAAGGGAGCGCAGCAAGGGTTCGATCAGGCCAAGGGTGGCGAAAGTCATGGGAGTACCGTAGGAAAAATCAGAGCAAAGTGTGCGATGGCGCGCAGTTTACCCTAATTCGCACGCTGCTCCGTCGCTATGGCAGCCGGCTCGCTGACCACCGGCAGCTGCCGTGGACGGCGCCACTGCGGCAGACTGATCAGCACCACCGCACCGATGATCACCAGCATTGCCAGCGCTTCTTCGATGCCGATGGTCTCGCCGACAAACACGATCCCCAGCAACACCGCCACCGCCGGGTTGACGTAGGCATAACTGGTGGCTGCCGCCGGACGAACGTTTTTCAACAGATACATGTAAGCGTTGAAGGCGATGATCGAGCCGAAGAAGATCAGATACGCCAGCGCCAGCCAGCCTTCCAGCGGCGGCATGGCCTGCAGGTGTTCACCGCTGGCCGCGCTGCCGATCAGCAACACCGCCCCACCGACCAGCATTTCCACGGCACTGGCCATTGCGCCCTGAGGCAGCGGCAAGTGTTTGCTCCACACCGAACCGAACGCCCAGCTCGCTGCCGCGAAAATCAGCAACGCCGCGCCCAGTGGACTCGATTGCAGGTTGGAGCCCATGTTGAGCATCGCGATACCGATAATCCCCATCACCACCCCGGCCCACTCCAGGCGAGTGTTGCGCGCGCCCCAGAAATAACCGCAGAGCAAGGTAAACAGCGGCACCGTCGCTACCGCCAGCGCGGCAACACCCGACGCCACGCCGCTGTGCTCAGCCAAAGTCACCGCGCCGTTGCCGAAGCTGAGCAACAAAATCCCGATGATCCCCGCCGCCTTCCACTGCGCCCAGGTCGGCGCCGGTGCCCCGCGCCAGCGCAGGAACGCGTACATCAGCGTGCCGGCAATCACGAAGCGCACGCCACCGAGCATCAGCGGCGGCCAGTACTCGACGCCGATACGGATCACCAGATAGGTCGATCCCCAAATCACGTACAACGCAAAAAACGCAGCGATCAAGGGCAAGGAAAAACGGCGCAAGGCAGACATGGGCAGCTCGAAAGTCAGACTCAGGGGATTGATTATTCTAGAAAGGCCAACCGCTAAAAATAAGTTACAAAACCTGTTTATAGCGCCGGTACACTTTTGAAAACACGGAGATCGACGGCCAAAACCGCGATTTCGAAAGTCTGGCATTTTCAGGAGTCCGACCTTGGACAAATACGACCGCATGCTGCTCAGCGCCCTGCTCGAAAACGGTCGCGCGTCCTACGCCGACCTCGCCCGCAAAGTGAACCTCTCCGCCCCCGCCGTCGCCGAACGCGTGGCCAAACTCGAGGCCAGCGGCGTCATCACCGGCTACTCGGCCAAAGTCGACATGGCCAAACTCGGCCTGCCGATCCAGTGCGTTATCGAACTGCGCCTGAACCAGCACGGCAACCCGAAGGTGTACGACGAACTGATCAGAATTCCGCAACTCACCGAATGCCACCGCGTCACCGGCGACCCGTGCGTGATCATGCAGGCAGCCGTGGGCTCGATGACCGAGCTGGAAGAGCTGATCAACCGGGTGGCGAAATTCGGGTTCAGCAAGACGTCGATCGTGTTGTCGAGTGCGATAGAGAAGCGGGTGCCGTTGGGGCATATCGAAGGCAACGGCAAGTAACCTTCCCGTCCCGCTCGAGAGCTGGGACGCGGAGCGTCCCGGGCTGCATTCCCACGCGGAGCGTGGGAACGATCAACCGGGGCCGGAATTCAGCGATAACGCTCTAAGTGCTCGCCGACTTTAGCGGCCGGGATTTTCTGCAATTTGCACAGCAAGTCGTGCGATAGCTCGCGCACCCCATGCTTGCGCCGCAACTCATCCGCCAGATGCGCCAGCAAATTCGCCGCCATCTCCGCATCCGCCATCGCCCTGTGCGCCTGGCCGGTATGCGGCAACTGGGCGAAGGTGGTGAGCGTACCGAGCTTGTGGTTCGGCGCTGCCGGCATCAAACGGCGGGCCAACAACAGCGAGCAAGCGAAATTCTGCAAACGGGTGCGTTTGATCCGGCCCAGTTCGAAGTCCCAGAACTTCTGGTCGAAGGCGGCGTTGTGCGCCAGCAGCGGCGTGCAGCCGACGAATTCGTTGACTTCGTTCATCACCTGTTCGGCCGAAGGCGCAGTGCGCAGCATGGCGTTGCTGATGCCGGTGAGTTGTTCGATGAAGGCCGGGACGCGGACGCCGGCGTTCATCAGGCTCTGGTAACGCTCGACGATGCGGCCGTTTTCCAGCATGACCACGGCGATTTCCGTGGCCCGGCAGCTGCTGCTCGGCGAGATGCCGGTGGTTTCAAAGTCGATGACTGCAATGCGTTCCAAACCGGGTTCAACTCCGTTCAATTCTTGAGCAACAGTGCGCCTTCGATCGGCACATAACGGCTGGCGGCACGGATCAGCGAGTTGGCGGTCAGGCCGGGAACACCGTAGGCCACCGCTTGCACGCCGTGCTTGTTGATGATGCGTTCGAGCAGCATGTCGAAGTCGCCATCACCGGAGGCCAGGACGATTTCGTCGACGTGGTCGGCGGCGTCCATGATGTCGAGGGTGATGCCCACGTCCCAGTCGCCCTTGGCCGAGCCGTCGCTGCGCTGGATGTAGGGTTTGAGTTTGACGGTGAAACCGAGGTTGCGCAGGATCTGCTGGAACTGCTGCTGTTTGCTGTCGCCCCGGTCGATCGCATAGGCGTAGGCCTCGACGATCTGCCCGTGCTGGCTGACATCCGCCCACAGCGCCGCGTAGTTGAAGTGGCAACCATAGGCCTGACGCACGGTGTAGTAGAGGTTCTGCACATCGGCGAACACTGCGATTTTTTTCACCGGAGTTCCTGTGAGCGCTGACGCGCATGAGCCGGATCAGGCACCTGGCCCGAAAAAGGCGCTCAGTATGCCAGCCCGAAGGAAGGTTCCGCGAATAATCGGCCCGGGGCGATCAGGCGCCCCGGACGAATGGCGAATCAGACGAAGGAATCGTCGTCATCGAAGAACGATGAGTTGTTGTCGCTGTAGTCGGTGTCGGCAAAACCGCCCTGGTCATTACCGTAGGAGTCGTTGTTGGCCATGCGCTGGTCATCGCCCCAGCCGTTGTTGCTCTGGTCGTTGACCTGGGCCGGCTCTTCCTTGATGACTTCGACGATTTCTTCCGGCTGCTGATTGTGATGGAACAGGCTGCTGATGCCTTGTGCCAGCATCACGCCACCGGCCACACCGGCCGCCGTTTTCAGGGCGCCGCCGAGGAAGCTGCTGCCGGCTGCCGGGGCCGCTTGTTGCTGGCCATAACCCGGAGGTGGCGCGCCGAAGTTCTGTTGTGGCGCGGGCGCACCGAAGCTCTGCTGCGGTGCCGGCTCACGCCAGCCGCCAGTGGAGGCCGGGGCGCTCTGGGTCGGCGCCGGGCGCGAGCTGCTGCCACCGAAGATGCTCGACAGGAAGCCACCACCGCTGGAGGCCGGCGGCGCGCTCTGCGCCTTGGCCGATTGCAGTTCGGCCTGCAATTGCTTGACCTGTTGAGTCAGTTGTTTGTTCTGTTCGTCGAGGCTCTTGAGGGCAGCCTCCTGCACCAGAATCGCCTGGGTCATGAAATAACCTGCGGCCGGCTGGCGCGTCAGGTGTTCCTTGATCCGCGCCTCGGCCTGGGCGTCGCGCGGGGCTGCCTCCGTTTCGGCCTGTTGCAGCCGGGAAAACAGTCCATCGATCAGGGTTTGTTCTTCGCTGTTCATGGCGACCTCGTAGATTGCCGGGGATAACGTTGCCCTCCTCCACGTCGGAGCAGGCGCACCTCTGTAATGGAGGCAGCAACAGAATGTTTCAATGACCTTTACCGAACGTTTACGTTTGCGCAGCGAAACGGATCATCGGTTAAAGTGGGCCACTGTTTTTGACCTGCGATACCGACTGATGAATGCCTTCGATGTGCTGCGCGACTCCCTGTATTTTTTCAAACGCAATCTGGGCCGGATCGTCCAGTTGTGCCTGCCGCTGGTGATTGTCGAAGCCGTGCTGCAACAGGTGGTCGACCATGCCAGCGACCCGGACGGTTACTCGGCCATCAGCGTGATCGTCGGCCTGCTGGTGTATCCGCTGTACACCGCCGCGCTGATTCTGTTTCTCGATGCCCGCACCCGCGGCGAATCCCCGCAAACCCGCGATCTGCTGGCGATGGCCGCTCGTCTGTGGCCGCGCTTTGCCCTGCTGACCGCGCTGAACACGCTGTTGATCCTGCTCGGTCTTTCCCTGTATTTCCTGCCGGGGCTGTGGCTGATGGTCACTCTGGCCTTCGGTGAGTATCTGCTGGTGCTGCGCGGTTACGGCCCGTTGCAGGCGATGAAGGAAAGCCTGCGCCTGAGCCGCGGGCATTTTCTGCGGATTCTGGCGTGCATCCTGTGTGTGATGGGGCCGCTGTGGCTGCTCAAGGGCCTGACCCTGCAGGTCTATCCCGATCCGCAGAATCCGTTGATTGCAGTGCTGATCGACAGCGGTCACAGCTTCCTGCAACTGTTCACCAGCGTGGTGCTGTTCCGCCTGTTCATGCTGATCAGCGAATTGCCCGACAAACGTGACGGATTAGTCTGACTGCACCGAGCTTGGGCTGATCGATGGGTCTCGGGTATGCTCGGGACCACTTCCGTATCGCTATAAGCCGAGCCATGACCCGTCTACTGCGCTACATCCTGTTGCCCGTACTGCTCGCCCTCGCCCTGATCGGCACGCTGATCTACAGCCTGACCTGGCGCCCCGACGCCCGGGAAACCCTGCCGGTCAGTTGCACCGGGCAACCGCCGACGCTGGTCCCCGGCCAGGCCCTGAAAGTCATGACCTGGAACGTGCAATACCTGGCCGGCAAGCGCTACGTGTTCTGGAATGACCTGGCGCAAGGCGACGACGAAGCCCCGACCCCGGAAGACATGGCGTTCAGCCTCGATGAAGTGGCGCGGGTGATCCGCGACGAACAGCCCGACGTGGTGCTGTTGCAGGAACTGGATGACGGCGCCAAGGCCAGCGACTATCAGAACCAGCTCAAGCTGTTGCAGGAACGTCTGACCGACCTCTATCCGTGCAGCGCCCACGCCTTTGACTGGAAGGCCGACTTCGTCCCGGAACCGCACATCTTCGGCAGCGTCGGCCGGCAACTCGCGACCCTCAGCCGCTACCGCATCGAACACGCCGAGCGCCTGCAATTGCCGGTGCAGCCGGCGAACCTCATCAGCCGTCAGTTCCAGCCGAAAGATGCGCTGCTCGCCACCACTTTGCCGCTCAGCGATGGCGGGCAACTGGTGGTGTTCAACACCCATCTGAATCGCGCCGTACAGCCGGACGACACCTTGCAGGCGCAGGTGACCGCGGTGGCCAAGGTTCTCGACAAACACGAAAGCCACGGCACGCCGTGGCTGATCGGCGGTGACTTCAACCTGTTGCCGCTCGGCCAGTACCGGCGCCTGCCCACCGAGCAGCGCACGCCTTACTCCGCCGACAGTGCGCTGCATGTGCTGTGGGACAAGTACCCGATGATCCCGACCAACAACGAAGCCAGCGGCATCGACCGCGCCAAATGGCTGACCCATTACCCCAACGACCCCGGCCTCAACGGCCCGGACCGCACGGTCGATTATTTGTTCTACAGCCCGAAGATCAAACGAGTCGAAGCCACAGTGCGGCAGGACGATACGTTGCGCATTTCCGATCATCTGCCGGTGATTGCCAAGTTCCTCCTGCCACCCAACTGACCTCAATGAGTCTCTTCGAGATCATCGTGCAACAGCCCGAAGATCTGCCGTTTCATGTCGATGAACGAGCGCTCCATCACCATGTCCAGGGTGCGTGGGCGTTCGATCGGCACATCGAGAATCTGCTTGATCCGCCCAGGCCGCGCGCCCATCACATACACCCGGTCGCCAAGCAGGATCGCCTCGTCGATGTCGTGGGTGACGAACAGCACGGTCTTCTTGCTGTTGCCCCACACCCGTAACAACAGCTGCTGCATTTGCAGTCGGGTCTGGCTGTCGAGGGCGCCGAAGGGTTCGTCCATCAGCAGGATCTGCGGATCGTTGGCCAGTGCCCGGGCAATCGCCACCCGCTGCATCATGCCGCCGGAGAGCTGCTTGGCGTAGTTGTCGGCAAACCCGGACAAGCCGACTTCGTGCACATAGTGATCGACGATTTCCTTGCGCCGCGCCGCCGGCATGCCCCGTCGCTTGAGGCCGAACTCGACGTTCTGCCGCACCGTCAGCCACGGAAACAGCGTGTAGCTCTGGAACACCATCCCGCGATCCGCGCCGGGGCCCTGCACTTGCTGGCCGCCGACGTAGATTTCGCCAGAGGTCGGCTCGGCCAGGCCGGCAGTGAGGTACAACAGGCTCGACTTGCCGCAACCCGACGGCCCGACCAGTACCGCGAACTGCTGATCCGGCACTTCGAACGACACTTCTTCCAGCGCAGTGAATGTACCGCCGCCGGGTTTGCTGTAGCGCAGGCTGACCTTGTCCACCTGCAACCTTGGCGCGGCGTGTGCCGGTGCGGCGACCGGCTCGATGAAACGACGGTTGGCAGCGGTTACTGAGCCCATGCGGCAATCCTCAAACGCAAGAAGCGGAACAGTTGATCGGTGACCAGGCCGAGCAGGCCGATGATCGCGATGGCGAGAAAAATCACATCGACCTGAAAGCCGCGCATGGCCTTGAGGCTCAAGTAACCGAGGCCGCTCGATGCGGCGACCAGTTCGGCGACCACCAGATAGGTCCAGGCCCACCCCATGGTCACCCGCAAGGTGTCGAGCACGCCGGGCAACGACGCCGGGGCGATCACGTGCAGCACCGCGTCACGCCGGGTGGAGCCGAGAGTGTAGGAGGCGTTGATCAAGTCTTTGGAGATGCCTTTGGACACGTCGGCGATCATCACCAGTTGCTGGAAGAACACACCGAAAATGATCACCGACACCCGCTGCTCCAGACCGATACCGATCCAGAGGATGAACAGCGGCACGAACGAGGTCACCGGCAGGTAGCGAATGAAATTGACCAGCGGTTCGAGGAACGCCTGGACGATGCGAAAGCTGCCCATCAGCAACCCCAGCGGCACCGCCACCAGCGACGAAACAATGAAACCGACCATCACCACTTCGACACTCGCCCAGACATGCTGGCCGAGGGTGCCATTGCGGCTCAGGCGCACCGCGGCCTCGACCACCGCGCCGGGCGTCGGCAGGAACATCTCCGGCACGATGCCGCCGTAGGACAACCCGGCCCACAGGCCGACCAGCAACACCCAGGCCAGCCCGCTGGCGCTCCACACCACCGGCACCGGCAAGCCGGTCTTCGGCGTGATGCAACGGCTCAGCCATGAATTGCGCTTGAACATGAGCAGTCTCCTAGAGCGGGCTGACGAAACGGTTATCCACCAGATCGTCGTTGCTGACGTTGTAGGGCTTGCCCTGCAATTCGCTGGCGGTTTCGTTGGCCAGTTTGATCAACGGCTCGCTGTCACCCGGCTTGCCCGGCGAGCCAAGCAGTTTTTCGCTCATGGCCTGATCGTAGAAGCGCACGCCCTGCGCGGCGGCGGCCAGTGCCTTCGGATCAGACAGGTAACCACCGACGCCCTTGGCCATGATTTCGTAGGCTTGCTGTGGATGGTCCTTGGTGAACTGCACCGCTTTATAGAGGCCGGCGACCAGCGCCTTGACGTCTTCCGGCTGCTTCTCGATCACCGTGCAATTGAGCGCCACCACATCGACGATCACCCCCGGCGTACTGCTACTGTCGATCAGCACCTTGCCCTGCTGCTTGTCGCGCACCATCGACAGGTGCGGCTCCCAGGTCACGGCGGCCGGCACGCGACCGGCGATGAACGCGGTGGCGGCATCGTCGGCGGTCATGTTCTGCACGGTGATGTCGCTCATGCTCATGCCGTTCTTTTTCAGCAGGTACGACAGCCAGAACTGCGAGGTCGACCCTTCGTTGACGGCCACGGCCTGGCCCTTGAGTTCTTGCAGGCTCTTCACGTTCTTGCCGACCAGCACACCGTCGCCGCCATGGCTGTCATCCAGCGCGGCCACGGCCTTGAAGCAGAACTGCGGACGGTACTTGAGTACTTCGTCGATGGTCGAGGCCGAGCCGGACAATTGCCCGGACGCCTGGGCGGCCATGTACATCGACGCTTCTTCGACCACCGGCAATTCGACGGTCAGGCCGTTTTCCTTGAAGTAGCCCAGATCCTGAGCCAGATACAGGGTGCCGTAACCGACCCACGTGGTGTGGCCGATCGACAAGGTGCCAGCCTGAGCGGCGGTGACGGAAAGGGCGGAAATCGCCAGAGGACCTGCAAGACGGGTAAACAAGGACTTGTTCATGGAGCACTCCCAACGCTGTTGATTTAGTTGTCATGGGCAGTACGGCCAGCCGTGGTCTCGCGGTTGCACGCTGCGGTCTCTGCTGGACTCTGGCGGGCAATGCCTTGGCTGGCGAAATCGATGTTGACCCAGGCTTGGCCTCAGGAAAACGAGGAAATAGTTAGACGCGAACGATGAAAAAACTGGGTAGTGCGCACCGCGAAAGGGCGCGTCGGGCGGGGGTGCCCGAGGTGGGTGCAGATGGGAAAAAGTCTGGCGGAGATCGTTCCCACGCTCTGCGTGGGAATGCAGCCCGGGACGCTCTGCGTCCCATTCGAGAGCTGGAACGCGGAGCGTCCCTTGAGGCATTCCCACGCAGACGGTTCGACGCCTCGACGTGGGAACGATCAGGACACGGAACGAGCGATCGGGGGAGTTAGAGCCGGCCGTATTCCTGCGCCGTACGATCCAGCGCTTTCAACGTCTTACCCACCAGCTCGTCAATCTCTTCACGACTGGCAATCAACGCCGGCGCCATGATCATCCGCCCCAGTGTCGAGCGAATGATCACCCCCTCTTCAAAACCGATCGTGCGGCAGCGCCAGGCGATGTCGTTCTCATTGGCAAAGCGCTTGCGCGTGGCCTTGTCTTCGGCCAGTTGCAACGCCGCAACCATGCCCGTGCCCTGGATATCGCCCACCAACGGGTGATTGCCGAACACCTCGCGCAGGCACTGTTGCAGGTACGGCCCGATGTCATCCTTGACCCGCGTCACCACGCCTTCATCGCGCAATGCCTTGAGGTTGGCAATCGCCACAGCCGCCGCCACCGGGTGCCCGGAATAGGTCAGACCATGGGCGAACACACCGCCCTGCTCCACCAGCACGTCGGCCATTTTCTTCGACAGGATCAGGCCACCCATCGGGATGTAACCGGAGGTCAAACCCTTGGCGATGGACAGGGTGTCCGGCTCGAAACCGAAGTATTCGTGGGCGAACCATTCGCCGGTGCGACCAAAGCCGCCGATCACTTCATCGGCACACAACAGCACGTCGTACTTGCGGCAGATGCGCTGGATTTCCGGCCAGTAGCTTTCCGGCGGGAAGATCATCCCGCCCGCGCCCTGGAACGGTTCGGCGATGAATCCGGCGACCTTGTCGGCGCCCAGTTCGAGGATCTTCGCTTCCAGTTGCTGCGCCGCCCGCAGGCCGAATTCAGCCGGGGTCAGGTTGCCTTCGTGGGCGAAGAAGTACGGCTCGTCGATGTGCGCGATGTCGGGAATCATCCCGCCCATTTCATGCATGAACTTCATGCCGCCAAGGGCCGTCGCCGCCAGGGTCGAACCGTGATAGCCGTTCCAGCGGCCGATCATGATTTTCTTCTCGGGCTTGCCCAGCACCTGCCAGTAACGGCGGACGGTACGGATCAGCACCTCGTTGGCCTCGGAGCCGGAGTTGGTGTAGATCGCGTGGCTGTAGTGGCCCGGCAGCAGGCTGAACAGCAACTCGGAGAGCTCGATCACCTGCGGGTGGGTGGTGTGGAAAAACATGTTGTAGTACGGCAACTGCTCCAGTTGCCGACTCGCCGCGGCGTTCAGATCCTTGCGCCCGTAACCGAGGTTGGTGCACCACAGCCCGGACATGCCGTCGAGGTAGCGCCGACCGTCGTTGTCCCACAGATGCAGACGCTCACCGCGCACCATCACCCGTGGGCCTTCGTCGTTGAGGGCCTTCTGGTCGACGAACGCATGAATGTGGTGCGCTGCATCGGCGGCCTGGTAGTCGCGGGTTTCACGTGAGGTGGTCATCGCCGGATCTCCTTTCTTGTTGTGAGCGGCTGTCATGAGCGCAGTTGAAACCAGGTGGTTTTCAACTGGGTGTATTTGTCGAACGAGTGCAGCGACAGATCGCGGCCGAAACCGGATTGTCTGCCGCCGCCGAACGGCACGGTCACGTCCAGCGCATCGACGCTGTTGACCGACACCGTACCGGCTCGCAATTGCCGCGCCACCCGGTGCGCGCGGTGCAGATCATCGGTCCACAGCGACGCCGCCAGACCGTAGACGCTGTCGTTGGCCAGTCGCAAGGCGTGGGCCTCGTCATCGAACGGCATCACCGCCAGCACCGGGCCGAACACTTCTTCACGAAACAGGGTCATGTGCGGCTGCACGTCGGTGAAAATCGTCGGCTGAACGAAGTTGTCCGAGCCGTTGAAACTCAATTGACGGCCGCCACAGACGCGGGTCGCGCCTTCGCGTTCGGCCTGATGGATGAAGCGCAGAACGCTTTCGGTCTGACGGGTGTCGACAATCGCCCCGGCCGCACTCGCCGGGTCCAGCGGATCGCCCGGCTGCCAGCGTTCGGCCTGGGCCTTCAGTCGTTCGACGAACTCATCATGAATCGAGCGCTCCACCAGCAACCGCGAGTTGGCCGAGCAGACTTCGCCCTGATTGAAGAAGATCCCGAACGCGGCTTTCTGCGCCGCCAGATCCAGATCCTTGCAGTCGGCGAACACCAGATTGGCGCTCTTGCCGCCGCACTCCAGCCACACCTGTTTGAGGTTCGACTGCGCGGAGTACTGCATGAAATATTTGCCGACCTGCGTCGAGCCGGTGAACACCAGACAATCGACATCCGGGTGCAGGCCCAAGGCTTTGCCGGCCTGTTCGCCGAGCCCCGGCAGCACGTTCATCACACCGGCCGGCAGCCCGGCTTCCAGCGCCAGCTCGGCCAGACGCAACGCGGAGAACGGTGATTGCTCGGCGGGTTTGAGAATCACCGAATTGCCCGCCGCCAGCGCCGGGGCGAGTTTCCACGCGGCCATGTCCAGCGGGAAGTTCCACGGCACCACAGCCGCGACCACGCCCAGCGCTTCGCGGGTGATGGTCGCCAGCACGTTCGAGGCGCTCGGCGCGACCTGATCGTAGAGCTTGTCGAGGCTTTCGGCGTACCAGCGCAACACCCCGGCGGCGCCCGGCACGTCGATGTTGCAAGCGTCCATCACCGGTTTGCCCATGTTCAGCGAATCGAGCAGCGCCAGTTCTTCGCGATTGGCCAGAATCAGATCCGCCAGCCGCAGCAGCACTTGCTTGCGCTCGGTCGGTGAACGCCCGGCCCAGGTGCCGGCCTCGAACACCTGTCGCGCATTCTGCACCGCCGCGTCAACATCCTCTTCACCACACGCGGCGACGTTTGCCAGCAGCTGGCCGGTGGCCGGGTTGATCGCGGCAAAGGTCTGCCCCGACTGCGCCGCACGCAGTTTGCCGTCGATCACGGCCTGGTACGGATAGCTCAATTCAGCGGCCTTGCGCTGCCAGTCTGCAAGCTCGAACACGGTGGTTGCTCCTTGGACTTTTATTCTTTTGAGAACAGTGCGGGGTCGATAGTCGCTCAGGCCCGTGCGCGCTAAAACCAGTAAAAATGTCTTCGCAGACAATAAAAAAGGTAACCAGCCGATGGCCCCTTCGCGCGCGTATGGGGCTATTGTTCAGGGACAAAAAAACCGCCGACAGAACGGAGGCCGGCGGCTTACAAATTGCTTGGATGTGAAATCCGTTCGCTTTGAGGTTCACCGTGGCCGCTTACAACCTGCGTCAGTTGAAATACTTCATCACCACCGTCGAATGCGGCAGCGTCGCCGAAGCGTCGCGCAAGCTGTACATCGCGCAACCGGCGATTTCCACAGCGATCAAGGGGCTGGAAGACAGCTTCGGCGTGCAACTGCTGATCCGCCATCACGCCCAGGGCGTGTCCCTGACGCCGAGCGGTGCGCGGTTCTTCCGCAAGGCTCAGGAACTGCTGCGCATGGCCAAGGAGTTCGAACAGAACGCCCTCGCCGACAACGACGTGGTGGCCGGGCAGATCGATATCGGCTGTTTTGAAACGGTGGCACCGCTGTACCTGCCGCAACTGATTGCCGGCTTCTCGGCGCTGTATCCGGGGGTGAAGATCCGCATCCGCGACGGCGAACAACAGGAACTGGTGCAAGGCCTGACCTCGGGCACCTTCGATCTGGCAATCCTGTACAAGCACGACCTCGACGCCACCATCGAAACCGAACCGCTGATGCCGGCCCAACGGCCTTACGCCCTGCTCCCGGCCGATCACCGCTTCGCCCAGCTCAAACAGGTTTCGCTGCGCGACTTGTGCCTGGAACCGATGATCCTGCTCGACGTGCAACCGAGCCGCACCTACTTCGTCAGCCTGTTCGAAGAACTCGGCCTGTCGCCACGCATCGAGTTCAGCTCGCCGTCGATCGAAATGGTGCGCGGCATGGTCGGCCAGGGTTTCGGCTTCTCGATCCTGGTCACCCGCCCGCATTCGGAATGCACCTACGACGGCAAGAAAGTCGTGTGCGTGGACATCGTCGAAGACGTCACCGGGTCAGGCCTGGTGGCGGCGTGGCTCAAACGCGGACAACTGACCAAACCGGCGCAGCTGTTTGCCGATTATTGTCGGGAGCAGCTGACGGCGAAGGCCAGCCGATGAAAATCAAAAGATCGCAGGCTGCGATCTTTTGATACCAGCTTTATAAAACTCAGGCTGTCGCCGGAAAGCCGATGCCAACCCCCAAAAAACCTATTGATCGTTTTCCGTACCGAGTTGAGGGTCAATTTCAACGAAGTTCCGACGCAAGTAACCTTCCATGGCAATGTCTTCAATCGCCCACTCACCATGCCCGAGGTTGCCGACCAGGTCGCGGCGTTGCAGGCGCTTCAAGGCAGTCTGAACCGTCGCCGCGCTGGGCACGTGGCCACCGGGCATCTCGCTGCCAATCCACTCGCGTCCTTCGGTAGAAAAAATGGGAAGCCCCCTCACCAGCCCGATAAGTACGGTGAAATCCAGAGGTGCCATCTCCAGGATCAGGTTTTCGAAGTTGCCTTCGTCGGTCATAGTGCTCCAGGCTCGATGATCTGCATCTCGCACACTGAGCCCCTCAGTAAGGCACAGCAGGAATACGTCGCGAATGTACTTGGGCATGTATCCCCGGGCAGCGAAACGCTCGAAAGCGGCGTTTACCTCCCACTCCCTTCCGGTGATTTCCTGGAACCGCTGGCCCAGATGCTGGACAAATTCCAGGCCAAGATTAGGAAACTGGATCTCGTGGCTGAACTGATAGAACGGTGCTTTGGTACGACGAAACATTCGATGCAGGCCATCCTGGGAGGACCCTGTAAACACTGCAAAGACTTCACCGTGCGCGTGCTGCAGTAGCGAACGGAGCGTAGCAGTCAAGTCTTCGAATTCTTTCCGGCTCGCCAGATGCTGAACCTCATCGATGATCAGCAGCGCCTTGCCGTTACCGAGTATCCGGAAGCGCTCGAAGAGCTCGATCAGGTTCAGTCCGCCCTCCTTCGCCAGCTCGGCCTTCACTGTTACGCCGTCGGTACTGGCGCCGGCCTCCACCGACTGGACCAGAGACCCCGGTCGCATGAGCTTCAGCCAGTTGCGTCGCAAGAACCCTGTACCGTGGATGGCCTCATACAACGCACCCGCGATCACCCGCTCAGGATGCGCCTTGTCAAACCACAGGTCTGCTGTTGCAACAATAAAGCCGTGTGCCTTGGCAATCGGTATCAGATCGTTGATCAGAAAGGTGGTTTTGCCCTTGCGCCGAGGCGCGAATATCGTCGCGGCGTTCTGCAGGCGTGACTCGAAAGTGACCAGGATTCCTTCAGCCAGGTTGGTGCGAGGGAAGAGCAGCGAGTCCTTGGTTTCCGGAGTCATTATGAGCCTTTATGTCAAAATACATAATTTATGAATAAAGAAATAATTACGCATAATTGAGGAAGATGGAAGGCCTACCTGAATGCCGTCTGTTACGTACCCCGTGGTTTTGCCCGAGCAGTGGCTTCAGCCACCAATGGATCATCCGGCCAATAGTGCTTCGGATACCGCCCCTTCAGATCCTTCTTCACTTCGGCATAGGTGCTGCGCCAGAAGTTGGCCAGATCCTGCGTCACCTGCACCGGGCGCCGTGCGGGCGACAGCAGGTGCAGTTTGACCACTTGCCGGCCGCCGGCGATGCGCGGTGTGTCGGCGAGGCCGAACAGCTCCTGCAAGCGCACCGCGAGAATCGGCGGTTGCTCGCTGTAGTCGAGTCGAATCGACGAGCCCGACGGCACGCTCAGGTGATGCGGCGCCTGTTCGTCGAGCTGTTGCGGCAGTGGCCAAGGCAACAGATTTCGGACGATGCTCGACAGGTCGAGGTTGGCGAAGTGGCTGAGGCGCGAGACCTTGCTCAGGTAGGGCATCAGCCAGTCTTCGAGGGTTTTCAGCAGTGTGGCGTCGCTGACATCCGGCCATTGGCTGTCGCCCTTGGCGTCAAGATCGAGTTGGCGCAGCAACGCGACTCGCGCCTGCCACTGGCGCAGTTCCGGGGTCCACGGCAGCAGTTCCAGACCCTTGCGCCGCACCAGATTGACCAGCGCCTGACTGCGGGCGTTTTCGTCGAGACCGGTCAGCGGCTCGCGGCTGAGGATCAGTTCGCCGACCTTGCGTTGGCGCTCGGCGCGCAGCACACCTTCGCGCTCGTCCCAGTCCAGTTGATCGACGTTGTGCACCTGTTCGGCGAGCACCGAATCGAACAGCGCCGGATCGAAATCTGCCGCCAGATAAATCCGCTCTTCACGCTGGCCTTGGCGGCTGCCGAGGTCGGCGATCACGATCCACGGTTCCTTCATCAGGCTGTCGGCTTCGGCGAACAGCGCCGCGCGGCCGTTGGCCAGACGATATTCGGCGCCACCGGCACGTCGCTGCTGGGCGACGCGATCCGGGTAGGCCAGCGCCAGCAAGGCGCCGAGCCAGCGTGGGTGATCCGGATCGGCGACCGGCTCGCTCGGTTGCCCACGCAGGTAGCCGCGATATTGCCGCGCCAGTTGCCGGGCACGCTGCACGCCGCCCTGGGCACCGCGCGCCGCGCGTTCTTCGCCGGACAACAGCACCAGACGACTGTGCAGATCCGCCCCGGCGCCGCGCAAAATGTCCCGCTCGCCGAGCAACGCGGCGACGTCGCATGCCATGTTCGCCAGACCCAGTGCCTGACCGCGCAAAAGCAAATGAGCGATGCGCGGATGGGCCGGCAATTCGGCCATGGCCTGACCGTGGCGGTTGAGGCTTTCACCGTCCAGTGCACCGAGGCGCTGCAACAGGTCTTGAGCCTGTGCATAAGCGGCGGCCGGCGGCACGTCCAGCCAGATCAGATCACTCGGCGCCACGCCCCAGCGACCGAGTTGCAAGGCCAGCCCGGCGAGATCCGCCGAGAGGATTTCCGCGCTGCCATAAGCCGCCAGTTGCTCATGCTGGTCCTGCGACCACAGGCGATAACACACGCCCGGCTCCAGACGCCCGGCCCGGCCCGCGCGCTGAGTGGCGCTGGCTTTGGAGATGCGCTGTGTGTCGAGGCGAGTCATGCCGCTGCCCGGATCGAAACGCGGCACCCGCGCCAGCCCGGCGTCGATCACCACGCGCACGCCGTTGATGGTCAGGCTGGTCTCGGCGATGTTGGTGGCCAGCACCACTTTGCGCTGGCCCGCCGGGGCCGGGTCGATGGCGGCGCGTTGTGCATTCAGGTCGAGTTCGCCGTGCAACGGGCAGAGCAAGACGTCGCTGCGCTCACCGATGGCGTCCGCCAGTTGCTGATGAACCCGCCGGATTTCCGCCTGCCCCGGCAGAAACACCAACAGGCTGCCGGTTTCATCGTGCAGCGCTTCGAGCACCGTTTGCGTGACGCGTTGATCAATGTACTCGCCGGGCTGGAACGGCCGGCCCCAGCGCATCGTCACCGGGAACATCCGGCCCTCGCTGCGCAGGATCGGTGCGTCGTCGAGCAAGCCGGCCAGACGTTCGCCTTCAAGGGTGGCGGACATCAGCAGAATCTTCAGCGGTTGTTCAGCTCGAAACAGCTCGCGACCGTTCAGACTGAGGGCCAGCGCCAGATCGGCGTCGAGACTGCGTTCGTGAAATTCGTCGAAGATCAGCAGACCCACGCCTTCCAGCGCCGGGTCGTCCTGCAAGCGCCGGGTGAGGATGCCTTCGGTGACCACCTCGATGCGGGTGTTGGGGCCGACTTTGCTGTCGAGGCGGATGCGATAACCGACGGTTTCACCAACCTTCTCGCCCAGCTCGCTGGCCAACCGTTCTGCGGCTGCGCGGGCGGCCAGCCGACGCGGTTCGAGCATGAGAATGGTCTGCCCGTTCAGCCACGCTTCATTGAGCAGGGCCAAGGGCACGCGGGTGGTTTTACCGGCGCCGGGCGGCGCTTCGAGCACGGCTTCGTGACGTGTCGCGAGGGCTTCACGCAGGGCGGGTAAAACGTCATCGATCGGCAACGAATTCATACTGGCTCCAAAACAGAGCGGCGAGTATAACGGCGAACTGCCAGGCGTTCGTCAGGGTCTTAACTTCACACGATGACGTTTCGTTAACAGATGACTCAGGAGATTCCCATGCGCTTACCTTTTCGCCTGATCGGCGGTGTACTGGTTGCCACCCTGCTCACTCAGATCACCGCGTGCGGTTCGATTTTCTACCCAGACCGGCGCGGCCAGATCGACGGCAAGATCGACCCGGCGATTGCCGTGCTCGATGCCGTGGGCCTGCTGTTCTATATCCTTCCCGGCGTGATCGCGTTTGCCGTGGACTTCGCCACCGGCGCGATCTACTTCGAACCGGGCCACACGGCGCAGGTCGATCCGGCCAAGCTCAAGCAAGCCATCGGCCCGGACGGTCAGGTCGATAACTTGAAGTTGCAGGCTATTCTCGAAACGGAGCTGGGCCGCAATCTGCCGCTGGACGACCCGCGCCTGATCCAGCACAAGGGCAGCACCCAGCAACTGGCGATGTTCGGCCTGCAACCTGCCGCATAAGGAATTGACGCCCCCATGACCACAAGCACCGAACACGCCCGCCTGCTGCGGCTGGCGACCCGCGCCTCGGTGGCGGTGGCCTGTACGCTGATTATCGCCAAAGCCATCGCCTGGTGGCTGAGCGGTTCGGTGAGCATGCTCGCCGGCCTCACCGACTCGGCCCTCGATGGCGTCACTTCGTTGCTCAATCTGCTGGCGGTGCATTACGCGCTGCGTCCGGCGGACGACGATCACCGTTATGGCCACGGCAAGGCCGAGTCGCTGGCGGGCATGGCGCAGGCGCTGTTCATTGGCGGCAGTGCGGTGCTGATCGCGTTTCAGGCTTATGAGCGCCTGAAACATCCCGAGCCACTCGGCGCGCCGTGGCTGAGCATTGGTGTGATCGTATTTTCCCTGCTGCTGACTGTCGCACTGTTGATGCTGCAGCATCGGGTCATCAAGCAGACCGGCTCCAACGCCGTGCGGGCGGACTCGCTGCATTACCGTTCGGACCTGTTGCTCAACGGCAGCATTCTGATTGCGCTGGTGCTGGCCGGGCTGGGTTTCGAACAACTGGATGCGTGGTTCGGTCTGGGGATTGCCGGGTACATTTTGTGGAGCGCAATCCAGATCGCCCGGGAAAGTTTTTCGGTGCTGATGGATGAAGAGCTGCCGGCGGATGTCAGTCAGCACATGCTCGAACTGGCCTGCAGCGTACCGGGCGTGTTGGGCGCGCATGATTTGCGCACACGGATTTCCGGCAATCACTGGTTCGTGCAGTTGCACCTGGAATTGCCGGGGGAATTGACGCTGTCAGTCGCCCACGGCATCAGCGATCAGGCGGCGGATGCCATTCACAAAGCTTACCCACGGGCCGAAGTGCTGGTGCACGCCGACCCGCAGGAAGTGGTCAAAGCCGCTCGGGCTCAGTAGTTGACCTGATAACCGCGACTGCTCAGGCAATTGCCCTGGGCCTGGCGGTAGGCCTGCACCACTTCGGGTGCCGGTTGGTAAGTCGCGGTGCGCGGATTGAAGCCGCTCTGCTGCACCGCGTACTGATAGCACTCATAGCCGTCGCGCTGAACCTGCTCCGGTGACTGGCCGTTGGCCGGATACGCCTCCACGTCATAACCATTGCCGGTCGGCTGCGGTGGCTGCTGCGCCGGCGGTTCGACCACCACGTAATCCTGCGTCGCTTCCTGATAGGCGTAGTACGAGCCGGCGGCAAGGAACAGCAGCGAGCCGCCGATCCACACTTCCCGAGCGTAATCCGGCAGGTACTGGATGCGAATCCCGCGCGGCGGCTGAACCACGATGTAGCGCGGGCCTTGCGGGCGATACCAGTAACCGCCGGAGTAGAAATAGTCCTGGCCGCGATACGGCACGCGGTAATCCCGATCCGGGAAACGGTCGATCACATGACCCGGCCGGTATTGCGGACCGGGGCCCCAGCCGTTGCCATGCCCATCGGGTCGACCCGGCCAGCGGTTGTCGTTGGGGCGGTTGCCGGTCTGCCAGTTCTGGTGATAACCGTTCTGCGGGCGCTCGTCGCGGTAGTAACCCTGACGCGGTTCCTGGGTCTGGCGCACGGTGTCGGGGCGCGGCTGGATCGGCAGATCGTTGGCCGGCAATTGCGGCGGCGGTGGCGGCTGGCGCACCGGATTGGGGTTATAGGCCGGACGTGGCTGGTTCTGGTTCTGCCACTGACCGTGGTTCTGCTGACCGTTGTGCTCGAACTGGCGGCTATTGTCGCCACGAATGATGTCGTTGTTCTGCCGCTGCGGACTGTTCTGGCCGCGCTGCTGATCACCGCCGCCATGCCCCTGATTGTTGCCCTGATGCTCCGGCCCGCGTCCGCCGCCGTCGGGGCCGCGATTCTGCGGCTCATCCGCCAGCGCTTGCGCACCGACACTCACACACAGCAAACCAACACTGGCCAGACGCCAGATGCGCGACTTCATGGAATTCCTCACTGCGGACTTGAGCCTGAAATTAAGAGGGCGTGTAGCTAAGACCGGAGATGGACACACCGGGTTCTGCTACAGGTTATCAGTCACGTCATTTATTTATTGAGCGAGATGGGCCAAATCGCGGGCAAGAAAAAAGGGAGACCCGTCGGCCTCCCTTCTAGAGAACTTCGTCCTGGCTCGACGCTTTTGACGTCGGCTCACCTCACGCCGTCTTCTGGACAGTGTGCAGCTCGGGGGCCGGCACAACCCCGGTGGGGGTGGCGGCCGCGGCGGGCCGGATTGGGCGGGCCGCAGTGGACTGTGTTACCGAGCAGTGATTCTGGTGATAAGAATAGGCCCGGAGCCGCGACAGATGATTGCGAAGATTGCTCAAATAAACATCACTTGCGCAATTTTTAACCCTGGATAGATAATCCGCCGCAATAGTTAAGACAAAGGACCGTTTGATGAGCAAACTCGACCGTTACGACCTGAGTATTTTGGCGGAATTGCAGCGCGACGCCCGCATCTCCAACCAGGAACTGGCCGAGCGCATCGGTCTGTCGCCCTCCCCGTGCTCGCGCCGGGTCAAGCAACTGGAGGATGACGGCTACATCTCCCGTCAAGTCGCCCTGCTCGATCGCAAGATGCTCGGCCTGAGCCTGACCGCCTACGTGCTGATCGGCATGGACCGCCACACGCCGGAGCGTTTCGAGAACTTTGAAGCCGCAATCCGCACTTTGCCGCAAGTGCTGGAATGCAGCCTGGTGACCGGGGTGGATGCCGACTATCAGCTGAAAGTGGTAGTGCCGGACATGGATCACTATCAGAAGCTGCTGCTGGGGCATCTGACCCGGATCGAAGGCGTAACCAGCGTGCGCTCGAGTTTTGTGCTGAATCAGGTACTCAACAGCACCGAACTGCCGCTGACTCATCTGCGCAGCTGAAATCGACGAATGACTGCGGCACACCGACGCAGGTCAATGCTGCGTCGTTCACCGCTGGCGTATACTCCCGGCCGCCCTTTCAGCCGCGCAGCGCCGGAGATGCCCGATGGATCCAGCAGTATTTGAAGAGTGGATGATGACTGGCCTTGTCAGCATCCTGATCATTTTCATGGGTTTCATCGTCTGGGATCTGGCGAAGAAGTCCAAGGCCGGGCGCTTCGGCTCGTTCATTCTGTTCTTCGTGCTGGGCCTGGGCGTGGCCGCGTTCATCATCAAGAGCGTGGTGATCGGCCTGATCGAATCCGGCGCCTTATAAACGCGCCGGCACTTCTTTCCACTGGCCCTGATCGAGCCCTTCGATCGTCCAGTCACCAATCCTGACCCGCACCAGCCGCAACGTCGGCAGCCCCACCGCCGCTGTCATCCGCCGCACCTGGCGGTTGCGCCCTTCGCGAATCACCAGCTCCAGCCAGGTTGTCGGAATCGTTGCGCGAAAGCGTACCGGCGGATTGCGCGGCCACAGCTCGGGCTCATCCAGTTGCCGCGCTTGCGCGGGCAAGGTCATGCCGTCATTCAGCTCGACGCCGTCACGCAGACGCTGCAACTGCTCGGCTGTCGGCACGCCTTCGACCTGCACCCAATAGGTTTTCGCCAGCTTGTGCTTGGGGTCGGCGATCCGCGCCTGCAACTGGCCATCGTTGGTCAGCAGCAGCAAACCTTCGCTGTCACGATCCAGCCGCCCGGCCGGATAGATGCCCGGAATGTCGATGTAATCCTTGAGCGTCGCCCGCCCTTCACCGTCGCTGAATTGCGTCAGCACATCGAACGGTTTGTTGAACAGGATCAGCTTCGGCTCGGCCGGTGGTGCCTTGGCGACACGGCGCGGGGCTGAAGAGGATGGCTTCACGCCGGGGCGGCGAGAAGGTGGACGTTGGGGACGGGACATGGGCAAAACAACATCTGGCGATCTGGGCTGACAATGCTAGTGCCCCGACCGCCAAATGACCACGACAAACCTTTAGCGGAACGGCGGCTCGTCGAAGCTGCGCAGTTTGCGCGAGTGCAGCGAATTGAGTTCGGTGCGCAGCAGATCCACCGCTTCGATGCCGATCTTCAAGTGCTGACTGACCGCACGTTCGTAAAACGCGTTGGCCGAACCCGGCAGCTTGATTTCACTGTGCAGCGGTTTGTCCGAAACGCACAGCAACGTGCCGTACGGCACTCGCAGGCGATAACCCTGGGCGGCGATGGTGCCGCTTTCCATGTCCACCGCCACGGCGCGGGACAGGTTGATCAGCGGTCGCTCCTGGGCCCAACGCAGTTCCCAGTTACGGTCGTCGTAGGTCAGCACGGTGCCGGTGCGCAGGCGCTTCTTCAGCTCTTCGCCCTTCTCGCCGGTGATATTGGCTGCCGCTTGTTGCAGCGCCAGTTGCACTTCGGCCAGCGCCGGAATCGGAATATTCGGTGGCACCACCCGGTCGAGAATCCCGTCGCGACGCATATAAGCGTGAGCCAGCACGTAGTCGCCGATGGTCTGCGACTGACGCAGGCCGCCGCAGTGACCGATCATCAGCCAGCAATGCGGACGCAACACGGCCAGGTGGTCAGTGATGTTCTTGGCGTTGGACGGGCCGACGCCGATGTTCACCAGGGTCACGCCGTGGCCATCGCTGGCGATCAGGTGATAGGCCGGCATCTGGTAGCGGTGCCAGACCACGCCGGCGGCAATCGCCGAGGCTTCGCCGTGATCCATGCCTTTTTCGATGATCACGTTGCCCGGCAAGACCATGCGTACGAAGCGCGGGTCGCGGCGCAGTTGCTCCAGACCATGGACGATGAACTGGTCGACATAACGGTGGTAGTTGGTCAGCAGAATCCACGGCTGCACATGGCGCCAGTCGCTGCCGGTGTAATGCACCAGACGACGCAGCGAGAAGTCGACGCGGGCCGCATCGAACAGCGCCAATGGCAGTGGATCGGTGTTTTCCCAGTCGTAGAGGCCGTCGGCGATGCCATCGGTGGCGGCGGACAGGTCAGTACTCGGGAACACTCGCGCCAGCACGGCGGCAGTGACGCCGGAGCCGGCCAGTTCATCGCCCTGCTCGACCACGTACGGGTACGGAATGTTCTGCCCGCTGACTCCGACTTCGACAGTCACGGTGAAGTCGTGCATCAGCGGCGTGAGCTGCTCGAGCAGGTATTTGCGAAACGCCTTCGGATGGGTAACGGTCACGCTGTAGGTGCCCGGCAACTGCACCTTGGCGTAGGCGCGGGTGGTCTGCGGGACTTCACCCTGGCAGTGGTAGGTCAGACGCAGTTCGGGATAACGGAACAGGGCACGTTGCTCGGCGTCGGGCTCGACGCGATCCTTGAGATAACGCTTGAGCGCCGAGTTCAGCGCCGTGGTGGCCCGCTCATGCAGCTCGGCCAGACGATCCACGGCCTGTTCGGCGGTTTGAACGACAATAAACGCTTCGGTCACGATCAGCTTCCTGTGTTCTGACTTGCAGAGCTTCATCTTGCCTGCATCGTGGCGTCACGGAAACAGTGGCGTTGTGGCTTTGTCGCGATCCCCCTTCAGAAACCTTGCGGTGTCGAGCGAGCGACGATTGCCTCGACATCCAGCCCACGCGGTAACGCGCCGTAGGCCCGACCGCCACCGCTCAGGCGACTGGCGATAAAAGCATCGCTGACCGCCGCATTCCCGGCCTCCAGCAGCAGCTTGGCTTGCAGTCCCAAAGCGATGTCTTCGGTCAATTGCCGAGCGCGGTACTGAATGTCGCTTGTGTCCTTGAACTGCGCCTGCAATTGCTGGATGTGCGTGGCCAGTCGCTTGTCGCCATGGCCGTCGCCCAACTCGCTGAACAACACGTCAAGCACACCCGGCTCTTTCGACAAGGCGCGCAACACATCGAGGCATTGCACGTTGCCAGAGCCTTCCCACGTCGAGTTCACCGGTGCTTCGCGGTACAGACGCGGCAGGATGCTGTCTTCGACATAACCAGCGCCGCCCATGCACTCGGCGGCTTCGTTGATCATTCCCGGCGCGCGTTTGCAGATCCAGTATTTACCCACCGCCGTCACCAATCGGGCGAACTGCGCTTCATGGCGGTCGTCCAGATGATCCAGCGCCTTGCCCATGCGCAGGCTCAGAGCCAGCGCGGCTTCGC
This sequence comes from Pseudomonas sp. Pseusp21, assembly GCF_059492145.1. Taxonomy (NCBI): domain Bacteria; kingdom Pseudomonadati; phylum Pseudomonadota; class Gammaproteobacteria; order Pseudomonadales; family Pseudomonadaceae; genus Pseudomonas; species Pseudomonas sp. Pseusp21. The sequence goes on from NZ_CP168520.1 coordinate 2,860,008, forward strand.
TTTCCAGCGCCAGATCCGCCAGCACGTTCTGCATCAGCGGTTGTTCGCTGAGCAGTTTGCCGCCGACCTTGCGATGGGCGCAGTGATGGCTGGCCTGGGTCAGCGCCTGACGCATCAGCGAACTGGAGCCGACCATGCAGTCGAAACGGGTCATGGCCACCATCTCGATGATGGTCGGCACCCCGCGTCCTTCCTCGCCGACCATCCACGCCAGCGCACCACGGAACTCAACTTCGCTGGAGGCGTTGGACTGGTTGCCGAGCTTGTTCTTCAGACGCTGGATATAGAACTGATTGCGCGTGTCGTCCGGGCGATGGCGCGGCAGCAGGAAACAGCTCAGACCCTTGTCGGTCTGCGCCAGCGTCAGAAACGCATCACACATCGGCGCCGAACAGAACCACTTGTGCCCCACCAGTTCATAAGCCTGGCCCGGGCCACTGGCGCCGACCGGATAAGCCTTGGTGGTGTTGGCGCGCACGTCGGTGCCGCCCTGTTTCTCGGTCATCGCCATGCCGATGGTCACGCCAGCCTTGTGGGCCATGCCCACATTGCGCGGGTCGTATTCGGTGGCGAGGATTTTCGGCAGCCATTGCTCAGCCAGATTCGGCTGCAAACGCATCGCCGGCACACTGGCGAAGGTCATGGTCAGCGGGCAACCGCTGCCGGCCTCGGCCTGGCTGTGCAAATAGGTCATGGAGGCGCGGGCAACATGGGCGCCGTCCTGTGGATGAGCCCAGGGCAACGACGTCAAGCCATGTTCGATGGCCGTGCGCATCAGCTCGTGATACGCCGGATGAAACTCCACCAGGTCGATGCGATGACCGTAGCGGTCATGGCTGGCGAACACCGGTTTGTTTTGATTGGCGAGGAACCCGGCCTCCATCAACGGGCCGCCGGCCAAGGCGCCGTAAGCGTCGATCCGCGACTCGGCCCAGCCGGCGCCGAACCGCCGCGACCACTCCTGCAACGGCAGGTCGATGCGGTACAGGTTGGTGCCGTCCAGCGACGGTGGCTGGTTGGTGACTTCGTGGGTTTCGGCGAACTGATGCAGGTTCATGACGGGGCTCCTTGATCGGCCAGAGCTTCAGTTAAGCACCGCCCCGGAACCGATCAAAGTGTCATATCGGCCTAAATACCGGCGCTTTCACCCTGTCAGCAGCTCAACACCCGCCGCTGCATCGCCACCTGCAGATCCTCGAATTTCACCGGTTTGCTCAGATAATCGATCGAGCCACCGGAGGCACAATGCTCGCGATCCGCCCCCAGCGCGATCATGAACACCGGCAGATGAGCGCATCCCGGCAAATCACGAATCTGGCAACACAAAGATGCCCCGTCGAGCGGCGGCAACTGGCAATCGATCAGCACGGCATCGAAGCGCTCGCGCTGCAAACAGTCGAGCGCCGCGGCGCCGTGGTCGGCAGTGCGCACCCGAAATCCGAGCTTGAGCAACATGCCGCGCATCACCAGTTGGTTGACGCTGTTGTCGTCCACCAGCAGCACGGTGCAATCCTGCGGCGCGCGCACGGTGTCACGGCTGAACGCGGGCACGGCTTCCACTTCCGGCAACTCAAACTCGACATCCAGTTGAAAGCGGCTGCCGCTCCCCGGCTCGGAGCGGTGTGTAAGCTTGCCACCGAGCAATTCCACCAATTGACGGCAGATCGCCAGACCGACGCCCAGCCCGCCGTATTCGCGGGTCATCGAACCGTCGAGCTGGAAGAACCGCTGATACAGCGTGGCCTCGCCCAGATCGGTAAAACCGATGCCGGTGTCGATCACCGCGAAGGACAGCGCCAGGCGATTGTCCGTCGACGGTTTGCCGGTGACCCGCAAGGCCAGACCGCCGACCCGGGTGAATTTGATCGCGTTATCCAGCAGGCACTCCAGGCATTGCGCGAGTTTGGCGCTGTCGCCATGCAGGCGATCCGGCAGGGTCGGCAGCACGTCGACCTTGAAGTCCAGCGACTTGCTCGAAGCGTTGCTATCGAACTGCATCCGCAACGCCTCGACCACCCCGCGCAGGCTGAAACTGCCAGGCGTGGCCTTGAGCTTGCCGGCCTGCAATTCGGTCAGGGTCAGGATGCCGTTGACCATGCGCATCATGTCCCGCGCCGAACCGGCGGCGGTCTGCTGGTATTGCTCCAGTTCCGGATCGAGTTCGACGGTCTGCATCAGCTCCAGCGAACCGATCACCCCGTTCATCGGCGTGCGCAGTTCGTGGGTCAGAGTCGCGAGGAATTCATCCTTGAGCTTGTTGCTGTGGGCCAGTTGCTGGTTCAGCACTTCAAGTTTCTGGCCGGCGTCGAACAGGGTCTGCGCCTGTTGTTCGCGCATGGCGTTGATGCGGTCGGCCAGCGCCAGCGACAGCAGCGCCACTTCGATGGCTGAACCGATCTGGCTGGCGTACATGGTCAGGAACACATTTGGCAGCAGGCCCAGCACCATCATGGTGTTGACGATGCCGCCGATCAGGAATGCCGACCAGGCAATGATGAAATAACGCGCCACCCGCAGGCCACGCCACCAGGCCAGGATCCCGGCGGCGAAGATCACCACGGTGAAGGTCAGGGCCAGGGTCGTCGCCAGACGCAGGGCCAGGCCATAACTGGTCATCAACGACAGACCGATCACCACGGCGCCAAAAACAATCAGGGCGATCAACAGACGATCGAGCCAACGGCTGTGGTTCTTCGTCTGCAGGAAACTGCGGGCGAACTGGCTGCCGAACAACCCCGCACATCCGATGAAGAACGGCGTGGCGGCGTTGGCCCACCATGGATTGTCCGGCCAGAAATACTCGACCGCCGCGCCGTTGACCGACAGCTGATAGAGGCCGAACGAGGCGATATAGAAGATGTAATAGAGGTAACTGGTGTCGCGCACGCTGAGGTAGATGAACAGGTTGTAAACCAGCATCCCCAGCAGCACGCCATAAATGATCCCCAGCACGTACAGGCGCACCGGCTGGTCTTCAAGGTACGCGGTGCTCGACCACAACGTCACCGGCGCCTGGATCGAACCTTCGCTGGACAACCGCAGATAAACGGTTCGTTGCTGATCCGGTTTGAACGCCAGGTCGAACAGGTAATTGTTCTGACGGATCTCGCGACTGGCGAACGGCAAGGCGTCCCCGGTCTGCCGCACCAGACGGTAGTCACCGGCCGCATCGGGCAGATACAGATCGAGATGATCGAGCGGCGGATACGCCAGTTCCAGCAGCCAGCTGCGTTGCGCCGACGGGTTGGTCGGGCGGTAATGCAGGTCGATCTTCAGCCAGAACGCCGAGCGCGAATAACCGGCATTGAGCGTGGCTTTGTCATGGGGTTTGAAGTTTCCGGCGGCGGCTTGCGCGCGGACGTCGGCAATGCTCGCCTGACCGCTCGGGTCTTCGAACACTTGCAGGGATCGACCCAGCGGGAGGCTCTGGGTGAACTCGTCGAATTCGACGGCGTTTGCCAGGAGGGGCAAACAGAACAACATCATCAACAAATAGCGCATTGAAGCCCCAGCGTGGCTTGGCCGGTTGTGTCAGGAAGCCCCCCATTCCCTTTGAGATGACGTAAAACCGGTATTACCTGTTATTGGTTTGGATCCACTCTAGCATAGCCGTTGATGGCCATTGAGCACCATGGAAATTTTTCCTACAAAGGCTCTAGAACGGGCGTTCCAGAGCAAAACACCGGACTAGAGCTGTTGGCTCGGTCAGATTGTGACAAGCGCTGTGGATCTCGCTACCCGTGTTATCGGCCGCGCACTGCGCCACAACACCCGGAAAACAGGTTTGGTGGTAAGCTCGCGCACCATGAATATCTACAGCTCACGCCCCGTTGTCCTCTGTCTCTCCGGCCACGACCCCAGTGGTGGCGCCGGCCTGCAGGCAGATATCGAAGCCCTGCTCGCTCAGGGTTGCCATGCGGCTCCGGCCGTCACCGCCCTGACCGTGCAAGACACGGTCAACGTCACTGACTTTCGCGTCCTCGACCGTGAGTGGGTACTGGCCCAGGCCAATGCCGTGCTCAACGACTCCGAAGTCGCGGCGGTGAAACTGGGCATGCTCGGTTCCCTGGAAATGGTCGACACCGTCGTCGAACTGCTCCAGGCGCATCCGCACTTGCCAGTGGTCTGCGACCCGGTGCTGCGTGCCGGCGGCGGCGGACGCCTGGGCAAGGACGAAGTCGGCTACGCCATGCGCGAACGCCTGCTGCCGCTGTCGATCATCGCCACCCCCAACCTTCCCGAAGCCCGGATCCTTGCCGAACTGCCGGAAGGCACCGCGGACGAGTGCGCTGAAAAACTCCTGCCGTTCATCAAGAACCTGCTGATCACCGGCGGTCACGGCGACGAAACCGAAATCCACAATCGCCTGTACAGCCGCGACGGCCTGCGCGAAACCTTCAAGTGCCAGCGCCTGCCGGGCAGCTATCACGGTTCCGGCTGCACTCTGGCCAGCACCCTCGCCGGCCGCCTGGCACTGGGCGAAAACCTTGCCAGCGCCGTGCGTACCGCGCTGGATTACACCTGGCGCACCCTGCGCGATGCCGAACAACTGGGCAAAGGCCAGTTCGTGCCGCGTCGTCTGCCGCTGGATTTCTGTTCCTGATGTTTCGAGCCTGAGGTCTGCGCGATGAAACTACGTGGCCTGTATGCCATCACCGACAGCCAGTTGCTGGCCGGCAAGTTTCTGTCCTACGTGGAGGCGGCGCTGGAAGGCGGCGTCACCCTGCTGCAATACCGCGACAAGAGCAGCGATGAGGCCCGCCGTCTGCGTGAGGCCGAAGCCCTGCGCGATCTGTGCGAGCGCTACAAGACGCAACTGATCATCAACGATGATGCCGAACTGGCCGCGCGCCTGAACGTCGGCGTGCACCTGGGCCAGACCGACGGCCCGCTGTCGCCGACCCGCGCCCTGCTCGGTTCCAAGGCGATCATCGGTTCGACCTGCCACGCGCAGTTGGAACTGGCCGAACAGGCCGCCAAAGAGGGCGCGAGTTACGTCGCCTTCGGTCGCTTCTTCAATTCCAGTACCAAACCCGGTGCACCGAGTTGCAGCCTCGATCTGCTCGACGAGGCCAAACGCACCCTGCACCTGCCGATCTGCGCGATCGGCGGCATCACCCTCGACAACGCTGCGCCACTGGTGGCCCACGGTGTCGATCTGCTGGCCGTGGTCCATGGCCTGTTCGGCGCCGACAGCAGCGCCGAAGTGACCCGCCGCGCCCGCGCCTTCAATGAATTACTAAAAGTCTGAGAGCCCGATCATGTCTCGTTCCGAAACCCTGTTTGCCAACGCCCAGAAACACATTCCCGGTGGCGTGAACTCGCCGGTTCGCGCGTTCAAGAGCGTTGGCGGCACGCCGCTGTTCTTCAAGCACGCCGAAGGCGCCTACGTCACTGACGAAGACGACAAGCGTTATGTGGATTACGTCGGCTCCTGGGGTCCGATGATCCTCGGCCACAGCCACCCGGACGTGCTGGATGCGGTGCGCAACCAGTTGCAGCACGGCCTGTCCTACGGCGCGCCGACCGCGATGGAAACCGAGATGGCCGATCTGGTCTGCTCGCTGGTGCCATCGATGGAGATGGTGCGCATGGTCAGCTCCGGCACCGAAGCGACCATGAGTGCGATCCGTCTGGCCCGTGGTTTCACCGGCCGTGACAGCATCATCAAGTTCGAAGGCTGCTACCACGGCCACTCCGACAGTCTGCTGGTCAAGGCCGGTTCCGGCGCACTGACCCAGGGCGTACCAAGCTCGGCCGGCGTACCGGCGGCATTCGCCAAACACACCCTGACCCTGCCGTTCAACGACATCGACGCGGTTGAAAAAATGCTCGCCGAAGTCGGACAGGACGTCGCCTGCATCATCGTCGAGCCAGTGGCCGGCAACATGAATTGCGTACCGCCGGCGCCGGGTTTCCTCGAAGGCCTGCGCAGCCTGTGCGACAAGCACGGCGTGGTGCTGATTTTCGACGAAGTGATGACCGGTTTCCGCGTCGCCCTCGGCGGTGCCCAGGCTTACTACGGCGTAACCCCGGACCTGACCACCTTCGGCAAGATCATCGGCGGCGGCATGCCGGTCGGCTGCTTCGGCGGCAAACGCTCGATCATGGAGCGCATCGCGCCGCTGGGCCCGGTCTATCAGGCAGGCACCCTGTCGGGTAACCCGTTGGCAATGGCCGCCGGCCTGACCACCCTGCGCCTGATCAGCCGTCCGGGTTTCCACGCCGAGCTGACCGACTACACCACGCGCCTGCTCGACGGCCTGCAACAGCGCGCCGATGCCGCCGGCATTCCGTTCGTGACCACCCAGGCGGGTGGCATGTTCGGTCTGTACTTCAGCGGTGCCGACGACATTGTTACGTTTGAAGACGTGATGGCCAGCGATGCAGCGCTGTTCGGCCGCTTCTTCCACCTGATGCTGGAAGGTGGCGTGTACCTGGCACCGAGCGCCTTCGAAGCCGGTTTCACCTCGATCGCCCATGGCGAAGCCGAGCTGAAACTGACCCTCGACGCCGCCGAACGCGCCTTCGCCAGGTTGAAGTAAAACGCCCCGCCGCTGACGTTGGCCATTGCCAGCGTCAGCGTTCTCCTACACCCGCACGCCTTTTCCGACACGCCTGCCAAAAATCTCTCATAAAGTGGGCGATATATTTCCCGCGCAGCAGAAAATCGAGTAAAGACTTTGTAAGGATGGCCCTGCTTATTTCATAATGCGCGCTTATTGGATCCCTCGACGGGTCCGCGCGCCCTTCAGAGGTAAGTCGATTCCCATGAACCGCACCGGCCGCACCCTTGCCTTGGGCTGCCTGTTGCTCCTTCAGCCGCTGCTCGCACATGCACAAGCAGGCGGCAACTCGTTGTTGATCCCGGCGATGGGTCGCTGCACCCTCAATACTCAGCCGCAAGACGTCACGCAGGCACTGGCCGCCTGCCAGAAAGCGGCGGACGAGGGGGATGCGCAAGCGCAATACGAGTTGGGTGAGTTCTACTACGACGGCAAGAATGCGCCGCGCGACCTCAATCAAGCCCTGAGCTATTTCGAAAAGGCCTCGCTGCAAGGCCACGCCCAGGCGCAATTCAAGCTCGGCACCATGTTCTTCCACGGTGAAGGCGTGCAGGCCAACAACATTCAGGCCTACATCGTGCTGAAGATGGCGGCGGTCAACGGTGCTGAAGAGGCATTGGACACGGCTGACGAAGTGGCCGAAAAAATGCCCCGCGAAGATCTCGAAACCGCGACCCAGGTGCTCGGGCAAATTTTCCGTAAATACCTGATGGAACTGCAGAGCGCCGACGGGCGTACGCCGTTTTCGCCCCTGCCCTGACTAACGATAGTTCTCGCGCTTTGCGTAACCGACGCGGAGCGTCGAAGGCGGCATTCCCACGCAGAGCATGGGAACGATCACTTCCATAAAGTCCGGTTTTACTTCTCGGGCATCGGCATCGGAAACGGCATCACGTTGCCAACGCCGCCACGGGCTTCGCTGATCTTCGGCGTCCCCAGTCGCTCGACTTCATCGATGCGCACGATCGAGTGCATCGGCACAAAGCTGCGCACCACGCCTTCGAACTGCGCCTTGAGCTTTTCTTCGCTCGGGTCGACGACCACTTGCGTGCGCTCGCCAAAGACGAACTCTTCCACTTCCAGAAAGCCCCACAGATCACTTTGATAGATCTGCTTGGCGTACATTTCGAACACCTGGCCCTGGTTGAGGAAAATCACCTTGTAGATTGGAGCTTCGCGTTTGGTCATGGCGGGCAGACAGCATCGGGGTAAAAATGAGGGCGCGAACTATAGCATAGCCACCGGACGCACAGCGGTAGGAACCTGGGGACATGTTCCCTATAATGCGCGGTTCTTTGAACCACGTGACGACCCTATTCCATGGCCAAGAAGCTTTACATCGAAACCCACGGTTGCCAGATGAACGAGTACGACAGCTCGCGCATGGTCGATCTGCTGGGCGAACACCAGGCCCTGGAAGTCACGGCGCGCGCCGAAGATGCCGACGTGATTCTGCTCAACACCTGCTCGATCCGCGAACGCGCCCAGGACCGGGTGTATTCCCAGCTCGGCCGCTGGCGCGAGCTGAAACTGGCCAACCCGGACATGGTGATCGCCGTCGGCGGTTGCGTGGCCAGCCAGGAAGGCGCGGCGATCCGTGATCGCGCCCCGTACGTCGACGTGGTGTTCGGCCCGCAGACCCTGCACCGTCTGCCGGAAATGATCGACGCCGCGCGCATCAGCAAGCTGCCGCAAGTCGACGTCTCGTTCCCGGAAATCGAAAAATTCGACCATCTGCCCGAGCCGCGCATCGACGGCCCGAGCGCCTATGTGTCAGTGATGGAAGGCTGCAGCAAGTACTGCACCTTCTGCGTGGTGCCTTACACCCGCGGCGAAGAAGTCAGCCGGCCGTTCGACGACGTGATCGCCGAGATCATCCACCTGGCCGAACACGGCGTGCGTGAAGTGACCCTGCTGGGGCAGAACGTCAACGGCTATCGCGGCCTGACCCACGATGGTCGCCTGGCGGACCTGGCGGAACTGATCCGCGTCGTCGCGGCAGTCGACGGCATCGACCGCATCCGCTACACCACCTCGCACCCGCTGGAGTTCTCCGACAGCCTGATCCAGGCCCACGCCGAAGTGCCGGAACTGGTCAAGCACCTGCACTTGCCGGTGCAGTCGGGTTCGGACCGGATCCTGGCCGCGATGAAACGCAACCACACGGCGCTGGAATACAAATCCAAGCTGCGCAAATTGCGCGCCGCCGTACCGGGCATCTGCATCAGTTCGGACTTCATCGTCGGCTTCCCGGGGGAAACCGAGAAAGATTTCGAACAGACCATGAAGCTGATTGCCGACGTGGGTTTCGACTTTTCCTACTCGTTTGTCTATAGCCAGCGACCGGGCACCCCGGCCGCCGACCTGGCCGACGACACCCCGGAAGAACTGAAGAAAGAACGTCTGAACGCCTTGCAGCATCGCTTGAACCAGCAAGGGTTCGAGATCAGCCGACAAATGGTCGGCTCGATCCAGCGGATTCTGGTGACCGATTATTCGAAGAAAGACCCGGGCGAGCTGCAAGGGCGCACCGAGAATAACCGTATCGTCAACTTCCGCTGCGATAATCCGACCCTGATCGGCCAGTTCGCCGACGTCCACATCGACGCGGCGCAACCGCACTCGCTGCGCGGCTCGCTGATCCAGTAACACCGCAAGGAGACCCCGCCAGACGGCTGAATCGATGCAAGGCTTTTTAAGAGCTTTCGCACCCACGCCGCTGGCGTTATCCTTGATTTCATCCTAATTGCCCCAGGGCGGCTAAATACGACCTTGAACGCACCCATCGAACCACATCGTTTTATCCTCGAGCCCTTTGAGGCTCGCCGCTTCGCCAATCTGTGCGGGCAGTTCGACGAGCACCTGCGGCTGATCGAACAGCGCCTGGCCATCGAGATCCGCAACCGCGGCAATCAGTTCGAGCTGATCGGCGAACCCAAGCACACCACTTCCGCGGAAAACCTGATTCGCCGCCTGTACCGGGAAACCAAGGGTTCAGAGCTGTCGCCGGATACGGTGCACCTGTTCCTCCAGGAATCGGCCGTCGAGCAACTGGACAACCACGCCCCCGCCGAAGCCTCCGTCGCCCTGCGCACCAAGAAAGGCATGATTCGCCCACGCGGCCTGAATCAGCTGCGCTATGTGAAAGAAATCCTTGGCAACGACATCAACTTCGGCATCGGCCCGGCCGGTACCGGCAAGACCTATCTGGCCGTGGCCTGCGCCGTCGATGCCCTGGAGCGCGAGCAGATCCGGCGCATCCTGCTGGTGCGTCCGGCGGTCGAAGCGGGTGAAAAACTCGGCTTCCTGCCCGGCGACCTGTCGCAAAAAATCGACCCGTACCTGCGCCCGCTCTACGACGCGCTCTACGAAATGCTCGGTTTCGAATACGTGGCCAAGCTGATCGAACGTCAGGTGATCGAAGTCGCGCCGCTGGCCTACATGCGCGGTCGCACGCTGAACAACAGCTTCATCATTCTCGACGAGAGCCAGAACACCACCGTCGAGCAGATGAAGATGTTCCTGACCCGGATCGGTTTCGGCTCTACGGCCGTGATTACCGGCGACATCACCCAGGTCGACCTGCCGCGCGGCACCAAGTCAGGACTTCATCACGTCATCGAAGTCCTGAAGGATGTGCCGGGTATCAGCTTCACCCACTTCCAGCCCAAAGACGTGGTGCGCCACCCGTTGGTGCAACGCATCGTCGAAGCCTACGAGCGCTTCGAGACGCGTTTGGCCGACGAAGCGCCAAAGGACACTCGCCACGATGCTTGAGCTTGACCTGCAAATCGCGACCGAAGCGTCTGCGCCGACCGAAGCCGAGTTCCGCCAATGGTGCGAACTGGCCCTGCGCCAGCGCACAGCCGACTCGGAAATGACCATTCGTCTGGTCGACGAGGAAGAAGGTCGCGAACTGAATCACACCTGGCGGCACAAGGATTACGCGACCAACGTCCTGTCCTTTCCCGCCGAAGTGCCTGACGAGTTTCTCGACATTCCATTGCTGGGCGATCTGGTGATCTGCGTGGCCGTGGTCGAGCGCGAAGCCGCCGAACAGGGCAAGGAACTAAAGGCCCACTGGGCACATCTGGTCATTCACGGCTGCTTGCATCTGCTGGGTTACGACCATATAGATGACGAGGAAGCCGAGGAAATGGAAGCACTGGAACGCGAGTTGCTTGCCGAACTGGGTTATCCCGATCCGTACGCGGACGACGAAACCGAAACATCCCCTACTGTTACGACAAAGGATTCAGAGTAATCGCTATGAGCGAAGATCGATCGAGCAACGGGCAAAAGTCATGGCTGGGTAAACTGACCCAGGCTTTTGCCCATGAGCCGAAGAACCGCCAGGAGCTGCTTGAGCTGCTGCGCGATGCACATCAGAACAAACTGCTGGACAGCGAAGCGCTGGCCATCGTCGAAGGCGCCATCCAGGTGGCTGACCTGCAGGTTCGCGACATCATGGTGCCGCGCTCGCAGATGATCAGCATCAAGGCGACCCAGACACCCCGCGAATTCCTCCCCGCCGTGGTCGACTCGGCCCACTCGCGCTACCCGGTCATCGGCGAAAGCCATGACGACGTGATGGGCGTGCTGCTGGCCAAGGATCTGCTGCCGCTGATCCTCAAGGAGAACGGCGACAGCTTCAACATCAAGGACCTGCTGCGCCCGGCCACCTTCGTGCCGGAGTCCAAGCGTCTGAACGTGTTGCTGCGTGAATTCCGCGCCAACCACAACCACATGGCCATCGTCATCGACGAATACGGCGGTGTGGCCGGTCTGGTGACCATCGAAGACGTGCTCGAGCAAATCGTCGGCGACATCGAAGACGAGCACGACGTCGAAGAAGACAGCTACATCAAGCCGCTGCCCAGCGGTGATTTCCTGATCAAGGCCCTGACGCCGATCGAAAACTTCAACGAGTTCTTCGACAGCGAATTCTCCGACGACGAGTTCGACACCGTCGGCGGGCTGGTGATGAGCGCGTTCGGGCACTTGCCAAAACGCAACGAAATCACTGAAATCGGCGCCTATCGCTTCCGCATCCTGAACGCCGACAGCCGTCGGATTCACTTACTGCGACTCACGCCAATCGCCCGGTAAATTTAAGGACTGAAATGCGCTGGACAACCCGCCCCGGCTGGCCCGGTAACCTGCTGGCCGTGGCGGCCGGTGCAATCACCACCTTCGCTCTCGCACCGTTCGATCTCTGGCCGCTGGCGTTGCTGGCGGTCGGCCTGTTCTACGCGGGCCTGCGCGAGCTGAGCCCGCGTCAGGCACTGGGTCGTGGCTGGTGCTTCGGTTTCGGCCTGTTTGGCGCCGGCACCAGCTGGATCTATTACAGCATCCACCACTTCGGCGGCGCTTCGGTGCTGCTGGCCGGTTTCCTGATGCTGATCTTCACGGCGGCCATTGCCTGGTTCTTCGCCCTTCCCGCCTGGCTGTGGGCGCGCTGGTTGCGGCGTAACGAAGCGCCGGTGGCCGACGCCCTTGCATTTGCGGCGCTATGGGTAGGCCAGGAAGCTTTCCGCGGCTGGTTCCTCACCGGTTTTCCGTGGCTGTATTCCGGTTACAGCCAGCTCGACGGCCCGCTGGCAGGGCTCGCGCCAGTAGGTGGCATGTGGCTGGTGTCGTTTGTCCTGGCGCTGACCGCTGCACTGATCTACAACGCACCGCGTCTGTTGCAAACCCGCCGCAAAGCGTTCATCGCTGCTGGGCTGGTATTGCTGATAGGACCATGGGCAGCGGGCATTGCACTCAAGGGTCATGCCTGGACCAGCCCGGCCGGCGCGCCGCTGACCGTTGCTGCGATTCAGGGCAACGTCGCACAAAGCATGAAATGGGACCCGGCCGAGCTCAATGCGCAGCTGGCGCTGTACCGCGACCTGAGTTTCCGCTCGAAACCGGTCGACCTGTTGATCTGGCCGGAAACCGCAGTGCCGGTGCTCAAGGAGTCCGCCGAGGGCTACCTGACCATGATGGGCAACTTCGCCGCCGAGCGTAAATCAGCGCTGATCACTGGCGTGCCGATCCGCGAAGTGGTCCGTCACGAAAAACGCTTCTTCAACGGCATCACCGTGGTCGGCGAAGGCGACGGTACTTATCTGAAACAGAAACTGGTGCCGTTCGGCGAATACGTACCGTTGCAGGACATCCTGCGCGGGCTGATCGCGTTCTTCGACCTGCCAATGTCCGACTTCGCCCGCGGCCCTGCGGATCAGGCGCTGTTGCAAGCGAAGGGCTACCAGATCGCGCCGTTCATCTGCTACGAAGTGGTCTACCCGGAATTCGCCGCGGGCCTGGCGGCACGCAGTGATCTGCTGCTGACGATCAGCAATGACACCTGGTTCGGTACGTCCATCGGCCCGTTGCAGCATCTGCAAATGGCGCAGATGCGTGCGCTTGAAGCCGGACGCTGGATGATTCGCGCGACCAACAACGGCGTGACCGGGTTGATCAATCCGTTCGGCCAGATCACCGAACGAATTCCGCAGTTCGAACAGGGCGTGCTCTACGGCGAAGTGGTGCCGATGCACAACCTGACGCCGTATCTGCAATGGCGCTCGTGGCCGCTGATCATCCTGTGCGTGGTGCTGTTCGGCTGGGCGCTGATGACCAACCGGATGTCCAAGACGCTCTGAAAACCTGTTCACTCCCGCGTCTTGCGCGGGAGTGATCATTCGGCGCGGTCATCCCTTCGATAGAACAGCGAATAGCCGATTTGCCCCACCGCCTCGTTCATCAATTGCCCGCTCTGCCAGATCGACTTGAATTCCGGCAGCCAGCCGCCGAACGGTCGTGCATTGTCCGTGCCGAGGAAACCGACCGGCGCCGGCACCACTTCAAATCCAGCCTGTTGATAACTCCACACCGCTCGCGGCATGTGCCAGGCCTGGGTCACCAGCACGATGCGTTTGACGCCTTCCGGCAACAGCACTTTGGCGCTGAATTCGGCGTTTTCCCACGTGGTTCGGCTTTCCCCTTCCTGCCAGCGCACGGTCACGCCGAAGTCATCGCGTAGCGAATCCGCCATCAGCTTCGCCTCGGTCGGCGGCGTACCGTAATGCAGGCCACCACTGGTCAGAATCGGTAACCCCGACGCCTTGGCCAGTCGCGCCGCGTAACGTTGGCGCTCCAGTCCAACACCGGTCGGCTGATCTTCGCCCCAGGCCAGATCGCCGCGCTCGCGTCCTGAGCCCAGCACCACAATCGCATCGGCGCGCTGCGCCAGGCTTGCCCATGCTTCCCGGGCCAGCGGCGGCTCACGTTCCAGAGCTTTGGCGCCCCACTGCACGACCACCGGCAGACTCATCAGCAAGAAGCCGCCAAAACCCAGGGCAAAGCACAGCCCGGCCAGCCGTGGCCGCGAGCGACGCAGCCACCAGGCCGCCAGCAACAGCAGCAAAAGAAGGCCTGGCGGCAATAGAAGTTGTTTAATGAAATAACGAAAAGGCATCGAGCATCTCCAGAGATGCCCGAAGCCTAAGTGGGTTGATACAGCGCGACAACCAGTAGGGTCGGATCCCGTTGAAAAAGATCCGCTTTTTGACCTGCCATGCGTTTACTTGGCCTGCAGAGTCCGCACTTTGACGGCGTCTCTGCCGGGTGCCTTGTCCTTGAGCCAGATGACCTTGGCCGAATGGGCAGCATCGAGCTGTTTCACTGCTTGTGACAGGTATCCGTGGGTTTCACGCTCACTGCGATCCAGATAGGCCTTGACCAGTTTGAACTCGGCGGGACTCAAGCCACGCAATTCCAGCTCCAGGGGGCGCTCGTCGCGCAGCCTTCCAGCGGTTTTTGCCGCGTCCAGGGCCATCCCAAGACGATCGATCAACCGCTCGTACAACTCGGGTTTGGTAACGTTTTTTTGCTGTGACTCCACCATCCCTCACCTCATTGAAGATAAGACTCACTCCCCAGTTAGAGCTTAGCTTCGCTGCACAAACCGGCTGCGTGCCGCGACCAACGGCCCTCGCCGCAATTTCGGCCGGTCAAACGGCTGCAATCAGGGTTTCCCTAGGCCAAGCGCGGTCATGTATGCTACGGCGCTTCCTGTAACTCCACTTCCAGCTCGTCCGACATGCCCGGGACGTCGCATTGAAGAGGATTAGGCCACCCCTATCCAGTACAAAAGTAGCCATGCACGAACAATATCAGCCCCGTGAAATCGAAGCCGCCGCCCAATCGTTCTGGGACGAGCAAAAGTCCTTTGAAGTCAGTGAACAGCCAGGCAAGGAAACCTACTACTGCCTGTCGATGTTCCCTTACCCCAGCGGCAAGCTACACATGGGGCACGTGCGCAACTACACCATCGGCGACGTGATCTCCCGCTACCAGCGCATGCTCGGCAAGAACGTTCTGCAACCGATGGGTTGGGACGCCTTCGGCATGCCGGCGGAAAACGCCGCGATGAAGAACAACGTGGCCCCGGCCAAGTGGACCTACGAAAACATCGCCTACATGAAATCCCAGCTGCGCAGCCTGGGCCTGGCGGTGGACTGGTCGCGCGAAGTCACCACCTGCAAACCGGATTACTACCGCTGGGAACAATGGCTGTTCACCCGCCTGTTCGAAAAAGGCGTGATCTATCGCAAGAACGGCACCGTGAACTGGGACCCGATCGACCAGACCGTTCTGGCCAACGAACAGGTGATCGACGGTCGCGGCTGGCGTTCCGGCGCGCTGATCGAAAAGCGCGAAATTCCGATGTACTACTTCAAGATCACCGCCTACGCGGATGAGCTGCTGGAGAGCCTCGACGAACTGACCGGCTGGCCCGAGCAGGTCAAGACCATGCAGCGCAACTGGATCGGCAAGTCGCGCGGGATGGAAGTGCAGTTCCCGTACAACGTTGACTCGATCGGCGAAACCGGCACCCTGAAAGTCTTCACCACCCGTCCGGACACCTTGATGGGCGCGACTTATGTCGCCGTGGCTGCCGAGCACCACCTGGCCGCTCTCGCCGCGAAGAACAACCCTGAGCTGCAAGCGTTCATCGCCGAATGCAAGGGCGGCAGCGTCGCCGAAGCCGACGTCGCCACTCAAGAGAAGAAAGGCCTGCCGACCGGGCTGTTCGTCGAGCACCCGCTGACCGGCGAAAAACTGCCGGTGTGGGTCGCCAACTATGTACTGATGCACTACGGCGACGGCGCGGTCATGGCTGTGCCGGCGCACGACGAGCGCGACTTCGAGTTCGCCCACAAGTACAACCTGCCGGTCAAATCGGTGGTTCGCACCAGCTCCGGTGAAACCAACCCGGCGCCATGGCAAGACGCCTACGGCGAGCACGGCACGCTGATCAACTCCGGCGAGTTCGACGGCCTGGACTTCGCTGGCGCGTTCGACGCCATGGAAGTCGCCCTGATCAAGAAAGAGTTGGGCGCCTCGCGCACCCAGTTCCGCCTGCGCGACTGGGGCATCAGCCGCCAGCGCTACTGGGGCTGCCCGATCCCGATCATCCACTGCGATGCCTGCGGTGACGTGCCGGTGCCGGAAGATCAATTGCCTGTCGTCCTGCCGGAAGACGTGGTGCCGGACGGCGCCGGTTCGCCGCTGGCGCGCATGCCCGAGTTCTACGAGTGCAGCTGCCCGAAATGCGGCCAGCCTGCCAAGCGTGAAACCGACACCATGGACACCTTTGTCGAGTCGTCCTGGTACTACGCCCGTTATGCCTCGCCGCACTTCGAAGGCGGTCTGGTGGAAAAATCCGCGGCCGACCACTGGCTGCCGGTGGATCAGTACATCGGCGGCATTGAACACGCCATTCTTCACCTGCTCTACGCGCGTTTCTTCCACAAGCTGATGCGCGACGAAGGCCTCGTGAGCTCCAACGAGCCGTTCAAGAACCTGCTGACTCAAGGCATGGTGATTGCCGAGACTTACTATCGCCGCGAAGCCAACGGCGCCTACACCTGGTTCAACCCGGCGGACGTCGATCTCGAACGCGACGGCAAGGGCAACGTCACCAGCGCCAGACTGAAAACCGACGGTCTGCCGGTGGAAATCGGCGGCACCGAGAAAATGGCCAAGTCGAAGAACAACGGCGTCGACCCTCAATCGATGATCGACCAGTTCGGCGCGGACACCTGCCGCCTGTTCATGATGTTCGCCTCGCCGCCCGACATGAGCGCCGCGTGGTCCGACTCCGGCGTTGAAGGTTCGCACCGCTTCCTCAAGCGCGTCTGGCGTCTGGCTCAGGCCCACGTCACTCAGGGCCTGCCGGGCAAACTGGACATCGCCGGCCTGAACGACGAGCAGAAAGCCGTTCGTCGCGCGATTCACCAGGCCATCAAGCAGGCCAGCCACGATGTTGGCCAGAACCACAAATTCAACACCGCCATCGCCCAGGTGATGACGCTGATGAACGTGCTGGAAAAAGCAGCACAATCCACCGAACAGGATCGCGCGCTGGTTCAGGAAGGTCTGGAAGCCGTTACGCTGTTGCTGGCTCCGATCACCCCGCACATTTGCCACGAACTGTGGAATCAACTGGGCCACGCCGACCCTGTGATCGACGCCGGCTGGCCAGTGGTGGATGAAAGCGCACTCGTTCAGGACAGCCTGACCCTGGTGATCCAGGTCAACGGCAAGCTGCGTGGCCAGATCGAAATGCCGGCCGCCGCCACCCGTGAAGAAGTCGAAGCGGCAGCCCGTGCCAACGAGAACGTACTGCGTTTCGTTGACGGCCTGACGATTCGCAAAGTGATCGTAGTGCCCGGGAAACTGGTCAATATCGTCGCCAGCTAATTGGATCGGGCGTCAGGTGTGCCTGACGCCCAGTAAAACCTTTCGGGCCACAGAGTCGGCCCACATGGTTTCAAGGGGAGCAACACAATGATCAAACGCAATCTGCTGGTGATGGGCCTCGCCGTCCTGTTGAGCGCCTGCGGTTTCCAGCTGCGTGGTACCGGCACCAACGAACTGTCGATCAAGGAGCTCGATCTGAGCGCCCGCAACGCCTACGGCGAAACCGTGACGCAACTGCGTCAGGTGCTGGAGGCCAGCGGCGTCAAGGTCGTTTCCGGTGCGCCGTACAAGCTTTACCTGTCCGATGAGCAGGAAAGCCAGCGCATCCTCAGCTACGCGGGCGCCGGTCGTACTGGCGAATATCAGGTGAGCACCGTGCTGACCTACGATATCCGCGGCGAAAAGGACCTGTTGCTCAAAAGCGACAAGCTTGAAGTGCAGAAAGTGTTCATCCACGACGGCAACAACCTGGTGGGTTCCGACCAGGAAGCCAACGATGCACGCCGTGAAACCCGCCGCGAGCTGGTACAGCGCATGATGCTGCGTCTGCAACAGCTGACGCCGGCACAGCTGGACGCTCTGCAGCAAACCGCCAATGCCCGTGCCAAGGCAGAGGCCGACGCCCTCGAAGCGGCACAGAAGGCTGAAGCGGAAACCCCGCGTCAGTCGCCGCTCGAACTGCCGCAGCAGTAAGACGTTCGGGGCGCTCAGGCGCCCCGTTCGCCCTCTCTTATGAAGCTCGCTCCCGCCCAACTCGGCAAACACCTGCAAGGCGCTCTTGCGCCGGTCTACATCATCAGCGGCGATGACCCGCTGCTGTGTCAGGAAGCCGCCGACGCCATTCGCTCCGCTGCCCGCCAGCAAGGATTCGATGAACGCCAGGTCTTTGCCGCCGACGCCAATTTCGATTGGGGGACGTTGCTGCAGGCCGGCGCCAGCATGTCGCTGTTCGCCGAAAAACGCCTGCTGGAACTGCGCCTGCCTTCGGGCAAGCCCGGTGACAAGGGCGCTGCCGCACTCATCGAATACTGCTCGCGCCCGGCTGAAGACACGGTGCTGTTGATCAGCCTGCCGAAGCTGGACGGTAGCGCGCAGAAAACCAAGTGGGGCAAGGCGCTGGTCGAAGGTCAGCAGACCCAGTTCGTGCAGATCTGGCCGGTGGACGCCAACCAGCTGCCGAGCTGGATTCGTCAGCGCCTGTCCCAGGCCGGCTTGTCGGCCAGTCAGGACGCAGTCGAACTGATTGCCGCGCGGGTCGAAGGCAACCTGCTCGCCGCTGCGCAAGAGATCGAAAAGCTCAAGCTGATGGCCGAGGGCGGGCAGATCACCATCGAAACCGTACAGGCGGCCGTGGCCGACAGTGCGCGCTTCGACGTGTTCGGCCTGACCGATGCAGTGCTCAACGGCGAACCGGCCCACGCCCTGCGCATGCTCGAAGGGCTGCGCGGTGAAGGGGTCGAGCCGCCGGTGATCCTCTGGGCCCTGGCTCGGGAGTTACGGCTGCTGGCCAACATCTCGTTGCAATACAGCCAGGGCACACCGCTGGACAAATGCTTCAGTCAGGCCAAGCCGCCGGTCTGGGACAAGCGCAAACCGCTGATGAGCAAGGCCTTGCAACGCTACTCGGCGCAACGCTGGGCGCAGTTGCTGCTCGAAGCCCAGCGCATCGATGCGCAGATCAAGGGCCAGGCAGCCGGCTCACCGTGGATGAGCCTGAGCCGACTGGCGTTGCTGATGGCCGGTCAGCGCCTGACGTTGCCTGCCGAATGAAATCCGGGATCGCGCGCTGTGATCCCGTTTTTTTTACCGAGTCCATTTCCTACAGAACATCCCACCGTCGGTCCTATAGACAGACGCTCTGGATCGGCAGATTATCTGCCGCGCAAAACCTCACTCAATCGAGAGAATCATCATGAGTAAAAAGCCATCGAAACATGGCCACAACAAGGCCAAATCCATCGTCGCCCAACCCCTGTTCCGCAGCCGCCAGGAACGACCAACCAAGGGTAAAGGCAGCTACCGCCGCGAAGCCTTCCAGTCTGACAGCTGGGAGGCTTCTTACTTTCTGGCCGCTTGAAGCGCAGCACCCCTTCCTCATGTTAAGGTCTGCACCTGATTCGTATTCCCTGGACCCGTGCATGCCCCTCAGTCTTTCCCGTCGTTGGCCCTTTCGCCAACTGATCGCTGCCTCCAGCTTCGTATTGCTCGTCGCTTGCGCGGAAAAACCCACCGCCGCTGACGCTCAACCGCTTCAGACCGTCCCCGTTGCCACAGCCCCAGCGGTCATCCCGCCGGTAGTGCCGTCCGGTGACGATCTCGACCTGCAACCGACCCAGACCTTTGCCGAATGGCAGGCTGGTTTCCGCAAGGACGCTCTGGCCGCCGGCATTCGTGCCGACCTGTTCGACCGCGCATTCGCCAATGTCAGCTTCGATGCCAGCGTAATTCGCGCCGACCGCAGCCAGCCGGAATTCGCCCGGCCGGTCTGGGAATACCTGGATGGCGCACTGTCGCCGTTGCGCGTGCGCAAAGGCCAGGCACTGATCAGCCAGTACGCCGACATTCTGCAAAGCATCGAGCAGCGTTATGGCGTCGATCGCCAGGCGCTGGTGTCGGTGTGGGGGATGGAAAGCAACTTCGGCCAGTTCCAGGGCAGCAAGTCGGTGATCAACTCGCTGGCGACCCTGGCCTATGAAGGTCGCCGTCCGGGCTTTGCCCATGCGCAGCTGATTGCGGCGCTGCAGATCCTGCAACAGGGCGACATCACCCCGGAGAAAATGCTCGGTTCCTGGGCCGGCGCCATGGGCCAGACCCAGTTCATCCCGACCACCTACAACACCCACGCCGTGGATTTCGACGGTGACGGTCGCCGCGACATCTGGGGCAGCCCGGCTGACGCATTGGCCTCCACCGCGCATTACCTGCAAAGCTCCGGCTGGCAGCGTGGCCAGCCGTGGGGCTTCGAAGTGCAACTGCCGAGCAGTTTCAACTACACCCTGGCCGATGGCGCGATTCGCAAGAGCGTCGCTGAATGGCGGCAACTGGGCGTGATCCTGCCGAACGGCGGCCAGGTGCCGGCCGGCTCCGAGCAACTGTCCGCCGCCCTGCTGCTGCCGGCTGGCTACCGTGGCCCGGCGTTCCTGATCCTCGATAACTTCCGGGCGATCCTCAAGTACAACAATTCGTCGTCCTACGCACTGGCCGTCAGCCTGTTGTCCGAGCGCTTCAACGGCGCCGGCCTCATCAATGGCACCTGGCCAAAAGACGACCTGCCGTTGAGCCGCACCGAGCGGATCGAACTGCAAAACCTGCTGACCGCGCGAAACTACGACGCAGGCACCGCCGACGGGATCATCGGTGCCAATACGCGCAAGGCGATTCGCGCTGCGCAGCAGTCATTTGGCTGGCCGGCGGATGGTTATCCGACGCACAAGCTGCTGGAAAGCCTGCGCAACCAGTAAAAACAAAAAGACCGCCGCCTCTTCAGGCGGCGGTCTTTTTTTGCGGCTCGATCAGCGAATCACCACATCCTGTTCCAGCATCAACTCCTTCTTCCCTGCGTCCAGTCGAACCAGCGCCCCCAACGGCAGCGTCAGGTTCGGATTACAGTGCCCGCTACGCCATCCTGACAGCACCGGAATCCGCAGCGGTTCGAAGGTCTGCTTGAGCAGGCGATTCAGCGCATCGACATCCACCCCCGCAATATCCCCGACCAACACGCCGCGCAATCTGGCCAACTTGCCCGCCAGACGCATCTGGGTCAGCAAGCGGTCGATCCGGTACAGCGGCTCGTTGATGTCCTCGATGAGCAGAATCACCCCTTCGACATCGATTTCGTAAGGCGTGCCAAGAGTCGAGGCGATCATTGCCAGATTACCGCCCTGCAAACGCCCGTGGGCAATGCCGGGCTCCACGGTGGTCAACGGATAAGCCGCTGGATGACTCAGTACACTGCCGGCCTTCAACTGACCGCGCAGCATGGCGAAGAACGAGGTCACCGTCGGCGGTTCCTTGTCCCCCAGCAGATCGGCATTCAACAACGGCCCATGAAAGGTCACGAACCCGGCGTAGCGACTGATGGCCAGGTGCAGTGCGGTGATGTCGCTGTAACCGACGAAGGGCTTGGCATGACGGCTCAGCAGGTCGTAATCGATCCGATCCAGCAACCTTGGCGTGCCGTAACCACCGCGCAGGCAAATGATCGCATCGACCTCTTCGTCAGCGAACGCCGCGTGCAGATCGTTGAGCCGCACCTCGTCGCTGCCGGCCAGATAACCGTCCTTTTCATAGACGCCCGGGAACACCCGTAAGCCGTAACCCCGGGCGCGCATCCACTGAACGGCCTTTTCGGTATCCAGCGTGCCGGGGCCGGCGGGCGCAATGACGCCGATCAGCCCTTCCGACGGCAGTGCGGGCACAGACTTGTGCGGAAAAAGGGTGTGGGTCGGTCGAACGGTCATCCATGGATCTCCCTGTGTGAAGTCATGCTCACACAGTAGTCAGGAACGGCGACAAACAGAAGAGGCTCGGCTGCGCCGCAGATTGCAGGAAAAGTCAGTAACGCGTGTAGGCCGGGCAAAAAAATGCCCGCCGGGCGATAAACCCCGGCGGGCATTCTTTCATTCAGCGCTTAATCAGGAACCGAGCAGCTCGGCCTTGACCAGTTTCGCTTGCTCGTCAGCGTGGTACGAAGAACGCACCAACGGGCCGGACGCGACGTTCTTGAAGCCCATCTTGTAACCTTCCTCGGCGAACCAGGCGAAGGTGTCCGGGTGCACGAAACGCTGCACCGGCAAGTGGCTGCGGGACGGTTGCAGATACTGGCCCAGGGTCAGCATGTCGATGTCGTGTTCGCGCATGCGCTTCATGACTTCGATGACTTCGTCGTCGGTCTCGCCCAAGCCGAGCATCAGGCCGGATTTGGTCGGGATGTGCGGCATCATCTGCTTGAAGCGTTGCAGCAGGGTCAGCGACCACTGGTAGTCCGAACCCGGACGCGCAGCCTTGTACAGGCGCGGTACGGTTTCCAGGTTGTGGTTGAACACATCCGGCGGCTCGGCGGCGGTGATTTCCAGGGCGATGTCCATGCGGCCACGGTAGTCCGGAACCAGGGTCTCAAGCTGTACGTTCGGTGACAGTTTGCGGATTTCGCGGATGCAGTCGGCAAAGTGCTGGGCACCGCCGTCACGCAGGTCATCACGGTCAACCGAGGTGATCACCACGTACTTGAGTTTCAGGTCGGCGATGGCGATGGCCAGGCTTTCCGGCTCGTTGACGTCCAGTGGCTTCGGACGGCCGTGGCCAACGTCACAGAACGGGCAGCGACGGGTGCAGATGTCACCCATGATCATGAAGGTCGCGGTGCCGCCGGAGAAGCACTCGCCCAGGTTCGGGCAGGAGGCCTCTTCGCAGACGCTGTGCAGCTTGTGTTTGCGCAGCAGGCTCTTGATGCGGTCGACTTCCGGCGAAACCGGGATGCGCACGCGGATCCAGTCGGGTTTCTTCGGCAGTTCGGTGGTCGGAATGATCTTCACCGGGATGCGTGCAACCTTCTCGGCGCCGCGCAGCTTGACGCCGGCTTCAACCTTGGGACGCGGGGCCGGGCGCTCGGTCACGTCGAGCGTCGGGATCATGGTTTGCACTGCATCAGTAGTCATATCAGTCGATTCCGCCCGTCAGGGTCGTCTGCTCAGCATAGTCGAGGTGTTTGACGAGCTGCGCGCGCAGCCGGGCACTTACCTCGGCAAATTCAATCGATCCTGCGTGCTCGCTCAGCTGGGTCATCGCCAGCCCGGCGTAGCCGCAGGGATTAATCCGTCGAAACGGTTCCAGGTTCATGTCCACGTTCAGGGCCAGGCCATGAAAGGAACAACCGTGGCGAATCCGCAAACCCAGAGAAGCGATCTTCGCTCCGTCGACGTAGACGCCGGGAGCATCCGGCTTGGCCACGGCGGTCACGCCGTAGCTGGCCAGCAGTTCGATCAGGCAGCGCTCCATGCGGCTGACCAGATCGCGCACGCCGAAACCGAGTCGGCGCACATCCAGCAGCAGATAGGCTACCAGTTGGCCTGGTCCATGGTAGGTCACCTGACCGCCGCGGTCGACCTGCACCACCGGAATGTCTCCCGGCAGCAACAGGTGCTCGGCCTTGCCGGCCTGACCCTGGGTGAACACCGGCGGGTGTTCCACCAGCCAGATTTCGTCCGGGGCCGTGGTGCCACGCTCGTTGGTAAAACGCTGCATGGCCTGCCAGACCGGCTCGTAAGCCATCTGGCCAAGCTCGCGAAAGCCCAGCGTGCCGGGCATCACAGCACCATGTGCACGAAACCGGTAGCCCGCAGTTCGCTGTTGATGTTGTACAGCTGATCCTGATCGGTCGCGACGATGTGCAACTGGATGGTGGTGTACTTGCCGTTGCTGCTTTGACGCTCGTCGACACGCTCATCGTTGATCCTGGCGTGTTTCTTGACGATGTCGATGATCTTGTCTTTGTTGCCGACGCCCGTATCGCTGATCACCTTAACCGGATAATCAACCTGGGGAAATTCGATCTTTGGCGCCTTTACTTCGGTATCGGTCATGGCGTAACGGCCTCGTAAGCGTAAGCCCGGTAACGAACAAGGCCCCGCTCCGGATCGGAACGGGGCCATGCAGGTCAACTCAAATCAGTTGAACAAGCCGTAGAAGAATAGACGGATGCTATCCCACATGCGGCGGAAGATACCACCCTCCTCGACAGCGTCCAGGGCGATCAGGTCGGCGCTGTGCACCACCTTGTCGTCCAGTTTCACTTCGACTTTACCGATCACGTCGCCCTTGGCGATTGGCGCGGTCAGTTGCGGGTTCATGGTCATGCTGGCAGCGAGCTTCTTCAGCTGGCCTTTCGGCAGGGTCATGGTCAGGTCCTGAGCCAGACCGGCCTTGACCTGGCTGGTAGTGCCTTTCCACACCGGGGCCTGAGCCAGTTCGGTGCCCTTCTGGTAGAAGGTCTGGGTTTCGAAGAAGCGGAAACCGTAGGTCAGCAGCTTCTGGGTCTCGGCGGCACGAGCCACTTCACTGTTGGTGCCGAACACCACGGCGATCAGGCGCATGCCGTCACGTACGGCCGAGGACACCATGCAGTAGCCGGCTTCGTCGGTGTGACCGGTTTTCAGACCGTCGACGGTCTTGTCGCGCCACAGCAGCAGGTTGCGGTTAGGCTGTTTGATGCCGTTCCAGAAGAATTCTTTCTGCGAGTAGATCGCGTAGTGAGCCGGGTCTTCGTGGATGATCGCGCGCGCCAGGATCGCCATGTCGTGAGCCGACGAGTAGTGCTCGGGGTTCGGCAGACCGGTCGGGTTCATGAAGTGGGTATTGGTCATGCCCAGATCGGCGACGGTCTTGTTCATCAGGTCGGCGAAGGCGTCTTCGCTGCCGGCGATGTGTTCAGCCACCGCGACGCTGGCGTCGTTGCCGGACTGGATGATGATGCCGTGCAGCAGGTCGCTGACAGTGACCTGCGAGCCGACCTTGATGAACATCCGCGAACCGCCGGTGCGCCAGGCGTTTTCGCTGACGGTCACCGGGTCGTTTTCACCGATCTGGCCGCGACGGATTTCCAGCGTGGCGATGTACGCGGTCATCAGCTTGGTCAGGCTGGCCGGCGGCAGACGCTGGTCACCGTTGTTCTCCACCAGCACGTTGCCGCTGTTGGCATCCATGAGCACGTAGGATTTGGCGGCCAGTTGTGGTGGCGACGGCATCATCTCGGCCGCGAAGGCGGCTGGCGAGAGGAGCAGCGGGACTAGCAGACACAGGCGTTTGGCAAAGGTGGTGATGTTCATCCGTCTCTCGAAATCGCTAATGGAAACTGTCCTAGCGGACAAAATTTAATCAGATGTCTTTCAGGCTTTGCCCGAAACCTGCCTGCGCGACGATCATGCTGCGTTAAAAACAGATTCGGAATGCTCATGTAGGTCCCCTACACTCCGCTTCCTCACCTGTTTTTGCCTTGCCTGATCGCCGCTCGGCGAGCTTTCGAGCAAACCCTACGAGCATCGCGTGTTCAGTTGCTCACTCCAGTCACCCTTGCCGGGCTTTTGTTCTTCGACGAGCCAACAACCTGGTTCACCCCCCAATCGCTGGTGAACCGTCAATCAAGTCCTACGTTTACTCGGTGACCACACTTGGCGAACCGAGGTTGGCCAGGCGCACGCTGTTCTGTACCTGGGCAATTTCACCCGGCGAACCGATCGGTCCCAGGCGAACCCGGTGCAGGGTCTGCTGATTGCGCACGATCGAGCTGATGAACACCGGAGCGCTCACCATCCCGCTGAGCTTCGACCTCAGGAGTTCTGCAGCGTCCGGGTTGGCGAACGCGCCCACCTGCAGATACTGGCCAGACGCTGGTGCAGAAGCGTTTTTTTTTGCATCGAGCTGGACTGGCACGACGGCCGCGGCGTGCTGCTGCGGCGGCGGAGTCCATTGCTCGACGGTGCCGGCCGAGGCCGTGATCACCGGGGCGCTATTCTGCGCGACTTGCGGCTCGTTGAGCATCAAAGGCGCCGGACGGCCCTTGGCGGCCCACCATTGCTGCGGGTCGATGCCTTCGACCTTGACCCGCGCGGTGCCGATTTCGGCATAACCGAGTTTCTTGGCGGCGGCGTAGGACAGGTCAATGATCCGGTCCGAGTAGAACGGCCCGCGGTCATTGACCCGCAGGATCACGCTCTTGTTGTTGTCCAGGTTGGTCACCCGAACGTAACTCGGCAGCGGTAATGTCTTGTGGGCGGCACTCATGCCGTACAGATCGTAGACCTCGCCGTTGGCGGTGTTCTGACCGTGGAACTTGGTGCCGTACCAGGACGCAGTGCCGGAGGCCACGTAAGTCTTGGATTCCTGCAACGGGAAGTAGGTCTTGCCCAGCACGGTGTACGGGTTGGCCTTGTACGGGCCGGTGTGCAGGGTCGGCGTGGCGTCCGGGATACGCGACACATCGACATCCCACCACGGCGCGCCATCCTTGTGGGCCCGGTTGATGTCCAGGCCCGGCTGCGAACGTACGGCGGTGGTCGGCTTCTGGCTCGGCGAACGGCTGGTCGAGCAACTGGCGACCAGCACCGCCAACGCAGCGAAAGCCACCAGCTTCAGGGGTTTATTGATAGGCAATGCCCGCATTACTTGACGCCCCGTGCTTGTACCAGCTGTTCAGACAGTTGATGTACGGCCATGGCGTACATCACGCTGCGGTTATAACGCGTGATTGCGTAGAAATTCTTCAAGCCCATCCAGTATTCCGGGCCGTTGTCGCCTTCCAGGCGGAATGCGGTGACCGGCATGTCATCGCGCAGCGCATCATGACTCGACCAGCCCAGCGCTCGCAACTCCCCGACGGTTTTCGTCGGTTCGATGCCAGTGGTCAGGCCTTCATCCACCTGCTCGCCACGGACATCCGCGCGGCTGACTACCGGCTCACCGGCGACCCAGCCGTGACGCTTGAAATAGCTGGCGACGCTGCCGATCGCATCATCCGGGTTGTTCCAGATATTGATGTGGCCGTCGCCGTCGAAATCCACCGCGTAGGCGCGAAAGCTGCTCGGCATGAACTGCGGCAAACCCATCGCCCCGGCATAGGAACCCTTGAGGGTCAGCGGGTCGACCTGCTCTTCCCGGGCCAGCAGCAGGAACTCACGAAGCTCCTTGCGGAAAAATTCGGCACGGGGAGGATAGTCGAAACCCAGCGTGGACAAGGCATCGATCACCCGGTAATTGCCGGTATTACGTCCGAAAAAGGTCTCAACGCCGATGATCGACACGATCACCTGGGCTGGAACACCGTATTCCTGCTCGGCGCGGGCCAGGGTGGCCTCGTGCTGGCGCCAGAAGTCCACACCGCGGGCGATGCGCGCGTCGGTGATGAACATCGGCCGGTATTCTTTCCACTGCTTGACCCGTTCGGCGGGTTTGGAAATGGCGTCGAGAATCGCCTGCTTGCGCTGGGCTTCGCGGAACACGGCCATCAGCTGTTCGCCGGCAAAACCGTAGTCGCGGGTCATTTCACCGACGAATTCGGCCACCTGGGGCGAGCCTTCGTAATCGCCGGCCAACGCTTCCTGCGCGCTGCCAAGGATGCCTACCAGGCCGAGCCACGGTGCGTATCGTGTCGCCCAGTCACGCATTACTTGCATTGAACTCTTCACCTTATTCAAACCTGTGCGATCCACTTGCGATGGGTATGGATCGACATCAAAACCCCAAACGCTGACAGCAGCGTCACCAGCGAAGTTCCGCCGTAGCTAATGAACGGCAACGGCACCCCCACCACCGGCAACAGGCCACTGACCATACCGATGTTGACGAAAACGTAAACAAAAAACGTCATGGTCAGAGCGCCGGCCAGCAATTTGCCGAACAGCGTCTGCGCCTGGGCGGTAATCACCAGGCCGCGACCGATCAGCAACAGATAGATCAGCAACAGCGCGCAAATGCCCACCAGGCCGAATTCTTCGCCGAGTACCGCGATGATGAAGTCGGTGTGGCTTTCCGGCAGGAAGTCCAGGTGCGACTGGGTGCCCAGCAGCCAGCCCTTGCCGAACACGCCGCCGGAACCGATGGCGGCTTTCGACTGAATGATGTTCCAGCCGGTACCCAGCGGATCGCTTTCCGGGTCGAGGAACGTCAGGATCCGCTGCTTCTGGTAGTCGTGCATGATGAAGAACCACATCGCAACCGACACCGGAATCGCCGCCGCCAGTACGCTGAGAATCCAGCGCCAGCGCAGCCCGCCCATGAACAAGACGAAGGCGCCACCGGCCAGAATCAGCAGCGAAGTGCCCAGATCCGGCTGACGCACGATCAGGGCGAACGGCACGCCGATCAGCAGCAGACTGATGCCGACGTGCTTGAGCTGCGGCGGCAGCGTGCGCTTGGACAGGTACCAGGCGATGGTCGCCGGCATCAGGATCTTCATGAATTCCGAGGGCTGGAAGCGGATCACCCCGGGGATGTTGATCCAGCGGGTCGCGCCCATGGCGTTGTGGCCCATGATGTCCACCACCATCAGCAGTACCACCCCGATCACGTAGCCGAGCGGCACCCAGCGCGCCATGAACCTTGGCTCGAACTGGGCGATGACGATCATCGACACCAGGCCGATACCGAACGACGTGGCCTGTTTGGCCAACAGGTCCCAGCTCTTGCCGCTGGCCGAATACAGTACGAACAGGCTGCCGGCGGCCAGGATCAACAACAGCACCAGCAACGGGCCGTCGATATGCAAACGTTGCAGCAGCGTCGCCCGGCGACGCATCACATCCTCGCTGGAGAGCATGCGATCGAAATTATTCATCACGGGCCGTAGCCTCCGCACTGATAGGGCTGGCGTATTCGGCCTTCAACCGTCCGTCCTGATCCAGCAGCCAGGCATCCATGACCTGGCGCACCACCGGTGCCGCGACGCCGGAACCGGACTCACCGTTCTCGACCATCACTGACACCACGATTTTCGGGTCATCCGCCGGCGCGAAACCGACGAACAGGGCATGGTCACGGTGGCGCTCCTGAACCTTGGAGCGGTCGTACTTCTCGCCTTGCTTGATCGCCACGACCTGTGCCGTACCCGACTTGCCGGCGATCCGGTATTGCGCGCCGATCGAGGCCTTGCGCGCGGTGCCACGGGCACCGTGCATCACCTGCTGCATGCCGTGGTTGACCTTGTTCCAGTCCGACGGATCGCGAAGGATGATGTCCGGCATCGGATTTTCATCCTTGGGCTTCTCGCCTTCGATGGTCCTGGCGAGGTGCGGGCGGTTCCACACACCCTTGTTGGCCACCAGCGCCGTGGCCTGGGCCAGTTGCAGCGGGGTCGATTGCATGTAGCCCTGGCCGATCCCGAGAATCAGGGTTTCGCCGGGGAACCACGCCTGACGCCGGGTCGCGCGTTTCCACTCGCGGGACGGCATCAGGCCGGGGGACTCTTCGAACATGTCCAGCGAGACCTTCTGGCCGATGCCGAACTTGTTCATATAGGCCGACAACCGATCGATGCCCAGCTTGTGCGCCAGATCATAGAAGTAGGTGTCGTTGGACCGCATGATCGCCGTATCGAGGTCGACGAAGCCGTCCCCGGTGCGGTTCCAGTTGCGGTACTTGTGATCGTAGTTGGGCAGCATGTAGTAACCGGGGTCGAACACCCGGCTCGACGCCGTCACCACGCCCGCATCGAGACCGGCAATCGCCACCGCCGGCTTGATCGTCGAGCCCGGCGGGTACAGACCGCGCAATACACGGTTGAACAGCGGCCGGTCGATGGAATCACGCAGCTCGGCGTAAGCCTTGAAGCTGATGCCGGTGACGAACAGGTTCGGGTCGAAGCTCGGCTGACTGACCATCGCCAGCACTTCGCCGGTTTTCGGATCGAGCGCCACCACCGCGCCACGCCGACCGCCCAGCGCGGCCTCGGCAGCTTCCTGCAATTTGATGTCGAGGCTCAGGACAATGTCCTTGCCCGGCACCGGATCGGTCCGTTTGAGCACGCGCAGGACGCGCCCACGGGCGTTGGTCTCGACCTCTTCGTAACCCACCTGGCCGTGCAGCTCGGCTTCGTAAAAGCGCTCGATGCCGGTCTTGCCGATGTGGTGGGTGCCGCTGTAGTTGACCGGATCGAGGGTCTTCAGCTCTTTCTCGTTGATCCGCCCCATGTAACCCACCGAGTGCGCGAAATGCGCGCCCTGCGGGTAGTGACGCACCAACTGCGCGACCACCTCGACGCCCGGCAGACGGAACTGGTTCACCGCGATCCGGGCGATCTGCTCTTCGGTCAGTTCGAACAGGATCGGCACCGGCTCGAACGGCCGGCGGCCCTGGCGCATGCGTTTCTCGAAGATCACCCGGTCTTCAGGCGTCAGCTGCAAGACCTCGACGATCACGTCGAGCACCTGCTGCCAGTCGCCGGAGCGCTCGCGGGTCATGCTCAGGCTGAAGCTCGGACGGTTGTCCGCCACCACCACGCCGTTGCGGTCGAAAATCAGGCCACGGGTCGGCGGGATCGGCTGAACGTGAACCCGGTTGTTTTCCGACAGGGTCGAGTGATATTCGTACTGAATCACCTGCAGGTAATACAGGCGCGCAATCAGCACGCAGATCAGCGCCACCACCGCAATTGCGCCGAACACGACGCGACCACGCACCAGACGGGCGTCTTTTTCGTGGTCCTTGATGCGGATCGGCTGAGACATGAGGGCGGATTACTTGTGGTAAGGGTGGCCGGACAGCACGGTCCAGGCACGATACAACTGCTCGCCGATGAGGATGCGCACCAGCGGGTGCGGCAGCGTCAGCGGCGACAACGACCAGCGCTGATCCGCGCGGGCACAGACTTCCGGTGCCAACCCTTCCGGGCCACCGACCATGAAATTGACCGTGCGCGAGTCCAGGCGCCAGCGATCGAGTTCGACCGCCAGTTGCTCGGTGCTCCACGGCTTGCCATGAACCTCGAGGGTGACGATCCGCTCGTTCTGCCCGACCTTGGCCAGCATGGCTTCGCCTTCCTGACGGATGAAGCGGGCCACGTCGGCGTTCTTGCCACGGGTATTGAGCGGAATTTCCACCAGTTCCAGCGCCAGCTCGGATGGAAGACGCTTGGCATACTCATGCCAGCCTTCTTCCACCCACTTGGGCATGCGTGAACCGACGGCGATCAGTCGCAGTCGCACAGCAATCCCTTACAGCTGGTCTTTGTTGAGCTTGGTGAAATGCTCGTGGGTGTTTTCCGGGCTGTGGTGCTTGGCGTCCGCCGCACGGCTCTGCTCGGCACCGGCCCACAGGCGTTCCAGGTCGTAGAACTGACGTGCCGAGGCAGTCATCATGTGCACGATCACCAGGTCCAGGTCCAGCAGCACCCAGTCGCTGTCGCCCTTGCCTTCTTCGCCCAGCGGCCTGGCGCCCTGCTTTTTCACTTCTTCGCGAACCTTGTCCAGCATCGCGTTGATCTGGCGGTTGGAGGTACCGGTGGCGATGATCATGTAGTCGGTGATGCTCTGCTTGTCGCGCACATCAATGATCTGGATGTCCTGGGCCTTGACGTCTTCCAGGGCTGCAACGGCCACCTTGACCAGTTCGTCGCCCTTCAGCGGTTCGTTGGTGTTGACCGGTTCTGGCAGCGGGGCGCTCTTGAATGTGCCTTTGCGCTTTACTTTGGTTTGGTCTTTGTCAGTCATATAAAACTCGTTTTGCTCATATTTTCGGCGGCTTGGCGACACGTGGATTCGTATCAGTGAAGCACGCCTTGTTCAGTTCGACGCACGGTACAGACCGTGCGCATCGATGTAGGCCAGGACCGCGTCGGGCACCAGGAAACGTACCGACTTACCGCTGGCCAGCAGTTGACGGATCTGGGTGGCGGAAACCGCGAGCGGTGTCTGCCAGACGAATGCAATCTGTCCGCTCGGCCCCTTCAGGGCCAGCGGGTCGCTCACCGAACGCGCTGCCAGCAGGTTGCGCAAGGCATCCGGCGGTTCGCTGTCGGCGTCCGGGCGCTGTAGCACCAGGATGTGGCAATGCTGGAGCAACTCTTCCCAGCGGTGCCAAGTGGGCAGGCCGCAAAACGCGTCCCAGCCCAGAAGCAGAAAAACCTGGGTCTCGGCGGCCATTTCGGCACGCAGCGACTCCAGGGTATCGATGGTCCAGGACGGTTTGTCCCGCTGCAATTCGCGGGCGTCCACCACCAGCGGCGGCACACCGGCCACCGCACATTCAACCATTGCCAGCCGGTCCTGCGCCGACACCTGCGGCGTATCGCGGTGTGGCGGCCGGGCGCTGGGCATCATGCGCAGCTCATCGAGCCCCAGCGCTTCGGCGACTTCCAGCGCGCCACGCAAATGGCCGACGTGCACCGGGTCGAACGTCCCGCCCAGTACGCCAATGCGCCGGGGACGGGACCTCTTGCCGGGTTTCGGCGCTTTCAGGTCGAGGTCGGACAAGTCAGACCGTCGCCTGGCCGCGCAACTGGCCATCACCGACCACGATGTACTTCTCGCAGGTCAGTCCTTCCAGGCCCACCGGGCCACGGGCGTGCAGCTTATCAGTAGAAATGCCGATCTCGGCACCCAATCCGTATTCGAATCCGTCGGCGAAGCAGGTCGGGGTGTTGATCATCACCGACGCCGAGTCGACCTGAGCCACGAACTGGCGGGTGTCGGCGAGGTTTTCACTGACGATCGAGTCGGTGTGGTGGGAGCCGAAATGGTTGATGTGTTCGATGGCCTGATCCAGACCATCCACCACGCGGATCGACAGGATCGGCGCCAGGTACTCGGTGCTCCAGTCTTCTTCGGTCGCCGCTACGGCTTCGATGATCGCCCGGGTGCGTTCACACCCCCGCAGCTCGACGCCCTTTTCGCGGAACTGTTTGGCCATCGACGGCAGGAAATCCTTCGCAACACGTTGATCGACCAGCAAGGTCTCCATCGCACCACAAATGCCATAGCGATAGGTCTTGGCATTGAAGGCAATGCGCTGGGCTTTCGGCAAGTCGGCGTGTTCGCTGACATAGACGTGGCAGATGCCGTCCAGGTGCTTGATCACCGGCACCCGGGCGTCACGGCTGATGCGCTCGATCAGGCCACGGCCACCGCGCGGTACGATCACGTCGACGTATTCGGGCATGGTGATCAGCGCGCCAACGGCGGCGCGGTCGGTGGTTTCCACCACTTGCACCACGGCGGCCGGCAGTTCGGCTTCGGCCAGACCGCGCTGGATGCAAGCGGCAATCGCGCGGTTGGAATGAATCGCTTCGGAACCGCCGCGCAGGATCGTCGCGTTGCCGGACTTCAGGCACAGACTGGCGGCATCAATGGTCACGTTGGGACGGGATTCGTAGATGATCCCGATCACGCCCAGCGGGACACGCATCTTGCCGACCTGAATGCCCGACGGACGGAAGCTCATGTCACGGATCGCACCGACCGGATCCGGCAGTGCTGCGACCTGACGCAGACCGACGATCATGCCGTCGATGCGTGCCGGGGTCAGCTCCAGACGTTCCAGCAATGCCGGTTCCAGACCGTTGGCGCGACCGGCGGCCAGATCCTGTTCATTGGCTGCCGCAAGCTCGGCGCGGGCGGCATCCAGGGCATTGGCGGCAGCCAGCAGGGCGCGGTTTTTCTGCGCGGTGCTGGCACGGCCGATGACGCGGGAAGCTTCGCGGGCGGCGCGACCCAATCGGGTCATGTAGTCAAGAACGGACTCAGTCATGGTCTGCTGGGGTCTTGGCAAAGAGGAAAGCGGCAGATTATAGCTGTCGCGTCCCGGGACTAACAGCGGTGACGGGCGGATGGTCGAAATGGACGGCGATTTGCCGACGTTCAGCCGGGATTAAGCCTTGAATTGTTATCATCACGACCTCCTCCGCCTGGATAAACACTGTTTGCCATGTCCAACCTGACCGTTCGCGCCACCTCCGCGCGCCAGCCTGTCGGCCTTGCGGACGCCTTTTTCGACCGTGACGCCCAGACGCTGGCCAAGGATCTGCTCGGCAAAGTCATTCGCCATCGGGTCGGTGACTTGTGGCTCAGTGCCCGAATCATCGAAACCGAGGCCTATTACCGCGAGGAAAAAGGCAGCCACGCGTCCCTCGGCTACACAGAAAAGCGTAAGGCTTTGTTTCTGGACGGCGGCCACATCTATATGTACTACGCCCGTGGCGGCGATTCGCTGAACTTCAGTGCGCAGGGTCCGGGCAATGCGGTGCTGATCAAATCGGCCTATCCGTGGGTCGACGAGATCAGCGGCCCGGCCAGCCTGGCGCAGATGCTGTTGAACAATCCCGATGCTCAGGGTCGCCCGCGTCACACGCAGAAGCTCTGTGCCGGACAGACCTTATTGTGCAAGGCGCTGGGACTGAAAGTGCCGGTGTGGGATGCCAAGCGCTTCGACCACGAAATTCTGCTGGTGGAAGACACCGGCCCTGCGCCGACCCACGTAATTCAGACCACCCGCCTGGGCATTCCCCATGGCCGCGACGAACACTTGATGTATCGCTTCGTCGATGCGGCTTACGCCCAGTGGTGCACGCGGAACCCGCTGCGCCGGGGTCAGGTCGAAGGTCGCGATTATTTTCTGCTGTGAACGCACACCCTGCGGCTCGCCGATCAGGGACATCAATGAAATGGAGTGGTTTGTATGGGCCCATGGCTCGATAGCGTGACCGGGTGGCTGGCCGCCAATCCGCAGTGGCTGGCCGCTGCAGTGTTTGTCGTGGCCTGCGTGGAATGCCTGGCGATTGCCGGGTTGATCGTGCCCGGCACGGTATTGCTGTTTGCCGTGGCGGTGCTGGCCGGCAGCGGCGCCCTGTCGTTGAGCGAAACCCTGTTGCTGGGTTTCCTCGGCGGGATTCTCGGTGATGTGATTTCGTATTTCCTCGGCCGCCACTTCCACCAGAACATCCGGCGCTTGCCGGGATTGCGCCATCACCCGGAGTGGATGGCCGGCGCGGAAACCTACTTCCAACGCTACGGCATCGCCAGCCTGCTGGTCGGCCGCTTCATCGGCCCGTTGCGACCGATGCTGCCGATGGTCGCGGGTATGTGCGACATGCCCTTCCCGCGCTTCGCCGCCGTGAGTCTGCTGGCGGCGGCCGGCTGGAGCCTCGCCTATCTGCTGCCGGGCTGGGCCACCGGGGCGGCGATTCGCCTGCCCTTGCCGGAAGGCTTCTGGCTGCAGGCCGGGATTGTCGCCGGCAGCATCGCGGTGATGGTCGGCCTGAGCGCCAACAGCAGCCTGCGCCGTCATCGGCGGGCGACGGTCTGGATCAGCAGCATGAGCTTGTTGATCCTGATCGGCCTGTTCATCGGTTTTCCATACCTGACCGCCCTCGATCAGGGCGTCATGACCCTGGTGCAGGAGCACCGCAGGCCGGCGCTGGATGAAGTGGCAGTGGTTTTCACCCTGATCGGTGAGTTCCGCAACATGCTGTTGTTCAGTGCCCTGCTGACAGCGCTGCTGTTGCTGTGTCGTCAGTGGCGACACGCGATCTTCGTCGGCGGCACCCTGCTCGTAACGGCATTGGCCAACACCGGGACCAAACTGTTTTTCGCCCGGGTACGCCCGGAAGTGCTGACTGACCCACTCACCAGTTACAGCATGCCCAGCGGCCACGCCTCGGGCTCGTTCGCGCTGTTCCTGGCGCTCGCCGTGCTGGCCGGACGCGGACAACCGCCACGGCTACGCCTCACCTGGCTGTTGCTCGGCTGCATACCGGCGCTGGCAATTGCCCTGTCACGGGTATATCTGGGCGCGCACTGGCCAACGGATGTCCTGGCCGGCGCCATGCTCGCCGCCTGTGTCTGCGCAGCGGGCCTGTGGCTCAGTCAACGTCATGCACCTCTTGGTGCAATGCCGCAGAAAGTCTGGTGGCTGGTTTTGCCAGCTCTGGTCGCTCTATTTGGCTTCTTCGTATTGCGACACCTGCCACACACCCTGCTTCGATACGCCTATTGAGCCGCATCCGACGCTTGACGGATTCTCCTTCGGGGCGAATCCGCAAGCGGCGATCAGTCCTGTTTCTGAACTGAAACGCTGCTGTTTCGACAAATACGTCACCGCCAAGCTTGCTCCAAGTAAAAAAGACAACATTCGTCATCGCGATAAACCGACAACCATAAATATAATTGGCAAAACATTAAGCCTGGCCAAAAATTTATTGCATGACAGATTGAATACTCATTACCTCATGGAAGAGTATTGATCTTGTCTATCCCGTTCGAAAAAACTTCGGAAACTTATCCTACAGCCGCAATTGTTATTTCCGACCTAAGTAATTCATCAACTAACAATGAGACCGACACTCCCTCTCCGATCGATCGCACACCCAGCCTGCATGAAACAGACAGCCTGTTCGGCCCCCTGCGTATCGGTGAGATGACCGTTACCCGCGAGGAACTGAGAGCCTTGGGCGGACGGCTTAACGGGCAGGTCATCACAGCCGCCAACTCCTATTTCCCCGAGCCCGATCAAACATTCATCGACGCACTGGAGTTCGATCCGGCCGAAGTTGAGCAGCGCATCAAATCAGTCAATACGCAAGAAGGCCAGAAAGTTGCGCCACTGCTGTATGAGATTGTCACGCAACGTTCACCCGATGCCCCAGCGCTGATGCGCGAGATGGCCGCCGGCGATTCCGCGCCAGCGATGAACAAGATCAACAGTCTGCTGAAAGCTACACAACGTCTGGACATTCGCAGAGACCCGCTGCCGGATCATTTGCCCAGCTGGGTAGACAAGGCCAAGAGTCGCAGCATGACCAGCATGGGGGTGGGGTTGCAGGCCTACGGACTGTACAGCGCGTATACCGGCGCCATCGACGCTCTCAAGAAAGGCCAAATGGGGGAAGTGCTGATCAATGTCGGCGGCGGCATTGCGGAGATAACCTCGCTGGGATTCGAGTACGCCTTGAGCAGGACAGGCGAGCACATGATCCGGCAGGGATCGATGGCCATCGAACACTTCGGCAAGACCGGCATGGGCAAATGGCTGTGCCGGGGGGCAGGCCTGATCGCCAGTGCGCTGACACTGCCCTTTGACATCTACACCGCGATCAAATCCTTCAACGATGCCGCCAAGGCCCAGGGAAAAGAGGCGCAGGATCTCTACGTGACCGGGGGATTGAGTGTATTCAGCGCCGCGCTCTCCCTCGCGTTGGGTTGCGCGGCACTGGCAGGTTTCCAGGCAGCCGGCCCGGTGGGTATCGCAGCGGCGGCCATCATGATTGTCGGTGCCAGAATCTACGGCGCCGTCCGGGCTGTCGACGACATCGACGATTACATCGAACTGTCCGTGAACGAACGCTGGCGTGCCGGCTGGTTCGCCTTCACCGGGCAGGACCAGGACAAGGCGCTGATGGAGCGATATCTGATCTCGAAAACCACCAGCGACTATGCCAAGGCCTTGAAAACCCAAAGCCTGCGCTGGCTGGACAATGAACTCAAGGACAGTGTCGACGCGATCGTCAATGGCCGATTCGATGTCAGGCTTCAGCCCACTCGTCTCTCACGGTATCAATGGGATGAGGCCAAGGGCGAATTACCCTATGTCACTGAAAACCTGCCAGTCATCGTCGAAACCGATGACCATTACGATGCACGAGCCGGTCTGCCTGACTCGGATGCCATCGTGACCAGCCTGAAGACTGACACTGCCAAAGGGGTGTTCTGGAATCTGGGTGGAGGCAATGACACGGTACAAGGCGTGCGCGACAAACCGAACTTTTTCAGTTACGGCGCCGGCGACAAATCCCTCACCGGCGGCGACAAGGACGATTCGTTTCTCTTTCAGTCCGCCGGCGATGCACTCTCTCGCGCAGAGGTCCGCGCGAATCATCTGCAAGGGGGAGACGGTACCGACCTGCTTTGGCTTCAAGGCACTCACAGGCATCTGGATCACATCCCGAATCCACCGCTTTACCTCGGTTACGACATCGACATGAAAACCGGAAGGCTCGGGTTGCGTTCAGCAAACCCCGCAATCGAACCGGTATTGCATTCCACGTTCAGTTCCATCGAGAAAGTCGAAACCCTGGCCGGTGCCCGCAACCGGGTCAACGGATCGGATCAGGCCGACGTCATTACCGCCAACGGGCAGGATCAGGTCAATGCCGGTGCAGGGGATGACCACATTTCAGTTCGAGGCCACTTCGTCAGCGTTGACGGCGGTAGCGGTAACGATATCTACCAACTCGACCCTCTGAGTCGCCAGATCCTCGTCACTGAGGATGGTCTGGAGCCGAGCAGGGTCTATCTGGGTGTCACCCTCGAGGCCGTTCAAAGCTGGACCATTCGGACTCATGCCCTGGTCGTCGAATCATTGCGCGACGACCATCCCCGATCTCCGCTGCGCGCCCTCGTGCTCGAAGCGGTTTACCGGACCGTCGATGGCAAGCGCGTATTGAACAACGACAAATGGATATTCATCACGCAGGACGGTTACCACCTGCAACCTCAATGGCCCGCCGAGATTGCGGACCAGAGCGACCGCCCCCTGCGTGTCAACGTCCTCACTGCCGGCCTTGCCAAGCCCTCCCCGGTGCAGCTCAACAGCCCGGTCAACATACCGCCGACCAAAGCGCACTCGTTCTACTTCGTCTCCAGACGCAACTACCACACCGTCCTGAAGGCAGCACCGCAGAGCAATGGCGGGCGCAGTACGCTTTATATCGACTTCGACAGCAAGGACATTGCCGATGTCGAGGCCGTCTATACCGTTACAGTCCGACAGACAAATGCATTTACCGTGCTCGACTACGACGATGTCCACTTCAGGATTGCTTTCGGTGCGGGTGCAGGGCTGCTCTCGGTGCACGGTGCCGTCATCGAAGATACGGGAAAAAAAAGTGACAGCGGCGCGGGGATCCTGACCGCGGGCTGGAAGATGAATCACGCCTTCACCCTGGTCATGCGTGACGGTGTTTCCTATGCCCTCGACTATCCGGCCAATGTCTGCCTGGACGACGCCAGGAACCCGGGCTATCGATCGGTGGCAAGCCATGCCTCACTGCGAGAGCGTGCCGGTACCTACCTGTTCGTCAAACCCTCTGTCGAAAAGCGAACCCTGAGGAATACCCCGCAACGCATCGATTTCAAAGCCATCGATCACAACACGAGCTACTGGCTGGAAGGACGATCCTCGACCTATGCGCTGTACCCGTCCAGCAACCTGTCCATTCGCCTGTCCACCGCCGAAGCGGACGCGAACCTGCGGGGTTCATCGACCTGGCACATTCATGCGCACCAGATGAAGGAAAAAATCAACGACAGCCATCTTTCCATCAAGGATGACCTGCTGAAGATCGGCAGCCTTCATGTTCATCTGCCCGACACCAACGACGTTTCGCTGCCCCTGGAAACCATCGACGTGATCGTTACATCGGGAGATCGGTACCGGGTCAATGCACTGTTCGAGGTGATTGGTCTGCATAGCGTCAACGCCTCGTCCTGCGGATCGACCCAGGCAATCGTCGTCCTGGTGAACGACCATAAACGCCGACAGATGCTGGAAAGCGATAACGTTCTTATCGAAAACATTCATCTGTCCGACGCACCTCATGCAGAGATTTTCTACAACGCGGCAACAGGCAAGTGGACAGCCAACGGCGCTCCCACGCGTCTGGTCGATCCCGAACACCTGATCATCGAAAACAGGGTTGCCGCCATAACGGCCGCGAACTGAGTCGCGGCCCGCTAACCACATCAATCGTCAAGGAATGACACGATGCGCCCCAAAACACCCCCGCCATCAAACTCTTCGAGAGTGAGTTCGCAAACGCCAACGGACACGTTCGTCAATCGACCGCGTCCGGAGGTGGAAATACCGGTACGGCATCGACCACACCCGGATATTCCCACCCCACCTGTCGTTACACCCGAGCAGGGTTCCGGCAGTCACTCGGCCGCCAGCGGCACCCCGCCCAGGGTCGAGATATCCGACCTGCCGGATGCCCGGCCCGTAACAAGCGGCGGGTTGACCGGTTACCTGTTGAACCAGGCGCTGTTGCGCAACATGCAGCCAGCGGACGCCGATGGTTTTCGCTTTGTCGTCGGACGCCGTTTCGTCGATATACAGGACCTCGGCACCGTGCATGTGGAGTTCGACGCAGTCCACGCCGCCTATCGGGTAACCGATCTGTACAGGAAACTGGCACCCGGCCCGCTGATCCGCAGAGATCCGGGCGAAACAACATGGCACCTTGCCGATCAACCGCCGAAAGCACCATTGGCCAAACGTCCTGCGTCTGATCAGGGCGACACACAAATCAAGCGTACGACCACTTCACAACCGCAACATTTCCGGCCTTTGTCACGTATGCACCTGGCCCCCATGCCTCACTGGGTACAGGTTGATACCCAAGGTTATTACCGACGGCAGGAATTTTTTTCCAGCTTACCGAACGCCGATTATTTTTACGGATTCAAGGGTCCTGACAACTATTGGGTTCAGGTTGACGAACCGCCGGCCGGTTTCAATGGTTCGCCCACCCACCTGACAGCCTGGAAGGACCATCAGATATGGGAGGCATACGGCATTCACGGCCAGGACATCACGCGTTTGCGGGAAGAAGGCCAGACCGGTGGCAGTCGGCCGCACTGGGTCAAACCGATGGTGACCGGCAATGCCAGACAGGATCTGATCATGGATGGTTTGCGCTGGTTGCATCCTCAGAAGACGCTTGATGAAGTGACTGAACATCTGCGCAGCTACAATCTTTCGCCCGTGCAGCATGTGCAGCTGCGCAAGGATCTGCTCGACAACCCGCAGCAAATGCCGCAGTGGGCGGAGCAGCACCGATTGCGCTCGCTCGACGAAAACGACCCGGGGCGCTTCGATCAACTGCGTCAGGAAATCGAGCCGCTGATCATCCCGACAAGAAACGGCAAGCTCTGGCGCGGCGATCTGCTGGACTTCGACCAAAGCCTGAGCCGGCCGTTTCTCGACGGGTTTCTAGCCAGTCTGGGTTACCTGCGCAACAACAGCGGTTGCCTGTACCGCCTTGATATTCCCGGTTTGTTCCGGGCAGATGAGCGAACGCCGTTCGAGTTTTATAACGACGGCAGAATGCTGCCGCGCTGGAAACATCCGCAGGGAGCGACCACCCAAAAGCCGATCAGCGCAACGGTCAGTCTGAAGTTGCTCCACGAGTATGGCGGCAATGGCAGAAATCCGCCGGATCCGGAATACCTGCTCTACAACAACCAGAAGAACAAATACCCCGGCAAAAAAACCGGTAAGCCTGACCCTGATTCCGGCGAATCCGATAACGAGTGGTCTGATGCCTCTGACGTGGAACTCGATTCCGAGCGCAACTACGAAACGACTCGACATAACCAGAGTTTCATCTTCGCCTACATCATCGACACGCGAAAAATGGAAGTCGTGCTCAGGGAAGAAAACCAGCTACTCAATCTATCCGCTGAGAAGAATGGCGCGTGGTTTCCTCAGGATGAGTTTGAAGCGCTTATCTCCGCCTCGAAAAAGGGCATCGAGTCCAGCCGACTCTGGCTGCTCGACTCAACCCATACACGGGCGGCGAAAGTCGACGATGTGGCTGAGGCAGGAATAGACCCCTGGTTCACCTCTTCGAGTATTGAAGAGCGTACCCATCGCGGCGCCTACAACCAGCATGAATATGACGCGCTGATCGACAAGGTCGCCAAGGCCGGCAAGCCGATACTGACACTGGACCCAGGCAAGGAGTGGTTCGCCGGCGACATCGTCTGGCCCGAGTAACGGAACCGCTCAGCCGGCCTTACGCAAACAGTTCCCCCTGCAACTCATCGAGCAACGCCTGGATCGCATCCAGTCGCTGCTGCGGATCGTCGAGTTGCAGCAGGTCGATCTTGTCCTCTTCGGCAAAGGGCAACAGGTAGGCCAACTGGTTGGCCAGCGATTGCTGGCCAACCGCTTCAGTGCCCATGTTCAGCGCTTCGACCATCGGGTGCTCGGCCAGGGCCTTGAGCAGCGCCACCAGATCGGCGTCTTCATCCTGCAACGGTTGTTCGGGTTCTTCGTCCAGCCACTCGACCTCGGCCATGATCAATTGATCGCGCTGCACGTCGGTGCTCTGCACGATGAAGCGCCGCCCGCCCTGCACACGAATCCCCAGCAGTCCGTTGTCCTGCTGCTGGAAATCGGTGATCCGCGCTTCGCAGCCGACCATGGCGAAACCTTCCGGCGCCACGCCGACCTCAGTGCCTTCAAGGATGCACACCACACCGAATCCGCCGCCCTGTTTCATGCAACGGCCGATCATGTCCAGGTAGCGCGCCTCGAAGATCTGCAAATCCAGATTGCAGCCGGGAAACAGCACCGTGTTCAGCGGAAAAAGCGGCAGACTCATAGACATTTCCTTACACCACCATCGACACCGCCAACGGCAGGAACACCGCCGTGGCCACGCCCATCAGACTCATCGCCAGCGCCGCGAAGGCGCCGCATTCATCGCTCTCCTGCAACGCCACCGACGTGCCGACCGCATGCGCCGTCATGCCCAGCGCCATACCGCGCGCCTCGGGGCTGTGCACGCCAAGGCGGGTCAGCAGCGCCGGGCCGAAGATCGCACCGATCACC
Source organism: Pseudomonas sp. Pseusp21 (assembly GCF_059492145.1). Classification (NCBI taxonomy): domain Bacteria; kingdom Pseudomonadati; phylum Pseudomonadota; class Gammaproteobacteria; order Pseudomonadales; family Pseudomonadaceae; genus Pseudomonas; species Pseudomonas sp. Pseusp21. Next base: position 2,902,418 of record NZ_CP168520.1, read on the forward strand.
CCGGTGATCAACACGAACACCGCCGCCAGTGCCGCGACACCGCCGATCTGCTCGGCCACCAGCATGGCGATCGGCGAGGTCACCGACTTGGGCGCCATGGTCATCAGAATCATGTGATCGGCGCCGAACCACCAGCCCAGCGCCACGCCCATGCCCGTGGCGACCACGCCGCCTATCACCAGCGTAGTAAAAATCGGCCAGAACAATTGGCGGATGCGCCGCAGATTCAAATACAGCGGCACGGCCAGCGCCACGGTTGCCGGCCCCAGCAGAATGCTGAGGATTTCCGTACTTTTGCGGTACTCGGCGTAGGTCAGGCCGCAGCCGACCAGCACGCCGATCACCAGCAACATCGAGACGAGTACCGGTTGCAGAAAGATCCAGCGGGTTTTCTCGAACGCCGCCAGCACCAGTTGATAGGCCCCCAAGGTAATGCCGATGCCAAACAGGGGATGGTGAATCACCGAAGCCCAGGCACCTTGCCAGTCGAACAGCATCAGGATTCCTCCGAGTGCGGCGCGTGACGCTTGACCAGCCGTTGCATCAGCACGCCGGCGAAGGCCATCGACAGAATCAGCGACACCACCAACGCCCCGACGATGGCCCAGAAATCGGCGGCAATCGCCGTGGCGTAGACCATCACACCCACCGCCGGCGGCACCAGCAACAACGGCAAATAACGCAACAGGCTGCCGGCGGCGAGATTCAGCGGCTCGCCGACTTCACCGCGCACGATCAGGAATGCCAGCAACAGCAAAAGGCCGATGATCGGCCCCGGCAGCACCGGCAACAGCAAATGATTGAGGGCCGTGCCGAGCAATTGAAACAGCACCAGCATGGTCAGGCCACGTAGCAACATCCGACATCTCCGTCTTACTTTTCACCCCGCAGGTCGCCCGCATTATAAGCACGCCTGCGCTATGAACCGGCATTCGCCAAAAGCATGGTCGGTTGACCTGAGCAAATCGCCATGATGATCTACAGTGGTTCGCAGGGCGGTCAAATCCCCCACCTGAAAAACTATAAAACCGATGAACCCAAGGAGAGTCTCAATGCCCTATGTTCCCGTTGCAGAGCTCAAAGATTATGTCGGCAAGGAACTCGGACGTTCCGAATGGCTCACCATCGATCAGGAGCGCATCAACCTGTTCGCCGAAGCCACCGGGGATTATCAGTTCATCCACGTCGATCCGGTCAAAGCCGCGCAAACGCCATTTGGCAGCACCATTGCACACGGTTTCCTGTCGTTGTCGCTGATCCCCAAACTGATGGAAGACATCCTGATCCTGCCGCAAGGCGTGAAGATGGTGGTCAACTACGGCCTGGACAGCGTGCGTTTCATCCAGCCGGTCAAGGTCGACTCCAAAGTCCGGCTCAAGGTCGATCTGGGTGAAGTGACCGAGAAAAAACCTGGCCAGTGGCTGCTCAAGGCCACCGCCACCCTGGAGATCGAAGGCTCGGACAAACCGGCCTACATCGCCGAACCGCTGTCGCTCTGCTTCGTTTAAGCGCCTGGATGCGAAGCGGCTCACGCTGTTTCGCATCCGCTCTTCCCTGCCGGCTGTATAAGGTCACATAGCTGCGGCATACTCGGTCGCCTAATTGCCCGGATCCCGCTATGCGCTCATTCGCCCCTCTTGCTCCCCTTGCCTTGACCCTTTTGCTGGCCGCGTGTGGCGACGGCGAATCGCTGTTGCCGCCGGATGCGCGCCTGCCCGACGGCGGCCGCTATCGTGGTGAACTGGTCGATGGCTTGCTGCAAGGCCAGGGCCGGGTCGACTACCCCAACGGCAGCTGGTACGCCGGGGCGTTCGACAAGGGGCAATGGCATGGCCAGGGCGAATGGCACGGCAGCAATGGCGAGGTCTATCGCGGCAACTTCCAGCAAGGGCTGTTCGACGGCCAGGGCACGCTGACCACCACGGCCGGCAGCTACACCGGCGGCTTCAAGCTGGGCCGACGTGACGGCGAAGGCACCCTTAAAGAAAACGCGATGACCTATCGCGGCGAATTCAAGGCCGACCAGTATTCCGGGCTCGGCCGCCTCGAGCTGGATGACGGGAGTTCCTATCAGGGCCAGTTCGCCCACGGCAAACCCAACGGCGAAGGCCAGCGCGGCGATGCCAGCGGCAATCAGTTCACCGGCCACTTCGTCAACGGCCAGCTCGAAGGCAACGGCACGTTCAACAGTGCCGACGGCGACATCTACGTCGGCGGCTTCAAGAACAATCAACTGCACGGCAAGGGTCGCTACGAAAACGCCGATGGCGATGTCTGGCTCGGGCAGTTCAAGGAAGGCGCGCTGACCGGCAAGGGCGAACTGATCGGCGCCGACGGCAGCCACTACATCGGTTACTTCAATGATTGGCGCTTCAGCGGTCAGGGTCGCCTGAACCTGTCCGATGGCAGCTTCTACGTCGGCGGGTTCGACAGCGACAGCTATTCAGGACGCGGCACCCTGGTGCTCACCGATGGCAGCGTGCTCAGCGGCACCTGGATCAACGGCCAGCGAGTGCGCGATGCCGACGGCAAATTGCTGCCGGACACCCTCGAACTCGGCCTGCTGGCCCAGGGTCGCCTGCTCGACGAGGCACTGGCGAATGTGCCGGCCTCGACCCCGGCCGTTGAGCTGTACACCCTGACCCTCGGCGGCGATGGCAAGCAGAGCGTGTTCCTGCGCGAATCCGACTACGTGGCCAACATGCTCACCAGCCGTTTCGGCGCGTTTGGCCAGATTCGCCTGGTCAACCACCGCGACCACCTCGGCGACCGACCGATGGCCACCCGAGAAAATCTGCGTCGCGCCGCTCAAACCCTGGCCGAACGCAGCGGTCCGGAAGATCTGGTCTTCATCTACCTGACCAGCCACGGCACCGCCGAGCACGAACTGGTACTCGACCAGCCGCGCATGGAACTGGCCGACCTGCCCGCCGACGAACTCGCCGCCGTGCTGGCGCCGCTGAAGAACCGCGACAAGATCATTGTCATCTCTTCGTGCTATTCCGGCGGCTTCATTCCGGCGCTGAAGGACGAACGCACGCTGATCATGACCGCCTCACGCGCCGACCGCGTGTCGTTCGGTTGCTCCGAGGAGGCCAACTTCACCTACTTCGGCGACGCCCTGTTTGCCCAGGCATTGAACCAGACCGACGACCTGGAGCAAGCCTTCAAACTGGCCAAGGCCACCGTTGCCGAACGGGAACTGGCGGACAGTTTCGAAGCCTCTGAACCGCAAATCTGGGCGCCGAAAACCGTACTGGCGCACTGGCAACTGCTGCGTAAACAGCAAGCGAGAAAAGCATTGCAAAGTGCTGCATTGAACGACGGAGCGACAAACAGCAACTAAGCTGAACAGTATCAAGGGAGAGACACTATGTACTTGACGCCTCAGCATGTCTTGCTTGCCGGAGCCACCGGTCTGACCGGTGAACATCTGCTCGACCGCCTGCTCAACGAGCCAACTATCAGCCGTGTCCTTGCCCCCTCACGCCGGCCGCTGGCCGAACATCCGCATCTGGAAAACCCGGTCGGCGACCCACAGACCTTCCTGCCGCAGTTGGCGGGTCGCGTCGACATCGCCTATTGCTGCCTCGGCACCACCATCAAGCAGGCCGGCTCCGAAGAAGCGTTCCGCGCCGTGGATCTGGACATGGTCGTAGCTTTCGCCAAGCGCGCACGGGAAATGGGCGCACGGCACCTGATCGTGATCAGTGCCCTGGGGGCCGACCGCCGGTCCTCGGTGTTCTACAACCGTGTCAAAGGCGAGATGGAGTACGCATTGCGTGCGCAGGACTGGCCGCAGCTGACCATTTGCCGGCCATCGCTGTTGCTCGGCGAACGCAGCGAGCCGCGCCTGGGCGAGCAGCTTGCCGCACCGTTCTCGAAACTGATTCCCGGCAAATACCGCGGCATCGAAGCCTGCCAACTGGCCCGGGCCATGTGGCGGCTGGCGCTGGAGGAGCAGGATGGTGTGCGGATCGTCGAATCGGACGAGTTGAGAAAACTCGGCAAGTAAAAACAAAAGATCGCAGCCATTGGCTGCGATCTTTTTAGAGTCCGCCAGTCGCCTGGAACCCCACGCCGATCACCGTCAGCAACGACAACGGCAACAGCAGCGTGTCGAGCAGTGCGCTGGCCGGCAGATCCACACCGGGGTAACTCGGCGCCTCGGCGCCGAATCGATCCATCGCGCAACATCCGCCATTCATCGCATACAGATCCAGCCGGGTGCCGGAATACACCACCGGCGCGCCGGGCTTGGCGGCATCCAGCGTGCGCGCCGTGGCGCAGCCAGTAAGTTGCAACACCAGCAGGATCGCCAGCAGCTTATTCATCGCTGCTCAGATGGTGTTCGCCCCAGCGCGGCAGCATGTCCTGGGGGATGCCCAGCAGGTTGAGAATCCGCGCCACCACGAAATCGATCAGGTCATCGATGGTCTGCGGCTGGTGATAGAAGCCCGGCGAGGCTGGCAGGATGGTTACGCCCATGTTCGACAACTTGAGCATGTGTTCCAGGTGAATGCTCGAATACGGCGCTTCGCGCGGCACCAGAATCAACTGGCGCCGCTCCTTCAACGTCACGTCCGCCGCCCGCTCGATCAGGTTGTTGCAGGCGCCGGTGGCGATGGCCGACAAGGTGCCCGTCGAACACGGCACCACCACCATGGCCGCCGGAGCGCCGGAGCCCGAGGCCACCGGCGACATCCAGTCTTCCTTGCCGTACACGCGGATCTGCCCGGCGGCCGCGCCGGTGTATTCGGTGAGGAACGCCTGCATCATTTGCGGCTTGGCCGGCAGCGACACGTCGGTCTCGGTGGCCATTACCAGTTGCGCGGCCTTGGAAATCAGGAAATGCACCTCACGATCCTCGCGCACCAGGCAATCCAGCAGGCGCAAGCCGTACTGGGCGCCGGACGCGCCGGTCATCGCCAGCGTGATGCGTTCGGGGCCGTTGCTCTCGAAACGACTGTTCATTTCAGCGCCTCGGCGAGTTTGCCGTGCAGGCCGCCGAAGCCGCCGTTGCTCATGATCACCACGTGGGTGCCGGGCTGGGCCTGGCTTTTCACGCGTTCGATGATGCCTTCCAGCGAATCGCTGACGATCGATGGCACGGTGCACAACGCGGCAGTGCCTGCCAGATCCCAGCCGAGATTGGCCGGTGCGTACCAGATCACCTGATCGGCATCGACCACGCTGTCCGGCAGACCGTCACGGTGCGCGCCGAGCTTCATCGAGTTGGAGCGCGGTTCGATGATCGCGATCAGCGGCGCATCGCCGATGCGTTTACGCAGGCCATCAAGGGTGGTGGCAATTGCGGTCGGGTGGTGGGCGAAGTCATCGTAGATAGTGATGCCGCGCACTTCCGCGACTTTCTCCATACGGCGCTTGACGCTCTTGAACGCGCTCAACCCGGCAATGCCCATCGACGGAACAACACCGACGTGACGCGCGGCTGCCAACGTCGCCAAGGCGTTGGCAACGTTGTGCTGACCGGTCAATTCCCACTCGACCACGCCTTGGGATACGCCTTCGAACATCACTTCGAACGCCGAGCCGTCGTCTTTCAGCAACTTGACCTGCCATTGACCGCCGGCACCGGTGGTTTGCACCGGTGTCCAGCAGCCCATCTCGATCACACGCTGCAAGGCCGGTTCGGTGGTCGGGTGAATCACCAGGCCTTCACTCGGGATGGTCCGCACCAAGTGATGGAATTGACGTTCGATGGCCGGCAGATCAGGGAAGATGTCGGCGTGATCGAACTCAAGGTTGTTGAGGATCGCGGTACGCGGACGGTAGTGGACGAACTTCGAACGCTTGTCGAAGAACGCACTGTCGTATTCGTCGGCCTCAATCACGAAGAACGGCGTGCCGCCCAGACGTGCCGACACCGAGAAATTCTGCGGCACGCCGCCGATCAGGAAACCCGGGCTCATGCCGGCATGTTCCAGCACCCAGGCGAGCATGCTGCTGGTGGTGGTCTTGCCGTGCGTACCGGCAACCGCCAGCACCCAGCGACCTTGCAGCACATGGTCGGCCAGCCACTGCGGGCCGGACACGTAAGGCAAGCCTTTGTTCAGCACATATTCCACCGCCGGGTTGCCGCGGGACATGGCGTTGCCGATCACCACCAGATCCGGCGCCGGATCAAGCTGCGCCGGGTCGTAACCCTGGGTCAGCTGAATACCCTGAGCTTCGAGCTGGGTGCTCATCGGCGGATAGACGTTGGCATCGGAGCCGGTCACGTGATGGCCCAGCTCTTTGGCCAGAACCGCCATCGAGCCCATGAAAGTCCCGCAGATACCCAGAATATGAATGTGCATAGTCGACCTCGTAAAACATGGCCGCAGGTTAGCGCAGGGAGGGGGAAATCGCACTCTTTAGCTGATCACCCGACCCTGATCGTTCCCACGCTCCACGTGGGAATGCAGCGCAGGACGCTCTGCGTCCAAAAGCGGACGCGGAGCGTCCGGGGAGGCGTTCCCACGCAGAGCGTGGGAACGATCGGCAGGAGTATTCAGGCGGTTCGGGCGATCCCGTGCTTGCGCAGCTTTCTATAAAGCGTATTGCGGCTCACGCCGAGCTGCTGCGCCGTGTGGGTCATATGCCAGCGCGTGTGTTCCAGCGCATTGAGCAACGCCAGCCGCTCGGCATCTTCCAATGGATGTTCGGACGACGATTCATCGGCTTTGACCAACAGCGGCTGCACCTGCCGAAACATCGCCGGCAAATCCTCCAATCCGATCCGCCCTTCATCGCACAACGCCGCCAGCGTGCGCAGCACATTGCGCATCTGCCGCACATTGCCCGGCCAGTTGAAACCCAGCAACGCCTGGCGCGCCGGTTCTTCGATCAGGATCTTTTCCCCGCCCGCCTCTTCAGCCAGCAGAAAATCCAGCAGCTGCGATTTGTCACTGCGCTCGCGCAACGGCGGCAACGCGACTTCCAGTCCGTTGAGCCGGTAATACAGGTCTTCACGGAAACTGCCATCGCCGACCCGCTCCAGCAGATTGCGGTGAGTGGCGCTGATGATCCGCACGTTGACCGCTTCCGGCTCGCCGCCAATGGGCACCACTTGCCGGTCCTCCAGCACCCGCAGCAGACGGGTCTGCAAGGCCAGCGGCATGTCGCCGATTTCATCGAGGAACAGCGTGCCGCCATCGGCCTGCTGCAACTTGCCGCGCATGCCGTCCTTGCGCGCGCCGGTGAAACTGCCACCGCGATAGCCGAACAGCTCGCTCTCGATCAGGCTTTCGGGAATTGCCGCGCAGTTGAGGGCGACGAAGGCTTTGCCGGCGCGTTGACTGGCGTTATGCACAGCCTTGGCGAATGCTTCCTTGCCGGAGCCGGTTTCACCGTTGATCAGCAGCGGCACGTCACGCTCGAATACCCGCAACGACTTGCGAAAATCCGCCTGCAACGCCGCATCACCGAGACAAATGCCTGCAAGACGCGGTGCTTCGACCGGCGCGGGAACCGGCGCTACCGGCAGCGGCCGACGGGTTTCGCCACGCAGCACCGCAAACAGATGCCGCCCGTCGCGAGTACGCAGCGGCCAGCTGGCGCTGGCATTGGCACTGGCACGCCCGAGCAATTCATCCAGCGAACAATCGAAAAACGCCTCAACCGGTTTGCCGAGCAAGCCGCCACGAATGTGCCCGAGCAAATTCAATGCGCTCTGATTGACCGCGCTGATCCGCCCATCCCCGTCAAACGCCAGCAGCCCTTCGCTGAACAGCCCGACGGACTCGGCCTGGAGATGGAAGCGCAACAACCATTGATTATCGAAACAGCGCAGGAAATAGCAGCTCTCGATCATCTTCGCCGACAGATTGACCAGCGTCATGGTGTGGAACTGGCTCTGGCGCGATACGTCATGCCGAGCCGAGGAAACGTCGAGCACCGCCAGCAGTTCGCCGTGCGGGTCAAACACCGGGCTCGCCGAGCAGGTCAGGCCGGTGTGACGGCCGCGAAAGTGTTCGTCCTGATGAATCGTCAGGGCCTGACGTTCAACGAGGCAAGTGCCGATGCCGTTGGTGCCCTCGCAGGCCTCGCTCCAGTCGGAACCCAGCCACAGGCCGGCGCGTTCGAAAATCTTGCGTTCAGCGGGAGCGGTGACGCAGTTGAGGATCACCCCGCGCGCGTCGGTCAGCAGTACCGCGTGGCCGGCGCCGGAGAGTTGTTGATGCAGGCTGCTCATTTCATTGCCTGCAATCTGCAACACCTGTTGCAGCCGTTCGCGGCTTTCGAGGATTCGACCGTGTTCGAGTACGGTCGGCGCCATGCTCAGGGCCGGGTCGAGGTGATAGTCCTCAAGACAACGCAGCCACGAACGGGCAATCGACGGGTCGGCACCGGGGCCATGCAGGTGCGGCTTGCCCTGGGTGACGGTGAGAACCTGCTGGGCATGGCGACTCAAATGGTTGTCGTGCATTTCTTATTATTCTCCCCGAGGCTCATCGGCCCATGCGTGAAGTGGTGCCCAGCATCCTCCAGCCAACCGGTCTTTGCAATGCTGGCAAGACCGCCCGGTCACGGGTTGTGCCACAAGCGGTACAAACTGTCACCCGAGCTGTACCGATACCGTCACAGGCGCTTGCCACTTGTCTGACACAAATTACGCAAGGCCTTGATTTGCCTGACCTGCACGGCAGTGGCCCGACCTTTGCTCTACGCTTATAGCAAGCGCTCATGCGCGTTTCTCTAATAAGTACAAAGCCAAGGAGAACATCATCATGCGTTACGCTCACCCCGGTACTGAAGGCGCCAAAGTCTCGTTCAAGAGCAAGTACGGTAACTACATCGGCGGCGAGTTCGTCGCGCCTGTCAAAGGTCAGTACTTCACCAATACCTCGCCAGTGAATGGCCAGCCAATTGCCGAATTCCCGCGTTCCACCGCCGAAGACATCGACAAGGCCCTGGACGCCGCCCACACCGCTGCCGATGCCTGGGGTTCCACTTCCGCCCAGGCCCGCTCGCTGATCCTGCTGAAAATCGCCGACCGCATCGAACAGAACCTCGAAACCCTGGCGATCACCGAAACCTGGGACAACGGCAAAGCCATCCGCGAAACCCTCAACGCCGACATCCCGCTGGCTGCCGACCATTTCCGCTACTTCGCCGGGTGCCTGCGCGCCCAGGAAGGCAGCGCCGCCGAGATCGATGGCAACACTGTGGCCTATCACATCCATGAACCGCTGGGCGTGGTCGGCCAGATCATCCCGTGGAACTTCCCGATCCTGATGGCCGCGTGGAAACTCGCCCCGGCCCTGGCCGCCGGCAACTGCGTGGTGCTCAAGCCTGCCGAGCAGACTCCGCTGGGCATCAGCGTGCTGCTGGAACTGATCGGCGATCTGCTGCCGCCGGGCGTGCTCAACGTGGTGCAAGGGTTCGGCAAAGAAGCCGGCGAAGCCCTGGCCACCAGCAAGCGCATCGCCAAGATCGCCTTCACCGGCTCGACCCCGGTCGGCTCGCACATCATGAAGTGCGCCGCCGAAAACATCATTCCATCCACCGTGGAACTGGGCGGCAAGTCGCCGAACATCTTCTTCGAAGACATCATGCAGGCCGAGCCAAGCTTCATTGAAAAAGCCGCCGAAGGCCTGGTGCTGGCGTTCTTCAACCAGGGCGAAGTCTGCACCTGCCCTTCCCGCGCACTGGTTCAGGAGTCGATCTATCCGCAGTTCATGGAAGCGGTGATGAAGAAAGTCAGCCAGATCAAACGTGGCGACCCGCTCGACACCGACACCATGGTTGGCGCCCAGGCGTCCGAGCAGCAATTCGACAAGATCCTGTCGTACCTGGAAATCGCCAAGGGCGAAGGTGCCGAACTGCTGACCGGCGGCAAGGTGGAAAAACTCGAGGGCAGCCTGGCGACCGGGTATTACATCCAGCCGACCCTGCTCAAGGGTACCAACAAGATGCGTGTGTTCCAGGAAGAAATCTTCGGCCCGGTGGTGAGCATCACCACCTTCAAGGACGAAGCCGAAGCCCTGGCGATTGCCAACGACACCGAGTTCGGCCTCGGCGCCGGCCTCTGGACCCGCGACATCAACCGCGCCTATCGCATGGGCCGCGCCATCAAGGCCGGTCGTGTGTGGACCAACTGCTACCACCTGTACCCGGCGCACGCCGCGTTCGGCGGGTACAAGAAGTCCGGCGTCGGCCGTGAAACCCACAAGATGATGCTCGACCACTACCAACAGACCAAAAACCTGCTGGTCAGCTACGACATCAATCCGCTGGGCTTCTTCTAAAACACCGGCTAGGCAGGTGTTTTTGCCTAGCCTTTCTACCGCTATCGCGAGCAGGCTCGCTCCCACACTTACACCGCGTTCCCCCTGTGGGAGCGAGCCTGCTCGCGATTGGCGTCCTTGATGACTACATACGTAGCCTGGCCGCTCTGGCACGGGCCTTGCGTACCCGTCATTCAGGATTTGCGTGAACACTGCCGCTGCGTGAACAGCATCCACCCAATCAACCGCTGCACCCGAAAGTCCAACAGATCGAACAATAAAAAAGACAGAGAGGACTTATGACTTCCACCACACAGCTCAAACCCACACTCGGCACCCTGCACCTCTGGGGCATTGCCGTCGGCCTGGTGATTTCCGGCGAATACTTCGGCTGGAGTTATGGCTGGGGCACGGCGGGAACCCTGGGTTTCCTGGTCACGGCCCTGATGGTCGCGACCATGTACACCTGCTTCATCTTCAGTTTCACTGAGCTGACCACCGCGATTCCCCACGCGGGCGGGCCGTTTGCCTACAGCCGTCGGGCGTTCGGCGAGAAGGGCGGATTGATCGCCGGGATCGCCACCCTGATCGAATTCGTCTTCGCCCCGCCGGCCATTGCCATGGCCATCGGCGCCTATCTGAATGTGCAATATCCGGGGCTCGATCCCAAACTCGCGGCGGTCGGCGCGTATTTCGTGTTCATGACCCTGAACATCCTTGGCGTCAGCATCGCCGCGACCTTCGAGCTGGTGGTGACCGTGCTCGCCGTCGCCGAATTGCTGGTGTTCATGGGCGTGGTCGCGCCGGGCTTCAGCTTCAGCAACTTCGTACTCAACGGTTGGTCCGGCGCCAATGAGTTCACGATGGGCGCGATTCCGGGCATTTTCGCGGCGATTCCCTTCGCGATCTGGTTCTTCCTCGCCATCGAAGGCGCGGCCATGGCGGCCGAGGAAGCCAAGGACCCGAAACGCACGATTCCACGGGCCTACGTCAGCGGCATCCTGACTTTGGTGTTTCTCGCTATCGGCGTAATGGTGATGGCCGGCGGCGTTGGCGACTGGCGTCAACTGTCGAACATCAACGACCCGTTGCCTCAGGCGATGAAAGCGGTGGTTGGTAACAATTCGACCTGGATGCACATGCTGGTGTGGATCGGCCTGTTCGGGCTGGTGGCGAGTTTCCACGGGATCATCCTCGGCTACTCGCGGCAGTTCTTCGCCCTGGCCCGGGCCGGTTATCTGCCGAAAGGCCTGGCCAAACTCTCGCGTTTCCAGACCCCGCACCGGGCGATCCTGGCGGGCGGCGTGGTCGGCATCGCGGCAATCTACAGCGACGGTCTGGTCAATCTGCAAGGCATGACCCTGACGGCGGCGATGATCACCATGTCGGTGTTCGGCGCCATCGTGATGTACATCATCAGCATGCTCAGCCTGTTCAAACTGCGCAAAACCGAGCCGAACCTGGAGCGCACCTTCCGCGCGCCGGGCTATCCGGTGGTGCCGGCCATCGCGCTGTTTCTGGCGCTGGTGTGCCTGGTGGCGATGGCCTGGTTCAACACGCTGATCGGTTGTGTGTTCCTCGGTTTCATGGCCGCTGGCTACCTGTACTTCCAGCTGACCGCCAAGCAACGCTCCGAAGCACCGGCAGACGCTATGCTCGAAGGTATCTAAAAAACTATCTGAGTTGCACCGGCACCGGGCCTTGGGCTCGGTGCCTGCACTAAAAGCATTCATTCAGGAGGAACGCGCCCAATGGCCGCATTTGCCCATACCGTCGGCGCCCAGACCTATCGCTTCGACAGCCTCAAGGACGTGATGGCCAAGGCCAGCCCCGCGCGCTCCGGGGATTTCCTGGCCGGCGTCGCCGCGCTCAACGATGGCGAGCGGGTAGCCGCGCAAATGGCACTGGCCGACATCCCGCTCACGCATTTCCTGCAGGAAGCGCTGATTCCCTACGAAGCCGATGAAGTCACCCGACTGATCATCGACAGCCATGACAAACAGGCCTTCGCAGTCGTCAGCCATCTCACGGTTGGCGGCTTTCGCGACTGGCTGTTGAGCGAAGCGGCCGACGAATCCAGCCTGCGCGCCCTCGCCCCCGGCCTGACACCGGAAATGGTCGCTGCCGTGTCGAAGATCATGCGCGTGCAGGATCTGGTGCTGGTGGCGCAGAAGATCCGCGTCGTCACCAAATTTCGCGGCACTTTGGGCCTGCGGGGACGGTTATCCACAAGGCTGCAACCCAATCATCCGACCGACGAGCCGTCCGGCATCGCCGCGAGCATTCTCGACGGTCTGTTGTACGGCAACGGCGACGCGATGATCGGCATCAACCCGGCCACCGACAGCATCGCCTCGATCTGCGCGATGCTGGAAATGCTCGACGCGATCATCCAGCGCTACGACATTCCGACCCAGGCCTGCGTGCTGACCCACGTCACCACCTCTATAGAAGCGATCAACCGTGGCGTGCCGCTGGATCTGGTGTTCCAGTCGATTGCCGGCACCGAAGCGGCCAACGCCAGTTTCGGCATCAACCTGAACATTTTGCAGGAAGGTTATGAAGCGGGCCTGAGCCTCAATCGCGGCACGCTCGGGCAGAACCTGATGTATTTCGAAACCGGCCAGGGCAGTGCGCTGTCAGCCAACGCCCACCACGGCGTCGATCAACAGACCTGCGAGACCCGGGCCTACGCCGTGGCGCGCCATTTCAAGCCGTTTCTGGTGAACACCGTCGTGGGATTCATCGGCCCGGAATACCTCTACAACGGCAAACAGATTATCCGCGCCGGCCTCGAAGACCACTTCTGCGGCAAGTTGCTCGGCGTGCCGATGGGCTGCGATATCTGCTACACCAACCACGCCGAAGCCGACCAGGACGACATGGACACCCTGCTGACCCTGCTCGGCGTGGCCGGGATCAACTTCATCATGGGCATCCCCGGCTCCGACGACATCATGCTCAACTACCAGACCACCTCGTTCCACGACGCGCTCTATGCGCGCCAGACCCTGGGCCTGAAACCGGCGCCGGAGTTCGAGCAGTGGCTGGCGAACATGGGCATCTTCACCCAGGCGGACGGCAAGGTCCGCTTCGGCAACAACCTGCCGCCGGCCTTTCGTCAGGCCTTGGCGCAACTGGGATGAGTCAGATGGAAAAACCGCCCGTCGATCCACAAAACCCATGGCTGGAGCTGCGTCGTCTGACCCCGGCGCGCATTGCCCTCGGCCGCACCGGCACCAGCCTGCCGACCCGCGCACAGCTGGATTTCCAGTACGCCCACGCACAGGCACGGGACGCGGTGCATTTGCCGTTCGATCACGCCGGGCTCAGCGCCCAGCTGACTGAACGCCAACGTGAAAGTCTTGTGCTGCACAGCGCGGCGGTGGATCGCAACAGCTACCTGCAACGTCCGGATCTGGGGCGCAAGCTCAGCGATGAATCGGCGCAAACCCTGCGCGAATACGCCAAGGCGCATCCGGGCGGTGTGGATCTGGTGATTGTGGTGGCGGACGGTCTGTCGGCGCTGGCGGTGCATCGGCATACCCTGCCGTTTCTCACCCGTCTGGAAGAGCAGATGAGCGCCGACGAATGGTCGACAGCGCCAGTAGTGCTGGTGGAACAGGGCCGAGTGGCGATTGGCGATGAAATCGGCCAGTTGCTGGGCGCGAAAATGGTCGTGATGCTGATCGGAGAGCGTCCGGGCCTCAGTTCGCCGGACAGCCTGGGTTTATATTTCACCTACAATCCAAAGGTCGGCCTCACGGATGCTTACCGCAACTGCATTTCCAATGTGCGGCTGGAAGGGCTCAGCTACGGCATGGCGGCGCATCGCTTGCTGTATCTGATGCGCGAAGCCTGTCGGCGCCAGCTGTCGGGCGTCAATCTGAAGGACGAGGCGCAGGTTCAGACGCTGGAATCGGAAGCCGGTGCAGACATGAAGAGTAATTTCCTACTCGATCCGCCCCCAGCCTGAACCGTTTCCGCATTGCCTTTCTGCGCCGGTTTCAGGCAGGATCGATGCACGGCCGCCCGGGTTTCCCATCGCCGTCAGAGCACGTGAAGACAGCCACTTGAAGGACGAGACCTACCATGCGGATTATCCAAGCGACCCTCGAACACCTGGATTTGCTGACCCCGTTGTTCGTTAAGTACCGCGAGTTTTACGGCTCCCTGCCCTATCCGGACTCGTCCCGGGCCTTTCTCGAAAAGCGCCTGCGACGCAAGGAATCGGTGATCTATCTGGCCCTGGCCGATGACGACGACAGAAAGCTCATGGGCTTCTGCCAGCTCTACCCGAGCTTTTCCTCGCTGTCGCTCAAGCGCGTGTGGATTCTCAACGACATCTATGTCGCCGAAGACGCCCGCCGCCAGTTGGTAGCCGACAACCTGATCCGCACCGCGAAGAAAATGGCCAAAGAAACCCAGGCCGTGCGCATGCGCGTCTCCACCAGCGCCGACAACGAAGTGGCGCAGAAAACCTACGAATCCATCGGGTTCAAGGAAGACACCGAGTTCAAGAACTACGTGCTGCCGATCAGCGAAGAACTCTGATCGCGAGGTGTCCTGCGGGGAGGGAGCAGACTCCCTCCCCAAAATGAATGCCAACCCGACATTTATTCACACCGACATCCCCCGCTACAAAACCAACGCGCTTTTCACCCCTCTGCCCGTATAATCCCGATCTTTCCGGCTTGTAAGAAAAACTACACCCGCTTGTAGGCTTACACGAAGTCATCCGCACAGGTCTGCCGAGTCAGGCCGTCACCACAGGTGCCTCCATGGATTTCAACCCGCTCGATCTTGTCCTGCATCTCGACGTTTACCTCGACCTGCTGGTGAATAATTACGGGCCATGGATCTACGCCATCCTGTTTCTGGTGATCTTCTGCGAGACCGGCCTGGTGGTGATGCCATTCCTGCCGGGTGATTCTCTGCTGTTCATCGCCGGCGCGGTCGCTGCGGGCGGCGGCATGGACCCGGTATTGCTGGCGGGCTTGCTGATGCTCGCGGCGATTCTCGGCGACAGTACCAACTACGTGATCGGACGAACGGCGGGTGAAAAGCTGTTCAGCAACCCGAACTCAAAAATCTTCCGCCGCGACTATCTGCAACAGACCCACGATTTCTACGACAAGCACGGCGGCAAAACCGTGACCCTGGCGCGCTTCCTGCCAATCATCCGCACCTTCGCACCGTTCGTCGCCGGTGTCGCGAAGATGCCTTACCCGCGGTTCTTCGGCTTCAGCGTGTTCGGCACCGTTCTGTGGGTTGGCGGTCTGGTGACGCTGGGTTATTTCTTCGGCAACGTGCCGTTCATCAAGAAGAACCTGTCGCTGCTGGTGGTCGGCATCATCCTGCTGTCGCTGGTCCCGATGATTATCGGTGTAGTCCGCAGCCGCTTCGGCGGCACCAAAGCCCAATCGCACTAAGCCGATGTGGTCGCTGAGCGCCTGGCGCCGCCGGCGCATTCTGGCCAGGCACCCGATTGCCGACGAACTGTGGCAGCGGGTGCGCCATCACCTGAGTTTTCTCGATGGCATCACGCCCGCTGAAGACCAGTGGCTGCGTGAAGCCAGCGTGCTGTTCCTCGAAGACAAACACCTGACCGCCCTGCCCGGTGTCGAGCTGCACCAGGAACAACGCCTGCTGCTCGCTGCTCAGGCGCAGTTGCCGCTTTTGCATCTTGGCGATCTGAACTGGTATCAGGGTTTCCACGAAATCGTCCTCTACCCCGACGATTTCCTCAGCCCCCAGCGCCATCGCGATGCCAGCGGCGTCGAGCATGAGTGGGACGGCGAACACAGCGGCGAAGCGTGGCAACAAGGGCCGATCATCCTCGCCTGGCCCGGCGTGATGGCCAGCGGTGGCTGGGAAGGCTACAACCTGGTGATCCACGAGCTCGCACATAAGCTGGACATGCTCAACGGTGACGCCAACGGCCTGCCACCTCTGCATGCCGACATGCGGGTCAGCGACTGGGCCGAGGTGATGCAGGCGGCGTACGACGACCTCAATCGCCAGCTCGACCGCCATCCTGACGCCGAAACCGCCATCGACCCGTATGCCGCCGAGAACCCGGCCGAATTCTTCGCCGTCACCAGCGAGTACTTCTTCAGCGCTCCGGATCTGCTGCACGAGGCTTATCCACAGGTGTATGCGCAGCTGCAGCTTTTCTACCGCCAGGATCCGTTGACCCGCCTGAAGCAACTTCAGGCCAGCGACCCGGTCTATCAGGCTCACGAGTAAAGGTCTGCACGACTTCCGGTACATGGCGTCCACGGCAGAATATGCCTATAATCGCCGCCACTTTTTGGTCAATCCGGCCAAGTGTTTTTTGGTCAACTAACGGGGGCAACGCCCAATGAGCTATAGCAAGATTCCGGCTGGCAAAGACCTGCCGAACGACATCTACGTCGCGATCGAGATCCCGGCCAACCACGCGCCGATCAAATACGAAATCGACAAAGACAGCGATTGCCTGTTCGTTGACCGTTTCATGGCCACCCCGATGTTCTACCCGGCCAACTACGGTTACATCCCGAACACCCTGGCTGACGACGGTGATCCCCTGGACGTGCTGGTCGTGACCCCTTACCCGGTTGCTCCAGGTTCGGTGATCCGCGCGCGTCCGGTCGGCATCCTGAACATGACCGACGACGGCGGCGGCGATGCCAAAGTCATCGCAGTCCCACACGACAAGCTGTCCCAGCTGTACGTGGATGTGAAGGAATACACCGACCTGCCAGCCCTGCTGATCCAGCAGATCGAGCACTTCTTCGCGAACTACAAGGATCTCGAAAAAGGCAAGTGGGTGAAAATCGAAGGCTGGGCGGGCGCAGACGCCGCCCGCGAAGCGATCACCAAGTCGGTTGCTGCCTACAAAGGCTAAGCCTCACGACCTGCGACACGCTTGAAGAAAACCCCGGTTGATCCGGGGTTTTTTGTGCCTGCCCGAAAGGCGCTTAAACAGCTTGTTTATGTCGGCCTACAGAAAAGTTTTAGTGTGTGTAATTTCCCACAAGGACGTCTTACATCCCGTCGCAAAATTTGCCCTGATTTTGAACGCAAGGTTTATTCAAACCGCTCTAGGCCGGCCGTAGACTCGTGTTTATGAGAAAGAACACTAGCGGTCCAAGATTCAAGGCACTCCTGGAAGCTGCGAACATCACCACCACGGGATTCGCAAAGTTCTGGGGCACGGAAGCCCAAAACGTTCATAACTGGTACACCCGGGGCGTACCCGCGTACCGCCTGGAAGAGGTCGCACGCCTGCTGTCCGTCAACAGCCAATGGCTGAAGACCGGCGAAGGCCCGAAGGAGGCCCCGCACCTGCATGCAGCCGGTACCACGCTGGATGCCCAAGCGATCCAGGGTATCTATACGGTGATCGAATCCAGCGACATCGAACTGCCCCTCTACAAGGAAACACCGACCGCCCCCGGCTCCGGCAAGACCCACGTCATCAAGGACCCGGAACAAACCATCCGCCTGCCCCGCAGCCACCTCGAAGCCCTGGAAATCCGCCCCACCGACGCCATCTGCACACACATGATCGGCAACAGCATGGCCGAGAAAATCGAAGACGGCTCCACCCTCGCCATCGACCGTGGCCTCACCCAGGTGGTGGACGGCGAAATCTACGCCATCGAACATGACGGCATGCTGCGCATCAAATACCTGCACCGCATGCCCGGCAACGCCCTGCGCCTGCGCAGCCACAACAGCGCCGAATACCCGGACGAGATCTTCCGCGCGGCGCAAATTGAGGAACAGCGGATTCATGTATTGGGGTGGGTGTTCTGGTGGTCGACGCTGGGCAAGCGGCGGCCGGTGGTGCCGTTTCTCTGAGCCAGCTTCTGTCGTGAGGGGCAACCGGCCCGGATAGTCGGTACAAATACGGGATTTTTCCTGGATAGAACGCTCTATCCCGCACTTCGCACTGGGAATCCCCAACAAAACTCAGTATCCTGCGCCCCACATTCGCGCATCGACCCGCCAAGCGGCCCAGATGACGCCTGACGCGGCAGACCACTGTCTGACCAAGTCCCGCAGCCGGACGCAAGATCCGGATGTACGTTTTGAAGGCTGGCGCGGTTTACCAAAAATAAACCAAGCCAGTCCCCGAGAAGCCGGCCACAAGCCGGCTTTTTAATGCCTGCTGAAAAACCGGCCGGGGGTCGGTTTACGGGCAGAGCGCTGTGTAATGGTGCTTGCACAACTCATCGCATAACAGAGCCCCACCTGCTGGAAGCGACGGCAACTTAGATTGCTCAAGTCACCCCACAAGGACGTTCAACATTGATGCCCAAAACCATCACTTCAAACATGAAATCAGTTGGCCTGACAGCTGCCTCGTGCCTTTGTCTTTCAGGATGTGTTGGAGCAATCGTATCGCTCCCGGAAAAAACAACCGTCAAGACAGACGCTTACAAAGCGCAAAGCTATCGATCAATCACACCGCAAATCAGCAGAACGGTCACGTCGACGCCTACACGGGAATGGTGCGGGATCACCGTTTGGGCACTGATCATTCCGGTGCCATTGAAACTACCGGTGTGCACATCGTATTTCGAGCAGTCCTTCGGCAACGACGAGTTCGGAAACGAAGCCGTTCTGCTCGACTCGCAGCAAAAAGTCCCATCCCCTTTCTACGCTTGCGGCCCATTCATGATGTTGGGACCGATCGTTCATGGTTACCAAGGCAATGCGCTTTGCGGTGTTTTTGCGGATTGATGGTGAAACTGACATAGCGACTTACGCTTTCACCTGCAGACGCTTTAGTCGCGAAGCCCTCCATATCCACCGTTGATTTACAATCGCCATCCGATCGGCACGAAAACACTTTCAGCACAGGGATGCGCCCATGTCCGTTCCAACCTACGATCAGTTCATTGAGCCGATCCTTCGCTTTCTCGCCACAAAACCCGAGGGTGCAATCGCTCGGGACGCTCATGAATCAGCAGCAAAAATGCTGCAACTGAGTGAAGCTCAGCGCGAAGAACTGATCGCCAGTGGTCAGGCTACCTACAAGAACCGATCAGGCTGGGCACACGATCGACTCAAGCGCGCAGGTCTTTCCAGCAGTGCCAAACGCGGTTATTGGAAGTTGACCGACGCAGGCGTGCAGTACGCCAAGGAGCATGCATTTCCACTGTCGACCACGGATGTGGAGCACATAGCAATCGGCTACATGAATGTGAAGCTGAAAGTCGCGCCTGACGCCGAGCCACTGGATGACCAACCAAATGTGGAGCCCGATCTAGCCTCCGCCACCGAGAGCCCCGACGACCGACTGGAGCGAGCGCTTAAGGAATTACGCGATGCCACGGCGGCCGACCTTTTGGACAACTTGCTGCAAGTAAGCCCTAACCGTTTTGAAGTAATCGTGCTGGATGTTCTTCATCGCTTGGGTTACGGCGCCAGTCGCAACGACTTGCAACGTGTCGGAGGTTCCGGTGATGCCGGCATCGACGGCATTATCTCGCTCGATAAATTGGGGTTGGAGAAGGTTTACGTACAGGCCAAGCGTTGGCAGAACACGGTTGGCCGACCTGAGTTACAGGCGTTCTATGGCGCGCTCGCAGGACAAAAGGCCAAGCGCGGTGTGTTCATTACCACCTCTGGTTTTACGGCGCACGCCGTCGACTTCGCCAAATCGGTGGACGGTATTGTGCTGGTAGACGGGACGCGACTGGTGCATCTGATGATGGATCATGAGGTGGGCGTGACATCGCGTTTGTTGCGGTTGCCGACGCTGGATCGCGATTATTTTGATGAAGAGTGAGTTCGGGCGTGTTGCTGCTTGACCCTGCTAACCAATTTCCTTAGTGGGCTTGTGGCCAAAAGTGATGGCACACTAGAATCACAGCGATTGTTCTACCAACCCCTACGGATCGAGGGTTACATCAGCACGGGGCGAGGCCGGAACTGAATCCAGTTTAGGTTGATGTGCAGGTCAAGGAGACCACTATGGCGGACGTTAAAAGCATCAAGGATCAGAAGCTTCTCTACCATCTCACTTCAGTTGAAAACCTGGATGGAATTTTCAAGGATGGTTTGAAACCTCGCGCTGGCCTCTCGGGTTTCAAAGACGTCGCAGATGCTGAAATCCTGAAAAAGCGGCAGGCTCTGCAGCTCGACAATTACGTGCCCTTCCACTGGTTTGCGAAGAATCCATTTGACGGAAGCGTCCAGCGCAACAGGCCAGAGGCCCAATTTGTACTGATCTCGGTCTACAGATCAACGGCCAGGCAATACGGCTGGAAAATCATTCCACGCCACCCGTTAGCAGGCGACTCAATACAGCTACTTGATTACGAACAGGGTTTCGAAGCCATCGAGTGGGATGTCATGAGCAGTCGCGATTACCTGGACCCTCATTGCAAAAGCATCTGCATGGCCGAGTGTCTCGCACCGGGGGTTGTTAAACCTGAGGCCTTCTTCAAAATCTTTACCCCCAGCGAAGAAGTCGATGCACTTTGCGTAGCTAAATTGCAGGCAGCGGATGTTAATGTGCAGACCAGCGTGAATCAGAGAATGTTTTATCAATGAACTACACCAGCCTGAATCCAGAGAAAGCTCTGATTTGGCGTATCGTCCATCGCGATAACCTGCCCTGGATTCTGGACAACGGCCTGCATTGCGCAAACTCGGAAGTACAGGCACCTCATTACGTGAACATCGGCAACGTCGACTTGATCGACAAGCGCCGTTCCCGTCAGGTGCCTATCGCACCCGAAGGCGTCCTGGCCGACTACGTGCCCTTCTATTTCACGCCCTTCTCGGTGATGATGCAGAACATCCACTCCGGGTGGAGCGTGCAGCAACGCAGCAATGACGAGATCGTCATTCTGGTCTCAAGCCTCCATCGCGTTGAAGAGCTCGGCCTACCGTTTGTCTTTACAAACGCACATGCCTATCCGAGTTGGACAGACTATTACAGCGATCTGGCGAATCTCGACCAGATCGATTGGACTATCCTTCAACGGCGCGACTTCAAGCGCGATCCTGATGACCCTCGTAAAATAGAGCGTTATCAAGCGGAAGCGCTGATCCACCATCACTTACCGATTACGGGACTACTGGGCATCATGTGCCACACCGATGCAATGAAAGAACGCATAGAACAAGACGTCGCCGCTCGAGGCCTGACGTTGTCTGTCCATGCGCGTCCCAAATGGTATTTCCAATGATCAGATTTACCCAAGGCAACCTGCTGGAAGCCAAGACCGAAGCCCTCGTCAACACGGTGAACACCGTGGGCGTGATGGGAAAAGGCATCGCGCTGATGTTCAAAGAACGCTTTGCACAGAACTATCGTCTGTACGCAGCGGCGTGCAAGGCCAAGGAAGTTGAAACCGGCAAGATGCACGTGACCGCCACCAACGAACTTGAAGGACCTCGCTGGATCGTCAATTTCCCGACCAAACGTCACTGGCGTTCACCTTCGCAAATGGCCTGGATAACAGAAGGTCTGCACGACCTGCGTCGTTTTCTAATTGAGAATGACGTGAAATCCGTCGCTATCCCGCCACTGGGTGCTGGTAACGGTGGATTGAGGTGGCCTGAAGTCCGCGAACAGATCGTTGAGGTTTTGGGGGATCTGGATGTCGACGTGCTGGTGTTCGAGCCGACCAATCAATATCTGAATGTCGCCAAGCGCAACGGTGTAGAGACGCTCACGCCGGCCCGTGCCCTTATCGCTGAACTGGTTCGACGCTATTGGGTGTTGGGCATGGAATGCAGTCTGCTCGAGATTCAAAAACTGGCTTGGTTTCTTGAGCGGGCAATTGAAAAACTTCCAAGTACAGAGAACCCGCTAAACCTGAAATTTATCGCTCATAAATTCGGGCCATACGCCAATCGACTGGAGCATCTGCTCAACAATCTGGATGGTAGCTATCTACATTGCGACAAGCGTATCAGTGATGCGGAAATCACCGATGTGATTTGGTTTGATCAAGATCGCAAGGCTTTTTTGCAGACCTACCTAAAGACTGAAGCCAGGGAATATTCCCAAGCTTTAGAGCGCACAGCTGAATTAATCGATGGCTTTGAATCCCCCTTCGGAATGGAATTACTCGCGACCGTCGATTGGTTGCTGATTAAGGAAGGGGTTGTTCCGACCGTTTCTGCGGTACGTGAAGCACTGAGAAACTGGGACGGCGGGGGTGGAGCTGCGGTGCGCAAAAATAAACTATTCGATGATCAAGCTCTTGAAATTGCGATTAATCGCCTGATCTCCAGCAGTTTCAGCCCGAAAATAGCGGCCTGACGCAGACAATAAATGCGAGTTTGCCTGTCCGCTTGGCACGTGCAATGAGTAGACGGCTCAGGCGATTATTGAACCATCGCAATAAGCCATTAGCACATCCGCCCTAATTGCCGCTCACCCAACCTCGCCACTAAATTTCCATTCTGTTTTTGTGCATTGCAAAAGCACCAAGGAATGGAGCAACACCATGTCGTTTTTCAAACTCAATCAATCCCTTGTTCTAGTAACCGCACTTCTGACCGCCACTACTTGCGCGCAGGCAGAAGAACCGAACCCCGTCGGTGACTGGTGGATCATTTACGGCAACGGCATTCCCAACAAGAACATCATGTATGTAGCCGACAGCACTTCAGTCGTGCCGTCGAACCATACCAAGGGTGCGAAATTGGTGGCCGTGACGCTGGTGTATGAAGAACCCGGCAAACCGATGATCGATGCCTACAACCTCGAAGTGCAGTGCTCCACGAACAAGGTCCGCTTTCTTAATGGGCAATCCATAGATCGCATTGCCTACATGATGCGGCACCTGAAAGTTAACGACCAATGGCAGCAGCCGAAGGAGTTCTGGGTACAACGCGCCGCCGAGTTTGTTTGCTCCCCCGCTAAAAAGGACATGATCGCGCTGGGCAAGATGGAGCCCTTGCAGATGATTCAGGGCATGCAACAGATGTTCTTCAAGCTGGCACCGATTCAGGAGAAGGGGCAGATGATGGATAACCTGGATTCGATCCTCGGTAACAAGTAAGCGGCGGAACGCATGATGAATCAATGGACTAAAACGTTACTGGCGGTCCTGCTGACACCCACACTATTGCTGCTGCATGGCTGCCACCTGATTGCTCAGTCTCGATGGGAAGGGCGCGATGTCCAGGAAGCACTCGACCTGTTCGGCAAACCCGACTCGATGAAAAAACAGACCGGTGCCAACGGTGAGAATCTGGCGGTTCTCACCTGGTTCAAATCCTCCAGCTGGACCACTACAGAAGCGGCCGGGACTTCAATGAACCATACCGGCAACGGCATGGTTTACACCGAGTACTACGAGACAGTCGGTCACAGTTCGGATTGCAAACTGGAGGCCACCGTCAACAAAGCCAAGAAGATCGTGCTGTTCAGGATTGAAGACGGGAAGATCATTCACGGGAAGTGCATCAACGTCCCGTTCGTGCCCGGCTATATTCCGCCCGGCTTCTAATGCATCCCTGAGCAGGCTTCTGCTCAGGGATAACTAAACGACTTCACCAACGTCAATTCCCCCACCGCCCGCATCGGCACCAGGAACGTCTCCATCTTCTCGCTAGGCGTCCCCTCCTCCGTGATCACCGTCACCTGCGCCGTAGTCAGCGGCTGCACCGCCTCTTCCCCACCCTCATCATCCCCGCGATACCCACCGCCAAAATAATTCACATACACCAGATACTGCCCCTTGATCGGCGCCGGCATGGCGAAGATTTCCGGGCCGTAACCGGTGGTCACGTCGACGTCCAAAGCCGCACCGTTGGGGGCGACCCGATCGCCATACCAGATGTGCGCGCCGTCTGGCGTGATCAGATGCAGGTCGAGGTCAGTGCCATCACTGTCCCACGCCAGCAACACCCGCAGTTTCGCCGGGGTAGCGCCGCCGCTGGTGTTGAGAAATTGCGTGCGGTGCCGTTGCTGGCCGTCCGGGCTGCGCACTTCGACGCTGTTGCTGCCGTTGGGGAAGGAGAACGGGCGGTCGAAGCGGCCGCTGTCGTCGATTTTCAGCGGCATGCTGACGCCGTTGACGATCAGGCGGCCGGGCTCTTTGTTTTTTGGTGTGGCTTTGATTTCGCCGCTGATACGGGCGGTGTTGGCCTGGCCGATCGGTGTGTTCACCGAGGAGGCCGGGTAGTTGACGGTCTGGCGGAAGCTCTCGCCCTCGCCTTCGGGCGCGCCACTGCGCCAGCCGCCGACCGGGGTGTCGAGTTTGACGCTGTCGGCAGCCATCGCCATTGGCAATGCATTAAGCGCGCAGAGCAACAGCAAGACCTGTGGATAACGGAGTGTCATGGTCTATTCCAGCAAAAGGTGACGGGCGAGCCCTTCGATATAGGTTTCATCCTGGCCGTTGGGGTGTGCTTCAAAGGCCAGGTGCAGGTATTCGTGAGTCAGGTCGAGGCGATCCTGCAAGGACAGCACGCCACGCACGTAGATGCGCTGGCGTTCGCGATCGACAAAGGGGCGACCGAAGGCGAGTTTGCAGACGGCGAACGTGCTGACTTCGTTGTAGCCGGTTTCGCTTTCCAGCCTCGGACGCCAGCCGCGCCGCTGTTTTTGCAGCCAGTCTTGGGCAGCAGGTAGCGCTTCGCAGGACGCCACCGGGTTGTCCCAACGGCTCAGGCTGGCGCGCGGGTAGGCGTGCAGCAGAATCGCGTCGTAACGCTGGCCGGCATTGGCTTGCTCGACGGCTTGTTGCCAGGCCAGTTTGTCGGGGCCGGGTTGATCGGAGTGATAGGTGACGGTGCTGCCGGCCAATACCAGATCCGACGTCCATGCGGCGATGTTGCGGGATTCGGCGGAAGCAGGACGCGGTGCAACACGCTGGCGAGTGCTGCTGTCGTCGATGCTCAAACATTCGCCATTGCGCGTGGCGTTTTGCAGCAGATACGTGCGGATCGCCACGGCTAACGCTTTCGCGGCTTCGGCCGGTTCAGATTTGGCTTCACGCTCCAGCACACGGGCGACGTACTCCTCGCGATCCAGCCGGGCCACAAGCTTGTCGTTGAGCAGAAACAGTTCGCCGTCGCTGTGGATATCCAGCGCATTGCCGTTGGCGAATTCAACGCGGTAATCGCCCTGCAACGGGCCGGAGGTCACCGCTTGATTACCGGCCAGAACCCGCGAAACCGGATATCGCGAGAACAGTCCGACCTCAACACAACGCCCCGCTTCCGCCGGCCATGATGCGGGCAACACCGTCGCCAACGCAGCACCGTAATGCCGCAGAACCATCTGACTGGTGCCCCGGCCACCGGCCCAGATCGGTGAGCCATCCGCCGTCCATCCAGCGAACCCGCCCTGACGTGATTGCGGATCCTGATCGCCAAGCCAGCTCCAGGTTTTCACCCGCAAGCGTCCGCCAAGTTCACCGACGACATTGCCGTCCGCCGCGTTCAGCACCACGTCGAGCAGCACCCGACGCATCTGCTCCTGAGCCGGCAGCAAAGCCAGAACCTTCAGCAAGTCAGCCACGGAAACCCGAGTAGCCGGCTGCACCGATGGCAAATCCAGCAACCACGACGGCGCCCGTCGCGCCTGCCAATAGACTTTCCAATCGCCAGCAGTTATGCCCAACCGCGCCGGCTCGAAATACAGCCCACAGGATTTCACCAGCGCCTGATCACGCTCGATCTTCCCGCCCGCGCTGCAGCAATAAACCTCTTCCTTCGACTGCCCACGACATTCATAAGCCGGTTCCCGCGCACCGGTATCCACCAGCCACGCATAAACGAACACCTTCCACAGACTGCCCAGCGGTGTCTCCAGCGAAGAAGGCAACGGCTCGCGAGCAGTCAGTTGTGTGGTGTTCAGCGACAGCAACTCACCCTTGTAGGCCACGCGCAACGGCTCATCCTGCGCCGTCGCCAGCGCAGGAATCACACACATCAGCAGCCAGACCAGCAGCCGGGTCATGTCAGTTGACCGTGACCTGACCGAGGGCCGCTTTCGCTTCGCGGGCTTGATGCTGCGGCGCGTAGACCTGAGTGAAACGCACCGGCGGCAGGTTGAACTGGCCCTTCTGCGAGAACCGCACCAAATGGCGCAGACGCAATTCGCCGCTCAGCGCATCCACCGGCACCGCGTAAGCCAGTTGACCCGGTTCGAACCGTGCTTTTTCCAGCGCGGTCGGTTCGGTGCCGTCCTTGCCCTGCAACTTGATACCCCACGTGGTGCGCTCAACATCGGCGCCCGGCGGCAGCGGCACTTCGAGCATGCCGTAGCGCAGCGGTTTCGGTGCCTTGCTGGTGAGGATCACCTCGTCCAGATACAGGCTGTCGCTGGACAGCGGTTTAGTGCCGACCGGCTCCAGTTTGAAGGTGAAGGCTTCGTCACCCGGTACCAGACGTGACAGGCGACGAGTGATGGTCACCGCCATCGGATCGACCGCCGGTTGCTGGGTCTGGAAGCTCAGCGCGGCACGCAACGGACGCTCCTGAGTGCCCGACACCGTCAACACGCTCGGCACCGGCGCAGTACCCTGCCACGTCCAGTACATCTCGCCGGTCGCGCCGTAGTTTTTCTTCCAGCCTTCGCCCGGAGCCAGCGCGATGGTCGGCGAGGCCTGGGCGATGCTGCGTTGCAGCCAAGTCAGCGCCAACGCACGGTCAAGGGTCGATTGCTGTGGCAACAGGCGTTGCAACAACGCTGTCGCACGAGCCTGATCGAACGGTTGCAGCGACAGGTTCAGCGCTTCGGCAAACGGCTGCGAACTGACCGACAAGCGCTGTTGCGCAGCACCCAACTGACGATTGAACGCGTCCGGCAAAGCAACTTTCGACTGGGTTGCCAACGATGCGGTCAAGACCCGCGCCGCCGCCAGACCGAGCGCCGAATCCGGATCGCCCATCACCAGACTGTCTTCGCCGTCGTCCATCAGGGTTTCGGCATTGCCTTCCCCGGCCTTGGCCAGATCCTCCAGCAAACCGCTGAGCAGCGTGTTGACCGGCAGATGCATCTGCTTGGCGAACGACAGGATCAGCGCCCGTTGCAGCAATGGCGTGTTCGGCGCCTGCTTGGCGTAGACCTCCAGCACCCGCTGCCAGTGCTCCGGCGGCAAGGTCAGATCCAGCACCTGACTGGCGTTCCAGTCGGCGTAATAGGCGTAAGCGGTGAGGAACGCATCCGGCTCGCCATCGAAACCCCACCAGGTGAAGCTCGCTGACGGCCCGGCCATTTGCACCAGGCGCAGACGGCTGTTCTGCATGATCAGGCGCAAGCGGTCGCGGATCTGCGGGCTCGACGCCAGCGACGGATAGGCGATGCTCAACGGCAGCAAGCGGCTGGCGGTCTGTTCGACGCCGCCGTACGGATAGCTGAGCAGATCGTCGAGGGCCGAACGGAACAGCGCTTGCGGACTGTCATCCAGACGCAGGCGAATATCGGTGGCGTCTGCCGGCAGGCTCAACGGCGTGTCGCCGCTGGCCACATCGAGGCTCTGGGTCTGCGTCACTTGCCAACCTTCACCGGTCGCAGTCAGGCGCACAGCCAAGGCATCGGCGGTCTTGCCGTCCTGCACCAGCTCGGCGGTCCATTCGCCGGTGGCCAATGCGAAGGCCGGCAGCGGCAGGTAGTTGATGCCGTTGTTGAGGGTCACCGGCAGGCGCTGTTCGGCGCCGGCGTAGTGAGTGACCAGTTCAGCCTTGACCGGTTTTTCGGCCTGGCTGAAGGCGAACACGCCGAGTTGCGGCTGATCGCCCTTGCGGAATTTGCTCGGCCCGCTCCACTTCAGATACAGCGGTTTTTCCGAGCGCACGAACTGCTTCCTCTGCCCGACCTGACCGTCATCGGCAATCGCTCGCGCGGTGATGCGCCAGCGGGTCAGCGAGTCCGGCATCTTGAAGGTGAAACGGGTTTTGCCGTCAGCGTCGGTCAGCAATTCCGGCTGCCACGCAGCGGTATCGACGTCTTCGCGACGCGGCCGCTCCAGCACTTTCACCCCACGCTCGCTGCGGTTGGCTTTGCCCGGTGCGCCGGGGCTGCCCGGCAGCGCCACGTCGTAGCTGATGAACGACAGGCTGGCGCTGGTGCGCACGTTGTTGCGGCGCGGGTGATAGAAGAACTGGTCGATGGTCGGCGCGACTTCCGGTTGCAGCGCATAGACCATTTCGTCGACCACGCTGACCGTCAGGTGGGCCGGCACTGCCTTGCCGGCGAACTGCGTGGTCAGATCGACCGTCACGGTATCGCCCGGCTGATAGGTGTCTTTGTCGGTCTTGATCGCCACGTCGATCTGCGGCGCAACAACCTTGATCCCGGCGTTCTGGAAGCTGTACTGACCGCCCTTGGTGTACAGCACGGAGAACGTCAGGTTCGGCGCGAAATTGTCCTTCACCGGAATGCGTGCGCGGTATTGGGTATCGCTGAGCTTTTCCAGTTTCAGCCAGTCGCCGCCCTTGGCCAGCAGCGCGGTGGCTTCGACCTTGTCACGTTCCAGCGACAGCAGTGCATCGCTGACCGGCTCCGGGAAGGTGATCAGCGCCAGCGCTTCATCGCCGGCCTTGTACTCGGGTTTGTCGAGGACGATTTCCACGGTGCCCGGCACAGCCTTGACGCCGTCGCCGGTGACCGAATGACCGGTCGCACCCAGCACCCGGCCGTGCTGATCTTTCAGCGACAGGTTGTAGGTGCCCGGGCGATCGAAAGCGACGCTGAAGCCTTTGTCCTTCGCCGCCAGTTTGCCTTCGCCGGTGGTCTGGTCTTCGAGGCGCACCCAGCTGTAGCTGCTCGGCACAACGGCCTGCGCCTGTTCGCTGCCACCCTCGTTGGCGTAGCTGAACGCAACTTTGTCACCGACCGCGCTGAAACGCTGCGGCGCGCTCAGGCGGAAGCTGGCGGCGCCGCGGTCGATGAGGATTTCCTTGGTGGTCTTGACCCGATACGCCGCGCCGTCGCTGGCAAACACGGTGAGCATGTAGCGGCTCGGTTTGTCGGCGGCCGGCAGGTCGAGGGTCGCGTTGCCCTTGCTGTCGGTGGTCAGTTCGGTGCTGGTCAGCTCCACCGGGAATTGCCCGAGGTATTGCAGCTCATTGTCGACCATCGACAGTTGCTGGGCGCGCAGGCTCAGGGTCAGCTTGGCGTTGGCCACCGGTTTGCCGTCCGGGTACAGCAGCACCAGGCTGCCCTTCACCGGCTCGCCCGTGCGGTAATCCTGCTTGGCCAGATTCAGCGAGATTTCAAAGTGCGGCTTGATGTACTCGGCCACACGGAACGCGCTGCTGTAGGCCTGATCCTTGTAGTTGAAACGCAGCTCGTAACCACCGGCCACGGCGTTGTCCGGCAACTGGAAACGGCCCTGGGTGCCGGCCTTGGAATCAAGTTTCAGATCGAGGCGCTGCAACTCGGTGCCGGTCGCATCGAGCACGCTGACATTGACGTCCGCCGCGCCCGGCAATACCGAATCCCGCGCGTTCTTGAATTCACGGCCGACGATTTTCAGCGACACCCAATCACCCGGGCGATACAGCGGCCGGTCGGTGAAGGCGTAGAGTTTGGTGTCGTAGATTTCGCTGTCGTAATAGAAGTTTTCCGAGACGAATACGCCGCCCTCTTCGTCCTCGCCGATCACGAACGAACGCTCGGGGCTGACGTGTTTCAGGCGCAGCAGACCATCGGTATCGGTGGCGCCGCTGCTCATCACGCCGAGGCCGTCGGTCCACAGCACGTTGACCTTCGGCACCGAGCTGCCTTCGTGTTTGCGCGCGGCCCACACCAGCAATTCATCACCGGCAATCTTGCTCACCGCAACGGTGTTGGAAACGAAAACCATGGTGGTCGCGCGGTACTTGCCAATCAGCGCTTCGACCAGATACAGGCCCGGTTTCAGATTGCCCAGCGGGATGTAGACGTTACCCGGCGCAACGCTGACAAACTCGCTGGAAGACCCGGCCAGACTGACGCCGGTCGGCGGCTGGATCGGCTTCGCTTGCCACAGCGGATAACGGAACTGGCTGACCACCGGCAGACCCGGAATCAGGGCGAACTGCGGTTGCGCGTCGTACGGCGTCGGCGCGGCGATGGCATTGCCCATCTTCAGCTCCGGCACTTCCTCGGTGACTTGCTGGCGCGACTCGTAAGAGAACGCACGCTGCATCACCCGACGGGATTTGCGGTACCAGTTGTCCCACAGGTACGCCAGGGTGTTCGACAGGCCTTCACCCTTGAACTGGCCGTCGCTGACCACGCGGTGCAGGTTCTTCTGGCGCTTGAGGAAGTCCAGCGGCTTGTCGATCTTGTACACGCGGATATCGGCGCCGCCGTACGGTTCCATGCGGAAACGGCGATAGTCGCGACCCGGTGCTTCGAGGCGTACCACCGCCTGTTCGTCGGCGGCGAAACTGCTGTCGGCCAGCAGGAAAAAGCTTTCACCGGACACCGGCGTGTAGCCGCTTGGCTCCACGGTGTCTTCGGCATTGACGGCCGAAAACGGCAGGGTCAACAGCAACAGAAAAGGCAGTAAACGCAGCATGCGGGCACCGGTCATTGGGAGAGAAAGTTCAGTCGATAGACGCCGATGAAGTTGGGGTTGGCTGCGTCGGGTATCCATCGGGTGTCCTTCCATGTCATGAGTTGCTGCAGGCTTGCCGAACGCATGCCGTTGTCGGTTGGGGTGGTCGTGCCGGTGTGATAGGCGATGTAGCGGCCCATCCAGATCATCAGGTGCTGGTCGTCGCCCTGATCGAAAAACATCAGATCGCCGGGCCGTGCCTGGGACACGTCGCGGCCGATCAGATGGCTGTTGAACTGAATCAGTTTGATCGCGTTGACGTACGGCCCGACCTTGCCGCCGCCCTGCTGCCATTGCTGGGCGAGCTTGCGCTGATCGGCGCTCAGGTCCAGCTCCGGCGGCAGGTAGCGGTTGGACACGCCATTGCTGCGCAGCCATTTGTCGTCGTGGACTTTCAGCGCTTCGTTGGCGGCGAAACGCACCAGTCCCGCGCAGTCCTGCTGATACCAGCGCGGGCTCGGGCCTTTGCTCAATTGTTCCTGGGCGATGCGCACGAACCAGGCACGAAACACCTGGGACTGCTGCGGATCGAGGGCCGGAGCCTCAACGGCTCGGGCACCGGCACTGAGCAACAACGCCAGCAGGCCAAGGCTGCGAATCAATGCAGTCACAGCGCTTTCCACTCCAGCGGCAGCCATTGCCAGTGACCGTCAGGCTCGCTGCCTTCAGGCAGGGTCAGAGCGTATTTGCCCATGCCGCCGAGAGTGCGCAGTTTCGGGATCAGGTAGGTTTGCGCGGCGTTGTAGAACACCGGCTCCATGTCCTGCGGCAGGCTGTCGAGGGTTTCCTGCTGGATCAGTTGCGCCATCGAATCCGGGCCGAAGTAGATCGGCATCAGCACGTCTTTGGGCAGTACGTCGGCCATCGGCGGGAAGCGTTTGTCGAGGGTGCCGAGGGCCTTGTCGACCAGTTTGTCGTCGAGGGAAAACAGCAGCGTCGAACCGTGGCGCGCCAGGCTGACTTTCATGAACGCACGGCCGGTGATCGCGTCCGGATTCTCGGCATCCTTGGCCGCGTAAGGGCCGAAGTTGGAACTGACCTGACGCTGCCAGAGGTGGCTCTGGCCTTCCTGCTTCTCGACCACCGGGAACGCGTGTTCGTCGACCTTGCCTTCGTAGGCGCCGACCATCGAATCGAACAGCGTGCCGATATCTGCGTCGAGTTTGCCGTTGTCTTCGTCGTTCAGACTGGCCACCAGCAACGGCGTGTACAGCCGCGAATCGGCGTACCAGCACAGACCCGCCGCGCCGGCCACGTGTTCGGTGAGCTTTTGCGCCACGGCTTCTTCGGCGCCGAGTTTCACCAGCAACGGTTTTTGCGGTTCGGCGGCCACCGGCAAGGTCACGCAGGCGCTGGCGCCCAGCGGCATGGCTTGCCAGACCGGTTTGAAATCGAAGTCCGGCTGGTTTTCCAGCTCATCCATGGCCAGAAAGCTGTGCCAGCCCTTGTCGTCCATGTCGAAACGCAGGCCGGCGAAGTTCGGGATGAAGCGCTGGTAACCCATGGCCAGGACGCTGGAATTGACCGACAGCCGCTGCTTGGTTTCCGGCGTCTTGGCCGGCAATCCGAACGCTTCGGGGAACAGTTTTTCGCCATTGAGCAACGCCGCCAGCGCCTGCGGCGAGACGTGACCGGAGTCCTCCGAAACACCACTTTCCGGGTCGTAGAATTTGGCCGGATTGGACAGCACCACCAGTTTGTCGCCACGGGAGGCGAACAACAGGGATTTGCCGGCGTTGTAGGTCAGCTGATACAGCGGCACTTCGTCGCCGCCAGCTTTCAGGGTGCTGAGCACGCTCAGTTGCGAATCATCCAGGGCGACTTTCGCCAGCGGCTCCAACACCTTGGCCAGTCCGCCGCGATCCATCACCAGCAGGAAATCCTTCAGGCGACCATCGGCGCCACGCCACAGCGCTACATCCGCCGGTTGATCGAAGAGTTGCTCGATCAGGCTGTCCTGCAGCTTCAGGTCATGCTCGTAGATGATCCGCCGCAGACTGCCGATCAGCCCGAGACGATCGGCGTGGGTTTCGTAATAGAAGACGAAGTCCTCGGTGAGCGTGGCCTTGAGGAACGGCACCGTCAGCAGATCCTTGGGCAACTGGCTCAGGGAGCGGGTTTCCAGCAGCGCGTCCGGGCGGCTCAGGCCGAGCTTGTCGCTGGCCAATTCCGCCGGCGGCGCCTTCGGTTTGTGCATCAGCCAGCCGAGCCCGCCCGCCACGCCGGCCACCAGGCACAGCCCGACCGCCAGCAACGGCCAGCGCCGGGAAGGTTTGGCGGCGGGCGCATCGGTAGCCGGGGTCGCAGTGTTATCGCTCATCTTCTCGCTCATGTTCCCAAAGCTCGGCAGTTCATCCGTGGTGCGGGATGCTTAATAGTTGAAAGTCTTGACCAGCAGCAGATCACCGATGGCCCGCAGGGGCACGATGAACGTTTCGCGTTTTTCGTCGACGGTGTTTTCGTTGAGCACCAGCGTGATCTGCGAGGTGATGACCTCGTTCTGGTTGCTGGTCTCCTCGAAGTTATAGCCGCCGTTACCGAAGTTGCCCCAATAGTTGACGTAAACCAGATAGGTGCCGTGCAGCGGCGCGGTCATGGTGAACATTTCCGGGCCGGGGCCGTCGACGCCGTCCGGATCGAGGCCGCCGCCGTTGCTCATCGCCGGGCGCGCCCAGAAGGCGTGCTGGCCGTCAGGCGTAATGACGTGCAGGTCGAGTTCGGCTTTAGGGTCGTCCCAACCGAGCACCACGCGGATCCGCGCCGGCGTGCGCAGGTTATTGGCTTCGTAGAATTGAACGCGCTTGAGCGACTGGCCGTCGGCGCTGATCACTTCGACGCTGTTGGAGCCGGCGCCGAACGCATACGGCCGGGCGAAACGGCCCTGGTCGTCGGTGTACAGATTAAGTGGATTGCCATTCACCGCCAGGCTGTGGGGCGGGCGCAGATGCCCGATCGCCTTGAGCTGACCCTGGATCATTGTGCGATTGCGCTGGATGCCTCGATCGATGGGCGGCGTGGGATAGGCGACCTGCGGGTTTTCCGTGCGGTCGAGCAGCCCGTGATAGCGCCAGCCGCCCACCGGCTCCGACAGCTCCGCGCTCGGCGCTGCCAGCAGCGCGGGCGCGCAGGCCAACCCGATCAGCAGCAAAAGAAGTGAACGCATGTGATGCCTCCTGCCATGCCTGAACGAAACCTTGCACCCGATCCTCGGCGCTTCACAGTGGGCGTTACTGCGTTTCGTCTGAAAGACCCGTGACTGTCGGGTCGTAGAAGGCGCGAAGGTTAGCGATTCGGCAGTTTTTTAACAATCGGATACATCTGGATTTGCGGTAGGAATCACGGCGACCAGTGGACGATGAGCCGATTAGGCGTCATATTCGGCTCACGAAATGAGCCGAATAGCGTTTCCAATCGGCTCACGCACTCAGGATCAGCAATTAATGGCGACTCACTGGATCTGGCAGCAGCCTGATTGGCCCGACTTCAACTGGCAGGCGGAATGCCTGGCACCGTTGTTGCGCGAGTGTGTTCAGGCACAAGGTCAATTGATGGGCATGGCGGGATCGGTGAGCCATTCACTGAGCGCGCAGACAGAGCTGGACGCTTTGCTGCAAAACATCGTGACCTCCTCGGCCATCGAGGGTGAGCAGTTGAATGTCGCATCCGTGCGATCTTCGCTGGCACTGCGCCTGGGGCTGGAATTACCCGATGGCGACAAAGTCAGTCAACGCAGCGAGGGGCTGGCGCAGCTCATGCTTGATGCGACCCGGCGCTTCGCCGAACCGCTGACGCTGGAGCGTCTGCTGGAATGGCATTCGTGGCTGTTTCCAGAACAGGAAAACGGATTCTTCGCGCGCGCGATCAATGTCGGCGCTTTACGCGGCGATGAGTCGATGCAGGTGGTTTCAGGGCGAATCGACCGCCCGACCGTGCATTTCGAGGCGCCACCGCGACAAGGCCTCGAGCGACAACTCGACAGTTTTCTCAAATGGTTCGACGCCAGTCAGCATCAGGCAGGCCTCGATCCTTTGCTGCGAGCAGGCATCGCGCATTTCTGGTTCGTCACCTTGCACCCGTTCGATGACGGCAACGGGCGCCTGACTCGCACCCTCACCGATCTGGCATTGGCTCAAGGCGAAGCGCAGGCCATTCGTTTTTATGCGATGTCCGCCAGCATTCTCGATGATCGTGCGGGCTATTACCGGATTCTCGAATCCAGCCAGAAAGCCACGCTGGACATCACCGACTGGCTCGCATGGTTCCTGCAAACCCTGCTGCGCAGTCTGCAACAGGCCATCGCGCGGATTGAAAGTGTGTTGGGAAAATCACGCTTCTGGCAGGCGCACCGGGAATCCGAGCTGTCGGCGGAGCAGATCAAAGTGCTCAATCGTTTGCTCGACGGTGGTGAGCGCGGTTTCGAGCACGGTATCAGTGCAGCGCAGTATCAGTCGGAAACAAAACTGTCCAAGGCCACAGCAACCAGGCATTTGGCTGAATTGGTCAAGAAAAAATGTTTGAAACGGACAGCCGCAGGAGGGCGGAGCAGTCGCTACCAAATCAACTCTCCAGACTGAGCGCGCTGCCAAGCATTATCCAGTTTCAATTCAAGATTTCGACTGGAGCTCAATGTCATCTCATGGTCAACTACGGCCAGAAAATCCGTCGGCAAGGACGGAAAAAATAGAGGTACTCCTGTGAAGCTGCGCAAACTGAAACTAAAGGATTTCCGTCGATTTGAAGACATTGAAATCGACTTCCATCCTGAGCTGACGGTCATTGCCGCACGTAACGGGCAGGGTAAAACCACAATACTTGAAGCCATTGCCACCGCGCTCGGGCCATTTGTCGGCGCATTCGATATGGGCAAATCCAAGCACATTGAGCGAACCGATGCTCGTTACGTTCGTCTCGGCAACAGCTTCGAAAACGAACAGAGATTTCCAGTCATCATTGATGCTGTCCTCGATGATCCCGCCATCCAATGGCAACGAGCACTGCATGGCCCCAAAAGCCGTACGACTACAAAAGAAGCCACCTCACTGGCCAACTGGGGCAAAAACCTTCAAGAGTTAGCACGAACCAAGGCTGCAACTGCTTTGCCGCTAATCAGCTATTACCCAGCTGGACGCCTTTGGATCACACACAACAACAGCTCACGAAAAGCGGTGGTTAGTGCCAGCAGAACCATGGGGTATGAAGACTGCCTGTCTTCTGCATCAAATTTTGTGCAAATGCAGCAATGGATGCGGAAGGCGACAATGGCTTTGCTTCAACAACAAGAGTTGCCGGGTTACGAGCAATCGGATCTGAAGCCAAGAATCACCGGCATTCAAAATGCAGTAAATCTGGTTCTGGAGAATGAAGGCTGGAGTAACTTTCACTACAGCCTTGGCTATGAAGATCTCGCAATGTCTCATCCTGATCATGGGCTTCTGCCAATCAGCCTGCTGAGTGATGGCGTTCGAGCGATGATTTCATTGACTGCCGACATGGCATTTCGCTGCGCGCGCCTGAATGGTCAGTTTGAGGATCAAGCCCCATTGCTCACAGAAGGTATTGTTCTGATCGACGAGGTCGATTTGCATCTACATCCTGCCTGGCAACAACAGGTCCTGGCAGCACTGCGCAAAGCGTTCCCGAAAATTCAGTTCATCGTTAGCACACATAGTCCTCAGGTCTTGACGACGGCGAATCGTGAGCAGATCCGTGTCATTCACAAGGACGAGCAAGGCTGGGTTTCAGAACAACCGGCTATGAGTCCCTTGGCACAGGAATCCGGAGATGCGTTGGCGGGCGTCATGAATGTCAACACCCGCCCTCCGATGGCGATCGTTGAAACTGCCCACGCGTACGAACAATTGTTCCGGGATGGTGCCGGTAACAGCCCAAAAGCTACCCAGTTGAAACAGGAACTGGATAACGCTGGTTACGAAATCTCCGAGGCTGACATGACGCTCTGGACGTTCCTCGCGGCGCAGGTCAGGAAGACGCGTAATGATTGAGTTGACTCACAACCCCGCTCCCCCAAAAGCACTGCTGGATTTCAACGAAACTTATCCCGGCGCGGGACCAGATGATTTTGATGGAGAGGCTTTCCGCCCGGTGAAGAAAATCGTGAAGGCGAGCCTCCATAATGATCAAGGTGGACTTTGCGTTTACTGTGAAATGCCGCTGCAACCCGACACAGGTCAAATTGACCACATCAAGCCCAAGCGCGGTAGTGATGGCCACCCTCACTTGACCTTCTCTTACACCAACTATGCACACGGGTGTATCCGGTCAGACGGATGTGGCCAGCGAAAAGGAGATCGGCTTCTCCCGATTGAGCCCGCTCCCGGTTGCAATGAGCAGTTCTCTTTATCGTCAGATGGTTCACTGGAACCCATGCCCGATCTCAACAGGAGAAATAGGCATTTGGTTCGTCAAACGCGAGATATGCTTGGGCTCCATAGTGCAGCACTCATTCGAGAACGGGAAAAGTGGATAAAAGCGTTCGTCAGCTTGCTCAAAGAACACCCGCAATTGGCGAGAGACTTTCTGAAACAAGCGCCTTTCCGTCATATTTTGCTCAGGTTAATCAGCTAGCGCCTTCGCCATTTCAAGGCTTTGACCCGCCCCGCTCATTTGCCCATACCCCCCCTATCTGCTAGTGTCGCGCCGGTTTAACGTCAACCGGAATTAGCCGCCATGGCCCGCAAAAAAGCTGCACTGGATTTCGAACAGTCCCTCGCCGACCTGCAAACGCTGGTGGAGCGTCTGGAGAACGGTGAATTGTCGCTGGAAGACTCGCTGACCGCTTTCGAGCAAGGCATCGGCCTGACCCGTGACTGCCAGGCGGCGCTGGCCCAGGCCGAGCAGAAAGTCCAGGTGTTGCTGGAGCGCGATGGCGAACTCGCCGAGGAACCCTTCGACGCGGATCAGCCAGAATGATTGCAGCGTATTCGGCCACCAGCCAGGCACGGGTCAATGCGGCACTGGAAACCCTGTTCAACGCCCCGCTGCCAGAACTGGCGCGCCTTTATGAAGCCATGCGCTACAGCGTGATGAACGGCGGCAAGCGCGTGCGTCCGCTGCTGGCCTACGCGGCATGCGAAGCCCTCGGCGGCAAGGCTGAACAGGCCAACGGCGCGGCGTGTGCGGTTGAGCTGATTCACGCGTATTCGCTGGTGCACGACGATTTGCCAGCGATGGACGACGACGATCTGCGTCGTGGCCAGCCGACCACTCACAAGAAATTCGACGAAGCCTGCGCAATCCTCGCCGGTGACGGCTTGCAGAGCCTGGCGTTCAGCGCCCTGCTCGACCCGCGTCTGAGCGACCTGAGCGCGGACATCCGCCTGCAACAGGTCACAGCGCTGGCGCACGCGGCGGGCCCGGCCGGCATGGTAGGCGGTCAGGCCATCGACCTCGGTTCGGTCGGCCTCAAGCTTGATCAGAAAGCGCTGGAACAGATGCACCGGCACAAGACCGGCGCGCTGATCGAAGTCAGCGTCAAGCTCGGCGCCCTGGCCAGCGGCCGTGCCGAGAGGGATGAACTCAAGTCCCTGCAGACTTATGCACAGGCCATCGGCCTGGCATTCCAGGTCCAGGACGACATCCTCGACGTCGAAAGCGATACCGAAACCCTCGGCAAACGCCAGGGCGCCGACATTGCCCGTGACAAGCCAACTTACCCGGCCCTGCTGGGCCTCGACGCGGCCAAGGCTTACGCACTGGAACTGCGCGATCAGGCCCTGCACGCGCTGCGACCGTTTGACGCGGCTGCCGAGCCGTTGCGCGATCTGGCCCGGTATATCGTCGACCGGCGCAACTGAAGGCTTATCTGCCAAAAAAGACCAACGCGTGGGCAGGGGGCGATGCATCAGGTAAACTGCCGCATCTTTTATACCTATAACGATTCGCCTGATGCCCACGACGTTTCATGAGATTCCCCGCAAGCGCCCGACCACGCCCCTGCTCGACCGCGCTAATACGCCGGACGGCCTGCGCCGGTTAGGCGAAGCCGAGCTGGAAACCCTGGCTGATGAGTTGCGCCTGGAATTGCTCTACACGGTCGGCCAGACCGGTGGGCATTTCGGTGCCGGCCTGGGCGTCATCGAGCTGACCATCGCGTTGCATTACGTCTTCGACACCCCGGACGACCGGCTGGTGTGGGACGTCGGTCATCAGGCTTATCCGCACAAGATCCTCACCGGTCGTCGCGAGCGCATGGAGTCTTTGCGCCAGAAGGACGGCATCGCCGCCTTCCCGCGCCGCTCCGAGAGCGAGTACGACACATTCGGCGTCGGCCACTCCAGCACCTCGATCAGCGCAGCGCTGGGCATGGCCATCGCCGCCCGCCTGCAGAACAGTGATCGCAAGGCGATTGCGGTGATCGGCGACGGTGCACTGACCGCCGGCATGGCGTTCGAGGCGCTGAACCATGCGCCGGAAGTCGACGCCAACATGCTCGTGATCCTCAACGACAACGACATGTCGATCTCGCGCAACGTCGGCGGGCTGTCGAACTATCTGGCGAAGATCCTTTCCAGCCGCACTTACGCGAGCATGCGTGAAGGCAGCAAGAAAGTGCTGTCGCGCCTGCCCGGCGCCTGGGAAATCGCCCGTCGTACCGAAGAATATGCCAAGGGCATGCTGGTCCCTGGCACCCTGTTCGAAGAACTGGGCTGGAACTACATCGGCCCGATCGATGGCCACGACCTGCCGACCCTGATCGCCACCCTGCGCAACATGCGCGATCTGAAAGGCCCGCAGTTCCTGCACATCGTCACCAAAAAGGGCAAAGGCTTCGCCCCGGCGGAAGTCGACCCGATCGGTTACCACGCCATCACCAAGCTCGAACCGCTGGACGCCCCGGCCGCTGCGCCGAAAAAGGCCGGCGGGCCGAAGTATTCCGGCGTGTTCGGTGAATGGCTGTGCGACATGGCCGCTGCCGACCCGCGTCTGGTGGGCATCACCCCGGCGATGAAGGAAGGCTCGGATCTGGTGGCGTTCAGCGAACGCTTCCCGCTGCGCTACTTCGACGTGGCGATTGCCGAGCAACACGCCGTGACCCTCGCTGCCGGCATGGCCTGCGAAGGCGCAAAACCGGTGGTGGCGATCTACTCGACATTCCTGCAACGCGGTTACGACCAGTTGGTGCATGACGTCGCGGTGCAGAACCTCGACGTGCTGTTCGCCATCGACCGCGCCGGTCTGGTGGGCGAAGACGGCCCGACCCACGCCGGCAGCTTCGACCTGTCGTTCCTGCGCTGCATCCCGGGCATGGTCATCATGACCCCGAGCGATGAAAACGAACTGCGCAAAATGCTCACCACCGGCCACCTGTACAACGGCCCGGCGGCGGTGCGCTATCCACGCGGCAACGGCCCGAACGCGACCATCGAAAAAGACCTCGAACCGATCGAGATCGGTAAGGGTGTGGTGCGTCGTCAGGGCAGCAAGGTCGCCCTGCTGGTGTTCGGCGTGCAAATGGCCGAAGCCCTGAAGGTCGCCGAGACGCTGGACGCGACCGTGGTCGACATGCGTTTCGTCAAGCCGATGGACGAAGCGCTGGTGCGCGAGATTGCCAACAGCCACGATCTGCTGGTAACCATCGAAGAAAACGCGATCATGGGCGGCGCTGGTGGCGCGGTCAGCGAATTCCTCGCCCGCGAGAACATCCTCAAGTCGGTGCTGCACCTGGGCTTGCCGGACGTTTACGTCGAGCACGCCAAGCCGGCGCAGATGCTGGCCGAGTGCGGGCTGGATGAGGCCGGGATCGAAGCGGCGGTGCGTGAGCGCCTGGAACTGCTTAACCGCTAACTCGCTGGATAAACGCAAAACCCCATGTGGGAGCGGGCTTGCTCGCGAAAGCGTCGGATCAGTCGATGATGAGTTGACTGACAAACCGCCTTCGCGAGCAAGCCCGCTCCCACATTTGATTTGTGTACACCTGAAAGACCTATGGAATACCGATGAACCTCTCGCGCGTCGCCCTGCCCCTCCTGCTGCTGCCATCCGCCAACACCCTCGCCGACACCTTCGAACGCGACCAGGCCCTGAAGCTGCCGGACGTGCTGATCAGCGCCAACCGCCAGGTCGAAGCGCGCAACGACAGCAGCGCCGCCAGCACCGTGTTCACCCGCGAAGACATCGAACGCCTGCAACCGCGCAGCGTCACCGACCTGCTGCAGCGGGTGCCGGGCGTGCAAGTGGCGCAAACCGGCGGGCGCGGCAGTCTGCCGGGGATCTACATTCGTGGCACGCAATCGGCGCAAAGCCTGGTGCTGGTCGACGGCCAGCGCATCGGCAACTCCACCTCCGGCGACAGCAACCTGCAACACCTGAACATCGAGCAGATCGAGCGCGTGGAAGTGCTGCGCGGTTCACGCTCGGTGATTTACGGCAGCGATGCGATTGGCGGGGTAATTCAGATCTTCACTCGGCGCGGCGGCGAACAGGGCTTGCAGCCGCGGATGCATGTGGGCTTCGGCAGCCACCAGACCTGGGAGCGCAGTGTCGGCCTCTCCGGCGGCGATGAGAAAACCCGCTTCAACCTCGGCGCCAGTCTCGATGAAACCGCCGGGATCGACCGCACCCACGAGTCGTATCCCAGCGACAGCGATCACGATGCCTACCGCAACAGATCCATCAGCCTGAGCCTCAGCCATGCGCTGACCGATGACATCGAAGTCGGCGCCAACCTGCTGGATAACCGTGGCAAAAGCGAGTTCGACAACCCGTTCGGCCGCTTCGACCCGGAGACCTTCGACTCTGTGCAGCAGCAACCGTACAGCGATTTCACCGTCAGCAGTTTCAGCAGCTACATCGACGCGCGGATCAACGAGCGCTGGAAGTCGCGCCTGGAACTCGGCCATAGCGAAAACCGCGAGAAGTCCTTCGACAAGCTCAGCGACGAACGCTCGGTGTTCAACACCTACCGCGACTCGGTGACCTGGCAGAACGACCTGACCCTCGATGCGCGCAACAGCCTGATCCTTGGCGGCGACTGGTACGAAGACCGCATCAACAGCAGCACCGCGTTCGACGAAGACAGCCGCTGGAACCGCGCAGCCTTCATCCAGCATCGCTTCCAGGCGGACAGCTTCTCCACCGAACTGGGTCTGCGTCGCGATGACAACCAGCAGTTCGGCGGCCAGAACAGCTGGAGCGGCACGCTGACATTGCCGGTCAACCCGGACAACGATCTGCTGCTCAGCTACAGCGAAGGCTTCCGCGCGCCGACCTTCAACGATCTGTATTACCCGGACTTCAGCAACCCCGACCTGAAACCGGAAACCTCGAAAAGCTACGAGCTGCAATGGCGCAGCCAGTTGAGCGACAGCAGTCGCCTCGAAGCCTCGTTGTATCGGACCGATCTGGAAGACGCGATCATCTTCGGCAGCAACTCACGCCCGGAAAACGTCGCCTCGGCGCGGATCAACGGCTTCGAAGCAGCGCTGAAACAGGAGCTGTTCGGCTGGCAGAGCAACCTCGGCGTGGCGATCATCGATCCCCGCGACCGCGACACCGGCCACACCCTGGCACGTCGTGCCCGTCGCACCCTGAGCTGGGATCTGGACCGACAGTTCGATCGCCTTGGCCTCGGCGCCAGTTGGCAGGCCGTTAGTAGCAGTTATGACGACCTGAACAATCAGCAACCATTGGGCGGTTATGCACTACTCGGATTGCGCAGCAGCTGGGCGCTGAACCGCGAGATCAAACTGGATTTCAAGGTCGACAGCCTGCTGGACAAGAGTTACAGCCGGGCGCTGTACAGCCATGACGGCAGTCAGTTTGGCTATCGCGAGGAAGGTCGGGCGTTCATGTTCGGCGTGACC
The DNA here is from genome assembly GCF_059492145.1 of Pseudomonas sp. Pseusp21. Lineage (NCBI taxonomy): Bacteria > Pseudomonadati > Pseudomonadota > Gammaproteobacteria > Pseudomonadales > Pseudomonadaceae > Pseudomonas > Pseudomonas sp. Pseusp21. The sequence goes on from NZ_CP168520.1 coordinate 2,944,994, forward strand.
TGGACACCGCAGCTTTGATTTGAAGTTTTTAGCGATTTGACTGGCCCCTTCGCGAGCAGGCTCGCTCCCACATTTGCAGTGCGGTCCCCCTGTGGGAGCGAGCCTGCTCGCGAAGAAGTCACACCGGTTTCAACGGTCAGGCGCGATCAACTGGCAGAGCTTGGCGGTGGCATCAATCATCTGGCCGCTGGGTCTTTCGAGGCCTTTGTCAGTGACCCGCAGCAGTTCCCCCTGCGTCACTGCCGCCACCTGTGGCCAGGACTTCCACGCTTCGAGCTGCGCCTGATCACTCGCCAGGATCACCTCGGGATTGCGCTGCAGCACCGCTTCAATACTCACCTGCGGCGCCGGCAGGCGCAGGTCGCCGAACACATTGCGCGCGCCGCACACTTCAAGCGCATCGCTGATGATCTGCCCGCCACCGACGGTGTACAGCGGCTTGTCCCAGACCTGGTAGAACACCCGCAGCGGTACTTCGCGGCGGTAGCGCTGGCGCAGCTTATCGAGTTTTTGCCGCAACTCGCTGGCCCGCGCGATCCCACGCTCAGGACGACCGAGCTGTATCGCGATGCCCTCAATCTGCGCAGTCAGCTGTTCGAGACTGTGAGGCTCGGCAACGAACGTCGGGATGTTCAGACGCTTGAGCTGATCCCGCTGGGCCGGGCCAACACTGCCGGGCCATAGCAGCAACAAGTCAGGTTTGAGGCTGAGCAGCCGTTCCATGTCGAGCTGGCCGTAACGGCCCACCGAAGGCACGTCCTTGATCGCGGAAGGACGCTCACCGGCATCCAGCACGCCGACCAGCAGATCGGCCGAATCCAGTTCAACCACGATTTCAGACAGGGATGGCGCGAGGCTGACCACCCGCAGGGCGGCCAGCGTTTCACCGCTGACGGCCAGCAGCAGAACCGCCAGCCAGAGACGCCGCATCAGGCGAGTTGACGCGGGATACGGTAGAGGTAGAACAGCACCGCCGTGGACAGCGCCAGCAACATCAGCGGCACCGCTTCAAGGCCGACGAACACCGCCAGCGCGCCGATCCATGCCGGCAGCGCCGCGACCACGAATGCACTGCGAAGGCAGGCCGCCAGGGCGATCCAGGCAGCGGGTTCTTCAGGGGTATCGAGGGCTTTTTGCGTGGCGATCAGCGCATGTTTGTAGCGCCCGAAAAACTTCAGGCTGACAAACATCGACGCCACGCCAGCGATAAACAAAGGCATCGCCAAGACCGGCAGGATCGCATCGCCCTGGCCGAACACTCCGTTGATCACGAACAGCGGCAACAGCGCCAGTGCCAGGTATTTCCACCAGGCGATCGACAGACGGCGCCGCACTTGCCCGCGGGTCACGCCCGGTCTACCTCGCCCTGATGCTCGTTGCCCATCATGTGGTCGAGCTTGCTGGCCTTGGTCGCCAGATAGAGTTTGTTGTGCGGATTGTGGCCGGTGTGCAGCGGCACGCGCTCGGCGACGACGATGCCCATGTCGGTCAAGGCTTTGACCTTGCGCGGGTTGTTGGTCATCAGACGCAGGGATTTGACGCCCAGATGCTCAAGCATCGGCAGGCACATGGCGTAGTCACGCTGGTCGGCGGCAAAGCCCAGACGCTCGTTGGCTTCAACGGTGTCGGCGCCGCCGTCCTGCAATTCGTAGGCACGGATCTTGTTCAAAAGACCGATGCCGCGCCCTTCCTGACGCAGGTACAGCAACACGCCACGGCCTTCGCGAGCGATGGCCTTGAGGGCGCCTTCGAGTTGCGAACCGCAGTCGCAACGCTGGCTGAACAAGGCATCGCCGGTCAGGCATTCGGAGTGCAGACGGCCGAGTACCGGGGCACCGTCGGCAATCTCGCCCAGGCTCAGCACGACGTGCTCGCGGCCGGTGGCTTCGTCGAGAAAACCGTGCATGGTGAATTGCGCAAAAGGCGTTGGCAGCTTGGAAGCGGCGACAAAAACGACAGGCACCGGTGTGCTCCTGATCTGAAAAGTCCGAGATTCGCTGGGCGGCATTGTAACAGCAGGTTCCCAGAGGCGCTTAGGCTGAATTATCGGGGATAACTATCAAAAAGTTTGATGACAGGCTCGTCGCTATCGCCTTTACTCGAACGGATACGGCTGCTTCCAGCGCTCGAAGATCGGCTTCAACTCGCCGCTTTTCACCAGTTGCTCCATGCGCTGGTCGTAGATCGACATCAGCGCCCGGCCTTGCGGGGTGTCGGCGAAGCCGAGGTACAGCGGCAACTCGGCCAGATGCGAATAACGGTATGGCGAAGGATCGGCGGCGTTTCGCAGCACCGCTTCGATTTCCGTCAGCGCATCGATGTAGTAATCCGCCCGCCCCTGCTTGAGCATCGACAGGATCCCGGTGCGGCGCTCGATCTGGTTGAAGCGTTTGACGTTCGGCAGATAGGTTTCGTAGCGATAGCCGCGCACCCAGGCCAGTCGGTACTTGCCCAGCGTTGCCTGGGTTGGCGGCGGATTGCTGGCCAGGCCGAGCGCGTAGATGTGGTCGGAATCGAAATTCCATTTCGGGTACAGCACCTGCTCGGCTTCGCCGCGATAGGAGCCGACCAGTGCGTCGGCTTCCTTCAACTGCACCAGCCCGACCGAGCGCGTGTAGGGCACGGTGCGAATATCCAGGGTCACACCGGCCGGCTCGAACACTTTGCGCAACACGTCCCAGCCCAGGCCATGACCATCGGCGGCGGTGTAGTCTTCCCAGTCTTCGCTGGCCAGGTGAATGACCGACGGCGGTGCGTCCTGTGCCTGGGCCATGGCGCCAAGCAAGGCCAAAACCACTATCGCCAACCAGCGTCGAGTCATCCCTGCGTCCCTCATCCACGCCTGGAAATCAGGCGAAAACCCACACCAGTCCCTGCATCGCCAGCCACGCGAACACGCCGGCCAGCACGTCGTCGAGCATGATGCCGACGCCGCCGTGAACATGCCGGTCGATCCAGCGGATCGGCCACGGCTTGAGAATGTCGAAGAAGCGGAACACCAGGAACCCGGCCAGCAACCAGTACCAGCCTTCCGGCACCAGCCACAGGGTGATCCACATCCCGACCATTTCGTCCCAGACGATGCCTTCGTGGTCGTGCACCCGCAGATCGTCCGCCACTTTGCCGCACAGCCAGAAGCCGAACAGCATGGTGATCCCGAGCATCAGCCAGTAACCCCAGTCCGGCAGCATTTGCCACAACGGAATAAAGGGTAGCGCAACTAACGAGCCCCAAGTGCCCGGCGCCTTGGGCAAGGTGCCCGAGCCGAAACCGAACGCGAGGAAATGCCAGGGATTGCGCCAGACCGACGGCGGAACGAATTCGGCCGGAACCTGTTTCGGGTGATCTGTCACGGTGACTCCTGAAAATGTTGATAACCCCGGATTTGCGGGGTGATGTCGTGCCCGTCGCGATCCAGCAGCACCACGCCCTGGCCCTGCGTCACACGACCGATCACATGGATCGGCCAGCCATCGGCGAGCAGCGCCGGCAACTCGACGGCCGGCAGGGTGAAGGCCAGCACGTAGTCATCGCCACCGCTCAACGCCGCACGTTCGGCGCCGCGTTGACCGAGAAACGCCACCAGCGCCTCCGACAACGGAACGCGCTCGCGCTCGACTTCGAGGCGGACCTTCGAGGCCAATGCGATGTGACCGCAATCGGCGAGCAGCCCATCGGAGATGTCCAGCGCCGAAGTGGCCTTGCCACGCAGGGCCTGACCGAGAGCGAGTTGCGGTTGCGGCGACCAGTAATGATCAAGCAGCGGCTGGGCGATGTGTGGTTCGGCGTCTCGCTGACCCAGCACCAGCGGCAAGGCCCCGGCGGCATTGCCCAGCTCACCGCCGACACACAGCAGATCGCCCGGCTGCGCGCCGCTGCGGGTCAGCGCTTTGCCAGCCGGGACACGGCCGAACACGGTGACGGTCAGGCTCAACGGCCCGCGCGTCGTGTCGCCGCCCACCAGTGCCACGCCGCAGCCCTGCGCCATGCGGTTCAAACCGCGGGCATAGGCTTGCAACCAATCGGCAGTCACCGTCGGCAAGGTCAGGGCAAGGGTAAAGGCGACGGGCGTGGCGCCCATGGCAGCGAGGTCGCTGACCGCCACGGCCAGCGAGCGCTGACCGAGCAGAAACGGATCGCAGGGGTCGGCGAAATGCACACCGGCCACCAGCGTATCGGTGGAAACCGCCAGCTGTTCCCCGGAAGGGACCGCCAGCAAGGCGCAGTCGTCACCGATCCCCAGTGCAACGCCTTCGCCGCCCTGCGCACAAGGCGCGGCGGCGAAGAAATTGCGGATCAGCTCAAACTCGCCCATGGCTGAGAAAAAGTATTCAAGCGCCGATCAGCGCTTGAACGCCTTCACTTCAGCTTCACGCAGGCGCGGAGCCAGCTTGTCGAGCACGCCGTTGACGAACTTGTGGCCGTCGGTCGAACCGAACACCTTGGCCAGCTCGATACCTTCGTTGATCACAACGCGGTACGGCACGTCGACGCGCTTGAGCAGTTCCCAGGTGGACAGGCGCAGAACTGCCAGTTCAACCGGGTCCAGCTCTTCGATCGCCAGGTCCAGGCAAGGCGTGAGCGCGGTGTCGATTTCAGTCTTGAACTGGGGAACCCCGTGGAGGATTTCGCGGAAGTAAGCCCCGTCGACATCGGTGAAATCGTTATCGACCCGGAACTGCGCTTCGATCTCGTTCAACGACTGCCGAGCCATGTGCCACTGATACAGGGCCTGGGTCGCGAGCTGACGGGCTTCGCGGCGCTTGGCGCTTTTCGATGGCTTGCCGGCATCCGCAGGTTTCGGATCGCGCGGGTTGAAACGATCGCTTTCGTCGCTAATCACTTGGCCTCCAACTGCGCCAGCAGGCTGACCATTTCCAGAGCGGACAGGGCAGCTTCAGCACCTTTGTTGCCGGCCTTGGTGCCGGAACGTTCGATGGCTTGCTCGATGGAATCAACGGTCAGGACGCCGAAAGCGACCGGTACGCCGAATTCCATGGACACCTGGGCCAGGCCCTTGGTGCACTCGCCCGCCACGTATTCGAAGTGCGGAGTACCGCCACGAATGACCGCGCCCAGGGCGATGATTGCTGCGAACTCGCCTTTCTGGGCGACTTTCTGCGCAACCAGCGGGATTTCGAAGGCGCCAGGTGCGCGGATGATGGTGATGTCGCTTTCGCTCACGCCGTGGCGAACCAGGGCATCAACTGCACCGCTGACCAGGCTTTCAACCACGAAGCTGTTGAAGCGGCCCACTACCAAAGCGTAGCGGCCTTTAGGGGCGATGAAGGTACCTTCGATGGTCTTCAGGGTCATTCGTCAGATCTCTTAAAGAGCCGGGACGCGTCTGTTTCGCGTCCCTCAGTGATTTATTTGCCGCGAATACAGGGCCGGAAACAACCGGTCATTATTCGGAGGGCACGTATTCTACAACTTCCAGATCGAAACCGGATATCGCATTGAACTTCATCGGTGCCGACATCAAGCGCATTTTGCGCACACCGAGGTCACGCAGGATCTGCGAACCGGCACCGACGATGCTGTAGGTGGTCGGTTTTTTCGGTGCGGCCTGATCGCCGGTTTCGCGGATGTGCGCCAGCAACACGTCGCCATCCAGTGGATGACCGAGCAACAGCACCACACCGCTGCCGGCCTCGGCAACCGCAGCCATGGCGGCGCGCAGGCTCCAGCGGCCCGGTTGCTTGACCATCAGCAGGTCGCGCAGCGGGTCCATGTTGTGCACGCGAACCAGGGTCGGTTCTTCGGCGCAAACGGTGCCCAAGGTGAGTGCCATGTGCACGTCGCCTTCCACGGAGTCACGATAGGTCACCAGGTTGAATTGGCCCAGTTCGCTGTCCAGCGGCTGCTCGGCAATCCGCTGAACGGTACGTTCGTGGATCATCCGGTAGTGAATCAGGTCGGCGATGGTACCGATCTTGATGTTGTGTTCAGCGGCGAAGGCTTCCAGCTCGGCGCGACGGGACATGGTGCCGTCATCGTTCATCACTTCGCAGATCACGCCGCTCGGCTCGAAACCGGCCATGCGCGCCAGGTCGCAGGCGGCTTCGGTGTGGCCAGCGCGCGCCAGGGTGCCACCGGCCTGGGCCATCAGCGGAAAAATGTGGCCCGGGCTGACGATGTCTTCGGCCTTGGCGTCTTTCGCGGCGGCCGCTTGCACGGTGCGCGCACGGTCAGCGGCGGAAATGCCGGTGGTCACGCCTTCGGCCGCTTCGATCGAGACGGTGAACTTGGTGCCGAAACCGGAACCGTTGCGCGGAGCCATCAGCGGCAGCTTCAGGGTTTCGCAGCGCTCGCGGCTCATCGGCATGCAGATCAGGCCACGGGCGTATTTGGCCATGAAGTTGATGTGCTCGGCCTTGCAGCATTCGGCGGCCATGATCAGGTCGCCTTCGTTCTCGCGGTCTTCGTCATCCATGAGAATGACCATCTTGCCTTGGCGGATGTCTTCAACCAGTTCTTCGATGCTATTGAGCGCCACAAGGCACCCCCTTCAGTCAGGATTTGAGGTAGCCGTTGGCGGCCAGAAAGCTTTCAGTGATGCCGCCGGACGTTGGCTCTGAAGCCTTGTCGCCCAACAGCAGACGCTCCAGATAACGCGCCAGCAGGTCGACTTCCAGGTTCACCCGGCGACCTGGCTTGTAGGACGCCATGATGGTTTCGCTCAGGGTGTGCGGGATGATCGTCAGCAGGAATTCGGCGCCATCGACCGCGTTCACGGTCAGGCTGGTGCCGTCGACGGTGATCGAGCCTTTGTGGGCGATGTACTTGGCCAGCTCTTTCGGCGCGCGGATGCGAAATTCCACGGCGCGGGCATTGTCGCTGCGCGAAACCACTTCGCCGACACCGTCGACGTGACCGCTGACCAGATGGCCGCCGAGACGGGTGGTCGGGGTCAGGGCTTTTTCCAGGTTGACCGGGCTGCCGCTTTTCAGGTCATTCATGGCGGTGCAGTCGAGGGTTTCGCGACTGACGTCGGCGGCGAAGCCGTTGCCCGGCAGTTCAACCGCAGTCAGGCACACGCCGTTGACCGCGATGCTGTCGCCGAGTTTGACGTCGCTCAGGTCGAGCTTGCCGGTTTCGACATGCACCCGCACATCACCGCCCTTTGGGGTCAGTGCGCGGATACTGCCGATGGATTCGATGATGCCGGTAAACATGGGGTTCTCCTTGAGAACGAAGCCAGCGCTAACGCGATGGCCGGGAATTATACGCTCGCCGATGGGACAGGGACGGCAGTGACTCGCCAGTCATCGCCAACCGCGCGAATTTCAGTGATTTTCAGCTCCGGCGCATCCTTCATACAGGCCAGCGGCCAGTCCAGAAGCGGACGCGCCGTGGAGCCGAGGAACTTGCCGGCGATGAAGATCACGAACTCGTCGACCAGACCGAGCTGGGCAAACGCACCTGCCAGTCGCGGACCGGCCTCGACCAGCACTTCGTTGACGCCACGGTTGGCCAGTTCGATCAGCAGTTGATGCAGATCGACATGACCGTCATCGCCCGGCACGATCAGGCATTCCGGACCGTGGGCGTACTGTTCTTCGATGGCCACGCAGGTGGCGACCAGCGCCGGGCCGGCCTTGAAGAACGGCGCATCCAGCGGCACCCGCAGACGACCATCGATCAACACCCGCAGCGGCGGACGGCTCAGGGCCAGCGCGGTTTGTTCGGCATCCAGCCCCAGCTCATCGCCGCGAACGGTCAGGCGTGCACCATCGGCCAGCACCGTGTCGGCGCCGGTCAGCACCACGCTGGCCTGGGCGCGCAGACGCTGCACCGCCGAACGCGCGGCAGGGCCGGTGATCCATTGGCTCTCACCGCTTTCCATCGCTGTACGGCCATCGAGGCTCATGGCCAACTTGACCCGCACGAACGGCAAGCCGTGTTCCATGCGCTTCAGAAAACCTTGATTGAGCTTGCGCGCCTCAGCTTCCAGCACACCGCTTTCGGTGGCGATGCCGGCATCGGTCAAGCGCTGCAGGCCGCGTCCGGCGACTTGAGGATTCGGATCACGCATCGCCGCAACCACCCGGCCAATACCGGCATTCACCAGCGCATCGGCGCACGGCGGCGTACGGCCGTGGTGGCTGCAAGGTTCGAGGGTGACGTAAGCCGTGGCGCCCCGGGCCCGTTCACCGGCGGCGCGCAGGGCGTGGACTTCGGCATGGGGTTCGCCGGCCCGTTCATGCCAGCCTTCGCCGACAATCTGCCCGTCGCGCACGATCACGCAGCCGACCCGTGGATTGGGGTGAGTCGTGTAATGCCCCTTGCGCGCCAGCTCCAGGGCCCGGGCCATGAAGTGAGCGTCGAGAATGGCCTGATCGGCGGCGGTGGTCATTCTTTCACCGGCTCACGGGCGAGGCGGTCGATCTCTTCGCGGAACTCGTTGAGGTCCTGGAAGCGGCGGTACACGGAAGCGAAACGGATGTAGGCGACTTCATCGAGCTTTTGCAGCTCGGCCATCACCAGTTCGCCGACCACGAGGGATTTGACCTCGCGCTCGCCGGTGGCGCGCAGCTTGTGCTTGATATGGACCAGCGAGGATTCGAGGCGCTCGACGCTCACCGGACGTTTCTCCAGGGCGCGTTGCATGCCGGCGCGGAGTTTTTCTTCGTCGAACGGTTGGCGGCTGCCGTCGGTTTTGATCAGGCGCGGCAACACCAGTTCGGCCGTCTCGAACGTCGTGAAACGTTCGCCGCAGGCCAGGCATTCACGCCGGCGGCGCACCTGTTCGCCCTCGGCGACCAGACGCGAGTCGATGACCTTGGTGTCGTTGGCACCGCAGAAGGGACAGTGCATGGTGGCTGGCAACAAAAAAAGGGAGGGCCATGGTAGCGCATCCCGGTGGCAAGACAAGCCATAGGCTTTGCGGTATACAGACTGCCATGATCGATTGATCCATGGATTTCATTTTGCTGGAGCTACCAATGTCCCTACGACCGCTCGTTTTGCTCAGTGTTTTCAGCCTGCTGGTGGCCTGTGGCAGCGACGCGCCCAAGCCTCAGCCGCCTACGCCGGGCCCGGCGCCGCAACAGGCGCAGAAAAAAGCCCGGGAAGCCGCCGACCTCGGCCCGCTGCCGGCCTATCAGCGCGAACTGAGCGGCACCCTGCAAGGCGTGCCGGCCGGCGCCGAAGTCGAACTGGCGCTGCTGGTGATCGACGAAAAGGATCGCCCGCAACAATTGCTCGCCAGTTCCAGCCTGATCGGCAACAACCAGATTCTGCCGTTTCACCTGCGCTTCAACCCCGAATCCTTCCCGGTTGGCGCGCGGGTTGAATTGCGCGGCCGCGCCAGCCAGTCCGGCCAGTTGATCCTGCACCTGCCGTCGCAGACCATCACTCAGCCAACCACCCAGGCGTTGGGCCAGCTGCAATTTGTCAAAGCCCCATGAATGCCCCGTCAGACCTGCAACAGTCGCTGGGCGAGTTGCTCGGCGACGCTCGACTGAAAGCCTGTACGTTGCCGGACACCGATTTGCAGCTGTGGCTGATCGATGGCGACAACATGGCCCGCGAATTCAGCCAGGAAGAAACCCAACGCATCCTGCATGAACCGCCCTACTGGAGTTTCTGCTGGGCCAGCGGTCTGGCGGTGGCGCGCTATCTGGCAGAGTTTCCCGAGTGGGTGCGGGGCAAACGGGTGCTGGATTTCGGCGCCGGTTCCGGAATCGCCGGCATCGCAGCGGTGAAAGCCGGAGCGCTGGAGGTGGTGGCCTGCGACCTCGACCCGCTGGCGATTGCCGCCTGTCGGGCGAATGCCGAACTCAATGATGTGCAAATGAGTTATTCCACGGATTTCTTCGCCGAGGCCGATCGCTACGATCTGATCCTGGTGGCCGACGTTCTCTACGACCGGGAAAACCTGCCGCTGCTCGACGCCTTCCTGAGCCGTGGCCGCGAAGCGCTGGTGGCGGATTCGCGGGTTCGGGATTTCCGTCATCCGTTGTACCGGCGCATCGAAATGCTGGAAGCCATGACCCTGCCGGATCTGGCCGAACCGGAAGAGTTTCGCCATGTCAGCCTCTACCACGCGGCCCGCGCCTGACCGTATAGTTGCCCCATTCACGCTTTTACGAGATACCCCATGAGTCAGCAAACGCCGTACATCTTCGACGCCACGACGGCCGACTTCGACCAGTCGGTGATCGAGGCTTCCTTTCAAAAACCGGTGCTGGTGGATTTCTGGGCCGAATGGTGCGCGCCGTGCAAGGCGCTGATGCCGATGCTGCAAGGGATCGCCGAGAGCTATCAGGGCGAGTTGCTGCTGGCCAAGGTCAATTGCGATATCGAGCAGGACATCGTCGCCCGCTTCGGCATCCGCAGCCTGCCGACCGTGGTGCTGTTCAAGGACGGTCAACCGGTGGACGGCTTTGCCGGCGCGCAACCGGAATCCGCCGTGCGCGCCCTGCTCGAACCCCATGTGCAGATGCCCGCGCCGTCGGCTGCCGATCCGTTCGAACAGGCTCAGGCACTGTTTGACGAGGGCCGCTACGCCGACGCGGAAGCGACATTGGTCACGCTGCTGGGCGAAGACAATACCAACGCCAAGGCGTTGATTCTCTATGCTCGCTGCCTGACCGAACGCGGTGAGCTGGGCGAAGCGCAAACCGTGCTCGACGCGGTCAAGAGCGACGAGCACAAAGCCGCGCTGGCTGGCGCCAAGGCGCAGATCAAGTTCCTCGGCCTGGCCCGAGACCTGCCGGACGCCGCCGACCTGAAGAGCCGTCTGGCGCAAAACCCGCAGGACGATGAAGCGGTGTATCAACTGGCGATCCAGCAACTGGCCCGTCAGCAATACGAAGCGGCGCTGGACGCATTGCTCAAGCTGTTCATCCGCAACCGCAGCTACGGCGAAGGCCTGCCGCACAAGACCTTGCTGCAAGTGTTCGAACTGCTGGGCAACGATCACCCGCTGGTGACCGCTTACCGGCGCAAGGTGTTTGCCGCGCTGTACTAAGCGCTTACTCGATCCAGCTGTAGAGCGGCGTATCGCCGCCGCTCGCCACTTTCACGTCGGATGAATGACGCAGGCGCACCAGCAAGCGCTTGCCCGCCGCTGCGCTGCCGGTCAGCCCTTCGAGCTGATCCAGCAGATCCGGGCCGCTGAGCTGCCCGGCCTTGCGCAAAAGATCCCTCGCGACCTGCCACAACGCATCGTCCTGACTCACCGGTTTCGCCATCGGCGCCGCCGCTGCTGCCTGCGGCTGGGCCGTCTGCACCTGCACGCCAAACTGCGCACCGAGCCGCGCCCAGTCGCTTTCATCCAGTTCCAGGGTCAAATCCACCGGCAACTCGCCGACGGTTCCGCGTATCCGCAACATAAGCTTCGCTCCCGCACATTTCTGACCTGCATGCTCCCATGGGACTTGTGTAACGCCAAGCGGGCGGGCAAACTCTGCGCACTTTCGTTATAAGATTACATAACAAACTCTTCACTTTACTTCCCGGAGACCATCATGCGTCGTCTGCTGCTCGCTTTGCCGTTTGCCCTGTTGCCGCTGGCCATCGCCCAGGCTGCCGATGAGCATGATCACGACCATGAGCACGGCAGCCTCGCTGCCCACGAACATGGCGTTGGACGCCTGAACGCCGCGCTCGACGGCCAGACCCTGGAGCTGGAGCTGGAAAGCCCGGCGATGAACCTTGTGGGTTTTGAACACGTCGCCACCAGCGATGCCGACAAGGCCAAGGTCGCCGCCGCCCGCGCGCAACTGGAAAAACCGCAGGCTCTGTTCAGTCTGCCGGCCGCCGCCGGTTGCAAAGTCACCAGCCAGGAGCTGGAAAGCCCGCTGTTCGGCGACAAGCCGGATGCCGACGATCACGACGAAGAGGAGGCCGGCAAGGACGGTCACGAGCATCATCACGACCACAGCGAAATCCACGCCCACTACCAGTTCAGCTGCGCGGCGCCGGGCGCGTTGAAAACCCTGGATCTGGCGAACCTGTTCACTACCTTCCCGGCCACCCAGAAAATTCAGGTACAACTGATCGGCCCGAGCGGCCAGCAAGGCACGGAAGTGACGGCCAAGGCCGCCGCCCTGAAGTTCTGACACGAAACGGCGCCATGACCCAAGCACTCATCGAACTGTCCGACCTGGGCTTCAACTGGCCCGGTCACCCGCCGCTGCTGGACATCCCGGCGTTTCGTCTGGAGGCCGGCGAAACCCTGTTCCTCAAGGGCCCCAGCGGCAGCGGCAAGACCACCCTGCTCGGCCTGCTTGGCGGGGTGCAGAAACCCGGTCGCGGCAGCATTCGCCTGCTCGGCCAGGAACTGACCGAACTGGGTGCCGGCGCCCGGGATCGCTTTCGGGTTGACCACACCGGCTACATTTTCCAGCAGTTCAACCTGTTGCCCTTTCTCTCGGTGCGCGAGAACGTCGAGCTGCCGTGCCACTTTTCGAAGCTGCGTGCCGAGCGAGCGAAACAGCGTCACGGCAGCGTTGATCAGGCCGCCGCCACCCTGCTCGCCCACCTGGGTTTGAAGGACGAAAGCCTCCTGAGTCGCCGCGCCGATTCGCTGTCGATCGGTCAGCAGCAACGGGTCGCCGCTGCCCGCGCCTTGATCGGGCAACCGGAACTGGTGATCGCCGACGAACCGACCTCGGCACTGGATTACGACGCCCGGGAAAACTTCATTCGTCTGCTGTTCGCCGAATGCCGCGAAGCCGGGTCGAGCCTGTTGTTCGTCAGCCACGACCAGAGCCTGGCGCCGCTGTTCGACCGTCACCTGTCCCTGGCCGAACTCAATCGCGCCGCCACGTCTGCCGAGGTCTGAGATGTATCTGTTCCGTCTGGCCATGGCCAGCCTCGCCAACCGGCGTTTCACCGCTTTGCTCACCGCTTTCGCCATCGCGCTTTCCGTCTGCTTGCTGCTGGCGGTGGAGCGGGTGCGCACCGAAGCCAAGGCCAGTTTCGCCAGCACCATCAGCGGCACTGACCTGATCGTCGGCGCCCGTTCCGGTTCGGTGAACCTGTTGCTGTATTCGGTGTTTCGCATCGGCAACGCCACCAACAACATCCGCTGGGACAGCTTCGAACACTTCGCCAGCAATCCGAAGGTGAAGTGGGCGATCCCGATGTCCCTCGGCGATTCCCATCGCGGCTACCGGGTGATGGGCACCACCGAAGCCTATTTCGAGCATTACCAGTACGGGCGTCAGCAACATCTGCAACTGGCGGATGGCCGCGCCTTCGCCACCGATCCGTTCGAAGTGGTGCTCGGTGCCGAAGTGGCCGAAGCGCTGCATTACAAGCTCGGCGACAAACTGGTGCTGGCCCACGGCGTGGCGGCGATCAGTCTGGTCAAGCACGATGACAAGCCGTTCACCGTGGTCGGCATTCTCAAGCGCACCGGCACCCCGGTGGACCGCACGCTGCACATCAGCCTCGGCGGCATGGAGGCGATCCACATTGACTGGCACAACGGCGTGCCGGCCCGTGGCAACGGGCGAATCAGCGCCGATCAGGCACGCAACATGGACCTGACGCCGCAAGCGATCACCGCGTTCATGCTCGGCCTCAACAGCAAGATTTCGACCTTCGCCCTGCAACGGGAGATCAACGAATTCCGTGGCGAACCGATGCTGGCGATCCTGCCGGGCGTGGCCTTGCAGGAGTTGTGGAGCCTGATGAGCACCGCTGAAAAAGCGCTGTTCGTGGTCTCGCTGTTTGTGGTGCTGACCGGGTTGATCGGCATGCTCACGGCAATTCTCACCAGCCTCAACGAACGCCGCCGCGAGATGGCGATCCTGCGTTCGGTGGGCGCGCGGCCGTGGCACATCGCGAGCCTGCTGGTGCTGGAAGCGTTCGCTCTGGCGCTGACCGGGGTGATCGCCGGGCTGGCATTGCTGTACCTCGGCATCGCCGCTGCTCAGGGTTATGTGCAGGCCAATTACGGGCTGTATCTGCCGCTGGCCTGGCCAAGCGAGTATGAATGGACGCTGCTCGGTGGCATTCTGGCGGCCGCGCTGCTGATGGGCAGCGTGCCGGCCTGGCGCGCGTATCGCCAATCTCTGGCCGACGGCCTGTCGATCCGTTTATGAGGATGTTCACCATGCCCCGCGCCGTGCTTGCGCTGTTGTTGCTGGTCGCCCTGCCCGTGTGGGCGGCGGCGCCGAAAGACCTGACCTGGTCGGAAATGATCCCGCCGGACGCCGCGCCCGAAGTGCCGAACATGACGCCGCTGCATGACCTGTCGAAGATGGGCGATGCGCTTTCCGCCGAGTCCGCGCCGGCCGCCAAACAGGACATGCCCAACGCCCCCGTGGTGCAAAGCCTCGACGGCCAGAACATCCGCCTGCCGGGCTACATCGTGCCGCTGGAAGTGAGCGAAGAGGGCCGCACCACGGACTTCCTGCTGGTGCCGTATTTCGGCGCCTGCATCCACGTGCCGCCACCGCCATCGAACCAGATCGTGCACGTGAAAAGCGAACTCGGCGTGAAGCTCGACGAACTGTATCAGCCGTACTGGGTGGAAGGGCCGTTGCAGGTCAAGCAGTCCACCAGCGAACTGGCCGATGCCGGGTATCAGATGGAAGCTGACAAGATTTATGTGTACGAACTGCCGGAGTAAATCTGCTGGTTCTTTATTGCTTGTCAGCGATGAGGCCATGAAAGTTCCACAAAAATCAGGGGCATCACTGTTTCATTGAGCTGAGTCAAAAGACCGTATCAGACGGATTCGTACCATAGGACATCAAACATTTTTAACGTCCTTTGGGAGCTTCCATGAACAAGTCCTTGCTCAGCGCCTCGCTGTTTGCCCTCGCGCTCGCAGCCCCGCTCGCCCACGCCCACGAAGCCGGCGACATCATCGTTCGTGCCGGTGCGATCACCGTCAACCCGAAGGCCGACAGCTCCAGCGTCAAGGTCGATCAGGGTCCGCTGAGCGGCACCAACCTGGGCGGCAAGGCGACCATGAGCAGCGACACCCAACTGGGCCTGAACTTCGCCTACATGCTGACCAACAACATCGGTATCGAGCTGTTGGCCGCCTCGCCGTTCGAACATGACGTGAAGCTCAAGGGCACTGCCCTGCCAGCCGCCAACGGCAAACTCGGCACCCTCAAACACCTGCCGCCGACCCTGAGCGTCGTCTACTACCCGCTGGACGCGAAGTCGGCCTTCCAGCCGTACATCGGCGGCGGCATCAACTACACCTGGATCTACGACGAGCACGTCGGCAGCGAAGCCCAGTCCAACGGCTTCAGCAACTTCAAGGCGAAAAATTCCTGGGGCCTGGCCTGGCAGGTCGGCGCCGACTACATGCTGACCGACAACATCATGCTCAACGCCCAGGTGCGCTACATCGACATCGATACCCGCGCCACCGTCGAGAACAACGCCGTGGCCCCGGGCACCCGTGCACGGGTGAATGTGGACGTTGATCCCTTCATCTACATGGTTGGTCTAGGCTACAAGTTCTAAAGAACGTTCACGTGGTGGTGAATGAGGCTTGGTGGCGGGCAGCTCAGAACTGACGGCGATGTTTCGCAATCGACCGGGGAGCAAGCTCCCTCGCTACAGGAAACCGGTTTGAAACCCGAATTCCGGCCGTGAAAAAGGCGCCTGTCAAAAGGCGCCTTTTTCATGTCCGGGAGAAACTCAGCGGCCGAGCAGACGGGCCAGGCCGACGCTCATCGGCGTTGGCGTCGGGCACTTGAATCGCTCCAGCAGCCGGCGGTTGTTCGCCCGCGAATGACGGATGTCACCGGAGCGCGCCGGACCGTAGCTGACGGGCGGCAACTCGCCGACCACCGCTTCGAGCGCGGCCAGCATCTGCTTGAGGTTGGTCGCCTGATTCCAGCCGACGTTCACCGCACCGACGTCCACTTGCGGCGTCTCGATCGCCTGCACCAGCACATCGACCAGGTCTTCGACGTACATGAAATCCCGGGTCTGCTCGCCATCGCCGAACACGGTGATCGGCAGGCCTTTCTGCGCGCGTTCGCTGAAGATGCTGATCACCCCGGAGTACGGCGAGGACGGATCCTGGCGCGGGCCGAAGATGTTGAAGAAACGGAAGATCGCCGGTTCCAGACCGTGCTGGCGGCGGTAGAAATCGAAGTACTGCTCGCCGGCCAGTTTGTCCGACGCGTAAGGCGTCAACGGTGCCTTGGGCGTGTCTTCGTCAATCGACTCGCCTTCGCCATTGTTGCCGTAGACGGCCGCGCTGGAAGCATACAGCACGCGTTTGACGCCGGCCTCGCGCATGGCTTCGCAGACGTTCAGCGTGCCGATGAAATTGCTCTGGTGGGTTTTCACCGGATCGTCCACCGATGCCTGCACCGAAGCGACGGCGGCGAGGTGTGCGACCGCGCTGCAACCCTGCATTGCCTGTGCGACCAATGCGGCATCGGCCACATCGCCGACGATCAGTTCGACCCTGGGATTATCCAGCGGCAGATTGCTGCGCTTGCCGGTCGACAGGTCATCGAGGATCCGCACCGAATGGCCCTTGGCAAGCAGCGCGTCAGTCAGGTGCGAGCCGATGAAACCGGCACCGCCGGTGATGAGAACAGGGCCTTCAGCCATGACGATAAAACCTATCCAGTAAGCCCGGGAGTGCGGCACGCCAGGCGCGCGGCTTGATCCCGAAGGTGTGCAGAATTTTCTTGCAGGCGAGTACCGCGTGTTGCGGTTCTTCGGCGGCATCCGGCCGCGCGGCGTGGGCCTGGGCGGTCGGCGCTTCGATGGCCAACGGGTGCAGGCTGCGCGCTTCGGAGAGAATCGCCTGACCCAGTGCCAGCGGCGTGGTCGCCTCGTGGCCGGCGTAGTGGTACGTGCCCCACAGCGGCGCGGCGCAATCGAGTTGTTTGAGCACCGAAATGATCACCCGTGCCGCATCGTCGACCGGGGTCGGATTGCCACGCCGGTCATCGGCCAGCAGCAGTTCTTCCGGCTGTTCGGCACGGGCCAGGAAGCGCCCGAGGATCCCCTCCGGGCTGTCGTCGAGCAACCAGCCAAAGCGCAGCAGCACATGTTGCGGGCAAGTGGCGCGAACGCTCTGTTCGATCCGCCACAACGCCTGACCGCGCAGGCCCAATGGCACCGGTTCGTCCTTTTCGCTGTAGGCAGTGGCGCGGGAACCGTCGAACACCCGATAACTGGACGGCTGCACCAGCACGATGTTGTGGTGCTGGCACAGTTCGGCCAGGCGTTCGATGGCGCGTTCCTGCCCGGCCAGACGGCTTTCACTGACGACCTCGGCCTGGAACCAGTCGAAATAGTAGGCAAGGTTGATCAATGCATCGGGACGGGTGTCGTCGAGCAATTGGGTCAGGCTCGCGGCATCCCAGCCGTCTTCGGGCGGGCGGGGGGCGAGGAAACCGATGTCTTCCTCCGCACCGAGGCGAATCAGCGCCTGCCCAAGGGCATTTCCGCCGCCCAGTAACATAAGGCGCATTCGCATAGAGTCAGCAGGCCCAGTCTGATTGGAACGATGGCTTTGGCGACGATGCTTGTGACACCGTCGTCGATAATTGCCGGAATCGTTGCATTTTGCGGGTTTAGTGCGCAACCGTCACCCGTAAAGTGTAGATCCCGAGCGGTACTTGCAACTTCGCCCACCCACCCGCATAACTGGAGCCATGAATCTGCCCCTTCCCACGGACGCGGCGCTGGCAGGCTTTCACCCCGCCGTCAGCGCCTGGTTCAGCAGCACCTTCCCGACGGTAACCGCCGCCCAGGCCCGCGCATGGCCGTTGATCCGCCAGCGCCGTTCGACGCTGATCGCCGCGCCCACCGGTTCCGGCAAGACCCTCACCGCGTTCCTCGCGGTGCTCGACGAACTGGTCCACCGCGGCCTGGAAACGCCTGACGGCCTGCCGGACGAAACCCTGGTGGTCTACGTTTCGCCGCTCAAGGCACTGTCCAACGACATACGCATCAATCTGCAGAACCCGCTGGCCGGGATTACCGAGCAGTTACGCCAGATGGACCTGCCGGCGCTGGAAATCACCACCGCCGTGCGCACCGGCGACACCCCGCAGAAAGACCGCGCCGCCATGCGCAAGAGCGCGCCGCACATACTGGTGACCACCCCGGAATCGCTCTACGTGCTGCTCGGCTCCGAGTCCGGGCGCAAAATGCTCGGCACCACGCGCACGGTGATCGTCGATGAAATCCACGCCATCGCCGCCGGCAAACGCGGCAGTCACCTGGCCTTGAGTCTCGAACGCTTGCAGGCGCTGTGCGCCGAACCACTGACCCGCATCGGTCTGTCGGCCACGCAAAAACCGATCGATGCCGTCGCGCGGTTTCTGGTCGGCCATGGGCGCCCGTGCGAAATCATCGACATCGGCCACGCGCGCCCACGGGATCTGGGCATTGAAGTACCGCCGGTGCCGTTGTCGGCGGTGATGGCCAATGACGTCTGGCAACTGGTCTACGACCGCCTCGCGGCACTGGCCCGTGAACACCGCACCACGCTGATTTTCGTCAACACCCGACGCCTGGCCGAACGCCTGAGCCGGCACCTGAGCGAACGCCTCGGCAAACACGCGGTGGCGGCGCACCACGGCAGTCTGGCCAAGGAGTTTCGCCTCGACGCCGAACAACGGCTCAAGCGTGGCGAGCTGCAAGTGCTGATCGCCACCGCCTCGCTGGAGCTGGGGATCGATATCGGCGAAGTCGACCTCGTCTGTCAGATCGCTTCACCGCGCTCGATTGCCGGTTTTCTGCAAAGAGTTGGCCGCTCCGGGCACCAGGTCGGCGGCACGCCCAAGGGCCGCCTGTTCGCCACCACCCGCGACGATTTGATCGAGTGCGCCGCCCTGCTCGACTGCGTGCGCCGGGGCGAACTCGATACGCTGCACATCCCCAAGGCGCCGCTGGATGTGCTGGCGCAGCAGATCATCGCCGAGGTCAGTTGCCAGGAATGGGCCGAAGACGATTTGCTCGCGCTGTTCCGCCGGGCCGAGCCCTACGCCCGCCTCGACGAAAAACATTATCAGGCGCTGCTGGGCATGCTCGCCGAAGGCTACAACGGCCGTCAGGGCATCCGCAGCGCCTACCTGCACCGCGACGCCGTGAGCCGAACCCTGCGCGGACGACGCGGCGCACGGCTGACCGCAGTCACCAGCGGCGGCACCATCCCCGACAATGCCGACTACAGCGTCTTGCTCGAACCCCAAGGGCTGAACATCGGCAGCGTCAACGAAGACTTCGCCGTGGAAAGCATTGCCGGCGACGTGTTCCAGCTCGGCAACGCCTCTTATCGGATCCTGCGGGTGGACTCCGGCAAGGTGCGGGTCGAAGACGCCCAGGGCCTGCCGCCGACCATTCCGTTCTGGCTCGGTGAGGCGCCGGGACGCAGCGATGAACTGTCGGCGGCCGTGGCGCGCCTGCACGCGCAGCTGGATCAACTGCTCAGCGCCAGCCCCGGCAACCTGCAACCGGCCCTCGACTGGCTGACCGACACCCTCGGCCTGAACCTGGCCAGCGCCGAACAACTGGTGGATTACCTGGCCCGCGCCCGCCTCGCCCTCGGTGCGTTGCCGTCGCGGGACACGCTGCTGATGGAGCGGTTTTTCGACGAGTCCGGCGGCACCCAGCTGATCATTCATTCGCCGTTCGGCAGTCGTATCAATCGCGCCTGGGGCCTGGCCTTGCGCAAGCGTTTCTGCCGCACCTTCAACTTCGAATTGCAGGCCGCCGCCAGCGAAGACGCGATCGTGCTGTCGCTGTCCACCAGCCACAGTTTCGAACTCGATGAAGTCTGGCGTTATCTGCACAGCAACAGCGCCGAGCACATCCTGATTCAAGCGGTGCTGGATGCGCCTCTGTTCGGTGTGCGCTGGCGCTGGAATGCCGGCGTGGCGCTGGCCTTGCCGCGCTACACCGGCGGGCGCAAGGTCGCGCCGCAATTGCAGCGGATGAAAAGCGAAGACCTGATCGCCAGCGTGTTTCCCGATCAGATCGCCTGCCTGGAAAACCTCGCTGGTGAACGGGAAATTCCCCAGCATCCGCTGGTGGAACAGACCCTCGACGACTGCCTGCACGAGGCGATGGACAGCGAAGGCTGGCTCGAACTCCTGCGGCGCATGGAGCGCGGCGAAGTGCGGCTGATCGCCCGCGACCTGCCGGCGCCCTCGCCGCTGGCGGCGGAAATCCTCAGCGCCCGGCCCTACACCTTTCTCGACGATGCGCCGTTGGAGGAGCGTCGCACCCAGGCCGTGCTCAACCGCCGCTGGAGCGATCCCCAATCCACCGATGACCTCGGCGCGCTGGACGCCGACGCGATCAACGCCGTGCGCGAAGAGGCCTGGCCGACGCCGAACAGCGCCGATGAAATGCACGAAGCATTGATGAGCCTGGCCTGCATCAGCGACCGCGAAGTCGAGGCAAATCCGCAGTGGCGCGATTGGCTGAATACCCTGGCAGAAACCGGACGAGCCTGCCGATTGCAGATCGATCCCGAGCACTCACTGTGGCTGGCGAGAGAACGCCTGACCTGTCTGCAAGCGCTTTATCCAAAGGCGCATTCTGAACTGGCCGCGTTGCCCGGTTTCGACGAAGCATGGACCGCCGATGAGGCACTGATCGAAGTGATCCGCGCGCGGCTCGGCGCATTCGGTCCGCTACCGCTGGCGGCGATTGCCGAACCGCTGGCCCTGATGCCGGCCGCTGTTCATCAAGCCCTCGCTCATCTGGAGCGCGAAGGTTATGTACTGCGCGGCCGCTTCACGCCGGGATCGACCGTTGAAGAATGGTGCGAACGGCATCTGTTGGCGCGAATTCACCGCTAC
This sequence comes from Pseudomonas sp. Pseusp21, assembly GCF_059492145.1. NCBI lineage: Bacteria > Pseudomonadati > Pseudomonadota > Gammaproteobacteria > Pseudomonadales > Pseudomonadaceae > Pseudomonas > Pseudomonas sp. Pseusp21. The sequence goes on from NZ_CP168520.1 coordinate 2,965,762, forward strand.
ACCGTCAAGCGTCTGCGCCGGGAAATCGAGCCGGTGGCGTTGCAGGATTTCATGCGGTTTCTGTTCGACTGGCAGCATGTGTCCCCGTCCACCCGTGGTCAGGGCAACGCCGTATTGCCGGTGATTGTCGGCCAGTTCGAAGGCTACCCGGCCGCCGCTTCGGCCTGGGACAGCGACATTCTTCCGGCGCGGCTCAAGGATTATTCACCGAGCTGGCTGGATGATCTGTGCCGCAGCGGCAAGGTGGTATGGACGCGCCTCAGCGCCCGGCAAAACATCAGCGGAACGGCGTTGCGCAGCACACCGATCGTGTTGCTGCCGCGCAGTCAGGTCGGCTTGTGGAGTGCGCTGGCCGAGCAGACGCTAATCAGTGAACTGTCGCCCAAAACCCGCAAGGTGTTCGACGCACTGAGCCAGCACGGCGCGTTGTTTTTCGATGAGCTGATTCATGAAGCACACCTGCTGCGCACCGAGCTGGAAATCGCCTTGCAGGAACTGGTCGGCGCCGGTCTGGTGAATGCCGACAGTTTTGCCGGATTGCGGGCGCTGATCACCCCGGCGAGCAAGCGCCAGCAGCGCAGCAGTCGACGCGGGCGCGGGGCGTTTGTCGGTGGCATGGACGATGCCGGGCGCTGGGCGTTATTGCGTCGCGGGCCGGTTGTGGAAAACCGACAAACAGCGTCGCCCGAAACACTTGAACATGTCGCCGTGACCTTGTTGCGTCGCTACGGCGTGGTGTTCTGGCGCCTGCTGGAACGCGAAGCCGATTGGTTGCCGAGCTGGCGCGAACTGCTGCGCACATTCCATCGCCTGGAAGCCCGGGGCGAGATTCGTGGCGGGCGTTTTGTCAGCGGTCTGGCCGGCGAGCAATTCGCCCTGCCCGAGGCGATTCCGCTGCTGCGCGAAGTCCGCCGTCGCCCCCACGACGGCAGCTTGATCGCGGTGTGCGGCGTCGATCCGCTGAACCTCGCCGGCAACTTGTTACCGGGGGCGAAGGTGCCGGCGCTGGCGAGCAATCGGCTGGTATATCGCGACGGTTTGCCGGTCGCTGCCGAGGTCGCGGGCAAGCCGCAATTCTGGGTGGAGCTGGACTCCGCCGCCATGAGCGAAATCCGCAACAAGCTGACCCGTCACTGAGTGCGCACCTGCTCCGGCAACACCACCGACGAATGCGCCGGCGCCACCTCGTCGTCCTGTCGCTTGGGCAACAGAACCTGCTGTGGATAAGTCTGCGCGAAATGCACCCAGGGGCTGTTATCCACAAGCTTTTTCAGGCGCTGATTGAACGCGCGGCTCACCGCGTATTGCCCGCCCGAGACCGTGCGGAACTGCGCGGTCAACACCACGCCGTTCAGGTCCATCCTGTCCACGCCGAACACATCCAGCGGACCCTGCAGGTTGTACTTGAGGAACGGGTCTTCGCGAATCGAATCCCCCGCCTCGCGGATCAGCTCGATGGCCTTGTCGACATCGGTGTCGTAGGTGAACTGCACCGAGAAAAACGCGAACGCAAACTGCCGCGATTGATTGGTCACGGCCTTGATCTGGCCAAACGGCACCGAATGCACGAAGCCCTTGCCGTCACGCAGGCGCAGGGTGCGAATGGTCAGGCCTTCGACCGTGCCGGCATGCCCGGAATCGAGCACGACCCAGTCGCCGATCGACAGGGTGTCTTCGATGATGATGAACAGCCCGGTGATCACGTCCTGCACCAGTTGCTGCGAGCCGAAACCGATGGCCAGGCCGACCACCCCGGCACCGGCCAGCAGCGGTGCGACGTTGATCCCGAGATTGGCCATGGTGGTGATCGCGCAGATCACCACCAGGATGATTTTGATCGCATTGCGCAGCAGCGGCAGGATGGTTTTCACCCGGGTGCTGGGCTGACGCGCCGAGCGTTTGCTGACCGGTGGTTTCAGTGCTTCCTGAATCGCCGTGTCGAGTACCACCCACAACAGCCACGTCACGAGGAAGATCAGACCGATGCTGCTCAGCGCATTGCTGATCGCCCGACCGACCGTGCTGCTTTGCGCAAAATCGAGCAGCGACACACCCCAGATCCGCCCGAGAATATCGATGAACACAATCGCAATGACGATCCGCAGCAAGGCGTGCAACAGGCTGAGAAAGCGTTCCTTGTAGGCACTGCTGCGCTGGATCGCCTCGGCCCTGCGCGATTTGAACAGGTGTTGCAGCACGGTGCTGAGAAACACCGTGCCGATCAACAGCACCGTAGTGAACAACGCACAACGCAGGGCCTTTTGATTGTCCTCGCCAATGCCGATCAGATTGACCGCCGAGACCAGCACCATCAAGACGATCGGCCAGTACCAGAGCCCGGAAAAAATCCTCAGGGACTCCTGCAGCGACGGCTGTTTCAGGCGCTGTGCCAGCGGGCGATTGCGGATCAGGTGCGCCACCGGCCGACGCAGGCGAATCACCAGCAGGCCGAAGATGATCGACGCCAGCAGACCGGTGAACACCGCAATGCTGCTGGTGATGTTGCCGCCCAGTTGCCGGGCGATCTGCGGGCTGGTCAGGGCGTCACTCAACGCAGCGAGAAAGCCGATCAGGAACAGCGGTTTCGGGCAGTAGTCGCGGATGATCTGCACGGCGCGGCGCTTGTGGCCGACATTGAACATCACCACCACGCACAACAGCATCGACGTGGAAAATATCCCGCTGCTGGTGGCGTAGGCAAAACACAGCGCCAGCGCTCGCCCCACCGAGGCCGACAGAAAATGGCTGACGTACAGGGTCAGCGGCAGGCAGATCAGCGCGGGCAGCGTGTAGGGCAACAGGTAACCGAGCAGGTCCTGACTGCGCTGGCGGGTGCGCAGCCAGCGCCCTTCCCGCAGACGCTTGCCCAGCACACTGCCGAGTACCGTCAACACGGCAAACGTGCCCAGCCACACGCCGGACAGCATCATGAAGTCCCCCGCCACGCTCCAGCCTGAGCGGTTCGAAGGTTGATTGACCAGCCTGTCGACTTCATCCGCCGCCCGATCGGCGCGCAGGCGCCAGGCGTCGACCAGATGCTCGTTGAGGTCGAGCTTGTCCTGCACGTCGTCGATGCTGGAACTGATGGCGCCGAGCAGTCCGCCCTGCACGATGGGCTCCGGTTTGGCCGGCTCTTCACTGGCCGCCGCAACGCCCGGCAGGCTGGCGGCTTGCACTGCATGGCCGCCGAACAACAGCAATGCCCCCAATAGAATCGCGATCCTGAACCTGGTCAAAACGCAGAGCTCCCTTGGTTGAACCTGTAAGGAACTGATCGGTTTTGGCCCGGCAAGTTCGGTTTTGATCGTTCCCACGCCCACGCCCCCTCACTGATCGTTCCCACGCTCTGCGTGGGAATGCCTCCCTGGACGCTCTGCGTCCGCTCTTTGAGACGCGGAGCGTCTCTGGCTGCATTCCCACGCGGAGCGTGGGAACGATCACCTCAAGGGGCTGATATTTGCGTCGCACGCAAATATCAAATGCCCATCCCTGTATTTTTCCACCCCCACCAAACCCCGACACTGCGCTCCATTCAATCCTCAACCGGAGTGCCGTCATGCCCATTGCCCTGCTCGCGCTGACCCTCAGCGCTTTCGCCATCGGGACGACCGAGTTCGTCATCGTTGGCCTGCTTCCCACCATCGGCGCCGATCTCGGCGTCAGCCTGCCGTCCGCCGGTCTGCTGGTCAGTCTGTATGCCCTCGGCGTAGCCATCGGTGCGCCGGTGCTGACCGCCCTCACCGGCAAGGTCCCGCGCAAACTGTTGCTGCTGTCGCTGATGGTGCTGTTCACCCTCGGCAACCTGCTGGCCTGGCTGGCGCCGAGTTATGAATCGCTGGTATTGGCGCGGATCGTCACGGGTCTGGCCCATGGCGTGTTCTTTTCGATCGGCTCGACCATCGCCACCAGCCTGGTGCCCAAGGAGAAAGCCGCCAGTGCGATTGCGATCATGTTCACCGGCCTGACCGTGGCGCTGGTCACCGGCGTGCCGCTGGGCACGTTCATCGGTCAGCATTTCGGCTGGCGTGAAACCTTCCTCGCCGTGTCAGCACTGGGCGTGATCGCGTTTATCGGCAGCCTGCTGTATGTGCCGAACAACATTGCCCACAGCAAACCGGCGTCGCTGTTGCAGCAATTGCAGGTGCTCAGGCAACCACGCCTGTTGCTGGTGTACGCCATGACCGCCATTGGCTACGGCGGCTCGTTCATCGCCTTCACGTTCCTGGCGCCGATCCTCCAGGACATCTCCGGTTTCAGCGCCGGCACCGTCAGCCTGGTGTTGCTGGTGTACGGCGTGTCGGTGGCGGTCGGCAACCTCTGGGGCGGCAAACTGGCCGACAAACGCGGGCCGATCAGCGCACTGAAAATCATCTTCGCCCTGCTCGCCGCCGTGCTGTTCGTGCTCACCTTCACCGCCGCCAACCCGTGGCTGGCACTGGCCACCGTGCTGGTCTGGGGCGCGGTCGCCTTCGGCAACGTGCCGGGCTTGCAGGTGTACGTGGTGCGTCAGGCTGAACATCACACACCGCACGCCGTGGACGTGGCCTCGGGGCTGAACATTGCCGCGTTCAACCTCGGTATTGCCGGTGGCGCGTGGGGTGGTGGTTTGATCGTCGAGCACATCGGCCTGATTCACACCGCGTGGATCGGCGGCCTGGTGGTGCTGGTGGCACTGGCCCTGACGGCCTGGAGCGGTCGCCTCGATCGCCTGGGCCCGGTATACGCCGAACCCGCCGAAGGCTCGGCCCGGATCGTCACCGGGCACTGATCAAGCCAGCCCGACCGTCCGTAATCCCGTCGAAACTTTCCGCGACCGCCCGCAGTCATCCACAGACAGAGGCCGTATGGGGACTTTCGACGGGAGGCGGCATGGCTACGATTCATATCGGCATTTCAGGCTGGCGTTACGCCCCGTGGCGCGGGGACTTTTACCCGAAGGGGCTGGCGCAGAAACGCGAATTGCAGTTCGCCTCACGGGCGGTCAACAGCATCGAAATCAACGGATCGTTCTATGCCCTGCAACGGCCGGAACGCTACGCCCTGTGGTACGCCGAAACGCCGGACGATTTCGTGTTCAGCATCAAGGCACCCCGTTTCATCACCCACATCCGCCGTCTGCGCGATATCGAAAAACCCCTGGCCAATTTCTTCGCCTCCGGGGTGCTGGAACTGAAGGAAAAACTCGGGCCGGTCCTTTGGCAATTCCCGCCCAACTTCACTTTCGACCCCGAGCGTTTCGAAGCCTTTCTCGACCAGTTGCCCCACGACACCCAGGCCGCTGCCGCCCTCGCCCGTCAGCACGACTCACACCTGCACGGCCACGCGAGCCTGAAGGCCTACGGCAAAAAACCGCTGCGCCATGCCGTGGAAATCCGCAACGACAGTTTCATCGATCCCGACTTCGTGCGCCTGCTCAAGCGCTACAACACTGCGCTGGTGATCGCCGACACCGCCGGGAAATGGCCGTACCGCGAAGACCTGACCAGCGATTTCGTCTACCTGCGCCTGCACGGTGCCGAAGAGCTCTATGCCAGCGGTTACACCCGCGCCGCGCTGCAACGCTGGGCCGAACGGATCGACGCCTGGCACCACGGCAGGCAACCGCGCGACGCCCATTTGATCGCGCCGCGCCTGAAGCCTCGGGCCCGTAAATCCCGCGAGGTTTTCTGCTACTTCGACAACGACATCAAGGTTCGCGCGCCTTTCGATGCCCGCAGCCTGTTGCAGCGTTTCGATCTGGATAAAAACCTTGAAACCGTGCCCGGTGAGCCAGCCGCCGAAGGGGTACTCGCATGAGCATTCCCGAGCCGCTCGGCTTCACCGACGAGCAGTCCACGGTCATCACCACCGAGCGCCGTTTCACTGTGCTGACGGTAAACACCCACAAGGGTTTCACCGCCCTGAACCGGCGCTTCATCCTGCCGGAATTGCGCGAAGCGGTGCGCAGCGTGTCCGCCGACGTGGTGTTTCTTCAGGAAGTTCACGGCACCCACGAACATCATCCCAAGCGCTACAACAATTGGCCGACGATGCCGCAGTACGAATTTCTCGCCGACAGTCTCTGGCCGCAGTTCGCCTACGGCCGCAACGCCGTGTACCCGGAGGGCGATCATGGCAATGCGGTGCTGTCGAAATTCCAGATCGTGCGCCATGACAACCTCGACGTGTCGATCAGCGGCCACGAAAACCGCGGGCTGCTGCATTGCGTGCTGCGCCTGCCGGGAGACGACCGTGAGGTGCACGCGATCTGCGTCCATCTGGGCCTGCGCGAAAGCCATCGCAACGATCAGTTGGCTCTGCTGAAAAAGCGCCTGGCCGAACTGCCTGAGGATGCGCCGGTGATCGTCGCCGGCGATTTCAACGACTGGCGCCAGCGCGCCGATGCCTTGCTTGAACCCTGTGGCCTGCGTGAAGTGTTTGCGGCGCATCACGGCAAACCGGCGCGCAGTTTTCCGGCCCGCATGCCGTTGCTGCGCCTGGACCGGATCTACGTGCGCAACCTCAAAGCCAGCCAGCCCAAAGTGCTGGCGAACCGTCCCTGGTCACACCTTTCCGACCACGCACCGCTATCGGTGGAGATTGAACTATGAGCAGTGCACCGTTGGAGAAATCCGCCGTAGAGCCGGTCAGCATCAACCCACCCGTGCGCCAGCCCGGCACCGTCGATGTCGAGTATCGCTGGCAGGGTAACAACCGCGTCGAGTTGCTGGAAAACGGCGAAGAGTATTTCCCCCGGGTCTTCGAAGCGATGCGCGCAGCAAAAAGCGAAATCCTGCTGGAGACCTTCATCGTCTTCGAAGACAAGGTCGGGAAAGAGTTGCAGGAAATTCTGATCGATGCCGCCCGCCGTGGCGTGCGCACCACCGTCAGCCTCGACGGATTCGGTTGCGGCGAATTGAGCACCGGCTATCTCGCCGCGCTGAGTGAAGCCGGCGTGCATTTGCAAATCTTCGATCCGGCCCCCAAGCATCTGGGTATTCGCACCAACTGGTTCCGCCGTTTGCATCGCAAGATTGTGGTGGTCGACGGGCTGGTTGCGTTCATCGGCGGGATCAATTTTTCCGGCGATCACCTGGCCGATTTCGGTCCTGAAGCGAAGCAGGATTACTCGGTGGAGATTCAGGGCCCGGCGGTGACCGACATCCATCATTTCGCCCTGCTGCAAAGCGGCCGTCCGGGACGCGCAAGGTTCTGGTGGCAACGGCGCCGGCAGCGTCGCGCCGAGATGGCGTTTGACGATCACGACGGTCAGGTACGTCTGGTGTTCCGCGACAACGATCGCCACCCCACCGATATCGAAGACGTCTATCTGCAGGTGCTGCGCCGCGCCCAACGGCGGGTGGTGATCGCCAACGCCTACTTCTTTCCTGGCTACCGCCTGCTGCGCGAAATCCGTAACGCTGCCCGGCGCGGGGTCGAGGTGCGGCTGATTCTGCAGGGGCAGCCGGACATGCTGGTGGCCAAACTCGCCGCGCGCATGACCTACGACTACCTGCTCAAGGCCGGGGTGCAGATTCACGAATATTGCGAGCGGCCGTTGCACGGTAAAGTGGCGCTGGTGGACGAGGAATGGAGCACCGTCGGCTCGAGCAATCTTGATCCGCTGAGCCTGTCGCTGAACCTGGAAGCCAACGTGCTGATCCGCGACCGCGCCTTCAATCGCCACCTGTTCGAACGCCTCGAAGACCTCAGCCACAACCACTGCAAGGCGATGGACGCCGCGAAGTCGCCGCGCGGTCGGATCTGGCACATGACCGTGGGCTTTCTGGTGTTTCACTTCCTGCGGCATTTCCCGGCGATGGCCGGCTGGCTGCCGGCGCACAAGCCACGGCTCAAACCCTTTTCCCATGCCGCCGGGAGCGATCCTTCATGAGCCATTCCGAAGCCCACGCAGCCGTGCATCCGGCACCGGCGAGCAAGTCCCGCTGGAGTCGCTGGAAACGTCCGCTGACCCTGCTGTTTTTTCTGGCGCTGATCGTCCTGCTGACGATGTTCGCCAGCCGCATCGAATGGGCCGAGGTGCTGCAAACTCTCGCCGACTTCAAGGTGCGCACGCTGATCATCGCCTCCAGCCTGACCTTGCTGAGCTTTCTGGTGTACGCCAGTTTCGACCTGATCGGCCGCACTTACATTCGTCAGGACCTGACGTGGAAACAGATCCTGCCGGTGGGCGTCATCAGCTATGCATTCAACCTCAACCTCAGCGCATGGGTCGGCGGGATCGCCATGCGTTATCGGTTGTACTCGCGGCTCGGGGTGAGCAAAAGCAACATCGCCAAGATCCTCGGCCTGAGCCTGGCGACCAACTGGTTCGGCTACATGACCATCGCCGGCGTGGTGTTCGCCAGCGGGCTGGTGCGCATGCCACCGGGCTGGAAAGTCAGCAGCGGCGCGTTGCAGGGCATTGGCGTGTTGCTGCTGTTGGTCAGTGTCGGTTATCTGGTTGCCTGCCAGTTTTCCCGGCGTCGCGAGTGGTCGATTCGCGGGGTGGAAATCAACCTGCCATCGCTGCGCATGGCGGTTCTGCAATTGCTGCTCGGGGCGCTCAACTGGTCGTTGATGGCGGCGGTGATTTTCACCTTGCTGCCGAGCAAGCTCGACTATCCGCTGGTGCTCGGGGTGCTGCTGATCAGTGCGATTGCCGGGGTCATCACCCACATTCCCGCCGGGCTCGGCGTACTGGAAGCGGTGTTCGTGGCGCTGCTGCAACACGAGGCCTCACGCGGCAGTCTGGTGGCGGGGCTGCTGGCGTATCGGGCGATTTATTTCCTGCTGCCGCTGCTGATCACCGTGCTGATGTACCTGGTGGTGGAAGCCAAGGCCAAGGCGTTGCGGATCGAGAAGAATCCCAAATCTGATCAGCGCGACTGAATGATGCTCAACCGCTCGCCCACCACCATCTCGGTGATCCAGTCGACCAGGATTGAGGTGTAGGCCTGCTGAGAGGTCGGATCGCTCAGGGCATGGTCGGCGCCGTCGATGATGCGGTGGGTCAGCGAATGGGTCTGCTGGCATGCGGCGCGGTAACTCATGATCGTCGCATGGGGCACGTACTCATCGGTTTCCGACTGCACCAGCAGCACGTCCCCGGTGAATTGCGAGCAGGCGTGTAAGGCGCGGTTGCTGTCGGCGCGGATCAGCGTGCTGCGATAATCGCGCAGATCGGCCTTGTCCAGCTCGCGCTTGGGCGTGTGCCATTGCTCGTCGCGGTACAGCGCCGGCACCCGCAGCGCCAGCCAGCGCACCGGGCGCAGCGAGGTCAGAATTGAAGCGAGGTAACCGCCATAGCTGGTGCCCACCACCGCAATGGCCGAAGTGTCCAGTGCCGGATGGGCGAGCAGCCGATCGTAGGCCGCCAGCAAGTCACGCAGGTTGTCTTCGCGGGTGACCCGGCTCAGCGGAATGCCGGTGCCGCCGATGTGCCCGCGCAGGTCGAACGTCAGGCACACACAACCCAGGCCGGCGATGCCTTTGGCCCGTTCCAGATCCCGCTCCTGACTGCCGCCCCAGCCGTGCACGAACAACACGCCGGGGACTTTCGATTTGGGACTGAGAAACGTCCCGCTCATCTGTTCATCATCAATGTCGATTTGAATGCTTTCGCTTCTAGCCGTCATAGGATTTGACCGTTACGTATTTGAGGAGAAAGTCGCTGTTCTCGGCCGGCCCGCGATACACCTCAATGGCATCCGCCGGCAGGGCTTGATCGGTATAGGTTTCCACCGATGACACGCGGATCGCGCGCATCGAAGGATCGTTGACGAAACTTTGCAGCGCCGCCACTTCCGCGCTGCTGGCACCACCCATGCGCCAGGACTGCTCGAGCACGCCACTGCGCGGCCGGCCTTCGCTGTCCAGGCCCTGGGCGATGTCGTAATTGCGCCGCGAGGCATAGAAGCGCGGATAGGCTTCGTCCGCCGCCCGGTCGAACACCTGCGCCTGCTGGATCGCCAGACGCACGTCGTCGGGCAGATCCAGCGCCAGCAGCTCCTCGTAGCCGCCCTGCACCACCAGCAGGTTCGAGCCGCCGTACACCTCTTCGCCGTGGGCGTCCTTGGTCAAGTATTGATCACCGCAGTAACTCAGCACCCTGCCGCCGATGAACGACTGACCGACGCTATGGGTAACCACCTGACTCAAATCCTGCTCCAGCACCACGCCATCGCTGAACAATTCTTCAGCCTCGGGTCGGGCGAGGATTTCATCGAACGCATCGAGACTCTTGATCACTTCCTGACCCCGCCCGGCACAGGCGTGGATGGGCTTGATCCGGATCGGGCCGCTGTACAACAGATGTTCGGCGGCGGGCCGCGCATCCTCCAGCGCAAAGACGCTGAGCCCGTCCAGCACCACGGTGCGCACCCGCTCGGAAAACAATGGCGACCAGCCTTGCGGCGCATGGGCCTGATGGCTGCGCAAACCGTGGCTGATGGCTTTGGTGCAGATGAAATCGTGCTCGACAAAACCGCCCCACAAATCGTCCGGGCCGCTCACGCCCAGTTCGCGGGCCGCAGCGCCAACGAGGGTCTGGGTCGGCAGCAGATAAATATCCCGGCCGCGATGTTTTTCAGCGTCGTAACTGCCGCCGAACTTGAGGCCGAGGATCTGCGCCAGCCATCGCGCGAGAGCCTTGTTGGTCTGCACTTCATGTTGTGGTGCGCCGGGCCGGACCGAATGGGCGACGACCACTTTCCTGCGGGATGTCGGGGTCATGCGTCCCCCTCCAACGGCGGGTTGAATGTAGGTCAGAGGGTGCAGAGATCAGGCCAACCGGGGCTCGCCTGAAACACTCTGAAAATCAGCCACTTGAAAAACCCGTACTGGCACCGCGCCCGTTTCAATCTGCACGACCGCGCTGCAGGGTCCGGCATTTTGCACGACGGGTACGTTTTACTTCGCCACGGCAGGCGGCGGACTGACGCCGAATCGCGTGCGGTATTCACTCGGCGCCAGCCCGGTGATTTTCTTGAACGTTGCGCGAAAGGCTCCCGGATCCTGATAACCCACCGTCCACGCAATATGGTCGATGGTGCCATTGGTGAACTCGAGCATTTCCCGGGCCTTGCCAACCCGCAGGTGCTGGCAGTATTCGGTGGGTTTCAGACCGGTCGCCGCACGGAAACGGCGCAGAAATGTTCGCTCCTCCAGACCCGCACGTTCGGCCATTGCCGCCAGCGAGACATCGGTCGCGCCGGTGCCCTGCAGCCAATGCTGAACCTGAAGAATCGGCCCGTCGCCATGATTGAGGATCGGCGCAAAATTGCTGCCGCACGCACTGGCGCTGTCGCTGTGCTCCACCACCAGAAACCGCGCGGTGCTGCTGGCGATGCTCGGCCCGAGCAATCGGTCCACCAGACGCAAACCAAGCTCTGACCAGGCCATCAGCCCCGCCGTCGTTATCAGGTCACCGTCGTCGACAATCGGCGTGTCGGCCTTGAGCCTGATCTTCGGGTAACACTCGGCGAAGGCCTTGGCCGAAGTCCAGTGCGTGGTAGCGCTGCGACCATCGAGCAACCCGCTCTCCGCCAGCAGCCACGAGCCGACACAAACCCCGCCAAGCGTCGCGCCACGAGCATGTTGTTCACGCAGCCAGGGCTGCAGCCCGGCCGGCATCTGTGCCGCGGAAAAACCGGCAATGGACGGCGGGATCAACACCGCCAGCAAACCGTTGTCGGCTCCGGGATGACTGTCGTAAACCCGCACGGGCGGGTGGTCGTCATCGACCTGCCAGTGGCTGATCCGCAGCAGCGGCAATTGCGTGGCCTGGTGTTCGGCGGCGATCCGGTTGGCGACCCCGAACAGGTCGGTCAGGCCATGCACCGCCGCCATCTGCGCCCCGGGATACATCAGCACGCCCAGTTCCGCGACGGTCCTTTCTGCACCCATTGTCAGTTTTCCCCTGTGTATTGTCGGTGCGGCCAATCCTCGAAACCGTGGCCAGCGCCAATACTGAACCCACACCCACCCACACTTCGAGGACACACCCATGGCCAAGCAAGCGCTCATCGTAGTCGATATCCAGAACGACTACTTCCCCCAAGGCAAATGGCCGCTGGTCGGTGCCGACGCCGCCGCCGACAACGCCGCCCGGCTGATCGCGGCCTTCCGTGAAGCCGGTGATTCGGTGGTGCACATCCGCCACGAATTCACCTCGCCCGAGGCACCGTTTTTCACCCCGGGCTCCGAAGGCGCGAAACTGCATCCGAAAGTGCTCAACCGCACCGACGAGCCGGTGGTGCTCAAGCACTTCGTCAACTCGTTCCGCGAAACCGAGCTGCAATCGATCCTCGACGAACAAGGCATCAACGAGTTGGTGGTGGTCGGCAGCATGAGCCACATGTGCGTCGACGGCATCACCCGTGCGGCGGCCGATCTGGGTTACACCGTTACGGTGATCCACGATGCCTGCGCCAGCCGTGACCTGGAATTCAACGGTCTGACCGTGCCCGCCGCCCACGTGCATGCGGCGTTCATGTCGGCGCTGGGGTTTGCCTACGCCAGCGTGGTGTCCACCGACGAGTTCCTCGCCGCCAGCCGCTGAGCTCTGCTCTGATACAACTGGAAATACCTGCGCCCGCCTCGCTGCGGGCGTTTTTTTGTGGCTCAAGAAAATCTCACGCGTGAGCCATTGATGGCATTTTGATTTGGTTGTAGTGTGGCTCACGCGTGAGATGTTCATAACGGAGTCATCGCCATGAAAAGCCGCTCCCCTGCCACCCAGTCAGAGAGCCCAAAGGGAGTGCGCTCGACACCGTCCGCGAAAAAACCGTCGAGCTTCTACATGAAGCAGATGCGCGCGGGCCTGGCTGCCGCCGGTTATGTGAAACACGAAACTTGGGTGCTTCCGGAAAACCGAAGCTTGCTCAAGCAAATGGAGCAACAGCTACGCCAACCGATTCTGGCTGGCTCTTTCATGTCGGAGAATTACATGAGCGCAGGCAACAACTGGAACATCGATAGCCTCTACAACGCTTTCAAGGCGCTGGACGAGGTGGCTTCGCAAGAGATCACGCTGTCTCTGATCCAGAGTTCCGAACCCAGCCTCAAGCTGGAAATGAACGAATTCGGCGGTCTGCCGATTCACATCGCCCTCGCCGGTCAGCAGATCATCGTCGACACCGTGCTGGTGGACATCGATTCGATCACTGACGTGCGCGCCTTCAACGACGCCGTGCTGCGCAGCCGGGAAATGTTCCCGCTGTCGTCGATCGGCATCGAGACCATGCCCAACGGCCAGACCGTCTACAACATGTTCGGTGCACTGAGTGCCGACTCGAGCCTGACCAACGTGGTCACCGAGGTGAAAACCCTGGTCGACAACGTACAGCGCGCCAGCGAAGCCTTCGAACACTTCTTCAAGTAATCAACAGGGAATATCCAATGACTCAGTCCATCTGGAGCAAGTTGTTCACCGCGCTGCGCGGCGGCGCCAACGAAGTCGGCGAAGCGATCGCCGACCAACAGGCCCTGCGCATCCTCGATCAGGAAATCCGTGACGCCGACAGCGCGCTGTCCAATGCCCGTCGCGAACTGGTCACCATCATGGCCAAGCACAAACTCTCCGCCGACCGCGTGAGCGAGTACGAAGCCAAGATCAGGGACCTGGAAGCCAAGGCCGTTTCCGCCCTGAACGCCGGCCGTGAAGACCTGGCGCTGGAAGTGGCCGAAGCGATTTCGACCCTGACCAACGACCTGGGCGTCGAGAAAAAGCAGACCGACGAGTTCGGCACCTACGCCGACAACATGCGCAAGGACATCAACAAGGCCGAAGCGCGGATCAAGAGCCTGCGCCAGCAAGTCGACATGGCCAAGGCCCGTGACAGCGTGCAGAAAGCGCAGGTCAGCGCCTCGATCGCCAGCGGCGGCGCCAACGGCAAGCTGGAAACCGCCGTCGGTACCCTGAACCGCCTGCAAGCCAAACAGCAGCAACGCGCTGCCGAGCTGAGCGCTGCCGACGAACTGGCCGATGCGTCGACCGGCAACGACCTGGATCGCAAGCTGCGCGAAGCCGGCATCACGCCGAACGAAGGCAGCGCCAACGCCATCCTCGAGCGTCTGAAGCAGAAGTCCGCCCAGTAACGGCGGCGAGAAAACAGAAGGGCACCGGGTGCCCTTCTTTTTTGCCTGCTCGTTTGTCACGAGGCCGGTACACTAGCGGCGTTTTGCCAACGAATACCTCCACCCGCTTCAAGGAATGTACCCATGGGATGGTTCAAAGATTTGCTCGGCACCAGCAACTGGCAGTCGGCCGCGCCAGCGTCCGGGTCTGCCGGCGGCCCGCTCGGACTGGCGCAGGGCAAGGCGATTCGCTTCGACACGACCCTCGGCCTGTTGCTCGACGGCAGCACTTCAGTGCGGGTTCCCGACGCCCAGGCCATCTGGAGCGCCGGCTGGATCGACCTCGGTCAGTCGAACAAACTGCATCGCTACTATCTGAACGATGAAGAATTCTGGGTACAGATCCATGTCACCGGTGATGACCAGATCGAGTCGGTGACGCTGTTCAACTACGTTAGCTACGTGACGGTCAACAGTGACGCCGAATTGCAGCGTCTGGCCGGCCCGAACAGCCTGATCGGCCTACCGACCTATCGCCACGAAGGCGTCGAATACACCCGTGAGTGGGGCACCGAACGCGGTCAGACCGAACTGGTGCCGCTGACCGAACAGGTGATCAACCCGGACGAGTCCTACACCATCAACCATCACTCGATGCTCTACGCCCGGGACACCGGCCTGACCGATCGCCGCGAACTCTTGCTGTTCTCCGTCGAACAGGACGAAGAAGGCACCGTCAGCCTGAGCACCTCGCTGGGAATCTCGCTGTACACCACCGATTTGAGCACCATTTAAAAGGAAGTTTTCCATGCTGGAAGCGTTGTCCATTTCCCTGAACAAAGCCGCACTGGTCGGTTTCGTTGCCTACCTGATCGGCGCCGTGCTGCTGTTCATGCTGTTTCAGTTCGTCTACACCCGCGTCACGCCGCACAAGGAATTCGAGCTGATCCGTTCCGGCAACGTCGCCGCCGCCATTGCCCTGTCCGGCGCGATCATCGGTTTCGCGATTCCGGCCAGCAACGTGATCGCTCATTCGATCAACGTCCTTGACTTCGTCCTCTGGGCGGTGATCGCGGCCGCGGTGCAATTGCTGGCTTTCCTGGCGACCGGGTTGGTGCTCAAGGGCACGTCCCAACGCATCGCCAACGGTGAAATCGCCGCGGGCATCTATGTGGCGGCGGTGGCGATCAGCGTCGGCATGCTCAACGCCGCGTGCATGACCCCGTCCTACTGATCGGCAGGAAGCCTGAGATGAAACGAAGCAAGTACGTTCAACTGTCGCTGGCCGCTTCGGTGGCTCTGGCGATTTCTGGTGAAGTGGCCGCCCAGGAACAGCAACGCAACTTCCAGAGCGTCGAACAGTGCGTCGATGCCGAAGTGGCACCGGATGTCTGCTCGAACGCCTACGTCGCAGCCCTGGCCGAACACCGGCGGATCTCCCCGGCCTACGACGACAAGGCTGCCTGCGACGCGGACTTCGCCGCCGACTGGTGTCAGAAAAATTCCGCCGGCCGTTTCGTACCGAAACTCGGTGGCTTCAAAGTGCCGCAGGACGGTGAGCCGGCGCAGAACCTCGATGCGATCGCCAATGCCCAGATGCCCGCCGGCGACGCGGCCGCCGTGCAGAGCAATCAGACCAGCACTTCGCACTCGTCCAGCGGTGCAGGCAACGGCTGGCTCACCGGATGGCTGATCGGCAATGCCATGAGCAACAACCGCGCGATCGACTCGCGGCCGGTTTATCGTGAGCGCAATACCCGCCAGACCTACGACACCTCGACGCTGAACCGTCGCATCGAATCGGCGCCGAGCCGCAGCCAGCGGGACTACGACAGCGATTACCGCAAACCGGTCAACGTCGCTGCGTCCACCTCCCGTGGCGGCTTCGGCAGCCAGTCCAGCGCCCGCAGCGGTTGGGGCGGCTGGGGCCGTTCGAGCAGCTGACCATGAAGAAGATCCACTGCGCCGAGCGCCACGACTGGAAACAGACCGCCGAAAGCCTCGGCTTTCTGTTTCACACCATCGACGACGAGCCGTACTGGGACGAGCGCGCCTACTACCAGTTCACGCTCGCACAGATCGAAAACGATCTGGAGGATCCGACCACTGAACTGCACGAGATGTGCATGGACCTGGTCGACCGCGTCGTGCACAGCGAAGAACTGCTGGATCGCCTGAGCATTCCGGCGTCGTACTACGACATGATCCGAACGTCCTGGCTGGAAGGTCATCCGCATCTGTACGGGCGCATGGACTTCTCCTACAGCGGCAATGGTCCGGCGAAACTGCTCGAGCTCAACTACGACACGCCCACCAGTCTTTACGAAGCGGCGGCGTTCCAGTGGGGCTGGCTGGAGCAGTGCATCGAGCGCGGGCTGCTGCCGCGCCATGCCGACCAGTTCAACAGCATCGACACCCGGCTGCACGAAGCCTTCGCCCAACTGAAACTCACGCGGCCGTTTTACTTCGCCTCGATGAAAGACTCGGTCGAAGACAAGGGCACCACGGATTACCTGCGGCTGATCGCAGAAAAGGTCGGCATCGAATCACGGCACATCGACATCGAAGACATCGGCCTGAGCGCTGACGGTCGTTTCGTGGATCTCGAAGATCGTTGGATTCCGCACCTGTTCAAGCTGCACGCCTGGGAGTTCATCTTCCACGAACCGTTCGGCGCGGCGATCGCCGAATGCGACACCCAGTTTTTCGAACCGGCGTGGAAGTCGATCCTTTCCAACAAGGGCGCCCTGCCGTTGCTTTGGGAACTGCACAAAGGCCATCCGAACCTGCTCGCCGCACATCTAGATCCGAAGCCGGGCAGCGCGGTGCCCAAGGGCTGGGTGCGTAAACCGTACTTCTCGCGGGAAGGTGCCAACATCGAACTGCAGACCGCCGAGGGCTTGATCGTCAAGGAGGGTGGGCCCTACACCGATGCGCCCTTCATCCTGCAGGAATTTGCCCCTTTGCCGAAGTTCGACGACAGCTACACGCTGATCGGTTCCTGGGTGATCGGTGATCAGGCGGCGGGGATTGGCGTGCGCGAAGACAACAGCCTGATCACCAAGGATTCGAGCCGGTTCCTGCCGCATTTGATACTTGATTGAAAAACCTGCGGGCATGAAAAAGGCCCGTCGTGTTCAGCGACGGGCCTTTTTTATTTAACGCGGATACAGCAGCGAATCAGAACGGAATATCGTCATCGAAGCTGTCGAAATCCGGAGCCGGTTGCGGTGCGGCCTGCTGTGGAGCCGGGGCCGGACGCTGCTGAGGTGCCGACTGCTGCGGACGCGGAGCCTGCTGGCGTGGCGCCTGCTGCTGATAGTTGTTGCCACCGCCTTGTTGGTCGCCCTGTTGCGGACGGCCGCCGAGCAGTTGCATGGTGCCTTGCATGTCGACCACGATCTCGGTGGTGTAACGCTTGATACCGTCTTTTTCCCACTCACGGGTCTGCAGCTTGCCTTCGATGTAGACCTGCGAACCTTTGCGCAGGTATTCGCCGGCGATTTCGGCAACCTTGCCGAACATCGATACACGGTGCCACTCGGTCTTCTCGACCTTCTGACCGGTCTGCTTGTCGGTCCACTGCTCGCTGGTCGCCAGACTCAGGTTGGTCACGGCGTTACCGTTGGGCAGGTAGCGTACTTCGGGATCCTGGCCGCAAGTACCGACCAGAATGACTTTGTTAACCCCACGGGCCATAACGTTCTCCTAGGCTTCGCACGCAGTCTGCGCCGGGTTGTTCACCAGGCGTTCGAGAGTGGTGCGATCCATTAATTCGGTGTCCAGTTTGATGTAGATCGCCGCTTCATCAGCGACTATCACTGCATCAGTTACCCCTACGAGGGCCTTGAGACGCTCGACCAGACCCGCTTCGCGGATCGCTTCGGGCGACAGCGGCAGGCGCAGGCTCGTCACGTAGGGAGGTTCGCGCATGGTAACAGCAAAGGCCAGCCAAAGTGCAGCCAGCCCGGCACATCCGAGGAACACAACCGACAGACCGCCATGCTGGAACATCCAGCCGCCGAGAATCCCGCCGAGTGCCGAACCGAGGAACTGACTGGTGGAGTACACGCCCATGGCCGTGCCCTTGCCACCTGCCGGTGAAACCTTGCTGATCAGCGACGGCAGCGATGCCTCCAGCAGATTGAACGCGGTGAAGAACACCACCGTCCCGATCACCAGAGCCCGCAGGCTGTCGCCGAACTGCCAGAAGAATAGCTCAGTCAGCATCAGCGTCATCACGGCGCCGAGCAGAACTCGTTTCATTTTGCGTCTCTTCTCGCCGTAGATGATGAACGGAATCATGGCGAAGAAGGAAATCAGCAGTGCGGTGAGGTACACCCACCAGTGCTGCTCCTTGGGCAGACCGGCCTTTTCGACCAGCGCCAGGGGCAGTGCGACGAAGCTCGACATCAACATCGCATGTAACACAAAAATGCCCAGGTCCAGCCGCAGCAGGTCCGGGTGCTTGAGCGTCGGCATCAACGCCTGGCGTGCAACGCCGGACTCGCGATGACTCAGCGGCCCGGTGGACTTCGGCACCATGAACATCACGATCACGATCCCGACCAGGGCCATGCCGCCGGTGGCGAGAAACAGGCCGGACAGGCCGAACGCACGGGTCAGCAGCGGGCCGACCACCATGGCCACGGCGAACGACAGGCCGATGGTCATGCCGATCATGGCCATGGCTTTGGTGCGGTGCTGTTCGCGGGTCAGGTCGGAGAGCAGGGCCATGACCGCCGCAGAAATCGCCCCGGCGCCCTGCAGAATCCGCCCGGCGATCACACCCCAGATCGAATCGGCCTGAGCCGCCAGCACACTGCCGAGGGCGAAGACGATCAGCCCCAGGTAAATCACCGGACGCCGGCCGATGCGGTCGGAAATGATCCCGAACGGAATCTGGAAAATCGCCTGGGTCAGGCCGTAAGCGCCGATCGCCAGCCCGATCAGGGCCGGGGTCGCTCCCGCCAGATCCATGCCGTAGGTCGCCAGTACCGGCAACACCATGAACATGCCAAGCATACGGAAGGCGAACACCAGGGCCAGACCGCTCGCCGCGCGGGTCTCGCTGCCACTCATGCGTTCGCTGTGGGGATCGTGCATGGAAAAACCTCGTGTGAACCGGCGGCGATTCTACCAGTCCCATCGAGAGACGGGGTATATCGCGACGCTTTGACGCGTACAGATGAAACTCTCTTCATGTAAGGCAAAAAACCCTTCACTTGATAGTGTGCATCCATCCAGTATTTGGCCGTATACTCCTGTGTTTTCGACGCCCGCCGAGCGAGGCCATTTTGGACAAGATCCTGATTCGTGGGGCCCGCACCCACAACCTGAAGAACATCGACCTGACCCTGCCACGGGACAAACTGATCGTCATCACCGGCCTGTCCGGATCCGGCAAGTCTTCCCTGGCTTTCGACACGCTGTACGCCGAAGGTCAGCGCCGCTATGTCGAATCCCTGTCGGCCTATGCCCGGCAGTTCCTGTCGATGATGGAAAAACCCGACGTCGACACCATCGAAGGCCTGTCGCCGGCGATCTCCATCGAACAGAAGTCGACCTCGCACAACCCGCGTTCCACGGTCGGCACGATCACCGAAATCTACGACTACCTGCGTCTGCTCTATGCCCGCGTCGGTACGCCACGCTGCCCGGATCACGACATTCCGCTGGAAGCGCAGACTGTAAGCCAGATGGTCGACCTGGTACTCGCCCAGCCGGAAGGCAGCAAGCTGATGCTGCTGGCGCCGGTGATCCGCGAGCGCAAGGGCGAGCACCTGTCGGTGTTCGAAGAACTGCGTGCCCAGGGCTTCGTCCGGGCCCGGGTCAACGGCCGGCTCTGTGAGCTGGACGAACTGCCGAAACTGGATAAACAGAAGAAGCATACGATTGAAGTCGTTGTCGACCGTTTCAAGGTACGCGCCGACCTGCAGCAGCGTCTGGCGGAATCCTTCGAAACCGCACTGAAGCTGGCCGACGGCATCGCCCTGGTGGCGCCGATGGACGACGAGCCGGGCGAAGAGATGATCTTCTCCGCGCGCTTCGCCTGCCCGATCTGCGGCCACGCAATCAGCGAGCTGGAACCCAAGCTGTTTTCCTTCAACAACCCGGCCGGCGCCTGCCCGACCTGCGACGGTCTGGGGGTGAAGCAGTTTTTCGACATCAAGCGACTGGTCAACGGTGATTTGACCCTGGCCGAAGGCGCGATCCGTGGCTGGGACAGGCGTAACGTCTATTACTTCCAGATGCTCGGATCACTGGCCGCGCATTACGGCTTCAGCCTGGAGCAGCCGTTCAACGAGCTGCCGGCCGATCAGCAGAAGTTCATCCTGCACGGCAGCGGTTCGCAGAACGTCGATTTCAAATACCTCAACGACCGGGGCGACATCGTCAAACGCTCGCACCCGTTCGAAGGCATCGTGCCGAACCTTGAGCGCCGCTACCGCGAAACCGAATCGGCCAGTGTGCGTGAAGAGCTGGCGAAGTTCCTCAGCACCCAGTCGTGCCCGGATTGCCGTGGTACCCGCCTGCGTCGCGAAGCGCGACACGTGTGGGTCGGCGAGAAAACCCTGCCGGCGGTGACCAACCTGCCGATCGGCGACGCCTGCGATTACTTCGGCGCGCTGAAGATGACCGGCCGCCGCGGCGAGATCGCCGACAAGATTCTCAAGGAAATTCGCGAGCGCCTGCAGTTTCTGGTCAACGTCGGCCTGGACTATCTGTCGCTGGATCGCAGTGCCGATACGTTGTCTGGCGGTGAAGCGCAGCGGATTCGTCTGGCCAGCCAGATCGGCGCGGGCCTTGTGGGTGTTCTGTACATCCTCGACGAGCCGTCCATTGGCCTGCACCAGCGCGACAATGACCGCCTGCTCGGCACCCTCAAGCACCTGCGCGACATCGGCAATACGGTGATCGTGGTCGAGCATGACGAAGACGCGATTCGTCTCGCTGACTACGTAGTGGATATCGGCCCGGGCGCCGGGGTTCATGGCGGGCAGATCGTCGCCGAAGGCACGCCGGACGAAGTCATGGCACACCCGGACTCGCTGACCGGTAAATACCTGTCGGGCCGGGTGAAGATTGAAGTGCCGGCCAAGCGCACGCCGCGCAACAAGAAACAGGTGCTGGCGCTCAAGGGCGCGCGGGGCAACAACCTGCGCAACGTCGACCTGGAAATCCCGATCGGCTTGCTGACTTGTGTGACCGGTGTCTCGGGCTCGGGCAAATCGACGCTGATCAACAACACGCTGTTTCCGCTGAGCGCCACGGCACTCAATGGCGCGACCACCCTGGAAGCGGCAGCCCACGACAGCATCAAAGGCCTGGAGCATCTGGACAAGGTCGTCGACATCGACCAGAGCCCGATCGGCCGTACGCCACGTTCCAACCCGGCGACCTACACCGGGCTGTTCACGCCAATTCGTGAGCTGTTCGCCGGCGTACCCGAGTCCCGCTCCCGTGGTTATGGCCCTGGACGTTTCTCGTTTAACGTCAAGGGCGGTCGCTGCGAAGCCTGCCAGGGTGACGGTCTGATCAAGGTGGAAATGCACTTCCTGCCTGACATCTACGTCCCGTGCGACGTGTGCAAGAGCAAGCGCTACAACCGCGAAACCCTGGAGATCAAATACAAGGGCAAGAACATCCACGAAACCCTCGAGATGACCATCGAGGAAGCGCGGGAGTTCTTCGACGCGGTGCCGGCGCTGGCGCGCAAGCTGCAAACACTGATGGATGTAGGCCTGTCGTACATCAAGCTCGGGCAATCGGCGACGACGCTGTCTGGTGGTGAAGCACAGCGGGTCAAGTTGTCCCGCGAGCTGTCCAAGCGCGATACCGGCAAGACCCTGTACATCCTCGATGAGCCGACTACCGGTCTGCATTTCGCGGATATCCAGCAACTGCTCGACGTACTGCATCGCCTGCGCGACCACGGCAACACCGTGGTGGTGATCGAGCACAACCTCGACGTGATCAAGACCGCCGACTGGCTGGTGGATCTCGGCCCCGAGGGCGGTTCGAAAGGTGGCCAGATCATCGCCACCGGTACGCCGGAGGAAGTGGCCGAGATGAAGCAGTCTCACACCGGGCATTACCTCAAGCCGCTGTTGATCCGCGATCGGGCCTGATCGCCGGGCATGAAAAAGCCCCTGTCACTTCATCAGTGACAGGGGCTTTTTTGTACCGGCTGCAATCAGGACGCGTGGGACTGCAGGTAGTTCTGGATACCGATCAGCTTGATCAGGCCGAGCTGCTTTTCCAGCCAGTAGGTGTGATCTTCTTCGGTGTCATTGAGCTGAACCCGCAGGATCTCGCGGCTGACATAGTCGCCGTGCTGTTCGCACAGTTCGATGCCCTTGCACAGCGCGGCGCGCACCTTGTACTCCAGGCGCAGATCCGCTTCGAGCATGGTTTGCACCGTAGTGCCGACATCCAGATCATCCGGGCGCATGCGCGGGGTGCCTTCAAGCATCAGAATCCGGCGCATCAGCGCATCGGCATGACCGGCCTCTTCTTCCATCTCGTGGTTGATTCGTTCGTAGAGCTTGGTGAATCCCCAGTCCTCATACATCCGCGAGTGAACGAAATATTGGTCACGCGCGGCCAGTTCGCCGGTCAGCAACGTGTTGAGGTAATCGATAACGTCTGGGTGGCCTTGCATCGCCCTACATCTCCCTGCTTGAAAGTCTGTAGTTTGAACCAACCTGACTGGAAGGTCACTCACTTCGCGCAATAAAAGCGAAGATATTCTGAGAAAAGCAGCCTAAATAACGCAAAAACCGCCCAAATGAGGGCGGTTCTGCTTCTCGTTTAGACTTCGTTAAGCTGTACGTTGAGCAGCTTTGCGATTGCTTCTCCGTACGCCGGATCGGCCTTGTAGAAATGCTGCAGCTGACGATCGACGACGTCACTCGACACCCCCGCCATCGCCCCGGCGATGTTGCTGACCAGCAACGCTTTCTGTTCGTCGCTCATCAAGCGGAACAGCGCGCCAGCGTGGCTGTAGTAGTCGGTGTCTTCGCGGTGATCGTAGCGATCAGCCGCGCCGTTCAGGGCCAGTGCAGGCTCGGCAAAGTGCGGCGCTTGTTTCGGCGACTCTACGTAGCTGTTCGGCTCATAGTTCGGCGTTGCGCCACCGTTACTGCCAAATGCCATCGAACCGTCGCGCTGGTAAGTATTCACCGGGCTGCGTGGGGCGTTCACTGGCAGTTGCTGGTGATTGGTACCTACGCGGTAGCGGTGGGCATCGGCGTACGCGAATACCCGACCTTGCAGCATGCGATCTGGCGACAGACCTACGCCAGGCACCATGTTGCTCGGGCCGAACGCGGCTTGCTCGACTTCGGCAAAGTAGTTGAGCGGGTTACGGTTCAGTTCCAGTTCACCCACTTCGATCAGTGGAAACTCCTTTTGCGACCAGGTCTTGGTCACGTCGAACGGGTTCTCATAGTGCGCAGCGGCCTGGGCTTCGGTCATGATCTGGATGCATACGCTCCATTTCGGGAAGTCACCACGCTCGATGGCTTCGAACAGGTCACGCTGTGCGTAATCCGGATCAGTGCCCGCCAGGCGTGCAGCGTCTGCCGGCGCAAGGTTCTTGATCCCTTGCTTGGTCTTGTAGTGCCACTTCACCCAGTGACGCTCGCCCTGAGCACTGATCAGGCTGTAGGTGTGGCTGCCGAAACCGTGCATATGGCGATATCCGTCCGGAATACCGCGATCAGAGAACAGAATCGTGACCTGGTGCAGCGCTTCAGGCGAATGCGACCAGAAGTCCCACATCATCTGCGCGCTTTTCAGGTTGCTTTGCGGCAGTCGCTTCTGGGTGTGGATAAAGTCAGGGAATTTAAGTGGATCACGGATGAAGAACACCGGGGTGTTGTTGCCAACGATGTCCCAGTTGCCTTCTTCGGTATAGAACTTGAGGGCGAAACCACGCGGATCGCGCTCGGTGTCAGCCGAGCCACGCTCACCACCGACGGTGGAGAAGCGCAGGAATGTCGGGGTTTGCTTGCCGACGGCAGAAAACAGTTTGGCGCTGGTGTACTGAGTAATGTCACGGGTAACGGTGAAAGTGCCGTAGGCACCCGACCCCTTGGCGTGTACACGACGCTCAGGAATGTTTTCCCGGTTGAAGTGGGCAAGCTTCTCGATCAAGTGGAAGTCATCGAGCAGCAACGGGCCACGAGGGCCAGCGGAGCGAGAGTTCTGGTTATCGGCGACAGGTGCGCCACTGGCGGTCGTAAGCGTCTTGTTCTGGCTCATGCGATCTTCATCCTCTATCGGTCTTGAACTGCCGGCTAATCGGCTTGTTGGGGAGTATCGATCATCAGTATGACAGCCACAAATTCATTAACTTATGGTCATCAATAGAGAAAAACTAACACCGAATCCCCGCACATAGTGCAGACCCAAACAGGGTAGAAGCTTGTACGAACAGCGCATTTCTTACAGGCACAAAAAACCGGGCACTAGGCCCGGTTCCTTGTTTAAGACTGACGTCTTACTCAGCGGATACAGCTTCACCGCCGACAGCACGATCAACCAGTTCGACGTACGCCATAGGCGCGTTGTCGCCAGCGCGGAAACCGCACTTGAGGATGCGCAGGTAGCCACCCTCACGGGTAGCGTAACGCTTGCCCAGGTCGTTGAAGAGCTTACCAACGATAGCTTTCGAACGAGTACGGTCGAAAGCCAGACGACGGTTAGCAACGCTGTCTGTCTTGGCCAGAGTGATCAGCGGCTCGGCAACGCGGCGCAGTTCTTTGGCTTTTGGCAGAGTAGTTTTGATCAGCTCGTGCTCGAACAGCGACACCGCCATGTTTTGGAACATGGCCTTGCGGTGCGAGCTGGTGCGGCTCAGGTGACGCCCACTTTTACGATGACGCATGGTTCATTCCTTACCAAACACTACGTTCGGTGATTACGACGATCAGGCAGTCGCCTTGTCGTCCTTCTTAAGACTTGCAGGCGGCCAGTTGTCGAGGCGCATGCCGAGGGACAGACCGCGGGAGGCCAGAACGTCCTTGATTTCAGTCAAGGATTTCTTGCCCAGGTTCGGAGTCTTCAACAGCTCTACTTCGGTACGCTGAATCAGGTCGCCGATGTAGTAGATGTTTTCCGCCTTAAGGCAGTTAGCCGAACGTACAGTCAGTTCCAGATCGTCAACCGGGCGAAGCAGGATCGGATCGATCTCGTCTTCCTGCTCGACAACCACTGGCTCACTGTCACCTTTGAGGTCGACGAACGCAGCCAACTGCTGTTGCAGGATGGTTGCAGCGCGGCGGATAGCCTCTTCAGGATCCAGGGTACCGTTGGTTTCCAGATCAATAACCAGCTTGTCCAGGTTGGTACGCTGCTCGACACGGGCGTTTTCCACCACGTATGCGATACGGCGAACCGGGCTGAACGAAGAGTCAAGCTGCAAGCGACCGATGCTGCGGCTT
Organism: Pseudomonas sp. Pseusp21; assembly: GCF_059492145.1. NCBI lineage: Bacteria > Pseudomonadati > Pseudomonadota > Gammaproteobacteria > Pseudomonadales > Pseudomonadaceae > Pseudomonas > Pseudomonas sp. Pseusp21. The sequence continues at coordinate 2,991,270 of NZ_CP168520.1, forward strand.
TCGTCTTCATCGCTCTGACGCGAGTCGGCTGGTTCATAACCACGACCACGAGCTACAGTGAGCTTCATGTTCAGGGCGCCGTTAGACGCCAGGTTAGCGATTACGTGATCGGGATTAACGATCTCGACATCATGATCCAGCTGAATATCGGCAGCGGTAACCACCCCCGAACCCTTCTTCGACAAGGTCAGCGTAACTTCGTCACGACCGTGCAGCTTGATGGCCAGACCTTTAAGGTTCAACAGGATTTCAATTACGTCTTCCTGTACACCTTCGATGGCGCTGTACTCGTGGAGCACACCGTCAATCTCGGCCTCGACTACTGCGCAGCCGGGCATTGAGGACAACAGGATGCGGCGCAGCGCGTTGCCCAGGGTGTGGCCAAAACCACGCTCGAGAGGCTCGAGAGTGATCTTGGCGCGGGTTGGACTGACAACCTGCACATCAATGTGGCGGGGTGTCAGGAACTCATTTACCGAAATCTGCATGGATGCACCTATTTTCTAGCCCTTACTTACTTGGAGTAGAGCTCGACAATCAGGCTTTCGTTGATGTCGGCGGACAGATCACTGCGAGCAGGAACGTTCTTGAAAACGCCCGACTTCTTCTCAGCATCTACCTCTACCCATTCTACGCGACCACGTTGGGCGCACAGCTCGAGAGCTTGGACAATGCGAAGTTGGTTCTTTGCCTTCTCGCGAACAGCAACCACGTCACCAGCACGAACCTGGTAGGACGGAACGTTTACGGTCTGGCCGTTAACGCTGATCGACTTGTGCGATACCAGCTGACGGGATTCGGCACGAGTCGAACCGAAGCCCATACGGTATACAACGTTGTCCAGACGGCATTCGAGCAGTTGCAGCAGGTTTTCACCAGTTGCACCTTTCTTGCTGGCAGCAGCTTTGTAGTAGCCGCTGAACTGACGCTCGAGAACGCCGTAAATACGACGGACCTTCTGCTTTTCGCGCAGTTGGGTGCCGTAATCGGACTGGCGACCGCGGCGTTGGCCGTGGATACCAGGTGCTGCTTCAATGTTGCACTTCGATTCGATCGCGCGCACGCCGCTCTTCAGGAAGAGATCGGTGCCTTCGCGACGAGCGAGTTTGCATTTTGGACCAATGTAACGAGCCATTCTTTACAATCTCCTGGATTACACGCGGCGCTTCTTCGGCGGACGGCACCCGTTGTGCGGGATTGGCGTCACGTCGGTGATGCTGGCGATCTTGTAGCCACAGCCGTTCAAAGCGCGGACTGCGGATTCACGACCTGGACCTGGGCCCTTGACATTCACGTCGAGGTTTTTCAGGCCGTATTCCAGCGCAGCTTGACCAGCACGCTCAGCAGCTACTTGAGCAGCGAACGGGGTGGACTTGCGGGAACCGCGGAAACCCGAACCACCGGAGGTAGCCCAGGAAAGAGCGTTACCTTGACGGTCGGTGATGGTCACGATGGTGTTGTTAAAAGAGGCATGGATGTGGGCGATGCCATCAACCACTGTCTTTTTAACTTTTTTACGAGGACGAGCAGCAGGTTTTGCCATGATTAAATTCCTGTCGATTCGCTGGGGCGATTACTTGCGGATCGGCTTACGCGGACCTTTACGGGTACGCGCGTTGGTCTTGGTACGCTGACCGCGTACTGGCAGACCACGACGATGACGCAGACCGCGATAGCAACCGAGGTCCATCAAGCGCTTGATTTTCATGTTGATTTCGCGACGCAGGTCACCTTCAGTGGTGAACTTCGCCACTTCGCCACGCAGCTGTTCAATCTGCTCGTCGCTCAGATCCTTGATCTTTGCGGCTGGGTTTACCCCAGTCTCTGCACAGATCTTCTGTGCAGTAGTGCGACCAACACCATAGATGTAGGTCAGCGAGATAACAGTATGCTTGTTATCTGGAATGTTAACGCCTGCAATACGGGCCATTCAGTGGGACTCCAATTGACAGCTACCTACGCCCCGGAAGCCAAGAAATAGGGCGCGAGATAATATCGCTGTAATAACAAATAATCAACCCGGTAGCGCACTAGCTACCGGGCTTGAAGCACAATCACACTCAGCCTTGGCGCTGTTTGTGACGCGGTTCCGCGCTGCAAATTACTCGAACAACACCTTCGCGGCGAATAATCTTGCAGTTACGGCACAGCTTTTTCACCGATGCACGAACTTTCATCACCAACTCCTCGAACCTTATGGGTACTCAGCGCAACATGCCGCTGCCGTAACCCTTCAGGTTGGCTTTCTTCATCAGGGATTCGTACTGGTGCGAAACGAGGTGCGATTGTACTTGGGACATGAAGTCCATCACAACCACGACCACGATCAGCAACGAGGTCCCGCCAAGGTAGAACGGAACGTTTGCTGCAACCACCAGGAACTGGGGCAACAAGCACACGGCCGTCATGTAAAGAGCACCGAACATGGTCAAGCGAGTCAGAACGCCATCAATATAGCGTGCGGACTGCTCACCTGGACGGATGCCCGGAATAAAGGCACCGGACTTCTTCAGGTTTTCCGCTACGTCTTTCGGATTGAACATCAACGCCGTATAGAAGAAGCAGAAGAAAATAATCCCTGCACTAAACAGCAGAATATTCAACGGCTGACCAGGAGCGATCGACTGCGAGATGTCCTGCAACCAGCCCATACCTTCAGACTGACCAAACCAGGCACCCAACGAAGCCGGGAACAGCAAAATGCTGCTCGCGAAAATAGCCGGAATAACACCGGCCATGTTCACCTTCAGCGGCAAGTGGCTTGTCTGCGCAGCAAAAACCTTGCGGCCCTGCTGACGCTTGGCGTAGTGAACAGCGATACGACGCTGACCACGCTCAATGAACACCACGAAACCGATAATCGCTACTGCCAGCAAACCGATGGCAACCAAGGCGAAGATGTTGATATCGCCCTGACGCGCAGACTCAAAAGACTGCCCGATTGCTCTCGGAAGACCGGCGACGATACCCGAAAAAATCAACATCGAGATACCGTTGCCTACACCACGCTCAGTAATCTGCTCACCCAGCCACATCATGAACATCGCGCCAGCCACAAACGTGGAGACCGCGACGAAATGGAAGCCAAAGTCACCAGTGAACGCAACGCCCTGCCCCGCCAGACCAATGGACATGCCAATGGCCTGAACGAGAGCGAGGACGACGGTGCCGTAGCGGGTGTACTGGCTGATCTTGCGACGGCCAGCTTCACCTTCCTTCTTCAACTGCTCCAGCTGCGGGCTGACGGCGGTCATCAGTTGCATGATGATCGATGCCGAAATATACGGCATGATCCCCAGTGCAAAGATGCTCATCCGCTCCAGCGCGCCGCCGGAAAACATGTTGAACAAGCTAAGAATGGTCCCCTCATTCTGTCGAAACAGGTCTGCGAGTCGGTCCGGGTTGATACCTGGAACCGGGATGTGTGCGCCTATTCGGTAGACGATAATCGCCAGGAACAGAAAACGCAGACGAGCCCAAAGTTCAGACATACCGCCTTTGCCGAGCGCAGAGAGAGCACCTTGCTTAGCCATTTATTCCTCGAACTTGCCGCCAGCTGCTTCGATAGCCGCACGCGCACCTTTGGTGGCGCCGATTCCCTTGCCGATAGTGACAGCGCGAGTCACTTCACCGGACAGCATGATTTTCACACGCTGTACGTTGACGTTGATCACGTTGGCATCTTTCAGGGACTGCACGGTGACGATATCGCCTTCCACTTTAGCCAGCTCGGACAGACGCACTTCTGCGCGGTCCATGGCTTTCAGGGAAACGAAACCGAACTTCGGCAGGCGACGATGCAGCGGCTGTTGACCGCCTTCAAAGCCTGGAGCAATGGTGCCACCGGAGCGGGAAGTCTGACCTTTGTGACCACGGCCACCAGTCTTACCCAAACCACTACCGATACCACGGCCCGGACGATGCTTTTCGCGACGGGAACCCGGCGCTGGACTCAGATCATTGAGTTTCATCGATTAACCCTCGACACGCAGCATGTAGTAAGCCTTGTTGATCATCCCGCGATTCTCGGGAGTATCCTGGACTTCTACAGTGTGACCGATGCGACGCAGACCCAGACCCTTAACGCACAGTTTGTGGTTAGGGATGCGGCCGGTCATGCTTTTGATCAGCGTAACTTTAACGGTAGCCATGATTACTTGATCTCCGATACAGACAGGCCACGCTTGGCAGCGATGGACTCAGGAGATTGCATAGCCTTCAGACCCTTGAAAGTGGCGTGAACCACGTTTACAGGGTTAGTCGAGCCGTAGCACTTGGCCAGAACGTTCTGAACGCCAGCAACTTCGAGGACAGCACGCATAGCGCCGCCAGCGATGATACCGGTACCTTCAGAAGCAGGCTGCATGTACACCTTCGAAGCGCCATGGGCGGACTTCATTGCGTACTGCAGAGTGGTGCCGTTCAGATCAACCTGGATCATGTTGCGGCGAGCAGCTTCCATTGCCTTCTGAATCGCAGCAGGCACTTCACGCGACTTGCCACGGCCGAAGCCAACACGCCCTTTACCATCACCAACCACGGTCAACGCGGTGAAAGTGAAGATACGGCCGCCTTTAACGGTTTTGGCTACGCGGTTAACTTGAACCAGCTTCTCGATGTAGCCTTCGTCGCGCTTTTGGTCGTTATTTGACATAACTTAGAACTCCAGCCCAGCTTCACGAGCAGCATCAGCCAGCGCTTTCACGCGGCCATGGTACTTGAAGCCAGAGCGGTCGAAAGCCACCTGCGAGACGCCAGCGGCCTTAGCACGCGTAGCGACCAGCTGGCCAACCTTAGTGGCCGCGTCGATGTTGCCAGTGGCGCCATCACGCAGTTCTTTATCCAAAGTCGAGGCGCTTGCCAGGACTTTGTTGCCGTCGGCCGAAATGACCTGGGCGTAGATGTGCTGCGAAGAGCGGAACACGCAGAGACGCACGACTTCGAGTTCGTGCATTTTCAGGCGTGCTTTGCGAGCGCGACGCAGTCGAGTAACTTTTTTGTCGGTCATTTGCTATGCCCTACTTCTTCTTGGCTTCTTTACGACGGACGACTTCGTCCGCGTAGCGCACACCTTTGCCTTTGTACGGCTCTGGTGGACGGAAGTCGCGGATCTCGGCGGCCACTTGACCTACCAGCTGCTTGTCGATGCCCTTGATCAGGATATCGGTCTGGCTAGGAGTCTCAGCGGTGATGCCTTCCGGCAGTTCGTAATCCACTGGGTGCGAGAAGCCAAGAGCCAGGTTCAGCACCTGACCTTTTGCTTGCGCTTTGTAACCAACACCGACCAGCTGGAGCTTGCGCTCGAAGCCTTGGCTTACGCCCTGGACCATGTTGTTTACCAACGCACGAGTGGTACCGGCCATTGCGCGAGTCTGTTGATCGCCATTGCGAGCAGCAAAACGCAGCTCACCAGCTTCTTCAACGACTTCAACGGACGAATGGACGTTCAGTTCAAGAGTACCCTTGGCACCCTTCACCGAAAGCTGTTGGCCTGCGAATTTTACTTCGACACCGGCTGGCAGCTTAACGGGGTTCTTAGCGACGCGAGACATGCTTATCCCCCCTTAGAACACAGTGCAAAGAACTTCGCCGCCGACACCGGCAGCGCGCGCAGCACGATCAGTCATCACACCTTTGTTGGTGGAGACGATAGACACACCGAGACCACCACGTACCTTTGGCAGATCTTCGACGGACTTGTACTGACGCAGGCCTGGACGGCTAACGCGCTTCACTTCTTCGATGACCGGACGGCCTTCGAAGTATTTCAGCTCGATGGACAGCAGCGGCTTGGTTTCGCTGCTGATCTGATAACCCGCGATGTAACCTTCGTCCTTCAGGACTTTTGCTACAGCCACCTTCAACGTGGAAGACGGCATGCTTACGACGGACTTTTCAGCCATCTGGGCATTACGGATTCGAGTTAGCATGTCCGCTAACGGGTCCTGCATACTCATGGGCTAGACGCTCCTAATACAGAAAAATTAGCCTTGCGGCTACTACTTGTCGCCGAGGAATTCCGGGCGTAAAAAACACGGGCTCAGGCGAGCCGGTCATTCTAGACACACCCCAGAAATGAATCAAGCCCCAAAAGGGGCTTGATTCAAGTTCAAGGCCACCGATGGTCAGGTTCTTGCGACCCCGACCATCAAGGCTTTGACAGCAATTACCAGCTGGCTTTAACCAGGCCTGGTACGTCACCACGCATTGCCGCTTCACGCAGTTTGTTACGGCCGAGGCCGAACTTGCGGTAAACGCCGTGCGGACGACCGGTCAGACGGCAACGGTTACGCATGCGCGAAGCGCTTGCGTCACGCGGTTGCTTCTGCAGAGCTACGGTAGCTTCCCAACGCGCTTCTGGACTTGCGTTCAGATCGACGATGATAGCTTTCAGCGCTGCACGCTTGACGGCGTATTTAGCAACGGTGAGCTGACGCTTCAGCTCACGGTTTTTCATGCTCTTCTTGGCCATTTTCCTACTCCAATCAGTTGCGGAACGGGAATTTGAAAGCACGCAGCAGAGCGCGGCCTTCGTCATCGTTCTTAGCAGTGGTGGTCAGGGTAATGTCCAGACCGCGGAGAGCATCGATCTTGTCGTAGTCGATTTCCGGGAAAATGATCTGCTCTTTCACGCCCATGCTGTAGTTGCCACGACCATCAAAGGACTTGGCATTCAGGCCGCGGAAGTCGCGAACCCGAGGCAGGGAGATCGACAGCAGACGATCCAGGAACTCGTACATACGCTCACGGCGCAGGGTCACTTTGACGCCGATCGGCCAACCTTCACGGACTTTAAAGCCAGCGATGGATTTGCGAGCGTAGGTCACAACGACTTTCTGGCCGGTGATCTTTTCCAGGTCAGCAACAGCGTGCTCGATGACTTTTTTGTCGCCGATCGCTTCGCCCAGACCCATGTTCAGGGTGATCTTGGTAACGCGCGGAACTTCCATCACGTTCGAAAGCTTAAGTTCTTCCTTAAGTTTCGGAGCGATTTCCTTCCGGTAAATCTCTTTTAGTCGTGCCATGGTCTTCTACCTAGCAGTGTTCAAGCATCAACCGCTTTTTGGGTCGACTTGAAGACACGAATTTTCTTACCGTCTTCTACTTTGAAACCAACGCGGTCAGCCTTGTTGGTTTCGCCGTTGAAGATGGCGACGTTGGAAGCGTGCAGTGGCGCTTCTTTCTCGACGATACCGCCCTGTACGCCCGACATCGGGTTAGGCTTGGTATGACGCTTGACCAGGTTCAGACCGCCAACAACCAGACGGTTGTCAGCAAGAACCTTCAGCACCTTACCGCGCTTACCTTTGTCTTTGCCGGCGATCACGATGATCTCGTCGTCACGACGAATCTTTTGCATGTCGGATCTCCTTACAGCACTTCTGGGGCGAGCGAGACGATCTTCATGAACTTCTCAGTACGAAGTTCACGGGTCACTGGCCCAAAGATACGGGTGCCGATCGGCTCTTGCTTGTTGTTCAGAAGAACAGCAGCGTTGCCATCAAAGCGGATAATGGAGCCATCAGCACGACGTACGCCGTGACGAGTGCGGACTACAACAGCAGTCATCACCTGGCCTTTTTTCACCTTACCGCGAGGAATTGCTTCCTTCACGGTAACTTTGATGATGTCACCGATACCAGCGTAACGACGATGGGAGCCACCCAGCACCTTGATGCACATAACACGGCGAGCACCGCTGTTATCGGCCACATCGAGCATGGATTGAGTCTGAATCATATAATTTCTCCGACCCCTAGCCCTTAGACTTCCACAGCGCGTTCGAGAACATCAACCAGCGCCCAAGACTTGGTCTTGGCCATCGGACGAGTTTCACGAATAGTGACTTTGTCGCCGATGTGGCACTGATTGGTTTCGTCGTGCGCGTGCAGCTTAGTCGAACGCTTAACGTATTTACCGTAGATCGGGTGCTTAACGCGACGCTCGATCAGAACGGTGATGGTTTTGTCCATCTTGTCGCTGACAACACGGCCAGTCAGCGTACGGACAGTTTTTTCGGCTTCAGCCATGATCACTTACCTGCCTGCTGGTTGAGCACAGTCTTCACGCGAGCGATGTCACGCTTAACTTGCGAGAGCAGATGAGACTGCCCCAACTGGCCAGTTGCTTTCTGCATACGCAGATTGAACTGGTCGCGCAGCAAGCCGAGCAGTTGCTCGTTCAGCTGCTGTGCGGATTTTTCACGAAGTTCATTCGCTTTCATCACATCACCGTCCGTTTAACAAAGGAGGTGGCGAGCGGCAGCTTTGCAGCAGCCAGGGCGAAAGCCTCACGCGCCAGCTCTTCAGAAACACCCTCGATTTCATACAGGACTTTGCCTGGCTGAATCTGGGCAACCCAGTACTCCACGTTACCCTTACCTTTACCCATACGAACCTCGAGAGGCTTCTTGGAGATCGGCTTGTCCGGGAATACACGGATCCAGATCTTGCCGCCACGTTTTACGTGACGGGTCAGTGCACGACGCGCTGACTCGATCTGACGAGCGGTGAGACGACCACGAGCTACAGACTTCAGCGCGAACTCGCCGAAGCTGACTTTGCTACCGCGCAGTGCCAGACCACGGTTGTGGCCGGTCATCTGCTTGCGGAACTTCGTACGCTTAGGTTGCAACATTTGGCGTACCCCTTACTTAGCAGCTTTTTTACGAGGCGCTGGTGCTTGTGGCTTCAGCTCTTCTTGGCGACCACCAATTACTTCGCCTTTGAAGATCCAAACCTTTACACCGATCACACCGTAAGTGGTGTGAGCTTCGTAGTTGGCATAGTCGATGTCGGCACGCAGGGTGTGCAGTGGCACACGACCTTCGCGATACCATTCAGTACGTGCGATTTCAGCACCGCCGAGACGACCGCTCACTTGGATTTTGATGCCTTTGGCACCAATGCGCATGGCGTTCTGTACAGCGCGCTTCATGGCGCGACGGAACATTACACGACGCTCCAGCTGCTGAGCTACGCTCTGCGCAACCAGCATACCGTCGAGCTCCGGCTTGCGGATCTCTTCGATATTGATGTGCACAGGCACACCCATTTGCTTGGTCAGGTCCTGACGCAGTTTCTCAACATCTTCACCTTTCTTCCCGATAACAATACCTGGACGAGCGGTGTGGATGGTGATGCGTGCAGTTTGAGCCGGACGATGGATATCGATACGGCTTACGGACGCGCTTTTTAGTTTGTCTTGGAGGTATTCACGCACCTTCAGATCAGCGAACAAGTAGTCCGCATAAGTCCGACCGTCTGCGTACCAGACGGAGGTGTGCTCCTTGACGATTCCCAGGCGAATGCCAATGGGATGTACTTTCTGACCCATCTCTTCGACTCCGTTACTTGTCAGCAACCTTGACAGTGATATGGCAAGACCGCTTGACGATGCGATCAGCACGGCCTTTGGCACGTGGCATGATGCGCTTCAGCGAACGCCCTTCGTTGACGAAAACGGTGCTGACCTTCAGGTCATCAACGTCTGCGCCTTCGTTATGCTCGGCGTTGGCTACGGCCGACTCCAGCACTTTTTTCATGATCTCGGCGGCTTTCTTACTGCTGAAAGCCAACAGGTTGAGCGCTTCGCCCACCTTCTTCCCGCGGATCTGGTCGGCGACCAAGCGGGCTTTCTGGGCGGAGATTCGAGCGCCCGACAACTTAGCGGCTACTTCCATTTCCTTACCCCTTAACGCTTGGCTTTCTTGTCTGCCACGTGCCCGCGATAGTTGCGGGTACCGGCGAACTCGCCCAGTTTGTGGCCGACCATGTCTTCGTTAACGAGAACTGGGACGTGCTGACGACCGTTGTGTACTGCGATGGTCAGACCGACCATTTGTGGCAGGATCATCGAACGACGCGACCAAGTCTTAATTGGTTTGCGATCGTTCTTTTCCGCCGCCACTTCGATCTTCTTCAGTAGGTGAAGATCAATAAAAGGACCTTTTTTCAGAGAACGTGGCACTGTCGTATCCCTCTATTTACTTGCGACGACGGACGATCATTTTGTCGGTACGCTTATTACCACGAGTCTTCGCGCCCTTAGTCGGGAAGCCCCATGGCGATACCGGATGACGACCACCAGAGGTACGACCTTCACCACCACCATGTGGGTGGTCAACCGGGTTCATGGCAACACCACGAACGGTTGGGCGAACGCCACGCCAGCGCTTGGCACCAGCTTTACCCAGCGAACGCAGGCTGTGCTCGGAGTTCGAGACTTCGCCCAGGGTCGCACGGCACTCAGCCAGTACTTTACGCATTTCACCCGAACGCAGACGCAGGGTCACGTAAACGCCTTCACGAGCGATCAGCTGAGCCGAAGCGCCAGCGGAACGAGCGATTTGCGCGCCCTTACCTGGCTTCAGTTCGATGCCGTGTACGGTGCTACCAACTGGAATGTTGCGCAGTTGCAGAGCGTTACCCGGCTTGATCGGTGCCAAAGCACCTGCGATCAACTGGTCGCCAGCGCTCACGCCTTTAGGGGCGATGATGTAGCGACGCTCGCCATCTGCGTACAGCAGCAGAGCGATGTGAGCAGTACGGTTTGGATCGTATTCGATACGCTCGACAGTGGCAGCGATGCCATCTTTGTCGTTGCGACGGAAGTCGACCAGACGATAATGCTGCTTATGACCACCACCGATGTGACGAGTGGTAATACGGCCATTGTTGTTACGACCACCAGACTTCGATTTTTTCTCGAGCAGCGGTGCGTGAGGAGCGCCTTTATGCAGCTCCTGGTTGACCACCTTGACCACAAAACGGCGGCCAGGGGAAGTCGGTTTGCATTTAACGATTGCCATGATGCACCCCTTCCTTACTCAGCACTGCTGCTGAAATCGAGATCTTGGCCTGGCTGAAGGGAGATAACTGCCTTCTTCCAGTCATTACGCTTGCCCAGACCGCGAGCGGTGCGCTTGCTCTTACCCAGAACATTCAGGGTAGTAACACGCTCAACTTTCACGCTGAACAGGCTTTCGACGGCCTTCTTGATTTCCAGCTTGGTTGCGTCAGTAGCAACCTTGAAAACGAACTGGCCTTTCTTGTCTGCCAGAACCGTAGCCTTCTCGGAAACGTGCGGGCCAAGCAGAACTTTAAATACGCGTTCCTGGTTCATCCCAGCAGCTCCTCGAATTTCTTCACGGCCGACACGGTGATCAACACCTTGTCGTATGCGATCAGACTAACTGGATCGGAACCTTGCACGTCACGTACATCAACGTGTGGCAGGTTGCGAGCAGCCAGGTACAGGTTCTGATCAACAGCGTCCGACACGATCAGAACATCGGTCAGGCTCATGTTGTTCAGTTTGCCCAGCAGGTCTTTGGTTTTCGGAGTTTCAACTGCGAAATCCTGAACCACGACCAGACGATCAGTACGCACCAGCTCAGCAAGGATGGAACGCATTGCTGCGCGATACATCTTCTTGTTCAGCTTCTGGGAGTGATCCTGTGGACGAGCTGCAAAGGTGGTGCCGCCGCCGCGCCAGATTGGGCTGCGGATAGTACCGGCACGAGCACGGCCAGTACCTTTCTGACGCCATGGGCGCTTGCCGCCACCACGAACGTCGGAACGGGTCTTCTGCTGCTTGCTACCCTGACGGCCGCCAGCCATGTAGGCCACGACTGCTTGGTGAACCAGCGTCTCGTTGAACTCGCCGCCAAATGTCAGTTCGGAAACTTCGATCGCTTGAGCGTCATTTACATTTAATTGCATGTCAGCTTCCCCTTAACCGCGAGCCTTGGCTGCCGGACGTACAACCAGGTTGCCGCCAGTAGCGCCAGGTACAGCGCCCTTGACCAACAACAGATTGCGTTCAGCGTCCACGCGCACTACTTCCAGGGACTGCACGGTCACGCGCTCAGCGCCCATATGACCGGACATTTTTTTGCCCTTGAATACACGACCAGGAGTCTGGCACTGGCCGATAGAGCCTGGGACGCGGTGGGATACGGAGTTACCGTGGGTGTTATCTTGCCCGCGGAAGTTCCAACGCTTGATCGTACCCTGGAAGCCTTTACCTTTGGACTGACCGGTTACATCAACCAGTTGACCAGCAGCGAAGATTTCAGCATTGATCAGATCGCCGGCCTGGTACTCGCCTTCTTCAAGACGGAATTCCATTACGGTACGACCAGCGGCAACGTTCGCCTTGGCGAAGTGGCCAGCTTGAGCAGCTGTAACACGGGAAGCACGACGCTCGCCGACAGTGACTTGCACTGCACGATAGCCATCGGTTTCTTCAGTTTTGAACTGGGTGACGCGATTCGGCTCGATCTCAATGACCGTGACCGGAATGGAGACACCTTCTTCGGTGAAAATACGGGTCATACCCGCTTTACGACCGACTACACCAATAGTCATGTTGTAAACCTCATGAGTGTACGGGGCTTTCACCCGCTATGGCCGCCCATTTCAGAGCGTTACACGACCAAGACCGAGTCTTAGCCGAGGCTGATCTGCACTTCCACACCGGCCGCAAGATCAAGCTTCATAAGTGCATCAACGGTTTTATCCGTTGGCTGAACGATGTCCAGAACGCGCTTATGAGTGCGGATTTCGTACTGGTCACGCGCGTCTTTGTTGACGTGCGGGGAAACCAGAACGGTGAACCGCTCTTTACGGGTAGGCAGTGGAATTGGACCACGCACTTGAGCACCAGTACGTTTCGCGGTTTCCACGATTTCCTGGGTTGATTGGTCGATCAGGCGATGGTCAAAAGCCTTCAACCTGATACGGATTTGCTGATTTTGCATTGGATTTCAGACTCCGGCTGCTATTCCCACCGGGCGCAATACGCCCGTTAAAAGGAGGCGCAATTCTATAGACGCCCCAGATAGGTGTCAACCCAATAAAAAAGCCCCCGCTAAGCGGGGGCTTTTTCAACTCATCAGAGCTGACTCAATAAAGAGATCACTCGATGATTTTAGCTACGACGCCAGCACCAACGGTACGGCCGCCTTCACGGATTGCGAAACGCAGACCGTCTTCCATCGCGATGGTTTTGATCAGGGTAACAGTCATCTGAATGTTGTCACCTGGCATTACCATTTCAACGCCTTCTGGCAGCTCGCAGTTACCAGTCACGTCAGTAGTACGGAAGTAGAACTGTGGACGGTAGCCTTTGAAGAACGGAGTGTGACGACCGCCTTCTTCCTTGCTCAGAACGTAAACTTCTGCGGTGAACTTGGTGTGCGGCTTAACCGAACCCGGCTTAACCAGAACCTGACCACGCTCAACGTCGTCACGCTTGGTACCACGCAGCAGAACGCCGCAGTTCTCGCCAGCACGACCTTCGTCCAGCAGCTTGCGGAACATCTCAACACCGGTGCAGGTGGTGGTGGTGGTGTCACGCAGACCAACGATTTCCAGGGCGTCCTGAACGCGAACGATACCGCGCTCGATACGGCCAGTTACAACAGTACCGCGACCCGAGATCGAGAACACGTCTTCGATTGGCATCAGGAACGGCTTGTCGATAGCACGCTCTGGCTCTGGGATGTAGCTGTCCAGAGTTTCCACCAGCTTCTTAACAGCGGTGGTGCCCATTTCGTTGTCGTCTTTGCCTTCCAGCGCCATACGAGCAGAACCGATGATGATCGGAGTGTCGTCGCCTGGGAAGTCATAGGTGGACAGCAGGTCGCGAACTTCCATCTCAACCAGTTCCAGCAGCTCAGCGTCGTCTACCAGGTCAGCCTTGTTCAGGAAAACCACGATGTACGGAACGCCTACCTGACGGGACAGCAGGATGTGCTCACGGGTTTGTGGCATCGGACCATCAGCGGCCGAGCAAACCAGGATCGCGCCGTCCATCTGCGCAGCACCAGTGATCATGTTCTTCACGTAGTCAGCGTGACCTGGGCAGTCAACGTGAGCGTAGTGACGAATGTTCGAGTTGTACTCAACGTGCGCGGTGTTGATGGTGATACCGCGAGCTTTTTCTTCTGGTGCGCTGTCGATCTTGTCGAATTCAACTACGGCCGAACCGAAAACTTCGGAGCAGACGCGAGTCAGAGCAGCGGTCAGAGTGGTTTTACCGTGGTCAACGTGGCCGATGGTGCCAACGTTTACGTGCGGTAGGGAACGATCAAATTTTTCTTTAGCCACGACAATTAACTCCTAGCCTAAAGGGGCTGAATCAGCCTTGTTTTTTGGTAACGGATTCGACGATGTGCGACGGAGCCGTATCGTATTTTTTGAATTCCATAGAGTAGCTTGCGCGACCCTGGGACATGGAACGAACGTCGGTCGCATAACCGAACATCTCACCCAGTGGAACCTCGGCACGGATAACCTTGCCGGACACTGTGTCTTCCATACCCTGGATCATGCCGCGACGACGGTTAAGGTCGCCCATCACATCACCCATATAGTCTTCAGGCGTAACAACCTCTACCGCCATGATCGGCTCGAGCAACTCACCACCGCCCTTCTGGGCCAGTTGCTTGGTCGCCATGGAAGCAGCCACTTTAAACGCCATCTCGTTGGAGTCGACGTCGTGGTAAGAACCATCGAACACGGTAGCCTTCAGGCCGATCAGCGGATAGCCGGCAACAACGCCGTTCTTCATCTGCTCTTCGATACCCTTCTGGATAGCCGGGATGTATTCCTTAGGAACCACACCACCCACTACTTCGTTCAGGAATTGCAGACCTTCCTGACCTTCGTCAGCAGGAGCAAAGCGAATCCAGCAGTGACCGAACTGGCCACGACCGCCGGACTGACGAACGAACTTGCCTTCGATTTCGCAGTTCTTCGTGATGCGCTCACGGTACGAAACCTGCGGCTTGCCGATGTTGGCTTCGACGTTGAACTCACGGCGCATCCGGTCAACCAGGATGTCCAGGTGCAGTTCGCCCATGCCGGAGATGATCGTTTGACCAGTCTCTTCATCAGTTTTAACGCGGAAAGACGGGTCTTCCTGAGCAAGCTTGCCCAGAGCGATACCCATTTTTTCCTGGTCATCCTTGGTCTTAGGCTCTACGGCAACCGAAATAACCGGCTCCGGGAAGTCCATGCGAACCAGGATGATTGGCTTGTCAGCGTTGCAGAGGGTTTCACCAGTGGTGACGTCCTTCATGCCGATCAGGGCCGCGATGTCGCCAGCGCGCACTTCCTTGATCTCTTCACGGGCGTTTGCGTGCATTTGCACCATACGACCCACGCGCTCTTTCTTGCCTTTAACCGAGTTGATCACGCCGTCGCCGGAGTTCAACACGCCCGAGTAAACACGGACGAAGGTCAAGGTACCCACGAACGGGTCGGTAGCGATCTTGAACGCCAGGGCCGCGAACGGCTCGTCGTCGCTTGCATGACGCTCCATCTCTTCTTCCTCGTTATCAGGGTTGGAACCCTTGATAGCAGGAATGTCGGTCGGAGCAGGCAGGAAGTCGATAACGGCGTCGAGAACCAGGGGAACGCCCTTGTTCTTGAACGAAGAACCGCAAACAGCCAGAACGATTTCGCCGGCGATAGTACGTGCACGCAAAGCAGCCTTGATCTCTTCGATCGACAGCTCTTCACCTTCCAGGTACTTGTTCATCAGGTCTTCGTTGGCTTCAGCGGCGGCTTCAACCATGTTGTTGCGCCATTCTTCAGCCAGCTCGAGCATGTCCGCAGGGATTTCCTTGCGAACTGGAACCATACCCTTGTCAGAGTCATTCCAGTAGACAGCTTGCATGTTGATCAGGTCGATCTGGCCCTGGAAGTTGTCTTCCGAACCGATAGCCAGCTGGATCGGCACCGGAGTGTGACCCAGACGCTGCTTGATCTGACCGATCACGCGCAGGAAGTTGGCACCAGCACGGTCCATCTTGTTTACGTAAACAAGACGTGGAACGCCGTATTTGTTGGCCTGACGCCATACGGTTTCCGACTGAGGCTCAACACCCGAAGTACCGCAGAACACAACGACAGCGCCGTCGAGTACGCGCAGGGAACGCTCTACTTCAATGGTGAAGTCTACGTGGCCCGGGGTATCGATTACGTTGAAACGATGCTCGTGTGGGTACTGCTTCTCGGAACCTTTCCAGAAGGCGGTAATGGCAGCAGAAGTAATGGTAATACCACGCTCCTGCTCCTGAACCATCCAGTCTGTGGTCGCGGCGCCGTCATGCACCTCGCCCATTTTGTGACTTTTGCCAGTGTAAAAAAGGACGCGCTCGGTGGTGGTGGTTTTACCAGCATCCACGTGAGCGACGATACCGATGTTACGGTAGCGACTAATCGGAGTAGTACGAGCCATAAAGCCCTCGCAAAATTAGTGAAGCTAAAATTAGAAGCGGTAGTGCGAGAAAGCTTTGTTAGCTTCGGCCATACGGTGCACGTCTTCACGCTTCTTAACAGCAGCACCTTTACCTTCAGCAGCATCCAGCAGCTCGCCAGCCAAGCGCAGAGCCATAGACTTCTCGCCGCGCTTGCGGGCGAAGTCTACCAACCAGCGCATTGCCAGAGCGTTACGACGGGACGGACGAACCTCGACCGGAACCTGGTAAGTAGCACCACCAACGCGGCGCGACTTCACTTCGACCAGCGGAGCGATGGCGTCGAGTGCTTTTTCGAAGAGTTCCAGGGGATCGGTGCCGGTCTTGCGAGCCGCAACGGTTTCCAGGGCACCATAAACGATACGCTCGGCAACGGCTTTCTTGCCGCTTTCCATAACGTGGTTCATGAATTTGGCGAGGATTTGGCTTCCGTATTTCGGATCGTCCAGAATCTCACGCTTTGCTGCTACGCGACGTCTTGGCATTGATAAGCCCTCAAACGGTCTTCAGGTTAGCTCGGGACAGATCCAGTGGATGCGCGCCCGACCTTACTCTTATCGACTCAATAAAATGAAAATCTGCAAAACGGCCGATTACTTCGGACGCTTGGTACCGTACTTCGAACGACCCTGGTTACGGCCTTTAACGCCGGAAGTATCCAAGGAGCCGCGAACGGTGTGGTAACGAACACCTGGCAAGTCTTTTACACGACCGCCGCGGATCAGTACCACGCTGTGCTCTTGCAGGTTGTGGCCTTCACCACCGATGTACGAGGAAACCTCGAAACCGTTGGTCAGACGCACACGGCATACTTTACGCAGTGCCGAGTTAGGTTTTTTCGGCGTAGTGGTGTACACACGGGTGCACACGCCACGACGTTGCGGGCAGTTCTGCAGCGCAGGCACGTCGGATTTCTCGACGATACGCTTACGCGGCTGACGTACCAGCTGGTTGATAGTTGCCATCTACTAGCTCCACTGTTGTCTTGCGACGCTATTGTCTTGCAAGAAAAGCAAAATGGCAGGAACGAATTCCCGCCAAATTTAGGGGATCAAGAGTCTAAAGAGGATCTTGTCCCCAGTCAAGGCAAGGCCCCGACCTCCCCGCTCGTCGAACCTCGACAAATTGTCTCGATTCGATGAACGGCTTGATCAGGGCCTCAGCTCATTTTTCGCAGAACTCAGTTACCGCTCGAGTTCAGCGCTTCGGTCAGTGCTGCTTCCACTTCACTGGCGCTCACGCGCAACGGCTTGTCTGCATCACGACGACGCTTGCGCTCGCTGTGATAAGCCAGACCGGTACCGGCCGGGATCAGACGACCCACGACCACGTTTTCTTTCAGGCCGCGCAGGTAATCGCGCTTGCCGGTTACGGCCGCTTCGGTCAGTACGCGGGTGGTTTCCTGGAAGGAAGCCGCCGAGATGAACGATTCGGTCGACAACGACGCCTTGGTGATACCCAGCAGAACGCGGGTGAACTTGGAGACAAACTTGTCTTCCGCATTCAGACGCTCGTTCTCTACCAGAACGTGAGTCAGTTCCATCTGGTCGCCCTTGATGAAGCTGGAGTCGCCGGACTCGGAGATCTCAACTTTACGCAGCATCTGACGCAGGATGGTCTCGATGTGCTTGTCGTTGATCTTCACGCCTTGCAGGCGGTAAACGTCCTGGATCTCGTTGACGATGTACTTGGCCAACGCGCTTACACCCAGCAGACGCAGGATGTCATGCGGATCGCTCGGACCGTCGGAGATAACTTCGCCGCGGTTTACCTGTTCGCCTTCGAACACGTTCAGGTGACGCCACTTCGGAATCAGCTCTTCGTACGGATCGCTACCGTCGTTCGGGGTAATGACCAGACGGCGCTTGCCCTTGGTCTCTTTACCGAACGCGATGGTGCCGCTGACTTCAGCCAGAATCGACGCCTCTTTCGGACGACGGGCTTCGAACAGGTCGGCAACACGCGGCAGACCACCGGTGATGTCACGGGTTTTCGAAGTTTCTTGCGGGATACGAGCGATAACATCACCGATCGCAATCTTCGCACCGTCCGCAACACCGACCAGGGCGTTGGCTGGCAGGAAGTACTGAGCGATAACGTCAGTGCCTGGCAGCAACAGATCCTTGCCGTTGTCATCAACCATCTTCACCGCAGGACGGATGTCCTTGCCGGCAGCCGGACGGTCTTTGGCATCGAGTACTTCAATGTTGGTCATACCGGTCAGTTCGTCAGTCTGACGCTTGATCGTGATGCCTTCTTCCATGCCCACGTAGGTCACGGTACCTTTCATTTCGGTAACGATCGGGTGAGTGTGCGGATCCCACTTGGCCACGATTGCGCCAGCGTCGACCTTGTCACCTTCTTTAACCGAAATCACGGCACCGTACGGCAGCTTGTAACGCTCGCGCTCACGACCGAAGTCGTCAGCGATTGCCAGCTCACCGGAACGAGACACAGCAACCAGGTTGCCATCCAAACGCTCAACGTGTTTCAGGTTGTGCAGACGGACGGTACCGCCATTCTTCACCTGAACGCTGTCGGCTGCGGAAGTACGGCTTGCCGCACCACCGATGTGGAACGTACGCATCGTCAACTGGGTACCCGGCTCACCGATGGACTGGGCAGCGATAACGCCGACCGCTTCACCGATGTTCACCTGGTGACCACGAGCCAGGTCACGGCCGTAGCACTTGGCGCAAATGCCATAGCGGGTTTCGCAGCTGATCGGCGAACGCACGATTACTTCGTCGATGCTGTTCAGCTCGATGAACTCAACCCACTTCTCGTCTACCAGAGTGCCTGCAGGAACGATAACGTCCTCGGTACCCGGCTTGAATACGTCACGGGCGATGACACGACCCAATACGCGCTCACCCAACGGTTCTACAACGTCACCGCCTTCAATGTGCGGAGTCATCAGCAGACCGTGTTCGGTGCCGCAATCGATCTCGGTCACGACCAGATCCTGCGCCACGTCTACCAGACGACGAGTCAGGTAACCGGAGTTCGCAGTTTTCAACGCGGTATCCGCCAGACCTTTACGAGCACCGTGAGTCGAGATGAAGTACTGGAGTACGCTCAGACCTTCACGGAAGTTCGCAGTAATCGGTGTTTCAATGATGGAACCGTCCGGCTTGGCCATCAGACCACGCATACCGGCCAGCTGACGAATCTGTGCTGCGGAACCCCGCGCACCCGAGTCGGCCATCATGTACATCGAGTTGAACGATTCTTGCTCGACTTCGTCGCCGTGACGGTCGATGACTTTCTCTTTCGAGAGGTTGGCCATCATCGCCTTGGAGACTTCATCGTTCGCTTTCGACCAAAGGTCGATCACTTTGTTGTACTTCTCGCCCTGGGTTACCAGGCCGGAGGCGTACTGGCTCTCGATTTCTTTCACTTCGTCGGTGGCAGCACCGATGATGCGGGCTTTTTCGTCCGGGATAACGAAGTCGTTAACACCGATGGAAACGCCGGAGATGGTCGAGTAGGCAAAACCGGTGTACATCAACTGGTCAGCGAAGATCACGGTCTCTTTCAGACCAACCACGCGGTAGCACTGGTTGATCAGCTTGGAGATCGCCTTTTTCTTCATCGGCAGGTTGACGACGTCGAACGACAGACCTTTTGGCACAACCTGGAACAGCAGCGCACGGCCGACAGTGGTGTCGACGATACGGGTGTTGTTCACGCTGTTGCCGTCACGATCGTTCACGGTTTCGTTGATACGAACCTTGATCTTGGCGTGCAGTGCGGCTTCGCCGGCACGGAACACACGGTCAACTTCCTGCAGATCCGCGAACACACGACCTTCGCCCTTGGCGTTGATCGCTTCACGAGTCATGTAGTAGAGACCCAATACAACGTCCTGCGACGGAACGATGATTGGCTCACCGTTGGCTGGCGACAGAATGTTGTTGGTCGACATCATCAACGCACGCGCTTCGAGCTGGGCTTCCAGCGTCAGCGGTACGTGCACGGCCATTTGGTCGCCGTCGAAGTCGGCGTTGTACGCGGCGCAGACCAGAGGGTGCAGCTGGATAGCCTTACCTTCGATCAGTACCGGTTCAAACGCCTGGATACCCAGACGGTGAAGGGTCGGTGCACGGTTGAGAAGAACCGGGTGTTCGCGAATCACTTCCGCGAGAACGTCCCAAACCTCTGGCAGTTCGCGCTCGACCATTTTCTTGGCCGCTTTGATGGTGGTCGCCAGACCACGCATTTCCAGCTTGCCGAAAATGAACGGCTTGAACAGCTCGAGAGCCATCTTCTTCGGCAGACCGCACTGGTGCAGACGCAGGGTCGGACCAACGGTAATTACCGAACGACCGGAGTAGTCAACACGCTTACCGAGCAAGTTCTGACGGAAACGACCTTGCTTACCCTTGATCATGTCAGCCAGGGATTTCAGAGGACGCTTGTTCGAACCGGTGATAGCGCGGCCACGACGACCGTTGTCGAGCAGTGCATCGACAGCTTCCTGCAACATACGCTTTTCGTTGCGCACGATGATGTCCGGAGCGGACAGATCCAGCAGGCGCTTCAAACGGTTGTTACGGTTGATCACTCGACGATACAAGTCGTTGAGGTCGGAAGTCGCGAAACGACCGCCATCCAGCGGGACCAGTGGACGCAGATCTGGCGGCAGAACCGGCAGAACGGTCAGCACCATCCACTCTGGCAGGTTGCCGGAACCCTGGAAGGCTTCCATCAACTTCAGACGCTTGGACAGCTTCTTGATCTTGGTTTCGGAGTTGGTTTGCGGAATCTCTTCACGCAGACGGCCAATCTCGTGTTCCAGGTCGATAGCGTGCAGCAGTTCACGGACAGCTTCAGCACCCATGCGGGCGTCGAAATCGTCACCGAACTCTTCCAGCGCTTCGAAGTACTGCTCGTCGTTCAGCAACTGACCTTTTTCAAGAGTGGTCATGCCCGGATCGATAACGACATAGCTCTCGAAGTAGAGAACGCGTTCGATATCACGCAGGGTCATATCCATCAGCAGGCCGATACGGGACGGCAGCGATTTCAGGAACCAGATGTGGGCAACCGGCGAAGCCAGTTCGATGTGCGCCATACGCTCACGACGAACCTTGGCCAGTGCAACTTCAACGCCGCACTTCTCGCAGATCACACCACGGTGCTTCAAGCGCTTGTACTTACCGCACAGGCACTCGTAATCCTTTACCGGGCCAAAGATCTTGGCGCAGAACAGACCGTCACGCTCAGGTTTGAACGTACGGTAGTTGATGGTTTCCGGCTTTTTAACTTCACCGAACGACCACGAGCGGATCATCTCAGGCGAGGCCAATCCGATACGGATGGCGTCGAACTCTTCGACTTGACCCTGGTTTTTCAGCAAATTCAGTAGGTCTTTCAAGGCCTTTCCTCCTGGCGGAGCAGAGAGCGGGCAATCCTGCCCCGCTCTCGATCGCGTCACGTGTTATTCGGTTTCCAGATCGATATCGATGCCGAGGGAACGAATTTCCTTGATCAACACGTTGAAGGACTCGGGCATGCCCGGCTCCATACGGTGATCGCCGTCCACGATGTTTTTGTACATCTTGGTCCGGCCGTTCACATCGTCCGACTTCACTGTGAGCATTTCTTGCAGAGTGTAAGCAGCACCGTATGCTTCCAGTGCCCAGACCTCCATCTCCCCGAAACGCTGACCACCGAACTGCGCCTTACCACCCAGCGGCTGCTGGGTAACCAGGCTGTACGAACCGGTAGAACGCGCATGCATCTTGTCGTCTACCAAGTGGTTCAGCTTCAGCATGTACATGTAGCCAACGGTAACTGGACGCTCGAACTTGTTGCCGGTACGGCCGTCGGTCAGCTGCATCTGGCCGCTTTCTGGCAGGTCTGCCAGTTTCAGCATGGCCTTGATTTCGCTTTCCTTGGCACCGTCGAACACTGGAGTGGCCATTGGAACACCGCCACGCAGGTTCTTCGCCAGATCCAGGATTTCCTGATCGGAGAAGCTGTCCAGATCTTCGTTACGACCGCCGATCTGGTTGTAGATCTCGTCCAGGAAAGTACGCAGTTCAGCGACTTTACGCTGCTCTTCGACCATCCGGTTGATCTTCTCGCCCAGACCTTTGGCCGCGAGGCCGAGGTGGGTTTCAAGGATCTGACCAACGTTCATACGCGAAGGTACGCCCAGTGGATTGAGGACGACGTCGACCGGTGTGCCATTGGCATCGTGCGGCATGTCTTCAACCGGCATGATCACGGAGACCACACCTTTGTTACCGTGACGACCGGCCATCTTGTCGCCCGGCTGGATGCGACGACGGATTGCCAGGTAAACCTTGACGATTTTCAGCACACCTGGAGCCAGGTCATCGCCCTGCTGCAGTTTGCGCTTCTTGTCTTCGAACTTGTCGTCCAGCAGACGGCGACGATCAACGATGTAGGCCTGTGCCTTCTCGAGCTGCTCGTTCAGAGCATCTTCAGCCATGCGCAGTTTGAACCACTGACCATGCTCAAGACCGTCGAGTACTTCGTCGGTGATGTCCTGACCTTTCTTCAGGCCCGCGCCACCCTCAGCCTTGTGGCCTACCAGAGCGGAACGCAGACGCTCGAAGGTCGCGCCTTCAACGATGCGGAACTCTTCGTTCAGATCCTTGCGGATCTCGTCCAGCTGGGACTTCTCGATCGACAGGGCACGAGCATCACGCTCAACGCCGTCACGAGTGAAGACCTGTACGTCGATGACAGTACCTTTGGTGCCGGTGGGCACACGCAGGGAAGTGTCTTTAACGTCGCTGGCTTTCTCACCGAAGATTGCGCGCAGCAGTTTTTCTTCCGGAGTGAGTTGGGTCTCGCCTTTCGGAGTGACCTTACCTACCAGGATGTCGCCTGCGCCGACTTCAGCACCTACGTAAACGATACCGGCTTCGTCCAGCTTGTTCAGTGCAGCTTCACCCACGTTAGGGATGTCCGCAGTGATTTCCTCTGGGCCAAGCTTGGTGTCACGAGCCACACAGGTCAGTTCCTGAATGTGGATCGTGGTGAAACGGTCTTCCTGAACCACACGCTCGGACAGGCAGATGGAGTCTTCGAAGTTGAAGCCGTTCCATGCCATGAACGCGATGCGCATGTTCTGACCCAGCGCCAGTTCACCCATGTCGGTGGACGGGCCGTCGGCCATGATGTCGCCACGCTGAACACGATCACCCTTGCTCACCAGCGGACGCTGGTTGATGCAGGTGTTCTGGTTCGAGCGGGTGTATTTGGTCAGGTTGTAGATGTCGACACCAGCTTCGCCGGTTTCAACTTCGTCATCGGCAACGCGAACCACGATACGGCTGGCATCAACGGAGTCGATCACGCCGCCACGACGAGCCACGACGCAAACGCCGGAGTCGCGAGCCACGTTACGCTCCATGCCGGTACCGACCAGCGGCTTGTCAGCGCGCAGGGTTGGCACAGCCTGACGCTGCATGTTCGAACCCATCAACGCACGGTTGGCGTCGTCGTGCTCGAGGAACGGAATCAGCGACGCTGCAACCGAAACTACCTGCTTCGGCGAAACGTCCATCAAGGTGACGTCTTCCGGCGCCTTGACGGTGAATTCGTTCAGGTGACGTACGGCAACCAGTTCGTCGATCAGTACTTTCTGCTCGTTCATGGTCGCCGAAGCCTGCGCGATCACGTGATCGGCTTCTTCAATGGCGGACAGGAACACGATGTCGTCGGTGACCACACCCTCTTTCACCACGCGGTACGGGCTCTCGAGGAAGCCGTACTGGTTGGTGCGAGCGTAAGCAGCCAGCGAGTTGATCAGACCGATGTTCGGACCTTCAGGCGTTTCAATCGGGCAGACACGACCGTAGTGAGTCGGGTGTACGTCACGGACTTCGAAGCCCGCGCGCTCACGAGTCAGACCGCCAGGGCCGAGTGCAGAGACACGACGCTTGTGGGTGATCTCGGACAGCGGGTTGTTCTGGTCCATGAACTGCGACAGCTGGCTGGAACCGAAGAACTCTTTCACCGCCGCAGCCACTGGCTTGGCGTTGATCAGGTCTTGCGGCATCAGGCCTTCGCTTTCAGCCATCGACAGACGCTCTTTGACCGCACGCTCAACACGTACCAGGCCAACGCGGAACTGGTTCTCGGCCATTTCGCCTACGCAGCGAACACGACGGTTACCCAGGTGGTCGATGTCGTCGACGATGCCTTTACCGTTACGGATGTCGACCAGAGTCTTCAGTACCGCGACGATGTCTTCCTTGCACAGCACGCCCGAACCTTCGATCTCGGTACGACCGATACGACGGTTGAACTTCATCCGGCCGACCGCAGACAGGTCATAGCGCTCAGGGCTGAAGAACAGGTTGTTGAACAGGGTCTCGGCAGCGTCTTTGGTTGGCGGCTCGCCTGGACGCATCATGCGATAGATCTCGACCAGCGCTTCCAATTGGTTGCTGGTGGAGTCGATCTTCAGAGTGTCGGAGACGAACGGACCGCAGTCGATGTCGTTGGTGTACAGAGTTTCGATGCGTACGACGCCGGCCTTGGCGATTTTCGCCAGGATCTCGGTCGACAGCTCGGTATTGCACTCTGCCAGGATCTCACCGGTAGCCGGGTGCACGATCGCCTTGGCGGTGGTACGACCCAGAACGTAATCCAGAGGCACGTCCAGCTCTTTGATCCCGGCTTTTTCCAGCTGGTTGATGTGGCGGGCAGTAATACGACGGCCCTGCTCAACAATCACCTTGCCTTTGTCGTCCTGGATGTCGAGAACAGCAACTTCACCACGCAGGCGCTGAGGCACCAGCTCCAGGCTCAGGCCTTCGCCTTTCACGTGGAATACGTTGGTGGTGTAGAACGCGTCCAGCACTTCCTCGGTGGTATAACCGAGCGCACGCAGCAGTACCGAGGCTGGCAGCTTGCGACGACGGTCGATACGCACGAATACGCAGTCTTTCGGGTCGAACTCGAAGTCCAGCCACGAACCGCGGTAAGGAATGATGCGCGCGGAGTACAGCAGTTTGCCGGAGCTGTGCGTCTTGCCACGGTCGTGGTCGAAGAACACGCCCGGGGAACGGTGCAGCTGGGAAACGATAACACGCTCGGTACCGTTGATTACAAAGGTACCGTTCTCAGTCATCAATGGGATTTCACCCATGTAGACTTCTTGCTCTTTGATGTCCTTGATCGCTTTGTTCGACGATTCTTTGTCGAAAATGATCAGGCGCACTTTTACCCGCAAAGGTACGGCGAAAGTTACACCGCGCAATACGCATTCTTTGACATCAAATGCCGGTTCGCCCAGGCGATAACCGACGTACTCCAGCGCAGCATTGCCGGAGTAGCTGATGATCGGGAAAACGGATTTGAAGGCCGC
This sequence comes from Pseudomonas sp. Pseusp21, assembly GCF_059492145.1. Taxonomy (NCBI): domain Bacteria; kingdom Pseudomonadati; phylum Pseudomonadota; class Gammaproteobacteria; order Pseudomonadales; family Pseudomonadaceae; genus Pseudomonas; species Pseudomonas sp. Pseusp21. The sequence continues at coordinate 3,016,895 of NZ_CP168520.1, forward strand.
ATGCAGGCCCACGTCGCGGAACTGATCTTTAGTCGCTCCCGCTTGCAAGAATTCACGATACGAATCCAGCTGGATGGCCAGGAGGTAAGGCACATCCATGACGTCCGGCAACTTGCTAAAGTCCTTGCGGATACGTTTTTTCTCAGTATATGAGTAAGCCATCAGCGTTCCCCAGCTTGGTCACCTGCTTGTTTGGCCCCTCCCGACGGGAGCAGCCAGAAAATCGTGCAAACCCCATGGTTTGCGCCACCGCATCGGGTGGTTACAGCTCGTTATCGACACCGACCCAGTCGGCTGCCAATAACGGAAAAAGGCCGGTGGCAAGAGCCACCAGCCATCAGCCTGTCGCTTGACGCTCGGGCTGGAGGAGCAAAGTCGATGCTTACTTCAGCTCGACTTTAGCGCCTGCTTCTTCCAGCTTCTTCTTAGCGTCTTCAGCAGCTTCTTTCGAAACGCCTTCAGCTACAACCTGAGGAGCGCCGTCGACTTTCTCTTTGGCTTCTTTCAGGCCCAGACCAGTCAGTTCACGAACTGCCTTGATCACGTTTACTTTCTTCTCGCCGGCTTCAACCAGAACAACGTTGAACTCGGTTTGCTCTTCAACAACAGCGGCAGCAGCAGCTGGACCAGCAGCAGCAACAGCAGCGGTCACGCCGAAGGTTTCTTCCATTGCTTTGATCAGCTCAACAACTTCCAGAACGGTTTTCTGGCCGATTGCTTCGATGATTTGTTCGTTAGTCAGAGACATGACTCAATTCCTGATTTGGTGGACAGCCTGTACGGCCGTCGAAATAAACAAAAATACGCGAGAGTGGAAACGCTCAGCCTCAGGCTGCAGCTGCTTCTTTCTGATCGCGAATTGCCGCCAGAGTACGAGCCAGCTTGCTGGTAGCGCCTTGAATCACGCTCATCAGTTTCGCAATAGCTTCGTCGCGAGTTGGCAGGCTTGCCAGCACGTCGATCTCATTCGCTGCGAGGAACTTGCCCTCGAACGAAGCTGCCTTGATCTCGAACTTGTCCTGACCCTTGGCAAATTCCTTGAACAGACGAGCAGCAGCGCCCGGGTGTTCGTTGGAGAATGCAATCAGGGTCGGGCCGGTGAACACGTCGTTGAGGACACTGTAAGGAGTGTCAGCAACAGCGCGCTTGAGCAGGGTGTTACGTACAACACGTACGTAAACGCCAGCTTCACGAGCCTCTTTACGGAGTCCGGTCATTGCGCCTACTGTTACGCCACGGGCATCAACCACGACAGCGGACAGAGCGACTTTGGCAGCCTCGTTGACTTCAGCGACGATGGCCTTCTTGTCTTCGAGATTAATTGCCACGGGTTTAACTCCTGCTTGTTACCGTTTCATTCGATCGAAACCGAATGTCGTTTTGGTGTCTGATTCGGTAAGGAACCGGGAGCACCATCTGCGTAGGCTTGAGGTTTAAGACTTGCGTCGCCTACGGTCTTGGATAGCCCCCGCCAGGCAGGGACCCCAATCTTTCAATTGGCGCAGTCAACTGCGCCAATTTTTGTCTTATGCGTCCAGCGAGCTCTGATCGATGACCAGACCTGGGCCCATAGTGGTGCTCAGGGTAACGCGCTTGACGTAGATACCTTTCGAAGAAGCTGGCTTGATACGCTTCAGATCAGCGATCAGGGCTTCAACGTTTTCCTTCAGCTTGACGGCATCGAAGCCGATCTTGCCAACGGAAGTGTGAATGATGCCGTTTTTGTCGGTGCGATAACGAACCTGACCAGCCTTGGCATTTTTAACCGCGGTAGCGACGTCTGGGGTAACAGTGCCGACTTTCGGGTTAGGCATCAGACCACGTGGACCGAGGATCTGACCCAGTTGACCTACAACGCGCATGGCATCCGGGGATGCGATCACTACGTCATAGTTCAGGTCGCCGCCTTTCATTTCGGCAGCCAGGTCGTCCATACCTACACGGTCAGCGCCGGCAGCCAGAGCGGCCTCAGCAGCTGGACCCTGGGTGAACACAGCAACGCGAACAGTCTTGCCAGTGCCGTGTGGCAGCACAGTAGCGCTACGAACAACCTGGTCGGATTTACGCGGGTCTACGCCCAGGTTTACAGCTACGTCGAACGACTCGCTGAACTTGACAGTCGACAGCTCGGCCAGCAGTGCAGCGGCGTCTACAATGTTGTAGGCCTTGCCTGCTTCGATTTTGCCGGCGATAGCCTTTTGACGCTTGGTCAGCTTAGCCATTACACACCCTCCACGTTAAGGCCCATGCTACGAGCAGAACCGGCGATAGTACGCACGGCTGCATCCATATCAGCTGCAGTCAGATCCGCGTTTTTGGTTTTCGCGATTTCTTCCAGCTGAGCACGGGTAACAGTGCCAACCTTAACGGTGTTCGGACGAGCGGAACCGCTGGTCAGACCGGCCGCCTTCTTCAGCAGAACCGAAGCAGGGGTGGATTTGGTTTCGAAAGTGAAGCTACGGTCGCTGTAGACAGTGATGATCACTGGAGTCGGCAGACCAGCTTCCAGACCCTGGGTACGGGCGTTGAAAGCTTTGCAGAATTCCATGATGTTCACGCCGTGCTGCCCCAGAGCAGGACCAACAGGTGGACTTGGGTTAGCCTGAGCGGCCTTCACTTGCAGCTTGATGTAAGCGGTAATCTTCTTGGCCATGAGGCACTCCAATTACGGGTTCGAACGCCTCGAAAGGCTCCCCGGTTACTTGCGCGTTTATCCCAGTGACGACAAAACCCCACAGCCTAGGGCTGCGGGGTTGGGATGCTTGCTCAGCTAGACCTTTTCGACCTGACTGAACTCCAACTCTACCGGAGTAGAGCGTCCGAAAATGAGCACTGCCACTTGGATCCGGCTCTTTTCGTAGTTAACTTCTTCAACAACGCCGTTAAAGTCAGCGAACGGCCCGTCATTGACTCGAACGGTTTCGCCTGGCTCGAACAACGTCTTCGGCTTCGGCTTGTCGCTACCGTCGGCAACGCGACGCAAAATCGCCTCAGCTTCTTTATCGGTGATTGGTGCCGGCTTATCAGCAGTACCGCCGATAAAACCCATCACCCGAGGAGTATCCTTGACCAAGTGCCAAGTACCCTCGTTCATATCCATCTGAACCAGCACATAACCCGGGAAGAATTTGCGCTCGCTTTTGCGTTTCTGGCCATTACGCATTTCAACCACTTCTTCAGTGGGAACCAGAATTTCGCCGAAGCCATCTTCCATGCCAGCCAGCTTTACACGCTCGATCAACGAACGCATTACATGCTTCTCGTAACCCGAGTAAGCATGCACAACGTACCAACGCTTAGCCACGGGACACCCTTAGCCGACAATCAAGGAAACAAGCCAGCCGAGCAGGGAATCAAGCCCCCACAACAGCAACGCCATAACCAGAACAACAGCCACAACAATCAGCGTGGTCTGCGTGGTTTCTTGGCGAGTTGGCCATACGACTTTACGAATCTCGGTGCGAGCTTCCTTAACCAGTACAAAGAAAGACTTGCCCTTGGCAGTCTGCAGACCTACAAAGGCGGCTACAGCAGCAATGACAAGCAATGCGAGTACACGGTACAGGATCGGCGAAGCAGCGTAATACTGATTACCGACAACGCCAACAATTACCAAAGCGACTACGACGAGCCACTTGAGTAAATCGAAGCGAGAGCCTTGAGCTTCAGCTTTAGGAGTCATCTATGAAGATCCTGTGAAAAGAAAGCCAGACACACCAAGTGAATCTGGCAGGTCAGGAGGGAATCGAACCCCCAACCTACGGTTTTGGAGACCGTCGCTCTGCCAATTGAGCTACTGACCTAAAACAAAATCAGGCCGACCATTATGCCGGCCTGAAAAAGACATTACAACTGTTTACTCGATGATCTTAGCCACGACACCAGCACCAACGGTACGGCCGCCTTCACGGATTGCGAAACGCAGACCGTCTTCCATCGCGATGGTTTTGATCAGGGTAACAGTCATCTGAATGTTGTCACCTGGCATTACCATTTCAACGCCTTCTGGCAGCTCGCAGTTACCAGTCACGTCAGTAGTACGGAAGTAGAACTGTGGACGGTAGCCTTTGAAGAACGGAGTGTGACGACCACCCTCTTCCTTGCTCAGAACGTAAACTTCTGCGGTGAACTTGGTGTGCGGCTTAACCGAACCCGGCTTAACCAGAACCTGACCACGCTCAACGTCGTCACGCTTGGTACCACGCAGCAGAACGCCGCAGTTCTCGCCAGCACGACCTTCGTCCAGCAGCTTGCGGAACATCTCAACACCGGTGCAGGTGGTGGTGGTGGTGTCACGCAGACCAACGATTTCCAGGGCGTCCTGAACGCGAACGATACCGCGCTCGATACGGCCAGTTACAACAGTACCGCGACCCGAGATCGAGAACACGTCTTCGATTGGCATCAGGAACGGCTTGTCGATAGCACGCTCTGGCTCTGGGATGTAGCTGTCCAGAGTTTCCACCAGCTTCTTAACAGCGGTGGTGCCCATTTCGTTGTCGTCTTTGCCTTCCAGCGCCATACGAGCAGAACCGATGATGATCGGAGTGTCGTCGCCTGGGAAGTCATAGGTGGACAGCAGGTCGCGAACTTCCATCTCAACCAGTTCCAGCAGCTCAGCGTCGTCTACCAGGTCAGCCTTGTTCAGGAAAACCACGATGTACGGAACGCCTACCTGACGGGACAGCAGGATGTGCTCACGGGTTTGTGGCATCGGACCATCAGCGGCCGAGCAAACCAGGATCGCGCCGTCCATCTGCGCAGCACCAGTGATCATGTTCTTCACGTAGTCAGCGTGACCTGGGCAGTCAACGTGAGCGTAGTGACGAATGTTCGAGTTGTACTCAACGTGCGCGGTGTTGATGGTGATACCGCGAGCTTTTTCTTCTGGCGCGCTGTCGATCTTGTCGAACTCAACTACGGCCGAACCGAAAACTTCGGAGCAGACGCGAGTCAGAGCAGCGGTCAACGTGGTTTTACCGTGGTCTACGTGACCGATGGTGCCAACGTTGACGTGCGGCAGGGAACGATCAAATTTTTCCTTAGCCATCGATATCACCCCTAACAGAAGAAATTGAGCAAACAACTTAAGCCATTAAAACAAAGGCAGATATTTTCATATCTGCCTTGTTATATGGAGCTCTTGAGCGGATTTGAACCGCTGACCTCACCCTTACCAAGGGTGTGCTCTACCAACTGAGCTACAAGAGCGTAACACTTTGCACAACCTGCAAACTTGGAGCGGGTAGCGGGAATCGAACCCGCATCATCAGCTTGGAAGGCTGAGGTTCTACCACTAAACTATACCCGCGGAGCCTGCAGCTCACGCTAAAATCTGGTGGAGGGAGAAGGATTCGAACCTTCGAAGTCGTAGACGTCAGATTTACAGTCTGATCCCTTTGGCCGCTCGGGAACCCCTCCTAATCAGGCCGGCATTCTATACTATGCCAACCCTCTGTCAAGCATTTTCTCATTTAAAAACCTGAGGTTAGCTGCGTTGACATCACTCCATCACATCAACCTTTTCAGGTCTTCGCTGTGGAGCGGGCGCCATTCTATGCAAACTATTCAGTAGGTGCAACCCCCTCGCACGGCATTATTTTATGTTTTAACTCATTGAATTCCTTGGAAAGGTTTCGTAGCTGAGCATCACCCAGTAAACGCTGGGTTTCGGGCGCAAGCTGGAACCAATATGAGCCGCCGGAAGACTCTTTTGACGAAGGAAGAGCTTTTGCTCCAAGCTCCGTCAAACGCTGCTCTAACGCCCGAGCGGACTCGGGACGCGCCAAACCACCTACGTAAAGACACTGCTCATCAGACTTTCCACCAGTCCTTTTTTCACGGGGAGCATCACCACCAGCCTCACTCAGCAAGCGAATATCCTGTTGCGAGCCACGATAAAGACTGAGCGGCGTGACATCCTTTGCGCGTAGCGGGGCCTCCTGCTGATGCCAGACGTAATAAAAAACATTGAGTACCAGAAGCAGAAGGAACAACCAACGCATACAAACCTCAGGACAAAGGACACGCCATAGCCAAACCCACGAACACCAAATCGGAAACAACCCGAGCGCCAGGCGCAACATCCGAGACCAGTTCGGCATCACCCCCCGTAATGAAGACACTGTAGTCATCACCCCAGTAGGAATGCGCCATCTCCAGCTGCGTCAATACGAACCCTCTGAGCATCAACGAACAGCCACGCTCTACAGCCTCAGCCGTGTTGCGCCCAGGAGCCTGACTGGTCAACGCTCGCTCCGCCGCGAGATCCCCATAGCGGATTTTTCGAGTATGAGTACGTAGCTGATTACGCATTAGCGGCATGCCAGGGCAAATGAAGCCCCCCAGATGATCACCGTCCGCCGAGATGAAATCGGCAGTCACCGCTGTCCCGAAATCTAGAACAAGACAAGCCCCTTTAGCCAAGTGAAAACCACCAAGCATCGCCAGCCAGCGATCGAGGCCAAGACGCTCATAATCGTCGTAACCATTCTTTACACCGGACATCTCGCGAGCAGGCGCCGCACAGACGACGGAAATGCCGAATTCACGCCTGAGCAAGCCAATCAGCAAATTAGTTTCATCTTCAGTTCTTACACTGACAAGGCGACATTTATCGAGAGATATTTTCTCAAGCGATCGAAGCCCCTCAACCAATGCCCCATCAGAATCGACCACACCTTCCGCGACCAAGACTCTCAGCTCGGCATTCAGTACCCGCCACTTAATAAAACTGTTTCCACAATCGAGCTCAAGAATCATCACGCAACCTCAAGCTGAGCTCACCACCACTAAAGACCTTTTCCACACCATCCACCTTTAGCCGCAGCGCGCCTTGATTATCGATTCCCAGCACCACACCATCTACCTTATTGACACCGGCAGTGAGAGAAACCGGCCGCCCTTGCCACAAATGGCTCGCCTCCCACTCCGCCTGAAGCGCAGAAAAGCCGCCCGATTGGTGACGCTGCAGATAGAGTTGCAACTGCTTACTCAGCTCAACCGCCAGAGCATTGCGATCACAAGACTTGCCCGACTCTAGGCGCATTGAAGTCCATTGCTGATCGACTTCGTCCGTAGCCTGCATGTTGACATTGATGCCTATGCCCAACACTACATGGCAAACGTCTGCTGGATCACCAACCAGCTCTAGCAGGATCCCGGCGATTTTTTTTCGTCCGACCAATACATCATTGGGCCACTTCAGCCCTGCACTTGGCACCCCTAGCACATGCAAGGCCTGCCTGACCGCCAAACCGACAACAAGACTTAGCCCCTCGAGCTGACGCATCCCACCATCGATGCGCAACACGAGACTGTAATAAAGGTTTTCGGCAAATGGACTCACCCATTTACGCCCCCTGCGCCCTCGCCCGGAACTCTGCCGTTCAGCCAGTATAAGAAAGGGCGCCACCCGTCCTCGATCTATCGCGCGCAGCGATTCCGCATTAGTTGAGTCGATGGAATCAAAGACACTGACAGACCAGTCAGCAATACTTTCCTCTATTTCGCGCGAGTCAAGCAGCGTCAGCGGCGAGGCCAATTGATAGCCCCGCCCTCGAACTTTATGTATGGATAACCCAAGCTCTGCTTCCAGATGCTGAAGCTGCTTCCACACCGCACTTCGACTAATTCCCAGGGCAACACCCAAGGCCTGACCGGAATGGAATCGACCATCCTTCAGAAGGTTCAACAACGTCAGCATGCTGATCTCGCCTCAAAATGAGGCCCGAATAATAGCCATGCACCAGGCCGCTGCATAGAATTCAAACGATCCATTTTCCTGCAGGCAAAACAAAACCCCAACTGCTTTCGCAATTGGGGTTTCGGAATTTAATCTTGACGATGACCTACTCTCACATGGGGAAACCCCACACTACCATCGGCGATGCATCGTTTCACTTCTGAGTTCGGGATGGGATCAGGTGGTTCCAACGCTCTATGGTCGTCAAGAAATTCGGGTACTGACTCGTGACCGGATGGCCTCGCTTCAGCAAATTGGGTATGTGACAGCTTTCGGTGTTTTGTGAGCATCGAACTTTCGGTTCATTGCGTCTTCACACACCGCAATCTGATGCTCTTTCGAGTCTACAGATTGCTTGGGTGTTATATGGTCAAGCCTCACGGGCAATTAGTATTGGTTAGCTCAACGCCTCACAGCGCTTACACACCCAACCTATCAACGTCGTAGTCTTCGACGGCCCTTCAGGGAACTCAAGGTTCCAGTGAGATCTCATCTTGAGGCAAGTTTCCCGCTTAGATGCTTTCAGCGGTTATCTTTCCCGAACATAGCTACCCGGCAATGCCACTGGCGTGACAACCGGAACACCAGAGGTTCGTCCACTCCGGTCCTCTCGTACTAGGAGCAGCCCCTCTCAAATCTCAAACGTCCACGGCAGATAGGGACCGAACTGTCTCACGACGTTCTAAACCCAGCTCGCGTACCACTTTAAATGGCGAACAGCCATACCCTTGGGACCGGCTTCAGCCCCAGGATGTGATGAGCCGACATCGAGGTGCCAAACACCGCCGTCGATATGAACTCTTGGGCGGTATCAGCCTGTTATCCCCGGAGTACCTTTTATCCGTTGAGCGATGGCCCTTCCATACAGAACCACCGGATCACTAAGACCTACTTTCGTACCTGCTCGACGTGTCTGTCTCGCAGTCAAGCGCGCTTTTGCCTTTATACTCTACGACCGATTTCCGACCGGTCTGAGCGCACCTTCGTACTCCTCCGTTACTCTTTAGGAGGAGACCGCCCCAGTCAAACTACCCACCATACACTGTCCTCGATCCGGATAACGGACCTGAGTTAGAACCTCAAAGTTGCCAGGGTGGTATTTCAAGGATGGCTCCACGCGAACTGGCGTCCACGCTTCAAAGCCTCCCACCTATCCTACACAAGCAAATTCAAAGTCCAGTGCAAAGCTATAGTAAAGGTTCACGGGGTCTTTCCGTCTAGCCGCGGATACACTGCATCTTCACAGCGATTTCAATTTCACTGAGTCTCGGGTGGAGACAGCGCCGCCATCGTTACGCCATTCGTGCAGGTCGGAACTTACCCGACAAGGAATTTCGCTACCTTAGGACCGTTATAGTTACGGCCGCCGTTTACCGGGGCTTCGATCAAGAGCTTCGCGTTAGCTAACCCCATCAATTAACCTTCCGGCACCGGGCAGGCGTCACACCCTATACGTCCACTTTCGTGTTTGCAGAGTGCTGTGTTTTTAATAAACAGTCGCAGCGGCCTGGTATCTTCGACCGGCGTGGGCTTACGCAGCAAGTGCTTCACCCTCACCGGCGCACCTTCTCCCGAAGTTACGGTGCCATTTTGCCTAGTTCCTTCACCCGAGTTCTCTCAAGCGCCTTGGTATTCTCTACCCAACCACCTGTGTCGGTTTGGGGTACGGTTCCTGGTTATCTGAAGCTTAGAAGCTTTTCTTGGAAGCATGGCATCAACCACTTCGTCGCCTAAAGGCAACTCGTCATCAGCTCTCGGCCTTGAAACCCCGGATTTACCTAAGATTTCAGCCTACCACCTTAAACTTGGACAACCAACGCCAAGCTGGCCTAGCCTTCTCCGTCCCTCCATCGCAATAACCAGAAGTACAGGAATATTAACCTGTTTTCCATCGACTACGCTTTTCAGCCTCGCCTTAGGGACCGACTAACCCTGCGTCGATTAACGTTGCGCAGGAAACCTTGGTCTTTCGGCGTGGGTGTTTTTCACACCCATTGTCGTTACTCATGTCAGCATTCGCACTTCTGATACCTCCAGCAAGCTTCTCAACTCACCTTCACAGGCTTACAGAACGCTCCTCTACCGCATCACTTGCGTGATACCCGTAGCTTCGGTGTATGGTTTGAGCCCCGTTACATCTTCCGCGCAGGCCGACTCGACTAGTGAGCTATTACGCTTTCTTTAAAGGGTGGCTGCTTCTAAGCCAACCTCCTAGCTGTCTAAGCCTTCCCACATCGTTTCCCACTTAACCATAACTTTGGGACCTTAGCTGACGGTCTGGGTTGTTTCCCTTTTCACGACGGACGTTAGCACCCGCCGTGTGTCTCCCATGCTCGGCACTTGTAGGTATTCGGAGTTTGCATCGGTTTGGTAAGTCGGGATGACCCCCTAGCCGAAACAGTGCTCTACCCCCTACAGTGATACATGAGGCGCTACCTAAATAGCTTTCGAGGAGAACCAGCTATCTCCGAGCTTGATTAGCCTTTCACTCCGATCCACAGGTCATCCGCTAACTTTTCAACGGTAGTCGGTTCGGTCCTCCAGTCAGTGTTACCTAACCTTCAACCTGCCCATGGATAGATCGCCCGGTTTCGGGTCTATTCCCAGCGACTAGACGCCCTATTAAGACTCGCTTTCGCTACGCCTCCCCTATTCGGTTAAGCTCGCCACTGAAAATAAGTCGCTGACCCATTATACAAAAGGTACGCAGTCACAGAACAAAGTCTGCTCCCACTGCTTGTACGCATACGGTTTCAGGATCTATTTCACTCCCCTCTCCGGGGTTCTTTTCGCCTTTCCCTCACGGTACTAGTTCACTATCGGTCAGTCAGTAGTATTTAGCCTTGGAGGATGGTCCCCCCATATTCAGACAAAGTTTCTCGTGCTCCGTCCTACTCGATTTCATGACTAAGAGACTTTCGCGTACAGGGCTATCACCCACTATGGCCGCACTTTCCAGAGCGTTCCGCTAATCTCAAAGCCACTTAAGGGCTAGTCCCCGTTCGCTCGCCACTACTAAGGGAATCTCGGTTGATTTCTTTTCCTCAGGGTACTTAGATGTTTCAGTTCCCCTGGTTCGCCTCTTGCACCTATGTATTCAGTACAAGATAACCATCTTGTGATGGCTGGGTTCCCCCATTCAGACATCTCCGGATCAAAGTCTGTTTGCCGACTCCCCGAAGCTTTTCGCAGGCTACCACGTCTTTCATCGCCTCTGACTGCCAAGGCATCCACCGTATGCGCTTCTTCACTTGACCATATAACCCCAAGCAATCTGGTTATACTGTGAAGACGACATTCGCCGAAAATTCGAATTTCTCAACTAAGAGAACTCACAAATTTTACCTTAGCCTGATCACCACCAGTGAAAGTGGCTCTCAGTCTATCTTTCTACCACATACCCAAATTTTTAAAGAACGAACTAGTCAAAGACTAGAAATCAACATTCACCATCACAACGATGGAATGCTCATTTCTAAGCTCTTACTTCAGAAGCAGTAGTGGTGGAGCCAAGCGGGATCGAACCGCTGACCTCCTGCGTGCAAGGCAGGCGCTCTCCCAGCTGAGCTATGGCCCCGTATTTCTACAGGCGTTTCCCACACAAAATTGGTGGGTCTGGGCAGATTCGAACTGCCGACCTCACCCTTATCAGGGGTGCGCTCTAACCAACTGAGCTACAGACCCAATTTCGGGCTGCTTCTTTCGTCTTCTTCAATGAATCAAGCAATTCGTGTGGGAACTTATGGAGCAGCTGATGTCGTCGATTAAGGAGGTGATCCAGCCGCAGGTTCCCCTACGGCTACCTTGTTACGACTTCACCCCAGTCATGAATCACACCGTGGTAACCGTCCTCCCGAAGGTTAGACTAGCTACTTCTGGTGCAACCCACTCCCATGGTGTGACGGGCGGTGTGTACAAGGCCCGGGAACGTATTCACCGCGACATTCTGATTCGCGATTACTAGCGATTCCGACTTCACGCAGTCGAGTTGCAGACTGCGATCCGGACTACGATCGGTTTTATGGGATTAGCTCCACCTCGCGGCTTGGCAACCCTTTGTACCGACCATTGTAGCACGTGTGTAGCCCAGGCCGTAAGGGCCATGATGACTTGACGTCATCCCCACCTTCCTCCGGTTTGTCACCGGCAGTCTCCTTAGAGTGCCCACCATAACGTGCTGGTAACTAAGGACAAGGGTTGCGCTCGTTACGGGACTTAACCCAACATCTCACGACACGAGCTGACGACAGCCATGCAGCACCTGTCTCAATGCTCCCGAAGGCACCAATCCATCTCTGGAAAGTTCATTGGATGTCAAGGCCTGGTAAGGTTCTTCGCGTTGCTTCGAATTAAACCACATGCTCCACCGCTTGTGCGGGCCCCCGTCAATTCATTTGAGTTTTAACCTTGCGGCCGTACTCCCCAGGCGGTCAACTTAATGCGTTAGCTGCGCCACTAAGAGCTCAAGGCTCCCAACGGCTAGTTGACATCGTTTACGGCGTGGACTACCAGGGTATCTAATCCTGTTTGCTCCCCACGCTTTCGCACCTCAGTGTCAGTATCAGTCCAGGTGGTCGCCTTCGCCACTGGTGTTCCTTCCTATATCTACGCATTTCACCGCTACACAGGAAATTCCACCACCCTCTACCATACTCTAGCTCGCCAGTTTTGGATGCAGTTCCCAGGTTGAGCCCGGGGATTTCACATCCAACTTAACGAACCACCTACGCGCGCTTTACGCCCAGTAATTCCGATTAACGCTTGCACCCTCTGTATTACCGCGGCTGCTGGCACAGAGTTAGCCGGTGCTTATTCTGTCGGTAACGTCAAAATTGCAGAGTATTAATCTACAACCCTTCCTCCCAACTTAAAGTGCTTTACAATCCGAAGACCTTCTTCACACACGCGGCATGGCTGGATCAGGCTTTCGCCCATTGTCCAATATTCCCCACTGCTGCCTCCCGTAGGAGTCTGGACCGTGTCTCAGTTCCAGTGTGACTGATCATCCTCTCAGACCAGTTACGGATCGTCGCCTTGGTGAGCCATTACCTCACCAACTAGCTAATCCGACCTAGGCTCATCTGATAGCGCAAGGCCCGAAGGTCCCCTGCTTTCTCCCGTAGGACGTATGCGGTATTAGCGTTCCTTTCGAAACGTTGTCCCCCACTACCAGGCAGATTCCTAGGCATTACTCACCCGTCCGCCGCTGAATTCAGGAGCAAGCTCCCTTCATCCGCTCGACTTGCATGTGTTAGGCCTGCCGCCAGCGTTCAATCTGAGCCATGATCAAACTCTTCAGTTCAAACATCTTTGGGTTTTTAAGAAACCCTAAACTTGGCTCAGCAATCGTTGGTTACATCTTTGATTTCTCGCGGAGTAACTTGTGATGCTGATAATCTTGTTGACTATCAGTCTGACTCCACAAGCACCCACACGAATTGCTTGATTCAGTTGTTAAAGAGCGGTTGGTTAAGATCTTTCGTCTCAACCGAGGCGCGCATTGTACAGCAGCCTCATTTGCTGTCAAGTGATTATTTTCAGAAGTTTTCGAAGATTTCTTCAACAACTTCAACCACTTGCGCTTCCGATCTCTCGTTAGCGGGAGGCGAATTCTACAGCGTTACACGCTGCTGTCAACACCTCTTTTTCTCCGCCTTCGACCGAGAAGATCGAACCGTTGAAAGCACCAGAAAACCGGCATTTCCAACTCCTTCCAGGCTTCGATGAACTGAAGCGATCCACTATCGAAACCTACTTAACTCATTGAATCTCAAGGAGTTTTCCGTTTCGACTGCGCCGGAAGTGGGCGAATTATAGACCTCTGGAATTCGCCGTCAACCCCTTATTTCAACTTTACTCAGATTTCAGCGTAATCCGTGCGAAAGCCTTCTTGCCGGCCTGGCAAACGTGAGTCGCGCCCAGTACATATATAAAGGAACGATCAACCACCTCACCATCTACACGCACACCACCGGAAGCCAGCAGATCACGAGCAGCTGCCGAGTTCTTCACCAGACCCGCCTTATTAAGGACAGCAGCAATCGGCATATCCTCGGCAGCTGTCAGTTCGATCTCTGGCAGATCATCCGGCAGCTCGCCATCCTTCATACGGTTACCCGCACCACGGTGAGCATTGGCCGCAGCCTCTTCACCGTGGAAGCGCGCAACAATCTCCTCGGCCAGCTTGATCTTGATATCGCGAGGATTAGCGCCGACCTCCACATCAGCACGGAACGCATTGATCTCATCCATTGAACGGAAGCTGAGCAACTCGAAGTAACGCCACATCAACGCATCAGGAATCGAGACCAGCTTGCTGTACATGACACCCGGCGCTTCCTGGATACCGACGTAGTTGCCCAGCGACTTGGACATCTTCTTCACGCCATCCAGACCTTCAAGCAACGGCATCGTCAGGATGCACTGCGCTTCCTGGCCGTAACCACGCTGCAGCTCACGCCCCATCAGCAGGTTGAACTTCTGATCGGTACCACCCAGTTCAACGTCAGCGCGCAAAGCAACCGAGTCATAACCCTGCACCAGCGGATAGAGGAATTCGTGAATGGCAATCGGCTGATTGGTGGTGTAGCGCTTGTCGAAGTCATCACGCTCGAGCATACGAGCAACGGTGTACTGCGAAGTCAGACGAATAAAGTCCGCAGGCCCCATCTGATCCATCCAGGTGGAGTTGAACGCGACTTCGGTTTTCGTCGGATCAAGAATCTTGAACACCTGGGCCTTGTAGGTCTCGGCGTTTTCCAGAACCTGCTCACGGGTCAATGGAGGGCGAGTGGCGCTCTTGCCGCTCGGATCACCGATCATTCCGGTGAAATCACCAATAAGGAAGATCACTTGATGCCCCAGCTCCTGGAACTGGCGCAGCTTATTAATAAGCACAGTGTGACCAAGGTGCAGATCCGGCGCAGTTGGATCGAAGCCGGCCTTGATTCGCAGCGGCTGGCCACGCTTGAGCTTTTCGATCAGCTCGGACTCGACCAACAGTTCTTCCGCACCACGTTTAATCAGCGCTAGCTGCTCTTCAACCGACTTCATAACAGACCCGCAAGGCTCAGATTCAAAGGGAACCAACCATACAAGATCGCGCACCAAATACAAGTTTTGCCCGGCGCACGGACACCAATCCACGGACAGGGCGTCCGCAGACTTGCTTCAGAGATGATTTGGTTATATTTTATACAGTTATTTCATCTTCATCATGTCATTCATCTTTTCCAATTCATCTTTTTCAAAGTCAAATTACTTATGACCACTGAACCGTCTAAAGCGCCACCGCTTTACCCGAAGACCCACCTGCTCGCCGCAAGTGGGATCGCCGCCCTTCTCAGCTTGGCGCTCCTGGTGTTTCCATCCAGTGATGTTGAAGCCAAAAAGACAACGCTGAGCCTTGAACTGGAAAGTCCTGCTGAACAACTGACACAAGATCAAGACGCTGCCGACGCAGCTCAAGCCACAAATGAGTCCGTAGCTTCCCCTTTCGCGCAGATCGAAAACAGCGCCGAAGAGACGCAGGAAACCGCTCAGGCCGCACCAGCGCCGACACCGGTAGCTGAAGAAAAGAAGGCCCCAAATCACAGGGAAGTGATCGTCTCCAAGGGCGATACGCTTTCTACACTGTTCGAGAAAGTTGGCCTCCCGGCCGCGGCCGTCCATGAAGTGCTGGCCAGTGATAGACAAGCCAAGCAGTTCAGTCAGCTCAAACATGGCCAGAAACTCGAATTCGAATTGAATCCCCAAGGTCAGCTGACCAACCTGCACAGCAAGGTCAGCGACGTTGAAACCATCACCCTGACCAAGAATGACAAGGGTTATGTGTTCAACCGCGTTACCGCCAAACCGACTGTTCGCACCGCTTATGTACACGGTGTGATCAACAGCTCGCTGTCGCAGTCCGCCGCCCGCGCAGGCCTGTCCCACAGCCTGACCATGGACATGGCCAGTGTCTTTGGCTACGACGTCGACTTCGCCCAGGATATCCGCCAGGGTGACGAGTTCGATGTGATCTATGAACAGAAAGTGGTCAACGGCAAAGCCGTTGGCAACGGTCCGATCCTGTCCGCCCGCTTCACCAACCGCGGCAAGACTTACACCGCCGTGCGTTACACCAACAAGCAGGGCAACAGCAGCTATTACACCGCCGATGGCAACAGCATGCGCAAGGCGTTCATCCGTACACCGGTGGACTTCGCCCGCATCAGCTCTAAATTTTCCATGGGCCGCAAACACCCGATCCTCAACAAGATCCGCGCCCACAAAGGCGTCGACTACGCCGCTCCACGCGGTACGCCAATCAAGGCTGCCGGCGACGGCAAAGTGCTGCTGGCCGGCCGTCGCGGCGGTTACGGCAACACCGTGATCATCCAGCACGGCAACACTTACCGTACGCTGTATGGCCACATGCAGGGCTTCGCCAAGGGCGTGAAGACCGGCGGCACAGTTAAACAGGGCCAAGTGATCGGTTACATCGGCACCACCGGCCTGTCCACCGGTCCGCACCTGCACTATGAGTTCCAGGTCAACGGTGTCCACGTCGATCCATTGGGCCAGAAGCTGCCGATGGCCGACCCGATCGCCAAATCCGAACGCGCCCGCTTCCTGGCGCAGAGCCAGCCACTGATGGCTCGTATGGATCAGGAAAAAGCCACCATGCTGGCTTCGAGCAAACGTTAAGCCATGGCTCTTTATATCGGCGTGATGTCCGGCACCAGTCTCGACGGGCTGGACATCGCCCTGATCGAGCAATCCTCGGCGATCAATCTGGTCGCCACGCACTACATCCCCATGCCTGACACCCTGCGCGCCGAGCTGCTTGGCTTGTGCGCCAGCGGCCCTGACGAAATCGCCCGTTCAGCGATTGCCCAGCAGAATTGGGTGAAGCTCGCCGCGCAAGGGATCCATACCCTCCTCGAACAGCAACAGCTCAAGCCTGAAGCCATTCGCGCGATCGGCAGCCACGGCCAGACCATTCGCCATGAACCGGCACGCGGTTTCACCGTACAGATCGGTAACCCCGCCCTGCTCACCGAACTGACCGGCATCACCGTCGTCAGCGACTTCCGTAGCCGCGATGTAGCCGCCGGTGGCCAGGGGGCCCCGCTGGTTCCGGCCTTTCATGAAGCGTTGTTCGAAGAGCGTACCGGTAACCGCGCGGTCCTGAATGTCGGCGGTTTCAGCAATCTCAGTCTGATTGAGCCGAACAAGCCTGTAGCCGGTTTCGACTGTGGGCCTGGGAATGTGCTGATGGATGCCTGGATTCATCAGCAACGGGGCGAGAACTACGACCGCAACGGGCAATGGGCAGCCAGCGGCAAGGTTGAGCCCACCCTGCTGAAAGCCCTGCTCAGCGATCCGTTTTTCGTGACGCAAGGCCCAAAGAGCACCGGCCGCGAAGTCTTCAACCTGCCTTGGCTGGAGCAACACCTTTCGCGCCTGCCAGTGTTCCCGGCGGAGAACGTGCAAGCGACGCTGCTGGAGCTCACCGCACTGACTATTGTCGATTCACTGCAAAGCGCTCAGTCCGACACTCGGGAACTGCTGGTCTGCGGCGGTGGCGCTCACAACGCAACACTGATGAATCGTCTGGCCGGGTTGCTGCCGAACGCCAAGGTCGCCAGCACGTCGACTCACGGCGTTGATCCGGACTGGGTCGAGGCCATGGCCTTCGCCTGGCTGGCTCACTGCTGTCTGGAAGGGATCGCCGCCAATCGCCCGAGCGTCACCGGCGCCAAAGGCCTGCGCGTACTCGGCGCCATCTACCCCAACTGACAAATCGCAGATAACAAAACGCCGCAGAACCGTGAGGTTCTGCGGCGTTTTATTGTGTTCGGTGAAGCGCTATCAGATCGAGAACGAGGAGCCGCAACCACAAGTGGTGGTGGCATTCGGGTTCTTGATCACGAAACGCGAACCTTCCAGACCCTCCTGATAATCCACCTCGGCACCTGCCAGGTATTGGAAGCTCATCGGATCAACCACCAGACTGACGCCTTCGCGCTCGACGATGGTGTCGTCCTCGGCCACATCTTCATCGAAGGTGAAGCCGTACTGAAACCCTGAACAACCGCCGCCCGTAACGAATACGCGCAGCTTCAAGCGATCATTCCCCTCTTCATCGACCAGGCTCTTCACCTTGTGCGCGGCACCTTGAGTGAATTGCAAAGCCGTGGGGGTGAAGGATTCGACGCTCATGCTGACTATCTCCCGGCGTTACGCCGCCATAATGCGTGATGACGCGCATTATCCGCTTGTCCTAGAAAATCGGTCAACTATTGTTACGGTATATCAATAAAGCAGATCAACCGACCAGAATGCAAAAAGGCCCGTTAGACGGGCCTTTTTACCAAGCAAGATCAGTCGTTACGGCAGCATGCCGGCGTGGGACAGGCCAAAACGCTCATCCAGACCGAACAGGATGTTCATGTTCTGCACGGCCTGACCCGACGCGCCCTTGACCAGGTTGTCGATCACCGACAGCACCACCACCAGATCGCCATCCTGCGGACGGTGAACGGCGATGCGGCAGACGTTGGCGCCACGCACGCTGCGGGTTTCCGGATGGCTGCCAGCCGGCATCACGTCGACGAACGGCTCATTGGCATAACGTTTCTCGAACAGCGCCTGCAGATCCACCGAGCGGTCCACCACAGTCGCGTAGAGCGTGGAGTGAATGCCACGAATCATCGGCGTCAGGTGCGGCACAAAAGTCAGACCGACGTCCTTGCCTGCAGCACGACGCAGCCCCTGGCGAATTTCCGGCAGATGACGGTGACCTTTCACCGCATAGGCCTTCATGCTTTCCGACGTCTCGGAGTACAGCGAGCCTACGGCAGCACCACGACCGGCACCGCTGACACCGGACTTGCAGTCGGCGATCAGGTGCGAAGCGTCGGCAATGCCCGCCTCAAGCAACGGAAGGAAGCCCAGCTGCGTCGCGGTCGGGTAACAACCCGGCACCGCGATCAGGCGTGCTTTCTTGATCTGCTCGCGATTGACTTCCGGCAAGCCGTAAACCGCTTCGTCCAGCAGCTCTGGCGCGCCGTGCGGCTGGCCGTACCACTTGGACCATTCATCGGCGTCCTGCAGACGGAAGTCTGCCGACAGGTCGATGACCTTGGTGCCGGCCGCCAGCAATTCGCCGGCCAGTGCGTGAGCAACGCCGTGCGGAGTCGCGAAGAACACCACGTCGCAAGCGCCCAGCGTCTTGATGTCCGGTACGCTGAATGCCAGACCGTCATAGTGACCGCGCAGGTTCGGGTACATGTCAGCCACGGCCAGACCGGCCTCGGATCGGGAAGTGATCACCACCACTTCTGCCTGCGGATGCTGTGCCAACAGACGCAGCAGTTCGACACCGGTGTAACCCGTGCCGCCGACGATACCGACCTTGACCATAAACCTGCCCTCAACGAACCCACTGGAAAGCCGTCGATAATAGGGGCCGCGCGCCCCTGCGACAACCGTCAAGGTGACGTGCGGACGCTCAAGCCTCTACTATCCGGCTTACCGTGAATCAGGGAATAACCAAAAATGCTCTATCTGTGGATCAAAGCGCTACATATCGTCAGCATCGTGTGCTGGTTTGCCGGGCTGTTCTATCTGCCGCGACTGTTCGTTTATCACGCGCAAAGTGAAGACACGATCAGCAAGGAACGCTTCAGCATCATGGAGCGCAAGCTCTATCGCGGCATCATGGGCCCGGCGATGATCGCCGCGCTGATCTTCGGCGGCTGGCTGATCTATCTCAACCCGAGCATCTTTAGCAGCGGTGGCTGGATCCACGCCAAACTGACCCTGGTCGTGCTGTTGATCGGCTACCACCACATGTGCGGCGCGCAGGTAAAACGTTTTGCCCGTGGCGAGAACACCCGCAGCCATGTCTTTTATCGCTGGTTCAATGAAGTGCCGGTTCTGCTATTGCTGGCTATCGTAATTCTGGTCGTGGTCAAGCCGTTCTAACTTCAACAAATACAACTTTCCGGGGTACTTCCGATGTCGCTGCCCGCTCTGCTCGAACAACGTCTGCGCCTGCCTGTGGTGGCGGCACCGATGTTCCTGATTTCCAATCCTGAACTGGTGCTGGCGTGCTGCCGCAACGGCGTGGTTGGCAGCTTCCCGGCGCTGAACCAACGCGAAAGCAGCGGGTTCAAGGCCTGGCTGGAGCAGATCGAAGCAGGCCTGGCGACACTGGAGAACCCGGCGCCTTATGCCGTGAATCTGATTGTTCACAAGAGCAATCCACGTCTGGAGGCGGACCTGGACATCTGCGTCCAGCACAAGGTACCTATCGTCATCACCAGCCTCGGCGCGGTGAAGGAAGTAGTAGACGCCGTGCACAGTTACGGCGGTCTGGTCTTCCACGACGTGACGACCCGCCGCCATGCCGAGAAAGCCGCCGAGGCCGGTGTCGATGGTTTGATCGCTGTTGCAGCCGGTGCCGGTGGGCACGCCGGGACCTGGAGTCCGTTTTCGCTGATCGCCGAGATCCGCGAGTTCTTCGACAAGACCCTGTTGCTTGCAGGATGTTTGAACCATGGGCATGAGATTCTCGCCGCACAACTGCTCGGCGCGGATCTGGCCTACTTCGGCACGCGATTTATCGGCACCACTGAAAGTCATGCGCCTGACGCCTACAAGCAGATGCTGCTGACTGCCAAAGCCGCCGACATCATTCATACTCCTGCCGTGTCCGGTGTTCCGGCCAGCTTCATGCGCCAAAGCCTGGAGGCCGCCGGTTTCGACATGGCAGCCCTGCAAGGCAAGGGTGAAGTGAATTTCGGCGACAAGCTCAAGCCGATCAACGACGAAGCCAAGGCCTGGAAAACCGTGTGGTCTGCGGGTCAGGGCGTGGGGCAAATCGACGATCTGCCAAGCGTGGATCAACTGGTGGCGCGTCTCGATGCCGAGTACCGCCAAGCCCTGGAGCACGCAGCGCAACTGCCGAAACGCTGGCCGCGCTGAATGAAACCTGGCCGGTCGCTGTCTGACTGGCCTTAGACTCAATTTATCTCGCGACAAGGATGCCTCGGCCATGAGCGAACCCCGTTACAAGATCGTTTTCGACGGCGCGCTCCAGCCCGGCGTCGATATCACCACGGCCAAATTGAACCTGGCCGATCTGTTCAAAAGCGATGTCGCCGCCATCGAGCGCCTGTTCAATGGCCGCACCGTCGCGCTCAAGCGTGATCTGTCGCACAGCGATGCGCAGACCTATCTGCAAGCGCTGGGCAAGACCGGGATCGACGCCCGGATCGAAGCGGAAACGCCCATCGAGCTGAATCTGTCGGATGTCCACGAGCAAAGCGCCGCCGTCGCGGAGCCTGACTCGCCTTATGCGCCCCCTCGCGCCGCTGTCGGTGAAAGCCTGCCGGCGTTCGCGCCGCTAAAGCCGTTCAGCGTCGAGGGCCGGATCGGCCGTTTGCGTTACCTGGCTTGGTCGATGGTGTTGAGCCTGGTAACCCTGCCAATCGTCAGCGTGTTCGCGCTGATCGGCCTGGGCCTGGTCAGCGCCGACTCGACGACGGGGCTGATCATCGGCGGTCTCCTCGCCTTCTTCCTGTTCCTGGCCTTCGCGATCGTCGGCATCCTGTTCAGCATTCAGCGCTTGCACGATATCGGCTGGTCGGGATGGCTCTGGCTGCTGACCCTTGTTCCGTTCGTGGGCAGCTTCTTCCCGCTGGTGATCATGGTCGTGCCGGGCAATACCGGCGCCAACCGCTATGGCCCACCACCTCCGCCGAACAGTACGGCAGTCAAAGTGCTGTGCTCTTTGTGGATCGTGTTTATCGGGCTGTTTTTCATGGGCGGCTTGCTGGGTGGGATTACCGCCATCCAGCAGGAATACGAAAGCAGTCTTGAAAGCAGCTATGAGAGCGGTTCGGTGACCACCGATGAAATCGATGTCGAAGTCGAGCCGGCCGCGAATTCGGCAGACGATGCAGCCGAAGCTGCTCTCGCCCCTGTAGACTCTGCGAAAGAATGAACAACGCTCCCCGCCGTGACACCTGCGTCGACGGCGCGGCGCTGTTGCGATGGAGATTTGCATGACCCGTTACGCTCTGATCACCGGCGCCTCCAGCGGCATCGGCCTGGCCATGGCCGAAGCCCTGGCACGCCGTGGCCGCAGCCTGATTCTGGTGGCCCGCCAGCGTGATCAGCTGGAAAGCATTGCGATTGAACTGACCCAACGCTTCGGCGTGGAGGTGCTGTTCCGCGCCTGTGATCTCGGCGAGCCGCTGCGCCTGTCCGGCTTTCTGCTGGAGCTTGAAGAAGGCGACCGGCAGATCGATCTGCTGGTCAACTGTGCCGGCATCGGTACTTGCGGCCCGTTCCTGGCCCAGGACTGGATGACCGAGCAGGACCTGATCGAAGTGAACATCCTCGCGCTCACCCGCCTGTGCCATGCCATCGGCAACAGCATGGCGTTGCAGGGTGGCGGGCAGATTCTCAATGTCGCGTCGGTGGCGGCCTTCAACCCCGGGCCGTGGATGAGCACCTATTACGCCAGCAAGGCGTATGTTCTGCACTTCTCGGAAGCACTGCGGGTGGAATTGAAGAAGTGTGCGGTCAAGGTGTCGGTGCTCTGTCCCGGTCCGACCCGCACCGCGTTCTTTCGCACCGCGCAACTGAACAACGACAAACTCAACGCCAGCAAACTGCTGATGAGCCCCGAGGAGGTCGCGCTGTATACCGTGCGCGCCCTGGAGAAAAACCGCGCGATCATCATTCCCGGACGCCGAAACCGCTGGTTCGCCTTTCTGCCACGGCTCGGTTCGCGCTGGCTCAATCGCACGATTGTCGGCATGGTCAACAAGGCTTACTGCCCGCGCTGAAAAGCCCTACGGCAAAACACTGGGCGGGCTAATCCCCCTATGAGTACACTCAGGCCAGCCCAAACAACGGAGAAAACAGCTGTGGATACTCTGTTCACCAAGATCATCAACCGGGAAATCCCGGCGAAGATCATTTACGAGGACGACCAGGTTCTGGCGTTCCACGATATCGCCCCACAGGCACCGGTGCATTTTCTGGTGATCCCGAAGAAACCGGTACGCACCCTCAATGACCTGACCGAAGACGACAAGGCACTGGCCGGGCATATCCTGTTCACCGCCCAGCGTCTGGCGCTGGAACTGGGTTGCGAGGAAGGCTTCCGGGTGGTGATGAACTGCAATGAAATGGGCGGGCAGACTGTCTACCACATTCACATGCACGTGCTCGGTCAACGCCAGATGAACTGGCCGCCGGGCTGATTGAACCCAACGATCGGTGGGAGCGCCCCGCTCCCACATGACCCAGCGCAAACCTTCCCCGGCCGATTCGGTTAAACTGGCCGCCGAGATTCTTCCCGGAGGTCAGCATGACTACCCAACGTCACTACTCGCCCATTGATCGTCTTCTGCTGCAAGCCGATGCCGCGATGCGTACCCTGCTGCCCTTCAGCGGCCAGCCGTACCGTCCGTCGCCGGCGATCGTGCAGCCCGATGTGCAGATGAGCGATGAAGACACCCGCCACGTCGCCGGTCTGATGCGCATCAACCACACCGGCGAAGTCTGCGCCCAGGCGCTGTATCAGGGCCAGGCGCTGACCGCCAAGCTGCCACAGGTGCGCGAGGCCATGGAGCATGCGGCCGAAGAAGAGATCGATCATCTAGTCTGGTGCGAACAGCGCATTCACCAGCTGGGCAGCCACACCAGCGTGCTCAATCCGCTGTTCTATGGCATGTCGTTCGGCATCGGTGCAGTGGCCGGGCTGATCAGCGACAAGGTCAGCCTCGGGTTTGTCGCGGCGACCGAGCATCAGGTCTGCAAGCATCTGAACGAGCATCTGGAGCAACTCCCGGCCGAGGACGAAAAATCCCGGGCGATTCTGGAGCAGATGCGTATTGATGAAGAGCATCATGCGGAAAGTGCATTGGAGGCTGGCGGTTTCCGCTTTCCGGCGCCGGTGAAGTTCGGCATGAGCCTGCTGGCCAAAGTGATGACCAAGAGCACTTACCGGATCTGAAAAACGCCCATAAAAAAGGCGACTGCCGCAAAGCAGTCGCCTTTTTTTGTGCCTGGATTTCTTAGCTCGGCATATTGCGCGCGTAGAAGATTTCCAGCATTTCGTGCTTCACACGCTCGGTCACCTGAGCACGTTGCTCGGAAGACAGATTGCTGGTGGCGTCGCCGAACAGGTAGTTGTCCAGTTCGAAGTTCTTCAGCAGCATCTTGGTGTGGAACAGGTTTTCCTGATACACGTTCACGTCGGTCATCTGATACGCGTCGCGGGTGTCTTCGGAGAGGTAGTTCTGGATCGAGTTGATCTCGTGGTCGATGAAGTGCTTGTTACCTTCAACGTCACGGGTGAAGCCGCGCACACGGTAATCCACGGTCACGATGTCCGAATCGAACTGGTGAATGAGGAAGTTGAGCGCTTTGAGCGGTGAAATGACACCACAGGTCGACACGTCGATGTCCACACGGAAGGTCGCGATACCGGCGTCCGGATGGATTTCCGGGTAGGTGTGCACCGTGATGTGGCTCTTGTCGAGGTGGGCCAGGATGATTTCGGGCAACGGGCCCGGGGATTCTTCGATCTGGCTTTCGGTCGGGGTCACCGGCTCTTCCGAGATCAGAATCGTGACGCTGGCACCCTGAGGCTCATAGTTCTGACTCGCAATGTTCAGAATGTTGGCACCAATGATTTCGACAACTTCCGTGAGGATCTGCGTCAGGCGTTCGGCGTTGTACTCTTGATTGATGTACTCGACGTAAGCCTGCTGGTCTTGCGGGGTTTCCGCGTAGCAGATGTCATAGATGTTGAAGCTCAAGGTCTTTGTCAGGTTATTGAACCCGTGGAGCTTGAGTTTGCTTTTCACCGTTAAAAACTCTCTATGTATGCGGCACGGCCGCGTGATCAAGCATGCCCGTCAAGTGCGAACAACGCACCTGCGTAGGACGGTTAACACCTCTTCGCGATGGCGATTTTGGTTATCTGTTCAGGCGGATGACCCGTCGATTGACTGATCACGGCCCTGAAAAAAGTGGCGCATTATGCAGACGTCAGCGGGGGATCGCCAGAGTCTGCACTGCTTTTATGATAGTTGAATGTCGGCTCAGCCGAGTTCAACGATTTCGTAGTCGTGGGTGATCGCTACGCCAGCCGCGCCGAGCATGATCGAGGCCGAGCAATATTTCTCCGCAGACAGTTCGATGGCGCGTTTGACCTGGGCTTCTTTCAGGCCCCGGCCCTTGACCACGAAGTGCATGTGGATCTTGGTGAACACTTTCGGATCTTCGGTCGCGCGTTCGGCATCCAGAAAGGCTTCGCAGCTTTCAACGGCCTGACGGGACTTCTTCAAAATGCTGACCACGTCGAAATTGCTGCAACCGCCGACACCCAGCAGGAGCATTTCCATGGGGCGGACACCCAGATTACGACCACCGGCGTCCGGCGGACCATCCATGACCACGACATGACCGCTGCCGGATTCGCCGAGGAACATGGCTTCGCCAGCCCATTGGATGCGTGCCTTCATCGCCAAGACTCCACTGTAGAAAAAAGGGTCGCCAGCTTAGCACAGGGCCCCGCCCGGACAGCGAGCAGGTTCCTAGGACGAATGCACCTTTAACGTAGGTGATTTCTCGAAATTTCGACGAAGTGTCTGGTAAGCTGGCGCCAATTCACTGGCGCCTTCGCCAGACTGTGTAGCGACCGCCTCAGCGCCTCATATAAAAACCAAATATAACCGTGCAGTCTTTTCGGGATACAACCATGGTTGGTATTACCCCCACACCCAAAATCAAGAACCTCGACAAGCTGCTGATGCATTGCCAGCGCCGCCGTCACGCGGCCAAGAGCAACATCATCTGCGCCGGGGATCGCTCCGACACGCTGTACTTCATCATCCGCGGTTCGGTCACGATCCTGATCGAGGATGACGACGGCCGCGAGATGATCATCGCGTACCTGAATGCAGGGGATTTCTTCGGCGAGCTGGGCCTGTTCGAAGAAGCCGGCCAGGAACAGCAGCGCAGCGCCTGGGTGCGGGCCAAGGTTGAATGCGAAGTCGCGGAAATCAGCTACGCCAAGTTCCGCGAGTTGTCGCAACAGGATCCGGACATTCTTTACGTCCTCAGCGGACAAATCGCACAACGCCTGCGCAACACCACACGCAAGGTCGGCGACCTGGCGTTCTTCGACGTCACCGGTCGTGTCGCTCGCTGCCTGCTGGAGCTGTGCAAACAACCGGACGCCATGACTCACCCGGACGGCATGCAGATCAAGGTGACCCGTCAGGAAATCGGCCGGATTGTCGGTTGTTCTCGAGAGATGGTCGGTCGCGTGCTCAAGGATCTTGAGGAGCGCAACCTGGTCGATGTGAAAGGCAAGACCATGGTGGTCTTCGGCACTCGCTGAGTTCTATAGCTCAGCCGGCGTAGATCTGCGCCAGCATCAAACGAAAGAGTTCATCGAGGCGTGCCAGTGCATGGGGCGCCGGGAATTTTTCGTGCAGAGCGATGTGGCTGGCGGCACGTACCCGCTGCTCCAGGCCACACGCCTCGTTGAATCGGTTGACCGCCGCGACCATCGACTCACGTTCGTCATCCACCAGCATCGCCCCGTGCACCAATCCCACCGGACGCTGACCACCCTGACTCTGGCGCCAGCGCTGAGCGGTGCCGACCATCTTGCGACCGTCGAGATTGACGTTGAAGCGACCGTCGCAGAACGCACCGTCGATTTCACCCAACGACGAAGTGCCGCCCAACTCATCCAGCAACTCACAGATCGGATCACACAACCTCCGGTAACCGGTTTCGATGCGGTTCAGATCGCCTTCACTGCGAGGCGGTGCGTAGACCAGCGCAATATTGATGGTCGACGCCGATTGCGGAACCGGTTCGCCGCCGGTTTCACGCAGCAACACCGGCCAACCGGCCGCGGCGGAGACTTCGCAGGCGTGATCGAATCCGGAGAGGCGATTCAAACGGCGCGGCATGACCAAGGCGCGGTCGCTGGGCTGCCAGAACAACAAGCCGAATTCGGCATCGCCAGCGCAGACCGAGGCCAGCAGATCCTGTTCGGCTTGCAGGCCGGCTTCGATGGTCAGGGAAGTGGGGATCATAAGGTTTCCATAGGACGTTGAGTCTGAGGTGAATCTTATGCCGCCTTCGCGGGCAAGCCCGCTCCCACAAAGGGACGGGCGCCTGCAAAGACTCGATCAGTCGAGGGTCGAACCACTCACCGGAACGCCGCGTTCAGGGAAGAACAGACGCTGCAGTTCGATGCCCGGACTTTCGGCGCGCATGAACGCTTCGCCGACCAGGAACGCGTAAACATCGCTGATTTCCATCAACTCGACATCGGCACGGTTGAGGATGCCGCTTTCGGTGATCACCAGACGATCGCGCGGAATGCGCGGCAGCAGGTCGAGGGTGGTTTCCAGGCTCACGTCAAAGGTGTGCAGGTTGCGGTTGTTGACCCCGACCAGCGGCGTGTCGAGGGTTTTCAACGCGCGCTCCAGCTCATCGCCGTCGTGCACTTCCACCAGCACGTCGAGGCCGACGTCTTTGGCGACCGACGCCAGTTCGGCCATTTTCACATCGTCCAGCGCGGATACGATCAACAACACACAATCGGCGCCCAGGGCACGGGCTTCAACGATCTGGTACGGATCGATCATGAAGTCCTTGCGGATCACCGGCAGCGAGCACGCCGCGCGGGCCTGTTGCAGGTAGGCATCGGCGCCCTGGAAATAGTCGATATCGGTCAGCACCGACAGGCAGGTCGCCCCGCCCTTCTCGTAGCTTTTGGCGATCTCGGCGGGAACGAAGTTCTCGCGGATCACGCCTTTGCTCGGCGACGCCTTCTTGATTTCGGCGATGACCGCCGGTTGTTTCTTCTTGGCCTGCGCCAGCAATGCCTGGGCAAAACCACGGGGTGCATCGGCCGCCTTGGCCAGACTTTCCAGCTCGCTCAGGCTCACACGAGCGCTACGCTCGGCGACTTCCTGAACCTTGCGGGCCAGAATGTTTTCCAGAACCGTCGGTACACTCATCCCTCATTCTCCACTTTGAATACCGCGGTAAAGGCACCCAACTCCTCGAGTTTTTCCCGAGCAAGACCGGTGTGCAGAGCGTCGTGGGCCAGTGCCACGCCCTCTTTCAGACTTGTCGCCAGATCGGCGGCATACAGCGCCGCACCGGCATTGAGCACGATCATTTCGGCAGCCTTCTGGCCGTTCTCGGTCTTGCGCTTGCCCAGTGCATCGCGGATCAGCGCCAGCGACGCTTCCGGGCCTTCGACCGACAGGCCGTGCAGGCTCTGGCTCTTCATGCCCAGATCTTCCGGCTCGACCCAATATTCGGTGATCTGATCGTCCTTCAGCTCGGCGACAAAGGTCGGCGCCGCCAGACTGAACTCGTCCAGACCGTCCTTCGAATGCACCACCAGCACGTGCTTGCTGCCCAGACGCTGCAAGACTTCAGCCAACGGCCGGCACAGCGCCGGGGTGAACACGCCCACCACCTGATGTTTCACACCGGCCGGATTCGTAAGCGGGCCGAGCATGTTGAACAGGGTGCGCAGACCGAGATCGCGACGCGGGCCGGCGGCGTACTTCATGGCTTTGTGGTGAGTCTGGGCAAACATGAAACCGATGCCGACGTTATCGATGCAGCGCGCCACCTGAACCGGGGTCAGGTTGAGGTAGATGCCGGCGGCTTCCAGCAGGTCGGCACTGCCGCTCTTGCCCGATACGGCACGGTTACCGTGCTTGGCCACGGTGCAGCCAGCAGCAGCGACCACAAAGGAAGACGCGGTCGACACGTTGAAAATATTCGCCCCGTCACCGCCGGTGCCGACCACATCGACCACGCCGTCGAGGGTCTTGAGTTCGACCTTGTCCGCCAGTTCGCGCATCACCGACACGGCGCCGACGATCTCGTCGATGCTCTCGCTCTTCATGCGCATGGCCATCATGAACGCGCCGATCTGCGCGTCAGTGCATTGGCCGGTCATGATTTCGCGCATCACGTCGCGCATTTCATCGGTGCTGAGGTCAAGGTGATCGACGATACGGCTCAGGGCTGTCTTGATATTCATGGGAAGTCCTTAGCGCGTGCCGCCGGTTTGTTTGAGGAAGTTGGCGAACAGTTCATGGCCCTGTTCGGTGAGGATCGATTCCGGGTGGAACTGTACGCCCTCGATGTTCAGGGTCTTGTGACGCAGGCCCATGATTTCGTCGACCGAACCGTCATCGTGCTGGGTCCACGCCGTCAGCTCCAGGCAATCGGGCAACGTTTCGTGTTTAACGATCAGGGAATGATAGCGGGTGACGGTCAGCGGGCGGTTCAGCCCGGCAAACACGCCCTTGTCCTCGTGGAATACCGGACTAGTCTTACCGTGCATCACCTGCCGGGCGCGGACGACATCGCCGCCAAAAGCCTGGCCGATGGACTGGTGACCGAGGCAGACGCCGAGGATCGGCAGTTTGCCGGCGAAATGCTTGATGGCTTCGATGGAAATGCCGGCTTCGGTCGGCGTGCACGGGCCCGGGGATACGACGATCCGCTCAGGGTTGAGCGCTTCGATTTCGGCGATGGTCAGTTCGTCGTTGCGCACCACCTTGACCTCGGCACCCAGCTCGCCGAGATATTGCACAACGTTGTAAGTAAAGGAGTCGTAGTTGTCGATCATCAGCAACATGGCGTTTCGAACCTCTTGAATTCTGACTTGAAGACAGCCTTCGGATGACTTGCCAGGCGCTGCACACGGTCAGGCGCGCAGGTCGCGTCGGCACAGCGGCATTTCAAACGGGCAAGGAAGGCAAAGCGATACAGATCCGGCGGGGCCGGCAGAATAGATTCAGGCGCGCCAACGCCAGCGGGCGTGTGCCTTGATGACTTGATCCAGAAGTTTGCTGGTGATCAACACGGGGAAGGTCTCGTTCATACGTTTCGGCACAGTAACTTAGCTGGGCGGAGCGTGCAATATGGCCGGGGCCGTGGGGGATAAAACAATGGGAGGGTTGACGACCGATGGCAAATCGCCGGAAGTTTTTGGTACTGTCATTTCGTTCACTACAACAATAAATAAACGGACTTGCTCATGATCAAACAGACGTTGTTTGTACCGCTCGCCGGATGCCTGCTCGCGATGGCCTGCGCCCAGGCGAACGCCGCACCCAATCCTTATTCGAATTTCGTGGTCTTCGGCGACAGCCTGAGCGATGCGGGGACTTTCACCGACAGCGGCGGCCCGGCCGGCGCCACCGAACGCTACACCAACCGCACGGGCCCGAACTATCAGGACGGCAGCGGTGAGTTCTACTCACTCAATTCCACCCAATTGCTCGGAGGCCGTCTCGGCTTCACCCCGGACCAGACCGCCTCCTCGTCCTCAGCAGTTCGTGCCGGCCAAGGCCAGCCGGACGGTAACAACTGGGCTGTCGGCGGCTACCGTACCGACCAGATTCTCGACTCGATCACCAGCCAGTCCGCCACCGGCGAACGCACCCGCGCCGGTTATCTGCCGTCGAACGGTTTCCGCGCCGACCCGAATGCCCTGTATTACCTGACCGGGGGTGGCAACGATTTCCTCCAGGGCCGCGTCACCAGTCTTCCTCAGGCGAATGCCGCTGCCGATCGACTGGTCGACAGCGTACGCACACTGCAAGGCGCCGGCGCCCGTTACATCATGGTCTGGCTGTTGCCGGACATCGGCCTGACTCCGGCCATCAACGGTTCACCGCTGCAGGCCTTCACCTCGCAACTCAGCGCCCAGTTCAACACCGAACTGGTCAGCCAGTTGCAGAGCGTCAATGCCAACGTCATCCCGCTGAACGTCCCGGTTCTGCTCAAAGAGGCATTTGCCAATCCGGCGCAGTTCGGCCTGGCCACTGACCAGAATCTGGTCGGCACCTGCTTCAGCGGCAACAGCTGCACGGAGAACGCGCGGTACGGGATCAACAGCGCCACCCCGGATCCGTCCAAGCTGATCTACAACGACGCCGTCCACCCGACCGAAGCCGGGCAGCGCCTGATTGCCGATTACGCCTACTCGCTGCTGGCCGCACCATGGGAAGCGACCCTGTTGCCGCAAATGGCCCAAGGCACCCTGCGCTCGCATCAGGATGAACTGCGCAACCAGTGGCTGGCAGATTGGGAAAACTGGCAGGCCGTTGGCCAATGGCGGGCGATTGTCGCCGGTGGCGGCCAGCATCAGGACTTCGACAGCCAACGCAGCGGCGCCAGCGCCGACGGCAACGGTTACAACCTGAACATCGGCGGCAGCTACCGTCTCAACGACGCCTGGCGCGTGGGCGTGGCGGCCGGTTTCTACAATCAGAAGCTCGAGGCCGGCGACAACGACTCCGACTACAAGCTGAACACTTATCTGGGCACCGCATTCGCCCAGTACCAGCAGAACCGCTGGTGGGGTGACGCCGCCGTGACCGCCGGGCATCTGGATTACGACAGCCTCAAACGCAAATTCCAGCTGGGGGTCAACGAACGCGGCGAGAAAGGCGATACCGACGGCTATGTTCTGGCCTTCAGCGGACGCGTGGGCTACGACATTGCGCCAGAAGCGAGCAGCCCATGGCACCTGTCGCCATTCGTCAGCGCCGATTTCGCCAAGGTTGAAGTCGATGGCTATTCGGAAAACGGCGCCGACTCCACCGCGCTAACGTTCGATGACCAGTCGCGCATTTCCCGCCGTCTCGGCCTCGGGATCCAGGGCAAGTACCAGATCACCTCGCAGACCCAGGTGTTCGGCGAACTGGCCCACGAACGCGAGTACAACGACGACACCCAGCATGTGACGATGAACCTCAATAGCCTGCCAAACAACCGCTACACCCTGGCCGGCTACGCCCCTCAAACCAACCTCAACCGCCTGAACCTGGGCGTGAGCCACAACCTCACCAAGGATCTGGCATTGCGCGCCAGCTACGACATCCGCAAGGATGACGACTTTACCCAGCAAGGGATCAACGTCGGCGTAGCGCTCGACTTCTGATTCGCAGGCCATAAAAAAACGCGGCGCCCTCACAGGCGCCGCGTTTTTTTTGGCTGAATCAGCAATCACTCAGTCCGGGGTTTGCTCGGCGAGCGCAACAGCGCGGAACATCGCCCGGCGCTTGTTGATGGTTTCTTCCCATTCCAGCGCCGGCACCGAGTCAGCGACGATGCCGCCACCGGCCTGCACGTGCAGTTCGCCGTTCTTGATCACTGCGGTACGGATCGCAATCGCGGTGTCCATGTTGCCATTCCAGGCGAAGTAGCCGACCGCGCCGCCATACACGCCACGCTTGACCGGCTCCAGTTCGTCGATGATTTCCATCGCACGGATCTTCGGCGCGCCGGACAAGGTGCCCGCCGGCAGGATCGCCCGCAGTGCGTCCATCGCCGTCAACCCGGCCTTCAACTGACCGGTGACGTTGGACACGATGTGCATCACGTTGGAATAACGCTCGATGACCATTTTCTCGGTGAGCTTCACCGAGCCGATTTCCGATACGCGCCCGGTGTCGTTACGACCGAGGTCGATCAGCATCAGGTGCTCGGCGATCTCCTTGTCGTCGGACAGCAGGTCTTCTTCCAGCGCCACGTCCGCCTCTTCGGTCGCCCCGCGAGGACGGGTGCCGGCAATCGGGCGCACGGTGATCAGGTTGTCTTCGACCCGTACCAGCACTTCGGGCGAACTGCCGACGACGTGGAAATCGCCGAAGTTGAAGAAGTACATGTACGGCGTCGGGTTGAAGCAACGCAGTGCGCGGTACAGATCGATCGGCGCCGCCTTGAAGTCGATCGACATGCGCTGGGACGGCACGACCTGCATGCAGTCACCGGCGAGGATGTATTCCTTGATGGTGTCGACGGCTTTTTCGTAGTCGTCCTGGGTGAAACTGGAGCGGAACACCGGCTCGGCCGCCTGCTGCTTGCTGAAATCCAGGCCACGGCGCGGGGTGATCGGCTGACGCAGTTTTTCCAGCAACTCCTGCAATTGCGCCTGGCCCTGCTCGTAGGCATCGGCCTGCGCCGGGTCGGCCAGCACGATCGCGTGCATCTTGCCGGCGAGGTTGTCGAACACCACCACCGCGTCGGAAACCATCAGCAGAATGTCCGGCACGCCCAGCGGATCCGGGTTCGGGCATTTGCCGAGGCGCTTCTCTACATAGCGCACACAGTCGTAACCGAAGTAACCCACCAGACCGCCGTTGAAGCGCGGCAGACCGGCAATGGTCGGCACGTTGTAGCGGGCCTTGAAGGTTTCGACGAAGGCCAGCGGATCTTCGACGTCATGGCTTTCGGTCTCGACGCCATCGACGGTGATACTCACGTGATGGTCGTGAACCCGCAGCACGGTGCGGCACGGCAGGCCGATGATCGAGTAACGGCCCCATTTCTCGCCGCCCTGCACTGATTCGAGCAGGTAGGAGTTGGGCTGGTCGGCCAGTTTCAGGTAGATCGACAGCGGCGTGTCGAAGTCGGCCAGGGTTTCGCAGGCCAGCGGAATGCGGTTATAGCCGTCAGCGGCCAGACGCAGGAATTCTTCGCGGATCATAGGGTGCCTCGTGGTGTGAGGGGCAAATCAGTCAGGTGTGCAAACGCGCCGGCAGGCCGGCCAGGAACAAGTCAGGCGCGCCAACGCCAGCGGGCCAGAGCCTTGATGACTTTCATCCAGAGTTTGCGGGTGACCACCACGATGGCGTTTCCAGAAGGGGATTGAGAAGCGTCGGGCAACGTTATCTCAGCGGCCGTATCCAGGCAACCGGGAATTAGCTTGCGCAGATCGTCGATCACCAGCGCCGGGGATTCCTCGGCAATCGGCCGGCCATGGTTGTAGCCATAGCTGAGCCCGACGCATTTGACCCCCGCCGCTTTCGCCGCCAGCACGTCGCTGCGCGAATCACCGACGAACAGCGATTGCGAGGCCGGAATCCCGGACATCTTCATGACGAAGAACAGCGCCGCCGGATCGGGCTTCTTCTGCGGCAGGGTATCGCCGCCGATGATCCACTTGAAGTAGCGGCCGATCTTCATCTGATCCAGCAGCGGCGCGACGAAGCGCTCCGGCTTGTTGGTGATCAGCGCCATGGCCACGCCCTGCTTGTGCAGCCATTTGAGGGTGTCGCGCACGCCGGGATAGACCACGGTCAGCTCATGGCTGGCGCCGTAGGCCTCCATGAAAACTTCCAGCGCGTGCTCGGCTTCGACGTCATCCACGGAGGAATGATCGATGCCGCCGGCCAAGGCGCGGCGCACCAGCACCGGCGCACCGTTGCCGACCCACTCGCGCACCGACTCGATACCGGCAGGCTTGCGCCCGAGGGAGAGCAGCATGTTATCCACAGCCGCCGCCAGGTCGGGTACCGAATCGATCAGCGTGCCATCCAGATCGAACATCACCAACCGCGGCAGTTGCCCCGGGAACAGCTGCTCAAAACCGCTCATGGGCGAGCCAGCGCCAGTTCGGAACGCATCTTGTCGATGACGTCCTGATAGTTCGGCGCATTGAAGATCGCCGAGCCGGCGACAAAGGTGTCGGCGCCGGCAGCAGCGATTTCGCGGATGTTGTTGACGTTGACGCCGCCGTCGATTTCCAGGCGGATGTCACGGCCCGAGGCATCGATGATCGCCCGCGCTTCGCGCAGCTTGTCGAGGGTGCCGGGGATGAATTTCTGCCCGCCGAAGCCCGGGTTGACGCTCATCAGCAAGACCATGTCGACCTTGTCGATCACGTACTTGAGCACGTCCAGCGGGGTTGCCGGGTTGAACACCAGACCGGATTTGCAGCCGCCTTCACGGATCAGTTGCAGCGAACGATCGACGTGCAGCGTGGCTTCCGGGTGGAAGGTGATGTAAGTGGCGCCGGCTTCGATGAAGTCGCCGACGATGCGATCCACCGGGCTGACCATCAGGTGCGCGTCGATCGGCGCGGTCACGCCGTACTTGCGCAACGCGGCGCAGACCATCGGGCCGATGGTCAGGTTCGGCACGTAGTGGTTGTCCATGACATCGAAGTGGACGAAGTCGGCACCGGCGGCCAGCACGTTATCCACTTCCTCGCCCAGGCGGGCGAAGTCGGCAGAGAGAATCGACGGAGCAATAACGAAGGGCTGCATGACGCACCTTTTCTGAGCTAAATCACGATGGCGCGCATTGTATACCTCAAGTTTCCGCGCGCGCACCGTGACCGCGATGATTGGGTTGTGCCATGACCGATGACCGGCGGGTTCTCAGTAGGCCGCCCGGTAGATCTTCTCGATGTCGGCGGCGCTGAGCTTGCGCGGGTTGTTGCGCATCAGGCGCTCGATGCCGGCGGCCTCTACGGCCATGGCCGGGATCGCTTCTTCAGGCACGCCGAAACTGCGCAGACCCTGCGGGATTTCTACCGCCGCGCACAGTTCGGTCATCGCCGCGACGGCGCTGTCGGCCGCTTCATTGAGACTCAGATGAGCGGTCTTCACCCCCATGGCTTCGGCAATATCCTGCATCCGCTCGACGCAGGCCATCTTGTTCCAGGTCATGACATACGGCAGCAGCAACGCATTGCTGACGCCGTGAGCAATGTTGAATCGCCCGCCCAGCGGATACGCCAGCGCATGCACCGCGCCGACCCCGGCATTACCGAACGCCATGCCGGCCATCAGGCTGGCGGTGGCCATATCCTCCCGGGCTTGCAGGTTGGACGGATTGGCGTAGGCCTTGGGCAAGGATCGGGCGATCAACTTGATCGCGCCGATGGCCAGCGAATCGGTGATCGGCGAGGCATTCAGTGACAGATAGGACTCGATGGCATGCACAAGCGCATCGACGCCACTGGCGGCGGTGACACTGCGCGGACAGGTCAGCGTCATTTGCGGACTGACCAACGCCACGTCCGGCAACAGGTAGTCGCTGACGATGCCTTTCTTCAGTTGCGCGACCTTGTCCGAAAGGATGGCGACGTTGGTCACTTCAGAACCGGTGCCGGCAGTGGTCGGGATCGCAATCAACGGTGGGCCTTTGCGCGGCACCTGATCGACGCCGAACAGATCCTCCAGTGCACCGTGATAACCGGCGTACGCCGCAACGCTCTTGGCGATGTCGATGGCACTGCCGCCACCGAGGCCGATCAACCCGTCATGCCCGCCCTCTCGGTAGACACGCATGCAATCCTCGACGATGGCGATCTCCGGATCCGGCAGCACCCGGTCGAAGATTTCGTACTCGCGCTCACCGATCTGCGCCAGCGCCAGCTCCACCGTGCCGGACTTGACCAATGCGGCGTCGGTGACGATCAGCGGGTTGTCGATATCCAGCCGCGTGAGTTCGGCCGCCAGCTGCTCGATGGCCCCGGCGCCGGTGATCAGTTTGTGAGCAATCTTGAACGAGGAAAGACTCATCGTGCGCAGCCTCTTATAGATGTGGGAGCTGAGCACAAGCGTAGCTGGGGAAATCGGGTTGTCTGTCATTCAGCGCATGAATGGCAACCCGCACACTGATCGTTCCCACGCTCCGCGTGGGAATGCAGCCAGGGACGCTCCGCGTTCCATTCGGGAGCTGGAACGCGGAGCGAGGGAACAATATCGAGCTGGGCTCAGACCTGAGCAGTACGCAGCTTCTCACTCCGCCCACGCAGCCATTCCAGCGTCAGCAACAGAATCACCGAGAAGGCAATCAACAACGTCGCAGCCGCAGCAATCGTCGGACTCAGGTTCTCGCGAATCCCGCTGAACATCTGCCGAGGCAACGTCGCCTGCTCGGGACCTGCAAGGAACAACGTCACCACCACTTCATCGAACGAGGTTGCAAAGGCAAACAGCGCCCCGGAAATCACCCCCGGCGCAATCAGCGGCAAGGTCACCCGACGGAACGTGGTCAATGGCGAAGCACCAAGGCTGGCCGCCGCCCGCACCAGGTTATGGTTGAAACCCTGCAACGTCGCCGACACCGTGATGATCACGAACGGCACACCGAGCACCGCGTGCACCACGATCAGCGAGAAGAAACTGTTGCCCAGGCCCAGCGGCGCGAAGAACAGGTAACTGGCCACACCGATGATCACCACCGGCACCACCATCGGCGAAATCACCAGCGCCATCACCAGCGGCTTGCCGGGAAAGTCGCCACGGGTCAGGCCGATGGCCGCCAGCGTGCCGAACACCATCGCCAGCACGGTCGCGGCCGGGGCGACGATGATGCTGTTCTTCAGCGAGCGCATCCACTCCGCCGAGGCGAAGAAGTCGTGGTACCAGTGCAGCGAAAAGCCTTGCAGCGGGTACACCAGAAAACTGCCCGAGTTGAACGACAGCGGCACGATCACCAGCACCGGCAGGATCAGGAACAACAGGATCAAGCCGCAGAGGATCCGCAAGCTGTAGAACCACACCCGCTCGACAGGCGACATATAAGGACTCAGCATTTCAAATTCCCCTTAGCTCAGGCGCAGGCGACTAGCGCCCACCAGCCAGCTGTAGATCAGATAAAGCACCACGGTCGCCAGCAGTAACAGCCCGCCGAGCGCAGTGGCCATGCCCCAGTTGATGCTGGTGTTGGTGTAGAACGCGACGAAGTAGCTGACCATCTGATCGTTCGGGCTGCCCAGCAGCGCCGGGGTGATGTAGTAGCCGATGGCGAGGATGAACACCAACAGGCAACCGGCGCCGACGCCGGCGTAGGTCTGCGGGAAGTACACCCGCCAGAAACTGGCGAACGGATGGCAGCCGAGGGAAATCGCGGCACGCATGTAGGTCGGCGAGATGCCTTTCATCACGCTGTAGATCGGCAGGATCATGAACGGCAGCAGGATGTGCACCATCGAGATGTAGACCCCGGTGCGGTTGAACACCAGCTCCAGCGGTTTATCGATTATCCCCATCGCCATCAACGCGCTGTTGATCAATCCGCCGGATTGCAGCAACACGATCCACGCGGCGACTCGCACCAGGATCGAAGTCCAGAACGGCAGCAGCACCAGAATCATCAGCAGGTTGCTTTGACGCGACGGCAGGTTGGCCAGCAGGTAGGCCAGCGGATAGGCCAGCACCAGGCAGATAACGGTGATGATCAGGCCCATCCAGAAGGTCCGGGCGAAGATGTCGAGGTAGATCGCCTGATCCGGGGTGGCCGGGGCAATTTCGCCGAGGTCGTCGATGCGGTGATCCACCGCTGCCAACAGATAGAACGGGGTGATGCTGCTGGTGTTGCGCTTAACCGCTTGCCAGTAGGCCGGATCGCCCCAACGCTCGTCGAGGCCCTCCAGCGCTTCTTTATAAGAGGCCGGTTCGCTGGCGAATGGCAGCGAGCGGGCGGTTTTGGTCAGCAGGCTGCGATAGCCGGCCAACTCCATGTTCAGGCGCTTG
The DNA here is from genome assembly GCF_059492145.1 of Pseudomonas sp. Pseusp21. Lineage (NCBI taxonomy): Bacteria > Pseudomonadati > Pseudomonadota > Gammaproteobacteria > Pseudomonadales > Pseudomonadaceae > Pseudomonas > Pseudomonas sp. Pseusp21. The sequence goes on from NZ_CP168520.1 coordinate 3,054,992, forward strand.
GACAGATCGCCCAGGGTCTGGTTTTTGCGCGCTTCGGCGAGGTCTTCGCTGGCGGCTTTGTAGACCGGTTCTGCGGGCAGGCCTCGGCCGTCCCACGCAGCAATCGCGGTTACGGTGCGCGGCATGCCGCCAACCACTTCCGGGTTGCCGACACTTTTATAGAGCAGCGCCACGATCGGCACCAGGAACACCAGCAACAGAAACAGCACCAGCGGCGCGATCAGCGCCTGGGCCTTCCAGCGGTTGACCCGCTCGGCGTGCTTGAGCCGCTGCTTCAAGGTGGGGCTGTTGCCCTCGTTCAGGGGAACGGCGATGGCCATGACGTACTCCGCAAATCTTTGATCGTTACAAAAGCGGCGAATACCGCCTCGAACTTTGGGTACTGATCGTTCCCACGCTCTGCGTGGGAACGCATTCAGTGACGCTCTGCGTCACAGGGACGCGGAGCGTCCCGGGCGACATTCCCACGCGGACGGTTCGACGCCTCGACGTGGGAATGATCATCCGGTAGCCGTCGGCCCGTGTGACGTAGTTACTTCGCAGCCCAGGAATTGAAGCGCTGCTCCAGTTGCTCGCCGTTGTCAGCCCAGAAGCTGACGTCGATCTGCACCTGATTGGCGATGTTTTCCGGGGTGGTCGGCATGTCTTTCAGGATTGCCTTGTCCAGCAACGGCACAGCCTGGGAGTTGGCCGGGCCGTAGGCGATGTTTTCCGAGTAGGTCTTCTGCTGTTGCGGCTGCACCGAGAACGCGATGAATTTCTTCGCCGCTTCGGCGCGCTTGGCGTCCAGGCCTTTCGGGATGGCCCACGCATCGAAGTCGTAGATACCGCCGTTCCACACCACTTTCAGATTGGATTCTTTCTGCACGGCAGCGATACGACCGTTGTAGGCCGAGCTCATGACCACGTCACCGGAAGCGAGGTATTGCGGCGGCTGGGCGCCGGCTTCCCACCACTGGATGTTCGGTTTCAACTCATCCAGTTTCTTGAACGCGCGATCCTGACCGCCCTTGCTGGCCAGTTCCTTGTACACGTCTTTCGGCGCTACGCCGTCGGCCATCAGTGCGAATTCGAGGGTGTACTTGGCGCCTTTGCGCAGGCCACGTTTGCCCGGGAATTTTTTGGTGTCCCAGAAATCCGCCCAACTGGTCGGTGCGGTTTTCAGCTTGTCGGCGTTGTAGGCCAATACGGTCGACCACACGAAGAAACCCACGCCGCAAGGCTGGATCGCGCCTTTGACGTAGTCTTCGGATTTGCCGAACAGCGCAGGATCGAGTTGCTCGAACATGTCTTCGTCGCAGCCACGGGACAGCTCCGGCGATTCAACCTCTACCAGATCCCAGGACACGCTCTTGGTGTCGACCATGGCTTTGACCTTGGCCATCTCGCCGTTGTACTCGCCAGCGACGATCTTGCCGTTGCCCGCCGCTTCCCACGGTGCGTAGAAGGCTTTGACTTGCGCCGCCTTGTTCGCCCCGCCAAACGACACCACGGTCAGATCCGGGCCGGCGGCCATTGCGCTTGCCGCACCCATCAGGCCCAGGGTCAGGGCTGTGAACTTCAGGGATCTCAACATTTATTGTTCTCTCCACGTGCAGGGTTGGTGTTGGTATTGCGGGGCGTTTCAGTGCGCCTCTAGAAGTGGATCGAGCGCGCGAACGTGCTCGACCTGCCAGCCAAGCGGAACCACGTCGCCGACCGCGAGCGCTGGATCGAGCTCGGCAATCGGTTGTTTCACGAAGAAGTCGGTCTTGCCGCAGACTTCCAGGCGCACCCGGACGTGGTCGCCCAGATAGATGAATTCGGCCACCCGCCCGGAGAAGCGGTTGACGCACTGGTCACTCGAACCGTTGAGGCTGACGCGCTCCGGACGGATCGACAGGGTGACCGGCTCGCCGGTCTGGCCGATGTTGACCGCCAGCGCCTCGACCTTTTCCCCGCGCCCCAGCTCGACCACGCAGCGCTCGCCGTTCTGGCTGAGCAGGCGACCGTTGAGGCGGTTGTTCTCGCCGATGAAGTTGGCGACGAAGGTGTTTTTCGGTTCCTCGTAGAGGGTGCGCGGCGGGGCGATCTGCTGGATTTCGCCCTGATGGAATACGGCGACACGATCGGACATGGTCAGGGCTTCGCCCTGGTCGTGGGTCACGTAGACCACGGTCACGCCGAGGCGCTGGTGCAGGTGTTTGATTTCCATCTGCATGTGTTCACGCAGCTGTTTGTCGAGGGCGCCGAGGGGTTCGTCCATCAACACCAGTTGCGGCTCGAACACCAGCGCACGGGCCAAAGCCACACGTTGTTGCTGGCCGCCGGACAGTTGCGCCGGGTAACGCGATGCGAACGCATCAAGCTGCACCATGCTCAGGACTTTCTTGACCTTGTCGCTGACGTCGCTCTTGTTCAGGCCGCGCACAGTCAGCGGAAACGCCAGGTTTTCAGCGACGGTCATGTGCGGGAACAGCGCGTAGTTCTGGAACACCATACCGATGTCGCGTTTGTGCGGCGGCACGTTGTTGATCGCCCGCCCGGCGAGGAGGATCTCACCGGCGGTCGGCGTTTCGAAACCGGCGAGCATCATCAGGCTGGTGGTCTTGCCCGAGCCGGACGGCCCGAGCAAGGTGAGGAATTCGCCCTTGCGAATGTCCAGGTTGAGGTCTTTGACGATCAGGTTCTCGCCGTCGTAGCTCTTCTGCACTCCACGAAAGCTGACCAGCACATCGCTGGCCCCTGCGTTTGATTCGACCTGGCTCATACCCACACCTTTGTTATTGATGACTGCTGTGGGATTAAGCCTAGTGGCTGCTTGCAGTCACGCAAATCGGGGCGCAGGAGAGAATCGCCTCAGCCGGATGGAAGGCCGGGGGTAGGGATTGCCCTACAAGGATGGCGCGTTTTGGCAAACCCGACGCATGGGTCGGGGCTCAAGCCGTCAGAACCGGCAAAAGCGCCTGTCGCTATTGGATATGTCGCTCAGAGGAGCTTGTGTTCCATCGCGTACTTCACCAGCTCGGCGAGCGAAGTGATGTTGAGTTTCTGCATCAGCCGCGCCTTGTGGGTACTGATGGTCTTGCTGCTCAGGGCCAGTTGCTGGGCGATGTCGTTGACGTTGGCGCCTTGGGCAAGACGTTCGAACACCGAGAATTCGCGCTCCGACAGCAACGAGTGCAGTGGTCGCGCATCGGTCAGGCCGACTTCGAAGACCATGCGGTCGGCCAGCTCCGGGTCGATGTAGCGCCCGCCCGCCGCGACCTTGCGAATTGCCGTCAGCAGCAGTGCCGGATCGCTGTCCTTGGTGGCATAACCGGCGGCGCCGACCTTCAGCGCCCGGGCGGCCATCTGTGCTTCGTCGTGCATCGACAGCACCAGAATCGCCGGCGGATGGTTCAGCGCGCGGATTCGTGGAATCGCTTCGAGCCCGTTGACGCCGGGCATCGAGATGTCCAGCAACACCACTTCGCAGGGCACATTGCGCAGGGTTTCCAGCAATTGCTCGCCGTTGCTCGCCTCCCCCACCACCTGCAGATCCTTGGCCAGGCCGATCAATTGCTTGATGCCTTCGCGAACGATGGTGTGGTCTTCGGCTACCAGTACACGGATCACTTACTTCTCCTCATCCAGTGGCACCCGCACGCTCAGCGTGGTGCCCTCGCCCGGCTCGCTGTCGAGTGACAGCTGCCCGCCCATGATCAACACCCGCTCGCGCATGCCCACCAGTCCAAAGGATGTCGGCCTGCCGGCAGCGGCGACAAATCCTACGCCATCATCGCTGACCGTCAGACACAATTCGTTGCCTTCCTGCGTCAGCGTCAGTTCCACAGTATGCGCCTGGGCATGGCGCATGACGTTGGTCAGCGCCTCCTGAAGAATGCGGAACAGGCCGATGGCCTTGGCGTCACTGAGGGGCGCAAGGTTGTCCGGCACCTGCACCAGACACGGAATCTGCGTGCGCGCCTCGAAGCGCCGCGCCTGCCACTCGATGGCCGAGGCGATCCCGGCATCGAGGATCGGCGGGCGCAGCGCCGTCGCCACATCCCGCACCAGCTGGAACAACTGGGCAATCAGGCGCTTCATGCTGTTCAAGCGCTCGTTCAGACCCGGATCAAGTTGCGCGTAGGCCAGTTCGCACATCGACGTTTCCAGTTTCAGCACCGTCAGCATCTGCCCCAGTTCATCGTGAACCTCCCGGGCGATGCGCGCCTTTTCCTCTTCCCGCACGCTTTCCAGGTGCGCCGACAGTTCGCGCAGTTGTTCGCGGGAGGCCGCCAGCTCCAGTTCGATGCGTTTACTTTCGGTGATGTCCCAGACAATGCCGTCCCAGACATAGGCACCGCCCTCCAGTTGACGGGTGATGGCCTTGATCTCAGCCCAGCGCTGCTCGCCCTGGCGCGTGAGAATCCGGCCCTGCCACGACCAGTCGCTGTCGGTGTCCAGCGCCTGGTCCTGAGTCTGGTGATAAGCGGCCCGGTCATCCGGATGCACCAGACTGCGCAGGCCCATGTCGCGATGGGCGATGGCGGCCGGCGCGTAGCCGACCAGACTTTCGCTGCCCTCGCTGATGTAGGCAAAGTCGATCTGCCCGGTCACCGGTGCGCGCTCAAGGCGGAATACCAGCCCCGGCACGTTAGCCGCGATGCCTTGCAGCCGCGCCTCGCTTTCCTGCAACGCAGCCAGGGCACGACGACGCTCGGTGACATCGGTGAGATAGACCACCAGATACTCGCCATCGCGAAAACGCAGGAAGCTCAGCGACACGTCCGCCGGCAGCACACTGCCATCGGCCCGCACACAATTGGTTTCAAAGCTCAGCGGCCCTTCTTCGCTGGCTCGGGCGCGTTTCCACAGGTTGAGCCAGCGATCCATGTGCAGCCCCGGCTCAAAGTCGATCAACGGGCGGTCGATGATCGCGCCCTGTGGATAACCGAGCATGTTTTCTGCCGCACGGTTGGCGTAGCGCACATGGCTGTCCCAGTTGACCCAGAGAATGCCGACGGTGCTCTGATCGATGGAAAACTGAGTCAGACGCAGGGCTTCTTCGCTGGCGGCGCGCAGGGCGATGTCTTCACGGGCGTCGAGCAGGCGCTGTTCAAGACTGCGCTGCTGGCGGCGCTGCCAGAAGACGATGGCCACGCAGCTGAGCAGCAGCACCGCGAACAACAGGCTCAGGTTCTGCCAGAAGCCCGGCGATTCGGAGAGTCGCGGATATTTGGGTTGCAGCCATTGGGCATGCAGGCGCTCCAGATCCTTGGCCGGAATTGCGCGCAAGGCACTCTCGACGATCCCGGCCAGTTCCGGCCAGTCGCGACGGGTGCCGATGCGCAGCAGTTGCGGCAGACCGATGTCACCGACCACCACCAGCCCGGCAAACTCCGGTTCCGCCGACAGCCGCCCGAGCTGCGCCTCATCGACCACCGCGTAGGACGCCTGCTGACTCAGCAACAGTTGCAGCGCCTGACGCTCCATCGGTACGCCTTGCAGATTCAGGTGCGGATAGTTGCCGCGCAGATAATCGGCGGTTACGCCGGGCATGCGCACGGCGACGCGGGTCTGGCTGTCGAGTTTTTCCAGTTCCACGGTCGCGCTGCTTTTCTGGTCGCTGACCACCAGTTGCGGCACGCGCATGTACGGGTCGGAAAACTGCCAAAGACGCAGGCCGCCCGGGGTCTGGGTCAGGCCTGGGGCGATGTCGATTTCGCCGTCCCGGGCAGCGGCCTCGAGTTGTGCCAGATCCTGAAAGTTGCGCCAGCTCAGCTCGACATTCAGCGCACGGGCCAATGCCTTCATCACTTCGACATTGGCCCCCGACAGCCGCTGCAAGCGCCGGTCGTATTGCGCGTACGGCGCCTGCAATACCAGACCGACACGCAATTCGTTGTGCTGTGCGAGCCACTGTTGTTCGCTCGCCGATAACCGCGCGAGGTGGCTCGGTGGCGCAGGCGCCGCCCAGCCCATCAAGGGAAACGCCAGACAGCCGATAACCCACAGGCAGCAAAAACGCATCATTGAAGTCTCATACACTGACAAATTCTGACCAACCCATTAGGCTGCCGGGATAACTTCTGGCCTGGAATAACCGATGCCCCCTGTCTATCGCCTGGCAATGCCAGCATTGTGCCTGTCGCTGATCCTGCCTTGTGCGTTTTCCGTCGAAGCCGCGGATCCGGCACCCGCCCCCGCCGCAGAAAAAGCCGCCGAAGAAAAACCGGTCGAACGCCAGCCACTGCTTGAGCGTAGTCAGGAAGAAGCCGCGGCACTCGAACGCAAGGTTCCGGCCCAGGAACAACAGCAACTGCAAGCCGGCAGCGACACCTTCCTCGCCCTGTGGAAACCGGCCAACACCGCCGAACCCAAAGGCGCAGTGATCCTCATTCCCGGCGCCGGCGAAACCGCCGACTGGCCCCAGGCGATCGGCCCGTTGCGCCGCAAGTTGCCGGACGTCGAGTGGAGCAGCCTGAGTATCACCCTGCCCGATCTGCAAAGCGATGCCATCGCGCCGCGCGTGGTCGAAGCACCCGCCGCAGCGAAAACCGCCGACCCGGGCAGCAAGGATTCGACCACCGCCGAGCCGATCGAACAAGCCGCCGGCGGCGAAGCCGATGTGGCCGATAAGGTCGTTGCCGAAACCTCCGAGGAACAGTCCAAGGCCGACGCCGAGCGAATTTTCGCCCGCATCGACGCCGCGCTGGCCTACGCCGAACAACAGAGCGCGCGCAGCATCGTCGTCCTCGGCCATGGCACCGGTGCTTACTGGGCGGCGCGCTACATGAGCGAGCGACAAAACTCGCAGGTCGAGAAGCTGGTCCTGGTAGCCGCGCAGACCCCGGCCAAGGCCCAACCGCAACTGGTGGAACTGACGCCGACCCTGAAGCTGCCGACCGCGGACATTTTCTACATGGATAAAGCGCTGGACCGCAACGCGGCACTGGAGCGCATGCAGGCCAGCAAACGGTTGAAGACGTCCGCGTTCAGTCAGGTCGCACTCAAGGCCCTGCCGGACAACAAGGCTGAACAGGAGCAATTGTTCCGCCGGGTGCGTGGCTGGTTGAATCCGCAGAGCCCCGACTGACAAAGCGCAGACAAAAAAATCGCAGCCCAACGCTGCGATTTTTTTATGCCTAGCGAAAATCCCGCCGTTCGCGAATCAACGTGTAGGCATTGTGCAATTCGCGGGTCCTCTCGGTGGCCTCACGCACCTGCGCCGGCGTGGCACCTGTCCCGGCCACCTTGTCCGGGTGATGCCGGCTGAGCAGACGCCGATAGGCGCGTTTGATCTGTGCCGGTTCGCTGGTGGCTGAGACGCCGAGCAGGCGCATCGCCTCCTGATAGCTCACCGCCGCGCTGACGATCGGACGCTTGTGTGGCTCGTAGTCCGCCGCCAGCGCCTGGATCTGGTGGGTCGTCCAGCCCAGCCACTTGCCCCACTGCGCCAGCAATTCCCGCTCGCTGACGCCGGCCCGACCATCGGCGAAGACCATTCGCCAGCAGGCGCGCAATACACCTTCAGCGGCATGGGGTTGAGTGCTCAATCGACGCAGATAACCGCGCAGATTGTCGTTGCCGGACTTGCCGCGATTGAACGCGGCAATCGCCCGGCGCTGTGCCGGCTCGCTCATTTCCAGCGCGCGCATCTCATGCCGCGCCTGCTGGATGTGACCGTCCGTGACCCGCCCGTCGCTCTTGGCCAGACGCCCGAGCAACACGAATAACAGTTCGTCGTTGCGCAGCATCGGCCGGCCGCCGAGTTTTTCCCGCAAATGCCCCCAGCTCTGCAAATGCAGGCGCCGATCCAGCGCCTGCCCCAACAAAGCCCCAAGCATGGCCCCCGGAATGCTGGCGATAGCAAAACCCGCTCCGGCTCCAATCAGAGTCCCTGGCCACAACATATCAGCGACTCGCTTCTATCAAGGCTTCGGCTTCGGCCAGACGCTCGTGGGTACCGACATCGACCCAGCGACCTTTCAGTCGCTCGCCGGTCACCTGCCCGTCCGCCATGGCTTTACGCAGCAGCGGCGCCAGTTTGAAGGCACCGCCGCTGCAGCCGTCAAACAACTGCGGGTGCAATACGGCGATGCCGCTGTAGGTCAGGGTTGCCGCCTCGGCCTGGCCATCACGCACCTGGCCGTCGGTCAGGGTGAAGTCGCCTGTCGGGTGATGGGCCGGGTTGTCCGCCAGCACCAGATGCGCCAGCCCGGTGATCGGCTGATGCAGCACGCTGAAGTCGTAATCGGTCCAGATATCGCCGTTGACCACCAGAAACGCGTCGTCGCCCAACAGCGGCAAGGCGCGGAAAATGCCGCCGCCGGTTTCCAGTGGCTCGCCCTCCGGCGAGTACTGGATCGACACGCCGAACTGCGAGCCATCGCCCAAGTGATCTTCAATCTGCCGGCCGAGCCAGGCATGGTTGATCACGATCTCATTGAAACCGGCCGCGGCCAGGGCACGCAGGTGATATTCAATCAGCGGCACGCCGCCGGCACGCACCAGCGGCTTCGGGGTGGTCAGGGTCAGCGGGCGCATGCGCTCGCCTTTGCCGGCCGCCAGAATCATTGCCTTCATGCCGTCACTCCACCACGCAGGCTGGCGAGCAGTGCCTGCAGATCCGCCAACTCGGGACGGCGGGCGATGACCGCTTCTATATAAGAGAAGAAACGCGGCACATCACCGAGGTAACGCGGCTTGCCGTCGCGATGGCAGATGCGGGCGAAGATGCCGATGACTTTCAGATGACGCTGCACGCCCATCAGATCGCTGGCGCGCAGAAACTCTTCGAAGTCCGGCTGCACCGGGATGTCCAGTGCTGACGCCTGCTGCCAGTAGCTTTCCAGCCAGCCGCGCACACGTTCTTCAGGCCAACTGAGGAAGGCGTCCTTGAACAGGCAGGTCACGTCGTAGGTCACCGGACCATACACCGCGTCCTGGAAATCCAGCACGCCGGGATTAGGCTCGCTGAGCATCAGGTTGCGCGGCATGTAGTCGCGGTGCACCAGCACTTTCGGCTGGGCCAGGGCGCTGTCGATCAGCAGCTCGCTGACCTTTTGCCACTGCTGCTGTTGGGTTGCATCGAACTCGACGCCCAACTCGCGTTTCACGTACCACTCGGGAAACAGTTCCAGCTCGCGGCGCAACAACGCGACGTCATAGCTCGGCAGCGGCGCCACCATCGGCAGCTGCTGAAAAGCCAGCAGCGCTTGCAGGGCATCGCTGAACAACGCGTCGGCATTTTCGCTGTCGATCACGTCCAGATAGGTCTGGTTGCCCAGGTCATTGAGCAAAAGAAAGCCACGTTCGAGGTCTTCGGCATAAATTTTCGGCACGTTGATACCGGATTTCGCCAGCAAAAAGGCGATATCCACGAACGGTTTGCAGTTTTCCTGAGGCGGCGGCGCGTCCATCACGACGAAGCTGCGACCCGCGCCTTCCCAACGGAAATACCGGCGGAAACTCGCGTCGCTGCTGGCCGCGGTCAACGTGGCCGGGGGTACGGCTCCCCAGCCCTGATTCGCAAAAAGGGTTGCCAACTGTTCATCGAGCCAAACTTTAAGGTGTTGCAAGCGTACATCTTGATCAGGCATTGCAAGGGTCTCCGACGGCGCTAGCCGTCAAGCGGGTCATGCTTTATTATCCAGCATCTTTTTCAGACCATCGAGAGGCGTGCGGCCCACACCGCGGGCAGATGGCACGCAGGAAGCCCGGACTAATAAGATGGCATTGAAATCCCCCGCGTTTCGTAAAAAATTTCCGTTGTTGGTAACCGGCAGTCTGCTGGCTATGCAACCTCTGGCCAGTTCATTCGTTGTTGCCGCCGAGCAGTATGACTGCGCCGTGTCGGCAACGGGTGGCTGGGCCTGCTCGCCGAAGACGCCGGCCGCTGCCTTGCCGCCGCGTCCCGTGCACGACGGCAGTGCCGTCAGCGCCGCTGGCGAAGCTCCGGCCCAGAACGGCTCCACCGCGGAGTCCGGGCCCAAGCCGGTACTGGTTACCGAGTCCAAGGGCCGCGGCCTGAAATCCCGTAGCGAAGACTACAGTCACCTCGACTGGGTTCCGCGCGAGAAGCTCACCGCCGCCCAACTGGCCGAGACCGGTCCTTACTGCTCTGGTTCCTATATCGAACCGATTCGTCCTGGCATGAATGACAAGACGAATAAAAGTGACGCCCCGACCTTCATCGGCGCCAAGGCATCGCGTTATCAGCAGGATTCGCAGGTCGCGAGTCTGGCCGGTGACGTGGTCATGCGTCAGGGCAGCATGCAGGTCGAAGCCGATGAGGCCAACCTGTATCAGGCCGAAAGCCGTGGCGAACTGGCGGGCAACGTGCGCATTCGCGACAACGGCGCGCTGATCGTCGGCGACCACGCCGATGTGCAGCTCGACACTGGTGAAGCCAAGGTCGACAACGCCGAATACGTGATGCACAAATCGCGCATCCGCGGTAACGCGCTGTACGCCAAGCGTGCCGAAAACGCGATCATTCGTCTGAAGGACGGCACGTACACCACGTGCGAACCGAACAGCAACGCCTGGCAGCTCAAGGGCAACAACATCACCCTGAACCCTGCCACCGGTTTCGGTACCGCGACCAACGTGACGCTGCGGGTCAAGGACATTCCGGTCCTGTACACCCCGTACATCTACTTCCCGATCGACGATCGTCGTCAGTCGGGTTTCCTGCCGCCGACCATCGGCACCGGCAGCGACACCGGCTTCATGCTGGTCACCCCGTACTACTTCAACCTGGCACCGAACTACGATGCCACGTTGTATCCACGTTACATGGCTAAACGCGGCCTGTTGATGGAAGGCGAATTCCGCTACCTCACCAAGTCCAGCGAAGGTCAGTTCGGTGCGGCGTACCTCAACGACGAGGACGACGAGCGCAAGGGCCAGACCGACTACGACAAGACCCGCTACATGTACAACTGGCAACACAAGGGTGGTCTCGACTCCCGCGTGCTCACCCAGGTGGATTACACCAAGATCAGCGATCCGTACTACTTCCAGGATTTGCAGACCGATCAGATTGGTGTGAAGAGCGACGACTACGTGAATCAGCAGGGCTCGGTCACCTATCGTGGCGACAGTTACATCGCCCGTTTGAATGCCCAGGCGTACCAGCTGGCGACCGTATCGAACATCACGCCATATGACCGTCTGCCGCAGATCACCTTCAATGGTCAGCTGCCCTATCATCCGGAAGGCCTGAATTTCGACTACGAGACCGAGATCGTTCGTTTTGACCGTGATCTGAAAAACGGCAACTTTACCAACGAAGACGGCACTGTCGAGCCACGCCTCGATAACAACGTATTCGGGCTCGCTCGCGCCAATGGTGACCGTCTGAACCTGAAACCAGGTGTCAGCCTGCCGATGAGCACGACCTATGGCTACCTGACTCCGTCGCTCAAATATCAGTACACCCAGTATCAACTGGATCTGGACGGCACCGGCAAATCGCAAATTGCCGCCCAGACAGCAGAGCAGAACAAACTCAACGGCACCTTCGACAGCAACCAGAGTCGCGGCGTGCCGATCGCCAGCGTTGACGGTGGTCTGTACTTTGACCGCAACACGTCCTTCTTTGGCAAGAACTACCGCCAGACGCTTGAGCCGCGCATGTTCTATCTCTATGTGCCGAAGGTGGATCAGGAAGACATTCCGGTATTCGACACCAGCGAATACACCTTCAACTATGCGTCGCTGTTCCGTGACAACCGTTTCTCCGGTTCCGACCGTGTTGGCGACGAGAACAAGCTGTCGCTGGGCGTGACCAGCCGCTGGATCGAAGACGACGGGTTCGAGCGTCAACGCATCAGCGTCGGCCAGGCTCTGTACTTCAAGGATCGCGAAGTCCAACTGCCAGGCATCGCGTTCAACGACCGCGACGACGCCAAGGCCAATGTTTCGCCTTACGCGCTGGAATACGAATACCGCTGGAACCGCGACTGGCGCACCACGGCCGACTACAACTGGGATCCGGACAGCCGCAGCCCGCGTTCGGGTAGCGCGATGTTCCACTACCAGCCTGAAGACAACCCGAACAAGGTGGTCAACGTCGGCTATCGCTATCGCAACGACCAGGTCCGTTACGACCAGAACACCGGTAAATGGTCGGTGGGTGGCGGTGACTACGGTACCCCGGGCCAGCCTGGCTACGTGAAGGACTACTACAAGATCCAGCAGCATGACTTCTCGGTCATCTGGCCGATCGTTCCGCAGTGGAGCGCGATCAGCCGCTGGCAGTACGACTACAACCGCAATCGCACGCTGGAAGCCTTCGGTGGTTTCGAATATGACAACTGCTGCTGGAAACTGCGCCTGATCAACCGTTACTGGGTCAGCTATGACGAATTCAGTCAGAACGCCCCGGAAAACGAAAAAGGCGACCACGGCGTCTTCCTCCAAATTGTTCTGAAGGGACTCGGCGGCCTCACTGGCGCCAAGGTAGAGAGCTTCCTCGACAAAGGCATCCAAGGTTATCGTCAACGTGAAGACCAAGCTTTCTGATTGTCTGCGCCCGCTGATGCTGGGCGCGCTGTTCCTGGGTACCGCGGCCAACGCCGCGGTGCAGTCCATCGATAAGGTTGTGGCCATCGTCGACAACGACGTGGTCATGCAGAGCCAGCTGGATCAACGCGTCCACGAAGTTCAGCAAACCATCGCCAAGCGTGGCGGCGGTCTGCCGCCTCCGGGCGTGCTGGATCAACAGGTGCTCGAGCGCCTGATCGTTGAAAATCTGCAACTGCAGATCGGCGAACGTTCCGGCATCCGCATCACCGATGAAGAACTGAACCAGGCGGTTGGCACCATTGCCCAGCGCAACAACATGACCCCGGAGCAGTTCCGCATCGCCCTGTCTCGCGATGGTCTGTCTTACAACGACGCTCGCGAGCAGATCCGTCGTGAAATGATCATCAGCCGTGTGCGTCAGCGCCGCGTGGCCGAGCGCATTCAGGTCTCGGAACAGGAAGTGAAGAACTTCCTCGCCTCCGACCTGGGCAAGATGCAACTGTCAGAAGAGCTGCACCTGGCCAACATCCTGATCCCGACCCCGGAAAGCGCCAACTCCGAAGCGATTCAGAGTGCTGCACGCAAGGCGATGGACGTTTACCAGCAGCTCAAGCAAGGCGCTGACTTCGGCCAGATGGCCGTGGCCAACTCCGCCAGTGACAACGCTCTGGAAGGCGGCGATATGGGCTGGCGTAAAGCCGCTCAACTGCCACCGCCGTTCGACCGTGAGTTGAGCCGCATGGCTATCGGCGACATCACTCAACCGGCACGCACCCCAGGTGGTTTCATCATCCTGAAGCTGCTGGAAAAACGTGGTGGCGAAAGCCAGATGCGCGACGAAGTGCATGTGCGCCATATTCTGGTCAAGCCAAGTCCGGTTCGCGACGAAGCCAAGACCAAGGAACTGGCTCAGTCGCTCTATAACCGCATCGAAGCCGGTGAAGATTTTGCCGAACTGGCCAAGAAGTACTCGGAAGACCCGGGTTCTACCCTCAACGGCGGCGACCTGAACTGGATCGACCCGAACGCACTGGTACCGGAATTCCGCGCCGTGATGGCCAAGTCCCAGCAGGGTCAGCTGTCCAAGCCGTTCCAGACCCAGTACGGCTGGCACGTTCTGGAAGTCCTTGGCCGTCGCGCCACCGACAGCACCGAACAGGCCCGTGAGCAGCAAGCGATGACCGTACTGCGTAACCGCAAATACGACGAAGAGCTGCAAACCTGGCTGCGTCAGATCCGTGACGAAGCGTACGTAGAGATCAAACTCCCTGGTGCAGACCAGGCAGCGCAGTGAAACCCAAGCGTTTCGCGCTGACACCCGGCGAACCGGCCGGCATCGGTCCCGACCTGTGCCTGCTGCTCGCCTCGCAAGCCCAGCCACACCCCCTGATTGCCATCACCAGCCGCGACCTGCTCCAAGAGCGGGCCGCGCAGCTGGGGTTGGCCGTCAGTTTGCTGGACGTTGCGCCTGACCACTGGCCGGACGCTCCGGCGCCCGCCAACAGCCTGTATGTCTGGGACACCCCACTCAGCGCCCCGGTGGTCGCCGGGCAACTGGACAAGGCCAACGCCGCATTCGTCCTCGAAACCCTGACCCGCGCCGGCAATGGCTGCCTGAACGGTGATTTCGCCGGGATGATCACCGCCCCGGTTCACAAGGGCGTGATCAACGAATCGGGTATCGCGTTTTCCGGTCACACCGAATTTCTCGCCGACCTGACCCACACCGCCCAAGTGGTGATGATGCTCGCCACCCGCGGTTTGCGCGTGGCGCTGGTCACCACTCACCTGCCCTTGCGCGCCATCGCCGATGCGATCACGCCGGAGCGGCTGGAACGGGTCACGCGGATTCTGCACGCCGACCTGCAACAAAAATTCGGCATCGCCCAACCGCGCATCCTGGTCTGCGGGCTCAATCCGCACGCCGGTGAAGGCGGACACCTGGGCCATGAAGAAATCGACATCATCGAACCCACATTGGAGCGCCTGCGCGGCGAGGGCATGGACCTTCGTGGCCCGCTGCCTGCCGACACTCTGTTTACCCCCAAATATCTGGAGCACTGCGACGCGGTGCTGGCGATGTACCACGACCAGGGCCTGCCCGTGCTGAAGTACAAAGGCTTCGGCGCTGCGGTCAACGTGACCCTGGGCCTGCCGATCATCCGCACGTCGGTCGACCATGGCACCGCCCTGGATCTGGCCGGCAGCGGCAGGATCGACACCGGCAGCCTGCAAGTCGCCCTGGAAACCGCCTACCAGATGGCCGAGACCCGTTTATGACCGAGCAATACCAACACAAGGCGCGCAAACGCTTTGGCCAAAACTTCCTGCATGATGCCGGCGTCATCGACCGCATCCTGCGCTCCATCAGTGCCAAGGCCGGCGACCGCATGCTGGAGATCGGCCCGGGCCAGGGCGCATTGACTGCCGGCATCCTCAACTCCGGCGCACAGCTGGACGTAGTGGAGCTGGACAAGGACCTGATCCCGATCCTCAACCAGCAGTTCGCCGGCAAGAGCAATTTCAACCTGCATCAGGGCGATGCGCTGAAGTTCGACTTCAACAGCCTGAACGCTGCGCCGAACAGCCTGCGCGTGGTCGGTAACCTGCCGTACAACATCTCCACGCCGCTGATTTTCCACCTGCTGAACAACGCCGGCATTATTCGCGACATGCACTTCATGCTGCAGAAGGAAGTGGTCGAGCGTCTGGCCGCAGGTCCGGGTGGTGGTGACTGGGGTCGGTTGTCGATCATGGTTCAGTACCATTGCCGCGTAGAGCATCTGTTCAACGTGGGGCCGGGCGCATTCAACCCGCCACCGAAAGTCGACTCGGCCATCGTTCGCCTGGTGCCGCACGCGGTTCTGCCGCACCCGGCCAAGGATCATCGCCTGCTCGAACGCGTGGTTCGCGAAGCTTTCAACCAGCGCCGCAAAACCCTGCGCAACACCCTCAAACAACTGCTCAGCAACGCTGAAATCGAAGCCGCCGGCGTTGATGGCAGTCTGCGTCCCGAGCAACTGGATCTGGCGGCATTCGTACGTCTGGCCGACCAGCTCGCGGTACAGATCCCGGCAACCCCCGCCGCCGACTGACAGCCGTGAACGCTATCGGGCAGGACGCCACTCTGGTTTACTGCCCGATACTTGCCTAGACTGATTCCCCATCAGCTACCCCTCGCGTTCCGCTTCGTTTAAGGCCCTTTTGCATGTCCGATCCTCGTTATCAGGTCGATGTCAGCGTCGTTACCCACTATCTGGCAGACCAATCGCAACCCGAGCACGACCGCTTCGCCTTCGCCTACACCATCACCGTGCAGAATAATGGCGAGCAGCCCGCACGCCTGATGTCGCGTCACTGGGTGATCACTGACGGCGACGGCCATGTCGAAGAAGTCCGCGGCGCCGGTGTCGTCGGCCAGCAACCACTGATCGATTCAGGCAAAAGCCACACGTACAGCAGCGGCACGGTCATGACCACCAAGGTCGGCACCATGCAAGGCACTTACGAAATGGTTGCCAGCGACGGCAAACATTTCGACGCAATCATCAAGCCCTTCCGCCTCGCCGTCCCCGGAGCCCTGCACTGATGGCGACGTATGCCGTGGGGGACTTGCAAGGCTGCCTCGAACCGCTGAAATGCCTGCTCAAGCAGGTTGCGTTCGATCCGTCGATCGATCGGCTGTGGCTGGTCGGCGACCTGGTCAACCGTGGCCCGCAATCGCTGGAAACCCTGCGTTTTCTATATGGCATGCGCGAATCGCTGGTTTGCGTGCTGGGCAATCACGACCTGCACCTGCTGGCGGCCGCTAAAAAGATCGAGCGCCTGAAAAAGTCCGACACCCTGCGCGAGATTATCGAAGCCCCCGACGGCCCGGTGCTGATGGAGTGGTTGCGTCAGCAAAAGCTGATGCACTACGACGAAGTGCGTGATGTCGCCATGGCCCACGCCGGCATCCCGCCGCAATGGTCGCTGCGGCGCGCTCTGAAGTGCGCCGCCGAGGTCGAAACCGCCCTGCGCGACGACAATCTGTTTCCCGCCTACCTCGACGGCATGTACGGCAACGAACCGGCGAAGTGGGACAACGATCTCAAAGGCGTCACCCGCCTGCGAGTCATCACCAACTATTTCACGCGCATGCGCTTCTGCACCGCCGAAGGCAAGCTTGACCTCAAGAGCAAGGAAGGCCTCGACACCGCGCCACCGGGATATAAGCCCTGGTTCCAGCACAAGGATCGGAAGACCAAAGGTCTGCGGATCATCTTCGGTCACTGGGCGGCGCTGGAAGGCAATGTCCATGAGCCAGGCATCTGCGCACTGGACACCGGTTGTGTCTGGGGCGGCAGTCTGACCCTGATGAACGTCGACAGCGGCGAACGCCTGTCATGCAAATGCGATGAGCATGGTGGCCTTGCCCCAACCGTCGCACCACTTATCCCCGAAACTTCGCCAGTCAGCGTCCCGCGTTAGACTGCGCTTTCAGCCGAGCAACAGGAACCCGCCATGAGCGAATTCAAACGTATTCCCCCGGAGCAGGCCCAGGCCCTGCGCGAGCAAGGTGCAGTCGTGGTCGACGTCCGCGACCCGGCGACCTTCGCCGCCCTGCACATCAGTGGCTCGAAACATCTGGATAATCATTCCCTGCATGCTTTCATCCAGGGCGCCGACCTCGATGCTCCGACCGTCGTGGTCTGCTACCACGGCAACTCGAGCCAGGGTGCCGCGGCCTACCTCGTGAGCCAGGGCTTCTCCGACGTCTACAGCATGGACGGCGGCTTCGAACTGTGGCGTACGACTTTTCCTTCGGAAACCGCGCAAGGCAGCTCCGAATAATTTTTTTGTAACGCGCAGGCCCCGGCTCCCGTGGGCCCGCGGCGGCAGACGAACGGTCTTGCCACAACTAATTACGTATCTCGCCTTTACCTCCCGAATTCCCAACTATCCTTAAGCCCAGGCCATCCAAAACAGGGGAGAGCCGGTACACCGGCGCACGGGTCATCGGGAGTGACTTTCAAGGTTGTCGACCGCGAAAGTGTTCTGGGGGGTAAACAATCAGCTGCCACAGCGGCTGCTTGCCAGCATCGACTGAGTGATCCGGCGTCGGCTCCACGTATCGAGCGAGGTGACGTCATGAGTATCTTTAGCCACTTCCAACAACGCTTCGAGTCCACACGCCAGGAAGAATTCTCCCTGCAGGAGTACCTGGAACTGTGCAAAAAGGATCGCAGTGCCTACGTTTCCGCCGCCGAGCGTCTGTTAATGGCCATCGGCGAACCGGAACTGCTCGACACCTCGACCAACTCGAGGCTGTCACGAATCTTTTCCAACAAGGTGATCCGCCGCTATCCGGCCTTTGAAGACTTCCACGGGATGGAAGAATGCATCGACCAGATCGTGTCGTATTTCCGCCATGCCGCTCAGGGCCTGGAAGAGAAGAAACAGATCCTTTATCTGCTCGGCCCTGTCGGCGGCGGTAAATCGTCTTTGGCCGAGAAGCTGAAACAACTGATGGAAAAAGTGCCCTTCTACGCGATCAAGGGCTCGCCGGTATTCGAATCGCCTTTGGGTCTGTTCAACGCCACCGAAGATGGCGCGATCCTCGAGGAAGACTTCGGCATTCCACGGCGCTACCTGAACACCATCATGTCGCCATGGGCCACCAAGCGCCTGGCCGAATTCGGCGGCGACATCAGCCAGTTCCGCGTGGTCAAGCTGTACCCATCGATCCTCAACCAGATCGCCGTGGCCAAGACCGAGCCGGGTGACGAAAACAACCAGGACATCTCCGCGCTGGTGGGCAAGGTCGATATCCGCAAACTCGAAGAATTCCCGCAGAACGACGCCGACGCCTACAGCTACTCAGGTGCGCTGTGCCGGGCCAACCAGGGCCTGATGGAATTCGTCGAGATGTTCAAGGCACCGATCAAGGTGCTGCACCCGTTACTGACCGCCACTCAGGAAGGCAACTACAACAGTACCGAAGGCCTGGGCGCAATTCCGTTCACCGGGATCCTGCTGGCCCACTCCAACGAGTCGGAGTGGCACACCTTCCGCAACAACAAGAACAACGAAGCCTTCATCGACCGGATCTACATCGTCAAGGTGCCGTACTGCCTGCGGGTCAGCGACGAAGTGAAGATCTACGACAAGCTGTTGTTCAACAGCTCCTTGTCCAAGGCCCATTGCGCGCCGGACACCCTGAAGATGCTGGCGCAGTTCACTGTGCTGTCACGCCTGAAGGAGCCGGAAAACTCCAACATCTATTCGAAGATGCGCGTGTATGACGGCGAAAACCTCAAGGACACCGATCCGAAGGCCAAGTCGATTCAGGAATACCGCGATGCGGCGGGCGTCGACGAAGGCATGAATGGTCTGTCGACCCGGTTCGCGTTCAAGATTCTGTCCAAGGTCTTCAACTTCGATCCGCACGAAATCGCCGCCAACCCGGTACACCTGCTCTATGTGCTGGAACAGCAGATCGAACAGGAACAGTTCCAGGCCGAAACCCGCGAGCGCTACCTGCGCTACCTGAAAGAATACCTGGCGCCGCGTTATATCGAATTCATCGGCAAGGAGATCCAAACCGCCTACCTCGAGTCTTACAGCGAATACGGCCAGAACATCTTCGACCGCTACGTGCTGTATGCGGACTTCTGGATTCAGGATCAGGAGTACCGAGATCCGGAAACCGGCGAGATCCTCAACCGCGTCGCCCTCAACGAGGAGCTGGAAAAAATCGAGAAACCGGCCGGCATCAGCAATCCGAAGGATTTCCGCAACGAAATCGTCAACTTCGTGTTGCGCGCCCGGGCCAACAACAACGGCAAGAACCCGACCTGGCTCAGCTACGAAAAACTGCGGGTGGTCATCGAGAAGAAAATGTTCTCGAACACCGAGGACCTGCTGCCAGTCATCAGCTTCAACGCCAAGGCCAGCAAAGAGGATCAACAGAAACACAACGACTTCGTTACACGAATGGTCGAACGCGGCTACACCGACAAACAGGTACGACTGCTCTCCGAGTGGTATCTGCGGGTCCGGAAATCGCAGTAAAGCAGCTGCAAGCTACAAGCTTCGAGCTGCAAGTAAAAAAGCGCATGAGCCTGATGCCAGGGCATATGCCTGCACTTGCGGCTCGCAGCTCACTACTTGAAGCTGCCCGGAGGGCCTCCTATGAGCTATGTGATCGACCGACGTCTCAATGGCAAGAACAAGAGCACGGTGAACCGTCAGCGCTTCCTGCGGCGTTACCGTGACCACATCAAGAAGGCTGTCGAAGAGGCGGTCAGCCGGCGTTCCATTACCGATATGGAACACGGTGAGCAGATCAGCATTCCCGGTCGCGATATCGACGAGCCGGTGCTTCACCATGGTCGCGGCGGCAAGCAGACCGTGGTCCATCCCGGCAACAAGGAGTTCACCGCCGGCGAACATATTGCCCGTCCGCCGGGAGGCGGAGGTGGCCGTGGGCCAGGCAAGGCCGGCAACTCCGGCGAAGGCATGGACGAGTTCGTCTTCCAGATCACCCAGGAAGAATTCCTCGAATTCATGTTCGAGGACCTCGAACTGCCCAACCTGGTCAAGCGCAACCTGACCGGCACCGACACCTTCAAGACCGTACGTGCGGGGATCAGCAACGAGGGCAACCCGTCGCGGATCAACATCATCCGTACCCTGCGTTCGGCTCATGCACGGCGCATTGCGTTGTCGGGCAGCAGCCGCGCCAAACTGCGCGAAGTCAAAGAAGAGCTGGCGCGACTGAAACGCGAAGAACCGGATAACTTCGGGGATATTCAGGATCTCGAGGCGGAAATCGAGAAACTCAGTGCGCGCATCCATCGGGTGCCGTTCCTCGATACCTTCGACCTCAAGTACAACCTGCTGATCAAGCAGCCGAACCCCAGCTCGAAGGCCGTGATGTTCTGCCTGATGGACGTTTCCGGCTCCATGACCCAGGCGACCAAGGACATCGCCAAGCGCTTCTTCATCCTGTTGTACCTGTTCCTCAAGCGGAACTACGACAAGATCGACGTGGTGTTCATCCGCCACCACACCAGCGCCCGGGAAGTGGACGAAGAAGAGTTTTTCTATTCCCGGGAAACCGGCGGCACCATCGTTTCCAGTGCACTCAAGCTGATGCAGGAGATCATGGCCGAGCGCTACCCAAGCAACGAATGGAACATCTACGCCGCCCAGGCTTCCGACGGCGACAACTGGAACGACGACTCGCCGATTTGCCGCGACATCCTGATCAACCAGATCATGCCGTTCGTGCAGTACTACACTTACGTGGAGATCACCCCGCGCGAACATCAGGCCTTGTGGTACGAGTACGAGCGCATCGCCGAAGCCTTTTCCGACACTTTTGCCCAGCAACAACTGGTCTCGGCCGGGGATATCTATCCGGTCTTCCGTGAACTCTTCCAGCGCAGGTTAGTGACATGACCGCCAAAGAGCAGAAGCGCCAACCCATTTCCACCGGCTCGGAATGGACATTCGAGCTGATCCAGACGTACGACCGTGAAATCGCCCGTATCGCGGCCCGGTATGCCCTGGATACCTATCCCAACCAGATCGAAGTGATCACCGCCGAACAGATGATGGACGCGTATGCGTCGGTCGGCATGCCGCTTGGCTATCACCATTGGTCCTACGGCAAGCACTTTCTCAGTACCGAAAAATCCTACAGTCGTGGGCAGATGGGGCTGGCGTACGAGATCGTGATCAACTCGGACCCGTGTATCGCCTACCTGATGGAGGAAAACACCATCTGCATGCAGGCGCTGGTGGTCGCGCATGCCTGCTACGGCCACAACAGCTTCTTCAAGGGCAACTATCTGTTCCGAACCTGGACCGACGCCAGTTCGATTATCGATTACCTGGTGTTCGCCAAGCAGTACATCATGCAGTGCGAAGAGCGCCACGGCATCGATGCGGTGGAGGATCTGCTCGACTCCTGCCATGCCCTGATGAACTACGGCGTCGACCGCTACAAGCGTCCGTATCCGATTTCCGCGGAGGAAGAGCGGCGCCGGCAGAAGGATCGCGAGGAGCACTTGCAGAAACAGATCAACGACCTGTGGCGCACCATCCCCAAAGGCGCAGACAAGTACAGCGACAAGGACAACGCGCGCTTCCCGGCCGAACCGCAGGAAAACATCCTGTATTTCATCGAGAAACACGCCCCGCTGCTGGAACCCTGGCAGCGCGAGATCGTGCGGATCGTGCGCAAGATCGCCCAGTATTTCTATCCACAGCGCCAGACCCAGGTGATGAACGAAGGCTGGGCGACGTTCTGGCACTACACGCTGATGAACGACCTGTACGACGAAGGCCTGGTGACCGACGGCTTCATGATGGAGTTCCTGACGTCCCACACCAGCGTGGTGTTCCAGCCGGGGTTCGACAGCCCGTATTACAACGGCATCAACCCGTATGCCCTGGGCTTTGCGATGTATCGCGACATCCGGCGCATGTGCGAAGAGCCCACGGAAGAAGACCGCCGCTGGTTCCCGGAAATCGCCGGCAGCGATTGGTTGTCGACCATCAAGTTCGCCATGAGCAGCTTCAAGGACGAGAGTTTCATCCTGCAGTACCTGTCACCCAAGGTGATCCGCGACCTGAAGCTGTTCAGCATCCTCGATGACGACCAGAAGGACGATCTGCTGGTACCGGCGATCCATGACGAGGGCGGTTACCGGATCATCCGCGAAACGCTCGCCGCGCAATACAACCTGGGTAACCGCGAGCCGAACGTGCAGATCTACAGCATCGATCGCCGCGGCGACCGCTCGCTGACCCTGCGCCACCAGCAACACGACCGCAAACCGCTGGGCGATTCCACCGAAGAGGTCCTCAAACACCTGCACCGGCTATGGGGTTTCGACATTCATCTGGAAACCCTGCAGGGCGACCAGATCATGAAAACCCATCACGTTCCGCCCCGCAGCGAACACAGCGAGGGGGATTACGGTCGACTCGACCTCGCCGTCATTCATCTTTGATCCCGTTCAGGCCTCCGAAAGTCCGGCGCAAGGGTTATCCTGTCGGGCCAACGGAGGTTTTTTATGCAGATTTACAAGGTCGGCGGTGCGGTACGTGATCGCCTGCTGGGCAAACCGGTCACCGATATCGATTGGGTGGTGGTCGGCGCGACCACGGAAGAAATGCTTGCCAAGGGATATCGCCCGGTCGGTGCGGATTTCCCGGTGTTTCTTCACCCGAAAAGCGGCGAGGAGTACGCCCTCGCCCGCACCGAGCGCAAGAGCGGTCGCGGTTATGGTGGCTTCACCTTTCACGCCAGCCCCGAGGTCACGCTGGAAGAAGACCTGATCCGCCGTGACCTGACAATCAATGCCATGGCCGAAGACGATCAGCAAAACCTGACCGATCCCTACCACGGTCAGCGTGATCTTGAAGAGCGGATCCTGCGCCACGTTTCCCCCGCGTTTGCCGAAGATCCGCTCAGGGTTCTGCGTGTTGCGCGCTTTGCTGCCCGCTACGCAGAGCTGGGTTTCAAGGTAGCGCCCGAAACTTTGGAGTTGATGCGTCAGCTCAGCGAATCAGGTGAACTGGAAGCCCTTACGGCCGAACGCAGCTGGAAGGAGATTTCCCGCGCACTGATGGAAGATCAGCCCCAGGTGTTCATTCAGGTGTTGCGCGATTGCGGCGCCTTGAAGGTGCTGATGCCAGAGGTCGATGCCTTGTTCGGCGTGCCGCAACCGGAAGCCCATCATCCGGAAATCGACAGCGGTATTCACACCCTGAGCGTGCTTGAGCAGTCAGCCCTGCACAAGCAGCCGCTGACCGTGCGCTGGGCCTGCCTGCTGCACGACCTCGGCAAAGGCCTGACGCCAGAAGCGGAATGGCCACGACACATCGCCCATGAGCACAAAGGCCTGACGTTGATCAAAGCGGTCAACGAACGCTTCAAGGCGCCGAAGGACTGTCAGGAGTTGGCCTTGCTGGTCGGCCAATATCACACCCACGGGCATCGCGCCCTGGAGTTGAAAGCGTCGACTTTGCTTGAGTTGCTGCAAAGCTTTGACGTTTACCGTCGACCACAGCGTTTCGAAGAATTCATCGTCGCGTGCGAGATGGATGCCCGAGGCCGCAAAGGGCTTGAGCAGCGCAGTTATCCACAGGCGGATTACCTGCGCGGTGCGGCCAATGTGGCGCGCGGCGTGGCAGTGCAGCCGTTGCTGGAGAAGGGATTCAAAGGCCCGGAACTGGGCGAGGCACTCAAGCGCGAACGGCTCAAGGCGCTGAAGGTTTACAAGGAATCGGCGGCGTCCTGAAAACATTTGATCCGCCCTCGCCAGGGCGGATCAAACCGTTCAAGCCAGACCTGAAGGCGTGAGCTGAGTACCGCGCCACTCGAATCCGACCGGTGCCAGCACCTGATCGATCTGCGCTTCGGCCCACAACGTGGCAAAGCTTTTTCCTACACCGGGATGTACCCGATCCGGCGCAATCAAAGACAGCGGCCACAGCACAAAGGCATTTTTCAGGATTTCCGCCCGGGGCAGGATCAGCCCGTCGAAGTTGCCGGCCAGATCGCCGTACAGCAACACGTCGATATCCAGCGGCAAGCCCTTGCGATCCGGCGCATAGCGACCGTTGTCCGCTTCAATGAATTTCAAGCGGCGATCCAGCTCGATCAACGGCAGATCCGTAAAAGCCGACACCACGAAGTTGAAGAACGGCCCGCTCTTGATTCCCACCGGCTGGCTTTCGAACACAGGCGAACAGCGGATATCCACCAGAAACGTGGACAAGGCATCCAGACCGGCCTGCAAATGGGTTTCGCGCTCGATATTGCTACCGAGCCCGAGATAGACCTGGGTCAGCGACATCCGCGCTCGATCTCCACACCCACGCCACCCTTGGCGGCCGGTACGGCACCTGGCTTGG
Organism: Pseudomonas sp. Pseusp21; assembly: GCF_059492145.1. Lineage (NCBI taxonomy): Bacteria > Pseudomonadati > Pseudomonadota > Gammaproteobacteria > Pseudomonadales > Pseudomonadaceae > Pseudomonas > Pseudomonas sp. Pseusp21. The sequence continues at coordinate 3,079,403 of NZ_CP168520.1, forward strand.
TCAGCTTCAGGCGCACCCAGGTGATCTTGAATTCACTCATCAGCACTTCAACCAGACGTTCGGCGAACGTCTCGACCAGTTGATACCGGGATTGCTCGGCAAAGGCCTGGATCCGCGTGGATACACTGGCGTAATCGAGCGCCAGGGTCAGGTCGTCACCGGCGGCGGCCGGCCGATTGTCCCAGGCGAAGCTCAGATCAAGACGCAGGCACTGTCGGATGCCGCGCTCCCAGTCGTAGGCACCGATCACGGTGTCGACTTCCAGGCCCTCGATAAACACTCTGTCCAAGCACTTTTCTCCGCTGCACGACAAGGGCGCAATGCGCCGTTAGAATCAGGGCGTCCTCGCCCGGAATAGTTAGCATGTTTTGGTTACTGGCGATCCTCGCCTACCTGCTCGGCTCTCTGTCCTTCGCCATTTTGCTCAGCCGCCTGACCGGAAATCCGGATCCGCGAATGAGTGGCTCGGGTAATGCCGGCGCCACCAACATGCTGCGCCTGGCCGGACGCAAACTCGCGATCCTGACCCTGCTGGGTGATCTGTGCAAAGGCCTGCTGCCGGTGCTGATCGCCTCGGCTATGGGCCTTTCGCTGCAGGATCAAGCGTGGATCGGCGTCTGCGCCGTGATCGGTCACCTGTTCCCGTTGTACTTTCGCTTTCGCGGTGGCAAGGGCGTCGCCACGGCGGCCGGCATGCTGCTGGGGCTGTATCCACCCGCCGCGCTGCTGGCCGTGTGCGCCTGGCTGCTGACGTTCTACCTGACCCGCACCAGCTCGCTGGCGGCGCTGATCGCCACTCCGCTGACCCTGCCGTTGCTGGCCTGGCAGGAACCGGCGGCGCTGTTGCCGATGAGCACGCTGACACTGCTGATCGTCTGGCGCCACCGGGGCAATCTACGCGACCTGTTCGCCGGGCGCGAACGGCATTTTTAAATACCGCACGTGAGCGCCGCTCATCACAGCGCCGACAACTGCTCCATCGGCCAGCGCGCCTGCACGCTGATCGCCAGACTCTCCTGCTGACCGGCCTGCAAACGCTGGCAGCCGGCAAACGCAATCATCGCGCCGTTATCGGTGCAAAACTCGGGACGGGCATAGAACACATCGCCCTTCATGTCGCCGAGCATCTTCTCCAGCGAAACACGCAGCGCCTTGTTGGCACTGACGCCGCCGGCGATCACCAGACGTTTCATGCCGGCCTGCTTGAGGGCACGCTTGCACTTGATGGTCAAAGTCTCCACCACGGCCTGCTGGAACGCCAGCGCGATGTCGCAACGGGCTTGCTCGCTGTCGTCCCCGGCGCTGACGCACTGCTGCCAGGTGTTGAGGGCGAAGGTCTTCAGGCCGCTGAAGCTGAAATCCAGGCCCGGGCGATCACACATCGGACGCGGGAAGGTGAAACGTCCTGCGACGCCCTTCTCTGCCAGCTTGGCGATTTCCGGTCCGCCCGGATAATTCAGGCCCATCATTTTTGCAGTCTTGTCGAAAGCTTCGCCCGCGGCATCGTCCAGCGTCTCGCCGAGCAGGCTGTATTGGCCGATGCCATCGACCTGAACCAGCTGCGTATGACCACCGGACACCAACAAAGCGACGAACGGAAATTCCGGCGGTTTTGGCTCCAGCATCGGCGCCAGCAGATGGCCTTCCATGTGATGCACGCCAAGGGCCGGAATGCCCCAGGCAAAGGCCAGCGCCTGGGCGCACGAAGCCCCCACCAGCAGCGCACCGACCAGGCCGGGACCCGCGGTGTAGGCGATGGCGTCGATCTCGGTTGGTACGCAGTCCGCCTCGGCCAGCACCTGACGAATCAGGGGCAGCATGCGCTTGACGTGATCGCGCGAGGCCAGCTCCGGCACCACGCCACCATAGACACGGTGCAGGTCGATCTGACTGAACAGCGCATCGGCCAGCAGGCCGCGTTCACTGTCGTACAAAGCGACGCCGGTTTCGTCGCAGGAAGTTTCTAATCCCAGTACTAGCATGGGTTTGCGCCTTGTTTAGGCTGAATTCGAAGGCGCGCATAATAGTCGCCGCGTGATGCCCCGACCAGCGGTTTTCGATCAGAGGCTTTGCATTCCGAGCGATGAGGGGTTAACATCCGCAACCCTTAAAAACCGACGTCTTCAAGTGCTCTTTTGCCGCGAGGATGTTGACCCCGGTAATGAATGAAGGTAGCTCTGGATGCCAGCCGTCAAAGTTAAAGAGAACGAACCCTTCGACGTAGCTCTGCGTCGTTTCAAGCGCTCCTGCGAAAAAGCCGGTGTACTGGCTGAAGTTCGTAGCCGCGAATTTTACGAGAAGCCAACTTCTGAGCGTAAGCGCAAGGCAGCTGCTGCTGTTAAGCGTCACGCCAAGAAAGTTCAGCGCGAACAGCGCCGCGCCGTTCGTCTGTACTAATACACAGACGATCGTAGCAAGCTTCTGCCAAGCCCGGCCCTCAGCCGGGCTAATGGCATTTGCGTAAAACGCTTGATGCTTCACCGTCGAAGCCGCAGATGCGACCGAGACAAACCCGCTTCACCGCGTCAGGCCTGGCTCTTTTGCCAGCGGTGCACGTCTTTTCTGACGAGCCTTTCAAGGCTACTGACGAGCACACCCACTGATTCCTCTTACGACGATCAGCCCAAGGCACCAGCTTGCGTGCCCGCTTCATGAGCTATCCGAGGCCGATTACCAGCCGTCAGCGGATTCAGCGCAACATTTTCGAATAGTCGAAGACTGATGAGCACTAACGTCAGTGGATTTTCGGCAGATACACTTCCCGACAGCGATTACGCAAACGACACCGGTCGAGCCGCCCAACGTGCGCGCATCACTCATTGACCCGCGTCCGGCCGCCTTTCGCATCGGACCCATTACAGCGCAGACGAGAACGCCATGGCCGGGCTGATTCCCCAGAGCTTCATTGACGACCTTCTGAACCGCACCGACATCGTCGACGTGGTCAGCTCGCGCGTGCAATTGAAGAAGGCCGGCAAAAACTACACCGCCTGCTGCCCGTTCCATAAAGAGAAAACCCCGTCGTTCAGCGTCAGTCCCGATAAGCAGTTCTATTACTGCTTCGGCTGCGGCGCCGGCGGCAACGCCCTCGGCTTTCTCATGGATCACGACAACCTGGACTTCCCCCAGGCTGTCGAAGATCTGGCCAAAGCCGCCGGCATGGAAGTCCCACGCGAAGAAGGCGGTCGCTCGAACAAACCGCGCCAGCCGACCGACTCACCGCTGTACCCGCTGCTCACAGCCGCCGCCGACTTTTATCGACAGGCGCTCAAAAGCCATCCGGCACGCAAGGCTGCAGTGGACTACCTCAAGGGTCGCGGCCTGACCGGCGAAATCGCCCGGGACTTCGGCCTCGGATTCGCACCGCCGGGATGGGACAACCTGTTCAAACACTTGAGCAGCGACACCTTGCAGCAGAAAGCCATGATCGATGCCGGCCTGCTGATCGAAAACGCCGAAACCGGCAAACGCTACGACCGCTTTCGCGATCGCGTGATGTTCCCGATCCGCGACACCCGTGGACGGATCATCGCTTTCGGTGGACGAGTGCTCGGTGACGACAAGCCGAAATACCTGAACTCGCCGGAAACCCCCGTGTTCCATAAAGGCCAGGAACTCTACGGCCTCTACGAAGCACGCAAGAACAATCGCAACCTCGACGAAATCATCGTCGTCGAGGGCTATATGGACGTCATCGCCCTGGCCCAACAAGGCCTGCGCAATGCCGTCGCGACATTGGGCACCGCCACCAGCGAAGAACACCTCAAGCGCCTGTTTCGCGTCGTGCCGAACGTACTGTTTTGCTTTGATGGCGACCAGGCTGGCCGCAATGCCGCCTGGCGCGCACTGGAAGCCACACTGCCCTGCCTGCAGGACGGTCGCCGTGCACGCTTTCTGTTTCTGCCTGAAGGCGAAGACCCGGATACGTTGATTCGCGCCGAGGGCACTGACGCCTTCCGCGCCCGGATCAATCAGCATGCACAGCCGCTGGCGGACTACTTCTTCCAGCAACTGACCGAAGAAGCCGACCCGCGCTCACTGGAGGGCAAGGCCCACATGGCCACGCTCGCAGCACCGCTGATCGACAAGGTCCCTGGCGCCAACCTGCGCATCCTGATGCGTCAGCGCCTGAGCGAGATCACCGGCCTGAGCAGTGAAAGCGTCAGCCAGCTGGCCCAGAGCGCGCCACAGGAAGCACCGCCCGCCTACGACCCGGGCATCGACTATGACGCCATGCCGGACTACAGCGACTACCATCAGCCGCAGGCACAAGAGATGTATGTGCCGCAGCAGGAATGGACGCCGAAGAAACCCGGTGCCGGCGGCAAGAAATGGGACAAGAAACCGTGGGACAAGAATGGCAAGCGTGGCGGCGATCGCGACCAGCCCCGTGCCCCGCGCGTGCCGGCCGCCGTCGAACCACCGACCCTTGCCGCACTGAGAACCTTGCTGCATCACCCGCAACTGGCGGAGAAAGTCGAGGACGCCGGGCACTTCGCGGACGAGAACCAGACCAACGCACAACTGCTGGTGGCACTGCTCGAAGCCGTACAGAAGAATCCCAAGCTAAACTCATTTCAGTTGATCGCGCGATGGCACGGAACCGAACAGGGCCGCTTGCTCAAGGCGCTGGCGGAAAAGGAATGGCTGATTGACGGAGACAACCTTGAACAACAGTTTTTCGACACCATTACTAGCTTGTCAGCCCGCCAACGCGAGCGAAATCTGGAACAACTGCTCAGGAAAGCGCGTCAAAGCGAACTGAGCGCCGAAGAGAAAAATCAACTGCGCGACCTTTTAAGTCGCAATGTTTCCGCATCAAACCCGACCTCAACTGGCGCGTGAGGTCATAGCTCAGGTATAATCCTCGGCTTGTTTTTTGCCCGCCAAGACCTTCAGTGGATAGGGTGTTATGTCCGGAAAAGCGCAACAGCAGTCTCGTATTATTGAGTTGATCAAACTGGGTCGTGAGCAGAAGTATCTGACTTACGCCGAGGTCAACGACCACCTGCCCGAGGATATTTCAGATCCGGAGCAGGTGGAAGACATCATCCGCATGATTAACGACATGGGGATCCCCGTACACGAGAGTGCTCCGGATGCGGACGCCCTTATGCTGGCCGACGCCGATACCGACGAGGCCGCTGCGGAAGAAGCAGCCGCTGCGTTGGCGGCGGTGGAGACCGATATCGGTCGCACCACCGACCCGGTGCGCATGTACATGCGTGAAATGGGTACGGTCGAGCTTCTGACTCGTGAAGGCGAAATCGAAATCGCCAAACGCATCGAAGAAGGCATCCGTGAAGTGATGAGCGCCATCGCGCACTTCCCTGGCACGGTTGACCATATTCTTTCCGAATACACTCGCGTCACTACCGAGGGCGGTCGCCTGTCCGACGTTCTGAGCGGTTACATCGACCCGGACGACGGCATTGCGCCGCCTGCCGCCGAAGTGCCGCCGCCGATCGACGCGAAAGCGGCGAAAGCCGAAGAATCCGACGACGATGACGACGCCGAAGCTTCCGATGACGAAGAAGAAGCCGAAAGCGGTCCGGATCCGGTCATTGCCGCACAGCGCTTCGGTGCTGTCGCCGACCAGATGGAAATCACCCGCAAGGCCCTGAAAAAGCACGGTCGTCACAACAAGGCGGCAATTGCCGAACTGTTGGCCCTGGCCGAGCTGTTCATGCCGATCAAACTGGTGCCGAAGCAATTCGAAGCCCTGGTCGAGCGTGTTCGCAGTGCCCTGGATCGTCTGCGTCAGCAAGAGCGCGCGATCATGCAACTCTGCGTACGTGATGCACGTATGCCTCGCGCCGACTTCCTGCGCCAGTTCCCGGGCAACGAAGTCGACGAAAGCTGGTCCGACGCCCTGGCCAAAGGCAAGAGCAAGTACGCCGAAGCCATTGCTCGCGTGCAACCGGACATCATCCGTTGCCAGCAGAAGCTGACCGCGCTGGAAACCGAGACCGGTTTGACCATCGCCGAGATCAAGGACATCAACCGTCGCATGTCGATCGGTGAGGCCAAGGCCCGCCGCGCGAAGAAAGAAATGGTTGAAGCAAACTTGCGTCTGGTGATCTCCATCGCCAAGAAGTACACCAACCGCGGCCTGCAATTCCTCGATCTGATCCAGGAAGGCAACATCGGTCTGATGAAAGCGGTGGACAAGTTCGAATACCGTCGTGGTTACAAGTTCTCGACTTATGCCACCTGGTGGATCCGTCAGGCGATCACTCGCTCGATCGCCGACCAGGCCCGCACCATCCGTATTCCGGTGCACATGATCGAGACAATCAACAAGCTCAACCGTATTTCCCGCCAGATGCTGCAGGAAATGGGTCGCGAACCGACCCCGGAAGAGCTGGGTGAACGCATGGAAATGCCTGAGGACAAGATCCGCAAGGTATTGAAGATCGCCAAAGAGCCGATCTCCATGGAAACCCCGATCGGTGATGACGAAGACTCCCATCTGGGTGACTTCATCGAAGACTCGACCATGCAGTCGCCAATCGATGTCGCCACTGTTGAGAGCCTGAAAGAAGCGACCCGCGAAGTGCTGTCCGGCCTTACTGCCCGTGAAGCCAAGGTACTGCGCATGCGTTTCGGTATCGACATGAACACCGACCATACGCTCGAAGAAGTCGGCAAACAGTTTGACGTGACCCGCGAGCGGATCCGTCAGATCGAAGCCAAGGCGCTGCGCAAGCTGCGCCACCCGACGCGAAGCGAGCATCTGCGCTCCTTCCTCGACGAGTGATACCAGAACCCCCGGCCCAGGCCGGGGGTTTTGTTTATATGGCAGATTAAATACTCAGCTCCGCCCTCCCCCGCGCACAGCCCGTCTACACTCGAAACATTCCCCCCGAGCCATAACGAGACCGTTATGCCCAGACTGGCGTCCGTGCTTTTTTTGCTGCCACTGATGATCTGGACCGCAACGGCTGACGCGCTGACTCTGAACGATGAAGAACGTAGCTGGCTGGCGGCTCACCCGGACCTGCGCCTGGGTGTCGATGCATCGTGGCCGCCCTTCGAGTTCCGCGACGACCAGAATCGCTACCAGGGCCTGGCGGCGGACTATATCGATGTGATTCGCCAACGCCTGGCGATCAAACTCACGCCCATCGAGCCGGTGAGCTGGACCGTAGTGCTCGAACAAGCGAAAAACGGCAAGATCGACCTGTTGCCGGGCATCATGTCCACCCCGGAACGCCAGAGCTACCTGTCGTTCACCCGCCCTTATCTCGACTTTCCGATCGTCATCCTCGCCCACGTCGGCGGCCCGCAACCGCGCAAGCTCGAGGAGCTTTACGGCCTGAAAATCGCCGTAGTGGAAAACTACGCGCCCCACGAACTGCTGCGCACCCATCATCCCGACCTGAACCTGGTGGCGATGCCCAATGTCAGCTCTGCGCTGCAGGCCCTGGCCACCGATGAAGTGGACGCCGTGGTCGGCGATCTGGCCTCCAGCGTCTGGAGCCTGCGCCAGCTCAAACTGGATGGTTTGTATGTCAGCGGCGAAACCCCTTATCGCTACCAACTGGCGATGGGCGTTCCTCGGGACAACAAAATGCTGGTGGGGATTCTGGACAAGGTTCTTGCCGATATGTCCCCGGAGGAAATCAGCAGCATTCAGGAACATTGGGTGGGCAACGTCCTCGATCACCGGACATTCTGGTCCGATCTGCTGGTTTACGGCTTACCGGGTCTCTCGCTTCTGGTCATCGTGCTGGCGGTGGTGATCCGCATCAACCGCCGCCTCAGTTCGGAAATCGCCCGCCGCATCGACCTCGAACAGGAACTGCGCAGCAGCGAATACCACTATCGCGGACTCGTGGAGAGTCTTTCGGCCATCGCCTGGGAAGCGCGGATCAGTGACTTCACCTACAGCTATGTTTCGCCCCACGCCGAAGATCTGCTCGGTTATCCGCTGTCTCACTGGCTGATTCCGGGCTTCTGGCGCAACATCATTCACCCGGCGGATCTGACCCGCGCCCAGAGCTTCTGCGATCACGAAGTCTTGGCTGGACGCGACCACAGCCTCGATTACCGGGTGATCACCGCTGACGGCCGCTGCCTGTGGGTGCGCGACATCGTCAGCCTGATCGAACATGGCCATGAACCGGTAATGCGCGGCCTGATGATCGACATCAGCGAAACCAAGCGCACTGAAGAGGCGTTGCGCCTGTCGGAACAGAAGTTCGCGTCGGTATTCCAGCAATGCCCGGACATCCTGGTCATTGCACGGCTCTCCGACGGCTGCCTGCTGGAGGTCAACGAAGCCTTTGAGGAGCAGATCGGGCTCAAGGCCGAAGAAGTCATCGGCCAGACCGCCACCGAACTCAACATCTGGGGCATTCCCGGTGTTGGTCCCGGCCTGCTTCAGCGGCTGCAGGCCGGCAGCATTCGCAACCTGGAGATGCCCTTTCGCCGCAACAATGGTCAGGTGTTCACCGGGCTGATTTCCGCTGAACCCTTCGAGCTCGACACCACACCGGCGCTGGTCGTGGTGGTGCGCGACATCACCCAGCTCAAGGAAACCCAGCAGCAACTGCAAACCTCCGAAGAAAAGTTCGCCAAGGCTTTCCACGCCTCGCCGGATGGTCTGCTGCTGTCGCGCCAGAGCGATGGTCTGTTGCTGGAGGTCAACGAAGGTTTCAGTCGTATCACTGGTTTCAACAGCGCCATGTCGGTGGATCGCTCGGCGCTGGACCTGGGCATCTGGGTCAACCTCAACGAGCGCAAGCAAATGCTCGATCTGCTGCACCGCGACGGGTTCGTTCGCGACTTCAGCTGCCATATCCGCCGCAGCGACGGGCAGATCCGCCTCTGCGAAGTCTCCAGCCGTCCGCTGCCCATCGGCGACGAAGACTGCATGCTGACCATCGCCCGGGACATCACCGAGCGCCACTTGATGCAGGAAAAACTGCAGCAAGCTGCGACCGTGTTCGAGAGCACTGCCGAAGGCGTGCTGATCACCGACACCCAGCAACACATCAGCGCCGTGAACCGGGCCTTCACCGAAATCACCGGCTACAGCGAAAGCGAAGCACTGGGTCACACTCCGCGCCTGCTGGCCTCCGGACTGCACGACAGCGCGTTTTACGCGGCGATGTGGCATCAATTGACCGACGAAGGTCACTGGCAGGGCGAGATCTCCAACCGGCGTAAAAATGGCGAGCTGTACCCGAGCTGGCTGACCATCAGCGCCGTGCGCAACCGCGACAAGTTCATCACCCACTTCGTTGCGGTGTTTGCCGATATCTCCAGCCTCAAGCACGCCCAGGCCAAACTCGACTACCAGGCCCATCACGACCCGCTCACAGGGCTGCCAAACCGTACGCTGTTCGAAAGCCGTCTGTTGACGGCACTCAACAGTCAGCAGGAAAACGGCGGCCAGGGCGCTGTGCTCTTCCTCGACCTCGACCGTTTCAAGCACATCAACGACAGCCTCGGTCACCCGGTCGGCGATTTGCTGCTCAAGGGCATCGCCGTACGCCTCAAGGAGCAACTGCGAGACATCGACACCGTCGCGCGGCTGGGTGGCGACGAATTCATCATTCTGTTGCCCGGCCTGCAACAACCCGGCGATGCCGACAACATCGCCACCAAACTGCTGAACTGCTTCGGCGCGCCGTTCCAGGCCGGCGAGCATGAGTTCTTCATCAGCGCCAGCATCGGCACCAGCCTTTACCCGCGCGACGGCTGCGATGTTGCGACCCTGATCAAGAACGCGGACGCGGCGATGTACCGCTCCAAGGCCAAGGGCCGCAACCGGGTCGAAAGCTACACCCGCGACCTCACCGCCCAGGCCAGCGAACGCGTAGCACTGGAACACGAACTTCGTCGGGCCATCGAGCGCGAGGAGTTGTACCTTTATTACCAGCCGAAAATCAGCCTCGACGATCACAATCTGGTCGGCGCCGAAGCCCTGATCCGCTGGCGCCACCCGAACTTCGGCGAAGTGCCGCCAGAGCATTTCATTCCGCTGGCAGAAGAGAACGGCATGATTCTGCAAATCGGCGACTGGGTGCTGGAAACCGCCTGCCGGCAGATGTTCGAGTGGGGCCAGATCTATGAATCCCTCGGCCCGCTATCGGTGAACCTCGCCGGCGCACAACTGCGTCAACCGAATCTGCTGGGACGCATCGAGCAACTGCTCAAGGACAACCGCCTGCAGCCGGAATTACTGCAACTGGAAATTACCGAAAACTTCATCATGAGCCAGGCTGAAGAAGCGCTGGCAGTGCTGCACCAGCTCAAACAACTCGGCGTGCAACTGGCCATCGATGACTTCGGCACCGGTTATTCCTCGTTGAGTTACCTCAAACGCCTGCCGCTGGACATCCTCAAGATCGACCAGTCGTTCGTTCGCGGCCTGCCCGACGACCCGCACGACGCGGCGATTGTCCGCGCCATCATCGCTCTCGGCCGCAGCATGCAATTCACAGTAATTGCCGAAGGCGTGGAAACCCAGGCCCAACAACAGTTCCTCGCCGCCGAAGGCTGCGAACAGATCCAAGGCTACATCGTCAGCCTGCCGCTGCCACCAGAAGAGTTCGCCGCGACGTTTCTTCGTATAGCCGTATCGGATTTTTCGGATAGCACAGCCGAGAAACCGTCGCTATAATCCGCGGCCTACTGAGGGCCTATAGCTCAGTTGGTTAGAGCAGAGGACTCATAATCCTTTGGTCCACGGTTCAAGTCCGTGTGGGCCCACCAAACAAGACAAAGGTTTATGCCAACGGCATAAACCTTTTTTTGTATTTGGAACATAAGTGCACTGGAAGCACTCAAGCCCCATCTGGCATTGCATCAATGCCAAGACGGACTCTTGCATCAACTGGAGCAAAAAATGAGCAACATGGAAAAGGAAATTCCAGAGAACACTATCGAACAGACCATCAAGGTTCTCGAATACCTGAATACCTGCGAACCGCTCAAAGCGAAAGCACGCAGGACCAAACTGGAAGTCAATGCCGACAGATTGACCAACTTGTTCCTAGGCTTCGGAGCGGGAGGAATTGCGTTGGCGGGCTGCATGGCCTATTGGCATAGCTCCATCAAATCACTTCCCATGTGGGGAAAAGACCTGGCACTGGTGTTAATTTTTACCTCGACGGTGTCTGTACTGCTCTCGTTCCTGACTCCCATCGTGGCGCAAATCTGCATTCTCAAACGATGGAAAACTATCAGTCTGAAAAACATGATCGACGATATAAGGCATGAAAATACGTTGGTCGACTCACTCCAGCACCATGCGATTTCGGTGCTACAAGAAGCGAAATACTGGCTGCAGCTAAAGATCACCCGAGCAGAAGCAAGGGTCGCTTATTTCTTTGGAGAAAAAACGGCAGGGCTCGCCCTGCTGGGAACAGCTTATGTTTGCGCCAAGGAGTTTGGTGGTTTTCCATGGCTTGGCAAAACCCTTGAAGCCGGTTTTGTGTTGGGTAATTGGGGAAATACTGCACTGTTGATGATCATTGCCATGGTGCTAGGCCTGTCTCTGGGTGCGTTGTTACTTAAACAAGTCAGCGCCCGCTATCGCTTTCAAGTCGAACTCATCGAACATGTCCTGAGCAGGCAATGTAAAAAATCAGAAGCCTGAATCCGCAGATGTAAAAAGCCGCGTAAACCGCGGCTTTGTCGACTCAGCATTTCCCTCTATTCGACAACGGCCACACACCACCAACTGCCCAGTGGCCTCTCACAAGCGTCTCGCCAAACGAGCCTGTAACATACGGACCAGTAATCCGCACGCCATGGAGAACCTCTTTGTCCGACATCCGCCCACCCGTGCTCGATGAAATCGACCGCCAGCTGATCGCTGCCCTGCAAATCAACGCCCGCGAAAGCGTGGCGATGCTGGCCCGGCAATTGGGGATCGCCCGCACCACCGTGACTTCACGACTGGCGCGACTGGAAAAGGCCAAGGTCATCACTGGTTACGGCGTGCGTCTGGGCCAGCGTGTGGTAGATGGCGGGCTGCAGGCTTACGTCGGAATCAAAGTGCAGCCACGCTCCGGCAAAGAGGTGCTGCGCCGGTTGAGCGCGATGGCCCAAGTGCAGCAATTGTGCGCGGTGAGTGGTGAATTTGACTACGTAGCCTGGCTGCGGACCGATTCACCGGAACAACTCGATCAGCTTCTGGATCAGATCGGCAGCGTAGACGGCGTGGAGAAGACCACGACGTCGATCATCCTCAGCAGCAAGATTGATCGCGGGCATCCAGTTTGATCATCACCATCGTCACATTGCAGCTCAAACACTCAAAACGACGACACATTGCGTCTTATTAACGTGTTCTACGCTCCCTAGAATGGCTGGCATCTTTTCCTATACTCAGACGCGCCTCCAGCGTCGGGTCGCCAGCAAGGTCAGCCATGAACAAGCACAATCGCCATCCTGCAGACGGTAAGAAACCGATCACCATTTTCGGTCCGGACTTCCCTTTCGCCTTCGACGACTGGATCGAACACCCGGCTGGTCTGGGCAGCATTCCCGAGCACAACCACGGTGCCGAAGTGGCGATCGTCGGGGCCGGTATCGCCGGTCTGGTGGCGGCTTACGAGCTGATGAAGCTCGGCTTGAAACCGGTCGTGTATGAGGCCTCGAAGCTTGGTGGACGCCTGCGTTCGCAAGCGTTCAACGGTACCGACGGCATCGTCGCCGAGCTCGGCGGCATGCGCTTCCCGGTGTCTTCCACCGCGTTCTATCACTACGTCGACAAACTCGGCCTCGAGACCAAGCCCTTCCCCAACCCGCTGACGCCGGCCTCCGGCAGCACCGTGATCGACCTGGAAGGCAAAACCCATTACGCACAGAGCCTGAAGGATCTTCCTGCACTGTTCCAGGAAGTGGCTGACGCCTGGGCCGACGCTTTGGAGGCCGGCTCGCAGTTCGCCGATATCCAGCAGGCGATCCGCGACCGCGACGTGCCACGCCTCAAGGAACTGTGGAACACCCTGGTGCCGCTGTGGGACGACCGCACCTTCTACGACTTCGTCGCCACCTCGAAAGCCTTCGCCAAACTGTCGTTCCATCACCGCGAAGTGTTCGGTCAGGTCGGTTTCGGTACTGGCGGCTGGGACTCGGACTTCCCCAACTCGATGCTGGAAATCTTCCGTGTGGTGATGACCAACTGCGACGATCACCAGCACCTGGTGGTCGGCGGTGTGGAACAAGTGCCGCAAGGCATCTGGCGTCATGCGCCGGAACGCTGCGTACACTGGCCGCAAGGCACCAGCCTGAAATCGCTGCACCACGGCGCCCCGCGCTCCGGGGTGAAGAAAATCGCCCACGCGCCTGACGGACGCTTCGCAGTCACCGACAACAACGGCGACACCCGCGAATACGCGGCCGTACTGACCACCTGCCAGAGCTGGCTGCTGACCACCCAGATCGAATGCGACGAGACCCTGTTCTCGCAGAAGATGTGGATGGCGCTGGACCGCACTCGCTACATGCAATCGTCGAAGACCTTCGTGATGGTCGACCGCCCGTTCTGGAAGGACAAGGACCCGGAAACCGGCCGCGACCTGATGAGCATGACCCTCACTGATCGCCTGACCCGTGGTACTTACCTGTTCGACAACGGCGACGACAAACCCGGTGTGATCTGCCTGTCGTACTCGTGGATGAGCGATGCGCTCAAGATGCTCCCGCACCCGGTGGAAAAACGCGTGAAACTGGCGCTGGATGCGCTGAAGAAGATCTACCCGAAGGTCGACATCGCCGCGCGGATCATCGGCGATCCGATCACCGTGTCCTGGGAAGCCGACCCGCACTTCCTCGGCGCGTTCAAGGGCGCCCTGCCCGGCCACTATCGCTACAACCAGCGCATGTACGCGCACTTCATGCAGGACGACATGCCGCCGGAGCAGCGCGGGATTTTCATCGCCGGTGACGACGTGTCGTGGACGCCGGCCTGGGTTGAAGGCGCGGTGCAAACGTCGCTCAACGCGGTGTGGGGAATCATGAAGCACTTCGGCGGGTCCACACATAAAGAGAACCCCGGCCCGGGCGATGTGTTCAAAGACATCGGCCCGATCGCCCTGCCCGAGTAAGAGGAATCCCCGATGCGTGTAGCCCTTTACCAATGTCCACCGCTGCCACTGGAACCCGCCGCCAACCTTCAGCGCCTGCATCAACTGGCGATGGAGGCCAAAGGCGCCGATCTGCTGGTGGTGCCGGAGATGTTTCTCACCGGCTACAACATCGGCAAGGAGGCGGTCGCGACATTGGCCGAGGTCTACAACGGTGAGTGGGCGCAGCAAGTCGGACGTATCGCCAAGGCTGCCGGTCTGGCGATTCTTTACGGTTACCCTGAGCGCACCGCCGAAGGACAGATCTACAACGCCGTGCAGTTAATCGACTCAAACGGCGAGCGCCTGTGCAATTACCGCAAGACGCATCTGTTCGGCGATCTGGATCGTTCGATGTTCAGCGCCGGCGATGGCGAGTTTCCCCTCGTCGAGCTCAACGGCTGGAAGCTCGGGTTCCTGATCTGCTACGACCTGGAGTTCCCGGAAAACGCCCGGCGCCTGGCCCTTGAAGGTGCCGAACTGATTCTGGTGCCGACAGCCAACATGATTCCTTTCGATTTCATTGCCGACGTCTCCGTGCGCTCCCGGGCTTTCGAAAACCAGTGCTACGTGGCGTACGCCAACTATTGCGGCCACGAGGGCGACATCCATTACTGCGGGCAAAGCAGCATCGCCGCGCCGGATGGCAGCCGCATCGCCCAGGCAGGATTGGATGAAGCACTGATCGTCGGTGAGCTGGATCGCCAGTTGATGGTCGACTCCCGTAGCGCCAACCGTTACTTCAACGACCGCCGTCCCGAACTTTACGACGCGCTCAACAAGCGCTAATCCGCTAGCATTGGCACTTCACTGTTCTGGAAGTGCCCATGCCTGCGCCGACTCACCCCCGCCCCCACACCGAAACCCTGGCCAACGGCTTGCGCGTGACCCTGCGTCACGTGCCCGGCCTGAAACGCAGCGCCGCTGCGTTGCGAGTGGCGGCCGGCAGTCATGACGTGCCGTTGGCATGGCCGGGGCTGGCGCACTTCCTTGAGCATCTGCTGTTTCTCGGCACCGAGCGATTTCCTGCACAGCAAGGGCTGATGGCCTACGTGCAAGGTCACGGCGGCCAGGTGAATGCCAGCACCCGCGAGCGCACCACCGATTTCTTCTTTGAATTGCCGCCAGCGTCGTTCAGCGCCGGGCTGGAGCGTCTGTCAGACATGCTCGCCCATCCGCGTATGAATCCGGACGATCAGTTGCGGGAACGGGAAGTGTTGCAGGCGGAGTTTGTCGCGTGGACGCAGGATGCTGCGGCTCAGCAGAAAGAAGCGCTGTTCGAAGGGTTGTCAGCGGAACATCCGTTGCGCGGTTTCCACGCCGGAAACCGCGACAGCCTGCCGGTGGAGCAAGCGGACTTTCAACAGGCATTGAAAGACTTCCACCAACAGTTCTACCGCACCGGGCAGATGACCCTGAGCCTGGTCGGGCCGCAGAGTGTTGAAGAGCTGCGCACGCTGGCCGAACAGTTTGCCGCCACGCTGACGCCTGGGGATAAAACTGCACAGGCAGCCCCCGTACGCTTGATGGGTAACGCGCAGGAAAGTTATCAACAGGCCGGCGAGCATCGCGGCAATCTGCTGTTTGCGTTGGAGGAGTTACCGGAGTCGTCAGCCGAAGCGCTGGCGTTTCTCTGCCACTGGTTGAACAGCGCCAAACCCGGTGGCTTGCTCGCCCATTTGCAGCAGCAGGGTCTGGCGGAAGGTTTACAGGCCTGTGTGCCCTACCAATTTGCTGAGCAGGCTTTGCTGCACCTTCAATTCACGACGCCATCCGGTCCACTCGACGCCATCCGCGCGCAGTTTCTCGACTGGTTGAGCTTCTTCGCAGCCCAGCAGGACTGGCCGACTTTGCGGGAGGAATATTCGGCACAGCTTCAGCGTCAGCAGCAGGTCAGCGGTGCGTTGCAACTGGCGCGACTCGACAGCGAACAACTCGAGAGCGGACTGTCCGACGCGGCCGTTACGGCGCTCAAAGTGATTCTCGGCAAAATCGGCGCTGTGGATAACTTCAGCAGTCACTGGCATCTGCCCGCTGCCAACCCGTTTCTGCGCGCAGCCGAGCCGCTGGCAAACGCCGGTCTGATCCGCGGCCAGACCAGCGCCCACCGAGGCCTGCGCACGTTTGCTCAGGATCGTTCGCGCAGCCGCCGCGAACGCTCGCCAATGCAATTCAGCCAGGCGCTGCCGGATAACGGTGACGAAGGTACGGTGTATGTGCGCTGGCAGACGGAGGCGGCGGCCACGGCCGAGCTGCAAGCGAAACTGCAACGCAGCCTGCGGGAGGTGTCTGACGACGCGCGTCAGGCCGGGGTGGAGTTGTCCTTCAGCGCTACGGGTAATCAGTGGCTGCTGAAATTGACCGGCCTGCAGGACACACTGCCGGTTGTGCTGGAACATGCGCTGAAATATCTGACGCAGGTCGATGCCGACTCGCCAAGCGATGAGCCGCCAGTGCCGTCGATGCTGATCCGTCAATTGCTCAAGGCATGGCCCGAGCGTTGTCTGCCCGTGGTTGCGCAATCCGATGATGCCAAGCAGCTGTGGACAACTTCCCGTTGGGATGGTCTGGCGCTGGGTCTCGATGCCGATACCCAATCGGCCATGGGACTGGCCCTGAGCCGCATTCCCGGTAAGCCATCCAATGAATTACCGACCCTGCCGGCATTCCACGCACAACTTCGCTGGGATCAGTTCGACACCGACTCCAGCGAACACGCATTACTGCTGTTCTGCCCGACCGCCAGACCGGACATTCCCAGCGAAGCCGCGTGGCGCTTCCTTGCGCACCTGTGCCACACGCCGTTCTATCAGCGGCTACGAGGTGAATTGCAACTGGGATACGCGGTGTTCAGTGCTTTCAGACAGGTACACGGCCAGGGTGGATGGCAGTTCGGCGTGCAATCGCCGACCGCCACTCCCGCGCAACTGCTCGATCACGTTCAACAGTTCATCGAAGGCATCCCCGCGCTGATCGAAAACTTCGATGACGCCTTCCTCGTCGAGCAGCGCCAGATACTCGCCGTACACCTGGATGCCAGCATTCTGCCCGGCAAGGAGGCTGCCGAACTTCTGTGGCAGGCAAAACTTTCTGGCCACTCGTCGGATTACCTGATTCAACTGCGCAATGCCATAAGTCAGCTTGACCGCGAGGCATTGCTGGCCGCCGCACACTGTTTAATCCGCGTCGAAGGCGGCTGGCACGTCCTGGCCAACAGCCCTTCGCCGGGCGCACCGTGGCAAGCGGCAAATTGATCATTACCGGGGCTGCAAGGAGCTTTCTCAAAGATTCACGGGCAAACCCCCTGAAATTTTGAGTAACATAGCCACCTAACTATTTGGAACATCCCTGCGCTGCCGTGGACTATACCTATGGATAGCGCTATCCCACCCACCTGAAAAAGGAGTCACCCGATGGCCTGGACCAAACCTGCTTACACCGACCTGCGCATCGGCTTCGAAGTCACCATGTACTTCGCCAGCCGCTGAGTCCTGCCTCAAGCAGAACACTGCAGTGCAACGCCTCGGCTCGCCGGGGCGTTTTATTTTCAGCGTTGAAATGATGGAGCGTTCATGTTCGTCCAGATTCTGGGTTCGGCCGCCGGTGGCGGTTTTCCGCAGTGGAACTGCAACTGCGTCAATTGCGCCGGTTTTCGCGATGGCAGCCTGAATGCCCAGGCCCGTACCCAATCGTCCATCGCGATTTCCGATGACGGCGTGAACTGGGTGCTGTGCAATGCCTCGCCGGACATCCGCGCGCAGCTTCAGAGCTTCGCCCCGATGCAGCCGGGCCGCGCCCTGCGAGACACCGGCATCAGCGCGATCATCCTGATGGACAGCCAGATCGACCACACCACCGGTCTGCTCAGCCTGCGCGAAGGTTGCCCGCATCAGGTCTGGTGCACGGACATGGTCCACGAAGACCTGAGCACCGGTTTTCCGCTGTTCACCATACTCAAGCACTGGAACGGCGGGCTGGACTGGAACCGCATCGAACTCGACCAGAGCTTCACCGTCGCCGCCTGCCCGAACCTGCGCTTCACCCCGCTGCCGTTGCGCAGCGCCGCACCGCCCTACTCGCCGCACCGCTTCGACCCGCATCCGGGCGACAACATCGGCCTGATCGTCGAAGACCTCGGCACTGGCGGCAAATTGTTCTACGCGCCGGGTTTGGGCAAGGTCGACGCGCCATTGCTGGAAATCATGGCCGGCAGCGACTGCGTGCTGGTGGACGGGACGATGTGGGACGACGATGAAATGCAGCGTCGTGGCGTCGGCACCCGCACCGGCCGCGAAATGGGCCACCTGGCGCAGAACGGCCCCGGCGGCATGCTCGAAGTGCTGAAGCAGCTTCCCGAGCAGCGCAAGGTGCTTATCCACATCAACAACACCAACCCGATTCTCGACGAAGACTCTCCGGAGCGCGCGGAACTGGTGCGGCGCAATGTTGAAGTGGCGTATGACGGCATGAGCATCGTCCTGTAACGAATGGCCCGGAGAACCGCAATGACCGACACCCCGCTGTCCCCCGCCGAATTCGAAGCGGCCCTGCGCGCCAAGGGCGCCTATTACCACATTCATCACCCGTATCACGTGGCGATGTATGAAGGCCGGGCCACCCGCGAGCAGATCCAGGGCTGGGTCGCCAACCGCTTCTACTATCAGGTGAACATTCCCCTGAAAGACGCAGCGATCCTCGCCAACTGCCCGGATCGCGAGATCCGCCGCGAATGGATTCAGCGCCTGCTCGACCACGACGGCGCGCCCGGTGAGGACGGCGGCATCGAAGCCTGGCTGCGTCTGGGCCAGGCCGTCGGTCTCGATCCGGATCAATTGCGTTCCCAGGAACTGGTGCTGCCCGGCGTGCGTTTCGCCGTCGATGCCTACGTCAACTTCGCCCGCCGCGCCAGTTGGCAGGAAGCTGCCAGCAGCTCTTTGACCGAACTGTTCGCGCCGCAGATCCACCAGTCGCGTCTCGACAGCTGGCCACAGCATTACCCGTGGATCGACCCGGCCGGCTACGAATATTTCCGCACCCGTCTCGGTCAGGCCCGGCGCGATGTCGAGCATGGTCTGGCGATTACGCTGGAGCACTATAAGACCCGCGAAGGTCAGGAGCGCATGCTGGAAATTCTCCAGTTCAAACTGGACATCCTTTGGAGCATGCTCGATGCCATGAGCATGGCCTACGAACTGAACCGCCCGCCGTATCACAGCGTCACCGATCAACGGGTCTGGCATAAAGGAATCGCCTTATGAGTTTCGACCGCAGCAAGACCCCGACCTGGCGTCCCGGCTACCGTTTCCAGTACGAACCGGCCCAGAAAGGCCACGTGCTGCTGTACCCGGAAGGCATGATCAAACTCAATGAAAGTGCCGCGTTGATCGGCGGCCTGATCGACGGTGAACGGGATGTCGCGGCGATCATCGCCCAACTCGACAGACAGTTCCCCGGCGTGCCCGAGCTCGGTGACGACATCGAGCAATTCATGGAGGTTGCCCGTGCGCAACACTGGATCGAACTTGCCTGAGTCATCGGTGCAAGTCCCGGCCAAACCGGAAGTCGGCCTGCCGCTGTGGCTGCTCGCCGAGCTGACCTACCGTTGCCCGCTGCAATGCCCGTACTGCTCCAATCCGCTGGACTTCGCCGAGCAGGGCAAAGAGCTGAGCACTGAACAGTGGATCAAGGTGTTCCGCGAAGCGCGGGAGATGGGCGCAGCGCAACTGGGCTTTTCCGGGGGCGAACCGCTGGTGCGCCAAGACCTTGCCGAGCTGATCCGCGAAGCGCGTCAGCTGGGCTTCTACACCAACCTGATCACCTCCGGTATCGGTCTGACCGAGCAGAAGATCAGCGACTTCAAGAAGGCCGGGCTCGATCACATCCAGATCAGTTTCCAGGCCAGCGACGAGCAAGTGAACAACCTGCTCGCCGGCTCGAAAAAAGCCTTCGCGCAGAAACTGGAAATGGCCCGTGCCGTGAAGGCTCACGGTTATCCGATGGTGCTGAACTTCGTCACCCATCGGCACAACATCGACAAGATCGACCGCATCATCGAGCTGTGCATCGCGCTGGAGGCCGATTTCGTCGAACTCGCCACCTGCCAGTTCTACGGCTGGGCGCAGCTCAATCGTGTCGGCCTGTTGCCGACCAGGGAACAACTGGTTCGCGCCGAACGCATCACTAACGAATACCGCGCCAAGCTGGAAGCCGAAGGGCATCCGTGCAAGCTGATTTTCGTCACCCCGGACTATTACGAAGAACGCCCGAAAGCCTGCATGAATGGCTGGGGCAGCCTGTTTCTGACAGTCACCCCGGACGGCACCGCCCTGCCCTGTCATGGCGCCCGACAGCTGCCGGTACAATTTCCCAATGTGCGCGACCACAGCATGCAGCACATCTGGTACGACTCCTTCGGCTTCAACCGCTTTCGCGGCTATGACTGGATGCCCGAGCCGTGCCGCTCCTGCGACGAGAAAGAGCAGGACTTCGGCGGCTGCCGCTGCCAGGCTTTCATGCTCACCGGCGATGCCAGCAATGCCGACCCGGTGTGCAGCAAGTCCGAACATCACGGTGTGATCCTCAAGGCCCGCGAAGAAGCCGAGCACGCCACCCAGACCATCGAACAACTGGCCTTTCGCAATGAACGAAACTCGCGCCTCATCGCCAAAGGCTGAGCCTTTCAGCGCCACCGCCGCGGTTGCCGCCGGCGTGGACTTCGCCGAATTGCAGCTCGGCGCCCATGGTTTGTTCTGGAATGAATATCGCCCGACAGACGCCGCGTGCCGGATCTGGCATTGGTGCGATGGCGTGGCGAAATGTCTGACGCCTGCGGGTTTCAGCGTGCGCAGCCGGGTGTACGAATATGGCGGTGGGGCGTTTTGTCTGACGCCTGACGGGGTGGTTTTCGTCAACGAGGCGGATCAGCAGTTGTATCGCCAGACCCTGGATGGCGAGCCCCTGGCATTGACGTCTGGCGAGTGTCGTTATGGCGATCTGAACTACGCCGACGGACACGTGCTGGCCGTTGAAGAGAACGGTGATCGCCATCGGCTGGTGGCTATCGATCTGGCGAATGGCGACCGCCAAATGCTGGTTGAAGGCGCGGATTTTTACGCGTCGCCGATCATCAGCCCGGGCGGCCAGCGCCTGGCGTGGATCGAGTGGAGCCGTCCGCATCAGCCGTGGACATCCACCCGACTGATGCTCGCCGAGCGCTCGGATAACGGGTTTTCCGTCCCACGCTGTGTGGCGGGTGAAGCCCTTGAAGAGTCGATCCAGCAACCGCGTTTCGATGCCAATGGCCGACTGGGCTGTCTGACCGATCGTGATGGTTATTGGCAACCGTGGGTCGAGTCGGCAAACGGCTTGCAACCGTTAGCCAGCGCCGAAGCCGATCACGCTCCAGCCCCATGGCAACTTGGCGGCTGCACCTGGCTGCCCGCCGGCGAAAGCTTTCTGGCGAGCTGGAGCGAAGGCGGTTTCGGTCGTCTGGCGCTCAACGGCGAAGACTTCACCGGTGATTACAGCCGCTTCCGTCATCTGGCTGTCGATGATCAATTTGTTTACTGCATTGCCGCCTCACCGGTCAGCCCTTCAGCGGTGATCGCCATTGATCGCGAATCTCATGAGGTGAATGTCCTGGCTGGCGGTGTCGCACCGCTGCCAGCCGAGCGCATCAGCCGTCCGCAAACCCTGCGCTACCCCAGCGGTTCGGGTGAAGCACACGGTTTCTTTTACCCGGCCACGAATGGCGATGCGAAACCGCCGCTGGTGGTGTTCATCCACGGCGGCCCGACATCAGCCTGCTACCCGATGCTCGACCCGCGCATTCAGTACTGGACACAACGAGGCTTCGCCGTCGCCGACCTCAACTACCGTGGCAGCAGCGGCTATGGGCGGGAGTATCGGCAGGCGCTGCATCTGAGTTGGGGCGCGGTGGACGTCGAGGACGCGTGTGCGGTCGTGGCCTACCTTAATGGTCGCGACATGATCGACGGTGATCGTGCATTCATCCGTGGCGGCAGCGCCGGTGGTTACACGACGCTATGTGCCCTGGCGTTCCATCAGGTATTTCGCGCCGGCGCCAGCCTGTACGGCGTCAGCGACCCGGTGGCCCTGGCCCGCGCAACACACAAGTTCGAAGGCGATTACCTGGACTGGCTGATCGGAGATCCCGAGAAAGATGCCGAACGCTACACCGCCCGCACGCCGTTGCTGCACGCAGGCAACATTCGCGTACCGGTGATCTTCTTCCAAGGTGAGCTGGACGCCGTGGTCGTGCCGCAACAGACCCGCGACATGGTCGCGGCCCTGGAGCAAAACGGCATTGAGGTCGAAGCGCATTACTACGCCGATGAACGTCACGGCTTCCGCCGGGCCGCCAATCAGGCCCATGCGCTGGAGCAGGAATGGCGGTTCTACCAGCGAGTGATGGGCCTGACGGATTGAGACTCAGCGCTTGGCGATGATGTACACCGCGTGCACGATCCCCGGGATGTAACCGCACAACGTCAGCAGAATGTTCAGCCAGAACGCGCCGCCGAACCCGACCTGCAGAAACACACCCAGTGGCGGCAACAGAATGGCGATGATGATGCGGATAAAGTCCATGGGGAAGCTCCTGATTGGGGGTTGGCTCACCTGAGCCATACAAGCTAATCGACCTGTGCCGTTTGTCAGGGTTCAGTGCTATCGCCAGACAGAGTGCGCAAGACCACTCAAGCCAGTATTTGCAGACCGTGTTTCTGCACAATGCTGAGCAGCTTCAAAGCCATTCCGCTTGGATGCTTATCCCCTGATTCCCATTGTTTGACGGTCGATGCGCTGGTGTTCAAATAACGTGCGAACACTGGCTGGCTGACATTGTTGCGCTCACGCAACGCCTTGATCTGCTCCGCAGGAATCGCATCCGGGACCGCTGCAAGGCACGACTCATCAAACTCACGCATCGTTGCCTTGCTGATAGCGCCGACTGCATGCAGAGCACTGGCCGACTCGTGCACTGATTCAAATACGTCACTCTTGAATTTTTTACTCATGAGTTATCTCCACAAACGCCTTCATGACCAACAAGCCTTGAATCTGCTCTTCGGTAAGTTGTGCATAGGCTTTCGCCAATTTGCGCAGCTCCTTCAACTCTGCAGAATTGATATTGCTCCGATCCTTTTTGGCGAACAGCACCTGATAAATCCAGTAACGCCCGCCTTTGGCCAGAACGATCGAACGGTAGCGATTTTCTTTCAGGCGCTTCTTCCAGACTCCGCCTCCCAGATTGTCCGCCTGCCCATCAAGCATCTCGGCAAAAGCCTCGCGAAGCTCGTCGTCGGTGATCCATGCTTTGCTGGCCTGTATCGCAAAACCTTTTGTCTTGAACAACCTGAACGACATCGGTATCCCTTCCAAAAAAACATACCACTCAGTGGTATAGATTACAAAGCCTGTCTTTCGACGAGGGTGTTCTGCCGGCTTCGGCAATCCTTGCCTAAGCCGGCTAAATAAACACTGCAGCGGCGGTCCCTCAAGCAATAAACCGCAATGGAAAAATCCGGCCACAAAAAAACGCCCCACGCCAAAAGAATCAGGCGTGGGGCGTGCGTTATACCGCGAGACGGTTCTTGAATTCGGGTGGGAAACTTCAGCTCAGACGGCAATTCCCTTGCGGCATTGCAATTGCGCGGTGCGGACCCGGGAGAAAGCGCGGGCCAGACGCAGGAGCATTTCGTCGATGTTGGCCTTGCTGACGTTGAGCGCCGGGGTGAAGCGCAGGCAGTCGGCTTGCGGGGCGTTGAGCAGCAAGCCTTCGTGAAGCGCTGCTTTGACGACGGCCTCGGCGGAGTCTTCCGACAGGGTCAGTCCCCAGAACAGCCCTTGCCCGCGCAACTCGCCATGTTCATAACGATGGGCCAGACGGGCGAGCCCTTCGCGCAGATGCTGGCCGTTGTCCCGGATCTGTTCGAGGAAGGCGCGGTCCTGCACGCTGTCGAGCACCACCAGGCCAGCGGCGGTCATCAGCGCGTTGCCGTGATGCGTACCGCCCAATTCGCCGGGTTCGAAACAGCAGGCCTTGCCTCGCGCCAGCAACGCGGCCAACGGCACGCCACCGCCGAGGCCTTTGCCGAGCACGACGATATCGGCGCGCACCCCGTAGGACTGTTCGGCGAGCAAGGTGCCGCAGCGGCCGATACCGGTCTGCACCTCGTCGAGAATCAGCAGAATCCCCAGCTCCCGGCACAGACGTTCGACACCCTTGAGGTAATGCTCGGTCGCCGGGATTACTCCGGCATCGCTCTGGATCGGTTCAAGCATGATTGCCACAGTCTGCGCATCAACAGCTGCGTGCAGCGCCGGCAGGTCATTGAATGGCACCAGATCGAAACCCGGCAGCAGCGGCGCGAAGCGGTTGTGCAGGTTGCAACTGTCCGACGCCGAAATCGTCGCCAGACTACGTCCGTGACAGCCTTGTCTGGCGACAATGATCCGCGAAGCGCCACCGCGATGCAGTTGACCCCATTTGCGCGCCAGTTTGATCGCCGCTTCACAGGCCTCACTGCCGCTGTTGAGCAGGTACGCCTGATCGCTGGCAGTGCTGGCACACAGGCGCTCGGCAAGGCTGAGCATGCCGCGGTTGTGCAGATTGAAACCGGGATTGATCAGGGCCTGGGCCTGGCTGGCGATGGCCTTGACCAGCGCCGAAGGGCTGTGGCCGAGGCTGTTGGCGCCGCCGGCCTGGGAAAAGTCCAGGTAGGCGCGGTCATAGCTGTCCCATAGCCAGGAGCCCTGGCCGCGAACGAATACCTGCCGCGGGCGCTCGACACTGGGCATCAGACGCTCGGCATTCAGGCCATCAGCGACGTTCGATTCTTGGGTTTCAAAAGCCAGGTCATCTAGGCTCGGCGTCTGGCGCCGCAAACTGAACAGATTCATTGAAAAAAACCTCGCTCGAGGTTTTTTGAACTGCCTATGTAAAGACTTTCGAAACAAACGCTGGTCATGGCGCTTTCCGGCCCTGTAAGCCTTGTGAATGCGGTTAGACTAGGCCGGTTCACGGCGTCGAGCCATTTCGATTTCTCAGCATTTTCGATAAGTGTTACTTATGGATTTCAAACAACTGCGTTATTTCGTCGCGGTCTACGAAGAAGGGCATGTCGGACGCGCCGCCGAGCGCCTGTCGATCTCTCAGCCCGCGCTGTCCCAGCAGATTCGCCACCTGGAACAAAACCTCGACGTCACCCTGTTCGAACGCAGCAGCAAACGCCTGTTGCCGACCCTCGCCGCCCATACCTTGTACAACCACGCCCTGCCGCTGCTCGACGGCATGCAGCGGGCGCGCGAGGCGCTGGGCAACTTCAAGGGTCAGGCACTGCGCACATTGGCGATAGGCGTGCTACAGACCGTGCACACCAGCCTGGTGCCGCAAATGCTCGAGCGAGTGCGCAAGGCCCAGCCGCATCTGGTGGTACAGATTTATGAATTGACCGGGCTTGAGATCGAGCGGCGCCTGCTCAACGGCTCACTGGATATCGGCATCAGCTATTTGCCGCCACGCCAACCCGGTCTGCACGGCGTGATGCTGTACGAAGATGAACTGACGCTGGTCATCCCGGCGGATCATCCGCTGCGGGAATTCAAGAAAGTCTCGATGAGTCAGGCGGCCGAATTGCCGATGTTGCTATTGGGCGAAGAATTTCAGATCCGTCAGATCTGGCAGGCGCAATTGGCCAGCCTCGGACGACGCCCGCAAGTGCAGGCCGAATTGAACAATATGGTGGGGATTCTAGACAGCCTGCCGCATACGCGTCTGGCGACGGTGCTACCCGGTCGTTCGCAAAAGGAGTACGACGATCAGGATCTGTTGTGGAAACCGTTGAGTGAGCCGCGTGTACCGTTGAAGGTCGGGCTGGTGTGTCGCGATGTGCAGCGCCAGCAAGCGCCATTGGCCTTGCTGCGAACGTTGCTGGAAGAGGTGATGCAGCGTGAGGACAAACCGCTGAAAGGTGCACCACCGCTGGACGCGCTGAGCTGAAAACTTTTCTGCGGGCATAAGAAAACCCCGCCGAAGCGGGGCTTTGCAGACTGTTTCCCTGACATCCATTTCACTCCGCCACCCTGGCAGAATCCTACGTGTCCGTGTTGTTGCTTTGCGCTTCCTGCGCGACGTCCATGGAAAGTAGATTAGCTCTGGATCCAATCTACGCCTATGGGAGAACAGCAGCACGTCATGTAAGAGATCGCTTACATGACGTTACATCATCAGAACTGCGCAGCGTCCAGCAGGAACAGCGACTCGCTGCCGGCCTTGACCGACGCGCTCAGCGAGTGAATCCGCGGCAGCAGACGGGCGAAATAGAACCGTGCCGTGCCGAGTTTGCTCGCGTAGAAATCGTCCTGCGCTTCTTTGCCCAGCGATGCCTTGGCCATCAGCGCCCACATGTACGCGTAAGCGGTGTAGCCGAACGCTTGCAGATACTCGACCGATGCCGCACCGATTTCGTTCGGGTTGGTTTTCGCCCGGTCCAGCAGCCACGAGGTCAGCTCGTCGAGGGTGTCGACAGCGTCATTCAGCGGCTTGGTGAACTCGCCCAGATCGGCATTGGCGGTTGCAGTGAAA
Organism: Pseudomonas sp. Pseusp21; assembly: GCF_059492145.1. NCBI lineage: Bacteria > Pseudomonadati > Pseudomonadota > Gammaproteobacteria > Pseudomonadales > Pseudomonadaceae > Pseudomonas > Pseudomonas sp. Pseusp21. The sequence goes on from NZ_CP168520.1 coordinate 3,106,097, forward strand.
TGGCGGATCTCGTCGGCGAACAGTTTGTAGAACGCGCCGCCGCTGCCGACGATCTTGCGACCCACCAGGTCCAGCGCCTGAATGCCGTTGGTGCCTTCGTAGATCTGCGTGATGCGCACATCCCGCACCAGTTGCTCCTGGCCCCACTCGCGGATGTAGCCGTGGCCGCCGAAGATTTGCTGACCGTGGACGGTGGTTTCCAGACCCAGATCGGTCAGGAACGCCTTGGCCACTGGCGTCAGCAAGGCCACCAGATCTTCCGCACGCTTGCGGGTCGCGGCGTCTTCGCTGAACTTGGCGGTGTCGAGCTGCATCGCCACGTAAGTGGAGAACGCACGGCCGCCTTCGTTCGAGGCTTTCATGGTCAGCAACATGCGACGCACGTCCGGGTGAACGATGATCGGGTCGGCGACCTTGTCCTTGTTCTGCGCGCCGGTCGGCGAACGGCTTTGCAGGCGGTCGCGGGCGTATTCGATGGCGTTCTGGTACGAGCGCTCGCCGGTGGCCAGGCCCTGGATACCGACGCCCAGACGCTCGTAGTTCATCATGGTAAACATCGCCGCCAGGCCCTTGTTCGGCTCGCCGACCAGGTAACCCACGGCTTCGTCGAAGTTCATCACACAGGTGGCAGAGGCCTGGATGCCCATCTTGTGTTCGATCGAACCGCAGTTCGCCGGGTTGCGCGCGCCCAGGCTGCCATCGGCATTGACCATGAACTTCGGCACCAGGAACAGCGAAATGCCTTTCGGCCCCGCCGGTGCGTCCGGCAGTTTGGCCAGCACCAGGTGGATGATGTTTTCGGTCAGGTCATGCTCACCGCCGGTGATGAAGATCTTGGTGCCGCTGACCTTGTAGGAACCGTCGGCCTGAGGTTCGGCCTTGGTGCGAATGATGCCCAGGTCGGTGCCGGCGTGCGGCTCGGTCAGGCACATGGAACCGGCCCAGACACCGGCGTACATGTTCGGCAGGTAAGCGGCTTTCAGTTCTTCGCTGGCGTGGGCGTTGATCGACAGGCAGGCGCCGGCGGTCAGCATCGGATACAGACCGAAGGCCAGGCTGGCGGAGTTGACCATCTCTTCGACCTGGGCCGATACGGCTTTTGGCATGCCCATGCCGCCGTAGGCCGGATCACCGCCAACACCGACCCAGCCGCCTTCGGCATAAGTCTGGTAGGCCTGTGGGAAACCGGCCGGCGTGGTGACGGCACCGTCGGCCCAGTGGCAGCCTTCTTCGTCGGCGGCACGGCTCAGGGGCGCGATGCTTTTGCTGGTGACCTTGCCGGCCTCTTCGAGAATGGCTTCGACGGTTTCCGCGTCCACTGTTTCGGCCAGTGCCGGCAGTTCCGCCCAGAGTTTGGCGACTTCGAACACTTCATTGAGGACGAAGCGCATATCGCGCAGCGGCGCTTTGTAGTCAGCCATGGCAAACCTCGCAAAGATCTAAACAGGTGATTCGTGGAAGGATGTTTTCGTTGAGCTGGAGTGTAACCCAACAACTTTTGCGACACATAGGGTCAGGCAGTGACTGTTTTGTTATTTTTAGTCACCAGCCACTCACCATAAAGAAGCCCGCAATCAGCGGGCTCTTTTGTTTAACAGGCACGCGTTACAGCGCGAACAACTGGGCCGGCAGCTTCATCAGGCAATCGCTGCCCGCCTCGATCGCCGAACGATGTGCCGCGGTGCGCGGCAACAGACGCTTGAAGTAAAACTCGCACGTCGCCAGTTTGCCCTGGCAGAAATCGCCATCCCCCTCGCCCGTCTCCAGCTGCGCCTGAGCGACCAGCGCCATGCGCAGCCACAGATAGCCGAGAACGATGTAACCGCTGTACATCAGGTAATCCACCGACGCGGCGCCGACTTCATCCGGGTTCTTCATCGCCGCCATGCCGACCTTCATGGTCAGCTCGCCCCACTGCTGGTTGAGACCATCGAGCTGCGCGACAAACTCACCCAGTTGCGCATGCCCGGCGTTGGCCGCGCAAAACTTGTGGACGATTTTGGTGAAGTTACGCAGCAGCTTGCCCTGGCTGCCCAGCACTTTGCGCCCCAACAGATCCAGCGCCTGAATACCGTTGGTGCCTTCGTAGATCGGCGCGATCCGGCAATCGCGAACCAGTTGCTCCATGCCCCACTCGCGGATAAATCCGTGGCCGCCGAACACCTGCATGCCGTGGTTGGTCACTTCCAGGCCGGTGTCGGTCATGAACGCCTTGCAGATCGGGGTCAGGAACGCCAACAAGTCTTCGGCCTCCTGACGCGCCTCGGCGTCCGGGCTCAGGTGCGCGACATCGAGCATTTGCGCGGTGAAATAGGTCAGCGCGCGGTTGCCTTCGTTGAAGGCTTTCATGGTCAGCAGCATGCGTCGCACGTCCGGGTGGACGATGATCGGGTCGGCCGGTTTGTCCGGAGCTTTGGCGCCGGTCAAGGCACGCATCTGCAAGCGGTCGTTGGCGTATTTGATTGCGCCCTGAAAACTCGCTTCGCCCAGACACAGGCCCTGCATTCCGGTGCCCAGACGTGCATGGTTCATCATGGTGAACATGCAATTCAGGCCTTTGTTCGGCTCGCCGATCAGGAAGCCTTTGGCGTCGTCGAAGTTCAACACGCAGGTGGCCGAGGCCTTGATGCCCATCTTGTGCTCGATCGAGCCACAGGAAACACCGTTGCGCTCGCCCACCTCACCGGATGCGTCCGGGAGAAATTTCGGCACGATGAACAGCGAAATCCCCTTGGTCCCGGCCGGTGCGTCCGGCAGTTTGGCCAGCACCAGATGAATGATGTTGTCGCTCATGTCGTGCTCGCCGGCGGAGATGAAAATCTTGCTGCCGGTCACTGCATAACTGCCGTCGGCCTGAGGCACCGCGCGGGTCTTGATGATGCCCAGATCGGTGCCGCAATGGGCTTCCGTCAGGCACATGGTGCCGGTCCACTGGCCCGCAGTAAGTTTGCGCAGATAGGTGTTTTTCTGTTCTTCGGTGCCGTGGGCGTGAATCGCCGACATGGCGCCATGAGTCAGGCCCGGGTACATGCCCCACGAGGTATTGCTGGAGGCGACCATTTCGCTGATCACCAGCCCCAGCGAACTTGGCAGGCCCTGGCCACCGTAGGTCGGATCTGCCGCCAGACCGTGCCAGCCACCTTCCACGTATTGTGCGAAGGCTTGCTTGAAGCCTGTAGGCGTTGTCACTACACCATTGTCGAAATGGCAGCCCTCTTCGTCGCCGCTGCGATTGAGCGGTGCCAGAACGTTCTCACAGAACTTCGCGCCCTCGTCGAGGATCGCGTTGATCATGTCCGGGCTGGCGTCGTGGGCGCCGAGGGCCGCGTACTGAGTGTGGAAGTCAAAGACGTGGTCGATCAGAAAGCGCATGTCGCGCAGGGGAGCTTTGTATTCGGGCATGGTGGCTTCTCCTTCAGCAGATTGCTTCAACCTACTGCCGGCCAACCTGCCCCACAATCACTGTCCAGACGCTGAATGCGCCGTCATCACTCAACCTGCGGCATTGTCCATGCGCACCGCGCCACGGCGGTTCTGACCGAACGCCATTACACAGTTTCGCCCCGCGCCCTTGGCGCTGTAGAGCGCCTGGTCAGCGGATTTCAGCACTTCTTCCGGGGTGCGCTGTTCCAGACGTTCGGCCACGCCGATGCTGACCGTGACCGACACACTGGACGCGCCCGAACCCGAACGACGCTGACGGCCCTGCTGATCATCCTGCGGGCGGCTTTCCTGATTGCGCAGCTGAATGTTGTAAGACGCAATCGACTCGCGGATGACTTCCAGATGCGGCATGCACTCTTCAAGGGTTTTGCCCGCAAACACCAGGGCGAATTCCTCACCGCCGTAGCGATACGCCCTACCGCCGCCGCTGATTTTGGACAGTTTGCTGGCGACCAGGCGCAAGACCTGATCCCCCACGTCGTGACCGTGGGTGTCGTTGAATTTCTTGAAGTGATCGACGTCGCTCATCGCCAGCACATAGTTGCGCCCCAGACGCTGCATGCGCTCGTTGAGTGCGCGGCGGCCGGGCAGGCCGGTGAGCTCGTCGCGGAAGGCCATTTGATAAGCCTCGTGCGCCACCGCCGCCGCAATCATCAGCATCACCTGGCTGCACATGATGTTCAGGGTGAACGGCAGGATGAAGGTTTTCGGCAGCATCCAGAACACCCCGAGCAACCCCACCAGTTGCGCCGCGTGCAGCGGCCGCGGGTTGCGCCAGTATTGCCAGGCCAGCAGCAGAAACGCCGAGATGAACACCGGATACGACAACTGAATCAGGCTCATCCATGCGCCATGCAGCGCCGGCCAGCGGATCTCGGAAAGCCACATCAGCAAGGCCTGCGGGTAGCTTTGCTCAAGCCCCAGCGCCACGCTGCCAAAGGCCAGCAGCACGGCGAAGCGCGCGACCATGTCCTGAAACAGGTGCGTGCGTTCCTGCCACGCGGCGAACAGACCGAACAGCAAGGGCAACAGCAGACAGACCAGATGGAACACCACAGCCGCGTCTTCGCGCACCTTGCCGTTGTCGCGGTAATAGTCGGTCTGGGTGTCGAGCAGGAAGTAGGCGATGTACACCGTGACCATCAGAAACAGCTCGCGCTGGCGTCGGTAAACCGCACAGTACGAACCGCCCAACAGCAGCACCAAGGTCGGCAACACGTTAAACAGCGAGGTGAAGAACACGTTGAGGTCTTTGACGTACGCAGCCGCCAACCCCGCGAGCAACAACAGCAGTGAAGGCAGGAAATGACTGAAACGTACAGCGGAAGAACGCGGCAAGGGTAAAAGCTCCGACCCGTCATGGCAAAGAGATGGCATTGTGCCTGCAATGTGGCCAGTTAAGCACACATAATGTGATCCAGATCACAGGCTGTCTCTTTAACGGCCGAAATCGGCGGTTGCTGAGGGATTCAGTAAGGTTTTTTGCGCCATGGCTTCTAGACGGCCATCATGGCCATCATTCTTGATGGCCATGGTGTGTTTTTCTGCTCAGAGATCGTTGTAGAACGGCTGCAATGGCCCCTCTGCCGCTGGCCGGCCTTCAGCACCGTAAGGCTTGAGATAGAGCGATGCGTCCATCGCCTGACGGGTCGTGACTTTCGGACTGGCCGGGCGTTGAGTGACGGTATTCTCGTCGCCGATATGGCCCTGCGGGATCACCAGCGACGGATGATCGAACGGTGCGCGCTCCCAGGCCACGCGCGGATCGGTCAGGCCGACCTCCATGAATTTCACCAGCGCGTCGATTTCATCGGGCGTCAGGTTCAGCGCCGTCATGTCCGGGTCGAGGTTGGAGGTGTTGTGCTGGTTCACCGCCGGATGCTCGAAGCCGCTGGTGTTGTTGGCATCCTCGCCGCGCCGGTCACCGCCACGGTTGTAGAACTCCATCACCTGTTTGAGCGTCGAGCGACTGCCGTTGTGGAAGTACGGGCCGGTCAGGGCGATGTTGCGCAGGGTCGGCGTCTTGAACGCGCCGTCGACCGAATCGCGGAAACCGACGTTCGGCTTGAGCGTCGCATCGCACGGAATCGCCGCACTCAATGGCGCTTCGAACGTGCAGACATCGACGTCCAGCGGATCGACCGAGCGGCCGCCCTGCAACACACTGTTGTACTGCCGGGTGAACGACCATGGATTGCCCCAGGCATCCGCGCCGCCGAGGGCCAGGTCTTCCGAGGTCGGGCGCACACCGGTGTTGTAGAAGCCGTTGTCGTAAAGAGTGGTCAGGTTGTCGGCCATCACCATCCGCTCGATGCGTTCACGCGGATGCATAAGCAGGCGGCTGGCGGCGTTGGTCAGCTCCGGACCGCCGTGGCAATTGACGCATTTGCCCTTGCCGAGAAACAGGTTCATGCCCTCGACCTGTTGCGCGTTCATTGCCGTGTGATCGCCTTGCAAATAGGCATCGATCGGCGCCTGATCGGACACCAGCGTGGCCTCATACATCTGGATCGCCAGGCCGAAGAACAGCGGGAAGTTGGCCTCCATCTGGGTGTACGGCGCACCGCCCACCAGAACGTTTTGCGTGGCATTCCACAGCCGGGGCTGGAAGGCGTTCTTGATCAGCTCGCGATAGGTCGGCCGCCGTGCGCCGGACACCGGAGCCAGTACCGAATCCGTGGACGAGATCCGCTGCTGCTTGAGCATCAACGTGTCGAGCATCCTGCGGCCAATGTCGGCAAACGTACGGCCACCGCAGGACATTTCCACCGGACTGCCGGGCGGACCGACGGCTTGCGAGGCAGCTGACGCGTCATTGAGCGCCAGCCGCACTTTGGTGGCGACCGTGCTGCGTTCGCTGGTCACGTAGATCCCGGCATCCGGGTCGCGATTGCCGAACGGCGAGAAGCCGTTGAACACGTTGTTGGCCCGACCGTCCCAGAAGTTGCGCACGTTGAACGCGGCGTTGATTACCGACGGCGCGTTGCGTCCGGTGCTGCGACGTACGTTGATGCCACCGACCTGGAAAATACCGTCCGGCTGCTGAGTACATTTGTCGAAACGCGCCTGATTGGGTTTGACGAAGTTGGCGTCAAACACGCCTTGCGAGCCGACCACATCGTCCGTCGAGTACACGATGGGCGAGTTGCGCTCCAGGGGATTGCTCAGCACGTGGGTCGGGAAGTCGGTTTTCTTCAGCGTGTAGTTCGGGCCGCCCTTGCCGCCGGACAAGGTCGCGTAGGACGCCACGTCACCGGGAATGTCCGACGCCACAAACGGTTTGTTGAAGATCGACGCGACGTTGGCGTTGGTGTGCGCCTGGCCGGGGTTGAGCTGGTTGGTGATGCGGTGGTCGACGCCGGCGTGGTAGTGGCAGGACGCGCAGGCCGTGGAGCCATCACTGCCGATCTCCATGTCCCAGAACAACGCCTTGCCCAGCAGGATCGCAGCCTGACGGTTGAGCACGTAGTCGGTCATAAGGTCGACCTTGCGTCCGCCTTCGGTCCCGGACGGATCGGGGGGCACCATCCCGCGCAACGATTGCAACGAAGGCACCTCCGGCACGGGAGGATCGACCACGGCGGGGTCGGCAGCCCATGCGCTGTGGACTGCCAGCGCAACGGGTAACCAGAAGGTCAAACGAGCGAGTCGACTGATGTTCATAGGCTTCACCCTGACTGTTGTTGTTAAGTGCCGGGCGTCTTGCTTCTTTGAGCAGGCAGTTCTGGTTAGCACCGGTAAATCGGGCAGTGCAATTAATTGGCCACTCTTCTGGAAACATTTTGAATCAATAAGCGCAGGGGGTTCGGCTAAGGAGTGGCTTCATCAATGCTGGGGAATCAGCCCCGGGATTGGGGAAATCCGGGCACAAAAAAACCGCTGCCCCCGAGGGAGCAGCGGTTTTTTGAAGGACCGCGTTAAGGCTTAGTAGCCCAGTGCGAAATCTTCTTCTTTCATGTCCATCAGGTTGTTGGCGCCCGACAGCATGGTGGCCACGTGCGTACGGGTACGCGGCAGGATGCGCTGGAAGTAGAAGCGCGCGGTTTGCAGCTTGGCGGTGTAGAACGCCTCGTCGGTGGTGCCGGCAGCCAGTTTTTCAGCGGCCAGACGCGCCATGTCAGCCCAGAAATAGGCCAGGCAGGCGTAACCGGAGTACATCAGGTAGTCCACGGAGGCCGCGCCGACTTCTTCGCGATCTTTCATGGCGGCCATACCGACCTTCATGGTCAGCTCGCCCCACTCTTTGTTCAGTGCAGCCAGCGGTGCGACGAATTCTTTGACGGCTTCGTTGCCTTCGTTGTTCTGGCAGAACTTGTGGACGATCTTGGTGAAGCCTTTGAGAGCCTCGCCTTGAGTCATCAGCACTTTACGGCCCAGCAGGTCGAGTGCCTGGATGCCGGTGGTGCCTTCGTACAGCATCGAGATGCGGCTGTCGCGAACGTTCTGCTCCATGCCCCACTCGGCGATGAAGCCGTGGCCACCGTAGATCTGCACGCCGTGGTTGGCGGATTCGAAACCGACTTCGGTCATGAACGCTTTGGCGATCGGAGTCATGAAGGCCAGCAGTGCGTCGGCTTTCTTCTTCTCTTCTTCGTCCACGCCGTATTTGACGATGTCGACCTGTTTGGCCGTGAAGTACACCATCGCACGGTTGCCTTCGGCGAATGCCTTCATGGTCAACAGCATGCGGCGTACGTCTGGGTGAACGATGATCGGGTCAGCGGCCTTGTCCGGCGCTTTCGGGCCAGTCAGGGAACGCATTTGCAGGCGATCGCGAGCGTATTTCAGGCCGCCCTGGAAGCCGATTTCGGCGTGAGCCAGACCTTGCAGCGCGGTACCCAGACGTGCGGTGTTCATGAAGGTGAACATGCAGTTCAGGCCTTTGTTCGCCGGGCCGATCAGGAAACCGGTCGCGCCGTCGAAGTTCATCACGCAGGTCGCGTTGCCGTGGATGCCCATCTTGTGTTCGATCGAACCGCAGGTCACGGCGTTGCGTGCACCGACGGTGCCGTCGGCGTTCGGCAGGAACTTGGGAACGATGAACAGCGAGATGCCCTTGGTGCCGGCCGGTGCGTCCGGCAGGCGGGCCAGCACGATGTGGACGATGTTATCGGCCATGTCGTGTTCACCGGCCGAGATAAAGATCTTGGTGCCGGAAACTTTGTAGGAACCGTCGGCCTGAGGTTCGGCCTTGGTGCGCAGCATGCCCAGGTCGGTGCCACAGTGCGGTTCGGTCAGGCACATGGTGCCGGTCCATTCGCCGGAGACCAGTTTGGTCAGATAGGCTTCTTGCTGCTCTGGAGTACCGTGCTCGGAGATCGTGTTCATCGCGCCGTGCGACAGGCCCGGGTACATGCCCCACGACCAGTTGGCTTCGCCGACCATCTCGCTGACTGCCAGACCCAGCGACTCAGGCAGGCCCTGACCGCCGTGCTCGACGTCATGGGCCAGGCTCGGCCAGCCGCCTTCCACGAATTGCTTGTAGGCCTCTTTGAAACCGGTCGGGGTTTTCACGCCCGACTCGCTCCAGGTGCAGCCTTCGGTGTCACCCACGCGGTTCAGCGGTGCCAGCACCTGCTCACAAAACTTGGCGCCCTCTTCGAGAATGGCGTCAACCATGTCCGGCGTTGCCTCTGCGCACGCTGGAAGGCTCTGATAGTGCGCTTCGTAGCCGAGCAGTTCGTCACGAACGAAGCGAATATCACGCAAGGGGGCCTTGTAGTCAGGCATAGCGATAAACCTCTGCTGATGTAACCGGGAATGAAAGACCGCGTTGATTTGTTGTGACGGTCAAACAGTTGTTTGAAACATACGTTTACGCCGAAATCTTGTCAAGCGTCGCCCTTTTGCCGTTCGTCAGGCGTAAAGCCTTCGTCCGGATGAAACTACCCGCCATCGGCCTCAAAAGCATATTTATTGGCTCCGAAAGAATGTCGGACTGTCAGTTTTTACAGGATAAAAATCGTTCCAAAACCTGTGTACTGACTATCGCGGACACCTCTCTAGACATGGTGGCCTGAGGAAATCTTTCAGTAGGAGAACAAAATGGAAATCAAGGCTGGTGATAACAATCACACTCACGCTCCCGGTAATCTCGACCTTACCTTCGGAACCGAAGGCCGCATCGAGATCGACGAAAGAGGTACAGCAAACTCAACCATCTCCGATAAAGACGGCAAACTGGTTGTTGTCTCACATATCAGCGACCGGTTTCGCCTGTCGCGTTACCTCGTCGACGGCACTAAAGATGACTCATTCGAGGAGAGGACCTGGAACTTCGAAGATGGCGACCAATCCACGCCGCAGCGTGTATTGCTCCAGGAAGATGGAAAAATTCTGGTCATCGGGGAGTCGCTGAAAGCCGACGCCGTGAGACCCGCTGTCACCCTTTTCAACCCCAGCGGTAGTCCCGATTTGGTGTTCGGCCGCAGAGTCATTACTACTGGTCCAGAAGGTGCAACCCCTTCACGGTCACCCTACAAGTTTGCAGATGGCTGCCTGCAAAAAGGTCAGAAGATACTTATTGCAGCGACCTACACACTTCCGTCAGGCCCTTTGAGCAGGCTTTTTTGTCTGCAAGCTGATGGCGAGACTGACAAGAGTTTTGGCGGTGGCAGCGGATTCATCGATATCAGGCTCCACGGACTCGACAGTTATGCCAACAATGTCCAGATCCAAGGCAATGGCAGCATTATCGTGGCAGGTAGCTGGAGATACGTCGATCAACAACAGAGGACACGCACCGTGGCTCGTTACACGGATGAGGGCATTCTGGACTATACCTTTGGCCAGGCAGGCTATACCGATGTCGTAGTGGCCGGCGAACGAGGAACCGAATCGCAGATTCAGGAGCTTGTCTGGGCCGATATCGTCTCTCGGGTTGCTATCCAGGATGATGACAAAATCATCATCGCCGGCTATGCGAAGGGCTCTGACGGGAACAACAGGGGTCTACTTGCCAGACTCGAAAAAGACGGCAGCATTGATGAAAACTTCAATAAGGGGGTACCTCTGCTAATTTCTGGCTCAATGGATGCCATGGACTTTTACTCGATCGGGATAGATCCGAATGGCAAAATCGTGGCCGTGGGCAGCGGTAACCTCGCAGGCACGTTAATGGAAGTTTACGAGCGGATTAGCAAAAACGGAGTAAGAGAGAATTTCTGGAGCGGATACAGTATCGGTACCTGTACTGATGTGACGATCCAACCGGGAGGGCGAGTTATCATTTCAGGGAGTTCCGGGAATAATCACAGCACTCGCTTTCCAAGAATATGGGGCCGCTTGGGCGCCTGATACCTTTTTCTGCCACGCTCGTACGCTCAATGGGCGCAGCTATTGAACTTAAGCATGAAGGGATATCGATATGTCGCCAAGTCAAACGATCAGGCAAACGTATCGATGATCGTACCGAGCATTTCATCGGAAGCCTTGGCGACTTTCACGCCCAGTTCCGCCTGAAACTTGCCTTGGGCCATTTCGACCATGTTGCTCGCCAGGTCCGATTGCTGGGCGCGATCCACGGAACGCAGACGATCGACCTGTACTTCCGAAGACTGGCTGGTAACCGAACGCTCGATGGTGCTGCTGGCGATCTGGCTGGCGGCCTGATCGACGCGGTTCTGCCCGGTCTGGATGGTGCTCAGACCTGCATAAAAAGCTGTGTTTCCGGAGATTTCCATGGGAGCTCTCATCCTTGGGAAGGATCAATGGGTGCCATTGAACCAGAGGCGTCAGAAAAACACCCGTCAAAAACACTAATGGCACAGTGCCTTGTCATAGCCAAAATCAGTCGAGCAGATCCAGTTGCAAGTGATCGGCGACCGCTTCGGCGCTGACCGCCTTGAGCTTCGGCACCCGCCCCAGGCACGGTGCCGGAATCCGCTCGGCCAGTGTCGCGAGATTTTCTTCCAGCCGCGACGTCTTCGGATCAATGATGTTCGCCACCCATCCCGCCAGTTGCAGCCCGTCCCGGGCAATCGCCTCGGCAGTCAGCAACGCATGGCTGATGCAACCCAGGCGCACGCCGACCACCAGAATCACCGGCAGCTTCAGCGCAATCGCCAGATCCGACAGATTGTCCTGATCCGCCAACGGCACCCGCCAGCCGCCCGCGCCTTCGATCAACGTGAAGTCGGCGTTCATGGCCAGAATCTCGCGCATCGGCGCCAGCAACGATTGCACGGTCAGTGCCACGCCCGCTTCGCGCGCTGCCAGATGCGGCGCGATGGCCGGCTCAAACGCCACCGGGTTGACCTGTTGATAGGTCAGCGGCAACGAGCATTCGGCCTGCAACGCCAGCGCATCGGAATTGCGCAAACCTCTGGGCGTCACCACACAACCGGACGCCACCGGTTTGCCCGCCGCCGTACTCAGCCCCGCCGAGCGCGCAGCGTGCAGCAACCCGGCGGCGACGGTGGTCTTGCCGACGTCAGTGTCGGTTCCGGTGATGAAATAGGCTGCGCTCATAAGGGTTTCTCCAACACGGCGTAGACCACCTGATAGGTCGCTGGCAGCCCTTGAGGCTGACGGAACTGCTCGTAAGCCTCGACCAGCCCCAGAATCCGCGCCCGCCCGGTCAATCCACCCGGCCGGCCAGGGTTCAGGTTATGCGCGCCCAGTGCCTTGAGTTCGTGGGTCAGGCTGCGCACATCCGGGTAATGCAGCACATGCGGCCGGTTCTCCAGACAAACACCGCGCAAACCACTGGCCGCGCACAATTGCTCATAGCGGGCGAATTCGCGGAAGCGGTTGACGTGCACCAGACCATCGACCTGACGCCAGCTGTCTCGCAATTCGTACAGCGTCCCTACACAAAGACTAGCAAACGCGAAAATCCCCCCCGGTTTCAGCACCCGAAACGCTTCGCCGAGCACCGCTTCGAAGTCCGCGCACCACTGCACGGCGAGGCTGGAGAAGATCAGATCGCAGGTCGAATCCTGTAACGGCAAACGTTCGGCATCGCCAGCAATAAAGTGCATGGCCCCACCCAACGGCCGCGCGTGATTGAGCATGCCCTCGGCGATATCCAGCGCCAGCCCCTCACCAAATCGCTCGGCCAGCGCCCGGGTGAAATACCCGGTGCCGCAGCCGAGATCCAGCCAGCGTGACGGCAGAAAATCCACCGGCAAGCGATTCATCAACTGCGTACCGACATCGCGCTGCAACTCGGCGACGCTGTCATAGCTGGCCGCTGCGCGAGAAAAAGAAGCTGCGACCTGGCGCTTGTCAGGCAAGCCGCCGGGCAACGCCGCAACAGACAAATCAGTCATCACCGCACTCACTCAAAAACGCCTGGATCGCACCCGCCACACCGTGGGGGTCTTCCAGAAGAAACGCATGGCTGGCCTGCTCGATCAGACCGACCTCGACATCCGCCAGCAACGCGAACAACTCGCCCGCGGCCTCCGCCGGCACCAGCCCGTCCAGCCCGCCAAACAAATGCAGTTGCGGGCCGCGAAATGCCTGCAAGGCTTCGCGTGTATCGATCTGCGCCAACAATTCCAGACCGGCCATCAAAGCGGCCGACGAAGTGTTCGGCGCGCCGCCGAGCAACAGCCGCGACAAGCCGCGCGCGTCTTGCGCGCCCTGGGCGCACAGCAGCGAGAATCGCTTGAGGGTCGTGCGCGGATCGGCGCTGCAGCCGGCCAGAAACGCATCCAAGGTCTCGCCGGGCATCGCGCTCGGCCATTGTTCATGGGCGACAAACGAAGGATTGCTCGCCAGGGTCAGCAAGCCGCAGCAATGTTCGCCACGCCGCGCCGCCAGCTCGGAAGCGAGCATGCCACCCAGCGACCAGCCGCCGAGCCAGGCATCTTCGGGGATGCGCTCATCGAGCTCGTCGAGCCAGTCGTTCAGATCGCTGGAGTCCAGCTCCGGCAACGGCTCGATATCGACCTGCAGATGTTCGTTGAGTCCGCGCAACGCAGCGGCCAGCGGCTCCAGCGGCGAAACGCCGAGGCCCCAACCCGGTAGCAGAATCAGGCGATCACGCATGGCTTGGCTCCGACTTGAGTTGCGCAAAGCAATCGGCCAGTCCTTCTAACAATAGCTGCACCTGCGCCTCGCTGTGGGCGGCGGTCAGCGTCACCCGCAACCGCGCGCTGCCGGCAGGCACGGTCGGCGGGCGGATTGCGGTGACCATCAGCCCACGCTCACGCAGCATCTGCGACAGACGCACGGCGCGACCGGCATCGCCGATCAGGATCGGCTGAATCGGCGTGAAGCTCTCCATCAGTTCCAGGCCGATCTGTTCGGCGCCGTGGCGGAACTGGCGGATCAGCGTCTGCAAATGCTCGCGACGCCAGTGTTCGCTGCGCAGCAGTTCCAGACTTTTCAAGGTTGCGCAGGCCAGCGCCGGCGGTTGGCTGGTGGTGTAGATGTACGGGCGGGCGAACTGGATCAGGCTTTCAATCAGCTCTTCACTGCCCGAGACGAACGCACCCGCCGTGCCGAACGCTTTGCCGAGGGTGCCGACCAGCACCGGCACATCCTCCTGGCTCAAACCGAAATGCTCGACGATCCCGCCACCGTTCGACCCCAGCGGACCGAAACCGTGGGCGTCGTCGACCATCAGCCAGGCGCCTTTCGCTTTGGTTTCCCGGGCCAGCGCCGGCAGATCGGCGAGGTCGCCGTCCATGCTGAATACGCCGTCAGTGACCACCAGCGTGTTGCCGGTGGCTTTTTCCAGGCGCTTGGCGAGGCTGTCGGCGTCGTTGTGCAGATAGCGACTGAAGCGCGCACCGGACAACAACCCGGCGTCCAGCAACGAGGCATGGTTGAGCCGGTCTTCCAGCACCGTATCGCCCTGCCCGACCAGCGCCGTGACCGCGCCGAGGTTGGCCATGTAACCGGTGGTGAACAACAGCGCACGCGGCCGTCCGGTGAGATCAGCCAAAGCTTCTTCGAGTGCGTGATGCGGGCCACTGTGACCGATCACCAGATGCGAGGCGCCGCCGCCGACGCCCCACTTCGAGGCACCGGCGCGCCAGGCTTCGATCACTTGCGGATGGTTGGCCAGGCCCAGGTAATCGTTGTTGCAGAACGCCAGCAACGGCTGACCGTCGACCACCACTTGCGGCCCTTGCGGGCTTTCAAGCAGCGGGCGCTGGCGGTAGAGATTTTCGGCACGACGGGCAGCAAGGCGTGCGGCGAGATCGAAAGACATGCAAGCCTCACGGGTGGCAAATGAATCAGCAGGCGCCGCCCGAGGCAGCGCCTGAGAAGAACGGGCGATCAGACCGCCGCGTTGTAGAACTGCTCGCTGCTCTTCTGCTCCACCAGCGCCTGCTCGATGGCAGCCTGATGCACTTCGTCGGCATGCTCTTCGCGGGCTTCCGGCTGAATGCCCAGACGTGCGAACAGTTGCATGTCCTTGTCGGCTTGGGGGTTGGCGGTGGTCAGCAGTTTGTCGCCGTAGAAGATCGAGTTGGCGCCGGCGAAGAACGCCAGGGCCTGCATCTGCTCGTTCATCGCTTCGCGGCCGGCGGACAGGCGTACGTGGGATTGCGGCATGAGGATGCGCGCCACGGCGAGCATGCGGATGAAATCGAACGGATCGACGTCGTCGGCGTTTTCCAGCGGCGTGCCGGCAACTTTCACCAGCATGTTGATCGGCACCGATTCCGGATGCTCCGGCAGGTTGGCCAGCTGGATCAGCAGGTTGGCGCGGTCATCGAGGGACTCGCCCATGCCGAGAATGCCGCCGGAGCAGATTTTCATCCCCGCATCGCGCACATAGGCCAGGGTCTGCAGACGCTCGGCATAGGTGCGGGTGGTGATGATGCTGCCGTAGAACTCCGGCGAGGTGTCGAGGTTGTGGTTGTAGTAGTCGAGCCCGGCCTTGGCCAGCGCTTCGGTCTGATCCTGATCGAGACGACCGAGGGTCATGCAGGTTTCCAGGCCCATGGCCTTCACGCCTTCGACCATCTTCAGCACGTAAGGCATGTCCTTGGCCGACGGGTGTTTCCACGCCGCGCCCATGCAGAAACGGGTCGAACCAATGGCCTTGGCGCGGGCAGCCTCTTCGAGGACTTTCTGCACTTCCATCAGCTTTTCTTTTTCCAGCCCGGTGTTGTAGTGACCGGACTGCGGACAATATTTGCAATCTTCCGGACATGCCCCGGTCTTGATCGACAACAGGGTGGAAACCTGGACGCGGTTGGCGTCGAAATGCGCGCGGTGCACCGTCTGCGCCTGGAACAGCAAGTCGTTGAATGGCTGAACGAAGAGTGCTTTGACTTCGGCCAAAGTCCAGTCGTGACGCAGGGTGGCAGTGGTGCTGGCGCTCATGGGCGTTTCCTTGGTTATGCTTGGCTGGTGCCTGGGGAAACGGAATACCCACAGGCACGACACGGATGTTCGGCATATTTAAGGAAGAGTCATGCGCTGTCAACCACACTACGAAAGGCCGGTTTACATCTGGTTAAAAAACAAACAGAACTGCTTATTGTGCGACGAACCGGCAGACGCGCAAATCCCGATCTGCACCGCTTGCGAAACCGATTTGCCGTGGCTGGGCGATCAATGCCTGACCTGCGCCCTGCCCCTCGCAGCCGGCCTGACTTGTGGTGGCTGCCTGCAGGATCCACCGGCCTTCGAACAGGTGGCTGTGCCCTGGATTTATGGCTTTCCGGTGGACACGCTGATCACCCGCTTCAAGCACGACGCCAAATGGCCACTTGGCCACTTGCTTGCCGACGTTCTCGGCGAGTTCCTGCAACATCGCTTCGAAGAAGACCTGCCTCGCCCGGACGCTCTGCTACCGGTGCCGCTTGCACCGAAACGCTTGCGCCAGCGCGGCTTCAACCAAGCGGCGATGCTCGCGCAGTGGCTGGGCAAGTCACTCGACCTGCCTTGCGAGGAACACTGTCTTTTGCGGGTGCAGGATACTGACGCCCAGCAGGCGCTGAACGCCAAGGCGCGGAAACACAATCTGCGTCACGCCTTCGCCTTGAGCCCCGATGCCCAGGTGAAAGGCCGGCACCTGGCCCTGGTCGACGACGTGCTGACCACCGGTGCCACCGCCCAGGCGCTGGCCCGGTTGCTGATGGACGCCGGCGCCGCGCGGGTGGATGTGTACTGCCTGGCCCGTACGCCAAAACCCGGCGACGCGGCTTGACGGATACGCCACGAGCCGCCAACGTCCTCCCTCAACCCTTCAGTACAAAGCGCCCGCCATGTCCCTGCCCAGTCTGTTGTCCCAGCACATCGTCCGCCGTCCGCAGCGCATCGCCTTGCTGCAACACATCGCCGAACAGGGTTCGATCACCCGTGCCGCGAAGAGCGCCGGCCTGAGTTACAAGGCGGCGTGGGATGCCATCGATGAGCTGAACAACCTCGCGCAGAAACCGCTGGTTGAGCGAGCGATAGGCGGCAAGGGCGGTGGCGGAGCCAAACTGTCGAGCGAGGGCGAGCGAGTGCTGCGCCTCTATCAAAAGCTGCAAGCCTTGCAGGCTCAGGTACTGGAGGCGGCCGAGGATGCCAGCGATCTGGACCTGCTCGGTCGGCTGATGCTCAGGACCAGCGCACGCAACCAGCTGCACGGCAAAGTCGTGCTGATCGAAGGTCAGGGCCGCAACGACCTGATCCGCCTCGAACTGGCTGAAGGCCTGTCGATCGACGCGCAGATCACCCACGACAGCACCGTCCATCTGGAACTGCAACCGGGCACCGAAGTGGTGGCGCTGATCAAGGCCGGCTGGCTCGAATTGCTCGCGCCAGATGCCACGCCTGCCGTCGGCCACAACCTTTTGAGCGGCCGGATCGAGGCGATTCTCGACGCCGAGGACGGCCCGAGCGAAGTGCGCATCGCCCTGCCCAACGGCCAGACCCTGTGCGCGCTGGCCGAACCGCTGGACTTGCGCAGCCGTGGTCTGAAGGTCGAGCAACCGGTGCAGGTGCAGTTTTCCCCGTCCAATGTGCTGCTCGGAACACCGCTCTGAGCGCACTGCAACGAAAGCGTCATCGACCCGCATTAAGGTGGCAGCCAAAACCATGCAGGGAGCCTGATGTGAGCCTATTAGAAGAAAACCAATCCACAGACCTGGAAAAAATGGTCGGCCTGAGCCGTCGCGGTTTCATCAGCGCCGGCGCGCTGTGCGGCGCGGCGATGTTCCTCGGCGGCAACCTGCTGAGCCGCAGCGTGCTGGCCGCCAGTGTCAGCGCCGGCAACAGCCGGCTGCTCGGCTTCGACAGCATTCCGGCGGCCACCACCGACACCATCAGCCTGCCCAAGGGCTACAAGTCGTCGGTGCTGATCAGCTGGGGCCAGCCGCTGCACAAGAACGGCCCGGCCTTCGATCCGAGCGGTAATGGCACCGCGGCCGCACAGGAAGTGCAGTTCGGCGACAACAACGACGGCATGAGCCTGTTCGAATTCCCGGGCGAGAAAAACCGCGCGTTGATGGCGATCAACAACGAATACACCAACTACCGCTACCTCTACCCGCACGGCGGCATGCCGCAGTCGGCCGAGGACGTGCGCAAGGCTCTGGCCTGTGAAGGCGTGTCGGTGATCGAAGTGCAGCGCAAGAACGGCCAGTGGCAGTTCGTTCAGGGTTCGCGCTACAACCGACGCATCCACGGCAACACGCCGATCCGCCTCAGCGGCCCGGCCGCCGGTCATGAGCTGATGAAAACCAGCGCCGACAAGCACGGCAAAAAAGTCCTCGGCACTTTCCAGAACTGCGCCAACGGCAAGACACCGTGGGGCACTTATCTGACCTGCGAAGAGAACTTCACCGACTGCTTCGGCAGCAGCAACGCCCAGCAACAGTTCGACCCGGCGCAAAAGCGCTACGGCGTATCGGCCGCCAGCCGCGAGATCAACTGGCATCCGTTCGATCCGCGCTTCGACATGGCGAAGAACCCCAACGAGCTCAACCGTCACGGCTGGGTGGTGGAGATCGATCCGTTCGACCCGCAATCGACGCCGGTCAAACGCACTGCGCTGGGCCGCTTCAAGCATGAAAACGCCGCACTGGCCGAGACCGATGACGGTCGCGCCGTGGTGTACATGGGCGACGATGAACGCGGCGAGTTCATCTACAAATTCGTCAGCCGCGACAAGATCAACCACCGCAACGCCAAAGCCAACCGCGACATCCTCGATCACGGCACGCTGTACGTGGCCAAGTTCGATGCGGGCGACGGCAACCCGGACCATCCGAAAGGCCAAGGCCAGTGGATCGAACTGACCCACGGCAAGAACGGCATCGACGCCAGCAGCGGTTTCGCCGATCAGGCCGAAGTGCTGATTCATGCGCGGCTGGCAGCCAGCGTGGTTGGCGCCACGCGCATGGACCGTCCGGAGTGGATCGTGGTCAGCCCGAAAGACGGTCAGGTCTATTGCACCCTGACCAACAACGCCAAACGCGGCGAAGACGGCCAACCGGTGGGCGGGCCGAACCCGCGCGAGAAGAACGTCTACGGGCAGATCCTGCGCTGGCGCACCGACCGCGACGATCACGCGTCGAAGACTTTTGCCTGGGATCTGTTCGTGGTCGCCGGCAACCCGAGCGTCCACGCCGGTACGCCGAAAGGCGGTTCGTCGAATATCACCCCGCAGAACATGTTCAACAGCCCCGACGGCCTCGGCTTCGACAAGGCCGGACGGTTGTGGATCCTCACCGACGGAGATTCGAGCAACGCCGGTGATTTTGCCGGGATGGGCAACAACCAGATGCTCTGCGCCGATCCTGCGACCGGGGAAATTCGCCGGTTCATGGTCGGGCCGATCGGCTGTGAAGTCACCGGGATCAGTTTCTCGCCGGATCAGAAAACCCTGTTCGTCGGGATTCAGCACCCGGGCGAGAACGGCGGTTCGACCTTCCCTGAGCACCTGCCGAACGGCAAGCCACGCTCATCGGTGATGGCGATTACCCGTGAAGATGGCGGGATCGTCGGCGCCTGATCGGGCGACGCTCTGATCGTTCCCGTGCGCTGCACGGGAACGATCCCACTCAAGACAGCCCGTCTGCGCTACCATGCTGAGCCGGACGCGGCAGCCTGCTGCGCGCAGGAGTCAGCATGGCCCACCCGTTTGAAACCCTCACCCCAGACCTCGTGCTCGATGCCGTCGAAAGCATCGGCTTCCTGAGCGACGCGCGCATTCTGGCGCTCAACAGTTACGAAAACCGCGTCTATCAGGTCGGCATCGAAGACTCGGAACCGCTGATCGCCAAGTTCTATCGCCCGCAGCGCTGGACCAACGAAGCCATTCTCGAAGAACACCAGTTCACCTTCGAACTGGCCGACGTCGAGATCCCGGTGGTGGCGCCATTGATCCACAACGGCGAAACCCTGCACGAACACGCCGGATTTCGTTTCACCCTGTTTCCCCGTCGCGGTGGCCGGGCGCCGGAACCGGGCAATCTCGACCAGTTGTATCGCCTCGGCCAATTGCTCGGGCGCATGCACGCGGTCGGCGGGACCAAACCGTTCGAGCACCGCGAAGCGCTGGCGTTGAAGAACTTCGGCCATGACTCGCTGACCACTTTGCTGGAAGGCAATTTCATTCCCAAGAGCCTTCTGCCGGCCTACGAGTCCGTCGCCCGCGACCTGCTCAAGCGTGTGGAAGATGTCTACGCCAACACCCCGCACCAGAACATCCGCATGCATGGCGACTGCCACCCCGGCAACATGATGTGCCGCGACGAGATGTTCCACATCGTCGACCTCGACGACTGCCGCATGGGCCCGGCGGTGCAGGACATCTGGATGATGCTCGCCGGCGATCGTCAGGATTGTCTCGGGCAGCTGTCGGAGTTGATGGACGGCTACAACGAATTCCACGACTTCGACCCGCGCGAACTGGCGCTGATCGAACCGCTGCGCGCCCTGCGCCTGATGCATTACAGCGCCTGGCTGGCCCGGCGTTGGGACGATCCGGCGTTCCCCCGCAGCTTTCCGTGGTTCGGCAGCGAGCGGTATTGGGGCGATCAGGTGCTGGCGTTGCGTGAGCAACTGTCGGCGCTGAACGAAGAGCCGTTGAAGCTTTTCTGACACGACACGTCTATACAACTGCCCGTACAATCGCTGCTTTGTTAGCTGCCTAAGCAAGGATTCTGCATGCAAGCCGCCAACCCGCGTCGCGGGTACATTCTGGGCCTCAGCGCCTACATCATCTGGGGACTGTTCCCGCTCTACTTCAAAGCCATCGCCGAAGTGCCGGCGGTGGAAATCATCATTCACCGAGTGCTGTGGTCGGCGCTGTTCGGCGCGCTGCTGTTGATGGTGTGGAAGCATCCCGGCTGGTGGCAGGAACTGCGCGACAACCCGAAACGCCTGGCGATTCTTGCGCTCAGCGGCACCTTGATCGCGGCCAACTGGCTGACTTACGTGTGGTCGGTGAACAATGGCCGGATGCTGGAGGCGAGCCTCGGTTATTACATCAACCCGCTGGTGAACGTGCTGCTGGGCATGCTGATCCTTGGCGAACGCTTGCGCCGCATGCAGTGGCTGGCAGTCGGTCTGGCGGCTATCGGTGTGGCGCAGCAGGTGTGGCAGGTCGGCAGCCTGCCGTGGGTATCGCTGGTGCTGGCGCTGACCTTCGGTTTCTACGGGCTGATCCGCAAGCAGGCGCCGGTCAAGGCACTGCCGGGGCTGGTGGTGGAAACCTGGATGCTGGTGCCGATCGCCCTCGCGTGGCTGCTGTTCAATTCGACCGCGACCAGTGCCCAGGCCGAGTTCTGGAGCACTTCCGAAGCCTGGTGGCTGGTGGCAGCCGGTCCGGTGACGCTGGTGCCGCTGGTGTGCTTCAACGCGGCGGCACGGCATCTGCCTTACACCACCCTCGGCTTCCTGCAATACCTGGCGCCGACGCTGGTGCTGCTGCAAGCCGTGCTGCTGTTCGGCGAGCACTTGTCGTCCAGCACGCTGATCGCCTTCATGTTTATCTGGGCCGGTCTGGCGGTGTACAGCGTCGATGCGTGGCTGAGCTTGCGCCGTCGCAGCTGATCAAAAAACGCACAAACCTTCACAGGCCACGGTTCTCGTGGCCTGTATCGTTCCTTCCCAAGGTTATCCACAGCGTGATCCCCGCCGTTTGTGCGCAAGTCACTGAATGCTGGCGGTTTTTTGATCAATCTTCGCAAAGCCACGGCGCACGTGGCCTGGCGTCCGGTCTCTACAGGTTATCCACAGGCAGGTGCACGTTTAAACTGGATAACCCGATCCGTCTTCACAGGTCGGTGCGCAGCACCAGTTCCACCATCAAGTCATCGGCCAGGGTTTCCAGGCGCGATTGCAGCACGTCCAGCGACAAAGTCAGCGGCACCGCGAGAATCGCTTCGGCGTGGAACAGCGGTTCACTGCTCATCGGTGCCGGGCGCACTTCGGTCACCAGCCGTTCGAGGTTCACGCCCTGCTCGCTCAGCAGCCGGGTGATGTCACGCACGATCCCTGGACGATCATTGCCCACCAGTTCCATGGCGATCGGTTTCCAGGTGCAGGCCTGCTCGATTCCGCTTTCGGCCACCAGCACGCGAATTCCCTGAGCCGACAAAGCTTGTAGGGCATCGACTAATTCGTCGTAAGCCTCCGCCGGCACGCCGACCCGCAAGATCCCGGCGAACTGCCCGGCCATCCGCGACATGCGGCTTTCCAGCCAGTTGCCGCCGTGTTCGGCGATGCATTGGGCGATGCGCTCGACCTGCCCGGGCTTGTCCGGTGCAAAGACAGTAAGTACGAGGTGATCCATGGCGCAGCCCTCTTGTCATGACTTTTGTTATAGAAAAGCAAGTATAGGCAAGCGTTCGACAGACGCCTCAGACGCTCGAAGTCACAAATCGTGTACAACTTTTTATATTTAACTGGAACAATCCATTGGTTTTTTGAGAACATCCCGTTCCGCGCCGTGACCGCAATGCGTCATGGGGTCGCAGAACGACGTAATTAGTCTGATTTTCACAACCGCAACTCATCATGTAGTATGCCGCAGCGCGCACTACATAACGCTGGATCGATGTCTGCCCAAGGCACGTTCGCAACCCTGAAAGCCCCGTCAGCAAGGCCCCCGAGCCGTTGATTGGTCCCAGCCCAGCCGCCAGCGATGGCATGTACTGGTCGAGGGGTTTGTGGTTTAAATGGCCAGAGGCTTCATTGTTAAATTGAAGAGCTGAAAAGCGAAATAGCTGAGCAGAGTGAGGCAAGCAATGACTGAACACGTTCAAGTCGGTGGCCTGCAGGTCGCCAAAGTCCTGTTCGACTTCGTGAACAACGAAGCCATTCCCGGTACCGGCCTCACCGCCGACAAATTCTGGGAAGGTGCCGACAAGGTCATTCACGACCTGGCGCCGAAGAACAAAGCCCTACTCGCCAAACGCGATGACTTCCAGGCTCGTATCGATGGCTGGCACCAGAGCCGTGCCGGTCAGCCCCACGACGCCGTGGCCTATAAAGCCTTCCTGCAAGAGATCGGTTATCTGCTGCCAGAAGCGGCTGATTTCCAGGCAACGACGCAAAACGTCGATGACGAAATCGCCCGTACCGCCGGCCCGCAACTCGTGGTGCCGGTGATGAACGCCCGCTTCGCCCTCAACGCCTCGAACGCCCGCTGGGGTTCGCTGTACGACGCCCTGTATGGCACCGACGCCATCAGCGAAGCCGGCGGCGCGGAAAAAGGCAAAGGCTACAACAAGGTGCGTGGCGACAAAGTCATTGCCTTCGCCCGTGCGTTCCTCGACGAAGCCGCGCCACTGGCGACCGGCTCCCACGTCGATTCCACCGGCTACAAGATCGCTGACGGCAAACTGGTCGTCACCCTCAAGGGCGGCAGCACCACCGGCCTGCGCAACGACGCACAGCTGATCGGCTTCCAGGGCGATGCCAATGCGCCGATTGCGATCCTGCTGAAGAACAACGGCCTGCATTTCGAAATCCAGATCGACGCCAGCACCCCGGTCGGCCAGACCGATGCCGCCGGCGTCAAAGACATCCTGATGGAAGCAGCGCTGACCACCATCATGGACTGCGAAGACTCCGTTGCGGCCGTCGATGCCGACGACAAGGTGGTGATCTACCGCAACTGGCTCGGCCTGATGAAGGGCGACCTGGCGGAATCCGTGTCCAAGGGCGGCCAGACCTTCACCCGTACCATGAACCCGGATCGCACCTACACCAAGGTCGACGGCAGCGAACTGACCCTGCACGGCCGCTCGCTGTTGTTCGTGCGTAACGTCGGTCACCTGATGACCATCGACGCGATCCTCGACAAGCACGGCAACGAAGTGCCGGAAGGCATCCTCGACGGTCTGGTGACTTGCCTCGCAGCGATGCACAACCTGAACGGCAACACTTCACGCAAGAACACCCGCACCGGTTCGGTCTACATCGTCAAACCGAAGATGCACGGCCCTGAAGAAGCGGCGTTCACCAACGAGCTGTTCGGTCGCATCGAAGACGTGCTGGGCCTTGCGCGCAACACCCTGAAAGTCGGGATCATGGACGAGGAACGCCGTACCACGGTCAACCTCAAGGCCTGCATCCAGGCGGCCAGCGAGCGCGTGGTGTTCATCAACACCGGTTTCCTCGACCGCACCGGCGACGAAATCCACACCTCCATGGAAGCCGGCCCGATGGTGCGCAAGGCTGATATGAAGGCCGAGAAGTGGATCGGCGCCTACGAGAACTGGAACGTCGATATCGGCCTGAGCACCGGCCTGCAAGGTCGTGCGCAAATCGGTAAAGGCATGTGGGCGATGCCCGACCTGATGGCGGCGATGCTCGAACAGAAAATCGCTCACCCGCTGGCCGGCGCCAACACTGCCTGGGTTCCGTCGCCGACCGCCGCTGCGCTGCACGCGCTGCACTACCACAAGGTCGACGTGTTCGCCCGTCAGGCCGAACTGGCCAAACGCGCCCGCGCTTCGGTCGATGACATCCTGACCATCCCGCTGGCGGTCAAACCGACCTGGACCCCGGAGCAGATCAAGAACGAACTGGACAACAACGCCCAGGGCATTCTCGGCTACGTGGTGCGCTGGATCGACCAGGGCGTGGGTTGCTCGAAAGTGCCGGACATCAACGACATCGGCCTGATGGAAGACCGTGCGACGCTGCGTATCTCCAGCCAGCACATCGCCAACTGGCTGCGCCACGGTGTCGTGACCGAGGCGCAAGTGATGGAAAGCCTCAAGCGCATGGCGCCGGTGGTGGACCGTCAGAACGCCAACGACCCGCTGTACCGTCCGCTGGCCCCGAACTTCGACAGCAACATCGCCTTCCAGGCGGCAGTCGAACTGGTGATCGAGGGCACCAAACAGCCGAACGGTTACACTGAGCCGGTTCTGCACCGTCGTCGTCGCGAGTTCAAGGCTGCCAACGGCCTGTAACCTGCGCTGATGCCGGACACGAAAAAGCCCTGATCTTTCGATCAGGGCTTTTTTTGTTTGCGCCGGATTGGCTAGGGCTCGATGCCCAGCTCATGTCTGACGAGACCAAGCAATTTGGCGGTATCAATCGGCTTGAGCAAAAAATCCACCACGCTCAA
The DNA here is from genome assembly GCF_059492145.1 of Pseudomonas sp. Pseusp21. NCBI lineage: Bacteria > Pseudomonadati > Pseudomonadota > Gammaproteobacteria > Pseudomonadales > Pseudomonadaceae > Pseudomonas > Pseudomonas sp. Pseusp21. The sequence goes on from NZ_CP168520.1 coordinate 3,131,031, forward strand.
ATGCATCGCCGCAATCGCATCCTTCACGTCGGCATCACCGGACACAATGATGATCGGCATCGCCGCCCTGACGGATTCGCGCACCTGGCGGATCAGCTCCAGGCCATCGACGTTGCCCATGCGCAGGTCGGTGATCACCAACCCGATCGAAGGTTTTTCCGCGAGCATTTTCAGCGCGGTTTCGCCGCTGGCGGCGGTCATGCAACGGATACCGTCCAATCCCAGAATCTCCGACAACAGCTCCCGGGCGTCCTTGTCGTCATCGACGATCAATACACGCTGCGGTGGCAGATCGGGTTCGAGCATTACAGCGCTGAGCGCTTCCCGCTCGGCGTCGCTCAAAATATCGTGGTCGGACATGGCGTTCTCTACGTTCTCAAAATCGATCCCCTGGCACAGTGGTCAGACATCGCTGGGCAGAGCTTCAATGTGCACTTCGTCGGATTTTTTTCCAAGGGGCGAACCGAAGAATTTCCGACTGATTTTGTAGGGCATATCCGAAAATTCCCCAACGGCATGCCCAACCTAGACTTACGTCCAATGGGCACCCCGCGCGATGGGGTCGACCATGGCTGCAACGATCCGACAACAACAATTCGAAAAAGACTGCGGTAATGGTTATGAGTAAAGCGGACGCCTTCACCCAGGCAGGGAAAACCGCGGTGTTGCAGAACATTCAGGGCACTTTGCAATTCCTCCAGCGCTTCCCCCCTTTCAATCAAATGGAACACGCCCACCTGGCCTACCTGGTGGAGCAATGCCAGCTGCGCTTCTACGGTCAGGGCGAAAGCATCATCAAACCCGCCGACGGGCCGGTCGAACACTTCTACATCGTCAAGCAGGGCCGGGTGGTCGGCGAGCGGCCGCACACGGCCAAGGGCGGCACCGAAACCACATTTGAAATCACCACCGGCGAGTGTTTTCCCCTCGCCGCGCTGCTCGGCGAACGGGCGACTCGCACCGAACACCTGGCCGGCGAAGACACCTTCTGCCTGCAACTGAACAAACTGGCGTTCATCAAGTTGTTCGCCCTCTCCAACACCTTCCGTGATTTCGCCCTGCGCGGGGTCAGCAGCCTGCTCGATCAGGTCAATCAGCAAGTCCAGCAGAAAGCCGTGGAAACCCTCGGCACCCAATACTCGCTGAACACCCGTCTCGGCGAATTGGCCATGCGCCATCCGGTGACCTGCAGCCCCTCCACCCCACTGCGCGAAGCGGTGAAGTTGATGCACGAACAACAGGTCGGCAGCATCGTCGCGGTGGACGAGCACAAGGCACCGCTGGGGATTTTCACCCTGCGCGACCTGCGGCATGTCGTGGCTGAAGGGGCTGGCGATTTCAGCGAGCCGATCGAACGCCACATGACGCACTCGCCGTTCTATCTTTCGCCGGATCACAGCGCCTTCGACGCGGCGATTGCCATGACAGAACGGCACATCGCCCACGTGTGTCTGGTCAAGGATCGACGCCTGTGCGGCGTGGTTTCAGAACGGGATCTGTTCTCGCTGCAACGGGTCGATCTGGTGCACCTGGCGCGGACCATCCGCAGTGCCCAGCGGGTCGAACAGTTGGTGACCCTGCGCGGCGAGATCGGCCAACTGGTGGAGCGCATGCTGGCTCACGGTGCCTCGTCGACCCAGATCACCCACATCATCACTCTGCTCAACGATCACACCGTGTGCCGGGTGATCGAACTGACCCTCGCCGAAAAAGGCGACCCCGGTGTGCCATTCAGCTGGCTGTGCTTCGGCAGCGAAGGCCGACGCGAGCAGACCCTGCACACCGATCAGGACAACGGCATTCTGTTCGACGCGCGGGATGCGGCCCACGCGGCGGAGATTCGCGGCAAGCTGCTGCCCATCGCCCAGCAGATCAATAACAGCCTGGCGCAATGCGGCTTCACCCTGTGCAAGGGCAACGTCATGGCCGGCAATCCTCAGCTGTGCCTGTCCCGCGCCGAATGGGCCCGACGCTTTGCCGCGTTTATTCGCGAGGCGACGCCGGAGAACCTGTTGGGCTCCAGCATTTATTTCGACCTGCGCGTGGTCTGGGGTGATGAACAGGGTTGCGAGCAATTGCGCCGGGGGATTCTCGATCAGGTCGGCGACAACCGTCTGTTCCAGCGAATGATGGCCGAGAACGCCTTGCGCAACCGTCCGCCGGTTGGGCGATTCCGTGAATTCGTGCTGACCCGCAAGAACGGCGAGAAAGCCACGCTGGACCTGAAAATCCAGGGCCTGACACCCTTTGTCGACGGCGCACGTTTGCTCGCACTGGCCCATGGCATCGACGCCAACAACACCCTCGAACGCTTTCGCCAACTGGTGGATAAAGAAGTCATCGACCGGCTGGATGGCGCCGCGTACGAAGAGGCCTACCACTTCATCCAGCAGACGCGCATGCAGCAGCATCAACTGCAGACCCGGGAAAACCAGCCGTACTCGAACCGGGTCGATCCCGACAGCCTCAATCATCTGGACCGGCGCATCCTGCGTGAATCCCTGCGCCAGGCCCAGCGCCTGCAAAGCAGCCTGACCCTGCGGTATCAGCTATGAGCCTGTTTTCGTGGCTGCGTCCGGCCAGCCCCGTTGTGCCGGACGACCTGCAACAGCGCCTGACGACACTGCCGGCCATCGGCGAGCTGCGCGAGTGCAGTCTGCGCGAACAACGCTGGGTGGTGCTGGACCTGGAAACCACCGGGCTGAACCTGAACAAGGATCGGGTGCTGTCGATCGGCGCGGTGGTGATCGAGGACGGTGCGATCGACTTCAGCCAGCAATTCGAACGCACCCTGCAATGCCGCGAGCTGAAACTCGGCCCGAGCGTGTTGATTCACGGTCTGGCACCGAGCGCGATTGCCGCCGGCAGCGAGCCCACCGAAGCCCTGGTCGAGCTGCTGGAGTTTATCGGCGACAGTCCGGTGCTGGCGTTTCACGCCTCGTTCGACCAGCACATGCTCGGCCGCGCGCTGAAAGAACATCTGGGGCACAAGTTGCAGACGGTGTTCCTCGATGTGGCGCAGATCGCCCCGCTGGTTTGCCCCCAGGCGCACATTCGCGAGGCGGGGCTGGACGAGTGGGTCGACTGGTTCAAGCTTGAAGTGTTCGAACGTCACCATGCGAGCGCCGATGCTCTGGCTACCGCGGAACTGGCGCTGATCCTGTTCAGCCGGGCACGCCAGCAGCAGATCCACAGTCCGCTGAATCTGCAGCAACGCCTGAGTCAGTGGAAGCGCCGACAGCAGACGCATTCGTTCTGAATCCGGGTTGTCGCCCGACAACCCGACCGGTGGCCAATTGCTAACCATTCCCACCTCTGCCACAATCGCGAACAATTCTCGTTAGTTAACACTTCCCAGTCGGTGTCGTCGTGTCTTCAGCCCAAAGCCCTCACAGTGAGCTCGTCGGTGCGTTGTATCGCGACCACCGCGGCTGGCTGCTGGCTTGGCTGCGGCGCAACGTGGCTTGCCCGCAACGCGCCGAAGACCTGAGCCAGGACACCTTCGTCCGCCTGCTCGGCCGCGACGAACTGCTGACGCCCCGCGAACCCCGGGCGTTTCTGGTGGCCATCGCCAAAGGCTTGTTGTTCGACTACTTCCGCCGGGCCGCGCTGGAACAGGCGTATCTGACCGAACTGATGCTGATCCCCGAGGGCGAACAACCCTCGGTCGAAGAACAGCAACTGATCCTCGAAGACCTCAAGGCCATCGACCGCATGCTCGGCAAGCTGTCGACCAAGGCCCGCGCCGCTTTCCTCTATAACCGCCTCGATGGCCTGACCCACGCCGAGATCGCCGACAAACTCGGCGTGTCGGTCCCGCGCGTACGCCAGTATCTGGCCCAGGGTATTCGACAGTGCTACATCGCGCTGTACGGTGAGCCAACATGAGCCCGGCCAGTTCCAGACCGGTCCCGGCCCATGTGCTGGACGCGGCGATTGCCTGGCAATTGACCCTCGATTCCAGCACCCCACTGGAGCGCGAAGAGTTCGCCAAGTGGCACGCGGCCAACGAAGAACACGCCCGCGCCTGGCGCCAGTTGGGCATGCTCGACCAGCGTTTCAGCGTGGCCAAGGGCCCGGCACGAAACGCGTTGCTGCAATCGCGCGAAGGCATCCGCCGCCGGGTGCGCAAGCTCGGCAGCGGGCTGGCCAGTGTCGTGGCGGTGGTCGGTCTGGCGTTGTTTGCCGGCGAACGTTATCTGCCGCTGGATTACTGGCTCGCCGATCAACGCACCGCCACCGGCGAACAGCGTACGGTGCGTCTGGCCGATGGCACCGTGCTCAACCTCAATACCCACAGCGCGGTGGATGTCCGTTTCGATGAAAAACAACGCCTGATCGTGTTGCAGGAAGGCGAAATTCTTGTCGAAACCGGTCACGGCGATGCGCGGCCATTCATCGTCGAAACCGCCGAGGGCAGCATGCGCGCCTTGGGCACGCGGTTCCTGGTCAAGCGCGAAGACGCCGGCACGCGCCTGAGCGTGTTGCAGTCGGCGGTCGCGGCGCATCCGCAATCCGATCCGCAGGAGCAGATCCTGCGCGAAGGCCAGCAAGTGCTGATCCGCCACAACGGTCTGGATTCGGTGGTGGCGCTCAACCCCGGCGCCGATGCCTGGACCCGCGGCATGCTGGTGGTGGACAACGCGCGCCTGGAAGACCTGGTGCATGAACTTGGCCGCTATCGTCGCGGCCATCTGGGCATCGCGCCGGAAGTCGCCGACCTGCGCATCACCGGCAGCTTCCCGCTGCACGACACCGACAAGGCGCTGAACGCCCTGTTGCCGACCCTGCCGGTGCAGATCGAGCAGCACACGCCCTGGTGGGTGACCGTGGCCAAGGCTGATCCGAAGCCCTGACATTCAGCACTGCCTGCCCACGACAGGCCGCCTGCCACCCCCCTGAAAACGGACTTTCTGCTGACTTGCGCAGCGATGTCGTTCGTTAATCGAAATTATTTTCATCCAGCCCTATCACTTTTCGAATCTCGTCCGGCACACAGGCAATTGAGAAATATTTCCATTCAGGAGCCGCCGTATGTCCCGTTCGCTAGACACCTTGTTGCGCCCCAGTTTGCTGGCGGTCGCCATTGCCCTCTGCACCCCGCTGGCCAGCAGCCAACTGATCGCCGCTGAACAGGCATCGAGCGTGCGCGCCTACAACCTGCCGGCGGCTCCGTTGTCGACCATCCTGAACCAGATCGCCAGCCAGGGCGGCCTGACGCTGTCGCTGAACCCGTCGCTGGCGGCGGGCAAGACCTCGGCGCCGGTCAACGGCCAATATGACGCGGCCGGCGCCCTGCGCGCGGCGCTGCGTGGCACCGGTCTGCAACTGGAACAGAGCGGCGCCGGCACCTACACCCTGGTCGCCGTGCCGGAAGGCGCGATGGCCCTGCCGGAAACCTCGGTAATCGGCGTGGAAAACTTCGAAAGCGCCTGGGGCCCGGTCGAAGGCTACACCGCCACCCGCACCGCCGCCGGCACCAAGACCGACACCGCACTGGTCGAAGCGCCGCGTTCGATTTCGGTCGCCACGCGCCAGCAAATGGAAGACCGAGGCGTGCACAGCCTAGATGACGCCGTGCGCTACATGCCGGGCATTACCGCCAGCAGCTACGGCAGCGACACCCGCGCCGACTGGCTGCGCGTGCGCGGCTTCGAACCGACCCAGTTCCTCGACGGCCTGCCCCTGCCAAAAGGCGTGTACGCCAACCCGAAACAGGAAACCTGGAACCTCGACCGCCTCGCCCTGCTGCGCGGCCCGGCCTCTTCCGTCTACGGCCAGACCCCGCCGGGCGGCCTGCTGGACATGGTCAGCCGTCGCCCGAGCGATGTGCAGAGCAGCGAAATCCAGCTGCAATACGGCAGCGACAACCACCGCCAGATCAACTTCGCCAGCACCGGCAAGATCGACGACGCCGGCCAGTTTCTCTACGGCCTCAGCGGTGTGGTACGTGACAGCGGCACGCAGATCGACCACGTCGACAACAAGCGCTACAACATCGCGCCGAGCCTGACCTGGAACATCGACGACGACACCAAATTCACCCTGCTGACCCAGTTCACCCGCGACGATACCGGCATCACCAGCCAGTTCCTGCCGGTGCAGGGCACCAAGATCGACATGCCGTTCGGCAAGGTTTCCCACCACAAGAATCTGGGCGATCCGGACTGGGAATATTACGACCGCACCTACTACGCGCTGGGCTATGCCTTCGAACATCGCCTGAACGATGTGTGGCAGTTCAAGCAGAACCTGCGCTACACCAAGTCGGATCTGTCGTTCCAGGGCATCACCGTCGGCTCGTATCCGTTCACTCAAGTGGACAATGACGGTAACGTCGGCCGTACCACGACCATCGTCGACGAAGACATCAGCCAGTTCGCCGTGGACAACAACTTCCAGGCCGACTTCGCCACCGGCGACATCCGCCACACCCTGCTGCTGGGTCTGGATCACCAGCGCAGCAACACCAACTACACCTCGATCTTCGGCAGCGCGCCGGAGATCAACGTGAACAATCCGATCCATGGTCAGCCGATCGTGCGTCCGGCGCGCTCCACCGCGTTCTATGACTATAACCAGAAGACCTACCAGACCGGCCTCTACGTTCAGGACCAGATGGCCCTGGACCAATGGCGCCTGACCCTCGGCGGTCGTGAAGACTGGGTGCACACCAGCACTCAATTCATCAACAAGGGCGACGCCACCAACACCCAGCGTGACAAGGCGTTCAGCGGTAACGCGGCGATCAGCTACGTGTTCGATTCCGGTTTCGTGCCGTACCTGTCCTACGCCGAATCGTTCCAGCCGACCACCGGCGCCGACGCCTCGTCGACCGAATCACTCAAACCCACCGAAGGCAAGCAGTGGGAACTGGGCATCAAGTACCAGCCACCGGGCAGCAAGACCCTGCTGACTGCGGCCGTGTATGACCTGACCCAGAAAAATGTCTCGGTCAGCTCGTTCGTCAACGGCGTATCAATCACCAGTCAGACCGGCGAAGTGAAGGTCAAAGGCCTTGAGCTGGAAGCCGTCTCCGACGTCACCGACAACCTGAAGGTCATCGCCGCGTACACCCTGGCCAAGTCCGAAGTGCAGAACGGCGCCGACAAGGGCAACCGCCTGCAACTGATGCCGAATCAGCAAGCGTCGCTGTGGGCCGATTACACCTGGCACAGCGGTGTGCTCGACGGCTTCGGCATCGGTGCCGGCGCGCGCTACACCGGCAACACCTACGGCGACAAAGCCAACACCTGGCTGGGCAAGGCGGACGCCTACACCGTGTTCGACGCCGCCGTGCATTACGACCTCGGTCGTCTGGACAACAGCCTCAAAGGCGCGTCGCTGGCACTCAACGCCACCAACCTGCTGGACAAGGATTACATCTCCACCTGCGACAGCTTCTACTGCTACTACGGCGACCAGCGCAGCGTCGTCGCCAGCGCCACTTACAAGTGGTAAGCGCCTGAGCTGAAACAGGCCCTGCAACCAGGCCGTCCCTCGTGGACGGCTTGGGTGTTTTTGAAGGTCATGAAATGAAAAGTAAAACCATTCGCCGCTGGTCCTTCGTCCACACCTGGACCAGCCTGATCTGCACCGTGTTTTTGCTGCTGCTGGCCCTGACCGGCCTGCCGCTGATTTTCCATCACGAGATCGACCACCTGCTGGGCGATGCGCCCGAGTTGCGGGTGATGCCGGCGGGCACGCCGCATCTGAACCTGGCGCAACTGGTCGAAGCGGCGGAAAAGCATCGGCCCGGCGAAGTCGTGCAATATTTCGGCTTCGAAGACGACGAGCCGAATGCCGTGCTGACAATCATGGCCAGGACCGCCGGCACCGAGCCCAACTCCTCGCACACCTTCATGCTCGACGCGCGCACCGGCGAAGCCCTGGAAATGCCTTCGGCCAACGGTGGCCTGATGCTGTTCATCCTGCGTCTGCACGTCGACATGTTCGCCGACCTGCCGGGCAAATTGCTGCTGGCGTTCATGGGTTTGCTGTTCGTGATCGCGATCGTGTCCGGCACGGTGTTGTACCTGCCGTTCATGCGCCGCTTGAAGTTCGGCACCGTGCGCCAGGACAAATCCACCCGCCTGCGCTGGCTCGACCTGCATAACCTGATCGGTGTGGTCACCCTGACCTGGGCGCTGGTGGTCGGCGTGACCGGTGTCATCAGCGCCTGCGCCGATCTGCTGATCGCCGCGTGGCGGGCCGAAGCCCTGACGACCCTGATCGCGCCCTACCGCGATGCCCCGCCCCTGACGCAACTGGCCCCGGCCACCCGGGTGCTGGAGATTGCCAGTGACGTCACACCGGGGATGAAACCGGACTTCATCGCCTTCCCCGGCACTCGGTTCTCCAGCGAGCACCACTACTCGGTATTCATGAAGGGCGGCACCCACCTGACCTCGCACCTGCTGACCCCGGTGCTGATCGACGCCAGCACCCTGCAAGTCACGGCGGTGGCAGAACGACCGTGGTACATGGACGCCATGGGCATGTCGCAGCCGCTGCACTTCGGTGACTACGGCGGCATGCCGATGAAAATCCTCTGGGCCACGCTGGACGTGCTGACCATCATCGTCCTCGCCAGCGGCGTGTACCTGTGGGTGGTACGGCGCAAGGCCGCGAAACCGGTGCAGGAACCGGCGGAGGCCTCTGCATGAAACCGCGTCAGTCGAATTTCTGGAAAGTCTTCAGCACGCCGCTGGTGATCGCGCTGCTGAGTGCGGCGGGCCTGTTCGCGGCGTTGCTGGGCGACGGGATCTGGGATGGTTTGAGCTGGATTGGTCTGGGCATTCCGGCAGCCCTTGCCCTGCGCGGATTGCTGCAACATCGCTGAACGGCTTGAGCCTGACGGGCAACGCGCTATGCTGCCCGTCATTGCCCCTGACCGAGACCCTGCCGATGTCCGCTCCCAGCATGACCCTGTTCCACAACACCCTGTCCCCGTTCGTGCGCAAAGTCATGGTGCTGCTGCACGAGACCGGCCAACAGGATCGCGTCGCGCTGCAGGACTGCGTACTCAGCCCTGTCAGCCCGGACGCCGCCCTCAACGCAGACAACCCGCTGGGCAAGATCCCGGCCCTGCGCCTGGCCGACGGCAATGTCATCCATGACAGCCGGGTGATCCTCGACTACCTCGACCACCAGCACGTCGGCAACCCGCTGATCCCCCGCGACGGCTCGGCCCGCTGGCGGCGCCTGACCCTGGCCTCGATGGCCGACGGGATCATGGACGCCTCGGTCATGGTGCGTTACGAGCAAGTGCTGCGCGCCCCGGAAAAGCACTGGGACGAATGGCTCGAGGCCCAGCGCGAGAAGATCCGCCGCGCCCTCGCCTTGCTGGAGCGCGACGCGATTGCCGAACTGACCTGCCACTTCGACGTCGCTTCGATCAGCGTGGCCTGTGCGCTGGGTTATCTGGATCTGCGCTTTCCGGATCTAGCCTGGCGTGACGCCAACCCGCAACTGGCCAACTGGTTCTTTGAAGTGAGCCAGCGGCCGTCGATGATTGCGACGATGCCGAAGGCTTGACGCACCGGGCGGGAGGTAACGAGGCAAAGATCAGCGTCATCAACACCTCGGCCTCCCGCTGCTCCTCACGCAACCCAACGAACCGGCTCATTGCACCGCTCCGATATCGAACTCCAGCGATTTGGCCGGTTTCTGCCCGATCCCGTACCAGTCCAGATTGCGGGTCAGCACCATGAACACACCGAGCAGACCGAACAGCAGCAGCGAACCCATCAGCAGCGCGTAATCCTCGGCGCTCAGCAAGCCATAGAGCAAGCCGTACAACGCCGCCAGCCCCGCCGAAAAGCTCAAACCATGCCGCACGCTGCGCAACACGTGGCAGACATAGAATCCGATCAACAGCACGCAACCGCTGGCCGACAACAGATACGCCAGGGCAAACCCGATGTGCTCCGACAACGACAGCAGCAACAGATAAAAGAACGCCAGCGCCACACCCACCAGCGCGTATTGCACCGGGTGCACCGCCAGGCTTTTCAGCACTTCGAACAGGAAGAAACCGGCGAACGTCAGGACGATGAACAGCAGCGCATATTTGATCGCCCGGTCACTCTTCAGATATTGATCCACCGGATCGATGAAGCTCACGCCGAAACTGCGCCCGTTGAACGCCTCGCAATCATTGCCCGACACACAACGGCTCATCGCTTCTTGCAAATTAGTGGAGAAAAACGAGGTCTGCCAATCGGCGGTGAAACCCTGATCGTTGATCTCGCGTTTGGCCGGCAGGAAGTTGCCGATGAAGCTTGGGTGCGGCCAGTTGGCGGCGAGGTTCACGCGGCTGGTCTTGCCCACCGGCAGCACCTGCAACGAACCGGTGCCTTGCAGGCGCAGGTCGAAGCCGAAGGCCAGTTCCGTGGTCTTGCCGGTGTCCAACGCCGGCAGCGTCACTCGCACACCCTCGCCCAGCCAACCGACTTGAGTACCGGGCACGAAGTCCAGGCGTTGCGCGCCCAGCTCCAGCTTCAAGGCATTTTCGATCCCGCGAATGTCACTGATGCCGACCGCCAGGAACGGCGCATCGAAGGTGTAATCGACAAAGTCTTCCTTGATCCCCAACTGCGCCGGCAGCGAGAAATGCCCACTGATGCGGTTGTCGGCATGGAACAGCCGCGCTTCGTAAATGCCCCGGGCCCGTAGTTCGGTCTGCACCTGGCCGTCGAGTTCAAAGCGCTCCGGGAGGAAATACAGGCGTCCACGTTCCTCACCGATTTCCTGGTATCGCTCGTCACTCTTCTCTTTGGTTTTCCAGGTGCGTACCACTTTGCGATACGGCACAACCATCACCGGCCCGCTGAGTTGCTGGCTGTAGCTTGAGCTTCTGGCGATGTATTCCAGCACGCCGTCACGCAGTTGCTGGCGATCATCAATGATGCCGTCGATCATCAACAGCGGCACCAGCAACACCAGGATCAGCAGGGCAATGGCCCCGAGTTTTATCGTCAGACTTTTGTTCATGGGACTCTCCCTGTTTCGGTGGGCAGAGTCTGCGAAGGAGATGTGGGGGTTTTGTGGGAGGAATGTGGAGTTTGTGTGGAGACTACAACTGCAGAACGACTTCCACCCCGGCTTCGACGTTGCCGATGCGCATCGAACCACCGTGCAACTTGATCACCTCTTCGACAAAATTGAGCCCGAGACCAGTGCTTTTACGTCCGCTGTCCGGGCGTGGCAGGGAGTAGAAGCGCTCGCTCAAGCGCGGCAAGGCGTAGTCGGGAATCGGCGTGGTTTCGTTGAACAGGCGAAGCTCGACCCGCTCACCGATTTTCTCGGCGCCGAAGCGCAGCAGACCGTGCGACGGGGTGAAATCCAATGCGTTCTCCAGCAAATTGCCCAGCGCCTGACGCAACAGAAACGGCTCGCCTATCAACGCCAGATCCGGCGCGATGGTTTGCTCGATCCGCAGTTGCCGGCCTTCGATGCGTGCCATTTGAGCCTGTAACAGCTCATCCACCAGCGCCGCCAATGGCACTGCGACGCGTTCCTCAAGACCCTGCCGCTGTTCGACCTGAGCCAGATTGAGCAGGCGTTCGATCAACTGCTGCATCCGAGCACTTTCACTGTCGATGTTGCCGACAAAACGTAGGCGCTGATCCGCCGGCATCTCGCCCTGCAACAACTCGGCGGCACCGCGAATGGCGGCCAGCGGGCTTTTCAGTTCGTGGGTCAGGGTGTGCACATAGCGCTCGACGTAGGCTTTGCCTTCGAGCTGGGTGCGCATCTGTTCCACGGCGGTCGCCAACTGCTCCAGCTCGCCACCGCGATAGTGCGGCACCGCCACCCGACGGCCCTCGCTCACGGCCTGGGCGTACACGGTCAAGCGGTGCAGCGCGCGGCTCAGCCACCACGACAGCACGGCGCCGAGCAACAGGCCGAGGCCGATCAATCCGGCGCCGTAACCGAGCAGGCGGCGTTCGGTGCGATCGACATAGGGTTGCAGTGAACTGTTGGGTTTGGCCACGGTGACCACGCCGATGATCGCGCCGTTGTCGCGAATCGGCGCGCCGACGTGCATCACCGAGGAGTTCGGGTCATTCGGGTCACTGCGACTGGAGCGTGCGCCGTATTCGCCGCGCAGGGTCAGGTAGACGTCGTTCCAGCGCGAGTAGTCCTGGCCGACGGCCAGACCGCTGGAGTCCAGCACCACGATGCCCTTGGCGTCAGTGACGTAGATGCGGTGGTTGACCTGGTTTTTCGCCAGGCCCCAGATCGTCGCCTTCGGCTGGCGTTCGCCATAGGCGCGGAGCAATTCCGGCCAGCGATTCTGGTTGAGGGTGCCGGCCTTGAAATCGTCCCGCAGGATTTCCGCCATCAGGTTGGCGGTGTCGACCAGGGTTTCTTCGGTGGACTGGCGCACGCCGGGGCGGATTTCTTCCATCACGGTGTTGAGCACGAAATACCCGGTCAGGCCGATGAACAGCACGTACACCAGGAAAATCCGCAGCCCCAGCGACATCAGCTGTGCCCCGGGCTGTAGCTGTAGCCGAGGCCGCGATGGGTCTGGATCGGCTCGGCCTCGGCACGCACCAGACGCAATTTGGCGCGCACGCTTTTGATATGGCTGTCGATGCTGCGCTCATAACCGGCATCCGCCGCCACGCCCAGCGCATCGAGCAATTGCTCGCGGCTGAACACGCGCTCGGGTTGTTCGAGCAGGCATTGCAGCAGACGGAATTCGTGGCGAGTCAGGCTCAGGGGCTGGCCGCGATAGCTGATCTGCACACGTTCGGGATCGATGCGAAACAGCGCCGAGGACGCCTCAATGACCGGACGTGGCGCCATGCGCTTGAGAATCGCCCGGACCCGCGCCGCCACTTCCCGTGGGCTGAACGGTTTGACCACATAATCATCGGCGCCGATTTCCAGGCCCACCACGCGATCGATTTCGGCATTGCGCGCGCTGAGAAACAGCACCGGCACTTCGCTAAAGCGACGCAACTGTTTGCAGGTCTCGAAGCCGCTGATGTCCGGCAAGCCGATGTCGAGGATGATCAGATCCGCCGGGGTCTGGCGCTGATGCTCCAGCGCCGCCGCGCCCAGGCTCAGCCAGGTCGTGGTGAAGCCCTCGCCCTGCAAGGCAAAAATCAGCGTGTCGGCAATCGCCGCTTCGTCTTCGACAATCAGGATATGAGGCATGGCGTCCGAGCCTGTGGGTTAAGTGCGCGAACGGTGCCCCAAGCCCGGCGTTACGTCAATGAGACCACTTGGTTTCAACAGTCTGGCTTGTCAGCGGTGAAGCGTCGTGCCGGGTTCACCGCCGCACCGAACTCGCGCAGGGCCTTGGCACCGATCAGCAACGGGTAGTTGAAGTTGCTGCGGTCGGTCAGGTTGACCTCCACGGTACGCTTGACGTCGCCCAGGCACAGCTCCAGATCGACCACCGGGCGCTTGGCCACTTCGGTGCTTTCGCCCTCGTCTTCTTCATCCGAGCGACTCTTGATCTTGCTGATCCGCGCAACCTTGTGTTCGTACACCTTGTTGCTGGCGTCCTTGGTGGCCAGACGGAAACGCACCCAGTCTTCGCCGTCGCGCTTGAACGTCTCGATGTCCTTGGCCGACAGCGAGGCAGTCAGTGCGCCGGTGTCCATCTTGGCCTTGAGCACTTCGCCGCCGATTTCCGGCAGTGCGATGTATTCGTAACGACCGTACAGGGTCGGTTCGGCGGCGAGCACCGGCAGGGCGACGAGGGAAAGCAGTGCAAGGAGGGATTTCACGTAAGGGGCTTCCTTGGGAAATGGGGGCGTCAGACGCGAGATTTTAGACCGTTGTTTACTTGATCGTTCCCACGCTCCGCGTGGGAATGCATCAGGTGACGCTCCGCGTCACAGGGACGCAGAGCGTCCCCGGCGGCGTTCCCACGCAGAGCGTGGGAACGATCAGACTAACGCGCCACAGGTGAAACATTCGTCACCGGTGGATTTGGCCTGTCGGCCGAAGCCACTTATCATGGCGCGCCCATCCGTTTTCCAAGAGTTGCTTATGCGCCGCCTGCTCACCGGCTGTTTCGTCACCCTGCTGCTGTTGTCCAACACCCTGGTGCTGTTTGGCCCGCTGATGGTGTTCGCCGTGCTCAAGCTGATCCTGCCGGGGCGCTTTCGCGACTACGCCTCGTGGGCGGTGATGTGGATCGCCGAAACCTGGGCGGAAATCGACAAGCTGATCTTCCGCCTGTGCATCCCCACGCAATGGGACATTCGCGGCGGCGAAGACCTGCGCAGCGACACTTCCTACCTGGTGATCAGCAACCATCAGTCCTGGGTCGATATCCCGGCGCTGATCCAGACCCTCAACCGACGCACGCCGTTCTTCAAGTTCTTCCTCAAGAAAGAGCTGATCTGGGTGCCCTTCCTGGGCCTGGCCTGGTGGGCGCTGGATTACCCGTTCATGAAGCGCTACACCAAGGCGTTCCTGGCGAAGAACCCCGAGCTGGCCGGCAAGGATCTGGAAATCACCAAAGCGGCGTGCGAACTGTTCAAGCGTCAGCCGGTGACGGTGGTGAATTATCTGGAAGGCACGCGTTACACCGCCGCCAAAAGCACTCAGCAGCAATCACCGTTCAGCCACCTGCTCAAGCCCAAAGCCGGCGGCGTGGCGTTCGTACTGGCGGCGATGGGCGAACAGCTGGACGCGATTCTCGATGTGACCGTGGTTTATCCACAGCAGAAGATTCCGGGGTTCTGGGACCTGATCAGCGGCAACGTACCGCGCGTGATCATCGACATCCAGACCCGCGAGCTGGATCCGGCCCTGTGGCAGGGCGATTACGAAAATGATCCGGTGTTTCGCGAGAAGGTCCAGAACTGGGTCAACCAGCTCTGGACTCTCAAGGATCAGCGCATCGCCGAACTCAAGGTCGAGCGCCGCTGAATCAACCGTTGGTGCCGGTGCCCCAGATGCTGCCCAAGCTTTGCAGCAGCGAACCGCCGACACCCTGTTGACCGAGATATTGCAGGAGGATCGGGGCAAACTGGCCGACCATCCCGCTGTCCATGCCCAACGCACCGAAGGCGTTGTTCAGGTCATTGGTGTCCTTGACGTTGCCCAGCGCATTTTCCAGCCCGGCGGACTTGCCCGACGAGCCGAGCAGACCGCTCAACGCCGCCAGACTGCCAGCGCCACCCGACAACTGGTCAATACCCGGTACTTCCTTGGCCAGTTCGGAATAATCGGTGCTGCTCAATTGGTTCTTCGCCAGGCCCAACATGGCACTGGTGCCACCCACCGCTTGTTGTGGCGTGAGGTCCAGTGCGCTCAGCGCACTCAACAAGCCAGCGGTTTCCGAGGTCGGCGCGGCCGTCGCAGCCTTGTCACCGCCCTGCATGCCCGATACCACGCCGGCCACGTCATTCAAACTGAAACCGGCAAACACCGGCCCTGCCGCCAGGGTCAGGAGCGATGCCAGGGCAAAACCGCGTGAAATCTTCATTCAGACATCCTCTTGTGGCGTGAAGACCGCCCGGATACAGGCGATCAAACTGCCGGTTTGACCGGGTTGGCGGCAGCATGTTCCCCCAGACAGAAGCTGTGTTTTCTTGCATCAACCACAGGAAAACATTTCGTCCTGAGTCCACTTACTTCTAAGTTCTGCAGCAACCATTACAAATAGAACTAAAAACCTGTCATTTATGACAGTTGGAAGGGGAAATGGAATATATGAACTCCAATTACGTAACGGAGTACGAACAATGAAACTGAAAGTTCTCGCGGGTGCGCTGGCTTGCCTGGCAATGCTGAGCACTGCTCATGCACTGGAATGCCCAAAGGTATCCGTGACCGATTCCGGAGGCGCGGAAGATCCGGTATTTACAGCTGCACGCATTAAAAGCGGAAACAAGCTCATTTGTCAGAATGATGGTAAAGGCAGTCTGGGCGTCACGACTGTTTTAGAGTCAAGCACTCCAATTACGCCTACTGGATCGGGTTGGGATAAAAACCTTGAGTGTGCAGTCACCGATGGTGATGCCAGCAAATGCTCGGTTAAATTGTGAGTTAGATGTTTAAAAAAGAGCAACCGAACCGGTTGCTCTTTTTTTGGCTACGACTTACGCCGCACTGAACAACTTATGCGGATCAATCACAAACTTCTTCGGCACGCCGGCATCGAACTCGCCGTAACCTTCCGGCGCCTGGTCGAGGCTGATGACTTGCACGCCCACCACTTCGGCGATGTTGATGCGGTCCCACATGATCGCCTGCATCAGCTGACGGTTGTACTTCATCACCGGGGTCTGGCCGGTGTGGAAGCTGTGGGATTTGGCCCAGCCGAGGCCGAAGCGAATGCTCAGGCTGCCCATTTTCGCGGCAGCGTCCACGGCACCCGGATCTTCGGTCACGTACAGGCCCGGAATGCCGATCTTGCCAGCTACGCGCACCACGCCCATCAGCGAGTTGAGTACGGTGGCCGGAGCTTCGGATTTGACGCCGTCGTGACCATGACCACGGGCTTCGAAGCCGACGCAGTCCACTGCGCAATCCACTTCAGGCTCGCCCAGCAGCGCGGCGATCTGTTCGTGCAGCGGGGTGTCTTTCGACAGGTCGACGATTTCGAAACCCTGAGCCTTGGCGTGGGCCAGGCGGATGGTGTTGACGTCGCCGACGATCACCACCGCAGCGCCGAGCAAACGGGCAGAGGCGGCAGCGGCCAGACCGACCGGGCCAGCGCCGGCAATGTAAACGGTGCTGCCCGGACCGACGCCAGCGGTAACGGCGCCGTGGTAACCGGTCGGCAAAATGTCGGAGAGGCAGGTCAGGTCACGGATTTTCTCCATGGCCTTGTCGCGGTCCGGCAGTTTCAGCAGGTTGAAGTCGGCGTACGGCACCAGCACATACTCGGCCTGGCCGCCGGTCCAGTCGCCCATGTCGACGTAACCGTAGGCACCCCCGGCACGGGCCGGGTTGACGGTCAGGCAGACGCCGGTGTGCTGCTCCTTGCAGGAACGGCAGCGCCCGCAAGCCACGTTGAACGGAACGGAGACCAGATCGCCGATTTTCAGGCTTTCGACGTCGCTGCCCTTCTCGATCACTTCACCGGTGATCTCGTGTCCCAGCACCAGACCGACCTGAGCGGTGGTACGGCCGCGCACCATGTGCTGGTCGGAGCCGCAAATGTTGGTTGAAACCACACGCAGGATGACACCGTGCTCGATCTTCCTGCCGCGCGGATCCTGCATTTTCGGATAGTCGATTTTCTGTACTTCGACCTTGCCAGCGCCGAGATACACCACACCACGATTGCCAGACATGCTTTCACCTCGCTGTTGTTTTTATGGAACCGCGCCGCCCAGGCAGGCAGCGCGTTAAGTGCTCGGGTACAGATGCTGATTCTTGTGTTGCCTGTTATGGCCTCATCGCTGGCAAGCCAGCGATAGCGGCCTAGAGAACGACCGTGCGATTGGCGTTCAAAAAAACCCTTCTTTCAATGTGATACCCAACAGCCCGGGCCAGGGTCAGGCCTTCGATGTCGCGGCCCTTGGCAATCAGGTCTTCGGGGTAATGACTGTGATCCACCGCCTCGACGCCCTGGGCGATGATCGGCCCCTCGTCCAGGTCGTTGTTGATGTAGTGCGCGGTAGCGCCGACCAGTTTCACGCCCTTGTTATAGGCCTGGTGATACGGCTTGGCACCCTTGAAGCCCGGCAGCAGCGAGTGATGAATATTGATCGCCTTGCCATCGAGCTTGCGGCACAGCTCCGGCGACAGCACCTGCATGTAGCGGGCGAGGATCACCAGTTCAGCGCCGGCCTCTTCGATCACCTGCCACACCTGCCGCTCCTGGGCCGGTTTGTCATTCGGGTCGAGGGGAAAATGGTAGTAGGGAATCTGGTGCCAGTCGGCCAGCGGCTTGAGGTCCGGGTGATTCGACACCACCGCCGCCACGTCCATCGACAACTGGCCGATGCGCTGGCGGTAAAGCAAGTCATTGAGGCAGTGATCGGCCTTGGAGACCATGATCACCACTTTTGGCCGGTAGTTCGGCGCGGTCAGCTCGAAGATCATGCCGAACGCCTGACCGCGTTCGGCGAGACCGGCGCGGAAGGATTGCTCGTCAAAACCGTCGGGCTGACGGAACTCCACCCGAATGAAGAAACGGCCCGAGAGCCGGTCATCGAACGAATGGTGCTCGGTCACGTAGCAACCCTGCTCGAACAGAAAACGCGTCACCGCGTCCACGGTGCCGAGAACGCTGGGGCAGTCGGCGGTCAGAATCCATGTATCCGGGGCGCGGCTCATCGTTTTCTCCTGATCAGGCCTGAACGCTGAGGCCGTATTCGGCGGACGCATCCTGCAACCACAACCACCAGTAATCCGAGAAGCTGCGACGGATCAGCAGTTCCCAGGTGTCTTCGGCGGTATGGCGAATCATCAACTGCGACTTGGCGAACACCGTGCCGACAGCCTTGCCGACCGGGAAGTTGTTCGGGTGCACGTCGTAGCTGGTGGATTTCATCAGCACCTGACGCACGTTCGGGCCGCTCAGTTCGAGAATCTGCTGGCCGCCGCTGACATTGACGATTGCGATGTGCAGATCGCCCAGCGCTTCGCGCAGTTTCTGCTCGGCGGCGAACTCTTCACCGCTCGGCACGATCAGCAGCCACTCATCCGGGCCCATCCATTGCAGGCTGGTTTCACCTTTGACGATGACGCTCAGGGCGCCCGGCAACTCGATGCCCAGCGCCTTGTACACACCGGCGGCGAACGCGGCATCGTGGCCGTCGCCGCGGATGGTCAGATGGCCGAGGAGTTTCTTTTCGCGCACGGTCACACCGGCGGTCTTGCGGCCCTTGCCGACCAGGCTGGCGAGGTCGGCGTGATGCAGCGACGACTCGGCCTTGGCCCCGGTGGTCGGGCGTTGTTGGTAAACGTTGGCTGCGGTCATAAAGCACCTATTCTTTTGTTTGATCGTTCCCACGCTCTGCGTGGGAATGCCGCCATGGACGCTCTGCGTCCGCTCTTGGGACGCGGAGCGTCCCGGGATGCATTCCCACGCAGACGGTTCGACGCCTCGACGTGGGAACGATCAGTGTCAAATGTTCTGGCGATCGCCTTTCGGATCGAAGAACACCGAAGAAACGATTTCCGCCTCGATCACGCTGCCGTCCGCCAGCGGTGCGAACACCCGCTCGCCCATGCGCTTCAGACCGCCCTTCACCACGCCCATGGCAAACGAATAGCCGAGGGAGTTGTGCGCGTAGCTGGAGGTCACGTGGCCGACCATGGTCATCGGGATCGACTGCTTGGTGTTGAACACCAGCTGTGCACCTTCCGGCAGCCAGACGTTCGGATCGATCGGCTTCAGGCCCACCAGCTGCTTACGCTGGTCACGCACGCAGTCTTCACGGTTCATGCCGCGCTGGCCGATCCACGAGAACGGTTTGGTGCGACCGACGCACCAGCCCATGTTCAGGTCGTCCGGGGTCATCGAGCCGTCGGTGTCCTGGCCGACGATGATGAAGCCCTTCTCGGCCCGCAGCACGTGCATGGTTTCGGTGCCGTACGGGGTCAGGTTGTACTGCTTGCCCGCCTCGACGATTTTTTCCAGCACGCCCATCGCGTAATCGGCCTGGACGTTGACTTCGTACGACAGCTCACCGGTGAACGAGATACGGAACACCCGCGCCGGCACACCGCCGACCAGACCTTCCTTCCAGGTCATGAACGGGAACGCTTCGTTGGCCAGGTCGATGTCGGTCACGGCGCTGAGCAGCTTGCGGCTGTTCGGGCCGGACAGGGTCATGGTCGCCCAGTGGTCGGTGACGGAGGTGAAATACACCTTCAGGTCCGGCCATTCGGTCTGGTGGTACAGCTCCAGCCACTGCAGGACGCGAGCCGCGCCGCCGGTGGTGGTGGTCATGACGAAATGGTTGTCGGCCAGACACGCCGTCACCCCGTCGTCGAAGACCATGCCGTCTTCCTTGCACATCAGGCCGTAACGGGCCTTGCCCACGTCGAGCTTGGTCCAGGCGTTGGTGTACACGCGGTTGAGGAACTCGCGGGCGTCCGGGCCCTGGATGTCAATCTTGCCCAGGGTCGAAGCGTCCAGCAGACCGACGCTATCGCGCACAGCCTTGCATTCGCGTTTGACGGCGGCATGCATGTCTTCGCCGTTTTTCGGGAAGTACCACGGACGTTTCCACTGGCCGACGTCTTCGAACTCGGCGCCGTTTTTCAGGTGCCATTGATGCAGTGCGGTGTAACGCACCGGTTCAAAGATGTGCCCGCAGTGACGGCCGGCTACCGCGCCGAAAGTGACCGGCGTGTAGTTCGGACGGAACATCGTGGTGCCCATCTGCGGGATGGTCACGTTCAGCGAACGGGCGGCAATCGCCAGGCCGTTGACGTTGCCGAGCTTGCCCTGATCGGTGCCGAAGCCCAGCGCCGTGTAGCGTTTGACGTGCTCGACCGACTCGAAACCTTCGCGGGTCGCCAGTTCGATGGCGGCGGCGGTCACGTCGTTCTGCAGGTCGACGAATTGCTTCGGTGCCCGCGAAGTGCCCTTCTCGTGGGGCACCTGGAACAGCGCCAGGGTTGGTTCTTCGAGACGGCTCAGGGCTTTCGGCAACACGGCTTCAACGGCCTGGAAACCGGCTTCGGACGCAGCGCGCACGCCGCCTTCAAAACCGTCAGCCAGCGAATCGCCAAGACCGTAGACGCCATTGATGCCACCGACGCACACGCGTTTCTGCGGTGCTTCGCCCGGTACGAAGCCGAGGATGTCTTCGCGCCAGATCGGCTTGCCGCCGAGGTGCGACGCCAGGTGAACCACCGGGCTGTAACCGCCGGAGCTGGCGATCAGGTCGCAGTCGAGCCATTCGCCCGGGCTGGTGACCTTGTGGCCTTTGACATCGATCGCCGCCACGCGGGCAGCGGTCACGTGCTTGCTGCCACGGGCCTCGATCACGGCGCTGCCGGTGAGGATACGAATGCCTTTGGCGCGCGCTTCTTCCACCAGCGCACCACGCGGATTGCTGCGGGCGTCGGCGATGGCGACCACTTGCAGGCTGGCGTCGAGCCAGTCCAGCGCCACTCGGTAGGCGTGATCGTTGTTGGTCGACAGCACCAGTTTTTTGCCCGGTGCCACGCCATAACGGCGCACGTAAGTCGAGACTGCGCCAGCGAGCATGTTGCCCGGCACGTCGTTGTTGCCGTAGACCAGCGGACGCTCGTGAGCGCCGGTCGCCAGCACCACACGTTTGGCGCGGACGCGGTGGATGCGCTGACGCACCTGGCCGATCGGCGCGCGGTCACCGAGGTGATCGGTGAGGCGTTCGTGAATGGTCAGGAAGTTGTGGTCGTGGTAGCCGTTGACCGTGGCGCGCGGCAACAGCAGCACGTCCGGAGTGCTCTTCAATTCAGCGATGACGCCGGCCACCCATTCCATCGCCGGTTTGCCGTCGAGGCTTTCGCGGGAATCGAGCAGGCTGCCGCCGAACTCTTCCTGCTCGTCGGCGATGATCACCCGCGCACCGCTGCGCGCAGCCGCCAGGGCAGCGGCCAGACCGGCCGGGCCGGCGCCGACGATCAGCACGTCGCAGTGCTGGTTCATGTAGTCGTAGGTGTCCGGATCGACTTCGGTCGGCGAACGGCCCAGGCCGGCAGCCTTGCGAATGTACTTCTCGTAAGTCATCCAGAACGATTGCGGGTACATGAAGGTTTTGTAGTAGAAACCCGGCGGCATCAGCTTGCCGCCGACCTTGCCGAGAATCCCCATCATGTCGTTGTTGACGCTCGGCCAGCCGTTGGTGCTGGTGGCGACCAGGCCCTGGTACAACGCCTGTTGCGTGGCGCGCACGTTAGGGATCTGGGTGGCTTCGGTAGCACCGATCTGCAGCACCGCGTTCGGCTCTTCGGCACCGGCGGCGAAGATGCCGCGCGGACGTGAATACTTGAAGCTGCGGCCAATGATGTCGACGCCGTTGGCCAGCAGGGCTGCGGCCAGCGAGTCGCCTTCAAAACCTTTATAGGTCTGGCCGTTGAAGGTGAAGCTCAGCACTTTGTTGCGGTCGATCCGTCCACCGTTGGACAGGCGATTGGTCTGGCTCATACCTTCTCTCCCAGCGCCGTCGTGGCTGTTTTCGCAGTGTCAGCCTTGTCGGTGAATTGCGGCTTGGTGCCGATCTTGTAGGTTTCGAGAATCTCGTAGGTCACGGTGTCGCGGGTGACGTTGAAGTACTGGCGGCAACCGGCGACGTGATCCCACAACTCGTGGTGCAGACCGCGAGGGTTGTCGCGGAAGAACATGTAGTCGCCCCACTCCTCGTCGGTGCAGCTTGCAGGGTCCAGCGGACGCGGGATGTGCGCCTGGCCGGATGCGTGGAATTCCTCTTCGGAGCGCAGTTCGCCGCAGTGAGGACAGAAGATGTGCAACATAGGGATTTCTCCTGTTAGTGGGCGACGGCCGCAGCGCCGTGTTCGTCGATCAACGCACCGTTGTGGAAACGGTCGATGGAGAAAGGTGCGGCCAGCGGGTGCATTTCACCCTTGGCCAGACTCGCGGCAAACACGTTGCCCGAGCCAGGTGTGGCCTTGAAGCCACCGGTGCCCCAACCGCAGTTGAAGAACATGTTCGGCACCGGGGTTTTCGAAATGATCGGGCAGGCGTCCGGCGTGGTGTCGACGATGCCGCCCCACTGACGGTTCATGCGCACTCGCGACAGCACCGGGAACATCTCGACGATGGCCTGGATGGTGTGCTCGATCACCGGGTACGAACCGCGCTGGCCGTAGCCGTTGTAGCCGTCGATACCAGCGCCGATCACCAGGTCGCCCTTGTCGGACTGGCTGATGTAACCGTGCACGGCGTTGGACATGATCACGCTGTCGATGATCGGCTTGATCGGCTCGGACACCAGCGCCTGCAACGGGTGGGACTCGATCGGCAGACGGAAACCGGCGAGCTTGGCCATGTGCCCGGAGTTACCGGCGGTGACCACGCCGACGCGTTTGGCGCCGATGAAGCCCTTGTTGGTTTCAACACCGATGCACACGCCGTTTTCCTTGCGGAAACCGATCACTTCGGTCTGCTGGATCAGGTCCACGCCGAGGGCGTCGGCGGCACGGGCAAAGCCCCAGGCCACGGCATCGTGACGGGCCACGCCGCCGCGACGCTGAACGGTCGCGCCCATCACCGGGTAGCGGGTATTTTTCGAGCAATCGAGGTACGGGATTTCGTCCGCGACCTGCTTGGCGTTGAGCAGTTCGCCGTCGACGCCGTTGAGGCGGTTGGCGCTGACCCGACGCTCGGAATCACGGATGTCCTGCAGGGTGTGGCACAGGTTGTAGACGCCGCGCTGGGAGAACATCACGTTGTAGTTCAGGTCCTGAGACAGGCCTTCCCACAGTTTCATCGCGTGTTCGTACAGGTGAGCCGACTCGTCCCACAGGTAGTTGGAGCGAACGATGGTGGTGTTGCGCGCGGTGTTACCGCCACCCAACCAGCCCTTCTCGACCACGGCCACGTTGGTGATGCCGTGCTCTTTGGCCAGATAGTAGGCCGTCGCCAGACCGTGCCCGCCGCCGCCGACGATGACCACGTCGTAGACCTTTTTCGGGGTCGGCGTGCGCCACATGCGCTGCCAGTTTTCGTGGTGGCTGAGGGAGTGTTTGAAGAGGCCGAAGCCCGAATAGCGTTGCATAGTCATGTACTCCAGAACGCTCAGCGATAAACCGGGAAGTCAGCACACAGGGCCGAAACCTGCTGGGCGACGTTGGCCTCGACATCGGCATCGCCGAGGTTGTCGAGGATGTCGCAGATCCAGCCGGCCAGCGTCACGCACTGGGTCACCTTGAAGCCGCGAGTGGTCACCGCCGGGGTGCCGATGCGCAGGCCGGAGGTGACGAACGGCGACTGCGGGTCGTTCGGTACGGCGTTCTTGTTGACGGTGATGTGCGCGCGACCGAGGGCGGCGTCGGCGTCTTTACCGGTGAGGCCCTGACGGATCAGGCTGACCAGGAACAGGTGGTTGTCGGTGCCGCCGGACACTACATCGTAGCCACGTTTGATAAATACGCTCGCCATCGCCTGGGCGTTGTCGATCACTTGTTGCTGATAGGCCTTGAAGCCTGGCTCCAGCGCTTCCTTGAAGCACACGGCCTTGCCGGCGATGACGTGCATCAGCGGGCCGCCCTGGGCGCCGGGGAATACTGCGGCGTTGAGCTTCTTCTCGATTTCTTCGTTGGACTTGGCCAGGATCAGGCCGCCACGCGGACCGCGCAGGGTCTTGTGGGTGGTGGTGGTGACCACGTCGGCGTACGGCAGCGGGTTCGGGTACAGACCGGCAGCCACCAGACCGGCGACGTGGGCCATATCGACGAACAGCAGCGCACCGACCTTGTCGGCGATCTGACGGAAGCGCGGGAAGTCGAGGGTTTTCGAGTAGGCCGAGAAACCGGCGACGATCATTTTCGGTTTGCACTCGACGGCCAGACGCTCGACTTCGTCGTAATCGATCAGGCCGGTTTTGGTGTCGATGCCGTACTGCACGGCGTTGTACAGCTTGCCCGAGGACGAGACCTTGGCGCCGTGGGTCAGGTGACCGCCGTGGGCCAGGCTCATGCCGAGAATGGTGTCGCCCGCTTGCAGCAGGGCCAGGTACACGGCGCTGTTGGCCGAGGAACCGGAGTGCGGCTGGACGTTGGCGTAATCGGCGCCGAACAGTTGCTTGGCGCGTTCGATGGCCAGCGCTTCGACCTTGTCGACGTGCTCGCAGCCACCGTAGTAGCGCTTGCCCGGATAGCCTTCGGCGTATTTGTTGGTCAGGCCGCTGCCTTGCGCTTGCATCACGCGTTTGCTGGTGTAGTTCTCCGACGCGATCAGCTCGATGTGATCTTCCTGACGTTGCTCCTCGGCATTCATCGCCGCCAGCAGTGCATCGTCGTAACCCTGGATCTGGTCTTGCTTGCTGAACATCGCGTCTCTCCCAGCGGCATCTGTGCGCCATTCGTCTCGGTAAGGCACGGCGTTCAGCCAGTGCCCTTTGATGCGATGGTATGGCCGGCGCAGGGAGGTCAAATGCCTACGGACGCCACGCAAAGGTGCGTTTACGACATGGCAGAGACGACGGACTCAAACAAGCAGCTGGCGCAGGGCCAGAAGAACCACGAAATGCGCGGGATAGAGCGCATAAGCCCAGCGCCGCATGGGTGGCGCGTGGAGGCAAGTGGCGTGTCGCAATAGGAACATTCCGAGCAGTGGCGCGATCAGGCAGGTCGCAATCCCGAGGATGGCGACCAGGTTACCGAACTGCGCGGATTCGTAGAGCACCCGCCATTGATTCGCCGCCAGACACACCAGCCCCGGCAGCAGGCTGAAATACCAGGGTTTGCGAAACACCAGCAACATCGCCAGCGGCAGCAGGACGCCGAACAGACCGAACATCAGTCGCTCCGGGAACAGCGCGGCCACCAGCAAAGCACTGACGCCCAGCAGTCGCGAAATCAGCGCTCGATCCTGCCAGCCCCGCGCCACCAGCAGGCCCAGCGCCAGGGTGGGCATTACGTTCAAGGTGTCGGGCTCGGGAATGTACAAGCGGTAGGGAATCTCGCTGAGCAGGCTGAACAGCAGCAACCAGCCCAGGTAGCGCCATTCGGTCTTGCGCGCGCCGCCCCGCGCCAGGTTCGCCGCCATCGCCAGGCAGAACCACGGGAACGCCAGCCGTCCCGGCACATACAGCCAATCGGCGCTGATCCCGACATATCGCAAGTGATCGAGCAGCATGCTCAGCAGCGCCAGCCACTTGAGCAGATCGAGTGCGCCGTCGCGCCGGCTCAGGTGCATAATCGGCTCGCATCCCTGTAATGTTCTGACAGCGACATCCCGTGTGCTCCCCGGATGATCTTCGGTACAGTGCGCACCATCATTGACCCCACGAAGCGCCACAAGCGCCTCGATCACGGAAGCCGGCCATGACCGACAAGAGCCAACAATTCGCCAGCGACAACTACTCCGGTATCTGCCCTGAAGCCTGGGCTGCCATGGAACAGGCCAACCACGGCCACCAGCGCGCCTATGGCGACGATGAATGGACAGCCCGCGCCTCGGATGATTTCCGCAAGTTGTTCGAGACCGACTGCGAAGTGTTCTTCGCCTTCAACGGCACCGCCGCCAACTCCCTCGCGCTGTCGTCGCTGTGCCAGAGTTACCACAGCGTGATCTGCTCGGAAACCGCCCACGTCGAAACCGACGAATGCGGCGCACCGGAATTTTTCTCCAACGGTTCGAAACTGCTGATCGCCGGTACTGAAAACGGCAAGATCACCCCGGCCTCGATCCGCGAAGTCGCCCTCAAGCGCCAGGACATCCACTACCCGAAACCGCGCGTCGTGACCCTGACCCAGGCCACCGAAGTCGGCAGCGTCTACACCCCGGAAGAAGTCCGCGCCATCAGCGACACCTGCAAGGAGCTGGGCCTGAACCTGCACATGGACGGCGCGCGTTTCTCCAACGCCTGCGCCTTCCTCGGCTGCTCGCCGGCGGACCTGACCTGGAAGGCCGGCGTCGACGTGCTGTGCTTCGGTGGCACGAAAAACGGCATGGCGGTGGGTGAGGCAATCCTGTTCTTCAACCACAAACTGGCCGAAGACTTCGACTACCGCTGCAAACAGGCCGGGCAACTGGCGTCGAAGATGCGCTTCCTGTCGGCGCCGTGGGTCGGCATCCTGGAAAACGACGCCTGGCTCAAATACGCCCGCCACGCCAACCACTGCGCGCAACTGCTGGCCGAACTGGTCAGCGACATCCCGGGCGTGGAACTGATGTTCCCGGTCCAGGCCAACGGCGTGTTCCTGCAGCTCTCAGAACCGGCGATTGCCGCCCTGACCGCCAGGAACTGGCGCTTCTACACCTTCATCGGCAAGGGCGGCGCCCGCTTCATGTGCTCGTGGGACACCGAAGAAGAACGCGTACGCGAACTGGCGCGCGACATCCGCGAAGTCATGTCGGCCTGATCTCCTCCTCCTTGATCGTTCCCACGCTCCGCGTGGGAATGCATACCGGAACGCTCCGCGTTCCTGCCCCACCACTGATGTAACGCCAGGCACCGTCATAACGCGGAGCGTCAAAGGCTGCATTCCCACGCAGAGCGTGGGAACGATCAAAAGCTACAGATGACTTTTCCCACCGCCGCTACAGACTTCGCCTCTAGCGCGATCACTCCGACCACCCCACTCTGCTCGTCCCCCCGTCGAGGCGTCGAGCCGTCTGCGTCGGAGTGCATCCGGGGACGCTCCGCGTTTCTCTCAACAGCACCGCAAGATTCAAGGATGAATCCCATGGGCCGAAGCCGCTACACCATCACCGAACCCGAAAAGCCTCACTTCCTGACCTGCACGCTGGTGGAGTGGCTGCCACTGTTCGTCCGCCCTTACCTCGTCGACCACCTGCTCAACTGTTGGCGCTATCAACAATCCCACCAGCAACTGAAGCTCTACGGCTACGTGATCCTGGAAAACCACCTGCACTTCGTCGCCCAGGCGCCTGACCTGAGCAAATGCCTGAGCCAATTCAAATCCTTCACCGCCCGACAGATCATTGATGACCTGCAAAACAGGGGCGCCGAAAGAGCATTGAAGCGCCTTCGCTTCAGCAAACGGGCACACAAGGAAGATCGGGTGTATCAGATGTGGCAGGAAGGCGCTCACGCAGAGATGGTCTACAGCGAAGAAGTCATGCGTCAGAAACTCGATTACATCCATAACAACCCGGTAAAGCGTGGTTATGTGGAGTTACCGGAACACTGGCGGTATTCAAGCGCCCGAAACTATGCAGGACTGGACGGGTTGATCGAAGTTCAGCGCTGGTACTGAACTCCTGATATCCCGTACGCAGATCGTTCCCACGCTCTGCGTGGGAATGCATACCGGGACGCTCCGCGTTCCTGCCGCACCACCGATGCAACGCCAGGCATCGTCATGACGCGGAGCGTCAAGGGCTGCATTCCCACGCGGAGCGTGGGAACGATCACCACTCAAAGCGACAACTGACTCTCTTACCGCCGCCACAGTCGCCTCCTGACGCTAGGTCACATCGACCTCCTTACCCTTCTCGTTCCCACGCTCCGCGTGGGAACGATCGGCGATCAGGCTCCCTCCCGTTTCAGCTCCATCGTCTACATTGTCTGTCGAGCCATCGCTCACATAACAATAAGCAGGAGCATCCGCATGTCGCTGAAAGACAAAACCCTGTTCATCACTGGCGCCAGCCGTGGCATCGGGCGTGAGATTGCGCTGCGGGCCGCGCGGGACGGGGCCAATATCGTGATCGCGGCCAAGAGCGCCGAGCCGCACGCCAAGTTGCCCGGCACCATCCACAGTGTCGCCGCCGAAGTCGAAGCGGCCGGCGGCAAGGCTTTGGCGCTGCAACTGGATGTGCGTGATGAAGACGCGGTGCGTCAGGCGCTGGCCCAGGCCAATGAACATTTCGGCGGGATCGATGCGCTGGTGAACAACGCCGGGGCGATCAAGTTGACCGGTGTGCAGCACATCGAGCTGAAGCGTTTCGACCTGATGCATCAGATCAACACCCGCGCGGTGCTGCTGTGCAGCCAGGCCGCCCTGCCCTATCTGAAAAAATCCTCCGGGCACATCCTTAACCTGTCACCGCCGCTGAATCTGGCCAGCAAATGGTTCGCGCAATACAGCCCCTACACCGTGACCAAGTACGGCATGAGCATGCTGACGGTCGGGATGAGCGAGGAATTCGCCAACTACGGGATCAGCGTCAATTCGCTGTGGCCGCAGACCATGATCGCCACGGCGGCGATCGAATTTCAGCTGGGCAATCGCGAGTCGTTCAAGCATGCGCGCACGCCAGCGATCATGGCGGATGCGGCACATGTGATTCTGGACAGCAGCGGACGGCGAATTACCGGACGGTTGTTGATTGATGAGGAGATTTTGCGCGAAAGCGGTGTGACCGAATTCGATCATTACCGTTTTGAGCCGGGGAGTGATGCGAAGTTGATGACGGATTTGTTTGTGGATTGATCAGCAAGTCTGTGAAATCCCCCTCACCCTAGCCCTCTCCCAAAGGGAGAGGGAACCGACCGAGTTGTTTTGGCGAGCTACATCGACCTGCAAGACCTTATCGATTATGGATTCGGCAAAGAAAATTCAGGTCGGCGTATTCCTAGAGCATCCCCCAATCAGCTCCCTCTCCCTCCGGGCGGTCCGACGTTTCGGGAGGGCTGGGGTGAGGGGCTTTTGAAGTACCACTCAATATTCGATCCGCACATCCCCCTTCGGCACACTGCAGCAAGAAAGAATGTACCCCTCCGCCTCGTCGTCCTCGGTGATCCCGCCGTTGTGATCCATCTCCACCTCGCCGCCCAGCTTGAGCACCTTGCACGTCCCGCAGATCCCCATGCCGCAGGCTTTCGGGATCATCAGGCCGACCTTCGCAGCCGCCGCATGCACGGTCTCGCCCGGCGCAACGCGGATGCTCTTGTCTGAAGAAGTGAATTCCACCAGGTGCAGATCCGCCGCCGGGACTTCCGGTGCTTCCGCCGCCTGCTCGGCCTGTTCCACCGCGTCGGCACGAGCTTCCGGCGGCGTGGCGCCGAAGGACTCCTCGTGATAGCGCTTCATGTCGTAGCCGGCGTTTTCCAGCAGGCGCTTGACCGCGGTCATGTACGGCGTCGGGCCGCAGCAGAAGACTTCGCGTTCGAGGAAGTCCGGCACCATCAGTTCGAGCATCTTGTGGTTGAGGTAGCCGCGATAGCCGGCCCACGGCTCGCCCAGCCCATGCTTTTCGCAGATCAGGTGCAGGCTGAAGTTGTCGATCCGCGACGCCATGTGTTCCAGCTCGCGGTGGTAAATGATGTCTTTCGGCGAGCGGGCGCTGTGGATGAACGTCATGTCGACGTTGCCGTTGGTGTCGTAGAACCAGCGCGCCATGGACATCACCGGGGTGATGCCGACACCGCCGCTCAGATACAGCACTTTCGGGCTCGGGAAGTCGATGGCGTTGAACAGCCCGACCGGCCCGTGCACCGCCAGCTCCTGGCCTTCATGCAGCGTGTCGTGCAGCCAGTTGGACACCTTGCCCCCCGGCACCCGCTTGATGGTTACCGAAAAGCTGTACGGCACCGACGGCGAGCTGGAGATGGTGTACGAACGCATGATCGGCTGGCCTTCGATTTCCAGCTCCAGGGTCACGAACTGCCCGGGCTTGAAGAAGAACAGGATCGGTTGGTCGGCCATGAAGCAGAAGGTGCGCACATCCCAGGTTTCCTGGATGACTTTGACGCAACGGACGATGTGTCGGCCATTGGCCCAGGTCTGGGTGGTGACCGGATTCAGGAAGCTGTTCGACATGCTGTTCTCCACGGCCGACTGTCGGCCTTCATGTGGCGATTCTGCGTATAGCGCGAACGCCCCGTTTACCTATCCGCGACATTGACATACTTATCGCGACCAGCCCCCAACCACCGGGGGTTGCGCGTCGGGAACAGATTGCACCATGTCGCCCATGGATAAGGTTCTCGCCTGCGCCGGCCCCACACTCGCCCCAACACAAACAGATTCTTTACACCTTGCGTTGCACCCTTTAGCCGCACACCCGATCAGCCACTTTCGCGGCCACGCAGATGGCCTTGAGGAATTCATCGATGGACACCGCAAAAATCAGCCTGGGCGACCCGCTGGAACCCGCACGCAAGGCCACCGCACAAATGCTCCAGGAACGCGAGCGCACCTATTCGCTGCCGCAACCGTTCTACAGTGACGAGCGTCTGTTCGATATCGACATGCAGGAGATCTTCCAGAAAGAGTGGTTGATCGCCGGCATGACCTGCGAGATCCCGGCCAAGGGCAACTACATCACCCTGCAGATCGGCAAGAACCCGATCATCGTCATTCGCGGTGCCGAAGGCGTGGTGCACGCGTTCCACAACGTCTGC
Source organism: Pseudomonas sp. Pseusp21 (assembly GCF_059492145.1). NCBI lineage: Bacteria > Pseudomonadati > Pseudomonadota > Gammaproteobacteria > Pseudomonadales > Pseudomonadaceae > Pseudomonas > Pseudomonas sp. Pseusp21. The sequence goes on from NZ_CP168520.1 coordinate 3,161,960, forward strand.
CGCCACCGTGGCTCGCGCCTGTGCACCAGCGACAAGGGCAAGGTCGCCAAACTGGTCTGCCATTACCACCAGTGGACGTATGAGCTGGACGGTCGCCTGCTGTTCGCCGGCACCGAGATGGGCGCCGACTTCGACATGAAGCAATACGGCCTCAAACCGGTGAACGTGAAGACTGCCGGCGGCTACATCTTCATCAGCCTGGCGGAGAACCCGCCGGCCATCGATGACTTCCTGTCGACGCTGAACCACTACATGGAACCGTACGACATGGAAAACACCAAGGTGGCGGTGCAAACCACCTTGATGGAAAAGGCCAACTGGAAACTGGTGCTGGAAAACAACCGCGAGTGCTACCACTGCAACGGTTCGCACCCGGAACTGTTGAAAACCCTGCTGGAATGGGACGACGTCACCGACCCGCGCGCCGATCAGGCGTTCAAGGACCACGTCGCCGCCTCCGCCGCTGCCTGGGAAGCCGAGAAGATCCCTTACGCCCACGCCAGTTTCGGCCTGCGCAACCGTATCGTGCGCATGCCGCTGCTCAAGGGCACCGTGTCGATGACCATGGACGGTAAACAGGGCTGCGCCAAGCTGATGGGCCGGATCAAGAACCCGGACCTGGGCTCGATGCGCATCCTGCACCTGCCGCACTCGTGGAACCACTGCATGGGCGACCACATCATCGTGTTCACCGTGTGGCCGATAAGCGCTCAGGAAACCATGGTCACCACCAAATGGCTGGTGCACAAGGATGCGGTCGAAGGCGTGGATTACGACGTCGAACGCATGCGCCAGGTATGGGACGCGACCAACGATCAGGACCGTCGTCTGGCCGAAGAGAACCAGCGCGGGATCAACTCCACCGCCTACCAGCCGGGCCCGTACTCCAAGACCTATGAGTTCGGCGTGGTCAACTTCGTGGACTGGTACAGCGAGCGGATGCTGAGCAACCTCGGCGCCGAGCCTGCTCCGTACCTCAAAGGCGTGCCTGTCCAAGGCTAAGAGCATCGCTGGCAAGTGACAGATCGTTCCCACGCTCTGCGTGGGAATGCAGCCCGGGACGCTCTGCGTCCCAAAAGCGGACGCAGAGCGTCCATTGAGGCGTTCCCACGCAGAGCGTGGGAACGATCACACAATCACCGCATCATTTCGATGACCACCTTACCGATCCATCCTCCCCGATAAACTCCTCGAAAATCTCCTCCCCCACCAACCTGATCTTCGCGTAGCCGTTCAACACCCGCAGCGGATAGTCCGGATCGTTGGCATCCTGCGTCTCCGAAAACAGCACCCGCGAATGCCCGTTCAGCTCGCTGGTGGTGCCGTAGGGAATCGCTCCATGCCCGGCACAGCGCGCGTGTAGCCCACCCTGCGGCGCATAGACGATGCCATTGTGCAGATGCCCCCAGTACCAGTAATCCGGCTCGCGCCCCAGTGCATCGCACACCGGTTGATACAGCGCGGTCTTGTTGTGCCCGGTGATGTCGAAGCCCTGATGGTGGCTGAGCACCATGAGTTTCTTGCGTTTGGGCAGGCTTTTCATCCACTCGATCTGCGGCTTGTTCAACGTGCCGTCCATGTACAGGTTCATGACATCCGAGGCGTACGCCGTGTCCAGCCCGACAATCAGCCAGTCGTCATTGATCAGCGCAAAGTAGCTGGTGCCCTGCTGCCCCGGAAAACGCGCGGCCAGCTCCTTGAAATAGCCGTGGGCGCCGCTGTACATCTCGTGATTGGAGTTGAGGGTGAACGAACCGTGGGTGCCCATCGGCCAGCCGGCCATGTCGGTGTCTTCCTGGGAGTGGGTGCCGGCGTAATAGACATCCCCCAGGTGAATGGTGAAATCGGCATTGGCCAATTGCATCTGGTTGGCCACCGACACCGCCGGCGCATGGCTGTTGAACGGCCCGGTGCCCCAGTCGCCGGCAATCGCCAGCGTCACTTCGCGATCCATTTTCACCAGTGCCGGATCGGTGCCGAAGGTCGCGTGATGGCGCAGGTTCTCGATCCACTTCAGCAGCGCCTCGCTCCACAGCAGATCCAGCAGCTCCCACTTGCGACAGCCCAGCAGCGTGCCGTCCTTGAGCACCTTGGTCTGCAGTTGATCGGGCGATTGCGGCAGCGGCGTCGCGTTGCCGATACGCAGGATCGACAAACCGTGGGACAACTCCCACGGCACGGCCGGCTCGTCGTCCGGCAGCTCGCCGTGCTTGAGCACGTATTGCGCCTGATCGTGACCGCGCTGGAGCAATTTGATGATGGCTTGAAACTCCTGCGGCTCCAGCTCGCTGATGAGCTTCATCCAGGCCATTTCGATGCGCGTGAACAAGCCGTGCAGGCGCAGCTTGACCTTGTCGTATTCGTGTTTCAGATGCCCGACCGCTGACATGGCGTAATCCTCTATCCGTAAGGGTTCACAGGGTTTTCATGAATTCGATCAGCGCACGCTTGTCGGCGTCCGACAGCGTCGTGCCGTACAGGTGACCGCTGTTGTGGTTGCCCTCCAGGCGCGTGTCGTAGGTGAAATCCGCCGAGGCTTTGGCCTGGGCGCCACTGGTCACGAAGCCAACGTTGACCGGGTCGTAGACATCGGAGCCGGTGATGAACACCTGTGGACGTTTTTCCGGCGGTTGCAGCAAGTCCCACAGGGTCGGCACCGAGCCGTTGTGCAGATACGGCGCGCGCAGCCAGATGCCGTCGGTGGGCGTGTTGCTATAGCTCTGGGTCTTGCGGTAGGCACCGAAATCGAACGGCGGTTTCTTGAAGGTGTGGAAGGCCGCCACCAGCCCGGTGGTGAACGAGTTCAGCCGGTGCGGATCGGTGCCGAGCTGGTCGATGTTGGTGGTGACCTGCCCGGTGTCGACGCGACCGAAATCGTGACAACCCGCGCAGTTAGCCTCCCACAGCGGTTTGCCCTGAGCGACCTTCGCCTGATCCAGTGCCCACGGCCACGCCGGCGCCTTGTGCCCGAGCAGCCAGTTGGTCACCCGATTGAAGCTCGGCGGCAGCACCGACTCCGGCGTCGCGCCCACCGCCATCGCAGCGGCGTAGTTGCGCTCGTGGATCTTGTTGTTATTGCCGTCCCAGTGCAGGTACATCGATTCCCGGGGTTTCTGGTTCCACACTTGCGGCAGGTCGACGGTGCCGATGGTCGAGTCATCCGGGAAGCCGAACACCACCATCTTCGTCGGGTTGAAGGTGTCGGTTCGCCCCGGTCCCTGTTGCGGGCGCAGCTTCTGCCAGGCGTAGGCCTGCTTCTGTTTGAGCAGCGCGCTCTTGGCCATCGGGATGATCAGGTAACGGTTGTAGATCTTCTCGAAGAAGCCGAGCTGGAACTTGCTGTTGATCGCCGCCATCACCGCGTCGGTGGTGAATTTCGGATCGCTGGCGCAATCGTAGGCGAACCACTGGAAGGCTTGCAGTTGCAGGGTGTTGGCCGGTGCGCTCGGCACATTCACCGCGACGTCGCTGGCATTCGCCCGGTAGGAACCGGTGTGGCACAGCGCGCAGTTCGGCTCGACGGTCGGGTAGCCGATCTGCCGCTTGGCCATGCCGATCGGCAGGTCCTTGCCGTTCTCGAACAGGAAACCGAAGACTTCCCAGCCACCGGGTTTCGGCAGCTTTTCCGGGCACATCTGCGGCAGCACCGAGAACAGGTAATACGGGATTCGCGCTTCGATGCCCAAGCCAATCGCGGCGTATTTGTAGTGGTCTTCGTCGGAGGCGTAATCCTGCTCCGGCACCACGCGCAGCATCTGATACCAGGTCTGGAAACCGATGAACGCCAGCAGCGCCACCACGATCAGCGTGCCGACCTTGAACGCGTGACTCTGCCACTGCCGCGCCCACGCCGCCCGCCATTCGCGCCAGCCGTCACACAGCAGGGCCAGTGGTCGGTTTTCAGGGGTGGTGCCGAGGTACAGCAGGATGCCGAGGATCAGGAAAAAGCTCAGGTCGCCCATCAGCATCGGTACGAACACCGAGCCCTGGCTGCTGGTGTTGATCAGGTAGATCCAGAACGCCACGGCGATCAGCCGCGTCAGCACGCACAGCCAGGAGTGCACCACGTAGCGCGGCGCGTTGAAGCCCGACGGCATGTAGAACACGCTGATGCCGACCAGCAGCATCCCGGCGTTTTCCAGCCACGGGTCGGAGAGTTGCGGCGGCAGGCCGACCACCGATGTCAGCAACCCCGGCGCGAACAGCGCCGGGATCGCGAACACCATGTTCATTGCAATGCCGAGCCAGATGAAGCGTTGAAACCAGCGGATGTAGCTGTCCATATCAGTTCCCCAGATCGTTCCCCCGTCGAAGCGTCGAACCGTCCGCGGGGGAATGCATCTCGTGACGCTCCGCGTCACAAAAGCGGACGCAGAGCGTCCATGGCGGCGTTCCCACGCAGAGCGTGGGAACGATCGATACGATCGGGGGCTATCCGAGGGCTGTTTTCTCCAGGTGTTCAAGGATGATCGGGTACACATCGACCACCGCGTTCTTGCCGAACATGCAATCGATGTGGCCGTAACCCGGCACCACATGCCGGCTGTAGCGTTCCGGCCCGTGCTTCTCGCAAACCCGCTGATAGGTCTTGAGCGTGCTCTCCGGCAGATAACACTGGTTGTCGGCGCCGCTGATGAAGCAGATCGGCATGGTCAGCCGATCAAAGTGCGGCATGTACACGTCGTGCCCTTTGAAATCCACCAGATGCCCTTTGCGCACGATCAGCGCCAGGTGCTCGAAGGTCTCGATGTTCGACTCGCCGAACAGCTCGTGCAGGTTGTCGTGCAGCGTCTCGTTGAGGGTGTCGTGGCGATACAGCGAGGCGTACATGAAAGTGATGCGGTGGCACACCGGGTTGGTGCAATAGCCCTGGGCTTCGATCCGCGCGTAGCCGTTGAGGGCCTTGTCGTAGAGCCGGTTGAACCAGTTCTCCTTGCTGTCGGCGTAGGCAGTCATGGATTTGATGCCGATTGCGTCAAGCATCCCCGGCAAGTGCAGACCGGCCTTCAGCCCCGTTGCCGTCGCGACCACCGTGTCGGCGGCAATCTGTGAGCAGACCACCGAACGCACGCCCTGCAAACCGGCGAGCAGCGACATGAAGAAGGTCGTCGCGCCGTAGCAATGCACCACGCACTGCACGTCTTTGGCTTTGGTTTCCTGCTGGATCTGTGCGATGGCGGCCTTGAAGTCGTACTGGGCGATCTGCTCGCCGTTCCACTCCTTCTTGCTTGCCGGCAGCAGGATGCTCACCCGGAAATCCAGCAGCCACACGTCGTAATCGTGCTTGCACAGAAACTCCAGCAGGTTGGTCTGGATCGTATCGGTGGAAAAGATATTCGAGCCCACACCCAGACCATGCACCAGCATCACCGGTCCTTTGCTGCCGGCCTGATAACGGGTCAGGCGCAACTGCACGCCGTCTTCGGTGGAGAAGAAATGCACGGCAGGCGTCGGTGCATCCAGTGGCCGTTTCAGCCGTGGCGGCGCGTCGGGGTTGAAGTATTTGTCACCGGCGAACACTCCGCCGTAACTCTCCCAGAGAATCCCGGCGAAGAACTTGCCGAACCGCGCCAGCCCTTCGATGCGCTCACGCTCGTTGCGCGCATTGAGGACTTTCATGGTGGTCATCTGCTTGGCGAAATCGGTCGGTTTGATGTGCATCACTCCGGAGCCGATCACCTCGCCGGTCTTGTCCGGCCCGCGATACAGCGTGACGTAGAGGGTGCTGGTGTCGTGCCAGATATTCAGCACGCCGTTGTCTTCCGGCACGGTCTTGAAGGCACTGAAGAAGTAGTCGTTGCCGTCCTCGGCGGTCAGTTTCATGTCGTACTTCATGTGGCGCGTATCGACCTGCTGCTCGAACTGCTCGAACAGGTTGAACACACCGTTGCTGGCGGTCAGCGGTTCCGGCGACAGCGCCGGGGCGATCACCGTGCCGACGATGGTCGCGGCGTGTTCCGGCTCCTTGATCATCCGGTTGAGGTCGTTGGCGGTGATGGTCAGGGTGAAGTCGATCGGCGAGTTGTCCGCCTCGCCGCGTTTGGCGGCCGCCTCATAAACCTTCAGGTCGGTGCTTTGCGCGGCGGTAAAGGCGCGGGAGAAGTAGCCCTTCATGGTTTCGGTGAACTGCACGCCAAGGGTCGGCGGCGCGGTCTGTTTGCGGGGCGCCGACGGCAGCGTGTAGTCGATCGTCCAGCCACGGTCGGCCGCCAGCAGGCCCATGTTGCGCTCGCTCACGGCAGAGATGGTCAGCAGCGGATTGACCGCCAGTGACGTCGGGATCACCGCGCCGTCGGTCACGTACAGGTTGGCGTAGACATCGGTGCCACTGGCACCGCTGAACACCTGGCCCTTGTGGTTGACCACGCCTTGCGCGGCGTCTTCACCCATCACGCAACCGCCCAGCGGATGCACCGAGACGATGCTGTGCTTGAGCAGCTTGGTCCAGATCGGATTCTCGACCCAGATCCCGCCCAGGGCTTTGGTGCTCTGATACAGCCGTTGGTTGCCGATCTTGAAGTTTTCCTGCTCGCCGACACCCGGCCAGTCGATGCGCAGTTGATCCTTGCTGTCGAGAACCATGCGTCCCTGGCCGCTGTCGTGGCTCATGATCAGGTACGTCTGCATGTTGTGCAGCGCGCCGTGATACGGGCCGCGCAGGAAGCTTTCGGCTTCGCGCTCCTTGTACTTCACCTTACCACTGAAGCTGTCGTCGGTGGGCTTGCCGATCATTTCGGCGAACCCGGCCATCGCCGGCACCATCGGCCGGCCGAGCGCGCCGGGGATCGAGCCTTCCTCGATGACCATGCGACTGCTGCGGTCACCCTCGGTGCGCATGTCGATGATCGAGGTGATGCACGGGCCGACCGGTTGCAGTTCCTTGGCCGAATGCGCGCCGAAACCGATGCCGTTGATGGTCTGCTCACAGTTGTGGCCGAAGCCGAGGATGTCGCCGTTGCCGCTCATGTTCTCGCCGAGCTGGCCGGACATCGCCAGGCCTTTGTCCCGCGAACGCAGCAGAATTTCAGTGGAGCCGAGGGTGCCGGCGGACACCACGACGATGTCGGCCTTCACGAACAGCGTCGGCGCATCGAACTTCTCGCGGCCGCTATCGAGGTACTGGAAGTGCACGATCCAGCCATTGCCGTCGCGCTCCAGATGCCGCACCTGGGCCTGACAGAAAATCTCCGCGCCGTGATTGGTGGCGTCCGGCAGGTAGTTCATCAGCGTGGTGTTCTTGGCCTTGTTGTTACAGCCCGACACGCAGTCGCCGCAGTGGTTGCACGGCAGTTGCTCGACGCCGACGTGGTTGAGGTTGTTCGGCAGTTTGTCGAAGGTCACGTTAATCGGCGGCTTGTAGAAGTGCGCGCCTTGCTTGAGGAAATCTGCGGATTTTTTGTTGGCATCGAGTTTCGGCAGGTTCGGCGCGGTGCTCGGGTAGGGATTGGGTTTGAGCATCTCCCGGGCCTTTTGGTAACCCAACTGGAGCAAGCCGTCGTGGTCTTCGCGCACCGCCAATGGCCAGCGCGGATCCTGAAACACATCGACAGTCGGCTCCAGGGAAACGTTGGCATTGATCAGCGACGTGCCGCCGAGGCCACAACCGACCACCACGTTCTGCTGCGCGTTGACGTGCAGGTCGAACAACCCGGTGCGCGAGCCGATGTGGCCGTCCGGATCGTGTACCTGCAACTCTTCGGTCGCGGCGATCATGGTGTTGGGGTATTCGCCGGGCTGGATCTCCCGACCGCGTTCCAGCAGACAGACCTTTTTACCGGCCCGGGACAGGCGCGAAGCGGCAATGCCGCCGCCGTACCCGGAGCCGATGACGATCACGTCGTAGTGTTCCTTGATGTCGCTGATGGGCGTTGCGATCCGTGTCATGAGGTGGTTCCTCTCTCAGGCAGATGGGGCAACTCTGCGGTTGCCTGCAATCGATGGGCGAACGGGCACCTGGCCTTCGGGTAATCCCGACGGCAGTACAGCGGTTTGGGCAGGAATCAGGCGCTACAGACGGGCGTGCTGATTGGCGGCACGACGCAACGTGCGCTTGCGCGGCGAAGGTGCCGGCAGAGCACGAAGCATGCAGGGATTGAGGGGTAAGCGGTGGGGCCGGGTATCCATCACGCGTTCTCCCTGAACCAGATGTGGATAAGTGACAGCTGTCCTTGTGCCATTGCAGTGAAGACAGGCACCGGATCGAAGTCAAGGCAGGCTCTTAGAACTGTATGAAATCTGATCAATCGCCTTTTGGACTAAGCCCGCCGGGGGTTGCAGGGTTTGGCAAACAAGTTATCCACATAGCCACCCACAGCTAATGGGGACAACTGTGGATGATCTGAAAAAATAGTCGCGGTTTTGTGAAGAAAAACCGTGACTTATCCAGAAGCAGGGTTTCCATTAGCGATTGAGTGTTTTTTGATCAAATCGCTACATGGCAAGTATTACGTGGCTTGCAGAGGATGGCGAACACCTTATCCACAGAAGCGCCAACAGAGTTCGGGGGTAACTTGGCGGGTGCTGTGGAAAAGCGCTGGAAGCGTTGATAAATCGGGGTTTGTGTGGGGATTGATGGGTTAAAAGGCTGAATTGATCGTTTTTTGATCAGATCTTTGTAAGCCACGTTATATATGGCTTGCAGCGGATAGCGAACATCTTATCCACAGAAGCGCCAACAGAGATTGGGGGCAAGTCTGGGAGTTGTTCTGGGGAAAAACTCAGAAAAAACCGCGAGTTAGGCTGGTTGTTTTTTGATCTGAGGGCTGGAGGGCTTGGTTTGTATGGGGTTGGGAGAGGGGCGAACATGTTATCCACAGAGTGGTTAACAGGGATTGTGTGTAAATTCTGAGGAGTGGATGGCTTGTGACCGCTGCCCTCACCCCAGCCCTCTCCCGGGGGGAGAGGGAGCCGACCGAGTTGCCCTTCTGAACTACATCGACCTGAAAGATCAATGTGTTCTCAGGCTTGGCCAAACCAAGGTCACCGCTGAAGTCGCAGGTCGATGTAAATAGCCAGCTCAACTCGGTCAGTTCCCTCTCCCTCCGGGAGAGGGCTAGGGTGAGGGGGCTTCTAGCGGACAACCCCCTCTTCAATCAACAACTTCAAAATCGCTTCCGCCCCGGCCTCAGCAGTCACACCCTTGAGCACCTGCCCCCCACCGCCACTGGCCTTGGCCGTCGCCGCCTTCATCCGGTCCGCCCCGCTCTTGGCCTTGATCACCTTCAACCGTTTCGGCCGAGGCTTGGCCGGTTGCAGGGTCGCCACCGCAAGCAATTCGTCGTCCACCACTTCCACATCTTCTGCCTGCAGAACGCCACGCCGCGCCGGGCCGTAAGCACTCTGCCGAGGCTTGGGCGCAGCGTTATCCACAGTCGCCAGAAACGGCAAGCGCACCTTCAGCCGGCGCCGCTGCCCGCGAGGCAACGCTTGCAGCACCAACGCCGAACCGTCGTTGATCGACTCGACCTGCGCCAGACCCACCACCAGCGGCCAGCCCAGCCCTTCGGCCAGCAGAAACGGCAGCATCCCCGAACCTTCTCCGGTTTCCGCCTGGCTGCCGGTCAACACGACCTGGGCACCAGCATCACGCAGATACTCGGTCAACGCCGGCAGCGCATCGGCGCCCGCCGGTTGTTCCAGCACATGCATCTGCGCAAGCCCCATGCCCAGATAGGCGCGCAGCGCCGGTTCCGCGATGTCGCCGGCGTGCAGCACTTGCAGGTTATCCCCCGCCAGTTGCAGGCCGAGTTCCACCGCGCGGGCGTCCTGATCGGCGCGGCGAGGGCGGCCGGAGGTCGGGTGGGCGCCGATTGAAACCAGACTGATGATCTTTGTGCTCATAACCGTTCCTTAAGCCGCATCGCGCTTGGCTTCGTTGCGGTAAGCCTCTACCGCCGCGATCAAGGCCTGAAGAATTTCCGCGCTTTCGCCGATCACCGACAGGTCGGCACGCTTGATCATGTCGCAACCCGGATCAAGGTTGATCGCCACCACCTTGTCGCAGGCACCGATGCCTTGCAGGTGCTGGATCGCCCCGGAAATCCCCACGGCCACGTAAACCCGCGCGGTGACCCAGGTGCCAGACGCGCCGACCTGGCGGTCACGGGCCATGAAGCCATCGTCCACCGCCACCCGCGAAGCGCCTTCGGTGGCGCCGAGAGCGGCGGCCGTCCTGTGGAAAAGCTCCCAGTCCTTGACCCCGTTGCCGCCGGAGAAGATGAACTCGGCCTCGGCCATCGGAATCGCTGCCGGATCCACCGCCACCGCACCCAGATCCTCAATCCGCGACAAGCTGCGCGCGACGGGTGTGGATAACTCCACCGGCAGCGCTTCATGACGGGTTTCGCTAACCGGTTCGGCACATTCGGCGGACGCCAGAATCAACCGCGCCACCGGGCGGGCCAGATCCTGCAACCCGGCACCGGCGCGGCCGATGCATTCCTGATCCTTGACCTGCCACACCCGTGTCGCCGGGCGTTCACCCAGTGCGGCAGCAAAGCGCCGACCGAGTTCGCCGCCGCCACTGCGGCTGTCCGGCAGCAGCCAGTGACGCGGGTTGAACTGGTTATCCACAGCCCGCAGGCCCTGGATCCGTTGCTCCGGTGCATAACCGCTGAATTCTTCGCCTTCCAGCACCAGCAAGCGATCAACGCCTGCGGTGGCGAAAGCGTTTTCCTTGTGCTCGCCGAACACCACGGCCAGCACAGCGCCGTCGCTGCCGGCCAGTTGATGAGCCAGGCCGAGCAAGTCGCGGTCGTGGCTGCTCAAGCGGCCACCGACCATGTCGGGCACCACGCTGATATAGAACGCCGGGGCCGGCACCTGATGCAGCGGCAATTGCACTTCGACCGCGGCCGAACGCTTGACCGCCCCGCCCTGCTGGGCGCCGCTGCGGTCGATGCGCTTGATGCCGTTCGGCCCGATGAAGCCGATGCCGTGCAGGTTCTTGCGGATGATCCCGTTAGGGCCCATCCAGCTGTGTTGCGCCGGTTGCATGGCCGCGTGCAGCGGGTGCAGGCGGTTGCGTGCGATCCATTCGGCGCGGGGGTCGCGGCGGATAATGTCGCTCATCAGTGGGCCTCCGCAGGTTCACGTTTGGCCGGGGTGGCAGGCTTGTTCGGCGCGGCGTCTTCGAGCAGCGCGTCGGCCACCAGTTCGGCGATGTCCTTGATCAGCGGACGCGGTTCGACCACGCCTTCGAGCATCGCCGTGCACTGTGGACAACCCACGGCCACCAGTTCGGCACCGGTCTCGCGAATGTCTTCCATGCGCATGTCGGGGATCCGCTGCTTGCCCGGAATGTCAGTGATCGGCGCCCCGCCACCGCCGCCGCAACAGCGCGAACGGAAGCCGGAACGTTGCATTTCCTTGATCTCGATGCCGAGGGCGCGCAGCACTTCGCGCGGCGCCTCGTACTCGCCGTTGTAGCGGCCGAGGTAGCACGGATCGTGATAGGTCACGCTGTTGCCTTTGTGCTGTCCGAGGTTCAGCGCGCCAGCCTGAATGATTTCCGCCAGATAAGTGCTGTGGTGCTGCACGAGGTAGTTGCCATCGAACGCGCCGTACTCATTTTTCAACACGTGGAAGCTGTGCGGATCGCAGGTGACGATGCGGTTGAAACTGTATTTGGCCAAGGTCTGGATATTGCGTTTTGCGAGCAGCTGGAAAGTCGCTTCGTCGCCAAGACGCCGGGCCACGTCGCCGCTGTCGCGTTCTTCCAGCCCCAGTACCGCGAAGTCGACCTTGGCCGCTTTCAGCACTTTGACGAACGCACGCAGAGTGCGCTGGTTGCGCATGTCGAAGGCACCGTCGCCAACCCAGAACAGCACGTCGGTGGACTTCTTCTCGCTGAGCAGGTTGAGGTTCAGGTCGGCCGCCCAGTTCATCCGTCCGCCCGGGGCGAAACCGCCGGGGTTGTCGGTGGCAATCAGGTTTTCCAGGACTTCGGCGCCCTTGTTCGGGGTAGCGCCTTTTTCCAGAGTCAGGTGGCGGCGCATGTCGACGATGGCATCGACGTGCTCGATCATCATCGGGCATTCCTCGACGCAGGCGCGGCAGGTGGTGCACGACCACAGGGTTTCGGCATCGACCAGGCCGTTGACGATCGGTTGATGCGGATTGCCGCCGTGTTCGCCCACCGGTTTGCCGGGATAAGGGCTGCCGGCGAACTTGGCATCGGTGCCGCCGGCGAGGCCGACGACCATGTCCTGAATCAGTTTTTTCGGGTTCAGCGGCTGGCCGGCGGCGAACGCCGGGCACGCCGCTTCGCACTTGCCGCACTGCACGCAGGCGTCGAAACCAAGCAACTGGTTCCAGGTGAAATCCTTGGGTTTCTCCACGCCCAGCGGCGCGGTCGGATCATTCAGGTCCAGCGGTTTCAAACCGGTGGAACGGCCGCCACCAAAACGTTCGGCGCGGCGGTGCCAGGCCAGGTGCAACGCACCGGCGAAGGCGTGTTTCATCGGGCCGCCCCAGGTCATGCCGAAGAACAGCTCCGACACGCCCCACAGCACACCGATCCCGAGAATTGCTGCAAGCACCCAGCCGCCGAAGTTCTCCGGCAGGATCCCGGCCACCGGCAAGGTCACCAGGAAGAACGAGGCCGAGAACGCCAGCAGGCTTTTCGGCAGGCGCATCCACGGGCCTTTCGACAGCCGCGACGGCGGGTTGAGCCGGCGCCGATAAACGAAGATCGCCCCGACGAACATCACCGCCGTCATCAGCAGCAACGCGTAGCCGAGAATGCGGTTGTGCAGGCCGAAACCGTGCACCAGAATCGCCAGCACGATCGACGCCACTGCACCGCCCGCCGTGGCGACGTGGGTGTTGGCGATGTATTTGTCCCGCGCCACCACGTGGTGCAGATCGACCATGTAACGCTTGGGCATGGCGAACAGGCCGCCGATCAGATCGACCTTCGAGGCCCGGCCCCGGCGCCACATGGCCACCCGCCGCAACGCTCCCAGCACCGCGAGGGCCAAGGCTGCGAACAACAGGATTGGAAGAAGGGTGTTCAACATGGTGAAGCTCCCAAAGACCGCAGGGTCAGTGATCGTTCCCACGCTCTGCGTGGGAATGCAGCCCGGGACGCTCTGCGTCCCAAGAGCGGACGCAGAGCGTCCATTGATGCGTTCCCACGCAGAGCGTGGGAACGATCAGGCCTAGAGCGTTTAGAAGTCTTTGCACAACCGCAGGGCGTCGTAGATGGCGGCGTGGGTATTACGCTGCGCCACGCAGTCACCGATGCGGAACAGCAGATAACCGTCGCCGGTGCTGCTCAACGAAGGTTGCGGCTGGATCGCGAACAGCGCCTCGACGTCGATCTGGCCCTTGTTGCGCGAGCCGTCCTTGAGGGCGTAGTAGATTTCTTCGTCCGGGCGCACGCCGTTCTCGACGACCACCTGATCCACCACCCGCTCCTCTTTTGCGCCGGTGTATTCGTTCTCCAGCACGGCGACGAGTTTGTCGCCTTCGCGGTAGACCTTCTCCAGCATCATGTCGCCGGTCATGATCACTTCTTTCGGGTACATGCTGCGGTAGTAGGTCGGGAACGACGTACCACCGATGGCCACGCCCGGCTTGATGTCGTCGGTGACGATCTCGACTTGGCTGCCCTTGTCGGCGAGGAAGTCGGCCACCGACATCCCGGTGAACTCGCAAATGGTGTCGTAGACCAGCACGTTCTTGCCCGGCGCGACCTTGCCGTCGAGCACGTCCCAGCTGCTGACGACCAGCCCTTCAGCGGCGCCCCAGTGTTCGTTCTGCTCCAGATACGGATGCCCGCCAACGGCCAGCACCACGATGTCCGGACGCAGGTCCATGATGGTGTCGGCGTCCGCCGCAGTGCCCAGACGCAGGTCGACTTTCAGCCGCGCCAGTTCCAGCTGGAACCAGCGGGTGATGCCGGCGATCTGGTCACGCTGCGGCGCTTTCGAGGCGGTAGTGATCTGGCCGCCGATGAATTCCTTCTTCTCGAACAGGGTCACGTCGTGGCCACGTTCGGCCGCCACACGGGCCGCTTCCATCCCCGCCGGGCCGGCACCGACGATCACCACCTTGCGTTTCGGCCCGGTGGATTTCTCGATGATGTGCGGCACGCCCATGTATTCACGGGAAGTCGCCGCGTTCTGGATGCACAGCACGTCCAGACCCTGGTACTGACGGTCGATGCAATAGTTGGCGCCGACGCACTGCTTGATCTGGTCGACCTGGCCCATCTTGATCTTGGCGATCAGGTGCGGGTCGGCGATGTGGGCGCGGGTCATGCCGACCATGTCGACGTAACCGCCCTCCAGGATCCGCGTGGCCTGGTTCGGGTCCTTGATGTTCTGCGCGTGCAGCACCGGAACCTTGACCACTTCCTTGATCCCGGCCGCCAGGTGCAGGAACGGCTCCGGCGGATAACTCATGTTCGGAATCACGTTGGCCAGGGTGTTGTGGGTGTCGCAACCCGAGCCGACGACGCCGATGAAATCGAGCATGCCGGTGTCGTCGTAATACTTGGCGATCTGCTTCATGTCTTCGTGGGACAGACCGTCCGGGTGGAACTCGTCACCGCAGATGCGCATGCCGACGCAGAAGTCGTCACCGACCTCGGCACGCACGGCTTTCAGGACTTCCAGACCGAATTTCATCCGGCCTTCGAAAGTGCCGCCCCACTCGTCGGTCCGCTTGTTGACGCGCGGGCTCCAGAACTGGTCGATCATGTGCTGGTGCACGGCCGACAGTTCGACGCCGTCCAGGCCACCGGCCTTGGCGCGGCGCGCGGCTTGCGCATAGTTGCCGATCACCCGCCAGATCTCTTCCGGCTCAATCGTTTTGCAAGTGGCGCGGTGTACCGGTTCACGGATGCCCGACGGCGACATCAGGGTCGGCCAGTGGAAACCGTCCCAACGGGAGCGACGGCCCATGTGGGTAATCTGGATCATGATCTTGGCGCCATGCTTGTGCATGGCGTCGGCGAGATTCTGGAAGTGCGGGATGATCCGGTCGGTGGACAGGTTCACCGAACTCCACCATTGCTGCGGGCTGTCGATCGCCACCACGGACGAACCGCCACAGATCGCCAGGCCGATGCCGCCCTTGGCTTTCTCTTCGTAATACTTGACGTACCGCTCGGTGGTCATGCCGCCGTCGGTCGCGTAGACCTCGGCATGCGCGGTGCTGAGCACGCGGTTGCGGATGGTCAGTTTGCCAATTTGAATTGGCTGAAACATTGCTTCGAAAGCCATGGCGGGTTCCTCGACTTACAACGGCTTGACGGTGAACAGGCCGTCGTCGTGGCCTTCTTCGGAGCCACCGTAAACCTGCTCGGCCACGGTGCGGATCTGGCTGCCGCGAGCGGCGAGGATCTGGTCCATGGCACCGGCAAACCAGCCGGTGAACATGTAGTCGACCTTGCGCCCGACCTTGCCGTAGACGTAGACGAACGCCGAGTGTTCGAGCTTGACGCTGGCGGTGCCTTTGTCGAGGTCGATGTCCTGGATCTTGAACAGGCCCCAGCCGCGCTGCGACAGGCGCTTCATGTAGTGTTCGAACACCGCGACGCCTTCCAGGCCGTGGCACTCGGCTTCTTTTTCACACCAGTGCCAGGCGGATTTGTAGCCGGCCTTGTAGAGGATTTCGGCATAGGCGTCAGCGCCCAGCACTTCCTCGATGCCCATGTGGTTGTTGACGAAGAAATGGCGCGGCACGTACAGCATCGGCAGGGCGTCGGAGGTCCAGACACCGGTCTCGCTGTCGACTTCGATTGGCAATTGCGGGGCGATCTTGGCCATGGAAACTTAACTCCAGAAAAATTTTGGTGTTGCCCCCGGCGCGGACGGCCGGGGGAAAGTATTCGGGAAGCGGCGGCTTATTCGCCCCAGACGTCTTTGAGGACGTTGACCCAGTTTTCGCCCATGATCTTGCGTACCACGCGCTCGGAGTGGCCGCGCTTGAGCAGGGTTTCGGTCAGGTTCGGGAACTCGCCGACGGTGCGGATGCCCAGCGGGTTGATGATCTTGCCGAAGTTGGTCAGACGGCGGGCGTAGCCCTTGTCGTGGGTCAGGTATTCGAAGAAGTCCTGGCCGTGACCCTGGGTGAAGTCGGTGCCAATGCCGATGGCGTCTTCGCCGACCAGGTTCATGGTGTATTCGATGGCTTCGGCGTAGTCGTCGATGGTCGAATCGATACCCTTGGCCAGGAACGGCGCGAACATGGTCACGCCGACGAAACCGCCGTGGTCAGCAATAAACTTGAGCTCTTCATCGGATTTGTTGCGCGGGTGCTCTTTCAGCCCCGACGGCAGGCAGTGGGAATAGCAGACCGGTTTTTTCGATTCGAGGATGACTTCCTCGGAAGTCTTGGAGCCGACGTGGGACAGGTCGCACATGACGCCGACACGGTTCATCTCGGCAACGATTTCGCGACCGAAACCCGACAGACCGCCGTCACGTTCGTAGCAACCGGTGCCCACCAGGTTCTGGGTGTTGTAGCACATCTGCACGATACCGACGCCGAGCTGCTTGAACACCTCGACATAGCCGATCTGGTCTTCGAACGCGTGGGCGTTCTGGAAGCCGAAGAGAATGCCGGTCTTGCCCTGCTCCTTGGCCTTGCGGATGTCGGCGGTGGTGCGGACGGGGATCACCAGGTCGCTGTTTTCGCGAATCAGTTTCTGGCTGGCGGCGATGTTATTGACCGTGGCCTGAAAGCCCTCCCACACCGACACGGTGCAGTTGGCCGCCGTCAGACCGCCCTTGCGCATGTCTTCGAACAGCTCGCGGTTCCATTTGGCAATGATCAGACCGTCGATAACGATGCTGTCGGCGTGTAATTCGGCTGGGCTCATCAGGCGTCCCCTTATTGGCGATTCATGCGCCGAATCGTCTGCCGGCGCTTTGGGGCCAGCATATGCCTCGGTGCGCGACCAGCCGGGTGCAAAAACGACAGGGGAATTGCCGAAAGCGTCAATCCGCGACAAAGGGTCGCCAACCGGTCCGACCGGCCACCTGTTCAAGCCCGCGAGCTTGAGCCAGAATCTGCCGCATCCCGGAAACACCACTGGATTAGAGCGGCGACATCAATGAAATCGATTTTCCTGGCCCTGGCCCTGATTGCGACCGGCGTACACGCCGCCGAAGAGTCGGACAACAACCCGTGCGACGCGGTGGAAAACGACATCCAGACCCTGGAATGCTCGGCCTACAGCCGCACCACCGCCGAGGACCTGCTCAAGGACAACTACGCCAGCCTGAACGAGCGCATGCAGACGGCCTACGGCAAGAACCCGGCGCAACTGGCCGACATCACCGCCAAACTCAAAGCCGCCCAGCAACAATGGCTGAAGACCCGCGACGCCGACTGCGCCGTCGAAGCCTTCCCGGCGACGGACGGCAGCAAGGCGTTCAAGATTGCGCAGAATGACTGCGTGGCGCGGATGAGTGACGAGCGGTCGGAGTTTTTGGAGTCGATTGGGCAGGAGTGAGGGCTTGAGCTGTAAGCTGCACCTCTTCAGCCAATCAAGGGATTCACATGAACATCTGCGGTATCGAAATCAAAGGCAGTGAAGCGATCATCGCCGTGGCCTCCCTCGACGGTTCGGTGCTGAGCCATGTCGCGCTGAACACCAAGAAAATCGCGCTGGACGATGACGACGAGGCGGCCAACGTGAAGCTGTTCGCCGCACAAGTGGCGTCGTTCGTGCGCGAGAACTCGATTGATCGCATCGCGATCAAGAAGCGCAGCAAGAAGGGCGAGTTTGCCGGTGGACCGACCACGTTCAAGATCGAGGGTGTGTTTCAGTTGCTGGACGGTTGCGAGGTGACGCTGCTGTCGCCGCAGACGATCAATGCCCAGGCCAAGAAGCACAATTTCGAGCTGCCGGGGACGCTGAACAAGTATCAGCATGAAGCCTACAAGGCAGCGTGCTCGGCGTTGGTGAAGAAGTAGCTAGCGCGCTTTACGCGTGCTCAGCCAGTCGCCGAAGGACTTGTCTTCCAGCGCATAGCCACCACGGCTCGACTTCCACACCAGCTCCTTGTCACGCAGGGCATCGATGCAGGCCTGAATGGTCTGGGTGCCCGGCACCACGTCGCTGCCCAGGTTTTCCAGTGCCTTGCTGACGGCCGTGAGCGTGCTGTCTGTGAACGGCGCGAATGGCTCGTTGTTCTGTGAGCGCTCCACCATCACCTCCAGCACGGCGCGCTGAGGGATGGTCAGAGCGTTCCACGCGCTCTCGAACTCGGTCCATACGCCTGCGCGCAACAATTCGGCACGGCTTTGCAGCAGTTGCCCCAGATTGCTGGCCTCGCCCAGCTCCAGCGCGACTTCGCCGATGATGGTGCGCAACATTTCCGGGCGCCGCCCCACCAATTCAAAGGCGTCGTCGATATCGGCCGCACTGAACTGGTTGGTCTCGGCCAGATGGGCGTTGAGGTGCAAGGTGTACGCCTGGGTGAACTCTTTCCCCAGCAGCGGAAAGGGCGTGATGCTCGAGCCGAAAAACGGTTGGCTCTTGCCCAGTACCAGGTGGGCGAGTTTGTCGCGATTGGAACCGGTGAACACCAGATGCAACCCGCTGCCCTCGCCTTCACGCCCCTGATTGAGCTGATCCCGTGCGGCCTTCAGGGCAAACATTGCGTTAATGCCCGCTGCTGTGGTGAGTGCGTGCTGGGCCTCGTCGATCACCAGCACTACGGATTTTTCGGCGGCGCTGTGGAGCAGTTCCAGTGCTTGCGTCAGGGTCGCGCCGGCCGGCAGTTGCGGCTTGGTGAAATCCCAGGACAAGGTGCGCAGAAAGCTGAGTTTTTCGATGCCGATATTTTTCGCCAGTTTGCGGATGCCCTTTTCAAAGGGGACCAACGCACCTGCAATGGCACTGGCGATCAAGTCAGCAGGGTCTTTTTCCTTATCGGCCCACAGGTCGACGTAAACCGTCAGCCAGCCTCGGGCCTGGCATTCCGGGATCAGATCCTCGCGCAGAAAGGTACTTTTGCCTGTGCGACGCGGCGCTGCCAAAAAAAGGCCGGAGGTGAAATCCTGCAGACCTGCACCCACCAGACCATCGGCAACGCTGCGGGCCAGAGCGGGGCGGCGGAAGACGAAGCCGTTGTTTCGGGACATGGTTTTACACTCAATTATTCAAACGACTGTAATTTATACCTAAAAGTATAATTAACTATAATCGTCCGTCAAACGGCCTCCCGTCGCCGATCCTCTCGCGGACACCGGGCAAACTTCGCCCGGTAGCTGCGGGTGAAATACGACGGGGATTCAAACCCGCAGGCGATGCTGACTTCCAGCACGCTCATGTCGGTCTGGCGCAGCAGCTGTCGGGCCTTTTCCAGTCTTAAGCGCAGATAGAAATTGCTCGGCGTGTCATTCAGATGCAGCCGAAACAAACGCTCCAGTTGCCGCCGCGTCACCTTGATCGATTCCGCCAGTTCCAAAGTGGTCAGCGGCGGTTCGCTGTGCTGCTCCATCTCGCCGATCACATGCACCAGCTTCTTGTTGCTGATGCCATAGCGCGTGGCGACCTCCATGCGCTGGTGGTCCTTGCGCGGACGAATCCGCCCCAATACAAATTGCTCGCTGACCTGGATCGCCAGTTGCGGGCCGTGGGCCTGAGCGATCAGGTCGAGCATCAGGTCGATTGACGCGGTGCCGCCGGCAGAAGTGATGCGCCGACGGTCGATCTCAAACAGCTCCTGGGTGACGCTGAGCTGTGGATAAGATTCCTTGAAGGCGTCGATGGCCTCCCAGTGCAGGGTCAGGCGATGACCATCGAGCAGGCCGGCCTCGGCAAGGACGAAGCTGCCGGTGTCGATGGCGCCGAGGGTCACGCCTTCGTTGTCCAGCCGTCGCAGCCAGTGCTCCAGCGCCGGGGTGGCGAACTTCAGCGGTTCAAAACCGGCGACCACCAGCAGCGTCGCCCCTTTCTTCAGCGGCTCCAGCGCCGCATCGGCGTTGACCGACATCCCGTTGCTCGCCAGCACCGCCCCGCCATCGGCGCTCAAGACGTGCCAGCGATACAGCTCGCCGCGAAAGCGGTTGGCCACCCGCAGCGGTTCGATCGCAGAGATGAAACCGATGGCGGAAAAACCCGGCATCAACAGAAAGTAGAAATCCTGGGACATGGCGCGCACTCGGTCAGCGGGTAGCGTGCAACGTTGATACGCCAGTTGTCGGCGGCATTCAAGAGCACAGGTCGCTGCAGTGCAAGAGCTGGTCGCCGCAGTGCGTTTTTACGGGGGCATTGCTGCGTAATTTGAGCATCACCGGCGCACAGACACCGGAACCCACAATAACGACCTGCCGAGGAACCCGACATGAAACGACTGATCAGCAGCTGTGTTCTCGCACTCAGCGGTACCGCGTTTTTAAGCGCCAGTGTCATGGCGGCCGATTCCGCATCGTGTCAGAACGTGCGCATGGGCGTGGTGAACTGGACCGACGTGATCGCCACCAGTGCCATGGCCCAGGTTCTGCTCGACGGCCTCGGCTACAGCACCAAACAGACCAGCGCCTCCCAGCAGATCGTCTTCGCCGGCATCCGCGACCAGCGTCTGGACCTGTTCCTCGGCTACTGGAACCCGCTGATGACCCAGACCATCACCCCGTTCGTCGAGGCCAACCAGGTCAAGGTGCTTGAAGCGCCAAGCCTCAAGGACGCCCGCGCCACCCTCGCCGTGCCGACCTACCTGGCGGACAAAGGCCTGAAAACCTTCGCCGACATCGCCAAATTCGAGAAAGAACTGGGCGGCAAGATCTACGGCATCGAGCCCGGCTCGGGCGCCAACACCCAGATCAAGGCGATGATCGCCAAGAACCAGTTCGGCCTCGGCAAGTTCCAGCTCGTGGAATCCAGCGAGGCCGGCATGCTCGCCGCCGTCGATCGCGCCGTGCGCCGCAAGGAGGCCGTGGTGTTCTTCGGCTGGGCGCCGCACCCGATGAACGTCAACGTGCAGATGACTTATCTGACCGGCAGCGACGACGCCCTCGGCCCGAACGAAGGCATGGCCACCGTATGGACCGTCACCGCGCCGAAATACGCCGAACAATGCCCGAACGTCAGTCGCCTGCTGAGCAACCTGACGTTCACCGCCGAAGACGAGAGCCGGATGATGCAGCCGCTGCTCGATCACAAGGACGCTTTCGAATCGGCCAAACAATGGCTCAAGGATCACCCGCAGGACAAACAGCGCTGGCTCGAAGGCGTCACCACTTTCGATGGCAAACCGGCGGCTGAAAACCTCCAGCTCACCAGCAAATAAACCGCAACGAACGAACCACTTCGCAGCCCGCCACGGGCTGCGAACAGACCCATCACGCCTGAAGGAAAACGCACCATGAATCACGACGTCATCATCACCTGCGCACTCACCGGTGCTGGCGACACGACCGCCAAAAGCCCACACGTGCCGGTCACCCCGAAACAGATCGCCGCAGCTGCGGTGGAAGCGGCCAAGGCCGGCGCCACGGTCGTGCACTGCCACGTTCGTGACCCGCAGACCGGCAAGTTCAGCCGTGACGTGGCGCTGTACCGCGAAGTCATGGAGCGCATCCGCGAAGCCGACGTCGACATCATCGTCAACCTCACCGCCGGCATGGGCGGCGACCTGGAAATCGGCCCTGGCGAGAGCCCGATGGAGTTCGGTCCGAACACCGATCTGGTCGGCCCGCTGACCCGTCTGGCCCACGTCGAAGAACTGCTGCCGGAAATCTGCACGCTGGATTGCGGCACCCTGAACTTCGGCGACGGCGACACCATTTATGTCTCCACCCCGGCCCAACTGCGGGCCGGTGCCAAGCGCATCACCGAGCTGGGCGTGAAGGCGGAGCTGGAGATTTTCGACACTGGCCACCTGTGGTTCGCCAAACAGATGATCAAGGAAGGCCTGCTCGACAACCCGCTGTTCCAGCTGTGCCTGGGTATCCCGTGGGGCGCGCCGGCCGACCCCACCACCATGAAAGCCATGGTCGACAACCTGCCCGCCGACGCGGTGTGGGCCGGGTTCGGCATCGGCCGGATGCAGATGCCGATGGCGGCGCAAGCGGTGCTGCTTGGCGGCAACGTGCGGGTCGGCCTGGAAGACAACCTGTGGCTGGACAAAGGCGTGCTGGCGACCAACGGCCAACTGGTCGAACGCGCCACCGAAATCCTCAGCCGCCTCGGCGCCCGCGTGCTGACCCCGGCTGAAGGTCGCAAGAAGATGGGTCTGACCCAGCGCGGCTGAAATCACCCTTTCCCCCGGTGGGCGGGCCATTGACGCCCACCGTTTTTTTGCCTCATTCCAGGAAGTGACCATGAGCTTTATCACCGAAATCAAAACCTTCGCAGCACTGGGCAGCGGCGTCATCGGCAGCGGCTGGGTCGCCCGCGCCCTCGCCCACGGCCTCGACGTGGTGGCCTGGGACCCGGCGCCGGGTGCCGAAGCGGCGCTGCGCAAACGCGTGGCCAACGCCTGGGGCGCGCTGGAGAAAAACGGTCTGGCGCCGGGCGCGTCGCAGGATCGCCTGCGCTTTGTGGCGACCATTGAAGAGTGCGTGCGCGATGCGGATTTCATCCAGGAAAGCGCCCCGGAACGCCTCGAACTGAAACTGGATCTGCACAGCAAAATCAGTGCGGCGGCCAAGCCGAATGCGTTGATCGGTTCCAGCACTTCCGGCCTGTTGCCGAGCGAGTTCTACGAGAGCTCGACCCACCCGGAACGTTGCGTGGTCGGTCACCCGTTCAACCCGGTTTACCTGCTGCCATTGGTGGAAGTGGTCGGCGGCAAGAACACCGCGCCGCAAGCGATTCAAGCGGCGATGAACGTCTACGAATCCCTCGGCATGCGCCCGCTGCATGTGCGCAAGGAAGTGCCGGGCTTCATCGCCGACCGCCTGCTCGAAGCGCTGTGGCGTGAGGCGCTGCACCTGGTCAACGACGGTGTGGCGACCACCGGTGAGATCGACGATGCGATCCGCTTTGGCGCGGGCCTGCGCTGGTCGTTCATGGGTACGTTCTTGACTTACACCCTGGCCGGTGGCGATGCCGGTATGCGCCACTTCATGTCGCAGTTCGGCCCGGCGTTGCAGTTGCCGTGGACGTACCTGCCGGCACCGGAACTGACCGACAAGTTGATCGACGATGTGGTGGACGGCACCAGCGATCAACTGGGCCGGCACAGTATTTCGGCGCTGGAGCGCTATCGTGATGATTGCCTGCTGGCGGTGCTTGAGGCGGTGAAGACCACCAAAGAGAAGCATGGGATGAGTTTCAGCGAGTAACCGATCGCTCCCACGTCGAGGCGTCGAACCGTCTGCGTGGGAATGCAGCCCGGGACGCTCTGCGTCCCAGAAGCGTGACGCAGAGCGTCACAGGAGGCGTTCCCACGCAGAGCGTGGGAACGATCGCATCAGGAGAAAATATGCCCACCCTCACCACCTACCAAACCCGCATCATCCGCGACTGGGTCGACTACAACGGCCACCTGCGCGACGCCTTTTATCTGCTGATTTTCAGCTACGCCACCGACGCCCTGATGGATCGTCTCGGCATGGACAGCAACAACCGCGAAGCCAGCGGCCACTCGCTGTTCACCCTCGAACTGCACCTCAACTACCTGCACGAAGTGAAGCTCGATGCCGAAGTCGAAGTGCGCACGCAGATCATCGGTCACGACCAGAAACGTCTGCACCTCTATCACAGCCTGCATCTGGCCGGCGGTGACAAGGAGCTGGCCGGCAACGAACAGATGCTGCTGCACGTCGACCTGGCCGGGCCGCGTTCCGCGCCGTTTACCCCGGACACCCTGGGCCGTCTGCAAGCCATCGTCGCCGAGCAGGCCGATCTGCCCGCTCCCGCTTACATCGGCCGAGTCATCGCCCTGCCCCCAGCCCGGTAAATCCATCCCTCACAAGGAGCCGCCATGCAAACCGCCGTTGCCGTTGCCGATTTCCGTACTTATCCGTTGATCAGCGCGCTGAACGGCGTGCAGAACCTGGCGGATCGCGTCCTGATTGAATGGGCCGACGGGCGCGTCAGCCCGTTCCACCACGTGTGGCTGCGCGACAACTGTCCCTGTCCGCACTGCGTCTACAGCGTCACACGTGAGCAGGTGTTCGAGATCATCGATGCGGCTCCCGACCTGACGCCATGCGCGGTGCACATCGACACCGATGGCTGCCTGCGTATCGACTGGCAGGACGGCCACCTCAGCCGCTTCGATGCCGGCTGGTTGCGCGCCCACGCCTACGATGATGAATCGCGCACCGAACGCCTCGCCTCCAGGCCGAAACCCTTCCTGTGGCGCAGTGATTTGCAGTTGCCGGTGTTCGACTATGCGGCGCTGATGAACGACAACGCCGCACTGCTGCAATGGTTGCTGGCGGTACGCGACATCGGCCTGACCCAGGTGCGCGGCGTACCCACCGAACCCGGTTCGCTGAAGCTGATCGCCCAGCGCATTTCGTTCATCCGCGAGAGCAACTTCGGCGTGCTGTTCAACGTGCAATCCAAGGCCGACGCCGACAGCAACGCCTACACCGCTTTCAACCTGCCATTGCACACCGACCTGCCGACCCGCGAGCTGCAACCGGGCCTGCAATTTCTGCATTGCCTGGTGAACGACGCCGAGGGTGGCGAGAGCATTTTCGTCGACGGTTTTGCGATTGCCGAAGCGTTGCGCCAGGAAGATCCCGCGTCGTTTCAGGCGCTGTGCGAAATCCCGGTGGAGTTTCGCAACAAGGACCGCCACAGCGACTATCGCTGCCTCGCACCGATCATCGCCCTGGACGCGTTGGGCCGGGTCGCGGAAATCCGCATGGCCAACTTTTTGCGCGGGGCGTTCGACACGTCCGTGGAGCAAATGCCCCTGCTGTATCGCGCTTATCGGCGCTTCATCGCCATGACCCGCGAGCCACGCTTTCGGGTGATGCAGCGGCTCAATCCGGGCGAGTTGTGGTGCTTCGACAACCGCCGCACTTTGCACGCGCGAAATGCGTTCGACCCGACCACCGGGGCCCGGCATTTTCAGGGCTGCTACATCGATCGGGATGAATTGCTGTCGCGGATTCTGGTGTTGCAACGCTAGACCGCATCATCGTAATTCGCAGGTAAAAAAAGCCCCGATACAAGCCGTGACAGGATCGGGGCGAGGGTACTGTTGAGGAGCTGCCGTGGCGAGGGTGACCAAACCTTCGTGAAGCGAGCTGAGGCCAGTGTGCCCACTCCCCTTGACGGCGAGTTAGCCGAAAACGACATGCTCATAGCCAATGTGGACACTGCGACAAATCGCCCTTGCCGTGCCTGGGCATGCCTACCAGAATCGAGCCACGACCTCCGTTGCCGAAGAAGGATTCGCGTCATGATGTATGCCGATTT
This sequence comes from Pseudomonas sp. Pseusp21, assembly GCF_059492145.1. Lineage (NCBI taxonomy): Bacteria > Pseudomonadati > Pseudomonadota > Gammaproteobacteria > Pseudomonadales > Pseudomonadaceae > Pseudomonas > Pseudomonas sp. Pseusp21. The sequence continues at coordinate 3,187,308 of NZ_CP168520.1, forward strand.
GATCGATCAGGAAGACCTGTTGGGCCAACTCAAGTCGTTGGGATTCGAAGTACCGTCGGGCTCCACCGCCCAGCAGGCCTGCGAGTGCGCGGTGCGGGGTCTGGACGATGTCCGCGCCAACACGCTGCGCACCATGGTCAAGCAGATGTACACCAGCAGCGCGAGCATTCAGCCGACCGTGCGCGAAGCCATCGACAAGCAGTTGCTGCCGGCCCTGGCGCAGTATCAACAGACCCGCGCCTGATACCAGACAAAAAAGATCGCAGCCTGCGACAGTGCCTTTCCTGAAGGCGCTGTCGCAGGCTGCGATCTTTCGTTTTAGAGGCGCACGCTGGCGAAGGTCGACTCGTTGCGTGCCTGGCTCAGCGCCGACATCGGCCCGGACAGCGGCGACATCACGATGGCCTGCGGCAGCGGCATCATTGCCACCTGCTGGGTGGTGTTGGAGCCGACGCGCTCGTCACGCGGCGGAATGCCGAAGTATTCGCGGTAGCACTTGGAGAAGTGCGGCGTCGACACAAACCCGCAGACCGACGCCACTTCGATGATCGACATCGGCGTCTGCTTGAGCAGTTGCCGCGCACGGATCAGGCGCAGCTTGAGGTAGTAGCGCGACGGCGAGCAGTGCAGGTATTTCTGGAACAGGCGTTCGAGCTGGCGACGGGACACGGCGACGTACACCGCCAGTTCGTCGAGGTCGATCGGCTCTTCCAGGTTGGCTTCCATCAGCGCAACGATTTCCTGCAGTTTCGGCTGGTTGGTGCCGAGCATGTGCTTGAGCGGTACGCGCTGGTGATCCTGCTCGTTGCGGATGCGTTCGTAGACGAACATCTCGGAGATCGCGGCGGACAGTTCACGACCGTGATCGCGGCTGATCAGGTGCAGCATCATGTCCAGCGGCGCGGTGCCGCCGGAGCTGGTGAAACGGTTACGGTCGAGGGTAAACAGGCGGGTGCTCATCGCAACACGCGGGAAAGCTTCCTGCATCGCCGCCAGACATTCCCAGTGCACGCTGCAATCGAAGCCGTCGAGCAGGCCGGCGCAGGCCAGGGCCCAACTGCCGGTGCACACGGCACCGAGGCGGCGTGACTGCCGCGCCTGGCTTTGCAGCCACGACACGTGTTCACGGGTAACGGTACGTTGAATGCCGATCCCGCCGCACACGATGACGGTGTCGAGGGCCGGGGCTTTATGCATGGAAGCGTCGGGGGTGATCTGCAGACCGTCACTGGCCCAGACCTGGCCGCCGTCGACGGTGAGGGTGGTCCAGCGATACAGCTCGCGACCGGACAACTGGTTGGCCATGCGCAGCGGTTCGACTGCGGAAGCCAGGGAAATCAGCGTGAAATTGTCCAGCAGCAGAAAGCCGATGGATTGAGGCGCACGGTTCTGGGGTTGAGCCCCGGAGTTGAACGACGTCATCGCGGTATCTCCTCACACAAAGCGGGTGATGGCCTCAGGCGGAGGCTCTTGTTATTGCCATCGTTCTCTTGCGTGAGACGGGCTTTGTTATGACAGAGCAATTGCCATGCCTAAAATTGAATGGCTGTTCAATAACTCCTGAAAACGACGTCGCGACGCGTCTATACAAGCGCTCCGACGAAGGGTAATTCGAAGTGCCATCAGTGGCCGCGAAAGCCCTGCCCCGGAGCGTGTGAGCAAATCGGTAGCACTTGTGGGAACTGGCCTGCGCGCGATTGTCCTACAGTGTCACCGCAGGCACGGGTGACGGACGGTAGCGCCTGCGAATCAGGCGCTGGAGGCAGGAAAGACTCTTATCCGATAGCGACGCGCCAAAAGGTGGCGCGTTTGATATCCGGTGCTCACTTGGTGCGCAGTTTTGACTGGTCCGGCCCCGTCGCTGGCAAGCCAGCGATTGGGGCGACCAGGTATCAGCACTCCACCGCGCTGACCGCCAACCCGCCCCGCGAAGTCTCTTTATATTTGTCATGCATGTCGGCGCCGGTATCGCGCATGGTGCGGATCACCCGGTCCAGCGAGATGAAGTGCTGACCGTCCCCACGCAAGGCCATCTGCGCGGCATTGATCGCCTTCACCGCCGCAATCGCATTGCGTTCGATGCACGGCACTTGCACCAGGCCGCCCACCGGATCGCAGGTCAGACCCAGGTTGTGTTCCAGGCCGATTTCCGCCGCGTTGCACAACTGCTCGGGGCTTGCGCCGAGGATTTCCGCCAGACCAGCTGCCGCCATTGCGCAGGCCGAACCGACTTCCCCCTGACACCCGACTTCGGCACCGGAGATCGAGGCGTTCTTCTTGCACAGAATCCCCACCGCCGCCGCCCCGAGGAAGTAGTCGACCACGTTGGCGTCGGTCACCGCCTCGCTGAATTTCATGAAGTAGTGCAGCACCGCCGGAATGATCCCCGCCGCGCCGTTGGTGGGTGCCGTGACCATGCGCCCGCCGGCGGCGTTTTCCTCGTTCACCGCGAGGGCGAACAGGTTGACCCACTCCATCGCGCTGAGGGTCGAGCCGATCACGTTGGGCTTGTTCAGTTCCTGAAGGCTGCGGTGCAACTTCGCCGCGCGGCGGCGCACGTTGAGGCCGCCCGGCAGGATGCCTTCGTGCTTGAGGCCCTGCTCGACGCAATCCTGCATCGCCCGCCAGAGCTTCATCAGGCCGGCGCGGATTTCCTCTTCGCTGCGCCAGACCTTTTCGTTGGCCATCATCAATTCGGCCACGCGCAGGTTGTGGGTCTTGCACAGCTCCAGCAGCTCCACCGCGCTGGAAAAATCGTAAGGCAACTCGGTGCGATCCAGATCCACCACGCCGCTGGAGGCCTGCGCCTCGTCCACCACAAAACCGCCGCCGACCGAATAGTAGGTGTCGCGATGCAGCTCGCCGTGATCGCCTTCGGCAACCAGGGTCATGGCGTTGGGGTGGAACGGCAGGTTCTCGTCAATCAGGCGCATGTCGCGGGCCCATATAAAGGGCACCGACAAACGACCGTCGAGCAGCAGCGTGTGGGTTTCACGCAGAGCCTGGATCCGCGGGCCGATCTGCGACGGGTCGATCGCGTCCGGCCACTCGCCCATCAGGCCCATGATCACCGCGTTGTCGCTGCCGTGACCGACCCCGGTGGCCGACAGCGAACCGAACAGCTGCACCTCGATGCGACGCACCTGCTCCAGCAAATGTTTGTCGCGCAATGACTCGACAAACAGGGCGGCGGCGCGCATGGGCCCGACGGTGTGGGAACTGGAGGGGCCAATGCCGATTTTGAACAGGTCGAAAACGCTGATAGCCATTGCTGCAGAGCTCCTGAAAGTGCCGGTCCGGGGCGTGAAACGCCCGCTGGCGGAGCTGCTACGCTCAAGCTGCGATCCGCCGGAATGCCCGCATCATCAGGCTTTTCCCGGGTCGCTCGGCGTCTGACACCGACGCACTCATGCCCACTAACGCCGTGCCGGTTTCAGCCCGTGTTTTCGCCGTTTTTATGCGGTTCAGATGGCCAGAAAGGGCAGAAAAAAGCTGTAAACGACGTCACTGACACTGGATGCGACCATCCCTGTACTGGATACGACGCACCCTGTAGGCGTCAGATTTTCACTGGTACATGATCGTATCGACTCGATTGCAAGGCGCTGCGGTAGAGCTGTCTCCAGAACGCCATCCAACCGCAACCCATAAGTGCGGTGGTCCAATCGGAACACTGCCAAAAAAAACACCAAGGAGTCCATTCATGAAAGGTTCCCCGTCGTTGTTGTTGGCCGCCATGCTGAGTCTGCCGTTACTGGCTCAAGCCGCAGAACCGGCGCAGTGCAGTACCGTGAACTTCTCCGATGTCGGCTGGACCGACATCACCGCAACCACCGCCACCACCTCCGTCGTGCTTCAGGCCCTCGGCTACAAGACCAAGACCACCATGATTTCCGTACCCGTGACCTACAAGTCGCTGGCCGACGGCAAGAACATGGACGTGTTCCTCGGCAACTGGATGCCGACCATGGAAAACGACATCAAGGCCTACCGCGACGCCGGCACCGTGGAAACCGTGCGCACCAACCTCAAGGGCGCCAAGTACACCCTCGCCGTTCCGCAGGCCTTGTATGACAAGGGCCTGCACGACTTCGCCGACATCGCCAAATTCAAGAAGGAACTCGACGGCAAGATCTACGGGATCGAGCCGGGCAACGACGGCAACCGTCTGATCCAGAGCATGATCGACAAGAACGCCTTCGGCCTGAAAGACGCCGGCTTCAAGGTAGTCGAATCCAGCGAGGCGGGCATGCTGTCGCAGGTCGACCGCGCGCAAAAACGCGACACCGCCGTGGTGTTCCTCGGCTGGGCGCCGCACCCGATGAACAAGCGCTTCAAGATTCAGTACCTGACCGGCGGCGATGACTTCTTCGGCCCGGATTTCGGCGCCGCCACCGTGGCGACCAACACCCGCAAGGGCTACGCCGAGGAATGCAGCAACGTTGGCCAACTGCTGAAAAACCTGGAGTTCACCGTCGACATGGAAAGCGAACTGATGGGCAACATCCTGGACGACAAGATGAAGCCTGACGCGGCCGCCAAGGCCTGGCTGAAAAAGAATCCACAGGTGCTCGATACCTGGCTCGCTGGCGTGACCACCATTGACGGTAAACCAGGCCTGGAGGCCGTGAAAGCCAAACTCGCACAGCCTTGAATTAAAGAGGCATCGCTTATGCCGGGCGGGCTAACCGCCCGGGCTGTTTATTCCTTGCATGCGGACGTTCACTACCATGCTGATTGATCAGAAAATCCCTTTAGGCCAGTACATCGCGGGCTTCGTTGAATGGTTGACGCAACACGGCGCCAACACCTTCGACGCAATCGCCGTGACACTGGAAACGATGATCCACGGCGTGACGTTTGCGCTGACCTGGTTCAACCCGCTGGTGCTGATCGGCCTCATCGCCCTGCTGGCCCACTTCATCCAACGCAAATGGGGCCTGACCGCGTTCGTGGTCGCCTCCTTCCTGCTGATCCTCAACCTGGGGTACTGGCAGGAAACCATGGAAACCCTCGCCCAGGTCATGTTCGCGACCCTGGTCTGCGTGGTCATCGGCGTGCCGCTGGGCATCGTCGCCGCGCACAAACCGATGTTCTACACTTTGATGAGGCCGGTACTCGATCTGATGCAGACCGTACCGACCTTCGTTTACCTCATTCCTACCCTGACCCTCTTCGGGCTGGGTGTGGTGCCGGGCCTGATCTCGACGGTGGTGTTCGCCATCGCCGCGCCGATCCGCCTGACCTACCTGGGCATCCGCGATGTCCCGCAAGAACTGATGGACGCCGGCAAGGCCTTCGGCTGCTCGCGTCGCCAACTGCTTTCACGGATCGAACTGCCTCACGCCATGCCGAGCATCGCGGCCGGCATCACCCAGTGCATCATGCTGTCGCTGTCGATGGTGGTGATCGCGGCACTGGTGGGCGCCGACGGACTCGGCAAACCGGTGGTCAACGCACTGAACACTGCTGATATCGCCCTCGGCTTCGAAGCGGGCCTGGCGATCGTACTGCTGGCGATCATGCTCGACCGTATCTGCAAACAACCCGACGCCAAAGCAGGGGGTGACGCATGAGCATAATTCGCTTCGATAACGTTGACGTGATCTTCACCAAAGATCCGCGCGAAGCACTGAAACTTCTCGATCAAGGCTTGACCCGCAGTGAAATCCTGAAAAAGACCGGGCAGATCGTTGGCGTTGAAAAGGCCAGCCTGGACATCAACAAAGGCGAGATCTGCGTGCTGATGGGCCTGTCCGGCTCCGGCAAGTCGAGCCTGCTGCGCTGCATCAACGGCCTCAACACCGTGAGCCGCGGCAAGCTGTTCGTCGAACATGAAGGCAAGCAGATCGACATCGCTTCCTGCTCCCCGGCCGAGCTGAAAATGATGCGCACCAAACGCATCGCGATGGTGTTCCAGAAGTTCGCCCTGATGCCCTGGCTGACGGTGCGCGAGAACATCAGTTTCGGTCTGGAAATGCAGGGTCGTCCGGAGAAGGAACGGCGCAAACTGGTCGATGACAAACTCGAACTGGTTGGCCTGACCCAATGGCGCAACAAGAAGCCCGACGAGCTGTCCGGCGGCATGCAGCAGCGTGTCGGCCTGGCCCGCGCGCTGGCGATGGACGCCGACATTCTGCTGATGGACGAACCGTTCTCGGCGCTCGACCCGCTGATCCGTCAGGGTCTGCAGGATGAACTGCTGGAACTGCAACGCAAGCTGAGCAAGACCATCGTGTTCGTGAGCCACGACCTCGACGAGGCGCTGAAACTCGGTAGCCGCATCGCGATCATGAAGGACGGCCGGATCATCCAGTACAGCGTGCCGGAGGAGATCGTGCTCAACCCGGCGGACGATTACGTGCGCACCTTCGTCGCCCACACCAACCCGCTGAACGTGCTGTGCGGTCGCAGCCTGATGCGCACCCTGGACAACTGCAAACGCATCAACGGTTCGGTATGTCTGGATCCGGGCGGCGATTCGTGGCTGGATCTGGCCGAAGGCAACACCATCAAGGGTGCGCGGCAGAACGGTTCGGTGCTGAACCTGCAGAACTGGGCACCGGGGCAAGCCGTGGAAGGCCTGGAGCGCAAACCGACGCTGGTGGACTCGAACATCGGCATGCGCGACGCGTTGCAGATCCGTTACCAGACTGGCAACAAACTGGTGCTGCATGACAACAACCATGTGGTGGGGATTCTTGGGGACAGCGAGCTGTATCACGCGCTGCTCGGCAAGAACCTGGGGTAAAGAGAGCAGACACAAAAACGCCGCGAGAGGATCGCGGCGTGATCGTTCCCACGTCGAGGCGTCGAACCGTCCGCGTGGGAATGCAGCCCGGGACGCTCCGCGTCCCAAATCAAAAGCCGAACGCGGAGCGTCCGTTGAGGCATTCCCACGCAGAGCGTGGGAACGATCAGACACAAAAAAGGGGCTCAACTTGAGCCCCTTTGTATTCCCGCACAACGTGCAGGAAAGATCACTTCACAACTCAGCTATAGACCCGGCCAAGGAGCTGCCGATGGCTTTCAAACTGATCGAGCACATCACGTGTGATCTGATCCTGTGTGAAGCCCATCAGGTCGTAGTCCTGGCTGCCGTTGTGCAGGTACACCTCGGCGCGGTAGAAACGCTGGCGCGCTTCATCGGACTGAACCGACTCGCTCGGGGTCGCCAGATAGCCGTCAAGGCTCACTTCGTAGACAAAAGGGTTGCCCTCTTCCATCTCGACCCGCACGCCCATGCAGCGCTTGGATTTGCCCAGCAGCGTCTGCACTTCCAGACCCTGGGCACGCATTTGCGCCGCGGCATCTTCCAGCGCCGGGCTGACATGTTTATCCATGAAGCGCTGCACCACCGACTGGCTCGGTTGCAGGTCCAGCTGGGTCAGGCGCTCGCTGAAACCACGACGACCGCGTTCAGCCAGTTGCGCCTGCTCCTGTTCGATCTGCATGTCCTGGCGCATCGCCTTGTGCAAGCCGAACATGAAGCACACCAGCACCACCGAGAACGGCAGACCGGCCAGCACCACCATGGTCTGCATGGCTTCGAAGTTACCGGCGAACAGCAGGCCGATGGTCACCAGGGTGATCACGACCGACCAGAAGATCCGCAACCAGTGCGGAGCGTCTTCGTCGACGTTGCCGCCCTTGCAGGACAGGTTCGCCATCATCACCGCGCCGGAGTCGGCCGGTGTCAGGAACAGCACGAAACCAACGAAGATCGACACGCCGATCACGACTTTCGACGCCGGGTAGTGTTCAAGCAACTGATAGATCGCCATCGACGGCTGTTCCAGTGCCGTCTTGCCGAGTTCCACCGCGCCCTGGTTCATCACCAGATCCAGCGCCGAGTTACCGAAGATCGACAGCCACGCCAGGGTGAAACCCAGCGGAATCAGCAGCACGCCAGCCACCAGTTCACGCACGGTACGACCACGGGAAATACGCGCGATGAACATGCCGACGAATGGGGCCCAGGAAATCCACCACGCCCAGTAGAACAGCGTCCACAGACCCAGCCAGCGGTCGGACTTCTCACTGTCGCCTTCATAGACGTACAGGTCGAAAGTCTTCAGCACCACGCCGTTGAGGTAGTCGCCGATGTTCTGCACGAAGCCGTTGAGCAGGTGCAGGGTCGGGCCGAACAGCAGGACGAAAATCAGCAGGCCGCTGAACAGGATGATGTTGAGGTTGGACAGACGACGGATGCCGTTTTCCACACCGGACACGGCAGCGATGGTGGCCACGGTGCTCATCACGATGATCACGATCAGCAGGTTGGTGTTGCTGTGCTCCATGCCGAACAGGTTTTCCAGGCCCGAGGACACTTGCAGCGAGCCGATCCCCAGGTTGGTCACCAGACCCAGCAGGGTCACGAACATGCCGAAACCGTCTACCGCATGACCGGCAGCGCCCTTGACCCAACGCTCGCCCACCAGCGGATACAGCGCCGAACGCAGGGCCAGCGGCTGGTTATGACGGTAAGCGAAATAGGCCACGGCCAGACCGACCAGTGCGTAGATCGCCCAGCCGTGCAGGCCCCAGTGCAGGAAAGTCAGCTGAACAGCCTGACGCGCCGCCATGTTGGTAGCCGACGCACCTTCCGGCGGATTGAAGTAGTGATCCAGCGGCTCGGATGCACCGAAGTACAGCAGCGAAATACCGATACCCGACGAGAACAGCATCCCGGCCCAGGCGCCGTAGCTGAAATCCGGGGTGTCGTCCTTGCTGCCCAGTTTGAGTTTGCCGTACGAGGAAAACGCCAGGCCCACCACAAACACCAGGTAAGCGGCGATCACCACCATGTAGTACCAGCCGAAGCTGCGGGACAACCAGGCCTGAGCCACTCCCAGCATTCTGCCGGCCTCTTGCGGGGCGATGATCAGAATGGCGGTCAACAACAGAATCAGCGCGGTAGAGGTGTAAAACACCCAACCGTTGACCGTCACCTTCTCGGGCGGGGTCTTTATTAGCGAGGCAGAACTCATGGCACAAATGCTCCAGGCAGTGCGAGAGAAGAACACAAGGCAACACGGAACCCGACCAATCGGTTAGTTGGCAGCCGACCGGCGGGTGATATAAAGACACCCCGAAAAAAGCCCGAACCTGCAGAGATGGCACCGCGAATCGCCGTCGTGGCCGAGGCATGGACGTTCATCCGAAACCTGGCCTTGAGCGTCTTGCCCATTCAACACGTCCATCGAACGTCGAACCGCGCCTTGCCGCGCGCAGGTTTCGAGCCTTTTCGGATGTCGGTTTTATCGCCACTTACACGTAGGAAAAATCTGTAGGCAGCGACGATTTGTCGCAGATCTTATTCTTTGTTGATTGAACGTTCAATCAAAACAAAATAGACTGGCCCTCAATCCGATAGGCGTCATTCGCCCGTCGGAAGGCCTAAGGAGATGTGCAAGATGCCCAAGGTCGGTATGCAACCCATCCGCCGCCAACAACTGATCGAAGCCACTTTGCAGGCGGTTGATCAGGTCGGAATGGGGGACGCCAGCATTGCGCTGATCGCCCGTTTGGCCGGTGTCTCGAATGGCATCATCAGTCACTATTTTCAGGACAAGAATGGCCTGATCGCCGCCACGATGCGGTATCTGATGAGCGTCCTCAGCGAGAGCGTCACCGCGCGCCGTCAGGCGCTGGCAGACAACAGCCCTCGGGCGCATCTGCAGGTGATCATCGAAGGCAACTTCGACGCCAGCCAGGTCAATGGCCCGGCAATGAAAACCTGGCTGGCCTTCTGGGCCACCAGCATGCACCAGCCGTCTTTGCACAGGTTGCAGCGGATCAACGATCACCGTCTGTATTCCAACCTGTGCTGCGAGTTCCGCCGTGTGTTGCCGCTTGAAGATGCGCGCACCGCCGCCCGTGGACTGGCAGCTCTGATCGACGGCTTGTGGTTGCGCGGCGCGCTGTCGGGAGACGCTTTCGACACTGCGCAGGCGCAACAGATCGCTTACGAATACATGGATTTCCAATTGGCCAAGCAGGTGAGCTAGAGCACAGAAAAAACGCTCGGCCCCTGAACTGTCACCGACCAGCGATGCCACAGCTATATGGCTCACCCGGTGACCAACGCCAACCACTAATGCACTTGCGAGGACACTATGGCCCGTTTCGAACTGCAAAAACTCTACATCGATGGCGCGTACTCCGACGCCGGCAGCGATGCCACCTTCGAAGCCATCAACCCGGCTAACGGTGAAGTCCTCGCACTGGTGCAACGTGCGACCAAGGAAGACGTCGAGCGTGCTGTGGTCAGCGCCGAAAAGGGCCAGAAAATCTGGGCCGCGATGACCGCCATGGAGCGTTCGCGCATCCTGCGTCGCGCCGTCGACATCCTGCGCGAGCGCAACGATGAACTGGCGGCCCTGGAAACCCTGGACACCGGTAAAGCCTTCTCCGAAACCAAGTACGTCGACATCGTCACCGGCGCCGACGTGCTGGAATACTACGCAGGCCTGGTGCCCGCCATCGAAGGCGAACAGATCCCGCTGCGTGACACTTCCTTCGTCTACACCCGTCGCGAGCCGCTGGGCGTTGTCGCCGGTATCGGCGCGTGGAACTACCCGATCCAGATCGCCCTGTGGAAATCCGCGCCAGCCCTGGCGGCCGGTAACGCGATGATCTTCAAGCCAAGCGAAGTCACCTCGCTGACCACCCTGAAACTGGCCGAAATCTACACCGAAGCCGGCGTTCCGAACGGCGTGTTCAACGTCCTGACCGGCAGCGGCCGTGAAGTCGGCACCTGGCTGACCGAGCACCCGCGCATCGAGAAGATCTCCTTCACCGGCGGCACCGACACCGGCAAGAAGGTCATGGCCAGCGCTTCGGCTTCGTCGCTCAAAGACGTGACCATGGAACTGGGCGGCAAGTCCCCGCTGATCATCTGCGACGACGCCGACCTGGATCGCGCCGCCGACACCGCCATGATGGCCAACTTCTACAGCTCCGGTCAGGTCTGCACCAACGGCACTCGCGTGTTCGTGCCGAGCCACCTGAAAGCCGCTTTCGAAGCCAAGATCGTCGAGCGTGTTGCGCGCATCCGCGTTGGCAACCCGGAAGACGAAAACACCAACTTCGGCCCGCTGGTCAGCTTCCCGCACATGGAAAGTGTGCTGGGCTACATCGCCAAGGGTAAAGAAGAAGGCGCCCGCGTGCTGTGCGGCGGCGAGCGTCTGACCGACGGCGAATTCGCCAAAGGCGCGTTCGTGGCCCCGACCGTGTTCACCGACTGCACCGACGACATGACCATCGTCCGTGAAGAAATCTTCGGCCCGGTGATGGCGATCCTGAGCTACGAAACCGAAGAAGAAGTGATCCGCCGCGCCAACGACACCGACTTCGGCCTGGCCGCCGGTATCGTCACCCGCGACCTGAACCGCGCCCACCGCGTGATTCATCAACTGGAAGCCGGTATCTGCTGGATCAACGCCTGGGGCGAGTCCGACGCAAAAATGCCGGTTGGCGGTTACAAGCAGTCGGGCGTCGGTCGTGAGAACGGGATCAGCTCTCTCAATAACTTCACGCGCATCAAGTCCGTGCAAGTCGAGCTGGGCGAGTACGTTTCGGTATTTTGATCAGCTGATCCAGCGACAAGCGGCAAGCTTCAAGCTGCAAGTAAAAGCAGCTTGGTTTGCCGCTCTATCTCAGCACCGCTCGCTGCTCTCTTGCAGCTTGAAGCTTGCAGCTTGAAACTCCCGGAGGACCTATGTCCCAAGAATTCGATTACATCATCGTCGGTGCCGGCTCTGCCGGTAACACCCTGGCGACCCGTCTGACTGAAGACGAAGGCGTCACCGTCCTGCTGCTTGAAGCCGGCGGCCCGGACTACCGTCTCGATTTCCGCACGCAGATGCCGGCCGCTCTGGCATTCCCGCTGCAAGGCCGTCGCTACAACTGGGCGTACGAAACCGATCCAGAGCCACACATGGACGGTCGCCGGATGGAATGCGGTCGCGGCAAGGGCCTCGGCGGTTCCTCGCTGATCAACGGCATGTGCTACATCCGTGGCAACGCGATGGACTACGACGGCTGGGCGAAACTGCCAGGCCTGGAAGACTGGTCGTACCTCGATTGCCTGCCGTATTTCCGCAAAGCGGAAACCCGCGACATCGGCCCGAACGACTACCACGGTGGCGACGGCCCGGTCAGCGTGACCACGCCGAAGGCGGGCAACAACCCGCTGTTCCACGCCATGGTCGAAGCTGGCGTACAGGCCGGTTACCCGCGCACCGAAGACCTCAACGGCTACCAGCAGGAAGGCTTCGGCCCGATGGACCGCACCGTGACGCCGAACGGCCGTCGTGCTTCCACCGCCCGTGGTTACCTGGACGTGGCCAAGAAGCGTTCGACCCTGACCATCGTCACTCACGCCCTGACCGACAAGGTTCTGTTCGAAGGCAAGCGTGCCGTTGGCGTGCGTTACCTGGTCGGCGCCGCTGAAGAGCGCGTCGAAGCCCGCGCCCGCAAGGAAGTCATCGTCTGCTCCGGCGCGATCGCCTCGCCGCAACTGCTGCAACGCTCCGGCGTCGGCCCGGCAAAACTGCTGGAAAGCCTCGACATCCCGGTGGTTCACGATCTGCCGGGCGTCGGCGAAAACCTGCAGGATCACCTTGAGCTGTACCTGCAATACGCTTGCACCCAACCGGTCTCGCTGTACCCGTCGCTGCTCTGGTACAACCAGCCGGCCATCGGTGCCGAGTGGCTGTTCAACGGTACCGGCATCGGCGCCAGCAACCAGTTCGAAGCCGGCGGTTTCATCCGTACCCGTCCGGAATTCGAGTGGCCGAACATCCAGTACCACTTCCTGCCGGTCGCGATTAACTACAACGGCAGCAACGGTGTGAAAGAGCATGGCTTCCAGGCGCACATGGGTTCCATGCGTTCGCCGAGCCGCGGTCGCATCCAGGTCAAATCCAAGGATCCGCGCCAGCACCCGAGCATCCTGTTCAACTACATGGCCACCGAGCAGGACTGGCAGGAATTCCGCGACGGCATCCGCCTGACCCGTGAAATCATGCAACAGCCTGCACTGGACGCCTTCCGTGGCCGTGAAATCAGCCCGGGCATCGAAGTGCAAACCGATGAGCAGCTGGACAAGTTCATCCGCGAGCACGCCGAAACCGCGTTCCACCCGTCCTGCTCGTGCAAGATGGGCACCGACGACATGGCCGTAGTGGATGGCGAAGGCCGCGTGCATGGCATGCAGGGTCTGCGTGTGGTCGATGCTTCGATCATGCCGATCATCACCACCGGCAACCTGAACGCGCCGACGATCATGATCGCCGAGAAAATCGCCGACAAGATCCGTGGCCGCAAGCCGTTGCCGCGCAGCAACGCACCTTACTACGTCGCTGGCGATGCGCCGGTGAAAGGCAAGCCGATGCGTGATGTGAGTGCTGTTGCTCAGTAAGCCGTAATACCTCTTCGGATCGTTCCCACGTCGAGGCGTCGAACCGTCTGCGTGGGAATGCATCCCGTGACGCTCCGCGTCACACAGCGGACGCGGAGCGTCCATGGCGGCGTTCCCACGCGGAGCATGGGAACGATCTGCTGTTATCAGAGTAAATCCCCCTACACCCCCTCTTCACTTGATCCTACACCCCACGCAGGCCTACTCTAGTCCTCGCCTGATCGCTTCATCCCTCCCCGCCGAATCCGCTTCGCCGCTGCTCCCATGACAAGGAGGTTCCCTGATGTTCGATTTCCACCCCCAGCTCAAGCAGCGCTTCGCTGCCTTGCGCACGGGCGCCGAGTTTTTTTCCTTGCGGTATGTCCGCGAGTCCGGCCAGTACCTGTCGGTGCGCAAGAACGTCGCCGAACCGCCGAGCCTGAGCCGCGACGAAGGCGCGATGCTCACCGTCCGGGTCAACGGCGTCGAAGCCTACGCCGCGACCAATGACCTGTCGCAACAAGGCCTGCAAGCCGCCCTCGAGCGCGCCGAACAGCAGGCCCGGCGGATCAAGCCCCACGCCCTGCTCGACCTGAGCCAGCAGCCGGTTTCCAGCGACCGCGCCGATTACTTTTCACCCAATCTGGAACAACCCTTCCCGTCCCTGAGCGAATGCTTCGAGCTGCTCGGCGCGGAATCCGCCTCTGTGCCCAAGGATGAGCGCCTGGTGAATTGGCAAGTGAGCATCGGCATCACCCACGTCGAACAGATCTACCTGAACAGCGCCGGCGCCGAATTGCGCCAGGCCCAACGCTTCGTCTACCCGGGCCTGGACGTCACCGCCTACGATGGCAACGACAGCCAGACCCGCAGCCTCGGCCGCGAGAACTTCGGCCAGCAGGGCAGCGCCGACGTAATCAGCCGCTGCGGCCTGATAGGCGCCGGCCCGAAAGTCGCCGCTCAGGCGCTGCAATTGCTGCTCGCGCCGAACACTCCGCAAGGCCCGCGTGATTTGCTGCTAATGCCCGACCAGATGATGTTGCAGATCCACGAATCCATCGGCCACCCGCTGGAACTCGACCGGATTCTCGGCGACGAGCGCAATTACGCTGGCACCAGTTTCGTCAAAGCCTCGGATTTCGGCAGCCTGCAATACGGCTCGAAACTGCTCAACGTGACGTTCGATCCGGGCATTCCCGAAGAACTGGCGAGTTACGGTCACGATGACGACGGCTCCAAGGCCAGCAAACAATTCCTGATTCGCGAAGGCCTGCTGGTCCGTCCGTTGGGCGGTGCCTTGTCGCAATTTCGCGCAGGTCTGGACGGCGTTGCCAACAGCCGCGCCTGCAGCTGGAACCGACCGCCGATCGACCGCATGGCCAACCTCAACATCGAGCCGGGCGACCAGTCGCTGGAGCAACTGATCGGCGGCATCGAAAACGGCATTCTGATGAGCACCAACCGCTCATGGTCGATCGACGATGCACGCAACAAATTCCAGTTCGGCTGCGAATGGGGCCAGTTGATTGAAAACGGCGAACTCAAGGGCGTGGTGAAAAACCCGAACTACCGGGGCATTTCCGCGCACTTCTGGAAGAGTCTGCGCGCCGTCGGCAACGCCGCCACCACCCAGGTGCTGGGCACGCCGAACTGCGGCAAGGGCGAACCGAACCAGGTGATCCGCGTCGGCCACGCTTCACCGGCCTGCGTGTTCAGCAATGTTGATGTGTTTGGGGGAGACGCCTGATGAGTATTTCCAAGAGCCAGTCCGAGGCGTTCAAGCTGCTGGTCAACTGGCTGCGCGATGCCGTGCGCGAGCCGGAACAGTTCACCCTGAGTTACGACGCCGAATCGTCGGCCTTCGTCCGTTTCAACCACGCCAAGGTGCGTCAGGCCGGGCAAGTTCAGCAAGCCGGTATCGGTCTGAAACTGATCGACGACGGTCGCCATGCCGACCTGCAGATCACCTTGTCCGGCGATCAGGAAGCCGACCTGCAACGCCTTGCCGAAGGCCTGCAACAACTGCGCGAAACCCTGCCGCTGCTGCCGCAGGACCCGTACCTGCTGCTCAACCACAACGGCTGGCAGAGCGAGAATGTGCAGGAGCATCCGCTGCCGGACACCGAACAGGTGGTGGCGGAAATCGCCCAGGCGGCCGAAGGTCTGGATCTGGTCGGCTTCTACGCTGCCGGGCCGATCAGCCGTGGTTTTGCCAGCTCTTCCGGCGCATTCGGCTGGCATCAGGCCAACAGCTTCAATTTCGACTTCAGCCTGTTCCACGAGAACGGCGAAGCGGTGAAGGCCAGCTACGCCGGACATGACTGGAACAGCGAAGACTTCGCCCGCCGCTTCCAGCAGGCCCGCGAGCAACTCGAGTTTCTCGGTCGACCGCTGCGCACCTTGCCGCCCGGCCAGTACCGCGCCTATCTGGCACCGGCGGCGCTGGAAGAAATCATGGGCATGTTGTGCTGGGGCGGTTTCTCGGCGCAGTCGATTGCCAGCAAGAGCAGCCCGTTGCAGAAGCTGTATGCCGGCGATCAGGCGTTCAGCCCGCTGGTGTCCCTCGACGAAAAAGTCAGTGGTTCGCTGAGTCCGGCGTTTTCCGGCGAGGGTTACCCGCGCAGCGATCTGCGGCTGATCATCGAAGGCCAGGCCGGCGAGCAACTGGTCGGCTCGCGCAGCGCAGCCGAATACGGCCTCACCGCCAACGGCGCCGGCGGCGGTGAATCGCCCAGCGCGCTGAACATGGCCGCCGGCGACTTGTCCCAGGCCGAGATCCTCAAGCAGTTGGGTACCGGGTTGTATATCAGCAACCTTTGGTACCTGAACTTCTCGGATCAACCGGCGGCGCGCCTGACCGGCATGACCCGGTTTGCCACGTTCTGGGTGGAAAACGGCGAGATTCAGGCGCCGGTCAGCACCATGCGCTTCGACGACAGCGCCTACAGTCTGCTGGGTTCGCAGCTGGAAGCGTTGACCGCCGAGCGTGAGTTGCTGCTGTCGGCGAGCACCTATAGCCAGCGCAATACCTCGTCGGCGTTGTTGCCGGGGGCGCTGGTGAGCCGATTGACCCTGACCCTGTAAATCCCGGACCTGATCGTTCCCACGCTCTGCGTGGGAATGCATCCCGTGACGCTCCGCGTCACTTTACAGCGGACGCACAGCGTCCATGGCGGCATTCCCACGCGGACGGTTCGACGCCTCGACGTGGGAACGATCATCCAACAACCCACAAGAGGTTCCATGCCCAACCGCCCGCCTCTCGACGCCATCACCGCCCGCTGGTTGCCATGGGTCGTCGCCATCGCTTTCTTCATGCAGTCCCTCGACGGGACCATCCTCAACACCGCCCTGCCGGCCATGGCCCGGGACCTGGCCGAAGACCCGCTGCGCATGCAGGGCGTGATCATCGCCTACATGCTCACCGTGGCCTTGCTGATCCCGGCGTCGGGCTGGATCGCCGACCGCTTCGGCACCAAGAAAATCTTCTTCGGCGCGATCCTGCTGTTCAGCCTCGGCTCGCTGCTCTGCGCCTTGTCGAGCAGCCTGAGCATGCTGATCGGCGCGCGCGTGATCCAGGGCCTCGGCGGTGCCCTGATGCTGCCGGTCGGACGTTTGGTGGTGCTGCGCGCCTACCCGCGCTCGGAACTGGTGCGGATCATGGGCTTCATCACCATTCCCGGCCTGCTCGGCCCGCTGATCGGCCCGACCATGGGCGGCTGGATGGTGGAATACCTGACGTGGCACTGGATCTTCCTGATCAACCTGCCGGTCGGCGTCATCGGTTGCTACGCGGTGTGGAAGTTCATCCCCGACCTGCGCGGTACCGAGCGCACGCGTTTCGATAGCCTGGGGTTCCTGCTGTTCGGCGCGGCGATGGTACTGATCACCATCGCCATGGAAGGCCTCGGCGAACTGCACCTGCCGCACCTGCGAGTGATGCTGTTGCTGTTCGGCGGCATGGCGTGTCTGGCAGCGTACTGGTTGCGCGCCGGGCACATTGAAAACCCGCTGTTCGCGCCGTCGCTGTTCAAGACCCGCACCTTCGCGGTCGGCATCCTCGGCAACCTGTTCGCCCGCCTGGGCAGCGGCGCCCTGCCGTTTCTGGTGCCGTTACTGCTGCAAGTGGCGCTGGGTTATTCGCCGTCCCAGGCCGGGATGAGCATGCTGCCGCTGGCGGCTGCGGCGATGGTCGCCAAATGGGGCGCGCGGCCGCTGATCGAACGTCTGGGCTATCGCATCGTGCTGACCGGCAACACCCTGTTTCTGGGGATCATGCTGGCGAGCATGGGGCTGGTCAGCGAGCAGACGCCGTACTGGCTGCTGCTGTGCCTGCTGGCGGTTCTCGGGGCGATCAACTCGCTGCAATTCACCGCGATGAACACCGTGACCCTGATCGACCTCGACGACGCCAGCGCCAGCAGCGGCAACAGTTTGCTGTCGGTGGTGGCGCAGTTGTCGCTGAGCCTTGGCGTGGCGTGTGCCGGTGCGCTGCTCGGCGGCTTTACGGCGGAGATCGGCAACGATGGCGTCGAGACCGTGTTGGGCGCTTTCCAGCTCACGTTCGTGACCGTCGGGATCATGGCGATGCTGGCGGCGACGATTTTCTCGCAGCTCTCGAAAGAGGACGGACGGCGCGCCAAGCGCCGGGAGGAACACATCGAGCATTGACCGGGGTCTGCGTGGCGAGGGGACCGGCCCTCGTCACAGGCTTTGCGTTCGTCCAGAACTTTCGAGGAAAGTGGCCAGAGGCTGCTACACTGCGCGACATTTTGTTTTGCAGGCCAGTCCCGTGACCACCATCGCCACCGCTTTTAATACTTTGCCGCTGTCCGCCGCCATGCTGGCTAACCTCGACTCCCTCGGTTATGCCCAGATGACGCCGATCCAGGCGCAGAGCTTGCCGGTGATCCTCAAGGGGATGGACCTGATCGCCCAGGCCAAGACCGGCAGCGGCAAGACCGCCGCGTTCGGTATCGGCCTGCTGAACCCGATCAATCCGCGCTACTTCGGTTGCCAGGCACTGGTGATTTGCCCGACCCGCGAGCTGGCCGACCAGGTCGCCAAGGAAATCCGTCGTCTGGCCCGCGCCGAAGACAACATCAAGGTCCTGACCCTGTGCGGCGGCGTATCCTTCGGCCCGCAGATCGGCTCGCTGGAGCACGGCGCGCACATCATCGTCGGTACGCCGGGCCGCATCCAGCAGCACCTGCGCAAGGGTTCGCTGGTCCTCGACGGCCTCAACACGCTGATCCTCGACGAAGCCGACCGCATGCTCGACATGGGTTTCTACGACGCCATCGAAGACATCATCGAGCAGACCCCGGCCCGCCGTCAGACCCTGCTGTTCTCGGCCACCTACCCGGTGGGCATCAAGCAGCTGGCGTCGAAGTTCATGCGCGACCCGCAAACGGTCAAGGCCGAAGCGTTCCACGACGACACCCAGATCGAACAGCGCTTCTACGAGATTTCCCCGGAAGAGCGCATGAGCGCGGTGACCAAGGTCCTGCATCACTTCCGTCCGGCCTCCACCGTGGCGTTCTGCTTCACCAAGCAGCAGGTGCAGGAAACCGTCGATCACCTGACCTCCAAAGGCATTTCCGCCGTCGGCCTGCACGGCGATCTGGAACAGCGTGACCGCGATCAGGTGCTGGCGATGTTCGCCAACCGCAGCACTTCGGTATTGGTTGCCACCGACGTTGCCGCCCGTGGTCTGGACATCGATGCACTGGACATGGTGATCAACGTCGAACTGGCCCGCGACTCGGAAATTCACATTCACCGCGTCGGCCGTACCGGTCGTGCCGGCGAGAAAGGCATCGCGGTCAGCCTGGTGGCGCCGTCCGAAGCCCACCGCGCGCAAGCCATCGAACAACTGCAGAAAACCCCGCTGAACTGGGATCAGGTGGATAACCTCAAGTCCCAGGGCGGTGCCCCGCTGCAACCGCCGATGAGCACGCTGTGCATCGCTGGCGGGCGCAAGGACAAGGTGCGTCCGGGCGACATTCTGGGCGCACTGACCGGTGAGGCCGGGATTCCGGGCGCCCAGGTCGGCAAGATCGCGATCTTCGACTTCCAGTCCTATGTGGCTGTTGAACGCACCGTGGTCATGCAAGCGCTGCAGCGCTTGAACAACGGCAAGATCAAGGGTCGTTCGCTGCGCGTTCGCGTCCTCTGACCTGATCGTTCCCACGCTCTGCGTGGGAATGCATCCTGTGACGCTCCGCGTCACGATTCAAAAGCGGACGCAGAGCGTCCATGGCGGCATTCCCACGCAGAGCGTGGGAACGATCTACGTGATCATTGTGTGAGGACACCGTTTTGCGCTCTACCGAAGTCGTGATCATTGGCGCTGGCGCCGCAGGGTTGATGTGTGCACTGACCGCCGCCGGGCGCGGGCGTCAGGTGTTGCTGCTCGACCACGCGAACAAGGCCGGCAAGAAAATCCTGATGTCCGGCGGTGGGCGCTGCAACTTCACCAACATGTACACCGAACCGAGCAATTTTCTCTCGCAGAATGCGCACTTCTGCAAATCCGCGCTGGCCCGCTACACCCAGTGGGATTTCATCGGCATGGTTGCCAAACACGGCGTGCCGTACCACGAGAAAAAACTCGGCCAACTGTTCTGCGATAACAAATCCAGCGACATCCTCGGCATGCTGCTGGACGAGTGCGATCAGGTCGGCGTCAACCTGCACCTCGACACCTCGATCCAGACCATCGAGAAAGTCGAGGGCGGTTACCTGCTCGACACCACCCTCGGCCAGATCCAGTGCCAGTCGCTGGTGATCGCCACCGGCGGGCTGTCGATCCCGACGCTGGGCGCGACCGGTTTCGGTTATCAGGTCGCCAAACAGTTCGGCCATGAACTGCTGCCGACCCGCGCCGGTCTGGTGCCGTTCACCATCACCGATCAGCTCAAGGACTTGTGCACCGAACTGTCCGGCACCTCGGTGGATTGTCTGGTCAGCTGCAACGACCAGAGTTTTCGCGAGAACATCCTGTTCACTCACCGCGGCCTCAGTGGCCCGGCGATTCTGCAGATTTCCTCGTTCTGGGAGCCGGGCGACACGGTCGAAATCAACCTGCTGCCCGATCATGACGCCGCGAACTGGCTGCAACAGCAAACCGCCGAGCGTCCGAACAGCGAGCTGAAAACCCTGCTCGGTGAAATCTTCACCAAGAAGATGGCCAACCTGCTGGCGGACAACTGGTTTGTCTCCAAACCGATGAAGCAGTACACCCACGCCGAACTGGCGGACATCGCCGAGAAGCTCGGCAGCTGGAAAGTCGTCCCGGCCGGCACCGAGGGCTATCGCACCGCCGAAGTGACGCTGGGTGGCGTCGACACCCGCGAAGTTTCGTCCAAGACCATGGAATCGCTGAAAAGCCCGGGCCTCTACTTCGTAGGCGAAGTGCTGGATGTCACCGGACATCTGGGCGGATTCAACTTCCAGTGGGCGTGGGCATCGGGTTACGCGGCGGCGCAATACGTCTGATTCGAAGGCCGTGCGGAACACTTTTTGCTGTCAGATGTGATCGGCGCCATTGCGTCGGCGTCATTACTGGCTCAATTTAGCGGCATCGCCTCGGAAGGCCTTCGCACTTCATGTCCTCGACCTCGTTTCGTCAGTCTTTGCGGCGCCTGTGGGCGCTGGATAAATTCAGCTACAGCGTGCGGGTATTTATCGCCCTGACCGGCAGCATGGCGCTGTGCTGGTATCAGGATGAAATGGGGCTGCTGATCCCGTTGTTCCTCGGGATCATCGCCAGCGCCCTGGCCGAGACCGACGACAGTTGGCAGGGCCGTCTCAACGCACTGGCGGTGACGCTGGTGTGTTTCAGCGTCGCGGCGCTGTCCGTTGAATTGCTGTTCCCCTACCCCATCGTGTTCGTCATCGCTTTGGCACTGGCCAGCTTCGGCCTGACCATGCTCGGTGCGCTCGGCGAACGTTACGGGGCGATTGCTTCGGCGACGCTGATTCTTTCCGTCTACACCATGATCGGCGTGGATCAGCGCGGTGGCGCGGTCACGGATTTCTGGCATGAGCCGATGCTGCTGGTGGCCGGTGCGGCGTGGTACGGCCTGCTGTCGGTGCTGTGGCAGGCGATGTTTTCCAACCAGCCGGTGCAGCAGAGTCTGGCGCGGTTATTCCGCGAACTCGGCTATTACCTGAAGCTGAAATCCTCGCTGTTCGAGCCGATCCGTCAGATGGACGTGGAGGCGCGGCGACTGGAACTGGCCCAGCAGAATGGCCGGGTCGTCGCAGCCCTGAACAGCGCCAAGGAAATCATCCTGCACCGGGTCGGCAACGGTCGTCCGGGCTCGAAAGTCAGCCGTTACCTGAAGCTGTACTTCCTGGCGCAGGACATTCACGAACGCGCCAGTTCTTCGCACTACCCGTACAACGCCCTGGCCGATGCGTTTTTCCACAGCGATGTCTTGTTCCGCTGCCAGCGCCTGCTGCGCCAGCAAGGCAAGGCCTGCCGGGCACTGGCCGAGTCGATCCAGATGCGCCAGCCGTTCACCTACGACGCGAGTTTCGCCGAAGCCCTGAGCGACCTGCATGCTTCCCTCGAACACCTGCGCATTCAGAGCAACCCGGCCTGGCGTGGCCTGCTCCGCTCACTGCGGGCACTGGCGGCCAACCTCGGCACCCTCGACCGTTTGCTCAGCGATGCCAGCAACCCCGATGCCCTGGCCGATGCCACCGACAGCAGCCTGCTCGACCGCTCGCCGCGCAACTTCAAGGACGTGTGGATTCGTCTGCGTACGCAGCTGACGCCGACCTCGCTGCTGTTCCGCCACGCCCTGCGTTTGCCGCTGGCGTTGAGCATCGGCTACGGCATGGTGCACCTGATTCACCCGTCGCAGGGTTACTGGATCATCCTCACCACGCTGTTCGTCTGCCAACCGAACTACGGCGCCACCCGGCGCAAACTCGGCCAGCGGATTTTCGGCACGGCGATCGGCCTGACGATTGCCTGGGCGCTGTTCGATCTGTTCCCGAATCCGCTGGTGCAGTCGTGCTTCGCCATCGCCGCCGGCGTGGTGTTCTTTACCAACCGCACCACCCGCTACACCGTGGCCACCGCCGCGATCACGATCATGGTGCTGTTCTGCTTCAACCAGGTCGGCGATGGCTACGGGCTGTTTGTGCCGAGGCTATTCGATACCTTGCTCGGCAGCCTGATTGCGGGGCTTGCGGTATTCCTGTTCCTGCCGGACTGGCAAGGTCGGCGCCTGAACAAAGTGCTGGCCAACACCCTCACCTGCAACAGCATCTACCTGCGCCAGATCATGCAGCAATACGCCGCCGGCAAGAGCGACGACCTCGCCTATCGCCTGGCCCGGCGCAACGCGCACAACGCCGACGCCGCACTATCAACAACGTTGGCGAACATGCTGATGGAGCCGGGGCATTTCCGGAAGGAAGCCGACGTGGGCTTCCGCTTCCTGGTGCTATCGCACACCTTGCTCAGCTATTTGTCAGGCCTCGGCGCGCACCGCGAAACCCAGTTGCCGGCCGAGGTGCGCGAACATTTGATCGACGGCGCCGGGGTGAGTCTGGCGTCGAGCATCGATGAGATCGCCCAGGGTCTGGCGAGCAAACAGCCGATTGCCATTCAAAGCGATGAGGAAGAAGCGCTGGCCAATGAGCTGGAGCAGATGCCGGACGAAATCGACGAGGGCCAGCGGCTGGTGCAGACGCAACTGGCGCTGATCTGCCGCCAGCTCGGCCCGTTGCGCACGCTGGCGGCGCACCTGATCAAGGACACAGCCGAGGATTGAGCCGCCTCACATGCCGTGCTGCCTGAGCAGCTTTTCATAGCTGCCATCGGCCTTCATCGACGCAATCGCCTTGTCGAACCCGGCCACGATCTGTTCGTGCTGCGGGTTCTTCAGGCTGACCAGAATGTGCAGGCTGTTCTCGCTCAGCGGCTTGGGCAGAAACTCCACCGCGTTACGTACCTTCTGTGATTCCCGGGCCAGGTAATAGCGGGCCACGTATTCGTCTTCCAGGGTCAGCTTTACCCGGTCCGCCGCGAGCATGCGCACGGCCATGGCGAAGTTATGCACAGGGACTTTCTGCAACGCGGTGTCGGCATCGAACGGCGCCGAATAGGCATAGCCGCGCACTACCGCAACCGGATAGGTATGCAGTTCCTGCAGGTTGTTGTATTCGATGGGCGCGTCTTTGCGCTTGAGGAAGCGCACGCGATTGAGCAGGTACTCGGCGGAAAACTGCCCGATCTTCGTGCGCTCGTCGTTGTACCAGGCGTTGACCAGCACGTCGTAACGTCCTTCGCCAACACCCAGCAACGCCCGCGCCCACGGCACCTGCTCATAACCGCTGGCATAACCGGCACGGGCCAGGGCCGTGCTGACGATGTCGGTCGCCAGCCCACCGTTGACCAGCGTGTCATCGGTAAAGGGCGGCCAGACGTCGAACACCAGACGCAATTTCTCCGCTGCCGCGCTTTGACCCAGCAACAGCAATCCGATCAAAGCAAAGGCTCGATGCAATCGCGGCATGCTTGAAAATCCTTAGCGGGCGGGCCGCCCGGCGTGTTTTCAGTCAAAACCCCAAGGCCCCTTACCGGCGAATCCCAGGCCCTAACCTTAGCTCATTGAAGCCATTGCACAGTGCTTCCCAGCAGATTACACAAAGTACGGCGAGCCGCGATATTGGAATGATGGCATTTTGGCCTTTGTCACAGATTTCTCAGCCATACAGACATATTTCGGCGGGGCGCTTAGTATCGGGCGACGTTGTTCAAGGAATCGGAAGATGACAATCGAGTGGGTCTGCAAACATCACAGCGATCTGGGACTGGAGCAGCTGTACGCCATTTTGAAATTGCGCTCGGAAGTGTTCGTGGTCGAACAGCGCTGCGCGTACCTGGATCCGGACGGTCAGGATCTGGACGGTGACACCTGCCATCTGATGGGTTGGGACGGTGATCAACTGGTGGCGTACCTGCGCTTGCTGGACCCGGAATCCCAGGGTGGCGACGTGGTGATCGGCCGCGTGCTGACCGCGCCGGCCGGGCGTGGCAAGGGGCTGGGGCATGAAATGATGGAACAGGCGCTGAAACAGGCGCAGAAGCGTTGGCCTGAAGTGCCGATCTATCTGTCGGCCCAGGCGCATTTGCAGGGGTATTACGGGCGGTATGGGTTTGTGGTGGCGGGTGAGGAATATCTTGAGGATGACATTCCGCACATAGGAATGCGTCGGTCTTGAGATTTCCCCTTCGCGGGCTTGCCCGCGAAGGGACTGCTGAAGTCAGGGATACTCGAGAACAGCCTTGATCTGCCGCAAATTCCGCTCGATCCACCCCCGATCGATCGCCCCCCACTCCCGAATCCGATAGCGCCCCGCATGATTGCGCGCGCCCTCCTCCTGTTCGAACTCACAGACGATATCCAGATCCGCCAGCGCCGCAATCGTGTCCTGCGCCGTACGCCGGGGCATGCCGGTGACCTCGGTCAACGCCGGCACGCTGCTGGCCAGGCCGCTGTCGATCAGGTACGCCACGTACAAGCGCCGGTAGAAACTGCTCTTGGTCTTGCTCACGTCCATGCATGCGCTCCGTTGTTTGATGTCTTATTGCATGTCCCGCCACGTCAGGTACACCCGCAGGTCGAACTCGACCTGGTGGTAACCCGGCAGCATGTGCTCACATAACTTATAGAACGCCTTGTTGTGATCCGACTCCTTGAAGTGCGCCAGCTCGTGCACGACGATCATCTTCAAAAACTCCGGCGCGGCGTCCTTGAACAGCGAGGCGATGCGGATCTCTTTCTTGGCCTTGAGCTTGCCGCCCTGCACCCGCGACACCGTGGTGTGCAGGCCGAGGGCGCGGTGGGTCAGGTCGAGGCGGTTGTCGAACAGCACCTTGTCAATGGCCGGGGCGTTGCGCAGGTATTCCTGCTTCAGGTCCAGCGCGTAGCCGTACAACGCCTTGTCGCTCTGCACATCGTGGCGGCCCGGATAGCGTTGGCTCAGGTAATCACCGAGGCGGTTGTCGGCGATCAATTGGCGCACCTGATCCTGCAGATTCGCGGGATAGGCCTGGAGGTATTTCAACGCAGTCATGGGGCGGCACGGGTCATGAAAAGGCCGCCAGTGTAGCGAATTCAACCGGCCAACGCGCTCCAGTCGAACGGCTCGGTAAAGCGTGCGGTGTCCTCGGCGACCAACGGCCGCGCCACCAGAAAGCCTTGCACGTACTGACAACCATGGGCTTGCAGCCACTGGTATTGCTCGACGGTTTCCACGCCTTCGGCAATCACCAGCAAGCCGTATTCCTTGCACAGGTCGATGACCGTGCGCACCAGCGAAGCGTCGCGGGACGAGTCCGGCAATCGGGCGATCAGGTGGCGATCGAGCTTGAGAGTGTCCAGTTCCAGATCGCGCAGATGCGCCAGCGAGCAGGCTCCGGAACCGAAATCATCCAGCGCCACCCGCACCCCGAGATTGCGCAGCAGCTTCAGCTGCTTGCGGGTCTCGTCCGGGTTGATCGTCAGCGCCTCTTCGGTGACTTCCACTTCCATCTGGTGCGGCTGCAAACCATGGCGCTCCAGCACCTGGCGCAATTCGGTCACCAGATTCGGCAGGCCGAACTGAGTGTTGCTCAGGCTCACGCCGATCACCAGATCCCTGGAGAACTCGGCCTCCCACGCCTTACGCTGCCCGGCGCTGCGATGATAGATCCAGCTGCCGAGGCGGCTGATCAACGTCGCCTCCTCCAGCAACGGCAGGAACAACCCCGGCGGCACGTCGCCGACACTCGGGTGCTGCCAGCGCAGCAACGCCTCGAAACCACGAACGCGACCATCGCCAATGGCCACCTGCGGCTGATACACCAGATTGAAATCGCGGTTCTCGATGGCATTACGCACGCTTTCTTCCAGCATCAGCCGCGACCGCGCGCGGCCGTTCATTTCATGATCGTAGAAACGATATTGCTGACGCCCGGCACGCTTGGCCTCGTACATGGCGATGTCCGAGGCGCGCAGCAAACCGTCGAGGTTGTTGCCGCAATCCGGGTAAGTGGCGATGCCGATACTCGCACCCAGCGCAATATCCAGCCCTTCAATCTGCTGACAGATCGACACCCGCTCGATGAGCTTCTCGGCGATCTTCGCCGCTTGCTCGGGGAATTCCAGATCCAGCAGCGCGGTGAACTCGTCACCGCCCATTCGCGCCAGAATGTCGAACGGCCGCAGGCAGGCTTTCAATTGTTCGGAGACCCAGCGCAACACCCGGTCCCCGGCATCATGGCCGAGGGAATCGTTGACCCTTTTGAACCCATCGAGATCGAGGTACATCAACACCCAACTGCTGTCCGTGCGCTCGCCGCGCAGCAGCAGGTTTTCCACAGTCTGGTAGAAACCACGGCGGTTGAGCAGCCCGGTCAGCGGGTCGGTGACGGCCTGAAATTCCAGCTGTTGATGCAGATGACGCACCACCGACATGTCCAGCACCGTCACCACCATCGCGTGCTGTTCACTCGGCAGCGGCGCACAGGACAAGGCCACCGGCACCTGCTGCCCCGGTGCGGTGCGTAGCGACGCATCGTGTAGACGCAGCGTCTCGCCACGTTTGTAACCGGCGTAAAACTCGGAATCGGCCCACAGCGGAATGTGCGGTTTCTGCAGATAATCGAGAAACTCCTGCCCTTCCAGCTCCTTCACCGGCGCATTGAGCAACCGGGAAATCGCCGGGTTGGCGAAGCGAATCAAACCATCCTCGCCCAGCACCAGAATCCCTTCGGCGGCGTTATCCAGCACCGACGCATTGAAGGCCCGCGCCGATTCCAGATCCTGACTCAAGCGCTGCAAGGCCCGGCGATTGCGCTGGTGCTCGAGCAACGCCTGGACTTTCGGCTTGAGAATCTGCGGATCGAACGGTTTGAACAGGTAATCCACCGCACCGCTGGCATAACCCTTGATCACGGCGTCCTGGGATTGCTCGTTGGCGGTGAGGAAAATGATCGGGGTCAGGCGCGTGCGCTGGCTGCCGCGCATCAGCCGCGCGACTTCGAAACCGTCCATGCCCGGCATCTGCACATCCAGCAGCACCAGGTCGATGTCGTGTTCGAGCAACAGGTTGAGCGCTTCGTAACCGGAAGCGGCGGTCAATACCTGCCAGTCCTGGCGCTGCAGCAACGCGCGCATGCTGATCAGGTTTTCAGGGTAATCATCAACGATCAAAAGGACTGAGCTGCCTTCACCTGGCTGGGGTTGCGCGCATTCCATGCTGCTTCTCTTGTCGGGACAACTCGTGTCGGGGCATCTCGGGTCAGTGTTCCGCGCGGCTTCTCGTGAAAACCATACAGTCACCGAGTCTTCACTCTAGTCCGGGATCTGTAAAAGCAATAGCTGTCATCCAGCCATCATTTAAACAAACCAGCAGGCAGCCGACTAACGGTCACCGCTGAAGCCCCCGAAAACCGGGAAAGATGGCATTTCGACAGGATGTTGACGCCAATCATCCGCCAGACGGCCGTTAACAAAAAATCCCTCTACGCTTATAAAGGCCGCCCCCAAGAGGCGCGGGCTAGAGCTTCTGGCACGCGCGTGCAACAGCAACAGAGTGGAAGAACCGACATGATCGACCTCGCAACCTGGAACCTCAGCGTTCCCGTTGGCAGCCCGCCCTACACCGTCGAAACCTCCAAACTGGTGAACGGCTTCAAGGATCAGTACTTCCATTCCGACACCGGCACCCTGTTTTTCTGGTCCCCGGTGACCGGTTCGAAAACCGAAAACGCCATTTATCCCCGCACCGAACTGCGTGAGACCTACAGCAACGGAACATTGCGCAACTGGTATTACCCCGACGCCGACAACCTGCTGCGCGCGACCCTTTCGGTCAACAAGGTGCCCAGCTCGGGCAAGATCGTCATCGGCCAGATCCACGCCTATGAAAGCCAGAAGCCGATGCTCAAGCTTGAATACCAATACAAAGAAAAAACCGAGACCGGCAACCTGGTGATCAAACTGCGCACCCATCCGGATCAGGACGAAAGCCGCGTCATCACCCTCGCCACCGGGATCAAACTCAATCGCGAGTTCAACTACCTCATTCACCTGAGCCCCGGCGGCGCGCTGGGCGTGAGTGCGGCCGGGTATCAGTGGGATTCGCAGATCAGCGCGACGTGGCGCAACAAACCGCTGTATTTCAAGGCGGGTGTGTATGTGCAGGACAACACCGGGTACACCAGCGAGGGTGGGCAGGTGACGTTCAGCAAGCTGGATATTGATCACAATAAATAGCCGCGATGCGTTCGTTTAAGGCTGCTGTTTAAAGGCAGTGCGCGTAACGTCCCGAAGCCTACAACGGCTTGCGTCGCTGCCTACCGGTACGCCAGAATCCGCCGGCTTGTGCGCCTGGAGGGCCATCGGTAACTTGATTCCGGTCACTGATTCGCAGTGATCGGGTTTAGTAGCCCGTGGCTTCGAGCTTGTGCACAAGCAACTGTCAGTCAGGAATTTCGATTCCTGCGCCTGATGGCGACTGTGCGCAGGGCACCTTCGGGTGCGCCGGCTTGCTCGAAACCCCGGTCTACTAACCTGCGTACAGTTGCCTCCACTTTGATTAGTAGCCAGAGCGGGGGCACTCCAATCAGGTTTTGAGCAAATGACTATATCGACGCCTCATCCGCCGGTCACAGACCCGGCCTCCCCCTACGATTCCATCGACCCCAAAAAACTCAACGAAGCCGCCGAACGCGCCCTCGACCACTACCTCTGCCCCGGCGCCCGCATCATGGCCACGGTCAACGAACCCGACCGCATGTACTTCGCCAATCCCGCCTACAACACCGAATCCCTGCTGGCCAACGCCAGCGAAACCCTCGGCTCCGCCAGCGAAATGCTCAACAACTTCGCCGCCACCCTCCCCCCCGCCGACCGCAAAACCGCGATTGGAATCGCGCAGTTGGTGATGCTTGGAGAGCTGGCGGTTAACCAAGCGCTGGATCACGTCGAACCGGCATAACCTGCACACCGCTGAAACCAAAAAACCCGCCCTTTCACTGAGTCTGACGGGGTGGGTTTGCTGTGAACCGGATCAAATCGCCTGGAGTCCGGCGTACACCCTTCTTCACGTAATCAAATACGAGCGAAGAAAACTGAGAGCCACCACTCGACTGGGAGTAGCGGGCACTTGAGGGGCCGGAGAGGGTGGAGTCGGCACACCCGGAGGAGTCGCACCAGAGTGAACAACTTCAACATCGTAGATGCCGGGCGTAATACCCATGGCAGGCCAGCGACTTGTATTGATCTCGTTCTGGATAAATACCCCCTGCTGCCTTCTAAGAGCCAAAAAAATCCGATAGTCATCGAGATGAATTTTCAATACCGACGTTGGAAAAAGGCTTTGGTCAACCAGAAGGATCTCCAGCTCGTCGCCTACTCTGGTAGCGCCTGGTAACGCGTAATGCAAAGCCGCGAACACTGTTCCCGGCACTTGTACCAGCAACGGCGCAACGCTTCTCATCTGCAAAGATGGATAAGGATTAGGATCGGAAGCTATTTGCAGTGTAGTCGCGCTCAATCCAATCAGATTTCCCGGAACCGCTACAACAGGGGTAACGTTCATAGTCAACCTACTTGATCAAAGATGCCGACGGATGATTGAAACCAAGCTCATGCACTCACAGCCTAACAAGCACTTGAGCTCAAGGAACCTGTAAAAAATACCAGTTTCTAATTCAATTCAGCCATAAGAACTATCCCAGCTATAGCCCTGCAGCATTTCAACTACTCACCACACCACCTGAGCAAAAAGGGAGCAAAAAAACAAAAGTTGACGGATTCATTTACCGCAGAGATCAAAAAAACGAAGAGATCATCTTTCCCCTGAAACAAATGGATTTCCCCTGAAACAAATGGATTTTCAGCTTCAAACAACGACAATCGCTATTTATTCCATCGCCAAATGGTATAAAAAACTGTCAACTTTGACAGTTCCCATCACGCTTGAAAATCCACAACAATCACCCTCGCAGTGACATCAAACCTATGAAAACCAGCCACACCCATACAAGCAACAGAACAAATGCAAACCTTTTCAGCACAAAACCCATAAAAGGAATTATCAAATGCACTTCCCTGACACTCAGTTTGATCAATATGATGATCTGACAATCCTCGATGACGAAAATAATTACTACGAGGGCAACTTCCTCAGTTTTGATCCAGAGGCGGACGCACTGATTCTTGACAGAAGTGGTGTGCCTGAAGTGATCGAGAGGAAAAAAATTTTACGTATGTACGGAGGCCGCGAACGATCCATCTGGTTTCGGGATCCCCAAAATACCTGGGAGGCTTGCAGCACAATTGAGACAACCGATACTTCGAATTTTAAGCTTGGAGAGTTGCTGACCTTTATGGACTCGAACAATCAACCGGTTATAGCGAAAATCTCAAAAATTGATTCAATATTAATGACAGTTGACATCCTCGGTGCATTCCAAAACGTTGATATTTTCGGGCCGCTGGACATGATGTCAGATAGATTCATTTTGAGAACGAACGTCTCGACTTCAGCTGACGCAAAAAGAGTCACATTCAACATTGGTACTGCCAGAGGTGGCGCGGCAGGTGGAGTCTATTCGGCTATTCACACGCACATGCAGAATAATCCCGGATGGAGCTTAACCAACAGGAAATAAACCAATGGGTCGAGCTTTTAATTCGTCCAATCACCGAATAAAACCCGATCCTATTCCCCTTAACCAATAATTTACAAGTCCCTGACATTGTAAGTCGATCAAATATACCGTGACACACCGTCCGGTGCCGTATTCATTGATTGAAATCAGGGACTCGTATTAAACAAGGGATGATCTTCAGCGTTCCCTGCGCGCAACAGGAGTTAAATCATGAGCACGTTAACAATGCTAACTGCGCCATTACCACTTCCAACTTCAGGCATTACAGCTTCCTCCATCAAGGCCTCGCCTTCAACGAGCGCCAGCGTAGCCCCAGCACCGTTGATACAGTGGAACAACTCAAAAACAAACACAGCCTTGGCAGGCATACTGGTGCATTTAACCCCAAACACTCGGCCTGATGACAAAATCGAGCTTCTCATCAATTCGATCAATCCAAAT
Source organism: Pseudomonas sp. Pseusp21 (assembly GCF_059492145.1). Lineage (NCBI taxonomy): Bacteria > Pseudomonadati > Pseudomonadota > Gammaproteobacteria > Pseudomonadales > Pseudomonadaceae > Pseudomonas > Pseudomonas sp. Pseusp21. The sequence goes on from NZ_CP168520.1 coordinate 3,218,843, forward strand.
GGCCCTTCGACTACCGTGCACACCGAAATTTTAACCCTCCAAAGGCTCAACTCTTTACTGGGCAGCAAACTCAGCCGCATTGGTGTAGAGAAAAATTTGACGCTTCAAAACGGTGACTATGCACTTCGTTATTTACAATTCAACGCAAGCGGAGTTCTCGTCTCAGCATCACTTTCTGCAAGATTCAGACTCTCCTGAAGAACCTGAAAAAAAGCGGGTGGATTTATGCGACGTGGCGCAACAAGCCGCTGTACTTCAAGGCCGGCGTGTATGTGCAGGGCAACACCGGGTACACCAGCGAGGGTGGGCAGGTGACGTTCAGCAAGCTGGATATCGATCACGATAAGTAGCCGCGATGCGCTCGTTTAAGGCTGCTGTTTAAAGGCAGTGCGCGTAACGTCCCGAAGCCTACAACGGCTTGCGTCGCTGCCTACTGGTACGCCAGAATCCGCCGGCTTGTGCGCCTGGAGGGCCATCGGTAACTTGATTCGGGTCACTGATTCGCAGTGATCGGGTTTAGTAGCCCGTGGTTTCAAGCTTTGAAAAAATTGGGACAGATTTATTTATCTGCTGATCGATTAAATAAATCTGCCCCCGCTTTACTTTAGTTTTAACTCAGCCGACAGGTATCAAATACGGGTCGTACCGATTGGCTTTCGTTTCATTCCTGAGCCGACGGAGTCATTCAACGCCACTACCCGCCCCGCATCCCATTCCCGCTGCATATCAGCAAACAACTCGCCGTTCACTCTTGCCTGATGATTCGCCAACGCTTGAGTCATCGCCTCGGCAATACGCTCGATGATCAATCCTGGCTTCTCCACTGAGCAATGCTTGCGACCAAACTCGATCAGTTGCTGGCGATCCGGGATAGGTTTTCACCTTGTTCATCTTGATGGCCAACGTGCGATCAACCAAGGAGCGACCTGATTTTGGATTGTAGTTTTCGTAAACCGTTGTAGTGGTGACATCGAAAACGGGTGCCAATTGCACGGTTTGCAGTGCTTCTGGATGGTAGGTGAGGCGCCCAATCTGGTTCACGCCGATGACCGATAACAGACGCATCTCATCGACTTGCATGTGCTTGGCCATCCGGCGCTTGATCTGATCCGCCAGAAACCCTTCAGGCACATTCATATCGAAGATCGGATGCAGCACGTTGCTCACCGAGGGCGTCGGATCATAGGGCATGACCAGAGAGACTTCCCTTGTTGCATCGGCGGTTTCATAGGCAAAGGAAAACTGCGATCCCCTGGACAACTCGCCGGAGAAGCCTTGCGGCGTGATGACGTTGAGCCTTTTGACTTTACTCATCGTGCTCTACCAGATCGGCCAGGGATTTGAGATCAATGCGGTTATCGACAATTTCCAGTGCCATGCCCAGCGCTGACAACACCCTGAACGCGGTGTAGAGCGCGACATTCTCGCCGGCCTCAAGGTCAATGATGGTTTTGCGGCTGCATTTGGCTCTGTGGGCCAATATCGCTTGGCTGTAGCCTTTGGCCCGACGCAATTGCCGAATTCTTTCACCGAAAACAGCGGGATTAGGGAGCAGCATAAATGTCACCCATATGGGACTTTTTAAAATCTAAAATCGATTATGTCCGTTATGAGTGACATTTCAAGCGCCTTACGTCAGTCGACTGCTTGATAAAACTCCAGGCAAAAAGAAACCCGCCTCACGGCGGGTTTCTTTCAAATCAGCTCAACACCCAGTCTCAATTGACCTTGGCGTTCAACTCACCCTTCAGATAACGCTGATACATGCTTTCCAGCGAGATCGGCTTGATCTTCGAAGCGTTGCCAGCGGTACCGAAAGCTTCGTAACGAGCGATACATACATCGCGCATCGCCTTCACGGTTTCGCCGAAGAATTTACGTGGGTCGAATTCGCTCGGGTTGGTGGCCATCAGGCGACGCATGGCGCCGGTGGATGCCAGACGCAGGTCGGTGTCGATGTTGACCTTGCGCACGCCGTGCTTGATGCCTTCGACGATTTCTTCAACCGGTACGCCGTAGGGTTCTTTGATGTCGCCGCCGTACTGGTTGATGATCGCCAGCCACTCTTGTGGCACCGACGAGGAACCGTGCATCACCAGGTGGGTGTTCGGGAATTTGAATTGCCTTGATGCGATCATTGCCACACGTCTGCGGTAGGCCTACGAAACACCATCTTCCACAACGTTGTGCTAACGTAACATTCATATATTTATGTTCCGGTAGCAGCACATGGATTATTTTTTGTTGATCGCTCGCCTTGGCGACCAGTTGCGCGAAAAGCGTATTCGCCGAGGCCTGACCCAAGCTCAGCTTGCCGACCTCGCCGGGCTGACACGATACAAGGTCATCGCCGTAGAAAAAGGCACCCTTTCTGTTGGCATGATCGCCTATGCGCGCGTGCTCGGTGCACTGGATTGCGAACTCGCTGTCGTCCCGGCCGCCATGCCAACCCTTGAAGAGCTTGGGGATTTATTCGAATGAAAATGACCTCTCTCAAAGTCAGTACGCCTGAGGGGCATAGTGGCAGGCTTTTCAGCGATGGCGAGGACTTCACGTTCCGTTATCACGACGATGCATTGCCAGATGTGGCTATCAGTCTGTCGATGCCAGTGCGGCATGACGAGTTTCGCCGACGCGAGCTCCACCCTGTTTTTCAGATGAACCTGCCGGAAGGCTACGTGCTGGAGCAACTGCGTAATCGCCTGGCCAAGACCGTGAATGTCGACCCGATGCTGTTGCTGGCGCTCTCCGGTAGCACCTCTCCCATTGGCAGGGTTCAAGTGCGCTCTGAAACGGTTGATGCCTTGCTGGAAGAACAACAATTTCCAGGAGAAAAACTTGAGGAGATTCTGACGTGGGACGGCACGGAAGATATTTTCGCCGGCCTGATGGATCGCTACATTCTGCGAGCAGGCATTTCGGGTGTTCAGCCAAAATTGCTGGTTCCGGAACAACAGGAAGCCGCGTTACCCCGCGTGACCTCGAAAACCTCAGACTTGATTATCAAAAGTGGCCGAGACGAATTTCCCGGTCTGGCAGTCAACGAATTCCTTTGTATGTCCATGGCGAAAGAAGCGGGTATTCCCGTTCCGCCGTTTTACATTTCCGATAATGCCAAGCTGTTCGTCATGCGCCGCTTTGACCGCGACGATCAACTCAACCCGATCGGTTTTGAAGACATGGCAGTGTTGATGGGGTTGTCGGCCAGCCAGAAGTACAGCAAAAGCTATGCGGCAATTGCCAAGGCCATCCGTGTGTACTGCCCGGCCGAGCATGTACGCGCATCACTTGATCAACTTTTCGATGGCGTTGCCTTGAGCTGCATTGTCGGGAATGGCGACGCTCATTTGAAAAACTTTGGATTGCTTTACTCCGAACCGACTCAGCGCGACGCGCGCCTGGCGCCGGCTTACGACATCGTCAACACCACGGCTTATATTCCGGAGGATGTACTGGCTCTGGATCTGGCGGGCAACAAGTCGATGTTTGCCTCGCGACAGGGATTGCTGGAGTTTGCCCACACCTGTGAGATCGAGCAGCCGAGGGCGCGCATTCAGCGATTGCTTGCCTCGGTTGAAGCGGTACTAGCGCGCTATCCACAATATCGGGAACAGGCGCCTCATGTGGTGAGTGCCATTGAGCAGGCAGCAGCGCCATTCACCCTGACTTTTGGGTGACGCGCACAAAATCGCCACCCACAAAAAACCCGCCTCACGGCGGGTTTCTTTCAAATCAGCTCAACACCCAGTCTCAATTGACCTTGGCGTTCAACTCACCCTTCAGATAACGCTGATACATGCTTTCCAGCGAGATCGGCTTGATCTTCGAAGCGTTGCCAGCGGTACCGAAAGCTTCGTAACGAGCGATACATACATCGCGCATCGCCTTGACGGTTTCGCCGAAGAATTTACGCGGGTCGAATTCGCTCGGGTTGGTGGCCATCAGGCGACGCATGGCGCCGGTGGATGCCAGACGCAGGTCGGTGTCGATGTTGACCTTGCGCACGCCGTGCTTGATGCCTTCGACGATTTCTTCAACCGGTACGCCGTAGGTTTCTTTGATGTCGCCGCCGTACTGGTTGATGATCGCCAGCCACTCTTGTGGCACCGACGAGGAACCGTGCATCACCAGGTGGGTGTTCGGGATGCGTTTGTGGATTTCCTTGATGCGGTCGATCGCCAGCACGTCACCGGTAGGTGGCTTGGTGAACTTGTAGGCGCCGTGGCTGGTGCCGATGGCGATGGCCAGGGCATCAACTTGAGTCTTCTTGACGAAGTCAGCGGCTTCTTCCGGGTCGGTCAGCATCTGGCTGTGATCCAGAACGCCTTCGGCGCCGATGCCGTCTTCTTCACCGGCCATGCCGGTTTCCAGCGAACCCAGACAGCCCAGCTCGCCTTCTACCGAAACGCCGCAGGCGTGAGCCATGGCCACGGTTTGTTGGGTCACGCGGACGTTGTAGTCGTAGTCGGTCGGGGTCTTGCCGTCTTCGCCGAGGGAGCCGTCCATCATGACCGAGCTGAAGCCCAGCTGGATCGAGCGCTGGCAGACGTCAGGGCTGGTGCCGTGGTCCTGGTGCATGCACACCGGGATGTGCGGAAATTCTTCGATTGCCGCCAGGATCAGGTGACGCAGGAACGGGGCGCCGGCGTATTTGCGGGCACCGGCCGAAGCCTGAACGATCACCGGGGAGTCAGTCTTGTCAGCGGCTTCCATGATGGCGCGCATCTGCTCAAGGTTGTTGACGTTGAAGGCTGGAACGCCGTAGCCGAACTCGGCTGCGTGGTCCAGCATCTGGCGCATGCTGATAAGTGCCATTGTGTGTGTCTCTCCCGGTTTGGGTCGTTAATCGTGCCAGCCTGCCGGAGCGGCGGCGGCTATTCAAGTGATTGCAGATCGGGGGTTGAGGCCCGGCCTGGTGATTCGATAAAGCAAATTCTGTTTTATTCGGCTTTGCAGCCCCGGCCGATCAAATCATTGGTGGCGACCCAGTAAATCAGGCCTTCATTACCTTTGATGTGAAACGCCAGCATGTCGTCGCTGTATAGCGCGCCCGAGGCGCCCGGCTCTTCCTTCAGGCGATAGACCTGATCACCGCCGCCCAGACGCACATCGACTTTCTTGCGGGCGGCATCGGTGTAGCGCCACAGCACCTTTGCCTGGCTGTCGCAGGTCCAGGTGGTCCAGTTATCCACAGGGGCGGACGACTGGAACGGGTTCCACTGCGCGCAACCACCCAACAATCCCAGTGCCGCAACGGCGATCAAGCCTTTCATCCGTGTTCCTCGACCGGCAGCGCACGCCGCCGGCCCTGAGTTAAAGAGTCAGACCGGTCAAGGACAACCATGTTCCTTGGCCGGGGTTTGCGTCTCGTATTTGTCCAGACCGTCCGGGCCCGAGCGCTTGTTCAGCACCGGGTTGGTTTCGGCCTGCCAGTCGGCCTGGTAGCAGCCTTTCTGGGCCTCGCCCGGTGCCGGTGTCGGCTCGGCCTTCGGGTTACTCCCGCAGGCCGCCAGCGTACCGGTCAGCAGCAACAGCGCTAACGACTTGACCATCTGAACACTCCTTTGCCTGGCCAATCGGGCGGCCTCAGGCCTTGGCCCGGCTTTCCAGGACTTCAACGGCCGGCAGCACCTTGCCTTCGACGAATTCGAGGAACGCGCCACCGCCGGTGGAAATGTAGGAGATCTTTTCCGCCACGCCATATTTATCGATGGCCGCCAGGGTGTCGCCACCGCCGGCAATCGAGAACGCCGCGCTTTCGGCGATGGCTTCGGCCAGCACTTTGGTGCCGTTGCCGAACTGGTCGAATTCGAACACGCCGACCGGGCCGTTCCACAGGATGGTTTTCGACGACTTCAACAATTCGGCGAAGTTGGCCGCGGTTTGCGGGCCGATGTCGAGAATCATGTCGTCAGCCGCAACGTCAGCGATCAGTTTCACGGTCGCTTCAGCGCTTTCGGCAAATTCCTTGGCAACCACCACGTCGACCGGCAGCGGCACGCTGACTTTGGCGGCGATGGCGCGCGCGGTGTCCAGCAGGTCCGGCTCGTACAGCGACTTGCCGACCGGGTGACCGGCCGCAGCGAGGAAGGTGTTGGCGATGCCGCCGCCGACGATCATCTGATCGCAGATCTGGCTCAGGCTGTTCAGCACGTCGAGTTTGGTCGAAACCTTGGAACCGGCAACGATGGCCGCCATCGGCTTGGCCGGGGCGCCCAGGGCTTTGCCCAGTGCATCGAGTTCAGCGGCGAGCAGCGGGCCGGCAGCGGCGACTTTGGCGAACTTGGCGACGCCGTGGGTCGAGCCTTCGGCGCGGTGAGCGGTGCCGAAAGCGTCCATCACGAACACGTCGCACAGGGCGGCATATTGCTGGGCCAGTTCGTCAGCGTTCTTTTTCTCGCCCTTGTTGAAGCGCACGTTTTCGAACAGCACGATGTCGCCGGCCTTGACGTCAACGCCGCCCAGGTAGTCGGCCACCAGCGGCACTTCGCGGCCCAGGGCCTTGCTCAGGTAGTCGGCGACAGGCTTGAGGCTGTTCTCGGCGGAGAATTCGCCTTCGGTCGGACGACCCAGGTGCGAGCAGACCATCACCGCCGCGCCTTTTTCCAGGGCCAGCTTGATGGTCGGCAGCGAAGCCAGGATACGCGCATCGCTGGTGACAACACCGTCCTTGACTGGGACGTTGAGGTCTTCGCGGATCAATACGCGCTTACCTTGCAGATCGAGGTCGGACATCTTCAACACGGTCATGGGTCGCACTTCCTACGGTTTTTTTGAAGTCGCTGTTTGCAGATAGTGTTCTGCAACATCCAGCATTCGGTTGGCAAAACCCCACTCGTTGTCGAACCAGGCCAGGATGTTTACCAGCCGAGGGCCGGAAACGCGGGTCTGACTGGCATCGACGATGGCCGAATGTGGGTCATGGTTGAAATCACAACTGGCGTGAGGCAATTCGGTGTAGGCCAACAGACCTTTGAGCGGGCCGCTGGTGGCGGCGTCGCGCAGGATCCGGTTGACCTCGCCGGCGTCTGTGTCGCTCGCGGTCTGCATCGTGATGTCGAGGCAGGACACGTTGACCGTCGGCACGCGTACGGCTTTGGCCTGAATTCGCCCGGCAAGTTCCGGCAGCAGGCGCTCGATGCCACGCGCCAGACCGGTGGACACCGGGATCACCGACTGGAACGCAGAACGGGTGCGGCGCAGGTCTTCGTGGTGATAGGCGTCGATCACCGGTTGATCGTTCATCGCCGAGTGGATGGTGGTGATCGACACGTAATCCAGGCCGACCGCCTGATCCAGCAGACGCAACAACGGCACGCCGCAGTTGGTGGTGCAGGAGGCGTTGGACACCAGCAGTTCGTCGCCGGTCAGGCAATCCTGATTGACGCCGTAGACGATGGTGGCGTCGACATCCGCCTCGCTGGCCATTGGCTGCGAAAACAGTACACGCGGCGCGCCGGCGTCGAGGAAACGCTGGCCGTCTGCGCGGGTGTGCCAGGCGCCGGAGCATTCGAGCACCAGATCGACGCCCAGCGACGCCCAATCGATGCCTTCGGGGGTGGCACTGCGCAGGACCTTCACGCAGTCGCCATTAATATGCAGACAATCGCCGTCGACCTTCACTTCGCCGGGGAACCGGCCGTGGGTGGAGTCGAAGCGTGTCAGGTATTCGATGCTGGCCATGTCGGCCAGATCGTTGATCGCGACAATCTCGAACCCGGCCTTCTCGCCTCGCTCGAACAACGCACGCAAGACGCAACGACCAATGCGGCCGTAGCCGTTGAGTGCAACTTTGTAGGGACGCGGTTGAGGCATGGGGTTCTCGATTACCGTGGTGAAACCGTCAGTGTTGCGGTGCTTCAACTACCGCTATCGCGAGCAGGCTCGCTCCCACAGGAAAATGCATTCCAATGTGGGAGCGAGCCTGCTCCGGGCGGCGTTCCGACGATGGACCGCAGTCCAGACGACAAAACTTCTGGATCAGTCTTCCAGCAGCTCTTCAGCCTGACCCAGGATGTTTTCCAGGGTGAAGCCGAACTCTTCGAACAGTGCCGAAGCCGGAGCCGATTCGCCGTAGGTGGTCATGCCGATCACGCGACCTTCCAGACCCACGTACTTGAACCAGAAGTCGGCATGGGCCGCTTCGATCGCAATACGTGCGCTGACCTGCAACGGCAGGACCGATTGCTTGTAGCTGGCGTCCTGAGCGTCGAACGCGCTGGTGCATGGCATGGAAACCACGCGCACCTTGCGGCCCTGCTCGGTGAGTTTGTCGTAGGCCTGAACGGCCAGACCAACTTCCGAACCGGTGGCGATCAGAATCAGCTCTGGCTCGCCTGCGCAATCCTTCAGCACGTAACCACCACGGCGGATGTCGGCGATCTGGCCGGCATCACGGGTTTGGTGCTGCAGGTTCTGACGAGAGAAGATCAGCGCCGACGGGCCGTCCTTGCGCTCCAGCGCGTTTTTCCAGGCCACTGCCGATTCAACGGCATCGGCTGGACGCCAGGTGTCGAGGTTCGGCGTGCTGCGCAGACTGGTCAGTTGCTCGATCGGCTGGTGCGTCGGGCCGTCTTCGCCCAGACCGATGGAGTCGTGGGTGTAGACGTGGATCACGCGCTGCTTCATCAGGGCGGACATGCGCACTGCGTTGCGGGCGTACTCCATGAACATCAGGAAGGTCGCGCCGTAAGGCACCAGACCGCCGTGCAGGGCAACGCCGTTCATGATCGCGGTCATGCCGAATTCGCGCACGCCGTAGTACATGTAGTTGCCGCTGGCGTCTTCGGCGCTGACGCCTTTGCAGCCTTTCCACAGGGTCAGGTTGGAACCGGCCAGGTCAGCCGAACCGCCCAGCACTTCCGGCAGCAGCGGGCCGAACGCGTTCAGGGCGTTCTGGCTGGCTTTACGGCTGGCGATGGTTTCGCCTTTGGCAGCAACGTCGGCGATGTAGGCGTCAGCCTTCTCGGAGAAGTCGGCCGGCAGCTCGCCGCTCAGGCGACGGATCAGTTCGTTGGCTTCGGTCGGGAACGCGGCGGAGTAGGCAGCGAAACGCTGATCCCACTCGGCTTCGGCGGCGCGGCCTTTTTCCTTGGCATCCCACTCGGCATAGATGTCGGCCGGGATTTCGAACGGGCCGTGGTTCCAGTTCAACGCCTGACGGGTCAGGGCGATTTCCGCGTCACCCAGCGGGGCGCCGTGGCAATCTTCCTTGCCTTGCTTGTTCGGCGAACCGAAACCGATGGTGGTCTTGCAGCAGATCAGGGTCGGCAGCGGGCTCTTGCGAGCGGTCTCGATGGCGGTCTTGATCTCTTCCGGGTCGTGACCGTCAACGTTGCGGATCACTTGCCAGTTGTACGATTCGAAACGCTTCGGCGTGTCGTCGGTGAACCAGCCTTCGACTTCGCCGTCGATGGAAATGCCGTTGTCATCGTAGAAGGCGATCAGCTTGCCCAGGCCCAGAGTGCCGGCCAGGGAAGCGACTTCGTGGGAAATGCCTTCCATCATGCAGCCATCACCCAGGAACACGTAGGTGTGGTGGTCGACGATGTTGTGGCCGGGACGGTTGAACTGCGCGCCCAGGACTTTTTCTGCCAAGGCGAAGCCCACAGCGTTGGCCAGGCCCTGACCCAGCGGGCCGGTGGTGGTTTCAACGCCCGGGGTGTAACCGAATTCCGGGTGGCCCGGGGTACGGCTGTGCAGTTGACGGAATTGCTTCAGGTCGTCGATCGACAGGTCGTAGCCGGTCAGGTGCAACAGCGAGTAGATCAACATCGAGCCGTGGCCGTTGGACAGCACGAAGCGGTCACGGTCGGCGAACGACGGGTTGCTCGGGTTGTGCTTGAGGTAGTCGCGCCAAAGCACTTCGGCGATATCTGCCATACCCATAGGGGCACCGGGATGGCCGCTGTTGGCTTTTTGCACGGCATCCATGCTGAGGGCACGAATGGCGTTGGCACGCTCACGACGGCTAGGCATCGCTGATCTCCTGGGTGTGAATAGATTGAAACGGAAAAAAGGAGGGCATTTTCCCTCACCCGAGCGCCTCGGGGCAATGACAGATAGTCATCCGGAGGCGTTTTTCCATTGGATAACATCGGTTTCGGTTGGTGAAACCTTTCCGCTGTTCGTTTGTAGAGTTGACCGGGCAGTGAGAAGTGCAATCGAATGCGCCATCCATCGAGCAATATCAAAACTTTTTGATATAGACCTTGCGGTGCTTCCGGGCCGTCACTAGACTGCCAGCCCTATGAACTTACGCGTGCCTTCCATTCGCCATGACGATTGCGACGAGCTGGCGGCCCTGTGCAAGGCCGGCGGCGATCCGCTGCGGCTGAATGTATTGCGTGCCCTGGCCAACGACTCGTTCGGCGTACTGGAACTGGCGCAGATTTTCGGTATCGGCCAGTCCGGCATGAGCCATCACCTTAAAGTGCTGGCGCAGGCGGATCTGGTGGCGACTCGCCGCGAAGGCAATGCGGTGTTCTATCGCCGCGCCCTGCCCCACACCGAGTTGCTGGGAGGCAAATTGCACGCTGCATTGTTAGAAGAAGTCGACAATCTGGCGCTGCCAGCCGACGTGGAATCCCGGATCGCACAGGTTCACGGGCAACGCGCGGCCAACAGCCAGGACTTTTTCGCAAGGGTTGCAGAGAAATTCCGCGCCCAGCAGGATTTGATTGCCGGCCTGCCGCAGTACCGTGAAAGCGTGCTGGCCCTGCTCGACAAACTGAATTTCGATGGCGCAGCCACGGCCATTGAAGTCGGCCCCGGCGATGGTGCATTCCTGCCGGAACTGGCGCGTCGCTTCGACACCGTAACCGCACTGGACAACAGCGCGGCGATGCTCGAACTGGCTCGCCAGGTATGTGAACGTGAACAGCTGGCTAACGTCAGCCTGCAATTGGCCGATGCATTGAATGGCGTGAGCCTTCAGGCCGATTGCGTGGTGTTGAACATGGTGTTGCACCATTTCGCCGCGCCGGCCGAAGCGCTCAAGCACATGGCCAGCCTGCTGCAACCGGGCGGTAGCCTGCTCGTGACAGAGTTATGTAGCCACAACCAGAGTTGGGCCAGGGAGGCCTGCGGTGATCTGTGGTTGGGGTTTGAACAGGACGATCTGGCCCGTTGGGCCACCGCTGCGGGACTCGTTCCCGGGGAAAGCCTCTATGTAGGCTTACGTAATGGTTTCCAGATCCAGGTCCGCCATTTTCAGCGACCGGCTGGCGACACTCACCATCGGTAAATTCAGGAAAACATCGAGATGAGCGAATACTCCCTCTTCACCTCCGAGTCCGTGTCTGAAGGACATCCGGACAAAATCGCCGACCAGATTTCCGATGCAGTGCTGGACGCCATCATTGCCCAGGACAAGCACGCACGCGTTGCGGTGGAAACCCTGGTCAAGACTGGCGTGGCCATCGTTGCCGGTGAAGTGACCACCAGTGCCTGGGTCGACCTGGAGCAGATCGTTCGTGACGTGATTTGCGACATCGGCTACACCAGCTCCGACGTCGGCTTCGACGGCGCGACCTGCGGCGTGATGAACATCATCGGCAAGCAGTCCCCTGACATCAACCAGGGTGTTGACCGTGCCAAGCCTGAAGATCAGGGCGCCGGCGACCAGGGCCTGATGTTCGGCTACGCCAGCAACGAAACCGACGTGCTGATGCCGGCACCGATCACCTTCTCGCACCAGCTGGTGCAGCGTCAGGCCGAAGCCCGTAAATCGGGTCTGCTGCCTTGGTTGCGTCCGGACGCCAAGTCGCAAGTGACCTGCCGTTACGAAGGCGGCAAGGTTGTCGGTATCGACGCCGTGGTTCTGTCGACCCAGCACAACCCTGAAGTGTCGTACAACGACCTGCGCGAAGGCGTGATGGAGCTGATCGTCAAGCACGTGCTGCCTGCCGAACTGCTGAGCAAGGACACCCAGTTCCACATCAACCCGACCGGCCAGTTCATCATTGGCGGCCCGGTAGGTGACTGCGGTCTGACCGGTCGCAAGATCATCGTCGACAGCTACGGCGGCATGGCCCGTCACGGCGGCGGCGCGTTCTCCGGTAAAGATCCATCCAAGGTTGACCGTTCGGCTGCCTACGCTGGCCGTTATGTTGCCAAGAACATCGTGGCGGCCGGCCTGGCCGAGCGTTGCGAGATTCAGGTTTCCTACGCGATCGGTGTAGCCCAGCCTACCTCGATCTCGCTGAACACCTTCGGCACCGGCAAGATCAGCGATGACAAGATCATCAAACTGGTCCGCGAAGTGTTCGACCTGCGTCCATACGCGATCACCACCATGCTGGACCTGCTGCACCCGATGTACCAGGAAACCGCAGCCTACGGCCACTTCGGCCGCGCTCCGCAGACCAAGACCGTTGGCGAAGACACCTTCTCCACGTTCACCTGGGAAAAAACCGACCGCGCCGACGCTCTGCGTTCCGCTGCCGGCCTGTAATTTTCCTGGCGGTACAAGAAGCCCCGCACGGTTCGCCGTGCGGGGCTTTTTCATGGCCGCGAAACAACCGGCAAAACAGCCGCCCGGCCCGCTTCGAAATCCCGGCTAGCCTTCAGGTATCTCTCTGAGCAAGGACGCTCACGATGCTTGCCACACTGCGCCTGTTTTTGTTTTTCCTGCCGTTTTTCCACCTCAACACCTTCGCTGCCGACTGCCCCGACTGGGCCGCCGCCCGGGCTTCGAGCGAAGTCACCGCCCTGCAACAACAGATCGACCGCTGGGACGACGCCTATCATCGCGAAGGTCGTTCGGTGATCGCCGATGAGCTCTACGATCAGTCCCGCTTGCGCCTGAACCAATGGCGCCGGTGCTTCAAACTTCCCTCACCGCCCGAGCCGTTGCGCACCGCATCAGGCCCGGTTGCGCACCCGGTCGCTCACACCGGTCTGGACAAGCTTCACGACGCGGCGGACATCGCGACCTGGCTGCGCGACCGCCAAAACGTCTGGGTACAACCCAAGGTCGATGGCGTGGCGGTCACCCTGATCTATCGCAACGGCCGACTGCATCAGGCGATCAGTCGCGGGGATGGGGTTCGCGGGCAGGACTGGACGGAGTCGGCAAAAAGGATCGGAGCCATTCCACAGCGGCTGACGCAACAGCAGGATCTGTTGGTGCAAGGCGAACTCTACTGGCGCTTGAACGGCCATAAGCAGGCACGTGCCGGCAGCGCCAACGCCCGCGCCACCGTGGCCGGGCTGCTGGGGCGCAAGGATCTCGACGCGGAACACGCTGCAGGCATCGGGCTGTTTGTCTGGGACTGGCCGCAAGGGCCGAAGGACTTGCCGGAGCGAATCGCGGCCCTTACGCAGTTCGGTTTTCCTACCACGGAGCCCTACACCCAGGCCGTCGCCAGCCTGAACGAAGCGCAACACTGGCGCGATCACTGGTATCGCTCGCCACTGCCATTTGCCACGGACGGAGTGGTTCTGCGCCAAAGCCTGCGGCCACCGGCAGAGCGCTGGCAAGCTCGTCCGCCCTATTGGGCTGTCGCCTGGAAATACCCTTTTGCCCAGGCGCTGGCCGATGTGCGCAAAGTAAATTTCAAGATCGGCCGCACCGGGCGCATCACGCCGGTGCTTGAACTGTCGCCGGTGATGCTCGATGACCGGCAGATCAAACGGGTCAGCGTCAGTTCGCTCAGACGCTGGCAGGAACTGGACATTCGCCCCGGCGATCAGGTGGCAATCAGCCTGGCCGGGCTGACGATTCCGCGCCTCGACAGCGTGGTGCTGCGCAGCACCGAACGCGTGGAGCTGAACGTTCCGCTCGCCAGCGACTTTCACGCCCTGAGCTGCTGGCAACCGACGCCGGGCTGCGAAAGCCAGTTCCTCGCCCGCCTGACCTGGCTCAGCGGCAAGCAGGGACTGGCCCTGCCCCATGTCGGTCGCGGCACCTGGGAGAAACTTCTGGAAACAGGCCGCCTGAACAGCCTGCTGGATTGGTTGACCCTCGACGGGCCGGAGCTTGCTAACATTGCCGGTCTCGGCGAGCGCAGCAGTGCCCGCCTGCTGCACAGTTTTCACAGCGCCCGCCAACGGCCGTTCCTGCAGTGGCTCAAAGCCCTGGGGCTGCCACCGACCGGTCAGGCAACACTCGCCGATTCATGGCAGACGCTGGCACAACGCAACACCGAACAATGGCAGGCAGAAGCCGGAATCGGCCCGGGTCGCGCGGCGCAATTGAGCGCCTTTTTTCGTGACCCGCAGGTACTGGCCCTGAGTAAAACCTTGCAAGCCGCCGGTGTCGACGGCTTCTGAACACGCAATCCCCGGCCCACCGGGAACCCAAGTCCGCCGGAGCGCTCCAACAGCGCAGTGCTTCACCGATACGATTGCCTTTGCACATGGAGCTTTTATGAAATTTCTCGCACCGCTCGCCCTGCTGTCTTTCTGCGCAGTCCTCGCCGCCCCCGTGATGGCCGACGAAGACGCGCCGGGCCTGACCGGTTGTGCTGCCAAGAAGCAGGGCATCATCAATCAGATCGAACAGGCCAAGTCCCGCGGCAATGCCGACCAGCAGGCCGGCCTCGAAACCGCCCTGCGCGAAGTCACCGAACACTGCACCGACGCCGGCCTGAAGAAAGAGCGGGAAAACAAGGTACTCGACGCCAAGCACGAAGTGAGCAGGCGTCAGGCTGATCTGGACAAGGCCATGAAGAAGGGCGATCCGGAGAAGATCGACAAGCGCAAGAACAAGCTCGCCGAATCGCGCAAGGAATTGCAGGACGCGCTGGACGAACTCGACAAGTAAGCAAGCCGGGGATCACAGCCAAAAACCGTGATCCCTTGAACATCAGTGGTCGCGAAACTCTTTATGGCAGGCACTGCAGGCATCTTCGACTTTCTGCACCGCCGGCCCCAGGTTACTGGCCTTGTAGGGTTGAACCTTGCTGGCGATCACCAGTTCACCGGTGGCCGCTTCAAGGGTGCGGGCCATTTCCTGGAAGCGGGCCTGTTTCTGCCAGACATCGTCCTTGGCGCTGGTGTGATCTTCTTCGCGCACCTGCGGGAAATGTTTCCACGGCTCATGGGACAACGCATCGAGCTTGACCGCGCCTTCGGCGAATTTCGCTCCGTCGAACGGGATGCGCCCACGCAACATGCCACCCAGGTCTTCGCCGGTTTTGAGCATCTGCTTGAAGATCGCCTTGCGCTGGCCCAGCGGGGAATTCGGGTCGACACCGCCACAGGCGGACAAGGTCAGACAGGCCAGCAATACAACAGAAATTCTTTTAAGAGTCATGGTGGCTTCAGGTCACGGAAATCGGCGGCCAGTATCCTCGGGTCACCGCCAAACACCAATAGCCCTATTAACAATAAGGGTTGCTTGAGCGCATGGAGCACTTCTGCAACCGGCACAGGAAATTCTCCATGAACAGCCGTTTCAAGGCCTGGCGTCATCCGCTTATCGCTACCCTCCCGCTGCTGGCAATCCTCGCCGGCTGCACCGGTGGCGACAGCGCCAAGCCGAAAACCCACGCCCTGGCCACCTACTCCAGCGCCACTTGGGAAGCGTTGCCTGCGGTGTCCGACAGCGATCTGGTGGCCGGATTCAGCTCGTGGCGCAGCGCCTGCACCCGGCTCAAGGCTGACCCGGTCTGGGGCCCGACCTGTGCAGCCGCCGCCAATGTCCCGCAAAGTGCCGGCGACATCCGCGCCTTCCTCAAGCAGAACCTCGACGTGTTCGGCCTGCGCGCCGAAAACGACAATCCCAACGGCCTGATCACCGGCTACTACGAACCGGTCTATCCCGGCAGCCTGACGCAAACCGCCACCGCCAACGTGCCGGTGTATGGCGTGCCCGAAGACATGATCATTGTCTCGCTGGACAGTATTTACCCGGAACTCAAAGGCAAGCGCCTGCGCGGCCGCCTCGAAGGTCGCGTGCTCAAGCCTTACGACGATGCGGCGACCATCGAAAGCCAAGGCGTCAAGGCGCCGGTCGTGGCCTGGCTGACCGACCCGATGAACCTGCAATTCCTGCAGATTCAGGGTTCGGGGCGGATTCAGACCGAGGACGGTCGCCAGCTGCGCATCGCCTATGCCGACCAGAACGGTCACCCGTACCGACCGATCGGCCGCTGGCTGGTGGAACAGGGCGAGCTGAAAAAAGAAGAAGTCACCATGGGCGCGATCAGCAACTGGGCCAAGGCCAACCCATCGCGCATTCCGGAACTGCTGGCGAGCAATCCGAGCTACGTGTTTTTCACCCGCAACCCGGACAGCAACGAAGGGCCGCGCGGCTCGCTGAACGTGCCATTGACCGCCGGTTACAGCGCGGCGGTGGATCGCAAGGTGATTCCGCTGGGCAGCCTGTTGTGGCTGTCGACCACTCGCCCCGACGGCACGCCGCTGGTACGCCCGGTGGCTGCGCAGGACACTGGCGGCGCGATTGCCGGTGAGGTTCGCGCGGATCTGTTCTGGGGCACCGGCGATGCCGCCGGACAACTGGCGGGCGACATGAAGCAGCAAGGGCAGATCTGGATGCTCTGGCCGAAAGGCGCGGCGTTGCCGCAAGTGCCGCAGGTTGCCGACAAGCCGTAAGCACAATGCAAAAGATCGCAGGCCTCGTCAGCCTGCGATCTTTTCAGGTTCAGATCGAAACGAAGAAGAAGCTGGCAATCAGCACCATCCCGACAAACCAGACCAACGAGCGCAAAGCCGCCCAGTCCGCCAGGTAGCAAATGATGTAGAGCAGGCGACTGGTGATGAACAGCACCGCCAGCACATTGACCGTCACCAGCTCTGCCGTGCCCACCAGGTGCGCGACGATCACCGCCGCCGCAAACGCCGGGGTCACTTCAAAACTGTTCAGTTGCGCCGCATGGGCACGGCGCGCCACGCCATCCACGCTGTCCAGAAAGTCCCGGGGATCATGATTGTCCCGCAGTCTGAAACCGCCCGAGGCCTTGGCCACGACGGTGCACAGATAGGGCAGAAAAATCGCGATCAACACACACCACAAAGCCACCGTCATAACACCGTCCTTCTTTCGAGTTTTAGAGTTGCCGGGCGCTCAGAACTTCATGACCAGCATGCCGATCAGCACCAGCCCACAGGCTAAGAGCCGCGGCCGGCCGAAAGGTTCTTTCAGGTAACGCATGCCGAACAGCACCACCAGGATCACGCTGATTTCACGCAACGCCGCCGCTTCGGCAATCGAGCCCAACTGCATCGCCCACAGCACCAGAGCGTAGCTGAACAACACGCAGAACCCGACCGCCAGCCCCAGCTTCCATTGCTCGCGCCAGAACAGTTTGAACGCCGGCCTTTTCGCTACCCCCGCCAGCAACGGGAACGGCCAGGCACTGAGCAGCGTGACCCAGACCAGGTAATCCAGCGGATGCGACCAGCGCCGCAACGCCTGACCGTCGATATAGGTGTAGCAACCGATGCACAGCCCGATCAGTGCCACCACCGGCAGCATCGCCCACGGCAAATGTTTCCCGCCGCCGCCCTGCCAGAGCAGGCAAGCCATGCCCAGCGGGATCAACAGAATTCCGAAGATTTGCTGGGTGGTCAGCACCTCGCCGGCGAAGATCAGGGTCAGCGCCAGCACCACCAGCGGCGACAATCCGCGCATCAACGGATAGACCAGCCCCAGGTCGCCGACCCGATAGGCCTGGATCAACAGATAGCGATAGAGCAGCTCGAACGCCGCCGACGCCAGAATCCAAGGCCAGATTTCCGCCGGTGGCAGGCTGATGAAAGGGAACGCCAGCGCGACGAACAACAGCGCCACGGTGTCCATGCAGGCCACCACCAGCAGCCGCTCGGCGCTGAATTTGATCAACGTATTCCACGCTGCGTGCAACAGCGCCGCCACCAACACCAGAGCTGTCGCCAGCACGTGCCACTCCTTTGTTCTTGTTGTTGAACCTGAGCCAATTAGTCAGATTATTGATTCGCGATGTGTCAGCAGCTGTTTATACTGCAAGCGACCACGCCGCACTCAGTTGCGCACAGATAAATTCCAATAATTCCTGCCTGCCCGTTCTCGCCCGAGACCGGTCGCCGGCCTGCGTATGCCTGATCAAAGCGTCAAGACTACCGACAGAGACCTTGCGCATGCCACTCGCCTTGCTTGCACTCGCTGTTGCCGCTTTCGGCATCGGCACCACTGAATTCGTCATCATGGGCCTGCTGCCCGATGTCGCCCGCGACCTCGCGGTGAGCATTCCCCACGCTGGCCTGTTGATCACCGGCTACGCCCTGGGCGTAGTGTTCGGTGCGCCGATCCTCGCGATCGGCACCGCCAACATGCCTCGCAAGGCCACGTTGCTGGGCATGACGCTGATGTTCATCCTCGGCAACGTGCTGTGCGCACTGGCACCGAACTACGCAACGCTGATGGCGGCGCGAGTGGTCACCGCGCTGTGCCACGGCGCGTTCTTCGGCATCGGTTCGGTGGTGGCCGCCGGGCTGGTCGCACCGAACAAGCGGGCGCAGGCGATTGCCATGATGTTCACCGGCCTGACCCTGGCCAACGTTCTCGGCGTACCGCTGGG
Organism: Pseudomonas sp. Pseusp21; assembly: GCF_059492145.1. Classification (NCBI taxonomy): domain Bacteria; kingdom Pseudomonadati; phylum Pseudomonadota; class Gammaproteobacteria; order Pseudomonadales; family Pseudomonadaceae; genus Pseudomonas; species Pseudomonas sp. Pseusp21. The sequence goes on from NZ_CP168520.1 coordinate 3,237,367, forward strand.
CACGGCGCTCGGCCAGTACGCCGGCTGGCGCTCGACCTTCTGGGCGGTCTCGGTGATCGGTGTGATCGCCGCCCTCGCTCAATGGCTGTGGTTGCCGAAACACATCCCGATGGACAAGGCCAACCTCGCCAGCGAGTTCAAGGTGCTGGGCAAGGTCAACGTGTTGCTGGCACTGGGCATGAGCGTGCTGGCGTCCACCAGTCTGTTCAGCGTGTTCACCTACATCGCGCCGATTCTGCAGGACATCACCGGCGTCAGCCCCCACGGCGTGACGGTGATGCTGCTGTTGTTCGGTGTCGGCCTGACCGGCGGCAGCATGCTCGGCGGACGCCTGGCCGACAGCCGTCTGTTGCCGTCGCTGGTGGGTGTTGCGCTGGCGGTGGTGGTGATTCTGGCGGCGTTCAGCCAGACCAGTCGCTCGGTGGTTCCGGCGGCGATCACGCTGGTGCTGTGGGGAATTTTCGCCTTCGCCCTGTGCCCGATCCTGCAACTGCTGATCATCGATCAGGCTCACGAGGCACCGAACCTCGGTTCGACCCTGAACCAGAGCGCGTTCAACCTCGGCAATGCCGCCGGCGCTTGGATCGGCGGGCTGGTGGTGGCCAGCGGCGCGGACCTGGCGGACCTGCCGTGGACCGGCGCGCTGGTAGGCGTGCTGACCGTGCTGACGGCGCTGTTTTTCATCTACCTGCAACGTCGGGGTGTCGCTGCGGTCAATGTGTCCGGCTGATTTTCCCGGGGGACACAATTGTGTCCCCACCCGGCGTCAGCCCATCCAACCCTTGCGTCCATGAACGGGCGCGCTGTCTTTCCATCCCCCATCCAAAGGACCCCGGATGCTTGAACTCGTCGCCGCTTTCATCTGCCTCACCACCCTCCTCACTTTCGTGAATTTCCGCTTCATCGGCCTGCCCCCGACCATCGGCGTGATGGTTACCGCACTGATGTTTTCCCTGTTGCTGCAAGGCCTGAGCCTGCTCGGCTACCCCGGCCTCGAAGAGCGCGTACAGCAACTGATCGGCCAGATCGACTTCGGCGATCTGCTGATGAACTGGATGCTGTCGTTCCTGCTGTTCGCCGGCGCCTTGCACGTGAACCTGAACGACCTGCGCAGCTATCGCTGGCCGATCGGCCTGCTGGCGACCTTCGGCGTACTGATCGCTACCGCCGTGATCGGCAGCCTCGCCTATTACATTTTTGCCCTGTTCGGCTGGCACGTGAGCTTCCTCTACTGCCTGTTGTTCGGCGCGCTGATTTCCCCGACCGACCCGATCGCGGTACTCGGTGTGCTGCGTACGGCCAACGCCTCGAAGCCGCTGAAGACCACCATTGTCGGCGAATCGCTGTTCAACGACGGCACCGCCGTGGTGGTGTTCACCCTGCTGCTGGGCATCGCGCAACTGGGCGAAACCCCGACTGTCGGCGCCACGGCCATGCTGTTTGCCCATGAAGCCATCGGTGGCGTGCTGTTCGGCGGGCTGATCGGTTATCTGGTGTACCTGATGATCAAAAGCATTGAGCAGCATCAGATCGAAGTCATGCTGACCCTGGCCCTGGTGATCGGCGGTTCGGCGATGGCCACCGAGCTGCACGTGTCGGCGCCGATTGCGATGGTGGTCGCCGGTCTGATCATCGGCAACCTCGGTCGCAACCTGGCGATGAACGACATGACGCGCAAATACCTGGACGGTTTCTGGGAGTTGCTCGACGACATGCTCAACGCGTTGCTGTTCGCGCTGATCGGGATGGAGCTGTTGCTGCTGCCGTTCAACTGGCTGCACGTGGCGGCGGCAAGCCTGCTGGCGCTGGCGATTCTGCTGTCGCGGCTGCTCACCGTGGCCCCGGCCATCGTCTTGCTGCGGCGCTGGCGCACGGTGCCGCGCGGCACCATCCGGATCCTGACCTGGGGTGGTTTGCGCGGCGGTGTTTCGGTGGCACTGGCCCTGGCCCTGCCGCTGGGCCCGGAGCGCGATCTGCTGCTGAGCATCACTTACATCGTGGTGCTGTCGTCGATCCTGTTGCAGGGCCTGACCATCGGCAAACTGGTCAAGCACGCAACCCGCGACGAGCCGGTGACCGCTGCCGAGCCGGCGCACCACTGATCATTTTTTGATCTGCTGCGGATCGGGCTTTTCGGCCTGATCCGCAGATTCCTTCGGCGCATCCGTTTCTTTCGGCGCACCGCTTTCACTGCGGATCTGCGCATGACTGATCAGGGCAAAGATGAAACTGCCGCCGATGATGTTTCCCGCCAGGGTCGGCCCGGCAAACACCGCCCAGAAATCACTCCACGGCAACTCGCCGGCAAACACCAGATACGACACCTCCGCCGACCCCACCACGATGTGAGTGAAATCGCCCAGTGCCATCAGATAGGTGATGAGGATGATGATCCACATCTTCGCGCTTTCCATGGACGGGATCATCCAGACCATGGTGGCGATCATCCAGCCCGAGACGATACCCTTGGCGAACATCTGACTCGCATGGTTCTCCATGACCTTGCGGCCGATTTCGAGGAAGGCCTCGTCGGTCTTGCTGTCGAAGATCGGCAGTTCGAGCATCACGTACGCCACCAGAATCGTCCCGCACAGGTTGCCGAACAGCACCACGGTCCAGAGCCGGATCAGCCGGCCGAAATTTCGGATCGTCGGTTTGGTCATCACCGGCAGTACGGCAGTCAGGGTGTTTTCGGTGAACAGTTGCTGGCGGGCGAGGATCACCGCGAGAAAGCCTGCGCAGTAGCCGAAGCTGGCAATCACCTTGAATTCGTCGCCCTCGGGCAGACGCGAGTTGAGCAGGCCCATGCCCATCAGCGACAGGCCCATGGTCAGCCCGGCCGCCAGCGCCGACCACCACAGCGCGGCGATGCTGCGCTCCAGTTCCTGGTCGCCCTGTTTGCGGATGATTTCATGCAGGACCGCCGCCCGGGGCGGCTGGTTTTTCTCGACTTCGTGCTGTTCCTTGGCCGAGAGATCGGGGGTCTTGCCGTCTGTTGGTGTGGTCATGGCGGGAAACCGGTGGCGGGGTCATAAGGCTACGACACGCGCCGCTCGGCTTCCGTTCGCCGGTGTGACGCGATTACTCGGTAACGGGCACGTCATCCTTGAACTGGTCTTTGACGTACTTGATCTCGGTCCGCCCGTGCGGCGCCGGCAGGCCGTCTTCGCCGAGGTTGACGAAGACCATCTTCTCGACGGTCAGGATGCTCTTGCGAGTGATCTTGTTGCGCACTTCGCAGGTCAGGGTGATCGAGGTGCGGCCGAACTCGGTGGCGGTGATGCCCAGTTCGATGATGTCGCCCTGGCGCGAGGCGCTGACGAAGTTGATTTCGGAAATGTACTTGGTCACCACACGCTGGTTGCCCAGTTGAACGATGGCGTAGATCGCCGCTTCCTCGTCGATCCAGCGCAGCAGGCTGCCGCCGAACAGGGTGCCGTTGGGGTTGAGGTCTTCGGGTTTTACCCACTTGCGGGTGTGGAAATTCATGGGGGGGCGGCCTCCGAGTTGTTTGTGCAATAGGGTTACGCCACCAGCTTCAAGCTTCAAGCGACGAGCTGCAAGTTAAAAGCCGAGCCGCTGTTACTTGTCGCTTGCGGCTTGCCACTCGCAGCTCAAAGAAAGCTATAATCGCCCCCGTTTCAAAACGGTAACCTTCACTTGATACCGTTTTCCCGCCACCTGTCCGAGGGGCGCTGCAGCAGGTTCAACCTGTCAGGCTCGGATGGGGCGTTGACCGGCTCAGGCCGGACACTAAACGCACAACGGCGCCCATTCGCATACATTACGAATGGAGGCTCTTCATGAGCGCTGTTATCACGCCTGCCGATTTTAACGATTACAAAGTTGCCGACATGTCCCTGGCTGCCTGGGGCCGTCGCGAAACCATCATCGCCGAGTCGGAAATGCCGGCCCTGATGGGTCTGCGCCGCAAGTACGCTTCCGAGCAGCCTTTGAAAGGCGCAAAAATCCTCGGCTGCATCCACATGACCATTCAGACCGCCGTGCTGATCGAAACCCTGGTTGCCCTGGGTGCCGAAGTGCGCTGGTCGTCCTGCAACATTTTCTCGACTCAGGACCAGGCCGCCGCTTCCATCGCCGCTGCCGGCATCCCGGTTTTCGCCTGGAAAGGCGAGACTGAAGAAGAGTACGAGTGGTGCCTGGAGCAGACCATCCTGAAAGATGGCCAGCCATGGGACGCCAACATGATCCTCGACGACGGCGGCGACCTGACCGAGCTGTTGCACAAGAAATACCCACAGGTTCTGGACCGCGTCCACGGCGTGACCGAAGAAACCACCACCGGCGTGCACCGTCTGCTGGACATGCTGGCCAAGGGCGAGCTGAAAATCCCGGCCATCAACGTCAACGACTCGGTGACCAAGTCCAAGAACGACAACAAGTACGGCTGCCGTCACAGCCTGAACGATGCCATCAAGCGCGGTACCGACCACCTGCTGTCCGGCAAGCAAGCGCTGGTCATCGGCTACGGTGACGTGGGCAAGGGTTCGGCCCAGTCCCTGCGTCAGGAAGGCATGATCGTCAAGGTCTCCGAAGTCGACCCGATCTGCGCCATGCAAGCCTGCATGGACGGTTTCGAACTGGTTTCGCCGTTCATCGACGGTATCAACGACGGCACCGAAGCGAGCATCGACAAAGCGCTGCTGGGCAAGATCGACCTGATCGTGACCACCACCGGCAACGTCAACGTTTGCGATGCAAACATGCTCAAAGCCCTGAAGAAGCGCGCCGTTGTCTGCAACATCGGTCACTTCGACAACGAAATCGACACCGCTTTCATGCGCAAGAACTGGGCATGGGAAGAAGTGAAGCCACAGGTACACAAGATCCACCGTACCGGTGCTGGCTCGTTCGACCCACAGAACGACGACTACCTGATCCTGCTGGCCGAAGGCCGTCTGGTGAACCTGGGCAACGCAACCGGTCACCCGAGCCGCATCATGGACGGTTCGTTCGCCAACCAGGTGCTGGCACAGATCTTCCTGTTCGGCCAGAAGTACGCCGACCTGTCGCCAGCCCAGAAAGCCGAGCGCCTGACCGTTGAAGTACTGCCGAAGAAACTCGACGAAGAAGTGGCCCTGGAAATGGTTCGCGGCTTCGGCGGCGTGGTCACTCAACTGACCAAGCAACAGGCTGACTACATCGGCGTGACCGTAGAAGGCCCGTTCAAGCCGCACGCTTACCGCTACTAAGAGCATAAGAGCAGCTGCGAGCTTCAAGCTTCAAGCGGCAAGCAAGGTCAAAAGCCGGACTTGCCGTACGAAGCTTGAAAGCTCTGCCCCTATTTCAAAACAGTTTCAGGCAGCAGGTTTCACGCTCGATAGATCAGCGCACCACCGCTTCTCTCGCAGCTTGTAGCTTGCCGCTCGTAACTGGAGGCTTCCTCCATGTCCCAAGACCGTCGCTACAGCTTCGAGTTCTTCCCGACCAAGACCGATGCTGGGCATGAAAAACTGCTCGCCACTGCCCGTCAGCTGGCCACCTACAACCCCGACTTCTTTTCCTGCACCTACGGCGCTGGCGGTTCGACCCGTGACCGCACGCTGAACACCGTGTTGCAGCTGGAAAGCGAAGTCAAAATCCCCGCCGCCCCGCACCTGTCGTGCGTCGGCGACAGCAAGGACGACCTGCGCGGCCTGCTGAACGAGTACAAGGCCGCCGGCATCAAGCGCATCGTCGCCCTGCGCGGTGACCTGCCGTCCGGCATGGGCATGACCAGCGGCGAGCTGCGTCACGCCAATGAACTGGTTGAATTCATTCGTGAAGAAACCGGCAATCATTTCCACATCGAAGTCGCCGCCTATCCGGAAATGCATCCGCAAGCGCGCAACTACGAAGACGATCTCGCCAACTTCGTGCGCAAGGCCCGTGCCGGCGCCGACAGCGCGATCACCCAGTACTTCTTCAACGCCGACAGCTACTTCTACTTTGTCGACCGTTTGCAGGCGCTGGGCGTGGACATTCCGGTCGTGCCGGGGATCATGCCGATCACCAACTACAGCAAACTCGCGCGCTTCTCAGATGCCTGCGGCGCGGAAATCCCGCGCTGGATCCGCAAGCAGCTGGAAGCCTACGGCGATGACAGCCAAAGCATTCAGCGTTTTGGCGAACAGGTCGTTACGGAAATGTGCGAACGCCTGCTGCAAGGCGGCGCGCCTGGCCTGCACTTCTATTCCATGAACCAGGCCGAACCGAGCCTGGCGATCTGGAACAACCTGAAGCTGCCGCGCTAAAAAGACGTAACCGCAGAACCAGAAGATCGCAGCCACGACAGTGCCTACAGCGCTTTCGCCGCTGCGATCTTTTGCTTTTAAACGCCCGAAACAGAGCTTCTGCGGCCAGTTTCTGGCTCTTTGCCGTTTCTCGTCGTAATCTCAAGCCATGCCTTTGATCACGCAGTTATTCGCCGTGCTGGTTTTTGCTTGCCTGAGCTTTGCCGCTCGGGGCGAGAAGCTGCGTATCGTCACCGAACCGTGGGCGCCGTACGTCTATGAACAAGACGGCAAGAACCTCGGACTGGACTACGAAACCACCGCCATCGTGTTCAAGCGCCTGGGCATCGAAGTCGAATGGCAGTTCCTGCCGTGGAAACGCTGCCTGTCGATGCTCGAAACCGGCCAGGCCGACGGCGCGCTGGACATCTTCCATAGCGACGAACGCGACGCCACCCTGCTCTATCCGAGCGAACCGCTGTCGGACGTCGAGTTCGTGATGTTTTACGCCAACGACCGCCCGCACCCTTTTCGCAGCCTCGAAGACCTCAAGGGCCTGACCATCGGCACCTCACCGGGCTATCTGTACAGCCCCGACTTTCGCGAATCGACGCTGTTCACCCGCGAGCCGGCCCCGACCCACGAAGCCAATTTCGGCAAACTGGTGCGCGGGCGTATCGACCTGCTGATCACCGACCGCCGCGTGGGCCAGCATTTGCTCGATGAATTGGATATCCGCAACCAGATCACTGAAAACCCCACGGTCATCAGCCGCCAGAGCCAGTTTCTGGCCGTGCGACGCAATGCCGGAATGGATTTGCTGGTGCAGCGCTTCGGCGCCGAACTCAAGCGTTTCAAGCGCGAACCGGCCTATGCCGAGCTCAGCGCTCGCTACGGCGCGGCCCCCGCCCTGGCGGCACCGCTGGGCAACGCCACCGCCAGCGGCAAAACCGTTGAGCAGCAGGAAAGCGGCGCGCAGTGATTGCTCTGTTATACTCCGGCGTTCCCGCCAGGCTCACGCCCGGACGCCCGGAACCGTAACAGGCCTCCCGACCCGCTACAGCGCAGCTTTTCAGCCCGCGCGAGCGCTCCGGACGTGCCTTCGGAACCGCGGCAGGACCGGACGGGATTGCGTCCTCTTAAACGCCATTCGCGCCAGGCAAGACTCCCATTGGGCCAAGCCCTAACTGAAACAGGATTACTCATGTCCTTTGCTTCCCTCGGTCTCTCCGAGGCTTTGGTCCGCGCTATCGAAGATGCGGGCTATACCGAGCCTACTCCGGTGCAACAGCGGGCCATTCCCGCCGTGTTGCAAGGTCGCGACCTGATGGTTGCGGCTCAGACAGGTACTGGTAAAACCGGCGGTTTCGCCCTTCCGATCCTGGAGCGGCTGTTTCCCAACGGTCACCCGGACAAATCCCAGCGTCACGGCCCGCGCCAACCGCGCGTGCTCGTGCTGACCCCTACCCGCGAACTCGCGGCGCAGGTTCACGACAGTTTCAAGATCTACGCCCGCGACCTGAAATTCGTCAGCGCGTGCATCTTCGGCGGCGTCGGCATGAACCCGCAGGTTCAGGCCATGTCCCGTGGCGTTGACGTGCTGGTGGCGTGCCCCGGTCGTCTGCTCGACCTGTGCGGCCAGGGCAGCGTCGATCTGTCCCACGTCGAAATTCTCGTGCTCGACGAAGCCGACCGCATGCTCGACATGGGCTTCGTCCATGACGTGAAGAAAGTCCTCGCGCGTCTGCCGGCCAAGCGCCAGAACCTGCTGTTCTCGGCGACCTTCTCCAAAGACATCACCGATCTTGCCGGCAAACTGCTGCACAACCCGGAACGCATCGAAGTGACGCCGCCGAACACCACGGTCGAGCGCATCGAACAACGCGTGTTCCGTCTGCCGGCCAGCCACAAGCGTGCGCTGCTGGCCCACCTGATTACCGCCGGCGCGTGGGAACAGGTGCTGGTGTTCACCCGCACCAAGCACGGCGCCAACCGTCTGGCCGAGTACCTGGACAAACACGGCCTGCCGGCTGTGGCGATCCACGGCAACAAGAGCCAGAACGCCCGCACCAAAGCCCTGGCCGACTTCAAGGCCGGTGAAGTGCGCATCCTGGTTGCCACCGACATCGCCGCCCGTGGCCTGGACATCGACCAGTTGCCACACGTGGTCAACTTCGAACTGCCGAACGTCGATGAAGACTACGTGCACCGTATCGGCCGTACCGGCCGGGCCGGTCGTTCGGGCGAGGCGATCTCGCTGGTCGCACCGGACGAAGAAAAACTGCTGAAAAGCATCGAACGCATGACCAAGCAGAAAATCGCCGACGGCGACCTGATGGGCTTCGATGCCAGCACCATCGAGGCCGAGAAGCCGGAAGCCCGTGAACGTCCGGACATGCGCAACCCGCGCAATGCTCGTGGCCCACGCGGTGACGGTCCGAATGGCGGCGGCGGTGGCGGCGGTCGTAAAGACAAAAGCAAAGACAAGGGCAAGGAAAAACCGGCCGGTGAGCGTGGCGAGCGTCCAGCCCGTCAACAGAAGCCGCGTGAAGGCACTCCGGCCCGCGAACAGCGCCAGCCAAGCCAGCCGCCACGCGCCGCTGCTGACCGTGCTCCGGACGAATTCCTCGACGACGATATCGATAACTTCGGTAACCGCGTTGATTACGTGCCGAAGCAGGCTCCGGCCGGTGGTCGCAACCGTCGTCCAGGCGCTCCGGCGCAAGGCGCAGGTTCGGGCGCACCCCGCGGCGGTCAGCCACAAGGTCGCCAGAACGGCCCACGCAACAGCAACGGTTCGAGCACCGGCACCCCGCCAGGCAAACGCAGTGGCCCACGCAACGGTGCTCCGCGTGACGGTCAGGGTCGTCGCGATGAGAACCCGCGCAACCGCCGCCCGGCCCGTGACGATCAGCCACGCGCTGAACCGGCCGTGCAGAACCCGCGCAGCAGCGGGCCGAAGATCATGCACAAGGAATCGAAAGCCGACCGCTTCCCGACGCCTGAGCAGCTGGATCAACTGCCAAGCCGCCCACGCGGTGAAAAACCGGCCTTGCTGACCCGCAATCGCTGAGTTTTCCACTGCAATGAAAAATGCCCCGGCCTGAAAACCGGGGCATTTTTTGTGCGCCGCTGAAACGAAAGTGGCGGCAGGCAATAAAAAACGCCCCCGATCGCAAGACCGGGGGCGTTTTTGTATGGCCGGCGAAAATTACTTCGCTTTGACACCTTCGAACGAGATGTACAGGTCGACTTTGTCAGACTGTGGACCCAGGTCCATCATCTTGCCGAAATCAGAACGCTTGATGCTGGTAGTGCCTTCGAAGCCGGCACGGTAGCCGCCCCATGGATCCTTGCCTTCACCCAGGAAAGTGGCCTTGACCACGATCGGCTTGGTCACGCCGTGCAGGGTCAGGTCACCCGTCACGTCGGCAGTGTCTTTGCCATCGGCGTTCTTGCCGGTGGACTTGACGCTGGTGGAGACGAACTTGGCATCAGCGTATTTGCCCACGTCCAGGAAGTCTTTGCTGGAGATGTGCTTGTCACGCTCGGCGTGGTTGGTGAACACGCTGGCGGTCTTCACGTCGAACTCGATCTTGCTGTCTTCAGGCTTGGCAGCATCGAAGCTGAACTTGCCGCTGATGTCCTTGAAGGTACCGGTGATGTAGCTGTAGCCCAGGTGGCTGATCTTGAAGTCGACGAAGGCGTGCTGGCCTTCTTTGTCGACTACGTAGTCAGCGGCCATCACATTGGCGGACAGGACGGCAGAGCCGATTGCCAGAGCGGCCAGAGTCTTTTTCAACATGCTTTGTTTTCCTTTGGAGTCGAGGTTGAACATCAGGCTTTGCGTCCCAGCATTCGTGTCAGGGTCGCATCACGATCGATAAAGTGGTGCTTCAATGCTGCCAACGCATGAAGGCCGGAAAAAATTACCAGCGCCCATGCCAGGTACAGATGAATCACACCGGCGGTATCTGCCTGATCCGGTAGTCCGGAAACCAGTGCAGGAACTTCAAACAGGCCAAACACCGGAATCCCGACACCGTCTGCGGTGGAAATCAGGTAACCGGCAATCATCACGGCGAACAGCGCAAGGTAAAGAAACCCATGGCCGAACTTCGCACCGATGCGGGTCATGCGGCTGTAGCTCTGGAGCGTTGGCGGCGGTGGACTGACAAAGCGCCACAACACTCGCAACACCATTACACCCAGCAGCACCAGACCGATGCTCTTGTGCAGATCCGGCGCGTCTTTGCGCCAGGTGCTGTAGTAATCCAGCCCCACCATCCACAGACCGAGCGCGAACAGCCCGAAGACCGCCAGCGCCACACCCCAGTGCATGAAGATGCTGACCCAACCGTAGCGCGAAGAAGAGTTACGTAGCTGCATTGCCCAAATCCTGTGAGAACTGCGAACCAAGACTAGCGAGTTATCTATCGAATTAAAGCGGAAAATTTCGCTTTGAAATATCGAGAAATACGATCAAGAGTCTTGAACAGGGGAGTTAAGGAAAGATTAAAGACAAAAGTGTGACTGGAGGTTAGCTGAGAGGTCTTCAAATTTCAGTGCCCGCATTGATCCCATCGCGAGCCTGCTCGCGATGGCGATCTTTCAGGCAAAAAAAAGCGCGGCCTGAAAGCCGCGCTTTTTCATTCACCGCCAAGCCTTACTGCGCTTTGGTCTCGGTGCTTGCCGCCGGTTTGGCCGCTGGCTTCTTCGCCGGTTCAGCTTTTTTCGCCGCAGGTTTCGCTGCAGGTTTTTTCGCTTCGGTCTTGGCCGCCGGTTTCTTCGCTGCTGGTTTGGCTGCCGCTTTCTTCGCCGGCTCGGCTTTCACCGGGGCCGCTGGCTTCGGTGCTTCCACCGGGGCTGGCGCAGGGGCCGGAGCCGGTGCAGGCGCTGGGGCGGCTGGAGCAGGTGCCGGCTCTGGCGCTTTCACCGGTTCTGGCTTCTTGTCGTCGTCCGAACCGCCGAACAGGTTGGTGAAGAAGTTGCCTTTCTTCGCCGCTACTGCCGCGCCCGCACCCGCCGCTGCGGCGGTGGCCGCTGCCGGGCCGACCTTGGCCGGTTCGAAGGATTTGCCCGCCGCCAGGTCTTCAACCTGACTGGCTGCGCGCTGACCGGTGCGCAGTGCGCCTTCCAGCGTGCCAGGGTACAAGGTGTCGGTGTGTTCGCCGGCAAACGCTACGCGCTGCAGCGGACGCTCCCACAGGCGCCAGTATTTGCTGATCTGGCCAGGGCCGAAGGCCAGGTAGGAACCACCGGTCGATGGATCGGTGCTGTAGCGACGGATTTCATAACCGGTGAACGAGCCACGGGCCTGTGGATAAAACGTGTGCAGGCGAATCAGCACCTGATCGACCATCTGCTTGTCGCCGAAGGCCTGCATGACGCGGGCGTTATCGCCGGACAGGTTGATCACCACGTTGGCGCCGCCCTTCAGAGCCGGCTCGATCCACAACATGCCAAGGCCAGTGTTGCTGTAGATCTCGCCGGACATCCGCGCCTTGCTTTCCCATACCGGCGTCTTGAACTTCAGCATGATCTGGTCGCGCCAGCCGTAGTTGGTGCCTTTGATCGCGGCCAGGTGCTGGGCGTCCAGCGCCGGAGTCAGCTGGATCTTGTTGAGGGCGCGCAACGGCACCGCCAGCACAACGTAATCGGCCTGGTAGCCGACGCTGCCGACCTTGACGGTCACGCCGTCCTTGTCCTGGGTGATGGCAGATACTGGCGAGTTGGTCTTGATGGTTTTCAACTGTTTGACGAAGGCCTGGGCCAGCACCGGGCTGCCACCGACCAGACGCGAAGCGCGCAGGTCACGGTCGGACACGCCGCGATACACCCGGCTTTGCTGTGCGAAGTACAGCAGCGACAGGCGCGAAGGCTCGTCGTAGTGGGTGCGGATGTCCTGGTTGATCAGCTGACGTGCGGTGGCCGGCAGGTTCTGCTTGTCGAGCCAGCTCGAGACGTTGATCTGGTCCAGGGCGTGCAGGGTGTTGGTCGCGGCCGGGTTTTGCGGATCGTCGATCGAACGCGCCAGATCGTCACGGGTTTTCTCGTAGCGCTTGAGCGCTTCGGCCGTGGCGGGCTGTTTGGTGGTCAGGTCCGCGGCGGAGAAATACTCGCCGTCGATCAGGTAACCCGGAGTCCGTACGAATTCAGGCGCCGGCGTGGTGCTCAGCTTGAACGTCGAAACGTACTTGTTCAGCACCGGTTGAGTCTTGTCGTTGCCGATCCACTCGCTGGTGGCCATGCCCGAGCGACCGCCCAGGCTCGGCTTGGCTTCGAGCAGCGTGACCTGCCAGCCCTTGTTTTGCAGTTCGTAAGCCGCCGTCAGGCCCGACAGGCCGCCGCCGATCACGATCGCGGTTTTATCCTTGGCCAGCGCCGTAACGCTGAACAGCCCCAACACCACCAGCGCACAGGCGCGCAGCCAACCGACAGACATTCAGCGAACTCCGGAAATACACGTAGGAAAAAGCAGTTTTGCGGGTCAGACGACCCAAAGAACCGCGAAGAATACGTCAGCCATCAAAACGCCGCCAGCGACGTCTATCGGCCCATACAAAGTAGCTCAATCGACACAATGGGTTGTTCCGGCGCGATGCATTGCATAGGCTTGCGCGATTGTTTGCCCGCGCCTGACGCGAGCCGCCTCGAGGAGACTGAACATGGGCCTGAACAACCAGTGGATGCAACGCGATCTCGCGGTGCTGTGGCATCCCTGCACCCAGATGAAAGACCACGAACAGCTGCCGCTGATCCCGATCAAGCGCGGTGAAGGCGTCTGGCTCGAAGACTTCGAAGGCAAGCGTTATCTGGATGCGGTCAGCTCCTGGTGGGTCAACGTGTTCGGCCACGCCAACCCGCGCATCAACCAGCGCATCAAGGATCAGGTCGATCAACTGGAGCACGTGATTCTGGCCGGTTTCAGCCATCAGCCAGTGATCGAGCTGTCCGAGCGTCTGGTGAAGATGACGCCGGAAGGCCTGAACCGGGTGTTCTACGCCGATAACGGTTCGTCCTGCATCGAAGTCGCGCTGAAAATGAGCTTTCACTACTGGCTCAACCGCGGTCAGCCGAACAAGAAACGCTTCGTCACCCTGACCAACAGCTACCACGGCGAAACCATGGCGGCGATGGCGGTTGGTGACGTGCCGTTGTTCACCGAAACCTACAAAGCCCTGCTGATGGACACCATCAAGGTGCCGAGCCCGGATTGCTACCTGCGCCCGCAGGGCATGAGCTGGGAAGAGCATTCGCGCAACATGTTCGCGGCCATGGAACAGACGCTGGCGGAAAATCATGACAGCGTCGCTGCGGTGATCGTCGAGCCGCTGATCCAGGGCGCCGGCGGCATGCGCATGTATCACCCGGTGTACCTCAAGCTGCTGCGCGAGGCCTGCGACCGTTACGGCGTGCACCTGATCCATGACGAAATCGCCGTCGGCTTCGGCCGCACCGGGACGATGTTCGCCTGCGAACAGGCCGGCATCCGCCCGGACTTCCTGTGCCTGTCGAAAGCCCTGACCGGCGGTTATCTGCCGTTGGCCGCGTGCCTGACCACCGACGAGGTGTACAGCGCGTTCTACGACGATTACCCGACCCTGCGCGCCTTCCTGCATTCGCACAGCTACACCGGCAACCCGCTGGCGTGTGCGGCGGCGTTGGCGACCCTGGATATCTTCGAACAGGACAACGTGATCGAAAACAACCGGGCGCTGGCTCAACGCATGGCGTCGGCGACGGCGCATCTGGCGAATCATCCGAATGTTTCGGAAGTCCGGCAGACCGGCATGGTCCTGGCGATCGAGATGGTCAAGGACAAAGCCACGAAAGAGGCTTATCCGTGGCAGGAACGTCGCGGCCTGAAGGTGTTCCAGCATGCGCTGGAGCGTGGTGCGCTGCTGCGTCCGCTGGGCAGCGTGGTGTATTTCCTGCCGCCGTACGTGATCACCCCGGAGCAGATCGACTTCCTCGCCGAAGTCGCCAGCGAAGGCATCGACATTGCCACCCGTGACAACGTCAGTGTGGCGGTGCCGAAGGATTTCCATCCCGGGTTTCGTGATCCGGGCTGATCCAAACACTTAAGTTGACGGCTCGTTCCCATGCTCTGCGTGGGAACGCCTCACAGGACGCTCTGCGTCCGCTCTTGGGACGCAGAGCGTCCCGGGCTGCATTCCCACGCGGAGCGTGGGAACGATCTAATCAGAGAGACCCGAAATGAGACTGTCCCGCTTTTTTATCGACGCCCCGCTCAGCACTGGCGAACACGAACTGCCGGAAGCCCAGGCGCATTACATCAGCCGCGTGCTGCGCATGGCCGAGGGCGATGCGGTGCAGTTGTTCGACGGCTCCGGCCATGAGTTTCGCGGATCGCTGGTGGAAGTCGGCAAGAAGCGCGTGGTGGTGCAGATCGACGAGCAGTTCGCCGGTCAGGTCGAATCGCCGCTGCACGTCCACCTCGGCCAGGGCCTGTCCCGGGGCGAGCGGATGGACTGGGCAATCCAGAAAGCCACCGAACTGGGCGTGACCGAAATCACCCCGATCTTCAGCGAGCGCTGCGAAGTCCGCCTCAAGGACGAACGCGCCGACAAACGCCTGCTGCACTGGCGTCAGGTGGCGATCAGCGCTTGCGAGCAATGTGGTCGTTCGCGAGTACCGGTGATTCATCCACCGGTGCTGCTGGCCGACTGGCTGAAGCAGACGGAAGCCGAACTGAAACTGGTGCTGCACCCGGTGGCCGAGCCTTTGGTCAGCCATGCCAAGCCTGCGACGTTGGCGTTCCTGATCGGCCCGGAAGGCGGCTTGTCCGACGCCGAAGTCGAGCAAGCCAAGGCCAACGGCTTCCACGCCGCCCGCCTCGGCCCGCGCGTGCTGCGCACCGAGACCGCGCCGGTTGTGGCACTGGCGGTGGCGCAGCAACTGTGGGGTGATTTCTAAGACGCCATCGCCAGCAGGCTGGCTCCCACAGGTGATCTGCGGTGCACACAAAATCGCGAACACCCGAAATCCAATGTGGGAGCCAGCCTGCTGGCGAATGGCAGCACCTCGATCTGACAATTATTGCACCGGATCACTGACCGGTCTGGCGATGATTGCCTTGAGTTCGCTGGTCATCGGGAACTCAAGGTTCAGACCCTTCGGCGGGATCGGCTGTTCGAACCACTTGCGGTAGATGCCGTTGATCTCCCCCGAGCTGTACAGGTCGGCCAGCACACCGTTGACCAGCGCGAGGAATTGCGGATCATCCTTGCGCACCATACAGCTGTAGATTTCCCGCGATTGCTCCTCCCCCACCACGACCCAGTTATGCGGGTCGCGCGCCTTGGCCCGCTCGCCGTAAAGCAGCGCATCGTCCATGTAAAACGCCGCCGCACGTCCCGATTGCAGCATCTGGAACGCCTCGCCGTGATCCTTGGCGCTGATCACGAACATGTTCAGTCTGTGGTCGAGGTTGTAGCTCTTCAGATAGCGCTCGTTGGTGGTGCCGGCGGTGGTCACCACGTTCTTGCCGCGCAGGTCATCGAAGCTTTTGATGCCGCTGTCCCTGGCAGTCAGGAGCTGACCTTTGACGTAGATAAAACCGTAGGAGAACGCGACCTGCTTCTGCCGTTCGGCGGTCACTCCGGTGGAGCCGCATTCAAGGTCGACCGTGCCGTTCTGAACCAGCGGAATCCGCGTCTGCGACGTCACCAGGTTGTACTTCACCTTCAGCTCCGGCAACGCCAGTTGCTGCTGGATGCGCTCGACGATCTTGCCCGCGAGCTCCACCGAATACCCCATAGGCTGCCCGGTGTGATCGCCCACATACGAAAACGGCACCGACGCATCGCGATACCCCAGGGTAATGCTGTTGGCGCTGGCAATCTTGCCAAGCGTACCGGTCAGCGGCACTTCATTGGCCTGCGCCTGAGCGCCGAAAACCAGCGCCAGTGTGCAGCCGAGCAACGTGATTTTTTGCATTGTTATTCTCCGTTGTGGGTGGGGTGTTTTAGCAGAAACCGTCACGCCGCACGGGGATTGAACCCGTGTAGGTCAATGGATGTGCGCTGCTCGCCAATCAGTTCGCTGAGCAACTGCCCGCTGCCGCAGGCCAGGGTGAAACCCAGCGCACCGTGGCCGAGGTTGAGCCACAGATTGCGATAGGCCGTGGCGCCCAACAGCGGAACGCCGGTGGGCGTGGCCGGGCGCATGCCAGCCCATTCGACGGCCGCATCGTAGTTGCCGGCGTCGGGAAAGGTGTCGCGGGCCTGGCGCTTGATCAGCGCCAGCCGCTCGGGGTCCAACGCCGGGTCGAAACCGACGATGTCGACCATTGCCGCTACGCGCAGTTGTTCGCCGATACGCGCGTAGACGATCTTGCGGTCGTAGTCGGTGATGCTCACGTCCGGCGCCCGGTGCTCGTTGCCAATCGGCACGGTCAGGCTGTAGCCCTTCAGCGGATACAGCGGCAGGCGCAGGCCGGGCAGCGCGAGCAACGGGCTGCGATGGCCGGCGGCGATCACCAGTTGTTCGACCGGCAAAGTCTCTTCGCCAAGTTCAATGGCCGTGACGGCGCCGTGACTATGGCGAATGCCGGTGACTGCCTGACCGAGACGAAATTCGCAACGGCCCGACGCCTTCAATCGCGCCGCCAGCTGTTGGCAGAAGCCGTGACAGTCGCCTACTTCTTCATCCGGCGTGTAGATCGCGCCCACAAACGGCGCATCGGTCAGTGCCGGCTCCAGCCGCGCACATTCGGCGGCGGACAACACCTGCTGTTGTTGCGGATCGGCCAGGCCCTTGCGTGCATGGTCGAAGCTGGCGGCGTTGCGGAAAGTCACCAGTTTGCCGTTGCGTCGCCAGTTGAAGCCGACGAGTCCGTCGTCCTCACGCCAGCGTTTCAGCGTGCTCTGGCTGAACAGCGCCAGACGCAACAGATGCGCGGCGTTTTCGCGGTTGACCGAGGTGCGGCACGCGGCGAGAAACGAGGCCATCCAGCGCCACTGCGCCGGGTCCAGGCGCGGGCGAAGTTTCAGCGGTGAGTCGCCACGCAGCATCCAGCCGATTGCCTGCAACGGCACGCCGGCATCGGCCAGTGGCGCGACGTAGCGGTAGGACAACTGGCCGCCGTTGGCGAAACTGGTTTCACTGCCCAGCGACTGCCGCGCCTCGACCACTGTCACTTCGAAACCGTCGCGCACCAGCGCCCAGGCCGTTGCCAGCCCGATCACGCCGCCGCCGATGATGCACACACGCTGAGCCATGTCCGTCCTTAATCGTTCTTGAAGACGAGGCCGAGGTTAGGGTGAGGTGACAGGCGCCGAACAATGAATAAAGATGCCAAACCTATAAAAAAAGGTTATGGGATCGTCATGCGCCTTCGTCATATCGAGATTTTCCAGGCCATTCGCCAGACCGGCTCGGTCAGCGCTGCTGCGCAGTTACTGCACGTCTCGCAACCGGCGGTGACCAAGGTGCTGCAGCACGCCGAGCAGCAATTGGGCTTTCCGTTGTTTCTGCGGGTGCGCGGCAAGTTGCAGGCGACCCCTGAAGCGCTGGAACTGGAACGCGAAGTCGACAAGGTCACCGAAAGCCTGCAAGGCGTACGGCGTCTGGCCCAGAGCCTGCGCCGAGCACCCGGTCACAGCCTGCGGATCGGCGCGACCCCGGCGCTGGCGCTGTCGTTGCTGCCGCCGGCGATCCAGCAGTGGACCGCGCAATTCCCGGACATCGCCTGCGAACTGTCGAGCGCCCACAGTCGCGAGCTGATGCAAAACCTTTTGATGCGCGAAGTGGACGTGGCCCTGACGTTGCAGTTGCCGGATCATCCGGGGCTGAAGGCCCAGGCTTTGGCCTCGGGGGTTCTGGTGGCGCTGGCGCCGAAAGGTTACTGGCCGGAAGAAGACGCTGGTCAGCCGTTGCCGCTGATGGCGTTGGCGGGAGCGCCGCTGATCGGCCTGTCCAGCGCCGATCCATTGGCCGCCCGCCTCGATAGTTATCTCGAAGCGGTCGAACCGCCGCCGCGTGTGCGGATCGCCGTGCAGACGTATTCGCTGGCCCGAGCGATGGTGGAGTCTGGCGCTGGTGTCACGGTGATCGATCCGTTCACCGCGCTGGGTGCCTCATCGGCCACCACCACTATCCGCCCTCTCGCCCCGCCGCTGCCGATCACGCTGTACGCGGTGACTCGCGCCACCGAACCACCGCCACATACGCTGAATGATTTGCTGCAGATCTTCAGTCAGCGCGCCAGCGAACAACTCGGCCGACTGATAGGCGCTTAAAGGACGTAAAACAGAATCGCCACAAAGTGCAGCAAACTCCCGGCGATCACGAACAGATGCCAGATCCCGTGGGCATGCCGCAACCGATGGTCGAGGGCAAAGAAGATGATCCCCACGGTGTACAGCACGCCACCCGACGCCAGCCAGGCAAACCCCGCCGTCCCGAGCGCGGCGATCAGCGGCTTGACCGCCACCAGCACGATCCAGCCCATCACCGCGTAGATCACGATCGACAGGATCCGCGCCTCCGAGCGTGGCTTGATCTCCTGCAGGATGCCGATCAGCGCCAGCCCCCAGACAATCCCGAACAGCGTCCAGCCCCACGGCCCGCGCAGGGTCACCAGGCAGAAAGGCGTGTAACTGCCGGCGATCAGCAGGTAGATCGAAAAGTGATCGACCTTCTTCATGATCGCTTTCTTGCGCCCGCGCACGCTGTGGTACACGGTGGACGCGCTGTAAAGCACCAGCAACGTAAAGGCATAAATCGCCACGCTGACGATCTTCCAAGGGCTGCCGTCGAGGCTGGCAATCACCAGCATCCAGACACCCCCGACAAACGCCGCTACCGCACCGACCAGATGCGTCCAGGCGTTCAGTTTTTCTCCGTGATACATGTGTCGCACACCTCGATTTCGTTACCGCAACGCGCAAGGCTCGGGCCTTGAGCGTAAAAGCGCAATGTTTCCGTTCAACGCAGGCAGGCACCTGTCCTGATATTTGGGCACAATCGAGCGATACCAAGAAGAGTCCGCGCCATGCTGATCGACGAAGAATTTACCCTGAAGAAACTCGAGGTGTTCCTCGCCTTCATGCGCACCGGCAACCTCGCCCGCGCCGCCGCCGAGTTGCAGACCAGCAACGTCAGCGTGCACCGCGCGATCCATTCGCTGGAAAGCGCCCTGCGCTGTCCGCTGTTCAAGCACGAAGGGCGCAACCTGACGCCACTGGAAAGCGCCTACGTGCTCGAGGAGCGGGCGCAGAAGCTGATTCAGGACGTGGTCGAAAGCGTGCGCCTGACCCGCGAAGCCGCCGGGTTCTCGGCCGAGCGCTTCAAGCTCGGTTCGCTGTATTCGCTGACGGTGAAAACCGTGCCGCAGCTGATCATGGGTTTGAAGATCCGCCGCAGCGAACTCAACATCGACCTGATTCTCGGCTCGAACATCGACCTGCTCTACAAGCTGAAAAACATGGAAGTCGACGCGATCCTGGTGTCGCTGGACGACACCGTCAACGACCCGGACTGCGAGCAGATTCCACTGTTTTCCGACGACATTTTCCTCGCCACTCCGGCCGATTCGCGCTTCGCCCAACGCAGCGAAGTGGATCTGGCGGAGGTGCGCGACGAAACCTTCATCACCCTCACCCAAGGCTTCGCCACCCACCAGGACGGCATCCGAGTGTTTCGGCAGGCGGGGTTCGAGCCAAAGGTAGCGATGCAGGTCAACGACATCTTCACCCTGCTGAGCATGGTCAGCTCCGGGGTCGGTTATGCGTTGCTGCCGGGGAGGATTGCGGCGGTGTACGAGAACCGGGTGAAGCTGATTCCGCTGCAGGAGAAGTACCGGTTGCAGCAGCACATTGGGGTGGTGTTTTTGAAGGCTAAAGAGCGGGATCCGAATCTGCTGGCGTTGTTGGCGGAGTGCCGGATGTATGCGAATCGCCAGACTACCCAATGATCGCGGCTGATGATCGTTCCCACGCTCCGCGTGGGAACGATCATGAGGGCGCTTTTGACGTTCAGCCAACAATCCCGCGAACAATGAAGAACAGCAGCGAAGGCCCAAGCAAACACCCAAGTCCGGTGTGAAACGTAGCCGTCAACGCCCCATAAGGCACCAACCGCCGATCCGTCGCCGCCAGCCCCGCCGTCACGCCACTCACCGTCCCGGCCAGCCCGCCGAACACCATCGCCGAGCGCGGGTTATCCAGGCCCATCCAGCGCGCCGCCACGGGCGTGCCGACCATCACCAGAATCGCCTTGATCAACCCGGTGGCAATCGACAGCGCCATCACATCCGAAGTCGCGCCAATCGCCGCACCGGTCACCGGGCCAACAATGTAAGTCACCGCACCCGCGCCGATGGTGGTCATGCTCACCGCATCGCGATAACCGAACGCGTAAGCCATGCACGCGCCGACAATGAACGGCAGGATCGTGCCCAGCAGCAGCGCAATCACCCCGATCATCCCGGCCTTCTTCGCTTCGGTCGCCTGCACTTCAAACGCCGTGGCAACGATGGCGAAATCCCGCAGCATCGCGCCGCCCATCAGGCCGATGCCGGAGAACAGCGTCAGGTCCGCCAGGCCCTTCTGCCCGCCGGTCATGGTGCCGCCGACCCAGGCCAGCACCAGGCCGATGACGATGGCAATCGCCGAGCCGTGAATCCGTCCGAACGTCAGGCGTTTGGAGAGGATCACCGAGACCCACATGATCACGCCGACGAAGGCGAACGCGGTGATCAGACCGTTGTGTTCCAGACCCTTTTCAATGAGATCCCACATGTCAGCGACCTCCTACCGGTGTGCCGACCGGGGAGATTTCCGCCGGCTCGTCGGGCAAAGGCTCGCCTTTATGGGTGCGGCTGATCAAAGCAATGGTGCAGCCACAGACCACCACCGAGCCAATCGCCGCCAGCACCGCCACCGGGCCGCCGTGCAGGGCGGTGACGACGTTCTGTTGCGCGGCCATCGCCACCACCACCGGAATGTACATGGCGCCCCAGAAGCCAACGCCCATCTCGCAATCCTTGGTCATGCCGCCGCGTTTCTGCATCCACAACCGCGCGCAGATCAACAGGATCATGGCGATGCCGACCCCGCCGACGTTGGATTTGACGCCCAGAAGAACACCGAGCATGTCACCCATGATCACCCCTGCCAGCGTACAGATCGCCAGCAGCGCCACACCGTAAATAATCATTGTTGTAGTCCTCAAAGTGCATCGTCGAATTGTTTTTGTTGTTCGAAGCCTGAGTCGCGGCGGTCTAGAGTCGGCGGCTACCCTCCTCACGCAACAGCGCCTGCAAGGTGTCGAGCCGGGCACTGTCGAAGGCAGCGACAGTCCCCTGTTCGAACACCCGGCGCGCCAGCCCGGTCAGCACCGCTCCAGGCGGCAGTTCGATCTGTAGACGTACGCCGCGCTCGTAGGCGCTTTGCACGGTGCCGCGCCAGTCCACTACGCGGCACATGTTGAAGGCGAGGTCGTCGCGCAGCGCTTCTACCTGGGTCACAGGCCTTGCGCGACTGCCGCTCAGGTAAGCGATTTTCGGTGTTTTCAGTTCAACCTTTTTGAACGCCTCGGCGAGGGTTTGCGCAGGCTCATCCAGCAACGGGCAGTGCGACGGCACGCTGACCGCCAGCCGTTTTGCCAGCCCGGCGCCACGACTGCGTGCCAGCTCGGCGACCGCTTGCATCGCCTTGTCGCTGCCGGCAATCACCACCTGGTTATCGGCATTGATGTTGGCCAGGTACACCGGTGTTTCTGCGCCGTGCACCTGCGCCAGCAGCATTTCGACTGTGGATAATTGCAGGCCGATGATCGCGGTCATGCCGAAGCCCTGTGGATAAGCCTGCTGCATCAACTCGCCGCGCAGGCTGACCAGATGCAGCGCATCGCGGAAACTCAACGCCCCGGCGACCACCGCTGCCGGGTAGGCACCGATGGACAGGCCGGCGACGTAATCTGTGGTGAGTCCGTCCTGCAACAACTGCCGCGAGGCTGCAACGCCGGCGATCAGCAAGCAGAGCTGCACCGCCCGGGTGCTGCGCAGCGCTTCGCTGGAATCCAGCCGCAAGACATCTTCACCGAGGCTATCGCTGGCCTCGATCAGCGTTTCCCGAGGCAAACGCTGGAGCATGCCGGGCTGCTGCGCGCCCTGGCCGGGAAACACCAGCAGGCTGCTCACGCTGCCTGCTCCTGCGGGTTCCACGGATCAGACACCAGACAGGCTTCATGGGCGTTTTTCAACAGCACCCGCGAAGCATTCCCGGCCCATTCACGCAGGGCGACGGCACCGAACGGCGTCTGCAATTGCAGGTCGACCCGGCAGATCGCCTGATCGAGATGCGCCACCAGTTTGCGCGCCTGGTTACGGGTGATGAGTTGCGGTGTACGCAGAATCAAGTCGAGATCGCTGCGCTCGTGCATTGCCGTAAATCCACTGGCCAGCTCAAACCCGACACTGCCACTGACACCCCAGATCCAACCGCAATCATCAAGCATCGGCCGCAGTTGCCGCAGCGCCTGCATGACCGGCAGATCACGCGCGCTCTCTACATGACAAAGCGCTTCCGGGCTGACCCGACAGGCAATCGAATCGATCGCCATGAACGTCGCCAATCGCTGCTCGCGCAACCGACCGCGCACGCCCACTGCCACAAGTCCTTCCTCACTCAACGCCCGCCGCACCACCACCGGTTGCCCGCCAGCCAGCGAATCAATCGCCCACTGCGGCGCATCCGCCGGCAACTGCGCCGGCGTCATGCCCCACAGCAAGTCGTGGGCGAGAACGCTGTTCACCACTGCGCCCTCAGCAGTTCACGTACGCGGCTGGAGGCTTCGCGGTTTTTCGCGCCGAGACGATTGCTCAAATCAGTCGCGCCAATATCTTCGATGGCTTGCTTCAGGCATTCGCCGACCCGCGCCAGATCCTCCGCCGTCGGCTGTTCGATCTGCTGCACCGACAAGGTTTCCCAAAGCAATCCGAGGCTGGCATAGCTGTCGATGTCATAGGCCATCGGCGGCACGCTGGACGCCAGAGCTTCCAGTTCTTCAACGCTGCGCAACGTCACCCGCGCCGCCGAAGCCTTGCCCATCGCATGCACCATCACCCCCGGATCACGCAGGGCGATCAAGCGATTGGCCTGATATCCGTGAGCGAGAAACGCCCCGGACATGGCCTTGCCCACCAGCAGCGCAATCACCGGATGCCCGACCAGCCGCGCGCGGGCATAAGCGTCTGCCGCACCGGCCAAAGCCTGATGAATGCCGAGGGCTTCTTCGCGGCGACCGTAGGCCTGGCTCGGCACATCGACGATGGCGATCAAGGGCCGTTTTTGCGATTTGTCCTGGTCGGCGGTGATCGCGTCATCCACCGCCTTGGCCAGGCCCCAGCCTTCGAGCAATCCGACTTCGCCGTTGCGGGCGCGAGGGAAACGGTTTTGCGGATCGGCGACCACCGCGATAAAGCGCCCGAGTGGTCCGTCAGCGACCTTCAGCGAGGGCGGCAAACCTTCAACGGCATTCGCGCCAGCGCTCAAGGCGTTGAACCAGTTCAAACCGCGCACGGAATAACCACTCATGAGCGCTCTCCTTGATACAGATCGCGAACCACCGAAGGCTCGATTTGCTTGTAAGTGTCCAGGCTCGTCAGGCGTTGCAGGAACCACTCGGCCCGTTGACTGCGCGGTTGCGCTGGCAGGCCCTGTTGCAGCAACTCGCCGACCTGCCCGCGAATCTGCGCCACGTCATCGGCGACATAGCGGTCCACCAGACCACTGGCGAAACGTTGCTCGCCACCGGTCAGGCTCCAGATGAAGGGCCGGTCGCGGGAGTCGTATTCCTCGATTCCGGCTTCCTGCTCGATCACCTGCGGGCCGTTCAGGCCTAGGCGTGCTTCCTGGGTCACCAGCAAATAGCTGCACAGCGCAGCGGCAATCGACATCCCGCCAAAGCAACCGACGCTGCCGGCCACCACGCCAACCACCGGTTGGTATTGCTGCAGATCGACAATCGCCGCGTGGATGTCGGCAATCGCCGCCAGCCCGAGGTTGGCTTCCTGCAAGCGCACGCCGCCGGTTTCCAGCAGCAGGATGGCGCGGGTCGGAATGCCTTTGCGGTTGTCCTCGGCGGCCAGTTCCAGCGCGCCGGCGATTTTCGCGCCGCCGACTTCACCGAGGCTGCCGCCCTGAAACGCGCCTTCAATCGCCGCGATCACCACCGGCAAACCGTCGAGGCTGCCCTTGGCGATCACCACGCCGTCATCGGCCTGCGGCACCACGCCCTGGCGTTCCAGCCATGGCGACATGACGCGCTGAAACGGGTCGAGCAGTTCGCGGAAAGTGCCGGCGTCGAGCAAGGCGTTTGCCCGCTGCCGTGCGCCGAGTTCGACGAACGAATGTTTGTGTAGAAGCGCTGAGGTGTCAGTCATGGCCGATCTCCTCGAAGCCTTGTTCCAGCCGCAGGCGCACCACGCCCGGGGTCGCACCGAAGTCGTGGATATCAATGGCCATCGCCGGTGGTGTGGTGCCGTCGAACATCCGTGCGAACAGATGCTGCCAGCGCTGCTCGGCACCGTTGACCGAAGTCTGCACGTTGATCGTCAGCTTGCCGGCCAGGCCCGGTTCGATCAGCACTTCCAGATCGCCCGAACCGACACAACCGACCAGCGCCCGACCGCGTGGCGGCTGCCCAGCGGGGAATTCAAAGGATAAGGTTTCCATCAAAACGCTCCCTGAAGGATGCCGTCGCGCTCGATTCGATCGAGCAGCAGGCTGGCGGCGAGCAAGTCGGCGGCGCCACCGGGCGAGGCATTCAATGCGATGAGTTGTTGATCCAGTTCGTGCAGGCGGCGGCGACCGGTGAGGCTGGCGCTGCCACCGGCGTCGAGCACTGTCTGGGCGCCGTGTTGCATGGCGTGCAGGCCCGGTTCGCCAGCGCGATAGAGGACGCAGGTGTCGACGAGGTCGGTCATGATTGCGAGCAAGGCGTCGAGCCGGGCGTTCTGTTCGCCATGGCCGGCGGCGCGGCTGCGTTTGAGCTGCGGCAGGCCACGCTGCACTACGGACGGGAAGCCGAGTTGCGCTTCTTCCCGGGCACCGCGAGCGCCGTAGCGCTGGGCGACTTGCGCGCCATGACTCAGCGGACGCGGCGCATAACGGTCATCGAGCAATGCCAGACGCGCAGCGCGCAGAGTCACGGCGCTGGCGCTGGTGGATTTCGTGTCCAGCGCAGCAGCCGTGACCAGCAGGCCCAGCGCCCAGATCGCCCCGCGATGGGTGTTCACGCCGTGGGTGGTGGCGAGCATCGCTTGTTCGCCTTCCCGTCCGATGCGGCCGATGGCTTCGCGCAGCGGTAAGCCGATCTCGCCGAATTCAAGCGCGGCCTCGGCCATTTCCTTGAACGCCGGCCACAATGCCAGCGCCGAGGCGTGCATCAATCCCAGGTGCAGGTCGGTATGCGCGCCGTTGCCGCGACGGTCGACCAGCGCCGGTTTCGGCGACAGGTCGGCTTCGTCGATCAGCGCGTCCACGGCCAGGTCCGCCAGCCGTTCCGCGAGGGTGATGGTTTTGGGTTGCAGGTTGAGTGCGTGCATTACCAACTCCTGAACTTGGCGGGCGGGTTGTAGAGGCCGCCGGACCACTCGACCAGATCGGCCACGCTTTTCGCCGCCAGCAATTCGCGGGTGGCGTCGATGCGACGGATGCCGAGGTCTTCGGGCAAGGCAATCAGGCCTTCGCGGCGCATGCGTTCGGTGTCTTTCGGGTTGTGCCGCAGGCCGATGGCGGTGACGCCGGCGACCGCAGCGATCATCGCCTGACGCTCTTCCAGCGAGCGCGCCTTGTACAGGTAGGCGATGCCCTCTTCGGTCAGCAGGTGGGTGACGTCGTCGCCGTAGATCATGATCGGCGCCAGCGGCATGCCGCTTTTTTTCGCGACCTCCACCGCGTCGAGGGTTTCGACGAAGGTCGGTTTGCCGCCCTCCTGGAAGGTCTCGACCATCTGCACCACGAGTTTCTTGCCGCGTTCGAGCATCGGTTGCTGCGAATCGTCATGACGCATGTCGAGCCAGGCCGGAGTGCCGTGACGACGGCCGCGCGGATCGTGGCCCATGTTCGGCGCGCCGCCGAACCCGGCGAGACGACCACGGGTCACGGTGGAGGAATGGCCGTCGCCATCGACTTGCAGGGTCGCGCCGATGAACAGGTCCACCGCGTATTGCCCGGCCAGTTGGCAGAACATCCGGTTGGAACGCAGCGAGCCGTCACGGCCGGTGAAGAACACATCAGGCCGGGCGGCGATGTAGTTTTCCATGCCCAGTTCGGTGCCGAAGCAATGCACGCTTTCGACCCAACCGCTTTCGATGGCCGGGATCAGGGTTGGGTGCGGGTTGAGGGTCCAGTTGCGGCAGATCTTGCCCTTGAGGCCGAGGGATTCGCCGTAGGTCGGCAGGATCAGTTCAATGGCCGCGGTGTTGAAACCGATGCCGTGGTTCAGCGACTGCACGTTGTGTTTTTCGTAGATCCCGCGGATCGCCATCATCGCCATCAGCACGTGCACAGGCTTGATGTGCCGAGGGTCGCGGGTGAACAGCGGCTCGATGTAGAACGGCTTGTCCGCCACCACCACGAAATCGACCCACGACGCCGGAATGTCCACGCGCGGCAGTTCGCTGACATCGTCCACCAGTTGATTGACCTGGACGATGACGATGCCGTCGCTGAAGGCTGCCGGTTCGATCAGCGCCGGGGTGTCTTCGGTGCTCGGGCCGGTGTAGATGTTGCCGGCCCGGTCAGCCATGAACCCGGCCGAGAGCACGACGTTGGGAATCAGGTCCACCACCAGTCGGGCGTAGAGTTCGATGTAGGTGTGGATCGCGCCGACTTCCAGCAGACCGTCTTCGAGCAACTGGCTGATGCGCAGGCTCTGGGTGCCGGCGAAGGAGAAATCGAGCTTGCGGGCGATGCCGCGTTCGAACAGGTCCAGATGCTCGGAACGGCCGACGCTGGGCATGATCATGTGCAGGTCGTGGAGCTTTTCAGGATCGGCCTTGGCCAGAGAGCGCGAGAGGAAATCCGCCTGCTTCTGGTTGTTGCCCTCCAGCACCACACGGTCGCCGGGCAGGATCAGCGCCTCAAGCGCCGCGACGATTCTGTCGGTGGGCAACACCGCACCGTCGGCCAGCCCGCGCACCTTGTCGAGGCGCCGCTGCTTCTCGTCACGCCGCCGCGTCCAGCGCGAGTCGGGGGAATTGGTTGTTGTCATGCTCACTCCACGGGGTTCGCTGTCGTGGAGCTACCTTAGGAGTGTGATCGAGGGGCATCAATCAAGCGCGGCGGCGAACCGTTACGGTGAGCGTAATGATCAGTGAACGAGCCCCGCATCCACCAACAATTTCTCCAATGCCAACAAATCCGGCACCTTCGCCACCTGCTCCCCGACCTGCACCGCCGCCTGCTCCAGCGCACACAGCGGCACGTCGACATAACTCAACTGGCTGTCGAGCTTGTACGAGCGCGGAATCCCCTGCACCAGCAGCGCGATGAACTTCAACTCCGGCCGCCCGCCGAGGGCATTGAGGATGACGATCCGTGCCCGTTCGCCGATGACGATCTTGTTGCCGCACGCCGACTCGAAACTCAGCAGCGGAACCTGCCGCTCACGCCAGGTCACCCGACCGAGATACCACGGCGGTGTGTCGAGATCGAAGGCGCTGGACTGGTAGTCGATCAGCTCGGCGACGGCGACGTTGGGCAGGATCAGGTTGCGATCCGCCAGCGGCAGCAGCAGCCCGGTGAGCTGGCTGGCGCGTTGATTGTGCTGGCGTTCATGCATGTTTTTTGCTCCACAGGGCGATGCTTTCGAGCAGCACCGATTCCTGGTACGGCTTGCCGAGGTAGTCGTTGACGCCGATGGCCATCGCGCGGTCGCGGTGTTTCTGCCCGGTGCGCGAGGTGATCATGATGATCGGCAGATGTTGCAGGCGCTCGTCCTGGCGCACCTGGGTCGCCACTTCGAAGCCATCCATGCGCGGCATTTCGATGTCGAGCAGCATCAGGTCCGGCATGTGTTCTTCCAGCAGCAACATCGCATCGACCCCGTCCTTGGCGGTCAGCACGTTCATGCCGTGGCGTTCGAGCAGACGGCTGGTAACCTTGCGCACCGTCACCGAGTCGTCGACCACCATCACCAGCAACGGCTTGTGCGGTTCGCTCTCGATTTCATGGCCGGCCGGACGCTGCGGCAACCGCGCCTGCATCGCGCGGATCGGCGCCAGCAGGTCGAGAATCAGCACCACCCGACCATCGCCGAGAATCGTCGCCCCGGACACGCTCTGCACCGATGCGAACTGCGGGCCGAGGCTCTTGACCACGATCTCGCGGGTGCCGGCCATCGTGTCGACCTGCACGGCGATGTGCCGGTCGCCGCACTGTACCAGCAACACCGGCACCGGCAGGCTCTGGCCGGACAGCTTCGGCCGTGGCGCGGTTTTCAGTAGCTCGCCCAGGTAGCACAACTCATAACGCTGGCCGCCGTACTGATAAGTCGGCGGATCGAGGCGGAAATGCCCGTCCAGTTCATTCGGCAGCACGCGGACGATGCCGTCGATGGTGTTCAGCGGAATCGCGTATTGATCCTCGCCACACTGCACCATCAGCGCACGGTTGACCGATACGGTGAACGGCAGGCGAATGCGAAAATGCACGCCCTGCCCCGGCACCGAATCGATGCTCATGGTGCCGCCAAGTTGCCGGACTTCTTCGTGCACCACGTCCATGCCCACGCCGCGCCCGGAAATCTGGGTGATTTTCTCGGCCGTGGAAAAGCCTGGCTGGAGGATGAACTGCAACACTTCGCGGTCGCTGATCTCGGCGTCCGGCGCCAGCAGACCGCGCTTGATCGCCTTGCGCCGCACGGCGTCCAGCGGCACGCCGGCGCCATCGTCGCGGATGTCGAACACGATGTCGCCGCCCTCGCGGGACAGGTCGAGGCTGATCTGCCCCTGCGCCGGTTTGCCCGCCGCCAGCCGTACTTCGGCGGACTCCAGACCATGGTCGACGGCATTGCGCAGCATGTGTTCCAGCGGCGCCGCCATGCGTTCGAGGACATTGCGGTCCATCTCGCCTTCGGCGTTGCCGACGCTGAACGCCACGTCCTTGCCCAACTCTTCGGCGACCTGTCGGACGATGCGTTTCAGACGCGGCAACATGCGCTCGAACGGCACCATGCGCGTGCGCATCAGGCCTTCCTGCAACTCGGTGTTGATCCGGCCCTGCTGCTGCAACAGGTTCTCGGCGTCGTGGGTGCGCCGGTCGAGGGTTTCCTTCAAATCCAGCAAGTCGGAAGCGGATTCGAACAGCGCCCGAGACAGCTGCTGCAACTGCGAATGGCGGTCCATTTCCAGCGGGTCGAAATCTTCGTAGCCGAGGCGTTCGGCATCCACTTGCTGACGACTGAGGATCCGCCCCTGGGTTTCGGTGTCGAGCCGGCGCAACTGGTCGCGCATACGCTCGATGGTGGTTTCCATCTCGTGCAGGGCGGTCTGCGCATCGTTGACTTGCTGCTCGATGCGCCCACGGAAAATCGAGGTTTCGCCAGCGAGGTTGACCAGCTCGTCGAGCAGTTCGGCGGAGACCTTGACCATGTCCGCACCGGTCTCGGGCGCCGGGGCCGCAGGCTCGGCCTTGACCGCAACCGGCGGCACGGGCGCCGGGGTTTGCACCAACACGGGATGGCTGAAATTCTGGATCGCGCTGATCAGCCGGTCTGCCGGTGGGCACGGCTGGCCGGCGCGCACCGCGTCGAGCATCTGCGCCAAGCGGTCATGGCCGCGCTGCAACAGCGCGAACAGTTCGGCGCTGCCCTGCAGGGTGCCGGCAGACAGGCTTTCGTAGAGGTTTTCCAGCTCATGAGCGAGGTCGCCGATCGGGCCGATTTCCACCATCCGCGCGCCGCCCTTGAGGGTGTGCAGATCGCGCAGCAGGGTTTCCACTTCCTGGCGATTGCCGGGTTCGGCCTGCCAGCGCAGCAACGCGGCGCCGGAGTTTTCGATGATGTCGAAACCTTCCTCGAGGAAGATCTCCAGCAGCTCCGGATCGTGCCCCTGGCCGTCCTGCGTGACGGAAGCTGTCGGTGTTTCGGGACTGGCGCTCGGGCCCTGGCGAAAGCGGCGGATCGCCTCGATCAGGTCCTGCGCCGGATCCAGCGGCTGGTGCCGGTGCAACTGTTCGAGGAACAGCGCCAGGCGCTCGTGGCTCTGGCGCAGCAATCGATCCAGAGCTTCGCTGTGGCTGTACCGACGATCCACCAGCCCTTGGTAAAGGCCTTCCAGTTCATGGGCCAGATCACCGACGGCCGCCACCTCGGCCATCCGCGCGCCGCCCTTGAGCGTGTGCAAATCCCGTTGCAGCGACGACAGCGGTGCGCCGTTTTCCGGATCCTTCAGCCAGCGCTGCAAGGCTTGGCCGGCGCTGTCGAGAATGTCCACCGCTTCTTCGAGGAAGATCTCGACAATCTCGTCGTCCGGCCCGCTGTCGACGCTGTGTTGTTGCAGTTCGGCGGTGGCGCTGCCCAGTTCACGGATGCTCAGGGTGCGGCTGCCGTCGCTGCGGATCAGACCCATGGACGACGGATCGAGGCTCTCGTCGAGCAACTCGTGCAAGGCGCGGATGCGTTGCGGTTGCGGGGTGATTTCCTGGCCGGCGGCCAGTTCGTCGAGCATGTTGATCAGCGCTTCATGAGCCTGCTGCGCCTCATGGAAAAACCGCTCGCTGACCGCCAGGCTGCTTTCTTCGACCGCACCGTAAAGATCGAGCAAGGCTTCACACAGCACATCCACCGGCAGCAGATCCGCCAGATGCGCGCCCTCGCCCAGGGTGGTCAGCTCATCCAGCAGCGCGCTGAGTTCCTGACGTTCGCCGGGGTGCTGCTGCCAGCGCTGCAAGAGGCTTTCGGCGTCGAGCAGGATGTCCATGCCCTGGGCCAGAAAGTTGTTGATCAGTTGCGGATCGCGCTTGACCCGCACCGCACTGCTCGGGGCATTGAGGATCGATTCCAGACGCTCGCCGAGCAGGGTTTCGGTGCGTTTGATCAGCGACTGCGCGCCGACAATCGGCGCCAGCGGATCGTGTTTGAGCTGACGCAGACCGACGCGAAACAGGCCCTCGGCTTCGAGCAGCAGTTCCACTTCGTCGAGGTCTAGCGCCAGTTGATGGGCCTTGAATTCCCGGGCCAGTTTATCCAGCGGCGCCGCCAGTTCGGCAATCGGTGACACCCCCGCCATCGAGGCGCTGCCCTTGAGGGTGTGCAGGGCTCGTTGCAACTCGTCGTTGGCCTGCAACGGCACATGCTCGGCAGCCTGATCGAGGAAGCGATTGAGGCTGGCGAGGTGAGTCTCGGCTTCGTTGCGGAAGATCTCCAGCAACAGCGGATCGAGGGCCGTGACATCTTCCACATCTTCGGCGGGCAGCGGCGTGTCGCCCTTGGCCAGCGCATGGGCGCGGGCCGCCAGTTGATCGACATCGTGGCGCTGGCGCTGGCCGTTGGTGGCGAATTCGCCGATCAGGTCCGGCAACAGCAGCAGCGTGTCGGCCAGCAACTGGCGCACCGCCGGGCCGGTTTCGACGCTGTGTTCCAGCACGCGGTTGAGCAGGTTTTCCACTGCCCAGGCCAGCTCGCCGAGGACCAGCGCGCGCACCATCCGGCCGCTGCCCTTGAGGGTGTGGAAGGCGCGGCGCAGTTCACTCAGGGCGGCGCGGTCATCGGGCGCGGCAGACCAGCGCGGCAGGTATTCGCTCAGCACCTCGAGCACTTCCCCGGTCTCTTCGAGGAACACTTCGCGCAGCTCGTCGTCCACCGGTTCTTCATCGGCCGGTGGCGGCAGCAGGCTGCCCGGCGTGGTCAGCGCCGGCGGGTTGACCGCCGACACCGGGCTGGCCAGCACTTCCGCCAACGACTGCACGATCTGCGGGTCGTCCAGCTCCTGCAAATCCTGCATCACCAGCGCTTCGCTGGGGCTGAGCACATCATCGAGCACCGGCACATGCGGCTCGCCGGGCTGTTCGTCAGGAAAGAAGCCGAGACTGGCGAGGCTTTTCTGCGCGATATCCAGCAAGTGTTCGCTCGGTGCCTGCGGGTCGTCGGTCAGGCGCTCGAGGTAATACTCGAGGCTGGTGATGGCGTCGGCGAGGCTGTCGAGTTGCTGCCACCCCGGCTCGTGCGGGTCGAGCAACAGGTGCTCGCGGATAAATCCGTTGCAGGCTTCGAGCAGGCTGGCCGCCCGCGCCAGCGGAATCATCGCCAGCGCGCCGCGCACCTGGGTCAGCAGCGCCGGCAGGCTTTGCAGTTGCTGGCGGTCCCAGTCGGCGTCGATGTAGTCGACGATCATGTCCTTGGCCTGTTGCAGACAGATGCGCGCTTCCTTGATCACGATCTGATGAATCTGCGTCAGGTCGGTGGTCGGCAGCCGCGAGTCATCCGGGCTCTCCGGCTCCACCGTACCGACCATCCCGGCCAGCGTCGCCTCGACGTAGAGCAAGGCGCCGGCGACGTCCATCAGCGTGGCGTCGTTCGGTTCGCGCTGACCCTGGGCGAGACTGAGCACCACCGCCAGTTGATCGATGATCACCTTGCGCGGCTGGCCGAAACCGAGCACCGCCAGGGTGTCGGCGATCTGCCGCAGCGGCGCCAGCAGGCTGTCCAGGTCCGAGGCGTGCTGGCGGTCGCTGCGCACGAACAGGTCGAGGCGTTCCTTGACCCGCACCAGCTCTTCGCACAGCGCCGCGAGCACCGAGCGCATGGCATCGCGGTCGGGGCCGGCCAGACGCGCGCGTTCTTCGTCGACCATCGCGCTGTCGGGCAGCGCGTCGTCCAGGGAGTAGCGATCTTTCATGGTCAGCATCTGCCCGGTGGGATGTTCGGCTTTGGCGATATAAAACAGCAGGCTTTTCAGCAGTTCAGGCGGTGGCGGCTGGTTGAGGCCGGGCATGCCCTGTTCGAGCAGGCGCTTGAGTTCCTTGTCGGCGTCCTTGAACAGGCTGCGCAGGGCCGGACTGTTGGCGATCCGCCCCTCACGCATGCCCTCGACCAGCGCCGACGCGACCTGCCACAACGGGCTCAGCGGCGAGTTACCGCTCAACGCTTCGAGGCGGGTGAAGACCTTGGCCAGATAACCGAGGTGCGTCTGGTCATCCTGTTCGCGGAGCAATCCGACCAGCGCCATTTGCAGCATCTGACGCAATTTGCGCAACACATTCGGCAGCTCTGCCGGTTCAAGCAGGGCCAGCGCTTGCGGACTCAGGGGTGACAGCTCGGGCAACTGCGGGCTGAAGAGGCTGGTTTCCGACAGCAGGCTTTCGCCCCGGGCGCTGCGCAAGTCGTTAATCAGCGGCAGCACCACCAGCGGCAGGTCACGGCGGGCGCCCTGCACGCGGTCGAGGTAGGTCGGCAATTGACCCAGCGCCTGCAACAGCAAGTGCAGCGCTTCGTCGCGGTGGCTGACGCGGTCGTTCTGCAATGATTCGACCAGATGTTCCATCTCTTCGGCCAGCAGCGCCGCACCGTAGAACTCGACCATCTGCAGGCTGCCGTGTACCTGATGGATGCAGGCCAGGCATTCGTCCAGCCCGGGCACGGACTGCGGATCGTCGAGCACGGCTTCGATGGCCTGATGCGCCTGCCTCAGCGTCTCGGCGATTTCACCCTTGACCCATTCGAGGGCCACGTAATCGTGCCGGTCACCCATAACCACTCCGCTCGACATTGCCTCGCCCGCAGGCCTCACGCCTTGTCCGAGACGGGCGCTGGCGCCGCCGGCAAGGTGAACCCGGACACCGAGCGGCGCAACTGGCTGGCCATTTTCGCCAGGTTGCCGATGCTCTCGGCGGTGGCCGTGGAACCGGACGAGGTCTGCGAGGTGATCTGCTGGATCACGTTCATCGTCAGGGAAATCTGCCCGGCCGAAGACGTTTGCTGCTGCGCCGCGTTGGAAATGCTCTGGATCAGCGCCGCGAGGGTCTTGGACACGCCTTCGATTTCTTCCAGGGCCACCCCGGCATCCTGCGCCAGCCGCGCGCCGCGCACCACTTCGGTGGTGGTCTGCTCCATGGAAATCACGGCTTCGTTGGTGTCGGTCTGGATCGCCCGCACCAGCGTCTCGATCTGCCGGGTCGCAGCGGACGAGCGCTCGGCCAGCCGCTGCACTTCGTCGGCCACCACGGCAAAACCGCGCCCGGCATCACCGGCCATCGACGCCTGAATCGCCGCGTTGAGGGCGAGGATGTTGGTCTGGTCAGCAATGTCATCGATCAGGCTGACGATGTCGCCGATTTCCTGGGACGACTCGCCCAGGCGCTTTATGCGCTTGGCGGTGTCCTGGATCTGTTCGCGGATGTTGTCCATGCCGTGGATGGTGTTGTGCACCACCTCGTTGCCCTTGTTGGCGATCTCCACCGAACGCTCGGCCACTGCCGAGGATTCGGCGGCGTTGGCCGACACCTGATCGATGGATTGGGCCATGTCGCTGATCGCGGTCGAGGCTTCGGAAATCTGCTGGGCCTGATGCTCCGAGGCTTGGGCCAGGTGCATGGCGGTGGCCTGGGTTTCCTGCACTGCAGCGGCGACCTGGCCGGCGGTGAGGTTGATGGTGGCGACCAGATCGCGCAGTTGGTCGACGGAATAGTTGATCGAATCGGCGATGGTCCCGGTGAAGTCTTCGGTCACCGAGGCGGTCACGGTCAGGTCGCCGTCAGCGAGGTCTTCGATCTCGTCGAGCAGGCGCATGATTGCGTTCTGGTTGCGTTCGTTTTTCTCGGCGGTCTCGCGCAACTGACGGTTGGTTTCCCGGACCATGACCAGGCCGATCAGAATGATCGAGGCCAGCGCCAGCAGGCCCAGCACATAACCGCCGATGGTGTCGGTGCTGCGCCCGCCTGCCAGGTTTTCGAAACGGCTGGCCAGGTGCGAGGCTTCGTCGAGCAGGGTCTGCGACAGGCTGAAAATATTGGTGGCCGATTCACGGACCTTGAACAGCTCCGGCGAGGTTTCGAGGATTTCATCCACCGAACCCGAGACGAACTGGAACAGCTCGGAAATCTCGCTCAAGCGAGCGCGGGCATCGCGGTCTTCGACCTGGCTGACTTTCAGCGCCGGGTTGCCCTGCAACATGCCGTTGAGCACCTGGCCGAAGCGCGCGGCATCGCGACCGAAGGCGTCGGCAGCCTGCTGGGAGTTTTCATCGCCCGACAGCACGGTGTTCACCGCGCCGAGAATCCGTTCGGCCAGCAGCGACTGACGCTGGGCCATCGCCACCTGCGCCGCCGGCGCACCCCGTTGCAGGAGGATTTCCACGACCTTTTCGTATTCGATCTGCAACTGCGGCACGGTTTCGGCCAGGGTCGCGGCCACTTGATGCAGGGACAGCACGGTCTGCTCGCTGGAGAGAATCGCGTCGGTGTTTTTCAGCAGGCGTTCCCAGTCCAGCTGCACGGCGCGCATTTCCGGGCGCACGACGGATGGCGCCGGCGGCAGGCCGGTGCTCGGGTCGCCCTTCTTGAGGTAACCCCAGCGTTGGGCAAAATCGTTGCGCGCATCGCTGAGCAGCTTGAACGCGGCGGCCTTGCCCGCGGCGGCTTCGGTGGCGTTCTTGGCGATCCGCTGCGACAGCACCCGCAGCTCGCCGGCGTGGCCGATGTACTGCTTGTCGTAGTTGGCCTGGGTGTTGAGGTAAGCGAAGTTGGCGAACAGCAGCATGATGAACACGATCAGTGCGATAAACAGCACGATGATCTGCGAGCGGCTGCGCGAGCCTTCTGCGGGCTTGCCTGTTTTTGCTTTGATCATCGGTCCTCGCCTGTTAAACCGCGACGTGCATGAAACTCGGTGACTGCGCCAGCGCAAACAGGCTGAACACCCGCCAGTTCTGCTCGCGCCGGAAATAACCCTTGATGAACTCGCCCTTGGAGCCTTGCCGCTTACTGATCGAGACGGATTCGAAACTGTCCTGCTCGAAGTGCTGCAGGCCGAAGACTTCATCGACCAGCAACCCGGCAAACACGTCCTGATGCTCTACCACCAATACCCGCCGCTGCTTGCGCATCGGTGACAGTTCATGGCCGAAAAAGCCGCACAGGTCCATGACCGGCAGCAGCCGTCCGCGCAGGTTGGCCACGCCCTTGACCCACGTTTTGACGCCCGGCAACTGCGTGACACGCAGTTCGGGCAGCACTTCGCTGACTTCGCCCATCGGCGTGACGTACCAGTGCTCGCCCAGACGAAAGCCGATGCCGCTCCAGCGATCCTGGCGCGCCGGTTGCGACGGCAGGTCCGCCGCCAGCAGGCGACAGCACTGGTCGATCTGCCACAACAGTTCGAACGCGGTCAGCGATTCGCTCATGACGGCGCGATCAACCGGCCAGCACGTTGTTCAGGGTCTTGATCAGCGTGTCTTCGTCGACCGGTTTGGTCAGGTAGTCCCTGGCGCCCTGGCGGGTGCCCCAGACCTTGTCGGTCTCCTGATCCTTGGTGGTGATGATGATCACCGGGATGTGGCTGGTTTCCGCATCCTTGGTCAACTGGCGGGTAGCCTGAAAGCCGTTGAGGCCGGGCATGACGATGTCCATCAGCACCGCGTCGGGTTTTTCCTGACGAGCCAGGGCCACGCCGTCGGCGCCGTTTTCGGCTTTCAGCACTTCGTGCCCGTGCTTTTCCAGCATGCCGGTGAGTTTGTACATTTCGGTCGGCGAGTCATCGACGATCAGGATACGTGCCATGGTCTTCCCCATTTTTCTTGTCGACACCGGGCCCGCTGGCCGAGCGTCTCTGTGCTTGTCTTACTGCGGCAAAGCGGCAGCGAAGCCCGGAACATGGGCCGAAATCGCGTCGAGCAGTTCTTCCTTGCTGAAAGGCTTGGTCAAAAATTGATCGGAACCGACAATCCGCCCCTTGGCCTTGTCGAACAGCCCGTCCCGGGACGACAGCATGATCACCGGCGTGCCCTTGAACGCGTTGTTGTTCTTGATTAAAGCGCAGGTCTGATAACCATCCAGACGCGGCATCATGATGTCGACGAAGATGATCCCGGGATGGTGGTCGGCGATCTTCGCCAGGGCGTCAAAACCGTCGATCGCGGTGATGACTTCGCACCCTGCATTTTTCAACAGGGTCTCGGCGGTGCGACGAATCGTTTTCGAGTCGTCGATCACCATGACCTTCAAGGCGCTGGACTGCTGTTCCATAAGGGGGCTCTACCGTCGCCTTTGCGAATCAATTTGTCCGTTTTGCGATGCGTAATGGCTGGAAACCCTTGATGTTCAAGGGCCAGCGCGGCTGGGAGCCTTTTTAGCACAGTCTCCAGACGCAATCTATCGACGGGTTTTTCCTTGACCGAAAACCCGCCCGGCGCCACTCTGGCGGCACTTTTTTCATACCGATCCGGTAGCCAATTTTCGAGGAAAACCCAATGAGCGTTCGCGTCGGGATTGTCATGGACCCTATCGCCAGCATTTCCTATAAGAAGGATAGCTCGCTGGCCATGCTGCTGGCGGCGCAGAAGCGCGGCTGGGAACTGTTCTATATGGAACAGAAAGACCTTTATCAGGGTGAAGGCCAGGCACGGGCGCGGATGAAGCCGCTGAAAGTCTTCGCCAACCCGGAAAAATGGTTCGAACTGGGCGCCGAACAGGATTCGCTGCTCAGCGACCTGAACGTGATCCTGATGCGCAAGGATCCGCCGTTCGACATGGAGTTCGTCTACTCCACCTACCTGCTCGAACAGGCCGAGTCTGCCGGGGTGCTGGTGGTCAACAAGCCGCAGAGCCTGCGCGACTGCAATGAAAAACTGTTCGCCACGCTGTTCCCGCAGTGCACGCCGCCGACCGTGGTCAGCCGTCGCGCCGACGTGCTGCGTGAATTCGCCGCCAAACAC
Organism: Pseudomonas sp. Pseusp21; assembly: GCF_059492145.1. Classification (NCBI taxonomy): domain Bacteria; kingdom Pseudomonadati; phylum Pseudomonadota; class Gammaproteobacteria; order Pseudomonadales; family Pseudomonadaceae; genus Pseudomonas; species Pseudomonas sp. Pseusp21. Next base: position 3,275,506 of record NZ_CP168520.1, read on the forward strand.
GGCGACGTGATCCTCAAGCCGCTGGACGGCATGGGCGGCACCTCGATTTTCCGTCACCGTGCCGGCGACCCGAACCTGTCGGTGATCCTGGAAACCCTGACCGCCCTCGGCGCCCAGCAGATCATGGGCCAGGCCTACCTGCCGGCGATCAAGGACGGCGACAAGCGCATCCTGATGATCGACGGCGAGCCGGTGGATTACTGCCTGGCGCGGATTCCGGCCCAGGGCGAAACCCGTGGCAACCTCGCGGCCGGCGGTCGTGGCGAAGCCCGTCCGCTGACCGACAAGGATCGCTGGATCGCGGCCCAGGTCGGCCCGACCTTGCGCGAGAAGGGTTTGCTGTTCGTCGGCCTGGACGTGATCGGCGAGCACCTGACCGAAATCAACGTCACCAGCCCGACCTGCATCCGCGAAATAGACAATGCCTTCGGCACCGACATCGGCGGGATGCTGATGGATGCGATCGAAGGCAAGCTGCAAGCCTGACGGCCAGCTGCAAGCCACAAGCCACAAGCCACAAGCCACAAGCCACAAGCTTTTAACTTGCCGCTTGCAGCTCGAAACTTGTAGCTGCTCCTCTGCAGCTTGTCGCTTGAGACTTCAAGCTTGCAGCTAAAAACCAACATTGCGTTATCATGCCGAGCCCGTAAAAACGCGATGTTGGTTTTTCTCGAATGACACTTCCGTCCGATCTGCCCGCTGAACTCGCCCATAAAGGCGTGCGCCCGGTCGATCGCCTCGGATTTACCCTGTTTCTCGCGGCGCTGATCCATCTGGCGCTGTTGCTCGGCGTGGGTTTCACCATGGTCGAGCCCAAGCAGATCAGCAAAACCCTGGAAATCACCCTCGCCACCTTCAAGAGCGAAAAGAAGCCGGCGAAGGCCGATTTCCTCGCCCAGGAAAACCAGGAAGGCAGCGGCACCCTCGACAAGAAGGCGATCCCCAAGACCACCGAGGTCGCGCCATTCCAGGACAATCAGGTCAAGAAAGTCACCCCGCCGCCGGCCGCCAAGCCGGAAGTGCAGGAAGCCGCGCCCAAGGCGGCCGTGACCACCGTCGCGCCGAAACCGAAAAAGGCGCCGACCAAGAAAGAAGAAGCCAAGACCGAGACTAAACCGACGGTCGACGCCCCGACCTTCGACAGCTCGCAGCTCTCCAGCGACATCGCCAGCCTTGAAGCCGAACTGGCCAACGAACAACAGCTGTACGCCAAGCGTCCGCGTATCCACCGCCTGAGCGCCGCGTCGACCATGCGCGACAAGGGCGCCTGGTACAAGGACGAATGGCGCAAGAAGGTCGAGCGCATCGGCAACCTCAATTACCCCGACGAAGCCCGGCGCAAGCAGATCTACGGCAATCTGCGCCTGATGGTGTCGATCAACCGCGATGGCTCGCTGTACGAAGTGCTGGTGCTGGAGTCTTCCGGCCAGCCGCTGCTGGATCAGGCAGCACAGCGCATCGTGCGCCTGGCGGCACCGTTTGCACCGTTTACCGGGGACCTGTCGGACATCGACCGGCTGGAAATCATCCGCACCTGGAAATTCGCCCGGGGTGACCGGCTGTCCAGTAACTGAGTCGATCTTTTGCCCGCTCCAGCTTGTCAGTTCGCCCCCCGAACGCCACACTAGCGCACATGAAAAACGTCAGCCCCAGCTACCTCAAGCATCACTTCCTGATCGCCATGCCACACATGGCCGACCCGAACTTTGCCCACACCTTGACCTACATCGTCGAGCACACGGCCAATGGCGCCATGGGACTGGTGGTCAACCGACCGCAAGAGCTGAATCTGGCCGACATCCTCGAACAACTGCGCCCGGACATCGATCCGCCAGCGCTGTGCCAGCACGTGCCGATCTTCATCGGCGGCCCGGTGCAGACCGATCGCGGTTTTGTCCTGCACCCGGCGGGCAAGACGTTCCAGGCGACCGTCGAGCTGGAGGGTGATCTGGCCCTGTCGACCTCGCAGGACGTGCTGTTCGCCATCGCCGACGGCGTGGGTCCGGCCAAAAGCGTCATCACCCTCGGTTATGCCGGTTGGGAAGCCGGGCAGCTGGAGGCCGAGTTGGCCGACAATGCCTGGCTGACCTGCCCGTACGACGCCGACATCCTGTTCAACACCAGCAGTGAACTGCGCCTGGAAGCAGCGGCAAAGCACTTGGGGATCAACCTCAGCCTGTTGACCAGCCAGGCAGGACACGCCTGATGGCCCTGCGCCTGATCCTCGGCTTCGACTACGGCACCAAACAGATCGGCGTGGCGGTCGGCCAGGTGATTACCGGCCAGGCCCGCGAACTGTGCACCTTGAAGGCGCAAAACGGTGTGCCGGACTGGAATCAGGTCGAAGCCCTGATAAAGGAATGGAAACCCGACGCCGTGGTGGTCGGCCTGCCGCTGAACATGGACGGCACGCCCAGCGAAATGTGCGCCCGCGCCGAGAAATTCGCCCGCCGCCTCAATGGCCGCTTCAACCTGCCTTTCTATACCCACGATGAACGTCTGACCACCTTCGAAGCCAAGGGCGAGCGACTGGTGCGCGGCGGACAGAAAGGCAGCTACCGCGACAACCCGGTGGACGCCATCGCCGCCGCCCTGCTGCTGCAAGGCTGGCTCGACGAAAACACCGCACTATTTGAATCCTGACAAGCGCTACGGCGCTTTTCTTTTGGTTACAACCCGAGCCCCGGTTCGCGAGAACCGGCTCGACCCCGAGAAGGAGCAACCATGAGCCTGCCCAATCCCGCCGATCTGATCAGCCAGATGGCGACCCGCCTCAAGGCGCACCTTGCCCAGCGTGAAATCAGCGAACCGCGTTACATCGGCATCCGCACCGGCGGCGTCTGGGTCGCCCAGGCCCTGCTCAAAGAGCTGGGCAGCGATGCGCCATTGGGCACGCTGGATGTTTCCTTCTACCGCGACGACTTCAGCCAGAACGGCCTGCACCCGCAAGTGCGTCCGTCCGCCCTGCCCTTCGAAATCGAAGGCCAGCATCTGGTGCTGATCGACGACGTACTGATGAGCGGCCGGACCATCCGCGCCGCCATGAACGAACTGTTCGACTACGGCCGCCCGGCCAGCGTGACGCTGGTCTGCCTGCTGGACCTGGACGCCGGCGAATTGCCGATCCGCCCCAACGTGGTCGGCGCGACCCTGTCGCTGGCCGCCCACGAGCGGGTCAAGCTGTCCGGGCCGGAGCTGGCCCTCGAACTGCAAGACCTTGCCCTTTAATCCGCCCTATTGAGAGTCCCCCTCGCGATGACGCCTCTAGATACCAAGCGCCCGCTGCAGCTCAATGATCAGGGCCAGCTGCGCCACTTCCTCTCGCTCGACGGCCTGCGCCGCGAGTTGCTGACGGAAATCCTCGACACCGCCGACTCGTTCCTCGAAGTCGGTGCCCGGGCCGTGAAGAAGGTCCCGTTGCTGCGCGGCAAGACCGTGTGCAACGTGTTCTTCGAAAACTCGACCCGCACCCGCACCACCTTCGAACTCGCGGCCCAGCGCCTGTCGGCGGACGTGATCACCCTGAACGTGTCGACCTCGTCGGCCAGCAAGGGCGAAACCCTGCTCGATACCCTGCGCAACCTCGAAGCCATGGCTGCCGACATGTTCGTCGTGCGCCACGGTGACTCCGGCGCTGCTCACTTCATCGCCGAACATGTCTGCCCGCAAGTGGCGATCATCAACGGCGGCGACGGCCGGCACGCGCACCCGACCCAGGGCATGCTCGACATGCTGACCATCCGCCGCCACAAGGGCGGTTTCGAGAACCTCTCGGTAGCCATCGTCGGCGACATCCTGCACTCGCGGGTGGCGCGCTCGAACATGCTCGCCCTGAAGACCCTCGGCTGCCGGGACATCCGCGTGATCGCGCCGAAAACCCTGCTGCCGATCGGCATCGAGCAGTACGGCGTGAAGGTCTACACCGACATGACCGAAGGCCTGAAAGACGTCGACGTGGTGATCATGCTGCGTCTGCAGCGTGAGCGCATGACCGGCGGCCTGCTACCGAGCGAAGGCGAGTTCTACCGCCTCTTCGGCCTGACCACCGCGCGCCTGGCCGGCGCCAAGCCCGATTGCATCGTCATGCACCCGGGGCCGATCAACCGCGGCGTGGAGATCGAGTCGGCGGTGGCCGACGGCCCGCACTCGGTGATCCTCAATCAAGTCACCTACGGCATCGCGATCCGTATGGCCGTGCTGTCCATGGCCATGAGCGGACAGACTGCCCAGCGCCAATTCGAGCAGGAGAACGCCCAGTGAAGCTCAGCATTCTCGGCGCCCGCGTCATCGATCCAAGCAGCGGCCTGGATCAAATCACCGATATTCACGTTGAAGCCTGCAAGATCGTCGCCCTCGGCGCTGCTCCGGCCGGTTTCACCGCCGTCGAAACCATCGACGCCACAGGCCTGGTGGCCGCTCCGGGGCTGGTCGACCTGAACGTCGCCCTGCGCGAGCCGGGCTACAGTCGCAAAGGCACCATCGCCAGCGAAACCCGCGCTGCGGCGGCCGGTGGCGTAACCAGCCTGTGCTGTCCGCCGAAAACCAAACCGGTGCTCGACACCTCCGCCGTGGCCGAACTGATCCTCGACCGCGCCCGCGAGGCCGGCAACACCAAGGTGTTCCCGATCGGCGCGCTGAGCAAAGGTCTGGATGGCGAACAGCTCGCAGAACTGGTTGCCCTGCGTGACGCCGGTTGCGTAGCGTTCGGCAACGGCCTGGAAAGCTTCCGCAACACCCGCACCCTGTGCCGGGCGCTGGATTACGCGGCAACGTTCGACCTGACGGTGATTTTCAACTCGCAGGATCACGACCTCGCCGACGGCGGCCTGGCCCACGAAGGTGCCACCGCCAGCTTCCTCGGCCTGCCAGGCATCCCGGAAACCGCTGAAACCGTGGCCCTGGCCCGTGATCTGTTGCTGGTCGAGCAAACCGGCGTGCGTGCGCACTTCAGCCAGCTGACCAGTGCTCGCGGCGTGGCCTTGATCGCTCAGGCCCAGGCTCGTGGCTTGAAAGTCACGGCGGATGTCGCCCTGTATCAGCTGATCCTGACGGACGAAGCGCTGATCGACTTCAGCAGCCTGTATCACGTGCAACCGCCACTGCGCACCCGCGCCGACCGCGAAGGCCTGCGTGAAGCGGTGAAGTCCGGCGTGGTTTCGGCGATTTCCAGCCATCACCAGCCCCATGAGCGCGATGCCAAACTGGCACCGTTCGGCGCGACCGAACCGGGCATCAGCAGCGTCGAACTGCTGCTGCCGCTGGCGATGACGCTGGTCGAGGATGGCCTGCTGGACCTGCCGACCCTGCTGGCCCGCCTGAGCGCCGGCCCGGCCGAGGCCCTGCGCCTGCCGGCGGGCAAACTGGCGGTGGGGGGTGCGGCGGATATCGTGCTGTTCGATCCGAAGGCCTCGACCGTTGCCGGCGAAACCTGGCTGTCGAAAGGCGAGAACTGCCCGTTCCTCGGCCATAGCCTGCCGGGTGTGGTGCGTTACACCTTGGTGGATGGCCGGATCAGTCACCAGGCGTAAAAAAAATGGCGAGGGAGCCAGCTCCCTCGCCATCACTTACTGAAATGCGCCCCGCCCTTCGGCATTACGCACCGACACCTGATCGTTCAGCGTCCAGAAGTCATACAGCACCCCAAGAAAGAACAACCCGCCGGTCAGCAGATACACCAACCCGCTGATCCACTTGCCCTGATACATCCGGTGCACGCCGAGCGCGCCGAGGAAGGTCAGCAGAATCCACGCCACGTTGTACTCGATAGGACCCGCGGCGAAACGCAGGTCGGCTTCGCGATCCATCGCCGGGATCAGGAACACGTCGATCAGCCAGCCGATCCCCAGCAACCCGAAAGTGAAAAACCAGATCGTGCCGGTCACCGGCTTGCCGTAATAGAAGCGGTGGGAGCCTGTGAAACCGAAAATCCACAACAGGTAACCGATCACCTTGCTGTGGGTGTCTTTTTCCTTCACACGGGGCAGTTGATAGCCGTTCATTAAGACCTCGATACACGCGATAGATAAATATTCTTTAATTCTTTGTGACTTTTTTACAGGTAGCCGACGTATGGCAAATGCTACCGTGTGTCCCGTCAAAGCCTTATAGCACCGGACTTCTGTCCGACAATTGCGTCTTTTTGCCGCTTATTTGGTTCCGTTGGCATCGGATTGAATCGACCAACGGCCTCGGAAGTGACAAAAAAGCTGTTATAAAGTTGCGCGCTAACACATCAAGAGCCCTGCCTAATGCGTCCATTTTTCAAGACATGGCTAACTATTTGCCTATTAATGCCACTGGCCGCCCACGCCACCAATCGTGAGCAACGTCTTCCCAACGTTAACGGTTTCACCCCTAAATCCCATGCCTCTGCTCCTTCGAACAAAGGCAAACAGGTCAAACACACCACGCTGAGCAGCACCGGCCGCAGCAAGCTGGTGCCACCGATGGCGACCAAGGAAAGCAGCAATGTCCTCAGTCGCGCGGTAAACGTCCTCGGTACGCCTTACCGTTGGGGCGGCAGCAGCCCGAGTAAAGGCTTCGACTGCAGCGGTCTGGTGAAATACGCGTTCAACGACGCCACGTTCGACCTGCCACGCACCTCGAACGCCATGGCCAGCGGTCACGGCGAGAAAGTCGAACGCAAGGACCTGAAGCCGGGCGACCTGATTTTCTTCAACATCAAGAGCCGTCGGGTCAATCACGTTGCCATCTACCTGGGCAACGATCGTTTCATCCATGCACCACGGCGCGGCAAAGCGGTGAGCATCGATACACTGAACAAGCCGTACTGGGAAAAGCATTACGTGGTGGCCAAACGCGTATTGCCGAAGGAACAGGGGCAAATGCGCGTCGTACAGCGCTGAAGCTAGCTTGTCCGCACGCTCTGCGTCCGCTTTGGGACGCGGAGCGTCCCGGGCTGCATTCCCACGCAGAGCGTGGGAACGATCAGAACGAAAAATCGCAGCCCACGGGCTGCGATTTTTTTTGCCTAGAAGTTATCTGGCGTGCGCGCTTTCTCCCGCGCATGTTCGCGGCTGATCAAGCCTTTGGTCACCAGATCTTTCAGGCACATGTCGAGTGTCTGCATTCCCAGCGAGCCGCCGGTCTGTATCGCCGAATACATCTGCGCCACCTTGTCCTCGCGGATCAGGTTACGGATCGCCGACGTGCCCAGCATGATCTCGTGCGCCGCCACCCGACCGCCGCCGATCTTCTTGATCAGCGTCTGCGAGACTACCGCCAGCAACGACTCCGACAGCATCGAGCGCACCATGGATTTTTCGTCCCCGGGGAACACATCCACCACCCGGTCGATGGTCTTGGCTGCCGACGTGGTGTGCAAGGTACCGAACACCAGGTGCCCGGTCTCGGCCGCGGTAAGCGCCAGGCGGATGGTTTCCAGATCACGCATCTCGCCCACCAGGATCACGTCCGGGTCTTCGCGCAGTGCTGAACGCAACGCGGTGGCGAAACTGCGGGTATCGCGATGGACTTCGCGCTGATTGATCAGGCATTTGCGCGATTCGTGGACGAATTCGATCGGATCTTCGATGGTCAGGATGTGGTGATGACGATGGGTGTTGAGGTAATCGATCATCGCCGCCAGGGTCGTCGACTTGCCGGAGCCGGTCGGCCCGGTCACCAGCACCAGCCCGCGCGGCGCATCGGTGATTTTGCGAAAGACGTCGCCCATGGCGAGGTCTTCCATACTCAGCACTTTCGACGGGATGGTCCGGAACACCGCGCCGACGCCCCGGTTCTGGTTGAAGGCATTGACCCTGAAGCGCGCCACGCCGGGGACTTCGAAGGAAAAGTCGGTTTCCAGATGTTTCTCGAAGTCCACCCGCTGGGTGTCGTTCATGATGTCGTAGATCAGCTCGTGCACTTGCTTGTGATCCAGCGCCGGCAGATTGATCCGCCGCACATCGCCATCCACGCGGATCATCGGCGGCAGACCGGCCGACAGGTGTAGGTCGGAAGCGCCCTGTTTGGCGCTGAAGGCCAGCAGTTCAGTGATATCCATAGCGTCCCTCAATTCCAGTAGAATGCCGCGAACCTTCAGACCGCTGGCGCCTCTTGATGTCCACGATAGCAGACAACATTCTCCAGGTTAGTTCGCGTATTCATGCCGCCACCGCTGCCGCCGGACGCGATGAAAACAGCGTCCAGCTGCTGGCCGTGAGCAAGACCAAACCGGCCGAAGCCCTGCGCGAAGCGCACGCCGCCGGCCTGCGCGACTTCGGCGAGAACTACCTGCAAGAGGCCTTGGGCAAGCAGCTCGAACTGGCCGACCTGCCCTTGATCTGGCACTTCATCGGCCCCATTCAGTCGAACAAGACCCGCTCGATTGCCGAGCATTTCGCCTGGGTGCACTCCGTGGATCGCTTGAAAATCGCCCAACGCCTGTCCGAACAACGCCCGGCGGATCTGCCGCCACTGAACATCTGCATTCAGGTCAACGTCAGCGGTGAAGCCAGCAAGTCCGGCTGCACCCCGCAAGACCTGCCAGCCCTGGCCCAGGCCATCAGCGCCCTGCCGCGCCTGAAGCTGCGCGGGTTGATGGCAATTCCCGAGCCGACCGAAGATCGCGCCGAGCAAGACGCTGCATTCGCTGCCGTTCAGAGATTGCAGGCCAGCCTCGATCTGCCGCTCGACACACTTTCCATGGGCATGAGCCACGACCTCGAGTCGGCCATTGCCCAGGGCGCGACCTGGGTCCGTATCGGTACGGCCCTGTTCGGCGCCCGCGACTATTCCCAATCTTGAGCATTTCCAGATAAGGACCTGACATGAGCAACACACGTATTGCCTTTATCGGTGCCGGCAACATGGCCGCCAGCCTGATCGGCGGCCTGCGGGCCAAGGGTCTGGAAGCTGCACGGATTCGCGCCAGCGATCCGGGCGAAGAAACCCGCGCCAAAGTCAGCGCCGAACACGGCATCGAAACCTTCGCCGACAACGCCCAGGCCATCGACGGCGCTGACGTTGTCGTGCTGGCGGTCAAGCCACAAGCCATGAAGCTTGTGTGCGAAGCGATTCGCCCGAGCCTGAAACCGAATCAACTGGTGGTCTCCATTGCCGCTGGCATCACCTGCGCCAGCATGACTGCATGGCTGGGTGAGCAGCCGATCGTGCGCTGCATGCCGAACACCCCGGCACTGCTGCGTCAGGGCGTGAGCGGCCTGTACGCCACCGGCGCAGTGAGCACCGAACAACGCCAACAGGCTGAAGAACTGCTGTCCGCCGTGGGCATCGCCCTGTGGCTGAACGAAGAGCAGCAACTGGACGCGGTCACCGCCGTCTCCGGTTCCGGCCCGGCGTACTTCTTCCTGCTGATCGAAGCCATGACCGCCGCCGGCGTCAAACTCGGCCTGCCGAAGGAAACCGCCGAGCAACTGACCTTGCAGACCGCTCTGGGCGCCGCGCATATGGCGGTGTCCAGTGACGTCGACGCTGCCGAACTGCGCCGCCGCGTGACCTCGCCGGCCGGCACCACGGAAGCTGCGATCAAATCGTTCCAGGCCGGCGGCTTCGAAGCCCTGGTGGAAAAAGCACTCGGCGCCGCCGCGCACCGCTCGGCCGAAATGGCCGAACAACTGGGCAAATAAGGAGCCTTACATGATTGGATTGAATACCGCAGCGGTCTACGTGCTGCAAACCCTCGGCAGCCTGTACCTGCTGATCGTGCTGCTGCGCTTCGTCCTGCAACTGGTGCGGGCGAACTTCTACAACCCGCTGTGCCAGTTCGTGGTCAAGGCCACCCAGCCGCTGCTCAAGCCACTGCGCCGGATCATCCCGAGCCTGTTCGGTCTCGACATGTCGTCGCTGGTGCTGGCGATTCTCGTGCAACTGGCGCTGATGGCGCTGACCCTGCTGCTGACCTACGGCACCACCGGCAACCCGCTGCAACTGCTGATCTGGTCGCTGATCGGCGTGACTGCGCTGTTCCTGAAGATTTTCTTCTGGGCCATGATCATCAGCATCATCCTGTCCTGGGTCGCACCGGGCAGCCACAATCCGGGCGCCGAGCTGGTGAACCAGATCTGTGAGCCGGCCCTTGCGCCGTTCCGCCGCATCCTGCCGAACCTCGGCGGTCTGGACCTGTCGCCGATCTTCGCCTTCCTCGTGCTGAAGCTGATCGACATGCTGGTGATCAACAACCTCGCGGCGATGACGATGATGCCGGAAATCCTGCGCCTGCTGATGTGAGCTGGTTTCGCTGGGACGGTGACGACCTGATTCTGGAGTGTCACCTGCAACCGGCCGCCCGCAGCGATGACTTCTGCGGGCTGCACGGCGATCGCCTGAAGATCCGCCTGACCGCGCCGCCGGTCGAGGGCAAGGCCAATGCCTATCTGATGGGATTTCTGGCCAAGGCTTTTGGGGTCTCCAAAAGCCAGGTCAGTTTGCTCAGCGGTGAGTTGAACCGGCAGAAGCGGGTGAAGATCTGCTCGCCGAAGAAGTTGCCGGATCTGCCCGGACTAGTCAGCTGATCGTTCCCACGTCGAGGCGTCGAACCGTCCGCGTGGGAATGCATCCCGGGACGCTCCGCGTCCCCCGCCGAAGCGGACGCGGAGCGTCCAATGAGGCGTTCCCACGCGGAGCGTGGGAACGAGCGCAAATCAGGCCTGATCGTTGCTTGCCGCTAACCCCACCGGTCTTTAGACTTACGCCTCATTTCAACGAGAGCAGGGTCGATGCCAGCTGCCTTTCCCCCCGATTCTGTTGGTCTGGTGACGCCGCAAACGGCGCACTTCAGCGAACCCCTGGCCCTGGCCTGCGGCCGTTCGCTGGCCGATTATGACCTGATCTACGAAACCTACGGCACGCTGAACGCGCAAGCGAGCAATGCCGTACTGATCTGCCACGCCTTGTCCGGCCACCACCACGCTGCGGGTTACCACAGCATCGACGACCGCAAGCCCGGTTGGTGGGACAGCTGCATCGGCCCCGGCAAACCGATCGACACCAACAAATTCTTCGTGGTCAGCCTGAACAACCTCGGCGGTTGCAACGGTTCCACCGGCCCGAGCAGCCTCAACCCGGAAACCGGCAAGCCGTTCGGCGCCGACTTCCCGGTGCTGACCGTGGAAGACTGGGTGCACAGCCAGGCACGTCTGGCCGACCTGCTCGGCATCGGCCAATGGGCCGCGGTGATCGGTGGCAGCCTCGGCGGCATGCAGGCGCTGCAATGGACCATCACGTATCCGGATCGCGTTCGCCACTGCCTGGCCATCGCCTCGGCCCCCAAGCTGTCGGCGCAGAACATCGCCTTCAACGAAGTGGCGCGCCAGGCGATCCTCACCGACCCGGAGTTCCACGGCGGCTCGTTCCAGGAACACGGCGTGATCCCCAAGCGCGGCCTGATGCTGGCGCGGATGGTCGGACACATCACGTATCTGTCCGACGACTCCATGGGCGAGAAATTCGGCCGTGGCCTGAAGAGCGAAAAGCTCAACTACGACTTCCACAGCGTCGAGTTCCAGGTCGAAAGCTACCTGCGCTATCAGGGCGAAGAGTTCTCCGGGCGCTTCGATGCCAACACCTATCTGTTGATGACCAAGGCGCTGGACTACTTCGATCCGGCGGCGAACTTCAACGATAACCTGGCGAAAACCTTCGAAGGTGCAAAAGCCAAGTTCTGCGTGATGTCGTTCACCACCGACTGGCGCTTCTCCCCGGCCCGCTCGCGGGAACTGGTGGATGCGCTAATGGCCGCGCGCAAGGACGTCAGTTACCTGGAAATCGACGCACCCCAGGGCCACGACGCCTTCCTGATTCCGATCCCGCGTTATTTGCAGGCGTTCGGCAATTACATGAACCGCATTACGTTGTGAGAAAGCCATGAGAGCTGATCTGGAAATCATCCAGGAATGGATCCCCGCCGGCAGCCGCGTGCTCGACCTCGGTTGCGGTGACGGCGAGTTGCTGACCTGGCTGCGCGACCACAAGCAGGTCACCGGCTATGGCCTGGAAAACGACCCGGACAACATCGCCGAGTGCGTGGCCAAGGGCATCAACGTCATCGAGCAGGACCTGGACAAGGGCCTGGGCAACTTCGCCAGCAACAGCTTCGACATCGTGGTGATGACCCAGGCCCTGCAAGCCGTGCATTACCCGGACAAGATCCTCGACGAAATGCTGCGGGTCGGTCGCCAGTGCATCATCACCTTCCCCAACTTCGGTCACTGGCGCTGCCGCTGGTACCTGGCGAGCAAGGGCCGGATGCCGGTGTCGGAATTCCTGCCGTACACCTGGTACAACACGCCGAACATCCACTTCTGCACCTTCGAAGACTTTGAAGAACTTTGTCGCGAACGTGAGGCGAAGGTCATTGATCGGCTTGCCGTGGATCAACAGCACCGCCACGGGTGGGCCAGTAAGCTATGGCCTAATCTGTTAGGTGAGATCGGTATCTACCGCGTCAGCAGCCCGGGGCTTGCGGATCACAGAATCGCGGTCTGAACCACGACATTGCGAGGAGAACGAACATGGGACGCTTGATTACCGCGCTATTGGCCGCCTGCCTGAGCCTGTCGGCCGTGGCCGCCGATGCCATCAAGGGCGAACGCAAGGAAGTGTTCGGTGATGTCACCGTGCATTACAACACCTTCAACTCGACCTTCCTGACGCCGGACATCGCCAAGGCTGCCGAGCTGATCCGCAGCAAGAACCAGGGTGTGATCAATGTCTCGGTGATCAAGGACGGCAAGCCGCTGATCGCCCAGGTCACCGGCACCGTCAAGGACCTGACCAGCCAGAGCGTGCCGCTGACTTTCCGCCAGATCACCGAACAGGGCGCGATCTACTACATCGCCCAGTACCCGGTGGAGCAGCAGGAAACCCGCACCTTTGAAATCAAGGTGCAGACCGGCGACAAGATCAACACCCTCAATTTCAACCAAGAGCTTTTCCCTGGCCAATGATCAATCTCACGCAACTCGTACTGGCCAGCCATAACGCCGGCAAACTCAAGGAACTCCAGGCCATGCTCGGCGACTCGGTGCAACTGCGCTCGATCGGCGAATTCAGCAGCGTGGAGCCGGAAGAAACCGGTCTGTCGTTCGTCGAGAACGCGATCCTCAAGGCCCGCAATGCTGCGCGCATTTCCGGGCTGCCGGCGCTGGCCGACGATTCGGGCCTGGCGGTGGATTTCCTCGGCGGTGCGCCGGGCATCTACTCGGCGCGCTACGCCGACGGCAAGGGCGATGCGGCGAACAACGCCAAACTGCTCGACGCCTTGAAGGACGTGCCTGAAGCCGAGCGCGGCGCGCAGTTCGTCTGCGTACTGGCACTGGTGCGTCATGCCGATGATCCGCTGCCGATCCTCTGTGAAGGTCTGTGGCACGGGCGCATTCTGACCGCCGCCAGCGGTGAGCACGGTTTCGGCTACGACCCACTGTTCTGGGTGCCGGAGCGCAACGTGTCCAGCGCCGAGCTGAGCCCGAGCGACAAGAACCAGATCAGCCACCGCGCCCGTGCAATGGTTCTGCTGCGCCAGCGTCTGGGCTTGAAATGACCGATAGCTCCTCCGCGTCGTCGCTGATTATCGGCGGCGCCGCCTCCTCGCCTCGGGCGCCGTTGCCGACGCTGCCGCCCCTGGCGCTGTACATCCACATCCCTTGGTGTGTGCGCAAATGTCCGTATTGCGACTTCAACTCCCACACCGCCAGCCCGGTGCTGCCGGAGCAGGAGTACGTCGACGCGATGCTGGCCGACCTCGACCAGGATCTGCACGCGGTGTACGGCCGTGAGTTGAGTTCGATCTTCTTTGGCGGCGGCACGCCGAGCCTGTTCAGTGCCGAAGCCCTTGGTCGCTTGCTGGAAGGCGTGAAACAACGCATTGCGTTTGCCGATGACATCGAAATCACCCTGGAAGCCAACCCCGGGACCTTCGAACAAGAGAAGTTCGTCGCCTACCGCAAACTGGGGATCAATCGCCTGTCGATCGGCATCCAGAGCTTCCAGCAGGAAAAGCTCAAGGCCCTCGGCCGTATCCACAACGGCGACGAAGCGGTACGCGCCGCCGGCATGGCGCGCCAGGCCGGGTTCGATAACTTCAACCTCGACTTGATGCACGGCCTGCCGGACCAGTCGCTGGACGATGCTCTGAGCGATCTGCGCCAGGCGATCGAGCTGAAACCGACGCACATTTCCTGGTATCAGCTGACACTGGAGCCGAACACCGTGTTCTGGAACCAGCCGCCGGTGCTGCCGGAAGACGACACGCTGTGGGACATTCAAGAGGCCGGGCAGGCGCTGCTGGCCGAGCACGGTTACGCGCAGTACGAAGTTTCGGCCTACGCGCAACCCGGTCGCCCGGCGCGGCATAACCTCAATTACTGGAGCTTCGGCGACTTCATCGGCATCGGCGCCGGCGCTCACGGCAAGCTCAGCCATCCGGACGGGCGCATCGTGCGCACCTGGAAGACGCGCCTGCCGAAGGACTACCTCAACCCGGCCAAAAGCTTCCAGGCCGGCGAGAAAGCCCTGACCAACGACGAGATGCCGTTCGAATTCCTGATGAACGCCCTGCGCCTGACCGCCGGCGTCGAATCACGCCTGTACCCGGAGCGCACCGGTCTGCCGCTGGAGAGCCTCGACGAACACCGGCGCGAGGCCGAACAAAGCGGTCTGTTGCAGGTCGAACCGTCACGTCTGGCGGCCACCGAGCGCGGACAACTGTTCCTCAACGACTTGCTGCAGAAATTTCTGAGCTGAGCCCAACGCCCAACGGCAGCCCTAAGGAAAAAACATGGATTTGATTCTCGACCTGCTCGCCACCGTGTCCCGCTGGAGCCGCAGCAACCTCTCGGAAATCGCTCTGGCCCTGGTGGGCTGTCTGCTGGTGCTGTTCGGCGCCGACTTCAAGGGCTGGGTCGAACAACGCTTGGGCAGCATCGCCGGCGCCCTGCGCGTGCCGCTGATGGCCCTGCTGTGCATGATCGGCAGCGGCGCGGCGCTGATCTACGCCACACCCTGGGTGGTGAAGGGCTTGAGCCAGTTCAACAACTACAGCCTGGCGCCGGTGTTGTTGGTGGTGCTGGTGTTGATTGGCGTGGTCGCTGACCGCCGCTGATCTCCAACGTGCTCGTTCCCACGCTCCGCGTGGGAATGCAGCCCGGGACGCTCTGCGTCCCTGAAGCGGACGCGGAGCGTCCATCGAGGCATTCCCACGCAGACGGTTCGAAGCCTCGACGTGGGAACGATCACTGCGCAGTACTTACGACTGCTTTTCGAACTTCAGATCCCACACACCATGCCCAAGACGTTCGCCGCGGCGTTCGAACTTGGTGATCGGGCGTTCGGCCGGGCGCGGTACGCACTTGCCGTCTTCGGCGAGGTTGCGATAGCCCGGGGCGACGTTCATCACTTCCAGCATGTATTCGGCGTACGGTTCCCAGTCGGTGGCCATGTGCAGAATGCCGCCAACCTTCAGCTTGCTGCGCACCAGTTCAGCGAAGGACGCCTGAACGATGCGGCGCTTGTGGTGACGGCTCTTGTGCCACGGATCCGGGAAGAACAGCATCAGGCGATCGAGGCTGTTGTCGGCGATGCAGCGGTTGAGCACTTCGATCGCGTCGCAATCATAGACCCGCAGGTTGGTCAGGCCCTGAGTCAGCACGCCGTTGAGCAGCGCGCCGACACCCGGACGGTGAACCTCGACACCGATGAAATCCTGTTCCGGCGCAGCGGCGGCCATTTCCAGCAGCGAGTGGCCCATGCCGAAACCGATCTCCAGCGAACGCGGCGCGGAACGGCCGAACACCTGGTCGTAATCCACCGGCGCATCGGCCAGCGGCAGGACGAACTTCGGTGCGCCCTGATCCAGGCCGCGCTGCTGGCCTTCGGTCATGCGCCCGGCGCGCATCACGAAACTCTTGATGCGGCGGTGTTGGCGCTCGTCGCCTTCTTCCGGCTGGATTGGCGTGTCGTTCGATTCAGTCATCAATAGCTCTTACTTGATCAGACCATCCAGCGGCGAAGAGGCGCTGGCATAGAGTTTTTTCGGCATGCGGCCGGCGAGGTAGGCCAGGCGGCCCGCGACGATCGCGTGTTTCATGGCTTCAGCCATCATGATCGGCTGCTGGGCGTGGGCGATGGCCGAGTTCATCAGCACCGCGTCACAGCCCAGTTCCATGGAGATGGTGGCGTCGGAAGCGGTGCCGACACCGGCATCCACCAGCACCGGGATCTTGGCTTCTTCGAGGATGATCTGCAGGTTGTACGGGTTGCAGATCCCCAGGCCCGAACCGATCAGACCGGCCAGCGGCATGACCGCGATGCAGCCGATTTCCGCCAGTTGCCGGGCGATGATCGGGTCATCACTGGTGTAAACCATCACGTCGAAGCCTTCCTTGACCAGCACTTCGGCGGCCTTGAGGGTTTCGATCACGTTGGGGAACAGGGTTTTCTGGTCGGCCAGCACTTCCAGCTTCACCAGATTGTGGCCATCGAGCAGCTCACGGGCCAGTCGGCAGGTGCGCACGGCTTCGACTGCGTCGTAGCAACCGGCGGTGTTCGGCAGGAAGGTGTAGCGATCCGGCGACAGCACTTCGAGCAGGTTCGGCTCGCCTTCGATCTGGCCCAGATTGGTGCGGCGCACGGCGAAGGTGACGATCTCGGCACCCGAGGCTTCGATGGCCAGGCGGGTTTCTTCCATGTCACGGTACTTGCCGGTACCGACCAGCAAACGCGACTGGTAAGTACGACCGGCCAGAACGAAAGGCTTGTCGCTACGAACGATGCTCATGGGGAATCCTCTGTTGGGGTGAGGGTCTTGCAGAATTCTCGGCCGATGCAGGCCTGGCGATCAGCCGCCGCCGATGGCGTGCACCACTTCGACGTTGTCGCCGTCGTTGAGCGTGGTGTCGGCATGCTGGCTGCGCGGGACGATATCCAGATTGAGTTCGACCGCGACGCGGCGTCCGGTCAGATCCAGACGGGTCAGCAGGGCCGCAACGGTTTCACCGTCGGGCAGTTCAAAGGATTCACCGTTCAACTGAATGCGCATGCGCAACGCCGCCATCACTTTTTAGGGGGTGGCATTCTAGCCCGATCATGACCTAAAGGTCAGCACCAAGCGTCAAGCGGTTGGATACAGGCGCCAGGCGGCCAGCCCCAGGCACAGCCAGCCAATCAGGAATGCCAGACCGCCCAACGGGGTGATGATGCCGAGCTTGCCGATGCCGAGGGTGGTCAGCAGGTACAGGCTGCCGGAAAACAGCAGGATGCCGACGCTGAACGAGATGCCGGCCCAGGCGACCAGCCGCCCCTGAAGCTGCGTGGCCAGCAGCGCCACGCCGAACAGCGCCAGCGCGTGCACCAGTTGATAGGTAACGCCCGTGTGGAAGATCGCCAGGTATTCGGGTGTCAGGCGGTTTTTCAAGCCATGGGCGGCGAATGCGCCGAGGCCGACACCGGTGAAACCAAAGAAGGCAGCCAGCATCAGAAAGCTACGCAGCATGTAGAACTCCAGTCAGACTCGATCGGCAGGGTCTGTATAATGGCCCGCTCAACCGGTTCGGCCAAGCCATCTCTATGCTGCGTTTATTTCTCCGTCGTTTCATGAAGGCCCTGCTCTGGTTCGCGGGCGGCAGCGTATTGCTGGTGTTGGTGTTTCGCTTTGTGCCGCCACCGTTCACGGCGCTGATGGTCGAGCGCAAGATAGAGTCCTGGGTCGACGGCGAGCCGATCGATCTGCAACGCACCTGGAAACCGTGGGACGAGATCTCCGATGACCTGAAGGTCGCGGTGATTGCCGGCGAAGACCAGAAATTCCCCGAGCATTGGGGTTTTGACCTAAGTGCGATCAAGGCAGCACTGGCCCACAACGAACTCGGCGGTTCGATCCGTGGTGCCAGCACCTTGAGCCAGCAAGTGTCGAAGAACCTGTTCTTGTGGTCCGGCCGCAGCTATCTGCGCAAGGGCCTGGAGGCGTGGTTCACCGCGCTGATCGAAGTGTTCTGGCCCAAGCAGCGGATTCTTGAGGTGTACCTGAACAGCGTCGAGTGGGATGACGGCGTGTTTGGCGCCGAAGCGGCGGCAAGGCATCACTTTGGCGTAGGCGCCAGGTCGCTGTCCCGGCAGCAGGCGAGTTATCTGGCGGCTGTGCTGCCGAATCCCCGGATCTGGAGCGCCAGTCATCCGACCGCTTACGTGTCGCGCCGGGCCGGCTGGATTCGCCAGCAAATGAGCCAGCTGGGTGGCGACAGCTACCTGCTGACACTGAATGATTCGCGCCGCGCGCCCTGGGCCCAATGACGTTCTGACAGGCAAACAAAAACGCCCCGATCATCACTGATCGGGGCGTTTTTTTATTGCCGGACTACCGGTTATGCGGCAATCGACAACTTGAGCTTGTTCATCGCGCTCTTCTCGAGCTGACGGATCCGCTCGGCCGACACGTTGTACTTCTGCGCCAGGTCGTGCAGCGTGGCTTTCTCTTCTGCCAGCCAGCGCTGGTAGAGGATGTCGCGGCTGCGTTCGTCCAGCACTTCCAGCGCTTCGTGCAGGTTGTGATTGGAGTTGTCGCTCCAGTCGGCATCTTCCAGTTGACGCGCCGGGTCGTACCGGTGGTCTTCCAGATAATTGGCCGGCGACTGGAAAGCGCTGTCGTCGTCTGCTTCCGCAGCCGGGTCGAAGGCCATGTCATGGCCGGTCAGGCGACTTTCCATCTCACGCACTTCACGCGGCTCGACGCCGAGGCTTTCCGCCACACGGTGGACTTCCTCGTTGTTCAACCAGGCCAGACGCTTCTTCTGGCTGCGCAGGTTGAAGAACAGCTTGCGCTGGGCCTTGGTGGTCGCGACCTTCACGATCCGCCAGTTGCGCAGGATGAACTCGTGAATCTCGGCCTTGATCCAGTGCACCGCGAAGGACACCAGACGCACGCCCATTTCCGGGTTGAAACGCTTCACCGCCTTCATCAGGCCGACGTTACCTTCCTGGATCAGGTCAGCCTGAGCCAGACCGTAGCCGGAATAGCTACGGGCGATGTGTACGACAAACCGCAGGTGGGCGAGCACCATCTGCCGAGCCGCCCCCAGATCCTGCTCATAGTAGAGACTCTCGGCCAGTTCACGCTCCTGCTCCGGCGTCAGCAATGGAATGCTGTTGACGGTGTGCACGTAGGCTTCCAGGTTTGCGCCTGGAACCAATGCATACGCAGGTTGCAAAGAATTGGACATACGGAAAAACCTCCGACTTACATACTCATGCTTTTCAGCATTGCGAAAAATTGACCGGAAACTCAAATGAAAGTTTCCTTAACCACTGAAAGGTCAATCACGCGCAAAAAAGATTCTACTTCGGCGCCAGCTCCCTGAGATGACGTGCGACTGCAATCCATGCACCGATATAACCCAACAGCACCGCGCCAAGCAAGAGCGACAGACCATCGGCAACTGGCACGCCGGCCAGTGCGAAATCGCTGCCGTACAAGCCGGCCAGCCCGACCACCGCATCGTTCAGCCAGTTCAGGCCGAACGCCAATACACCCCAGGACAGCAGCCCCGCACCGAAGCCATACAACGCGCCCATATAAAGGAAGGGACGACGCACATAGCTGTCGGTGCCGCCGACGAGTTTAATCACTTCTATCTCGGTGCGGCGGTTTTCAATATGAAGACGAATGGTATTGCCTATCACCAAAAGTAATGCGGAAACCAGCAACACCGTCAGACCGAACACGAAACGGTCGCCGAGCTTGAGGATGGCGGCCAGACGCTCGACCCAGACTAGATCAAGTTGCGCCTGTTGTACCTTGGGCAGCTCGGAAAGTTTTTGTCTTAATGCTTCCAGGGTCGACTTGTCGACCTCGTTCGGCGTCACCAGCACCACACCCGGCAGCGGGTTTTCCGGCAGTTCGCGCAGGGCTTCGCCCAGTCCCGACTGCTGCTGGAACTCTTCCAGCGCCTGGTCGCGGCCGACATATTCAGCATCAGCTACGCCCGGCATACCTTTGATCTGGTCGCGCAATGCTTCACCCTGAGCCGGGCTCGCCTCAAGCTCCAGGTACAGCGAAATCTGCGCCGCACGCTGCCACGAACCGCCCAGGCGCTCGACATTGCTCAGCAACAGCGAAAGACCCATCGGCAGACTCAGCGCAACCGCCATCACCATGCAGGTGAAGAAGCTGCCGATCGGCTGCTTGCCGAGACGGCGCAGGCTGTCGATCCAGCTGGCGCGATGGCTTTCGATCCAGGCACGGAACAGCGTGGCGAAGTCCGGGCCGTCGTCATCGTCGTGCTTTTTCTTCTTTGGCGGTTGCGGATCGGCGGCCTTCGGGGCCACACGCTCGGAAACCTTCGGACTACGTGTCGCACTCATACGCCGGCCTCCCCGTCGCCGATCAATCGGCCGCGTTGCAGGGTCAGCATGCGATGGCGCATGCGCGCGATCAGCGCCAGGTCGTGACTGGCGATCAGCACGCTGGTGCCCAGACGGTTGATGTCTTCGAACACGCCCATGATCTCGGCCGCCAGACGCGGGTCGAGGTTACCGGTCGGTTCGTCCGCCAGCAGCAGGGCCGGACGGTGAACGATGGCGCGGGCAATGCCGACGCGCTGTTGCTGACCGGTCGACAGGTCGCCCGGATACAGCTCGGCCTTGTCCGACAGCGCCACGCGCTCCAGCGCCGAATCGACACGTTTGGCGATTTCGACCTTGGACAGCCCGAGAATCTGCAACGGCAGCGCGACGTTGTTGAACACCGTGCGATCGAACAGCAGTTGATGGTTCTGGAACACCACGCCGATCTGCCGACGCAGGAACGGAATCTGTGCATTGCTGATGGTGCTCAGGTCTTGCCCGGCCAACAGCAGCTTGCCACTGGTCGGACGTTCCATCGCCAGCAGCAGGCGCAACAACGTGGATTTACCGGCACCGGAGTGGCCGGTGACAAACAGGAACTCGCCGCGACGGACTCGAAAGCTCAGCTCATGCAAGCCGACGTGACCGTTCGGGTAGCGCTTACCGACCTGTTCGAAACGAATCATGAACGCTCCCGCTCGGCAAACAGTGCCTGGACAAAGGGTTCGGCTTCAAAGGTACGCAGATCGTCGATGCCTTCACCGACGCCGATATAGCGGATCGGCAGGCCGAACTGCTTGGCCAGGGCGAAAATAACCCCGCCCTTGGCGGTGCCGTCGAGCTTGGTCAGCGCCAGGCCGGTCAGTTCGACGGTCTGGTTGAACTGCTTGGCCTGGTTGATGGCGTTCTGGCCGGTGCCGGCGTCGAGCACCAGCAGCACTTCGTGCGGCGCGTCGGCGTCGAGCTTGCCGATCACCCGGCGAACCTTTTTCAGTTCTTCCATCAGGTTATCTTTGGTGTGCAGACGACCGGCGGTGTCGGCGATCAGCACGTCGATGCCACGGGCCTTGGCGGCCTGCACGGCATCAAAGATCACCGAAGCCGAGTCCGCGCCCGTGTGCTGGGCGATCACCGGAATCTTGTTGCGCTCGCCCCAGACCTGCAACTGCTCGACAGCCGCGGCACGGAAGGTGTCACCGGCAGCGAGCATGACTTTCTTGCCTTCCAGTTGCAGTTTCTTCGCCAGTTTGCCGATGGTGGTGGTCTTGCCGGCGCCGTTGACGCCAACCACCAGAATCACGAATGGCTTGTTCTGGGAAGCGATCTTCAGCGGCTGCTCGACCGGTTTGAGCATTGCGGCCAACTCGGCCTGCAGGGATTTGTACAGGGCGTCGGAATCGGCCAGCTCTTTACGCGCGACCTTCTGGGTCAGGCGCTGGATGATCACCGAAGTCGCCTCGACGCCGACGTCGGCTGTCAACAGGCGGGTTTCGAGATCGTCGAGCAGATCGTCATCGATGGCTTTCTTGCCGAGGAACAGGCTGGCCATGCCCTCGCCGATGCTGGCGCTGGTCTTGGACAGGCCTTGCTTGAGGCGGGCGAAGAAGCCGGCCTTGGTTTCTTCGGTGCGCGGGGCCTCTAACGGGGTTTCAACCTGGATTTCCACAGGAGCGACTGGCGCTACGGCGACCGGTGCAGGTGCAGGTGCAGGCTCGGGCGCTTCAACAATCGGAGCAACCGGGGCAGCAACCACAGGTTCTGGAATGACCGGAGCAGCTTCCACCACCGGCGCCTGAACAGGTTCGGGGGCGAACGCAACCGGTGCAGGAATCGGCGGTGTAACGTGCGGCGCAGCCTCTTCAACCAGCGCCACCGGCTCTTCCGCCACCGGTAAGCTCAGCCACGGCTCGCTGGCCGGGGACAGCGGCAATTCGGCGGCAGCCGGCGCTTCAGGCTCGGCCTCGACCACCGGTTGCAGCACCGGCTCGGCGATCGGCAGCACAACCGGCGCCGGCGCTTCTTCTATTGCGGGAGCGGGCGCAGGGGCTGGCTCAGGAATGGCAGTCGGCTGTTCGACGACGGGTTCCTGCGGTTTCTTGCGCAGCCATCCGAACAGGCTTTTCTTCTCGCCAGCCGCAGCTGGGGTCTTCTTGTCGTCGTTGGAACCAAACATGGAGGACGGCTATCTCACGGTAGCGACGCGCCACAGGGGCGCCCCGGCAAATAAATATTCGATGCAGAACAGACTGTGTTTCACCCAGCTTGTTCACGCGCAACATTTTGTCGAGGCACCAACGGCACCTCAAAAGAATCGTTTTAATAAAGGACTGGCCGGCAAAATCGGCGAAAAAGCGAAGTTTAGCTGATAAACCAAAGCCTTCTGCCGCAAACCCATACAACCTGATCAGGTTTCAAAACCGGATAGGCGTGGTCGCCGGTAAAACGGATCAGTATCCTAGCACCCTCTCGCCCGCCGACGCTAAGACCAAGCGGGCAGCCCAACAGGTTTAAAAACGAATGAATGCTCTAGCCCGCCGCGCCGCAGGCCTGCTGCTCAGCACAGTCTGCCTGCCCCTTTCGGCCCTGGCGGCCGATCCGCAACCGACCCATGAATTCACTCTCGACAACGGTTTGAAGGTCGTCGTGCGCGAAGACCATCGCGCGCCAGTGGTGGTGTCGCAGGTCTGGTACAAGGTCGGTTCCAGCTACGAAACCCCGGGCCAGACCGGTCTCTCCCACGCCCTCGAGCACATGATGTTCAAGGGCAGCGAGAAAGTCGGTCCCGGCGAAGCCTCGCTGATCCTGCGCGATCTCGGCGCCGAAGAGAACGCCTTCACCAGCGACGACTTCACCGCTTATTACCAGGTGCTGGCCCGCGACCGTCTGGGCGTGGCCTTCGAACTGGAAGCCGACCGCATGGCCAACCTGCGCCTGCCGGCCGACGAGTTCGCCAAGGAAATCGAAGTCATCAAGGAAGAGCGCCGCCTGCGCACCGACGACAAGCCGATGGCCAAGGCCTTCGAGCGCTACAAGGCCATGGCCTACCCGGCCAGCGGTTATCACACGCCGACCATCGGCTGGATGGCTGACCTTGAGCGGATGAAGGTCGAAGAGCTGCGTCACTGGTATCAGTCCTGGTACGTGCCGAACAACGCCACGCTGGTGGTGGTCGGCGACGTGACCCCGGACGAGGTGAAGACCCTCGCCCAGCGCTACTTCGGGCCAATCGCGAAGCGTGACGTGCCGCCGGCGAAAAAACCGCTGGAACTGGCCGAGCCCGGTGAACGCCAGATCACCCTGCACGTGCAGACCCAACTGCCGAGCCTGATGCTCGGTTTCAACGTCCCGAGCATCGCCACCGCCGAAGACAAACGTTCGGTCAACGCCTTGCGCCTGATCTCGGCGTTGCTGGACGGCGGCTACAGCGGCCGCATCCCGACCCAACTGGAGCGCGGTGAAGAGCTGGTGTCCGGCGGTTCGTCGAGCTACGACGCCTACACTCGCGGTGACAGCCTGTTCACCCTGTCGGCCACGCCGAACACCCAGAAGAAAAAAACCATGGCCCAGGCTGAAGCCGGTCTGTGGAAACTGCTGGAACAGCTGAAAACCACCGCGCCGTCCGCCGAAGAACTGGAGCGCGTACGCGCGCAGGTCATCGCCGGCCTGGTTTTCGAGCGTGATTCGATCACCAGCCAGGCCACCGCCATCGGCCAGCTGGAGACCGTCGGTCTGTCGTGGAAGCTGATGGACACCGAACTGGCCGATCTGGAAAGCGTCACCCCGCAAGACATCCAGAACGCCGCCAAGCTGTATTTCACCCGCGAACGTCTCAGCGTCGCCCACGTCCTGCCACTGGAGACGACTCATGAGTGAGCGCAAAACCCCACGCCTGCTGCTCGGCCTGATCGCCGTGGCCATCATCGGCTCCGCCGCGTTCTATCTGGTGCCGAGCGACAACACCAAGGCCAGCGAAGCGCTGGATAACGCCAAGTCCAGCCAGAAACTGCAATCGCTGGCCGAGCTAGACGGCAAGGCCCCGGCCAGCCGCAAGCTCGACGTGCAGACCTGGAACACCGCCGAAGGCGCCAAGGTGCTGTTCGTCGAGGCTCGCGAACTGCCGATGTTCGACATGCGCCTGATCTTTTCCGCCGGCAGCAGCCAGGACGGCAACGCGCCGGGCCTGGCCCTGCTGACCAACGCCATGCTCAACGAAGGCGTGGCGGGCAAGGATGTCGGTGCCATCGCTCAGGGCTTTGAAGGCCTGGGCGCGGATTTCGGCAACGGCGCCTATAAAGACATGGCCATCGCGTCGCTGCGCAGTCTGAGTGCCGCCGACAAGCGCGAGCCAGCGCTGAAGCTGTTCTCGGAAGTAGTGGGCAAACCTACCTTCCCGGCTGACTCCTTCGCGCGCATCAAGAACCAGATGCTCGCCGGTTTCGAATACCAGAAACAGAACCCCGGCAAACTCGCCAGCCTGGAGCTGATGAAGCGCCTCTACGGCGATCACCCGTACGCCCACGCCAGCGACGGCAATGCGCAAAGCGTGCCGAAGATCACGCTGGCGCAACTGCGTGAGTTCCACGCCAAGGCCTATGCAGCCGGCAACGTGGTGATCGCGCTGGTGGGCGATCTGTCCCGTAGCGAAGCCGTGGCGATTGCCAATCAGGTGTCCGCCGCGCTGCCAAAAGGCCCGGCACTGGGGAAAGTCGAGCAACCGACCGAGCCGAAAGCCGGCATCGGCCACATCGAGTTTCCGTCGAAGCAGACCAACCTGATGATTGCGCAACTGGGCATCGACCGTGATGACCCGGACTACGCCGCGCTGTCGATGGGCAACCAGATCCTCGGCGGTGGCGGTTTCGGCACCCGACTGATGAGCGAAGTGCGCGAGAAGCGCGGCCTGACCTACGGCGTGTATTCGGCCTTCAGCCCGATGCAGGCTCGGGGTCCGTTCATGATCAACCTGCAGACCCGCGCGGAGATGAGCGAAGGCACCCTGAAACTGGTGCAGGACGTGCTCGCCGACTACCTCAAGACCGGCCCGACCCAGAAAGAACTCGACGACGCCAAGCGCGAACTGGCCGGCAGCTTCCCGCTGTCCACCGCGAGCAACGCCGATATCGTTGGCCAGCTCGGCGCCATGGGCTTCTACAACCTGCCGCTGAGTTATCTGGACGACTTCATGCGTCAGTCCCAGAGCCTGACGGTCGAGCAGGTTCGCGACGTCCTCAACAAACACTTGAGCACGGATAAACTGGTCATCGTCAGCGCTGGCCCGACCGTGCCGCAAAAGCCGTTACCGGCCCCATCTGATAAACCTGCCGAGCAGCCGCTCGGGGTTCCGGAGCATTAATGGCCAGTCCAAAGAAACCTGTACAAAAACTGCACAACGGTGTGAACCAGTTGCGCATCATCGGCGGCGAATGGCGCAGCCGAAAGCTGAGCTTTCCTGATGCGCCGGGCCTGCGTCCGACCCCGGACCGGGTGCGCGAAACCCTGTTCAACTGGCTCGCGCCGTACGTTGCCGGGGCCAAGGTGCTCGACCCGTTCGCCGGCAGCGGCGCGCTGTTTCTGGAAGCGCTGTCCCGTGGCGCGGCCCTGGGTCAGGCGCTGGATGCCAGCCATGTCGCGGTGTCCAGCCTGAAAGAACACCTCGGCACGCTGCGCTGCACCAACGGTCACGTACAGACCGCCGATGCGCTGCGATATCTGGAAACTCAGACCGCCACTGCGTTCGACCTGGTGTTCCTCGACCCGCCGTTCAATCAGAACCTGCTGCCCGCCGTGTGCACGCTGCTGGAAGAGCGCCAATGGCTGGCCGACGATTCGTGGATCTACACTGAAAGCGAAACCGCGCCATCGACCCTCGGCCTGCCGGGCAACTGGCGCCTGCACCGCGAGCAAAAATCCGGGCGGGTGTACTACGCGTTATGGCAACGGGGCCTGCCCTCTCTCTGACAATCGTCTGGCGAACGCCGAATCTGGCGCGCGGTAGATAACTACCGCACGCCGCCCGCGCAAAATCTCCACAGTGGATTACGCCATTTCAGTAATCCATTGAGGACCCATCATTTATGGACACTTTGTGCAGCAGGATGCTGCCTTGCCTGGCCCTGGCCCCGCTGTTGGCGCTGGCCGCCCCACCACCGACCACCCATGAGTTTCTGCTGGACAACGGCCTGAAGGTCATCGTCCGCGAGGATCACCGGGCCCCGCTGGTCACTTCCCAACTGTGGTTCAAGGTCGGATCGGCTGACGAAGCACCGGGCCAGACCGGACTGTCACACGCGCTGGAACACATGCTTTACAAGGGCAGCAGCAAGACCTGTCCGGGCGAGGCATCCGCCATACTGGAATCCCTGGGGGCATCGGAAAATGCCTTTACCGGCAAAGACGTCACTGCCTACCACCAGACTTTGCCCAAGCCTTATCTTGGGGTCGCATTCGAACTGATGGCCGATCTGATGTCGACTGCTCACCTCAAACCTGAAGATTTCGCTTCCGAGATAAATGTCATTCAAGAAGAGCGCCGCTTGAGTGTGGAAGACAGTCCCCTGGACACTGCAATGGAGCGTCTGGAAAGCCTGGCCTATCCCTCCAGCAGCTATCGGACCCCCGTCATCGGCTGGATGAACGACCTGCGCACCTTGAACACCGCTCAGTTGCGCGACTGGTATGAGTCACGCTATGCCCCTGGCAATGCCACATTGGTTGTCGTCGGCGACGTCACCCTCGATTACGTTCAACCTCTGGCTCAACGCTACTTCGGCGGCCTCGCCAGTCGCCCCCCCACCCAAACCGTAAAACCGCGCGAATTGCCGCAGCCAGGCGAACGCCGCCTCATCCTCAACCAACCGGTGCCCGCCTCGCAGTTGATCATGGCGTTCAACGTTCCCAGCCTGGCTACGGCAGATACATACCGGACTGCGCATGCGCTGCGCCTGATGGAAATGTTGCTGGCAGGCTCCCAGAGCGCTCGCCTGCAAAAACACCTGCAACACAAGGAACATGTATTCAGCCATGTCAGCGCCAGCTACGACCTTTACAGTCGCGGCGATACTCTTCTGACATTGAGCACCCGCCTCGACAGCTCACAACCCACCAGCCCGGAAACCGCACAAATACGCGTCTGGGATCTGCTCGAAGAACTGCGCACCACGCCCCCCTCTCCCGAAGAACTGGAACGCGCACGGACCCAACTGATCGCCCAGAGAGTTTTTGCCCGGGATTCGATCATGAACACTGCCATACATCTGGCCGCCCTCGAGAGCGCTGGCCTGTCGTGGCAATTGCTCGATCAGGAGATCGCCGAGCTCAAGAAAGTGACCCCCGAGGACCTCCGCCAGGTCGCTGAAAAGTACCTGATCCGCGAACGCCTCAGCACAGCCCACGTGCTTGCGGAGAAAAAACATGGATAAATCTGCGCACCTCTTTCGGTCTGCCATGGCCGGTTTTGCATTCATCCTCTGGCTGTCTGCCAGTCCGGTTGCTGCCGATACTGCGCCAGCCGGTTTTCCCAAATCACGATTGCAATCGCTGTCGGAAACAGACACGACCCGACAGACGCCACGCCCATTGACCATCAAGGGCTGGAAAACCACGACAGACATCAAAACGTTATTCATCCGTACGACGGAGTTGCCGATGTTCGATGTTCACGTCAGTTTCGCCGCCGGCAGTGCACACGATGGCGACAACCCCGGTCTGGCAGCGTTGACATTCAGCCTGTTCAACGAGGGGGTGAGCGGCAAGAATGACCATGCAGCGATCGCCGAAGTCTTTGACGGGCTGGGTGCGAAAGTCGGTATGGTTCTGGATCAGGAGCGTGCCACGTTCACGTTGCGCAGCCTCAGCGATCCAGACAAAAGCGCCCCGGCGCTGCAACTGTTTACGCAAATGCTGGGGCAGCCCTCCCTTTCCGATGAAGCGCTGCTGAGGGTCAAGAGCGAGCTTCGTGGCTTGCAGCTGGCACAACAGCAACAACCTGCTGACATTGCCAGGCAACACCTTCAGGAGCTGCTGGCTCCGGACACGCCCTACGCCCGCTCGATCTACGGAACCGATGCCGACATGACCTCGATCACCCGTCAGGCCGTTCAAACGTTCCACCGACAAACCCACTCGGCAAGCCAGACACAAATTACGTTGGTGGGAGACCTTTCCGTCGAACAGGCACAGGCCATCAGCCTGCAAATCGCCAACGCGCTACCCGCGCCCATCGTTGCACTGCCCGCAGTCGAACCGCCCAAAGCGTTCGGCACTCAAATGCATCACCATGTCGAGCGCACACAAGAACAGACTCACGTATTGCTTGGGCAACCCAGCCTGTCGCGCCAACACGAGGATTTCATTGCGCTGTATGCCGGGACGCTGATTTTCGGCAGTGGTGCGAACTCCCGCCTGATGACAGAACTGCGCAACAAACGAGGCCTGGTATACGGCGTCAGCATTCGCACCAAAGACTGGGCAGGCGGCGGACTGACATCAATCGCTCTGCAGACCAGCCCCCAATTCGCGAATGAAACGGTGGCACTGGTGAAATCGATGCTCAGCAATTTCCGGCGTGACGGCCCCTCGCAGGAGGAACTCGATCACTTCAAACGCCGACTGGCCAACGCCAACATCACAGACAGTGCCAGCAACGAGCAGATTCTCGCGCGCCTGACCGAGATCAACCGTCATCACTTGCCGCTCGACCTGGATTTCTTCGCGCAACAGGTGCAGAGCCTGACGCTGGAGCAGATCAGAATGGCAGTGGACAAACATCTGCCTGACGATCAGTGGCGGGTAGTGACCGTGGGCCCGACGGTACCCCAACTGCCGCTGCCGCAACCGGCCACTGTCCCGACCGTCGAGCCGTCCGGGCATTCGTGTCGCGCTGATGCAGGCTTTGTGGCAAGTTAGATCTCCCTTGAAGTGGCAGCCCTTTGTGTGGCGACCACTTCATGCATGACACCGTCGAGATTTACTGTGCGCGCACCTCTTTCTCCTTCAGAACCCGGATTTCGCTTCACACCCGCCTTCGGCCTCGGCAATCCACACCTGCAAACCTTGTGGGGGCCGCTATGGCGTAAAACCGTGCACCTTGATCGCCAGCGCGAACGGCTGTGGCTGGACGACGGCGACTTCCTCGACCTCGACTGGCACGGCCCGCACAGCGCCGACGCGCCTCTAGTGCTGGTG
The DNA here is from genome assembly GCF_059492145.1 of Pseudomonas sp. Pseusp21. NCBI lineage: Bacteria > Pseudomonadati > Pseudomonadota > Gammaproteobacteria > Pseudomonadales > Pseudomonadaceae > Pseudomonas > Pseudomonas sp. Pseusp21. The sequence continues at coordinate 3,305,005 of NZ_CP168520.1, forward strand.
CTGCACGGGCTGACCGGTTCTTCCAATTCGCCTTACGTCGCCGGAATCCAGGCAGCCCTCGCCGCGCAAGGCTGGGCCAGTGTTGCGCTGAACTGGCGCGGCTGCTCCGGCGAGCCGAATCTGTTGCCCCGCAGCTACCATTCCGGGGCCAGCGAAGACCTCGCCGAAACCATCCGCCATCTGAAAGCCAAGCGGCCATTGGCGCCGCTGTATGCGGTCGGCTATTCCCTCGGCGGCAATGTGCTGCTCAAGCATCTGGGGGAAACCGGCAGTGCCAGCGGCGTGCTCGGCGCGGTGGCGGTGTCGGTGCCGTTTCGCCTCGATCAATGTGCCGACCGTATCGGCCAGGGCTTCTCGAAGGTCTATCAGGCGCACTTCATGCGCGAGATGGTCGCCTACATCAAGAACAAGCAGCGCCAGTTCCAGCACGACGGACGCGAGGACGGTCTCGCCGCGCTGGCCGCCCTCGGCTCACTGGAAAACATGCGTACCTTCTGGGATTTCGATGGCCGGGTGACCGCGCCGCTGCACGGGTTCGCCGATGCCGAGGATTATTATCGCCGGGCATCCAGCCGTTACTTTCTCGGTGAGATCCGCACACCGACCCTGATCATTCAGGCAGCGGACGACCCGTTCGTGTTTCCCCACAGCCTGCCTTCGGCCAGTGAATTGTCGGCCACGACGCAGTTCGAATTGCAGAACAAGGGCGGGCATGTAGGTTTCGTCGACGGCACGCTCCGTCAGCCGGGTTATTACCTGGAACGACGGATTCCGCAGTGGCTGGCCGACGCGGGGCGCGGGTGAGGTCATGAGCGATCAGGGCGAGTCGATCCGCTTCTGGCAAGCCGCGCCCCTGGCCGGGGTCGAGCTGTTGACCGCGCGCTACATCGAGCATCGTTTCGCCCCGCACGTCCACGACGGTTATGTGATCGGCATGATCATGGCCGGCGCCCAGCGCTACCGTTATCGCGGCGCCGAACACCTGGCGGGCAGCGGCACGCTGGTGCTGATCAATCCGGACGAAGTGCATAACGGCCACAAGGGCACCGAGGACGGCTGGCTGTACCGGGCGTTTTATCCCGACACCGGGCAGATCGTCGGGCTCTTGAATGAGCTGGAATTGCCGACCGCACCGATGCCGGCCTTCGGTGCGACGCTCTATCGCGATCCGGACCTGGTCAACGGGTTCTGTCAGTTGCACCGCTTGCTCGAAAGCCCCGCCACCGCACTGCAACAGCAAACGGTGTGGCGCGAGATGATGATGTTGCTGTTGCAGCGTCACGCGGCGGTGCAGATCAACGGCAAGCCCGGCAAGGAGCATCGCGCGGTGGCAATGGCCAAGGAGTTGCTGCACGCGCAACTGGCGGCGCCGCCCTCGCTGGAAGAACTGGCGGCGGCGGTGAACCTCTCGCCCTTCCACTTCGCCCGGGTGTTCCGCCGCGCCACCGGCATGCCGCCGCACAGCTGGCTGATGCAGCAGCGAATCGCCTGCGCGCGCGGCTTGTTGCAGAGCGGCTGCCTGCCGGTGGAAGTCGCCACGCAGCTGGGATTTGCCGACCAGAGCCATCTGAGCCGGCAGTTCAAACAGGTTTACGGCGTAGGCCCCGCAGCCTATCGCAGCGCGCGGCTGGATCGCTGAGCGTTTACTCGCCGGTGGCGATACCGCGCGCAGGATCGTTGATCCACTCGCTCCACGATCCGGCATACAGCGAACCCAACGGGTAACCCGCCAGACACAGGGCAAACAGGTTGTGACACGCCGTCACCCCGGAGCCGCAGTAAGCCACCAGATCGGCCGGCGAGCGCTCGCCGAGTTTCGCGGCGAAACGCTGCTTGAGCTGATCGGCCGGCAGGAAACGCCCGTCGCTGCCCAGGTTGTCGGTAAACGCCGCGCATTGTGCGCCGGGGATGTGCCCGGCGATCGGGTCGATCGGCTCCACTTCGCCCTTGAAACGCGGCAGCGCTCGGGCATCGAGCAGGGTCAGGGCCGGCTGGCCGAGGCGCTGTTGCAATTGCTCGGCGCTGAGCAGCAGGCTCATGTCCGGCTGGCCGCTGAAGTTGCCCCGGGCCGCTGACGGTGGATCGAGACTCAACGGCAGCCCAGCCGCATGCCAGGCCTTGAGCCCGCCATCGAGAATGAACACGCCGTCGCGTTTGCCCAGCCACGCCAGCAACCACCAGGCCCGTGCCGCATAGGCACCGGGACCGTCGTCATACAGAACCACGTCACTGTCATTGTTGATGCCGAACGCTTGCAGGCGTTCGATCAGCGCCACCGGCTCCGGCAGCGGATGGCGTCCGGTGACACCCTTGGTCACTGGGCCGCTGAGGTCGCGCTCAAGATCGGCGAAATGTGCCCCGGCAATGTGCCCCTCGGCATAGCTGCGCTGGCCATAATCCGGGTCTTCGAGGGCAAAACGGCAATCGAGAATCACCAGCCCCGGTTGCGCCTTGCGGGCATCCAGTGCGGTCGGGCTGATCAGTTGCGCAATCGGCATAGCGAACGACTCCAGTGAGGAAATGGGATTAGGGTCTTTCTTCGAGGGCCTGGGCCAGCGGCACGTAGAATTCTTCGAACAAGGCGTTGACCTCATCGCGGGCCTGCTCGGTGACGAACCCTGCTTCCAGCACCAGCACCTGATACACGCCACGTTTGATGGCCTGTTCGCTGAGGTAGTTGGAATTTTCCCGGGTCGTGCACAGGAAGCGCACCCACGAGGTGAGAATGATCCACGCGTTGAGGGTCAGGGATTCGATCTGCACCCGATCCATTTTCAGGATGCCGGCGGCAACGAACCCTTCATAGATCGCCGCGCCCTGGATCACGCAGCGCTGGGAGAAGCGCCGGTAGCGCCCGGCCAGCTCAGGATCGCTGTCGAGCAGATGCTCGAGATCGCGGTGCAGGAAACGGTAGCGCCACATTGCCGACAGCAGCTCCTTGAGATAGAAGCGCTTGTCTTCGACCGTCGCAGCACGGCCCTGAGGCGGACGCAGGAAGCTGTCCACCAGGCTTTCGTACTCACTGAACAGCACGGCGATGATCGCCTGCTTGTTGGGGAAGTGGTAGTACAGATTGCCCGGAGAAATCTCCATGTGGGCGGCGATGTGATTGGTGCTGATGCTGCGCTCGCCCTGCTGATTGAACAGCTCGAGGCTGTTCTGCACGATGCGCTCGCTGGTTTTGATCCGTGGGGCCATGGCTTGAGCTTTAATTCAGAGTGCGTTGGGGGGCATCTTACGGCCTAACCGGAACGGGATAAAACCAGGATGCGCAAGGAAGCCATTTGACTTTCTAGAGCATAGACTCTAAAAAGCTCCTCACAACAACAACTCCGGAGCCGCCGATGACTGCCGATATTGCCTACCTGCAAACGCTGCAACAGCCGCTGGAAGAGCTTAACCGGCTGTTTGACGCGCAGCGTGCCGCCTACGCCGCCAACCCGATGCCGCCTGCGGCCCAGCGCCAGCAATGGCTCAAAGCCCTGCGCGATTTGCTGAGCAGCGAGCGGCAGGCCCTGATCGACGCCATCAGCTCCGACTTCAGCCACCGCAGCGCCGATGAAACCCTGCTCGCCGAACTGATGCCGAGCCTGCACGGCATTCACTACGCCAGCCAGCACATCAGTCAGTGGATGAAACCTTCAAAACGCAAAGTCGGCGTTGCCTTCCAGCCCGCATCGGCGAAAGTCGTGTACCAGCCGCTGGGCGTGGTGGGCGTCATCGTGCCGTGGAACTACCCGTTGTTCCTGGCCATCGGCCCGTTGACCGGCGCCCTTGCGGCCGGCAATCGGGTGATGCTCAAGCTCAGCGAATCGACCCCGGCCACGGGCCTTTTGCTCAAGGAACTGCTGGCGCGGATCTTCCCCGAAGATCTGGTGTGCGTGGTGCTCGGCGAGGCCGATGTCGGCGTGGCGTTTTCGAAGATGCGCTTCGACCACCTGCTGTTCACCGGCTCCACCAGCGTCGGCAGGCGCGTGATGCGCGCGGCGGCGGAAAACCTGACGCCGGTGACCCTGGAACTGGGCGGCAAATCCCCGGCCATCGTCTCCCGCGGCGTGCCGCTCAAGGACGCCGCCGAGCGCATCGCTTTCGGCAAGACCCTCAACGCCGGCCAGACCTGCGTGGCCCCGGACTACGTGCTGGTCCCGGAAGAGCGCATCGGCGGCTTCGTCGAAGCCTATCGCCAGGCCGTGCGCGGGTTTTATCCGACACTCGCCGACAACCCGGACTACACCGCCATCATCAACGAGCGCCAACTGGCGCGGCTCAACAGCTACCTCAGCGACGCCACCAGCAAAGGCGCGCTGCTGATTCCGCTGTTCGATCAGGGTCAGGGCCGACGCATGCCGCACAGCCTGCTGCTGAATGTCAGCGACGAGATGACGGTGATGCAGGACGAGATCTTCGGCCCGCTGTTGCCGATCGTGCCGTATCAGGATCTGGATCAGGCATTTGCTTACATCAATCAGCGGCCACGTCCTCTGGCTCTTTACTACTTCGGCTACGACAAGCACGAACAGAAGCGCGTGCTCAGCGAAACCCATTCGGGTGGCGTCTGCCTCAACGACACGCTGCTGCATGTGGCGCAGGACGACATGCCGTTCGGCGGCATCGGCCCGTCAGGCATGGGGCATTACCATGGTCACGAAGGTTTTCTGACGTTCAGCAAGGCCAAAGGCGTGCTGGTCAAACAGCGCTTCAACGCGGCAAAGCTGATCTACCCGCCTTACGGTAAACCCATTCAGAAACTGATCCAGAAACTGTTCATTCGCTAACGTCACCGCCGGGTAATAACAATAATGCACCCAAGCCTGACCGAAACACCTGCCCTGTCGCGCCGTGGCCTGCTGAAATTCAGCCTCGGCGCCACGGCTTTCCTCGCCACCGCTGGCCTTGGTGCCAGCCTCAGCGGCTGTTCGTCGAGCGTATCGGCCAATGGATTCGCCACGTTGCGCAGCGGCGATCTGCTGTTTCTGCGCGCGCTGATTCCAGTGATGCTGGATGGCGCCGTTGCTGTGGAAAAGATGCCCGCTGCTGTCGACGGAACGCTTAAGTCGCTGGACTACAGCCTCGATCACCTGTCGCCGGAAATGCTCAAGCTCACGCGACAACTGTTCGACGTGCTGGGCATGGCGGTGACGCGCGGGCCATTGACCGGAATCTGGGGCAGTTGGGAAAACGCCAGCCCCGAGGCGATCCGCCACTTCCTCGAGCGCTGGGAAAACAGCTCCCTGAGCCTGCTGCGCATGGGCCACAGCTCATTGCTGCAAATGGTGATGATGGCCTGGTACACCCGCGCCGAATCCTGGGCCCATTGTGGTTACCCCGGTCCGCCCGCCGTTTGAGCCTGGCGACCCACGCATAACAATAATAAGAGAACCTGATCGATGCCCGTACCCGACCCGTTTCGCGAAGGCCTTGCCCGTGGCTGGAAAACCTACAACGGCGCGCAACTCAGCGATCACCTGACTCTGGAAGCCGATGTCGCCATCATCGGCAGCGGCGCCGGCGGCGGGACCACGGCGGAAATCCTCAGCGCCGCCGGCTATAAAGTTCTGCTGATCGAAGAAGGCCCGCTCAAGACCAGCAGCGATTTCAAACTGCTGGAGGACCAGGCCTACAGCAGCCTCTATCAGGAAGGCATCGGCCGCATGAGCAAGGACGGCGCGATCACCATTCTTCAGGGCCGCGCGGTCGGCGGCACGACCCTGATCAACTGGACATCGAGTTTTCGCACCCCCGAACCGACCCTCGAACACTGGGCCAGGGAGCACAACGTCAAAGGCCACAGCCCCGCCGACATGGCGCCGTGGTTCGAAAAAATGGAGCAGCGACTCGGCGTCGCCCCGTGGATGGTGCCGCCCAACGCCAACAACGACGTGATCCGCAAAGGCTGCGAACAGCTCGGCTACAGCTGGCACGTGATCCCGCGCAACGTGCGTGGCTGCTGGAACCTCGGCTACTGCGGCATGGGCTGCCCGACCAACGCCAAGCAATCGATGATGGTCACGACCATTCCGGCGACTTTGGAAAAGGGTGGCGAACTGCTCTATCTGGCCCGGGCCGAAAAGCTTTTGATCAGCGGCGACAAGGTCACCGGCCTGCAATGCGTGGCGATGGACGAACGCTGCGTCGAGCCGACTGGACGCACGATCAACGTCAAGGCGCGGCATTACGTGCTGGCCGGCGGCGGGATCAACAGCCCGGCGCTGCTGATGCGCTCGGATGCACCGGATCCGCACCAACGGCTGGGCAAGCGCACCTTCCTGCATCTGGTGAACATGTCCGCCGGGCGTTTCGACGAAGTCATCAACCCGTTCTACGGCGCGCCGCAGTCGATCTATTCAGATCATTTCCAGTGGAAGGACGGCACCACTGGCCCGATGGCCTACAAACTCGAAGTGCCACCGCTGCACCCGGCGCTGGCTGCCACGTTGCTCGGTGGTTTCGGTCAGGAAAGCGCGCAACACATGGCGGACCTGCCGCACACCCACGCGATGCTGGCCCTGCTGCGTGACGGTTTTCACCCGGACAGCCCGGGCGGCAGCGTCGAGTTGCGCGGTGACGGCTCGCCGGTGCTCGACTATCAGGTGTCGCCTTACACCTGGGAGGGTCTGCGCCGCTCATTCCACAGCATGGCGGAAATCCAGTTCGCCGGCGGCGCCAAAGCGGTGATGCCGATGCACGCCGATGCGCGCTACGTGAACAGCCTGGCCGAGGCCCGCTCGTTGATCGACAGCCTGAGTCTGGAGCTGTATCGCACCCGTCTGGGCAGCGCCCACGTCATGGGCGGTTGCGCGATGGGCGAAGACCCGAAAACCGCCGTCACCGACAGCCTCGGCCGCCATCATCAACTGAGCAATCTGTCGATCCATGACGGCTCGCTGTTCCCCACCAGCATCGGCGCCAACCCGCAGTTGTCGGTGTACGGTCTGACGGCGCAACTGGCGACATCCCTCGGCGAACGGCTGAGAAACCCGTGAAAAAGACGAAAATTCCGATCGTCTATAGTGCTTTCTTACCCAACAGCCGACTTTCCCGACCGGGACGGCTGCGATACCATCCGACTCCCCAACGGATTCCCGCCAGGACGACGCGATGAACCGAGTGTTGTACCCAGGTACCTTCGACCCTATTACCAAGGGCCATGGCGATCTGGTCGAACGCGCCTCGCGCCTGTTCGACCACGTGATCATTGCCGTCGCCGCCAGCCCCAAGAAGAATCCGCTGTTCCCGCTGGAACAACGGGTCGAGCTGGCCCGCGAGGTCACCAAACACCTGCCGAACGTGGAAGTGGTCGGCTTCTCGACGCTGCTGGCACATTTCGCCAAAGAGCAGAACGCCAACGTGTTCCTGCGTGGCCTGCGCGCGGTATCGGACTTCGAATACGAATTCCAGCTGGCCAACATGAACCGCCAGTTGGCGCCGGATGTGGAGAGCCTGTTTCTCACCCCGTCCGAACGTTATTCGTTCATTTCCTCGACCCTGGTGCGGGAAATCGCGGCCCTGGGCGGCGATATCAGCAAGTTCGTCCACCCGGCGGTGGCCGAGGCCCTGACCCTGCGCTTCAAGAAGTAACGACCGTTCAAACGGCGCCCGCGTGCACTACGGGCGCCAATGCGGCACAATTGCGCGCATTGATTCATAGCGCCCGGGCTCCCCGCCCCGGCTGGAGTTAGCATGTCCCTGATCATCACCGACGATTGCATCAACTGCGACGTCTGCGAACCCGAGTGCCCGAACGCCGCCATCTCCCAAGGCGAAGAGATCTACGTGATCGACCCGAACCTGTGCACCCAGTGCGTCGGCCACTACGACGAGCCGCAGTGCCAGCAGGTCTGCCCGGTGGATTGCATTCCACTGGACGAAGCCCATCCGGAGACTGAAGAACAGTTGATGGAGAAGTACCGCAAGATCACCGGCAAGGCTTGAGCCACTGAATCCGATCGCAGCTCCCGGCTGCGATCGCGTCATTCACGCTGCTCGAACCCCTCCCCTGTGCAGCCCAGGCAACGCACGAACGCCGCTTTCGCCGGCGCCACCACCAGCGCCTCTCCCGCATCGCCAATCCCGCCACCCAGCGCGGTGAACGGCAACGACACGACAAATGCCCCGGCGCCGATCACCGTCGCCACCACCAGCAATGGTCGGGCAATCAGCAGATCGCCGAGCATGGCGTAGGCCGGTGGATTCTGGATGGCGTAACGCGGATCACCGCTGCCGCCTTCGGTGGCCTGAACGGTCAGACTGAAGCACAGCAGCAGTGCGGCGATGAGGGTTTGCAAGGACTTCATGGCACGATCCTTCGGGCTGAACAGTGAGACATCTCACTATAGACCGTAGGACTTTTTCGGACGCCCTGCTCAGCTCTGGCAGCGCGGACACCAGACGCTGGCGCGCTGGCCGAGCTTCATTTCCCGCAGGCCCGTGCCACAGACCTTGCAGTGCTCGCCACCGCGACCGTAGACAAACAGTTCCTGCTGGAAATACCCCGGCTGCCCATCGCCACCAATGAAATCGCGCAACGTGGTGCCGCCGCGCTCGATGGCGGCAGCGAGGATGCGTTTGATCTCGATCGCCAGCTTCAGGTAACGCGCCCGGGAAATGCCCTTGGCTTCGCGGCGCGGATCGATGCCGGCGGCGAACAGCGCTTCGGTCGCGTAGATATTGCCGACCCCCACCACCACGGCGTTGTCCATGATGAACGGCTTGACCGCCATCGACCGCCCGCGTGACAGCTGATACAACCGCTCGCCATCGAACAGATCGGTCAACGGCTCCGGACCCAGACGGATCAGCAATTCGTGATTGAGCGGGTCGGTGCTCCAGAGCATCGCCCCGAAACGCCGCGGATCGGTGTAGCGCAGGGCCAGGCCCGACTCCAGTTCGATATCGACATGCTCATGCTTGGCCGCCGGCATCCCGACCTCAACCAGCCGCAGGTTTCCCGACATGCCCAAGTGGCTGATCAGCGTGCCGACTTCGGCGTTGATCAACAGATACTTGGCGCGCCGCTCGACCAGCACGATGCGCTGCCCGGACAGCCGCACATCAAGGTCTTCGGGAATCGGCCAGCGCAAACGCCGGTCACGCACGATCACCCGGCTGACACGCTGGCCTTCCAGGTGCGGGGCAATACCGCGGCGGGTGGTTTCGACTTCCGGCAATTCAGGCATGAGTGTCTCGAATCAAGGGTCTTTTTAAATCAGTGCGCGCCAAGTTCGCGGATGGTCTGCTTCAACGTTTCAAAGTCGTAATCCGAGAGGCCGATGTACTCCAGCACCAGCGGCCCGACCGCCTGCCATTCGAAGTCTTCGGTCTGGTTACCCAAAACCCGATACGACGCGCAGATGTGCTCGGCCATTTTCAGGATCGCCAGCAGGTTTTTCATCTGACTGTTGCGCGAAGTCTCGTCGCTGAAGATCGCCAGGGCATTGTGGTGGTTGGCGATGGCCGCGCTGACATGCTCCGGCAAGCGCCAGGACTTGGCGGTGTAATAACCGACCACCGAGTGGTTGGTGTTGTAGACATCGTTCTCGGTGTCCACGACCCGGCGCTCGGCACCCGCGTTGGCGTAAGCCGTTTCGAGCGTCGTCATGTAGTCCGGGAAACGCTGAAGCATCAGCGGCACGCCGCAGTCATGGAACAGGCCCAGGGCGTAAGCTTCGTCGCTCGCCTCGGTGCCGACACGCTTGGCAAGAGTCAGGCAGGTCATGGCCACGTCCTGGGCGGTATCCCAGAATCGGTTGAGAGTGACGATGGTGTCGTCGTTCATCTCGCCCTTGATCGACATCGCGTTGATCAGATTGATGATCGAGCGGCTGCCCAGCAGGTTCACCGCGCGCTTGATCGAAGTGATCTTGTTGCTCAGGCCGTAATAGGGCGAATTGACGATTTTCAGCAGCGAGCCGGACAGGCCGGGATCCTGGGAGATCAGCTTGGCGATCGTCTCCAGATCCGGGTCGGGCATGTACTGCTCCATTTGCAGATCCACCATGATCTGCGGCTGCGCGGGCACACTGATGCCCTGCAGGGACTGTTGAATCTGTTCGGTGGTCAGCTCTTGGGACATAAGTACACACTCTGGGACAGGCGGCGATTCTAACCCCTAAAAACCTACCGACAACACACCAGTGGGCAATTCCCTGGAACTTTCATTCTTCACAAGCCTTCGGAATCTGTAGCGCCCGGAACAGATCACTGTCTGCCTCGGGCAGTCATTTCAACAGACTCAGGAGCTTATCGATGGCCACTTCTCTCAGCGGCAAGCGCGTCGCTTTTCTGGTAACCGATGGATTCGAGCAGGTCGAGCTGACCGGCCCGAAACAGGCACTGGAGCAGGCTGGCGCGCAGGTCGACATCCTTTCTGCCGAAGCCGGCAAGGTCAAAGGCTGGAACCATGACAAACCGGCGGACGACTTCAAGGTCGACCAGACCTTCCAGGGCGCAAGCATCGATCAATACGACGCCGTGGTACTCCCCGGCGGTGTGCAGAACTCTGACACCATCCGCATCGACCAGGACGCCCAGCACCTGGTCAAGACCGGTGCCTCCGCCGGCAAGCCGATCGCGGTGATCTGCCATGGCAGCTGGCTGTTGATTTCGGCAGGACTGGTCAATGGCAAGACCATGACCAGCTACAAGACGGTCAAGGACGATCTGGTCAATGCGGGGGCGAACTGGGTTGATCAGGAGGTAGTAAAAGACGGCCACCTGATCAGCAGCCGCCAACCGGATGATATTCCGGCGTTCAGCAATGCGCTGATTGACGCGCTGTCGGCATAGGGCATAAGCGCGTGGATACGGGGCGGGCCTGCTCGTGATGAGGTCAGCCGCGTTTCATCGCACGACAAACCCGGCATAAGACGCAACACGGTATACTCCCGCTCTTTTTTCCGGAGCGACGTCATGTCCCTGCCTAGCTTGCGCCTCAAAGCCAACGCCGACCGTCGCCTGCGCGCCGGTCACCTGTGGATCTACAGCAACGAAATCGACGTGGCCGCGACCCCGTTGCACGGCTTCAAGGCCGGCGACCAGGCGATTCTCGAAGCCGCCGGCGGCAAGCCGCTGGGCATCGTTGCGATGAGCCCGAACAACCTGATCTGCGCGCGCCTGCTGTCGCGCGACATCAAGCTGGCGCTGGACAAGTCGCTGCTGGTGCATCGCTTGAACGTGGCCCTGTCGCTGCGCGAGCGCCTGTTCGACAAGCCGTTCTATCGTCTGGTCTACGGCGATTCCGATCTGCTGCCAGGCCTGGTGGTCGACCGTTTCGGCGACATCCTCGTGGTCCAGCTCGCCTCGGCGACCATGGAAACCCATAAAGATGACGTGATCGCGGCGCTGACCCAAGTGCTCAAGCCAAGCGGCATCCTGTTCAAGAACGACTCCGCCGCCCGCGATGCCGAAGGCCTCGAGCGTTACACCGAAACCGTATTCGGCGTGGTGCCGGAGTGGGTGGCTCTGGAAGAGAACGGCGTGAAATTCGAAGCGCCAGTGGTTCAAGGTCAGAAAACCGGCTGGTTCTACGATCACCGCATGAACCGCGCGCGCCTGGCCCCTTACGCCAAAGGCAAACGCGTGCTGGACCTGTACAGCTACATCGGTGGCTGGGGCGTGCAGGCCGCTGCGTTCGGCGCCAGCGAAGTGTTCTGCGTCGACGCCTCGGGCTTCGCCCTCGATGGTGTTGAGCGCAATGCTGCGCTGAACGGTTTTGCAGACAAGATGACCTGCATCGAAGGCGACGTCTTCGAAGCCCTGAAAGAACTCAAGGCCAGCGAAGAGCGCTTCGACGTGATCGTTGCCGACCCGCCTGCATTCATCAAGCGCAAGAAAGACCTGAAAAACGGTGAAGGCGCCTACCGCCGCCTGAACGAGCAAGCCATGCGCCTGCTCAACAAGGACGGCATCCTGTTCAGCGCTTCGTGCTCGATGCACCTGCCGGAAGACGACCTGCAGAACATCCTGCTGACCAGCGCCCGTCACCTGGACCGCAACATTCAGCTGCTGGAGCGTGGCGGTCAGGGCCCGGATCACCCGGTACACCCGGCCATCCCGGAAACCCGCTACATCAAGAGCATCACCTGCCGCCTGCTGCCGAACAGCTGACAGACGCAAGGCTTTGACGCTATCGGAAGGGGGGCCCACGGGCCCCCCCTTCTTTTTGTCCTGAACTTTCCTACATTTATCGTCCTGCCGACGCGCAGGAAATTTCCTTAAATATTTTATTTACGGAATTTAACTTACACACTCACCCCTATACCAAAGATCACTCCGACAGAATTACTGGATTATTCCTACTTAATATTTGCTTGCGATTAATCCATTACAAACTATTATTAAGTCGTCACCACGAAGGTGGCACCAACTAACCACGAAGCAAAATGAACAAGGAGTTCAATCATGAAAGCAATTACTCTGGAATCCCGCACCCTCGCAAACCTGGCTTTTCTGGTCGCACCTAAAGCTCGTTAAGTAAGGTTGGCGCTGGGTATAGCCGGCTACCCAGCGCCTCTGAGAATTTACCTGTCCAGAGCAGCGCGATCCAACATGCATATAAACCCTTATTTATTCATATTGCCCCGAACGCCCGGCCAGATAGTCTGGAATTACAAAGACCATGCTCAACATGAACTTGATCTTGAGTACGCTTCCCGACTGGCGCAACTTGTTCACAACCCTGACTTATACGACAACAACAACATAATAGATACGCAGCTTTTAAATGCAGGAATACTGACTTCTTATAAAATCCCGGCGCCTGCCTGGGGCTGGGATGAACTGTCCAGGATCTACCATATCGGGACCCGGGATATCCCCTGCGAACACACTCCCCGAAATATTCAGGAATGGTCTCGGCAGTACCTGGAACACTGCAACACAGTGCTTACCATTCCACCGCCGGCCGATGCCCCTGTGGATACCGGTCCGAACGCACTTATCGCACTGCCCGAACCGCTGGCACTGAATGACGACAGCCTGTTGAACTCACTGACCCGGCGAAAAACCTGCCGCTCCTTCACCGGTGCCGCCGTTTCGCTGGACGATGTCGGCACCTTGCTTTACCTGTCACTCGGTTACCTGCGAGAACGCGAAGCCGACCGCGACGACAGCATCGCCGACGGCCTTGGGGCGCGACGCAGCAGCCCTTCCGGAGGCGGCCTCAATGCCTGCGCCGGGTTCGTGCTGGTGCAGAACGTCGACGCTTTGGCGCCTGGCGCGTATGCCTACCACCCTGCCGAACACGCCTTGAGCTTTATCAGTCCCTTGCCCGACAGCGAATTTGGCAATCTGCTGGGGGGCCAGCACTTCATCAACAACCTGCCATTGGGCCTGTTCATCACCGCCCGCTTCGACCGGCTCTGGTGGAAATACCCGCATTCGCGCGCCTATCGAATGGCGTTCGTCGAAGCCGGGCACCTTTCGCAGACGTTTCAACTGGTGGCGACAGCGCTCGGCATGAATACCTGGCTCACAGGCGCGTTTTCCGATGAGCAGGTCGAAGCGTTGCTGAAGCTCGAGAACAGTGCGGAACAACCCTTGTTCTTTGTCGGTTGCGGGGAAAGCGACGGCCAGGCGATGTGTGAGGAAATGCGCGACCTGTTGCGTGAGGCACAGCCATGAACGCCCTCGCCCCGGAGCCGGTCTTTCAGTTCACCCTGAGCGACTGGAACAGCCGCGCCTCGGTTCGCACCAGTCCTCACGATTACCGCTTGCCGGACAACGTGCAGGAACAACTGGAGACCCGGCACTGGTTTCCGCCGGCGTTCCTGCCGTATCTGGCCCATCCAGCCATCGAAGCGGCGGGCCGTTCGATGCTGCATCGACTTACGGCCCGACATCTGGTGCATTTTCTCGACTACACCACGCTGCTCGAACACCGGATCGTCAATCGCGCCGTCGAAACCATCGTCCACGGCGAGCTGCCCGTCGCGGTGCCGGCGCCGATGAAAACCGCCGCGCTCCAGCTCTACACCGACGAGGGCTACCACGCCCTGTTTTCCAGTCAGGTGGCCGAGCAGATCGCCAGCCTCTACGCCATCACCGGGCGCCCGGTGATGCCCAGACGGATCACCCGGATGAACCTGCTGATAGCTCGCACCAGTCAGGAGCAACGGCCACTGGCGTGCTTTCTTCTGGGTTTCGTCTCGGAAACCATCATTGCCCGTGAACTGCTGGATGTCTGCCGCGACAGTCTGGTGTCCGGCGTCAACGACATGTTGCGCGATCACCTCACCGACGAAGCGCGCCACAGCCGCTATTTCACCGAAGTGTTTCACTACCTCTGGCTGCACTTGAATCCGCGACAGCGAACGTTTGCCGCGACGACCTTGCTCGACATTCTGCAAATCTTCTTCGAAGTGGATGAGCACTGGCTGCAGGAAAGCCTCGGTGGCGCGGGCATTGCAAACACCACGGTGAGAGACATTCTCGGCACGATGACAACGACCCAGGCCAGTCGGCAACGAGCGCGAGCTGGCAGCCTCGCCACATTGAGCGCACTGAAAAAAGCCGGTTTTTTCGCCGAACCTCAAAACCAGACACTATTTGCCAGGGCAGGACTGATCGATGGATGAAGGACAATCTATGGTGACCCGACGACAGCGGCGCGGGGCTGTCAGTCTTTTGCTGGCAATGGTGTTGCTCGGCGTCTTTCCACTGGATGTCCTGCTGCCCTCGTTTCCGGCCCTGGCCGAACACTTTCGCCGCACCCCGGCGGACATCGCCCTGTCGATCAGCCTGTTTGCGGTCGGGATTGCCTTCGCCCAGTTGCTGATCGGGCCGCTGTCGGATGTGATCGGCCGCAAGGGGCTGCTGCTCGCCGGCATGAGCGTTTCCATACTCGGTGCCCTCGGGTGCGTGATGACCTCGGACTATTCGCTGTTTCTGATTTTTCGGGTGGTGCAGGCGCTGGGGTGCGGTTGCTTCGTGCTGTCACAGGCGCTGGTGCAGGACCTGTTCGAAGGCGAAGAACGTGACCGCCTACGGATTTTAATGGTCACCGCCGGCGGGATTTTCATCTCGGTTTCGCCGCTGGCTGGCACCTTTCTTCAGGCGACACTGGGCTGGCGCGGCAGTTTCTGGGTGTTCATCGCATTATCAGCCGCAGTACTGCTCAAGGCCTGGCTGTTTCTGGAGAACACCCGACCGACCGCCAGTGGCACCCGGACGAACTTCCTCACGGCCTATCGACAGGTTCTGGGAGATTTCGACTTCGTCGGCTACTGGCTGATTTCGGCATTTGCGTTCGCCTGCCACTTTTCATTCATCGTGATCTCGCCGCTGATCTTCATGGATCGGCTGCAACTGTCCGCTTACGAATTTTCGTTGATCCTGCTGATCTACGGTGCGGCTTACGTCACCGGGGGTATCCTCGCCAGCGTGCTGAGCAGGCGCATCAACAGCGGCCAGCAGATGGTCGTCGGCTTGAGTCTGATCCTGTTCGCCGGCGTGACCCTGGTGTACCTGTCGTCAAGCTTTGCACTGGCTCCGGCGACCGTGCTGATCCCGATGCTGATCTGTACCGCCGGCACCACCATTGCCCGGCCGGCGGCCACGTCCCGGGCCATGAGTCTGTTTCCGGAAAACGCCGGCACCTCGGCCTCGGCCGGCAGCACGATCATTTTCATCTGCGGAGGCTTGATCAGTGCCTTGATCAGCCTGAGCCCCACCAATCTGCAATCCACGCTGGGCTACAGCTTCGTGATACTCAGCGGGGTGGCACTGGCGTTGAACGCGCGGATCAGTCGGCGCAACGATCTGGTGGGGCAACCGGACAGCGATTAATCCTGCCGGTCGTCATCCCGCACGCTTCGTCAGCACTGGAACAACGCTTTGCGCCATTCCCTCCTGACGCCAGCGGTGTAGAATCGCGAGATTCATCGCCATTCATCCCCGGCGGGTTTATGAGCTCAGGCTGAGACCAGCGGCGATCCCGCAACGTCATCGGCAACATCAAGGACACACGGCCATTTCTGAGTGTTCCAGACGTCAATAGAAGCTCACTCCCTTTTGATACCTGATTAGCCGCCCGGAGTGCTCCATGCCAGATTACCGCTCGAAAACATCCACCCACGGCCGCAACATGGCCGGCGCCCGCGCACTGTGGCGCGCCACCGGGATGAAAGATGACGACTTCAAGAAGCCGATCATCGCCATTGCCAACTCCTTCACCCAGTTCGTACCGGGCCATGTGCACCTGAAGGACCTGGGCCAACTGGTTGCCCGCGAGATCGAACGCGCTGGCGGCGTTGCCAAAGAATTCAACACCATCGCCGTGGACGACGGCATCGCCATGGGCCACGACGGCATGCTCTATTCGCTGCCGAGCCGCGAGATCATCGCCGACTCCGTCGAGTACATGGTCAACGCCCACTGCGCCGACGCCATCGTCTGCATCTCGAACTGCGACAAGATCACCCCGGGCATGCTGATGGCCGCTCTGCGCCTGAACATCCCGGTGATCTTCGTCTCCGGCGGCCCGATGGAAGCCGGCAAGACCAAACTGGCCAGCCACGGTCTCGACCTCGTCGACGCCATGGTGATTGCCGCCGACTCCAGCGCTTCTGACGAGAAGGTTGCCGAGTACGAGCGCAGCGCCTGCCCGACCTGCGGTTCGTGCTCCGGCATGTTCACCGCCAACTCGATGAACTGCCTGACCGAAGCCCTGGGCCTCGCATTGCCGGGCAACGGTTCGACCCTGGCCACCCACAGCGACCGCGAACAGCTGTTCCTGCAGGCCGGCCGTACCATCGTCGAGCTGTGCAAACGCTACTACGGCGAGAACGACGAGTCGGTACTGCCGCGCAACATCGCCAACTTCAAGGCGTTCGAGAACGCGATGATGCTCGACATCGCCATGGGCGGTTCGACCAACACCATCCTGCACTTGCTGGCTGCTGCCCAGGAAGCCGAGATCGACTTCGACCTGCGTGACATCGATCGTCTGTCGCGCAAGGTGCCGCAATTGTGCAAGGTCGCGCCGAACATCCAGAAGTACCACATGGAAGACGTGCACCGCGCCGGCGGCATCTTCAGCATCCTCGGTTCGCTGGCCCGTGGCGGCCTGCTGCACACCGACCTGCCGACCGTGCACAGCCGCAGCATGGAAGAAGCCATCGCCAAGTGGGACATCACCCAGACCGACGATGAAGCCGTGCACCATTTCTTCAAGGCAGGCCCGGCGGGCATTCCGACGCAAACCGCGTTCAGCCAGTCAACCCGCTGGGAAACCCTGGACGACGACCGTGAAAACGGCTGCATCCGCAGCTTCGAACACGCCTATTCGAAAGAAGGTGGCCTGGCCGTGCTGTACGGCAACATCGCCCTGGACGGCTGCGTGGTGAAAACCGCCGGCGTCGACGAGTCGATCCATGTGTTCGAGGGCAACGCGAAGATCTTCGAAAGCCAGGACAGCGCGGTACGTGGCATCCTCGCCGACGAAGTGAAGGAAGGCGACATCGTCATCATTCGCTACGAAGGCCCGAAAGGCGGCCCGGGCATGCAGGAAATGCTTTACCCGACCTCATACCTGAAATCCAAAGGCCTGGGCAAAGCCTGCGCCCTGCTGACCGACGGCCGTTTCTCCGGCGGTACTTCCGGTCTGTCCATCGGCCACGCTTCGCCAGAGGCTGCGGCCGGCGGCGCGATCGGTCTGGTACAGGACGGCGACAAGGTGCTGATCGACATTCCGAACCGCTCGATCAACCTGTTGATCAGCGACGAAGAACTGGCAGCCCGCCGGGTCGAGCAGGACAAGAAAGGCTGGAAACCGGTCGAACAGCGTCCACGCAAAGTGACCACCGCCCTCAAAGCCTACGCCTTGCTGGCGACTAGCGCCGACAAGGGTGCGGTGCGCAACAAGGCGATGCTCGACGGGCTGTAAGCGTCAAATCGCAGAAACAAAAATGCCCCGCCAAGTGCGGGGCATTTTTTTGCCTTCAGTTTGATCGTTTGATCGTTCCCACGCTCCCGCGTGGGAATGCCTCAAGGGACGCTCTGCGTCCAGTGACGCGGAGCGTCACGGGCTGCATTCCCACGCGGAGCGTGGGAACGATCATCGCGCTCTGCTCGAGAGCGATCACCGTAGCAATTACTGGATTTCTTCCGGCTTCACGATCACCCAGTTCTTGTCCGCCGTCACCGGCAAACCTTCTTTCGCCTGGGCCGCCGCATGCTTGGCCATCATGCCCTGAATCTGGGTCATGTATTTGTCCTTGCGGTTGACCCACAGGTGAATGCCGCCCTTGGCCACGTCCACATCGTGGAACAGCATGTAGCCGTCGCTGGTCGGGGTGTCGCCACCCACCAGTACCGGTTTTTTCCATTCGTCGATGTAGGTCAGGATCGCCGCGTGCTTGCCGGCCATCCAGGTCGCCGGGGTCCACAGGTATGGGGTCAGTTCGAGGCCGAGGTTGGCTTTCTCGTCATACTTGCCGGCGGTGATCTGCTTGCGCGCGGTGGTCAGCTCGCCGGTCTCGCGGTTCTTCAGCAACGTGGTCACGCCGATCACATTCTGCGGTTTGACGTTGTAGCCATACTTCGGATCGGCCGCGACCATCCGCACCAGTTCTTCGGAGGCGGCGGTCATCACGTAGACCTCGATGCCGTTCTCCATCAGCTTGTTGTACAGCTCTTTCTGGCCAGTGAAGATCTTCGGCGGATTCACATCCAGATTCTTGACCACGTCACCTTCGTAATAGGTCGCCGGCACCGGTTTGCCCGAGGCCATCAGCTCATCGACGTAGCCCTTGAGTTCCTTGAGGGTGAAGCCGGAAAACACCTGAGCCACCCATGGATAGCAGACCATGTCGTCGACTTCGCAGAGGCGGTAGTAATAGCTGAACAGGCTTTCCTTGTGGTCGGCGGTGTCCTTGAACGGCATCAGTTTCAGGGAAGGGTCGAGCTTGTCGCGGGTGATCAGGCCCTTGTTTTCCATGAACGGCAGCAACGACTCTTCGAGGTCGTAGCGGTAACTGGTGTTGTCCATGTCGAACACCGCGTAGTTACCCTTGTTGGCGTTGGCAGCGATCATCGCGTCCAATGCCTTGGCCTGATCCGCCGGCCAGTGTTTCAGGTCGGTGGCGAATGCCTGAGTGGCCAGGCCCATCCCCACAGTCAGTGCGACAGCCAGAAATTTCGGTGTGAACTTCATTGGCGCTTTCTCCCTGGGTCAAAGAAATCGACGCTAACAAATATGTGTGACAGTCCTCGTCTGTCAGCGACCGTCCACGTCCGTTTCGCGCCAGCTGCATCCCCGAGAGCGACACCCGCTTATTCCAAAAACGACGGACGACCTCTGATTTCGGTATTAAATCATTGCAAATCAAACTGTTAGGCTTGCCGGTTCGCAGCAGCCCCGGAAGGCTGTTGGCACAGTCTTTTCTGGAGTCCTCATGAATCTGCCCCTGATTCTCAACCTGCTGGTGTTCCTCGCCCTGCTCTTCGGCCTGGCGCAAACCCGCCACACTTCGTGGAGCCTGGCGAAAAAAGTCCTGCTCGCGCTGGTGCTGGGCGTGGCATTCGGTGTCGCGCTGCACACGATTTACGGTGCCGGCAACCCGGTACTGAAAGCCTCGATCGGCTGGTTCGATCTGGTCGGCAACGGTTACGTGCAACTGCTGCAAATGATCGTGATCCCGCTGGTATTCGCCTCGATCCTCAGCGCCGTGGCCCGTCTGCACAACGCTTCTTCGCTGGGCAAGATCAGCTTCCTGACCATCGGCACGCTGCTGTTCACCACCGCGATTGCGGCGGTGATCGGCATCGGCCTGACCAACCTGTTCGGCCTGACCGCCGAAGGCCTGGTCGCCGGCACTCAGGAAATGGCCCGTCTGCAAACCATTCAGACCGACTACGCCGGCAAGGTCGCCGACCTGAATGTGCCGCAACTGCTGTTGTCGTTCATCCCGCAGAACCCGTTCGCCGACCTGGCGCGGGCCAAACCGACCTCGATCATCAGCGTGGTGATCTTCGCCGCGTTCCTGGGGGTTGCCGCGCTGCAACTGCTCAAGGATGACGTCGAGAAAGGTCAGAAAGTGATCAACGCCATCGACACCCTGCAAGCCTGGGTGATGCGTCTGGTGCGTCTGGTGATGAAGCTGACCCCGTACGGCGTGCTGGCGCTGATGACCAAAGTGGTCGCCGGTTCCAACCTGCAGGACATCATCAAGCTCGGCAGTTTCGTGGTGGTGTCGTACCTCGGCCTGGGCCTGATGTTCGTGGTGCATGGCTTGCTGGTATCGGCCGCCGGGATCAATCCGCTGCGTTTCTTCCGCAAGATCTGGCCGGTGCTGACCTTCGCGTTCACCAGCCGCTCCAGTGCGGCGAGCATCCCGCTGAGCATCGAAGCGCAGACCCGTCGTCTGGGCATTCCGCAATCGGTGGCAAGCTTCGCCGCTTCGTTCGGTGCGACCATCGGTCAGAACGGTTGCGCCGGTCTGTACCCGGCAATGTTGGCGGTGATGGTTGCGCCAACCGTCGGCATCAACCCGCTGGATCCGCTGTGGATCGCGACGCTGGTGGCGATCGTGACCTTGAGTTCGGCCGGTGTGGCGGGCGTGGGTGGCGGTGCGACCTTCGCTGCGCTGATCGTGCTGCCGGCCATGGGCTTGCCGGTTTCGCTGGTGGCGTTGCTGATTTCGGTCGAGCCGCTGATCGACATGGGCCGTACGGCGCTGAACGTGAGTGGTTCGATCACGGCCGGTGCGATTACCAGCCAGGTGATGCAGCAGACCGACAAGGCCCTGCTGGATGCCGATGAGCATGCGGAGCTAGCGAGCTAGCAAGCTGCAAGCTGCAAGCTGCAAGAAGAGCATTCCAGCTTTTACTTGCGGCTTGCAGCTCGAAGCTTGTAGCTATCTTCTTTCCCAGACTTCGAAATTGTAAGCCGGTTTGTCGCCTTCAGCCGGATTCGGCACGTTCGACACCAGCGTCCACTGGTTCAGATCGAACTCCGGAAACCACGCATCCCCTTCCGGGCTCAGTGCCACGCGAGTCAGATACAGACGATCCGCCTGCGCCAGCCCCTGCGCATACAACTGCGCCCCGCCAATCAGCATCAACTCGTCGACGCCCTGCTCTTTCGCCCACGCTTCGGCGCGAACCACCGCGGCTTCCAGCGACGGATAGACTTCCGCGCCTTCCAGTACCAGACCGGCCTGACGGCTGACCACGATGTTCAAGCGCCCAGGCAGCGGACGACCCAGCGAGTCCCAGGTCTTGCGGCCCATGATGATCGGCTTGCCGAGCGTCGTGGCCTTGAAGTATTTGAAGTCCCCCGGCAGGTGCCAGGGCATGCTGTTGTCGACGCCGATCACACGGTTTTCACCGAGGGCTGCGATCAGGCTGAGGGGGAGTGATTTAGTCATGCCGGCGAGGATACCAGAGCCGCCCTTACCCCGATAAGCGCCACAGCGGTTATGCTCACGGCTCAATCAAGCAACGGGATGCCGCGTGACTGAACTGACTTCACTGCAAAACCTCTGGCTCACCGAAACCGTGCGCCTGCGCGAAGAACACGCAGGCCCGCTGGACGATCTGGAAGCCAATCGCCTGGCCCGCGCGGCCGGCGGCGATCTGCCGGGACGCATTCAGCGCCGCGCCCTGTGGCTGGCCGAGCGCGACGGCCTGACCGCCGCGCTCAAGCACTGGCTGCAAGGCGCGCGTCTGGCGCTGGTGCTGCTGGCGATCTTCGCGGTACTGAGCGGCGCAGGGCTGGCCTTCGCCGCACTGGGCCAGACGCCGGTCAATGTGTTCTGGGCCCTGGGCAGTCTGCTCGGGCTGAACCTGATTCTGCTGTTGAGCTGGGCGCTGGGGCTGATCTTCGCTGGCGAACATGGCGCCACCCTCGGCCGCTTGTGGCTGTGGCTCAGTGAAAAACTCGCCCGCGATGCCAAGGCGGCGCAACTGGCGCCGGCCCTGCTGCTGATGCTGCAACGCCAGAAACTCAATCGCTGGGCACTCGGTACGCTGGTCAATGGCCTGTGGTTGCTGGCGATGGTCAGCGCGCTGTTTTTGCTGCTGACGCTGATGGCGACCCGGCGCTACGGCTTCGTCTGGGAAACCACGATTCTCAGTGCCGACACGTTCATCAACATGACCCAGGCCCTCGGCGCATTGCCGGCGCTGCTGGGCTTTAACGTGCCCACAGTCGAAATGATCCGCGCCAGCGGCGACACCGCGCTGAACATCGAAAGCGCCCGTCAGGCCTGGGCGACCTGGCTGGTCGGCGTGCTGGTGGTGTACGGCGTGCTGCCGCGCCTGCTGTTGGCGCTTTTTTGCTTCTGGCGCTGGAACAGCGGCAAGGCTGCGTTGCGCCTGGACCTGAACCTGCCCGGCTACGCCCAACTGCGCGAACGCCTGATGCCGACCAGCGAACGCCTCGGCATCACCGACCCGGAGCCTGCGCAATTGCACCGCGTCGAAAGCACCGTGGGCGAACACGCCAGCGACGGCGCGCTGCTGGTGGCAATCGAACTCGATGACCAACACTCATGGCCGCCGACGCTGCCGAAAAACGTCAGCAACGCCGGCATCCTCGACAGCCGTGAATCGCGCAACAAACTGCTCGAACAGCTCAGCCGCTTCCCGCCGGCGCGCCTCGCGATTGCCTGCGACCCACGGCGTTCGCCGGATCGCGGCAGCCTGGCGCTGATTGCCGAGCTGGCGCGCAACGCCGCCGCAACCCGTGTCTGGCTGTTGCAAGCGCCGCAAGGACAAGCGCTGGACGCCGAACGCCTCGGTGACTGGCACGTGGCATTGCATCAGCTGGAACTGCCGTTCGCCGATTGCGCCCCGTTGAACTGGCTGGAGCACGGACATGACTGATGCCTGGAAAGCGCCGCTGAAACTGGCGGTGGTCGGCCACACCAACGTCGGCAAGACTTCGCTGCTGCGCACCCTGACCCGCGACGTCGGCTTCGGCGAAGTCTCCCATCGCCCGAGCACCACGCGGCATGTCGAAGGCGCGCGGTTGTCGGTGGATGGCGAGCCGTTGCTCGACCTCTACGACACGCCCGGTCTGGAAGATGCCATCGCCCTGCTGGATTTTCTCGAGCGTCTGGAACGCCCCGGCGAACGCCTCGACGGCCCGGCACGGCTGGCGCGGTTTCTCGACGGCAGCGAGGCGCGCCAGCGTTTCGAACAGGAAGCCAAAGTCCTGCGGCAACTGCTTGATTCCGACGCCGGCCTGTATGTGATCGATGCACGCGAACCGGTGCTGGCCAAGTACCGCGACGAACTGGAAGTGCTGGCCAGTTGCGGCAAACCGTTGCTGCCGGTGCTGAATTTCGTCAGCAGCGCCAACCACCGCGAGCCGGACTGGCGCGAAGCACTGGCGCGTCTGGGACTGCACGCGCTGGTGCGTTTCGACAGCGTCGCCCCGCCGGAAGATGGCGAGCGGCGGCTGTATGAAAGCCTCGCACTGTTGCTGGAAAACGCCCGCCCACAACTGGAACGGCTGATCGCCGATCAACAGGCCCAGCGCCTCGCCCGCGAGCAAAGCGCCGCACGCTTGATCGCCGAACTGTTGATCGACTGCGCCGCGTGCCGACGCAGTGTGGCGAGCAACGCCGAACAGGAACAACAGGCCATCAGTGAACTGCGCAAAGCCGTGCGCCAGCGGGAACAACGCTGCGTCGAAGCGCTGCTCAAGCTCTACGCCTTCCGCCCGCAGGACGCCGCCGCCAGTGATCTGCCGCTGCTCGACGGGCGTTGGGGCGATGACCTGTTCAACCCGGAAACCCTTAAGCAGCTTGGCGTGCGAGTCGGCGGCGGGATTGCCGCCGGTGCAGCCGCCGGTGCGGGTGTGGACTTGCTGGTCGGCGGCATCACCCTCGGCGCCGCCGCTCTGGCCGGTGCCATTGCCGGCGGCGCCCTGCAAACCGCCCGCAGCTATGGCAATCGCCTGCTGGGCAAGATCAAAGGGCAGCGGGAACTGACAGTCGACGACAACGTGCTGCGCCTGCTGGCCCTGCGTCAGCGGCAACTGCTGCAAGCGCTGAATGCCCGCGGCCATGCGGCGCTGGACAGCATTCAGGTGGCGACGCCGCAAGACAAGACCTGGCGCGAGGGCAAGTTGCCGGAGGCGCTGAACATCGCCCGGGCCCACCCGCAATGGTCGTCGCTCAACCCGCATCCGAAACTGAATCAGGCCCAGCGTCAGGAACAGATCGATGAACTGGTGAGCAAAGTCCTCGAACTCTAGAACCAGCCGAGCTTGAGGAACTGTTTGACCAGCGCCGTCACCCGGCTGCGATCGGTGCGATTGGCGCGCCCGTCGTTGTCGACGTCCGAACACAGGACAACCTCGAAACCGCCATCGTTATCCAGGTCGTGGACGGCGGCCTTGTAAGCGATGGTTTCGCCCTTATGAAAGTGCAGCCTCACTGATTCCGGCGTTCCATCGCGGCCGGGGTTCAGAGCGAAGATCCGCAGATGCCGCGTGTCCTCATCGGCCGCGTTGAACCAGGCACATTTCAGATAGGTTCGGGTGAAGCTGCGCAGTTGCGCGACTTCACGGGCAGAGGCTTCGCGCCAATCCTGTTCGCTGTCATGAAAGCGCAACTGGACAGTGTCCCCTGCGCCGCTGCCGGATCGATCCCGGGCAATCACTTTCAAAAAACGCATCCGTGCGCTCCGTCGGCAAAAAGACCAGTCTGGGCCGAAGGGGCAATACACGCCATGCACTGTTTCCCGGATTGGCGTAAGAAGCTTCAGCGCGCCTCGCGGGACAGCAACGTGAAGGCCTTATCCTTCAACACCGCAAGATCCATCACCGGCACCGCTATTTCCTTCGCCAGCTCATCCCACTGGCGCATCCGCAGACTGACGGCGCACAACGGATCCTGCTCGAACGCATCGGCCTCGGCCTCGGTCATCACTCCGCCCTGATAGTCCAGGGTGCGGCGGCTGGCTTCGCTCAACCGCGCGAAATAGCCTGGCTCCCGGAGCGTCAGATAACGCTTGGCCTGGACGTGATACTCCACCAGCCGCGCCATGCGTTCGCTGAAGCCAGCCTCACGCAAATAGTCCGCGCCGAGGCGTTCGTGGCTGACCACGCCGTAACCGCCCATGTTCTCTGCGCCTACGGCACACAAATGACCGATGTCGTGGAAGAACGCGGCGAGCACCACTTCGTCGTCGAAGCCTTCGGCGATGGCCAGTTGCGCTGCCTGGGACATGTGCTCGATCTGCGACACCGGTTCGCCGATGTAGTCGCTGGCGCCGAAGCGCTCATAGAGGCCGAACACCCGGTCGATGACTTGTTCGTGACTCAACATCAGTTCTCTCCAAAAAGCTGTGCGACATTGCGCTCGGCCATGGCCGGGCCGACGCTCATGCCGACGCCGCTGTGCATCAGCGCCACACTCAGCCCCGGCGCCGGACGCAGGAATGAAAACGGCCCCGGCCCCCGGGCACCATAGACACCCTGCCAGCGCTCGACCACTTGCACCTTGCAACCGAGGGTGTGCTCGGCCAGTTCGAGCATCCAGTCATCGACCTGCTCGGCGTTGAACGGCGATGGATCGCTGCCGTAATGGTGAGAATCGCCAATGATCAGTTCGCCATACGGCGTCGGGCTGATCAGCAGATGAATGCCGTTTGCCTGCAAGTGCGGTTGTTCGCGCAGGATTTGCGCCTGAACTGCCGATGCTTCCGGCAGGTCAGCGAAAGCGCCGTAATGCACGCAACTGAGGCCGGTGAGCAAGGCGTGTTGCAAGTTCAGGTCGATCTGCGGCCGGACGCGGAGCATTTGCAGGCGGCAGATTTGCGGGTCGAGGGCGGCAATCGGCCCGGCCAGCAAGGTCTGATAGTCGTGGCCGGAGCAGACGATGATCTGTTCGGCGGAGAAGATCCCGGCGGTGCTGTGCAGGCGCCCAGGCTCGACGTCGCGCACCAGCGTCGAGAAGTGAAACTCGACCTTGAGTTCGCGGCGCAGATATTCGATCAGCCCCGGAATCGCTTCCCGGGAATACAGCTGTTGATCGTCCAAGCCGTGCAGCGCGGCGCGGTGATGGCTGAACTGACCGCCGTACAGATCGCGCAACGCGGCACCGCGCAGCAGTTCGACGCGGTAGTCGTGCTCGACGGCGCGCCCGGCGCAGAAGGTTTCGAGCAAGTGCTCTTCGGCCTCGGTGCGGGCGAACAGGTACGAGCCGTTGCGCTTGAGTTGCAGGCCGGCGAGCTGCGCCCACTGGCCCCAGATGTCGCGGGTGGCCTTGGCCAGTTCGAGCATCGGACCCGGTGGCTGGCCGGTGACCAGGGCCTGGCCGAAGTTGCGCACCGACGCGCCGAGTGGCGTGGCAGTGCGTTCGAAAACCGTGACCTTGAGACCGCGCCGGGCGGCGGCCCAGGCGTGGGACAGGCCCAGGATGCCGGCGCCGACGATCAGCAAGTCTTTGTGTTGTGTCATGTAGCTACCTCAATGATCGTTCCCACGCTCTGCGTGGGAATGAATACCGTGACGCTCTGCGTCACAGAGGACGCAGAGCGTCCTTGGCTGCATTCCCACGCGGAGCGTGGGAACGATCAAAGCTCCGTCAGGGAACGATCGGGTAAGAAGATTTACTTGGCAGCGACTTTCTCGGACTTGCCGTCATAACGCTTGCGCCATTCGGTCAGGATCTCGTCGCGGTTCTTCGAGGCCCAGGCGAAGTCGTTCTTGATCAGGCGCTGCTCGTAGTCGGCCGGCAGCTCCGTCTGTGGCTTGGCGATGCCCGGCTGGGCGAGGACGGCGAAGTTTTCCTTGTACAGGTCCATCGCCGGGGCGCTGGCGGAGAAGTCGGCCAGTTTCTTCGCAGCTTCCTCATGCGGCGTGCCTTTGATCACGGCAGTCGCTTCGATCTCCCAGCCCAGGCCTTCCTTCGGCAGGATGATGTCCAACGGTGCACCTTGGCGCTTCAGCTGAACGGCCGGGTATTCGAAGGAAATCCCGATCGGGAATTCGCCCGCCGCCGCCAGTTTGCAAGGCTTGGAACCGGAGTGAACGTACTGGCCGATGTTCTGGTGCAGACCGTCCATGTAAGCCCAGCCCTGTTTCTCGCCGAAGGTTTGCAGCCAGGCGCTGACGTCGAGAAAACCAGTGCCGGACGAGGCCGGGTTCGGCATCACGATCTTGCCTTTGTACTCCGGCTTGGTCAGATCCTGCCAGCTCACCGGTTTGGTCAGGCCCTGTTTTTCGGCCTCGACGGTGTTGAAGCAAATGGTTGCGGCCCAGACGTCCATGCCGACCCAGGCTGGCGGGTTGGCGGCGTCGCGGTAGTTCGCGCCGATCTTGCCCAGATCCTTCGGTGCATAGCTTTGCAGCATGCCTTGCTGATCGAGGATCGCCAGACTCGACGCCGCCAGGCCCCACACTGCGTCAGCCTGCGGGCGATCCTTTTCGGCCAGCAGTTTGGCGGTGATTATCCCGGTGGAGTCGCGCACCCACTTGATCTCGACGTCCGGGTTGGCCTTTTCGAAGGCCTCTTTGTAGGACTTCAACTGCTCGGCTTCGAGGGCGGTGTACACCGTCAACTCGGTTTTTGCCGCGAAGGCATTCAGGCTGAAAGCAGCGAGCACAGCAGCGGCCAGGGCCATAGGCTTGAACATGATCGTTTTCCTGTAGGTGAGTTGAGGCGATAGGGATAAGTCGTGGATCAGTGACCGGGCGCCGTTTGCCGCCAGGCCTGGGAACGGCGCAGCAAGCCGCGCGAAGCCCACGCCAGCAGCAAGGACACGCCCGCCGAGGTGAACAGAATCAGGGTCGACATCGCCGCCGCGCCGCCGACGTTGCCGGCGTCATCCATGTTCAGCACCGCCACCGCCGCAAGGAGGGTGTCGGGGCTGTAGAGGAAGATCGCGGCGGACACGGTGGTCATGGCCGAGACGAACAGGTAGCGCACGATGTCCAGCAGCGCCGGCAGACAGATCGGCACGGTGACCCGCAGGTAATGCCGGTAAAGCGGCGCCTTCAGCGACAGCGCGGCGGCTTCGAATTCGGCGTCGAGCTGACGCAGCGCGGTGGTGGCGGTCATCTGCGCAGTGGTCAAATAGTGAGCAATGGTGCAGACGATCAGCAGGGTCATGGTTCCGTACAACACGTGCAGCGGGTTGCCGGTCAGGTTGAAGAAGAAGACGTAACCCAGACCGAGCACCAGCCCCGGCACCGCCATCGGTACGAAACTGAGCATGCGCAGTGTCAGATTCAGCCCGCGCTGGCTGCGGGTCTTTTCCATCAGATAGGCGCCGGTGAAGATCAGCATGCTGCCGATCAACGCCGTGCCCAGCGCCATCTTCAAACTGTTGCCGTAGGCCAGCCAGCCACCGCCAGCGGTCTCGTTGAACTGATAGTGGTTGAGCGACAACGACAGGTTGTACGGCCAGAATTTCACCAGCGACGAGAACACCGCCATGCCGAACACCAGCAGCAACGCGGCGCTGATCAGCAGGACCACGCTGAGATAAAAGGCATCGCGCTTCTTCGATGGCGCCGGTTTGAACACCTGGGCGCGGCCGCTCATGGAATCACCGTGACGCCGACGCAGCCAGGCATCGACGCCGAAGCTGAACAGTGCCGGCAGCAACAGAACCATGCCGATCAACGCGCCGCGACCGAATTGCTGCTGGCCGACCACCGCTTTGTAGGCTTCCAGCGCCAGCACCTGATAGTCGCCACCGACCACCACCGGCACACCGAAGTCGGTGATGGTCAGGGTGAACACCAGACAGAACGCGGCGAACACAGCCTGACGGGTCGCCGGCCAGGTGATGCTGCGGAAGGCTTTCGCAGGACTGGCGCCCATGCTCGATGCAGCGTCGAACAATCGCGCATCCGCCAGCGACAGGGCTGACAGCAAAATCATCAAGGCGTGTGGGAAGGTGTAGATCACCTCGCCCAGAACAATGCCCCAGAAACCGTAGATGTTGTCCGACAGCAGCCCGCGCAACATCCCCTGATTGCCGAACAGATAGACCAGCGCGATCCCCGGCAACATCGAAGGTGCCATCAGCGGCAGCAGCGAAACCCCGCGCCAGATGCCTTTTGCCGGAATCATCGTGCGCTGCAAGGCGTAGGCAAACAGGTAGGCCAGCGGTACGACGATCGCAGCGACGCTGAGGGAAACTTTCAGGCTGTTGCCGAGCAGCCAGTGGAAATTGTCGCTGGTCACCAGTTCCTTCGCAGCGAGCCAGCCACCGCCCTGCCCGGCTTCGCTGCTGAAGCCGCGCCAGAAGATCGCCAGCAATGGCAACAGCACCGCCACACCGAGCAGCACCAACAGCAGGAGTTTGCCGCCGAGGACGAAGATCCGGTCGCCGACCTCGGCCCCGGACACCTGCCGCGCCTGCTTTTGCGGTAGCGGCAGTGCGAGGTTGCTGTTCATCAGGCAAACACCTGCAGGCTGCGTGGCGGCAAGGCGACCATGATCTGCTGGGCGCCGAGGCGTGGCATGGCTTCTGGTGCCAGTTCGGCGAGCAAGGCGTGACCGGGAAGTTGATCGAGCTCGAAGCTCATGCGGCAGCGGTTGCCGAGGAAGGTGATCTCGCGAACCTTGGCCGGGAACAGGTTTTCTTCGTGCACCAACGGATTGACGTTGATCGCTTCCGGACGGCAGAACAACCGGCCCGACGGACTATGGACGCTGCCGTCGGCCAGGCGCAGGTTCATCCCGCCGACCTTGGCGTGGCTGTCGCTGCTGCGCTGGAACGGCAGCCAGTTGCCCTGGCCGACAAACTCGGCCACGAAAGGTGTGGCCGGGCGGTTGTAGATTTCCTGCGGGGTGGCGTACTGCTCGACCTTGCCGTTGTTCATCACGGCGATGCGATCGGCCATCAGCATGGCTTCGTCCTGATTGTGGGTAACCATCAGGGTGGTGATGCCGAGGTTGCGTTGCAGTTGGCGCAGCTCGGTGCACAGATGCTCGCGGACCCGGGCGTCGAGGGCCGACATCGGTTCGTCGAGCAACAGCAACGACGGCGCGGGAGCCAGGGCGCGGGCCAGTGCCACCCGTTGCTGCTGGCCACCGGACAATTGGCCTGGGTACTTTTTCTCACTGCCGGTGAGGCCGACCAGCTCCAGCATCTGACCGATGCGACGGCGCACTTCATCGCGACCGCTGCCGGCGAGGCCGTAGGCAATGTTCGCTTCGACAGTCAGATTGGGGAACAGCGCGTAGGACTGGAACAGAATGCCGTAGTCCCGAGCCTGCGGCGCGAGATGGGAAACGTCGCGCTCGCCGAGGTACAACTCGCCGCTGTCTTGTTTCTCCAGACCGGCGATACAACGCAACAAAGTGGTCTTGCCACAGCCCGACGGGCCGAGCAGGCACACCAGCTCACCGGCCGCGACATCGAGGGAGACGTTATCCAGCGCCGTGAAAGCGCCGAAGCGCTTCTGCACGCCGCGCACTTTCATCGGTGCGCCGGGGTTGGTCAGGGCAGTTGCGATTGCAGGGTTCATGGACAGGCCTCATCAAGCAGATGAGACGAATCCTAGAGTTGTAATGCGTCGGTCATATGGCAACAAGGCAAAATCGACCGATAGTGGTATTCAGGGATTTTGGTTCACCGCGGATCGCGGATCGTTCCCACGCTCTGCGTGGGAATGCAGCCCGGGACGCTCCGCGTCCCAAGAGCGAACGCAGAGCGTCCAATGAGGCATTCCCACGCAGAGCGTGGGAACGATCATTACGATCAAGCCGGGGACATTTCCTGCGCCAGCCCGAGAAACGCGGCCGGCAAGCGAGCGTTCTTGCGTTCCTTGAGGCAGTAGAGGTATTCGGGAATCTGCGGCGCATTTTCGAGGGTCAGCACCCGCAACTGCGGATCGTGCGGCACTTCCTGGCGGGCGATGATGCTGATGCCGATGTTGCGCAGCACCGCTTCGCGGATCGACTCACGGCTGCCGATCTCCAGCAGCGGGCCGAAACTGACGCCTGCACTGGCGAGCAATTCTTCGGTGAGCCGCCGAGTGGTCGAGCCGGATTCACGCATCAACAGGGTATGCCCGGCCAGTGAGCTCAGCGTCACATGCTCGTGCGCTGCCAGCGGATGATTGCGATGCACCGCCAGCACCAGCGGGTCGCTGCCCAACACCCGACGGATCAGCCGCGCATCGTCGAGCAACTGCGAGGATGCCGCGACATCCACCCGGTAATCCTCCAGCGCTTCGAGCACCTGCTGCGAGTTGCCGATTTCCACCGACACTTCCACCTGCGGCAGGCGCTCGCGGAAGGTCTTCACCAGATCGAGGATGTAATACGGCGCGGTGGCGGCGATGCGCAGCGTGCCCTGGACCTGGCCGCTGTTGCGCAGGAAGAATTCGATATCGGCTTCCTGCTGCAACAGCGCCTTGACCATCGGCAACAGCCGCGCGCCTTCGTCGCTGACACTCAGACGCCGGCCGCCACGGTAGAACAGCTCAACCGAGTACTGGCTTTCCAGATTGCGGATCTGGGTGGTCACGGTCGGTTGGCTGAGGCCGAGCTTTTTCGCCGCCAGCGTGATGCTGCCCAAGCGGGCCACCATGTAAAAAGCCTTCAGCTCGGCACTCAGCACAACCGCCCCTCTTCCTCTATTTGCGCAGCAGGCGCAAACCGTTGAACACCACCAGCAGGCTCACGCCCATGTCGGCAAACACCGCCATCCACATGGTGGCGAGCCCGGCGAAGGTTACCCCAAGAAAGATCGCTTTGATCACCAGCGCCAGTGCGATGTTCTGTTTCAGGATAGCGGCGGTATGACGCGACAGGCTGATGAACGCCGGTATCTTGCGCAGATCGTCGTCCATCAGGGCGACATCGGCGGTTTCGATCGCCGTGTCGGTGCCTGCCGCCGCCATCGCAAAACCGATTTCGGCGCGAGCCAGTGCCGGCGCATCGTTGATGCCGTCGCCGACCATGCCGACCCGACGGCCCTGCGCATACAGGTCTTCGATGGCTTGCAGTTTATCGGTGGGCAGCAAGTCGCCCTTGGCCTGATCGATCCCGACCTGCGCCGCAATCGCCTGGGCGGTGTGGACGTTGTCGCCGGTGAGCATCAGGGTTTTCACGCCCAGTTCGTGCAATTGGCGGATCGCCTCGCGGCTGGTTTCCTTGACGGTATCGGCCACGGCGAACAGCGCCAGCGGGCCGGAGCGGTCGAGCAGCAGCACCACGGACTTGCCCTGTTTCTCCAGCGCGAACAGTTTTTCTTCCAGTTGCGGCGAGCACAGGCCCAGCTCTTCGACCAGACGGTGGTTGCCCAAATGGTAGACCTGACCGTTGACCTCGCCTTTTACCCCACGGCCGGCCAGCGCTTCGAAGTTGTCCACAACCAGAGCCGCGAAACCTTTATCCACAGCCGCGTTGGCGATGGCCAGCGACACCGGATGATCGGAACGCCCGGCCAGCGCGGCGGCAATCGCCGGGGCCGTGGCGTCGGCGGTCGGGTCGAGGGACAGGTAATCGGTCTGCACCGGTTTGCCGTGGGTGAGGGTGCCGGTCTTGTCGAGGGCCAGATAGTCGAGCTTGAAACCGCCCTCCAGGTACACGCCGCCCTTGACCAGAATACCTTTGCGCGCCGCTGCGGCGAGGCCACTGACGATGGTCACCGGGGTGGAAATAACAAGCGCACACGGGCAAGCGACCACCAGCAGCACCAGCGCGCGGTAGATCCAGTCGAACCACGCGGCGCCCATGAACAGCGGCGGGATGATCGCCACGGCCAGGGCCAGGACGAAGACCACCGGGGTGTAGATTTTCGAGAACTGATCGACGAAGCGCTGAGTCGGCGCCCGTGCACCTTGCGCCTGTTCCACGGCGTGGATGATTCGCGCCAGGGTGGAATTGTTCGCCGCAGCGGTCACCGCATATTCCAGCGAACCGGCCTGGTTGATGGTGCCGGCGAACACCTTGTCGCCAACGGTTTTTTCCACCGGCAGGCTTTCACCGGTGATCGGCGCCTGATCAATGGTCGAACTGCCGCTGACGACTTCACCGTCCAGCGCGATACGCTCACCGGGCTTGACCCGCACGCGGGCGCCGAGATCGATACTTTTGACGTCCAGTTCGACCCAGTTGCCGTCAGCCTGCAACACCGTCGCCTGCTCCGGAGTCATCTGCATCAGGCCGCTGATGGCGTTGCGCGCGCGATCCAGCGAGCGCGCTTCGATCAGCTCGGCCACGGTGAACAGGAACATCACCATCGCCGCTTCCGGCCACTGGCCGATCAACACGGCGCCGGTCACGGCGATGCTCATCAGCGCATTGATGTTGAGGTTGCGGTTCTTCAGGGCGATCCAGCCCTTTTTGTAGGTGGTGAGGCCGCCGCTGAGGATCGAGATCAACGCGATGATCGCCACCACCCAGGTCGGCGCGGCGCTGGTGAAGTGGATAACTTCAGCAGCCAGCGCACCGACGCCGGACAGCGCCAGTGGCCACCAATGTTTTTTCACCGGCGCTGCAACCGGCGATTCAACGCCCGCCTCCAGCGGCTCGGCCTGCATACCGAGGGATTTGATCGCGTCGATGATTGGCGCGGTGTCCGGCAGATTGTGGGTCACGCCGAGCACGCGATTGATCAGGTTGAATTCCAGCTGCTGGATCCCGGCCAGTTTGCCGAGCTTGTTCTGGATCAGCGTCTGTTCGGTCGGGCAGTCCATCGCTTCGATGCGGAAGCTGCTCAGCCGGGCGTCGGCGCTTTTTGCCTCGCTCAGTTGAACAAGCGAAGGTGCGGCGACTTTCGACGAACAGCACGAGTCTTCACTCGAATGAACCGGCGCAGGCGTAACGGTTTTCGACCCGCAGCAGGAATCGCCGGCGTGGGCATGTTTATGCACAGGCTGCAGTTTGTGACTGTGATCGTGCCCGTCGCCGGGCTTGTGGGTGTGCAGGGAATCGCTCATTGGTCGCGTCCATGAAGGTGCCTGTTGCCAAGTAAAGACCCTGTAGCCACTATAGGGTCAAGCACCCTTTTGGAGATTGCCGTCATGAAGATCGGAGAACTGGCGAAACAGACCGATTGCGCCGTGGAAACCATCCGCTACTACGAGCGTGAAAACCTGCTGCCGGAACCGGCCCGCAGCGACGGCAACTACCGCGTCTACACCCAGGCGCATGCCGAGCGCCTGACCTTCATCCGCAACTGCCGCACACTCGACATGACCCTCGAAGAAATCCGCAGCCTGCTCGCCCTGCGCGACAGCCCGCAGGATCAGTGCGAAAGCGTGAATGCGCTGATCGACGAACACATCCAGCACGTCAAGGCGCGGATCGACGGGCTACTGGCGTTGCAGACGCAACTGCTCGACCTGCGCCAGCGTTGTGGCGAAGGGCCGGAGGCGGATCAGTGCGGGATCCTGCAGCGGCTGGAAGTGAGTGGCGGGGTTGTGGCGGCGGAGGTTGAGCATTCGCATGTGGGCCGCAGCCACGGCCACTAACGATTGACGCTCGTTCCCATGCTCCGCGTGGGAATGCCGCCATGGACGCTCCGCGTCCAAAGTGACGCGGAGCGTCACGGGATTCATTCCCACGCAGAGCGTGGGAACGATCCTGCCGACTAGACCGCCATCGGCGCGGTCATCGGCGCATGGTGCTCGTAGCCTTCCAGCGAAAAATCACTCGGCTCAACCAGCTCCAGCCACTCCGGCTGATAAACACCGGTCTTGGCAAACTCCGGCACGCGATCCGAAATTTTCAGTTTCGGCATGGCGAACGGCTCGCGCTTGAGCTGTTCGTTGAGCATGTCGAGGTGGTTTTCGTAGACGTGGGCGTCACCGATGAAATAGGTGAACCAGCGCGGCGTGTAGCCGGTCAGGCGACCGATCAGGCTCAGCAGCGCGGCGCCTTCGGTGAGGTTGAACGGCGTGCCCAGGCCCAGGTCGTTGGAGCGGATGTAGAGGGTCAGGGAGATTTCCTTGGTCTCGACATTCGGGTGGAACTGGTACAGCAGATGGCACGGCGGCAGGGCCATTTCATCGAGCTGGGCGCAGTTCCAGCCGTGGAACAGGATGCGCCGGCTGCCCGGATCCTTGATGATCGTGTCGACGCACTGGCGCACCTGATCGATGGCCTTGTACAGCACCACGTAGGCCTGGCCGTCTTCTTCGCCCTGGGCAATCTGCTTGTAGCCGTTGCTCAGGGTTTGTTCGATGGCGGCGGTGTTGCTCAGCGGGATCTGCTTGTACGCCGGCCATTTGCGCCATTGCACGCCGTAGATTTCGCCGAGGTCGTCTTCGCCCTGACGGAACGGATTGGCCAGCCACTGAGCGTTTTCGTTGGCGTTCTGATCCCAGACCTTGCAGCCCAGCGCACGGAATTCGGCGGCGTTGTTCACGCCACGCAGAAAGCCGCACATCTCGCCGATGGCCGATTTGAAGGCCATCTTGCGGGTGGTGATCGCCGGGAAACCTTCCTGCAGATCGAAGCGCAGCATGGCGCCCGGAAAGCTGATGGTGTTCACGCCGGTACGGTTGGCCTGTTTGGTGCCGTTGTTGATGACGTGCGACACCAGATCGAGATATTGCTTCATGAGTTACCTGTGTCCTTGAGCCCCGGCAGACATCGCCGGGGTTCGAATATTTAAGCTGTCGGTGCAACCGGCGCCGCCGGGGCGCGGTGGTAGGCCAGCCAGATCAGGAACAGCCCGCCGATGATCATCGGTACGCAGAGTACCTGACCCATGGTCAGCCAGTTCCAGGCCAGATAGCCCAGTTGCGCGTCCGGCACGCGGACGAATTCGACGATGAAACGGAAGATGCCATAAAACAGCGCGAACATGCCCGAGACCGCCATGGTCGGCCGTGGCTTGCGCGAGAACAGCCAGAGGATCAGGAACAGCGCCACGCCTTCGAGCGCGAACTGATACAGCTGCGACGGGTGACGAGGCAGTTGCGCCGGGTCGCTGAACGGCGGGAACACCATGGCCCACGGCACGTCGGTGGCCTTGCCCCACAACTCGGCGTTGATGAAGTTGCCGATACGCCCGGCGCCCAGGCCGATCGGCACCATCGGCGCGACGAAGTCCATCAGCTGGAAGAACGACTTGCCGTTACGCTTGCCGAACCACAGTGCGGCCAGCATCACGCCGATGAAACCGCCGTGGAACGACATGCCGCCCTTCCACACTTCGAAAATCAGTGTCGGGTTGGCCAGGTAAGCGCTCAGGTCATAGAACAGCACATAACCCAGACGCCCGCCGACAATCACCCCCATCGACAGCCAGAACACCAGGTCGGACAGTTTTTCCTTGGTCCAGGTCGGGTCGAAACGGTTGAGCCGGCGCGATGCCAGCAGCCACGCGCCGCCGATGCCGACCAGGTACATCAGGCCGTACCAGTGGATTTTCAGCGGACCGATGGCCAAAGCCACCGGATCGATCTGCGGGTAAGGCAGCATTGCGACTCCTCGTTAGCGTTCAAATCTTCAAAAATTCCCGGGCGACGCTGTCACCTCAGGATTAAGCCAGGATTGCGACCTGCCAAAACAGACGGCTCAGAACAGAAAGCTCAGGCCCACGCAAAACAGCAAAGCCGCGAACAGCCGTTTCAGCAACTTCGGCGACAACCTGTGCGCCAGCCGCGCGCCGAGACGGGCGAACACCATGCTGGTCAGGGCAATGCCCAAAAGCGCCGGCAAATACACAAAACCGAGACTATGGGCCGGCAGCAACGGATCATGCCAGCCCAGAATCATGAAACTTATGGCACTGGCGACGGCGATCGGCAGGCCACAGGCCGACGAGGTCGCCACCGCCTGCTGCATCGGCACGCTGCGCCAGGTCAGGAACGGCACGGTCAGCGAACCGCCGCCAATCCCGAAAATCGCCGATGCCCAGCCAATCACACTGCCGGCCACGGTCAGACCGAGTTTGCCCGGCACCGTTCGGCTGGCCTTGGGTTTGACGTCCAGCGCCAGCTGCGCGGCGATTATCAGGGCGAACACACCGATGATCTTTTGCAGGTTCGGACCGGATA
Source organism: Pseudomonas sp. Pseusp21 (assembly GCF_059492145.1). Lineage (NCBI taxonomy): Bacteria > Pseudomonadati > Pseudomonadota > Gammaproteobacteria > Pseudomonadales > Pseudomonadaceae > Pseudomonas > Pseudomonas sp. Pseusp21. Next base: position 3,341,933 of record NZ_CP168520.1, read on the forward strand.
TCGCTTCGGCGGTCAATGCACCGAAACCGGCGCCGAGCAGAATGCCCACGGTCATCCAGCGGAAGATCGGCCAGCGCACCGCACCGCGCCGGTGATGCTCACGCACGGCGTTGACCGAAGTGAAGATGATCGTCGCCAGGGACGTGCCGACCGCCAGATGGGTCAGGATCGACGGATCGAAGCCCTGCAAGGTGAAACTGAACACCAGCACCGGGACGATGATGATCCCGCCGCCCACCCCGAACAGCCCGGCCAGTACGCCCGCACAGGCGCCCAGCGCCAGATAGAGCAGAAATTCCATGACTGCCTCCCAAGGCGCGTCCCCAAAACCGGAGCGGCATGGTAACGGATGGATACCCTTCGGCTCCACTGGCGATGGATGCACGGACGATGTCTGCGTAGAGTGGGCAAAAAACACACAAGGACCACCTTATGTGCCTGATCGTTTTCGCCTGGCGGCCGGGGCATGCCCAGCCGCTGATCGTCGCGGCCAACCGTGACGAGTTCTACGCCCGGCCCAGCCTGCCGCTGGCCCAGTGGCCCGAGTCGCCGCAGGTTCACGCCGGTCGCGATCTCGAGGCCGGGGGAACCTGGCTCGGCCTGGGCGCCAACGGTCGCTTCGCGGCGCTGACCAACATACGCGATCCACATCAGCCGCCGGCGCGACGTTCTCGGGGCGAGCTGGTGGCAGGGTTTCTGACCGGAAACCTGTCGATCGATGACTATTTGTCCGACGTTGTCGCCCGTTCGCCGGACTATGCCGGCTTCAACCTGCTGCTGGGCAATGCCAACGAGCTGTGGCACTTCAATGCGCGGTCTTCGGAACCGGTGATGTTGCAGCCCGGCGTCTATGGCCTGTCCAACGCCGGGCTGGATACGCCGTGGCCGAAACTACTCAAGGCCAAGGCGGCATTGAGTGCGGTGCTGGATGATCCGCAGCCCGAGCGGCTGCTGGCCTTATTGAGCGATGCCCAGACCGCGCCGTTTGCCGAGCTGCCGGACACCGGCGTGGGCCTGGCGACCGAGTCGTTGTTGTCGAGTGTGTTTATTGCCAGCCAGAGTTACGGGACTCGGGCGAGTACGGCGTTGATTGTGCAGGCGGATGGGACGCGGCGGATGGTGGAGCGGAGTTTCGGGCCGTATGGCGGGCACTTGGGGGAAGTTGAGATTTACCTTTAAAAGCAAGCCCTCATCGGAACGCCGCCCACCCAGCCCTCTCCCGGAGGGAGAGGGGGCCGACCGAGGTGTCTTGAGCTAGACATCGACCTGAAAAACCTGTGTCGATTATGGATTCACTACAGCAACTCCAGGTCGACGGATCTCTGCAGCAACCCCCAATCAGTCCCCTCTCCCTCCGGGAGAGGGTTAGGGTGAGGGTAAGCTTTTGATCTCAGGCTTTTGACTTCAGACCTTGGCCGCCGCCGGATTGACCATCTTCGCCAACCCAAGGTTCTTCAGCGCCAGTTGCAGCGAGCTGTGGATGACCTGCGGGTTGTCGATGGTCATCAGTTCCGCCAGCAGGTCCTTGGCCTTGCTCAGGTTGATCTGACGCAGCATCCACTTCACCTTCGGCAGGTTGGTGGCGTTCATCGACAGGCTGTCGAAACCCATTGCCATCAACAGCACCGCTGCCGCCGGGTCACCGGCCATCTCGCCGCAGATGCTCACCGGCTTGCCTTCGGCATGGGCGTCGCGCACCACGGTTTGCAGGGCTTGCAGCACCGCCGGGTGCAGGTAGTCGTAGAGATCGGCCACCCGCGGGTTGTTGCGGTCCACCGCCAGCAGGTACTGGGTCAGGTCGTTGGAGCCGACCGACAGGAAGTCCACCATCCGCGCCAGCTCTTTGGTCTGGTAAACCGCCGCAGGAATTTCGATCATCACGCCCACCGGCGGCATCGGCACGTCGGTGCCTTCGTCGCGTACCTCGCCCCAGGCCCGGTGGATCAGGTGCAGCGCCTCTTCGAGCTCGTGGATGCCAGAGATCATCGGCAGCAGGATTCGCAGGTTGTTCAGGCCTTCGCTGGCCTTGAGCATCGCGCGGGTCTGCACCAGGAAGATTTCCGGGTGGTCGAGAGTGACGCGGATCCCGCGCCAGCCGAGGAACGGGTTGTCTTCCTTGATCGGGAAGTACGACAGCGACTTGTCACCGCCGATGTCCAGGCTGCGCATGGTCACCGGTTGCGGGTGGAATGCAGCGAGCTGCTCGCGGTAAATCGCCAGTTGTTCCTTCTCGCTCGGGAAGCGCTGGTTGATCATGAACGGCACTTCGGTGCGGTACAGACCGACGCCTTCGGCGCCGCGCTTCTGCGCTCGCGCCACGTCCGCCAGCAGGCCGGTGTTGACCCACAGTGGCATGCGGTGGCCGTCCAGGGTCACGCACGGCAGGTCGCGCAGGGTATCGAGCCCCAGCGCCAGTTGCTTCTCTTCCTCCACCACCTCGGTGAACTGCTTGCGCAGCACTTCGCTGGGGTTGGTGTAAACCTCGCCCCGTGTGCCGTCGACGATCATTTCGATGCCGTCGACCTTGGCGTACGGCAGATCGACCAGACCCATTACTGTCGGGATGCCCATGGCCCGGGCCAGGATCGCGACGTGGGAGTTGCCCGAACCGAGTACCGACACCAGACCGACCAGCGTGCCTTCCGGCACCTCGCCGAGCATCGCCGGCGTCAGTTCTTCGCTGACCAGAATGGTTTTTTCCGGGTAGACCAGGTTCTGCTGACGCTCTTCCTGCAAATAGGCGAGCAGCCGGCGGCCCAGGTCCTTGACGTCCGACGCCCGCTCCCGCAGGTACTCGTCGTCCATCAGATCGAAACGGTTGACGTGATCGGTCACGACCTGGCGCAGTGCGCCCTGGGCCCACTGCCCGGTCTTGATCACGTTGGTGATTTCGCTGCCCAGCGAGGCATCGTCGAGCATCATCAGGTAGACGTCGAACAGCGCGCGCTCTTCCGGACGCAGCTGGGTCGCCAGTTTGGCCGACAACGCACGCATGTCGGCGCGCACGCCTTCGATGGCGGTCTTGAACAGCGCCAGTTCCGCGTCGATGTCGGTGATGGTCTTGTCCGGCACCACGTCCAGATCCGCCGGTGGCAGCATGACCACCGCGGTACCGACCGCTGCGCCCGGCGAACCCGGGACGCCGACGAACTTGGCTTCCTGGATGCCCTTGCCCTGACGGCCCAGACCACGGATCGAGCCGGTGGCCTCGGCGTGGGCGATTACGCCCGCGAGCTGCGCGCTCATGGTCACGAGGAAGGCTTCTTCACCCTCATCGAACTGGCGGCGTTCTTTCTGCTGGATGACCAACACGCCGACGACGCGGCGGTGGTGAATGATCGGCGCCCCGAGGAACGAGGCGTAGCGCTCCTCGCCGGTCTCGGCGAAGTAGCGGTAGCGCGGGTGATCCGCGGCGTTTTCGAGGTTCAGGGGTTCTTCACGCGTGCCGACCAGGCCGACCAGACCTTCGTTGGGTGCCATGCTGACCTTGCCGATCGAGCGCTTGTTCAAGCCCTCGGTGGCCATCAGCACGAAGCGGTTGGTCTCTGGATCAAGCAGGTAGACCGAGCAGACCTGGCTGCCCATGGCCTCTTTGACGCGCAACACAATAATCCCCAACGCCGCCTTGAGATCCTTGGCGGAGTTAACTTCCTGGACGATCTTGCGCAGCGTATTGAGCATGGCTCGGGGTCGAACTCCGTCGTCAGTCGCGCGCTAAAAGGCGCGGGGCAAGCTCTTTGAGAGCGCGGCGATACACTTCGCGCTTGAATGTCACCACCTGGCCCAACGGATACCAATAACTGACCCAGCGCCAGCCATCGAACTCCGGTTTACCGGTCAAATCCATCCGCACCCGCTGCTCGTTGGAGATCAGGCGCAGGAGAAACCATTTCTGTTTCTGGCCGATGCACAGCGGTTGGCTGTGGGTTCGCACCAGACGTTGCGGCAAACGATAGCGCAACCAGCCCCGGGTGCAGGCCAGTATTTCAACATCTTCGCGTTCCAGGCCAACTTCTTCGTTCAGCTCGCGGTACAAGGCGTCTTCGGGCGTCTCCTCGGGGTTGATTCCCCCTTGCGGAAACTGCCAGGCATCCTGATTGATACGGCGAGCCCATAGCACCTGGCCGGCGTCATTCGTCAGAATGATCCCGACATTAGGGCGGAAACCATCGGGGTCGATCACGGCAACAACCTCGCAAACGCATGTCGCCGCATTGTTCCACAAAGGTTGTGAAGGCGGCAACGAAGGTTCCGAGCTTATGTGCACTCTTGTGAAAAGACCGTATTCTTGTGGCCTTTTTACTGACTTTTCAGCGGGTAACTGCAATGCGCCTGGCTTTATTCGATTTGGACAACACCCTTCTGGGCGGCGACAGCGATCACGCCTGGGGCGATTATCTGTGCGAACGCGGCTTCCTCGACCCGATCGCCTACAAGGCGCGCAACGACGAGTTCTATCAGGATTACCTGGCCGGCAAACTGGATAACGCCGCATACCTGAACTTCTGCCTGGAAATCCTCGGCCGCACCGAGATGGCCGTGCTTGAGCAGTGGCACAGCGATTACATGCGCGACTGCATCGAGCCGATCGTCCTGCCCAAGGCGCTCGATCTGCTGAAAAAGCACCGCGATGCCGGCGACAAACTGGTGATCATCACCGCCACCAACCGCTTCGTCACCGCGCCGATCGCCGTGCGCCTGGGCGTCGAAACCCTGATCGCCACCGAGTGCGAGATGCAGGACGGTCGCTACACCGGACGCAGCACCGACGTGCCGTGCTTCCGCGAAGGCAAGGTGACGCGCCTGAACCGCTGGCTGGAAGAAACCGGATATTCGCTGGAAGGCAGCTACTTCTACAGCGACTCGATGAATGACCTGCCGCTGCTGGAGCAGGTGACGAATCCGGTGGCGGTCGACCCTGACCCGAACCTGCTGGCCGAAGCCGAGAAGCGCGGTTGGCCCGTCATCAGCCTGCGCGGCTGATATCGCGTCGCAGGCAAGTCGAATCGTCGCACCGCAGCTCCCACAGGGGATGTGTGAACGCCTCAGATCAATGTGGGAGCGAGCCTGCTCGCGAACGGATCGACACGGTCCCAAGCCTTAAACCGGCTTGGCCCCCATCAACGCCGCAATGGCCAGAAATCCGACGCCGCTGACAATCGCCAGCGCCAGATTGAATTTCCGGTTGCCGACCCCGCTTGTCCACAGCCGATTAAGCCGAACAAGCAGCCAGACCGCACTAAAGGTGGCCACGGCATAGATCACGCTGGACCCCAGAATCCAGAACTGCCCCAGTGGCCAGCCAACCAGGTGCACCAGCCACCAGCCGGTGAAAGGCATGCTGAGCACGCCGATCAGCATCAGACACCAGACGAACAGCCAGGGTCGCTGCATCGTGCTGGCCGGCCCTTCGCTGCGATTACGCCAGGAAGCAGCGGCGAGCCCCAGCCCGCTCGCCAGGATTACCACGGTCGCCGCGACGTGAAGGACTTTCAGGGTGGTCAGGGTTTCCATGTATTTCTCTTTCCTTAGGCCATACCCATCAGCGTAGCCGTTCAGCCAAGAAACAGCTGATAGGCCGGGTTGTCGCTTTCGTCCCAGTACGGGTAGCCGATTTCCTCAAGGGCTGCGGGAACCAGATGACGTTCGTCGTGGGGCACTTGCAGGCCCGCCACCACGCGGCCGTCCGCAGCACCGTGGTTGCGGTAGTGGAACATCGAGATGTTCCAGCGACCGCCGAGCTTGTTGAGGAAGTTGAACAGCGCGCCCGGACGCTCCGGGAACTCGAAGCGCAGCACCACTTCATCGACCACGTGCGCGGCGCGCCCGCCGACCATGTGACGGATGTGCAGTTTGGCCAGTTCGTTGTCGGTCAGGTCAAGCACCGGGAAACCCTGTTCGGTCAGGCTCGCCAGCAACGCACTGCGCGGGTCGTTGTCCGGGTGGGTCTGCACGCCAACGAAGATGTGCGCTTCGCTGCCATTGTTATAGCGGTAGTTGAATTCGGTGATCTGGCGCTTGCCGATGGCCTCGCAGAAGGCCTTGAAGCTGCCGGCCTTCTCGGGGATGGTCACAGCGATGATCGCTTCGCGGCCTTCACCCAGCTCGGCGCGCTCGGCGACGTGGCGCAAGCGGTCGAAGTTGACGTTGGCCCCGGAGTCGATGGCCACGAAGGTCTGGCCGCTGACGCCGCGCTGCTCGACATACTTCTTGATCCCGGCCACGCCCAGGGCGCCGGCCGGTTCGGTGATCGAACGGGTGTCGTCGTAGATGTCCTTGATCGCCGCGCAGATTTCGTCAGTGCTGACGGTGATCACTTCGTCGACGTAATCCTTGCAGATGTCGAAGGTGTGCTGGCCGATCTGCGCCACCGCCACGCCATCGGCGAAGATGCCTACGGTCGGCAGCACCACGCGTTCGCCTGCCGCCATCGCCGCTTGCAAACAGTTGGAGTCGTCGGGCTCGACGCCGATGACCTTGATGTCCGGACGCAGGTATTTCACGTAGGCCGCGATGCCGGCGATCAGACCGCCGCCGCCCACCGGAACGAAAATCGCATCCAGCGGCTGCGGGTGCTGGCGCAGAATTTCCATCGCCACGGTGCCCTGCCCGGCAATGGTGTGCGGATCATCGTACGGGTGGATGTAGACGTAGCCTTTTTCATCGACCAGTTTCAGCGAGTAAGCCAGGGCTTCCGGAAAGGAATCGCCGTGCAGCACCACTTTGCCACCGCGCGAGCGCACGCCTTCGACCTTGATCTCCGGGGTGGTCTTGGGCATCACGATGGTCGCTTTCACGCCCAGCACTTTCGCCGCCAGGGCCAGGCCCTGCGCGTGGTTGCCCGCCGACGCGGTGACCACGCCGCGTGCGCGCTCTTCGTCGCTCAACTGGGTCAGCTTGTTGTAGGCGCCGCGAATCTTGAACGAGAACACTGGCTGCAAGTCTTCACGCTTGAGCCAGATGTCGTTGCCCAGCCGCTCGGAGAGCTGGCGGGCGTTCTGCAGCGGGGTTTCTACGGCAACGTCATAAACGCGCGAGGTGAGGATCTTCTTGACGTACTGTTCGAGCATCGGAAAGCATCACTGGCGATTGGGCGGGACCAGCGAGTCTAACCCGGCTTTTGGGCGCACGACCACACGAATCCAGAGGTTTTAGCCCGGCTTGAGGCTATAATGCCGGCCTTTCCGTTCTTACCTTGCCCGCTTCCGGAGCCCGCATGACCCAGGATCAACTCAAACAGGCCGTGGCCCAGGCTGCCGTCGACTTCATCCTTCCGAAACTCGACGACAAGAGCATCGTCGGCGTCGGCACCGGCTCCACCGCCAACTGCTTCATCGACGCCCTGGCCCAGCACAAGGGCGCGTTCGATGGCGCGGTCGCAAGCTCCGAAGCCACTGCCGCGCGCCTCAAGGGCCACGGGATTCCGGTGTACGAGCTGAACACCGTGAGCAACCTGGAGTTCTACGTCGACGGCGCCGATGAAAGCGACGAACACCTGAACCTGATCAAGGGCGGCGGCGCAGCCCTGACCCGCGAGAAGATCGTCGCGGCCGTGGCCCAGACCTTCATCTGTATCGCCGACGCCAGCAAACTGGTGCCGGTGCTCGGCGCGTTCCCGCTGCCGGTGGAAGTGATCCCGATGGCCCGCAGCCACGTCGCCCGCCAACTGGTGAAACTGGGCGGCGACCCGGTCTATCGCGAAGGCGTGCTGACCGACAACGGCAACATCATCCTCGACGTGCACAACCTGCAGATCACCAACCCGGTGGAGCTGGAAGCGCAGATCAACGCGATCGTCGGCGTGGTCACTAACGGCCTGTTCGCGGCGCGTCCGGCGGATCTGTTGTTGCTGGGGACTTCCGAAGGTGTGAAGACCCTGAAGGCTGAGTAAGCCGAAACTGCCCACATTTTTGTGGGCAGATGAAAAAACTGTGGGAGCCAGTTTGCTAGCTCCCACATTGTTTGAAGGTGTTGGTTAGTTCTGCACAGGCTTCCTGAAGACATAAAACAGATTCGGCTCGCTCACCAGATACAACGCCCCATCGTCATCCATCGCGATACCTTCCGCCTGCGGCACGGTTTTCTTCAGACCCTGCCGGCCACCGCTCAACGACATGGTGCTCAACGGGCGCCCGTCCACATCCAGTTCCAGAATCAGCCGCGACTCGTCGGACAGCGCCAGTAAATGACCGCTGCGCTCGTCGTATTGCAGGCTCGACAGATCGCGCACGAACATCCCGGCATCGCGCTTGGGATTGTTGATCACGTGTACTGCGTAGGATTTTTCCGGATTGAAGTGCGGGAAACCGTGCACTTCATAGATCAGCATCGGGTCCCGCTCCTTGGCCACGAACAGGCGCTTGCCCACCGAATCGTACGCCAGGCCTTCAAAGCCCTTGTTGCCGCTCATGTGCACACCGAGGGTCATTTGCTCGGCGTCCGCCGCATCAAGGAACGTGGTGTCATGCTCCAGATGGATCTTGATCAGGCGCTGCTGGCGCTCGTCGGTAATCACATAGGTGTCGGCGCTGATGAACTCCACCGCCTCCGGATCGCCGAAGCCGATCAAGGCGACACGGCGCAGGATCGTGCCATCCAGCGACAGCTCGATCAGTTCGGCATTCTTGTTGGTCACGGTGAACAGGCTTTTGCGCACCGGGTCGTAGGTCAGCGCCGAGACGTCGTCGTTCAGCCCATCGATGACTTTCGCTTCAATCTCTGCCCGATATTGATCCAGCCCGATGGACTGGCTGCTCATCGGCTGCCAGAGCGTATGCAGGTTGAACCAGGCACGCTCGAACAGGCGCATGTATTGGCCGATCGCAATCAATGCGACCAGGGCAATCATCGACAGGATTATGAACAGAGGCTTGGGACGGGCAAGTCGACGCATTCAGGCAGGCTCGGAGTCAAAACAGGCGGATGAAATATCACGCCTGTCTGAACTGAAGCTTAATGGCCACTTGCCTCAGGCCACAACTGCACAGATCTGCAATTGCTGTAGGAGAGATTACTTCTGCTTTTCGAAGCGGTAGAACAGGTTCGGCTCGCTGACCATGTACAGCGTGCCCGAGTCGTCCATGGTTACGCCTTCGGCGCGGGGAATGGTTTTCTTCAAACCGTTGAAACCGCCGAGCAGGGTCATGAAGCTGACCTGTTCGCCCTTCTCGTCCAGCTCCAGCAACAGGTGCGAATCAGCGGACAGAACGAGGGTGTGACCGGTGCGCGGATCGATCGCCAGGGCCGACAGGTTACGAATATCGAGTTCGTCGCTGTCGAGTTTCTGCTTGTCGCCCTTGAGCGTCTGGCTGCCGTCGCTTTTCCAGGTGAACAGCGCGGGTGGACGCTCTTCGCCCAGTAGCAGTTGCTGGTTACGGGCGTCCCAGGTGATGGCTTCGAAGGCCTTGTTCTGGTCCTTTGACGGGCCGAGGTCGTATTTAGGGAAATCGTCACGCTTCAGTTCACGAGTCTCGGCATCGACCTTGACGATGGAGAGCAAGTGCTCGCGCTCATCGACAATCGCCATCAAGCCGTTTTCCATCACCGTAAGGCCTTCCGGATTGCTCCAGCCCACCAGGGGCATCTTGCGCAACACGTCGCCCTGCAGGGTCAGCTCGACCAGGAACGGATTCTTGCCCATCACCGAAAACAGGGTTTTGGTCTGCGGGTTATAGGAAAGGTCCGAAGCTTCGTCCTTTTCCATGCCCGGCAACAGCTTGGCGTCGATGACCACCCGGTAGTCCGGGAGCCAGACGCTTTCCTGCTTCTCGGCCGTACTTTCGAAGCGCTCCAGCAGCCACAGCACACCCCGATCATCCCAATGCATGGCAAACGCCAGCCCGTACGCAGCGGCGGCTGCCAGCAACAGCCAGGAATACCAGCGCAGGGCGAAGCGTGAACGGCGGGCGGGTTTGAGCTGAGTTTGAGATGACATCAAAGGACGCGTTCCGAAAATTCAGGCTACGGGTAATAGCACAAAGAGGCCGGCTCAGACGCCAGAATGGCCGGAATTATCCGGACAGAATGTGAAAAAAACGGTAAATGGCCGGAATGCCCTGCGTCTTTGCAGGCCGCATCACAAAACGAAAACGGGAGATTGCAGACTTGAGGGCTGAGCTCAAACCTGCAATCTCCCGCTCGGTAACGCGATGTACGGATCAGCGAACGCTGCTGGTGAAGCGACTGGCGCCCGGCAGCTCCAGCACGATCTCATCACCGACATTCAGCGGGCCGACGCCCACCGGCGTGCCGGTCAGGATCACGTCACCGGCCTGCAGCGAGAAGCAGCCGGCCATGTGCTGGATCATCGGCACGATCGGGTTGAGCATCGCGCTGCTGTTGCCGTCCTGGCGCACTTCGCCGTTGATGGTCAGGCGAATGCCGATGTCGGTCAGGTCGGCAAAGGTGCTGCCCACCACGAACGGCGCAATCACCGCCGCGCCGTCGAACGACTTGGCGATTTCCCACGGCAGGCCCTTGGACTTGAGCTCGGCCTGCTTGTCACGCAGGGTCAGGTCCAGCGCCGGGGCGAAACCGGAGATCGCGTCCAGCACTTCTTCACGGCTCGGTTTGGTCGACAGCGGTTTGCCGATCAACACGGCGATTTCCGCCTCGTAATGCACCGAGCCACGCTCGGTCGGAATGCTGAAACCGCCTTCCAGCGGCACCACGCAACTGCCCGGTTTGATGAACAGCAACGGCTCGGTAGGCACCGGGTTGTCCAGTTCCTTGGCGTGTTCGGCGTAGTTACGGCCGATGCACACCACTTTCCCCAGCGGAAAATGAATCCGCGTACCGTCGACATACTGGTGCTGATAGCTCATTACCGACTCCTGCCTTTATTGATTCATCAGGGATTGCCAATCAAACCGCGAAAATCTTGCCCGGATTCATGATGCCGTTCGGGTCGAACACCGCCTTGACCGCTTTCATGTATTCGATTTCCACCGGTGAGCGGCTGTAGGTCAAGTAGTCGCGCTTGGTCATGCCCACCCCGTGTTCGGCGGAAATCGAACCGTTGTACTTCTCGACGGTTTCGAATACCCATTTGTTGACGGTGGCACACTTGGCGAAAAACTCGTCCTTGCTCAGGTTGTCCGGCTTGAGGATGTTCAGGTGCAGGTTGCCATCGCCGATGTGGCCGAACCAGACGATTTCGAAGTCCGGGTAGTGTTCGCCGACGATCGCGTCGATTTCCTGCAGGAACGCCGGGACTTTGGAGACGGTGACCGAGATGTCGTTCTTGTACGGAGTCCAGTGGGAGATGGTTTCGGAGATGTACTCGCGCAGCTTCCACAGGTTCTGCAACTGGGTTTCGCTCTGGCTCATCACGCCGTCCAGCACCCAGCCCTGCTCCACGCAATGCTCGAAGGTTTCCAGGGCGGTGTTGGCCACTTCTTCGGTGGTCGCCTCGAATTCCAGCAAAGCATAGAACGGGCAGTCGGTTTCGAATGGCGCCGGGACATCGCCACGGCCCATGACCTTGGCCAGCGCCTTGTCAGAGAAGAATTCGAACGCGGTCAGGTCGAGCCGGCCCTGGAAGGCGTGCAGCACCGGCATGATCGAATCGAAATCAGCGGTGCCGAGGACCATCGCGGTCAGGTTTTTCGGCGCGCGGTCCAGGCGCATGGTGGCCTCGACCACAAAACCGAGGGTGCCTTCAGCGCCGATGAACAACTGCCGAAGATCGTAACCGGTGGCGTTCTTGATCAGATCCTTGTTCAGTTCCAGCACGTCGCCCTTGCCGGTCACGACCTTCATGCCCGCCACCCAATTGCGGGTCATGCCGTAGCGAATGACCTTGATTCCGCCGGCATTGGTGCCGATGTTGCCGCCAATCTGGCTGGAACCTGCCGAAGCGAAATCCACCGGGTAGTACAAGTCATGTTCTTCGGCGGCGTTCTGCAATTGCTCGGTGACCACGCCCGGCTGACAGACGGCGGTGCGGTCGGTCAGGTTGATGTCGAGAATCTGGTTCATGTAGTCGAACGACACGACCACTTCGCCATTGGCGGCCACGGCTGCGGCGGAAAGCCCGGTGCGCCCGCCCGACGGCACCAGCGCCACTTTGTGTTCGTTGGCCCAGCGGACGACGGCCTGCACCTGCTCGATGGTCTTGGGAAACACGATGGCGCTGGGCGCCGGGGCGAAGTGTTTGGTCCAGTCCTTGCCGTAAGCGTTCAAGGAGTCGGCATCGGTCAGGACTTTGCCAGGCTCGACCAGGGTCTTCAGTTCATCAATCAGGGCAGGATTGGTCATCGACGGAACTCTCGAACAATTCATGGTCATCCTGAGAACGCTTCACGTCGCAGGAATGAGTGTTTAGCGGGGTGGCTATGCTAGCATACCGACCCCGCAGGCCAGTGCCCAAGGCCGGTTCTGCGGTGACGGCTTTCTTGTCGTCCAGGTCAATATCTGTTGACCATTTCCTGCCATTTTTCTCCGGGATACAGGTTTACGCAGATGAGCAAGACTTCTCTCGATAAGAGCAAGATCAAGTTCCTTCTTCTCGAAGGCGTCCACCAATCGGCTGTCGACGTCCTCAAGGCGGCGGGCTACACCAGCATCGAATACCTGACAGGCTCCCTGCCGGAAGCCCAGCTCAAGGAAAAGATCGCTGACGCTCACTTCATCGGCATTCGTTCGCGCACCCAGCTGACCGAAGAGATCTTCGATCACGCGAAGAAACTGGTCGCGGTCGGCTGTTTCTGCATCGGCACCAACCAGGTTGACCTGGAAGCGGCCCGCGAGCGCGGCATCGCCGTGTTCAACGCGCCGTACTCCAACACTCGCTCCGTTGCCGAGCTGGTGCTGGCCGAAGCGATCCTGCTGCTGCGCGGCATCCCTGAGAAAAACGCTTCCTGCCACCGTGGCGGCTGGATCAAGTCCGCAGCCAACTCCTTCGAGATCCGTGGCAAGAAACTGGGCATCGTCGGCTACGGCTCGATCGGTACTCAGCTGTCGGTCCTGGCTGAAGGCCTGGGCATGCAGGTGTTCTTCTACGACACCGTGACCAAGCTGCCACTGGGCAACGCGACCCAGGTCGGCAACCTGCACGAGCTGCTGGGCATGTCCGACATCGTCACCCTGCACGTTCCGGAAACCGCTGCGACCCAGTGGATGATCGGCGAGAAGGAAATCCGCGCCATCAAGAAGGGCGGCATCCTGATCAACGCTGCACGCGGCACCGTGGTCGAGCTGGATCACCTGGCCGCTGCGATCAAGGACAAACACCTGATCGGCGCCGCCATCGACGTGTTCCCGGTCGAGCCGCGTTCCAACGACGAAGAGTTCGAAAGCCCGCTGCGTGGCCTGGACAACGTGATCCTGACCCCGCACATCGGCGGTTCCACCGCTGAAGCGCAGGCCAACATCGGTCTGGAAGTGGCAGAAAAACTGGTCAAGTACAGCGACAACGGTACTTCGGTATCGTCCGTGAACTTCCCGGAAGTGGCCCTGCCGGCTCACCCTGGCAAGCACCGCCTGCTGCACATCCACGAGAACATCCCGGGTGTGATGAGCGAGATCAACAAGGTCTTCGCCGAAAACGGCATCAACATCTCCGGTCAGTTCCTGCAGACCAACGAGAAGGTCGGCTACGTGGTGATCGACGTCGACGCCGAGTACTCGGAGCTGGCGCAAGAGAAGCTGCAACACGTCAACGGCACCATCCGTAGCCGCGTGCTGTTTTAAGAGCAGCTGCGAGCAGCAAGCTTCAAGCGGCAAGTGAACAGCGCTTTTGCTTGAAGCTTGAAGCTCGCAACTCGCCACTGATAAAAAAGGGAGCCCCGAAGGGCTCCCTTTTTTATTCGACGTTGACGGTGATCTTCTTCGACACGATCGGCGGATCGAAGGCCATGTGGCCGCTGTCACCCAGCTCCAGTTGCAAGGTGTGCTTGCCCGGCGCGAGTTTGATGTCGGCCTGGGTCTGCGCCTTGCCGAAGTGCATGTGGTTGGCGTCGGTCGGCACCACGGATCCGGCCGGAACGATTTCCTTGGCATCGATCAACAGATGGTGATGACCGGTGTTCTTGGTGACGTCACCGGCCGGTGCCAGCGCGATGTCCTTTACACCGAACTTGACCGTGAAGGTCTGCGGAACCGTGGCTCCGTCCTCGGGAGAAACGATGAACACTTCGGCGCCCTTCGGTGCCGGTGTGGCCGCACTGGCCAGTACCGAAACACCCATCAGCACACCGGCCAACGCTGCACGTGACATAAAGCTTTTCATTTTCTTCTCCAGTTTTTCCGTAAAATCCGCACGGTCATGACAACTTCATGACCATTCGTTGTCGAAGGCACTCGACAACCATAGCAAAGCGAGCCTGGAAAACAGGCCGATATCGATTTCAAAGGAGTGACCATGCGTTTTCTGCCTGGCCTGATCTGCCTGCTTCCCCTTCTGAGCCCTCTGGCTCACGCCGAACTGATTGATGACGTCTACGACCGTGGCGAGTTGCGCATAGCCCTTGAGGCTAATACACCGCCCTTCAATTTCAAGGACGGCGACACGCTCACGGGGTTCGAGGTCGAGCTTGGGCAATTGCTGGCCAACGAACTGGATGTGCGGGCCGACTTCATCGTCACCGACGAGGCCGACCTGCTCCAGGGTGTTGAAAGCGGCAAGTACGACGTCGCGCTCAACCACATAGCACTGACCCCGGAACTCAAGGATCGTTTCGACGTCAGCGAACCTTACACGCAGGTCAATGCGCAATTGCTGGCGAAAAAGGACGAGCAACCTCGGCCGATGGTGCTGGTGCAGACGTTGACTGAGGAAAAGCCGAAGGTTGGGCCGCCGGTAGATCTGGCGATTCCGTTTCAGAAGGGTAACCCGGCGTTTCACGCGAGTCTGGAGAATGCCTTGCAGCGGATCAGGGCGGATGGGCGGCTTGAGGCATTGAGGCAGAAGTGGTTGAGTGTGCAGGCTACGGAAAACTGAAGTGAACGTGACTAGTCGAGCAAGCTGAGGGCCTGTGCGGCTTGCGGCAGTTCGAGTTCGCTGAAGACCTGCACCCCATGGCGCTTCAGCAACGCGGCGGTAACCCCCTCGCCACTCACCTTCACCCCACTGAACGTGCCGTCATAGGTCAACAGATTCCCGCACGAAGGACTGTTGGCCTTGAGCACTGCCACCCGAATCCCGTGCTTTTGCACCAGCGCCAGCGCCTGCCGCGCACCGTCGAGAAACTGCGCACTGACGTCTTCGCCGTCGGTGGTGATCACCGAGGCAAGCCCGTCCAGCACTTCGCGGCCCTGCCCGCCCGGAATCTCCGCCGCCGCCCGTGGCGTCGGCAAACCACCGGCGACTTCCGGACACAACGGCACTACCCGGCCTTCGCTGATCCACTGCTCCAGCAGATCGAACGGCCCGCTGGCTCCACCGTCGTAACGCACGCGATGGCCCAGCAGGCAGCGACTGACCAGAATCCTGTGCATCTCAGAACGGCTCGTTGCCACGGCGGCGGAACCAGCCTGTCAGCGACAGCCGCTCGCGATTGGCCGGCAACACTTCATGAGGGACTTCGCCGGAGAGGAACACCACCAGACAACCGCCCGTAGGCTGCACGTCATGAACGCGATCATGCTCCAGGTACATGCGCAGTTGCCCGCCATCCTCCGGCAACCAGCCGTCATTGAGGTAGATCACCGCCGAGACCATGCGCCGGTCATCGTCGCGGAAACGGTCGACATGCTTGCGATAGAAAGCACCCGGCGGGTACAGGGCGAAGTGGCACTCGAAGTCTTCCAGCCCCAGGAACAGCCCCCGGTTGAGCGCCTCGCGCAAGCTGTCCATCAGGTTCAGGTAACGGTCGCTGGCTTCGGCCTGACCAGGATCGATCCATTGGATATGGTCGCCACGAATCCCCTCGCGGATCTCCGAAAACGGGCCACGTCCGACCCCCGCCGGCGCCAGTTCACCTTCGGCGTCACGTTTGCGGCACTCGGCCGCCAGTGCGCGGGTCAAATCCGCAGGCAGGAAAATGTTCTGCTGCGACCAGCCGTGCTCGGCCAGGTCGTCGACGATACGTAACAGCAGCGGGTGATCAGAGGATATTTGCATGGCGCGCATAGTATGCCTGCGGCAAGAAATCCGACAGAGCCACGCGGCGGCTGGATACGAATTCTCGACAAGTACTGGCACCGCACGGAGAATAGTCGGCTGCCGACAGGAGTCCTTATGCGCCGTTTGCTTTTTTCACTGTTGATGTTCTGCGTTTTGCCCGCCTGGGCGGACGGCCACGACCAGTTGTACAAGGTCGCCGGCTGGCCAGAACAACGCGCGCATTTCAACGACGCCCTGAGTGCCGCGCAGCAGCGTTACCAGAACAGCCTGCCGCCGGCGGTGTTTCAGGCGCTGGTGAACAACAGCAACCAGCGCTTCGCCCCCCAGGCCGTGGATCAACGCGCCGAAGCGCAACTGCGCAAGAACCTCGCTGATCCGCAACCGGCCCTGTCGTTCTTTCAGTCTCCGTTGGGCAAGAAGATCGTCGCCGCCGAACTGCTGGCGACCCGCCGCGATCAACTGGCAAAAAACGCCAAGGGCCTGCCGAAGATGCCGGCCAGCGACAGCCGCCTGCTGATCATCGGCCACCTCGCCCAGGCCCTTCCCGCCCGTGAAGCCGGCGCCGAAGTCAGCCTGGCGATTGCCGGCGTGGCGGCGGACAGCCTGAGTTCGATGATCCCCGGCCTGCTCGGCGGCGGTCAGGCCCAGGGCATGTTGAACGGTCAACGCCAGCGCCTGATGGATCAGATCGGTGCCGACCTGAACAACACCCTGCTGTACGTCTATCGCGACCTGTCGGATGAAGAACTGGAAGAGTTCGCGACCTTTGCCGAATCCACCGAAGGCAAGGCCTACTACCAGGCCGCGCTGGCCGCGATCCGCGCCGGGCTGGCCGTAGGCCAGAGCACCTCGAACCTCAGTCAGTGATCTAGGGGTTGCGGCCCTTGATCCGCTTGCTCAGAAACTCGAAATACTCCTCGCGCATTTCTGCCGTCTCGTTGGCCAGGTGATGCCGCGCCTCGGCCAGCAACAGAATCTGTGGCCGGTCGAACTTCCACTTCAACACCTGCAGGTTGTGCTGCCAGTCCACGGTCATGTCCGCCTGGCCTTGAACAATCAGCGGCCGGCGCGGACTTTTCTTCGCGTATTCAACGCGGTTGATCCAGCGTGACAACGCCCCGACCCATGCGGTCGGCAAGCGTTTTGGCTGCAACGGATCGGCCTGCAGAAACGGCAGGAAATCCGGGTCATTGGAGTTCTCGCTGAAACGCCGGGCGATACCCCTGACAAAGGGCCGCAGCAGGTAATAACTGAACTGCGACCAACCCCAGGCACGCGGGCGCACCAACGGCGCCAGCAGAATCAACTGCCCCTGGGCCGGGCTGTTTTCACCATGATTGAGCACGTGATCGACAATGATCGCGCCGCCGGTGCTTTGCCCGCACAGGTGCCAAGGCTGCGGCAGGGCCATCGAGCGCGCCTCGGCGAACAGGCCTTGCAGCGCATCCTGATATTCCGAGAAGTCACGGATGCTCGCCCGCTCGCCGCTGGACAGACCATGCCCCGGCAGATCGCAGGCAATCACCGCGAAGCCTTGATCCAGTGCCCACTCGATCACATGCCGGTAAAGACCAGTGTGATCATAAAAACCGTGCACAAGAAACAGCGTGGCCCTGGCCGTTTCCGCCGGCCACCAGCAATGGCTGACCAGTTGATAGCCATTGATGTCGAACCGGCCCATGCCGCGCCAGACATCACGTTCCGGAAAGTCGGTCTTGTAGAACCGCTGATACGCCTTCGCCTCCTCGGACAACGGCTGCCACTCGGCCAGAGGCTTGAGGCTCGCACGCAGATGATCGGGATCGAAAGCAACAGACATGGGCAATTCCAGAACGGTAAACGGACTTTATCGGCCTGCGATATTCATCTGTCGCGGCAAGCATGGCAAGCTAGCCGGCCTTCGAGGAATCAAAACCATGCGTTCGCCCTACCGCACCGCACTGTTTGCCAGCCTGCTCGCCATCGTGTGTGCCGGCGTGCTGTGGGCCGCGTACGACTGGTTTCAGGGCCGCTACCTGCGGGCGTTCAGCGAACACACTGCGGTGTTTTCCGGCGACCCATTGCGCCTGCCCGACGACCTCGCCGGCCCCGGCAATATCCGTCTGGTGCACTTCTGGGATCCGGCCTGCCCATGCAACGTCGGCAATCAACAGCACCTGACCGAAATGGTCGAACAGTTCGGCCCCAAGGGCGTGGAGTTCTTCGCCGTGCAGAAGGCCGGCAGCCACGGCCAGTTGCCCGCCACCCTCAGCAATCTCAAAACCATCGCGGTGCTGCCCGGCTCCGAACAGATTCCCGCGAGCCCGGCCGTGGCGATCTGGGACCGCAGCGGCAGACTGGCGTACTTCGGCCCGTACAGCGAAGGCCTGACGTGCAACTCCAGCAACAGTTTTATCGAACCGATCCTGCAAGCGTTGAGTGATGATCGCCCGGTCAATGCGACTCATACGTTGGCGGTCGGTTGCTACTGTCCGTGGCCGGCGGAGACGAAGTAAGGCATTCCGGACTTTTCAAGGACGGCGATGCGCAGCACACGAGGCGTGTGCTAATTGTTTGCAGCCCGCACGGGCGGCAACCCCGAATGCACAAGGAGTCACCATGAAACGCGTCTTCACCGTTCTTGCCTTGCTCATCGTTGTCCTGCTCGCCGCTGGCGGGTGGTATGTCTACAGCAAGCAACCGACGCGTCAGGGGCAGGTGGAACTTCGCAACCTGCAAGGCTCGGTGACCGTGCGTTACGACGAGCGCGGTGTGCCGCACATCCGTGCCGAAAACGAGACCGACCTCTACCGCGCCCTCGGCTATGTGCACGCCCAGGATCGCCTCTTTCAGATGGAAGCCATGCGTCGTCTGGCCCGGGGCGAGCTGGCCGAAGTGCTCGGGCCGAAACTGCTCGACACCGACAAGCTGTTCCGCAGCCTGCGCATCCGCGAACGCGCCGCCAGTTACGTGGCCGGCCTCGACAAGCAGTCCCCGGCGTGGAAGGCCCTGCAAGCCTATCTGGACGGCATCAATCAATATCAGGACTCGCACGCCGCCCCGGTGGAGTTCGACGTGCTGGGCATCCCCAAGCGGCCGTTCACCGCCGAAGACAGCATCAGCGTCGCCGGCTACATGGCCTACAGCTTTGCCGCCGCGTTTCGCACCGAACCGCTGTTGACCTACGTGCGCGATCAACTGGGCGCCGATTACCTCAACGTCTTCGACCTCGACTGGCAGCCCAAGGGCGTGCTCGCCAAGGGCCACGCCAGCAGCGCACCGACCCTCGCCGCCGAAGACTGGAAAGACCTGAACACCCTCGCCCGCGTCAGCGAACAGGCGCTGATCGACAACGGCCTGCCGCAATTCGAAGGCAGCAACGCCTGGGTGATCGCCGGCAGCCACAGCAAGAGCACCAAGCCGTTGCTGGCGGGCGATCCGCACATTCGTTTTTCGGTGCCGTCGGTGTGGTACGAGGCGCAGCTGTCGGCGCCGGGCTTCGAACTCTACGGTCATCATCAGGCGCTGGTGCCGTTTGCCTTTCTCGGCCACAACCTGGATTTCGGCTGGAGCCTGACCATGTTCCAGAACGATGACCTGGATCTGATCGCCGAGAAGGTCAATCCGGACAACCCGGATCAGGTCTGGCATCGCGGCCAGTGGACCGACATGGTCAAGACCGAGCAGCAGATCGCGGTAAAAGGCCAGGCCCCGGTGACCATCACCCTGCGCCAGTCGCCCCACGGCCCGATCGTCAACGACGCCCTCGGCAGCGCCGCCGGAAAAACCCCGATTGCGATGTGGTGGGCGTTTATCGAAACACCGAATCCGATCCTTGAAGGTTTCTACCAGCTCAACCGCGCCGACACCTTGGCCAAGGCTCGTGCCGCAGCCGCCAAGGTGCAGGCGCCGGGGCTGAACATCGTTTATGCCAACGCCAAGGGCGATATCGCCTGGTGGGCCTCGGCGCTGTTGCCCAAACGTCCGACCGGGGTGAAGCCTGGCTTCATTCTCGACGGCAGCAGCAATCAGGCGGACAAGGACGGCTACTTCCCGTTCAGCGCCAACCCGCAGGAAGAAAACCCGGCACGGGGCTATATCGTCTCGGCCAACTTCCAGCCCGTGTCACCGACCGGCATGGAGATTCCCGGTTACTACAACCTCGCCGACCGTGGCCAGCAGCTCAACCGCCAGCTCGCCGACAAGAACGTGAAATGGGACAACGAGGCCAACCAGAAGCTGCAACTGGGTACCGCCACCGGTTATGGCCCGCGTCTGCTGGCGCCGTTGCTGCCGGTGCTGCGTGAAGTGGCGGGCAATCCCGCCGAGCAGAAGCTGATCGAGCAACTGGCCCAGTGGCAAGGCGACTATCCGCTGGATTCGGTCAGTGCGACGGTGTTCAACCAGTTCCTGTTCAACCTCGCCGACGCAGCAATGCGCGATGAGCTGGGCAATGATTTCTTCGAAACCCTGCTGTCGACCCGAGTGATCGATGCGGCGCTGCCCCGGCTCGCGGCGAATGCCGATTCACCGTGGTGGGACAACCGCAGCACGCCGAACAAGGAGACCCGCGTCGACACCGTGCGCAGCGCATGGCAGGCGAGCATGGCGCACCTGAAGTCGACCCTCGGCGACGACGCTTCCGGCTGGCAATGGGGCAAGGCCCACACCCTAACCCATGGTCATCCGCTGGGTCAGCAGAAACCGCTGGATCGCATTTTCAACGTCGGCCCGTTCGCCGCACCGGGCTCCCATGAAGTGCCGAACAACCTCTCGGCGAAGATCGGCCCGGCGCCGTGGCCCGTGACCTACGGCCCGTCGACCCGGCGCTTGGTGGACTTCGCTGATCCGGCTCACAGCCTGACCATCAACCCGGTCGGCCAGAGCGGCGTGCCGTTCGACAGTCACTATGACGATCAGGCAGAGGCGTATGTGGACGGGATGTATGTGCAGGCGCATTTCAGTGAGGAAGAGGTGACGGCGAATACGCGGAGTACGCTGAAGCTGCTGCCAAAGCGGGCTGAGCCATAAAAGCCGCCCTCGGCTCAAACCATCGCCGCAAAATTCAGCCGAAACTGCTGCGCCGTCACCCCCAACCGCCGGCTGAACACGCTGCGCATATGTTGCGCATCACGAAACCCGCACTGATACGCCACCGTCTTCAGCGGCGCCCTGGTGCTTTCGAGCATCACCCGCGCCGCATCCACCCGCGCCCGTTCGACGAATTCCGCCGGGGTGACTTTCGCCTCCCTGGCAAACACCCGAGAGAAATTCCGCGCACTCATGTTCGCGGCATTCGCCAGATCAGCGATGGTCAGGTCGCCGGTGAGATTGGCCAGCACATACAGCTGCACCATCGCCACCGCCGACGTCGGTTCGGCGTGGGGCGTAAGGAACGGACTGAACTGCGACTGCCCGCCCGAGCGCTGGGTGAACACCACCAGCCGCTTGGCCACACTCAGCGCCACCTCGGCCCCGTGATCACGCGCCAGCAGGTACAGCGACAGATCGATCCCCGCCGTCACCCCCGCCGAGGTGTAGAGCTGGCCGTCCTCGACGTACAACCGATCGGCCTCAACCCGGCTCGACGGGCACAACTGCGCCAGTGCCTCGGCGTCGTTCCAGTGGGTGGTGACCGTGCGCCCATCCAGCAACCCGGCACGGGCGAGCATGAACGCGCCGTTGCAGATCGAGCCAAAACGCCGCGCCCGACCACAGGCCTCACGCAACCAGGCATCGAATGCCTCGCCGAAATCCAGAAACGGCAACTGCGGTCCGCCCGCCACCAGCAGCAAATCGTAGACCTGCGACGCTTCGCTGAAATGCCGATGCGCACTCAGGGTCAGCCCGTTGGAACACGCCATCGGCCCGCGCTCGACGCCGATCACGTCGAGCCGGTAATGATCCTCCGGCGCCAGGAAGCGGTTGGCCTCGGCAAACACGTCCATCGGCCCGCTTACATCCAGCGCCTGCACGCCGGGAAACACCACGATGGCGACGGTTTTGTTCATGACGATGTCAGCTCCCGGGGAATGGCGGATCAGCGCCAACCCTAGCCAATCCTCGCCGCAGAAGCGAGCTGGCACGATTTGCAGGTGCAATGGCAAGGATCGCAGCCATGGATCGATTGTCCGGTCTGGCCCCCGGGAACAGACTTTCTCCATCAGCGCCGTGACGGCGTTTTCGACGAGGAAGCTCAACATGACCACGACCATTGCCGGTATCCGGATCCCCGACAGCGCCCTCGCCCGGGCCACCACCGAATACATCCGCGACATCGAATCCGACCTGCTTTACCACCACTCGCGCCGGGTGTTTCTGTTCGGTGCCTTGAGTGGAGAACGCCAGCAACTGGCCTACGATCCGGAGCTGCTGTACGTCGGCGCGATGTTCCACGACCTGGGTCTGGTCGAAGGCCACCGCAGCGACGACGAGCGCTTCGAGGTCGATGGTGCCAACGCAGCCGCAGCGTTTCTAAAACCGTATGGGCTGAGCGACGACGACATCGAGCAGGTGTGGATGTCGATCGCCCTGCACACCACGCCGGGGGTGCCGAAGCATCTGCGCCCGACCGTGGCGCTGGTGACCGCAGGCGTCGAGATGGACGTGCTGGGCATGGACTACGCGGCGTTCACCACGGTGCAGCGTGAGGCGGTGGTGCATGCGCACCCACGGGGCCAGAGCTTCAAGGAATGCATCATCTGCGCGTTCGCCGACGGCTTGCGTCATCGTCCGCAGACCACGTTCGGCAATGTGAAGACCGATGTGCTGAAGGATCAGGTGCCGGGGTTCAAGCCGATGAACTTCGTCGAGGTGATTCGCCAGTCGCCCTGGGTTTCCTGACCGGCATAAAAAAACCTCGCGACCATTTCCGGTCGCGAGGTTTTTTGTATCCGCAGACTTAAGCCGCTTCCGGCGTCGGCGCCCGGCGCACGTCCGGTTGCTTCCACGAATCCGCAGCGCCCTCTTCGATGGCCTGCTGAATCGCTTTCTTGCGGGCTTCTTCGGCACGGCGGCTGAAGAACCAGACCAGGAAGGTCACCAGCGACACCGCCAGCAGAATCAGGCTGGCCACGGCGTTGATCTCAGGCTTCACGCCCAGACGCACCGCCGAGAACACTTCCATCGGCAGGGTCGTTGAACCCGGGCCGGAGACGAAGCTCGCCAATACCAGGTCATCCAGCGACAGCGCGAACGACATCATGCCGCCCGCCGCCAGCGACGGCGCGATCATCGGAATGGTGATCAGGAAGAACACCTTCCACGGACGCGCACCAAGGTCCATCGCCGCTTCTTCGATCGACAGATCCAGCTCCCGCAGACGCGCCGACACCACCACCGCCACATACGCCGCACAGAACGTGGTGTGGGCGATCCAGATGGTGACGATGCCACGCTCCTGTGGCCAGCCGATCATCTGCGCCATCGCCACGAACAGCAGCAACAGCGACAGACCGGTAATCACCTCAGGCATGACCAGCGGCGCGGTGACCAGGCCGCCGAACAGCGTGCGGCCCTTGAAGCGGGTGATGCGGGTCAGCACGAAGGCTGCCAGCGTACCCAGCGCCACGGCGGCAATCGCGGTGTAGCAGGCGATTTCCAGCGAGCGCACCACCGAGCCCATCAGTTGCGAGTTGTCGAGCAGGCCGACGTACCACTTCACCGACCAGCCGCCCCACACCGTTACCAGTTTCGAGGCGTTGAACGAGTAGATCACCAGGATCAGCATCGGCAGGTAGATGAACAACAGGCCGAGCACCAGCATCAGGCTGGAGAAACGGAAGCGCTTCATTCTTTACCCTCCATTTCCTTGGCCTGACTGCGGTTGAACAGGATGATCGGCACGATCAGGATCGCCAGCATCACCACCGCCAGGGCGGACGCCACCGGCCAGTCACGGTTGTTGAAGAACTCTTGCCAGAGCACTTTACCGATCATCAGGGTTTCCGGACCGCCAAGCAGTTCCGGGATCACGAACTCGCCCACCACCGGGATGAACACCAGCATGCAGCCGGCGATGATGCCGTTCTTGGACAGCGGCACGGTGATTTTCCAGAAGCTGTTGAAGGTGCTCGAACCCAGGTCGGAGGCAGCCTCCAGCAAGCTGGTGTCGTGCTTCACCAGGTTGGCGTACAGCGGCAGGATCATGAACGGCAGGTACGAGTAGACGACGCCGATGTACACCGCGAGGTTGGTGTTGAGGATCTGCAGCGGCTCATCGATCAGGCCCATGCTCATCAGGAAACCGTTGAGCAGGCCGTTGTTGCTGAGGATGCCCATCCACGCATAGACGCGGATCAGGATCGCGGTCCAGGTCGGCATCATGATCAGCAGCACCAGCACCGTTTGTAGCTCTTTGCGGGCGCTGGCGATGGCGTAGGCCATCGGGTAACCGATCAACAGGCACAGCAGCGTGCTGAAAAACGCCATCTTCAGCGAGCCGAGGTAGGCGGCGATGTACAGCTCGTCGTCGCCGAGCATCGCGTAGTTGCCCAGATTCAGCAGCAGTTGCAGCTTCTGCTCGGCGTAGGTGTAGATCTCGGTGTACGGCGGAATGGCCACGTCCGCTTCGGCGAAGCTGATCTTCAGGACGATGAAGAACGGCAGCATGAAGAACAGGAACAGCCAGATGAACGGGACCCCGATGACCAGTTGGCGGCCACCGGGAATTATTCGATTGAGCCGGCGTTTGAATTTGCGCATGTTCATGAGCGAAGTACCACGCCGCTGTCGTCTTCCCACCACACGTAGACCTGATCGCCCCAGGTCGGACGTGCGCCACGGCGTTCGGCGTTGGCCACGAACGACTGCACCAGCTTGCCGCTCGGCAATTCGACGTAGAACACCGAGTGGCCGCCGAGGTAGGCGATGTCATGCACCTTGCCGCTCGACCAGTTGTATTCGCAGGTCGGCTGGTCGGCGGTGACCAGCAGTTTCTCCGGACGGATCGCGTAGGTGACGGACTTGTCCTGCACCGAGGTGCTGATGCCGTGGCCGACGTAGATCTGCCGGTCGAGGTCCTTGCAGGTGATGGTCGCGTGGCCTTCGGCGTCGTCGATCACTTCGCCTTCGAAGATGTTCACGTTACCGATGAATTCGCAGACCAGACGGCTGGTCGGCGTTTCGTAGATGTCGATCGGGCTGCCGATCTGGGCGATCCAGCCCAGGTGCATGATCGCGATACGCTCGGCCATGGTCATGGCCTCTTCCTGGTCGTGGGTCACCATCACGCAGGTCACGCCGACGCGCTCGATGATCTCCACCAGCTCCAGCTGCATCTGCGAACGCAATTTTTTGTCCAGTGCGCCCATCGGCTCGTCGAGCAGCAGCAGTTTCGGCCGCTTGGCCAGCGAACGCGCGAGTGCCACACGCTGACGCTGGCCGCCGGACAACTGGTGCGGCTTGCGCTTGGCGTACTGGCTCATCTGCACCAGCTTGAGCATCTCGGCCACGCGGGCGTCGATCTCGGCCTTGGGAATCTTGTCCTGTTGCAGGCCGAAGGCGATGTTCTGCGCCACGGTCATGTGCGGGAACAGGGCGTAGGACTGGAACATCATGTTGATCGGTCGCTCGTACGGCGGCATGTCGGTGATGTCGACGCCGTCGAGGAAAATGCGCCCCTCCGTGGGCCGTTCGAACCCTGCCAGCATCCGCAGCAGAGTGGATTTGCCCGATCCCGAACCGCCGAGCAGGGCAAAGATTTCGCCCTTCTTGATTTCCAGGGACACATCGTCCACGGCAACCGTCTCGTCGAACTTCTTCGTGACCCGGTCGATTTTGACCAGCACCTGTTTCGGTGTCTGGTCGCCCTCGAGGGCTTTCTTATAGGCGCCGGAGGCAACTGCCATTTACGAAACTCCCAGAAAAAAAGAGTGCAGTCCGCCCACGCAAGACGAACCCAGGATAGTTGGTACGTTGACGCTATTTACCCGACTTGACCTTGGTCCAGCTGCGGGTCATCAAACGCTGAATGTTCGGTGGCAGCTCGATCGACACGTAGGTCTTGTCGAGCACCGCCTGCGGTGGATAAACCGACTCATCGGTGCGGATGGACTGCTCCATCAGCTTGTCCGAACCCGGGTTGGGGTTGGCGTAACCGACGTAATCACTGACCTGAGCGATCACCTCAGGTTTCAGCAAATAGTTGATGAAGGCGTGGGCTTCCTTGACGTTGGCCGAATCCTTCGGAATCGCCAGCATGTCGAACCACAGCGCGCCGCCCTCTTTCGGGATCGAGTAGGCGATGTTCACGCCCTTCTTGGCTTCTTCGGCGCGATTCTTGGCCTGGAAGATGTCGCCGGAGAAACCGATGGCCACGCAGATGTCGCCGTTGGCCAGATCACCGATGTATTTCGAAGAATGGAAGTAGGTCACGTAAGGACGCACCGCCAGCAACTTGGCCGTGGCCTTCTCGTAATCCTTGGGATTGGTGCTGTTGGCGTTCAGGCCCATGTAGTTGAGCACGGTCGGCATCATTTCATCGGCCGAATCGAGGAACGCCACGCCGCAGCTCTGCAGCTTCTTGATGTTCTCCGGCTCGAACAGCACGCTCCAGGAGTCGATCTTGTCGACGCCGAGCACGGCTTTCACTTTGTCGACGTTGTAGCCGATGCCGTTGGTGCCCCACAGGTACGGCACGGCGTACAGGTTGCCCGGATCGTTCTGCTCCAGACGCTTGAGCAGCACCGGATCAAGGTTGGAATAGTTCGGCAGCTGCGCCTTGTCGAGCTTCTGGAAAGCGCCCGCCTTGATCTGCTTGCCGAGGAAGTGGTTCGACGGCACGACCACGTCGTAACCGGTACGCCCGGCGAGCAGTTTGCCTTCCAGGGTTTCGTTGGAGTCGAACACGTCGTAGACCGGTTTGATCCCGGTTTCTTTCTGGAAATCGGCCAGGGTGGTCTCGCCGATGTAATCCGACCAGTTATAAATATGCACAGTACCGGCGGCGTGGGCACCGACAGCGAACGTCAGGCCGGCAGCGGCCAGCAGGGCATTGCGCAAAGAAGAAAAAACAGGCAAGTGGAGGTCCTCTGATTTAGTTGGGCCCAAGTTGCCCCGTGCTGCATGACAGTCACGGTTGCCCGGCAACAAAACCGGCGCGCAACTTACCTTCGAAAAACCGTTCCAGCAAAACTTTCCGTCATTTAATTGCACCGCTGACCGCCCGGTTGAAGGCGACGGCCAACGGTGGCCGCTTCAAACCGGCTTATTTACCGGATTTGATCTTGGTCCAGCTGCGAGTGATCAGGCGCAGGGTGGCCGCGTCCAGATCGCTGATCGCATAGAGCTGCTTCTTCACTTCAGCCGAAGGGTAGATGCTCGGATCGCTGGTGATTTCCTTGTCCACCAGGGCGGTGGCCGCCTTGTTGCCGTTCGGGAAACGCACGGCGTTGGTGATTTCGGCCATCACTTTCGGCTCGAGCAGGTAGTTCATGAACTTGTAGGCGGCTTCGACGTTTTCGGCATCCTTTGGAATGGCGACCATGTCGTAGAAAGTACCGGCACCTTCTTTTGGAATGGTGTAGGCCAGTTTGACCTTGTCACCGGCTTCCTTGGCGCGGGTCTTGGATTGCTCCAGGTCACCCGAGTAGCCGACCGCTACACAGATGTTGCCGTTGGCCAGGTCCGAGATGTACTTCGAGGAGTGGAAGTAAGCCACCGAAGGACGAATCTTGAGGAACAGGTCTTCGGCGGCTTTCAGGTCAGCCTTGTCCTTGCTGTTGGTCGGTTTGCCCAGATAGTGCAGAGCCGCCGGAATCATTTCGGTCGGCGCGTCGAGGAAGCTCACGCCGCAGCTTTTCAGCTTCTCGATGTTTTCAGGCTTGAACACGATGTCCCAGGAATCGATCTTGTCGATGCCCAGTGCAGCCTTGACCTTGGCCGGGTTGTAGCCGATGCCGATCGAACCCCACATGTACGGGAACGCGTGCTTGTTGCCCGGGTCGCTGGCGTCGCCAACGGCCTTGAGCAGGTCTTCGTCGAGGTTCTTCCAGTTCGTCAGCTTGGACTTGTCCAGTTCCTGATAAACGCCGGCCTTGATCTGTTTGGCCAGGAAGTTGTTGGAAGGCACCACGATGTCGTAACCGGATTTGCCGGCCAGCAGCTTGGCTTCCAGGGTTTCGTTGCTGTCGAAAACGTCATAGACGACCTTGATGCCCGTCTCTTTTTCGAAATTGGCAACCGTGTCCGGCGCGATGTAGTCGGACCAGTTGTAAACGTGCAACACCTTGTCGTCCGCCTGAACCGCACCCGCCATCACGCCCATCAGGGACATGGCGAGCAGAGTCTTGCCAGCGAGCTTTTTGCCTAATGCCTTCATGCGTTAATGCTCCAAATTTTTCTTTTTTGAACCACTTTGTTCAGCGGCCGAACCCGGACAACTGGAACCGCGGCTAGTCTGGCAAGATCCGAGGCAGTCTTTCAAGAAAAGACCAGCCCTTCTGACAGCTCCGAGCGACAGCGCAACAGCTCCATCGCTCAGAGCCTAGCACTTAGCCCTGCAACGCACTCAGGGTCAGGTCCAGGCACTTGCGTGCCTTTGTCACCAGCTCGTCGATCTCCGCCTTGCTGATCACCAGCGGCGGCGCGATGATCATGGTGTCGCCCACGGCACGCATGATCAGCCCGTTGTCGAAGCAGAACTGGCGGCAGATCATGCCCACACCCTTGCCTTCGTAACGCTTGCGAGTGGCCTTGTCCTGCACCAGCTCGATGGCCCCCAGCAGACCGACTCCGCGCACTTCACCCACCAACGGGTGATCGTTCAGTTCGCGCAGACGTTTCTGCAAATACGGTGCCGTTTCTTCATGGGCGCGTTCGATGATTTTCTCTTCGCGCAGAATCCGGATGTTTTCCAGACCCACCGCCGCCGCCACCGGGTGACCGGAGTAGGTGAAGCCGTGGTTGAAGTCGCCGCCCTCGTTGAGCACCGCCACCACTTCGTCACGCACGATCAGGCCACCCATCGGGATGTAGCCGGACGTCAGGCCTTTGGCGATCGTCATCATGTGTGGCTTGAGGTCGTAGAAATCGCTGCCGAACCATTCACCGGTACGGCCGAAACCGCAGATCACTTCGTCAGCCACGAACAGAATGTCGTACTTGGCGAGGATCTCCTTGATGCGCGGCCAGTAGGTGTCTGGCGGAATGATCACACCGCCGGCGCCCTGGATCGGCTCGGCAATAAAGGCACCGACGTTGTCCACGCCGACTTCCAGAATCTTTTCTTCCAGCTGATTTGCCGCCCAGATCCCGAACTCTTCCGGGGTCATGTCGCCGCCTTCGGCGAACCAGTACGGCTGGGCGATGTGGACGATGCCCGGAATCGGCAGGTCGCCCTGTTCGTGCATGTAGGTCATGCCGCCCAGGCTTGCGCCGGCCACGGTGGAACCGTGGTAGCCGTTCTTGCGGCTGATGATGACTTTCTTGTTCGGCTGGCCCTTGATCGCCCAGTAGTGGCGAACCATGCGCAGCATGGTGTCGTTGCCTTCGGAACCGGAGCCGGTGAAGAACACGTGGTTCATGCCTTCTGGCGCCACGTCGGCGATGGCCTTGGCCAGTTCCAGCGCCGGCGGGTGCGCGGTCTGGAAGAACAGGTTGTAGTAAGGCAGTTCGCGCATCTGTTTGGCGGCAGCATCCGCCAGCTCATCGCGTCCATAACCGATCGCCACACACCACAGACCCGCCATGCCATCGAGGATCTTGTTGCCCTCGCTGTCCCACAGGTACACGCCCTTGGCGTTGGTGATGATCCGTGGACCCTTTTCTTTCAGCTGCTTGAAGTCGCTGAACGGGGCCAGGTGGTGATCGCTGCTGAGGGCTTGCCACTCACGGGTTTGCGGGTTGTTGCTGGTCATGCCAATTCTCCTTGTTATCGGTGAAGGCGCGGCGGCTGACCACCGCGCCCGGCGTATCAGACGGCGAAGAGCAGGTACTCACGCTCCCAGGAACTGATCACGCGCTTGAAGTTTTCATGCTCGGCCCGCTTGACCGCGACGTAGCCGGTGATAAAGGTCTTGCCCAGGTACTTCTCGATGGTCGCGCTGTTTTCCATGCGTTCCAGGGCGTCTTCGATGGTCAGCGGCAGGCGCAGGTTGCGGCGCTCGTAACCACGGCCCACGACCGGCGCGCTCGGGTTGATGCCTTCGACCATGCCGATGTAGCCGCAGAGCAGGCTCGCGGCAATCGCCAGGTACGGGTTGGCGTCGGCGCCCGGCAGGCGGTTTTCCACCCGGCGGTTCTGCGGGCCGGCATCCGGGACGCGCAGGCCCACGGTGCGGTTTTCTTCGCCCCACTCCACGTTCACCGGCGCCGAGGTGTCCGGCAGGAAGCGGCGGAACGAGTTGACGTTCGGGGCGAACAGCGGCAACAGCTCAGGGATCAGTTTCTGCAGGCCACCGATGTGGTGCAGGAACAGCTGGCTCATGGTCCCGTCTTCATTCGAGAACACGTTCTTGCCGGTCTCGATGTCGATGATGCTCTGGTGCAGGTGCATCGCACTGCCCGGCTCACCGGTCATCGGCTTGGCCATGAAGGTCGCGGCCACGTTGTGCTTGAGCGCGGCCTCACGCATGGTGCGTTTGAACACCAGGATCTGGTCGGCCAGCGACAGGGCATCGCCGTGACGGAAGTTGATTTCCATCTGCGCCGTACCGTCCTCGTGGATCAGCGTGTCGAGGTCCAGCTCCTGCAATTCGCACCAGTCGTAGACGTCTTCGAACAGCGGATCGAATTCGTTCGCCGCTTCGATGGAGAACGACTGACGCCCGATCTCCGGGCGCCCGGAGCGGCCGACCGGCGGCTGCAACGGATAGTCGGGGTCGTCGCTGCGCTTGGTCAGGTAGAACTCCATTTCCGGCGCCACGATCGGCTGCCAGCCCTTGTCGGCATAGAGTTTCAGGACTTTCTTGAGGACGTTGCGCGGCGACAGCTCGATCGGGTTGCCTTGCTTGTCGTAGGTGTCGTGGATCACCTGGGCGGTCGGCTCGATGGCCCATGGCACCAGGTACACGGCGTTCTGGTCGGGACGGCAGATCATGTCGATGTCGGCCGGGTCGAGCAGTTCGTAATAGATGTCGTCTTCGACGTAGTCGCCGGTCACGGTCTGCAACAGAACGCTCTCTGGCAGGCGCATGCCTTTTTCGGCGATGAATTTGTTGGTCGGCGAGATCTTGCCCCGGGTAATGCCGGTCAAGTCGCCGATCATGCATTCGACTTCTGTGATCTTGTGGTCTTTCAACCAATCGGTGAGCTGGTCGAGGTTGTTACTCATAAATGCCTCTGGGCTGAGTCTCCTGACAGATGTCAGGCAATGTTTGACGCACCAGGCGTCGCGTTAAAGGGCCTTGCTTGCGCGCAGTGCCGGCTTACGCCCGGCACCGCGCATAGACAATGAAGGAGGAGCTTACCTGCCCTTTACGCTGGCGTTGCATTTCCTGTGCACATCCCGGGCGTGCAGAATCACGGGCACGACGACGGACGCGGTGCGGGCCGGGAGCGGGAAAGAGATCTATATTGAAAGGAGAACCGCTAAAGAGGATGCCTTCGCACACGTCCAGAATATCGGACGCTGCCGCTCGATCTGCCACGGGCTGGGAGATCGCTGACACGTTGCAGGCCTTGCTGGCCGTGCTGCGGACGGACGTGTCGCCACTGATGTGATAAGCATGCAGACCGGACTGCAAAGAGCAGTCGGTGACGCCGATTAACGGCAGGCGAGACATGAAGCACCCCGGTATTATTGCTGTTATGGGTTTGATCGGAGCTTAGCCTTGTTCATTTTTTTACACAACACCCCCGTAAAAAATACAACACGGTCTGCTCAAGCCTGCGGGTGGCGCGTCTTTCACGGATAAAAAAATGCCCCAAAGTGCCCCATAAACGCCCTCGCAGCGCTTTTTCAGGGCACAAAAGGCCTCGCTTGACTTCGGCAGGCCGTTCGGGTTGACTGAAACCAGAAAAGATCAATGATTGATATTTTTAACAACAAAGGTGTTGCATCATGTCGGTACCCCCGCGTGCCGTTCAGCTTAACGAAGCGAACGCGTTCCTTAAGGAACATCCTGAGGTTCTGTACGTTGACCTTCTGATTGCGGATATGAATGGTGTGGTGCGCGGCAAGCGCATCGAACGCACCAGCCTCCACAAGGTTTACGAGAAAGGCATCAACCTGCCGGCCTCTCTATTTGCTCTGGATATCAATGGCTCCACGGTGGAAAGCACCGGCCTGGGCCTGGACATCGGCGACGCCGACCGTATCTGCTATCCAATCCCCGATACCCTGTGCAACGAGCCATGGCAGAAGCGCCCGACCGCGCAACTGTTGATGACCATGCACGAACTGGAAGGTGACCCTTTCTTCGCCGACCCGCGCGAAGTGCTCCGTCAAGTTGTTGCAAAGTTTGACGAGCTCGGCCTGACCATCTGCGCCGCGTTCGAACTCGAGTTCTACCTGATCGACCAGGAAAACGTGAACGGCCGCCCTCAGCCGCCACGCTCGCCGATCTCCGGCAAACGCCCGCATTCGACCCAGGTTTACCTGATCGACGACCTCGACGAATACGTCGACTGCCTCCAGGACATTCTGGAAGGCGCGAAAGAGCAAGGCATTCCGGCCGACGCCATCGTCAAGGAAAGTGCCCCGGCGCAGTTCGAAGTGAACCTGCACCACGTCGCCGACCCGATCAAGGCATGCGACTACGCGGTCCTGCTCAAGCGTCTGATCAAGAACATCGCCTACGACCATGAAATGGACACCACTTTCATGGCCAAGCCGTACCCGGGCCAGGCAGGCAACGGTCTGCACGTCCACATTTCGGTTCTCGACAAAGAAGGCAAAAACATTTTTGCCAGCGAGGATCCCGAGCAGAACGCCGCGCTGCGTCACGCGATCGGCGGTGTGCTCGAGACCCTGCCCGCGCAGATGGCTTTCCTCTGCCCGAACGTCAACTCCTACCGTCGTTTCGGCGCACAGTTCTACGTGCCGAACTCGCCGAGCTGGGGCCTGGACAACCGCACCGTGGCCCTGCGCGTACCGACCGGCTCCGCCGACGCGGTCCGTCTGGAACACCGCGTGGCCGGCGCCGACGCCAACCCGTACCTGCTGATGGCTTCGGTGCTGGCGGGCGTGCATCACGGCCTGACCAACAAGATCGAGCCGCCGCCTCCCACCGAAGGCAACAGCTACGAGCAGAACGAGCAGAGCCTGCCGAACAACTTGCGCGATGCCCTGCGCGAGCTGGACGACAGCGAGGTGATGGCCAAGTACATCGATCCGAAATACATCGATATCTTCGTCGCCTGTAAAGAGAGCGAGCTGGAGGAGTTCGAACACTCCATCTCCGACCTCGAGTACAACTGGTACCTGCATACCGTTTAAGCGGATTGCAGGAATAAAAAGCGCTGCCGGCTTCATCAGCCCGCAGCGTTTTTTTATGGCCGCCTGCGGCGGATCGCTGGCAAGCCAGCTCCCACAGGGTTCTGTTGTGTACTCAAATCTTGTGTTCGACACAGATACCTGTGGGAGCTGGCTTGCCAGCGATGGCGGCCGACAAGACAACGCAAGAGCCGGCTCGTACAATGCCCGCTGCCCCGCAGGAGACTTTCATGACGCGTCCCGCCCCCGTTCGCAAACCTCGTGCCCGCAGTCAGGCGCGGATCGATTCGATACTCGACGCCGCGCGCACGCTGCTGGCCGCCGAGGGCGTGGCGAGCCTGTCGATCTACAGCGTGGCCGAGCGCGCGCAGATTCCGCCCTCCTCGGTCTACCACTTCTTCGCCAGTGTTCCGGCGCTGCTCGAAGCGCTGACGGCGGATGTGCACGCGGCCTTCCGTGCCTGCCTGCAAGCACCGATCGATCACGATGCCCTGCGCGACTGGCGCGACCTGTCGCGGCTGGTCGAAGAGCGGATGCTGGAGATCTATGGCGAGGATGCCGCCGCCCGCCAACTGATCCTCGCGCAGCACGGCCTCACCGAAGTCACCCAGGCCGACCGCCAGCACGACCTCGAACTCGGCGACCTGATGCACAAGCTGTTCGATCATCACTTCGAACTGCCGCGACTGCCGGATGACGTCGATGTGTTCGCACTGGCCATGGAACTGGGCGACCGCGTCTACGCCCGCTCGGTGCAGCAGCACGGGCAGATCACCCCGCGCATGGCCGAGGAAGGCATGCGGGTGTTCGATGCCTACATCGGGCTGTATCTTCCGCCCTATCTGCCCAAACGGATTCTCTAGCGATGATCGTTGCCACGCTCTGCGTGGGAATGCAGCCCGTGACGCTCCGCGTCACTGGACGCGGAGCGTCCCCAGAGGCATTCCCACGCAGAGCATGGGAACGATCAGCACGGTCAATCTCAAGCCAATAAAAAACCCCGAAGGGCTCACACCCTTCGGGGTTGTTTTTGTCCCACGCCCTTACAACTTGGCGATGGACACCTCGGTGGATTTCACGAAGGCGATCACTTCGCTGCCGACCTCCAGTTCCAGCTCCTTGACCGAACGGGTGGTGATCACCGACGTGACGATGCCGGAAGCGGTCTGCACGTCGATTTCCGACAGCACGTCGCCGAGAACGATCTCCTTGATCGCGCCTTTGAACTGGTTGCGTACGTTGATGGCTTTGATAGTCATGATATTTCTCCTGAGGTCGAAATAAGCCGCAAGTTGCGAGCTTCAAGCTGCAAGCAAAAGCACTGAGCTTCTACTTGCAGCTTGTAGCTTGCTGCTCGCAGCTGCTTCATTGCGCCCAACGCAGTTGCGTAGGCAAGGGTGAAACGGGTTCCGGCGCCGGCGGCTCGCCGGGCAGGGACAACACTCGGTTGAGCACTTCGGTTTCCAGCGCGGCCAGGCGATGGGAGCCACGCACCCGAGGGCGCGGCAGCTCCACTTGCAGGTCGAGGCCGACTTCGCCGTCCTCGATCAGAATCACCCGGTCGGCAATCGCCACCGCTTCGCTGACGTCGTGGGTCACCAGCAACACGGTGAACCCGTGCTGTTGCCAGAGACGCTCGATCAGTTGCTGCATCTCGATCCGGGTCAGCGCATCCAGTGCGCCCAGCGGCTCGTCGAGCAGCAACAGACGCGGTTGATGGATCAGCGCCCGGGCCAGCGCCACGCGCTGCTTCTGCCCACCGGACAATGCCGCCGGCCATTCATTGGCGCGATCGGCGAGGCCTACTGCATCCAGCGCCTGCAAGGCTTGCGGACGCCAGTCGCCCTTGAGACCGAGACCGACGTTGTCGATGATCTTTTTCCACGGCAGCAGCCGCGCTTCCTGGAACATCAACCGGGTGTCATCCCGCGCATCGCTGAGCGGTGCGGCACCGGCGAGCAGATCGCCGCCAGTGGGTTGATCGAGGCCGGCGAGCAAGCGCAGAAATGTGCTCTTGCCGCATCCGCTGCGCCCGACCACGGCGACAAACTGCCCTGCCGGAATGTGCAGATCGATGTCACGCAGTACCTGCCGCGAGCCGAAAGTCTTTTGCAGGTTGCGCACCGCCAGCGGAATCCCGCGCAGCAGGCGTGGAGGTTGTTGAGCGGTCATGCCGCACCTCCTTTCGCCACTTGATACGCCGGATGCCAGCGCAGCCACACACGTTCAAGTCCACGGGCCGCGAGGTCGGCCAGTTTGCCGAGCACCGCGTACAGCAGAATCGCCAGCACCACCACGTCGGTCTGCAGGAACTCGCGGGCGTTCATCGCCAGGTAACCGATGCCGGAGCTCGCGGAGATGGTTTCCGCCACGATCAGCGTCAGCCACATGAAGCCCAGGGCGAAGCGCACGCCGACCAGAATCGAAGGCAGCGCGCCCGGCAGAATCACCTGCCAGAACAGGCTGAAACCGGACAGGCCATAACTGCGCGCCATTTCCACCAGCGCCGGGTCGACGTTGCGGATGCCGTGATAGGTGTTGAGGTAGATCGGGAACAAGGTGCCCAATGCCACCAGGAAAATCTTCGCCGACTCATCGATGCCGAACCACAGGATCACCAGCGGAATCAGCGCCAGGTGCGGCACGTTGCGGATCATCTGCACCGAGCTGTCGAGCAGGCGTTCACCCCACTTCGACAGGCCGGTGATGAACCCCAGCACCAGGCCGATGCTGCCACCGATGGTGAAGCCCAGCGCGGCGCGCCAGCCGCTGATTGCCAGGTGCGTCCAGATTTCGCCGCTGCGTACCAGGCTCACGCCGGCTTCGATCACCGCCACCGGCGCCGGCAGAATCCGCGTCGACAGCCAACCGGCCGACACCGACACCTGCCACACCGCCAGCAACAACACCGGCAACGCCCAGGGCGCGAGGCTGTGGATAAATTTCTTCATGGCGGCGCCTCAGCTCTGGGACGCGGCTTTGGGAAGAATGTCGTTGGCCACCATCTCCCCGAACGGGCTGACGTAACCGGCGCTTTTCGGCAGTTCCGGGCGCTCGACGTCGAGGTGCGGGAACAGCAGTTCGGCCACCCGATACGACTCTTCGAGGTGTGGATAACCGGAGAAGATGAAGGTATCGATGCCCAGATCCGCGTATTCCTTCACCCGTGCAGCTACGGCCGGGCCGTCGCCGACCAACGCCGTCCCGGCACCCCCGCGCACCAGACCGACGCCGGCCCACAGGTTCGGGCTGACTTCGAGGTTGTCGCGGCTGCCACCGTGCAGCGCGGCCATGCGCTGCTGGCCGACCGAATCGAACCGCGCCAGCGAAGCCTGGGCACGTTTGATGGTGTCGTCGTCCAGGTGCGAGATCAGGCGATCTGCCGCTTGCCAGGCCTCGGCATTGGTTTCCCGCACGATCACATGCAGACGAATGCCGAAGCGCACGGTGCGGCCGAGCTTGGCGGCTTTGGCGCGAACCTGCTCGATTTTCTCGGCAACGGCGGCGGGCGGCTCGCACCAGGTCAGGACCATTTCCACTTGTTCGGCGGCCAGATCCTGCGCGGCTTCCGAAGAACCACCGAAGTACAGCGGCGGACGCGGTTGCTGGATCGGCGGATAGAGCAATTTGGCGCCCTTCACGCTGATGTGCTCGCCGTCGTAATCCACGGTTTCGCCTTCCAGCACACGACGCCAGATCCGGGTAAATTCCACCGAGGCCTGATAGCGCGCTTCGTGATCAAGGAACAGACCGTCGCCGGCCAACTCTTCCGGATCGCCACCGGTCACCAGGTTGAACAGCGCACGACCGCCGGACAACCGATCCAGCGTTGCTGCCTGACGCGCTGCCACCGTCGGGGAAATGATCCCGGGGCGCAGGGCGACAAGGAACTTCAGACGCTGGGTCACCGGGATCAGCGAGGCCGCCACCAGCCACGAGTCTTCGCAGGAACGGCCGGTGGGAATCAGCACGCCGCCGAAACCCAGGCGATCCGCCGCTTGCGCGACCTGTTGCAGATAGCCGTGATCGACGGCGCGGGCGCCTTCGGCGGTGCCAAGGTAATGGCCGTCGCCGTGGGTAGGCAGGAACCAGAAGATGTTGAGGCTCATGGAGTGGTCTCCTTGGGGATTCGATTTACTGGGCTTGGGTGACCGAGCTTTGGGCCACTGCGGCCGGCGGGGTCCAGATCACGTCCTTGATGCTCAACGGCTTGGGAATCAGCTTGAGCTGGTAGAAGGTGTCAGCGATTTTCTGTTGCGCGGCGACCACTTCCGGGGTCAGGAACAACGCGCCGTAGCCTTGGCGCTTCACCGAGGTCAGGGTGATGTCTGCCGGCAGGCCAAGCAGCGGCGATACCTGTTGAGTCACGTCTTCCGGGTTGGCCTTGGACCACTCACCGACGGCGCGCACTTCTTCCACGAGGGTCTTGATCACCTCGGGATTTTTCTGTGCGTAGGGTTTGGTCGCCAGGTAGAACTGGTGGTTGTCGACGATGCCTTTACCGTCACGCAGGGTGTGCGCTTGCAGTTGCTTCTCGGCGGCGGCCTGGTACGGGTCCCAGATGACCCAGGCGTCGACGCTGCCACGCTCGAACGCGGCGCGGGCATCGGCCGGCGGCAGGAATACGGTTTGAATGTCGGTGTACTTCAGGCCGGCATCTTCCAGCGCACGCACCAGCAGGTAGTGGACGTTGGAGCCTTTGTTCAGCGCGACTTTCTTGCCCTTGAGATCCGCCACCGATTTGATCGGCGAATCTTTCGGCACCAGGATCGCTTCGCTGTTCGGCGCTGGCGGCTCGTAGGCCACGTAGAGCAGATCGGCACCGGCCGCCTGGGCAAAGACCGGCGGGGTTTCGCCGGTGACGCCGAAGTCGATCGAGCCGACGTTCAGGCCTTCGAGCAGTTGCGGGCCGCCGGGGAATTCAGTCCATTGCACGTCGACGCCTTGGGCGGCGAGACGTTTTTCCAGGGTGCCCTTGGCTTTGAGCAGCACCAGCGTGCCGTATTTCTGATAACCGATTCGTAGCGTCTCGGCCTGAGCTTGAGTGATGGCGCCGAAGGACACAGCCGCAGCAAACAGAGCGACCAGACCACGACGCAAAAATACAGTGCGCATAGCGCTCTCCTTTTTGCTGTTGGGTTTTGGCTGCACCTGCTTGGCCGTTGGCGGCTGAGTAAGGTGAGTACTTCAAGTTTCGGTGTGGCTCAAATGCTCCAGCGAGCACTCAACAAACGTTCGTTCAGCAGCCCCGGCTCCAGCGGCTTCGGCCGGCGGGCCATGGCGCTGACAAACTGGTCCAGCGCTTCATGCAACCGCTGCTCCAGAGCCGGAGCCAACTGGGCCTGGGCACTGCCTTCGCCGTAGGCGATCTGGCTGTCCTCGGCAAAAATCCCTTGCAGCATTTCCTGGGCCTTCAACGCCGACAGCACAGGCTTGAGGGCGTAATCCACCACCAGCATGTGAGCGATGCTGCCGCCGGTAGCCATCGGCAAAACAATCTTGTGGTTCAGCGCACGCTCGGGCAGCAGATCCAGCACGGTCTTCAGGGCACCGGAAAACGACGCCTTGTACACCGGCGTGGCGATCAGCAGGCCATCGGCGTTTTCAATCTGTTGCAGCAAGTCGAGCACCTTCGGGCTGTCGAAGCGGGCGTGGAGCAGATCTTCGGCCGGGAAGTCCCGCACCTGATAACTCACCACTTCCACCCCTTGCTGCTGCAACCAGCGTTGCGAGCGTTCCAGCAACACCCCGGAGCGGGAACGTTGACTGGGACTGCCACCGAGTGAGACGACCAGCATTCAGAAAATTCCTTGCGCGTTACAGGCGATTCGCGGGTTGCGATCTCGCTTCGATGTGAGTGACCTTACCAGCTGATTTATATATCCATAAATCATATTTATTCATTTGGTTATTCCTTATGGAGATATGCATTTCACTTTCCTGCGGACAAAAAAACAGGCCGTGAAAACGGCCTGAAACCCTGCATCGTGGTTCCTAGTGACTGATCGTTCCCACGCTCCGCGTGGGAACGATCCGAGATAGGTTATTTGTTCGGCTGTGGGGTGAGGCGCAGGTACGGTTTCACCGCGCGGTAGCCTTTCGGAAAGCGTTGCTTGATTTCGTCTTCGTCCTTGAGCGACGGCACGATCACCACTTCTTCACCGTCCTGCCAGTTGGCCGGGGTGGCTACCTTGTAGTTGTCGGTGAGCTGCAGCGAATCGATCACCCGCAGGATCTCGTGGAAGTTGCGCCCGGTGCTCGCCGGGTAGGTGATGGTCAGGCGGATCTTCTTGTTCGGATCGATCACGAACAGCGAACGCACGGTCAGGGTGTCGTTGGCGTTCGGGTGGATCAGATCGTACAGATCGGACACCTTGCGATCGGCATCGGCCAGGATCGGGAAGTTGACGATGGTGTTCTGGGTTTCGTTGATGTCCTCGATCCACTTGTGGTGCGAATCCACCGGGTCGACCGACAGTGCAATGGCCTTCACGCCGCGTTTGGTGAACTCGTCCTTGAGTTTGGCGGTGAAGCCCAGCTCGGTGGTGCACACCGGGGTGAAGTCTGCCGGGTGGGAAAACAGCACGCCCCAGCTATCGCCCAGCCATTCGTGGAAACGAATCTTGCCGGCGCTGGAATCCTGTTCGAAATCGGGGGCGATATCGCCAAGTCTGAGGCTCATGGTGCGGCTCCTGATGAGTGGTTGGAGACCTCAACTGTAGCTTGTGATTCGTTCTTCTGAAAAAGAATAAATAACTAGATATCTATATCTTTATTGAATATTAAACATCTGTTCACTGGACGCCCCGCAGCATCGCGACGAACATCGCCCTCAAGGTTCGAGAAGGCCTTGAGTTGCTGTAAAGAGGGGAACATCGGGAAAGGCTTACGCGGGTGAGCCGGACCCGAAAACGCAAAAGCCCCGTCCGGCGCGATGCCGGACGGGGCTTTTTTTCGTCAGTTACCTGAGCGCGCTATTACAGCAGCGGGATCGAGTAGCTGACGATCAGGCGGTTTTCATCCTGGTCGCGCTGACCTGGAATGTCGTTGCGCCATACAGCGTTTTTCCACATGAAGCCGACGTTTTTCAGCGGGCCTTCAGGTACGACGTAACCGATGGTCAGGTCGCGTTCCCATTCGGTCTTGTCGCCAGTGGCGTTGTCGATGTTATCGCCACGCAGGTAAACGACACCGGCGGTCAGGCCAGGCACGCCCACTTTAGCGAAGTCGTACGAGTAGCGACCCTGCCAGGTGCGTTCGCCGGCACGGCCGAACTTCTGGATCTGCATGTCGGTGATGGTGTAGTTGGACGAACCGTCACCCTGGTTCAGCCAAGGGAAGTCGCTGTCACCGTTGCTGACCTGGTAACCGCCACCGAAGGTGTGACCTTCGACGGTGTACAGGAACAGACCGCTGTACAGGTTGTTGTCGACTTTACCTTTGGTGACTGTGCCGCCGTAGTAACCGTTGGTGAAGTAAGTGCTGTCATGACCGTTGGCACCGTCGCTACGGCTGTTGAAGTAGCGCAGATCCGACTTCAATACGCCCGGGCCGATTGCCCAGTTGTGTACCAGACCCAGGAAGTGTTGCTTGTAGAAATCTTCCAGGTTGCCGTAGTAGTACTGGGCAGTCAGGTCTTTGGTGATTTTGTAGTCGCCACCGGCATAGATGAACTTGTTGCTGTTGGAAATGCGTGGGTTCACGCCACCAATGGCCAGGTTCTCGTTGTTGCTGGAGTTACGACCTTTGACTTCCTCGATCTGACCAGCGACCAGAGACAGGTCCTTGATCTCGGCGGAAGTGATCTGGCCACCCTGCCAGGTTTGTGGCAGCAGACGACCGTCGTTGGTCACGATCACCGGGTTCTTCGGCTGCAGAGTACCCAGCTTCAGTTCGGTCTGGGAGATCTTGGCCTTGGCGGTAAGGCCCAGGCTCGAGAAGTTATCAACAGCTTCGCCGTTGGACTTGCTCGGGAACACAGTGCCGCCGTAGGAAGACGAGGTTGCACCGTTGGTGCCGCCGCCCGAATCCAGACGCACGCCCAGCAGGCCGATGGCGTCGATACCGAAGCCT
Organism: Pseudomonas sp. Pseusp21; assembly: GCF_059492145.1. Classification (NCBI taxonomy): domain Bacteria; kingdom Pseudomonadati; phylum Pseudomonadota; class Gammaproteobacteria; order Pseudomonadales; family Pseudomonadaceae; genus Pseudomonas; species Pseudomonas sp. Pseusp21. Next base: position 3,383,425 of record NZ_CP168520.1, read on the forward strand.
ACAGTGCCTTGGGTGTAACCGGAGATGAAGCGCAGATCGAAGCCTTGGCCCCATTCTTCCTGCTTGCTTTGAACGCCTGCACGCTTGTTGGCAGGGGTGTTGGCAGCGCTGTCACGGTTGTCTGTGTTGATGTAGAAGTTACGCAGACCCAGAGTGGCCTTGCTGTCTTCGATGAAACCGGCGGCGCCTGCCTGCTGCGCCAAAACCCCTACGGCCACGGCCAGGGCCAAGGTGGACTTGTTCATGTTTCGCTCCTCTCGTTTCTAATTCTTGTGTTCCTGGTCCGGGGTCTGATGCCCCTGGATCCTAAGATGCGCGATTAGCGCCAGACCGTGACTGACAAGTCAATCGTAACCTTGTATGTCTACGACCAAGGTCTAATCGCAGTGATTTGGTCCCTGCAGGGTAAAGACTTCCTGATAAACCCAAAAAGAATTTATTCATTCTTTTTCATACCATTCGGCTATATGGCCAGCCAATTGCCATCTGCACCGGGATACAGCGTATCGGCGACTAAGCTCATTACTAAATGGTATTCGTTAGCCTTTTTTTAGATCGATTAGCTTTGACGCAACCCCGATTCGTCAAACCCTATCGAAAAGGCGACGCCATGATGGCCAAACGCGCACTATCTAGTCAATTTGTTACAGTTTGTGTGTCGGCGCTGATTTCTTTTTCAGCCCATGCCGCCAACCTCACCGTGGGCTACCAGACCGGTATCGACCCAAGCAAAGTCCCCCAGGCCGACGGCGTGTACGAGAAGGCCATCGGCGAGAAAATCGACTGGCGTCGGTTCAACAGCGGCCCGGAAGTTGTGACAGCCATCGCCTCCGGCGATGTGCAGATCGGCAACCTCGGCTCGAGCCCGCTGGCGGCCGCCGCTTCGCGCAATCTGCCAATCGTGGCCTTTATCGTCTCGGCGCAGATCAATGCCGCCGAAGCGCTGGTGGTGCGCAACGGCAGCGGTATCAACAAGCCCGAAGACCTGATCGGCAAGACCATCGCCACCCCGTTCGTTTCCACCTCCCACTACAGCCTGCTCGGCGCGCTCAAGCACTGGGGCCTGGACACTTCGAAAGTCAAAGTGGTGAACCTGCAACCCGCAGAAATCGCGGCCGCCTGGAAACGTGGCGACATCGACGGCGCCTTTGTCTGGTCGCCGGCGCTGGGTGAAATCCGCAAAACCGGCAAGACCCTGACCGATGCCGCGCAGGTCGGCCAGTGGGGCGCGCCGACCTTTGAAGTCTGGGTAGCGCGCAAGGACTTTGCCGAGAAGCATCCTGAAGCCGTGGCCAAATTCGCCAAGGTGACTCTGGACTCGTTCGCTGATTACGCCGCCCATAAAGACAGCTGGACAGCCGATTCCGTACCTGTACAGAAAATCGCCAAACTGACCGGTGCCAATCCTGCCGACGTTCCGGAATTGCTCGCGGGCTCGGCGTTCCCGGACGCCAAGGCGCAACAGACCACGGCGCTGCTGGACGGCGGCACGGCGAAGGCGATTGGTGAGACGGCGAAGTTTTTGAAGGAGCAGGGCAAGGTCGAAAGCGTTTTGCCTGACTACTCGCCGTATGTCAGTGCGAAGTTTGTAGCCGAATAAACGCTATCGCGAGCAGGCTCGCTCCCCCACAGGCTCGGTGAACCTTTGTGGGAGCGAGCCTGCTCGCGATGAGGGCGTCACATCACAGAGACTTCTCGAAGATCTTCGAATTGCGCTGATAGTTATAAAGAGAAGCCCGAGCCGCCGGCAGACGTTCGACGCTGCTTGGTTCGAAGCCACGCTCGCGGAACCAGTGGGCGGTGCGGGTGGTGAGAACGAACAGGGTTTTCAGGCCTTGCGCCCGGGCACGGGTCTCGATGCGCTCGAGCAGTTCGTCGCCGCGACCGCCATGGCGATACTCAGGATTCACCGCCAGGCACGCCAGCTCGCCGGCATCCGAATCGGCAATCTGATACAGCGCCGCACAGGCGATGATCATCCCTTCACGCTCGACCACGCTGAACTGCTCGATCTCGCGCTCCAGCACTTCGCGCGAGCGACGCACCAGAATCCCCTGCTCTTCCAGCGGGCTGATCAGATCGAGCAAGCCGCCGACGTCTTCAATCGCCGCCTCGCGTACCAGTTCGAATTGCTCCTGGGCCACCAGCGTACCGCCACCGTCACGGGTGAACAGTTCGGTCAGCAGCGCGCCGTCCTCGGCATAACTGACGATATGGCTGCGCGCCACGCCGCCACGACAGGCTTCGGCGGCGGCATCCAGCAGTTCCGCCTGATAGTTGCTGCCCAGACGCTGCAAATGCGCCGGCACCTGTTGCGGACGCAGCTCACGCACCAGTTTGCCGTTTTCATCGATCAGACCGAGGTCGGCACCGAACAGCAGCAGCTTGTCGGCGCCCAGATCGATGGCGGCACGGGTCGCCACGTCTTCGCAGGCCAGGTTGAAGATCTCACCGGTCGGCGAATAGCCCAGCGGCGAGAGCAATACGATGGAGCGCTCGTCGAGCAGGCGGTTGATGCCTTTGCGGTCGACCCGGCGCACTTCGCCGGTGTGGTGATAATCGACACCTTCCAGCACGCCGATCGGCCGCGCCGTCACGAGGTTGCCGCTGGCCACCCGCAGGCGCGAGCCCTGCATCGGCGAGGAGGCCATGTCCATCGACAGACGCGCTTCGATGGCGATGCGCAGTTGGCCGACCGCGTCGATCACGCACTCCAGCGTCGCGGCATCGGTGATGCGCATGCCGTGGTGGTAATGCGGGGTCAGGCCGCGTGCGGCAAGGCGGGTTTCGATCTGCGGGCGGGAACCATGCACCAGCACCAGCCGCACGCCGAGGCTGTGCAGCAGCACGATGTCATGGACGATGTTGCCGAAATTCGGATGCTCCACGCCGTCGCCCGGAAGCATGACGACGAAGGTGCAATCGCGGTGAGCATTGATATAGGGAGACGCGTGGCGAAGCCAATTGACGTATTCGGGCATGAACCTGGGCCTGTAATAAATAGCAGCCGGAAAAAGGGCAGAACGGAAAACGCACAGCGGGCTGATGGTTATCGTCGGAACAGGCTTGGCGACACGCGCGCTCTCCTCATGAATACGGGTGGGTGTTTGGGCAATTTATACAGCTTTGAGACAGTAATGTTCGATCAACTGCCGCAATAGATGCACGGTAGGCTGCAAACGTGACATTTCGAGGTACTCGCCCGGTTGGTGCGCACAGCCGATGTCGCCGGGGCCGAGCACGATGGTTTCGCAGCCAAGGCGCTGAAGATAAGGCGCTTCGGTGCCGAACGCTACCGCTTCGGCCTTGTGGCCGGTGAGTTTTTCGGCAATTCGCACCAGTTCCGCGTCTTCGGCCTGTTCGAACGGCGGCACTTCGGGAAACAGCGGCGCGTAATCGATCTTCACTTTATGCCGCTCGGCAACCGGGTTGAGCTTGCGCAGGATCTCGCTGCGCAAGACTTTCGGGTCCATCCCCGGCAACGGCCGCAGGTCGAACTCCAGCGAACACTGGCCGCAGATGCGGTTCGGGTTGTCGCCACCGTGAATACAGCCGAAGTTCATGGTCGGCTGCGGCACGCTGAACTGCGGGTTGTTGAATTCGCGCTGCCACAGCAGGCGCAGGCCGCGCAGCTCGCCGATGGCGTCGTGCATCGCTTCGAGGGCGCTGTGCCCCAGCCGCGGATCCGACGAATGGCCGCTCTGCCCGAGGATATCGATGCGCTCCATCATGATGCCCTTGTGCATGCGGATCGGCTTGAGCCCGGTCGGCTCGCCGATCACTGCCGCCCGGCCCAGCGGTCGCCCCGCTTCGGCCAGCGCACGGGCACCGGACATCGAGCTTTCTTCATCGCAGGTAGCGAGGATCAGCAGCGGCTGCTTGAACGATTGATCGAGCAGCGGTTGCACGGCTTCGATGATCAGGGCGAAGAAGCCCTTCATGTCGCAACTGCCGAGGCCGACCCAGCGGCCGTCGACTTCGGTGAGTTTCAGCGGGTCGGTTTTCCACAGCGCATCGTCGTACGGCACCGTGTCGCTGTGTCCGGCCAGCACCAGCCCGCCGGGGCCGCTGCCGAAACTGGCGAGCAGATTGAATTTGCCGGGGTTGACCTGCTGGATGTCGCAGCTGAAACCCAGGTCGCCGAGCCAGCCCGCGAGCAGATCGATCACCGCCCGGTTGGACTGGTCGAGGCCCGGCTGGGTGCAACTGACCGACGGCGCGGCGATCAGTGCAGCGAACTGGTCTTGCATGGACGGCAAAGGCATCGCTGACTCCAACTCCCGGATTGAGGTTCATCATAGAACCATCCGGCGCCGAGAATAAACCGCCGCAAAGCGTAGGAAGGTTCAGTCCTGTACACTGCACGGCCTTGGCAGCCACACATTCCCCCGGCTGCGCTCCCGATCCTGGATTTTCCGGCCATGCAGAAAGAAACCGAAATCAAACTCCGCGTCAGCCGCGAAACCCTCGCCGCCCTGCGCGAGCACCCTCTCCTGAAAAAACGCAACAAAAGTGGCTGGGAACGCCGTGAGTTGATGAATCAGTACTTCGACACGCCTGAGCGTGACCTGGCCCGGGCCAAGGTTGCCCTGCGCCTGCGCAAGGACGGCGAAGACGTGATTCAGACCCTCAAGACCCGTGGCCAGAGCGTTGCTGGTCTGTCCGAGCGTAACGAGTACGACTGGAACCTGCCCAAAGCCAAGCTCGACGTGAAAAAACTCGACGGTGAATGCTGGCCCGAGTCCCTCGCCGAGCTGGACAAGAAAACCCTGAAGCCGATCTTCACCACCGATTTCGTCCGCGAACGCGCCGAAATCGCCTGGGGCCGTGGCAAGACCAAAGTGGTCATCGAAGCCGCGCTGGACCTGGGCCACGTGGTAGTCGGCAAACAGAAAGAAGAAATCTGCGAGCTGGAACTGGAGCTGCGCGAAGGCGAGCCTGCCGCGCTGCTGGAACTGGCCGCCGAGCTGGCCGAAACCCTGGCCCTGATGCCGTGCGACATCAGCAAGGCCGAGCGCGGCTATCGCCTGTACGACGCCAACAGCTATTCGCTGAGCCTGCCGGCGCCGGCCATTACCGCCGAAACCCCGCTGGACGACGCTTTCGCCGCCCTGGCCTGGCACCTGCTCGGCAGCAGCCAGCGTCTGGCCGAACAGTATCGCTTCAACGGCCACTGGCGCCTGCTGCAGGACTGGGTCGAGAACCTCGCGGAAATGCGCGCCCTGCTCAGCAGCCTCGGCCAGGCCGCACCGCGTCCGTCGACCCACGACTTGCGCGTTGCCCTCGATGCCCTGCTGGAAGACTGGCGCCCGCTGGTACAAGTCGGCATCGAAGACGAAGACGTGCGCAAAGCCGCGCCGGAGCAGTTCCTCGAAGAGCTGGAAGACCCGCGCTGGGGCCTGTTCTCGCTGAACGCTTCGCGCTGGTTGCTGGCCCGTACCTGGACTGCTGACCGCAACACCCGTGGCAATCGTCAGGGTGCCGCGCAGTTGCAAAGCTGGCTGCCGCGCCTGCTGGGCGAAGAAGCCACTTCGCTGCAACTGCAGCGTTATCAGCAGCAGCCGGAAGATCTGGCCGAGCAATTGCCGCGCATCGAACGCATCCAGGTCTGGCTGCACCACGCGCGCAACGTGCTGGAGATCCCGGAAATGGATCGCCTGTACGGCGAGCTGAACAAACTCGCGCAACTGGCCAACGAACCGACCATCACCGACGAACTGCTCGATGCACGCAAGCATCAGGCGATTGCGGTTTACCAGAACCGTGCCTGGAAAATGCTGCTGCGCATGTAACACCGCCATTGCCAGCAGACTGTGATCGTTCCCACGTCGAGGCGTCGAACCGTCTGCGTGGGAATGCAGCCCGGGACGCTCCGCGTCCCAAAGCGGACGCAGAGCGTCCATTGAGGCATTCCCACGCGGAGCGTGGGAACGATCATCCCCCGCGTGATCAGCGCAGTACCGGCAAACTCGTCGTCGACTTGATCTCCGACAACGCCACAATCGAGTTCACTTCCTGAATCCCCGGCACCAGCGACAGCTTCTCGAAAAAGAACCGCTCATACGCCTCGATGTCCGCCGCGACAATCCGCAACAGAAAATCCACCGCCCCCATCAGCACGTAACACTCCAGCACTTCGGGAAAGCCGCGAATCGCCTCGGTGAACTCAGTGAAGTTCGAACGGCCGTGGGCGTTGAGTTTGATCTCGGCGAAAATCTGCGTGTTCAGGCCGATTTTCTTGCGATCGAGCAAGGTCACCTGGCCGCGAATGATCCCCTCCTCCTTCATCCGCTGAATCCGCCGCCAGCACGGCGACTGCGAAAGGCCCACCTGTTCGGCGATCTGTGCGCTGGACAAGGAAGCGTCCTCTTGCAGCAGGGCGAGAATGCGCCGGTCGTAGCTGTCCAGCTCGCTGTGCATAAATAATCCTCAAATTCAACCAAACCTGAATTGATCTACCCGATCAATAACGTAATCGGCTCATCTTAGATAAGAAATGCCCGGCATCGAATGTAAAAATTCCTCCACTGATTTCGGAGACCTGCCATGCCACACCTCGAAGCCGTCAACACCCCTGCGCCCCGTGCCGATGTGTGGAACGCCAGCAACGCCCACTGCCTTGCGCAATACCAGATCCTGGCCGAGGCCGAGCCGGATTTGCTGGTGCGGGTGCTGAACCTGTTCGCCTTGCAGTGCCTCACCCCGGAACAGCTCAATGTCCAGCGGCTGGACGACTTGCTGTCGATCGACATCGTCATGGGTGGCCTGAGCTGGCACCGCGCCCAGGTGATCGCGGAAAAACTTCGTAACCTGATCAGCGTCTGCTCGGTGGACCTGCAAAACCCCGAAGCGGCGTGGGATGCGCCAGCACAGGCGGCCGGCTGACAAGAACCGAAACGTCTTCGTCGGGTAGTGGCCCAACGGTCGGCGGGGCCACGACTATCCTTTGCGCACTGTCGTTCAAAAGGAGCCCGCATGTCCGTTCAACTCGCCACTCAGGACCGCTGGCTGGATCTCAATGAGGTACTGCGTGAACTGGTCGCCCAGGGTTTCATCAGCCAGGACTCGGCCGAGCAGGCGCTGAATGCCCGGCGCCGGCATGCCGCCCACGGCCAGAAGCACCCGCTGGAATTCATCGCCAGCCAGCAACTGGACGACCTCAGCCGTCCGGGCAAACACCTCGACCTGGAAAGCCTGACCCTGTGGCTGGCGCAGCAGGCCGGCCAGCCGTACCTGCGAATCGATCCGCTGAAGATCAACGTCGCCGCCATCACGCCGCTGATGTCCTATGCCTTTGCGCAGCGCCACAAGATCCTCGCGGTGTCGGTCGACCGCGACGCGGTGACCGTGGCCAGCGCCCAGCCCTATGTCAGCGGCTGGGAGGCGGATCTGACTCACGTCCTCAAATTGCCGATCAAGCGAGTGGTGGCCAACCCGGCGGACATTCAGCGTTTCAGCGTCGAGTTCTTCCGCCTCGCCAAATCGGTCAGCGGCGCCAGCAATGCCGATGCGCAGGGCGGCAACCTCGGCAACTTCGAGCAACTGCTCAACCTCGGCGCCAGCGATCAGGAGCCGGACGCCAACGATGCGCACATCGTCAACATCGTCGACTGGCTGTTCCAGTACGCCTTCCAGCAACGGGCCAGCGATATCCACATCGAACCCCGGCGCGAACAAGGCACGGTGCGTTTTCGCATCGACGGCGTGCTGCACAACGTCTATCAATTTCCGCCGCAGGTGACGATGGCCATCGTCAGCCGCCTGAAAAGCCTTGGCCGGATGAACGTCGCCGAGAAACGCAAACCCCAGGACGGCCGGGTCAAGACCAAGACTCCGGACGGCGGTGAAGTCGAGTTGCGGCTGTCGACCCTGCCCACCGCGTTCGGCGAAAAAATGGTCATGCGAATCTTCGACCCGGAGGTGCTGCTCAAGGATTTCGATCAACTTGGCTTTTCCGCCGACGACCTGCGCCGCTGGCAGGACATGACCCGCCAGCCCAACGGCATCATCCTGGTCACCGGCCCGACCGGTTCCGGCAAGACCACCACGCTGTACACCACGCTGAAAAAACTGGCGACCCCGGAGGTCAACCTCTGCACCATCGAAGACCCGATCGAGATGGTCGAGCCGGCCTTCAACCAGATGCAGGTCCAGCACAACATCGACCTGACCTTCGCCGCCGGTGTGCGCGCGCTGATGCGACAAGACCCGGACATCATCATGATCGGCGAGATCCGCGACCTGGAAACCGCCGAAATGGCGATCCAGGCGGCGCTGACCGGGCACTTGGTGCTCTCGACCCTGCACACCAACGACGCGCCGAGCGCCATCAGCCGTCTGCTGGAACTCGGCGTGCCGCATTACCTGATCAAGGCCACCGTGCTCGGTGTGATGGCGCAACGACTGGTGCGAACCCTGTGCCCGCACTGCAAGGCGCCGCTGACTCTTGATGAAGAAGACTGGCAAACCCTGACCCGGCCGTGGCAGGCGCCGCTGCCGGGCAATGCGCAACGGGCCATCGGTTGCCTGGAGTGTCGCGACACCGGTTATCACGGGCGCGCCGGGGTCTACGAAATCATGCAACTGAGCGACAGCCTCAAGGCCTTGATCAGCCCCGACACCGATCTCACCGCGATCCGTCGGCAGGCGTTCAAGGAAGGCATGCGCAGCCTGCGATTGTCCGGCGCGCAGAAAGTCGCGGCGGGGCTGACAACTCTTGAAGAAGTATTGCGGGTGACACCACAGAGCGAGCAGAAATAGCCGCTCACGGAACCGGATCGGGGAAACGGCGATCCAAGCGGTTATTCAACACCAGTGGAGTCACCCAACATGCGTCTCAAACTTGCTGTCGCCACCCTCGCCTTGCTGTCCCTCCCTGTTGGTTCAGCGATGGCCGACAGCTTTTGGCGTAACGTCATTTCGTCCGGTGCCACCACCGGCTCGACCTACCTGACCTTCAAGGATCACAAACTGATCGTTGCCGCCCAGGACGACGCGGGCAGCTTCGTCGCCAGCGACGGCGGTATCCGTGGCCCGTACCTGGAAGCGGCGATGCAGAAAGTCCGCGCCGACAACCCGGGCCTGCAGGCCACCGATATGGAACTGGCGAACGCGATCCTGGCGAAGAATGCCGTGGCGTCGGAATAAGAGGCTCAAAAAAAATGCCGCTCTACATGAGCGGCATTTTTTTGCCCGCTGATCAGCGGTAATCGTCCACCGGCACGCAAGCGCAGAACAGGTTGCGGTCGCCGTAGACGTTATCGACCCGGTTCACTGCCGGCCAATACTTGTGCGCCTTGGTGTGTGCATCCGGCGTGATGCCCTGCTCGATGCTGTACGGCCGCTCCCACACGCCGGTGATATCGGCCAGGGTATGCGGCGCCCGTTTGAGCGGGTTGTCCTCGGCCGGCCAGTTGCCGTTCTGCACCTCGGTGATTTCTGCGCGGATGCTCAGCATCGCGCCGATGAAGCGATCCAGTTCGGCCTTGGACTCGCTCTCGGTCGGCTCGACCATCAAGGTGCCTGGCACCGGGAATGACATGGTCGGCGCGTGGAAGCCGTAATCCATCAGGCGCTTGGCGACGTCTTCCTCGCTGATGCCGGTGGCAGCCTTGAGTGGCCGCAGATCCAGAATGCATTCGTGGGCGACCCGCTCGTTGCGGCCGGTGTACAGAACGGGGAAAGCACCGGATAGATGCTGCGCCAGATAATTGGCCGCGAGGATCGCCACCTCGCTGGCATCCGCCAGTTGCGGCCCCATCATCGCGATGTACATCCAGCTGATCGGCAGAATGCTCGCACTGCCCCACGGCGCGGCACTGACCGCTCCGTTCTGCGGTTGCGGCCCGTCGATCGGCACCACCGGATGGTTGGCAACGAACGGCGCCAGATGCGCACGCACACCAATCGGCCCCATGCCCGGCCCGCCTCCGCCGTGGGGTATGCAGAAGGTCTTGTGCAGGTTCATGTGTGACACGTCGGCGCCAATGTCCGCCGGCCGCGCCAACCCGACCTGGGCATTGAGGTTGGCGCCGTCCATGTACACCTGGCCGCCGTGCTGGTGGATAACTTCGCAGATTTCGCTGATGCCTTCCTCGTACACGCCGTGGGTCGACGGATAGGTCGCCATCAGGCACGACAGCTTGGCTCCGGCTTCGGACGCCTTGGCTTTCAAATCCTCCAGATCAACGTTGCCCGCCTCATCGCACTCGACGATCACCACGCGCATCCCGGCCATCTGCGCCGAGGCCGGGTTGGTGCCGTGGGCCGAAGAAGGAATCAGGCAGATGTCGCGCCCGCCCTGCTGGCGGCTCTCGTGGTATTTGCGGATCGCCAGCAACCCGGCGTACTCGCCCTGAGCGCCGGAGTTGGGCTGCATGCAGATTGCATCGAACCCGGTGATCGCACACAGCAAGCGCTCCAGTTCCTCGATCATCAGCGTGTACCCGACTGCCTGCTCCCGGGGCACGAACGGGTGCAGGTTGGCGAATTGCGGCCAGGTGATCGGGATCATTTCGCTGGTGGCGTTGAGTTTCATGGTGCAGGAGCCCAGCGGAATCATCGACTGGTTAAGCGCCAGATCCTTGTTCTCCAGTTGCTTGAGGTAGCGCAGCATCTCGGTTTCGCTGTGGTGGGCGTTGAACACCGGATGACGCAGGTACGGCGTGCTGCGTTGCAGCGCGTCGGGAATGCCGGAGGTCAGCGTTTCAGCGTCGAGATCAGCGACGTTCAACCCGTGATCGGCGCCCAGCAGCACATCGAACAGTCTGGCCACGGTGCTTTCATCACAGGTCTCGTCAAGGCTCAGACCCAGTCGACCACGACCGAGGATGCGCAGGTTGATCTGCGCGGCCCGAGCGCTTTCGATGATCGCGGTTTGCGCCCCGCCCACGTCCAGCGTGAGGGTGTCGAAGAAGTGTTGGTTGAGGCGCTGGATGCCATGGCGCTCAAGCCCGGCGGCGAGAATGCAGGTCAATCGGTGCACGCGCTGGGCGATTCGTTTCAGTCCTTCCGGGCCGTGATAGACCGCATAGAAACTGGCGATGTTGGCCAGCAAGACCTGGGCGGTGCAGATGTTCGAATTGGCCTTCTCCCGACGAATATGCTGCTCGCGGGTTTGCAGGGCCATGCGCAGCGCGACGTTGCCACGGGCATCTTTCGACACGCCGATGATCCGCCCGGGAATCGCTCGTTTGTATTCCTCGCGACTGGCGAAAAACGCCGCGTGCGGGCCGCCGTAACCCATCGGCACCCCGAAGCGCTGGGATGAGCCGAACACCACATCGGCACCCAGTTCGCCCGGCGGGGTCAGCAGCAACAGACTCAACAGGTCGGTCGCCACGCAGGCCAGCGCCTGCTGCGCGTGCAGGTGATCGATCAAGGGTCGCAGGTCACGGATCTCGCCGTGGGTGTCGGGGTATTGCAGCAGCGCGCCGAATACCTGGTGCTGCTTCAAGTTATCCACAGCGTCGACGATCAACTCGAAGCCGAAGCCTTCGGCGCGGGTCTGCACCACGGAAATGGTTTGTGGATGACAGTTTTCGTCGACGAAGAACAGATTGCTTTTCGACTTCGCCACGCGCTTGGCCAGGGCCATGGCTTCCGCGGCGGCGGTGGCTTCATCGAGCAGCGAAGCGTTGGCCAGTTCAAGGCCGGTGAGGTCAATGGTCAATTGCTGAAAGTTGAGCAACGCTTCGAGCCGACCCTGAGCGATTTCCGGCTGGTAAGGCGTGTAGGCGGTGTACCAGCCGGGATTTTCCAGCACGTTGCGCAGGATGACGGTCGGCGTCAGGGTGCCGTGGTAGCCCATGCCGATCAGGCTGGTCCACACCTGATTCTGTTCGGCATAACCACGCAGTTTGGCCAGCGCTGCCTGCTCGTCCAGCGCCGGCGGCAGGTCCAGCTCGCGGTTGAGGCGAATGCCCGGCGGCACGGTCTGTTCGATCAGTTCGACCCGGCTGCCGAGGCCGAGGCTGTCGAGCATCGCCTGTTGCTCGGCGGCATCGGGGCCGAGGTGGCGGCGCAGAAAGGCATGGGGATCGCGTAACTGGCTCAGGGATGGCAACTGGGACATGACGGGCTCTCTCTTGGCTGGCGGCTCAGCGTCAATGCAACACGGTCAAACCAGCATAGCAGCCACCCCGAAAGCCAAAGTCCCGGGCAGAAAAAAGCCCCGACGGGTCGGGGCTTTGGGGGCTGGCGTGCAGCTTATTCGCCGATGGCAGCCTTGTAGCCGGCAGCGTCAAGCAGCTTGTCCAGCTCGGCCTTGTCGCTTGGCTTGAGCTTGAAGATCCAGGCACCGTAAGGATCAGAGTTCAACAGCTCCGGCGAGCCGCTCAGCTCTTCGTTGACGGCAATCACTTCACCGCTGATCGGAGCGTAGATATCGGAAGCGGCTTTCACCGACTCAACGACACCGGCCTGGTCTTCGGCGGCGAAAACCTTACCCACTTCGGTCAGTTCAACGAACACCACATCACCCAACGCTTCCTGGGCGTGATCGCTGATGCCCACGGTGACGGTGCCGTCGGCTTCCAGGCGCGCCCATTCATGACTTTCGGCAAAACGCAGTTCAGCTGGGATGTTGCTCATGCTCGGTGTCCTCAAGAAATTGTCAGCGGTCGTGCCCGCCGGAAAAGGTTTAGATCAAGGTTTTGCCGTGACGGACAAAGGTCGGTTTGACCACACGTACCGGATACCACTTGCCACGGATTTCCACTTCGGCGCGGTCGGCAGTCGCCATCGGTACACGCGCCAGGGCAATCGACTTGCTAAGCGTAGGAGAGAAACTACCACTGGTGATCTCCCCTTCGCCAACATCAGCGATACGAACCACCTGATGAGCCCGCAAAACCCCGCGTTCCTCAAGCACCAGACCGACCAGTTTGTGCTGCACGCCGGCGGTTTTTTCCGCTTCCAGCGCATCGCGACCGATGAACCGACGCGTGGCCGGCTCCCAGGCGATGCTCCAGGCCATGTTCGAGGCCAGTGGCGAAACGTCCTGGTGGATGTCCTGACCGTAAAGGTTCATGCCGGCTTCGACCCGCAGCGTGTCGCGAGCGCCGAGGCCAATGGGGGAAATACCGGCGCCCACCAGATCGTTAAAAAATCCGGGGGCCTGATCGGCCGGCAGGGCAATTTCCAAACCGTCCTCACCGGTGTAGCCGGTGCGCGCAATGAACCAGTCGCCGTCGACGTGGCCCTCGAAAGGCTTGAGCATCTGGATCAGGTTGGCGCGGGACTGGGTCACCAGTTCGGCAATCTTGTGCCGGGCATGGGGGCCTTGAATGGCAAGCATCGCCAGCTCGGAGCGTTCGTGCATTTGCACATCGAAGCTGCCCAACTGTGCCTGCATCCAGGCCAGATCCTGATCGCGAGTGGAGGCGTTGACCACCAGACGATAACCGTCTTCGAGGCGGTAAACGATCATGTCGTCGACGATGCCGCCGCGCTCGTTGAGCATGGTGCTGTACAACGCACGGCCGGGGCTGTGCAGGCGTTCGACGTCATTGGCCAGCAAATGCTGAAGCCAGGCCTTGGCCTGGGGGCCGGTGACATCGATCACGGTCATGTGGGAAACATCGAACACCCCGCAATCGCGACGCACCTCGTGGTGCTCCTCGACCTGCGAGCCGTAATGCAGGGGCATGTCCCAACCGCCAAAATCGACCATCTTCGCGCCGAGGGCGAGATGCAGGTCATACAGAGGCGTACGCTGTCCCATGGGTTTCTCCTTCCGGGCGTGGCGAAGGTGCGGAGCGCTGCTGCACGGTTCGGAAAGCCCTGTAAAAAAGGGCCTTCAGCCGATTTCAGCGACAGGGTCTGTCAGACGGACCGCACCGAATGCCGCGCATTGTAGCCGCATGATTCAGGACTGACGACTAAGTGTTTCTGTGCGCCGAGCGTCGGATCAAACCGATGACCGGCAACAGACCGACCAATACCAGGGTCAGCGCCGGCAACGACGCCCTTGCCCATTCGCCTTCGCTGGTCATTTCGAAGATCCGCACCGCCAGTGTGTCCCAGCCAAACGGGCGCATCAGCAGGGTGGCGGGCATTTCCTTGAGCACGTCGACGAACACCAGCAGCGCGGCGCTGAGCGTGCCGGGCAGCAGCAACGGCAGATACACTTTGAAAAACAGTCGCGGCCCACTGACACCCAGGCTACGTGCCGCTTCAGGCAAAGAAGGCCGTATACGCGCCAGACTGCTTTCCAGCGGCCCATAGGCCACGGCCACGAACCGCACCAGATACGCCAGCAGCAACGCCGCCAGACTGCCCAGCAGCAACGGCTTGCCCGCCCCGCCAAGCCAGCCGGACAGCGGAATCACCAGCTCCCGGTCCAGATAGCTGAACGCGAGCATGATCGACACCGCCAGCACCGAGCCCGGCAAGGCATAACCGAGATTGGCCAGACCGACTGCGGAGTTGATCGTCCGGGTCGGCGCCAGACGCCGGGCGAAGGCCAACAACATCGCCACGCTGACTGTGATCAACGCGGCCATGCCGCCCAGATACAGCGTATGGAGAATCAGCCCGGCGTAGCGCTCATCCAGGTCGAAGCGCCCGCGCTGCCAGAACCAGACCACCAGTTGCAGCACCGGAATGACAAATGCACAGGCGAACACCAGACCGCACCAGCCGGTCGCCGCCCAGGCCTTGGGCCCGCGCAGGTGATACAGCGCCTTGACCCGTGGCCGCTCGTTACTCGCCCGATTGGCGCCGCGCGCGCGACGTTCACCGTACAGCACCAACATCACCACCAGCAGCAACAGGCTGGCCAGTTGCGCAGCGCTGGGCAGACTGAAAAAGCCGTACCAGGTCTTGTAGATCGCGGTGGTGAAGGTGTCGAAGTTGAACACCGACACCGCGCCGAAATCCGCCAGCGTTTCCATCAGCGCCAGCGCCACACCAGCACCGATGGCCGGCCGCGCCATCGGCAATGCCACGCGCCAGAACGCTTGCCACGGTGACTGACCGAGCACTCGCGCCGCTTCCATCAGGCCCTTGCCCTGAGCCAGGAACGCAGTACGCGCCAATAGATAAACGTAGGGATAAAACACCAGCACCAGCACCAGAATCACGCCACCGGTGGAGCGCACTCGCGGCAGGCGCAGGCCGCTGCCGAACCATTCGCGCAGCAGGGTTTGCACGGGGCCTGCGAAGTCCAGCAGGCCGACGAACACGAACGCCAGCACGTAGGCCGGGATTGCGAACGGCAGCATCAGCGCCCAGTCGAGCCAGCGGCGGCCGGGGAATTCGCAAAGGCTGGTGAGCCAGGCGAGGCTTACGCCCAGCAGGGTTACGCCGATGCCTACGCCGAAGACCAGTGTCAGGGTGTTGCCCAGCAGGCGTGGCATCTGGGTTTCCCAGAGGTGCGACCAGATCTGGTGATCGATGGTTTGCCATGAGAGCAGGAGCACGCTGAGGGGGAGCAGCACCAACGCGGCGATGGCGAAGACGATGGGGTACCAGCGGCGTTGGGCGGGGTGGGCCAAGGAAACAGTCTCGTTCAAATGATTGTGCCCACGCTCTGCGTGGGCACACATTCTGTGACGCTCCGCGTCACGCTGTCGATGATGCGACGCAGAGCAAGCACCGAGGGCTGCATTCCCACGCAGACGGTTCGACGTGGGAACGATCAAACAGTGCTGTCAGGAATGACTCAGTTCCAACCCGCCCGATCCATCATCCGGATCGCTTCAGCCTGACGCTTGCCCGCCACTTCAACCGGCAGCGTATCAGCCACGAACTGTCCCCACGCCGCCACTTCTTCCGAAGGCTTCACCGCTGGATTGGCCGGGAACTCCTGGTTCACGTCGGCAAAGATCTTCTGCGCCTCAGGCGTGGTCATCCACTCGACCAAAGCCTTGGCCGCTTCCGGGTGCGGCGCATGTTTGGTCAGGCCGATGCCCGACAGGTTGACGTGCACGCCACGATCCGCCTGATTCGGCCAGAACAGTTTCACCGGCAGTTCCGGCTTCTGCTTGTGCAGGCGACCGTAGTAGTAGGTGTTGACGATGCCGACGTCGCACTGGCCGGCGTTGATCGCCTCCAGCACCGCGACGTCGTCGGAGAACACGTCGGTGGACAGGTTGTTGACCCAGCCCTTGAGGATCTTCTCGGTCTTTTCGGCACCGTGGACTTCGATCATGGTGGCGGTCAGCGACTGGTTGTAGACCTTCTTCGCCGTGCGCAGGCACAGGCGACCTTCCCAGTTCTTGTCGGCCAGTGCTTCGTAGGTGGTCAGTTCGCCCGGTTTCACCCGTTCGGTGGAGTAGGCGATGGTCCGTGCGCGCAGGCTCAGGCCGGTCCAGGCGTGGCTGGACGAGCGATATTGCAGGGGAATGTTGGTGTCGATGGTTTTCGAGGTGAACGGCTGGAGAATGCCCATCTGCTCGGCCTGCCAGAGGTTGCCGGCATCGACGGTCAGCAGCAGGTCGGCGGTGGCGTTCTCGCCTTCGGCCTTGATCCGCTGCATCAGCGGCGCTTCCTTGTCGGTGATGAACTTGATCTTCACCCCGGTCTTGGCGGTGTAGGCATCGAACACCGGCTTGATCAGCTCATCGATACGCGAGGAGTAGACCACCACCTCGTCGGCGGCCTGGGCGGCAGTGCTGCCGATCAGGGTCAGGGCCAGTGCGGTCAGAACACGCTTGGATGCCAACATGGGAGCGGTCTCTCGGTCGGGAAAAGTGGCCCAAATGATAAGGACTCACATTTACCAGCTCAATCGAACACTTTCCCAAGGAGTTACCAGATGTTGCACAACATTTGTCAGGCCTTGGCCAAGGCCGGCAAGTCCCCGGTCAGCCCCAATGCTTCGCGCACGAACAACGCCTTGGCCTCAGGCATCTGCTCGACGATTTTCAGTCCGGTGTTGCGCAGCCAGCGCAGCGGCAGCGGATCGGCCTGGAACAGCCGCTCGAAGCCTTCCATCGCCGCCATCAGTGCCAGATTGTGCGGCATGCGCCGGCGTTCGTAGCGGCTCAGGACTTTCACGTCCGCCAGGCGTTCGCCGCGTTCGTTGGCCTGCAACAAGACTTCGGCCAGCACCGCGGCGTCAAGGAAGCCGAGATTCACGCCCTGCCCCGCCAACGGGTGAATGGTGTGTGCGGCATCGCCGATCAGCGCCAGGCCTTCGGCCACGTAGCGCTTGGCGTGACGCTGACGCAGCGGCACACACAGGCGCGGGTCGGCGCTGATGACCTCGCCGAGGCAACCTTCGAACGCGCGCTCCAGCTCGCGGCAGAAATCCGCCTCATCCAGCGCCATCAGCCGTTCGGCTTCGCTCGGTGTGGTCGACCAGACGATCGAGCACCAGTCCTGCTGCCCGTCACGCTCCAGCGGCAGAAACGCCAGCGGCCCGTGATCGGTGAAACGCTGCCACGCGGTCATGCGGTGCGGCTTGCTGCTGCGCACGCTGGTGACGATGGCGTGGTGCAAGTAATCCCATTCGCGGGTGGCGACGCCGGTCAGACGGCGCACCGCGGAGTTGGCGCCGTCCGCCGCGATCACCAGCGGCGCGCGCAAGGTGCGGCCATCGGCCAGGGTCAGCAGCCAGTCGTCACCGGAACGGCGCATCTGCTCCAGCCGCGCGTTGGCCAGCAGGCCCAGGTCGCAATCGTGCAGACGGTCGAGCAAGGCATCCTGGACCACGCGGTTTTCGACAATGTGGCCGAGCACCTCGGCGTGCACGCTGCTGGCCGAGAAGTGAATCTGGCCGGTGCCGCTGCCGTCCCAGACGTGCATGTCGGTGTACGGGCTGCTGCGTCGGTTGACGATGCCGTCCCATACGCCGAGGCGATCGAGGATCCGCTGGCTGGCCGCCGACAGCGCGCTCACCCGCGGCTCGAACGGCGCATCGCCGTCGAAGGGTTTGACGCTCAGCGGGCTGCCGTCGAGCAACAGGACTTCCAGCCCGCTGCCCTGCAACGCCAGCGCCAGGGCACTGCCGACCATTCCGGCTCCGACAATCAGCACATCCGCGCGCATTTCCATGCTTTAAGCCTGTCTCGCTGGCGGCTTGAGCCGCACGTAAAGGGTTTTACCGACCCGCGCCACCAGGTTGCCGGCGCCGTCATGAATGTCGACCTGCAACTGCGGCAGGTATTTCTCGCCACTGGCGGTCTGCCGACGGATCTCGTCGAGCAGGGTGTCGTCGATGTTGAACCGGGCGAACACCGGGCCTTTGCCCGGCGATATGAAATCAATGTCGGCAGCCTTGTCCCAGACGATGTACCGCGAGCCGAGGTTTTCCATGAGCATCAACATGAAGAACGGGTCGACCATCGAATACAGACTGCCGCCAAACTGGGTGCCGACGTAATTGCGGTTGTACCAGCCCAGGCCCATCGAGACCCGGATGTCACGAAAGTCATCGCTGATGTGCTGCACCCGGACACCGGCGCCGAAGTACGGCGGGTAGAGCGTCATGATCCAGCGCATCAGCCGCGCCTTGCCAAACTGTTTGATCAGCCACTCACGCATCCGGCCGCGTCCCCAGTCCCATGGCCTGACGGGCGAACCAGCGTTTGGCCGGCGGCAGCAGATCAAGGCCGAGCAGACCGATGTTGCGCCCCAGCGATACCAGCGGCTGGGTACTGCCGAACAGGCGCGTGACCTGATCGGAGAAACCGACGGTGAGGTCCTGATCGAGGCGCTGACGCTCGCGATAGGCCTGCAACGTGGCGAAATCCCCCAGCGGTTTGTCGCTGGCCAGCAGCGCGGCGGCCAACGCATCGGCATCGCGCAGGGACAGGTTGAAACCCTGCCCGGCAATTGGGTGCAGGCTGTGGGCGGCGTTGCCGAGAACGGCCAGATGCGAACGCACCTGCTCTTCCGCCTCCACCAGCGACAGCGGATACAGATGCCGCGCGCCAACCTGTTTCAGAGTGCCGAGACGGTAGCCGAACACACCTTGCAGCTCGCTGAGGAAATCACGCTCGCTCAGGTCGGCCAGACGTTGCGCGTCCATGCCCAGACGGGTCCAGACCAGCGCGCAGCGGTTTTCCGGCAGCGGCAGCAGCGCCATCGGGCCTTCGTCGGTGAAGCGCTCGAACGCCATGCCGTTGTGCGCTTCGCTCGGGGTGATGTTGGCGATCAGCGCGCTCTGGTTGTACGGGCGCTTGCGCACGTTGATGCCCAGTTGCTCGCGCAGACCGGAACGGCCGCCATCGGCGAGCACCGCCAGATCGCATTCGACCGTGGTTTCATCGTTGAGGGTCAGCCGATAGCCGTCGGGCAGCGGCTCCATGCGGGAAACTTCCGCCGGGCAGCGCCAACTGATCACGTCTTTGTCGAGGTGCTGCCACAGGCACTGGCCGAGCCAGGCGTTTTCAACGACATAGCCGAGCGCCGGGACGCCCTCTTCCATCGCCGACAGGCGAGCAGTGGAGAACCGACCACGGTCGGACACGTGAATCTGTTTGATCGGCTCGGCGCGGCGGGAGATTTCCTGCCACACGCCCAGCCGCTGATAAATCTGCCGCGAACCGAAAGACAGCGCCGAGGAGCGCGCGTCGTAGCTTGGCTGCCAGGTGTCACCGGGGGCGAACGGTTCGATCAGCACGATCTTCCAGCCACGGGCCTTGGCCCCGGCCTGCAAGGCCAACGCCAGACTGGCGCCGACCAGACCACCACCGATGATTGCCAGATTGACCCGACTCATGCCGCGCAGGTCCGTGCTTGCGCCATCAGGGCTTCGATCTCGGCGACGGTTTTCGGCACGCCGCCGGTCAGGATTTCACAACCGCTCTTGGTCACTACCACGTCATCCTCGATGCGCACGCCAATGCCGCGCCATTTCTTCGCTACGTTCTGATTGTCCGGGGCGATGTAGATGCCCGGCTCCACGGTCAGCGCCATGCCGACTTCCAGCACCCGCCATTCGCCGCCGACCTTGTATTCGCCAACGTCATGCACATCCATCCCGAGCCAGTGACCGGCGCGGTGCATGTAAAACGCCTTGTAGGCCTCGGAGGCGATCAACTCGTCGACTTCGCCCTGCAACAACCCCAGCTTCACCAGCCCGGTGGTGATGACCCGAACCGTGGCTTCGTGCGCCTGGTTCCAGTGCTTGTTCGGAGCGATTTCGGCGAATGCCGCTTCCTGCGAAGCCAGCACCAGTTCGTAGATCGCTTTCTGCTCGGCGGAAAACTTACCGTTGACCGGCCAGGTGCGGGTGATGTCGCTGGCGTAGCAGTCGATCTCGCAACCGGCGTCGATCAGCACCAGATCGCCGTCCTTGAGCAGCGCGTCATTCTGCTGGTAATGCAGGATGCAGCTGTTGCGCCCGGCAGCGACGATCGAACCGTAGGCCGGCATCTTCGCCCCGCCCTTGCGGAACTCGTAATCCAGTTCGGCTTCGAGGCTGTACTCATACAGCCCGGCCCGGCTGGCCTGCATCGCCCGGATGTGGGCCTGGGCGGAAATCCGCGCGGCCTCGCGCATCACCTTCACTTCTGCCGCCGATTTATACAGGCGCATGTCGTGCAGCAGGTGATCCAAAGCAACGAATTCGTTCGGCGGCTGGGCGCCGAGGTGCGCCTTGGAGCGGATCACGTTGATCCAGTCCATCAGGTGGCGGTCGAATTCCGGGTTGCTGCCCATGGCCGAATACACCCGGTCGCGGCCTTCGATCAGGCCCGGCAGGATGTCGTCGATATCGGTGATGGGGAAAGCGTCATCGGCGCCGAAATCGCGGATCGCGCCTTCCTGGCCGGCGCGCAGGCCGTCCCAGAGTTCGCGTTCGGCGTTGCGTTCACGGCAGAACAGCACGTACTCGCCGTGTTCGCGACCGGGCATCAGGACGATGACCGCCTGTGGCTCGGGGAAACCGCTGAGGTACTGGAAGTCGCTGTCCTGGCGATAGACGTGCTCGACGTCGCGGTTGCGGATGGCGACCGCGGCGGCCGGCAGGATCGCGATACTGTTGGGTTCCATCTGCGCCATCAGCGCCTTGCGGCGCCGGGCGTATTCCGCTTTCGGGATATGGATCATGGGCAGATGGCTTTCCCTGGCACGCGATCAGTGCAGCGACGGCTTGGCCGCTGGCGGCACGTCGGCCTTTTTGGTTTCGGAGAACAGCAGCAGCGGCGCGACACGCAGGTACTCCATGACTTCCATATAGTCGCTTTCGCCGTCTTCGGACTCTTCCAGTGCGTCTTGCACCTGGGAGATCGCTGCAAGATCCTGCAACACTTCCGTGGCCTCGGTGCTCAGCATGCTGCTGTCGCGGCAGTTCAGGCCGAACCCGGTGAGGAAGCCCTGGCACCATTCGCCCAGCGCGGCGGCACGCTCGGCCAGAGGCGTGTCATCGTTCGGCAACAGCAGAACCACGGTGACGTCATCGCCGGTGAGTTCGCTCTTGACCATTTCCTGCAGACCGATCAGCGCGTTGCGGACGTTGTCCTGCGGCTCACTCTCGAGCAGCTCGGCGGCATCGATCAGCCACTCTTCGGCATTGAAGCCGGCGCCAGCGCAACTGCGGCCCAGCAACAGGCCGTGCAGTTCGGCAGGCGAAACGGAGTGACCGCTGGAGTTCAGCAGGGTGGCAAAGCCTTGGTACGGGGAATTCTGAATGGGCATGGGCAGCTAGGCGCCAGACGGCGCTATGTCTAGAATGAAGGCCTTGTATCCTACATCGACAGACTCGCCAAGACCATTAAAGGCTGTCCGCCAGCCAAACCCATCAGACCGAATCAGTGGACACAATGGAAGACACCGACCTGCAAGCGCTGATGGCCAGACTCGAACTGCTGATTACCCGAGTCGAGCAACTAAAGAGTCAAAATGCACTCTTACTTGCTCAGGAAAAGACCTGGCGCGAGGAACGCGCGCACCTCATTGAAAAAAACGAAATCGCCCGGCGTAAGGTCGAATCGATGATTTCGCGCCTCAAGGCCCTGGAGCAAGACTCATGAGTTCAAGCAATAGCGTTACCGTGCAGATCCTCGACAAAGAGTATTCGATCATCTGCCCCCAGGAAGAGCGCAGCAATCTGATCAGCGCCGCCCGCTACCTGGACGGCAAGATGCGCGAGATCCGCAGCAGCGGCAAAGTCATCGGCGCCGACCGCATCGCCGTGATGGCCGCGCTGAACATCACCCACGACCTCTTGCACAAAGAAGAGCGTCCGGACATCCAGGCCAGCGGTTCGACCCGTGAACAGGTGCGTGACTTGCTCGATCGTGTCGATCTGGTGCTGGCGACCGATCCGGACGTCACCAAGGGCTGATTCGCCAGGCCGCTTGAGTTATACTCGCCGCACTCCCTGGGGTGCTTGCCAGTTGACGATGTCCCTGAGCCGATTTGCACTACCCTGGGGGTTGCACGTTGGGCTGGTGTGCATGTCCGCCAGACGGAAAGCCTTAAAGCCTACTGCATCCTCCACCTTGAACTCTCGGGTTCAAGGGCTAAGTCGACAGCGGCTCATCCGGGGAGCCTGATTCGAATCCGATGCCGGTGCATGCCGGCATCGGATTTTTTATGCGTACGTTTTCGTCCCACCCTGCCGAAGCCGAACCATGACCGAACCCGCGTTGCTGCCCCGCCCCCAACTGCGCCGCCTGTTGCGCAAGGCCCGCCGCTCGCTGACGCGAAGCGAACAACGCCAGGCCGCCGAAGGCCTGTATAAACAACTGGCACAAAACCCGCACTTTCGCCGGGCGAAACACATTTCCCTGTACCTGCCCACCGACGGTGAAATCGACCCGCGCCTGTTGCTCAGCGCTGCCCAGCGTCGCGGCAAGAAAACCTACCTGCCGGTGCTCAGTGCCTGGCCACGGACCAAAATGGTCTTTCAGCAGATCCGCCCCGGCGAAAAGCTCAAACCCAACCGTTTCCGCATTCTTGAGCCGCGCGCCAATCTGGCCCGTCAGCGCAAGGTCTGGGCACTGGATCTGGTGTTGTTGCCACTGGTGGGATTCGACGATGTCGGCGGGCGCCTGGGCATGGGCGGCGGATTCTACGATCGCAGCCTGGCCTATCTGGCCCGACGCCAGAACTGGCGCAAGCCGACGCTATTGGGACTGGCCCATGAATGTCAGAAAGTCGAACGTCTCGCGCAAGCGAGCTGGGATGTGCCGTTGCAGGGAACGGTGACAGACAAGGCGTGGTATTTCGCGGGATAGACGCCGCGCGGATCAGCGGCGTCGAAAAAGCAGTTTCAGCGCTTGAAGGCTGTCGACTGTTGTACTTGTTGCGCCACTTCAATCGGTGCATCGGCCTTGTTGGCCCACAGACTTTGCGCATAACCGGTGGTCACGACGCCCAGACCGAACAAAATTACCAAAGTCCACAGCAAATCCGGTTTGCGTTTCATCGATTGCCCCCCTCAAGGCACATCATCACGATGACAGCAGCGGTTTCCATTCGTAGGCCGTGCAGCAGCGTCAAGCTTTAAAGGCCGGCATTTTGCGACAACGTGAACCGTCGCGCAAATGCTGACGTCAACCGACCGTCGGTTTGTCATAAAATTGCCGGACAACCTGCCCAATGACCGCTTGAGGAGCACACACCATGGCCTACTGGCTGATGAAATCCGAGCCCGACGAGCTCTCGATCAAGGGCCTGGAAAAGCTCGGCAAAGCGCGCTGGGACGGGGTTCGCAACTATCAGGCGCGCAATTTCCTGCGCGCCATGGCGGTGGGGGACGAGTTCTTTTTCTACCACTCCAGCTGCCCGGAGCCGGGCATTGCCGGAATCGGCAAAATAATCGAAGCCGCGTACCCGGATCCCACCGCACTGGAACCGGAAAGCCATTACTTCGATCCGAAAGCCACGCCGGAGAAAAACGCCTGGAGCGCGATCGATGTCGCCCACGTAGAGACATTCAACCGGGTCTTGAAGCTGGATTATCTGAAGCAGCAGACCGCGCTGGCCGAGATGCCGCTGGTGCAAAAAGGTTCGCGGCTGTCGGTGATGCCGGTGACTGCCGAGCAGTGGGCGGCGGTGATGGCGCTCAAACCCTGAATCATCCTTCGCCTGACAAGATGCCTTCGCTGGCAAGCCAGCTCCCACAGGGATTTTTAGTGAACACATAATTTGTGACCACCAGAAATACCTATGGGAGCTGCGGTGCGACGATTCGACTTGCTCGCGAAGGGGCCGGGCCGGACAGCAAAGTTGTTACTGAATGATCAGGTTGTTGAACAACAGGTCTTCAACCACCGGCTTGCCGGTCTCGTCGTTCATCACTTGCTGGGTCTGTTTCAAGGCTTCCTGACGCAGTTTTTCCTTGCCCTCGATGCTGCCCATCGCATCGGTGGTCTGCTGAGTGAACAGCGCCACCAGCTGATTGCGGATCAGCGGTTCATTGGCCTTGACCAGTTTGGTCGCCTCTTCACCGGTCACCCGCAGTGCCACGTCGGCCTTGTAGACCTTGAGTTTCGGGGTGCCATCCAGCCCGTAGTTGCCCACGAACGGCGGGCTCAGGGTGATGTAGTTGACCTTCGGCGCCTCGCCCTCTTTGGCTTCTTCGGCCAGCGCTGCCACAGGCAGAGACAGGGCCAGCAACAACATGATCCACGCTTTCACAATTCGCTCCTTATCCGGTTTGCGGCCTAGCATAACGACCCGCCGCGCAAGCACAAGCTTATGGCGGACTATCAGGGCCGGGCATGCTCGTTGACCCGTTGACTGCCACACCTACACTTATCGGCCATCACTCCCAAAGGAATAGCCCTGATGAAAGCCGTGCTGTGCAAAGCCTTCGGCCCTGCCGAATCGCTGGTGCTGGAAGACGTCGCCAGTCCTGTCGCCAAGAAGAACGAAATCCTGCTGGACGTGCACGCCGCCGGGGTCAACTTCCCGGACACGCTGATCATCGAGGGCAAGTACCAGTTCAAGCCGCCCTTCCCGTTCTCGCCGGGTGGCGAAGCCTCCGGCGTGGTCAGCGCGGTGGGGGAAAAGGTCAGTCACCTGAAAGTCGGTGACCGGGTCATGGCACTGACCGGCTGGGGCAGCTTCGCCGAGCAGGTCGCAGTGCCGGGCTACAACGTGCTGCCGATCCCGCCATCGATGGATTTCAACACCGCCGCCGCCTTCAGCATGACCTACGGCACGTCGATGCACGCCCTCAAGCAGCGCGGCAATCTGCAACCAGGCGAAACCCTGCTGGTACTCGGCGCCTCCGGCGGCGTTGGCCTGGCCGCCGTGGAAATCGGCAAAGCCATGGGCGCGCGGGTGATCGCCGCCGCCAGCAGCGCGGAAAAACTCGCGGTGGCCAAGGCTGCCGGGGCAGACGAACTGATCAACTACAGCGAAACCAGCCTCAAGGACGAGATCAAGCGCCTGACCGACGGCCAGGGCGCCGACGTGATCTACGACCCGGTCGGCGGCGACCTTTTCGATCAGGCTGTCCGCGCCATCGCCTGGAACGGCCGCCTGCTGGTGGTCGGTTTCGCCAGCGGCCGCATTCCCGAACTGCCGGTCAACCTCGCCCTGCTCAAAGGCGCTGCGGTACTCGGCGTGTTCTGGGGCTCCTTCGCCCAGCGCCAGCCGCAGGACAACGCGGCGAATTTCCAGCAATTGTTCGGCTGGTTTGCCGAGGGCAAGCTGAAGCCGCTGGTGTCGCAGGTCTATCCGCTGGGCAATGCCGCGCAGGCGATCAATGATCTCGGGCAGCGCAAGGCTGTAGGCAAGGTTGTGGTGCAAGTGCGCTGACCTGCTCGGGCGACCCGGAATTGATGCCCACCTCCGGATCGCCCCTCAGAACATTCCAGGCTGCAAATGTGCCGGCAGCCTCAAACAGAAAGCACCTTCTGCATTGCTCGCAGGACATTTCTCAAACCTGCGTCCTGCAAAATCCTGAAACCCGGCAGGAAGCTGCGGAGGTAACCATTCCCACAACGCCCTGCACTTATATCTGAGCGACATGTTCATAAAGGAACGTGCGACATCCAACATTTCCACTGTTTTGCCGATGGGAAGCGGTGCTATTTTCGGTAACGAAACTGTAACATTCGCATCCGCAGTCAAAACAAGAAATCTGGAGCTCTTGAATGTTTGCTTTCTTTCGTCCTGCCGCACATCAGGCTCCATTGCCTGAAGAAAAAATCGACAGCACCTACCGACGCCTGCGTTGGCAGATCTTCGCCGGCATCTTCTTTGGCTATGCGGGTTACTACCTGCTGCGCAAGAACTTCTCGCTGGCCATGCCGTACCTGATCGACGAAGGCTACAGCCGTGGCGATCTGGGTCTGGCGATGTCGGCAATCGCCATCGCGTACGGTCTGTCCAAGTTCCTCATGGGCCTGGTGTCCGACCGCTCCAACCCGCGTTACTTCCTGCCGTTCGGCCTGCTGGTATCGGCCGGGGTCATGTTCATTTTCGGTTTCGCGCCTTGGGCAACCTCCAGCGTGACCATGATGTTCATCC
Organism: Pseudomonas sp. Pseusp21; assembly: GCF_059492145.1. Taxonomy (NCBI): domain Bacteria; kingdom Pseudomonadati; phylum Pseudomonadota; class Gammaproteobacteria; order Pseudomonadales; family Pseudomonadaceae; genus Pseudomonas; species Pseudomonas sp. Pseusp21. The sequence continues at coordinate 3,409,804 of NZ_CP168520.1, forward strand.
TGCTGTTCATCAACGGTTGGGCCCAGGGCATGGGCTGGCCGCCGAGCGGACGCACGATGGTGCACTGGTGGTCGCAGAAGGAACGTGGCGGCGTGGTGTCGGTGTGGAACGTGGCGCATAACGTCGGTGGCGGTCTGATCGGCCCGCTGTTCCTGATCGGCATGGGCCTGTTCAACGACTGGCACGCAGCGTTCTACGTCCCGGCCGCCGTGGCGCTGGCAGTAGCGGTGTTCGCTTTCGTGACCATGCGTGACACCCCGCAATCGGTCGGCCTGCCGCCAATCGAGAAGTACAAGAACGACTACCCGGAAGGCTACGACGCCAGCCACGAAGACGAATTCAGCGCCAAGGAAATCTTCGTCAAATACGTGCTGCGCAACAAAATGCTCTGGTACATCGCCATGGCCAACGTCTTCGTCTACCTGCTGCGCTACGGCGTGCTGGACTGGGCGCCGACCTACCTGAAAGAAGCCAAGGGTTTCACCGTGGATAAAACCTCGTGGGCCTATTTCTTCTACGAGTGGGCGGGGATTCCGGGCACGCTGCTGTGCGGCTGGATGTCGGACAAGATCTTCCGTGGCAACCGTGGCCTGACCGGTATGGTGTTCATGGCATTGGTGACCGTCGCGACCCTGGTGTATTGGCTTAACCCGGCCGGCCACCCGACCATCGACATGATCGCTCTGTTCTCCATCGGCTTCCTGATCTATGGCCCGGTGATGCTGATCGGCCTGCAGGCGCTGGAACTGGCGCCGAAGAAAGCCGCCGGCACTGCCGCAGGCTTCACCGGTCTGTTCGGGTATCTGGGTGGTTCGGTCGCGGCCAGTGCAGCGATGGGCTACACCGTGGACCACTTCGGCTGGGATGGCGGTTTCGTGCTGCTGGTGGGCGCTTGCCTGCTGTCGATGGCCTTCCTGGCCCCGACCCTGTGGCACAAGCAAGTCGCCAGTCAGAGCCGCGAAGCAGTCGCCTGATCGGCCTTTGACTTACAGCGCTTGAGCCGCGCCTCCAGATTCCGGTCTGGCATGGCGTGGCTGCGCAGGGCGTGAGCGGTCTGCTCGACATAATCGCGAGTCGTGCCGTACCGCCCGCAAGCGCTTTCGAACACCTGGCTCAGCACATGATCCGGCAAGTTGCCGGCATAGCTGGGCAGGTGTCGCTCCAATACGAATCCCAACGCCTGAACCTGGCTGCCATCTTCGAGTCGGCAGTTGAGCCAGTGTGGCCGATAGGACGGGAACGGCATTTCGCGTTTCCACAACGCATACAGCGCGCTGTCCAGATTGTCTTCCGGCAACCGGTAGGCGAAGCCGCTGCACGAGCCGCCACGATCCAGACCAAAGACCAGACCCGGCATTTCCGGCGTGCCGCGATGCTCGTGGGACCACAAGTACAAGCCACGGTGATAGCCATGCACGCGCCCACGCACCCGCTCCACGGCTGTGCATTCCGGCCGCCAGATCAGCGAACCGTAGGCGAACAGCCAAACCGGCCCGCCCTTGTGGCGTGCCATGGTCGATTGCATGGATGCGAGAAGTTGTTCGTGCGTCAGCTGCGGCCCAAGATCGAGCCGCGGAGGGTAAGCCAGATTCAGAAAAGCGTTTTCAATGGCGCTCATGGCGAATAGCGTTCAGCTCCCCGCGGGTGAAGAATTACTTAATAGAACGCACCGCTGTAACAATAAGGCACATATGTTTTAAGGCAATTTGAGTGCCATGGCACAGTTCTTAATTGATGCCTGTTTGATATATAACCTACCGGCATTTATGCAATTACATAAATACCGATCGGCTATATGGAGAGTTATAACGAACTCAGGCGCGGGGTGCGTAAGCAAACACATCCGCACGCATCTGATGGGCATCCATCCCTGCTTCCACCAGCGCATCCAGCGTGCCGTAGACCATGGCCGGCGAGCCGCTGGCATAGACGTGCAACGGTTTCAGATCAGGGAAATCCTCGCACACCGCTTCGTGCAACATCCCGCAGCGCCCCTCCCAGCCGCACTGGTCACTGACGACTTTGTGCAGGAACAGATTGGGCAATTTCAGCCATTCGTCCCAATGTTCGATTTCGTAGAAATCTTCCGGACGACGCACGCCCCAATACAAGTGCACCGGATGTTTGAAGCCCGAAGCCCGGCAATGTTCGATCAGGCTGTGGATCTGACCCATGCCGGTGCCGGCGGCGATCAGCACCAGCGGCCCGTCCGGCAGTTCCGCCAGATGGGTGTCGCCGAACGGCAGTTCGACCCGCACCATCGGGTTGCGCTTGAGCTGATCGATCAGGCTCAGCGCACTGGATTCGCGCGCCAGCACATGGATTTCCAGATCGCGCCCGCCGTGGGGCGCCGAGGCCATGGAGAACGCCGACTTCTCGCCGTTCTCGCGCTCGATCATCAAATACTGGCCAGCGTGGTAGCGCGGCGGTTTGCCGGCCGGCGCCCGCAGGCGCACGCGAAAGGTATCGCCACCGACGTCCCTGCATTCGATGACCTGACACGACACGCTGCGCACCGGCAGTTCTCCCAGCGCGAGCACGCCATCCCACAGCACGATGCAGTCTTCCAGCGGCTCCGCTATGCAAGTGTAGAACTCGCCGTGGTCGTGCACCTTGCCGGCCTGTTGGACCCGGCCTTCCACCAGCAGCGCCGCGCACACGTGACAATTGCCGTTGCGACAGCTTTGCGGGCATTCGTAGCCCAGGCGCCGCGCACCATCGAGAATCTGCTCTCCGGGCTGTATCTCGAGCACCGCTCCGGAGGGCTGCAGGGTTACACGCATCAATCTATTCCTAACTGATTCCAGATGGCATCGATCCGTTGAGTGACGGCATCATCCTTGACGATGACGCGGCCCCACTCGCGAGTGGTTTCGCCCGGCCACTTGTGGGTGGCGTCCAGGCCCATCTTCGAGCCGAGTCCCGACACCGGCGAGGCAAAGTCGAGGTAGTCGATCGGCGTGTTGTCGATCATCACCGTGTCGCGCTTGGGGTCCATGCGCGTGGTGATGGCCCAGATCACGTCGTTCCAGTCACGCGCGTTGATGTCGTCGTCGGTGACGATAACGAACTTGGTGTACATGAACTGTCGCAAAAACGACCAGACACCCAGCATCACGCGCTTGGCGTGGCCCGGATACGACTTCTTCATCGTCACCACGGCCATGCGGTACGAGCAGCCTTCCGGCGGCAGGTAGAAGTCGGTGATCTCCGGAAACTGCTTCTGCAGGATCGGCACGAACACTTCGTTCAGCGCCACGCCGAGAATCGCCGGCTCATCCGGCGGACGGCCGGTGTAGGTGCTGTGGTAAATCGGTTTGATCCGGTGGGTGATGCGCTCGACGGTGAACACCGGGAAGCTGTCGACTTCGTTGTAGTAACCGGTGTGGTCACCGTACGGGCCTTCGTCGGCCATCTCGCCCGGATGGATCACGCCTTCAAGGATGATTTCGGCAGTGGCCGGCACTTGCAGGTCGTTGCCACGGCACTTCACCAGCTCCGTGCGACTGTCGCGCAGCAGACCGGCGAAGGCGTATTCGGAGAGGCTGTCCGGCACCGGAGTAACGGCGCCGAGAATGGTCGCCGGATCGGCACCGAGGGCCACGGACACCGGGAACGGCTGGCCCGGGTGCTTCTCGCACCACTCACGGAAATCCAGCGCACCGCCACGGTGGCTGAGCCAGCGCATGATGACCTTGTTGCGGCCGATCACTTGCTGACGGTAGATGCCAAGGTTCTGCCGATCCTTGTTCGGACCTTTGGTGACCGTCAGGCCCCAAGTGATCAGCGGCGCCACGTCGCCCGGCCAGCAGGTCTGCACCGGCAGCATCGCCAGATCGACGTCGTCGCCTTCTATGACCACTTCCTGGCACGGCGCGTCCTTGATGACTTTCGGCGCCATCGCAATGATCTTGCGGAAGATCGGCAGCTTCGACCACGCGTCCTTCAAACCCTTCGGCGGCTCCGGTTCCTTGAGGAACGCCAGCAGCTTGCCGATTTCGCGCAGCTCGCTGACCGACTCGGCGCCCATGCCCATGGCCACCCGCTCGGGCGTGCCGAACAGGTTGCCGAGCACCGGGATGTCGTAACCGGTCGGCTTCTCGAACAGCAGCGCCGGGCCCTTGGCCCGCAGTGTGCGGTCGCACACCTCGGTCATTTCCAGCACCGGCGAAACGGGAATCTGGATGCGTTTCAACTCTCCGCGCTGCTCAAGCTGCTGCACGAAATCCCGAAGATCCTTGAATTTCATTGACGATGGCACCCTCAAAATAGGCGTACATCCTACCTGCTATGCCGGTCGCTGGCAGCCCGTCACTGCTTACTTGGCTGCATTCGCCTGACCTTTTCCCAGATTTGCCCTGGCCTGCAGGTCGACAAACAGCGGTTCGAGGATCGGCGCAACGAAACGCGCGCCGACCTCCGACAGGTGATTGTCATCGGTGTACAGCGAATACCCACCGAGCTCGGCACGGCACAGACCGCTTTCATCGCACAGCTTCGGCGCCGGATCGACCACGCGTACCGCCGGGTCTTTCGCCAGATCGGCGAACAGCTGACTGATGAAGGCCTGGCGCTTTTGGTGTTCGGCGACATTCAGCCCGACGTCATCCACCGGACGATCCAGCATCGCCAGTCGCGTCAGACGGTACGGCGGACTGAAAGCCTGCAACGGCGCCTCTTTCACCAGCCAGACCCGATGCCCGCCCGCACGCAATTGCGCCACTCGCGCGCGCAGACCGTCAGCCAGACGCTGCTCGGCGACGGCACGGTCGTAGTGCCCGTCAGGCGTTCTCAAGACATGGCCCAGATCACCTCTGGCATCGCCATAGAGATACAGACTCCAGCGCGCAACCAGCACCACATCACTGACGGTTTGCGGTTTGATTGCCTGCACCACACGTTGGTTGAACCGTGCGCAGCGGGCGTCATGCTCCAGACCTTCCACCGGTATGCACCCCGGCGAACTGGCGAGGATCACACTGACGCCATGGGCTTGCGCACCATCATCGAAGACCGGAATCAACGCCGTGGCATGACTGTCGCCCCAGACCAGCGCTCGCGAAGCCTGGTTCTGCAGACCGTAATGACAGAACAACTTGTCATCCGGGGTCTTGTCGTCCGCCAGACATGCCATCAACTCCGGCCGCCACTCGCGCCCCTTGGCGTATTGCAATGCCTGATCGGACAGGCGCCACGGCAGGCCGTCGGTCCAGCGCAGGGTTTGCCCGGCCAGTCCGATTATCAGCACGCCGAACGCACCGGCGATCAGAATCTGCCGACGTCCGGCCAGCAAGCGCCGCTCGCGGAACGGCGTCTCGACGAATTTCCACGACAGATAACCCAGCACCAGGGTCAGCAGGATCAACCCGGCGCTGTCGAAGGCGCTCGGCTCGTCGACGCTGGCGTAGCTGGAAAACACGAACACCGGCCAGTGCCACAAGTACCAGGAATAGGAAATCAGACCCAGACCTACCATGACCCGACCGCTCAAGAATTGACCTACCCAGGTCTGGCGATGACCGTTGGCCAGGATCAACAGCACCACGCCAAGCACCGGCAGCAATGCGGCCGCACCGGGGAACGGCGTACGTTTGTCGAAACCGAACACCGCCAACAGAATCAGGCCCATGCCGAGCAGGCTCAACAGTTGCGCGGCCATCGGCTTGAGGCGCCAGGCATGCTTCGGTGCGATCGCCAGCATCGCCCCCGCCAGCAGCTCCCATGCGCGCATCGGCAGCAGGAAGAAGGCTTTTTCCGGATGGTGGTGGACCGCCCAGACGCTCAACCCGAATGAAACGAGCAGCACGCCGAACAGCGCCAGCCGCCAGTGCTTCAAGCGGCTCGACATCAGGGTCAGCAATAGCGGGAAGACAATGTAGAACTGCTCCTCTACCGCCAGTGACCAAGTGTGCAGCAGCGGTTTGAGATCCGAGGCGACATCGAAGTAGCCGTCCTGGCGCATGAACAGGATGTTCGAGACAAACAGCACCTGATAGCGCACCGAGCGCCCGAGTTCTTCGTAGTCCTTGGGCGCCATCAGAAACCAGCCCACCGCCAGCACCGCGATGATCATCGCAAACAGCGCCGGCAGGATCCGCCGCGCACGCCGCGACCAGAACTCGACGAAACTGAACCGGCCGGCCTGGCGCTGGTTCCAGATGATCGAGGTGATGAGGTAACCGGAGATCACGAAAAACACGTCCACACCGACAAAACCGCCGGTAAACCCAGGGACGCCAAAATGGAACAGCACCACGGCTATCACCGCGACTGCCCGCAAGCCGTCGATATCCCTTCGATAAGCGAGTGTGCTCATAAATCTTTAATGCCAATCAGATGGTTATTTTTTGTACAGCATCGAACGCTGCTTCTTGTTTTGCCCAGTCACTGACCTTACCAGATCGCAAACCTCCTATCGGCCGGACAAAAAACAGGCAAAAAAATGGCGCCCTCGAAAGGACGCCATTTTCTGAATCAACCGACGATGTTACTTGCGCTTCATCGACAGGAAGAATTCGTCGTTGGTCTTGGTCGTTTTCAGCTTGTCGACCAGGAACTCGATGGCCGCGACTTCGTCCATCGGGTGCAGCAGTTTGCGCAGGATCCACATACGCTGCAGTTCGTCGTCGGCAGTCAGCAGCTCTTCACGACGGGTACCGGACTTGTTGATGTTGATGGCCGGGAACACACGCTTCTCGGCGATACGACGGTCCAGTGGCAGTTCCATGTTGCCGGTGCCCTTGAACTCTTCGTAGATCACTTCATCCATCTTCGAGCCGGTTTCAACCAGCGCGGTGGCGATGATGGTCAGCGAGCCGCCTTCTTCGATGTTTCGCGCGGCGCCGAAGAAACGCTTCGGTTTCTCCAGGGCGTGGGCATCGACACCACCGGTCAGCACCTTGCCGGAGCTCGGGATCACAGTGTTGTAGGCACGGGCCAGACGGGTGATGGAGTCGAGCAGGATCACCACGTCCTTCTTGTGTTCGACCAGGCGCTTGGCCTTCTCGATCACCATTTCAGCCACTTGCACGTGACGGGTCGGTGGCTCGTCGAAAGTCGAGGCAACCACTTCGCCGCGCACGGTGCGCTGCATTTCGGTCACTTCTTCCGGACGCTCGTCGATCAACAGCACGATCAGGTGAACTTCAGGGTTGTTACGGGCGATGTTCGCTGCGATGTTCTGCAGCATGATCGTTTTACCGGCTTTCGGCGGTGCAACGATCAGACCACGCTGGCCTTTGCCGATCGGGGCGCACAGGTCGATCACACGACCGGTCAGGTCTTCGGTGGAACCGTTGCCGGCTTCCATCTTCATGCGCACGGTCGGGAACAGCGGGGTCAGGTTCTCGAAGAGAATCTTGTTTTTCGCGTTCTCAGGACGATCGAAGTTGATCGTGTCGACCTTGAGCAGGGCGAAATAACGCTCGCCTTCCTTCGGAGGGCGGATCTTGCCAACGATGGTGTCACCGGTGCGCAAGTTGAAACGGCGGATCTGGCTCGGCGAGACGTAGATGTCGTCAGGGCCGGCGAGGTAGGAAGCGTCAGCGGAGCGCAGGAAGCCGAAGCCGTCCTGGAGAATCTCCAGCACGCCATCACCGGAGATTTCCTCACCGCTTTTAGCGTGCTTTTTCAGCAGGGAGAAAATCACGTCCTGCTTGCGCGAACGGGCCATATTTTCTATGCCCATCTGTTCGGCCAATTCGAGCAGTTCGGTAATCGGCTTTTGCTTGAGTTCAGTCAGATTCATATAGGAATGACGTAATCATTTATGGAGGGGGGAAATTAAGCTTTTGGCTTAATGAGGCCGCGCCGCGGAGAAGGCGACAGGATCGCGTACTTATTCGAAAGGAAGTGCGTCGGCGACGGCTAGCAGGGGGCAGTGGAGAAACCAGTGCGGGGCCGAATGTACCACCTGAGTTTCGGAGCGTCTAGCCCTGAATACGCAAAAAGCCCCGCAATTTGCGGGGCTTTTTGAGGACAACTTTACCGCGACGCTTAGATGTTGGCGTCGAGGAAAGCAGCCAGTTGCGACTTCGACAGAGCGCCGACCTTGGTCGCTTCCACGTTGCCGTTCTTGAACAGCATCAGGGTCGGAATACCACGTACGCCGTGCTTGGCAGGGGTTTCCTGGTTTTCGTCGATGTTCAGTTTGGCAACGGTCAGCTTGCCTTTGTAAGTCTCTGCAATCTCGTCCAGAACCGGAGCGATCATTTTGCAAGGGCCGCACCATTCAGCCCAGTAGTCGACCAGGACAGCGCCTTCGGCCTTGAGTACGTCGGCTTCGAAGCTAGCGTCGCTAACGTGTTTGATCAGATCGCTGCTCATGGAATTCTCCAGGTTGTAAGCAAAAAAACGTGGCCCATCATAGCCGCCCTTCCCTTGTTCAGGAAGCCGCAGATGATTGAGTCTTGCTATGGCACTCGATGAGTTTGGGTATAGCTCAAGTCACGCGCTGGCGGGGGCGATGAAGGAAATTCCGGTACGCAGGGCCGCATTGCGCACGTGCTCCTGCATGGCCTTCTGCGCGGCAGCGGAGGCCCGGCGGGCCAGGGCGCGGAGGATCTTGCGGTGTTCCTGCCAGGTTTCCATGGCCCGTTCGGCGCGGATGAACGGTAGTTTCTGGCTCTCCAGAAAGATGTCGGCGCTGGCGGTGAGGATGCTCAGCATCGCCTGATTGCCGCTGGCCAGCAGGATCCGCCGGTGGAATTCGAAATCCAGTTTCGCCGCTGCCTCGAAGTCGCCGGCGCGCAGTTGCTCGCGCATGGCGGCGACGTTGTCTTCCAGTTCGTCCAGATCAAACGTGCTCAACGTCACCGCCGCCAGACCGGCCGCAAACCCTTCCAGCGCATAGCGCAACTGAAAGATTTCCAGCGGCGAAGCCTGGGCGGCGAACGGCCAGGCCGGTGCGCCCTCGCCACGAGGCAACTCGACCGGCGCCTGCACGAACACGCCTTTGCCCGGCTGAATGCTGACCACACCCAGCGCACTCAAGGACGACAACGCCTCACGCAACGAGGCGCGGCTGACGCCCAGCTGAACCGCCAGATCCCGTTGCGAGGGCAGCGCATCGCCGGGGCCGAAGCCCTGCTCGGTAATCAGTTTGCGGATCGCTTGCAGCGCCACTTCGGGTACGGCGCGGGAGATCGAGTTCATGGTTTTCCAGACGGACCAGGCCAAGGTGCGGCCAGTTGTAAAGCTATTCGAGGCATCAGGCAAGTCGTGCCCCAGCGGGGTTCGACGGTGCGCGTCGATGCGCTATCGCAGTGCGAAATCCGACCTGACTGTTCAGACCAGTAAGACCGAACAAACCCGCCAAACCCGTGGCTTTGCGACGCCGAACCCCTGTCTTGGCACGGCCCGTGCTCTGTCCGAACGCAGAATTCACTTCCCGCCGATCCGGAGATTGTCCATGACGAAGCGTTACAGCGCCCTCCTCGCCGCCCTGTTTGCCGGTCTGATGCTGAGCCAGACCCCCGCCCATGCCGACGGTCTGGATGACGTGGTCAAACGCGGCACCTTGAAAGTTGCCGTGCCCCAGGACTTCCCGCCGTTCGGTTCGGTCGGCCCGGACATGAAGCCGCGCGGCCTCGATATCGACACCGCGAAACTGCTGGCCGAGCAGCTCAAGGTCAAACTCGAACTGACCCCGGTCAACAGCACCAACCGCATCCCGTTCCTGACCACCGGCAAGGTCGACCTGGTGATTTCCAGCCTCGGCAAGAACCCCGAGCGCGAGAAGGTCATCGATTTCTCCCGCGCCTATGCGCCGTTCTACCTCGCCGTGTTCGGCCCGCCGGACGCAGCGGTCAGCACCCTCGACGATCTCAAGGGCAAAACCATCAGCGTCACCCGTGGTGCCATCGAAGACATCGAGCTGACCAAGGTCGCCCCAGAAGGCGTGACCATCAAACGCTTCGAAGACAACAACTCGACCATCGCCGCCTACCTCGCAGGTCAGGTCGACCTGATCGCCAGTGGCAACGTGGTAATGGTCGCGATCAGTGAAAAGAACCCCAAACGCGTCCCCGCGCTGAAAGTGAAGCTCAAGGATTCGCCGGTCTACGTCGGCGTGAACAAGAACGAGCCGGCGCTGCTGGGCAAGGTCAACGAGATCCTGACCACCGCCAAGGCTGACGGCGCGCTGGAAAAGAACGCGCAGACCTGGCTCAAAGAGCCGCTGCCGGCCGACCTCTGACCGGCGACGCGGGAGACTTTCATGGCCTATCAGTTCGATTTTTTGCCGGTGGTGGAAAACACCGACCTGCTCTTGCGCGGGGCGCTGTTCACCCTTGAGCTGACGGCCATCGGCACACTCTTCGGGGTTGGCGTTGGCATCGTCGGGGCGCTGGTGCGGGCGTGGAACATCCGCCCGTTCTCGGCGATCTTCGGCGTATATGTGGAGTTGATCCGCAACACGCCGTTTCTGGTGCAGCTGTTCTTCATCTTCTTCGGCCTGCCGTCCCTCGGCGTGCAGATTTCCGAGTGGCAGGCGGCGGTGCTGGCGATGGTGATCAACCTCGGTGCGTACTCGACCGAAATCATCCGCGCCGGTATCCAGGCGATTCCGCGCGGGCAGCTGGAAGCCGCAGCGGCATTGGCGATGAGCCGTTTCGAAGCGTTCCGCCACGTGGTGCTGTTGCCGGCGCTGGGCAAGGTCTGGCCGGCGCTGAGCAGCCAGATCATCATCGTCATGCTCGGTTCGGCGGTGTGTTCGCAGATTGCCACCGAAGAATTGAGCTTCGCCGCCAACTTCATTCAGTCGCGCAACTTCCGCGCCTTTGAAACCTACGCCCTGACCACCCTCATCTATCTGTGCATGGCGCTGCTGATCCGTCAGCTGTTGAACTGGCTCGGCCGGCGCTACCTGTCGAAAAGCAGCGCAAGGAGCAGCCAATGAGCGACTTCACGTTCTGGGACATCCTGCGTAATCTGCTGACCGGCCTGCAATGGACACTGGCGCTGTCGCTGGTGGCGTTCATCGGTGGCGGGATTGTCGGGTTGCTGATCCTGATCATGCGCATCTCGAAGAACCCGCTGCCCAGCAGCATCGCCCGCACCTGGATCGAACTGTTTCAGGGCACGCCGCTGTTGATGCAGCTGTTTCTGGTGTTCTTCGGCGTGGCGCTGGCCGGGGTGGAAATTTCGCCGTGGATGGCGGCGGCGATTGCCCTGACGCTGTTTACCAGCGCCTATCTGGCGGAGATCTGGCGCGGCTGCGTGGAGGCGATTCCCAATGGTCAGTGGGAGGCTTCGTCGAGCCTGGCGCTGAATCCGCTGGAGCAACTGCGCTACGTGATCCTGCCGCAGGCGCTGCGAATTGCCGTGGCGCCGACCGTGGGTTTCTCGGTGCAAGTGGTCAAGGGCACCGCCGTGACCTCGATCATCGGCTTCACCGAGCTGACCAAGACCGGCGGCATGCTCGCCAACGCCACCTTCGAACCGTTCATGGTCTACGGCCTCGTCGCCCTGGGCTACTTCCTGCTCTGCTACCCCCTGTCCCTCAGTGCGCGCTACCTGGAAAGGAGACTGCATGCCTCTGCTTAGAATTTCTGCCCTGCATAAATATTACGGCGATCACCACGTGCTCAAAGGCATCGACCTGAGCGTCGAGGAAGGCCAGGTGGTGGCAATCATCGGCCGCAGCGGCTCGGGCAAGTCCACCCTGCTGCGCACCCTCAACGGTCTGGAATCGATCAACGACGGCGTGATCGAAGTCGACGGCGAATACCTCGACGCCGCCCGCGCCGACCTGCGCAGCCTGCGGCAGAAAGTCGGGATGGTGTTCCAGCAGTTCAATCTGTTTCCGCACCTGACCGTCGGCGAGAACGTGATGCTCGCGCCGCAGGTGGTGCAGAAAGTGCCCAAGGCCAAGGCACAAGAACTGGCGCGGCAGATGCTGGAGCGCGTCGGCCTGGGCGAGAAGTTCGACGCGTTCCCGGAACGCCTCTCGGGCGGCCAGCAACAACGCGTGGCGATTGCCCGGGCGCTGGCGATGTCGCCGAAGGTGCTGCTGTGCGACGAGATCACCTCGGCGCTGGACCCCGAGCTGGTCAACGAAGTGCTCAGCGTGGTCCGCCAGCTCGCGAAGGAAGGCATGACGCTGATCATGGTCACCCACGAAATGCGCTTCGCCCGGGAGGTCGGGGACAAACTGGTGTTCATGCATCAGGGCAAGGTGCACGAGATGGGGGATCCGAAAGTGCTGTTTGCCGATCCGCAGACGCCGGAGCTGGCGAACTTTATTGGCACCGTGGAAGCGACTGCCTGAAACAGCCTGCTACCCGATCGTTCCCACGTCGAGGCGTCGAACCGTCCGCGTGGGAATGCAGCCCGGGACGCTCCGCGTCCCAAAAGCGGACGCAGAGCGTCCGTTGAGGCATTCCCACGCAGAGCGTGGGAACGATCAGCATCGTTGAGTGCGCAACGGTCCCTGGCTTTTATGCGCAGGATCAAGGGTTTGAACCATGCGCGTTGGCGGCAGCGTTTGATCGTGGCACGATGTCGGGGTTATCGACCGAGACCCCCAGACCATGCCGCAATCCCAAGCCAAGAATCTGTCCCTGATCGCCGCGATCGACCTGGGCTCCAACAGCTTCCATATGGTCGTGGCCAAGGCCCAGAACGGCGAAATCCGTATTCTCGAACGGCTCGGAGAAAAAGTTCAGCTGGCCGCCGGCATCGACGATGAGCGTCAGCTCAACGAAGAATCCATGCAGCGCGGGCTCGACTGCCTCAAGCGCTTTGCCCAACTGATCAACGGCATGCCGCTGGGCGCCGTGCGGATCGTCGGCACCAACGCCCTGCGCGAGGCGCGCAACCGTGGCGAATTCATCCGTCGCGCCGAAGAAATCCTCGGCCATCCGGTGGAAGTCATCTCCGGCCGTGAAGAGGCCCGCCTGATCTACCTCGGCGTGTCCCACACCCTCGCCGACACCCCGGGCAAACGCCTGGTCGCCGACATCGGCGGCGGCAGTACCGAATTCATCATCGGCCAGCGTTTCGAACCGCTGCTGCGCGAAAGCCTGCAAATGGGCTGCGTGAGCTTCACCCAACGCTACTTCAAGGACGGCAAGATCACCCCGGCCCGCTACGCCCAGGCGTACACGGCGGCGCGCCTGGAAATCATGAGCATCGAACACGCCCTGCATCGCCTGACCTGGGATGAAGCCATTGGCTCCTCGGGCACCATCCGCGCCATTGGTCTGGCGCTGAAGGCCGGCGGTCATGGCACCGGCGAGGTGAATGCCGAAGGCCTGGCGTGGCTCAAGCGCCGTCTGTTCAAGCTCGGCGATGTCGACAAGATCGATTTCGAAGGCATCAAGCCGGATCGTCGGGCGATCTTCCCGGCCGGTCTGGCGATTCTCGAAGCGATCTTCGACGCCCTCGAACTGCAACGAATGGATCACTGCGAAGGCGCGCTGCGTGAAGGCGTGCTCTACGACCTGCTCGGCCGACATCACCACGAAGACGTGCGCGAACGCACCCTGACCTCGCTGATGGAGCGCTACCACGTCGATCAGGAACAGGCCGCACGGGTCGAGCGCAAAGCCTTGCACGCCTTCGATCAAGTGGCCGTGGATTGGGAGCTGGACGACGGCATCTGGCGCGAACTGCTGGGCTGGGCGGCGAAAGTGCACGAAGTCGGGCTCGACATCGCGCACTATCACTACCACAAGCACGGCGCCTACCTGATCGAACACTCGGACCTCGCCGGGTTCTCCCGCGAAGACCAACAAATGCTCGCCCTGCTGGTGCGTGGCCACCGCCGCAACATCCCCAAGGACAAGTTCGCCGAGTTCGGCGACGACGGCGACAAGCTGATCCGCCTGTGCGTGCTGCTGCGTTTCGCCATCCTGTTCCACCACATCCGTGGCACCCAGGCGATGCCGCAAGTGACGCTGCATGCAAATGGCAACCACCTCGACGTGGAATTCCCGGAGAACTGGCTGGATGAAAACCAGCTGACCCAGGCGGATTTCGGGCTTGAGGCCGAGTGGCTGACGCGGGTCGGGATTGTCCTGACCGTTCATTGAGTAACGGGCAGGCACAAAAAAGGCGATCCGGATGGATCGCCTTTTTTATAGCTATGAAACCTGCGGTCAGCTGCTCACCGGCAGAATCGGGCTGCCCAACCGCTCCAGCAAAGTCGCCTGCGCACTGCGCGGGTTCTGGTTGCCGGTCGGCGTGTTGCGGATGTAGCGGCCGTCCGATTGCAGGCTCCAGCTGTGGGTGTTGTCGGTCAGGTACAGCTCCAGCTCTTTCTTGACCCGGGTCAGCAACTTCTTGCCTTCCACCGGGAAGCAGGTCTCGACGCGCTTGTCGAGGTTGCGCTCCATCCAGTCGGCGCTGGAGAGGAACATCTGCTCCTCGCCACCGTTGAGGAAGTAGAACACCCGGGTGTGCTCAAGGAAGCGGCCGATGATCGAGCGCACGTGGATGTTGTGCGAAACCCCGGCGATGCCCGGACGCAGGCAGCACATGCCGCGCACCACCAGATCGATGCGCACGCCGGACTGGCTGGCCTTGTACAACGCGCGGATGATCTTCGGATCGGTCAGCGAGTTGAACTTGGCGATGATGTGCGCCGGTTTGCCGTCGAGCGCAAATTGCGTCTCGCGGGTGATCATGTCGAGCATGCCCTTCTTCAGGGTGAACGGCGCATGCAGCAGCTTCTTCATGCGCAGCGTCTTGCCCATGCCGATCAACTGGCTGAAGAGTTTGCCGACGTCTTCGCACAAGGCATCGTCGGAGGTCAGCAGGCTGTAGTCGGTGTACAGGCGGGCGTTGCCGGCGTGGTAGTTACCGGTGCCGAGGTGCGCGTAACGCACGATCTCTCCCTGCTCGCGGCGCAGGATCAGCATCATCTTGGCGTGGGTCTTGAAGCCGACCACGCCGTAGATCACCACCGCGCCCGCCGCTTGCAGGCGGCTGGCCAGTTGCAGGTTGGATTCTTCGTCGAAGCGCGCACGCAGCTCGATGACCGCCGTCACTTCCTTGCCATTACGCGCGGCGTCCACCAGCGCATCGACGATTTCCGAGTTGGCGCCGGAGCGGTACAGGGTCTGGCGCACGGCGAGGACGTGCGGGTCCTTGGCGGCCTGGCGCAGCAGGTCGACCACCGGGGTGAACGACTCGAACGGGTGCAGCAGCAGGATGTCCTGCTTGCTGATCACGCTGAAAATGTTTTCGCTGTTCTGCAGCAGTTTCGGGATCTGCGGCGTGAACGGCGTGTATTGCAGCTCAGGATGGCTGTCCAGACCGGTGATGCTGAACAGACGCGTCAGGTTCACCGGGCCGTTGACCTGATACAGCTCGGTCTCGCTCAGGTTGAACTGCTTGAGCAGGTAGTCCGACAGGTGTTTCGGGCAGGTGTCGGCGACTTCCAGGCGCACGGCATCACCGTAACGGCGGGAGAACAACTCGCCACGCAGGGCGCGGGCCAGGTCTTCGACGTCTTCGGAGTCGAGCGCCAGGTCGGCGTTTCGAGTCAGACGGAACTGGTAGCAGCCTTTAACCTTCATGCCCTGGAACAGGTCATCGGCGTGGGCGTGGATCATCGACGACAGGAACACATAGTTGTCGCCAGGGCCGCCGACTTCTTCCGGCACCTTGATGATTCGCGGCAACAGGCGCGGTGCCGGGATGATCGCCAGACCGGAATCGCGACCGAAGGCGTCGATACCTTCGAGCTCGACGATGAAGTTCAGGCTTTTGTTCACCAGCAACGGGAACGGGTGCGTCGGGTCGAGGCCGATCGGAGTGATGATCGGCGCGATCTCGTCGCGGAAATAGCGGCGGACCCAGGTTTTGATCTTGGTCGTCCAGTGGCGACGACGGATGAAACGCACCTGATGCTTTTCCAGCTCCGGGAGCAGGATGTCGTTGAGGATCGCGTACTGGCGATCTACGTGACCGTGCACCAGCTCGCTGATCCGGGCCAGGGCCTGATGCGGTTGCAGGCCGTCGGCGCCGGCCTGTTCACGGGCGAAGGTGATCTGTTTCTTGAGGCCGGCGACGCGGATTTCGAAGAATTCGTCGAGGTTGCTGGAGAAGATCAGCAGGAACTTCAGCCGCTCCAGCAACGGGTAGGACTCGTCCAGCGCCTGTTCCAGCACGCGGATGTTGAACTGCAGTTGCGACAATTCACGGTGGATGTACAGGCTGCTGTCATCCAGGCCGGGAATCGCGATCGCCGGAACCGCCGCGGCAGGCTCGGTTGCCGGCGCGGGTGGCGCAGGCTCCAGTTCCGGCGGGGTTTCGGTAATCTGCTCGACCACGGGTTGAGCTTCTTTTACGGCAACTTCAGTGAGTCCTTCGGTATTCATCGAATGTTCCTGGGAGGGCTATTTCTGCTCTCGTAACAATTGAGCGGCACGGACAGCAAAGTAAGTCAGGATGCCATCAGCGCCGGCACGTTTAAAGGCGGTCAGGGATTCGAGGATCACGCCTTCGCTCAACCAGCCATTCTGGATCGCCGCCATGTGCATGGCGTATTCGCCGCTGACCTGATAGACGAAGGTCGGCACTTTGAAGGCATCTTTTACCCGGAACAAAATGTCCAGGTACGGCATGCCGGGTTTGACCATGACCATGTCCGCGCCTTCAGACAAGTCCGCACCCACTTCGTGCAGCGCTTCGTCGCTGTTGGCCGGGTCCATCTGATAGGAGGCCTTGTTCGCCTTGCCCAGGTTCGCGGCCGAACCCACCGCATCGCGGAACGGGCCGTAATAGGCACTGGCGTACTTGGCCGAGTAGGCCATGATCCGCACATTGACGTGACCGGCCAGCTCCAGCGCTTCGCGGATGGCCTGGATGCGGCCGTCCATCATGTCCGACGGGGCAACCACCTGGGCGCCCGCAGCAGCATGGGACAAGGCTTGCTTGACCAGTGCATCGACGGTGATGTCGTTCTGCACATAGCCTTCTTCATCGAGAATGCCGTCCTGACCGTGAGTGGTGAACGGGTCGAGGGCGACGTCGGTGATCACGCCCAGCTCGGGGAATCGGTCACGCAGGGCGCGAGTGGCGCGCTGGGCGATACCTTCGGGATTCCACGCTTCGGCGGCATCGAGGGATTTGAGTTCGGGCGGGGTAACCGGAAACAGTGCCAGCGCCGGAATCCCCAGCTCGACCCATTTGGCGGCTTCTTCAAGCAGCAGGTCGATGGTCAGGCGCTCGACACCCGGCATCGAGGCCACGGCTTCGCGGCGGTTTTCACCGTCGAGGACGAACACCGGCAGGATCAGGTCATCGACCGTCAGCACATTCTCACGTACCAGCCGCCGGGAAAAATCATCACGGCGATTGCGACGCAGGCGGGTGGCAGGGAACAGACGGTTGGCTGGGGTAAAGCTCACGGCAGACTCCTGAGCCCGCGCAAACGGGCGAGCGTGACAGTTATAGATGGCCATTATGACGGTCGTATGACAGTTATGTGCACCCCTGCGACAGGTAGTCGCTTTCCATTGTCCGTGTAGGAAATGTTCACGTCGAGACACATTTCGACACTTTCCTGAATGTGTCCGAAGGGTTAGGCTGCGCGTTCATTTCGCCAGCACCCAGACAATGCTCCAACAATTTCTGCATGACTTCGGCTACTTTGCCCTGTTTCTCGGGACGTTTTTCGAAGGCGAAACCATCCTGGTGCTCGCGGGCTTCCTCGCGTTCCGTGAATACATGGACATCAAACTGGTGGTGGTCGTGGCGTTCTTCGGCAGCTATGCCGGCGATCAGCTGTGGTACTTCCTGGGCCGCAAGCACGGGCGCAAGCTGCTGGCGCGCAAGCCGCGCTGGCAGATGATGGGCGACCGCGCGCTGGAACACATCCGCAAGCACCCGGACATCTGGGTCTTGAGCTTTCGCTTCGTGTACGGCCTGCGCACGGTGATGCCGGTGGCAATCGGCCTCTCGGGCTATCCGCCGGGACGTTATCTGCTACTCAACGGTATCGGCGCCGCGATCTGGGCCACCGCCCTGGCCGCCGCTGCTTACCATTTCGGCGCCGTGCTCGAAGGCATGCTCGGCAGCATCAAGAAGTATGAGTTGTGGGTGCTGGGCGCGCTGCTGGTGCTCGGCCTGGGCCTATGGCTGCGCCGCCGGTTCAAGAATGCCCGGCTGGCGAAAAAGGTTTACGAGGAAGAACAGGCCGAGCTGCTGGCCAAGGCCGAACGGCACAAAGCCGAAATGACCAACACCGCCGATCCTAAGACGCCAGCCGAGTAAGTCGCTGGCGACAGCCATACAGCCCGATGCCGCTGAGCAGGCTGTAACTGAGCAGGCCGACCCATATCCCCGGGCTGGCCGGCCAGAGTCCGACCAGCGGCGCCAGCCACACCAGCGGCAGGTTCGATGCCAGCCGCAACACTTCAAGCTTCGCCGCCCACGGGCAATTCTCCAGGGCCACGCCCAACACGAACAAACCGAACGCCACCGCGCCCCAGCCGAGCAGCAATGCTCCGGTGGGCAGACTGTGTTCCAGATTCATCAGATAACTGCCCAGCGCCACATACACGCCGAACTGCAACCCCACGTACCACTGCTGACGGCTGTCCAGCGGCACTTCGAATTTGCGGAACTGACTCAGGTCCGGCTTGTTCATCGGGTACTTCGCCGCAACGTCCGCCGGACGCCAGCCGGTGCGCATGAACCAGATCCTGATCTTGTCCCACACGCGTTCCGCCCGGCGCGCGTCATCCCATAGCTGCGCGTAAAACTGCAGGTTGGCCCACAACGGATTCCAGCTCGCCAGCGGCGTGGTCACGCCGAAAATCACCGGCTCGTTGTCGTCCTCCTCCTGGAAGGAGCCGAACAGTCGGTCCCAAATAATGAACACCCCGCCGTAGTTGCGATCCATGTAGAGAGCGTTCTGTGCATGGTGGGCCCGATGGTTGGACGGCGTGACGAAGCACCACTCGAACCAGCCGAGCTTGGGAATGTGCCGGGTATGGACCCAGAACTGATACAGCAGATTCAGCGCCGCAACGCTGACGAACACCAGCAGCGGCACCCCGAGCACGGCCATCGGCAGGTAGAAGATCCAGCTCAGCAGGAACCCGGTGCTGGTCTGGCGCAAGGCCGTGGAAAGGTTGTAGTCCTCGCTCTGGTGATGCACCGAATGCGCCGCCCAGAGAATGTTCCGTTCATGGCCCATGCGATGCAGCCAGTAATAGCAGAAGTCATAGAAGACAAAGGCAAACACCCAGACCCAGACGCTGTCCGCAGGCAACCTGACCAGCGCCAGATGCTCCAGGGCAAACGCATAGGTCACCAGGCCCACGCCCTTGGTCAACAGACCAGTGGTGGTCGACAACACCCCGGTGCTGATGCTGTTCACCGCATCGGCCAGGCGATAGTTGCTCACCCTGCGCCAGCGGTCGGCGATGAGCTCCGCCGCAATCAACACGAAGAAAAACGGTACCGCATACAGGATGAAGTTCATGACGCGCCCTGGTCGGAATCTGTAGCTCAGATCCTAGGTGTAGCCGCGGCTTGATCCTATGGCAACGAACGACAAATTAGAGGACATTTAGCGCCATGAATCTGGAGAGAAACCCATGAGCAAAAAAGTTGCAGTGATCCTGTCCGGTTGCGGCGTTTACGACGGCGCCGAGATCTACGAAAGCGTCATTACCCTGTTGCGCCTCGACCAGCGCGGCGCCCAGGTGCAGTGCTTCGCCCCGAACATCGCGCAATTGCATGTGATCAATCACCTGACCGGCGAAGAAATGCCCGAGTCGCGCAACGTGCTGGTGGAATCGGCTCGCATCGCCCGGGGCAACGTCAAGGATCTGCGTGAGGCCGATGTCGAGGACTTCGATGCGCTGATCGTGCCAGGCGGTTTCGGTGCGGCGAAGAACCTGTCGAACTTCGCCATCGAAGGCGCCGGCTGCACCGTGCAGCCGCAAGTGCTGGCGCTGGCCGAAGCCTTTGCCGAAGCGGGCAAACCGGTGGGCCTGATCTGCATTTCGCCGGCGCTGGCCGCGAAA
This sequence comes from Pseudomonas sp. Pseusp21, assembly GCF_059492145.1. Classification (NCBI taxonomy): domain Bacteria; kingdom Pseudomonadati; phylum Pseudomonadota; class Gammaproteobacteria; order Pseudomonadales; family Pseudomonadaceae; genus Pseudomonas; species Pseudomonas sp. Pseusp21. The sequence continues at coordinate 3,429,789 of NZ_CP168520.1, forward strand.
ATCTACGGCCCCGGCGTGACCTGCACCATCGGCAACGACGCCAACACCGCCGCCGCCATGAACAAGATGGGCGCCAACCACGAAGACTGCGCGGTAACCGACATCATCGAAGACAAGGCGCGCAAACTGGTGACCACCCCGGCCTACATGCTGGCGCAGTCGATCAGCGAGGCGGCTTCGGGGATCAACAAGCTGGTGGATCGGGTGCTAGAGCTGACCCACGAAAACGACGCCTGACCGGAGACCGTGATCGTTCCCACGCTCCGCGTGGGAATGCAGCCTTGGACGCTCCGCGTCTGCTTTGCATCGGTGGTGAGGCTGGGACGCGGAGCGTCCCGAGAGGCATTCCCACGCAGACGGTTCGACGCCTCGACGTGGGAACGATCAATGTTCAGGTTTTGCGGGTGAGCCTGGTGAGGATCCGGTCCAGCGCATTGGCGAACGCCTGCTTCTCGCGGTCACCGAACGGCGCCGGGCCGCCAGTGACCTGGCCTTGCTCACGCAGGTCGGTGAACAGGTTGCGTGTCGCCAGCCGCTCACCCATGTTCTGCGCGTCGAACTCCTTGCCGCGCGGGTCCAGCGCTGCAACGCCCTTCTTCACCAGCCGGTCGGCCAGTGGAATGTCGCTGCAGATCACCAGCTCACCCGGCACCGCATGCTCCACCAGATAATCATCCGCCGCATCCGGGCCGCTCGGCACCACGATCAACTTGACGATCGCCAGCGCCGGCTTGCTCTGCGGCTGCCCCGCCACCAGCACCACTTCGAAGCGACGCTTGAGGGCGAACTTCACCACCAGCTCCTTGGCCATCTTCGGGCAGGCGTCGGCATCGATCCATACGCGCATCATCTCAAGCCGCCACTCGGCGCTTTTCAGCCAACCAACTGCGGCCATACAGCACGATGATCGCCGCAATCGCCACGGCCTGCGCCGTCAGCGAGTAGGCATCGGCATGAATGCCCAGCCAGTCGAAATCGAAGAACGCCACCGGCCGGGTGCCGAAGATCCCGGCTTCCTGCAACGCCTTCACGCCGTGGCCGGCGAACACCACCGACAACGCGCAGAGCAGCGCGGCGTTGATGCTGAAGAACAGCGCCAGCGGCAGTTTCGCCGAACCGCGCAGGATCACCCACGCCAGACCGAACAGCAGCACCAGCGCCGTCGCACCGCCCGCCAACACCGCGTTGTGCCCGGCAGGACCGGCCTGCAGCCACAGGGTTTCGTAGAACAGGATCACTTCGAACAGCTCGCGGTATACCGAGAAGAACGCCAGGATCGCGAAACCGAAACGCCCGCCTCCGCCAACCAGACTCTGCTTGATGTAGTCCTGCCAGGCTGCCGCGTGCCGACGGTCGTGCATCCACACCCCGAGCCACAACACCATGACGCTGGCAAACAGCGCCGTGGCACCTTCGAGCAGTTCACGCTGGGAGCCGCTGACATCGATCACGTACGCCGCCAGCGCCCAGGTCCCGAGACCGGCCAGCAATGCCAGACCCCAGCCGACGTTGACGCTGCGCACCGCCGATTGCTGGCCGGTGTTGCGCAAGAACGCGAGGATCGCCGCCAGCACCAGAATCGCTTCCAGACCTTCGCGCAGCAGAATCAGCAGACCGGAGATGTAGCTCAGCGACCAGCTCAATCCATCGCTGCCCAACAGGCCGGCAGACTCCTTGAGTTTGGCCTTGGCCGCATCGAGACGCTGTTCGGCCTGCTCCACCGGCAAGCTGTCCTGCAGCGATTGCCGATAGGCCATCAGGGACTTTTCGGTGTCCTTGCGCACGTTGGCGTCGACGTTGTCCAGCGAGCTTTCGACCAGTTCGAAGCCTTCCAGATACGCCGCCACCGACAGGTCGTAAGCCTGATCGTGTTCACCGGCACGGTAGGCCGCCAGGCTCTTGTCCAGGGTCGCGGCGGTGTAGTCGAGCAACTGCGCCGGGCCGCGCTTGACCTGCGGCGGCTGCGCCCGTTGCGCACGGAAGATCGCGGCGGCTTCAGGGCCTTCGGCAGCCTGCACTTCGGCCGGGGTCTGGCGGGCCAGTTCGGCAATGTTGTAGGTCTTGTCGGATTTGGCCGTGGCCGAATCGGCGCTGAACTGCGCGATATAGGTCGCCAGATCCCAACGCTGACGGTCGTCCAGTTGATCGGCAAAGGCTGGCATGTCAGTGCCTTCGACGCCCTGGCCGAGGGTGCTGTAGATCGCGTACAGGCTCAGGCGATCCATCCGCGCGGCGTCGCGCAGATTGGCCGGCGCCGGCGTCATGCCGAGACCCGCCGGGCCGTCGCCGGCACCGGTGTCGCCATGGCACACCGAGCAGTTCTGCGCGTAGAGCGGCGCACCGCGGGTCGGGTCGGGGGTGATGATCGGGGCCTGGCTGACTTCATAAGCCACCGCCAGTTTCGCCCCCAGTTGCCGAGCCTGACGGGCGACGTCCGCACCGTCCTGTTTCGCCGTGATCGCGGCGTGCAAGGCGCTGACGCCCTGTTCCAGCGCCGCTTTCTCCGGTTTGGCCGGCAGGTCGGCGATCAGCCCTTGCAGCACCTGGGTGAATTCCAGTTGCTCGCGGTATTCGCCATCGTCGATGACCTTGCCTGCCGCTACCGTCGGCGGGTAATCGGCGCTGATGTAATCAAGCAGGTGCAACGCTTGCGGCGCGCCTTCCACGGTGTCGGCCAGCAGATTGAAGCTGCTCAGGGCGCACAGCGGGAACACCAGCCAGGCCAGAAATCGGGACGCGGCAGTCATGAATGAGTCTCAAATGGAAATGCGAAGTTACATATTGTTCACTTCGAGCGCGATTCCCTCAAGCTTTCTCTCCAATACCCGGCACATGGCCACTGCCCACCCCTATAATCCTTCACCTTTCGCCTCTCTGCTCCAGGAAGAGCTGCACTCCATGCGCCAATGCCTGCTACTCCCGGTATTAATCAGCACGATCCTGCAACTGAGCGGCTGCGCGGCTTACCGCAATTACGACCTGGAAATGCAGCAAACCAACGACCGGCTGATGCTCGGCGACTATCAGGGTGCCCTGGACCTGCTGGAATGGAACAACCCCTGGGAAGAAAAGGATCTGCTGTATTACTTCGAAAAGGGCTCGATCCTCAGCTTCGCCAACGCACGCCCCCAGAGCCAGAAAGCCTGGCGCAGCGCCGACCGGATGGTGTTTCAACGCGAAGAGGCCGTACCTTCCGCGCCCATGAAGCTGCTCAACCGGTTTGCCTATGAAATGGGCACCCTGCTGGTCAACGACAAGCTCAGCCGCTACGAAGGCTATGACTACGAAAAAGTCATGCTGACCACACAGATGGCCCTCAACCAATTGGGCGAAAGTGATTTCGACGGCGCCCGGGCAGACATCAAGAAGACCCACGAACGTGAAGCACTGATCGCCCGCCAGCGGGAGCGCCAGTATGAAGAGCTCGAGGAACAGGCCAAAGCTCAAGGCATCGTCGTGCAATACAAGGATCTGCAGGGCTATCCCGTCACCACCCTGGACGCGCCAGCGGTTATCGAACTGAAGAACGGCTACCAGAGTGCTTTCAGCCATTACCTGGCCGGGTTCACCTACGAAGCGCTGGGTGAACGGGATCTGGCCGCACCGGGTTATCGCCAGGCAATCGAGTTGCGCCCGAACACGCCCTTCCTCGAACAGGCGCTGCGCAATCTCGACCAGCCACCGGCCAAGGATGATGAAAGCGATGTTCTGATCGTCGTCCAGAGCGGTCTGGCGCCGGCCCGCAGCTCGGTAACGGTGCCGATCCCGGTGCGGCTCAATGAAAGTCTGGTCATTACCGCACCGATCTCGTTTCCCATCCTGGTGCCGGACACCGTCACACCAGCGTTCGACCACATCCTGGTGGATGGCCGCAAACGCCCGCTGACCGTGATCAACAGCCTCACCGACATGGCGTTTCGTACGCTGCGCGATGACATGCCGGCGATCATTTCCCGGGCAATGTTCCGCGCCAACATGGCCGCCATTTCCCAGGCCCAGGAAAACGAACGCAATCCGGCCAAGGCCTCGCTGGTCGTCACCGAGCACGACCCCTTTGAGGAGGCCGATACCCGAACCTGGCGCACGCTCCCCGACAAGACATTGGTGGCACGCATCCGGCTGAAGAAAGGCGATCATCAATTCAATGCGCCCAATGCACCCGGAGCGTCATCGGTCACCCTGCGCATCGACCGCGATCACCAGTTGGTCAACCTGCGAGTTTTGAGAGATGTCGCCAACGTAATCGGCAATGCCAGACTGCCGGATAAGTAATGGCACCCAACCAACCAGTGCAATTAAAAAGCTATTACATAGCCAGCATCGCCCGCTTATAATGCCGCGCCCGCGCTATCGCGTTGCGGCATTAAAGCTCCTCTTTTTATGAGGAATTGGCAGGAGGCCAGTGCCACTGTCGATCGGTCCCAGCAGCCCGACCCGCACCCGAGGCTGTCGCTACTCATGGAAGAAGTAACCCCATGGCATTCCGCGCTCCCACTCTGATCGCGCTCAGCGCTGTCACCCTGCTGTCCGGCTGTTCGGCGTTTCGCAACTACGATTCCGAACTGGCCCAGACCAACCAGCAACTGGCCACCGGCAACGTCGAGGCCGCCCTGACCCTGCTGGAAAAAAACAACACCGGCCCGGACAAAGACCTGCTCTATTACTTCGAGAAGGGTGAATTGCTGCGCGCCAAGGGCGATCTTTCCGGCAGCCAGAATGCCTGGACCAGCGCCGACCAGGTGGTGGGCAAGTGGGAAGATTCGGTCAAGCTCGACACCGACAAGTACCTGGCCCAGTTCGGCAGTTTCCTGGTCAACGACAAGGTGCGCCGTTACGAAGGCTACGACTACGAAAAAGTCATGCTGACTACGCAGATGGCCCTGAACCTGCTGGCGGTCAACGATTTCGACGGCGCCCGCACCGCGATCAAGAAGACGCACGAACGTGAAGCGGTGATCGCCGACCTGCGCGACAAGGAATACCTCAAGAGCGAAGAGGAAGCCGAGAAAGAAGGCATCAAGACCGAGTACAAGGACTTGCAGGGCTACCCGGTCGCCAGCCTTGACGCGCCGGAAGTGGTCGGCCTGAAAAACAGCTACCAGAGTGCGTTCAGCCATTACCTGGCCGGTTTCGTCTATGAAGCTCTGGGCGAAAAAGACCTCGCTGCGCCGGGCTATCGCAAGGCTGCCGAACTGCGCCCGAACACGCCGCTGCTGGAGCAGGCGTTGGTCAACCTCGACAAACCGGTCAAAAGCGATGACAGCGACATCCTGATCGTGGTGCAAAGCGGTCTGGCGCCGGCCCGCGATTCGATCCGCGTGCCGTTGCCGCTGCCAATCTCCAACAACGTAGTGATTACTCCGCTGTCGTTCCCGATCATCAAGCCCGACACCTCCACCGCGACGTTCGCGCAGATCGGTGTCGATGGCCAACAGGTCGACCTGACCGCGCTGAACAGCACCACCGCGATGTCCCGCCGTGCCCTGCGCGATGACATGCCGGGGATCATCCTGCGCACCACCGTGCGCGCGATCACCAAAGGTGTAGCGCAGAAGAAGATCAACGAAACCAACCCGCTGGCGGGTCTGGCCGTAGGTATTTCTTCAGCTGTGCTCGAAGGTGCCGATACCCGTACGTGGCGTACCCTGCCGGACATGACTCAGGTTGTACGTCTGCGCTTGAAGAAAGGTGAGCACCTGGTCACTCTGCCGAGCGCCGTCGGTGGCTCTCAGGTCAAGGTCACCGTCGATCAGCGTTATCAGGTGATCACCCTGCGCGCCGTCGGCAATCAGGTGTTCGCTGCCGGCCTCGCCGCCCACGTCACCCCGAGCGCTGGCGCCACCGCCGTGGCCAGCCTCAAACAACCTTAAGAACGGAGTCTTTGCATGCGCTTCAAACTCATCGCCGTCGCCGCCCTCGCCCTGCTGGCGAGCGGCTGCGCCACCCCGCCACCACCGGAGCCGGGCAGTGCCGCGAGCAAGGTCGTGGCCATGGGCCCGCAGAAACACATCGTGGTCGGCGCGATGCGCGTGGCCCGCGAAAACGGCTTCATGACCGTCAACGTGCAGTTGAGCAACACCCTCAACAGCAACAAGACGTTCTACTACCGCTTCGCCTGGCTCGGGCCGGAAGGTTTCCCGATCGCCGAAGAAGAAGTCTGGAAGAGCCAGATGATGTACGGCGCCCAGACCAGCTTCATCCAGGGCATCGCCCCGACGCCAAAAGCCGTGGACTTCCGTCTGGAACTCAAGACGCCTTAAGCCCGACACCCTATTCCCGATTCAGAGAGCACTCCCATGTTTGCACGCTTTTCCTTCATCGCCGTCCTCGCCCTGCTGGCCAGCGGTTGCGCCAACACTTCGCCGACCCTGGGCAGCAAGAACATCAGCTACGGCGACACCAAGGCCGTTGAAACCGTGACCAACGAGTTCGGTTCGACCGACCTGCAGATGATCGCCGAGTCGATGACCCGTTCCCTGGCCCAGTCCGGCATTCTGCAGGGTCGCCCTGTGGTGCAGGTCTACGACGTGAAGAACAAGACCAGCGAATACATCGACACCCGCGAAATCACCACCAGCATCAAGACCCAGCTGATGAAGTCCGGCACTGCCCGCTTCGCCAGCGACAACACCGCGATGCAGAGCCAGGTCGACCAGCTCAAGCTGCAAAACCAGAGCGGCCTGTACAAGAAAAGCACCGTGGCCAAGACCGGCAACATGATCGCCGCCAAATACCGTCTTGAAGGTTCGATCAGCTCGATCGTCAAGCGCAGCAGCGACTACAAGGACGTCTTCTACAAATTCAGCCTGCAACTGATCGACGTTGAAAGCGGTCTGGCCGAGTGGATGGACGAGAAAGAGATCCGCAAAACCACGGAGCGTTAATCGATGCGCACATGGATTGGCATGATGGCCCTGGCTTGCGCGTTCAGCGTGCAGGCGGCCCCGAAAGTCGCGGTGACGGATCTGGCGTATCAGGAGCGTGTGGAGCAATACATCCACATCGTTTCGGCCCAGAACAATTACCGCGAGGGCTACTACAGTTCCAGCGGTTCTTCGAGCTACAACGAACTCGAAGCCACCACCAGCTACATCGAACAGACCGAGCTGCGCAAGTTCACCGGCGACATCAAGGGTGAAATCCTGCGTACCGGCATGTTCCAGCTGGTGCAGGGCACGCCGTACACGGCGTCGTCCAAGGGTGACGTCTACGACGTGATCAAGCGGATCAAGGCCGGCAACTTCAAGGGTGCCGACTACGTGCTGTTCGGCACCGTGTCGGACATCGACTTCACTCAGGACGTAAACGAGCTGGCGAACACCGACAGCTATTCCGCCGTGCTGGGTCTGACGCTGGTGGCCGATTTCAGCCTGATCAACACCAAGACCTACGAAATCACCTCAGCCTTCACGGCGATGGGTGAGGCACAGGACACCAAACTGGTGAATCACCGCGACATCAAGATCTCGCTCAACCGCCCGCGGGTGGTGCGTGACGTCTCGAAGGCACTGGGCGAAGATGTGGCCGGGCAGCTGAGCCTGCAGCTCGGCGGTGGCGGTTACGAGCAGCCGCGCGAACCGCAGCCGCGCAACAATCTGCCGCGTGATACGGCGCCAGTGATTCTGCGCTGATAAACCGCCGGAAACGAAAAAGGCGACCTGAGAAGGTCGCCTTTTTAATGCCTGTACGCTTTATGCCGCCGCTTTGCGCAGTGTGGCCATGAACGCCGCCGCGCCAATGAACAGCCCGGCAAACGTGCGGTTCATGCGTCGCTGCTGGGTCGGTGTACGCAACAGGCGCAAGACCTTCGACGCCAGACCGGTGTAGCCAGCCATGACGATCAGGTCGACCGCGATCATGGTCACGCCGATCACCACGTACTGGATCAGCAGCGGCGCATGCGGATTGATGAACTGCGGCAGCACCGCGAGCATGAACACCAGGGCCTTGGGGTTGCTGATGTTCACCAGAAAACCACGGAACACCAGCGCCAGCGGCTTGCCGATCGGCCGGACCGCCGCGTCGTCACTCATGTCCATCGGCAGTGCGCGCCACTGCTTGATCGCGAGATAAACCAGATACGCGACACCGAACCATTTGATCGCGTGGAACGCCGTGGCGGAAGCGGTGAGGATCGCGCCGACACCGGCGCCGACGATGGCAATCTGCACAGCCAGGCCGATCTGCAGGCCCAGGGCGTTCCAGTAACCGCGCCAGAAACCGTATTGCAGACCGCTGGACATCGACGCAATGGCGCCGGCCCCCGGAGAAAGACTGATCACCCAGCAGGCGGCAAAAAACGCCAGCCATGTTTGAAGCTCCATCGCACACCTCGACTCGGACTCGTGACAATCCTCAAAGCTAATGCGGAATTGGCTGGATGACTACCGATTTTTTGCAGGATGTTGCGGGCGCCGACCAATGTGGCCGGCGTCCGATCACTTTTCGAAACCGCTGGAAGGGAACACATCAGTGCCGCGCCAGCGGCGCACCGAACGCTGGAAGAACAGGCTGTTGGGCACTTGCACCATGGCGCTGCCGGTGCCGAGTTCTTCAGCTTCGATCAAGGTCGTGTAGAGCAGATTGATCGCCACCACCCGGCCTTTGACGCCGGGTTTGTCGGTGGTATCGACCAGTTCGACCACGTCGCCGAGACGGAACGGGCCGACGGTGAAGATCAGAATCGCGCAGAGCAGGTTCGACAACACGCTCCACATGGCGAAGAACGCCACCGCCGCCACCGCGACGAAGCCCGACAGCGCGGTCCACAGCACCGTGGCCGACACCCCGAGACGCTCCAGCACAAAGATCAGCGCACTGCCCATGATCAGCCAGCGCAGACCGCCGCGCAGCGGCATCAGCAACTGCGGCGGGAACGGATACTTCTCGCCCAGGCGAGTCAGGAATCGGGCGACGACGCGCTGGGCGAAGTAGCCGGCCAGCAGGATCAGCAGAATCTGCACGCCGAGCCAGATCGGCTCGACCCACATCGCCGGCAATGGAAGTTTGAAAGCTTCCATCAAGACAACGCCTCCAGCTCCGCCTGCATGCTTTCCAGCGTCTCCAGCGCTTGCATCCACGCTTCTTCAAGCTCGCCTTCGCGGACTTTCAGCTTGGCCTGTTCGGCCAGCAGGTCACGCAGTTCGTTCTTGCGCGCCGGCTCGTAGAGGTCGCTGTCGCCGAGGCTGGCATCGACCTTCGCCAGTTTCTCGTGCAGCTTGCCGAGCTCGGCTTCGAGCTTGTCGGCTTCGCGCTTGTGCGGCGCCAGTTGCTGACGCAACGCAGCGGCGGCCTGACGCTGGGCCTTCTTGTCGGTCTTGTCCGGGTTGACCGGTGTGTTGCTGACCGGGGCGTTGCGCTGACGGTACTCGACCAGCCAACGGGCGTAGTCCTCAAGGTCGCCATCGAACTCTTCGACCTTGCCGTCCGCGACCAGGAAGAAGTGATCGGTGGTGCTCTTGAGCAGATGCCGATCGTGGGAAACCACCAACACCGCGCCGCTGAATTCCTGCAACGCCATGGTCAGCGCCAGGCGCATTTCCAGGTCGAGGTGGTTGGTCGGTTCGTCGAGCAGCAGCAGGTTCGGCCGTTCCCAGGCGATCAGCGCCAGGGCCAGACGGGCCTTTTCGCCACCGGAGAAATTCAGCACCGGCTCATCGATGCGTGCGCCACGGAAGTCGAAACCACCGAGGAAGTCGCGCAGGGTCTGCTCGCGTTCGGTTGGCGCCAGACGCTGCAAGTGCAGCAACGGGCTGGCCTTGGAATCCAGCGAGTCGAGCTGATGCTGGGCGAAGTAACCAACCACAGTGTTCTCACCGCGAGTCAGGCGCCCGGCCAGTGGTTCGAGTTCGCCGGCAAGGTTCTTGATCAGGGTCGACTTGCCCGCGCCGTTGGGGCCGAGCAAGCCGATCCGCGCGCCGGGGGTCAGTTGCAGCTTGACCTTCTCCAGCACGGTTTTCTCGCCGTAACCCAGGCGCGCATCGGACAGGTCGATCAGCGGGCTGGAGATCTTGGTCGACTCGCGGAAAACGAAATCGAACGGCGAATCGACGTGGGCCGCCGACAGCTCTTCCATGCGCTCCAGCGCCTTGATCCGGCTCTGGGCCTGACGGGCCTTGGTGGCCTGGGCCTTGAACCGGGCGATGTAGCTTTCCATGTGCGCACGCTGCGCCTGCTGCTTCTCGTAGGCCTGTTGCTGCTGGGCCAGACGCTCGGCACGGGCGCGCTCGAACGCGGTATAGCCGCCACGGTAGAGCGTCAGTTTGCGCTGATCGACGTGAGCCACGTGATCGACCACTTCATCGAGGAAATCCCGGTCGTGGGAAATCAGCAGCAAGGTGCCGGGGTAACTTTTCAGCCACTCTTCAAGCCAGATGATGGCGTCGAGATCCAGGTGGTTGGTCGGTTCGTCGAGCAGCAACAGGTCTGATGGGCACATCAAAGCCTGCGCAAGGTTCAGACGCATCCGCCAGCCACCGGAGAAATCTCCTACCTGACGATCCATCTGCTCGTTGGTGAAACCAAGACCGGCGAGCAACTTGCGCGCCCGCGCATCGGCGGTGTAGCCGTCGGCGCTGTCGAGTTCGGCGTGCAGGCGGGCCAGCGCGGTGCCGTCGTGGGCCTCTTCGGCTGCCGCGAGCTCGCGCTGCACTTCGCGCAGGCGCAGGTCACCGTCGAGCACATAGTCGACCGCCAGGCGCTCGAGCGTGTCGACCTCCTGGCGCATGTGGGCGATACGCCAGTCGGACGGCAGCAGGCAGTCGCCCGAGTCCGGGTGCAACTCACCGCGGAGCAAGGCGAACAGGCTGGATTTGCCGGCGCCGTTGGCACCGATGAGGCCGGCTTTGTGGCCGGCGTGCAGGGTCAGCTCGGCGTCTTCTAGCAGACGTTGCGGGCCACGCTGTAAAGTCAGGTTCTGAAGTCGGATCATAATGGCGGCGGAGTCTACCAGCTTCCCCCGCAACTGGCGCGAGTAGCACGATGTCCTCTGACCTGTGGAGCTTTGCCCTTGCCGTCTACGCCCGTCCCGGCGTGGAGGATGCCTGCCTGCGCCTGCAATCGGCGGGGGCCAACGTGTGCCTGATGTTGTGCGGTTTATGGCTGGAACAACGCGATGCGACCTGTGACGAGGCACGCGCCCGGCAGCTTCTGGAAATGACAGAGCCTTGGGATCGGGAAGTGGTCCAGCCGTTACGCGCATTGCGCATACAGTGGAAAACCCTGGCCGACACCGATCCGGTGCTCAAGGGGATGCGTGAGCAGATCAAGGGATTGGAGCTGGAGGCGGAGCGTGCGCTGCTGTCACGACTGGAAGGCGCCGCGCAAGGCTGGAAGCGTCATTCAAAGGAATCGAGTGACTGGCTGGAAGTGCTGGCCGGCCCTGCGGCCAACCTGAACCGCGACGCGCTGCAAGTGCTGCGCGTCGCGGCGACCGGCGCTTAGGAAGCGCTGGACGGGTTGCTGGCGACGCTCGACACCGGCGCCGACGATGGCGTGGTTGCGGTGGTCGAGGTAGTGGCGGCGGGTGCAGGTGCAGCGGTCGCAGCCGGAGTTGCCGGTGCGGCAGGTTTGGCAGCAGGACCAGCGGTCGGTTTTGCTGCAGCGGGTTTCGCGGCAGCAGGCTTGGCAGCGGCAGGTTTTTTCACTGCTGGTTTTGCAGCGGGTTTCGCTGCTGGTTTGGCGGCTGGTTTAGCGGCGGTCGCTGGCTTGGCCGCGGTCGTTGCAGGCTTGGCGGCGGCAGCCGGTTTGGCGGCTGGTTTTACAGCGGGTTTGGCCGCAGCTTTTGCCACAGGCTTGGCCGCTGGTTTCGCCGCCGCTTTGGCAGCAGGTTTGGCAGCAACCGGTTTGGCAGCGGTTTTCGCCGCAGGCTTGGCAGCAGCTGTTTTGGCGGCTGGTTTAGCGGCGGCTTTAACGGCTGGTTTTGCTGTCGGCTTGGCGGCTGCTTTGGCAGCAGGTTTCGCAGCGGCAGTTCTCGCTGGAGCCGCTTTCGCAGCAGCGGTTTTCGCTGCAGGCTTGGCGGCTGGTTTTGCAGCAGCCGGTTTGGCCGCTGTGGTTTTGGCCGCAGGTTTGGCAGCGCTGGCGGCTGCGGGTTTCTTCGCGGCTGGTTTTGCAGCGGCTTTCACTGGCGCTTTTGCAGGGGCTTTCGCAGGCGCTTTGGCCGGTGCTTTTGCAGCAGGCTTGGCGGCTGCTTTTTTCGCAGGTACCGCTGCAGGTTTGGCCGAACGCAGGGACAGCGCCTTGCCTACGGCTTCTTGAACACGACCGACACCCTGGGCCAGTTTCAGGCTTTCCTGGGCATCGCGCTTGAGTTGCAGAATGTAGCTGCGGGTGTCGGACTGACGTTCCTTCAGCGCATCGAGCAGGTCTTCGAGCTCCTTCACGGCAGCCTTGGCCTTGGTCTGCGCCTTGGCTTTACCGGCCGCTGCTGCGTCCTGCAGTTTGGTGCGGGACTTGTGCAGTTTTTCTTGCGCCTTGCCGCGTTGCTTTTCCAGTTTGGCGAGCAGTTTTTCAGCATCAGCCAAGGCTTGGGAGCAAGCGTTTTCCAGATGCTCGAGCAAGCTGCCCGAGAGTTGTTGGAGTAAATGCAACGGAGTGTTTACAGGCTTCTTGGTGGCCGACATGGTTTACCTCCTGGCTGACGTGAGTGCGGCTCATACTAGACCTCTGCTGCTACCGCCGCTAGGGCATGTTGACAGTATCGAAAGCACTCGGTTGCAGGCTTGCAAAAAACTTCTGCGCATTGGCAAAAGCAGTTCACCGTTGCAGACGTTCGCGCTGGCATAATCCACCGCAATTCAGGATGGAGAGTGCCCATGTCGCGCTACTTTTTTTTATCCCTCTGCATGATTTTTTCCGTGGCTCAGGCCGACGAAAAAACGACGGCGAATGACGCCCACGATCTGGCTTACAGCCTCGGCGCCAGCCTCGGCGAACGACTGCGTCAGGAAGTACCGCAGCTCCAGATCCAGGCGTTGATCGAAGGTCTGCAGCAGGCCTATCAAGGCAAGCCGTTGGCACTGAGCGAGGCACGCATCGAGCAGATCCTCGCCGATCACGAATCGCAGACAGCCGAGCAGGCGGCGATGCCTTCGACTGAAGCCGCGATGGAAAACGAGCGACGTTTTCTCACCGCCGAAAAAGCCAAACCGGGTGTGAAGGAGCTGGCCGACGGCATCCTGCTGACCGAGCTTGCGCCGGGGAATGGCACGAAGGCCGGCCCGGATGGAAAAGTGCAGGTGCTGTACATCGGCCGACTGCCGGACGGCACCGTGTTCGATCAGAACAGCCAGCCGCAGTGGTTCAATCTCGACAGCGTGATCGCCGGCTGGCGCACCGCGCTGCAGAACATGCCGGTCGGCGCGAAGTGGCGTTTGGTGATCCCATCGGATCAGGCTTATGGCGCCGACGGTGCAGGCGACTTGATCGCGCCGTTCACACCGCTGGTGTTCGAAGTGGAATTGCGCGGCGCGACCAGTTGATCGCCCAATAAAAAACGGTGCGTTTGGGGCGCACCGTTTCTGTGTCTTGCGAGGTTCGGTTCAGGCCTGAACCGAATCCTCTTCCTTGTGTGCGGTATGCAGCACTTCGATCAGGCAGTCTTCCAGTTCGAAGCGCTCGTGAAGCAGGCCGCCCAGCTCCTTGAATTTCTCCGCAACGCATTTGCCTTCATCGCAAAGGTCGTTGAACGCGAGCAGTTTTTCGGTGATGACATCGATCCGCGGATAGATCGTCTCGGCCAGTTCCAGGCCGCGTTTGTCGTTGAAGGCCTTGGCCTCGCCCGTCAGCTGTTCGTAGATCTCGAAGTGCCCGGCCGAGACGTAATCGACCAGCACACCGCAGAATTCCTGCAAAGGCTTTCGATCCTCGGACAGCGCCTGAGGTTTGGCGCCCAGCTTGTCATAGGCAGCGATCAATTCCTCACGCTCCTGCAGCCAGCGGTCGATCAGCAGATGAACTCCACCCCAACGTTCCTGAGCATTCTGACAACTTTCGAGCATGGTGATCTCTCTTCCCTTGTGGGTCATGCTGCCCTACACCCGCGCCTCTTCTTGTGAATATTGCTTTGAGAGGCGGCCAGGCAGAGCGTCATCGAGCAACACAATTCCAATGACACGTGCGGGCCAGATTATGCCCGCACGCCTATGGCTTCAAGGTACGCAGGAGAGAAAGTTCATACAAGTGTTTAATCCCTGACCAGCGCCGGGTGCGACGGTTGGCCGCTAAGTGGTCGCTGTAAAGCCATCCAGACCTGTCGCAGCAACTGGTAAGCGGCAAGGATCGACATCCCCACGAAGAACAGCAGGCTCCACTCCGGAATGCTCAAATCGAACAGTGTCCAGGACAACTCCGTGCAATCGGCAGTGTCGTTGAACATACGCATCAGTGCGCATAACCACGGCAGGCTGCTGAACATTTCCTCCGGCCCTGGCCCGCAATGCGCCAGCCTTTGCAGGGAATCACTTTGCAACAGCACTTGTCGCCAGGCCGCCGTCATCCCGCCAAGACTGGTCAGCAACGCCATCATCCAGTACAGCGACAGACCGACACGCTGCGGCCCATGGACCGCCGCCACACCACAAAACATGGTGAGCACACACATGAACAGACGCTGGACCAGACATAGGCTGCAGGGCACCAGACCGACCGCGTATTCGAGGTAATAAGAAGCTCCCAGGGCCAGAATCCCCGCAGTGAAAGCCATAAAAAACAGGGAGCGTGAGCAGGCCAACGACATGGCTTATCCGTAACAATAAAGACAGGCAGTTACGGTAGAGGAAAGCGCCTCGGGCTTTCAAGGCAGGTCACTGGCGACACTTCATCAGAAGTGTAGGGAAATCCCGACAGGCACCGAAGGATTCGGTGTAGCCCACTGTAGGATTTTGCTCGGGAGGGGATTTACCGGTAACAATTCAGTCGCCGGGAAAGAAATGGAGGAGCAACGCTCCCCCTTTCTGATCATGCTCGAGCGGCTACCGGCAATGGTGCAGCCAGCAGGCGTTCATCCAGCATACCCAGCCCTTCCTGGAACAGCAGATTGCTGCGCTCGGTGTCACCGAGCCGGGCCAGCAGCCGCGCCAACTCGGCGCACGCTTCCGGATTGCGCTGCACTCGCAGACTGCTTTCCAGGTAGTCCCGCGCCTTGCCCCACAGACTGGCTTGCAGGCACAGGCGTCCCAGCGTCAGCAGCAGGCTGGCATCGCCCGGATGATCCTTGAGCCAGCCTTCAGCCGTCTGCAACTGACGTGTCGGATCATTACCGCGCACCAGACCGTAGAGACGCGCCAGATGACTGTCGTACTTGCGCTTGAGCGCCGTACGCAACACTTCTTCCGCTTCGACCTGGGCGCCCAGCTGACGCAGCTGCTCGGCGTAGGCCAGCACCAGCGCCGGCTCCTGGCGCTGGGCAGAAGTCAGTTGCTGCCATGCGCGGTTGAGCGACTGTAAACCGACTGCGCCGTCCTCTTCACGCTGGGCCGCGAGGGACAGGTTTTCCCCCCAGGCGCGACGTTCGAGTTCGGTCAGTTCGGACGGTGGCAGGACTTTGTCCTTGCGCAGCTCCGGCAACAACCGAATCACGGACGACCAGTCACCGCGCTGCTGATGCAGGCGCTGCAACTGTCGCAAGGTCTGGACATTGTGCGGATGGCGTTCGTGCATCGCCTGCAAGGTGACCAGCGCCCCATCGGTATCGCCACGATCGGTCTGCAACTGCGCATGGCTGAGGGCGATCGCCAGCTCGGCCTGCGGCTGACGCTCGAGGGCGCGTTCCAGCAGGCGATCGCTTTCCTCGTAGTTGCCTTGTTCGTTGGCGGCTCGAGCAGCCCCCAGGTAATACAGCAACGGTTGACGCTCGGCTTCAGCGGCCCGGTACAGGTGACGCTGGGCGCTGGCCCAGCGGCCTTCGGCCAGGTCGAGCTGACCATGCTCGATTGCTACCTGCACGCGGCGGCTGCGGTTACGACGCGACCATGGATTGACCACACCGCCAGAGGTCAGCACCAGCTCGACCAGCGCCTTGATGCCCCAGACCAGCAGCCACAGCACCGCCACCACCGCCAGGGTCGCCCACAGGCTCGATTCATAACGAAAGCTTTTGTAGGCGACCAGCACGTAACCGGAATGCTCGGCAATCGCCAGGCCCAGCGCCGCCGTTGCCGCGATCACAAGAAACACGATCACATACAGGCGCTTCATGGTGTCGCCTCCTGCGCAGTACTGGCGGCCGGTTTGGCGAAGGGTTTCACCGAATCTTCGGCGTTGACGTTGCGGCGCTCCAGATACGCCTGCACTGCGCTCAAGGTTCCGGCGAGATCCGGCGTATTGACGGTAACCGGTTGCTTGCTCAATTCCGCAACCTGCTCGAGCATGATTTTGCTCTGCGGGTTGTCCGGGTTGAAGTTGCCCGTGAGCACGTCACGCGCTTCGGCCAGGGCCTGGGTGTACACCGGTGCCTGACCGTTGAGCGCGGCCCATTGCGCCTGTTCGAGCGCAAGGCTCAGGGCCAGACGCACCTGGCTCAGGCTCTGACCGGCGAGCAGCGGCCGGACGTTTTTGTCAGCGTTGAAATCGATGCGGATGTAGCGCGAGATCTGATCCCACCACTGCGCCCAGCGACTGGCGCCGTCGCCATCGGAGGTCAGGCCCAGCAGCGAATCACCGCGATCCTTGTATTCCGGCGCCAGCTCGGTGAGGCCGACGACCTGATCACGCAAAGCGCCCAGGCGCAGGAACAACCCGGTACGATCCGGCTGCTCGGTGCTGCGCAGCGCCACCAGGGTTTTCGCCACTTGCTCACGGGCGGCGAACGAGCCGGGATCATTCTGTTCGCGCAGGATTTCGTCGGCACCCTGCACCAGCGCCTGGGCGCTGCTGATGTCCTGGAGGGCGGAAAGACGCAGGCTGGCCAGACGCAGCAAGTGCTCGGCCTCGGCCAGACGCCAGTCCTTGCGGCTGGCGCCGAGGACTGTTTCCAGACGCTGGTTGAGGCGTTGCTGATCGCCCTGAAGTTGCGACACCAGACGCTGGCGATCGGCAAGTTCATCGGCGCCGGGCAATTGCCCGAGGCGTTCGGTCAGTCGTTGCTCATTGAGCTTCAGGGTCTGGGCCTGATCGTTCAACGCCTGAACCTGACTCAACTGATTCTGAGTGCTGGTCTGCAGGTGTCGCACCTGCCAGACACCCCAGCCACCCACCGCAACACCGGCAGCGCCGAGCAGCAGCGCGAGAATGGCCAATCCGTTGCCTCGGCGCGGTTCCGCGGCCGGTGGCGGTACATCAACCGGTGCATCGATCACAGGTTGAACGTCATCTTTAGGCAAGGCTGTTTCGCTCACGTATCCATCCTTTGCATTAGAGAACGGGCACGGGATGCTCCCGTAACGCCGTCAGCAAGGCCGCGGCACTGGCGCCGCGACAATCCACAACTGTTCGGGCCCCGGCGGCACTGGCCTGCTCGGCAACCCTTGGGCTTGGAACAAACAACGGCAACCGCGCAAGCACCGGCCAGGTATCACCAGCCAGTTGGCGCAGGTGCTCAAAACCCTGTCCACTGCTGACCACCAGCCCGTTCAGGCGTTCCGCTGCAATCCTGCGGGGCAGCTCCTGCGGCGGATAGACCGGCAGGTCGCGACGGTACAACTCCAAGTATTCGACACTAGCACCAAGCGCGCGCAGGCGCTCGGCCAGCAGCTCGCGTCCACCCTCCCCGCGCAGGATCAATACCTGCGAACCGGGCACGGCCACCGCCTCAAGCAGACGCGGCAATTGCAGCAAGGCCTCGCTGTCGTCACCCGCGTCCGGGAAGCTCACATCCAGCCCCCGATCCCGAAGGATGGCTGCGGTCGCCGCGCCTACGCTGAACCACGGCATCGTCGGCGTCGCCAGACCCAGAGCGTCGAGCAGATCCACCGCGATCCGCGCCGCCGGTTTGCTGACCACGATCACCGCGCTGTAGCGCGGCAGTTGCATGATCGTGCGGCGCATTGTGTCAGAGACCGGCAGAGGGGCGATTTCCAAAAGCGGCAGACAGCTGCTGAAAAACCCTTGTTCGGCCAGCACGGCGGCGAGCGCCGAACAGTCCTCCGCCGGGCGCGTCAGCAGCAGGCGCCAGGCGGTCACTCGTGACCTGCCTCGCCGTAGACCGCCTTGAGAATATCGTCGGCGCCTTGGCCGAGCAGGTCTTCGGCAACCTGTACGCCCAGCGTCTCGGCTGCCGCGCGCGGTGCCCGTGCTTGTGCGCTGAGCAGCTTGCCGCCGCTCGGTTCGCCCACCAGACCGCGCAGCCACAACTGATCGCCTTCGAGCACGGCGTAGCAAGCGATCGGCACCTGGCAGCCGCCATTCAGATGTTTGTTGAGAGCACGCTCGGCGGTGACACGGTCGGCGGTGTCGGCGTGATGCAGGGGCGCGAGCAAGGCATGGATTTCGGTGTCGGCGCTGCGACATTCGATACCGACGGCGCCCTGGCCACCGGCCGGCAGGCTGTCATCGACGCTGATGGCCGAGGTGATGCGATCTTCGAAACCGAGGCGGATCAGGCCGGCTGCCGCGAGGATGATCGCGTCATACTCGCCGGCGTCGAGCTTGGCCAGACGGGTGTTGACGTTGCCACGCAGGAAACGGATCTCGAGATCCGGACGGCGTGTCAGCAACTGCGCCTGACGCCGCAGGCTGGAAGTGCCGACGATGCTGCCGGCGGGTAATGCATCGAGGCTGGAATAAGTGTTGGAGACAAACGCGTCACGGGGATCTTCGCGCTCGCAGATGCAGAACAGACCGAGGCCTTCGGGGAAATCCATCGGCACGTCTTTCATCGAATGCACGGCGATGTCGGCTTCGTTTTCCAGCAGCGCGGTTTCCAGTTCCTTGACGAACAGGCCCTTGCCACCGATTTTCGACAGGGGCGAATCGAGCAGCTTGTCGCCGCGACTGACCATGGGCACCAGCGTCACCAGCAGGCCCGGGTGGGATGCTTCAAGACGGGCTTTGACGTATTCGGCCTGCCAGAGGGCCAGAGCACTTTTGCGGGTGGCGATGCGGATTTCGCGAGAGGACATGGATCAATCCGTACTGAATAGATACGGCGGATAATAACAGCTCAGCCAAATCCACTTTGACCTGAATCAGATACGGCGTGGCCTCCCTGGCCTGCAATGCCTGGTGAAATGAACGAAGAACCGCCCGAAGCCTGCGGACTAAAGCCCCTGCATCATTTTGCGCACGCCCGCCACATGTCGACGGCTGACAATCAGCGCGTCACCGTTGAGGCCCTTGAGGAACAACTGGAAGTGGCCCAGCGGTGTGCGTTGCAGTCGCTCGATACGGTCGCGGGCGACCAGTGCGTTGCGGTGGATCCGCACGAAGCGCTCGCCAAATTCGTCTTCCAGCGCCTTGAGCGGCTCATCCAGAAGGACTTCGCCAGCTTCGTGGCGCAAGGTCACGTATTTGTGGTCGGCAATGAAGTACACCACCTGATCCAGCGGGATCAGTTCGATGCCTTTGCGGGTCCGGGCGCTGATGTGGCTGCGCGGGCCGTTACCGCTTTCGGCGGCAGGACGGGTCAGGGCCGAGAGTTGGGCCCGGTTGGGACGTTCAGCCCGTTTCAGGGCGTCATGCAGATGTTCGGTTCGCACGGGTTTCACCACATAGCCCACGGCGCTGGCCTGCAGGGCCTCCACGGCAAATTCATCGGGACCTGCGCAAAACACCACGGCCGGCGGGGTTTCGCGTTCGCACAGACGGGCAGCCACCTGCAGGCCATCGAGGCCCGGCATGCGGATATCGAGCAGTACGATATCCGGCTTGTGGCTGTCGATCAGTGCCAACGCCTCTTCGCCATTGGTGGCGCTGGGCTCCAGGATTGTGTAGCCCTCGAGCTCGCTCACCATTCGGCTGAGTCGCTCGCGGGCCAGTGGTTCGTCATCAACGATCAGGACATTCATATTGCGCTGGATTCCTGCGTGAGTCTCGCACAAGGATAGCGTAGACAAGTGGAGTGACGTCCGTCACCGCGATCCACGCTAAGACTAGCGCTAGCGCCAAAAAGTGCCGTACGTCGGCCGGCAATATTTGCCGACACCCGCAACGTACCGCCCGACGCCCGTCGCCGACTGCGTTTTACGCAGGGTATGCCAATGGCCAATACACCCACCCCTCTCTCTTCTTATAGTCGGTGGCCGGATCTTTGCCCGATCCGTGGTCACCCGACCCCTATGTCCTACTGTAGACGCTCGTCGGGCCGATATTGCTCAATCGGAAAATATCCTTGCGCAAATCCCCCGGGGACGCCGACAACTATGGCGGAGCGAATGAGAAAAAAACGTATCGACCAGTGTCAGCGACAGGATTGGCAACCCTGTTATTATCCGCGCCAGCGTTTCACGCCTTCTTTCTTCAAGCCGATACGAGCGAATTCATGAGCACTGACAAGACCAATCAGTCCTGGGGCGGCCGCTTCAGTGAACCCGTCGACGCCTTCGTCGCCCGCTTCACCGCCTCCGTCACTTTCGACCAGCGCCTGTATCGCCACGACATCATGGGCTCGATCGCCCACGCCACCATGCTGGCCAAGGTCGGCGTGCTGACGGATGCCGAGCGCGACAGCATCATCGATGGCCTGAAGACCATCCAGGGCGAAATCGAGGCCGGCCAGTTCGACTGGCGCGTCGACCTCGAAGACGTGCACATGAACATCGAGGCACGCCTGACCGACCGCATCGGCGTCACCGGCAAGAAGCTGCACACCGGCCGCAGCCGTAACGACCAGGTCGCCACCGACATACGCCTGTGGCTGCGTGACGAGATCGACCTGATCCTGAGCGAAATCACCCGCCTGCAAAAAGGCCTGCTGGAGCAGGCCGAGCGTGAAGCCGCCAGCATCATGCCGGGCTTCACCCACCTGCAGACCGCTCAGCCGGTGACCTTCGGGCACCACATGCTGGCCTGGTTCGAAATGCTCAGCCGCGACTACGAGCGTCTGGTCGACTGCCGCAAGCGCACCAACCGCATGCCGCTGGGCAGCGCCGCACTGGCCGGCACCACTTACCCGATCGACCGCGAATACACCGCGCAACTGCTGGGCTTCGACGCCGTCGGCGGCAACTCGCTGGACAACGTGTCCGACCGTGACTTCGCCATCGAATTCTGCTCGGCCGCGAGCATCGCGATGATGCACCTGTCGCGCTTCTCCGAAGAGCTGGTGCTGTGGACCAGCGCGCAGTTCCAGTTCATCGATCTGCCGGACCGTTTCTGCACCGGCAGCTCGATCATGCCGCAAAAGAAAAACCCGGATGTGCCGGAGCTGGTACGTGGCAAGACCGGTCGGGTATTCGGCGCCCTGATGGGCCTGCTGACCCTGATGAAAGGCCAGCCGCTGGCCTACAACAAGGACAACCAGGAAGACAAGGAGCCGCTGTTCGACGCCGCCGACACCTTGCGCGACTCGCTGCGTGCCTTTGCCGACATGATCCCGGCGATCAAACCGAAACACGCGATCATGCGCGAAGCGGCGCTGCGCGGTTTCTCCACCGCTACCGATCTGGCCGACTATCTGGTGCGCCGTGGCCTGCCGTTCCGTGATTGCCACGAGATCGTCGGCCACGCCGTGAAGTACGGCGTCGACACCGGCAAGGATCTGGCGGAAATGAGCCTGGAAGAACTGCGCCAGTTCAGCGACCAGATCGAGCAGGACGTGTTCGCCGTTCTGACCCTCGAAGGCTCGGTAAATGCCCGTGACCACATCGGCGGCACTGCGCCGGCGCAGGTCAAGACTGCCGTGGTTCGCGGTCAGGCGTTGATCGCCAGCCGCTAAAAGCCAAAAGCATCGCCAGCAGGCTGGCTCCCACATTCTGGATCTGTGAATACAAATTCAGTGTGGGAGCCAGCCTGCTGGCGATTGCTCTTTCAAAAACGCTAAAACTGCTACTTCTTCGCAGCGATCATCGCCAAAAACGCCGGCATCGCCGCATCTTTATCCGCCGCAATCTTCTGCACGTGCGGATTCTGCTCAAGCCGCTCCAGCAGCGCCTTGGCCTTCGGCATCTGCGCCAGCAAATCCAGACCGAACAGCTTGTGCCCCACCGCAACTGCCAACGGCACGCTGTAGAGGAAGTACAAATCCGCAATAGTCAGGCTGTCGCCCGCCACATAAGGGGCGAACTTGCCGTGACGGCCCAGTGCCGCAAAGCCCAGCAGCAATTCAGCCTTGGTTTTCTCCTTGATCGCTTCCGGCAGCGTCGTACCGAAAAACGCCTCGCCATAGCAGGCACGGGCCGGCAGCTCGATGTACAGCTCGATTTCCTTGGCCACCGCCAGCACCTGAGCGCGGGCAAACGGCTCGGTCGGCAACAGCGGGACACCCTTCTGGCTGCTTTCAAGGTATTCGAGCATCACCATCGTTTCATTGATGTAGCCACCTTCGGTCCCCAGCACCGGCACCTTGCCGCGCGGGCTGATGGCCAGGGACTCCGGCGTTGGCGTCGGGTAGAACGTGACCTCTTCGAACGGCAGGTCTTTTTCCAGCAGCGCCAGCTTGACCATGTTGTAGTAGTTGCTGACGGAGAATCCATAGAGCTTGAACATCACATAGCCTCCAGGCCGTGCGGGGTGGGCAGTGCCTGTTTATAGATCGCACCAGGGATTCGCGCCAGCAGCATCACGCCGCTGAATGCGGGTAAACTGGCGCCTTTCCTTGAGGAGCCTGCCATGAGCGAGCCGACTGACATCGACAATGATGAAGAAGAGTTCACCGAATCGACGCTGATCGAAGCGATCGAGAACCAGATCGAAAGCGACAACCCGCCAGCGGCCAAGGCAACCTTCAACAAACTGACGCTGGTCGGTTACGAGCGTGATGACATCCTGAATCTGATGGCCCACGTGCTGGCCTGTGAAATCGACGCGATGCTCGACGAAGACCGCGCGTTCGATACCGAGTGGTACGAAACCGCGCTGCGCGCACTGCCCGAGCTGCCACCGGAAAAGCAGTAAACGGCCCCGCCCTGTGGGAGCCCGCCTGCTCCCACACAATTTGTCACCCATCTGCGCGGTCTTCTCCCGCTCCCTGACTACACTGGAATCCACCCCGGGACAAAAACCCTGACACGCGCACTGGACAGGCCACGCCGGCAGGTTCACCTTAGGGGCGCTGTCGTCCAATTCCTAGAAAGTCTGGAGTCCTTATGTCGCTTACCCCTGAGTTGGTTGCCGAACTGGAAGTCCTCGCACTCTTCAACCTGGACAGTTCCCAGGAAGGTCTGAAAATTCATCAGACCGCTGCCCCGAAGCACATTGCCGCCGCACAACGCCTGTTCGAAAAAGAACTGACAGACCAGCCTGATGGCGGTTACCTGACCAGCCTCGGTCGCGATGCCGCACAAAACGTGCAAACCGTACTGACGATTCTCAGAGAGCAGCAAACCGCCTGATTTTCCCGACTTTGCCCACGGAAACCCCTGCCACGGGATTTCCGCGGGCCAGCCATGAACGTCCCCCATCGCCGCGCGATAGAAATCTGACGTCAAAAAACAAATTCAGCTTAAAACTCCTGCCGCTCAGGCGCTAAACTCCCGGACACCCGAGACCCCTTGCCTCCGAGCCCTGCGCGCCGGTTTGAGCCGACATGACCCGCACCCATGAAATCCGCCCCGACCTGGACGAAGGCATCGACCGCAAGGTACTCAGCCAGCTACGTGCACGTTTTCTGAAACTCAATGAAGGCCGCCTGAACCGGGCGCTGGAAGGTCTTTCGACGCGCCAGCAAAGTGTGCTGACGCTGCTGCCGCTGTTTTTCCACGTCAATCATCCGCTGTTGCCGGGTTATGTCTCGGGCAGTACGCCGGCCGGGCTGTCGAATTACGAACCGGACGCCGATGCGCTTGCCGAAGCCCAGCGCCTGACCCGCTCGTTCTCCTACAAGCCGCGTCACGGCAGCAACCCGCCACGGCCGATTCACGGTCTGTTCCTGATGGGCAGCCTCGGCACCCTGGCCCAGGCGGACCAGAGCGACATGGACGTGTGGGTCTGCCACGCCCCCGACCTGAGCGACAGCGAACTCGCCGAGCTGCGCAAGAAATGCCAATTGCTCGAAACCTGGGCTGCCAGCCAGGGGGCCGAGGCGCACTTCTTCCTGATCGACCCGGTGCGCTTCGTCAAAGGCGAACGCGACACCCAGCTCAGCTCCGAAGATTGCGGCACCACCCAGCACTATCTGCTGCTGGACGAGTTCTACCGCACCGCGATCTGGCTGGCCGGGCGCACGCCGATCTGGTGGCTGGTGCCGGTCTACGAAGAACGCGCCTATGACGCGTACACCCACACCCTGATTTCCAAGCGTTTCATCCGCAACGATGAAACACTCGACCTGGGGCCGATGGCGCACATTCCGCCGGGGGAATTCGTAGGCGCCGGGCTGTGGCAACTGTTCAAGGGCATCGAGTCACCTTACAAATCGGTGCTCAAGCTGCTGCTGACCGAGGTCTACGCCAGCGAACATCCCGAGGTGCAGTGCCTGAGCCTGCGTTTCAAGCAGGCGGTGTTCGCCAATCGGCTGGACCTCGACGAGCTGGATCCGTACATGGTGGTTTACCGGCGGATCGAGGAATACCTCACAGCGCGCAACGAACCGGAGCGGCTTGAGCTGGTACGCCGTGCGCTGTACCTCAAGGTCAACCGCAAGCTCACCGGCAACAGCCGAACCCAGAGTTGGCAGCGCTCACTGCTGGAAAGACTGGCCAGCGAATGGCATTGGGATCAGCGGCAACTGGCGCTGCTCGACAGCCGCAGCCAGTGGAAAGTCCGCCAGGTCAGCGCCGAACGCCGGGCGCTGGTCAACGAACTCAATTACAGCTATCGATTCCTGACCCAGTTTGCTCGCGCAGAGCAGACCGTCAGCCTGATCAACAAACGCGACCTCAACGTTCTCGGACGGCGCCTGTATGCGGCGTTCGAGCGCAAGGCGGACAAGGTCGAGTTCATCAATCCCGGCATCGCCCCGGACCTGGCCGAAGACACCCTGACCCTGGTGCAATCGCCGAACAAAAAGGAACCGGGCCAGACCCAATGGGGCCTGTACAACGGCAGCCTGACGGCGCTGGAGTGGGAACACTTCGCGCCGATCAAGCGCAGCCGCGAGTTGCTGGAATTGTTGACCTGGTGCCACCGCAACGGCGTGATCGACAGCAGCACCCGACTGGCCCTGCACCCCGGCACCAGCGACATGAGCGAGTTCGAGCTGTTCAACCTGCTCGGCAGCCTGCAACAGAGCATCCCCCTGCCCTTGCCGACCGTTGCCGAAGAACCGCTGCTGCGCGCCGCCGTACCGAACGAAGTCTTGATGCTGGTGAATGTCGGGGTCGATCCGCTCAAGCATCACCGCGACCTGAACATCCTGATGACCACCGAGCGTACCGATTCGCTGAGCTACGCCGGTGTGCGCGAGAACCTGGTGTTGACCCTGGATCAGGTCACGCTCAACAGCTGGAACGAAGTGCTGGTCAACCGCTTCGATGGCCCGCATGCCCTGATGGACTGCCTGCGCGATTACCTCAACAATCTGCCGCGCGGAGCGCAACAGCCGTCGCTGCGAGTGCGCTGCTTCTGTCACAACCGCGCGCAGTTCATCGCGCGACGGGTGGAAGAAATCATCGACACCGCGCAGACCCTGTTGCTCAGCGACCTGAATCACCGCTACCTGATCCAGGTGCAGCAGCATTACCACGTGCTGGAACTGGTGCCGGGTCAGGTCAACCATGTCGCCCTCGCCACCCTGCCGGCGCTGCTCGATTACCTGGGCGAGGAACAGCCGCGCTACAGCCCGCTGCACCTGGACCCGATGGCGCTGGAAGACCACGACCTGGCGCTGATCCTGCCGATGGGCCAGCCTGAATGCATTCAGGTGTTCTACCGGATCACCGAACAAACTGCCGAGCTGTACGTACTCGACGAATTCAATGCGCTGTGGCAACAGCACTTGCCCTTTCACGACGAGCAAAGCCTGTTGGTGCCATTGCAGCGGTTCCTGCAGTCGATCCAGTTCCGCCGCGAAGCGCTGCTGCCGATGGATGCGGGCCATGCCGCCAGCCTTGAAATCTTGTATTACCAGTTATTGCCATCAGGGCCGGGACGCGCGCGACGGGTCGAAATGCGCCCGGCGCCGCAGACGCCGGTCAACAAACCGTTCTACGACGTGCAGGCGATCGTCGGCAAAGCCGCGCCCGGCGAGGTGCAGGTCACGCTGTATTGCAATCAACGGGAATTCAGCGAGCTGGAACATGGTGACCAGCTGTTCAGCGTGGTCGCCCGGGAGATCGTCGGGCAGCGCCGGGAAACCGAGCGCTACCGCTGCTACATCACCGACCTGGACCTGTCGGGCGTGATCGGTGACGGGCAGAGTTCGAGCAATCTGTATCTGCGTTACAAGGCCGACCTTGAACGCTCTCTGAACGAGGCGCTCGAGCAGGTCTGAGGCGGGTTACTCCGGGAAATCACCGCCGTTGGCCGGCTGCGATTCGACTTCGAGCAAGGTCAGTTTCAGGGTCTTGCCGCCCGGGGCTGGCCAGTCGATGTGCTGACCAACCTTCAGGCCCAGCAGCGCACTGCCGACCGGGGCCAGGATCGAGACTTTGCCTTCGTCGGCATTGGCGTGCTTCGGATAGACCAGGGTCAGGTGGTAGTCCTTACCGCTGCTTTCTTCGCGGCAGTGCACACGGGAATTCATCGTCACGACATCGGCAGGCACTTCATCGTGACCGACCAGGGTATCGGCGCGGTCCAGTTCGGTTTGCAGCGCGATCACGCCCGGCAGCGTGTCATCCAGGCTGTCGATCAGGCGCTCCAGACGTTGCACGTCCAGACGGGTAAGGGTGATGGAAGGTGCGGTCATGATCCGGGCAGACTCCTTTCTTCTGCACACAAAAAAAGCAAAACCCCGCCAAAAAAGACGGGGTTTTCACCAGGCCTCGATGGGTTGAGGCGTTTCCGGACACTATCACAGCTCAAAAAATATACAAGCTACGCGCCGGCGAGCTGCCGGCGCTGAGCGGCCTGCGCACAAATCACCCGGCGGCGCTCGTCATCGGCCGCACGCCACTCGCGGATGTCTTCGACATGGCGCATGCAGCCGAGGCAGACCTTCTGCTCATCCAGCCGGCACACGCCGGTGCACGGCGAAGGCACGGCCGGGCTGACGTTGCTGTAGAGCGGCTTCGGCGGACGGGCGGGCGCGGTGTCAGTCACGAAATCACAGGCCTTCGAAATCGAATTCGGTGCCGGCCTGCTGCTTGACGATGCGCTCGAGCATTTCGCCCAGCTGTTCTTCGCTCTTGTCGCACATCCAGCGTTCGCTTTCTTCGTCGTAGTCGAAGTGGAAACCACCGGACACGGCGGCCAGCCACAGCTGACGCAACGGTTCCTGACGGCTGAAGATCAGCTGGGTGCCGTTTTCGAACTTGACGGTCAGCACACCGGCCGAGTTCTCCATGTCGATGTCCAGGTCGCTGTCGTCGAAGATGTCTTCCAGTTTTTCCTGGGTTTCATCGACCAGATCGTGGAAACGGGCTTCGGACAAACTCATTGCGGCAACCTCAAAAAATGTCTGATCAGGCTCAAGCGCCGCAAGATACGGACGCTGCCAGCCGATTGCAAAGGATAACGACCAAGCGCCCTGCCCGGCGACGAAATATCCACCCGCCACGCGGGAAAAGTTTCCGCGCCGCAGCCCGAGCCCCGCCGGACGGGAGTTCCGTCGCATAGGCAAGCTGCCGGGTGGCCGGTATACTCCGGCGCAATTAACGCATTTTCAAGGATTTCGCCATGAAGCGCCTGATCTCTTCCCTTGCTGCGCTCGTCGCGGTTGCCTGTCTCGTTTCGGCCTGCGGTCAGAAAGGCCCGCTGTACCTGCCCGATGAAGATCAGGACCCGGCCGAGCAAGCCCAGTCTTCGCAAAAGCAGCCTGTCTCCAAGGCACACAAGCACGACGTTTACTAAGGGATCGCCATGGACGCTTTTAACTACCGTGGCGGGGAGCTGTTCGCGGAAGGTGTGGCGCTGTCCGCCATCGCCGATCGCTTCGGCACACCGACCTACGTCTACTCCCGCGCCCACATCGAGGCCCAGTACCTGGCCTACGCCGATGCGCTGGCCGGCATGCCGCACCTGGTATGCTTCGCGGTCAAGGCCAACTCCAACCTCGGCGTCCTGAATGTCCTGGCCCGTATCGGCGCCGGTTTCGACATCGTCTCCCGTGGCGAGCTGGAACGCGTGCTGGCCGCCGGCGGCAGCCCGGACAAGATCGTGTTCTCCGGCGTTGGCAAGACCCGTGACGACATGCGCCGTGCGCTGGAAGTCGGCGTGCATTGCTTCAACGTCGAATCCACCGACGAGCTCGAGCGCCTGCAAGTGGTCGCCGCCGAGTTGGGCGTTCGCGCGCCGATCTCGCTGCGCGTGAACCCGGACGTCGATGCCGGCACCCACCCGTACATCTCCACCGGTCTCAAAGAGAACAAGTTCGGCATCGCCATCACCGACGCCGAAGACGTGTACGTGCGTGCCGCGCACTTGCCGAACCTGGAAGTGGTCGGCGTCGACTGCCACATCGGTTCGCAACTGACCACTCTGCCGCCGTTCCTCGATGCCCTTGATCGCCTGCTGGATCTGGTCGATCGCCTTGGCGATTGCGGCATCCACCTGCGCCACATCGATCTCGGTGGCGGCCTGGGTGTGCGTTATCGCGACGAAGAGCCGCCATTGGCTGCCGATTACATCAAGGCTGTGCGCGAGCGCCTGGTCGGCCGTGATCTGGCGCTGGTGTTCGAACCGGGCCGCTTCATCGTCGCCAACGCCGGCGTGCTGCTGACTCAAGTCGAATACCTCAAGCACACCGAGCACAAAGACTTCGCCATCGTCGACGCGGCCATGAACGACCTGATCCGCCCGGCGCTGTACCAGGCCTGGATGGACGTGACCGCGGTCAAGCCGCGCGACACCGCTGCACGCAAGTACGACGTGGTCGGCCCGATCTGCGAAACCGGCGACTTCCTCGCCAAGGAACGCGAACTGGCGCTGGAAGAAGGCGATCTGCTGGCCGTGCATTCGGCCGGTGCCTACGGTTTCGTGATGAGCTCCAACTACAACACCCGCGGCCGTGCCGCCGAAGTGCTGGTGGATGGCGATCAGGCCTTTGAAGTGCGTCGCCGCGAAACCGTGGCCGAGCTGTTTGCCGGCGAAAGCCTGCTGCCGGAGTAACCCCATGCTGCTGCGTTTTACCAAGATGCACGGCCTGGGCAACGACTTCATGGTCCTCGACCTGGTCAGCCAGCACGCGCATATTCAGCCCAAGCACGCAAAAATGTGGGGCGACCGGCACACCGGCATCGGTTTCGACCAGTTGCTGATCGTCGAAGCGCCGAGCAATCCGGATGTGGACTTCCGTTACCGGATCTTCAACTCCGACGGTTCCGAAGTGGAGCAGTGCGGCAATGGTGCGCGCTGCTTCGCCCGCTTCGTGCTCGACAAGCGTCTGACCGCCAAACGGCAGATCCGCGTCGAGACCAAGGGCGGCATCATCGAACTGGACGTGCGTAACGACGGCCAGATCGGCGTGAACATGGGCGCCCCGCGCCTGGTGCCGGCGGACATTCCGTTCCAGGCGCCGGAGCAGGCCCTGAGTTATCAGGTCGATGTCGACGGTACGCCGGTCGATCTGGCCGCGGTGTCCATGGGCAACCCCCATGCGGTGCTGCGAGTCAGCGATATCAACACTGCACCGGTGCATGAACTGGGGCCGAAAATCGAACATCACCCGCGCTTTCCGGCGCGGGTCAACGTCGGTTTTCTCCAGGTCATCGACCGCCATCGCGCGCAACTGCGCGTCTGGGAACGCGGCGCCGGGGAAACCCAGGCCTGCGGCACCGGTGCCTGCGCTGCTGCTGTAGCGGCGATCAGTCAGGGGTGGATGGATTCGCCGCTGTTGATCGACCTGCCGGGCGGGCGTCTGTCCATTGAGTGGGCAGGCCCCGGCCAACCGGTGTTGATGACCGGCCCGGCAGTGCGCGTATACGAAGGACAAGTGCGTCTTTGAGTGAGCAGAAGCCATGACCGATAAGCCTCAGGTACCCGCCCGACAGTCCGGTGAATCAGCGTCCGAGAGCCTGGAGGCGGCAGCAGTTGCCGCGTACCTGGAGGCTCATCCGGACTTCTTCGTCGAGCATGAAGAACTGCTGCCGTCCCTGCGTATCCCCCATCAGCGCGGCGATACCGTCTCGCTGGTCGAGCGCCAGATGGCCATCCTGCGCGACCGCAACATCGAGATGCGTCACCGCCTCTCGCACTTGATGGACGTCGCCCGGGACAACGATCGCCTGTTCGACAAGACCCGTCGCCTGATCCTCGCGCTGATGGACGCTGCCACCCTGGAAGATGTGGTGATCAGCGTCGAAGACAGCCTGCGTCAGGATTTCCAGGTGCCCTTCGTCAGCCTGATCCTGCTCGGAGACAACCCGGCCCCGGTCGGCCGCTGGGTGACCCACGCCGACGCGCAGACCGCCATCGGCGGCCTGCTCACCGAAGGCAAGAGCGTCAGCGGCAGCCTGCGCGAACATGAACTCGACTTCCTGTTCGGCGAAGAGCAACGCAAGCAGATCGGCTCCACCGCCGTGGTCGCCGTCAGCCACCAGGGCATCCACGGAATCCTGGCCATCGCCAGCCGTGATCCGCAGCACTACAAGAGCTCGGTCGGCACGCTGTTCCTCAGCTACATCGCCGAAGTCATGGGTCGCGTGCTGCCACGGGTCAACAGCTCCCTGCGCTCGGTACGCTGAGCATGGAACGACAACTGGACGCTTACTGCGAACACCTGCGCAGTGAGCGGCAGGTGTCGCCACACACGCTGTCGGCCTACCGCCGCGACCTCGACAAAGTCCTCGGCTGGTGCATCAAACAGAACATCGGCAGCTGGCAGGCGCTCGACATCCAGCGCCTGCGCAGCCTGATCGCCCGCCTGCATGCCCAGGGCCAGTCCTCGCGCAGTCTGGCGCGCCTGCTCTCGGCCGTGCGCGGGCTCTATCACTATCTGAATCGCGAAGGCCTCTGCGACCACGATCCGGCCACCGGCCTGGCACCGCCCAAAGGCGAACGCCGCCTGCCGAAAACCCTCGACACGGACCGCGCCCTGCAACTGCTTGAAGGTGCGGTCGAGGACGATTTTCTCGCGCGGCGCGATCAGGCGATTCTGGAGCTGTTCTATTCTTCCGGCCTGCGCCTGTCGGAGCTGACCGGGCTCAATCTCGATCAGCTCGATCTGGCCGACGGCATGGTTCAGGTACTCGGCAAGGGCAGCAAGACGCGCCTGTTGCCGATCGGCAAAAAAGCCCGGGAAGCACTGGAGCAATGGCTGCCGTTGCGGGCGCTGACCAATCCGGCGGACGACGCGGTATTCGTCAGCCAGCAGGGCCGACGCCTCGGCCCGCGCGCGATTCAGGTGCGGGTCAAACTGGCCGGCGAGCGCGAACTGGGTCAGAACCTGCACCCGCACATGCTGCGGCACTCCTTCGCCAGCCATTTGCTCGAGTCCTCTCAGGATCTGCGCGCGGTGCAGGAATTGCTCGGCCACTCGGACATCAAGACCACCCAGATCTATACCCACCTGGACTTCCAGCACCTGGCGGCGGTCTACGACAGCGCCCACCCACGGGCCAAACGCATGAAAGGCGACGATTCATGAGCATCCAGTTGATCACCTTCGATCTCGACGACACCCTGTGGGACACCGCCCCTGTGATCGTCAGCGCCGAAGCGGTTTTGCGCGAATGGCTGAGCGAACATGCGCCAAATCTGGGCGCGGTACCGGTGGAGCATCTGTGGTCGATCCGCGAACGGGTGCTGGCCAACGAGCCGGGACTCAAGCACCGCATCAGCGCGCTGCGCCGGCGGGTGCTGTTCCATGCGCTGGAGGAAGCCGGATACGCCCACAGCGAAGCGTCGGATCTGGCGGACAAGAGTTTTGAAGTGTTTCTGCATGCGCGGCATCAGATCGAGGTGTTCCCGGAAGTCGAGCCGATTCTGGAAACCCTCGCCAAACACTACGCCCTCGGGGTGGTCACCAATGGCAACGCCGATGTCCGTCGTCTCGGACTGGCGGACTACTTCAAGTTTGCGCTGTGCGCCGAAGACATCGGCATCGCCAAGCCGGATGCGCGCCTGTTCCATGAAGCGTTGCAGCGCGGTGGCGTGAGCGCCGAAGCCGCCGTGCATATCGGCGATCACCCGGGGGACGACATCGCCGGGGCGCAGCAGGCCGGTCTGCGAGCGATCTGGTTCAACCCCGCCGGCAAGGTCTGGGAAGCGGAGCGCCTGCCGGATGCCGAGATTCGCAGCCTGAACGATCTGCCCGCGGTGCTCGCCCGCTGGAACAGCCGCGGCTGATTTTCTTTCGCCCATGAAAAAGCCCGCAGCGACGGCGGGCTTTTTCAGCAAGCAAGCGCCACGCCTCAGATAGGGCGGCTGCCGTACTTGTTGTCCGGCTTCTTGGGCGGATCGGCGACCACGTTGGCCTCCACTTCCTGCACCTTGCCGCCGCGCGCAAGGAACTCTTCCATGGCCTTGGCCAGGGCATCGCGCTCCTTGTTCTTGGCTTCGATGCTCGGCAACTCGTCGACCGACACCGCCGCCTTGGCCTTGCCTTTGGCAGCCGGGACCGGCGTATCGTCACCGCCATCGTCTTCAGCAGCGTCTTCCGCTGCTGCTTCCAGACCGTCTTCGGCCTCGTCTTCGTCGCCTACTTCGAGGTCGTCGTTTTCCAGATCATCGTCGCTCATGTTCTACCTCATGACTTGCGAAAAGCAGATTAGTTATAGACCAGCTTTGGCGACTGTCGAAAGTCGCCGGAAAAAAATCAGTAACCATTGGTGACCAACGGTTTATGCCCCTTCACCGTGCAAGGTGGCGAGGACTTTACGGGCACCGCCATGATCACGGTGCTCGCCCAGGTAAACGCCTTGCCAGGTGCCCAGTGCCAGTCGACCCGCCGTTACCGGCAAACTGATCTGACAGCCCAGCACGCTGGCCTTGAAGTGCGCCGGGAGGTCGTCCAGGCCTTCGTCGTTATGCTCATAGCCGTCTGTTCCTTGTGGGATCAGACGATTGAAAAATCGTTCGAAGTCGCGACGTACCGCCGGATCGGCGTTCTCGTTGATGGTCAACGACGCCGAGGTATGCTGCAGCCACAAATGCAACAGACCGACCCGGCATGCCTTGAGTTCAGGCAGACCGGCGAGCAACTCGTCCGTCACCAGATGAAAGCCCCGGGGCCGTGCCCGCAGGGTTATCAGAGTCTGTTGCCACATACAGTTCTCCGCACGTTCGGGGCGCATTCTAGCGCGCTCTGGAAAAAAACAAAGGCCCTAATATTCCTTCAATGATGTAAGCCTTTGGCCGCAGAAAAACCCTCGTCGTAAACACGACCAAAGCAGTACGAAAAATCCTTTCAGCTGTATCAGGGAAGACAAATTCCAGATAAAAAAATGCCCGGCAAGCCGGGCAAGTTTTTTGCGGCGCGTGCTTACAGGTTGTAGCCGCGCTCGTTGTGTTGTGCCAGATCCAGGCCGACCGATTCTTCTTCCTCGGTCACGCGCAGACCCATCACGGCATCCAGCACCTTGAGGATGATGAAAGTGACGATGGCGGTGTAGATCACGGTGAAGCCGACGCCTTTGCACTGAATCCAGACTTGTGCGGCGATGTCGGTGACGGTGCCGAAGCCACCCAGCGACGGTGCAGCGAACACACCGGTCAGGATCGCGCCGAGGATACCGCCGATACCGTGCACTCCGAAGGCGTCCAGGGAGTCGTCATAACCGAGTTTGCGTTTCAGGGTGGTGGCGCAGAAGAAGCACACCACGCCTGCTGCCAGACCGATCACCAGTGCGCCCATCGGGCCCACGGTGCCAGCGGCCGGAGTGATCGCGACCAGACCTGCAACGACGCCGGATGCGATACCCAGTGCGCTTGGTTTGCCGTGAGTGATCCACTCGGCGAACATCCAGCCCAATGCAGCAGCGGCGGTCGCGATCTGGGTCACCAGCATCGCCATGCCGGCAGTGCCGTTGGCGGCCGCAGCGGAGCCGGCGTTGAAGCCGAACCAGCCGACCCACAGCATCGCCGCGCCCATCAGGGTGTAACCCAGATTGTGTGGCGCCATCGGGGTGGTCGGGAAACCTTTGCGTTTACCCAGTACCAGGCAGGCAATCAGACCGGCCACACCGGCGTTGATGTGTACCACGGTGCCGCCGGCGAAGTCGAGCACGCCCCAGTCCCACATCAGGCCGCCGTTGCCGGACCAGACCATGTGCGCGATCGGTGCGTAGACAAGGGTGAACCAGATGCCCATGAAGATCAGCATCGCGGAGAACTTCATCCGCTCGGCGAACGCACCGACGATCAGCGCCGGAGTGATGATCGCGAAGGTCATCTGGAAGGTGATGAAGACCGCCTCGGGGAACAGCGCCGCCGGGCCGGTCAGGCTCGCTGGGGTGACGCCGGCCAGGAACGCCTTGCCGAAACCGCCCACGAACGAATTGAAGTTGACGACGCCCTGCTCCATGCCGGTGGTGTCGAACGCGATGCTGTAGCCATAAATGACCCACAGGACGCTGATCAGACCGGTAATGGCGAAGCACTGCATCATCACGGAAAGAATGTTTTTCGACCGGACCATGCCGCCGTAGAACAGCGCGAGGCCGGGAATGGTCATGAACAGCACGAGGGCTGTGGAAGTAAGCATCCAGGCAGTGTCGCCGGAATTCAGGACTGGGGCTGCCACTTCGTCTGCCGCCATGGCCAGGCCGGGCATTACGATAGACAACAGGGCTCCTAGCCCTGCGAATTTACGCAGAGTCATATTGTTTTCTCCTGGGGCGTTGGGTTTGTGGCGGCGTTTAGATCGCGTCGGTATCGGTTTCGCCGGTACGGATGCGGATCGCCTGTTCCAGATTGACCACGAAGATCTTGCCGTCACCGATCTTGCCGGTGTTGGCAGCCTTGGTTATCGCCTCGATAACCCGATCCAGATCCTTGTCGTCGATGGCAACGTCGATTTTCACCTTGGGCAGAAAATCGACCACATACTCCGCGCCGCGATACAGCTCGGTGTGCCCCTTCTGCCGACCGAAGCCTTTGACTTCAGTAACGGTAATGCCCTGCACGCCGATTTCGGACAGCGACTCGCGCACGTCGTCCAACTTGAACGGCTTGATGATGGCAGTGACTAGCTTCATGAAACTCTCTCCCGAATTGGTGGACTTGCCCCAGGAAAACAAACCCGACTCAAGTCTAAGCGCAGTGCCTGGCTTTGTAACGCTTCGTTGTCGACGCCAGCTAACCGCTCCAGACGAAACTCCCCGCTCCGTCTGCCGCACTGCATTCGTCACAGCGACTGCATCAGTGCATGGGTCGAAGGTGACTAAGCAGAAAGCTTGCCATCTCGCCAAAAACCACTGATTTCAATCCCTTGGCCGCTGCCGCAGATGCCATCACCCAAATGGCACTCGGGATACGCACAACAACGGTGCGCGGCCGTGCATCCTGTTGCGCGAAAAGCGTGCATCCGTGCCTGCGCCAATGACTATAGACACTGCGTGATACACTGCCGGCCATTGTTTCCAGGACATATCCCATGCTCGCGCCCAAAGACTTCCTCGACGCCCTGAGCGGCACCGCCTCCCGCCTGTTCAGCGGCGACACGCCCTTGCCAAAAGCCGAAATCGAAAGCCAGTTCAAGATGCTGCTGCAAAGTGCCTTCAGCAAACTGGACCTGGTGAGCCGCGAAGAGTTTGACAGTCAGATGGTGGTGCTGGCGCGCACTCGCGCCCGGCTCGAGAGCCTTGAGGCGAAGGTGGCGGAGCTGGAAGCGAAGCTGACGCCGCCGGCTGAGTGAGTCCTCATCCCAGCCCGCAACTGGTTGGCGGAATTTCGTTGATGCTTGTGCCAGCGATCAAACCTGCATAACCTGAGCAAACGTGAGTGTGTCCACTAAGGACGCGCAGGCCTTGGCCTCACCGAAGCCTGCAACTGAAAACCGTCTCCTCAAGGCGGTTTTTTTTCGCCTCGAGATATGTGCGGCTGTCGACCGCAACATCCAGTGAAGGTTTGCCCAGGCAACCGTCCCTCCAACACTCCCCTCCCCGACTACCCTTCAAAAACCCGCAGGAAGCGGCCCCCCGATTCAACTCAAGGAACGACCATGTCCCTCGCCATCGTCCATAGCCGCGCCCAGATTGGCGTGGATGCCCCCGCCGTCACCGTCGAAGTTCACCTGGCCAACGGCCTGCCCTCGCTGACCATGGTCGGCTTGCCCGAGGCGGCGGTAAAAGAGAGCAAGGACCGGGTGCGCAGTGCGATCATCAATTCCGGGCTGCAGTTTCCGGCGCGGCGGATCACTCTGAATCTGGCACCGGCGGATCTGCCCAAGGATGGCGGGCGGTTCGATCTGGCGATTGCGCTGGGGATTCTGTCGGCGAGTGTGCAGGTGCCGACGTTGACGCTGGATGATGTGGAGTGCCTTGGCGAACTGGCGTTATCCGGCGCCGTGCGGGCGGTGCGCGGGGTGTTGCCGGCGGCACTGGCAGCGCGCAAGGCCGGGCGGACGCTGGTGGTGCCGCGGGCGAATGCCGAAGAGGCGTGTCTGGCGTCGGGACTGAGGGTGATTGCGGTGGATCATCTGCTGGAGGCTGTGGCGCATTTCAACGGGCATACGCCAGTCGAGCCTTATGTCTCGGACGGGCTGATCCATGCTGCCAAACCCTATCCCGACCTGAATGAAGTCCAGGGCCAACTGGCGGCCAAACGGGCGCTGCTGATTGCCGCCGCCGGTGCCCACAACCTGCTGCTCAGCGGGCCACCGGGGACGGGCAAGACATTGCTGGCCAGTCGTTTGCCAGGGCTGCTGCCACCGCTGACCGAGAGTGAAGCGCTGGAAGTGGCGGCGATTCAATCCGTCGCCAGCGGCGCGCCGCTGACTCACTGGCCGCAACGCCCGTTCCGCCAACCGCATCACTCGGCCTCCGGGCCGGCGCTGGTCGGAGGCAGCTCAAAGCCGCAACCCGGCGAAATTACCCTCGCCCACCACGGTGTGCTGTTTCTCGATGAGCTGCCCGAGTTTGATCGCAAGGTGCTGGAGGTGCTGCGCGAACCGCTGGAATCCGGCTGCATCGTGATCGCAAGGGCCAAGGAACGGGTGCGGTTTCCCGCGAGATTCCAATTGGTGGCGGCGATGAATCCCTGCCCCTGTGGATATCTCGGCGAACCGAGCGGCAAATGCTCATGCACACCGGACATGGTGCAGCGCTATCGCAACAAACTGTCGGGGCCGTTGCTGGACCGGATCGATTTGCACCTGACAGTAGCGCGGGAGGCGACAGCGCTGAACCCTGCGGTAAAACCGGGAGAGGACAGCGCCAGCGCGGCCACGCGGGTCGCTGAGGCCCGCGAGCGTCAGCAAAAACGCCAGGGTTGCGCCAATGCGTTTCTCGATTTGCCGGGGCTGAAGAAGCACTGCAAGTTATCCACAGCCGATGAAACCTGGCTGGAGAACGCGTGCGAAAGATTGACCTTGTCGCTGCGCTCGGCGCACCGGCTGCTCAAGGTCGCGCGGACGCTGGCGGATCTCGAAAAGTGCGCAGATATCAGTCGCGAGCATCTGGCCGAAGCGTTGCAGTATCGGCCGGCGACTCAGTAAGTGCTGAGTTTGGGGTGGCCCCAATCGCGAGCAGGCTCGCTCCCACAAGTCCAACATAGATCCTGTGGGAGCGAGCCTGCTCGCGATCGCTATTTCAGAGACGCCTCAACGGAAGCGGTCGACCTCTTGGCGCAGGTCGGCTGCCAGGCCTTCCAGTTCCTTGGCGGTGATGGCCAGGTTCGACACCACTTCGCGCTGCTCGCTGTTGGCCATCGCGATGCTCTGCAAGTTGCTGCTGAGCAAAGTCGCGGTGCTGCTCTGCTCCTGAGTCGCGGTGGTGATCGCGGCAAACTGCTCACCCGCCGAGCGACTTTGCTCGTCAATGCGCGCCAGCGCCGAAGCGACGTTGGCGTTGCGCGACAGCCCTTCCTGCATCAGCAGATTGCCCTGCTCCATGTTGCTGATGGCGTTGCCGGTTTCCTGCTGAATGCTGTGAATCATGCTGGAAATTTCATCCGTCGCCTGACGGGTACGCGAGGCCAGGCTGCGCACCTCGTCGGCCACCACGGCAAAGCCGCGACCTTGTTCACCGGCACGGGCGGCTTCGATGGCGGCGTTGAGTGCCAGCAGGTTGGTCTGTTCGGCAATCGAGGTGATCACGCTGACGATGCCGCCGATTTCCTGGGAACGCTGACCGAGCGTGTTGATCACGGTCGCGGTGGTGTTCAGTGCGCCGGCAATCTGCTCCAGCGAGGAAGACGCTTCCTCCATCGACGTGCGACCGATCTGCGTCTGCTGCGCGTTTTCCTGGGCAAGGCGCTGGGTGTTGCCCATGTTGTCGGCAATGTTCAGCGAAGTGGCGGAGAACTCTTCAACTGCACCGGCCATGCTGGTGATTTCGCCAGACTGTTGCTCCATGCCTTCATAGGCGCCGCCGGACAGACCGGACAGCGCCTGAGCCCGACGGTTGACCTCTTCGGAGGCGCGGCGGATGTGCTCGACCATGGTCGACAGGGCCTGGCTCATCTGGTTGAACGCGCGAGCCAGCTGACCGATCTCGTCGTTGCTCGACACGCTCAGGCGCACGCTCAGATCACCGGCACCCAGGGCTTCGGCCTGACGCACCAGATCGCCCAGCGGCGCCAGCTTGCTGCGCAGCAACCAGACCACGGAGCCGACCGCCAGCAGCATCGCCAGCAGACTGCCGATGGCCAGCTGGGTGCCGACGCTCCAGGTCACCGCGCGGATCTCGGCCTTCGGCATGCTCGCCACCACCGACCATGGCCCACCCTCGAACGGCACGGCGATGCTGTAGAAATCTTCGGACTTGTCGCTCCAGAACCGGCCTTTACCCGGCGCTTTCGCCAGATCGTTGATTACAGGAATCGCTTGATCCAGCGCCTGCACACCGGCCGGTGCCACCAGCCACTGGTTCTTCTCGTCCAGCAGCGCCAGCGAGCCCGTCTGGCCGATACGGAAGCGCTTGAGATTGGCGAACTGGGCGTTCTGCGCGTCGGTGTAATCGAAGCCGACGAACAACACCGCGATTACCTTGCCGCTGCTGTCACGCACCGGGGTGTACTGAGTCATGTAGGAACGATCGAACAGCAAGGCGCGGCCGACGTAACCCTGCCCCGCCATCAACTTCGCATAGGCCGGGTGAGCGTGGTCGAGCACGGTGCCGATGGCGCGGGTGCCGTCCTGTTTGCTCAGGGAGGTGCTGACGCGAATGAAGTCTTCGCCGCTGCGCACGAACAGCGTGGCAACGCCCGCCGTCATCTGCTTGAACTCGTCGACTTCCTTGAAGTTGTTGTTCAACACTTCGCTGCCCAGGTGCAGGCCCGGCGTCTGGGTGCCGGCCACGGTCACCGGCTCGCTCGGATGAATGCTCAGGCCGGCGCTGAAGCGCTTCTCGAACAACCCGCTCAGGCGCTGGGTGCTTTCGCGCAGCGTGCCGTGGAAGGTGCTCAATTGGTCGGCGAGCAGACGCGCCTCACTGGCGAGGTGCTCCTCACGTGTGGCGAGGTTGGCGGTATCCAGCGAACGCAAAGCAAAGACTGTACTGCCGCTGATGACAATCGCCAGTATCACGGCGAGCGCGAGGCCCAG
The DNA here is from genome assembly GCF_059492145.1 of Pseudomonas sp. Pseusp21. Taxonomy (NCBI): domain Bacteria; kingdom Pseudomonadati; phylum Pseudomonadota; class Gammaproteobacteria; order Pseudomonadales; family Pseudomonadaceae; genus Pseudomonas; species Pseudomonas sp. Pseusp21. The sequence continues at coordinate 3,469,561 of NZ_CP168520.1, forward strand.
CTGCGAGGCGATCCGAGCGCGAGGTTGAGACATGGACAGCTCCTGGCCGAACTTCCGATCCTCCTTGATCGCAGCTCGGATAATTTTCTAATGGGGGTGAATCGTGGTAACCGGCACGACGGTTCCACATGCACGTATTCGGCGGTAAAACCGAATACTTGAGCGAACAGCAGGGTTATGGCGAAAGGCCGGCATTGTGCAGGCTCGAACGATTCAGCTCAAGCGCGTGACCGCCGGCAGCGTCATGGCGCGGACTTCGCCTTGCAGGAAGTCGCTGAGGCGGCGCAAACGTTCACCTCCGGGGCGGGTCTTTGGCCATACCAGGTAATAATTCAGTCCGCTGGCGACCGCCGTCGGCCAGGGCAGGCTCAAGCGCCCTTGCGCGACATCCTCGGCCACCATCAGCAGATCGCCCATGGACACCCCATAGCCCCTGGCTGCCGCGATCATGCCCAGCTCCAGGGTGTCGAACACCTGCCCGCCCTTGAGCGACACCTGTTCCGACAGTCCCATGTGTTCCAGCCAACTGCGCCAGTCCCGGCGATCCGGCGTCGGGTGCAGCAGCTCGGCGCTGGCCAGCCGCGCCACGTCCCACGGCTGATCGTTGAGCAGATTTGGCGCGCCAACCGGAATCAGCTCCTCCGGAAACAGCAGGCTGGCTTCCCAGTCCGGCGGGAAATGTCCGTCACTCAGCAGCACCGCGCAATCGAAGGGCTCGTTGTTGAAGTCCACCGAGTCCACGTCCATCCACGCGCTGGTCAGTTGCACTTCGTTGCCTGGCTGCAAATGCCTGAAACGACTGAGCCGCGCCAGCAACCAGCGCATGGTCAGGGTCGACGGGGCTTTCATGCGCAGGATGTCATCTTCGGCGCGCAAGGTATTGCAGGCCCGCTCCAACGCGGCAAAGCCATCACGGATGCCCGGCAGCAGCAGGCGCGCAGACTCGGTCAGTTGCAGGTTGCGCCCGCTGCGGTGAAACAAGCGGCAGGCGAAATGCTCTTCGAGCGTGCGGATGTGCCGGCTCACCGCACTTTGAGTGATCGACAACTCTTCGGCTGCCCGGGTGAACGAACTGTGGCGGGCCGCCGCTTCGAATGCGCGCAGGGCATACAAGGGTGGAAGACGACGGGACATGCACAGCGCTCCTATGGCGGGATTGCGCCAACTTAGCAGAATCACGGCAGGATGAGTTTTAATCATGCCATCCATCCTTTTTATCCCTTTGTGCAACCTGCGCCAAACCCTGAGAATCGACAGTCTCTTGCTCCCTCTTTTATAAGGATGTGAACGCCATGCAGCGTCCTGTGCGTACCGAACTCTGGGCCATCCTGCGGCTGGCGGGGCCGTTGATCGCCTCGCAGTTGGCGCACATGCTGATGGTGCTGACCGACACCCTGATGATGGCGCGCCTCAGTCCCGAAGCGCTGGCCGGTGGCGGTCTGGGCGCGGCGAGCTATTCGTTCGTGTCGATCTTCTGCATCGGCGTGATCGCGGCGGTCGGCACTCTGGTGGCGATTCGTCAGGGCGCCGGCGACATCATCGGCGCCGCCCGCCTGACCCAGGCCGGATTGTGGCTGGCGTGGCTGATGGCGCTCGGTGCCGGGCTGCTGTTGTGGAATCTGAAACCGGTGCTCTTGCTATTCGGCCAGACCGAGACCAACGTCAACGCCGCCGGGCAATTTCTGATCGCCCTGCCGTTCGCCCTGCCCGGCTACCTGAGCTTCATGGCCTTGCGCGGATTCACCAGCGCCATCGGCCGGGCAACGCCGGTGATGGTCATCAGCCTCGCCGGTACGGTGGCCAACTTCCTGCTCAACTACGCGCTGATCACCGGCCTGTTCGGCCTGCCGAAACTGGGGCTGACCGGTATCGGTCTGGTCACGGCGATCGTTGCCAACTGCATGGCGCTGGCACTGGCCTGGCACATTCGCCGGCATCCGGCCTATGACGCCTACCCGCTTCGCGAAGGTCTGTCGCGGCCAAATCGGCAGTATTTGAAAGAACTCTGGCGCCTGGGCCTGCCTATCGGCGGCACCTACGCGGTGGAAGTCGGGCTGTTCGCCTTCGCGGCGCTGTGCATGGGCACCATGGGCAGCACGCAACTGGCGGCGCATCAGATCGCCCTGCAAATCGTCTCGGTGGCATTCATGGTTCCTGCGGGGATGTCGTATGCGATCACCATGCGCGTCGGCCAGCATTACGGCGCCGGGCAATTGAACGATGCGCGGATGTCGGGACGGGTCGGCATCGTCTTCGGTGCAGTGGTGATGCTGGGGTTTGCGATGGTGTTCTGGTTGCTGCCGAATCAGTTGGTCGGTTTGTTCCTCGACCATAACGACCCGGCGTTTGCCGAAGTGATTCGTCTGGCCGTGAGCCTGCTGGCCGTGGCGGCGTGGTTCGAGCTGTTCGACGGCACGCAGACGATTGCCATGGGCTGCATCCGCGGGCTCAAGGATGCCAAGACCACATTCCTGGTCGGGCTCGTTTGCTACTGGCTGATCGGTGCGCCGGCGGCGTGGCTGATGGCGTTCCATCTGCACTGGGGGCCGACCGGCGTCTGGTGGGGTCTGGCGCTGGGGCTGGCCTGCGCGGCGGTGAGCCTGACGCTGGCGTTCGAATGGAAGATGAAGCGGATGATTCGGCTCGAGCCGCAATCTCAAGGCTTCAAGATCGCTCAGCCGGAATGAGTTTCCCTGTGGAAGCAAGCTCGCTCCCACAGGGATTTGAGGCTAAACCACGATACCCAGCGGCGGCTGGCTGGCGTCAACCACCAGATATTCAACCAGTTCCGCCAACGGTAACGGCTTGCTGATCAGGTAACCCTGCACCTGATCACAGCCAAACCCGCGCAACAGATCCAGTTGCTCCCGGGTTTCCACCCCTTCGGCCACCACTTCCAGGTGCAGGTTGTGCGCGAGATTGATCATCGCGTGCACCAGTTTGCGGTTCTCTTCACGCTGCTCCATGCCGCCGACAAAGCTCTTGTCGATCTTCAGCAAGGTGATCGGCAGGCTGTTGAGGTGCACGAACGATGAGAACCCGGTGCCGAAATCATCCAGCGAAAATCGCACGCCGAGGCGACCGAGGGCGTCCATGGTCTGCTTGACCAGATCGCTGCGGCGCATCACGGCGGTTTCGGTGAGTTCGAATTCCAGCCACTGCGCCTCGACGCCGCGCTCGGCGATCAGACGGCTGAGCGTCGGCAGCAACTGGCTGTCCTGAAACTGGCGGAACGACAGGTTGATCGCCATGTGCAGCGCCGGCAGTCCGCGTTCGCGCAACGCCTGCATGTCGCGCAGGGCCCGGGATATCACCCAATAACCCAGCGGCACGATCAGGCCGCTCTGCTCCGCCAGCGGCACGAATTCGCTCGGCGGCAGCAGGCCGCGTTCGCTATGGCGCCAGCGCACCAGCGCTTCGAGGCCGACGATCTGGCCGTCCTGCAGGTTCAGGCGCGGCTGGTAGTGCAGCTCCAGCTCGTCACGGCGCAACGCCCGGCGCAGCTCGCTTTCGAGGTCGGCCATGCTCCGCGCGTTGCGGTTGATCCGCTCGTTGAAGATGTGAAAGGTGCAGCCCTGAGTGCTCTTGGCCTGCTGCATGGCGATATGCGCGTGCCACATCAGCGGATCCGCACCACCCTGGGCGCGGGCATGGGCGATGCCCAGGCTGGAGCCGATCAACAGGCTTTCCCCGTCGACCCAATAAGGTTCGGCCAGGGCTTCGGTAATGCGCTCGGCCATCCATTCGGCCCGTTGCGGGGCGCGGCGGGTATCGATCAGCAAGGCGAATTCATCGCTGCCGAGGCGCGCCAGTTGATCGCCGACTTCCAGCTGACTTTTCAGCCGTGCGACGACTTGCAGGATCAGGCGGTCGCCGGCCTGGTGGCCAAGGGCGTCGTTGGCGTGACGGAAGTTGTCGAGATCAAGGTGCCCGAGGGCCAGGCCGCGACCGTCGTTTTCGGCGAGGCGCGCCGTCAGCAGGGTCTGGAAGCCCTGGCGGTTGGCGATGCCGGTCAGCGGATCCTGTTCGGCCAGGCGTTGCAGGGTGTTTTCCAGCACGCCGCGTTCGCGCACATGCCGCAGGCAACGCCGGAGCATGCCGGGATCGAGGGCATCGAACACCAGCCAGTCGCTGACGCCGTCGGGCGCGGTCGCCGGCTCGTGTTCCAACAGCAACACCGTCGGCAGGCTGCAACGGCCGGGCGCCGGCTGCAACGCGGGAACGGTCAACAACACCGCGTGGCGGTTGTCTTCGAACAGGCTGCTGACCGACTCCCAGCTCGGCGCGCTGATCAGCACCGCCGTACTTCCCAACGGCGCCAGACACTCGCGCAATAACGCTGTCCACGCTGGCTCTTCGGCCAGTAGCAGCAAACGCAAGGGTTCGACAGGCGTAGTCAAGCTGACTCCCTAGACTCTGCAATGATGTGGGCGGCGGGCATTATGCCGTTGCGGCAACCAATGACCAAACGACAACGGTTATCAAAACGTTATTTTGTGTCACGAATGAGAACATTAGCCGCAAAATCACCGCGCATCCTGCGTGAAAGTAACAAAACCGGCAAATTTGAATCGCGTGCTGCGTCACAAGTCGGAGAGAGCAGCACAAATCGCTGAGCCTGTTAAAATGCCGGCCCATTTCGTCAACGACTCCCGAATTTTCGTATGTCCCGACTCAATCCCCGGCAGCAAGAAGCCGTGAACTACGTCGGCGGCCCTCTATTGGTGCTCGCCGGTGCTGGCTCCGGCAAGACCAGCGTGATCACGCGCAAGATTGCGCACCTGATCCAGAACTGCGGCATCCGCGCCCAGTACATCGTCGCCATGACCTTCACCAACAAGGCCGCGCGCGAGATGAAAGAACGTGTCGGCACCCTGCTGCGTCCAGGTGAAGGACGCGGGCTGACGGTCTGCACCTTCCACAACCTGGGCCTGAACATCATCCGCAAGGAACATGAACGGCTGGGCTACAAACCCGGTTTCTCGATCTTCGATGAAACCGACGTCAAGTCGCTGATGACCGACATCATGCAGAAGGAATATGCAGGCGACGACGGCGTCGACGAGATCAAGAACATGATCGGCGCCTGGAAAAACGACCTGATCCTGCCGGCCCAGGCCCTGGAAAACGCCCGTAACCCCAAGGAACAGACCGCCGCCATCGTCTACACCCACTATCAGCGCACGCTCAAGGCGTTCAACGCGGTGGACTTCGACGACCTGATCCTGCTGCCGGTGAAACTCTTCGAAGAGCACGCCGACATCCTCGAAAAATGGCAGAACAAGGTGCGTTACCTGCTGGTCGACGAATACCAGGACACCAACGCCAGCCAGTACCTGCTGGTGAAAATGCTCATCGGCAAACGCAACCAGTTCACCGTGGTGGGCGACGACGACCAGTCGATCTACGCCTGGCGCGGCGCGCGGCCGGAAAACCTGATGTTGCTCAAGGACGACTATCCGTCCCTGAAAGTGGTGATGCTGGAGCAGAACTACCGCTCCACCAGCCGCATCCTGCGCTGCGCCAACGTGCTGATCTCGAACAACCCGCACGAATTCGAGAAGCAGCTGTGGAGTGAGATGGGCCACGGCGACGAGATCCGCGTGATCCGCTGCCGCAACGAGGACGCCGAAGCCGAGCGCGTGGCCATGGAAATTCTCAGCCTGCATTTGCGCACCGACCGCCCGTACAGCGATTTCGCGATCCTCTATCGCGGCAACTACCAGGCCAAGCTGATCGAGCTGAAACTGCAGCACCATCAGGTGCCGTACCGTCTGAGCGGCGGCAACAGCTTCTTCGGCCGTCAGGAAGTGAAAGACCTGATGGCCTACTTCCGCCTGATCGTGAACCCGGACGACGACAACGCCTTCCTGCGGGTGATCAACGTGCCGCGCCGGGAAATCGGCTCCACGACGTTGGAAAAGCTCGGCAACTACGCCACCGAACGCAAGATCTCGATGTACGCCGCCACCGACGAACTCGGCCTGGGCGAGCATCTGGACAGCCGCTTCACCGATCGCCTGTCGCGCTTCAAGCGTTTCATGGACAAGGTGCGCGAGCAGTGCGCCGGCGAAGACCCGATCTCCGCCCTGCGCAGCATGGTCATGGACATCGACTACGAGAACTGGCTGCGCACCAATAGCTCCAGCGACAAGGCCGCGGACTACCGGATGAGCAACGTCTGGTTCCTGATCGAAGCCTTGAAGAACACCCTGGAAAAAGACGAAGACGGCGAAATGACCGTCGAGGACGCCATCGGCAAACTGGTCCTGCGTGACATGCTGGAACGTCAGCAGGAAGAGGAAGACGGCGCCGAAGGCGTCCAGATGATGACCCTGCATGCGTCCAAGGGCCTGGAATTCCCCTACGTGTTCATCATGGGCATGGAAGAGGAAATCCTCCCGCACCGCTCCAGCATCGAAGCCGACACCATCGAAGAAGAACGCCGCCTGGCCTACGTGGGCATTACCCGCGCGCGCCAGACCCTCGCGTTTACCTTCGCCGCCAAGCGCAAACAGTACGGCGAGATCATCGACTGCGCGCCAAGCCGCTTCCTTGATGAGCTGCCGCCGGACGACCTGGCCTGGGAAGGCAACGACGACACACCGACCGAAGTCAAAGCCGTGCGGGGCAACAGCGCACTGGCTGATATACGCGCGATGTTAAAGCGCTAGAATTGACCACTTTTTACTAGACCTTCGGCGCACAAAGCGCCAAATGAGGACAGCTTCATGGAAGCATTGCACCAGAAAATCCGCGAACAAGGCATTGTGCTTTCCGACCAGGTCCTGAAGGTCGACGCCTTCCTGAACCACCAGATCGACCCGGCCCTGATGAAGCTGATCGGCGACGAATTCGCCTCGCTGTTCAAGGATTCGGGCATCACCAAGATTGTCACCATCGAAGCCTCGGGCATCGCCCCGGCGATCATGACCGGTCTGAACCTCGGCGTGCCGGTGATCTTCGCCCGCAAGCAACAGTCCCTGACCCTGACTGAAAACCTGCTGTCGGCGACCGTTTACTCGTTCACCAAGAAAACCGAAAGCACAGTGGCCATCTCCCCGCGCCACCTGACCAGCAGCGACCGTGTGCTGATCATCGACGACTTCCTGGCCAACGGTAAGGCGTCCCAGGCGCTGATCTCGATCATCAAGCAGGCCGGCGCCACCGTCGCTGGCCTGGGCATCGTGATCGAGAAGTCGTTCCAGGGCGGCCGTGCGGAGCTGGATTCGCAGGGTTACCGCGTCGAGTCGCTGGCTCGCGTGAAATCGCTGAAGGATGGCGTGGTTACCTTCATCGAGTAAGCAACACCGCATTACCTCTGTGGGAGCCAGCCTGCTGGCGATGGCGTCGTGTCAGTCAACATCTTCAGGACTGGCGGATAGCAATCGCCAGCAGGCTGGCTCCCACAGTTGCTTCGGGTGTTGGAGTTATTGCGCGGTAGCTTTGAGGCCAGTAAGGAGCAACCGCTGAAACAGGTCTTCCTTCAAACCTTCCGGATCGGTGAGCTGCATGCGCGCCAGATGCTCCGGATACAGCGAAGCCTCAGGCGCATCCAGCGCGGCCTTGCCCAGTTCCAGAATCTCGGTCAGCTTGAATTTGCTCTTGAGCCAGTTCAACGCCCGCAACAGATCCTTTTCGACCTCCGTGAAATCGCAGCCCAGCGGATACTCCGGAAACAGGTTCGGATGCCGCGCGGCAATCGCCTGCAAGCGTTGTGGGGTGTTGTCGGTAAAGCGCGGATCGAGACGGAAATCCTTCGGCAACTTGCCGACCTTCTGCGCCTGCTCGATCAAGCCCTGCTGGAAGCGCGAGTCGCTGATATTCAACAGCGCCTCGATTACCACCGCATCCGACTTGCCGCGCAGATCGGCGATGCCGTACTCAGTCACCACGATATCGCGCAGGTGCCGTGGAATCGTGCAATGGCCGTACTCCCAGACAATGTTCGAACTGACATCGCCGCCGGATTCGCGCCAACTGCGCAGCAGCAGAATCGAACGCGCATCGTGCAGCGCATGGCCCTGGGCAACGAAGTTGTACTGCCCGCCGACGCCGCTGAGCACTCTCCCGTCTTCCAGTTGATCCGCCACCCCGGCGCCCAGCAGGGTAATGGTGAACACGGTGTTGATGAATCGTGCATCCAGACGCTGCAGGCGCTTGAGTTCTTCCTGACCGTACAGCTCGTTGATGTAGCTGATGCGGGTCATGTTGAATTCGAGGCGTTTGCTCCGCGGCAACTCACGCAAGCGTTCATAGAAACTGCGCGGCCCGAGGAAGAAACCGCCGTGGATCGAGATGCCATCGGTTTGCGCCGCCTCGTCGAGGGTCCCGGCGTTGGCCTGCTGCTGGGTCTGCACATCCGGGTAGACCTTGCGCCGGATGATCCCGGCTTCGGCCAGCACCAGCAGGCCGTTGACGAACATTTCGCTGCAACCGTACAGGCCTTTGGCGAAGGGTTCGATGCCGCCCTCGCGTTCGATCAACTGCGCCCATTGGCTGAGGTTCACATCGGCCAGCAAGTCCTGGTATCCGGCGTTGTCGGCCTGACGCGCCAGCAACGCGGCGGTCAGCGCATCGCCCATCGAGCCGATACCGATCTGCAAAGTACCGCCATCGCGCACCAGGGTACTGGCGTGCAGACCGATGAAATGATCCTGAAACCCGACAGGCATGTTCGGCGTGGAAAACAGCGTGCTGCTGTCCTTCTCGTCGATCAGCAGGTCGAAGGTGTCGATATCGACTTCGGCATCGCCCGGCATGTACGGCAGCTCGGTGTGCACCTGCCCGACCAGCAGAATGGTCTCCCCCGCTGCCCGGCGTTTGGCGATCATCGGGAACAGGTCGAGGGTGATGTCCGGGTTGCAACTCAGGCTCAGGCGATCCGGGTGTTCGCTGCTGCTGGCGAGCAACTGCGCCACCAGGTTCAGGCCGGCGGCGTTGATGTCGCGGGCGGCGTGGCTGTAGTTGCTGCTGACGTAATCCTGCTGGGCCGGCGCGCTGTTGAGCAGGCTGCCCGGCTGCATGAAGAACTGCTCGATGCGGATGTTGGCCGGCAGGCTATCGCGGTGCAGATCGGCGAGGAATTCCAGTTCTGGGTAATCACCGAACACCCGCTCGACGAAGGGCTCGATGAAGCGCTTCTGCAAACCATCGCCCAAGGCCGGACGGCCGAGGCACAAGGCGGTGTAGATCGTCAGCTGCCGTTCGGGCAACCCGGCCACCCGCCGGTACAGCGCGTTGACGAAGGGATTGGGTTTGCCCAGCCCCAGCGGCAGGCCCATGTGGATATGCGCCGGCAACCGCGCCAGCACGTCGTCCACCGCCTGTTCGATCGAACACAACTGCACCATCTGAAGCCTCCTGCCCGTTCCGTGAATAGAGGTACGACCGAGATTGCCGGTTGTTTGCTGCAAAGAACAGCCTCAGGCCTGAACCGCGGGCACAAAAAAACCGTCCGAAGACGGTTTTTTTTTGTCAGAAGCGCGGCTTATTTCAGGCCGGACATCTTCTGGATCGCGCCCTTGAGCTCTTCATCGGAGCAGTCGGCGCAGGTGCCTTTTGGCGGCATCGAGTTGATGCCGGTGATGGCCTTGGCCAGGATGCCGTCGAGGCCGCCCTGGTGGTCGGCACGCTCTTTCCAGGCCGCGGTGTCACCGATTTTCGGTGCGCCCAACAGGCCGGAGCCGTGGCAAGCGTTGCAATGTTTGGCAATCACTTCGTCCGGCGTCTTGGCGCCGCCACCGCCGCCTGCCGAAGCAGCGACTTCCATCCCCTTGCACTCTTGCCCTTGAACACACACCTGGCCCACCGGCTCGAGGCGTTTGGCAATGTCGTCATTCGTCGCAGCTTGAGCGCTGACAGCCCAGAGGGCCAATACGGTTGCTGGTGCAGCCAGCATTTTCATAATTAGGTTCACGCGTTCACCCTCAATGGTGGCTATTCACGCCTGCGGCCACGGTTCGCAGGCGGGCGCAAGTATAGCGGTTAGCCCGCTTCACTGAAACAACCCCAAAGTCGAAGGGGTTATATCGCGCTGTGGAAAAACGTTTCGGGTGCCTTCGCCGTATGGCCTGGCGCCTCTTGGTTTAAAAATTCGCCGGCGTGGCTGCGCTGATTAGTCGCGCCGGTGCATCGAACGGATTACGGAAACGATGCGGCTTGGTACTTTCAAAGTAGTAGCTGTCGCCGGCTTCGAGGATAAAAGTTTCAAGGCCTACCACCAGTTCCAGGCGCCCTTCCACCAGAATCCCGGTTTCCTCGCCTTCGTGGGTCAGCATTTCTTCGCCGGTGTCGGCGCCCGGCGGGTAGATTTCATTGAGGAACGCGATGGCCCGACTCGGGTGCGCGCGGCCGACCAGTTTCATGGTCACGGCGCCGTCGGAAATGTCGATCAGCTCGTTGGCCTTGTAGACGATCTGGGTCGGTTTTTCCTGCAGGATCTCTTCGGAAAAGAACTCGACCATGGACATGGGAATCCCGCCCAGAACCTTCCTCAGCGAACTGATCGAAGGACTGACGCTGTTCTTTTCGATCATCGAAATGGTGCTGTTGGTGACGCCCGCGCGCTTGGCGAGTTCACGCTGGGAAAGCCCTTTGAGCTTGCGGATCGATTGCAGTCGTTCACCGACGTCCAAGGCTGGAGCCTCCTGATGTTGTAGAAATATTGAGCGTTATCATGGCGACAGCGTTCAGTATTTACAACACTTGGGCCCCGCTAGCGCTTCAACCCTCGGAATAGAGCCTTGGCACCCGGCGCAGGTTGCAGAAGATCTGGTACGGAATGGTGTCCGCCCACTTCGCCACATCGCTGGCGAGGATGTTCTTGCCCCACAGCTCGACGGTCGAACCGAGGCCGGCCTGCGGCACGTCAGTCAGGTCGATGCACAGCATGTCCATCGACACCCGCCCAAGAATGCGGCTGCGCTGGCCGGCCACCAGCACCGGGGTGCCGGTCGGCGCCTGACGCGGATAACCGTCGGCATAACCCATGGCGACCACGCCAATGCGCATCGGTTTGTCGGTGATGAACTTCGCGCCGTAACCCACCGGTTCGCCGGCCGGCAGTTCACGCACGCTGATAACTTTCGATTCCAGCGTCATCACCGGCTGCAGGCGCTCGGCCACGGCGTTGGCTTCTTCGAACGGGGTGGCGCCGTAGAGCATGATGCCCGGGCGCACCCAGTCGCTTTGAATCTGCGGCCAGCCCAGCACCGCCGGCGAGTTGCGCAGGCTGACTTCAGCCGCCAGGCCCCGACGCGCAGCTTCGAATACTGCAACCTGATCGGCGCTGCTCTGCTCGTGCAACTCATCGGCCCGGGCGAAGTGACTCATCAGCACGACTTTCGCCACGTTGCCGCTGGCCAGCAAACGCTGGTAAGCCGCCGGGTAATCCTTCGGATGCAGGCCCACGCGGTGCATACCCGAATCGAGCTTCAGCCACACGGTGATCGGTTTGCTCAACGCTGCCTGCTCGATCGCTTCGAGCTGCCACAGCGAATGCACCACGCACCAGAAATCGTGCTCGACGATCAGCGCCAGCTCATCGGCCTCGAAAAAACCTTCAAGCAGCAGCACTGGCGCGCGAATCCCGGCGGCACGCAGCTCCAGGGCTTCTTCGATACACGCGACCGCGAAGCCGTCCGCTTCAGCCTCCAGCGCCTGGGCGCAACGCACCGCGCCATGGCCGTAGGCATCGGCCTTGATCACCGCCAGTGCCTTGGCACCGGTGACTTCACGGGCGATACGGTAGTTGTGACGCAGGGCTTGAAGGTCGATCAGGGCACGGGCAGGACGCATGGCAGCAGACTTCTTGGCGGTCATGGGAATAAAAACCGGCGCTGGCTGACGGCGTGAACCGCCAACAGCACCGGGAGAGGGATCTTTACAACGGGTTACGGCAACGCGGCGACGATGGAGATCTCGACCAGGATGCTCGGCTTGGCCATCTTCGCTTCAACCGTGGCACGGGCCGGGGCGGCGCCTTTGGGCAGCCATTGATCCCACACCGAATTCATGCCGGCAAAGTGCGCCTCGATGTCGTTCAGGTAGATCGTCGCCGACAGCAGGTGCTGTTTGTCGGTGCCGGCCAGATCGAGCAGTCGCTCGATGTTGGCGAGGACGTCGCGGGTCTGCTGTTCGACACCGGCGTTGAAGTCATCGCCGACCTGCCCGGACAGATACACCGTACCGTTGTGGCTGACGATCTGACTCATGCGCTCATTGGTGAGCTGGCGCTGGATTGCCATGCTTTGCGGACTCCTGGGTGGTGTTGCCATAACGGGAAATATCGAGGCCTTCGGCGCTGATCTGTGGCTTTTTCTTCGCCATCAGGTCAGCCAGCAAGCGACCGGAGCCGCACGCCATGGTCCAGCCGAGGGTGCCGTGACCGGTGTTCAGGAACAGGTTCTTGAACGGGGTGGCGCCGACGATCGGCGTGCCATCCGGGGTGGTTGGACGCAGGCCGGTCCAGAAACTCGCTTCGGCCAGATTGCCGCCCTGAGGATAAAGGTCGTTGACGATCATCTCCAGGGTTTCGCGCCGACGCGGGTTCAGCGACAGGTCAAAACCGGCGATCTCCGCCATGCCGCCGACGCGGATGCGGTTGTCGAAACGGGTGATCGCGACCTTGTAGGTCTCGTCGAGAATGGTCGACGTCGGGGCCATGGCCGGGTTGGTGATCGGCACGGTCAGCGAGTAGCCCTTCAACGGATACACCGGTGCCTTGATGCCAAGCGGCTTGAGCAGTTGCGGCGAGTAGCTGCCGAGGGCGAGTACGTAGCGGTCGGCGGTTTCCAGCTTGCCGTCGACCCACACGCCGTTGATGCGGTCACCGGCGAAGTCGAGGCGCTGGATGTCCTGGCCGAAACGGAATTCCACGCCCAGTTGGGTGGCCATTTCGGCGAGGCGGGTGGTGAAGATCTGGCAGTCGCCAGTCTGGTCGTTCGGCAGGCGCAGGGCACCGGCGAGGATGTCGGTGACACCCGCCAGCGCCGGTTCGACGCGGGCAATGCCGGCGCGGTCGAGGACTTCGAACGGCACGCCGGATTCTTTCAGTACGGCGATGTCTTTGGCAGCGTTATCCAGTTGTGCCTGGGTGCGGAACAACTGGGTGGTGCCGAGGCTGCGGCCTTCGTAGGCGATGCCGGTTTCGGCGCGCAGTTCGTCGAGGCAGTCGCGGCTGTACTCGGACAGACGCACCATGCGCTCCTTGTTCACCGCGTAACGGTTGGCGGTGCAGTTGCGCAGCATCTGCGCCATCCACAGGTACTGGTCGATGTCGGCGGTGGCCTTGATCGCCAGCGGCGCGTGGCGTTGCAGCAGCCACTTGATGGCTTTGAGGGGTACGCCCGGCGCAGCCCACGGCGAGGCGTAGCCTGGCGAGACCTGGCCGGCGTTGGCGAAACTGGTCTCCATGGCCGCGGCGGGCTGCCGGTCGACCACCACCACTTCAAACCCGGCACGGGCCAGATAGTAAGCACTGGCGGTACCGATGACGCCGCTACCCAAGACCATAACGCGCATTTTGTATCCCTCATCGCGGCGTGCCGCGTACGTCTGTTGTTAGAGCAATGATGCGCGCAGTGTAAAAAAGATTTGCCAGTGCTTTTCACTGTATAAGCGCCTATATTTGGCGACAATTCTCGGCAAAAACCCTTTTCACGGAGGCGCATCCCCTATGCGTACCAACACTCAGACCAAACGTGAGCTGGACAAGATCGACCGCAACATCTTGCGGATCCTGCAGGCGGACGGGCGGATTTCATTCACCGAACTGGGCGAAAAGGTCGGGCTCTCCACCACGCCGTGTACCGAGCGGGTACGGCGCCTGGAGCGCGAGGGGATCATCATGGGCTACAACGCCCGCCTGAATCCGCAGCACTTGAAGGGTAGTCTGCTGGTGTTCGTCGAGATCAGCCTCGACTACAAATCCGGCGATACTTTCGAAGAGTTCCGACGTGCGGTGCTGAAATTGCCCCACGTGCTGGAGTGCCACCTGGTATCAGGGGATTTCGACTATCTGGTGAAGGCGCGGATTTCCGAGATGGCCTCGTACCGCAAGCTGCTGGGCGACATCCTGCTCAAGCTGCCGCATGTGCGCGAATCCAAGAGCTACATCGTGATGGAAGAAGTGAAAGAGAGCCTGAGCCTGCCGATTCCGGACTGATCGCTCAGACCAGTACCTGCCCACTGGATCGTTCCCACGCTCCGCGTTCGGCTTTGGAAGGGACGCGGAGCGTCCCGGGCTGCGTTCCCACGCAGAGCGTGGGAACGATCAGAGTCAGACCAGCACTTGCCGGTTTTCAGCCATGTACTCGAACACCTGCTTCTCGACCCGTGGGTGAATCAGTTCCACCGGTCGCCGGCCGTTGGGGCACGGCAAGGTCTGGGTGGTGCCGAACAAACGGCAGATCAGCGGCCGCTCGTCATACACCGTGCAGCCATTCGGCCCCAAATGCACACAGTTGAGCTCTTCCATGGCCGCGTCTTGTTCGGCGCGGGTCTTGCGCGGCAGGCGGGACATTTCCTCAGGCGAGGTGGTCACGGGCCCGCAACAGTCATGACAGCCCGGCACGCATTCGAACGTGGGAATCTGCTGACGCAGGGTGCGGATTTTCTGACTGTTGCAGCTCATTGCAGAGGTAACCGGAGCGAAATAGGCGGCAATTGTGCCGCAAAAGCCATGATCCAGACACCACGGGGCGACCAATGTTGCCCGGCCTCGGGCCTGCGGCTTATGCTCCGTCAAATTTTCTCGACACCCGCTCAGGATGACGCCCATGAATGCCCGCGCCCAAGCCACCGCGAGCCAACCCCACGTTGCCTCTTATTACGCCGCCAGCAGCCTGCCGCAACCCGACCATCCGGTGCTGCAAGGTGAACTGATCGCCGACGTGTGCGTAGTCGGCGGCGGTTTCTCCGGGCTGAACACCGCGCTGGAACTGGCTGAACGGGGCTTGAGCGTGGTGTTGCTGGAAGCGCACCGGATCGGCTGGGGCGCCAGCGGCCGCAACGGCGGGCAGTTGATTCGCGGGGTCGGTCACGGCCTCGATCAGTTCGCCAACGTGATCGGCGCCGACGGCGTACGTCAGATGAAACTCATGGGCCTGGAAGCGGTGGAAATCGTCCGCCAGCGCGTCGAAAAATTTCAGATCCCCTGCGACCTGACCTGGGGTTACTGCGACCTTGCCAACAAACCCTCCGACCTGGAAGGTTTTGCCGAAGACGCCGAAGAGCTGCGCAGCCTCGGTTACCGCTACGAAACCCGTCTGCTGCAAGCGAACGAAATGCACACAGTGGTTGGCTCTAACCGCTACGTCGGCGGCTTGATCGATATGGGATCTGGTCATTTGCACCCGCTGAACCTGGCACTCGGCGAAGCCGCAGCAGCGCAGCAACTGGGGGTGAAGCTGTTCGAGCAATCGGCGGTCACCCGCATCGACTACGGCCCTGAAGTCCGGGTGCACACGGCGCAAGGTTCGGTGCGGGCGAAGACTCTGGTATTGGGCTGCAACGCCTATCTCAACAATCTGAATCCGCAACTCAGCGGCAAGGTGCTGCCGGCCGGCAGCTACATCATTGCCACCGAACCGCTGAGCGAAGAGCAGGCCCACGCCCTGCTGCCGCAGAACATGGCGGTCTGCGATCAGCGGGTGGCGCTGGATTACTACCGGCTCTCGGCCGACCGCCGCCTGCTGTTTGGCGGCGCCTGCCATTACTCGGGGCGCGATCCGAAGGACATCGGCGCGTACATGCGGCCGAAGATGCTTGAAGTGTTCCCGCAGCTCGCGTCAGCGAAGATCGATTATCAGTGGGGCGGGATGATCGGTATCGGCGCCAACCGTCTGCCGCAGATTGGCCGGCTCGCGGAGCAGCCGAACGTGTATTACGCCCAGGCCTATTCCGGCCACGGCGTGAATGCCACGCACCTGGCGGGCAAGCTGCTGGCCGAGGCTATCAGCGGCCAGCACAGCGGTGGCTTCGAACTGTTCGCCAAAGTGCCACACATCACCTTCCCCGGCGGCAAGCATCTGCGCTCACCGCTGCTGGCGTTGGGGATGTTGTGGCATCGGCTTAAAGAGTTGGTCTGAGATCGTTCCCACGCTCTGCGTGGGAATGCATCCAGTGACGCTCTGCGTCACAGCGGACGCGGAGCGTCCGGGGCGGCGTTCCCACGCAAAGCGTGGGAACGATCCCTCTAAATCCGCCAGAACGGCTTCAACCCTTCCTCCAGCGCCTGCTCGCGGGTCAGCCCGATGTCCTTGAGCTGTTCCGGTGTCAAGCGCAACAACGCCTTGCGCGTGTGCAGACGATGCCAGAACAGGTCCCAGCGACTCAGGCCCGACGGCGCGTTGCACATGCTCTCGTTGCGCGCATTGTCCTGTTGCCCTGCCTCCAGTTCCTGACTGTGTAACGTCAGCCGCACATCGCTCAAGCCGTTCATTTTCGTTGCTCCTGTTTACTTGGGTAGCCAGAGATTCCATGATGCGCGGGCGAGCAAAAGCATTACAGATTCAACACATCTGTATTATTTCCATACAGATTTGCTGTCTCTGCGACTGAATTGTCGATTTACGCCGCATCTGTACTGGTTTAACGAATCATCTGCATCGAGGCAGTGCCATGACGCTCTATGTGAATCTCGCCGAACTGCTCGGCACCCGCATCGAACAAGGCTTCTACCGTCCTGGTGATCGCCTGCCGTCGGTGCGCGCCTTGAGCGTCGAACACGGGGTCAGCCTGAGCACGGTGCAGCAGGCCTATCGGATGCTGGAAGACAGCGGCCTGGCCACGCCGAAACCCAAGTCCGGGTACTTCGTGCCGGTCGGTCGCGAGTTGCCGGAACTGCCGGCGGTCGGGCGCCCGGCGCAACGACCGGTGGAAATTTCCCAGTGGGATCAGGTGCTGGAACTGATTCGCGCGGTACCGCGCAAGGACGTTGTGCAGCTCGGTCGCGGCATGCCGGACATCTCGTCACCGACCATGAAACCGCTGCTGCGCGGACTGGCCCGTATCAGCCGCCGTCAGGACATGCCCGGTCTGTATTACGACAACATCCACGGCACTCTCGAATTGCGTGAACAGATTGCCCGGCTGATGCTCGATTCCGGCTGCCAGTTGAGCGCCAGCGATCTGGTGGTCACCACCGGTTGCCACGAAGCGCTGTCCACCAGCATTCACGCAATCTGCGAACCCGGCGACATCGTTGCGGTGGACTCGCCAAGCTTTCACGGCGCGATGCAGACCCTCAAGGGGCTGGGCATGAAAGCCCTGGAAATCCCCACCGATCCGCTCACCGGCATCAGCCTCGAAGCGCTGGAACTGGCGCTGGAACAATGGCCGATCAAGGTCATCCAGCTCACGCCCAACTGCAACAACCCGCTTGGCTACATCATGCCGGAGTCGCGTAAACGCGCCCTGCTCAACCTGGCCCAGCGCTTCGACGTGGCGATCATCGAGGACGACGTGTATGGCGAACTGGCCTACACCTACCCGCGTCCGCGCACGATCAAATCCTTCGACGAAGACGGCCGTGTGCTGCTGTGCAGTTCGTTCTCCAAGACCCTGGCGCCGGGCCTGCGCATTGGCTGGGTCGCGCCCGGCCGCTATCTCGAGCGGGTGCTGCACATGAAATACATCAGCACTGGCTCCACGGCACCGCAACCGCAGATCGCCATCGCCGAATTTCTCAAGGCCGGGCACTTCGAACCGCATTTGCGGCGGATGCGCACGCAATACCAGCGCAATCGCGACGTGATGATCGATTGGGTGACGCGCTACTTCCCGGCCGGCACCCGCGCCAGCCGCCCGCAGGGCAGCTTCATGCTCTGGGTCGAACTGCCGGAAGGTTTCGATACGCTGAAACTGAATCGTGCGCTGCACGATCAGGGCGTACAGATTGCCGTCGGCAGCATCTTTTCCGCCTCGGGCAAATACCGCAATTGCCTGCGCATGAACTACGCGGCCAAACCCACAGCACTGATCGAAGAAGCGGTGCGCAAGGTTGGCGCGGCGGCGATCAAGCTGTTGGCCGAGGCCGATTAATCCACCATAAAGGCGCCCTGACCTTCAAACCGCACCGGATCGACGGGGCGGCTTGAGGCGTCATCGACCCGCGCATCCAGCTCCAGCTCCACTTCCAGCAGACTGCCCTGGATACCGGCGTCCGCCCGCCATGGAACAACGTGGATGCCCGGTCGCAGGAAATCACCTTCGACCGGTTGGCCGCTGTCCAGGCGCCAGTGCACCGCCGCACCGTCGACACGAGCAGCCACGATACGCAGTTGCAACGTGCCCGCCGCCCAACGGAAACGTTGCGGATCGGCGGGGGGCGCGACAAATGCCCAGCGCATCAAGCGCACGTCGGGACAGTGCACCCGCAAGTGCACGCTGCGCAGACCAAAGCCCGGGCCCCGGCCATCAAGCGCCGTGCGTTGCAGCAGGTCGGCGCGCGTTGCGCTACCCAGGTTCACGCTCGCGGGCGACAGACTCGACTGACACGTCTCGGCGCTGAACGCCTGTTGAAATACCAGACACGGCAACACGATCCAAACCGGCAGAAATTTCATCAGATGCACTCGTTCAGGACAGCTCGGCCGGCGCGCAGGTGGCATCGACCCGCTCGATGAGCGCGCTGTCTTCAGGGGATTCGGGAAGCGGGAAACGCAACACGCACCGCGTGTTGTCAGGGAGCTGCACATGCAGGCGCTGACCCGCTTTTGCGTCGGGCAGAAAAATCGTTCCGGCATCCTGGACCGTTGTCAGGTAGCGGCCCTGCTCATCGTGAACACTCAACCCCTTGGCCAGCCATTGCCGGTCGACGGTCATCGCATTCAGCAACAATCGCCGGACAGTGACGAGCGAGAAATCCAGATGCTGCACCGAACCACGGGCGGGCTGCACTTCCTTCACCCCGTCGAGCACTTCAACGTTGCGCGACAGGCTGAGCGGGTCGACTTCCAACCGTGCCGTCGACCAGGCCGGCAGGCTCGCCGCGACTGCGTGGCCCGAGCCATCGGTCCAGACCGGCCCTTGAGGCGTGTTCAGTTTCACGCCCGATCGATCACCGGCCTTGAGTACGCCGAAAGTGTCACGCAGGGGATAGGGCGACAACGTTGCGCCCTCGCGATGCAGCACCACACCACCGCGCAGCCCCACGTCGTAATCGGTCGCGCCGGATCGCCGACCGACGCCAACGTCCAGGCTGGTGTAGCGCGGCAGCGTATTGAAGCGCACGCCGTAACTGGCCGCAGTCTCATCGCGGTACTCCGCGTTGGCGCTGTAGGCCAGGTTTTCCGCCAGCACATCGCTGACGGCCACGCCCCGACGCAGGCCGGATCGATCATCACGGCGCAAATAGCCGCGCAGTCTTCGCTGGCCACCCAGCGCCATTCCCAGTGTCAGGTAAGCGGAATTGCCCAGGCGATCGGGCGCCGTATCGCCGATAGCACGTTCCAGGTTCAACGACAGGCTGATGCGCTCAGGCAATGTACGTGACCAGGACAGGCCAAGACGCGACTGCGACGGTTCACCCTGGGTCGAATATCGCGACCAGGTCGCTCCAAACGCGCCCCATTGATCCACCGAACCGGTGACAGAAAACACCAGGTGATCGCGACCGGGAGACTCAGCCCGGTGAAGCGCCTGATTCCAGCCGGTGTCTGACAGCGTGCGAAAATTCCGACTCTGGCGCACCGCAACCAGACTCGTCGACAGGTGCTCGGACAGCGGCGCACTAAGCGTCAGCTGCGTCTGGCTGCCTCCCGCGCCACTGGAGCGCTCATCGGACAGCACCTGCTTCACGCCCAGTGCGTAGCCGCCGGCCCATTGTCGTTGCAGGCCCCAGCCTGTCGACAGGTAGTCGGTTGCCGCGAGCACACCGGCGGTCAGACGGGTGGCCTGCCCCCAATCCCAATCCTTGCTGAACGCCGTGAAAGAAGGCGTCTGTCGGTCGTCCGAGCCCAGCCGTCGCACCGTGCCCAGCGCGAAGTTGAACCCGCTCGGCCCGGCCCATTGTGCTTCGTGGAGACTGGCCGCCGGCACGCGCAAGCGGCGCGCCTGTCCATCCTGCTCGTGCACAGTCACGTCCAGATCAATCTGATTGCTCAGCAGCGGCAGCGCTCGCAGCGTGAACGGTCCACTCGGCACCATGGTGGTGTAGATCATCACGCCGTTCTGCCGGACTTCGATGCGGGCCGGCGAATACGCGACACCTTCCACCTGCCCCCGCGCGCCGTCCTGCGCCGTGCGCAACAGGGTGAATGCCGCTTCCGGCAGGATCTGCACACCGTTGAATGGTTCACCGGCAAACAAGGTCGACGCGAGATTCAATTGCCCGACCTGCAGGCTGACTTCGGCGTCTTCCAGGGTTCGCGCACCGTAGGCATACAGGTGCTCGAACCGCGAGTTGCCGGAGGTCGACGTGTAAGACTGCCGACTGCGCAATACCCAATCCCCGGCGTTCACGCCGACCTCTGAGCCCAGGCTTTGAAACCTGTCGTGTTGGCCTTCATGCTGACTGCCGACCATCAACGCGTCGTAGTTGAAAACGCCGGCCATTCCGCCATGAGCGAAGTTGTTGGGCGTACGTTCCGGCAGCATCAGACGGTCGGTCGGTACCAGCAGATCAATCCGTTCGCGTCCCGGATCCAGATGCGCGACCGCTTCGGGAAATCCCTCCACCAACGTCGTGCACTGCTGCGGTCGCAACTTGGCCATCGAGGGTGGCGGGTGTACTCCGGCAGCGTTCAGCCATTGGGGTTGCAGGCACAATTCTCCGCGCTCGTTGAACGACACCCGCACACGGCCTCTGGCCTGTCCGTTGACCTCAAGCGCCACGGAATGCTCGCCTTGGGCGAAGCGCGGCGCCTCCCGAAAGTACGCCGCCAGCGCAGGGTCGATGCCGCGATCCCTCAACACTTGAGCGTCGAACTCCAGTGACTCGGCCGCCAGCACCGTGCCGTTGACCGCCAGCAGCAACACGCCCCAACGAACGCAGACCTTCATCAGCGAGTAACCGGCGCGTCGTAATGGTCGACCGCAAAGCCGTAGGTGGTGGCCGGAAAAATCCTCACTGCCATCGTCTGAGCCGAGGCGTGCAACGGGAAATCAACGTGCAGGCGCTCGCCGGGCAAGATGTAGGTCTTCGGCAGGTTAACCGAGCGGGTGCCCGGCAGAGGCACAATGGTTTTCGCCAGCCGAACCACATAGGGGCTCGGATTGACGACCTGCACACCAGCGGCATCTATTGACCAGGTCAGCCGTTTCCAGGGCTCGCGCTCCACCGGCAATCCGGCGGGGCGCAGAATCACCGGCAGGTTCTGACGGACACCGAGAGTGACCCGCGCTCCGGCGGCGTCACTGGCCGGCTGGATCCCCTCGAAGATCACCCGCTTCAGGCGTTCAGTCTTCAACGGTTGCTGACTTTGCAGAATGAATCGCACTTGCTGAATGCCGTCCGGTTCGACACGAGCGATGGGCGGGGTAAAGACCAGCAGTACATCGTCGCTGTCCTCGATATTCTCGACGGTGGTGTGCAGCAATGCGGGGCGCGTGTCGGTATTGCGCACATTCATCACCGCTTCACCCATGCCCTCCTCCACCAACAGCACCGGCGTCTGCGGAACCATTCCGGCGGCGTGGGCCAGCGGCACTGAAAGCCATGCGAACAGGCACAGCGCTGCAGTCTTGAGAGCAGACTTGAAAGAAATGAGCATCGGGATAATCCGTGGAATGCTGGATGCGGCCCGGCAAATGCCGGACCGCGCTCGCGTGTGCCAGCCGGTCCCGGTGCCTGAGAGACACCGGGACGCTGTCATCAGAGGTAGAACATGTCGAACGTCACGGAGCCGTCCAGCGGGATTTCGTTGGCAATCGGCAGGGCGTTGCTTGGGCCGATGATCGGCAGCAGGTGCATCGGGAAACCGTGATGACGAGCCGCAACCGGACCGGCCGCGGCATTGTCGCCCCACGAGTACAGTTGCGGCGCATTGCTGACCAGTGTGCTGGTCGGCACACGCCATGCCGGGGCCGCCAGCGTCCGGGTCAGCAGCGTCTGGGCATTGCCGTCGGTCTCCGGAATGCCATGGCGCAAGGCGAAACCACCAATAGGCGTACCGTTGATTTCGCCCAGCCCGAAAAACAGTGCCGGATCACTCTGACCGGCACCATCACTGATGCCGGGCAATTTGGTGCCGGCCCGGTTGTCACGCACCGACACTTCCACGGGGGCCGGTGCATCGCAATTGATGTGCAGGGACACATCGCGACCGGCCAACAGGGTCTGAGTGGTCGGATTCAACGTCGCCGCCGAAATCTTGCGCAGATCCACCGTGCCGCCACCGGCAAAGGCCGGAATGCAGGAGGTCGGAATAATGGTACCGATGACATTCAGGTCAACGCTTTCTGCCATTGCCCATGCTGGCAGCAACGCTGCAGCCAGTACCGCAAGACGGGATGTCTTTTTCATAAGCCGTAATCTTCCATTAAATGACTGTCCACTCCCTACAAACCTGGTATGTAAGTAAGCGGGCTGATGATTGCGGCTTATGAGAGATAAATCTGTAGGAAACGGGAGCGCTTAAACAGCGAAATCACGACTGGTTCAATAGGTAATTTGAGCTTGGTGGCGGGATCCTACGCTGCCGTGGCCCGATGCTTTGAACCGCCCTGTTTCCGGGGTCCGAGATTCAGTACGCCTGAAAGCGCAGATCGATCCCGAAGCGGGTCAGATCGGCAACTCGGGTCTGCGCTGACCCTACCCGCCCTTCAAGCTCCACTTCGACGTCCATGCGCTGACCTTCCAGTGCAACGCCCGCTCGCGCCGGAATCAGGCTTTGCCCGGCGGGCCAGACAGCCGCACCGGATGCCGCACCCGGTTCAAAACCGAGCCACTGCACAGCCTTGCCATCCACCCGGACAGCCACCACTTGAACCCTCAATACCCCGGCGCCAAAGCGATAGTCGACGGCGTCCGCTGCTGGCGCGACCAGGTCAAGTCGCAACGGTCCTGTCCGTTCACACTGAACGGTGATCTGTACCCGTCGGCGCCCGAAACTCAACTGGTCATACTCTATGGGCTGTTGCAGCAACTGACCGCGCGTCATCGCTCCAAAATCGACGGAAGGCTGCCCCAGCCTGACTGCACAGTCCGACTGCGCCTGTGCCTGATCGGCAATAAATGCGGTACTGAGCAATGCCAGACCGATCATGCCGGTTTTCAAATGCTGCATGGTGACTGACTCCTTAAACCGCTTGGCAGGTGGCTTGTGCCGTTTCGTACAGCGACTGCGTGTCGGGTTGTTCGTCGATGCTGTAGATCAACCGGCAGCGACTGCCATCGGGCAGCACCACATGCAAAATCGTGTCGGGCAGGACATCGGGCAAAAAGATCGTGCCGGCTTCCAGCACGTTAGTGATGTACTGTCCCTGCGCGTCGAAAACCGCTCCACCCTTGCTCAGAAGCACGTTGTCGGCGGTGCGCGCCTGTAACAGCAGGCGCCGCGCAGTGACCATCTCGAATGCAAGGTGCGCTACCGCACCACGCCCGGCTTCGACTTCCTGGTAAGCGTTGTGCACATCGACATTGCGCCCCAGGCTGGCCGTGTCGAGTTCGACCCGTCCCTTGCTGTACGCCGGCAGACTCGCCGCCACGGCGTGCCCGGCATAATCGGTCCAGACCGGGCCGCGCGGGGTGTTGAGCTTGACTCCCGCACTGTCGCCGGCCTTGAGCAAGGCGAAGGTTTCGCGCAGCGGATAAGGCGACAGGGTCACGCCTTCACCATGCAGTAACGCACCGCCGCGCAGACCGATGTCATAGTTCTGGTTACCGGCTCCGCTGCGCGAATAGCCCATGTCCATCTGACTGTAGCGGGGCAACAGATTGACCCGCCCGTTGAATCCGGCGCCACCTTCATCCGGTCGCTCGGCGCCGATGCTGTAAGCCAGGGTGTCGCTCAGTTGTTCATTGAATCGCAGGCCGCTGCGAGTGCCGCCCGCGTCGTCGTTGCGCACATAGCTGCGCAACGTCTGCCGGACACCTAACGGCAGACTGACACTCAGATAGGCTGCCGTACCGCGAGCATCGTTCGAATCCCCCGCGACATCGCGCTCAACCGTAAATGTCACACTGGCTCGCCGAATGCTCTGCGACCAGGCCAGGGCGACTCTTGAAGTGGCCGTCCCGTCAAACAGGGAGAACCGCGAATAGCTGGCGGAAAAACCACCGAACAGCGGGCTGCTGGTGCTGAGATTCGCCGTCAGTTGATTGCGCATTCGCTGAAACGGCTGATCATTGTGCGAGTCCCAGGTGGTATCCGAGAGTGTGCGAAACCCCTGAGTCTGCCGGGTCAGCGCAACACTCGCCGACAGCCTTTCACTCAGAGGACCGCTGGCCGTCCATTGCAACTGAGTGCCGGATGCAGCCTGATCCTGCGCCCGGGAAACCAACTGCCGGCCCCCCAGTACCAGTCGATTGCCGACGCTGCCCTGCATCGCCCAGCCCACCGACTCATAACCTGTACCGAGCATGGCGCCGGCCGTGACCTGCCCACGCTGGCCCAGCCGCCAGTCCTTGCTGGCAGCCGCGAAGGACGGCGCATCACGATCATCATCGGCATAGCGTCGCACTTGGCCGACCGCCAGCCCATAACCGGCCGCCCGCCCCGTCATTGCGCCTCGCAACTGCGTCGCCGGCACAATGAAGCGCCGCTGCTGCCCGTCCTCTTCATGCACCGTCACTTCCAGATCCACGCTCTGACTGAGCAACGGCAAACCGACCAGGGTGAACGGGCCGCCGGGCACCACCGTGGTGTAGATCAGCGCACCGTTCTGCGTAACTTCGATTCGGGCGGCGGAATAGGCAATCCCTTCTACCCGCGCACCGGAGCTGTCATCGTCCAGCGCCATCAGGGCCAGTTCCGGCTGCACCTGAAAGCCGTTGAAGGCCTCGCCGGAAAACAACGGGGAAGCCATGTTCAACTGACCCAATTGCAGGTTGACCCGATAGCGCTCCGAGGTGTGCGAGGCATAGGCATACAGGTGCTCGAGGCGATCCTGACCGGCGAAATCGCTGTACACCTGACGACTGCGAAACGACCAATCCGCAGCATTCAGCCCAAGCTCGGTATTCAGATTGCGGAACTGCGAGGACTGGCCGGCGAACCGACTGCCAAGCAGCAAGGCGTCGTAGTTGAACAGGCCTGCCGCGCCCCCGTTGAGGAAACTGCGGCGAACCGGGCGATCTGGCATCAGCGCATCGGTGGGCACCAGCAGTGCGACATGCCCCTGCGAGGGATCGGTTTGCACTACCGCGTCAGGAACGTACTGACCGAACGGCACACATCCCGGTCCACCCGCCGACTCGATTCGAGTGGTGGCTCTGATGCCGCCCCTTTCCAGCAGTGACGGCGTGAAACACAACTCGCCTTCGGCATCGAATACGACCTGCACCCGCCCCTTGGGAACGCCGTTGACCGACAGGGCTACCGCCTGCTCGCCCTCGCGAAAGCGCGGCGCCTGGCTGAAGTACTCGGCCAGACGCGGGTCCAACCCGCGGGATTTCAGGACATCCTGATTGAACTGCACGGATACACGCTCGGTGCTTCTGGCGATCGGAGCGGCACTCAGAATGATCATCAGCGCCGCGCCGGCCAGACAATGTCGCTGCATCAATCCGCCACCAACGGAGCGTCGAAATGCGCAATGGCGAAACCGTACGTAGTGACTGGAAACAGTCGCACCTGGAGCTGTGAACGGCTCGATTCAGCCGTCCCGCTCAGGGTCAGCTGCTCGCCAGGCAACACATAGGTACGCCCCAGATCCATCTCTTTGCCACCAGGCAACAACATCACCGAATGACCCAGCCGCACCACATACGGGCTTGGATTGCGGACCTTTATCTCGGAGCCTTGTCGTAGCCAGACCAAATGCTTCCAGGGCTCACGGTCGATCGGCAATTTCGCCGGACGCAGGATCGCCGGGATGTTCTGGCGCACGCTCAGGTTGACCTGCGCCTTGCCCGTCGCATCCTGCGGCGCGATGCCTTCGAACACCACCCGCTTGAGACGCTCGGTCTTCAGCGGTGCGGCGCTGCGCAAAATGAATCGCACGCGCTGTGTGGCCCCGGGCTCGACCCGGGCGACCGGCGGCGTCAGAAGAAGCAAGGGTTCGGTGTCTTGCGGCACGTCCTCGACAGAGGTGTGCAACAGCGCCGGATGGGGCTCGCTGTTGAACACATTGATCCCCGCCTCGCCCAGTCCTTCGTCGAGCACCAATACCGGCGTTTCGGGAACCATCCCCGCCGCCCGGAGCTGGCCGGGCTCCCATAAAACCACCAACAGCACACTCATGATGGCGCTGCGCATGAAGCCGTTCATGTCGTTGTCCACAGACAAGCGCGCAGCCGGCAGCACCGCCAGGCCACGAGCCAGCCGATCAGGTTGATAGGAAATGACAGGCCACACAAAGGCCGAGCCTGTCGGCAGTCACTGCAAAACCCTGTTGCGCCTCAAACCCGGCACAACCACCCGCATTCCCTCAGAGGTAAAGCAACTCGAACGTAGCCGACCCGTTGAGTGCGAACTCGGAGGTGATCGGCAGGCTCGACGACGGGCCGATGACGGGAACCAGGGTCATGGGGAACGTGTGGACAATGCCCGGCGTCGGACCTGCCGCCAGCGAAGCACCCCACGAGTACCGAAGGTTGCCGCCTTCGGCGTTTTTCCCGACCAGCGTTGCCGTTTCGGGAGAGTCCCAGTTGGCCATGTCGCCCTGCTTGTACATGACCATCGACGGCTGACCGTCGACGGTGGGTGTGCCGAACCGCAGGCCGTAGCCACCGATCTTCGCCCCGGCCACTTCACCGATCCCGTAAATGTACATGGCCCAGTCGTAGCCATCGATGACAATCCCGGGCCGCTGCGTATGAGACTGATTGTCATGCACTTTGATCGCCATGGGGGCGGCTGCGGAGCAACTGACGCTCAGCGTGATGTTGCGGTTCTGCAGTTCGGTCTGGCGATCCCGGTTCAGCGAACCGGCGGAAATGTCTCCCAGATCAACGGTATTGCCGCCGGCGAAGGCCGGTGTACAGGAGGTCGGAACAATGGTGCCCGTGATCGTCAGATCCGCGCTGTCGGCCATGACCCAGGCCGGTGACAGGGCGCTTGCGACAGCAATTGCACGAAAGGTCTTGCGCATGAAAATTCTCACTCCATAAGAATCGAAAGATGACAGCCAGCTGCGCTTCTTCTGCTGTAAAACAGGAAACTTCCTGCCTCAAAATCAGCGTTGTCATTATTCCAATTGTTTCCCGGCAGCGATGTAAGGCGACGGCGCGATTCGCACGGGAAAAATCGCTGCAAGGCGTAGCTGATGTGAGCCGGAAAAATCGTCAATTCGTTTAAGAACTCTCGCTTGCCCGACAGTCATAAGCTACAAGCCGCTCTGGTCCAGGGCTCGGATTGACTGACCGTCGAACGGATAACACGCTGCGTACGCCGTGCCATACTCCTGACCTCGCCCACACCCGGAACGATCCGACTTGAGCTCAAGACATTCCCTGCCATTTGCACTGATGTTCGTCCTGCTGCTCGCCGGGTGCGCCTCACTGGATGTTCCACGAGAACCCAGCCAGACCCTGCCAGCCAACGGATCGGCATTCGGCCGTTCCATCCAGGCCCAGGCGGCGCCCTACAAGGGCCAGTCCGGCTTTCGCCTGCTGTCCAACAGTACCGAAGCCTTTACCGCCCGCGCCGAGCTGATCCGCAACGCCCAAAGCAGTCTCGACTTGCAGTACTACATCGTCCATGACGGCATCAGCACCCGAATGCTGGTGGAAGAATTGTTGAAGGCTGCCGACCGTGGCGTGCGGGTGCGGATCCTGCTGGACGACACCACCAGCGACGGTCTCGACCTCATCATCGCCACACTGGCGGCGCATCCACAGATCCAGATCCGTCTGTTCAATCCGCTGCACCTGGGGCGCAGCACCGGCGTGACCCGTGCGGCCGGGCGGCTGTTCAACCTGTCGCTGCAACATCGGCGCATGCACAACAAGTTGTGGCTGGCGGACAACAGTGTGGCCATCGTCGGCGGGCGCAATCTGGGCGATGAATACTTCGATGCCGAGCCCAACCTGAACTTCACCGACATCGACATGCTCAGTGTCGGGCCGGTCGCCGAACAGCTCGGGCACAGTTTCGACCAGTACTGGAACAGTGCCCTGAGCAAGCCGATCGACGAATTCCTCTCCAGCAAACCCACGGCCAAAGACCTGCAGAACACCCGCACGCGCCTGGAAGAATCCCTGGAAGAGACCCGCAAACAGAATCACGCGCTGTATCAGCAGTTGATGACTTACCGCACCGCTCCGCGCATGGACGTCTGGCGCCGGGAGCTGATCTGGGCCTGGAATCAGGCGTTGTGGGATGCGCCGAGCAAGGTGCTGGCCAAGGGCGAGCCCGATTCGCAGCTGCTGCTGACCACACAACTGGCGCCGGAGCTCACCGGTGTCAGCAAAGAACTGGTGATGATTTCTGCCTACTTCGTGCCGGGACAACCGGGGCTGGTCTACCTGACCGGCCGCGCCGATGCGGGCGTGTCGGTAAGCCTGCTGACCAACTCGCTGGAAGCCACCGACGTGCCGGCGGTGCACGGCGGTTATGCGCCGTATCGCAAGGCGTTGCTGGAACATGGCGTGAAGCTGTTTGAGCTGCGGCGCCAGCCTGGGGATAACGACGGCAGCGGCCCGCACCTGTTTTACAGCAAGTCCTATCGCGGCTCGGATTCGAGCCTGCACAGCAAGGCGATGATCTTCGACGGCAAAAAATCGTTCATCGGCTCGTTCAATTTCGACCCGCGCTCGGTGCTGTGGAACACCGAAGTCGGGGTGCTGGTAGACAGCCCCGAACTGGCGGCGCACGTGCGCGAACTGGCCTTGCAGGGCATGGCGCCGGCGCTCAGCTACGAAGCGAAACTGCAGGACGGAAAAGTGGTGTGGGTCACCGAGGACAATGGCCAGATGCACACGCTGACCAAGGAGCCCGGCAACTGGTGGCGGCGCTTCAATGCGTGGTTCAGCACCACGGTGGGACTGGAGCGGATGCTGTAGCAACCCGCTCCAGCCGCCTCATCAAGCGGGCTCCGGCACCTTGCCGAACGCCCCTTGTCGCGACAGCAGAATCACCAGCCCGAACGCGCCGGCCGCCATCAGCCACGGCAACGCATGTCCGCTGATCCACTGGCTGCCCGCGCCCGCCATCAACGGGCCGATCAGACAACCGACACCCCACAGCTGCGCGACATGCGCATTGGCGCGCACCAGCGCATCGTCGCGGTAACGCTCGCCAATCAGAATCAGCGAAAGCGTGAACAGACCACCGGCACTGGCGCCGAACAGCACCCACAGCGGCCAGATCAGCAAGGTGTCGAGCAGCATCGGGATCGCCAGGCTCGACAGCATCAGCACCACGGCGCAGCTGGTGAACAGGGTCCGTCGCGACAGGTAGTCGGCCAATGCACCGATGGGCAATTGCAGCAGCGCATCGCCCACCACCACGGTGCTGACCATCGCCAGCGCAATCTCTGCGGTGAACCCCTGTTGCAGGCAATACACCGGCAACAGCGTCAGGATCATCGCTTCGAATGCGGCGAACAAAGACACCGCCCAGGCGATGGCCGGCAGTTCGCGAGCGAAGCCCCACAGATCGCCGAAGGTCACGCTGCTGGCCTCGCTGCTCGGCGCACCGCTGCGGCCCAGCAGCAGAAGCGGCGATACGATCAACAGGCCAACACCGACCCAGAAACCATAATCGTGATCAGTGCCCAGCGCGCCCAACAGCAACGGACCGGACAGTTGGCTCAACGCGTAACTACTGCCGTACAGCGCCACCAGTCGTCCACGCCACTGCTCGACCACCAGCTGATTGATCCAGCTCTCGCCAAGGATGAAGACGATGGTCAGAGCCACGCCGATCATCAGCCGCAACACCAGCCAGATCGGGTAACTCGGCAGCAGCGCCAGCAGGCCGATGGACAGCGCCCCGGCCCACAGGCACAGGCGCATCAGGTTAGCCGTGCCGAAGCGCGCGGCCAGATGACTGGAAACCTTCGCCCCCAGCAACACGCCAATGGCCGGCATCGCCGCCATCACGCCGATGGCGAACGAGCCGTAACCCCAGCCCTCCAGGCGCAACGACACCAGCGGCATGCTGACACCAAGGGCCAGGCCAACACTCAAGACAGACGCCAACACGGCGAAATACGTCGCCCAACGCATGGTCCACGCTCCTGTGGATAATTTTTATTCACACAAAACCAATGTGGGAGCGAGCCTGCTCGCGATAGCGGTGTCACATTCAACATTGATGTCGACTGTCACACCGCTATCGCGAGCAGGCTCGCTCCCACAGGGATCTCTGTTCGATTCGGGAGCCTGATTCACTCAGGCTCCCGTCAACGGTTTACAGCTTGATCCAGGTCGCCTTCAGCTCGGTGTATTTGTCGAACGCGTGCAGCGACTTGTCGCGGCCGTTGCCCGACTGCTTGAAGCCGCCAAACGGTGCGGTCATGTCGCCGCCATCGTACTGATTGACCCACACGCTGCCGGCCCGCAGTGCCTTGGCGGTCAGGTGCGCCTTGGAAATGTCCCGAGTCCAGACTGCCGCCGCCAGGCCGTAAGGCGTGTCGTTGGCGATGCTGATCGCTTCCTCGGCGGTATCGAAGGCGATAACCGACAGCACCGGGCCGAAGATCTCTTCCTGGGCAATCTTCATCGCGTTGCTCACGCCGTCGAAAATCGTCGGCTCGACATAAGTACCACCGGTTTCCTGAAGAATGCGCTTGCCGCCGGCCACCAGTTTGGCGCCGTCGGTGTGGCCCGACTCGATGTAGGACAGCACGGTATTCATCTGCTGGGTGTCGACCAGCGCACCAACGTTGGTGGCCGGATCCAGCGGATTACCCGGTTTCCAGGTTTTCAGCGCCTCGATCACCATCGGCAGGAATTTGTCCTTGATCGAACGCTCGACCAGCAGACGGGAACCGGCGGTGCAGACTTCGCCCTGGTTGAAGGCGATGGCGCTGGCGGCGGATTCGGCAGCGGCTTGCAGATCCGGCGCATCGGCAAACACGATGTTCGGGCTCTTGCCGCCGGCTTCCAGCCAGACGCGCTTCATGTTCGATTCGCCGGAGTAGATCATCAGCTGCTTGGCGATCTTGGTGGAGCCGGTGAACACCAGGGTATCGACGTCGTTATGCAGCGCGAGCGCCTTGCCGACGGTGTGACCGTAACCCGGCAGCACGTTCAGCACGCCCTTCGGAATGCCGGCCTCGACTGCCAGTTCGGCGATGCGGATGGCGGTCAGCGGGGATTTTTCCGACGGTTTGAGGATCACCGAGTTACCGGTCGACAACGCCGGCCCGAGTTTCCAACAGGCCATCATCAGCGGGAAGTTCCACGGCACGATGGCCCCGACCACGCCAACCGGCTCACGGGTTACCAGACCCAGTTGATCGTGCGGGGTGGCGGCAACTTCGTCGTAGATCTTGTCGATCGCCTCACCGCTCCAGCTCAGCGCTTGCGCGGCACCCGGCACGTCGATGTACAGCGAATCGCTGATCGGTTTGCCCATGTCGAGGGTTTCGAGCAGGGCCAGTTCTTCGGCGTGCTGCTTGAGCAGGCCGGCGAAACGGATCATGGTGGCTTTGCGTTTGGTCGGCGCCAGGCGCGACCAGACGCCGGAGTTGAACGTGGCGCGGGCGTTTTCCACGGCGCGGTGGGCGTCTTCGGCATCACAGCTGGCAATCTTGCCCAGCAGACGGCCATCGACCGGGCTGATGCACTCGAAGGTCTCGCCGGAGACGGCATCGGTGTACTCGCCATTGAGGAAGGCGCGGCCTTCGATCTTCAGGTCGCGGGCGCGTTGTTCCCAGTCGGCACGAGTCAGGGTGGTCATTCGAGTGTCCTCCTCTTGTTCAATACGAGCGCCGCGATCGTCGCGGTCGTTCTCGGGAATACTGCCCGGCCAGCCTGCTTTTCGGCCCAAGGCATCCGCCACCCTAAACCAGCGGCCGGGGTTGTTTCAATATATTTGACATAAGGCGGTTATAGCGCCTTGCGGCGTTCAATTTAATCAACATAGACTTTGGCCCTTTCAAGCCACCGCGCCGTCATCACGGGAGAAAACAACAATGAACATCCAGAACGTCGTCGACATCAGCCTGACCACAACCGAAGCCGAACGCTATCGCCCGGACCCGGCCAAAGTGCTCAAGGGCGATCCCGAGCAGGCGGTGTTCAATCAGTACGACAGCCCTTGCGGGCAAATGGGTGTCGGCGTGTGGGAAGGTGCGGTCGGGCAGTGGACGGTGAATTACACCGAGCACGAATACTGCGAAATCCTGCAGGGCGTTTCGGTATTGCGTGACAACGATGGGAACGCCAAGACTCTGCGTGTCGGCGACCGCTTCGTGATTCCGGCCGGTTTCCGTGGCACCTGGGAAGTGCTGGAGGCTTGTCGCAAGGTCTATGTGATCTTCGAAGCAAAAAAATAACTAAGTAGTGCATGACCAGGCGTTGAGGGATTGAAAATCGGGTCGTCCATAAGGACGTCTCAATCATGCATAAGGAGATGCAGCGTGATCCACATTGAAATCTTCAACAAAATTCACCACTTGATCGGCACGCCGTACGTGGAGTCGGTAGAAGTCTACATCGCCGAGCTGACCGGCTTTCGTGTCGAAAAGCAAAGGTTAGTAGACAATGCCATGAAGAAGTATCAGCTCGTGCAAATCGTCACTCGTGACGACAAGATCGTGTGGTTTGAAATCTTCAAATGATGATCAGAGGTTGAAGCCCCCCCCCTGCAACAAGGCCTGCACAGCAATGTGGGGGCCTTGTTGCACATAAATATATACCGCACCGGGCACCTGCCCAGACGGAGTACTGAATGGCCCGGACGGACTCGACATTCAATCAAAAGGATTAAAGAACATGACCAATGAACAGGTCCTGCAACAAATTCGACATTTGGCAGGCAGCCGCTATGTAGTGAGCGTCAAACGTTACATCACCGAGTTGACCGGCCGCATGCAAGTGATTGGCCCCAGGGATCTGATGAGTCGCGAGTTGAATCCTGAGCGTATAGTCATCAGGGTCAATAAGGCAGGCAATATCGAATCATTCAGCTTTGGCTAAACGGCTGGCAAATCTATATTCGAAGGCACAAAAAAGGCCCGTATCGTGAGATACGGGCCTTTTTCGTAAGTCGGGAAAAATCAATTACTTGATTTTGCCTTCCTTGTAGATCACGTGCTTGCGAACAACCGGATCATATTTCTTGATCTCGATTTTGTCCGGAGTAGTGCGCTTGTTCTTGTCGGTAGTGTAGAAGTGACCAGTACCGGCGCTCGAAATCAAACGAATCAATTCACGCATGATTAGCTCCCTTAGATCTTGCCAGCTTTGCGGAGTTCGGCCAGCACGACAGTGATGCCACGCTTGTCGATGATACGCATGCCTTTGGCAGATACGCGCAGACGCACGAAACGTTTCTCTTCTTCAACCCAGAAGCGGTGATGCTGCAGGTTCGGCAGGAAACGACGACGGGTTTTGTTGTTTGCGTGGGAAATGTTGTTCCCAGTCACCGGACCCTTACCGGTAACTTGACATACTCTAGACATGCCTCAGCCCTCTAAAACCACATGCCCAACCCGGCATGGGTTGGCCGCTTAATCTCTAGTCATTGTGGCGCCAGGCGCCGCGATTCTTTAGAGGTCTTACCGGCTACACCTACAAGCGAAGGAACCGGGCCCCTAGAAAAGAGCGCTGCTTTATACCAGAAAGACCACGGAGCAACAACTTTCCGTGCGCAAAGAATGGCTAAAAAGCCGCTTTTCCCGGCCGCAAGCGCCTTGGGCAAAGGCTGCCGGCAATTTTTACCATTCGTCGAAGAAAATCGGCCATGCCCGCAATCGAGACTTTTCCTACCGTCTGTTCCGACAAATCCTCAGCCGCGCAGCTCCGAAAATGCAAAAAGGGGATAGTCATTTGCAATCGCGACCACTAGGGTAGGCCTTTTCCAGACTGCACTTGCAGATGGGCCTTCGATCTGTAAAGGAAGCCGACCATGCGCCTCGCTGCCCTCCCCCTGCTCTTCGCCCCGCTGTTACTGAGTCCACTGGCCCAGGCCGCCGCCCTGAGCGTCTGCACCGAGGCCAGCCCCGAGGGCTTCGACGTGGTGCAGTACAACTCGCTGACCACCACCAACGCATCGGCCGACGTGCTGATGAATCGCCTGGTGGACTTCGACACCGCCAGCGGCAAGGTGGTCCCGAGCCTGGCCGCCAGCTGGGAAGTCAGCACTGACGGCCTGACCTACGTCTTCAAGCTGCACCCGCAGGTGAAGTTCCACACCACCGACTACTTCAAGCCGACCCGCGAGCTGACTGCCGAAGACGTCAAATTCAGTTTCGACCGCATGCTCGACCCGGCCAACCCGTGGCACAAAGTCGCCCAGAGCGGCTTCCCGCACGCCCAGTCGATGCAGTTGCCGAGCCTGATCAAGAAGATCGACGCACTGGATCCGCTGACCGTGCGCTTCACTCTCGATCATCCGGACTCGACGTTCCTCGCGACCCTGAGCATGGGCTTCGCCTCGATTTATTCTGCTGAATACGCCGACAAGCTGTTGAAGGCCGGCGCCACCGACAAGCTCAACAGCCAGCCGGTCGGCACCGGGCCGTTCGTCTTCACCCGGTTCCAGAAAGACGCCTCGATCCGCTACAAGGCCAACCCGGATTACTTCCGCGGCAAACCTGCGGTGGACCCACTGATCTTCGCCATCACCCCGGACGCCAACGTGCGGCTGCAAAAGCTGCGGCGCAACGAGTGCCAGATTGCCCTGTCGCCAAAACCACTGGACGTACAGGCTGCCAAGCAAGAGCCGACGCTGAAAGTCGAAAAGACTGACGCGTTCATGACTGCTTTCGTAGGCATCAACAGCCAGCATCCGCCCTTGGACAAACCGGAAGTGCGTCAGGCGATCAACCTCGCCTTCGACAAGGCCAACTACCTGAAAGCCGTGTTCGAGGACACCGCCGAAGCCGCCAACGGCCCGTACCCGCCGAACACCTGGAGCTACGCGAAGAACCTGCCGGGTTACGCCCACGACGTGAACAAGGCCAAGGCCCTGCTGGCCAAGGCCGGATTGAAGGACGGTTTCCAGACCACCATCTGGACGCGCCCGTCCGGCAGCCTGCTCAACCCGAACCCGAGCCTCGGCGCGCAGCTCCTGCAATCGGATCTGGCAGAAATCGGCATTCAAGCGGAAATCCGCGTGATCGAATGGGGCGAACTGATCCGTCGCGCCAAGGCTGGCGAACATGACTTGCTGTTCATGGGCTGGGCCGGCGACAACGGTGACCCGGACAACTTCCTCACGCCGCAGTTTTCCTGCGCGGCGGTCAAATCCGGCACCAACTTCGCCCGCTACTGCAATGCCGACCTGGACAAGCTGATCAGCGCCGGCAAGACCACCAGCGAACAAGGCGTACGCACCAAGCTGTATGAGCAGGCGCAGGCGCAGATCCAGCAGCAGGCGCTGTGGCTGCCGCTGGCTCATCCGACGGCATATGCGCTGACGCGTAAGGACGTGCAGGGTTACTCGGTGAGCCCGTTTGGGCGGCAGGATTACTCCAGGGTCACCCTGAAGTAATCCGCCACAACACAAAACCTGTGGGAGCTGGCTTGCCAGCGATAGCGGACTGACAGACAACATTGTGCTGAATGTGCCGCCGTCATCGCTTGCAAGCCAGCTCCCACAGGGTTTTGCATTCTCCCTTCGGAGCTACATCCAGCCGCACTCAGCCATCGACAACGGTTCACCATCGCCAACGATGAAGTGATCCAGCACCCGCACGTCGATCAGCTCCAAAGCCTTCTGCAAACGCTTGGTCAATAATCGATCAGCCTGACTCGGATCGCTGTTCCCCGACGGATGGTTGTGGCACAGGATCACCGCCGCCGCGTTGTTGGCCAGCGAACGCTTCACGACTTCCCGGGGGTGCACGGCCGTGTTGTCGATGGAGCCGCGAAACAGCGTCTCGAAGGTCAGCACCTGATGTTTGGAATCCAGAAACAGGCAACCGAACACCTCGTGCGGCTCGTGGCGCAGCATGGCCTTGAGGTAATCACGCACGACCTGCGGGTTTTCCAGCGCCGTTTTCTGGCGCATGCGCTCGGCCAAGTGTCGCCGCCCCATCTCCAACACGGCCTGCAATTGAGCAAATTTCGCCGGGCCCAGGCCCAGTTGCTCGCTGAACGCCCCGAGGTCAGCCTCCAGCAACGCTCGCAGGCTGCCGAACTGATTCAACAAGTGTCGCGCCAGATCCACCGCACTTTTGCCGGATACCCCGGTGCGCAGAAAAATCGCCAGCAACTCGGCATCGGAAAGACTTCCCGAGCCCTGCTCCAACAGCTTCTCCCGCGGCCTTTCCGCCGCCGGCCAATCGCGAATACTCATACACCTTCCTTGTCTGTGGGCGCCGCTGTTCCGTAGCGGTCGCTGTGATATCGTAGCCCATCTTTTTTGCGGGCGAATTCACCCTGGGGAGGGGGTTCGCCACGTATGTCACCAACGAAATGAAAGGCAGACCTATGCAGCGGCTGTATCGGAAACGCATCGTTCTGGGCGTCGGCGGCGGCATTGCTGCCTACAAGAGCGCCGACCTTGTGCGCCGCCTGATCGATCAGGGCGCCGAAGTGCGCGTGGTCATGACCCGTGGCGGCAGCGAATTCATCACCCCGCTGACCATGCAGGCGTTGTCCGGCCACCCGGTTCACCTGGACTTGCTCGACCCGGCCGCCGAAGCGGCGATGGGCCACATCGAACTGGCCAAATGGGCCGATCTGGTGCTGATCGCCCCGGCCACCGCCGACTTGCTGGCCCGTCTGGCCCAAGGCATTGCCAACGATTTGCTGACCACCCTGGTGCTGGCCACCGACGCCATCGTGGCCGTCGCCCCGGCCATGAACCAGGCCATGTGGCGCGACCCGGCGACCCAGGCCAACCTGCAACTCCTTGAAAGCCGTGGCCTGAAGACCTTCGGCCCGGCCTCCGGCAGCCAGGCCTGCGGCGACGTCGGCATGGGCCGCATGATGGAAGCCACCGATCTGGCTCAACTCGCGGCGGATTGCTTCCAGCGTCAGGCGCTGACCGGCAAGCACGTGGTCATCACCGCCGGCCCAACCCAGGAAAACATCGACCCGGTGCGCTACATCACCAACCACAGCTCCGGAAAAATGGGCTTCGCCCTGGCCGAAGCGGCGGTGGAAGCCGGCGCCCGCGTGACCCTGATCAGCGGCCCGGTGCATTTGCCGACGCCGGATCGCGTCACCCGGATCGACGTGGTCAGCGCCCGCGACATGCTCGCCGCGTGTGAAGCCGCGATCCCTTGCGACATCTTTATCGCCTCGGCGGCGGTGGCGGACTACCGTCCGGAAGTCGTCGCCCCGCAAAAATTGAAGAAAGACCCTACGAGCGGCGACGGCTTCGTCCTGCAAATGGTGCGCAACCCGGACATCCTGGCCACCATCGCGACCCGTCCCGACCGTCCGTTCAGTGTCGGCTTCGCCGCCGAGACCGAACACCTGCTCGACTACGCTGCGCGCAAGCTGAAGGACAAGAATCTCGATCTGATCGTCGCCAACGACGTCGCCAACCCGAGCATCGGTTTCAACAGCGAAGAAAACGCCTGCAGCGTCATCGACCGTGCGCTGCACCCCACGGTTTTCGCCCAGACCAGCAAGAGCAAGATCGCTCGCCAACTGGTCACTTTTATCGCCGAACGTCTGAACCAGGTTTAATTTACATGCACGCTTTGCAAGCCAAGATCCTCGACCCACGCATCGGTACCGAATTCCCGCTGCCGCAATACGCCACACCGGGCTCCGCCGGCCTCGACCTGCGCGCCATGCTGCAAGAGGACATCGTGATCAAGCCGGGTGAAACCGTGCTGATCCCTACCGGTCTGTCGGTCTACATCGGCGATCCGAACCTCGCCGCGCTGATCCTGCCGCGCTCGGGCATGGGCCATAAGCACGGCATCGTGCTGGGCAATCTGGTCGGCCTGATCGACTCCGACTACCAGGGCCCGCTGATGGTGTCCTGCTGGAACCGTGGCCAGACCGAATTCACCATGCCGGTTGGGGAGCGCCTGGCGCAGCTGGTGCTGGTGCCGGTGGTTCAGGCGCACTTCGAAATGGTTGAAGAGTTCGTCGAAACCGAACGCGGCGCTGGCGGTTTCGGCCATTCCGGCACCAAGTGATTGGTTTTATGGCGAGGGAGCCTGCTCCTTCGCCATAAAAATAGGCAGATTCATCTGAAAGCTTTACCGCTGAAAATCAAGGCATTGACAGGTCAAAGCCACGCCGTACGTGGCGTCATGGCCCTTTCACACCACGAACTCTCTGTGAAAACCGCCGTCATACCCTTCAGTTTGAGCTTGCCGTCGAATAGTCGTCGGTGTGTCCAGCCACTTTCGAGATGGAGCATTTTTGCAGATGAGCACCCCCGCCCAAGTCGCCCCGAAGCTTCCCGACAGCATCTTCCGCGCCTATGACATTCGCGGCACCGTGCCGGAATTCCTCAATGGCGAAACCGCCTACTGGATCGGTCGCGCCATTGGCTCCCAAAGCCTGGCCCAGGGCGAACCGAACGTGTCCGTCGGTCGTGACGGCCGTCTGTCCGGCCCGGAACTGGTTGCCGAACTGATCCGCGGCATCGCCGAAAGCGGCTGCCATGTCAGCGACGTCGGCCTGGTGCCGACGCCTGCGCTGTACTACGCCGCCAACGTGCTGGCCGGCAAATCCGGCGTGATGCTCACCGGCAGCCACAACCCGTCGAACTACAACGGCTTCAAGATCGTGATCGCCGGCGACACCCTCGCCAACGAACAGATCCAGGTCCTGCATGAGCGCATCAAGACCGGCAACCTGAGCAGCGGCACGGGCAGCGTGACCCAGGTCGAGATTCTCGACCGCTACACCACCGAAATCGTCCAGGACATCAAACTGGCCCGCCGCCTGAAAGTCGTGGTCGACTGCGGCAACGGCGCAGCCGGCGTGATCGCCCCGCAACTGATCGAAGCGCTGAACTGCGAAGTCATCCCGCTGTTCTGCGAAGTCGACGGCAACTTCCCGAACCATCACCCGGACCCGGGCAAGCCTGAGAACCTCGTCGACCTGATCGCCAAGGTCAAGGAAACCAACGCCGACATCGGCCTGGCCTTCGACGGTGACGGCGACCGCGTCGGCGTGGTGACCAACACCGGTACCATCGTGTTCCCGGATCGCCTGCTGATGCTGTTCGCCCGTGACGTAGTGGCGCGCAACCCGGACGCGGAGATCATCTTCGACGTCAAATGCACCCGCCGCCTGATCCCGCTGATCAAGGAATATGGCGGTCGGCCGCTAATGTGGAAGACCGGTCACTCGTTGATCAAAAAGAAAATGAAACAGTCCGGCGCACTGTTGGCCGGCGAGATGAGCGGGCACATTTTCTTCAAGGAACGCTGGTTCGGTTTCGACGACGGCATTTACAGCGCCGCACGGCTGCTGGAAATCCTCAGCAAGGAAAAATCTTCGGCCGAGGAGCTGTTCGCGACCTTCCCGAACGATATTTCCACGCCGGAAATCAATATCCATGTGACCGAAGAGAGCAAATTCAGCATCATTGATGCACTGCACGATGCCCAGTGGGGCCCAGGCGCCGACCTGACCACCATTGACGGCGTGCGGGTCGACTACGCCAAAGGCTGGGGCCTGGTGCGCGCGTCCAACACCACACCGGTGCTGGTGCTGCGCTTCGAGGCCGATGACGAGGCGGAACTGCAGCGCATCAAGGCTGTGTTCCATGCCCAACTGAAACGCGTTGCACCTGATCTCCAACTACCGTTCTGATTGCTGATTCACCCGGAGCCCTGAATGACCCTCGAACGCGATGCTGCCGCCAACACTGCCAAGGTCCTGTCCGAAGCGCTGCCTTACATCCGCCGATACGTCGGCAAGACCTTGGTGATCAAATACGGCGGCAACGCGATGGAAAGCGAGGAGCTGAAAACCGGCTTCGCCCGCGACATCGTGCTGATGAAGGCCGTGGGCATCAACCCGGTGGTCGTGCACGGCGGTGGCCCGCAGATCGGTGATCTGCTCAAGCGTCTGTCGATCGAAAGCCACTTCGTCGACGGCATGCGCGTTACCGACGCCGCGACCATGGATGTGGTGGAAATGGTCCTCGGGGGTCAGGTCAACAAAAGCATCGTCAACCTGATCAACCGTCACGGCGGCAGCGCCATCGGCCTGACCGGTAAAGACGCCGGGCTGATTCGTGCGAAGAAGCTCACCGTCACCCGCCAGACCCCGGAGATGACCCAACCGGAAATCATCGACATCGGCCATGTGGGCGAAGTGGTCGGGATCAACACCGAACTGCTGAACCTGCTGGTCAAAGGCAACTTCATCCCGGTGATCGCGCCGATCGGTGTGGGTGAAAACGGCGAGTCGTACAACATTAACGCTGACCTGGTGGCTGGCAAGGTTGCCGAAGCGCTGAAAGCCGAGAAGCTGATGCTGCTGACCAACATCGCCGGCCTGATGGACAAGTCGGGCACCGTACTGACCGGCCTGAGCACCCAGCAGGTCGACGACCTGATCGCCGACGGCACCATCTACGGCGGCATGCTGCCGAAGATTCGCTGTGCACTGGAAGCGGTTCAGGGCGGCGTGGGCAGCTCGCTGATTATCGACGGCCGCGTTCCGAATGCGATCCTGCTGGAAATCTTCACCGATACCGGTGTGGGTACGCTGATCAGCAATCGCAAGCGTCCATAAGTGCTCGCGCAAATAAAAAGACCCCGCTCAGCCTGGCTGAGCGGGGTCTTTTTTTGCCTGAAGCTGCGATCAGACGCCGAACTGGGCGCGATAGGCTTCAACGGCCGGCAGGTGCTGCTTGAGCTGCGGGTCGTCTGCCAGGAATTCCAGCACCTGGTTCAGCGACACGATGCTGATGACCGGAATGCCGAAATCACGTTCGACTTCCTGAATGGCCGACAGCTCACCGTTGCCGCGCTCCTGACGGTTCAGGGCGATCAGCACGCCGGCAGCCTTGGCGCCGTCCTGGGAAGCGATGATCTGCATCACTTCACGGATCGCGGTGCCGGCAGTGATCACGTCGTCGATGATCAGCACGTCGCCGGTCAACGGCGCGCCGACCAGGCTGCCACCTTCGCCGTGGGCCTTGGCTTCCTTGCGGTTGAAGCACCAAGGCAGGTCACGGTTGTGGTGCTCGGCCAGCGCCACAGCAGTAGTTGCCGCCAGCGGGATGCCTTTGTAGGCCGGGCCGAACAGCACGTCGAACGGAATGCCGCTCTCGGCGATGGCTGCGGCGTAGAAACGACCCAGCTGCGCCAGCGCGGAACCCGAGTTGAACAGGCCGGCATTGAAGAAGTAAGGACTGGTGCGCCCGGACTTCAGGGTGAACTCACCGAAGCGCAAAACGCCGCGATCGATGGCAAAACGAATGAAATCGCGCTGATACGCTTGCATGAAAAAAACCCCAAATACCACGGATTTAGCTAATTAGCTTGACGCCGTGTATCATACACGCACGCGATTTTTGGGGCCATTTATGCGGATCATCAGTGTGAACGTCAATGGTATTCAGGCTGCAGTCGAGCGCGGTTTGCTCAGTTGGCTGCAGGCACAGAATGCCGACGTCATCTGCCTGCAGGACACCCGTGCCTCCGCCTTTGAACTGGACGACCCAGCCTTCCAACTGGATGGCTACTTCCTTTATGCCTGCGATGCTGAAGTCCCTGCCCAAGGTGGCGTGGCTTTGTATTCGCGGTTGCAACCGAAGGCTGTCATCAGCGGTCTCGGATTCGAGACGGCCGACCGCTACGGGCGCTACCTGCAAGCAGATTTCGACAAAGTCAGTATTGCCACCTTGCTGCTTCCTTCGGGGATGAACGGCGATGAGGACTTGAACCAGAAGTTCAAGCTCATGGACGACTTCGGCAAGTACCTGGACAAACAGCGGCGCAAACGTCGCGAGTACATTTATTGTGGCTCGCTGTACGTCGCGCAGCAGAAGCTCGACATCAAGAACTGGCGCGACAGCCAGCAATCACCGGGCTTCCTGGCGCCGGAACGCGCCTGGATGGACGAGATTGTCGGCAACATGGGCTACGTAGATGCCCTGCGCGAAGTCAGCCGCGAAGGTGACCAGTACAGCTGGTGGCCGGACAACGAACAGGCCGAGATGCTGAATCTGGGCTGGCGCTTCGACTACCAGATCCTGACTCCGGGCCTGCGGCGCTTCGTGCGCAGTGCACGCCTGCCGCGTCAGCCTCGGTTCTCGCAGCACGCGCCGCTGATCGTCGACTACGACTGGACGCTGACCATCTAAGCGGCCTTTCGCAGACACAAAAAAACCGACTTCACTGTCGGTTTTTTTGTGGGCGATCGTTCGTTATTTGATCAACCGCCAGGTGAACGGATAACGATAAGGGAAGCCTTCGTTGGCTTTCACTCCGCCGATAATCGTCAGCACCAGCGCCGCAATGGCCAGCAGGCCAAACAGCACGAACCCGATAAGCAACAGCATCAGAACGAAGCAGACCATCGAAGCAATCGCCACGGTGATCTGGAAATTCAACGCTTCCTTGCCCTGAGCGTCGATGAACGGATCGGTCTCGCGCTTCATCTGCCACAGGACCAGCGGCCCGATCAGCGTGCCGAACGGAATCCAGATCCCCAGCAAGGCGGACAAGTGACAAAACATGGCCCATTGACGAACCTCCTGGCTCGGCTTGGGCAGCAACTCTTGCTCATCACTCATCGCGTCCTCCTTGCGGGTTACGAACCTGCTCAGTCGGCCAGTGCAGCCTTTTGCAGTTCGAAGATCTCGTTCATGCCTTTCTTGGCCAGCTCCAGCATCGCGTTCAGCTCTTCAGGCTGGAACGGCGCGCCTTCGGCGGTGCCCTGCACTTCGATGAAGCCACCAGTGCTGGTCATCACCACGTTGAGGTCGGTCTCGGCAGCGGAATCTTCAAGATAGTCCAGATCCAGCACCGGCTCGCCCTGGTACATGCCCACGGAAAC
This sequence comes from Pseudomonas sp. Pseusp21, assembly GCF_059492145.1. NCBI lineage: Bacteria > Pseudomonadati > Pseudomonadota > Gammaproteobacteria > Pseudomonadales > Pseudomonadaceae > Pseudomonas > Pseudomonas sp. Pseusp21. The sequence continues at coordinate 3,512,720 of NZ_CP168520.1, forward strand.
AGCACCGATCATTTGCTTGAGCGGGTCGCCGCCTTTCAGGCCGCCACGCTTCTTGATCACTTTCAAGGCATCGACCAGTGCAACCATCGCGCCGGTGATCGACGCGGTACGGGTGCCACCGTCAGCCTGGATCACGTCGCAGTCGACGTACAGGGTGACGTCGCCCAGCTTGGACATGTCCAGCGCGGCGCGCAGGGAACGGCCGATCAGGCGCTGGATTTCCAGGGTACGACCGCCCTGCTTGCCACGGCTCGCTTCACGCTGGTTACGCTCGCCGGTGGCGCGCGGCAGCATGCCGTATTCGGCGGTCAGCCAACCCTGGCCCTGGCCTTTGAGAAAACGCGGCACGCCGTTTTCGACGCTGACGGTGCAGATGACTTTGGTATCACCGAATTCGACCAGTACCGATCCCTCGGCGTGTTTGGTGTAGTTGCGGGTAATGCGGATCGAGCGGAGCTGATCGGCAGCGCGACCACTAGGACGTTTCATAGGAGATACCTGTACTGGGGACGGAAAACTGCGGACCATTATAGAGCCGCGCACCGCGCCTGGGCACTCGTTAAAAAATCCGGCCGACGACCGAAGGCCCTGAAACGCGCTTCGCCGACGGCCTGCAGCCCTTTGTCACACCGTGTGTTTGGGCGCATCTGCCGCACTGCGCTACAATCCTGCGCCTTTGCTGCCAGTCGGCTTAAATTCATTGATATCGAGCTGCGGAGCTTCAATTCGCGCCGATCTGTATCGCGAGGTCACCCCATGGTGCACAGCATGACCGCCTTCGCCCGCGTCGAAAAAGCCGGCGTCCAGGGCACCCTGAGCTGGGAACTGCGCTCGGTCAACAGCCGTTACCTGGAACCCCACTTGCGCCTGCCGGAGTCGTTTCGCGACCTCGAAGGCGCTGTCCGCGAAGCCCTGCGCCAGGGCCTGTCGCGCGGCAAACTGGAATGCACCCTGCGTTTCACCGAGGAAAGCACCGGCAAGCCGCTGCAGGTGGATCGCGAGCGCGCCGCGCAACTGGTCGCCGCTGCCGAAACCGTTGCTGGCCTGATCAAGAACCCGGCCGCTCTGAACCCGCTGGAAGTGCTGGCCTGGCCAGGCGTACTGGTCGCCGACGCCACCGACCCGCAGGCGCTGAACGCCGAGGCGTTGGCCTTGTTCAATCAGGGCCTGAAAGACCTCAAGGCCGGCCGCGAGCGCGAAGGCGCGGAGCTGGCACGCCTGATCAACGATCGCCTGACCTCCATCGAAGAAGATGTAGTGACCCTGCGCGAACTGGTTCCGCAGATGCTCGCCACCCAGCGCCAGAAAGTCCTCGACCGCTTCGCCGACATGAAGGCCGAGATGGACCCGCAGCGTCTGGAACAGGAAATGGTCATGCTCGCGCAAAAGAGCGACGTGGCCGAAGAACTGGATCGCCTGAGCACCCACATCATCGAAGTTCGCCGGGTGCTCAAGTCCGGCGGTGCCGCCGGCCGGCGCCTGGACTTCCTGATGCAGGAGCTCAACCGCGAAGCCAACACACTGGGCTCCAAGGCCTTCGACCCGCGCAGCACCCAGGCGGCGGTCAACCTCAAGGTGTTGATCGAGCAGATGCGCGAACAAGTGCAGAATATTGAGTAAGGCTACCCCCGACATGACCCACAGCACCGGCACCCTGTACATCATTTCCGCCCCCTCGGGCGCGGGCAAGAGCAGTCTGGTCAAGGCCCTGACCGACGCCAACCCGGAAATCCGCGTCTCGATTTCCCACACCACCCGCGCCATGCGCCCGGGCGAAGTGGACGGCGTGAACTATCACTTCGTGACCCGCGAAGAGTTCGTGAAGATGGGTGAGCACGGCGACTTCCTGGAACGCGCCGAAGTTTTCGGCAACTTCTACGGCACCTCGCAAAGCCGCCTGCAGCAGACCCTGGACGAAGGCCACGACCTGATTCTGGAAATCGACTGGCAAGGCGCCGAGCAAGTGCGCAAGCTGATGCCGCAGGCCCGTTCGATCTTCATTCTGCCGCCATCGCTGCAGGCCCTGCACCAGCGCCTGACCAACCGTGGCCAGGACAGCGACGACATCATCGACGGCCGGATGCGTGAAGCGGTCAGCGAGATGAGCCACTACGTCGAGTACGACTACCTGATCATCAACGACGATTTCGCCCACGCGCTGGACGATCTGAAGGCGATTTTCCGCGCCAATCAGCTGCAACAGAAACGCCAACAAGTGCGTTTCGGCAAATTGCTGGCTGAATTGCTGGGCTGAAACAGCACTTCCCAAAACCGCTGCAAGGGCTTTACATTGGCACTTGCAGCGCGTTGAAGAGTCTGGTCAAAAAATCAGCGCTTCCCTAATCGCTGGTGATTTTTTAAACTGTTGAGTCCGCTCGCCCAACCGGGCAGCGCGCATATTGCATTCGCTCCGAGGAATACCATGGCCCGCGTAACCGTTGAAGACTGCCTAGAACACGTGGAAAACCGCTTTGAGCTGGTCATGCTCTCTACCAAGCGTGCCCGTCAACTGGCCACCGGCGGCAAAGAGCCCCTGGTTCAGTGGGAAAACGACAAACCGACCGTAGTTGCGCTGCGTGAAATCGCTGAAGGCCTGATGAGCTACGAGTTCATCGCCGAGCAGGAAATCGTCCACGAAGACCCTGTCTTCGCTGCGTTCGAGGACGAGTCCAACGAGGCCGTCTAAGCCTATGCCTGGTCGACGTAGCACGGCGCGGGATCACAGCCTACGGCAGGAGACATCATGCCGAGCATAGACGCCCTCGCCGATCGCTTATCGACCTACCTCGGCAACGACCAGGTCAACCTGGTCCGCCGAGCGTATTTCTACGCCGAACAAGCCCACGACGGCCAACGCCGCCGTAGCGGCGAGGCGTACGTCACGCATCCTCTTGCCGTGGCAAATATTCTTGCCGACATGCACATGGACCATCAGAGCCTGATGGCTGCGATGCTGCATGACGTGATCGAAGACACCGGTATCGCCAAGGAAGCGCTGCAAGCGCAGTTCGGTGAAACCGTGGCCGAACTGGTCGACGGGGTCAGCAAACTGACCCAGATGAACTTCGAGACCAAGGCCGAAGCCCAGGCGGAAAACTTCCAGAAGATGGCCATGGCCATGGCGCGCGACATTCGCGTGATCCTGGTCAAGCTTGCCGACCGCCTGCACAACATGCGCACGCTGGAAGTGCTGTCCGGCGAAAAACGCCGGCGTATCGCCAAGGAAACCCTCGAGATCTACGCACCCATCGCCAACCGGCTGGGCATGCACGCGATCCGCATCGAATTCGAAGACCTCGGCTTCAAGGCGATGCACCCGATGCGTTCCGCGCGGATCTACCAGGCCGTCAAACGCGCCCGGGGCAACCGCAAGGAAATCGTCAACAAGATCGAAGAATCCCTCGGCCACTGCCTCGCCATCGACGGCATCCAGGGTGAAGTCAGCGGTCGCCAGAAACACCTTTACGGCATCTACAAGAAAATGCGCGGCAAGCGTCGGGCCTTCAACGAGATCATGGACGTCTATGCGTTCCGGATCATCGTCGACAAGGTCGATACCTGCTACCGCGTGCTGGGTGCTGTACATAATTTGTACAAACCGTTGCCGGGGCGCTTCAAGGATTACATCGCGATCCCCAAGGCCAACGGCTATCAGTCGCTGCACACCACGCTGTTCGGCATGCACGGCGTCCCGATCGAAATCCAGATCCGCACCCGTGAAATGGAAGAGATGGCCAACAACGGCATCGCCGCCCATTGGCTGTACAAATCCAGCGGTGACGAGCAGCCGAAAGGCACCCACGCCCGCGCCCGTCAGTGGGTCAAGGGCGTGCTGGAAATGCAGCAACGCGCCGGCAACTCGCTGGAATTCATCGAGAGCGTGAAGATCGACCTGTTCCCGGACGAGGTCTACGTGTTCACGCCCAAAGGCCGGATCATGGAGCTGCCCAAAGGCTCCACGGCTGTGGACTTCGCCTACGCGGTGCACACCGACGTCGGCAACAGCTGCATCGCCTGCCGGATCAACCGTCGTCTCGCACCGCTGTCCGAACCGCTGCAAAGCGGCTCCACGGTCGAGATCGTCAGCGCCCCCGGCGCACGTCCGAACCCGGCGTGGCTCAACTTCGTGGTCACCGGCAAGGCGCGGACGCACATCCGCCATGCGCTGAAACTGCAACGCCGCTCCGAATCCATCAGCCTCGGCGAACGCCTGCTGAACAAGGTGCTCAACGGCTTCGACAGCGCGCTGGAACAGATTCCGGCCGAGCGTGTGAAGGCGATGCTCACCGAGTACCGCCTCGAACTGATCGAAGACTTGCTGGAAGACATCGGCCTCGGCAACCGCATGGCCTACGTCGTGGCGCGCCGCCTGCTCGGCGAAGGCGAACAACTGCCAAGCCCGGAAGGTCCGCTGGCGATTCGCGGCACCGAAGGCCTGGTTCTCAGCTATGCCAAATGCTGTACGCCGATCCCGGGCGACCCGATTGTCGGTCACCTGTCGGCGGGCAAGGGCATGGTCGTGCACCTGGACAACTGCCGCAACATCAGCGAAATCCGTCACAACCCGGAAAAATGCATCCAGCTCTCGTGGGCCAAGGATGTCACCGGCGAATTCAACGTCGAACTGCGCGTCGAGCTGGAGCACCAGCGCGGCCTGATCGCCCTGCTGGCCAGCAGCGTCAACGCAGCCGACGGCAATATCGAGAAAATCAGCATGGACGAACGCGATGGTCGCATCAGCGTTGTCCAGTTGGTGGTCAGCGTCCACGACCGTGTGCACCTGGCCCGCGTGATCAAGAAACTGCGCGCCCTGACCGGGGTGATCCGCATCACCCGCATGCGTGCATAACTTAAACATTACAAGGAGTCATACATGACCAAGACTGTTATCACCAGCGACAAGGCCCCGGCCGCCATCGGCACTTACTCCCAGGCGATCAAGGCCGGTAACACCGTTTACATGTCGGGTCAGATTCCCCTCGATCCAAAAACCATGGAACTAGTCGAAGGCTTCGAAGCCCAGACCGTCCAGGTGTTCGAGAACCTGAAAGCCGTGGCCGAAGCCGCCGGTGGTTCGTTCAAGGACATCGTCAAGCTGAACATCTTCCTCACCGACCTGAGCCACTTCGCCAAGGTCAACGAGATCATGGGCAAGTACTTCGACCAGCCGTACCCGGCGCGCGCCGCCATCGGCGTGGCAGCCCTGCCAAAGGGTTCGCAGGTTGAAATGGATGCCATTCTGGTCATCGAGTAATGCGCACGGCGCGGCCTCACGCCGCGCCGACTGCTCTGCGGTAAAGAAAAGGTTTTGAAAGGATTCCACCATGCGCAAAGCGCTTGCTCTCTCGCTGCTCGCCATTTTCCTCGGCGGTTGCGCCAGCAACCCTGCCGACCGTGACATCAGCGGCACCTGGATTAATCAGGTCGCCATCGATGCCGCTGCCAAGGGCGGCCCCCTGCGCGAAGCGCTTCAGGCTTACGGCCCGAACCTGGAGTGGGACGTCAACACCAAGGCCGGTCAGGCCCGCTACACCAACGGTTTCGAAAACGTCGAAGGTCGCTTGCTCGGCGAACAGTCCGGCGCCTGGAAAGTCGACTTCTATGGCAGCTCCGCCAGCGAGCTGAAACGCGACGGCGGCCAACTGCAACAAGCTGCCAACGAAAATGAACCGGAACAAGTCTTCGACCGCGCACAGATCCCGGTGCCGGACGGCGCACCGATCGGCGCCAGCTTCGAACGCGCGCTGTATTCCGCTTATCTGGGCGGCAACTGGACGATCACCAGCGGCCAGGGCGAAGGCGCCACCGTGCAGTTCCAGGCGGACGGTCAAGTCTCCGGCCTGCCGGGTGCCGACCGCTATGCGCTGTGCCTCGCAGGCGATTGCGCATCGATGAGCAGCGGCAACGACAGCATGTGGTTGCAGCAGAACGGCCAGGGCAACAACTGGATCTTTGTTCGCAAGGGCAAAGAGCTGGAAATCCTGCAGGCCGTGAACACGGCACTGGCGGACGAACAACCGCAGTTCACCCCGGGTGAACGCAAGTGGTTGCTCGAGAAGCAGTGATCGGCGCTTGAGACAAAAAAGGCGGGAGCAAGCATTTGCTCCCGCCTTTTTTACGCCTGAAGATCAGCAGCGCCCCTCAAGAATCGCGGCATACCCCTCGCGATAACTCGGATACTTCGGCACCCATCCCAGCGCCTTCGCCCGGGCATTGCTGCAACGTTTGCTGCCGGTGCGACGCACGCTCTCGTCTTCCGACCACTCGGTGACACCCAGATACTCACGCAGCCACGCTACCACCTCGGCCAGCGGCGCCGGCGCATCGTCCACGCCGATATAGATGTCATCCAGCGCCCCGCCTCTGCGAGCCGCTTCCAGCAGAAACGCCATCAACCCCGCCGCGTCATCGGCATGGATGCGATTGCCATACAGCGGCGGATCGACCGCCACGCGATAACCCCGACGCACCTGGGTCAGCAGCCATTCACGACCAGGGCCATAAATACCCGTCAGGCGCACGATGCTCGCAGGAATGCCGCTGTTGAGCGCAACCTGCTCGGCCTCCAGCATCACCCGACCGGAATAACCCGCAGCGACGGTTTCGGACTTTTCATCGACCCATTCGCCGTTCTGCTGGCCATAAACACTGCTGCTGGAAACAAACAGCAACCGCTCAGGCTCCTGACCGTAATCGTTCAGCCAACCCAGCACATGCTGCAAACCCTGCACATAAGCCGCGCGATAACCGGCTTCATCGTGATCAGTAGCCGCCGCGCTATACACCAGGTAATCGATAGCGCCCACCGGCCACGTCTCGGGGCAATCCTCATTGAACAAGTCACCGGCCACACCGATAACGCCGTCCGGCAAACGTGAAATATCACGGCGCAGGCCGTAGACCTGGAAGCCGGCAGCCAGCAATTGCGTGGCCAGACGACTGCCGACATCACCACAACCGGCGATCAAAACAGAAGGCGCGGACATCAAAAATCTCCCATCGGAAAGCGACAGACTAGCCTCGGCAAGGGACGAGCGGCTAGCAATCAAGGAAAAAAAGCAACTCTATTACTTTTGTTAACAAGAATTACTTGCAATAATGCACGCCACTTTTGTTCTCGGCCTCACGAGGCCTGGAAGAGCATCACCGTTTTTCTATCTCAGGTCCGGCCAGCATGACACGCATTCAAAACTCCGCTTCGCCAACCAACCGACCTCGCGCCTGGAGCGCCGTGGCTGCCCTGCTGGTCAGCCTGATGCTGGCGCCAGCCGCCGCCTTCGCTGACGCACAAGCCCCGGCCGCGCCAGCCGCCACCGAGCAAAGCGCTCCGGCTGCTGCACCTGCCGCGACCGATCCGGTGCAGGCCGTAGACGCCAGCGCCGCCGACGCGCCGGAAGTCCTTGAAGCCGACAACACCCTGGGCATGGCCCACGACCTGTCGCCATGGGGCATGTACCAGAACGCCGACGTCATCGTTAAAGCCGTGATGATCGGTCTGGCCATCGCCTCGATCATCACCTGGACCATCTGGATCGCCAAGGGCTTCGAGCTGATGGGCGCCAAGCGTCGTCTGCGCGGCGAGATTGCCGCCCTGAAAAAAGCCGCCACGCTCAAAGAGGCCAGCGCCACCGCCGCGAAGGAAGGCACCCTCGCCAACCTGCTGGTACACGACGCGCTGGAAGAAATGCGCCTGTCGACCAACGCCCGCGAGAAAGAAGGCATCAAGGAACGCGTCAGCTTCCGCCTCGAGCGCCTGGTCGCAGCCTGTGGCCGCAACATGAGCAGCGGCACCGGCGTCCTCGCCACCATCGGTTCCACCGCACCGTTCGTCGGCCTGTTCGGTACCGTGTGGGGCATCATGAACAGCTTCATCGGCATCGCCAAAACCCAGACCACCAACCTTGCCGTCGTAGCACCGGGTATCGCTGAAGCGCTGCTGGCTACCGCACTGGGTCTGGTGGCCGCGATTCCTGCCGTGGTCATCTACAACGTCTTTGCCCGCTCCATCGCCGGTTACAAGGCTCAGGTGTCCGATGCGTCGGCTCAGGTGCTGCTGCTGGTCAGCCGCGACCTCGACCACCAGCCTGAGCGCAACAGCTCGCAACCGCACATGGTGAAAGTGGGGTAATCGGCCATGGGCCTGCATTTGAAAGAAGGCGCAGACGACGATCTGGCCGAGAACCACGAAATCAACGTCACGCCGTTCATCGACGTGATGCTGGTGCTGTTGATCATCTTCATGGTGGCCGCGCCGCTGGCCACCGTGGACATCAAGGTTGACCTGCCTGCCTCGACCGCCAAACCGGCGCCGCGGCCGGAGAAACCGGTGTTCCTCAGCGTGAAGGCTGACCAGCGCCTGTTCATTGGCGATGACGAAGTGAAAGCCGAAACCCTCGGCGCCGTCCTTGACGCCAAGACCCAGGGCAAGAAAGACACGACGATCTTCTTCCAGGCCGACAAAGGTGTGGATTACGGCGACCTGATGAGCGTGATGGATAACCTGCGCGCTGCCGGTTACCTGAAGGTCGGTCTGGTCGGACTCGAGAGCGCAGTCAAGAAATGATCACCACGCGCCATAAGCTGACGCGTTACAGCGGTAGCCTGGCCGTGGTGCTGGGTGTTCACGCGCTGGCCATCGCGCTGGCGCTGAACTGGAACGTCCGCCCGCCCATCGAATTGCCGCCGCAGGCAATGATGGTCGAGCTGGCACCGGTTCCGGCCCCGCCACCGCCCGCACCGCCGAAAGTCGTCACGCCACCGCAGCCACCGGCTCCGGCTGAGGAACTGCCGATCCCGAAACTGGCCGAAGCGCCGAAAGCCGAGATCGCGGTGCCCAACCCCAAGCCCAAGCCGAAACCCAAACCGCCGAAGCCGATCGAGAAGAAACTGCCCGATCCGCCGAAGGAGAAACCGTCCGAAGAGAAGCCGGCCGATACCCAGCCGACTCAGGCCCCGACGGAGAAATCCGCCCAGCCTGCACCGGGCCCGTCGCCTGCACAATTGGCCGCCAAGGCCAGCTGGCAAGGCACCCTGCTCGCGCATCTGGCCAAGTACAAGAAGTACCCGGCCAGCGCTCAGGCACGGGGCAAGGAAGGCTTGAACCGGTTGCGTTTCGTGGTTGATGGCGAAGGCAACGTGCTGTCGTTCGAACTGGTGAGCCGCTCCGGCAACGCCGATCTGGACCGGGCCACCCTGGAAATGATCCGCCGCGCCCAGCCGCTGCCCAAGCCACCGGCGGACATGCTGACCAATGGCGCGATCGAAATCGTTGCGCCGTTTGTGTACTCGCTGGAGCGCCGCCGCTGATTCGCACTCGCGAAGCCCGGCCTGATCCAGCCCAAAAGGCACCGAAAGGTGCCTTTCGCTTATCCATCCACGGCAAACCGGCATTGCCCGGTGTCGCATTCATCACTCAGTCTGATAACGTGCGTCTATCGATTGCAGCCGGTATGCTTGGCCCGCATCTTCATGGACGCTTGCTATGACTCTCACAGAATTACGCTACATCGTTACCCTCGCCCAAGAGCAGCATTTCGGCCACGCGGCCGAGCGTTGCCACGTCAGCCAGCCGACCCTGTCGGTGGGCGTGAAAAAGCTTGAAGACGAACTCGGTGTGCTGATTTTCGAGCGCAGCAAAAGCGCCGTGCGCCTGACCCCGGTCGGTGAAGGCATCGTCGCCCAGGCGCAGAAAGTGCTGGAGCAGGCCCAGGGCATCCGCGAACTGGCCCAGGCCGGCAAGAACCAGCTGACCGCCCCGCTGAAAGTCGGCGCGATCTACACCGTCGGCCCGTACCTGTTCCCGCACCTGATTCCACAACTGCACCGGGTCGCCCCGCAGATGCCGTTGTACATCGAAGAAAACTTCACCCACGTGCTGCGCGACAAACTGCGCAACGGCGAGCTGGACGCGATCATCATCGCCCTGCCGTTCAACGAAGCCGACGTGCTGACCCTGCAACTCTACGACGAGCCGTTCTACGTCCTGATGCCGGCCCAGCACCCGTGGACCCAGAAAGAATCCATCGACGCCGCGCTGCTCAACGACAAGAGCCTGCTGCTGCTCGGCGAAGGCCACTGCTTCCGCGATCAAGTGCTGGAAGCCTGCCCGACCCTGACCAAGGGCAACGACGGCGCCAAGCACACCACGGTCGAATCCAGCTCACTGGAAACCATTCGCCACATGGTCGCGTCCGGTCTGGGCATCTCGATCCTGCCGCTGTCAGCGGTGGACAGCCACCACTACGCCCCCGGCGTGATCGAAGTGCGCCCGCTGTCGGCACCGGTGCCGTTCCGCACCGTGGCCATCGCCTGGCGTGCGAGCTTCCCACGGCCGAAAGCCATCGAGATCCTCGCCGACTCCATACGCCTGTGCTCGGTCGCCAAGCCTGCCGCGCCGGTCACGGCCGGTTAAGCCAGCGTCATGACGGAGCTGTCGCAGGTCTCGGTCACCGCACTCAAGGGTGTCGGTGAAGCCATGGCCGAGAAACTGGCCAAGGTCGGTCTGGAAAACCTCCAGGACGTGCTGTTCCACCTGCCGCTGCGTTATCAGGATCGCACCCGCGTGGTGCCGATCGGCGCGTTGCGGCCGGGACAGGACGCCGTGGTCGAAGGCACCGTCAGCGGCGCCGACGTGGTCATGGGCCGGCGTCGCAGCCTCGTCGTGCGTTTGCAGGACGGCACCGGCGGACTGAGCCTGCGCTTCTACCACTTCAGCAACGCGCAGAAAGAAGGCCTCAAGCGCGGCACGCGGATTCGCTGCTACGGTGAAGCCCGGCCCGGCGCCTCGGGGCTGGAGATCTACCACCCGGAATACCGCGCCATCAACGGCGACGAACCGCCACCGGTGGATGAAACCCTGACCCCGGTCTACCCGCTGACCGAAGGCCTGACACAGGCGCGTCTGCGCCAGTTGTGCATGCAGACCCTGACCCTGCTCAAGCCATCCACCCTGCCCGACTGGCTGCCGACCGAACTGGCCCGCGACTATCAACTGGCGCCGCTGGCCGACGCGATCCGCTACCTGCACAACCCGCCCGCCGATGCCGACGTCGACGAACTCGCCCTCGGCCATCACTGGGCCCAGCATCGCCTCGCTTTCGAGGAACTGCTGACTCACCAGCTATCGCAGCAGCGCCTGCGCGAAAGCATGCGCTCCCTGCGCGCGCCGGCGATGCCGAAAGCCACCAAGCTGCCGGCGAAATACCTGGCCAACCTCGGCTTCAATCCGACCGGCGCGCAACAGCGGGTCGGCAACGAAATCGCCTACGACCTCAGCCAGCACGAACCGATGCTGCGATTGATTCAGGGCGACGTCGGCGCGGGTAAAACCGTGGTCGCCGCCCTCGCCGCGCTGCAAGCGCTGGAGGCTGGCTACCAGGTCGCGCTGATGGCGCCGACCGAGATCCTCGCCGAGCAGCACTTCATCACCTTCAAACGCTGGCTCGAACCGCTGGGCATCGACGTGGCGTGGCTGGCCGGCAAGCTCAAGGGCAAGAACCGCGTCGCCGCGCTGGAACAGATCGCCAGCGGCACGCCGATGGTGGTCGGCACCCACGCGCTGTTCCAGGACGAAGTGCAGTTCAAGAATCTCGCGCTGGTGATCATCGACGAACAACACCGCTTCGGCGTGCAGCAACGTCTGGCGCTGCGGCAGAAAGGCGTCGGCGGGCGCATGTGCCCGCATCAACTGATCATGACCGCCACGCCGATTCCGCGAACACTGGCGATGAGCGCCTACGCCGACCTCGACACCTCGATCCTCGACGAACTGCCGCCCGGCCGAACCCCGGTCAACACCGTGCTGGTCACCGACACCCGTCGCGTCGAAGTCATCGAGCGGGTACGCAGCGCCTGCGCCGAGGGCCGTCAGGCCTATTGGGTGTGCACGCTGATCGAAGAGTCCGAAGAGCTGACCTGCCAGGCCGCCGAAACCACGTTTGAAGACCTGACCGCCGCCCTCGGCGAACTGAAGGTCGGGCTGATCCACGGCCGCATGAAACCCGCCGAGAAAGCCGCCGTCATGGCCGAATTCAAGGCCGGCAACCTGCAACTGCTGGTCGCCACCACCGTGATCGAAGTCGGTGTCGACGTGCCCAACGCCAGCCTGATGATCATCGAAAACCCCGAGCGCCTGGGCCTTGCGCAACTGCACCAGTTGCGCGGTCGCGTCGGCCGGGGCAGCGCGGTCAGCCATTGCGTGCTGCTCTACCATCCGCCGCTGTCGCAAATCGGCCGCCAGCGCCTGGGCATCATGCGCGAGACCAACGACGGTTTCGTCATCGCCGAAAAAGACCTCGAACTGCGCGGCCCCGGCGAAATGCTCGGCACCCGCCAGACCGGCCTGCTGCAATTCAAGGTCGCCGACCTGATGCGCGACGCCGATCTGCTGCCCGCCGTGCGCGATGCCGCCCAGGCTTTGCTAGAACGCTGGCCCACCCACGTCAGCCCGTTGCTCGACCGCTGGCTGCGACACGGGCAGCAATACGGCCAAGTGTGAGCACCGTCGCAGTTTCTGACAGCTCGTTCCAACCAAGCTGGTTATACTCCTGCAATTGTTTCAAAAACGGATACAGACCATGACCGAAGCTGCTCTCGCCCCCGAATCCCCGCACGCTCCGTCTGTTATTCGGCTGCTGCTCAACAAGCTGGGCGTCGCCTACGAAGAAGTGCTCGACCACCACGGCCTCAACGCCTCGCGCAAAGTGCAGGCGGTGTTGCTGGACGACGCGGTCGGTGCGCTGATGGTGCTGTTTCCACAGAGCCAGTTGCTGGATCTCAACCGCCTCGCCGAGCTGACGGGCCGTCGCCTGACCGCCGTGTCCACCGAACGCCTGGAAAAGATGCTCGGCAAACACAGCCTGAGCCTGCTGCCGGGCCTGCCGGCGCTGACCAGTTCGCCGTGCCTCTACGAAGAAGGCCTGCTGCGCGAGCCGAAGTTGCTGATCAACTCCGGCGAGCCGGGCCTGCTGCTGGAAATCGCCAGCGAAGACTTCAAGACCATGCTGACCAAGGCCAGCGCCGCCAACTTTGGCGAAGCCCTGAGCAGCATCCGCCCGAACCTCGACCGCCCGGACGATGACCGCGAGGAAATCACCCAGGCCGTGCAGGCGTTCACCGCGCGACGCATCCAGCAGCGTCTGGAAGCGACCATCGAAATTCCGCCGCTGGCCGAAACCGCACAAAAAATCATCAAGCTGCGCGTCGACCCGAACGCCACCATCGACGACATCACCGGCGTGGTCGAAACCGACCCGGCACTGGCCGCGCAAGTGGTGAGCTGGGCGGCGTCGCCGTACTACGCCTCGCCGGGCAAGATCCGTTCGGTGGAAGACGCGATCGTCCGCGTGCTGGGCTTCGACCTGGTGATCAACCTGGCGCTGGGCCTGGCCCTCGGCAAGACCCTGAGCCTGCCCAAGGATCACCCGCAACACACCACGCCGTACTGGCAACAGTCGATCTACACCGCCGCCGTCATCGAAGGCCTGACCCGCGCCATGCCGCGTGCCCAGCGCCCGGAATCCGGCCTGACCTACCTCGCCGGCCTCCTGCACAACTTCGGCTACCTGCTGCTGGCCCACGTGTTCCCGCCGCACTTCTCGCTGATCTGCCGCCACCTGGAGGTCAACCCGCACCTGTGCCACAGCTATGTCGAGCAACACCTGCTGGGCATCAGTCGTGAACAGATCGGCTCCTGGCTGATGCGCTACTGGGACATGCCGGACGAACTGGCCACCGCCCTGCGCTTCCAGCACGACCCGAACTACGACGGCGCCTACGCCGAATACCCGAACCTCGTCTGCCTGGCCGTGCGCCTGCTGCGCAGTCGCGGGATCGGCTCCGGCCCGGATGAAGACATCCCGGATGCGCTGCTGGAACGCGTTGGCCTGACTCGTGACAAGGCCAATGATGTGGTCAGCAAAGTCCTGGAAGCCGAAGTCCTGCTGCGTGAACTGGCTTCGCAGTTCAGCCAGGCTTAAAGCATTCTTCGGAACGTCAACCAGGGCCTGTTTTGATTGCAGATTGGGCCCTGGCTCCACAGATTTCGGCCACTTTGCCAGCAACGACAGCAAACAAGCGCCCTGCTATGATTTGACGGCATTCAGAGGAATTTCCGATGACCCAAACAGATGCTGTCAGCGTTGCGAGCGAAGTGCGCAAGCTTGCCAAAGACAACAAGGTTACAGCCAGTCGTGACGGCATGAGTCGTATGGCCGTGGGGATTACCCGCTTGTCTGGCGATGTCGTCGAGCTGGATGGCATCGAACAGTTGCTCGTCAATCTCAAGCGAAAAGGCGTTCTGAGCAAATCTGAAATCCTGGCGCTCCAAGGGCGCTATCTTCAAGAAAGGCGCGCACAGAAACGTAGCGCATGACTTTTGATCCATTCGGCGACTTCGACAAGGCTGGATATCTTCAAAACTCGCTGCAACTGAAAGATCCCGTTGAAGTAAAAGAGTCAGAGCATCTTTCGTTCGAATTGAGTATCGAAGAGGCGCTTGCCTATCTGGCCAAGAAAAAGCCAATCGATTACCAGACTGTACTCAAGGTTCACGAAATCCTGTTCTCCGGCTTCTATCACTGGGCAGGAAAAGACCGGAACGAGCTTGTCCCTCACCTGGCAGTCTTCAAGGGCTCTCTCGACGACCCTCGCAGCACCGTCTTCGAGCGCCCGGACTCCATCAAAATGTCTGTCGACTATGCGCTCAAGCTCGCATCAGACAAAAAACGCTTCAGAGACCATCCCGGTGGAGTGATGGGCCAACTGGCTTTCGCACACCCCTTCCTGGACGGCAATGGACGCGCGATTCTATTGGTCTTCATGGAACTCTGTTATCGAGCCGGGTTCGCCATCGACTGGTCAAGAACAAACAAAGACGACTACTTGCGGGCACTCAGCGACGAGATCCGAGAACCTCGCGAAAGGCATCTCGATAACTACCTCAACCCGTTCGTAGTCGATATATCCAGTCGTGACGAATGGCCAGAGACCATCAGTGGCATCAGAGGCCTGGATGGCCTGGACAAGGAAGACATCGCTTACGAGAAGCTGGACAACCCGAAAGTCCAGCAGATCTACAAGACGTACCGGGGCCAGCCACTGGACGCCGAGCCCCCTGAACCGGACAGCTGAAAACGCTGGACCTTCCCGGCAAACTACCTGCAAGACCTATGACTTCGGCTTGGCCTTCCTAGGCTTCAAATACTTCATCAACCCCTGAAACCACATGACCAGCGCCGGGTTGCCCTTGAGCTGAATCGACTTGTCCTGAATCCCCTGCATGAACGCCAGTTGCTTGTTCTTCGCCTGCATCGTGGCAAACCCGAACGCCGCGTCCTTGAACGCAATCGCAAACGCCGGCTCCGCCACCACACCAGACTTGCTGGTAATGCGCTGGTCCTTCACCACGAAATGCCGCGCCACCTTCCCGTCCAGAGTCTGCAGCTGAAACACCAGATCCTTGTCACCCAACTGCTGCTGGAACGCAGGATTTGTCCGACTGGCCTTCCCCATCAACAGACCCAGCATCCACAGAAGAAAACGAAATTTCATGCGCACAGCCTCAAAAGGAAAATGAACGGCTGGGGGAGTGTAAGGGATTCGGATGGATTCGCCACTATCCTGGATTGATAGAAGACGATGCAGGTCTTTTCTCGCATGATGACTACCAAGTCACGCTTCCAAACCCTTGAGCCTGATCGTTCCCACGCTCCGCGTGGGAATGCCTCCCGTGACGCTCCGCGTCACACCATCCCCCCGTCCTACACCTGAAGAAACACATTCCTGTAGGAGCTGCCGATAGCAATGGTTTCTTGTTCCTCTAACCCGCAAATCCTTGGGAAATGTCCTTCAAACTGCGGTGCTGTCCATGAACTAGGCAGGCTGGACCATCGTCGATAGCCTCTGTGTGTCACCGCAAAATCGGTGACCGGATGTGCAAGTCCGAAAACCGGAGCAAATCTTTCCAACTCAAAAGGATTTACACCGATGATCGACCCAACCTTCACTGACGAAGAAGTTTCCCCTTACGAATTCCCAGACTCGAAGAAACTCCACGAAGCCGCCGAACGCGCCCTCGACCACCATTTCAAACCCAGCGCCCCACGCCCAAAACGCCTGGGTGGCCTGTTCGCCCTCTGCCCCAACGCCGACGCCGAAGCCCTCATGGCCAACGCCTCCGAAGACCTCCTGTCCATCAGCGCCTTCGCCGCCCACCTGGCCGACGACCTCGACGGCCCCCGCCGCTCGATGGCACTGGGCCTGAGCAGAATGGCGGACGGCGTGCGGTTGATGGTGGAAGGCACGCTCGATCACATTGAGTTTCGGGAGTATCAGGCCAAGCCGTAGCTGAATCGCGGGCGGAAAAAAGGGGACGATGAGTCCCCTTTTCCAACTGACCAATTCCTCACCACTGACAGCCCGTCTCCGATGAGAAATCCATACTGAAATCGTGTTCGAAGGAGTACTTCTTCCCGGTTTTGTAGTTCGTATAAGTCATGCCATAGACCCGGGCACCCTGACTCACCATTTCATACTCACCCGTCAGCGCGCCCTCCGATACCTCAACCCAAGTCGTAGTGAACTGATACGGACGATCCTCTGCCAGAATTTCTTGCTCGGTATTCCGATACACCAGAGAAATGGCCTTCTTTGACTTGCTGTACCTGACAGCCGCTCCGCTCCATTTGGAGAAGGAGTCGTAATAAGTTCTGAGTTCGAAATTGATGCTTTTGGCGCTTTCTTGCGAACGGAAGCAATAAATCTCCGTCGAGACCTCACTGTGCGCCGCCATAGGAAAGAGAACAAACAGTGCAGCAGATAAAACTCGCAGTGACTTCAATCTGATCATTCCTTCAACGATTCAGAGGCAACTGAAAACGCATTCGCACTGCGCAGTTAGCGATGTCCTCCCGGAACACGCGCTCACTCATTTCACAGTGCCCATCGACGTATTGCCGCCACAACGGATCATCGAAGTTGTCACCCCCCAATCGCTCCATCGAAGCAACCAGACCTTTTTCTCGATCCTGCCCCGCCATGGCCGATGCAGCTTTATAAAACCGTCCAGGGGTAACCCAGTCTGCAGAGCAACCAATTCCCCCAGCCGGGCATTGGTTGTTTGCACCAGGCACCCAAGCTTTTCGATGGGCGCCTCTGCACCGGGCAAGGCCGACTGATAAATATCCTCGCAATACGCCTCTTTGAAGCGCACCCACTTCTTTTGCACGTCAGTCAGTTGCTTCTTGTCGGCGGGCGCCAAACTGACCAGCGTTTTCTTGTATTGCTCATTCAACACTGCGTCGACTTTCTTGAAAGTCTGCTGACCGCAAATGACCAAATCGGGATTGGAAAAGCTGTCGGGATTGCAGGTTTCCTGGGCATGCGCAGGAACCAGCAAAGCAGTCAAAGAAACACCTGCGATCAGCCCAAAGAACGCCTTGAGTTTGATCATGATCCGGATACTCCGGCACTGCGCTCAGCAACCCGAGCGGGAATCTTCGAAGCCTTTCCCGCGTCCGACATACGCGATGCATATTGCTTGTACGCCGGCACCGCCCGCTCTTTATCGTTTATGGCCCAATAGCTGTCTGCGAGATTCAGGTAAGCCACCGTCCGTTCCGGGTTGTGGGCAATCACCGCATTCAGTAACTGGATAGACTCCGTGTAATAACCCGCCTCGCCCAGCAGAAAACCGACATCGTTGGACCAACCAGGTTGCTGCGAGAAGAAGTACTTTCCGACGATATAACTTTCCGGAGAGCAGGCGCTATGCGAGTCATATCCCATCAACATATAACTCATAACCTCCTTGAACGAGCTGCTATCGCCCTTTCGATAGGCTGCCAGCGCTCTATCCAGCAGGTCAGCCGAACCGACAGTCATCAGTTTTTTATAACCGCCCTGAGGGCTGCCAACGTTTGCAGCCCACAACTTTTCAAGCGCTTCAAGGCCGTTGAATGAAGCCAGAGTGGTTGGGCCCAACGTCTCAATCGGCAGCTCCGCTACGCTCACAAGCGAGCGATCGCAGTAGTGGTTATTGACCACTTGCAGCACTTTCTTCAGCTCAAACTCCTTTGAGCCTTTATTGAAGGTGAACAAAAGATTGAAGTTATAAACAGCGTTGTCTTCTTCGTTGGTCACCAGCGCAATGTAGTCCCCTGCCTCAACGAACCGCTGTTTGACCAGAACCTCTTCCTCTTGCGGATCCACAACCGTCATGGCTCCAGGCCGGCCGTTGAAAACCCGCACGCTAAAACTATCCAGAAGATCAGACGAGTACTGACTCTTCGTCAGCGGCAAAGCCTTGGACGTATCGAGCAATATGTCCTCATTACGTGCTTGCACCGGCGCGATCAACAACCGGTTGGATGCCTCGTCCGCGCCTCCCGCCAGAACGAACACGTTTTGCCGTGACCCATCCCCCAATAGGCTTGCCGGGATTTCCTTGAGGACTTGGGGTGCTGCAAACGCGTGTGGTGCGAAAGCCACGGACGCGGCAATGGCCAGAAGGCCACCGAGTAGAACTGAACATCCTTTCACGCTGTAACTCCGTTCGGTCTTCGCAGGCTTACTAAAAAGCCATGCTGCGCACCGCTGTTTTGATTTGTTCAAAGCCTTCGGCGCTGATCGCCAATGAGGTTGATGAACCCGATTCTGCCGAACCGATCAGCACCTGTTCGTTATGCATCAAGCAGAAGGTGATACGGCTGAACTGACGTGGATTCTTGCCGTGGTAACCAATGACGAATCCTGATGAACTTGCGCTCTGCAGGGATTCGAAAGTGAAGGATTGCGGATCACCGGCCAACAACGTCGGCTCCCAACCATGATCGGTCAGGGTCGCCGGGCATTTAAGGTCGTTACTCTCTCGCACTAGTTGCAACTCAATCGCGTCATCAAGCGGCGGCTTCTGAGTGGTGAGCGCGGAAAAGTTGTTGGTGTTTTCACACATGACACCGAACCAGGGCTGGCTCAGGTTTGTGGGCTTTTCGAAACTCCACTCATAACCCGTCGAGGTCTGCGCTTGCGATAAACGCGGAGCGCTAGAGGTTTCAGGCACTTGTTTGGCCGCAATGAATACCAGATCAGGTGTATTGAACTGCAACCATTGATCTTTCGAGAGCGTCATTGAGAACCGGCAAGGTGTCATGTCGACCGCAACTTCGGTTGGGCCTTGCGCGATCTGCGACTGACCCGACGCATTGCCCACCGAGACAACACTTGCGGCGGCATGACTGGCCTGCGCGAAAGTAGCAACGCCGATCAGCAATACCCGCAGAAATCGAGGCCTTACGAAACCCGGTATCGACAAGTCAGGCACAGTTCCACTCACTTGGAATTTAACGGCAAAGAATCGCGACACATCCGCGCTTCGAGTTTCAAATGCAATGGCTCGCCTTGATCGGCTCTGGAACTTGCGACTTCAATCGCGCCACACTGTCGACGCCCGACCGATAACCTTTGTCAGCCGCCATTTGATAACAGGCTAGCGCCCGGGACATATCCTTCGTTCCCAACTCGCCACCCTCAAAAGTAGATGCCAGATAAAACATCGCTTCCTTGGAGCCCATGGTAATCGCCCGAATGACCTGCTCTTCTGCCTGCTTGGGATGGAGGCAAGGACCGTTATAGTCGGTGGAGTTTCCTGAGCAAAGAAACGTGGCATAGCCCAACGCACCACTCGGTATTTTCGAGGCCGCTTTGAACAACGCCTCAACCTTGCTGGTTTCCAACTGAGATGCCATCTGCGAAAGACTCAAGCTTGCCGCTGATAGACTCGCCTCAGGGTCACCCGATTCTGCCGCACAGACATAATTTTCCAGGGACGCTTCTAACAATTCCGCAGTCAGACGGTATTGCTCAAGCGAACCCAGCCCTCCCAAAGCCTCGGCACGTTGATCACAGAAGTTCTCGGCACGGCTCATTGCCGGGTTACGTGTTGCGACAAGATCCTTCTCGCTGATCGACCAGTCTTCAACGCCTTCAAGCACCCAGCACGCCTGACGAGAGAAATTGAAGATTTTTACATTGCTGTTGCCCGCCCGCTTATCGACCACGTTGACGTGACTGTCATCGACCTCTTCAATCTCGACTCCAGGTGTCTTGCCGGGTGTGATGGCGGCCATCAGCGGGTAGGTGAAAGAAGCTCCGCTGACACCCGAGGTCGAAGGCTCAAAGGTACTACCGTCCTTGCCTGCAACCGGCTTCAACACTAGTGACTTGACCGTCATCGCAGTGAGACGGCGCTGTGATTCACTGCTGGCGGAAAACGCTGTCAGGAAAGCAGGGAATTCCTCCGAAGGACAAGCGCCGTTGGCCGGCGCCGTCGAAGTGCTCTTGTCGGATGCAAGAGCAGGAACGATCTTGTCCAGGTACGCCGAGCGCTCGCGACTCATTCTGGCGATGCACGAGTTGACCGTGACCACATGCGCTGGCATTCCCGTCTCGATCTCGAATGCCTCCAACGGACAATTCGCATCGCGCAATTTCAGCCACGCACGTTGCGACTCTTTAACCTTCGCCGCGTACTCCGCGCCCAATGCCGGATCCGCTCGATAGTCAGACTCAAGCCGCGCCATCAATTGCTTATAGCTGACGTTCAGCTGCGTATCGGCAGCCTTCATTGCCGATTCGGAACAGGGCACCATTTCCAGACTCGAAGTAACCTGAGTGCAGCCATCCTGCGCATACACCGCCGAAGCCGGCAGCAAAAACCCGCCGATAAACGCAAAAAAAAAACGCTTCACTGTGTTTAATCCTTGATTCATTCAGGTCATCACGCTTCGCGCTTTGCAAAACGGATTGCTTGGCGGCGGTCATTTCCCTCGCCATTCAAACCCTAATTTTTTGCCCTGTTCATAGTCCCGTGATATCAGCATCCATCCGCATCACCACATAAGATCCATCCGCGAATTTCTTTACCTTTTGGTGTTTTGAACATAACCGAGAGCCAGCCAGCCTCAACAGCTTCCTGCTGGACCTTGTCCCCAGCGATCAGATACATACGAGTGACATCGTCAAAAACCGGAGAACTATAAATTTTGGCTTTTTTGTTTATCGTCAGCTGAACAGGAATACCGTCATTCCATTTAGAAAAAGCCGTGGTAGCAAGTTTATTACTGACAGATAATTGATCCTTGTAAGGAAACACGTACAAAAACCCCTTATAGTCATCCGTCAATATATCCCCACCCTCACCAAAATACTTGGAAATCCGCTCATCCCTTGAGTAACCATCATCGCTCTTTTTGTAAACATGCACACTGTAGTACTCGCCAGAGTACTTAACTCCGGTATCAGAATGTATTCCCACACTGTGAATTACAAATAGTTCACTTTCAGAGCCGCCTTTTACATCAGCAAAAAAAGCCGCACGGACTTGTCCTGTATCTGCCAAATACGGTAACTGCCCGACCAATGTCTTAGCCCTACTCGCACAATCAATATAGTTAACATCTATACCCATTTGACTGTTTGATCCGTCACTACTCGCCTCACCCTCTATGGGAACCAGATCAAAAACAATCGCACCGTCTTTTGTTGAGATCGAATGGTAAGCTTGACTCTCAGGGACATCGCAAGCAAATGAAGCTACCGAATACAGACAAAATGAAATTAGAAATCCCGACTTAAACAAAGCTCTCATAACGAACAGCCTCCAAATCCAGCCTTAAATTTTTCAGCAATCTCTTTCGTGTACTTCTCTCGTTTATCAAGCTCTTTCAGCCCAGAGTTGATAACCCTAGTTACAGACTTAATCTTGGCATCTATATCAGATGAGCTAGCATCCGCAAGCGCACCGATACCTTTCGACTTCCAAAACCACAGACCAGACTCTATTGCGACTTTCATATTGTCTTGTGCCAGGTTTGGATTAGCATCGATATTCACACCTATCGCCACAGCGCATTCACGATAGTTAGCATAGTGAGTCAAATGAAGAAGACCTCTACCCCTGTAGTCGTTATGAGGGTACTGATTGCTACCAAAGCTATGTTTACCGTACGCTGGATCGTTTTCAATCAAATGCTGATCTATATACTCAAGTTTTTCCTCTCTGGTTAGTGACATTCCCAGCCTTGCAAAACCATCATTAATAGCGGTCGGTGCCATTCTATAGAGTTTTTCGGCAGTATAACTACGGCGAGTATAATTTAGACTCTCTCTGAAAGCAGAAAATTGAAAAGTTTCGTGCTTACCCTGCCCCATTATATGGAAAACCTGAGAACAGGTATTCACACCATACTTGGGGAAAAGCTCGTTCGCCACCGTAACAAATTCACTGATAAATGTATCCGCTACAGAGGATGGACAAATGCTTCGCATCAATGCATTAGTTAACGCGATATTACTGCCACACTTCTTGCACATATTGGTGCCCGACGAAGGCATCATATTTCCGATCATAGCAATTGGATGAAAATGCCATACATTTCCATCGCCCACGCCTTTAGACTGCGTAACCGGATCATCCCAAAATATTAAGCTATCTATCCGTTCTTTCTCGTGCTTTAAAACAGACGGATTCCCCTCGAGCAACGTATCTAGCCGTGCCCACTTGGCAGAATCAGACTTAGACCTCCACTCTGTTGGGTGATAAGCAATAAGCTTTGACCAGTGGTTTCTAAACTCTACATTCTTAAGCGCAATTGGAAAATCTTCGGGGGTGACTTTTTGATCCTTATTACCAAACTTATCCAAATCCTTATATAAGGCTTGAAAAAAATCCGGCATATCTCCGGGATCCAGAAAACCATCGGAATTTGAATTCGACTCCTTAACAACACGAAAACCTAGTTTTTCCCAATCGTGTTGACTGAGGAGCTTCGCGCCTTCTTTTTTGAGCAAGCCGGTTTTGCTTTCTGCGTTATCAATTATAGTTATTTCATACCATTCTTCAGTGTCCTTATATAGAACGGCCTTTCCAAGCTCTACAAAGCTTTCATTAGAAATCGTCACCACTCCGGTTTGCGGTGGCTTGCTTCTTAAGTTCGTATTCGCTGGCAAATGTAGGTATTGTTTCCCCTGTTTCACATTTGCTTTATTTTTTAGAAAATCCTCAATTTTAGGATCAGCCGAGAAAATCTCCACGTGAACTTGATAACTTCTCGAAACTCCACCATCTGGACCTGCCAATGTTTCATTTAAACCAAGAAAACCAATTGTGTCGCCTGCCTTAATTGCCGTATCCATCGGCACAATCTTATCAAACTCAGTCGGAACCAAGCCTTGCAATTGAACATAAGGTTTTTCAACACAAGCCCAAAAAGTGGCGGGCACAGGAGTGGAGTGGCTTTTCAAACCGGTTGCAGCGCCGGAAGCACTCGGTACAAAGGAGCATTCCGCCATTTTGAAAAACTTAGAGCCAATCTTCAGGCTAAAAACTTTCCCGCTATCAAATTCTATTATGCTATTTGTACAAAGAACTAAGTCTGCGTTCTGTCCTAGACTATTTACCTGTCTAATTGCAGCCCCAGCTAAAGCACCGTGACTTTGCGTTGAGGGAGCCGCTCGCAAAGTAAGCCCCGTTCCGGAAACTACAGCTCTGACTTTGCCCTTCCAATAGTCTGGTTTCTTTCGCTCTGGTGCAGTTATTGCGCTCCAGCTCGGGCTTCCATCACCTCTTGGATAGGCGATGCCGTTTTGCTTATAGGCGAACCAAAAATCTTCCCCTGGAGTGCGCCCTCCAACAGTACCTTTAATCAGCTTACCCTTGGCGTGGACGTGATCAGAATGTTCTTCTAGTATTTCAATTTCAGTTCCAGCAGAAATTGATCCATATTCGACGCAGCCGCTTGCACCAAGAATATCGCTTCGCGCTTTAAACCCACTTGCGATCATTTTTATTTTTGGAGCACCTGGTTGCTCTGGGTCATCCGCATACCTGTCATATGGTAGCAGATGCATATACAGGCTATAAAATACGAGCTCATTCTTAGTGTTAGGCGTCACTTCCTTATTCGGAGGTGACTTATAGTCATGCCTAACAAGACAAAATGAATTTGAGTATTTCAATACTTCTGTAGAATTTGATGCCTCAAATGCAGTCGCTAGATAATCTTCATTCAAACGGTAGGCTACGACGACACCGTCTCCAATACAACGAATAGGCTCGTCTCGCATACATTGCGGGGCAATCCTATGTGATATATGAATTCCGCCATGCCAAAAACCATGATTACCTAATAAAAAATTTCCCGAAGTCTCACCCTCAAGGGCCTTAAAAACCTCTTCAGAATCTTTGAACTGTGTTCCATCAGCCTTTCTAAATGGAAATTGAAAATTCATTATAGGAACAGCGGCTGGCGCAGTCGGCGCTGTGGGAGTCGGCGCAGGGGTAGACGCAGGTTGGGAACCTGTCTTAAAAATCTCCTTAACTCGTAAGAACTTTATCGGCATTCGCCAATAATTTGAACCGTTCCCAAATTTAGCGGAAGCAGGACCAGTAGAATTTTGTGAACCGAAAAAGTTTCCACTTCTGTTTTCGACATCGATATCTTCGACAAATCCCGTATGGGTTGGCCAAAGCGCGATGTCCCCTGGCAACACATCTTTCCACTCAATAACATCGTAATTGTCGACGTTCGTTTTGAGCAAAGCAGTATTATTGTACGGAACGTTATAGCCAGCCGCCTTTAGCATTTCCCACACTAAAGTTGAGCAATCAATCTCTTTTTTGCCGTCGCCATCAGTATCTTTTCCCTTGCCGCCACCATAAACATAATCGCCTTTGGTATAGAGCGGTCGCTGCTCAAGAACTCCAGTAGTCATCAGTTAGCTTCCTGCTTCAAGCAATTTGAGGATTCAGTTTTTACATTCTTGGCAATCAATCTCGCTGCATTTTCCTTGGATAACTCAAAACCTTGAGCAGCCGCAGCTTGGAAACACGCCAGTGCACGATTGATGTTTTTAGTACCGAGGGTCCCCCTTTCATATGAGAGTCCCAATTGATTCAACGCTTCCATAGAGCCCAGTTTTGAACCTGCCTCAAGGGCGTTCAAAGACTTTTGGGGATCTGCGCAGGGACGGACTTGGTCATAACGGCCTTCGTCGCAATAGAAGTTCGCTAGTGCCAGATTTGCTGCTCCAGAAGTGCTGGCCGCGCTGAGCAAAAGCTCAAGAATCCTTGCGTCATCCAAGCGCGGCGCTTGACCTGATAGGCTCAGCAAGACTGCCTGATACCCCGCTTCTATGGAGCCCTTATCTGCGCCGTTCATATAGCTATCAAGTGCAGAAATATAAAGCTGACTTGATGCTGGAAACTCTGCTTCCATCGCCAAATCAGCATAGTTTTTCCCTCTCATCAAGCTGCGCTCCCCAGGAGGGAGACTTGATGCATCAACCTGAGAGTCCAACACGGTTTCTAGCGACCAGTTTTCAAGGCTACTCAAAGACCAGCAATCGGCTTTTTGGAATGTAAGGATTTTCAGCAACTCTCCTGCCCGATCACGTACGAAGATCTTATTCGGAGGTTGAACCTTTACCTCCAAACTCGACATTTCGACTACTTCGGGAGAGACCGCGCTCAGCTCGCCCCCCCCTAGTACCTCAATTTCTCGCTCAACCACTTTAGGTTGACTACCCTCGGCAACAACCTCCAAAAAGTGGATAGGAGAAGCGGTAAACGCGCGTTGCACCTCTGGCTTCGCCAAAAACTCTTTCACAAAACCATGAAAATTATCAGAAGGGCACTGAATGGCGAATACGTCTGAACTCAGGCCCAATACCAGCAACACGATCCATCTCAAGCCGAATTTCCCGGCGTTCTTTTTAATTTTCATAACTAACTCATCACTCAGAAAACACAAAAAAAGCCTTCGGCTTAACCTTCTCAGGCGGCGCATTCAACAACGCCTGATCCATCAAACTCCCCGCCTTATCCTTATCCGCCGCCCCCGGCAGCACCGGCGGCTTGATCCCGATCCCGGTGCCACTCCCCGCCGAACCGCCAGCATTAATCTTCACCACCGGCCCAACCACCGTCACACCACCGCCATCGAGCTTGATGAAACTGCCACCGCCGAGAATCGTCAGCTCAGTCCCAGCCTCAATGACAATCTTGTCCCCCGCCTTGATGTGAATCTCTTTCCCGACACTGGTCAGTTGCGCCGTCCCGAGCTTCACATGCTGGCTCTCGCCAATAGTCAGGTGGTCGTCCATCCGCGCTTCGACCTTGCGATCGGAAATCGTGGTGCGGTGTTCTTCGGCCTTGAGCTCGGTGTAGGTGTTCTTCACCACCGTGTCGTGGCGTTCGTTGCCGACGCGAATCTTCTGGTCATGCTCGACGTTTTCATCCCAGTCGCGCTGGGCGTGGATGAAGATTTGTTCGGCGCCTTTTTTGTCTTCGATGCGCAGTTCGTTGTAGCCACCGCCGCCCGGGGAGCTGAGGGTTTTGAAGACGCTGCGGGTTTTGTTCGCCGGCAGGGCGTAGGGCACCGGGTTTTCCTTGTGGTACAGGCAGCCGGTCACCAGGGGTTGGTCGGGGTCGCCTTCGAGGAAGGTGACGAGGACTTCCATGCCGATGCGCGGGATGGAGATGGCGCCATAGCGGTCGCCGGCCCAGGAGCTGGAGACGCGCAGCCAGCAGCTGGTTTTGTCGTCGGCCAGGCCTTCGCGGTCCCAGTGGAATTGCACCTTGATGCGGCCGTATTGGTCGCAGTGAATTTCTTCGCCTTTGGGGCCGGTGACCATGGCGGTCTGGCTGCCGAGCACGCGCGGTTTCGGGTGCTCCAGCGCTGGGCGGTAGAACACGTCCCACGGGGTGGCGAGGAAGCGGTTGCGGTAGCCCTGGTGGAAGTCGTCCTTGTTGTCGGTGGTGTCGCTGGTCACCGATTCTTCGAGGACTTGCGGCTGTTTGCCTTCGTGGAAGATTTCGGTGAGCAGCCACAGGTCGTTCCACTCGCTGCGCGGGTGGTCGGACATTTCCATGAAGTGGCCGCTGACCAGTCTGGTCTGGTCGCCGCGACCTTCGGCCTGGCGGTAATCGGCGCGGTGGCGCTCGAGGGCGCGCTGGCTGAGGAACTTGCCGCGGGCGCGGTCGATGAAGCGGCCGGGGTAGTCGTAGTCTTCGAGATCCGGTTCAGTGCTCTCGCCGTCCGGTTTGTACGCGGCTTCCATTTGCAGGCGCGGTTTTTCGAAGTCGTAGTCGCGGCGGGTGGTGCGGCTGGTGCGGGTTTCCAGGCGCAGCTTGAAGCCTTTGATCACCGGTTCTTCGGCGACCATGCCGCTGCCCTGCACATACGCGGTCGGTTGGCCGAGGTTCGGGAACACGGTCTGGTCATCGCCGAACACCAGCAGATGGCCTTTCTTGCTGTGCTGGAAGTGGTAGTGAATGCCTTCTTCTTCGCACAGGCGCTGGACGAAGTGCAGATCGGTTTCGTCGTACTGCACGCAGTAGTCGCGATCCGGGCACGGCTGGCTGAGCTGGAAGCTGTAGGCGTTGCCCTTGATGCCGTGCTCGTCGAGGATCAGCGCGATGATTTTCGGCGCCGACATCTGCTGGTAGATGCGCTGGTTGGTGCGGTGATGCAGGTATTGCAGCTGCGGCACCAGCGAAACCTTGTAGCGGGTCAGGCGCTTGCCGGCATCGCCCTGGGCCACGCGGTAGATCTGGCCGTGGATGCCGGAGCCCTGCGGATCGAGGGCGAGGAAGGCCTGTTTGTGCAGGAGTTTTTCCAGGTCCAGATCCGGGTTTTCGCTGACCAGTTCGATGTCGAAACGAAACGGCTGGCTGATGCCTTCGGTGCCGGTGAACGACAGGACTTGCAGGTCGCCTACGTAATCTTCAACAGTCAGGCTGAAGTGCGTTTCGTTAGCTGGGTTGAACATAAAGTGCTCCCTGTTCGAATGTCATCCGTTACGCCCTCAGCCGCAAACGCTGCAGCCAGGACGAAGTGGCGCCCAAGGCGTCACGCAATTGGTCGGCAGTGATGGTGCGCTCTGCCGCGTCAAAGGCCAGCGCGGTGCGCAGTGCGGGCCAGCAGTGTGTCGGTAGATTTGCCGGGGCTTGCAGCTCGCGCTCCAGGTGTTCGTCACGGGCCTGGGTCGAGGGCAAGCGGCGGAACGGGTGTTTGCCGCCCGCCAGTTCATAGATCACGCAGGCCACGCCGTACACGTCCGCGCTGGCCGACAGCGGTTGGCCCTCAAGCAGTTCGGGGGCGGCGTAGCCCGGGGTCCAGGCGTTGAAGCGCTCGCGGCTCAGGTGCGGCAGGCCGGGCAGGATGCCCTCCTCGGCCTGCCCGAGACCGAAGTCAAAGAGGCGCACGCCGTCTTCGCTGAGCATGACGTTGCTCGGTTTCATGTCACCGTGCAGCACGCCGCGACGGTGGGCGTAGGCCAGCGCGTCGAGCAGCGGCAGCGCGATGTCGCGCAGTTCTTTCCACGGCAGGCCCAGCGGCCGCTCGCAGAGCAGTTTGTCCAGGGTCAGGCCACGCATGAGTTCCATGGTGATGAAGGCCCGCTGGCAATCGGTGTCCACTTCGAACGTGTGCGGTCGCAGCACGTTGTCGTGGCGCAGGCGTCGGGTCAGGGCGAACTCGCTGTAGAGCAAGGCACTGGCATCCGGCGACTCGGCAAATTCTTCGCTGAGGATTTTCAGCGCAATGTAAGGATCGGGATCGCCGAATTGTTCGTGCAGCAGATCCCGGGCCCGGTAAACCGCTCCCATGCCGCCGGCCCCGAGCAGGCGCTCGAGGTGGTAGCGGCCTGCCAGAACATCCGGCAGTGCGCCGACGCTGGCCTTGGTCGGCGCCAGCGCGGGTTCGGCGTTGTGCTGCTTTGCAAAAGCGAAATAGGTCAGGTTGTTGGCCTGCTCTTCGCTCATCAGCAAGTCATCGACTGAGGATTCGATTTCAGTCATTGGCGAATCACCACGGCCGTCAGGTTGTCCCGGGCGGCGCCCCGCAGGGCACCGTCGAACAGACGTTCCAGCGCCACATGTGGCGCCGCCAGGCTGAGGGCGTTGCCGAGGGCATCGCTGCTCAGGCCTTGATACAAACCATCGCTGCACAGCAGGAACACATCACCGGGATAGACCTCGAGTTCCAGCACATCCAGGGTCAACTGTTCCGCCGCGCCGACCGCCCGGGTCAAGGCCTGGGCGGCCGGGTGCGCCGCTGCCTGTTCGACGCTCATCTGTTGCTCGTCGATCAGTTGCTGCTGCAGCGAATGATCCTTCGACAGCTGATACAACCGCTGCCCGCGCCACATATAACAACGACTGTCGCCGGCCCAGATGCAGGCCGCGCGATTGCCTTCCACCAGCAGCGCCACGACGGTGCTGCCCATAATGCTGTCGTGGCGCCCGGCGGTGACGGTCAACTCCTGCCCCAGGCGCCGGTTCAGCCAGTGCAGGCACTGGCGGATGGCTTTGAGGCGTTCGTCGAAGTCCTCGTGCTGCGGCAGTTCAGCCAGGCTGGCGACGATCAACTGGCTGGCGATGTCGCCACCCTGATGACCGCCCATGCCGTCCGCGACCACCCACAGCCCATGCTGCGGGGTGTCGAGGAAGGCATCTTCGTTGCGCGACCGCACCTTGCCCGGGTCGGTTCGCGCCGCGCTGCGCCAGGGACTGGCCACCAGCATCAGAGCTGCACCGGCATACGGAAGGTGCGCAGCACGCCCATGTCGAACGGGTTCGGCGTGCGCTGGCTGGTCAGCAGGTAGTTGGCGCGCAGGCCACCCACGTCGGCTTTGAGCACCAGCACGTCGCGACCGGTCAGGTACTCGGTCTGCATCAGGTCGAACAGACGGAACAGCGACCACGGGCCGGAGTTCTTCTCGATGCCGATCGGGCGCCCGGCCATCTTGTCCATGACCAGGCTGGTGCGACCGTCTTCAGCATCGGTCGGCCACTTGAAACTCATGGGCAGGATCGGACCGTGGCGGTACTCCATGGTCTTGTCGCCGAACTTGAACTCGGAACGGCTCACCGCCGGATCGAGGGTGTACGGCTCCAGCTTGAACTGCACGGTCGGTTCGGCCGGGTTGATCGAGAAGAAGCTCTGGCGAATGTTCAGGGCCGCCGCCATCTGGTCGAGGAAGACCTTCGACACCGGCAGGCTGCGGCCGTCGACGCTGCGCATCCGGTAGTTGCCCGGATCACCGCTGACGAACGGACGCATGTAGCTGTCGAAGAAGCGGTCGATGGTGCCTTGAGCGCGGAAGAACTCGCGGAAATCGCTGATCGCCACGTCGCTGGTGCTCGAGGCGCTGAACGGGTAACGCTTGTTGATGGTTTTGCCATACACGCTGTACAGCTCGTTCTGATAACGGCCGTTCAGGTACTGGTAGGCATCGTTGAGCACCAGGCGCCACGAGTCTTCGGCCAGCACGTTGAACCACACGCTCAGCGGACGCGGCAGACGACCGGACGCATTGCGCAGGTTGGTCAGCGCATCACGCTGGCCGCTCATGCGGGTCTTGGCCAGCTCGAACGCGGCCTGCTCCGGCGTGCTGGAACGGGCGAGGCCCGCCAGCTGCAGTTGCAGGTCGTTGAGCGCGGTGAAGGCCGGGGTCAGGTCAGCGGCCGGGCCATTGTTGTCGTCGAGCAATTTGTGCAGCGGCTCGAAGCGACGTTGCAGGGACTTCTTGGCGGTGTCCGGCAGGTTCTTCGCCACGTTCAGGGCCGAGGCCTTGTCCGCTGCCGCCGCGGCGAGTTTGCCGACCTTGCCCAGTTTGCCTTTCTGTCCGGCCAGCGCATCAGCCGCGTCACCCGCCTCGTCCACCGGATCGGCAGCGGCCGGGAAACGGGTGTTCTCGCGCACTTCAGTCAGCAGCGCCAGCACCGGCGAGTTGGCCGAGGTCAGGCCCGCCAGTTGCTCGGCGCCTTCACCGGCATCGCTGATCGGCGGCAGCGCCACCTGGCCAACGGCTTCGCTCCAGTAGTTGGCGTAGTCACGGAAGTACAGTTGCTCCAGCTCGACCATCAGGCGACGCAAGTCCATGTCGCTGATGCCGGCGCCTTCGCCCAGCACCCAGTTGTCACGCAGGATGTCGGTCACCAGCGACGCGCCTTGGACCGAGAAATACTGCTGATATCCGGTCTGGGTGTAGAAGCCCGGAATCACGTATTCAGTGCCGATGAACAGCGAGCCCTGCGGCCCGAGGTGCTGGCTGAAACGGTAATCCGGCAGGTTGCGCGCCTGCTCGCGGAGCATGCGGTAAACCACGGTCGCCAGCGACTCGCTGCGCAGGATCTGACGCGCCTGGGCCACCAGTTGCTCATTGAGCGGATAGATAAACGGCTGCTGCAACAGACGCTCGAGGTGCGTGTTCAGACCGTTCTGCACCG
Organism: Pseudomonas sp. Pseusp21; assembly: GCF_059492145.1. Lineage (NCBI taxonomy): Bacteria > Pseudomonadati > Pseudomonadota > Gammaproteobacteria > Pseudomonadales > Pseudomonadaceae > Pseudomonas > Pseudomonas sp. Pseusp21. The sequence continues at coordinate 3,544,008 of NZ_CP168520.1, forward strand.
CGGTGTTGCCGGTGTAACGCTGCGACCAGTCCGCCGCGATCCAGTCCTTGAGCCATGCCGCGTCACGACGATCCTTCATGTTCAGCATCAGGTACGCGCGCAGGCTGTTGATCAGCTTTTCGCGGTCCTTCATGTTGGCGCGGATCTGGCCTTCAAGCATCGTCGCGACGCGTGGCAGCAGTTGCTTTTCAAGCTCGCGCTCGTAAGCCTCCTTGACCACCGGATTGACGTCCTGGCCCTGATACAGACCCATCCGTTCGTGGTAGGCAGCGTCGCCCTTCTTCGGGAACACCTGAGTCGCGGCGTAGCTGGTGTCGAGGGTTTTCAGTGCGCCCATGGCGTCATCGCGCGGCGACAGTGCCGTGCGTTGCTGCGTCCAGTTCTGCGCCAGATTGCGCAGGTTTTCCAGACGTTCGTAGTTGGCCGAGAAACCACCGGCCCAGAGCATGCCGAACAGGACCAGCGCACCCAGTGCGCCGACGTACAACGCACGCTGACCCCAGTGGATGCGGCTGCGCTCGCGCTTGTCCAGACCGGCCAGATCGGCCTCGGGGAAAATCACCCGGCTGAGCAAGTGATGGATGAAACGCGAACGACCGCTGCGCAATGTCGGCAGCACGCCGGCGCTCATGCCCAGACTCGCGCCGATGCCGGCGGTGGTCGAATCCATTTCCTGAGTCAGGTGCGGTGCGCTGGTCAGGTAGAAACCACGCAGTTGCGTCGCACGCTGGTAGCGGTTGCCGGTGAACGCCATGTCGACCAGCAGGCACAGACGCTCGCCGATCTGGCCCATCTGGTGCGGGAAGTCGAGGATGCGGCCACGGCGCTGGGTGTCGCGCTCGGAGTGCATGCGCATGATCACCTGGCTGTTGAGGCGACGCAGCAGCTCTTCGAACTCGTTGCGCAGCACCGTCACGTCGGTGCCGACCTGATCCTTGCGGAAACTGGTGCCCAGCACCTGATCGCTTTCTTCGCGAGTCAGTTGGTCGAAGAACTCGTCGAAGCCCAGCAGCTTGTCGGCCTTGCTCAGCACCAGATACACCGGCACATCGACGTGCAGCTTCTGATAGACGTCTTGCAGACGCGCACGTACCTGGCGGGCCAGGGTTTCGATGTCCTGTTCGCTGCCACCGGTCAGGGTTTCCACCGGAATGGTCACCAGCACGCCGTTCAGCGGACGACCGCGACGACGCTTGCGCAGCAACTCCAGCAAGGTGGTCCAGGCGCTGCCGTCGACTTCCGCATCCGGCTGGGTCAGGTAGCGGCCGGCGGTGTCGATCAACACACCGTGGTCGGCGAAGTACCAGTCGCAATGACGGGTGCCGTGGGTGTCGCGGGTCAGTTTGCGGTCGATCTTGTTGATCGGGAATTCCAGCCCGGAGAAGTCGAGCAGGCTGGTCTTGCCGCTGGCCTGCGGGCCGATCAGCAAGTACCACGGCAAGTCATTGCGCCAGCGCTCGCTGCGGCCGCGGTACAGGCTCGAAGTCTTGAGGGTTTTCAGGGCGTCCTTGAAACGCTCCTTCAACTCTTTCTGCTCTTCGTCGATCAACTCTTCGCGGCGGATACGGTCCTGGCCGTCTTCGGTTTCTTCGACGGCTTTCTTGCGGATACCGGCGCGCCAGCTGACGAAGACCATGGTCAGGCCCCAGATCAGGAACAGCACGCTGATGGTCAGCAGACGCGACGTCGCGCTTTCCCAGAACTTGTAGTCATCCACTGCCAACAACGGGCCGACGAACCACACCAGCAGCGCCACGAACAGCACCAGCAGCAAGGTCCAGACCCAGGTCTGGCGCAGGAAGGCGCCGACTTTCTTGAAAAACTTTTTCATCACACGTCCCTGTTTACGGCTGCGACTGCGGCTGGGCCGCGGCCGGATCAAGCGGCTGATAAGGTTGCAGAACGGTGTCGCGCTGCTCGCCCAAGACCCAGGCGAAGCCCGAATACATCATCACCAGACAGACGAAGGTGAACAGCACCACCATCCAAGCCGGCACGATGCGCACCAGGTTGCGGCGCTGATCGTTGAGGCCTTCCCACTGCGGCGACAATTCGCGCGGCACGTCGCCACGCAACTGACGGATCTGCCGGTACAGGGCGTCACGGATGCCTTCGAGTTCCAGCATGCCACGCGCCTGTACGCGGTACTTGCCTTCGAAACCGAGGGACAGGCACAGGTACATCAGCTCCAGCATCGGCAGGTGCTTGACCGGGTTTTTCGACAGCCGATCGAGCAGCTGGAAGAACTTCTCGCCACCGAAGGTTTCGTTGTGGAAGCTGCTGAGCAGGCTCATCTGCGACCACTCGCTTTCGTTGCCCCACGGCGTGGTCACGACGGCTTCGTCGACCACGGTGCAGAGCACGTAACGAGCGGCCATCACCTGGCTGCTTTCGGCGCCGTTGTGCAGGGCGCGTACTTCAAACAGCTTGAGCCCGGCGGTCAGGCGCTCGTTGAGCGCGTAGAGGTCTTCGCGGGTTTCGCTGTGCTTGAGGCGCACCACTTCCGACAACAGTTCGGACGAGGCCGCCACCAGCGAATTGAGGCTGATGTTGAAGGCTTCCGCCGGGCGCAGGCGCGCGGCGTAGATCATCCGTTCTTCCAGTTGCTCGAAGCGCGGTGGCGCGGCGAAGTCGGTCAGCGGACTCGCCGCCGGGCCATGGCCCTGACGGTCGAGCAGGACGGTTTTGTCGTCCTGGTTGTGTTCCATGTCCTTGATCATGTCGGTCAGTTCCTGATGGCCCAGAATTTCAGTTCAAGCTCGGCGAATTCTCCGGACACATGGAACGCGAAGCCGCCGGAGCGCTCGAGTTGTGCCAGGTCTTCGGAACTGAGTTCGAGGATGAAATAGGTTTTGTTGGAGTGGAACGCGATCTGCCGCGGGGCCACCGGCAACGGTTTGACCTTGATCCCCGGCAGGTGCAGGTTGACCAGTTGGCGGATGCGCTCCACCGGGCCGACCTTGAGGTGCGCAGGCAAGCGGTTGCGCAGTTCTTCGGAGTCACAGTTGGCACTGGCTGCCAGCACGAACGACGCCGAGCCCAGCAGTTTGTGGTCGTGCAGCGGCGACACGATGATCCCGTACTGACGCGCTTGCAGGATCAGTTCGATGGCGTGCTGTTCCAGCACCATCGACAGCACCTGACGGATCGACTCCATCAGTTTGCGGAAACTCGCACCCTGGTCGGCGTGGGAGTAACGGCTGTCCAGACGCGGCCGTTTGCTGTCGCTGGAGAAGGTCGCCAGATCGCCGAGCATGGTCAGCAGCGTGCGGTACAACTCTTCCGGGTGAACCTGCTCCAGACCCAGGTAGTGGCGCAGCAGCAGTTCGGTGCGGTTGATCAGTTGCAGCATCATGAAGTCGCCGATTTCCGCGCCGCCGACCTTGCCGTTCGAACGAATCCGTTCGGCAATGGTGTCGCCCCGGTGACCGAGCATGCTGATCACTTCTTTCAGGCACGACAGCAGGTAGCTGGAGGCGTGGGCCTGAATGTAGGTCGGCACGAAATCCGGATCGAGGCTGATCACGCCGTCCGGCGTGGTGTCGAGCACGTCGCAGATCTTCAGCTTCACGTAGGCCTGGTCGCTCTGCTGCTCGCCGAGCAACAGCTTGAAGTCCGGGCGACCGCAACTGACCTGGCTGGCGGAATCATCACCGGCGTTGGAGTCGGCCACTTCGGCGTCATATGCGGTGTAACGCGCCAGCACGTCGGACTGCTCCGGGCGACGGGCCTCGATGTGGTTACCGGTGACCAGTGGCAGCGCCAGGTAGATCGGCGTGTTGCCGGTGTTCGGCGGCACGTCCAGCGCCAGCGGTTCGGTGTTGCCGCCGAGTTCGAACAGGCTGCCGTCCGGCAGAATTCCCGAGGCTTCACTGATTACCAGTTTGCCCATGTTGAGGAACTGCAAGTCGATCTCAAGGTTCAGGAAACCCCAGGTGTAGCCGCCCAGCAACCGGGTGCGGGTCTTCATCTGGTGATCGTAGTAGCGGTCGTTGTGCTGGAAGTGCTGCGGACGCAGCAGCATGCCTTCCTGCCAGATGACTTTATGGGTATTCATGATCAGTCATCCGCCTTGGCGAGCACTTCGTTGGTCTTGCGGATACCGGCTTGATCCAGGGTCAGATCGGCTTCGGTGACTTCCAGCGGTGTGATCGGGAACGTGTGGCGCCATTTGGTTTCCGGCAGGTCGCGGTACGCGGCGAGGATGCCGATGAAGCGGCTGCCCTCCTCCACGCTGAGTTTCAGTTCCACGGTTTCACCCGGGCGCAGTTCGAGTTCTTCGCTGGCCACCAGATCCGGGTTGAGGGATTCCTTGGCGCGCTCGTAGAGGCTGAAGAAATCGGCGTTCTCGAAGGTCACCGGGTGCTTGAGTTCGAACAGGCGCACCACGATCGGCGACGGACGACCATTGAGATCCGGGTTCAGCTGATCGCTGCCGGTCAGCTTCAGGTTGATCTTGGTCACTTTCGAATACGGCGACAGCGACGAACAACCGGCGAGCAGCACCAACAGGGTGAGCGCGGTCAGCGTCTTGAAAAAAGCGGTCGAGCGGCGAGACATGCGCATCATCCTTGGTGGTCGGTGTGGAGGGTGGAGATCAGGCGGATCTGTTCTTCGTAGGCCTGGGCGAAGTCGCGGGCCAGCAGGCGCTCGCTCCAGTCGTCGTCCTGACGCAGCGCATGGTGGTAACGGTTGAACGCTCTCCAGCGCCCGCCGGCGGTGGCGAGCAACGGCTTGTTGTCGCGCTCGAAACGCAGGGTCAACTGCTCCGGCGAGAAGTGCTCCAGAGTGCCGCGCACCGCCGCGCGGCTGGCGGTCAGCAGCGCCACCTGATGCGCCTGCAAATCGCGGAACGCCCGGGAGATCGCCTGCTCGGCCGGCAAATGGCCCGGCTTGTGCGGCTGCAACAGGATGTCCAGCGCCTCGCTCGGATCGACGGCGAATTTCAGCGGATTCTTGTTGGTGCCTTGTACGGTGGTCTGGGCCAGACGCAGTTCGTTTTTCAGCTCGGAACGGGTGCGCAGGCTCTGTTGCAGACCGCCGATGCTCTGGCGCAGCAGACGTGCAGCGTTCAGCGCAAGCGCTTCACGCTCGTCGTGGCTGAGGTTCTTCACGTTCACGCCAAGGGCCGCGCCGAATTTATCCCAGAAGGTTTCGCTCTGACGCTCGACCGCTTTCGGCGCCGGCGCAGGCTCAGGCGTGGGCTCGACGATCAGCTCCGGCACCATCAGGCTTTCCATGTCGATGCGCGCGTAGTCGGCGCGCTGACGGGAGTCTTCAGGGTCGGTAACCGGCGCGAGCATTTCCTCGAATTCCGAGTACACGCGCTCTTGCTGCTCCAGCGACTTCAGCGGATCGAGATCGAGGAACGCGTCGTCCGGGATGATGCTGCCGGCGGCACGTGGCAGGCCGACTTCACCGTCGAACGTCGCCGGGTCGCGCACCAGTCGTGCGCGAATCTCGAAGTCGCCCAGCACGTAGGTGCTGCCGTGCTCGATGCGCACCGGTTCGCCCTTGTGCAGGCGTGCGCCGCTGTCGCCGTCCTGCACACCGTTGCTGCTGGTGTCGGTCAGGAAGAACGAACCCTCGCGATAGCTGACGATCGCGTGGTGGTTGGACAAGTGCCGCTTGCGGTCAGGGATGATCCAGTCGCAGTCCTCGCCCCGCCCGATCACGCCACCGGCCTGTTTGAAGGTCCGCTGGCACAGCTCGGTGGGCACGAACTGCTTGGTGTTCAGCATTTCGAAAACCAATTCCATGTTTGATGCTCCTTGCGGTCACTTGCCGCGATTGACCGCCTGCGGATCACCCAACGGGCGGTAATCGTTATCGTTGAATTTGTAATTGCCGCTGCAACCGCCGAGGCCGCATAGAACGACGAGGGTCAGCAGGACAGCGTGCCAGTGACGAACAGACATCAGAGGGTCTCCAGGTGTAGACAAAGCACAAAGCGCCGACCCTTGCGGGCGGCGCTGAAAAAGGTTTTCGAGGTGAATTCGACGGACTTTCGCCTACCCATCGAAATCACCCAGATTGATGTTCAAGCGGCCGAGCCGGTACAGCAGCGTGCGGCGCGGCAGGCCCAGTTCGCGGGCGGCGAGCGTCTGGTTGCCGTCGTTCTTGCGCAGGCAATCGAGCAGCAGATTGCGTTCGACCGCTTCCAGTCGTTCGCGCAGATTGAGGCCGCAGTGGTCTTCCGGCACCGGCGCCGATTCCAGACGCAGCGAGAAATGTTCGGCCAGCAACTCGCCGCCCTCGCACAACAGCACCGCCCGCTCGACCAGGCCTTTGAGCTCGCGCACGTTGCCGGGGAAGGTGTAGCCGGACAGGTGTTCAAGCGCCGCGTCCGACCAGCGCACCGGATCACGTTGCAGGAAAGTGCAGGCCTTATCGGCAAAGTGCTTGGCCAGGTCGAGGATGTCGCCTTCGCGCTGACGCAGGGCCGGCAATTCGATCGGGAATTGCGCGAGGCGGTAGTACAGGTCCTCGCGGAATTTTCCTTCGCTGACCAGCACCGATAGATCGCGGTGCGTCGCGGCGATGATGCGCACGTCGATCTTGTGGGTGTCGTTGGAACCCAGCGGACGGATCTCGCCTTCCTGCAACACGCGCAGCAACTTGGCTTGCAGCGACAGCGGCATGTCACCGATTTCGTCGAGCAACAGGGTGCCGCCGTTGGCCGCGTCGAACAGCCCGGCGCGGTCTCGATCGGCCCCGGTGAACGCACCTTTGCGATAGCCGAACAGCTCACTTTCCAGCAGGTTTTCCGGGAACGCCGCGCAGTTCTGCACGATGAACGCCTGGGACCGGCGCGGGCCGCAATCGTGGATCGCCCGCGCCACCACTTCCTTGCCGGTGCCGGTCTCGCCACGCAACAGCACGGTGTACGGGCTGTGCAGGACTTTGCTGATCAGCGAGTAGGTCTGACGCATTGCCGCGCTCTTGCCGATCAGGCCGTAGCCGCTGGCACTCGGCAGACTGCGCACGACCGGCGCGGCCGCATCCACTGGCTGGCGCAGACGTTGCAGCAGATGCAGCTGACCCAGCACGAACGAGCCGAGCTGGCCGAGAGAATCGGCAAACCCTTGCAGGTTGATGTGGCGACGGCTGGCGCACAGCAACAGGCCTTCGACGGCCTTCTGCTGATTGACCAGCGGCACGCACAACAGCGACTGCCACGGCGTGGACGACGCCGGCAGAAAACTGGTTTCGTGCAGGCTGCCGCCCAGGTCGTCGAAGCTCACCACGCGGTTCTGGCACAGGGCGAACTGCAACAGTTGCTCGCCGTTGTAGTCCGCCGGCAGACTCGCCGCGCTGCGCGGTTGCAGCACGCCGTCGAGGCATTCGGCGTTCATCCCCAGCGACGTGTGCGTGGCATCCAGCAAGTACAGCTGCGTCAGTTCGCAACCGCTCAGCCCGGCCAGACCGCGCACGAAGTCACCCAGCAGCGCAGCACCGTCCGCCGCGCGCGACAGGCTGGCGAACTGCGCCAGCAAGGCTTCGGCATAGAGCAGTGGCTGCGGCACTTGAGTGAACATCACACTCACCTCAGGCGAACTCGCAGGTCACGCTGGCTTCACCGTCGAGCGTCGCATGCACGCGCTTGAGGCTTTCACCGGTGGCCATGGCGTCGAGCAAGCGGTCGGCCACCAGCGGCAGTACGTGCTGGTCGAGCAAGTGGTCGATCAGGCGCGCACCGCTTTCGCTTTGCGTGCATCGCTCGGACAGGTGATCGACGAGGTTCTGGCACCAGGTGAAGTCCAGCTGGCGACGGTTCAGACGTTCGCCCAGACGACCGAGCTTGATCTCGATCAGCTCGCGCAGCACCGGGCCGCCGACCGGGTAGTACGGCACCACTTTCATCCGCGCCAGCAGCGCCGGTTTGAAGTGTTTGCTGAGCACCGGGCGAATGGTTTCTTCCAGCACTTCGGCGGTCGGACGCGCGCCGTCTTCGCAGAGGTCGCTGATCTTGTCGCTGCCCAGGTTCGAGGTCATCAGAATCAACGTATTGCGGAAGTCGATCTCGCGCCCTTCGCCGTCGTTGGCCACGCCTTTGTCGAAGATTTGGTAGAACAGGTTGAGCACGTCCGGGTCGGCCTTCTCGACTTCATCGAGCAGCACCACCGAGTACGGCTTCTGGCGCACGGCTTCGGTGAGCATGCCGCCCTCGCCGTAACCGACGTAGCCTGGCGGTGCACCGATCAGGCGGGAAACGGTGTGTTTCTCCTGGAACTCGGACATGTTGATGGTGGTGATGAAACGGTCGCCGCCGTATAGCAGGTCGGCGAGTGCCAGTGCGGTTTCGGTCTTGCCGACGCCGCTCGGGCCGACCAGCAGGAACACGCCGACCGGTGCGTCAGGCTTGTTCAGGCCGGCAGCGGTGGCGCGCATCGAGCGATCCAGTGCGTGCACGGCTTGTTCCTGACCACGGATGCGGGTGCGCAGGTCGGTGGCGAAGCTGGCGACCTTGGCGTTGTGTTCGCGGGCCAGTTGCGCCAGCGGCACGCCGGTCCAGGCGCTGATCACTTCGGCCACCAGACGCGGGCAGACTTCGAAGCTGACCAGACGCTCCTTGACCTGAGCGGCGGTCAGGGCGCTGTGGGTTTCGTTGAGTTGCGCTTCCAGCGCTTCGACGCTGAGGGCTTCGTCGACTTCGGCGGCGTGAGTTTCGATCACGGTGCCTTCGGCGTCTTCCTCAACGGTGACAACCGGCTCGACCGCAGCGGCTTCACGGGCCTTGGCCAGTTGCTGACGCAGTTCCAGCAGGCGCTCGGCCAGTTGTTTCTGCTCGGTCCACTGGGTTTCCAGTGCGACCCTTTCCGCTTCGGCTTCGTCCAGACGCGCTTCCAGTGCCTCCAGCGCTTCGTGGTCGATCAGCAGACCGGCTTCGGCATCGCGGCGCAGGGCCTGACGCTGACGGCCACCTTCAGCCAGCTCACCACGCAGGCGTTCCAGGCTTTCCGGAGCCGCAGCGAGGCTGATGCGAACACGGGCGCACGCGGTGTCGAGCACATCGACAGCCTTGTCCGGCAGCTGCCGACCGGCCAGGTAACGGGCGGACAGTTCCGCCGCGGAAACCACCGCGTCGTCACGCAGGTAGATGCCGTGGCTCTTTTCGTAGACCTGAGCCAGGCCACGCAGGATGGTGACGGCTTCGCTCACGGTCGGTTCGTGCAGTTGAACCGGCTGGAAACGACGGGCCAGCGCCGGGTCTTTCTCGAAGTATTTCTTGTACTCGGCCCAGGTGGTCGCGGCGATGGTGCGCAGTTCGCCGCGCGCCAGTGCCGGCTTCAGCAGGTTGGCCGCATCGGAACCGCCGGCATTACCGCCCGCGCCGATCAGGGTGTGGGCTTCGTCGATGAACAGGATGATCGGCTTCGGCGAGGCTTTGACCTCGTCGATCACGCCTTTCAGACGACGTTCGAATTCACCTTTGACGCTGGCGCCGGCCTGCAACAGGCCCATGTCCAGCGACAGCAGCTCGACGCCCTTGAGCACCTGCGGTACTTCACCGGCAGCGATGCGCGAGGCCAGGCCTTCGACGATGGCGGTTTTACCGACACCGGCTTCACCGACCACGATCGGGTTGTTCTTGCGGCGACGGGCGAGGATGTCGACCATCTGGCGGATCGCGCCATCGCGGCACAGCACCGGGTCGAGTTTGCCGTCGCGGGCCTGTTGGGTCAGGTTATGGGTGAAGCGCTCCAGCAGCGATTCGCCCTGGGCGGCCGGCTTACCGTTGGCCGCTGCCTGAGGCTGTTGCGACAGGGCAAATTCCTTCAGGCGATCAATGTTCAGTTTGGCGAGCAACGGCTGGTAGCGGCTGCCGGCGTAGCGCATCGGGTTGCGCAGCAGCGCGAGGATCAGCGCCGCGTCTTCGACCGAGGTCTGGCCCAGCTCAAGGTTGGCCACCAGCAGTGCGTCTTGCAGCCACTGCACCAGTTCCGGAGCGAACACCGGGTTGCGCGAAGCGCTGTGCTCGACCCGCGATTGCAGGGCGGCGCTCAGTTCGCCGGCATCAACGTCGGCATCCTGCAGTGCCCGCGAGAGCAAACCGTTCGGGCGCTCCAGCAGGCCGAGCAGCAAGTCTTCGACCAGAATCTTGCTGCCGCCACGGGCCACGCAGCGCTCGGCCGAACGCTCCAGATCGCGACGGGTTTCGGCGTCCAGCGCCTGGATGAGTTGTTGCAGGTCTACGTTGATCATGGCTCACGTCCTTAATGAATTTTGCTGCCCAGGGTCACCACGCCGTCTGCTTTCTCGCAGCCCAGCCAACTGGTCCACCCCAGGCGACAGTCGTTCTTCTCGCCAATGCGCAGTTCGCGGATTTCTTCCGGGCGCAGCACCAGGCGAATGTCGTAATCGAGCGGGTCACGCAGGGTGAACCGCACCAGCGCGCAGAGCGGCTGGTAACCGAAACCGATGGGCAGGAATTCGTGGAAGCGTTCCCAGTCGAGTTCGGTGATGTGAATGCGGAATTTGCCGCTGCGATCGCGCACGCGTTCGCCCAGCACCAGGTCTTCACCGAGCACGCTGTTGGCGAAGCCGAGGCGGTTGCGCTGTTCTTCGAGGATTTCCACGCGGCGCTCGATACATTGCTCGATGACCAGGTCTTCGTGCTTGAAGTAGTAACGCAGCACCGCTTCGATCAGCGCCGCCGAGTGCGCCCGCAGACTGAGCAGGCCGAGGTACGGCAGCAGGCGTTTCCAGTTCAGTTCCTTGGCCTTGCGGATCTCGTCGCCGCCGAGGCCGATCAGGGCGAACAGCTGCGAGGAGAACGGATCGACCGCGCCGCTCTGGAAGCTTGCGCGATAGCGGTACTTGCGCCAGATCGGCAGCATCAGCCGTTGCAGGCGATGGTGGAACAGGTCGAGGAAGTTGCGCGTCGGGTTGCCGTCTTCGCTGTCGCCCAGGGCTTGCTCGCCGTAGAACGCCGGCAGCGGCGAACCGGAACCGACCAGACCGATCAGGTTGAAGCGCAGGCGCGCGCGCATCTGCCCGTGCTCTTCGAAAAACTCCACGCGATCGACGTCGCTGCGCGGAAATCCGAGGCTCGGATTGGCCTGGAATTCCAGCTGGTCGTACAGGTCGTCTTCGCTCAGGTACGGGTGCGCATCGCGCAGCCGGTCGATCACCAGCAGCACGGCCTGAAACAGCGAGTACTCGCGTATTACCTTCGTCAGCCCGCTTAAAGCAGGGGCTGCAGGCCCATACGTGGTGTCCATTGGTACACCTCTCCCTGTGTGCTTTTTACCCGCAGCTCGTGGAATGAATTGAGACTGGCGTAAAGCGCGAAAAACTCGTTGAGAACCGAGGCGAAGACGAACAGATCGCCCTCACCGATATACCCTTCCGGGTCGATGGTCAGTTCGGTGCGCAGACCGCGTACCGGCAGACCACGGTGCAAGCGGTCCACGTGGTGATGCTTGATGTGCTTGAGGCCGCCCAGTAGGCGTTTGCTGACCTTCTCCGCGTGCTGGTCGTAGTAGCGCGGCAGGTCGTAGGTTTCGAGAATCACCTTCAGTGCATTGACGTCGGCCAGCGACAGATAGTTAAGCGACATGTTGCTGATCAGCTTCCACAGGAAGTCACGGTTCAGCGGCGGCGCGAAACTGGAAGTGGCCGGGGTGATGTTGCGGAAACTCAGGAACTCCGGGGTCTCTTCGCAGGCCATGCAGATCTGCCCGAGCTTGAGTTTGCGCGGCAGGTTCTGGTTGGTGCAGACCAGCTCGATCGACAGGGTTTCATGGGCTTCGGTGTGGCGGATGCCGAAGCTCAGGTAGGTGTCGAGACCGTCGTGCAACAGCGACGAGCGCTGACGGATGCTGTAATGCGGACGGCTGTTGGGCACGTCGAAACTAGGGTCGTGCTCGAAGGATTCGAACGGCACGTACTCCTGATAACCGAGCCCACCGGGCTTCCAGCCGGTCACGGTTTCCACCGAGAACACGCCGCAATTTTCCAGATCGTATTCGGCCGGCAGCAGCAGGTATTCGTCCTGTTTGCCGTCGAGGCGGATCGGCAGTGCGTCGTGCTTGAACAGATTGACGATCGGCGTGCAGAACAGCTTCACGTTATCCAGGGTCGGACGCATGCGCATGATGCCGCTCTTGCGGATGTCGAAACGCAATTCCAGGCCGCGCATCTGCTTGAGCGTGTCTTCCGGCAGCGCCTTGAGGATGTCGAGACCGTGGACATCGACGAACAGGAACTTGTCCTGGAAGGCAAAGTATTCCTGCAGATAGCGATAGCCGCGGAAGGTGTTCAGCGGATACGGGATCAACGCTTCTTCTTCGGCAAAGCCCACCGGCTTCACGCGGTCGCCCGGAATCTTGAACGCCATCGGCTTGCCGCTCACGCCATCGATCGGCTTGCCGGCGCCGTCGAGCGGGATCAGTTCGATGCCGTCGAGGTTGCGCAGCAGGCTCAGGTAGAGCATCTGGCTGATATAGCGCTCGCCGGCAAAGTGCAGGCGCAGTTTGCTCAGCTCCAGCTCGCCGAGGTGGCCGTCGGCACTCATCTCCAGGCGCAGGCTGAGCAGCGAGCCGTCACCCTTCACCGAGTAGTTCAGCGCGGCCAGATCCAGTGCCATGACTTCGGTCGGGTAGCAGGTGCGGAAACGGCAACGCACGTCTTCGATCGGCACGCTCTCGATCGGCGTGTCACGCTCGACCTTCAGCGCCGGCCCGGAACGCTTGAGCGGATCGAACTGCAGAATGCTGAACGCCGGCAGCGGACGCATGTAGTTCGGCCACAGCAATTGCATCAGGGAGTGGCTGAGCTCCGGCAACTCGTCATCGAGTTTCTGGCGCAGCCGCCCGGTCAGAAACGCAAAGCCTTCCAGCAACCGCTCCACATCCGGATCCCGCCCGGCCTGCCCCAGGAACGGCGCCAACGCCGGACTACGCTCGGCGAAACGGCGGCCCAGTTGGCGCAGTGCGGTGAGTTCGCTTTGGTAGTAGTGGTTAAAGGACACGGGTTACCTGCCTGGTAGTGGAACTCATCAAAAAAATATCCTGTAGAGCGCGACTGTCACACCGGCACACACGTAACCGCCGATCAGGAGGTACGGCACGAGCAGGATCCATCCGTAGGCCATGAAAGCATTGTCGAACGGCCCGACGACCAGGCTGCACAAGCCATAAAGCATCCATGGCACCGCGTAGAAAGGGATGAACTTCAACGGCGCCAACCAGATCATCCGCAGCGCCTGCTGCTCATTGCGGCTCTTCGCGGCCCGCGATACCCACAGCGCAAACAACAACAGTCCGGGCACGCCGAACCACAACAGATACACCCAGTGGGTCTCGGACGAATCGAATGTCGAATAATCGCCAATCCACAGGCCATAGGATGAAAATGCCAGCATGGCCAAGAATGGCGTCCACAAGGCACCCATGAAAAAACTCAGCTGCGCGCGGCTGAGGATGGGCATCTCGTTCGATACACCGATCACGGGCAGGCCCTCATCTTCGAAACCACGACCTGCGAAGCAATCGCAGGCAATGCCTGCCGCATCAACGCGCGCTTTTCCAGGCGCAGCTCAATGACCTGCGTGGCCAGAATCGCCAGCAACGTCACCCCGCCCTGAGCCACGGTGTAGAACAGCGCCCGCAACGGGTTGTCGGGCACCATCATGAATAGAATCCAAGAGACCATCAGCGCGAGCAGGCCGAGTTTTGCCCATAGGTTCGGGAACACAGCAACCAGTGCGTTCACCGCGAAAAAAATATAAATGAACATGTAATGTGCGATGCCGATGCCTACGCCACGGGTGGTGAAGCCGCCGTTGAATGCTTTGTAGGCAACGACCACTGCGTCGTTCAGGAAAACGTACGCAACACATCCAGCGGCATGGAAAGCCAGGTTCATGGCAACGCGGGCGTAGATGTTCATGCCGGCTTCACATTCCCGTACCAAGTACCTGCACCATGAATTGCGACCTTCAATTTTCCAAAACCTTGTAAGGGGTATTGCTAATAAAGAAATCCATCCAGTGCTTTCGTGGATTGGACAATGCCAGCGTGAACTGCTTACTTTTCTTGCTGAGCGCAATGAAGATAACGCCCACCGTTTCTTCATCCTCATCCGCACTCATATCCAACGAAACATCTGAAAACAGAGGAGTACGATAAACACGACCAGGGTCATTTAAGTCTGTGAAACGCAAATAAACTGAATCTCTCGGAGTTAAAATTGAACTCGCAGGAACAGACTCTATAAGGTACTGTCCGGACGGACTTTTTTTAGAGACATCAGACGCACGACTCAAAACACCATTTACAATGAAAGCAACAGCAATTACCAAACTAGCAAAAAGCGCTACAAAGCTTATAAAAGTCTTACGCCATGAATTCATTTGAAAAGGACCTCAATAGGCGCGACTGATACAGTTTCGTACAAGATGTCCGAATAAACGCGAAAGTCTCCGCCTTTTTTATTTTTATCCCGATAATCACGAAAATCGCTATTTTGAACAAGCATGTAATGTTTGCCTTCCAGTTCTCTATAACGACGTATGGCTTCTTCTTTTTGCTGAGGGGATTGCTGCCCCGTTACCTGCTTGTACGTTGACTCGGCCACCACAGAATTCATTTCGGCGGCCAGCTTTGCGTTTGTTTTAAAACCGACGGCGGGATCAGTAATCAATTTATCAAAGTTCCAGTAGCCTAGAACCTGACTAAAAAGAGCAATTCCATCATTAAAGTCGTATGCATCTTCAATATAAAAACCAATTTTTGATGGAGTAAAAACAATGCTCTTGCCTGTAACGACCACTGAGCCTTCGGCGATGACACGCAAATTAAAGTTAGCGAGTGCTGCTCGAAGCTCGTTTACGTCATCAGCACCGGTCTGCTCGAACTCGACAACTTTATTATTGGAGTAACCAAATTTTTCAGCAGCACTGGCCACTCCATTGAAAGCCAGTGGATAACAACCAGGAGCACTATTGGAAAAAGCCTTGCGCAATCTCTGCTTTATCAGATCGGTCCCAAGGGGACTATTCCAATTTGCCTTGAGTTGTTTGAATGCGGTATTTGCACGCTCAAACCCAAGGACCCAACTCATTTTTACTATGGACTCTTCGATGTACTCTGCCGGTGCAAAAGCTTCATGCCTTTTAACAGCATCATCCATCCCACCACTTTCGTTTGGCCACGGTTTGCCATTGAACCAATGGGCCATCAGATCCGCTGCAACAGGCCAGTTGATTTTTCTCATCGTGTTCGGAATATCAGTAATCTTGAACTGACGTGCAGTAGCAGTCTGGCCGGACTTGTTACTCGCCGGAGTCATTGTCGTTGCTACTGTCGTTGCAGCCATCTTCACATCCCTCTGATATCACTTCACGCAAATTTCGCCAGTTTTAAAGTTCAACAACTAAGCGAGAACAACCCTACTCTGTGGATCTATGATCAGCTCAACCGCTTCTGCAGTAGTGGAAAACACTTTTTGAGTTTTCCCGTCGGCACCTGTCACACCGTTTATGATTTTCCCCGAAGCTGTTTTAAGTGTGTATTCCACCCCAGCTAGCGGCTTGCCTGTCTCTTCGCAATTGATCACGAAGTGCTCGTTAAATGGCCATTTGAGTTCAACCGGCAACGGCGGCACAAACGGCGCCGGCGAATGTGAATTGCCGATAATCACCGTCCCGGAACCGGCAGTGACTTTGTTACCGTGAGAGCCCACGGAATCCACAGTGACAGCAGACTTGCCATTGATTTTCACCGTCGTGGCCAAACCGCCGACCATCGCACCACCACACGCCGAGGCATCGCCCTGGCGAGCGGCCGGGAGGCCGTCGAAGAACACGTCGCCGGAACCGGCGGCGATCGGGTTGGTGCCGTGGCCGGGGAGCGGGCAAGCGGTGGGGTCGGATACGCGTGCTGCAGGTTTGCCAGACATCGGGGTTCTCCTTAGTTGACCTTCACTTGACCGCTGCCATCCAGGCGCGCGGAGAAACTGACCTGACGCTTGAAACCCTCGACTTCCAGCAGGCCTTCGATGCTGAAGGCCAGGCGGAGCTGATCGTGGTCACGCGGCAGGGAAATGACACGCACGTTGCTCAGGCGCGGCTCGTAGGCTTCGATGAAGCTTTCGATGGCCAGGCGGGCCTGACTCAGGGAGTCGTGCAGGCTCAGGCGCATGTCATTGAGATCGGGCAACCCGTAGTCGGACAGCGTTTGCACGCTGCCGGCCCGGGTGCTGAGCATTTTGGCCAGATGGGCAGCCACCGACGCCATGGCCGAAGCCTCGAGGCTCCTGCCCTTGCGTAGTTCCGCGTCGCCGTTGAGGCGTTCGAAAAGGCTGCCGTATCCGTCCATGAGTCGCTCTTACTCTTTGTCCAGCTTGCCAACCAGCGACAGGGTGAAATCGGCACCCATGTACTTGAAGTGCGGACGCACGTTCAGGCTGACGCGGTACCAGCCCGGCTCGCCTTCAACGTCGCTGACGATCACTTGCGCAGCGCGCAGCGGACGACGGCCACGTACTTCGGCGCTCGGGTTTTCCTGGTCGGCCACGTACTGGCGGATCCACTTGTTCAGTTCCAGCTCGAGGTCGGTACGTTCTTTCCACGAACCGAGTTGCTCGCGCTGCAGCACTTTCAGGTAGTGAGCCAGGCGGTTGACGATCATCATGTACGGCAGTTGGGTGCCGAGCTTGTAGTTCAGCTCTGCAGCCTTGCCTTCTGCGCTGATGCCGAAGAACTTCGGCTTCTGCACCGAGCTTGCGGAGAAGAACGCCGCGTTGTCGGAGCCTTTACGCATGGTCAGGGAGATGAAGCCTTCCTCGGCCAGTTCGTATTCACGACGGTCGGAAACCAGAACCTCGGTAGGAATCTTGGTTTCGATTTCGCCCATGCTTTCGAAGTGGTGCAGAGGCAGGTCTTCAACCGCGCCGCCGCTCTGTGGGCCGATGATGTTCGGGCACCAGCGGAATTTGGCGAAGCTGTCGGTCAGCTTGGTGCCGAACGCGTAAGCGGTGTTGCCCCACAGGTAGTGCTCGTGGCTGTTGGCAACGTTTTCCTTGTACACGAACGATTTGACCGGGTTTTCTTCCGGGTCGTACGGGTTACGCAGCAGGAAACGCGGCACGGTCAGACCAACGTAGCGGGAGTCTTCCGAGGTACGGAAGCTCTGCCATTTGGCGAATTGCGGGCCTTCGAAGTGATCTTTCAGATCCTTCAGGTCCGGCAGACCGGTGAAGCTTTCCAGACCGAAGAATTTTGGGCCGGCGGCGGCGATGAACGGTGCGTGGGACATGCAGGCTACGCTGGACACGTACTGCATCAGCTTCACGTCCGGCGAGCTTGGGGACATGTAGTAGTTGGCAATGATCGCGCCAACCGGCTGACCACCGAACTGGCCGTATTCAGCGGTGTAGATGTGCTTGTACAGGCCCGACTGCATGACTTCCGGCGAGTCCTCGAAATCGTCTAGCAGGTCTTCTTTGGAGACGTTGAGGATTTCGATCTTGATGTTTTCGCGGAAGTTGGTGCGGTCG
Source organism: Pseudomonas sp. Pseusp21 (assembly GCF_059492145.1). Classification (NCBI taxonomy): domain Bacteria; kingdom Pseudomonadati; phylum Pseudomonadota; class Gammaproteobacteria; order Pseudomonadales; family Pseudomonadaceae; genus Pseudomonas; species Pseudomonas sp. Pseusp21. The sequence goes on from NZ_CP168520.1 coordinate 3,561,513, forward strand.
ACCAGCAGTTGCAGGCCACGCCACGACGATTCCAGGGCCTGGAAGTCCGGGTGGTGCAGGATTTCGTCCATCTGACGGCTGAGCTTGGCATCGATCTCGGCGATCATGCGGTCAACCATGGCTTTCTTGACCGGCTCACCATTGTTCTGCGGCTTGAGCAGCTCTTCGATGAACGCCGACACACCGCGTTTGGCGATGTCGTAGGCTTCGTCGTCCGGCGTCAGGCGGGTTTCGGCGATGATGCTGTCGAGGATGCTGTATTCGCCGTTTTCTGCGGCGTTCTGTTGTGCTGCGCTAGTGCTCATTGTGTTGGCTTCCTTGGCTGCTGGAGTCTCAAGCGTCCGGAGCTGCGGCGTTCAGGCCCAGCTCACCGAGTACGCGACCGCGGGATTCATCGTCGGCGAGCACGCCTTCGATGGCTTTACGGAACGCAGGTGCGTTACCCAGCGGGCCTTTGAGGGCCACCAGCGCGTCGCGCAGTTCCATCAGTTTTTTCAGCTCAGGCACTTGCTCGACCAGGCTGGCCGGGTTGAAGTCCTTCATGGAGTTGACGCGCAGTTGCACAGCCAGCTCGTCGGCCTCGCCATCTTCCTGCAGACGGTTCGGCACGCTCAGCGTCAGACCCAGCTCTTGCTTGGCCAGCACTTCGTCGAAGGTCATCTTGTCGATGCTGATCGGCTTGCGATCCTCGATCTTGCGATCGTCCTTGCGGTGGGTGTAGTCACCGATTGCCAGCAGCTTCAGCGGCAGTTCAATCTCTTCCTGAGCACCGCCGGTGGCGGGTTTGAAGGTGACGTTGATGCGTTCCTTGGGGGCTACCGAGCCTTCTTTGGCCATGGCTTTTCTCCTTGCGGTTGTGGCCCTGGGGCCTATTCGAGTACCACTTCGAGGTCGAGGTGGCACAGCCTGCGATAAATCTCTTCCTTGCGTTCACGTACGGCATGGTTCTGCGGTAACAACTCGCAGCAACTGTGCAGCAGGTGCAGCACTTCCAATGCAAGATCGGGCTCCCAGGCGTGCAGGCCTGAGTCCTGTAATGTCTGATCGAGGGTTTCGAGCTGGTTCTTGGCCAGTTCGTATTTCTTGGCCAGGAAACACAGCCGCGCGAGGGCGAACTGCCAGAAGAAGCGTTCGCGGCCGCCGTGCGCCGATTGCAGCCCCTGCTTGAGGATCTGCACCGCGGGCTTGAGGCCTTCCTTGCGCAGGATCGGCTGGACTTCTTCGAGGGCCTTTTCCCAGGCCGGCTGGGTTTCGGCGTTCTCGGTCTCGACCTTGCGCGGCGCGCTGGCGCTTTGCAGGTGCGGCATGACGTTGCCGGCGATCCACGCCCGGGTGGACGGATCGGCGAACGGCGCGCCGTCATGGAAACGCAGCTCGATGATGCCGGGCAGGCGTTGAATCAAAAGCGCGAAGTGGATTTCCACTTCGCGCATGGCCAGCTCGGCGTTGAGGTTCTGGAGACATTCCCAGACCATCCTCTGGCCATCGAACCAGAACGGCGCCTTCGCCAGGCTCGCCTCCAGTTCCACCAGCAGGTCGGCGTATTTGCCCTGATCGAAACGGTCCTGATACTGCTTGAGCTTGTCCACCGGCAACCCGCGCAGCACGGTGATCTGCTCGGCGTTGCGCTCGGGCACCGCGTCGATCGTCATCCACAGCAAGGTGCGGTTGAGGCGCAGCGCGCGCAGGTCGGTGGCTTTCTGCTTGAGCCACCAGGCGCACAACGGGCGGGCGCTTTCCTGCTGGGCGCGCAGGGCCTTGTGGGCTTCTTTCTCGTTGTCGATCGGCGCGCCGGGGGCCAGCAACTGAGTCGCCGCCTGCTTGACCTGGGCCACTGCCGCGCCCACCACGCCGGGTGCCGGCTGGTTGTCGGCGGCGCGCTGGATCATGGTTTTCAGGCGGCGGGAGAGCGGCAGCAGCAGCGGCGCATCATCGCCCAGATGCTCGGTGCAGGCGGCGTCGAGACCGGACAGATGCTCGGACAACTGCCGGAACATCGGCAGCTGTTCCTTGATCGCGATGTTCTCGGTGATCACCTGCTCAAGACGCGGCACCAGCCAGCCAATGGCGGCGGCCCGGGTGCGGGGTTTGAGCGGGTGAATCTCGGCCCAGTGGTTTTCCGACAAGTGGTGCAGAAAACCGAGGCCGGCCAGCAGGCCGGGGAAGGATTCACGCTGGTACAGCGACCAGGTCAGCCAGGCGCCGACACGCAAATCCTTGGATTGGGTGCGCAGGAGGTTTTCGCTGTTTTCGCGAATTTTCAGCCAGTCGATCTGCCCGCTTTCGTGCATCGACGAGGCTTTGGCCAGCTCGCTTTCCAGGGCCTCGAATTCGCTCGAGAAACGAACGTCTTCGCCCGCAAAATTCTCTTTGGAAACAGAGACTTTAGCGAGTTCGAGGTAATGGGCGGAAAGTTTGCTTGAGTAGGACATCCATGGCCTTTATAAGGATTACGGTCGTGCGCCTATTGGAGTTGCAGCGGCGCGGGACAGTATCGAAGAGCAGTCGGAAGACTCATCCAATTGAGTGTTTGCTCTTTCAAGTGCGCGCATCGTAATCACTATGATGGCCACTAGCAAGCATCTGATTAAACAACAAGACGAACTGTTCATTGGGCGCTGTAGGAGATCGCCCTATATGTCTCAGGGGTTTCCCTGATATCGGCTTATATCAACCGTGCCTTTCAAACCCCGGCGTAACCTGCGTCCCAGAGCGGCTGCCTGAAACCCGCCGACACCTCCTTGAACGCACGTTCCAAAATACGGACGAAAGCATGACAACACTGGAAAGAAAATAAAGTAGGAATCTTCCGAAAACAGATAGGCATCTTTAAACAAATCGAGGAGGACAACTGGTATCAATAAAAGTGCCATCAATTTGATGTCATCGCACACTTTGCATACTTCACAAGACTTCTTTAGCCGCACAATTGCAGGACTTCCCGCAAGGCGCCGTCAATCCATCAAGCCTTCGCCCTGCTTAAGCACACACTTTCGATGTGGATTGTTCTGACAAATGTCGCGGACTGTTCTTACATCAATATATTTCATGCTGCGCACGTGCCTTTATATTGCCAGCCTCAGTCATCAATTGACGGCTTACCACTGATACGGACATTGGCAAATGGATGAAAACAGACGGCCCATCAAGACCCGCTCCGCGGGCTGGGCGAAACGCTTCACGGATGAACTGGTCAAGCGGGACATCTCCCCCAACCAGATCTCCGTCATCAGCATGCTCTTCGCGCTGTTCGGCGCGGTGACGCTGTACATCGATAACGGCGTGGCCGGTTCGATCCTGTGTATCGTCGGCATTCAACTGCGGCTGCTGTGCAATCTGTTCGACGGGATGGTGGCGATCGAAGGCGGCAAGCAGTCGGCCGTTGGCAGCCTGTACAACGAGTTTCCGGATCGAGTAGCCGACAGTCTGCTGATCGTCGGCTTGGGTTTTGCCATCGGCCAGTCCGATCTTGGCTGGTTCGCAGCATTGGCCGCTGCGCTGACAGCGTATGTCCGTGTGTTCGGCGGCGCTCTAGGGCTCACCCAGAGCTTCATGGGACCGATGGCCAAGCAGCACCGGATGGCGGTGATGACCGTGGCGTTGCTGTTGAACGTGTTCGAAACCATTTACTACGCGACCCACTACGCTTTGCTGATCGCGCTGGTGATCATCGCCCTTGGCTCCGTCGCGACCTGCGTGACGCGCACCCTGGCCATCGCCAGACAACTGAAGGGGAAGGCCCATGTGGATCAGTAATGCGCTGATTTCGGTGCTGCGCTTCTTGATCGGCGTGACCGCCCGCTGGGAAAGCCCGCCGGACCTCACGCGCCAGCGCATCTACTACGCCAACCACACCAGCCACATGGACACCCTGGCGATCATCGCCGCACTGCCGCCGGAAGCCCGGTTGAACGTGAAACCGGTGGCCGCCGCCGACTACTGGGGCAAGAACCGCTTTCTATCGTACATCTCGCAGAAAGGCCTGAACGCGGTGCTGATCGAGCGTAATCCGGCACCGGGCACCAATGTGCTGGAGCCGATTTTCGATGTAGTGCGGGCCGGCCACTCGATCATCATTTTCCCCGAAGGTACCCGCTCCACCCAGGCGCTGCCGGGGGAATTCAAGTCCGGGATCTTCCGCCTTGCCGAAACCTTTCCGGACGTCGATCTGGTGCCGATCTACCTGGAAAACCTGCATCGCTCGATGCCAAAAGGCAAACACGTGCCGCTGCCGATCATCTGCACGATCCGCATCGGCGACCCGCTGCAGAGGATTGCCGGTGAGGAGAAACAGGCGTTTCTGGAACGGGCGCGTGACGCCATCGTGAGGTTGTCGAAATGAGTCTGGAAACCAAGTTCCTGTGGTTCTTCGCGGCAATCGCCGGGTTGCTGGCGGTGGCTTCGCTGATTGGCGGCGTACTGGCACGGCGGGCGAAAAGCGAAAGCTCCATCGCGACCATCGAAAACCTCAACCAGCGCGTGAATGCCTGGTGGGGGATGGTCATTATTTTCTTTGTGTCCTGGCTGCTCGGCCCCAATGCGACGGTGGTGCTGTTCGGCTTCATTTCGCTGTTTGCGCTGCGCGAGTTCATAACACTCACGCCGACCGCACGCGGTGACCATAACGCGCTGTTTTCGGCGTTTTTCATCCTGATCCCGCTGCAATACCTGCTGATCGGCACCCATTGGTATTCGATGTTCACCCTGCTGGTGCCGGTGTATGCATTCCTGCTGCTGCCGGCGATTGCCGTGTTGAGCCAGGACACCGAGGGCTTTCTGGAGCGCACGGCGAAGATTCAGTGGGGCGTGATGATCTGCATCTACTGCATCAGCCATGCGCCGGCGCTGCTGTTGCTGGACCTGCAGGGTTTCCAGGGTCAGAACGCCCTGCTGCTGTTCTACCTGGTATTCGTGGTGCAGATGAGCGATGTGCTGCAGTACGTGTTCGGCAAGCTGTTCGGCAAACGCAAAGTTGCGCCGCTGGTGAGCCCGTCAAAAACCGTGGAAGGGCTGGTCGGCGGTGGGCTGTCCGCCACGCTGATCGGTGGTTGCATGTTCTGGATGACGCCGTTCAGCTTCTGGCAGTCGCTGCTGATGTCGCTGGTCATCGTGGTGATGGGCTTCCTCGGCGGCCTGGTCATGTCGGCGATCAAACGCAGCCTGAGCGCCAAGGACTGGGGCACGATGATCAAGGGCCACGGCGGGATGCTCGACCGCATGGACTCGATCTGTTTCGCCGCGCCGATCTTCTTTCACCTGACCCGGTACTTCTTCTCGGCCTGATCCGGCCCCAATCATCGAGCACAAAAAATGGGCATCCGACCGCAATCGGTATGCCCATTTTTCATGCAGCGCGCCCGGCTGACCGGGCGTTTACCGCCATTATGGATTAACGCTGTCTTTCAACGATTTGCCTGGCTTGAACGCAACGGTGTTGCTGGCCTTGATCTTCACCGGTTCACCGGTTTGCGGGTTTTTGCCGGTGCGGGCACCGCGGTGGCGTTGCAGGAAGGTGCCGAAGCCCACCAGCGTGACGCTGTCCTTGCGGTGCAGGGCGCCGGTGATTTCTTCGAGAACGGCGTTGAGAACGCGGTTGGCCTGCTCTTTGGTCAGATCCGCTTTTTCAGCGATTGCAGCGGCGAGTTCTGGTTTACGCATTAGTGAAGCCCCTTTGACGGTTTTTTGTTGTTATGTCCGTGCTGTTCTCGTTGGAACAGCGCCCAAGGCGCCGCAGGCTCTACTCTGCGGCAGACGGGAGTGAGGATGGCACGCGGTTAAGGGCGGCGCCAGTCTCCCCGCGACGTTTGTGGGGGCAAAAGCGGGGTGATTCCGACAGAACGACCGGTATTTACGCCAGCAAGGCCGGAAGCTGTTTGTTCAGCGCAAGTTTTTCCATCACCGCCGCGCCGGTCAGGGCGTAACCGAGCAATTGCCCGTCTGCGTCGTGGCACAGCACCTTGATGTCGGCGCCCTGCCCTTCGACCGTCCAGACGCCTTCGCGGCCCCGTGGCGGCGGGGAAACCACCAGCGGGCAGACCGGGGTTTTCACGGTGATCGGCATCGGTCCGTAGTTCACCACGGTCGGGTTGCCGGCCAGGGTCTGTGCCAGCGCTCGCGCACAACTCATGAGGGGCATGACGTACAGAAGATTCAGCCCGTTGACCTCGGCGCAGTCGCCCAGGGCGTAAATGTTGGCGTGAGAGGTTTGCAGATGACGGTCGACCACCACGCCGCGATTGGTCTGGATGCCGGCGGCCGCCGCCAGATCGATCCGCGGGCGCAGGCCGATGGCCGAGACCACCACATCGCAAGGGATGACCTGGCCGTCGGACAGGTGTGCTTCCAGCCCATCCGCGACTTTTTGCAGACGGGTCAGCACCGGGCCGAGATGGAAACGCGCACCGAGGCTTTCCAACCCGGCCTGCACCGCAGCCGCCGCAGCGGGATGCAGCAGGGTCGGCATCACCTGCTCGCACGGTGCAACCAGTTGCACCTCGTAGCCACCCAGAATCAGGTCATTGGCGAACTCGCAGCCGATCAGTCCGGCGCCGAGCAGCAACACTCGGCGCTTGCCAGCGGCTGCGGCGCGAAAGCGCGCGTAGTCTTCGAGATCGTTGATCGGGAACACCAGATCCCCGCCGTCGCCTTCGATCGGCACACGTACGGTTTCCGCGCCCCAGGCGAGGATCAGGTCGCGATAGCTCACTGCTTCCTCGCCGATCCACAGCCGCTTGTGGCCCGGATCTATGCCGCTGATGCGGGTATGGGTGCGGATCTCGGCCTTCAACTGCTCGGCCATCGCGCCCGGCTCGGCCATGCTCAAGCCGTCGGCGTCCTTGTTCTTGCCGAAGCCGGTGGACAGCATCGGCTTGGAGTAGGAGCGACCGTCATCGGCGGTAATCAGCAGCAACGGGGTTTCGCCATCGAGTTTGCGAAACTCGCGAGCCAGGTTGTAACCCGCAAGCCCGGTGCCAACGATTACGACAGGTGCGCTCATGCCCTACTCCTCAGTGTTTTCTCAGTTGATTTCGATCATTTCGAAGTCCATCTTGCCGACGCCGCAGTCCGGGCACAGCCAGTCTTCCGGCACGTCCTGCCACAGGGTGCCCGGCGCAATGCCGTCATCCGGCCAGCCGTCGGCTTCGTTGTAAATCAGGCCGCAGACCACACATTGCCACTTTTTCATTCAGGTACTTCCTCAGGGTTCAGGCTTTAACCGGCGCGGACGGTCGATGGTGCAGCGCTGCCGTCCGGCTCAGGGCGTTTTGTACTGATCGTGCCGGGCAGATGCAAGCCTGTTCGGCGCAGCGGCGACCCGGATCAATCAAACTCGCGGTGCAGCATGGTAAGCTCGCCGCCTCATTTGCTGCCAATAATGACTCATTGTGCAACACACAAACGCTCCGCTGTGGCGCCCGCAAAGCGAACTGACACCCCTCCCCGACACATCCACGCGCGACTGGCTGTTCGACGAAGGCTCCCTGACCCGCCGGCTGACGCGCCTGTCCGATGACGGCTTCAGCGTGACGCCGCTGTTCGAAGGCTGGCAGACCCTGCGAGACGACGAATGCGCCGCGCTGGACCTGGCCGAAGGCAGCGAGGGCTGGGTGCGCGAGGTGTATCTGCGCGGGCATGGCCAGGCCTGGGTGTTCGCCCGCAGCGTGGCGTCGCGCAGTGCCTTGCAGGGCGACGGCTTGCACATGGATGAACTGGGCAGCCGCTCGCTGGGCGAACTGCTGTTTTGCGATCACGCCTTCCAGCGCCGCGCCATCGAAGTCTGCCATTACCCTGAACACTGGCTGCCCGAAGGTTCCCGGGCTGCCGGCCTGTGGGGGCGGCGCTCGCGTTTCGACCGTGGCGCCTTGAGTGTGCTGGTGGCGGAGATTTTCCTGCCTACGCTGTGGGATGCCGTCCGCGCCCGTCCGGAGAACTGCTGATGTACCAAAGTCTGCTCAAATCCCTGAATCGCTTGAACCCGCGTGCCTGGGACTTCATCCAGCTGACCCGGATGGACAAGCCGATCGGCATTTACCTGCTGCTGTGGCCGACGCTCTGGGCGCTGTGGATTGCCGGCAAAGGCTCGCCGTCGCTGGCCAATATCGTGATTTTCGTCCTCGGCGTGGTGCTGACCCGTGCCGGCGGCTGCGTGATCAACGACTGGGCCGACCGCAAGGTCGACGGCCACGTCAAACGCACTGCGCAGCGACCTATCGCTGCCGGCAGGATCAGCTCGAAAGAGGCACTGGTGTTCTTCGCGCTGCTGATGGGCGTGAGTTTCCTGCTGGTGCTGTGCACCAACGCCGCGACCATCTGGCTGTCGCTGGGCGGTCTGGCGCTGGCGTTCACCTACCCGTTCATGAAGCGTTACACCTATTACCCGCAAGTGGTGCTGGGCGCGGCGTTCTCCTGGGGCATGCCGATGGCGTTCACCGCCGAAACCGGTGAGCTGCCGGCAACCGCCTGGCTGCTGTGGATCGCCAATCTGCTGTGGACGGTGGGCTACGACACTTATTACGCGATGACCGACCGCGACGATGACCTGAAGATCGGCGTGAAATCCACGGCGATCCTGTTCGGCGATGCAGACCGGGTGATCATCCTGACCTTGCAGGCGCTGTCGCTGGGCTGTCTGGTGCTGGCGGGGTCGAAATTCGAGCTGGGAATCTGGTTCCACCTCGGCCTGCTGGTAGCCGCCGGGTGCTACGCCTGGGAATTCTGGTACACCCGGGACCGGGACCGGATGCGTTGCTTCAAGGCGTTCCTGCACAACCATTGGGCCGGTTTGGCGATTTTCGTAGGGATCGTGCTGGATTACGCGTTGCGCTGATCTCAAGAAATCGCGGCCGAGGCAATGCCTGCGGGCCGCGATCCTGATTCACTGCCAATGAATTACTTGTGCTCGTGAACCACGTGCCACACGTCCTTCATGCCATCGCCCTTCATTTCTCCGGGCTTCTCGTCCTTCACGAAGGTGTACAGCGGCTTGCCGTCGTAGGCGTACTGCATCATGCCGTCATCGCGTTTGATGACTGTCCATTTACCTTCAGCCTTGGCATCCGCCGGCGCCATCAACGGCGGCCAGTTCTTGGCGCAATCGTCGTTGCACATCGACTTGCCGCCACTGTCCTTGTCGAACGTGTAAAGCGTCATGCCCTTGTGGTCGACCATCATTCCGTCTTTCATCATGGCCGGCTCGGCCGCCATCGCCAGTCCGGGCAGAGTCAGGGCAGCAGCCATCAGCAAAGCCTTAAAGGAAGCAGTCATTTGAGTCATGGAAACCTTCTCTTGTGGTTGTCAGGATTCGGACTTAGAGCTTAGTTCAGGATTCGCACAATCGCCGCCGGACTAAAATACTGTCACACGACTGCAATAATTCCGTTATCTAATGCGGCGCAAGACAGTTAAATGACAAGAGGATTAAGGCATGGTTGGCAGGAGCATTCTGATCGTCGACGACGAAGCGCCCATTCGCGAAATGATCGCCGTTGCGTTGGAAATGGCCGGCTATGACTGCCTCGAGGCAGAGAACTCGCAGCAGGCCCACGCCATCATCGTCGACCGCAAACCGGACCTGATCCTGCTCGACTGGATGCTGCCCGGCACTTCCGGCATCGAGCTGGCCCGCCGCCTCAAGCGTGACGAACTGACCGGGGACATCCCGATCATCATGCTCACCGCCAAGGGCGAAGAGGACAACAAGATCCAGGGTCTGGAAGTCGGCGCCGACGACTACATCACCAAACCGTTTTCCCCACGTGAACTGGTGGCACGCCTCAAGGCCGTGCTGCGTCGCGCCGGCCCGACCGATGGCGAAGCGCCGATCGAAGTCGGCGGCCTGCTGCTCGACCCGATCAGCCACCGCGTGACCATCGACGGCAAACCTGCCGAGATGGGCCCGACCGAATACCGCCTGCTGCAATTCTTCATGACCCACCAGGAACGCGCCTACACCCGTGGCCAGTTGCTGGACCAGGTCTGGGGCGGCAACGTCTATGTTGAAGAGCGCACCGTCGACGTGCACATCCGGCGCCTGCGCAAGGCTCTCGGCGACGCCTACGAAAATCTGGTACAAACCGTGCGCGGCACCGGCTACCGGTTCTCCACCAAAGCATAAATAGGCAGCTGCAAGCTTCTAGCTACAAGCGGCAAGTAAAAGCCGATCCGCTTTAGCTTGAAGCTTGCAGCTCGACACTCGACGCTGCGTTTAAGGACGTTCCGTGAACCAAAACTGGCATGGCACCCTGATTCGCCACATGCTGTTGCTGGTCACCGGCTGCCTGGTGATCGGCCTGATCACCGGCTACTACGGCTGGAGCCTGGCGGCGGGCTTGGGCCTTTATCTGGCCTGGACGCTCAAGCAACTGCTGCGCCTGCACGAATGGCTGCGCCTGCACCAACCCGATGAAGCACCGCCCGACGGCTACGGCCTGTGGGGCGAGGTGTTCGACAGCATCTACCACCTGCAACGCCGCGACCAACGGGTACGCGGACGCCTGCAAGCGGTGATCGACCGCGTTCAGGAGTCCACCGCCGCGCTGAAAGACGCGGTGATCATGCTCGACAGCGACGGCAACCTGGAGTGGTGGAACCGCGCCGCCGAAACCCTGCTCGGCCTCAAGACCCCGCAGGACAGCGGCCAACCGGTAACCAACCTGGTCCGCCATCCGCGTTTCAAGGAATACTTCGAGCAGGAAAGCTACGCCGAGCCGCTGGAAATCCCTTCGCCGACCAACGATCGCGTACGCATCCAGCTGTACCTCACGCGGTACGGCAACAACGAGCACCTGATGCTGGTCCGCGACGTCACCCGCATCCATCAGTTGGAACAGATGCGCAAGGACTTCATCGCCAACGTCTCCCATGAGCTGCGCACCCCGCTGACGGTGATCTGCGGCTACCTGGAAACCCTGCTCGACAACGTCGAGGAAGTGAACCCGCGCTGGAGCCGTGCCCTGCAGCAGATGCAGCAACAGGGCGGACGCATGCAGACCCTGCTCAACGATTTACTGCTGCTGGCCAAACTGGAAGCCACCGACTACCCGTCGGACAACCAGCCGGTGCACATCGACACCCTGTTGCAGTCGATCAAGAGCGACGCGCAGCAGCTGTCAGGATCGAAGAATCAGAAAATCACCCTGGAAGCCGACACCAGCATTCTGCTCAAGGGCAGCGAGGCGGAACTGCGCAGTGCGTTTTCCAATCTGGTGTTCAACGCGGTCAAATACACCCCGGCCGAAGGCAATATCCGCATCCGCTGGTGGGGCGACGATCAGGGCGCGCACCTGAGCGTGCAGGATTCCGGGATCGGCATCGACAGCAAACACCTGCCGCGCCTGACCGAACGCTTCTACCGCGTCGACTCCAGCCGCAACTCCAACACCGGCGGCACGGGCCTGGGTCTGGCCATCGTCAAACACGTGCTGCTGCGCCATCGCGCTCGGATGGAGATCAGCAGCGTGCCCGGTCATGGCAGCACCTTCACCTGCCATTTCGCCCCGGCCCAGGTCGCTCAGGCACGGGTCATCAGCGCCACTGAGTAATGCCGGACTAGGCAATCGCCAGGTCAGCCGCTACATTGGCTGACTTGCGCCTGCCTTTCAGGTGCGGATTTTTCTTTCTTTCGAATCACACGGAACCCGCAAAACTCCATCATGGACCCTTCCCCTGGCTTGTCCCTCGCAACAATATTCGCCGATTTCGGCATGATTCTTTTCGCTCTGATCCTGGTTCTGCTCAACGGCTTCTTCGTTGCGGCGGAATTCGCCATGGTCAAACTGCGCTCGACCCGGGTCGAAGCCATCGCTGAACAGCACGGCTGGCGCGGGCACATCCTGCGCACGGTGCACAGTCAGCTCGATGCTTACCTCTCGGCGTGCCAGCTCGGTATCACCCTCGCCTCCCTCGGCCTGGGCTGGGTCGGCGAGCCGGCGTTCGCGCACATTCTCGAACCGCTGCTGAGCGCGGTCGGCGTGCAGTCGGCGGAAGTCGTCAAAGGCATCTCGTTCTTCACCGCGTTCTTCATCATTTCGTACCTGCACATCGTGGTCGGCGAGCTCGCACCCAAATCCTGGGCGATCCGCAAACCCGAGCTGCTGTCGCTGTGGACGGCGGTGCCGCTGTACCTGTTCTACTGGGCCATGTACCCGGCGATCTACCTGCTCAACGCCAGCGCCAACACCATCCTGCGCATTGCAGGACAAGGTGAACCCGGCCCGCATCACGAGCACCATTACAGCCGTGAAGAACTGAAACTGATCCTGCACTCCAGCCGTGGTCAGGACCCGAGCGACCAGGGCATGCGCGTGCTGGCCTCGGCGGTGGAAATGGGCGAACTGGAAGTGGTCGACTGGGCCAACTCCCGGGAAGACCTGATTACCCTCGAATTCAACGCCCCGCTGAAAGAAATCCTGGCGATGTTCCGTCGCCACAAGTTCAGCCGTTATCCGGTGTACGACAGCGAGCGCAAGGAGTTCGTCGGCCTGCTGCACATCAAGGATCTGCTGCTGGAGCTGGCGGCGCTGGATCACATTCCCGAGTCGTTCAACCTCGCCGAACTGACCCGCCCGCTGGAGCGCGTGTCGCGGCACATGCCGCTGTCGCAGCTGCTGGAACAGTTCCGCAAGGGCGGCTCGCACTTCGCTGTGGTTGAAGAAGCCGACGGCAACATCATCGGCTACCTGACCATGGAAGACGTGCTGGAAGTGCTGGTCGGCGACATCCAGGACGAACACCGCAAGGCCGAGCGCGGCATCCTCGCCTACCAGCCGGGCAAGTTGCTGGTGCGGGGCGATACGCCGCTGTTCAAGGTCGAGCGCCTGCTGGGGATCGACCTGGATCACATCGAAGCCGAAACCCTCGCCGGGCTGATCTACGAAACCCTGAAACGGGTGCCGGAAGAGGAAGAAGTGCTGGAAGTCGAAGGCCTGCGGATCATCATCAAAAAGATGAAAGGTCCGAAGATCATTCTGGCCAAGGTGCTGATGCTCGACTGACGGGGTTTACTGCTTGCCCAGCGCAAAGTTGGGCAACGCCCCCAGCGGCCGGTTGAACTGATACGGAATCGACACCAGCCCCATCCCGGTATTGCGCTGCACCACGAAGTGCAGGTGCGGGCCGCTGCTGTTGCCGGTGTTGCCGGACAGCGCCAGCGGACTGCCCACCGCCACTCGCTGCCCCTCGCGCACACTCACCGACCCTTGTTTGAGATGCAGGTACACGCCCATCGTGCCGTCGTCGTGCAGGATCCGCACGAAGTTGCCGGACGGATCGGTGCCGCGTCCGTTCTGGGAATTCTCGGTCTTCACCACCACCCCGGCCCGCGCCGCGATGATCGGCGTGCCGACCGGCATGGCAATGTCCATCGCGTATTTGTTCTTCGGCCCGAAGTGGCTGTAATCACCATTGGCGCCCTGACTCAGGCGAAACGGCCCGCCACGCCATGGAAACGGATAGCGATAGCCCTGAGCCGCGCCAGCCGGGTCGCCGAGGGAATACTGGAACATCGGCGTGTACACCAGCGGTTTGCCACCGGATACCGGCGTCAGCAACGCCAGCCGCGTATTGCTGCGCGCCGGCAGCACCCGGCGAATCGTTTGCGCCGGTGCGCCGCGCACGTTGCTCATCCCGGTAAACGCCAGGGCAACCTCGACCGGCGCATACAGGTCGTTGCGCACGAACACCACGTCCGCGCCCTTCTGCTTCTTGATGTCGAGATAGACCTGGCGCTCCAGGCGCTCGACCATCCGGTCCTGAAACACGAACACCTGGGAGCCTTTGCTCGGACGGTCGCTGTACGAAACCACTCCGTTGGCATCGGTGGATTTGTAGATCGTCATGGCCACCGTCGAGGTGGAGGCCATGAACAGACCACAGAAAAACAGCAGGCGCAGGGGCATGGGCAAAAGTTCTGTCGAGTAAGGCCTGGGAATGAGCCTAGCAGCTGAAGCAGACCAGGCTAGTCGACAGATGTTTCAAAATGGCAGGTGCAGGAGATGATCGTCCCCACGCTCTGCGTGGGGACGCAGCCCGGGACGCTCTGCGTCCCATGCGTGAGGACGCAGAGCGTCCCTTGAGGCATTCCCACGCGGAGCGTGGGAACGATCAGCGTAAAACGACGCTTACGCGCCCGGAACGAAGTGCTTCTGCGCCGTGCCGCGGGCGATCAGGCGGGAGATGTAGTCGAGCTTCTGCGCGTCCTGGTCGACGAAGCGGAAGGTCAGTTGCAGCCAGTCGCTGTCAGGTTTCGGCTCGTGGGCGACGACGGCGTGCAGGTAGCCGTTGAGGCGGGCGATTTCCGCATTGTCACCCTGCTCCAGGTCCAGCACCGCGCTGTCGAGGATCTGCGGCAGGGTGTCGGTGCGTTTCACCACCAGCAGCGCTTCCTTGATGCTCAGGGCCTTGATCACGCATTGCTGGGTGCCGCTTGGCAGGCGCAGCTGGCCCTGACCGCGACCGCCGACCGGAGCGCTGGAGGCTGCCGGGGCTTTCACAGGCGGGCTGTTGAGCAGGCCACGCTGTGGCGCGGCGGCAGGTGCCGGGGCCGCAGCGGCAGGCTTGGCAAACGGATTCACTGCCGCAGCCGTCGGTGGAGAACCAACCACGGCAGCCTTGCCACCGGTCAACGCGCTCAGGGAGTCGTTGCCGAACGCCGAGTTCATCTTGGTCGGGGCGCTGTTCATCAGGGTGTCGAGTTTGCCGACCTTGTTCAGGGCCTGCTTGACCTTGGTCAGCAGTTGCTCGTTGGTGAACGGCTTGCTGACGTAACCGGTGACACCGGCCTGGATCGCCTGCACGACGTTTTCCTTGTCGCCCCGGCTGGTGACCATGATGAATGGCATGGTCTTGAGGTTGTCCTGCTCACGGCACCAGGTCAGCAGTTCGAGACCGGACATTTCCGGCATTTCCCAGTCGCACAGCACCAGGTCGAAGGCTTCCTTGGCCAGCATGGCCTGAGCCTTCTTGCCATTGATGGCGTCCTCGGTGCGGATCCCCGGGAAGTAATTACGCAGGCACTTTTTCACCAGGTCACGAATGAACGATGCATCGTCCACGACCAACACACTGATCTTGCTCATCCAACACCCCTATTAAAATCCCGGCAAGCATAACGCTGGCTGATGGCACATTGCCAAAACTCTTCAGTCACGCCGGGACTTTTCGTTCGCGGGTGCTGCTTTTTATTTCGGTTCTGCCTATGAGAAGCAGAAACAAAAACGCCCGGCCAAAGGGCCGGGCGCTTTTCTCAGGCAATCTTACTTATCGTCAGCATCGCCCGGAACATTAGCGGTTTCGCCACTTGTCCCTTCAACTTCTTCCTTCATGCGCTTGAGGCCCATGTGCCGCACATCGGTGCCGCGCACCAGATAAATCACAAGCTCCGAGATGTTGCGCGCGTGGTCGCCGATCCGCTCCAGCGAACGCAGCACCCAGATAATGCTCAAGACCCGCGAGATAGAGCGTGGGTCTTCCATCATGTAGGTCGCCAGCTCGCGCAGGGCGGTCTTGTATTCGCGGTCGATGATCTTGTCGTACTGCGCCACCGACAACGCCAGGTCGGCGTCGAAGCGTGCAAAGGCGTCCAGCGCATCGCGGACCATGTTGCGCACCTGGTCGCCGATGTGGCGAACCTCGACGTAACCGCGCGGCGCTTCGCCTTCTTC
This sequence comes from Pseudomonas sp. Pseusp21, assembly GCF_059492145.1. Classification (NCBI taxonomy): domain Bacteria; kingdom Pseudomonadati; phylum Pseudomonadota; class Gammaproteobacteria; order Pseudomonadales; family Pseudomonadaceae; genus Pseudomonas; species Pseudomonas sp. Pseusp21. The sequence goes on from NZ_CP168520.1 coordinate 3,577,172, forward strand.
GCACAACTGGATCGCACGGCGGGCGATCTTGGTCGCTTCGTCGCCGATACGCTCCAGGTCGATCACCGACTTGGAGATGCTGATGATCAGACGCAGGTCGGAGGCCGCCGGCTGACGACGGGCCAGAATGCGCAGGCATTCTTCGTCGATGTTGCGTTCCATCTGGTTGATCTGGTCGTCGATCTCGCGCACTTGCTGGGCCAGGCCCGAGTCGGCCTCGATCAGCGCGGTGACCGCGTCGTTGACCTGCTTCTCGACCAGCCCGCCCATGGCCAGCAGGTGGCTGCGCACTTCTTCCAGTTCGGCGTTGAACTGCGCGGAAATGTGATGAGTGAGGCCTTCTTTGGAAATCATGCGTTCGCTCCGAAAAAGCGTTTAACCAAGAGCTGCAAGCTACGAGCTGCAAGCTGTTATGTGGTGTTCCCTGCCGCATCGCTTCTAACTTGCCGCTTGAAGCTTGCCGCTTGCAGCTGTACGGCTAGCCGTATCGCCCTGTGATGTAGTCTTCGGTCTGCTTCTTGGCCGGATTGGTGAACAGGGTATCGGTGTCGCCGAATTCCACCAGTTTGCCCATGTACATGAACGCCGTGTAGTCGGACACCCGCGCCGCCTGTTGCATGTTGTGGGTAACGATGACGATGGTGAACTTGGATTTGAGCTCGTAGATCAGCTCTTCGACTTTCAGGGTCGAGATCGGGTCAAGTGCCGAGCACGGTTCGTCGAGCAGCAGCACTTCCGGTTCCACGGCGATGGTGCGGGCGATCACCAGACGCTGCTGCTGACCACCGGACAGGCCGAGGGCCGAGTCATGCAGACGGTCTTTCACTTCGTCCCACAGGGCCGCACCTTTCAGTGCCCACTCGACGGCTTCGTCGAGGATGCGCTTCTTGTTGATGCCCTGGATGCGCAGGCCGTAGACCACGTTTTCGTAGATGGTCTTGGGGAACGGGTTAGGCTTCTGGAACACCATGCCGACCCGGCGACGCAGCTCGGCCACGTCTTCGCCCTTGCGGTAGATATTGTTGCCGTACAGGTTGATCGCGCCTTCGACACGGCAGCCGTCCACCAGGTCGTTCATGCGGTTGAAGGTCCGCAGCAGCGTGGACTTGCCGCAGCCGGACGGGCCGATGAAGGCGGTCACGCGCTGTTTCGGGATGTTCATGCTGACGTCGAACAGCGCCTGTTTCTCGCCGTAGTACAGGCTCAGGCCCGGTACTTCGATGGCCACGGTTTCCTGCTCGAGGTTCAGGCTCTGCTTGTCGCGGCCCAGGGCAGACATGTTGATGCCGTGGGTATGTGTTTCGTGCTGCATGGGTCTCACTCCGTTCGTAGCTGCAAGCTTCTAGCTGCAAGCTGCAAGTTTGAGCAAAAGCGGCTTGTAGCTTGCCGCTTGTGGCTAATGGCTTTAGCTGTCCAGCGCCTTGTACTTCTCGCGCAGGTGGTTACGGATGTACACCGCCGACAGGTTCAGGGTGGCGATCACCAGCACCAGCAGCAGCGCCGTGGCATACACCAGCGGCCGCGCGGCCTCGACGTTCGGGCTCTGGAAGCCGACGTCGTAGATGTGGAAGCCCAGGTGCATGATCTTCTGATCCAGGTGCAGATACGGGTAGTTCCCGTCCACCGGCAGCGACGGCGCCAGTTTCACCACACCCACCAGCATCAGCGGCGCCACTTCACCGGCGGCGCGAGCCACGGCGAGGATCATGCCGGTCATCATGGCCGGGCTGGCCATCGGCAGAACGATCTTCCACAGGGTTTCAGCCTTGGTCGCGCCGAGGGCCAGCGAGCCTTCACGCACGGTGCGCGGGATACGCGCCAGACCTTCTTCGGTCGCCACGATCACCACCGGCACCGCCAGCAGCGCCAGGGTCAGCGAAGCCCAGAGCAGACCCGGCGTACCGAAGGTCGGTGCCGGCAGCGCTTCAGGGAAGAACAGACGGTCGAGAGAGCCACCGAGCACGTAGACGAAGAAGCCCAGACCGAACACGCCGTAAACAATCGCCGGAACACCCGCCAGGTTGTTCACCGCGATCCGGATCACCCGGGTCAGGGTGTTCTGCTTGGCGTATTCACGCAGGTACACCGCCGCCAACACGCCGAACGGGGTCACGATCATCGCCATGATCAGGGTCATCATCACGGTGCCGAAGATCGCCGGGAAAATCCCGCCTTCGGTGTTCGCTTCACGCGGGTCGTCGGACAGGAATTCCCAGACCTTGCTGAAGTAGAAACCGATCTTGGTGAACGTACCCATCGCGTTCGGCTGGTAAGCGTGAACCACTTTGCCCAGGCCGATTTCGATTTCCTTGCCGTTCGCATCGCGAGCGGTCAGCGCGTCACGGTTGAACTGCGCGTGCAGATCAGCCAGACGGGCTTCGATGTCCTGATAGCGGGCGTTCAGCTCGGCGCGCTCGGATTCCATGTCCGCTTGCGCGGTGGCGTCGAGCTTGCCTTCCAGTTCCAGCTTGCGACCGTGCAGACGGATGCGCTCGAGGCCGGCGTTGATCGCACCGATATCGACTTTTTCCAGAGTCTTGAGCTGGGCGGCAAGTTTGTTCACGCGATCGATCCGCGCTTGCAGCTCAGGCCAGGCGGCTTCGCCTTCGGCGATCACCTTGCCGTCCTGTTTGACGTTGACCAGGTAGCCGTAGAAGTTGCCCCACTCACGACGCTCCAGCGCCATCAGCTCCGGCGGATTCTTCTGGTCGGTCAGCCACTCGCCGACGATCCAGGTGAAGTCGTTGCCGTTCAGGTCTCGGTTGCCGACCTTGATCAACTCACGGGTCATGAATTCCGGACCTTCGTCCGGTACCGGCAGGCCGGCGCTCTTCAGACGGGCACGCGGCACTTCTTCTTTCTGCACCACTTCGCCCACGACCAGATGCTGGCCCTGGCCCGGAACGTCGTAGCTGGCGTGGATCAGATCCGCCGGCCAGAAGTGACCCAGACCGCGCACGGCGATCACCGCCAGCAGGCCAATGGTCATGATGACCGCGATGGACACCGCGCCGCCGCTGATCCAGACGCCCGGGGCGCCGCTCTTGAACCATCCTTTCAGGGAGTTCTGTTTCACAGACTTCTACCTTTGCTTAAAGCGACGAGTATTTCTTGCGCAGACGCTGACGAATCAGTTCCGCGAGGGTGTTCATGACGAAGGTGAACAACAGCAGCACCAGCGCCGAGAGGAACAGCACGCGGTAGTGGCTGCCGCCGACTTCCGACTCCGGCATTTCCACCGCGACGTTGGCGGCCAGGGTGCGCAGGCCTTCGAACAGGTTCATTTCCATGACCGGGGTGTTGCCGGTGGCCATCAGCACGATCATGGTTTCACCGACCGCACGGCCCATGCCGATCATCAGCGCCGAGAAGATGCCCGGGCTGGCAGTCAGGATCACCACGCGAGTCATGGTCTGCCACGGCGTGGCACCGAGGGCCAGCGAGCCCAGGGTCAGGCCGCGCGGCACGCTGAACACGGCGTCTTCGGCGATCGAGTAGATGTTCGGGATCACCGCAAACCCCATGGCCAGACCGACCACCAGAGCGTTGCGCTGGTCGTAGGTGATGCCCAGGTCGTGAGAGATCCACATGCGCATGTCACCGCCGAAGAACCAGTTCTCCATGAACGGGCTCATGTACAACGACAGCCAGCCCACGAACAGGATCACCGGAATCAGCAGTGCACTTTCCCAGCCGTCCGGGACTTTCAGGCGGATCGATTCAGGCAGGCGGCTGAAGGTGAAACCGGCGATCAGAATGCCGATCGGCAGCAGCATCAGCAGGCTGAAGATGCCCGGCAGATGCCCTTCTACATAAGGCGCGAGGAACAGACCGGCGAAGAAGCCGAGGATCACCGTCGGCATCGCTTCCATCAGCTCGATCACCGGTTTGACCTTGCGGCGCATGCCCGGGGCCATGAAGTACGCGGTGTAGATCGCAGCGGCGACGGCCAGCGGTGCAGCCAGCAGCATCGCGTAGAACGCGGCTTTCAGGGTGCCGAAGGTCAGTGGCGACAGGCTCAGTTTCGGTTCGAAATCGGTGTTGGCCGCAGTCGATTGCCAGACGTATTTAGGCTCGTCGTAGTTCTCGTACCAGACCTTGCTCCACAGCGCGCTCCACGACACTTCCGGGTGCGGGTTGTCGAGCAGCAACGGTTGCAGCTTGCCGCCGGCTTCGACGATCACGCGGTTGGCGCGCGGCGACAGGCCGAACAGGCCCTGGCCTTCGACGACTTGATCGACCAGCAAGGTGCGGTGCGCGGTGCTGTGGAACACGCCGAGCTTGCCGCTGGCATCCAGGGCCAGGAAGCCCTTGCGACGTTCTTCGGCGGAAATTTCAACGATCGGCGTAGAGCCCATCTGGAAGGTGCGGATCTGCTTCAGGCGCAGCTCGCCATCGGTGTCGCGGGCCATGAACCACTGGGCCAGGCCACCTTTGGAGTCACCGACGATCAGCGAGATGCCACCGACCAGTTGCGTGGTCGCGGTGACTTCAGCGTCAGCGTTTTCCAGCAGTTTGTAGCGACCGTTGAGGCTCTTGTCGCGCAGGCTGAACACGTCGGCCTGGGCACGACCGTTGACCACGTACAGCCACTGCTGGCGCGGGTCGACGAAAATGTTTTTTACGGGCTCGGTCATCTGCGGCAGATCGATACGCTTCTGCTCGTTGGTGACTTCGCCGGTCATCATGTTTTCTTCGCTGGTCAGCGACAGCACATTGAGTTGCGAACCGGTGGAGCCGACCAGCATCAGGGTCGAATCGGTGGCGTTGAGGCTGACGTGCTCCAGCGCACCGCCGCTTTCGTTCAGCGCGATCGGTGTCTCGCCGTACGGATACTCGATGGCCGGAGTGATGGTCTTCTTGCCATCCGGGTAGCTGACTTTATAAGTGTGACGGAACACCAGCGCCTGGCCGTTGGACAGGCCCACGGCCACCAGCGGATGGCCCGGCTGGTCTTCGCCGATGGAGGTCACACTGGCGCCTGCCGGCAAGGGCAGATCGACGCGCTTCAGTTCAGCGCCACTGTCGATGTCGAAGAACAGCGCCTGGCCCTTGTCGGAAACGCGCATGGCCACCTGATTCTGCTCTTCGAGCGAAATCATCAGCGGCTTGCCGGCGTCCTGCATCCAGGCCGGGGTGAGTGCATCTTTCGCGGTCAGGTCGGCACCCTTGAACAGCGGCGCGACGACGTAGGCGAGGAAGAAGAAGATCAGGGTGATGGCTGCCAGTACCGCCAGACCGCCGACGAGGACGTACCAGCGGGTGAAGCGATCCTTGAGCGCGCGAATGCGGCGCTTGCGTTGCAACTCAGGCGTATTGAAGTCAATGCGCTTGGGAGGGTTCGTAGTCATTTTGGAATTGGCCAGATCATTCATGCGCACACCCTAGCGATCCTGTATGACAGAAAGATGACAATGCAGTGACGCACCAAATCCGCCGCCAGCAGGGCACTGGCAGTGGATAGAAGAATTCGGGGAGTGTGGGGGCCGGGCCGCTTGCGGGCCGGGCCCCACACGTGAGTCAGGCGGGGTTCACCCCTGACTCAGTTTGTTACTTTTTTGCGACTTCAGCGCCGCCTTCCTGCAGACCCAGGTCAGCCAGTGCTTTTGCAGCAACCTTGGCTGGCAGAGGGATGTAGCCGTCTTTCACGACCACTTCCTGGCCCTGTTTCGACAGAACCAGTTTCACGAACTCGGCTTCCAGCGGGGCCAGAGGCTTGTTCGGGGCTTTGTTGACGTATACGTACAGGAAACGCGACAGCGGGTACTTGCCGTTCAGGGCGTTTTCTTCGGTGTCTTCGATGAAGTCCGAGCTGCCTTTCTTGGCCAGGGCCACGGTTTTCACGCTGGCGGTCTTGTAGCCGATGCCCGAGTAACCGATGCCGTTCAGCGAGGAGCTGATCGACTGCACGACCGAAGCCGAGCCTGGTTGTTCGTTGACGTTAGGCTTGTAGTCGCCTTTGCACAGGGCTTCTTCCTTGAAGTAGCCGTAGGTGCCGGATACCGAGTTGCGACCGAACAGTTGAACTGGCTTGTTGGCCAGGTCGCCGGTCACGCCCAGGTCGCCCCAGGTTTTCACGTCGGCTTTGGCGCCGCACAGACGGGTGGACGAGAAGATTGCGTCAACCTGTTCCATGGTCAGGTGCTGGATCGGGTTGTCCTTGTGTACGAAGACAGCCAGGGCGTCCACGGCAACCGGGATAGCGGTTGGCTTGTAGCCGTATTTCTGTTCGAAGGCCGCCAGTTCGGTGTCCTTCATCTTGCGGCTCATCGGGCCCAGGTTGGAGGTGCCTTCAGTCAGCGCAGGTGGCGCAGTGGCGGAGCCAGCGGCCTGAATCTGGATGTTTACGTTCGGGTATTCTTTTTTGTAGTTCTCAGCCCAGAGGGTCATGAGGTTGGCCAGGGTATCGGAGCCGACGCTGGACAGGTTGCCCGACACACCAGTGGTCTTGGTGTAGCTCGGGATCGCAGGGTCAACAGCGGCAACCGCGTTGGCAGTCGCAACGCCAGCAGCGACAAAAGTCATTGCCGCCATCAAACGCTTCAGTTTCATGCCTTACTCCTAGCAGATAGGGTGTGTTAAGTCGGGGCCAAGTATCAGCAGGCCGTGTGAACACTCTATGGCTGAAATATGACAATTGGATGAAAGGCCAGCATCCGAGGTGTCGCAAAAAATGAATTCCGCAGCAGGTTGACAAATCGAATCCAAAAGATAGCCTTGTCAACCACGAGAGGAACTCATGATAAACGACCGAATTCGCCGCGCCCGCCTGCAACGAGGCCTCACCCTAGAGGGTCTGGCGGCCCAGCTTGGCGACATCACCAAACAAGCGTTAAGCAAATATGAGAAAGGGTTGAGCACTCCAAACTCTTCTCGCCTGCTGCAACTGGCCAAGGCACTTCAGGTCAGCCCCGAATATTTTTTCCGCGCGGAGGTTATTCCTCTGGCACCTCTTGAGTTTCGAAAGCTGGCCAGAATGCCCAAGTATCGCCAAGCTCAAGTTGAAGAAAAAATTCGGGAACATCTCGAGCGCTACATTTCACTTGAGCAATGTTTCGATCCTGCAGATATCCAGACCCCTGCTACCCCCGCACAGATGCTCCCTGTTTCAACCCTTGAGGAGGCTGAGCTGGCAGCCGAGAAGCTTCGCCAGTTTTGGGGAATCGGTAGCGATCCCATCGCCAATCTGACTGAGCAACTGGAAGAGCACAGCATCAAGGTTGCAATGCTGAACGGCCCAGATGATTTCGATGGCGCTTGTGCTGCTACCGGTGACGGCGAACATGTACTAATTGCTTTGAATGCTGACCGTCCAGGTGAGCGAATCAGATTTACGGCTGCTCATGAGCTCGGCCATTGGGTTATGGCGTTGCCTGGAGACATGCCGGAGAGAGACAAAGAAAACTGTTGTCACCGTTTTGCCGGCGCATTTCTCTATCCCGCCAAAAGCGTAACCGGCGATTTCGGCAGCCATCCCCGGTCCAGAGTCCATCCACGAGAGCTACTGATCGCCAAACGCCAATACGGAATATCGATGCACGCTGCGTTGAGACGACTGAAGGATCTGAAGCTACTTAGCGAAAGTGGCTACAAATCCCTCACTATTCAATTCAGTGCCAACGGCTGGCGCAAAGCAGAGCCCGAACCTATGCCGTGCAAACCGCCCCAGCGCTTTGATTCCCTGGTGTTCTGGGGATTGGCAGAAGGATTGATCACCAAGTCGCGGGCTGCTGAACTCCTGCGCAAACCAGTGAGCGCACTTGACCCCAATTTCTTGGGCTCACTGGAGAGTGCATGAGTCTGATCTATATCAGTGATACAAATATCTGGATCGACTTCAGAAATGCCGGATTGCTGGAGCAGATGTTCAGCTTGCCGTTTACGCTGTGTTGCACTGACTTCGTAATGTACGAACTCGACGACTTTTCACACGACGAGCTGCTCGACCGAGGGTTGATTGTCGAATCGTTCGATGAGGCAGGTGTAATAAGATTGTCGGGGCTGAGGATCGAGCACAACAACAGCTCTTTAGCCGATGTCTCCTGCTACTTGCTTGCGCAGGAAACGGGCCGTCCTTTACTCACCGGAGATGGCAGGTTGCGCCGTCAGGCCCAAAGAGATGGGTTACAGGTACACGGCGCGCTATGGCTGCTCGATTTAATGGTAGAGCACCAAGTCATCGACGAAACAGAAGCTGCAAATGCTTTGGCTCACATGCTCGAACACGGTGCTCGCCTGCCGATTGGCGAGTGTGAAACAAGGCTTTCGCGCTGGCGAAAGCCCTGAGTTCTGGAACTAAATCAGCGTCCCTTCTTCCACAACCACGCGCCGACCAGGATCCCCATCCCGCACAGCACCGCCACATAGTAGGCCGGCCCCATCGCGCTTTCTTTCAGCAGCAGGCTGACGACCATCGGGGTCAGGCCGCCGAAGATGGCGTAAGCGACGTTATAAGAGAAGGACAGACCGCTGAAGCGCACCACCGGCGGGAAAGCCTTCACCATCACATAAGGCACCGCGCCAATGGTGCCGACCAGGAAACCGGTCAACGCGTACAGCGGGAACAGCCAGTTCGGGTGATCGGCGAGGCTGTGATAGAACGTCCAGGAGCTGGCAAGCAGAGCCGCGCAGCCGAACACAAACACGCGACCGGCACCAAAACGATCCGCCAGCGCGCCGGAAATGATGCAGCCGAAGCTCAGGAATACGATCGCGAGGCTATTGGATTGCAGCGCGGTGGTCGGCGAGAAGTGATAGACCGTTTGCAGCACGGTCGGGGTCATCAGGATCACCACGACGATACCGGCGGACAGCAGCCAGGTCAGCAGCATCGACACTGCGATCGCCCCGCGATGGTCACGCAGCACGGCGCGCAGCGGCACTTCTTCGGCCAGCGCCTTGCGCTGTTGCAGTTCGGCGAACACTGGGGTTTCGTGCAGCCAGCGGCGCAGGTAAACCGAGAACAGGCCGAACACGCCACCCAGCAGGAACGGGATCCGCCAGGCGTAATCCGAAACTTCCGTTGGCGTATAGAGGCTGTTGATCGCGGTGGCGACCAGCGATCCCAGCAGGATGCCTGCCGTCAGGCCGCTGGTCAGGGTGCCGCAGGCGTAGCCGATGTGCTTGCCGGGTACGTGTTCGGAAACGAAGACCCACGCCCCCGGCACCTCACCGCCAATCGCCGCGCCCTGGATGACACGCATCAACAGCAGCAGGATCGGCGCCCACAGACCGATCTGCGCGTAGGTCGGCAGCAGGCCCATGATCAGGGTCGGCACCGCCATCATGAAAATGCTCAGGGTGAACATCTTCTTGCGCCCCAGCAGGTCGCCGAAGTGCGCCATCACGATCCCGCCCAGCGGCCGTGCGAGGTAACCGGCGGCGAAGATGCCGAAGGTCTGCATCAGGCGCAGCCACTCGGGCATGTCGGCCGGGAAGAACAATTTGCCGACCACGGTGGCAAAGAACACGAAGATGATGAAATCGTAAAACTCCAGCGCGCCCCCCAGGGCCGATAGCGACAGAGTCTTGTAGTCATTGCGGGTCAACGGTCGTGCGGGTTGGTCGGGCTGCGCGAGGCTCGAGGGCGCTGTGGTCATGGCAAGGTCTTCTCTTATAGTCGGATCTGCCGCCACAACAACGCTGGCTGTGGCTCGGGCAGGTTCGGCACCATAGCAAATTGTTCGAAAAAGCACATAGAGGTGCGTATTTGCCGGTCGAAATCAGAACCGGACGGTCGTCGCGGAGTCTACCGACCGATATACTCGCAACCTTGCTCCGGTTTGTAGGGGGTTGCTGTGCGAAAACGTCGTTGGCCCGGCCTTTGCTCGGGATTAGCCGGTTTCGCAGAGTTTCTCCTTAGGCGCCTGATGGAAAACGTGACGAACGTAGTATGTTCGGTGCTGAATCGTTTTTCCCGAAGACGGCTACCACCAGCAGCACCAACGAAGAGTCACGGGTCAGAGGCACCCCCGGCATGATAGAGCTCGAACAAGAAGATCCGATCCCGCAAGGCGACCTGGCCCTGCAAATCACCGCACTTCCCCGCGAAACCAACGGCTTCGGCGATATTTTCGGCGGTTGGCTGGTCGCACAGATGGACCTGGCCGGCACGGCCATGGCCAGCCGTGTTGCCGGTGGCCGTGTCGCGACCGTCGCCATCGACCGCATGGCGTTTCTGGTGCCGGTGGCTGTCGGCGCGCAATTGTCCTTTTATACCCAGACCCTGGAAATCGGCCGCAGCTCGATCCAGATGATGGTCGAGGTGTGGAGCGACGACCCGCTGTCCAGCGAGTGGCGTAAAGTGACCGAAGCGGTGTTCGTGTTCGTTGCCATCGATGGCAGCGGTCGCACCCGCTCGGTGCCGCCACGCGCACGTTAAACCTCGCGACCGTTTCACGGTCGATAGTCGTCCAAGTTGCTGATCGAGAGTTGTCCCATGAACACGCCCAACGTTGAAGCCGTGAAACTGGATGAACTGAACTGCTGGCGCATCCGCCACGGTCAGGCCGAAGTGCTGGTGGCCCAGCAAGGCGCGCACATCCTCAGTTATCAGGTGGACGGCCAGCCGCCGATCATCTGGCTGAACGACAAGGCCGTGTTCAAGACCGGCCAGAGCATCCGCGCCGGTGTGCCGGTGTGCTGGCCGTGGTTCGGCAAGTTCGAACGCAACCCGCAGAGCGTGCAGGCGATGCGCGTCAGCGAGGAACCGGCCGCCGCCCACGGGTTTGTCCGGGCGATGGATTGGGAACTAGGCGGCATCGAAACCGAAGGTGAAAGCCTGAAGGTGGAGTTCACCCTGCCCTACCCCGAAGGCGGTTTTCCGGGCTGGTCGCATCAGGTCGACCTGACCCTGACCCTGCGCCTCGACGATCAGTTGCACATCAGCCTGACCAGCCACAACCGTGGCGCCGACACCGTCAGCATCAGCCAGGCGCTGCACAGCTATTTCGCGGTCAGCGATGTGCGCAACGTGCGCGTCGAAGGCGTGGATGGCCTGGATTACATCGAGACCCTGGACGACTGGAAGACTCACACCCAGCAAGGCGACCTGCGTTTTGCCGGGGAAACCGACCGCATCTATCTCGACGCTCCGTCGCAACTGAGCATCGTCGACCCGGCCTGGGAACGGCGCATCGTGCTGACCGCTACCGGTTCACGCACGGCGGTGATCTGGAACCCGTGGATAGACCGCGCCGCCGCGCTCAGCGACATGGATAACGACGGCTGGCAGCGCATGCTGTGCATCGAGACGGCGAACGTGATGAGTGATGTGATGACTCTGGCGCCGGATGCCGGTCACACAATGGGTGTCAGTATTGGCAGCGAGCCACTCTGAAAACAAAAATCGCAGCCCTGAGGCTGCGTTTTTTTTGCGGGTCTGAATTACAGATCCGATTCCTGCACCACCCGCACCTTGTCCGCTTCCAGCGCATACGCCGCATCGGCCAGGTCATTGCTGACCTTTTCGATCTTCAGCGTGCCGGTCACCCATAACGGCGTGTAGATATCGTCCAGCTTCAAACCCTTCGGATAGCGCACCAGCACCAGTTGATTCGGTGGCGGTGGCGGAACATGGATGCAGGCGCCCGGGTACGGCACAAGGAAGAACAGCGTGCTGCGACCCTTGGCGTCGGATTCCAGCGGCACCGGATAACCGCCGATGCGGATGTGTTTGTCATTCATCGACGCCACGGTCTTGGTCGAATACATCACCGCCGGCAAACCTTTGGCCTGCTTCATCCCGCCTTTCTGGGTGAAGGTGCCGGTGGCTTCCGGGGAGTTGTGGTCGATTTCAGGCATGGCCTCGAGGGCTTTCTGGTCCGACTTGGGCATCAGTTCCAGCCAGTCGGTTTCCGGCAGTTCGCCGGCGTGGGCCATACCGCTGCCCAGCAAAAGGAGAGTCAACAGAAGACGGCGCATGAAGGTGCTCGGTAAAGGATGCTCGAAAAGGGAGGGGACGCTGAATCGCCGAGCATTTTAGCCCTCCCCGCCGGATTGGCGGAGAGGACTTTGTCGCTTTGAATCAGTTCTTTTTGATCAGGCCGTAGATCACCAGCAATACGATGGCGCCAACCAGCGCACCGATGAAACCTGCGCCCTGACCGGCCTGATAGATGCCCAGGGCCTGGCCGCCGTAGGTGGCTGCCAGCGAACCGCCGATACCGAGCAGGATGGTCATGATCCAGCCCATGCTGTCATCGCCCGGTTTCAGGAACCGCGCCAGCAGGCCGACGATGAGGCCGATAAAGATGGTTCCGATAATTCCCATGGCATTTCCCTCTGAATGGTAGATATGCGATGAAGCCTAGCCAGACTTTCGCATCCTGCCATCAGAGAACGGCGGCCCCGCAATGGTTCCGCCGTTGCCAGATGAAACTGTCGTTACTCGGCGATCAGCGCTTCGACCTTGAGGATCTGCTGCTCGAGGGTCGCCTTGTCCTTGCAGCGCAGGTTGGCGTGACCGACCTTGCGCCCGGCCTTGAAGGCCTTGCCGTAGTGATGCAGGTGGCAATCGTCGATGGCGATGACCTTCTCGACCGGTGGCACCACACCGATGAAGTTGAGCATCGCGCTCTCGCCGACCTTGGCGGTCGAGCCCAGCGGCAGACCGGCAACGGCCCGCAGGTGGTTTTCGAACTGGCTGCACTCGGCGCCTTCGGTGGTCCAGTGCCCGGAGTTGTGCACGCGCGGGGCGATTTCGTTGGCCTTGAGGCCACCGTCGACTTCAAAGAACTCGAACGCCATCACACCGACATAATCCAGCTGCTTGAGTACGCGGCTGGAATAGTCTTCGGCCAGGGCCTGCAGCGGGTGATCGGAGCTGGCGACCGACAGCTTGAGAATGCCGCTGTCGTGGGTGTTGTGCACCAGTGGATAGAATTTCGTCTCGCCATCGCGGGCGCGCACGGCGATCAGCGACACTTCACCGGTGAATGGCACGAAGCCTTCCAGCAGGCAAGGCACGCTGCCCAGTTCGGCGAACGTACCGACCACGTCTTCCGGCTTGCGCAGGACTTTCTGGCCCTTGCCGTCGTAACCCAGGGTGCGGGTTTTCAACACGGCCGGCAGGCCGATCGACGCAACGGCGGCGTCCAGGTCGGCTTGCGACTGGATGTCGGCGAACGCCGGGGTCGGAATCCCCAGGTCCTTGAACATGCTCTTTTCGAACCAGCGGTCGCGGGCGATGCGCAGGGCTTCAGCGCTCGGGTAGACCGACACGAATTGCGAAAGGAAAGCTACGGTTTCCGCCGGGACGCTTTCGAACTCGAAGGTCACCAGATCGACTTCATCGGCCAGTTGACGCAGGTGATCCTGATCGCCGTAATCGGCCCGCAGGTGTTCGCCCAGCGCAGCGGCGCAAGCGTCCGGCGCAGGGTCGAGGAAAGCGAAGTTCATGCCCAGCGGAGTACCCGCCAGGGCCAACATGCGACCCAACTGGCCGCCACCGATTACACCGATCTTCATCTCAACAACCTCAGGCAATACGTGGGTCTGGATTGTCCAGGACGCTGTCTGTCTGCTCGGCACGGAAGGTTTTCAGTACCGCGTGGAATTGTGGATGCTTGGCGCCCAGGATGCTCGCCGACAACAGCGCGGCATTGATCGCGCCGGCCTTGCCGATGGCCAGGGTGGCGACCGGAATGCCGGCCGGCATCTGCACGATCGACAGCAGCGAGTCGACGCCCGAAAGCATCGCCGACTGCACCGGCACGCCCAGCACCGGCAGGTGGGTCTTGGCCGCACACATGCCTGGCAGGTGGGCTGCGCCACCGGCACCGGCGATAATCACCTCGATTCCTCGGCCTTCAGCCTCTTCGGCGTACTGGAACAGCAGATCCGGGGTGCGGTGGGCAGAAACCACCTTGACCTCGTACGGGATGCCGAGCTTTTCCAGCATATCGGCGGTGTGGCTAAGGGTGGACCAATCGGACTTGGAGCCCATGATCACGCCAACCAGTGCACTCATCGTCGCGCCTCTTCTCTCTGGGCGCCCGCAGGCGCGTCAAAAACAACAAGCCACGCAGGATGCGTGGCTTGTTGTAGGAAAAATGGCCGGACGAACCGGCCGAAGGCCGCGCAGTATACCGCAAAGAAAGCAATAAACAGCCCCCGTTGCGACCATCTGTCATCTGCCGCAAAAGCCCGGTTTTATTGACTCGAAGGTCAGTGACCGGGACATGTTTCACGCACCGGCCGGACCTTGCGCCGCCCCGCCTTCCAGCTTGCGCCACAACAACCGCACATTGGCCTTGCGCACCAGCGCGCAGCGGTACAGGCGAATCTCCAGCGGCACATGCCATTGCGCACCGCCGCAGACCACCAGTTCGCCACGGGCCAGTTCGGCCCGCACGCTCAGTTGCGGAACCCAGGCGATACCAAGGCCTTCCAGCGCCATGCTTTTCAGGCTGTCGGCCATGGCGGTTTCATAAATCGTGGTGAAACGCAGCTGACGCTGGCGCAGCAAGCCATTCACCGAACGCCCGAGAAACGCTCCGGCGCTATACGCCAGCAACGGCACACTGCCCTCGCCTTCCAGATCGAACATCGGTTTGCCATCGGCATCCGCCGCGCACACCGGGAGCATTTCGGTCTGGCCCAGGTGCAGCGACGGGAAGATTTCCGGGTCCATCTGCATGGCGGCGTCCGGGTCATAGAACGCCAGCATCAAGTCGCAGCCACCTTCACGCAGCGCGTGCACCGCGTCGCCAACGTTGGTCGCGACCAGCCGGGTGGCGATGTTCAGGCCTTCGTTGCGCAGTTGAGCGATCCAGCGCGGGAAGAATCCGAGCGCCAACGAATGCGCCGCTGCGACCTGGATCACTTCGCCTTGCCCACCTTCGAGGTGATGCAAATGGCGCAGCACTTCACCGAGCTGTTCGACCACGGTGCGCGCGGTTACGAGGAACAATTGCCCCGCCGCCGTCAGCTCGATCGGCGTGCGCGAGCGGTTGACCAGCGTCAGCCCGAGCGCCGCTTCCAGGCTGCGGATCCGCCGACTGAAGGCCGGCTGGGTCACGAAGCGCCGTTCGGCCGCCTGCGAGAAGCTGCGGGTGGCGGCCAGAGCACTGAAGTCCTCCAGCCATTTGCTTTCCAGATTCATCACGTCCTCCCGGACACGCACCAAAACAGGTCGCACGTCTGCCGCGCATGCGGCGTCACACGGGCATTATGCCGAATGTGCATAGGGCAGTGTTTAACAGCATTGGCCCAAAAATTCCCACAAGCCTAGCATTCGCAGCGTTCCGGCACAGACCGGGTCCCTATCGAGATGATTTCTATCATGTCCTCCGCTGCATCATTCCGCACAGAAAACGACCTGCTTGGCACCCTCGAAGTCCCTGCTCAAGCGTATTACGGCATCCAGACCCTGCGAGCGGTGAACAACTTCCGTCTCTCGGGCGTTCCGATTTCGCACTACCCGAAGCTGGTTGTCGGTCTGGCAATGGTCAAACAGGCCGCTGCTGACGCCAACCGCGAGCTGGGTCACCTGAGCGAAGCCAAGCACGCTGCCATCAGCGAAGCCTGTGCCCGTCTGATCCGCGGCGATTTCCACGAAGAGTTCGTGGTCGACATGATTCAAGGTGGCGCCGGTACCTCCACCAACATGAACGCCAACGAAGTGATCGCCAACATTGCTCTTGAAGCGATGGGTCACCAGAAAGGCGAGTACCAGTACCTGCACCCGAACGACGACGTGAACATGGCGCAGTCGACCAACGACGCCTACCCGACCGCGATCCGCCTGGGTCTGCTGCTGGGTCACGACGCGCTGCTGGCCAGCCTCGACAGCCTGATTCAGGCGTTTGCGGCCAAGGGTGAAGAATTCAACCACGTCCTGAAGATGGGTCGTACCCAGCTGCAAGACGCCGTGCCGATGACCCTGGGTCAGGAATTCCGTGCTTTCGCCACCACCATGGGCGAAGACCTGGCCCGTCTGAAGACGCTGGCCCCGGAACTGCTGACCGAAGTGAACCTGGGCGGCACCGCGATCGGCACCGGCATCAACGCCGACCCGCGCTACCAGGCCCTGGCCGTACAGCGTCTGGCGCTGATCAGCGGTCAACCGCTGGTTCCAGCCGCCGACCTGATCGAAGCCACTTCCGACATGGGCGCCTTCGTGCTGTTCTCCGGCATGCTCAAGCGCACCGCGGTCAAGCTGTCGAAGATCTGCAACGACCTGCGCCTGCTGTCCAGCGGCCCGCGCACCGGCATCAACGAAATCAACCTGCCAGCGCGTCAGCCAGGCAGCTCGATCATGCCAGGCAAGGTCAACCCGGTGATCCCGGAAGCCGTGAACCAGGTGGCATTCCAGGTCATCGGTAACGATCTGGCGCTGACCATGGCAGCCGAAGGCGGCCAACTGCAACTGAACGTGATGGAGCCGCTGATCGCCTTCAAGATCCTCGACTCGATCCGCCTGCTGCAACGCGCCATGGACATGCTGCGCGAGCACTGCATCGTCGGCATCACCGCCAACGAAGCGCGCTGCCGCGAACTGGTCGAACACTCGATCGGTCTGGTCACTGCACTGAACCCGTACATCGGCTACAAAAACGCCACCCGCATCGCCCGTATCGCCCTTGAAAGCGGCCGCGGCGTGCTGGAACTGGTGCGCGAAGAAGGTCTGCTCGACGAAGCCATGCTCGCCGACATCCTGCGCCCGGAAAACATGATTGCTCCGCGTCTGGTTCCGCTCAAAGCCTGAGCCGACGCGTGACTTGTAGCACCGCTCACCAGGTCGAGGGACTAGACACCTCTCACCTTTTGAGGGCTTGGGGATGATTCCCCGAGCCCTTTTTTTTAACTGTTTGAACCTGAGAACCGTATGTATGGAAGCTGGCTGCAAACCGGCTCCCAGACAAGCCCGACGCCGGTAACGTCGGGTGTTTCAAAGCTTCGTTTCGTCGCTTGCACCACAACCGTGCAGACGGGCGCCGCACTGATCGGTATAGTGCCGCCCCTCTTCGCGTGAGCGGTCGTCGGTAACGAGGCCATAACCCATGCGAAACCCGAACTAATAACAAACCCGCGATATGGATCCGGGACGAACCCTCGCCTCGCCCGTTGTGCCGCGCGCACACCGGTGTAACGCGATGTTTCTGACCATCCAGCATTTGCTTAAACAATAAACAGCGAGGAAAAATCCATGCTCGAAGTCATCAACGACTTCCTCTCAGGGAAAGTACTGATCGTGCTCATTGTCGGGCTCGGTAGCTACTTCACGATTCGCTCGCGTTTCGTTCAATTGCGCCACTTCTTCCACATGTTCGCGGTGTTCCGCGACAGCCTCAAGGGCAGCGCCGGGCAACTCAGCTCGTTTCAGGCCCTGATGCTCAGCCTCGCCGGCCGCGTCGGTGCAGGCAACATCGCCGGTGTCGGCATCGCCGTGACCCTGGGTGGTCCGGGTGCGGTGTTCTGGATGTGGGTGACCGCTCTGGTCGGCATGTCCAGCAGCTTCTTCGAATGCACCCTGGCCCAGGTCTACAAGCGCGCCGATGGCGACGGTTTGTACCGTGGCGGCCCGGCTTACTACATCCAGCACGGCCTGAAGCTCAAAGGCATGGCGGTGGTGTTCTCGATCCTGCTGCTGGTCACTTACGGCTTCGCCTTCATCGGCCTGCAGTCCTACACCGTGACCCACTCGCTGCAGAACGCTTTTGCCTTCGACCCGCAACACACCGGCATCGTCCTGGCGGTGCTGCTGGCCATTACCTTCATCGGTGGCATCAAGCGTATTGCTTCGGTGTCCGACCTGCTGGTTCCGATCAAGACCCTGGCCTACATCGGCGTGACCCTGTACGTGATCGGCACCCAGATCGAACACGTGCCAGCCATGCTGGTGACCATCTTCAAAAGCGCCTTCGGTCTCGACCCGGCTTTCGGCGGCCTGCTCGGCAGCGCGATCGTGATGGGCGTGAAACGTGGCGTGTTCGCCAACGAAGCGGGCCTGGGCAGTGCGCCGAACGTCGCCGCCGTGGCGGCCGTGAAGCACCCGGGCGCTCAGGGCGTGGTTCAGGCGTTCAGCGTGTTCCTCGACACCTTCGTGATCTGCACCTGCACCGCGCTGCTGATCCTGCTGTCGGGCTTCTACACCCCGGGCTTCGAGGGTGACGGCATCGTCCTGACCCAGAACTCGCTGGCCGCCGTGGTCGGTGACTGGGGCCGCATGTTCGTCAGCGTCGCACTGTCGCTGTTCGTCTTCACTTGCATCCTCTACAACTACTACCTGGGCGAAAACAGCCTGCAGTTCCTCACCCGCAACCGCGCTGCACTGATGACGTTCCGCGGCCTGGTGCTGGCGCTGGTGGTCTGGGGCTCGATGCAGGACCTGTCGACCGTGTTCGCCTTCGCCGACATCACCATGACCTGCCTGGCCTTCGTCAACCTGATGGCCCTGGCCCTGCTGTTCAAGGTCGGCATGCGCGTGATGCGCGACTACGATGCGCAGCGCCGCGCAGGCGTCGACCAGCCGGTGTTCGACTCCAGCAAGTTCAGCGACCTGGATCTGGACCTGAAAGCCTGGCCTGCCAACCCGTCGGCCGACACCCAGGCCAACACTCAGCCGCAAGGCATCCCGGCAGCGCAACGCTGATCGGGTAAAAACCGGGCGCAGATCCTGCGCTCGGCGTGACACAAGCAGCGGTCGGCGTCATGCTCGACCGCATGCTGTCCTCGTTCAGGAGAACTCCCCATGAATTCCTCGACCTACCCTGCCGCCCAGCACGTCATGGTGCTGTACACCGGTGGCACCATCGGCATGCAGGCCAGCGCCAATGGCCTGGCCCCGGCGTCCGGTTTCGAAGCGCGGATGCGCGATTACCTGCACAGCCAGCCAGAGCTGGTGGTGCCGCAGTGGCGCTTTCGCGAGATGTCGCCGCTGATCGACAGCGCCAACATGACCCCGGCCTACTGGCAGCAACTGCGAGAAGCGGTGGTCGACGCCGTCGATGTGCAAGGCTGCGACAGCGTACTGATCCTGCACGGCACCGACACCCTGGCCTACAGCGCCGCCGCCATGAGCTTCCAATTGCTCGGCCTGCATGCCCGCGTGTGCTTCACCGGTTCGATGCTGCCGGCCGGCGTCACCGACAGCGACGCCTGGGAAAACCTCAGCGGCGCACTGGTCGCCCTCGGCCACGGCCTGGCGCCGGGCGTGCATCTGTATTTCCACGGCGAACTGCTGGCCCCGACCCGCTGCGCGAAAGTGCGCAGCTTCGGCCGTCATCCGTTCAAACGCCTGGAGCGTCAGGGCGGCGGCGTGAAAGCCACTTCCTTGCCGGCCGCGCTGAACTACAACCAACCGAAGCAACTGGCCAAGGTTGCGGTGTTGCCGCTGTTCCCAGGCATTGGCGCCGAGATCATCGACGGCCTGCTCGACAGCGGCATTCAGGGTCTGGTGCTGGAATGCTACGGCAGCGGCACCGGACCGAGCGATAACCCGCAATTCCTCGCCAGCCTCGGCCGGGCGCGGGACAACGGCGTGGTCGTGGTTGCGGTCACGCAGTGCCATGAAGGCGGCGTGGAGCTGGATGTCTACGAAGCGGGCAGCCGCTTGCGTGGTGTTGGCGTGTTGTCTGGTGGCGGGATGACTCGCGAGGCAGCGTTCGGCAAGTTGAACGGATTGCTTGGTGCGAGTCTTGAGACAGCTGAAGTGCGGCGACTGGTCGAACTCGATCTGTGCGGCGAACTCATCTGATCAGGGCTGTAAATACAATTTTTTAACATCAATTGACCTTCCTGCAGAACTTCTGCAGGAAGGTTTTAAAACAATCAATCTTACGTAAATGCAAATCCTCCTAGCGTGAGTTTGGAGTTACCCTTCTGATCACACTCCAAAAGTACCCACCTTTCCATACTACTCATTGAGGGAATACTACATCAAAAACCCCTTTATCCAGGCTTGTCGATCCCTCCGCAATTTTCGCATGAAAAACCCCATGATATGAATTAGGTTCTGTACCCTCATATAGGGTCACACCGCCTTCACTTGGATACTGAATACCTTCAGGCGTTACAAATTGCAGAACGGTGTCACTCCAGATATCAAAGGGTATTTCTACACCATATTCCTTAATGCAGAAAATATTGATCTTTATGTCTTCATACTTGTAAATGATAAACATGCTGCTCTCATGGTTGGAACCCTTAGTCGTACTAAATACTTTTTCCAGACCATTAATCCTTACCTTCATACTCCCCTCGGCCGGACCCATTTTCAAACCTTTAAATTTATCGGCAACGATGTCGTCAAAGTCTGCTTTCTTGCTCATTTCAATCTCCTTTGCTTTCCAGCGAATCAAAAATGGTCGCATTCCAACTGCTGACTTCGGGCGGGGCGACAACTTTCACAATAGAAGTCAAAAAATTCATGTCAAATAGAATTCGAGAATTTAAATTAACCGACAAGCGGTCGTATTTATAGATCCGACCTGTAATTTCTGACAGTGGTTAGCTCACAATCAAGCATGTAAATTGAAGCCCCCAGCTCTGACTTTATATTTTTAATCCAACAACTCAGAATATTTCCGCTGTGAACATTTACGAAATATTAAAACTCCACGTAAAAAACTTAAACCAACTATCATCCGGCGCTCTCGCCAAACCCAAATTGCCCGGCACGCAACTTGCACCAATACAGTTCTTTTCAGCCCGGATTGCCCCATGCTCCACTCCCACCTCACCACCCTCAACGCTGTCTCCCTGGTGCTCAACACCTTCAGGGATCAGGGCCTGTCCAGCGAAGCGCTGCTGGCCGGCAGCGGCATCAGCGCGGCGGATCTGAGCCGGGCCGACACTCGCATCACCACCAACCAGGAGATGCAGGTCTGCGCCAATGCAGTCGCGCTCAAGCATGACATCGGTCTGGAACTGGGCCGGCGCATGCACGTTTCCTGCTACGGCATCCTCGGTTACGCGCTGCTGACCTGTGCCACCTTCGGTGACGCTTTGCGCCTGGCGATCCGGTATCCGGCGCTGCTGGGAACACTTTTCGAACTGAGCCTGGAGGACGACGGCGAGCGCGTCTGGTTCGTCGCTGCCGATTACCGCGAAAGCCCGGCGATGGCGGTGTTCAATGCCGAATTCTGTCTGGTGTCGCTGAAAGTCATCTGCGACGACCTGCTCGGCCATCCGCTGCCATTGCTGGCCACCCGCTTTGAACACACCGCGCCGGATTACCGCGACAGCTACGCCGAACTCTTCAAGGCGCCGCTGCACTTTGGCGCCAAGGACAATGCCTTCGCCTTCGACCGGCGCTGGCTCGATCAGCCGCTGCCGCTGGCTGACATCATCACCCACCAGGCCATGGCCGAACGCTGCCGCAAGCAGAACACCGAGTTCACCGGCCGTCAGGCGTGGCTGGGGCGAATCCGCCAGTTGCTCAGCGCTCAGCTCAACGCCGCACCGGGGCTGGAAGGTTTGGCGCAGCAGATGAACTGCTCGCCGCGTACCTTGCGCCGGCATCTGAAGGACATGGGTTGCAGCTACCAGGAGCTGCTCGACGAACTGCGTTTCGAGCGGGCCAAGCAGATGCTTTGCGAGGATCAGTTGCCGATCTACCGCATCGCCGAAACCCTGGGCTTCAGCGAGACCGCGAGCTTCCGCCATGCCTTCGTGCGCTGGAGCGGCGTGGCGCCGAGTCAGTTCCGACCACACGGTTAAACCGTCGAGGGGCGATATCAGGTCAGTATTTTTGGCCACATCGATCCCCTTTTGGCCTCTCTGGCCGTTCTCCGATTCGCTCCACGCCGCAACACTGGAGCCAACCGAATCAGCCCCTGCGGAGAACAACAAATGCTGACGATCTACTCTGACGATCACCACCTGCACCATGGCCGTTGCGAATTGATCGACGGGCAACTCAAGCCTTGCTTCGAGATGCCGTCGCGCGCCGACCACGTGCTGCAGCGGGTGAAAAACCAAAACCTCGGCCCGGTCGAGGCGCCGAAGGATTTCGGCCTCGGGCCGATCGAGCGCATCCACAGCCGCGACTACCTCGACTTCTTCAAAGGTGCCTGGGCGCGCTGGACCGAATTCAACGCCGACGGCGACTTGCTGCCCTACACCTGGCCGGCGCGCACCTTGCGTCAGGTCAAGCCGACCAGCCTGCACGGCCAGCTCGGTTATTACAGCTTCGACGGCGGCGCGCCGATCACCGCCGGCACCTGGCAAGCGGCGTACAGCGCGGCGCAGGTGGCGCTGACCGCACAAGCGGAAATCCAGCGTGGCGCCCGGGGTGCCTTCGCCCTGTGCCGTCCACCGGGACACCACGCTGCCGGCGACTTGATGGGCGGTTATTGCTACCTCAACAACGCCGCCATCGCCGCGCAGGCATTCCTCGATCAGGGCCACAAGAAGGTCGCGATCCTCGACGTCGACTACCACCACGGCAACGGCACCCAGTCAATTTTCTACGAGCGCAGCGACGTGCTGTTCACCTCGATCCACGGCCACCCGGAAGCGGAATTCCCGTTCTTCCTCGGCTACGAGGATGAACGCGGCGAAGGCGCCGGTGAAGGCTTCAACTTCAACTACCCGCTGCCGGCCGGTTCCGGCTGGGATGTCTGGAGTGCGGCGCTGGATCAAGCCTGCCAGCAGATCGACAACTACGGCGCCGACATCATCGTCGTGTCGCTGGGCGTCGACACCTTCAAGGACGACCCGATCTCGCAGTTCAAACTCGACAGTCCGGATTACCTGGCGATGGGCAAACGCATCGCGGCGCTCGGCAAACCGACTCTGTTCGTCATGGAAGGTGGCTACGCGGTAGAAGAAATCGGCATCAACGCGGTGAACGTGCTCGAAGGTTTCGAACAATGAGCAGAATCAAGCACCTCATCGCGCCAGCGTTGTGCGCGGCGCTGCTGAGCGGCGCCGCACACGCGGATGAACGCACCCTGCGCGTCTACAACTGGTTCGACTACATCACCCCCAAGGCACTGGAAGATTTCAAGGCGCAGAACAGCCAGACCAAACTGGTCTACGACATCTTCGACACCAACGAAGCGCTGGAGGCCAAGCT
This sequence comes from Pseudomonas sp. Pseusp21, assembly GCF_059492145.1. Taxonomy (NCBI): domain Bacteria; kingdom Pseudomonadati; phylum Pseudomonadota; class Gammaproteobacteria; order Pseudomonadales; family Pseudomonadaceae; genus Pseudomonas; species Pseudomonas sp. Pseusp21. The sequence continues at coordinate 3,600,195 of NZ_CP168520.1, forward strand.
GCTGACCGGCAACTCCGGCTATGACGTGGTGGTCCCGTCCAACGTGTTCCTCGCCAAGCAAATCGAGGCCGGGGTATTCCAACCGCTGGATCGCAGCCAGTTGCCGAACTGGAACCACCTCGACCCGAAACTGATGAAGCTGATCGAGGCCAACGATCCGGGCAACCAGTTCGCCGTGCCGTACATGTACGGCACCATCCTGATCGGCTTCAACCCGGCCAAGGTCAAGGCGGTGCTGGGCGACAACGCGCCGGTGGACAGCTGGGACCTGATTTTCAAGGAAGAGAACATCAGCAAGCTCAAGCAGTGCGGCGTGGCCCTGCTCGATTCGCCTTCGGAGATCCTGCCGCTGGCCCTGCAACACCTTGGCCTGGATCCCAATAGCAAGAACCCGGCGGACTACGCCAAGGCTGAAGCGCTGCTGATGAAGATCCGTCCATATGTGACCTACTTCCATTCGTCCAAGTACATGGCCGATATCGCCAACGGTGACATCTGCGTCGCGGTCGGTTATTCAGGCAGCTTCTCGCAAGCCGCCAACCGCGCCAGGGAAGCGAAGAACGGCGTGGTGGTCGACATGCGCCTGCCGAAGGAAGGGGCGCCGATCTGGTTCGACATGCTCGCGATCCCGAAAGGCGCGAAGAATCCCCAGGACGCCTACACCTTCATCAACTACCTGCTGCAACCGCAGGTGATTGCGCCGGTCAGCGATTTTGTCGGCTATCCGAACCCGAACAAGGACGCTACCGCGCAGGTCGATCCGGCAATTCGCAACAATCCGAATCTGTACCCGACCGATGCGGCGATGAATACGCTCTACACCCTGCAACCGTTGCCGCGCGATGCGGAACGGGCACGCACGCGGGCGTGGACCAAAATCAAGTCCGGCACCTGAAACCTGACAACCTGAACAGACCCGCCTTCGCGGGTCTTTTTTTGCCTGCAAGATTTATGTACCCCACTGCGTCGCGACCGAGGTTCTAGTGTCCGGATTTTTCCCATGGACATGACCATGACAGAATCTACCGCCATCACTGTACCCAGTGTTTCCCCTCCCTTGTTGAAACAGAGCCTGCTGGCTGAACTGATCGGCCAGGGTTACTCGCTGCATCAGGTCGCCTCGGCGTTATTGCGCAAAGCGCTGAGCAAAAACCATCCCGAGCAACACATCGATCCGGATCGAACCCTGCTTGCGACGCCCCTGCGCGAATCCGATCCCTTGCAGAGCCCCTCCAGAGCCTTCGCCTACGAGTCCCTGACTCACGCCTTTATCCAGCACTCCCTGCACAAGACCAAGGCTGATTATCTTGACGGGGAGCACTTCCTGACCCGATCACCCGAAGCCGTCCCGCCGATTCTGTTGCCGGTGAGCATGGACGACATCACTTCGCTGATGAACGATCACGCCCCGTTTCTGTTCCTCGAATACCAGCAGCGCCAGCTTGATTACTGGAACGAATCGCCCGGCAGCCGGCCACGCTGGCAAGAGCTGTCCGATCTTGTGTGTTCGGCTGCGAATGTGCAGACGGCCAGCGGCTGGGGCGCCGACGATTGCGCACTGGCACGATTTGTCGCGCAGCACCCGGACCGGGCCGGACGATCGGGCGTGAACAGCGATTACGTCGGGCTCAAGGCCTGCCTGATGGATATCGACCTGGTCGAAGGCGACGACAGCACACACCTGATCATCGCCGGCGCGCTGGTGCTGACCGCGACCGTCAAACAGCGGCAACGCGTCTTGATGTACACCGTTGCCGATGGCTATGAGTCATTCGATTCACTGACCGAGCTGGGTGAAACGCTCCCGCAGCGGATCGCCCCGGAGCTGGCCGGTCGCTCACTGAAATGGCGCCTGATCGAGCCTGAAGGGAATATTTTCGATGCCGTGGCACAAGCGCTGATCAGCAATCAGCTCGAAGCCATCGAGGCGCTGGATCCCGCCAGCCCGTCGATCAGTGCCCGCGCCGGTTCCGCGCGACAAAGCCGTGCACGTTTCAGTTCGCTCGAGCGAGCCCGTCTCGACAAACTGGAAGAGGTCATTCCCGACTGGTTGCAAGCCGGCTCTGCTGATGATCTGCAAGACTACAGTCGCTACATTGCCGAGCTCGGAACCTTGCGCAACGAATCCGAGAATGGCGTGTTCAAGGAAGACGACATCCCGCTGATCGAACCCTATGCCGAACGCCGGATGCGCGAAGCGATCATCGCCGACAAAAGCGCCACCGGAGCTGCCGACCTGCCTTTTGAACACTTGCGCATCATCGTCACCCACAGCTTCGAAACCGGCGGCTTCACGCTGCCCAACCCGTTTGACCGGACTCACGAAACCCTGGGCGAATTCGCCCTGCAAAACGCTCCGCCCTATCAAGCCACAATCGCCTTCGACAATGGCCGGGCCGTGCCTGCCTGGCTGACTGTGGATTTTCTGAGCGGCATCGCGCAAAAGGTCGACATCGGCGGTCACTACCCGCAAGTGATCAAACGCGCGTTGATTGATGACCCGATCCGTTCGGCTGCGCAAAAGACCCGCTACCTGCGCCAATTGCCGACGCTTCTGCCGCTGCTGGCGCTGGAGTGCAAACTCAAGCAGCAGGGCGGCGTCGATGAACACGGTTATGCGTATGTCTGCCAATTGATGGATGCCATCACCCGCAAACTGCCGACACCCGAACATCCGGTCACCATCCGTCCTCTGGCGTTTGTCCCTCGCCGCCGTTTGAGCCGGCGTTCGGACGTAGTCACCAACATGTTCATCATTTGCCCGCGCGTACACACCCAGGGACCTTGCCTGCTATACCGTCCGCTGCTGGACACGCCATTGATGCAGTTCGCGTCTTTGCAGAACCTTATGTATGCGCTTTATCAGGATGGCGAATTGCGCAGCTCGGTACTGGCCTGGCTGGACAACGCGGCGCGGAGCTTCGAGTACTCGCAGTACGCCTTCCCGGTCGGTCTGCCCTCGCCATGGATCATCACCCAACTGGGCACCGAACCCTTCATGCACCTCGACCTGACCGGTCCGATCGAACTGGAGAACGCACCACTCCACGGGGACATTCTCGCGTCGCTGTACGCGGCGAACAGTCAGGCGCTGGTTGAACTTGCGAACCGCCAGTCACAGTCCAACAGCGAGCGCCGCTGGGCGCTTCTGACGGACAGTGGCTGGGCAGCCTTCAATGTCGCCGCAAACTTCATGAGCGGCGCGGCGGGCACCGCCGTCTGGGTCTGGCAGACCATCACGCAGATCCAGCAGGCGATCGATGCCCATGAACGTGACGACACCGTGGTGGCCTGGAAATCCACCGGCGATGTGCTGCTGACGCTCGGCATCATCCTGACCCAGCACGTCGTGGCGCGACGCAATCATTCGTGGCTGCCGCGCCTGAAACAGCAGGACGAAGCCGTCCGATTGCCTGCGCAGAAAACAGAACCCGCCCCGGAAGAGGCCACGCCATCCGTCACACTCGATCCAACACCCCTTATCGGAGAAGTGCCTGCCGCACATCTCACTCAAATCGAACAGGGGGCACTGCTGCGACCGGACAACAGCACACGCTTCATCAAGATGCTCGACCGGTTCCAGATCCCCAAACCTGACTTGATCGGCAAACAACCCTCGCCGCACACTCATCTGTACACCCTGAAGGGCAAGACCTGCGTCCAGGTCGGCACGCGCTGGTTCCAGGTCAGCGCCGAAAAAGACGAGCCGGTGCACCTTGTCGATCCGGTCGATCCGCTGCATATCGGCATGGCCGTGAAATATGACGAGACAACCGGACAATGGCACTGGGATCCGAAGTTGCGCTTGCGCGGGGGCATGCCGAAAAGCCGGATCGAGGCCTTCCGTCGCTCCAAAAAGCAGACGATGGACGCCGCCTGGACCAAGCTGGAGCAATTCGAAGCGCGTGAAACCCAGGAAAAAACACGACTTCTGCAAGCGCTGGTATCCCTTCCAAAAGATACCAGCGAGGCCGGATTTGAACGCGCTGCTTCCACTTATCTGGACAGGGCCACGAAACTGGGCAACGACTACACCCAGGCCCTGGCCCAACTCGAACTCTGGCGCCAGTCAGGAGGCGGCGGTTCACTGCATCAGGCCAAACTGATGACGCTGACCCTGGGTCAGCATCGCTGCTTTGGCTCCTGGCTGCGGGTGAAGATGCGGATCTACGCCAAAACCACACAGATATTCGTCGACAGTGTGAACCACCGGACACCGCTACCGCGCAAGCAACAGATCGAGATCGCCACCGTCGCCACCGCGTTGAGCGATCAAATGATTGTCAACCTGGAGACGCTGGATCACTCACTGCAAGTCTTGAGCGGCCATTCGAGCAAGGCCCGGAAGGTGGCAGAGAAGCTGGAGCTTCTACTGCCGGACTTCACCCCGCTGGACCTGAAAGCCAATGAAATCGGCATGTCCTACGAACGCTGTGTCGTGGAGCAACCGGGGGCCGCCATGAATGAAGCCCGCGTCGCGATCGGGATCATTACGGCCACCGCTGCCGACGCTGCTCATGAGTTGAGCCTGCTGAGCAAAACAGAGGTGGCGGCGGATGGGCAGCCGGCACGTATCGAACGTTTGTCGCGATGGAACGACCTGTTCGCCAGTCTCGGAGAACGCGTCGAACAGCTGCCCGCCGAGCACCCCGGTCAGTTCGTCCAGGCAAGGCTCGACAGGATCCGCGAACTGATCGGCGAATTCCGTGCGGTCGCCCGCGAGCGCCTGACCACGGAGTTGCCCGAACCGCAAGAGCGACCGACGCCCGTCAAGTCCCGGCCGCAGCCGTCCACATCGCAGTCCAAAGTGAAAATCACCAAGAGTCGTCCACGCCCTGAGGTGGACGAACAGGCTTCGACCGCCCCGGAAGGCGACGCCGACAGCGAGACCGCATTCGTCAAATTTTCCACCCAACGGCCCGAACCGAAAGCGCCTGCGGATGACGAAGACCTTATTTCATCAGCCATGCAGCTTGCAGCAGACATCGACCGTTTCAACCGCAAGACCCGCGAGGACGCCAGGCGGCCAGGGCGTATTCCCGCAGACATCCGCGACATGTTCGAGCAGCAGGTCGAACGCCTCAAAAAAGCGGCCAGCGATGTCGACGAAGCGATCATCCGCAGAAAAAACGCGAAAAAGGATCCGTGGCCCGTCACTTCGTTGAGCGGCGATCTGCGCGAAGCTGCCACCCGCACCCACGCTGAAGGTATTGCGGCCTATGCGGCCATGCTTAAACAACGCAAACCTCGGGAAGCCTACTTCCTTTGGCTGCACGACCATGGGCAGCTCAAGGTCAGCAAGGATCCACGCGGTCGTATTCGCACCCGCCATCGCGGAGACTACTTCCAGGAGTATCGAATTCTCGACAAGTCCCGGGCGGACAAGCCGTTGTGGGTGGCGCATTTCCACTACGACCAGCTCAAGGATGCCGATGAGCAGTACACCATCGCCCATCTGAAACCGGCCGATGCCTATCTGCAGACGCTCGATGAAAAATCCCGTCAGACACTGAGCACCTTCGATGCCGTCGATAATGCACTACGGCGTATTGTCGATCCGCAGGTACGCGATCTGTTCCTCAAACCACAGCCGGAGCCGGAGCCGGAGCCTCAACCGAAAGACGAATAACGGCGCCACACTTCATGCAAACGGACCAGAGCCGACTCGATCGCCGGCTCCGGCACCGCCGCAAAACCCAGCACCAGGCCGGCACGCTGATCGAGCGGCGTCGTCGAATCCGGCAGCCAGTATTTGCTCAGGCCATGGATCTCCACCTCTACGCTGGCGGCCTGTTCGATCAGTTGTTGTTCGCGGGCCACGCTGTCGACCGCCACGGTGAGATGCAGCCCGGCCGACACCGCCGGCAGTGCGCCGACACCCGCCAGGCCTTGCGGCCAACCGTTGATCAACGTGTTGCGCCGGCTCAGCGCTGCCCGGCGCATCCGTCGGATGTGCCGCTGGAAATGCCCGGCTGCCATGAACTCGGCCATCACCGCTTGAGTGCTCACTTCGGAATGCCGGACATCCACCGCCCGCCGCTGCGCAAAGGCTTCCACCAGTCCCGGCGGCAACACCAGATACCCCAGGCGCAGCGCCGGGAACGCAACTTTGCCGAAAGTGCCGACGTACAACACGCGACCCTGGCGGTCGAGCGCAGCCAGCGGGGCCAAGGGCGCGCCGGTGTAGCGATACTCGCCGTCGTAGTCATCCTCGACGATCCAGCCGCCGGTGCGCTCGGCCCAGGTCAGCAGTTCCAGGCGTCGCGCCAGACTCATCACCACCCCCGTCGGGTACTGATGAGACGGCGTGACATAAGCCACCCGGCAATCTTCGGCGGCCGCCAGTGCCGCGCAGTCGATACCCTCTTCGTCCACGGCAATACCTTGCAATCGACCACCGGCCAGCGCAAAGGCATGACCGGCTGCGCGGTAGCCGGGATTCTCGATACCGACCCCGGCGCCCGGCTCCACCAGCAACTGTGCACAAAGGCTGATTCCCTGTTGTGCGCCACTGGTGATCACAATTTGCTCAGCCGAGCACTGCATGCCGCGCGAACTGCGCAAATAAGCGGCAATCAGACCGCGCAGGCGCGCATCGCCTGCCGGATCGCCGTAACACAGTTGCTGCAAATCGGGTTTGCGCCAGAACGCCGCGTTCAGCTTGGCCCAGACGTCGAAAGGGAACAGATCGAAGGCCGGAATACCGACCCGGAATGCTCGCGGCGGACCGCTCGGTGGCGTCGGTAAATGGTTCTGCTCAAGCCGCTGCAACGCACGGCTGTGGATAACTTTGCTGGATAAATTCCCAGTGGAATTGGCCGAAATTGTGGATAAGGCTGTGGGTAAGCCTGTTGAAAACCCTGTGGATACTTTTGTGGATAGTTTTGTGGATAGTTTTTTCGCGGGCGCCAGCGATTGCGGCAACTGCGCCACATAAGTGCCGTCCCCGACCCGGCCTTCGATGAAACCTTCGGCATACAGCTGATCGTAGGCACGTACCACGCTGTTGCGGGAAATCCCCAACGCTGCCGCCAGATCGCGGCTCGCCGGCAACCGCGTGCCGCTGGCCAGGCGCCCGTCGAGTACCCGCAGGCGCAAGGCCTGGTAGAGCTGGCGGCTCAAGCCTTTGCGGCGGTCGAGTTCGATACCGGCAGGGTTGAACGGCAGCGACAGCGTGGTCGAATCGGGCATGACAATGGACCTATGAAATTGGTCATCAATGGCTCTTACAACAGACCAATAGCCTGCCTACGATGCAGGCATTCGCCAAGGAAATTTTCTCCATGTACACACCCCGCGCCTTTGCCATCGACGACCTGTCCCAACTGCACGAACTGATCCTCGCCACCCGCCTCGCCATTCTGGTGACCCACGGCGAACAAGGCTTGCAGGCCAGTCATGTGCCGGTGTTGCTGCATCGCGAACAAGGTCCGAACGGCACGCTGTACGGGCATCTGGCCAAAGCCAATCCGCAGTGGAAAGACCTGCGCGACGGCGCCGAGGCCCTGCTGATTTTCCCCGGTGCCGATGCCTACGTCAGCCCGGGCTTTTACCCGAGCAAGGCCGAGCACGGCAAAGTCGTGCCGACCTGGAACTACGTCGCCGTGCACGCCTACGGTCACGCCGAAACCTTCAGCGACGGTGGTCGCCTGCTGGATATCGTCAGCACCCTCACCAATCGCCATGAGGCCGGCCGCGCCCAGCCCTGGTCGGTCGACGATGCCCCGGCCGATTACATCGACGGCATGCTCAAGGCCATCGTCGGGTTCGCCATTCCGATCGACCGCCTCGAAGGCAAGCGCAAGCTCAGCCAGAACCGCAGCGCCGAAGACATCGCCGGCGTGCGCGAAGGCCTGTCTGCCAGCCCCGACATCAACGATCAAACCCTCGCTCACTTGATGCGTTAAGGAAATCACCATGAGTCAGATCGACATCCGTCCGGTCAGCGCCGCCGATCACGCCGCCTGGCTGCCGCTGTGGCAGGCCTACCTGCGCTTCTACAACACGGAATTGCCGGACGCCGTCAGCCAAAGCACCTGGCAGCGCTTTCTCGACCCGAACGAACCGACCCACGCCGCCCTCGCCTGGGCCGACGGCAAAGCGGTGGGCATGGTGCATTTCATCTACCATCGTTCGAACTGGAGCATCGAAAACTCCTGCTACCTGCAAGACCTGCTGGTGGAGCCGCAAACCCGTGGCACCGGCGTCGGTCGCCTGCTGATCGAACATGTCTACGCCACGGCCAAGGCCGATCGTTGCTGCAAGGTGCACTGGCTGACCCACGAAACCAACGCCACGGCGATCCAGCTCTACGAGCGCATCGCCGAGCGCCCGGGTTTCATCCAGTTTCGCAAAGCCATTTAAGGAGCCACATGCATGACGACTTCCCTCGCCGACTGGAAAGGTGTGCCGCCGCCCTCCACCACCCTGATCGAAGGCCGCTTCATCCGCCTCGAAAAGCTCGACCCGGCGCGCCACGGCGACGACCTGTTCAACGCCCTGCAAGGCCCCGGCGCCGACCCGAAACTCTGGGATTACTTGCCCTACGGGCCGTTTCCGGAACGCAGCGTCTTCAATGACTGGCTGAACAACCACGCGGCCCACAGCGACCCGTATTTCTTCAGTGTCATCGACCGCGTCAGCGGCCAGGTGCAAGGCATCCTCAGCCTGATGTCGATCGTCCCGGCCCAGGGCCGCATCGAAATCGGCCACGTCACCTTCGGCGCCCCGATGCAGCGCTCGCCGAAAAGCACCGAGGCGGTCTACCTGCTGGCCAAAGAATCCTTCGCTCTCGGCTACCGCCGCCTGGAATGGAAATGCAACAACGGCAACGCCCGCTCCAAATACGCGGCCGAGCGCCTGGGCTTCAGCTTCGAAGGCGTGTTCCGCCAGCACATGGTGGTCAAGGGCCAGAACCGCGATACCGCGTGGTACTCGATTCTGGACTCGGAATGGCCGGCGATTGCGGCGGGGTTCGAGCGCTGGTTGAGCGATGAGAATCAGACGGCCGATGGGCAGGTGAGAGGGTTGGTTGAGTGCCGCGCTTGAAACTTGCTCGACACTAAGCGGGTTGCGGGTTCAGCTGTTGTTTCGCCGAACCCGTACCACGCCCATTTTCAGCCCGAACGGGCGGAACACGGCATTCAGGGATTTCAGTGTCTGATTACCCTCGCCGTGTTCGATGTGCACCAGCGTGCGTACCGAAATCTTGCACATCTTTGCGAACTGGGTCTGATGCAGCCCGGTCACCTCCACGCGTAAACGGCGAACGGCTTCACCGATTTCTACGGTTCCTTCAGCCAGCGCTTCTTGAATGCTTTCGATGAGCACGGTTCGCTCGACGACGGTCATGCTCATTTCAGATCCCACTCTTTCAATCGTTGCTCCAGGTTTTTCAGGTGGACGCCCGGATGATTCATCGTCCGGTCAGGCAAACCGCTGGCGCTCAAAATGTCGGGCAACTCGGCCAGGCACTGCACATCTTCACGCAGGCGCTCGAAAGATTCCGGCGCGTCGGACAACCCTGCCAAGGGGTCATCCGGATCGGAAATATCCGCCAATGCGCGACAAACCCCTCGCCAATCGACATCTCCCGCCCTCTCCAGCTCTTTTGGCCATTTGGTCGTGCGGGTCACACCTTCGTCATCCATGACCATGGGGGCCAGGTCATAAATGGGGGCCAGACGATACGAGCCCTCGTCACGAATGATTGCGGTATTGCGACCGTGGTTATCCGAGTTGCCAAGAATCTTGTTGATCAGGTCCCGACGTAAATAGTCCGCCACCAGTGCCGGAATCTGATCCGCTTGCCCCGCATTGCGCCAGAGTTCGGCGAGCATGCGAATGACTTCCATATGGTTCATCGCGCTTCCCGGCGTCGTCACTTCGGCCAACGAGTAAATCGACTCCACGGCAAAACGCTCTACCCCACGGCTCGTCACCTGGCGATCAAAACGCTGCATCCACAAGCTGGGTTTGTTCGCCTCCTCTAACGCCAGACCTTCTGCCGCGACGGTTTCGATGCCCAGTGCCTGAAGCGCCTGGTAGTAGTGGAATTCGCTGCGCAGGATGTCTTGATCGGTTTGACTTCCCTTATTCCGGGCGAACTTCACAAACCAGTGCTGATGGACGTTTTCATCATCCAGCACGGCATCGGGGTACAAAAGACCGGCATGATCCTCGGCCAGGAGAATCTTGGGAGCCTCACCTCCGGCCCCAGTCGCCCCACCAATCGCAGCTCCCATTTCATAGGCATATTCAAGGAAGCGGTGGTCACGGCTGACGACCTCCTGACGCTGAAACCCGATGGGCTTGCGCTCGTCGACAGCCTCGGCCGACTCTTTTATCCGCATGTTGCCGATCGGAGCCGGAGTGCAGCGACCGAGCAGGTAAAGATCGGCACTGATGCCTGCAGGTTTCTCCTGCCCAAGACGTGCGAGAAGAAACCTTTTAGCGGCGCCTGCCGGCGCGATGTCATGCACGAATGCAGGGGTGATGGATCGCCGGCCTTCCCAATCAAGGGGCAACAGCGCACTCACGGCCTTGGAAAAAGGCGAGCCGATAGCCTCAATGTTTTCGACCAGATACGCCGACTCGTAGCCAAAACTGCAGCGGCTTTCGAAGCCTTTTTCGGGCGAGTCGAAACTCAACACCATCGCGTCATGCCATTTGCCGGCGTCGAATATCTGCAATGTCAGGTTGTGCATGCGGCTCTCATCTGCAATTAAATGCATTAATGCGGTCGTTTGGTGAACTACAAGTGCAATATAGTGCATTTAAGAAGATAGAGAGATTCATTAATCTGCAATAAAGTGCAGATTAAGAAATAAAACCTCGAAATAAACGCAAAATAATGCGGATGCCGCTGAGTTCGCCACGGACATCATTCTGTAAAAACCCTCCGCTATACAGAACGCCCCGCTTATAACAAAAAGGACGTTCTGCCCATGCCCTTCCCGCCCCAGCGACTGTCGTTTGCCATTGCCCTGCTGATCGCCACCAGCGCCGCCCATGGCAAGACCGTGCAGATCGACACCGCCACCACCGCGTCGCAAACATTGGGCGGTAAAGACACACTGACGATTTCGGCGCCGGGCAGCATCACCAACAGCGGCAAGGCTGTGAGCCTCAAGGACGGCACCAGCGGCGTCGGTGTGATCATCGATAACGCAGGCAAGATCATTTCTACCGGCGGACGGGCCATCGACAGCAGCGGCGACCTGACCCAGGCGCGCAACTACGCGATCTACAACCGCAGCGGCGGGCAGATTCTCGGTTCCAACGATGCGATTCGCATCGACAGCAACTTTGTCAGCGGCAGCCTGTTGATCGACAACAGTGGCACCATTCGCTCGACCACCGGCCAAGGCCTGGATCTGGATGCGTTGCGCAGCGACGGGGTAAAAACCACGATCATCAACCGCGCGGGCGGGCTGATTCGTGGCGACGCCAGCGACGGCATGAAAACCGGCGCCAATGCGACCATCAGCAACTACGGCGAGATCTCCACCGGTGACTCGCACAACGCCGACCAGAAGTTCGACGGCATCGATATCGACACCGCGACCGGCGTCAGCGTGACCAACTACGGCGTGATTTCCGGCGGGCGGCATGGCATCACCACTGACCTGGGAGCGACGCTGGTCAACTACGGGCAGATCACCGGGCGCAACGGCTCCGGTTTCGGTTCCGATGGCGACGGCACGGTGATCAACCACGGCACCATCACTGGCGCGTATTCCGGGCTGCAACCCAATGGTGACGGCGACGGCGTGGACATCGACAACATCGCTCACATCGAAAACTACGGCATCATCCAGGGCGTCGGTGCCGGCGGTGTGGACAAGGGTGGTTTCGCCAATGGCAGTGAAGGCATTGCCCTGGGCGGCGGTTACATTCTCAACGCCAAGGATGCACTGATCAGCGGCGCCAACAGCGCCATTCTGGTGGATGACGGCAGCGGCGGTTCGGGGCTGGCGGCCACCACGCTGGAGAACTACGGCACTATCCAGGGCCTCGACGGCTTCGGCGTGAAATTCGTCGGAGAGTTCGCCGACAGCGTGATCAACGGCGGCACGATCAGCGGCAGCAACGGCCTGGCGCTGGACCTGGGTGGTGGCAATGACAGCCTGACCCTGCGCAGCGGCAGCCGCTTTGTCGGCGTGGTCGATGGCGGCAGCGGTTACGACCGCGTAGTGATGGATGACGCAGCCGGCGGCAGCTTCGGTGCCAGCCGCAACTTTGAATGGCTGGAAGTCAAGCAAGGCGCCTGGACGCTCACCGGCAGCGGCGACTTCAGCGACGGCGGTGCCGTGCGCAACGGCGCCACGCTGATCAACCAGGGCGGTATCGCCGGCAACCTGACCGTGGACGCCGGAGGTGTGTATGCGGGTGGTGGTTCGGTGGGCAACCTCAACGTGAATGGCACGTTGCGTACTGACTCCCGCCTCGGCACCGCGACCGTCGCGCACGACTTGAACATGGGCAGCGCATCCACCCTCGCCTACGGCGTCAACGCCGATGGCAGCAGCGCGCCAGTCCAGATCGGCGGCACGGCCAACCTCAACGGCGCAACGCTGGCGGTCAATCCCGGCAGCGGCACTTATCCGTGGCAGAGCCATTACACGGTGCTGCAGGCAGCGCGGGTCAACGGCACGTTCGGCGCGGTCACCAGCGACTACGCGTTCCTCACACCGACCCTCGCTTACACGCCAACGCAGGTCGACCTGACTTACACCCGCAATGACGTGGCGTTCAATGAATTCGCCGCCACCGGCAACGGCAGCAATGCCGCCAACAGCCTGGCCTCGATCGGCAAGAACAATGCGCTGTACAACGCCCTGCTCAACACCACGCAATCCAGCGCCGGCGCGGCCATCGAGCAACTGGCCGGCGCCAGCAACGCCAACCTCACCAGCGCCACTCTCGGCGCCAGCAGCCAGGTCGGCAGCAGCATGCTCTCGGCCATGCAGCAAATGGGTGGCAGTCCCGGCATGATGGTCGGTCTTGATCAGCGTGATACGCCGATCCTCGCGGCTAACGGCGTTCCGTCAGAAGCGCGAAACCTTAATGACCCGAACGCTCGGGGCCGGCTCTGGCTGCAGGCCATCGGCGGCTACGGCAAGCTGGATGGCGAACACGGCAGCAGCGGTCTGGAACAGCGCACCAAGGGCAGCGTGCTCGGTGCCGACTGGGCACTCAATCCACAATGGCGTCTGGGCGTGCTCGGCGGCTATTCGAAGACCGACCTTGACGCCACCGGTGTCGACGGCAATGTCGAGAGCTGGCACGCCGGTGTTTATGCGCTGCATCAAAACGGCCCGCTGGCCCTGCGCCTCGGCGCGGCTTACAGCGGCCATCAGGGCGAAAGCAAACGCACCATCGCGTTCAATGGTTTCAGCGATCGCCCCAAAGGTGATTACGACGCCGACAGCCAACAAGCCTTCGCCGAACTCGGCTATGCCATGGGCAGCGGCCGACTGAGCGCCGAACCGTTCGCCAGCCTCGGCTACCAGCGCTATCACCGCGAGCGCTATCAGGAAAAGGGTGGCGCGGCGGCCTTGCAGGTCGACAGCCAGACCCAGGACAACTTCAGCAGCACCTTCGGTGTACGCCTGGCGCACCTCAGCTCGCTGGACAATGGCATGAGCCTCACCCCGCGCATGGCCGCCGGCTGGAAGCACACCTACGGCGATGTCAGCAGCTCGACCCGTCAGGCCTTCGTCGTGGGTGGCACGGCGTTCAGTGTCGACGGCAGCTCGCTGGATCGTGACAGTCTGGTGCTGGAAGCGGGGCTGGATCTGGGCATTTCCGCGCGGCATACGCTGGGGGTTGGATACAGCGGCGAGATTGGCAGCAACAGCCGTAATCACGGGTTGATCGGGCAGTGGCAGATGAGTTTTTGAGATTTCGCCAATCCGGATTTCAGCGGGAGCTGTAGGTAAAGGCGTCTGGGCGATCGGGTAATCATGGCGGGTTCATTACCCGCCAGCGCCCGGGCTACAAAAGCAGACGTCATCACCTGCGTTCAGCTCGGAATTGCCCGGCATCGGCGCACCGGCATCGACTTTTACAGTTTGGCCTCATTTCACCTGAGGCGAACGGAATGCCCATCCAATGCAAATACAAGCTCCAACATCTTGTCCTGGCGGTCGCGCTGGTAGTCGGTTGCGTGGAGTTTTCTATGGCAGAGCAGTCGGAGCCCGACGCGCCCGTCATGGACGAAGTGAAACCCAAGCCTGCGCGCAAGAAGAAAGAAAAACCTGCTCCGCCCAGTCTCGCTCCAGAGCCACTGCTTGCAGAAAGTATCGCTCCGACGCCAGAAACATTTCCGGTCAGCACTGAGATTCCAGCAGCCCCCCTTCCTGCACCCGATGACATTCCCTCCGAGAAAGTCGCCACGACGCAAAGCGGCAGCGCACTCAAAGAAAGCCTGGAAAAACCAGCGCCCTTACCGGAATCGGTTCTGGCCGAAACGTCCGCAGCTCAACAAACCGAAGTGGTAGACCAGCCGCCGTCAACGGATTCCCCTCTACCTCCGGGGAACGCAGCCATCGAAGCCCTGCTCGCTGCCGACGAAACTACGGCCGCCCTCGCCTACGATCAACTGGCCGGCGGTAACAACGCCAACCTCGCCAAGGCCACCTTGAGCAGCGTCACACCGGTCAGCGCCAGCCTGCTGTCGGCCATGCACCAGCTCGATAACCTGCATGAAAACCAGCCAAACGCACCGCGCCACGCGGCCGGAAACGCCGAGAGCGGCAGGGTCTGGCTGCAGGCCCTCGGCCACAGCGGGAAACTGGATCGCGATGTGGAGCCCATGCAGCATTCCACCAAAGGACTGCTGATCGGTGCGGACTGGCGGCTCGACGAAGACTGGCGACTGGGCTTGATGGGCGGCACCTCCGGCACGCGCATGGACAGCAAGGAGCTGGACGGCGATCTCGACAGTTGGCACCTCGGTGCTTACGCCTTGCGCCAGACCGGCCCGTTGTCACTCCGGTTCGGTGCAACCTGGAGCCGCCATGAAGGCAGCACGCGCCGTGAAGTTGCGTTCGGTCGCTTCCACGACCGGCTCAAGGGCAACTACCAGGCCAGCACCCAGCAAGCGTTCATCGAATCGGGATACAACCTGGGTCGGGCCAACGTCAGCATCGAGCCATTTGCGGGCCTTGGCTACCAGCGTTACCACCGCGATGGCTACACCGAAAAAGGCGGGGATGCGGCGCTCCGGGTGGGTGATCAATCCCAGGGCAACTTCAACACCACCGTCGGCCTGCGCATGGCGAAAGTCAGCACGCTGGATAACGGCATGCGCCTCACGCCACGACTCAGCGCGGGATGGAAACATGTTTACGGCGAGACCGACACTAGCACCCGGCAACGTCTGGTCACCGGCGGCCGTGACTACACCGTTTATGGCGCAGAGCTGGACCGCAACAGCCTGACGCTGGACACCGGGCTTGATCTGACCGTCTCGGCCAATCACACACTCGGTGTTGGCTTGTCGGGTGAGATCGGTACCGACAGCCGAAACCATGGTGTATCGGGCCAGTGGCGAATGGCGTTCTGAGTCCGGACTGGCTGCTGCCGCACGTTGCGGCAGCAACTTGAAAGCAAAAAAAAGGGGAGCACATGCCCCCCCGAGGTTTAAAGCGTTGTATCGAGGCTGTTATCTCAGCCTTCGATCTCGATCAGGATTTCGCCCGGGTTCACCCGGTCGCCCTTGGCAACGTGAATGGCGGTGACCTTGCCGGCAATCGCCGCCTGGACTTCGGTCTCCATCTTCATCGCCTCAGTGATCAGCACGGCCTGGCCCGCCTTCACGGTGTCGCCTTCCTTGACCAGCACATCGACGATGTTGCCCGGCATGGTGGTGCTGACGTGACCCGGTGCCGAAGCCTGCTTGCGCTTGCTGCTGCCGCCGCCGACGAATTCGTTGAGTGGTTCGAACACCACCTCTTCCGGCATGCCGTCGATGGACAGGTAGAAGTGACGCTTGCCTTCAGCCTTGACGCCGACACCGGTGATGTCCACGCGGTAGGTTTCGCCGTGAACGTCAATGACGAACTCGGTCGGTACGCCTTCGCCGCCGGCCGAAGCCACCTTGCCCGCTTCCGGGATCGGCAGCAGCACTTCCGGGGTAAGGGTGCCGGCGGCACGCTCTTCGAGGAACTTGCGGCCGATGTCCGGGAACATGGCGAACGTCAGCACGTCTTCTTCGGACTTGGCCAGTGCGCCGATATCGGCACGCAGCTTGGCCATTTCCGGCTTGAGGAGGTCGGCCGGGCGTACGTCGATCACCTCTTCGCTGCCAATGGCCTGACGACGCAGCTTCTCGTTCACGGTGCCAGGCGCTTTGCCGTAACCGCCTTGCAGATAGAGCTTCACCTCGTTGGTGATGGTCTTGTAGCGCTCGCCGGCCAGCACGTTGAAGAACGCCTGGGTGCCGACGATCTGCGAAGTCGGGGTCACCAGCGGCGGGAAGCCGAGGTCTTCACGCACGCGCGGAATCTCCGCCAGCACTTCGCCCATGCGGTTCAGAGCCCCCTGCTCTTTCAGCTGGTTGGCCAGGTTGGAAATCATCCCGCCCGGCACCTGGTTGACTTGAACACGGGTATCGACGGCGGTGAATTCGCTTTCGAACTGGTGGTACTTCTTGCGCACGGCGTAGAAGTACAGACCGATCTCTTGCAGCAGCTCCAGGTTCAGACCGGTATCGAACTCGGTGCCCTTGAGCGCAGCAACCATCGATTCGGTGCCAGGGTGGCTGGTGCCCGAAGCAAAGCTGGAGATCGCGGTGTCGATGTGGTCGGCACCGTTTTCAATGGCCTTGAGCTGGCACATCGCTGCCAGGCCAGCGGTATCGTGGGAGTGGATGAACACCGGCAGCGACTGTTCGGCTTTCAGTGCACGTACCAGTTCACCGGTGGCGTATGGGGTCAGCAGACCGGCCATGTCCTTGATCGCCACCGAGTCGCAACCCATGGCTTCCATTTGCTTGGCCTGGGCAACGAACGCATCGATGGTGTGCACCGGGCTGGTGGTGTAGGCGATAGTGCCCTGGGCATGTTTGCCGGCAGCTTTCACCGCTTCAATGGCCACGCGCAGGTTACGCACGTCGTTCATTGCGTCGAAGATGCGGAACACGTCGATGCCGTTGACCGCGGCCTTGGCGACGAACGCTTTGACCACGTCATCGCTGTAGTGGCGGTAGCCCAGCAGGTTCTGCCCGCGCAGGAGCATTTGCAGACGGGTGTTGGGCAGCGCGGCGCGCAGTTGGCGCAGACGCTCCCACGGGTCTTCTTTCAGGAAACGCACGCAGGCGTCGAACGTCGCGCCGCCCCAGCACTCCAGCGACCAGTAGCCGACTTTGTCGAGCTTGTCGCAGATCGGCAGCATGTCTTCGGTGCGCATACGGGTGGCGAGCAGCGATTGGTGGGCGTCGCGCAGGATGGTGTCAGTAACGAAGATCTTCTTGCTCATTCTTGTATTCCTCACAGGCCTGCGTGGGCGGCGATGGCGGCGGCGATGGCCAGGGCCAGCTCTTCGGGTTTGCGCTTGATCGAGTAGTTGGTCAGCTCAGGGTGGCTTTCGACGAAGCTGGTATTGAACTGGCCGCTACGGAATTCCGGGTTGCGCAGGATTTCCTGGTAGTACGCGGCGGTGGTCTTCACGCCTTGCAGACGCATGTCGTCGAGGGCGCGCAGACCACGGTCCATGGCCTCTTCCCAGGTCAGCGCCCAGACCACCAGTTTCAGGCACATCGAGTCGTAGAACGGCGGAATGGTGTAGCCGGTGTAGATCGCCGTGTCGGTGCGCACGCCAGGGCCGCCGGGGGCGTAGTAGCGCGTGATCTTGCCGAAGCTCGGCAGAAAGTTGTTCTTCGGGTCTTCGGCGTTGATCCGGAATTGCAGGGCAAAACCGCGATGCTGGATATCTTCCTGCTTCACCGACAGCGGCAGGCCGGAGGCGATGCGGATCTGTTCGCGGACGATGTCGATCCCGGTGATTTCTTCGGTGATGGTGTGTTCCACCTGCACCCGGGTGTTCATCTCCATGAAGTACACCTCGCCCTCGGCGAGCAGGAACTCCACGGTGCCGGCGTTCTCGTACCCGACAGCCTTGGCCGCGCGCACCGACAGGTCGCCGATGTAGGCGCGCTGTTCCGGGGTCAGTTGCGGGCTCGGGGCGATTTCGATCAGCTTCTGGTTGCGGCGCTGGATCGAGCAGTCACGTTCGAACAGATGCACGACGTTGCCGAAGCTGTCGCCGAGGATCTGCGCTTCGATGTGCTTGGGATTGACGATGCATTTTTCCAGAAACACTTCCGCCGAACCGAAGGCCTTGGTGGCCTCGGAAATGACCCGAGGGAAATTCTGTTCGAGTTCTTCGCGGCTGTTGCAGCGACGGATACCGCGACCGCCCCCACCGGAAGTGGCCTTGAGCATCACCGGGTAACCGATGCGGTCGCCCTCGCTCAATGCTTCCTCGATGCCCGAGACGTTGCCTTCGGTGCCCGGCGTGACCGGCACACCGGCCTTGATCATGCTGCGGCGCGCTTCGGTCTTGTCGCCCATGCGGCGGATGACTTCCGCCGACGGGCCGATGAATTTGATCCCACGTTCGGCGCAGATGTCTGCCAGCTCGGCGTTTTCCGAAAGGAAACCGTAGCCGGGGTGCAGCGCATCGCAGCCGGTTTCCACGGCCAGGTTCACCAGCTTGCGCGGGTTCAGGTAACCGGCCAGCGGCTCGGCACCAATGCTGTGGGCCTCGTCCGCACGCTTCACATGCAAGGCATGCCGGTCGGCGTCGGAATAGATCGCGACCGAGCGGATGCCCATCTCGGCGCAGGCACGCACGATTCGTACGGCAATCTCACCACGGTTGGCGATCAGGATCTTTGTTATCACTTGGAGGTTCCCTTGAGCCGGTGGCACCACGACCTGCTAGACCCAGGTCGGCACGTGACCAAATGTTTCAATCTGGTCTCGGCTCCACACTAGCGCTGACAAGGGATTAACAAAAATGAATAAAAATTGGGTCAGGCATAAGTAAAGACTTATAGTCATCGCATCAGCCAATGGCCAGAGTCGTTAGAAAATGCGTAAGTCCTTGATGCGTATGACATTGCGTCAATTGCAGATCTTCAACGAAGTGTGTGATTTACGTTCCTACAGCCGAGCGGCCGAGGAAATGTCGCTCACACAACCGGCCGTCAGCCTACAGATTCGTCAGCTCGAAGAACTGATCGGGCAGCCATTATTCGATTACGTCGGCAAAAAACTCTACATGACCGAAGCGGCCGAAGCACTTCAGCGCGCCAGCCGGGACATCTTCGGCCGCCTGGAAAACCTCGACATGCAGCTGTCGGACATGCAGGGCTCACTGCAGGGCCAATTGAAGCTGGCGGTGGAGTCCAGCGCCAAATACTTCGTGCCGCACCTGTTTGCGGCGTTCAAGCGCCAGCATCCGGAAGTGAACCTGCAGCTGACGGTGGTCAACCGCGGCCAAGTGATCCGCCGCCTCTCCGATAACCGCGACGACTTGGTGATCATGTCGATGGTCCCGCAGGACATGGGTCTGGAGTTCCTGCCGTTCCTCAACAACCCGATCGTCGCCGTGGCGCGGCCGGATCATCCGCTGGCGCACATGGGCCCGCTGCGCTTGCAGGATCTGGAGCCTTACACCTTGCTGATCCGCGAACCCGGTTCGGGTACGCGGCTGGCCTGCGAGGAGTATTTCAAGGAGAAGCGCGTGCACTTCACCCAGACCCAGGAAGTGGCGTCGGCCGAAGCCCAGCGTGAATGCGTGGTGGCGGGTCTGGGCCTGGCGCTGTTGACGCGCCACGCCCTGAACCTGGAGCTGGCGACCGGCGGCCTGGTCGAGCTGCCGGTCGAAGAGTTGCCGCTGTTTCGCAGTTGGTGCCTGGTGCAAGCCAAGGCCAAACGGCTGTCACCGGTGGCGCACGCCTTCCTGGCGTTTATCCGCAGCGAAAGGGTGCAGATCAGCGCGCTGGTTGAGCGCTTCGACGGGCAGCTGCCGGCGCTGCCTGCCAGTGATTGATGTCCTCGGGAAAATCGCCGATTTCGGCCTGAAGCTGGCGAAGTTCGAAGCGATCTTCGATGGCGCGGCGAAATTCCATGCGGCGCTGGTCTTCCTGCTGACGACGGGTTTTCGCGGCGCTGTTGCGTTCTTCGTAAGGCTGAGCCATTTCGAGTCTCCCAAGGCGATTACGGGAGTTTCACGATAGGCGCAAGGGATGACGGTTTGGCTTCGACGGGGTTACAGACAGATGAAGATTGCCTTCACCCCATCACTATCAGTCATCCAGCGCTTTCACCGATTTTGGCGACAGCCGCAAGCTGCGCAGGCTGCGCTTGACGCTCTTGAGGTGGTTGACCAGGCTCGGCCCGCGCGCCATGGCCACGCCCATCGCCAGCACGTCGATCACCACCAGGTGAGCGATACGCGAGGTCAGCGGGGTGTAGATTTCGGTGTCCTCGTGCACGTCGATTGCCAGGTTGACGGTCGACAGCTCGGCCAGCGGTGTCTGGCTTGGGCACAAGGTGATCAGCGATGCACCGCTCTCGCGAACGAGGTTGGCGGTGATCAGCAGGTCTTTGGAACGGCCGGACTGGGAAATGCAGATCGCTACGTCGGTGGGCTTCAGCGTCACCGCCGACATCGCCTGCATGTGCGGGTCGGAATACGCCGCCGCCGTCAGCAGCAGACGGAAGAACTTGTGCTGCGCATCCGCCGCCACCGCGCCCGACGCACCAAAACCATAGAATTCGACGCGCTGGGCCTGGGACATCAACGTCACCGCCCGCTGCAGCTCAAGGGGATCGAGCTTCTCGCGAACCTCCATCAGCGTGTGCAACGTGGTGTCGAAAATCTTCAGGCTGTAGTCGGCAACGGAATCGTCTTCATGGATCGCGAACTGACCGAAGCTGGCGCCGGCCGCGAGGCTTTGCGCGAGCTTGAGTTTCAGATCCTGGAAACCGGAACAACCGATGGCCCGGCAGAAGCGCACGATGGTCGGCTCGCTGATGCCGACGCTGTGAGCCAGGTCGGCCATGGAACTGTGCATCACTGCCGCAGGGTCAAGCAGCACGTGGTCGGCGACCTTGAGCTCCGACTTGCGTAACAGGTGACGTGACTGGGCGATGTGTTGCAGCAGATTCAAGGGGCTGGACTCTTGTTATGGAAAGATGTGCTTTGGCCAGATGCCAGGGATGTAGCAAGCTTGTAGTTATACTACATGAATCGGCTTTTTGCCTGCTCAATGCGTAACCGGATCCCCCCGGATCAGGCGACATGCGTTGCATGTAGCCCTTTACAGCGGTTTTTCCTGTTCACGCAGCAACGCAGCAAGGCCGACCGCCTCCACCGGACGACTGATCAGATAGCCCTGCACCTCATCGCAACCTTCAGCTTTCAGAAACGCCAGTTGCTCGGATCGCTCGACACCTTCGGCGACCACTTTAAGTGACAGCCCATGAGCCATCGCAATGATCGCCCGGGTGATCGCCGCGTCTTCGCTGCCCTCGCCCAACCCGCGAATAAAGGCCTGATCGATCTTCACGTAATCCACCGGAATCCGCTTCAGATAGCTCAGCGATGAATAGCCGGTGCCAAAATCGTCGATGGCCAGTTTCACCCCCAGATCCCGCAACTGCTGGAACGTGGCGATGATGTGTTCGACGCTGTCGAGCAGTTGGCTTTCGGTCAGTTCCAGTTCAAGGTAATGCGGCGCCAGGCCGGTTTCCTCCAGCACTTGGCGCACCAGACTGACCAGTTTGCCCTGGCGCAGTTGATGAACCGACAGGTTCACCGAAACCCGGATCGGCGCCAGCCCCTGACGCTGCCATTCACACGCCTGCCAGCAGGCCTGACGCAGGACGAATTCGCCGATCGGGCCGATCAGCCCCGTCTCCTCCGCCAGACCGATGAAGTCCCCCGGCGGCACCCGCCCCATGGTCGGATGATCCCAGCGCACCAGCGCTTCCGCCGCGTTGAGACGGCCGGTCCCCAGGCACAGCTTCGGTTGATAGAAGACCTTGAGCTGCTTTTCCTCGATGGCTTTGCGCAGCTGGTTTTCCAGTTGCAGGCGCTCCAGCGTGCTGGCCTGCAGACTGTCGGTGTAGAACTGGAAGTTGTTGCCGCCCAGGTGCTTGGCATGTTGCATGGCCATGTTCGACTGACTGACCAGTGCGGAAATCTCCCGGGCGTTGTCCGGCAGCATGCTGATGCCCATTGAGGCACTGACTACCAGCTCATGCCCTTCCACGGTCAACGGCAGGCGCAGCTTGCTCGACAGTCGCGTGGCGACCCGCGCCAGGCTCGACAGGTTGCCGTAGGCGTCGAACAGCACCGCGAACTCATCGCCGGACAGCCGGGCAATGGTGTCGGCTTCCGGCAGAGCATTGACCAGACGCCGGGACATCTTTTGCAGCAACTGGTCGGCAATCTCGTGGCCAAGGCTGTCGTTGAGCAGCTTGAAGCGATCCAGATTGATGTGCAGCAGCGCCAGACTCCGGCGCCCGCCCTGTCGCACGCGCTGATGGGCTTCGTGCAGGCGTTCGCGGAACAGCGAGCGATTGGCCAGGCCTGTGAGTTCGTCGTAGTGGGTCAGGTAGCGCATGCGCTCTTCGGATTCGCGGCGCGCCGACAGATCGGCGAAGAAGCCGACGATATGGCTGACATTTCCCCGACTGTCGCGCACGGCATTCAGTTGCAGCCATTGCGGATACAACTCGCCGTTCTTGCGGGTTTCCACCAGTTCGCCTTGCCAACTGCCGTGCTGCTCCAGCGCGTGGCGAATCGCGACGTAATGGCGGCGGGCGTCGCGACTGCACGGCAGTTCGACAACGTTGCGTCCGAGCATGTCGTTGATGTCATACCCGGTGACCCGGCTGAAGGCCTGGTTGATGGCGATCAGCGAGTAATTCGGATCGAGAATCACGATGCCTTCGCTGGCAGCCTCGAACACCGTCGCCGCCAATTGCTGTTGGGCTTCCAGACTTTTGCTGACGCTGATGTCGCGGCGGGTGCCGACCATGCGGATGACCCGCCCGTTCTCGTCGCGCTCCACCGCCCGTCCACGGTCTTCGATCCAGACCCAGTGACCGTCGCCATGGCGCACGCGGTATTCGATCTGATAATCCTCCGTGCGCCCCTTCAAGTGCTCGGTCAGCGCGCGTTTGAGCGGCGGCACATCATCCGGGTGCAGCCTTGGTCGCAGATGCCTGAGCAGCCCGGTGACGTACTGCGGGTCGAGGCCGAACAGTTCCTGAATCTGCGTGTGGTGAACCTCGTCGGTCTGCAGGTTCCAGTCCCACAGCCCCAGCTCACTGGCCTTCAACGCCAGGGCCAGGCGCGCCTCGCTTTTGCTCAGCGCCTGGTTGGCGACATCCAGCTCTCGGCTGCGCTGGGCGACCCGATCCTCCAACTCGACCTGCGCCTCGCGCAGCTTGCCCTCGGCGCACCGCCGCTGCTCGATTTCCTTCGCCAGCTCCTGATTGAGCTGTTCGCTGCGGGTTTGCGTTTGTTGCAGGTGCTCGATCAGGTGCTGGTTCTGGAAGCGCCGCAGCAAACCGCGATCGATCAGCCGATTGACCTGCCACGCCACCACGCTCAGGGAGCCGAGCAGGATCAGCCCGAGCCAGCCCCAGCCGCGCGCCAGCTCGTCGCCACCCCAGAACAGGTAGCCGATGGCCGGCAGCAGGCACGGCAAGGTAAAGGAAAGAAACGCCGGAATGCTCACGGCGTAGGCCACGCTGGCCGACAGGGTCGCGGCGCCGATCAGGCCGAACACCCAGGCCTGCTGCATGAAGTTGTCGGCCGGGACCAGGGCGATGCCGGCGCCGGCCAGGGTCAGGCCGGTCATGGTCGAGCCGAGCAGGAACATGCGCCCCCAGATCGGCTGGGCCTGGCGATCGGGAATCGCCGAGTCGAACGCGGCGACCTGAATCACCCGCAACGCCACCAGCGACAACAGCCACACCAGCCAGACGCTGACCACGAAGTAACGCTGCGGGCTCCAGAGCAGAGCGGCGCAGACCAGACCGTTGATCAACATGAACAGGGTGGGCAGCAGCGAACCCTGATAAAGAAGGCGCGTGCGCTCGACCGCCATCTGGGTGGCGTAAAGCTTGCGGATCACCCGAGGCTCCACGGAGGGGCCCGACAGGTCGAAGCTGAGGGTCATAGGCAACGTTCTTGTTCTTATAAGTGTGAGCATGCGCCCGGAAACGTGGACGGAGCATACACAAGCCGAACCACTTGCCAAACTGCCCCAGATCATAATTTCACCGAAACTTTTCCCCCGCCCAGCCCCCACCAAAGCCCTGAGCTCAGGCGGGCCAACGCCTGTAGCCGGTGACCGACCGGTCGTCATCGGCAGCACTTTCATCGGCTAATGCAAAGCTCGGTTTGCCCGGGCCTGCGGCGCACCCTAGAATGCCCCGATGCGCGATGATCTCTCCCTTCTGCTGAACTCCCTCAACGATGCCCAACGCCAGGCCGTAGCGGCTCCCGTTGGTCGTCAATTGGTCCTGGCCGGTGCCGGCTCCGGCAAAACCCGAGTGCTGGTGCACCGTATCGCCTGGTTGATCCAGGTCGAGAACGCCTCGCCCCACTCGATTCTGTCGGTGACCTTCACCAACAAGGCCGCTGCCGAGATGCGTCACCGCATCGAGCAGTTGCTGGGCATCAACCCGGCCGGCATGTGGGTCGGCACCTTCCACGGCCTGGCGCACCGCCTGCTGCGGGCGCACTGGCAGGAAGCCGGGCTGAGCCAGACTTTCCAGATTCTCGACAGCGACGACCAGCAACGCCTGGTCAAGCGGGTGATCCGCGAGCTGGGGCTGGACGAGCAACGCTGGCCGGCCCGTCAGGCCCAGTGGTTCATCAACGGGCAGAAAGACGAAGGTCTGCGTCCGCAACACATTCAAGCCAGCGGCGATCTGTTCCTGGCCACCATGCGCGGCATTTACGAAGCCTACGAGGCGGCATGCCAGCGGGCCGGCGTCATCGATTTCTCAGAACTGCTGCTGCGCGCCCTCGACCTGTGGCGCGACCACCCGGGCCTGCTGGCGCACTACCAGAAGCGTTTCCGACACATTCTGGTGGACGAATTCCAGGACACCAACGCCGTGCAGTACGCCTGGTTGCGTCTGCTGGGCAAGGGCGGCGACAGCCTGATGGTGGTCGGCGACGACGATCAGTCGATCTACGGCTGGCGCGGCGCGAAAATCGAGAACATCCACCAGTACTCTTCCGACTTCCCGGATTCGGTGACCATCCGTCTGGAGCAGAACTACCGCTCCACGGCCGGCATCCTGAAAGCCGCCAACGCCCTGATCGCCAACAACACCGGACGTCTGGGCAAAGAGCTTTGGACCGATGGCGGCGACGGCGAAGCCATCAACCTCTACGCCGCCTTCAACGAACACGATGAAGCGCGCTACGTTGTCGAAACCATCGAAAGCGCGCTGAAAACCGGCCTGGCTCGCAGCGATATCGCGATTCTCTACCGCTCCAACGCCCAATCGCGCGTTCTTGAAGAAGCCTTGCTGCGTGAACGCATTCCGTACCGCATCTATGGCGGCCAGCGCTTCTTCGAGCGGGCGGAAATCAAGAACGCCATGGCCTACCTGCGTTTGCTGGAAGGTCGCGGCAACGATGCGGCGCTGGAACGGGTGATCAACGTCCCGGCGCGTGGCATCGGCGAGAAAACCGTCGAAGCGATTCGCGACCATGCCCGTCACAGCGATGTGTCGATGTGGGAAGCCATGCGCCAGCTGGTGGCCAACAAGGGCCTGACCGGTCGTGCCGCCGGTGCGCTGGGCGCGTTTATCGAGCTGATCGAAAACCTTGCCGCCAAGTGCGCCGAGATGCCGTTGCACCTGATGACTCAAACCGTCATCGAGCAATCCGGACTGATCGCCTATCACGAAGCGGAAAAAGGCGAGAAAGGCCAGGCCCGGGTGGAAAACCTTGAGGAACTGGTCAGCGCCGCGCGCAACTTCGAGAACACCGAAGAAGACGAAGAACTGACGCCGCTGGCGGCATTCCTCGGTCACGCTTCGCTGGAGGCCGGCGACACCCAGGCCGACGAGCACGAAGACAGCATTCAGTTGATGACCCTGCACAGCGCCAAAGGTCTGGAATTCCCTTACGTGTTCCTGGTGGGCATGGAAGAAGGCCTGTTCCCGCACAAAATGAGCCTGGAAGAGCCTGGACGCCTTGAGGAAGAACGGCGTCTGGCCTATGTCGGCATTACCCGGGCGATGCAGAATCTGGTGATGACCTATGCTGAAACCCGACGCCTGTACGGCAGCGAAACCTACAACAAGGTGTCGCGTTTCGTACGGGAAGTACCGAAAGGCCTGATTCAGGAAGTACGCCTGTCAAACAGCGTCAGCCGGCCGTTCAGCGGCAACCAGTCGATGGGCGGCAGCAACCTGTTCAGCGGCAGCGAGATTCCGGAAACCGGCCTGAGCCTTGGCCAGGCTGTCCGTCACTCGATCTTCGGCGACGGTGTGATCCTCAACTTCGAAGGCGCAGGCGCCCAGGCCCGGGTGCAGGTGAACTTCGCCGAAGGCAGCAAGTGGCTGATGCTCGGGTACGCGAAGCTGGAAGCCATTTAAGGGCAGCCCGTCGTTGCTCATCGTTCCCACGCTCTGCGTGGGAATGCATCACGTGACGCTCTGCGTCACTGTGGACGCGGAGCGTCCATGGCGGCGTTACCACGCAGAGCGTGGGAACGATCGGACACGAACACTGGAGGCAACATCCATGGGCTCGGGCTTCTTTTCTTCCTGGACGTTCTGGGCCCTGCTCTCGGCCACTTTCGCCGCGCTGACGGCCATCTTCGCCAAGATCGGCATCGAAAACGTCAACTCCGACTTCGCCACCCTGCTGCGCACAATCGTCGTATTGGTCAGCCTGGCCTTGATTTTGTACGCCACGGGCCAATATCAGTCCTTGGGATCGATCTCCGCCAAGAGCTACCTGTTCCTGCTGTTGTCGGGCCTGGGAACCGGTGCTTCGTGGCTGTGCTACTTCCGGGCATTGAAAGTCGGCCCGGCGTCGCTGGTCGCCCCGGTGGACAAGCTCAGCGTGGTCTTCGTGGCGGTGCTCGGTGTGATCCTGCTGGGCGAGAAACTCGACCTGCGCCAGTGGGGCGGCATCGGCCTGATCACCGCTGGTGTGGTGATGCTGGCCTTGCGGCGCTGATCTATTTCCTGCTGAACCTATCTCCTTTTCCTACAGACAAAAGTACATAGCCTTATTGCCCCGACCGAGCTGAACGTAACCTGTCAGGCAAAAGCCCGAAACACTCTCTCGCTAGCCAGTAACACTTCAGCTGTGCAACATGGCGCGCGTGTCTCCACAAACGGGAATTCCCTTTATGAAACGTTTTCTTAGCATCGCCATGGCGTTGTGCATCGGCCTGACGATGAGCCTCGACGCCAACGCCAAGCGCTTTGGTGGTGGCAAAAGCGCCGGCGCTGCGCCGACGCACCAGACCAGCCAGATGGCTCCTTCTTCCCCAGGCATGGGCGGCGCTGCGGCGACCGCTGGTGCTGCCGGTGCCGCGGGCGCTGCGGCCAAGGCCGGCGGTGCTTCGAAATGGCTCGGCCCTCTGGCCGGCATCGCGGCCGGTGGCCTGCTCGCTTCCATGTTCATGGGCGGCGGCTTCGAAGGCATGCAGATCTTCGACATCCTGATCATGGCCGTGATCGCGTTCGTGATCTTCCGCTTCATCGCCGCCCGTCGTCGCAAGCAGCAGGAGCAGTTCGCTCCGGCCGGCGCGCCGATGCAGCGTGAAGTGTTCGAACAGAAACCAGCAGCCATGGGTTCGATCTTCGGTGGTTCGGCCGCGCCTGCTGCCGCCCGTCCGGTGATCAACGCTCCGGCCTGGTTCAACGAACAGCGCTTCCTTGAAGCTGCCCGCAGCCACTTCCAGGCGCTGCAGCAGCACTGGGACGCCAACGAAATGGACAAGATCGCCGAGTTCGTGACCCCGCAAATGTTCGAGTTCCTCAAGCGCGAGCGCGCGGAACTGGGCGATGCCTTCCAGTCCACCTTCATCGACAACCTCCAGGTACAACTGGATGGCGTGGATGACCGTGCGGACAAGACCATCGCTACCCTGACCTTCAACGGCGTGTCGAAGACTTCGCGTTTCGACCAGCAGGGCGAAGTGTTCAGCGAAAGCTGGAACATGGAGCGTCCACAGGGCGACAACCAGCCTTGGCTGGTCGCCGGTATCCGCCAGAACGGCTGATCACCTCCGACGTTTTACGCGCAGTAATGAAAACCCCGGCCTCGGCCGGGGTTTTCTATTTCGCGGTTGCATCTATAGCGAGCTACTGTATAAACCGCCCCATATAAACCGCGCCATTCAAGCAAGAGGATCCCGGACGTGGAAGAAATCATCGAACAACTGCGCGAAGCCAACGAACCCGTACCGGTTCCTTTGGAATTGCCTGACGAAGACCAGTTGGTGGAAATCGAAGAAGAACTCTTCATCAACATCCCGTTCGTCTTCAAAGAGTTTCTGCTGACCGTCAGCGACGTGGTTTACGGCAGCCTGGAGCCGGTGACCGTCACCGACCCGCAATCCCACACCTACCTGCCGGACGTCGCCGCCAACGCCTGGGATGCCGGCGTGCCGCGCGACCTGATCCCGATCTGCCAGGATGGTGACGACTACTACTGCGTCGAAGAAGACGGCACCGTGGTGCTGTGGTCGGGTGAGGAAGAACTGATCACCGAAGAGTCCTGGGAATCGGTCTGGCACTGGGCTCGGGACGTCTGGCTGGAAAGCTGAAACGCCCCATCCCATGGGTGGTCAGTGCCCCGACGGCTCCTTGTGGTTGTCGAGAGTTTCCAGCAGGGCCACCTGCATCCGCGTGTGCACCCGGATGAACCAGCGCCAGAGCAGCGCCGCCACGGCGGCTGCGACCACGGCGATCAGCACCAGCAACTTGTTGGTCGGCAAGATACTGGCCGACAAGGCTGCCAGCAGCAGGAAAATCACCAGCAGCGAGATGATCGGGATCACTTCGGCTATCACCCGGCGCACTCGCTGCGTGTGACGCCCGGCCATTTCCGGCTTCACACCCATCTCCGCCAGTAGCATCGACAGCGCCTTGAGCTTGCGATAGGCCGCGATCAGGAACGGCAGCGACACCAGCAACGCCCCACCCCAGATCAACGCCTTCTGCCAGCTCGGATCGCTGATCCAGTCCTGCATCCAGATCGAGAGGCGCCCGGCAAAGAAAGCGCCGGCAAAGAAGATCGCGATCACCAGCGCCAGATTGACCCCGACCTGCAGCAGAATCCGCCGGATCATCGAGGCCAGCATCGCGCCCTCACCCTGCGGCTGAATGCTGCGCAGCCACTCGCCGTACATCCCGAACACTCGACCGACTCGCTGCGGCATGGCGGCAGACAGCTTGATCGACAGCGGATCGGCAGCCCGGATCAGGTACGGCGTCAGCAACGTGGTAATCACCGAAACCGCCACGGCCACCGGATACAGGAAGTTGCTGGTGACCTGCAGGGTCATCCCCAGCGCCGCGATGATGAAGGAGAATTCGCCAATCTGCGAAAGCCCCATCCCGACCCGCATTGAGGTGCGTCCGTCATTGCCGGCGATAAACGCACCGAGGCCGCAGGACAGCATCTTGCCCAGCACCACGGCAACAGTGATTACCGCGATCGGCCACGCGTATTGCAGAAGGATCATCGGGTCGAGCATCAGGCCGATGGCGACGAAGAAGATCGCGCTGAACAGGTCGCGAACCGGCTCGATCAGGCGCTCGATTTTCAGCAGCTGCCGCGACTCGGCCATGATCGCGCCGATCAGGAACGCCCCCAGCACCATGCTGTACTCAAGCTTGACCACCAACAGGCAGAAACCGAAACACAGGCCCAGCACCGTGATCAGCAGCATCTCGTTGCTTTCGAACTTGGCGACGTAAGCCAGCAGACGCGGCACCAGCAGAATGCCGACCACCAGGGCGACAATCATGAAAAGCGAGAGCTTGCCGACCGTGGAAAACACTTCGCCGGAGCTCACCGTGCCGCTCACCGCGATGCTCGACAGCAAGGCGATGATGCCGATGCCGAGAATGTCCTCGACGATCAGCACACCGAAAATCAACTGCGCGAAGCGCTCGTTCTTCATCTTCAGGTCGTTGAGCGCCTTGACGATGATGGTGGTCGAGGAAATCGCCAGGATCGCGCCGAGGAACAGCGAATCCATGGTGTTCCAGTCAAACCAGCGGCCGATTTCGTAGCCGATCCAGATCATCAGAACAATTTCGAGGAACGCCGCGATGAATGCCGTAGCACCGACCTTGAACAGCTTGCGCAGGCTGAACTCCAGGCCCAGGCAGAACATCAGGAAAATAACCCCCAGCTCGGCGAGGGTCTTGATGGTTTCTTCGTCGTGGATCAGACCGAAGGGCGGTGTGTGGGGGCCGATGATGAAGCCGGCGACGATGTAGCCAAGTACCACCGGCTGCTTGAAACGGTGGAACAACACGGTCACCACACCTGCGACCAACATGATCACCGCCAGATCCTGAATAAAGCTGATGGCATGCATGGTGTGGGCTCCTTGAATGACGAGGCTCACGCAGGCATGGGAAATGTCTGGGCGAGCTGAGTAAAAATCCGCTTTGGGTGTAGGAATCGCCCTTGGGGAGGCGCTTTTGCAGGGTAACACCGCGACTTCCGGCTGAAAGGCGGTGCAATATATGGAAACAGATCGATTCGGGCGTGACGGCGGCCAGTTGCCTGGCGTCCCGATAACGGTGCTTTTGAAAAGCGACCAGGCACCCGCAGAGGTGTTTCTTCCAGCAACCCTGCCTTGACCCGTGAGAACGTTATGGAACCCGGAAACGCCCAGCTGTCGATGACGGTACTGATGACCCCCGACATGGCCAACTTCTCTGGCAATGTCCACGGCGGCACCCTGCTCAAATACCTCGACGAAGTGGCCTACGCCTGCGCCAGCCGTTATGCCGGCCGCTACGTGGTGACCCTGTCGGTGGATCAGGTGATTTTCCGCGAGCCGATCCACGTCGGCGAACTGGTGACCTTCCTGGCGTCGGTGAACTACACCGGCAACACCTCGATGGAAGTCGGTATCAAAGTGGTGACCGAGAACATCCGCGAGCGCTCGGTGCGTCACACCAACAGCTGCTTCTTCACCATGGTCGCGGTGGACGATCAGCGCAAACCCGCCGCCGTACCGCCGCTGCAACCGCAGAACAGCGAAGACAAACGCCGCTACATGCAGGCGCAACAACGCCGGCAGATCCGTCAGGAGCTGGAAAAGCGCTATCAGGAAATCAAGGGCGACGCCTGAGATTTTTAGCGATCTGACGACCGCTATCGCGAGCAGGCTCGCTCCCACGGATAAAACGTCACCTGTGGGAGCGAGCCTGCTCGCGATTGAAGCCGACGCGGCATCAGAGGCTGATCGGCGTAGCCTCGAATTTCACCCGCGGATGCGCAATCCGGTCCTGCGCCCGCACAAGTTGCAGCTCGTAACTGGCGCAGGCCTGGGTTTCCAGCAGCACTTCATGTACCGCTGCTGCGGTGAATTCAAACGCCGCCACCAGGCTGTCACCGAGCAGCACACGCGCCAGGAACAGACCGGACGTCAGATCGCCCACCCCCACCGGCTGACGCGGAAACGCCAGCAGCGGACGCCGCAAATGCCAGCTGCCCTCGGCCGTCACCAGCAACATTTCAAAGCCATCCGCCGGTTTGCCCGGATAATCCAGATGCTTGACCAGCACCGCTTTCGGTCCACGCGCCAGAAGCGCACGCGCCATCGCCAGACAATCGAACAGCGACTGCGGCTTGCGCCCGGAGAAGCTGTCCAGCTCCAACTGGTTCGGGCACATGAAATCCGCAACGGCAGCGGCCTCCTCCAGCAGGAAGTCACTGACTTCAGCAGGAACGCTGCAGCCCTTTTCCGGATGCCCCATCACCGGGTCGCACAGATAAAGGGCTTTCGGGTTGGCCGCCTTGATCCGCTCGATGCCACTGAGAATCGCCCGCCCCTGCGCCGCACTGCCGAGATAACCTGACAGCACCGCATCACAATTGCCCAGCTCACCGATCGCGGCGATGCCCTCGACCAGCTCGGGGATCCGGTGCGGTGCCAGCACTTCACCGGCCCACTGGCCGTACTGGGTGTGGTTGGAGAACTGCACCGTATTGAGCGGCCAGACATTCACCCCGACCCGCTGCATCGGAAAAACCGCAGCGCTGTTGCCGGCGTGGCCGAACACCACATGGGACTGGATGGCGAGCAGATGAGGCGTACGTTTCATTCGGGTTTTTCCGTAAAACGATTGAAATTCAAGCCGCGCAGTATGCGACGAAACGCAGCCTGTACGACAGACCGGCGACGCAGTTAAGCTGACGCAATCATTTGGAGTTTCGTGTTGATGCTCACCCTGGAAAACATTTTCGTGCTGATGCTGTTCGCCGCCGCCGGTGCGTGGCTCTGGCACAACCACGGCTTGCGCGAGCGGGCGCTGGAGCGGGTTAAACAGCATTGCGTGAATGTCGGCGTCGATCTGCTCGACGGTAACGTGGCGCTGAAGAAGATCGGCCTGATCAAGGACGCCAGCGGTCGGCGACGTCTGGCCCGGGTCTACAATTTCGAATTTACCGTGACCGGCGAAACCCGACATAACGGCACGATCACCCAGTTCGGTGCGCACAGCGCGCAGATCGAACTGGCGCCCTACCCGGCGCCATTTGATGACACACCGCCGGTGGTGGAGGTGACAAAACCGCGTGGTGAAGTGATTGAGCTGAGCCAGTGGCGTCAGGAACACACCAAGTGGAAGCCTTGAATCAACCTGCCTGAAGCCGAAACCGGGCCAGCCCGGCCTGTAATTCACTGACCGCCTGCGGTTCGTCGAAAATCAGCTCGATCCGGGAATCCTTGCGCCATTCACTGGGCAGCCAGCTGAGCTCGGCATTATCCAGCGCATTGGCTGACTGCCAGCCGTCCAGGCTGTGAATTACCAGTTTGGCCCGGCGCCAGTTCAGGCTTTTCAGCCATCGGGTTATCCCCGACACGTCGAACACCTGGCTCGGATGCCAGCGCCAACCGATGCTCCAGCCACCCTCCTGGGCCTGACTCAGGCAGATCGGCAGCGCCGGATCGCTCCAGATGGCCGGCATCTGTGCCAGCGCTTGGGGCACGATCAACTTATCCACACCTGCCTGCGCCTGTACCGCCAGTCCCGGCAATTCGCTGAGCGGCAGCATCGCCTGCTGCGTCCAGATCAATCGTACAGACGGCAACTGTCGGGTGATTCGCTCACGCGTGGGCTCGTCGAGGTTTTCTGCCTTGTTCAACAGCAGCAGGCCTGCGCTGGCCAAGGCTTCCTGCTGCGCGTCCGGCAGCGTTTTGCCCGCGGCAAGGGCCTGGGCGTCCAGCACCAGCAAGCAAGGTTGTACGGCGAGTACGCCTTGCCACGGCGCCTCGTTCAGCTGCTTCAGCAACTGCGCCGGATGCCCGAGCCCCGAGGGCTCGATGAACAAGCGATCCGGCCGTGCCTTGCGCAACAATCGCCCCAGACCGATCTGGAACGGCGCACCGTTCACGCAACACAAACAGCCCCCGGCCACTTCGCCCAGTGCGATACCATCGGCGTCGCGGGTCAACAGCGCCGCGTCGAGCCCGATCTGGCCGAACTCGTTGATCAGCACCGCCCAACGCTCGCCCGCCGGTCGCTGGGCCATGAGCTGGCGGATCAGGCTGGTCTTGCCCGCGCCCAAGGGGCCGGCGATGACGTGGGTGGGAATGTTCTGCAACATGTTCAAGGTTTTCTGGAGGTCGAAGATGCGGTGGATGGGATGGTCGTTGCTGCTGACGCTGGTGTCGAGCGAGGCTTTGGCCCAGGCCTGCGTGGTGCACAGTCAGGCGGAGCGGCTCGACGTGAAAGTCTGCCAGCAGAACCGCAACATCCCGGAAAAACTGTTCAACGACGGCTTCTGCCAGCCGACCCTGGCCGGGCAGAAAGTCGAGGTTCAATACGTCGACCAGTGCCCCGCCGGCGCGTTCGGCGTGTGCAGCAACGCGCAAGTCGCCAATATGCCTTATCGCCAGGATATCCACTATTACGGCGTGGCCACCGATACGGCGTATTTGCAGCCCTATTGCGAGGCTCAGAGCCAGGGGAAATGGCTCAAGCCCTGAGGCGCTATCCGAGCCAGTCGAGGGTCAGCATCAGCCGCCGCTCACCTGGCGCCGGTTGCGGCGAGCGATGAATCAGGCCGAAACCTTCGTTGCCGTGCCATTTTTCGCCCTTGAGCAATGCCACTTCGCCGCGATTCAATTGCTGAATCCGTGACATATCCTGGGGCTCGGCTTGCGGTTGTCCCAGTTGCCGACGGTCCATCTGCCCTTCCCTTAGCCATTCACTGCCGACACCGGCGTACGTGGTGATCAACCGCACCGGCACATGATCGACGTGGAAACGCGGACACATCGCCTTGTCCAGCACCCGCAGGCGCAAGCCGATTCGCCGCGCGCCCAGCAGGCAGGCGAAGGCGCTGACCAGCCATTTCAAGTCGGCGACAAACCCTTCGTAGCCTTCCAGATCGCGAAAGCCGCTGGCCAGTCCCGTGAGATCCGGTTCTGCGTCTTCGTCCGGCAATTCCAGGCACAGCGCCTCGGCGTAAGGTTCGTTCAGAGACAACAATAAGTCCGCAAATTCGGCAATGTGCAGCGGAAGCTGTCGTTGCCAGACCGCGAGGTTGATTTCATCGTCGAGTATGTTCGCCAGCGCCTGAGGGGTCTGGCCGAAAGACTGATGACGCGTGCTGCCTGGCAGCGGTTTCAGGGCGAGCATCAGGCGACCTCGTCGTGCCAGGAGCCAAAAGGATCACGTAGCTGTAGCCAGCCTTGAGTACCGAGCGCCATCTCGGCATCGGTCAGCAGGCAATCATCGAGTTCCGACGACAGCTGTGCGAAATCGATGTTCTGCCCGATAAACACCAGCTCCTGGCGACAATCGCCTACGCTGGCGATCCAGTTTTCCATAATCGCGGCGGTACTTTCCTGATCCTGCGGCCACTGTTCTTTAGGCACGAAGCGCCACCAGCGCCCGGCGAAACCGTGGCGCATCAGGCCACCTGCCTGAGACCAGCTACCGGCGTCGGTGGGTTTGCTGGCCAGCCAGAAGAAGCCTTTGGAGCGCAGCAGTTTGCCGTTTACCCAAGGACGATCGATGAAGTCGAAGAAACGCTGCGGATGAAAGGGCCGGCGCGCCCGATAGGCCGTGGATGCGATGCCGTACTCCTCGGTTTCCGGCACATGTTCGCCACGCAATTCCTGCAACCAGCCCGGGGCCTGGGCGGCCTTTTCGAAGTCGAAACGACCGGTATTGAGAATTTTCTCCAGCGGTACCTCACCCATGACCATCGGAATGATCTCGGCCTGAGCGTTGAGGCGTCTGAGAATGGCCATCAGCTCTTCCCGCTCGCGACTGCTGATCAGGTCGATCTTGCTGATCAACAGGACGTCGGCGAATTCGATCTGCTCGATCAGCAGATCGGTGATCGAACGCTCATCTTCTTCACCGAGGAATTCGCCACGGGAGGCGAGGTTTTCAGCGGCCAGGTAGTCCGGCAGGAAGCTCATACCGTCGACTACAGTGACCATGGTGTCGAGGCGAGCGATGTCGGCGAGGCTTTGCCCCTGCTCATCACGGAAGGTGAATGTCTCGGCCACTGGCAACGGCTCGGAGATTCCGGTGGACTCGATCAGCAAATAGTCGAAGCGGCCTTCGCGGGCCAACTGACTGACCTCTTCCAGAAGGTCCTCACGTAACGTACAGCAGATACAGCCATTGCTCATTTCCACGAGCTTCTCTTCTGCACGGTTCAGGCTGACATCACGCTGGACTTCGCTGCCATCGATATTGATCTCGCTCATATCGTTGACGATAACGGCGACGCGCAGATCGTCTCTGTTACGTAGTACGTAATTCAAAAGTGTACTTTTTCCGGCACCGAGAAAGCCGGACAAAACGGTCACGGGAAGTCGGGAAGACATTGGATAAACCTCATCAGACGATCGCTAAACAACGCTGAGGCTCTCGGGGCGAGCGTTCTTGAGCTTCGATGAGATCACCAGGGAAGCAGACGCTTGAAATGGAAGCCACGGAAAGCCTTGTCCGATTAATGTTATAGTATAACAACAAAATCAATCCACTCTCTTCTTGCCCAAAGTGACAAAGGGCCGGAAGCTGCAATAGGTCGTCGCCGAGTTAAGTCATGAAAACCGCGCTGAAATACTCGTTTATCTGCCTGGCATTGCTGACGCTGAAGGCCGAAGCACAAGTGCCGGGACTCGCCAATTGCACGCGCAGCGCGAACCTTTTGGCGTGCATCGATGCCAACGGCAACGCCTACAGCGTCAACACCGTCGGCAGCACGATTTACCTGCGCGGATTCGAGAAAGCGGGAAACCGCTACTGGGCACAAACCAACAGCCGCTATGGGCAACTGACCTTCTTCACCGGCATCGCTTCCGATGGAGAAGCCTGGGTTGGCTACAACCGGCGAGTGGGCTGGACGACGATCAATCGGTTCTCCAGCTCAGGCGGCAGCAGTGCGAAGTTCACCTGCAGCCGGATCACTGGCTGCTAAACCCGCGATCCTTTCTGCTCTTGTTGCCAGGCCATATAGCTGTCGACAGGTGGATTCTTCTGGAAATAGCGCTGCAAGCCCTCAAACAAACCGTCCGCCACGGCCTGCTGATGACGCGCGGTCACCAAGCGCTGACTGTCCCGTGCGTTGGAAATGAACCCGGTTTCCACCAGGATTGACGGCACATCCGGCGATTTCAGAACGGCAAATCCAGCCTGTTCCACGCGCTTTTGATGCAGCGTGGTGATGCCGGCCAGGCTGCCCAGCACTGTGCTTCCCAGTTGCAGACTGGCAGCGATGGTTGCGTTCATCGACATGTCGAGGATCACGCCAGCGAGCATCGGATCCTTGTCCTTGAGATTGAGCAGGCTGGTGGCGCCAAGCAGATCCACACCGTTCTCACGCTGCGCCATGAACCGCGCGGTGGCGGACGTAGCGCCACCTTCGGACAAGCAGTACACCGACGCCCCGGAAGCCGTCAGACGCGGTGCAGCATCGGCGTGCACCGAGATGAACATATCGGCCTTGTGCTGACGCGCAATCTCCACACGCTTGCGCAACGGGACGAAGAAATCGTCGTTACGAACCAGCTTCACATCAAATCCTTTCTCTCGTTTAAGCCGACGTGCGAGTAGTTGTGCAATAGACAAAACCACATCCTTTTCCCGCTCGCCTTTGGCGCCGATTGCACCCGGATCTTTTCCGCCATGACCAGGGTCGACCACCACCATGATGTCGCGCTTGGGGTGGGATTTTTCCTGGGGTGTTTCACGTGGAACGCTTGGAGGCGGCCCCGATGATGCGCTCATCAAGTCCAAAACCAGGCGATGTCCTTGCCCATCTTGAGGCGCCAACAAAAATGAGTTGAGCTGAACCGGGCTGCTTAGATCCAGCACGATCCGGGTGTTCCCTTGGCCAAAATGGCCGGAGCGGATCGAATGAATAGGGGTGCCGGATAACGCCAACTGGCTGAAATCCCCACTCAGGCTGGCGCCGCTCAAATCGATGATCAACCGCTCCGGCGCACTCAAGGTGAAGGTCTTGTAGCTCACAGGACCACTCAGATCGAACACCAGCCGAAGCTTGTCATCCGAACGCCAAAGCCGCGCATTGCGTATCTGCGTAGCGGACACCGAAAAAGGCAAAACAAAGGCCGCGCTGGCCAGCATCAGGTTGAGCAAGTGGCGTCTGTGCATATGAAAGCCTGTTCATGAAAAAGGCATCGTGGTTTGAATTGTTATAATGTAACATTAAATTCAATCACCATGATGGAACTGCTCATGAACGCGCTGACTTTGCCGGATGTCGCGGCTCAAGCCGCCCGCCAGGCCCTGCCACTCGAATGGGTGGGAATGTGCGGCATTGCATTACCTGTGTTTATCGAAGGCCAACGCTTGGCTGCAAAAGCGGATGCAGGCGTCAGTCTTGATGATGGAGACGCACGCGGCATTCACATGTCGCGGCTCTATCTGGGGCTGGAAGCGCTGGAGCAGGAGAACCTTTCTCCCGCCCTTTTGCGAAAAGTTCTGCAGCGTTTTCTCGACAGCCACGAAGATCTTTCCGAAGCCGCCTATCTCAATATCCACACAGATTTATTGCTGAGAAGGTCGGCATTGGTCAGTCCTTTGGCAGGATGGAAAACCTACCCCGTCACTGTTTCAGCCCACCTGAAAAGCAAAATGTTCCACGTGGAACTGAAAATGGAGGTGGCTTACTCGTCGACT
Source organism: Pseudomonas sp. Pseusp21 (assembly GCF_059492145.1). Classification (NCBI taxonomy): domain Bacteria; kingdom Pseudomonadati; phylum Pseudomonadota; class Gammaproteobacteria; order Pseudomonadales; family Pseudomonadaceae; genus Pseudomonas; species Pseudomonas sp. Pseusp21. The sequence continues at coordinate 3,638,630 of NZ_CP168520.1, forward strand.
TGCCCGTGTTCTGCAGCATTGGCGAGGCAACTGATCCAGCAACAATTCATCGACGACTTTGCCAACAAACCGCTGCAGCACGCCGACGTATTGGCGTGGTTGGGTTCGACTCAAGGCATCGTGGCCACACCTCACAGCCAACGCAGTACCGCCCAGTTGCATCTGCATCTGGACGAATTCGTCGACGAATTGCCGCTGACGTCTATCATCAACGACGCCGAAGCAGCCCTCGGCACCGCCGTACAAACCGCCGTAAAGCGCGCCGACGAACAAGCCTTCGCCCTCGCCAACGGCCAGAACCTGATGTTCTGCGAAGACGCTGCTCGACGCCTGAATCTGGCCCTGCGTCGTTCACCCGGTATCAGCGAGTTTCACGTCCGAGTCATCCACGCCGAAAGCCTTCATGCCCACGATGCGGTCGCCGAAAGTCACTGGCGCCGGGAGCAGCCATGATTCGTTGCCAGAACCTGAGCTGGGGAACACCCGGCCAACCGCTCACTGCGCCTCTGAACCTTCGGCTGGAAAGCGGCAGTCTGACGGCAATCATCGGCGTCAACGGCAGCGGCAAAAGCAGCCTGCTCAAAGTCATCGCCGGATTACAGCGACCGCTGGCCGGCAAAGTCGAACTGGGTGTTCCACGCCAAAGCGGTTTGTCCTTCCTGCCTCAGCAACAGCATCTGGATCGACAGTTCCCGATCAGTCTTCAAGAGTTGGTGGCCGCCGGTTTCTGGGGACGCCGACTGTCGTCGCATCTCAGAGCCCAGCGTCTCGAATCCGCACTGGAAGACTGGCATCTGAGCGGACTGGAACATCGTCCCCTGATGGCCCTCTCCGGCGGAGAACTGCAACGCGCCCTGCTCGCCCGATTGAGTCTGGCCGACACTCCGTTGCTGCTGCTCGACGAACCCCATGCCGCGCTCGACGAACTGGGGCAGAAACTGTTGTGGCAACACCTGCACGCCTGGCATGAGCAGGGACGAACCCTGGTGGTGGTTTGCCATGACCTTGCCGCCGTGCGCCAACACATTCCACAGACCTTGCTGATCAAACAGAGCGGCTGCGCATTCGGCAGCAGCACCGACCTCATTCAGCAAACACCTCACACGCAGGTGGCCTGATGCTCACGCTGAGCCATTTATGGCAACCGTTCCACGAGTTCGTCTTTATGCGCCGGGCCCTCCTCGGCGGTCTGGTCCTGGCGTGCAGCACCGCGCCATTGGGCGTGTTTTTGATCCTGCGCCGGATGAGCCTGATTGGCGACGCCGTCGCCCACGGCATCCTCCCCGGCGCCGCGCTGGGGTTCTGGTTCGCCGGGTTGAGTCTGCCGGCCTTGACCCTCGGCGGACTCGGTGCCGGCCTGAGCATGGCCGGACTCGCCGCGTGGATCACCCGGCGCACCGGCCTGCGCGAAGACGCCAGCCTCGCCGCGATCTATCCCATCTCGTTGGCCAGCGGCGTGCTGATTCTCGGCATCGCTGGCAAGCGACTCGATTTGCTGCACCTGCTGTTCGGCTCCGCTTTGGCGGTCGATGGGCCGACCCTCAACGGCATGCTGTGGGTGTCGGCACTCAGCCTGATGGCCATGGCACTGATCTACAAACCGTTGCTACTCGACACGCTCGATCCGTTTTTTCTGCGCACGGTCAGCCGACTCGGCCCCGTCGCCCATGGCGTGTTCCTGACGCTGGTGGTGCTCAATCTGGTGATCGGTTTCCAGGCCATCGGCGCCTTGATGGTGGTCGGCCTGATGATGCTGCCGGCCGCCGCCTCACGCTTTTGGAGCCGGCGCCTGCCGATCCTGATCGCTATCGCCGCGCTCATCGGTTGCGCATCGGTATGGCTCGGCCTGTTGCTGTCGTTCTACTACTCGCTGCCCAGCGGACCGGCCATCGTGTTGGTCGCCGGTGGCGGTTACCTGTTGTCCGTGGTGTTCGGACCGGTTCACGGTCTGTTGCGCCGCCCGCCTTTGCTCACATCCCAATGAGGTGTTTCCCGATGCGCGCTCTACTCGTGCTGTTCAGCCTGATGCTGTCGATGTCGTTATCGGCGGCGGAAAAACTGCCGGTGGTCACCAGTTTCAGCATCCTTGCCGACATGGTGCATCAGGTCGGCGGCGAGCATATCCAGATCACCAACATGGTCGGCCCTGACGCCGATGCCCACACTTACGAACCCACTCCGGACGACGCCAAAGCCCTGCTCAAGGCGAAACTGATCGTCAAGAACGGTCTGGGTTTCGAGCCGTGGCTGGATCGGCTGGTCGCCAGCACCGACACCAGAGCCCCGGTGATCAGCGCCAGTCGCGGCGTGATTCCGCGGTCGCTGGATGAGGACGGCGAAACCGTTCCCGATCCTCACGCCTGGCACAACCTGGCGAACGCCGAGCTCTACATCGCCAACATCACCAAGGCGCTGATCGCCGCTGACCCGGCAAACAAAGCCGACTACGAGCGCAACAGCCAGGCCTACCTGAAACAGATCTACGCCCTCCTCGCCCAAGCGAAAGCGAAGCTCGGTTCCTTGCCGCCGGGCAACCGCAAGATCGTCACCAGCCACGACGCCTTCGGTTATCTCGGTCAGGCGTACGGCATAGACTTCATGGCGCCACAAGGTCTGTCCACCGAACGCGAACCTTCCGCTGCCGAAGTCGCCGCGCTGATCACCCAGATTCGTCAGGCCAAGGTTAAAGCGGTGTTCATGGAAAACATCAAGGACGCGCGCCTGCTCAAACAGATCGCCGACGAAAGCGGCGCACACATCGGCGGCACGCTGTACTCCGACGCCCTCGCCGCCAGCGGTCCGGCCAGCACCTTCACAGGGCTGTTCGAATACAACCTCAACACTCTTTACCAAGCCCTGAGCCAACCATGATCCGTAAAAATCCTTCCGGTGATTTGCCGCAGATTGCCGAGTCTGCCTACGTCGATAAAACCGCGATCATCTGCGGCAAAGTCGTCATCAGTGAAAACGTATTCGTCGGCCCGTACGCGGTGATCCGCGCCGATGAAGTGGACGCCACGGGCGACATGGAGCCGATCACCATCGGCGCCAATTCGAACATCCAGGACGGCGTGGTGATCCACTCCAAATCCGGCGCGGCGGTGACTATCGGCGAATTCAGCTCCATCGCCCACCGCTCGATCGTGCATGGCCCGTGCACGGTCGGCGACCGGGTGTTCATCGGTTTCAACAGCGTGCTGTTCAATTGCGTGGTGGGCAACGGCTGTGTGGTGCGGCACAACTCGGTGGTCGACGGCCGAGATCTGCCGGACGCGTTCTACGTGCCCTCCACCACGCGCATCGGCCCGGGCACCGACCTCTCGCAATTCCCGCCGGTGAGCGTGAGCGCTTCGGAGTTTTCCGAAGATGTGGCGCGCACCAACGTCGACCTGGTGCGCGGCTACAAAGCCTTGCAGAACGAGTTCTGAATCATGAGCAGTGTGTTGATTCGCAATGCGCGGCTGGTGAACGAGGGGCGTGAGTTCGACGCCGATCTGTTGGTCAGCCACGGGCGCATCGTCAAGATCGCCGGCAGCATCGAAGGGGAAAACGCGACCCGTGAAATCGACGCCGACGGTCAATGGCTGCTGCCGGGAATGATTGATGACCAAGTGCATTTCCGTGAGCCGGGTGCGCCGGCCAAGGGCAGCATCCACACCGAGTCCCGTGCAGCCGTGGCCGGCGGCATCACCAGTTTCATGGACATGCCCAACACCCACCCTGCCACTCTGACTCTCGAAGCGCTGGCCGACAAAAAGCGCCGGGCGGCAATCAACTCGGTGGCCAACTACGGTTTTCACTTCGGCGTCAGTCACGACAATCTGGACACGGTCGCAGCACTCAACCCGAGCGAAGTGGCCGGGGTCAAAGTGTTCATGGGCGCGTCCACCGGCAACATGCTGGTGGACGACCCCAACACCCTCGAGCGTCTGTTCGCCAAAGTGCCGACGATTCTGCTGGCCCACTGTGAACACACGCCGAGCATCGATGCGAACGCCGCGAACCTGCGCGAACGCTTCGGCAACCAATTGCCAGCCGATGCCCATGCGCTGATCCGTAATGCCGACAGCTGCTTTCGTTCATCGTCTCTGGCGGTGGATCTGGCCAAACGTCATGGCACTCGCCTGCACGTCCTGCACCTGACAACGGCCCGCGAGCTGGCGTTGTTCGAAGACAAACCGCTGTCGCAAAAACGCGTCACCGCCGAAGTCTGCCTGCATCACTTGCTGTTCGATGACCGTGACTATCCGAAGCTTGGCAACCTGATCAAATGCAATCCAGCGATCAAGTCCCAAGCCGATCGTGATGCCTTGCGTCAGGCACTGCTGAGCAATCGACTGGACGTGATCGGCAGCGATCACGCACCGCACACCTGGGCGGAAAAGCAGCAAGCGTATGAACAGGCGCCGTCTGGACTGCCACTGGTGCAACACGCGCTGCCGGCGCTTCTGGAACTGGTGGCGGATGGCGTATTGCCGATCACCACGCTGGTGGCGAAGACCAGCCACCGGGTGGCCGATCTGTTTGCCATTCCGGATCGCGGTTATTTACGTGAAGGATATTGGGCGGATCTGGTGTTGGTTCAACCGGAGCCTGGGGGTGTCGCGGTGTCCCGCCAACCGGTTCTGTCGCAATGCGGCTGGACGCCCTTCGCTCAGCGCAGCTTTCGGCATCGGGTCAGCACGACGATGGTGTCGGGGCTGATTGCGTGGCATGACCATCGGATCCATGACAACTGTCAGGGATTGCCGCTGCGGTTCATGCGCTGAAAAAAACCGCCTCCACTCGATGTGGAGGCGGTTTGATTTACGCTCTCGGTTTGACGGTACCGCAATCCTGCCCCAGCCAGACCGCCCGGGTTTCCAGACTGCCCTTCTGGTTGATCCCGATAGCGTTGAAAGTGCCGTTGGCGACGGTGGTGAACTCACGATCACTGAGGAACGTCGCGACGCCGGTGCCCTGGGCTTTCGGGCAACTGAAGCGGAATTTCCACTGGTTGCCGACGCGCTCGGTGATCTGCTGTTTGCAACCCGACTGCGGGTCCGCCAGCGGGATATCGTTGGTTGCCACCTGCTGCGGCGTCAGGCAGGCGCGGATACCCTTGCCACCGATATTGATCCCCTGCTTCTCCAGTTCCGCCCGCTGCTGCGGGGTGATCTGGCCCTGAATCTGGCCGAGGATCGATTGCACATCCATCACCTGATCATCGACCTTCACATTGCTCGACGTCATTTCCCACAACCCCGGCTGCAGCATTTGCGCCTGAGCAACCACCGGCAAGGCCAAACCCAGGCCCAGCGCCAAACCCAGCAGACGAACGTTCATTGAAAAACTCCTGATCAGTAGTGGCCGTTAGACGCCGGCCGCCTGTTTCGGTTCATGGCGGGCGCTGACGGCGTGAAAACAAATAGCGACAATCGCCATGGAACATGGTCTGTTAAGCATTGAATCTTCAGGAGCAAGGTTGCCCCATGGATTATTTCGGACCGCACATTTTCGGTTACCTGATCGCCCTGATACACACCCTCGGCTCGATCGCCGCGATCCATGCCGTATTGACCGTACGCACCGCCCAAGGCTCGATCGCCTGGGCGCTGTCGCTGATCTTCATTCCCTACCTCACCCTTATTCCTTATCTGGTGTTCGGCCGCAGCACCTTCGATGGCTACATCAAGGCCCGCCGTCAGGCCAACGAACAAATGCGCCTGGCGATTTCCGAGCTCAACTGGCGGCCGTGGGTGGAAGAGGCCCTGACCGCCCGCGCCTCGAATGCTTACGATTCGTTGCGGGCGATGCCGAAGCTGGGGCGCATGCCGTGCCTGGCCAACAATGAAGTGCGATTGCTGATCAATGGCGCGGCGACCTTCGAGGCGATTTTCCACGCAATCGACCAGGCGCGGGAAGCGGTGCTGATCCAGTTTTTCATCATTCACGACGATCGTCTCGGTCAGCGCCTGCGTGACCTGCTGCTGAAGAAAGCCGCCGAAGGCGTGGTGATCCATTTGCTCTACGACCGTATCGGCAGCCACGCCCTGCCCCACAGCTACGTGCAGGCGCTGCGCGACGGAGGCGTCGAGGTCAAGGCGTTTGCCACCCGCAGCGGCTGGCTCAATCGTTTCCAGGTGAATTTTCGCAACCACCGCAAGATCGTGGTGGTCGACGGGCTGATCGGGTTTGTCGGCGGCCACAACGTCGGCGACGAGTACATGGGTGAAAAACCACCGCTGGCGCCGTGGCGCGACACTCACGTCCAGGTGCGCGGCCCGGTGGTGGCGTGCATGCAGGAGTCGTTTGCCGAAGACTGGTTCTGGGCCGCGCGGTCATTGCCGCCGCTGATCCTGCCGGACGCGTACCCGGAGGACGGCGTGCTTTGCCAATTGCTCGCCAGTGGCCCGGCGGATGCTTACGAAACCTGCTCGCTGTTCTTCGTCGAAGCCATCCACGCCGCCACCGAGCGCGTGTGGATCACCAGCCCCTACTTCATTCCCGACGAAGCCGTATTCGCAGCATTGCGCCTCGCGGTGCTGCGCGGAGTCGACGTGCGCCTGTTGCTGCCTTCGCGCCCCGACCACCGCATCGTCTACGCCGCCTCCAGCCTGTATGCGTTCGAAGCGGTGCGCGCCGGCGTGCGGGTATTCCGCTACGAACCGGGTTTCCTGCATCAGAAAGTGGTGTTGATCGACAGCGAAATCAGCGCCATCGGCAGTGCCAACCTGGACAACCGCTCGTTCCGGCTGAATTTCGAGGTAATGCTGCTGACCGTCGACAGCGAATTTGCCGCCAGCGTGGAACAGATGCTCAACGATGATTTCGCCCAGGCCTACGAAGTCGCCAAAGAAGAAAGCCGGGAGATCCACCGCCTGCAACAGGTCGGTATGCGGATCGCCCGGCTGATTTCACCGATCCTCTAGGTTCAAGGGTGGTAGATGTCGTCCCTCGTCCACGGCAGTTCATGGCTGCCATCGGCATGGGCCTTCACGGCGAGGATCTGGTGCAGGTTGATCCAGCCGCGAGCGAACGCATAAGCGCAGCCCGCCAGGTACAGACGCCAGATACGCAGCGCCTGGTCCGGCACCAGTTTCGCAGCGGCTTCGAGGTTGTCCTCAAGCCGTTCGCTCCAGTGGTCCAGCGTGCGCGCGTAGTGCAGGCGCAGACTCTCGACGTCGACGATTTCCAGACCCGCTTCGCTGATCTCGGCCGAGATCATCGCCAGGTGCGGCAGCTCGCCGTTGGGGAACACATATTTCTCGATGAAATCCCCGGCGCCGCGCCCCACAGGGCGGCCATCGGTGTGCTTGGCGGTGATGCCGTGGTTCATCACCAGACCGCCCTCTTTCACCGCGCCGAACAGGGTTTTGCAGTATTCGGCGAGGTTGGCGTGGCCGACGTGCTCGAACATGCCGACGCTGACCACTTTGTCGAAACGCCCGTCCCGGGGCAGATCGCGGTAGTCGAGCAGTTGCAGTTCGATCTGATCTTCCAGCCCCTCGGCTTTGACACGCTCGCGGGCCAGGGCCAGTTGCTCTTTGCTCAGGGTGATACCGAAGACCTTGGCGCCGAACTCACGGGCGGCATACCGCGCCAGTCCGCCCCAGCCACAACCAACGTCCAGCAGATAGTCGCCGGGCTGTAGGCGCAGCTTGCGGCACAGGTGCCGGAACTTGGCTTGCTGGGCTTGCTCCAGGGATTCGCTGCCGGTTTCGAAATACGCGCAGGAATACGCCATGTCGCTGTCCAGCCACAGCTGGTAGAACGCGTTGGAAAGGTCGTAGTGATAGGAAATGGCTTTGGCGTCGGTTTCCTTGTCATGCACGGTGCGCACCGGCTGACTGTCTTCGTCCTCGTCGAGCAGCGCCGTGCTCAACTCATCGCACACCCGGATGACCTCGCTGATCGAGCCTTCCAGTTCGAGTTTGCCCTCGACGAACGCCGCCCCCAGCGCGTCGAGACTTGGATGAGTCAACTGGGACACCATCAACGGGTCCTTGACCACGATGGTGACACTGGGCGTCGGGCCCAGATTGAATTCATGGCCGTCCCAGAGTCGCAGGCGTAGCGGAAGCTGCAGATTCTGTAAGGCCGGTGGAAGTTGCGCGAGCATGGAATATCCCCCTGGTTTCAGACGTCTGATCTGAGGGTAGACCATCCTTGAAAATTAGCAGGCTATCGATTTGATAGTCGCCGACTATCAGCCTCAGAGGCTGTCATCGCGCTGTCATCCCTGGTTCAGTGCGCCTTCTCAAATGACTGCGAGACCGGCGCACAGTTCGAAAATTGATCAGTCCGACGCTTTGAGCTTCAGCAGTGGTTCCTGAAAACGCAGCAAGCGTCCGGCATTGCCCAGCACCAACAGCGTACTCAGATTGTGCAGCAACGCGGCGATCATCGCCCCCGCCGCACCGAGCCAGCCGAAGGCCGCGAACACCACGATGGCCAGCGTCCAGCCCAGACCGATGATCACGTTCACCTGCAAGGTCCGTCGGCACTGGCGGCTCAGGCGCACACAGGTGCCGAGCCGCCGCAGGTCGCTGCCGATCAGTACGATATCGGCGGATGCCAGCGCAATATCCGCGCCGCCCGCGCCCATCGCCACACCCACAACACCCGCCTTGAGCGCCAACGAATCGTTGATCCCGTCGCCGACCACCATCGGCCGGAAGCCGTTGTCGATTTCCTTGAGCACTCGATTGAGCTTGTCTTCGGGCAACGCCTGGGCTTCGACTTCGTGCAGGCCGACATCCCTGGCGAGGGTTTGCGCGACGCTCTGACGGTCACCGGTCAACAGCAGTTGCCGCCCCAACCCGAGATCACGCAGTTCGCTCAACGCAAATCGCGCTTCCGGTTTGACGGTGTCGGCCAGCAACAGCCAGGCAAGGAATTCGCCGTTCAGTGCCAGCCCGGCAATCGGGCCATCGTGTTCGGGGATGGCGGTGGTCGGGATGCCCAACTGCGCAAACAGCTCCGGACGCCCGAGTGCGGCGTCGCCTTGCGCGGTTTTGGCCACTACGCCCAGCCCCTGCCGCTCATGAATATCGGTCAGCACCAGCGCCTCTTCTGCGCTGACCAGTCCGGCCAGCGCGCGGCTGACCGGATGGCTGCTAGCCGCACCCAGGCTTGCAGCCAGCGCCATCACCGACCCGTGATCTGCTCGCAGGCTGTTGATCGATTGCAAGCGCAGCGTGCCGTACGTCAGGGTGCCGGTCTTGTCGACGACCAGCGAAGTGAGATCGGCCAGCTCCTCAAGGAATGCCGAACTGCGAATCAGAATCCCGTGCCGCGCCGCCACCGCCACCCCGGCAATCGCCGTGGCAGGTGCCGACAACACCAGCGCGCATGGGCATGCCGCCACCAGCACCGCGAGCATCGCCTGCGCATCGTTGGTGATAAACCAGGTCACCGCCGCGAGCAGCAACACCAGCACCATGTAACTGCCGGCATAACGTTCGAGCAAACGAGTGATCGGTGGTTTGGAGCGTTCGGCGTTCTGCATCAGCGCGATGACTTTGCCGAGGGTGGACTCATCCCCGGTGCGAGTCACTTCGATTCGCAGCAGCCCGTCGAGGTTGATCGCACCGCCGAATACCGCCATGCCGACGCCCGCCTCGACCGGCACCGACTCACCGGTGATCGACGCCGTATCGAGGCTGGCCTGGCCGGATAAAACCCGACCGTCCGCCGGCACTCGATCCCCGGCGCGCACTTCGACTTTGTCGCCGGCCTTGAGCGTGCCGTTGTCGACTTCGATGATCGAGCCGTCCGCCTGCACCTTGCGCGCGTGGCTGCGGGTCAATTGGCCGAGGGCATGAATCGCTTCCTCGGAACCGATCACACTGCGTTCTTCCAGCACGTGGCCGAAGATCATGATGATCGGCAACAGCGCCGCCGTGAGCAGATCGCCCGTGGCCCAGGCCCCGATCATCGCCAGGGCGATCAACTGGTCGGTGATGCCGTGCAGGCTCGGATAACGCAGGCTGAACCACGCCGAACGCATTACCGGCACCGCGACTAACAAAGAAGCAAATCCGAGCAGCAACTGACTGACGCCCGTCTGTTCCGGCATCAACCAGCGCCAGATCAACCCCAGACCAAGCAAGCCGAGGGCGAGCATTGCCAAGGTCAACTGGCGCGCGGCGCGGCGTTGTTCGGCCGAGGACAACAAGCTCGGTGCGGTGGTGGTGGCAGTCATTTGCTGGCTCCCTGAATGATCAGGCGTGAATCGTCTTTTGGATCGACCGTGGTGACCGAACCGGCCTGACCGAGAATCTTCGGCATCCGCTCGCGGTACAGACGCAAGAGCATTTGCGGGTCCGTGCCCTGCTGTTGCGCCTTGGCCAGGCTCAATACCGTCGCCGTGTCGGCGGAAGCTCTGGCCAGGCGCTCACCTGCCTGGGCGTGGGCGACTTGCAGCGTGCGGTCAGCCTGTTCGTTGGCGGACTGAGTGAGCTTCTCGGCCTCGGTGCGGGCATTGGCGACCGCTTTGTCGGCTTGCTGGCTGGCGGTGAGGACCGCGTTAAACGCGCTCACCGCCGGCTCCGGCAGACTCGATTGCACATCGACCCGTGCTACTTCGATGCCGATGCCCTGACCGCTCGCCTTCAACTCGGCGAGGCGGCGGTTGATGCCTTGCACCAGATCGCCGCGCAGTCGTTCGCGACGTTCGGCGGCCTGATTGTCAGCGCCGATCAGCTCTGGTCGTGCGACCAGAATCGTGTCCAGGTCCCGCGCGGCCGTCAGCGCCACTGCGCTGCGGGTCACCACTCGATCCAGCGCCGGCAGCACGTGCTCGCCTTGCAGCACAAAGTCATAAGGATCGGTGACCTTGTAGAACACCCGCACATCCAGCTGCACAACACCGGCGTCACCGGTGAGCAGATAACCGGAACCGGCGAGCGCATCACTCAGCGGCGTGGCGAAGGTTGCCACGCGATCCGCCTGCAGGGCCTGATCGCTGCGCAGCAAGTTTTCCACTCTGCGCTCGATCACCCGATCCGCCGCCGGCAACAAAACCACCTGTTCGAACGGCTGCGGCCACGCCAACAACAACCCGGCATTCTGAATGCGATCCAGCGCTCCGAAATGCAAAACCACCGCGCGGTTTTGCGGATCGATCTGCCGGACATTGGAAAACGCCCAGGCCAATGCCGCGAGCACTGTCACCGCATACAGAGCGAAAAACGCCAGACGTCCCGCTTGAATCCACGGACTGTTCAGCGAATGTGTTCCACGTGGAACTTCATTCATGGCTGCGATCCGCTCTTGCTGTCGAGATTGGGCGGACCGTCGACCAACACCCGGAACGGCGCGGCGTCGGTGCGCAGGATCAGTTTGGTGTCCGGCGAAACGATGGTGCCGAGGGTATCCAGCGAGCGCAGCAAGTTGTACAGCTGCGGCGAACCGGCGTAAGCACGTCCGTAAATCTGCGCCGCTTCCACCCGCGATTGCGCTTCGATATCGGCAGCTTTCACCGTGGCATCGGCTTGCACGATGCGCGCATCGCGTTCGGCGGCGGAGCGGATTTGCGCTGCCTCTCGCTTGCCGATGGCCGTGCGCTCGGTGGCGATGGTTTCGCGCTCGGCGCGCATCCGGTCAACCGTTGCAGTGAGGGTCACCGATGGCAATGTCAGCCGTTCGATGCCCACCTGCACCACCCGCACGCCGTAAGTGGCGAGCAGTTGCTGATCGATTTGCTGGCGCAACTGCGCTTCAAAATCGGCGATGCGAACCTGGCTGGCATCGGTATTGACCAGATTGGCCAGATCAAAACTGCTGGCCGTGGTTTCCAGTGCCGAGCCGACAAACGTGCGAATCTGCCGCGCCGCTTCGTCCGGCTGGTTCTGCACGGCGCGCATGAAGCGTTGCACGTTGTCGGGATCGCCCTGCACCTGCCAGGCCACGTACGCCTGAACGATGATGCGCAAACCGTCGCGGGTGCCGACGTCCTGCAAGCCGCTGGAGGTTGTGCGCAAACGCAGATCCACCGGAATCGCCGCTTCGAACGGTGCCGGCCAGCGCCAGCTCAGACCCGGCTCCAGCAACACGCGGGACGGATTGCCGAAACGGGTGATGACCGTGGCTTCACCGGAGCGCACTTGCACCAGGCTCGCCGCCGCGATGGCGAACGCCACCAGCAACGCTGCCCAGCCCATACGTTTCCACGGAAAAGGCCCTGCCTCTTCCGGCGCACCGTGGTGATGGTGATGATGCCCGTGATGGTGATGACCGCCGCCATGAGCATGATCGTGGCCGCTGTGGTCATGGTGATCGTGAGTGTGCGACTGGCTCAATGGGTGGCTCCTGGCTGAGCGGTGGTGCGCGCCGGATCTGCCGGCAGCGTGAACGTACGCAGGTCGATGGTCGGTGCGTTACTGCTGCCGCCCAGGCGATGGTCGAGTACCAACAGTTTGGCTTTGCTCAAACCCTGGCTGAGTTGGCTGAAGTATTGCTCCAGCACGAAGGCCTGGCCGGCGCTGGCGTAGGCCTTTTGTTCGGCGCTGAACTTCAGATCCGCCGCCCGGGCGGTGGCATTGATTTCATGGGCGTTGGCACTGGCCTGATCCCGAGCGAGGCTGGCCTGCAACTGCGCCTGGTTACTCGCTTCGGCAGCGGCGCCGCGCTCGCGAGAGATCAACGCCTGAGCGCCGATCTGCGCCGCTTGCACGCTGTGATAGGCATTGGCCGCACCGGCCGGCGGGTGTATCGCTTCGACCACTGTGGCGAGAATTTCCACGCCGCTGTCGAGTTTCTGCAGATCGCTTTGCACGGCGCGGCCGATTTCTTCGGCGAGTCCGGTCCTGTCCTCGCCAAGCAAACCATCGAGTGTGCGCGAGGCAAAGTCATGCACCAGAATCCGGCTGGCGGTGCTGCGGATCAGCGTCGGCACATCGGCGCTGTTGTAGGTGGCGGCCAGTGCGGCTTGATCGCTCAGGCCGATGCGATAGACGAAGCGCACGTCCATGTTGACGATTTGAAAGCTCTGCTGATCGCCCCGGCTGCTGGCGATAACCTGGGACTTGTCATTGACGTGACTGGCGTCCCACAAACGGTTGGCTGTCAGTGGCGCCGGACCTTCTGCCGGGTCCAACTGCACGGGTGCCGGGTTCTCGCCGACGCTGGTCGCCAATTCATGGACCACGCCGTTCTCGACATTCAGCACACGCCCCAACGGCCAGGGCAAACCCGCATGCAGCCCCGGCCCGAACACCTGCACCGGTTTACCGAAACGCTCGTAAATGCCACGGCTTTGCATCGGAATTTCGTGAAGGCCGGTGAGCAACCAGCCCACCGTTGCTACCAGTACCAACACCGGCAAGAACGCGCGGCGCATGTAACTGAAGGCCCAGATCTGACGCAGATCGATGCCGAAGCGGTTATGCAACTCATGCTGCAACGCAAGCAACGGTTGTGGCGGCCAGCGCAGCAGATCGGCGACGAAACTACGGGCCAGCAGCACCGGTTCGAGTTGTTCGCGGCGCGGGCTGAACAACGACAGCAGTGCACGCAGCAGCAATTCCAAGGCAACCAGCCCCGGCAGAATGCCGATCAACACTGCCAGACGCACCGGCCAGATCGCACTGTCACTGGCGAACAACAGGCACAACGCGCCCAGCACCAGACTGATGATTGCAACTCGCGTCAGCTGTGCCAGCGCTCCGGCCTCGGGCCATTGCGCCGGGTTTTCCTGCGCCAGCTGTCGCTCCAGCACCAGCAGACCGAACGCCAAGAGCAACGCGATAGCCGCGCCGACCGTGGCGGACAACCCCACACCCGCCGCCGGCAGCGTCAGATTCCACGTCTGCTCGAGGCTCAGCAGCACCAGCAACGACCACCCGCCAAGCCACAACGTTGCCGCGCCGATCTGCCCGAGCAGATGCAGACTGCGCTGGCTCATCCGATCCAGCAGCCGCTCGTACCAGCCATCCGGCGCAGGTTCTTCAGCAACCGTCACCGGCACGACGGGATTGATCACCCACGCCCGCCATTGCGTCACCCACCATGCCGATTGCAGCCCGGCGACCAGCACCAGCAACGCCGCGCTCTGATTGACCAGCAACGCGGGCCACAGCGATTGCGGCGCAAACAGCCCGACAAAAAATGCCAGCACCCACCCTGCCCCGGCCAGCGCGCCCAGACCGATCGCCAGGCGACGCAAACGCCGGCCCTGCGTTGCCGCTTGCTGAAAGCGCGGCAACCCGGTCACCGGCGTGCCTTCATCCAGATCGACTTGCATATCCCCCCAAACTCTTTGGCTCACTGCACATATCGTTACGATATAACGAAAGTCGTGAAATATTTGTACTCATTTGCATCATTCAAAGATGGGCAACCTGTCGCTTGCCTGAAGCCTTGACCGAAATGTCTGGAAACGCACATATTACGTTCGTAATTTTAAGCACCAACTACTTTTACCGATCCGCATCCTTCAGCCAGGAGTAAAAGCATGAGCAACTATGACGTGGTGATTCTGGGCGGTGGCCCGGGCGGTTATAACGCAGCGATCCGCGCCGGCCAGCTGGGCCTCAAGGCCGCATGCGTCGAGGGCCGCGCCACGCTGGGAGGCACCTGCCTGAACGTCGGCTGCATGCCGTCCAAGGCGCTTTTGCATGCGTCAGAGCTGTACGAAGCAGCGCTGGGAGCGGAGTTCGCCAACCTCGGTATCGAGGTCAAACCCACGCTCAACCTCGCGCAAATGATGAAACAGAAAGACGAAAGCGTGAGCGGCCTGACCAAAGGCATCGAATTCCTGTTTCGCAAGAACAAGGTCGACTGGATCAAGGGCTGGGGCCATATCGACGGCCCCGGAAAAGTCAGCGTGACCGGCGATCAGGGCAGCCGGATCGAGCTGACTGCCAAGGACATCGTCATCGCCACCGGCTCCGAGCCCACTCCCCTGCCCGGTGTGGAGATCGACAACAAGCGCATCCTCGACTCGACCGGTGCGCTGTCCTTGAGCGAAGTGCCCAAGCATCTGGTGGTGATCGGTGCGGGCGTGATCGGCCTCGAACTCGGCTCGGTCTGGCGCCGGCTCGGCGCGCAGGTGACCGTGGTGGAATACCTCGACCGCATCTGCCCCGGTGTCGACGGCGAAGCCGGCAAGACTCTGCAACGCTCACTGAGTAAACAGGGCATCAGCTTCAAGCTGAGCTCGAAAGTGACCAGCGCCACCTCCTCGGCCACTGGCGTACAACTCAGCGTCGAACCTGCCGCTGGCGGCAGCGCGGAAATCCTTGAAGCCGATTATGTGCTGGTGGCCATCGGTCGTCGTCCGTACACCCAGGGCCTGGGCCTGGAAAACGTCGGCCTGAGCACCGACAAACGCGGCATGCTCGCCAACAAACAGCATCGCACCGAAGCGCCCGGTGTGTGGGTGATCGGTGACGTGACCTCGGGGCCGATGCTCGCGCACAAGGCCGAAGACGAAGCCATGGCCTGCATCGAGCAGATCGTCGGCAAGGCCGGCGAGGTCAATTACGAGCTGATTCCCAACGTGATCTACACCCGCCCGGAGCTGGCCAGCGTCGGCAAGACCGAGGAGCAGCTGAAGGCTGAAGGCCGGGCGTACAAGGTCGGCAAATTCCCGTTCACCGCCAACAGCCGGGCGAAGATCAATCACGAGACCGAAGGCTTTGCCAAAGTCATCGCTGATGAGCGCACCGACGAAGTCCTCGGCGTACACCTGGTCGGCCCGAGCGTCAGCGAAATGATCGGCGAGTTCTGCGTGGCCATGGAATTCAGCGCCTCGGCCGAAGACATCGCGCTGACCTGTCACCCGCATCCAACCCGCTCCGAAGCGTTGCGTCAGGCGGCAATGAATGTCGAAGGGATGGCGACGCAGATGTAAGCACTGTGCGAATACTTCCCGCGCAATGCGGGAAGTATCAGGACGGCAGATGCCCCAGCGGCAATGCGCCGGGCGTTTTCACCGTGTGGATCGCAAAATTGCTGCGGATATCGCTCACCCCCGGCAGCTTCAACAGGCAACCGGTGAGAAAGCGGTCGTAGGCGCGCAGATCCGGCACCACCACTTGCAGCAGAAAGTCCGATTCCCCGGACACCAGAAACGCTGAAATCACCTCCGGCAACGCCGTCACCGCCCGGTGAAACGCCTCGGCCTGTTCGTCGTTGTGGCGCTCGACCTTGACCCCGACAAACACCGTCAGCCCCAACCCCACTTCATCACGGTCCAGATTGGCCTGATATCCGCGAATCACCCCGGCCTCTTCGAGCATCCGCACCCGGCGCAGGCACGGCGATGCCGACAGGCCGATTTCGTCGGCCAGTTGTACGTTGCTCAGGCGTCCGTCCCGTTGCAGTGCGGCAAGAATCTTGCGGTCGAAGGCATCCAGTTTCATGGTTGGCAGATCCTGATGGTTTTCGCGGTGAAAGAGCGCAGATTATGCCAATCCAGAGGCCTTTAGAAGCTGACTACGCAACCACCTGCCCTGCCCTTCGGCCCTAGACTGAGGCTACCGAATCGACAACGAAAGGGGTGCGATATGGCAAGTCTCTGGCTGTTTTTCCTGGCGCTGGCAGTGGTCTTTCTGTTGCCCGGCCCGGACATGATCCTGCTGTTGCAGACCGGTGCCCGTCAGGGACGCGGCGCAGCGCTGGCCACGGCGGTGGGTCTGGCCATCGCCCGAGGCTGTCATGTAGCGCTCGCGGCGCTGGGGCTGGCGGCGCTGTTCAAGGCGGCGCCGTGGACCTTCGATGCTGTGCGGATCGCCGGGGCGGCGTATTTGCTGTGGATCGGCATTCAATGCCTGCGCACCACGCTGTTGCCGGATCTGGACGCCGGCACCGTGACGGACAGTCATGCGCAGTGGTACGCGGCCATCCGCCGCGGCCTGCTGACCAACCTGCTCAACCCGAAAGCGTTACTGTTCTGCTCGGTGCTGCTGCCGCAGTTCATCGTGGCAAATGGCGCAGCGGTGCTGACCCAGTTCGCCGTGCTCGGTGCGATGCTGGTGGGCACAGGTCTGCTGTTCGACAGCGCCTACGCCCTGACCGGCGCCGCGCTGGGCCGCTGGCTGAAACACAGCCCGACGGCCCAGCGAGTGCAACAGTGGCTGTTCGGCAGCCTGTTGATCGGCTTTGCCGTGCGCCTGACGTTCGTCCAGCAGGCTTAGGCTTTGCGGGCCTTGCGCTGGCGGCGGGTGATCAGCAGCAACGCCACAGCGCTGAAGGCCACGATCGCTCCGATCTGCACCGGCCACTTGTACGGCCGCAGTGTCGAACGCACCGAATCGGTCACCTGAGTGACGTAGCGCTTGTCAGCGTTTTCAAAATCCGGATAAGGGCATTGATGGCCGAAATCCACGGCCCACGGGACGTACGGCCCTTCATCGACATAGCGTTTGTACAACGCACTCTGCTCTTCCAGGCTGCTGTTCCAGCCCGCCGCCGAGCACAACACAGCGGCGAACGCCTGACTGGTGTGCGGCAGATTATCCGCCGCACGGCTGGCCAGCGCCGTGGCGACAAAACGATAGTGATAACGCTCATCCGGTTGCGCTTCACTGGCCTTCTGACGTCGCACTTCGGCCTCGCTGACCAGCGGCCCGACTTTCAGCTCGGTGTTTTCCAGGCTGTAGTTGCCGCCGAAGGTCGCGTAATCCGGGGCCATTTCGTAGCCCAGGATGTCCATGCCCCACTCACGGGCTGTCCACGCAGCATTGAACAGTGCGCTGGCACGTTGGGTCGGCCACCACGCTGAGTCGGCCTTCAGGCGTTGCTCGCCATAGAGCCGGGCCTTGTTCTGCAGATCGGCATTGTCGAAATAACCGACCGCTTCTGCGTAGTGCCCCTCACGCAACAAGCGCCGCCCCAGCAGATTGCGCAGGCTGGCGGCCACCGGCAGCGGCACGTAATTGTCGCGATCCTGCTGGCTCAGCGCGGGCGGTGCCGGCACGTTGGTATCGACATAGTTTTTCAGCTCCTCGACCGTCAGCACTCGCTCGGCCACGGTCGCGGCGTCGAACCAGTAAATATGCTGGCTGCGATACAACTGGTCGAAGGCCTGCAGGTACTCGCCACGTTGCAGCGCAAGAATTGCGCTTTCACCTTCGACCCGGCATTTGGGCTGCACGGTTTCGAGATTCCAGTCGGCGGTACGCCGCTCGCCCCAGGATTCGTCCTGCGGGAACGCTTGCGCAGCCTTCGCGTAGGCCGCAGCCGCTGCGTTCCGATCGCTATCGCGCACCGCCAGTTTTGCCCGCAGCCACCACGCCAGACCGCTGTCGCCCGCGTGTTCGAGGAACGCCTTGGCGCTGGCGTAATCGCCTTGCTGATAATTCATCGCCGCCAGGCGATCAGCGTTGTCGAGGCTGCCGCGCGTGCTCGCTTGCAGCGCTTTGACCAGCTTCTTCTCGTTCGGTGGCTCATCGCCGAACGACCAGCCGATCCGGCTGATCAGCGAGGCGGTCACCAGTTGCTGCACCGCTTCGCGGCGCAGCAATTTCGCCAGCCGATCTTCGGGCTCCTCGGCCAGTTCGTTCATCAACTGCTTCAGCGAGGTGTAACCGACGTCCGAGCCGTGCAGGTTCTGCGCGGCATACAGCTTGATCGCGCTGTTCCAGTCACCCGCCATGCGCAACGCCCGCGCCTCTTCGCCGAGGCTGGCCACGCCCAGTTCCAGCGGATCGCTGAAACCGTCGATGCTCAATTGCCGCGTCTGGCGGAAGGCGTCGATGGCGTTTTCCAAGGCTTCGAGCGCATCGCCCGCTTCGCTGCTCATGGCAAAGAACGCCCGGCCCAGCGAATACGCGGCCCAGGTGCTGCGCAACGCACGCTGATCGGCCGGCAGCGCCAGCAACTGACGGAAATACTCGACCGCCAGTTGATGGTCACCGGCGCCGAACGCCACCGCGCCCGCCACATACAGACGCAGTTCCGCCGGCAGGCTCGCACCCTGCGCGTCGACCTGACGCGCGTCGGTCAGGCTGCGCAGCTGTTTGACCAGCGCTTGCTGTTCAGGCGTCAGGCCGATCTGCTCGGCCTTGTCGCGCACCTCGGCGGGTTCTGGCGCCTCGGCGTAGATGTCATCCGGATTGTGGGTGGCGGCGGTGACGTTCTTCAGCCCGGCGATGGTTTTGCCGAGGCGACTGATCTCGAACCTGAAGTTGCCCTCCGGCAGCTCCGCCAGCGATTGCCCGCGATCGTCGAGCAGACGCATCGGGAAGTCCGGGCCACAGGCCAGCGCCGAGCCCAGCGGCAGGCTGAGGCTCAGGCAAAGCAGATGGCGGGGCCAGTTACGGGTCAACATGCGAACCTCCTTGATCAATATTTGCGCAGCGTGCCCAACCGATCGCGCGCTGCCCTCCCGCCGGCAATCGGCCGTCGCGCAGGCGGGTGAAGGTAAGCAGATCCGGGTCTTGTTGCAACGAATAACCGGCGAGCGCGTCAGCGCCTTCGCAGCCCCGGGCCTGGATGGTGATGCGGGCGGGCCAGGCGCTGTCGAGGTTACCGACGTTACGCAGGGCAATGTCTTGCAGGCCATTCTGTTCGGTAAACACCACGCCGAGCTGGCTGCTCAACGCATCGCCTCGGGCGACCGCGCGCAGCGTGCTCAGGCTCCAGGCTCTGCGGTCGTTGGCCAACGGCAGACGAAACCAGATCAGGCCGGCCAGATGCGCCGGGCGATCCTCGCGCAATTCATTGGCGAGTCGGCCCAGTTGTTGCGGATCGGCGAGCAATTCGCGCCGCTGACCACCGCGCTCGAGCGGTACTTCGCTTTCCACCACCGGAGCGCCATCGACATCCGGCAACAGCGCTACACCATAGGCCGGCAGCGCCAGATAAAACGGTTTGTCGGTCACTCGCCCCCAGGCCTTGGCCCAGCGCTGCGCCTGTTCGGAGTCGAACAGACCGCGACGCGGATCGCTGACGGCATGCACCTGCAACACACTGCTGTCGACGGTCGCCAGCAGCGCGGGCAATTGCGGGCTGTCGAGCCAGGCAGGCAGCGCGGTGATGCTCAGTGGCAGGCTGGCCGGCAATGCGCCGCGCAAGTGTGTGAGGAATTCGGTATAGGCCGACAGTCGGGCACTGCCGGCATCATGGTCGATCTCGACCCCGGCCAAGGTAAGCCCCTGAACTTGCCAGTCAGCGAGCACTTGAAGGATTTGCGCCGTAACCGCTTGCGAATCGAGCGCCTTGAGCTGGCCGTCGAGGCGAATCACCGCGATCAACGGCCGGGCATCGCGTCTCAGCAACGCAGAATCGACGCGTGCCCGACTCCATCCGGCATTCGGGAACGCCTGCAACGCCAAGACCCGCAACGTCGAAAAGTCGTTGCGACTGTCATTCAGGGCAAGCTCATGGGCCGGCGTCCATTGCCGTTGCCAGACGTAAAGTTGCTGATCGAGTGGCACTGCGTCCTGTCGCTCACAAGCACACAGCAACAACACAGCCACCAGGGCGGACCACCCGATGATAAAGCGCATACCTTGCAGATCCCTGAGACATCAGGCTGCAAGGTTACACAAAAGCGTTCAGGGCTTGCGGGCAATGATGACCTGACTTTTCGCCACCACCGCATCCAGCGCCTGCTTGATCTGCGCGCCGCGCGGCGAGTCGAGCACCGCTTGCCAGGTCTCGGCCCAATGGTTGAGCAGCGGATGATCCGGGTTGCTGAATTCGACCTTCGCTTCCCAGAACAGCATCATCCACATCGACCAGTAAAAGCCGTACTGGCTATGGCTGATGATCTCGAGTCCCGCCTCGCTGACCATCGCCTTGAACTGCTCTTCGCTGATGATGCGAATGTGGTTGGGCTTCTGGAAATACTCCGGCGCGGCGATGTCTTTTTGCAGGTCTTCGGAGCTGGGGTGCGGCACGGTCAGCAGATACAGCGCGCCCGACTGGCCGACGCGCACCAGTTCGGCAAGGAACTGCGCCGGGTCGTCGACGTGTTCGATGACTTCAGTGGACACCACGCGAGTGGCGGTGCCATCGGCGATCGGCAGCGGATTGCAGTCGGTCACATGGCATTCGACGCCACGCGCCGGCGTATCGCTCAGGCGCTGGCGAGTCGCTTCGACCTTGGCGCCGTCGATGTCGGCAATGATGATCTTCGCCCCGCGCATGCCGCAGAAATGCACGTTGCCACCGTCGCCGCAGCCAACGTCCAGCAAGGTGTCGTCGGCGGTCACCGGGAAGCCTTTGAACAGCTCGCCGGTTTCCTGGTTGAACCAGCCGCTGAGCATCGCGTCGTGCAGGCCGAGCATGTAAGGGTCGACCTTGTCGGCGACCGGTGCGACAGCGTGTGCGGGGGCCGGAGCCGCCGTGAGTTTTTTCAAAAGGCTCAGCATGAGGTGGCTCCAGGGGGCGAGACAACGGTTCGCGAGGTGCCGAGGCGTTTCACCAGCGTGGCGCCTCGATTGCGCATGGGCATTTCGATCAAGCGGTAATTGAGTTCGCTGAGCAGCACGATCAGGCCACCGGCAATCAGCAGCGTCATGATCGGATGCCCGGCCGGGCTCGGCAGGCCGGCACCCTGCAAACGGAAAATCAGTTCCCGCACCAGTTGATAGGCCGGGATGTGGATCAGGTAAATGCCGTAGGAGCGGCTGCCGATCCATGCCATCAGTCGTTGCAGGCCACCGGCCGGCAGCAGGTAATTGCGGTCGTATGAAGCGATCCACACCAGCACGGCGCTGAGCACGGCGATAGACCCGATGCGGTAACCGGCGAAGGTGAAACGGTCGGTGGCCATGAAGCTCAGCAGCGCTCCGAGGCCGATCAGCGCGAACACTCCGGCCCATGGCCGCCGCAGGAATACCGGCTCCCAACGGCGATAACCCGGCTGCACGCTCCACATGGCCAACAGCACACCCAGCGCCAGCGCATCGGTACGAATCACCATCAACAGCGGCGTGCGCACCGTGAACAATTGCACCGCCACCAGCGCCAGCAATGCCCACACCAGATACTTGCGGCACAGCATGATCACAAGCGGGAACAACAGGTAGAACTGCTCCTCCAGCGCCAGGCTCCAGTAGACGAAACTGCTGCCGTATTCGTAATGAAAGAACGCATCGGCAAAGCGGAAGTTGGCGTACTGCAGCACCCCGGCCAACGTGGCCTGGACGTTGGCGGACCACGTCCCGAACGCGCCTGATCGATTCAGAAACACGCACGCCAGCAGCATCAACGCCAGCCACAGCCAGGCCGAGGGCAACAGACGAAACGCCCGACGCAGCCAGAAATTGCGCGTCTGCTCCCAGTATTCCTGGCGATTGCTGCAACCGCTCAGCGCCGGGATCAGGCTGCGGGCAATGACAAACCCCGAGATCGCAAAAAACAGGTCAACGCCCCACCATGGCTGCGCCCAGGCATGAACCCTTTCAAGCAGCGGCACCGGGTCGGTGAACAGGCTGCCCTGCAGGTGATGAAACAGCACGCCGAGTACCGCGACAGCGCGCAGGACTTCGATGTCCATGATCCGCTTGCCGCTCATGACACAGGTCCTGCATCGAGCGGTTTGCGGGCGATGATCACCTGACTCTTGGGCATGAACCGGTCGAGCATCTGCTTGATCGCCAAACCGTCTGGCTGCGCCAGCAAGTCCTGCCAGGTTCTGGCCCAGCTCTCCATCAACGGTGGATACGGCGCCTGGATCCGGTCGCGCACGGCACCGCCAAGGTCACGGCCAGCAGCCCGCTCGCTGGCCCAGAAAAAGATCATGCCCATGACCCAGAAAAATCCCGTGGCCTGACGATGCTCAATCACCAGACCAGCATCCTCAACCAATGCCGCGAAGCGTTCCGGGGTGAAGATCTGCACATGATTGGGCGACTGGTAATAACCCGCCGGGGCGATGCCCTGCTGCAAATGCTCGCCCACTGGTGCCGGCACGCTGAGCAGGTACAGCGCACCGGGACGGCCCATGCGTACCAGCTCGGCCATGAACGGCTCGGGATGATCGATGTGTTCCAGCACTTCCATGCACACGACCTTGCTCGCACAGCCGTCGCTCAGCGGCAATGGCAGGCTGTTGCTGACCAGACCGAGACTGGCCTTGCGGCTCTGCGCTTCGACTTGTCGGGCGAGGTCGCGCACCTTGTCGTGTTCGCTGTCGGTGAAGATCACCGAGGCGCCCTGGCGCACGGCGAACAATGTCGCGACACCCTCGCCACACCCCACGTCGAGCAGGGTGTCGTCCGCGTCAATGACAAAGCCCTTGAGCAACTCACCACTGTCGCCGTGAAACCAGCCGTCGAGCATGGCGTCATGCAGACCCACATCCCTGGGCGACACGCCCGCGGCAACCGGTTCAGGCACGGATACCGGCGCCGGGTGCGCAACCGGACGCAAACGCCTCAGCCATGCGCGGATCATGTCCCCGTGGCTTCCGTTGCAGCGGCACCAAGGTGCTCGTGTACCTGAACGAGAAAATCGCGCAACCGCTGCTCGGCCACCGCCTGACTGCAGAACGCCTGCAGGCTGGCAACGGCCTGCGCCGACATCTGTGCATAGCGCCCGGGATCGTTCTTCGCCACCTCATAGCTGTCGCGATAGGCCACACAGACCGACGCCCAGTTGGTCATATAGCGCAACGTGCGGAACGCCTTGCGCGGATCGTGAGGCCAGGCGGTGAGTTCATCGGTGGACTCCACCACGAATGCGTTATCGGTGCTCAGGTAATCGATCATCGCCGTGGTGCGCGGCGCCACAGCCGGCTTGCCGCAGGACATGAATTCCATCAGTGGCAGACACTGGCCCTCGCCGTAGGACGTGTTGACCACGTACCGGGTGGCCTGCACGAGACGCTCGTAGTCGGCATCCGCGAGGTAGCCGTAAATCAGCACGATGCGACAGCGGTAGGACTGGTTCTTGTACAGATGATGAAGAATGTCGCTGAGCGCCTCTTCGGCATCGTGGTGCGTGAGCTTGAGCACCAGTGTCGCGTCTTCGACATCGCGAAACGTCACACAGAAGGCGCTGAGCATGTCTTCCCAGTTCTTGCGTCCGTCACCGGGATTGAATACCGAGGTATAGACGACCCCCTCCAGTAGCAACTCTTGCTCGCGCACCGGTGCCTGGAAATCGATACCCTGGCCACGGCGCAGGTGTTTCGGGCCAAACGCATTGAGATCAAGCTGACGACTGTCGGCCACCAGCCCCTTGATCGTCAGGCGTACCGGCCCTGTCGAGGGCTGGCCCTGAAGCTGCGCGCCACGGGCCGCGAAGCGATCCCACACCGGCGCCGGCACCGCGACAATCGGGTAATCGGCGCCCATGGCCTCGCGCACGGCGTTGACCGTGTAGGTGGAATGGGTGATCGCCGCGCCGCAGGCCCGGAGCACCGTGCGCCAGTCATTGCGCGGCTCGTTGTCGAAGGGTTCGTTGGGGATGGTGCTGAATTCCCAGGCGAACACCGGCAACGTCGGACATGCCAGGTGGATCGGCGTGCGGTGCGGCGGCGAGAACGACAGGAACACGCAGGGCTCGCCACGGGACAGGCATTCCAGATACAACGCATCGACTTCGCGCGCCGGATCGACGACTTCCACCACACGCCCAAGGCGTTCGAGCACCGGGCGATACTCCTTGAGCACGAAGTAATAGCTGTACTCCGAACGCCCCAGGTTCTGCGCGATGGTGTGCTGGTTGGTTTCCGAATGAATGATGATCAGCATGAGGCGTTGTCCGTCACGGGGGCGGCATCGGCAGCCAGCGGCACGAGGCCGAAAAAGTCCGCCATGCGCCGTTGTACCGGGGCAAACGCGCAGTAATCGTGCATGCGTTCGACAGCGGCGGCAGACATGCGCGCGTATTCCTGCGGCTGCGCCTTGGCCATCCGGTAGCTGTTCTCATAGGCGCTTTTGAGCGAAGCCCAGTCCGGCCGATAGCGCAGGGTGCGGTAAATGATGCGGGTGTCCTGGGGCCAGATCGTCAGCTCTTCGCTGGACCGGACGACGAAGGCCACGGTGTCGTCGATGTAGTCTTCCATGGCCGTGTGATCCGGGGCGATCACCGGTTTGCCGCTGGACATGAACTCCATCAATGGCAGGCACAGGCCTTCGCAGCGTGAGGCGTTCACGTAGAAACTCGCAGCCTGGTAGAGCCGCGCGTATTGCGCGTCGTCCAGATAACCATGCATCACCAGCACCCGGCAGGCGAACGGTGTCAGTTGTGCGAGCAGGGTCATCAGTTCGCTGTAGTAGGACGCCAGATCGTTCTGGGTAATCTTCAGCACCAGTGTCGCGTCAGGCGTTTCGCGAAAGGCCCAGCAGAAGGCGGTAACCAGATGATGCCAGTTCTTGCGGCCGTCCCTGGGGTTGAACACCGTCACGTAGATCACGCCTTCCACCGTGGTCTCGACCACCGAGGACGTGTCCGGCAGATCCAGCGGCGGTGGCTCGGCCACGGCCACCGCATGCGGAGCGGCAATGGCCGGCAGGCGTTTCTCGAGCCAGGCGTGTGTGCGATCCGACAGCAGATCCTGCACACCTTCCCAGTACCAGTGATGCAGGAACTTCACCCGTTCTTCACCCGCCCCCAGCCTCCACAGACGCAGATAATGACGGGCAATGACCAGGCGGCGTTTGAACGTCAGCGGTGGCGGGCGCAGTGCCTCGATTTCAGCCAGTTGTTCGGCGGTCAGCGGTTTGGGCAGCAAATCGTCGGCAGACAGTCCCAGCGTGCGGCTGTCGAAAATGCAGCCCTTGATAGCCAGGGTCGCGCCGGGATTGATCGGCTCACTGACATGTTGCTCACGAATGGCGGCGAAGTTTTCCCACAAGGGCGTCGGCAGCACGAGTACCGGAAAGTCCTCGCCCATGGCGCGGCGGATCGCCCGGGCAGTGTGGCTCGACAGCGTGATGACCCGTCCCTGTCGTGCGAGCATCTGCGTCCAGTCGTGGCGCGGATCATCGTCCCATGATTCATCGGGGATCGAATCGAACTCCCATGCGATGACGCAAATCGTCGGGCATTCAAGGTCGGTCGGGGTATTTTGTGGCGGCGTGAAGGACAGGAAAACGCTGCTTTCACCGGCGGCGAGCAGTTGCCGATAGAGTGGATCAACCTCGACGCTGTTAGACACCACATGCACCCGCCCCAGGCTTTCCAGCACCGGGCGATAGGCCTTGAGCACGAAGTAGTAGCTGTATTCGGGACGCCCCAGACTCTGGCTGATGGAGCGGTCGTTGACGTCCGAGTAGAGAATGAAATTCATGGCATCCCACGGTGCAACCGCCATCCCGGCAGCTTCACGCTATGACGGCCGGGCGTCGGATCGAACCGGCATCAGCGCTGTTCGTCCTGCGTCATCGGGCACGTCTCTGTTCTTGTTTTAATGGTCGGTTTTACCCTGTCGCACGATCCTTGCGAAAAGCCGCCGGGGATCGCGACGAGGGGCATTCTAAACACATCCGTCGCGCCTTCGGGAACCGCCCGGCGAGAAAAACCCGACTACTCTGACGAGAACTGACCGGTCACGGTTTGGCCGGTTGAAATTGCTGCGCAATTGGCACAGATTGGCAGCCAAACAACTACAACAATGACTTCACCTGCCGTTCTGCCCGGTTTTTTCAGGGGTCTGACAGACATTCCCTTAAAGCCTGTGGGAAGAGGTGAAAGTTAAAGACCAAGGGGTCGCTGTTTGAAAAAAAGTCTGTTCATCACGGGCCTCAGTGGGTTCGTAGGACAACACATCCAGTCACGTCTGCAAGGGGAAGACGCGACGTGGCAGCTGCTGCCTGCCGCCTCGGCTTACGACCTGACAAAACCGGACAGCCTCATCGATCTCTGGCCACAGCTGCCCGACGCGGTCATTCACCTGGCTGGCCAGACCTTCGTCCCCGAAGCCTTCCGCGACCCGGCACGCACCTTCGACATCAACCTGCTCGGCACCTTGAACCTGTTGCAGGCCCTCAAGGCCCGTGGCTTCAAGGGCACGTTCCTGTATGTCAGCTCGGGCGATGTCTACGGCCAGGTCGAAGAACCCGCGCTGCCGATCACCGAACAACAACCACCCTGCCCGCGCAATCCCTATGCGGTCAGCAAGCTGTCGGCCGAATTCCTCAGCCTGCAATGGGGCCTCAGCGAAGGCTGGCCGGTGCTGGTGGCGCGGCCGTTCAACCACATCGGTACCGGGCAGAAGGAAAGCTTCGTCATCGCCAGCGCCGCGCGGCAGATCAACCGCATCAAGCAAGGACTGCAAGCGCCGCGCCTGGAAGTCGGCGACATCGATGTCACCCGCGATTTCCTCGATGTCGGCGACGTGGTCTCGGCCTATTTCGCACTGCTGGAGAAAGGCACGCCGGGGCAGGTCTACAACATTTGCTCAGGCCGTGAGCAAAGCATCCGCAGCCTCATCGAACAGATGGGCGACCTGGCCGAGGTCGAGCTGCAACTGGTTCAGGATCCGGCGCGCATGCGCCGCGCGGATCAGCGTCGCGTCTGCGGCAGCCACCAACGGCTGGCCCGGACCACAGGATGGACGCCGCAAATCACTACACAACAATCCCTGCGGGCGATCCTGTCCGACTGGGAGACGCGAGTACGACAAGAATGACAAAAAGTGCATTGATCACCGGGATCACCGGCCAGGACGGCGCGTATCTGGCCAAGCTGCTGCTCGACAAGGGTTACAAGGTTCACGGCCTTGTCGCACGGCGCAGCAGCGACTCGCGCTGGCGCCTGCGGGAGATGGGCGTCGAAGCGGACATCGTCTACCTGGATGGCGACATGGCCGATGCCTGCTCGGTGCAGCGCGCGGTGATCAAGTCGGCACCGGACGAGGTGTATAACCTGGCAGCCCAGAGCTTCGTCGCTGCCTCCTGGGACCAACCGGTGACCACCGGGATCGTCGATGGCCTGGGCGTGACCCACCTGCTCGAAGCGATCCGTCAGTTCAGCCCGCACACGCGTTTCTATCAAGCGTCCACCAGCGAAATGTTCGGTCTGATCCAGGCCGAGCAGCAAGACGAGAACACCCCGTTCTACCCGCGCAGTCCTTACGGCGTGGCCAAACTCTATGGCCACTGGATCACCGTCAACTACCGCGAAAGCTTCAACCTGCACGCCAGCAGCGGCATTCTGTTCAATCATGAATCGCCCCTGCGCGGCATCGAATTCGTGACCCGCAAGGTCACCGACGCCGCCGCCCGGATCAAACAGGGCAAACAGCAGGAGCTGGCCCTGGGCAACATCGACGCCAAGCGCGACTGGGGCTTTGCCGGTGATTACGTCGAGGCCATGTGGCTGATGCTGCAACAGGACAAGCCCGACGATTTCGTGGTCGCCACCGGCGTCACCACCACCGTGCGCGAGATGTGCCGCATCGCCTTCGATCACGTCGGCCTGAACTACCGGGATTACGTGAAGATCGACCCGGCGTTTTTCCGCCCGGCGGAAGTCGAAGTGCTGCTCGGCAACCCGGCCAAGGCCCAGCGCGTGCTCGGCTGGAAACCCAGGACCGACCTCGACACCCTGATCCGCATGATGATGGATGCGGACATGAAACGCGTCGCCAAGGAGTAGGCCATGCTGATCCCCGTGATTCTGTCCGGCGGTGCCGGCACCCGTTTGTGGCCGGTTTCCCGCGAAGGCCATCCGAAGCCGTTCATGACCCTGCCCGACGGCCAGTCCCTGCTGGGCAAGACCTACCGGCGCGCCGCCGCGCTGCTGGACGGCTGGGGCGACATTGTCACGGTGACCAACCGCGAGTACTACTTCCAGAGCAAGGATCACTATCAGGCCGCGCGCCTGTCCCGGCATCGCGGACACTTCCTGCTCGAGCCCACCGGACGCAACACCGCACCGGCCATTGCGGCGGCGGCACTCTCGCTGCAAGCCCTGCACGGTGATGCGGCAATCATGGTGGTGATGCCCGCCGACCATTTGATCGTCAATGAAGAGGCGCTCAAAAGCGCGGTCGAGCACGCGGTCAATCTGGCGAAGGACGGTTATCTGGTGACCTTTGGCGTGGTGCCGACCGCCCCGGAAACCGGCTTCGGTTACATCGAGACCGGCGCACCGCTCAACGACCGGGGCGCGGCCAAGGTCCAGCGATTCGTGGAAAAACCCGACCTGCAGACCGCCACCCATTATCTGGAGAGCGGCAATTTTCTGTGGAATTCGGGGATGTTCTGTTTCTCCACCGCAACGGTGATCGCCGAGCTGGCGCTGCACGCCCCCGAGCTGCTGGAACAGGCCCGCGCCTGCATGGCCGCCAGCGAACCGGTGGAAACCGCCGGTTGCCTGCAACAGGAACTGTCGCCCCAGCTGTTCGCCGAGATCACCGACATCTCCATCGACTACGCACTGATGGAGCGCTCGGAAAAGGTTGTGGTGGTGCCGGCGGGTTTCGACTGGAGCGACATCGGATCATGGGGTGCAGTGGCCGCGCTGGTGCCGGCGGACGCGGATAACAACCGCGCCAGCGGCGAAGCGATCTTCATCGACAGCCGCAACAACTTCGTTCAAAGCGATGGCCGGCTGGTGGCTGCCGTCGGTGTGGAAGACCTGATAATCATCGACACCGCCGACGCCGTGCTGGTAGCCCACGCCGACCGTGCCCAGGATGTGCGACGCGTGGCCAAACAGCTCAAGGACAAATCCCACGAAGCCTATCGCCTGCATCGTACGGTCAGCCGTCCGTGGGGCACTTACACCGTGCTCGAAGAAGGCCCGCGCTTCAAGATCAAGCGCATCGTGGTCAAACCCGGCGGCAAGCTGTCGTTGCAGATGCACCATCACCGCAATGAACACTGGGTGGTGGTCGAAGGCATGGCCAAAGTCACCAACAACGGCAGCGGCACGACCCTGGTGGCGAAGAACGAATCGACGTTCATTGCCGCCGGTCACAAGCACCGTCTGGAAAACCCCGGCGTGATCGACTTGGTGATCATCGAAGTACAAAGCGGTGAATACCTGGGAGAGGACGACATCGTCCGCTTCGAAGACCAATACGGCAGGACGGTGTGAATGCTGCTTTCCCTGTACCGCTCGCTGCACGACTATCGGGGTTTCATCCTCGGTAGCGTCAAGCGGGAGTTTCAAGCGCGGTATCGCAATTCGCTGTTCGGCGCGCTGTGGACGGTACTCAACCCGCTGTCGATGATCATCGTGTACACGGTGATCTTTTCCCACATCATGCGCGCCCGCCTGCCCGGCGTGGACGACGGCATGGCCTACAGCGTCTACCTGTGCGCCGGGCTGCTGACCTGGGGCCTGTTCTCGGAAATCACCCTGCGCAGCCAGAACATGTTTCTGGAAAACGCCAACCTGCTGAAAAAAATCAGCTTCCCGCGCCTGTGCCTGCCGGTGATCGTGCTGCTCAATGCAGGAATCAACTTCGCGATCATCATCGGCCTGTTCCTCGGGTTTCTGCTGATCAGCGGGCGCTGGCCGGGCATAGCCCTGCTGGCACTGGTGCCGCTGCTGGCGCTGCAAGTGCTGTTCTGCGCCGGACTGGGCATGATCCTCGGCGTGCTCAACGTGTTCTTTCGCGATGTCGGGCAATTGTTCGCCATCTGCCTGCAATTCTGGTTCTGGCTGACGCCGATCGTGTACCCGCTGAGCATCCTGCCCGAGTGGGTGCAGCGCCTGTTGCAGCTCAATCCGCTGACCAACCTGATCGGCAGTTACCAGAATCTGTTTCTCTATGGTCAGTGGCCGGTGTGGAGTTCGCTGCTGCCAATCTTCGTGATCGGCCTGCTGTTGTGCGCGGTCGGCCTGCGCCTGTTTCGTCGGCGGGTCGGCGAAATGGTGGATGAACTCTGATGGGGCACATACGCGTCACAGGCCTGGGCAAGGCCTACAAGCAGTACCCCACCCGCTGGAGTCGCCTGGCCGAATGGCTGATTCCTTTTTCGCCGATGCGCCATCGCCAGCACTGGGTGCTGCAGGACGTGAATTTTGAAATCGCTCCCGGTGAAGCGGTGGGGATTGTCGGGGTCAACGGCGCCGGCAAAAGCACCCTGCTGAAAATGATCACCGGCACCACTCAACCGACCTGCGGCCAGATTCAGCTTGTGGGCCGGGTCGCGGCGCTGCTGGAACTGGGCATGGGGTTTCACCCGGACTTCACCGGCCGACAGAACGCAATCATGGCCGGGCAACTGCTGGGCATGCAGGTCGAAGACATCGAAGCCCTGATGCCGGACATCGAACGCTTCGCGGAAATCGGCGAGGCCATCGATCACCCGGTGCGCACCTACTCCAGCGGCATGCAGATGCGCCTGGCCTTCAGCGTCGCCACCGCGCGCCGCCCGGATATTTTGATCGTCGACGAAGCGCTTTCGGTGGGCGATGCCTACTTCCAACACAAGAGCTTCGACCGCATCCGCAGCTTCCGCAAGGCCGGCACCACGCTGTTGATCGTGTCCCACGACCGCTCCGCGATCC
This sequence comes from Pseudomonas sp. Pseusp21, assembly GCF_059492145.1. Classification (NCBI taxonomy): domain Bacteria; kingdom Pseudomonadati; phylum Pseudomonadota; class Gammaproteobacteria; order Pseudomonadales; family Pseudomonadaceae; genus Pseudomonas; species Pseudomonas sp. Pseusp21. The sequence goes on from NZ_CP168520.1 coordinate 3,669,983, forward strand.
AGTCGATCTGCGACTCGGCGATCCTGCTCGAAGGCGGCCACATGGTGATGCACGACAAACCCGAAGCGGTCATGGATTACTACAACGCCCTGCTCGCCGAACGCGAAGGCCAGACCGTGCGCCAGGAACTGCTCGACGGCGGCCAGGTACGCACTGTGTCGGGCACCGGCGAGGCCGGGATCCTCAGCGTGCGCCTGCTCGATGAACGCGGACGCTCCATCGACGCCGCCGAAGTCGGTCAGCCGGTGACACTGGAAGTCGAGGTGGAGATTCGCCAGGACATCGAGCGGCTGGTGCTCGGCTTCATGATCAAGGATCGCCTGGGCCAGGCCATGTACGGCATCAACACCCACCGTCAGAACCAGGCGCTGGAAGACCTGAGTGCGGGTGAACGCATCATCTATCGCTTCGCCTTCGTCATGGGCCTGGGCAAGGGCAATTACTCCGTGGCCCTGAGCCTGTCGCGACTGGACTCGCACCTGGACCGCAACTTCGAATGGCGTGACTACGGTCTGGTGTTCCACGTGATCAACAACCGCCAGGAAGATTTCGTCGGCTGTTCATGGCTGGGCGCCAGCACCTCGATCACCCGCCACGCGGACAGCCTCGCGGAGCGCGCGCCATGACCCGCCTGCTGGTTGAATGCACCCACGTGTTCAAACACCCGAAGGTCAATTCGGGGATTCAGCGGGTGGTGCGCAACGTCATCAAACAGCTGCCGCCGAGCGCCGAAGGGATCGAATGCGTGCCGGTGGTTCTGCTCAAGGGCCAGTTGTACCGAGTGAAGCGTCTGGCGCCGCTGGATTCGCCGCTGTTCAATGCCATCGTCACGTTTGGCGAACGTCTTGAACGGCTGGCTCATCGTTTCTGGCAGCTGCATCAACGGCTGGACACTCGTTGCCGCACAAAACTGGCACGACGCGTGTTGTACGTCGGCTATCGCCTGACCTCGTTCGGTGCATTCGGGCTACCGCTGCGGCTGGTCGGGCTAGTCAATCGCTATCAAATGCCCCAACGCTGCGAGCCGCTGCAACACCAGCCGGGCGATCAACTGGTGCTGCTGGATTCGTCCTGGCATTCCGACTTTTTCCTGCATGCCGAGCGCCTCAAACAGGAAGGCCTGGGCATCGTTGCGGTGATCTACGACCTGATTCCCCTGTCCCACCCGCAGTTTTACGACACGCGGCTGGTCGAGGTGTACAGCGAGTGGTTCGACTGGATCGCCCGCAACGCCGACGGCTTCATGGCCATTTCCGCCACCGTGCGTGATCAGTTGCGTGCAGAAATGCAGCGTCGCCTCGGGTCGGCACAAGTCGGCAAACGCTGGTTCGACTACTTTCACCTCGGTTCGGAGCTGGATCTGCAGAGCGTCGAAGCCGCCGTCGAACCACGTTTGCAACAGCTGTTCGCAACACCGGAGCCGGTGTTCCTGATGGTCAGCACCATCGAGCCGCGCAAGAACCACGACTATCTGCTGGATGCCTTCGACCATGCCTGGGCGAACGGCTCGAAAGCCCGGTTGTGCATTGCCGGGCGCATTGGCTGGAAGTGCGACGCGCTGCTGGCCCGGATCCGCCATCATCCCGAGCTGAACCGACGCCTGTTCATGTTCAACGACTTGAGCGACACCAGCCTCGAACATGCCTACGCCCATGCCAGCGCGCTGGTGTTTCCCTCGTTCGTCGAAGGTTTCGGCCTGCCGCTGGTGGAAGCCATGCAGCGCGGGCTGCCGGCGATGGGCAGCGACATCCCGGTGTTTCGCGAGATCGGCGGTGAGTTCATGGCCTATTTCGACCTGCAGTCGCCGCAAAGCCTCGCCGATCTGGTGCAGAGCTTTGAGCGCAGCGGCCGATTCCCCGCCGCCCGCGATGTCAGCGACTGGCATTGGATCGGCTGGCGGGAAGCCAGCGCGCAACTGGCCGAGCGTACCGCGCGCCATGTGCTGGAGGCACCTCAGGTGTCAGCGAGGCAACATGCGCATAGCCCTTAACGCCCGCATCCTCCAGGCACCGCGCACCGGCATCGGCCATTACGTGGCCGAACTGGTGAATGCCTTGCACACTGAAACCGATATCGAGGTGGCGCTGTTCCATGGCTGGGGCTGGAGTGCGCAACTGCCGGAAGCGGCGATGCCCGGTTATTCGCGCCTGACGCCGCTGCTGCGGCAGATCCCCGGGGCCTATCAGGCGCGCCGCTGGCTTGAACAGAAACGCTTCGATCAGGGCCCGGCGCAACCGGTCGATCTGTACCACGAACCGAGTCTGTGGCCGCTGGCCTTCGATGGCCCGACCGTGATTACCCTGCACGATCTCACGCACCTGCATTTCCCCGAGACCCAGCCACCGGCGCGGCTGCGGGAAATCGAGCGCCGGCTCGCCGAAGGCGTACGCCAGGCGCGGATCATTCTGACCGACTCGCAAGCCATCGCTGACGAGGCCCGGGAGTATTTCGGACTGCCTGCCGAGCGCTTCGTGGTCGCGCCGCTGGGTGTCGCCGAGCGTTTCAGGCCGCGCGATCCACAAGCCATCGATGCGGTGCTCAAGGCCCATGCGGTCGAGTACCGGGAGTACTTTCTCTGCGTCGGCACCCTGGAGCCGCGCAAGAACCTGAATCTGGCCCTGCGCGCCCACGCGCTGTTGCCAGATCGGGTGCGCCAGCGTTTCCCGCTGTTGATCGTCGGCATGGCCGGCTGGCAGCGCGACCAGTTCAGTGATGAATTGCGACAGGCACTGGCTAGCGGGCACGTGTGCCTGCTCGGCTACCTGCCCGATGAGCAAGTCGCGCAATTGCTGGCCGGCGCCCGGGCGCTGATTTTTCCGTCGCTGTATGAAGGTTTCGGCCTGCCGGTGCTGGAAGCGATGGCCAGCGGCACGCCAGTGGTAATCACCCGCTCTTCGGCCATGCCGGAAGTGGCGGGCGACGCCGGCAACTATATTGAAGCTGACGATGCAGACGGCTTGCGTGATGCGATGAGCCGACTGATCGATGATCAAGCGCACTGGCAGGCATGCCGGGAAGCCGGATTGCAGCAGGCACGGCTTTTTTCCTGGAAGCGTTGCGCGCAGGCCACGGCCGGCGCCTACCACCAGGCCATGGGAGGTTGAATGCGAGTTCTTCATTTCTTCAAGACGTACCTGCCTGACTCGGTCGGCGGTATCGAGCAAGTGATCTTTCAACTCTGCGAAAGTGGCGCCCAACACGGCATCGAAGGCCAGGTGCTGACCCTCAGCGCCAATCCAGAACCTGCGGTGGTGCGTCTCGGCCAGCATGAAGTGCATCGGGCCAAACTGGATATCCAGTTCGCCTCCACGGGTTTTTCCTGGAGCGTGTTCAAGCAGTTTCGTGAACTGGCCGCCGAAGCCGACGTAATCAACTACCACTTCCCGTGGCCGTTCATGGATCTCGTGCATTTTGCCAGCGGCGTGAACAAACCGACGGTGGTGACCTATCACTCGGACATCATTCGCCAGAAGCACCTGCTCAAACTCTATCGCCCGCTGATGAACCGCTTTCTCGCCAGCGCCGACCGGATTGTCGCGGCTTCGCCAAACTATCTGCACACCAGTGATGTGTTGCAGCAATTCCAGGACAAGACTCGCGTCATCCCCTATGGCTTGAACAAGGCCGGTTATCCACAGCCTGACGTCGAGCGCATGAACCGCTGGCGTCAGCAGCTTGGGGACAAGTTTTTCCTGTTCGTCGGGGTGATGCGCTATTACAAAGGCCTGCACATCCTGCTCGAAGCCTTGAAAGACGTGGACTATCCGGTAGTGATCGTCGGCGCCGGCCCGCTGGAGCAGGAACTGCACGCCCAGGCCGCGGCCCTGGGTCTGCGCAACATTCATTTCCTCGGACGGCTGAGCGATGAAGACAAGGTCGCCCTGCTGCAACTGAGCTACGCCATCGTGTTCCCGTCGCACCTGCGCTCGGAAGCGTTCGGCATTTCGCTGCTCGAAGGCGCGATGTACGGCAAACCGATGATCTCCAGCGAGATCGGCACCGGCACCAGCTACATCAACATCCACAACGAAACCGGACTGGTGGTGCCACCGAGTCATCCACCGGCATTTCGCGAAGCGATGCGCACCCTGTGGGAAAACCCGGCCCGCGCCGCCGAAATGGGCCTCAAGGCTGAGGCCCGCTATCGGCAGTTATTCACAGCCGATGAAATGGGCCGCAAATGGACCGAGCTGTATCAGGAGCTGCTGGAAGAAAAGGCGTTGTCCTACGCCTGATCCGTTACAGATCCAGCACCAGCGGCTGGGCACTCTGCGCCGGCACCGCGCAGCAAATCAGCACCTGCCCCTCCTCCGGCACTTCTGCCGGAGGCTGTGGATAATTCACCGCGCCACTGATCAGCCGCGTCCTGCAGGTGCCGCACGAACCCCCGCGACAACTGAATTCCGGACGCAAGCCGCGACTTTCCGCCAGCTCCAGCAGACTGCCGCCATCGGGCTGCCAGCGCGCTTCCTTGGCTGAACGTTCGAACACCACCGGCACCGACGTGGTCGCAGCCGGCGGTTGTTCCATCACGATCGCGTCCGGATCGGCTTGGCGCTTGAGGGTCGAAGGGCCGAAGGTTTCGGCATGGATCTGTCCGTCCCGCACATCCAGTTCGCGCAAGATGTCGTAAATACCCTGGGTAAAACCGCCGGGACCGCAGAGCACGAAGTCGACCTGATCGAAGTCCTCGTCGGTCAGCAGATTGCGCAACAGATCGCCATCGATACGGCCACGCAGGTCGAAGTCTTTTCCTTCGACCAGATCGTCTTCCGGCTGGCTGAGCACTCGCAACACCTTCACGGCATCACCGGCTTCCTCCAGCAACCGATCCACCTCTGCGCGGAACGGCTGGTCGGCGAGGCTGCGGGAACTCTGAACAAACAGGGTCGGGCGAATCCGCCGGGTCCGCAGGCCTTGATACACCACCTCACGCAGCATCGACAGCAACGGCGTGATGCCGACTCCGGCCGCCAACAACACCAGTGGACGGCGCTCCAGCGCCTCGACCGTGAAATGCCCTTGAGGCAAGCGCGCCTCCAGCACATCGCCTACGCGAATCTGCTCATGCAGGTGCGTCGACACCCGTCCTTCGCGCTTGACGCTGATCCGGAAAAAATCGTCCGACGGCGCGCCGGACAGGCTGTAGGTACGGATGTGCACCTCGCCATCGAGAGTGAACCGCAGCGGCAGATGCTGCCCGGCGAGAAACACCGGCAGTCCTGCGCCATCGTCCGGCTCCAGATAGATCGAGCGGATGTGACGGCTTTCCATTTCGACTTTTGCCACGCGCAATGGCCGCCAGCTGTCTCCCAATGCCTTGGCCTGCAACCGTGCATCGGCCTGGGCCCAGTTACCGGTCAGCAGGCTGGTGGGTGACATCCCGTCGAAGCGCCAGCGAAGAGCCAGCGCTGCCGGACGCCGAACCAGTTTTTCCACCTCGAAAGTCCACAGGCGTTCGGCGCCCTGGAAGGCCTCGATCTGTGGCGCCTCGAGAATGATCTCGGTGCGACCGCTGAGCTGCAACACATCGCCTGTGGAAAAGTCGATGAACAGCAAGCCGGCCAAGGGATTGAGCAGCAGATTGCCCAGCGTGTTGAAGTGCAGGTTGCCGGCAAAATCAGGGATCGTCAGGCGATTACCCTCGATCCGCACAAAACCGGGCTGACCGCCGCGGTGGGAAACATCCACCGAACGCTCGCCGTCGACATCAACGTAACTGGCGACAAAGAAAGTGTCGGCGCTTTCGATCAGCGCAATGGCGGCGTCATCGAGGCTGTCACGGTGTTCGGCTTTGCGGGTCTGCGGATCGGTCAGCGGCACCCGCTGAAACTGACGCAATTGAATGTATTGCGGGCAGTTGCCGAACGATTGATCCACCGTCAGACCGAACCCGTTCGCGTCAAGATTATCGATGTGGCCATTGAGCCGATTGCGCCGGCGGGTGTGCAGTTCGATACCAAGCAGACCAATGGCGGCGCCGGCTTGTAACTGCGCCGGGTCATCGGCAGCCGGCAGACTGGCGAACTGCAGTTGCGTCGGCTCGGGAGAGTGAGCAAAGCCCGGCTCCCCCTCCAGCACACTGGCCCAGGGTCGACCTTCGGCATCCACCGCGCCGTACAGCATGAAAGGCAATTGCTCATAGAACTGGCGGTGTTGATCCGGCATCCAGGTGCGAATCACCTTACGCCCGAATTCCGCCATGCGCTCGGCAACGCCGACATGGGCCTGTAACTGTTGCTCGCCAGCGTGCCACGGTGAACGTTCCATCACGGTCTCTCCCCTGCGCCGTCGGCGCAGATTGAATGTCAGACGGTGGTTTGCAGGCCGGCAATGGTGCGCGGCATGCCGACAAAACCGGGCAGCGCCTCGATGCGCGAAAGCCAGGCGCGAACGTTAGCGTAGTCGTCCAGCGACACATTGCCTTCCGGTGCGTGGGCAATGTAGCTGTAGGCCGCCACGTCAGCGATGGTCGGCTCAGTACCCGCCAAATACGGGGTTTTGCCCAGTTCCAGGTCCATCACCTTGAGAAAGTTGTGCGCACGGGTGATGACTTCCTCGGCGTTGAACTTCGCCCCGAACACCGTGATCAGGCGGGCGGCCGCAGGGCCGAAAGCAATCGGCCCGGCGGCAGCGGACAACCAGCGCTGCACATGCGCGGCGCCGACCGGATCGCTCGGCAGCCAGCGGCCGTTGCCGTATTTCTGTGCCAGGTAGACGAGAATCGCGTTGGAGTCGGCCAGTACCACGCCATTGTCATCAATGGCCGGAACCTGACCAAAGCTGTTGATAGCCAGGTATGGCGCCTGTTTATGTTCGCCCTTGGCCAGATCGACGAAGATCAGTTCGGTCGGCAGTTGCAACAGTGACAACATCAGTTCGACGCGATGGGCGTGGCCGGAACGCGGGAAGTTGTAGAGTTTGATCGCTTGCATGGTCGACTCCGCTGGATGATGGCGCCGTTCAGGGTGGACGGCGGCCGTGGGAGCCATCTTCCACCTATCGTGAAAACAACAGAATCACCAGCAAACGCAATCCATTATTTCTCTGGATGAAATAACGCGGCGTTTTTCAGCGCCGGATGCTCACGCAATGCGTTCACCATGAAATCGACAAAACTGCGCACCCGCGCCGGCGCCTTGCGTCCGCCCTGATACACCACATGGATCGGCAACGCAGGCAGTTCGAACTCGGCGAGGACGATTTCCAGTTCGCCGGAGGCGACCTTGCTGGCCACCTGATAAGACAGCACCCGGGTCAGTCCCAGGCCCAGCGACGCCGCCGTGATCGCAGCCTGATTGGCGGTGACCACCAGACGCGGTTCCGGTTTTACGCCGATGAGTTCACCGTGTTCCATGAATGGCCAACTGCGCTGTTGACCGATAGCCGATGTCGCCACCACCGGCGCACCAGCCAATGCCTGTGGATGGGCAGGCCGACCATGGACCGCGAAGTATTCCGGCGAGCCGCAAATCACCCGCCGTACCTCACCGACCCGGATCGCATGCTGATTGCTGTCCGGCAACTCGCCGATACGCACCGCGACGTCAATGCCCTCCTCGACCATGCTTACTACCCGGTCGAGCAACAGGGCGTTGATGGAAACGTCCGGGTATTGCGTCAGATAACGCGCCATCACCGGCGTGACAAACAGCTCGCCGAATAAAACAGGCGCCGTCACCGTCAACTGCCCACGCGGCTGGGTATGACTGCCGGCAGCGGAATCCTCCGCTTCCTGCACCTCGGCGAGAATCCGCCGACAGTCTTCCAGATAACGCAGACCCGCTTCGCTCAAATGCACGCTGCGGGTGGTCCGGATCAGCAACTGCGTGCCGATCCGCTGCTCCAGCGCCGCCACCGCCCTGGTCACGCTCGCCGCCGACAGACCCAGACGCCGCGCCGCAGCAGAAAAGCCCTGCTCCTGGGCGACGATGGCGAAAACCTGCATTTCCTGAAAGCGATCCACTTTTCAACTCCTAAACCGCGGCGTTCATCCGCTGATGCAAGTCAGGGAATAACAGTTGAGCAAACCAGATCGGCAAACCCGGATAGAGATCACGTGCCTTGGGTGTCGCACTCTGAACCAGACCCAGTTGTACGAGACTTCTCAATTGATCCGTTGCCACCCGATCGGACAATCCCGTGAAGATTTTGAAATCCGCGCGGCTCAACGTGCCCTGCGTCAGCAGAACATGCAAAGCACGGGCTGTTTCCAGCTTGATTCCCTCTCGCTTGATCCGCTCGTCCCAAGCAAAAATGGTATGCAACCTTTCGCGCATATTGGAGATGTTCAACGCCTGCTCTGTATAACGCATCTGGTCGAGACAGGTTTCCAGCATGAAACCGACAAATTCGAACAAACCGGCCTGCGTCAGTTGACCACGACCATCCAGATCCCCACGACGCGGCTTGTCGGCGTTGGCCAGCCGGGCGTAATAGGACGCCTGCTGTCGAGCAAGCCCGCGGGATAAGGACCAGAGCGGCGAAACCAGCCCAAGTTTCTGCAACTGGAGATGCGTCACCAGCCTGACTGTTCGTCCATTTCCGTCAACGAAAGGATGCACCCAGGCCAATCGATGGTGATAAGCCATGACGGCAAGCAGTCGACTCCGAGCGTCCGGCAAACGACCGTATACCTGCTGCATCCGGTTAAGCATGGGCGATACAGATTGGCAGGAGGGGGCCGCGTGATTGCCGACAAGCACTTCCTGACTCGCCACATCCCGCAGTTGACCAGGCACCAGTTGACTCCCGTCACTCAGGCTCAGTTGCTCGTCGCAAGCACCGAGAAAAAGACGCTTGTGCAGGCGCGTAACGAATGCCGGACTGAACAGGGTTTCCCATGACAGGTCCTTATGCATAGTCAGTGCTCGTTCAAATGCCTGCTGTGTGCCGATGTGCGTCATAGCCAGCTCTGTGAGCTCTTTGCGGTGACGTTTTGGAGCTGTCGGGGCAAGCGTCACTGGCTCCGTGAACTGGCCTTCTATCAGGTTGCTGTAAAAACTGCTGGTGACACGCAGTAGGCCGCCGACGCGTTGCAGCATGGGGGGAGAAACCATGGCGCTGAGTTTTCCCGCCTGAAAGGGCACTTGCTCGGCCAGTTGCAATATTTCGCTGGGAAATACAGGCATGAGCGGCTCGAGCCAATGGTTTCCCAAGACAGATTCAGCACTCATCAAACCTCCAGAATCGCGGATTTTTTTGCGAATTCAAGATTACGCTCAAAGCCTTTAATTACCTAGCCTTGAGTAATGTAGGAGATTTCATTAATGGGTGTAGTTAGCGGATTTTTTTTCCGGATTTTCTGTAGGAATTGCTGCGGTGTATCTGTGTTCTGCACAAGAGCGCGAATAATTCGCGCTCTTGTGCAGCCCATCACTCCACCGTCACCGACTTCGCCAGGTTACGCGGCTGATCCACGTCCGTGCCCTTGAGCACCGCAACGTAGTACGACAGTAGTTGCAGCGGAATGGTGTAGAGGATCGGCGACAGGATGTCGTGGATGTGCGGCATCTGCACTACGTGGGTGCCTTCGCCATTGGTCATCCCGGCTTTTTCGTCGGCGAACACGATCAGTTCGCCACCGCGGGCGCGGACTTCCTGCAGGTTGGACTTCAGCTTCTCCAGCAGTTCGTTGTTCGGCGCGACGGTCACCACCGGCATGTCGTTATCCACAAGCGCCAGCGGGCCGTGTTTCAGCTCGCCAGCTGGATAGGCTTCGGCGTGGATGTACGAGATTTCCTTGAGCTTCAAGGCCCCTTCCATCGCCACCGGAAATTGCGCGCCACGGCCCAGGAACAGCGTGTGGTTTTTCTCGGCGAACAGCTCTGCGATTTTTTCCACCGTGCTGTCCATCGCCAGCGCTTCGCCCAGACGAGTTGGCAGACGACGCAGTTCTTCGACCAGCGTGGCTTCAACGCCTTTGCCCAATGTACCGCGCACCTGGCCCAGAGACAGGGTCAGCAGCAGCAGACCGACCAGTTGCGTAGTGAAGGCCTTGGTCGAGGCCACGCCGATTTCACGACCAGCCTGGGTCAGCAGGGTCAGGTCGGATTCGCGCACCAGCGAACTGATGCCGACGTTGCAGATCGCCAGACTGGCGAGGAAGCCCAGTTCCTTGGCGTTGCGCAGGGCGGCCAGGGTGTCGGCGGTTTCGCCGGACTGGGAGATGGTGACGAACAGGGTGTCCGGCTGCACCACCACCTTGCGGTAGCGGAATTCACTGGCGACCTCGACCTGGCACGGAATCCCGGCCAGCTCTTCGAGCCAGTAACGGGCAACCATGCCCGCGTGATAGCTGGTACCACACGCCACGATCTGTACGTTGCGCACTTTGGCGAACAGTTCAGCAGCTTGTGGACCGAAAGCCTGCACCAGCACCTGATTCGCACTCAATCGGCCTTCCAGGGTGCGCTGCACCACGGACGGCTGCTCGTGGATTTCCTTGAGCATGTAATGACGGAACTCGCCTTTGTCGGCGGCTTCCGCACCATCCGTGTACTGGACGGTCTGGCGCTCGACGGCTTTGCCGGTCACGTCCCAGATCTGCACCTTGTCCCGCTGGATTTCGGCGATATCGCCCTCTTCCAGGTACATGAAACGGTCGGTGACCTGACGCAGGGCCAGTTGATCGGAAGCGAGGAAGTTTTCGCCCAGGCCCAGACCGATCACCAGCGGGCTGCCGCTGCGAGCAGCAACCAGTCGATCCGGTTGCTTTGCGTGGATAACCGCCAGACCGTAAGCGCCATGCAGCTCCTTGACCGCAGCCTTCAGAGCGTCCGACAGGTCCGGCAAGGTCTTGAGTTTTTCAGTCAGCAGGTGAGCGATGACTTCGGTGTCAGTGTCCGAGGTGAACACGTAGCCCAGTGCCTTCAGTTGTTCACGCAGCGCCTCATGGTTTTCGATGATGCCGTTGTGCACGACAGCGACGTCACCGGAGAAATGCGGGTGAGCATTGCGCTCGCTCGGCGCACCATGGGTGGCCCAGCGGGTGTGGGCAATACCGAGACGGCCAACCAGCGGATGTTCGGCCAGCGCCGCGTCGAGTTCGCTGACTTTGCCGACACGACGAGTGCGTTCCAGAGCGCCGTCATTGGTGTACACCGCAACACCGGCACTGTCATAGCCCCTGTATTCGAGGCGTTTGAGGCCTTCGACCAGAATGGCGGTGATATTACGTTCAGCTACCGCGCCGACAATTCCACACATGCTTATTTCTCCTGACTGACAGTCGCGCAAATCAAGTTGATACCGCGAGCCTGAATCTGATCGCGCGCATCCAGGGGCAGGCGATCATCGGTAATTAGGGTATGGACGCTGCTCCATGGCAGCTCCAGGTTGGGAATCTTGCGGCCGATCTTGTCGGCCTCGACCATCACGATCACTTCCCGCGCCACTTCCGCCATCACCCGGCTGAGGCCGAGCAATTCATTGAAGGTGGTGGTGCCACGCACCAGGTCGATGCCATCGGCACCGATAAACAACTGGTCGAAGTCGTAAGAGCGTAGTACCTGCTCGGCGACCTGGCCCTGAAAGGATTCCGAGTGCGGATCCCAGGTGCCACCGGTCATCAGCAGCACAGGCTCGTGCTCGAGTTCACTCAGGGCGTTGGCCACATGCAGAGAGTTGGTCATCACCACCAGCCCCGGCTGTTGGCCGAGCTCGGGAATCATCGCGGCGGTGGTGCTGCCGCTGTCGATGATGATGCGGGCGTGCTCGCGGATGCGTGTGACGGCGGCGCGGGCAATCGCCTGTTTGTATTTGGAAACGTTTTGACTGACGTCCGCCACCAGTTCCTGGGGCATGGTGATCGCGCCACCATAGCGACGCAGCAGCAAGCCATGACTTTCCAGAGCGGCGAGATCCTTGCGAATCGTAACTTCCGAAGTTTCGAAGCGCTTGGCCAGTTCATCCACACTCACTTCGCCCAGCTCATTGAGTAAAGACAGAATGTTGTGACGGCGCTGAGGTGTGTTGCGTTTCGACATGGCTAATTAAGTTTCGATTCGAAAGATAACGGAAGCAATCAAAACCTATCAGCTGCGAATCGTCAAGTCGGTGCCCAAAAAAAGACCGCTGGCAGCGGTCTTTTTTAATTTGAGAATTGTGGATAACTCAGCTCTTCTTGATCTTCTCAGGCCGCTTCCAGCCATCGATGTTCTTCTGCCGCGCCCGGCCAACAGCCAATTGCGCGTTATCCACATTCTGAGTGATGGTCGAGCCGGCTGCAGTAGTTGCACCGGCAGAGATATCCACAGGCGCCACCAGCGAGTTGTTGGAACCGATGAACACATCCTCGCCCAACACGGTTTTCCACTTGTTGGCGCCATCGTAGTTGCAAGTGATGGTGCCGGCGCCGATGTTGGTGCGTGCACCGATCTCGGCATCGCCCAGGTAAGTCAGGTGCCCGGCCTTGGCGCCCTCGCCCATGCGCGCGTTTTTCAGTTCGACGAAGTTACCCACATGGGCGCGGGCCTCCAGCACAGTGCCCGGACGCAGACGGGCAAACGGGCCGGCATCGCTGCCTTCGCCCAGCACCGCGCCTTCGATATGGCTGTTGGCCTTGACCACCACGCCTTTGCGCAGGGTGCTGTCCTTGATCACGCAGTTCGGGCCGATGATCACATCGTCCTCTATGACAACCTTGCCTTCGAGAATCACGTTGATGTCGATCAGCACATCGCGACCGACGGTCACTTCGCCTCGCACATCGAAACGGGCCGGATCGCGCAGGGTGACACCCTGAGCCATCAGGCGACGACCGGCGCGCAGCTGGTAATGACGCTCCAGCTCGGAGAGCTGTTTGCGATCATTGGCGCCCTGCACTTCCATCGGATCGTGAGGTTGTTCGGTGGCGACGGTCAGGCCATCGCTGACCGCCATCTCGATCACGTCGGTCAGGTAGTACTCGCCCTGAGCGTTGTTGTTCGACAGGCGACTCATCCAGTCCGCCAGACGATTGGCCGGCACTGCCAGGATGCCGGTGTTGCCTTCAGTGATCGCCCGTTGCGCTTCGCTGGCGTCCTTGTGTTCGACGATGGCGGCAACCTTGCCGTCGGCATCGCGCACGATGCGGCCATAACCGGTCGGATCGTCCAGCTCGACGGTGAGCAAGCCCATCTGCCCGGGCACGACGTGTTTGAGCAGACGCTGCAGGGTCTCGACTTCGATCAGCGGCACGTCGCCGTAGAGAATCAGAACGGTATCGGCGGTGATGAACGGCACAGCCTGGGCAGTCGCATGACCGGTGCCCAGCTGCTTGTCCTGCAATACGAAATTGAGATCATCGGCGGCCAGACGTTCACGCACGACATCGGCACCATGGCCGATGACCACGTGAATGCGTTGGGGATCAAGTTGGCGGGCACTGTGGATAACATGGCCGAGCATGGAGTCGCCGGCAATCGGGTGCAGCACTTTTGGCAGCGCGGAACGCATGCGGGTGCCTTGACCGGCCGCGAGGATAACGATTTCAAGAGACATGACTGGCTACCAATCCTGGGTGGTCAGCAACTGCGACCGGGTTTCGGGAATTCTGAAAAGAAAAAAGGGTAGCCGAGGCTACCCTTTTTTATCAATCGCACAACAAGTGGCTGACGGATTAACCGCCAAACTTCTTGCGGATCTGCTGGACGGTGCGCAGCTGAGCTGCAGCCTCGGCCAGACGTGCGGACGCAGCTCCGTAGTCGAAATCTGCGCTCTTCTCATGCAGAGCAGCTTCGGCAGCCTTGAGAGCTGCTTGAGCCTGAGCTTCATCCAGGTCGGCGGCACGTTGCACGGTATCGGCAAGCACCTTGACCATGTTCGGCTGAACCTCGAGGAAACCACCGGAGATGTAGAACACCTCGGCTTCCCCGCCTTGCTTGATCAGGCGGATCGGACCTGGCTTCAGATTAGTGATCAGCGGCGCGTGGCCCAGAGCGATACCAAGATCACCCAGAGCACCGTGCGCAATCACCATCTCGACCAGGCCGGAAAAGATTTCTCCTTCCGCGCTGACGATGTCGCAATGGACTGTCATAGCCATCTGATTGCCTCAACCTAAATTAGCGCCCGTTGCCGGGCGCCTGGATTACAGTTTCTTGGCTTTCTCGATCGCTTCTTCGATGCCGCCGACCATGTAGAACGCTTGTTCTGGCAGGTGGTCGTAGTCACCGTTGAGGATGCCTTTGAAGCCAGCAATGGTGTCTTTCAGGGAAACGTATTTACCCGAAGCACCGGTGAAGACTTCAGCCACGAAGAACGGCTGCGACAAGAAGCGCTGGATCTTACGAGCACGGTTTACCAACTGCTTGTCGGCTTCCGACAGCTCGTCCATACCCAGGATCGCGATGATGTCCTTCAGCTCTTTGTAACGCTGCAGCACGTACTGAACACCACGAGCGGTCTCGTAGTGATCATTGCCGATCACGTTCGGGTCCAGCTGACGCGAAGTCGAGTCCAGTGGGTCTACCGCCGGGTAGATACCCAGGGAAGCGATGTCACGGGACAGAACGACGGTGGCGTCCAGGTGAGCAAACGTGGTCGCTGGCGACGGGTCAGTCAAGTCGTCCGCTGGTACGTATACGGCCTGGATCGAAGTAATCGAACCTTGCTTGGTCGAAGTGATGCGCTCTTGCAGCACGCCCATCTCTTCAGCCAGGGTCGGCTGGTAACCTACTGCCGAAGGCATACGGCCCAGCAGTGCGGATACTTCGGTACCGGCCAGGGTGTAACGATAGATGTTGTCGACGAACAGCAGAACGTCGTTACCTTCGTCACGGAACTTCTCGGCCATGGTCAGACCGGTCAGCGCTACGCGCAGACGGTTTCCCGGTGGCTCGTTCATCTGACCGTAGACCAGGGCTACCTTGTCGAGAACGTTGGAGTCCTTCATCTCGTGGTAGAAGTCGTTACCCTCACGAGTACGCTCACCCACACCGGCGAACACGGAATAACCGCTGTGCTCGATGGCGATGTTACGGATCAGTTCCATCATGTTTACGGTCTTGCCTACACCGGCACCACCGAACAGACCGACTTTACCGCCCTTGGCGAACGGGCAAACCAGGTCGATAACCTTGATGCCAGTTTCCAGCAGCTCGTTGCCACCGGCCTGTTCAGCGAAGGAAGGAGCGGCGCGGTGGATACCCCAGCGCTCTTCTTCGCCGATCGGGCCAGCTTCGTCGATCGGGTTGCCCAGTACGTCCATGATCCGGCCCAGAGTCGCTTTACCGACCGGTACGGAGATGGCTGCGCCAGTGTTGTTGACGTCCAGACCGCGCTTCAAGCCTTCGGTGGAGCCCATCGCAATGGTACGAACCACGCCGTCGCCCAGCTGCTGCTGAACTTCCAGAGTGGTTTCGGCGCCTTGAACCTTCAAGGCGTCGTAGATGCTCGGTACGCTGTCGCGTGGAAATTCCACGTCGATAACGGCGCCGATGATTTGAACGATACGTCCGCTACTCATAGCTGGATCCTCTGAATATTTGAACCGTTAAACCGCGGCAGCGCCGCCGACGATTTCCGAGATCTCTTGGGTGATCGCAGCCTGACGCGCCTTGTTGTAGATCAGCTGCAAATCGCTGATCAAATCACCGGCGTTGTCGGTAGCGTTCTTCATCGCGATCATCCGCGCAGCCTGTTCAGCCGCGTTGTTCTCGACCACCGCCTGGTACACCTGCGACTCCACGTAACGCACCATCAAGCCGTCAAGCAGCTCTTTGGCGTCTGGTTCGTAGAGGTAGTCCCAGTGGTGCTTGAGTTCTTGATCCGGGGTCGCCACCAATGGAATCAACTGCTCCACGGTAGGCTGTTGCGTCATGGTGTTGATGAACTTGTTGGATACCACGGACAGGCGGTCGATACGGCCGTCCAGGTAGGCATCCAGCATCACCTTGACGCTGCCGATCAGATCATTGATCGACGGCTCTTCACCCAGGTGGCTGATAGCTGCAACGACGTTACCGCCGAAGTTGCGGAAAAAGGCCGCACCCTTGCTACCAACGACACACAGATCGATCTCGACGCCGTTTTCGCGGTTTACCGCCATGTCCTTGACCAGGGCCTTGAACAGGTTGGTGTTCAAGCCGCCGCACAGACCACGGTCACTGCTCACCACGACATAACCGACGCGCTTTACTTCGCGATCGATCATGAACGGGTGGCGGTATTCCGGGTTGGCGTTGGCCAGATGCCCAATTACCTGGCGGATACGCTCCGCATAAGGACGGCTAGCAGCCATGCGCATTTGTGCCTTGCGCATTTTGCTGACCGCCACTTTTTCCATGGCGCTGGTAATTTTTTGCGTGCTTTTGATGCTCGCAATCTTACTGCGAATCTCTTTTGCGCCTGCCATGTAACACCTATCAGGTTAGCAAGCGGGAGCCTTGCGGCTCCCGCTGCGGCTTACCAGGTTTGGGTGGCCTTGAACTTCTCGATACCAGCCTTCAGGCCAGCGTCGATTTCGTCATTGAAGTCACCTTTAACGTTGATCTTCGCCATCAAATCGGCGTGATCGCGGTTGAAGAAAGCAATCAGCGCTTGTTCGAAGCTGCCAATCTTGGCGATTTCAATGTCAGTCAGGAACCCACGCTCAGCGGCATACAGCGACAGCGACATGTCGGCGATCGACATTGGCGCGTATTGCTTCTGCTTCATCAGCTCGGTAACGCGCTGACCATGCTCAAGTTGCTTGCGGGTCGCTTCGTCCAGGTCAGAAGCGAACTGGGCGAATGCCGCCAGTTCACGGTACTGAGCCAGAGCGGTACGGATACCACCGGACAGCTTCTTGATGATCTTGGTCTGAGCGGCACCACCCACACGGGATACCGAAACACCGGCGTTCACTGCAGGGCGGATGCCCGAGTTGAACATGGCCGATTCCAGGAAGATCTGACCGTCGGTGATGGAAATCACGTTGGTCGGAACGAACGCGGAAACGTCGCCAGCCTGGGTTTCGATGATCGGCAGTGCGGTCAGGGAACCGGTTTTGCCGGTCACTGCGCCGTTGGTGAACTTCTCTACGTACTCTTCCGAAACGCGGGATGCACGCTCCAGCAGACGGGAGTGGAGATAGAACACGTCGCCTGGGTAAGCTTCACGGCCTGGTGGACGGCGCAGCAGCAGGGAAATCTGGCGGTAAGCCACTGCTTGCTTGGACAGATCGTCATAGACGATCAGCGCGTCTTCACCGCGGTCGCGGAAGAATTCACCCATGGTGCAACCGGAGTACGGAGCCAGGAATTGCAGTGCTGCAGATTCCGAGGCGCTCGCTGCAACGATGATGGTGTTAGCCAGTGCACCGTTTTCTTCCAGCTTGCGAACCACGTTGGCGATGGTCGATTGCTTCTGACCGATTGCCACGTAGACGCAGAAAATGCCGCTGTCTTTCTGGTTGATGATCGCGTCGATCGCCAGAGCGGTTTTACCGATCTGACGGTCACCGATGATCAGCTCACGCTGGCCACGGCCGACAGGGATCATGGCATCGACAGCCTTGTAGCCAGTCTGTACAGGCTGGTCTACCGACTTACGCCAGATCACGCCCGGAGCAACTTTCTCGACCGCGTCGGTCTCGGTGTTGCCCAGTGGACCTTTGCCGTCAACAGGGTTACCCAGTGCGTCGACAACGCGACCCAGCAGTTCCTTACCAACCGGAACTTCGAGGATGCGGCCGGTGCACTTGGCGCTCATGCCTTCAGCCAGACTGGTGTACGCGCCCAGTACAACGGCACCTACGGAGTCTTGCTCCAGGTTGAGGGCCATACCGTAGACGCCGCCCGGAAACTCGATCATCTCGCCGTACATGACGTCGGCCAGACCGTGAATCCGCACGATACCGTCAGATACGCTGACGACAGTGCCTTCGTTACGGGCTTGGGAGGTCACATCGAGCTTTTCGATGCGGCCCTTGATAATTTCACTTATTTCGGAAGGATTGAGTTGCTGCATTGCTCTGCTGCCCCTTCAAACTCAAGATTTCAATGCTTCGGCAAGTTTCGCGATTTTGCCGCGAATCGAGCCATCGATAACCAGGTCGCCGGCGCGGATGACCACACCCCCGATAAGGGAGCTGTCTTCCTCGACTTGCAGGCGCACTTCCCGGTTGAGTCGTGCACTGAGAACCTTGGCGAGTTTGTCTTGCTGTTCTTGGTTCAATGCAAAAGCACTGGTCACTTCAACGTCTACCGATTTCTCTTGCTCGGCCTTGTACAGGTCGAAAAGAGCGGCGATCTCCGGCAGAAGCGGGAGACGGTCGTTTTCGGCAACGACATTGATGAAGTTCTGTGCCTTGGCATCAAACTTGTCGCCGCACACGTCAATGAACGTGGCGGCCTTTTCTGCGCTCGTCAGTCGCGGGGCCTTGAGCACGCGCTGCATGGTGTCGTCTTGCGACACCGCTGCTGCCAGGCCGAGCATGGCTGACCAATTGGCCAGTTGCTGGTGGGCCTGAGCGTGCTCGAAGGCCGCCTTAGCGTAAGGTCGGGCCAACGTGGTCAGTTCTGCCATGATCGCCCTCGCTTAGATTTCAGCAGCCAGTTGGTTAACCAGCTCTGCGTGCGCGTTTTGATCGATTGTGGCACCCAGGATCTTCTCGGCGCCGCCGACAGCCAGCAAGCCCACTTGGGCGCGCAGCTTGTCTTTGACACTGTTCAGTTCCTGTTCGATCTCGGCTTGAGCCTGAACCTTCACACGGTCAGCGTCGACGCGGGCCTTTTCAACGGCCTCTTCGACAATCTGGTTACCGCGTTTCTTGGCTTGCTCGATGATTTCAGCTGCCTGAGCTTTCGCTTCGCGCAGTTGCTGACCCGCTTTCTCTTGGGCCAACTCCAGGTCGCGAGCTGCACGGCTGGCAGCGTCCAGACCATCAGCGATCTTCTTTTGACGTTCGTGCAGAGCTGCGATGACCGGAGGCCATACGAACTTCATGCAGAACAGTACAAAAATCAGGAACGCAACGGACTGGCCAATCAGGGTCGCATTAATGTTCACGCCAACACCTCGCAGTTACGTTGTCCATCACACCAAATCACTCGGAGATCCGAATGATTAGCCAGCGATCTGACCAACGAACGGGTTCGCAAAGGTGAAGAACAGAGCGATACCAACACCGATCATGGTTACGGCGTCGAGCAGACCGGCAACGATGAACATTTTAACTTGCAGCATTGGAACCATTTCTGGCTGACGCGCTGCGCCTTCCAGGAACTTGCCGCCCAGCAGGCCGAAACCAATTGCGGTACCCAGTGCGCCCAGGCCGATCAACAGTGCAACAGCGATAGCGGTTAGACCAACTACAGTTTCCATCTTTCCTCCCGACTTTTACGTCGTATGGTTTAGGTTTTTTAGATTAAAGCGGTAAAACAAATCGTTTCATGGTGCCCCGTGAGGAGCCCCTTCCCGTTTGACCGGGAAGGACATCAGACTAGTCGAGACTGGTCTTAATGGTTTTCTTCGTGCGCCATCGACAGGTAGACGATGGTCAGCATCATGAAGATGAACGCCTGCAGGGTGATGATCAGGATGTGGAACACAGCCCACGCCCACTGCAGGACAACGCCCAGGCCGCTGAGCCAGAGCAGGCCGCTGCCGAACATCACAGCGATCAGGATGAACACCAGCTCGCCGGCATACATGTTGCCGAACAGACGCAGAGCCAGAGAGATCGGTTTGGCGATCAGGGTCACGAATTCCAGCAGGAAGTTCACCGGGATCAGCAGGGCCTGAACGAAGATGTTCTTGCTGCCGAACGGGTGCAGGGTCAGTTCGCCGATGAAACCGCCGATGCCCTTGACCTTGATGCTATAGAAAATGATCAGTGCGAAAACCGAGAACGCCATGCCCAGGGTCGCGTTCGGGTCGGTAGTCGACACGGCGCGGAACGGGATGTGGTGGTCGCCGGAGATCAGGATGGCCAGCTGAGGAATCCAGTCGACCGGTACCAGGTCGACGGCGTTCATCAGGAACACCCAGACGAAGATGGTCAGTGCCAGCGGTGCGATCACCGGGCTACGGCCATGGAAGCTGTCTTTCACGCTGCCATCGACGAATTCGACCAGGACTTCAACGAAGTTCTGCAGTGCACCCGGCTGACCGGAAGTCGCCTTCTTGGCCGCCATGCGGAAAAGAATGACGAAGATCAGACCCAGCGCGACCGACCAGCCGAGGGTATCGACGTGGAAAGCCCAGAAGCCCATTTCCTTGGCTTCTGCTGCGGTGTGGGCAAAGCCCCAGCCGCCGTTGGGTAGCTGACCGAAGGTCAGGTTCTGCAAGTGGTGCTGGATATAGCCCGAAGCGGTTGTTTCTGCCATGGTTGCCTCAAACGCCCTAAGGTCTCGAAAGTCTTGTTCTCATCAGCAGGGGAGCGAACCAGCTGACCGACTGAGTCAGCACGAAGGCGCCGAATACAGCGATCGGCGCCAGTGGCTTCACACCTGCAAACACCAGTGCAAACAGCACTGCCGTCAAAATCAGTTTGCCTGCCTCGCCGGCATAGAAAGACCGGACGATGGACTGGGCTGCTCGGGCGCCGGAAAACCGAAATGCCTTGTGAGCGAAATAAACATTGGGCAGCAAGGCTATCAGGCCTCCGCAAAGTCCCGAGTATCCGGCAACGACTCCGTGCCATTGCCAGAGCGCCAAAGCGGCAATGAGCAAAATGACAAATTGAGCCATTAACACCGGAAAAACCGCCAGGCGATGGAACGGCAGGCGGTTTGGCTTGCGGGTTTCCATCACTATTGCTCTCCAATGGTCGGCTGCCGAAATTCAATAACTTGGCATAATTTGTGCCGACAAAATGCGCGCAGAGTATAGGGGCGGTTCTGCCCCTATTCAACTGTCAGGTAGTGATTTCCGACTGCGCGCTACAAGAGGAATTGTTTCAGCGGATGTGTGCGAGCACACCTTGAAGCTCATCGAGGGAGTTGTATCCGATCACCAGCTGACCCTTGCCCTTCTTCCCGTGGCGGATCTGCACCGCAGAGCCCAGGCGCTCGGCCAGACGCTGTTCGAGGCGGGCGATATCCGGGTCAGGTTTGGCAGGCTCTACCGGCTCCGGTTTGCCACTCAACCATTGGCGAACCAGTGCCTCAGTTTGGCGCACGGTAAGACCGCGTGCGACAACATGTCGCGCCCCTTCCACCTGCTGATTGTCCGGCAGACCGAGCAATGCACGGGCATGACCCATCTCCAGGTCGCCATGGGACAACATGGTCTTGATGACTTCCGGCAGCGCAATCAGGCGCAACAGGTTGGCCACGGTGACGCGGGACTTGCCCACAGCCTCGGCAACCTGTTGCTGAGTGAGCTGGAATTCCTGCTGCAAGCGCTGCAGGGCTACCGCCTCTTCGATCGGGTTCAGGTCTTCGCGCTGGATGTTCTCGATCAGCGCAATGGCGATTGCCGTTTCATCCGGCACATCGCGCACCATCGCCGGGATGGTTTCCTGCCCGGCTTGTTGACTCGCGCGCCAGCGACGCTCGCCGGCAATGATTTCAAAACGACCACCACCAATCGGGCGAACCACGATCGGCTGCATCACGCCCTGGGCCTTGATCGATTGCGCCAGCTCTTCCAGCGCCTGCGGATCCATGTCCCGGCGTGGCTGATACTTGCCGCGCTGCAGCAGGTCCAGCGGCAGGTGCTGCAACTCGCGGCTGTCAGCCTGCGCCGCTTGTTCTTCCAGCGAGCTGACAGTCGGACCGCTCAACAGCGCATCCAGTCCTCGTCCGAGACCTCGTTTCTTGACGGCCATGGGGATTCCTTAAGTTGGCTGGGCAGCGGCGGTGCGTGAATTTTTGCGCTGACGGCGAACCATCTCGCCCGCCAGGGCCAGATAGGCCAGCGCGCCACGCGATTGCTTGTCGTAGGCCAGCGCCGGCATGCCGTAGCTTGGTGCTTCGGCCAGACGAATGTTGCGCGGGATCACCGTGTCGTACAGTTGATCGCCGAAGTGTTCCTTGAGCTGGGCTGAAACGTCGTTCATCAGGCTCAGACGCGGGTCGTACATGGTCCGCAACAGGCCTTCGACTTTCAGGTTCGGGTTCAGCAGTTCAGCGATGCGCTTGATGTTATCCACAAGGTCGCTCAGACCTTCGAGCGCAAAGTACTCGCACTGCATGGGGATAATGACCCCGTCAGCGGCGACCAGTGCGTTCAGCGTGAGCATCGACAGTGACGGCGGGCAGTCGATCAGAATGTAATCGTAGTTCTCGCGGATCGGCGCCAGCGCGCTGCGCAGACGGCTTTCTTTCATCTGCATTTCCAGCAACACCACTTCGGCCGCCGTCAGGTCACGGTTGGCCGGCAGCAGTTGATAGCCGCCATGTTCGGAGTAGTGCATTGCCTGGGCCAGATCGCATTCGCCGATCAGCAGGTCATAGACCGAGTTTTCCAGGCCATGCTTATCCACACCGCTACCCATGGTGGCGTTGCCCTGTGGATCGAGATCGATCAACAGCACCCGGCGCTTGGTCGCGACCAGGGATGCTGCGAGGTTGATGCAGGTGGTGGTCTTGCCCACACCACCCTTCTGGTTCGCTATCGCGAATACCTTAGCCATTCTTGCTTGTGTTCCCAATCATGCCGTGCGGCGCAGTATCAGCAGATGGCGTTGGCCTTGGCAACCGGGTACGGCCAGGGCGTGTTCGCTATCGAGTTTGAAGTCTGCCGGCAATGCTACCAGCTCATCCGCCGGATGGACGCCCTTCATTGCCAGCCAGCGCGTGTCGGCGTCGCCGAGGTGGCGAGTCCAGTTGGTGAAGTTCTCCATGCTGCTGAACGCCCGGGAAATGATCCCGTTGAACGGCTGTGCAGGCTGGAAGGCTTCGACGCGACTGTGGATAACTTGCAGGTTATCCAGTTTGAGTTCGAGTTTGACCTGGGTCAGGAAGCGGGTTTTCTTGCCGTTGCTGTCCAGACAGGTCACCTGAGAGTCCGGATTCAGGATCGCCAGAGGGATCCCCGGCATACCGCCGCCGCTGCCGACATCCAACCAGCGGCCGTTTTCGATGAACGACATTACGCTGAGGCTATCGAGCAAGTGGCGGGAAACCATTTCGTCCGGATCTCGAACGGCAGTCAGGTTGTAGGCCTGGTTCCATTTGATCAACAGGGCCAGATAACCCAGCAGCAGTTCGTGCTGGGTTTCAGTGAGATTGACACCGAGCTCGCGGGCTCCTGTGGATAACTCTTCGGCGTGTTGCGAAGTGACCTTAGAACTCAAGCGCTTTGCTCCAACTGACGGCCCGCGCCGCGTTTTTTCAAATGAATCATCAACAGCGAGATCGCTGCCGGGGTCACACCGGGGATCCGCGAAGCCTGGCCCAGCGTCTCGGGACGCGTGGCACCCAGCTTGCTCTGGATCTCCTTGGAGAGACCGGAAATGTTGGCGTAATCGATATCCACAGGCAGTTTCGTGTCTTCACTGGCGCGCAGACGGGCGATTTCGTCCTGTTGGCGATCGATGTAACCGGCGTACTTGGTCTTGATCTCGACCTGTTCGGCGACCTGTGGATCTTCGGCGCCCTGCCCGGTCACTTCGACCAGACCAGCGTAGTCGATTTCCGGACGGCTCAAGAGATTGAGCAAGTTGTATTCGTGAGTCAGCGGCGTGCCGAATTTGTCGGCAATCGCATCGCCCTGCGGGGTGCCCGGGCGAACCCAGGTGCTTTTCAGGCGTTGCTCTTCGATTTCGATGCTTTCGCGTTTCTTGCAGAACGCTGCCCAGCGCGCGTCATCGACCAGGCCCAGTTCGCGACCTTTTTCGGTCAGACGCAGGTCGGCGTTGTCCTCACGCAGGATCAGGCGGTACTCGGCACGGGAAGTGAACATGCGGTACGGCTCTTGGGTACCGAGGGTGATCAGGTCGTCGACCAATACCCCAATGTAGGCTTCGTCGCGACGCGGGCACCAGGCTTCTTTGCCTTTCGCACGCAATGCAGCGTTGGCACCGGCGAGCAAACCCTGCGCACCGGCTTCTTCGTAACCGGTGGTGCCGTTGATCTGGCCAGCGAAGAACAGACCGCCGATCACCTTGGTTTCCAGGCTGTACTTCAGGTCGCGCGGATCGAAGTAGTCGTACTCGATCGCATAACCCGGACGCACGATGTGCGCGTTTTCCATGCCGCGGATCGATTGCACGATCTGCAATTGCACGTCGAACGGCAAGCTTGTGGATATCCCGTTCGGATAAAGCTCATGGGTGGTCAGGCCTTCCGGCTCGATGAACACCTGATGGCTTTCCTTGTCGGCAAATCGGTGAATCTTGTCTTCGATCGACGGGCAATAACGCGGACCAATGCCTTCGATTTCGCCTGCAGCGGAATACATCGGCGAGCGATCGAGGTTCGCGGCAATGATTTCGTGGGTGCGGGCGTTGGTGTGGGTAATCCAGCAACTGACTTGCCGTGGATGTTGTTCCTTGTTGCCCATGAACGACATCACCGGGATCGGCGTATCGCCTGGCTGCTCGGTCATCACCGAGAAATCCACAGACTTGCCGTCGATACGTGGTGGCGTACCGGTTTTCAGGCGACCGACACGCAGCGGCAATTCACGCAGACGATGCGCCAGGGCGATCGATGGTGGATCACCGGCGCGACCACCGGAAAAATTCTGCAAGCCGATGTGGATAAGTCCGCCCAGGAACGTACCGGTGGTCAAAACCACGGAATCGGCGAAGAAACGCAGACCCATTTGCGTGACGACACCGCGTACCTGTTCCTGCTCGACGATCAGGTCGTCAGCGGCTTGTTGAAATATCCACAGGTTCGGCTGGTTTTCCAGTATTTCGCGGACAGCGGCTTTGTACAAAATCCGGTCGGCTTGCGCACGGGTCGCCCGTACGGCCGGGCCTTTGCGGCTGTTCAACACGCGAAACTGGATACCGCCCAGATCGGTGGCCATGGCCATCGCGCCGCCGAGGGCGTCGATTTCCTTGACCAGATGGCTTTTGCCGATGCCACCGATAGCCGGGTTGCAACTCATGGCACCGAGGGTTTCCACGTTGTGCGTCAGCAGAAGGGTTTTTGCACCCATGCGTGCTGAGGCCAGTGCTGCCTCGGTACCGGCATGACCGCCGCCGATGACGATCACTTCAAAACGGGAAGGGAAATCCACCACGCACCTCGTGCCTGCTTAAGTAGGTAATTCAGGAATAGTTTGAGATCAGGTTTCTGGACCTGGTCGGCAAGTATAGGGACTTCGCCCTTCCTAAAGAACCCTTTGCACAAAATTTAACCAGCTGTGGAGAACTCGCGGTTAAAAGAATAAAAAAGAGAGAAATTTATAAAACCTTTGTTTTAAAGCTTATTCTTACTGCCCATGATTTCTGTGGATAGATTTACACAGGCCTTTATTTTCAATGTGTACAAAGATTCAAAACCCTGTGGCCATGTCGCCATGAGGCCGTTGGATAACCGGTGTAAGCCTGTGGATGAAAGGGTAGGTTATCCACAGAGGTAGTTATGTTCAGCTTTCAGGTCCTGTTATCAACTGCCCTCAGTGGCAGTTATTCACAGGGCTTAATCCACAGAAATCGGGTGAATGAAGGAATCGCGGACACAGAAAATCCGCTCAGGAACAGGAATCTGTCCGGCACTGGAGGAAGGAAATACGAGGGAGGGAGAACAGACAGGTCGCAAACGGACCTGTCTGTGGACAACGGAAGGCTTATTTACCGATGCAGAAGCTGGAAAAGATCCGTCCCAGCAGATCATCCGAGCTGAACGCTCCGGTGATTTCCCCAAGGGACTGCTGGGCCTGACGCAGGTCTTCGGCCAGCAGTTCACCAGCACCCGCCAACGTCAGCTGGGCACGTCCATGTTCCAGGGCATCACTGGCATGACGCAGGGCTTCCAGGTGCCGGCGTCGTGCGCTGAAGCTGCTTTCCGAGGTTTGCTCGTAACCCATGCAGGCTTTGAGGTGATCACGCAGCAGATCCAGACCTTCTCCCGCAGATTTGGCGCTCAGGCTGATCGTCACATGGCCATCGTCACTGACTTCCAGGGCAATGGCTTCGCCAGTCAGATCGGCTTTGTTGCGGATCAATGTGACCTTCGCCGGATCCGGCCGGGTTTCGAGGAATTCCGGCCACAAGGCGAACGGATCGGCGGCCTCTGGCGCAGTGGCGTCGACTACCAGCAGCACTCGATCAGCCTCGCCAATGGCTTTCAATGCTCGTTCAACGCCGATCTTTTCCACATGGTCATCGGTATCACGCAGACCGGCGGTGTCCACAACGTGCAACGGCATGCCGTCGATGTGGATATGTTCGCGCAAGATATCCCGAGTGGTGCCGGCGATTTCGGTCACGATCGCGGCTTCACGACCGGCCAGCGCATTCAGCAGGCTGGATTTACCGGCATTCGGACGACCGGCGATCACCACGGTCATACCGTCCCGCAGCAACGCGCCCTGCCCGGCTTCGCGCAATACGGTGGATAACTCGTTACGAACCTTGTCGAGCATGCTCAGCACGTGGCCATCGGCGAGAAAATCGATTTCTTCTTCCGGGAAGTCGATAGCCGCTTCTACATAGATCCGCAGGCCGATCAGCTGTTCGGTGAGGTTATGCACACGTTGGGAAAACGCACCTTGCAAGGAGCGCAAGGCGTTGCGCGCGGCCTGTGCAGAACTGGCTTCGATCAGGTCGGCGATGGCCTCGGCCTGAGCAAGGTCGAGTTTGTCATTGAGGAAGGCGCGTTCGCTGAATTCTCCGGGACGGGCCAGACGGCAGCCCAGTTCCAGACAACGCTTGAGCAACATGTCGAGGACGATCGGGCCACCGTGGCCCTGCAGTTCCAGTACATCTTCGCCGGTGAACGAGTTCGGCCCGGGGAAATACAGCGCCAGACCTTCATCCAGCACCTGTTGATCGTCACTGAAGAACGGGCCGTAGTGGGCAAACCGTGGTTTCAGTTCACGGCCGCTGATGGCTTTGGCCGCAACACTGGCCAGCGGCCCGGAAATTCGAACGATGCCCACGCCGCCACGGCCCTGGGCGGTAGCGACGGCTGCGATGGTTTCACGAGGTGCGCTCATAAACCGGTATCCAGACAAAAATGGCAGATAGCAAAACGCCCCACTAGGGGGCGTTTTGAGTGGTGTTATCCACAGAGTAAGTTACGCCTCGGCTTTTTTCGTCGCCGCTTCGATCTTACGCGTGATGTACCACTGTTGGGCAATCGACAGGCAGTTGTTCACAACCCAGTACAGCACCAGACCCGCCGGGAACCACAGGAAGAAGAAGGTGAAGATGATTGGCATCATTTTCATCACCTTGGCCTGCATCGGATCCGGAGGTGTTGGGTTCAGACGCTGCTGGATGAACATGGTCGCGCCCATGATGATCGGCAGGATGAAGAACGGATCCTTGATCGACAGGTCGGTAATCCACAGCATGAATGGCGCCTGGCGCATTTCCACGCTTTCCAGCAGAACCCAGTACAGGGAAAGGAAAACCGGCATCTGCACCAGGATCGGCAAGCAGCCACCCAGCGGATTGATCTTCTCTTTCTTGTACAGCTCCATCATGGCTTGCGACATTTTCTGCCGGTCATCGCCATGTTGCTCTTTCAGTGCAGCCAGTTTCGGAGCCACGGCGCGCATGCGGGCCATCGACTTGTAGCTGGCGGCCGACAGAGGGAAGAAAATCCCTTTGATCAGCATGGTCAGGAAGATGATCGACCAGCCCCAGTTGCCGACGATGCTGTGGATATGTTGCAACAGCCAGAAGATTGGCTGGGCAATGAACCACAGAATGCCGTAGTCGACAGTCAGTTCCAGACCTGGGGACAACTCTTTCAGCACCGCCTGGCTTTTCGGACCGGCGTAAAGAACAGCGCTGGTCTCGACTTTCGCACCCGGTGCAGCGGTCAGCGAAGGACCGGTGTAACCGATGATGTAGTTGCCTTTGCTGTCTTTACGGGTCTGGACGATGTTGTTTTCGCCCTTCGGAGCAACCCATGCAGTCACGAAGTAGTGTTGCAGCCAGGCTACCCAACCACCGGTGACGGTTTCCTTGAGCTGAGCTTTGTCCATGTCCTTCATGGACACTTTCTTGTACGGCTCGGAACTTGTCCACAGGGCTGCGCCCAGGTACGTCGCGGTACCGGTTGCAGTTGTGGACGAAGGATCGGCGCTGGCATCGCGTTTCAGCTGGGCGAACATCGAACCGGACCAGAGCTGAGCGCTCTGGTTGTCGATCAGATAAGTCACGGTCACGTCATACAGGCCACGTTTCAGAGTGAAACGCTTGATGTAATTGACGCCGTCCTTGCTGAATTTCAGGTCGACGACCAGTTGGTCTTGACCGTCAGCCAGTTGATAAGTCTTCTTCTCCGAGGAGTAGATCGGGCGACCGGCCGGGTTTGCATCCGGACCGTTGGTGCCAATCAGACCGCTCTGGGCCAGATAAGTACGTTCGCCACCGTTGTCGAACAGCTGGAACGGAACGTCCGGACGATCCTGACGACGTGGATACAGCGGCAAGGTCAGCTGGGCAACATCACCGCCTTGTGGATCGATCGCGAGATCGAGCACGTCGGTCTTGATCTGGATCAGATCCTTGCTGACGGCGACCGGCGTTTCGGCAGGTGCGCTGGTATCACTTGCGGCGCGCGGAATATCGTCACTGGCAGCAGCATTATTGCCAGTGGCGGTGTCCGGCAAACCGGATGTAGTCGTACTGGAAGCAACATTCTGAGTCGGCAGGGCAGCCTGGCCATAGTCCTGGTTCCATTTAAGGACCATGACATAGGACACGATTGCCAGGGCGACGATCAGGATCGTGCGTTTGATATCCATGATTACTCGGCCATCGAAGAAGAACGGGAGGTAGGGATAGGTGGAACCGGGTCATAACCACCGGGATTCCACGGATGACAGCGACCTAAACGACGAAAGGTCAGCCAGCCACCGCGCAGAAGGCCATGATTTTCGATGGCTTCATACGCGTAGCAAGAACAACTGGGGTAGAAACGACAGTGACTGGCCATCAGGGGACTAATGGCGTAGCGATAAAACTGGATCGGAACGAGTGCCAGTTTACGCATCTGGACTGTCTACCCCTACAGTTTCGGTTTTGACTGCTGGTGCCGGCTTGTTGCGTGCCAGACGTTTCCAGAGTTTGCCGAAATGCTGAATCAATTCGGGGTTTTCTACGTCACCCAAACCTTTGCGCGCGACGATAACGATGTCCCAGCCGACCAGTGAATCCTGGTGCAGGCGAAACGATTCGCGCATCAGACGTTTGAGGCGATTGCGCTCGACGGAGAGTTTTACACTCTTTTTCCCGATAACCAGTCCGAGACGGGGGTGATCGAGATCGTTGTTGCGCGCAAGGAGCAGGAGATTTTTCCCCGGAACCTTGCCGGTAGGGGAGTCAAAGACTGCCTTGAAATGCCGGGGAGTAAGCAGACGCTTTTCCCGACTGAAGTCCTGACTCACCTCCAGTGCCGGATTATCAAACTGCCAGACGTGCGCGGCCTTTGGCGCGACGACGCGACAGTACGGCACGACCGTTCTTGGTAGCCATGCGAGCACGGAAACCGTGGGTACGAGCGCGTTTGATAGTGCTTGGTTGGAAAGTACGTTTCATGTCGTGTTACCTGGTTCGTCCACAACGGGCCGGAATGGCCCCCGTTTTAAGAGACCGGGGATTCTAGAGAAAGCAAGTCCATAGGTCAATTTCCAACCAGCGTTTCCTTATAAATAGATCTTCAGAGCGTCCAGGACCTGATTACCCGGTTTGCCAGAGATAAAAATAAAGAAGGGAATTATTTAAAGCTTTTCTGTAAAGCTTGTAAAAGCTAGGAACACCACTGTCTGTGGATAACTGGCTCAAGGCCTTGTTTCAAGCGATGTACAGAGAATGACAACTACAGTGGAAAACCGTGTTCAGCCTGTGCTGCGCTGTCGGATAACCTGTGTGTGGAATGGGTGGTTATCCACAGGATGGTTATCCACCGAGTTTCGCCCCCAGTTGTCCAGTGTGCTCAGATACGGTTATCCACAGAGCTTATGCACACACCGTCGGTCGCCTTTTTCTCGTTTAACGCATTGATAAATCATGTCCACCGGGCAACCTGCATGTGGATAAGTGGACGACTGGCCGCTACAATGGCCGCTTGTTTTTGCCTCACCGGCTTTCAACTTAGGGGATATCCGTGTCAGTGGAACTTTGGCAGCAGTGCGTGGAGCTTTTGCGCGAAGAGCTGCCTGCCCAACAATTCAACACCTGGATCCGTCCACTACAGGTCGAAGCCGAAGGCGACGAGTTGCGCGTCTACGCACCGAACCGTTTTGTTCTGGACTGGGTCAACGAAAAGTACCTGGGGCGCGTCCTTGAACTGCTGGATGAGCATGGCAACGGTCTGGCACCGTCGCTTTCCTTATTAATAGGCAGCAAACGCAGTTCGGCACCGCGTGCCGCACCGAATGCGCCATTGGCCGCTGCGCAAGTGTCCCAGGCTCAGACCAATGCCGCGCCGGCAAGCGCACCAGCGCCAGCTCCCACGCCTGCACCGACCAAGCGTTCGACGCAGAAAACCGAAGAAATCAGTGAAGAGCCGTCCCGCGACAGCTTCGATCCGATGGCCGGTGCCGCTTCGCAACAGGCCCCGGTTCGCGCCGAACAGCGCACCGTGCAGGTCGAAGGCGCGCTCAAGCACACCAGCTACCTCAACCGCACCTTCACCTTCGAAAACTTCGTCGAAGGTAAATCCAACCAGCTCGCCCGTGCGGCGGCCTGGCAAGTGGCAGACAATCCCAAGCACGGCTACAACCCGCTCTTCCTTTATGGTGGCGTGGGTCTGGGTAAGACGCACTTGATGCACGCGGTGGGTAACCATCTATTAAAGAAGAACCCGAATGCCAAGGTCGTGTACCTGCATTCCGAGCGTTTCGTGGCCGACATGGTCAAGGCACTGCAACTGAACGCGATCAACGAGTTCAAGCGTTTCTACCGTTCGGTGGACGCCCTGCTGATCGACGACATTCAGTTCTTCGCCCGCAAGGAACGTTCCCAGGAAGAGTTTTTCCACACCTTCAACGCCCTGCTTGAAGGTGGCCAGCAGGTCATTCTCACCAGTGACCGCTACCCGAAAGAAATCGAAGGCCTTGAAGAGCGCCTCAAATCCCGCTTCGGCTGGGGCCTGACGGTTGCCGTCGAGCCGCCGGAGCTGGAAACCCGCGTCGCCATCTTGATGAAGAAGGCCGACCAGGCCAAAGTCGAGTTGCCACACGATGCGGCGTTCTTCATTGCCCAGCGCATTCGCTCCAACGTCCGTGAGCTGGAAGGCGCGCTGAAACGCGTGATCGCCCACTCGCACTTCATGGGCCGCGACATCACCATCGAGTTGATTCGCGAATCCCTGAAAGACCTGTTGGCGCTGCAGGACAAACTGGTCTCTGTGGATAACATTCAGCGCACCGTCGCCGAGTACTACAAGATCAAGATCTCCGACTTGCTGTCCAAGCGCCGTTCGCGTTCGGTCGCTCGTCCGCGTCAGGTGGCCATGGCATTGTCCAAGGAACTGACCAACCACAGCCTGCCGGAAATCGGCGATGTGTTTGGCGGTCGCGACCACACGACCGTGTTGCACGCCTGCCGCAAGATCAATGAACTTAAGGAATCCGACGCGGACATCCGCGAGGACTACAAGAACCTGCTGCGTACACTGACCACTTGATGAACACCAGCGCAGCTTATTAAGGCAAGGGACTAGACCATGCATTTCACCATTCAACGCGAAGCCCTGTTGAAACCCCTGCAACTGGTCGCAGGCGTCGTCGAGCGCCGACAGACCTTGCCGGTACTGTCCAACGTGCTGCTGGTTGTCGATGGCCAGCAACTGTCGCTGACCGGTACCGACCTGGAAGTCGAGCTGGTCGGTCGCGTGCAACTCGAGGAGCCGGCTGAAACGGGTTCCATCACCGTGCCTGCGCGCAAGCTGATGGACATCTGCAAGAGCCTGCCAAACGATGCGCTGATCGACATCAAGGTCGACGAGCAGAAGCTGGTGGTGAAAGCCGGCCGTAGCCGTTTCACCCTGTCGACCCTGCCGGCCAACGACTTCCCGACTGTGGAAGAAGGCCCGGGTTCGCTGACCACCAGCCTGGAACAGAGCAAGCTGCGTCGTCTGATCGAACGCACCAGTTTCGCCATGGCCCAGCAAGACGTGCGTTATTACCTCAACGGCATGTTGCTGGAAGTGTCGACCGGTGTGATCCGTGCCGTGGCCACCGACGGTCACCGTCTGGCCATGTGCTCGATGCAGGCCGACATCGGCCAGCAGGATCGCCATCAGGTGATTGTGCCTCGTAAAGGTATTCTCGAACTGGCACGTCTGCTCACCGAGCCGGATGGCAATGTCAGCATCGTGCTGGGCCAGCACCACATCCGCGCGACCACCGGCGAATTCACCTTCACCTCCAAGCTGGTCGACGGCAAGTTCCCGGACTACGAGCGTGTTCTGCCGAAAGGCGGCGACAAGTTGGTACTGGGCGATCGTCAGGCGCTGCGTGAAGCGTTCAGCCGTACCGCGATTCTGTCCAACGAGAAGTACCGCGGTATCCGTCTGCAACTGGCCAGCGGTCAGTTGAAGATCCAGGCCAACAACCCGGAGCAGGAAGAAGCGGAAGAAGAAGTAGGCGTGGAATACAACGGCGGCTCCCTGGAAATCGGCTTCAACGTCAGCTATCTGCTCGACGTGCTGGGCGTGATGACCACCGAGCAGGTTCGTCTGATCCTGTCCGACTCCAACAGCAGTGCGCTGGTGCAAGAGTCCGACAACGACGATTCGGCTTACGTTGTCATGCCGATGCGTCTGTAATCAGCTGACTCTGGATGTCGTTAAGTCGCGTTTCGGTCACCGCGGTGCGCAATCTGCACCCGGTGACCTTCTCCCCCTCCCCCCGAATCAACATTCTTTACGGTGCCAACGGCAGCGGCAAAACCAGTGTTCTGGAAGCCATTCACCTGCTTGGGCTTGCCCGTTCGTTTCGTAGCACGCGGCTGTTGCCGGTCATCCAGTATGAGCAACTCGCCTGCACCGTATTCGGTCAGGTTGAACTTGCCGAGGGTGGCCACAGCGCATTGGGGATATCTCGCGACCGTCAGGGCGAGTTCCAGATTCGCATCGATGGTCAGAATGCCCGCAGCGCTGCGCAACTGGCGGAGATTCTGCCGCTGCAGTTGATCAACCCCGACAGCTTTCGCCTGCTGGAGGGTGCGCCGAAGATTCGCCGGCAGTTCCTCGATTGGGGCGTATTCCACGTCGAGCCACGGTTCATGGCCACCTGGCAGCGTTTGCAGAAGGCCTTGCGCCAGAGAAACTCCTGGCTGCGGCATGGTACACTTGACGCCGTTTCGCAAGCGGTTTGGGACAGGGAACTGTGCCAGGCCAGCGCTGAAATCGATGAATACCGCCGCGCTTACATCAAAGCCTTGAAACCAGTCTTTGAACAAACCTTGAGCGAACTGGTTGAGCTCGAAGGTTTGACGCTCAGCTATTACCGAGGCTGGGACAAAGACCGGGAATTGAGCGCTGTACTCGCCGGATCCGTGCAACGGGACCAGCAGATGGGTCATACCCAGGCCGGGCCACAACGGGCTGACTTGCGTCTTAGATTGGGTGCACACAACGCCGCGGACATCTTGTCCCGGGGTCAGCAGAAGTTGGTGGTCTGTGCATTGCGGATTGCCCAGGGGCATCTGGTGAGCCAGGCCCGACGCGGCCAGTGTATTTATCTGGTGGATGACTTGCCGTCCGAACTGGACGAGAGCCATCGTCGCGCGCTGTGCCGCTTGCTGGAAGACTTACGCTGCCAGGTTTTTATCACCTGTGTAGATCACGAATTATTGAGGGAAGGCTGGCAGACGGAAACGCCAGTCGCTCTGTTCCACGTGGAACAGGGCCGTATCACCCAGACCCACGACCATCGGGAGTGAAGGCATTGAGCGAAGAAAATACGTACGACTCATCGAGCATTAAAGTGCTGAAAGGCCTGGATGCCGTGCGCAAACGTCCCGGTATGTACATTGGTGACACCGACGATGGCAGTGGTCTGCACCACATGGTGTTCGAGGTGGTCGACAACTCGATCGACGAAGCCCTCGCCGGCCATTGCGACGACATCAGCATCATCATCCACCCGGATGAGTCCATCACCGTTAAAGACAACGGCCGTGGCATCCCGGTAGACGTGCACAAAGAGGAAGGCGTTTCCGCCGCCGAGGTCATCATGACTGTCCTCCACGCCGGCGGTAAGTTCGACGACAACTCCTACAAGGTATCCGGCGGTCTGCACGGTGTAGGTGTTTCGGTTGTGAACGCGCTGTCCGAAGAGCTGGTCCTGACCGTTCGCCGCAGCGGCAAGATCTGGGAACAGACCTACGTCCACGGCGTACCTCAGGCGCCGATGGCGATCGTTGGCGACAGCGAAACCACCGGCACCCAGATTCACTTCAAGGCTTCCAGCGAAACCTTCAAGAATATTCATTTCAGCTGGGACATCCTGGCCAAGCGTATTCGTGAACTGTCCTTCCTCAACTCCGGTGTCGGTATCGTCCTCAAGGACGAGCGCAGCGGCAAGGAAGAGCTGTTCAAGTACGAGGGCGGCCTGCGTGCGTTCGTTGAATACCTGAACACCAACAAGACTGCGGTCAACCAGGTGTTCCACTTCAACATCCAGCGTGAAGACGGCATCGGCGTGGAAATCGCCCTGCAGTGGAACGACAGCTTCAACGAGAACCTGTTGTGCTTCACCAACAACATTCCGCAGCGCGACGGCGGCACCCACCTGGTGGGCTTCCGCTCCGCACTGACGCGTAACCTGAACAACTACATTGAGCAGGAAGGTCTGGCGAAGAAGCACAAAGTCGCCACCACCGGTGACGATGCCCGTGAAGGCCTGACCGCGATCATCTCGGTAAAGGTGCCGGATCCTAAGTTCAGCTCCCAGACCAAAGACAAGCTGGTGTCTTCTGAAGTGAAGACCGCGGTCGAACAGGAAATGGGCAAGTACTTCTCCGACTTCCTGCTGGAAAACCCGAACGAAGCCAAACTGGTTGTCGGCAAGATGATCGACGCCGCCCGTGCCCGTGAAGCCGCGCGCAAGGCTCGTGAGATGACCCGCCGCAAAGGCGCGCTGGACATCGCCGGCCTGCCGGGCAAGCTCGCTGACTGCCAGGAAAAAGACCCGGCGCTGTCCGAACTGTACCTTGTGGAAGGTGACTCCGCGGGCGGCTCTGCCAAGCAGGGACGCAACCGCAAGACCCAGGCCATCCTGCCGCTGAAGGGCAAGATCCTCAACGTCGAGAAAGCTCGTTTCGACAAGATGATCTCGTCCCAGGAAGTGGGCACCCTGATTACCGCGCTGGGCTGCGGTATCGGTCGCGAAGAGTACAACATCGACAAGCTGCGCTATCACAACATCATCATCATGACCGATGCTGACGTCGACGGTTCGCACATCCGTACCCTGCTGCTGACCTTCTTCTTCCGTCAGTTGCCGGAGCTGATTGAGCGCGGCTACATCTACATCGCCCAGCCGCCGCTGTACAAGGTCAAGAAAGGCAAGCAAGAGCAATACATCAAAGACGACGACGCCATGGAAGAGTACATGACGCAGTCGGCCCTGGAAGATGCGAGCCTGCACCTGAACGAAGACGCCCCGGGTATTTCCGGTGAAGCGCTGGAACGTCTGGTGAACGACTTCCGCATGGTGATGAAGACCCTCAAGCGTCTGTCGCGCCTGTACCCGCAGGAGCTGACCGAGCACTTCATCTACCTGCCGGCCGTCAGCCTGGAAATGCTCGGCGACCACGCCAAGATGCAAGACTGGCTGGCCCAGTACGAAGTCCGTCTGCGCACCGTCGAGAAGTCGGGCCTGGTCTACAAGGCCAGCCTGCGTGAAGATCGTGAACGTGGCGTCTGGCTGCCAGAGGTCGAACTGATCTCCCACGGCCTGTCGAACTACGTCACCTTCAACCGCGATTTCTTCGGCAGCAACGACTACAAGACCGTCGTCACCCTCGGCGCTCAACTGAGCACCCTGCTCGACGAAGGCGCGTACATCCAGCGTGGCGAGCGCAAGAAAGCGGTCACCGAGTTCAAGGAGGCCCTGGACTGGCTGATGGCCGAAAGCACCAAGCGCCACACCATCCAGCGATACAAAGGTCTGGGTGAAATGAACCCGGATCAGCTGTGGGAAACCACCATGGACCCAAGCGTGCGCCGCATGCTGAAAGTCACCATCGAAGACGCCATTGGCGCAGACCAGATCTTCAACACCCTGATGGGTGATGCGGTCGAACCTCGCCGTGACTTCATCGAGAGCAACGCTCTGGCGGTATCCAACCTGGATTTCTGATCCTGGTCAGTACCAACGAAAAGGCCAACGCATCAGCGTTGGCCTTTTTTTTATTGCCTGCGATTCACTCCCCCGCCGCCACACTCTCCAACCGATACCCATACCCATAAATCGTCAACAACTGCCAACCCCGATCCGCCGTCAGCCCGAGCTTGTTGCGCAGGCGATAGATATGCGTGTCCAGCGGTCGCGATGTGGACATCTCTTCGTGGGGCCAGAATCGTTCGTACAGGTAATCCCGTGACAGTGGTCGGCCGAGGTTGCTGAACAGGCAATGGGCGAGACGATACTCGCGCTCGGTCATGACGATCGGTTTCCCGTCGCGGGTGACGGTCAGTTCGGCGTCATCGAACACCAGGTCATTGAAACGCAGAACCTCGGCCGGGGTGCTACGTTGCAGGCTGTGCCGGCGCAGCACCGCTGCAACTCGGGCTTTCAGTTCATTGGGCCGAAACGGCTTGCTGACGTAATCGTCGGCCCCCGCATTCAGGGCCTGAACGATATCGCTCTCGCCATCGCGGCTGGTGAGCATGATGGCGGCCGGCGGGGCTTCCATGTGTTCGCGGGTCCAGCGCAGCAGCGCCAGGCCGGTGAGGTCGGGCAATTGCCAGTCGAGGATCAGCAGGTCGAAGGTTTCCCGGCGCAACTGTCGCAGCAGGTCTTCACCGCTTTCGAAGCTGTGCAGTGACCAGGGCTGTCCTCCGGCCTCGGCCATTTGTTGCAGGGTCTGCTCGACCCGGCGCAGTTCGGCGGGTTCATCGTCCAGTATCGCAACGCGCATACGCGGTGGTTCCTTGTCGCTCGGGCAATGGGTGCCGACCGGATCGGCTCACTCCATGCAGTGAAAGTAAGCGGCACGCCGAGGGGTGAGCCGCTATGATTCTTCGGGTCTACGTCCTCAGACCGGCCGCCTATGAAACCATTCAACCCGCCCTGCCCTGTTTCCCATGAATAACCACCGCCGACACGAAAGCCGCGTACCCAGCCAGGTTCAGCGTTTGTTCCGGCAACTGGTGCGCGAGTGGGTGTGGATAAGTCTAGTGCTGTTGCCGCTGACTGCACTGCTTTCCTGGCGTGCGCAGATCAATTTGCATGATCCGGCGCCGTTGATGGGCGCGGGACTTTCAGTTGCCTTGGTCGCTTGCGTACTTGGGTTGCTGCTGTGGCGCCCGCGTCTGGCACTCTGGCTGACATTGGGCGGGATGGCCTGTGTGCTGCTGACCAGTGCAGGCCTGGCTGAAATGCGGCGTTGGTGGTCACCCACGCCTGCGGTGCTGGGCATGCTGTTCGGCTATCTGATCTGGAACTGGCGACGCCTGAGTGTGGTGCTGACCTACTTCGGCTGGGAGCTGGCGCGGCTGGACAGTGAACCGAAAGTCTTTCCCGAACGGCGTCGGGCGCAGTTTCCCAGCGCCGACCGCTTGCAGGGGCAGATCATGGCGCTTGAGCAAGCCATGAGCCGCACTCGCGATACCCGCCGATTCATCGCCGACGGGCTGGAGTATCTGCCGGTCGCGACCCTGATCAGCGATCCACGGGGGCAAGTCTTGTTGGGCAATCGCAAGGCCCGGAGCCTGTTCGATCACAATCTGGTGGGCGAGGATGTGCTCGATCAACTGGCGGGCCTGGGCTATCCGGAGTTATCCACAGAGCCACACCCGCCGCTGTCCGAGCTGCCTCTGCTGGAGTTTCGTGACCACAAGGAACGTAGCCTGCGCCTGGAACGCGCCGCATTGTTGCCGGTTGATGGCGACCTGCCGATCGGCTGGCTCCTGAGTCTCACTGACCTCAGCGCCGAACGCGCCGCCGAGGAACAGCGCGGTGTGTTGCTGCGCTTCCTGTCCCATGACCTGCGCGCGCCCCATTCGGCGATTCTTGCCCTGCTCGATGTGCACCGACATCAGGCGGGAACGGATTCGCCACTGTTCGAACAGATTGAGCGCCAGGTACGCCGGGCGCTGGAACTCACCGACGGCTTCGTTCTGCTGGCCCGTGCGGAATCCGAGGCGTACCAGTTTCAACCGAGCCTGTTCGGGATGCTGGTCATGGACGTTCTGGATCAGGCGTTGCCCATCGCTCAGCAAAAACGCATCGAGCTCCTGAGCGACATGGACGAGCAATCACAGGAGCGTCTGATTCTGGCCGATCAAGGCTTGTTGACCCGCGCCCTGTTCAACCTGCTGGAAAATGCAATCAAGTACAGTCCCGCCGAATCCACGGTCGACATGCGTGTCAGTTGCCACAACGACTGGCTGCGTTGTGAACTGACCGATCAAGGCAAAGGCATCGCTGCAGAGGAGCTGCCCGACCTGTTCAGCCAGTACCGGCGCTTTTCTTCTGCACAGGGCATCGACGGCGTGGGCCTGGGGTTGTCGATGG
This sequence comes from Pseudomonas sp. Pseusp21, assembly GCF_059492145.1. NCBI lineage: Bacteria > Pseudomonadati > Pseudomonadota > Gammaproteobacteria > Pseudomonadales > Pseudomonadaceae > Pseudomonas > Pseudomonas sp. Pseusp21. The sequence goes on from NZ_CP168520.1 coordinate 3,708,719, forward strand.
TCAAAGCCGTGGTCGATCACCATGGCGGTCGGATCGAGTGCCTGAGCGTGGTCGATCAAGGCACGACATTCCGTCTGGAACTGCCACTGATCGCTGAAGAGCAGGCATAAAAAAACCGGCTATATCAGCCGGTTTCCTTACTTCCGAAAAAACTTATGCACCTTTTACGGTGTTTTATCAGCTTCGGAAATATATAAGTAAATCAGTCACTTAATTCGATAATTCGGGATTTTGCGAACAAACCGTACACAGGTTATCCACAAATCTCAGACAGCGATCTGATCGTTCGCAGCCGGTGCCTGAGGGGCCGGAGGCAGCGAGCCCATTTCCCGTTGCGTTTTCTCGTTCCACGCCTGCACCCGGTCATTCAGATCGGCGATGGCGCGCGGGCCACTGCCCTCGGCGTACATCGGCTCACCGATGACCACGGTAATCACACCCTGCTTTTTACCCCAACCGATTTTCGGCCAGAACTTGCCGGCATTGTGTGCAATCGGCAGTACCGGAAGCCCCGCATTCACCGCCAATGCGCTGCCACTGCGGGAGAACTTGCCGATGGTGCCGTGGGGAACGCGAGTGCCTTCAGGGAAGACCAGCACCCAGACATTGTCCTTGAGCAGCTCGTCACCTTTCGCCGCCACCTGCTTGAGGGCGGCTTTCGGGTTGTCGCGGTCAATCGCGATCGGTCGCAGCATGGCCATGGCCCAGCCGAAGAACGGCACGTACAGCAATTCACGCTTGAGCACCTGGCTCAAGGGCGAGAAATAAGCGGAGAGAAAAAACGTCTCCCAGGTGCTCTGGTGGTTCGATTGAATCACGCACGGCCGGTCAGGCACGTTTTCCGCGCCTTTGACTTCGTAACGGATACCGAGAAACACCTTGGTCAACCACAAGGCGCAGCGGCACCAGTACACGTTGATGAAACGATAGCGCGCCTTGAATGGCAGAAAGGGCGCGATGAAAAAGCTCAGGCTGCACCACAGCAGAGCGGTGGTGCCCAGCAGCAGGTAAAAGAGGAAGATTCTGATGGCCTGCAGTATCGACATGGCGACGTTTACCGTTACGGGCGATGCCCGACTGTTCAAGCGCACTCCCGATCAATCCCTGGTCAGGAACTTCAGAAGCACTCTAGTTGTGGATAAGTTCTGCGGCAATCGCCGCGAGATCGTCAAAAATCAGGGTGCCCACCGGCAAGGTCTTGGCCTGAGTCTTTTCGCCTTTCCCGGTCTTTACCAAAACGGGCTGTGAATCGACGGCTTTGGCGGCCTCCAGGTCACCAAGGCTGTCGCCGACGAACCAGACATTCGTCAGCGCGACGTCGTAATGCTGCGCGATGGTTTTCAACATCCCCGGTTTCGGCTTGCGGCAGTCGCAACCCTCGTCCGGCCCATGCGGGCAATACACGATCAGCCCGACTTCACCGCCCTGCTCCGCCACCAGTTCGCGCAGGCGCGCGTGCATGGCATCGAGGGTGGCGAGGTCGTAGTAGCCACGAGCAATGCCCGACTGGTTGGTGGCGACCGCCACCGTCCAGCCGGCCTTGCTCAACTGCGCAATCGCTTCGATCGAGCCGGGCAGTGGAATCCACTCTTCCACCGACTTGATATAAGCGTCGGAGTCGTAATTGATCACTCCGTCCCGATCGAGAATCAGCAGTTTCAACAGCAATCCCTCAACCCAGCAGCGAAATGTCGGCAACACCCAGGAACAGGCCACGCAGACGCGCCAGCAGCGCGTAACGGTTGGCCCGCACATTAGCGTCGTCGGCATTGACCATCACCGCGTCGAAGAACGCGTCCACCGGCTCGCGCAGAGCGGCCAGGCGTGCCAGCGATTCGTTGTACTGACGCGCCGCAGCCATTGGCTGTACAGCCTGGTCCGCTTGCTGGATCGCCGAGTACAGGGAGAACTCGTTGGCGTTGTCGAAGTACTTGGCCTGGACTTCGGTCGGCACCGAGCCTTCCACCTTGCTCAGCAGGTTCGACACACGCTTGTTCACCGCCGCCAGCGCTGCCGCTTCCGGCAGTTTGCGGAAGGCCTGAACCGCTTGCACACGCTGGTCGAAGTCCAGCGCCGAACCCGGCTTCAGGGCACGTACCGACAGGTAGGTGGCGACATCCACGCCTTCGTCTTCGTAACGCGCACGCAGACGGTCGAAGATGAACTCCAGCACCGCGTCGTTCAGGCCGGCAGCCTTGACCTTGGCACCGAACGCATTCACGGCGAAAGCCACGGCGTCGTTCAGGTCCAGATCCAGTTGTTTCTCGATCAGGATCCGCAGCACGCCGAGTGCCGCACGGCGCAGGGCATACGGGTCTTTGCTGCCGGTCGGCAGCATGCCGATGCCGAAGATGCCGACCAGGGTGTCGAGTTTGTCGGCGATGGCCACGGCCGCACCGGTCAGGGTGGCTGGCAGTTCAGCACCGGCACCGCGCGGCATGTACTGCTCGTTCAGCGCCAGGGCAACGTCTTCCGGCTCGCCGTCATTGAGGGCGTAGTAGTAACCGGCGACACCTTGCATCTCCGGGAACTCGCCGACCATCTCGGTCGCCAGGTCGCACTTGGACAGCAGGCCTGCGCGGGCAGCCCACGAAGCGTTGCCGCCGATGCGTGCGGCAATGTAGGCCGCCAGTTTCGACACGCGCTCGGCCTTGTCGTAGACGCTGCCCAGTTTCTCCTGGAACACCACGTTCTGCAGGCGATCGTTGAACGCTTCGAGCTTCTGCTTCTTGTCCTGCTTGAAGAAGAACTCGGCGTCGGTCAGACGTGGGCGAACCACCTTCTCGTTACCGGCGATGATCTGCTGCGGGTCTTTGGATTCGATGTTGGCCACAGTGATGAAACGTGGCAGCAACTTGCCGTCGGCATCCAGCAGGCAGAAGTACTTCTGGTTGTCCTGCATGGTGGTGATCAGCGCTTCCTGCGGCACGTCGAGGAAGCGTTCCTCGAACGAGCACACCAGCGGCACCGGCCACTCGACCAGCGCGGTCACTTCGTCGAGCAACGCAGGAGGCACGATTGCGGTGCCTTCCTGACGGGTTGCCAGTTCTTCGGTGCGCTTGCCGATGATTTCGCGACGCTCGTTGGCATCGGCCAGTACGTACGCGGCACGCAGGTCGGCCAGGTAGCTCGAAGGCGAACCGATGCGCACGCTTTGCGGGTGGTGGAAACGGTGGCCACGGGATTCACGGCCAGCCTTCTGCGCGAGGATCGTGCAGTCGATGACCTGATCGCCGAGCAGCATCACCAGCCACTGGGTCGGACGCACGAACTCTTCCTTGCGCGCACCCCAACGCATGCGTTTCGGGATCGGCAGGTCGTTCAGCGAGTCTTCGACGATGGTCGGCAGCAGACTTGCAGTCGGCTTACCGGCGATGTTCTGGCTGTAGCGCAGTTTCGGACCGCTCTGGTCGATTTCGCTCAACTCGACGCCGCACTTCTTGGCAAAACCCAGTGCCGCTTGAGTCGGATTGCCTTCTGCATCGAACGCAGCCTGACGTGGCGGGCCGTCGAGGTTGATGCTGCGGTCCGGCTGCTGGGTGGCCAGCGCAGTGATCAGCACAGCCAGGCGACGCGGCGCGGCGTAAACGGTTTTGCTCTCGTAATTCAGGCCGGCAGCCTGCAGGCCCTTGTCGATACCGGCCAGGAACGCTTCGGCCAGGGTGTTCAGGGCTTTGGGTGGCAGTTCTTCGGTGCCCAGTTCAACCAGAAAATCTTGAGCACTCATTGTGCAGCCTCCAGCTTGGCCAGTACTTCGTCACGCAGGTCCGGGGTTGCCATCGGGAAGCCCAGCTTGGCGCGGGCCAGCAGGTAGGCTTGGGCGACGGAACGCGCCAGGGTGCGAACGCGCAGAATGTATTGCTGACGCGCAGTCACCGAGATCGCCCGGCGCGCATCCAGCAGGTTGAAGGTGTGCGAGGCCTTCAGGACCATTTCGTAGCTTGGCAACGGCAGCGGCTGGTCGAGTTCGATCAGGCGCTTGGCTTCGCTTTCATAGAAGTCGAACAGTTCGAACAGTTTGTCGACGTTGGCGTGTTCGAAGTTGTAGGTGGACTGCTCCACTTCGTTCTGGTGGAACACGTCGCCGTAGGTCACTTTGCCGAACGGACCGTCAGCCCAGACCAGGTCGTAGACCGAATCCACGCCTTGCAGGTACATGGCCAGACGCTCGAGACCGTAGGTGATCTCGCCGGTCACCGGGTAGCACTCGATGCCGCCCGCTTGCTGGAAGTAGGTGAACTGAGTCACTTCCATGCCGTTCAGCCAGACTTCCCAGCCCAGACCCCAGGCGCCTAGGGTCGGCGATTCCCAGTTGTCTTCGACGAAGCGGATGTCGTGGACCAGCGGGTCCAGGCCGACATGCTTGAGGGAGCCCAGATACAGTTCCTGGAAGTTGTCCGGGTTCGGTTTCAGAACCACCTGGAACTGATAGTAGTGCTGCAGACGGTTCGGGTTTTCGCCGTAACGGCCGTCAGTCGGACGGCGGCTTGGCTGCACGTAGGCGGCGTTCCAGGTTTCCGGGCCGATGGCGCGCAGGAATGTCGCGGTGTGGAAAGTGCCGGCGCCTACTTCCATATCGTAGGGCTGAAGTACCACACAACCTTGCTCGGCCCAGTACTGCTGGAGCGCGAGGATCAAGTCTTGGAAGGTACGCACGGCTGGCGTAGGCTGGCTCACGAAATTCACCTGTTTCTTGGGCTGCGATTTAAAGAGCGGGAGTATACCCGATTCAGTCGCACCTCCACCCCCTGGAGCCTTATGCCACGCTGCTTTTGGTGCAACGAAGATCCGCTGTACATGGCTTACCACGATCAGGAGTGGGGTACGCCGCTACGCGATGCGCAGGGTTTGTTCGAGTTGCTTTTGCTCGAAGGGTTCCAGGCCGGCCTGTCGTGGATCACCGTGCTGCGCAAGCGCGAGCGATATCGTGAGGTGCTGTTCGGCTTCGACGTACAGCGCGTGGCGCAGATGAGCGACGCGGAAATCGATGAATTGATGCTCGATCCGGGAATCATCCGCAATCGCCTCAAACTCAATGCCGCCCGGCGCAACGCCCAGGCCTGGCTGGCGCTGGAGGATCCGGTGACGTTTCTCTGGTCGTTTGTGGATAACCGCCCGGTGATCAATCATTTCAAGGATCGCAGCGAAGTCCCGGCCATCACCCCGCAGGCCGTGGCCATGAGCAAAGGTCTGAAAAAAGCCGGTTTCACCTTCGTCGGCCCGACCATCTGCTACGCGCTGATGCAGGCCTCGGGCATGGTCATGGATCACACTCAGGACTGCGACCGCTACGCGCAGCTCGTCAACGGCGGTTAGAATGGCCGCCTCGCGCACAGCACAAGATCAGGAGTGACCTGTGGAAAAGTTTAAAGGCGCCATGCTGGTTGGCGCTCTGCGGCTGTTTGCCCTGCTGCCGTGGCGGGCCGTGCAGGCCGTGGGTTCGGCAATCGGCTGGATCATGTGGAAAACCCCCAACCGCTCCCGGGATGTGGTGCGGATCAACCTGGCCAAATGTTTTCCCCAGATGGACCCGGCCGAACGCGAGCGTCTGGTCGGCCAGAGCCTCAAGGACATCGGCAAGTCCCTGACCGAAAGCGCCTGCGCCTGGATCTGGCCGGCCCAGCGCTCCATCGACCTGGTACGCGAAGTCGAAGGCCTTGAAGTGCTGAAAGACGCGCTGGCCTCGGGCAAGGGCGTGGTTGGCATCACCAGTCACCTGGGCAACTGGGAAGTGCTCAACCACTTCTATTGCAGCCAGTGCAAACCGATCATTTTCTACCGGCCACCAAAGCTCAAGGCTGTGGATGAATTGCTGCGCAAGCAGCGGGTGCAATTGGGCAACCGCGTGGCGGCGTCGACCAAGGAAGGCATCCTCAGTGTCATCAAGGAAGTGCGCAAGGGCGGCCAGGTGGGGATTCCCGCGGATCCGGAACCGGCGGAATCCGCCGGGATCTTCGTGCCGTTCTTCGCCACTCAGGCCCTGACCAGCAAGTTCGTACCGAACATGCTCGCCGGTGGCAAGGCCGTCGGCGTATTCCTGCACGCCCTGCGTCTGCCGGACGGTTCCGGCTACAAGGTGATCCTCGAAGCGGCGCCGGAAGCCATGTACAGCACCGACACCGAAACGTCCTGCGCGGCAATGAGTCAGGTAGTCGAGCGTTATGTGGCCGCTTATCCGAGCCAGTACATGTGGAGCATGAAACGCTTCAAGAAGCGTCCGCCGGGCGAGGCGCGTTGGTACTGATCGGCGATGTGCAATTGTGGATAACCTGACAAAGCGGGTTATCCACAGCCGTTACGGCTTCTGCCGTTCGAGCTTCTTCAGAAACACCGTCATTTCCTTTTCGGCCTGCTTGTCGCCATGGGCCCGGGCCGCTTCCAGCCCCTGCTTCCACGCCTGGCGAGCAGCCGCCAGATCACCCAGCGCCAGTTGCGCCTTGCCCAGCAGCTTCCACGCCGCCGAATACTTCGGATCAAAGCCTACGCAATGCTGGAAATGCTCGGCCGCCTTCGCGTTCTCTCCCAGATCCAGATAACCCTTGCCCAAGCCGAAGCGCAGCAGCGAGTTATCCACACCCTTGGCGAGCATTTTTTCCAGGGATTCGATCATCGGTCTCGCCTCTTGGTCGGTCAGAAGAAACTCAGGCCCACGTGGAACAGCTTCTCCACATCGCGAATATGCTTTTTATCCACAAGGAACAGAATCACATGGTCGCCGGCGGCAATCACCGTGTCGCCATGGGCGATAATCACTTCTTCATCGCGGATGATCGCGCCGATGGTGGTGCCCGGTGGCAGCGCGATGTTTTCGATGGCCTTGCCGATGACCTTGCTCGACTTCGAATCGCCATGGGCCACCGCTTCGATGGCTTCCGCCGCGCCGCGCCGCAACGAGTGCACGCTGACGATATCGCCGCGCCGCACGTGGGCCAGCAAGGTGCCGATAGTCGCCAGTTGCGGGCTGATGGCGATGTCGATGTCACCGCCCTGGATCAGGTCGACGTAGGCCGGGTTGTTGATGATCGTCATCACCTTCTTCGCGCCCAGACGCTTGGCCAGCAGCGACGACATGATGTTGGCTTCATCATCGTTGGTCAGGGCGAGGAAGATGTCGGCGTCGGCGATGTTCTCTTCCAGCAGCAGGTCGCGATCCGACGCGCTGCCCTGCAACACCACGGTGCTGTCGAGGGTGTCGGAGAGATAACGACAGCGCGCCGGATTCATCTCGATGATCTTCACCTGATAGCGGCTTTCGATGGCCTCGGCCAGCCGCTCGCCGATCTGCCCGCCACCGGCGATGACGATGCGCTTGTAGGTTTCGTCGAGGCGACGCATTTCGCTCATGACTGCGCGAATGTTCTCACGTGCAGCGATGAAGAAGACTTCGTCGTCGGCCTCGATCACCGTATCGCCCTGGGGAAGAATCGGTCGATCGCGGCGGAAAATCGCGGCCACCCGTGTTTCCACATTCGGCATGTGTTCGCGCAACTGGCGCAGCTGCTGGCCCACCAGCGGCCCGCCGTAGTAGGCGCGCACCGCGACCAGTTGTGCCTGGCCTTCGGCGAAATCGATCACCTGCAAGGCGCCGGGATGCTGGATCAGACGCTTGATGTAGTTGGTGACGACCTGCTCGGGACTGATCAGCACGTCGACCGGAATCGCCTCGTTCTGGAACAGCTGCTCCTCGCGGGTCAGATAAGACGCTTCGCGCACCCGGGCAATCTTGGTCGGGGTGTGGAACAGGGTGTGAGCGACCTGGCAGGCAACCATGTTGGTTTCGTCGCTGTTGGTCACCGCGACCAGCATGTCGGCGTCGTCGGCACCGGCCTGACGCAGAATGTTCGGCAGCGAGCCTCGGCCCTGCACGGTGCGGATGTCGAGGCGATCGCCAAGATCGCGCAGACGGTCGCCGTCAGTGTCGACCACCGTGATGTCATTGGCCTCGCTGGCCAGATGTTCAGCCAGCGAACCGCCGACCTGTCCCGCACCGAGGATGATGATTTTCATCCAGTCACTCCATTGAATCCGTTTAGCCGCGCGCGGCAGCGATCTTGATCAGCTTGGCGTAGTAGAACCCGTCATGCCCGCCCTGCTGGGCCAGCAATTGGCGACCATGGGGCTGCTTGATCCCGGCGGCGGTGGCCAGATCCAGCTCCCGCGCGCCCGGCGTGCGCTCAAGGAACGCGGCGATCACTTCGGTGTTCTCGGTCGGCAAGGTCGAGCAGGTGGCGTAGAGCAGAATGCCGCCCACTTCGAGGGTTTTCCACATCGCGTCGAGCAACTCGCCTTGCAGTTGCGCGAGGGCGGCGATGTCGTCGGCCTGACGGGTCAGCTTGATGTCCGGATGACGGCGGATCACGCCGGTGGCCGAGCATGGCGCGTCGAGCAGGATGCGCTGGAACGGTTTGCCGTCCCACCACGCTGCCGTGTCGCGACCGTCGGCGGCGATCAGTTCGGCGTTCAGACCGAGGCGTTCGAGGTTTTCCTTCACCCGCACAAGACGCTTGGCTTCCAGATCCACCGCCACCACGCCGGCCAGTGCCGGTTCGGCTTCGAGTATGTGGCACGTCTTGCCGCCCGGCGCGCAGCAGGCGTCCAGCACTCGCTGGCCCGGCGCGAGGTCAAGCAGGTCGGCGGCCAGTTGCGCGGCTTCGTCCTGCACGCTGATCCAGCCTTCGGCGAAGCCCGGCAGGCTGCGTACGTCGGCGGCATTGTCGAGGATGATGCCGTCGCGGCTGAAGGTGCACGGCTGTGCGGCGATACCCGCCTCAGTCAGCAGACCCAGGTAGGCATCGCGGCTGTGATGACGACGGTTGACCCGCAGGATCATCGGCGGATGCGCGTTGTTGGCTTCGCAGATCGCTTCCCATTGCTCAGGCCAGAAGGCCTTCAGGGATTTTTGCAGCCAGCGCGGGTGGGCGGTGCGCACCACCGGATCGCGTTCCAGTTCGGCGAAGATCGCCTCATGTTCGCGCTGGGCATTGCGCAGTACGGCGTTGAGCAGACCTTTCGCCCAAGGCTTTTTCAGCTTGTCGGCGCAACCGACGGTTTCGCCGATGGCGGCGTGCGGCGGGACGCGGGTGTAGAGCAGTTGATAGAGACCGACCAGCAGCAGCGCCTCGACATCGGCGTCCGCTGCCTTGAACGGCTTCTGCAGCAGTTTTTCTGCCAGCGCCGACAAGCGTGGCTGCCAACGGGCGGTGCCGAACGCCAGATCCTGAGTGAAGCCGCGATCGCGATCCTCGACCTTGTCCAGTTGCGTCGGCAGGGAGCTGTTGAGCGAAGCCTTGCCGCTGAGGACAGCGGCGAGTGCCTTGGCGGCGGCCAGACGTGGGTTCATTGTGCGTCCACCGCTGCACCCAGCACGGTGCCGGTGGCGAATTTCTCACGACGGCTGTTGAACAGATCGCTGAAGTTCAGCGCCTTGCCGCCGGGCAATTGCAGACGGGTCAGGCACAGAGCCTGTTCGCCACAGGCGACGAGCAGGCCGTCCTTGCTGGCGCCGAGAATGGTGCCCGGTGCGCCTTTGCCTTCGGCCAGTGTCGCCGCCAGCACTTTCAGCGCTTCGCCGTTGAGCGTGCTGTGGGTGATCGGCCATGGATTGAAGGCGCGAACCAGACGTTCCAGCTCGACGGCCGGACGGCTCCAGTCGAGGCGTGCTTCGTCCTTGTTCAGTTTGTGCGCGTAGGTGGCGAGCTCGTCGTTCTGCACTTCGCCTTCCAGGGTGCCAGCGGCCAGACCGGCAATCGCCTGCACCACGGCGGGCGGGCCCATTTCGGCAAGGCGATCATGGAGGCTGCCGCCGGTGTCTTCGGCGCTGATCGGGGTCACGACTTTAAGCAGCATCGGCCCGGTATCGAGGCCGGCTTCCATGCGCATCACGGTCACGCCGCTTTCGGCATCGCCCGCTTCCACGGCGCGCTGGATCGGCGCCGCACCGCGCCAGCGTGGCAGCAGCGAGGCGTGGCTGTTGATGCAGCCCAGGCGCGGAATATCCAGCACCGCTTGCGGCAGGATCAGGCCGTAGGCAACCACCACCATCAAATCCGGCTTGAGCGCAGCGAGCTCGGCTTGAGCGTCAGCGTTGCGCAGGGTCGGCGGCTGCAACACCTGAATATTGTTTTCCAGGGCGAGCTGTTTGACCGGGCTCGGCATCAGTTTTTGCCCACGACCGGCCGGGCGATCCGGTTGGGTGTAGACCGCAACGATCTCGTAAGGGCTGTCCAGCAGGGCCTTGAGGTGTTCGGCGGCGAATTCCGGGGTGCCGGCAAAAACGATGCGCAGTGGCTCAGTCATGGGGGAGTCTCATAAAAAGAAAAAGGCTTGCCGCAGCAAGCCTTTGGAGAGGGGCATCAAGCGTTCTGGCGGTGCTGCTTTTCCAGTTTCTTCTTGATCCGGTCGCGTTTGAGCGTGGACAGGTAATCGACGAACAACTTGCCGTTGAGGTGGTCGCATTCGTGCTGGATGCACACGGCGAGCAGGCCTTCAGCGATCAGTTCGTAAGGCTTGCCGTCGCGGTCCAGAGCCTTGATTTTGACCTTCTGCGGGCGGTCGACGTTTTCGTAGAAGCCCGGCACCGAGAGGCAGCCTTCCTGGTACTGCTCCATTTCGTCGGTCAGCGGTTCGAACTCGGGGTTGATGAACACCCGCGGTTCGGTGCGGTCTTCGGAAAGGTCCATCACGACGATACGTTTGTGCACGTTGACCTGGGTCGCGGCAAGGCCGATGCCCGGCGCTTCATACATTGTTTCAAACATGTCATCGACCAGCTGACGCACTTCGTCGTCCACTACAGCCACAGGTTTGGCGATAGTGCGCAGACGCGGGTCCGGAAATTCGAGGATGTTCAAAATGGCCATAAGCTTGATTGCTGCACGTGTGAGGTAAAGTCGGGCGATGGCCTGGCGGGTCCGAAGATGCAGGCTACCGTTGTGAAACGTAGCTCCTTGATTTTCAGCATAGAGCAGGGAGCGAGCCACGGGGGCTCTGGCGTTTCACGCGAACGCACATAATAAAGGGATTCACCGCATGAGGAAATCACTACTCGCCCTGCTGTTTCTGGCCTCGGCCGGTACCGCGTACGGGCAAGTGCAACTCAAGGAAGGTTTTCCACAGCAATACACGGTGGTTTCGGGGGATACGCTCTGGGACATCTCCGGTAAATATTTGCGCGAACCCTGGCAGTGGCCGCAGTTGTGGCGGGCCAATCCGCAGATCGAAAACCCCAACCTGATCTATCCGGGCGACACGCTGACGCTCAGTTACGTCAACGGCCAGCCGCGCCTGACCGTCAATCGCGGCGAGTCACGCGGCACCATCAAGCTGTCGCCGCGCATCCGCACCAGTCCGGTGGCCGATGCGATTCCGAGCATTCCGCTCAAATCGATCAACAGCTTTCTGCTGAGCAACCGCATCGTCGACAACGTCGAGGACTTCGACAAGGCGCCGTACATCGTCGCCGGCGATGCCGAACGGGTGCTCAGCGGCACCGGTGACCGGATCTTCGCCCGTGGCCATTTCGATCCGAACCAGCCGGTCTACGGCATCTTCCGCCAGGGCAAGGTCTACACCGATCCGCAGAGCAAGGAGTTTCTGGGGATCAACGCCGACGACATCGGCGGTGGTGAGATCGTCGCCACCGAAGGCGACGTCGCCACCCTCGCCCTGCAACGCACGACCCAGGAAGTGCGCCTCGGCGACCGCTTGTTCAGCGGCGAAGAGCGTTCGATCAACTCGACCTTCATGCCCAGCGCGCCCTCCACCGACATCAACGGCCTGATCATCGATGTGCCGCGCGGCGTCACGCAGATCGGCGCGATGGACGTGGTGACCCTGAACAAAGGCAAACGCGACGGTCTGGCCGAAGGCAACGTGCTGGTGGTGATGAAAACCGGGGAAACCGTGCGCGACCGGATCACCGGCCAGCCGCTGAAAATCCCGGATGAACGTGCCGGATTGCTGATGGTGTTCCGCACCTACGACAAACTCAGTTACGGCCTCGTGCTGAACGCATCGCGCTCGCTGGCGGTGCTGGACAAGGTGCGAAATCCTTAGCTGGCTTCACAAGTTACCAACAGAGTTATCCACAGCTTGTTCCGAAAGGTTCGGGCCTTATAACGATCAAGGATGATCCATGATGATGCCTGTCTCCCCGTCGGTTTCGCCGGCAGAACTGGAAGCGCGCCTGCGCCTGCACCGCTTGCCGGAAGTCGGTCCCAAACGTTTTGCCAAACTGCTCGAAGCCTTCGGCTGCGCCTCGAAGGCGATCGGCGCGCCGGCCAGCGCCTGGCGCTCGCTGGGTTTGCCGGCGGCTTGCGCCGAGGCCCGACGCTGTTCTGAAGTTCGCGACGGCGCCAGCCACGCATTGCGCTGGCTAGAGCGTCCGGATCAACATTTGTTGATGTGGGATCACCCGGATTACCCGGCCTTGCTGTCGCAGATTCCCGACCCGCCGCCCTTGCTGTTCGTCGCTGGCAACCCACGGATTCTGGAAAAACCGCAGCTGGCGATGGTCGGCAGTCGCCGCGCTTCCCGTCCGGGCATGGACACTGCCGCTGCGTTTTCCCGCAGTCTCGCGGGGGCCGGATTCGTCATCACCAGTGGCCTGGCGCTGGGCATCGATGCGGCGGCGCATCAAGCCGCTGTCGACGTCGGCGGGCAAACGGTCGGCGTGCTCGGTACCGGCCTGGAAAACTTTTATCCACAGCGCAACCGTCGGCTGGCGGACGCGATGATTGCGTCCGGCAGTGCGGTGCTTTCGGAATTTCCTCTGGACACCGGGCCGACGGCGAGCAACTTCCCGAGACGCAACCGCATCATCAGCGGCTTGTCCCTCGGCGTGCTGGTGGTCGAGGCCAGTGTCGCCAGCGGTTCCTTGATCACCGCACGGCTGGCGGCGGAACAGGGGCGTGAGGTGTACGCCATTCCGGGTTCGATCCATCACCCCGGCGCTCGGGGCTGTCATCAACTGATACGCGACGGAGCCGTGCTGGTGGAAACCATCGAGCATATTCTCGAAGCCCTGCGCGGCTGGCAGCATCTGCCGGTATCCACAGCCGCAGCCAATCCGGAGAACCCGTTGTTGAGCTTGCTGCACGCGGCGCCGCACACCAGCGAGGGGCTGGCCGACAGCAGTGGCTGGGCGCTCCCCAAAGTGCTGGCGGCACTCACCGAACTGGAGATGGATGGCCGCGCGGTGTGCGAAAACGGCCGCTGGTTTGCGCGCGTGAGCTAGGTTTTACATTGAAGATCGGTAAACTGCGCGAAACCTGTTTGCGGAGAGTTTTTCATGGTCAACAGTTGGCGTGTGCAACAAGCCGCACGAGAGATTCGCGCCGGGGCGGTGATTGCCTATCCAACCGAAGCCGTCTGGGGGCTGGGGTGCGATCCTTGGAATGAAGAAGCGGTGGATCGCCTGCTGGCGATCAAGAACCGTTCGGTGGACAAGGGCTTGATCCTCGTCGCCGACAACATTCGTCAGTTCGATTTTCTGTTCGAGGATTTCCCGCAGGACTGGATCGACCGCATGGCCAGCACCTGGCCGGGCCCGAACACCTGGCTGGTGCCGCACCAGAACCTGTTGCCAGAGTGGGTGACCGGGGTGCATGACACCGTGGCGCTGCGGGTCAGCGATCATCCGCAGGTGCGGGATCTGTGCTCGCTGGTAGGGCCGTTGATTTCGACGTCGGCCAATCCGCAGGGGCGGCCGGCAGCGCGCACGCGCTTGCGGGTCGAGCAGTATTTCCGTGGTCAGGTCGATCTGGTGCTTGGCGGAGCGCTTGGCGGTCGCAAGAATCCGAGTCTGATTCGGGATCTGGCCACCGGCAATATCGTGCGTCCGGCCTGATACCACCCTTGGTTAATTTTTGAGTGCTCCTCGGCTTTCATGGCGAGGAGTACTACGCGTGCCTGCGATTTTTCCTTCATGTATCTGAAGTAATAACTCGGGTTTTGGTTTTAAATTTTCCTTTCTACGTCAGATGAATCTTTAAGTATTCAATTGTTGTAATTTTTCCGACGTTATTCTCAGAAGCCACACAGTGGCGATTTTTCTAAAACCATTCATTATTTCAATGCGCTCAGAAAACTTCGAAAAGTTAACGGCTGCGGAGAAGAAATGGATATCAGGGATTCGCAATTAACGGATTATCTGCAGGAGATTCAGACGACCTTTAAAAGGCGTCATGAAAACTATCGCATCGTTATTCTTGAAGCAGGATCAGACACACGAGAGTTTGAACGGTTTGTTTCTCGCCATTTCCGGCTGCGATTGCAACACTACATGTTGACACCCAGAGCCAGGTCACTTGAAACACGCCTGGCGATTATTTCGCGCAGTACCCACTTTCTGTTGTATCAGCACGACAGGCCCACGGCCGTATTGAGAGTGACCCCTGCGCCGTTCGAATGGGCCTCACTGGCGCAGCAGCAACTGTCTCCCGCCACGACGCTGTCGCGCCATGTCGAGTTCAGTCGCTTGATCAGTCACTCGCAAACTCAGTTCCCCATGTCGATCAACGGCCTGCTGGCCGCTGCCACGGAATGGGCGGTCACGCGGGGTTATGAGGGCGTTACCGCACTCTGCCGATCACCGCAGCGGCGACTGTTCCAGCGCTTCGGCCTGACGCCCATCACCACCGACGCCCTTCGCATCGAACAGCGCCAACGCGGCGATTACTGGCTGCTCTCGGCTCAATGGCAGCAAATCCTCACGGCACTTCAACAGTCTGCCCACCTGCTCGCCAACCCATTGGAGACCCCCATTGATGAATACGCCTCTCAGTTTTGAACAACAATTAAGCCTGCTCGATGAGCGAATCGAAAAGTCATGGACCGATATTCTGGAAAGTTCGCGGCTGGTGAAAGCCATCCGTGAGGGCAGCGTTTCCAAAGCCTTGTACGCGATCTATATGATTCAGACTTTTCACTACACGGCGCACAATGCGCGAAATCAAGGATTGGTCGGTGTCCGACATGCGGATAATCCTGTGTATGCAAAGTTCTGTTTTGAACATGCGGCACAGGAAGTCGGCCATGAAAAGATGGCACTACACGATGTCATGAGTCTTGGTTTGAAGAATGAAGTGTTTGATATTCCGCCTGCACTTCCGGCTACAGATGTATTGATCGCGTACTTATACTGGATTTCCTTTACCGGTAATCCGCTACAACGACTTGGTTATAGTTATTGGGCAGAAAATGCCTACCAGTTCATTACTCCGCTCATAGATAGTCTGAGTGAAACACTGTCGCTAAAACCCGCTCAACTTACATTCTTCATTGCACATTCCGACATTGATATCGAGCACTTCAACGAAATCAAACTCATGCTGCAGCGCACCTGCAAGCGTCAGGAAGACTGGGATGCGATTGCCACCGTGATGGAAACCAGCCTGCGCCTGACCGGCAACATGCTTGAGGCGGTCTATGAGCAGTTCGAGGCCTGGCAAAACGGGCTGGCGCCCGGTTATGACTTCCTCCACGCCCTGGCCAACCAATGAAGGCCGCCCGCCGATGTTCAGATCAGATGGCTGGAGGCAGACATGGCTGATTATTTCGACCGGCTCAACTACACGCTCGGGGATGAGGACACCGCGCTTGAGTACGCGATCCTGCCCAGACGTGCCGGGCACGTGCTGGGTATCGCCGGATGCGGCGGCCGGCTGTTGCCGTTATTGGCCGCCTCCCCGACACGCATGACCTGTACCGATATCAGCGCGCCGCAACTGGCGTTTACCCGATTGCGGTTTGCCCTGCTGGAACAGACCGATCACGAGTCGTTCATGGCGTTCATGGGCTATCGAATGGAAAGTATGCGGGCGCGGCGCCGCTCTCTTTTCCAGCAACTGGTTTTACCGCCGGCGGATCGTCGCTGGTTGTCCGCTTTCTTCCAGTCCCGACGTTGGGAAGCGCCGATCTACATGGGCGCATTCGAGCAAACCCTGAAGCGGTTGGCGAAGATCACCGGACTGTTTACCGGCAAGGCCGGCCGGGGCATTTTTCAGTTCAGCCAGCTTGACGAACAAACGGAATATTACCGAGCCCGCTTTCCGCTCAGGCGCTGGAAAGCCGTGATCGCTTTGCTGGGAAACGCGGCGGTCCTCAATTCGTTGTTGTACAAGGGCGCGTTTCCACCCAACAACCTCGGGATCAGTTCCCGCGCGGCGTATCTGGGAATTTTCCATACGTTGTTCACCACTCAAGTGGTCCGCGAGAGCTTTTTCCTGCAAATGCTGTTTTTCGGTGAGCTGCGTTATCCACAAGGCTTTCCGCTGGAGTGCGATCCGCAGATCTTCCAGCGGGCCCGTGAGGGACTTCGGCAGTGCGAGTTACGTGTGATGCAGGCTGACATCCTTGACTGTGCTGCCGGGGAAGCCGACATCGATTTCGTATCGCTGTCGGACGTGCCTTCTTTCATGCCCGAAGCGGCCGGCAAGAACGTTTTGCAGCGCCTGGCCCCGGCGCTGTCGGAAAACGCACAGGTGGTCATGCGGGGGCATTTGCATGTGGTGCGACCCGATTGCCCTGGCTTCTGCGATATCACCCACCAGTACCAGGCAGACATTGCACGAGAAAGAACCCAGCTCTGGCATGTCCAGGTCTATCGCCGCTCTCCCTCTTTGCAGGTATCCCGATGAACACCTTTCAACCGACCGTCAATTGGATCAAAAACCGTGTCCGGCAAGCGCGTGACGATCAGCAACAGCTGTTCGATGCAGGGCTGAACGGCCTGAAGCTGGATAAGCGTGAAGGCAAGGAGATCGAACTCGACAACGGCGAACGGCTGACCGAGTTTCTTTCCTGCTCTTATCTGGGCCTGGAATGTGATCCTCGTTTGATTCGAGGAGCCATGAGCGCTGCGGAGTCTTTCGGTGTGCAGTTCGCCGCCGCACGAACTCGGGCGCTGTTGCCGCCCATGCGTGAGCTGGATGAACTGCTGAACCGGATATTTCAGGGACACACAGTTACCTTCAACTCGGTGGGCAGTGCGCACCTTGGCTGTCTGCCGCTGCTCGGCTCCGGCGAGATGCCCTCGTATCCCATGCGTCGTGGCCCGTGCTGGATCGTCGACCGTGCCGCTCACGCTTCGATGCAGGTGCTGCAAGGCATTCTCTGGCAATTCGGGCCAATACAGCGCCGCGATTGCAGCGACGTAGAGCAGGTCGAAGAAGCGTGTTCAACGGCAGTCGCGGCGGGTAATACCCCGATCATCCTGACCGACAGCATTGGCTCAATGCGCGGTGTGTACCCTATCAATCGGCTGCTGCAACTGGCGGAGCGTTTCGACGGTTATCTCTATGCGGATGACGCCCACGGTACCTCGATCCATGGCTTGGCCGGAGGTGGTTACGCTCTGGACGCGGCGGATGAACGCCAGCGCGGCCGGCTGATCCTCCTGTCGTCGCTGTCCAAGGCGTTCGGTGCAACCGGTGGGGCAATCACTGTGCGCACCGAAGCCGATGCCGAGATGATTCGGCGCCATGCGTCGACTTACACGTTTGGCGGGCCATTGTCCGTTGGCGGGGTAGGTGCGGCAGTCGCTTCCGGCAAAATCCATTTGTCCCCGGAACTGGAGCAGTTGCAGGCGGCGTTGTGGCGAAACATCGCCACGGTCGACAGGTTGCTGGGGCCGGTGCTGGGCAATCATCACGTCGCGTCTCCCATTCGTTTTATCCGTGTCGGGGCCGAGAGAGATGCGATAAGCCTGGCGCAGCATTTGCGCCGGCAGGGCATGGCGGTCACCACCGCGGTGTTTCCGGTGGTGGCCAAGGGCGAGGCCATTTTGCGTCTGGCCATCAGCGCGAGCCACAGTCAGCTCCATCTGGAGTCTCTGGCGAACGCCGTCCGTAGCGGATTTGATGAGTTGGGCATTCGTCAGGGAGGGCGCGGCAATGAGCAATGAACCGGTCACCGACGTTTGGACCGAGGCGCTTGTGCATAAATTGGCTCACGCGCGTTCACTGCCGTGGTTTCGTGCGCTGTATCCGCGAATCCTGGAAGTGCGGGGATTGGCCGATCTGCATCGATTGCCGGTTCTGGCGGTGGAAGATGAGTCCGGCGGCGTATTGTTTTCCACCCTCGGCGAAGCTTCCCATCGAGCACAGGGCGGCGGGCTGACCCTGACCTCGGGAGGCAGCACCGGCAATCGCAAACAGATCACCCATTCCTGGGCGTTCAACGCTGCAATCGTGCCCTTGGGGGCACGGATGTTCGGTGCGACGGACGAACGCCCTGAGGTGGTCGTCAACTGCCTGACAGCCGGGGAAATGCAGGGTGCCTTTCAATACGCGGCAGCCATCGTCGAGCACATTGGCGCACGCCTGCTGCCTGCCGGTTCACAGATGGGCGTGCAGCGCGTTGCCGAGCTGATTGAGGCACACAAGGTTGATGCGTTGATATGCACTCCCTCCTTCGCCGCTGCGTTGTTCAATCATGAAACAGTCGGCGCTGTGCAATTGTGCAGTCTGAAGTGGCTTTACTACATTGGAGAACCCTGCAGTAAAAAGCTGCGCGACCAGTTGGCCCGGGACTGGCCGATGCTCAACATTCGCTCGTTGGGCTACAGCTCGACGGAGACCGGCCCCATCGGTTTTCAGTGCGCCCATCTGGAGCATGGCTTTTATCACCTGCATGCCGATGCCATGCTGCTCGAAGTGGTTGATCCGTTGACCCTTCAAGCTGTGGCTGAAGAAGAAACCGGTGAGTTCTTACTGACACCGCTGCTGCCTGATCATGTGCCGTTGTTGCGTTACCGGATCGGCGATCGTGGGCGAATCCTGCGCACAGTGACGAAGTGCGACTGTGGCAGTTCCATGCCGGTACTGGCGCTTGAGGGGCGGGTGGAAACATCGATCAAACTGGGGGGCGCGATCATCACTCAGTCACAGGTGTTGCACGTACTCCGACAGCTTTTGCCGCAGCTGCAGAACACCGATGTCCAGGTGCAGATTGATCGACAGCCCGAGGGGGCACGCATGCGTCTGGTCATAGCCGAGGACGTACTGACAGCCAACGCACAGAGCGTCATTGAAGATGCGTTGCAAATCGAAGGACAGGCCAGTGCATTGCTCAGGCTGCCCGGTGTGCTGGGGCTGGAGGTGAAGCGTCTTGCCCGTCAGGAATTCGAAACTACCCTGGCCGGCAAGACGCCGTTTTTCGTGACGACGGAAAAGACCCCGGTACAGTCATGAAGATGAGCCGAGGTCATCGGTGGTCAGGGCAGCAGGACAGTGGAGCCCGTGGTGCGCCGCGCCGACAGCTCGGTCTGCGCTTTCGCCGCGTCAGCCAATGGATAACGCTGGCTGATATCCACTTTCAGCTTGCCGCTGGTGATCATCCCGAACAGCTCGTCGGCCATGCGCTGCAGGTTTTCGGCGTTATTGGCGTAGGTCGCCAGAGTTGGCCGGGTGACGTAGAGCGAACCTTTTGCCGCCAGAATTCCCAGGTTCACTCCGTCCACCGCGCCCGACGCATTGCCGAAGCTCACCAGCAGGCCACGGGGCGCCACACTGTCCAGCGAAGCCGGCCAGGTGTCCTTGCCGACGCCGTCGTAGACCACCGGGACTTTTATCCCGTCGGTCAATTCCAGCACCCGTTGGGCGACATTTTCGTGGCTGTAGTCGATGGTTTCCCAGGCGCCGTGGGCCTTGGCCAGATCGGCTTTGGCTTTCGAGCTGACGGTGCCGATCAGCTTCACGCCCAGGGCCTTGGCCCATTGGCAGGCGAGCAAGCCGACACCGCCGGCCGCTGCGTGGAACAAAATGGTTTCGCCACCCTTGAGTTCGTAGGTCTGGCGCAGCAGGTATTGCACGGTCAGGCCCTTGAGCATCACGCCGGCGGCGGTTTCGAAGCTGATGGCGTCGGGCAGGTGCACCAGATTCGCTTCCGGCAGAACGTGGACGTCGCTGTACGCGCCCAACGGGCCGCTGCCGTACGCCACACGGTCACCGACCTTGAACCGGGTGACCTCGCTGCCCACGGCCTCGACAATGCCGGCGCCTTCCGCACCCACGCCCGAAGGCAACGCCGGTGGCGCGTAAAGACCGCTGCGGTAGTAGGTGTCGATGAAGTTCAGGCCGATGGCCTTGTTGCTCACGCGAACCTGCTGCGGACCGGGTTCGGCCGGTTGATAGTCAACGTACTCGAGCACTTCGGGGCCGCCGTGGGCGCGGAACTGGATTCGCTTGGCCATCTGCCTACTCCTTGGGTCATTTGGGAAGGTCCCTATCGAACGCTCATGCTTGATCTTCGTCAACTGCGGCGTGCCGGTTTGCGATGGTATGCTACGCGCCCATTTGCGCGGGGCGCCGCGCAGTTCCGCCCGATCCAAGGTGAAGCCATGACGACCCGCACCGACGCCGTAAAGGCCTATCTGCTCGACCTGCAAGACCGCATCTGCGCCGCGCTGGAGACCGAAGACGGCGGCACGCGCTTCGTCGAAGACGCCTGGACCCGTCCGGCCGGCGGTGGCGGTCGGACCCGGGTGATCGAGAACGGCACGGTGATCGAAAAGGGCGGCGTCAACTTTTCCCACGTCTTCGGCAGTGGCCTGCCACCGTCTGCCAGTGCCCATCGGCCGGAGCTGGCCGGGCGTGGTTTCGAAGCCCTTGGCGTGTCGCTGGTGATTCACCCGCACAACCCGCATGTACCGACGTCCCACGCCAACGTGCGCTTTTTCATCGCCGAGAAGGAAGGTGAAGAGCCGGTCTGGTGGTTCGGCGGTGGCTTCGACCTGACCCCGTACTACGGCAACGAAGAAGACTGCATCCACTGGCACCGCGTCGCCGAGCAGGCCTGCGCGCCGTTCGGCCCGGACGTCTACCCGCGCTACAAGGCCTGGTGCGACACCTACTTCCACATCAAGCATCGCCACGAACCGCGCGGTATCGGCGGGTTGTTCTTCGATGACCTGAACGAGTGGGACTTCGACACCAGTTTCGCCTTCATGCGCGCCATCGGCGATGCGTACATCGACGCTTACCTGCCAATCGTGCAACGGCGCAAGAACGACGCCTTCACCGCCAAACAGCGCGAGTTCCAGGAATTCCGCCGTGGCCGCTACGTCGAATTCAACCTGGTTTACGACCGTGGCACCCTGTTCGGCCTGCAATCGGGCGGGCGCACCGAGTCGATCCTGATGTCGCTGCCACCGCAAGTGCGCTGGGCCTACGACTGGAAAGCCGAGCCGGGCAGCGAAGAAGCGCGCCTGACCGAGTACTTCCTGCAAGACCGCGACTGGCTGGCTCAGGCCTGAGGACTTGTGATGGATCGTTACGTTGTTTTCGGTAACCCGGTTGGTCACAGCAAGTCGCCGATGATTCACAAACTGTTCGCCGAACAGACCGGGCAGCGTCTCGACTACAGCACCCTGCTGGCGCCGCTCGAGGACTTTTCCGGCTGCGCCACGGCGTTTTTCCAGGAAGGTCGCGGCGCCAACGTGACCGTGCCGTTCAAGGAAGACGCCTATCGCCTGGCCGACAGCCTGACTGCCCGCGCCAAACGCGCGGGTGCGGTGAATACTTTGAGCAAGCTCGACGACGGCAGCCTGCTCGGCGATAACACCGACGGCGCCGGGCTGGTGCGCGATCTGACGGTCAACGCCGGGTTCAGCCTCGCCGGCAAACGCATTCTGCTGCTCGGCGCCGGTGGCGCGGTGCGTGGTGCGCTGGAGCCGTTGCTGGCGGAAAAACCGGCCTCGGTGATCATCGCCAATCGCACGGTGGACAAGGCCGAGCTGCTGGCCGAACTGTTCTGTGATCTGGGGCCGGTGTCGGCCAGTGGTTACGACTGGTTGCGCGAGCCGGTGGACGTGATCATCAACGCCACCTCCGCCAGCCTCACCGGCGACGTGCCGCCGATTGCGCCAAGCCTGATCGAGCCCGGCAAGACCTTGTGCTACGACATGATGTACGGCAAGGAACCGACCGCGTTCTGCCGCTGGGCCAGCGAGCACGGCGCGGGTGTGGTGATGGACGGTTTGGGCATGCTGGCCGAACAGGCTGCCGAGGCGTTCTTCCTGTGGCGCGGTGTGCGTCCCGACACTGCGCCGGTTCTGGCGGAATTGCGTCGGCAGTTGGCGCTGTAAGGCGCCCTCAGTCCTCGAAGCGGATCGGGCATTTCTCCGGCCCTTCGAGTTTGCGCAACTCCTCCACCACCTGCGGTCGCGCCTGACGCAAGGTCAGGCTGCGATCCTGGCGCAACAGGCGCCGGGCTTCCTGATGGAGCATTTCCACGCCGGAATAGTCGATGAAGTTGATCTGCTGCGCCTCGATCACCACCCGCGCGCCGTGCATCCGTTGCAGGCGCACTTGCAGATAGTGGCTGGCGCCGAAAAAGATCGAGCCGCCGACCCGCAGTACATCATCTTCGCCATCACGCCAGTGCTGCACCCTCGGCTGCGAAGTACGCTTGAGGTAGAAAAACAGCGAGGCGAGCACACCGGCATAGATTGCCGTCTGCAATTCCAGCAGCAACGTGGCAATGCAGGTCAGGCCCATCACCACGAATTCCGCCCGGCTGACCCGCAGCAGCGCACGAATGCCGCGATGATCCACCAGTCCCCAGGCGATCAGCAGAATGCTGCCGGCCATGGCCGGAATCGGAATATGCGCGATCAGCCCCGCACCGAAAATCGCGAACAGTGCCACCCACAACGCCGAAAACACCCCGGCCAGTGGCGAACACGCCCCGGCCTCATAGCTCAGCCCGGAACGGGTGAACGAGCCAGCGGACAACGATCCCGAAAAGAACGCCCCGACAATATTCGAAAGACCCTGCGCGCGCACTTCCTGGTTGGCGTCGAGCAGCTGTTGCGAGCGTGCGGAAATCGAACGGGCAATCGACAGGCTGGTGACCAGCCCGAGCATGCCCACCGCCACGGCACTGGGCAGCAGGCGCAGGATCAGATCCATATCCAGCGGCAATCCACTGAACGGCGGCAAGCGCCCGACAAATGCACTGACCAATTGAACATGGCCGAACATCGCCGGCCACAGCCACACCACCAGACTGCCGAGGACCAAGGTCATCAACAGCGTCGGCCAGCGAGGTAGCCATTGTTTGAGCAACGCACCGACCACCACCGTTGCCACACCAAGGAGCAGCGATGGTTTATCCACAGCCCCGAGATGGCGCAGCAGATCCATCAGGCTGGCCAGCGCCGTGGCCTTGGCCGGCAGATCCAGTCCCAGCAGGTTCGGCAATTGACCGATGGCAATCACCACCGCAGCGCCGAGGGTGAAACCCAGCACCACGGAATGCGAGACAAAATTTACCAGCGCGCCGAAGCGCAACAGGCCGAGCAACCACTGGAAAATCCCGGCGAGGAAGGTCAGTAGCAGGATCAGGGTGATGTAGTCCTGAGACGCAGGCACAGCCAGCGGACTGACACTGGCGAACAGCACAATCGAAATCGCTGCCGTCGGCCCACAGATCAGATGCCACGACGAGCCCCACAGACAAGCAATCAACACCGGAACGATGGCGGCGTAGAGCCCGTATTCCGGTGGGAGACCGGCGATCAGGGCGTAGGCAATCGACTGGGGCAACGCGAGAATCGCCCCGCTGAGGCCGACGACCAGGTCCCGCCCGACGCTGGCGCGGGTCTGCCGGGGCAGCCAGGTCAGGAAGGGGAAAAGTGAGCGGCGGCTGGGGAGGGCCATGGATCCTCTCGGATGAAATTTTGCGCATTGTACGCAGCCCGGGACGCGGAGCGTCCATTGCGGCATTCCCACGCAGAGCGTGGGAACGATCGGCCCGCGCAGTTACAGTTTGGCTTTAACTGCCGCCAACGCATCTTTGCCGTCCACGGTCTTCACACCATCAAGCCACTTGTCCAACACCCCCGGATTCGCCTTGATCCACGCCTTCGCCGCCTCCGCATTGCTGACCTTCTTGTTCACCACCTCGGCCATGATGCTGTTCTCCATCTCCTGAGTGAACGAAAGATTGGTCAGCAATTTACCCACATTCGGACAAGCCTCGGCATAGCCCTTGCGGGTCAGGGTGTAGACGCTACCGGTGTCGCCAAAGTACTTCTCGCCGCCCTTGAGGTAGTGCATTTTCAGCTGCACGTTCATCGGGTGCGGGGTCCAGCCGAGGAAGGTGACGAATTTCTGTTTCTTCACCGCCCGCGAGACTTCGGCCAGCATCGCCTGTTCGCTGGACTCGATCAGCTTCCACTGGCCCAGGTCGAAGTCGTTTTTCTTGATGATCTCTTGCAGCGAGATGTTCGCTGGCGCGCCCGAGCCGATGCCGTAAATCTTCTTCTCGAATTTATCGGCGTACTTATTCAAGTCGGCGAAGTTATGCACACCCGCGTCCCACACGTAATCCGGCACGGCCAGGGTGAATTCGGTGCCGTCGAGGTTCTTCGCCAATTGGGTGACGTCACCGGTGGCGACGAACTTGTCGTAGAAACCCTGCTGCGCCGGCATCCAGTTGCCGAGGAACACGTCGACCTGGCCATCCTTCAAGCCGCCGAAGGTGATCGGCACCGCGAGCGTGTCGACCTTGGCCTTGTAGCCCATGCCATCCAGCAGAAACCCGGTGATGGCATTGGTCGCGGCGATGTCGCTCCAGCCGGGGTCGGCCATTTTCACCGTGTCGCAGCTCTCGGCAAACACCGATGCGCTGCCCAGTGCCAGCAGGCTGACCGTCAGGACTGTGGATAACTTGACCATGGACTTCCCCTTAACGTTATTGGTTTTGGCAGGGTTGTGGATAACGGGCCTTGCGCTCCAGGTCATCGAGGTCGATGTGGTTGCGCATGTACTGCTGACTGGCGTCCACCAGCGGCTGGTGGTCCCAGCTCTTCAGCTTGCCGAGGGTCAGCGCCTCGGCGACGAAGCGCCGGCGACGCTGGCTTTCGAGGACTTCGCGGTGGATCGCCGGGATGTCCCACTTGGCCCGTGCTTCAGCAAGAAAATCGTCGAAAAGCTGGCGATGTTGCGGTGATTGGCTGAGTTCTTCCTGCTCGCGCGGATCGTTATCCACATCGAAGAGTAGGCAAGGGTCGGTTTCGCTGTAGATAAATTTGAAGGCGCCACGGCGGATCATCATCAGCGGGCTGACAGTGCCTTCGGCCATGTATTCGCCGAATACCTCGTCGTGACCGCCCTGCCCTTGCAGGTGCGGAACCAGCGAACGGCCGTCCAGCGGCAGGTCAGGCTCCAGGCTGCCGCCGGCCAGTTCGACGAAGGTCGGCAACAGATCGGCGGTGGACACTGCGCCGCTGACACGGCCTGATTGGAACTGGCCAGGTGCACTTATCAACAGGGGCACCCGCGCGGCCATCTCGAACCAGTGCATTTTGTACCAGAGGCCGCGTTCGCCGAGCATGTCCCCATGGTCACCGGAGAACACAACGACGGTGTCGTCCGCCAGCCCACAGTCCTCGAGGGTTTGCAGAAGTTTGCCGACGTTGGCGTCGATATAGCTGCATGCACCGAAGTACGCCCGACGGGCGTCGCGGATTTTATCCACAGGCAGCGGCTTGTCCCACAGGTCGTAGACCTTGAGCAAACGCTGGGAATGCGGATCGAGTGAATGCTGATCCGGCGTCGTGGGAAGCGGTATGTCCGCATCTTCGTACAAATCCCAGAACGCCTTGGGAATCGTGTACGGATCGTGAGGGTGAGTCATCGACACGGTCAGGCAAAACGGCTGATCGCCATCCTCGCGGATGTGGTCGAACAGGTATTGCTGAGCCTTGAACACCACCTCTTCGTCGAAGTCGAGCTGGTTGGTGCGTACGCACGGGCCGGCCTGCAACACCGACGACATGTTGTGATACCAGCTCGGCCGCACATCAGGCTCGTCCCAGTTCACCGCCCAGCCGTAGTCGGCCGGATAGATGTCGCTGGTCAGGCGCTCTTCGTAACCGTGCAGTTGATCGGGGCCGCAGAAATGCATCTTGCCCGACAGCGCGGTGCGATAGCCGAGGCGGCGCAGGTAATGGGCGTAGGTGGGAATGTCGGCGGGGAAATCGGCGGCGTTGTCGTAGGCGCCGATCTTGCTCGGCAACTGGCCGCTGACCAAGGTGAAACGCGACGGTGCGCACAGCGGGCTGTTGCAATACGCGGCATCGAACACCACGCCTTGTTCGGCGAGGCGGCTGAGATTCGGCAGTTTGATCGGCGACGGGCCGTAGAACGGCAACATTGGCGCGGCCATTTGATCGGCCATGATGAAAAGAATGTTCTTGCGCTTCATGTGATCGCGGCATTCCATAGTGAATATTTATGCGACATTGCTGCGATCGAGCATGGATTCCACGCAATATCCGGTAAAGCCCGCGCCGGACAATGACTAGGATAAGCACAGCTTATGTATGAAGCTCTCGGTGATTTGTCGCTCGACCTGCTGCGCGCTTTCGAGGCGGCGGCCCGTCATCGCAGTTTTACCGCTGCGGCGGTGGAGCTCGGCACGACGCAACCGGCAATCAGCCAGCAGATCAAACGGCTGGAAGAGCAACTCGGCACACGGCTGTTCGATCGTATCTACCGGGGCATCGAACTGACCGAGGTCGGCTCGATCCTGTTCGAGCAAGTTACCCTTGGTTTGCAGAATATCGACGCGGGATTAAGCGCGATCAGCTCACAACAGCAGCACGAAGTACTGCAAGTCGCCACCGACTTCGCCTTCGCCGCGTATTGGCTGATGCCGCGTCTGCACCGCTTCCATGAAGCTTATCCACAGGTGGACGTGAGCCTGGTCACCAGCGAGCGCAATCACAACATGCTGCGCCCGGATATCGACGTTGCGGTGCTGTTCGGCGACGGTCGCTTCAAACAGGGCGAAAGTCACTGGTTGTTCAGCGAAGAAGTATTCCCGGTGTGCAGCCCGCAATTGCTCAAGGATCGTCCCCTGCCCATGCCCGCCCAGGCATTGATGGAGTTTCCATTGCTGCACCTGCGCGGGGAAAACAGCAGCAACTGGTTCGACTGGAGCGGTCTGTTTCGCGCGCTGAACATCAGCGCGCCGCCAGCGCCGGGCCAATTGCGCTTCGACAATTACACCCTGCTGATTCAAGCGGCGATTGGCGGTCAGGGTGTGGCCATCGGCTGGCGGCACCTTGTGGATAACTTGCTCACTCAAGGTCTATTGTGCCGGCCGATCGCCGAAACCACCCTGTCGCGTCTCGGTTATTACGTGGTGCTGCCGCAGCGCAAACGCCGGGGCGCGTTGATCCAGACGTTCGTGGATTGGCTGATGGCCGAACAAGCCAGCAGCGCCGAATCCCTGGCCGGGCTGCCGTTGCCTTCGATTGCTGTGTAACGGATCAAGAGGCGGCAACAAAATCCACGTGCTGACGCAGATGCAAATTCAGCCGCAGCTCATCGGCAATGCCCACCGCTACCCGGTTCAGGCGCTCCAGCGGTTCGGCCAGACCCGGTTCGAGCGTGCGGCCGACCTGATTGAAATGCTCGATCGTCAGCCCGGCGACGCTGCGCGGTGCATTCACCAGCGTCCAGTGCAGCGGGCTGCTTTGCAGGGCTTCGCGCACTTCCAGAGCGGCGTGGCGTTGCAGCGGGTCGGCGTTTTCCGGATCGTCCAGTGCTTCGAATTCGCCGATGACAAACAGCCGCGAGACGTTTGCCGCCTGTAGCCCATCGATCAGTGCATCCACCGCCAGCACCTGTTCCACCGGCCCCAGCACCACGGATTTCTCGACATGATCACTGCTCAGTGGCAAGCCCGGCGCATTCAGCAGGCAGATCACTGCCGTGCTGCCGGCCACGCTCTGATTGACCCGCTCGGCATCGAGCAGATCGCCGCTTTTGGTGCGCAGCCCCGGCCGTGGGGCGAGCGCCGTCAGATCGTCGAGGATGGCAATGACTTCGTGCTGGCGACGCAGCAGTTCAGCCATCAACGCACTGCCCAGGCTACTCATGGCACCATAGAGCACCACTTTCACCGCCGGGGTTTCGGCATTTTTCATGGCTGAGGTCCCTTTTGTTTTCCCTTGTATGGCGTGTGACATACGGGCAGCGCCGAGGGTTCGAACCGATTCAGAGGGTTTGCGATGCAGACGATCAAGGGTTATCACGCCCACGTTTATTACGACGCCAGCACGATCGAACAGGCGCGGGCGCTGTGTGAGCAGGCCGCGCAATTATTTCCATTGAAGATGGGCCGCGTGCATGAGCGCCCGGTCGGCCCGCACCCGGACTGGAGCTGCCAGCTGGCCTTCGGCCCGGAGCTGATCGGCGATGTGCTGCCGTGGCTGGCGCTCAATCGCAAGGGATTGGTGGTGTTCCTGCACCCGGACACCGGCGATGACTTGCTCGACCACACCGACCATGCAATCTGGATGGGGGCGATGCGGCCGCTGGATCTGTCTGTTTTTTAATCAGATGGTTTCTTCGGGTTCGCCAGGTAAATGCTCGTCCAGGTGCAGCCATGGCAACTGGCTGTCGGTCCAGATATGCCGCTCTGCGGCGGCCTGCTCCGGATGATCCAGTGTGGCGACCGTCAGATCGATGCTCTCGGGGCTGAGCAACGTTACCAGCGCCAGTTGTGCGCCGCAGTTCGGACAGAAGAACCGGGCGCAACTGGTCGACGAGTCATAGCGCGAAGGCGTCCCGGCCAGCCACTGGAAGTTCGCTGCCGGCAGCGTGATCCAGGTGGTGACGATGCCGCCGCTGACCTTTCGACAGACCGAACAATGACAGTGGGCGATGTCGTGCAACGCTCCGCTGAACTGATAGCGGATATGTCCGCAATGGCAGCCACCGCTGTGCAACTCAGTCATCGCCCTGCCCTCCGCTTCCCGTGTTCATTGACTCTAGCCCGCATCCGACGGCCGGTTGGCCGTTCGCCCAAAGCTTTCTTGCGCGAAAGGTAGCTGAAAGGTTCCCCGATTAGGATCGCCCCCACTGCCGGCAACAGACCGGTTGGCCAACGCGTGTGATTGCCCGCACGACAGGCCCAATTAACAACAACAATGGTGATTCTGATGTCCTCTGTAACGCGCCTCCTCGCTCCGACTCCGCCCGTACGCCTTGTGCTTCCCGTTCTGCGCTGATCCAACCCGATCCGCTCACTTACCTAGCCGCGCTACGCCTGGAGTATTCCCATGCTGACTTTCCTTGGCTTCGCCATGGTCATCACGTTCATGTTCCTGATCATGACCAAGCGCCTGTCTGCGCTGATCGCTCTGATCATCATCCCGATCCTGTTCGCCCTGTTCGGTGGCTTTGCTCCGAAGATCGGCCCGATGATGCTCGAAGGTATTACCAAGCTTGCGCCGACCGGCGTGATGCTGATGTTCGCGATTCTGTATTTCGCCCTGATGATCGACTCCGGCCTGTTCGACCCGGCCGTGCGCAAGATCCTCAAACTGGTCAAGGGCGACCCGCTGAAAGTTTCGGTCGGCACCGCCGTTCTGGCGCTCGTCGTTTCCCTCGATGGTGACGGCGCGACCACTTACATGATCTGCGTGGCCGCCATGCTGCCGCTGTACAGCCGCATCGGCATGAGCCCGCGGATCATGGCCGGTCTGATCATCCTCGCCGGCGGCGTGATGAACATGACCCCATGGGGTGGCCCGACCGCCCGTGCCGCCAGTGCGCTGCACGTGGACCCGTCGGACATTTTCGTACCGATGATCCCGGCGATGGCGGCCGGTGTGGTGGCGATCCTGATCATTGCCTACTTCTACGGCAAACGTGAGCGTGCGCGTCTGGGTGAGCTGCACCTGATCGGCGACGAAATCGATCACAGCGAAATCAGCGTCTCGCAATTCCCGGATGCCCGCCGTCCGAAACTGATCTGGTTCAACGGCCTGCTGACCCTGGCCCTGATGTGCACGTTGATTGCCGGCCTGTTGCCGCTGCCGGTGCTGTTCATGGTGGCGTTCAGTATTGCCATGATCGTCAACTACCCTTGCCTGCAAATGCAGAAGGATCGCGTCGCCGCCCACGCCGGCAGCGTGCTGTCGGTGGTCAGTCTGATCTTCGCGGCGGGCATTTTCACCGGTATCCTGTCGGGCACCGGCATGGTCGATGCGATGTCGAAAAGCCTGCTGGCGGTGATCCCTGATTTCCTCGGCCCGTACCTGGCGGTGATCACGGCGCTGGTGAGCATGCCGTTCACGTTCTTCATGTCGAACGACGCGTTCTACTACGGTGTGTTGCCGGTGTTGTCCGAAGCGGCCAGCCATTACGGCATCACCGCGGTGGAAATGGCCCGTGCCTCGATCGTCGGTCAGCCGGTTCACCTGCTGAGCCCACTGGTGCCGTCGACATACCTGCTGGTCGCACTGGCGGGGATCGAGTTCGGCGATCACCAGCGTTTCACCCTGAAGTGGGCAGTGCTGGTCTGCCTGTGCATACTGGTCGCCGCCCTGTTGTTGGGGACTTTCCCGCTGTTCAGCACGTTGTAACGGCACCAAACTCACCAGGACGCCAGCTGATTGCTGGCGTCCTGGTTTAACACTCGCTCAAAGGAATACACATGGAATGGCTGACCAACCCTGAGATCTGGGTTGCCTTCTTCACCCTGACCGCCCTGGAAATCGTTCTGGGCATCGATAACATCATCATGATTTCGATCCTGGTCAGCCGCATGCCCAAACACATGCAGCAGCGCACCCGGATCTTCGGTCTTGGCCTGGCCATGATCACGCGGATCCTGTTGCTGCTGTCGATCACCTGGGTCATGCGCCTCACCGCCGACCTGTTCGAAGTGTTCGGCCAGGGCATTTCCGGTCGCGACCTGATCCTGTTCTTCGGTGGCCTGTTCCTGCTGTGGAAAAGCTCCCAGGAGATGTACCACGCACTGGAAGGTGAAGACGAAGCTGGCGACGAGCCTTCGGGCAAGGGCGGCAACTTCCTCTACACCATCATCCAGATCGCAATCATCGACATCGTGTTCTCGCTGGACTCGGTGATCACCGCCGTCGGCATGGTGTCCCACGTTCCGGTCATGGTCGCGGCGATCATCGTGGCCGTGCTGGTGATGATGCTGGCCTCGGGCAAGATCAGCGAGTTCATCGACAAGCACCCGTCGCTGAAAATGCTCGCGCTGTCGTTCCTGCTGGTAGTCGGTACCGTGCTGATTGCCGAGTCGTTCGACGTGCACGTACCGAAAGGCTACGTCTACTTCGCCATGGCATTCTCGCTGGCGGTCGAAGCGATCAACATCAAGATGCGCACCGCCATCGCGAAAAAACGCAAACAGCAGGATCCGGTGAAATTGCGCAAGGATATTCCGGGTCAGTAACCCGAACGCTGCGCAACAGATCAAAGGGCCTTCGGGCCCTTTTTTCATGGCTGCATGAACCTGTTTTCATGACACTTTTGTTTCAATCCCCGCTTTAGCTGTGCAATGCTGGCGCCCAGACCGTTAGCCAACTACAGCTTAAGTATCAGAACGTAGAAATTGCGCGGTACCGTCCACTTGCCCCTCTGGGGCGCTGCCATTACAGGGGGTCTGCATGCTCACCCTGCTCAATTTGCTGTCTGCCGTGGCCCTGCTGATCTGGGGCACGCATATCGTTCGAACCGGCATCCTGCGGGTGTACGGCACCAATCTGCGCCACGTGATCGGCCAGAACATGTCCAAACGCTGGCTGGCCTTTGTCGCCGGCATCCTCGTGACCGCGATGGTGCAGAGCAGCAACGCGACTGCCATGCTCGTGACGTCCTTTGTCGGTCAGGGCCTGATGGCGTTGACCCCGGCCCTGGCGACCATGCTGGGTGCCGACGTCGGTACGGCACTGATGGCGCGGGTGCTGACGTTCGACCTGTCGTGGCTGTCGCCGCTGCTGATTTTTATCGGGGTGATTTTCTTTCTGTCGCGCAAACAGACGCGGCTCGGGCAGATGGGCCGCGTGTCCATCGGGCTTGGGCTGATCATTCTGGCGCTGCAATTGATCGTCGAGGCCGCTGCGCCGATCACCCATGCCCAAGGGGTGAAGGTGATTTTCGCCTCGTTGACCGGCGATATCCTGCTCGACGCCTTGGTCGGCGCGCTGTTCGCGATGATTTCCTACTCCAGCCTGGCGGCCGTGCTGCTGACCGCCACCCTCGCCGGCGCTGCGGTGATCAGTCTGCCGGTGGCGATCGGTCTGGTGATCGGCGCCAACATCGGCAGTGGTGTGCTGGCGTTCATGAGCACCAGCATGCAGAACGCCGCCGGCCGGCAGGTGGCGCTGGGCAGCCTGCTGTACAAACTGATCGGGCTGTTGCTGATCATTCCGGTGCTGGATCCGCTGGTGCACTGGATCGACAGCCTGGATTTCAGCCCCCAGGAAATGGTCATCGGGTTCCACCTGCTCTACAACACCGCGCGTTGCCTGATCCTGCTGCCGAGCGTCGGGCCGATGGCGCGGTTGTGTGCCTGGCTGCTGCCGGAGCGGCCGGAGGTCAACGGCACCGCCAAGCCCCGCCACCTTGATCCCACCGCGCTGGTCACGCCGAGCCTGGCACTGGCCAACGCCGCCCGGGAAACCCTGCGCATGGGCGACCTGATCGACAACATGCTCGACGCGACCCTCGACGTGCTGCGCGGCAAACAGACCGCCATCACTCAGGAAATGCGCAAGCTGACCGATGACGTCGAAGCGCTGTACAGCGCGATCAAGCTGTACCTGGCGCAGATGCCCCGCGAAGATCTCGGCGAGCAGGACAGTCGTCGCTGGGCGGAGATCATTGAGCTGGCGATCAACCTCAAACTGG
Organism: Pseudomonas sp. Pseusp21; assembly: GCF_059492145.1. NCBI lineage: Bacteria > Pseudomonadati > Pseudomonadota > Gammaproteobacteria > Pseudomonadales > Pseudomonadaceae > Pseudomonas > Pseudomonas sp. Pseusp21. Next base: position 3,741,400 of record NZ_CP168520.1, read on the forward strand.
CCAGCGACCTGATCGAACGCATGCTGCGCAAAGTGCAGCAGCAGAAGACTTCGCAACGCCGGTCGTTTTCCGAAGACGGACTGGAAGAGCTGGCCGGGCTGCAACAGCAATTGATCGCCAACCTGCGGCTCGGGCTGTCGGTGTTCCTTAGCGGCGACAAGGAAAGCGCCCGCCAGTTGCTGCGCGAGAAACGTCGCTTTCGCGCCCAGGAACGGCGTCTGGCCCACGCCCATGTCAGCCGATTGCAACGCAAGATCGTGCAGAGTATCGAGACCAGTTCGTTGCACCTGGAGCTGATTGCTGACATGAAACGTTTGAACTCGCTGTTCTGCAGCAGCGCCTATGTGGTGCTGGAAACTTCCGATACCGGCGCGCTGGCGGCGGACGATATGGCGGACATCACGCATTCGCCTTGAACGTCTGGGGTTGTGGTCAGTCAGTAACTCAAGGTTCGGCCTCGCGGCCGGACTGACGACACGGATCTCCAATTCAGCCGTATGGAAGCTCGTTATGCGTTGCCTGTTGTTCGCTTGTCTGCTGCTCGGTTCCCTGCCCGCCTTCGCCCTGGATCGTTTTCAGGTCGAAGGCTATGCGCTGCCCAACGGTTTGCAATTGCTGCTCAAGCCCGGCACCGAGCGTGGGCACGTGGCGATCCGGCTGGTGATCGGCGTCGGTCTCGATGATTTCGACTGCAATGAAAAGGAGCTGCCGCACCTGCTCGAACACTTGCTGTTCAGCGGCATCGACGCCACCGGTGAAGGTGGTCTCGAAGAGCGCATGCAGGCACTCGGCGGTGACTGGAACGCCTTCACCAGCAACGCCGACACCACGTTTGTCATCGAAGCCCCGGCGAAAAACCAGCGCAAGGTCCTCGACCTGCTGCTGGACCTGCTGACCCAGACCCGCTTCGACGACAACGCGATCAACGCGGCCAAACGGGTGGTCGAGCGCGAGGACGGCGGCCATTACACCCGGCTGCAACGCTTCCTCGACCGGCAGGACCTGGGCCACACCGCGAGCAATCAACTAGCGGTTGAACTGGGCCTGAAATGCCCGCAGCGGGCCGAAGTCGATGGCCTGACTCGCGAGCAGCTGGAGAAGGTGCGCAAGGCCTGGTACGCGCCGAACAACATGACCCTGATTGTCGTTGGTGACCTCGACAAACTGCTGCCGGCCTATCTGGAACGGGCGTGGGGCGCACTTGAAGCGGTCGACCCGAGCGAACACCGTCCGTTGCCGGACATCCGCGCCAGCGCCGCCCACGAACGCACGATCACTCGCGGTTTCATCGGCAACAGCGCCAAGCTGCACTGGCTGGTGCCGGAGCCAGTGCTGGACGATCAGTACGACGAAACCTTCGACCTGCTCAAGGAATACCTGGAGTGGGCGCTATACCGCCAGTTGCGCCTGAACCACGGTTTGTCCTACGGGCCCTGGGCCGAGCGCGAAGTGTTCGGCGGCGTCGGTTTCATGAGCCTCAACGCCGATCTGGATCGCGGTGATATCGCCGAAGCCGAACAAGTGCTGGAAGACCTCAAGGCCGACCTGCTGAAAAACGGCCTCGACGCCGACACCTTCAATCGCTTGAAACAAGCCGCCATCGCCCACCAGGCCTGGGCCGTGCAAGGCACCAGCGCCATGGCCGACTATTACTGGAGCGCGCTGGGCGACTACGAGGATGGCCGCTTTGCCGATCCTGCGCGGGAGCTGCAAGGCGTGACGCTGGAGGCGGCGAACAAGGCCATGCGCGAGTTGTTGCTGCAACCGGGTTATCTGCGGATCGAGAAACCGCTGCTCAGCGACGATCAGGTGTTGTGGCTGCTGGCGGGCGGATTGGGCGTGCTGGTGCTGATTCTGCTCGGCTGGCGCCTGCATCGGCGCAAGTCCGTGCATCCGGAATGACCGGCAGCCTCGCCACACGGCCCGGCGGGCGGTACTCTGTCGGGGTTTTTTCCTCGACTGTCGTGAACCGCCCAAATGTCTAAATTGACCCTCCTGATCCAGCGCATTCTCGAACTGATGAAGCGCTATCCCGGGGTCATTGCGCTCGGCGGTTTCATCTCCGGGGTCGGCAGCTTCATTCTGGTCGACCGGCAACAGGGGCTGGCGAGCTGGATCACCACGATCATGCTGCTGAGCTGGATCTGGCTGATGCTGGAAAACAGCCTGACCAAACTGTTCACGCGAATCTTCAAACGGGAAATCCCCCAGCCGCTGCTGCGTTACGCGACGCAGATGATCCACCAGGAAAGCCTGTTTTTCGTCCTGCCGTTCTTCTTCATCACCACCACCTGGAACAGCGGCCAGCTGTTTTTCACCGGGCTGCTGTGCATCGCGGCGCTGATCTCGATCGTTGACCCGCTCTACTACAAATGGCTGGCGCCACGGCGCTGGGCGTTCCTAGCGCTGCACACCCTGACCCTGTTCGCCGCCCTGCTCACGGCGCTGCCGGTGATCATGCACCTGACCACCTCGCAAAGCTTCAAATGGGCGCTGGGGATTGCGGTGGTGTTGTCGTTCCCGAGCCTGGCGTCGATCTTCCCGATCCGCACCGTGCGCAATGCCTTGGCGATCCTGTGCATTACGGTCGGCATCGGTGGCGTGGGCTGGGTCCTGCGTTCGTGGGTGCCGCCGGCGACGCTGTGGATGACCGACGTGGCGATCAGCACTCAGGTGCAGGACCGGGTTCCGGGCGCCAGCCTCAAGGAAGTCAGCGCCGAGCAGATCCGTGGCGGCGGGCTCTACGCCTACACCGCGATCAACGCGCCGCGCGGGCTCGACGAGCGGATTTATCACGTCTGGCAGTTCAACGGCAAAGAGGTCGACCGCATCGCCCTCGACATCCACGGCGGGCGCAAGGAAGGCTACCGGGCCTGGACCCACAAGCAGAACTTCCCCGGCAACCCGGCGGGCAAGTGGCAGGTGCGAGTGTTGACCGAGGACGGTCAGGTGATTGGCGTGCTGCGCTTCGAGGTCACGGACAGCACACCGACCAAAGAAAAGTAACCGGGTTCGTGCTATTACGTAGGTTCGTCTCAAAAGCCGAACAAGCACGGAGCTTATGACCAGCAGCCCAACGACCGGCAGTGCCCGCCTGGACACCTCGATCACCCCTGCCCGCCTGCGTGTCACCGGGGACTGGACGCTTGCCCATTACGCCGACCTCAAGCAACTGAGCGAAACGCTCCACGGCCAGTACGACGCCAACACCCCCATCGACCTCAACGGCCTCGGCGCCCTCGACACCGCCGGTGCGTCGCTGCTGGTGGAGCTGCTCGGCTCGGAGCGGCTGGGCAAGTCCGCCGAACACCCCGATTGCACGATTTCCAGCGCCGACCGCGCCTTGCTGCAAACTGTGTATCGTTCGCTGACCGACTTCTGCGTGCCGATCAAGGAACCGGAAATCAGCGTCAGCGTGCAACTGCTGACGCGCATCGGCCGGGCCGTCGACACGGTCTGGCGAGACACCCTGCAATTGCTCGGCTTCGTCGGCCTGATTCTCGAAACCATCGCCCGCAGCCTTTTCCGGCCCAAGCGCTGGCGGATCACGCCGATGATCGCCCACATCGAACAGACCGGCCTCGACGCTGCGCCCATCGTCGCGTTGCTGACCTTTCTGGTGGGCGCGGTGGTGGCGTTCCTCGGGGCGACGGTGCTGGCCAGTTTCGGCGCCAGCGTGTTCACCGTGGATCTGGTGGGCTTCGCTTTCCTGCGCGAGTTCGGGGTGCTGCTCACGGCGATTCTGATGGCCGGCCGCACCGCCAGTGCCTTCACCGCGCAGATCGGCTCGATGAAGGCCAACGAGGAAATCGACGCGATTCGCACCCTCGGCCTCGACCCCATGGAGTTGCTGGTGGTGCCCAGGGTGCTGGCGCTGCTGGTGGCGCTGCCGATGCTGACGTTTCTGGCGATGATCTGCGGGATCGTCGGCGGCGCGGTGGTTTGCGCGGTGTCGCTGGATATCTCGCCGGCGATGTTCCTGTCGCTGCTGCAAAGCGACATAGGGATTCAACATTTCCTGGTGGGTCTGGTCAAAGCCCCGATCTTCGCGTTCCTGATCGCCGCTATCGGTTGTCTGGAAGGCTTCAAGGTCAGCGGCAGCGCCGAATCGGTCGGCGCCCACACCACCTCAAGCGTGGTGCAATCGATTTTCGTGGTGATCGTGCTCGACGCGGTCGCTGCGCTGTTTTTCATGGAGATGGGCTGGTGAGTCGTCTACCCCGCGCGCCCTCCGAGGCGGTGATTGAAGTCCGTGGCCTGTGCAATCGCTTCGGCAGCCAGAGCGTGCACGAGAACCTCGATCTCGACTTGTACAAAGGCGAAATCCTGGCCGTGGTCGGCGGCTCCGGCAGTGGTAAATCGGTGTTGCTGCGCAGCATCGTCGGCCTGCGCCAGCCCAGCGAAGGCATGGTCAAGGTGTTCGGCCAGAACCTGCCGAGCCTGCCGGAGCATGAGCGTTCGCTGATCGAGCGGCGCTTCGGTGTGCTGTTTCAGAAAGGCGCGCTGTTCTCGTCGCTGACCGTCACCGAGAACGTCGCCCTGCCCCTGATCGAGCACGCCGGGCTCAGCCGTGACGACGCCGAACATCTGGCGGCGGTGAAGCTGGCGCTGGCCGGGCTGCCGTTGTCGGCGGCGGACAAGTACCCCGCCTCGCTGTCCGGCGGGATGATCAAGCGCGCGGCACTGGCCCGGGCGCTGGCGCTGGATCCGGACATCCTGTTTCTCGACGAACCCACTGCCGGCCTCGATCCGATTGGCGCCGCGCAGTTCGACCAATTGATCCTGACCCTGCGCGATGCTCTGGGCTTGAGCGTATTTCTGGTGACCCACGACCTCGACACGCTCTACACCATCACCGACCGCGTCGCGGTATTGGCGCAGAAGAAGGTGCTGGTGGCCGGTCCCATCGACGTGGTCTCGGAAACCGACGACGCGTGGATTCACGAATACTTCCACGGCCCTCGCGGCCGCTCGGCGCTGGACGCCGCCAAACAGCTCAACGAGGTCTGACATGGAAACCCGAGCCCATCATGTATTGATCGGCCTGTTCACGGTGATTGTGGTGGCAGGCGCCCTGCTCTTCGGTCTGTGGCTGGCCAAGTCCAGTGTCGACACCGAGTTCAAGGATTACGAAGTCGTGTTCAACGAGGCGGTCAGCGGCCTGTCCCGGGGCAGCCCGGTGCAGTACAGCGGGATCAAGGTCGGCGACGTGGTCAGCCTGCGCCTCGACCCGCAGGACCCACGTCGGGTGCTGGCACGGATTCGTCTGGCCGGCGACACGCCGGTCAAGGAAGACACCGAAGCCAAACTGGCCCTGGCCGGGATCACCGGCACCTCGATCATCCAGCTCAGCGGAGGCACGCCGCAAAGTCCGAAACTCAAGGGCCATGATGGCAACCTGCCGACCATCGTCGCCTCGCCCTCGCCCATCTCGCGGCTGCTCAGCGACAGCAACGATTTGATGAGCGGGGTCACGACGTTGCTCAGTAATGCCAATCAGATATTCTCTGCCGACAACATCGAGCGCGTGAGCAAGACCCTTGAGCATCTGGAGCAGACCACCGGTTCGATCAACGATCAGCGCGGCGACCTGCGTCAGGCCATGCAGCAACTGGCGACGGTCGGCAAACAGGCCGGCAACATGCTCGAACAGACGTCCGCGCTGATGCGCAACGCCAACGGCCTGCTCAACGATCAGGGCAAACAGGCGCTCGGCAGTGCCGAACAGGCGATGAAATCCCTGGAGCAAAGCAGCGTCACCATCAACGGCCTGCTCAGCAAGAATCAGAATTCCCTCGACAGCGGCATGCAGGGCCTCAACGGCCTGGCCCCGGCGATCCGTGAACTGAGGGAGACTCTGAATTCGCTGCGCGCCATTTCCCAACGCCTGGAGGCCAACCCCAGCGGTTACCTGCTGGGCAGTGACAAGAACAAGGAGTTCACGCCATGAAGCTGACTCGCCTCGCCCTCCTCGCCGGCTTCACGCTGATCAGCGCGTGCTCGATCCTGCCCAAGTCCGAACCGTCGGATGTCTATCGCCTGCCGGCGGCACAGGCACCCGCCTCGGCCGGTTCGGCGGCTGCTCAGCACTGGTCGCTGCGCCTGAACAAACTGCAGGCCAGCGAAGCGCTGAACCGACCAAGCATCGCGGTGATTCCTCAGGGTGATGTGATCAGCAGTTACAAGGCCTCGCGCTGGAGCGATCCGGCGCCGGTGCTGGTGCGTAACCGGTTACTGGATGGATTCCAGCGCGATGGCCGGGTGTCGCTGTTGAGCACCGATGACAGCAACTTCCAGGCAGACCTGGAATTGGGCGGCAGTCTGCAGGCGTTTCAGACCGAGTATCAGGGCAATCAGGCCAGCGTGGTGGTGCGTGTCGATGCGTTGCTGGTGCGCGGCTATGACCAGCGAATTCTCGCCAGTCGCCGATTCGAAGAACGTCAGCCGCTCAGTGATGTGAAGGTCCCGGCGGTAGTGGCCGGGTTCGGTCAGGCCAGTGATCGTCTCACCGCGAAAGTCGTGGCGTGGGCGGTGGAGCAAGGGCAGAAAGTTGCCCCTCCTGCCCGGCCTTGAGCCTTAACCGAAGAACCAGTAGCAAACGCCGATAGCGCCGAGCACACCCGCCAGCTCGGCCAGCAGCGCACAACCTACGGCATGCCGGGCGCGCTGGATGCCCACCGCGCCGAAGTAGACCGCCAATACGTAGAAGGTGGTTTCGGTGCTGCCCTGAATCGTCGCCGCGACCAGCGCCGGGAAGCTGTCCACGCCCGAGGTTTTCATCGTTTCGATCAGCATCGCCCGGGCGGCGCTGCCGGAGAACGGTTTGACCATGGCGGTCGGCAACGCATCGACGAAGCGCGTGTCCCACCCTGCCCACTCCACCAGATGGCGAATGCCGTCGAGGCCGAAGTCCAGTGCGCCTGACGCGCGCAATACGCCGATCGCGCAGAGCATCGCCACCAGATACGGCAGCAGGTTCTTGGCAACGTCGAAACCTTCCTTCGCACCTTCGACAAAGGCCTCGTAGACCTTCACCTTGCGCAAGGCGCCGATCACCAGGAACAGCATGATCAGGCCGAACAGCGTCAGGTTGCCGAGAATCGACGAAAGCCCCGCCAGTGCGGCGGCCGACATCGTCGCGAGCAACGCCATGAAGCCGCCGAGAATCAGCGCGCCGGGAATCAGGTAGGCCAGCACCACCGGGTCCCAGACCCGCAGGCGCTGCATGAACGCCACCGACAGGAAGCCGACGATGGTCGAGCAACTGGTGGCCAGCAGGATCGGCAGGAACACCAGCGTCGGGTCCGGCGCGCCTTGCTGGGCGCGATACATGAAGATCGTCACCGGCAGCAGGGTCAGGGACGAGGCATTCAGTACGAGGAACAGGATTTGCGCGTTGCTGGCGATGGTCGAGCTGGGGTTGAGCTCTTGCAGCGCCTTCATGGCTTTAAGGCCGATCGGCGTGGCGGCGTTATCCAGGCCCAGGCCGTTGGCGGCGAAGTTCAGGGTGATCAGGCCGATGGCCGGGTGACCCGGCGGCACTTCCGGCATCAGTCGCAGGAACAGCGGGCCCAGCGCTTTGGCCAGCCACTCGACAATCCCCGCCTTCTCGGCGATGCGCAGGAAACCCAGCCACAGGGTCAGCGTGCCGAACAGCAGCACCATGACTTCGACCGACAGCTTGGCCATGGCAAAAATGCTTTCCACCATCGCCGCGAAGATCCCGGCATTGCCGCCGATCAGCCATTGCCCCAGCGCCGAAACGGCTGCCACGATGAAGAAGCCAAGCCACAGGCCATTAAGCATCAGTCAAATCCCCCGGAAGATGCGGCGAATGATAGCGGGGTCGCCAGAAACGACAAACCCCGGATTTCTCCGGGGTTTGTCAGGGTGCCTGGCGGGCGGGGATCAGTTTTTCGAAACTTCACCGGCCGGCAGTTTTTCCTTGCTGCGCCAGTGCGGCAGCGAGTTCCAGTAGCGCTGACCCTTGGCGTCGTCGTACATGCCTTCCCAACGGGCGATGACCAGTACGGCGAGGGCGTTGCCGATCACGTTCAGGGCGGTACGCGCCATGTCCATCACACGGTCGACACCGGCGATGAAGGCCAGGCCCTCCAGCGGAATACCCACGCTGCCCAGGGTGGCCAGCAGCACCACGAAGGACACGCCCGGCACGCCGGCGATGCCTTTGGAGGTAACCATCAGGGTCAGGACCAGCAGCAGTTGCTGGCTGATCGACAGGTCGATGCCGTACAACTGGGCAATGAAGATCGCCGCGATGGACTGGTACAGGGTCGAGCCGTCGAGGTTGAACGAGTAACCGGTCGGCACCACGAAGCTGCAGATGGCTTTCGGTGCGCCATAGGCTTCCATCTTCTCGATCACTCGTGGCAGCACGGTTTCCGAGGAAGCGGTGGAGTAAGCCAGGACCAGCTCATCCTTGAAGATGCGCATCAGCTTGATCACCGAGAAACCGAACATCTTGGCGATCAGGCCCAACACCACAAAGGCGAAGAAGGCGATGGCGACGTAAACCAGGATCACCAGCTTGGCCAGCGGCAGCAGCGAGGCGAAACCGAAGTTGGCCACGGTCACCGCGATCAGGGCGAACACGCCGATTGGCGCGTAGTTCATGATCATGTGGGTGACTTTGAACATGCTTTCCGAGACGCCCTGGAACATCTTCACCAGCGGCTCGCGCAGGTCCGACTGCAGGCTCGACAGACCGAGACCGAACAGCACGGAGAAGAAGATGATCGGCAGCATTTCGCCGCGAGCCATGGCCGCGAAGATGTTCGACGGGATCAGGTTGAGGATGGTCTCGATGAACGCGTGTTCATGCTGCACTTCGGCGGCGGTCGCCTGGTACTTGGAGATGTCCACAGTGCCCAGGGTGCTCATGTCGATGCCGGCACCCGGATGGAACAGGTTGGCCAGCAGCAGGCCGACGATGATGGCGATGGTGGTGACGATTTCGAAGTAGATGATGGTTTTCAGGCCGATGCGCCCGAGTTTCTTGGCGTCGCCCACGCCGGCGATGCCGACGATCAGGGAAGAGATAACGATCGGGATCACGATCATCTTGATCAGACGGATAAAGATATCGCCTGCCGGTTGCAGGACGTTGCTGATCCACCAGGCCTTTTCGGCGCTGAAATGGTTGAGCAACGCGCCGATTGCAATCCCCAATACCAGACCGATGAGGATCTGCCAGGCGAGGCTGAGCTTTGCCTTCTTCATTATCTTTACCCTTACTTGCGTTTGACTCAGGCACATGCAGGAACTGGAACGCTCATCAGCGGAAAAGTCTGTGCATCTGCCTCCGTATAAGGTGCCCCGGAGCGCGTGTTTACGGCTCTCCGGCAGGCGAAAAAAGGCGCAACTATTCCGATGCAAGGTTGCGCCGTCTAATGCCGTAAACGCCTACCCTATGCCGAATCGGCATGAGCTTTTTTTTATGAAACTGGCGTCCCAACCGGTTCGAATACGACATTTCGGCAGGCATAAGTGCCGTGAACCGGCCATTACAGCGTAGGTTGGTTATTTTTTGAACGAGTGATTTCGACGAAAAATTTAGGAAAATGCCTACGTTCGGAAACTAAAAGTCCGACTTACTCGATCGACTCTTTCTCGATATACGGTCGCCAGGAAACACCGCGAAATGCTTTCGCATGCAGTGTGAGCGATAAAAAAGTTGAGCAGAACGCTCTGGATCAACGTTTTGTCACGTTGAAAGCCCAGCGCAAGTCCGTCGAACCACTCCGGTTGGCGAACTTGCGTCGCAGCTTTTACCCTGACCCGGCCCTCATCGCAGGCACTCCCTGTACCCGTAGGTCACTCCGACCCTGCAACAGTCAGAACGTCCCGGCCCCCTGGTCATGCACCGGCCTTCCTCGGGCCGACGCAATGGAGGACAGCCTTTCGGCTGCTCTCGTGTTCAATACCAGTTCGGATCTTTCTTCAGCGTTTCCATCAGAAGGTTTTGCATGCCCTGATCGGGTTTGCCGAGGAAGCGGTAGGTGGCATGTCGCGTTGGCGACTTGTCCGCCGGCAGTCCTTCGGGCACATCCACAAGCATGGCGTAAGCGTCTTTCTTGTCGAAACTGAACGCGACGATCAAGCGATGGTTCATGCATTTGTCTGCGGATTCGCAGAGCGGGCCGACCAGATACTTGTCGCCATCTTCGGTCACGGCATTCATCTGCTGGTCAGGCGTGCCGGACAGGTTCATCACCCATTCCGGCAGGCGTTCTTCCTTCTTCACCACGCCTTCCCAGGTTTCCCTGTATTGCGGGTCGGAACTCAACAGTTCGTTGACCCGCGCCTGACCGTCATTGGCCGCGATTGCCATGGCACTACCGCCCAGGAGCAGGGCGGCTGCCAGTGTCTTTAACCCCTTCATGTTCAACCTCGACCGCGACGGCCAAAGAAGAAGGAAGCGATGAACATCACCAGGAACACGACAAACAGAATCTTGGCGATACCCGTGGCGGTGCCCGCGATACCACCGAAGCCCAGTACTGCGGCGATGATGGCAATGATCAGGAATGTGATTGCCCAGCTCAACATGGTGATTCTCCTTGCTTCTATTTAGGGATGTTGCCGGTCTCGGCGCGTAGGCGCCCAGATTCGTTGATCAGAAAACCCAGCGTTCTTCACGGGGCATGTCGCCCAGCGGTTGTGGCTGGTCGACGTCCATCATGCGCATCGCGCCGTTGTCGGCCTGGCTGCTGCTGACGGCGCTGAAGTGCGTCTGCGTCGCGTGTTGCATGGAAATAAGGGGCTCAGGCTGCTGACTCTGCTCCCAGCGCAGGTATTGCTGGCAGGCGATCAGAGTGATCAGCAGCGCAAGTGCGCCAAACAGGGCCTGCTGCAGATGCAGTGGCGAAATACGCATTTGGGCGGCACGTTGGCGAGTCATCCTGGGTTCCTCACTCTTGTTCGGTTGGGGCAGTGCATTTCTGCCCGGGCTGAGTGATGTATTGCAGCCCGCATGCCAGCTTTTTTGTTTAAAAAAATCTAATAAAATCAAATAGTTATAGATGCTGCAAAAGTTACTGACGACGCATCCTGCACGATGACCCTCGCGGCGTCGTGCGTAATGCACGATTATTTCGTAGGAGAAATCATTCTTTTTGAATTGAGAGCAGGGTGCGGATGTCAGAAAAGGAGGCAGGAAATCGTCCTGAAACTGTGCGATGTTTAAAAAATCAACAAAATCAGTGGATTAGCCGTAAGGGCAGGAGAGAGCTACCCTGCTATGACTGGAATCGATCAGAATCAACCATGCAACTTGCCCGATTTTTCCGGGACTAACCCAAGACATTCATTTATGGAGCGTAGGAAAAATGGAATCAGCCACTGAGCACCAAGGCCGCATTCTGCTGGTGGATGATGAATCCGCCATCCTGCGAACCTTTCGTTATTGCCTCGAAGACGAAGGTTATTCTGTCGCCACTGCCAACAGTGCGGCCCAGGCTGAAGCGCTGTTGCAACGCCAGGTTTTCGATCTGTGCTTTCTGGATTTGCGTCTGGGCGAAGACAACGGCCTGGATGTATTGGCGCAGATGCGCATTCAGGCGCCGTGGATGCGGGTGGTGATCGTCACCGCCCATTCGGCCGTCGACACCGCGGTGGACGCCATTCAGGCCGGCGCTGCCGATTATCTGGTCAAACCGTGCAGCCCGGATCAATTGCGCCTGGCGACCGCCAAGCAACTGGAAGTACGTCAGCTGTCGGCGCGTCTGGAAGCCCTCGAAGGCGAGATTCGCAAACCCAAGGACGGTCTCGATTCCCACAGCCCGGCGATGAAAGTCGTACTGGAAACCGCGCGGCAAGTGGCGGGCACTGACGCCAACATCCTGATCCTCGGCGAGTCCGGCACCGGTAAAGGTGAGCTGGCCCGAGCCATTCACGGCTGGAGCAAGCGCGAGAAGAAATCCTGCGTCACCATCAACTGCCCGTCGCTGACCGCCGAACTGATGGAAAGCGAGCTGTTCGGTCACAGTCGCGGCGCGTTCACCGGGGCCAGCGAAAGCACGTTGGGTCGAGTCAACCAGGCCGATGGCGGTACGCTGTTTCTCGACGAGATCGGCGATTTTCCGCTGACATTGCAACCCAAGTTGCTGCGTTTCATCCAGGACAAGGAATACGAGCGGGTAGGGGATCCGGTCACCCGCCGCGCCGATGTGCGGATTCTTGCCGCCACCAACCTCAATCTCGAAGACATGGTGCGTGACGGACGTTTCCGCGAAGACCTGCTCTATCGTCTGAACGTCATCACCCTGCATTTGCCGCCGCTGCGCGAGCGGGCCGAAGACATCCTGACCCTGGCCGACCGTTTCCTCGCCCGCTTCGTGAAGGAATACGCGCGTCCGGCCCGGGGCTTCAGTGACGAGGCTCGCGAAGCACTGCTGGGCTATCGCTGGCCCGGCAACATTCGCGAGCTGCGCAACGTGGTCGAGCGGGCCAGCATCATTTGCCCGCAGGAGCGTGTGGAAATCAGCCACCTCGGCATGGCCGAACAACCGGCGAACAATGCGCCACGGGTCGGCGCGGCGCTGAGTCTCGACGAACTGGAGAAGGCCCACATCGGCGCAGTACTGGCGACCGCGGGCACCCTCGATCAGGCCGCCAAGACCCTGGGAATTGACGCCTCGACCCTGTACCGCAAGCGCAAGCAGTACAACCTGTGAGCGCCCGCCGATGAAACTGGCGATGAAGTTGCGGACTCGCTTGTTCCTGAGCATTTCCGCGCTGATCACCGTGGCCTTGCTCGGGCTGATGCTCGGGCTGGTCAGCGTGATGCAGATGGCCGGCACTCAGGAGGCGCTGATCCGCAACAACTTCGTCACCCTCGATCTCGGGCTCAAGCTGCGCCAGACCCTCGGCGATCAACTGATCATGATGCTCGCCGAAAAGCCCGACCCCGTGGCGTTCGAAGCGTCCAAACAGCATTACTTCCAGTTGCTCGACGAGGGCATCGCCCAGGAGCAGAAAGACGACGATCGCCAGTATGGATTCAGTCAGGCCAAAGCCGATTATCTGAGCTTCCTCCAGGCGTTCGACATCTCCCGCGACCCGGCTGCTGCCCTGAGTGGCGGTGGCGACTTGCGTGAGCGCTTCAATACCCTGCGCAATGGATTGATTACCGAGCACAAGCACGCACTGGACAACATCAATTCAGTCCAGCATGCCGCCCGCGACCGCGCGTTGCTGATCGCTGGCCTGTTGGGACTGGTGGGGCTGGCGGTGCTGATCATTGGCTTCGTTACCGCACAGGGCATTGCCCGGCGTTTTGGTGCGCCGATCGAAGCGCTGGCCAAAGCGGCGGACAATATCGGCCAAGGCAATTTCGAGGTGACCCTGCCGGTGTCCTCGGCTATGGAGATCAACTTGCTGACCCGGCGCTTCGGGTTGATGGCCGAAGCCCTGCGCGAACATCAGGCGACCAATGTCGACGAATTGCTCGCCGGCCAGCAGCGTCTGCAAGCGGTGCTCGACAGCATCGATGACGGTTTGCTGATGATCGACCGTCAGGGTCGTCTGGAACACTTGAACCCGGTGGCCCAGCGACAACTGGGCTGGGACAGCGACCGTTTCGGCGAAGGCCTCGGCACGGCGCTTCAGCGACCGGAGCTGGATGCACAGCTGCAACTGGTGTTGCGCGGTGGCAACCTTGAGCGGGCGCCGGAAGATTTGAGCATTGAGGTCGACGGCGAAACGCGCCTGCTGACCTACAGCCTGACGCCGGTCAGCCATACCCAGGGGCATATACTCGGCGCCGTGATGGTCCTGCACGACGTCACCGAGCAGCGCGCCTTCGAACGGGTGCGCAGCGAATTCGTGTTGCGCGCCTCTCACGAACTGCGCACGCCGGTCACGGGCATGCACATGGCGTTCGGACTGTTCCGCGAGCGGGCGAAGTTTCCTCCGGAGTCGCGCGAATCCGATCTGCTCGACACGGTCAATGAAGAAATGCAGCGTCTGATGCAGTTGATCAACGATCTGCTCAACTTTTCGCGTTATCAGAGCGGTTTGCAGAAACTCACACTGGCGCCGTGTTCCATCGAGGACCTGCTTGAACAGGCGCGTTTGCGTTTCGCCGATTCGGCAGCGCAGAAGGGCGTTACCTTGACCGTCGAAGCGCAGAGCCCGCTGCCACGCTTGCAGGCGGATCAGGCGCAGCTCGATCGAGTCCTCGACAACCTGATCGACAACGCCTTGCGCCACACGGCGCGCGACGGGCTGATCCGCTTGCAGGCCCGTCGCCATGGCGAACGGGTGATCATCAGCGTCGAAGACAACGGCGAAGGGATTGCCTACGGTCAGCAAGGGCGGATTTTCGAACCTTTCGTTCAGGTGGGCCGCAAGAAGGGTGGGGCCGGGCTGGGTCTGGCGCTGTGCAAGGAAATCGTTCAGTTGCACGGTGGGCGGATGGGCGTTTACTCGCGGCCGGGGCAGGGCACGCAGTTCTATATGGCGCTGGCGGTTTAGGCTTCGTCGTCGATCCGGCGGCCGGCGAGTCGCCGTCCACGGGTAATCAGTTCGATGAACTGCACCGCGCTCAAGGCGTGGGCGAACAACCAGCCCTGACCGAACTTCACCCCTTCGCTGCTCAGCAGCGCCGCTTGTGACTCGAATTCGATCCCTTCGGCAATCACCTTCAGGTCCAGCGCCTGGGCCATGTGAATGATGTGTGGCGCGACACCGCTGCTGGCAGCGTCATGGCCGAGGGCGTCGATAAATGCCTTGTCGATCTTCAGGCAATCCACCGGCAGGGTTTGCAAATAGGCCAGGCTGCAATAGCCGGTGCCGAAATCGTCGATCAGCACCTGATGCCCGACATCGCGCAGCGCCTGCAGGTTTTCCCGGGCTACTACCACATCGATCAGGCCGCGCTCGGTCACCTCGAAAGCAATCTGCCGCGCCGCCACCCGATGCAGGGTCAGCAGCCGCGCCATGACCTGGCCGATGCGCGGCACCATCACGTCGCAGGCGGCCAGATTCACCGAGATGTACAGCTGCGGATTGGCCCGCAGCAACTGACCCAACTGCTCGAGCAGGCGTTGCAGGACGAAGTCGGTCATCTGGCGAATCTGTCCGGTGTTCTCGGCCATCGGGATGAACAGGTCGGGGCTGGTCAGCGTGCCGTCCGGCCGGCGCCAGCGCAGCAATGCTTCGGCACCGACGCAGTTGCGGCTGTCGAGATCGAAGATCGGCTGATAAAGCACCTGCAACTCGCCGCGGCGGATGGCGCCGTGCAGCTCGGCGTCGAGCGACTGGCGCTGGCGCACGACCCAGAACACCAGTACGCCCACCAGCGCACCGAGCACCAGACAGAAAGGCACCATCCACCACCAGAGCTCCGGAATGTGCATGCCCGTGCGCGGGCTGATCAGCACCAGTTGGTATTCCGGGTTGTCAGTGGGCATGCGGTAGATCAGGTGTGACTGGGTGACTTGCAGCGCGTTCGGTGTTTTCGGCGGCCAGGGCTCGGTGGGCGGCCAGACCTGTGGAACGCCGAGCACCGGAATCGCCCGGGTCCCGTGATCCAGCACTACCAACAGGCTGCTGCCGGGCAACAGGTCGACCATGTCGGTGAGATGTCCGCGCGAGGTGGCTACGCGAAAGTTGCCGCGCCCGAGCATCAGCGCTGCGCGGTTTTCATCGGGTTCGGTGGTGGTGTTCAGCCAGTAGCTGTAGGTCGGGCCCTTGATGTCCGGAGGACGGATCACCGACAGGCCTTCTTGGCGCGGACGGTTGGAGCAAATCCGCGTGGCGTCCATGTAGGCGGCTTCATAGACGAAGCGGTAGTTGAACGTCACTTGCTGCAACGTGGCGATCATTTCGTCGTCGCAGCTGCGCAAGGGCTGGGCTTCGAGGTCGTCGAGGCTTTCGCGCAACTGGCCGAAGAGTTGCTCCAGACGTGCCAGGAACCGCTCCCCCTGGGCGTTCATTTCCTGGCTTTCGCTTTGCTCGACCTGGCGCACGGCCACGAACAGCCCGCCGGTGATCAGCAGGCTCGCACTGAGGACAGCCGCGATCATCGCCAGAAACCAGGGGCGATAAAACCAGCTACGCAGCGTCTCTCGGGTAGCAACCATCATGGATATCCGAAGAATTACCAATGAGTTATAGCTGCTGATTGCGATTTCGCCCTGACCGTCGGGCGGGCGTCATTATTTTGTCTGATTCAGCACCAGCAGCAACGCTGCCGTTTGCGCATCCGGCGTGCCGTCAAAGCGCGCAGGGCGGTAGTGCATCTGGAAGGCCGCGAGCACATGGCGGGTCGCTACATCCAGCTCACCGGTTTGCGGCGTCGAGTAGCCCAGGCGTGCCAGTTGGCTCTGGAACCAGGTGATGCTCGGCAGCTCGGCGTCGAACTGCGCTTGCTGGCGTGCCACGGCTTGCTCGTCGGGCCAGAGCCCCAGCCCCTCGGCCGCCAGTCGCTTCCAGGGGAACAGCGGCCCCGGGTCGAGCTTGCGCAACGGGGCGATGTCGCTATGGCCGATGATGTGGCGCGGGCTGATGCCCTGGCGTTTGCTGATGTCCTTGAGCAGGACGATCAACGATTGCACCTGGGCTTCGCTGTAGGGATACCAGAGGCGACCGGTCGGTGTGTCCTTGAAGCCCGGATTGACGATTTCGATGCCGATCGAGCTGGAGTTGAGCCAGGTACGGCCTTGCCATTCGCTTTCGCCGGCGTGCCATGCGCGCAGGTTTTCGTCCATCAGCTTATAGATGGTGGCGTTCTTGTCATCGCCGATCAGGTAATGGCTGCTGACTTCGCCGTGGGTCAGCAATTGCAGTGAGCGTTCGAGCGAGGCGGAGGTGTAGTGCACGATCACGAACTGCACACGGCTGTCGTGATTGACCGAAGGATGGCTGGTGTCGAAACGCGGGCCGCTGGCACAACCGGCCAATAAGAGGAGCGACGCGAGGAGGGTGAAAAATTTCATGGCAGAGGGCAGTACACGCAAGACGATAATGCAACAGTGTAACGTATCGCCTTGCGCTTCGACGCTTAAAGGGCTGATTTAAACAATATGGAACAATTGCCTCAGCCCAGCTCTACCCGGTTACGCCCTGCGTTTTTTGCCCGGTAAAGCGCCTGATCGGCTCTTTTGAGCACCAGATCGCTGTGTTCTCCCGGCCGGAATGCCGCCAGCCCCATGGAAACCGTGATCGTGACGCGCTCGCCCTTGAAGTGAAACGGGCAGGCTTCGATGGCGGCGCGCAGGGTTTCCAGGAGTTTGGCGCCGACCGCCGGCGGGGTGGCCGGGAGCAGAAGGACAAACTCTTCCCCGCCGAAACGGGCGATGAAATCACTGCCGCGCAAACGCTTGCGCAGCACCGTGGCGATGATTTTCAAGACCTTGTCGCCGGCCAGATGCCCGTAGTTGTCGTTGATTCGTTTGAAGTGATCGAGGTCGAGCATGGCCAGGCTCAAGGTATTGCCGTGCTGCTGCCATTGGGCGATTTCATGTTCGAGCCGTTCGGTCCAGGCGGCGCGGTTGGGCAGGCCGGTGAGCGGATCGATCAGGGCTTTCTGGCGTTGCTCTTCGAGGTGTTCGCGATAACCCTGCGCTTCCTGCTCCATGTGTGCGACGCGTTCGGCCAGGCTTTTCAGGCGTCCAGCCACTTCCTGTTCCCGGGCGTCGCGCTGCTTCTGGTGCTGATCCATGGTGCCGAGCAGGCCTTCGAGGTGGTTTTCCAGCACCTGCTTGAGATCGTCCAGATCGGCCGCTTCCTGCACGCTGTTCTGCAGGCCGTCGACCTGTTCGCGGATCTGCGTGTCCATCGCTCGCGCCGCAGAGCTGTTGTCGGCGTGGCCTTCGCTGGCGGCCTGCAAGTTGCTCTGGAACGCTTCGAGGCGCTCGTTGAGTTGCTGCAGGTAGGCTTCGAATTCGTGCTGGCCGCTGTCGGTAATGGCCAGCATCAAGGTCGCGAGATCGTCGAGGATCGGCAGCAATTCGTACCAGTTCAGGCCGTTTTTCAATCGATCGCGCATGGCCTCGGCTTGCGGGCGATGGCGCTCCGGCAAGGTCAGGTCATCCAGCAGCCCGATCAGCGTGTCTTCGATGTGTTTGGCGACCGAGCTGTAGGACGGCTCCGGGGAGTCCGGCAGGGCGTAGAGGATGTCGTGCTCGGATTGTTCCGGATCGATGGCGGCCAATGCCTGGGCGATGGGCTCGGGCAGGGGCAGGCTGTCGAGGATCACGGGCGGCGGGTTATCGCCGGGGTGGATCAGTTCGTCGGGGTTGATGGCCGTGGGCACTGCCGGCGCGAAAACCGGAGGAGGCGTGAAGGTCTGCGGCTCCGGTTCTGGCTCGGCGGTTTCTGGTTCGCTGGGGGCGGAGGGGGATTCGGTGAGAATTCTGGCCGGCTCGAAGGCCGCCACCTCCGGCTCCGCATGATATTCGGGGGGTGGCTCTGGAGTTTTCGCGGGTTCGGCCACGGGGGCGGCAACCGGTGCTTGGCTGACGCTCGCAGTGGCGACCGGTTCGGCGCTTGTAACAGCCGCTTCCGGCGCTGGCGCAGCTTCATGTGTGACGGGCGCTTGCTGTGGCTGCGCTGGTGGTGCGACCGCAGCGGCTTGAGCCACTGGAGCAGGCGTTTCCTCGCTGTCGCGATTGCCGAACAGGCGCTGCAACAAGCCCGGGCGTCCCGGTTCCGCCGGCGTTGCCAGCTGGCTCAAGGCCTTGCCCTGCAAGCCGCTGAGTTCGCTGAGCAGCAGCGGCATCTCTCTGGCCTGACTCACCCGCCCATCCAGCTGCTTGGCGAATTTCTTCAGCGGCTGGGCCACATCGCGGGGCAGGGGCAGGGATTGCAACTGAGTGACCAGCGCAGTCAGTGCGGTGCTGACCTGTTCGATCCGGGTTTCCCGACGCTGCTCGGAATCGAGCACGGCTTTTTCCAGGCGCGGCAGCAGGGCGGCGAGGCCAGCGTCCATGTCATCGGTGCGCACCACGTCGCGCATTTCTTTCATGCACTGGTCGACCACGCGGTCGGTGCCTTCTGCTGCCAGCGTGCTGCGCACCAGGCCGCGGCGCAGCAGGTCGAGCCGGGCGTCCCATCGACGTTCGAGCTTTTCCTGTTGTTCGATGCTTTTGAGGTATTTCTCTTTCCAGCGCTGGGCTTCGTCGCTCATTCAGGGGTTCCGCGAAGGGCAGTGCTCAACGCGGGCAATGCATCGGCCGTGAGCGAACCCGGCAGACGAATCTCTACCGCGACCGGCAGGTGATCGGAAATCGGTTGTGCCAGCACTTCGACCTTTTCCAGGGTCAGGGTCGGGCTGAGCAGAATATGATCCAGGCAGCGCTGGGGGCGCCAGCTGGGGAATGTCGCTTCGAGTTGCGGGGCGAGCAGGCCGAGGTCGCGCAACGGCGAGTGTTGCAGCAGATCGCTGGCGTGGGTGTTCATGTCGCCCATCAGCACTTGGTGCTTGTAGCCGCCGATCAGCTCGCGGATGTAGGCCAGTTGCATGCTGCGCACCCGGGCGCCGAGCGCCAGGTGCATCATCACCACCACCAGCGCTTCCGGGCCTTCGCCGAAGCGCACCAGAATCGCCCCGCGTCCCTTTGGGCCCGGTAGCGGGTGGTCTTCAATCGCCCACGGCCGCAGGCGACTGAGCACACCATTGCTGTGCTGGGCCAGTCGGCCAAGGTTGCGATTGAGTTGTTGATACCAGTAGGGGAAGGCGCCGAGCTGGGCCAGGTGTTCGACCTGATTGACGTAGCCTGAACGCAGGCTGCCGCCATCGGCTTCCTGCAGGGCGACCAGATCGAAGTCGCCGAGCAGATTGCCGATCTTTTGCAGATTGCTGGAGCGCCCGGGGTGCGGCAGCAGATGCTGCCAGCTGCGGGTCAGGTAGTGCCGATAGCGCTCGGTGCTGATGCCGACCTGAATATTGAAGCTGAGCAAGCGCAGACGGCTGTCTGCGGGCAGGCCCGTCGATTCCAGGTGATGCTCGTTGACCTGCGGATCATGCAGGCCAACGACGCGTTCGGTTCCCCAGCGGCGCATGGCGATTGCCGCGCTTAGTTGGCGGCTGCCTTGTTGGCCGCTCGCTCTTTGGCCACCAGTTGATCAGCCAGTTTCAGCGCCTGTTCGGCGCCGCCGGCGGAGCCGATGTCGAAGCGGTACTTACCGTTGACGATCATGGTTGGAACACCGGAGATTTCATACTTCTTGGCCAGTTCGCGGGCTTTCACGATCTGCCCTTTGATGGCGAACGAATCGAAGGTCGCCAGGAACTTGTCCTTGTCCACGCCTTGAGTGGCGAGGAAGTCGGCCATGTCGTTCTTGTCGGTCAGCTTCTTGTGTTCTTTCTGGATGGCGTTGAACACCGCAGCATGCACATTGTGCTCGACGCCCATGGCTTCCAGGGTCAGGAACATCTGGCCGTGAGCGTCCCACGGGCCACCGAACATCGCAGGAATGCGCACGAAGTTGACGTCGGACGGCAGTTTTTCAACCCACGGATTGATCACCGGCTCGAACGCGTAGCAGTGCGGGCAGCCATACCAGAACAGCTCGACCACTTCGATCTTGCCAGGCACGGCGACCGGCACCGGGTTGCTCAGTTCGACGTAAGGGGCAGCAGGGGCTTCGGCGGCGTGGGCGGTCACGCCGAACAGGCTGGCAGCGACGAGGGCGGCGCTGATGATCAGATTACGCATGCTTTACTCCTGGACAATTTTGGTCGCCTCGCGCGACCTGTTTTCAGACAGATCCTGGCGGGCATGAGTTCTGTAGTGTAACGGCAGCGGCCACAAAAAAGGGCGGCCAAAGCCACCCTTTTTATACTTGCTGCGACGGATTAATCGAGCGTTAACGTGGCAGGCGTTGGCCATCGCACGCAATGCTCGAATCGTGCGTCTCAGTGCAGGCCCTGAATGTAGCTGGAGACTGCCGCAATGTCTTCGTCACTCAGCTTGCGGGCGATGGTGCGCATGGTCATCGCGTCGCCGTCGTTGTTGCGGCCGGCTTCTTCCTTGCGGAAATCGGTCAGCTGCTTGGCGATGTACTGAGCGTGTTGGCCACCCAGGTGCGGGAAGCCGGCGGCTGCGTTGCCGGCGCCGTTCGGCGAGTGGCAACCGGTGCAGGCTGGCAGGCCTTTCTCGAGGTTGCCGCCACGGAACAGGGCTTCACCGCGAGCGACGATCTTCGGATCGGCGGCGCCGACGCTGCCTTTCTGGCTGGCGAAGTAGGCGGCGATATCGGCCAGGTCCTGATCGCTCAGGTTGGTCAGCAGGCCGGTCATTTCCAGAACGGTGCGCTTGCCCGACTTGATATCGTGCAATTGCTTGGTCAGGTAGCGTTCACCCTGTCCGGCCAGCTTTGGAAAGTTTGGCGCCATGCTGTTGCCATCCGGGCCATGGCAGGCGCCGCATACGGCAGCTTTCGCCTGGCCTGCGGCTGCATCGCCTGCGGCATGGGCGAAGCCTGAGATTCCCACGGTCAACAGCAGACTCACGATCAGTTTGTTCATCAGCTAATCCAACTACGGCTAAGGGTTAAGAGTTATGGACCGGGCTTACTCTCGCTCATCCAGAGGATGAGGGCCTGGTAATCCTCGGCACTGCAGTCCATGCACAAACCACGCGGCGGCATCGCCTTGAAACCCTGGGTCACGTGTTGCACCAGCGTCTCCATACCTTTCGCCAACCTCGGCGTCCAATCTTCCTGATCGCCTCTTTTGGGCGCCATGGGTAGTTGGCCGGAATGACAGGCTCCACAAACACGGTTGTACACGGCTTCCGGATCCTGTGTAGCCTGTGCGCTGTAAATCGGCATCAAGACTCCGGCAGCCAGCAGCCATTTCGTCATAAAACGACCTTTTCAGGGTTGAGAGCGTTCTGCGTTCTAATGCGCAATCAAGGTCTGTCGCTCTCGTGAACTTCATCCTTCGCTGGGACAAAGCACACACAAAATCTGCGGCATTATATACTGGCGTCACTGAAACGGAAGCGACACCGCGTTCCGCGCCTAATCCCGGCGCCGCCCACATCGGAAATCCCATGCAACTCAAGAATCCCATCCTCGGCCTGTGCCAACAGTCCACGTTCATGCTCAGTGCCGCCAAGGTCGATCAGTGCCCCGACGACGAAGGCTTCGAAGTGGCGTTTGCCGGTCGTTCCAACGCCGGTAAATCCAGCGCGCTGAACACCCTGACTCACGCCAGCCTGGCGCGCACCTCGAAAACCCCGGGTCGCACACAGCTGTTGAACTTCTTCAAGCTAGACGATGAACGGCGTCTGGTCGACCTCCCGGGTTACGGTTATGCAAAAGTACCGATCCCGCTCAAGCAGCACTGGCAGCGTCACCTCGAGGCTTACCTCGGTGGCCGCGAGAGTTTGAAGGGTTTGATTCTGATGATGGACATCCGTCATCCAATGACCGATTTCGACCTGCTGATGCTCGACTGGGCCGTTGCCGCCGGCATGCCGATGCACATCCTGCTGACCAAGGCCGACAAACTGACCTACGGCGCGGCCAAGAACACGCTGCTCAAGGTGCAGTCGGAAATCCGTAAGGGGTGGGGCGATCAAGTGACTATCCAGCTGTTCTCCGCCCCGAAACGCATGGGTCTGGAAGAGGCCTACACTGTGTTGGCAGGCTGGATGGAACTGGCCGATAAAGGCGCGGAAGCAGCGGCTGAATAATAAGGATATGGAAAATTGGCTGTAGTGCGGTCAGGCAAGGCAAAAGTGTTAGTAAAAATCGGAGTTTAGGGGACCTAAATGAGCATTTTTACTAACGCTTTTAACGCAGCATGACCGCGCTACAGCCAATTTTGAGGCAAAAAAAAGCCCCGGACTTCGTATGGGGAGGGAGAAGTTCCGGGGTTTAAGTTCCGAACCGCTAGGGCGGGGTTCAGATATCTGCCAACACTTAACACAACATAGGAGCATCGAAGGGCTTCACCAGCCATTCAGTATCTCTGAGTGCCCTGTCGCAAGATTAGTTCAGAATCTTTTCAAAAAACTTTGGAATAAACTCAAGAACGATCAGGCCTAAGCGGTTTTCGGTGCTTTTGCCGCGACGCTCGGTCGCAGCAAAGCCGCGTCCCAGAGGCCTCAGTGCGCCTCGTCCCAGTTGTTGCCAACTCCCACTTCCACCAGCAACGGCACATCCAGTTTTGCCGCTTCGCTCATGTGCACGCGAATTTCTTCGCGAACCTGATCGACCAGATCCTCGCGAACCTCCAGCACCAGTTCGTCGTGCACCTGCAGGATGACTTTGGCGTCCAGCCCGGAAGCGCTCAGCCAGTTATCCACCGCCACCATGGCTTTCTTGATGATGTCTGCTGCGGTGCCCTGCATCGGCGCGTTGATCGCCGTGCGTTCGGCGGCCGCGCGATCCTGCGGCTTGTTCGAGTTGATTTCCGGCAGATACAGACGACGACCGAAGATCGTTTCCACGAAGCCTTGGTCTGCTGCCTGGGCGCGGGTGCGATCCATGTACTCGCGAACGCCCGGGTAACGCGCGAAGTAGGTGTCGATGTAGGCCTTGGCAGTCTTGGTGTCGACGCCGATGTCCTTGCCCAGCTTCTGCGCGCCCATGCCGTAGATCAGGCCGAAGTTGATCGCCTTGGCGCTCCGGCGCTGGTCGGACGTCACTTCGTTGAGCTCGACCTTGAATACTTCGGCCGCGGTGGCGGTGTGCACGTCCAGGTTGTTGCGGAAGGCATTCATCAGCCCTTCGTCGCGGGACAGGTGGGCCATGATTCGCAGTTCAATTTGCGAGTAGTCCGCCGCCAGCAGTTTATAGCCTTTCGGCGCGACGAACGCTTGACGGATGCGTCGGCCCTCGGCGGTGCGCACCGGGATGTTCTGCAGATTCGGATCGCTCGACGACAGGCGTCCGGTCGACGCGACGGCCTGATGGTACGAGGTGTGGATACGCCCGGTACGCGGATTGATCTGCTCCGGCAGGCGATCGGTGTAGGTGCTTTTCAGCTTGCTCATGGAACGGTGTTCCATGAGCACTTTCGGCAAGCGGTGATCGTCTTCGGCCAGTTTCGCCAGCACTTCTTCGGCGGTGGACGGCTGGCCCTTGGCGGTCTTCTTCAGCACTGGCAGGCCAAGTTTTTCGTAGAGGATCACGCCCAGTTGCTTTGGCGAGCCGAGGTTGAATTCTTCACCGGCGATCTCGAAGGCTTCACGTTCCAGCGCGACCATCTTGTCGCCCAGCTCAATGCTCTGGATGCCGAGCAGGTCAGCATCGACGAACGCGCCCTGGCGCTCGATGCGAGCGAGCACTGGCACCAGCGGGATCTCGATGTCGGTCAGCACGCTGGCCAGGCTCGGGATGGCGCTGAGTTTTTCGAACAGGGTCTGGTGCAGGCGCAGGGTCACGTCGGCATCTTCGGCGGCATACGGCCCGGCCTGTTCCAGAGCGATCTGGTCGAAGGTCAGCTGCTTGGCGCCTTTGCCGGCGATGTCCTGGAAGCTCACGGTAGTGTGGTTCAGGTATTTCTGCGCCAGGCTGTCCATGTCGTGACGGGTGGCGGTGGAGTTGAGCACGTAGGACTCAAGCATCGTATCGAAGCCAATCCCGCGCACGGTGATGCCTTCATTCTGATCACCGCCGATGGCGCAGTTGGCCAGGATGTTCATGTCGAACTTGGCGTGCTGTCCGACCTTGAGCTTGTTCGGGTCTTCAAGGATCGGCTTGAGCGCGCGCAGCACGGTGTCGCGATCCAGCTGCTGCGGCACGCCGATGTAGGAGTGGGTCAGCGGGATGTACGCCGCTTCGTTGGCCTGTACCGCGAAGGAAAGCCCGACCAGTTGCGCCTGCTGCGCGTCGATACCGGTGGTTTCGGTGTCGAAGGCGAACAGCTTGGCGTTCTTCAGTTTTTCCAGCCAGACGTCGAATCGCGTCTGATCGAGGATGGTTTCGTACGCGGCTTCAGCCGCAGCGGCGGGCGCTTCCTCTTCGGCAGGCGCACTGAACAGATCGCCGGCCGGCGCAGGCTCGGCAGCAGCGCTCAGTTCCTGGCGCTTGGCATCGCGATCCAGGTCATTCAGCCAGCTCTTGAATTCCAGCAGGGTGTACAGCTCGTAAAGTTTGGCCGGGTCCTCCGGACCCATTTGCAGGTCGTCGAGGCCGATGTCCAGCGGCACGTCGACCTTAATCGTCGCCAGTTGATAGGAGAGGAACGCCATCTCCTTGTGCTCTTCGAGCTTGGCCGGCAGGGTCTTGGCGCCACGGATCGGCAGGGTCGGCACGATGTCGAGCTGCGCATACAGCTCGGTCAGACCGCCGTTGACGCCCACCAGCAAGCCGGAAGCGGTTTTCGGGCCGATGCCCGGAACGCCGGGAATGTTGTCGGAAGAATCGCCCATCAGGGCCAGATAATCGATGATCTGCTCCGGAGCGACGCCGAATTTCTCCTTCACGCCCTCCACATCCATCGAACTACCGGACATGGTGTTGACCAAGGTAATGTGGCCGTCGACCAGTTGCGCCATGTCCTTGTCGCCGGTGGAGATGATCACCGGACGATCGGCGGCCGCGCTGCTGCGGGCCAGGGTGCCGATCACGTCATCGGCCTCGACGCCTTCGACGCACAGCAGCGGGAAACCGAGGGCGATCACGCTCTGGTGCAGCGGCTCGATCTGCACGCGCATGTCGTCGGGCATGCTTGGGCGGTTGGCTTTGTATTCGGCGTACATCTCATCGCGAAATGTCCCACCCTTGGCGTCGAACACCACGGCGAACGGGCTGTCCGGATACTGCTTGCGCAGGCTCTTGAGCATGTTCAGCACGCCTTTGACCGCACCGGTCGGCAGGCCTTTGGAGGTGGTCAGCGGTGGCAGCGCGTGAAAGGCGCGGTACAGGTAAGACGAACCGTCCACCAGGACGAGGGGGGCTTGGCTCATGAGCAGAATCAACCTTTTCGGCGGGCCCGGCGCTAGAATAGCGGGACCGTTGACGACAAAGGGACAAGGTTATCATGCGTACGTTAAATCGCTTGCTGCTGGTCAGTCTGATTGCTGTTTCACCGCTGGCCGCGATCGCGGCGGATGATGCGCCATCGTCGGAGCCGGAAGTTACCATTAGCACGCACACGGAAGGCGACAAGGTCATTCAGGAATACAGCCGCAGTGGATTCGTCTACGCGATCAAGGTCACACCGAAGGGCGGTAAACCCTATTTCCTGGTGCGCGCCGATGGTTCGGACGCGAACTACATCCGGTCCGACCAGCCGGATATGCTTATTCCGTCGTGGGAAATCTTTACCTGGAAGTAAGTTTCCTGACTTTTAATCGGCGCCGTTTGATGGCGGCGCCAGAACTGAGCAGTTTTTAACCATGTCTGTGTTCACCCCCCTGGCTCGGCCCGAGCTGGAAACCTTTCTCGCCCCATACGGGCTCGGCCGTCTGCTCGATTTCCAGGGGATCGCCGCCGGCAGCGAAAACACCAACTTCTTCATCAGCATGGAAAAGGGCGAGTTCGTCCTGACCCTGGTCGAGCGCGGCCCGGTGCAGGAAATGCCGTTCTTCATCGACCTGCTCGACGTCCTCCACGAAGCCGACCTGCCGGTGCCCTACGCACTGCGCACCACTGACGGCGTGGCCCTGCGTGAGCTGAAAGGCAAGCCGGCGCTGCTGCAACCGCGTCTGGCCGGCAAGCACATCAAGCAGGCCAACGCCCAGCATTGCGCGCAGGTCGGTGACTTGCAGGCGCACCTGCACCTGGCAACCCAGGGCAACAACATGATCAAACGCAAGACCGATCGTGGTCTGGACTGGATGCTGGAAGAAGGCACACAGTTTCTTTCGCACCTGAGCGACGCGCCGCGTGCGCTGCTGCAAACCGCGCTGGACGAAATCACCCAACAGAAAGAGAAAATTCTCGCGCTGCCTCGGGCAAATATCCACGCCGACCTGTTTCGCGACAACGCAATGTTCGAAGGCACGCACCTGACCGGGCTGATCGACTTCTACAACGCCTGCTCCGGGCCGATGCTCTACGACGTGGCGATCGCCTTGAACGACTGGTGTTCGGACGATGATGGCCTGATCGACGGCCCGCGTGCTCGGGCCTTCCTCGGTGCCTACGCGGCACTGCGTCCGTTCACGGCGGCCGAGGCCGAATTGTGGCCGACCATGCTGCGAGTGGCGTGCGTGCGGTTCTGGCTGTCGCGGCTGATTGCGGCGGAATCGTTCGCCGGGCAGGACGTGCTGATTCACGATCCGAAAGAGTTCGAGCAGCGGCTGGCGCAGCGTCAGACGGTCAATACGCCGCTACCTTTCGCCCTGTAAAAGAAAAAACCGCAGCCTGCACAGGCTGCGGTTTTTTTTGTATCAGAGCGATTCGAGACAACCCGCCAGATCATTCCCCAGCTTCTCCAGCACTTGCTCGTAACCCTGAGCCGTCGCTGGCGTGTACCCGCCCAGCGCATCCAGTTCCGCCAGTTTCACCGGCAGGCCTGCCACCAGGGTCTCGGCGAGACGTGGACGTAGCGGCGGCTCACTGAACACGCAGGTCTTGCCGACTTCCTGCAAGCGCGCGCGCATCGCCGCCACATGCTGGGCGCCCGGCTGCACTTCCGCCGCTACGCTGAACACGCCGGTGTGCTTCAAGCCGTAGGCCTCCTCGAAGTAGTCGAAGGCTTCGTGGAAGACGAAGTAGGGTTTGCCTTCAATACCGGCCAGACGTTTCTTCAAGCGCTGATCCAGTGCATCCAGACGTTCATCGAACGCCTTGGCGTTGCTCTGATAGCGCTCGGCATTGGCCGGGTCTGCGGCGCTCAAGTCAGCGGCCATTTTGTCGGCAATAACCCGCGCGTTCACCGGCGATAGCCAGAGATGCGCATCGAGGCTGCCCGGACGATGATCGTGGTCGTGTTCGTCGGCTTCTTCGGCATGGGAATGACTGTCTGCGGCGAAGCGGCGCAGTTTCATGCCAGGCAGGTCCTGTACCGCGACGCTCGGCAACGTACGACCGTTCAGCACGCGAGGCAGGAAACTTTCCATGTCCGGGCCGATCCAGTACAGCAGGTCCACCGATTGCATCTTGCGCACGTCGGACGGACGCAACGCGTAGTTATGTGGCGAAGCCCCCGGTGGCAGCAGCACTTCGGGAATAGCCACGCCGTCCTGCACCGCAGCGGCAATCAGTTGCAGGGGCTTGATGCTGGTGAGGACTCTGACCTCGGCCTGAGCCGGACCGATCAGCAGAAAACCGGTGATGAATACGACAAAAACAGAAAAAAGTCGGGACACGATGACCACTCAATGAGGCGAGAACGGGTAACATAATAACGTCTCTAACCAAACTCGTCGCCGCTCATGCCTATTACACCGATTGCCAGCCGTCCTCACGACCACTCGCACTGCGTTCACAGCGCGCTGTCCGAGGCCGATGCCCTGTGTGCACAGAAAGGCTTGCGCCTGACCGCGTTGCGCCGGCGGGTGCTGGAACTGGTCTGGCAGAGTCACAAGCCGCTGGGTGCCTACGACATCCTGGCCGTGCTCAGCGAGCAGGACGGCCGCCGCGCCGCGCCGCCGACCGTATACCGGGCGCTGGATTTCCTGCTGGAAAACGGTCTGGTGCACCGCATTTCCTCGCTCAACGCCTTCGTTGGCTGTGTTCACCCGAAACATTCGCACCAGGGTCAGTTCCTGATTTGCCGCGAATGCCATGCCGCCATCGAACTTGAGCAAAAAACCATCAGCGACGCTATCGTTCACAGCGCCAAGGACGTCGGCTTCATCGTCGAGGCCCAGACCGTCGAAGTGGTCGGCCTCTGCTCCGGTTGCCGGGGGGCTTGATGAGCGATGCGCTGATCCGTCTGGAGCAGGTGGCTGTCCGATTTGCCGGGCAGAACGTGCTGGACAACATTCACCTGAGCGTCGAGCCGGGGCAGATCGTCACCCTGATCGGCCCCAACGGCGCCGGCAAGACCACGCTGGTGCGCGCCGTGCTCGGGCTGCTGAAACCCGACAGCGGAAGCGTCTGGCGCAAGCCGAAGCTGCGCGTCGGTTACATGCCGCAAAAACTCCACGTCGATCCGACCTTGCCGCTGTCAGTCCTGCGCTTTCTGCGGCTGGTGCCGG
Organism: Pseudomonas sp. Pseusp21; assembly: GCF_059492145.1. NCBI lineage: Bacteria > Pseudomonadati > Pseudomonadota > Gammaproteobacteria > Pseudomonadales > Pseudomonadaceae > Pseudomonas > Pseudomonas sp. Pseusp21. The sequence goes on from NZ_CP168520.1 coordinate 3,770,475, forward strand.
GCGTCGATCGTCCGCGTGCGCTGGCGGCACTCAAGGAAGTCGGCGCCGAGCACGTCATCGACAGCCCGGTGCAAAGTGTTTCTGGCGGTGAAATGCAGCGCGTGCTGTTGGCCCGTGCCTTGTTGCGCGAGCCGGAACTACTGGTGCTCGACGAGCCGGTGCAGGGCGTCGATGTTGCCGGGCAAGCCGAGCTGTACAGCCTGATCACCCGTCTGCGCGACCGTCACGGTTGCGGTGTGCTGATGGTGTCCCACGATCTGCATCTGGTGATGAGCACCACGGACCAGGTGGTGTGCCTCAACCGTCACGTCTGCTGCTCCGGGCATCCTGAGCAGGTCAGTGGCGATCCGGCTTTTGTCGAGCTGTTCGGCAACAATGCGCCGAGCCTGGCGATCTATCACCACCATCATGACCATGCCCACGACCTGCACGGTTCGGTGGTCAAGGGGCCTTTGACGGGCCAACCTCACGTTCACGGAGATAGCTGCAAGCATGGCTGATTTTCTGTTCTACGCCCTGCTTGCAGGTCTGGCGCTGGCGGTGGTCGCGGGGCCGCTGGGCTCGTTCGTGGTCTGGCGGCGCATGGCCTATTTTGGCGACACGCTGTCCCACGCCGCACTGCTCGGCGTGGCGCTGGGCTTTCTGCTGGATGTCAGCCCGACCGTCGCGGTCACCGTGGGTTGCCTGCTGCTGGCGGTGCTGCTGGTGACCTTGCAACAGCGCCAGCCGCTGGCGTCCGACACACTGTTGGGCATTCTTGCGCCGAGCACGCTCTCTCTCGGGCTGGTGGTACTAAGCTTCATGCATGAAGTGCGGATTGACCTAATGGCCTATCTGTTCGGCGACCTGCTGGCGATCAGCCCGACCGATCTGGCGTGGATCCTCGGCGGCAGCGCGGCGGTGCTGGTGTTGCTGGTGACGCTGTGGCGCCCGCTGCTGGCAATCACCGTGCACGAAGAACTGGCCAAAGTCGAAGGTCTGCCGGTGGCCGGTTTGCGCATGGCGCTGATGCTGTTGATCGCGGTGGTGATCGCCGTGGCGATGAAAATCGTCGGTGTGTTGCTGATTACTTCGCTGTTGATCATCCCGGCGGCTGCGGCACAACGTCACGCCCGTTCGCCGGAACAGATGGCACTGGGCGCGAGCGTGCTGGGCATGCTCGCCGTGTGTGGCGGGCTGGCGTTGTCGTGGTTCAAGGACACCCCGGCAGGCCCGTCAATCGTTGTGACGGCGGCCGCACTGTTTCTGCTGAGTTTTGTTCTGCCCCGTCGAGGGGTGTAGACTTGCTCGTTTTTTGCGCAAATAGAGAGTCGCAGGAATGAAGCCGTTCGCCTCCCGTTATCTGCTCCTTGTGGCCTTTTCAGTGCTGCTGGGCGCCTGCCAAAGCACGCCACCGGTGGCCGAAGTCCCCGATGCGCGGGCCACGGCCATCGCACAGCTGGAGCAAAGCCTGGCCAGCAGCGAACTGGCCACTGCCGAAGACCAATTGGCAGCCTTGCAGGCCGAAACACCCAACGATCAATCCCTTGAGCAATACCAGCGCCAGTTGGCCGAGGCCTATCTGCGCCGCAGCCAGATCGTCCTGCAAAAGGGCGATGTGAATGCGGCCGCGACCGCGTTGGCCCGTGCCCGCGTGCTGATGCCCAAGGCCCCGGCACTGACCGGTGGCGTCAATGGCGCGATCACCGAAGCGCGCAAGGCTGAACTGGAGAAAGCCGAAGCGGCGCTGCAAGCCGCTGAAGCCAAGCCGAAGGCCAAAGTGATCGATCCGACTGCCGAGAGCACCACGGTTGCGCTGAATATCACCGATAGCCGCAAACTTCGCCGCCAGCTGGATGCGATCGCCGCCGATGTGGTGAATTACGACTGTGCGGTGAGCATTCAGGCCCCGCGCACCAATGATTACCCGTGGCTGGCGACGTTGATCACCAAGCGCGTTAAGAAGCTTGATCCGGACTTCGATCTGCAAATCAAAAAGCAGATCCTGCGCAGCGTTCCCGCTCAAGTGGTTTTGAGTCCTCGTAAACCATAAAAAATCGCGAGCAGGCTCGCTCCCACAGGTACAACATGATTCCTGTGGGAGCGAGCCTGCTCGCGATGACTGTTTCAGAAATTACAAAACTATCAAGCCGGAATCGCCTTGGCCTTAGGCTCCCGATCCCAGACCCGATGCTGCCCGATCGCAGCAAAGAATGGCTTGGTCAGCGCGCCTACATCCTTGCCTTCTAGCAACCCCGCATCCGCCTCCAGCTTCAGCACGTCCAGCAACTGTTTGGCCTCGCCATGCAGCGCAATCGCCTTCAGGTGTTTGTACGCCTCCAGCAGGTAATGCAACGCCACGCCGTCACCGCTTAACGCTTTAACCGACGCCGCGCCACCCGGCACGAACACCGCGTCGAACGCTACCGATGGCAAACCCTCCATCGACGCATCCACCGCCAGGCTTTTGCCATCCGCCGTTTTCACCGGCGCTGAGGTCGGGCCGAGCAATTTGGCGTGTGCACCTTCTGCCGCCAGCGCCTTCTTCATCGCATCAATCGCCGCACCATCGACGCCGTTGGCCGCAAGGATCGCAACTTTTCGTGTCTTGATGTTCTCCGGCAGCAGGTTGGCCTGACTCAGCGCCGGCGAACGATCCAGTGATGTTTCAGGCACGTCCACGGTACCTTTGCCTGGCGCTGGCAGACCCAGGTTGGCCGCCACGCGTTTGGCCAGCTCCAGATCGATGTTGGCGAGAATCTCGTTCACTTGCCGCGCCCGGATGAACTCACGCTCAACCTTGCCGAGTTCGAAACTGTAGGCGGCGATGATGTGCTCTTTCTCGTGCGGGCTCATGCTGTTGAAGAACAGCCGCGCCTGGGAGAAGTGGTCGCTGAACGACTCGCTGCGCTGACGGATCTTGTTGGCATCGATGCGCTCCGGATAGCTTTCGAACCCGCCGTCCTGCGCCGCCGGTGGGGTTTCCTTCGGCCAGCCGCCATCGATGGAATTGGGTTCATACGAAGCGCGGCCCTTGTCGATCACCGTACGGTGCTGGGCATCGCGCTGGCCGTTGTGGAACGGTGCCACTGGGCGATTGATCGGCAACTCATGAAAGTTCGGCCCGCCGAGTCGGCTGATCTGCGTGTCGGTGTAGGAAAACAGCCGGCCTTGTAGCAGCGGGTCATTCGAGAAGTCGATGCCCGGCACGATATGGCCGGGGCAGAAAGCGACCTGCTCGGTTTCGGCAAAGAAGTTGTCCGGGTTGCGGTTGAGGGTCATCTTGCCCAGCGGCGTGATCGGAACGATTTCTTCGGGAATCAGTTTGGTCGGGTCGAGGATGTCGAAGTCGAAGTCGTGCTCGTTTTCCTCCTCGATGATCTGAACGCCGAGTTCCCATTCCGGGTAGTCACCCATTTCGATGGCTTCCCAGAGATCGCGCCGATGGTAGTCGGTGTCTTTGCCCGCAAGTTTTTGCGCCTCGTCCCAAACCAAAGAACAGGTGCCGGCGGTAGGGCGCCAGTGGAATTTGACGAAGCGCGATTTGCCCTCGGCATTGATCAGCCGGAAGGTGTGCACGCCGAAGCCCTGCATGCTGCGCAGGCTTTTCGGGATGGCCCGGTCGGACATGGCCCAGATCACCATGTGCGCCGATTCCGGTACCAGCGACACAAAATCCCAGAACGTGTCGTGAGCCGAGCCGCCGGTAGGGATCTCGTTATGCGGTTCGGGTTTCACCGCGTGGACGAAGTCAGGAAACTTGATCGCGTCCTGAATGAAGAACACCGGCATGTTGTTGCCGACCAGATCGAAGTTGCCTTCGTCGGTGAAGAACTTCACGGCAAAACCGCGCACGTCACGGACGGTGTCGCCGGAGCCGCGCGGCCCCTGGACCGTGGAAAAGCGCACGAATACCGGAGTTTTCTTCCCCGGATCCTGCAGGAAACCGGCCTTGGTGAGCGCCGCATGGTTCTCGTAGCTTTGAAAGAATCCATGGGCGCCGGTGCCGCGGGCGTGAACGATGCGCTCGGGAATCCGTTCATGGTCAAAGTGCGTGATCTTTTCACGCATGATGAAGTCTTCCAAAAGCGACGGCCCGCGAGCCCCGGCCTTGAGGGTGTTCTGGTTATCAGCAATTTTCACGCCCTGATTGGTGCGCAGGGCCTGACCGGTAGCGTCGGAGCGAAACTTCTCCAGGCTGTCGAGTTTGGCATTGGTGTTGGCGCGATCCGGGGTATCGGTGCCGGCCAGTTGGCTTTTGTCATTGGCAGGTTTCTTGGTACTCATCAGTCATGAACTCCTGTTTGTCCCGGGATTGCTCCGGGACGCTTGAGTGTTTCCCAGGCACGGCACCCAGGGTTTTCAAGTCGCTTAAGTAGTGACTGACGAGGGTTTCGGGCGTTCCTTTTTTATGACCTTTGATCCTGTTATTGCCAAATCGAAGGTTATTTGCGAAATAAATGCTAAGAACCTCTATACGGACAGGCTAAAATGCGCGCCCGGCTAACCGCTGATCCTTTTCCAACGCGCCCCACAAGGTTCGCTACGTGATCGAGTTTCAAAACGTCCATAAGACTTACCGCGTCGCCGGTAAGGACATCACCGCGCTGCACCCGACCAGCTTCTCCATCGAGAACGGTCAGGTGTTCGGCCTGATTGGCCATTCCGGCGCGGGAAAAAGTACCCTGCTGCGCCTGATCAATCGCCTGGAGCAATCCAGTGGCGGCAAGATCATCGTCGACGGCGAAGAAGTCACCGCGCTGGACGCCAACGGCCTGCGCCGTTTCCGTCAGCAGGTCGGGATGATCTTCCAGCACTTCAACCTGCTGGCATCCAAGACTGTGGCCGACAACGTCGCGCTGCCGCTGACCCTGGCCGGTGAACTGTCCCGCGCCGAGATCGACCAGCGTGTGGCCGAGTTGCTGGCGCGGGTCGGTCTGTCCGATCACGCCAAAAAGTACCCGGCGCAGCTGTCCGGCGGTCAGAAGCAGCGTGTCGGCATCGCCCGCGCTCTGGCGACCAAGCCGAAGATCCTGCTGTGCGACGAAGCCACCAGCGCCCTCGACCCGCAGACCACAGCGTCGGTCTTGCAACTGCTGGCCGAGATCAACCGCGAGCTGAAACTGACCATCGTCCTGATCACCCACGAGATGGATGTGATCCGCCGCGTGTGCGATCAGGTCGGCGTGATGGACGCCGGTGTGATCGTCGAGCAAGGTTCGGTGGCCGATGTGTTCCTGCATCCGAAGCACCCGACCACCAAGCGCTTTGTTCAGGAAAGCGAGCAGATCGACGAAAGCGAGCAGCGCGATGACTTCGCTCACGTGCCGGGCCGCATCGTGCGTCTGACCTTCCAGGGCGAAGCGACCTACGCGCCGTTGCTCGGCACCGTCGCCCGGGAAACCGGTGTGGATTACAGCATCCTGGCCGGTCGCATCGACCGCATCAAAGACATTCCTTACGGGCAATTGACCCTCGCCGTCACCGGTGGCGACATGGAAGCGGCGTTCGCCCGCTTCACCGCCGCTGACGTTCACATGGAGGTGTTGCGCTAATGGAAGACCTGATGAGTTTCTTCACCAATATCGACTGGTACGAAATCTGGCTCGCAACCGGCGACACCATGATGATGCTCGGCGGTTCGCTGCTGTTCACCGTGCTGCTCGGCCTGCCGCTGGGCGTGCTGCTGTTCCTGTGCAGCCCACGCCAGTTGCTCGAAGCCAAAGGCGTGTACGCCTTGCTGTCGCTGGTGGTGAACATCCTGCGTTCGCTGCCGTTCATTATTCTGTTGATCGTGATGATCCCGTTCACCGTGCTGATCACCGGCACCTCGCTGGGCGTGGCCGGTGCGATTCCGCCGCTGGTAGTGGGCGCGACACCGTTCTTTGCGCGGCTGGTGGAAACCGCCCTGCGTGAAGTCGATCGCGGCATCATCGAAGCGACCCAGTCGATGGGCGCGACCACTCGCCAGATCATCATGAACGCCCTGCTGCCGGAGGCCCGTCCGGGCATCTTCGCAGCAATTACGGTGACGGCGATTACACTGGTTTCCTACACGGCGATGGCCGGTGTGGTCGGTGCCGGTGGCCTGGGTGACCTGGCGATCCGTTTCGGCTATCAGCGTTTCCAGACCGACGTGATGATTGTCACCGTGGTGTTGCTGCTGATTCTGGTGCAAGTGCTGCAAATGGTCGGCGACCGACTGGTCGTGCACTTCTCGCGCAAATAACCGGTTTTGTAATGACATGAGCCGGCCATTCGCTGGCAGGCGCCAGACGGGCGCCATAAAAAGGAGTTAGCTGAATGAAAAAACTGATTGTTGCCCTGGCTGCCTTTGCAGCGTTCTCGGCCCACGCCGACGAAACCCTGACCGTTGCTGCCACTCCGGTACCGCACGCGGAAATCCTCGAATTCGTGAAGCCGGCACTGGCCAAAGAAGGCGTGGATCTGAAGGTCAAGGTCTTCACCGACTACGTACAGCCGAACGTACAAGTGGCCGAGAAGCGTCTGGACGCCAACTTCTTCCAGCACCAGCCGTACCTCGATGAGTTCAACAAGGCCAAGGGCACCAGCCTGGTGTCCGTGACCGGCGTGCACCTGGAACCGCTGGGCGCCTACTCCAGCAAGTTCAAGAAAATCGAAGAGCTGCCAAGCGGCGCCAACGTGGTGATCCCGAACGACGCCACCAACGGCGGCCGTGCGCTGTTGCTGCTGGCCAAGGCCGGCGTGATCACCCTGAATGATCCGAGCAACATCCTGTCGACCGTCAAGGACATCGCCCAGAACCCGAAAGACCTGAAGATCCGTGAACTGGAAGCCGCGACCATCCCGCGCGTGCTGACCCAGGTCGACCTGGCGCTGATCAACACCAACTACGCGTTGGAAGCCAAGCTCGATCCGTCCAAGGATGCGCTGGTCATCGAAGGCAGCGACTCGCCTTACGTGAACATCCTGGTGTCCCGCGCGGACAACAAGGACAGCGACGCCATGAAGAAACTGGCCGCCGCCCTGCACAGCCCGGAAGTGAAGAAATTCATCACCGAGAAGTACAAAGGCGCGGTGTTGCCGGCGTTCTGATTTGATCGTGCCCATGCTCTGCGTGGGCATGCATCCCCGGGCGCTCCGCGTCCGCTGGGACGCAGAGCGTCCCTTGCTGCATTCCCACGCAGAGCGTGGGAACGATCAAAACGAAAAGGGGACGCCAGTGGCGTCCCCTTTTTAGTGCGTTCAGTTTTTACTTGCGGTTCAACATCACCGGCAACTGCGCCACCAGCTTGGCATTATTCAACGGCGCCCGAATAAACCCGCGCTGTGTCCCATCCGGCCCGATCACCGCCAGGTTGCCGCTGTGATCCACCGTGTAATTCGGCTTGCTGGTGTCCGCCGGAATGAACGGAATGCTCACCGCGTTCGCCACCTTCTGCAGCTCGTCGATGGATTTTGGCGTCAGGCCTATGAACTGTGGATCGAAGTAGCCCAGGTACTGTTTCAACTGCGCAGGGTTGTCGCGGTTCGGGTCGACGCTGACCAGCACGATCTGCAACTTGTCCACGGCATCCTTCGGCAGTTCGCTCTTGATCTGGCGCAGCTGGGCGAGGGTGGTGGGGCAGATGTCCGGGCAGAAGGTGTAGCCGAAGAACAGCAGGCTCCACTTGCCCTTGAGCTCGTTGACCGTGACCGGTTGGCCGTCCTGATTGGTCATCGTCACGTCCGGCAGGTTGCGGCTCTGCGGCAGCAGGATGATGCCGGCGTCGATCAATGCAGTCGGGTCGCCCTGGCCCTTGCCGCTCAGCACTTTGTTGACGGTCAGGCCGAGGATCAGCGCGATCACGGCGACGAGGATGAAGACGGTTTTCTGGGTTCGAGTCATAGGTTCAACAGTAAGTAGTGGTCTACGAGCAGGGCGATGAACAGCAGAAACAGGTACCAGATAGAGTACTTGAAGGTGTTGATCGCCGCGTGCGGCCGAGTGCCACGGTACAGCACCACGGCCCATTGCAGAAACCTGGCGCCCAGCCCGAGCGCGCAGATCAGGTACAGCAGGCCGCTCATGTGGATCACGTACGGCAACAGGCTGACCGCCAGCAGGGCGAAGGTGTACAGCAGAATGTGCACCTTGGTGTAGTGCTCGCCATGGGTGACCGGCAGCATCGGAATGTCGGCCTTGGCGTATTCCTCTTTGCGGTGGATGGCCAGCGCCCAGAAGTGCGGCGGGGTCCAGGCGAAGATGATCAGCACCAGCAGCAGCGGTTCTGCACTGACGTGGCCGGTCGCGGCGGTCCAACCGAGCAGCGGCGGAGCGGCGCCGGCGAGGCCGCCGATGACGATGTTCTGCGGCGTCGCACGCTTGAGAAAACCGGTGTAGATCACCGCGTAGCCGAGCAGCGAGGCCAGGGTCAGCCAGGCAGTCAGCGGATTGGTGAAGGTCAGCAGCAGTGCCTGGCCGAGCAACGCCAGCACCAGCGCAAAGGTCAGTGCTCCTGTGGGCGAAACCCGGCCCTCCGCCAGCGGCCGTTTGTGGGTGCGGGCCATGACCGCATCGATGCGTCGGTCCACCACATGATTGACCGCCGCCGCGCCACCGGCACACAACGCGATCCCCAGGTTGCCGAACACCAGCACCGTCCACGGCACCCCGGCGCGGGTCGCGAGGAACATGCCCACCAGCGAGGTGATCAGCATCAGCACCACGACTTTCGGTTTGGTCAGCTCCAGGTAATCACGCCACAGCGCCTGCGCCGGACGTTCGCCGATCAGAATCGCCATGGCGTCTCTCCTTTAATAGTGATGGGCGCCGCCGAGTGTTTGCGCGGGCTCAGGCGCCAGCGCGCGATCATCGGCTGCTTGACCCGAACCAGGCTGGTTCGCGCGTGATAGTTGACCAGCACCATGGCCAGCAGCAGCGCCGCACCGCCGGCGTTATGCGCTACGGCCACCGGCAGCGGCAGATGGAACAGCACGTTGCTGATGCCGAGGGTGATCTGCGCGGCGAGGGCGATCAGCACCAGCCCGGCCAGTCGGGTCATGCCCACGACTTTCAGTTGCCAGGCCAGACCGAGCAGGACGAGCGTCACCAGCAGCGCGCCGATGCGGTGGGTCAGGTGAATCGCCGTGCGTGCATCGCTGTCGAGTTGCCCGCCGAGGTAATTCGGGCCGATGTGTTGAGTCAGGTGAAAGCCGTTGGCGAAATCCGCCGGCGGCAGCCATTGGCCGTGGCAGGTCGGGAAGTCGATGCAGGCCACCGCCGCGTAGTTGGAACTGACCCAGCCGCCGAGAGCAATCTGGCCGATCACCAACAGCAATCCGGCGGTCGCCCAATATTGCAGACGCTTGGGCACGGTCAGCGCCGGCAGTACGCCGGACAGTCGCAACGTCAGCAGAAACAGCAGGCTCAGGGTCGCGAAGCCGCCGAGCAGATGCCCGGTTACCACTTGCGGCCAGAGCTTGAGCGTCACCGTCCACATGCCGAACGCCGCTTGGGCGAACACCACCGCCAGCAGAAGCAGCGGCAGTTTCAGCGGTTGCCCCGGATGACGACGATTGACCCACGCGCGACCGGCCAATACCGAGATCAGCAGGCCGAGGGTGCCGGCGAAGTAACGGTGGATCATCTCGTTCCAGCCTTTGTGCGCCTCCACTGGCGAGTCGGGGTAATGCAGTTCGGCATGGGCCAGCTGGGCTTCGCTTTTCGGCACGCTGATGAACCCGTAGCAGCCCGGCCAGTCCGGGCAGCCGAGGCCGGCATGGGTCAGGCGGGTGTAGGCGCCGAGCAGCACCACGATCAGTGCCAGCAGGGTGGCAAACAGCGCGAGGCGAAATCCAGGTTTGGCCATGACGATGCCCTTATCCGATGTTCGACAGTTTCAGCAGGTGGCGCAGGTCGTTGAGCAGATCCTTGCCCTTGACGCTCGGGTCGTAGCGCAGCACGAGGTTGCCGTGGGGATCGATGATCCACAGTTGCGGCGTGGCCTTGTCGCCCGTGGCCTTGCTGAAGGTCGCCGGGTCCAGCGGGTAGCGTTGCAGCTGCGGGTATTCGCGGGTCAGCTTGGCTTCGTAGTCGGCAGTCAACGGTTGTGCAGCGGCCAGGGCGTGGCTGGCGCGCCCGGCTTCGCGGCCCAGGCCGATCTGGATCTGCCGCGCCAGGTACACCAGTTGCTGGCAGTCCACCGCACAGTCTTTCGGCGCGGTCACGAGCATCTGCCAGCGCGTTTCGTCAGCCTGGATACCGAGGTCAGCGCGGGTCTGGCCGTTGCCGATCAGTTCGCCGTGATAGCTGCGACCTTCCGGCACCCAGAACTGCAACTTGTACATGCCGGTGGCGAGGATCATCGGACCGACCACGCCGAGCACGATCAGCAGCAACTGGATGCGTCCGCGACGGCGACTGGCCGGGACTTTCGTTTCAGACATGCTGGGTGGATTCATGGCCGCTCCCATGGTGTTTCTCCTTTGCGTTGTGCCAGCCGAGATAGAGGTAGAGACCGAGCAGGGCGGTGGCCATGGCGAACCACTGCACGGCGTAACCGAGGTGTTTTTCCGGGCCCATCGCGACTACCGGCCAGTCGGCCTGATAGCTGGCGGGGCCGGGTTCGGCGCGTAATTCGTAGGCGAACCCGTCGCGTTCGAGGGTTTTCCACAGCTTCGCGGGTTCGATGGCGGTGACGGTCTGCGGCCAGGTGCTGCTGACCGGATCGGCATGCAGCTGGAAGGTGGCACCGGGGGCGACATACACCCAGGCATCGACATTCACGGCATCGGCTGGCGTATTGAATTGCGGGGCCGTGCGCCGGTCCGGCCACGGCAGCCAACCGCGATTGACCAGCAGCCACTGGCCGCTGCGTTGATCCTGAAACGGTTGCAGCAATTCGACGCCGACCTTGCCGTTGCGCTGGCGGTTGTCCAGCAACAGGCTGTGGGCGGCGTCGAACTGGCCGTGCAGATGCACCCGGCGAAAGGCCGGATCGGCGCTGTGCAGCAACTCGGTGCTGGCCATCGGTTCGGCGGCGCGGCGTTCGGCGTAGCTGGCGAGCAGGGCGGTTTTCTCCGCGCCCCGGCCCAGTTGCCAGAAGCCCAGCGAAATCAGCAACGGCAGCAGCAGGCCGACCACCAGTGTCGGCACCACACCCGGCCGGAAGCGCTTCATGGCCGCGCCAGAAAATCAGTCAGTGCGATCGCTATACTCAACTGCATCGCTTGTTCCCCCGGAGTTCTTCCCATGCTCAAAGCAGCCATCGTCCTGATGCTGATTGCCACGGTGGTCAGCCTGTTCAGCGGCCTGTTTTTCCTGGTCAAGGACGACAGCAGCTCGAATCGGCTGGTGATCGCCTTGAGTGTTCGGGTGGCGTTGGCCGCTGTCACCGTCGGCCTGATCGCCTGGGGTTTCTACAGCGGCCAACTGGTGTCCCACGTGCCGTGGTAGCTGCAAGCGCCAAGCTACAAGCTACAAGCTACAAGCCTTACCGTTTTGACTTGAAGCTCGCAGCTCGCGGCTGCTGTTAAAGCACATAAACGAAGATGAACAAGCCGATCCACACCACATCGACGAAGTGCCAATACCAGCTCGCCGCTTCAAAACCGAACTGATGTTCGTTGTCGAAGTGGCCCTTCATGATGCGCATCAGCATCACGAACAGAATGATCGTGCCGATGGTCACGTGGGCGCCGTGGAAACCGGTGAGCATGAAGAACGTCGCGCCGTAGATGCCCGAGCCGAGGGTCAGCCCCAGTTCGTGGTAGGCGTGGATGTATTCTTCGGCCTGGAAGCCGAGGAACGCGCAACCCAGCAGCACGGTGATCGCCAGCCACAGTTTCAGCGCGCCGCGATGGCCTTTCTTCAGCGCGTGGTGGGCAATGGTGATGGTCACGCTGGAGCTCACCAGCAGGATGGTGTTGATCAGCGGCAGGCCCCAGGGGCTGATGACTTCCTTGGGCGGCGGGAACAGTTTCGGATCCGGCGTGTGCAACAGCGGCCAGGTGAACTGGAAGTTCGGCCAGAGCATATGAGCGATGCCTTTGGTGCCTTCGCCGCCCAGCGCCGGGCCGGAAATGTGCCGCACGTAGAACAGCGCGCCGAAGAAGGCGATGAAGAACATCACCTCGGAGAAGATGAACCAGCTCATGCCCCAGCGGAACGAGCGGTCCAGCTGCGGGCTGTATAACCCCGCGCGGCTTTCCTTGATCACCGTGCCGAACCAGCCGAACAGCATGTACGCCAGCAACAGACCGCCGACGAAAAAGATCAGCGGGCCGTGGGATTCCGGACGCGCTGCCTTCAGATCGTTGAACCAGGTCGCCAGGCCGTACACGGTGACGAACATCCCCACCGTGGCCACGATCGGCCACTTGCTCTGGGCCGGGACGTAATAGTGCTCATGAGTTGCCATTTATTGTTCTCCTTATCGGGCACGCTTAACCGCCAGTGTTTGCAGCCACCGGAGGATGTCGGGCGGTGATATCGAACAGCGTGTAGGACAGCGTCAGGTGCTTCACGTCCTTGGGCATGTCGCGGTCAACGATGAAACGCACCGGCATCTCGATCTGCTGACCGGGCTGCAGCACCTGCTGGGTAAAGCAAAAGCATTCGGTCTTGTGGAAGTACGCGGCCGCATTGCTCGGCGCGATGCTCGGTACGGCTTGAGCGCTCATCGGTTTGTCGGTGGGATTGCGCGCGATGAAGATCATCTCGTTCACCGCGCCGGGGTTGGCCGTCAGCTCGTCATGCTTGGGATAGAAATCCCATGGCATGTCGGCGGTGTTGGTCGACAGAAACTGCACCCGCACTTGCCGCGAGGCATCGACGGTCTGCTCGCCCTCGTACTGCCCGGCGGTCTTGCCGTTGATGCCGAACGCCTTGCACATCACGTCGTAGATCGGCACCAGGGCAAAGCCGAAGACGAACATCGCCACCACCACGCCGAGCAGTCGGGTGACCAGCTTCTTCATCGAGATCGAGTCAGCCATGGTGGCGGCCCTCAACGGCTACAGGGTTCATTTCACTTCCGGCGGTGTGGTGAAGGTGTGATACGGCGCCGGAGACGGCACGCTCCATTCCAGACCTTCGGCGCCATCCCACGGTTTGGCCGGAGCCGGTTCGCCGCCACGGATGGTCTTGATCACGATGAACAGGAAGAAGATCTGCGTGGCGCCAAACATGAACGCGCCGATCGACGAGACCATGTTGAAGTCGGCGAACTGCAGGTTGTAGTCCGGAATCCGTCGGGGCATGCCCGCCAGGCCCACGAAGTGCATCGGGAAGAACGTCAGGTTCATGCCGACGAAGGACAGCCAGAAGTGCAGCTTGCCCAGAGTTTCGTCGTACATGTGGCCGGTCCATTTCGGCAGCCAGTAATAGGCCGACGCGAAAATCCCGAAGATCGCCCCCGGCACCAGCACGTAGTGGAAGTGCGCGACCACGAAGTAGGTGTCCTGGTACTGGAAGTCGGCCGGGGCGATGGCCAGCATCAGCCCGGAGAAACCGCCGATGGAAAACAGGATCACGAACGCCACGGCAAACAGCATCGGCGTCTCGAAGGTCATCGAGCCTTGCCACATGGTGCTGGCCCAGTTGAACACCTTCACCCCGGTTGGCACCGCGATCAGCATCGTCGCGTACATGAAGAACAACTCGCCCACCAGCGGGATGCCCACCACGAACATGTGGTGCGCCCAGACGATGAACGACAGGAACGCGATGCTCGCCGTGGCGTAGACCATCGAGGTGTAGCCGAACAGCGGCTTGCGCGAGAAGGTCGGGATGATCTGGCTGACGGCACCGAAGGCCGGCAGGATCATGATGTACACCTCGGGGTGGCCGAAGAACCAGAACACATGCTGGAACAGCACCGGGTCACCGCCACCGGCGGCACTGAAGAAACTGGTGCCGAAGTGGATGTCCATCAGCATCATCGTCACGCACCCGGCCAGCACCGGCATCACCGCGATCAGCAGGAACGCGGTGATCAGCCAGGTCCAGACGAACAGCGGCATTTTCATCAGGGTCATGCCGGGGGCGCGCAGGTTGAGGATGGTGGCGATCACGTTGATCGCGCCCATGATCGAGCTGATCCCCATCAAGTGAATGGCGAAGATGAAGAACGTCACGCTTTCCGGGGCATAGGTGGTGGACAGCGGCGCGTAGAACGTCCAGCCGAAGTTCGGCCCGCCACCGGGGGTGAAAAGAGTCGAGACCAGCAGCAGGAACGCCGCCGGCAGCAGCCAGAAGCTGAAGTTGTTCATCCGCGGCAGGGCCATGTCCGGCGCGCCGACCATCAACGGGATCATCCAGTTGGCGAGGCCGACGAACGCTGGCATCACCGCCCCGAATACCATCACCAGACCATGCATGGTGGTCATCTGGTTGAAGAATTCCGGCTGGACGATCTGCAGGCCGGGCTGGAACAGCTCGGCGCGGATCACCATGGCGAACGAGCCGCCGAGCAGGAACATGCAGAACGCAAACCACAGGTACAGCGTGCCGATGTCCTTGTGGTTGGTGGTCAGCACCCAGCGCATCAGGCCTTTGGCGGGGCCGTGGGCGTGGTCGTGCTCGGCATGACCGTGGTCATCGATGACAGCGCTCATGGCCGGTCTCCTTCAAGTGAGTGGACTGGGCAGGCCGGGACGCAGGGCCCCGACCGGTTCACGAAGTACGCAATAGACCGGCTCATTTGCTTTCCGCCTGTTTCAGCTCCAGCACTTCTTTTGGCGTGACCATGTCGCCCTTGTTGTTGCCCCAGGCGTTACGTTCGTAGGTCACGACCGCTGCGATATCGACTTCCGACAGCTGCTTGCCGAACGCCGCCATGGCGGTGCCGGGCTTGCCGTGGAAGACAATGCTCAGGTGCGCGTCTTTCGGGCCGGTGGCGATTTTCGAGCCCTTGAGTGCCGGGAACATCGGTGGCAGGCCCTGGCCTTCGGCCTGGTGACAGGCGACGCAGGTGGTGTGGTAGATCTTGTCGCCACGTTCCTTGAGTTCGTCGAGGGTCCATTCCTTGCTGGTCAGCTCCTTGAGCTGCAACGCTTCGGCCTTGCGCTCGGCGAGCCATTTTTCGTAGTCGGCCTTCTCCTTGACGTCGACCACGATCGGCATGAAGCCGTGATCCTTGCCGCACAGTTCGGCGCACTGGCCGCGATAGAGGCCGGGCTTGTCGATGCGGGTCCAGGCTTCGTTGACGAACCCGGGGATCGCATCACGCTTGACCGCGAAGGCCGGCACCCACCAGGAGTGGATCACGTCGGCGGAGGTCACGAGAAAGCGCACCTTGGCCCCGGTCGGCAGCACCAGCGGCTTGTCGACCTCGAGCAGGTAGTGCTCGCCCTTGGCCTCCTTGTTGTGGATCTGCTCGGCGGGCGTGGCCAGGTTGCTGAAGAACTCGACGTCCTGGCCCAGGTATTTGTAGTGCCACTTCCACTGATAACCGGTGATCTGGATATCGATATCCGGCTCACTGGTGTCGTACATCTTGATCAGGGTCGCGGTCGCCGGAACGGCCATCGCCACTAGGATCAGCAGCGGGACGACGGTCCAGAGAATTTCGACGGTGGTGCTTTCGTGGAATTTTGCGGCGACCTGCCCGGTAGAACGGCGGTGCACCATCATCGACCAGAACATGGCGCCGAAGACGATGATCCCGATCACCACACAGATCCAGAAAATGGTCATGTGCAGGTCGAATACTGCGTGACTGATTTCAGTCGCTCCAGGCGCCATATTCACAGTCCAGGCAGCGTGCACCGGGCTGAAAATCGACCACAACAGGAGGCCCATCCAGACGTGTGGATGTCGCATCATTGCGGGTTCCCCTTATCGTTCTTGTTATCCCGCCGGCTTTCACCAGAGGCAAGGGAGCGGCTGCATCAGACTACGAACTTGAATCGCCGGGCCTTGCTGCGTGGGCAGTCGGGCGTCATCAGCTAACTCCATTCAATGGCGAGTATAGACAGCCACCGAGAAATGCAATGTGAGGACGTAAATCGAATGAAACAGCTGACGCTTGCGTTCCAGGGCACGAATGGAGAAGGATGCAGACGAGTGGTGGCAAACCGATATAACGCCGGTGCATCAAGGATGAAATAATTATGACAAATGCGTCTTAGCATTTTTCGTAAGCCAGCTAAGTTATGTCTTCCCTATTTCATTGCCTTGTTTCCTGGAGTTTTCATGAACACCGCCGCATTGCGCGAGCAAATACACATAGCCCGACAACACGAGATTGAAACCGGAAAGCTGACCCGTCAGCTGGAAGCTCAAATGCAACACCTGCACCCGGCGATCCAGTTGCCGGAAACCGACGCCAATGGCGTGCTGACGCGTTTTGTCGCCGCCTACATCGATGAAGTGCCAGACCTGCTGGATGCAGCCAATGAAGTCGCCAGGGAAGCGGGAATCGAATCGCAGATCAAACCGGTGCTGAAAATCGCCGAGCAGTACTTCCTCCAGCCACCCGTGGGCCTGGACAGTCTGCTGGACGAAGCCTATCTGGCGCACCGTTTTGTCGAAGAGGTCAACGACCTGTACATCAAGCATTTCGGCCAGCCACTGATCCCCTTGGACATGACGGTCGCCAATCTGATTGCTCACCAGTTGATCGGTGAGGAATTTGCCAACCAACTCGACGAAGTGGTGCACCACGCGGTGGACAGCATGCTCGACGACGACAGCTTTGCGCTGGAGTCGGTGGAAGCCTACCGCGAGAAACTCAGCAGCCCGGACACCGGTGCGGCATGGAAACGCTGGCCGTGCATGAGCCGGCGTCTGGGCGTGGGCCTGGAGCTGGATCAGCCTGCGGCTTGATCTCGGCGCAAACGATTGGGGGAACAGATTGCTCTGTTCCCCCAAGTGTTTTCAGCCCGCCGCTCCGATCCCGGTGGTGGTGCGGATCCGCCCCTCGAGCCGTCGCTTCAACCCGCGAGACTCGATCAACAGTTTCGCCCCCTTGGCCGCATTCGCCCGGCCCCACTCTTCGAGCAGTTCCAGACACGAATGGTCGATGTAGCTCAGGTTATTGAGCGGCACATGCACCGTCGTGCCCGGCGGAATGCTGCCCAGTACCTGAGTCAGCGCCGGCACCTTGAGGAACGTCGCGGCGCCCACCAGACGCAACTCCATTTCCCCTTCCTGCGGCAGATCGATCAGGCTGATTTTCAGGCGCGAGGCCTTGAACGCCAGTTTCAACAACGTCAGGCCGAAACCGATCAATACGCCCGTCAACAGGTCGGTGAAGATGATCGCCAGCGCCGTGGCGGCGTAGGTGAACATCGGCATCCGGCCATAACGCCCCAGACCACGAAACGCCTTGAGATCCACCAGTTTGAAACCGGTGTAGACCAGAACGCCCGCCAGACTCGCCACCGGAATGCTCTGCAACACGCTCGACAGCAACAGCACGAACGCCAGCAGCCACAGGCCATGGAAAATCGTCGAGTAGCGTGTGGTGGCGCCGGCCTGGACGTTGGCCGAACTGCGTACGATCACCCCGGTCATCGGCAGCGCGCCGACCAGACCACAGAGCATGTTGCCGACGCCTTGCGCCGACAGCTCACGGTCGAAATCCGAACGCGGGCCGCTGTGCATGCGATCCACCGCGGCGGCGGACAGCAGGGTTTCGGCGCTGGCGATGAAGGCGACGGCGAACGCGGCGATCAGCAGCGTCGGGTCGGCCAGGCTGAGCAGATCCGCCGGTGTCAGCCAGTCGATGGCTTCGGCCAGATTCGCCGGCACTTCAACCCGCTTCACTTGCAGCGCCAGCAGCAGGCTGGCGCCTGTCGCCAGTCCGACTCCGAGCAGCGCGCCCGGAATGAAACGCAGCGAATGCGGGCGGAATTTTTCCCACAGCCACATCACCGCGATGGTCGACAGCCCGAGCAGCCCGGCCTGCCAGCCAAAGGACGGCAAGGCCTGCGCCACCGCGCCGGGGAAAGCCGTGAGGTTGTCGAGACCGGAGGGTTTCGGTGAAGCGTCAAGCATCACATGCACCTGTGACAGCACGATCAGCACACCGATACCGGCAAGCATGCCGTACACCACCGCTGGCGCCGTGACCCGGAACCAGCAACCGAGCTTCAGGCGTCCCGCTACCAGTTGCAGGAAACCGGCGAGCAGCAGGATCGGCCCGAGCATTTCGATGCCGTGCTGGCGCACCAGCTCGAACACCAGCACCGCCAGACCCGCCGCCGGCCCGCTGACCTGCAACGGCGACCCCGCCAGCCAGCCCACCACCAGACCGCCGATGATCCCGGTGATCAGGCCTTTGGCCGGCGGCAGCCCTGACGCAATGGCAATGCCCATGCACAGCGGCAACGCGACCAGAAACACAACCACCGAAGCTAGCAGCTCCCGTGGCAACACAGCTTTCAATTGAGCCGCACGCATGGCGATACTCCCGAAGTTTTCTTCAGGCGTGGCAAGGCCTGGCCGCTGAAACAGCGGCCGGCGTCAAACCACACGGATTTTTAGGAGGATTTAGAAGCGCGCTTTGGGCGTCGCCACCGGAATCGGATGGCTGCCGTCGAGCGGCAGGAAGCAACCCTGATCCGCGTCGTAAGCTTTGATTTCGCTGGTTTCGATGTTGTAGACCCAGCCATGGATGAACAGATGACCGTTCGCCATGCGTGAGGCTACCGAAGGATGGGTACGCAAGTGCTGCAGTTGGGCGATGACGTTTTCCTCGGTGAGGATCGGCATGCTTTCTTTTTCGTCGGCGCAGTTGCAGTTGTCATGCACCATGGTTTTCGCGACTTCGGCGTGGCGCAGCCAGGCTTTGACCGTCGGCATCTTTTCCAGGCTGTCCGGATTGAGTACCGCACGCATGGCGCCGCAGTCGGAGTGGCCGCAAATGATGATGTGCTGCACGCCAAGTGCCAGAACCGCATATTCGATGGCGGTGGAAACGCCGCCGTTCATCTGGCCGTAGGGTGGTACGACGTTGCCGACGTTACGGGTCACGAACAGATCGCCGGGCGAACTCTGGGTGATCAGTTCAGGAACGATGCGCGAGTCGGCGCAGGTGATGAACATGGCCCGTGGCGATTGGGCCGTGGCGAGTTTCTTGAAGAGTTCTTCCTGCTGTGGGAAGACCTCATGATGAAAATGCAAAAAGCCGTCAACGATACGATTCAACGCTGCATCGGCGGATTCCGCCACAGGGGCGGCTTGCGCCGACGCAGCCAACGGCTGTTTATCCTTGTCACTCATGATTCATCCTCATTGGCGGATTCGGGGAGTCGTTCCCGTGTATTCCGGTGTGAAGCCAGTGGCTGTTTAGAACATCCGGGTCATCCCGACCCGTCAGTCACTCGATGAACAAGGTAACTGCCGAAACTTAACTCAAACTGAATCAAGCGCTCTAGAACGTGTGTTCCAGGTCACAAAAAACGTGACCGGCGTAAACCGGGCCAAGCATTCCTTCCTCTCAACCAAGGGCCAATTGTCGCTAAATCAGCGCCATCTGGCGACCCGGCGGACAGAAGGCCGTGCAGTCGAGGTTGAAGCCTTCGCGGTGATTGAGCCCAAGACGTTTCAATGCTTTGGCGAAGCGCTGGGCGAGCAGGTCGGCAAACGGCCCTTCACCGCGCATCCGGGCACCGAAACGGCTGTCGTACAGCTCGCCGCCACGACTCTGGCGGATCAGGCTCAGCACATGCGCCGCACGTTGCGGGTAGTGCGCCTCGAGCCATTCCTCGAACAGCGGCGCCACCTCCAGCGGCAGGCGCAGCATCATGTACGCAGCGCTCTGGGCGCCGGCCGCGTGGGCCTCGGTCAGCAGGCTTTCGATTTCGCTGTCGTTGATCATCGGAATCATCGGCGAGCACAGCACGCCCACTGGAATCCCCGCCTCGCGCATCACCCGGATCGCCCGCAACCGGGCCTTGGGCGCAGCGGCGCGGGGTTCGAGGATGCGTTTGAGTTCGTCGTCCAGGGTGGTCAGGCTGATCATCACCGCCACCAGCCGCTGTTGTGCCAGTTCGGTGAGCAGGTCGAGGTCGCGCAGGATCAGCGAGCCCTTGGTAACGATCGTCACCGGATGCCGGTAGCGCAGCAGCACTTCGAGGGTCTGGCGGGTGATCCGGTGTTCGCGTTCGATCGGCTGATAGGGATCGGTGTTGGAGCCGAGGTTGATCGGCGCACATTGATAGCCTTTTTTCCCCAGCTGTTCTTCCAGCACCTGGGCGGCGTTGGTTTTGGCGATCAGTTTGGTTTCGAAATCCAGCCCCGGCGACATGTCCCAATAGGCGTGGCTGGGCCGTGCATAGCAATAAATGCAGCCATGCTCGCAGCCGCGATAGGGATTGATCGAGCGGTCGAAGGGCAGGTCCGGCGAGGTGTTGCGGGTGATGATGGTCTTCGCGGTTTCGAAGCTGACTTCGGTGCCCTGAGTCAGTGGCACTTCCTGATACCAGCCATCATCTTCGGCCACCGAACGACTCGGCGCGAAGCGGTTGTGCGGGTTGGTCGCGGTGCCGCGACCGCGCGGGGGCAAGGGGCTGGTCATCACGGGTGTCCTTGGTCTGTACATGCATACAGTATCCGCAAGGTGGCGGAGGATCCACTACCGTTCAGCCGTCCATCAATAAATCGCGCAGTTAGTTGTAAGTTTGTTTAGAGCTAAAGTTGTAGTTGTGCAAATTGAAGAAACATAAGTTGGCTGTTCGTTCACTGTTCAAGTTCGTAGTATCCACTCCGCTTCACACCACTTGACTATATAAAAGACAAAAGGATTTGATGATGTCGTTTTTTAATTCGCGCGGTATTTTTCTGCAACTGATGCAACCCGGCCCATCGGAACCCAATACACTGGTTTCCATGCAACTGGCGCGTAAGGAACTGGGCTGGGATGCCGAGGCCGGCGTACAGACCGAAATGCTGGTTGATCCGATTTTTGTCACCGCGACCTCCCGGGATGGCGGCCATACCTTCAGCATCGGCCGTCTGGAGCACGATGTGGATCGTGACGGTGAAATCGGTGAGCAGGATCGAGCCAAACTGGTTGCCCTGGCCAAAGCCTATGCCAGTATTACCAATCCGTAACAGCCATTAAATAAATAACCCCCGCATGATTAATCATGCAGGGGTTATTGCGCTTATTTGTGGCTTGTTACTTGGCCAAGATCACCGGCTGATGTTGTAGTCATATCGTCGGTGCGTAACTTGGCAATCTCTTTCGCGGTGACAGGGGATGCCTTGTTACCCCAACTTCCACGAATAAAACTCACGACATCCGCCACTTCCTGATCCGACAGACGCCAGGCGAAGCCAGGCATGGTGAACGTCGACGGCGCCGTGTGCGTCGCAGGCAGCGTGCCGCCCTTGAGCACGATGTGGATCAGCGAAGTCGGGTCGTCCGATTGCAACACCGGATTACCTGCCAACGCTGGGAACACCCGGGTGTAGCCATGGCCGTCGGTGCGGTGGCAGGCGGCGCAGTTGTCGATGTACACCGACGCGCCACGCTGACTGTCGTCACCATTCCACAAGGCCTTGGCGGCTTTTTCGTCGTACTGGTGCGGCTGGTCGGCAGGATCATTGGCCGGCAGCGATTTCAGGTAACGGGCAATCGCGGTCAGGTCGGCGTCGGTCATGTACTGCATGCTGTGGGTGACCACGTCGCTCATGCCGCCGAACACCGCGCTGCGGTCGCTGCGACCGGTCTTGAGAAACTGCACCAGTTGCTCTTCGCTCCAACTGCCGAGACCGTCCTTGTGGTCGCCGCGCAAACTTTTGGCGATCCAGCCTTCCAGCGGCGCACTGCCTGACAGAAAACTGCTGCCTTCGGCCGCGCTCAGGGATTTTTCCTGCATGGTCAGGGCCCGTGGCGTATGGCACGCGCCGCAATGTCCGAGGCCTTCCACCAGATACGCCCCACGGCTGACGACGGCGTCGTCCGACGCGGCTTTGTAATCCTCGACCTTCGGCGCGAACAGCCAGCGCCAGCCCATCAGCGGCCAGCGCATGCTCAATGGCCACGGGATATCGCTGGCCTTGTTCTCTTGCGCCACCGGTTCCACGCCGTGCATGAAGTAGGCGTAAAGCGCCTGCATGTCGGGTTCGCTGACACGGGCGTAGGACGGGTACGGCATCGCCGGGTACAAGGTACTGCCGTTTTTGGCCACGCCATGCCGCACGGCCTGGTCGAAATCCTCGAAACTGTAGTCACCGACGCCGGTTTTATCCGAGGTGATGTTGGTCGAGTAGATCGTGCCGATCGGGGTTTCCATCGGCAGGCCACCGGCGAACGGCTTGCCATCCTTGGCCGTGTGGCAGGCCACGCAGTCGCCGGCACGGGCGAGGTATTCGCCTTGTTTGATCAAGGATTGATCAACTTCGGCGCCATGAACGGCAGTGCAGCCGAGCAGCGCGAGGGTCGCGATAACGAGAGTCTTCATGGTCATCGCTCCTTAAGCCTGAACCAGCGGGCCGGGGTTTTTCAGGTATTGCTCGCGGATCGCTTTCGCCGACCAGTAGGTCAGCGCGGCAACCAGGCCGGTGGGGTTGTAGCCCAGCCCTTGCGGAAACGCCGAGGCACCCGGAACGAATACGTTGTGCACGTCCCAGCTCTGCAGGTAACGGTTCAGCGCGCTGGTCTTCGGATCGGTGCCCATGATCGCGCCACCGTTGAGGTGGGTGGTCTGGTACGACGCAGTGTTGAAGTGGTCGCCGACTTTCTTGCCGATCACGGCGATGGCTTTCGGGCCCATGGCCTCGGCGATCTTGCCCATTTTCTCGACCATGAAGCGGTTCATCTTGATGTCGTTTTCCTGCCAGTCGAACGTCATCCGCAGCAGCGGCATGCCGTAGGCATCGCGGTACACCGGATCCAGATCGAGGTAGTTGCCACGGTAGGACTGATGTGCGCCGTGGGCGTCCATCGACACCTGGTGGGTGTAGTAATCGGCGGTCGCGCGTTTCCACGCACTGCCCCAGGCCGGGGTGCCCGGCGGGTTGGAGGTGCCGGCGATCGGTCGGCTGCCGGCCTGGTTGACCCACATCGGCGAGCCACCGACGAAACCGTGAGGCCCGTGGTCGAAGTTGTCGGCGTTGAAGTCATCCACCGCCACACCGTTGCCGCCGGCACCGATGAAGTTGTTGGTGTGGGTGTCCTTGTCGAAGAACGCCTTGATGGTGGCCATGTTCTGGTAGGCGAAGTTGCGCCCGACCACGCCTTCACCGCTGACCGGGTCGTACGGTTTGCCGATGCCGGAGAGCAGCATCAGGCGCACGTTGTGCAACTGGAACGCGCCGAGGATTACCAGATCCGCCGGTTGCTCGATCTCGCGGCCCTGGCCGTCGACGTAGGTGACGCCGGTGGCTTTGGTTTTCGTACTGTCGAGGTTGACCCGCAGAACGTGGGCGTTAGGCCGCAGTTCGAAATTCGGCAGCGGCTTCAGCGCCGGCAGAATGTTCACGTTCGGCGAGGCCTTGGAATACATGTAGCAGACGTAACCGCTGCAGAAACCGCAGAAGTTGCACGGGCCCATCTGCGCGCCGTAAGGGTTGGTGTACGGCCCCGACGTATTTGCCGAAGGCAGGTTGTAGGGTTTGTAACCCACCTCCGTAGCCGCTTTACCGAACAGCTGTGCGGAAACCGTGTTCTTCTGCGCTTCCAGCGGGAACGGGTTCGAGCGATCCGGTGCGTACGGGTTGCCGCCCTTGCCCTGGCCGACCAGTTGGCCTTTCACGGTCCAGGCCTGGCCGGAGGTGCCGAAGACTTTTTCGGCGAAATCGAAGAACGGCTCCAGCTCTTCATAGCTGACGCCGAAGTCCTGGATGGTCATGTCCTTGGGGATGAAGCTTTTGCCGTAGCGCTCTTCGTAGTGGCTGCGCATGCGCAACTCGATCGGGTCGACCCGAAAGTGCACGCCCGACCAGTGCAGCCCGGCGCCGCCCACGCCATTGCCGGGCAGGAACGCGCCCAACTGGCGATTCGGCAGGGCGATGTCGTTGATGCTGTGGCGGATGGTGACGGTTTCCTTGGAAACGTCCTGGAAGAGTTTTTTCCGCACGCTGTAGGTGAGTTCGTCGATCACCTGAGGATAGTTGCCGTCCGGGTAAGTGTCCTGCATCGGCCCGCGCTCCAGCGCCAGCACGTTCAGTCCGGCCTCGGTCAGCTCCTTGGCCATGATCGCGCCTGTCCAGCCGAAACCGACGATCACTGCGTCGACCTTCTTCATTACCGTTGCCATGCTCACGCCCTCTCGCCGCGAATCGAAACTGCCGGGAAGGGGTACTGCTCGTTGCGTTCCACCCAATCCATGAAATCGGCGCGGGCGCCCGGGAAGCCGATCATGGTCCAGCCGACCATGCCTTTATTGCCGCCGTGGATCGGGTCGCAGAAGAACCCTTCCTTGGTGTTTTGCAGCAGCAGACTGAAGAAAATCTTCGCCGGAACCGCGTCGAATTGCGGTTTTCCAGCTTCAAGCTGCTTGAGCAGATCGTCTCGGGTAGCGCTGTCTTGCTCGGCAAATGTTTTACCGTTGATGGATTTTGCCCACTGATCCGTGGCGGCGATGCCGAGGCGATAGATCTCTTTCGGGACCAGTTTGCTCTGCCAGCCCATCTCCGGCGCGGCGTCGGCATTGAACGGGCCCTGCATGTACCAAAGGGCACCGGCGGCGTAGGGGGTGTTCATCTGACGGTCGATGTATTCCGGCACGCCAGCTTCGAGTGCACCTGGACCCTGCGCATCGTTGGGGATCAACTGCGCGACGGCGGCATTGATGAATGCCCACTCTTCTGCGGTGAAGTAGCTCGGCTGATAGGTGCTCGCTTCAACGGCGGCCGTTTTCGCCTGGGACGTGGCAGGCGCGCTTTCAGGCGCGGCTTGCAGCACCGTGCTGCCGAGACCGCTGCCAGCGAGGGTGACGACCGGAATCAGGGTCAGGGATTTGCGCAAAAACTCACGCCGCGGGTTGTCTCGATCTTCATCAGACATGGGGATGCACCTCATCAGGCATTGATGGTTGTCAGCCGTTTCTGCGAACGGCTCAAGAATTTTCTGGCTGCGACGTGGCCGGAATGACCGGTAGAAGGGGACGCGTCTGCAACATGATGTGACAAATGGTAGCAGGCTAAGCAACCGGATGAACCGATTCAGCCAAAAAAACAGCGCTTTTCGATCAAGGGAACCGCGGTATTCACGATTCTTTTACAAGCGCCTCACGGGGATTTGACCGCGAAGCTCGCAAGCTGCGGCCTTCACTGACGAAACCCACACGGTCGCCGTAAAGCATGTTCCTGACGCGTTTTTCCTCCGCTTTCTGTTTATCGCTGCTGGCCCTGTTCAGTTGGAGTCCAGCTCAGGCCGCGCAAACCCCGGCTTCCCGTCCCGTCGAGTGGGCGCAACCGGTAGAGGTGCAATACAACCTGTTCCAGATGTCGCCCACGCTGTATCGCAGCGCGCTCCCCGACGACGGCGCGGTACCGTTGCTGAACAACCTGAAAGTGGCCACGGTCATCAACTTTTTGCCGGAAGCGGATTCCAACTGGCTGAAAGCCCCCGGTATCCATCAGGTGCAACTGCCCTATCGCACCAATCACGTGGACGACAGTGATGTGCTCAAGACCCTGCGTGCCATTCAGTCCGCCGAAGCCGACGGCCCGGTGCTGATGCACTGCAAGCACGGCTCCGATCGCACCGGCCTGATGGCGGCGATGTACCGGATCGTCGTGCAGGGCTGGAGCAAGGAAGACGCGCTGAACGAAATGACTCAAGGCGGCTTTGGTGAGAGTGGGCACTTCCGGGACAGCGTGCGTTACGTGATGCAGGTCGATGTCGACAAGTTGCGCACCGCGCTGGCCAATGGCGATTGCAGTACCAGCGCGTTTGCTACGTGCTCGATGAAGAGCTGGTTTCAGACGGTCAATCTGAAGTAACCCTTCCGGCCTCCTCATTAACGAGGCCGGCGACTGGCCGGCCGATGAACGCTTCAACCGCATCCAGGAGCGGACGCCCCGCACCCGGTGTAAAGAACGTTGCGCGAAACTCACGACCGGTCTGCGCGTTGAACACCCAGTCGCGGCTGAAGCGCTTGAATGCTTCCTGGGCCAGCATGTTCGACCAGACATAGGCGTAAACCGAAGCGTCGTACTGGGTCACCATGTAATCGAAACCATTGGCGAACCGGTGATCGTCCGGTAATTGCAGATGAGTCAGAGTGCGCTGCACATCGTTGCAAACCTCTTCGACCGAGCGTCCATCGCCGTGGGTCAAGTGCAGTTCGAAGTCAATCATCGCCCCCATCAGCAACAAGGCCTGTTGCCGGCTGGAATGGGCCTGACTGGCTGACAGAGCCGCGTCGACCCGTGCGGCGCTCAAGCGCTCGCCGGTCTGAAAATGGGCACCGAGCCACAGCACAAACTCGCGCGACTGACACCATTGCTCAAACAATTGCCCGGAAAACTCTGCCGCTTCATGCCCCAATTGCAGGATGCCGGACAGCGTGTAATGGGGCGAACGCGTCAACACGTGCTGGAGGCAATGGCCAAATTCATGAAACAGCACCCGCAGATCGTCGATTTCGAGCCGGCACGGATGGGTGTCGGTGGCCGGTGTGAAATTGCTGTAGAGCAGCGCAATCGGCAGCGCCGGGCGACCTTCGGCGTTGATCCGGCGATTGCGCAGTGTGGTGGTGCCGGGAAAGTCCACCGCCTTGTCGCGGTGAAACGGGTCGAGGTAGATGTAGCCGATGACCTGTTCATGCTCGCTGATTTCCAGCAGGCGCACATCGTCATGCCACTGCCCGCCGCCGGACTGCTCGACGATGCGGATCCCGAACATCCGTTCACAGAACAGAAAGAGCCTGCGCAGGGTGCCCTCGAGTGGGAAGTAATCACGCAGGTTTTCCAGTGCGCCGGGAAACTGCTGCTGGCGCCATTGTTCTGCGAGGAAGTCTTCATCCCACGGCTGGACCCGGTCGATCCCGCATTGCTGCGCAAAGGCCGCCAGTTGTTCTGCATCCTGCGCGAGGGCAGGTGCCAGCTGCGCCGCCTGACGCTGGAGAAAACCACTGACCCACGCCGTCGTCCCGGCGCTGTGTTTGGCCAGACTCAGTTGCGCGGCGTTTTCGTGGCCAAGCAAACGGGCTTTCTGCTGGCGCAAGGCGAGCAGCTTGGCCAGCACCGGGCCGTTATCGAAGCGTCCGGCCAGTGGGCCCCGATCAGAGGCACGGGTCAGGTAGGCCACATAGCATTCCTCCCGCAAGGCGCGGTTTTCGGCGTACTTGAGGATGTGCTGGCAGGTGTTCTGGTCCAGGCGGATCAGCCAGCCGTCATGCCCGGCCTGGCGTGCGGCGCGCGCCAGGCGATCCTTCATCGCCGGCGGCAGGCCCGTAAGCAGTGCCACATCGTCATCACGTTTGCTCCACGCCTCGGCCCAGCGCTCGAGGTTGTCCAGAAATACGAATTCCAACCCACCGATCTCGCGGTTCAACCGCGCCAGCTCCTGCTGCTGTTCAGTGGGAAGCTCAATGCCCGACTGCTTGAATCGGCGCAGAATTCGCGACAGTGCGATGTTGCGCGACTCATCGAAACTGCCGGCGATCGAGCTCTGCGCCAAACGCTGATAGGTCTTGTACAACCGGCGATTGCGGGATTTTTCAGAGCGATACTGATTGATCGCCAGATGCGCCTTGGCGCTTTCAACGAGCCAGACCGCATCGTCGGATCTGACCATCGACAACGTTTCGAGAATCGAGCGGAATTCACTGAGGCGGGCATCGGCTTCGTCGATGCTCAGCACCAGATCATCCCAGCCGGGATGTTCGGACTGACTGGCGATCACTTGGGCGATGATGTGTCGATTGTCGGCAATGATGCGGTTGACTGCCGGCACGAGATGCTCGGCGCGAATCGCTGGCCAGGGTGGCAGCGTCCAATGTTGCAGGAGGGGATTGGTGTCGGGCATGGCAGCTTCCTTCGAGGCGTGGCGCAAAGGGGCCAGCCTACGAAGCAAGTGCGGGGGACAGGTGTTAAGCCAATACCACCTTCCACCGCCGAATCGGGGAAGGTGGTTGAGGATCAGTGCTGCTCGTCAGGCTTTTTCTTCAGCTTCGGATTCGGGAAGAACTGCACCGCCTGAACCGTTTTGTCCGGTGCAGGCTTGAGCGCGCTGGTGTTGACCCGCGTGCCCAGCTCTTTCGGCACCGACAGCCCCTGGGCATTGAGCGTGTCGCTGTAACCGCACGCCACGCATTCACGGTGCGGGACATCGTCCTCGCTCCACATCATCAGTTTGTCCGGCTCGCTGCACGCCGGGCAGACCGCCCCGGCGATAAAGCGTTTTTTGGTCTTCACGGGTGCCTCACTCATGCTGCCGCGTCCTCACTCAGGCCGCTGTGGCGCAAGAGTGCGTCAATCGACGGCTCACGGCCACGGAAGTCGACGAACAGCACCATCGGCGCCTGCGAACCACCGCGGGCCAGGATCGCTTCGCGGAAGGCGCGACCGGTGTCGGCATTCAGCACGCCGTCTTCTTCGAACTTGGAGAAGGCATCCGCCGACAGCACTTCCGCCCACTTGTAGCTGTAGTAACCCGCCGCGTAACCGCCGGCGAAGATGTGGGCGAAGCTGTTCGGGAAGCGGTTGTAGGCCGGCGGACGCATCACCGAGACTTCGTCGCGCACGCCTTCCAGAACCTGCGCGACGCTGCGGCCGTCACCGTGGGTGGCGTGCAGTTCGAAGTCGAACAGCGAGAACTCCAGTTGGCGCACCATCATCAGGCCGGACTGGAAGTTCTTCGCCGCGAGCATTTTTTCCAGCAGATCCTGCGGCAGCGGCTCGCCGGTTTCGTAGTGGCCGGAGATCAGCGCGAGACCTTCCGGCTCCCAGCACCAGTTCTCCATGAACTGGCTTGGCAGCTCGACCGCGTCCCACGCCACGCCGTTGATGCCGGACACGCCGGCATGCTCGACTCGGGTCAGCAGGTGATGCAGGCCGTGGCCGAATTCGTGGAACAGGGTAGTCACTTCATCGTGGGTCAGCAGCGCAGGCTTGCCGCTGTCGGCCGGGGTGAAGTTGCACACCAGATTGGCCACTGGGCTTTGCAGCACGCCGTCGACGGTGCGGCGACGGTCGCGGGCGCCGTCCATCCACGCGCCGCCACGCTTGTTGGCGCGGGCATAGAGGTCGAAGAAGAAGCGGCCGACGTGCTGGCCGTTTTCCTTGATCTCGAACAGGCGTACATCCGGGTGCCAGGTGTCGAAGCCTTTCAGTTCGGCGATTTCGATGCCGTACAGACGTTGAACGATGGCGAACAGACCGCCCAGCACTTTGTCGATCGGGAAGTAGGCGCGCAGGGTTTCCTGAGCCACGCTGTAGCGTTGTTCACGGAGTTTTTCACCGTAGAAACCGCTGTCCCAGCTTTGCAGATCGGCGCAGCCCTGCTCGGCGGCGTAAGCCTTGAGCTGTTGCAGATCCTGGGCGGCAAACGGTTTGCTGCGCTTGGCCAGATCGCGCAGGAAGCTCAGGACCTGATCGCTGGATTCGGCCATTTTGGTGGCCAGGCTCAGTTCGGAGAAGCTGGAGAAACCGAGCAGCTTCGCCAGTTCCTGACGCAGGTCGAGGATTTCATCCATGACCGGGCCGTTGTCGTTCTGGCCGGCGTTCGGGCCTTGATCCGACGCACGGGTGCAGTAGGCGGCGTAGACTTCTTCGCGCAGCGCACGGTCCTGGGCGTAGGTCATCACCGCGTAGTAGCTCGGGAATTCCAGGGTGATCAGCCAGCCGTCGAGGCCTTTGGCCTGGGCGGCAGCAGCCATTTGCGCCTTGGCCGAATCGGTCAGGCCGGCGAGGGCGGCTTCATCGGTCAGGTGCTTGGTCCAGGCCTGGGTGGCGTCGAGCAACTGATTGGAAAAGCGGCTGCCCAGCTCGGACAGCTTGCTCTGCACTTCGGCGTAGCGTTTCTGTTCGGCTTCCGGCAGGTCGATACCCGACAGGCGGAAATCGCGCAGGGCATGTTCCAGAATGGTTTTCTGCGCCACGTCGAAGCCGGCGGCTTCCGGGCTGTTGGCCAGGGCCTCATAGGCCTGGAACAGCTCGCGGTTCTGGCCCATCTCGGTGGAGTAGGCGCTCAATGCCGGCAGGCACGACTCGTAGGCTTCGCGCAGTTCGGCGCTGTTGCACACGGCATTGAGGTGGCTGACCGGACTCCACGCGGCGCCCAGGCGATCATTGAGTTCGTCCATCGCCAGCACCAGCCCGGCCCAGGTCGGGTTCTGGCCCTGGGTCTTGAGGATTTCGGCGATGGCGGCGCGGTTGTCGGCCAGGATGGTTTCGATGGCAGGCTGCACGTGTTCGGCACGGATCGCGGAGAACGGCGGCAGGTCGTAGGACTGCAGAAGAGGGTTGTTCACGCTCACGGTTGGCACCTTGGCTGGAAGAAACATGCGCCCATCTTAATTACAATCGACACCCACCGCAGCTATCGGCGACAGAGAGAGAACTAATCGTGTCCCTTCGCAAGTACCAGAATCACACCCCACGCTTGAACCCAGGCGCTTTTGTCGACGGCTCGGCGGTGGTGATCGGCGACGTCGAAATCGGCGAAGACAGCTCCGTGTGGCCGCTGACCGTGATCCGCGGCGACATGCACCGCATCCGCATCGGCGCGCGCACCAGCGTGCAGGATGGCTGCGTGTTGCACATCACCCACGCCGGCCCGTTCAACCCG
The DNA here is from genome assembly GCF_059492145.1 of Pseudomonas sp. Pseusp21. Classification (NCBI taxonomy): domain Bacteria; kingdom Pseudomonadati; phylum Pseudomonadota; class Gammaproteobacteria; order Pseudomonadales; family Pseudomonadaceae; genus Pseudomonas; species Pseudomonas sp. Pseusp21. The sequence continues at coordinate 3,801,113 of NZ_CP168520.1, forward strand.
GACGGCTTCCCGCTGCTGATCGGCGATGACGTGACCATCGCCCACAAGGTCATGCTGCACGGCTGCACCGTCGGCAGCCGCGTATTGATCGGCATGGGCAGCATCGTCATGGACGGCGCGGTGGTCGAGGACGACGTGATCATCGGCGCCGGCAGCCTGGTGCCGCCGGGCAAGCGCCTGGAAAGCGGATTTCTGTACGTGGGCAGTCCGGTGAAACAGGTTCGCCCGCTGACCGACAAGGAAAACGCCTTTTTCACCTACAGCGCGGCGAACTACGTGAAGCTCAAGGACCTGCATCTGGCTGAAGGCTACGACCAGCTCTGACTTTTCTCTCTACCGCCCGGGATTTTTCATGCATTACCAGACCGTACTGTTCGACCTCGATGGCACCCTCACCGATCCGCGCGAGGGCATCACCCGTTCCATCCAGTTCGCCTTGAGCAAACTCGGCATCGATGAGCCGGACCTGACCAAGCTGGAACACTTCATCGGCCCGCCGCTGTTGCAGGCGTTCATGCAGTTTTATGGTTTTGATGAAGCGAAGGCGTGGGAGGCGGTGAATTTCTATCGCGAGCGCTTCAAGGTCACCGGCCTCTACGAGAATCGGGTGTTCGAAGGCGTCACGCCGTTGCTGGAAACTCTGAGCGGCCAAGGCCGGCAGCTGTATATCGCGACGTCGAAGCCGTGGGTGTTCGCCCGGGAAATCGCCCGGCACTTCGATTTCGCCAGACACTTCAAGGTGATCTACGGTAGCGAACTGGACGGCACCCGCACCAACAAGGTCGAGCTGATTGCTCACCTGATCGCCGAGGAAGGGCTGGATCCGGCCAATACGCTGATGATCGGTGACCGCAAGCACGACCTGATTGGTGCTCGTAGCAACGGTCTGGATGCGGCGGCTGTTGGTTATGGGTTTGGCAGTTTTGAAGAGTTGAATGCCGAGGCGCCGGCTTATCACTTCGAGACTTTGGATCAGTTGCATCAGGCATTTTTGCAGCGCTGATCAGATAGCCTTCGCGAGCAAGCCCGCTCTCACATTGGTTTTGTGTTGAACACAGACTTAATGTGTGAGCGGGCTTGCTCGCGAACAGGACCTTTCAGCCACTCAGACTTTCGAATCTACCAACGCTTTCAGCGCCGCTTTGCGCTCAGTCACTGGCAACTCACCCAACCTCTCCACCTGCGCATAAAACCTCAGCCAATCCCCACCGACCTGCCTGAACAACGCCGCAAACGCCGGCACCCACTGGTCATACAGCCCGAACGGCAACAGCCGCGCGTTGTTCAACGGCGCATTGACCCAGGCGTCATAGCGTTTGTCGCCGGCCCACTGGCTATCGCGCATTGTTCGGTAGTCGTGTCGAAACCGTTCGAACTCCGCCGCCTTGCGCTCGCGCATCTGCGCTGCCGCCAATGGTTGTGCATAAAGCTTTTCAAGACGTGAGCGGGTATCGAGGATCAACTGAATGAATTGGTCCCGTTGCTTGAGCTTCGAGTCATTTTCCGGGGGCAAGCCGCGAAACGCTCGCCACTGCCGCGTACCTTCCTGCTCGACGAAGGTCGCGAAGGACTCGTTGAACTCGGTGTCGTCCTTCACATAGAAACGCTGGTGAGCCAGTTCATGGAAGATCAGCGTTGCCAGACGCTCGTCGCCCCAGCCCATCATCGAATTGAGGATCGGGTCATTGAACCAGCCCAGGGTCGAGTAAGCCTCGACGCCGCCGATCGACACGTCCATGCCTTGCAGGCGCTGAATCGCGGCTTCGCCCCGCGCCGCGCTCTGGCTGTAATAGCCGCGATAGGCCACGCAACCGGCAATCGGGAAGCAATGGTTCTGCGGGCTCAGGGAAAACTCCGGGGTGGCGAACACATTCCACACGACAAACGGCCGACCGATGTCGGCATAGAGGCGATAGCTTTGGTTGTCCGGCAGATGCAGGTGTTCGCTGGCAAAAGCCCGGGCTTTCTGGGACTGGGCCAGGTGAGTGCGCAGTTTGGCGTCGCGAGCCGGGTCGGCGATCACCTTGGCCACCGGCTCCCGCGCCCGCAAAAGCTGCAGCTGACCGCTGGCCAGCTGGCTGTAATAGCTCAGGCTTGAGCAACCGTTGAGCAACAAAATCATCACACCCGGAAACAAAATCCGCAAAACGCGATCAAGTAACCCATGGCTTGGAAGCGGCCTGATCAAAATAAGAAATCCCCCGGAAAGTCTGCCCAAGACTATCCCGCCCATTGGAGCTCCGCTATGCGCATGTTGATACTGACAGGAAGCGTGCTGACGCTGGCCGGTTGTGCCGGATTCGGAATGCCGAACCCTGACCCCTCGCAAGCCTGGATCGATCTGGATGCCCGGCAACAGGACACGGCGCTGCAGGCGCTGGAAGTCGACGACAAGGCTGCCGTCGATCATCGTTACTTCGAAGTGCAGCCCGGCAGCCATGAGCTGAGGGTGCGTTATCAATTTCCGGTCGAGGCGACCAACATCGGCCCGGATGCCGAGCCGCTTTGGCGTGATTGTCAGTTGAACGTGAAATTCAAGGATTTCAACGCCGGCCAGCGTTATCAGTTGCAGGCGGGAAGCATCGGTTTCCGCCCGTGGGCCAAACTCTACGATCAACAACGCAACGTGGTGGGCCAGGGCACGCCGGCGGGCTGTCAGCGAACCTGATCGGCGTTATGCTGGATGTCCGAACTCACGGACATCCATCATGCGTACGATGATGCTGTTGCTCGCCGTCAGCCTGCTCGCCGGTTGCCAGACACCGTTGCCCCCCGTCGATCCGAACATGGCCTGGGTCGAGTTCTCGACGCCGTCCCCGGGCGGTAAGTTGCTGATGGCTGAGCGTCTCGACAATAAGCGACTGACTGACGGGCGTTTCTTTCAGGTTACGCCCGGCAGCCATGAGTTGCGGGTGCGCTTCGACTTTGAAGTGTTCGGCGGAGGCGGCAGCCTGATGACCGGCCCGGTGGAGCGGCTGTGCTACCTGACCATCCGCTACGATCATTTCGAAGCAGGGCAGCGTTACAGGCTGGAAGGCCGTTCTCTGGCGTTTACCCCGAGTGCGCGCCTGTACAACGACAAGCGGGAAATCGTCGCCGAAGACCGCGAGGTCAACTGCATCATCTGAGGCGTATCAGCGGTCGTTCTTCTGATAGATGATGGCTTTGGTGCCGTTGTCGCAGGTGCCGACGATCATGGCGATGTCGTGTTTTTCCGCCTCCTCTTTGGAAACTATCTCCAGGGTATAGGAGGGCACGGCATTCGCCTGAATCTTGATTTCGATCTCTTGCTTGAGTTCTTCGCAATCTTTGGGCGCTGCGAAGGCCGACGTTGCCAGCACGCCACAGATAACCGCCAAGGCAAAACGTTTCATGGTTGAAGCTCCATCGAAGCAGCGCGCACGAAGATGCGCGAAAGCTGCTGTCATTTATTCGACCACACTTTTGCCTGGCGGGTTCTGATCCGGCTCAAGGCAGTCAGCTGACCAGAGATGCGTCGAGACTGATCTTCGCATTCAGCACCTTCGACACCGGGCAACCTTCCTTGGCCTTGTTGCTCAGCTCTTCGAACTGCGCCTGGGTCGCTCCCGGAATTTTTGCCTTGAGGATCAGTTTCACTGCGGTGATTGCAAAGCCGCCGTCCACCTGATCCAGCGTGACCTCGGCCTGGGTGTCGATGCTGTCGGCCTTGAGCCCGGCGTCACCGAGAATCATCGAGAACGCCATGGAGAAACAGCCCGCATGGGCGGCGCCGATCAGTTCTTCCGGATTGGTGCCCTTGCCGCCTTCGAAGCGGGCCTTGAAGCCGTAGGGCGCTTCACGCAGGACGCCGGTTTCGGTGGAAATCGAGCCGATGCCGGTTTTCAGGTCACCTTCCCAATGCGCGGATGCCTTCTTCACGATAGCCATGTGTGCCTCCTTCAAATCGGGCGCGAAATGCCGCGCCGTCGTGGTTTTTGCCTGCAAGGCTTCTGAGGATAGACGTCGGAACAAAGTTCAGCCCAAGTGAATCGTTGACTTTTTTAGTAGGAAATTTCGGATCGGCTATTGAAACTCGGGTATATGCCCTTATTGCACAGAACACGCTTATGAATTGGGCAGGTTTGCGTTCGCCAAGAACAAACCTGCGCCCTCAATCGGAGATGCAGGTTTATGAAGCAACTGTCCGACGTAAAATTTTCCACCCTCGATCTGGTGCCGGTGCGCGAGAACGGCAGTCCGGCCCAGTCGCTGCGCAACTCGCTGGACCTGGCGCAGCATGTCGAGAAATTCGGCTACACGCGGTTCTGGGTCGCTGAGCACCACAACATGGACGGCATCGCCAGTTCCGCCACCTCGGTGTTGCTGGGTTATCTGGCCGGTGGCACGTCGACCATCCGGGTCGGCTCTGGCGGCGTGATGCTGCCCAACCACGCACCACTGGTGATCGCCGAGCAGTTCGGCACCCTCGAAAGCCTGTATCCGGGACGTATCGACCTCGGCCTGGGCCGTGCGCCGGGTTCCGATCAGATGACCGCCCGTGCCTTGCGTCGTGAGCGTTCCGGCAGTGCTGATGATTTCCCCGAAGACGTGGCTGAGCTGGCGCGCTTTCTTGGTCCGCGCACGCCGGATCAGCGGGTGATCGCGATGCCGGGCACCGGCACCAACGTGCCGATCTGGCTGCTCGGCTCGAGTCTGTTCAGTGCGCAACTGGCCGGTGAGCGCGGTTTGCCTTACGCCTTCGCCTCGCATTTCGCGCCGCGTTTCATGCACGAGGCGATTCGCGTCTACCGCAATCACTTCAAGCCATCGGCGGTGCTCGATAAACCGTATGTGATGCTCGGCGTGCCGCTGGTGGCAGCCGACACCGATGAACAGGCCGACTACCTGGCGACCTCCGTGTACCAACGAATCCTCGCGCTGATGCGTGGGCAAAGTCTGGTGCAGCGCCCACCGGTGAAAACCATGGACGGCCTGTGGCTGCCCCACGAGCGTGAGGCCGTGGGTGATTTCCTCGGTCTGGCGATGGTCGGCAGCCCGCAGAAAATCCGCGCGAAACTCGAAGTGCTGATCGAACAGACCCAGGCTGATGAGCTGATCTTCACCTGCGACCTGTACGAGCACGCCGATCGCCTGCATTCCTACGAACTGCTGGCGCAGGTGATGAAGGGCTGAGCCCGATAGCCGCGCACAAAAAAGCCGACGCATAGCGTCGGCTTTTGTTTTTCCGGCGTGATCAGCCGCGGGTGTAGACGATCTCTTTGGCGCCGCCTTCGCAGGTGCCGACGACTTTGCCGCCACTGGCCGCACCCTTGTCGACAATCTCCAGCGAATACCCGGAAACGCCCTTGGCATCCAGCTTGGCCGCGATTTCAGCCTTCAGTTCTTCACAGGGCTTGCCGGCAGCAAACGCACCACCCGCAAGGCTCAACAAACCTACTGCCAATATCAACTTCTTCATCGGTCGCACTCCCTGGTCGGATTAATTAAGGCGGGCATCGAGCCGTTCGCTCGATGCACTCACCTCGTAGCGCATTGCCATTCCTATGGCACTCGGCCAGCGCGCAAGTTCAGAAGCGTAGACCAAACTCAGCTGCTGGCTATCCGGAACCCGACTTTCAGGGTCACTTGAAAGTGGGCAGCCTTGCCATCCTTGATGTGGCCGCGGGTTTCGGTCACTTCAAACCATTCCAGATGCTTGATGCTCTTGTTGGCCTCGGCCAACGCATTGTTGATGGCGTCTTCGATGCTGCTGGTGGACGAACCGACCAGCTCGACTTTCTTGTAGGTGTGATGGTCACTCATGGTGTTCTCCTTGAAGTGTGCAATTGAGCCTAGCAGCGATTTGCCGTGTTGATTTCGGCGATCCGGACAAGAGGAAGTTCAGATTTTCTGCACTTTCCAGAAACGCTGAAGTCCCAACCAACACACGCCACTCATCACCAATGCAGGAGAGCCACCATGGCCAACACCTCGTTACGCAAAGCCTCGTTGCAAAGCATGGAAGCGGAGATCGAGAGTCTGCTCAAGTCGTTGGAAAGCCTGAAGGACGACGCTTCTGACGAGTCGCGCAAGACCCTCAAGGCGCTCAAGAGCAACGCTGAAAGCGCGCTGAAACATTCGCGCAGCCTGCTCAGCGATGCCTACGAAGAAGTCAAAGTCAAAACCCGCGAGACCGGGATCGCCACCCGCGATTACGCGCAGGAACACCCGTGGACGACTGCCGGTGTGGCGGTCGGTGCGCTGGGTCTGCTGGCCGCTTACTTGCTGTTCAAGCGCGGCGAGTGATCCGTCTGGCGCAGCTCGTTCCTGAGCCACTGCGCCAATTGCCGGGCGCGTCCGTCCGCGGCGCGCTTGGGTAGCCACAACGCCAGTTGCGCCGGGGTTTCACTGAAACCCCATGGCGCGACCAGGCGTCCGGCCTTCAAGTCTTCGGTCACCAGCGGTTCCGGTGCGATTGCCACGCCCAACCCGGCGACGGCCGCTTCCAGCAAGTAATACAAATGTTCGAAACCTTGCCCCAGTTTTAACGCCTTGGCGTCGAAGCCGCTTTGCTGCGCCCAGCTCGGCCAGGCTTGCGGGCGTGAAGTCGTGTGCAGCAAGGGCTCGTCCAGCAGGGCGATGGGCGGTGCCGATTGCAGGCGCTGGTAGCCGCTGAACAGCGGGCTCATGACCGGGCCGATGCGCTCGCTGGCCAGCTCGTAGACTTGCATGTCTGCCGGCCATGGCGGTTCGGCGAACAGCAGCAATGCATCCAGTCCCGGACGGCGCGGGTCGAGATCGCCTTCGCCGGCTGACAGGTGCAGACGTAAATCCGGCAGATCCGCATTCAAGCGTCCCAATCGCGGAATGAACCAGCGCGCCAGCAGGCTGCCGGAGCAACCGAGCACGAACGGCGCATCGGCGGTGCTTTGGGTCAGTTCGGCGCAGACGCTGCGCAAGCGGTCGAACGCCTCGCCGCTGGCATCGCGCAGGCGGATGCCGGCATCTGTGAGTTTCAGGCCACGACCGTCCTTGACGAAAAGACTGACGCCGAGATGCTCTTCCAGCACCTTGAGCTGGCGGCTGACCGCACCGTGGGTGACGTGCAGTTGCTCTGCAGCCTGGCTGACACTGTTCAGGCGGGCGGTGGCTTCGAAGGCGCGCAGGGCGTTCAGCGGGGGAAGGTCATGGCTCATGATATCTGTGAGTTTTCCTGACAGGTTGTGGCGATCTTATCGGTTTTCAGCCTGAAAGGTCAGGGGTAGAGTGAACGCCATTGTCTTCTCGTGAAATCTGCTGGAGCGAACCATGACCCAGACTTCGAACACCTCCGATCTGCGTAACGGCCCTGACGCCAACGGCCTGTTTGGCTCGTTCGGCGGCCGTTATGTCGCGGAAACCCTGATGCCGTTGATCCTCGACCTGGCCCGCGAATACGAGGCGGCCAAGGAAGATCCGGCGTTCAAAGAAGAATTGGCCTACTTCCAGCGCGACTACGTCGGACGTCCGAGCCCGCTGTATTTCGCCGAGCGCCTGACCGAGTTCTGCGGTGGCGCCAAGATCTACCTCAAGCGCGAAGAGCTGAACCACACCGGCGCGCACAAGATCAACAACTGCATCGGCCAGATCCTGCTGGCGCGGCGCATGGGCAAGAAACGCATCATCGCCGAGACCGGAGCCGGTATGCACGGCGTAGCCACCGCCACCGTGGCTGCGCGTTTTGGTCTGGACTGCGTGATCTACATGGGCACCACCGACATCGAGCGTCAGCAGGCCAACGTGTTCCGCATGAAGTTGCTGGGCGCCGAGGTGATCCCGGTGGTCGCCGGCACCGGCACCCTGAAAGACGCAATGAACGAAGCGCTGCGTGACTGGGTGACCAACGTCGACAGCACCTTCTACCTGATCGGCACCGTGGCCGGTCCGCACCCTTATCCAGCCATGGTTCGTGACTTCCAGGCCGTAATCGGCAAGGAAACCCGCGATCAGTTGCAAACCCAAGAAGGTCGCCTGCCGGACAGCCTGGTGGCATGCATCGGCGGCGGTTCCAACGCCATGGGCCTGTTCCACCCGTTCCTCGACGACAAGAGCGTCGAGATCATCGGCGTCGAAGCCGCCGGTTACGGCATCGAAACCGGCAAGCACGCGGCCAGCCTCAACGGCGGTGTCCCGGGTGTGTTGCACGGCAACCGCACCTTCCTGCTGCAGGACGACGATGGCCAGATCATCGACGCCCACTCGATTTCCGCCGGCCTCGACTATCCGGGCATCGGCCCTGAGCACGCGTGGTTGCATGACATCGGCCGCGTCCAGTACACCTCGGTGACCGACGACGAAGCCCTCGCTGCGTTCCACCAGTGCTGCCGTCTGGAAGGGATCATTCCGGCACTGGAAAGCGCCCATGCCCTGGCCGAAGTCTTCAAACGCGCACCGAAACTGCCGAAGGATCACCTGATGGTGGTCAACCTGTCCGGTCGCGGCGACAAAGACATGCAGACCGTCATGCACCACATGGAACATTCTCAACAAGAGCAATCGAAGCAGGAGAAACACTGATGAGCCGCCTGCAAACCCGCTTTGCCGAACTCAAGGAACAGAACCGCGCCGCCCTGGTGACCTTCGTCACTGCTGGCGACCCGGACTACGACACCTCGCTGGCGATCCTCAAGGGCCTGCCGAAAGCCGGTGCCGACGTGATCGAACTGGGCATGCCGTTTACCGACCCGATGGCCGACGGCCCGGCGATTCAGCTGGCGAACATCCGCGCCTTGGGTGCCAAACAGAACCTGATCAAAACCCTGCAAATGGTCCGCGAGTTTCGCAAGGAAAACAGCGACACCCCGCTGGTGCTGATGGGTTACTTCAACCCGATCCACAAGTTCGGCGTCGAGCGCTTCATCGCTGAAGCCAAAGAGGCCGGCGTTGATGGCCTGATCGTGGTCGACATGCCGCCGGAGCATAACTCGGAGCTGTGCGACCCGGCCCAGGCGGCGGGCATCGACTTCATCCGTCTGACCACTCCTACCACCGATGATGCGCGTCTGCCGAAAGTGTTGAATGGCAGCTCAGGCTTCGTTTACTACGTGTCGGTTGCCGGTGTGACCGGCGCCGGTGCGGCGACTCTGGAACACGTCGAGGAGGCGGTGGCGCGTCTGCGTCGTCATACCGATCTGCCGATCAGCATCGGTTTTGGTATCCGCACGCCGGAGCAGGCCGCGTCCATTGCGCGTCTGGCCGACGGTGTGGTGGTGGGCTCGGCGCTGATCGATCACATCGCCAACGCGACCACGCCGGACCAGGCCATCGACGGCGTGCTGAGCCTGTGTTCGGCGCTGTCCGAAGGCGTGCGTAAGGCTCGCGTCAGCTGAAGGTAAAGTTCCTGATACAGAGGAATTAGAGCCTCCAAGCACAGACTAACCAAGCAAGACCGAGGGATTCAGAACCACGTTCTGAATCCCTTTTTGCTGTCAGTGCAGTGAGGAAAGACCCGATGAAAATGCCGAAACGTCTGATTGCCAGTCTGGGCGTGCTGATGATCAGCGCGACACCGCTGCTGGCCAGCGCCGATCCGCGCGACGATCACGACCACGGCGGCCCGCAACAGGGCCACTACGACAATCGCGGTGGTGATCACCATGATTGGCAAAGCAACCATCGCGGCGGCCCGCCGCCTCGGGATTTCGGCCCGGTGCGTCAGGTGATCCGCGACAATCATGGCTACTTCGTGCGCGGTGCGCCGCCACCTCCAGGCATCCACCTGGTACGTGGCCGGCCGCTGCCCCGCGGCTATTACGGCGAGCGGCTGGATAACCGGGCGTTGAGTCGTCTGCCTTATTACCCGGGTTATGAATGGCGTCGTGCCGGCGGTGACATCGTGCTGATCGCGGTGGGTAGCGGGGTTGTTTACGAAGTGTTGGATGGCGTTCTGTACTGACCGTCAGGCAATAAAAAAGACCGCAGCCTTTACGGGCTGTGGTCTTTTGTTTTCAGGGCTGTTGTTCAGGGCAACTCCAATCCGCCCGAGGCTTTGTGCAGTTTGCGCAGATGTTCGCCGATCTGCTTTACGTTGGCCTCGCTGGCCGCAATCTCGGCTGCTCGTTTGGGCTCCAGCAGCGCGCGCACTTCCTTATCGAGATCGCCGGTCAGGGCCAGCAATTGTTTCTGGCGCTGGCTGCTTTCTGCTTCCAGTCGGCTGAATTCGCTTGGTTGCGGCAGGCCATAACCTCGGGAGTCGAGCAATTCTGCCGGCCGGCTGAGGAAGCCGCTGTTGGCGAGAATCTGCTGCAACGTCGCGTTGGCCTTGTCCATGCCACCGTTTTCCAGCTCCCGGGCGCCGAGGTAACGTTGCTTGACCTCATCCTGAGCCAGCAAAAGTTGGCGGCGGAAACTGGCTTGTTCCAGCAACAACAGCGCGGCGCTGGTGCGCAGGTCGGCCCGTTCGAACCATGGGCGACGCTCTTCGGCGGACAGCGAAAGCCATTCTTCAACGGTTGTCTGCTTGATCGGCAATTGCTTCTTCAACACATCGAACATCGCCTGATAACGGTCACGGAACGAGTCAAAGCGATAACCCAGGCGCAACGCCTCTTTCGGATCATCAAGCACGCTGGTGTCGGCCAGGCCGCGCCCCTTCAGCACTTCCAGCAAGCCGTTGGGCATGATGCTGTCGAGGCCGGTGAGTCGGGCGTTGTTGCTGCCGCTGCGCAGCAGTTTCAGGCCTTCCACCGCACAGTTGTTGGAGAGGAAGAAGTAATTGCCGTCGTAGCTCCAGTGCATTTCGGCGGCGTGTTCGACCACGCCCTCGATTTCGCTGCGCGAGAGATTCAGCGGCACCGACGCCAGGCTGCGCAGTTCGGTCTTGGTGTACTCGTCGATCACCTGCGCCAGCGGCAGTACGAACAGGCGCGACGGGTACTTGCCGACAAGACCGTCCCAGCTCGACAGCTGCACGTCCCCGACGAAGGCGCGGTACGACAACACCAGATGCTGATCCAGATCCAGCCGGCAGTCCGGCCCGCGTGGCCGGCCAGGTGCGCAGATCACCAGACGCAGCATGCTGTGGCCCCAACGGCTGACCCAGTTCTGGTTGGCTTCTGCCAGCAGGTAATCCACCGCGTACACACGTTCCGGATCGACCTGGCCCAGGGGCTGTTTGGCAAAGTCGTTGCCGGCGTTGAGGAAGGCGAAGGTTTTGGCGCATTCATCCTTTGCTGGCGGTGCCCAGCCGAAGTGTTCCTGGTAATAGCGATACAGCGCCGGGCGACGGCAGGCGTAGCTCGGGTCGAGGAGGAAATACTCCATGTTGACCGCGACAAACTCCTTCGGGCTGGAGATTTCGTAGAGGTCGGGGCTGCGAGCGATCTGCCGGTTGTGCTGTTCCCGCTCACCCCGACGCCCGACGTATTGCTGCCAGCCGGCGAGATCGAGCAGGCGTGGATCATCGCTGAGGGTGAAGCGCCGACCGTTCTGGCCGCGGCACTCATCGGGAATGCCGATCAGCCCGGCGCTGTTGTTGCGCCGGGTGCAGCGCTGGATCAGCGTGCGTTCGGCCGCTGGCCACAAGCGCGCGCGATCGTAAATGTGAGTGATTTCATGCAGCACCGTGGCCAGCAGTTCTCGGCGAACGGTGCCATGGGGGCGATTGGTTTTTTCTTTGGCCGCACTGCCGTCGGTGAGGCTGGCGAGCAGTTTGCGGTTCAGGTCCAGTTCGGAGACGAGCGTCGCCTGACCATAGGCGTTGCCAGGCATGTCGTCGGTCCAGCCGACATCGATGCGCCGGTCCAGGCGTTCGATGAAGCTCGGCGGCAACGCCTGCATGGCTTCATCGAGCAGTGCCTGGCTGGCCTGTTGTTGGGCGGGGCTCAAGCCATCGGTCTTGAGCCGCAATTGCAGGCCGGCGTGGGCGCTGTTGCCAAGCAGCAACAACGCCCCGGCCAGCAGCCAGGCGCCGAGTGACCTCACAGTGCGAGGATGGCTTCGGCGAGTACCTGATCACTGGCGTCGCGGGCTTCCGGCACGCGGGTGCGCAAGGTTTTGAAGGCCGCTTCCAGGTTTGCACCACGGATATCACCGTCGCTGGCCACGAAACTGGCAGCGTCGTCATGGGCTTCGCGGATGATTTTCGAATCGCGAATCGACGTAGTGGTGTCGGAGGTGAAATCGATGGTGCGCTGGGAGGCGCGGACGATGATGTTACTGGTGGCTACCAGGGTGTGTGCCTGGGCCATATCGGCCAACAACAGCAGGCCAAGGGCGGCAGCAATCAGCGGGCTACGCATGGAACGACTCCGAAAGGACAGGGATGACTATTGGACGAGAATTGCCTGTGCCAGTTCAAGGTCACTGACATGAAGTTTTGGCCGGCTCTTGCGCAGGTAATGCAGCGCAGATTCGAGCTGTGCGCCGCGCATCTGGCCGTCACTGGCAACGAACGCTGCGGCATCGTCGTGCGCGGCGATGATCAGTTTACGGTCGAACGGTGCGGAAGAAACCATGCCCGTGGCCCAGACGCTGACGACGGTGTTCTGTGTGGACACATCGAAGGCGTCTGCCAGAGGAATCCAGCAGGCGGTGAGCAGTAAAGAAGGGATAAGCAGATTTGAAAGAAAACGCATGGGACTCGGCAACTGTTGGCGAGTCCCAAGGCTAGCGCAATGCCCCGACTAGAGCCAGCGCCGAAACATCGGGACACGACCGGCGTGTCCCGCGATGCCCCTGTCGCTTAGATCGTCAGAATGGCCTGGGCCAGCTGTGCGTCGGTCGCGTTCAGTTGCGGAGCCTGATGACGGATGTGATCCAGTGCGCTCTCCAGTTTCACGCCACGGATTTCACCTTCGCTGGCTACGAAGCTGGCAGCGTCGTCACGGGCGGCGAGCACGATCTTGTCGTCACGGAAGGACGAAGTAACGTCGGAGGTGGCATCGGAAGAGGACTTGAGCGCGCCAACAACGGCGTCGGTGGTCACGATGAAGCTGGTGGCGCTGGCGTTGGCAGCTACGGCCAGCAGAGCGGCGGCGCTGAGCAGACGAAGACGGGACATGGGAGAACTCCTGTGGATAAACCGTATTGAGAGGTGGCTCGGTGTCTGAAGGTCAGACGCCAGTTGCACAGCATTCGCCACGTTCTGAATGGAGCTTAGGCTTCCGTTGCAACTTCGCACAGTGGTCAGGATGCTGGCCTGAACCGATTTCTCGTAACTGTACCTGTCTTGAATTTAAGTATGAGAACTGTACCTGTCCGATGATCGAGGGTGGCTACTCGGTTTTCTCAGGGCACAAACGACAAGACCCGTCGCGGTTTCCCGCGACGGGTCTTGTTTATTCAATTCGGGTTGCTGGCGGTGGGTCTAGCGACCAGAGCCAGCGACGCTGCTTAGCGCCAGAACGGCTTGCTCAGCTCTTCGTAGCGTTGTGCTTCGCTGATACCGGCATCGGCCAGCAGACGCGAATCCAGGCGAGCCAGTTGGTGGCGGCTGGAGATGCGGCGCTGCCACAACATCAGGTTGGCGATAACGCGCAGAGGCAGGGAAGCCTGGGTTTTTACAGCTTTGTCTTCGAAGAACAGTTCGGAACTGAGTGTACGTTCCATGGTTGACATCCTTCCGCTTGTGGCGGGATTAGGTAGTGGTTTAACTGGTGCCCATGATCCTCTCGTTTGGCCAGACTCTCTAGATACAGTTCACCTGTATTGTGAGTGACCAGTTAACTGTTTATAGGGGGTGTACGGGTCAAAATTGCGCAAACTGTACTTGTCTGCGCTTATTTGGTGCATTTTTACCCAAATCGATGATTAGAGTAGGCAAAAGCCGTAGGAAAAGACCGGTACAGCAGTACAGTTTTTGACGGCTGCGGCGGTTTTCAAAATTCCGCTGACGAAACTGTGTTTGCGCCAGCGGAAAATCTGTGCGGATTACACCGCCAGCATGCGTCCGGTTTCTTCCAGATTGATGTGCCAGCTCAGGGCGTCACGCAGGATGTGCGGGGTGTGGCCGCCGATCGCACAGGCTTTTTCGAAGTAATCGTTCAGCGCCGGGCGGTAATCCGGGTGCACGCAATTATCGATGATGACCCGGGCGCGTTCCCGTGGCGCCAGGCCGCGCAGGTCGGCCAGGCCCACTTCGGTCACCAGGATGTCGACGTCATGCTCGGTATGGTCGACGTGGCTGACCATTGGCACCACGCTGGAAATCGCGCCGCCCTTGGCGATCGACTTGGTCACGAACACCGCCAGGTGTGCGTTGCGCGCGAAGTCGCCCGAGCCGCCAATGCCGTTCATCATCCGCGTGCCGCAGACGTGGGTGGAGTTGACGTTGCCATAGATGTCGAACTCAAGGGCGGTGTTGATGCCGATGATGCCCAGGCGCCGCACCACCTCCGGGTGGTTGGAGATTTCCTGCGGACGCAATACCAGCTTGTCCTTGTACTTCTCCAGATTGCCGAACACGTCGCTGTTGCGCCGCTCCGACAGAGTGATCGAGCTGCCCGAGGCGAAGCTCAGCTTGCCCGCATCAATCAGGTCAAAGGTCGAGTCTTGCAGCACTTCGGAATACATGGTCAGGTCTTCGAACGGCGAATCGATCAGCCCGCACATCACCGCGTTGGCGATGTTGCCGATTCCGGCCTGCAACGGGCCGAGCTTGTTGGTCATGCGCCCGGCATCGACTTCCTGCTTGAGGAAGGTGATCAGGTGATCGGCGATGGCTTTGGTATCGACATCCGGCGACGACACGGTGGACGGCGAGTCCGACTGTTGGGTGATGACGATGGCGACGATTTTCTCCGGCGGGATCGGGATCGCAGTGCTGCCGATGCGGTCGTCGACCTTTACCAGCGGGATGGGCGTGCGGGTCGGGCGATAGGTCGGGATATAGATGTCGTGCAGACCTTCGAGGTTGGCGTTGTGCGCCAGGTTGATCTCGACGATCACGTGTTTGGCGAAGATCGCGAAGCTCGCCGAGTTGCCCACCGAAGTGGTCGGCACGATGTGGCCCTGTTCGGTGATGGCCACAGCTTCGATGACGGCGATGTCCGGCAGCTTCAGTTGCTGGTTGCGCAATTGCTCGACAGTTTCCGACAGGTGCTGGTCGATGAACATCACTTCGCCGGCGTTGATTGCCTTGCGCAAGGTGCTGTCGACCTGAAACGGCATGCGCCGGGACAGCACGCCAGCCTCGGTCAGTTGCTTGTCGAGGTCATTGCCCAGACTGGCGCCGGTCATCAGGCTGATCTTCAGCGGCGTGACCTTGGCTCGCTCGGCCAGCGCATGGGGCACGGCCTTGGCTTCGCCGGCGCGGGTGAAGCCGCTCATGCCGACGGTCATGCCGTCCTCAATCAGCGCAGCGGCGTCGGCGGCGCTCATCACTTTATCCAACAACGAAGGCAGGCGAATACGGTCACGGTACATGGATTATTTTCTCGGGCAGCGAGTTGCAGGATGCGCAGTCTAGTGAATTTCGCGAGCGCCTGTCCCGCTACCAAGGTCGCAAACGAGGCGTCTATTTAGCGGGTTTCAAGTAAAACACCGTTACCGGATCTGCAACAACGCGGCAAATTGTCCGACGGTTTGCGCAAACAAAAACGCCCCGACAAGTCGGGGCGTTCGGTGTTGCCGGCGAGGGTTACTCGACCGCTTTGACCATGTCTTCGATGACTTTTTTCGCGTCGCCGAAGACCATCATGGTCTTGTCCAGATAGAACAGTTCGTTGTCCAGGCCGGCATAGCCGCTGGCCATCGAGCGCTTGTTGACGATGATGGTCTTGGCCTTGAACGCTTCGAGGATCGGCATGCCGGCAATCGGCGATTTCGGATCGTTCTTGGCAGCCGGGTTGACCACGTCGTTGGCGCCCAGCACCAGAACCACATCGGCCTGACCGAACTCGGAGTTGATGTCTTCCATCTCGAACACCTGGTCGTACGGCACTTCGGCCTCGGCCAGCAGTACGTTCATGTGCCCAGGCATCCGGCCGGCCACCGGGTGGATCGCGTACTTCACGGTCACGCCATGGTGGGTCAGCTTCTCGGTCAGCTCTTTCAGCGCGTGCTGTGCACGGGCCACGGCCAGGCCGTAACCCGGAACGATGATTACGGTGTCGGCGTTGCTCAGCAGGAAGGTCGCGTCGTCAGCCGAACCGGATTTCACCGGACGGGCTTCCTTCTCACCGGCAGGGCCGGCATCTGCTGTATTGCCGAAACCGCCGAGCAGTACATTAAAGAAGGAACGGTTCATCGCCTTGCACATGATGTACGAGAGGATCGCACCACTCGAACCCACCAGCGAGCCGGCAATGATCAGCATCGAGTTGTTCAGCGAGAAGCCGATACCCGCCGCCGCCCAGCCGGAATAGCTGTTGAGCATCGACACCACCACCGGCATGTCGGCGCCGCCGATCGGGATGATGATCAGCACGCCCATGACGAACGCCAGGGCCAGCATCAGTGCGAACGCGGCGAGGTTGCCGGTCAGCATGAAAGTGACGCCGAGGATCAGAGTCGCCAGGCCCAGTACCGCGTTCAGCTTGTGCTGGCCGCTGAACTGTACCGGTGCGCCCTGGAACAGCCGGAACTTGTACTTGCCAGACAGCTTGCCGAAGGCGATCACCGAACCGGAGAAGGTGATTGCACCGATGGCTGCGCCCAGGAACAGCTCCAGACGGTTACCCGCCGGGATCGAGTCGCCCAGTTGCTTGACGATGCCCAGCGACTGCGGCTCGACCACGGCAGCAATGGCGATGAACACCGCTGCCAGACCGATCATGCTGTGCATGAACGCAACCAGTTCCGGCATCTTGGTCATTTCAACGCGCTTGGCCATGATCGAACCGGCGGTGCCGCCGATCAGCAGGCCGACGATCACGTAACCGATGCCTGCAGTCGCCAGCTCAGCGCCCAGCTTATAGATGAGGCCGACCGTGGTGATGATTGCCAGTGCCATGCCGAGCATGCCGAACAGGTTGCCGCGGCGCGACGTGGTCGGGTGCGACAGGCCCTTGAGGGCCTGGATGAAGCAGATCGACGCGATCAGGTAGAGCGTCGTGACGAGGTTCATGCTCATTACTTAGGCGCCTCTTCTTTTGCTTTCGGGGCTTTCTTCTTGAACATCTCAAGCATGCGGCGGGTCACCAGGAAGCCACCGAATACGTTGACCGCGGCCAGTGCCACGGCGAGGGTGCCCATGGTCTTGCCCAGAGGGGTGACGGTCAGTGCGGCGGCGAGCATGGCGCCGACGATCACGATCGCCGAAATGGCGTTGGTCACCGCCATCAAAGGCGTGTGCAGCGCGGGTGTAACGTTCCATACCACGTGATAACCGACATAAATCGCCAGCACGAAGATGATCAGGTTGTAGATACCGGGGGAGATAAGCTCTTCCATCGTCTGAATCCCTGCTTAGGCGTTTTTGCGGATGACTTGGCCGTCGCGGCACATCAGGCACGCGGCGACGATGTCGTCTTCGAGGTTCACTTCGAACTGGCCTTCTTTGGTAAAGACCAGCTTCAGGAAGTCCAGCAGGTTGCGTGCGTACAGCGCCGAGGCGTCTGCGGCGACTTCACCGGCGAGGTTGGTCGGGCCGACGATGGTCACGCCGTTCTCGATCACGACCTGATCGGCCACGGTCAGCGGGCAGTTGCCACCCTGTGCTGCCGCGAGGTCGATGACCACCGAGCCGGGTTTCATCTGCGCCACGGTGTCCGCGCTCAACAGCGTTGGTGCCTTGCGGCCCGGAATCAGTGCGGTGGTGATGACAATGTCAGCCTGCCTGGCGCGCTCGTGCACGGCCTGGGCCTGACGCTGCATCCAGCTCGCCGGCATCGGGCGTGCGTAACCACCGACGCCGACCGCGCATTCGCGTTCTTCATCGGTCTCGTAAGGCACGTCGACGAACTTGGCGCCGAGGGATTCGATCTGTTCCTTCACGGCCGGACGTACGTCGGACGCTTCGATGACGGCACCCAGACGTTTCGCCGTGGCAATCGCCTGCAACCCGGCTACACCGGCACCCAGAATCAGCACGCGCGCCGCTTTCACGGTGCCCGCAGCGGTCATCAGCATCGGCATGAAGCGCGGATAGTAGTGGGCGGCCAGCAGCACCGCCTTATAGCCGGCAATGTTCGCCTGGGACGACAACACGTCGAGGCTCTGGGCCCGGGAGGTGCGTGGCGCCGCTTCCAGGGCGAACGCGGTAATCCCGCACTCGGCCATCTTCGCGATGGTGTCGTTGTTGAACGGGTTGAGCATGCCCACCAGCACCGTTCCGCGCTTGATCAGCGTCAGTTCGGCATCGCTTGGCGCGACCACTTTGAGAATCAGCTCGGCGCCAAACGCGTCATTGGCACTGCCAATGGTTGCGCCTGCCGCTTCATAGGCACTGTCGACAACGCTGGCTTTAACGCCGGCGCCGGTTTGCACAGTGACCTTATGACCTTGGCTGATCAGCTTTTTAATGGTTTCCGGGGTTGCAGCAACCCGTGTTTCACCGGTCTGGGTTTCGAGAGGAACACCAATGTGCACGTCAAATCTCCTGCGTGATCTTATTGAGTAAACCCATGCACTACGGATGGTGCGACTGGGGCGGCCGATCAGCACGATCCCGCCAAATCAGGGCGGGGCGCGGCATTTTGCAGGCGAAGTTTATGCCCTTCAAGGGATTATGACGGGTGACGGAAAATTAACTACAAGTCATCCCGTGACCGAATGTCGCAGATGGCCAGTTGAATCCCTTGCAGGCCGTGCCTTTCAAGGAGTCTGGATGAATTTGAAGAATTTTCTCATCGGTGACGTGAATAGGTCGCAATGAGTCGCGAATGAGGGCGCAAAGCCACGTCGTCAGGCGCTTGTGGGACGTCTGTACGACTTTCGGATACAGTCTGTCTATTTGCGACAAATAGTTATATCTGTAGGGCTTTGGTTTTCCTGACTACGGGGTTAGTAATCGCTGAGGCCCTTTATCCTTCTAGGTTGTAGCTGTGTGCCTGGTTCACCAGCCAATCGCGAAAAGCCTTGAGTGACGCCGATTCGACCTTTCGCTCCGGAATCATCAGGTAATACGCCTTGATGCTGGAGAGCGCGTTTGGGTTGGCAATCACCAGGCGTTTCTCGGCCAGTTCGCGCTGAATCAGGAACGGTGGGATCAGCGCGATGCCCATGTCGTGCATGGCAGCCTGGGCCAGCATGGAGAATAGCTCGTAGCGCGGACCTGTCATGTCGCGGGGGATGTTCAGGTGTTGCGAGTTGAACCACTGTCGCCAGGCGTAGGGGCGGGTGGTTTGCTGGAGCAGCGGCAGATCGGCGATTTTATCGGGTGTCAGATGCGTCTTGTTGCCGAGCAGGGCGG
The DNA here is from genome assembly GCF_059492145.1 of Pseudomonas sp. Pseusp21. Classification (NCBI taxonomy): domain Bacteria; kingdom Pseudomonadati; phylum Pseudomonadota; class Gammaproteobacteria; order Pseudomonadales; family Pseudomonadaceae; genus Pseudomonas; species Pseudomonas sp. Pseusp21. Next base: position 3,820,404 of record NZ_CP168520.1, read on the forward strand.
GACTGCATACCGGCATCGGATTCTCGCCCATCAACCTGTGGGATTCGGTACCGGACCAGTCGGCATCGCCAAAGTAGATGGCTGCATCGAAGTCAGTGTCGGCAAACAGGAATGGGCGCGTGCGATTCGTCAGGTTGACCGTCACTTCCGGGTGCTTGAGCTGGAAGTCCTTCAGCCTTGGCAACAACCATTGCGTGCCGAAGGTGGGCACCACGGCGAGTTCGATCACGTTGGTACCTTGCTGGCCCATCACCGACAGGGTGTCGCGTTCAACGGCGTCGAGTTGAGTGGCAACCCGGCGGCTGTAGGAAAGGCCCGCTTCTGTCAGTTTCACCCCGCGACGCGAGCGTCGGAAGAGTTCGACGCTGAGGAAGTCTTCCAGGCTGGCGATCTGTCGGCAAATGGCGCCCTGGGTGAGGGAAAGTTCTTCGGCGGCCTTGGTAAAGCTCTCGTGACGGGCGGCGGCTTCGAAGCTGATCAGGGCGGTGGTGCTGGGTATCTTGCGGCGCATGTACGTCAACCTCACTAATATATCGCTTAATCGGCATTTCGCGACGTTTCGGAGTGAGAAATTAGCACAACAGGATGCGAAATCCTCGTTTGCCGGGATGGCGAAGCGGGCCTAGGATCAATGCCACGTTAATTCACCCGATTTGCGAGGACTCACTCATGGGCGGTAAAGCTAGCTTCAACTGGATCGATCCACTGCTGCTGGATCAACAGCTGACTGAAGAAGAACGCATGATCCGCGACACTGCCGAGCAATTCGCCCAGCAGAGCCTCGCGCCGCGTGTTCTGGAAGCCTTCCGCCATGAGAAGACCGATCCGGCGATCTTCCGTGAAATGGGCGAAGTCGGCCTGTTGGGCGCAACCATTCCCGAGCAGTACGGTGGCAGCGGCCTCAACTACGTCAGCTATGGCCTGATTGCCCGTGAAGTCGAGCGTGTCGACTCCGGCTACCGTTCGATGATGAGTGTGCAGTCTTCGCTGGTGATGGTGCCGATCAACGAATTCGGTACCGAAGCACAGAAACAGAAGTACCTGCCGAAACTGGCTTCCGGCGAGTGGATCGGCTGCTTCGGTCTGACCGAACCGAACCACGGCTCCGACCCGGGCGCGATGATTACGCGTGCACGCAAGGTCGATGGCGGCTACAGCCTGACCGGCGCCAAGATGTGGATCACCAACAGCCCGATCGCCGATGTGTTTGTGGTCTGGGCCAAAGATGATGCCGGCGACATCCGTGGCTTCGTACTGGAGAAGGGCTGGAAAGGCCTGAGCGCCCCGGCGATTCACGGCAAGGTCGGCCTGCGGGCTTCGATCACCGGCGAAATCGTCATGGATAACGTGTTCGTGCCGGAAGAGAACATCTTTCCGGACGTGCGTGGTCTGAAAGGTCCGTTCACCTGCCTCAACTCTGCACGTTATGGCATTTCCTGGGGTGCGCTGGGCGCGGCCGAGTTCTGCTGGCACACCGCTCGCCAGTACACCCTGGATCGTCAACAGTTCGGCCGTCCGCTGGCCGCTACTCAGTTGATCCAGAAGAAGCTGGCTGACATGCAGACCGAGATCACCCTGGCGCTGCAAGGCTGTCTGCGTCTGGGCCGCATGAAGGATGAGGGCACTGCTGCGGTTGAAATCACTTCCATCATGAAGCGCAACTCTTGCGGCAAGTCTCTCGAGATCGCTCGTATGGCGCGTGACATGTTGGGCGGCAACGGGATCTCTGATGAGTTCGGTGTGGCCCGTCACCTGGTCAACCTGGAAGTGGTGAATACCTATGAAGGTACTCACGACGTTCACGCGCTGATCCTCGGTCGTGCGCAGACCGGCCTGCAGGCGTTCTATTAATAGGAGAGCGACCATGGGCGCGCTGTCGCATCTACGGGTACTGGATTTATCGCGAGTGCTGGCCGGCCCATGGGCCGGGCAAATTCTTGCCGACCTTGGGGCGGAAGTGATCAAGGTCGAGCGCCCGGGCAATGGTGACGACACTCGCGCCTGGGGGCCGCCCTTCCTGAAAGACGCCTATGGCGAGAACACCAGCGAGGCGGCTTATTACCTGTCGGCCAACCGCAACAAGCAATCGGTGACGATCGACTTCACGCGTCCCGAGGGTCAGAAGCTGGTAAGGGAGTTGGCAGCCAAGTCCGACATCCTTATCGAAAACTTCAAGGTGGGGGGGCTGGCGGCTTATGGCCTGGATTACGAGTCGCTGAAGGCAATCAATCCGGATCTGATCTATTGCTCGATCACCGGTTTCGGTCAGAGCGGACCGTATGCGAAGCGTGCGGGTTATGACTTCATGATCCAGGGGCTCGGCGGTCTGATGAGCCTGACCGGGCGGCCCGAAGGTGATGAGGGTGCGGGGCCGGTGAAGGTGGGTGTGGCGCTCACGGATATCCTGACGGGGCTGTATTCGACCGTGGCGATTCTGGCGGCGCTGGCCCACCGTGATCACGATGGTGGTGGGCAGCATATCGATATGGCTTTGCTGGATGTGCAGGTGGCGTGCCTGGCCAACCAGGCGATGAACTACCTGACGACGGGCACTGCGCCAAAGCGGCTGGGGAATGCGCATCCGAATATTGTGCCGTACCAGGATTTTCCTACGGCTGACGGCGACTTCATTCTCACGGTGGGTAATGACGGGCAGTTCCGCAAGTTCGCCGAAGTGGCGGGGCAGCCGCAGTGGGCGGATGATCCGCGTTTCGCGACTAATAAGCTGCGAGTGGCGAATCGGGCCGTCCTGATTCCGCTGATCCGCCAGGCGACCGTTTTCAAGACCACCGCAGAGTGGGTAAGTCAGCTGGAGCAGGCGGGCGTGCCATGTGGGCCGATCAATGATCTATCACAGGTGTTCGAGGATCCACAGGTGAAGTCTCGCGGCTTGGCAATTGAGTTGCCTCACGTGCTGGCGGGGATGGTGCCGCAGGTGGCCAGCCCGATCCGGTTGTCGCGTACGCCTGTCGAGTATCACCGTGCGCCTCCTTTGCTGGGCGAGCATACGCTGGAGGTTTTACAGCGCGTGCTGGGCTTGGGGGCGGGTGCAGTGGCTGCGATGAAGGAGGATGGAGTGCTCTGAGAGTTCTCTCTATATAGAAAGGGTGCTGAATCCTTCTTCTATATAGAAGGACTTGAGTGCTTTTTGGCCTATCGGCAAGTTATTGAAAGAAAAGCGAAATTAAGTGTTGACGGCAGATTCTGAGTCTCTATAATTCGCCCCACTTCCGGCGCAGTCGAAACGGAAAACTCCTTGAGAATCAATGAGTTAAGTAAGTTTCGATAGTGGATCGCTTCAGTTCATCGAAGTCTGGAAGGAGTTGGAAATGCCGGTTTTCTGGTGCTTTCAACGGTTCGATCTTCTCGGTCGAAAGCGGAGAAAAAGAGGTGTTGACAGCAGCGTGTAACGCTGTAGAATTCGCCTCCCGCTAACGAGAGATCGGAAGCGCAAGTGGTTGAAGTTGTTGAAGAAATCTTCGAAAACTTCTGAAGATAATCACTTGACAGCAAATGAGGCTGCTGTAGAATGCGCGCCTCGGTTGAGACGAAAGATCTTAACCAACCGCTCTTTAACAACTGAATCAAGCAATTCGTGTGGGTGCTTGTGGAGTCAGACTGATAGTCAACAAGATTATCAGCATCACAAGTTACTCCGCGAGAAATCAAAGATGTAACCAACGATTGCTGAGCCAAGTTTAGGGTTTCTTAAAAACCCAAAGATGTTTGAACTGAAGAGTTTGATCATGGCTCAGATTGAACGCTGGCGGCAGGCCTAACACATGCAAGTCGAGCGGATGAAGGGAGCTTGCTCCTGAATTCAGCGGCGGACGGGTGAGTAATGCCTAGGAATCTGCCTGGTAGTGGGGGACAACGTTTCGAAAGGAACGCTAATACCGCATACGTCCTACGGGAGAAAGCAGGGGACCTTCGGGCCTTGCGCTATCAGATGAGCCTAGGTCGGATTAGCTAGTTGGTGAGGTAATGGCTCACCAAGGCGACGATCCGTAACTGGTCTGAGAGGATGATCAGTCACACTGGAACTGAGACACGGTCCAGACTCCTACGGGAGGCAGCAGTGGGGAATATTGGACAATGGGCGAAAGCCTGATCCAGCCATGCCGCGTGTGTGAAGAAGGTCTTCGGATTGTAAAGCACTTTAAGTTGGGAGGAAGGGTTGTAGATTAATACTCTGCAATTTTGACGTTACCGACAGAATAAGCACCGGCTAACTCTGTGCCAGCAGCCGCGGTAATACAGAGGGTGCAAGCGTTAATCGGAATTACTGGGCGTAAAGCGCGCGTAGGTGGTTCGTTAAGTTGGATGTGAAATCCCCGGGCTCAACCTGGGAACTGCATCCAAAACTGGCGAGCTAGAGTATGGTAGAGGGTGGTGGAATTTCCTGTGTAGCGGTGAAATGCGTAGATATAGGAAGGAACACCAGTGGCGAAGGCGACCACCTGGACTGATACTGACACTGAGGTGCGAAAGCGTGGGGAGCAAACAGGATTAGATACCCTGGTAGTCCACGCCGTAAACGATGTCAACTAGCCGTTGGGAGCCTTGAGCTCTTAGTGGCGCAGCTAACGCATTAAGTTGACCGCCTGGGGAGTACGGCCGCAAGGTTAAAACTCAAATGAATTGACGGGGGCCCGCACAAGCGGTGGAGCATGTGGTTTAATTCGAAGCAACGCGAAGAACCTTACCAGGCCTTGACATCCAATGAACTTTCCAGAGATGGATTGGTGCCTTCGGGAACATTGAGACAGGTGCTGCATGGCTGTCGTCAGCTCGTGTCGTGAGATGTTGGGTTAAGTCCCGTAACGAGCGCAACCCTTGTCCTTAGTTACCAGCACGTTATGGTGGGCACTCTAAGGAGACTGCCGGTGACAAACCGGAGGAAGGTGGGGATGACGTCAAGTCATCATGGCCCTTACGGCCTGGGCTACACACGTGCTACAATGGTCGGTACAAAGGGTTGCCAAGCCGCGAGGTGGAGCTAATCCCATAAAACCGATCGTAGTCCGGATCGCAGTCTGCAACTCGACTGCGTGAAGTCGGAATCGCTAGTAATCGCGAATCAGAATGTCGCGGTGAATACGTTCCCGGGCCTTGTACACACCGCCCGTCACACCATGGGAGTGGGTTGCACCAGAAGTAGCTAGTCTAACCTTCGGGAGGACGGTTACCACGGTGTGATTCATGACTGGGGTGAAGTCGTAACAAGGTAGCCGTAGGGGAACCTGCGGCTGGATCACCTCCTTAATCGACGACATCAGCTGCTCCATAAGTTCCCACACGAATTGCTTGATTCATTGAAGAAGACGATAGAAGCAGCTTTAAGCTCCAAGCTGATAGCTCACAGCTAGCAGTTACAAGCTCGAAATTGGGTCTGTAGCTCAGTTGGTTAGAGCGCACCCCTGATAAGGGTGAGGTCGGCAGTTCGAATCTGCCCAGACCCACCAATTTTGTTATGGGGCCATAGCTCAGCTGGGAGAGCGCCTGCCTTGCACGCAGGAGGTCAGCGGTTCGATCCCGCTTGGCTCCACCATAAACTGCTTCGAAAGTTTGAGAGTTTAGAAATGAATATTCGAGTTGAATATTGATTTCTAGTCTTTTGATTAGATCGTTCTTTAAAAATTTGGGTATGTGATAGAAAGATAGACTGATGGCCACTTTCACTGGTGGTGATCAGGCTAAGGTAAAATTTGTGAGTTCTCTTAGTTGAGAAATTCGAATTTTCGGCGAATGTCGTCTTCACAGTATAACCAGATTGCTTGGGGTTATATGGTCAAGTGAAGAAGCGCATACGGTGGATGCCTTGGCAGTCAGAGGCGATGAAAGACGTGGTAGCCTGCGAAAAGCTTCGGGGAGTCGGCAAACAGACTTTGATCCGGAGATGTCTGAATGGGGGAACCCAGCCATCACAAGATGGTTATCTTGCACTGAATACATAGGTGCAAGAGGCGAACCAGGGGAACTGAAACATCTAAGTACCCTGAGGAAAAGAAATCAACCGAGATTCCCTTAGTAGTGGCGAGCGAACGGGGACTAGCCCTTAAGTGGCTTTGAGATTAGCGGAACGCTCTGGAAAGTGCGGCCATAGTGGGTGATAGCCCTGTACGCGAAAGTCTCTTAGTCATGAAATCGAGTAGGACGGAGCACGAGAAACTTTGTCTGAATATGGGGGGACCATCCTCCAAGGCTAAATACTACTGACTGACCGATAGTGAACTAGTACCGTGAGGGAAAGGCGAAAAGAACCCCGGAGAGGGGAGTGAAATAGATCCTGAAACCGTATGCGTACAAGCAGTGGGAGCAGACTTTGTTCTGTGACTGCGTACCTTTTGTATAATGGGTCAGCGACTTATTTTCAGTGGCGAGCTTAACCGAATAGGGGAGGCGTAGCGAAAGCGAGTCTTAATAGGGCGTCTAGTCGCTGGGAATAGACCCGAAACCGGGCGATCTATCCATGGGCAGGTTGAAGGTTAGGTAACACTGACTGGAGGACCGAACCGACTACCGTTGAAAAGTTAGCGGATGACCTGTGGATCGGAGTGAAAGGCTAATCAAGCTCGGAGATAGCTGGTTCTCCTCGAAAGCTATTTAGGTAGCGCCTCATGTATCACTGTAGGGGGTAGAGCACTGTTTCGGCTAGGGGGTCATCCCGACTTACCAAACCGATGCAAACTCCGAATACCTACAAGTGCCGAGCATGGGAGACACACGGCGGGTGCTAACGTCCGTCGTGAAAAGGGAAACAACCCAGACCGTCAGCTAAGGTCCCAAAGTTATGGTTAAGTGGGAAACGATGTGGGAAGGCTTAGACAGCTAGGAGGTTGGCTTAGAAGCAGCCACCCTTTAAAGAAAGCGTAATAGCTCACTAGTCGAGTCGGCCTGCGCGGAAGATGTAACGGGGCTCAAACCATACACCGAAGCTACGGGTATCACGCAAGTGATGCGGTAGAGGAGCGTTCTGTAAGCCTGTGAAGGTGAGTTGAGAAGCTTGCTGGAGGTATCAGAAGTGCGAATGCTGACATGAGTAACGACAATGGGTGTGAAAAACACCCACGCCGAAAGACCAAGGTTTCCTGCGCAACGTTAATCGACGCAGGGTTAGTCGGTCCCTAAGGCGAGGCTGAAAAGCGTAGTCGATGGAAAACAGGTTAATATTCCTGTACTTCTGGTTATTGCGATGGAGGGACGGAGAAGGCTAGGCCAGCTTGGCGTTGGTTGTCCAAGTTTAAGGTGGTAGGCTGAAATCTTAGGTAAATCCGGGGTTTCAAGGCCGAGAGCTGATGACGAGTTGCCTTTAGGCGACGAAGTGGTTGATGCCATGCTTCCAAGAAAAGCTTCTAAGCTTCAGATAACCAGGAACCGTACCCCAAACCGACACAGGTGGTTGGGTAGAGAATACCAAGGCGCTTGAGAGAACTCGGGTGAAGGAACTAGGCAAAATGGCACCGTAACTTCGGGAGAAGGTGCGCCGGTGAGGGTGAAGCACTTGCTGCGTAAGCCCACGCCGGTCGAAGATACCAGGCCGCTGCGACTGTTTATTAAAAACACAGCACTCTGCAAACACGAAAGTGGACGTATAGGGTGTGACGCCTGCCCGGTGCCGGAAGGTTAATTGATGGGGTTAGCTAACGCGAAGCTCTTGATCGAAGCCCCGGTAAACGGCGGCCGTAACTATAACGGTCCTAAGGTAGCGAAATTCCTTGTCGGGTAAGTTCCGACCTGCACGAATGGCGTAACGATGGCGGCGCTGTCTCCACCCGAGACTCAGTGAAATTGAAATCGCTGTGAAGATGCAGTGTATCCGCGGCTAGACGGAAAGACCCCGTGAACCTTTACTATAGCTTTGCACTGGACTTTGAATTTGCTTGTGTAGGATAGGTGGGAGGCTTTGAAGCGTGGACGCCAGTTCGCGTGGAGCCATCCTTGAAATACCACCCTGGCAACTTTGAGGTTCTAACTCAGGTCCGTTATCCGGATCGAGGACAGTGTATGGTGGGTAGTTTGACTGGGGCGGTCTCCTCCTAAAGAGTAACGGAGGAGTACGAAGGTGCGCTCAGACCGGTCGGAAATCGGTCGTAGAGTATAAAGGCAAAAGCGCGCTTGACTGCGAGACAGACACGTCGAGCAGGTACGAAAGTAGGTCTTAGTGATCCGGTGGTTCTGTATGGAAGGGCCATCGCTCAACGGATAAAAGGTACTCCGGGGATAACAGGCTGATACCGCCCAAGAGTTCATATCGACGGCGGTGTTTGGCACCTCGATGTCGGCTCATCACATCCTGGGGCTGAAGCCGGTCCCAAGGGTATGGCTGTTCGCCATTTAAAGTGGTACGCGAGCTGGGTTTAGAACGTCGTGAGACAGTTCGGTCCCTATCTGCCGTGGACGTTTGAGATTTGAGAGGGGCTGCTCCTAGTACGAGAGGACCGGAGTGGACGAACCTCTGGTGTTCCGGTTGTCACGCCAGTGGCATTGCCGGGTAGCTATGTTCGGGAAAGATAACCGCTGAAAGCATCTAAGCGGGAAACTTGCCTCAAGATGAGATCTCACTGGAACCTTGAGTTCCCTGAAGGGCCGTCGAAGACTACGACGTTGATAGGTTGGGTGTGTAAGCGCTGTGAGGCGTTGAGCTAACCAATACTAATTGCCCGTGAGGCTTGACCATATAACACCCAAGCAATCTGTAGACTCGAAAGAGCATCAGATTGCGGTGTGTGAAGACGCAATGAACCGAAAGTTCGACGCTCACAAAACACCGACAGCTGTCACATACCCAATTTGCTGAAGCGAGGCCATCCGGTCACGAGTCAGTACCCGAATTTCTTGACGACCATAGAGCGTTGGAACCACCTGATCCCATCCCGAACTCAGAAGTGAAACGATGCATCGCCGATGGTAGTGTGGGGTTTCCCCATGTGAGAGTAGGTCATCGTCAAGATTAAATTCCGAAACCCCAATTGCGAAAGCAGTTGGGGTTTTGTTTTAGTAGAAGTCACCGATTTTTGCCGGAACGTTACTGCGGTAACGGGCTGGTCACAGAATTTCTTGACGACCATAGAGCGTTGGAACCACCTGATCCCATCCCGAACTCAGAAGTGAAACGATGCATCGCCGATGGTAGTGTGGGGTTTCCCCATGTGAGAGTAGGTCATCGTCAAGATTGAATTCCGAAACCCCTGTCTGCTAATGCAGACAGGGGTTTTGTCGTTTCAGAGCCCATAAAAGTCTGATCTTCAAACAGCTCTGCGCGTCTTGCTGCTCCGACGAGCCTGCCATTTGCGCCACCAGATGTAGACGCCAGTCCCCGACAACCCCGCAATCAGAACACCCAATACTGCGATCATCACTTGTCCGGTGAAGCCTATGATCCGCCCCCCATGTATCGGCAACTGCAACCGATAAAACCGCTCTCCCAACGTCCCTTCTCCTGCGATCTCCTGCCCCAATAATCGTCCGTCAGTACCGTGGAAGAATAACCAGGATTTGCCGTGGGCCTCGGTGTCATGCTGTCCAAATCCCGCACCGTAAAAGTTGTATTCAAAGCTGTAATACAACTCGCCGATCGCTGCTGTCAGCCCCAACCTTTTTCCCTCCTGCTGTGCCCTTTCGTACGCCTGTTGATAACTCAATCGGGTGATCCCCAGCTCTTCGGCCGGCATTCGCCCTCGGGCCTCATATACGCTCGGTTCAATCGAAGAAAACAACGACACCACCGGTTTGAAAACCTGGCTCGGCAGGTTCATCGCCACGCTGCTGACGGCTATCGGCAGCAATAACAACCACAGCCACAAGCCCCCTGCCCGATGCAGATCGAAGTTGAGTCGATACGCATGGCCGCCCTTGATCTTCCAGGCGCTCGACCACTTCTTCCAGAACGGTTTCCCCCGCGGCAATGTCAGCCAGAGGGCGATTAAGCAGTCGATCACCCAGGCTATGGCCACCAACCCCATCAGCAGCAAACCCCAGTTACCGGGCAGTGTCAGGTTGTAGTGAAACTCGAGAATGAACGGAACGAAGTTCTCACGCTGGAAACAGCACTCGCCCCAGTAACGCTGACCTTTTTGCTCGCCATTGACAGGGTCGAGGTAGAACACCTGATTGCGTTCTTTAAACGGTTCACCCGTCGCCGGATCATTGCGCGGTACCGCCGCCAGTAATGCCGTGTGGCCTGCCTCGTTCGGGTACTCCATGTACCAGACCTGCAACTTCGGAAGGGCCGATTGCACCGCATCAACCAGCTCACCTGGCGGCAGACGCTCTCCCTCGGCCGACGCCGCGTAAAACTCCGGATTCAACCACTCATCCAGCTCATGGTTGAACGCCAGAATGCTTCCGGTGATCCCGGCCAGGAGCAGAAAAACCGCCGTGGCCAACCCGATATACCGGTGCAACAAAACCAGAAACGAACGCATGGAAACTTCCCCCCACAGATACGACAAAGCCAGCCCCTGAAATCAGGGGCTGGCTTTTTCATGCACAAGACAAAGGCTTAGAACTGGTAACTGACCGTGGCGGCGACGTTGCGCTCTTCGCCCATGTAGCAGAAGTCCAGGCTGGCGCAGGAGGCCACGTAGGATTCGTTGGTCAGATTGTTCGCATTCAGGCGTACGTCGATACCCTTCAGACCGACCTTGCCGAGGTCATAGCCAATCGATGCGTCGAACAATGTGTAGGACGGCACCTTCATGGTGTTCTCTGCATCCGCCCAGCTATAGCCGACATAACGCACACCACCGCCCAGTCGCAGGCCATCAAGCGCCGCGCTGTCGAACTTGTAGTCGGCCCACAAGGACGCCATGTGCCGCGGTGCCTGGGTTGGCGAGTTGCCTTTGTTCTCGATCACATTGGTCGGTGTGCTCAAGGTGCTGGTCATCGACTTCGAGTATTCAATGTCGGTGAAGGTGTAGCTGCCGAGGACTTTCAGGTTGTCGGTCAACTGCATGTGCGCTTCCAGTTCCAGGCCTTGAGAGCGGACAGCGCCTACAGCGCGATAGAAGTTTTCCTGCGGCAGTTTGGTCGCCAGGTTCTCCTGATCGATGCGGAACAGCGAGGCAGTGAACAGATTGTCGGTACCTGGCGGCTGATACTTCAGGCCCATTTCCCACTGCGTTCCATCGGTCGGTGCGAGAGGATTGCCGGCGCTGTCCGCGTAGGAGTTCGGGTTGAACGACTCGGAATAGCTGACGTACGGTGCGAGGCCGTTATCGAACAGATACAGCGCGCCGGCACGGCCGGTGAGCTTGGTGCGTCGATCATTGATCTCGGTGCCGACCGGACGGCCGGCTTCGGCGATGCGGTTTTCGTCGGAGGTTTCCACCCAGTCCTGACGCAGGCCCAGCGAGAAGCGCCACTTGTCCATCTCGATCAGGTCTTGCAGGTAAACGCCGGTCTGCTCCAGGCGCCGCAGATAGCTCGTCTCGCCGTATGGCGTGATAGCGGAATTGCCATACACCGGGTTGAACGCATTGATAGGCGCCAGGCCGCCACTGGTCCAGTCGACCACGGTTTTGCGCCGCTGGTAATCCGCCCCCATCAGCACTGTGTGCTTGGTCGCGCCGGTGAAGAATTCAGCCTGGAGCATGTTATCGACGATGAACGCATGGAGGCGCTCGTCACCGCCGGTGTAGTAGCGATTCAGTTCGTTGCTGGTCGGCGACGTCCAGCCATAGGCGTACACCTGATCCATGTTCACTTTGGAGTCGAGGTAGCGGAAGTTCTGCCGCGCGGTGAAGACGTCGTTGAAGCGGTGTTCGAACTGGTAACCGAACGACTGCTGATCACGGGAGTAACCGTCAATGCCCGGCTCGCCTTCGAAGAAGTGCGGCGAGATACGATTACCGTTGCGCTGATGAATCGTGCCGTCGGCCGGCACGCCACCGTGATAGCCGCCGTCCGGGTCATGCTGCAGATACGCTTGCAGAGTCAGCGACGTGTCCTCGCTGAAATCGATGCTGACGGTTGGCGCGAGGGCGAAGCGCTTTTCCTTGTTGTGGTCGAATTGCGTGTCGGACTGATCCGTCAATCCGATCAGACGATAGGCGATGCGCTTGTCGTCATCGACCGGTCCGCTGAAGTCAAAACCGACACCACGTTGGCCCTGAGTACCCACGGTGGCTTGTACCTGGTGATAGGCCTCGTACAGCGGCTTCTTGCTGGTCAGCGCCACCAGACCGCCCGGCGAGCTGCGGCCGTAGAGCACCGACGACGGGCCCTTCAGAATATCGACGCGCTCGAGGAAATACGGATCGACCTGCATCGTGCTGTAGGTGCCGCTGTCGCCCATCGACTTGAGGCCGTCGAGGTAGATGTTATCCACCGAACCGTCGTTGAAGCCGCGCATCGCCACATAGTCGTAACGGTGCGTCGCGCCGTAAGGGTTGGTCAGTACGCCGGGGGAGTAACGCATGGCTTGGGACACGGTTTGCGAGCCTTGGTCATCCATTTGCTCACGGGTGACTACTGACACACTTTGCGAGGTTTCCAGCAGCGCGGTACTGGTCTTGGTGGCGATCTGGCTGTGCGTCGCGTTGTAGCCGTCCATGCTGCCCAGCGCGTTGCCGAGGGCGAAGCCTTTGATGTCGGTGGTCGGCAGGGCCAGCGCTTCGGTTCCTGAGACCGAGCGCAACACATAGCTGCTGCCGTCCTGGCTGATCGCTTCCAGGCCCGCGCCGTCGAGCAAATGGCTCAAGGCCTGATCGGTCGAGTACTCGCCCTGCACACCCGGTGACTGCCGGCCCTGGGTTTGCTGCGGCGTCATCGACAACGTGATGCCCGCCTCACGCGCGAACTGGTTGAGCGCATCGCCCAGCGGTCCGGGGGCGATGTTGTAGCGGTGGCTGCTGACCTCGCTGGCATTGGCCGCCATGCTCAGGCTCGGCAGCACGCCAACGCCCAGTGCAGTAGAAAACAGCGCCGCCCGAACGGCGTGGCGCAACACTCCCGATTCGGCAGAGAAATTCAGAGGGTTCTTACAGGTAACGCGCGCAGTCATTGTAGGTTTCCGTAGGCAGTCGCGAAGGCTGAGTTGAAGTGCTTACTGACTAAGCCGGACTTGCCGCGAAAACCCGCCAAAATACTTTCAGGCCACAGACTCCAGCGTCACCCACCAACGGGTGCGGTAGCGCAATTGCACCGGCAGGGTCTGCGGCAGGATCGCCAGCAGCTTGTCGGTGTCCTCAAGACGGAACACGCCGGACAGACGCAAATCCGCAATATCCGACGCACAGCTCAGAAATCCCTGACGATACCGCCCGACTTCGCCGAGGAAGTCGCCCAGCCGCATGTTGCGGGTCACGATCAGCCCGTCGACCCAGGCACCGGCATCCATGTCCAACGGCGGCGCCGGGCGAATTTGATGGTGATCGATCAGATAGCTCTGACCGGCGATGGCCTCCGTCGAGTTGCCAGCGGAGTGAATCGCGACCCGGCCACTGGTGACGCTCAGGCGCGTGCAGTCATCTTCCTGGCGCAGAATGAATCGCGCCTTGAACGGCTCGTAACTGCCATGACGACTCTGCACCCGCAGCGGTCGGTCAATCGGCGCACCTTCATCGGCACCGCCACAGGTGACGATGATTTCGCCACGGGTCAGCTTGATCAGCCGTTGTTGCGCGGTGTAATCGAGATCCACGCTGCTGGCGGTGTTGAGTTCGATCCGCGTGCCGTCCGGCAGCTGGAAGCCACGGCGTTCGCCGGTAGCGGTGGCGTAGTCGGCGCTCCACTGTTGCCAGACGGACGTGTCTTTGGCCAGCCATCCCGCCGAGCCCATCAGCAGCGCGCCGGACAACAGCTTCAATGCCTGACGTCGCCCCAGCCCCTGCGCACTGTTTTCCAGCGTGTTGAATGCCACCTGCGCACCGGGCACGGCGCGCAGCTTGTGGGTCAGTTCGGCTTGCAGAGACTGCACCCGTTGCCAGGCCAGTTCGTGATCATGGTGCTCGGCGCGCCATTGTTCGCACTGGCGATTCAGGCGCGGGTTGCCGTTGTTATTACGCAGGCGCAGGAGCCAGTGAATGGCCTGTCGGACGACTTGCTGCGGTGGCTCGGCGCGTCGGCCAAGCGAGAGGTTATCCACCGGCATCAGTTTTCGTACCGCAGCACGTAGCAGTGAAACAGCGCATCGGCGACGTAGCGTTCTACCGAGCGCAGGGACAGCCCCATCTGCTCGGCGATCTGCTTGTGGGTCAAACCTTCGCACTGAGCCAGCAGAAATGCCTGACGCACTTTCGGCTTCAAGCCTTCAAGCATGCGGGCAATGCCTTCGAGCAGTTCGATCACCAATGCGCGGGATTCGGCACTCGGGGTTTCGGCTTCAGGCAAATGGGCGATGGTTTCCAGATAGGCGCGTTCAATTTCTTCACGGCGCCAATGATCAATCACCAGCCCTCGGGCAACTGTGCGCAAAAACGCGCGAGGTGCCTTGAGTTCCAGACGCTCGGTGCGCTGCAGCAAACGCACGAAGGTGTCCTGAGCCAGATCCGCCGCATCGGCGGCATTGCCCAGCCGCGCGCGCAACCAGCCGTTGAGCCAGCCGTGATGACTACTGTAAAGCGCCTGTACAGCCAACTCAGGTGAGGACATGAACGCGACAGCCCGAACGTCACAAATGATAATTAGTCGCATTGTCATCAAGGGTTACAGAATTTGCAACCGGCGCTGCAAAACGCTCATCAAAAAAGCAGAGGCGACCGCTCTAATACGCCGTCCGGCGGGAATCTGACAGAAATGCCGTCCATTTCCTGCAAAGCCCTAAGTTTTCTCCAAAGCGTGCCGACAGACTGGTGAGACATGCGTGCACCAAAGTAGAGCAGCCGTCAGAACGCTGCCTGCGCTGTACATGGAATGTTGCATCCGGAACGCATCCCCACTTTTCGCATAAGAAGTCCCATGAAATGAATCTCAAGTTCAGCCATAAAATCCTGCTGGCCGCCTCGGGCGTCGTGGTCCTGGCGTTCGCGCTGTTCACTTTGTACAACGACTATCTGCAGCGAAACACCATTCGCCAGAACCTCCAGTCCTCGGTCCAGCAGGCCGGTGACCTGACCGCCAGCAGTGTGCAGAACTGGATGAGCGGGCGGATTCTGGTGCTGGAAAACCTCGCGCAGAACGTCGCCCATCAAGGCAAGAATGCCGACTTCCCGGGGCTGGTCGATCAACCGGCCTTCACCTCGAACTTCCAGTTCACCTACGTCGGCCAGGCCAACGGTGTGTTCACCCAGCGCCCTGACGCGAAGATGCCGGACGGCTACGACCCGCGTCAGCGCCCCTGGTACAAGCAGGCCGTGGCCGCTGACCAGACCATGCTGACCCCGCCATACATGGCCGCCGTTGGCGGTCTGGTGGTGACCATCGCCATGCCAGTGAAAAAGAACGGCGAGCTGCTTGGCGTAGTGGGCGGTGACCTGAGCCTGGAAACCCTGGTGAAGATCATCAACTCGGTGGACTTCGGCGGTCTGGGCCACGCGTTCCTGGTCAGCGGTGACGGTCAGGTGATCGTCAGCCCGGACAAAGACCAGGTGATGAAGAACCTCAAGGACATCTACCCGAACGCTGGAGTGCGCATTGAGAAGGGCAACCAGAACGTGGTGCTCAACGGCCAGGAACGCATCCTTTCGTTCACTCCGGTCGCCGGTCTGCCGAATGCCGAGTGGTACATCGGTCTGTCGATCGACCGCGACAAGGCCTACGCCGCACTCAGCCAGTTCCGCACCTCGGCACTGATCGCAATGTTCGTCGCCGTCGGCGCGATTGCGGTGTTCCTGAGCCTGCTGATCACCGTCCTGATGCGTCCGCTGATCACCATGGGCCGCGCGATGCAGGACATCGCTCAGGGTGAGGGCGACCTGACCCGTCGTCTGGTAGTGGAAAGCAAGGACGAGTTCGGTGAGCTGGGCAGTTCGTTCAACCAGTTCGTGGAGCGGATTCACGCGTCCATTTCCGAAGTGTCTTCCGCGACTCGCCACGTACACGACCTGTCGCAACGGGTGATGGCATCGTCCAACGCCTCGATCATCGGTTCCGACGAGCAAAGCGCGCGCACCAACAGCGTGGCCGCCGCGATCAATCAACTGGGTGCCGCCACTCAGGAAATCGCCCGCAACGCCGCCGACGCTTCGCAACACGCCAGCGGCGCGAGCGAGCAGGCCGATGACGGTCGTCAGGTGGTCGAGCAGACGATTCAGGCCATGACCGAGCTGTCGCAGAAGATCAGCCTGTCGTGCACCCAGATCGAAACCCTGAACGCGAGCACCGACAACATCGGCCACATTCTCGATGTGATCAAAGGCATCTCCCAGCAGACCAACCTGCTGGCGCTCAACGCGGCCATCGAAGCGGCCCGTGCCGGTGAAGCCGGACGCGGTTTTGCGGTGGTGGCGGACGAAGTGCGTAACCTCGCTCACCGCACCCAGGAGTCGGCGGAAGAGATCCACAAGATGATCACTTCGCTGCAGGTCGGCTCCCGCGAAGCGGTGACCACCATGAACGCCAGTCAGGCGTCCAGCGAGGAGACCGTTGAAGTGGCGAACCAGGCCGGTCTGCGCCTGGTCAGCGTGACCCAGCGCATCGGCGAAATCGACGGCATGAACCAGTCGGTGGCCGCCGCTACCGAGGAACAGACTGCCGTGGTGGAAACCCTCAACGTCGACGTCAACCAGATCAACCTGCTGAACCAGCAGAGCGTGGCCAACCTCAATGAAACGTTGAAGGATTGCGATGCGTTGTCGCAGCAGGCCAACCGTTTGAAACAGCTGGTCGACAGCTTCAAGATCTGATCGCTTGCGGTAAAAAACAGCCCGCTGCGGAGTGATCCGCAGCGGGCTTTTTCATGCCTTACACAAACAGCTTCAGCACATTGCCC
Source organism: Pseudomonas sp. Pseusp21 (assembly GCF_059492145.1). Lineage (NCBI taxonomy): Bacteria > Pseudomonadati > Pseudomonadota > Gammaproteobacteria > Pseudomonadales > Pseudomonadaceae > Pseudomonas > Pseudomonas sp. Pseusp21. The sequence continues at coordinate 3,837,277 of NZ_CP168520.1, forward strand.
ATCGCGTCATCGGCAAACCCCTGCACGAAATCCTTGAACCCCGGCAGTGCCTCGGGCCCACCGCTGGCCGGTTCGGCAATGATCGTCCAGGTCGCCCGCGACTTGCCCGCGCCCAAAGATTCCACATTCATCGCCGCCCACAGATTGGCCACGCCCAGGGTGTTGTAGATGGTGGTCCAGGTCATGCTCAGCGCCTGGTCGTCCCGGGAGTTGAGTTGCTCGACCACGATGTTGCCATCCTTGAAGAACTTCTTGCGCAGCGACGACACGCCTTCGCCGGTCATTTCAATGTGCGACAGCGCCGGAATGAAACGGTCGAAACCGTCGAATTTACCGACCACTGCCCACACTTGCCTGGCGTCCACCGGTACTTCCACCGAAGACACGACGTGGCAGCCGTGAGGGTTTTTGATCAGGGTGTCGGGTTGAAGATTGCTCATGGTGTTGCTCCTTGGTTGATGAGTCAGATGAAGTTGATTTCTTTCAGGTAGTCGCAGCCGCGACGCAGCAGCGCCGGGGATTTTTCCGGGTAGTGCGCGCCCATCTGCTGCACGCCGGCCTGGGCGTTGGCGTGGCCGATCAGGGAGATGTCGCCGATGTCTTCCTCGAAGCCGTTGAGGTAAAAACCGAGCACGCCGAACAGCGCGTTGTCGGCATCGACCCGGTCCAGTTGTTGTTGCCAGTCGGCGACGCTGACCAGCGAAAACTCGCTGCCGGTTTCGCGGAACGACGCGACGTAGGCATCCCAGCTCAGAGGCTCCGGGTTGTGCAGGTTGAACACCGCCCGTTCGGCCGAATAACGGCTGGCGTGGAAGGCGATGAAACGGGCAAGAAAGTCCACCGGCATCAGGTCGAAATTCAGCGCGAAGGCCGGCACCTGACCCAGCTGGATCGAGCCCTTGAGCATCAGCATCAAACGGTTCTTGTGCGGCTGGCACACGCCGCTGAGGCTGTTGAAACTGATGTTGCCGGGCCGATACAGATTGACCCGCACCCCACGCTCCCGGGCCCGTTCGAGGATGCGCTCGCCGACCCATTTCGACAGGTTGTAGCCGTTGCGGATGTAGATCGGCGGCGTCGGTGCGGCGGGCAGTTCCAGCACCCGGCCTGCGTCGTCGACGGTGCTGGAGGCCGACAGCGTCGAGACGAAATTGAACACCTTTTTGCTGCGCCCTTCGCACAGCCGCAGCAGTTCGAAAATCGGCTCGACGTTGTCCGCCGCCAGCGACTCGTAGTCGAGTACGTGATTGACGTTGGCAGCGTTGTGCACCAGCGCGCCGAATTCACGATCCAGTCGCTCGAAATCGTCATCGGCGAGGCCCAGTTGCGGCCGGGTGATGTCCACCGAATAGACCCGCACCCGACTCAGGTCCAGATGCTCCAGCCGGTTCTCTCGCAATGACTGGGCAAAGCGCTGCGCCGCGGTTTGCCCGCCGCCGTCGCGCACCAGGCACGCCACCTCGCTGGCGCCCCATCCCAGCAGCGCCTCGACGATATGCACACCGACAAAGCTGTTGGCGCCGGTGACGATCACCTTGTGCACATCGCCCATGCGGCTGATCGGCAGCGGCTCGATGTCCAGCGCTCGCTCGGCGTCGGCCATTGCCTGGGCGCTGAGCACCGCGCTGTCGTCGGTGCCGCGCACCAGCGTGGCGAGCTTGGCGATGGTCGGCAGTTCGATGAAGCGGTTGATCGAAATGCTGCGGCCGAATTCCTCCCGCAGACGCAGGAGCATGCGTGACAGCAGAATCGAGTGACCGCCGAGATTGAAGAAACTTTCGTCGGTGGAAATGTCGCTGGTCGGCAGCTCCAGCAACTCGCCCCAGATCTCCAACAGCAGCGCTTCTTCGGCGTTGGCCGGCAGGCATTTCGGGCCGCTGTCCTGCACGCTGACCGGCAACTCCAGCAAGGCTTTTCGGTCGACTTTGCCGTTGGCGGCGAACGGCATGTTCGGCAGTTCCGTCCACGCCACCGGTTGCATGTAGTCAGGCAAAAACTGCTGCGCGTGAGCTTTCAACGACTCGCGCGCGGCATCCGATTGCGGCTGGGCAAGGAACGCCAGAATCCGTCGCTGACTGTCGATCACCACGGCGATCTGCCGATACAGCTGACTCTCGCGCAGGCACCGTTCGATCTCTTCCGGCTCGACCCGGAAGCCGCGAATCTTCACCTGATTGTCGCGGCGTCCGCACAGCTCGATGCCATCCTCGCCCCACTTGGCCATGTCGCCGCTGCGGTAGGCGCGCAGACGCTGACCATCCGGCAACTCCAAGTCCAGATAGCGCTCCGCCGTCTGCTGTGGATTGTTCAGGTAACCCAGGCATACGCCGGGGCCGACGATGAACAATTCGCCCACCGTTTGCTCCGGCACCGGTTGCAGATCGTCATCGAGGATCAGCACCTGACTGTTGGCAATCGGCCCGCCGAGGGTGCGATTACTGTCGCCCGGTTGCAGTTGCCGCGCGGTGATCAGCACCGTGGCTTCGGTCGGACCGTAGAGGTTATGCAGCTTGCCCTGGCGCGTCAGTTGCTCGATCACGAACGGCTCGCAGACGTCGCCGCCGGTCATGATCTGCCCGACGTTTTGCAGTTGCTCCAGCGGCAGGATGCTCAACAGCGCCGGCGGCAGGAACGCGTGGGTCAGTTGCCGCCGTCGGATCAGCGCCACCAGTTGCAGCGGATCGCGGCGCTGGTTGTCGTCGGGCACCACCAGTTCCGCGCCTTCGAGCAGGGTCGGGAAAATGTCGATCAGCGACGAGTCAAAACTCAGCGACGAGAACTGCAGCACCCGGCTCTCGGCCCGCAACTGCACATAGCTGGCGTACCACGCGGTGAAGTGGGCAAGGTTTGCCTGACTCAGCAGCACACCCTTCGGATGCCCGGTGGTGCCTGAGGTGTAGAGCGCCATGCACGGCGCGCCGAGCTCGATCCGGTGACGAACCAACGGTTGCGACAGATCGACGTCAGTGCGGTCGATGCGGCAGACATCCAGCCCCGGCATCGAAGCGCTCAGCGGGTGTTCGCCGTCGTGCAGCAACAGCACCGCCCCGGCGTTTTCCAGAATGTACTGCTGGCGCTGAAGCGGATGGCTCGGCTCCAGCGGCAGGTACACCGCACCGCTGCCGAGAATCGCCAGGATCGAAGCAAACAGCGCATCGCATTTCGGCAGACAAATCCCCACCACCCACGGTTGCTGCTGTGTCTCCAGCATTGTCAGCAACCGTTGCTGGATTGCACGGCTGTGATCATGCAACTGGCGATAGCTGATCGACTGCTCGGCGAGGTGCAGCGCCGGGCGCTCCGCGTGTTCGATCAGACTCTGTTGCAGCCGCTCGATCACCGGGATTTGCGCCTGTTGCAGCAAGGCCGGATGGGCCGTGGCATTGAGGCGATGGATGTAAGCCAGGCTGTCGAGGAACAGCAGGTTTTCCACCAGCTCGAAGTCCGGCGCACGGGCCGCTGTCGCGTGCTGGAAATACTCGGCATCGCGGGAAAAACGGCTGACCAGCAGCGCCACTTCGTCCACCACTTGCGCCAGTGTTCGCTGGCGCAGGGCCTGCCCATTGCCGGACGGTTCGTCGGCGATGGGCACGCGGCTCAGCAGCGTCGAGTTGCAGAGGCATAGCAGATCGAGCACCGGCAATCCGCCGATGCCCGTTGCACCAATGCCCAGGCGCAAGTTCAGCTGCGCTGTCGTGCCGTAATCCTGTGGCGCAAGACTGCCGTCATCGATCACCAGATCCACCGACGGAGCAACCTCCGTCAGCAACGAATGACCGTGTTGTTCGAGCTCCTGCGTCAGGTCGGTCAAGGCCTGACTACGGCCCCTCAGCAAAATGTCGAGACGTCTCATGTCAGCCTCCTTGTCAAACCAGGTAGTCGCGCAGGGCGTGCTGCACGCACGGTGTGTCGAGCAGCGAACTGTTGTGGAAAAACCGCACGATGTTGCCCACCAGCGGGTGGTGGCGATTGATCGGGAAGGCCAGCCCGGCCATCTCGTCTTTCAGTGCGCGGCGGGTGGCATCGTTGACCGGCAGGGCGTCGATCAGGCGCAGGTCGAAGGACTTCTGGATGTCGTTGGTGAGGTAATGGCCGATGAACACCGGCAGGATCTGCGCGATGCAGTCGCGATCCGCATCACTCGCGGTGTGCCAGTAGATGCGCACCATCCGCGCCCAGAAACTCGAGTGCCGGCCCTCGTCGAGCAAGTGGTCGGCCATCAGGCCCTTGATCGACGGCTTGACCGTGTCGTCCCGGGCGAACGCCGCGACATCGCCAGTCACAGTGTTTTCGGCGATGGCCACGCAGATCAGCTCCACGGCGCTGCGCAGGTGTTGCGGGGCCAGTTCGACGGCGGCCGGAATCGCCCGGCTCAGTTCGATTTCATTCGGCAGCTCGATCGGCTCGATGCCGGTCATGGCCACGGTCTGCTGCATGAAATCCATCGCCACCAGCGCGTGGTAATCCTCGTCCACCACCACGGTCATGGCGTCGTAGCGACAGGCGAACGGGAAGGCCACGGCGAAGCGGTTCTTGGCGATGCTGCGGGCGGTCTTGTCGACGATCTCGGTTTCGAAAATCACCACGTCGTTGATGAATTTGTACAGCGTCTGCACCAGGGCGAAATCACGCTGCTGCGGGCATTCGCGCAGGAAGGTTTCGCTGAGCACCAACGGCTGGCGGCTGAGCGGATAGATCAGCCGCGCGTCGTCCTCCAGCACGCGGCGTGGCCGGGTGCGGATGGTCGCGCGGCTTTCCCAGGCGTCGGCGAAAGACTGGTAGTCGGCGGCGTTCATTGGGCCACCTCCGCCAACGGTTCGCGCATGCTCAGGCGCAGGCCGTCCCACAGAGCGATGCGGCTTTCCACGGCGGCGATGGCGCTGGCGTAGACCTCCGCTTCGCGCTGCGGATCGCCGTCCACCAGTCGATCCAGCAGTTGTTCTGCGGCGGGGCCGTGGTCTTCGGAGTCGACTTCGATGTGTCGCTCCAGGTAGTAACGGAAGGTCGGCGCCTGCTCGACGCCGATGCCCCAGGCATCGAGCATGCGCTGGAACATGGTCGGGATCACGCTCTCGCGACCGTGCAGGAAGGCGGCGGCAACGCTGTGACCGGGTGCATGCAGTGCGGTGTGCAAAGTGTCGCGGACGAACCGCGCAGCGGCCGGATCGACCTCGACGCTTTGCAGGGCGACGTCGTAACTCACGCCTTCCTGTTGCAGCGTCACGAAGCGTTCCACGGCTGTCGTGTCCGCACCGACTTCGCGCATGGCATCGAGGTACAGTTCGAAGTGGCTGTAATGCCCGTGTGACAGCCGATCGTCCGATTCTTCCCCGAGCACGATTTCGTTGATCAGTCTTGCTGCGTGCGGATCTCGTGGCGGTAACCACGGCAGGCGAGTGCAAGTCAGTTCCTGCTGCAGGCGTTTGGTCAGCGACATGAAGTCCCAGACAGCAAATACATGGGACTCCATGAACCGGCGCAATGTCGCCAAAGAATCGATCTCGGAGAAGATCGGATGAATGCTGAGTTCGGCTTTCTTCAGTGTAAGTTGCTCTTTAGTTGGCATGGTTGCGAGACTCTGGTTAATAGGGAATAAGGATTGCTCAATTAATCGCTAACAACGTTGAGCAAGTTTCTCCAGGCGAACGACAGCCTCATTCGGTTTCGATGAAAACAGGCAATGTCTGAAGGGCCCGGGACAGCAGCGGACGGATAAACCGCTGCGAACCTGGCCGTAGCGCAAGGTTGTGCCGGGTTGGTGATTTCGGATCCAAACTCGGCGAAGAAAAACTAATACATCGCAAAACAACTTAACAAGTTTATTTTTAATTATTTTTAGTTGGCTGTTTTTGAAGTATGAGTGGGGCTGATAAAACTTATAAGTTAAGTTTTATTTGGGCGTAGTTGCTCCTTTCGGCGTTTAATGGCCAAAATTGAACGACAAGAGTGAATGCCTCACTCGAAGCAACTTTCAAATTAAGTAATCGAATTGATATGAGGGGATGAAGTCGGGCTGTAAGAGCGCCGTTTCTTCCTGTTCCCGTGACAAGGCTCCTTCCGTAGGTTCCTGGTGCGGGGACTGCTGCCGGGGCGGCGCGTCCCCGTTCTATATTGGGTTGGCGATTCAAGGGTGCGCGTAAATCGGCGCCGCGGCTATCGTCGAAAATGACTTCCTTGCGGTGCAAATTCCGGGCTGTTCAAAGCAGAAGGGAGGTTAGAGCGCAGGCGTCGATGTGCCACGGCAAATGACCGTGACGGGTGGGGGGATTTGTAAGCGGGTTATTCGCCGGGTGAGTGGAGGCTCACCCGGGAGGGAGGATTCAGTGCGCCGCTTTGCGGCTTTGGCCGGCGGAGCTGGCGAGGTAACGGGTGATGACCTCGACACCGCGGTTGAGGTGCTGCTCCAGCAGTGTCACGGCGTGCGCGGTGTCACGCTCTTTCACCGCCTGCAACAGCGCGCGGTGATCGTCCTGGGAGATTTTGCCCAGGCCCATGGCCTCGAGGTTGAAGCGCAGGAAGCGCTCTTCTTCGTTCAAGCCGTCTTCCACCAGCCGCAACAGTCGGCCATTGGGCGCCTTGCCGTAAAGCGCCATGTGAAACAGACGGTTGAGCCGACCGATTTCGGTGTAGTCGTGTTCGTTTTCCAGTTCTTCGATGAAACCGGCCGCGCGTTCGTGGTCGACCGGGGTCAGCAGCGGGATCGACTGGCGCAGTGCTTCGGACTCCAGCAGAATGCGCAGCTCATAGGTTTCCGTTGCGTCACCCTGGATCAGCGGCGCCACCACGGCGCCCTTGTGGGCAGTGACGTTCAGCAGGCCCTGGGCCTCGAGCTGGCGCAAGGCTTCGCGCACCGGCATGCGGCTGACACCGAACAGGTCGGCCAGATCCTGCTGGCGCACGGCGGTGCCGCAGGGCAGGCGCCCGTCGAGAATGGCGGCGCGCAGGGTTTCTTCGATGACCGAGCGCGCCAGATGCGCGGGAATCGGGCCGTCGACTTTGATGCTGTGGAGTGGCTTGGGCTTTTGGGTCACAACTGCACACCCTATGACTGCGGATTTGGATCCAAAGGACACTAGTGATTGCTCTACAGGTTGTCAAACCGTGTAGAAGAACCCTGTCACATCTGAAGTTTAGCGCGGCAGCGATGATCTCATGGTGCCATTGTTTTTTGCTGGGCTAACCTTCACCATCAAGCGCTTTCCTCTCTGCCCTGGATGCCTTGCATTGGCGGTACGTTACGTGATCCCACGGATTGCGCGCTGGCTTGCCGGCGCGCTGCTGCTGGCCGGCATCATGCTGGGCGGTCTGCATGCCGATTGGGATTTTTCCGCGATCAGCCGCAAGGCCACGGCACTGTACGGGCCATTGGGCGCCGGGCAACAGCGGATCGATGCCTGGCAGAATCTGCTGGCCACGCAGAAGCAGGTCAGCGAGATGGAAAAGCTCAAAGTGGTGAACCTGTTTTTCAACAAACAGATGCGCTACGTCGAAGACATCGATCTGTGGCACGAGGTCGACTATTGGGAAACCCCCATCGAAGCCTTGTGGAAAGGCGCCGGCGACTGCGAAGACTATGCGATCGCCAAGTATTTCAGCCTGCGCCACCTCGGTGTGGCCAGTGACAAGTTGCGCATCACCTACGTCAAGGCCCTGCGCCAGAACCGCGCGCACATGGTCCTGACTTACTATTCCAGCCCTGACGCCATGCCGCTGGTGCTCGACAGCCTGATCGACCCGATCAAGCCGGCCGCCGAGCGAACCGATTTGCTGCCGGTCTACTCTTTCAATGCCGAAGGGCTGTACCTGCCGGGCGCCAAGGGCAACAAGAAGGTCGGTGACACCAAACGCCTGTCACGCTGGCAGGATGTGTTGAAGAAAATGCAGGCCGAAGGATTTCCGGTCGAGACGACTAACTAGGAGCACGCGCTCAGATGTCTTTGTTCAAACAGCTGTTGATCGCTATCTGTCTGTTCCTGGTGGTTGCCTTCACCGGCAGCTTCATGGTCAGTCTGGAGAGCTCGCGCACCCAGTACGTCAACCAGTTGCGCTCCCACGCCCAGGATGCGGCCACGGCGCTGGCGCTGTCGTTGACGCCGAACATCGATGACCCGGCGATGGTCGAGTTGCTGGTCAGCTCGATCTTCGACAGCGGTTATTACTCGAGCATCCGCGTGGTCGATCTGAAGACCGACCAGACCATTGTCGAGCGCAACGGCATTCCGGCGGTCACCAACGTGCCGGACTGGTTCGTCAGACTGATCGGCCTGGAACCGGCCGGTGGCGATGCGCTGGTCAGCCGTGGCTGGGAGCAGGCGGCGCGGGTCGAGGTGGTCAGCCACCCGATGTTCGCCCTGGCCAAGCTCTGGCAGAGCGCGCTCGGCAGCCTTGGCTGGTTGCTGGTCTGCGGGGCGGTGAGTGCGGTGCTGGGTGCGCTGTTGCTGCGCCGGCAACTGAAGCCGTTGGATTACATGGTCAAGCAATCCCACGCCATCGCCCGTCGTGAGTTCCTGAGTCTGCCGGATCTGCCGCGCACGCCTGAATTGCGCCGCGTGGTGCTGGCGATGAACCAGATGGTCGAGAAGCTCAAGGCGCTGTTCCAGGAGCAGGCCGAGCGCAGTGAAAAACTGCGCACCGAGTCCTATCAGGACAACCTCACGGGGCTGGCCAACCGGCGTTATTTCGAGATGCAGCTGAATGCGCGGGTGAGCAACCCGGAGCAGGCCAGTTCCGGTTATCTGCTGCTGTTGCGGGTCAAGGATCTGGCCGGTCTCAACCAGCGCCTCGGCGGTCAGCGCACCGATGAATTGTTGAAAGCGGTCGGCGAGCAACTGTCCCGCGAGTGCGCCAAATACCCGGAAACCCAGAACCTCGTCACCCGGATTCGCGGCGGTGAATTCGCCGTGCTGGCGCCGGGGTTGACCCGTGAAGAAGCGCTGCAACTGGCGCAGAGCCTCGACAGTGCCCTGAGCAGCCTGCACGCGACAGGCGCCACCGACGTGCCCGCCGTGGCTTCTATCGGCCTGGCACCGTTCGCTCACGGCGATTCGCCGCAAGCGGTCCTCAGCCTCGGCGATCAGGCGCTGGCCCAGGCCGAAGGGCAGGGCGAGCAGAACTGGGCGTGCCTCGATCAGAGCCTGGTGGCGGAGGTCGGCGACGATCACCACGCCTGGCATCGCCTGCTCGATCAGGCGTTGAATCAGCGGCGTTTCGAGCTGTTCTTCCAGCCGGTGGTGGCGGCGCAGGACACGCAACTGGTGCTGCATTACAAGGTGCTGTCACGCTTGCTCGACGATCAGGGCCAGACCATTCCCGCCGGACGCTTCCTGCCGTGGCTGGAGCGCTTCGGCTGGACCGCGCGACTGGACCGGTTGATGCTCGAGCAGGTGCTGGAACAGATGGCCGGTCATGAAGAGTCCCTGGCGCTGAACCTGTCATCGGCGACCCTCGCCGATCCGCAGGCGTTGAACAAAGTGTTCGAGATTCTGCGGGCGCATTCCAACCTCGGTGCGCGCCTGACCCTGGAAATCGGCGAGGAGCAATTGCCGGAGCAAGCGGTGCTGGAACAATTGACCCGGCGCCTGCGTGAACTCGGTTTCTCCCTGAGCCTGCAGCGCTTCGGCGGGCGTTTCAGCATGATCGGCAACCTGGCGCGGCTGGGGCTGGCGTACCTGAAGATCGATGGCAGCTACATCCGGGCGATCGATCAGGAAAGCGACAAGCGTCTGTTCATCGAAGCGATCCAGCGTGCGGCGCACAGCATCGATCTGCCGCTGATTGCCGAGCGGGTCGAGACGGAAGGGGAATTGTCGGTGATTCGCGAGATGGGGTTGTATGGGGTTCAGGGGCAACTGTTCGGTGAGCCGAAACTCTGGGGCTGACTGATCGTTCCCACGCTCTGCGTGGGAATGCATAAAGGGACGCTCTGCGTTCCAGTCACACCGTCGGTGTCGCGTCAGACACCGTTGTGACGCGGAGCGTCACGGGCGGCATTCCCACGCAGAGCGTGGGAACGATCAAACTTCATCGAAGATCCTGGATTAGATCAACCCGCCCTCATCCTCATCGATCAACTGACTCAACCCGCCCAGCGCTTCCCGCGCCTGGGTCCGGTCCATCAACTTGGCCTGGGCCGCCGCTGGCAGGTCGGTGACGCGGATCACGCCTTTTTGGGTCAGCACCTGAATCAGGTCGTCGAGTACCCGGATCATTTCCAGGTCGCTCTGCTTGAGCTGTTTGAGGCTGTTCTCCACGGCCTCGTTGGCGTACCAGGCCTGGATTTCGTGGTGGTCGGCCGGCAGCGTTTCCGTGGCCTCGGCGTAGGCCGCAGCTTCCACGCGAATCAACTGACCCTGCGCATCGCGTTGCACGTAAAACATTGAGCATCCCTCGGAAATGGACCAGCGTCATGCTGTCAGCAGCATAGCCAACTGCGCGCGAGTATGCGGTGCGCCGACGAAATCGTCACCGGTTCAAGCGCTGCAAACGTGACGGCCGCCCCAGTGGGGCGGCCGTTGTTCACGCATCAGCTGTTGTTGTGGTCGACCTTGATGGTCGGATCGCTGCCGGCAATCAGATTGTGAATATTGGCCGTGGACCAGTTGTTGCCTTCCAGTTTGATCGTCACGTCCGGGGTGGCGGCTGCGGCATCGCCCGAGTTGAACTTGCCGCCCGAGCTGACTTGCAGCGACGACACGCCGTCGACCGTGGTGATCTTCAGGAAGTTGTCGATGGTGCTGCCGGTCTCGCCCTGCAACAGGTCACGCAGGTCGATGCGGTCGCCTTCGCTGGCCTTGAAGTCCTTGATCACGTCGTTGCCGGTGTCGCCTGCCTTCCAGACGAAGGTGTCGGCACCGGAACCACCGATCAGGATGTCGTTGCCCTGACCGCCGATCAGCGTGTCGTTGCCGGTGCCGCCGAGCAGGATGTCATTGCCCTTGCCACCGTCGAGCAGGTCGTTGCCGCCCGAGCCGAACAGAATGTCATTGCCCGCGCCGCCCAGCAGCGTGTCGTTGCCGTCGTGGGCACCGGACACATCGAACGCCTGATAGTGCTCGGTGATGTACTGGTGCACGTTGCTGGTGGTGACTTTGCTGACGTCGACCCCGGTTTCCTTGGCCACGAACGCCTGCATTGCCTGATAACCCTCGCCGGCAATGCCGTTGAAGCTCACCAGGTCGCCGAACAGGATGTCGTTGCCGTCGCCACCGCTGACGGTGTCGTTGCCCGGCATCGTCGCTTCGGTGTGGCCGATGATCGAGTTGGCCAGGTCCTTCGGATCGATGTTGGTCTGCGGCGTCTTGTCCGAATCGTACGGTTTCAAATCGCTGAGGCTGACGCCGTTATTGAGGCCGATCGCTTCGACGTTCGACAGACCGCTCAGCAGTGCGAAGCCGGCGGCGGAGTTGTCGGTGGTGTACGACGAGGTGCTGCTGCCGCTGCCGGCCAGGCTCGAGATCTCGTAGGTGCCGTCACCCTGAGCATGAATGGTGCCCAGACTGTTCCAGTTCCAGTAGCCATTCTTGTACGTCTGCAACACGACCTCGCCGGAGGTGTTGATGCTCAGGTAGTGGGTGCTGTCGATGTAAGTCGCAAAGCTGTTGCCCAGCTTGTAGTTGCTGGTTTTCACCACGTCGTCGAGCTTCACGTTGCCGTACAGCGTCGGGTTGGTCTGCTCGCCGCTCTGGTAGTAGGTCGGCTGGCCGTCGGTGATGAAGTACGTAAGGTTCTTCGCCCCGGTGTTGGCCACCGCTTCAGCGCTCTGGAAGAAGTTCGCGGTGGTCTTGAACACGTCTTCGTAGTTGGTACCGCCGCCGGACGACATCGAGTCCAGCACGGCCTTGAGCAAGGTCAGCGCGTTCGGGTCGTTGAGGTTCACCGACACCGACTTGTTGACCTGGGTGTCGAAGTCCACCAGGAAGATGTTCACCGTGCCCGAGTTGCTGCCCAGGCTCTGTTTGAGGGTGTTGAACACCGACGTCAGCGAGTCCTTGGCGGCGTTGATCGACGAGGCGCTCATACTGCCCGAGCTGTCGACCATGAACGCGATGTTGTAGTTGGTGCCCGGCACCACGGTCAGGCCGCCGATGTCGGCGACGATGATGTCGTTGCCGTCGGTGCCGGTGACGGTGTCGTCCGCCGAGGTGGCGACCACCGCGTTATATACCGCCGGCACCACGGTGACCGGGATGGTCGCAGTGGTGCTGGCCGAGCCGCCGACCTGTTCGGTTGAGGTCGAGGTCACGGTCAGGTTGAACTGGCCGTTGTAGTAGGTCGGCGGGGTCACGGTCAGGGTGCCGAGGTTCCAGCCGGTGACGTTGGCGTCGCCGCTGGTGGCGGTCACGGTGAAGCTGTGGCCTGCGCCATCGCTGAGCACCGAACCGACCGGTGCGCCGCTGATCTTGATGCTCAGGGTTTCCGAACCGTCGGTATCGGTCAGCGCGGTGCTGATCGACGACAGTTTCACGGTGGTGCCTTCGGCGCCGGTGTTGAGCTTGTAGCCGTCGTAATAGCCTTCGCCGTTGCTGCCGTGCAGATCGGAGACGGTTACGCCGGCATTCACCAGATCCTGCACGCCGGTATAGATCGGCACGCCGGCACTGCTCAGGTCGATCGGCGTGCTGCCGTTGACCGACAGGTTGACGTCGTAGCTGCCCGGGCCGCTCTGGTTGTGGTGGTAGATGTCCAGGGTGTAGTAGCCGCTGGTGGTCGGGGTGAACGAACCGTTGAGGTTGCCACCCGCGCCCCACGTGGTCGAGGCCACGTTCTTGCCGCCGATGGTCACCAGCAGGCTGTCGTCACCGGTGCCGCTGAAGGTGTAGGTCTTGCCGGCTTCCAGATAAATCAGGCCCGAGGTTTTCGACGCAGTGCCGGCGGTCACGCTGCCGTCGGACTGCACGTTGTTCACGGTGCCGCTGGTGTTCGGCTTGCCCGCGCCGTCGATCACGTTTTTCAGGGTGGTCGAGTTGGCGCCGCTGCCGTCAGTGCCCAGGCCCGAGAGACCGGTCCAGACTTCCTTGATCAGCCCGGTGGACTTCACGCTGTTGTCGGCCACCGACAGGGTCGGCGCATCCGCCACCGGCGTGATATCGATCTTGATGGTGCCAGTGTTGCCCAGCAACTGGCCGTCGGTTGGCTGGAATTTGATCTGCGCGTAGTCGGCCTGATTGTTACCAACGCCAGTGCCACCGTAACCGTTCACACCCGACTCGTTGGCATCCGGCAGGAAGCGCAACTTGCCAGCGTCGATATCGGCCTTGCTGAAAGTCTGGTTGGTGGCGACGTCTTTCCAGGTCGAACCGTCCAGATACTGCAGTTTGCCTTCGCCCGGCAGCTGGGTGATTTTCACGCCCAGGCTGCTGGCCGGGCTGTCGACGTCGCTGACGCCGAAGGTCGACCAGCCGAGAACCAGCGGGGTGTCTTCGGTGCCGGTGACGTTGACCGGTGCAGCGACCGGCGCATCGTTGACCGCCACTACGTTGACCGTGGTGGTCGCGGTGTTGGAGTAGTTGCCGCCATCGGTCACGGTCACGGTGATGATCCGCGGCACGGTGCTCGGGTCTTCACTGCTGTTGGTGAAGCTGATGTTCTTGATGGCCTGCATGTAGTCGGCGAGCGTCGCGTTGCCCGACAGGGTCAGGGTGACGGTGCCGTTGGTGCTGTTGGCGTTGATGGTGATGCCGTTGACGCTGTTGCCCAGGTTCAGCGCATCGCCGTCCTGACGGTTGGTCAGCACGACGGTGGCGCCGGTCAGCATCGTGCTGTCCGGGTCGGTGATCTTGATGTCGGTGTCGGCAATCGACACACCTGCGCCCGGGGTGTTCTCGGTGAAGGTCACCTTGTAGTCGGCACCCGTTGCACCGCTTGAGTTGTTGGCGTCGAGGTCGATGACCGGCGGTGCATCGTTGTCGATGATCGAGGTGCTGACGCTGCCATTGGTGCTGCTGACCGCCAGGTTTTCGAAGTTGCCACCGGTGGCCGAGTCGATCTTGACCACGAAGTTTTCGGTGCCTTCGGTGATCTTGTCATCGATGGTCGCGACGTTGAACTGCGCGCTGCTGGCACCGGCCGGAATCTTCACGGTGTACACGCCGGTGAAGTCCGAACCGTCGGCGGCGGTGCCGCTGTAGACGATTTTCAGGGTGACTTCGGTTTGCGCCGGGTTGGTCAGGCTGACGGTGTAGGTTGCGGTCTGGCCTTCGGTCACCGAGGTGCTGCCGGTGATGCTGACGGTGGTGGTGTCGATGGTGTCGGTGACGCTGGTCACTGCTGGTGTGGTGCTGGTGACCAGGTTTTCGAAATTGCCGCCGGTAGCGTTGGTGATCGTGGCCTGTACGTTGCCGGCGTCTTTGTAGACGTCATCGGCTGGCGCAGGAACGGTCACGGTGCCGGTGGTTTTGCCGGCTTCGATGGTGATCACCGAACCGTTGCTCAGGGTGACGGTCACTGGCGAGCCAGCGGCGTTGGTCAGGGTTGCGGTGTAGGTGATCGAGCCACCCTCGGCCACGGTGCTGGTCGCGCTGAGGGACAGGTTGGTGGTGTCGACGGTGTCGGTGACGGTGGTGCTGACCGGGGTCTTGTCTGCCACCAGATTCTCGTAGTTGCCGCCGCTTACGCCGGTGATCGCGTTGGTCAGTGGCGCATGACCATTCAACACGTCGTTCGGCGCGGTGGTGGTCACACTGCCGGTGGTTTTGCCGACTTCGATGGTGATCGACTGACCGTTGGCCAGGGTCACGGTCACTGGCGAGCCAGTCACTGGTGCGCCGACGGTCGCGGTGTAGACCACGTTGCCACCTTCGGCCGCCGTCGTGGTCGCGGTCAGCTTCACGGTGGTGGTGTCGATGGTGTCGGTAACGCTGGTTACGGCTGGCGTGGTGCTGGTGACCAGGTTCTCGAAGTTGCCGCCGGTGGCGGACTTGATCGTCGCCTGCACGTTGCCGGCGTCTTTGTAGACGTCATCGGCTGGCGCAGGAACGGTCACGGTGCCGGTGGTTTTGCCGGCTTCGATGGTGATCACCGAACCGTTGCTCAGGGTCACGGTCACTGGCGAGCCAGCGGCGTTGGTCAGAGTCGCGGTGTAAGTGATCGAGCCACCTTCGGCCACGGTGCCGGTCGCGCTGAGCGACAGGTTGGTGGTGTCGATGGTGTCGGTGACGGTGGTCGAGACCGGCGTCTTGTCGGCCACGAGGTTTTCGTAGTTGCCGCCAGAAACGTTGGTGATCGAGTTGGTCAGCGGTGTGTGGCCGGTCAACGCGTCGTTCGGCGCGGTGGTGGTCACGGTGCCGGTGGTTTTGCCGACTTCGATGGTGATCGACTGACCGTTGGCCAGATTCACGGTTACCGGCGAGCCAGTCACCGGCGCACCCACGGTGGCGGTGTAGGTGACGGTGCCACCCTCGGCCGCTGTTGCGGTTGCGGTCAGCTTCACGGTGGTGGTGTCGATGGTGTCGGTGACGCTGGTCACGGCAGGTGTGTTGCTGGTCACCAGGTTCTCGAAGTTGCCACCGGTGGCGTTGGTGATCGTGGCCTGTACGTTGCCGGCGTCTTTGTAGACGTCATCAGCTGGTGCAGGAACGGTCACAGTGCCGGTGGTTTTGCCGGCTTCGATGGTGATCACGGCGCCGTTGCTCAAGGTCACGGTCACCGGAGTGCCCGCAGCATTGGTCAGGGTTGCGGTGTAAGTGATCGAACCACCCTCGGCGACCGAGTTGGTGGCGCTCAGGGACAGGTTGGTAGTGTCGACGGTGTCGGTCACGGTGGTGCTGACCGGGGTCTTGTCGGCCACCAGATTCTCGTAGTTACCGCCGCTCACGCCGGTGATCGCGTTGGTCAGTGGTGCATGACCATTCAACACGTCGTTAGGCGCGGTGGTGGTCACGGTGCCGCTGGTCTTGCCGACTTCGATGGTGATCGATTGACCATTCGACAGGGTTACCGTCACTGGCGAGCCAGTCACCGGAGCGCCAACAGTGGCGGTGTAGACAACGTTGCCACCCTCGGCCGCCGTCGCAGTTGCGGTCAGCTTCACGGTAGTGGTGTCGATGGTATCGGTGACGCTGGTCACGGCTGGCGTGGTGCTGGTGACCAGGTTCTCGAAGTTGCCACCGCTGGCGTTGGTGATCGTTGCCTGTACGTTGCCGGCGTCCTTGTAGACGTCATCGGCTGGCGCTGGAACGGTCACGGTGCCGGTGGTTTTACCCGCTTCGATGGTGATCACGGCGCCGTTCGACAAGGTCACGGTCACTGGCGAGCCAGCAGCGTTGGTCAGTGTCGCGGTGTAGGTGATCGAACCACCTTCGGCCACGGTGCCAGTCGCGCTGAGCGACAGGTTGGTGGTGTCGACGGTGTCGGTGACGGTAGTCGAAACCGGGGTTTTATCAGCCACCAGATTTTCGTAGTTACCGCCGCTCACGCCGGTGATTGCGTTGGTCAGTGGCGCATGACCGGTCAGCACGTCGTTCGGCGCGGTGGTGGTGACGGTGCCGGTGGTTTTGCCGACTTCGATGGTAATGCTCTGGCCGTTCGACAGGTTCACGGTCACTGGCGAGCCAGTCACAGGAGCGCCCACGGTGGCGGTGTAAGTGACAGTGCCGCCTTCAGCCGCCGACTCGGTGGCGGTGAGTTTCACCGTGGTGGTGTCGATGGTATCGGTGACCTGGGTCACGGCCGGAACAGTGCTCGGAACAAGGTTCTCGAAGTTGCCACCGGTGGTGGTCGAAATGGTCGTCTCGACTTTGCCGGCGTCCTTGTAGACGTCGTCCTTCGGTGCATCGACGGTCACGGTGCCGGAGGTTTTACCGGCCTCGATGGTGATCACTGCGCCGTTGCTCAAGGTCACGGTCACCGGAGTCCCGGCGGCGTTGGTCAGGGTCGCGGTGTAGGTGATCTGACCACCTTCGTTGACTTCCGGCGTGGCGCTCAGGGTCAGGTTGGTGGTGTCGATGGTGTCGGTCACGGTGGTGCTGACCGGGGTTTTGTCGGCCACGAGGTTTTCGTAGTTGCCGCCAGACACGCCAGTAATCGAGTTGGTCAGCGGGGTGTGACCGTTCAGCGCGTCGTTCGGCGCGGTGGTGGTGACGGTACCGGTGGTCTTGCCGACTTCGATGGTGATCGACTGACCGTTGGCCAGGGTCACGGTCACAGGCGAACCGGTTACCGGGGCGCCAACGGTGGCGGTGTAAGTAACGGTGCCGCCCTCAGCCGCCGACTCGGTCGCAGTCAGTTTGACCGTGGTGGTGTCGATGGTGTCGGTGACCTGGGTCACGGCCGGAACAGTGCTCGGAACAAGGTTCTCGAAGTTGCCACCGGTGGCGGTCGAAATGGTTGCTTCGACTTTGCCGGCGTCTTTGTAGACGTCGTCTTTCGGTGCATCGACGGTCACGGTGCCCGTGGTTTTGCCGGCCTCGATGGTGATCACGGCGCCGTTCGACAAGGTCACGGTCACGGGGGTGCCCGCAGCGTTAGTCAGGGTGGCGGTGTAAGTGATCGAACCGCCTTCGGCCACCGAGTTGGTGGCGCTGAGGGTCAGATTGGTGGTGTCGACGGTGTCAGTGACGGTGGTCGAAACCGGGGTCTTGTCGGCTACAAGGTTTTCGTAGTTGCCGCCAGACACGCCAGTGATCGCGTTGGTCAGCGGCGCATGGCCGTTGAGCGCATCGTTCGGCGCGGTGGTGGTGACAGTGCCAGAGGTTTTGCCGACTTCGATGGTGATCGACTGACCATTGGCCAGGGTTACGGTCACAGGCGAACCGGTCACTGGCGCGCCAACAGTCGCGGTGTAAGTAACGGTGCCACCTTCAGTGGCCGTTTCGGAAGCGGTCAGCTTCACGGTCGTCGTGTCGATGGTGTCGGTGACTTCCGTTACGGCTGGAACGGTGCTCGGAACCAGGTTCTCGAAGTTGCCACCGGTTGCGTCCTTGATGGTCACTTCGACCTTGCCGGCGTCTTTGTAGACGTCATCGGTTGGCGCGGCGACGGTCACGGTGCCGGTGGTTTTGCCGGCCTCGATGGTGATGACAGCGCCGTTCGACAGGGTCACGGTCAGCGGGGTGCCGGCCGGGTTGGTCAGGGTCGCGGTGTAAACGATCGAGCCACCTTCGGCCACGCTGTCGGTCGCGCTCAGCGACAGATTAGTGGTGTCGACGGTGTCGGTCACGGTAGTGCTGACCGGGGTTTTGTCAGCGACCAGATTTTCGTAATTGCCGCCGCTCACGCCAGTGATCGCATTGGTCAGCGGCGTGTGGCCGTTGAGCGCATCGTTTGGCGCAGTGGTGGTCACGGTGCCGGTGGTCTTGCCCACCTCGATGGTGATCGACTGACCGTTGGACAGCGTCACGGTGACTGGCGAACCGGTCACAGGTGCGCCCACGGTCGCGGTGTAAGTGACGGTGCCACCTTCAGCTGCCGATTCAGTCGCGGTCAGTTTCACCGTAGTGGTATCGATGGTGTCGGTGACTTCGGTCACGGCCGGAACGGTGCTCGGCACCAGGTTCTCGAAGTTGCCGCCGGTGGCGGTCGAAATGGTTGCCTCAACTTTGCCGGCGTCTTTGTAGACGTCGTCCTTCGGCGCATCGACGGTCACGGTGCCGGAGGTTTTGCCGGCCTCGATGGTGATGACAGCGCCGTTCGACAGGGTCACGGTCACCGGAGTGCCGGCCGGGTTGGTCAGGGTCGCGGTGTAAACGATCGAACCACCCTCGGCCACCGAGCCCGTTGCGCTCAGGGTCAGGTTGGTGGTGTCGACGGTATCCGTGACGGTGGTCGAAACCGGGGTCTTGTCGGCCACGAGGTTTTCGTAGTTACCGCCAGTCACCCCAGTGATCGCGTTGGTCAGCGGCGCATGGCCGTTGAGCGCATCGTTCGGCGCTGTGGTGGTGGTGGTGCCGGTGGTTTTGCCCACTTCGATGGTGATCGACTGACCATTGGCCAGGGTCACGGTCACAGGCGAGCCGGTTACCGGGGCACCAACGGTGGCGGTATAGGTAACGGTGCCGCCTTCAGCTGCCGATTCGGTCGCGGTCAGTTTGACCGTGGTGGTGTCGATGGTATCGGTGACGTTGGTCACGGCCGGAACGGTGCTCGGCACCAGGTTCTCGAAACCACCGCCAGTAGCGGTTGAAATGGTCGCCTCGACTTTGCCGGCGTCTTTGTAGACGTCGTCCTTCGGCGCATCGACGGTCACGGTGCCGGTGGTTTTACCGGCCTCGATGGTAATGACAGCGCCGTTCGACAGGGTCACGGTCACCGGCGTACCTGCCGGGTTGGTCAGGGTCGCGGTGTAAGTGATTGAACCGCCCTCGGCCACCGAATCGGTGGCCGTCAGGTTCAGGTTGGTCGTGTCGACAGTGTCCGAAACCGAGGTATTTGCCGGTTTGCTGTCGACCGCCAGGTTTTCGTAATTGCCACCGGTGGCCTTGTCGATGGTCACGCTCAGCGAGCTGCCGCCCGCCAGCGGGCTGTTCGGCGCGACGAAGTTCACGGTGCCGGTGGTCTCGCCGACGGCGATGGTGATGGTCTGGCCGTTGGACAGGGTCACGACGACCGGCGAGCCGGTCACTGGCGCCGTCACGGTCGCGGTGTAGACCACGGTTTCGCCTTCGGCGACGTTGGCGGTGGCGGTCAGCGACACGGTGGACGTGTCGATGGTGTCATTGACGGTGGTGACCGCCGGGGCGGTGCTGGTGACCAGGTTTTCGAAGTTGCCACCGGTGGTGGTCGAAATGGTCGTCTCGACTTTGCCGGCATCCTTGTAGACGTCGTCCTTCGGTGCATCGACGGTCACAGTGCCGGAGGTTTTGCCGGCCTCGATGGTGATCACGGCGCCGTTGCTCAACGTCACGGTCACCGGAGTGCCGGCGGCGTTGGTCAGGGTCGCGGTGTAGGTGATCTGACCACCTTCGTTGACTTCCGGCGTGGCGCTCAGGGTCAGGTTGGTGGTGTCGATGGTGTCGGTCACGGTGGTGCTGACCGGGGTTTTGTCGGCCACGAGGTTTTCGTAGTTGCCGCCAGACACGCCAGTAATCGAGTTGGTCAGCGGGGTGTGACCGTTCAGCGCGTCGTTCGGCGCGGTGGTGGTCACGGTACCCGTGGTTTTACCCACTTCAATGGTGATCGACTGTCCGTTGGACAGGGTCACGGTCACAGGCGAACCGGTTACCGGGGCGCCAACGGTGGCGGTGTAAGTGACGGTGCCGCCTTCAGCAGCCGACTCGGTCGCGGTCAGTTTGACGGTCGAGGTGTCGATGGTGTCGGTGACTTCGGTCACGGCCGGAACGGTGCTTGGCACCAGGTTCTCGAAGTTGCCGCCAGTTGCGTCCTTGATGGTCACTTCGACCTTGCCGGCGTCTTTGTAAACGTCATCGGCCGGCGCAGGAACGGTCACGGTGCCGGTGGTTTTACCGGCTTCGATGGTGATCACCGAGCCGTTGCTCAGGGTCACGGTCACTGGCGTGCCAGCCGGATTGGTCAGCGTGGCGGTGTAAACGATCGAACCACCTTCAGCCACGGAACCAGTAGCGCTCAAGGTCAGGTTGGTGGTGTCGACGGTGTCGGTGACTGACGTCACGGCCGGCGTCTTGTCGGCGACCAGATTTTCGTAATTGCCGCCGCTGGTGCCGTCGATTTTCACGCTCAGCGTGTTGCCGCCGGCCAGTGCATCGTTCGGCGCGGTGTAGTTGACGCTGGCGCTGCTGGCGCCGACCGGGATGGTGATGGTCTGGCCGTTGGACAGGGTCACGACCACCGGCGAACCGGTCACCGGTGCGGTGACGGAGGCGGTGTAAACCACCACGCCGCCTTCAACGGTGCTGGCCGTGGCGCTCAGGGAAACGGTGCTGGTATCGATGGTGTCGGTGACGTCGGTCACCGCCGGGGTCTTGTCGACCACCAGGTTTTCAAAGTTGCCGCCGGTGGTCTTGGTGATGCTGGCGTCGACTTTGCCGGCGTCCTTGTACACGTCGTCGCTCGGTGCGGCGACGGTGATGGTGCCGGTGCTCGCGCCTTTGGCGATGTTGATCACCGCGCCGTTGCTCAGGGTCACGGTCATGGCCGTGCCGGCCGGGTTGGTCAGGGTCGCGGTGTAGACGATCGAACCGCCCTCGGCGACCGAACCGGTGGCGCTCAGGCTGATGTTGGTGGTGTCGACGGTGTCGGTGACCTTGGTCACCACAGCCGAACGGTTGGCATCGACCTGTTCGAAGTTGCCGCCGCTGTGGCTGGCAATCGCGGTCTGTACCTTGCCGCCATCGATGTAAGGCGTGTTGGCCGGCGCAGGGAAGTTCACCGAACCGCTGGTGGCACCGGCGGCGATGTTGATGACCGCGCCGTTGGCCAGGGTCACGGTCATGGCGGTGCCGGCCGGGTTGCTCAGGGTCGCGGTGTAGGTGATCTGGCCACCTTCGCTGACGGTGTCACTGGCGCTCAGGGTCAGCGTGGTCTTGTCGATGGTGTCGTTGACCGTGGTGCTGACTGGCGTCTTGCTGACGTCGAGCTTCTCGAAGTTGCCGCCGCTGGCATCGGTCATGGTCACGGTGAGCTTGCTGACATCCTTGTAGACGTCATCGCTCGGCGCCGGGATGGTCACCGAACCGCTGGTCTTGCCGGCCTCGATAACGATGGTCTGGCCGTTGCTCAGGTTGACGGTTACCGGCGTCTGCGCGGCGTTGGTCAGCGTTGCGGTGTAAGTGATCGACGTGCCTTCGAGCACATAGCTTTCGGCACTGAGGGTCAGGTGCGTGGTGTTGATGGTGTCGGCGACGTTGGTCACCGCTGGCGTCGGGTTGGCCACCAGGTTTTCGAAATTGCCGCCGGAAGTATCCTTGATGGTCACTTCGACTTTGCCGGCGTCTTTATAGACGTCATCGGCCGGGGCTGGAACGGTCACGGTGCCGGTGGTTTTGCCGGCTTCGATGGTGATGACGGAGCCGTTGCTCAACGTCACGGTCACCGGGGTGCCGGCCGGATTGGTCAGGGTCGCGGTGTAGACGATCTGCCCGCCCTCGTTGACGTTGCCGGTGGCGGTCAGCGATACGGTGGTGGTGTCGACGGTATCGGTGATGGTGGTGCTGACCGGGGTTTTGTCGGCCACGAGGTTTTCGTAGTTGCCGCCGCTGACGTTGGTGATCGAGTTGGTCAGCGGTGCATGGCCGGCCAGTACGTCGTTCGGCGCCGTGGCAGTCACGGTGCCGGTGGTTTTGCCGACTTCGATGGTGATCGCCTGACCGTTGGCCAGGGTCACAACCACAGGCGAGCCGGTTACCGGGGCGCCCACCGTCGCGGTGTAAGTAACGGTACCGCCTTCCGCCGCCGACTCGGTCGCGGTCAGTTTGACGGTCGAGGTGTCGATGGTATCGGTGACCTGGGTCACGGCCGGCACAGTGCTTGGCACCAGGTTTTCGAAGTTGCCACCGGTTGCGCCGGTGATGGTCGCTTCGACTTTGCCGGCATCCTTGTAGACGTCATCGGCAGGCGCTGGAACGGTCACGGTGCCGGTGGTCTTGCCGGCTTCGATGGTGATGACCGCGCCGTTGCTCAAGGTCACGGTCACCGGCGTGCCGGCCGGATTGGTCAGGCTCGCGGTGTAGATGATCGAGCCGCCCTCGGCCACGGAATCGGTGGCGCTCAGGGTCAGGTTGGTGGTGTCGACGGTGTCGGTCACGGTGGTGCTGACCGGGGTTTTGTCGGCGACCAGATTCTCGTAGTTGCCGCCGCTCACGCCGGTGATCGCGTTGGTCAGCGGTGCGTTGCCGGCCAATGCGTCGTTCGGTGCGGTGGTGGTGACGGTGCCGGTGGTCTTGCCCACTTCAATCGTGATGCTCTGGCCGTTGGCCAGGGTCACGGTGACCGGCGAGCCAGTTACGGGCGCTCCAACTGTCGCGGTGTAAGTAACGGTGCCGCCCTCGGCCGCTGACTCTGTCGCGGTCAGTTTGACCGTGGTGGTGTCGATGGTGTCGGTGACTTCAGTGACAGCCGGAACGGTGCTTGGCACCAGGTTCTCGAAGTTGCCGCCGGTGGCGTCCTTGATGGTCACTTCGACTTTGCCGGCGTCTTTATAGACGTCATCGGCAGGCGCCGGAACGGTCACGGTGCCAGTGGTTTTACCCGCTTCGATGGTGATGACGGAGCCGTTGCTCAACGTCACGGTCACCGGGGTGCCCGCAGGATTGGTCAGCGTCGCGGTGTAAACAATCGAACCGCCCTCGGCGACAGTGCCGGTGGCGCTCAGGGTCAGGTTGGTGGTGTCGGCAACGTCGGTAACCGTGGTCGAGACCGGGGTCTTGTCGGCCACCAGATTTTCGTAATTGCCGCCGGAAACGCCGGTGATCGAGTTGGTCAGCGGTGCATTGCCAGCCAATGCGTCGTTCGGCGCGGTGGTGGTCACGGTGCCGGTGGTTTTACCGACTTCGATGGTGATGGTCTGGCCGTTGGCCAAAGTGACAGTCACCGGCGAACCGGTGACTGGTGCGCCAACCGTAGCGGTATAAGTAACGGTGCCGCCTTCTGCAACCGAAGTATCAGCCGTCAGTTTGACCGTCGACGTGTCGATGGTGTCAGTCACTTCGGTGACAGCGGGAACAGTGCTTGGCACCAGATTCTCGAAGTTGCCGCCGGTGGCGTCCTTGATGGTGACTTCGACCTTGCCCGCGTCTTTGTAGACGTCATCGGCAGGCGCCGGAACGGTCACGGTGCCGATGGTTTTACCGGCGTCAATGGTGATGACGGCGCCGTTGCTCAACGTCACGGTCACCGGCGTACCCGCAGGATTGCTCAGCGTCGCGGTGTAGACGATCGAACCGCCTTCCGCCACGGAACCGGTGGCGCTCAGCGACAGGTTGGTGGTGTCGATGGAGTCGGTGACGGTAGTAGTCGCTGGCGTCGTGTTCGGCACCAGATTCTCGAAATTGCCGCCGGTAGCGCCGGTAATCGTGGTGCTGACGGTGCCGCCGTTGTTGTAGACGTCATTCGGTGCGGTCGGCACGTTGACGCTGCCGGTGGTCTGGCCGGCGCCGATAGTGATGGTCGAACCGTTCGACAGGGTGACGGTCACCGGCGTCTGCGCCGGGTTGGTCAGGGTTGCGGTGTAGGTGATCTGGCCACCTTCGACCACGGTGCCGGTGGCGGTCAGAGTCAGATTGGTGGTGTCGACCGAATCGACGATGTTGGTGACCGCCGGTGTCGGGTTCGGCACCAGGTTTTCGAAGTTGCCGCCCGTGGCACCGGTGATGGTGGTGGTAACGGTGCTGCCGTTGTTATAGACGTCATTCGGTGCGGTCGGCACGTTGACGGTGCCGGTGGTCTGGCCGGCGCCGATAGTGATGGTCGAGCCGTTGGACAACGTGACGGTCACCGGCGTCTGCGCCGGGTTGGTCAGCGTGGCGGTGTAGGTGATCTGACCGCCTTCGGTCACGCTTGGGCCCGCCGTCAGAGTGACGGTGGTGGTGTCGATGGTGTCGGTGACCTGGGTCGTGGCCGGGGTGGTCGGCGGGGTCACGGTGATGCCGTTGCCGCCGGTGGTGCCGGTGACGGTCACGTCGATCTGGGTCGGGTCGTTATAAACAGTGTCGTTCGGCGCCAGGGGCACGTTGACGGTGCCGGTGGTGGAACCGGCCGGAATCACGATCACCGCACCGTTGGACAGGGTGATGGTCAGGTCGGTCAGCGGCGCCTGGGTCAGCGTTGCGGTGTACACCAGCACGCCGCCGGCTTCGGTGATGCTCGGCGTGGCGCTGAGGCTCAGGGTCGATTCGCGCAGGGCATTGGCGTTGGTGTCGGTGGTCTGGCCGCCGGTGATGTTCTGCGCGGCCTGGCCGGCAGCGTTGATGCCCGCAGTGGGGAAACCGATGGTCGGGTCGACACGGCCGGCGGTCGCATCGAGCATCACGAAGCTGTGACCGCCGCCGGCGGCACCGCCAGTCCCCGCGGCGGTCGGGCCGGCTGCGGTGGATTCAAGGGCGGTAGTCGGGTCGACACCGGCGGCGATGGCTTGTTGCAGCTCTTCTACCGACGGCGCGGCTTGCGCGGTGGCTTCGGCCAGGTCGGTGCTGGAGTCCGGGGTATCGGCGCTCCACTGAGTGTCACGGCCCAGATCGATCGTGCGGCCATCGGCCAGTTCCAGGGACACGGCGCCGGAAACGCCGGTGTCGACCTGATCGCCGGCAAACAGCCGGTCGCCTTCAACGAGTACGCGACGGACGCCCTCTGGGGACACCACGAAAACCTGACCGACAATGCTTTTGACGATGGCAACAACACTGCTCATTGAAGACTCTCCGGGTGTCACGTTCAGTTGACTTCCATAGACCTGATGGCTGTCTGCGCCGATTCAGTCTGGACGTACTTTTAAAAAAAGAGGAAACAAAGTTGACGCTGCTGTTCGTCAATATTTTGGCTAGATTCTTTCGCTATTAACTTTATGCCAAACTATTGACCTTCTGGGTGCCATCCTAAACAATCGTCCCAGTAATGTCACATTGATATTTATGCGGCGACCTGCCCTTCAGCGTGTGATCCAGTTCCGGTTTTAAACTTTCCGACATACGGTCATTCCGGTTGCCATCTTCCGACGCAGCTCACCAATTTGCTGTGATTCAAGACAAGAAGTTCTGGGAAATCTTTACCATGCGTTCGCACCTGTTCAAGGCTCTACCCTTCGCTCTCGCCGCCTCTTTCGTACAAGCACAATCCTTACCAGAAGCCATGCAGCAGGCGCTGGATGCCCATCCGGAAATCCAGGCAGGGGTCAACAGTCGGCTGGCCGCGGATTATCAATTAAAGGCTGCAAAAGGTGGATACCTGCCCAAGGTCGATCTGCTGGGCGGTTATGGTCGTGAAGGCACCGACAGCGTGACCACCCGTGCCAATGGTGGCGGCAATCACTGGGAAACCCTGAACCGCAGCGAGTCAAGTTTACGTCTGTCGCAAATGGTTTTTGACGGTTTTGCGACGTCCAGCGAAGTCGGGCGTCAACAAGCCACCGTCAACTCCCGCGCGTATTCCCTGCTCGGCACTTCCGAGCGCACCGCGCTGACCGTGGCCCAGGTTTATCTGGATGTGCTGACCCGTCGCGAATTCGTGCGTCTGGCCGAAGAAAACCTCAAAAGTCACCAACGCATCTACGACCAGATCCAGCTGCGCACCCAGCGCGGCGTCGGCAGCGGGGCCGACCTCGATCAGGCCGAAGCGCGTATGGCCCAGGCCCGCAACAACCTGATCACCGAGCAGACCAACCTCGCCGACTCGGAAACCAACTTCCTCAGCGCTGTCGGCCAGATGCCCGATCAGTTGGAGCGTCCGGCGCCGTTCATGGCGATGATGCCGGCCAACCTGAATGAAGCGCGCCAGCAGATGCTGGAAAACAGCCCGATCCTGCGTTCGGCCGAGTCCGATATCGCCGCGGCTGAAAAGCAATACGAGACTGCCAAGTCGACCTTCTACCCGCGCTTCGACGCCGAGCTGGGCCGCACTGCCGACAACGACCTCGACGGCCAGAACGGTCACAACAACGAATGGCAGGCCATGTTGCGCATGCGCTTCAACCTGTATTCGGGCGGCAGCAACAAGGCGGATCTGGAATCCAAGTCCTACCTGTCGAACCAGGCGCTGGATATCCGCAACAACGCCTTGCGCCAATTGAATGAAGAGCTGGGCCTGGCCTGGAACGCCCTGAACAACGCCAACGCCCAGGTGCCGATCGCTCAGCAGTACGTTGATCACAGCACCTCGGTGCGCACTGCTTACCAGCGCCAGTTCAGCCTCGGCGAACGGACCCTGCTGGATTTGCTCGACAGCGAAAACGAGCTGTTCACCGCTTCGCGGCGTCTGGCTGAAATCAAAAACATTCAGTTATTTACTCAGTATCGAATCAAGGCGACCATGGGCGAATTGCTCAAGAGCCAGGGAGTGGTCGCACCCTTGGCATCCGTTGTGCAGAACGACGTGAAGCCCAAGGTTCAGCTGCCTGGGATGAATTGAGTTGTCCCTTTTCAACTGCTAAAGAGTGTCGAGCGTGGAATCAGAAGTCAGTCGAGTTCATCTCAGTCATGATCCACGCGCGTTGCATGACGATCCGTTACTGGACGGTCTGCTCGCTCTTTGCATGCTCCACCAGAAACCTGCCAGCGCGGCGATGCTGACCACCGGCCTGCCGCTGCCCAAACAACGCCTGAGTGTCGAGCTGCTGCCCCGTGCAGCGGCGCGCGCCGGGCTGCAAGGGCGGGTGCTGCAACGCAAGCTGGAAGAGATTCCGGCGATTGCCATGCCGGCGCTGTTGCTGCTCAAGGATGGCCGCAGTGCCGTCCTGCTCGGCTGGCAGGGTGAGAATGATGCGCGGGTGCTGCTCAGCGAAAGCGACGGCGGTGAATCCCTGGTCAGCCGCGAGCTGCTGGCCGACGACTACACCGGCAAAGTGTTTTTCGCCCAGCCCCAGCACAAATTCGACGTCAACCACGGCACGCTGATCCCGCGTGCACGCTCGTGGTTTCGCGACACCCTCAAGCGTTCGCGCTGGCTGTACGCCGACGCCATCGCCGCCAGTTTCCTGATCAACATCATCGCCATGGCCGCGCCGCTGTTCGTGATGAATGTCTACGACCGCGTGGTGCCGAACCAGGCCGAAGCGACCCTGTGGGTCCTCGCGCTGGGCATCACCGGCGCCTATCTGTTCGACCTGATCCTCAAGAGCCTGCGCAGCCTGTGCCTGGATCTGGCCGGCAAGAAAACCGACCTGATCATCTCCGCCACGCTGTTCGAACGCATCGTCGGCATGGCCATGAAATACCGCCCGGCGCGGGTCGGCAGCTTTGCCCAGAACATCCACGAATTCCAGAGCCTGCGCGATTTCCTCGCCTCGCTGACCCTGACCAGCCTGATCGACCTGCCGTTCACCATCCTGATCTTCATCGTCATCGCGATTCTCGGCGGGCATCTGGTGTGGATTCCGGTGCTGGCCTTCCCGATTGCGCTGCTGATCGGCTATGCCTTGCAGAAACCGCTGGTGGCAACCATGGAACGCACCATGGCCCTCGGCGCCGAGCGTCAGTCGAGCCTGATCGAAACCCTCGCCGGCCTCGACGCGGTGAAGGTCAACAATGCCGAAAGCGAACGCCAATATCAGTGGGAGCAAACCATCGGCACCCTCAGCCGCCTCGAGCTGCGGGTGAAAATGCTCTCCGGTCTGGCGATGAACATCACCCTGCTGATCCAGCAACTGGCCGGGGTGATCATGATCGTCTTCGGCGTGTACCAGATCATCGCCGGCAACCTGAGCATGGGCGGCCTGATCGCCTGCTACATGCTCAGTGGCCGCGCCCTCAGCCCGCTGGCGTCGCTGTCCGGTCTGCTGACCCGCTACCAGCAGGCGCGGGTGACAATGACTTCGGTCGACCAGATGATGGAGTTGCCTCAAGAGCGCAATTTCGAAGAGCGCCCGCTGAGCCGCAAGGTGCTGCAAGGCGCGATCGAATGCCGCCAGCTCAGCTTCACCTACCCGGAACAGCAGAACCCGGCCCTGAAGAACATCAACCTGGTGATCCGTCCCGGCGAGAAGATCGGCATCATCGGCCGCAGCGGCTCGGGCAAAAGTTCGTTGGCGAAATTGCTGGTCGGCCTCTATCAGCCGGACGATGGTGCGTTGCTGGTGGATGGCGTCGACATCCGCCAGATCGACGTCAGCGAGCTGCGCTACAACATCGGCTACGTGCCCCAGGACATCCAGCTGCTGGCCGGCACCCTGCGCGACAACCTGATTTCCGGCGCTCGTTACGTCGAAGACGAACTTGTCCTGCAGGCCGCTGAACTGGCCGGCGTCCACGAATTCGCCCGACTGCACCCGCAGGGTTATGAGCTGCAAGTCGGCGAGCGCGGGCAGAACCTGTCCGGTGGTCAGCGCCAGAACGTCGCCCTGGCCCGGGCGCTGTTGCTCAATCCGCCGATTCTGTTGCTCGACGAACCGACCAGCGCCATGGACAACACCGGCGAAGAACGCCTCAAGCAACGCCTCGCGGCGGTGGTGGAAAACAAGACCGTGGTGCTGGTGACGCACCGGGCATCGCTGCTGTCGCTGGTCGATCGCCTGCTGGTGGTCGACCGTGGGCAGATTCTCGCCGATGGCCCGAAAGCGGCCGTGATGGAAGCGTTGAAGAAGGGGCAGATCAGTGTTGCTTAAGTCGGGTTTCAAGGATTCGATCCGCCGCTACTTCAAGGGCTCGGCATCGCTGCAGGGCCAGCCGCTGCCAGAGGTCAACAAGGCCTTGATCGAGGACGCGCCGCGCGTGGTGCGGCTGACGATCTGGGCGATCATCGGTTTCTTCGTGTTCCTGATGCTGTGGGCCAACTTCGCCGTCATCGACGAAGTGACCAAGGGCGACGGCAAGGCGATTCCCTCGTCGAAGATCCAGAAAATCCAGAACCTCGAGGGCGGTATCGTCTCCGAGCTGTTCGTCAAGGAAGGCCAGATCGTCGAGGCCGGCGCACCGCTGGTACGCCTGGATGACACGCGATTCGCCTCCAACGTCGGTGAAACCGAGGCTGATCGGCTGTCGATGCTGCTGCGGGTCGAGCGCCTGAGCGCCGAGGTCGATGACCGGCCGCTGAATTTCCCCGAGGACGTGCTCAAAGCCGTGCCGGGTCAGGCGAAAAGTGAAGAATCGCTGTACATCAGCCGTCGTCAGCAATTGCACGACGAGGTCGGTGGCCTGCAGGAACAGTTGATTCAGCGCCAGCAAGAGCTGCGCGAGTTCACCTCGAAGCAGGCGCAGTACCGTCAGCAACTGGGTCTGCAACGCCAGGAAATCAACATGTCCGAGCCGCTGGTGGCTCAGGGCGCGGTATCGCCGGTGGAAGTGCTGCGACTCAAGCGTGCCGAAGTGGAAACCCGTGGTCAGCTCGACGCCACCACCCTGGCGATCCCGCGCGCCGAATCGGCGATCAAGGAAGTACAGCGCAAGATCGACGAGACCCGCGGCAAATTCCGCAGCGAAGCCCTGACTCAGTTGAACGAGGCGCGCACCGACCTGAACAAGGCCCAGGCCACCGGCAAGGCGCTGGAAGACCGGGTCAGCCGTACGCTCGTCACCTCGCCGGTACGGGGCATCGTTAACAAGATGCTGGTCAACACCATCGGCGGCGTGATCCAGCCGGGCAGCGACCTGCTGGAAATCGTGCCGCTGGACGACACCCTGCTGGTCGAAGCGAAGATCCGCCCGCAGGACATCGCGTTCCTGCATCCGGGCCAGGAGGCCACGGTGAAATTCACCGCGTACGACTACACCATCTACGGTGGTCTCAAGGCCAAGCTGGAACAGATCGGCGCCGACACCATCACCGACGAAGACAAGAAAACCACCTACTACGTCATCAAGCTGCGCACCGAGCGCAGCCATCTCGGCACTGACGAGAAGCCGTTGCTGATCATCCCGGGGATGGTGGCGTCGGTGGATATCATCACCGGCAAGAAGACCGTGCTGAGCTATCTGCTCAAGCCGATCATCCGGGCGCGGGCCGAGGCGTTGCACGAACGCTAGATCTTTATTGGCCTTTCCGGCCTCTTCGCGAGCAAGCCCGCTCCCACACTCGACTGCGTTTTTCCAGAGACACGCGATCGAGTGCGGGAGCGGGCTTGCTCCGGGCGGCGATCCGACGAAGGCGTCTGTCGGAACAACACATTCCGTCCAGAAGTGACACAAATGGTCACTCACCATCCAGTCCATTCCTAAGCATTCGCCATATCGTTATTCGTTAACAGTATTTAAATTCCGCTTCTTATAGCTATAAAGTCAGCCTCCTGCGTACCTGCCGACCAATCGGCGCGCCGCACGACACGAACCAACACGCAATCCAGCGTGAGTTTCTGATCGACGCGCGCGCCATTGAGCGCGCCGTGCGTGGGAGATTGATTGATGTCCGCAGCTACTGCTACCCCAAGCGCCGCGACTGCCGCGCCGCAAACCTTCGAAGTCCGCCCGTTCAGCGGTGCCGTTGGTGCCGAAATCATCGGTCTCGACCTGACCCGTCCGGTCAACGATGAAGACTTCGCCCGCATCCACCGCGCGCACCTCGATCACCACGTCGTGGTGTTCCGCGACCAGCGCATCACCCCGCAACAGCAGATCGACTTCAGCCGCCGCTTCGGCGTGTTGCAGATCCACGTGCTCAAGCAGTTCCTGCTGGCCAATCACCCGGAAATCCTCATCGTTTCCAACATCGTCGAAAACGGCCAGAACATCGGCCTCGGTGATGCCGGCAAATTCTGGCACTCGGACCTTTCCTATAAAGAGCTGCCGAGCCTTGGCTCGATGCTGCACGCCCAGGAGCTGCCGTCTGAAGGCGGCGACACCCTGTTCGCCGACATGCACAAAGCCTGGGACAGCCTGCCCGACGCGCTGCGCAAAGCGGTCGAAGGCCGCTCGGCTGCGCATTCCTACACCGCGCGTTACAGCGAAACCAAATTCGAAGGCAACTGGCGCCCGACCCTGACCCCGGAGCAACTGGCCCAGGTCGCCGAGGTCGTGCACCCGGTGGTCCGCACCCATCCGGAAAACGGCCGCAAGGCGTTGTTCGTCAGCGAAGGCTTTACCACCCGCATCGTCGGCCTGCCGGAAGACGAGAGCAAACAACTGCTCGACGAGCTCTACGCCCACAGCGTGCTGCCGCAGAACATCTACCGCCATCAATGGCAGCCCCACGATCTGGTGTTCTGGGACAACCGCTCGCTGATCCACCTTGCCGCCGGTTGCCCTGCGCACCTGCGCCGCAAGCTGTATCGCACCACCATTCAGGGCGACGCGCCTTTCTGATTTGCCGGAGATCCGATCATGTCCAAACGTCTTCCATTCGCGCCGCTGGCGGCGGCCATCGGCCTCGGGTTCAGCCTGATCGCCGGCAGCCTGGTGGCGCCGACTGTGGCCCACGCCGAAGGTGAAATCCGCATCGCCGAGCAGTTCGGCATTGTCTATTTATTGCTCAATGTGGTGCGCGATCAGGGACTGATCGAGAAGTACGGCAAGCAGGAAGGCCTCGACATCAAGGTCGACTGGACCCAGTTGTCCGGCGGCGCGGCGGTCAACGATGCACTGCTCTCCGGTTCCATCGACATTGCCGGCGCCGGTGTCGGGCCGTTGCTGACGATCTGGGATCGCACCCACGGCAAACAAAACGTCAAAGCCGTGGCCTCACTGGGCAACTTCCCGTACTACCTGGTCAGCAACAATCCCAAGGTCAAAACCATCGCCGACTTCACCGAGAAGGACCGCATCGCGGTGCCGGCGGTGGGCGTTTCGGTGCAGTCGCGCTTCCTGCAATACGCGGCGGCCAAACAGTGGGGCGACAAGGAATTCAACCGCCTCGACAAGTACACCATCGCCGTTCCGCACCCGGACGCCACTGCTGCGTTGATCGCCGGCGGCACCGAGCTGACCGGGCACTTCTCCAACCCGCCGTTCCAGGATCAGGCGTTGGAAAATCCGAACGTGCATGTGGTGCTCAACTCCTATGACGTGCTCGGCCCGAACTCGCCGACCGTGCTGTTCGCCACCGAGAAATTCCGCAACGAGAACCCGAAAACCTACAAGGCGTTCGTCGAAGCGCTGACCGAAGCCGCGCAATTTGCGCAGAACGATAAAGGCGCGGCGGCGGACACTTATATCCGCGTGACCAAGGCCAAGATCGACCGCGCCGCGTTGCTGAAAATCATCGACAACCCGCAGTTTGAATTCAGCGTCACGCCGAAAAACACCTACCCGCTCGCCGAATTCCTCTACCGCGTCGGCGCGATCAAGAACAAACCCGAATCGTGGAAGGACTACTTCTTCCAGGACGCCAAACCGTTGCAGGGGAGCTGATCGACATGAACGCCCCTTTGCAAGGCCACGCGGCCAGCAACCCGATCGCCACTGCGCAAGCGCTGTTGGCGGTCGATCAGGTCAGCCTCGAATACCGCACGCCGCAGCGCGTCGTGCGGGCCACCCATCAGGTCAGTTTCGAAGTCGATCAACAGGATCGCTTCGTGCTGCTCGGTCCGTCCGGCTGCGGTAAATCCACCTTGCTCAAAGCCGTCGCCGGGTTCATTGCACCGTGCGAGGGCGAGATCCGTCTGCAGGGCCAGCGAGTCGACGCGCCGGGACCGGACCGGATCGTGGTGTTTCAGGAGTTCGATCAACTGCCACCGTGGAAAACCGTCAAACAGAACGTGATGTTTCCGCTGCTGGCTTCGCGCACGCTGAAGAAAAAGGAAGCTGAAGAGCGTGCGCTGCATTACCTGGAGAAAGTCGGTCTGGCGGCGTTCGCCGATGCCTATCCGCACACCTTGTCCGGCGGCATGAAGGCGCGGGTGGCGATTGCCCGGGCGCTGGCGATGCAGCCGAAAATCCTGCTGATGGACGAGCCGTTCGCCGCGCTGGATGCCCTGACCCGGCGCAAGATGCAGGAGGAATTGCTGCTGCTCTGGGAGGAGGTGCGTTTCACTTTGTTGTTCGTCACCCACTCGATTGAAGAAGCGCTGGTGGTCGGCAATCGGATCCTGCTGTTGTCGCCGCATCCAGGGCGGGTGAGGGCGGAAGTGCACAGTCATCAATACGATTTGCACAGCCTCGGCGGTGTAGCGTTTCAGGAATCGGCGCGGCGCATTCACCGATTGCTGTTCGATGAAGGCCAGTCGCCGGAAACCGAGCGCGAACTGGATTTCACTGATATCCGCATCGCTTATTGAGCCGCCTGGAGGATTGCCCGATGAGCCATTCATCATCCGTACGTCAAGAATTCGAAAACGATCTGCAACCGCTGACCAGCGTTCCGGTGGAGCGCGAGCTGCCGCTGGGCCAGCGCCTGTGGCAACAGGGCTGGCTGCGCAAAAGCGTGATCCTGATTTTGCTCGCCGTGCTCTGGGAGGTGGTCGCCCGGGTGCAAAACAACGACCTGTTGCTGCCGAGCTTTTTGCAGACCAGTCATGCGCTGTACGACGGCCTGCTCAGCGGCGAACTGCTGGGCAAGGTGTGGATTTCGCTGGTGGTGCTGATCAAGGGTTACCTGATCGGCATCGTCCTGGCCTTCGCCCTGACCACGCTGGCGGTTTCGACCCAGGTTGGCCGGGACTTGCTCAGCACCCTGACCTCGATGTTCAACCCGCTGCCGGCGATTGCGCTGTTGCCGCTGGCGTTGCTGTGGTTCGGCCTGGGGCAGAACAGCCTGATTTTCGTGCTGGTGCATTCGGTGCTGTGGGCGCTGGCGCTGAACACTTACGCCGGGTTTCTCGGCGTCTCGGAAACCCTGCGCATGGCCGGGCGCAACTACGGTTTGAAGGGCATGCGCTTCGTGCTGTTCATCCTGATTCCGGCGGCGCTGCCATCAATCCTCGCCGGACTGAAAATCGGCTGGGCTTTCGCCTGGCGCACCCTGATCGCCGCCGAACTGGTGTTCGGTGCCACCAGCGGTAAGGGTGGTTTGGGCTGGTACATCTTCCAGAACCGCAATGAGTTGTACACCGACAAGGTGTTTGCCGGTCTGGCGGTGGTGATCCTCATCGGTTTGCTGGTGGAGAACCTGGTGTTCGACACGCTGGAGCGGGTGACGGTGAAGCGCTGGGGGATGCAGCGCTGATTTTCTGATCTGCTAGCATTGCGTGCGAATCAATCCTGATCGGTCACGAGTGCTCAGCATGCAACTCCCGGACATGAACCTGTTGGTCGCCCTCGACGCTTTGCTCGACGAGGGCAGCGTGGTCGGCGCCGCACGGCGGATGAACCTCAGTTCGGCGGCCATGAGCCGCACCCTGACGCGGATTCGCGAAGCCATTGGCGATCCGATTCTGGTGCGTGCCGGCCGCGGTCTGGTGCCGACGCCCAAGGCCCTGGAACTGCGCGAGCAGGTGCGCGATGTGGTCGAGCAGGCGGCGTTGCTTTTCCGCTCGGCGGACGCCGTGGAGCTGGGCACCCTGCGCCGGCGCTTCAGCATTCGTGCCAACGATTTTTTCGTCGGGGTGTACGGCGGCAAGCTGTTCGACACCCTCGATCAACTGGCGCCGCACTGTGAGTTACGTTTCGTCCCCGAGGGCGACGGCGACGATGAAGCCCTGCGCGAAGGGCGGATCGATCTGAGCGTGAGCAACACCCGCCCGGTGACGCCGGAAGTCAAAGTGCAGAACCTGTTTTCCACCCACTTTGTCGGTCTGGTGCGCGAGGATCATCCGCTGCTGGATGGCGAGATCACGGCCGAACGTTACGCCGGTTTTTCCCACATCAGCATGTCCCGCCGGGGCATCGCCCGTGGGCCCATCGACACCGCTTTGAATGCCCTGGGGCTGGAGCGGCGGGTGGCAGTGATTGCGCCGAGTTTCCACGCGGCGATGTTCGCCCTGCCGGACTCTGACCTGATCCTGCCGGTGCCCAAGGAAGCGCTACTCAGCGTGCGGCGGCTGGGCTTGAAGCTGCGCTCGTTCAATCTGCCGGTCCCGTTGCCGACCCTGATGCTGACCCAGGCCTGGCACCCGCGTTTCGACAAGGATCCGGCCCACCGCTGGCTGCGGGAAACCCTCAAGACCTGCTGCGACGAAACCTGGCTGGCGGCACAGCCCTGACAATTGCGTCTGGTGCACTTATAAGCTGCCAATAAGTCAATTTTCGTCAGCACTAAGCCCTACTAACATGCTCCGGTATTTTTCCCTCCGGAGTTTGCTTGCATGACATCCCTGACGGTCACGGCGCCGATCGCCGCAACCGCTCCGATGGCAGCCGCGCCACCGGTGTTCGGGGCGCGGATCATCATCGGTCTGGTCGGCGTGCTGCTGGCGGTGCTGGTGTCGGGTCTCAACGAGATGGTGACCAAGGTCGCCCTGGCCGACATTCGCGGCGCCCTGAGCATCGGTTACGACGAAGGCACCTGGCTGGTCGCCAGCTACACCGCGACCTCGGTGGCGGCCATGGCATTCGCGCCGTGGTGCTCGGTGACCTTTTCCCTGCGTCGCTTCACCCTCTGCGCCATCGGTGTGTTCACCCTGCTTGGGGTGCTCTGTCCGTTCGCCCCGAACTATGAAAGCCTGCTGCTGATGCGCATCCTGCAAGGCCTGGCTGGCGGCGCGTTGCCGCCGATGCTGATGACCGTTGCGCTGCGATTCCTGCCGGCCAACATCAAGCTTTACGGCCTCGCCGGTTACGCCCTGACCGCGACGTTCGGCCCCGGTCTCGGCACGCCGCTGGCGGGGTTGTGGACCGAATATGTCGGCTGGCAATGGACGTTCTGGCAAATCATCGTGCCGTGCCTGATCGCCATGGCCGCTGTCGCCTATGGCTTGCCGCAGGATCCGCTGCGTCTGGAACGCCTCAAAACATTTAACTGGAAAGGCCTGCTGCTGGGCTTTCCGGCGATCTGCATGCTGGTGATCGGTCTGTTGCAGGGCAATCGCCTGGATTGGTTCGAGTCGAACCTGATCTGCGCTTTGCTCGGCGCCGGTTCGTTGTTGCTGGTGGCGTTTCTGATCAATGAATGGTCGCAACCGATTCCGTTTTTCAAGTTACAGATGCTCGGCATCCGCAACCTGTCGTTCGCACTGATGACGTTGGCCGGCGTGCTGGTGGTGCTGCTGGCGGTGGTGCTGATTCCATCGAGTTATCTGGCTCAGGTGCAGGGTTACCGGCCGGTACAGACTGCGCCGATCATGCTGATCGCGGCGTTGCCGCAGTTGATCGCGCTGCCGCTGGTGGCGGCGCTGTGCAACCTGCGCTGGGTCGATTGCCGCTGGGTGCTCGGCGTGGGTTTAAGCATGTTGACCCTGTCGTGTCTGGGCGGCTCGCAACTGACCTCGGAATGGATTCGCGACGATTTCTACGTCCTGCAATGGCTGCAGATTTTCGGCCAGCCGATGGCGGTGCTGCCGTTGTTGATGTTGTCGACCGGCAGCATCCAGCCCCAGGACGGGCCGTTCGCCTCGGCCTGGTTCAACACCGTGAAAGGCTTGGCGGCGGTGGTCGCCACCGGCGTGATCGAGGCGCTGACCACTTCGCGCCTGCATTTTCACTCGACGATGCTGGTCGATCGTCTCGGCAATTCGCCGCTGGCCGCGAGCAACGACCCCGGCCTCGCCCATCGCTTGCACGAACAGGCGGTGGTGCTGACTTCTTCGGATCTTTATCTGTGCATGGCTGGCGTCGCGGTGGCGCTGATCCTGCTGATTTTCTGGCTGCCGACGCGGATCTTTCCGCCGCGCGCGCCGACCTGACTGAAACAGAAGGTTTTTATGACGACTCAAGCAAAGCAAAAACTCGCGGTGGCCGTAGCCGCTGCGCTGGCGGTTGGTGTGCTGGTGTATCTGGCGATGCCCGGCCTGTTCGGCAAACGCACCCAGCAGAACACCAACGATGCATTCGTTTCTGCCGACTTCACCCTGGTGGTGCCGCGTGTGGCCGGATTCATCAAAGAGGTGCTGGTGGAAGACAACCAGCAGGTCAAGGCCGGGCAGTTGCTGGCGCTGATCGATGACCGCGACCTGCGCGCCGCCGCCGAAGCCGCCGATGCGCAAACCCTGGTGGCCCGCGCGCAGTTGCAGAACGCCAAGGCCACTCTGGAGCGCCAAACTTCGGTGATCGCACAGGCGCAGGCGTCGGTGGTATCGGCCAAGGCTGAAATGGCCTTCGCCCAGCAGGAATTGAACCGCTACAACCACTTGGCCGGCGTCGGTGCCGGCACCGTGCAGAACGCGCAGCAGGCGCGCACCCGGATCGATCAGGCTTCTGCGCGGCTGGACACGGCCACCGCGAAACTGGCAGCGGAACGTAAGCAGGTCGAGATTCTGACGGCGCAGCGCGATGCTGCCGAAGGCAGTTTGAAGCACGCTCAGGCCGCGCTGGAAATCGCCAGTTTCGAGCTGTCCTACACGCGCATCACCGCGCCCCAGGACGGCATGATCGGCGAGCGCGCCGTACGGGTCGGCGCCTATGTGACGCCGGGCAGCAAACTGCTGGCGGTGGTGCCGCTGAAACAGGCCTATGTGGTCGCCAATTTCCAGGAAACCCAGCTCACCGACGTGCAGCCGGGGCAGGATGTGGTCGTGCGGGTCGACAGCCTCGGCGGCGAAGCCCTCACCGGCCGTGTCGAAAGCATCGCCCCGGCTACCGGCGTGACTTTTGCGGCGGTCAAACCGGACAACGCCACCGGCAACTTCACCAAAGTCGTGCAGCGGATTCCGGTAAAGGTTTTGCTGGATCCGGGCCAGCCGCTGGCCGAACGGCTGCGAGTGGGGATGTCGGTGGAGGCGAGCATCGACACCGAAAGCTCGGCCGCCTCGGTGCGTGAGGTGACGCAGCGATGAAGCGCTTTCAGTCCATGACGGTTGTCCTGAGTCTGTCGGCGTTGGCGGCGTGCACCGTCGGCCCGGACTTCCAGAAACCCGAAACCACCCGGATTGCCGAGTGGGCCAAACCGTCAAAAAGTGCCCCCAGCCAGGCCGTCAGCGAACCGTTGAACGAGCGCTGGTGGGAAGTCTTTCACGACGCGCAGCTCTCGGCCCTGACCCAGCGCGCCTTGCGCAGCAACCTTGACCTGCAACTGGCCAGCAGCCGTCTGCAACAAAGCCGCGCTGCCCGTCAGGTGATCAGCGCCGACCGCTATCCGACGACCGCCGCCACCGGCAGCTACGCCCGCAAACGCAACAGCGGTGAAGGCTTGAACGACCCGTCCGGGCACAACGGCGATTCCGCGTTCAACCTGTGGGACGCCGGTTTCTCCGCCTCCTGGGAACTGGATTTCTGGGGCCGTGTGCGCCGGGAAACCGAAGCGGCCGATGCCAACCTCGAAGTCGCGGAAAACGACCGTCGCGGTGTGCTGCTGGCGGTGCTCGCGGACACCGCGCAGAACTACATCCAGCTGCGCGGCGTGCAGAACACCCGCGCGGTCACCGAGCAGAACCTCGAGGTGGCGCGGCACAGCCTGAAGCTCTCGCAACTGCGCCTCAACGATGGCGTGGCCACCGATCTCGACGTCGCCGAAGCCGCCGCGCAGGTGGCGGCCATCGAATCGCGCCTGCCGGCGCTGGAGCAACGTCAGGCGCAACTGATCAACGCCATCAGCCTGTTGATGGGCGAACCGCCACAGGCCTTGGCTCAAGAGTTATCCACAGACGCGCCGGTGCCGCAGTCGCCATTGACCGTCGCCATCGGCCTGCCGTCGCAACTGGCCGAACGCCGCCCGGACATTCGCCAGGCCGAAGCCCGTCTGCATGCCGCCACCGCCAACATCGGCGTGGCCAAGGGCGATTTCTATCCGCGCATCACCCTGTCCGGCAATCTCGGCTCGCAAGCCATGCAGCTCAGCGATTTCGGTTCCTGGGGCTCACGCGCCTTCGGCATCGGCCCGCAATTCAGCCTGCCGCTGTTCGACGGCGGCCGCTTGCGCGGCGTGCTGCAACTGCGCGAAGCCCAGCAGCAGGAAGCGGCGATCGGTTATCAACAGACCGTCCTGCGCGCCTGGCACGAAATCGACGACCAACTGACCGCCTACAACGCCAGCCAGCGCCGCCGCGACAGCCTCGCCGAAGCCGTGCGCCAGAACCAGATCGCCCTGCGCACCGCGCAACAGCAATACGTCGAGGGCGTGGTCGACTTCGTCAACGTCCTCACTGTGCAAGGCGCACTGCTCGCCACCCAGGAACAATGGGTGGAAAGCTCCACCGGCGTTTCATTGGCGATGGTCGGGCTGTACCGGGCGCTGGGTGGGGGATGGGAGTCGGTGTACCCAGACGAGAACCGGGCCGCCGTGTTGCCGAGTGTCGCGAAAGCGCCAGCCGGCGTCGACGGTTCTGCTGTGGCTGACCTAAAGTGATGAGCAGGTTGGCGCGTCATACTCTCGTGGCGCAACGGCGCGGCAAGAGGAAGCAATGGCGGTTAACAGAGTCACGCCAATGGGCGACACGCAAGATCCCTTTGCCGCACCCGGCTCCTGGTTCGGCAGCCTGCGCTGGGTGCGCTGGGTAAAACATCATTGGCTGTGGCCGATCCTCGCGCTGGCGGCGTTCGTGCGTTTTTATGACCTGACGGCGGCGGCGATCTGGGGCGATGAAGGGTCCAGTCTGCTGTTGGCGCGCTATCCGTTGAGCGAAATCTGGAAGCACGCGGCCTTCGATGTGCATCCGCCGCTGTACTTCATACTGCTGCATGGCTGGATCGAGCTGTTCGGTGACGGCATCTTCGCGATCCGCTGCCTGAGTGCGCTGGCCGGCATCGCGGCGGTCGGGTTGGGCGTCTGGCTGGTGGATCGCCTGGCCACACGCCGGGCAGCCTTCATCGCCGGTCTGTTGCTGGCGCTGCTGCCGACAGCGGTGCGCTACAGCCAGGAAGTGCGCATGTACGCGTTGCTCGGAGGGCTGTTGCTCGCCGCGAGCCTGGCGCTGGTTTACTGGATCAGGCGCCCCCAGCGAAACCGCTATCTGGTGATTTACGCGTTGTTGATGAGCGCGGCCTTCTACACCCACTACTTCGCCGTTCTCGCGGTTTTGTGTCACTGGCTCTACCTGATCGCGATCCGCGTACAGCGCGGTTATCGATTCCGCCATATCCAGCGCTGGAACTGGTGGCTGGCGAACCTGGCCATCGTCGTGCTGTACCTGCCCTGGCTGCCCAATCTGCTCGACTTGATGCAGCACATGGAACAGCTCAGGGCCGGCGGCGATGTCGGCTGGGAGCCGGCCGTCACCTTGAGTTCGCTGCCGTCGATGATCTGGTCGTGGTTGATTCAGGACGATGGCGATACGTTACCGCTGCTGACGTTCGCAGCGTTGCCCCTGGCATTGCTGGCACTGGCGGCTGTCGCGGTGATGCGCGATCGCAGCGTGTCGCGCGGCAGTATGCTGTTGGCGCTGTACACCGGACTGCCGCTGCTGCTGGTATTTGCGGTGTCATTCATCACGCCGGTCTTCGTCGAGCGCTATTTGACGGCGTACGCCCTGGGGTTGCCGATGCTGGCGGCGTTAGCCATTGACCGTTTGTACAGCCACGCACGGTTGCTCGCTTTGGCGGTGTTGGTCTCACTGATCGGCGTGGAACTGCTCGGCGTGAACAACAACGCCAACGTCGACAGCGATGATCAGTTCGACCGCGTGGTGAATTACGTCAATCAGCATTTCCTGCCGGGCGATCGTATCGTCACCAGCGACATGCTCTGGTACTTGAGCTACGTCTATTACGACCGCAGCGGTGCGCAGGTGCGCCTCTTTACTCCGCCGACAGCGGACGGCCGTTCGACACAACCGAATGAGTACGGCTTCGGCACACTGGTGAGCCGCGAGGTCTATCTGGACAGCCTCGCGCAACTGCCGGGGCATGGACGGGTCTGGCTGGTCGGGACGTTCGACGCTGCGGAAGAATTCTCACCCTTACCCGCCACCTGGCAGCCCGGCGCCGAAATCCATGCCGGCGGCGCCAAGGCACGCCTGTTCATCCCCCAGCCACCACTCGACTAAAACCGCCCCTCATAGACACCGCTGCCGACTGCGAGCTTTTGCCTCAGGATTTACCTGACAAATCTGCCATGCCTTTGAGCAGTTCAATCGGCAACGGAAACACGATGGTGGAGCTCTTGTCGCCGGCAATCGAACTCAAGGTCTGCATGTAGCGCAGTTGCATGGCGCCGGGCTGGCGACCGAGCATTTCGGCGGCCTGCATGAGTTTTTCCGAGGCCTGCAATTCGCCTTCGGCGTGGATCACCTTGGCGCGCCGTTCGCGCTCGGCTTCGGCCTGTTTGGCGATGGCGCGCACCATCGACTCGTTGAGGTCGACGTGCTTGATTTCGACGTTGGCGACCTTGATGCCCCAGGCGTCGGTCTGGGCGTCGAGCACTTGCTGGATGTCGATGTTCAGGCGTTCGCGTTCGGCCAGCAGTTCGTCCAGCTCATGTTTGCCGAGGACCGCCCGCAGGGTGGTCTGGGCCAGTTGGCTGGTGGCCATGAGGAAGTCTTCGACCTGGATGATCGCTTTCTGTGGGTCAAGCACGCGGAAGTACAGCACCGCGTTGACCTTCACCGACACGTTGTCGCGGGTGATCACGTCCTGCGGCGGCACGTCGAGGACGATGGTGCGCAGATCGACCCGGACCATTTGCTGCACCACCGGAATCAGCAGGATCAGCCCCGGTCCCTTGACCTGCCAGAAGCGTCCGAGCTGGAACACCACGCCGCGTTCGTATTCGCGCAGGATGCGGAACGTCGAGCCGGCCAGGGCGATCAGCAACAGCAGCAGCGCGACAAAACCGATTTGCAGGCCCATGATCACTCTCCGAGCGGTGCCGCGTCAGTCGCGGCCACTTGCAGCAACAGGCCCTTGCGTCCGACCACCCGCACCGGTTGCCCGGTGTGCAGCGGCGTGGCGCTCAGCACCTGCCAGCGTTCTCCTTGTAACTGCACCCAGCCGTTGCGGCTGTCTTCCGGTTGCACCACCGTCACCGCCGTGACACTGCCGAGCAGGCCGGCATCGCCGCTGACCGGTTGGCGCGGTCGGGTTTTCAGGGCGCGGACCAGCAGCGCGATCAGCAACAGGGCGCTGACCAGGCCGAGGCCGATCATCATCGGTACCGGCAGTTCGGCGTTGCTCAGGATCAGCGCGCCGATCACAAACATGACGATGCCGCCGAGGCCGATCACCCCGTAGTTGGGCAGCGCGGCTTCGGCGATCAGAAACGTGATGCCCAGGGTGATCAGCCACAGACCGACCGGGCTGACAGCGGTAAACGGGGTGTCTGCCGCAACCACCGATCCACTCAGCAGCAACAGGGCAAGCGCACAGCAACGGATGTTCACGTGACCCTCCGCGAGAGTCAGGGGTTGTTCTTACAGTCTAGTTGAGGCTGTGGCTGGATGAATTTTGATCAATTCTCCCCGCCCCGCCAGTGGGCGGATTTCCCTGTGTGCGCGGTCGACGGGACTAGACTTTGAAGGACAGCCACAGCGTTTCATTACCGTCCGCCGCGCAGCGTCGGCGGGCACCGAGGTGCATCATGCGTATGGCCAAGAAAGTGCAGAGCAGCCTCAACCGGGCGCAATGCGAATATGACATCGTCACCCACCCGCACTCGTCCAGCAGCCTGGAAACGGCGCGGGTCTCCGGGATTGCCGCAGAACGGGTGGCCAAATCGGTGATCCTGGACGACCGTCACGGGCACTACCTGATGGCGGTGCTGCCCGCCAGCCGTCACCTGGACTTGAGCAAGGTGCGCAGCAGCGGCGAATGGCAAATCACCCGCGAAAGCAATCTGGCGCACATTTTCGACGACTGCGAACGCGGCGCCGTACCGCCACTGGGCGATTCCTATGGCCTGGACATGGTCATCGACCCGCTGCTGACCCGGCAGAAAGACATCTACCTGGAAGCCGGCAACCACAACAACCTGCTGCACATGAGCATGCCCGAATTCCTGAAAATGGTGCCGCATGCGCAGGTGCGGGAGTTGAGTCAATAGCTTTTCAGCGTCTGTGTCGACGCCAATCGCGAGCAAGCCCGCTCCCACAGGTTCTGCGCTAAACCTGTGGAGCGGGCTTGCTCGCGAAAAATCTTTCACACCCTATAAATCTCGCAGGAGTTCCGACATGGAAAACCCGACGCACAGCCTCCCATCCCTGTTCAAGCAACTCGGCCTGGACAACGACCCGGTCAGCATCGACCAGTTCATCGCCACCCATTCCCCGCTCAAACCCGAACTGCACTTGTGCGACGCGTTTTTCTGGAGCAAGAGCCAGGCGGATTTCCTGCGGGACGAGATTCTCGATGATGCGGATTGGGCGGAGGTGGTGGATCAGTTGGATGTGATGTTGAGGAAGGGGCGGGGCGCTTAGTCAGCGTAAAATTTCGTCACAGGATATCCTCAATCGCCCTCTCTATCTGGGGTAGCTTCCGATTTCAAAGAAGACTGGAAGCTGAAAAATGCAAAGATTCCCCCCGGTAAAAATGATCAGTGTCGAGGCTTTTAAAGAAAATTTTGATGCGGTAATCAAGGACGTCAAATATGAGCCAGTCGTTTTACAAAAGCACAGTCAAGTTTTAGCTGTCCTGCTTTCCGCATCATTGTATGAGGCGGTTATTGAACGGCTGGACGATCAGTATTTGGCGTTGATCATTCACTCGCGACGCAATGAAATTGGAAAACCCATCGAGCTGGATCAACTGTAAAAAACCTTCGAGGAGATTTGTTTCAA
This sequence comes from Pseudomonas sp. Pseusp21, assembly GCF_059492145.1. NCBI lineage: Bacteria > Pseudomonadati > Pseudomonadota > Gammaproteobacteria > Pseudomonadales > Pseudomonadaceae > Pseudomonas > Pseudomonas sp. Pseusp21. The sequence goes on from NZ_CP168520.1 coordinate 3,881,432, forward strand.
AACTTGACTGAATTTCCCCTCCAATGCGATATTGATAGTTAGCAAACTAACAGTGTGTGCATTCCCTCGTGCCGAATAACCTCGACGCTCTCCAGATGAACATCAGCAGTGCCATGGTGGTGGCCGCCAGGCATTGGCGGAAGATCTGCCAGACCACGCTGGTCAACTATGGAATTTCCGAAGCCTGCGCCGTCCCGTTGTTGATGATCGGGCGGTTGGGCGAGGGTGTGCGCCAGGTGCAGGTGGCACAGGCGGCGGGGATGGAGTCGCCGTCGCTGGTGCGCCTGCTCGATCAGTTGTGTCACGCCGGGTTTGTCTGCCGCACCGAAGATGCCCAGGACCGTCGCGCCAAATGCCTGAGCCTGACCGACGCCGGCCGTGAGCTGGTGCAAGCGGTGGAGGCGCAACTGGTACGTCTGCGTCATGAAGTGCTCGAAGGCATCGACCAGCGCGATCTGGAGGCTACGCTTCGAGTACTGAGAGCTTTTGAGGCGGCCACTCCGCCAACGGTGATCAATCCGTGAACGGGTTCTTTTCCGGCATGCCCCCGGCGCGGGACTGGTTCTACGGGATCCGCACGTTTGCGGCTTCGATGACCGCGCTGTACATCGCCTTGCTCATGCAGATGCCCCGTCCGTACTGGGCGATGGCCACGGTGTACATCGTTTCCAGCCCGTTCCTCGGCCCGACCAGTTCCAAGGCGCTGTATCGCGCGATCGGCACGTTTCTCGGTGCGGCGGCGGCGGTGTTGTTCGTGCCGATGTTCGTGCAGAGCCCATACGTGCTGGTGGTGGTCATCGCCCTGTGGACGGGGATTTTGCTGTTCCTGTCCCTGCACCTGCGCACCGCCAACAACTACGCGCTGATGCTGGCCGGCTACACCTTGCCGTTGATCGCCCTGCCGGTGGTGGATAACCCGTTGGCGGTGTGGGACGTGGCCGAGTCGCGGACTGAAGAGATCTTTCTCGGCATCGCCGTGGCGGCGGTGGTCGGCGCGATGTTCTGGCCACGACGCCTGGCACCGGTGTTCAACGATGCCGTGGGCAAATGGTTCGCCGACGCCACGACTTACAGCCTGAAATTCCTCAGCCGCGACGTCCAGCCTGAAGAAGTCACCGCCCTGCGCATGGCGATGGTCGGCAGTTTCAACAGCCTGGAATTGATGATCGGCCAGTTGCCGCACGAAGGTGCGCGGCCGCAAACCGTACGCAACACCAAGGAATTGCGCGGGCGGATGATCCACCTGCTGCCGGTGATCGATGCCCTCGAAGATTCGCTGTACGCCCTCGAACGGCGCACGCCCGAGCTGGTGGAAAAGTTCGCACCACTGCTCACCGCGACCCGCGAATGGCTCGGCCACAAAGACGCCGATCTGGAACGCTGGCAAGCGCTGCGGGATCAGCTCGAAGCGCTGCAACCGAGCGCCGAAACCCTCGAAGATCGCAAGCAGTTGCTGTTTTCCAACGCGCTGTATCGCCTCGGCGAATTCATCGATCTGTGGCAGGACTGCCGCAGCCTGCAGGACGCGATCCTGTGCGAGCGCCAGGACAGCTGGCGCGCGGTCTATCGCCACTGGCGCCTCGGTCGCCTGACGCCATTCATCGACCGCGGGCTGATGCTGTATTCGGTGGCCTCAACCATTCTGGCGATCATCGTTGCCTCGGTGTTGTGGATCCTGCTGGGCTGGACCGACGGCGGCAGCGCGGTGATTCTGGCGGCGGTGTCGTGCAGCTTCTTCGCCTCGATGGACGACCCGGCGCCGCAGATTTACCGGTTCTTTTTCTGGACCGGAATGTCGGTGCTGTTTGCCAGTCTGTACCTGTTTCTGGTGCTGCCGAACCTGCACGATTTCCCGATGCTGGTGCTGGCATTCGCGGTGCCGTTCATCTGTGTCGGCACCCTGACGGTGCAGCCACGCTTCTACCTCGGCATGCTGCTGACGCTGGTCAACACCTCGTCGTTCATCAGCATTTCCGGTGCTTACGACGCGGACTTCTTTGCCTTCGTCAATTCCAACCTGGCGGGCCCGATTGGGTTGTTGTTCGCGTTTATCTGGACCCTGATCGCCCGGCCGTTCGGCGCCGAACTGGCGGCCAAACGCCTGACCCGTTTCAGCTGGAAAGACATCGTCAGCATGACCGAACCGGCCAACCTCGCCGAGCACCGGCAACTGGGCGTGCAACTGCTCGACCGCCTGATGCAGCACCTGCCGCGTCTGGCGCTGACCGGCCAGGACACTGGCATCGCCATGCGCGAAGTGCGCGTGGGGCTGAACCTGCTCGACCTGCTCGCCTACACACCGCGAGTGACGGGCGCGCCGAACGCGCTGCTCAAGCAAGTGGTGGCAGAGGTCGGCGAGTATTTCCGGGCCTGTCTCAAGGCCGGCGAACGCCTGCCAGCGCCAAGCGCCTTGCTGATGACCATGGATCGCACCCGCCGCGCGCTCAACGGCCACGGCGATGAAGAAACCCGGCTCAACCTGTTGCACGCCTTGAGCGGTTTGCGCCTGGCGCTGTTGCCCGGCGTGGAATTCGTTTCCAACGCAGAGCCCGAAGAACCGCTGCCCGAAGGAGCGCCCCTATGATCGGTGATCTGGATATCAGCGGCATTTTCCTGCCGACCCTGTTGGTGTTGATGGGCATCACTTATGTGCTGTTTGTGTTGGTACACGGCGTGCTCACACGCCTGCATTTCTACCGTCTGGTCTGGCACCGGGCATTGTTCAACGTGGCTCTCTACGCCGTGATGCTGTACGGCGTGGATTCACTCAGTCGATACCTGATGACATGAAAAAACCGTTTCTGACCCTCGGTCGCGTCGTCCTGACGCTGCTGATCGTGACTTTCGCCGTCGTCGTGGTCTGGCGCATGGTGATGTATTACATGTTCGCGCCCTGGACCCGCGACGGCCACATTCGCGCCGACATCGTGCAGATCGCCCCGGACGTGTCCGGGCTGATCCAGCAGGTCGAAGTGAAGGACAACCAGTTGGTGAAGCGCGGCCAGGTGCTGTTCAGCATCGACCAGGACCGTTTCAAACTGGCGTTGCGCCAGGCCAGGGCGGCGGTTGCTGATCGCGAAGAAACCCTGGCTCAGGCGCAGCGTGAAGCCAAGCGTAACCGTGGTCTGGGCAATCTGGTGCCAGCCGAACAGCTGGAAGAAAGCCTGTCGAAAGTGGCCCGCGCGCAATCGGCCCTGGCCGAAGCGCTGGTGACGGTGGACAGCGCTCAGCTCAATCTCGACCGCTCGGTGATCCGCAGTCCGGTGGACGGCTACGTCAACGACCGTGCACCGCGCTCGCAGGAATTCGTTACTGCCGGGCGTCCGGTGTTGTCGGTGGTCGACAGCAATTCGTTCCACATCGACGGCTATTTCGAAGAGACCAAACTCGACGGCATCCATGTCGGGCAGTCGGTGGATATCCGCGTGATCGGCGACCGCGCCCGCCTGCGCGGGCATGTCGAAAGCATCGTCGCCGGTATCGAAGACCGCGACCGTTCGAGCGGCAGCAACCTGCTGCCCAACGTCAACCCGGCGTTCAGCTGGGTGCGTCTGGCGCAACGGATTCCGGTGCGCATTGCCTTCGACGACGTGCCGGATGACTTCCGCATGATCGCCGGGCGTACCGCCACCGTGTCGATCATCGACGATCAACCGCAGGAGCCCGCGCAATGAACAGGGCCCTGATGGTCGCCGGGCTGGGCGTGATGCTGTCGGCCTGCTCGATGGTCGGGCCGGACTACCACGTGCCCGAAGACGCGGCGATCCAGCGCAAGGATTTCCAGGGCGACCTGGCGGTGGCCGGCAAACCGGTGGTGTCGGCCCCGGTGCCGGCGGACTGGTGGCGGCTGTATCAGGATCCGCGTCTGGATCAACTGGTGCAGCAGGCCATGGCATCCAACACCGATCTGAGGGTGGCGGCGGCGAACCTGTCGCGGGCCCGTGCCCAGGTCGATGAAGCCGAGGCGGCCGGTGGCTGGAGCGGCGGCGTGAAAATGGGCGCGCAACGCTTGCAGGAATCCGGCGAGGCGTTCCTGCTGCCGGAGAAAGTGCCGGTGGCCAACATCGGCGATATCGGCATCAGCGCGTCCTATCAGTTCGACCTGTGGGGCACGCTGCAACGCGGGATAGAAGCGGCGAAGGCCAATGCCGACGCAACCCAGGCCGCTGCCGACACCGCACGTATCACCCTGGTCGCCGACGTGGTGCGGGCCTACACCCAGGTCTGCGCGGCGAACGAGGAGCGGGAAATCGCCCAGCATTCCCTCGATCTGCAATCCCAGAGCACCACGCTGATCCAGCGTCTGCGCGACGCCGGGCGCGGCGATGAAACCCAGGTCACCCGTTCGCAGACCCAGTTCAAATCCCTGCGCGCCGACATGCCGCGCTATGAGGCGGCGCGGCAGGCCGGGTTGTTCCGTCTGTCGATGCTGCTGGCCAAGCCTGTCGATCAACTGCCGGCCGGCACCGCGACCTGCGCCGAACTGCCGAAAATCGCTCAACTGGTGCCGGTGGGCGATGGCGCCGCGCTGCTCAAGCGCCGGCCGGACATCCGCCAGGCCGAGCGGCGTCTGGCGGCCGCGACCGCCGGGATCGGTATCGCCACCGGCGAGCTGTACCCGGACATCAGTTTCGGCGCGACAATCGGCACCGTCGGCATTCTCGACAACCTGGGCAAACCGTCCACCAATCGCTGGGGCTTCGGCCCGTCGCTGAGCTGGAGCGTGCCGACCAACGGCGCCCGGGCCCGCATCCGTGAAGCCGAAGCCACCACCCAAGGCGCGCTGGCGCATTTCGACGGCGTGGTGCTCAACGCCATCCGCGAAACCCAGACCGGCCTGTCCCAGTACTCCGCGCTGCTGCAACGCCGCGATGCACTGGCCGATGCCGAACAGTCGGCAAAACTGGCGGCGGACCAGACGCACCGCTTTTTCCAGGCCGGCCGCGAGTCGTTCCTCGCCGATCTCCAGGCCACCCGCACCTACACCGACGTCACCGCGCAACTGGCCGCCGCCAACACCCAGGTTGCCATGAGCCAGATCGATTTGTTCCTCGCCCTGGGCGGCGGTTGGGAAAGCGGACGAACGCAAGCCTCGAGCGCCAGCAAACCCTGAGGCCGTTGCTATGCTTTGAGGTATTGAAAGGGCGCCCCGAACCAGGCGCCTTTTCAGTGCACATCGCTAGCGCAGGTCTAGGGGAAACCAATAATGAAAAACCCTTACGCTCTTGGCTTCTGGTGCGCCCTGGTAGCCTTGGTGCTGCTGTCGGCCACCTATTTCTACGGCATCATGCTGGCCCACCAGATCGACAAGGCAATGGTCTTTCTCGACAGCACCGTGGCGCTGATCGCGGTCATGGCGATCGTGGTCGTGGCGTCGGCGCTGGTACAGACCCAGCGACTCAAAAAACGCCAGCTTGAGCAAAGCAAGACGCTGCTGCTGATCTGGGACACCAAGGTCGCGCTGCGCAAAGTCGAAACCGTATTCGACCGCTACTTCTGGGGCGGCTACTGGCAGCCGGGGCGTACCTTCGCCGAAGTCATGGGCGAGCTCACCGGCACGCCGCTGGAAAAAAGCCTCGAAGCCCTGAAAAAACAATGTCTGGCCCTCGACCGGCAAGTCGCCGGCGACGGCTGGCACTGGCTCAACAACGCCCGCGAACTGTCGGACGTCGCCACGGCCATGGCCCGCGAGCGTTATCAACTGGATTTCTGCGACCCGCGCAGCGACGGGCCGGGCGGAGCGGTGATCGACCGGGATTTCGAAGTGCTGGTGTACACCTGGACCGCGAGGCTGAAAAGCTTCGACCATCAGCTGGACGAGATCGAGGTTCAATACTCCTGAGCCCGAAAAGATCGCCGAACCCGGCGATCTTTTTGTTTGTCCATGTCTTGTCGACACTCTTTAACCTTTAAACATTGGGCTGCCAGGCGCGCCCGGTGCTAATCTCCACCGCTAAATTCAGCGGAGTCGCGCCACGGCCCGGTCACGGGTTCAGGGAAGACGACCACACTTTCAGCCACGGAAATCGATCAGGTCATTCATGAATAAATCAGCAGGCGTGCTTCTCGGAATTGTTGTGGCCATTGGCGCCATCAGCGTAGGCGGGGCCTGGTACACCGGCACCAAAATCGAAGGCGTGTTGAACAATGCCGTCGCCAATGCCAACAGCGAGTTGCAGACCGCCATGGCCGGCTCCAACGGCAGTGCGTCGCTGGAACTGGTGTCGCTGGAGCGCAACACCTTCAGCAGCACCGCGCACTATCGCCTCAAGGGCGAGGGTGAAATGTTCGGCGAAGCGCCGGTCGAGCTGCTGTTCGTCGACCGCATCGAACATGGCCCGCTGCCGTTCTCGCGTCTGGTTTCGCTGAAATGGCTGCCGGTCATGGCCACCAGTCACTTTGAGCTGGAAAAGACCCCGATCACCGAAAAATGGTTTGCCGCCACCAAGGGCGCGGCGCCGCTCAAAGGTGTGGTCAATATCGGCTACGACCAGTCCACCACCGGCAACCTCGAACTGCTGCCACTGGAAGCTGCGCTGGATGACAAGTCGAACCTGAAGTTTTCCGGCTTGAACATGGATATTTCCGCCAGCGCCCAGGCCCAGAAAGTCAAGGCCGACGGCTACATGGACAGCCTGCGCCTGACCACGGTCGCCGAAGACCAGACGCCGGTGCAGATCGAACTCAATGGCCTGACCCTGGCCAGCAATCTCGCCAAGAGCACCTACGGCTACTACACCGGCGAGAACACCCTGGAGCTGACCAGCAGCAAGACTACCTTCGGCGCCAAGCAGTCGGTGCTGGGCGTGAAGAACTTCGAAATGAAGAACCGTACCGAAGAGAACGGCAGCAACGCCTCCGGCCGTGCCGACTACAAGGTCGCTGAAGTGACCCTCAACGACAAGAAGATCGGTTCGGCCAACCTGGCCATGAGCCTGAAAAACCTCGACATCCCGTCGGCAATGTCGCTGATGCAGATCTACCAGACCAAGCTGCAGCCATACGAAAAAGCCGCTGCCGAAGCCACCGCCGCCGGCCTGCCGGCACCGGAGCTGAACCTGACCGAGGCCGAGTCGACTCAGGTCAAGGCCGACCTGCAGAAACTGCTGGCGGCCGGGCCGCAACTGGCGCTGGAAGACCTGTCGCTGAAAACCGCCAACGGCGAAAGCCGGGCGAATCTGGTGCTTGATCTGACCAAGCCTGCGTCGATGGACCTGCCACCGGATCAACTGGGCAAACAGTTGATCGCGCTGCTGGACATCAATGTGTTGGTGTCCAAGCCGATGCTGGTCGACCTGCTCAGCGTGCAGGCGCAAATCGATGGCCAGACCGATGCCAAGGCCATCGTCGACCAGGCCAGCGCTGGCGCTGACATGTTCGCCGGCATGGCCGTTGGTTCGCAGTTGGCGACCCTGGATGGCACCAACGTTGTCACCAAGCTGCATTACGCCGCCAATCAGGTTGAATTCAACGGCCAGAAGATGACCGTCGAGCAGTTCGTGGGCTTCCTGATGAGCAAGTTCGGCAGTATCGAACAGCCTCAGTAAACGCCCCGCGCTTCACCGAAACGCCCGGCCTCTGCACCCGCAGACGCCGGGCGTTTTGCTGTCTGGCATCCGGGTCAACGGTTAGCCGGGGCCAGTCATCGTCACGAATCTGAACAATTATTGTGTTCTGAATATTGATCTACGCTTGCGTGCAAGACTGCTTGGATAGCTTGGCCAGGTGATCTACCTGGCCTCCGTTACGAATTGGGCAAGGGGGGGCACTGCTACCCGGCTGGCCATGTAAGGATGCTGACGAATGCCGCGTATTGATGGTCCTGTATTACATCGTGGTTTACGCCCTTTGTTTCGAGTCGCGCTGTGCAGCCAGTTGCTCTGGCCGGCGTTCGCGTTCGCCGATACGGCCTACGATCAAATGGTGCTCGACGCCCGGGCCGGGCATTACACGCCCGCGCTGACCGTTTTGCGTCAGGTGCCGCCGGCCCAGGCCACCACCGGCCAGGTCAGCGATCACCTGCAAATCGCCAGTTGGGCCGGGCTCGACGCCGAAGTGGTGCAGGTCTACGAGACCCAGGGTCGTGGCCGCGTGCTGCCGATCCAGGCACTGACCGCCACCGCCCGGGCCTATCGCAACCTCAAGCGCTGGGATCAGGCGATCCAGGTCTACAACAAGGCCCTGACGCTGGAGCCGGACAACGCCGACCTGCAACTCGGTCTGGCGCTGACCCAGGCCGACTCCGGCAAGCCCGACGAAGGGGTGATCCGCGCCCGTTCGCTGGTCGCCGCCAAACCCGATGATCCCTCCCGCCGACTGGCGCTGGGCTACGCCCTGAATCGCGCCGGCAAGCCGTACGACGCGCTGTTCGAATACGACCAGGCCTTCATGCGCGCCGGCAACAAACCGGAGGTCGCCCGCGAATACGTGGTCGCCCTGCAAAAGGCGCGTCTGCCGGAACCGGCGCTGCGGCTTGCCAGGCAGCGTCCGGGGTTGATCGATCCCGTTACCTTGCGTCGACTGGAAGGTGATCTGGCCGCCGAACGCGTGCGCCTGGCCGAACTGGCCACCCGCAGCGAAAAAGAACGCTACGTGATCGCCGACCGCGCCCTGGCCGACTACGACCAGTTGCTCGCCACCTGGACCCCGGACGCCAGCGCCCACGATGACGTGACCCGCTGGCGCATCGACCGCATGGGCGCACTCAAGGCCCGGGCGCGCACCGCCGAAGTCATCAGCGAATACCAGAAGCTGCAAGCCGAAGGCGTGAAGATCCCGACCTACGCCCTGCGCTGGGTGGCAGCGTCCTATCTGGATCAGCGCCAGCCGGAAATCGCCACCGATCTCTACCGTCAGGTGCTGGCGGCGCCGGACGCCGATGTCGGCGACCGACTCGAAGACACCACGGCGCTGTATTACGCGCTGCTGGAAAGCGACCGCGCCGAAGAGGCGCGCAAGGTCGCTGAGGATCAGGCCAAGGCGCAGAAGCCGCGTGTCGAACTCAAGGGCTTGCCGATCGGCAACCCCAACGATGAATGGATGGACGCCCAGCAACTGGCGGCACAGGCCGGCACCTACGGTTCCGACCTGCCTCACGGCGAAGAGCGCTTGCAGACCCTGGTGGACCAGGCGCCGGGCAACATCGGCCTGCGCCTGGCCCAGGCCGACCTGTACCTGGCTCGCAATTGGCCGCGCCGCGCGGAAAACCAGCTCAAGGAAACCGAGAGCATCGCGCCGCGCGACATGGGCCTGGAAGTCGCGCAGGCCCGCACCGCCATGGACTTGCAGGAATGGCGGCAGATGGATGCGCTGACCGATGACGTGGTGGCGCGTTTTCCCGACAACCGTCAGGTCCAGCGTCTGGCCCGTGAACGTGAAGTGCACGACATGTCCGAGCTGCGCGTCGAGGCCTATGGCGGCAAGGCCAACGGTGGCAGCGGTGGCGATGCCGGCGCGGTCACCGGCAGCCGGGATTTCGGCATCCAGACCACCCTCTACAGCCCGCCAATCGATGAAGACTGGCGAGTGTTCGCCGGGGCCGGTTACGCCACCGGCGATTTTGCCGAAGGCACCGGCCACCATCGCTTCCAGCGTGTCGGTCTGGAGCGTCGCACCCGCGACATGACCCTCGAAGCCGAAGTGTCGAACCATTCCTATGGTTTCGGCGACAAGCAGGGTGCGCGCCTGGCGATTGCCCGCGACATCGACGATCACTGGCAATACGGCGGCAGCCTCGAATACCTCTCGGCCGAAACCCCGCTGCGGGCATTGAACAGCGACATCAAGGCCAACGGCGGCAGCGGTTTCATCCGCTGGCGCGCCAACGAGAGCCGCGAGTGGCGGCTGGCGGTCAGCCCGTCGCACTTCAGCGACGGCAACAACCGTGTCGAAGCCTTGCTGACCGGAAAAGAGGGCGTCTACAGCGCGCCGAACCTGCAAGTCGATGCGGGCCTGGAAGTGGGCACCAGCCACAACTCCAAGTCCGATGACGTGCCGTACTTCAACCCGAAGTCGGACTTCAGCGTCATGCCGCTGCTCAACGTCAATCACGTGCTGTACCACCGCTACGAAACCGTCTGGAGCCAGCAGTTCCAGGCCGGAGCGGGCACTTACAGCCAGCGTGATCACGGCACCGGCGGCATGGCATTGCTCGGTTACGGCCAGCGCTACGCCTGGAACGACGTGTTCGAGGTGGGCGGTTTGTTCAGCGTGATCAACCGGCCCTACGACGGTGACCGGGAAACCGATCTGCGTCTGCTCGTCGACCTCACTTTCCGCTTCTAGAAGAGTTTGAAGATGCCTTTGATTTCGCGTTTCTTCCTTCTGCTGGGAGTGCTGCTGGTCAGCGCCTGCGCCCAGCAAGCCCCGGCCTTCGTGCCGCCGTCCGAGCGACCGCTGGCAGCCAATGAAAAGCCCTGGCCGAAAAACCACGTGCTGGGCATTGCCTACCATGACGTCGAAGATCGTGACCCCGATCAGGCGGTGGTGGCGGTGCGCACCGAGCGCCTGCTTGAGCAACTCGCCTGGCTGCGGGAAAACAACTACAAACCGGTGACGGTCGACCAGATCATGGCCGCGCGCAAAGGCGGGCCGGAACTGCCGCCCAAGGCGATCCTGCTCAGCTTCGACGACGGTTACTCAAGCTTCTACACCCGCGTGTTGCCGGTGTTGCGCGCCTACAACTGGCATGCGCTGCTGGCGCCGGTCGGCACCTGGATCGACACGCCGCTGAACCAGCCGGTGGATTTCGCCGGTACACCGCGTGCGCGCTCCGACTTCCTGACCTGGGCTCAGGTGCGGGAAATCTCGCAATCGGGTCTGGTGGAAATCGCCGCTCACACCGATGCCAATCACAAAGGCATTCTCGCCAACCCGCAAGGCAACCTGCAGCCGGCGGCCGCGACCCGCCGCTACGATCCGGTGAGCAAACGCTACGAATCCGAGGCCGATTTCCAGGCGCGGATCCGCGCCGACGTGCAGGCGATCTCGGAGAAGATCCGCAAGAACACCGGTAAGAAACCGCGCGTCTGGGTCTGGCCTTACGGCACGGCGGACGGCACGTCGCTGACCGTGGTCAGCGAAGAGGGCTATGAAATGGCCCTGACCCTCGATGACGGCCTCGATGCCCTCGACAACCTGATGAGCGGGCCGCGTTTCCTGGTCGCCTCTGACCCTGACGGCGAGCACTTCGCCAACAGCGTGGTCGGCGTGCAATCGGATTTCACCATGCGCGTGGTCCACGTCGATCTGGACAACGTCTACGACCCGGACCCGGCGCAGCAGGAAATCAACCTCGGCAAACTGATCCAGCGCATGGCTGACATGGGCGCCAACACGGTGTTCCTGCAAGCCTTCGCCGATCCGAAGGGCGATGGGCTGGTGCATTCGTTGTACTTCCCCAACCGTCATCTGCCGATGCGCGCCGACCTGTTCGACCGCGTCGCCTGGCAACTGCGTACCCGGGCTCACGTGAAGGTCTTTGCGTGGATGCCGGTGCTGAGTTTCGAACTGGATTCGAAGCTGCCACGGGTGACGCGCTGGGATCCGAAGACCGGCACGACCGCGGTCGACCCGGATCAATACAAACGCTTGTCGCCGTTCGATCCCGAAGTGCGGCGGATCATCGGTGAGATCTACGAAGACGTGGCACGCCTGACCTCGGTCGACGGCATTCTCTACCACGACGACGCGGTGCTTTCGGACTTCGAAGACGCCGGCCCGCAGGCGCTGAAGGCTTATGCCGCGAACGGTTTGCCGGACTCGATCGCCGCCCTGCGTGACGATCCGGAAGCCATGCAGCGCTGGACGCGCTTCAAGAGCCGCTACCTGATCGACTTCACCAATGAGCTGACCGCCAAGGTGCGCGCGATTCGTGGCCCGCAAGTGCTCACCGCGCGCAACATCTTCGCCGAGCCAGTGCTCAATCCGCACAGCGAAGCGTGGTTCGCGCAGAACCTCGATGACTTCCTCGGGACTTACGACTGGACGGCGCCGATGGCCATGCCGCTCATGGAAAAACAGACGTATGCGCAGTCCGGCCCGTGGCTCGAAGCGCTGGTGGCGAAGATCAAACAGCGCCCCGGTGCGCTGAATCGCACGGTGTTCGAATTGCAGGCCCGGGACTGGACGAAAAAGGACCAGACCGACATCGACGGCGCGCAACTGGCCGACTGGATGAGCCGCCTCAAGCGTCAGGGCGCCACCAGTTTCGGCTACTACCCGGACAACTTTCTCGAGAACCTGCCGGACCTGAAAACCGTGCGGCCTGCGCTCTCCAACAAATGGAACCCATGACATGCTGGATAGACTGCTGGCCCTGCTTGTTCTGGCGATCGTCCTCGGCGTCCCGCTGGGGCTGATCTTCCTGGTCACCGGGCAATTCCTGATGGACTTCGTGTTCTTCTACCCGCTGTTCATGTCCGGGTTGTGGATTTCCGGTGGCCTGTATTTCTGGCTGCACTGGGAGCGGCACTGGCCGTGGAAGGACGACACCCTGCCGCCACCGCTGGAAGGCGAACCGCTGATTTCGATCCTGATCCCTTGCTACAACGAGGGCGACAACGCCGCCGACACCATCCACGCGGCGCTGGCGCAGCACTACCCGAACATCGAAGTCATCGCGATCAACGACGGCTCCAAGGACAACACCGCCGAAGTGCTGGATGCACTGGCCAAGGAAGATCCACGGCTGCGGGTGCTGCACCTGGCGGAAAACCAGGGCAAGGCCGTGGCCCTGCGCATGGGCGCCATCGCTGCGCGCAGTGAATATCTGGTGTGCATCGACGGTGACGCGCTGCTGGCGCCGAACACTGCTGCTTATCTGGTGGCGCCGATGCTCGACAACGCACGACTGGGCGCGGTGACCGGCAACCCACGGATCCGCACGCGTTCGACATTGGTCGGGCGGGTTCAGGTCGGTGAGTTCTCGTCGATCATCGGGCTGATCAAGCGCACTCAGCGGGTGTTCGGGCGGATCTTCACCGTGTCCGGTGTGATCGTCGCGTTCCGCCGCACGGCGCTGAACCGGGTTGGCTACTGGAGCCCGGACATGATCACCGAAGACATCGACATCAGCTGGAAGCTGCAACTGGACCACTGGAGCATCTTTTACGAGCCCCGTGCCCTGTGCTGGATCCTGATGCCGGAAACCCTGCGTGGTCTGTGGAAGCAGCGTCTGCGCTGGGCCCAGGGCGGCGCCGAAGTGCTGTTCAAGAACATTCGCGGAATCTGGCAGTACCGCCATCGTTACCTGTGGCCGCTGCTGTTCGAATACTGCCTGTCGACCGGTTGGGCGTTCACCTTCCTGTTGTCGGTGATTTTCTGGGCCGTCGGCAAGTTTGTGGTCATGCCTGAAGCGATTGCGGTCGATCACCTGATGCCGCCGGCGTTCACCGGTCTGCTGCTGGCGTTTGTCTGTCTGGTGCAGTTCGCGGTCAGCATCATCATTGACCGGCGCTACGAACCGGGCCTGGGCAAGACCATGTTCTGGGTGGTCTGGTATCCGATCGCGTTCTGGTTCGTCAGCCTGCTGACCACGCTGGTCAGTTTCCCCAAAGTCTTGTTCGGCCAACACCAGAAGCGTGCGCGCTGGGTCAGTCCCGACCGGGGTATCAAGCCGCTCGGGAACGATGAAGAGGAGGTTATCAAATGAAAATCATCCGGACCCGCCAACGGCCGTTTCTGGTGGTGGTCGATGCGTTCTTCACCGTGCTGGCCTGGATCGGCCTGCTGTATCTGCTGGCGCGCGGTTTATGGCCGCTGATCGAGACCCACGAAGGCGGGCCACGCATCGACAACTCGGCATTCGAAGCCCTCGGCACCTTGCAGATTTACCTGTGGGTGGCTTTAGTCAACGCGGTGATCCTGATCGGCTGGGCGCGCTATCAGCAACGCAAGAGCCGAAGTTTCGCCCAGCGCCGCTTGCCGTCCCCGGTGGTCGACGATGAGGGGCTGAGCCGCAGCTTCAAGCTGTGCGACGAGCGCTTTCAGAAACTGCGCGGGCCGGGCGTGATGACCATCCACAACGATCAGGACGGCGACGTCAGTCATGTGGTGCCGCATCTGTGGCCGGTTCAGCCGCAGGAGCTCCCGCCACCGCTGGCGCCACTCGAGCATCCTCGGGTGATATTTCTGCACGCCGAGGACGACGACAACCGCGAGCCGCTGAACCGGATCACCTGACGGCGCGAATCAGCCGCCAGGCTTCATCCATCGGCAGCGGTCGTTTCATGCGTTCGGCCAGCAGCGCCATCGCTCGCTCCTCTTCGCAGGCCACCGCCGCCACCACCACGCCCTTGCTCCCGAACAGCCCGATAAATGGCGGCTGTTCGGGTTCGCCGATGAATTCCACTGCGTCCCACTGCTCGGCGTGACCGAGATAGTCGTAGTTGCGGCCGAAATGCCAGGTCCAGAAATACGGCACGTCGAGATAATGCTCGTCGCCACCGAGCAGGTTGGCGGCGGCGATTCGCGCGTGCTGCTGGGCCAGGCGCCAGTGTTCGATGCGTTGTGGTTTGCCGTTCAGCGGGAAGGTGGCGATATCGCCAATCGCCCACAGGTTGTCGGTGACGCGCAGGCTGGCATCGACCAACAGTGATTGATCGTCCTCGCGCGGCAAGTCGCCGAACGCTTCGGTGGCTGGATGTACGCTAATTCCCGCCAACACCAGATCCGCCGACAGGCGCAGGCCATTGTCGAGCAACACCGCCTCGACCTTGCCATCTCCGGTGATCTCCCTGGCTTCGTGATCGGTGATGAATTTCACGCCGTTTTCTTCGTGCAGTGCCCGGATCGCCTTGCCGACGGCTTCACCGAATTGCGCCGCGAAGGGAATCGCGTGACGGGCCAGCACCGTCACCTCGAGACCGTGTTGGCGCAAGGCTGAAGCACATTCAAGGGCAATGAAGCTGTCACCAATGATCACCGCGCGCTGGCCCGGTTGGGCGGCGTCCATGATGGATTGCGCCTGGGTTCTTGAGCGCAGGACAAACACCTGGGGCAGGTCGGCCCCGGGTAACTCCAATGCGTTGGGCGTCGCGCCGGTGGCCAGCACCGCCGCGCTGTAATGCAGTGTGCGGCCATCGCTCAGGTGAAGGGTTTTGGTATCGGCATCGAGCCCGGTGACCTCGCCTGAAACCCGGTTGATGTGCTGTTCGCGGTAAAAATCGTCTTCGCGCAGGGGCGGGGTTTCCGGCGGCGGCATTTCCCCGGACAGCACGAATTTGCTCAGCACTGTGCGGTCGTAGCCGGCGTCCGGCTCGCGGTCGATCAGCACGATTCGCCCGCCGAAGCCTTTTTCCCGCAGGGCGGCGGCGCAGGCCGTTCCCCCGGCACCGGCGCCGACGATGACAAAGGTGCGCGGATCGTCCTGCGGCGGGGTGTGCGGATCCGGCAGTGGTTGGTCATCGACCCACACCTCGTCGCCGCGCAGTTCCAGCGGATAACGCTTGAGGCTGTCCAGCGCCGGTGGCTCGCACAACGCGCCATCTTCGGCACGAAAAGCTGCCTTGTGCCACGGGCAGATCAGCCGGCCGTGGCACAACGCACCTTCCGCCAGCGGCGCGCCGGCGTGCGGGCATTGCCCCTGAAAGGCGCGCAACTGGCCGGCGGCGCGCAGCAGGACGATCTTGCAGTCGCCGATCTGCACCTCCAGCCCACGGTCTTCAGGCACATCGGCGAAACGGGCGACACGGTGCAGGGTCATGGTCGTGCTCCTCACAGGCATTTCTCTTACGAGTTTGGGCTGCATTGCGAGGTTCAGCCATTTCCCACTGCCACGGCACGAACGGTACGGCTATAGTTTGCAGGCCGACGAAGGCCCAACTGCACAAGGTGCTCCCGGAATGACCCGATTGACCTCTCTCAACCCTTGGCTGGCGGCCGTTGCCGTCGCCCTTTGCGTGCAGTTTCCGGCGCAGGCCCAGGAGCGTTTCACCCTCAGCATTCCCGGCGTGTCGGATAACCGCCTGTTCACCTCGGCGGCGGCCAGCGATGCAGCCGGTTGCGGCGGCAAGAACCAGTCGCCGGCCCTGAGCTGGAATGCCGGCCCGGCCGGAACCCTGAGCTACGCCATCGTCATGCACGATCCGGACGGCCAGAAAGGCGCAGGCGTCGATCACTGGGTTCACTACGGCATCAAGGCCACAACCCGGCAGATTCCCGCCGGCGTTGGAGCGAAATCGGCACTTGAAGGCGTCGGTGGCACCAACAGCAAAGGCACCACCAGCTACATCGGCCCGTGCCCGCCGGTGGGCGACAGCGCGCACCATTACATCATCCAGATCTATGCCCTGGATCTGGCCCCGGACGCCTTGCCTGCCGGCCTGACCCGCGCCCAGTTGATGGAAAAAATCAAAGGCCACGTGCTGCGCAACAGCAGTGCGGTGCGGCGCTATCACCGCTGAAAAAAATTTCGGCGAGGTTTAACCCGAACGCAAAGGGCTGCCCGTCTCAGGGGATGAATGGATCAATTCTTCCCCGAGGTCAGCCCCCATGTCCCTCCCTTCCACGTTTCTGCGCCCCCTTGCTGCCAGTGTGTTGCTGGTGGTTGCCGGTTGCGGCGTTTCCTCCAGCCCGGAAACCACCGTCGCGCCGCCGGCGCAGACCGAACTGAAATCCTCCGTGCAGCCTGAAGCGGTGATGGCCGACAGCGCGATGGCCAAACGCAGTGTACGGGCAGCGCCGATCGCCAGTTTTGCACCGATGCCGGCCAGTGAAAGTTATCCACAAGGCTATCGTGACGAACAACGCGAGCAGTACGCCAAGCTGGCCGACAACCCGATCCACAGCGTCGCCGAAACCCCGGTCTCGACCTTCAGTGCCGACGTCGACACCGGCGCCTACGCCAATGTTCGGCGACTGCTCAATCAGGGTCGACTGCCGCCGGAAGGCGCGGTGCGGCTGGAGGAGATGGTCAATTACTTTCCCTACGACTACGCGCTGCCGAGCGATGGCTCGCCCTTTGGCGTGACCACCGAACTGGCCGCTTCACCGTGGAACCCGCACACCCGCTTGCTGCGCATCGGCATCAAGGCCTCCGATCGCGCGGTGGCGGAACTGGCCCCGGCCAATCTGGTATTTCTGGTGGATGTGTCCGGCTCGATGGACCGCCCCGAAGGCTTGCCGCGGGTCAAAAGCACCCTGAAGTTGCTGGTCGATCAATTGCGCGAGCAGGATCGGGTTTCGCTGGTGGTGTATGCCGGCGAATCCAGAGTGGTGCTGGAGCCGACTTCCGGACGGGAAAAAGCGAAAATTCGCACAGCCATCGAGCAATTGACCGCCGGCGGCTCAACCGCTGGCGCTTCAGGCATCGAACTGGCTTACCAGATGGCGCAGCAAGCGTTCATCCCCAACGGCATCAACCGCATCCTGTTGGCCACCGACGGCGACTTCAACGTCGGCATCAGCGACTTCGACAGCCTGAAACAAATGGCTGTGGATAAACGCAAGACCGGGATTTCCCTGACCACCTTGGGTTTTGGTGTGGATAACTACAATGAACACCTGATGGAACAACTGGCCGATGCCGGTGACGGCAACTACGCCTACATCGACAACTTGCGCGAAGCGCGCAAGGTGCTGGTGGATCAACTCGGTTCGACCCTCGCCGTGGTGGCGAAAAACGTCAAGTTGCAGGTCGAGTTCAACCCGGCGCAGGTCAGCGAATACCGGCTGCTCGGCTACGAAAACCGCGCGTTGAAGCGTGAGGATTTCAGTAATGACAAGGTCGATGCCGGTGAAATCGGTGCAGGCCATACGGTGACGGCGTTGTATGAAATTGTCCCGACAGGCGGGAAGGGCTGGCTGGAACCGCTGCGTTACGGAAAAACCGATGCAGTGGTTTCCGAGAAGAAAGGAGAATTGGCCATGCTACGCGTGCGATATCAAAAGCCTGAGGGTGGGAAAAGTCTGCTGATCGAGCGGCCGATTGCCAGTCAGGTGGCGCCGGCCAGTGAGGATCTGCGTTTCGCCGCCGCCGTCGCCGCGTTTTCCCAGCAACTCAAGGACGGTCGCTACACCGGCGATTTCAGCCTCAAGGACACCGAAGCCCTGGCCCGCGGTGCCCGTGGCGATGACCGCTTCGGCCTGCGCAGCGAGTTCGTGCAGTTGGTGGAGCTGGCGCAGAGCTTGCGTACGTCCACGGCCTCCAACGCAATCTCCACCGAGCGACGGATTGAATAGTGAGCCGCCTCAAAGGCTTCATCACCCAGCTGTTTACCTCCGCCGACAGCCTTGAGGCCAGCAGCGACGAATCGCTGCTGGCCCGTTATCGCGAGGGTGACGGCAGGGCGTTCGAGATCCTGTACGCCCGTCATCGGCAGAGTCTTTACCGGTTTCTGCTCGGTTTGAGCGGCAAACCTGAACTGGCCGACGAGGTGTTCCAGGAGACCTGGCTGAGCCTGATCCGCAGCGCCAGTCAGCCACAAGGCCGGGCGACCTTTCGTACATGGTTGTTCCAGATTGCCCGCAATCGCCTGATCGACCACTGGCGCAAACACGGCGCCCGGCAACCGCTGCATGACAGCTATGACGAGCAATTCCACGCCGTCAGCGACGACGCCTCCGATCCCGAACAATTGCTCAACCTCAGCCGCGACAGCCAGCGCCTGGAGAGCGCCCTGCAATCCTTGCCCGCCGACCAGCGCGAAGTGTTCCTGCTGCGCGCCCATGGCGACCTCGACCTGGCGCAAATCGCCAGCCTCACCGAAACACCGCTGGAAACCGTCAAGAGCCGCTTGCGCTACGCCCAGCAAAAACTGCGTCGGCTGCTGGCCGAGGAGGTACTGACATGACGGACGCCCGCCCGACACCCGAAGAGCAAGTGCTCAAGCACGTGCGCGAACAGCACAACGCCGAACCGCCGGCGCATCTCGACGCGCTGATCCTCAACGCCGCCCGCCGTGAAACCCCGGCGCCACGGCAGAGTCTCTGGCAACGCTGGCTCAAGGCCTGCCAGACACCGCGCTACCAGGTGGTTTTCGCCAGCCTGGTCGGCATCGCGCTGATGCTGTCGCTGGTGCAGCGCGCGCCGGAGCCCGCCGCTCAATACGATTTCGCCCCCGCCGCGAAACCGGCCGCGCCCGTGGCCCGCCAGGAGGCCCGATCGTTGTCGGCCCCCGCTGGCGGGCTTTCCGCGCCTGCACCCGCGCCGATGGCGGAAATGGCTGCACCGATGCAGAGCGAATCGATCAGCGCCGACACGGCGGAGGAAGCCAAGGTCAGCAAGCGCGCCGCCGCCCCGGTCAACGGTCTCGACGCGCAACTGCGCGAGGTCCTGCGCCTGCGCGAGTCCGGCCAGTCGCAAGCGGCTGACACCCTGTTCAACAACTTGCACAAGCGCTACCCGAACGTGAATCTCGACCTGCGGCTGGAAAAAATCCGCAAGAACTGACCGTATCAGCCATCCGCCATTTGGCATTGACCCGCAAAAACGCGCACTATCGGGTCATTGCCGATGCGCTGGAGGATGCCGTGGCCCAAAAAATCGACCGCATCGCCCAAATGCTCAACTGCCCGGTGAAGGGTGAGGAACTGCGGCGGGCAGTGACGGAGAGTCGCAAGGAGTTTCTTCTGGCCAAGCAGGCCGAAGAGGATCTGGAGGAAGACGTTCTCGATGATGACTTGATCGAGGACGATGAAGACGATGATGAATACGACGAGTTTGACTGGACGACGGAGTGAGTCGCCAGCCAGCAGGCACAAAAAAGCCCCGGACCTTGCAGTCCGGGGCTTTTTCGTTTTGTTCATGGCGCACCAGGCGGGATTCGAACCCACGACCCCTGCCTTCGGAGGGCAGTACTCTATCCAGCTGAGCTACTGGTGCAGCGGGCGACATCATACCTAGGTCGGCTCGGGGCGTCCATGCCGGGTTTTGGCGTGGATTGTCAGTGCAAGTGTCGGTTGGAAAACTCTGCATTCCATAAAGCTGTAACGTCCTGCAAAAGGCTCGCTTGGCGCTTTGGGGAGGCTGTTCTATGGTTTCCCTGCGATCGGGGCTGTGGGTACGTTGATCTGAAATGTTCAGCAATTGCGGCGTTTTTGTTCTTTTTTTCGAACGCCCTATTGTCCTCCAACCCCTTTGAACCTAGGATTCGTTTGAGATTTCAAACGCTCCTTATCCAGGTGCTGAGCCGCACGCGTTTTGAGTCGTGCGCTATTTTTGTGCCAGCCCGGTAAATGATTTCCCTGACGGCAGCCTTGCGAGGCGCCTTTCTACAATCATAATTTTGCTCCGCGCCTTGCGCGGTGCTGTTAAGGAAAGCCGACATGCAGCTTAAAGACACCCAGTTGTTCCGCCAGCAAGCCTTCATCGATGGCGCATGGGTCGACGCGGACAACGGTCAGACGATCAAGGTCAACAACCCGGCCACTGGCGAGATTCTGGGCACCGTGCCGAAGATGGGCGCTGCCGAAACCCGCCGCGCCATCGAAGCCGCCGACAAGGCGCTTCCGGCCTGGCGTGCACTGACCGCCAAGGAGCGTGCAGGCAAACTGCGTCGCTGGTTCGAACTGATGATCGAGAACCAGGATGACCTCGCTCGCCTGATGACCCTCGAACAAGGCAAACCACTGGCCGAAGCCAAGGGCGAAATCGTTTACGCCGCTTCGTTCATCGAGTGGTTCGCCGAAGAAGCCAAGCGCATTTACGGCGACGTGATTCCGGGCCACCAGCCGGACAAGCGCCTGATCGTGATCAAACAACCGATCGGCGTGACCGCTGCCATCACCCCGTGGAACTTCCCGGCGGCGATGATCACTCGTAAGGCAGGTCCTGCGCTGGCCGCCGGTTGCACCATGGTGCTCAAGCCGGCTTCGCAAACGCCGTTCTCCGCATTCGCTCTGGCCGAACTGGCCCAGCGCGCCGGCATCCCTAAAGGTGTGTTCAGCGTGGTCTCCGGCAGCGCCGGCGATATCGGCAGCGAGCTGACCAGCAACCCGATCGTGCGCAAACTGTCCTTCACCGGCTCGACCGAAATCGGTCGTCAGCTGATGTCGGAATGCGCCAAGGACATCAAGAAAGTCTCCCTGGAACTGGGCGGCAACGCGCCATTCATCGTGTTCGACGACGCGGACCTGGATAAGGCCGTCGAAGGCGCGATCATTTCCAAGTACCGCAACAACGGCCAGACCTGCGTCTGCGCCAACCGTCTGTACATTCAGGATTCGGTCTACGACGCGTTCGCCGAGAAGCTGAAAGTGGCAGTCGCCAAGCTGAAGATCGGCAACGGTCTGGAAGAAGGCACCACCACCGGCCCGCTGATCGACGAGAAAGCCGTGGCCAAGGTGCAAGAGCACATTGCTGACGCCGTGAGCAAAGGTGCAACCGTTCTGGCCGGTGGCAAGCCGATGGAAGGCAACTTCTTCGAGCCGACCATCCTGACCAACGTGCCGAAAGACGCGGCGGTGGCCAAGGAAGAAACCTTCGGTCCGCTGGCGCCGCTGTTCCGCTTCAAAGACGAAGCCGACGTGATCGCAATGTCGAACGACACCGAGTTCGGTCTGGCTTCGTACTTCTACGCTCGCGACCTGGGCCGTGTGTTCCGTGTGGCTGAAGCCCTGGAATACGGCATGGTCGGCGTCAACACCGGGCTGATCTCCAACGAAGTCGCGCCGTTCGGCGGCATCAAGGCCTCGGGCCTGGGCCGTGAAGGCTCCAAGTACGGCATCGAAGATTACCTGGAAATCAAATACCTCTGCCTGGGCATCTAAGCCTCGGTAGAAGATCGCTGTAAACGCAAAGGGCACGAGAGCGCTGTCCCTTTGCGTCGTTTCAAACCGGAATTTTCTCTGCGGCCGGGAACGCCGTGGCAGTCGATCATCGCATGCTGCCACCGCCGATTCCTCCCGCTTTATCCTTGAACCACGCCGCCCGATGAGCGGCGAATGAGGACTGTAATGAGCAAGACTAACGCTGAACTGATGGCCCGTCGTACCGCAGCTGTTCCACGTGGTGTTGGCCAGATTCACCCGATCTTCGCCGAGTCCGCGAAGAACGCGACAGTGACCGACGTTGAAGGTCGTGAATTCATCGACTTCGCCGGCGGTATCGCCGTACTGAACACCGGCCACGTGCACCCGAAAATCATCGCCGCCGTGACCGAGCAGCTCAACAAGCTGACCCACACCTGCTTCCAGGTGCTGGCCTATGAGCCGTACGTCGAACTGTGCGAGAAAATCAACGCTCGCGTACCGGGCGACTTCGCCAAGAAAACCCTGCTGGTGACCACCGGTTCCGAAGCCGTTGAAAACGCCGTCAAGATCGCCCGTGCCGCCACTGGCCGCGCTGGCGTGATCGCCTTCACCGGCGCTTACCACGGTCGCACCATGATGACCCTGGGCCTGACCGGTAAAGTCGTGCCTTACTCGGCCGGCATGGGCCTGATGCCAGGCGGCATCTTCCGCGCGCTGTACCCGAACGAACTGCACGGCGTGAGCATCGACGACTCGATCGCTTCCATCGAGCGCATCTTCAAGAACGACGCCGAGCCGAAAGACATCGCCGCGATCATCATCGAGCCTGTGCAGGGTGAAGGTGGTTTCTACGTCGCACCGAAAGAATTCATGAAGCGTCTGCGCGCCCTGTGCGACCAGCACGGCATCCTGCTGATCGCTGACGAAGTGCAGACCGGCGCTGGCCGTACCGGCACGTTCTTCGCCATGGAACAGATGGGCGTTGCTGCCGACCTGACCACTTTCGCCAAATCCATCGCTGGCGGCTTCCCGCTGGCCGGTGTCTGCGGCAAGGCCGAATACATGGACGCCATCGCGCCAGGCGGCCTGGGCGGCACCTACGCCGGTAGCCCGATCGCTTGCGCCGCGGCCCTGGCCGTGATGGAAGTGTTCGAAGAAGAAAAACTGCTGGACCGCTGCAAGGCTGTCGGCGAGCGTCTGGTCACCGGCCTGAAAGCCATCCAGGCCAAGTACCCGGTGATCGGCGAAGTCCGTGCCCTGGGCGCCATGATCGCAGTCGAGCTGTTCGAAAACGGCGACAGCCACAAGCCAAACCCGACCGCCGTTGCTGCTGTCGTGGCCAAGGCGCGTGACAAGGGCCTGATCCTGCTGTCCTGCGGCACCTACGGCAACGTGCTGCGCGTCCTGGTACCGCTGACCTCGCCGGACGAGCAACTGGACAAAGGCCTGGCGATCATCGAAGAGTGCTTCTCGGAGCTGTAATCCGTAGCACCGTGTGATCGGATCGACAAAAAACCCGCTTCGGCGGGTTTTTTCATGCCGGGAGAAACACCTGCGCGGTTTTCAGGTTGTACCGAAACGCCAGCATTGGCTAAGGTTCAAGCATTGCAAGGGAGGGCGAGCATGACGGCCGTCGATTTACCCGCTGTACCAAGAGTCCTGATTGCCGAGGCCGACCCGTGGTCTCGTGACCTGCTCAAACAAGTGTTGCTGAATGTGCGTTGCGACGCGCGGCTGGATCTGTGCGCCGATGGCCAGGAGGCAATGACGCTGCTCAGCGAAGTGCCCTATGACCTGGCGATCGTCGACTGGGAGTTGCCCGGCGTCGATGGCTTGAACGTGTTGCGCAGCGTGCGCCAGCGCAAACGCAATCCGCCGCTGCCGTTCATTCTGATGAGCAGTCGCAACGACAGCGCCAGCGTGCGCGAAGCCTTGCCGCTGGCGCCGACCGCCTACCTGGCCAAACCCCTGAACATGGAAAGCCTGACCGAGCGTTTGCAGGGGCTGCTGCTGAACGCCGGTGAGGAAGTGTTCTGCGAAGTACCGGCGCTGGCGCCGGGCATGACATTGTCGGTGTTCCTCGAACGTCGCCGCGAGCAGGCCGACGGCGCGCCGCTGATGACCGACGTGCAAGTGGCGGTCAAGCGCAGCCTCAATCCCAACGGCCTGGATCTGAAGCTGCTGGAAGAGGAAATTCGCACCGACCCGCAGATCACCGCCGTGTTGATCGCCGCCGCCAACAGCGCCGCCCAGCACCACGGTGCGCCAGTACAGACCCTGGCGCAGGCGCTGCATCGCCTGGGCACCGGCCAAAGCATGAACCTGATCCTTGGTTTGGCACTCAAGCGCAGCGCCCGGCTCAGCGACCCATGCCTGGCCGATTACGCCGAGCGTTATTGGGGCCTGTCGTTGCACACCGCCGAATACGCCCGCACCTTGGCGCGTCTGCTCGATCTGGATCAGGAACGCTGCTACTGCGCCGGGATGCTCCATCGCCTCGGCGATCTGGCGTTGCTGCGTTGTCTTCAAGAGTGGAAGCAGGCCGGCGGCGAGCTGGATGAACTGGAAGAAGTCGGCGATGCGCTGGCCGAATTCGGTGCGGCGTATGGCTCGGCGCTGCGCACTCGCTGGCGTTTGCCGCTGGAGTTGCGCGAGCTGATTGCCTCGGTCTACCAGCTCGGTGGCGGGGTGTATTCCCGCGAGGCATTGGTGATGAACATGGCGGCGCAGATGGCGCGGCTGACCGAGCATGAGGGCGTTGAGGAGCTGGCGAAGAGCCGCACGGCGCGCTTGCTCAAAATCGGCTTGCCGGAGCTGATGCGGATGCGCAAATAGCGGCTTGATTGCGCATCCGCTCTTGAATCAGGCGGAAATGATCCGGTTCTTGCCCTGCCGTTTGGCCTCGTACATCGCCGCGTCTGCGCGGGCGAACAGGGTGTCGAGGCTTTCATCTTCCGGGGTGAGGCTGGTCAGGCCCTGGCTGACGGTGATACCGAACGTCTGTTCACCGTGATTGAAACTCAGCCGCTGGATTTCCCGTTGCAGCCGTTTGGCCACCTGCATCGCCATGTCCGGCGCACAGCCCGGGAAAACCGCAGCGAATTCCTCACCGCCAATCCGCCCGAACAGGTCTCCCCGGCGTAACGAGGCACGACCGCATTCGGCGATTCGTTGCAGCACGTTGTCGCCTTCCGGGTGGCCGTAGGTGTCGTTGATCACTTTGAAGTCATCGATGTCCAGCAGCAGGAATGCCATTTGCGCGCCTTGCAGGCGGGCTTGTTCAAATTCCCGGTGGGCGCATTCGAAGAAGTGCCGGCGATTGCTGCTCTGGGTCAGCACGTCGGTGGTGGCCAGGCGTTGCAGTTCGGTTTCCATCTGCTTCTTGTCGGTGATGTCTTCGGCGATGCCGACGATGATCACCGGTTGCCCCGGTTCGTCCTGACGATTGATGAAGCACTTGTCGCTGACCCAGCGAACCTGGCCGTCGGCGGCGATGATCCGGTATTCACGGTCTTCCACGGCGCCTTTGTGCAGCACTTCGGCGAGGCTGCGTTCGGCGTATTCCAGATCATCCGGGTAGATGCTGTCGCGCCACTGGTTGTAGTCGGCCAGCAACAGGCCCGCGGAACGACCGAAGATCCGCTCGTAAGCGGGGCTGACGTACAACACCTGACGGGTTTCCCAGTTGAAGGCCCAAAGCACGGCGTTGACGCTGACCAGCAGCGAACTGAACAGCTGCTCGCGTTCGCTGAGCCGGGCGACTTCGCCCTGGGCGTGCATCAATGCCATCAGGGTTTGCGCGGCCTCGGGCCACTGGGGAGGGGATGAGTCTTTTTGATTGTTGTTGACCATCGACACGAATCTCAAAGGGCGTGCCGATCAATCGACAACGGCCACGGGAAAACCCGCCGGGGGTGGCGAAGTGTCTTTGAGATAGGGGATCGAGGGTGAAGTTCCGAAGGGTGCGCCCGGGAACCGGGCGCACCGATCAACGGCACTCAGGCGGCGACAGGGCGCAGCGAGTAGGTTTTCAACTGGTCAGCGAATTCGCGCAGGGACTGGATGCCGCTGGCCTCGGCCTCGTGTACCCATTCCTTGATGGCGGCGAGCATGTCGTGGCCATTTGCGCTGGTCTTGACCCAGATCTGCTGCAGGGCCAGACGTTTCTCGTAGATTACCTTCAGCGCCTGGCTGTGCTCGAGCATGTTCTGGATGCGCGCGTGGTGGCGATCTTCCAGCAGACTGGTTTCCCGCGAGAGCAGGCGTTTGGCCCGGTGGAACTGGTGGCGTACCGAATGATCGACCTTGGCCAGTTCCTGCTTGACCAGCGGGCCGATCACCAGCTTGCGGTACTGGGCCATGATCTGGAAGCGGTTGTTGAGGATCGCCATGGCGGTGTCCATGTCCAGGCTGCCCTTGCCTTCGACGCGGTGGGCGATCGGGGCAACACGCTGGACCTTGGCCAGACGCAGGAAGCTGAAGACCTGGATCCAGGCCCAGCCGAGGTCGAACTCCCACTTCTTGACCGACAGCTTGGCCGAGTTGGGGTAGGTGTGATGGTTGTTGTGCAGTTCTTCGCCGCCGATCAGGATGCCCCAAGGCACCAGATTGGTCGCCGCGTCGCGGCATTCGAAGTTGCGGTAGCCGACGGCATGGCCGAGACCGTTGACCACGCCGGCCGCCCAGACCGGGATCCACATCATCTGGATCGCCCAGATGGTGATGCCGATGGTGCCGAACAGCAGCAGGTCGACGACGGCCATGATCGCCACGCCCAGCAGCCGGTAGCGGCTGTAGAGGTTGCGCTCGATCCAGTCTTCGGGGCAGTTCTTGCCGTAGATGCGCAGGGTTTCCGGGTTCTGCGCTTCTTCGCGGTACAGCTCGGCACCTTTGCGCAAGACGGTGGAAAGACCCTTGACGACCGGGCTGTGCGGGTCGTCTTCGGTTTCGCATTTGGCGTGGTGTTTGCGGTGGATGGCAGTCCACTCGCGGGTGTTCTGCGCCGTGGTCAGCCACAGCCAGAAACGGAAGAAATGCTTCAGGCCGGCATTCAGCTCCAGGGAGCGATGGGCCGAGTAGCGGTGCAAGTAGACCGTGACGGCAACGATCGTCACGTGGGTCATCACCAGGGTGACGGCGACCAGCGACCAGGCCGACAAGCCAAGAAAACCTTCGTACCACATAGGCTATAGGGCCCTCGATAAAGAAAAAAACAGCCGTTGCATTATCACCAAGCACACAGATAAAACCAGTCGCCCTTTCAGATAAGAGATGGCTGGATGTTTCTTGACCTATAATCCCGACATTTTTGTAGGGACATGGACGGCCGAATGTCTGCCACATACCGCGATGCCTTGCGTGCAGCGCTGCTTTACCTGGTCCTTGCCGTGGTCTGGCTGCAAGGTACTGGTTATTTATTGAACAGTTTCTTCGATAGCTCTGACGAGTTGCTGCGCTGGCAACTGATCAACGGCTACTTGTTCGTGGCGCTCAGCGCCGGGTTGATCTTCCTGGCCCGGGCGCGGCTGTTCGAATGCCTGGGCATCGGCGCCCGATTGCGTGAACGCCAGGCGGATCGCGAACGCCTGCGTCAGGCCGCTGCGGTATTCGATTGCACACGCGAAGGCGTGCTGGTCACGGACCGGCAGGGGCTGATCGTGCACGTCAATCGCGCGTTCATGGAAATCACCGGTTATCAGCGCGATGAAGTCATCGGCCAGCAGCCCAGCATGTTCAAGTCCGGGCACCATCCGCCGGGGTTCTATCAGGCGATGTTCGCTTCTTTACAGGCGCGGGACGAATGGAGCGGCGAGATCTGGAACCGGCGCAAGAGCGGTGAAATCTACCCGCAATGGCAGACGATCCGGGTCATTCGTGACGATGACAACCGTCTCAGCCATTACGTCGCGGTGTTTTCCGACATCAGCGCGATCAAGGATTCCGAGCACGAACTCAAGCACCTGGCCCACCACGATCCGCTGACCGACCTGCCCAACCGCCTGCTGTTCAGCGACCGCGCCGAACAGGCGCTGGCATCGGCGCAGACCCACAAGCGCGGCTGCGCATTGCTGATGATCGATCTGGACCATTTCAAACTGATCAACGACAGCCTCGGTCACACCATTGGTGACCGTTTGCTCAAGGCCGTCGCCGCGCGTTTGCAGGGGTTGTTCGGGCCGGGCATCACCCTGGCGCGGCTGGGCGGCGATGAATTCGCGGTTCTGCTGGAAAGTTGTCCACAGCCGGCACAGGCGGCAGCGCTGGCTCAGCGTATTCTCGATGCGCTCAAGGAGCCGTTCTGCCTCGACGGCCATGAACTGTTCATCAACGCCAGCCTCGGCATCAGCCTGTTTCCCAGCGATGCACTGAGCGCCGAACAGCTGTTGCGCAACGCCGATGCGGCACTGTTCAAGGCCAAGAGCAGCGGCCGCAATGGCTACGCGCTGTACACCGAAGAACTCACGGCTCACGCCCAGCAGCGGGTCGAAATCGCCTTCGAGTTGCGCCGCGCGCTGGAGCAGCAGGAACTGCGGGTCTACTACCAACCGGTGCACGACCTGCAAACCAGTCGCCTGATCGGCGTCGAGGCGCTGGTGCGTTGGGAGCATCCGCAGCGGGGCCTGGTGTCGCCGGCGGAGTTCATCCCGATTGCCGAGCGTACCGGGCTGATCTCGGAAATCGACGCCTGGGTCATGCAGCAGGCCTGCCGGCAGATGTGCCAATGGCAGCAGGCCGGGGTGGTGCTGTCGTTTGTCGCGGTGAACGTGTCCTCGCGGTTATTTGCTCGCCGCGAGTTGTATCAGCAGGTGGCGCAGGTGCTGCACGAGACCGGCCTGGATCCGGCCTATCTGGAGCTGGAAGTCACCGAAAGCGCGGTGATGGACGATCCGGAAGTCGCGCTGGAACAGATGCATCGTTTGCGCGAGCTGGGCATTCGTCTGGCCATCGATGACTTCGGCACCGGTTATTCGTCGTTGCTGCGGCTCAAGCGCCTGCCGGTGCAGAAGCTCAAGATCGATCAGGGTTTCGTCGCCGGCCTGCCGTGGGACGAGGACGATGCGGCGATCGTCCGGGTGATCATCGCCCTGGCCCGCAGCATGGGCATGCAGGTGCATGCCGAGGGCATCGAGCAGGTGGAACAGGCCGCGTTCCTGCTGGAGCAGGCCTGTGATCTGGGGCAGGGCTACTGGTTTGGGCGGCCGGTCCCGGAAGCGCAAATCGACTGGAACCGGGCGCCCTTGATCGGTTGATGACGGCGTACGGCGGGTTTGCCGGCGGGCAAATCCGCCGCAAACCCTTGCTGCATCACATAATGTTTTCCAGTTATATAAACATTCTTAAATAGTCTTTTTAAGAATATCCAAAGCTCTCTTATATTGCTCCCACGCCGAACGCAGTGCCGCCCACTGCCAGGCATATCCCATACAAAGGAGCAGCACCATGAGCGCATCCCTGCGTAGCGTTGACGGTCAGGACGAAAGCACCATTTTGCGCGAAATCCAGAGCGCCTTGCGCGACCTGCGTTTCGGCGCGGTGGAAATCACTGTGCATAACGCCCAGGTGGTCCAGATCGAACGCAAAGAGAAATTCCGCTTGCAGCAACCGGGCAACAAACCGAGCTGAATCCAGAAAGATTCCAGCCTGCGCCCGCTCTTGCCGGGGATCAATGCAAGAGTGGGCGCAGGCGGTGATCTTTACAGGCAACCCGATTTTCGCAATCCATAAGAAAAAGCCACCACCAAGAATTCCAGGAGCTTTCACCATGTCGTCGATTCGCCGTTACGCTTTGGCCGCCCTGGCCAGTGCTGTGTTTGCCGGTTCCGCGGTTGCCAAGGATTACGAACTGCTCAACGTGTCGTATGACCCGACGCGCGAGCTGTATCAGGATTACAACGCCGAATTCGTGAAGTACTGGCAGTCGGAGCACGCCGGCGACACTGTGAAAATCCAGCAATCCCACGGCGGTTCGGGTAAGCAGGGCCGTGCGGTGATCGACGGTCTGCGCGCCGACGTCGTGACCCTGGCCCTGGCCGGCGACATCGACGAAATCGCCAAGCTCGGCAAGACCCTGCCGGCCGACTGGCAGAAGCGTCTGCCGGACGCCAGCACTCCTTACACCTCGACCATCGTGTTCCTGGTGCGCAAGGGCAACCCGAAAGGCATCAAGGACTGGGGCGATCTGATCAAGAATGACGTCTCGGTGATCACCCCGAACCCGAAAACCTCCGGCGGTGCGCGCTGGAACTTCCTCGCGGCGTGGGCCTACGGTCTGAAAGCCAACGGCGGCAACGAAGCCAAAGCCAAGGAATACGTACAGACCCTGTTCAAGCACGTGCCGGTTCTGGACACCGGCGCCCGTGGCTCGACCATCACCTTCGTCAACAACGGTCAGGGTGACGTGTTGCTGGCCTGGGAAAACGAAGCCTTCCTGGCGCTGAAAGAAGACGGCGGCAAGGACAAGTTCGACATCGTCGTGCCTTCGCTGTCGATCCTCGCCGAACCACCGGTGGCTGTGGTCGACAAGAACGCCGAGAAGAAGGGCAACGAGCAGATCGCCGAAGCCTACCTCAAGCACCTGTACAGCCCGGCCGGTCAGGAAATCGCGGCGAAGAACTTCTACCGCCCGCGTGACAAGGACGTGGCAGCCAAGTACGCCCAGCAGTTCCCGAAACTGGAACTGGTGACCATTGACAAGGACTTCGGCGGCTGGAAAACCGCACAGCCGAAATTCTTCAACGACGGTGGCGTGTTCGACCAGATCTATCAGGCGCAGTAAGTTTCAATAGCCTAAAACGAGCCCCGGATTTATGTTCGGGGCTTTGCGCGTTCTCAAACCAAGGACTTTTATGTCGCGTCGTATCTCCCCCGTCATACCCGGCTTCGGGCTGACGCTGGGCTACACCTTGGTGTACCTCAGCCTGATTGTGCTTATCCCGCTGGCGGCGATGTTCGTCCACGCCGCCCAACTCACCTGGGATCAGTTCTGGACGATCATCTCCGCGCCCCGCGTGCTCGCCGCATTGAAGCTGAGCTTCGGCACCGCGCTGTGCGCCGCGATCATCAACGGCATCATCGGCACGTTGCTGGCCTGGGTGCTGGTGCGTTACACGTTCCCGGGGCGCAAGGTGATCGACGCGATGATCGATCTGCCGTTCGCCCTGCCGACCGCGGTGGCCGGTATTGCGCTGACGGCGCTGTACACCCCGACCGGACTGGTCGGGCAGTTCGCCGCCGACCTCGGTTTCAAAATCGCCTACACCCCACTCGGAATCACCCTGGCGCTGACCTTCGTGACGCTGCCGTTCGTGGTGCGCACGGTGCAGCCGGTGCTGGCCGACATCCCGCGTGAAGTCGAAGAAGCGGCCGCATGCCTCGGTGCCAAACCGTTGCAGGTGTTTCGCCACATTCTGCTGCCGGCGCTGTTGCCGGCCTGGCTGACCGGTTTCGCCCTGGCGTTCGCCCGGGGCGTCGGCGAGTACGGTTCGGTGATATTCATCGCCGGCAACATGCCGATGAAAACCGAGATCCTGCCGCTGCTGATCATGGTCAAGCTCGACCAGTACGATTACACCGGCGCTACCTCCATCGGCGTGTTGATGCTGGTGGTTTCCTTCGTCCTGTTGCTGCTGATCAACTTGCTGCAGCGGCGCATCGAAACCCCATAAGGAGGCGCGAACCATGTCCCAATCGTCTATTGCGGCCGCTTCCTCGGCCAACGCCGCCCGCCGTGGCAGCGCCACTTCGCGGCGGATCCTGATCGGCCTCGGCTGGCTGATTTTCTTCCTGTTTCTGCTGCTGCCGCTGTTCATCGTGGTGTCGCAGGGATTGAAGAACGGCCTCGGTGCATTCTTCACTGCGATCTTTGAACCGGATGCCTTGTCGGCGCTGAAACTCACCGTGATCGCGGTGCTGGTGTCGGTGCCGCTGAACCTGGTGTTCGGTGTCAGTGCCGCGTGGTGCGTGAGCAAGTACTCGTTCCGCGGCAAGAGCATGCTGGTGACGCTGATCGACCTGCCGTTCTCGGTATCACCGGTGATCGCCGGTCTGGTCTACGTGTTGATGTTCGGCGCCCAGGGCCTGTTCGGGCCGTGGCTGCAGGATCACGACATCCAGATCGTCTTCGCCCTGCCGGGCATCGTGCTGGCGACGATCTTCGTCACCGTGCCGTTTGTGGCCCGTGAACTGATCCCGCTGATGCAGGAACAAGGCACTCAGGAAGAGGAAGCCGCGCGCCTGCTCGGCGCCAATGGCTGGCAGATGTTCTGGCATGTGACCGTCCCCAACATCAAATGGGGCCTGATCTATGGCGTGGTGCTGTGTACCGCGCGGGCCATGGGTGAGTTCGGTGCGGTGTCGGTGGTTTCCGGGCACATTCGCGGGGTGACCAACACCTTGCCGCTGCACGTCGAGATCCTCTACAACGAATACAACCACGTGGCCGCGTTCGCCGTGGCGAGCCTGTTGCTGATCCTGGCGCTCTTCATCCTGCTGCTCAAGCAGTGGAGCGAAAACCGTATCAACCGCCTGCGCGCCAGCGCCGCGGAGGAATAATTCATGTCGATCGAAGTGCGTAACGTCAGCAAGAATTTCAATGCGTTCAAGGCGCTGGACAACATCAGCCTGGACATCCACAGCGGTGAACTGGTGGCGCTGCTCGGCCCGTCCGGCTGCGGCAAGACCACCTTGCTGCGCATCATTGCCGGTCTGGAAACCCCGGATAACGGCAACATCGTGTTCCACGGCGAGGACGTGTCCGGCCACGACGTGCGGGATCGCAACGTCGGTTTCGTGTTCCAGCACTACGCCCTGTTCCGCCACATGACCGTGTTCGACAACGTCGCGTTCGGCCTGCGCATGAAACCGAAAAACCAGCGCCCGAACGAAAGCCAGATCGCGACCAAGGTCCACGAGCTGCTGAATATGGTGCAACTGGACTGGCTGTCGGATCGTTATCCGGAGCAACTGTCCGGCGGCCAGCGTCAGCGTATCGCCCTGGCCCGCGCCCTGGCGGTAGAGCCGAAAGTGCTGCTGCTCGATGAGCCGTTCGGCGCCCTCGACGCCAAGGTGCGTAAAGAGCTGCGCCGCTGGCTGGCGCGCCTGCACGAAGACATCAACCTGACCTCGGTGTTCGTGACCCACGACCAGGAAGAGGCGATGGAAGTGGCTGACCGCATCGTGGTGATGAACAAGGGTGTGATCGAGCAGATCGGCTCACCGGGCGACGTCTACGAAAACCCGGCCAGCGATTTCGTCTATCACTTCCTCGGCGACTCGAACCGTCTGCATCTGGGCGATGACAATCACGTGCTGTTCCGCCCGCACGAAGTGTCGCTGTCGCGGCATGAACTGGAGGATCACCACGCCGCTGAAGTCCGCGATATCCGGCCGCTGGGTGCGACCACGCGGGTGACGTTGAAGGTTGAGGGCCAGGCTGATCTGATCGAGGCGGAAGTGGTGAAAGACCACGACAGCCTGACCGGGTTGGCCAAGGGGGAGACGTTGTTCTTCAAGCCGAAGGTCTGGCAGAAAGTCGCCAGCCTTTGATCTCGCTCGTTCCCACGCTCTGCGTGGGAACGCCGCTATGGACGCTCCGCGTCCACTGTGACGCGGAGCGTCACGGGATTCATTCCCACGCAGAGCGTGGGAACGAGCGAGCCGGGCAGTGGTTCAGACAGCCGCGCGATGCGGATTGACCCGCACCACACCCGCCCGCGCCTCGATCTGCTCTTTCAGCTCATGCCGCATCCCGAGCATGAACGCCAGTTCCGCCACCACAAACAGCGGCCCGACAATCAGTCCGCTCACGTCATCGACGAACGCCGGTTTGCGCCCCTCGTAATGGTGTCCGACAAACTGGATCACCCAGCCGATCACGAACATCGCCAGACCTGCACTCAGCCAGACCATGGTGCTCTGCTGCGCCAGGACATGCCCGGCCCAGACCGACAGCCCCATCAACACGGTCATCAGAACCCCGAGCTTCAGCTCCAGACGCAGGTAAAACCACGCCGAAGCAAGGGCAGCGATCACCGCCGGGGAAATCCACAATCCGCCCACCGACCATTCCGGCCGCGACAACAGCACGGCCACCGCCACCACAATCAGCGGAATCCCGATAAAGTGGCTGGCGATATTGCGCGGGTCACGGTGGTAAGCGGCGTATTGACTCAAATGATCGACGAGGCTTTTCATTGTTGTTCCTCCTGTAGGGTGATCGAATCATGCCCCGGGTTCACGGCTCGCTCTGTCAGGCAGGCGACAATCTTTCGGAGAACGCATGGATAAGGTCTGGCGTGAGCGCCTGCTGACCGGGCAATGGTTCAGTCATCTGCCCTCGTCCTTTCAGGATAGTCTGCTGGCGGCGGCCCGGGAGCGGCGGCTGGCGGCGGGGCAGCGCTTGTTCAAGCGCGGAGATGCGCCGTGCGGGCTGTACGCGGTGCTCGATGGCGCGGTACGCATCGGCGCGGTCAGCGAGCAGGGCAAGGAGGCGTTGCTGAGTCTGGTGGAGGCGCCGCACTGGTTCGGCGAAATCTGCCTGTTCGACGGCCAGCCCCGCACCCACGATGCCTACGCGGTCGGGCCCTGCACGCTGCTGAACATTCCCCAGGCCACGCTGCTGAAACTGCTCGACGAGCAACCTGTTTATTGGCGGCATCTCGCTCTGTTGATGAGCCACAAGCTGCGCCTGACCTTCATCAACCTCGAACAGCTGAGCCTGCTGCCGGCCCCGGCACGTCTGGCTCATCGCTTGCTGATGATCGCCGAGGGCTATGGCGAACTGGACCCGCCGCGCCGCGTGCTGCAACTGCCTCAGGAGCAGTTGGCGTCGATGCTGTCGCTGTCGCGGCAGACCACCAACCAGATCCTCAAGGAGTTGCAGGGGCAGGGGATTATCGGCTTGAGTTATGGCGAGATCGAAATCCTCGACGCTGTGCGACTGCGCGCGCTGGCGACCCTCTGAAGAACACGGGTTTCCCTGTGGGAGCGGGCTTGCCCGCTCCCACATTGGATCGATGTTGTTTTTACGAACCGCGATAAGTGGAGAAGCCATAAGGGCTCAGCAGCAGCGGAATGTGGTAGTGCTGATCCGTCTGCTTCACTTTAAAGATCACCGGAATCTCCGGGAAAAACGTCTCGTGCTTGGTCTTCTCGAAGTACTCACCGGTCTTGAACACCACCCGATACTCACCGGCTTCGAACGGTTTGTTCGCCGGGAACAGTTCGGCGATCCGCCCCTGTTCATTGGTGGTGCCCTGCGCCAGCGGCTGCCAGTCCTGGCCGACATGGCGCTCCAGCGTCACGTTGATGCCCGACGACGGCAGGCCGTTTTCCAGATTGAGTACGTGTACGCTCAGCGGGTTGCCGGCGGCCAGCGCCAGGCTCGAAAAAGCGCTCAGGCCAAGCGCGGTGAAAGTCATGCGCAGTGGGGTCATGGTGATGCTCCTGGGGTCAAGTACGGTTGATGGACAGGCCGACGATGTCGGCAGCCTTGATTGCGCAGTTTTCGTCCTGCTCGCCGCCGCCGGAACCGGCCACGCCCATGGCGCCGACCAGTTCTTTCCCGGCAAACAGAGGGATGCCACCGCCTAGCAACAGCAACTCATCGAGGGTGTTGAGGTTGGCGGTTTCCGGGTTGTTGCGGGCGCGCTCGGCAAACAATCGGGTCGGGGATTTCGTCGATAGCGCGGTGTAGGCCTTGCGTTGGCTGGCGGCGGTGTTGTGTGGGCCAATACCGTCGCCGCGCAGGATCACCAACAGGTTGCCGCCACGGTCGAGCACCGACACCGTGCCGGTGCAGGTTTCCAGCGCTGTGTCGGCCAGCAGCCGTGCGGTTTTCAGATCGAGGTCGGCGTGATGGGGCAGATCAGGCGCGGCGATTGCGGCGGTGCCGAAGCTGATTGCCAGGCTGGCGATCAAGTATTTAGCGGTCATGGACAGGCTCCTGAAGCGAAGGCCACCACCTTATCCGCCGGTCCCCGTCGAAACCTCGTCAGTCGGATTACAAGTTTGTAATGGGCAACGTCGCCGAAGGGGCCTAGCCTGTGTCTCTGATCAATCGAGGTGTGCCATGCGTTTGCTGGTCGTAGAAGATGAAGCCAAAACCGCGAACTTCATCGCCAAAGGGCTGGGTGAGTCGGGTTTTGCCGTGGACGTGGCGCTGAATGGCCTCGACGGTCGCTACTTTATTGAGCAGCAGGAATATGACCTGATCATCCTCGACGTGATGCTGCCGGGCCTCAACGGCTGGCAACTGCTGCAGCTGATCCGCCAGCGCGGCGCCACGCCGGTGCTGTTCCTGACGGCGAAGGACGCCATCGAAGACCGCGTGCGCGGCCTCGAACTGGGGGCCGATGACTATTTGCTCAAGCCGTTCGCCTTCGCCGAATTGCTCGCGCGGGTGCGCACGTTGTTGCGGCGCGGGCCGATGCGCGAGGCCGAGTCGTACAGCATCGCCGACCTGGAAATCGACGTGCTGCGCCGCCGGGTCAGCCGGGGCGGCCAGCGCATCGCCCTGACCAACAAGGAATTCGCCCTCCTGCATTTGCTCGCCAGCCGCCAAGGTGAGGTGCTGTCGCGCACGCTGATCGCTTCGCAGGTGTGGAACCTGAATTTCGACAGCGATACCAACATGGTCGAAGTCGCGGTGCGTCGGCTGCGTTCGAAAGTCGATGATCCATACATGCCCAAACTGATCCACACCGTGCGCGGGGTCGGCTATCAACTCGAAGCGCCCGACGATGCGCGCTAGATCCATCGCCTGGCGCCTGGCCCTGGCGTTCGCTGCTGTCTGTGCGTTGGTACTCAGCGCGATTGGCGTGTTCCTGTATCGCTCGCTGGCCTCGGAAATCGCCTGGCGCGACGACATGGCGTTACTCGGTCGCCTGGAACAGGTGCGCGCGCTGCTCGCCGACAGCGACAGCCTCGACGCCCTGCAGGCGCGGCCACGGCTGTACCAGAACATGCTGGGCAACCTCGACAGTCTGCTGCTGGTGCAACGCGCGGACGGCTCGAATGTGATCACGATCAACCCTCGCCAGCGCGCACTGCCGCCCGTGCAGGCCATCCCCCGGGATCAGCCGCCGCAACGCCGTGATGTGCTGACCTGGCAGGCGGCGGACGGTGTCGAGCTGGCCCTGCTGTCAGGTCAGGCCCAAGGGCCGAACGGCGAAGCGCTGACCGTGATTGCCGGCAAGGTGCTGAGCGAGCGCGAACAGATGCTCGGCAGCTATCGCCTGCGCTTGTATCTGGCCGTCGGCCTTGGCGCCTTGCTTGCCTTCACCTTGGGTCTGGTGCTGTTGCGCCGAGGCTTGCGCCCTCTGCGCAAGCTGAGTGAAGCGCTGCGCGGCATCGACCTGCGCAGCCTCGACCAACGCGTTCCTACCGCCGGCACGCCAGCGGAATTGCTGGAACCGGTGCACGCGCTGAACGGCATGCTGGTGCGGCTGGACGACGGCTTCCAGCGCCTCTCACAGTTTTCCGCCGACCTCGCCCACGAAATCCGCACGCCGTTGCACACCTTGCTCGCGAGCAACGGCCAGGCACTGAATTACCCGCGCAGCAGCACCGAGTATCAGGAAGTGCTGGCGTCGAACATGGAAGAGTTCGAACGGCTCAAGCGCATGGCCGAGAACCTGATGTTTCTCGCTCGCGCCGAGCAGGCTGAGCGAGCACTCGATCTGCGCACGCTGAAGTTGCACGAAATCGGCGATGAGTTATGCGACTACTTCGAAGCCCTGGCCGATGACCGGGGAATCCGTCTGGAAAACACGTTCAGCGGAGAATTGCTGGCGGATCAGCAACTGCTGCAACGCGCCTTGGGCAACCTGTTGGCCAACGCCGTACGCCATGCCGACGCCGATTCGGTCATCAGCCTGCGCCGACGCGATGAGCCAGGCCTGTGCTGGCTGCAGGTCCACAACCACGGCCCGGTTATCGCGGATGAACATCTGGGCAAACTGTTCGACCGCTTCTACCGCGTCGACCCGTCCCGCGCGGAGCCAGGAGACTCCGGCGGATTGGGACTGGCAATCGTGCAGTCGATCATGCAGTTGCATGGGGGGCGGGTGCGGGTGAGTAGTGAAGTTAAGGGAACAGTTTTTGAGCTTGGTTTCCCTCTTGATGCACCGAGGAGGGTGAATTCTCATGATTGATTTGATTCGGGGTTTGGAAATCACCGTCGCTGATAGCTCCGTAGGGACACTCGTTCGTGGGCAGTCCGGCATGGAGAGCGTGTTCAGATACTGTGAGGGCGTGAACGCTGAGAATGCTGTTTCGCTAACGATGTCAGCTCGGATGGAAAACTACGGCTGGGAGCGAGGTGTTCATCCGATTTTCGAGATGAACTTGCCAGAAGGGGCATTGCGCGATGAATTGATTCGACGCTTCGGCGAAGCAGTTCGTGACTTCGATGCTTTTGCGTTGCTGGCAATAGTGGGTTCAAGTCAGCTAGGACGGCTGGCAGTAGCCTGCGAATCGGTCACAGATCATCAGCCCGAAACGTTATTGTCCGATCTTTTGATACATGACGGCGTTCATGGCTTGTTTGACAATCTGTTGCACAAACATGGCCAGTATTCCGGTGTTTCAGGCGTGCAGCCTAAGGTGTTGGTACGCGATGGTGTGACAGCCGCTCTTTACCCGATTCACCGAGGCTCCACACATCTGGTCAAAGCCTTCCGTCCCGAAGAGTTTCCCGAGCTGGCGACCAACGAATACTTCTGTATGCGCGCCGCAGCGCTTAGCGGACTTGAAGTGCCAAAGTTTGAATTGAGTGAGCAGGGCAAGTTTCTGGTGGTCGAGCGTTTTGACCTGACTGAGCATGGCTATCTGGGTTTCGAGGACTTTTGCGTACTCAATGGCTGGCCTTCCAGAGCCAAATACGATGGTTCTTACGAAGGCGCTGCCCGACAGATCAAAGCCTTTGTTTCTCCTGCGCTGTTGAGTCAGGCGCTGGAAGCTTTTTTCAAGATCGTGGCGCTGTCAGCGGGACTGAAAAACGGCGATGCGCATCTGAAGAACTTCGGTGTGCTGTATGACCATTGCGGCGCGCAGGCTTCGATCCGGCTAGCCCCGGCTTACGACATCATCACCACATCGGTTTACATCAGGAACGACAGCCTGGCCTTGCTGTTGGGCGGGTCGAAGGCATGGCCCAAGTACAAGGCGCTGATGCGCTTCGGCCGTACGGCGTGCAATCTCACTGAAGGCCGGTGCAATGAACTACTGCAGCAGGTTGTTCATGGCATGCAGACGGCGATGGCGGAAATGCTTGAGCATTGCCGAACCCATCAGGCGTTCGCCGAGGTAGGTACGGCAATGATCGAGCAGTGGGAATCCGGGATTGAGCGCAGTCTGACCAAGGGTTGAGCGACCCATTTGCGCTCAGCGCAACTGATCCCGAAACTGCCCCGGCGTCATCCCCGTCCAGCGTTTGAACGCGCGGCTGAAGCTGCTGGTGTCGGCAAATCCCAACAGGTAACTGACCTCGCTCAGCGAGCATTGCGGATCGCGCAGGTGCAGCAGCGCGAGGTTTTCGCGGCTTTCATTCAGCAGGGTGTCGAAGCGACAACCCTCGTCTGCCAGATGCCGTTGCAGGCTGCGCAGGCTCAGGTGCAGGGCCTGGGCGATGCGTTCGGCGCTGGGTTCGCCTTCGGGCAGT
This sequence comes from Pseudomonas sp. Pseusp21, assembly GCF_059492145.1. Lineage (NCBI taxonomy): Bacteria > Pseudomonadati > Pseudomonadota > Gammaproteobacteria > Pseudomonadales > Pseudomonadaceae > Pseudomonas > Pseudomonas sp. Pseusp21. The sequence goes on from NZ_CP168520.1 coordinate 3,920,781, forward strand.
TGTTCTTCGATGGCGTCGCGCACCTTGCGCTCCCAGGTCAGCGGTTTGAGCTGGGCGAGGGTGCGTTTGAGCACCGCTTCGTTGTGCTCGGCCAGTTCCGGGTTGGCGTCGTCGAGGTGGCTGTCGAAGTCGGTGAGGGCGAATTCGATCCGGTCTTCTTCGGCGCAAAAGTGCACCGGCGAGCGGAACACCTTGTGCCATTGATGCGCATCGACCGGTTCCGGGCGACGCAGGTACACCGCCAGTGGCGCGTAGTCGCGGCCCAGGCGATTGCGGCAGGTGCGTACGTAGATGGCGGCAAAGGCGTCGATGGCTTCGAAGGCGGGCGCCGGATTGCCGGCCGGGATTTTCAGGCGAAAGCGGTAGCGGTCCTCGGTGCGGGTCAGCTCCAGTTCCAGCGCGTCGCTGACCACCTGGTGATAACGCACGATCCGCTCGAACACTTCCCGCAGGCTGCCGCTGGCCACTAACGCATAGCCCAGTGCGTGAAAGGTCGTGGGGCTGACGAACCGCGACACCCGCAAGCCGATTGCCGGATCGCCGCTGACCTGCACCGCGATTTCCCACAGGCGCGTGGTGGCGGACAACGGATAGCGGGCGTTCGGGTCGTCCATCAGTTGCGGATCGAGCCCGGCCTGCTGACACAGGGCAGTGCTGTCCAGCCCCAGCGCGTCGAGTTGCTTGCGCAGGGCACGGGTCCAGCTGGCGAGAGAAGTCGGTTCCTTCATGCTGATTGGCGCTTCCGGTCAACAGGTTGGCGTTCTCGGCTACCGCGTTTGGAGTCCGCGCGAGGCAGGATGCGAACATCAATAACCAGAGGATGGAAGCATGGACCGTACTTCTGCAAGCCCCCAGCGACACAATGCTGCCCAGCGATCAGCGCATATTCGCGAAGTGGTGCTGGCCAAGGGCGTGGAACTGCGCGAGCGCTACCCGATTCTCAAGCATCAGGATGCACTCGGCGCCGGGATTCTCGCCTTTGCCCTGGCCGGAATGATCGGTTCGGCGGCGCTGTATATCAGCGGGCACCTGGCGTGGTGGGCGTGCCTGTTGCTCAACGCGTTCTTCGCTTCGCTGACCCATGAGCTTGAGCACGACCTGATCCACAGCATGTATTTCCGCAAACAGCGGGTGCCGCACAACCTGATGATGGGCCTGGTGTGGCTGGCGCGGCCGAGCACGATCAACCCGTGGATTCGCCGCCATCTGCACCTCAATCATCACAAGGTGTCCGGCACTGAAACCGACATGGAAGAACGGGCGATCACCAACGGCGAGCCATGGGGTTTTGCGCGATTGCTGATGGTCGGCGACAACGTGATGTCAGCATTCATCCGCATGCTCCGGGCCAAGACCTGGACGCACAAGTTCAGCATCATCAAGCGTACGCTGAAGGTCTACGCGCCGCTGGCGCTGGTGCATTGGGGGGCGTGGTATGTGTTTCTCGGGTTCCATGCCGCCAACGGGATCGCCTCGTTGATGGGCTCGCCGATTGAATGGTCGGCGACCACGCTTTCAGTGATGCAGGTGATCGATATCGCCGCCGTGGTGATCATTGGCCCGAACGTGTTGCGCACGTTTTGCCTGCACTTCATCAGCTCCAACATGCATTACTACGGGGATGTGGAACCGGGCAATGTGTTGCAGCAATGTCAGGTGCTGAATCCTTGGTGGCTGTGGCCGTTGCAGGCGTTCTGCTTCAACTTCGGCAGCAGTCACGGGATTCATCATTTTGTGGTGAAGGAGCCGTTTTACATTCGCCAGCTGACGGTGCCGGTGGCGCATAAGGTGATGCGGGAGATGGGGGTTCGGTTTAATGATTTCGGGACGTTCGGGCGGGCGAACCGGTTTGTACGCCAAGTGAAGGTATCGGCCGAAGAGGCTCGTACAGCTCAGGCTTGATGGGTGATTGCAACGCTCTCATCGCGAGCAGGCTCGCTCCCACAAGTGAATTGTGAATACGATCCAATGTGGGAGCGAGCCTGCTCGCGATGGCAATATTTCAGCCCCCTCAATCCGGCTGAAACGGCGATTCACTCAAAATCACCCCGGTCTCCTCCACATACCGCTGCCAATGCTCGATCAGCGCTTCAAGCCTTTGCGGCTGACTCGACGCCAGGTTATGAATCTCCCCCGGATCACTGCCCAGATCGTAAAGCTGCCAGGTCGCCGGCCCCACCGGCCCGGGAATCCACACCGCCTTCCACTGACCCTGCCGAATCGCCCGGCGCCCGAACAATTCCCAGCCGGTGACGGTGTGTTCGTCATGCACCTGCGCTGTCTCGCCGGACAAAAAGCCCAGCCACGATTTCCCGCGCAACGGCGCCACCGGTTTGCCGTGCCATTGCTTGCCCGGATGGCGCACGCCGGCCAGATCGAGGATGGTCGGCGTGATGTCCATCACCGTGCCGAAACCATGGCTGATCTGTCCCTTCAGCGGCAGTTGCGGATAGTGCAGCAGCGCCGGAACGCGAATTCCGCCCTCGGTGGTGAACGCCTTGAACAGGCGTGACGGCGCGGTCGCCACCTGCGCCCAGTTCGGCCCGTACCAGACATAGGAATTGGCGCGGCCGATGTTGTCGAGGCTGTTGTCGTAATGCTGGCTCAGATACGTCATCAGCTCCGGACCGAATTTCGGAAAGGCTTCCAGCAGCGCGCCTTCGGCACCGTTGTCGGACATGAACAGGATGAAGGTGTTGTCGAGCTGGCCCTGCTGGCGCAGGTAGTCGACGACACGGCCGATGTTCCAGTCCATGCGCTCGACCATCGCGGCGTAGACTTCCATCGCCCGGGCGGAAATGCGTTTTTGTTCATCGCTCAGCGCGTCCCATTGCGCGGTCAGCTGGATCAGCGGATGCGGTTCGACATCCGGCTCGATCAGCCCCAGCGACTTGAGTTTTTCCAGACGCTCGAGGCGCAAGACTTCGGGGCCCGCGTCGTAGCGGCCACGGTATTTTTCGACGATGTCGGCGGGGGCCTGCAACGGCCAGTGCGGCGCGGAGAACGGCAGGTACGCGAAGAACGGCCGGCTCTGGTCGCGCTCCTTGAGGTACTGCAACAGCTTGTCGCCGAACGCGTCGGAGGAATAGAAATCCTTGGGCAATTCGTCGATGAACGTGTCGTCCTCGATGTACAGCGCCGGGGTGGATTTCAGCAGGCCGGGTGTGTGTTCATCGTAGGTGGGTTCGAATCCGTAGTGGTTCGCCGCGCCGGGTAGCAGCGAGAACGAACGCTCGAAGCCTCGGGCGTGGGGCGCCAGTTCGGCGGTCAGGCCCAAGTGCCATTTGCCGCTCATCAAGGTCTGGTAACCGGCCTCGCGCAGCAACTCCGGCAGCGCGACGACACGGTCATTGAGATAGCCTTCGTAACCCGGTTTGCCGATCAAATCCGGAGTCAGCGCTTCGGCCATGGTGCCGATGCCGGCGATGTGGTGATCGGTGCCGGTGAGCAGCATCGAGCGGGTCGGCGAACAGGTCGGTGCGGTGTGAAAATCGGTCAGGCGCAGGCCATTGTTGGCCAGGGCATCGAGGTTCGGCGTGGCGATTTCGCCGCCGAACGCGCCGATGTCGGAGAAGCCGAGGTCATCGGCCAGAATCACCAGAAAGTTGGGACGTTGCGGCATCGACAGGCTCCTGTTCAGCAGGCAATGAACGACAGCGGCAGATCGCGGATCTGCACCGGTGCGCTCGGTTGGTAATGGTCGTCACTGGTCAGTTCATGCAGCAGTTCTTCGCGCAGCTGATGGAAGTCGAAACTGCTGCGCTGGCGCGGATGGGGCAGGGCGATGTCCACCACCCGCTTGATCCGGCCGGGGCGCGGTTCCATCACCACCACGCGGTCGGCGAGGAAAATCGCTTCCTCGACATCGTGGGTGACCAGAATCGTGGTGATCTTTGCCCGCTCGCGAATCGCCAGCAGTTCGTCCTGCATCTGCTGGCGGGTGAGCGCGTCGAGGGCACCGAAGGGTTCGTCGAGCAGCAGGATTCGTGGGCTGGCCACCAGACCGCGAGCAATCGCCACGCGCTGGGCCATGCCGCCGGAGAGTTGATGCGGGTAGGCGCGGGTGAAGTCGCGCAGACCCACAAGCTCGATGAAATCATTGATGCGTTGCTGCTTCTCAGCGGCGCTCAGCGGCTCGTTGACCAGGCCCAGGCCAATGTTGTCCGCCACCGTCAGCCACGGGAACAAACGGTGTTCCTGAAACACGATGCCGCGCTCGCCGCCGATACCGCTGACGGCTTTGCCGTCGACGCTGATCTGCCCGCGAAACTGCGTATCGAGGCCCACCAGCAAACGCAGCAAGGTGGATTTGCCGCAGCCGCTGGAGCCGACGATGGCGACGAATTCGCCCTCGGCGATGTCGAGGTTGAATTCGCGAATCGCCTCCAGTTCGAAACCGTCGACGTCAAAAGATTTGCCTACATGGTTGAAGCTGACAATCGGTGCGTTCATGCGTGTCTCCAGCGGGTGGCGCGGATTTCCAGGCGTTGGCCAATGAGGTTGAGCAGGGCGCCGGTGAGTCCGACCAGCAGCATCCCGGCCATGATCAGGTCCATGCGCAGCAGTTGTTGGGCGCCGATCATCTGGCTGCCGATGCCGCCGTTGGACGGCATGAAATATTCGGCGCCGATGGTGCCGAGCCAGGCGTAGATCAGGCTCAGGCGCAGACCGGCGAAAATCCCCGGCGCGGCGCCCGGCAGGACCAGTCGCCGAAGGCGTTGAGCGAGGCTCAAGCGCAGCACCTGCGCGGCTTCGTTGAGTTGTGGCGAGAGGTTGGCGACGCTGCGTTGAGTTGCGACAAACAACGGAAAGAAAGCGGCGAGGGCGACGAACACCCATTTCGCCAGTTCACCTAGCCCGAACCACGCGGTGAGCAGCGGCACCCAGGCGAAAATCGCGATCTGGCGCAGGGCGGCGAAGGTCGGGCCGAGTACGCGTTCGCTGGTGCGCGACAGACCCAGCAATAAACCCAGCCCGAGGCCGAGGCCGCCGCCAATCAACAGGCCACCAAGTGTGCGGCCCAGGCTCAGGGCCATGCCGGAGATCAACGTGCCGTCGAGCAATCCGTTTTTCGTCGCCTCAAGCACCACCCACGGGCTGACCAGAATGTTGGCATCGATCCATTGCTGATCGACCGCCAGTTGCCACAATGCAAACAGCGCCAGCGGCAGCAGCCACGGCTGCACGCGTTGCCAGCCTTCGTAGCGCGGGCCGCGACGAATCTCCGCCGCGGCTGGGTGCGGCCAGTGCACCAGTTTCCTGTCCAGCAGACCGATGCCGCGATCCATCGCCACGCCGATCAGACCGATCACCACGATGCACACGAAGACGATGTCGAGCATGAACAGCTGACGCGCCCAGACCATCAGGTAACCGATGCCTTCGCTGGAGGCCAGCAGCTCGACGGCAAGCAACGACGTCCAGCCAGCGGCCAGTGCCAGACGCACGCCGGCCATGAACGCTGGCAGCGCGGCGGGCAGCACCAGTCGGCGGATCAACAGTCGTGGAGGCAAACGTAAAACAGCGGCGGCTTCGCGCAGCTTGGGTTGCGCATCGCGCACGCCGACCAGCGTATGCAAGGTCACCGGCACCACGATGGCTTTGACCAGCACCACCAGTTTCAGCGTTTCGCCGATGCCGAAAAACACCATGAACAACGGAATCCACGCCAGCGTCGGCACCTGGGCCAGGCCGGCGAATGTCGGGAAGATCAGGCGCTCGAGGCGGCGGCTGAAGCCCAGCGCCGCACCGAGCACTGCGCCGGCGCTAACACCCGCCAGCAGTCCCCAGAACAACCGTTGCAGGCTGATCCACAAATGACTCCACAACTCGCCCTGGGACAATTCGATCGCGCTGCTCCACACCAGTGACGGCGCGGGCAGGATCTGTTCGCTCATCCATTGATTGCGCGCCGCCAGCCACCACAGGGCGAACAGGGAGAGGGGCAGCAGCCACGGCAGCACACGCTGGCCAAGGCTTGGCCATGAGCGCAGTGCTTTCAGCGGTGGTGCGTGCAGCGGCAGGCTGAGCAGGGATTGTCGGGCCATGGTGACCTCCGTTGTCGGGTTGCAGGCAGGCCTGCCTTCATGGAAGTGCGGTATGCAAATTTGATATATAAAAATTCAATTCAATGCTATTGGGAGATAAGCCAGACCATTTAAGGCCTCCAGCCCATGCGCATCCAATGCATTCGGAGAATATTTTCGATGCTCTGCATGCATATCGATCTACAGGCCCTGTGCACTCTGGCTTAGCGTTTAAAGCTATAAAAATGTGCTTTTTAAGTATTTAAACGTTGATGCGGAATGTGCCTACTTTCGGCTCCTCAATGCCCGCCGTGATCAGGAGCCGCACCCATGAACCTTCCTTTCAAACGTGTCATCAGTCTGTTTGCCGCGCCGGCGCTGGCGGGGCTGCTGGCGTTCTCTGCCCAGGCCGACGAGCTCAAGGAAATCAGGATTGCCGTGCCTGATCTGAGCGCCGGTACCCAGCACAGCGGCGGGGGCATCGTGGACGTGCTGCGCGATCAGCAGATCTTCGAAAAGGCCTTCGCCGATCAAGGCATCAAGATTCAGTGGAGCTTCTTCAAGGGCGCTGGACCGGTGATCAACGAAGCGTTCGCCAATGGCCAAGTGGATCTGGCCTATCTCGGAGATCTGGCGGCCATCATCGGCAAGTCCAACGGTCTGGATACGCGCCTGCTCAGCGCCAGCGCCCGGGGTGTGAAGCAATACCTCGGCGTCGTGCCGGGTTCGGGGATCAAGACGCTGCAGGATCTCAAAGGCAAGCGCGTGGCAATCTTCCGCGGCACTGCGACCCAGTTGTCGTTCGATGCGGCGCTGGCCAGCGTGGGCCTGAGCGAGAAGGACGTGAAGGTGATCAACCTCGATTTCAACGCAGCGGTAGCGGCGCTTGCGGCGAAGCAGATCGATGCGTCATGGGGCAGTTCCGGGCTGACCGCGTTGCAGGCCAAAGGCCTGGCCGAGTTGCCTCTGAATACCAAGGATCTCGGTGGCGCCGGCAGTGTGCAGTCGGTGCTGGTGGGGACTGGCAAGTTTGTCGATGGGCATCCGGAAGCCGTGGCAAAACTGCTCAAGGCGCAGCAGCAGGCGGTGGATTGGTTGACGCAAGACAGCAACAAGGACGCCTATGTGCAACTCGTCTCGGGGCTGGCGAGCTATCCGCCGGTGATCCTGACCCAGGATCTGAAGGATCAGAACCTGAGCGAAGTGTTCCCTTCGACACTGGATCCGCTGTTCCTTCAGAACCTGCAGGGCAAGGTGGATCTGGCTGCGCAGCAGAAGCTGATCCGCAAGCCGTTCAAGGTGAACGAGTGGGTGGCGCCTGAACTGGCGGCTGCAAAGCTATGAGTCATGTGGTCATTCCCGCGCAAGGCGTGGGAATGACCCTCATACCGCGATGCTGATCGCCTGTTTATCCACCGCCACCAACGTCTCGATCATCGCCCGCGCTGCCGGTGACAGCCGGAATCCCGTGCGGCTGACGATCCCGCACCGCGCATTCATGCTCTCCAGGTTCTGCGGCAGATTGCGCCAGTGCAGCAGCGCCAGCGAGCCCTGGGCAATGTCCTCGACAAACGCCTCTTCAGTACCGACGCCGATCGCGTTGGATTGCAGCACCACTTTCACCAGCGCCGGAAAGTGCTCGGTCTCGATGGTCGGCGAAAAATCGATCCGCCCGCTGAGATTCGCCAGCAATTTGCGAATGCCCGGCGGGATCAGCGTGGTCGCCAGCGGGTAGTCGAACATGTCGTTGGTCGACAGGCTTTCCTTGGCCAGCAGCGGATGCCCCGGCCGACAGAAAAACACCCCGCGCTTGGGCGTCAGCGGCTGGGTCTGGAAGTTCGGGTCGGACTCGAAATGGCGGATGTCGGCAATGAAGAATTCGATCTCTTCGCGGCTCAGGGCACGGCTGAGTTTTTCCCAGTTATCCACCTGAAAACAGGTGCGCACTTTCGGGTGCGCATTGATGAATTGCGCCACCGCGTCCGGCACCAGTTTCACCGCTGGCGCCGGGCCGCAACCGAAGTGCAGTTCGCCGGCGTCGAGCTTGGTCATCTGCGTCACCTCGGCGCTGAGCAACGCCGCGCCTTGCACCAGGGTCAGGGCGTGTTGCAGCACCACCTGGCCTTCGGGCGTGGGGCGCAGATCCTTGTTGCCGCGATCCACCAGCACGCAGCCGAACTCCTGCTCCAGCCCTTGAATGCTGCGGCTGAACGCCGGTTGAGTGATGCCCATGGCGTCGGCCGCGCGGACAAAACTGCGGTGTTCGTTGAGGGCGATGAAGTAGCGCAACTGGCGAAGATCCATATGCTTTTCCGGCATCCTAAAAATAGCTCGAAGGCATTTGCGACGAGGTTGCTTGAGGTTTTAAATGCAAGCTCTTATTCCGTCAACGAAGCATGTGAATATCTATTAGATGTAAATGGAATATAGATAGAGCGTTGTTTCGCTGCCGTCCAACCGCAAGCAGTCGATGAGGGTCTACCCATGAGCAATGCCGCACTCGCTGTAAAACCCGCTGTCCACACGCTGGACATCCATCCGGTGGCCGGCCGTATCGGCGCCGAAATCCGTGGCGTGCAGCTGTCCGGTGAGCTGGATGCCGCGACGGTTGAAGCCATTCAACAGGCGCTGATCCAGTACAAGGTGGTGTTCTTTCGCGAGCAGACCCAGCTCGACGATCAACGTCAGGAAGCCTTTGCGCATTTGCTCGGCGAGCCGGTGGCGCACCCGACTGTGCCGTCCCGCGAGGGCACCCGTTACCTGCTGGAGCTGGACGGCGCCGAAGGGCAGCGCGCCAACTCGTGGCACACCGACGTGACCTTCGTCGATGCCTACCCGAAAGCCTCGATTCTGCGCTCGGTGGTGGCCCCGGCGTTCGGCGGCGACACGCTGTGGGCGAACACCGCGACCGCGTACAACGAATTGCCGACCGAGTTGCGCGAGCTGGCGGACAAACTGGTGGCCGTGCACAGCAACGAATACGACTACGCCGCCGTGAAGCCGGACGTGTCGGCGGAGAAGCTTGAGCGCTATCGCAAGATCTTCACCTCGACCGTTTATGAGACTGAACATCCGGTGGTTCGTGTACACCCGATCAGCGGCGAAAAGAGCTTGCTGCTGGGGCATTTCGTCAAACGCATCAAGGGCTATTCCCAGGCGGATTCGGCGCACCTGTTCGGCTTGCTGCAGAGCCATGTGATCCGCCAGGAGAACGTCGTGCGCTGGCGCTGGAAGGCCGGTGATGTGGCGATCTGGGATAACCGTTCGACGCAGCATTATGCGATTGATGATTACGGCACTCAGGATCGTGTGGTGCGTCGGGTGACGCTGAAAGGGGAAGTGCCGGTCGGGGCGAATGGGCAGCGTAGCCAGACCATCAAAGGCGCAGAAATCGTCGGCGTTTGAATGATCGTTCCCACGCTCTGCGTGGGAATGCAGCCCGGGACGCTCCGCGTCCCAAAGCGGACGCAGAGCGTCCATTGAGGCGTTCCCACGCGGAGCGTGGGAACGATCAGCACCTCGGCGGGGGGAGCGATCACTGTCACCAAACGCCGATCTGCACCATCTTCTCGGTCTCCGGCTCCCCATAACGAAACCGCTGCCCGCGCAAATCGATCTCCTGATGACTGATCGTCGTGCGCCGCTTCAACCCGCGCACCCACTCGAACAGATGCCCCGCATGCTCCTCGCGCACCGCCGCATACGCCGGGTCCGCGCCCAGATCCTGCAGCTCCTGCGGGTCATTCAACAGATCGAAAAGCTGCGGCCGGAAGCCGTCATACGCCAGGTATTTCCAGCGCTCGCTGCGCACCATGGTCATGCGGCAACGGTCGATCGGCTGGCCCAGTCGCTCCCGTGCCGGGGCCTGGAAGGCGTAGTCGTATTCGCTGATCGCATAGCGGCGCCAGTCGGGGTTTTCACCGTGCAGCAGCGGAATCAGCGAGCGACCTTCCAGGCGATGCTCGGCGCCCGTCACGCCCAGCGCTTCGAGAAAGGTCGGCACGCCGTCGATGGTTTCCGCCAGGCGTTCGTCCACCGTGCCCCGTGTGATGTCCGCCGCCGCACGCGGGTCGCGCACGATCAATGGAACGCCCACCGCCTGCTCCAGCAAAAACTCCTTCTCACCCAGCCAGTGATCGCCCAGGAAGTCGCCGTGATCGCTGGTGAACACGATCAGCGTGTCCTCCCAGCGGCCGTTGCTTTGCAGGAAATCGAACAGCCGCCCCAACTGATCATCGACCTGTTTGACCAGGCCCATGTACGTCGGGATCACGTTCAGTCGTACCAGATCTTTGGAGAAATTCAGGCTTTCCTCATGCTGGCGAAAGGCCTGATAGACCGGGTGGTCGCTTGGAGAGGCATTACGTACCGGTTCGAGAATCGATTTCGTACTGTACAAAGTGTGGTACGGCGCCGGTACGATGTAGGGCCAGTGGGGTTTGATATAGGACAGGTGTAAAAACCACGGTTTTTCACCTTGCTCACCGATGAAGTCGATGGCTCGATTTGTAGTGTAGACAGTCTCTGAATGTTGCTCGGGAATTCGCGCCGGCAAATGGGCATTGCGCATTTTCCAGCCGCTGAGGATTTCTCCGTTGTCGCCTTCGGCCGCGTTGGCCCAGTCATGCCAGGGGTTACGCCCTTCGAAACCCTGCTCGCGCAGGTAGTGGGTGTATGGCGCGGATTCGCGTTTGTCATCGAACAGCGGGTCGTCGGGGAAGATGCCGTCGTGACGAAGGTACGGCTCGAAGCCGACCTCGTTGAGCACTTCGGCCTGGGCGCTTTCAGGGTTGATCGCCAACCGCTGCAAGGCATCCACGTTGGCCGTGGCGTGGGTCTTGCCGACCAGCGCAGTACGAATGCCGTGGGGTCTCAGGTAATCGCCGATGGTCAGTTCTTCCAGCGGCAGCGGCACGGCGTTCCACGCCACCTGATGGCTGCTGACATAGCGCCCGGTGTAGGCCGACATCCGCGACGGCCCGCAAATCGTGCCCTGGGTGTAGGCACGGCTAAAGCGCACGCCGGCGGCGGCCAGGCGATCGATGTTCGGGGTGTGCAGGTGCGGGTGGCCGTAGCAGGACAGGTAATCGCGGCGCAGTTGATCGCACATGATGTACAGCACGTTGCGCACGGGGTTTTGCGGGTTGGACATGGGGTTCACCAGTCAGGAAGACAGGCGAGGTTTTTCGCTTTCGGCGAGGGTGTTCGGCAAGTGCATTCGGGGAATGCTTGCCATGCATGAAACGCATGGGCTCAGACGGCGAGGTTCGCCAGTGAACACACCTCTTCTTCTACCGCATCGATCGCCTTGATCTGCTCGATCATCGCCTCGGCCAGTGGCGACAACCGATACCCGGCGCGGCTGACGATTCCATAACGGGTGTAAAGCTCCTCCAGATCATCCGCCAACCCTTCGACCTTCAAGCACACCAGCTCACCCCGGGCTTGATGCAGTGCATCCGAATAGGCACCGACGATGCCGATCGCATCCGAACGCAACACCACGCCGAGCAGGCTGGCGCTGTTCTCGCACTCTACGTTCGGGACGAAATCCGGCCGGCCACTGAGGTCGACGATGACCTTGCGCAGGTTTGGCGGGCGAATGCTCACGGCCAATGGATAACTCATCAGTTGCTCGGCGGTGACCCGATCCGATGCGGCCAGCGGATGCCCGGCGCGGCAGCAGAAATGCCATTTGCGCGGTCGCAACCGGTGGGTCAGATAATCCGGATCTGCCTCGAAGTGCCGAGTGTCGGCAACGAAGAATTCGAACTCCTCGCTTAGCAGTCTTTTGCTCAGGCTCTGCCAGTCATCGACCTGGTAATGCACCCGCGCTTTCGGGTAGCGGCCGATGAAGCTGCCGATCGCTCGCGGGATTAATCCCGCCGCCGGCGCCGGGCCGCAACCGAAGCGTAACTCTCCGGCCTCCAGCCCGTTGAACTGGCTGATCTCGTTGGCCATCTGCTGCGCACCGCTGACCAGCCGCCGCGCATGTTCAAGCAGCACCTGGCCCTGTTTGGTCGGCGGTAATTCCTTGCGTCCGCGATCCACCAACTGGCAACCGACGCTGTGCTCCAGCGCCTGAATGCTGCGGCTGAATGCCGACTGCGACAGGTTCACCGCCTGCGCGCCGGCGACGAAGCTGCGTTGTTCGGCAAGGGCAATGAAGTGTCTGAGTTGGCGCAAGTCGATATGCATTTTTCACATAAAAAATATCCGGGAAATGCATTGGATATGCATTAGGTCGACTCCTTATAAAGGCAATCTCTTATGCAGTAAATCTTTGTAAAAACATAAATAAATAACTTAAAAGAATATGCGGCACGGAAGATGTCTGCGTGTTTTTTGACCAGGAGCAGTCCCATGAGTCCGTTGAACCTCGCTTCACCGCCGCCGCCACGACGGCTCAAACGCCTGCCTCTGGCCCTGTTGCTGGCGGGGAGTGCCAGTTGGACCCACGGCTACGCCGCTGAGACAGAAACTCCCGCGCCGGCACCGACTGGCAAGACCGCGACCGCCACTTCGCAACTGGAAACCGTGACCGTTACCACCCGCCGTCGCGAAGAAAGTTCTCAGGACGTGCCGACGCCCATGAGCGTGGTCAGCGGCCAGACTCTGGAGACGCAGCGGGTCTACCGGATTCAGGATCTGCAGCAACTGGTGCCCAGCGTCAACGTCGCCTACATGCATGCGCGCCAGTCCAGCGTGTCGATCCGGGGCCTGGGCAACAACCCGGCCAGCGATGGTCTGGAAGGCAGCGTCGGGCTGTACATCGACAACGTTTATCTGGGTCGCCCGGGGATGGCGGTGTTCGATCTGATGGACATCGAGCAGCTGGAAGTCCTGCGCGGGCCGCAGGGGACGTTGTTCGGCAAGAACACCACCGCCGGCGTGATCAACATCAGCACCCGCGCGCCGAGTTTCACCCCGGAGCGCAGCATCGAAACGTCGGTCGGCGAGGACGGTTATTTCCAGACCAAGGGCACGCTTTCCGGGCCGCTCAACGATCAGTTGGCCGGACGCATCTCTGCCTATCGCACCCGCAGCGACGGTGACATCAAGAACGAATTCAACGGCCATGATCTGAACGGCGGCTCCCGCGACGGCTTCCGGGCGCAACTGCTGTTCAAGCCCAACGAGAATTTCAACCTGCGCTGGATCGGTGACTACAACGAAGAGGATTCCAGCGCCGGCACCCGCGTGCTGTACAACACCGGGCCGACCATCAATGGCGTCAATCTCTACTCGGCCCGCGCCGCCGCTGCCGGCGCGACACTGGTCAACGGCTCGCACCGCAAGGTCAATCTGGACAACGACCAGCACGTCACCGTGCATCAGGGCGGCACATCGGTGGAGGCCAACTGGACCCTGCCGAGCGACTTCACCCTGACCTCGGTCAGCTCCTACCGCTTCTGGAATTTCACCCCGCGCAACGACGATGGCCTCAATGTGCCGGCCACCTACAACGCCGGGGTGTCGGTGGAGGACAAACAGTATTCCCAGGAATTTCGTCTGGCGTCGCCCAAGGGCGAGTTCTTCGATTACGTCCTCGGTGCTTATTACTTCGGCTCGGATCTGGACAACAAATCCTTCGCCTATTACGGCCCGCAGGCAGACATCTGGAACGGCACGCCACGGGGTGCGCTGGCCAACGTCAACAGCGTCGGTCGTGGCCACATCAAGACCGACAGCTTCGCGCTGTTCGCCCAAGGCACCTGGCACCTGACACCGCGACTGGATTTCACCGCCGGGGTGCGTGGCACCTATGAAGAGAAGAACGCCTGGGTCAATCGTGACGCGCCGGTCGGTGGCGCCGCTGTCACGGGTGCCGCAGCCACTGCGCGACGCGGCCGCACCGGTGCCTACGATTCCGGCGACCTGAATCAGTACAGCTCCAGCCCGTCCGGATTGCTCAACCTCAGCTATCGCTTCACCGATGACCTGCTCGGCTACGCCACTTTGTCTCACGGCGAAAAATCCGGTGGGGTCAACCTCGTGGTCGGCTCGGCCCCGACCGCTGGCGCCGACTCGCTGCTGATCGGCACCGAGCGCGCCAACAACGCTGAACTCGGCTTCAAGAGCACGCTGTGGGATCGCCGTTTGCAGCTCAACGCCAACGTGTTCTGGACTCAGGTCAACGCTTACCAGACCAACGCCTACGACGACGTCAACCGTGTGCAATACCTGACCAACGCCGGCTCGGTGCGCTCGCGCGGGGTGGAATTCGAAAGCACCTTGATCCCGCTGCGCGGCCTGACGCTGAACTTCAACGGCTCGTACAACGACGTCAGCTATCTCTCCTACAAGGACGCGCCGTGCCCGCCTGAAGTCAGCCAGGCACCGGGTGCTCCGGCCTCGTGCGACCTCAGCGGCCATCAGGTGGTCGGCGCCTCGAAATGGATCGGCAACGCCAACGGCAAGTACGAATGGAATCTGGATAACGGTCTGCAACCTTACGTCACCGGCAGCTACGCGTTCCGCTCCAAAGCGGTGGGCACGGTCGAAGATTCCGACTACGGCCAGATCCCGAGTTACGCGGTGGTCAATCTCTCCACCGGCCTGCGCGGCGATTTCAATCAGGGTCAGTGGGACGTCTCGCTGTGGCTGAAAAACGCCTTCGACAAAACCTACTACACAACCCTGTGGACCGGCGGCAACGGAGGCTATGAAGGCCTGCTCGGTACGCCGCGCACCCTCGGCGTCACCGGTCGCTACGACTTCTGATCGATCCTTCAAGGAGCTGCATCATGTTGCGCATCAAAACCGCTTTACCGGTGTTGTTGTCCGGCGCAGTGCTCAGTGCCGGGGCGCTCGCCGCGCCGAGCGTTTATCCCACCGGCGTCACCCGATACGACCCGGCCAAGGCCTTCAATCAGTATGTGATCTTCAGCGGTGCCGACAAGCAGACGCACCTGATCGACATGAACGGCAACGAGGTGAAGAGCTGGCCGCAGTCGGGTTTCCCGTCGGCGATCATCGACCCGCAACTGGTCGGTGGCGAGCGTGGCCATGTGTTGTTGCAACTGAGCGAAAAGGATCCGGGCAAGCTCGGTTCCGCTGGCAATGGCCTCGGCAATCAGAGCGTCGGCGAGCTGGACTGGAATGGCAAAGTCGTCTGGCAGTGGGGCGACAAGGCCCCCGGTGGGGCGGCGCAACAGCATCACGATCAGCGTCGCCTGAGCAACGGCAACACCGTGGTGCTGGCGAACAAGGTGCACAAGGTCAAAGGCTTCAAGGTGCCCGAGGTGATCGACGATGTGATCTATGAAGTCAGCCCCGCCGGCGAGGTGAAATGGCAGTGGCTGGCGTCGGATCACTTGAACGAATTCGGCTTCACCGCCGAGCAGTTGAAGCTGGTTCGCGCCAGTGAAAATCCGGATTACCTGCACATCAACAACCTCAGCCTGGTCGGGCCGAACAAGTGGTTCGATGCCGGCGACAAGCGCTTCAATCCGGACAACCTGCTGATCGATTCGCGCAACGCGAACTTCATCGCGATCATCGACAAACACAGCGGCAAGGTGGTCTGGCGCCTGGGGCCGAATCTGCCGTTGGCCAATCCGAAAACCGCGCAGAAAATTCCGCGCCCGGTAGACCAGTTCGTCGGTCAGCATGACGCGCACATCATCCCCGCCGGACTGCCCGGCGCGGGCAATCTGCTGGTGTTCGACAACCAGGGTTCGGCGGGTTACCCGAACGTCACGCTGGGGCTGATTTCCGGTTCGCGGGTGCTGGAGATCGACCCGGTGAAAAATGAAATCGTCTGGCAGTACAGCGCCGCCAATTCAAAGCAGCCGGGGTGGGCGTTTTACAGCTCGTTCATCAGCAGCGCGCGGCGCTTGCCCAACGGCAATACGCTGATCGATGAAGGCATGAACGGGCGGTTTTTCCAGGTGACGGCCAGTGGTGAAAACGTCTGGGAATACGTCAGCCCTTATTTGGGCAAGGCACCGGGCAGCGACGCGATCAGCAACTGGGTCTATCGGGCCCTTCCTGTGAGTTATGACTGGGTGCCGGCAGAAACGCCGCGCTCGGAAACGGCAGTGATTGCGCCGGCCATTGGTGTGCAACAAACCAATGCCAGTCGTTAGTTATTAAGAGTCTTCCGAATCGAAATAAGTTATGAGCGACATGAATAGTGCATATAGCAATTTCGTTGAAAAGTCGCGTGGACAATAAATGAATGTCCAACCATCCTGAGTGTCGTGAGTTTCCAGGAGGAAACTTGCTCTCATCGGAAGACACTTATCCAACGATAAAGGAAATCTCGTTATGTCGAGCATTAATGGCACTTATGTAAATGCCAACTCTGGCGCCAAGCTGGTTATCACCGACGGTAATGATTCCAATGGTAGCTTCAGCGGCACCCTCAGCCAGGGTGGCGTGAATTACGACATCCGTTACGGGAACTACCACTTCCAGAACAGCACCGGCAACCCGACTACAATCGCGGTACTGGCTCAGAACGGAAATAGTGGGTATCAGACCTGGACGCTGTTTTCGCCTGATCACAACTACGCAAAACTCCGGGCTACCGGCTCCCGCGTGAACTTCGATGGTGAAGTTGTGAACTTGGGTGGTGAGTTTCTGAAGCAATAAGAAATTCCGCAAATCGAAGGCCGATGCATTAAACATGCATCGGCCTTTTTGTTTGTCCTTTAAAAAGTTTGTCAACTATCACCTTGGAATTAGTTGTCACTGAATCCCGGGTCACCGATAACCCGATGCCTTGGATGAATACTTTTTATGCCGGGAAAGCATGTCGATTTTGGCGAATCGCTGGAAGCCTTGCAGGCCGTGGCTTTGGCGGAAATGACCGTTTCATATATTCCATAAACGTCTATTCATAACATGAAAGATTACTTTCGGAGATAAGCGTCTAGCCCAATGATTGACCCATCGATCACGCCGTGGGGGATTCAACAAGCGGCGAATCGGCTACGCGAAAAAACGCAAAGAGACCGCAGGGAGTAAATCAATGGGCAATGTCCAGACCGCCGCCAGCGCACAGGAGGTGCTGTGGCGCCAGGCGCCGAGCGGCGAGTTGGTCGATCTCGGCCGGCCCCATCGCGTGCCGTTGGGGCAGCTGCGTTTGCAGCGCGCGCCCAAGGGCATTCTGAGCCGCCGCGAAACGATTCTGCTCGGCGTTCTGGCGCTGGTGGTGCACGGCGCGGTGATCTACTGGATCAACCAGCATCCGACGCCGGCGCTGCCGATCGTGCCGCCGGAAATTCCGCCGATGACCATCGAGTTTTCGCGCCCGGCGCCACCGGCACCACCTGTAGTTGTGCCGCCGCCACCGGCACCGGTGGTCGAGCCTCCGCCGCCGGTGGAAGACGAATTGGCAACCAAGCCGCCACCGAAGCCGAAGCCGATTGCCAAACCGAAACCGGTCGCCAAACCCGTACCGAAACCAGCGCCAAAAGCCGTCGAGCAACCACCGGCGCCGCCACAACCGGCCGCCCCGGCCGCCCCGGTCGCCGCGCCCGCGCCACCTGCACCACCAGCGCCTGCTCCGGTGACGCCGGCCTCGGCCAACGCCGCGTACCTGAAGAACCCGGCGCCGGAATATCCGTCGCTGGCCCAGCGTCGCGGTTGGGAAGGCACGGTGTTGCTGCGGGTACACGTGTTGGCCAGCGGCAAACCGGGCGAGATCCAGATTCAGAAAAGCAGTGGCCGGCAACAACTCGACGACGCGGCGCTGGACGCCGTGAAGCGCTGGAGCTTCGTGCCGGCCAAGCAGGGTGATGTCGCCCAGGACGGCTGGGTCAGCGTACCCATCGATTTCAAGATTCATTAAACCGAAACCAATTTCGCGCTAAACGTTTACACGAGGGAACACATCATGACGTTACTGGCATCTCCACTGGAATCCATCGAAAGCGCGGTGATCTGGCTGCTGGTGGTCTTCTCTGTCGCCACTTGGGGCCTGGCATTGCTCAAGGCTGTGCAGTTCGGCCGGTTGAAGGCGCAGGACCGCAAATTTCACAAGCGCTTCTGGGCGGCGTCGAGTCTGGACTCCGCCGCCGAGTTGAGCGAAACCCAGCCCGGCGCGGCAGCGCGGGTGGCACAGGCCGGTTATGCGGCGATACAAGTGGGCGAGGCGCCGCAGGCCAATGACCTGAGCCAGGCGATCAACCATCAAGATCGCCTCGAACGTGCCTTGCGCCAGCAGATCGTCCGCGAGCGTCGTTCGCTGGAGACCGGTCTGGCAGTGGTCGCGAGTATTGGCAGCACCTCGCCGTTCATTGGTCTGTTCGGTACGGTGTGGGGAATCATGGAAGCGTTGAAAGGCATCAGCGCGGCGGGTTCGGCGAGCCTGGAAACGGTCGCCGGTCCCATCGGTGCAGCTCTGGTCGCCACCGGTGTGGGGATCGCGGTCGCGGTGCCGGCGGTGCTGGTTTACAACTACTTTTTGCGTCGTCTGAAACTGACGGCGGCGGACCTGGACGACTTTGCCCACGACTTCTACAGCCTGGCGCAAAAAAGCTCGTTCCGCGTGCTGATCCACCCGACCGCGCACAAGGCTGCGGCCCAGGGCAACGCAACAAAAGTGAAGGAGGCGTCCTGATATGGCCTTCTCCACGCAAGACAGCGACGAGGTGCTGAGCGAGATCAATGTGACGCCGCTGGTGGACGTGATGCTGGTGCTGCTGGTGGTGTTCATCGTCACCGCGCCGCTTTTGACCAACGCAATACCGATCAACCTGCCGAAGACCGAAGCAGTGGCGCCGGTCGAGCAGAAAGACCCGTTGGTGGTGAGCATCGACGGTGCGGGAAAACTGTTTATCAACAAGGACGAAATCCAGCCGGATCTGCTGGAATTCAACCTCAAATCGGCCAAGGCCAAGGACCCGGAAGTGCGCGTGCAATTGCAGGCGGACGACGGGGTGAATTACGGCGAAGTGGCGCGAGCCATGGCTTCGATTGAGCGGGCGGGCATCACCAAGCTGTCGGTGATCACTGCACGATAAGGGTTTCACGTTTTTCCGGGGCCGTCTCCTTGGCAGGGTGCGGCCCCTTTTTTTGCCCAATGCTTGATATTCTTTTCGGGTATTAATAAATAGCTTCTTATTCCTTAACGAATATAAATCCCGTCCCTATACTCGTTCAGGAACAGACACGACGCAGGAGAGCTCCCCCATGCGCAACGAATCAATCCGTTATCTGATTGTGCCGGGCTGGCAAGGATCGCCAGAAGATCATTGGCAAACCCACTGGCAGAACAGCCTGCCCAACAGCGCGCGGGTGGAGCAGGCCGACTGGCTGACGCCGCGTCGTGAAGACTGGGTCGCGGCGCTGGCCGAGGCGATTGCCGCCGACAGCTCGCCGGTGATTCTGATCGCGCACAGCCTGGGTTGCATCACCGTGGCGCACTGGGCGGCCACCGCGCCGCTGCATCACTTGCGTCAGGTGCGCGGGGCGCTGCTGGTTGCGCCGGCGGATGTCGAGCGTCCGGCCTGCGTGCCGGCGCTGCGCAATTTCGCGCCGATCCCGACCGATCTGCTGCCCTTCCCGAGCCAGGTCGTCAGCTCCGACAACGACGCCGCCGTCAGTGCGCCGCGTGCGCTGGAACTGGCGCGCAACTGGGGCGCCGAGGCGGGGATTCTCGCGGGCGCCGGCCATATCAACGTGAAGTCCGGGCATCAACGCTGGGAGCAGGGATTCGCTTATCTGTATCGCCTGCAAAACCGCATGGAACACCACGCCCGGCGCCGTGCCTGACCACTTTTTTTTTCAACGCCCCCGTCTCCCGGCGATTTGGGGCGGGAGTCTGCCATGAGTTTTGAAACCTTCGGCCAGCCGTTGCTGACCTTTCCCGATGCGGAAAAAAGTCCCCTGAGCATCCGCGCCAAGGCGCTGGTGTTCGTCGATCCACGCTCGCGCCAGTTGCGCGAGGAAATGGCCCAGCTCGCACCGCGCTCGATCTCGGTGTTGATTCGCGGCGAGACCGGCACCGGCAAGGAATTGCTCGCCCGCCACATTCACCGCGCCAGTGATCGCAGCGGGCTGTTTGTCTCGGTCAATTGCGGGGCGATCAGCCCGACCTACGCCGATGCGGAGTTGTTCGGCTACGCCGCCGGCAGCTACAGCGGATCGGCCAGCAGTCGCGCCGGCTGGTTCGGCTCGGCCAACGGCGGCACCTTGTACCTGGACGAGATCGGCGACCTGCCGCTGCCGATCCAGATCAAATTGCTTTCCGCTCTGGAAAACCACGAAGTCACCCGCGTCGGTGCGCATCAACCAAGCCCGGTGGACGTGCGCCTGGTGGCGGCGACCAGCATCGATCTGGCCCAAGCGGTGGCGGCGGGGAAATTCCACGAGCGGCTTTATCACTATCTCAGCGAAGGGCATCTGGAACTGCCGGCATTGCGTGCGCGGGTCGGCGATATTCTGTCGTTGGCCGAGTACTTCCTCGGCATCTACAGCCAGCGCCTGGATCTGCCGGTGCCTTTGATCAGCGAAGCGGCGCAACAGGTGCTCGAGCAACACAGCTGGCCGGGCAACACTCGGGAGCTGGAAAACGTCATTCATTTTGCGTTGCTGGTGAGCACCGGCGACGAAATCCTGCCGGAGCACCTGAACCTGCCCGAGGTGTCTGGGCCGCAGGTTCAGATCGAGCGTCAGGTGGCGAGCGTGAGCCTCAACGGCACCGTCGACGAACGTAAGGCATTGAAAGAATTGCTGTTGAGCCTGAGCGAGGCGTTGTAACCATTTTGTTCAACATGAACAAAATGGAATATGAAGCTGAATAAACGTTATTGTCCGGGAATAAAAAATCCCGGTATTGTCCGCTTCACGCCAGCAGTAGCACATCGCTGGCACACGTATTAATGCCGTCGTCGATGACGACCGATTTTCGATAAGGACACTGCATGAAAAAGGTTCTGTTGTTTACCGCATTGGCGGCTGCTCTGACTGCTTCCCTGGCCCAGGCCGGCGAGAAACTGGTGGTTGCTGCGACGCCGGTACCGCACGCCGAGATCCTCGAACTGATCAAGCCGACCCTTGCCAAAGAAGGTGTGGATCTGGAAATCAAGGTCTTCACCGACTACGTACAGCCGAACGTACAGGTTGGCGAGAAGCGTCTGGACGCCAACTACTTCCAGACCAAGCCTTACCTGGACAGCTTCAACGCCGGCAAATACAAGGACGACAAGGCCAAGTACCTGGTGACCGTGCAAGGCGTGCACGTTGAACCGTTCGGTGGCTACTCGAGCAAGTACAAGACCCTGGCTGAACTGCCGGACGGCGCTACCATCGCCATTCCGAACGAAGGCAGCAACAGCGGTCGCGCTCTGATCCTGCTGCAGAAGGCTGGCCTGATCGAACTGAAAGATCCGAAGAACGCCCTGGCCACGCCGAAAGACATCGCCAAGAACCCGCACAACTTCAAGTTCAAGGAACTGGAGTCGGCCCTGCTGCCGCGTGTTCTGAAAGAAGTCGACCTGGACATGATCAACACCAACTACGCGCTGGAAGCCAAGTTGAACCCGACCAAGGACGCCCTGGTGATCGAAGGCGCGGATTCGCCTTACGTGAACTTCCTGGTCGCCCGTGAAGACAACAAGAACAGCGACGCCATCAAGAAACTGGCCGCTGCCCTGACCAGCCCTGAAGTCAAAGCGTTCATCGAGAAGAAGTACAACGGCGCGGTACTGCCGGCGTTCTGATCCGACGCAACAGCAACCCCCTTCAAGGTTGAAAAAAAACGCCGATGACCAGCGATGGTCATCGGCGTTTTTGTGTGTGCGTTTGCGATGATCGTTCCCACGCTCTGCGTGGGAATGCCTCATCGGACGCTCTGCGTTCGGCTCTTGATGGGACGCGGAGCGTCCCGGGCTGCATTCCCACGCGGACGGTTCGACGCCTCGACGTGGGAACGATCGAAGTGGGGGCTACGCAGCGCTGGTTTTCAGCGCCCTGCGCAAAGCCACCAGCCATTTCACGAAATCCTGCGGGTCCGGTCGCTGCGGCACTTTTACGTCCATGTTCTCTTCCTTGTTATGGGTTTGGCCGGGGGAGTCTGGCCAAAAGCTGTTCGTCCTTGGAGGGCTTTCATGAAAAAAAGATCCGTCCTACAGCGAAAGGAAAAATAGCCTTCTTATTCTGTCGGGGCAAACCCGCAGGATAGTTTTTTCGTGATATCAATATGCTTTAACGGTATTTAAATTCTTTTTCTTATGCCTTTAAAGTCGGTGCCTGCCGGACAGTTACCCGCTGTCCATGGACTGCACCACCGCCGCTTACCGAGCGGCGTCAGGATGTTTCATGACCTTCGATTACGCATTTATCCTCAGCACCCTGCCGGCGTTTCTCAAGGCCGTGGGCGTGACGCTGCAGGTCGGTTTGATCGCCATTGGCACCTCGCTGCTGGTGGCGTTGCTCAATGCGACGATTCTGGTGTTCCGCACGCCTTACCTGCAAAAGCTGGTCGGCCTGTATGTGGAGCTGGCGCGCAACACACCGCTGCTGATCCAGCTGTTCTTCGTTTACTTCGCGTTGCCGGCGCTGGGAATCAAGGTTTCGGGATTCAGCGCCGCGATCATCACCATGACGTTTCTCGGCGGCGCCTACCTCACTGAAGTGCTGCGCGCCGGCGTCGATGCGGTGCCCCAGGCGCAGCTTGAGTCCGGTCGCTCCATCGGTTTGTCCCACGGCCAGTTGCTGCGCTACGTGATCCTGCCGCAGGCGGGAATCCTCAGCCTGCCGTCGCTGTTCGCCAATTTCATTTTCCTGCTCAAGGAGACCACCGTGGTCTCGGCCGTGGCGGTGCCGGAAATTCTCTACACCACCAAGAGCTACATCGCGCTCTACTACAAGACCTATGAAATGCTCGCCGTGCTGACGCTGATCTGCGTGCTGCTGTTCCTGCCGCTGTCGCTGCTGTTGAGCCGTCTGGAAAGGAGGCTCCAGCATGGCCAGTTCGGGTCTTGAACTGCTCTGGGTGTCGTTGCCGCAACTGGCCAAAGGCGCCGGGCAAACCCTGTCGATCTCGTTCCTGAGTATCGCCATCAGCACCGTCGGCGGCGTGCTCTACGGCGTGCTGCGCACGCTCAACGTGACGTGGCTGAACGCGCTGCTGCGGATCTATCTGGAACTGTTCCGGGCGATCCCGGTGCTGGTCTGGTTGTACCTGCTGTTTTTCGGCCTGCCGATTTTCTTCGGCCTGAGCCTGCCGAGCTTCTGGTGTGCGGTGCTGGTGCTGTCGCTGTGGGGCGCCAGCGAGGTCGGCGAAGTGGCGCGCGGTGCGCTGCATTCGTTGCCGCGCGGGCAGCGTGAAGCGGGGCTGTCGATCGGGCTGAACGCGGCGCAGCTCTACGGCTATGTGCTGCTGCCCCAGGCGCTGAAACGCATGACACCTCCGACCATCAACGTCTACACGCGGATCATCAAGACCAGTTCGCTGGCGGTGCTGATTGGCGTGGTGGATGTGATCAAGGTCGGTCAGCAGATCATCGAGCGCACCTACGAATCGGTGCTGATCTACGGCGCGCTGTTTCTGTTTTTCTTTTTTATCTGCTACCCGCTGTCGGCCGCCTCGCGCGTGCTGGAGCGGCGCTGGACGCAAGCATGAGCGCATTGATCGAGTTTCAGGGTTTCAACAAATTCTTCGGCGAACAGCAGGTGCTCAAGGGCATCGACCTGCAAGTGAAATCCGGCGAAGTCATCGTCATCCTCGGCCCCAGCGGCTGCGGCAAAAGCACCCTGCTGCGCTGCCTCAACGGTCTGGAAACCGCCCACAGCGGTCACCTGAAGTTCGCCGGCCGTGAATTGCTGGACAAGGCCACCGACTGGCGCGAAGTGCGTCAGCAGATCGGCATGGTGTTCCAGAGTTATCACCTGTTTCCGCACATGAGCGTGCTCGACAACCTGCTGCTCGGCCCGCTGAAAGTGCAGAAACGCGAACGCCGCGAAGCACAGCAACAAGCCGAAGCGTTGCTCGAACGCGTGGGCCTGGCGGACAAACGCGACGCCTTCCCGCGCCAGCTCTCCGGCGGCCAGCAGCAACGCATCGCCATCGTCCGCTCGTTGTGCATGAACCCGCGGGTCATGCTCTTCGACGAAGTCACCGCCGCCCTTGATCCGGAGATGGTCAAGGAAGTGCTGGAAGTGATTCAGGGCCTGGCCCGCGAAGGCATGACCCTGTTGATCGTCACCCACGAAATGGCCTTCGCCCGCGCGGTGGCCGATCGCATCGTGTTCATGGATGGCGGGCGCATCCTTGAGCAGAACCCGCCCGAGCTTTTCTTTACGAACCCGCAAACCGCACGCGCGCAGCAGTTCCTGGAGAAGTTCTCCTACGTCGAAGCGCTGACTTCAACGACTTCGCCCACAACGTCTCAAACCAAGGAACTGGAACTGCCATGAAAACTGCCAAAGCCTTATTCGCACTACCGCTGATCAGCCTCGCGCTGTTGGCCGGCTGCAACAAGACCGAAGAACCGGCCAAGCCGAAAGTCGCCAGCGAAAGCACCGCGCCGGCCGGTTACCTGGACAAGATCAAGGCCCGCGACAAACTGATCGTCGGCGTGTTCACCGACAAGCCGCCGTTCGGTTTCGTCAACGAAGCGGGGCGTTACGTCGGCTTCGATACCGATATCGGCCGTCAATTCGCCAAGGATCTGCTGGGCGACGAAAACAAGGTCGAGTTCGTGGCCGTGGAGCCGGCGAGCCGCATTCCGTTCCTGCAAAGCGACAAGGTCGACCTGATCCTCGCCAACATGACCGTGACTCCGGAGCGCAAGGAAGCGGTGGAATTCACCAACCCGAACCTGAAGGTCGCGGTGCAGGCGCTGGTGCCCCAGGGCAGCGAGGTGAAAAAACTGGATGACCTGGCGACCCGCACCACCATCGTCACCACCGGCACTACCGCCGATATCTGGCTGACCAAAAACCATCCGGACTGGAAACTGCTGAAGTTCGAGAAAAACTCCGAGTCCCTGCAAGCCCTGGCCAACGGCCGTGGCGATGCCTACGCGCAGGACAATCTGGTGCTGTTCAGCTGGGCCAAGCAGAACCCGGGCTACCGAGTGCTGGATGAAAAACTCGGTGCCGAAGCGCCGATTGCGCCGGCGGTTAAGAAGGGCAACATCGAATTGCGCGATTGGGTGAACGCGGAGTTGGCCAAGCTGGGGGAAGAGAAATACCTGCTCAAGCTGTATGACCAATATGTGCGTAAAGAACTGAGTGATGACACCAAGCCTGAGAGCGTGATTGTCGAAGGCGGGAAGTGGCAGGGTTAACTCCCTGGTAGATGATCGTTGATCGTTCCCACGCTCCGCGTGGGAATGCAGCCCGTGACGCTCCGCGTCACTGGACGCGGAGCGTCCCCAGAGGCATTCCCACGCAGAGCGTGGGAACGATCAGGTACGGTGTGGGAGCGAGAGTGTGAGGCTAATCAGGCCAATTCCACGCAGGCTCATCCAGAACCCTCTGCCCGACGATCCCGGTCTGGCCGAGGGTCTTTTCCAGCACGATGCAATTGCATTCCGGGTCTTCCTGCAGCGCCGAAATCAATCGCCGGGCATGGGACACCACCCACACCTGACACTGCTCCGACACCCGGATGATCAACCGCGCCAGCGCTGGCAACAGATCCGGATGCAGGCTGGTTTCCGGCTCGTTCAGCACCATCAGCGATGGCGGGCGTGGCGTCAGCAGCGCGGCGACCAGCAGCAGATAGCGCAACGTGCCATCCGACAGTTCCGCCGCCGACAACGGCCGCAGCAATCCTTCCTGAAAGAACTCGATAGCGAAGCGTCCGCCTGCCAGCGGCGCAATGCTCAGCCGTGCACCGGGAAACGCATCGCTGATCGCCGCCTGCAGCGCCTCGGGATCGCCGATCTCGCGGATGGTCTGCAACGCCGCCGCCAGATCGCGCCCGTCGTGATGTAGCACCGGCGTGCGCGTGCCCAGTTGCGGCTGGCGCACCGGGGCGTCGGCGTCGCTGCGAAAGTGATCGTAGAAGCGCCAGCGGCGGATGAACTCGCGCATCTGGAACACTTCCGGCGAGGTGCGCAGGCTGCCGACCTGATCGAACAGGCTGTCGAAGTTCGGCGTGTGCTGGGCCAGCACGTCCCAGCTGCGACCCTCACGGGTGCGGATCATCGGCCCGTCGCGATCCACCAGCAGGCTGGCCGGACGATAGAGCGGTCCGGCCCAGATGCATTCCTTTTTGATTTCCGGGTCGAGGGAAAAGAACGAAAGGCTCGGCTCCGGCAAGCCCAGGGCGATCGAATAGCTGAAATCTTCCCCGGCAAAGCCCAGGCGCAGGCGTTTGACGCCCTGGCGCACGGTGGACTGGATCGGCACCTCGCCGTTGCGCATGCGCCGGCTGATGGTTTCCGGCCCGGCCCAGAACGTCGAGTCGAGCCCGCCCTCACGGGCCAGCGCATTGACCACGCCGCCCTGAGCGGTTTCCGCGAGCAACCGCAGCGCCCGGTACAGGTTGGATTTGCCGCTGCCGTTGGGGCCGGTGATCAGGTTCAGACGGCCCAGCGGAATCACCAATTTATTGATCGAGCGGTAATTGGCCACCGCGAGGGTCTTGAGCATGAAAATCCTTCTTGAGTGCCCCGAAATCCGGGTCAGGATACTCGCTGCACAGAAATGCATATATCGCCCGGACGAAGGTTGAACCCTGTTCTAAGCTCACAGTCGTATCGTCACTTGCACGTTCGTACACAGGAAGGAGTCTGCATGGCGAGTCCCGGATTGAAAACAGCGGTCATGCTGAGTCTGCTCGCTTTATTGAGCGCATGCGGCGAGAAAAAGGCCCCCGCCGAATACCTGCCCCGGGTCTTCGTGCAGGAGGTCAACCCCGCCAATTACGCCGCCGCCGTGACTCTCACCGGCGACGTCCAGGCCCGCGTGCAGACAGAACTGTCGTTCCGGGTCGGCGGCAAGATCATCCAGCGCATGGTCGATGTCGGTGACCGCGTCTCGGCCAGACAAGTGCTGGCCAAGCTCGATCCGAAGGATTTGCAGACCAACGTCGATTCCGCACAGGCTCAGGTAGTGGCCGAGCAGGCGCGGGTCAAACAGAGCGCCGCCGCGTTCGTCCGCCAGCAGAAACTGTTGCCCAAGGGCTACACCAGCCAGAGCGAATACGATTCCGCGCAGGCTGCATTGCGCAGCAGCCAGAGTGCCTTGAGGGCAGCGCAGGCGCAGTTGGCCAATGCCAAGGATCAATTGAGCTACACCGCGCTGATCGCCGATGCGCCCGGCGTTATAACCGAGCGCCAGGCCGAAGTCGGCCAGGTGGTTCAGGCCACGGCACCGATTTTCAGCCTGGCCCGGGACGGTGACCGCGACGCCGTGTTCAACGTTTATGAATCCCTGCTGGCCGAACGGCCGGCGGAGCGTTCGATTGTCGTCAGCCTGCTCGACAACCCCGCCATCAAGACCACCGGCACCGTGCGCGAAATCACCCCGGCGGTGTCCGCGCAGTCCGGCACGGTGCAGGTCAAGGTCAGCCTCGACAGCCTGCCGCAGGGGATGCAGCTGGGCTCGGTGGTGAGCGCCACGGCCAAGGGCACCGGCAAGTCGGCCGTTGAATTACCGTGGTCGGCGCTGACCAAGAACGTCAGCGATCCGGCGGTGTGGATGGTCGACGACAAAGGTGAAGCGCAGTTGCACAACGTCACCGTCAGCCGCTACCTGATCGGCAAGGTCATCATCAGCGAGGGCCTCAAGGGTGGGGAAAAAGTCATTGTCGCGGGTGGGCAGTTGCTGCATCCGGGCATGAAGGTCGAAATTGCCGAAAACACCTACAAGGATCTGCAACCGGGAGCACAGCCATGAAGCGTCTGGGGCTGTTATCCATTGGCGTGTTGCTGGCCGCCTGTTCGAAAAGCGAGCCACCGCCGGAACCAGTACGGCCGGTGTTGTCGGTCAAGGTCGAAGCGATGAGCGAGGAAAACCTCGGGCGTTTCGCCGGCAGCATTCAGGCGCGCTATGAAAGCAACACCGGTTTTCGTGTCGGCGGGCGCATTGCCAGCCGTAACGTCGATGTCGGCACCGAAGTGCAGAAGGGCACGCTGCTTGCCACCCTCGATCCGACCGATCAGCAGAACCAGTTGCGTTCGGCCCAGGGCGACCTCGCCAGGGTTCAGGCACAACTGATCAATGCCCAGGCCAATGCCCGCCGTCAGCAAGCGCTGTTCGACCGTGGTGTCGGCGCGCAGGCACAACTGGACATTGCCATGACGGACCTGAAGACCACTCAGGCCTCGCTGGATCAGGCGCGCGCGGCGGTCAACCAGAGCAAGGATCAACTTGATTACACCCAGCTACGCTCCGACCACAAGGCGGTGGTCACCGCGTGGAACGCCGAGGCCGGACAAGTGGTGACGGCGGGCCAGCAGGTGGTGACCCTGGCACAACCGGACATCAAGGAAGCGGTGATCGATCTGCCGGACACCCTGGTCGATGAGATCCCGTCCGACGTGGTGTTTCTGGTGGCCGGGCAGCTCGACCCGAGCATCAACACCACGGCCACCCTGCGCGAGATCGAACCCCAGGCCCAGAGTGCCACGCGCACCCGCCGCGCACGGTTGACCCTGGCCAATACGCCCGACGGCTTCCGCCTCGGCACGGCGATCAGCGTCACCCTCAGCTCGGCGATCAAGCCGCGTATCGAATTGCCTGCCACAGCATTGCAGGAGGTCGACGGCAAACCGCGAATCTGGGTCATCGACACCCAAAGCAAAACCGTCAACCCGCGCGACGTCAGCGTGATCAGCCGCACCGACAGCAGCGTGGTGCTCGCGGGGGGCGTGAAGAACGGCGAGCGCGTGGTCAGCGCCGGCGTCAACAGTCTCAAACCCGGACAATCCGTAAAACTTGACGAGGACAGTCAATGAAAGGCTCTTTCAATCTCTCCGAATGGGCCCTCAAGCATCAGTCTTTCGTCTGGTATCTGATGTTCGTCGCATTGCTCATGGGGGTGTTCTCCTACTTCAATCTGGGGCGCGAGGAAGACCCGTCGTTCACCATCAAGACCATGGTGATCCAGACCAAATGGCCGGGCGCGACCCAGGAAGAAACCCTCAAGCAGGTCACCGATCGCATCGAGAAAAAACTCGAAGAACTCGATTCCCTCGACTACGTGAAAAGCTACACGCGCCCCGGCGAATCGACGGTGTACGTGTACCTGCGCGACACCACCAGCGCCAAGGACATTCCGGAAATCTGGTACCAGGTGCGCAAGAAGATCGACGACATTCGCGGGCAGTTTCCTCAAGGGATTCAGGGGCCGGGATTCAACGACGAATTCGGTGATGTGTTCGGCTCGGTGTACGCCTTCACCGCCGACGGCCTGACCATGCGCCAGTTGCGCGATTACGTGGAACAGGCGCGGGCCGAGATCCGCAATGTCCCGGGGCTGGGCAAGATCGAAATGATCGGCCAGCAGGACGAAGTGATTTACCTGAACTTCTCCACCCGCAAACTCGCGGCGCTGGGCATCGATCAGCGTCAGGTGGTGCAGAGCCTGCAGTCGCAGAACGCCGTGACTCCGGCCGGTGTGATCGAGGCGGGCCCGGAGCGGATTTCCGTGCGGACTTCGGGCCAGTTCGCTTCGGAGAAAGACCTGGCCGAGGTCAATCTCAAGCTCAACGACCGCTTCTATCGCCTGGCCGACGTGGCCGACATCACTCGCGGTTACACCGATCCGGCCACGCCGGAATTCCGCTTCGACGGCAAGCCGGCGATCGGTCTGGCGATTGCCATGCAGAAGGGCGGCAACGTTCAGGAATTCGGCAAGGCCCTGCACAAGCGCATCGATGAACTGACCGCGGATCTGCCGGTTGGCGTGGGTGTGCACACGGTGTCCGATCAGGCCGTGGTGGTGGAGGAGGCCGTTGGCGGCTTCACCAGTGCCTTGTTCGAGGCAGTGGTGATCGTGCTGTTGGTCAGCTTCATCAGTCTCGGTGTGCGCGCCGGGCTGGTGGTGGCGTGCTCGATCCCGCTGGTGCTGGCGATGGTGTTTGTGTTCATGGAATACAGCGGCATCACCATGCAGCGGATTTCCCTTGGCGCTCTGATCATTGCCCTCGGCCTGTTGGTGGACGACGCGATGATCACTGTGGAAATGATGGTCACGCGCCTGGAAATGGGCGAGAGCAAGGAGGAGGCGGCGACGTTCGCCTACACCTCGACCGCGTTCCCGATGCTCACCGGTACGCTGGTGACGGTCGCCGGTTTCGTCCCCATCGGTCTCAACGCCAGTTCTGCCGGCGAGTACACCTACACGCTGTTCGCGGTGATTGCCGTGGCGATGATCGTGTCCTGGATCGTGGCGGTGTTCTTCGCCCCGGTGATCGGCGTGCACATTCTCAGTACCAACGTGAAAGCCCATGAGGCCGAACCGGGGCGCGTTGGTCGGGCGTTCAATGGCGGTTTGCTGTGGTGCATGCGCAATCGCTGGTGGGCCATCGGCATCACCGTGCTGTTGTTTGTGCTGGCGGTGTTCTGCATGCGATTTGTGCAGAATCAGTTCTTCCCGTCCTCGGATCGACCGGAAATTCTGGTCGACCTCAACCTGCCGCAAAACGCCTCGATCGACGAGACCCGCAAGGCCGTCGACAAGCTCGAGGCCACGCTCAAGGGCGACGCGGACATCGTGCGCTGGAGCACCTACATCGGTCAGGGCGCGATCCGTTTCTACCTGCCACTCGACCAGCAATTGCAGAACCCGTACTACGCGCAACTGGTGATCGTCAGCAAAGACTTTGAAGCCCGCGAGGCTTTGAGCCAACGCCTGCGCGAACGGCTGCACAAGGATTTCGTCGGCATCGGCAGCTACGTGCAGGCGCTGGAAATGGGCCCGCCGGTAGGGCGTCCGATCCAGTACCGGATCAGCGGCAAGGACATTGACCAGGTGCGCAAGCATGCCATCGACCTGGCGACTGAACTGGACAAGAACGAGCACATCGGCGAGATCATTTACGACTGGAACGAGCCGGGCAAGGTCCTGCGAATCGACATCGCCCAGGACAAGGCGCGCCAGCTTGGGCTGTCGTCCGAAGACGTGGCGAACCTGATGAACAGCATTGTCAGTGGCGCGCCGCTGACCCAGGTCAACGATGACATCTACCTGATCAACGTGGTCGGTCGGGCGGTGAACTCGGAACGCGGTACGCCGGAAACCCTGCAGAACCTGCAGATCGTCACGCCCAACGGCACGTCGATCCCCTTGCTGGCCTTCGCCACCGTTCGTTATGAGCTGGAGCAGCCGCTGGTGTGGCGCCGTGACCGCTTGCCGACCATCACCATCAAGGCGTCGGTGCGTGACGAGATTCAGCCGACCGATCTGGTGAAACTGTTGAAGCCGTCCATCGACGCGTTCGCCGAAAAACTGCCCGTTGGCTACAAGGTCGCCACCGGCGGTACGGTCGAGGAGAGTGGCAAGGCCCAAGGGCCGATTGCGAAAGTGCTGCCGTTGATGCTGTTTTTGATGGCGACGTTCCTGATGATCCAGTTGCACAGTGTGCAGAAGCTGTTCCTGGTGGCCAGTGTCGCGCCGCTGGGGCTGATCGGCGTGGTGCTGGCGCTGGTGCCGACCGGTACGCCGATGGGCTTCGTGGCGATCCTCGGGATTCTGGCGTTGATCGGCATCATCATCCGCAACTCGGTGATCCTTGTGACCCAGATCGACGAGTTCGAGCGCAAAGGCTACGCGCCATGGGATGCGGTGGTGGAAGCCACCGAACACCGGCGCCGGCCGATCCTGCTGACCGCCGCCGCAGCGAGCATGGGCATGATCCCGATCGCCCGGGAAGTGTTCTGGGGGCCGATGGCCTACGCGATGATCGGTGGGATCGTGATTGCGACCCTGCTGACGCTGCTGTTCCTGCCGGCGCTGTACGTGGCCTGGTACAAGATTCGCGAGCCGAAGAAGGACGCTGCGTCATCGGCACAGTGAGTACGCCTGTTACATATTTGCGAAGGGTCTGACTTACAGCATCGGAGTATTCGGTTACCGTCCCTTCTCCTCCAGGAGAAGGGATGTCTGATGCTTACCGTTACCTTCTGGCTGCGCGTGTTATTGCTGATTGCCGGTTTGAGCCTGCCGTCCCCGTCACAGGCCGATACGGTATTGGAGAACTTGCTTTGGCGCGTGCAACTCGATCCGGCAACGCTGGCTGTTCGTATCACGCGTGCAAACGGTGCGACGGTGCAGGCCTCGGCGGGCGTTGCCGCGCATAAGGTCAGCCACTTGAGCAGACGGGGTGATCGCATCGATTGGCAATGGGATGACGGAGCCTGGACCCTCAGTGCCGCGCTCGATCAACGTGATCTGTCCTTCTCGATCACGGCGCGTGAGCCCGCAGAACTGGAATTTTTGCGCCAACCCGCCAGCGCGATGGGCAAGGGACTGATCTGGCCCCTGGCCGAGGGGCACTATGTGCCGCGAGGCGATCGGGTGTGGCAGGCATTCCTTTTGAGTCAGGGCGAATTCAATACCACTCAGGATCTGAGTCTGCCGCTCTGGGGTGTTGAACAGGATGGCTTCAGCCTGCATTGGCTGATGACCAATCCCTTCAACAATCGGCTGTTGTTCAGTGCCCAGGGCAAGGCTTTGGCACTGTCCGCGCGGCATCGCTTCACTTCGCTCGATCCGTCCGCGCCATTGACGTTCACGCTGTTTCTCGGGGCGGCGGACCCGCTGGCTGGCGCCAAACGCTACCGGCAATGGCTGATCGATAACGGTCGCTATGAAACGCTGAGCAGCAAATTCGAGAAAACGCCTCAGGCGAAGCGGCTGCCGGGCGCCAGTCATCTGTATCTTTGGGGCAACGATCTGCTGGGGGCCAAGGATGTGCGCAGCTGGCCCGTGCTGCTCGACACGTTGCGCGGCAGCGGCTCACTGGCCCGTGAGCTGAAAACGGGGATGGACCGTGAGGCGTTGCAGATACTTGCCACTGGCGGGGAGTTGAGCGGCTATCAGAAAAAAGTGCTTTTACGCAGTCTCAACCACGCCCTGAATACCCTTGCACGCAAGACCTGGCAGGCCCGAGCGGTGCCGGACATGCAGGCTCTCGTCAAAGGTTACGCTGAAGTACGCGCGAAAGTGGCAGCCGATCTCGGCGACGCATTGATTCCCGAGCCGGAGCGATGGGGCAGCACTCTGTCACTGGATACGATCAAGCAATTGCAGAACGCCGGACTGTCCCGTTTGTGGTTGGGACTTGGTGAGGGCTGGGAAGGCGGCCTCTGGCACCCCGAGACGATCAAGGCGGGCGTGGCGGCGGGCTATCTGATCGCGCCTTACGATTCCTATGAGACGGCGCTGAGCCGCAGTGAAAATCCTGACTGGACCACCGCACACCTGGGGGACAAGGCGAATCTTGAATGCGCAATCGTGAAGAGCGATGGAACGCTGAAAAGCGGCTTCCAGCAATCGGGGCATTACACCGATCCCCGGTGCGTGCGCCCACTGCTTGAGCGACGTGTGACGGCCATTCGGGATGCCGCCGGTTTCAATAGCTGGTTTCTCGATGCCTATGCCACCGGGATGCTGTTCGACAGCTACCGTCCCGGGGCAACGATGACCCAGGCACAGAATGCCGAGGGCAACATCGGAGCATCACGCTGGATCAATGAAGTGCTTAAGCTGCCTGCCGGTTCGGAGGATGGCAACGCAACGACCGCGCAAGGCGTGCTGTTCGCCCATGGGATGCAGACCCCGGTGATCGGTTGGGGCGACGTCGAAATGAGCAAGAACACCAAGTCCAGGTATTTTGCAGGCAAGTGGTATCCGCCTGAGCAGCCGGAGGTTTTCTTCAAACCTGTGCCGATCAAGGAATCTTTGCGGCGTATTCACTTTGATCCGGCCAGTCGTTTGCCGTTGTATCAGGCGGTGTTCCATGGCTCGGTCATCACGTCCCACCATTGGCTGTTCGATAGCCTGAAACTGACCAATGTACGGGCAGATAACGAACTCGCTCAGTTGCTCTACAACGTCGCGCCGCTGTATCACCTCAGCGCCGACACTCTGGCGCAACGCATACCGCTGATTGCCCGTCAGGATGCTTTTTTCCGTCCGTTGCATGAACGTCTGGCGCCCCAGGCGCTCACCGGTTTCGAATGGTTGAGCGAAGATCGGCTGGTGCAGCAGACAGCCTTTGAAGACGGCACGCAATTGCTGGCCAATTTTGATGTGCAGGGGCGCGAAGTACAGGGCCAGACATTGCCCGCACGGAGCATCACCGTGCGCTCGCCCGAGCAAGCGCCAGCTTACTTTCAGGTTGAGACAGGGCCCTGAGTCTCAGGTCTTGCGCCAGACACTCGCCAGCCAGGGCTGCTGCTCACGCGGCAGCCCCGCTGGCCGGTAGTAATGCTCCAGCTCGACAAACCCGGCAGCGGTCAACAACCCGCGCCATGCTTGCAGATCGTGATACGAGCCATAACGCGGCCCGTTCCAGCCCTCACGGTTATCCCCGCGCGGATTGGAACTGAACAGCACGCCGCCCGGTTTCAATGTCCCGTGCAGTTGTTTCAAGACCCGGGGCAACTCCTGCAACGGCACATGAAACAGCACCGCATTGGCGAAGATCCCGTCGAAGCGTTCTGCCGGCAGATCCAGCTTCAGAAAGTCCTGACACCATACTTCACAGCCACTGTCATCCCGCGCCATCTGCGCGAATTTCTCCGCGCCGTCGAGACCGACGGCGACGTGTCCCATCCGGGTGAATGTCTGCAAATCCCGCCCCGGCCCGCAGCCGAAATCGAGGATGGAAAACGGCGCGTCACCCTGGATGTGCCGCAACAGGGCGTCGATGTTCTGGCTGACATCGTGATCGCGGGTGCCTTCACGAAAATCCTCGGCCACCGAATTGTAGTGGCCGAGGGTGGTGGAGGTGATCTGCTCAAGGTCGAGAGGATTCTGTTTCATGGTCGGGCTGCGGTGGCAATCGGGTTATCGGAATATACGCCATGCGTGCGAGGCCTGTGAGACCAGGGATCCGCAATGAGGTCGGTGTCGATGTCATAACTATTTACCGCACGGCGTGTTCGGGCGACTGCTGAAATAGCGCCCGTGCGATAGATGGCTGTCGCGTTGTCTGCCCTTTTCAATCAGGAGGGACTCACTTGGAAAAACAGGATTTCCCATGATCACGGGTCGCAAAACCACCGTTACCTCACCGCCCCCTCGTTCTGCGACGGACACGACCTTCAACCGCTTGCGGCCTGGCAGGACGCATTCGATCGACGAGCCTGCGGTGAAGGTGTCACGAGTTGCACAACCAGTCGCCGACAGTCAGCCCGGGCTCCCGATATTTTCCGATCACATCACGACCAGTCCGCTGCCGCTTGTTGAAAGTGCTTCCATTCAATCGGTGCTGCCATCGCTGAACAACTACCGATTGACACTTCCCGCTCAATTGCCAGCGGCCGACGCCAAGGGCATCAGGCACTTCAAGGGGCGCCAGTTCGTCGACATCGCACCGGGCGAAGTCGTGCAGATTCGGCAGGACGCGACAACAGGCGAGTATCGCGCCACTTTATCGTCCGAAGGGGTTGCATCAGGACCTGCGCTGGTACTCGATCGTCGGACGATGATCTGGAAGCCGGTGCACGCTTCGATTCTGTCCGACATCAGTAACGTCATGAACACCCGGACAGACGCGCCGGGAAAATTCTACGAGGGCCGCGATGACCGGTTCGAGCAACGGGTTTCCGAGTCCGTAACCATTGTCGCGCGCGGTCTGGGACAGTTTTCCCCCCAGCATTCAGCCATTTTGCGTTCGGAGCTTGGAAGGGCGCAGGGAATGTTCTCCGATGCAAAGGACTGCATCGGGGCGAACTATGTCGAGACCACAGAAGTATTGCAGGGGTACTTCGGTCAGCATTATGAACTCGTCAGGGAGCGACTCGGCGATTGCCTGTCGCGGGGCGAGGCGCTGTCCAGGGAGTATCAGGGACCGTGGGGGCAGGACAAGTTCGTGGGCGTGGAGTTTGACCCGGATCGCAGGGCCCGGATGTTCACACTCGACTTCCATGGCCGGTTCTTCATCAGCCAGAATCTCATCGAGCCAGGGGGATTTGCGGCTGTTTTGGGCCACGAAATGATGCACACCAACCGGATCAATCGATTCAAGAGCGTAGGGCCCGGTGCAGTGGATTTCTTTTACCTGGATGTCCTGATGGGAAAAGCACTGGATCGTCCCGTCCCTGCCTACGACATTGCCGAGCGCGGTGTGTCCGAGGTCATCATGCAGGGTGGATTGACGGTGGCGTATCTGAACGGCTTCACGAGTGACCATGACAGCTTCATCGCTGGAGTCGCGCAGGCTTTGGGGGTTTCGGATGCGCTGGATGTTCAGAGTGCCGTTGAGCTGTTCAACGCCCATCCGACGGTGCGGACACAGATGGCTTCGAACAATGCCGACAGCATTGTTTATGCTGCGAAAAGCCTGCAGCAATTGCATCTGGCGAGAACGGCCGACAGCCGCTTGATGAGCAGTTTGTTGGTGAGCTGAACCCTTGGCCCGGCAAGGCACGAAAGCGGACCTTTCCGCTTTCGTGCGAGAGCTCAGCGCTTGTTCAAACCCCGCGCCAGGCGATCGCCACCCAGCTGAATCACCGCCACCAGCGCCACCAGCAGCACGATCACGGTCAGCATGATCTGGCTGTCGAAGCGCTGATAGCCGTAGCGATAGGCGATGTCGCCCAGGCCGCCGGCACCGATCGCCCCGGCCATGGCCGAGGAGTTGATCATCGTCACCAGGGTGATGGTAAAACCGCCGACAATCCCCGGCAGCGCCTCGGGCAACAGCACATGCCAGACGATGTGCCAGCGCCGACAGCCCATGGCTTGCGCTGCTTCGATCAGGCCGTAGTCGACTTCACGCAGGCTCACTTCGGCGATCCGTGCAAAGAACGGCGTGGCCGCGATGGTCAACGGCACGACTGCCGCCCACACACCGTAGGTGGTGCCGACGATCAGCCGGGTGAACGGAATCAGCGCGACCATCAGGATCAGAAACGGGATCGAGCGAAACAGGTTCACGAACGCACCCAGCGCGCGATTGAGCACTGGCGCTTCGTAAATGCCGCCCTTGTCGCTGGTGACCAGAATCACTGCCATCGGAATCCCGACGAGCAACGCGATCAGCGACGACACGCCAACCATCAGAAACGTGTCGATAAAACCCTGCAGCAAGCGATCAAACCACATAACCCAGCACCTCCGTGCGTTGTGCCCATTGCCCGGCGCGCTCACGCAATTGCTCGGCATTCAGCTGCGAACCCGCGACCGCCAGCAACAGTTGCCCGAGCGCGTGGCCCTGAATCCGTTCCACGCCGCCCTGGAGCAATTTCACCCGGCCACCGAGCGCGGCGAACAGCGCGGCCAGATCCGGTTCGTCCTGCTGGCTGCCGGTGAACTGCAAGCGCAGCACCACGGCCGCGTCCGCCGATAAAGGCTGTGCCTGCAAACGGCTTTGCAATTCTTCAGGCAAAGCGTGCTGCAACGGCGCGAGCAAAGTCTGGCTGACCTCGTGCTGCGGATTGCCGAACACTTCCCAGACCGGGCCCTGCTCGACGATGCGGCCGTGTTCGAGCACGACGACGCGATCGCAGATCTCCCGGATTACTGCCATCTCGTGAGTGATCAGCACGATGGTCAGGCCCAGGCGTTTGTTGATCTCGCGCAGCAGGCCGAGGATCGATTGAGTGGTTTCCGGATCGAGGGCCGAGGTGGCTTCGTCACACAGCAGAATGTCCGGGTCATGCACCAGCGCACGGGCGATGCCGACGCGCTGTTTCTGCCCGCCGGACAGCTGCGCCGGATAAGCCTTGTGCTTGGCTTGCAGGCCCACCAGTTCCAGCAGTTCGCGAACCTTTTTCTCCCGTTGTTCCTTCGGGACACCGGCGACTTTCAGCGGCAGTTCGACGTTCTGCCACACCGTTTTCGCCGACATCAGGTTGAAGTGCTGGAAGATCATGCCGATCCGTCGGCGCAGGGCGACGAGGCGATCCTCGTCGTACTCGCCGATGTCCACCTGATCGATCAGCACCCGGCCCGAGGTCGGTTGTTCGAGGCGGTTGATGGTGCGGATCAGCGACGATTTGCCGGCGCCGCTGCGGCCGATGATGCCGAACACTTCACCGCGCTGGATCGCCAGGTCGATGCCTTGCAGGGCGGCGACCGGGCCTTGTTTGCCGTCGTAGGTCTTGCCGAGCCCGACGAAACGCACATGAGCGCGATTCAGTTCGGGATGCAGTTCGGTGCGCTGTGCCAGCGCGGGTGGCTCTGGAAGATCCAGTCGCCGTTGGATGGCCGCGGTCATCCTCAGCTTTCCCAGCCGGCCTGGTAGAGCTTGCCGTGGGCCTTATCCAGTGCGGCGCGAACGGCCGGCGAATGCTGGTAGATGTCGACGAACTTGATCAGGCGCGGGTCGGTCTTGCTCTTCGGCTGGATCACGAACTGAATCACGTATTCCTTGTGGTCGAGGCCGTCGAACAGCAGCGCGGAGCCGGCGTCGAAAGTCTTCGCCAGACGGATGTAGGCCGGGTAGCCCTGGACCAGATCGGCGTCATCGTAGGCGCGCACCAGTTGCACGGCTTCGACTTGCAGGATCTTGATCTTCTTCGGGTTGGCGACGATATCGTCTTCAGTGGCCTTGTAGCCAACACCCGGTTTGAGGGTGATCAGACCGGCCTTGGCCAGCAATTGCAGCCCGCGTCCGCTGTTGATCGGGTCGTTGGCGATGGCGACGCTGGCGCCTTCCGGCAGCTCGTCGAAGCTTTTGTATTTCTTCGAGTACAGGCCGACGTTGTTGATGATCCCTGGCGCGAACGGCACCAGGTCGAAACCGGAGGCGGCCTTGGCGTTTTCCAGGAACGGGATGTGCTGGAAGTAGTTCACGTCAATGTCACCGGCGGCGAGGCTGACGTTCGGTGCGATCCAGTCGGTGAATTCCACCAGCTCGACTTTCAGGCCCTGTTTGGAGGCCTCTTCGACGGCGGCTTCCAGCGGAATCGCGAAGGCGGCGGTGGTGCCGATTTTCAACGGGGCATCTGCGGCGAACACCGCCGAGCTGAACAGGCCGAAGGCCAGGGCCAGTGCTTTGACTGGGTGGGACAGGAGCTTCTTGGTCATGGTGGTTTTCCAGTCAGTACATAAGGTTTGTGCTGATCGCTCCCACGCTCCGCGTGGGAGCGCGCCTCAATGGACGCTCTGCGTCCGCTGTCTGGACGCAGAGCGTCCCAAGGCTGCATTCCCACGCAGAGCGTGGGAACGATCAGTGCCGGGGTTAGTGTCGGTAGTGGGCGCCGGTGTGTTGCTGCGGCAAATGCGCTTCGCCGTGAAACAGTTTTTCCCGCAGGCTGCCGGTGTCGTACGCGGTCTTGTACGAGCCGCGCCGTTGCAGCTCCGGAATCACCAGATCGATGAAATCCACATAGCTTTCCGGGGTGACGATGCGGGTCAGGTTGAAGCCGTCGAGGCCGGTTTCGGCGATCCACGATTCCAGTTCATCCGCCACTTGCTGCGGTGAGCCGACCACGGTGATGTAGCGCCCGCCCAGAGCGTGCTGGTCGAGCAACTTGCGGCGGGTCCAGTCGTTGTTCTGCAGGTTCTTGGTGGCGGACTGGATCGCGTTGCTCTTCACGTACTGGATCGGTTCGTCGATTTCGTACTGGGAAAAGTCGATGCCAGTGGACGCCGAAAAATGCGCCACGCCCGCTTCGGCGCTGGCGTAGCTCAGGTATTCGGCGTGCTTGGCCCAGGCCGCTTCCTCGGTCTCGCCGACGATCACATTGAGGCCCATGAACACCTTGATGTCCTCAGGGTTGCGACCCGCTTCGACAGCGCTGGCGCGGACCTTGTCCACCTGCACTTTGGTCGACTGCTTGTTCTGGCCGCTGATGAACACGCACTCGGCATGCCGCCCGGCGAACAGCAGACCGCGATCCGAACTGCCGGCCTGGAACAGCACCGGCGTGCGCTGCGGTGACGGTTCGCACAGGTGATAACCCTCGACCTGATAGAACTCGCCCTTGTGTTCGACCTTGTGCACCTTGTCCGGCTGCGCGTAGATCCGCTGCTGCGGATCGTTGAGCACCGCGCCGTTTTCCCAGCTGCCTTCCCAGAGTTTGTAGAGCACTTCGAGGTACTCGTCGGCCTGGTCGTAACGCCGGTCATGTTCGACCTGTTCACTGAGGCCCATGGCCTTGGCGGCGCTGTCCAGATAACCGGTGACGATGTTCCAGCCCACCCGTCCACGGCTCAGGTGATCGAGTGTCGACATGCGTCGGGCGAACAGATACGGCGGCTCGTAGGTGAGGTTGGCGGTCAGGCCGAAACCGAGGTTTTTGGTCACCGCGGACATCGCCGACACCAACAGCAGCGGATCGTTGACCGGCAGCTGGATCGACTCTTTCAGCGTGACGTCCACCGAGTTCTGATAGACGTCGTACACGCCGACGATGTCGGCGATGAACAGCCCGTCGAACAGCCCGCGCTCCAGCAGTTGCGCCAGTTCGGTCCAGTATTCGATGGTCTTGTATCGGGTCGAGGTGTCGCGTGGATGGGTCCACAACCCGTGGTTGATGTGGCCGATGCAGTTCATGTTGAACGCATTGAGCAGGATCTTTTTCTTGCTCATCAGATGGTCCCTCGCAGCGGAGGGTTTTCATCGTTGAGGTAGTAATTGCCGACCGCGTGATATTTCCAGCGCACCGGGTCGTGCAGGGTGTGAACCCGGGCGTTGCGCCAGTGGCGGTCTAGGCCGTGTTCGATCAGGGTGGCCTGGCTGCCGGCCAGTTCGAACAGGGTGCTGCCGGCGGCCAGGGAGATTTCGGTGCTGATCGCCCGTGCTTCGGCGACGGCAATCGAGGCCGCTGCAACCGTCTCGGCATTGGTCTCAGCCTGGGCCGCATCGAGGAATTCGCCGGCGCGTTCGAGCAGGGCTTCGGTGGCGTGCAGGCGGATGCTCAGGTGGCCGAAGCTCTTGAGGGTCAGCGGGTCTTCGGTGGCTTTGTCGTTACCTGAATCGATCCATGGCCGGGTCTTGCTGCGCACGAAGTGCAGCGCATCTTCGTAAGCGGCGCGGGCGATGCCGGTGTCGATGGCGGCGTGAAGGATCTGCGCCAGCGGGCCGACCGGGGTCGGGCGCTCGAAAGCGCTCTGGAACGGGATGACATCTTCGGCGGCGACATACACGTCTTCGAACACCACTGAACCGCTGCCGGTGGTGCGCTGGCCGAAGCCGCTCCAGTCGTCGATCACGGTCAGGCCTTTGCTGTCGCGCGGGACGAAGGCCAGTTGCTGCACGCCGTTTTCATCGACTACCGACGTTGGAATCCGTTGGGCGTAAATGGCACCGGTCGCATAAAACTTGCGGCCATTGATGCGATAACCGCTGCCGTCGCGTTTCAGGCTGGTGACACGGTCGTGGGCAGTCTTGGTGCCAAGCTCTGCCAGGGCATTGCCGAAGCGCTGGCCGGCGAGGACTTCGGCGTACAGCCGTTGTTTCTGCTCGTGGCTGCCGTTCACCCGAAGCACTTCGAGGGCATAGAAATGGTTCTGTGGAATCTGCCCCAGCGAGCCATCGGCCCTGGCGATCAAAGCGATGACTTTGGCCAGGGTCACGTTGGACACACCGGCGCCACCGTACTCCTTGGGCACACTGATGCCCCACAGGCCGGAGCGGGAAAACACGTCGAGCTCCGGCAGCGGCAGGCGCCGTTCGCGGTCGCGCAGGTTGCTGTCGCGCTGGAAATCTTCGGCCAGGTCGCTGGCGACGATCAAGGCTTGCTCGTCGCTGGTGATGAGCGCGACGGGATGGGAAAGAGTCATGTGTTTCTCCAGAGATCTGGTCAAAAGTGTTCGGGTCGTCAGATCCAGGAATGGCGAGCCGGCAACTTGCCGTTGAGGCGATAGGCGCCGACCGCGTGATACTTCCAGCGCACCGGGTCGTGCAGGGTGTGCACCCGGGCGTTGCGCCAGTGACGGTCGAGGTTGAATTCGGCGAGGGTGGCGCGGCTGCCGGCCAGTTCGAAGAGCTTTTCGCTGGCCAGCAGCGAGATCTCGGTGGTCAGCACCTTGGCTTCGGCCACGGCAATCGAAGCGCGGGCGGCGGATTCGGCGGTCAGTGGCGCGGCATGCACCTGATCCAGCACTTGCCCGGCCTTGCGCAACAGCGCTTCGGCAGCGTGCAGTTCGATTTTCAGTTTGCCGATGTCGGCGATCACGTAGAGGTCATCGCTGGCCCGTTCGACGTTAGCGTCGATCCACGGCCGGGCGCGGGTCTTGACGAATTCGATGGCGTCATCGATGGCGCCACGGGCGATCCCGGCGTCGATCGCCGCTTGAATCAGCTGCGACACCGCGCCTTGGGTGTTGGGCTTTTCGTTGATCTTCCAGTTGTCCACCACGAGGCCGGCATCGACCCGCACGTTGTTCAACAGGATCGTGCCGCTGGCGGTGGTGCGCTGGCCGAAACCCGACCAGTCATCGACGATGCGCAATCCCGGCGTGCCGCGCCGGACGAAGGCCAGCACTTGCTTGCCGTCATCGTTGAGCGCCTTGACCGCCACCCAGTGGGCGAACAGGGCGCCGGTGGAATAGAACTTCTGGCCGTTGATCACGTAGTCATCGCCGTCAGCGGTGATGCGCGCCTTCAGTTCCAGGGTGTCCTTGGTGCCGCGTTCAGGCCCGGCGTTACCGATGCGCCAGCCTTCGAGCACGCTCTGCAGCAGATGCTTTTTCTGCTGCTCGGTGGCGCTGCCGAGGATCAGGTTGATGATGCCGAACTGGTTCTGCGGGATTTGTCCCAGCGCCGGGTCGGCCGCGGAAATGATCGCGAACACCTCGGCCAAAGTGACGAAGGAAACCTGCGGGCCGCCGTACTCGCGCGGAATCGCGATGCTGCCGAGGCCGCTGCGGGTGAACTGTTCGATTTCCGACCACGGCAGCTTGCGCTGGCGATCACGTTTGGCGGCCTGCACG
The DNA here is from genome assembly GCF_059492145.1 of Pseudomonas sp. Pseusp21. Classification (NCBI taxonomy): domain Bacteria; kingdom Pseudomonadati; phylum Pseudomonadota; class Gammaproteobacteria; order Pseudomonadales; family Pseudomonadaceae; genus Pseudomonas; species Pseudomonas sp. Pseusp21. The sequence continues at coordinate 3,963,774 of NZ_CP168520.1, forward strand.
CGGGCGACCTGCGCCAGCTCATGGGCGGCCTTGATGGCTTGAGCGTCGTTGCGCAGCACTTGCGCGGGCAACAACAGCGGGGCGATGTCCAGGTCACTCTGGACGTTTGCGTCTGCCAGACTGGACATCAGTGCCGCTCCTTGGCTGCACGCAATGCCCTGGCGATCTGCACTGGGGTGATTGTGTTCCGGACCATGCTACCTACCTCACATCTCATGAAAAACGCCGCAAAGGTGCGGCGAACGAAAGAATGTCCGGTGGTCCGGTGCATATACCCTAAGCGCGTATAAAATTTAAATAAACTAACTTTTAGGAATATGTATAGAAGGGGGCGTGGTCTGGCTGGTCAAGCGTGCGGCGACGAGGGACGGCGTCCCTCATCGACCGTTTTGGCTCATTTCTTTTGTGGCTCTGCCGCCTTCAGCGTTTCCTTGAGCGGCACCTTGAGGTAGGGATTCACGCAACCGATCTTCAGCGTTCGCGGCGGTGCCCAGCGCGAGTTGTTGCCGACCCGGTCGAGGATGCAATAGGTCACGTCCAGCCGCAGATCCTCGCCGGCCTCGGTGATGACTGCCGGCGGCACCCAGACCTGAATCGGCTTGCCGATATCGGCCGGGGTGATGAGTGCCAGATCCATCCGTACATCGCCCCAGCGCAAGGTGATGGCATCGCCTTCGGCCATGTTCAGATACGGCTCGATGGTCAGTGGCACGCCGCGTCTGATCTGGTTTGCGTTGACGCCCTGACGGCGAATGGTGTCGGGCAGGGTCACGGGGGCCAGTTGCTGGTTTTCGTCACCGCACACCGCCGGTGGTTGCCCGCCGGGGCAGTCGAGCTTGGCTGTGACCCGCGCGGCTGCCGACAACGATGGGCCGTGACCTACCCGCATGACCCGATAGTGGATGCATGACGAGCCGCTGGCGATAAAACTCTCCGGCACTCGCAGGCTGACCGGGGTCGCGACGTCCTGCGCTGTCAGCATGTGAGAAGCGACGTAGCAGTTGTTCCAGAACAGTTCGATCAGGTCGCCCGTATCCATGTCCGGGTAGGGCGGCACATTGACCAGCAGCTGAGCCGCTGCCGCGAGGTTGATGCCGTTGTTCTGGGATGGCGCCAGGCTCGGCGCGGCCAGTTCGGGGATAGGCGAAGTGCGGGTCATGAAATCCTCTCCTTGAAGCCTTGCAGCGAAATCCGTTTCTGAAAGTTCAAATGGCCAGAATTGCCCGGTAATAAATACGGGGTCTTTCGGCCAATCGTTATTTGGTCTTTTTGATGTGGCGGGTTGCGATAAGTGACTAGATAAAAGTTCGCCGGAAGTTCTGTCAATGGACGGGGTTGGTTAATTGCAGAATTACGGATTTATCAGAATTCTCCTACAGTGGTAAAGCACTCTACCTATCTGGTATGGCGAATTGAACCACGGTATCTGCCGGGCTTTGCGTGCTCTGGCAGCTATTGGATCGTGCAGTGGGAAATTCGAGGGCGCGCACTTTAATCATGTCGAGTCTGTTGCAGGACGTATATATATTCTGCAATCGCTTGATCAAGTTTTGTCGGGAGGTGTAAGTAGAACTTCCATCCATGGAAGTTTGTATTCCGGAAAGTTTACAGGTCAGCCGTTATTTCTGAACTTGCTGAGGAACTGTCGAGTGCGTTCTTCTTTCGGATTGGCAAACAACGCTTTAGCTTCGCCTTGTTCGACGATCACGCCTTTATCGAAAAACACCACGCGGTTGGCCACATCACGAGCGAACGCCATTTCGTGGGTGACGATCACCATGGTGCGTTTCTCCTCGGCGAGGCCGCGGATGGTCGCCAGCACTTCACCCACCAGTTCCGGATCGAGGGCCGAGGTCGGCTCGTCGAACAGGATCACTTCCGGCTCCATCGCCAGCGCCCGGGCAATCGCCACGCGCTGTTGCTGGCCACCGGACAGGCGCCGTGGGTAGGCGTCTTCCTTGCCCGCCAGGCCAACCTTGGCCAGCAGCTTCTTGCCCAGGGCAATGGCTGCATCGCGGGGCGTCTTCTTGACCACGATCGGGCCTTCGATGACGTTTTCCAGAGCGGTGCGGTGCGGGAACAGGTTGAAGTTCTGGAACACGAAGCCCACATGCTGGCGCAGGTTGCGCACCAGGCTCTGCTGCTGGTTCAGCGGGCGGCTGGTATCGATCTCGATCTCGCCGACCTTGATCCGGCCGCTGGTGGGTTCCTCGAGGAAGTTCAGACAGCGCAGGAACGTGGTCTTGCCCGAGCCGCTGGGGCCGATGATTGCCACGACCTCGCCTTCCTTCACCTCCAGATCAATGCCGTTGAGCACGACTTGACCCTTGAACTGCTTTGTCAGTTTTTCCACGACAATCATGGGGTCAGGACTCCTGGTCGTGCCGATTGACCCGCTCTTCCAACTTGTTCTGGAAGTGCGACAGCACCGTGGCCAGAATCCAGTAGATCAGCGCGGCGGCAAGATACATGGTGAAGACTTCGAAAGTCCGGGCGGTAATCAGCTGCGCCTGACGGAACAGCTCCGGCACCTGAATGGTGGCGGCCAGCGCGGTGTCCTTGACCAGCGAAATGAAGCTGTTGCCCAGCGGCGGCAAGGCCGTGCGCATCGCCTGCGGCAGGATGGCCCGGCGCAGGGTCTGCGCGCGGGTCATGCCGATGCTCGCGGCGGCTTCCCACTGGCCGCGTTCGATCGAACCGATCGCGGACCGCAGGATTTCACAGGCGTAGGCGGCCATGTTCAGCGAGAAACCGATCAGCGCCGCCGGCAGCGGGTCGAGTTCCATGCCCAATTGCGGCAAGCCGTAATAGATCACGAACAGTTGCACCAGCAACGGCGTGCCGCGAAAGAACGACACGTAGATGCGGGCCAGCCAGCTGACCGACTTGAAACGCGACAGGCGCATCAACGCCAGGCCAAAGCCCAGCAGCAGGCCGAAAAACATGCCGCCGAGGCTGAGGATTACCGTGTAGTACGCGCCCTTCAACAGGAAGGGCGCGGAGTCCAGTGCGAGTTGGAAAGCTTCTTCCATTATTGGGTGACGTCAGCGTTGAAGTATTTCGTGGACAGCTTCTCAAGGGTGCCGTCGGCACGCAGTTCGTCGAGGGCCTTGTTCACGGCGGCCAGCAGTTCAGGCTCGCCTTTGCGCAGGGCAATACCGGCTTCCTGACGCGAGAAGGCTTCACCGGCGGCGACGGTTTTCGGCGCTTTCTTGGCGTATTCCAGTGCGGCCAGACGGTCGATCAGGATCGCGTCGGTACGGCCGTTGTTCAGGTCGGCGAACTTGGTCGGATCATCGTCGTAGGTGCGCACGTCGGCACCCGGCACGTTGGCGCGGACCCACTGTTCGTAGTTGGTGCCCAGGCCCACGCCGACTTTCTTGCCGGACAGGTCAGCGGCGGATTTGATGTTCAGCGCGGCGGCCTTGTCTTTCAGTACCAGCGCCTGAATCCCGGAAACGGTGTACGGCTCGGAGAAGTCATACTTCTTCTTGCGCTCGTCGGAAATGGTCACCTGATTGACCACGACGTCCAGACGCTTGGATTCCAGGGCCGCGAGGATGCCGTCCCATTTGGTCGGCTGAATCTTGGCCTTCACGCCCAGCTTCTTGGCCAGGGCTTCGGACAGTTCGACTTCGAAACCCGACAGCTTACCGTCGGCATCGACGAAGCTGAACGGTGGGTAAGTGCCTTCCAGGCCGACGTTGATAACGCCTTTGTCCTTGATCTGTTGCAGTTGCTCACCGGCAACCGCCTGCCCCAGCAGACCGGCGCTCAGTGCCAGGCCCAGCGAACCTACCAGCAGATTTCGACGTAGTGCGGAAAGAATCATGACAAGCCCCTGTGTTTTCTTATGGAAGACGCTTAAGGAAAGTTGGCGAATCCGGGAATTGGACGACAGCGCTATCCTGCCTTAAAGCAGCTTATGCGTCTCTCGCGAAATTCGCCTGCGGCGAGACTATATGACGGTTCTTTTAGAATTGAAAATAATGAATTTTCCGTTTGTTATTCATCTGTGGAATATCTGTTTTTCGTATTCCGGGATGCATTCCCACGCAGCGCGTGGGAACGAGCGCGTCAGAGAAAATCCTTGTACGCGAACAACGCCGGGGCGCCGCCGGTGTGCAGGAAGATGATCGGGCCGTCGTCGAAACGCCCGCGACCGATGCCGTCGAGCAACCCGGCCATGGCCTTGCCGGTGTAGACCGGATCGAGCAGCACGGCGTCCTGGCTGGCCAGCAGTTTCACTGCCGACAGCGTCCCGGCATTCGGCTCGCCGTAGCGCGGGCCGAAGTATTCGTCCCACAACTCGACCTTGAAGCTGTCCGGAAGCGCCACGCCCAGCAGGTCGGCGGTGCGTTCGGCCAGGCCTTGGACTTTCGGGCGCTGATCTTCTTCGCTGCGCGACACCGTCACGCCGATCACCGGCAGTTGCGGCAGGGCTTCACTCAACGCCAGCGCCAGACCGCTGTGGGTACCGGCACTGCCCGAGGCCAGGACCACGGCGGAAAATTGCAGGCCGGTGTCCTTGATCTGCTCTGCCAGCTCCAGACCGGCGCGCACGTAACCCAGCGCGCCGAGGGCGTTGGAGCCTCCGATCGGCACCAGATACGGCTTCTTGCCGTTGCTGCGCAGGCGCACGGCAAGGGCGGCCAGTTGTTCGTCGGCGTTGTCGAGGTTGTCGACCAGCTCGACCTTGGTGTCGAACAGGTCCAGCAGCAGGCGATTGCCGTTGCCGGTGTAGTTGCTGTCGTCGGTGCCCAGTGGATTTTCCAGCAGCGCCACACAGCCCAGGCCCAGTTTCGCGGCCAGCGCGGCGGTCTGGCGAACGTGGTTCGATTGCAGTGCACCGGCGGTGATCAGGGTATCGGCGCCTTGGGCGAGGGCATCGGCGGCAAGGTATTCGAGCTTGCGCAACTTGTTGCCGCCCATGGCCAGCGGCGTCAGGTCGTCGCGTTTGATGTAGACATCGCGGCCGAGCCAAGTGGACAGATGCTCGAGCTTTTCCAGTGGGGTCGGTTGGCCGAGCAGGTCGAGGCGGTTGAAGCGTTGCAGCTGTTGTTTGATCGGTTGTGTGGACATGGTTCCGTACTGGCGGAGGAAGATCACCGGACTATAGGCACGCCGATTTACCGGGGCAACCGTCAATCGCTTATAGCCAAATGTGCTTAGTCCAGCACTATCGGTTCTTAATTCGCCCCGATGGGGTTGCCGTAAAGTAGTCGCCGTTGACGCGGCCAGACAGTCCGGCCGCCCGTGAGGAGTCTTTACCGTGAGCGAGCGTTCCAGCCATTGGCAATTGCAGACCATCGTCAGCCAGCTGCGTACCGCGCGGGATCAGTGGCGGGCCCAAAATGGCCGTGCTTCCGGCGAGCAGGGCGGACGCGAGTTGCCGTCCCGTGATGCAATGGCGCAAATCCTTGAAGCCCTCTGTGGCGCACTGTTTCCGATGCGGCTGGGGCCGGTGGATCTGCGTGAGGAAAGCGAGGATTTCTACGTCGGTCACACTCTCGACGTCGCGCTGAATGCATTGCTGGCTCAGGCACGACTCGAACTGCGTTACGTCGCCCGTCACAGCGCCCAGGCCGACACTGAGGTCGAGGCGCAGGCGATCAGGATCATCCAGGATTTCGCCCTCGCATTGCCGGGCCTGCGCAGCTTGCTCGACACCGATGTGCTGGCCGCCTACCACGGCGACCCGGCGGCGCGCAGCGTCGATGAAGTGCTGCTGTGCTATCCGGGGATTCTGGCGGTGATTCACCATCGTCTGGCCCACCATTTGTACCGCGCAGGCCTGCCGCTGCTGGCGCGGATCAGCTCGGAAATCGCCCACTCGGCGACCGGCATCGATATTCATCCGGGCGCGCAGATCGGCCGCAGTTTCTTCATCGACCACGGGACGGGTGTGGTGATCGGCGAGACCGCGATCATCGGCGAGCGCGTCAGGATTTATCAGGCGGTGACCCTCGGCGCCAAGCGCTTCCCGGCGGACGAGGACGGCCAGTTGCAGAAAGGCCATCCACGCCACCCGATCGTCGAGGACGACGTGGTGATCTACGCCGGGGCGACGATTCTCGGGCGGATCACCATCGGCAAGGGTTCGACCATCGGCGGCAACGTGTGGCTGACCCGCAGCGTGCCGGCCGGGTGCAACCTGACCCAAGCCAATCTGCAGCATGACGACGGGACGCAGAAGTAACGATTACACCTGATCGTTCCCACGCTCTGCGTGGGAACGCCTCCAGGGTCGCTCCGCGTTCCGGACGTCCCCCGAATTACAGAGTGGCCTGCAATATGACGCGGAGCGTCAAGGGCGGCATTCCCACGCAGAGCGTGGGAACGATCACTTGGGAACGATCGTCCTCGCCACAGCGTCATACCCCCTCTTGAGCTAGCGTACGAAAGGTACCGCTGAGCCCTGCGATTAGTCCTTGGCGCGCTATCCATGTTTAACTTGAACGTTCATTCAAGTTAAACCGGCGGTTCGCCGCCCGCTCACAACAGGAGGCTTGCCTTTGCTGAGTCCGATCATTTCAGCCATTTTCCAACCCCTTGAGGTGCACCGTTCATGAGTGCATCGTCTACCCCCGCCAGCGGTCTGGTACGCATGAATCCGCCGGTGTTCTGGTTCGCCGCGACGGTGATCCTGCTGTTCGGCCTGACCGTCATCGCCATGCCGGAACAGGCCGGCGCCTGGCTTCTCGAAGCGCAAAACTGGGCGGCCAACACGGTCGGCTGGTACTACATGCTCGCCATGACCCTGTATCTGATCTTCGTGGTGGTTACCGCGTTGTCGGGCTACGGCAAGATCAAACTCGGTGCCGACCACGACGAACCCGAATTCAGTTACCTGTCCTGGGCCGGCATGCTGTTCGCCGCCGGGATCAGCATCACGCTGTTTTTCTTCTGCGTGTCCGAACCGCTAACCCACATGCTTCAGCCGCCGCAAGGCGAGGCCGGCACGGCGGACGCGGCGCGTCAGGCGATGCAGATTCTGTTTCTACACTGGGGCCTGCACGGCTGGGGCGTGTTCGCTTTCGTCGGCATGGCGCTGGCGTATTTCGCTTATCGGCACAACCTGCCACTGGCCCTGCGTTCGGCGCTGTACCCGCTGATCGGCAAGCGCATCAACGGCCCCATCGGCTACGCGGTGGACGGCTTCGGCATCATCGCCACGGTGTTCGGCCTTGGTGCGGACATGGGCTTCGGCGTGCTCCATCTCAACTCCGGTCTGGACTATCTGTTCGGCATCGCCCACACCCAGTGGATTCAGGTCGGCCTGATCACGCTGATGATGGGTGCGGCGATCATCGTCGCCGTCTCCGGTGTGGATAAAGGCGTGCGGGTGATGTCCGACATCAACATGCTGCTGGCCTGCGCGCTGCTGCTGTTCGTGTTGTTCGCCGGCCCCACCCAGCATTTGCTCAACACCCTGATCCAGAACCTGGGCGACTACCTCGGCGCGTTGCCGATGAAGAGTTTCGACCTCTACGCCTACGACAAACCGAGCGACTGGCTCGGCGGCTGGACGGTGTTCTACTGGGCCTGGTGGATTGCATGGTCGCCGTTCGTGGGCCTGTTCATCGCACGGATTTCCCGTGGCCGGACCATCCGCGAATTCGTCTTCGGCGTGCTGCTGATTCCGCTCGGTTTCACCCTGGCGTGGATGTCGATCTTCGGCAACAGCGCCATCGACCAGGTGCTCAATCACGGTATGTCAGCATTGGGCATGTCGGCCCTCGACAACCCGTCGATGACCCTTTACCTGCTGCTGGAAACCTACCCGTGGAGCAAAACCGTCATCGCGGTAACGGTGTTCATCAGCTTCGTGTTCTTCGTCACCTCCGCCGACTCCGGCACCGTGGTGCTCTCGACCCTGTCGGCCAAGGGCGGCAACCCGGATGAAGACGGGCCGAAATGGCTGCGGGTGTTCTGGGGCGCGATGACCGCGCTGGTGACCAGCGCACTGTTGTTCTCCGGCAGCATCGATGCGTTGAAGTCGGCGGTGGTGCTGACCTCGCTGCCGTTCTCGATGATCTTGCTGCTGATGATGTGGGGCCTGCACAAGGCGTTTTACCTGGAGTCGCAGAAGCAGATCGCGCAACTGCATTCCCTGGCGCCGGTGTCCGGTTCACGGCGTGGCAAGGGCGGCTGGCGTCAGCGTTTGAGCCAGGCTGTGCACTTCCCGTCGCGCGACGAGGTGTACCGCTTCATGGACACCACGGTGAAACCGGCCATCGAAGAAGTGACGGCCGTGTTCGCCGAGAAAGGCCTGAACGTGGTCACCCAACCGGACCCGGCACACGACAGCGTCAGCCTGGAAATCGGTCACGGCGAGCAGCACCCGTTCATCTATCAGGTGCAGATGCGCGGCTACTTCACGCCGTCGTTTGCCCGTGGCGGCATGGGCTCCAAGCAGCTTAACAATCGCCGCTACTACCGCGCTGAAGTGCACTTGAGCGAGGGCAGTCAGGATTACGATCTGGTCGGTTACACGAAAGAGCAGATCATCAACGACATCCTCGACCAGTACGAACGGCACATGCAGTTTCTGCATCTGGTGCGTTGATCGGGGCAGAGCGCCGGGACGCTTTCAAGTCTCGGCGCTCAGCACCATGAACAACACCATCGCCGCCAGCGGCACACCATACACGGCGCTGCCGATCGCAATCTCCGACCCCAACGGCTGCCCGGCGTGGACCACGCCGACCGCACCATTGATCACCGTCAACGCCAGCCACAACGCCGCGAAACCATAGGCCAGCGTCTGCCGACTGAAGCCGATGCGCTCGCCGATGTAAAACATCAGCGCCAGCAGGATCAGGCCGAAGAAGATGATGATTGCGGTGTGCATGGGGAGGCCTGCGGCATAGTCGGTGTTTGGTCGGGCGCCTTCGCGGTTTCATTTAGAGCATAGCCAAACCAGCCCACGCCATATTCGTCAGGTACTTTCCCGCTCTATGACCGTGCACTGCAGCAGATTCAACCGCTGTACCTCATCGCTCGGCAACACGCCAAGGCTTTCCAGCACCCGCGTCGCTGCCAGTACACCGATCTCCAGCGCCGGCGGTTTGATGGTGCTCAGGCTCGGCAGCAGCATCTCGGCGAACGGGTAGTCGCCGAAACCGAGGACGGCGCAGTCTTCGGGGATCTTGAGGCCGGCGCGTTGTCCGGCCAGCAGGCCGCCGGCGGCGAGGTTGTCGTTGGCGAAGATGATCGCGTCCGGGCGGGGTGAGGCGTTCATCAGCGCTTCCATTGCTTGCTTGCCGGCCTCGAATGGGGCGCGATCGGCGTCCGGTGCGAACACCCACGGTTCCAGGCCCAACTCACGCACGGTCGCCGCATAACCGTCGCGGCGCTCCAGTGCGCTGAAGTCGCCGGGTGCGCTGTTCTGCACGAAGGCGATGCGTCGATAGCCTTTGTTGTGCAAATAACGAGCGGCGCTGACACCCACTTCGAAGTGCGAAAAGCCGATCTGCATCGGCTCGCGATCCGGTTGGTAATCCCAGGTTTCGATCACCGGGATATCCGCTTCGGCAAGCATCTTTTCTGTGCCCGCGCTGTGGAAGTGACTGGTCACCACCAGCGCCGCCGGCGACCAGCCGAGGAAGGCCCGCACGGCGTTTTCTTCCTGTTCAGTGCTGAAGTAACTCGAGGCAAGAAGTAGCTGGTAGCCGTGACGGCTGAGGGTGTCGCTGAAGCCCTGAATGGTGTTGGCGAAGATCGGCCCGGAGATGTTCGGGATCACCATGCCGACGATTTTCCCCCGCGCCGAGGCGAGCCCGCCGGCCACCAGATTCGGCACATAACCCAACTCGGCGACCACCGCCGCGATGCGCTCGCGGCGTTCGGGCGAGACCTGTTCCGGCTGGTTGAAATAGCGCGACACGGTGATCGCCGAAACACCGGCCTGGCGCGCCACCGCGTTGAGGGTCACGCGACCGGCGCCACGGCGTTTGCGGGGCTTTTCTTCGCTCAAGGCTCGATCCTTCTTAAAAACCAAAACGCATATAAAAGTAATTTTTCAGTATTGGACGGTCTATGTCCGGCTTGCCAATACTGGCGATGTTAGCGCTAACAAAGCGCGTTGTCTGCTACTCGCTCGAGCGAATGCCCAAGACACCGAGACAGGCGCTGTCGTCGCAGAACGGCAGCGGTTCAGGGCAACTTTTCGAGCGGGCAAACATGCATAACATTCCTGGGGCGACACACAAACTGGCGCAATCGATCCGCGCTGCGGGCTGGCTACTCACCGGGCTGGCCGCGCTGCCGCTGCCCGTCGCGTTCGCCGCCGACAGCACCGATCAGGAGCCGACCCTCAAATCCGTCACGGTCACCGCCACCCGCCGCGAAGAGTCGCTGCAAAAGGTGCCGGTGGCGGTATCGGTGATCGACGGCGAGCAGCTGGAACGCGACAACCGCAACAGCGTGGCGAGCATCGTCCAGCAAGTGCCGTCGCTGAATTTCCGCACCGGCGCGTCGAACAAGGACACCTCGCTGTTCGTGCGTGGCGTGGGGACGATTTCCACCTCGCCAGGCGTCGAGCCGACCGTGGCCACGGTAATCGATGGCGTGGTCTACGCCCGTCCTGGCCAGTCCACTCTTGACCTGCTGGACCTGGAACGCGTCGAAGTCTTGCGCGGCCCGCAAGGCACGCTGTTCGGCAAGAATGCCTCGGCCGGCGTGCTGAACATCACCAGCAAGGCGCCGACCGCCGCGACCCACGGCTACATCGATCAGTCGTATTACAGCGGCAATGAAAGCCGCACCCGGTTCGGCATCGGTGGCAGCCTGATTCCGGACACGCTCAAGGGCTCGATCAGCACCTTGTTCGGCACTTACGACGGCAACGTCGACAACCAGCACAACGGTCAGGAGGTCAACGGCTACAACCATCGCGGCGTGCGCGGCAAACTGGAATTCACCCCGAACGACGACGTCACCTTTACCCTGATCGCCGACTACATGCAGTCCCACGATGACGGCCCCAACGGCGTCGTGACCAAGTCGTTGACCCCGGCCTTCGCCAATGCGTTGAGCCCGGTCAGTGCCACCAGCCACAACCGCGACATCAACACCGACACCCGCTCCCACGTCGAGGACACCAACAAGGGCCTGTCCGGCCAGCTCGACTGGCAACTGGGCGATTACACCCTGACCTCGATCACCGCGTGGCGCGGCTGGGACAACACCCAGTATCAGGACGGCGACCGCCTCGGCACGGTGACGGCCGCGTTCCCCGGCACGGCGGACAAGGGCGATCTGGCCTTCGACCAGTACTCGCAGGAGCTGCGTCTGGCGTCGCCGAAAGGCGAGTTCCTCGAATACGTCGGCGGCCTGTTCTACATGCACGGCAAGGACGAGGAAACCTATCAGCGCACGCTGACCACCACCACACGAACTGATCGCGGCGTCGCCGATTACAGCACCACCAGCGACAGCTACGCGGTGTTCGGCGAAAGCACATTGAATTTCACCTCGGACTTGCGTGGTATCGCCGGCCTGCGCTACACCCACGACGATCTCGAATACGATCACCGTCGTGTTTCCACTTCCGCCACCACCGTCAGCGGCATTCAACCGGCCACCCGCAGTTCCGGGTCGGTGGACGAGGATGGCTGGTCCGGTCGGCTCGGTTTGCAGTACGACCTGAGCGATACCGTCACCACCTATCTGACCTACTCGCGCGGCTACAAAGGCCCGGCCTACAACGTGTTCTTCAACATGCAGCCGCGCGATACCGAAGCGCTGAAACCGGAAACCTCCAACACCTGGGAGGCGGGGATCAAAGCCTCGTCCTGGAACAATCGCCTGACCACCAACCTCGCGGTTTTCCACAGCGACTACGACAACTACCAGGCTAACTTTTTCGACACCGTCGCCGGGCAAGTCGTAACGCGCCTGATCAACGCCGGCAGCGTCAGCACCGAAGGCGTGGAACTTGATTTCGCCCTGCAGGCGACCCAGCAACTGAAGTTCTCCGGCGCGCTGGCCTACACCCGGGCCCGCATCGACGAGTTCGCCTGCCCGGCGGGCGCGGCGGCGTCGTGCAACGTCAACGGCAAACCGCTGCCGTTCAGCCCGGACTGGAAAAGCTACGTGCGCGCCGACTACACCATCCCGCTGGATAACGGCCTGGATATCGAACTCGGCACCGACTACAGCTGGCAGAGCGAAGTGCAGTACGACATCAGCCAGAACGCCGACACCAAGCAGGGCGCCTACGGCCTCTGGAACGCCAGCGTGGCTCTGGCCGATTACACCAACGGCTGGCGCGTGGCGTTGCTCGGCAAGAACCTCACCGACAAGTCCTATTCGCCGCTGCTCGCCAGCGGAGGCAACTACATCTACCGCGCCGTGCCTCGCGACGACGAGCGCTACTTCGGCGTGCAACTGCGCAAGGACTTCTGAGATGAGCAGACAGCTGAAACTCGGCGCGTTCCTCATGGCCACCGGGCACCACGTCGCCGCGTGGCGTCATCCGGACGTGCCGGCCAACGCGGGACTGGATTTCGCCCATTACAAACGCCTGGCACAGATTGCCGAGGCAGCGAAGTTCGATACGTTGTTCGTTGCCGACAGCGTTGCCGCGCCGACCCAGGACATCGCCAGTCGCATGGCCCGTTCCGATCATTTCGAGCCGCTGACCTTGCTCTCGGCGTTGAGCGCGGTGACCGAACACATCGGCCTGATCGCCACCGCGACCACCAGTTACAACGAGCCGTACCACGTGGCGCGTAAATTCGCTTCGCTCGATCACCTGTCCGGCGGCCGAGCGGGGTGGAATCTGGTGACCTCGGACAACGCCGCCGAAGCGCAGAATTTTGGCCGCGACGAACACATCGGCCATGTCGAACGCTACAGCCGCGCCCGGGAATTTCATCAGGTCGTCACCGGGCTCTGGGACAGTTGGCAGGACGATGCCTTCATTCGCGACAAGGTCACTGGCGCGTATTACGACCCGGAAAAACTGCATGTGCTGGATCACGTCGGTGAGCACTTCCGGGTCAAGGGCCCGCTGAACGTCGCGCGTTCGCCACAGGGTCAGCCGGTGATCGTGCAGGCCGGCTCGTCGGAAACCGGACGTGAACTGGCTGCACAGACCGCCGAAGTGGTGTTCACCGCGCAGACTTCACTGGCCAGCGCCCAGGCGTTTTACGCCGACCTCAAGGGGCGCTTGCCGAAGTACGGACGCAGTGCCGATTCGCTGAAAATCATGCCCGGCGTATTTGTCGTGGTCGGGCAGACGGAAGCCGAAGCGCAGGAAAAATGTGAAACGTTTCAGCAATTGGTCGAACCCGAGGTGGGCATCGCTCTGCTTGGGCGTATGCTGGGCAACTTCGATCTGTCGAAGTACCCGCTGGACGGGCCGCTGCCGGAGTTGCCGCTGACTGACAGCGGCCAGCAAAGCCGACAGAAACTGTTGACCGAACTGGCCGGCCGAGAACATCTGACCCTGGCCGAACTGGGTCGCAGAATCGCTGGCGGTCGCGGGCATTACAGCGTCGTCGGCACTCCGGCGCAGATTGCCGACCGCTTGCAGGAGTGGTTCGAGCAGGGCGCGGCGGACGGCTTCAATGTGCTGGTGCCGCACCTGCCCGGCGGGCTCGAAGACTTCGCCAATGGCGTGGTCCCGGAACTGCAACGGCGTGGGCTGTTCAGAATCGAATACGAGGGCCGGACCTTGCGCCAGAACCTTGGCCTGGCCCGGCCCGGCAATAGATTTGCGTAGCAATCGACACCCGATTCAAGACCGACAAGAGAGGATTCGATGACTTACACCGCTGCCGAAAACCGCTATGACTCCATCCCTTACCGCCGCGTCGGACGCAGCGGTCTGGTGCTGCCGGCGCTGTCCCTGGGCCTGTGGCACAACTTCGGCGACAGCACGCCGATCGACACCCAGCGCTCGTTGCTGCGCACGGCTTTCGACCTGGGCATCAACCACTTCGACCTGGCCAACAACTATGGCCCGCCCTACGGCAGCGCCGAGATCAACTTCGGCCGTCTGCTGCGCGAAGACTTCAAGCAGTACCGCGATGAACTGATCATCTCCAGCAAGGCCGGTTGGGACATGTGGCCCGGTCCTTACGGCCAGGGCGGCGGCTCGCGTAAATACGTGCTGGCCAGCCTCGACCAAAGCCTGCAACGCCTGGGCCTGGATTATGTGGATATCTTCTATTCGCACCGTTTCGACCCGGACACCCCGCTGGAAGAAACCGCCAGCGCCCTTGCCACGGCGGTGCAGCAGGGCAAGGCGCTGTACATCGGCATCTCGTCGTACTCCGGAGTGAAAACCCGCGAGATCGCCGGGTTTCTCAAAGAGTGGAAAGTGCCGCTGCTGATTCACCAACCGGCGTACAACCTGCTCAACCGCTGGGTGGAAAAGGACCTGCTCGACACCACCGATGAGCTCGGCACCGGCGTGATTGCCTTCACCCCGCTGGCGCAAGGCCTGCTGACCGACAAATACCTCAACGGCGTGCCGGCGGATGCGCGGGTCAATCGTCCGGGTGGTGGTTCGTTGCAGGCTTCGCACTTGTCCGAGGCGAACATCGCTCACGTGCGGGCGTTGAACGAGATCGCCAAACGTCGTGGGCAGAGCCTGGCGCAACTGGCGTTGGCGTGGACACTTCGGGATCCTCGGGTGACTTCGGCGCTGATTGGCGCGAGCCGACCGGAGCAGATTATCGAGAACGTCGGGGCGTTGAAGAATTTGAGTTTCAGTGCTGAGGAACTGGCGGAGATTGACCGGTTTGCTCAGGAGGGCGGGATTAATCTTTGGGAGAAGCCTTCGACGGCAGAATAACGACACACAGATCGTTCCCACGCTCCGCGTGGGAATTCAGCCCGGGACGCTCCGCGTCCCCTGCCAAGCCGAACGCGGAGCGTCCGTAGAGGCGTTCCCACGCAGAGCGTGGGAACGATCAATCTTGCTCTTGCGTTAAAGGCTCAGCGAAAAAACGGCACATCCCCCAACACCGTAGCCCGCTGCATCACCCGCCGTGCCGGCCGGTAATCATCCACCGCGTAATGCTGCGTCACGCGGTTGTCCCAGAACGCAATGTCATCTTTCTGCCAGCGCCAGCGAATGGTGAATTCCGGCCGCGTCGCATGCGCGAACAAGAACTTCAACACCGCTTCGCTCTCGGTCTCCGACAGCTCATTGATCTTCGACGTGAACCCTTCGTTGACGAACAGCGAACGCCGTCCGCTCACCGGGTGCGTGCGAATCACCGGATGCGACAGCGGTGGATTCTTGCGCCGCGCCTCTTCCCACTGCGCCAGTGCCTCCGGCGTGTTGCCATAGCGCTCCAGCGGAAACGAGCGGGTGAAATCGTGAGTCGCGGTCAGCCCTTCGAGCAACGCTTTCATCGGCGCCGACAGCGCCTCATACGCAGCAATCCCGCTGGCCCACAATGTGTCGCCACCGAACTCCGGCAACAGCTTGGCGCTGAGCACCGCGCCCATGGCCGGGGTCGGCAGGAAGGTCACGTCGGTGTGCCAGATCGCGTTGTCGCGCACGTCGGTGACGGCGGTGTCGAGGATCAGCACTTCCGGCTGCTCCGGCACGTTCGGGTAGATCGGGTGAATGTGCAGATCGCCGAAGTAGGCGGCGAATCGCGCCTGCTGCGAAGGCTCGATCGGTTGATTGCGGAAGAACAGCACCTGGTATTTGAGCAGTGCCTGCTCGATAGCGTCGCGCTGTTCCAGGTTCAGCGGCTGGCTGATGTCGACGCCGCTGATCTGTGCGCCGAGGGCCGAGCTTAACGGGGTGATGTTCAGGCTGCTCATGGTGGTTCTCTTCAATTCCGGGGCCCCGAAACTGTCGGGGTAGTCAGTGCTGAAAAATCAGTGGGCCTGGCCGTGCCACGGCACCAGTTTGCGTTGCAGGGCGCGCAGGCCCATTTCCATGGCGAAGGCGATCAGGGCGATGACCAGAATCCCCAGCACCACCACATCGGTGACCAGGAACTGCGCAGCCGACTGCACCATGAAGCCCAGGCCGCTGGTGGCCGCGATCAGTTCGGCGGCGACCAGGGTCGACCAACCCACACCCAGGCCAATGCGCACACCGGTCAGAATGTCCGGCAGCGCACTTGGCAAAATCACATGGCGGATCAGTTGCGCCCGGGTGGCGCCCAGCGACTGCGCGGCGCGCAATTTGGCCGGGTCGACGGTGCGCACACCGGTGGCGGTGGCAATCGCGATCGGAGCGAAAATCGCCAGGTAGATCAGCAGCACTTTCGACAACTCGCCGATGCCGCACCAGATCACGATCAGCGGCAAATAGGCCAGTGGCGGAATCGGCCGGTAGAACTCGATCAGCGGATCGAGCACGCCACGGGCGATGCGGTTGGCGCCGATGGCGATGCCCACCGGCACCGCGGTCAGAATCGCAAAACCCAGGCCCAGGCCGATTCGGCTGAGGCTCGCGCCCAAGTGCTGCCACAACGTCGAATCCATGTAGCCCGTGGTCGCCAGCAACCAGCCTTTTTGCAGCACGGCGGACGGTGGCGGCAGGAACAGCGGCTCGATCAGGCCGGTGGCCGTCACCGCCCACCAGATCACCAGCAACGCGAACAGGGTCAGCAGGCTGATCCAGCGAGTGCTGAGGCTGCGGCGTACGGGAGTCACCACCGACGTGGCGGCGGGTTTCACGGCGGTGGCGGAAACGTCGTAACTGCTCATGCGTGCTCCTGCCGCAGAACGGCGCTGCGTTGCGAGAACACTTTGGCAAGCACGTGTTCGCGGGTTTCGATAAAACGCGGGTCGGATTTGATGGCTCGTGCCGACTCACCGGCGGCGTAACGCTGGCCGAAGTCGAGATGCAGACGCTCGACGATCTGCCCCGGATTCGGCGCCAGCAGAATCAGGTCAGTGGCGAGGAACACCGCTTCTTCAATGTCGTGGGTAATCAGGAACACCGGTTTGGCGGTGCGTTGCCAGACTTGCAGCAACAGCTCCTGCATCTGTTCACGGGTGAAGGCGTCAAGGGCGCCGAAGGGCTCGTCCATCAGCAATACACGTGGGTCGGCGGCGAGAGCGCGGGCCAGGCCAACACGCTGTTTCTGGCCGCCGGACAGCTGCCAGATGCGACGATGTTCAAAACCGGAAAGGTCGACCAGTGCGAGCATTTCCCGAGCGCGCTGTTCGCGTTTGTCCTTGGCCACACCGGCCAGTTCCAGACCGAAAGCGACGTTGGCCAGCACGTCCTGCCAGGGCAACAGGGCGTCGTCCTGGAACACCACGCCGCGTTCGGCGCTCGGACCTTTGACCGGCACGTTGTCGAGGGTGATGCGGCCGGCGCTCGGTTCGACGAAACCGGCAATCAGGTTCAACAGCGAAGTCTTGCCACTGCCGGACGGGCCGAGGGCCACCAGCAATTGCTGAGGGCCGAGGGTCAGGGAAATATCGGACAGTACCGGTTCCGGGCTGCCGGGATACTGTGCGCTGATGCGCTCCAGCTGTAGCAAGGCCATCGCAGTTAACTCCCGATCAGTTGGTGATGTACTTGGCGCTGACGTACGGCGCGTAGTCCGGCAGTACCGCTTCGACCTTGCCTTGCTCCTTGAGAAACGCAGCGGTGTCGGTGATGGCTTTGGTGGTCGGAGCGCCGAGGTCGCTGACTTGATCCGCTGCCAGCGGGTAGACGTTGCCTTGCAGCAGCAATGGAATGTCGCTGGCTTTGGCGCCGGAGAGTTTCACCAGCTTGTCGACGTTGCTCTGATTGGCCAGCCAGGCTTTCGGATCCTTGCGGTAGTCGGCGTAGGCGTCGAGGGTGACCTTGGCGAATGCGGTGACGATTTCCGGGTGCTTCTCGGCGAAGTCCTTGCGCACGATCCAGGCGTCGAAGGTCGGCGCGCCGAACTTGGCCAGTTCACCAGACGTGATCAGCACTTTGCCGTTTTCCTTGGCCACACCCAGCGCCGGATCCCAAACGTAGGTAGCGTCGATGTCACCGCGTTTCCACGCAGCAATGATCGCTGGCGGGGCGAGGTTGAGGACGGTGACTTTCGATGGATCGATGTTCCAGTGCTTCAACGCGGCCAGCAGGCTGTAGTGACCGGTGGATACGAACGGCACGGCGATTTTCTTGCCGACCAGATCCTGCGGCGTCTTGATGCCGGAGCCGTCGCGGGCGACCAGCGCTTCGGCGGCGCCGATCTGGGTGGCGATGAGGAAGGTTTCCACCGGAACTTTGCGGGTGATCGCAGCGGTCAGCGGGCTGGAACCGAGGTAGCCGATCTGCACGTCACCGGAGGCGATGGCGGCAATGATGTCGGCACCGTTATCGAATTTGCGCCAGTTGATGTCAGCCTTGGTGGCTTTCTCGTAGGCGCCGTCGGCCTGGGCGACTTTCGCCGGGTCAACGGTGGTCTGGTAGGCGACGGTGAGGTCGGCGGCCTGAGCCAGGAAGCTCGCAGCAGCCAGAGAGGCCAAGGCCAGCAGGCGAAGCGGGAAATTCAGTTTCATTCAAGAGCTCCATATCAGGCGACCGAGCGTCGGCGTGAAAGGAGACTAAATGATCTAAGAATCTAAAAATAAATAACTTTTTAGAATTAGCTTATGAGCGGAAAAATCTAAGCCGGGGGTATTTGATAGTTCCCACGCTCTGCGTGGGAATTCAGCTTGTGACGCTCCGCGTCACTGGGACGCAGAGCGTCCCTTGAGGCTTTTTTTGATCGTTCCCACGCTCTGCGTGGGAATGCAGCTCGTGACGCTCCGCGTCACTTGAACGCGGAGCGTCCATTGAGGCGTTACCACGCAGACGGTTCGACGCCTCGACGTGGGAACGATCAAAGAACCTTCTGATGTCAGTTGCTGATCGCCAGAATGCTCGCCTGATACGACCCGACAAACACGTCGAAATCGCCCACCTCGTTCTGCTCCAGCTCCGCCTGTTGCGCCAGCGAAGACCGCGCCAGTTCTTCGAACTTCGCTTGCTCTTCAGCCGCCAACGGCTCGCTGCGGAAGAACTCGGCGTGAGCCTGGCTCTGGCGCAGGGAGAATTGCGCGAAGCTTTCCTTGTGCGTGGCCATGGCCGCCAGCACCTGGGCCGAAGGCGTCAGGGATGAATCCTTGACCTTGGCCAGTTGCGCATCGAGCGCCTTGCTGTGGGCATCGCCGCCATGGCTTTGATCCAGCAGCGCCGCCAGCGGAGCGATTTTTTCCAGCAGTTCGGCAGCCCATTCCTTCAGCTCGACCGGTTGGCCGTCGCGCTGCAATTGCAGGCCCGGACGGCGACCTTCCTTGACCACACTGAGGAAGTTGGAGGTGGCGTTGCCGCAGGAATTGTTGGTCAGCAGCGGGCTTTCGTTCAGCGCGCAGTACAGCAGGAATGCGTCGAGGAAGCGCGACTCGGTGAGGTCGATGCCCATCGGCAGGAACGGGTTGATGTCCAGGCAGCGCACTTCGACGTACTGGATGCCACGGGCCATCAAGGCCTGGATCGGCCGCTCGCCGGTGTAGGTCACGCGTTTCGGGCGGATGTTGGAGTAGTACTCGTTTTCGATCTGCAGGATGTTGGTGTTCAGTTGCACCCACTCGCCATTCTGGTGCGTACCGATTTCAACGTACGGCGCGTACGGCGTGGCCACCGCTTGGCGCAGGCTGTCGGTGTAGCTCGCCAGATCGTTGTAGCACGGGGTCAGGCCCGCCTGGGCGTTGCTCTGGTAACCGAGGTCGCTCATGCGCAGGCTGGTGGCGTAGGGCAGGTAGAGGGTGTCCGGATCCAGCTGTTCCAACTGGTGCGAGCGACCGCGCAGGAAACCCGCGTCCAGCGCCGGCGAAGCGCCGAACAGGTACATCAGCAGCCAGCTGTAGCGGCGGAAATTACGGATCAGCGCGATATAGGACGACGACTGGAAATCCCGGTCGGTGCCGACGAAGCCTTCGGCTTCTTTCAGCAGCGGCCAGAGCTTTTCCGGCAGGGAGAAGTTGTAGTGAATCCCGGCGATGCACTGCATGGTCTTGCCGTAACGCAGGGCCAGGCCCTTGCGGTAGACGTACTTGAGCTGACCGATGTTGGAGGTGCCGTAATAGGCGATCGGGATGTCTTCCTCGGCCGGCAACGGGCACGGCATCGATGGACTCCACAGGTATTCGTTGCCGAGCTTGCTGTAGGCGAAGCGATGAATCTTGTCCAGGCTGGCGAGGGTATCGGCCGGGTCCGGCAGGGCGGGCGTGATGAACTCCAGCAGCGACTCGGAATAGTCGGTGGTGATCTGTTCGTTGGTCAGCGCGGAACCCAGGGCTTCAGGGTGCGGCGTCTGGGCCAGGCGGCCTTCGCCGGTCACCCGCAGGCATTCACGTTCGATACCGTGAAGGCACTGCTCAAGCAGAGAGAGGTTAGCGCGCTCGCCGAGCAGAGCCAGGCGGCGGTTGAGAAGTTCGCTCAATTTGGATTCCTTCACGCGTCAGTCGCCCCAATATGGGGGTGGGCAGGACGGTCTACAAGGGTGAAGTTGAAACTGGCGTTTTCGCCTGGTTTTCGGGCCATGAAAGCCCCATTGGAAACGCCAACTTCAGTCCCTGAATCTGGCAGACGCGGGCGAGGAAAACTCCGACGCTGCGATCACAGCGCCGAAATTAACTCAAAATGATGAACAACATCTACAGGACAGCGAACGTGCCTTGCGCTTTTGCGACCAGTTTGTCGCCCTGCATCACGTCGGCTTCGACCACCAGCGTGCGCCGGCCCGGGTGGATCACCCGCGCCGTGCACAGCACCTCGCCTTCAGAGACGGCGCGGATGTAGTTGATCTTGCACTCGATGGTTGCGCTCTGCTGGTCGAAACCGTGGGTGCTGGAGCAGGCCAGCCCCATGGCGATATCGACCAGACTGAACAGCGCGCCGCCGTGCAGCTTGCCGCCGCGATTGCGCAGTTCGGGTTCCAGCGCCAGGGCGACTTGCGCCACCCCGGTTTCCAGGCTGTGCAGACGGCAGCCCAACAGCTTGAAAAACGCGCTCTCGACAAGCCCGGCCGGCATTTCCATCAGCGTTTCTTCAACTGCTTGGCGTTGGCGAACAGCGAGGCCATTGCGTTATTCACCGGAGCCGCCGGGGTGCTTTCCTTGCGTGGCGCCGAACCCTGCGACTGGCGTGGCGCCGAGCCCGGACGCGAGCCACGGGCACCGTCGATCTTCTCGCCCGGGGTGTCGCTCATGCGCATCGACAGGCCGACGCGTTTGCGCGGGATGTCGACTTCCATGACCTTCACCTTCACCACGTCACCGGCCTTCACCGCTTCGCGCGGATCCTTGATGAATTTCTCCGACAGCGCCGAAATGTGCACCAGACCGTCCTGATGCACGCCGATGTCGACGAACGCACCGAACGCGGTCACGTTGGTCACCACGCCTTCGAGGATCATCCCCAGTTGCAGGTCCTTCAGGTCCTCGACGCCTTCCTGGAACTCGGCGGTCTTGAACTCCGGACGCGGGTCGCGGCCCGGTTTTTCCAACTCTTGCAGAATGTCGGTGACGGTGGGCAGACCGAAAGTCTCGTCGGTGAATTTCTTCGGATCCAGACGCTTGAGGAACGCCGCATCGCCGATCAGCGAGCGGATGTCACGGTCGGTTTCAGCGGCGATGCGCTGCACCAGCGGATAGGCTTCCGGGTGAACGGCCGAGGAGTCCAGCGGGTTGTCGCCGTTCATCACGCGCAGGAAGCCGGCGGCCTGTTCGAAGGTTTTCTCGCCCAGACGCGCGACTTTCTTCAGCGCCGCGCGGGTTTTGAACGCGCCGTGCTCGTCACGGTGGGCCACGATGTTCTGCGCCAGGGTCGCGTTGAGGCCGGAGATCCGCGCCAGCAGTGCCACGGAGGCGGTGTTCACGTCCACGCCCACGGCGTTCACGCAGTCCTCGACCACGGCGTCCAGGCCGCGCGCCAGTTTCAGCTGCGACACGTCGTGCTGGTACTGGCCGACACCGATGGATTTCGGGTCGATCTTCACCAGTTCGGCCAGTGGATCCTGCAGGCGACGGGCAATCGAAACCGCGCCACGGATCGACACGTCCAGATCCGGGAATTCCTTGGCTGCCAGTTCCGAGGCCGAGTACACCGATGCACCAGCTTCGGAAACCATGACCTTGGTCATTTTCATTGCTGGATATTTTTTGATCAGTTCGATGGCCAGCTTGTCGGTCTCACGGCTGGCGGTGCCGTTGCCGATGGCGATCAGGTCGACCGAGTGCTTGGCGCACAGGGCGGCCAGGATGGCGATGGTCTGATCCCATTTGTTGTGCGGCACGTGCGGGTAAACCGTGGCGTGATCCAGCAGCTTGCCGGTGGAGTCGACCACCGCGACCTTGCAGCCGGTACGCAGGCCCGGGTCGAGGCCCAGGGTTGCGCGCGGGCCGGCCGGGGCGGCCAGCAGCAGGTCGTGCAGGTTGTGAGCGAACACGTTGATCGCTTCGGTTTCGGCGCCGTCGCGCAGCTCGCCCAGCAGGTCGGTTTCCAGGTGGGTGTAGAGCTTGACCTTCCAGGTCCAGCGCACCACTTCACCGAGCCATTTGTCGGCCGGACGGTTCTGGTTCTGGATGCCGACGTGCTGGCCGATCATGCCTTCGCACGGGTGCAGGGTGCCCGGCAGCTCTTCGCCGACTTTCAGTGCAGAGCTGAGAATGCCTTCGTTGCGGCCACGGAAAATCGCCAGTGCGCGGTGCGACGGCATGCTTTTCAGTGGTTCGTCGTGTTCGAAGTAATCGCGGAACTTGGCGCCTTCCTCTTCCTTGCCGGCGATTACGCGGGCACTGAGAGTGGCTTCCTGCTTCAGGTAGGTGCGCAGTTTTTCCAGCAGGTTGGCGTCTTCGGCGAAGCGCTCCATGAGGATGTACTTGGCGCCTTCCAGTGCTGCCTTGGCGTCGGCCACGCCTTTTTCCGCGTTGACGAAGCGCGCGGCTTCGGTTTCCGGGGTCAACGACGGGTCGTTGAACAGACCGTCGGCCAGTTCGCCGAGGCCGGCTTCCAGGGCAATCTGGCCCTTGGTGCGGCGCTTCTGCTTGTACGGCAGGTACAAGTCTTCGAGGCGGGTCTTGGTGTCGGCGAGTTTGATTTCGCGCTCCAGCTCAGGGGTGAGTTTGCCCTGCTCCTGAATGCTGGAAAGAATGCTGATGCGCCGTTCGTCGAGTTCTCGCAGGTAGCGCAGACGCTCTTCCAGATGACGCAGTTGGGTGTCATCGAGGCTGCCGGTCACTTCTTTCCGGTAACGGGCGATGAAGGGAACGGTAGAGCCTTCATCGAGTAGCGCGACGGCCGCTTCGACCTGTTGTGGGCGTACGCCGAGTTCCTCGGCGATGCGGCTGTTGATGCTGTCCATAAAACCACCTGACAAATTGTGAAAGCAGGCTCGCAGGCGCGTAAATGAAGGCCCGGAGTCTGGTGGGGCGGCTTGATGCTGGCCGCTGCCTGGGTCAAAAGGCATCCCATTGACCCGTGAAATCGAACAATTACTGCGGCGCCCATGAAAATAAGGGACGGCCACCTGCGGTAACGATTCAGACGTTGCCTGGCACAAAAGGCCGCGCATTATAACCAGCGTTCTGTCATTCGGGGGCGACGCAGTCTGTAGGCACAAGCCCCGGTTTTCTGGCAGTGAAGGAAAAATCTGCTAACAATGCACACGGTGCGTATAACGGCAGCTACGCCATAATGCGCGCCGAGCTAAAAGGAGCATCCAATGAGCAGCACTGCACAAACTGCTGAAGGCGAAAAAATTCTCATCGTTGACGACGATCCGGGGCTGAGCAGCCTGCTGGAACGCTTTTTCGTCAGCAAGGGCTACCGTGCCCGCGCCGTACCGAACACCGAGCAGATGGATCGTCTGCTGTCGCGTGAAGTGTTCAACCTGGTCGTCCTCGACCTGATGCTGCCCGGCGAAGACGGCCTGACTGCTTGCCGTCGCCTGCGTGGCGCGAACAATCAGATTCCGATCATCATGCTGACCGCCAAGGGCGACGAGCTGAGTCGTATCAAGGGCCTGGAACTGGGCGCCGACGACTATCTGGCCAAACCGTTCAACCCGGACGAGCTGATGGCCCGCGTCAAGGCCGTGTTGCGCCGTCAGGCCGCACCGGTGCCGGGCGCGCCGGGCAGTGAAGAAGAAAACGTCACGTTCGGCGACTACGTGCTCTCCCTGGCCACCCGCGAACTCAAACGCGGCGATGAAGTGCACATGCTCACCACCGGTGAGTTTGCGGTACTCAAGGCTTTGGTGATGAACGCCCGTCAGCCGCTGACCCGCGACAAGCTGATGAACCTGGCCCGTGGCCGTGAGTGGGATGCCCTTGAGCGTTCCATCGACGTGCAGATTTCCCGTCTGCGCCGGATGATCGAACCCGATCCGTCCAAGCCGCGTTACATCCAGACCGTCTGGGGTGTTGGCTATGTGTTCGTGCCGGATGGCAACTCCACCAAGTGATGGGTGATTTGTAGGAGCGAGTCTGCGGGGGACGGTCGGAAACGCCGTCCGCGCAGACTCGCAATCCGCAATATGCGAGCATTGCTCGCTCCTGCAAGTGTGTAGCGGTTATCCATGAAAACCCCCGTCTGGTTCCCCCAAAGTTTCTTCTCCCGCACCCTGTGGCTGGTGCTCATCGTCGTATTGTTTTCCAAGGCATTGACCCTGGTTTATCTC
Source organism: Pseudomonas sp. Pseusp21 (assembly GCF_059492145.1). Classification (NCBI taxonomy): domain Bacteria; kingdom Pseudomonadati; phylum Pseudomonadota; class Gammaproteobacteria; order Pseudomonadales; family Pseudomonadaceae; genus Pseudomonas; species Pseudomonas sp. Pseusp21. The sequence continues at coordinate 3,988,415 of NZ_CP168520.1, forward strand.
TTGATGAACGAGGACGTGCTGGTGGACCGCCAATACAGCCACGGCGTCGCCCTGACGCTGCGTGCCTACTGGGCCGCCGATGAAGAAAACCGCGCGAAAATCGCCGATGCCGCGACCTTGATCCGGGTGGTCGGCGCCGGTGTGCCGGAAGGCGAACAACATTGGCCCTACAGTGAAATCTACCAGCGGCAGATGCAGGCGGAGCTGGGCGCTGACACCGAAGTGCGCTTGCGCATGCACTCACCGCCGGCCTTATGGGTTCGCGCGCCGAGCCTCGGTGATGGCTGGCTGAAAGTGCCACTGTATCCACACCCGTTGCGTGGCCAGAAAATCTGGAACGTGCTCGGCTGGTTCCTGGCGATCGGGTTGCTGTCCACGGCGTCTGCGTGGATTTTCGTCAGCCAGCTCAACCAACCGTTGAAGCGTCTGGTCTACGCCGCCCGGCAACTCGGCCAGGGCCGCAGCGTGCGCCTGCCGATCAGTGACACCCCCAGCGAGATGGCCGAGGTTTATCGCGCCTTCAACCAGATGGCCGAAGACGTCGAGCAGGCCGGCCGCGAGCGTGAGCTGATGCTGGCGGGGGTCTCGCATGACTTGCGTACGCCGCTGACCCGTTTGAGGCTGTCGCTGGAGTTGATGGGGGACCGCACGGATCTGACCAACGATATGGTGCGCGACATCGAAGACATGGACGCCATCCTCGACCAGTTCCTCGCGTTCATTCGCGATGGTCGGGACGAGTCGGTGGAGGAAGTGGATCTCAGTGATCTGGTGCGTGAAGTCGCGGCACCGTACAACCAGAGTGAAGAGAAAGTGCGCCTGCGCCTGGAGCCGATCCAGCCGTTCCCGTTGCGGCGGGTGTCGATGAAGCGTTTGCTGAACAACCTGATTGGCAACGCGTTGAATCATGCTGGCGGCAGCGTGGACGTCGCGGCCTATGTCTCCGGGGACACGAGTGCGCCGTACGTGGTGCTGAGCGTAATGGACCGTGGGGCGGGAATCGCCCCGTCGGAACTTGAGGCGATTTTCAACCCGTTCACCCGAGGTGATCGGGCGCGGGGCGGAAAAGGTACCGGCCTGGGGCTGGCGATCGTCAAGCGGATTGCTTCGATGCACGGCGGCAATGTTGAACTGCGCAACCGCTCCGGTGGCGGGCTGGAGGCGCGGGTTCGATTGCCGCTGGGGTTGATGCTGCCAAGAGATGCCGTTTAACGGCAGCTACAAGCGGCAAGCGACAAGCCAAAGCTGCTTTTACTCGCCGCTTGCAGCTCGTAGCTCGCCGCTCCCCAGTGCCCCTATCCCTTGCCTTTGGTGCGGGTCATGTTCGGCCCGCCATTCTTCTCAAGGTGTTCGATGATGATCCCCGCCACGTTTTTGCCCGTGGTGGTTTCGATCCCTTCCAGGCCCGGTGACGAGTTCACCTCCATCACCAGCGGCCCGTGGTTGGAGCGCAGGATATCGACACCCGCCACCGCCAGCCCCATGACCTTTGCCGCACGCAGCGCGGTCATGCGTTCTTCCGGAGTGATCTTGATCAGGCTGGCACTGCCGCCACGGTGCAGGTTGGAGCGGAATTCGCCGGGCTTGGCCTGACGCTTCATCGCCGCGATCACCTTGTCGCCGACCACGAAGCAGCGGATGTCGGCGCCGCCAGCCTCCTTGATGTATTCCTGCACCATGATGTTCTGCTTCAGGCCCATGAACGCCTCGATCACCGACTCCGCAGCCGTTGCGGTTTCGCACAGCACCACGCCGATGCCCTGGGTGCCTTCGAGCACTTTGATCACCAGCGGCGCGCCGTTGACCATGTCGATCAGATCGGGAATGTCGTCAGGCGAGTGGGCGAAGCCGGTCACTGGCAAACCGATGCCCCGGCGCGACAGCAATTGCAGCGAACGCAGCTTGTCCCGCGAGCGGGCGATGGCCACCGATTCGTTGAGCGGAAACACGCCCATCATTTCAAACTGGCGCAACACCGCACAGCCATAAAACGTCACCGACGCGCCGATCCGCGGGATCACTGCATCGAAACCTTCCAGCGGCTTGCCGCGGTAGTGGATCTGCGGCTTGTGGCTGGCAATGTTCATGTAGGCGCGCAAGGTGTCGATCACCACCATTTCATGCCCGCGTTCGGTTCCGGCTTCGACCAGACGGCGGGTGGAATACAGACGCGGGTTCCGCGACAGCACAGCGATCTTCATGCAACACCTGTGGAGGAGGTAGATACCGGGAACACCGGCTTGTCTTGTACATATTTGATGCCCGGATTGACCACCAGCTGGCCGTCGATCAGGGCTTTGGAACCGAGCAGCAGGCGATAGCGCATGGACTTGCGGCAGGCGAGGGTGAATTCGATCGGCCAGACCCGATCACCCAGGGCCAGGGTGGTGCTGATCACGTAGCGCACCTGAGCCTGGCCATTCGAACTCTTGATGGTCTTGCGGGCGACCAGCGGCGCTTCGCAGCGTCGATGGCGCAGCTGCACGACGGTGCCCAGGTGCGCGGTGAAGCGCACCCACTTCTCGCCGTCGCGTTCGAACGGCTCGATGTCGGTGGCATGCAGGCTGGAGGTGCTGGCGCCGGTGTCGATTTTTGCCCGAAGGCCGGCGACTCCCAGATCCGGAAGCGCCACCCACTCGCGCAGACCGATAACGGTCAAATGGTCAAATGTCTTCAATGGAAAAAACCAACGATTAACGCGTCCACGCTTCAGGGGACACCTGGGCTAACGCTTTGAATGCGGGTCTGGCGAACCAGTAACCCTGCATCAGAAATATTCCGCAGTCCGCCAGGAAATCCCGTTCACCCGCACTCTCTATGCCTTCGGCGATGACTGTAACGTCCAACTCCGCACAGATTGTGACAATCCCCCGAACGATAGCCTGACGAACACGGTCACGGTCGATATCGCGAATCAGCGCCATATCGAGTTTGATCAGGTCCGGTTGGAAATCGGCCAGCAGATTGAGCCCCGAATAGCCGGCACCGAAATCGTCGATGGCCGTCTTGAAGCCGAATTCGCGGTATTCACGCAGAATATTGGTCAAATGGCGATAGTTATCTACATGCTCGCTTTCCAGTGTTTCGAAAATCAGCCGGTCGATCGGAAAATTGTGTTTCCTGGCGGCCTCCAAGGTGCTGCGAATGCACAACTCTGGACGATAGACGGCGTTGGGCATGAAGTTGATCGACAAGTGTGTCTGCATATTAAGTTCGGCCGCGCCTTCGATGGCGCGAGTCCGGCAGAGCTGGTCGAAACGGTAGCGGTTATCTTCTGTAACCTGATCCAGCACGGTTAATGCGCCTTCACCAGCCGCACCACGAACCAGTGCCTCGTAGGCGTACACCGACTCGTCACGCAGATCCACGATGGGCTGATAAGCGAACGAAAAATCGAAGCCCAGCGGCTCGCTTTGCTGGCAGCCCAGGCACCCGGATTTGGGCGAGGTCAATGAAGACGGAAATTTGGTCACTCGATCACTCCATGCCGTTGAACCGGCGAAGATCACAGTTTATCTGGAGGGCCGAGTTCTTGCGCCCGACAGAATCGGTAGTACAGTTCCGACTACTGGCTGAACGAGGAATTCATATGGCACAAAAAAGCGAAGAGGACGACAAGGTTCGTCTCGATAAGTGGCTGTGGGCCGCGCGTTTTTTCAAGACTCGCGCCTTGGCCAAAGCCGCCATCGAGAGTGGCAAGGTGCATTGTCGCGGAGAGCGCTGCAAGCCTGGCAAAGAACCACGCATTGGCGATGAATTCGAGATTCGCGCCGGCTTCGACGAGAAGACCGTTGTGGTTCAGGCCCTGTCGATCGTGCGTCGCGGCGCACCTGAGGCGCAGACGCTGTATGCCGAGACCGAGGCCAGCATTGCCAAGCGTGAAGCGGCTGCGGCGATGCGCAGGGCAGGCGCTCTGGGTGTGACCACCGACGGCAAACCGAGCAAGAAGCAGCGTCGGGATCTGTTTAAATTTCGTGGGAACAGTAGCGGCGAATAAAAAAACGCAGCCTGCCGGCCTGGGTGCAAGACCCCGCCGGCGGCTGCGCTTTTTTGTTCAGCAATGTTCGATTATTGCGCGGACACCACACTCATCCGCGAAACCACCGGCAGTTTGCCCAGCAGCCGGAATACCGGTGCCGTGACCTTCAACCAGAAGTTCGCCGCGTGATAAGCAAACGGCGTGTAGTAACCCCAGCCCAGTGCCCACACCGCCAGCAGCATGCCGCCGATGTAATCGTCCTGGCCCCAATGAGCACCGGCGACCAGACGCGGCAACATGAACAGCAGTGCCAGGCCCCAGATCACCAGAAACTGACCAGCCGTACGGCTGAACACGCCCATGAACAGCGCCCAGATCAGCAGCACCGAGGCGTGGTCACCGGGGAAGCTCTGGCTCGAGCGATCCTTCAGCTCCCAGGTCTTCTCCAGATGCGGGAAGTAATCGCTGATATGCACGGCACCTTCGAGCACCATCGACGGGCTGCTGTGCTGCCAGCCCATGTGATCGGAGAACTTGGAAAACAGCGCGCGGATCACCACCATCAGCAGCAGGATCGAGAAAAAACCGAAAAAGGCGCGGCGCACGTCAATCGCCCTGAACACCCAGTCGCCCTTGATCAGCAGCGTCAGCAGAATCAGGCCGACGACGATGTCGAACGGTCGCAGACTTGCAATTGCCCAGATGTGGAGCCATATGGGGTTGCTGGCCAGCGGTGCGTTGAGTGAGCGGAACAGCCACTCGTCGAAAATCACACACAGCATCTGACCTGTAGGCCATAACCAGAAAGCCAGTAGTGCCAATGGCACAACGTTGCACAGAACCAGCCGGCCGAGGTTCCACCTTGATTGGAACAAACCCGGATTGTTCATAAAATGCCTCCCGTGGCTGAACATCGGCATCAAAAAGGATGCCAGAAGCGCGGGATTTTCATTCTTTGTAACCATTTTGTCATCACATTCAGATACCCAGACCTATGACCGATTTCCTCGATACCGATTACACCCAACGCTTCATCTTCGATGACAGCGACACGCGCGGCGAACTGGTGTCGCTGGAGCGCAGCTACGCCGAAGTGCTCGCCAAGCACCCGTACCCGGAACCGGTTGCGCAATTGCTGGGTGAACTGATGGCCGCCGCCTCGTTGCTGGTGGGCACCCTGAAATTCGATGGCTTGCTGATTCTTCAGGCCCGTTCCGAAGGCCCGATCCCGCTGTTGATGATCGAGTGCTCCAGCGAGCGCGAAATCCGCGGCCTGGCGCGCTATCACGCCGAGCAGATTCCTGCCGACGCGACCCTCGGCGACCTGATGCCGAACGGTGTCCTTGCCTTGACCGTCGACCCGATCGCTGGCCAGCGTTATCAGGGCATCGTTGATCTCGACGGCGAAACCCTGTCCGACTGCTTCACCAACTATTTCGTCATGTCCCAGCAGGTCGGCACTCGCTTCAAGCTGTGCGCCGACGGCCGTCGTGCCCGTGGTCTGCTGCTGCAGCAACTGCCGGCCGATCGCCTGAAAGACGAAGAAGAACGCGCCGCCAGCTGGCAGCACATCACCGCGCTGGGCAACACCCTGACCGCTGATGAACTGTTGAGCCTGGACAACGAAACGGTCCTGCACCGCCTCTACCATGAGGAGCAGGTTCGTCTGTTCGATGTGCAGAAACTGCGCTTCCACTGCAGCTGCTCCCGCGAGCGTTCCGGCAATGCACTGGTCAGCCTGGGTCTGGAAGATGCGCAGGCACTGGTGGCCGAGCAAGGTGGCCAAGTCGAGATCGATTGCCAGTTCTGCAACCAGCGCTACCTGTTCGACGCGGCAGATATCGCTCAATTGTTCGCTGGCGCGGGCGTCGAGACGCCGTCAGATACCCGGCACTAAAACGGTTCAGCGCAGGTAAATTCACTGCTCAACGACGGAATTACGCCGTTACGACGGGAGGGCCCTACTCTTTTTGGGCTTTTCTGGCATAATCCGGCCCACTTTTTTCGCGGTAGTAGTGCACGACTTTCTACTACAAAACGTTTGGAGCACACTCGGCCACTGGCCGACGGGGAACCTCATGACGCAAGCCAATAACGCCGTGTACACCGATCTGAGTGTTGATGATCTGGTAAAAGAAGCCCTGAACCGCGGTGAAGGCGAGCTTGCCGATACCGGCGCTCTGGTTGTTCGCACCGGTCACCGCACCGGCCGTTCGCCAGTCGACCGTTTCATCGTTGAAGAGCCTTCCACCCAGGCTGCCATTGCCTGGGGCCCGATCAACCGCAAGTTCCCGGCCGACAAGTTCGACGCGCTGTGGGCTCGTGTTGAAGCATTCAACAACGCGCAAGAGCATTTCGTTTCCCACGTGCATGTAGGCGCGGCCGAAGATCACTACCTGGCCGTGAAAATGACCACCCAGACTGCCTGGCAGAACCTGTTCGGTCGTTGCCTGTTCATTAACCCGGCTCAGTACAACCCGGCCGGTCGCGAAGAGTGGCAAGTGCTGAACGTCGCCAACTTCGAGTGCGTGCCAGAGCGTGACGGCACCAACTCCGACGGTTGCGTGATCATCAACTTCGCCCAGAAGAAAGTGCTGATCGCCGGCATGCGTTACGCCGGTGAAATGAAGAAAGCCATGTTCTCCGTGCAGAACTTCCTGCTGCCGGCCGCTGACGTGCTGCCAATGCACTGCGCTGCCAACATCGGCGAAGAAGGCGACGTGACCCTGTTCTTCGGTCTGTCGGGCACCGGCAAGACCACCCTGTCCGCCGACGAAAGCCGTTACCTGATCGGTGACGACGAACACGGCTGGGGCGAAGGCGTTGTCTTCAACATCGAAGGCGGCTGCTACGCCAAGTGCATCGACTTGTCCGAGAAGAACGAGCCGGTCATCTGGAAAGCCATCAAGCACGGCGCGGTGCTGGAAAACGTCGTGATCGACGATGCCAAGCACGCCGACTACGCCGATGTCAGCCTGACCCAGAACAGCCGCGCGGCCTACCCGCTGGAGCACGTTGCCAAGCGTTCCGAGAAGAACCTGGGCGGCGAGCCGAACGCTGTGATCTTCCTGACCTGCGACCTGACCGGCGTGCTGCCGCCAGTGTCGATCCTCAACGAAGAACAAGCGGCCTACCACTTCCTGTCCGGCTACACCGCACTGGTGGGCTCGACCGAAATGGGTTCGGGCAGCGGCATCAAGTCGACCTTCTCCACCTGCTTCGGCGCACCGTTCTTCCCGCGTCCGGCCGGCGAATACGCTGAACTGCTGATCAAGCGCATCCGCGGCTTCGGCTCCAAGGTCTACCTGGTCAACACCGGCTGGACCGGTGGCGGCTACGGCGTCGGCAAACGCTTCAACATCCCGACCACCCGCGCGGTGATCGCAGCGATCCAGAGCGGCGCGCTGATCGGTGCTGCCACCGAGCACCTGGACACCATCAACCTGGACGTGCCACTGGCCGTACCGGGCGTCGAAACCAACCTGCTCAACCCACGCAACACCTGGGCTGACAAGGCTGCATACGACGAAGCTGCCAAAGCACTGGCCGGTCTGTTCATCGAGAACTTCAAGAAGTTCGAAGTGAGCGACGCGATCAAGGCTGCCGGGCCTAAGTTGTAAGACTTAGTTCTGGTGAATGAAAAAGCCGCCTGTTGAGGGCGGCTTTTTTGTGGGTGACGGGTTGGACTTCATTGTCAGATCAACTGCCATTATTCCCGCAGAATCCGCGTTAAACAGCCAGAATAATGCTACTTAAGGAGCCGCGAACTCCTAAGCATTTTCCCTCCAGCCATCATGGCCATTGCCGTCTGGTATGCAGCACTCGTAGCACTTCCACAACATCAACTTTGACTGTGTAGATGATGACGTAGTTTGGAGTGACGACGATTTCGCGGGTACCTCCCGCGATACCTTTTCGGTACAGGCTGGGTGCTGCCGAGCGCTTTCTCCTTTCAGTTCGAAAGCCTCATCAAGTTCAATCGCTGCAGCGGGATTTTCCTGGCCGATACGCTCCATGATGTTGTCTCGGTCATCCAGCGCTTCTTGGCGCCAGACCAACCTCATCAACGTGCTCGCTGACGAAGGGCATCCCGTTTGGCGGCAAATATCCTGCGAGCGTCTTCATCGCTGACGCTGGGTCTTGGGTCATCAATGCTGATTTGTACCTGTTGCTTGACCCATTCTTCATACGCAGCTGCTTCATGAGCTTGTTTCATCGCTTCGGCGCGATCAGGGCGGGCATAGGTTTTTATCTGAAGAGGGTCATAACTGGAGGCGTCCACATCGAAGTGATTGATGCCCACTCCTTGCAGGTAGGTCACCAGTGTTTCAAGCCGCTTGAACAGACGTACCTGGCCACTGCGTTGTGCGGTCAGTGAGTATTCTTTGCTTCCTTGCTGAATCTGAATCGACCAGCCACCCGGTTTGGCGACGATATGTGCGCTACTGATCGAACCGTTCTCAAACAGCCGCGTGAGAGTGCTGTGATCAATGGTTTCAGTGGTCATGAAGGCAAGCCCTTGGTTGAACAATGGCTCCCATCGTACGCAATCAATAATAGTTTGCAAAATTCTGATCCTTAAGTTTTGCGCCGGAGATGTCAGCGTCAGTGTTCGAGATAGAGGCAGGCAGTTCTAGCCATGAACACGCCTGCCCGAGGAGTCCGTCAGGCCGGCGCTTTCCAGTTGAGCATTCGTTGCTGGGCGACCTGGAGCAGGTCATAGCCGTCTTTGGTGAGAAGGTAGAGCGCGTGGGTGATGTGCGGGATGTCTTCGACATCGGCGTGTTTGAAGCAGAGGCAGTAGAGGGTTTGCAGCAGGTCGCTTGATGCGCGCAGGCGCTGGACGGCGCATTCGAGGATGTCTTGCGGGTTGGCTTCGGTGTCGATGACGAGGGGCTTGGTGTCGGTGAGGTTGGAGTCGAGTGGGCGGTAGCGATTGGAGTGGAGCTCGTTCCATGATTTCATTTTTTAGATCCTCAATTGCTTCGAATGAAGCCACCACATCGTGACCAAGCGACTGGAGGCGACTGTGTTCGGGTTGGTCAACCGGTGAGGATCATGCACATACCCGGCACGCTCGGAAGCGTCCCAAACACAGCCACCATAACGCTGCTGGCAATTGAGTGCCGGCAGCATACAGCGGACGCGAATGCATGTTCCATTCGGGTGACCAAGCCCGAGTCGCTGAATTGGCAGCGACAGTCACAACTATAGGTTTCGGCCCACTGGCGCCGATAGAAGACAAGGCGCCGCCGCGTGTAGGAACGGGATGCAGATTCGGGCAGGCCGTTCCTACAGATCAATCACGGTTTTCAACGAATCGCCCGATACGCCTCAACATCCAGCACACTCGTCGTCAACCCGGTCGCCGGGGTGTAGATCCCGCCTTTCACCGTCGAGAACGGCACGCCTTTGCTGCCCAGCGATACGTAGCGTTCGCCTTGATCCAGTTCGGTGAACCAGGTGTAGGAACACTTTTCCATGGCCTTGTATTTCGCCGCCGCGTTGACGATGGCGGCAGTGTGGTTGCGAAGGTCGGCATCGGTGAGGTTGAGGTTTTTGTCGAGGACGGTGCCCCAGCGTTTCAGGCAGACCTCGGCAAAGTGACGGACGATGAGGCCGGGTTCGGCCAGCACTTTTGGACCACTGTTGCCGTCGGCGGAGGCGTTGCCGACCAGGGTGGCGTGACGGCCGGGCATGGGGAAGATGCTGGTCTTGGTGCCGGTCGCGGTTTGTGGAATGACGCAACTGAAACCCTTGGAGCGCTCATCCCGCGCATAGAAACCCACATATTCTTTTACGTTGCTATTGAGCTTTACCCGGTGTTCCTGAAAGTTACCGATGCCCGGCACCGGGTCGATAGCAAAGATATTCACTGGAATGTTTTTCAGTGCACTGTCGTTGAACATGGCATTGGCCAGCATATGACAACTGATACCGCCGCGGCTCCAGCCCACCAGATTGACTTTTGTTGGAATAACACCGTCCTTGCGAAAGGTTTTGATAATTTGCTCCTGTAACTTCTGTTGCGTGACGCTGCGATCGCCATAGTTATATTTACGCCACAGCCAGGAACCTTCGACTTTTACATCTTCAATCGGAATGCCGGCGGCTTTGAGGCGGTTGTATTCCGCTTCGGTCAGTTGTTCGCGCTGCCAGTCACATTGGCCTTTGATGATGTTCATCGCGTGCTGGACGTTTTCCTCCCAGCCCTTGCCGAACAAGGTGCCACTGAGGCCGTAGTCCTTGGATTGGGTGAACAGTTCATCGGCTTGCAGGTTGCTGGTGCCGGGGCCGTCGACCACGATCCAGTCGGCGAACTCGCGCCCGTTGTGGTGAGAGGCCAGTGTGGACACCAATTCCCCATTCCAATAGTTAACGTGTGCATTATCAAACTTTGTCGAACCTGTACCGCAGAAGAAAATAGTCAGAGTTGTCATGTTATTACTCTTGGTTGATGTAAGAACAGACAGACTAGTTCCGGTTTTTGTTGTAATGGAAGCGATGGGTTGTTGCGAACTTTGTAAGTGTGGCTGGCAGTATTAGTTATTTATTTGTTGTCTGGCAACTTCCAGCAAGTCACAACCGTCTTGCGTCAATAAATAAAGCGCATTGACGATGTTGGGAATATCTTTCACATCGGCCTGTTTGAAACACAAGCAGTAAAGAGTTTCCAGCAGATCGCTGGCGGCGCGCAGACGTTGATCGGCGGCATTGAGCAGGTCGCCCGGTTTTGCTTCGGTGTCGATAACCAATACCGGTTTTTCAATGTCGCAAGTCTTGAGAGGGCGAAAACGGGTATTCAGCGGTTTGTACATATTCATGATCAAGGTGTGTCCCTTACGAAGTCGCTTCGGTGAGCCGACACAGAGTTTTCAGTCGCGCCAGCCACTATAGAAGGGGGCTGACCGCAGGGACAAGACGGCCGCAATGGACAGATTTCGTAAGGGTTTTTTCCACGATATGGGCATTTGCCCTACATGTTTTTTCGGTTTTTCAAAGCCAAACCCTTATTAGCGAATTTTCCGACGTGATTATCAGGCGTTTCAAAGTAAACCTCTGTATGGTGCGCGCCAGAATCCGTAGGGCGTTTCCAAACGTCCGACACACGCTTAAAGGGAATTAGGTATGCAGTGGCTACGAATGGCCTCGATCGTTTTGCTGTGGGTGAGTGGCTGTCGTTTGGCGTTGGCCTCCGACATGGGCAATGGGTTGGTGCTTGCCAACCTGGAGCGCACCGGTTGGCCCGACGCGCTCGCCACTCAGGCTGACATCGACACAGCTGCCCGCGCTGAGGTGCTGGTTTTCGGCAAGGCTCTGCTGGCGAGCGAAGCCCTGGACGAACCTAGACTCACGCAACGACTGGGCGTGCAGCAAATACAGCTCAAGTCGATCAGACAAGTGCGCGACGGTCTGTGGGATCGCTTGCTCAATACCTACCGCAATGCCAGCACTCACTGCGACGAGAAAGCATTTTGCCCCCGGGTGCGCAGTGTTGCCGACTTGCGTCAACTGGCGGCAGCCTTCACCGGCGATATCAGCCCGGCTCATGCACGATGGGCGAGCCAGAGCCTCGATGTGCATGAACGGGTACTGGATGAGCAATTGCGGGTAGCCGTATTGCGGCCCTGACACAGCGCTTGTGGGGGTTAAGTCGAGGGCGCTGCGGTGACGGTCACGGCGCTGGCCAGGATCGGCGGAAAGTCTTCGGGAGAGGGTGTGCAGCCTCCCAGCAGCAGGGAGGCCAAGATCAGGGCGAGGGGCAGTTTCAAGTTGTTCGACATGTTCACTCCTTGGTAAAAATCCATGCGCATGGGCCGTCCTGGCTCAAGGCGTGACGGACATTACCCTCGGGTCGCTTCACACGGCGATGAACAAAGTGTTTCATTTGTTTGATCCCTTGACCGAGCCGTCGACGCTGTATCATCCCGTATCGATTTGACCCCCGACCTATTCTCGACGCGCTGCGATCGCCCGCTAGGCTGTTGGCATCACAGCGGTCAACGGAGTGACAGCGAATGCACAACACCCTGGAACAGGTTTTCGGTTATCCACAGTTTCGACCCGGTCAGGAGGCCGCGATCAGCGCTGTTCTCGCTGGGCGCTCGGCAGCCGCGATATTTCCCACGGGCTCCGGCAAATCCCTTTGTTACCAGGTCCCGGCACTCTTGCTGCCGCACCTGACGCTGGTGGTCTCACCGTTGCTGGCGCTGATGCAGGATCAGCTCGAGTTCTTGCGCCGGCACGGGATATCCGCAGGCAGCATCGATTCGGCGCAGAGCCGCGAAGATGCCAACGACGTGATGGCCCGCGCCCGTTCGGGTGAGCTGAAGATCCTGATGATTTCCGTGGAGCGTTTGAAGAACGAGCGCTTTCGCAACTTTTTGCAGCAGGTTCCGATCTCGCTGCTGGTGGTGGATGAGGCGCACTGCATCTCCGAGTGGGGCCACAACTTCCGCCCCGACTACCTCAAGCTGCCGGACTACCAGCGCCAGTTCAACATCCCGCAAACCCTGCTGCTGACCGCCACTGCAACGCCAAAAGTCATCGCCGACATGCAAGCGAAATTCGCCATCGCGGCAGACGATGTGGTGACCACCGGTTTCTACCGGCCCAACCTCAATCTGCTGGTCGAGCCGGTGCGTGGGCAGGACAAGCGCCGGCGTCTGGTGGAGTGGATGACCGAGCGCGCAGGTCAGCCGAGCATCGTCTACGTGACCCTGCAGAAAACCGCCGAGCAGATTGCCGAACATCTGGAGCGCAATGGCATTCAGGCCGAGGCTTATCACGCCGGTTTGCCCCATGAGCAACGGGACGCGATCCAGAAGCGCTTCATGGGCGGGCAGTCCGATTGCATCGTCGCCACCATCGCCTTCGGCATGGGCATCGACAAGAGCGACATCCGCAATGTGGTGCATTTCGACCTGCCCAAATCCATCGAAAACTACAGCCAGGAAATCGGCCGTGCAGGACGTGACGGGCAACCGTCTGATTGTCTGGTACTGGCCAACCGCGACAGCCTCAACGTGCTGGAAAACTTCGTGTATGGCGACACGCCGGAACAGGAGGGCATTCGTCACGTGCTCGACGAGTTGCAGGCCGCCGCGCCCGAAGGCCAATGGGAATTTCTGCTCGGGCCGCTGGCGGATCAGAGCAACATTCGCGCGTTACCTTTGAAGACGTTGTTGGTGCAGTTGGAGTTGCGAAGACTGATTGCACCGCGCTACGCGTATTACGCCGAGTACCGTTTCAAATACCTGCTGGAGCCCGAGGCTTTGCTCGAGCGTTTCGAAGGTGAACGCAGGGATTTCGTCGCCGCGATCATCCAGACCTCAAGCCGCGCGCGTACCTGGGCCACCGTGAATTTCGAGGCGATGTACGAGCAATATTCAGCCGAGCGCAATCGGGTGGTGAAGGCGCTGGATTATTTCCAGGAAAAGGGCTGGGTCGAGCTTGAGAGCAAGCAGATGACCGAGGTCTACAACGTTCTGCGCGGCGATTTCGACAGCCAGGCCCTGAGCGCTGAACTGCATGACTATTTCACCCGCCATGAACAAACCGAAGTGGCGCGGATTCACGCCATGCTCGAGCTGTTCGCCACCGAGCGATGCCTCGGATATCGGCTGGCGGAATATTTTGGCGATCACAATGTGCCGCAGCAGTGCGGAAATTGCTCGGTGTGTCACGGGCACATCGCCCGGCTCCCGGCACCTCCTGAATTGCCGGCGCTTGTGGATAAAAATTTTGCGGCGTTGTGTGGAGAATTTATCCACAGGCATCAACAACTGACCGGCAGTGCTCCGTCGGCCGAGCGATTGACCCGGTTTCTGTGCGGAATCAGCGTGCCGTTGTTTACCAAGCTCAAGGCGCGGGCCATTTCCGGGTTTGCGGCGCTTGAGGAATATCCCTACGCCGAGGTCCGGGCCTGGGCTCAGACGCATCTTTGAAGTTCCGAATCCATCTGCTGAATGTCGATCATCACGGCAATGAACTTCAAAAATGCCCGGTGGCTGACTATGGTGATGGCTGTCTTCGGATCGCCAACAAGAGAACAACATGAGCCAGACATCCTTCGCTATTCAGCAGGCCGCCGTGATCGGCGCCGGCACCATGGGCCGCGGCATTGTCATGTGCCTGGCCAACGCCGGCGTATCAGTGCAGTGGGTCGATAACAATCCACAGATGCTCGAACAGGCGCTGTCCACCGTGGCCGATACCTACGCGCACAACGTGCGACAGGGCCGGATCGATCAGGCCGAAGCCGATGCGCGGATTGCCCGTGTCAGCACGGCGGCAGACTACGTGGCAATCCGCAACGTCGACCTGGTGATTGAAGCGGTGTACGAGAATCTTGAGCTCAAGCAGAAGATCTTCCGCGAGCTCGATGGCGTGCTGAAGCCCGAGGCGCTGCTGGCGAGCAATACTTCGGCGCTGGACATCGACGCCATTGCCGCCGCAACACGACGTCCGACTCAAGTGCTGGGCCTGCATTTCTTCAGCCCGGCGCACATCATGAAATTGCTTGAAATCGTCCGTGGCGCACAAACTTCTCCGGCTGTGCTTGAGGCTGCGCTTGAGCTGGGCAAGCGCATGGGCAAGGTCAGTGTGGTGTCGGGCAACTGCCACGGTTTTATCGGCAACCGCATGCTGCATCCGTATGTGCTCGAAGCGCGCAAGATGTTGCTCGAAGGGGCGTACCCGCATCAGGTCGATGCGGCGTTGCAGAGCTTCGGTTTTGCCATGGGGCCGTTTCGCATGTACGACGTGGTCGGCATCGATCTCGAGTGGCGTGCCCGTGAACTGGCGGGCAAGGGGCAGGATGCACCCGAGGTTCAGGTGGATAACCGTTTGTGCGAACTGGGTCGCTTCGGTCAGAAGTCCGGCAACGGTTATTACCACTACGAGCCGGGCAGTCGTCAGGCCGAGCATGATCCCGAGGTCGATGCGCTGGTGTTGAGCGTCAGCGAGGGGCTGGGCTTTCATCGCCGGGATATCGGCTCGGAGGAGATCCTTGAGCGGTGCCTGCTGGCGTTGGTCAACGAGGGCGCGAAGATCCTGCAGGAACGGATTGCCGAGTCGGCGCATGACATCGATCAGGTTTATCTGAATGGCTACGGCTTCCCGGCAGAGAGAGGCGGGCCGATGGCCTGGGCGGATGATCAGGGTCTGGCCGACATTCACAAGCGATTGCTGGCGCTGGAGACCCGGCAGGGCGATCACTGGCGGCCGGCGCCAGTGATTGGCGAGCTGGCGGCGCGCGGCAAGGGTTTTTATCTTTAGACTGAGCAAATCACTCCAGGAATCGACACTGATGTCCAACCCGATGCCGCAACGCAGCGATTACCCGCACTTCCAGCCGATCACCACGCGCTGGCACGATAACGACGCCTACGGCCACGTCAACAACGTCACCTATTACAGCTTCTTCGACACGGCGGTGAACACCTACCTGATTCAGGTCGGGGGGCTGGATATCCATGACGGCGAGGTGGTGGGGTTTGTGGTGAGTTCGTCCTGCGACTACTTCGCGTCGATCGCTTTTCCGGATCGAATCGAGATCGGCTTGCGGGTAGGCAAGCTGGGTAATAGTTCGGTGCAATACGAGCTGGCGGTGTTCAAGGCCGAAGAAGACGAGGCCTGTGCCGCCGGGCGCTTCGTGCATGTGTTTGTCGACCGGGCGTCCAATCAGCCGGTGTCGATTCCAACCCGATTGCGCGAAGCGCTGGAACGCCTGGCGATGTGACAGGCAAAAAAAATCGCAGCCCGGGGGAGCTGCGATCTGGATGTATCGGCTAAAGAGGCCAGGCCTCAGTCGCGGTAGTAGCGGTGGTGCTTGCGATGGCCATAGGCATGGCCACGACCTGGGTGACGGTCACGGTAGTAGCGACGATCATCATGGCGACGATCGTAATGACGATCATCGTCATCGCTCTTGTTGCCCATGTAGTTGCCCAGCGCGCCACCCGCGCCGCCGCCGGCCGCTGCGCCGATCAGGCTGCCGGTGGTGCCGCCCATGCTGCGGCCGACCACGTTGCCGCCGGCTGCGCCCAGCGCACCGCCAATGGCTGCTTCACCACGGCTGCGCTTGTCGGCGCCCACCGCACTACCACCCGCGCCGCCCAGGGCTGCGCCGATGGTTGAACCTGTACTGCCGCCTAACGATTGACCGACGACCGAGCCAAGAACCCCGCCCAATGCGCCGCCCACACCTGCTTCGGTGGTGCCTCCGGCAGAAGCGAAGCCACTGACCAGGCCAAGGGACAACAAGAGAATCGAGGAGAACTTCATAGAGGAGCCTCAAAGGGATGACGGCGCGATCCTGAGGCTCTGCAATGGGCGTGACAATCGAAATCCGACGAATAGCACGACCTGTATACAATTCTGCAAGTTGCTGATTTTTGGGCGGAACTTAACGGTTTTTCGCCGGTCTTTAACTACTTCGGACAGGCCGCTTTGATCACAAAGCGGCCTTTTTTGTGGGCGTTCGAAAAGTGCTCGTGCAGGAAAGGATCATTGAATCGGCTGCCGCTTTTCGCGAGCAGGCGCCGTATCAGGCCGACTTGGCCATGATCAACCCCGTTTCACTCGCCGCTTCCAGGCGAATGGCAATGAACTTCGACGTCGGCGTATGGCTGCCATCGCCGGTGCTCTCCAACGGCACCAACGGATTCACCTCAGGGTAATAAGCCGCTGCCTGCCCTGCAGGAATATCGAACGCCAAGAGCGTGAAGCCCTTCACCCGGCGCTCGCGACCATCGTCCCACAGCGATACGATGTCAGCCTTCTGTCCCGGCTTGAAGCCCAGACGGATGATGTCGGCTTCGTTGGCAAACAACACATCGCGCTGTCCCTTCACCCCGCGATAACGATCGTCGAGACCATAAATCGTGGTGTTGTACTGATCGTGAGAGCGCATCGATTGCAGGATCAGATCCGGCAGTTTGCCGGTGGCGCGAGTGCGCTCGTGGATCAGGTCCTTGGGCAGCATGTTCGGCTTGAAGTTGGCCCGACCGGACGTGGTGTTCCACTTGCGTGCACCGGCGCTGTTGCCGAGGTAGAAACCACCCGGGTTCTTGACCTTCTCGTTGAAGTCCTTGAAGCCCGGAATGGTGTCGGCGATCAGTTCGCGGATGCGCCGGTAGTCGGCCACCAGCCAGTTCCAGTCCACCGGTTTGCTGCCCAGGGTCGCGGCGGCGATGCCGGCGATGATCGACGGCTCGGAGCGCATCTGGTTCGACAGCGGCTGCAACTGACCGTTGGAGGCGTGCACCATGCTGAACGAGTCTTCCACGGTGACGGCTTGGGGGCCTTCGGTCTGGATATCGATGTCGGTACGACCCAGGCACGGCAGGATCAGCGCGTCCTTGCCGTGGGCCAGGTGGCTGCGATTGAGCTTGGTGCTGATCTGCACGGTCAGGTCACAGTTGCTCAGGGCCTGGAAGGTGCGCGGGCTGTCCGGCGTGGCCTGGGCGAAGTTGCCGCCCAGACCGATAAACACCTTGGCGCGACCTTCGGCCATCGCGTGAATCGCTTCGACCACGTTGTGCCCGTTGTGACGTGGCACCTTGAACTGGAAGCGGCGTTCAAGGGAATCAAGGAACGCCACCGGTGGACGTTCATTGATGCCCATGGTGCGGTCGCCCTGCACGTTACTGTGGCCGCGCACCGGGCACAGACCGGCGCCGGGTTTGCCGATGTTGCCGCGCAGCAGCATCAGGTTGGCGATTTCCTGGATGGTCGGCACCGAGTGGCGATGCTGGGTGATGCCCATCGCCCAGCACATGATCACGTTCTTGCCTTTGGCGTACATGCGCGCCGCCTGTTCGATCTCCACCAGGGTCAGGCCGGACTGCTCGACGATCTGCTCCCACGGCGTGTCGTCGACAACACCGAGGTACTCGAGCACGTTGATGCTGTGTTCATTGAGGAAATCGTGATCGAACACGGCCGGTGCGCCAGCCTTCTGCGCATCGCGCTCCCATTGCAGCAGGAACTTGGCCATGCCGCGCAACACCGCCATGTCGCCGCCCAGCGCCGGGCGGAAATACGCGGTGTTGGTCGGCTTGTCGCCGTTGGTGAGCATTTCCAGCGGATGCTGCGGGTGCTGGAAGCGTTCCAGGCCGCGTTCTTTCAGCGGGTTGACGCACACCACCTGGGCACCGCGCTTCACTGCTTCACGCAGCGGTTCGAGCATGCGCGGGTGGTTGGTGCCGGGGTTCTGGCCCCAGACAAAAATCGCATCGGCATGTTCGAAGTCGTCGAAGGTCACGGTGCCTTTGCCGACGCCGACACTCTGCGCCAGGGCCACGCCGCTGGCCTCGTGGCACATGTTCGAGCAGTCGGGGAAGTTGTTGGTGCCGAAGGCGCGCACGAACAGTTGATACAGGTACGCCGCTTCGTTGCTGGCCCGGCCCGAGGTGTAGAACTCGGCCTGATCCGGGCTCGACAGCGCTTGCAGGTGTTTGCCGATCAGCGCGTAGGCATCGTCCCAGCTGATGGGTTTGTAGCGGTCGGTTTCGGCGTCATACACCAGCGGTTCGGTCAGACGACCTTGATATTCAAGCCAGTAGTCGCTCTGTTCCAGCAGCGAGGTGACGCTGTGTTTGGCGAAGAATTTGCCATCGACCCGGCGCTTGGTCGCTTCCCAGTTCACCGCTTTGGCGCCGTTCTCGCAGAATTTGACCATGCCGCTTTCCGGCGAGTCGCCCCAGGCGCAGCCCGGGCAGTCGAAGCCACCGTTCTGGTTGGTCTTGAGCATCATGCGCAGGTTTTTCAGCGCGTTGTCGCTGGTCAGCCAGGCCTGGGCCACGCTGATCAGGGCGCCCCAGCCACCGGCCGGGCCCTTGTAAGGCTTGTAGCGCGGAACGGGTTTCTGGTCGGCTTGATGATGTTGGCTCACGGGTGTTTCTCCATTTCTGGGCTATACACCCGCGGCGCGTTTTTCTGCGGCAGGTGGATGAGATTGAGGTTGTGGCGTCGCGCCCATTGCACGGCGAGACCGGTAGGCGCGGACAGGCTGACCAGGGTCTGAATCCCGGCCCGCAGGACTTTCTGGATCAATTCGAGGCTGCAACGGCTGGTGACAATTGCCAGGCCGCCGGCTGTGGATATCTTTTGCCGGATCAGACCGCCAATCAGCTTGTCGAGGGCGTTGTGCCGGCCGATGTCTTCGCGGCCCAGCAGCAATTTACCGCTGGCGTTCATGAACACCGCCGCGTGCACTGCGCCGCAATGCTGACCCAGCGGTTGGAATGCGCCGATACGCTGACGCAAACCATCGAGCCATTCGGCGGGCGGCAAAGGTGCACCGGGCAAGACCTTGAGGTCAGGCAGCGCCTGCTCCACCGCTTCCACGCCGCACAGTCCGCAACCGCTGGTGCCGGCCAGTTGCCGCCGCTGCTGCTTGAGGTTCCAGAAGGCGCGGTTGGCAATGGTCACTTGCGCATATTGCGCCGAGCCCGAGCCGGTCAATTGCAGGTCGTAGATGTCCGAGGCGTCTTCGATGATGCCGCTGCCGAGGCTGAAACCGACGATGAAGTCTTCAAGGTCGGTCGGCGTCACCAGCATCACGGCCTGACTGATGCCGTTGTAGGCAATCGCCAACGCGACTTCTTCGGCCAGCGCGGTGCTGGCCGATTCCGCGAGGGGGAGATCGCTGTAGCTGTAGGTCTGACTGGCGGCTGGCGCGGGCGTTTCGAGAGCAGGCGCCGCGCAGGCCGGGCGCTTGGCGTTCATGGCATCACCGACGGATTGATCAACGTTAAGACTAGGCGCGGCAAGATGTCGCGTCTAATCGCTAGTGTCGATCCCTCGATAGATGCCGTCGATCAAGTGTCCGTGGGTGATTTTTGATAAAGCGCGAAACAGGCTTCGGCCAGCGCCGATCGTGGTGCCCCGCGACGCATGATCAGGCCCAGTCGGGCGAGGGTCTGGGCGTTTTCGATGGGTTGCAGGCGCAGATGATCGGTCAGGTTTTCCAGGCCGCCGTCCAGTGGCATCACCGCACAGCACAAGCCGCCGTGCACCGCTTGCAACAATTGGTGAACGGCGTCGGTTTGCAGTAACGGCTGCGGCGTCAGGCCACGGCTGTGGAAGTTATGGTCGATGGATTGGCGAAAATGCATGCCGCTGGTGAGCATGCCCAGTGGCAGTTCGATCAGCGATTCCCAACTCAGCGGCGCCTGACCAAAACTGAAGAATCGCTGGTCGTAGAGCAGGCCCATCTGCGTTTCGCTGAAGGCCAGGGATTCAAACCGCTCGCCGTCGAGGCGGTCCAGGTAAGACACGCCAATGTCGATGCGGTTGTTCGCCAGTTGCTCCAGAACCTGTTCGGAGCTCAGCGAGGACAGTTCGAAGCGCAGGTTTGGATGTTGTGCGTGCAGGCGTTGCATCAACGGCAGTGCATCGAAACTCGACAACGGCACCACGCCCAGGCGCAGGGTGCCGATCAGATTGCCGCGACAGGCCGCCGCTTCCGCCTGCAAGCCGTCGTAGGCCGCCAGTACCGTGCGTGCCCAGGCCAGCACCCGTTCCCCCGGCGCGGTGAACCCTTCGAAGCGCTGGCCACGGTTGACCAGTGGCAGGTCGAGTTCTTCCTCGAGGCTGCGCAGGCGCATTGACAGGGTCGGCTGGGTGATGTGGCAGCGGGCGGCGGCCTGGCCGAAGTGGCGGGTTTCGTCGAGGGCGATGAGGAATTTCAGCTGCTTGATGTCCATCTTCGCTCCGGGGCGCTGGCAGGGGTGGGCGATTCTACCGCTTGAGTGACGGCAGGGTCATTGGTCGGCTTGGAACCGGGTTTGTCCGGGGTGGTCTAGGCTTGGGCGTCTGGAACCCAAATCAAGGAGTGTGCGCCATGAGTCTTTTGAGCTTTGTGAAAGAAGCGGGTGAGAAACTGCTCGACCTGCTGACCCCCGGCAACGCCAATGCCAGCGAGCAATTGAAGGAACACATCAGCAAGGTCGGGTTGGGTAATCCGAATGTCCAGGCAACCGTGGACGGGGACAAGGTGACCGTTACCGGTGAAGTGGCGAGCCAGGAAGAGAAAGAGAAGATTCTTCTGGCAGTGGGCAACATTGCCGGTGTCGGCAGCGTCGATGACCAGATCACCGTGACCGGGCCGGTTGTGGCGGCGGCGCGTTTTGTGGTCGTGAAGAAGGGCGACACCCTCAGTGCAATTTCCCTGGCGGTGTATGGCAACGCCAACCAGTACAACAAGATCTTCGAGGCCAACAAGCCACTGCTGTCACACCCGGACAAGATTTATCCGGGGCAGACGCTGCGTATTCCCGAGTAACAACATGCCTGCGGGAGCAGCCTTTGGCGGCTCCTGCAGTCTTCAGAGCCCGGTAATCAGAGCCCGGCAATCAAATCCCGATAATCCTCGACCGCCGCAAACTCCCCGGTGTCTTTCGGCCCTTTGCGGCTGTCCGGTTCCTTAACGGCCAACAGATGCGCCACGCCGAAATTCCGTGCACTGCGCAGGATCGGCAAGGTGTCGTCGATGAACAGACTGCGCGCCGGGTCGAAGTCGATGTCGGTCTGCAACGCGTCCCAGAATTGCGGGTTCTCCTTGGGAAAACCGTAATCGTGGGAGCTGATCAGCCGCTCGAAGTACGGCGCCAGTTCGATGCGTTCCAGCTTCAACGACAGTGAATCGCGGTGTGCGTTGGTGATCATCACCACGCGTTTGCCGGCTCGTTTGATCGCTTCCAGAAAGGTGTCGGCGTCCGGGCGCAGGGCGATCAGGTGGGCGGTTTCCCGTTTCAGTTCGCGAACTGACAGCTTCAGTTCGGCGCTCCAAAAGTCCAGGCAGTACCACTGCAGCTGACCGGCATGGCGCTCGAACAACGGCTGCAATTCCATTTCCGCCATGGCCCGGCTCACGCCATGCAGTTCGGCATAGCGCTGCGGCAAGTGTTCGAGCCAGAAGTGATTGTCGAAGTGCAGGTCCAGCAACGTGCCGTCCATATCGAGCAGAACGGTATCGATGTCGGACCACGGTAATGAAGGCATGGCAACGTCTCGAGCGGTAGAAGGATATCCGACGCAAACAATCGGAAAAGCCGCGTTATAGTAGCGCGTTCACGCCAAGGAGCTTTGCATGCGCCAGAAACCCACCGTACTCGCCCGCGAGATCGTCGCCACCAGCCGGCTGTTCTGCGTCGAAGAGCTGAAGCTGCGTTTCTCCAATGGCGTGGAACGCACCTACGAGCGACTGGTCGGCAAGGGCGCCGGCTATGGCGCGGTGATGATCGTGGCAATGCTCGATGCCGAGCACGCGGTGCTGGTCGAAGAATACTGCGGCGGTACCGACGAATATGAACTGTCGCTGCCCAAAGGCCTGATCGAGCCCGGCGAAGATGTGCTGGCTGCCGCCGAGCGCGAGCTCAAGGAAGAAGCCGGTTATGGCGCGCGACAGCTGGAGCATCTGACCGAATTGTCGTTGTCCCCCGGTTACATGAGCCAGAAAATCCAGGTGGTGCTGGCCACCGACCTGTACGAAGAGCGTCTCGAAGGCGACGAACCCGAGCCGATGCGTGTAGACAAAGTCAATCTGCGACAGCTGTCGGCACTGGCGCAGAATCCGAATTTCAGTGAGGGACGCGCCCTGGCGGCGTTGTACCTGACCCGCGACCTGCTGACCCAGCGCGGATTTTTCCAGTCATGAGTGAGATGCCGATGAATTTTCCCCATCCGTTGATGGCGCCGGTGGTTGAACTGGCACTGCGGGCCGGTGAGGCGATCCTGCCGTTCTGGCGTGCCGATGTGGCCGTCACCGCCAAGTCCGATGATTCGCCGGTGACGGCGGCGGACATGGCCGCTCACCATGTGATCGTGGCGGGCCTGACGGCGCTGGACCCGAGCATTCCGGTGCTGTCCGAAGAGGACGCCGACATCCCGCAAAGCGTGCGCGCAGGCTGGCAGCGCTGGTGGCTGGTGGACCCGCTGGATGGCACCAAGGAGTTCATCAGCGGCAGCGAAGAATTCACCGTCAACATCGCGCTGATCGAGAACGGCCGGGTAGTGTTCGGTGTGGTGTCGATGCCGACCAACGGACGCTTCTACGTCGGCGGAGCTGGGCTCGGTGCCTGGCGCGGCGACACGGGCGGTACGCCGCTGGCGATTCAGGTGCGTGATGTGCCGGGGCCTGGCGAAGCGTTCACCGTGGTCGCCAGCCGCCGCCATTCGAGTCCGGAGCAGGAACACTTGCTGGCCGGTTTGAGCGCCAGTCTTGGTGAGTTGCAGCTGGCCAACATCGGCAGTTCGCTGAAGTTCTGTCTGCTGGCCGAAGGTGCTGCCGATTGTTACCCGCGTCTGGCACCGACTTCGCAGTGGGACACGGCAGCAGCGCAGGGCGTTCTGGAAGGGGCGGGTGGCGAGGTGCTGGACCTGAGCGGCGAAGCGTTCTGCTATCCACCACGGGAGTCGTTGTTGAACGGTTTCTTCCTGGCGTTGCCGGCGAAAGCCGCATGGCGGGCGAAGCTGCTCGAACTCGCCCGCTCGTAAGCGCGTTCTGTCTTCAGCGGTGCAGAACGTACTGCCCGCTGAACGTCACTGCATCTTCATCGCTTCCTGTATTGACGACTCGCGTATGCAGCGTCAATCGCGCCCGACCGTAGCGCTGATACATCGTCAGAAATTTCTTCCACACCGCAGCGCTCGGTGACGGGCAGATGGCAATGGCATCGCCGGTGACCGGCAGTGGATAACTGATCTGCCCTTCCTGAATCACGATGTGCCCGTCTTCGATGCCTTCCTCTTTCAAACGCAAATGCAGCCAGCCCCAGCCGGCCAGCACCGCGCCGCAATACAGGCTGCCGCCGAACATGGTGCTCTTGTGATTGACGTTGGCGTCCAGCGGCAGGTGCAGGCGCAATTGCTGCTCGTGCCAGTCGAGTACCTTGAGGCCCATGTCCCGGGTCAGCGGGATGTCGTGATGAAGAATGGATTCCAGATAACGACTGTCGTGCTTCATGCCCGGACCTCTTGCGGCAGAAAAGTGAATTGAGTGAAGTTCATTCGGATTCGTCCGAATGGCCGCCGCTGCCCGCGAAATTCAGCCCGTGCTTGCGCAGTTTGTCGTGCAGGGTCTTGCGCGGAATACCCAGGGCTTCGGCCAGACTGCGCACGGAACTGTGAGAGCGGGCCAGTTCGGCGGCGATCAGGGATTTCTCGAAGTTTTCCACTTGCTCGCTGAGCCCTCCTGCCGTGATCTCGACGGTGGTGCCGGGGCTGCCATCGGGCTGCGTGTTGTCCAGGGCCAATTCCAGGCCGAGGGCAAAGCGCTCCGCCGCGTTCTGCAATTCCCGCACGTTGCCTGGCCATGAATGCCGCAGCAGCAACGCCCGTTGCGCCGGTTGCAGTTCGTGCGGTGGCAGACCATGACGGGTACTGGCTTCGTCGGCGTAATGCTGGAACAGCATCAACGCATCTTCGCCCCGTTCACGCAGTGGTGGAATGCGCAGCGGTGCCACGTTGAGGCGGTAATACAGGTCGGCACGGAAACGTCCCTGATCGGCGGCCTGGCGCAGGTCTTCCTTGGTGGCGGCGATGACGCGGATGTCCAGCGGGATCAACTGATTGCCGCCCAGACGCTCGACCACTCGCTCCTGCAACATGCGCAGCAGTTTGACCTGCACGTCCATGCTCATGCTCTCGATTTCGTCGAGGAACAGCGTGCCGCCATTGGCGAATTCGAACTTGCCGATCCGGCGCTTTTGCGCGCCGGTGAAGGCGCCGGGCTCATGGCCGAACAATTCGCTTTCGACCACCGACTCGGCCAGCGCCCCGGCGTTGATCGCCACGAACGGGCCGTTACGCCGACTCGAAAGATCATGCAGGGCGCGGGCGACGACTTCCTTGCCGGCACCGGTTTCGCCGAGGATCAAGACATCGGCCTTGGTCGCCGCCAGTGCGCCGATCTGCTCGCGCAGGCGTGACATCGGTGCGGACTGGCCGACCAGCCGCGCGCTCAGCTCGTTGCGATCACTCAGGGCCATGCGCAGGCTGCGGTTGTCCAGCACCAGACGGCGCAGAGCCAAGGCGCGGCGCACGCTGTCGAGCAGGGCGTCGCTGGCGAAGGGCTTTTCCAGAAAATCATAGGCACCGGCGCGCATGGCCTGCACGGCCAGCGGCACATCGCCGTGGCCAGTGATCAGCAGCACCGGCAACTCGGGATCCTGAGCGTGCAACTCGCTCAACAGTTCCAGGCCATCCATGCCGGGCATGCGGATGTCGCTGACCACCACGCCCGGCCAGTCGCGCTCCAGTTGCGCGGCCAGACCCTTGGCCTCGGACAGCGGAAGAATTTTCAGGCCGGCCAGATCCAGAGTCTGGCCAAGGGCCTGACGCAGGTGCGGATCGTCGTCGATCAGCACCACCTGAATGCGGTTGTCGATGGTCATGCGCTTCGATCCTCGGACGGTTGCAGGCTGACCCCGGGCGCGCCGGCGCGCAGCCGCAGGGTGATCAGGGCGCCACCTTGCTTGTGGTTGGCGAACGACAGTTCACCGCCGAAGGCGCGCATCAGGGTTTCGCAAATGGCCAACCCCAGACCCAGACCCTGAGTGCGGGTCTTGGTCGTGTAAAACGGTTCGCTGGCACGGCCCAGTGCTTCCATGCAGAAACCCGGGCCATTGTCGCGAATGTACAGGTTGACGCCTTCGTCGGTGGATTCGGCACTCAGCCACAATTTGCGCGGCGGGCCTTTTTCGGTCAGGGCGTCCAGGGCGTTGGCCAGCAGGTTGCCCAGTACCTGGCGCAGACGGGTTTCCCCGGCCTCGACCCACAGGGTGGCGGCCGGCAGGTCGCGGATCAGTTCAACGTCCATGCTGCGGCGACGTTTGGCCAGCAACGCCAGGGCGTCGTCCAGCGCCGGTTGCAGGGCGACGCTTTCCGGGGCGTGGCGGTCGCGGCGGGCGAAGGCGCGCAGGTGGGCGATGATCGAGGCCATGCGCCCGGTCAGCTCGCTGATCAGTTTGAGGTTGCCTCGTGCGTCTTCGGTGCGTTCGTGGTCGAGCAGCACTTCGGCGTTTTCGGCGTAGCTGCGGATCGCCGCCAGCGGCTGGTTGAGTTCGTGGCTGATGCTCGCCGACATCGTCCCCAGCGCCGACAGCTTGCCAGCCTGTACCAGATCGTCCTGGGCCCGCACCAGTTCCTGCTGGGCCTGTTCGCGTTCAAGCACTTCCTGTTTCAGTCGGCGGTTGAGGCCTTCGAGATCACTCGTGCGCTCGGCAACCCGGCCTTCGAGTTCCCGTCGGGCCTTGGCTTCAAAGGCGATCCGTTCCAGGTAATGACGACGACGCTGCATCATCAGGCCCAGCAACAGCATCACCACCAGCAAGGTGGCGCCGCCGATCGCCACCACCGTGCGCACCGGTCGGTCGATCAAGGTGCGCGGGGCGAGGATGCTGACGCTCCAGCCGGTTTCCGCGATCTCCTGGGTTTGCGGCAACCACGCGGTCGGGCTCAGGTTCAGCGGGCGTGGCTCGCGGGTCGGGTAGGGCTGGATTGCGGCGATCGCCGCGCGCTCGGTATCACTCAGAGTGCGGGTCGCGCGAAAACGCCATTCCGGGCGCGAGGTGAGGATGACCACGCCGTTGTGGTCAGTCACCAGCAGTTGTTCCGGGGTTTTGCCCCACAGGCTTTCGGTGTGGTCCAGGTCAACCTTGATCACCAGTACGCCGATGATTTTTTCGCCGTTGCGCACCGCTGCGGCGAAGAAATAGCCGCGCTTGGCGGACGTGGTGCCCAGACCGAAGAAGCGCCCGAGGCGGCCGGCCATGGCCTCGCTGAAGTACGGCCGGAAAGAGAAATTACGCCCGACGAAGCTGTCGTGTTTGTCCCAGTTCGACGCCGCGAGCGTCTGACCGTTGGTGTCCATCAGGTACATGACTTCGGCGCCGGTCTGCGCGGCGATGTTTTTCAACAGGCGGTTGGCGTTGCCTTGGGTCACGCCGTCGTCCGGCGCCCCGAGTACCGCGCGCAGCGCGGGCAGGTCGCCGAGGATTTGCGGCAGCACTTCATAGCGATGCAGCGTGCCCAACAGGTTGGCGACGTAGAGGTCGAGGGTCTGGCGATTCTGACCGGCCAGCTCGCTGCGGTAATAGCGCTCGGCCAGGTGTTCCAGCGGCCACAGCAACGGTGCCAGGCACAGGGCCAGCAGGGCGAGGCTGCGCCAGCGAGGGCGGCGGGGAAGGGTCGGAGTCATGAGCATCGAGCGCCTGTGGGTACAGGCGCATTATGCCTAGGCTTGCAGGCGCAGTCTGCGCACCCGTGGCCGGGTGTGCAGCGGCGCTGAAGATTCACACAGGACTTCAGGAAAAGACGTCGGCGTCCTTGAGTAGGCCGGCTGCCTGATCCTTGGCCGACAGTTTTGGCGCTTCGTCCAGCTGCCAGTCGATGCCCAGATCCGGATCGTCCCAGCGAATGCTGCGCTCGGACGACGGGTTGTAGTAGTCGGTGGTCTTGTAGAGGAACTCGGCGAACTCGCTCAGCACCACGAAACCGTGGGCAAAACCTTCCGGTACCCACAGTTGGCGATGGTTGTCGGCGGACAGGTGCACGGCCACCCACTTGCCGAAATGCGGCGAGCTGCGGCGAATATCCACGGCGACATCGAGGACTTCGCCGGCGGTGACGCGGACCAGTTTGCCCTGGGTATTTTCCAGCTGGTAATGCAGCCCGCGCAGCACGCCTTTCTGCGAGCGCGAGTGGTTGTCCTGCACAAACTGCGTGTCGAGGCCGGTGGCGTCCTGAAAGGCCTTGGCATTGAAACTTTCGTAAAAGAACCCGCGCTCATCACCAAACACCTTGGGTTCGATGATCAGGACACCAGGCAGGTCAGTGGGGATTACATTCATGGGTATTCCGGTGGCAGGTTTGAATGGCCGACATTCTTGCGCAAAGTACCGGTGGGTGCGAGAGGGGCATGCAAATCCCCCTGCTTCGCAACCTGTCGGGGGACGGATGGTCTGGGGGTTGCTTATCGCCCGAAGCAATGGCGATATAGGCGCCTAATAAAATTTCAGGGGTCGTTCCATGTCGTTCGCCACGTTGATTCATCGCGCCAGTTTGCCCAGCCCTCAGGTTTCGCTGGAGCAGGCCCGGCATCTGCTGGCGCAGCATTACGACTTGAACGGCACGTTGCAGGCCTTGGGCAGCCAGCAGGATCTCAATTACCGGGTCGACAGCGAGCGTGGGCGGTTCGTGCTGAAAATCTGCCGGGGCGACTATTCGCTGGTCGAGCTGCAAGCCCAGCATGCTGGCCTGAAATATCTGGCTGAACACTGCGATGTCCACGTTCCCCGGGTCATCCCGGCCAGGGACGGCCAAGACCTGCTGACCCTGGACGTCGAGGGCGAATCGGTGCATGTGCGGCTGCTCGATTACATCGAGGGCCAGCCACTGACGGCTCTCGATCATCTTGGCCATGAGGTTGTTGCCGGGTTCGGCCGGCTCTGCGGCGAAATGGATCTGGCCCTGGCCGGGTTCGACCATCCGGGGCTCGAGCGCACATTGCAATGGGACGCGCGCCACGCCAGTTCACTGATCGAGCACCTGCTGCCGGTCATCGAAGACGAACGCCAACGCACGCTGATCGCCGAGGCTGCCGAACAGGCCAGGCTTCGTTTGCAGCCGCTGCTGGAAAAGCTGCCGGTACAGGCGATCCACATGGACATCACCGACGACAATGTGGTCTGGCAGCGTGACGCCCGACGGCACTGGCAGTTGCAGGGCGTTATCGATTTCGGCGACCTGGTGCGCACCTGGCGCATCACCGATCTGTCGGTCACCTGCGCCGCATTGCTGCATCACGCCGCCGGCGACCCGTTCGTGATCCTGCCGGCCGTGCAGGCCTATCACGTGGTCAATCCGCTGCAACACGAAGAACTGCTGGCGCTGTGGCCGCTGATCGTGGCGCGGGCCGCGGTGCTGGTGCTCAGCGGCGAGCAACAGGTCAGTATCGATCCGGGCAACACCTACAGCCGCGACAACCTGACCCATGAATGGGAGATCTTCCGGGTCGCCACCTCGGTGCCGCTGGCCTTGATGGAGGCGGCGATTCTTACGGCGGTCGGCCAGACATTGCCGGCCATCGACAGTGAAGGTTTTGCGCCGTTGTTGCCCGATCTGGTCGGGCGCGAATTCGCGTTGATCGATCTGGGTGTGTTGAGCGCCCACTTCGAGGCGGGCAACTGGGAGCAGCCTGGCATCGATCAGCGTCTGTTGAGCGAGGCCGCTGCCATCCATGGTCTGGCGGCCAGTCGCTATGGACAATACCGTCTGTCCCGCACTCGGCTCGACAGCGCCGATGAGCCAGAGACGTTCCCGCTGCACGTCGAATTGCATGTACCCCAAGGTTCGACGGTGGAGGCGCCGTTCGCTGGCGTATTGCACCTGTCGGCCGACGGCGCGCTGCGACTCGACGGCCCGCAACTGAGCCTGCGTCTGTGGGGCGTGAAACCTTCGTTGCACGGCGGCGCGGCGCTGGTGAAAGGTCAGGTGCTGGGTTCGGTGGACGGTCCGTTGATCGTGCAATTGATTCGCGGCGCACAGCTGGAAGCGCCGCTGTTCTGTACACCATCACGCGCGTTGGCGTGGCAGGCGTTGTCCCCCTCGCCGGCAGCACTGCTGGGCCTGGCCTGCGACGCCGAGCCGGAGCTGGACGCGGCGACTCTGCTGGCGCGCCGCGACGCCAGTTTCGCCCGCACCCAGAAACACTATTACGTCGACCCGCCGCGTATCGAGCGCGGCTGGCGCAATCACCTGATCGACATGCAGGGCCGTTCCTACCTCGACATGCTCAACAACGTCGCGGTGCTCGGCCACGGTCACCCGCGCATGGCGGCGGTCGCGGGCCGCCAGTGGTCGCTGCTCAATACCAACTCGCGATTCAACTATGCAGCCGTCGCCGAGTTCTCCGAACGCTTGTTGAAGCTGGCGCCGGAGGGCATGGATCGGGTGTTCCTGGTCAACAGCGGCAGCGAGGCCAATGACCTGGCGATCCGCCTGGCGTGGGCCGCCAGCGGTGGCCGCGACATGATCAGCGTGCTGGAGGCCTATCACGGCTGGACGGTCGGCGCAGACGCGGTCTCGACCTCGATTGCCGATAACCCGCAAGCCCTGAGCAGTCGCCCGGACTGGGTGCATGCGGTGACTGCTCCGAACACCTATCGCGGCGAGTTTCGCGGCGCGGATTCGGCGCCGGATTATGTGCGCAGCGTCGAGCATCATCTGGCGAAGATTGATGAGCAGAAACGCCAACTGGCCGGGTTCATCTGCGAGCCGGTCTACGGCAATGCGGGCGGGATTTCGCTGCCGCCGGGTTACTTGAAAAAAGTCTATGAACTGGTGCGCGCCCGTGGCGGCGTGTGCATCGCCGATGAGGTGCAGGTCGGTTATGGCCGTATGGGCCATTTCTTCTGGGGTTTCGAAGAGCAAGGCGTAGTGCCGGACATCATCACCATGGCCAAAGGAATGGGCAACGGCCAGCCGCTGGGCGCGGTGATCACCCGCCGGGAAATCGCCGAGGCGCTGGAGGCCGAGGGCTATTTCTTCTCGTCCGCCGGCGGCAGTCCGGTGAGCTGCCAGATCGGCATGGCGGTGCTCGATGTCATGGAAGAAGAAAAGCTCTGGGAAAACGCCCAGGTGGTCGGCGCTCATTTCAAGGCGCGGCTGGAAGCGCTGATCGATCAATATCCGTTGGTCGGCGCAGTGCACGGTTCGGGGTTCTATCTGGGGGTCGAGCTGATCCGCAATCGGGGAACCCTGGAGCCGGCAACCGAGGAAACCATGCTGTTGTGTGATCGCCTGCGCGAGCTGGGGATCTTCATGCAGCCGACCGGCGATTACCTGAACGTTCTGAAGATCAAACCGCCGATGGTCACCTCGCGTCAGAGCGTGGATTTCTTTGTCGACATGCTGGCGAAGGTGCTTGAAGAAGGGCTTTGAAACGATCCGCAACCTTCGAATACCGATTTGTATCGGTATTTTAAGGGGTTAATTCCGATTGTTTTTCATTACTTGCTTCTAAAGCCGATATTTATCGTTTATAAAGTCGCCATAGTCCGTCGTCCATCCCTGTACGGCGCGTTGAAAACCCTCGACGGTTCCCTGGAGTCTGATCGACATGACCACATTGAAAAGCACACCACGCGCCGATGGCTTCTACATGCCGGCCGAATGGGCACCGCAAACCCAGACCTGGATGATCTGGCCCGAGCGTCCGGACAACTGGCGTCTGGGCGGCAAGCCGGCCCAGGCCGCTCACGCCGCCGTGGCCAAGGCCATCGCACGTTTCGAGCCGGTCACCGTGGCGGTGTCCGCCGGCCAGTACGAAAACGCCCGTGCTCGCCTCGACGTGCCGAATATCCGCGTGGTCGAGATGTCCAGCGATGACGCCTGGGTTCGCGACAGTGGTCCAACCTTCGTGATCAACAACAGCGGCGAAGTGCGCGGCGTGAACTGGGACTTCAACGCCTGGGGCGGTTTTGACGGTGGCCTGTATTCGCCGTGGAATCGCGACTCCCAGGTCGGCGGCAAGATCCTCGAAATCGAGCGCAGCCCGCGTTATCGCACCGAAGGCTTCGTGCTCGAAGGCGGCTCGATTCACGTCGACGGCGAAGGCACCCTGATCACCACCGAAGAATGCCTGCTCAACCGCAATCGCAACCCGCACCTGGGTCGCGAAGAAATCGAAGCGGTGCTCAGTGAAAACCTGTCGGTGGACAAGATCATCTGGCTGCCGGATGGCCTGTTCAACGACGAAACCGACGGCCATGTGGATAACTTCTGCTGCTACGTGCGTCCGGGCGAAGTGCTGCTGGCCTGGACTGACGATCCGCAGGATCCGAACTACCCGCGCTGCCAGGCCGCGATGAAAGTGCTGGAAAGCAGCACTGACGCCAAGGGCCGCCCGTTCACGGTGCACAAGATGCCGATTCCGGGGCCGCTGTTTGCCACCGAAGAAGAATGCGCTGGCGTGGACCCGGTGGACGGCACTCAGGAGCGCAACCCGAGCGTGCGCCTGGCCGGTTCCTACGTGAACTTCCTGATCGTCAACGGTGGCATCATCGCGCCAAGCTTCGACGACCCGATGGACGCCCCGGCGCGCGAGATCCTGCAGAACCTGTTCCCGCAACATGAAGTGGTGATGGTGCCGGGTCGCGAACTGTTACTGGGGGGCGGCAATATTCACTGCCTTACCCAACAGCAACCCGCGCCGCACAAAGAGTGAGTGCGGATGTAACAGCTTGAGTTGATTGAAAAAACGACCGGGCAGTCATTTGTTGCCCTCGTATGAAGAGAAACCCGCAGCCCGTCAGGACTGCGGGTTTCTTTATGTCCGCTGGTCGACAATTGCCAGACATTGGCATAGCTCTTGTATCGCTCATGGTGCACTAGGGAGGGGGGAGAACTTCAACAGTTCTGTCATATACCTTGGATAACTTAGCCGCTCACGAACGGGGAGAGAGCGCTGAAATGAACGCCGAAGTGAACGTAATCAGCGAGCGGACGTTGCATCCCATGCCTGTAAATACTGAGTCGCTCCAGATTGTCGCGCACTGGTTGAAATCCAATGGAACGCGTCAGATCAGGGAACCTGATCCGCGCCGGATGATGATCGAGCGTTACCCCGCTGGCCTGTTCAGCGAGGCCGAACTGGAAGCACTCTGGGATGTGATGGAAGGATAAGAAGAACAAACAGGGATTGTAAAAAGCGCTGCCGGGATGGCAGCGCTTTTTTTATGGGCGCGATATCGGAAGCTTTAGGTGTCAATGCCCACCGGGTTGTCTGCCTGACCTGGAAGTGGCGGCTGCCGGTCTCGATTTGACCGATTGCCGAAACACACTGAAAGCCATTCCGGCGTTTTTCCGCAACGACCGAGGGACTAATGTGCCGACATCATTCCCCACCTTCCAGCCGGAGCATTTCGATGACCCTTCACTACATTTACGACCCGTTGTGCGGCTGGTGCTATGGCGCCAAACCGCTGGTACAGGCCGCACAGCAAGTGCTGCCAGTGATCGCCCACGCCGGCGGCATGATGACGGGTGCCAACCGCCAGAGCGTTTCGCCGCAACTGCGCAATTACGTAATGCCCCATGACCGGCGCATTGCTGAATACACGGGTCAGCCATTCGGCGACGCTTATTTCGAAGGCCTGTTGCGCGATCACACCGCGGTGTTTGATTCGGCACCACCGATTGCCGCTGTGCTGGCAGCGGAAAAAATCGACGGCCGTGGCCTGGAACTGCTGGGGCGTTTGCAGACGGCGCACTATGTCGAGGGGCGCCGAATTGCCGACGAAAGTGTGCTGTTGGAATACGCGGTGCAGCAGGGTTACGACGCCGCTACTTTCTTGAACGCCAAGCAGTCCGTCGACACCGAGCAACATATGAAGAACAGCCGCGCTCTGTTGGCGAAACTCGGCGGGCAGGGTTTTCCGACTCTCGCACTGGAGCAGGATGGTCAGTTCACATTGGTGGATATCGGCCCGTGGCTCGGTAAACCGCAGGCCTTCGCTCAATGGTTGAGTGAGTCGTTTGCGCCTGCGACAGCGGCGCATGCCTTGCCGGTCTGTGGCCTCGACGGGTGTGCGTGACCCGGCATTAAAATCCCTGATTACAGGCGTTTCCCTGCACGAAGCCACCGCAAAATTTACTTTTTTTAGACGTTTTTCGCCTATTTAAAGACGATTCTTGAAATTGACACATTGTTGAGGGCGCGGCTACGATTCGGCCCAACGCCTGTGGCTAACCGCCATGACTCAAAATCAGGAGCAGGCCCGCCATGACATTGTCTTGAGCGGGTCTTTTTGTTTCGGGGTGAATAAAAGAGTGCAATAAGCGCCGTTTCAGCCGTTCGACACAGCGCGTTTCAACCCGTAATAAGGAAAACAAAATGTTGAACAAGCGAATCAGTTTGATCGCACTGGGGATGTTGAGTGCCACTTCGGCCATGGCTAACGACCAGGCCGAGTCCAAGGGTTTTGTTGAAGACAGCAGCCTCAAAGTGCTGCTGCGCAATGCCTACATCAATCGTGACTACAAAGATGGCAACCAGGACAAAGCCGAATGGGGCCAAGCGGCCATCGGTACGTTCTCGTCCGGTTTCACTCAAGGCACCGTGGGTGTGGGTGTGGATGCCTTCGGTCTGTATGCACTGCGCCTGGACGGCGGCAAGGGCCGCAGCGGTGCCGGTGGTATCGACTTCTTCAAACAGGGTGACAGCGGCAACGCGGCTGACGACCTGTCGAAGGGTGGCGCAGCGGTAAAATTCCGTATCTCCAACACCGTACTGACTTACGGTGACCAGATGCCGGCCCTGCCGGTGCTGAGCTACGACAACGTGCGTCTGCTGCCGGAAAGCTACACCGGTACCTTGATCACTTCCAAAGAGATCAAGGGTCTGGAGCTGAACGCCGGCCGTTTCACCGCCGAATCGCGCAAGAGCGCTGAAGGCCGTGACAGCGGTGGTCTGAAGTCGATCAACGTGTTGGGCGGTAGCTACCAGTTCACCGAACAGTTCAAGGCAGCGCTGTACGCTTCCGACGTCGAAGACGTGCTGAAGAAGCAATACGTGAACGCCAACTACGTGTTCCCGATCGACAAGGATCAGTCCCTGACCTTGGACTTCAACGGTTACCGCACCAAGCTGGACAACTCCTACGTCCGCGAAAACGGTGTGACCGGCGACGACAACAAGATCTGGAGCCTGGCAGCGACCTTCGCCACCGGCCCGCACTCGTTCACCGTGGCGCACCAGCGCTCCACCGGCGACAGCAACCTGGGTTACGCCTACGGCGGTTATCAGAAAGGTCAGGGTCGCGTGGGTGACGGTGGCAACACCATCTACCTGGCCAACTCCTACTGGTCCGACTTCAACGCTGAAGACGAGCGCAGCTGGCAGTTGGGCTACGGCCTGGACTTCAGCGCATTCGGCGTACCGGGTCTGAGCTACAACTTCGCGTACGTGCGTGGCGACAACATCACCACGTCCACCAGCGAAGGCGGCACCGAGCGTGAAATCTTCAACCAGTTCAAGTACGTCGTGCAAAGTGGCCCGGCCAAAGACCTGAGCATCAAGCTGCGCAGCTCGATCCTGCGTGTTTCGCAGAAATCCAGCGAATACAACGTCAGCGGCAACGAACTGCGGGTGTTCGTGGATTACCCGATCAACGTCTTCTGATGTTTGGTTGAACCCGCGAAACGCGTCAGAAAAACCCCGACTGGTTCGGGGTTTTTTTTTGACGTTTTTTGCGAAAACAGCATAAAAACCCGTGTTTTTGTCATTTGAAATGCACTTTCAAGCCGTTTCAAATCGCGTTTCAAACAGGGCTTTAAATGCCTGAAATTCTTTCTCATGGACGCAAATTCTCCACCTAATAGATTAGGCCGCTCAATGCAGCGGAGAATTTGGTAATGATCGTTTTAACCAGAGAAGTGGGCGAATCGCTACGGCGCGACAAGTACGCCAATGTGCAGGGTGCTGACTTCAATCTCTACGGTCATTTCGCCGACTTCGTCAGACTGACCAAAAGTTGGGAAAACATGGAGCCTGACAGTTACTACGGTCAGGCCGAAGCCGGCATGCGTTACCGTCGTTACAGCGACTTTGAGTACAACCCCAAGACTCGCGAACTGAAGCAACTGGAACATCGCGCGTACGTGCAGTCCAAGGCCAACAACAGCTATGTGGGCGGCGTTGTGCGGCACTTCCAGGACTTCTCGGACGAAGTCATCAGCTCGCCGGTGATGCGCAGCCTGATCGACACCGATTTCGAAGTGTACAAAAGCGTGTTGCCGGAAGAGCTGCACGATGAAATCTGGCAGTGCCAGATCCATCAGATCCGCATCGAGATCAAGCCCGGCAAACAACTGGAAATCACTCCGGAAGGGATTCATTGCGACGGTTATCCGTTCAGCGGCGTGCACTTTTGGGGGCGCAATAACGTCGAGGGCGCGGAGAGTCGTCTGTACGACATCCACGAGCAGCAACTGGCGTCGACCACTTACCAGGAAATCCTCGACACCACCTACTTCCTCGACCGTGACATGCGTCACTACGTGACACCGGCACGCAACACCCACTCCCACGCCATGGCTTACCGGCAGATCCTGGCGATTTCCTTCTCGCGGCCCGGGACCGCTTTCGACATTGTTCGCTAATCAGATCACCCCAATCGACGGCGTCGAATGCTCGACGCCGGTGGTGCTGCGGCGCGCGACGGCCAAGGACGCGCAGCGCATGGAGCGTTTCTTCCGTCAGTTCGACGAAGTGTCGTTCTGTGAATGGCAGGACGCCAAATGCCTGCGCGGCGTGTTGATCCAGAAAACCACCACGGCCTATCTTGCCTTCGACGTCGAAGGCGAGATCGTCGGCGCGGTGCTGGGCGGCATGCTCGGCAGTCGTGGCACGATCAACCATCTGGCGGTCAGCCTGCGCTATCGCAGCCAGGGCGTGGGCCAGCGGCTGGTGGAAGCGGCGTCGGCCGACATGAAACGGGTCGGAGTGCTGCGGATGTTCCTGTTCGTCGATGATGCTAACCTCGCGGGCAAGCGTTTCTGGACGGCCCAGGGTTTTTGCGAACCTCACGGCGAGCGGACATTTGAGAGGGATCTATGAATGAAACATCCGGCAGTGCGCCGCTGATGGTCGACCGTCAGCCATCGCGCACCTTTGCCGAAGCCAGCCCGGTGGTCGCTGGTTACTTCACCGTGTCGTTCGTGTTCGGGCTGATGGCGGTCAATGCCGGGCTGCCACTGTGGCTGCCGGTGGCCATGTGTCTGTTCGTGTATGCCGGGGCTTCGCAGTTTGCGGCGCTGGCGCTGATCAGCAGCGGTGCGTCACTGACCACCATCGTGCTGACCACGTTTCTGATCAACGCGCGGCACATGCTGATGTCGGTCTACATGGCGAAAGCCCTGCGGGCGCTGGGCCTGAGTCGCATGGAACGCTGGTGTTACGCCGGCGGCCTGACCGATGAATCGTTCGCCTTCCACAGCGTCAAACTGGGCACCGGGGCGCCGGTGAACGTCCGTTATCTGATTGGCTTCAACCTGTTCTGCCACACCTCCTGGGTGATCGGCGGATTGCTGGGCGCCCTGTGCGCGCAGTACGCCTCGCATCTGATCAAATACCAGCTCGACTATGCGCTGACCGCGATGATGCTCTACGTCCTGGTCTCACTGTGCAACACCCGCAACAAACTCATCGCCGCCTTGGCCGCAGTGGTCTGCATGGGCGCACTGAGTCTGGTGGGCAGCTCGCCATTCAACGTTTTCATCGCCACGTTTGTGGGCTGCGGAGTGGGTGTATGCCTGACCAAACGTTCCTGATTCTGGTGGTCGCGCTGATGATGGCCGTGACCTTTCTGCCACGGGCCCTGCCGTTGCAGGTCAACACCGAGCACTGGCCGCCCTTCGTCGCCCGCGCGCTGGAATACCTGCCGGTGGCGATCGTCGCTGCGATCAGCCTGACACCCTTGTTGATCAAGGATCAGCACATACAGCTCGATCGCCCGGAATTTTATGCCGCGATTCCGACGCTGTTATGTGCGTATTTCAGCAAAAACCTCTTTCTCAGTGTGGCGGTTGGGACGGCTGCGTACATTGCGCTCGGCTCGTTCATGTAGCGGCAGATCGACCACGTCGTTCAACGCCTGACCGGACAGATCCGGGTTGTTCACCGCCAGGCGCACTTCGAGGAAATCCTCGAACCCGGGGAAGATCGTCAGGCCGTTCTTCTGCGCGGCCTCGCGGGAGACCATGCCGACCGCATCCATCTGGGTGATGAGCGACAGGGTCAGCGTTTCGCTGCAGGAATAAATCGTGCGCTGACTGTTCTCGTGATTGCCCAGCCCGGCGTCGAGAAAACGCAAAAAGCTGTGGGAATACGGACAATCTTCTGCGGGACGCACCTGAAACTTGTTGCCAAGCAAGGTCAGCGGATCGTTCTCCTGACCACAGTGCGCGCCGACCACCTGCACCTGTACTTCAGGCAGGACAATGCTCGGCAGACCCGGACGCTGCGGGCCGATCAGCACCGCAAGGTCGAAGTCTTCGTTCTTCAGCTTGCTGAGGTTTTCCATCGACTCGGCGTAGCTGAATTCCATCTGGTAGTCGGGAAACACTTCGATCAGGCGTCCGATCAATCGCCGGTTGAAGTCCGGCGCCAGCGTGGTGTTCAACGCCACTTTCAACATGCGCTGTCCCGGCACCTTCAACGCTTCGACTTTCTCTTCCATCTGCCGCGTGGCAATCAGCACTCTGTCCATATAGGGCGTCAGCTCGGTGCCTTGCGGCGTCAGCGTCAGCCCCTTGTTGGATCGTCTAAACAAGCGGAAACCGAACTGCTCTTCGACCTTGTTCAACTGTGCGGCCAAGGCCTGCACGGTCAGGCACGAATGCTCGGCTGCTGCCGACAACGAGCCGGTCTGCACGATGCGCATGAGGTTGCGTAAGGTTCTGCTATCCATGGGTAATGCCCTCTGAAGTGGGCTGGGTATTGTTGTGTACGTGACGGCCTGAACGGCGCCATTTGCCGGCTATATTCCTGTACCTGAGCATAGTTGTCGCGCAATTAGTAGCGAATTGATGTCCCTGCCGATGGCTGGAGGCTGACACAGGATCGGGGTTTTTGGCGACGTGGGGGTGATAGGGATCAAAAAAAGTGCCCGACTCGAAGGAGTCGGGCACTTTTTTTGTGCGGTGGGGTTACAGCGGCTGGGACAGTTTCGTACAGCCATTTCGCGCTGTTCAGCGTTGATGCCGGAAGCCTCCTATTGAAAGACAAGAACGGGCTGATTTATTACCGCAGCACAAGTGGCTGAAATATCAGGCAGTTAATTTCGGGACATTTTCAGTCCGAGGCCATTGGATATCCAGGCAATGCCGGCATCCGCGAAGCTAGCGAGAGGATGCCAATGAGCGTGCCTGGGAGCAGGGCGTTACCTGAACAAAAGAACTGGAAGGATCTTGGTTTACCGGACATTCGGGACATTGATTCCGAGTTGCTGACTTCTGCAATCAGAGAATGTCCGGGTGCCGAGAGTCTGGAGGCTGCATGGGAGCAAGTTGCCAAAGGCTTCGGACTTCATGACGGCCTCAATTCAACAGTGATTGAGACACCCATTTGCCCTGTTCTGGTGAGGCGCGAGCACTTGTTGCACATTGTGGAAAAACGCCCGAATGCTCGGGAGCGCTTCACAGACTTCGCGCAAGACACCCTGAAAAAGCCGTTAGAGATCTGGAAGATTTCCTACGATGACGACTCTTTCCGACTGACATACATCGGTGTCTACAACACGAAATACCAGATGCTGGTCGTGATCCATATCGATCACGGCAACGTACTCTGGAACTTCATGAACTGTGACAAAAAGGGACTGAACAAGCATCGGCATGGAGAGCTGCTGTTTCAAAGTTACCGATGGCCCAAACAAAAAGGGCAGCCTTAACAGGCTGCCCTTCACGAAAAAGTTGCTTGATATTGTGCTCCCTCAAGCAGGGGAGAAGAGGTCTCACCCGAACGCTGATTTTCAGGTCATCAACGGGGTTCCTAACGCCGACTATCGCCACCTGATGGCAGTCGGTTTCGCGCTCTTGGAGCCGATTCTCGGCCACTGAATCAGATGTGTCAACCTACGACTTCAATGGGTAAACGGTAGCAACATGGGTGTATCAATTCATTACACCACCTCACAAATGAAGTACCCCACCCCTACTTTTTCCCCTCCCGGCACACGCCTAAATTGAGCTCCAACACCTGACCATCATCCCGAGGGCAGGTCACTGGAGTAGTCGTCATGCCATTTGTCAGCGTACGCATCACCCGCGACGGTGTTACCCGTGAGCAGAAAGCTCAGGTGATCGCCGAAATCACTGAAACCCTGGAACGCGTCCTCAACAAACGCCCGGACCTGACCCACATCGTGATCGAAGAAGTCGACACCGATAACTGGGGCTACGCCGGGATCACCACCACCGAATACCGCCGACAACTGGCGGAACGGGGCCAGTCATGACCCCGACCGTGACCATCGATTTCGTCTCCGACGTGGTGTGCCCCTGGTGCGCACTCGGGGCGACAGCGCTGGAGCAGGCGATCGGCAATCTGGCCGGCGAGATTTCGGTGGAGCTGACCTACAAGCCCTTCGAACTCAACCCGGACATGCCCGCCGAAGGCGAGCCGGCCGTGCAGCACCTGATGCGCAAATACGGCCGCACCGCCGAAGACGTCGCTGCCGGCAAG
Source organism: Pseudomonas sp. Pseusp21 (assembly GCF_059492145.1). NCBI lineage: Bacteria > Pseudomonadati > Pseudomonadota > Gammaproteobacteria > Pseudomonadales > Pseudomonadaceae > Pseudomonas > Pseudomonas sp. Pseusp21. The sequence goes on from NZ_CP168520.1 coordinate 4,028,650, forward strand.
AAGATGCAGATCGAGCGCGGCAAGGCCATCGGTTTCGAGTTCGACCTGGAGAAACGCACGCACTTTCACAACACCTTCGACGCCCATCGCTTGTTGATGTGGGCAGCGCAGGAAGGGCGGCAGGTCGCGCTGAAAAAGATCCTGCTGCGCGCTTACTTCCGCGACGGCGACAACCCCAACGATCACCCGACGCTGATCCGTCTGGCGACCGAAGCCGGGCTGGATGCCGCGAGGGCCCGCAAGGTGCTGGCCAACGATGAATTCGCCAGCGAAGTGCGGCAACTGCAGGCGTTCTACCGGCAGCACGGGATCAACTCGGTGCCCGCGCTGATCCTGAACGGCAAGCACCTGGTGTCCGGTTCGCAATCGGTCGAGTACTACGAACAAATGCTGAAAAAACTGGCTGCGGCCTGATTCAACACTTACTTATTGATTGAGGATTTCATCATGAGCAACTCGAAAAAAACCGTCGTTATCACTGGCGCCTCCCAAGGTCTGGGCGAAGGCATGGTCAAGGCCTTCCGCGAACTGGGCTACAACATCGTCGCCACCTCGCGCTCGATCAAACCGTCGAACGACCCGCAAATCCTGACCATCGCCGGCGACATTGGCGACCCGGCCACCGCTCAACGCGTGATCAGCGAAGGCGTGGCCCGCTTCGGCCGCATCGACACCCTGGTCAACAACGCCGGCATCTTCGTCGCCAAACCGTTCACCGCCTACACCCCGGAAGACTACGCGGCGGTGCTGTCGGTCAACCTCAACGGCTTCTTCTACATCACCCAACTGGCCATCGCCGAGATGGAAAAACAGGGCAAGGGCCACGTGGTCAACATCACCACCAGCCTGGTCGACCACGCCATCGACGGCGTGCCCTCGGTCCTCGCTTCCCTGACCAAGGGCGGCCTCAACGCCGCCACCAAATCCCTGGCCATCGAATACGCCAAGCGCGGAATCCGGGTGAACGCGGTATCGCCGGGCATCATCAAGACACCGATGCACGGCGAGGAAACCCACGCGGCACTGGGTGCGCTGCATCCGGTTGGACACATGGGCGAGATCGACGACATTGCGCAGGCGGTGGTGTATCTCGATAACGCGAATTTTGTGACCGGCGAGATTCTGCATGTGGATGGTGGTCAAAGCGCTGGGCACTGATTGATCCGGTAACACAAAGCCCTCGCCGCGATGCGAGGGCTTTTTTGTGGGCGACGGTTTACGGATCGGGGCTCAGCACTTTGACCGCATCATCGACCAGCGCCTTGCTCAACTCCTGCAAGTATTGCGAGGCGCAGGCGTGGAGTTCCGGGTCGTTGGCGGCAGAAGTATCTGATGTGAGCAGTTTGGAAATGTGCAGTAGGTGGGATGCGTGGGAGAGGGCGGTGACGACAGGTACGCCGGAGTTGGTGCGGAAGAGTGCGTGGTTGGATTGGAAGGAAAAATGGGTGAGGCCGAGGGTTTTTAGGTCGTGGGGGTTGGTCATGGCTTCACCTACCTTTTGTTGGGAGGTGGAAGGGGCAGACTTTGGACGGATCGATGCTGATCATTTGTGAAACTCCCTGTATCAAATGAGGGCTGCCAATTCGTTCTCAGGCGAAAGGGTGGCAGCTATGCGCAGGCTGAGAAACCGGAGATACAGGAACCCGGCAGGCCCGAAAGCCTCCCACGCACAGCCGCCATTGCACGGAAATGCAGGCACAAAAAAACGCCGGCAAACGTGGGTTGGGGGCGCTGGTGCGCCTGCATCTTACGCGGGTTCTCAGGCCCGGTCGCTGGATTGGCAGCGACGGGTTTGACGGTAGCGTGGGGGAGGGGAAGAGCGCAATCGTGGCCAGGTGGTGGCGGGGCTGATGTCGTTGGAAGAAACCTATACCCTTTTATCACCCAGCAACTGAAGGAGGAAATCAGCGATGGTCAATGAACTGGAGCAATTCCAGCAGGACTTGCTGGACTCTGTCCGCCAAATGAAGGCGGGAAAACCTGCTCGTGTGACAGAGGTGCCACTTTCGGCGGCTGCTGAAGCGCGAGCCAAGGTGGGTGTTTCGCAGAGTGCGTTCGCCAAGTTGATCGGTGTGAGCCTGCGGACGTTGCAGGATTGGGAGCAGGGTCGCAGGCAGCCGACAGGTGCGGCACAGACATTGTTACGTGTTGCTAGCCAGCATCCGGAAGCATTGCGGGATTTGCAGCCAGCCTGAGGTGAAATCGTCTACGGATTGTTCCGATTAGAACTGGCAACGCGGTTGCCGATGATCGGAGTGTGGACGAAATGTGGACACTCCAGAAACAACAAAGCCCCTGCATTTCTGCAGGGGCTTTGTTTTGTATCGTGCCGGCACTAGGAATTGAAAATAGATCTGTCCCCATTCCCGTCTGTCCCCATTCCCCGTCCCCATTCCCTCCAAACGCAACCTGCTGCTGCGTGATTTCATCCCGTCTGCCGGATGCAGTGCGCAGAAAATGGGGCGAGCTGCGCTGGATTTTATGGTGTTCGGTGAGGGGTACTTTCAGCGCAAGCGCAATGTGATTGGCCAGGTGCTGGAGCTGGGGCATCTGCCGGCGTTGAACATGCGGCGCAAGGTTGGCGGCGGGTTCTTGATGTTGCGGCCCAATGGTCAGCATCTGCATTTTGAAGAGGATGACGTTGAACACGTCATGGACTACGACGTGGAACAGAACATCTACGGTGTGCCTGACTATCTGGGCGGGATGCATGCGTTGCTGCTGAACGAGTCTGCGACGTTGTTTCGGCGGCGCTACTTCAATAACGGCGCGCATGCGGGGTTTGTGTTTTACACCAACGACCCGAACCTGTCCGAAGAGGACGAGAAGGCCTTGCAGGCCAAGATCGCCGGCAGCAAGGGGGTGGGAAATTTCCGCTCGCTGTTTGTGAACATACCCGGTGGCAGTGATAAGGCGATTCAGATCATCCCCGTGGGAGACATTGCGACGAAGGACGAATTTGAGCGAATCAAGAACATTACCCGAAATGACGTGATTGCGGCGTGGCGTATGAATCCGGCGCTGGCGGGGGTCATGCCGGAAAATGCGGCAGGCTTTGGAGATATCGAGAAGATAGACCGGGTGTATATGAATAACGAAATTAGGCCAATTATGCAGTTATTTTTGCAGGTGAATTGCCAGCTAAGAACGGATCGTAAGGTGTAATGGAGTACCTAGAAAATGATGTTTTTTGTGAGATGTTACTAGTGTGATTGTTTTAATAGCAAAGCGGTATAAGTGACTGTCATTTCTGACAGGTGCTGAGCCTGAGCGTAAGGTTTAGCATCAAATTGCGCTATATAAAAACTTTCACTCTATTCCGTGGATGAAAGTATTTCACAAAGTAATAATTTAAGGAGAAATGTGATGGCTAGTAGAAGTTCTGGAAAGGTTACATTTGTTCCGAACCTAAGTACAGCCGGTGTCGGCTCGATTAGGCCAAATGAGCCAGGTGCTGATTCATGTAAGTTTACAGATGCGGACGTAGTTTATGGCGGTCCGTTGGTAAACGGGCAAGCTGTTTTTTTTGAAATAGAGGGAACTGCTTACGATAGGAAAGCTAGAAATATTAGAACTGATAGTTAGGCAGTGCGGTATTGGCTGGTTTGCCTGATTTGCACAAGCTAGATCCATTGTCGCCACAAGTAGTGGTACGAGTTTAATTTCTATGTGGGAGTTTTGTTATGTCAAGCACAATAGTGAATGATATTCCTGAAGGCCTTAGTGATGACGAATTCCGCAATATGGTTTCTAAAGAACCCGGAGTGCGTATTATTGGTGTTGCGCGAGGGGCTGATAGGTCACAAGCCACTATTACATGGGAATATCAAGAAAGCAGGAAACTGACTCCACAGAATACTCCGCAGGGTATTTTTGTTGGGTCTAAACAGGAGGTTGATTTTCAGTCTCTTAAAGAAGCGCTTCGTTTATTGTCTTAAGTCGGAGGCGGTATATAGACCTTTGGGTCTGCGCGTTAGTTTCTGATGTTTGTCACATATATTGAATGGTGGGTTCTGGTTGAGTTGGGTAAGATAAGCGGTTTTTATCATTCTGAGAACCCGTTATGCGCGTGGTCTGTAAATTTTGTTGTCAGAAGGGTCGCATAGTTTCAAGAGATGAGTTGTCAACAGATTTTGTGCGATTGTACTGTCAGTGTAGTTCTGTGCAATGTGGTCATACTTGGGTGGCTCACCTGACCTTTTCCCACACGCTCAGCCCTTGCGCACAGGCGGTTGATCGATTGTTGTTTGATCGCTTGCGTTCTATGCCTCGTTTTCAACAGCGCGACCTGTTCGATCAATTATGTGCGTTGCAGTAGAGGGCGAGAGTGAACCCTCGCCCTATTGGATTGTTACTCTGTGGGGACTAGTTGATCCAGCACTTGATTCACCGCCAGCTCCGACAGCATCACGATTTGTGCGATGCCTTGGGCGGTTTTGCGGTGGGTGCCTTGGAGGTCGGCGGCGAAGTCGTTGAGCATGACGCTGGCAGACCCTAGGGTTTCACAGGCGTCGACCAGGAGTGTTTCGTTGCTCGACTTGGGATTGGCCATGTAGTTGCGATTGGGGTAGTAGTCCGCGGCCATGATGCGAGCGGTGGGCGGGCCCAGGTAGTAGTCGAGGGCGCGCTCGGCGGCTTCGTTGAATTTTTTAGAACCGGGGCATTCGTAGGGCGATGTCGGATCGGGGATGGACGTCGGTTCGGTGACCGGCGGATTCGGCGTTACCTTGAACATAAGAGCTTTCCTCTGGTGAAGCCGCGTTCCCTTCGCTGCTCTTCGAAAGGGTGGCGGCTGTGCGCAAGTAGCAGACCGGTAAGCTCTCGGAATCCGGCGCACCCGAAGGTGCCATGCACACAGCCACCATTGAGCACAGGCGATTGCCTGACCAGATGATACTTGTGCTTCCGAGGCATACCGGGCTGCTATACCCGGTCACTGGGAGTCAGTGACACAACCAACTTACCAGTTAGCCCGAGGCGCACAAGCCGGCGGATTCTGGCGTAGCCGTAGGCAACGGCGCAAGGACTTGTAGCCCTTGGGAGGTATCACGGCGTGTCTATAAACAGGCTTTTTGAACCTGTTTACCAACAGCGATCCTCTGAGGAAATGTCTGACGCTGCCACTTGGCAGCGTCAGTTCAAGTTTTGCGAGGCGAAATTGCTTTATCGTCGGTCAGCAGTGATGAATGCGTTCAACACTAGTCCCGAGTTTTATCAAATCCGCATTGATGGCCAATTCAACCGGGTTTTCCAAGCGAACGTCACGAAGCTGGGGGTGCTGAGTAAAGACCAAGCGAGGCAAATCGTCCGCTTTCATCAGTTGGCTGATAGCGTCAGGCAGGACGTGATCGAGGGCGGTGTGCTGGCTGGAGGAACTGACAGGCCCGAGATGTTTCGGGAGGCGATCGATTTGCTTGAAGAAGCGATGAGTATCGGCCGGGCAATGATTGCGGCGGATGCGGAGGGTGGATGTAGCTGGTTTGGTTCGAGAGAGGCAAAAAAATGAAGTGTGGACACTTTGTGGACACTTTCACGTTTTGACGTGAGGTAAGTCTAAGACCCCAGAAACGACAAAGCCCCGCATTGCGGGGCTTTGAACTTGGTGCCGGCACCAGGAATCGAACCCGGGACCTACTGATTACAAGTCAGTTGCTCTACCATCTGAGCTATACCGGCGTGTGGGCGACGATTATAGCGACTCGGGTGCTTCTGTAAACCCCTGAATTCAGACTATTTTTGCGCCCTCTGCGAATCACGCCCGGCGCAGGATGTTGCGCAGTTTTTGTACAGCGCGCCAGGCGCGGCTGTTTTGCATGGCGCGCAGTTGGGCTTCGGCTTGTTCGGCGCGTTGCAGGGCGGTTTCCAGGGCCGGGTTTACCGGGTGGGCGAGGTTGTGGCCTTTGCACAGCTGGAAGTTGTCGAGGTTGCACGGTGGCAGGTCGAACGCGGGTTTGAGGTTGATTTGTTCGTTGGCCAGGAAGAAGCTGTTGAGGCCGTCGAACAGGACGTTGGTGTAGCCGGCGTCGGTCACCAGGTGTTCCCAGGTGTGGTCGCGTTCCCATGGGGTTTCGATGAGGATGATCCAGGGGCGGAAGCGGCTGAAGTCCATGCCGCGCAGGACGGTTTCTTCGTGGCCCTCGACGTCGATTTTCAGGAAGTGGATCGGCCGCTCGGCGGCGTGCTCTTCGCAGATCGAGGTCAGTGTGCGTGCGTTGACAGTGAAGCTTTGCACGTCCATGCCGAGGTTTTTGCGTTCTTGCGCAACGACCGGGTCAGCGGTGGACAGGCCGGTGTCGGGAATGCCATAGAAGGTCAGTTCTCCCGGCTGGTCGCTGGCCACGCATTGCAGCGTGGTGTCGCGGGGGCGATGCTGGCGGAGTGCGTCGTAGTAGTTCTGCATCGGTTCGACGTTGATGCCTTGCCAGCCGCGATCATAAAAGGCCTTGGTGACCGAGTCGTGGACCGGGTCATTGGCGCCGACGTCGATATAAAAACCGTTTTCAAAATACTGCAGGGCGCGCCAGAGGCGTACGTCCTCGAAATTCTGTGCGTAAGAAATGAACGTCACGGTCGCTTCCTGTCGGTCGGATTTTTCTTGTTCGGGCGTGCGCTACCTGCACGGCACAGGTTTGTATAGCAAGGGCAGATGGCCGGTGCAATTGTCCATTGCCGGCGTCCGCGATTCGGCGGTTATGTCCTTTTGGTCGAGGGCTTATGCACAACAGGCTTTGAAGAGGACGGGCTTAGAGGGGATTTTGTGGACGGGTTCTCATTTGAGTCGCAAATCCCTGTTTTGCCGGTTTTTTATTTATGTGAACAAAAAATGACCAGTGCTGTTAATGGTCTGAAACAGCCGTGGATATTGGATCCACGATAAATCCATCAACAGAGTTATCCACAGGCTGTGAAAGATTAAACGCGTTCGGCAAGCAACAGGAAATTGCGCGGTGTGAGCGGCGCCTCGCAGAACGTGCCGAGGCGTACGATGTATCCCTGCTCGGTGAGGAAAAATGCACGATCCAGATTCAGCCAAAGTTCCAGCGGTCGTCGGAACAGTCCGCGGAGCAGTTCCAGGTTGCGAACTTCGGCCAATCGCTGCCAACCGGCGGCTTCCAGTGCTACCCAATCTGGCGAGCCGATTGTGGATAACTCTTTCAGCGCTGCCAGATCGCGGCAGTAATCAGCAAACGGTTTGTCCAGCCAGGCACTCGGCAGGGACGGTGTCGGCAAGTATTCGTCGACGCCACGCACTTGCCGTTGCAACAGATCGAAAGCCAGTCGGCGGGCCATGGAGGTGTCACGCTGACGTCGGACGCGGGCACCGGCGGTGACGGTCTCGCTCATCGGCAGGGACAGATCTTCCAGCGAGAGCTGTAGGACGGAACTCGAACCTGCGGAGGACAATGTCTGATACTCAGTGCGACTGATCCGGTTGTAGCAGCACGGTGCGATCGCCAATTGCCGACAGCCAGCGGCGCTGGCCAGTTGCATCAGCCGCACATGCAAGTCACCGCAAGCGTGCAGGGCGACGGGCGTGTGTTCGGCGTTCAGCAACAAAGCCGTGTTCGTCGCGAGCACATCCTGCTCGACGTGCAGCGCATGCAAATGATGACGCTGACTCAGCACCTGACCGCTGGCAACTAGCGCCGGGTCATATTCCAGGCAGGTGAGTTGCTGATCAGCACCGAGCAGACGCCGACCCAAATGCCCTTTGCCCGAACACCAATCCAGCCAGTGCTTCGGTTGCGCGGCAAACGACAAGCGGCTGGCGAAGGCTTCGATCTGCTGCCATTTGCGCCCCGGCACATCGACATTCAGACGATGCCCGGCGGCTTCCAGCGAATGCGCAGGCAACTCACCCACCGCACTCAGCTCAAGCGACAACGCCGCCAATGAAGCGAACGGCTCCGGCGCATCCAAGAGTTCGGCAGGTTGGTTGTGGGCGTTTTCTGCATCTTCCAGCGACCGCCCGCGTAGCCACGAGGCCAGTTCCGGGTAGGACGCTTCCCAAGGCAGTTGCAGATGAGTGAACGGGCGGGGCTTCCACAACGCCTGATGGGCTGCGAGAAATGAATCCAGTGCCGTGAAACGAGCGAGTAGGGCCTCGCCCGTCAGCACGTCAGAAGAATCAGCGCCCCTGGCACGCATCGACGCGCAGCCAGCGTTCCAGCAGTTTGAAGCCGCGAACCAGCACGTAAGCCATCACCAGATAGAACACGCCGGCAGCGAAGAAGATTTCCACCGGCAGGTAGGTGCGGGCAATGATCGTGCGCGCCATGCCCGTCAGTTCCAGCAGGGTCACGGTGCTGGCCAGGGCGCTGGCCTTGAGCATCAGGATCACTTCGTTGCTGTAGGCCGGCAGACCGATGCGCGCGGCACGCGGCAGGATGATGTAGAACAGGGCTTTCGGCCGGGACATGCCCAATGCCCGCGCCGCTTCGATCTCGCCCGGCGGAATCGCCTGAATCGCGCCGCGCAGGATCTCGGCGATGTACGCCGCCGTGTGCAGGGTCATGGTCGCGGTGGCGCACCAGAACGGATCGCGCAGGTACGGCCACATCGAGCTGTTACGCACTGCATCGAATTGCGCCAGGCCGTAGTAGACCAGGAACAGCTGAACCAGCAACGGCGTGCCACGGAAAAAGAAGATGTAGGCGTAGGGCAAAGCGCGCACGTACCACAGCTTCGAAGAGCGGGCGATGCCCAGCGGAATTGCCAGCAGCAAACCGGCGATCACAGCGATGGCCACCAGCTCCAGGGTCAGCGTCGCGCCCTGGGCCAGTTTCGGCAGCCACTTGATGATGACTTCCCAATTCATTGAGCGCTCCTCGCGAAGCCGCGTGCGGCGCGTTTTTCCAGCAGGTGCATGCCGATCATCGCCAGCACGGTCAGGCACAGGTACATGAGCGCCGCCACCATATAGAAGGTGAATGGCTGCTTGGACACGGTCACGCCGATCTGCGCGTGGCGCATGATTTCTTCCAGACCGATGACCGATACCAGCGCGGTGTCTTTCATCAGGATCATGAACAGGTTGCCCAGGCCGGGCAGGGCGATGCGCCACATCTGCGGCATGATCAGTCGGGTGAAGATCCGCCATTTCGACAGGCCCAGGGCCACGCCGGCCTCACGGTGGCCTTTGGGAATAGCGAGGATCGCACCACGGAACACTTCCGTGGCGTAGGCGCCGAAGCACAGGCCCAGCGCAATGACGCCGGCGGCGAAGGCGCTGAGTTCCAGTTCGGGATTGCCGAGGAGCTCACCGAGCGCGCGCATGGCGTTGACCGTACCGAAGTAGATCAACAGCACCCAGAGCAATTCCGGGACGCCGCGCACCAGGGTCGAATAGGTTCCGCCAAGCCACTGCAACGGCTTGTACGGGGAAGTCTTGGCCAAGGCGCCGAGCAGACCGAGCACCAGCCCCAGGCACAGGGCCGAGAGTGCCAGTTTGACGGTCATCAGCGCGCCGGCGAAGAGCGCCGGGCCGAATCCGTAGAGGTCGATAATCATGGATTTCTTTTCAAATCGCGGCAGGCAAGGCCGGGGATCGGCACCGTCATGTAACGGCGCCGATCCGGCAGGTCAGGATCAGTAGATGCTGAACGGGAAGTACTTGTCGTTGATCTTCTTGTAGGTGCCGTCGGCAACGATTTCCTTCAGCGCGGCGTTCAGCTTCTCGCGGATCGGGTCGCCTTTACGTACAGCGATACCGATCTTGTCGCTTTCTTCTACCGGGTCGCCCTTGAATTCATAGGCTTTGCCGGCGTCGCTTTTCAGCCACTCGTAGTTGACGTATTTGTCGGCGAGGATGCCGTCCAGACGACCGGAAGTCAGGTCGAGGTAGGCGTTTTCCTGGGTGTCGTACAGCTTGACGGTGATGTCGTCACCGAAGTTGTCTTCCAGGAAGGTGCCAGCCAGGGTCGCACGCTGGGCGCCGATCACCTTGCCTTTCAGCGCAGCCTTGTCGGTTTTGAAGTCGACGTTTTTCGGCGCGATGAATTGCAGCTTGTTGGAGTAGTACGGGTCGGTGAAGTCCACCGCTTGCTTGCGCTCGTCGGTGATCGACATCGAGGAGATCAGGAAGTCGAACTTCTTGGCGTTCAGGGCCGGGATGATGCCGTCCCAGTCCGAAGTGACGACGGAGCATTCAACTTTCATCTTGGCGCACAGGGCGTCGCCGATGTCTTTGTCGAAGCCGACGACGTTACCGCTGGCGTCTTTGTTGTTGAACGGCGGGTAAGCCGCTTCGATGCCCATCTTCAGGGTCTCGGCCATGGCACCGGCGCTGAACGCGAGGGTGACGGCGGCGGCCAGGAAGACCTTTTTGTAGTTCTGCATGCGGGTAGCTCCGTTAGCGGTTGCTGGACATGAATTGTTTGCAGCGCGCCGAAAGCGGGTTTTCGAACACCTGCTGTGGCGATCCTTGCTCTTCTACCAGGCCCTGGTGGAGGAACACCACTTCGCTGGAGACCTGACGGGCAAAGCCCATCTCGTGGGTCACGAGCAGCATGGTGCGGCCTTCTTCGGCCAATGCGCGGATGACATTAAGTACTTCCTGGACCATTTCCGGGTCAAGGGCGGAGGTGGGCTCGTCGAACAGGATCACCTTGGGCTGCATCGCCAGCGTGCGGGCAATCGCCGCGCGCTGTTGCTGGCCGCCGGACAGTTGCGCCGGATAGGCGTGGCGCTTGTCGGCGATGCCGACCTTGGCCAGCAGCGCTTCGGCGACTTCGATGGCTTCGGCCTTGCTCTGGCCGAGCACGCGGCGCGGGGCTTCGATGATGTTGTCGAGCACGCTCATGTGCGGCCACAGATTAAAGTTTTGAAACACAAAACCAATCTCGGAGCGCAGGCGGTTGATCTGCTTGCCGTCGGCGGCAACCAGTTCGCCATTCTTGGCGGCCTTGAGCTTGAGTTCTTCCCCGGCCACCAGGATCTGGCCCTGATGCGGGTTTTCCAACAGGTTGATGCAACGCAGGAACGTGGACTTGCCGGAACCGGAGGAACCCAGGATCGAGATCACATCGCCGTCGCGGGCGGTCAGCGAGATGCCTTTGAGCACCTCAAGCTGTCCGTAGCGTTTGTGCAAGTTGCGGATTTCAAGCGCGGGCGTGGCCTCAGCCATGTGCGTTCCTCATATATGTTGCGCTCCTGCTGTTGGTTGGCCTTCCTGGCGAGGCGGCCAAGCTAGCATAGCGTTTCAATGGCAGCCAACAGCGCTACGAGCGGTAAACGGATGGCGTGTGGCAGGTTGTCGCATCGGCGCAGCAGACTGTCGCCCCATCAACAACCGAACGGGTGTTTGAACGTGGATTCCCGTGGGTGTCGCGTAAAAAAAGGCGCGATGTTGCCACCTTTGGCGGGGTGTTGGAAGCGCTATCCGGCCGATCGTTCCTCATTCGCCCTTTTATTGTGCATCCCGCACTTTTTCAGTGTGTTTCTGGTGCGCTCGTTCGTTTGAAAAGTGAGTCGCAGGGTAACGTTTTGGCGAAAGGCCATTATTCTCAAGGACTTGCGATGACTGTCCGGTCGCGCGGAAAACCGCACGGCAGAAGAGTTTGAAACATTTTGGCGCATTTATTGCGTGCAGAATCCGGAACGCCCCGTTGGATTCTTTTTACGAGAAGGAACGCCAGACGGGCCGGACGCAATCGCTTTCCTCGCAAAGGTAGTTCCAATGAGCAGTACCCAAAGCTCCAATGGCCTCGAACAGGGGCTCAAACCGCGTCATGTGACCATGCTGTCGATCGCCGGGGTGATCGGTGCAGGTCTGTTCGTCGGCTCCGGCCACGCCATCGCCGCTGCCGGTCCAGCCGTTCTGCTGGCTTACGCCGCTGCTGGCGCGCTGGTTGTGCTGGTGATGCGCATGCTCGGCGAAATGGCGGTTGCCTCGCCTGACACCGGCTCGTTCTCGACTTACGCCGACCGCGCCATTGGCCATTGGGCCGGTTTCACCATCGGCTGGCTGTACTGGTGGTTCTGGGTTTTGGTGATTCCGCTGGAAGCCAACGCCGCCGCAACCATCCTGCACGCGTGGTTCCCGGGTGTGGATATCTGGGCGTTCGCGCTGATCATCACCATGCTGCTGACCGTGACCAACCTGTTCAGCGTGAAAAACTACGGTGAGTTTGAATTCTGGTTCGCCCTGCTCAAAGTCGTGGCGATCATCGGTTTCATCATCCTCGGCGTTGCGGCCATTTTCGGCTTCCTGCCGAACAGCCAGGTCAGCGGCGTGTCGCACATCTTCGACACCCAGGGCTTCTTGCCGAACGGCATGGGCGCAGTGCTGGGCGCGATCCTGACCACCATGTTCTCCTTCATGGGTACCGAGATCGTGACCATTGCGGCCGCGGAATCGAAGAACCCTGGCAAGCAGATCTCCAAGGCCACCAACTCGGTGATCTGGCGAATCGGCCTGTTCTACCTCGTTTCGATCTTCATCGTTGTGGCCCTGGTGCCATGGAACGACCCGGTTCTGGCCAGCGTCGGTTCCTACCAGACCGTACTTGAGCGCATGGGCATCCCGAACGCCAAGATGATCGTCGACATCGTGGTTCTGGTCGCTGTAACCAGCTGCCTGAACTCGGCGCTGTACACCTCTTCGCGCATGCTGTTCTCCCTCGGCAAGCGCGGCGATGCCCCGGCCATGGCGACCCGCACCAACAAAAGCGGCACCCCTTACTGGGCGGTAATGCTGTCCACTGGCGCGGCGTTCCTGTGCACTTTCGCCAACTACGTGGCCCCGGCGGCGGTGTTCGAGTTTCTGTTGGCCAGCTCCGGCGCGATCGCGCTGCTGGTGTACCTGGTGATCGCGATTTCGCAACTGCGCATGCGTAAACAACGCATGGCTCGCGGCGAGAAAATCGTCTTCAGCATGTGGCTGTTCCCGGGCCTGACCTACGCGGTGATCGTGTTCATCGTGGCGGCCCTGACCATCATGCTGTTCCAGGATGCCCATCGCGTGGAAATCCTCGCGACCGGCCTGCTCAGTCTGCTGGTGGTCGCGGCCGGTCTGCTGGTGGCTCGCCGCCGCAATCTGGAAAAGCGTGGCGCCGCAGTGCTGAACTGATCCGCAACGTGTAACGCAAAACGGCCGCTGTCAGTGATGACAAGCGGCCGTTTTTGTTACTGCGAGCGGTTTATTCGCTCTTCTCTTCCTGCGCTTCCACCGACTGGCCGTAGGTGTCCAGCGCAATCCCGAAATCGCTGATGAACTGCGGTTCGCTCAGCCACGCCTGGGCGGTCTCGCGATCCATGCCATCGGCCCACATGCGGTAGTCGATCAGCATGTCGGCGGCCAGGTGAGTGGCGGCCATGCCTTCGTTCTCGGCGTTTTCCATGTCCAGCAGTTCAGGATGATCGACGATGATGAACGCCAGCTCACGCAGCAGCGTCAGGAGCATTTCATTGCGGCTGACGGCTTCGGCGTCGCGCATCTTGCTGAACATCGCCAAGGTGTATTCCGGGATCGGCTCGGCCAGGTGGCCGAGGTCATCGTCCTGCGCCAGGGGTTTGCGACCGACCATGCGGATCTGCTTGGCTTTGGCCTTGGCTCGTTTGGCGCGTTTTTGCTGTTTGTTCAGGGATGCCATGGGAACTCAGTTTTTCTGTTGGGTTTGTGCGGCGATTGCGTCGGACGCGGCCACATAGTCTTTCTGGAAATCCGGGGACTCGATCCACGCCAGAGCGCCGGCCTCGTCGGTCTCGGTGGACCACTGGCGGTACTCGATCAGCGCGGCGAGGATGAAGTCCATCGCGCCTTCTTCGCCTTCCTGCTCGTACACCAGCTCCAGCAGCGGGTCCTCGAGGAACGCGGTGCACAGGGCCTGCTGACTGATCTTCTCGGCGTCGATCATTTTCTTGAACAGTTCGGTCAGGTCCACCGATTCGAAATCGATGCGGTCGTCGTTCGGGTCCAGCTCGACCGGCGCCTCGGCACGTTTAGTGCGGTTCTGCTTGGCCTTGGTCTTGGCCCGGGCGGCGCGTTTTTGCTGTTTGTTGGCGGAAGCCATGGTGTGTGTTCCGTGGTGCGTTAAAGGGCTTGGCTGCGTGGGATTTCGCGCCCCGGTGTGTCGCAGGCCAGTTCGCCGGTCTGCAGCCAGGTCAGAGCGATGGGCCATAGTGTGGCTTGGTATGCGCTGCGAAAAAAGGCGAAATGTCCGACTTGCTGTTCACCGATGTCCTGCGGCTCGATTCGCAGGTGGGTCTTTTGTGCATTGTGGAAGTAAGCCAGCAGGCGTTCGATGGCGGGAATCGTGCCGTAGGGATCGTCGCTGATGCTGATTGCCAGGGCTTTGGCCTGGACGTTGGCGAAGGGCAGGTTGCGGATCGTTCTACCGCTCGGACGCCGCTCATAACGTGCGGCAGGTGTGCTCCAGTCGCGCACCACGCCGGCGGGCGTGTCTTCCAGCCAGCCAAGTCGCTTGCCCGGAAAATATCCACAGAACAGCGTGACCAGCGGCATCAGCAGATGCCATTTGCCGAACATCCGCCAGCGATGCTCGGGCGCGTAATCGCGCCAGTAAGCGAACTGCGCGCCGACGGTCACCAGTCGTCGGATTATCTTCCCGGACGCCCCCAGGCCTGCTGCGCAGCCGCCGAAGCTGTGCCCGACCACATCGACCGGCTGACCGGGAAACTCCCTCTGTGCGCGTGTGAGCATCGCTTCGAAATCCAGCGCGCCCCAATCCGTCCACGAAGCCTGCAAATGCCTCATCGACTTTGGCCGCGATTCACCAATGCCGCGGTAGTCGTAAATGATCACGTCGAACCCATTGGCGAACAGATACGCCGCGAAGCGCGAGTAGTGGCGGCAACGCACGGATGTGGCGGCGTTGATGATCACAACCGGGCGTTGTGGATCCGGTGAGACGTGACGCCAGGTGAAACCGCCGAGCAGATAGCCGTCGGCGGCGGGCTCTTGGAAGGGCTCGCTTTCTGCTGACAGCTGACCGAGTGGCAGCGTCGCGCTTTGTAGGTTCATGGCGATCCAGACTTTCGGGGACGGGTCGAGAATGAACTTCATGCGGGATGCAGCGCAATGATTTGGTATGCAGTGCGTACCGGATTGACGGTTCGATTAGGCGGTCGCCAATTCGTGACGCAGTGCGTCATGAATTGGCTGGGAAAGACTTGTGTAGTCTTTTTCGCATTCAAGGCAACTCCCAATCGTTCTAAAACCCACTCCGCAAGACAAAATCTAAAAAGAGGTAACGATTGGGTTCCGCGAGAACCCGGGAGTCGTCCTCATGAAACGCGTTCTTTCATTCGTGCTGCCCGTCGCCGCTGCGGCGATATTACTGTTTCCGCTCATGGCGCAGGCTGAAAGTCTGGAGCCGATCAACAATTCCGCTGTGCAGGTTCAGCAGCAAGAGCAAAACGGTGTTCGTTATCTGGCCGGCGGGATTGGTGAAGATGAGTCGAAAGCCATTCAGCAATCCGCGGGCTACAACCTGCACATGACGTTCGCTGTCGGTACGCAAAACGAATACACCGCCGATGTCGACGTGGCGATCCAGAAAGCCCCCGGTCAAACCGTGCTGACGCTCAATCAAACCGGGCCATTGGTGTACGTTCAGTTACCGCCAGGCAAGTACACGGTCGTCGCCACCCGCAAGGGTGAAACGCGTCGGGATGTGGCACAAGTAGGCGGCGGTGCTGCGCGCAATCTGGTGTTCCACTGGAACGACAACAGCTAACGTCGCCGACGGTCACGCCCGGGTGGCGTGACCGTCGCGGTGCGTCCCATCCAGATCAGAAGCCAGGCAGCGCCCGACAGGAAGAGTGCGAAGAGGCAGTGCGTGGCAACAGTGAACCAGAAGTCGAGGGACTGTTCGGCCTGTGAATACACGGCGAAGTGTTTCCCCCGCGCCATGTTGCTGATGCGTCCCTGAATCAGGCCGTTCACCGTTTCATAAGTGATCAGGCCTACGCAGAGGGTCAGTACGATGCCGAGAGCGATCATCAGCCAGTCGGTGCGTTTTACGGGTGGCGCAGGATGGGGCAGGGGGACGCGGGTTCTTTTCTGGTTCATCGCGGTGATGACCCTCTTCCGTAAGGGTTGAGCAACGTATCGCCAATTCCGGCCTGCAAGAAGGGCGAAATCGGGCCGTGATCAAATCGCAGGCACAAAAAAACCCTGAATCTTGCGATTCAGGGTTTTCGGTATTTGGTGCCCAGAGACGGAATCGAACCGCCGACACGGGGATTTTCAATCCCCTGCTCTACCGACTGAGCTATCTGGGCAACGGGGCGCATTAAAAGGGTTTTTCGGATTTACGTCAACGACTTTTTTAAAATTTCTTAAATTAATTCCGTCGCTTACGATCCGACCCACGATTTCGCGGGGTTTACTCTGCAGGCGGAACGTAGCCTTCCGCTTGAGCGTATTCCTCGCCGGAGAAGTACTTGTCCATTTCGCCCTGAAGAAATTTGCGGTCTTCGGCGTTCATCATGTTCAGGCGTTTTTCGTTGATCAGCAGGGTCTGGTGTTTCTGCCAGTCAGCCCAGGCCTTGGCCGAGACGTGTTCGAAAATGTCCTGGCCCTTGGCACCCGGGTACGGCGGGCGTTCCAGACCTTCGAGTTGTTCTTTGTACTTGCGGCACATTACGGTGCGGGTCATGTCGACTCTCCTGCATTCAAGACGGCGGCCGCGCGTTCGAGCAAGGTCTTGACCGGGGCGGCGAGGCCCAGGCGCGGCGGGGTGGCGAGGTTATACCAGAGCCAGTCGGCCTCGGCCACGTGACCGCCGGCCTCCTGCACCTGAACCAGCCAGGGTTCTATGGACAGCTGGAAGTGGCTGAAGGTGTGGACAAGGCTCGGCAGCGCCTGCTGCTCGCCCAGTTCCAGCGAGTGCTGCGCGGCGAGATGTTGCAGATCGTCGAGGTCGTCGAGTTCCGGCAGACTCCACAAACCGCCCCACAATCCGCTGGACGGGCGCCGATAAAGCAGAATCGCGCCGTCCTCGTTGGCCAGCAGCGGCATCAACGTGCGTTTCTGCGGGATGGCCTTGCGCGGCTTGGGAATCGGGTAGCGCGTCTCCAGGCCGAGCATGTGCGCTTCGCAGCCGTTTTTCAGCGGACACAGCAGGCAGCTCGGTTTGCTGCGGGTGCAGAGCGTGGCGCCCAGGTCCATCATCGCCTGGGTGTAGGCGTTGACCCGATCCTGCGGCGTGAAGCGCTCGGCGTTGGCCCACAGTTGCTTGGCGACCTTCGGCTCGCCGGGGTAACCCTCCTGCGCGGTAAAACGCGCCAGCACCCGTTTGACGTTACCGTCGAGGATCGGCGCGCGCAGGCCCATGCTGATGCTGGCGATCGCGCCAGCAGTGGACAGGCCGATGCCCGGCAGCTCGGTGAGCTTCTCGACATCCCGGGGAAACTCGCCGCCGTAATGGCTGACGACGATCTTCGCGGTCTTCTGCAGATTGCGCGCGCGGGTGTAGTAACCCAGCCCGGTCCACAGGTGCAGCACTTCGTCTTCCGGCGCCTCGGCGAGGGCTTCGACCGTCGGCAGGGCGGCCATGAAGCGGTCGAAGTAATTGAGCACGGTGCTGACCTGGGTCTGCTGCAACATGATCTCGGACACCCACACCCGGTACGGGTTGATGTTCTGTTGCCAGGGCAAATCATGGCGGCCGTGGCGGTCGAACCATTCCAGCACCGCCGTGGAAAACTGCTCCGCTCTCATCGCTTGAACAGCCCCTTCAATGCGTTTTTCAGTTCCGGGCTGACTTTGTCACCCAGTTTTTCGTCGATTTTTTCGCTGATCTTGTCGCCGGCCAGTTTGCTCGCGACCTGGCCCATGCGTTCGTTGTCCACGCGGCAGGCCTTGGCGCCCAGCTCCAGCGGGCCACGGCAACGCAGCGGCCATTCGATGCCGACGAATTTGTCGCCGACCTGACAGGCCGGGTCCGGCATGGCACTGGTATCGCCTTCGACGACGATGCCGACGCGATAGTCCATGCCCAGCACCTTGAGGTCGATATCGCCGTCACCGTTGACGCTCATGCCGGGGATGCGCACTTTCAGGTCCGGGTTGCTGGCCACGCCATTGCGGAAGGTCAGGTTGCCCTTGAGCTCCTGGAACGGTGTGTCCTTGCCGCGCGGCTCGCCGCTCAGGGATTTGCGGTTGAGGGTGGCGATGCCCTTGCACAGTTGCTGCTCAAGGTTGGCGTTGAGCAGCACGCCGTTGTTGATCACGAAACTGGCGTTGCCGTTGAGGGTTTCGATCAGCGCCTGCTGGCTGTTGCCGCTGCCGGTGACGGTGCTGGTGAGATTGACCAGCCCCTTGACCGGCGGATTCTTGCCCTGGCTTTCGAGGATCTTCTCCACCGGCACGCGGTTGATCCGGGTTTGCAGGTTCAGCACCGGTGCTGTCTGGCGCACATCCAGCGTGCCCTTGGCTTCGAAGTCGCCGTTGTACAGCTCGCCGCGCAGGTTCTCCAGGGTCAGCAGGCCGCCCTGGCCGGTGGCTTTCAGTGCGGCGTTCTGGATCGGCAATTTGTCGAGGGTCAACTGGCCGAAGGTCAGGTCAGCGTTGACGTCGAGCTTGCTCAGGCGCTCGACAGGGAACAGGCGCTCGGTGCTCCAGGCGCTTTTGCTCGGTTTTTCCGGCAGCGGAGTGCTGCCGGCCCCGGCCATGGCATCGGCCTCGGTGCTGGCGACTTCGGCCTGGCGGACCTGGGTAGCGTTGTTGGCTTTTTCCGATTTCGGCGGCAGGTAACGGTCGACGTTAAAGGTGTCGGCCTTGAGGACCGCCCGCAGCGATTGCTTGGCGAAATCTTCGACGGCGATACGGCCGCTGAAGCTGCTGTCGTCAAGTTTCAGGTTGATGTTGTCCAGCGCCAGGCTGGTCGGCGTCGCGGCGACACGGCTGACCAGTTCAACCTTGCTCAGGCTGCCTTCGGCCATGGCTGGCAGGGTCTGGCCGATGCTGTCGACGAATTTCGCCAGGTCGAACTGGGCGATGGAAATCCCGCCGGTGATCTGTGGCGTCTTGTCCAGGTCGTTGGCCTTCAGTTCGCCCAAGGCACGCAGCTGATTGACCGAAAGCTTGATGCCGGTCCATTCGGCGACGTTGGCGGCCTTGTCCAGCAGCAATTGCCCTTGCGCGGCGAAGGTCACGGTCTTGCCTTGCAGCGGATCGCCGGCAACTTCGCCGGACAGCTTCAGGTCTTCGAACTTGTAGCGTTGCAGGGCGCGCTCGAAGCGCAGCTCGCCGTTGAGCTCGGTGCGCACCCGCAGCACTGGCTGGTTGGTGCCGAGGAACGCGGTGGCCTTGACCGGGATGTTGGTCGAATCGTGAACCGCGCCGGTGCTCAACTGGATGCTTTCGGCGCTGAATTGCTTGCCGGTCAGCTCGTCGTTGTATTCCACGCGGGCGTTGTTGACGGTCAGGCTGTCGATGTCGAGGCGGATCGGCTGGGCCGGTTTTTCCGGTTGCGCAGGGGCCTCGGGGGCGGTTTCGGCCGTGGTGGTCGGCGCTGGTGTGCTGCCGGCCTTGGGCGGCACCTTGCCGATGTCTTCCCAGTTGCCATGGCCATTCTTGTCACGGCTCAGACGCAGGTTCAGGCCTTCGACGCGCACGTCGCTCATTTGCACCTCGCGGCGCAGCAGCGGCAGCACGCGTACGGACAGGCCGAGCATCTGCAGGTCGGCGAACGGTTCTGCAGGCTTGGCCAGGGTCGCGACGCTGGCCTCGTGCAGTTCCAGGCCCAGCCACGGGAACAGGCTCCAGCCAATGTCGCCATTGAGCGTCAGCTCGATGTGGGCCTTGTCGCGGGCTATCTGGCGGATCTCGTCCTTGTAGTCGTTGGGATCAAACAGGTGGGTCAGGGCGAAGCCCGCCGCCACAATGATCAGCAACAGCCCGAGAAGTACCAGACCCAGGATTTTGCCGAACGCTTTCATGGGCGAGTCCTTGTAAGTAGTCGAATTCGTAATTTAGCCGGGGAGTATAGCGCTGCATCAACCCGCGCTGTTGCGGTGTCCCGTGCAGCCCGCAGAACCTTGATGTACAGCGCTTCGACAACGATCGGCATCGGGGTTCCCCGGCATCAGGAGATCAGGTGACTCAAAAAAGGTGATATCAGTTTGGTTTTTCTGTCACGTGCAAATGGTAACCTTCGCCCGTTCGTCCGCCCATCTGCGACTTAACGTCGCGCTTTCAAGGAGCTTCACCCGCAAAAAACGGTCATGCCTGCGTGCATAAAGGCCGGGGTGGGCAGTGGCTGGCGAACCATACTAATAATTGGGGGATACACAATGAGCACGACCATTACGGCGGACGGCTTCAAAGCCGATCAGCCCGGGTTCCTGTCCAAGGAACGCATCATCGCCAAGCCCGGTTTCAACCGTTGGCTGGTCCCGCCGGCCGCTCTGGCCATTCACCTGTGCATCGGCATGGCCTACGGCTTCTCGGTGTTCTGGTTGCCGCTGTCCAAGGCGCTGGGCGTCACCGCTCCGGTGGCTTGCGCACCGGACATGAGCTTCATCGCACAAGTCTTCTCGTCGCAATGCGACTGGCCGATCTCCATGCTCGGCTGGATCTACACCCTGTTCTTCATCTTCCTCGGCTGCTCGGCAGCGATCTGGGGCGGCTGGCTCGAACATGCAGGTCCTCGCAAGGCCGGTGTTGTATCGGCATTGTGCTGGTGCGGCGGCCTGCTGATTTCTGCGCTGGGTATTTATACCCACCAGATCTGGCTGATGTGGATCGGCTCCGGCGTGATCGGCGGTATCGGTCTGGGCCTGGGCTACATCTCGCCAGTGTCGACCCTGATCAAGTGGTTCCCGGACAAGCGCGGCATGGCGACCGGCATGGCGATCATGGGCTTCGGCGGTGGCGCGATGGTCGGTGCGCCACTGGCGACCGCTCTGATGAGTCATTTCGCTTCGCCAACCGGTGTCGGCGTGTGGCAGAGCTTCGTGGCCATGGCGGCGATCTACTTCGTGTTCATGATCGGTGGCGCGCTGGCGTACCGCGTACCGCCAACCGGCTGGAAGCCTGAAGGCTGGACCGCGCCGGCGAAGAAAGCGTCGAACGCGATGATCACCCACCGTCACGTTCACGTGAACGTGGCGTGGAAAACCCCGCAATTCCGTCTGGTGTGGCTGGTGCTGTGCCTGAACGTGTCCGCCGGTATCGGCATCCTCGGCATGGCTTCGCCACTGTTGCAGGAAGTGTTCGGCGGCAAGCTGCTGGGTAATGATCTGCCGTTCGGTCAGCTGGACGCCGGTCAACTGGCTTCCATCGCTGCAATTGCGGCCGGTTTCACCGGTCTGCTGAGCCTGTTCAACATCGGCGGCCGTTTCTTCTGGGCCTCGTTCTCGGACTACCTGGGCCGCAAGAACACTTACTTCGTGTTCTTCGCACTGGGTTTTGCGCTGTACGCGCTGATCCCGAACCTCGGTCACCTGGGCAACGTTGCGCTTTTCGTGGCGGCGTTCTGCATCATCCTGTCGATGTACGGCGGTGGTTTCGCCACCGTTCCGGCGTATCTGGCCGACCTGTTCGGTACGCAGATGGTGGGCGCGATCCACGGTCGTCTGCTGACGGCCTGGGCTGCCGCTGGCGTGCTGGGTCCGGTGCTGGTGAACTACCTGCGTGAGTATCAGCTGAGCATCGGCGTTGAACGCGCCGCCGCTTACGACATCACCCTGTACATCCTCGCCGGCCTGCTGGTGCTGGGTTTCCTGTGCAACCTGCTGGTACGCCCGGTGGCCGACAAGTACTTCATGACCGACGCTGAACTGGCGGCCGAACAGGCGCTGGGCCACGACAAGGGTGCTGACGGCAGCACCGTGCTGGAGTGGAAAGCCGCGCCGGGCAGCAAGCCGTTGGCGATCGCTGCGTGGCTGGTGGTGGGGATTCCGTTGGCGTGGGGTGTGTGGGTGACCCTGCAGAAGACGGCGGTTCTGTTCCACTAAGTTCGTTTACACCTGATCGTTCCCACGCTCTGCGTGGGAATGTCTCCCTGTGACGCTCTGCGTCACATTCGAAGTGGACGCAGAGCGTCCGGGGCTGCACTCCCACGCAGAGCGTGGGAGCGATCAGTGCCATTCAACGCTTGTATGGACATGTCTATCCCCGACAGCGCGGGGTTCTATCCGTCAGTCATTCCACCTATCGTGTTTCTGTTTCGGCCCCGCGCCCCTATAATGGCTGCCTTTTTCGCCCAATGATTTTGCGGAGCTGGTGATGGCCGAACGTAAGGCGTCTGTCGAGCGCGACACTCTGGAAACCCAGATCAAAGCCTCGATCAACCTTGATGGCACCGGAAAGGCCCGATTCGATATCGGTGTTCCTTTTCTTGAGCACATGCTGGATCAGATCGCCCGTCACGGGCTGATCGACCTGGATATCCAATGCAAGGGCGATCTGCATATCGACGACCACCATACGGTGGAAGACGTCGGTATCACCCTCGGCCAGGCCTTCGCGCAAGCCATTGGCGACAAGAAAGGCATCCGTCGCTACGGCCACGCCTACGTGCCGCTCGATGAAGCGCTGTCGCGCGTGGTGATCGACTTCTCCGGCCGTCCGGGCCTGCAGATGCACGTGCCGTACACCCGCGCCACCGTTGGCGGCTTCGACGTCGACCTGTTCCAGGAATTCTTCCAGGGCTTCGTCAACCACGCGCTGGTCAGCCTGCACATCGACAACCTGCGCGGCACCAACACCCACCACCAGATCGAAACCGTGTTCAAGGCTTTCGGCCGCGCACTGCGCATGGCCGTCGAGTTGGACGAGCGCATGGCCGGCCAGATGCCTTCGACCAAGGGCGTCCTGTAATGCAGACGGTTGCAGTTATCGACTACGGCATGGGCAACCTGCACTCGGTGGCCAAGGCCCTTGAGCACGTCGGTGCCGGCAAGGTGCTGATCACCAGCGATGCGGCAGTGATCCGCGAAGCCGACCGCGTGGTGTTCCCCGGTGTCGGTGCGATTCGCGATTGCATGGCGGAGATCCGTCGCCTCGGTTTCGACTCGCTGGTGCGTGAAGTCAGCCAGGATCGTCCGTTCCTCGGCATCTGCGTCGGCATGCAAGCCTTGCTCGACTCCAGCGAAGAAAACGACGGCGTCGACTGCATCGGCCTGTTCCCGGGCGCGGTGAAGTTCTTCGGCAAGGACCTGCATGAAGACGGCGAGCACCTGAAAGTCCCGCACATGGGCTGGAACGAAGTGAAGCAGGCGGTGGATCACCCGCTGTGGCACAACATTCCGGACCTGGCGCGTTTCTACTTCGTGCACAGCTACTACATCGCCGCCGGCAACCCGCGGCAGGTGGTCGGCAGCGGTCATTACGGCGTCGATTTCGCCGCGGCACTGGCCGAAGGTTCGCGTTTCGCCGTGCAGTTCCACCCGGAGAAGAGCCATACCCATGGCCTGCAATTGCTGCAGAACTTCGCGGCGTGGGACGGTCGCTGGTAAATGGCCGTCAAGAAATCCAAACCGCCGATCCTGACCCTTACTCCCGAGCAGGAGAACGAGGCCAACCGCAAGATTCAGCGGTTCATGGAGGATCGTTTCGAACTGGACCTGGGTTCGTTCGAGGCGGCGGAAATTCTTGAGCTGTTTACCCGCGAAATTGCTCCGCACTATTACAACAGGGCGATTTTCGATGTGCAGACCCACCTCAAGGAGCGGTTTGAAAGCATCGAAAGCGACCTGTGGGCGCTCGAGAAGAATTAGGGCAGCGGCAAGCTTCAAGCTGCAAGCTGCAAGAAGTACACACGCGTGCGCGCTTGCAGCTTATGGCTTGCAGCTTGCAGCTCTTTTGACGAAGGAAAAAGCATGCTGATTATTCCCGCTATCGATCTCAAAGACGGTGCCTGCGTACGTCTGCGCCAGGGCCGCATGGAAGATTCCACAGTGTTTTCCGATGACCCGGTGAGCATGGCTGCCAAGTGGGTGGAGGGCGGCTGCCGTCGTCTGCATCTGGTCGATCTGAACGGCGCTTTCGAAGGCCAGCCGGTCAACGGCGAAGTGGTGACCGCGATCACCAAGCGCTACCCGACCCTGCCGATCCAGATCGGCGGCGGCATCCGTTCGCTGGAAACCATTGAGCACTACGTCAAGGCTGGCGTCAGCTACGTGATCATCGGCACCAAAGCGGTGAAGGATCCGGCGTTCGTCGCTGAAGCCTGCCGTGCGTTCCCGGGCAAGATCATCGTTGGTCTGGATGCCAAAGACGGTTTTGTCGCCACCGATGGCTGGGCTGAAATCAGCACCGTGCAGGTCATCGACCTGGCCAAACAGTTCGAAGCCGACGGCGTGTCCTCGATCGTTTATACCGACATCGCCAAAGACGGCATGATGCAGGGCTGCAACGTGCCGTTCACCGCTGCGCTGGCGGCTGCCACCAGGATCCCGGTGATCGCTTCCGGCGGCATTCACAACCTCGGTGACATCAAGTCGCTGCTCGATGCCAAGGCACCGGGCATCATCGGCGCCATCACCGGCCGGGCGATCTACGAAGGCACTCTCGATGTCGCCGAAGCGCAAGCTTTCTGCGATTCGTACCAAGGCTGAGGACTGACCATGGCGCTGGCCAAACGCATCATCCCTTGCCTGGACGTGGACAACGGCCGGGTCGTCAAAGGTGTGAAGTTCGAGAACATCCGTGACGCTGGCGACCCGGTGGAAATCGCCCGTCGCTACGACGAGCAGGGTGCCGACGAGATTACCTTTCTCGACATCACCGCCAGTGTCGATGGCCGTGACACCACGCTGCACACCGTCGAGCGCATGGCCAGCCAGGTGTTCATCCCGCTGACCGTCGGCGGTGGCGTACGTACCGTGCAGGACATCCGCAACCTGCTCAACGCCGGTGCGGACAAGGTGTCGATCAACACCGCTGCCGTGTTCAACCCGGAATTCGTCGGCGAAGCGGCGCAGCATTTCGGCTCGCAATGCATCGTCGTCGCCATCGACGCCAAGAAGGTCTCGGGACCTGGCGAAACCCCGCGCTGGGAGATCTTCACCCACGGCGGTCGCAAGCCGACCGGCCTCGACGCGGTCGAGTGGGCGAAGAAAATGGAAGGCCTGGGTGCCGGTGAAATCCTCCTGACCAGCATGGATCAGGACGGCATGAAAAACGGCTTCGACCTCGGCGTGACCCGCGCCATCAGTGATGCGCTGGGCATTCCGGTGATCGCTTCCGGCGGCGTCGGCAACCTGCAGCATCTGGCGGACGGCATCCTTGAAGGCCACGCCAGCGCAGTATTGGCGGCGAGTATTTTCCACTTCGGCGAATACACCGTGCAGGAAGCCAAGGCCTACATGGCCCATCGCGGCATCGTGATGCGCTAGCAAGCATCCCCTTTGGAGTAGTCGCTTCAAAGGGGATGCAGGTCTGGAGAGTTAAAGCGTGTCGAACTGGTCAACCCTTACCTCTGACCTGTCATCTGATCGGTCATACGCAACACTGCATAGAGTGGCAGGCAAATCCTTTTTGTGAAGATAGACTTCCATATACTCCGACTTTGGGCTGAATCCATCGGGGGCTTGACAGTCAATGCTGTCGGATGGACCGACTTTGTAGGAGTACATTTTGCTTGCCCCTTCCGAAGTCACCAAAATATAAGTGGGTCTTTTTTTCAGGTTGAGATCAGGAAGCGGAACGATTTCGTCCTCAATCAGAACGATAGGCAGCGACAAGGCATTTCGTAAGAGTCCTGGCGGTAACTCTGGCCTGGAAGAGTTTGTGCCAATGATGCAAAGGAAATAACGCCCGGTTCTGGAACCTATCTTGGTATTGATGATGGAGTTTTCGGAACTGATCGCGGCGGAGTAGTGCAAGGGGCTTTCGCATTTTTTTGCCACGCGGACTGTCTTGTGACGATAGAACGCTGTGTCGATAGAGAACCGGTAATCCCAAGTCGGTGCTATGGCAGCGCCGCTTTTCGACATCTTGATTTTCTTGTATTTGGCGGAGGTTCGCTTGTCTGTTTCTACATTGAATGTCGGATAGAGTTCGCAGTAATTTTCAAATAGAAAGCCAGATCGGAAGCAGCTTCTCAGGTGGGGTACAAAACTTCCGTAAAGATTACCTTCGATTGCAGAGTAACCTTTTTTCGTTGGTATACAGGGTTCATCCAGGTCGCAAGGGGATATAGGCGGATACTCATTACCTGTACCTACGACACCAATGACTTCATTGGTGTAGCGATCAAGCAGCGGTGCCCCTGAGACGCCTCCTTTAATACTCTTGCAGCGAGTCTTGAAGTTATTACGCCACACCCAATCTCCTTCAATGATGTCCGGAGCGGATTTAAGCGTACAAGCTGTCATTTCGAGCGTTCGATACTGTGGCGCTCCCACAACCAGAACCTCCGAATTCAGGGCTGGTGTGCCTGTGGCCAGTTTTAGAGGTTTTATACCATCTTCCATAAGTGTTTTCAGGCTGACGTCAAGTTGGACGATGGCGATGTCGACACCTTGCATGCTGCGCCATTTCACATTTTTCAGGTTGTAGGTTTTATGTTTTTCGACATCGTCAAAGTAGTTGAACGTCATGGTTCCTTGTAGGGGTTGGTTTTGCATGATTTGGCCGTTGGACAAGTTGATGCAATGGCCAGCAGTCAGAACATAAGCCGGAGGGCGCTGGACGCCAGTTTTTTCCAGTGTATCAAGCAAGGTAGCGGTGCAAGTGGAGCCGGTCGTCAGGCGACCGATACCCTGCCAGTGATCGCGTGAACCATCGCGGTTATCCAGGGTGATTGCAGGTAACAGGCGTTTAACGCCTTCGCCGTAGTCGTGATTGGTCGCCATGCAGGTGGCACAGAACAATCCTAATGTGGCGAACAACAGTAATTTGATTGAATACATCGTTAACGCTCTTGAGTTATCGGTTAAAACACCACGGTGGTGCTGGTAACGCCAATAAACCAGGGATCAAGAGCGGGGCGGTGTTAGTTATGTACTACCCAAGGCCTGGTTTTCCAGGTATGGAAGATCTTATCGGTATGAAGTCATAACGCCAGTAGACAGCATGGCGTACCCAAGGCACTCTTGGGCACGCCATGGATTTCGGTAGCCCGACATGATCAAACGCCTGCTTCTCGCCCTCGCCAGTGCCTCCGTGTTGTTGATCAACACCGGCCACGCCGAAGAAAGTCCCGACACCGATCTGGTGCTCCTCACCGAAAACTTCCCGCCGTACAACATGGCGAAGAACGGCAAGAATTTCGCCCAGGACGAAAACATCAACGGTATCGCCACGGATATCGTGCGCGAGATGTTCAAGCGTGCCGGCATCAGTTACAGCCTGACCCTGCGCTTCCCCTGGGAGCGGGTCTACAAGCTGGCGCTGGAAAACCCCGGCTACGGTGCGTTCGTCATGGCGCGGCTTCCGGATCGCGAAAAACTCTTCAAGTGGGTCGGCCCGATAGGCCCGGACGACTGGGTCATGCTGGCCAAGGCCGACAGCAAGATCACCCTCGAAACCCTCAACGACGCGCGCAAATACAAGATCGGCGCCTACAAGGGCGATGCGATTGCCGAGACCCTGACCAAGCAGGGGTTGAAGCCGGCAGTGGTGCTGCGTGATCAGGACAACGCCAGAAAACTGGTCAGCGGCCAGATCGACCTGTGGGCCACCGGCGACCCGGCCGGGCGCTATCTGGCGCGGCAGGATGGCGTGACCGGGCTGAAAACCGTACTGCGCTTCAACAGCGCCGAGTTGTATCTGGCACTGAACAAGGACGTACCGGACGAAGCCGTTGCCAAGCTTCAAACCGCGCTCGATCAGATGCGCAAGGAAGGCGTGGTCGACGAAATCATGGGGCGCTATCTGTAGCGGTCGACGAGCCCGGCGACGATTGCGCAACAACGTCGGCGCCGCTCGTGATGGTTTCCGTCGACGGGTTTGCCGCCATGACAGGCATCGGGGTTACTGTCTCGACGGCTTCTGGTGGGTATTCACTCATGACAAGACGGGTGTCATCGGTGTAACCAAGCGGGACGGTGACTTCAGTGCCATCCTCCCGTACCAGCTCGTAGTGGCTTTCCATCTGATACACCGCGACCGATTTGAGTTTTGCCGCCATGGCGATGACGACCCGAGAGCCTGATTCGCTCCACTCGCTGGAGGACGTTTCGGTGTGAGTGAAATCCCGCGGCAGGCACGCCGAGAACTTTGTTGCCCGGATATCACTGGGCATCGCAGCCGGCCAGGCCTTGGTGAATTCCACGGCGGTATGGCGATTGAATAGCCGCATGGCCGCTGCATTTTGCGCCCTTGGCGCTTTCCATTTGATCGACTGAGCCTGCTCCGTGGTATTTCGGCCGTACCCGACCAGCACATATTGGTCGGTTCTTTTCAGATCGTAGTAACGCGAGTGGAGAAATCCATCATTGGGTTGAGCGTGATCGCTGACTGCAAACCACGGCAGGCGGGCAGTCTGCGTGACCTTCGCCACTGCGCTTTCGGGATTGATGTGTGCAGTCAGTACCGGAGCTTCTGCAGGTGCGCTGACTTGAACCGGAATCGGTATCCGTAGTGCATACGCGAAAGGGCCGGTTGTCGGTTTGTTGTGGCTCGGGGCGCCAATAAAGGTACCGGGCGCAAAGCAGATTTCGCCCGCCGCGGCGGTCGGGGGATCAATGCTCCAGGCGCTGAAGTTCAGCTTTGCACCACTGCCTTTGTCATCCCAGAGCAGATCGCCGAGGTCGGCAGCAACGACCAGATCGGCCCTGACGCAACGGATGGCGTTGAGTGAGGGTTTGCCGTGATCGCTGGAGCAGGTCATACCCAGTGCGACATAGCCTTGCGGCGCAATCGGACGCCAGATCGAAGTGCGCGTGGCGGCTCCCGATCCGGATTCTTTCCAGACAAGTTCGAAGTCGGTGGGTCGGCTGAGTGCTTTGCCCCTGGTGTTACCGTGGTCTTGTAACGTTGCCTCGCAGACCACTGCGGCGACAATTTCGCCGTTGATGGAGGTGTTGTTGGGGATGAGGATGTCTCCCAGCGGAAAGTATCCCGGCAGAAGATCGGGAGCCGGCGCAGGGCGCCAGAAGGTGGCGGGCCTGGCCCGTGTGCCGTTGCTGTTCCAGATACGGTTGAATTCGCTGGTGAAGTTGATCAGCAGGTTGTCGAGCCTGATCGGCTCCATTGGCCTGTCTCGCAATGAAGCATTGTCGTTGGTAGTCATAGTCAATCCTGATAATTGAATGGCAACTCGAAAGAGTTGCGACCTGTGGCAGGTCTGACTATCCGGAAAGAGGGCAGGCGCCAGGCGGTAACTATTTATGGGCGTGTGTCGGTTTGTTACCGATAAATCCCGTCTTTGCCATGCGCGGCCGTGGCGCGATTGCTGCGCACACTGATCATCTGCTTGATGTCGATCCACTCGATGCCCTGGGCTTTCAACTTCGGCAGTTCCCGCTCCAGCACTGCCAGCGTCTGTGGATAAGGGTGCCCGATCATCACCGCCGAACCCTGTTTGTGCGCCAGACTGATCGCTGTCTGCAATTGAGTCAGGATCGCCGCTTCTGTGCGCTCGTCATCGAGAAACACATCCCGCGAAACACTCGCCAGATCGATCTTCTGCGCCTGCTGCGCAGCCACGGTCCGGGCGCTGGTGCGGCTGTCGACGAAGAACTTGTGGCGGCGCTGCAACTCGCCCATCAACCACGCCATGGCCACCGGCTGTGCGGTCATGCGACTGCCCATGTGGTTGTTGATGCCGGCGGTGTAGGGGACCATTTTGAACGCGGCATTCAGGCGTTTTTCGAGTTCTTCGATGGGCAGCTCGGGATGCCAGGCGAACGGGCCGGTGGCCGGGTCCATCGGCATGTGCAGGATCACGACCTTGCCGGCGCGATGGGCTTCGCGGGCGAATTCGGTGGCGTGCGGGGTGTCGGGCATGATCGCGGTGGTGACAGGCCCGGGCAGGGCCAGCACCCGGCGATCCCGGGGCAGGTTCTGCCCCAGGTCGTCGATGATCAGTGTCAGGTAGGCTTTTTGAGGTGTGGGTCTGGCAGGTTCTGCGTGAGCAGCACCCGCCAGACAGCACAGCAGGACGAAGAGGAAACGCAAAGACATCCTCAACGGCCGGACGTGATGCTCAGGCCTTTGAGCAGGCTCAGGGCCTGGGCCAACTGGTAATCGTCATCCTGCGGCATCGCCTTGGCCTTGCCGCCGGAGCCGGTCGGTTTGTCCGCGCCGCCGTTGCCGTTGCCCAGGTGACCTTGCAGATCGGCTTCCTTGAAGTAGTCGCTGTCCGCCTCGTTGGTGATCTTGGCGCGGCGCACTTCGATGTCCGGGACGATGCCCTGGGCCTGGATCGAACGGCCGTTCGGTGTGAAGTACAGCGCCGTGGTGATCTTCAGCGCGCGGTCGTTGTTCAGCGGCAGCACGGTCTGCACCGAGCCCTTGCCGAAACTGGTGGTGCCCATGACCACGGCGCGTTTCTGGTCCTGCAGGGCGCCGGCGACGATTTCCGAGGCCGAAGCGCTGCCACCGTTGATCAGCACGACCATCGGCACCGCTTCGCTTTCGTCCTTGCCGGTGGCGGAGAAGCGCAGTTCGGAATTGGCGATTCGGCCCTTGGTGTAGACGATCAGGCCTTTGGTGATGAAGTGATCGACCACTTCCACCGCTGCCTGCAGCACACCACCCGGGTTGTTGCGCAGGTCGAGGATGATGCCGTTGAGCTTCTTGCCGTTGTCCTTGCGCAGCTTGGCCAGGGCCTTGGAAACCTCTTCGCCGGTCTTGACCTGGAATTGGGTGATGCGGATCAGGCCATAGCCGGATTCGAGCAGCTGTGCCTTGACGCTCTTCACCTGAATCACCGCGCGGGCCAGGGTCACGTCGAACGGCGTGCCGCCGTCGCGCACCAGGGTCAGGGTGATCTTCTGGCCGATCTTGCCGCGCATCTTGTCCACGGCTTCGGTCATGGTCTGGCCGCGGGTCGGTGCGCCGTTGATCTTGACGATGAAGTCGCCGGCCTGGATGCCGGCCTTCGACGCCGGAGTGTCGTCGATTGGCGACACGACCTTGATGAAGCCGTCTTCGGCGCCGACCTCGATGCCCAGACCACCGAACTCACCGCTGGTGCTTTCCTGCAACTCGGCGAAGTCTTCAGGGCCCAGGTAGGCGGAGTGCGGATCAAGGTTGCTGAGCATGCCCTTGATCGCGTTTTCCAGCAGGGTCTTGTCGTCCACCGGTTCGACATAGGCGGCCTTGATCCGGTCCATGACCTCGGCAAAGGTGCGCAGCTCTTCCAGCGGCAACGGCGCCTTGGAAGTCGCGGCAGTACCTGCCGGAGCGACGGCCGGAGCCGGTTGAGCGGCAAACGCCAGAGGCGCGCCGATCACCAGGGCGATCGTCAGGGCCAGCGAGGTAAGGCGGGACAAATGCAGCATGTCGAACGAACTCCTGAATTAGATGGCGTGCTTATCCTTGCGCACGGCACCATTGCGCCGGATCACTCGGGTGACCCTGCTGACGAATTGCGAAATACAGCGCTGGTGTGTCCTGGCCGCCACTGTTACCCACAGTGGAGATGGACTCACCGGCTTTTACCACGTCACCTGCCGACTTCAGTAGCGTCTGGTTGTGACCGTAAAGACTCAGAAAACCGTTGCCGTGGTCGAGAATCACCAGCAGCCCGGCACCGCGCAGCCAGTCGGCAAACACCACGCGCCCGCCGTGTACGGCATGCACCTGGCTGCCGGCGGAGGCGCTGATCATCACGCCGTCCCACTTGGTGCGGGCATCGTCGCCACGGGTTTCGCCGAAGCGTGCCAGCAGTCGACCATCAACCGGCCATGGAAGTTTTCCCCGACTTGATGCAAAAGGGCCACCGAAGGTCTCGCCGCCGCTGGATACCAGGGCGCCGGGTGTCGATCTGACCGGTTTGCGTGGGGCGTCGGAGTTTTCCGCCTCGGCCTCACGCAAGCGCTTTTTTTCGGCTTCCTGCTGGGCGATGAGCGCTTTCTGTCGCGCTTCTTCTGCCTCACGAGCCTGGCGGGCCAGGGTTTCTTCAATGGTTTTAAGGACTTTAGACAGGTCTGCCTGATCCTGCTCGCGGGCGGCCAGTTTCTGGTCTCGGGCTTTCACGTCGTCATTGAGCTTGGCAAGGGCCTGCTGGCGCTCCTTGCGGACCTTGTCGAGCGCTTCGCGCCGAGTGTCGAGATCGCTTTGCTGCGCCAGCAACTGCGCCTGCTGCACGCCGATGTCCTTTTCGACATTGGCCAGTTGGCGCAAGGTTTCGTTGAAGCTCTTCAGCTGTTCCAGGCGAGCCTGGCTCAGGTAGTCGTAATAGGTGAGGGTGCGGGCGAATTTCTCGGGATTCTGCTGGTTGAGCAGCAGTTTGAGGTATTCCTGGCGACCGTTCTGGTAGGCGGCGCGGGCCTGGATGGCGATCAGTCGCTGCTGTTCAGTGCGCGCGCTCTGGAGTTTTTTTTTCTCCGCATCGAGCCGCTGCAGCTCGGACTCGCTCTTCTTGAGCTCTTTCTGCAGGGCTTCGACCTGCTTCTCGAGCTTGCCCATCTCGGTTTCGGTGCCCTTGAGCTCCTTTTGTACCCCGGATTTTTCCTCCTGGAGCTTGCCCAGCAGTTTTTTCAGCTCGGCAATGTCCTGGCGCGTGGCGTCCAGTTGCTGTTGGGTTTGCGCGCGCTCATCCGCGAAGGCCGGTTGGAGCAGGCATGTCAGAGCGAGGGCGATCAGGACGCGAAGCATAGAGGCGGGCGGCACCAGGGTAAGGGACGGCCTAGTATGCCCGCCCGACGCGGCAAAAAAAACGCCTCAAAGCCAACTGCTTTGAGGCGTTCGTCATAAAAAGCCGTTTCAGGCTGATTACAGGGCGTTTTTGATATCAGACCAGAATCGAAGTGCCAGTCATTTCCGCCGGTTTTTCCAGGCCCAACAGTTTCAGCATGGTTGGCGCCACGTCCGCCAGCACGCCGCCTTCGCGGACTTTCAGGTCACGCTTGCCGACATAGATGAACGGCACCGGTTCGGTGGTGTGCGCGGTATGCGCTTGCCCGGTGGATTCGTCGGCCATCTGCTCGACGTTGCCGTGGTCGGCGGTGATCAGCGCTTCGCCGCCGACTTTTTCCAGGGCTTCGACGATGCGGCCGACGCAGGTGTCCAGGCATTCCACGGCTTTCACTGCGGCTTCGAACACGCCGCTATGGCCGACCATGTCGCCGTTGGCGTAGTTGACCACGATCACGTCGTAGCGCTGGTTCTCGATGGCCTCGACGATGCGATCAGTGACTTCCGGAGCGCTCATTTCCGGCTGCAAGTCATACGTGGCGACTTTTGGCGACGGGATCAGGATGCGCTCTTCGCCCGGGAACGGTTCTTCGCGGCCGCCGGAGAAGAAGAAGGTCACGTGGGCGTACTTCTCGGTTTCGGCGATGCGCAGTTGGGTCTTGCCGTTTTTCGCCAGATAGTCGCCGAGCACGTTTTCCAGGCTGCCCGGGGCAAAGGCTGCGGGGGCCGGGATGCTGGCGGCGTACTGGGTCAGTCCCACGTACTGCACTTTTGGCTGGCGTGCGCGCTCGAATTCCTGGAAACCGTCTTCGACAAACACGCGGCTCAGCTCGCGGGCGCGGTCGGCGCGGAAGTTCATGAACACCACGGCATCGCCGTCTTCGACTTTCACCGGCTCACCGATGCTGGTGGCCTTGACGAATTCGTCGCTCTCGCCACGGGCGTAAGCGGCTTCCAGCCCTTCCTGGGCGGTGGCGGCGTTGAATTCGCCCTTGCCGTCAACGATCAGATTGTAGGCCTGGGCCACGCGATCCCAGCGGTTGTCGCGGTCCATGGCGTAGTAGCGGCCGATCAGGCTGGCGATGCGGCCCTTGCCGAGGGCCTGGAAGGTCGCATCGAGCAGTTCGATCGACGAGGCGGCGCTTTTCGGCGGCGTGTCACGGCCGTCGAGGAAGGCGTGCAGGTAGATCTTTTCGGCGCCGCGCTTGAAGGCCAGTTCGGCCATGGCGATCAGGTGATCCTGGTGGCTGTGAACGCCGCCATCCGACAGCAGGCCCATGAAGTGCACGGCCTTGCCGGCGGCCACGGCCTTGTCCACGGCGGCGCAGATGGTCGGGTTCTCGAAGAACTCGCCGTCGCGGATCGCTTTGGTCACACGGGTGAAGTCCTGATACACCACGCGGCCGGCGCCGAGGTTCATGTGGCCGACTTCAGAGTTGCCCATCTGGCCGTCCGGCAGACCGACGTCCATGCCGCTGCCCGAGATCAAGCCATTCGGCACGGTGGCCCACAGGCGATCCAGCACAGGCTTTTTGGCCGCATAGACGGCGTTGGATTCGGGGCTGTCGCTGTGACCGAAGCCGTCGAGAATCATCAGGACCAAAGGTTTAGGCGTGGTAGTCATGGAATCCACTCGTGGCTAATAAGAAGAGGGCGATGGAAAAGGGAGTTGGAGTTTAAAGCGAAGTTCCGGCGGCGTCACCGCCGGACGGGGTTTGGCCGACCATAGTGGCTGTGTATACTGGCCGACATTTTAACGCCCTGGAACCTCCTTCGATGGTTGCTCACCTGATTGAATTTGCCACTAACCACTACATTCTTGTCGGTATCTTCGTCGTACTGCTGGCTTTGCTGCTGGCGCATACGGTGCAGGGCGGCGGTAAAAGCCTGAGCACGGGCGAGCTGACCGCACTGGTCAACAAGGAAGCCGGCGTGGTGGTGGACATCCGTCCGAGCAAGGACTACGCCGCCGGTCACATCGTTGGCGCGGTGAACATTCCCCAGGACAAACTGGCCGCCCGCATCGGCGAGCTGGAAAAACACAAGGCCAAGACCATCATTCTGGTCGACGCCCTGGGCCAGACCGCCGGCACCCATGCCCGCGAGCTGATGAAGGCCGGCTTCACCGCCGCAAAGCTGTCCGGCGGGATTTCCAGCTGGAAAGGCGACAACCTGCCGTTGGTGAAGTGACATGAGCGACGTCATCGTCTACTCCAGCGATTACTGCCCTTACTGCTCGCGCGCCAAGTACCTGCTCGCGAACAAAGGCGTGGCCTTCGAAGAGATCAAGGTCGATGGCAAGCCGCAGGTGCGCGCCGCCATGGCCCAGAAGGCCGGACGCACGTCCGTGCCGCAAATCTGGATCGGTGATACCCACGTCGGCGGATGTGATGATTTGTATGCCCTGGAGCGCGCCGGCAAGCTCGACGCGCTGCTCAAGGCCTGACCTGCTGCACACGTAAAGAACCCTAAAAGACCCAAGATCAGAAAGGATCTGAGATGACTGACCAACAGAACACTGCAGCCAGCGAAGAAGAAACTGCACCGCAATTCTCCTTGCAGCGCATCTACGTACGCGACCTGTCCTTCGAAGCCCCGAAAAGCCCGGCGATCTTCCGCCAGCAGTGGGATCCGGCGGTCTCTCTGGATCTGAACACCCGCCAGAAAGCCCTGGAAGGTGATTTCTACGAAGTCGTGCTGACCCTGTCCGTCACCGTGAAAAACGGTGAAGAAGTGGCCTTCATCGCTGAAGTGCAACAGGCCGGTATCTTCCTGATCAAGAACCTGGACGCGGCTTCCATGAGCCACACCCTGGGTGCGTTCTGCCCGAACATCCTGTTCCCGTACGCTCGCGAAACCCTGGACAGCCTGGTGACCCGCGGTTCGTTCCCGGCCCTGATGCTGGCCCCGGTGAACTTCGACGCCCTGTACGCGCAAGAGCTGCAGCGCATGCAGGAATCCGGCGAAACTCCGACTGTTCAGTAAGCGGTCGATGCAACACCGAAAAAAGCGCCGTTACAGGCGCTTTTTTCTTGGCTGATCGTTCCCACGTCGAGGCGTCGAACCGTCCGCGCGGGAATGCCTCAAGGGACGCTCCGCGTCCAGTGACGCGGAGCGTCACGGGCTGCATTCCCACGCAGAGCGTGGGAACGATCAATCCAAGGGTGTTATTTGAAGTCGTTCTGCCGCCACGCTTCATAAACGGCCACTGCCACGGTATTGGACAGGTTCAGGCTGCGGCAGCCTTCGCGCATCGGCAGGCGCAAGCGCTGTTCGCCGGGCAGGGCGTCGAGCACTTCCGGCGGCAGGCCACGGCTTTCCGGGCCGAAGATGAACGCATCGCCCGGGACGAACGCGGCATCGTGAAACGGCCGCGAACCCTTGGTGGTGAAGGCGAACAGCCGTGGATGACCGAGGCTTTCGAGGCAACTGGCGAGGTCGGCATGGCGCTGCAAGGTGGCATACTCGTGGTAGTCGAGACCGGCGCGGCGCAAGCGCTTGTCGTCCATCTCGAAACCCAGCGGTTCGATCAAATGCAGGTGGCAGCCGCTGTTGGCGCACAGCCTGATAACGTTGCCGGTGTTCGGCGGAATTTCCGGTTGAAAAAGGATGACGTGAAACATGCACGGCTCCGAAGGTAAAGATGACGCGTATTCTACGCCGCAAGCGGATCCGCGTTCGAAACTATTCCCGCGGGTGATGGCCTCACTGGCGATCGTCGGTGTGATGGTCGGGATGATGATCGGCCGTTTGACCACACCTGACCCGACCGTTTTGCAGCAGGTCGAGGTGATCGATGGCGGTCTGGCGGTCTGGTTCAACAACGAGCCGAAGCTGCATGGCGAGATCGTCGATGGCAGCGTTGCGCTGTTGTTCGAGGCCGAAGGCCAGGCGCAGAAAGGCCAGCTCAAGTTCAACGGCAAGGACGTGAACTGGCGGACGCGGTTGAGTGACGGGGGATTGTTGCTGACGCTGGTGGCGGCGCGGCCGCTGCAGGGCGACTGGGCCGGCCAGGAGGTCGATGACCGCTGGCGGCTGGAGATCCATCTCCGGGAGCAATAAAAGAGGGAATCCCCGGCCTGCCTGTACCAAGGTTCCCGAAACGGGCGGGCTCATCGCATCGCGTTCTGAGCCGGTGTAAAGAAGGAACCCCTGACCTGCCTGTATCAAGGGCCCCAAAAGGGTGGACTCGATGAGTCCGGTGTAAAGAGGGGAATCCCCGGCCTGCCTGTACCAAGGCCCCCGAAAGGGTGGGTGAATCGAATCACCTGATGGAGTTATTGCAGGGGGCGTGCCAGGTTTTCTCGATTTGTAACAAATAAGCCCGACGCAATGACGAAGGCCCCGTAGTACGGGGCCTTCGTCTTTTTACAGGTTGGGATTTTCAGCTGTTTACAGTGCAAGCCCGGACCGGTGACCGTGCCCGATTAAGGGTCACGGTGCCTTGCGGCGGTGCAGGTTGGCGCTGAATCTCAGCCTTCATCGCCCTCGTCATCATCCCCGCCATCGACCTTCATGCCGAGTTCCTTGATCTTGCGGGTCAGGGTGTTCCGGCCCCAGCCCAGCAGCACCGCAGCGTCGCGACGACGCCCGGCGGTGTGCTTCAGAGCCGTTTCGATCATGATTCGCTCGAACGCCGGCACCGCGCTGTCGAGCAGGCTCGACTGCCCGCGTGCCAGGGCCTGATCGGCCCATTGGCGCAGCGCCTGTTCCCAGTTGGTCACTGGCGCCGAGTCCTGCGGCAGGCTCAGCAGTTCCGGCGGCAGGTCGCTGATGTGTACCTCGCGCCCGGACGCCATCACGGTGATCCAGCGGCAGGTGTTTTCCAGCTGGCGCACGTTGCCAGGCCACGGCAGGTTCTTCAGGTATTCCTCGGTCTCGCTTTTCAGCAGCTTCGGCTCCACCGCCAGCTCTTGCGCGGCGCGGCTGAGGAAATGCTTGGCCAGGGTCGGGATGTCTTCGCGACGGTCCGACAGGCGCGGGATGTGGATGCGGATCACGTTGAGGCGGTGGAACAAGTCCTCACGGAATTTCCCGGCGTGAACCAGGGTTTCCAGATTCTGGTGGGTCGCCGCGATGATCCGTACATCGACCTTGACCGGCACATGCCCGCCGACGCGATAGAACTCGCCATCGGCCAGCACCCGCAGCAGTCGGGTCTGGGTGTCCGCCGGCATGTCGCCGATTTCATCGAGGAACAGCGTGCCGCCGTCGGCCTGTTCGAAACGGCCGCGACGCAGGTTGGCCGCACCGGTGAACGCGCCTTTTTCGTGGCCGAACAGTTCGGATTCCATCAGGTCTTTCGGGATCGCCGCCATGTTCAGCGCGATGAACGGCGAGGCCGCACGCGGGCTGTGGCGGTGCAGGGCGTGGGCCACCAGTTCTTTACCGGTGCCGGATTCACCGTTGATCAGCACGGTGATGTTGGAGTGGCTCAAGCGCCCGATGGCGCGAAACACCTCCTGCATCGCCGGCGCTTCGCCGATGATTTCCGGGGTGCGGGTCAGGGTCGGGGCGACTTCCAGGCCTTGCTGCTCCTGGGCGTGCTGATTGGCACGTTTGACCAGTGACACGGCTTCGTCGACATCGAACGGCTTGGGCAGGTATTCGAACGCGCCACCCTGATAGGAGGCGACAGCGCTGTCCAGATCGGAATGAGCGGTCATGATGATCACCGGCAGCCGCGGGTGCTGCTCGCGGATCCGTGCCAGCAGGTCCAGGCCGCTGGCGCCGGGCATGCGGATATCGGAGATGATCACGTCCGGCTGCTGGCGCGCGAGGCGGCTCATCACGCCATCGGCACTGTCGAAGCTCTGGGTGGTCATGCCTTCCTGTTGCAGGGCCTTTTCCAGAACCCAACGGATAGAACGGTCGTCATCGACGATCCACACGGTTTCACTACGGCTCATGTCGATGTGGCTCCTTGTTCCAGTGGCAGAAAGATCGAGAACGTGGTGTGGCCTGGATGGCTGTCACACTCGATCAGGCCCTGGTGCTGGCTGATGATGTTCTGGGTGATGGCCAGGCCGAGCCCGGTACCGTCCGGACGGCCGCTGACCATGGGAAAGAAGATGGTTTCCTGCAGTTCCGCCGGAATGCCCGGACCGTTGTCGATGATCTCGATCTTGGTCACCAGGCGATGACGGACGTGGCCGATGGTGAACTGGCGCATGGCGCGGGTGCGCAGGCTGATGCGGCCCAGGCGCAGCTCGTTCTGGCTGCTGATGGCCTGCATCGCGTTGCGCACAATATTCAACACCGCCTGAATCATTTGTTCGCGGTCGATCAGGACATCGGGGATGCTCGGGTCGTAATCGCGCACCAGCGTGATGCAGCCCTGGCTTTCGGCCTCGACCAGTTGGCAGACGCGCTCCAGCACTTCGTGGACGTTGCACAAGGCCAGCGACGGCAGTTTGTTCGAACCGAGCATGCGGTCGACCAGATTGCGCAGGCGGTCGGCCTCTTCGATGATGACGTTGGTGTAATCGCGCAGGCTGTCTTCCGGCAGTTCCCGGGCCAGCAGTTGCGCGGCGCCACGAATGCCGCCGAGCGGGTTCTTGATCTCGTGGGCCAGGCCGCGCACCAGCATCTTGCTGGTTTCCTGTTTCGACAGTTGCGCCTCTTCCTTGGTGATGCGCAACAGGCGATCACGGGGATGCACTTCCAGCAAAAGCAGGGTCGCGCCGTTGCTGAGGATTGGCGTCACCGCGTAATCCACGGTCAGGGTCTGGCCGGTGAGGGCGGTGAGCATCGCTTCGCGCTTGGTGAACGGGTGCGCCTGCTCCACCGCCTGGCGCAACGAATTGAGCGCCTCGGTGGACTCGGTGAACAGCTCGCTGATGAACTGCCCATGGCTGCGCTGACCGCTGATGGCCAGCAGCATCTCCGCCGCCGGGTTCATGTACTCGAGGCGCAATTCGCTGTCGAGCAGGATGGTGGCGGTGGTCAGATTGTCGAGTAGCAAGCGATGCAGTGCGTCACTGATGGTCATGAGGACCTCTTTTGGAGCATGGCGCGCGCAGGGAGACAGCGCTGATGCGAGGAAAATGCAAAAACCAAACCAAGGCTCCGAAAAGAAGCGTTCAACCCCTGAAACGGGCGTTTGACGCTCGTTTGCGTGGCAGTCAAACCGCTCTGGCGGGTACTTTCGAACCAAAATGGGTTGGAATGTGAGTACGGTGCAGCGTATTGCACCAATATAGTGCGCAAAGCTGAACGACGTCAGAAGAAACGCAGGAAAGGATTTTTCGGTTCGGCGGGTTTGTCTTTCAGCGGGCATTCCGGGCGCACGCCATAGTCGGCGCTGACGCACGGTTTGACCTGACGCTTCTGTGCCAGGGAAATGCGCTGCATGTGGAACGGCTGGTTGGCGGTTTTCTCCACGGTCCGGCCTTGGGCGTCGAGGATTTCCACCGACAGGTTGTGGCTGCCACGATCGATGTTGCTCAGCGGGAACACCGGGCTCAGGCCGGGTTCGCCGACGGCCTGGCCATCCAGTAGCAGGCGATACAAATGACCTTTTTGCAGGCCCGGCTCGCTGGTGACGCTGACGATCAGCTCGCCGGCGCTGCTGCGAATGGTCGCGTCCGGCTCGGGAATCAGCACGCGCAGCATGTCGTAGCGAAACAGCGTCGGCTCAGCTGATTGCTTCGACGGCGCGACCGGCGCGGCGGCGGTCGGATTCGAGACCATGCGATTGCTGGTGGCCAGCGGCACACGCTTGGCGTTGCCGCGCGGTTGGTCCGTATAGACACGATTGCCCTGTGCGTCGATGTAAGTGAACACCTCGGCCGATGCGTCAAACGCGATCAGCAACAGGCACAGGGCAATCAATCCCCGCGTCATGGCTTGTGCACCCGCTGCACGGTGAACACCACCGCAGGGCTCTGCTGAATGATCGCCTCGCCATTGATCACCTGCACCGCCAGCCGATGCTCGCCCCGGTCGACGTTCACCAGTTGCAGGATCGGCACATTGCTCGGCTGGCCATAAGGCGCGTCGTCCAGCAGCAGACGCAATTGATGTGGCGGTTGCAGGCGCGGCGTGATCAGCACGCTGACCGTGAACGTACCGTTGTTGGCGCGCAGGGCTTCTTCGGTAGGCAGGCCGGTCAGCTCCAGCGCTTCATAGGCATTGCGCGCTGGCGCTTGGCTAACCGTTTCTGACGATGGCGCGCTCGGTGC
The DNA here is from genome assembly GCF_059492145.1 of Pseudomonas sp. Pseusp21. Lineage (NCBI taxonomy): Bacteria > Pseudomonadati > Pseudomonadota > Gammaproteobacteria > Pseudomonadales > Pseudomonadaceae > Pseudomonas > Pseudomonas sp. Pseusp21. Next base: position 4,069,558 of record NZ_CP168520.1, read on the forward strand.
CTGAGGCTGGACGCTGTTTAGCGGCGGCAACTCCACCGGCTGCGCCTGCACGCCGTCCGGCGCGTGATCGCTGTACACGGTGTTGCCGCTGGCATCGGTGTACTTGTAGATCTGCGCGGCGGCGGGCAGGGCGATCAGCAGCAAAATACAGAGAAGGGTGCGACCCATGAAATCGACCGGAAACGAAAACGATGGGTTGCAGCATAGGCCAGTCGCGGCGGTTGGCCCAACCCCTGCACACATCCAGAGATTATTCGGTTGATCGTTCCCACGCTCTGCGTAGGAATGCAGCCCGTGACGCTCCGCGTCACCGGACGCGGAGCGTCCCTTGAGGCGTTCCCACGCAGAACGTGGGAACGATCAGAGGCGATAAATTGCGGGCACAAAAAAGGCCTCCCGAAGGAGGCCTCTTTCTGTCACGCCGCGTAGCGCGGCGCTACCGGATCAGCAGCTGTAGTACAGCTCATATTCCAGTGGGTGTACGAAGGTGCGGACCTTGATTTCTTCTTCGGATTTCAGCGCGATGTAGGCGTCGATGAAGTCGTCGGAGAACACGCCGCCCTTGGTCAGGAACGCACGGCCCTTGTCCAGCTCTTCCAGGGCTTCTTTCAGGCTGCCGCAAACTTGCGGGATTTCTTTCGCCTCTTCAGGCGGCAGGTCGTACAGGTTCTTGTCGGCAGCATCGCCTGGGTGGATCTTGTTCTGGATACCGTCCAGACCGGCCATCAGCAGTGCTGCGAACGCCAGGTACGGGTTGGCAGCCGGATCCGGGAAGCGGGCTTCGATACGACGGCCTTTCGGGCTGTTGACGTAAGGAATACGGATCGAGGCGGAACGGTTGCGAGCCGAGTAGGCCAGCATTACCGGAGCTTCAAAGCCTGGCACCAGACGCTTGTAGGAGTTGGTGGCCGGGTTGGTGAAGCCGTTCAGGGCCTTACCGTGCTTGATGATGCCGCCGATGAAGTACAGGGCGGTGTCGGACAGGCCGGCATAACCTTCACCCGCGAAGGTGTTCTTGCCATCTTTGGAGATGGACATGTGAACGTGCATGCCCGAACCGTTGTCGCCGTACAGAGGCTTCGGCATGAAGGTCGCGGTACGGCCGTAGGCGTCGGCAACGTTGTGTACAACGTACTTCAGGGTCTGGGTTTCGTCGGCTTTCTTCACCAGGGTGTTGAACTTGACGCCGATTTCGTTCTGGCCGGCAGTTGCCACTTCGTGGTGGTGAACTTCAACGGTCAGGCCCATTTCTTCCAGTGCGTTGCACATGGAGGTACGGATTTCGTGGTCGTGGTCGAACGGCGGAACCGGGAAGTAGCCGCCTTTCACGCCTGGACGGTGGCCTTTGTTGCCGCCTTCCACGTCCTGGTCGGACATCCACGAGCCTTGCTCGGAGTAGATCTTGAACATGGAACCGGAGATGTCGGACTTGAACTTCACTTCGTCGAAGATGAAGAACTCTGGCTCTGGACCGGCGAATACGGTGTCACCGATACCGGTGGTCTTCAGGTATTCCTCGGCGCGGCGGGCGATGGCGCGCGGGTCGCGATCGTAACCTTGCATGGTCGAAGGTTCGATGATGTCGCAGACCAGAATCAGGGTCGGCTCTTCGGTGAACGGGTCCAGAACGGCGGTTTCGTCGTCCGGCAGCAGGATCATGTCGGAGGCTTCGATGCCTTTCCAGCCAGCGATGGAGGAACCGTCGAACATCTTGCCAACTTCGAAGAAGTCGTCTTCCAGCGCATCGCGAGCCGGCATGGTCACGTGGTGCTGAGTGCCTTTGGTGTCCGTGAAGCGCAGATCAATCCACTTGACGTCATGATCTTTGATGAGTTGAACCGACTTCGACATAGTGTCCTCCGGGTGAATTAGGGCGGGTAGTGGATGCCCTTAATAGTGGTGATGCCGGCGCGAATACTCTGCCAAGGCAACCTGCCTCACAAGGGAGCAAATTGCATGCCAGTGCCCCAGCATGGGTTTTTTGCCCCAAATTCACGCTTCTAAAGGTCGAAAGCGCCTTAAAGGCAAAAATCTCGCCCTTTAATGTAGCGCTCAAATCGAAAAATGACCCGTTTTGGTGCGTGCAAAACCTTCTGCACATTAACTGGTTAAACCTTGAGCAATTTCCGCTATAATCCGCGCCCCCCTTTTTCGGCTGGCCCAGCGCGCGCTGTTTTCATGAAACTAATCGTAAAAGTCTTCCCCGAGATCACCATCAAAAGCCGACCTGTCCGGACGAAATTCATCCGCCAGCTGGCCAAGAACATCCGCACCGTGCTCCGCGACCTGGACCCGGCCGTGGTGGTGAACGGTGTGTGGGACAATCTCGAGCTGGAAACCCGCGTCACCGACCCCAAGGCCTTGAAAGAGATGGGCGAACGCCTGACCTGCATGCCGGGCATCGCGCACTTTCTGCAGATCGACGAGTACCCGCTGGGCGACTTCGACGACATCACCGAAAAGTGCAAGCAGCACTACGGCGATGCGCTGGCCGGGAAGATCTTTTCGGTGCGCTGCAAGCGTGCGGGCAAGCATGCGTTCAGCTCGATGGACGTCGAAAAATATGTCGGCAGCAAGCTGCGCCGTGAGTGCGGTGCCGCCGGAATCGACCTGAAGCAGCCGGAAATCGAAGTCCGCATCGAAGTTCGCGACAAACGGTTGTTCGTGATTCACAGCCAGCACAATGGCATCGGCGGCTACCCGCTCGGTGCGCTGGAGCAAACGCTGGTGCTGATGTCCGGCGGATTTGACTCGACCGTTGCCGCGTACCAGATCCTTCGTCGCGGCCTGATGACGCACTTCTGCTTCTTCAATCTGGGCGGTCGTGCCCACGAATTGGGCGTAATGGAAGTCGCGCATTTCATCTGGAAGAAGTACGGCAGCTCGCAACGCGTGCTATTTGTCAGTGTTCCGTTCGAAGAAGTCTTGGGCGAAATTCTCGGCAAGGTCGACGACAGTCATATGGGCGTCGTATTGAAGCGTATGATGTTGCGCGCAGCGTCGAACATTGCCGAACGCCTGCACATCGATGCGCTGGTCACCGGTGAAGCGATTTCCCAGGTGTCGAGCCAGACGCTGCCGAATCTGTCGGTCATCGATTGCGTCACCGACAAACTGGTCCTGCGGCCGCTGATCGTCGCCCACAAGCAGGACATCATCGACACGGCCGACCAGATCGGTACCGGTGATTTCGCCCGGCACATGCCGGAATACTGCGGCGTCATCTCGGTCAACCCGAAGACCGCCGCCAAGCGTGGCCGGGTCGAGCACGAAGAGCAGGAATTCGACATGGCGGTGCTTGAGCGTGCGCTCGCAAACGCCAGACTGGTGCCGATCGATCGGGTGATCGACGAATTGGGCCAGGATTTGCAGATCGAAGAAGTCAGCGAAGCGCTGGCCGGTCAGATCGTCATCGACATCCGTCATCCGGATGCCGCCGAGGATGACCCGCTGGAGCTCGTCGGCATAGAGGTACAGACGATGCCGTTCTACGCAGTGAACGCTCGTTTCAAGGAACTGGACCCTACTCGCCAGTACCTGCTGTATTGCGACAAAGGCGTGATGAGTCGCCTGCATGCCCACCATTTGCTCAGTGAGGGGCATGCCAATGTGCGCGTTTATCGACCGAGCTAAGTGCCCGGGGCTGTTTGCCTGTGGCCTGCGTCACCGGCCCCCCGACACCGCCGTCAAGCTGTAACGGCCATGCCGGACACTACTGTCAATCGCTGCCAAGACTTGTCAGCAAACCGAATCCTCTGATCGAGATACACAAGTGATCGAAAATCTACGCAACATCGCCATCATTGCCCACGTTGACCATGGTAAGACCACCCTGGTAGACAAACTCCTGCGTCAATCCGGCACCCTGGAGCGCAACGAGCTCAACGACGAGCGCGTGATGGACTCCAACGACCAGGAAAAAGAGCGCGGCATTACCATTCTGGCGAAAAACACCGCCATCAACTGGAACGGCTACCACATCAACATCGTGGACACCCCGGGCCACGCCGACTTCGGCGGCGAAGTTGAGCGCGTTATGTCCATGGTTGACTCCGTGCTGCTGCTGGTCGACGCCCAGGACGGCCCTATGCCGCAAACCCGTTTCGTGACCAAGAAGGCTTTCGAAGCCGGCCTGCGTCCAATCGTGGTCATCAACAAGGTTGACCGTCCGGGCGCGCGTCCTGACTGGGTTCTGGACCAGATCTTCGATCTGTTCGACAACCTGGGCGCCACCGAAGAACAACTGGACTTCCAGGTTGTTTACGCTTCGGCCCTGAACGGCATTGCCGGTCTGGACCACACCGCCATGGGCGAAGACATGACCGCGCTGTACCAGGCGGTAGTCGACCACGTTCCGCCTCCGGCTGTTGACCGTGACGGTCCGTTCCAGATGCAGATCTCCGCGCTGGACTACAACAGCTTCCTGGGTGTTATCGGTGTTGGCCGTATCGCTCGTGGTCGCGTCAAGCCGAACACCCCGGTTGTCGCTATCAGCGCCGACGGCAAGCGCCGCAACGGTCGTATCCTGAAGCTGATGGGTCACCACGGTCTGCACCGCGTTGACGTTGAAGAAGCAGCGGCCGGCGACATCGTCTGCATCAGCGGTTTCGACGAGCTGTTCATCTCCGACACCCTGTGCGACATCAACAACGTCGAGGCGATGAAGCCTCTGACCGTTGACGAGCCAACCGTTTCCATGACCTTCCAGGTAAACGACTCGCCATTCTGCGGTAAAGAAGGCAAGTTCGTGACCTCCCGTAACATCAAGGATCGTCTGGACAAAGAGCTGCTGTACAACGTTGCACTGCGCGTTGAAGAAGGCGACTCGGCTGACAAGTTCAAGGTATCCGGCCGTGGTGAGCTGCACCTCTCGGTACTGATCGAAACCATGCGTCGCGAAGGCTTCGAGCTGGCCCTGGGCCGTCCTGAAGTGATCATCCGTGAAGTTGACGGCGTGAAGCAGGAACCGTTCGAAAACGTGACCATCGACATCCCTGAAGAATCCCAGGGCAAGGTCATGGAAGAGATGGGTCTGCGTAAAGGCGACCTGAGCAACATGGTGCCGGATGGCAAGGGCCGTGTTCGTCTGGAATACAACATCCCTGCTCGCGGTCTGATCGGTTTCCGTAACCAGTTCCTGACCCTGACCAACGGTGCTGGCATCCTGACCTCGATCTTCGACCGTTACGCTCCAGTGAAGTCGGGCCACATGTCCGGCCGTCAGAACGGCGTTCTGGTTTCGGTTGAAACCGGCAAGGCACTGACCTACTCCCTGGAAACCCTGCAGGCTCGTGGCAAGCTGTTCGTAGAACACGGCCAGGAGATCTACAACGGTCAGATCGTTGGTCAGAACTCCCGCGACAACGACCTGGGTGTGAACCCGACCAAAGGCAAGAAGCTCGACAACATGCGTGCTTCGGGTAAAGACGAAACCATCGCTCTGGTCCCACCTGTTCGCTTCACCCTGGAACAGGCTCTGGAATACATCCAGGAAGACGAGCTGTGCGAAGTCACTCCTAAGTCCATCCGTCTTCGCAAGAAGATCCTGGACGAAAGCGAGCGTACCCGCGCTGCCAAGAAAGCCAAGGCGTAAGATTTAGCCAAGGCTGAAAAAAACGCCCCCGGTCGAGAGATCGGGGGCGTTTTTGTTTGTCTGGCTTTCGAAAGTCTCGTTCCCACGTCGAGGCGTCGAACCGTCTGCGTGGGAATGCCTCAGCGGACGCTCCGCGTTAGGCTCTTGGGACGCGGAGCGTCCCGGGCTGCGTTCCCACGCAGAGCGTGGGAACGATCAATCAGGCGTCGGGATCAGAACCGCTCGATCGACCGCGAATTCTGCACCCGCTCCACTTCCTTCGGCTTGTACGCGCAGTAACCCGGGCGCGGGCCGATCTTAGGGTGGTTGCGGCAGGTGTCCGGGCGCTTGTCATAAATGGTGCACAGGCGGCTCTTACGATCCAGGTAGTAGCAATCGTTGTTGCTCATGCGCTGCAGGGTGAAAATCCCCGACTTCTGGTTGAAGCGCTCGACCAGCCCTTCCTTTTGCAGACGCTTGGCGATGTTCTTCGGCGGGTCGCCCAGTTCGAACTCGTCGACCACACCGATACGCACCAGATCCTTGATCTTGACCTCGACCGGCAGCGTGCAGCAGCTGGAAACGCACGAGCCGCACATCGGGGCCGAATATTTGGCCCAGGTATCGAGACGGTCGATCTCGGCTGCGGCGATCAGGTTGGGCTTCATCATCGGGGTTTACCAGGCGTGTGCATCAGGGCGCGCGATCATACCGGGACGGGTGGATTTTTGAACAACCTTTCGCCAGATTTTTTCTTCATGCGCGCACATCGTCCGACAATTCGGCACGGCCCCTGCATTCATTGAGGCATTCGCCAGAGTATTGCCGGTCGATCTCACACTCTCGGTAAAAACTGCCGAACCAGAGCCCTTACCGTCGGTCAGACCGTCTAGGCTCTGACAACTCCCCGCTCGCTCGAGGTCCTATCGATGACTCAAGAACCACTAGTTCGCGAAGCAGAGGTGGCCGCATTCCGCGACGCCGTCCTGACCAAACTCACCTATGCGGTGGGCAAAGACCCGGATCACGCCTTCGACCATGACTGGTTCGAAGCCATCGCCCTGGCGGCGCGCGATCACATGGTCGAGCACTGGATGGACCACACCCGGCAGATTTACCGCAAAGGCCAGAAGCGGGTGTATTACCTCTCGCTGGAATTTCTCATCGGCCGTTTGCTGTACGACAGCCTGAGCAACCTCGGTTTGCTGGACGTCGCCCGTGAAGCCTTGACCGAACTGGGCGTCGATCTCGAGCGCATCCGCATCCTGGAGCCGGATGCGGCGCTGGGCAACGGTGGCCTCGGACGGCTGGCGGCGTGCTTCATGGAAAGCATGTCGACCCTCGGTATCGCCGGCCACGGCTACGGCATTCGTTATGAGCACGGGTTGTTCCGTCAGGCCATCGTCGACGGCTGGCAGCAGGAACAGACCGAGCACTGGCTGGATTTCGGCAACCCCTGGGAGTTCGAGCGGCCAGAGGTGGTCTACCCGATCGGCTTTGGCGGCAGCGTCGAGACAGTCACCGACGCCAGCGGCAAGTCCCGGCAAGTCTGGCACCCGGCGGAAACCGTCCGGGCGATTGCCTATGACACACCGGTGGTCGGCTGGCGCGGGGCGAGCGTCAACACCTTGCGCCTGTGGCGGGCGAGGGCCATGGAAGACCTGCATCTGGAGCGCTTCAACGCCGGTGACCATCTCGGTGCCGTCGCCGAAGTGGCCCGGGCCGAAAGTATCTCCCGCGTGCTTTACCCGGCGGACAGCACCGAAGCCGGGCAGGAATTGCGCCTGCGTCAGGAATACTTCTTCGTCGCCGCCTCGCTTCAGGATCTGCTGCGCCGTCACCGCAACATGCATACCTCGGTGCTGACCCTGGGCGATCATGCGGCGATCCAGCTCAACGACACCCACCCTTCGATCGCCGTCGCCGAACTGATGCGCCAACTGGTCGACGTCTACGACGTGGCCTGGGACGCGGCGTGGCAAGTCACCGTCGACACGCTGTCGTACACCAACCACACGCTGCTGCCCGAAGCGCTGGAAACCTGGCCGGTGGGGCTGATGGAACGCATGCTGCCGCGGCATATGCAGATCATTTATCTGATCAACGCCCAGCACATCGATTCGTTGCGGGCCAAGGGCATCCACGATTTCGACGTGCTGCGCGCGGTGTCGCTGATCGAGGAAGACAACGGTCGCCGGGTGCGCATGGGCAACCTGGCGTTCCTCGGTTCTCACAGCGTCAACGGTGTGTCCGGGCTGCACACGCAGCTGATGCGCAAAACCGTGTTCGCTGAACTGCACAAGCTGTATCCGGAGCGGATCAACAACAAGACCAACGGCATCACCTTCCGCCGCTGGCTGTATCAGGCCAACCCGGAGCTGACGTCGATGTTGGTCGATGCCCTTGGCGCCGACGTGCTGGACAACCCTGAAGAGCGTCTGCTCGATCTTGAGCCGTTCGCCGAAAAACCAGCGTTCCGCAAAGCCTTCGCCGAACAGCGTCTGCACAGCAAAAAGGCCCTCGCTTACCTGATCCATGAACGGCTGGGGATCGCGGTCAACCCGGCGGCGATGTTCGACGTGCAGGTCAAACGGATCCACGAATACAAGCGCCAGTTGCTCAACCTGATGCACACCGTCGCGCTGTATCAGGCGATCCGCGCCGAGCCGGAAATCGACTGGGTGCCGCGCGTGAAAATCTTCGCCGGCAAGGCTGCGGCGAGTTATCACCAGGCCAAGCTGATCATCAAACTGACCAACGACATCGCCCGGGTGGTGAACAACGACCCGACCGTGCGTGGCCTGCTCAAAGTGGTGTTCCTGCCCAACTACAACGTCAGCCTGGCGGAGAGCATCATTCCGGCGGCGGACCTGTCGGAGCAGATCTCCACCGCCGGTTTCGAAGCCTCGGGCACCAGCAACATGAAGTTCGGCCTGAACGGCGCGCTGACCATCGGCACCCTCGACGGCGCCAACGTGGAAATGTGCGAGAGCATCGGCGCCGAGCACATGTTCATCTTTGGCCTCAGTGCCCAGCAGGTCGAAGCGCGCAAGCAGAACCACGAGTTCAGCGCGGTGCCGGACATTGCCGCGTCCCATCGCCTCAACGATGTGTTGCAGGCGATTCGCAGCGGAGTGTTCTCGCCGGACGATACGTCGCGCTACACCGGGCTGATCGATTCGCTGGTGGATTACGACCGGTTCTTCGTCTGCGCCGATTTCGACTCCTACTGGGAGGCGCAGATGCGCGTCGATGCGCTCTGGCACGACGCCAATAACTGGTGGCGTTCGGCGGTGCTGAATACTTCGCGCATGGGCTGGTTCTCCTCCGACCGGACGATCCGCGAGTACGCCACGGATATCTGGAAGGCACTGGAGTAACTTTTAGCGACAAATGTGCGCCCGGCCCCACGATTGTTGGGCCGGGCCGATATACTGAGCCTTGGTTCCGCCCCGCCACGGGGCTGCTCAGGGATATCGACCATGCAATGGATGTTCATGTTGATCGGGCTGCTGCTCGGCTGGCTGCTCGACGAGTCGTTCAGCGATGCGCTGTTGGGCGCGTTGCTGGGGCTCGCCATCGGCCAGGCGATGCGTATCGCGCGGCTCGGTTCACAAGCCGCCGAGCAACAGCGTCAGCTGGATCACGCGAAGATCGCGTTGCAGGGCGTCGAACAGCGACTGTTTCTGCTGGAGGGCGCTCCAGTGCATTCGCCAGCGCCGCCGAGTGTCGCCCCGGCCAGCGCAACGGTCGTTGAGCCCGTCACGGTAGTTGAACAACCCTCTGCCGCTGAACCCGAGCTGGTCTGGGAACTGCCTCCCGAACTTGAACCTGTTGCCGTCGCCGCCAGCGAATCCAGTCAGCCGCTGCCGGTCGATGTCTGGCGTCTGGACGCCGTTACGCCTGAACCTGAACCCCGACAACCCGCCGAACCCCGTGGCCCGAACCTCATCGAGCGCGGCATCAGCGCTGCGCGCAACTGGCTGTTCGGGGGCAACACTGTGCTGCGGGTCGGCGTGGTGCTGTTGTTCTTCGGTCTGGCCTTTCTGCTGCGCTACGCCACCGAAGGCATGGTGGTGCCGATCGAATTGCGTTACGCCGGGGTCGCGGCAGCAGCGCTGGGCTTGCTGGCGCTGGGTTGGTGGTTGCGCCATCGCAACAACAGTTACGCCTTGATGCTGCAGGGCACCGGGATTGCGGTGTTGTACCTGACGGTGTTTGCGGCGATGCGTCTGCATCCGCTGCTCGATCCGTCTGCCGCGCTGGGCTTGCTGGTGGCGGTGACGGTGTTTTCGGCCATTCTGGCCATCACCCAGGATTCCCTGGCCCTGGCCTGCGTCGCCGCACTGGGCGGTTTCGCCGCGCCGATCCTGACCTCCACCGGGGCCGGCAACCACGTCGCGCTGTTCAGTTATTTCGCGCTGCTCAACGCCGGCATTCTGGCCATCGCCTGGTTCAAGGCCTGGCGCCTGCTCAACCTGATCGGCTTCGTGGGCACCTTCGGCATCGGTTTCGCCTGGGGCCTGCGTTCGTACACGCCGGAACTGCTGTGGAGCACCGAGCCGTTCCTGATTCTTTTCTTCCTGATGTACCTGGCCATCGGTCTGCTGTTCGCCCGACGCAAGTTGCTGGACATGCCGGATGCCCCGGCGGACGACGATCGCGAGGCGCTGCTGCACTGGTCGGCGCGCAAGGGCGACTACGTCGACGGGACGATGCTGTTCGGTCCGCCGCTGGTGGGTTTCGGCCTGCAATTCGCGCTGGTCCAGCATCTGGAATTCGCTGCCGCGTTCAGTGCGCTGGCGCTGGGCATGATCTACATGGCCCTGGCCAAAGTGCTGATGGGTGGCCGGGCGATGTTGCTGGGCGAGACTTGCCTGGCGCTCGGGGTGATTTTCGCCAGCCTGGCGATTCCGCTGGGGCTGGATGCGCGCTGGACGTCCGCTGCCTGGGCGGTGGAGGGCGCGGGGATTTTCTGGCTCGGTTTGCGTCAGCAACGGCCGTTGGCACGGGCCTTCGCATTGCTGCTGCAACTGGGCTCGGCGCTGGCGTTTCTCAGCCAGTTACGTGTCGGCGAAAGCAGCCTGCTCGACGGCGCGCCGCTGGGGGCATTGATGCTCGGCGCGGCGTTGTTGTTCAGCTTCTATCAATTGCGCAAGGCGTCGCCGGAGCAAACCTCGCTGTGGGAGCGTCAGGGCTTGCCAGTGCTGGCGTGCCTGGGGCTGACCTTCCTGTATCTGCTGGCGCCGCTGTTCTTCTTCATTCAGGGCACGGCGATCAGTTGGGCATTGGCCGGGCTGGCGACCTTGTTCGTCGGCTTGCGCCTGCAATCGCGCACGTTCCTGTTCACCGCGTTTGCCGTGCAACTGCTCGGCGGGGCGTTGTTCCTGTTGCGCCTGCAAGGGGCGGGCGAGGATTCGGCGGCCGTGTTCAGCGCCGGTTGGAGCGGTCTGCTCAGCGCCACGTTGATCGGTCTGGCGTTGATCGCCGGCATGCTGCTGGCGGCGCGCGACGAGATGGTGCGCAGCGATGTTCGTCTGCTGCGCGGGTTGTCGGTGGTGCTGCTGGCGGGTCTGGTGCTGATCAATCTGGCGGTGTTGTTCGTGCTGCCATGGCAGACCGCGAGTGCGGTGTGGGCGGCCAGTGGTTTGCTGATCATCTGGCTCAGTCTGTACCTCAAGCAGCGCGTGAGTTTTGTGTTCGGTCTGCTGTTGCAACTGATCGGCGGCGCGGCGTTTCTGCTCGCCGGCCCTGAGTTGCTCGGGCCGCTGTCCAGCGAGGGGCTGCGACCGCTGGCCCATGGCGGATTCTGGACGCCACTGGTGCTGGGCCTGGCGGCGATGATCGGGGCGTGGCGCCTGCAATTGGGCAATCACGCTTCGGCGTTCGATGTGCTGAGCTTGCAGCGACTGTCCGACGTGTTGCTGGTGTGGGGCGCCGGTTGGTGGGCGCTGGCGTGGTTCAGCGAAGTGATGCGGTTTGCGCCGGTGAATCTGGAAAAATCGCTATTGCTGCTGGTCGCCGCGTTGATGGTCGCGTTGTGGGCGGTGTTGGCCTTGCGCCTGAAATGGCCGTCGCTCGGTCTACTCTGCACCTTGCTGATTCCGGTGGCCGGGCTGGTGTTGCTGGTCTCGTGGCATTCGCGTTATCACCCGGCGGCGGATTTCGGCTGGTTGGCGTGGGCGGCGGTGTTCGTTGTGCATTTCATCAGCCTGCGACGTCTGGCACCGATGTTGCCGGCGCGGGCCTTGAGCACGGCCCATGTGCTCGGTTGCTGGCTGCTGATCGGCGTGCTGGCGCTGGAATTGCGCTACGGACTGCTGCTGTTGTCCGAGCAGTACAACGCCTGGCGCTGGCTGGGCTGGGCGATTCTGCCGAGCGTGTATCTGTTGCTGATGGCCGCACCGCGTCAGTGGCCATGGCCGGTGGCAGCGTTCCCTCGCCAATACCGTTTGTATACGGCGGCGCCGCTGGCGGTGCTGATGCTGGTCTGGTTCTGGCTGGCCAATGGCGTCAGCGATGGCAATGCCGAACCGCTGCCTTATGTGCCGCTGCTCAACCCGCTGGAATTGGGTCTGCTGTTTGCGCTGTTCGGTGTCTACGTCTGGTCGCGCAGCGCCGTCGCCGAGTTGTCGATCCGCCAGGATTATGCCGCTTACGCGACACAACTGATTGCTGGCGTTTCGCTGTTCGCGTTCTGCACCGCGCTGGTGACCCGCGCCGCGCACCATTGGGCGGGGATTCCGTTCGAGCTGGATCTGTTGCTCGACTCGATGCTGGTGCAGGCCGGCTTGTCCATCGTCTGGACGCTGATGGCGCTCGGGCTGATGATCGGCGGGCACCTGCGCCATCGCCGTGAAGTGTGGCTGATCGGCGCGGCGCTGATTGCGCTGGTGGTGGCCAAACTGATTTTTGTCGAATTGAGCAACCGTGGCGGACTGGCCCGGATCGTCTCGTTCATCGGCGTTGGTGTGTTGTTGCTGGTGGTGGGCTATTTTGCGCCGCTGCCGCCCAAACGCGTCGAAGCTGCACCGGCGGCGGACCAGTCGGCCCCGGAAACCGAAGGAGTGTCGTCTTGAGTCGCAAGCTTAATCTCGGGTGGCTGTTGCTGGGCGTGGCCATGGCGGCCGGCGCCCAGGAAAAACCGGCGGACTTCGTCGCGCAGGTGCCGTTGTCGGTCAGTGGCGCAGGCCCGTGGTATCGACTCGAACTGCCGCTGAGCGTGCAGTTGCAGGCGCGCCAGACCGATCTCAGCGACCTGCGGGTGTTCAACGCCGCCGGAGAGCCTCAGGCCTATGCGCTGGCCCGGGAATCGGCGCAGACTCGCGATGATGGCCAGTTGCATGAGGTGAAGTGGTTCCCGCTGTACAACTCGGCGGATGCCACCGAGCGCGCGCCGAGTGTGCGCGTGCAATCCACCACCACCGGCACGCTGGTGGAGGTGCAGCCGTCCAGCCAACTGGAAGCGGGCGAGGAAGTGCTGCGTGGCTGGCTGCTCGACGCGAGTGCGATCAAGGCGCCGTTGCAGCAACTGATCCTCGACTGGACCAGCGAGCGCGACGGTTTCCAGCGTTTCAGCATCGAGGCCAGCGACGACTTGCAGCACTGGCAGGCCTGGGGCGAAGGCCAGGTCGCGCGCCTGACCTTTGCCGACGAACGGGTCGAGCAACATGAAGTGGCGCTGCCCGGGCAATCGGCGCGGTATCTGCGTCTGCTCTGGGATTCGCCGGCCTCGGCGCCGGTCCTGACGTCGGCGCAACTGAAAAGCAGCGACCCGCGCAACCTGCCGCTGCCATTGGTCTGGTCGCCGGCACTGGCCGGCAGCAGCGGCAAGCCCGGCGAATACACCTGGCAGTTGCCGATGGGGCTGAACATCGAGCGGGTGCAGGTCGAACTGAAGCAGGCCAACAGCCTGGCGCCAGTGACACTGTCGGGGCGTCGCGAAAGCAGTATGCCGTGGCAACCGTTGAGCAGCGGCTTGCTCTATCGCCTGACCCAGAATGGCCAGGACGTGGTGCAGAACGAATTGCAGCTCTACGGCCAGACCGTGCAGCAGTTGAAACTGACGGTCGACGAACGCGGCGGCGGTCTCGGCGAGCAGGCACCGAGCGTGAAATACGCGGTGCGCGCCACTCAGGTCATTTTCCTCGCGCGCGGCGACGGACCGTACAGCCTGGCGCTGGGCAATCCGACCGTGAAGACGGCAAACCTGCCGCTGACCACGCTGATCCCCGATTTCAAACCGGAGAAACTGGCCACGCTGGGCAGGGCCACGGTGCAGGGCGAAGCGTTGGCGACCCAGACTTCGACGGCCACCACCTCGGCCACGGCGGACACCAACTGGAAGAAGTTCGGCCTGTGGGCGGTGCTGCTGCTCAGCGTGCTGTTTCTGGCGGCGATGGCCTTCAGTCTGCTGCGCAAGCCGTCGGCCAAGTCCTGAATATGACGGGTGTGACCTCCACACCCGTCGGGTTTGCATCTACGCTGAATCCGGTGCCTGAACTCTCTCGGTTCGATCACGTCTGATAGCAGGAATTGCCCCCGACGCACGTTACCGGCGTCATTGCTCGCTACGGTTTCAGACTCCCTGTAAACTGCGCGGGTTTTTAGCCCCCCATTCCACCGGAGCCGTCCATGTCCCGCGTTACCCTGAGTCGCTATTTGATTGAGCAGACCCGCAGCAACAACACTCCTGCCGATCTGCGTTTCCTGATCGAAGTGGTGGCGCGTGCCTGTAAAGAAATCAGCCACGCCGTGTCCAAAGGCGCCCTGGGCGGTGTTCTGGGCAGCATGGGCACGGAAAACGTGCAAGGCGAAGTGCAGAAGAAGCTCGACGTGCTGTCGAACGAAATCCTGCTCGAAGCCAACGAGTGGGGCGGTCACCTGGCCGGCATGGCGTCCGAAGAAATGGACAACGCCTACCAGATCCCGGGCAAATACCCGAAAGGCGCCTACCTGCTGGTATTCGACCCGCTGGACGGTTCGTCGAACATCGACATCAACGCCCCGGTCGGCACTATCTTCTCCGTGCTGCGCTGCCCGAACGAATACCTGAGCCAGAACGAAGCCCTGAATGAAAAGGCTTTCCTGCAGCCAGGCACCCAGCAGGTGGCTGCCGGTTACGCGATCTACGGTCCGCAAACCATGCTGATCCTGACCCTGGGCAATGGCGTCAAGGGCTTCACCCTGGACCGCGAAATGGGCAGCTTCGTGCTGACCCACGAAGACATCACCATTCCTGAATCCACCCAGGAATTCGCCATCAACATGTCCAACCAGCGTCACTGGGAAGCTCCGGTACAGCGCTACGTTTCGGAGCTGCTGGCCGGTGAAGAAGGCCCGCTGAAAAAGAACTACAACATGCGTTGGGTCGCGGCGATGGTTGCCGACGTGCACCGCATCCTGACCCGTGGCGGTCTGTTCATGTACCCGCGCGACAGCCGCGAGCCGTCCAAACCGGGCAAACTGCGCCTGATGTACGAAGCCAACCCGATGTCGTTCCTGGTGGAACAGGCGGGCGGCGCTTCTACCGACGGCCACCAGCGCATCCTCGATATTCAGCCTGAAGGCCTGCACCAGCGCGTAGCGGTGTTCCTCGGCTCGAAAGAAGAAGTCGCCCGCGCCACGGCTTACCACAAGGAATAAACCATGACCGCGCCCTGGCAGCCGTTGCTCGATTGGTGGTTCGGTCAGTCCGAATCGGCAAAGGATGTAACGGCTGAAAAGGGCAAGTTGTGGTTTGGCAAGAAAGACAGCCAGGACCTCGAAGCGCGTGAGCGTTTCGGGGTCTTTGTCGATCAGGCCCTCGCTGGCGAATTGACCGAGTGGACGCAACATCCCGAAGGTTGGCTGGCGCTGGTGCTGCTGCTCGACCAACTCCCGCGAATGATCTTTCGCGATACGCCCAAGGCTTTTTCCGGTGATCTACGGGCCCAGAAACTGGTGGCTCAGGGGATTGCCGCAGACTTCGATCGGCAGTTGAAACCGATCCAGCGACTCTTCATTTACCTCGTCTTCGAACACTGCGAAAACCTCGCGGTGCAGAATGAAGCGGTCTCGCGATTCATCGAACTGGTGGCTGAGCAGCCGGAGGCGGAGCGTGGGGTGTTTGCCGACAACCTGGATTATGCCGAGCGGCATCAGAAGGTGATTGCGCGGTTTGGGCGGTTTCCGCATCGCAATGCGGTGTTGGGGCGGGAGTCTACGGTTGAGGAGCTGGAGTTTCTTTCGCAGCCGGGGTCGAGTTTCTGAAGCTGCATCAGACTCACGGATTGCCTTGAAGCAAACGCTTCATCAAGAGTGCAGGCAGGTTTTTTCTCGTATCGGCGATGATATGGATATAGATGGTTTGCTCTCGGACTTCATAAATGATGCGATTCAAGCCAGAGATGACTTGTCGATATTGACCAAGGTTCAGCCTTTCTATTTCTTCGGGAATGGAACCTGAATAGGGTAAGGATGCGAGACTGCGAATAGCGATCTTCAAGCTGGCATAAGTGCTATGCCAGGTTTGAGGTGAGAACTGTTTGATGAGGTAGGTGCGAAGATCTTTGAGATCTGTTTCGGCGGACTGAAGAATAACGACCTTCAAACTCATTGGGGGTCGATCCTGTCCAACTCTGCGAAAACGTCTTCAACGTCCCTGTACTTGCCTTCCTCAATTTCTCGATTTCCCATGGCAAGCAGTTTGAGCAGAGCCATTGTTTCTTCCTGCTCTTCAAAACTTTTGACGTCCATGACTACAAGCTTCGCTTCGCCGTTCTGGGTAATCACCAGCGGCTCACGGCTTTCGCTAATCGTTTTGACGATTTCGGCGGTATGGCTTTTCAGGTAGCTGATGGGTTTGATCTGGGATGAAAGCTTCACGGGCTGCGCCTCGCTGAGTGGACTAGGACTGAGTTTAGTCTTAATTCAGTCCTGAGTCAGTCTGAGGTGACAAGCGTGTCTAGCGTTGTTCCGTCTTCGCGGGTTCAAGCGCGAAGACGGCTTCGAACGACTTAGATTCGGAAGCTGCCAACCAACTGCTTCAACCGCGCAGCCTGCTGCTCCAGATCCGCACAAGCCCGCAAAGTAGCCTGCAAGTTTTCCACCCCTTCCTGGTTCAGCGTGTTGATCTCATTGATATCAACGTTGATCGATTCAACCACCGCCGTCTGCTCTTCCGTCGCGGTCGCCACCGACTGGTTCATGCCGTCGATCTCGCCGATGCGCTGGGTCACGCTGCCCAGGCGTTCGCCGGCCTGGTTGGCGATGCCGACGCTGCTTTCGCTCTCACGCTGGCTCTCGGTCATGATGCCGACCGCCTGACGTGCGCCGACTTGCAGTTCTTCGATCATCTTCTGCACTTGCTGCGCCGAATCCTGGGTGCGGTGCGCCAGGTTACGGACTTCGTCGGCGACCACGGCGAAACCGCGACCGGCCTCACCGGCACGGGCCGCTTCGATCGCGGCGTTGAGCGCCAGCAGGTTGGTCTGCTGGGAGATGCTGGTGATCACTTCCAGAATCTGCCCGATGTTCACGGTGTTGCTGTTCAGGGTTTCGATGTTGCCGCAGGAGTCGCTGATCTTCGCCGACAGCTGTTGCATGGCGTGGATGGTTTTATCCACCACCTGCTGGCCGTCTTCGGCCAGGCTGCGCGCATCGCTGGAATGTTGCGAGGCGAGGGCGGCGTTCTGGGCGATTTCCTGGGCGGCGGCGCCGAGCTGGTTGATCGCGGCGGCCACGCTGTTGGTGCGCGAGGCCTGCTGGTCGGAGTTGAACATCGACGAGTTCGACGCCGCGACCACGCGCAGGGCGACTTCGTTGACCTGGCCGGTGGCCGACGACACTTCGCGGATCGAAGTGTGGATGCGCTCGACGAAACGGTTGAAAGAGGTGCCCAGTGCGCCGAACTCATCGTTGCCGTGAATGGTCAGGCGTTTGGTCAGGTCACCTTCGCCTTCGGCGATATCGTGCATGGCGCGGCCCATGGTCAGCAGCGGCTGCATCAGGACGCGGATCAGCATGCCGAGCAGGGCGATGATGATCACTACGGCAATGACCATCGCGATCAGCGCCGAGGTGCGGAATTCGCTGAGCATCGAGAACGCGGTGTCCTTGTCCAGCACCAGCGCGACGTACCAGTCGGCCGACGGCACGCCGTTGACGCGGGTGAAGGAGATCAGTTGGGTCTTGCCGTCGAACTCGACTTCTTTCAGACCCGGGCTGACTTTCGGCGCGCCGTTGGGGTAGGCCTCGGCCAGGGTCTTGAGCACCAGCTTGCTGTCCGGGTGGATCAGGATCTTGCCGTCGGCACCGACGATGAACGCGTGACCGTGGCCGCCGAAGTTCAGCGAGTTGATGATCGCACTGACGCTCGACAGATCAATGTCGGCGCCGGCCACACCGATCATCTGGCCCTGGCGCTGCACCGGGGTGGCGACGGTGATGACCAGTTTGCCCGACGAGGCGGCGATGTACGGTTCGGTGACGATGGTCTGTTGCGCAGCGTTGGCGGCCTTGTACCAGCCACGGGCGCGCGGATCGTAATCCGGTGCGCGGTTGCCGGCCGGGACCGAGAACATCACACCGTCGGCGCCGCCGAAGTAGCTGAGCTGGAAATTGCCGGTGTAGGCGGGCAGGTCGATGATGCGTTTCAGGCTGGCCGGGGCGTTGCCGTCGGCGACAACCTGTTGCGCCATCGATTGCAGCAACTGGATGCGGCTTTCCAGCCAGGTCTGGATGTTGCTGGTGGTCAGGCTGCCCAGTTCCTGCATCGACGCTTCGGTGCTGCTTTGCAGGGCTTCGCGCTGGCGATAGTCGTTGAACAAAATGAAACAGGCGAATGCAACGGCCACCACAAGGGCGGCAGCCAACAAGATCTTGTGGCTGAATTTCATGTTTCTGGTCATTAAGAGAGCTACCGCGAAGGGGCTGGTCAAGAAAGGGCGGCAATTTGCCACACTATCGGGCTTTGCGCTGCTCTTATTTCGACCGTGGCGCGCCAAAGATTAGGCGGCTTTTGTGAAAGTCGACGAAATGCTCAATAGCCCCACAAAGTGTCTGATTTACCGATGAATGCCGGACGAGCGGGCTAACAAATAGCCGGTCTGCCAGGGAACCAGACAGGGGTTTTCTCTTCTAAGCTTCTGGTTGGCGCCAGGCCATCCCCCTTCCGCTCCAGGAGTTACACCATGTCGCTGCGATCTATCGCCCTTCTGTCGTTTTGCGTGCTGTTGGCCGCATGCAGCAAGGTCAATCAGGAAAACTATTCGAAGCTCTCGGCCGGCATGGCCAAGGCCGAAGTCGAGACGCTGCTCGGCAAGCCCACCGATTGCTCGGGCGCGCTGGGCATGTCCAGTTGCACCTGGGGCGACAAGAACAGCTTTATCAGCGTGCAGTACGCCGGTGACAAAGTGCTGATGTTTTCCGGCCAAGGCCTGAAGTAAACCGGGGCTTCGCGCCCACGGGAGAAAAACAATGAAGCGGTTATTGCTTGTCCTTTTTGCCGGCCTGGTATTGGCTGGCTGCGCCACGTCCGGTGAAGATCCGCTGGCGCCGAAGACGGTCAACAGTGTCAATCTCAAGCGTTACCAGGGCACCTGGTACGAGCTGGCGCGTCTGCCGATGTATTTCCAGCGCAATTGCGCGCAATCCGAAGCCCGTTACTCGCTCAAGCCCGACGGCAATATCGCGGTGTACAACCGCTGTCTGACGGCAGACTGGAAGTGGGAAGAGGTCAAAGGCACGGCTTATCCACAGGTGCCGGGCAAGACCGACAAGCTGTGGGTCGAGTTCGATACCTGGTTCTCGCGCCTGATTCCGGGTGTGGCGAAGGGTCAATACTGGGTGCTGTACGTCAGCGATGACTACAAGACCGCCCTCGTGGGCGACCCGAGTCGTCGCTACCTGTGGCTGTTGTCCCGCACGCCGACCGTCAACGGTGTGGTGCGTGAGGAACTGCTGAGCAAGGCGCGCCAGCAGGGTTATGACACCACGCGTCTGATCTGGCGGGCGTCGGATCAGCAGATGGCCAAAACGTCCAACTGACTTCTCCTGTTCTGATCGTTCCCACGCTCCGCGTGGGAGTGCCTCAATGGACGCTCTGCGTCCGCTTTTGGGACGCGGAGCGTCCCGGGCTGCATTCCCACGCAGAGCGTGGGAACGATCAGTAACAGAGGTTTTGTGTCAGCCCAAAAGCTCTCGCAGGACCTGGGTGAAGGCGCGATTGCTGTCCTCCTCCCCGGCATGTCGCCCCTCGCGCACGACCCACTGACCGTTGACCAGCACGTCGCGCACCTGACGATCGCCACCGGCAAACAGCCAGCGATTGAGAATCCCGTCACCGCTGGCCGTGGTCAGATACGGATCGCTGCCATCGAGCACAATCCAGTCGGCACGCTTGCCGACCTCCAGCGCACCGATCGGCTGGCCCAGCGCCTGAGCACCTCCATCCAGCGCCGCGTCGTACAACGTGCGGCCAACCATCGGCTGATCCGCGCCATACAAGCGATTGCGCCGCTGATCGCGCAGACGCTGGCCGTATTCCAGCCAACGCAATTCTTCCACCACGCTCAACGACACATGGCTGTCGGAGCCAATCCCCATGCGCCCACCCTGAGCGAGGAAATCCACCGCCGGGAATATCCCGTCGCCGAGGTTGGCCTCGGTGGTCAGGCACAGGCCGGCGATGGCGCGACTGTTGGCCATCAGGGTGACTTCTTCCGGGTTGGCGTGGGTCGCGTGCACCAGGCACCAGCGCTGATCGACTTCGGTGTTTTCGTACAGCCATTGCAGCGGGCGACGACCGCTCCAGCTCAGGCAGTCATCGACTTCCTTCTGCTGCTCGGCGATGTGGATGTGCACCGGGCATTGCTGGTCGCTGGCCGCCAGTACTTCGCTGATCTGTTGCGGTGTGACCGCGCGCAACGAGTGGAAGCACAGGCCCAGCGACTGCGCCTTTTGCTGCGCCAGCAGGGGTTGCAGGCGCGATTGCAGCTTCAGGTAGTTTTCGGTGCTGTTGATGAAACGGCGCTGGCCTTCGTTCGGCGTCTGGCCGCCGAAACCGCTGTGGCTGTAGAGCACGGGAAGTAACGTCAGACCGATGCCGGCCGAGCTGGCCGCCTGGCTGATGCGTAACGCCAGCTCGGCCGGGTCGGCGTAAGGCTGGCCGTTGTTATCGTGGTGGACGTAATGGAATTCGGCGACCGAGGTGTAACCGGCCTTGAGCATTTCGATGTACAGCTGACGGGCAATCACCCCGAGCTGGTCGGGGCTGATTTTTCCGACGAGCCGGTACATCAGATCGCGCCAGGTCCAGAAACTGTCGTTGGGATTGCCGGCCACTTCCGCCAGTCCCGCCATCGCTCGCTGGAACGCGTGGGAGTGCAGATTCGGCATCCCCGGCAGCAGCGGACCGCTCAACCGTTCGGCGCCATCTGCGGTGGAATCGGCCTGGATTCGGGTCAAAACGCCATCGGCGCTGACCTCGAGACGTACATGGTTGGCCCATCCGTTAGGCAGCAGCGCGCGTTCGGCAAAGAAGGCGGACATGGTTCAGCACCCCATCGTGTGTTATTTGTATATACATATACAGACGTTTGCCTGCCCGGTAAACTCCGGCAAGCTAGCAACTTTCATCCAATGAACAGGGATCCACCGTGCCGACTCCGCCTCCAGTCTCCCCGTTGGCCGCGAACATGGGCGACAGTCCGGCGCCCTTGTACGCCCGCGTCAAACAGATGATCACCCAGCAGATCGACAGCGGTAACTGGCCGCCCCATTACCGCGTGCCGTCGGAGAGCGAGCTGGTCAGCCAACTGGGCTTCAGCCGCATGACCATCAACCGCGCACTGCGGGAAATGACCGCCGACGGTCTGCTGGTGCGCATGCAAGGCGTCGGCACTTTCGTTGCTGAACCGAAGAGCCAGTCCGCGCTGTTCGAAGTGCACAACATCGCCGACGAAATCGCCTCCCGTGGCCATCGCCACACCTGTCAGGTAATCACTCTGGAAGAAGAGGCTGCCGGTTCCGAACGCGCGCTGGCGCTGGACATGCGCGAAGGACAGAAGGTCTTTCACTCGCTGATCGTGCATTACGAAAACGACATTCCGGTGCAGATCGAAGACCGTTTCGTCAACGCGTTGGTCGCCCCGGAATATCTCAAGCAGGACTTCACCCTGCAAACGCCTTACGCCTATCTGAACCAGGTCGCGCCGCTGACCGAAGGCGAGCACGTGGTCGAAGCGATCCTTGCCGAAGCGTCCGAATGCAAATTGCTGCAGATCGAAAAAGGCGAGCCGTGCCTGCTGATCCGCCGTCGTACGTGGTCGGGTCGTCAGCCGGTGACGGCGGCACGCCTGATTCACCCCGGTTCTCGTCATCGTCTGGAAGGTCGGTTTCATAAATGAAAGAGTTGAAGGTATTACGCGCCGAAGGCTACCCGCGCATGCCGTGGAAAAACGGCGGCGGCAGCACCGAGGAAATCACCCGTGACGCCGGCGCCGGCCTCGACGGTTTTGGCTGGCGCCTGTCGATTGCCGACATCGCCGAATCCGGCGGCTTTTCGACCTTCGCCGGTTACCAGCGGGTCATCACGGTATTGCAGGGCGACGGCATGACCCTTTGTGTCGACGGCGACGATACCCGGCCGTTGTTACCCCTCGACCCGTTTGCCTTCAGCGGCGAGAGCCAGGTGTCCTGCACCTTGCTCGGTGGCGCAATCCGCGACTTCAACCTGATCTACTCGCCCCAGCGTTACAGCGCACGCCTGCAATGGCTGGACGGCGAACAGCGGTTTTTCAGTTCGGCGAGCACCGTGCTGGTCTTCAGCGTCAGCGAACTGCTGGAGGTCACGGTCAGTGACAGTGCATCGCAACTCGGCCACCATGACTGCCTGCAACTGGACGGTAACACCGGGCTGACGGAGATTGCCGTCAATGCCGGCTGCTGCGTGATCGAACTGTCCCCGCGCTGATCCTCCCTTCTGATCGTTCCCACGCTCCGCGTGGGAATGCCGCCATGGACGCTCCGCGTCCGCTTTGTGACGCAGAGCGTCATGGAATGCATTCCCACGCAGAGCGTGGGAACGATCAAAAACCGCTGCTTTTAAAGCAGCGGTTTTTTTTCGTCCCGACGTTCCCGAAATGCGCACCAACTTGTTACCGAACGCCCCAGCGTGGCGCAGAACCACGCTTTCGTAACAACCTCTCGCCACCCTCTATCCACCCCGCGAAAAATTTCATGGACGCCAGAGCCCTTGATTCAGGCGCTCTGCAGCCCTGTTCGGAATTTTTATTGAACAGCCCTCCAACAAGTTGGCCGCTCGATTGCATATGCTTGTATGTACAAGTAAAGACGTATGCGTATGAGTCGATCGAGACTCTCCGCAGCGTCCACTGATTCGCTTGTCGCGCACTGAGGCGCACAGGCTGCTTGCCCACTGCCAGGGTTGGTTTGAATTGATCGCTGAGGAGTCTTTTTCGTGACTGACAACAACCGCACTAAATTCCGTGACGTCGAAATCCGTGCCGCCCGCGGTAACAAGCTGACCGCCAAGAGCTGGCTGACCGAAGCGCCGCTGCGCATGCTGATGAACAACCTCGACCCGGAAGTCGCCGAGAACCCGAAAGAACTGGTGGTCTACGGTGGCATCGGTCGCGCTGCGCGTAACTGGGAGTGCTACGACAAGATCGTCGAGAGCCTGACCAACCTCAACGAAGACGAAACCCTGCTGGTGCAATCGGGCAAGCCGGTCGGCGTGTTCAAGACCCACAGCAACGCCCCGCGCGTACTGATCGCCAACTCCAACCTGGTGCCGCACTGGGCAACCTGGGAACACTTCAACGAACTCGACGCCAAAGGCCTGGCCATGTACGGCCAGATGACCGCCGGCAGCTGGATCTACATCGGCAGCCAGGGCATCGTCCAGGGCACCTACGAAACCTTCGTTGAAGCCGGTCGCCAGCACTACAACGACAACCTCACCGGCAAGTGGGTCCTGACCGCCGGCCTCGGCGGCATGGGCGGCGCCCAGCCACTGGCCGCGACCCTCGCCGGTGCCTGCTCGCTGAACATCGAATGCCAGCAGATCAGCATCGATTTCCGCCTCAAGACCCGCTACGTCGACGAGCAGGCCAAAGACCTCGACGACGCGCTGGCCCGCATCGCCAAATACACCTCCGAAGGCAAGGCGGTTTCCATCGCCCTGTGCGGCAACGCCGCTGAAATCCTTCCGGAACTGGTCAAGCGCGGCGTGCGCCCGGACATGGTCACCGACCAGACCAGCGCCCACGACCCGCTCAACGGTTACCTGCCGGCCGGCTGGACCTGGGACGAATACCGCGCCCGCGCCAAGACCGAGCCAGCCGCTGTGGTCAAGGCCGCCAAGCAATCGATGGCCGTCCACGTCAAAGCCATGCTCGACTTCCAGAAGATGGGCGTGCCGACCTTCGACTACGGCAACAACATCCGTCAGATGGCTCAGGAAGAAGGCGTCGAAAACGCATTCGATTTCCCAGGCTTCGTACCGGCCTACATCCGTCCGCTGTTCTGCCGTGGCATCGGCCCGTTCCGCTGGGCGGCGCTGTCGGGTGATCCGCAGGACATCTACAAGACCGACGCCAAAGTCAAAGAGCTGATCCCGGACGACGCCCACCTGCACAACTGGCTGGACATGGCCCGCGAGCGCATCAGCTTCCAGGGTCTGCCGGCGCGTATCTGCTGGGTCGGCCTGGGCCTGCGCGCCAAGCTCGGTCTGGCGTTCAACGAAATGGTGCGCAGCGGCGAGCTGTCGGCGCCGATCGTGATCGGTCGCGACCACCTCGACTCCGGCTCGGTCTCCAGTCCGAACCGTGAAACCGAGTCGATGCAGGATGGCTCCGATGCCGTCTCCGACTGGCCGCTGCTCAACGCGCTGCTGAACACCGCGAGCGGTGCGACCTGGGTGTCCCTGCACCACGGCGGCGGCGTCGGCATGGGCTTCTCCCAGCACTCGGGCATGGTGATTGTCTGCGACGGTACTGACGAAGCGGCCGAGCGTATCGCTCGCGTGCTGCACAACGACCCGGGCACCGGCGTCATGCGTCACGCCGATGCCGGTTACCAGATCGCCATCGACTGCGCCAAGGAACAAGGGCTGAACCTGCCGATGATCACCGGCAAGTGAACATCTGCGGGAGCGGGCACCCTCGCTCCCACAGGGCCACAACAACAATAACCAGAACAATCCACAGAGGTTGAATCATGGCGGGCAACACCGATCGTGCAGGCAGTAAACCGTTGATCGAAAGGCGTTCGATCGACTACATCCCGGAAGCGGAAAGACACGGTCGTCTGTTCAGTCAGTTCACCCTGTGGATGGGTGCCAACCTGCAAATCACCGCGATTGTCACCGGGGCCCTGGCCGTGGTGCTGGGCGGCGATGTGTTCTGGTCGTTGATCGGTCTGCTGATCGGTCAATTGCTGGGCGGCGGGGTGATGGCGCTGCACGCAGCGCAAGGGCCGAAGCTTGGCCTGCCGCAGATGATTTCCAGCCGGGTGCAGTTCGGCGTCTACGGCGCGGCGATTCCGATCGTGCTGGTGTGCCTGATGTACCTCGGCTTCACCGCCACCGGAACGGTGTTGTCCGGTCAGGCGCTGGGCCAGTTGTTCGGGGTCAGCGATACCGTTGGCATCCTGCTTTTCGCCAGCGTCATCGTCGTGGTCACGGTGCTTGGCTATCGGGTGATTCACTGGATCGGCCGCATCGCCAGTGCCATTGGCGTGATTGCTTTCGTTTATCTGTTCAGCCGTCTGATGAGTCAGGTGGACGTCGGCGCACTTCTGGAAATCCGCCACTTCAGCTGGAGCAGTTTCCTGCTGGCGGTGTCGCTCGCGGCCTCCTGGCAGATCGCTTTCGGCCCTTACGTGGCGGACTACTCGCGTTACCTGCCGAGCAAGGTGTCGTCGGTGAAAACCTTCTTCGCCGCCGGTGCCGGTTCGGTGATCGGTGCGCAGGTGGCGATGATCCTCGGTGTGTTCGCGGCCGCTTCGGCCAACGGGCAATTCGCCGGTCATGAAGTCGCCTACATCGTCGGTCTGGGCGGGACCGGTGCCACCGCCGCGCTGCTGTATTTCAGCATCGCGTTCGGCAAGGTCACCATCTCCACCCTGAACTCCTACGGCAGCTTCATGTGCATCGCGACCATCATCAGCGGCTTCCGTGGCCACCTGACGGTCACCCGCATGCAGCGTCTGGTGTTCGTGCTGGTGATCGTCGGCGCGGCGACCCTGATCGCACTGCTCGGCCAGCATTCGTTCCTCGGTGCGTTCAAGTCCTTCATCCTGTTCCTGCTGGCGTTCTTCACGCCGTGGAGTGCGATCAACCTGGTGGACTACTACTGCATCACCCGCGAGCGCTACGACGTGCCGGCACTGGCGGATCCGAACGGTCGCTACGGCCGCTGGAACCTCCTCGGTATCAGCGTTTACGTGTTCGGGGTGCTGGTGCAACTGCCGTTCATTTCCACCAAGTTCTATACCGGTCCATTGGTGGCGGCCCTGGGGGATGTGGATATTTCCTGGATCATCGGTCTCGTGCTGCCCGCAGCGCTGTACTACGTCTGCGCGAAAAAATGGCACGGCACCGTACCCGATCGACTGATTCTGCCCGTCGAGCAGGACAGCGTTGTACAACCTAAAACAAGCGGGGCCGGTCGCGCTGCGGCGCAGGCCTGATTTGGACGTGGACAGGGCTGGATGCCTCTTGACTGCCGTAAGCCAATTCATGATTAGGAGCGTCACAACAATGAAATCGAACAAGACCCTGCTGACCACATTGCTTTCCATGGGCCTGCTGGCCAGCGCCGGCGCGACCCAGGCCGCCGGCTGGTGCGAGTCCGGCAAACCGGTGAAATTCGCCGGCCTGAACTGGGAAAGCGGCATGCTGCTGACCGACGTGCTGCAAGTGGTGCTGGAAAAAGGTTACGACTGCAAGACCGACAGCCTGCCGGGCAACTCCATCACCATGGAAAACGCCCTGAGCAGCAACGACATCCAGATCTTCGCCGAAGAATGGGTCGGCCGCAGCGAGGTCTGGAACAAGGCCGAGAAGGCCGGCAAGGTCGTCGGTGTCGGCGCCCCGGTGGTGGGTGCGATCGAAGGCTGGTACGTGCCGCGCTACGTGATCGAAGGCGACGCCAAACGCAAGATCGAAGCCAAGGCGCCGGACCTGAAAAACATCGCCGACCTGGGCAAATACGCCGCCATCTTCAAGGACGCCGAAGAGCCTTCCAAGGGCCGCTTCTACAACTGCCCGGCCGGCTGGACCTGCGAGCTGGACAACAGCGAAATGCTGAAAAGCTACGGCCTCGAAAACAGCTACACCAACTTCCGTCCGGGCACAGGTCCAGCGCTGGATGCGGCTGTGCTGTCGAGCTACAAGCGTGGCGAGCCGATCCTGTTCTACTACTGGTCGCCAACCCCGCTGATGGGCCAGATCGACGCGGTGAAGCTGGAAGAGAAACCGGGCGTCGACAAGACCGTGACCATCAAGGTCGGTCTGTCCAAGACCTTCCACGAGCAAGCGCCGGAACTGGTGGCCGTGCTGGAAAAGGTCAACCTGCCGATCGACCTGCTGAACCAGAACCTGGGCCGCATGGCGAAGGAACGTATCGAGTCGCCAAAACTGGCGAAAATCTTCCTCAAGGAACATCCTGAGGTCTGGCATGCGTGGGTGAGTGAAGACGCTGCCAAGAAAATCGACGCGGCGCTGTAGGTCGAATTCCTCCCGGCCAACCGAGAGGCTGGCCGGGGTGTTCGCCGCAATCGCTTGATTGAGTTTCCTGATTGAGAGCCGCTTATGTTTCCCGAAAGCTTTACCTTTTCCATCGCCGACTGGGTCAACGGTTGGGTCGATGCGCTGGTCACCAACTACGGCGATGTGTTCCGTCATATCTCCGACACCCTGCTGTGGGCCATCGTCAATCTTGAAGGCCTGCTGCGCGCCGCGCCGTGGTGGTTGATGCTGGCCATCGTCGGCGTCGTGGCCTGGCATGCGACGCGCAAAGTCGTGACCACCGCCGTGATCGTCGGTCTGTTGTTCCTGGTCGGCGCTGTCGGTCTGTGGGACAAGTTGATGCAGACCCTCGCGCTGATGATGGTGGCGACGGTCATTTCGGTGCTGATCGGCGTACCGCTGGGGATTCTCTCGGCGCGCAGCAATCGCCTGCGTTCGGTGCTGATGCCGCTGCTCGACATCATGCAGACCATGCCGAGCTTCGTGTACCTGATTCCGGTGCTGATGCTGTTCGGCCTGGGCAAGGTGCCGGCGATTTTCGCCACCGTGATCTATGCCGCGCCGCCGCTGATCCGCCTGACCGATCTGGGCATCCGCCAGGTCGACGGCGAAGTGATGGAAGCGATCAACGCCTTCGGTGCCAACCGCTGGCAGCAACTGTTCGGCGTGCAACTGCCGCTGGCCCTGCCGAGCATCATGGCCGGGATCAACCAGACCACCATGATGGCCCTGTCGATGGTGGTGATCGCCTCGATGATCGGCGCCCGTGGCCTGGGTGAAGATGTGCTGGTGGGCATTCAGACCCTCAACGTCGGACGCGGGCTTGAAGCCGGTCTGGCGATCGTGATTCTCGCAGTGGTCATCGACCGCATTACCCAGGCGTATGGTCGGCCACGGCATGAGGTGAGCAAATGAGCAACGCAACCGTGAGCAAGATCGAAGTCAAAAACGTCTTCAAGATTTTCGGCAACCGCGCCAAGGACGCTCTGGCGATGGTCGGCCAGGGCAAGACCAAGGATCAGGTGCTGAACGAAACCGGTTGCGTGGTCGGGGTCAATGACTTGTCCCTGAGCATCGGCACCGGCGAGATCTTCGTGATCATGGGCCTGTCCGGCTCCGGCAAATCGACCCTGGTGCGCCACTTCAACCGCCTGATCGACCCGACCAGCGGCGCGATCCTGGTGGACGGCGTGGACATCCTGCAATACGACATGGAAGCCCTGCGCGAATTTCGCCGGCACAAGATCAGCATGGTGTTCCAGAGCTTCGGTCTGCTGCCGCACAAGACCGTGCTCGACAACGTCGCCTACGGCCTGAAAGTGCGCGGCGAGAGCAAGCAACTGTGCGCCGAGCGCGCGCTGCACTGGATCAACACCGTGGGCCTCAAGGGCTACGAAAACAAATACCCGCACCAGCTCTCCGGCGGCATGCGCCAGCGTGTCGGTCTGGCTCGCGCCCTGGCGGCGGACACCGACATCATCCTGATGGACGAAGCGTTCAGTGCGCTGGATCCGCTGATCCGCGCCGAGATGCAGGACCAGTTGCTGGAGCTGCAAAAGACCCTGCACAAGACCATCGTCTTCATCACCCACGACCTCGACGAGGCCGTGCGCATCGGCAACCGCATCGCGATCCTCAAGGACGGCCGCCTGATCCAGGTCGGCACGCCGAAAGAGATCCTGCATTCGCCGGCGGACGAGTATGTCGACCGTTTCGTGCAGCGGCGGGCGGCTGTGGTTTAAAGGTTTACGGCAGGCTCGTTCCCACGTCGAGGCGTCGAACCGTCTGCGTAGGAATGCATACCGTGACGCTCCGCGTCACCATTGCGCAGGACTTGAGTCTTGCGGTGAGAGCGGGACGCGGAGCGTCCCAGGCGGCGTTCCCACGCAGAGCGTGGGAACGATCAGGTTAATGAGGTTTTAGATGTCCCAGGCTGAGAAAATCGTTATCGCCGACGCTCCGATGCGTTGGCAGGATGTGGTCGCAGTCGCCCGTCACGGCGCGCAGCTCGAGCTGTCGGCGCAGACCTGGGCGCGCATTGAAAACGCGCAGGGCATCGTCCAGCGCATCGTCGCCAGCGGCGAGCGCGCCTATGGCGTGAACACCGGGCTCGGTGCGCTGTGCAACGTCTCGCTGAAAGACGAACAGCTCAGCCAGCTGTCGCGCAACACCTTGCTCAGCCATGCCTGCGGCGTCGGTCCGGTACTGGCCGACGAGCAGACCCGCGCCATCCTGTGCGCTGCGATCCGCAACTACAGCCACGGCAAATCCGGCATTCATCGCCGGGTGGTCGAAGCGCTGCTGGCGCTGCTCAATCGCGGCATCACCCCGCAAGTGCCGTCCCAGGGTTCGGTGGGTTACCTGACCCACATGGCCCACATCGGCATCGCGCTGCTGGGCGTGGGCAATGTCAGCTATCGCGGGCAGATCGTGTCTGCACAGCAGGCGCTGGCCGAAGAGGGCCTGCAACCGGTTCAGCTCGGGGCGAAGGACGGTCTGTGCCTGGTCAACGGTACGCCGTGCATGACCGGCCTCGGTTGCCTGGCGATTGCCGACGCCACACGTCTGCTGCAATGGGCCGACGTGATCGGCGCCATGAGTTTCGAAGCCCAGCGCGGCCAGATCGCCGCGTTCGATGCCGAGATCATTGCGCTCAAACCGCATCCGGGCATGCAGCAGGTCGGCGTCAATCTGCGCGCCTTGCTCGATGGCAGCGAAGTGATCGCGGCGAGCAAAGGCATTCGCACTCAGGATGCCTTGAGCATCCGCTCGATCCCGCAGGTGCACGGCGCCGCCCGCGATCAACTGGAACACGCGATCAAACAGATCGAAACCGAACTCAACGGCTGCACCGACAACCCGTTGCTGCTGGGCACGCCGGATGACTTCCGTGTCATGTCCCAGGCCAACCCGCACGGGCAATCGGTGGCGCTGGCGGCGGATCTGCTGGCGATTGCGATGGCCGAAATCGGCTCGATTGCCGAGCGGCGTCTGGATCGCCTGATCAACCCGCACGTCAGCGGTCTGCCGGCATTCCTGGTGGCCAATCCGGGGGTGAACTCCGGGATGATGATCGTGCAATACGTCGCCGCGTCGCTGTGCGCGGAAAACCGCCAGTTGGCGCAGCCGGCGGTGCTCGACAACTACGTCACCTCGGGCCTGCAGGAAGATCACTTGAGCATGGGCACCAACGCCGCGCTGAAGCTGTATCGCGCGCTGGAAAACTGCACTCAGATCCTCGCCATCGAGTACCTGCTGGCGGCCCAGGCGTTTGAATTTCTCAAGGAACAGCGCTTCGGCGCCGGCACCGATACCGCCTGGCGACTGCTGCGCGAAAAGGTCCCGGCCTACGATCAGGATCGCTGGCTGGCGCCGGATATCGCCGCAGCTGCAAACGTTCTGAAAGACACGGATCTGCTGCACAACGCATTACCGAATTTGCACTGAAAACTACCCACGCCAGCGTGCCAAGGCGCGGCTCCCCAAAAGGGCAGACGCGACGGACAACGGACATCTCCGGAGCGTCTGGCGAGTTAACAATAAACTCTCAAAAGGAGCACAAAATGACTGCGCTGAACCTGATCCCCGGCCAACTGAGCCTGGCCCAACTGCGTGACGTTTATCAGAACCCGGTCAAGCTGACCCTCGACAACAGCGCCAGCGCGCAGATCGAAGCCAGCGTGGCCTGCGTCGAGCAGATCCTCGCGGAAAACCGCACCGCCTACGGCATCAACACCGGTTTCGGCCTGCTGGCCTCGACCCGCATCGCCAGCGAAGACCTGGAAAACCTCCAGCGTTCGCTGGTGCTGTCCCACGCCGCCGGCGTCGGCCAGCCGATCAGCGATGAGCTGGTGCGCCTGATCATGGTGCTCAAGGTCAACAGCCTCAGCCGTGGTTTCTCCGGCATCCGTCGCGTGGTGATCGATGCGCTTATCGCCCTGATCAACGCCGAGGTCTACCCGCACATTCCGTTGAAAGGCTCGGTCGGTGCATCCGGTGACCTCGCGCCGCTGGCGCACATGTCGCTGGTGCTGCTGGGTGAGGGCAAGGCGCGCTACAAGGGCGAGTGGATGGAAGCGACCGAAGCGCTGAAAGTCGCCGGTCTGACCCCGCTGACCCTGGCGGCCAAAGAAGGTCTGGCGCTGCTCAACGGTACTCAGGTTTCCACCGCATTCGCGCTGCGTGGTCTGTTCGAAGGTGAAGACCTGTTCGCCGGCGCACTGGCACTGGGCGGTCTGACGGTGGAAGCGGTGCTCGGTTCGCGTTCGCCGTTCGACGCACGCATCCACGCCGCCCGTGGCCAGAAAGGCCAGATCGACGCCGCTGCCGCTTACCGCGATCTGCTGGGCGAGCGCAGCGAAGTCTCCGACTCGCACCAGAACTGCGAAAAGGTGCAGGACCCGTACTCGCTGCGTTGCCAGCCGCAAGTCATGGGCGCGTGCCTGACCCAGTTCCGCCAGGCCGCCGAAGTGCTGGCCATCGAAGCCAATGCCGTATCCGACAACCCGCTGGTGTTCGCGGCCGAAGGCGACGTGATTTCCGGCGGCAACTTCCACGCCGAACCTGTGGCCATGGCCGCTGACAACATGGCCCTGGCCATTGCCGAAATCGGTTCTCTCAGCGAGCGCCGTATCTCGCTGATGATGGACAAGCACATGTCGCAACTGCCGCCGTTCCTGGTGGCCAATGGCGGCGTGAACTCCGGCTTCATGATCGCCCAGGTGACCGCTGCGGCCCTGGCCAGCGAAAACAAGGCGCTGTCCCATCCGCATTCGGTGGACAGCCTGCCGACTTCTGCCAACCAGGAAGACCACGTGTCGATGGCCCCGGCTGCCGGCAAGCGCCTGTGGGAAATGGCCGAGAACACGCGCGGGATTCTTGCGGTGGAATGGCTGGCGGCGGTGCAGGGCCTGGACCTGCGCAACGGCCTGAAGACCTCGGCCAAACTGGAACAGGCCCGTGGGATTCTGCGTCGCGAAGTGCCGTTCTACGAGAAGGACCGCTTCTTCGCGCCGGATATCAACGCGGCGACCGAGCTGCTGGCTTCGCGGGTGCTGACGGAGCTGGTTCCGGCGAAACTGCTGCCTAGCCTTTAACCACTACTGATCGTTCCCACGCTCTGCGTGGGAATGCCTCAAGGGACGCTCCGCGTCCAGTGACGCGGAGCGTCACGGGCTGCATTCCCACGCAGAGCGTGGGAACGATCGCAAGACGAGGACTTGGGATGAAAACCCTCTGGCAACACTGCCACGTCGCAACCATGGCGCAAGGCGTCTACTCGATCATCGAGGATGCGGCCATCGTGACGTCCGGTGCACTCATCGAGTGGATCGGCCCGCGCAGCCAATTGCCGTCAGGCGAATACCCGGCGGTCAATGACCTGCAAGGCGCTTGGGTCACTCCCGGGCTGATCGACTGCCACACCCACACCGTGTTCGGCGGCAACCGCAGCGGCGAATTCGAGAAGCGCCTGCAAGGCGTCAGCTATGCAGAGATCGCCGCCGCCGGCGGCGGCATCGCCAGCACCGTGCGCGCCACGCGCGAAGCCTCGGAAGACGAGCTGTTCGCCAGCGCCGCCAAGCGCCTGAAAAGCCTGATGCGCGACGGCGTGACCACGGTCGAAATGAAATCCGGCTACGGCCTCGATCTGGCCAGCGAGCGCAAGATTTTGCGGGTCATCCGTCGCCTCGCCGCCGAGCTGCCGATCAGCGTGCGCAGCACCTGTCTGGCTGCCCACGCCTTGCCGCCGGAATACAAGGATCGCGCCGACGCTTACATCGATCACATCTGCGCCGAGATGCTCCCTGCGCTGGCCGCCGAAGGGCTGGTCGATGCGGTGGATGCGTTCTGCGAATACCTGGCGTTCTCCCCGGAGCAGGTCGAGCGGGTGTTCATCGCCGCGCAAAAACTCGGTCTGCCGGTGAAGCTGCACGCCGAGCAATTGTCGTCGCTGCACGGTTCCAGCCTCGCTGCGCGCTACCACGCATTGTCCGCCGATCACCTGGAGTTCATGGACGAGGCCGACGCCATCGCCATGGCCGAGTCCGACACCGTCGCGGTGTTGTTGCCGGGCGCGTTCTACTTCCTGCGCGAAACCCAGTTGCCACCGATGGACGCCCTGCGCAAACACAAGGTGAAAATCGCCATCGCCAGCGACCTCAACCCCGGCACCTCGCCGGCGCTGTCTTTGCGCCTGATGCTGAACATGGCCTGCACCTGCTTCCGCATGACCCCGGAAGAGGCCCTGGCCGGCGCCACGATTCATGCGGCACAAGCCCTGGGCATGGCCGAGACCTACGGTTCGCTGGAAGTCGGCAAGGTCGCCGATTTTGTCGCCTGGCAGATCGACCGCCCGGCGGATCTGGCGTATTGGCTGGGTGGTGAACTGGACAAACGCGTCGTGCGTCACGGCGTTGAATCAAGTCTGTAGGAGAGCGGTTGTGGATAAGGTTCTGAACTTCAAACAAGGTCGCGTGCCGCTGCTGATCAGCATGCCCCACGCCGGCGTACGCCTGACCCCGGCGGTCGAGGCCGGGTTGATCCCGGACGCGAAAAGTCTGCCGGACACCGACTGGCACATTCCGCAGCTCTACGATTTCGCCGCCGAACTGGGCGCCAGCACCCTGGCGGCCGAGTACTCGCGATTCGTCATCGACCTGAACCGGCCGTCCGACGACAAACCGCTGTACGCCGGCGCCACCACCGGGCTGTACCCGGCGACGCTGTTCGATGGCATTCCGTTGTTCAAGGAAGGTCAGGAGCCGTCGAAAGCAGAACGTGCGACCTATCTGGAGC
Source organism: Pseudomonas sp. Pseusp21 (assembly GCF_059492145.1). Lineage (NCBI taxonomy): Bacteria > Pseudomonadati > Pseudomonadota > Gammaproteobacteria > Pseudomonadales > Pseudomonadaceae > Pseudomonas > Pseudomonas sp. Pseusp21. Next base: position 4,103,679 of record NZ_CP168520.1, read on the forward strand.
AGATCTGGACGCCGTACCACCGCACCTTGCAGGAAGAGCTGGCGCGGTTGAAGGCCGAATTCGGTTACGCGTTGCTGTTCGATGCGCATTCGATCCGCTCGATCATCCCGCACCTGTTCGACGGCAAGCTGCCGGACTTCAACCTCGGCACTTTCAACGGCGCCAGTTGCGATCCGCAGTTGGCCACGCAACTGGAAGCGATCTGCGCCCGCCACGACACTTACAGCCATGTGCTGAACGGGCGCTTCAAGGGCGGCCACATCACCCGTCACTACGGCAACCCGGCGGAAAACATCCACGCTGTGCAACTGGAGCTGGGCCAGTGCACGTATATGGAAGAGTTCGAACCGTTCCGCTACCGCGCCGATCTGGCGGAGCCGACGCGGGTGGTGCTGAAGGAATTGCTGCAAGGGCTGCTCGCCTGGGGCAAAAACCACTACAACTGAGTCAGCTGTGATCGTTCCCACGCTCTGCGTGGGAATGCCTCAAGGGACGCTCCGCGTCCAGTGACGCGGAGCGTCACGGGCTGCATTCCCACGCGGAGCGTGGGAACGATCGGGAGACGTCGCCACCGTGCAAATCCCGGTCGCCACAGTTCGCTTTTCCCGCTCGTCTGCTGCGTAATGTTTCGGCCACGGTGCAAGAAGACACCGATCCGAACAATAACCCGCTGCCGCACGAGACGATCCCACATGAAAAGACTGTTCACTCGTTGTGCGTTAATCCTGACCGGCAGTGCGCTGCTCAGCGCCGGCGCCATGGCTTCCGATGATGCTTCCTGCAAAACCGTGCGCATGGGCGTCGTCAACTGGACCGACGTGATCGCCACCAGCGGCATGGCCGACGTGCTGCTCAACGGCCTCGGCTACGAAAGCAAGCAGACCAGCGCCGTGCAGCAAATCATCTTTGCCGGCATCCGCGACAAGCGTCTGGATATCTTCCTCGGCTACTGGAAACCGGCGATGGACAAGAATATTGCGCCGTTCCTCGCCGCCAATCAGGTCAAGGTCATGGACAAACCCAGCCTGGCCGACGCCCAGGCGACGTTGGCAGTGCCGGATTACGTAGCGGCGGCAGGCCTGAAAACCTTCGGCGACATCGCGAAATTCAAGGATCAGCTCGGCGGCAAGATTTACGGCATCGAGCCCGGCAGTGGCGCCAACACCACGATCAAGACCATGATCGAAACCAACCATTTCGGCCTGAAGGATTTCAAGATCGTCGAATCCGGTGAGGCCGGCATGCTCGCCGCCGTGCAGCGGGCGGTGAACCGCAGGGAGTTCGTGGTGTTCGTCGGCTGGACGCCGCACCCGATGAACATCAACATGAAAATCACCTACCTGACCGGCAGTGAAGACGTCTACGGCCCCAACGAAGGCGCCGCCACCGTTTCCACCGTCACCGCGCCGGACTACGCCGAGCGCTGCCCTAACGTCCATCGACTGCTGGAAAACCTGACCTTTACCGCCGCCCAGGAAAGCCAGTTGATGGTGCCGATCATGGAGCGCAAGACACCTCAGGAAGTGGCGAAGACCTGGCTGCGTGAGTATCCCGAAGACCTGCAACGCTGGCTGGCGGGTGTCAGCAGTTTCGACGGCAAGGACGGCGTGGCCACGGTTCAGGCCAGCCTGAAAAACTGATGAGCACTTATCCACTTTCACCGGCGATGGCAGCCTTCGTTTCCAGAACCGAAGGCTTTGCCAGCGAGGACAGCAGCCTCGGCGGATTGCGCAAATCCTATGACGCCATGTGCCGCGCCTTCACGCCCGAACGGCCGGCGGGTCTGGAGGTGGTGGATTTCCAGTTGAGCGGGGTGGCGGTGCGTTCGTATCGCCCGCCTGTCCGGCCATCGGCCAGTGGCTGGCCGTGCGTGTTGTACCTGCACGGCGGCGGCTGGGTGGTCGGCGGGCTGGATTCCCATGACTTCATCTGCTGCGAGCTGGCCATGGCGCTCGGGGCGATGGTGGTGGCGGTGGACTATCGGCTGGCGCCGGAGCATCCGTTCCCGGCCGGTTTCGAGGATTGCCTGAGCGTCTGGCGCGCGTTGCGCAGCGGGCCGTTCTGGTTCGATCCCGGACGGATGCTGGTGGCCGGCGACAGTGCCGGGGGCAATCTGGCGGCGGCGCTGTGCCTGGCGCTGCGCGATGCCGGCGAGCCGCTGCCGGGTGCGCAGGTCTTGATCTATCCGGGGCTGGGAGGCGACGTGCAGTTACCGTCGCGCAGCGAATGTGCCGATGCGCCGTTGCTCGCCAGCAGCGATCTCGACTGTTATCACGCCTTGTACCTGCGCGGCACCGCCAAGCCGAACGCCTATGCGATGCCGTTGCTGGCCGGGGACTTCAGCGGTTTGCCCCCGGCCTGGATTGCCGTGGCGCAGTTCGATCCGCTGCGTGACGACGGCGTGTGCTACGCCGAACGGCTGAACGCGGCGGGCGTCGACGCGGCGCTGCATTACGGCGAAGGGCTGGTTCACGGCTGCCTGCGGGCGCGAAATCAGGTCGCCGAGGTCGATCGTCTCTTTGAGAACCTGCTGGGGTTCATGGCTGACAAAATGTGACAGCGCACGGGCATGCTCATTGACGTAAATCGGGTTTATGATGCCGGACGGCAGAATAATAGAAGTCCCCTCAGGGATGACCTCGACCCCTTACGGAGCGCGCAATGCAGACTTTGTTTCCGCAGATCAAACCTCACGCACGGCACGATCTGGCCGTCGATGACACCCATACGCTGTACGTCGACGAAAGCGGTTCACCGGAAGGTTTGCCGGTGGTGTTCATCCACGGAGGTCCCGGCGCCGGGTGCGACGCCCAGAGTCGCCGCTACTTCGATCCGAACCTGTATCGCATTGTCACCTTCGACCAGCGCGGCTGCGGTCGCTCCACGCCCCACGCCAGCCTGGAAAACAACACCACCTGGGATCTGGTCGAAGACCTCGAGCGCATTCGTAAACACCTGGGCATCGACAAATGGGTGCTGTTCGGCGGTTCCTGGGGTTCGACCCTGGCGCTGGCCTACGCGCAGACCCACCCGGAGCGCGTACATGGCCTGATCCTGCGCGGGATCTTTCTCTGCCGTCCGCAGGAAATCGAATGGTTCTACCAGGCCGGCGCCAGCCGTCTGTTCCCCGATTACTGGCAGGACTACCTCGCGCCGATCCCGCTGGACGAGCGCGACGACCTGCTCAGCGCGTTCCACAAACGCCTGACCGGCAACGATCAGATCGCCCAGATGCACGCGGCCAAGGCGTGGTCGACGTGGGAAGGGCGCACCGCGACCCTGCGGCCGAACCCGCTGGTGGTCGACCGCTTCTCCGAGCCGCAGCGCGCCTTGTCGATCGCGCGGATCGAATGCCACTACTTCACCAACAACGCGTTCCTTGAGCCGAACCAGCTGATTCGCGACATGGGCAAGATCGCCCATCTGCCGGGCGTGATCATCCACGGCCGCTACGACGTGATCTGCCCGCTCGACAACGCCTGGGAACTGCATCAGGCCTGGCCGAACAGCGAGCTGCAGGTGATCCGCGATGCCGGCCACGCTGCCTCGGAACCGGGCATCACCGATGCACTGGTGCGCGCCGCCAGCAAAATGGCCCGTCGTCTGCTCGACCTGCCGCCCGAAGAAGCATGAAGGGTCTTTTACAGCGCGTGAAAGGCGCGCGAGTCGAAGTGGCGGGCGAGGTGGTTGGCAGTGTCGATCAGGGTTTGCTGGTGCTGGTGGCGGTAGAACCCGACGACACGCCGGCCAGCGCCGACAAACTTCTGCATAAGCTGCTTAACTATCGAGTGTTCAGTGACGCCGAGGGCAAGATGAATCTGTCCCTGGCGGATGTGGGCGGCGGGTTGCTGCTGGTCTCTCAGTTCACCCTCGCTGCCGACACCAAAAGCGGGTTGCGCCCGAGTTTCTCGACCGCCGCCCCTCCGGCGCTGGGCGAAGAATTATTCGACTATCTATTAAGCAAAGCGAAACAGATGCATGGCACAGTGGCATCAGGTAGATTCGGCGCGGATATGCAGGTGCACCTGGTCAACGATGGCCCGGTAACCTTCCTGTTACAGACATGAAAGTGCTTGAAACAACTTTTTAAGGGCTTTTCGACTGAAAACAGGGAATTTTCGCGATAAATACTTTGTTACCCCTGATGCGTTGTCACGCGGGCTACTAGATAATCGCGCGCTACGGGGATCAGCGTTCGTTGGTCCATTTTGACTTAGGTAGAGACTTGTCCGGATCCGATTGGGGAATCATTTTGACCCAGCGGAGTCGGAACAATGCTCGCCAACTTGGCAAGGGTGTCCTGAAAGGTCGGTTTTTTTGTACCGAATCCCTCACAGGCACTTCATCTGGCCGTTGGTTTATTGATCTGTTTTCGGCGAGGGTTGCTCGTGATTGTTAGTCCCTGTAATGCAGCAAAATTGTCTGCCAAACGCTTGCGCAGCGCTCTGGTAGCGGGCTCGGCAGTACTCTGCCTGCTCAGCGCCGGCCAGCTTTGGGCATTCAATCTTGACGATGTGTCGGCCAAGGCCAAAGAGCTGGCCGGGCAGAAGTTCGAAGCCCCGCGCAGCAACCTGCCGAACGAATTCCGTGAAATGAAATTCGCGGACTATCAGAAGATTCGTTTCCGCACCGAAAAGGCCGAATGGGCCGACCAGAAGACCCCGTTCAAGCTGTCCTTCTATCACCAGGGCATGCACTTCGATACGCCGGTGAAAATCAACGAAATCACCGCGAACACCGTCGAAGAGATCAAATACGATCCGAGCCGTTTCGATTTCGGCGACCTGCAGTTCGATCCGAAGGCCACCGAACAACTGGGCTACGCCGGTTTCCGTGTGCTGTACCCGATCAACAAGGCGGACAAGCAAGACGAAATCATGACCATGCTGGGCGCGAGCTACTTCCGCGTCGTCGGCAAGGGTCACACCTACGGTCTGTCGGCCCGTGGCCTGGCGATCGATACCGCTTTGCCGTCCGGCGAAGAATTCCCGCGTTTTCGCGAGTTCTGGATTCAGCAGCCGAAGCCGGGTGACAAACACCTGGTGATCTTCGCCCTGCTGGATTCGCCACGTGCGACCGGCGCCTACCGTCTGATCCTGCGTCCGGGCAGCGACACCATTGTCGACGTCAAGGGCCAGATGTACCTGCGTGACAAGGTCGGCAAGCTCGGCATCGCGCCGCTGACCAGCATGTTCCTGTTCGGCGCCAACCAGCCGTCGAAAGTGCTCAACTACCGTCGTGAACTGCACGACTCCAGCGGTCTGTCGATCCATGCCGGCAACGGCGAGTGGATCTGGCGCCCGTTGAACAACCCGAAACATTTGGCTGTCAGCCAGTTCAGCGTCGAGAACCCGCGTGGTTTCGGTCTGCTGCAACGTGGCCGTGACTTCAGCCACTACGAAGACCTCGACGATCGCTACGACAAGCGCCCAAGCGCCTGGATCGAGCCGAAGGGCGACTGGGGCAAGGGCACGGTTGATCTGGTCGAGATCCCGACTGCGGACGAAACCAACGACAACATCGTTGCGTTCTGGAACCCGGAAAAACTGCCGGAGCCTGGCCAGCCGCTGGACTTCGCCTACCGTATGCACTGGACCATCGACGAAGCCGCGCTGCACGCGCCGGACAGCGCCTGGGTCAACCAGACCCTGCGTTCGACCGGTGACGTCAAGCAATCGAACCTGATCCGTCAGCCGGATGGCAGCGTTGCCTACCTGGTCGACTTCGAAGGCCCGTCTCTGGCCGCTTTGGCTCCGGATGCGGACGTTCGCAGCCAGGTCAGCGTCGGCGACAACGCCGAACTGGTCGAGAACAGCGTGCGCTACAACCCGGAAACCAAGGGCTGGCGCCTGACCCTGCGGATGAAGATCAAGGACCCGAGCAAGTCCACCGAGATGCGCGCAGCCCTGGTGCAGCCAGTGGTGACCGCTGATCTGGCCAAGTCTTCGGTACCGACGTCCAATTCGTCGGTAGCCAAGGCCGACAAGGTTGCCGCCAAGCAACAAGAGAAAGCCGACAAGGAAGCCAAGGCCGCCGAGGCCAAACAGGCCGACGCCAAGCCGGTTGCAGATGCCAAGGACAAGGCCAACAAAGACGCCAAGCAGCCAGCCGCTGCGGACGCGGCCCCAGCCACACCGGAATCGGCACCGACTGAAGAAGTCCTGACCGAGACCTGGAGCTATCAGTTGCCTGCCGATGAGTAACTCTCAAGTACAGCCAGAGACTCTGTCCGAGTACCTGGCGCATCTGCCGATGACCGACGAGCAGCGCGCGGAACTCGCGGGCTGCCAGTCCTTCAGCGAATTGCATGAACGCCTGTCGTCCAAGACCTTTGACGCACCGACCGAAGCCGCCCAGGCTTCGGTGGGCAAGCGCCTGATCCTGAGCACCGCCGAAGAGCTGCAAGACGCGGAAATGCTGGTGCTCGACGCCAGCGGCCGGGTCAGCATGAAGGCCACGCCGCCGATCCGTCGGACCAAGGTCGTGCCGGAGCCGTGGCGCACCAACATCCTGGTGCGTGGCTGGCGCCGCCTGACCGGCCGCACCAACCCGCCGCAACCGCCGAAGGACGCCAACGTGCTGCCGGCGGCGCGCTGGCGCACGGTCGGTTCGATCCGTCGCTACATTCTGCTGGTGCTGATGCTGGGCCAGACCATCGTCGCCGGCTGGTACATGAAAGGCATCATGCCGTACCAGGGCTGGTCGTTCGTCGATCTGGAAGAAGTCCTGCATCAACCGCTGCTGCAAACCGCCACGCAAGTGCTGCCGTATGCGCTGCAGACCAGCATCCTGATCATGTTCGGGATTCTGTTCTGCTGGGTGTCGGCCGGTTTCTGGACCGCGCTGATGGGCTTCCTCGAGTTGCTCACCGGCCACGATAAATACCGGATCTCCGGTAAAAGTGCCGGCAACGAGCCGATTCCGAAAGACGCGCGCACCGCACTGGTGATGCCGATCTGCAACGAAGACGTGCCTCGGGTGTTCGCCGGTCTGCGCGCGACGTTCGAGTCGGTCGCCGCTACCGGTGACTTGGACCGTTTCGACTTCTTCGTCCTCAGTGACAGTAACGACACCGACATCTGCGTTGCCGAGCAACAGGCCTGGCTGGACGTCTGCCGCGAAGCCAAGGGCTTCGGCAAGATCTTCTATCGCCGCCGTCGTCGCCGCGTAAAACGCAAGAGCGGCAACCTCGACGACTTCTGCCGTCGCTGGGGCGGTGACTACAAGTACATGGTCGTACTCGACGCCGACTCGGTCATGAGCGGCGAGTGCCTGACCAGTCTGGTGCGCCTGATGGAGGCCACGCCGGACGCCGGCATCATCCAGACCGCGCCGCGCGCTTCGGGCATGGACACGCTGTATGCACGCATGCAGCAGTTCGCCACTCGCGTGTACGGTCCGCTGTTCACCGCCGGCCTGCACTTCTGGCAGCTGGGTGAATCCCACTACTGGGGACACAACGCGATCATCCGCATGAAGCCGTTCATCGACCACTGCGCCCTGGCGCCGTTGCCGGGCAAGGGTGCGTTCTCCGGTGCGATTCTCTCTCACGACTTCGTTGAAGCGGCGCTGATGCGCCGTGCCGGCTGGGGCGTGTGGATTGCCTACGATCTGCCGGGCAGCTACGAAGAACTGCCGCCGAACCTGCTCGACGAACTCAAGCGTGACCGTCGCTGGTGCCACGGCAACCTGATGAACTTCCGTCTGTTCCTGGTCAAAGGCATGCACCCGGTGCACCGCGCGGTGTTCCTGACCGGCGTGATGTCTTACCTGTCGGCGCCGCTGTGGTTCTTCTTCCTGGTGTTGTCGACCGCGCTGCTGGCGGTGAACACGCTGATGGAGCCGCAGTACTTCCTCGAACCGCGTCAGCTCTATCCGCTGTGGCCGCAATGGCACCCGGACAAGGCGATCGCGCTGTTCTCGACGACCATCGTGCTGCTGTTCCTGCCGAAGCTGTTGAGCATCATCCTGATCTGGGCCAAGGGTGCGAAAGAGTTTGGCGGCAAGTTCAAGGTGACCCTGTCGATGCTGCTGGAGATGCTGTTCTCCATGCTGCTGGCGCCGGTGCGGATGATTTTCCACACCCGTTTCGTTCTGGCCGCGTTCCTCGGCTGGGCCGCGACCTGGAACTCGCCGCAGCGTGACGACGACTCCACGCCGTGGAGCGAAGCGGTCAAGCGTCACGGTCCGCAGACCCTGCTGGGCTTCTTCTGGGCGCTGCTGGTGATCTGGCTGAACCCGAGCTTCCTGTGGTGGCTGGTGCCGATCGTCGGTTCGCTGATGCTGTCGATTCCGGTGTCGGTGATTTCCAGCCGCGTCGGTCTGGGCCTCAAATCCCGTGACGAGAGCCTGTTCCTCATCCCCGAGGAATACAATCCGCCACAGGCGCTGCTGGCCACCGATCAGTACACCCACGAAAACCGCTGGCACGCACTGAATGACGGCTTCATCCGCGCGGTGGTCGACCCACAGCAGAACGCCCTGGCGTGCTCGCTGGCGACCTCGCGTCACGGTCAGGCCGAGCCGATCGAATGGCTGCGCCAGGAACGTGTGCGTCACGCGATCAAGGTCGGCCCGGCCGGGCTGAACAACCATGATCGCCTGCAACTGCTGAGCGATCCGGTGGCCCTGGCCCGTCTGCACGAGCAGGTGTGGGCTGAAGGTCACGCCGAGTGGCTGGACGCATGGCGGGCTTCGGTGAAAGCCGATCCCCACGCGCCGCTGCTGCCGCTCAAGCCTGTGAGCTTGCAGGCGCAACCGGCCTGATGAAGAAACCCCGCGAAAGCGGGGTTTTTTTTGCCTGCCGAAAAGCCCCTCATCGGAACGCCGCCCGCCTAACCCTCTCCCGGAGGGAGAGGGGACTGACTGAGTTGTTCTCTCGAAATACATCGACCTGACAGATCTCGGTCGAACTCAGATTTGAAATTTACAGAGATCGGCTCCCTTTCCCCCTCGCCCCCCTTGGGGGAGAGGGTTGGGGTGAGGGGGTAAATCTTGAATGTTAAACAAATCGTCCATTAAACCTTGTGCAAAAAATCGAGTGCGTTAGCATCCGTCCCCGAATTGGCGCACCCGGACAATCTTGTCCATTTCTGTCGGTTTTCGCGCCGCAAACGCAATGGTTTTGGGGACTTGAAGATGAAGAAGTATCTGTCGATGCTGCTGGTCGGCGTCACGGCACTGGTTGCAGTCAATGCGGCGCAGGCCGGCGCAATCGACGACGCGGTCAAGCGTGGCTCGTTGAAGGTCGGCATGGATCCGACCTACATGCCGTTCGAAATGACCAACAAGCGCGGCGAAATCATCGGTTTCGAAGTCGACATCCTCAAAGCCATGACCAAGGCCATGGGCGTCAAGCTGGAGCTGGTCTCCACCGGCTACGACGGGATCATCCCGGCGCTGATGACCGACAAGTTCGACATGATCGGCAGCGGCATGACCCTGACCCAGGAACGCAACCTGCGCCTGAACTTCAGCGAACCGTTCATCGTGGTCGGCCAGACCCTGCTGATCCGCAAGGAGCTGGAAGGCACCATCAAGTCCTATAAAGACCTGAACACCGCCGACTACCGCATCACCTCCAAGCTCGGCACCACCGGCGAGATGGTCGCCAAGAAGCTGATCTCCAAAGCCAAGTACCACGGCTACGACAACGAGCAGGAAGCCGTGCTCGACGTGGTCAACGGCAAGGCTGATGCCTTCATCTACGACGCGCCGTACAACGTGGTCGCGGTGAACAAGGTCGGCGCCGGCAAACTGGTGTTCCTCGACAAGCCGTTCACCTACGAGCCACTGGCCTTCGGTCTGAAGAAGGGTGACTACGACAGCCTCAACTTCATCAACAACTTCCTGCACCAGATCCACGAAGACGGCACCTACGATCGCATCCATGACAAGTGGTTCAAGAGCACCGAGTGGCTCAAGGACATGGAATAAGGCCCGCCCGCTGATCGTTCCCACGCTTTGCGTGGGAACGCCGCCCGGGACGCTCCGCGTCCCTTCGCAAGCGTGACGCAGAGCGTCACAGGATGCATTCCCACGCAGAGCGTGGGAACGAGCGAATCAGAGAAACATTCAATGAAACAGAAAAAAGCCCAATGGCCCTGGCACGTCCTGACCGTGCTGGTGCTGGTCGGCCTGGCCGGCGCGTTGTATTACGCCACGTCGCTGATGTCCTACGAATGGCGCTGGAACCGTGTGCCGCAGTACTTCGCCTATCAGGCCGAGGAAACCCAGCGCGCGACCGATATTTCCACCGTCAGCGAACTGGTTCGCAAGGGCGGCAGCGCGCAGGTCACCCTGCGCAATGATGCCGGTGACGAGCAGCACCTGACCGTCGACGAAAACAGCCTGCAATTCGCTCAGGGCGACGATGTGGCCGAAGGCGACGTCGTGGGCGTGACGCGGCATTGGGCGGCGGGTCCGCTGTTGTGGGGCCTGTGGACCACGCTTTGGCTGTCGGTGGTGTCCGGCGTGCTGGGCTTGCTGATCGGTCTGGCCACCGGGCTGTGCCGGCTGTCGAGCAACCCGACCCTGCGCGACCTGTCGACGATCTATGTCGAACTGGTGCGCGGCACGCCGCTGCTGGTGCAGATCTTCATTTTCTATTTCTTCATCGGCACGGTGATGAACCTGTCCCGGGAGTTCGCCGGGATCGCCGCGCTGTCGCTGTTCACCGGCGCCTACGTGGCGGAAATCATCCGTTCCGGTGTGCAGTCGATTGCCCGTGGCCAGAACGAAGCGGCGCGTTCGCTGGGTCTGAGTGCCGGCCAGTCGATGCGTCATGTGGTGTTGCCGCAGGCGTTCAAACGCGTGCTGCCGCCGCTGGCCGGGCAGTTCATCAGTCTGGTCAAAGACACCTCGCTGGTGTCGGTGATCGCCATCACCGAGCTGCTGAAAAGCGGCCGTGAAGTCATCACCACGTCGTTCTCGCCGTTCGAGATCCTGTTCTGCGTCGCCGGCCTGTACCTGTTGATCAACCTGCCGCTGTCGAAAATCGCCAGCCGGCTTGAGCGGAGGCTCGCGCAAAGTGATTGAAGTCCGCGATCTGGTAAAAGTCTTCGACACCCGTGGGCAAGTGGTGCGCGCGGTGGATAACGTCAGCACGTCCGTGGCCAAGGGTGAAGTGCTGGTGGTGATTGGCCCGTCCGGTTCCGGCAAATCGACCTTTCTGCGTTGCCTTAATGGTCTGGAAGAATTCGATTCCGGCTCGGTGAGCATCGACGGCCTGCAACTGGCCGACCCGAAAACCGACGTCAACGCCTACCGCCGCGAAGTCGGCATGGTGTTCCAGCATTTCAATCTGTTCCCGCACATGACCGTGCTGGAGAACCTGTGCCTGGCGCAGAAAGTCGTGCGCAAGCGCGGCCAGAAGGAAAGCGAAGCCAAGGCTCTGGCATTGCTGGAGAAGGTCGGCATCGCCCAGAAGGCCCGCGAATACCCGTCGCGCCTGTCCGGCGGTCAGCAACAGCGGGTGGCGATTGCCCGGGCGTTGGCGATGGACCCCAAGGTCATGCTGTTCGACGAGCCGACCTCGGCCCTCGACCCGGAAATGGTCGGCGAAGTGTTGGACGTGATGAAAAACCTGGCTGTGGAAGGCATGACCATGGTCTGCGTGACCCACGAAATGGGCTTCGCCCGGGAAGTGGCGGATCGGGTGCTGTTCTTCGATCACGGCAAACTGCTGGAGGACGCCTCGCCGGCGGAGTTCTTCGATGCGCCGAAGGATCCGCGAGCCCAGGCGTTCCTGCGGCAAGTTCTCTAAACGCAGGGCAAAAAAAACGCAGCCATTGGCTGCGTTTTTTTATCACTGATCGTTCCCACGTCGAGGCGTCGAACCGTCTGCGTGGGAATGCCGCTCAGGACGCTCTGCGTCCCTTCGCAAGCGTGACGCGGAGCGTCACAGGATGCATTCCCACGCAGAGCGTGGGAACGATCAAGCGATCAAGCATCCCTTACACCTTGAACCGGCCCACCAGCGTTTGCAGGTGAGTGCCCAGGCGCGCCAACTCGACGCTGGAGGCCGCCGTCTCTTCACTGGCCGCCGAGGTCTGGTCCGACACGTCCCGCACGTTCAGCACGCTGCGGTTGATCTCTTCAGCCACAGCGCTCTGCTGCTCGGCTGCCGCGGCAATCTGCTGGTTCATCGCCTGAATTGCCGAAACGGTGCGGGTGATGCTTTCCAGCGAACCACCGGCACGCCGGGTCAGCTCGACACTGCTGTCGGTCAGGGTGCGGCTGTTGTCCATGATCGTCGCCACTTGCTGGGTGCCGTTCTGCAGGCCGACGATCAGCTCTTCGATCTCTTCCGTGGACTTCTGAGTGCGCTGGGCCAGGCTGCGGACTTCATCGGCGACCACCGCAAAGCCACGTCCGGCTTCACCGGCACGGGCGGCTTCGATGGCGGCGTTGAGGGCCAGCAGGTTGGTTTGCTGGGCCACGGACTTGATCACGTCAAGCACGCTGCCGATCTTGTCGCTTTCGCGCTTGAGCTCGCCCATGGCCTCGGTGGAGTGGCCGACTTCAGCGGCCAGACGTTCGATCTGGGCGATGGCTTCACCGACAACCTTGTCGCCTTCACGGGCCTGCTGGTCAGCAGCGACCGCTGCTTCCGAAGCTTCCTCGGCGTTGCGTGCGACTTCCTGCACGGTGGCGGCCATTTCGTTCATGGCGGTCGCGACCTGGTCGGTCTCGATTTTCTGATTATTCACGCCGGCGCTGGTCTGCTCGGTCACCGCGGACAACTCTTCGGCGGCGCTGGCGATCTGGGTCACGCCGTCGCTGATGCCACCGATCAATTCGCGCAGGCCCTGGGTCATGCTCTGCATCGAGCGTTGCAGTTGACCAAGTTCATCGCGGCGCAGGGACACCAGATTGTGGGTCAGGTCACCGGCGGCCACGCGTTCGGCGACTTTCAGGGTCTGCTCCAGCGGAATGATGATCTGCCGGGTGATCGCCCAGGCCGCGAGCAGACCGAAGGCCAGGGCCAGCAGGGTGGCGATCATCAGCATGTTTTTGGCGTGTGCGGCATCGGTGTCGCGGACGATGGTCTGGGATTCGGTGAGTTTCTTGCTGACGTCGAGCAGGATGTCGCCCTGGGCCGACATGCGAGCCAGCGCTTTGGCGTTGTTCACCTGGGAGTCGCGGAACTGGCTGACGGCGGCGCGGTAAGCCTTGAGCGATTCGGTGGCCTGCTGCAGGTTGGCGATGTGTTGATCGGGCAGTTTGCTCGGCAGGCTTTCCAGATTGTTCAGGGCGGCGGCGATGGCATCCAGCGCCGGTTGTTCGGCCTCGGCCTTGCCGCTGTAGGTGTAGCCGCGCACCTGATAGCGCGCCTGCTGCAGCAGTTTGCTCAGCTCGATCACGCTGTTGAATTGCGCAACGCTGTCGCCTTGCAGCAGGGATTTCTCGACTTCGCTGACCTTGGCCACGGCATTGTCGGCGCTGGCGCCGAGTTTGCTGCGGGCGTCTTCCCGCTGCACGGTTGCCTGGGTCATGTCGGCAAAGGCGCGTTTGTACTCGGCGACCGCTGCCAGTTGCTGATCGATCATGGCCACGTCGGACGGTTGCTCGATCATGTTGCGGGCGCTTTGCAGGCCGCTGTCGAGTTTGCCAAGCAGGTCGTTGACCGCGCCAGGGCCCTGTTCGCCACGACGGGCTTCATAGTCCAGGCGCGCAAGGCGCAGGTCTTTGGTCAGCTCGTTGAGGCCGGAGATGAAGCCGAGCTTGTCGCCCCGGCTGATGATTCCGCTCATGCCGGTCCAGCCGGTGAAGGTGATCAACAGGGTCAGCAGCAGCACCAGGCCGAAACCGATTCCAAGTTTACGTTTAACGCTGACGTTTCCAAGACTCTCGGCTAACCAACGGTACATGCGACGACTCCCTCGGACCACTAATTGGACTTATGGGGAGGGTATCGGCCGGATGATGGCAATCTGTAACGCCTTTTGTCTGACGAAGACTTCAGAACAGCCGGGCGAGCAGTGCGGTGACGGCGGTTTCGACCCGCAGGATTCGCTCGCCCAGTTGCACCGGTTGCAGCCCGGCCTTGGCCAGCAGATCGATTTCGTAGGGAATCCAGCCACCCTCGGGGCCGATGGCCAGGGTTACCTGTTCGTTCAGGGCGCGGGGGCAGGGCGGAAAGTTGCCCGGATGGCCGACCAGACCGAGGGTGCCGTCGGTGATGGCCGGCAGGCGATCTTCGACGAACGGCTTGAAGCGCTTCTCGATGATGATTTCCGGCAGCACCGTGTCCCGGGCCTGTTCCAAGCCCAGGATCAACTGTTCGCGGATCGCTTCCGGTTCGAGGAACGGCGTCTGCCAGAAGCTTTTCTCGACCCGGTAGCTGTTGACCAGAATCACCTTCGACACGCCCATGGTCGCCACGGTCTGGAACACCCGGCGCAGCATCTTAGGGCGGGGCAGGGCGAGTACCAGGGTCAGCGGCAGTTTGGCCGGTGGCGGTTGATCGAGGGTGACCCGCAGCTCGGCTTCGCCCGCGTCCAGGCGCAGCAGCTCGGCCGGGCCCATCAGCCCGTTGATGCGCCCGACCCGCAGGCTGTCGCCGACTTCCGAGCGGTGGACTTCCTGCATGTGGGTCAGGCGCCGATCACGCAGCACGACGCGGTCGGCCGCAATGAAGTCGGCCTCTTCGAGCAGCAGCAGGTTCATGGCTGAGTCGCTGGCGGCTGGTCGTTGTGATCGTCGGCGGTTTCTTCCGGGCGCTCGCGTTTGCTGACCAGACTGCCGAACAGGATGCCGACTTCGAACAGCATCCACATCGGCACGGCCAGCAGGGTCTGGGAGAAGATGTCCGGCGGGGTCAGGATCATGCCGACCACGAAGCAGCCGATGATCACGTACGGACGGATCTTCTTCAGGTATTTGACGTCGACCACGCCGATCCACACCAGCAGCACCACGGCCACCGGGATTTCGAACGCCACGCCGAAAGCGAAGAACAGCGTCATGACGAAATCGAGGTAACTGGTGATGTCGGTCATCATTTCCACGCCGGCCGGGGTAGCCGAGGCGAAGAACTTGAAGATCAGCGGGAACACGAAGAAGTAGGCGAATGCCATGCCGGTGTAGAACAGCAGGATGCTGGAGATCAGCAACGGCACTGCGACACGCTTCTCGTGCTTGTACAGGCCCGGTGCGATGAAGCCCCAGATCTGATGCAGGATCACCGGAATCGCTAGGAACAGCGAGACCATCATCGTCAGCTTCAACGGCGTCAGGAACGGCGACGACACGTCGGTGGCGATCATCGTCGCGCCGGCGGGCAGGTATTCACGCAGCGGCGTCGAGACGAAGGTGTAGATCTGCTGGGTGAAGGCAAACAGCCCGGCGAAGATGATGAAGATCGCCGCGACGCAACGCAGCAGGCGGGTGCGCAACTCGGTGAGGTGCGAAACCAGCGGCATGTGCTGGTCGTTTTCGGGGAGATCGCTCATGGGGCTCGCGGCGGCAATGTTGGGTCGTGAGGCGCTGGTGTGGTCGGCGCGGCGGTTGGGGCTACGTGTTCAACCGAGGCTGGCGCGACGACAGGCGCTGGTTCGGTTGGCGCTACAGCAGGTGCCGCTGGCGTTGGAGCGGCAGGGCTGTGAATCGTCTGCTCACCCACAGGCTCTACCGGCGTCGGCTCCTGCTGAACCGGCGTGAAAATCTTCCGCGCCTCCTGTTCCAGCGACAGGATGTGCTCGTTGTGCAGTTGCCGACGGATTTCGTCGGCACCGATTTCACGCTCAACTTCCTGTTTGATCGCGTTGAAGCTGCGCTTCAGCCGTCCGACCCACAGGCCGGCGGTGCGTGCAGCGCCCGGCAGACGCTCGGGGCCCAGCACCAGCAGGGCGACGAGGCCGACGAGCAGCAGTTCAGAGAAGCTGATACCAAACATTAGTCAGTGCTCACACGTCTTTGCGGATCGGCTCTTCGACTTTCTGCGCCTGCACGTCGATGGTGTGTGGCGGGTTGGCCTGAGCGGTGGCTTGCGGCTGTACCGGCGGTACCGGTTGAGCAGGCGTGACGGTCGGATCGGCCGGTTTTTCGTCGTCGTTCATGGCTTTACGGAAGCCCTTGATCGACTCGCCAACGTCGGTGCCGAGGTTCTTCAGTTTCTTGGTACCGAACACCAGTACCACGACCACCAGGATGACGATCCAGTGTTTCCAGTCAAAAATGCCCATGTTGCTGTTCCTCTTTTGAAGTTGTTCAGGCGGACGGGCGCGAGGCTTTCTCGACGTGTCCGGACAGGCCGAAACGGCGATCCAGTTCATCCAGCACCGCCTGCGGATGCTGCCCCAGCTGGGCAAGCATGACCATGCTGTGGAACCACAGGTCGGCGGTCTCGTAGATCACGTCGCTGCAGTCGCCGCTGACGGCGGCGTCCTTGGCGGCAATGATCGTTTCGACCGATTCTTCGCCGACTTTTTCCAGAATCTTGTTCAGACCCTTGTGGTACAGACTGGCGACATACGAGCTGTCGGCGGCTGCGCCTTTGCGCTCTTCCAGCACCTGAGCAAGGCGGGTCAGAGTGTCACTCATGTTTGTGTCCTGCGGAGTAAATAGCGTGCGGGTCTTTCAGGACCGGGTCGACCGTTTTCCAGTCGCCGTTTTCGAAGACGCGGTAGAAGCAGCTTTGACGGCCGGTATGGCAAGCGATGTCGCCGATCTGTTCGACCATCAGGATGATGACGTCGGCGTCGCAGTCCAGACGCATTTCATGCAGCGTCTGTACATGGCCGGACTCTTCGCCCTTGCGCCACAGCTTGCCACGGGAACGTGACCAATAGATGGCACGGTTTTCCGCCGCGGTCAGCTCCAGGGCTTCGCGGTTCATCCAGGCCATCATCAATACGCGTCCGGTCTTGTGATCCTGAGCAATCGCCGGCACCAGGCCATCGGCGTCCCACTTGATCTCGTCCAGCCAGTTTTTCATCTTCGACTCCGACAGCGAACCCACACTTCAATAGTCGGGCTCAGGCGTTGAAACAGTGTGCCAGCCGATCACGGAACTGGCTATCGGCGAACGACCAGATACAAGCCGACGGCCACCATGATCCCGGCGGGCCAATGCCCCAGTTCGTGCATCGGGCCCCCGGCGGCGAGGATCGTACCGCCTGCCAGATGGGCGCTGCCGAGCAGGCGCAGGAACCAGTCGTCCTTGCGCTTTTTCCACGGCGGTGGCGGGTCGTTGGCGTGGGGTTGGGACATGCGTTCGAGCAGATCGCGGGCCATGTTGGCCAGGTGCGGCAGTTGTTCGAACTGGCTCTGGACGTTGCCGAGCAAGGCTTTCGGGCTGACGCGCTCGCGCATCCAGCGTTCGAGGAACGGCTGCGCGGTGTTCCACAGATCGAGGTCCGGGTACAGCTGACGGCCCAGGCCTTCGATGTTCAGCAGGGTCTTTTGCAGCAATACGAGTTGCGGCTGCACTTCCATGTTGAAGCGGCGCGCGGTCTGGAACAGGCGCATCAGCACCTGGCCAAATGAAATATCTTTTAATGGTTTTTCGAAGATCGGCTCGCACACGGTACGGATCGCCGCTTCGAATTCATTCAATTTGGTTTCCGCCGGCACCCAGCCCGAATCGATGTGCAATTGCGCCACGCGACGGTAGTCGCGCTTGAAGAAGGCGAACAGGTTGCGGGCCAGATAATCCTGGTCTTCCGGGGTCAGGCTGCCGACGATGCCGCAGTCGATCGCGATGTACTGCGGGCTCCACGGGTTGACGGTGCTGACGAAGATGTTGCCCGGGTGCATGTCGGCGTGGAAGAAACTGTCGCGAAACACCTGGGTGAAGAAGATCTCCACGCCGCGCTCGGCGAGCATTTTCATGTCGGTGCGCTGGTCGGCGAGGGTCGCCAGATCGGTCACCTGAATCCCGTAGATGCGCTCCATCACCAGCACTTTCGGCCGGCACCAGTCCCAATAGACTTGCGGCACGTAGAGCAGCGGCGAGCCTTCGAAGTTGCGCTTCAACTGGCTGGCGTTGGCCGCCTCGCGCAACAGGTCGAGTTCGTCGTAGATGGTTTTTTCGTAGTCGCTGACCACGTCCACCGGGTGCAGCAGACGGGCGTCGGCGGAGACTTTTTCGGCGGCGCGGGCGAGGATGAACAGCCACGCCAGATCCTGAGCGATGATCGGTTTCAGGCCCGGGCGGATCACCTTGACCACCACTTCTTCACCGGTCTTCAGTTGCGCGGCGTGCACCTGCGCCACCGAGGCCGAGGCCAGCGGTTCGACGTCGAAGCGGCTGAACACTTCGCTGATCTTCTTGCCCAGTTGCTCTTCGATCAGTTTGACCGACAGCTGCGAATCGAACGGCGGCACGCGGTCCTGCAACCGCATCAGCTCATCGGCGATGTCTTCCGGCAGCAGGTCGCGGCGGGTCGAAAGGATCTGCCCGAACTTGATGAAGATCGGCCCCAGGTCCTGCAACGCCAGGCGCAGGCGTGCGCCACGGCTCAGGTCCAGCGGCTTGCGCGGGAACCAGCGCCAAGGCAGGACATAGCGCAGCGCCAGCAGGAACCACGGCAAAGGCAGGTCGAACAGCAGGTCATCGAGGCGGTAGCGGATCACGACGCGCTGGATGCGCAACAGACGGCGGACGGCGAGCAGCTTCATGCGTTATCGCTTGGGTCGAGGGATCGGGAAAGGCGCTCGAAGCGCGCCTCGAGACGTTCCAGATCGAGTTTGATCCGGTCCAGTTCGCTGAAACGGGCTTCGGCTTCGCGCTGCCCGACGAGGGTGCGCGATTCTTCGGCCAGGTATTCGGCGAGGTTCTGGTTGAGGCTGGCAAATCCTTGTTGATACCAGCGGGCGCGGCTGCGCAGGTGACCGCCGACCAGTTGCGTGGCGACAGGTCCCAGCCAGCGCGAGAGTTCGTACTCCCAGTCCAGCTCCAGGTCCTGCAGCACGCCCGCCAGCTCCAGCAGCACGCCGCTGTCGCCGTCGAGTTCGACTTCCGGCGCGTGCAGCACCGCCGTCTTGTCCTTGCTCAGGGCCAGTTTCACCAGACTCGAGGCCGGGGCGCGCAGGGTGCAGTCGACGCCGGTTTCCCAACGGGACGCCAGCATCAGGCCTTCGTCGCTCGGCAGGATAAACAGTTGCAGCGCCGGGCTGCGGCAATCCACGGCAATCACTTTGCCGGTCAGATGCGCCAGTCGCGGCAGCGCCGTGCTGTCGAGACGCAGCACGCGGTTCAGGCCGAGTTCGACGCTGGCGAGCAGCCCGGTCAGCAGCATCAGGGTTTGATGCCGCGGTGCAGGGCGACGATGCCTGCGGTCATGTTGTGATAGGTCACGCGGTCGAAACCGGCGTCGACCATCATCGACTTCAAAGTTTCCTGATTCGGGTGCATGCGGATCGATTCAGCCAGGTAGCGATAGCTTTCCGAGTCGTTAGTGATCAGCTTGCCCATCAGCGGCATGAAGGCGAACGAGTAGGCGTCGTAGGCCTTGGACATCAGCGCGTTGGTCGGCTTGGAGAATTCCAGCACCAGCAGGCGGCCGCCCGGCTTGAGTACGCGCAGCATCGAACGCAGGGCGTCTTCCTTGTGCGTCACGTTGCGCAGGCCGAAGGCGATGGTCACGCAGTCGAAATGGTTGTCCGGGAACGGCAGCTTTTCCGCGTCGGCCTGGACGAACTCGACGTTGCCCGAAACACCGACATCCAGCAGGCGGTCACGACCGACCTTGAGCATGGATTCGTTGATGTCCGCGAGAACCACCTGACCGGTCGGGCCGACCAGGTGCGAGAATTTCTTGGTCAGGTCGCCCGTGCCACCGGCGATGTCCAGCACGCGATTGCCGGCGCGTACGCCCGACAGTTCGATCGCGAAACGCTTCCACAGACGGTGCATGCCGCCCGACAGAAGGTCGTTCATCAGGTCGTACTTGGCGGCCACGGAGTGGAACACCTCAGCGACTTTTTCCGCTTTCTGGCTTTCCGGAACGTTTTTGAAGCCGAAGTGAGTGGTGGGTTCGGCATCGCTGCCTTTGCGCTGATCAGTCATATCGCTGTCACCAAAAGAGAATGCGCGACATTCTAATCCCCAAGCCATGCTTTGTCTTGGAATGGCTAAAGGTAAGATGGGCAACCTTCGGGACGATTTGCCGCAGTGGCGGTCAAGATTCGTTGCAGGCATTCATAGCCCCATTCAAAAAGCAGGAGTCATTCAATGGCCCATATCAGTGTTGAGCGTGCCCACAGCCTGGGCAAGGAAGCGGCCCGCGAGAAAGCCGACAAACTGGCGCAGAAACTCTCCGATCAATATGGCCTGGAGCCGCAGTGGTCGGGCGATGTCCTGAACCTCAAGCGTTCGGGCGTGAAGGGCGCCGTGCATGTGGCCGAGGATTCGATCCGGGTCGACGTGGAACTGGGCCTGATGATGTCGGCCATGAGCGGCATGATCAAAGCCGAGATCGAAAAGGCGCTGGATAAAGCGCTGGTCTGATCAGGACAAAACGGGGAGCTTCGGGCTCCCCGTTTTTTTCTCCTGCACCTGCCTTTTATGTCAGTTGTTAGGGTGCCGTTTCTAATTTTTCTCCCTACTTTGTGCCTGAGCCCGACACTCGTCAGGGCAGTTCCTCAAACCTTCTGCGCGTGAGGTGCACCATGGCCAAAGTCATTTTGAAGAAAAAAATCGACGCTTCGACTTCCGCTCTGAGCGACGTCAAATCCTATGCCCGCAAGATCTGGCTGGCAGGCCTGGGTGCCTACACCAAGGTCGGTCAGGAGGGCAGCGAGTACTTTCAGGAGTTGATCAAGGCTGGTCAAACTGTTGAAAAGAAAGGCAAAAAAGCCGTCACCGAAAAACTCGAAGCGGCCAACGCCGAGATCGATGAAGCCAAGAGCGAAGTCAGCTCCTTCAAAGGCCGGGTCGAAGTTCAGCTCGACAAGGTCGAGAAGGCGTTCGACACACGTGTCGCCAGTGCCTTGAATCGTATCGGCATTCCGTCTAAACATGACGTTGAGACACTCTCTGCTAAGCTCGATGAGCTGACGGCATTGCTCGAACGCGTCGCGCGTAAATCTTAAGGAGAACGGGATGGCTGGTAAAAAGAACACCGATAAAGAAGGCAGCTCGTGGATCGGAAAAGTCGAAGACTATTCCCGCAAGATCTGGCTGGCTGGTTTAGGCGTGTACTCGAAGATCGACACTGACGGCAGCAAGCTCTTCGATACATTGGTCAAAGACGGCGAGAAAGCCGAGAAGCTCACCAAGGCTGCAGTCGGCAAGAAAGTCGATGCTGCCAAGGACTCTGCAAGCTCGGCAAAATCGCGCATCAGCGGCGTGAAAGATCGCGCACTGGGCACCTGGGATCAGCTGGAGGGGGCTTTCGACAAGCGCCTGAACAGTGCGATTTCGCGCCTGGGCGTACCGAGCCGCAACGAGGTGAAGGATCTGCACAAGAAGGTCGATACCCTGACCAGGCAGATCGAAAAACTTACCGGCCTGAAAGCCCAGCCTGTCTCGGCCAAAACCGCAGCAGCCAAGCCTGCGGCCAAAACCGCTGCCAAGCCACTGGCTAAAGCCGCTGCCAAACCAGCAGCCAAAACCGCTGCCGCCAAGCCTGCAGCGAAAGCCGCGGCCAAACCGGTTGCCGCCAAGGCCGCCGCCAAGCCAGCTGCAAAAACGGCAGCAAAACCAGCTGCCAAACCGGCGGCCAAGCCAGCAGCGAAAACCGCTGCCGCCAAACCCGCTGCCAAGCCTGCCGCCAAACCGGCTGCGGCGAAAAAACCGGCAGTGAAAAAACCGGCCGCGCCGAAAGCCGCTGCGCCGAAAGCTGCTGCTCCAAAACCGGTGACCACACCGCAAGCACTGGCAAGCACGTCGAACTCGGCCTCGGCTCCAACCCCGGCGCCTGCTCCGACTGCTGCATCGACGCCGTCGACGCCAACCAGTCAGTCCTGATTTTTCAGGGCTCAAGAAAACGCCCGGCCTGTGAAGGTCGGGCGTTTTTGTTTGGGTAAAAGCCGTCGGATTACTCGTGATCTTCGAGATACTGCAAAGCCATCCTCTCCGTCGCCACCTTCACCGGCGGCAACAGATGCGGCGCCACCAGCATCATGATCTGGTACACCACCAGCCGCACTTCCCCTTCGCGATCAAGAATCCGCTGATAGTCCAGCGAGAACAGCAGCGTCATGGTGATCTGCTCCACCAGTTGCCCCAGCGCCTGGGTGTCGCTGACCAACTGCCCCGACGCCTTCAACCGCGCCAGCAACGACGCCAGCGTACGCTTGAGCACGTTGAGGAACTGGCGAATGCCCTTGGCCAGTTTCGGCAGGCGGCCGGCCAGGTTCGACAGGTCCTGGAACAGGAAGCGGTACTGCGCCAGCCGTTCGACGATCAGGTGCAGGAACAGCCAGTAATCCTCCGGCGCCAGTTCGACATCGGCGGGCGGGTCGAGCAGCGGGGCGAGGTCGTTCTGGAAGCGCTCGAACAGTCCGAGAATCAGCGGCTCCTTGCCGTGGAAGTGGTAGTAGAGGTTGCCGGGGCTGATCCCCATTTCATTGGCAACCTCCATGGTGGAGACGTTCGGCTCGCCCTTTTCGTTGAACAACTGCAGGGCACATTCGAGGATCCGTTCGCTTGTTTTCATCCAGTCTTCTTAAAGGGCTTGAGTCAGTCAGCGCACACGCACATAGGTGCCCGGTGCAGCTTCCATCGGTGGGTAATTGGCGTTGCCGAGGGTCATCTGGGTTTCGTGCAGGGTGCCGGAGCGCTGCTGCACCCACTCCAGCCATTGCGGCCACCAGCTGCCGTCGACTTTCTTGGCGTCGTAGTACCAGGCACGCGGATCGCCGCTGAGCTTTCCGTTCTCGACGTAATGGGCTTTCGGGTTGCCTGGCGGGTTGAGGATGCTCTGCACGTGGCCGCTGTTGGACAGCACGAAGCGCCGCTCGCCGCCCAGCAACAGCGTCGAGCGATACACCGCGTCCCACGGCGTGATGTGGTCGTTCATGCCGGCCACGCTGAAGCTGTCGACCGTGACCTTCTGCAGGTCGATCGGCGTGCCGCACACTTCCAGCCCACCGGGATGGGTCAACGGGTTGTGCTTGAAGAAGTCCAGAATGTCGCCGTGAAACGCGGCGGGCAGGCGGGTGCTGTCGTTGTTCCAGTAGAGGATATCGAACGCCGGCGGCTCCTTGCCCAGCAGGTAGTTGTTGACGAAGTAACTCCAGATCAGATCGTTGGGGCGCATCCAGGCGAACACCTTGGCCATGTCGCGACCCTCCAGCACGCCTTTCTGATAGGAGCGCCGCTTGGCCGCTTCGAGCGTTTGCTCATCGGCGAACAGGGTGGCCGGGGTGTTCATTTCACTGTCGAGCAGGCTCACCAGATAGGTGGCGCTGGAGACGCGCCGCAACTGCCGCTTGGCCTGCAGATGCCCTTGCAGCGCCGCGATGGTCAGCCCGCCGGCGCAGGCGCCCATCAGGTTGACCTCGCGGGCGCCGGTGATCGCCCGGCAGATGTTCATCGCTTCTTCCACGGCTTCGACGTAGGTCGACAGGCCCCATTCGCGATGCCGCACATCCGGGTTGCGCCAGCTGATCATGAAGGTCTGTAAACCGTTCTTCAGGGCGAACTGGACGAAGCTGTTGCTCGGGCTGAGGTCGAAAATGTAGTACTTGTTGATTTGCGGCGGCACCACCAGCAGCGGTTTCGAATACTGTTTTTCGCTCATCGGCCGGTACTGGATCAGCTCGAGCATTTCGTTGCGAAACACCACTGACCCTGTGGTGGTGGCGACGGTCTTGCCGACTTCGAAAGCCTGTTTGGTCACCTGGCGTGGCAGGCCGTCGTTGTGCAGCAGATCATCGAACAGATGGCTGAGACCGCGCACCAGACTGTGGCCGCCGGAGTTGAACAGCTCCTTCACCGCCAGCGGATTGAGCAGGGTGTTGGAGGGCGCCACGGCGTCGTTGAGCAGGGTGAAGGCGAAGTGCGCGCGGGCGCGGTCGTCGTCGCTCATGCTGCTCTCGTCGATCCAGCTCTTGACCTGTTTCTGCCAGGCCAGATAAGCCTGCAGGCTGCGCCGGTAGAACGGGTTCAGGCTCCACGCCGGATCGGCGAAGCGGCTGTCCTGCGGATTGGTCGGGTGCAGGGTTTCGCCGAGCAGCACGCGTCCGAGCGCGCCTCCCAGCTTCAAGGCGTGTTTTGCACTGTGGATCGGATTGCGCAGCCCGTGGGCCGCGACGTTGCGCAAGGTCGAGATCAGGTCCCGGCCGCGCAGACCGGTCATGGCACTCTGTGCATTGATGAACACGGCGGGGCTGGGCACGACGCCCGTCGCTGGTTTGTCACGCATGACTCAACACTCCTTCGTCTTCAGGCCAAAAACAAACACACCGAACCAGAACACCATAGACGCTGTTGCGGGTTGTTGCCTGCGTGGCTCCCTGCCACGCACCTGTCCAGACGCGTTGCAAAACGCTGTCCAGAAGTCCGTGCCGGGACGGTTATCCGCCCAGCGGTGTCGGGTGCGGATGCATCACCGCACGCTGACGTTCCTCCTGGAGGAATTTCATGATGATCGGCGCCACCGCCTCGGCCCGGGTAATCAGGAACAGATGCCCGTCGTCAATGATGTGCAGCTGCGCGTTGGGGATTCGCCAGGCGAGCATGCGCATGTTGATCAGCGGGATCAGCGGATCGTCATCACCGGCCAGCACCAGCGTCGGCTGGTGGATCTTGTGCAGCCAGTGAATGCTGGTCCAGCCCAGGCCCGCGAACAGTTGCCAGTAGTAGCCGAGTTTGCCCGCCGAACGCACCTTGGCCGCATGGCTGGCGGCGAGTGTCGGGTCGCGGCGGAACGAGCCGCCGTAGATCATCGGGGCGATGCGGATCACATGGGACGGCTGGATGTAGCGCCGTGGGCTGGCCATCATCCACAGCACCTTCGGCTTGCCCGGCACCATCACTGCACCGGCAGCGGTCGCTGCCAGCACCAGCTTCTTGCAGCGCTCGGGATAGTCGTAGGCAAACTGCTGCGCCAGCGCGCCACCCCAGGACACGCCGATCACGTTGACCTGTCCGTAGTCGAGGTAATCGAGCATCCGTGCGGTGAGCTTCGCCAGCCCCGGAAAGCGATACGGCCGGCTCGGCGTCGAAGAGCCACCGACACCGGGCACGTCGAAGGCGATCACTTCCAGGTCCGGATCCAGCGCCGCGACAAAAGGAAACACCAGCTCCAGGTTGGCGCCGATGCCGTTGAATATCAGCAAGGGCGTCAAGTGAGGCTTGCCGGGGCGGACCGCCGTGCGGATGGTCTGGCCATCCAGCTCGACGGTTCGAAAGATGAACGGGTGCGGCATGCTTCAAGGCCCTGTGGGTCGCAATCTCAGTGTTCACCTCACTCCCGAAAGGGAGTGAGGTGTGTCGGTTACCGCTCGTGAACGTAAGTGCCCGGTGAAGCTTCGCCTGCCGGATACGCCTTGTTGCCCAGTTTCGTTGGTGCTTTCTTCAATTCGCCCGAACGGGCCGCCTGCCACGCCTGCCAGTACAGCCACCAGGAGTCGGCATGCTTGGTCGAGTTTTCCTGCCAGTCATCGGCATTGGCGGTCATTTCGTCGCTGGTCATGTAGCGCGATTTCGGGTTGCCCGGCGGGTTCAGAATGCTCTGGATATGCCCGCTGCTGGACAGCACGAATTCGACCTTGCCACCAAACAGCTGCGCCGACTTGTAGCAGGACTTCCACGGCGTGATGTGGTCGTTGGTGCCCGCCAGCGAGAAAATGTCGGCGGTCACCTGCTTGAGGTCGATCGGCGTGCCGCACACTTCCAGTGCATTGGGGCGGATCAGTGGGTTGTTTTTGAACATCTCGATCAGGTCGCCGTGGAACGCGGCCGGCAGTCGAGTCGTATCGTTGTTCCAGAACAGGATGTCGAACACCGGCGGTTCGTTGCCGAGCAGGTAATTGTTGACCCAATAGTTCCAGATCAGGTCGTTGGGGCGCATCCAGGCGAAGACCTTGGCCATGTCTTTGCCTTCGAGCACGCCGGCCTGGTACGAATGGCGCTTGGCGGTCTCCAGGGTCTGCTCGTCGACGAACAGCGCGACGTCGCTGTCCAGCGTTGTATCGAGCACGCTGACCAGCAGGGTCAGGGCGTTGACCTTGTTCTCGCCGATCGCCGCGTAGTGGCCGAGCAGGGCGGTGCAGGTGATGCCGCCGGAGCAGGCGCCGAGCATGTTGACGTCCTTGCTGCCGGTGATCGCGGTGACCACATCGACCGCTTCCTTCAGGGCCTCGATGTAGGTGGAAAGGCCCCACTCGCGCTGTTCCTTGGTCGGGTTGCGCCAGCTGACGATGAAGGTCTGCACATTGTTGCGCAGGCAGAAGCGCGCCAGGCTCTTGTCCGGGCTCAAATCGAATACGTAAAACTTGTTGATCTGCGGCGGCACCACCAGCAGCGGGCGCTCGTGCACTTGTTCGGTGATCGGCTTGTACTGGATCAGCTCCAGCACGTCGTTGCGAAACACCACCGCACCTTCGGTCACACCCAGGCTCTTGCCGACCTCGAACGCACCCATGTTGACCTGGCTCGGCATGCCGCCGTTGTGCACCAGATCCTTGGCCAGATGCGAGAGGCCATCGAGCAGGCTCTTGCCGCCGGTCTCGAAGAAACGTTTGACCGCCGCCGGGTTGGCCGCGGTGTTGGTCGGCGCCATGGCCTCGGTCATCAGGTTGATCACGAAGTGGCCGCGCGCGATGTCCTTGGGCGAGAGGCTGCTGTCGTCGATCCAGGCGTGGAGTTCCTTGCGCCACGCCAGATAGGTTTGCAGATAACGTTTGTACAGCGGGTTCTGACTCCACGCCGGATCGACGAAGCGACGGTCATCGCCCGCCGGTTGCAGATCTGATTTGCCGAACAGCACGTTCTTCAGTTCAAGGCCGAACTGGGTGACGTGTTTGACACTATGGATAGGTTGTTTGATGGCCTGGGTCAGCACCATTCGAGCAGAGGCCAGCAGATCCTTTCCGCGTAGCCCAACGACAGGATTCAGCCCCAGGGTGTTCTCCGAGGCCTGGTACTTCAAATCATCGTTATTCTTGTTACTCATCTACGACGCTCCATTGTCCTGAGACGAGTACCCGGTTTTCTGCTGTGCAGTTCCACAGCCAATGCCAGGTACTACTGCTCGGGTGACCGTTGATTCTGCATAGCTGCTTTACAGTCGTAGAGCACTGCAGGGAACTTGCCAGTTCCATTGGTTACCCGAGATTGATTTTTTTCGCAAGCAGCCGATCCCGGGCCGCTTTAGCGGAGCATTCAAACAGATGAATCTAGAAAATGCCCTCTAAACAGTCCGAGGCGCGGACTAGAGCATCAGCTTGACGACGGACTGGTCCGGGTCGCGGGTTTTGCCGGCGGCTTTGAGTTCGGCCAGATAATCGGCCCAGAGTGCGTCATGACGTCGCCCTAGCTCGTACAGGTAATCCCAGGTGAACAGGCCGCTGTCGTGACCGTCGTCGAAGGTCAGTTTCAGTGCGTACTGACCGGCCGGTTCTACTTTGGTCAGGCCGACGTGCAGCTTGCCGAATTGCAGGATCGGTTTGCCGTGGCCCTGGACCTCGGCGGAGGGGGAGTGCACGCGCAGGAATTCGGCGGGCAGGGTGTATTCCTCGCCGGACGCGTATTTGAGCGACAGGGTTTTCGAGGCTTTGTGCAGTTTGATGTCGGTGGGAAGCATAGAAAAAAGCCTTTAGCTGCAAGCTACAAGCGGCAAGCTTAACTCAGCTTGCCGCTTGTAGCTCGGAGCTGGCAGCTCTACAGAATATAACGGGACAGGTCTTCGTTCTGCGCCAATTCGCCCAGGTGGCTGTTGACGTATTCGGCGTCGATCTCGATCGCCTTGTCGTCGTGAGCGCTGGCCAGGTCGCCGGCACTGAACGACACCTCTTCCAGCAGACGCTCGAGCAGCGTGTGCAGGCGACGGGCACCGATGTTCTCGGTCTTCTCGTTGACCTGCCAGGCGATCTCCGCCAGACGCTTGATGCCTTCCGGCTGGAACTGGATGTTCAGGCCTTCGGTTTTCAGCAGCGCGCAGTATTGCTCGGTGAGCGAGGCGTGCGGTTCGCTGAGGATGCGTTCGAAGTCCTGCGGGCTCAGGGCCTTGAGTTCCACACGGATCGGCAGACGGCCTTGCAGCTCCGGCACCAGATCGCTCGGCTTGCTCAGGTGGAACGCACCGGAGGCGATGAACAGGATGTGGTCGGTCTTGACCATGCCCAGCTTGGTGTTGACGGTGCAGCCTTCGATCAGCGGCAGCAGGTCACGTTGCACGCCCTCGCGGGACACATCGGCGCCGCCGACATTGCCGCGCTTGGCGACCTTGTCGATTTCGTCGATGAACACGATGCCGTGCTGCTCGACGGCTTCCAGAGCCTTGGCCTTCAACTCTTCTTCGTTGACCAGGCGACCGGCTTCTTCGTCGCGTACCAGTTTCAGCGCTTCCTTGACCTTGAGCTTGCGGGCCTTCTTCTTGCCCTTGCCCATGTTGGCGAACAGGTTCTGCAACTGGTTGGTCATTTCTTCCATGCCCGGAGGCGTGGCGATCTCGATGCCGGCCATTTCGGCGACTTCGATCTCGATTTCCTTGTCGTCCAGCTGACCTTCGCGCAGGCGCTTGCGGAACAGTTGGCGAGTGTTGGAATCCTGGGTCGGCGCTTCTTCATTGCTGAAGCCCATGCGTGCCGGTGGCAGCAGGGCGTCGAGGATTCGGTCCTCGGCGGCGTCTTCGGCGCGGTGGCGAACGCGGGTCATTTCCTGCTCGCGCAGCATCTTGATCGCAGCATCGGCCAGATCACGGATGATCGATTCGACGTCACGGCCGACGTAGCCGACTTCGGTGAACTTGGTCGCTTCGACCTTGATGAACGGCGCGTTGGCCAGTTTGGCCAGGCGACGGGCGATCTCGGTTTTACCGACGCCGGTCGGGCCGATCATCAGAATGTTCTTCGGGGTCACTTCAACGCGCAGCTCTTCAGGCAGCTGCATGCGGCGCCAGCGGTTGCGCAGAGCAATCGCGACGGCGCGCTTGGCATCGTCCTGGCCGATGATGTGGCGGTTGAGTTCGTGGACGATTTCGCGGGGAGTCATGGACATAATAATTGACGGTCCTCAAGCAGAAACAAGCCGTGGCACTGGGGCCGCGTCAGGCTTATTCAGCGAGATCCTGCTCCTCAATGGTCTGGGTGTGGTTGGTGAATACACAGATGTCGCCGGCGATGCCGAGAGCGGTCTCGACGATTTCGCGGGCCGACAGATCGGTCTTCTTCAGCAGGGCGCTGGCGGCGGCTTGCGCATAGGCACCACCGGAACCCATGGCGATCAGGCCGTCTTCGGGTTCGACCACGTCACCGTTGCCGGTGATGATCAGCGAGGCGTCCTTGTTGGCGACCGCGAGCATCGCTTCGAGGCGGCTCAGGGAGCGGTCGGTGCGCCATTCTTTGGCGAGTTCGACGGCGGCGCGGATCAGGTGGCCCTGGTGTTTTTCGAGCTGGCCTTCGAAGCGTTCGAACAGGGTGAAGGCGTCGGCGGTGGCACCGGCGAAACCGGCGATGACTTCGCCGTGGTACAGGCGACGAACTTTCTTCGCGTTGCCTTTCATCACGGTGTTGCCGAGAGAAACCTGGCCGTCGCCGCCCATGACGACTTTGCCGTGGCGGCGGACTGAAACGATGGTGGTCAAGGGAAGAGTCTCCACACTGCGGGGCGAAAATGCCTTATGCCCATTCATATGGGGGTGGTGGAGAGGATTTCAACTGCGGGGCGGGAGAGGGGACGAGCGGTGGTTTGCGCGGGGTCGTTCCCACGCAGAACGACATGATCGTTCCCACGCTCTGCATGGGAATGCAGCCCGGGACGCTCCGCGGCCCTTGCCGCAGTGACGCGGAGCGTCCATTGAGGCATTCCCACGCAGAGCGTGGGAACGATCGGTGAGGAGGATCAGCGGCTCTGGCGTTGTTGTAACAGCAGGTTGCTGAAGCCCGCGCCCGCCAGTTGTTTCTGGGCGGTGGTCAGCTGTTCGCGGTTGCTGAACGGGCCTACCAGTACGCGATACCAGGTTTCATCCTTGACCGTCCCGGACTCAACCGCGACCGCCTGGCCGAGCAGAATGATCTGCGCGCGCACCTTGTCGGCATCCGTCTCTTTGCGGAACGAGCCGGCCTGGAGGAAGAACTTGGTCACCGGTGCAGCCTTGGTCACCGGCGGCGCTGGCGGCGGGGTGATCCCGGCCAGTGCAGCCTGCGCGCGCGCCGTGTCGATCTTCGCCGCTTCCGCCGGGGTCACCGGCGTGGTCGGGATTGCCGGCACTTGTGGCGTCGGCAGGGTTTTCTCCGGCACCGCGTCCGGCGGCACGATCACTTCCGATTCCGGCAGCAGGGTGTAGAAGTCGTACTTCGGCTTCACCGGTTGCGTCGGGCTCGGCGGGGTCTTGTTGGCCTCGGCGATCTTGCTGGCTTTCTGTTGTTGCTGTTGCTCGACCTTCTCGCGCTTGACCGTGTCGCTGCCCTTGCCCGGCTCCAGCTTCATCAGGAACACGATGAACGCGCCGACCGTCAGGCCGATGGCCATCCACAGCCAGCCCGGAATCGGCTGCTTCGCTGGAGCCTGGTAACGGCTGGCGCCACGCTTGGGTGCAGGTTTTTTCTTGGCAGCCAACTTACATGCGCTCCAGGGTTTCCAGGCCGAGCAGTTCCAGGCCTTGCTTGAGGGTACGGCCGGTCAGCGCGGCAAGGCGCAGGCGGCTTTGCATTTGTGCCGGAGTGTCGGCGGTGAGGATCGGGCAGTTCTCGTAGAAGCTGGAGAACAGGCCGGCGACCTCGTACAGGTAGGTGCACAGGGTGTGTGGCGTGCCCTTTTCCGCAACGTTGTTCAGCACTTCACCGAACTGCGCCAGTTTGGCTGCCAGATCGTGTTCCTGCGGCGCTTCGAGGACGATCTGGCCATCGACTTCGCTGTAATCCTTGTCAAGCTTGCGGAACACCCCGGCCACGCGAGTGTAGGCGTACAGCAGGTACGGGGCGGTGTTGCCTTCGAGGTTGAGCATCTGGTCGAAGTTGAAGCTGTAGTCGCTGGTGCGGTGCTTCGAAAGGTCGGCGTATTTCACCGCGCCGATGCCCACAACCTTGGCGATGCTGCGCAGTTCGTCGTCGGCCAGTGTCGGGTTTTTCTCTTTTACCAATGCGTAGGCACGTTCCTGCGCTTCGGTCAGAAGATCGATCAGCTTCACGGTGCCGCCGTCACGGGTCTTGAACGGACGGCCGTCGGCGCCGTTCATGGTGCCGAACCCCATGTGCTCCATTTCCATCGGATGGGTCACGAAACCGGCCTTGCGCGCCACGGCGAACACTTGCTGGAAGTGCAGGGCCTGACGCTGGTCGACGAAGTACAGCGCGCGGTCGGCCTTCAATTTGCCGCTGCGGTAGCGCACAGCCGCCAGGTCGGTGGTGGCGTACAGGTAGCCGCCGTCGGCCTTGACGATGATCACCGGCAGCGGCTCGCCTTCGGCGTTCTTGAATTCGTCGAGGAACACGCACTGTGCGCCGTTGCTTTCGACCAGCATGCCGGCGGCCTTCAGGTCGTTGACCACGTTGATCAGGTCGTCGTTGTAGGCGCTTTCGCCCATTACGTCGGCCATGGTCAGTTTGACGTTGAGCAGTTCGTAGATCTTCTGGCAGTGCGACAGCGAGATGTCCTTGAACCTGGTCCACAGCGCCAGGCATTCAGCGTCGCCGGCCTGCAACTTGACCACCAGACCACGGGCGCGGTCGGCGAATTCCGGAGATTCGTCGAAGCGTTGCTTGGCGGCGCGGTAGAAGTTTTCCAGGTCCGACAGCTCGTCGCTGGTGATCGGATTTTCCTGCAGGTAGGCCATCAGCATGCCGAACTGGGTACCCCAGTCGCCGACGTGGTTCTGACGGATCACGGTGTCGCCGAGGAATTCGAGTACCCGCGCCACGCCATCGCCGATGATGGTCGAGCGCAGATGGCCGACGTGCATCTCTTTGGCCAGGTTCGGTGCCGACAGGTCGACCACGGTGCGTTGTGCCGGGCCGGCCTTGCGCACGCCAATGTGATCGTCGGCCAGGGCGGCGTCGAGGCGCGAGGCCAGTGCTTGAGTGTTCTGGAAGAAGTTGATGAAGCCGGGGCCGGCGATTTCGGCCTTGGTGACGTTTTCGTCAGCCGGCAGGGCGGCGATGATTTTTTCCGCCAGATCGCGCGGCTTCATGCCCGCAGGCTTGGCCAGCATCATCGCGATGTTGCTGGCAAAGTCGCCGTGGGTCTTGTCCCGGGCGTTTTCCACCTGGATCGCCGGCGTCAGGCCTTCAGGCAACACACCTTCGTTGACGAGTTGGGTGAGGGCTTGTTGGATCAGCTGGCGAATGGTGTCTTTCATGGTCTTCTCTTTCGACCGCAAGCGCGGCGGCGCATCGATGCGCGGGTGGAAAAACTGGGCATTATCCGTTGCGAAGACGGGCTTGCCAACCTTAGCAGGCAGGATGTGGATGTGTGGTGACAAATAGACTGCTTTCGCGAGCAGGCTCGCCCACCCTTGAATACATTTCCCTGTGGGAGCTGGCTTGCCAGCGATAGCGATCGATCAATCAATACAAATCGACGGGATCGACATCCAGCGACCAGCGCACCGCCCGGCCGCTTGGCATCTGCTCCAGCACCAGCAGCCAGCTCGCCAGCAATCGGTGCAGCGGCGCCCGGGCCGTGGCCTGCAACAGCAGCTGCGCGCGGAAGCGTCCGGCCCGACGTTCCATCGGTGCCGGCACCGGCCCCAGCAATTCGATGCCGCTCAGGTTCTGTTCGGCCAGCAAGCGCTCGGCCTCGCTGCATGCCTCATCGAGAAAACCTTCGGCCTGCCCCGGCTTGTGGGCTTCGGCGCGCAGCAGGGCGAGATGGGCGAACGGCGGCAGGCCGGCGGCGCGGCGTTCGCTCAGCGCCTGTTCGGCGAAGGCGAAGTAACCCTGCTCGGTCAGTTGCACCAATAAAGGATGGTCGGCGAGGTGGGTCTGGATGATCACCTTGCCCGGTTCTTCCGCCCGCCCGGCACGGCCGGCAACCTGCACGATCAGCTGCGCCATGCGCTCGCTGGCGCGGAAGTCGCCGGAGAACAGCCCACCGTCGGCATCGAGGATCGACACCAGCGTCACCCGGGGGAAGTGGTGCCCCTTGGCCAACATCTGGGTGCCGACCAGAATGCACGGCTGGCCTTTCTGGATCGTGGCGAACAACTGGTTCATCGCATCCTTGCGCGACGTGCTGTCACGGTCGACGCGCAACACCGGATAGTCCGGGAACAGAATTGCCAGCCGTTCCTCAGCCCGCTCGGTGCCGGCGCCCACCGGGCGCAGATCGACCTTGTTGCACTTCGGGCACTGGCGCGGCACACGTTCCACGTAACCGCAGTGGTGGCAGCGCAGCTCGCCGTAGCGCTGGTGCACGGTCATTCGCGCATCGCAGCGCTGGCATTCGGACATCCAGCCACAATCGTGGCACAGCAGCGTCGGGGCAAAACCCCGGCGGTTGAGGAACACCAATACCTGCTGGCCGGCGGCGAGGGTCTGGCCGATGGCTTGCTGCATCGGCCCGGAAATGCCGCTGTCCAGGGGACGACTTTTCACATCCAGGCGCAGGAAACGTGGCTGCTTGGCGCCTCCGGCCCGTTCGTTCAGGCGCAGGAGTCCGTAACGGCCGGTGTAGGCGTTGTGCAGGCTTTCCAGGGATGGCGTCGCGGAGCCGAGCACGATCGGGATGTTTTCCTGTCGCGCCCGCACCAGCGCCAGGTCCCGTGCGTGGTAGCGCAGACCTTCCTGCTGTTTATAGGAGCCATCGTGTTCTTCGTCGATGATGATCAGCCCCGGATTTTTCATCGGGGTGAACAGCGCCGAGCGGGTGCCGATAATAATGTCGGCCTCGCCGTCACGGGCGGCGAGCCACGCGTCCAGACGATCACGATCGTTGACCGCCGAGTGCAGCAAGGCGATGCGGGCGTTGAAGCGTTGCTCGAAGCGGGCGAGGGTCTGCGGGCCGAGGTTGATTTCCGGGATCAGCACCAGCGCCTGCTTACCGGCCTCAAGGGTTTCGCGGATCAGTTGCAAATAGACTTCGGTCTTGCCGCTGCCGGTGACCCCGGCCAGCAGGAACGCGTGATAACTGTCGAACCCGGCGCGAATCGCCTCATACGCAGCGCGCTGTTCGTTGTTGAGCGGCAGCTCCGGCTGGGCCAGCCAGTGCTCATGGCGCGCGCCGGGGGCGTGGCGGCGCACTTCGACCTGCACCAGATCCTTGGCCAGCAACAGGTCGAGGCTGTCCTTGCTCAGCATCAGTTTGCTCAGCAACTGATGGGCGACGCCGTGAGGGTGCTGGGCCAAAGTCGCGAGGGCTTCACGCTGGCGCGGGGCGCGGGCGATGCGCGGGTCATCGAGGCTGGCGCCGGGAGCCGCCGACCAGAACCGTTCCTGACGGGCTTCGGCCAGTTCGCCCTGGCGCAACAGCACCGGCAGCGCCCAGCTCAGGGTGTCGCCGAGGCTGTGCTGATAATACTGAGCCGTCCACAGGCACAGCTTGAACAGCGCTGGCGGCAGTGGGGCGGTAGCGTCTAGCAGCGCCAGCGCCGGTTTGAGCTTTTCCACCGGCACTTCGCTGGTGTCGGTGACTTCCACCAGAATCCCGATCATCTCCCGCCGGCCGAACGGTACCCGCAGGCGCATGCCCGGTTGCAACTGCGAACGCAGCACGCCGGCCGGGGCCCGATAGTCGAACAGGCGGCGCAGGGGCGAAGGCAGGGCGAGGCGCAGAATGGCGTCGGGCACGCGGGATCTCGATAAGAAGCTAACAGGCAGCGGGGATGATGTTTGGGCCGGGAGCCTAGCAGACGGTCGGTCTCAGTGACAGCTTGCGCGATTGACATTGTCTGGTAGAATCCGCGGCCTAATTACGTGCGGTATTCAACAATAGTGTTGGGTGGCGGCACGCTAGCCTGAGGAAGACACCATGAAAGCCGAAATTCACCCGAATTACCCAGAAATCGCTGTTACCTGCTCCTGCGGTAACAAGTTCGAAACTCGTTCGACCTTCGGCAAAGCCCTGGCGATCGACGTTTGCAACGAATGCCACCCGTTCTACACCGGTAAGCAGAAGACTCTGGACACCGGCGGCCGTGTGCAGAAGTTCGCAGACCGTTTCGCTACTTTCGGCGTCGGCAAAAAAGCCTGAGGCTGATCATTTTGGAAAGTCATATCGGCTTCTCCAGACTGATGAAAAAGGCGTCCCTTGCGGGCGCCTTTTTTGTGTCCGCGATTTGGCTCTCCGCCGCCCAGGCCTTCTGCCCGGCACCTGTAGGGCTGGACAACGCCACGGTGCAGCGGGTGGTCGACGGCGACACCCTGCGCCTGAGCGACGGGCGCAATGTGCGGATGATCGGCCTCAATACGCCCGAGCTCGGCAAGCAGGGTCGCAGCGACGAGCCGTTTGCGGTGGCTGCACGCAAGCGCCTCGAAGCCCTGGTCGCCGAGAGCGACGGGCGGGTCGGCCTGCGCCTTGGCGCCCAGTCCAAAGACCATTACGGCCGGACCCTGGCCCATGTTTTCAGCGCCAGGGGTGAGAACCTCGAAGCGCAGATGCTCGCCGATGGTCTCGGTTTCCAGGTCGCGGTGGCGCCGAATGTCGATCTGGTCGATTGCCAGCAAGC
This sequence comes from Pseudomonas sp. Pseusp21, assembly GCF_059492145.1. Taxonomy (NCBI): domain Bacteria; kingdom Pseudomonadati; phylum Pseudomonadota; class Gammaproteobacteria; order Pseudomonadales; family Pseudomonadaceae; genus Pseudomonas; species Pseudomonas sp. Pseusp21. Next base: position 4,139,399 of record NZ_CP168520.1, read on the forward strand.
TGCCGAACGCCGCGCGCGACAGGCCGGGCTTGGCCTGTGGAAGCGTTCACCTGTACTGAAAGCGGAGCAGATCGAGCGCTCGGGTTTCGCGCTGGTCAGCGGTCGTGTGAGCAAGGTTCAGCGCAATCGCGGTGGAATCTGGATCGAGTTGCAGGACAAGCTTGTACTGCGCGTTGCACCCAATCTGCTGGAACGCTTCGATAGCGCCGCTCTGCAGGCGTTGAAGGGCAGGCAGATCGAGGCCCGTGGCTGGGTGGTCGACCGTTCCCGGCGTGGTGGATTGAAATCAGGTCAGGCGCGCTGGCTGTTGCCGTTGACCGATCCTTCGATGCTCCAGTCGTCCCGCTGAAGAAAAAATTGTAGACATTTTTTCTGTCGATTGTGAACAGTCTAACCCTTGTGCGCCGTGGCTCTTGGCCCAAAGTCGTAGGGCAGGGCGCTTGACAGGGGTGACCGGGCAGTCTTGTGGGGACTTTGCGAGGCGCGTATCCTCGCTGACCAGTCTGTCCAACAGTAAAAAGCGGAATGCCAAAATGTCTGATCTGAAAACTGCCGCTCTCGAATATCATGCCAATCCTCGTCCAGGAAAGCTGAGTGTCGAGCTCACCAAGGCCACTGCTACCGCCCGCGACCTGTCGCTGGCCTACAGCCCCGGCGTAGCTGAACCAGTGCGCGAGATCGCCCGCGATCCTGAACTGGCCTACAAGTACACCGGCAAGGGCAACCTGGTTGCAGTCATTTCCGATGGCACCGCGATTCTGGGCCTGGGTAACCTCGGCCCACTGGCTTCCAAGCCTGTGATGGAAGGTAAAGGCGTGCTGTTCAAGCGCTTCGCCGGCATCGATGTCTTCGACATCGAAGTCGACTCCGAAAGCCCGCAAGCCTTCATCGACACCGTAAAACGCATTTCCATCACCTTCGGTGGCATCAACCTGGAAGACATCAAGGCGCCTGAGTGCTTTGAGATCGAACGCGCTCTGATCGAGCAGTGCGACATTCCGGTATTCCACGATGACCAGCACGGCACCGCGATCGTGACCGCTGCGGGCATGATCAACGCCCTGGAAATCGCTGGCAAAACCCTGGCCGACGCCAAGATCGTCTGCCTGGGCGCTGGCGCAGCCGCCATCTCCTGCATGAAATTGCTGGTGAGCATGGGCGCCAAGGTCGAGAACATCTTCATGGTTGACCGTACTGGCGTGATCCACGCTGGCCGTGACGACCTGAACCAGTACAAGGCTGTGTTCGCTCACCCTACCGAGAAGCGCACCCTGGACGACGCCATCGAAGGCGCTGACGTATTCGTCGGCCTGTCGGGCCCGAACCTGCTGAGCGCCGAGCAACTCAAGCGCATGGCGGCCAACCCGATCGTTTTCGCCTGCTCCAACCCGGATCCGGAAATCTCCCCGGAACTGGCTCACGCCACCCGTAACGACGTGATCATGGCCACCGGCCGTTCGGACTACCCGAACCAGGTCAACAACGTACTGGGCTTCCCGTTCATCTTCCGTGGTGCCCTGGACGTTCGCGCCAAGCGCATCAACGAAGAAATGAAGATCGCTGCCGCCAACGCCCTGCGCGAACTGGCCAAGCTGCCGGTGCCTCAGGAAGTGTGCGACGCCTACGGCGGTATCTCCCTGGAATTCGGTCGTGAGTACATCATTCCGAAGCCAATGGACAAGCGCCTGATCACCGTGATCTCCGACGCCGTGGCCAAGGCTGCGATCGAGACCGGTGTGGCGACCCTGCCGTATCCGAAGAACTACCCGCTGAAAAGCGTGGATGACGTGTTCAACGGCTAAGTCGTTGTAGCGCTTCATGAAGAGCCCCGCTTTTTAAGCGGGGTTTTTTTTTGGTCGTGAAAATGCGTTCCGGCTTCAAGGGCGGCCCTCACCCTAACCCTCTCCCCCTGGGAGAGGGCTAGGGTGAGGGCGGCCTTTGATGTGAAACGCCATTCTCAGTACGACAGAAAACAAAAAGCCCCGCACTTCTCACGAAGGCGGGGCTTTTTGGCAGTTGCGGATCAGAACAAATCGATCGGCGCCTGTTCATCCGCCGGCAGCGGGCTGCCCGGTACGGTGCCATTGCCGATCTCGTTGACCGACGGTGGCGTGTCTTCGGCCTTGAACAGCTCGAAGTACGCGCCCGGTGTGCTCGGCGATGCCGCGCGACCGCTGACCGGATCCACCCGCAGGCTGAGAATGCCTTCCGGCTCCGGCTGGACATGCGGTGGCTTGTCCTTGAGCGCGGCGGCCATGTAGTTCATCCAGATCGGCAGTGCCACGGTACCGCCGAACTCACGGCGACCGAGGCTTTCCGGCTGGTCGAAACCGGTCCACACGGTGGTCACGTAGTCGGCGTTGTAACCGGAGAACCACGCATCCTTGGATTCGTTGGTGGTACCGGTCTTGCCGGCGATGTCGCTGCGGCCCAGGGCCAGTGCACGACGACCGGTGCCGAGCTTGATCACGTCCTGCAACATGCTGTTGAGGATGTAAGTAGTACGGCCATCGACGATGCGCTCGGCAACTGCCGGTGCTTGCGGCACGGCGGCGTTGCCCGGCGCTTCACCCGGAACCGGCGCTGCATTGACGGTAAACGATTCGGTAGCGGGGGCCGCGATGCCATCGGTGGCCGCGCCGCCCTGCGGTACGGTCGGCGGGTTGGCGACGAACAGCGTATCGCCGTTGCGGCTTTCGATCTTGTCGATGATGTACGGGGTGATCTTGTAGCCGCCGTTGGCGAAGGTGCTCCAGCCGGTGGCAATTTCCATCGGCGTCAGGGTCGCGGTGCCCAGCGCCAGGGACAGGTTTGGCGGCAGGTCCTGCTTGTTGAAGCCGAAGCGGGTGATGTAATCGATGGTCTTGCCCACGCCCATCGCCTGCAGCAGGCGGATCGAAACCAGGTTGCGCGACTTGTACAGCGCCTCACGCAGACGGATCGGGCCGAGGAAGGTGTTGGTGTCGTTCTTCGGACGCCAGACCTTGTCCAGGTACTCGTCGACGAACACGATCGGCGCGTCGTTGACCAGGCTGGCGGCGGTGTAGCCGTTATCCAGTGCGGCGCTGTAGACGAACGGCTTGAAGCTCGAACCCGGCTGACGCTTGGCCTGCATCGCACGGTTGTAGTTGCTCTGCTCGAAGGCGAAGCCGCCGACCAGCGAACGGATCGCGCCGTTCTGTGGATCCAGCGACACCAGTGCGCCCTGCGCCTGTGGAATCTGGCTGAACTTCAGCGAATTGTTCGGCTGGCGCTGCACGCGAATCAGATCGCCGATCTGTGCCACATCCGACGGCTGGCGCGGCGCGGCACCCATGCTGTTGGTATTGAGGAACGGTCGCGCCCATTTCATGGTGTCCCACGCCACGTGCTCTTCGCCGGTGCGGGTCAGCACTTGCAGGCCGTTCTTGTCGACCTGGGTGACGATGGCCGGCTCGAGGCTGCTGATGGTGCGCTGCTTGGTCAGTTCAGTGGCCCAGGCTTCGCGGGTCTTGCCCGGCAGGCGCGACTCGGGGCCACGGTAGCCGTGACGCTGATCGTAGGTCATCAGGCCTTCGTGCAGCGCGGTGTTGGCCATCTCCTGGAGGTTGCTCGGCACCGTGGTGGTGACGCGGAAACCTTCGGTATAGGCGTCGCTGCCGTAGCGGCCGACCATTTCCGCGCGAGCCATCTCGGCGATGTACGGCGCGTTCACTTCCGGGGTCGGCACGTGATAACTGGCGTTCAGCGGTTCGTTGATCGCGGCGGTGTAGTCGGCTTCGGTGATCTTGCCGAGCTTGTACATGCGGCCGAGGATCCAGTCGCGACGCTCCTTGCTGCGCGCCGGGTTGGCCAGCGGGTTGAAGCGCGACGGGGCTTTCGGCAGGCCGGCGATCATCGCCATCTGTGCCAGGCTGACTTCGCGGATCGACTTGCCGTAATACACCTGCGCCGCCGCCTCGATGCCGTAGGCGCGGTTGCCCAGATAGATCTTGTTCACGTACAGCTCAAGGATCTCGTCCTTGGTCAGCTGGCGTTCGATCTGCAGCGCCAGAAGGATTTCAGTGGTCTTGCGCGAGAAGCTGCGTTCGCTGGTCAGGAAGAAGTTCTTCGCCACCTGCATGGTGATGGTGCTGCCGCCGGACTGGATGTGCCCGCTCTTGACCAGTTGGGTCGCGGCACGCATCAGGCTGCTCGGATCGACGCCATAGTGATTGGCGAAGTTGTCGTCTTCAGCACTTAGTAACGCATTGATGAAATTGGGGGGAATGTCGGCGAAACGGATCGGTGTGCGGCGCATTTCGCCAAATTCTGCGATCAACTTGTTGTCGCTGCTGTACACCCGCAGGGGAATCTGCAACTGAATGCTTCTCAGCGCCTCCACAGATGGCAAACCCGGACTAAGGTAAAGAAACGCGCCGCTGAGACCTAAAAGCAGTCCGCAGAAAACGGCGACGATGGACCAACCGAAAAATTTCAGCAGACGAATCAAGGCTTTTGGACATCCACGGCAAAGAATGAATTGGGCGACAGGGTTCCGGGTAACACACAGAACGACCCGCGCCGGCAGTAAAAGGCGGAAAAAATCGCTGGGCATTATAAGCACTTTTCCGCAGGGGGCGTCATTTGCGCTTCTGTCAAGACGGGGCGAGGGAACGCAATGCGCATTACAGAGTCCGTAACTCACGGAAAGTCATAGGGAATTGGTAGTGCTAGGACTCTTCAATAAAAAGGCCAATACGTTACTGGGGATCGACATCAGCTCCACGTCGGTGAAGCTGCTGGAGCTGAGCCGTCAGGGTGAACGCTACCGGGTCGAGGCGTATGCGGTGGAGCCGTTGCCGGCGAGTGCCGTGGTCGAAAAGAACATCGCCGAACTCGAGGGCGTCGGCCAGGCCCTGTCCCGGGTGCTGGTCAAGGCGCGTACCGGGTTGAAAACCGTGGCGGTGGCGGTGGCCGGCTCGGCGGTGATCACCAAGGTCATCGAGATGGACGCCGGGCTGTCCGACGATGAACTGGAAAACCAGCTCAAGATCGAGGCCGATCAATACATTCCCTACCCGCTGGACGAGGTCGCCATCGACTTCGAAGTTCAAGGCGTTTCGCCGCGCAACCCCGAGCGGGTCAACGTACTGCTGGCCGCCTGTCGCAAGGAAAACGTCGAAGTCCGCGAAGCGGCGCTCGCTCTCGCCGGGCTGACCGCGCGGGTGGTAGATGTAGAGGCGTATGCGCTGGAGCGCTCGTTCGGCCTGCTGGCCACGCAACTGGCTGCGTCCCAGGATCGGCTGACGGTGGCCGTGGTCGACATCGGCGCCACCATGACCACGCTAAGCGTCCTGCACAATGGCCGGATCATCTACACCCGTGAACAGCTGTTCGGCGGTCGGCAGTTGACCGAGGAAATCCAGCGCCGTTATGGCCTGACCTTAGAGCAGGCGGGGCTCGCCAAGAAACAAGGCGGCCTGCCGGACGATTACGTCAGCGAGGTATTGCAACCATTTCGCGAGGCGCTGGTGCAGCAGGTGTCACGCTCCCTGCAGTTCTTTTTTGCCTCCGGCCAGTACAACGCCGTCGACCACATTCTGCTGGCCGGCGGCACGGCATCGGTGCCCGGGCTCGACCGGCTGATCGAAGAACGTTTGAACACCCCGACCCAGGTCGCCAACCCGTTTTCCGACATGGCCTTGAGCAGCAAGGTCAACGCCGGGGCTTTGGCGAGCGATGCGCCGGCCCTGATGATTGCCTGCGGGCTCGCGCTCAGGAGTTTCGACTGATGGCGCGGATCAACCTTTTACCCTGGCGCGAGGAGCGACGCGAGGAGCGGCGCAAACGCTTCCTGCTGGTCTTGATCGGTGTGGTGGTCGGTTCGGTGGGGGCGGTGCTCATCGCTGATCAGATCATCAGCGGCGCCATTGCTCGGCAGGTTGCGCGCAATGACTACATCGGCAAGCAGATCTCCGTGGTCGACGAGAGGATCAAGCAGATCAGCGACCTCAAGGCCCATCGCCAGCAACTGGTGGAGCGCATGCGCATCATCCAGGACTTGCAGGGCAACCGGCAGATCAGCGGGCGGATCTTCGATCAGCTGGCGCGCACCTTGCCTGACGGGGTGTATTTCACCGACGTGAAAATGGTCGGCAAGACCCTGTCGATCAGCGGCGCGGCGGAATCGAACAATCGAGTGTCCGACCTGATGCGCAATCTCGACGCCTCCGACTGGTTCGATGCGCCCAACCTCAATGAAGTGAAAGCCACCACCGCTGGCCAGGTGGATCAGGCCAACGTCTTCCAACTGACCGTTCGCCAGACTCGACCCCGGCTCGAGGAGGACGACCAATGAAGCCGTCCGAGTGGCTGGACAGCCTGCGCAATGTCGATTTCAACGACCTGGACACCAGCAACATTGGCTCCTGGCCGCCTGTAGTCAAAACCCTGGCCGGCGGGCTGTTGATGGTGCTGGTCCTGGCGCTTGGCTATAACTTTTTCATCAGTGACCTGGAGAACCAGCTCGAACTCAAACGTGAGGAGGAAATCACCCTCAAGGAGCAGTTCGCGAGCAAGGCGCGCATGGCGGCCAATCTGGAGCTGTACACCCAGCAGATGAAAGAGATGGAAAACTCGTTCGGCGTGCTGTTGCGACAACTGCCCAGTGACACCGAAGTGCCGGGGTTGCTGGAAGACATCACCCGCACCGGACTGGGCAGTGGCCTTGAGTTCGAAGAGATCAAACTGCTGCCTGAGGTTACCCAGCAGTTCTACATCGAGCTGCCCATCCAGATCACCGTGACCGGGGCCTATCACGACCTCGCGACCTTCGTCAGTGGCGTGGCCGGGCTGCCACGGATCGTCACCCTGCACGATTTCGAGCTGGCGCCAGCCAATCCTGAAGGCGGGCCGAAGCTGCGCATGAGCATCCTCGCCAAGACCTACCGCTATAACGACAAGGGGCTGCAGAAATGAGCCCGATCCGTTTTATTGCTTTGTCGGCATTGTTATTGGTGCTCGGTGGCTGTGGTGGCGATGACTTCAGCGACCTCGACGCCTACATGAATGAAGTGCGCCTGCGTCCGCCGGGGAAGATCGAGCCGACCCCGACCTTCCGCTCCTTCCCGACATTCACCTACAGCGCCGCCAACCTGCGCAGTCCGTTTTCACGCCAGTTGCGGGTCGATCTGGCCGGACAGAAACACGGCTCGCGCGACGTGAAACCCGATCCCAACCGGGTCAAGCAATACCTCGAAGGTTTCAACATCGAGCAGTTTGAAATGGTCGGCACGATTGCCAACGCCTCCGGTTCCTTCGCCCTGCTGCGAGGCGCGGGCGGGGTCCATCGGCTCAAGGTCGGCGACTATCTGGGGCGCAACGACGGGCGCATCGTCGCCATCAGCGCTTCACAGGTCGAAGTGGTGGAAATCGTTCCCGATGGCCAGGGCGCCTGGCTTGAGCGGCCGCGCACCATTCCTTTGAAAGAGCATTCATAAGTGGAAGTCGAACAATGAACAGGATTTTCTCCACCCTCGGTTTTTCGCTATGGATAGCGCTGCTTTCGCCGATGGTACAGGCAGCCAATCTGAAGGCGCTGGACGTTGCGGCACTGCCGGGCGACCGGGTCGAGCTGAAGCTGTCGTTCGACGGCCCGCCCCCGCAGCCCAAGGGCTACACCACCGACTCGCCGGCACGGATTGCCCTCGATCTGCCGGGTGTCGCCAGTCAGCTGGCAAGCAAGACCCGTGACCTGGGCAGTGGCAATGCCCGTACGGCCACGGTGGTCGAGGCCAATAACCGGACGCGGCTGATCATCAGCCTGACGCAACTGGCGCCGTACGACACCCGGGTCGAGGGCAATACGGTGTTCGTGGTGGTCGGGCAGGGCAGCAAAGCCGCTGCCCCACGTACAGCCGCTCGTGCACCGCGCGCAGCACCTGCGGCAGCGCCGGTCCGCACGTTTACGCCGACCGCCAGAGCCATTCGCGGCGTGGATTTCCAGCGTGGTACGGCGGGCGAGGGCAACGTGGTCATCGACTTGTCCGACCCGGCTATCGCCCCGGACATCCAGGAGCACGACGGCAAGATCATCCTCAATTTCGCCCGTACCCAATTGCCGGAACCGCTACGAGTGCGCCTCGACGTCAAGGACTTCGCCACCCCGGTGCAGTTCGTCAATGCCGGGGTCAGCGGTGATCGGGCGACGATCACCGTCGAACCCAGCGGTACTTTCGACTATTCCACTTACCAGACCGACAACAAGCTGACCGTCAGCATCCGGCCGTTGACCGTCGATGACCTGCAAAAACGCAACGCCGACCGCAACAGCTATAACGGCGAAAAGCTCTCGCTCAACTTTCAGGACATCGATGTGCGTTCGGTGCTGCAACTGATCGCCGACTTCACCAACCTCAATCTGGTGGCCAGCGATACCGTGCAGGGCGGCATTACCTTGCGCCTGCAGAACGTGCCGTGGGATCAGGCGCTGGATCTGGTGCTCAAGACCAAAGGCCTGGACAAGCGCAAGGTCGGCAACGTGTTGCTGGTGGCGCCGGCCGATGAAATCGCTGCGCGTGAGCGGCAGGAACTGGAATCGCAGAAACAGATCGCCGAACTGGCGCCGCTGCGTCGTGAGCTGTTGCAGGTGAACTACGCCAAGGCCGCGGACATCGCCAAGCTGTTCCAGTCGGTCACCAGCGCCGAGGCCAAGGTCGACGAACGGGGTTCGATCACCGTCGATGAGCGCACCAACAACATCATTGCCTACCAGACCCAGGATCGCCTCGACGAACTGCGGCGGATCGTGGCGCAGCTGGATATTCCGGTGCGTCAGGTGATGATCGAGGCGCGGATCGTCGAGGCCAACGTCGATTACGACAAGAGTCTGGGCGTGCGCTGGGGCGGCTCGATCCAGAACAAGGGCAACTGGAACACTTCCGGGGTCAGTAACGGTTCCTCGACCACCATCGGCACGCCGGGCAGCACCAGTACCAACTCGCCGTTCGTCGACATGGGCACGGTCAACAATACCTCCGGGATCGGCATCGCGTTCATCACCGACAACGTCTTGCTCGACCTTGAACTGACCGCGATGGAGAAGACCGGCAACGGCGAAATCGTCTCGCAGCCCAAGGTGGTCACCTCCGACAAGGAAACCGCGAAGATCCTCAAGGGCACCGAGATTCCGTACCAGGAAGCCAGCTCCAGCGGCGCTACGTCGGTGTCCTTCAAGGAGGCGTCGCTGTCGCTGGAAGTGACGCCGCAGATCACCCCGGACAACCGCATCATCATGGAGGTCAAGGTCACCAAGGACGAACCGGACTACCTGAACAAAGTGCAGGATGTACCGCCGATCAAGAAAAACGAGGTCAATGCCAAGGTGCTGGTGAACGACGGCGAGACCATCGTGATTGGGGGCGTGTTCTCAAATACTCAAAGCAAGGTTGTAGATAAGGTGCCATTTCTTGGCGATGTGCCGTATCTTGGCCGCCTTTTCCGGCGTGATGTGGTTTCGGAGAAAAAATCCGAGCTGCTGGTATTTCTCACTCCGCGTATCATGAATAACCAGGCGATTGCTGTGAGTCGTTGATTCTGTGCGAAATTTGATTCTTGTAGGACCGATGGGGGCTGGAAAAAGCACCATCGGCCGATTACTGGCCAAAGAGCTGCGCCTGCCGTTCAAGGATTCCGACAAGGAAATTGAACTGCGTACGGGCGCCAATATTCCGTGGATCTTCGACAAGGAAGGCGAGCCCGGCTTTCGTGACCGTGAGCAGGCGATGATTGCCGAACTGTGCGCGTTCGACGGCGTAGTGCTGGCGACTGGCGGCGGCGCGGTGATGCGCGATGCCAACCGCAAGGCCCTGCACGAGGGCGGGCGGGTGGTGTATCTGCACGCCTCCGTCGAGCAGCAGGTCGGTCGTACCTCTCGCGATCGCAACCGGCCGTTGCTGCGCACCGCCAATCCGGAGAAAACCTTGCGCGATCTGCTGGCGATCCGTGATCCGCTTTATCGGGAAATCGCCGACTTGGTGGTGGAAACCGACGAGCGGCCACCGCGCATGGTCGTGCTCGATATTCTCGACCGCCTGGCGCAGCTTCCGCCCCGTTAAAGCATTGCTCGAAATGCGCTATCCTCGGCGTCCTGTCACAGCCCGCCGAGGTTGTGGCGGATGGCGTGCGAGCGGCGTCATACCCGCTATAGGCCGCAGACAACCAATAATTCAGGGCAGGACGCCTGCTTCCATCTTCACTGTGGGGACACATGCAGACACTCAAGGTCGACCTAGGCGAGCGCAGCTACCCGATTCACATTGGCGAGGGACTGCTGGACCAGCCAGATCTGTTGGCCCCGCATATCCATGGGCGGCAAGTGGCAATCATCTCCAACGAGACCGTTGCGCCGCTCTATCTCGAGCGTCTGACCCGGAGCCTGGCGCAGTTTTCAGTGGTTTCCGTGGTGTTGCCCGACGGCGAAGCCTTCAAGAACTGGGAAACCCTGCAACTGATCTTCGACGGCCTGCTGACCGCCCGTCATGACCGCCGCACCACGGTGATCGCCCTCGGTGGCGGTGTGATCGGCGACATGGCCGGTTTCGCGGCCGCCTGCTATCAGCGCGGCGTCGATTTCATCCAGATCCCTACCACGCTGCTATCCCAGGTCGATTCGTCGGTGGGCGGCAAGACCGGGATCAACCATCCGCTGGGCAAGAACATGGTCGGCGCGTTCTATCAGCCGAACGTGGTGCTGATCGATACCGCGTCCCTGAAAACCCTGCCAGCGCGCGAGCTGTCGGCAGGGCTTGCGGAAGTCATCAAGTACGGCCTGATCTGCGACGAGCCGTTCCTGACCTGGCTCGAAGACAACGTCGACGCCCTGCGTGCACTGGATCAAACGGCCCTGACCTATGCCATCGAGCGCTCTTGCGCCGCCAAGGCTGCAGTGGTCGGCGCCGATGAGAAGGAAACCGGTGTACGGGCCACACTCAACCTCGGCCACACCTTTGGCCACGCCATCGAAACCCACATGGGCTATGGTGTCTGGTTGCATGGCGAGGCAGTCGCTGCTGGCACCGTGATGGCGCTGGAAATGTCCACGCGCCTGGGCTGGATCAGCGAGCAGGAGCGTGATCGCGGCATTCGCCTGTTCCAGCGGGCCGGTCTGCCGGTGATCCCGCCGGAAGAGATGACCGAAGCCGATTTTCTTGAACACATGGCAATTGACAAAAAAGTGATCGACGGTCGCTTGCGCCTGGTGCTGCTGCGCCGGATGGGCGAAGCGGTGGTGACCGACGATTATCCGAAAGAGGTTCTACAGGCCACGCTGGGAGCGGATTACCGCGCTCTGGCTCAGCTTAAAGGTTAATAAGATTCCGATGACTAGTTTGCATGCCGACGAGGCGTTCCTCGGCCATTTCCAGTTAAGTCACGACCCTTTCGCGCCGCGGGTGCCGGGCTTCAAGTTCTTCCCGGCCCAGCGCAAGCCGGTGCTGGGTCAGCTGCATCACCTGGCGCGTTACAGCCAGTTGCTGCTGGTGGTCACCGGCCCGCAGGGCAGCGGCAAGACCCTGCTGCGCCAAGCGCTGGTTGCCAGCACCAACAAGCAATCGGTGCAGAGCGTCGTCGTTTCCGCCCGTGGCGCCGGCGATGCCGCCGGTGTGCTGCGCCAGATCGCCCAGGCGCTGGACGTGGCGCAGGCCGAGGTCGGGGCGATCCTCGATCAGGTCGTGCAGCTCGCGCTGACCGGTCAGGAGGTCTATCTGCTGGTGGACGATGCCGAACAGCTCGACGAGTCCGCGCTTGAAGCGCTGATGGCGCTGGGCGCCGGCGCGCCGGAAGGCCGCCCGCACGTGTTCCTGTTCGGTGAGTCCTCGCTGATCGCCCAGCTCGAGGCTTTGCACCTTGAGGAAGAGCGCTTCCACGTCATCGAATTGCAGCCGTACACCGAAGAAGAAACCCGCGAGTATCTCGACCAGCGGCTCGAAGGCGCGGGCCGGGGTGTCGAACTTTTCACCGCGGATCAGATCTCTGATATTCACGAAAGCTCCGAGGGTTGGCCCGGCAACATCAACCAGGTCGCTCGCGATGCTCTGATCGAAGTCATGATTGCCAGCCGCTCTGCGGTCAAGCGTCCAAGTATGGGGTTCAACATGCCGAAGAAACACGTATTGGCGATTTCCGCCGTCGTTGTGGTCGCGGTCGCTGCCGCCTGGCTGATGCCGGGTCGCAACAAGGCACCGACCAGCGGTGCGCCGGCCAACGAGCAGGCGCAACTGCCATTGGGCCAGGGCACACCGCAGGCGGGTGGCGCGCCGTCCGTCGAATTCAACGGCAATACCCAGCCGATGCCGCTGCCGCTGGTCGGCAACTCGCAGCCGGTGATGCGTGGTCCGCTGGCTGAAGCGGCGGGTGGTATCACCGAGGGCGACGACGGTGTGCCGGTCGAAGGCTCCAGCAACACGCCACCGACCGTGACGACTACCGCGCCACCCGCGGGCGTTCAGGCCGGCCCCGCGCCAACCCCGGTTCCGGTTCCGGCCCCGGCGGCCAAACCGACCCCGGCACCGACCCAGGTCGCTACCGCCAAGCCTGCTCCGGCCGCTCCAGTGGCCAAACCGGCTCCGGCACCTGCCAAGCCTGTTGCCGCCGCCAAACCTGCCGAGAAGCCGGTCACCGTCGCCAAGGCCGCCGGTGGCAGCTGGTACGCCGGTCAGCCGACCAGCAACTACGTGGTACAGATCCTCGGCACCAGCTCCGAAGCGACCGCGCAAAACTTCGTCAAGGAGCAGGGCGGCGAGTACCGTTATTTCAAGAAAGTCCTCAACGGCAAGCCTCTCTACGTGATCACCTACGGCAACTTCGCCAATCGTGATGCAGCCGTTTCTGCCATCAAGGCCTTGCCAGCGAAGGTTCAGGCTGGTAAACCTTGGCCTCGCACTGTCGCCAGCGTCCAACAGGAACTGTCAACAACTCGCTGAAGATTCGGCGGCCTTACCCAGGCCGCCTCTCCAAGCACCTCAAAATTTCTACAAGTGCGCGCTTCCTTTCAGGTCGCGTGCCTTGTGGTGTCTGCGTCACAGTAGTCTTTGAGTCGTTGCGGTCAAAATTAAAAAAGTTTTGACTAGCACAGCAGATCGCTTTAAACCTTTCACAAATGCGACATGAATTTGCGACATTTCGTCGTCAAATTTGTGAGCCTCTGTGTCGCTGTGTACAATGACCACCCTTTTGCCCCCGCAAAGCCGGCGTACGTTCGGCGCGGAAAGCAAGTGGTTGAATTGAAAAGAAATTTGCCTCGTTAAGAGGCAGCCTGGTGAGAAAGTGTCTATGAAAGCAGGTCTGTACCAACCAGATGAATTCAAGGATAACTGCGGTTTCGGCCTGATAGCCCATATGCAGGGCGAACCCAGTCATACCCTTTTGCAAACGGCCATCGAGGCCCTGACCTGCATGACCCACCGCGGTGGGATTAATGCCGACGGCAAGACCGGTGACGGTTGCGGTCTGCTGATTCAAAAGCCCGACGCCTTCCTGCGTGCCATTGCCCAGGAAGCCTTCAGCGTCGAGCTGCCCAAGCAATATGCCGTGGGCATGGTCTTCTTCAATCAGGATCCGGCCAAGGCCGAAGCCGCTCGCGAGAACATGAACCGCGAGATCCTGGCCGAAGGCCTGCAACTGATCGGCTGGCGCAAAGTGCCGATCGACACCAGCGTCCTCGGCCGCCTGGCCCTTGAGCGCCTGCCGCAGATCGAGCAGGTGTACATCGGCGGCGAAGGCCTGAGCGATCAGGACATGGCGGTCAAGCTGTTCAGCGCCCGTCGTCGCTCGTCCGTGGCCAATGCCGCCGACACCGACCACTACATCTGCAGCTTTTCCCACAAGACCATCATCTATAAAGGCCTGATGATGCCGGCCGACCTGGCCGCGTTCTATCCGGACCTGGGTGACCAGCGCCTGCAAACCGCGATCTGCGTGTTCCACCAGCGCTTCTCCACCAACACCCTGCCGAAATGGCCGCTGGCTCAGCCATTCCGCTTCCTCGCCCACAACGGCGAGATCAACACCATCACCGGCAACCGCAACTGGGCTCAGGCCCGTCGGACCAAGTTCACCAACGATCTGATGGATCTGGAAGAACTCGGCCCACTGGTCAACCGCGTCGGTTCCGACTCCTCGAGCATGGACAACATGCTCGAACTGATGGTCACCGGCGGCATCGACCTGTTCCGTGGCGTGCGGATGATCATTCCGCCAGCGTGGCAGAACGTTGAAACCATGGACCCGGATCTGCGTGCGTTCTACGAGTACAACTCGATGCACATGGAACCGTGGGACGGTCCGGCCGGCGTGGTCATGACCGACGGTCGCTACGCGGTGTGCCTGCTCGACCGTAACGGTCTGCGCCCGGCGCGCTGGGTCACCACCAAGAACGGTTTCATCACCCTGGCTTCGGAAATCGGCGTCTGGAACTACCAGCCTGAAGACGTGCTCGCCAAGGGCCGTGTCGGCCCGGGCCAGATCTTCGCCGTGGACACCGAAACCGGGCAGATCCTCGACACCGACGCGATCGACAATCGTCTGAAATCCCGTCATCCGTACAAGCAATGGCTGCGCAAGAACGCCCTGCGCATCCAGGCGACCATGGAAGACAACGATCACGGTTCGGCTTTCTACGACGTCGATCAGCTCAAGCAATACATGAAGATGTATCAGGTCACGTTCGAAGAGCGCGATCAGGTACTGCGTCCGCTTGGCGAGCAAGGCTACGAAGCCGTCGGCTCGATGGGCGACGACACGCCGATGGCCGTGCTGTCCCAGCGCGTGCGCACGCCGTACGACTATTTCCGTCAGCAGTTCGCACAGGTGACCAACCCGCCGATCGACCCGCTGCGTGAAGCGATCGTGATGTCGCTGGAAATCTGCCTCGGTGCCGAGCGCAACATCTTCCAGGAATCGCCGGAACACGCTTCGCGCGTGATCCTCAGCTCTCCGGTCATTTCCCCGGCCAAGTGGCGTTCGCTGATGAACCTCGACCGCCCGGGTTTCGAGCGGCAGATCATCGACCTCAACTACGACGAAAGCGTCGGCCTCGAAGCGGCAATCCGCAACGTCGCGGATCAGGCTGAAGAAGCCGTGCGTGCCGGTCGTACCCAGATCGTTCTGAGCGACCGTCATATCGCTCCGGGCAAGCTGCCGATCCACGCCTCGCTGGCCACCGGCGCGGTGCACCACCGCCTGACCGAAAAAGGCCTGCGCTGCGACTCCAACATCCTGGTTGAAACCGCCACCGCACGGGATCCGCACCACTTCGCGGTGCTGATCGGCTTTGGCGCCTCGGCGGTCTATCCGTTCCTGGCCTACGAAGTGCTGGGCGACCTGATCCGGACCGGTGAAGTCCTGGGCGACCTCTACGAGGTGTTCAAGAACTACCGCAAAGGCATCACCAAAGGTCTGTTGAAGATCCTGTCGAAGATGGGCATCTCGACCATCGCCTCGTACCGCGGTGCTCAGTTGTTCGAAGCGATCGGTCTTTCCGAGGAAGTCTGCGAGCTGAGCTTCCGTGGCGTGCCGAGCCGAATCAAGGGTGCGCGTTTCGTCGACATCGAAGCCGAACAGAAAGCCCTGGCCGCCGAAGCCTGGAGTCCGCGCAAGCCGATCCAGCAGGGCGGTCTGCTGAAGTTCGTCCACGGTGGCGAATATCACGCGTACAACCCGGACGTGGTCAACACCCTGCAAGCCGCCGTGCAGCAGGGCGACTACGCCAAATTCAAGGAATACACCTCGCTGGTGGACAACCGTCCGGTGTCGATGATCCGCGACCTGTTCAAGGTCAAGACCCTCGACACCCCGCTGGACATCAGTGAAGTCGAGCCGCTGGAGTCGGTGCTCAAGCGCTTCGACTCCGCCGGTATCTCGCTGGGCGCCCTGTCGCCGGAAGCTCACGAAGCCCTGGCCGAAGCCATGAACCGCCTCGGTGCGCGTTCCAACTCCGGCGAAGGCGGCGAAGACCCGGCGCGCTACGGCACCATCAAGAGCTCGAAAATCAAGCAGGTCGCGACCGGCCGTTTCGGGGTGACCCCGGAATATCTGGTCAACGCCGAAGTGCTGCAGATCAAGGTCGCCCAGGGCGCCAAGCCGGGCGAGGGCGGGCAACTGCCGGGCGGCAAAGTGAACGGGCTGATCGCCAAGCTGCGTTACGCAGTGCCGGGCGTGACCCTGATTTCGCCACCACCGCACCACGACATCTATTCGATTGAAGACTTGTCGCAGTTGATCTTTGACCTGAAACAGGTCAACCCGAAGGCGCTGGTTTCGGTGAAACTCGTGGCTGAAGCAGGCGTCGGCACCATCGCCGCCGGTGTCGCCAAGGCTTATGCGGACTTGATCACCATCTCCGGCTACGACGGTGGCACCGGTGCTTCGCCGCTGACCTCGATCAAATACGCCGGCGCTCCGTGGGAACTTGGCTTGGCCGAAACCCACCAGACCCTGCGCGGCAACGACCTGCGCGGCAAGGTTCGCGTACAGACCGACGGCGGCCTGAAAACCGGCCTCGACGTGATCAAGGCTGCGATCCTTGGCGCCGAAAGCTTCGGTTTCGGCACCGCGCCGATGATCGCGCTGGGCTGCAAATACCTGCGTATTTGCCACCTGAACAACTGCGCCACCGGCGTCGCGACCCAGAACGAGAAGCTGCGCAAGGATCACTACATCGGCACCGTCGACATGGTGGTGAATTTCTTCACCTACGTCGCCGAAGAAACCCGTGAGTGGCTGGCCAAGCTCGGCGTGCGCTCCCTCGAAGAGCTGATCGGCCGTACCGATCTGCTGGAAATCCTCGAAGGCCAGACCGCCAAGCAGCATCACCTGGATCTGACCCCGCTGCTGGGCAGCGATCACATTCCGGCGGACAAGCCTCAGTTCTGCGGCGTCGAGCGCAACCCGCCCTTCGACCAGGGCCTGCTGGCCGAGAAAATGGTCGAGATGGCGACGTCGGCGATCAACGACCTCAGTGGCGCCGAGTTCGATCTGGACATCTGCAACTGCGACCGTTCGATCGGCGCGCGGATCTCCGGCGAAATCGCGCGCAAGCACGGCAACCAGGGTATGGCCAACGCGCCGATCACCTTCCGCTTCAAGGGCACGGCGGGCCAGAGCTTCGGCGTGTGGAACGCCGGTGGTCTGAACATGTACCTGGAAGGCGATGCCAACGACTACGTCGGCAAAGGCATGACCGGCGGCAAACTGGTCATCGTGCCGCCGAAGGGCAGCGTTTATAAGACTCAGGAAAGCGCCATCATCGGCAACACCTGCCTGTACGGCGCCACGGGTGGCAAGCTGTTCGCCGCCGGCACCGCAGGCGAGCGTTTCGCCGTGCGCAACTCCGGTGCCCACACGGTTGTGGAAGGCACTGGCGATCACTGCTGTGAGTACATGACCGGTGGTTTTGTCTGCGTTCTGGGCAAGACCGGTTACAACTTCGGCTCTGGCATGACCGGCGGTTTCGCCTACGTGCTCGACCAGGACAACACCTTCGTTGACCGGGTCAACCACGAACTGGTGGAAATCCAGCGGATCAGCGGCGAGGCGATGGAAGCCTATCGCAGCCACCTGCAGAACGTGCTGAACGAGTATGTCGCGGAAACCGACAGCGAGTGGGGTCGTGAACTCGCCGAGAACCTCGATGACTACTTGCGCCGTTTCTGGCTGGTCAAGCCGAAGGCTGCCAACCTGAAGTCGTTGCTTTCCAGCACCCGTGCCAACCCGCAGTGATATGCGCCTGAAGAGTTTGATGAGGTTTTAACAATGGCTGAACGTCTGAATAACGACTTCCAGTTCATCGATGTCGGGCGCAAGGATCCGAAGAAGAAACTGTTGCGTCAACGCAAGAAAGAGTTCGTGGAAATCTACGAACCGTTCAAACCCCAGCAGTCGGCCGACCAGGCCCACCGCTGCCTGGGTTGCGGCAACCCGTACTGCGAATGGAAGTGCCCGGTGCACAACTTCATTCCGAACTGGCTGAAGCTGGTGGCCGAGGGCAACATCCTCCAGGCCGCCGAGCTGTCGCACCAGACCAACACCCTGCCGGAAGTCTGCGGCCGGGTGTGCCCGCAGGATCGTCTGTGTGAGGGTGCCTGCACCCTTAACGACGGCTTCGGCGCGGTGACCATCGGTTCGGTCGAGAAGTACATCACCGACACCGCGTTCGCCATGGGCTGGCGCCCGGACATGTCCAAGGTCAAACCGACCGGCAAGCGTGTCGCGATCATCGGCGCAGGCCCGGCGGGCCTCGGTTGTGCCGACGTGCTGGTGCGCGGCGGCGTGACCCCGGTGGTGTTCGACAAGAACCCGGAAATCGGCGGTCTGCTGACCTTCGGCATCCCCGAGTTCAAGCTTGAGAAGACCGTGCTGAGCAATCGCCGCGAAGTCTTCACCGGCATGGGCATCGAATTCCGCCTCAACACCGAGGTCGGCAAGGACGTGACCATGGAGCAGCTGCTCGCCGAATACGATGCCGTGTTCATGGGCATGGGCACCTACACCTACATGAAGGGCGGTTTTGCCGGTGAGGACCTGCCGGGTGTCTACGACGCGCTGGACTTCCTGATCGCCAACGTCAACCGCAACCTGGGCTTTGAAAAGTCGCCGGAAGATTTCGTCGACATGAAGGGCAAGAAGGTCGTGGTGCTGGGTGGCGGCGACACGGCGATGGACTGCAACCGCACGTCGATCCGCCAGGGCGCCAAATCGGTGACCTGCGCCTATCGTCGTGACGAAGCGAACATGCCTGGCTCGCGCAAAGAGGTGAAAAACGCCAAGGAAGAAGGCGTGAAATTCCTCTACAACCGCCAGCCGATCGCCATCGTCGGCGAGGACAAGGTCGAAGGCGTGAAGGTGGTCGAGACCCGTCTCGGCGAACCGGATGCCCGTGGCCGTCGCAGCCCCGAGCCGATCCCGGGCTCCGAAGAGATCATCCCGGCCGATGCCGTGGTCATCGCGTTCGGTTTCCGCCCGAGCCCGGCGCCGTGGTTCGAGCAGTTCGAAATCCAGACCGACAGCCAGGGCCGCGTGGTGGCACCGGAGCAAGGTCAGTACAAGCACCAGACCAGCAACCCGAAAATCTTCGCCGGTGGCGATATGGTGCGCGGTTCCGACCTGGTGGTGACGGCGATCTTCGAAGGCCGCAATGCAGCGGAAGGGATCCTCGACTACCTGGGCGTCTAAACCTTCCTCTGATCGTTCCCACGTCGAGGCGTCGAACCGTCTGCGTGGGAATGCCTCCCGGGACGCTCTGCGTCCCAAAAGGCGTGACGCGGAGCGTCACTGGCGGCGTTACCACGCGGAGCGTGGGAACGATCTTCTGTGAAAAAAACGCGACAAATTGACCCGATAGACAAAAGGCTGACCTGCATCCGTGCCTTTTGCGTCGCGCTCTGAGAAAATGCCCGCACTTTTTTTCCGGATGCCGACATGACTGCCCTGAAGAACGACCGTTTCCTCCGCGCCCTGCTCAAGCAACCCGTAGACGTCACCCCAGTGTGGATGATGCGCCAGGCCGGCCGCTACCTGCCGGAATACCGCGCCAGCCGCGCCCAGGCCGGTGATTTCATGAGCCTGTGCATGAATCCGGAATTCGCCTGCGAAGTCACGCTGCAACCCCTCGACCGCTATCCGCAACTGGATGCGGCGATCCTGTTCTCCGACATCCTCACCATTCCCGATGCCATGGGCCAGGGCCTGTACTTCGAGACCGGTGAAGGTCCGCGCTTCAAGAAAGTCGTCAGCACCCTGGCCGACATCGAAGCCCTGCCGATCCCGGATCCGCACAAAGACCTCGGCTACGTGATGGACGCGGTCAGCACCATCCGCCGCGAACTGAACGGCCGCGTGCCGCTGATCGGTTTCTCCGGCAGCCCGTGGACCCTCGCCACGTACATGGTCGAAGGCGGCTCGTCGAAAGACTTCCGCAAGACCAAGGCGATGCTCTACGACAACCCGCAAGCCATGCACCTGCTGCTGGACAAGCTGGCACAGTCGGTGACTTCGTACCTCAACGGCCAGATCCAGGCCGGTGCGCAAGCGGTGCAGATCTTCGATACCTGGGGCGGCAACCTGTCCGCGGCGGCGTACGAAGAGTTCTCCCTGGCCTACATGAAGAAAATCGTCAGCGGCCTGATCCGCGAGCACGACGGTCGCAAAGTGCCGGTGATCCTGTTCACCAAGAACGGCGGCCTGTGGCTGGAAAGCATCGCCGACGCCGGCGCTGACGCATTGGGCCTGGACTGGACCTGCGACATCGGCAACGCCCGCGCCCGCGTGGGTGACAAGGTCGCGCTGCAAGGCAACATGGACCCGACCGTGCTCTACGCCAAACCTGAAGCGATCCGCACCGAAGTCGGGCGCATCCTCGCCAGCTACGGCAAGGGCAGCGGCCACGTCTTCAACCTCGGCCACGGCATCACCCCGGAAGTCGATCCGGAGCACGCTGGCGCGTTCCTGCGTGCGGTGCACGAGTTGTCGGCGCAGTATCACGAGTAATCGGCGCTCAGCTCTAAGGGTAGAAAACAAAAACGCCCGGCTTATGCCGGGCGTTTTTTGTGGGCGCGAATCAGGCTTTGACGCCACCCAGCGGCGGCAACTTCGCCAGCTTCAACGCCACCAACAGCGCCACCAGCAACAGCGCGCCGATGAACAACCCGATCCCGTTCCATCCCGCCAGGTGCCAGAACACCCCGCCCGCCGTCCCCGCGATGCTCGACCCGGCGTAATAGCTGAACAGGTACAACGACGACGCCTGGCCCTTGGCCTTGAGCGCCCGGCGGCCGATCCAGCTGCTGGCGACCGAGTGGGCGGCGAAGAAGCCGAAGGTGAAGATCAGCATGCCGATGATCACCAGCGGCAGCGGTGTGAACATCGTCAGGGCGAGGCCGGCGAACATCAGGGCGATGGTGGCCCACAGCACTTTGCGACGGCCCAGTTTGTCGGCCAGCGAACCGATTTTCGCCGAGCTGTAGATGCCCGACAGATACACCACCGATAGCAGCCCCACAAACACCTGATCCATGTGGTACGGCTCGGCCAGCAGGCGGTAACCGATGTAGTTGAACAGGGTGACGAACGCGCCCATCAGCACAAACGCCTCAAGGAACAGCAATGGCAGGCCGGCATCGCGAAAGTGCATGGTGAAGCCGTCGAGCAGGCTGCGCGGGTGCAGCGAGCGGGAGCGGAAGTTGCGCGACTCCGGCAGGATTTTCCAGAACACCGCCGCTGCGATCAGCGCCAGGCCGCCAATCACCATCATCGCCGTGTGCCAGCTGACGAAGTCGATCAGCACACCGGTGATCAACCGCCCGCTCATGCCGCCAATCGCGTTGCCGCCGATGTACAGACCCATCGCCAGGCCGATGTGCTGCGGATGGATTTCCTCGCTGAGATAAGTCATTGCCACCGCTGCCAGACCGCTCAATGACAATCCGATCAGCGCGCGCATGATCAATACGCCGTGCCAGCTCGGCATCATCGAACTGGCGATGGTGCACAGCGCCGCGGCAAACAGCGCGGCGACCATCACCGGTTTACGCCCGACCCGATCTGAAATCGGGCCAGTGATCAGCAGACCGAACGCCAGCATGCCGGTGGCCACCGACAGGATCAGGCTGCTCTGCGCGGCGTTGATCGAATATTCGTGGGACAGCAGCGGCATCATCGGCTGCACGCAGTACAGCAGGGCGAAGGTGGCGAAGCCGCCGCTGAACAGCGCGAGTACCGTGCGCATGAACGCGGGCGTGCCTTTCTCGATGTAGATCTCTTGCAGTTCGGTCAGTACATCGTCCGCCGCAGCGGGCGGAACTTCATGGGCCAGTGGAGCGACGGCGGTTTTCACATCAGACCTCGGAGGGCGCGGGCAGGCAGGCAATGAAAAAATCATATAGCTGGCTAATATTTCTATCCAATATATTGTTCGACCTGTTTGATAGCTTTCACGACCTAATGGGGTGTTCATGGAATTGCGTCATCTGCGCTACTTCATCGCCGTTGCCGAAGAACTGCACTTCGGCCGCGCCGCACAGGTGCTGGGCATCTCCCAGCCACCGCTGAGCCAGCAGATTCAGGCGCTGGAACAGGAAGTCGGCGCGCGACTGTTCGAGCGTACCAATCGTCGGGTCGAGCTCAGCGAGGCCGGGCGACTGTTTCTGGAGGAAGCGCGGCTGGTGCTCGCGCAAGTCGACAAAGCGGCGGACGTGGCCCGCCGGGCGCAACTCGGTGAACTAGGGGAGTTGAAGATCGGCTTCACCTCGTCGGCGCCTTTCAACTCGACCATTCCCCAGGCGATCTTCTCTTTTCGCCAGCGCTTTCCGGCCGTGCACCTGAACCTGCGCGAGATGAGCAGCACCATGGTGGCCGACGCGTTGGTGGACGAATCGATCGAAGTCGGCATCATGCGACCGCTGGGGTTGCCGGATTCGCTCAGCGTGGTCGAACTGATGCGCGAGCCTTTGGTGGCTGTGCTCAGCTCCAAACATCCGCTGGCGCAGGGCTCTGAAGAGGGACTATTCCTCTCGGCGCTGGCACTTGAGCCGTTCGTGTTCTTCCCGCGCAGCTACGGCAGTGGGCTGTATTCGCAGTTGATAAGCCTGGCCCGAGACGCGGGTTTCAGCCCGCACTTCGCCCAGGAAGCCGGCGAAGCCATGACCATCATCGGTCTGGTGGCAGCGGGTCTGGGCGTGTCAGTGATGCCGGCGTCGTATCAGCGGATGCGCATCGACGGCGTGGTCTATCGACCGCTGCTCGATCCCGAGGCCGTGACGGCGGTGTGGCTGGTGCAGCGCAAGGACCAGAAATCGCCGATGGCCAAGGCGTTTGTCGAACTGCTCACGCGCAAGGTCGAAGCCGGTTGATCAGGGCAGCCGTACCAGATCACCCTTCAACGCCACCCGCGTGACAAAGATGCCGGCCCGACATTCGTAAGTGTTCAGATCCTTGCGCACATGCTGGTCGTAGTAGCTGACGATATTGGTTACCGCATTGGCCCCGACACGCTTGGCCTCGGCCTGCAGCGCAATCAGATTCGACTGCAACACCCACTCGCAGGAGTCGTGATCGCTCTTGTTGAAGCCGTTGGTCTTCAGATCGCTGACCACCCCGCGCCGCAACAACCGCTGAGTGCCCTGAGGCCCGTTGCCGACCAGATAAAACTTCACACTGCCATCCAGCCGCCCGGCGCGCATCGCATCCGACACAACGGTTTCGAACGGCATGTACATCAGATTGGTGGCGTGGCTGGCGCTGGGGAGCAGGCTGAAAAGGGCGGCAGCGATCAGGGCTTTCGCTTGCATGGTCGTCTCCTTGACGTAACGCGCAGCAAATCATGGGTATGACGAGTGTAGACGCCGTATATCGGACAGAGAGAAGTCCATGTAGAGTGCGTGTAGCTCAACGGCTACACTTGCAACCATGACTGAGATACTTCGAAGCTCCACATTCTCGAGCTGGCTTGTGAAGCTGGCTGATAGTCGCGCCAGGATGCGTATTCAGGTGCGAATTGATCGTATGGCTGAGGGAAACTTCGGTGATGTCAAAGCCATTGGCGAAGGGATCAGCGAAGCCCGAATTGACTATGGCCCGGGATATCGGGTCTATTTCATGCAGCAAGGTCGTCAGCTGGTCATCCTCCTTTGTGGTGGAGACAAGAGCAGTCAATCTCGAGACATCAAGCAAGCCAGGCTCATCGCGGAATCCTGGCAGGAGCAAAACCCATGACCGAACAATTCACTCGTTGGGACTCAGCCGAGTACCTCAAGACAGAAGAGGACATGGCCAACTATCTGGATGCCTGCATGGAAGAGGCGGGGGATGACCCGGCTTTTATTGCCAAGGCACTTGGCACAATTGCTCGGGCGCGTGGCATGACCCAGGTCGCGCGGGATGCGGGGCTATCAAGGGAAAGTCTTTATCGCGCACTGTCAGGCGAGGTAAATCCCGAGTTTGGAACGATCCTCAAAGTCATGAAAGCGCTGGGGCTGAAGTTGCATGCCAGCACATGATCTGAATTGAAAAGGGCGCCGAAAGGCGCCCTTATGTCGTTTCCGGCCGTTACTGAACCGTCGCCAGATCGCCCTTCAACGCTACGCCGGCCATGATGGCGCCCGCGTGGCATTCGTAGGTTTTCGCATCCTTGCGCTCGTTGCTCTTGTAGAAGCTGACGATGTTGGTCACGGCGTTGGCGCCGGCGTTTTTTGCGGCCTGGTGCAGGCTGATGATCGCCGATTGCACGACCCACTCGCAGGCTTCCTGGTCGGTCTTGTTGAAGGCGTTGGTCTTCTTGTTGGTCACGGCGCCGGGGCTGACGACGGTGACTTTGCCGGCCGGGGCATTGCCCGCCAGATAGAACTTCACGCTGCCGTCGATCTTGCCGGTGCGGGTCGCTTCGGCGACGGCCTTGTCGAACGGCAGGTCGACCGCCGTGTCACGGGCCTGGCTGACGGCCGGCATGGCGCAGATGAGCAGGGTGGCAGCGAGTTTCTTGAAGTGCATGGAGGTCTCCTTGACCTGGATTAATTCGGTTGTGGCCAGCGACGGAAAATCAGCGAGGTGTTGACCCCGCCGAAAGCGAAGTTGTTGTTCATCACGTATTCGTGGCTCATCTGGCGGAACTCGCCGCGCAGGTAGTCGAGCTTGCCGCAGTGCGGATCGACCTCGTCGAGGTTGAGCGTGTGCACATACAGGTCGCGGTTGAGCATCTCGATGCTGAACCACGATTCCAGCGCCCCGCAGGCGCCGAGGGTGTGGCCCAGGAAGCTCTTTTGCGAACTGATCGGCATGCGTTCGCCGAACAGGGCACTGGTGGCCAGGGTTTCGGCGACATCGCCCTGTTCGGTGGCGGTGCCGTGGCCGTTGACGTAGCCGATGACGTCCGGCGCAAGGCCTGCGTCTTCCAGCGCCAGTTCCATTGCCCGGCGCATGGTGACTTGTTCGGGGCGGGTGGTGTGCTGGCCGTCGGCGTTGCTGCCGAAACCGACGATCTCGGCGTGAATGTGCGCACCGCGAGCCAGGGCGTGTTCCAGCTCTTCGAGCACCAGCATGCCGCCGCCCTCGCCGATCACCAGACCGTCGCGGCCCTTGTCGTACGGGCGTGGCGAGGTGTGCGGTGCATCATTTTTCAGGCTGGTGGCGTACAGCGCGTCGAACACCATGGCTTCGGTCGGGCACAGCTCTTCGGCGCCGCCGGCGAGCATCAGTGGCAGACGACCGAACTTGATCGCCTCGTAGGCATAACCGATGCCCTGGCTGCCGCTGGTGCAGGCGCTGGAGGTCGGGATCAAGCGGCCGGTGAGGCCGAAGAAGATGCTGATGTTCGCCGCCGTGGTGTGCGGCATCATCCGCACATAGGAGTTTGCGTTGAGGCCTTCGGCCACCGAGTTGAGCAGCATGTTGCCGAACGCCTTGATCTCGTCGGTGCTGCCGGTGGACGAACCGCAGGCCACGCCCATGCGCCCGTCCTTGATCGACTCGTCGCCGAGCAGGCCGGCATCGGCCAGCGCTTTTTCCGCCGCGCCGACAGCCAGGCGCGAGACCCGGCCCATGCTGCGCAATTGTTTGCGAGTCCAGTGCGCCGGCACCTGGAAATCGTCGATGGGCCCGGCCAGACGGGTGTTGAGTTCGCTGAAGCGATCCCACTCGTCCATCCGGCGGATGCCGCTGCGGTTGGCGGCAAAATTGCCGGCGATGGTGTCCCAGTCGCTGCCCAGCGAGGTAATGCCGGCCATGCCGGTGACGACGACGCGCTTCATCAACACAAGCCTCCGTTGACCGCCAGCACCTGGCGGGTGATGTACGACGCTTCCGCCGACATCAGGAAATTCACCGCACCGGCCACCTCTTCAGGCGTGCCCATGCGTTGTGCGGGGATCATTTTCAGCAGTTCTTCCACCGGCACGTTTTCATCGAGCATCGCCGTGTCGATCAAGCCCGGCGCGACGCAATTGACCGTGATCTTGCGCTTGGCCAGTTCGATCGCCAAGGCTTTCGCGGCGCCGATCACACCGGCCTTCGAGGCGCTGTAATTGACCTGGCCACGGTTGCCGATCAGCCCCGACACCGAGGTAATGCACACGATGCGACCCGCGGCGCGGCGGCGGATCATCGGCATCATCACCGGGTGCAGGACGTTGTAGAAACCGTCGAGGTTGGTACGCAGCACCACGTCCCAGTCGTCGTCGCTCAGAGCCGGAAAGGCGCCGTCGCGGGTCAGGCCGGCATTGAGCACCACGCCGTAGTAGGCGCCGTGGGCTTCGACATCGGCTTCGAGGATGGCTTTACAGGTTTCGCGGTCAGCCACGTCGAATTGCAGGATGCGCGCTTGGCGGCCCAGGGCCTGGATTTCAGCCTGCACCGCCTGCGCGTCGCTCAGACCACTGCGGCAATGCACGACGATGTCATGCCCGGCCTGAGCCAGACGCAGGGCGATGGCGCGGCCGATGCCACGGCTGGAGCCGGTGACCAGTATTGATTCAGTCATCGTTCGACTCCTTGTTGGTTTCGTCGCGGGTTTGTTCCAGATAGTCCGCCGCATGGGGCGGGCGGAACACGTTCAGCCGGGCGCTGGCCTCGATGCCGGGCGCGTTGATATGGCATTCGAATACGCCCATGCCGTTGTCGTCTTCCAGCGAGCGCAGGCCATGGATGGTCAGTTCGCTGCCAACCGGAAAGGCCGCGACATTGCATTCGAACTTGCGTGTGCCGAGCAGAAAGCCCAGCTCCACCGGGTTGCCTTTCTGCCGCGCATGGCAGCCGGCGAACGCGGCGACGCTTTGCGCCATCAGCTCGATGCCGACCCACGCCGGCAGGCTGCCGTCGGGCAGGCTGAACAGGCCGCCGGGGCGGACGGTGAGGGTGGTGTGGATCTGTTCGTCGTCAAAGCTCAGGATCCGGTCGATCAGGATCATGTCGCCAGCGTGGGGCAGCAGTTCGGCGAGCGGCCAGTGGCTCATGGGGCATCTCCGATAATCAGGCTGACGTTATTGCCACCGAAGGCAAACGAGTTGCTCATCAGGTAGCGGGGAGCAATGGACGCCAGGCGTTCGCTTGCGGTCACCCACTTCAGCGCTGGCAGGTCGGGATCTGGCTGGCCATCCCAGACGTGCGGCGGCAAGGCGTGGTCGGGGTTGTCGGCACTCAGGCTCAACCAGCAGAACGCCGCTTCCAGTGCGCCGGCGGCGCCGAGGGTGTGGCCGGTCATCGGTTTGGTCGAGGAACACGGTACGCCTTCGGGAAACAGCGCGGCGACGGCCAGACTTTCCATCGCGTCGTTGTGCTGGGTCGCGGTGCCGTGCAGGTTCAGGTAACTGATGTCGCCGGCTTGCAGATGGGCTTGGTCGAGCGCCTTCTGCATCGATTGCAGGGCGCCACGGCCGGTCGGTTCCGGTGCGGAAATGTGGTGCGCGTCGGAGCTGGCGCCGGCGCCGAGCAGGGCGATGCCCGGCCCAGCACCGCGCTGTTTGCTCATCACGAACAGCACCGCCGCTTCGCCGATGTTGATGCCGTTGCGGTTGGCGGAAAACGGATTGCAGCGCTCGTCCGACACCGCTTCCAGCGCACTGAAACCGTTGAGGGTCAGTTTGCACAGGCTGTCGACACCGCCGCACAGCACCGCGTCGCACAGGCCCAGATCGAGCAGGCGTCGGGCGCTCATCAGCGCGCGTGCGCTGGAGGTGCAGGCAGTGGAAATCACATAGGTCGGGCCGCTCAGTTGCAGCCAGTCGGCGAGGAAGTTCGCCGGTGCGCCGAGCTCCTGTTGCCGGTAGTCGTAATCCGCCGGGAACTGGTGGTCACGAATGTAGTGCGCCAGGCCACGGCTGGCTTCGTCGATACCGGAAGTGCTGGTGCCGAGCACCACGCCGATGCGGTCGCGGCCGTAAGTCTGGATCGCCTGCTCGATGTCATCGCGAATCTGCAACGCGGCTTCCAGCAGCAGTTGGTTGTTGCGGCTGCGCTGGTCGGCCAATGCATCGGGAATCGGCGCCAGATCGCCGTGCACGGCGGCCACCGGCAGCTCGCGCTCCGGCA
Organism: Pseudomonas sp. Pseusp21; assembly: GCF_059492145.1. Classification (NCBI taxonomy): domain Bacteria; kingdom Pseudomonadati; phylum Pseudomonadota; class Gammaproteobacteria; order Pseudomonadales; family Pseudomonadaceae; genus Pseudomonas; species Pseudomonas sp. Pseusp21. Next base: position 4,167,428 of record NZ_CP168520.1, read on the forward strand.
CCCAGCCGGACTCGCGGCGCATGCCTGAACAGTCGCCGGCAAACAGGTTGCGTGCCACGGCTGGCTTGTCGCGCCCCAGGGCGCAGATCACGCCGAGGGCATTGAGGTAGGCGGTCATGACGTCGGTTCACCGAGTGGCGTTACGCGATAGTGCGGGCCTTGTGGCAGGTTCAATTCGAAGCTCAAGGGTTGGGTGTAACGGATGTCCCAGCGCGCCGGCAGGGAACGTTGGCCGTCCTGTTGCTGCGCGTCGGGGTAGTTGCGCGACAGCTCGCCCGCCGGGGTCAGGGCGAACAGCAGCGCGGCGAACAGCTCCCGGGCTTCCGGGTTGGGCGGCAGCAGGCCGTCGGCCTGCCAGTGTCCGTCGATCAATTGCTGACGGGCCTGGGGAATGCCCAGCGGATCCATCATCGACCAGCGGATGCCGGGCCCTTCGCGCTGGATCACCAGCAACCAGTCTTGCTGTTGCCCGGCCAGGTGACGTTCGATATGCAATTGCATCGGCAGCGGCAGGTTCGGGTTGCCGGCCGGCAGCGGCGCCTGACTGGCGCAGGCACCGAGCAGCAGGACGCAGGCGAGCAGCAGAACACGCAACATCAGACAGCCTCGTTCAAGGATTTGCGGGCCACCACGTTGACCAGGGTTTCTTCCCGCTGGCCAAAGGGCTTGGGCTGGCGCAGACCGAAACGTTCGAGCAGACCGAAATCCTTCGACCGGCTCCACCACAGATACGGGTACGAAACGTTCTGTTCGCCGAACTCGAAACCCTGCTGGCGAATCATCTCCAGGTACTGCGCCGCGCTCTTTTGCACGTGCATCGGATGACGGAACAGCCAGCGAATCACCCACGTATCAATGTAAGCCTCGGTGGACTCGGCGAACAGCAGATAACCACCCGGCTTGAGCACCCGATAGAACTCGGCCAGGGCCTTTTCCTGCTCCACCAGATGATGGAAGGTCTGGTGACAGAACAGCAGGTCGACGCTGGCGTCCGGGACATTGAGGGTCGCGCAGTCGCTGCCGATCAGCTCGACGTCGAAGCCCAGACGCGCCGCCTCGGCGGCGCTCAGTTCAAGGCTGTGCGGGTCGGCATCGACGCCGATCAGGCGCTGTGGCGCGAAGGTCTGGCGCAGGTGACCGAACGACTTGCCCTGACCGCAGCCGGCATCCAGCAGCACCGGATTGTCTGGCAACGATTCGCTGAACAGCCCGCGCAGATCGTTGATTGCCACGCGCAGCACATGGTGCTGCCAAGTGTGGCTGCGCAGGAACCAGAAGCCGAAGCGGGTTTCCTCGACGTAGTTGTCGCTCAGGTAATTCATGTGTCGTCCCTTGCACAGAGTTCGGAGATCGTCTTCAACCGACGGCGCGCTTCACTGACGAACGGGTTGCGTTCGTCCCAGGCGTAGCCGGCGAGGATCGAGCAGATCATGCGGCGGATTTCCGGCGAGCCTTGCTCGTGGAAAATCACGTCCTGGAAAGTGCCGGCGTACCAGCCTTCGACGTAGCAGCGGAACGTGTCGACCCCGCGTTTCAGCGGCTCGGCGAATTCCCGTTGCCAGTCCACCGTTTCGCCCTGCAACTGTCGATGCAGCACAGCGGCGGCCATGCTCGCCGAACGCATGGCGATGGTCACGCCCGAAGAGAAAACCGGGTCGAGAAATTCCGCCGCGTTACCCAGCAGCGCAAAACCCGGGCCGTGCAGGGTTTTGACGTTGGCCGCATAGCCGCCGAGAGTGCGCGCCGGGGTGTCCCACACGGCGTTGTTCAGCACCTTGGCCAGGCTCGGGGTTTCGGCGATGAAACCGCGCAGGCAGGCGTCGAGGTCGGCATCGCGACCTGCGAAATGTTCAGCGGCAGCCACCACGCCGACGGAGCAGCGACCGTTGCTGAACGGGATCGACCAGAACCAGATATCGCGGTGCTGCGGGTGGGTGGTGATGAGGATTTTTTCCCGGTCGAAACCGGGGTGATCGATGTGGTCCTCGACGTGAGTGAACACGGCCTGGCGAACCGGGAAATTCGACGGCGCTTCCAGGTCGAGCAGGCGTGACAGCACGCGGCCGTAGCCGCTGGCATCGAGGACAAAATCGGCTTCGACGCGGTACTCGCTGGCGTCTTCGCGGCGCACATTCAGCTGTGGTCGCGGACGTTCGAAGTCGACGCTGACAATCGCGTCGCCGTAGCGGATTTCCGCGCCCTGCAATGCCGCCTGATCGGCCAGCAACTTGTCGAAGTCGGCGCGTTGCACCTGCAGCGTCGTGGGCTTGCCGGCGGTGAAGGTGTCGCCAAAATCGAAGGCGCTGTAGCGCTCGCCCCAGGCGAACGCCGCACCGTTCTTGTGTTGGAAACCGGCGGCATTCACCGCCTCGAGCATGCCGGCCTCTTCGACGAAATCCAGGCAATGGCAGAGCAGGCTTTCACCGATGGAGAACCTCGGGAAATGCTGACGCTCGATCACCAGCACGTCGTGCCCCTTGCGCTTGAGCAATGCGGCGGCGATGGCGCCGGAGGGGCCGGCGCCGATGATCACGACCTGACGGGATTCCATTTCAACGATTGGCACGTGAGCTCCTGGGTACGGCAATAGGGTTCAGTGACGCCCGGTGCAGGCCGATGAAGGCCGGCAACAGCGTCGCGATCAGACCCATCAGCATCAGCGCAAAGTACAGCGCCGGGCTGATGAGTTGTTGTTGCAACAGCAGGTTGAGAAAAACGATTTCGCTCAAGCCGCGAATATTCAGCAGCACGCTTTCGCGCCAGCGGCTGGCGCCTGCGAATGACGCGCCGGCCCAGCCGAGGCCGAGCCAGTTGCCCAGGATTTTGCTGGCGACCGGCAACAGCAGCAGCGCCGCCCATTGCACGGTACCGAGGCTGGCAAGGGCGCTGTGCACGTCGATCTGGACGATGCCGAAAGTCAGGATCAGCGGAATTGCGACCCACGTCTGCAAGCGGTTCATCCAGTGCGCCGGCAGCGGCAACACCAATGGCACCTTGAGCGCGGCCATGCACAGCAGATAACCGATGCCGAAAATCAGTGCGTTGAGTTTGTAGTGTTCGGCCAGCACCAACAGCGCAAAGAAGCCGAGGCTGTAGGTCAATGGACGGCGGATGCCGAACACCCGCAGCAGCACGGGTACGCAGGCCATCCCCAGCGGCAGCAACAGACTGCTCAGGTGCAGGCTGCCCTGAGCGAGGCCGAACAGGGTCCAGCAGGTCAGGTCGATCAGGATCGCGGTCTGCACCAGACGCCGAGTGGCGGCGGGCGGGTAGTCGATGTGACGCAGGTACAGATACAACACCGGGATCGCAGTGATGGCGAACACCAGACCGATCGCCAGCGAGTTGATCCACGGCTGCGTCGGCAACAGCCAGTACGCCGTCGCCAGACCGCAGGCGAACGGCACGGCGAAACTCGGCAGGGCGATCTTCACGCTCTGACGGTCCAGGCGCAGGTCGATCACGTCACTGAGGATGTGCCCCAGCAACAGGGCGAAGCTCAGGCTGTAGAGGTTTTTCAGCCAGCCCGGCGCGATCAGTTCGGCGCCGTTGAGTTGCCAGCCGGGTTCGATCCAGAAGTACATCAGCAGCGGCAGGCCGAAGCTGGCCAGCAGCAATTGACTGACGATCGGGATCAGCCCGAAATGCCGGCCGACCCGGGTGGCGACGAAGAACAGTGCCAGGGCCATCAGCCAGAAAATCATCACCATCATGCTGCAGGCTCCGTGACGGCAACCGCATGGGCCTGACGCCCGGCCCACGGCGCGAGCATGAAGCTGAACGCCAGACCGAGGCTCACCGACAGACCGAAGTTGCTCACCGCCGGGGTGCTCGACACCGCCAGCAGGCCGAACGACAGCCAGGTGGTGGCGGCCGCGAGCAAGGTGCCGAGCAGGCTGACGGCTGCGCCGCCGACCTGCTCGCGCATGAGGATCGCGTAGTCGACGCTGATCGCCGTTACCAGCAACAGGCCGAACAGGCTGAACAGGGTCAGCGGCTGGCCGAGCCAGCCCAGGCTTGCGAGGCTGCACAGCGCAGCGAGCAGCGGCAGGGCGACGATCCGCAGCGCGCCGCCGAGACCGAACGGCAGCATCAGCACCAGCACGATCAATACGCAGGACGCGAGTTTCAGCTCAGCAGCGCTGATCTGGGTCTGGGCGAACACCTTGTTCAGATCGCCGAGCCGGTCCACCAGCATCACGCCGGGCAGGTCCAGCGCCTGCACCCGCAGCAGCGACGGATTGTTCAGGCCTTGCAGGCTGACCATCGCTGCCACGCCGTCCTCGGTCGGGCCGAGCCACAGCGTGCGGTAGGGCTCGCCGAGCGGTCCGGCCAGTGCTGCATCGATGTCCTCGGCGGGCAGGGCCTGCAACTGTTGCAGCTCGGTTTGCAGCGCCGCCAGCGGCACGCCGACCTCCAGCAACGGCTGCCAGAACTGCGGCAACTTGCTCAGCGCCTCACGCACTTGTTGCTGCTGAGACGGCGGGCTGACCAGTTGATTGAGCGCCAGATAACCCTGCAACTTGTCGAGGTTGACCAGTTGATCCAGCCGCTCGCTCAGGGCTGCTTGCCGTTCCAGCAATTGCTGCTGATCGGCGGCGCGCACCAGGAAGAACTGGCTGGTCGGCTGATAGCCGGTAATCCGCGCGATGGTCTGCGCCTCATCGGTCAGACGTTGCGGCGCACCGACCCACTGGCGGATGTCGTTCCTGCTCTCCAGTTGCAGCAGGCCACCGACGCAGAAGGCGATCAGCAGGGCCAGCAATACCGGCGTTCTGACGTGGTCGAGCAGGTTTTCCCGCAACCGCACCAAGCGCTCGGCCAGTTGCAGCGGCCATTGCGCCGGGCGCAGTTCGACGTTTTTCAGCAGCGCCGGCAACAGGCACACCGCCGACAGGTAGGCGCCGAGCAAACCGGCGGCGGAGAACACGGCGATCTGGGTCAGGGCCGGGAAGGGCGTCCAGGCCAGTGCCAGGTAACCGATGGCGCTGGTGATCAGGCTCAATGTCAGCCCGGACAGGGTCAGGCGCAACGCCGGCCAGCTGTGCCACGGCTTGAGGCTCCAGCTCTTGGACAGGTAGTGCAGCGGGTAATCCACTGCCACGCCGATCAGGCTGGAACCGAGCACCAGGGTCATCACGTGCATGTGCCCGAACAGCGCGACACAGGCCACTGCGCCGAACAGCATGCCGACCAGCACCGGAATGAACGCCAGCAGCACCCGCCAGCGGCGGAAGGCGAGCAGCAACAGCAACAGGATGCCGATGGTGGCGCCGCCGCCGACCCAGGTCATTTCCCGGGTCGCCTGCTGCTGACCGTTGGCGGCGTACAGCAGGCCGCTGGCGGCCAGCAATTGCACGTCCGCGCGAGCCGCTTGCTCTCGGCTGTGTTGCAACAGGGCGGCGACTTGCAGCGGTTGATTCATGTCGAAGGCGCTGCCGGTGGTGCGTGCGCGCAGCAGCACCCAGCTCTTGCCATCGGCGTCGGCGATCAACGCGCCGCTGCCGATGTCCAGTTGCACCGCGCCATGTTGCGGCTGGCTGTTCTGGATGCGTCCGGTCAGGCCCAGCCAGTCGTCCTGGCTCGGCACCAGACTGAACCCGGTGAACGGGTCGAACAGCGCCTGTACCCGTTGCTGGATAAAGGCGTCGGGATGTTCGATCAGCAGTTGTCGGTCATCCGCCGAGAGCATCGCCAGCCGTCCTTGCAGCAGTTGCGTGCGCAGGGCCGGCAGATCGGCTTGCAGATTCCATTGGACCTTTTCGAACAACCCGCTGGCCTGCCATTGCTCGCCCAGGGTCTGGGCCATGGCGACGGCTTGCTGGCGATCGGCGTGGCCGACCAGCACCAGCATGTCGCGGTTGAGCGGTTCCTGCATGCGTTGTTCGGCGCGCAGTTCGAGGGCGTCCGGGTGGGTGCCGGGCACCAGTTCCATCAGGTTGGCCGACAGCGGCGCACCGTCGCGCCACTGCCAGGCGCCCAGTGCGACAACCGCCAGCAGCAGGATCAGGAACAGCCAGGGCAGCCTGCGTTCACTCGGCAAAGTCATGTTGCTCCGCGTCGCTCAGAGGTTGGCCGGCAGTGCTGTCCTGCATGCGCAGCACGGTGCTGTCACCCTGGGTTTCCAGCAGTTCGATGGTGTTCACCAACGCGCCGCCGCTGATGTTGATCTGATTGAACACCTGCTTGAGCAGCACCGAGCGCGGGGTCAGGGTCAGTTGCCATTGCTGCGCATCGCCGCTCAGGGCCAGTTCGAAATCCCGTTGCAGACCGCTGCTGTCGCCTTGCAGCACCGCCAGGAACAAGCGGTTCTGCTCGGCCCCGGCGCTCTTGTTCGGCAGCAGTTGCCAGCCGGTGGCATCACGCCGGGCGATACCCTTGGCGCTGATCCGGTAATCCTGTTGCAGCGGGGTTTTCAGCAGCCACAGCAAGCCGTGGTTTTTGGCAAGGACAAAACTGCCCTTGCTGATCAGCGGCTGGGGCAGGGCGCGCAGGTGTTTTTCCTGGATGAACCGGCCGTGGATCACGTCCGGCTTCGCCAGTTGCTCGCTCAACTGTTGCAGGTCGAAGGCGTCGGCCAGCGACGACAGCGTCAGCAGCGCCACGGCCCCAAGGGATTTCAACCACACATTCATCGCAGCATCCTTTCCACGGCATCGGTGAAGACTTTTGGCGAAGCCAGTTGCATCTCGCGGCTGCTCACTTCGACGGCGACCTGCACCGAGCTGGCGCGGGTCAGGCGTTCGCCTGTCTGGGCGTCGGTGATCAGGTAGTGGATCTTCAGGCGGTTTTCCCACTCCACCAGACTGGCGCGCACGTTCAGCCGTTGGCCGAACACCGCGCCGCGCACGTATCGCAGTTGCAGGTCGATCACCGGCCAGGCATAGCCCGAGTCGACCATCTGGTTGTAGTTGTGGCCGATCTTGTCGAGCAATGCGCAACGCGCCACTTCCAGGTATTTCACGTAATGGCCGTGCCAGACGACGTGCATGGTGTCGACGTCAAAGAACGGCACGAGGATTTCCGTATCGGCGTGAAGCACTCCGGCACTACGCATGCAGCCTCCAGTGTTGCTCGGCGATGCGTTGCAGGCACAGGCGCAATTCGCCTTCCAAGGCGCGGTCTTCGATCACCGGCGGGAAGTCCTGGGCCAGTTGTTCGTGCATGGTGGCCAGCGATGGCGGCAGCGGACGCGCGTCTGCATCGCGACCACGCAGCCACACGCCTTGATTGGCCGCCAGCAACGTGGCGGCGGCGACCTGTTCGGTCAGCTCCAGCACGCGAATGGCGTCGCGGGCGGCGATGGTACCCATGCTCACCTTGTCCTGGTTGTGGCACTCGGTGGAGCGCGAGAACACGCTGGCCGGCATGGTGTTTTTCAACGCTTCGGCAGTCCAGGCACTGGCGCCGATCTGCACGGCCTTGAAGCCGTGGTTGAGCATCGCGCGATCGACGCTGGCGCCGGACAGGTTGCTCGGCAAGCCGTGGTTGTAACGTTCGTCCACCAGCAGCGCGAGTTGTCGGTCGAGCAGGTCGGCGACGTTGGCCACGAGGTTTTTCAGGCTGTCCATGGCGAACGCGATATGTCCGCCGTAGAAGTGCCCGCCGTGTAGCACGCGCTCGGCTTCGGCGTCGATGATCGGGTTGTCGTTGGCGCTGTTGAGTTCGGTCTCGATGAACGAGCGCAGCCAGTTCAGGCTGTCGGCCAGCACGCCGAGCACGTGCGGTGCGCAGCGCAGCGAGTAGCGATCCTGCAAACGGTGCAGCGGCGCGGTCGGCGCGTCGATCGCCAGATCCTTGCGCAGCCACGCGGCGACCTGCATCTGCCCCGGATGCGGCTTGGCGGCGAACAGGCGCTCGTCGAAGTGCTCCGGATTGCCTTGCAGCGCCACCACGTTCAGCGCGGTGATGCGGGTGGCCAGTTGCAGCAGGTAATCGGCGCGGGCGTAAGCCAGGCAGGCCAGACCGGTCATCACGGCGGTGCCGTTCATCAGTGCCAGCGCTTCTTTCGGGCGCAGCACCAACGGCGTCCAGCCCAGTTCGCGGTGCACGTCGGCAGCCTGGCGGCGTTCGCCACGGAACATCACTTCACGCTCGCCGGACAGGGTCGCGGCGACGTAGGACAACGGCGTCAGATCGCCGCTGGCGCCCACCGAACCCTCTTCGGGGATCAGCGGCAGAATGTCGTGCTCGAGAAACGCATGCAGGCGTTCCAGCAGTTCGATGCGCACCCCGGACACGCCGTGGCACAGCGACTGCAAACGCGCCGCCAGCACCGCGCGGGTGGCCTGGGCGTCGAGCAATTTGCCCAGTCCGCAACCGTGGAACGTGTAGAGATGACGCGGCAGCGCCTCGACGTGATGCAGCGGCACCGCGACCACGCAGGAATCGCCGTAACCGGTGGTCACGCCATAGATCACGCCTTCCTTGTCCAGCAGCGAATCGAGGAACCGCGCGCCCTTGGCGATGCGTTCGCGATAAGGCGCGTCGCTCTGCAACTGCACGGGCGCCTGACGGTTGGCCAGGGCCAGCACGTCTTCGATGCGCAAAGGGCGTTCGCCGAAGGTGACCGGCTCAGGAGTTGGCGTTGTCATCGGTTTTCCAGAATGGGTAAAAGTTGAACCATTGGCACGGTGCTTCGAGGCAATAGTGACTCAGGCGTTGCGCATAGCGGGTGGCCCACTGATGAATGACCTGTTCGCGCTCGCGGCGTGACCACACCACGGCATCGGCGAACGGCTCGAGAGTCAGGCGATAGTGGCCGTCGGGCTGTTTCAGGCACATCAGCAGGTTGACCGGGCATTTCAGCAGGCCGGCCAGCAGCCACGGCCCTTGCGGGAACGGCGCCGGGTGACCGAGAAAGTCCACGGTCACGCTGCGCCCGCCATGCAGTGGCACGCGGTCGCCGGCAATCGCCAGCCACTCGCCGCGCTCCAGCCGTTCGTGCAGTTGCAGCATGATCACCGGGTCCAGCTCGCTGACCTGAATCAGTCGCAGGTTGGTCGCCCCGGCCTCGCCCAGCAGGCGATTGAATTGCTCGGCGTGCTTGGTGTGCACCAGCACGTTCATGGTGACCTTTTCGCCCAGCTCCGCCAGCGCCCGGCACACTTCGAGGTTGCCCAGATGCGCGCCCACCAGCATTTGCCCGCGACTGCCGCGCAACTGATTGCGCAACAGCGCCGGGTCGATGATTTCGATCTGCTCGATCTTCAGCTTGCCGTTCCACACGTCGAGCTTGTCGAGCAGCGAATCGGCGAATGCCATGAACTGGCGGAATACCCGCCAGCGGGTCGGACGCAATTCGTGGCGACCGCTCCAGTCGGCGAGGCGCTGCTGATACTGCCAGGCACTGCGCCGGGCGGTGCGGCCGAACAGGAAAAAGTACAGGACGATGCCGTACAGCAACGGGCTCAGCAGGCGTCGGCCAAGGACCTTGGCGGCGAACGCGGTGAATTTCATCAGCAGGAAACTGCCGCGCTCTTCGCGGTCGGCCCAGTGCTTCTTGTCGGTCTCGACGGTCATGCGCGCCACCGTCGCCAGAGGATCACGGGCAAGCGCAGCAACATGCCGAAGAACAGGCGCGTGTGCATGCTCGAGATCAGCACGTTGTCGTGGAACAGGCGAAAGTGCGACACGCCGTCCAGCGGGTAATGCACGCTGGTCTGCAACCAGCGCATCGGCTGATTGCGCCAGGCCAGGCGCACCAGAATGTCCGAGTCGAAATCCATGCGCTTGCCGATCCGCGCCGAGTCGATCACGCCCAGCGTCGGTTCCAGCGGATACACCCGGAAGCCGCACATCGAGTCGCGGATCTGCAGCGACAGGGTGTTGATCCACACCATCACGTGGGTCAGATAACGCGCATACAAACGGCCCTTGGGCACGCTGGCGTCGTACAGCGGATAACCACAGACCAGTGACTCGGGGTGGGCGCGGGATTCTTCGATGAACCGCGCGACATCCTGCAAGTCGTGCTGACCGTCGGCATCGACCTGCAAGGCATGGCTGAAGCCCAGCCGCGCCGCTTCACGCAGACCGGTCATCACCGCGCCGCCCTTGCCCTGATTGGCAGTGAGGCGCACCAGATAAACCCGCTCGCGCTCGGCCAGCGCGTCCAGCACCGCCGCGCAGGATTTGCTGCTGGCATCGTCCACCAGAATGCACGGCAGATCCTCGGCGAGCAGGGCGTCGACCACCGTGCCGATGGCGGTTTCGTGGTTGTAGACCGGGATCACGGCGCAAGGGTTATGCATCGCCAGCCCCCAGCAGAATCCGCCCGCTGGAGCAGGTGGCGGTGTCGTTGCGATAGGCGAAATACAATTTGCCGCGCTCCGGGTCGAAGCGCAGGTGCAACTGGATTTCATCGCCGGGGCGCACCAGTTGCTGGAATTTCAGCACTTCCATGCCGGCGAACGCGCCGGACAGGTTCAGCAGTTGCCGACCCAGGTTCAGCGCCCATTCGACCTGCACCACGCCGGGCAGCACCGGGGCCTTGGGGAAGTGGCCGCTGAAGTAGGCCAGGTCCGGCGGAACGCTCAATTGCAGGTTCCATTCGCCCTCGGTTTCGGCCTGTTCCAGAATCTCCGGCGCTTTCGGCCGTGGTGCCAGCAGCAAGGCTTCGACGTCGGCCTGAGGCAACTTGCCCTGCGAGTTCAGCGGCAACTGTCGCAGCAGGCGCCAGCGGCGGGGCAGGGCCAGGGCTTCGCAGTGGTCGCCGAGATGACGGCGCAGGGTTTCGGTCAGGCTGCGGCGACCGTGTTCGCGCAGGGCAAACAGGCCCGATTCGCTGAGCACCAGCAGAGCGCCGAGGGATGCGCGGTTTTCCTGCACCACGCCCAGACGCGCTTCGGCAACCCAGTCGTGAGCCACCAGCGCCTGTTCAAGCATCGGCAGGGAAATACGTTTTTCTTCGAGTTTGACGATCCGGTCGAGCCGACCGAGCAATTCAAAGCGGCCATCGGCCTGAATGCGCGCCGCATCGGCGGTGTGTTCGACATGCCCGGCGGGCAGATAGGGCGATGCGATCAGCAAGGCACCGTCGCTGTCCTGGCTCAACTCGACGCCGGCAAACGGCTGCCACAACGATTCGCCCTGACGCCAGGCGATGCCGCCGGTTTCCGAGCTGCCGAGGATTTCCGTCGGCCATTGTCCCAGGCGTTGATGCAGGCTTTGTGCGGCGCCTGCCGGCAGTGCGCCGCCGGAGGAAAACACCCGGCGCACGGCGCTCAGGGCCGGCCAGTCGAGGTTGTCGCCCATACGTTTGAGCAGCGCCGGGCTGGCGACCCAGGCAAAGGTCGGGTGCTCGCGGCTGGCGCGTTGCAGGTCTTCCGGGAAAGCCAGTTGCTTGCGCAGGAACGGACGCCCGGCGCACAGCGGCCACAGCACGCGGAACAGCAAACCGTAAATGTGCTGGGTGGCGACGCTGCCAAGAATGCAGGCCTCACCGAGATCGGCGCCCCAGAGTTGCTCAAGGGCTTCGACTTCGTTGGCCAGTTGCCGCAGGGATTTGTCGATGCGCTTTGGTTCGCCGCTGGAGCCGGAGGTGCACAGACTCAGGCGGCACTGGTCGAGATCCAGTTCGGCGGCGGGCAGGGCCGGTTGCAGCAGATCGCTCAGGCGAGCGTCACCGGCCTGATCGGTCAGCCACAGATCGACGTCGTTCGACCAGCGCTGGCGGGTTTGCGCTTGCAGATCCGAAGGCAGCAATACGCTGACCCCGGCGCGCCAGGCACCGAGCAGGGCGATAGCCAGATCGGCGGCATCTTCAAGATGCACGGCCAGACGCTGCACGCCCTTGGCTTGCAGACCGGCGGCCAGGCCCAGGGCCTGTTCGCGCAGTTGTGCGTGATCGAGTGCCGGTGCGCTTGTTACAGCACGCGCCGGCAGGGCCTTGAGCAACAGCTGCTCAAGTTTTATCCAATTCATGGGCGACCTCTTACCCGTTGTCGTATCAGCCATTCAATGGCAAACATCAGGCCGATCAATCCGTAGGAGATCAGGCCGGTGTACAACATCCACCAGTTCAGCGGCGCCCACAGTGTCAGCAGGGCGGCGCACAAACCGTTGCAAAAGAAAAACACGCTCCAGGCCACGGTGACCTGGCGGGTGTAACGAATCGCCTTGGGCGGCAGTTGCGGTTCACGCAGGCGCGCCAGACGCTCGACCATCGGCGGGCCGTATTTCAGGCTCAGGCTGAACAGCACCAGCATGAAGCCGCTGATCAGCACCGGGTACCAGCGCAACAGCAAAGGGCTGTCGAACACTGCCAGCAGCAGGCAGAACACGATCGCCACGAAGGCCATCCACAGGCTGCCGGGCTTGCGTTCGCCGGTCAGCGCCCGGGCCAGCCACAGGCCGCCCAGCAGCAGGCCGAACTGCCATGGTGCGAAATGCTCCATGCCGAAATACACCGCAAAGGGGTAAAGCAGGCCTGCCAGCAGCAGGCCGAGGCCGATCAGTCGGCTCATGCGGCCGGTTGAACCAGACGGTAGACCGCCTCGACCACGTCGCTGACGGTGCGCACCGACTTGAACTCCTCGGCAGCGATTTTCTTGCCGGTCTGGCGCTTGATGTGATCGATCAGGTCGACGGCGTCGATGCTGTCGATTTCCAGATCCTGATACAGGTTGGATTCCAGGCTCACGCGGGCCGGGTCCAGTTCGAACAGCTCGACCAGGGCATCGCGCAGGGTGTTGAAAATGTCGTCACGAGTTTGCATGGTCCGGTCTCAAGCTGCCTGTTTTGCCGTGACGAACGCCGCAAGGCTCGCCACGTTGGAGAAATGGTTACGGGTGTCCTTGGCGTCGGCGTCGATCTTGATGCCGTACTTTTTCTGGATCGCCAGGCCGAGCTCCAGGGCGTCGACGGAATCCAGGCCCAGGCCTTCGCCGAACAGCGTCTGGTCGTCGCCGATGTCCTCTGCGCTGATGTCTTCGAGGCCCAGGGCGTCGATGATCAGCTCTTTGATGTCACGGTTTAGATCGCTCATCTTCGGCGAGCTCCTTGATAAAGAATTGGTGCAAATAGTCGTTGAGCTTGCGCGAAGCCTGTGGCGCTGGCCCCTGCGCGGCGAAAGTCTGTGGGTCTATATCGGCCCCGACGTGAAAACTGAAGTGCACGCGGCGACTGGGAATGCGATACCAGGGCTCGGCTTTGGTCAGGGTGGTCGGATTGACCTTGATCACCACCGGGGTGAGGATTTTCGCACCGCGCAGCGCGATGGCCGCCGCGCCCCGATGAAAGGCCGGCGCCTGACCTGGCTGGGTGCGGGTGCCTTCGGGAAAAATGATCAGGGTCTGCCCGCTCTGCAATGCGCCGGCGGCGGCGTCGAGCATGTCCATGCTGCCGTCGTTGCTGATGTATTCGGTGCTGCGCAGCGGGCCGCGAGTGAAGGGGTTTTCCCACAGGCTTTTCTTCACCACGCAATTGGCCCCGCGCACCAGACCGATCAGGAATACCACGTCGATCAGCGACGGGTGGTTGGCGATGATCATCTGCCCCGGACGGCCGAGCCGTTCGGCGCCCTGGATGTCGTAGGTCAGCACGCCGGTACGGGCCATGAACCGGACGAAAAACCAGAACAGCCGACTGACGGTCTGGCGTGCCCGCTCGCGATGCGTAATGGCGTCGCCCGGCAGGCAACCGAGCAATGGAAATACCAGCAGGCGCAGGCACAGACCACCGAGCCCGAACAGGGCGAAGCTGGTGGCAGTGGCCAGCAGACGCCAGTAATAGGCGTCGCGGTTTTTTCCGATCACGGGTTGCGTTGCCAGGTCCATAGACGATTCTTCCAGGCATGTTGGCAATGGGGTTGCTGACCGAGCAGGGTTCGCAGCAGATTCAGTGCGTGGGGCCACTGCGGTTTTGACCGTGCTTGCGGGGCGCTGTTCAGGGTCAGCCGCCAGTCGGTACCGGGGGTGAGCAACAGCCCGACCGCGTAGGGAAACGGTACGTCGTCGATCCACGTCGAATAGGCTTCGGGCGGTTGTTCCTCGGTGATCACCAGCAGCACGGCGGGGGCCCCTTCGTTCAACAACGTCGCCGCTTCGAGCATGCCGTGTTCGAGGCCGTCGCCGGCCGCGGCGAGCGCGGTCATTTCGCTGGTTTCGCCACGCATGATCGACCACAGGCCGATGATCGCGTTGTGCACCGACAGGCTGAACTGGGTGGGCGACAGCGGCTGTTCGTTGGCCAGATCACTGAGAATTTCAAAGGTGCGCGGGGTTTCGCCGTGCCGGGAGACGAACACCAGCGGCAGGTTTTCCCGACCGTCGGCCAGCGGCCAGCCGACACTGAACGCCATCCGCGCCAGACGGCTGAGACGACGGCGCTGCATGGCCGGCAGAAACGAAACATCGGGTGCGGCATCGCTGCCTTCGAGCACGACCGGCTGTCGGCTCCAGGCTTGCCAGGCTTCCACACTGTCGAGCCCGGGAGCCCAGGCGCGCCATTGGGCGATGTTGAAGTTGATCACGGACATTTATCCCGCCCCTGCGGGCTGAGTTGACGCGGTTTCGCCAACGTCGCCGCTGAGCTGATTTAGCCTGAAATGGCATGGCGCGTGGCGCCGGGTGGCGCGCATTATCCCGGTGCGACGAGTGTGTAGCAAATGCTGGTTACGTTTTGAACGACGAAATGAACCGAATGGTACGCAGCAAGAGCTGTCACTTGGCCATTATCCAGATTGTCGGGTGGCTGTCTGTCAGGCGAATCCGCGATCAACGGGTCTCTTTCCGCCGTATTCATTGGGAGATTGGCGCCTGACTTTGTAGTCCGCGTCCATCGAGGTAGCGAACCGGCACCGGGCACCACTACACTCGGTCATTCTTTGATACACGGAGGTTTTGTCATGCGGCGCGTGGTGTTCAATCAGAAAGGTGGCGTGGGCAAATCCAGCATTGCCTGCAATCTGGCGGCGGTAAGCGCCAGCGAGGGTTATCGCACGCTGTTGGTCGACCTCGATGCCCAGGCCAATTCCACTCAGTATCTGACCGGGCTCACGGGTGATGACATTCCGATGGGCATTGCCGATTTCTTCAAGCAGACCCTGTCTTCCGGACCGTTCTCGAAAAAGAACCAGGCGGATATCTACGAAACGCCTTTCGACAACCTCCACATCATTACCGCCACTGCCGAACTGGCCGACCTGCAGCCCAAGCTCGAGGCCAAACACAAGATCAACAAGCTGCGAAAGCTGCTCGACGAGTTGTCGGAGGATTACGACCGGATCTATCTGGATACGCCGCCGGCGCTGAATTTCTATGCGGTCTCGGCACTGATTGCCGCCGATCGGGTACTGATTCCCTTTGACTGCGACAGCTTCTCGCGTCAGGCCCTCTACGGTCTGATCGCCGAGATCGACGAGTTGAAGGAAGACCACAACGAAGGCCTGGAAGTCGAAGGCATTGTGGTCAACCAGTTCCAGGCCCGGGCCAGCCTGCCGCAGCAAATCCTCGACGAACTGATCGCCGAGGGCCTGCCGGTACTGCCGGTCTACCTCGCCAGTTCAGTGCGCATGCGCGAATCGCATCAGGCCAACACGCCGCTGATACACCTCGACCCACGGCACAAGCTGACGCAGCAGTTCGTCGAACTGCATAACCTGCTCGAAGACGCCTGAAACCTTGTCAGATGCCCTGGCTGCGCAGCCAGGCCATCAACTGCGGCAACGGGAAGGCCCCACTCTGACGGGCCACTTCCCGGCCGTTGCGGAACAGAATAAGGCTCGGAATCGAACGAATCCCCAACTGTGCCGATAATTGCTGATTGGCTTCGCTGTCCAGCTTGGCCAGCCGGCACTTGCCCGCCAACTGCGCAGCCGCCTGCTCGAACACCGGCGCAAATGACTTGCACGGCCCACACCAGTCCGCCCAAACGTCCACCAGCAACGGCAGATCACCCTTGATCTGACTGGCGTAATCGCCTTGCTTGAGCTCAAACGGCTTGTTCAACAGCACCTCGGACTTGCAGCGCCCGCATTTCGGGTGGTCGTTGAGGCGCTCGGCGGGGATGCGGTTGAGGCCGTTGCAGGAGGGGCAGGGGATGAGGAGTGGGTCGGTCATGATCGGGATCCAGTGGAAAGCTGATATCTCCTAGTTGGAGACGTTTGCTCATATTTTCAATCGTGCAGTGTTTGGCTGTGAGCCTAGGCTGAGATCGATCGGTCGAGACCCGTTGGTCTGCTCGGTCATATCGCAACTTGCGATAATTTTGATTTGTGATTAACTCCCCATAGCAGAATGCGATAAGGATGTTGCATGCATGTCATCACCGGAAAACGAATACGAGAAGCGAAGGCCAAATGGCCCAGCGCAGCTACAGCACTGGACCACTGGTTTGAAGTGGCGAAAGGAAGCAAATCGCCAGATTTTGCGGCGCTGAAGGCCTTGTTTCCAGCTGTCGACAAAGTGGGTGACTTTCATGTTTTCGATATTGGCGGTAACAAGCTCAGGTTGATCGCCTATGTCAGATATCGACCTCAAAAGTTGTACATCAGACATGTGTTGGATCATCGCGAATATGACCGCGGTAAATGGAAGGAGGCTAAGGCATGAGTGTTCTGATCAAAAAAGCCGCTGAGCACTGGGAGTTCGTTTCGCCTTTGCTGCGCAAGCCGAAAAGCGAAGACGACTACGACAGGCTCGTTCAAGCCCTTGACGAGCTGCTCGAAATGACGGGCGATGATGAGTCTCATCCTTTAATGAGTCTGGTGGATATCATCGGTGACTGGATTGACGAATGGGATCGCGTGCATCACCCGACGCCTAAACCGCCCGGTTTTGAAGTACTGGGGTATTTGATGCGTGAGCATGGTTTGACCCAGAGCGATTTGCCGGGTGTGGGCACTCAGTCTGTTGTTTCGGAAATCCTCAGTGGAAAGCGCCAGTTGAATCTGCGGCAGGTCCGCTGGCTGGCCGAGCACTTCAAGCTACCTGTGGACGTGTTTATCTGAAAGGAAACCAGTGTGTTCAGAGTCGTGGCATTTGCACTCTGAGCATGTCGCGCGGCTTTTTCAGGCGGCGCTGTCATCTAGCAGGTTGCCTGACGGGAGGGTGCACGGCTCCAAGACAGGAGACCGTGCGCTTCATGAGGAACAACTGATCTCCAAATGCTTGCCCCACTCCGGCGGCCGTTGCGCGTAACTCTCCATTCCAGACTGTTCCTCGAATGGATTGCTCAACACCGCATGCAATCTGCGCACTTCTGAATAGTCACCCTGCTCGGCAGCATCAATCGCCTTCTGCGCCAGATAGTTGCGCAGGATGTACAGCGGATTCACCGCATGCATGCGCGCACGGCGCTGTTCCTGATCGGCCGCGCCATCGCGTGCGACGCGGGCGACATAGCGCTCGCCCCAGGCATCGAAACCCTTGATATCGACGAAGTCATCGCGCAGGCGGGCGACGGCCTGTTCGGCTGACTCTTCGCCCAGGCGGCGGAAGAACAGCGTGTAATCGACTCCGCTGTTCTGCATCAGTTGCAGCAGTTGTTCCAACAGTTGCTGGTCGTCGTCCTCGGCGGTGGTGAAGCCGAAGCGGCGGCGCATCAGGTCGAGGTAATGGGCCTGGAACAGTGGCAGGTACAGGCCGAGGGTTTCGCGCAGGGCTTCAACGCTGATGAACGGCGTCAGGGCCTGGGCCAGGGCGCTGAGGTTCCATTGGCCGACCGGCACCTGATTGCTGAAGGAGTAGCGGCCCTGATCGTCGGAGTGGTTGCAGATGAAGTTCGCGTCGAAATCGTCGAGGAAGGCGAACGGGCCGAAGTCGAAGGTGATGCCGAGTATCGACATGTTGTCGGTGTTCATCACCCCGTGGCAGAAACCGTAGGCCTGCCACTTGGCGATCAGTTCGGCGTTGCGCTCGACGATTTCGCGGAACATCGCCAGATAAGGTTCCGGCTGTTCCAGACACTCGGGGTAGTGCATCGCCAACACGTGTTCGCCGAGTTGCTTCTGCTGTTCGGGGCGCTTGGTGTAATAGAAGTATTCGAAGTGGCCGAAACGGATGTGGCTCGGCGCCAGGCGCAGCACCATCGCGGCGCGCTCCTGTTTCTCACGCCAGACTGGAGTGTCGGAGCCGATCACGCAGGCGGCGCGTGACGAAGGAATGTTCAGCGCATGCAGCGCTTCGGAGGCGAGAAACTCGCGGATCGACGAACGCAGCACCGCGCGACCGTCGCCCATGCGCGAGAACGGTGTCTGCCCGGCGCCCTTCAGATGCAAGTCCCAGTGCTCGCCGGCTGCGTTGTAGACCTCGCCCAGCAACAGTCCGCGCCCATCGCCCAGTTGCGGGGTGTAGCCGCCGAACTGATGTCCGGAATAGACCATCGCCCGCGGCTCGGCGTCGGCCCACAGCTTGTGGCCGCCAAACAGCTCGGCAAATTCCTGGGTGTCGGCCACCGCCGGGTCGAGATCCAGCAGCGCCAGGGCCGCAGGGCTGGCCACCACCAGCCGCGGATTGTCGATCGGTTCGGGCAGCACGTGGGCCGAGAACGCATCGCCCAAGCGGGCGAAGCGGTTGTCGAAGGTCAGTTCGTCGAGGGCTTTCAAGGACCGGCTCCAGCAGAATGTCCGAGCATTCTGCTGGGATTAGCCGGGTTAGTCGAGTTTGGCCGGCGGCGGTTCCTGCAACGGTTTCTGGTCGTCGCTGACCGGCACGATGGTTTTGGTTTCCGGCTCGATCGGCACCATCTTGTATTCCTGGCCGTGCAGGTTCTTCAGGTAAACCTCCATCTGGCGGAACGAGATGTTGATGTGCTGCTTCTTGAACTCGCGGTTGATGAAGCGGTTGACCTCATCGAGCACCGGGTTGCGGTCGCCGAGATCACGCACATGCATGCGCAGTTCGTGGTCGAGGGTGCTTTCGCCGAAATTGAGGAAGTACACATGCGGCTCGGGTTCCTTGAGCACGCGCGGGTTTTCCCGGGCGGCCTTGAGCAGCAGTTCCTTGACCAGATCCAGATCCGAACCGTAATCGACGCCCAGTTTCAGGGTCACCCGGGTGATGGTGTCGGTCAGCGACCAGTTGATCAGTTGCCCGGTGATGAACGTCTTGTTCGGGACAATGATGTCCTTGCGGTCGAAGTCGGTGATGGTCGTGGCGCGGATGCGGATCTTGCTCACCGTACCCGAGAGGTTGCCGATGGTGATGGTGTCGCCGATCCGCACCGGGCGTTCGAACAGGATCATGATACCGGAGATGAAGTTTGCGAAGATCTCCTGCATACCGAAGCCGAGACCCACCGACAGCGCCGCCACCAGCCACTGCAACTTGTCCCAGCTGACGCCGAGGGTCGACAGGGTCGAGACGAAACCGACCCCGGCGATCACGTACGACAGCAGCGTGGTCGTCGCGTAGGCACTGCCCTGGGCCAGATTGAGTTTCGACAGTACGAACACTTCAAGCAGGCCCGGCAAGTTGCGGGCGAGGGCAAAGGTGATGCCGATGATGATCAGCGCGCCGAGCATGTCGCCGATGCTGATCGGCACCATGCTCATGTTGGCGCCGGTGCCGCTGGTGTATTCGTAGAGGGTGATGTTGTCGAGGTACGAAAACACCGTGATCAGGTCGGCCCAGACCCAGTACAGCGCGGCGATGAAGCCGCCGAGCAGTGCCAGACGGATCAGGCGCAGAGACTGTTCGTTGACCTTTTCGATGTCCAGGGTCGGTTCTTCGATCACCGCTTCGCCGTCGCCGGCTTCCTTGGCTGCCTGACGTTTGGCCAGGGCGCGCTGGTAAGCCAGACGACGTGCCGCGACCGCAAGGCCACGGACGAAGGTGGCTTCGATCACCAGCCAGAACATCAGCAGGTACAACGTGTTGATCAGGCGGTCGCTGAGCTTCAGCGCGGTGTAGTAGTAGCCGAAGCACACGGCGACGAACAGCGCGATGGGCAGCAGGGTGAACATCACGCCCACGGCCTTGCGGAACAGCGAGGCGTTTTCGTGGGTCGGGCTGCTGATCAGCAAGCGGCTGAGCAGCCACGCCATCAGCGCATAGCAGGTCAGCACCACCGGCATGCCCAGCACATCGTCGGCCAGTGCCGCCGGTTGCAGTTCGGCAACCGCCACCACCGCCACCAACGCCATGACCACCAGTCCGAGGCGACGCACCCAGCCTTGCAGGAATTCGACCTGCGGCTTCTCCCAGCGGAAGTGCAATTCGGCCACGCCACCCGGCGCGAGGATCCGATAGGCGGTGTAGAACACCAGCCACGCCTGGGCCATTTGCAGCAGCGCCGCGCCCATGTTCGCGTTCTGCCCGCGGGCGTCGATCTGCAACGCCAGCCCGCACAGGGCCAGGCCCAGCGCCACCGGCATCGCCAGCAGAATATTGATCAGGATCGCCTGCGGCGTGTGCCACTGGCTGTCACGCTTGAAGTGGCCGATGTCCTGGTGAACCTTGTTCAGGCGCGAATAGAGTTGCTTGCGCCGCCACAGCAGCGCGCCGATCAGCAGCGCCAGCGGCAGGAACAACAGCGGTCGCTGGGTCAGGCCGTCGGTCAGTTCGCTGAGGCTTGAGGCCAGCGGCAAGGTGTCGATCTGACGCTTCAGGCGCTCCGGCACGCCGCGCATCCATTCGGTGTCCAGCGGCTTGTTGCTCGGAATCCAGAACATCTGCTCGTCGAGGGTCGCGCGCAGGCTTTGCGCGGTGCTCAGCAGTTGCTTCTGGTTCAGTTGCAGGGTGATCGACTCGTTGAGCATCGCGCTCAGTTCGCGACTCAGTCGTTCCAGCAGATCGACGCGGGTGTTGGCCAGCTCCAGCAGACTTTTGCGCAGTTGTGGCGTGACTTGCTCCGGCGGCTGGGTGGACAGCAGGTTGTCGACGTACGTCGCCGGATTGCTCAGCTGTTCGCGCTGTTGGTTGATTTCGAACTGGTACAGGCGAATGTCGGCGATCTGGTCCGCCAGATCGCGGTCGACCTTGAGGCGCGGCAGCGCTTGCTTCTGCTTATAGAGAATCTTCGACAGCAGCAGGCTGCCCTTGAGCACGTTGATCTGCTCGTCGAGGGCCGAGTCGCTCTGGGTCACGCTGTCCAGTTGCTGCTTGGTCTGCAGGTTCTGCTGGGTCAGTTCGTTGAGACGGTCGGTGCTTTTGAGCAGGTAGTCGGAGAGCTTGAGGTTGGCCGCGCTTTCCGTGGCGAGCAGGGCGCTGCTGCCGGACTTTTGGGCCTCGATCGACTGCTGCGTCACGGTTTCCTGCGACAGGGTCAAGCGCTTCTGGTTGATCAGGGTTTGCAGTTCCTGGATCTCGCGGTCCAGACGGTCGGATTTTTCCGAAAGCAGGTCATGCTGACTGTTGCCCAGATCCTGCAACTGGTTGTTGCCGGCCAGTTCCTGACGGCGCAGCGGGATCAGCGCGTTCAAGGCGGCCAGTTCGGCGTTGAGCAGGTCGCGCTGCTCGGCGCTGACGGTTTTGCCGGCGTCCTTGCCGGTCTTGAGGATGTTATTGATCTGCTGGATGCGCGTCTGGCTGCTGGAAATCTCGGCCTGGGCACGCTCGGGACGGGTCTGGGCGGTGATGATCAGGCTATTGGCGTCGGCCAGGGCTTTTTGCAGATCGCTTTGCTGGGTCGAGCGCTCGGTGAGCATCTGCTCCAGCTGCTGGATGTTTTCCTTGGGGAAGCGCTGCGCCACCGGCACCACGGCGCTGGCCTTGAGGCGGGTCAGTTCGCGCGAATTCTCGATGGTCTGCTTCGGCGCAGTGGCCAGTTGCTGCTTGAGGTCGATCAGCTTCTGCTCGTAGTCACGCCGGTTGTTGAGCTGGTTCAGCGTGTTTTGCAGGACTGTCTGCAGGGCCTTCTTGTCGGCTTCGGGCAGTTTGCTGTCGGTGAGCTTGTTCAGGCTGGCCTGCACGGCGTCGCTGGACGGCGGTTCGGCGGCTTGCAGCGGGCCGACGGAAAGACTCAGGCCCAGCAGGGCCGCGAGGAAAAAGGAGCGCAGGGTAGGCATAGAGACCGGTCAAGCAAGTGAGAGTGGACGCAGTTTAGAGGAAGAGTCCGGGGCCCGGGCGACTTCCTTCGGGGAATCTGACGCCCACTTTGGCGATCTTGTTCCCGTCCATGACCGCAACCGTCCAGTGGGTGTTGTTCCATTCCACCTGGTCGCCAACGATCGGTGCACCGCCGACTTTCTGGGCAATGAAGTGGCCCAGGGTCATGTCCGGATCGATGCCTTCGGCGGGCAAGCCGTACAGGGCGGCAACCGCTTTGAGCTGGGCGTCTCCTTCGAGTACGAAGTCGCCGAAGAAGCGCAGATCGAGGCCGCGTTGCGGCGCCTGGCTGAACAGTTTTCCGAGGGCCGGAAGGTTGTGTTCATGGCCGATAACACACAGCAAATCATCGACTTCCAGCACCGTACTACCCGACGGATGGAGCAGTTGTTGACCGCGAAACAGGGCAGCGATACGTGTGCCTTCGGGCATTTTCAGCTCGCGCAGGGGCGAACCGATGCACCATTTTTCCGCGCCGAGCTTGTAGACGAACAGCTCCCACTCGCTGGTGACGTGGACTTCGAGGGCCGCGCGGGAGATCGGCGCCGGCTCCGGCGGCACCGTCACCTTGAGCAGCTTGGCCACCCACGGCAGGCTCGTGCCCTGCACCAGGAGCGACACCAGCACGATGAAGAACGCGAGGTTGAAGTACAGCTGCGCATTCGGCAGCCCGGCCATCAGCGGGAACACCGCCAGAATGATCGGTACCGCGCCACGCAGGCCGACCCAGGAAATGAAGGCTTTCTCGCGACCGTGGAAGGCCTTGAACGGCAGCAACCCGACCACCACCGACAGCGGCCGCGCGAACAGAATCATCCACAGTGCCAGGCCCAGAGCAGGCAGGGCGATCGGCAGCAAGTCGTGAGGAGTGACCAGCAAACCCAGCACCAGGAACATGCCGATCTGCGCCAGCCACGCCATGCCGTCGAGCATGTGCAGGATGCCGTGACGGCTGCGCACCGGGCGGTTGCCGATCACCAGACCACACAGGTACACGGCGAGGAAACCGCTGCCGTGCAGGGCGTTGGTCAGGGCGAACACCACCAGACCGCCGGCGATCACCAGAATCGGATACAGGCCGGCGGCCAGATTGATCCGGTTGACCAGTTGCAGCATCAGCCAGCCACCGCCCAGACCGATCACACCGCCAATGCCGAACTCGCGGATCAGGTGGGTCAGCAGGCTCCAGTGCAGGCCGGTCTGGCCGCTGGCGAGCATGTCGATCAGGGTCACGGTGAGGAACACCGCCATCGGGTCGTTGCTGCCGGATTCGATTTCCAGGCTGGCGGTCACCCGTTCGTTCAGGCCCTTGCCACCGAGCAACGAGAACACCGCCGCGGCGTCCGTGGAACCGACGATGGCGCCGATCAGCAGGCCTTGAATCAGATTGAGGTCGAACAGCCAGGCGGCGGCCATGCCGGTGAGGCCGGTGGTGATAAGAACTCCGACCGTCGCCAGCGACAAGGCCGGCCACAGGGCCACACGGAAACTGGACACCCGGGTGCGCAAGCCGCCGTCGAGCAGGATCACCGCCAGCGCGAGGTTGCCGACCAGATAGGCCGTCGGGTAGTTATCGAAAATGATGCCGCCGCCATCGACCCCGGCAGTCATGCCGACCGCGAGGATGATCACCAGAATCGGGATGCCGAGACGGGAAGACAGGGAGCTGACAAGAATACTTGCGCCTACCAGCAACGCGCCGATCAAGAACAGGCTGTTGATGGTCGTCGCATTCAAAGGCAGTACTCCAGAAGCGGAAAGACGGGCACAAACTGACCATGCAGTCTGCGTGCCAGCGATTCTAACCTGTTGAAATGTGATGCTGTCAAAAAGCTTTTGCACCAGAGGAGGCGATCGTTCCCACGCTCCGCGTGGGAACGCCTCAATGGACGCTCTGCGTCCGCTTTTGGGACGCGGAGCGTCCCGGGCTGCATTCCCACGCGGAGCGTGGGAACGATCAACCTCTCGATGTGAGAATGATCAAAAGGGGGCTTCTATCTCAGAGGCTAAACCGCCCAACCATATTGTTCAGATCCAGCGCCAGGCGCGACAGCTCGTTACTCGCCGCACTGGTCTGATTCGCTCCGGTCGCCGATTGCACCGACAGATCGCGGATGTTCACCAGATTGCGATCCACCTCCCGCGCCACTTGCGCCTGCTCTTCAGCGGCGCTGGCGATCACCAGGTTGCGCTCGTTGATTTCGACGATGGCCGTGTTGATGGTGTCCAGCGACAGACCGGCGCCACGGGCGATGTTCAGGGTCGACTCTGCACGCTCGGTGCTGTTGCGCATCGAATCCACGGCGTGTTCGGTGCCGCTCTGGATGCTGCCGATCATGCGCTCGATTTCGCTGGTCGATTGCTGAGTGCGGTGCGCCAGTGCACGGACTTCGTCAGCCACCACGGCAAAACCACGACCGGCTTCACCGGCACGGGCGGCTTCGATGGCGGCGTTGAGCGCGAGCAGGTTGGTCTGGTCAGCCAGGCCACGGATCACGTCCAGCACCTTGCCGATGTCGCGGGATTCGTTGGCCAGATCGCCGATCAGGGTCGCAGTGCTCTGCACGTCGGCGCTCATGCGTTCGATGGCGCTGACGGTTTCCTGCACCAGATCACGACCGTCGCCGGCGGAGGTGGTGGCGTTCTTCGAGGCTTCCGAGGTGCTGACCGCGTTGCGCGCGACTTCTTCCACGGCGCTGGTCATCTCGTTGACCGCGGTGGCAGCCTGTTCGATTTCGTTGTTCTGCTGGGTCAGCCCACGGGCGCTTTCGTCGGTGACGCTGTTCAGCTCTTCGGCGGCGGAGGCCAGTTGCGTGGCCGAGCCGGAAATCCGTTGCAGGGTGTCGCGCAGCTTCGACTGCATCTTGGCCATGGCCGCCAGCAGGCGTCCGGCTTCGTCGGTGCCATCCACGTGTATTGGCTGGGTCAGGTTGCCCTCGGCGATGGTTTCCGCTGCATCCAGCGCCTTGGCGATCGGCTTGGTGATGCTGCTGGTCAACAGCCAGGCGAACAGCAAGGTCAGGCCGGTGGCAATCACCAACAGGGTCACCACCAGATTGAACGACATCGAATACTGATCAGTGGCGCCCTGATTGGTCTCGGCGATCTGTTGGGTGTTGATCTCCAGCAAACGCGCGAGGGCGGTATTCACCGCTTCGGAGTTGGCGAGCAAATCGGTGTTGAGCATCTGTCGCAGTTCGTCGACCTGATTGTTGCGCGACAGGGTTTTCATGCGGTCTTCGAGTTGACGGTACTGCGCCAGCAACTGCACGTACTGATCGTAAGCGGCGCGTTCTTGCGGGCCATCGATCAGCGGCTCGTAGGCGCGTTGCGCGTCGGCGATCTGCCGGTTGCGCAAATCGAACAGTTCGATGGTTTTTTGCTGGACGTCTGGCTCTCGGTTGATCAGCAACCGATACGACAGCACGCGCAGGCGCAGGGTCAACTGGGTGAATTCGTCGAGGGCCTTGATCGAAGGCACGCTGGCGGTGGCGATGTCTTCGCCTGCTGCGCGGATCTTGCTCATCTGATTCAGGGCGAACACGCCGAGAATCAGCATCAGGCCGCCGATCAGGGCGAAACCGGTGAACGTCCGGGGGGCGATGTTCATATTGCGAAGGGACATGGAGGCGGATACCAGGGAAGGGCCGCATCCGTGCGGGCTGAGACTGCTGTTGGGTGACTTATCGGTCATACGACTAAAGTCTTGAGGCGGTGTGCGTATTTGTCGCACGGGGCGTCGGGCGACGAAGTGCAGGAACCAGATCGGCAGATCACAGTCTCTAACACTCGCAAGAACGGTCGGCCGCCAGGAAAATCAAGGCCTTGCGCCGGTTTAACCCTGGCGTCAACGATGACTTTTCTTTATCGTACGCGCCCTTTGAAAAAGCCCTGGAAGATCAAAATGTTGGAAGCATCCCTCAGCCAATTGGAACAGCTCGTCAGCGACCTGGTGCAACAGAACCAGACCCTGTCGGAAACCAACCAGACCCTGTCCACGGAACTGGCCCAGGCCAAGGATGAAAACGAAAGCCTGCAACTGAGCCTGATGGAACAGGAAGAAAAGCACGGCGCCACCGCCGCGCGCATCCAGGCCCTGGTTGATCGCGTCAACGCAGGTCCTGTCAGCGCATGAACCACGGCACAGCAGGGGTAAAAGTCATCTCCATCATGGGGGAGGACTATTCGATCAAGGCACCGGCCGGGGAAGAACAGACCCTGCTGGACGCTGCGTTGATGCTCAAGGCCGCACTGGCCGACACCAAGAAGAAATACCCGACCCTGATCGGTGACCGCCTGCTGGTGCTGGCGGCGATGAATCTGTGCTCGCAGCAGATTGAAATGAAGAAGCAGCATCAGGAAGAACTCGAGCGTTACCAAGAGCAAGTCAGCGCCACGGTCGAGACCATCGCCAAGACCATCAATCAGGGTTGATGGATTGCGCACAACCAAAGAATAAGATTGTCGATTTCGCTGTATACAATCGGCACGGCTGTTGCAGTGTTTCAGCCTCTTATTCTTTGGGGGTGCTCCATGCAGTTCTGGCGTCGCAGTATTCAATGGCAGCTGATCCTCGGTATGGGCACCGCCCTGCTGGTCAGCATTCTGATCGTGGTTGGCATTTATACCCTGGTGGTCAACCGCCTCGCCCAGAGCTATCTGGTCGAACAGGCGCTGCCGTCGAGCATCGAAGCGACGCGCAACGACATCGAACGAATCCTCGTTCAACCCCTCACCGCTGCTAAAGACATCGCCAGTAACACCATGGTCCGCGACTGGCTGGCCAACGGTGAAGACTCCGGCAAAACGGCAGGCTTTGCGCAGTATCTGGAAGGCATCCGCGCCGAACACAAGGCGTTCACTGCGCTGATCATCGGTACTGAATCCAATCACTACATCACCGAAAAAGGCCTGGATCGCACCCTCAGTCGATCCAAGCCGGCCGATGCGTGGTTTTACTCTTTCCTCGACAGTAATCAGCAGCGAACCCTGAACATCGACAACGACGGGGCCACCGGAGAGCTGGCGCTGTTTATCGATTTGAAAGTGCAGCAGGCCGGCAAAGTGGTCGGTGTCGCGGGGCTCGGGCTGAGCATGAAAGAGCTGTCGGAGCTGATCCACAACTTCAGCTTCGGGGAGCGCGGCAAGGTCTATCTCGTGCGTTCCGACGGCTTGATCCAGGTCCATCCCGAGGCGCAGTTCAGCGGCAAGCGCACCTTGAGCGAGCAGATCGGCTCCTCGGCAGCACAAGCAGTCATGGGCCATAAAGCGGCGAGCAACAGCAGCTTCCAGCGCGACGGCGAAGATTTTCTCGCCTTCAGTCTGCCCCTGCGCGACCTCGGCTGGACCTTGGTGGCCGAAGTGCCACAGTCGCAGATCTACGCCGAAGCCCGCCGGGCGATGTGGATGAGCAGCGGCATCGGCCTGGTGGTGGCGCTGGTTTGCCTGGCGCTGGTGATCTGGCTGGCTCAGGGATTGGTGCGACCGATTCGTCAGGTAACAGCGGCGCTGGTAGCAATCGGTAGCGGTGGTGGAGATTTGACCCATCGGTTAGATTCCAGCCGCGCCGATGAACTGGGCGACCTTGCGCGGGGCTTCAACCGTTTCCTCGACAGCCAGCGCGGGATGATCGGCGAAGTGCTGACCACCAGCGAACGTCTGCGCATTGCCGTCGGCCAGGTGGCCAGGGTTGTGGATAACACCGCCGAACGCTCCGGTCGCCAGCAGGAAATGACCGACATGGTCGCCACTGCCGTCCACGAAATGGGCCTGACCGTGCAGGAGATCGCGCAGAACGCTGGCAACGCCGCGCTCGCCTCGCAAACCGCCCGCGATGAAGCGCTGCAGGCGCGGGAAGTGGTCGGCGGTTCGATTCGCCATATCGAAAGCATGTCCGATGAAATTGGCGTCGCGGCCGGCGCGGTGGGTGAGCTGGCGCACCAGGTGGCGTCGATCGATCAGGTGCTGGCGGTGATTCGCGGGGTGTCCGAGCAGACCAATCTGCTGGCGCTGAACGCGGCGATTGAAGCGGCGCGGGCCGGGGACATGGGGCGTGGTTTTGCAGTGGTGGCCGACGAGGTGCGGACATTGGCGCGCCGGACTCAGGCGTCTACCGACGAAATTCAGCAGATGATCGGCAGCCTCAAGCAGGGGGCGGAGAATGCGGTGTCGTCGATGCGCACCGGGCAGGCCGCGACGGGCACCGGAGTCGAATCGAGCCAGCGTACCGGGGCGTCTTTGACTGCGATTACCGGGCAGGTCGAGCGCATCAGCGACATGAACCATCAGGTGGCGACGGCGACTGAGGAACAGTCGGCGGTGACCGAGGAGATCAACCGCAACGTGCAGGGCATTTCCGATCTGGCACGGGCGACGGCGGGGGAGGTCCGCGCCTGTCGTGAGGATTGTCAGATGTTGCAGCGGCTGGCGGATGATCTGGCGCGGCAGATGGGTGGGTTCAAGTTGAGCTGACTGATCGTTCCCTGTCGAGGCACCGATCGTTCCCATGCTCCGCGTGGGAATGCCTCCTGTGACGCTCTGCGTCACGATCTCAAAGGGACGCGGAGCGTCCCGGGCTGCATTCCCACGCAGAGCGTGGGAACGATCATTAAGAGGTCAGAACCACGCATCCTGCATTGCCAGACACGTATCATCCCGCGCCTCCAGCAACGCCAGTTCATGCTGGCACCCCGGCACTTCCCACGTCAGGAAATAACGCGCCGCCTGCAACTTGCCCTTATAGAAGTCGGCATCCGCCGCATTCCCTTTGGCCAACCCTTCCTCGGCGCGAATCGCCTGCTCCAGCCAGCGCCAGCCAATCACTGCATGCCCGAACACCTTCAGGTACAACGCCGAGTTCGCCAGACTGCTGTTGACCTTGCCCTGTGCCAGATCGGTCAGCAGACCGATGGTCACCGTCTGTAGGCGCGCCACCAGTTTCTCCAGCGGCTCACGCAATGCGGTCAACGATTCGTACGCCACCGCGCGCTCGGCGGTGTCGGCGATCAGGCGGATCAGTTGCTTGAGTCCGGCGCCGCCGTTCTGCGCCAGTTTGCGTCCCAGCAAGTCCAGCGACTGAATGCCGTGGGTGCCTTCGTGGATCGGGTTCAAACGGTTGTCGCGGTAGTACTGCTCCACCGGGTATTCGCGGGTGTAACCGTGGCCGCCGAGAATCTGGATCGCCAGTTCGTTGGCCTTGAGGCAGAACTCCGATGGCCAGGATTTGACGATCGGGGTCAGCAAATCCAGCAGTTCATGGGCCTGTTTGCGCTCGGTCTCGGTTTCCAGCGTGGTGGTGTCATCGAACAATCGCGCCGCATACAGGCCTAGATCGAACGCACCTTCGACGTAGGATTTCTGCGTCAACAGCATGCGTCTGACATCCGCGTGCTGAATGATCGCTACCGGCGCCGTCGTCGGATCCTTGCTGTCCGGCACTCGGCCCTGCGGACGTTCGCGAGCGTATTCCAGCGAGTACAGATAACCGGCATAACCGAGCATCACCGCGCCCATGCCGACGCCGATCCGCGCCTCGTTCATCATCTGGAACATGTAGCTCAAGCCGTGATGCGGCTTGCCCACCAGATAACCGACGCACTCGCCGTTATCGCCGAAGTTCAGCGCCGTTGACGTGGTGCCGCGCCAACCCATCTTGTGGAACAGCCCGGCCAGCAACACGTCATTACGTTTGCCCAGACTGCCGTCATCGTTGACCAGAAACTTCGGCACGATAAACAGCGAAATGCCTTTCACCCCGGCCGGTGCGTCCGGCAGTTTGGCCAGCACCATGTGCACGATGTTTTCCGAGAGCGGGTGATCGCCGCCGGAAATGAAGATCTTGTTGCCCTTGAGGCGATAAGTGCCGTCGGACGCAGGCTCGGCGCGGGTACGAATATCCGACAGCGACGAGCCGGCGTGGGGCTCGGTCAGGGCCATGGTGCCGAAGAAGCGGCCGTCGATCATCGGTTGCAGGAAGCGCTGTTTCTGCTCTTCGGTGCCGAAGCTTTCGATCAGGTTGGCCGCGCCCATGGTCAGGAACGGATAGGAAGTCGACGCCGCGTTGGCCGATTGAAAGTGGGCAAAGCAGGCCTGGGACAACAGTGTAGGAAGTTGCATGCCGCCAGCGTCGAAACTGCGCGCCGCGTTGAGGAATCCGGCCTCGAGGAAGGCATCCACCGCCGGTTTCACCTCGGGAATAAGAATCGCCTGACCGTTCTCGTAGCGCGGTTCGTTCTCGTCGCCCTTGCGGTTGTGCGGCGCGAAGTACTTCTCGGCAATGTTGCGTGCCGTGCCGATGGCGGCATCGAAGGTTTCGCGATTGTGCTCGGCAAACCGCTCGCGCCGGGTCAGGCCCTCGGCATCGAGGACTTCGTACAGCTCGAAAGCCAGATTGCGGGAACTGAGCAGCGTCTCGGACATGGCGGCCTACCTTTTTTTGGAATGGGCCGAGTCTAGGCGTGCGAATAAAGCCTGAACAGGAAGATTGATAACGGTGATGGAGAGGCCAAAAAAATGGGCGCCGGTGAGGGCGCCCATTTCTATGTTCCTGTGCTGATCGTTCCCACGCTCTGCGTGGGAATGCCTCAAGGGACGCTCCGCGTTCCAGCCGCGCTGCCAACTTCAAGTCTGACACCGATGGGACGCGGAGCGTCCCGGGCTGCATTCCCACGCGGAGCGTGGGAACGATCTCGCGAGAGTCAGCCGATGGTCATCAGGCTGGCGTTACCGCCTGCTGCCGCGGTGTTGACGCTCAACGCGCGCTCGATCACCAGACGCTCCAGCGCAATGTTGGTCTCGCCCTGGGACAGACCCTGAACCCCAACGATGGCTCCGGCACGCTTGGCGATCTGCTGGCAGACTGCGCGCAACTGGTCGGAGTGGCCGTGATGCAGAACCGCATCGAACACCACGTCGTCCTTGTTCCAGTCGGAAACCAGTTTGATCCGCGCCTGAATTTCCTTCGGCAGGCGTGCGAACAATGCCTTGCTGGTGTCGGATTCCGGCCAGACCGCCGAACCGCCCACCGCCAGTACCGCCGCGAGTTGGGTCAGCAGATCACCTTCGATGTCCGCCAGGCACAGCACGTGCTCGCGCGGCAGGATCGCGTAGCTGTTCTTCTCGCCGGTCGGGCCGGCCAGTACGCGGGTGATACCGCTTTGCGACTGCGCCGCGTACTGCACGCACAGGGTGCTCAGGTCGGCGAACTTATTGCTGTCGGCCCAGGCTTTCAGGGCGGTCAGCGGTTTGCTCATCGCATCGCGCAGACGAACGTCCGGCGCCACGGCAGCATCACCGCGAGCGAAGGACTGTTCGATGGCATCGGTAGGACGCGTCGACAGCAGACGGTACAGGTACAGCGGGCCACCGGCTTTCGGGCCCGTACCCGACAAGCCTTCACCACCGAACGGCTGGACGCCGACCACCGCACCCACAATGTTGCGGTTGACGTAGACGTTACCGGCGTTGACGTTGTCGATCACCTTGGCGATGGTCTCGTCGATGCGGGTGTGCACGCCGAGGGTCAGGCCGTAACCGGAGGCGTTGATCTGGGCGATCAACTGGTCGATCTCTTTACGCTTGTAGCGCACCACGTGCAGCACCGGGCCGAAGATCTCGCGTTGCAGCTCGTCGAAGCTTTCCAGCTCGATCAGGGTCGGCATGACGAAGGTGCCGCGTTTGACTTCCTCCGTGTCGGCGATGGCCACCTGGTACACGTTGCGACCTTTGTCGCGCATGCCCTGGATGTGCTTCTCGATGCCGGCCTTGGCTTCGGCGTCGATCACCGGGCCGATGTCCACGGACAGACGCTCCGGGTTGCCGAGACGGCTTTCAGCCATCGCGCCTTTGAGCATTTCGATGACGCGATCGGCGGAATCTTCCTGCAAGCACAGGACGCGCAGGGCCGAGCAACGCTGACCGGCGCTGTCGAAGGCCGACGACACCACGTCAATCACCACCTGTTCGGTCAGTGCCGAAGAGTCGACGATCATCGCGTTCTGGCCACCGGTTTCGGCGATCAGCGGGATTGGACGGCCCTGGTTGTCGAGGCGACCGGCGATGTTGCGTTGCAGCAGACGGGCGACTTCAGTGGAGCCGGTGAACATCACGCCTTTGACGCGCTCATCGCCCACCAGACCGGCGCCGACGGTTTCACCGCGACCCGGCAGCAGTTGCAGCACGCCTTCCGGAATCCCGGCTTCGAGCAGCAGGCGCACGGCTTGTGCGGCGACCAGCGGAGTCTGTTCGGCCGGTTTGGCCAGCACCGGGTTACCGGCGGCCAGTGCGGCGGCAACCTGACCGCTGAAGATCGCCAGCGGGAAGTTCCACGGGCTGATGCACACCACCGGGCCCAGTGGGCGGTGGGCGTCGTTGCTGAAATCGTTGCGTGCCTGCACCGCGTAATAACGCAGGAAGTCGACCGCTTCGCGGACTTCGGCGATGGCGTTGGCGAAGGTCTTGCCGGCTTCGCGGGCCAGCAGGCCCATCAGCGGCTGGATCTCGCCTTCCATCAAGTCAGCGGCACGTTCCAGAATCGCGGCACGTTCGGCGGGCGGGGTGGCCTGCCAGATCGGCGCGGCGTTGAGGGCGTATTGAATGGCGTTGTCGACGTCTTCGACCGTGGCTTCCTGCACGTGGCCGACCACGTCACGCAGATCGGACGGGTTCAGCACCGGTGCCGGCGCTTCGTTGCTGGAGGCGCAACCGAGCATCGGCGCGGCTTTCCAGTTGTTGTGCGCAGTCGCCAGCAGGGCGCAGGACAGTGAGGCCAGACGATGTTCGTTGGCCATGTCGATGCCGGCGGAGTTGGCGCGCTCGGAACCATACAGGTCACGCGGCAGCGGAATGCGCGGGTGCGGCAGGCCGAAACCACCTTCCACGGTTGCCATCTGCTCGATCTGCGCAACTGGATCGGCCACCAGTTCCTGAATCGAAATCGACTGGTCGGCGATGCGGTTGACGAACGAAGTGTTGGCGCCGTTTTCCAGCAGGCGACGTACGAGGTACGCCAGCAGGGTTTCGTGGGTGCCGACCGGAGCGTACACGCGGCACGGACGGTTCAGCTTGCCTTCGGAAACTTTGCCTACAACCTGCTCGTACAAAGGTTCGCCCATGCCGTGCAGGCACTGGAATTCGTACTGGCCCGGGTAATAGTTCTGACCGGCAATGTGATAAATCGCCGACAGGGTGTGGGCGTTGTGCGTGGCGAACTGCGGGTAGATGACTTCCGGCACCGACAGCAGTTTGCGTGCGCAGGCGATGTAGGAAACGTCGGTGTACACCTTGCGGGTGTAGACCGGATAGCCTTCCAGGCCTTCGACCTGGGCACGCTTGATTTCGCTGTCCCAGTACGCGCCTTTCACCAGGCGGATCATCAGGCGATGACGGCTGCGGCGAGCGAGGTCGATCACGTAGTCGATCACGTACGGGCAGCGCTTCTGGTAAGCCTGGATCACGAAACCGATGCCGTTCCAGCCGGTCAGTTGCGGCTCGAAGCACAGGCGCTCGAGCAGATCCAGCGACAGCTCCAGGCGGTCGGCTTCTTCAGCGTCGATGTTCAGGCCGATGTCGTATTGCTTGGCCAGCAGGGTCAGCGACAGCAGGCGCGGGTACAGCTCGTCCATCACGCGCTCGTACTGGGCACGGCTATAACGCGGGTGCAGGGCCGACAGTTTGATCGAGATGCCCGGGCCTTCATAAATCCCACGGCCGTGGGACGCTTTGCCGATCGAGTGAATGGCTTGTTCGTACGAGGCCAGGTACTTCTGGGCGTCGTGTTCGGTCAGCGCCGCTTCACCGAGCATGTCGTAGGAATAGCGGAAGCCCTTGGCTTCGAACTTGCTCGCGTTGGCCAGGGCTTCGGCGATGGTTTCGCCGGTGACGAACTGCTCGCCCATCAGGCGCATGGCCATGTCGACGCCCTTGCGGATCATCGGCTCGCCGCTCTTGCCGATGATGCGGCTCAGGGACGAAGTCAGGCCGGCTTCGTTGTGGGTGGATACCAGTTTGCCGGTCAGCAGCAGGCCCCAGGTCGCAGCGTTGACGAACAGCGACGGGCTGTTGCCCAAGTGCGGCTGCCAGTTGCCGGTGCTGATCTTGTCGCGGATCAGCGCATCGCGAGTGCCTTTGTCCGGGATCCGCAGCAGCGCTTCGGCCAGGCACATCAGCGCCACGCCTTCCTGGGACGACAGGGAAAATTCCTGCAACAGGCCTTGAACAATGCCTGCACGACCGCCGGCACTCTTCTGGTTACGCAGTTTTTCCGCGATGGTTGCGGCGAGTTTGTTGGTGGCTTCGGCCATCGGCGCCGGCAGGCGCGCCTGCTCGATCAGCATCGGCACCACTTCCGGCTCGGGGCGACGGTAAGCGGCGGTGATCGAGGCGCGCAGCACCGATTGCGGCAGGATGCTTTCAGCGAATTCGAGGAAGCATTGGTGAGCGTGATCGGTGTGGACTTCACCTGCGTCGTCGGTGTCCTTGGCGGACAAACCGTTCAGCTCGGTCAGGGTTGCACCACCCTCGAGTTTTTCCAGGTAATTGAAAATTGCCTGCTTGATCAGCCAGTGCGGTGTGCGATCAATCGAGGTTGCGGCGGCCTTCAGGCGCTCGCGGGTCGGGTCGTCAAGTTTGACCCCAAGGGTGGTGGTAGCCATATTTTTATCCTCATAGGTGCCGCAGTTGCGCGACAACAGCTGGCGGCAAGATTAGCCGCGAGCCGAAACAGGTGCAACCGGGTGCAACCCTTTTTTGTCGGAATATTCTGCAGCTCGTCAGGAAATAATTTCTGGTACGAAAGTGCTGCTCTTGCTTGGTGCTTTTGCTTCTAGAAAAGCGTTGTCACTGCGTTAAAAGGGAGCAAAAAGCCACTTCCGTAGGATAAATCCGACTGGGTGCAACTAATTCTCAAGAAACTGGTTGCACCTGTTTTGCTTTGTTGCATAGGATTCGCGCCCAAGGTGCAACCGGGGAAACCCGACGCACCGGCCAATGGCTTTCCTGGGGAAACATTGGTCATAAATGCGCGGCCGTGCGAATCGTCTGTCAGGCATCAGTCTGCAAACGGTGCAACCGCCGCCGCTACATAAAAACAAAGCCAGGGCACGTACGTAATGAGCGCAAGCAATCCAACCCTGATCACGTTCGTGATCTACATCGCAGCAATGGTGCTGATCGGCTTCATGGCCTATCGCTCCACCAACAACCTTTCTGACTACATTCTCGGTGGCCGCAGCCTGGGCAGCGTGGTGACGGCATTGTCCGCCGGCGCTTCCGACATGAGCGGCTGGTTGCTGATGGGCCTGCCGGGCGCCATCTACATGTCCGGCCTGTCCGAAAGCTGGATCGCCATCGGCCTGATCGTCGGTGCCTACCTGAACTGGCTGTTCGTTGCCGGTCGCCTGCGTGTTCAAACCGAGCACAACGGCGATGCGCTGACCCTGCCGGACTACTTCTCCAGCCGTTTCGAAGATAAAAGCGGTCTGCTGCGCATCATTTCGGCGGTAGTGATTCTGGTGTTCTTCACCATCTACTGCGCTTCCGGCATCGTGGCCGGTGCCCGCCTGTTCGAAAGCACCTTCGGTATGTCCTACGAGACCGCGTTGTGGGCCGGTGCTGCGGCGACGATTGCCTACACCTTCGTCGGCGGTTTCCTCGCGGTGAGCTGGACCGATACCGTACAAGCCACCCTGATGATCTTCGCCCTGCTGCTGACGCCGATCATCGTGCTGCTGGCTACCGGCGGCGTCGACACCACGTTCCTGGCCATCGAAGCACAGGACCCGAGCAACTTCGACATGCTCAAAGGCACCACTTTCATCGGCATCATCTCGCTGATGGGTTGGGGTCTGGGCTACTTCGGCCAGCCGCACATCCTTGCGCGCTTCATGGCCGCTGATTCGGTGAAATCGATCGCCAACGCCCGTCGCATCTCCATGACCTGGATGATCCTGTGCCTGGGCGGCACCGTGGCCGTGGGCTTCTTCGGTATCGCCTACTTCTCGGCGCACCCGGAAGTCGCGGGTCCAGTGACCGAGAACCACGAGCGTGTGTTCATCGAACTGGCGAAGCTGCTGTTCAACCCGTGGATCGCCGGTGTACTGCTGTCGGCCATTCTGGCTGCCGTGATGAGCACCCTGAGCTGCCAGTTGCTGGTGTGCTCGAGCGCCCTGACCGAAGACTTCTACAAGGCTTTCCTGCGCAAAAACGCTTCCCAGGTTGAGCTGGTCTGGGTCGGTCGTGCCATGGTGTTGCTGGTTGCACTGATCGCCATCGCGATGGCCGCCAACCCGGACAACCGTGTGCTGGGTCTGGTGTCCTACGCCTGGGCCGGTTTCGGTGCAGCGTTCGGTCCTGTGGTGCTGATCTCGGTGATCTGGAAGAAGATGACCCGTGACGGCGCTCTGGCCGGCATCCTGGTCGGCGCGATCACCGTGATCGTGTGGAAGCATTTCGAGCTGCTGGGTCTGTACGAAATCATCCCGGGCTTCATCTTCGCCAGCCTGGCGATCTACCTGGTCAGCCTGATGGGCCAGCCGAGCGCCGGCATGGTTCAGCGCTTTGAAGCGGCCGAGAAGGACTTCCATTTGAACAAGTGATGGGAATGAGCTGAGGCTCACAAGAAAACGGCCCGCTTCCTGCCAGGAAGCGGGCCGTTTTTTATTGCCTGCGATTTTTCCGAAGGAAAAGTCTGTAGTCGAATGCGCCGATTCTTGAAGGGGAGATCGAAGTTTCAAGTAGGGAAAATCTGATTTTTCAGTCACCCAACCTGCATCCCTTGCCCCTCATGCAGAATCGCCCGCCCTCAATCTGCAGAGAGACATCGGATGTTCGCGCCTGCCAATCAACCGCGTTTCACGTTGACCGTCGAAGGCGCCCAGTTTGACCTCAAAGTCCTTGAGTTCACGGGCAAGGAAGCCATCAGCCAACCCTTCCGCTTTGACCTGGAGCTGGTCAGTGAGCGGCCGGACCTGGATCTGGAAAGCCTGCTGCACTGTCAGGCTTTTCTGAGTTTTGATGAAGACGGTTCCGGTATCCACGGTCAGATCTATCGGGTTGGGCAGGGGGATTCCGGCAAGCGTCTGACCCGCTATCACGTCAGTCTTGTTCCGCGTCTGGCCTATTTGGGTCACCGGATCAATCAGCGAATTTTCCAGCATCAGAGCGTGCCGCAGATCGTGACGCAGATCCTCAAGGATCACGCGATCCTGCGCGATGCCTTTGAATTTCGCCTCGGCAGTGATTACCCGGCGCGTGAATATTGCGTGCAGTACGCCGAGAGCGATCTGGCGTTCATCCAGCGGCTGTGTGCCGAAGTCGGCATTCATTTCCATTTTCAGCACAGTCCCGATGGGCATCTACTCGTATTCGGCGACGATCAAACGGTATTCCCCCGTCTGGCCGAGCCGACGCTGTACCTGCCGGGCAGTGGCATGGCTGCGGCGGCGCCGGCGATCAAGCGCTTCACCGTTCGAGTGGAAACCCGCACCAGTGTGGTCACCCGGCGTGATTACGACTTCACCAAACCCCGGCTGGCGCTGCAAAGTCGCGCCGAAAGCGAGCAGCGCCCGGTGCTGGAGGATTACCACTTTCCCGGCCAGTTCACCGAGCGCGAAACCGGCAAGCAACTGGCCCAGCGCACCCTTGAGCGGCATGTCGCCGACTATCGTCAGGCCGAGGGCCGCAGCGATCAATCTGCCTTGGTCAGTGGACATTTCCTGCAACTGACCGAGCATCCGCGCCAGGATTTGAACGACCTCTGGCTGCTGACCTCTCTCGAACACCATGGCCGACAGCCGCAAGTGCTGGAGGAATCGGTCACCAGCGACGGTGATGAATTCCAGGGTTACCGTAATACCTTTCTCGCCACGCCGTGGGACGTGTTCTTCCGCCCGCCGATGGGCCCGGAAAAACCACGGATGCTCGGCTATCAACCGGCCGTGGTCACCGGCCCGCAAGACAGTGAAATCCATTGCGACGAGTATGGCCGGGTCAAGGTGCAACTGGCCTGGGATCGCGACGGTGAGCTCAATGAGCATTCCAGCTGCTGGCTGCGGGTCGCCAGCGGCTGGGCCCATGATCGTTATGGCAGCGTGCTGATCCCGCGGGTCGGCATGGAAGTGCTGGTGGGGTTCATCGATTCGGATGCCGACAAACCGTTGGTCATGGGTTGCCTGCCGAACGCCGCCACTCCGGTGCCGCTGGATCTGCCGGCCGACAAGACCCGCAGTATTTTCCGCAGCCAGAGTAGTCCCGGTGGTGGGGGCTACAACGAATTGCGTATCGAAGATCGCAAGGGCGCCGAGGAAATCTACCTGCGCGCCCAGCGAAACTGGACGCAGCATGTACTGAATGATCAACAGGTACAGGTGGATAACCAGCGCAGTGTTGTCGTCACCGGCCTCGCCAAACACGAGCTGAAAGCCGATGAGCAGCGCATCACCCACGGCCAGCGCCAGACCGAGGTGAGGCAGGACGACCATCTCACGGTGACCGGCGACCGGCACATCCGTGTGAGCAATCAGGCGATCAACGCCAGTGCTCAATTCCACGTCAGCGCCGGCCAGCAAGTGGTGATCGACGGCGGTGCGAGCGCGACGATTCAGGCGGGCGGGCAGTGGATCAACATCGGCCCCGGCGGGATCTTCAGCAGCGTGCCGATCGTTGTGGGTGGTGCGCCGATGGCGGCGATGAGTGCGGCGCCGACAGTGCCGGGGTTGCCGGAGAAACTGGTGGCGGCCCCGGCTGCGATTCTGACTGCCGCGCAAATCATGAGCCTTAAAGGTGATGCGCCGTTCTGCGAAGAATGCGAGCGCTGCAAGGACGGTGTGTGCCCAACTCCGACTCTGCCCCCGAGTAGCTTGACCGACTCCCCAAAGCCCTCGGCCCGGCCGACGCCTTCCGGCGTTGAGCCGGGCTTTCATATTGTTGAACAGGGAATGTCTCGGGCAGCGCTTGAATCAACGTTGTTCCCGCAGCCGGATCCTGCCGTGCTGGATAAATTCCGCAGTCTTAATCCACAACTCACGCAATACGCAAAACCCGGTCAACTTATTGTCCTGAGTGATCCACGTAATACGCAGTGCACGCGCGAAGAAGCGTTGTTGATGGAGGCGGCGCAGAAGGTTGATGCGGCGCTGACGCCAATGAGTGATGCGGAGGCTGAGTTTATGGTTCGACATCACGGTGAGATTCAGTCGTTTTTATCTCAGGGTTCGACGGCCGTGGGGATCGGCTCGGCGATGTTCAGTAATCATCTGGACAATCTTGGCAAGACGCTGGCAGAGCTGGAGATACTGCATAAGCAAACCTTTGATAAACACGGAAAGCTTCAGGGCGCTGATTTCTTTTCCAAGCGCAAAAAGTTGATGGCGCAGCTGGATGGCAGTCTTAGCCCGCTAGTGCGTAAAACGGCTGGTTTGCCCGATCATCCAAACCTGAAAAAAACGTTGGGTATTTCCAGCCGGAGTCTCGTTCACCATTGGAGCAAGGCTGGTATTGCGGGTGAGATTCCCGGATACGCAACGCATATTCAAGGCGTAAGTAAGGCCAGCAAGGTGATCAAGTTAGGTGGTTGGGTTGGGGTTGGTCTGGGGGCGACGGCTTCGGGGTTAAAGGTCAGGGAGACTTGCCGGCTAGGTACGGAGGAAGCTTGCAGGAAAGTGAAGTTCACCGAGACGGCGAAATTTGCCGGTGCATTTGGGGGAAGCCTCGGTGGTGGTATCGCGGGCTCTCTTGTATGCGTTGGCATTGGCCTGGGTACTGCAGGAACAGGTGGGGTGCTTTGCTCATTGGTTCTGGTCGGGGCTGGAACTTTTGGAGGGGGAGTGGGTGGCGAGATTTTGGGTGAAAAGGTTGGTGAGGTCATTTATGAGGGAGTCGGCACATGACGAAGGCTGATGAAATCTGGTTCGTTTTGACTTTTGGCGGAGTGTTCTTTGGTCTTGCTTTCATATCTGTTGTCGGTCAGGTCTATCTGGCTCTATTCAGAAAGGAGGCGATTTTTCGTTTTCTCAGTAATTCGCAAGGCGTGTCAGTGCGTAAGCCTCTGAGTGGTGGGGTTTTGGGTGCTTATTTCATGTTGGCGTGCATAGGCTCGTACCTGCTCCTGCCATCCCGGGCAATCAAGGGGGGGGCTTTGGATGGGAGTGACTTACTGAATTTTCCGAAGGGTTTGTTGCGTTTGATTCGCTTTGTGTATTTATCGGCATTTGGAAGTTTCGTAGTGATGGTTGTTTTTTTATTGGTTACGAACTTTATGGGGTGGATTGAATGAAATTGAATGACTGGCAGTTATAGGTTTATGAGAGACGATTCTGTTAGAAATTGGCTTCAAACCCACCCCCTTGACAGTGCTGAACAACTCTTCGCCATCTTCTGCAATGCGAGCATCGCCGAGCCGTTCAAAGTTTGGCAACGCTCGAAGTTTGCGTCGGCACCTAGCCCTGTTTGGGCGGATACGATCTATACCGAGTGGGATGCGGTGATGCCCTACGTGGGAATCGTCGACGCGGGCAGTGAGTTTCTGGATTGGGTGGCGACCACGGAGTCTCGCGACTGGGGTTGGCTGGCGGTTTCTTCGGCGGGGCTTGAGGCGGTGGTCGAGCACTTTCGCAGTTTGACCCAGGTGCTGATGCCGGACGGGAAAGCGGTGTTCTTCCGCTTTTGGGATGGGCGGTTTTTGTTGCCGATCCTTGAGTCGTCCGAGGTGGATGCCGGGCAATTGCTGCCGGTTCTCACGCGAGGCTTGATCAACGGTCAGGCCGTCGAGATCGGGGGCAGGGCGCGGGTCTCGGGTCGGGAGTTTCCCTGGTGGTCGGTGCCGGAAAAGCTGCTGGCGCAATTCGGTAGTGATGCCCGAATCAACAATGCCTTGCAGTGGTTGAGCGAGGAACAACCGGCGTTGTTCGAGGCGCTTCCCGCCGATGTCTTGCGCTGCAAGGTTGTCAGGTTTTTTGCGGTTTCAGCGTCGGACGAATCGTCGGCTTCGGCATTGCTGGACTACTTGCGGGACGAGTCAGAGTGAAATTTCCGGGCAAAGGCTTCGGACGTTTCCTGCGAGTTGCGGCGGTTTGCGTGAACTGGTGGGCGAGGTGGTGCGGGGATAGTCTTTGGTTGTCTCCGCAAGTGTGGAGACAGGGCGTAGGAGCCCTGATTTCAGAGCAGTGCATAAGCGTCGTTGCCCGATTTGCGGCAGTCTTCGCTCGACCGTAAGATCTTTTGCGGCGGTTATGCGCGGGCACGCTTCGGCGTGGCTGAGTGCTCTGGTCTCAGTCCTCCTACCCCGCGCATGGCTGCCACCCAATCCTGTAGGAGGGAAACGGTGTGCGCCTCTTTCACTACCAGAGGATTAAACAATGAGCACGCTTCATCCAGATCCACCCTACGAACCCTTCATCCCCCACCCCGACAACCGCCTCATGGCGCTGACCAGCAACTGCAACGACATGCCCACCCTGTTCATCGACACCCACGCCCCGCTCGACATCCTGATGGACGCCGCCAACTACCGCATCCGCGCCGTGATTCAGGTCCTAGAAAACATGTGCATGCGCGGCTCGGTCGAGTGCGACTCGGTCATCCTCAGCGACTTCGCCCAACTCTGCGTAATTCCGCTGCGTGACGGCTGTGATGTCTTGGATGTGATTGGCAAACGCCTACACGCCATACCGTCCTGACTCGATCGTTCCCACGTCGAGGCGTCAAACCGTCTACGTGGGAATGCCTCCAGGGATGCACCGCGTTCCAGGCGTCCACCGCAATTGGGGCTGATACCCCATGGACGCGGAGCGTCACGGGCTGCATTCCCACGCAGAGCGTGGGAACGATCATTAGTGCAGCGGCACGCCACTCAGCTGCGAGCCCCTGACTTGCCGCCCGGTAAAAGGTAAACTTCACGGCCCTCGCAGGAGCAGCCATGAATTATCGTCACGCCTTCCATGCCGGCAATCACGCCGATGTGTTCAAACACCTGACCTTGACCCGCCTCATCGCCCTGATGTCGCGCAAGGAGCAGCCGTTTGCCTATCTCGACAGCCACGCCGGCATCGGTCTGTATGACCTGCAGGGCGATCAGGCCAACCGTACCGGCGAGTACCTGGAAGGCATCGCGCGGTTGTGGGATCAGCCGGATCTGCCGGCGCTGACTGCCGACTACATGAAAGTGCTGCACGAGATGAACCCGGATGGCCAGTTGCGTTATTACCCGGGTTCGCCGGAGCTGGCGCGGCGTCTGACTCGTTCCCAGGATCGGGTGATGCTCAACGAGAAGCACCCCGAAGACGGCGTCCTGCTCAAGGACAACATGGCCGGTGATCGTCGGGTCAAAGTGCATCTGGGCGAGGGCTGGCATGTCGCCCGGGCGATGTTGCCGGTGCAGGAGAAACGCGCGGTGATGCTGATTGATCCGCCGTTCGAACAGCTCGATGAAATGCAGCGTTGTGCGGCGTCGATGAAAGAGGCCATCGGCCGGATGCGCCAGACCGTCGCGGCGATCTGGTATCCGGTGAAGGATCAGCGCGCATTGCGTCGTTTCTATCAGGATCTGGCCGGCACCGGTGCGCCGAAGTTGTTGCGGGTCGAGCTGCTGGTGCATCCGCTGGATACGCCGAACAGCCTGAACGGCTCCGGGCTGGCGATTGCCAATCCGCCGTGGGGGCTGGAGGAAGAA
The DNA here is from genome assembly GCF_059492145.1 of Pseudomonas sp. Pseusp21. Lineage (NCBI taxonomy): Bacteria > Pseudomonadati > Pseudomonadota > Gammaproteobacteria > Pseudomonadales > Pseudomonadaceae > Pseudomonas > Pseudomonas sp. Pseusp21. The sequence continues at coordinate 4,210,079 of NZ_CP168520.1, forward strand.
TTGCGTGAGCTGCTGCCGTGGCTGTCCAGGAAACTTGGGCAGACCCAGGGTGGGTGGCAGATGGACTGGTTGATCGCCGAAAGCTGATCAACCGTCAATGATCGTTCCCACGTCGAGGCGTCGAACCGTCCGCGTGGGAATGCCTCAATGGACGCTCTGCGTCCGCTATTGGGACGCGGAGCGTCCCGGGCTGCATTCCCACGCGGAGCGTGGGAACGATCAGTGGCCGCGGTCAGTTACCCGCCAGACTCGGTGGCATGCAAACGCCCGTGCCGCCAATCCCGCAGTAGCCTTCCGGATTTTTCGCCAGATACTGCTGGTGATAGGCCTCGGCGAAGTAAACGGTCGGCGCCTGTTCAATCTCGGTGCTGATTTCACCCAGACCCGCCTTCGACAATTCCGCCTGATAAACAGCCTTGCTCTTCAACGCCGCCTCCAGTTGCTCCGGATGGGTCGCGTAGATCACCGAACGGTACTGGGTGCCGATGTCATTGCCCTGGCGCATGCCCTGTGTCGGGTTGTGCAATTCCCAGAACATCGCCAGCAGCTCTTCGTAGCTGACCTTGGCCTTGTCGAACACCACCAGCACCACTTCAGCATGGCCGGTCAGGCCCGAGCAGACTTCTTCGTAGGTCGGGTTCGGCGTGTAACCGCCGGCGTAACCGACCACGGTGCTGACCACGCCTTCGCGCTGCCAGAAGCGGCGCTCGGCACCCCAGAAGCAGCCCAGGCCGAAGATCGCGAAGTCGACGTCCTGAAAGAACGGACCAAGCAACGGCGTTTCGGTGAAAACAAAGTGTTTTTCAGGCAGGGTCATTGCGGTTTCGCGGCCAGGCAGAGCTTGTTCTTTAGTCGGTAGCACGTTTTTGTTCACCAGAATTTCCGAGCGCAGAACCATGATCGTTCCTCTCAGTCAGGATGGGATGTCTATAAGCTGACCCACAGTGTGCCCAATGATGCCCGGTTAATCACCAGGCAAAATGTGCGGATAGTGTCCTGTGGGTTACAGAGAGAGCGGACCGCGCGGGTAGCGCTTGAGCGCCTGGATCAGCTCGCCGCCCGGAATCGGCCGGTCGAACAGGTAGCCCTGGCCGACGTCGCAGCGGTGCCGACGCAGGAACGCCAGCTGCTCGGCGGTCTCGATGCCTTCGGCCACGACCTTGAGTTTCAGGTTGTGGGCCATCGCGATTACGGCGGAAGTGATTTCCATGTCGTCCTGGTTGTCCGGGATTTCATGGATGAAGCTGCGATCGATCTTGATGATGTCGATCGGGAATTTCTTCAGGTAGCTGAGCGACGAGTAGCCGGTGCCGAAGTCGTCCATGGCCAGGGTCAGGCCCAGACGCTTGAGCTGGTCGAGCTGCAAGTGGGTGTCTTCGGTGGCTTCCAGCAGCAGGCCTTCGGTCAGCTCCAGTTCCAGCAGATTGGCCGGCAACGCTTCTTCCTTGAGAATGTTGGCGATCGAGGCCACCAGATCCGGGTCGGAGAACTGTTTGGGCGACAGGTTGATCGCCACCTGCAGATTGCCCATGCCCGCAGCGGTCAGCGCTTTGCTCATGCGGCAGGCCTGGCGGGCGATCCACTTGCCGATCGGAATGATCAGACCGGTTTCTTCGGCGACGCTGATGAACTGGTCCGGGCGGATCATGCCGCGCTCCGGGTGATTCCAGCGCAGCAGCGCTTCCATGCCCAGCAGACGACCGCTGCGCAGGCACAGCTTGGGCTGGTAGAACACGTCCAGCTCGTTTTGGGTCAGGGCGCGGCGCAGGTTGTTCTCGACGAACAGCTTATAGCTGGCCTCGGCGTTCAGCGCTTCGGTGAACACCTGCACCTGGTGTTTGCCGTTGGCCTTGGCCTTGTGCAGAGCGAGGCCGGCGTTGCGCATCAGGGTCTGCGGGTCGCGGCCGTGCAGCGGCGCGCAGGCCAGGCCCACGGAGCCGGTGACGCTGATGAGCTGGTTGTCGACGAACATCGGTTTATCCAGCGTCGCCAGCAATTGGTTGGCGATCTGCTGCCCGGTGGCAAGGTCAGTGTCGTCGAGCAACACCGCGAATTCGTTACTGGCGAACCGCGCCAGACTGCCGCTCGGGCTCAGGCTGTTGCGCAGGCGCCGGGCCAGGCTGATCAACAGTTTGTCGCCGGTCTGGTGGCCGAGGCTATCGTTGATCCGCTTGAAGTTGTCGATGTCCACCAGCAGCAGGCTGATCGGGGTATCGCTATCCCGGGCGAAGCGTTCATCCAGATTGCGGATAAATGCAGGCCGGTTACCGAGGTTGGTCAGGTTGTCGGTATACGCCAGGCGCTCGATGCGCTGCTGCGCCAGCTTGGTCTGGGTGATGTCTTCGTAGATGCCGATGTAATGCGTCAGCTCACGGTTGTCGCCGTAGACCTTGGAGATCGACAGTTGGCCCCAGTAGGGTTCGAGGTTCTTGCGGCGGCTCTTGAATTCGCCTTGCCAGCTGTTGCTCTTGGCCAGCGCCGACGGCGCGTCGAACAGCAGCTCGCTTAAGTTTTCCAGGGCTGGCAACTCCGACAGGCGCTGGCCGTGGACTTCCTCGGTGGTGTACTGGGTGATCGCGGTGAAGCTCGGGTTGACGTACTCGACCACGCCGTCGCAGTTGACCAGCAAGAAGGCGTTGGCACTCTGCTCGACCGCGCGCTGGAACAGGTGCAGGGCGCTGGTGGCAGTGCGGCGGTTGTGGTTGTTGATGACCTGGGCGAACTGGTCGGCCAGCTCGCCGGCAAAGGCGATTTCGTCGGACTGCCAGGCGCGGGTGACGCCGGTCTGCTCCAGGCACAACACGCCGACCACCTGGCCGTCGACGCGGATGCTGGCGTCGAGCATGGCGTTGACGTCGCGCGGGCGAAGGGCTTCGGCCATTTCCCGGGTACGCGGGTCGCGCATCGCGTTGTGCGCGTCGATGGCACGGCTGCCGTGCAGGGCTTCCATGTAATCGGGGAAGCCGCTGACGTCGATCACCTCCGGCAGGATGTATTCCTGGGTGGCGCGGTGGTAGGCCGAAATCGGCACCAGCTTCTGGCCTTCGAGGTTCCACAGGCTGGCACAGTCGATTTCGTAGATATCGCAGGCGCAGCGGGTGATCAGCTCGGCAGCTTCCTGCAGGGAGTTCTGGCTGCTGTAGCGCTGGCGGGCCAGCAACAGGATCAGGTCCTGCTGGGCGCGCACCCGCTCCAGATGCTGCAGTTGTTCCTGCTGGGCGCGCTGATTGAGCTCCAGGGCGATTTGCAGGCGTGAATTCTGGGTTTCAAGGTCGACGGACGGCAGCGAAGGTGCCTCGTCAAACACGTTGTCGACCGCCAGCAGGTAACCGCGCAGCAAGTGGCGGTTGTGCTGTCTGTAGGCTTCGCCGAGTTCGAGAATGCTCAGCGCACCAGCGGCGGTGTGCAGGGTGTAGCGCACCAGATAATGCGGGCTGTGACCGAGTTGTTGCTGGATCGCGTCGTGCAGTTGATAACGCGCTTCGGGTTCCATCAGGCTGGCATAGGGCGAGCCGACCAGAGCGCAGAGTTCGACGGCGGGCTGGCCGAACTGGCGTTCACAGTTGGGATCGAGAAACAACATGGCCCAACTGGCTTCATTCAAGCGCTCGAAACGCAGCATGCCGAGCCGCGAGGGCACAGGCAACTGCGTCACTACCTCGGCCACCATACGGCTGGCGGCATCGGGTTGGCTCTTCATGAAGGGAACTCGCTTGGAAATTTGCTGAACGCGCCGGGCTCGCGCCCTCTTTACTGTTGCCTGCGGCAAGGTTGCATCATTGCGGCACTGACTGACAAGAGACATGAAGGCCAAGTGCTATAAGAATATGTCGGCTGCAGTGAACATTTCTCCAGCACCCGCCGGAAACTAATGCTACCAAGCGTGAAAATGGCCGTTCCAGAGCCTTCCGGCATCCGGAACGTTCGTACCGCTGGATTTATCGCAACGGAATATCGATGGATTGCAGGTGCCTGCCATCCCGATCGTGATAGTTGACCTGGATTCGCCCGGCTTCAACCACCATGTGCGCGAAGTTGTCCTGGCTGACGACCTCGCTGGTCAGTTCGTGCCGGTATTCGCCTGACTCGGTTTGCGCCAGCGCCTGGTCGAGCGTGAAGGTCGCGGCGGTGGCGTAGGGCAGCAGTTTGCTGTTGCTCAGCGGTGAGGAAACGACCGTGTGCACTTCAAACTCTGGGTCTTCGCTGTGTGTCAGGCGTGCAGTCAGCGAGCCATGCACATCACCGGAAATGAACACGACGTTCCTGATCCGATGCTGGCGGATGGTTTCCAGCAGGCGCAGACGCTGTTCGGGAAAGCCCATCCAGGCATCATCGCCGTTCATTTTGCGGTCGGGATAGAACATGACGCTGGTGACTACAAACTTGACCCGCGCCGGGCTATTGATCAACCACTTGCACAGCACCTGTTCCTGTTCTTCATCGAGGATGCGCCGGTTGTCATTCGACAAGTTGCGGCAAGTTCGACTGTCCGTCACAAACCATTCGATATCGCCATCGCTGAATTGATACCAATAGTGCTTCAGTGTCGTGCGATCAATTGTTCCGCTAGTTGTTGTTGAACAGATCGGGCTATGACTCGCTTGATAAATATCGTAAGTCGCCATTGCGTTGCGATAGAGCGTTTTATCGGACTCATGGGCGTTCATTGGCCAGTTATCTTCTATTTCGTGATCGTCCAGGATCATGTAGGTCGAAGTGCCGGACATCAATCGTCGAATATTAGGCAGGGAAAACGCCGCGCGATACTTTGCAATGAACTCGTCATAGTCGCGATCCGGGGCGAACAGGTTCAAGTCGTCGGCGTAGATCTGATCGCCACACATCATGATTGCGCTGATTGCCGGTTGTGCACCCTCGATCAACTGGCTGATGGACGCGAAGATCCGGTCGCCCAGATGCGGGAGCACCGGGACGCCGGCGGTCATGCGCAGGTAACGGCAGGAGCCGAGGATGTAAGCGCGCGGCTGCAAAGGCTGGCTGCTGCGGGTGCGCAGGCGGTAAATCTCCCGTGGCCATTGCAGCGGCAACTCCGCCACGCTGTGGATGGTGTGGACGGGACTCATCGGGCTGAACCAGCCGGTCTGGTATTCGTATTCGGTGTCTGCCTTCAGATGATCGATTACGAATACTTCCGTCATGTCGCGGGTTGAATCAAGTTTGACAAACTGGGCGGGTTGCCATTGTTTCGAATCCAGGGGGCGGTAACGAATGCCGGCAAATACGGACGCATTATGTTGCAGTCCGCCACGAATGAAAATTCGCGCCTGGTTAGTTGTGGTGTGGCCAATGATCGGGCCGACAGTAGGTTTAAGCATGTTCGAATCCATTCGAATAAGTGTTGGTGAGTAATAAAGTTGCCTGGCTTGTTGGTGCAACTTTGATGCGCCAAGGTTAGTTGCCTGTCGCTGGAAAATATTGACAGGAAGTGGACTAGAGTCGTGGCCTATCTCAGCGCAAGTTGTGGGAAAAGTTCAGGTGGCAGTTATTTCAGGCAAAAAAAAGCCCCGCCAAACTGACGGGGTTGAGGTACGAGCGTGTGGCGCTCGAAAACGTGGAACGCAGTCGGCCCTCCGTTGCCGGAGGGCCGAACGCTTTACAGCAGAATGGTGCGGATGTCCGCCAGCAGGTCGCTCAGACGCTTGGTGAAGCGTGCAGCAGCGGCGCCGTTGATCACACGGTGATCGTAGGACAGCGACAGTGGCAGCATCAGTTTCGGCTGGAAGGCTTTGCCGTCCCAGACTGGCTGGATGGTTGCCTTGGAAACACCGAGGATCGCCACTTCCGGCGCGTTGACGATCGGCGTGAAGCCGGTGCCGCCAATGTGACCGAGGCTGGAAATGGTGAAGCAGGCGCCTTGCATCTCGTCCGACGAGAGCTTCTTGGTCCGGGCTTTTTCAGCCAGGGAAGCGGCCTCGGCGGCCAGTTGCAGCAGGCTCTTCTGGTCGACGTTCTTGATGACCGGTACGAGCAGGCCATCCGGGGTGTCGACGGCGAAGCCGATGTTCACGTATTTCTTGCGGATGATCGCCTTGCCGCTTGGTGCCAGCGAGCTATTGAAGTCCGGCAGTTCCTTGAGCAGGTGCGCGCAGGACTTGAGCAGCAGCGGCAGGATGGTCAGCTTGACGCCGGCCTTCTCTGCGACAGCTTTCTGTGCGGTGCGGAACGCTTCCAGCTCGGTGATATCCGCCGAGTCGAATTGCGTTACGTGCGGCACGTTCAGCCAGCTGCGGTGCAGGTTGGCGGCGCCGACCTGCATCAGGCGGGTCATCGGCACTTCTTCGATTTCGCCGAAACGGCTGAAGTCAACGACCGGAATCGGCGGAATGCCCGCGCCACCGGTTGCGCCAGCAGCAGCGGCCGGTGCTTCCTTGGCCTTCTGCATCATGGCTTTGACGTAAACCTGCACGTCTTCTTTCAGGATGCGACCGTGCGGACCGCTGGCGCCGACAGCGCTCAGCTCGACGCCGAACTCGCGAGCCAGTTGACGCACGGCAGGGCCGGCGTGAACTTTCGCACCAGGCTTGGCTGGAGCAGCAACCGGAGCGGCAGCAGGTGCAGCGGCAGCCGGAGCAGCGGCTGGCGCCGGAGCACTCGGAGCAGCAGCGGCAGCTGGAGCCGGGGCAGCAGCTGGAGCGGCGCCTTTGACTTTCAGCTTGAGGATCAGGTCGCCGGTGCCGACTTCGTCGTCCAGCTTGATGGAAACGCTTTCCACCACGCCAGCGGCAGGCGACGGGATTTCCATGCTCGCCTTGTCGGATTCCAGGGTGATCAGCGACTGGTCGGCTTCAACGCTGTCGCCAGCCTTGACCAGCACTTCGATGATCTTGGCCTTGCCGGCCGAACCGATGTCCGGAACGTGGATGTCCTGAACGCTGTCGGCAACCGGGGCAGCTGGCGCGGCGGCCGGTGCTGGTGCGGCCGCAGCGGCCGGAGCAGCAGCCTGGGCCGGAGCGGCCGCAGCAGGGGCCGCAGCACCCGCCACTTCCAGATCCAGGATCAGGTCGCCGGTGCCGACTTCGTCGTTCAACTTGACGCTGATGGCCTTGACCACGCCAGCGGCAGGCGACGGGATTTCCATGCTCGCCTTGTCGGATTCCAGGGTGATCAGCGACTGATCAGCCTCGACAGTGTCGCCGACCTTGACCTGGATCTCGATGATCTGGGCCTTGCCCGACGAACCGATGTCCGGCACGTGCACTTGCTGAACCGAAGCGGCAGCAGGGGCAGCAGCTGGAGCAGCCGGTGCAGGAGCGGCAGCCGGTGCAGCTTCAGCCTTGGCGGCAGGCGCAGCAGCCGGAGCAGGGGCCGCAGCTGCGGCACCCTCGACTTCCAGTTCCAGCAGTTCGTCGCCTTCTTTCAGGCGATCGCCCAGCTTCACTTTCAGGCTCTTGATGACGCCGGCTTTCGGGGCCGGCACTTCCATGCTGGCCTTGTCCGATTCCAGGGTCAGGATGCTCTGGTCGGCTTCGATACGGTCGCCGACCTTCACAAACAGTTCGATTACTTCACCTTCACCGCTGCCGATGTCAGGTACGCGAATGAGTTCGCTCACAGAGTTTCTCCTCAGCAGTCCAGTGGGTTGCGTTTTTCCGGGTCGATGCCGAACTTGGTAATGGCCTCGGCCACGACTTTAGGTTCGATATCACCACGGTCAGCCAGTGCTTCCAGGGCTGCCAACACCACGAAATGACGGTCGACTTCGAAGAAATGACGCAGTTTCTTGCGGCTGTCGCTGCGGCCGAAACCGTCGGTGCCCAGGACTTTGAATTCCTTGGACGGTACCCACTGACGGATCTGCTCGGCGAACAGCTTCATGTAGTCGGTCGATGCGATGACCGGACCCTTACGGCCGCTCAGGCATTCTTCGACGTAGCTGCGCTGAGGCTTCTGGCCAGGTTTCAGACGGTTGCTGCGCTCTACGGCCAGGCCGTCGCGACGCAGTTCGTTGAAGCTGGTGACGCTCCACACATCGGCGCCGATGTTGAACTCTTCACGCAGGATCTTCGCCGCTTCACGGACTTCACGCAGGATGGTGCCGGAGCCCATCAGCTGTACGTGGTGCGCCGCATCGCGGGTGTCTTCTTCGAGCAGGTACATGCCTTTCTTGATGCCTTCTTCGGCACCGGCCGGCATGGCTGGCTGCTGGTAGGACTCGTTCATCACGGTGATGTAATAGAAGATGTCCTGTTGCTCTTCGGTCATCTTCTTCATGCCGTCCTGAATGATCACCGCCAGCTCGTAGCCGTAGGTCGGATCGTAGGTGCGGCAGTTCGGGATGGTGGCAGCCAGCAGGTGGCTGTGACCGTCTTCGTGCTGCAGGCCTTCACCGTTCAGGGTGGTACGGCCGGCGGTGCCGCCGATCAGGAAGCCACGGGTACGGCTGTCGCCAGCGGCCCATGCCAGGTCGCCGATACGCTGGAAGCCGAACATCGAGTAGAAGATGTAGAACGGCAGCATTGGCTGGTTGTGGCTGGAGTACGAAGTACCGGCGGCGATGAAGGAGCTCATGGCGCCTGCTTCGTTGATGCCTTCTTCAAGGATCTGACCTTTCTGGTCTTCCTTGTAGAACATCACCTGGTCTTTATCGACTGGCTCGTAGAGCTGGCCGACGGACGAGTAGATGCCCAGCTGACGGAACATGCCTTCCATACCGAAGGTACGGGCTTCGTCCGGGATGATCGGAACGATGCGCGGGCCGATTTCCTTGTCCTTGACCAGTTGCGCGAGGATCCGCACGAACGCCATGGTGGTGGAAATTTCACGGTCGCCGGAACCATCGAGGATTGCCTTGAGGGTGTCCAGATCCGGAGTCGGTACGCTGAAGCTCTGGGCGCGACGCTGAGGCACGAAACCGCCCAGTGCGGCACGACGCTCGGCCAGGTAACGGGCTTCGGCGCTGTTTGGCTCCGGCTTGAAGAACGGCAGGTTTTCCAGCTCTTCGTCTTTCACCGGGATGTCGAAGCGGTCGCGGAACAGCTTCAGGCTGTCGACGTCGACTTTCTTGGTGTTGTGCGCGGTGTTCTTCGCTTCGCCCGCACCGGTACCGTAACCCTTGATGGTCTTGGCCAGGATGACGGTCGGTTGTTCTTTGTGGTTGACCGCTTCGTGGTACGCCGCGTAGACCTTGTACGGGTCGTGGCCGCCACGGTTGAGTTTCCAGATCTCGTCGTCGGACAGATCAGCAACCATCGCCTTGAGTTCTGGCGTGTTGAAGAAGTGTTCACGCACGAACGCGCCGTCTTTGGCTTTGTAGTTCTGGTACTCGCCGTCGATGACTTCGTCCATGCGACGTTGCAGGATGCCGTCGGTGTCCTTGGCCAGCAGTGGGTCCCAGAAACGGCCCCAGATGACTTTGGTCACGTTCCACTGAGCACCGCGGAACACGCCTTCGAGTTCCTGGATGATCTTGCCGTTGCCGCGAACCGGGCCGTCGAGGCGCTGCAGGTTGCAGTTGATGACGAAGATCAGGTTGTCCAGCTTCTCGCGGCCGGCCAGGGAGATCGCGCCCAGGGATTCCGGCTCGTCGCACTCGCCGTCGCCCAGGAAGCACCAGACTTTCTGTTTGCCCGGCTGGATGAAGCCGCGGTGTTCCAGGTACTTCATGAAGCGTGCCTGGTAGATCGCCTGGATCGGGCCCAGACCCATGGATACGGTCGGGAACTGCCAGAAGTCAGGCATCAGCCAAGGGTGCGGGTAGGACGACAGGCCCTGACCGTCGACTTCCTGGCGGAAGTTGTTCATCTGGTCTTCGGTGATGCGGCCTTCCATGAATGCGCGGGCGTAGACGCCTGGCGAGGTGTGGCCCTGGAAGTAGATCAGGTCGCCGCCGTGTTCGTCGGTCGGGGCCTGGAAGAAGTAGTTGAAGCCGATGTCGTACAGGGTCGCACTGGAAGCGAAGCTGGAGATGTGACCACCCAGGTCAGAATCTTTCAGGTTCGTACGCATTACCATGGCCATCGCGTTCCAGCGTACCAGCGAGCGAATGCGGCGTTCCATGAACAGGTCGCCAGGCATGCGTGCTTCGTGGGTAACGGGGATCGTGTTGCGGTAAGGCGTGGTGATGGCGTAAGGGAGCTGCGAACCGCTGCGGGTTGCCAGTTCACCCATACGGGTCATCAGATAGTGAGCACGGTCTTCGCCTTCTTTGTCGAGAACCGATTCCAGGGCGTCCAGCCATTCCTGGGTTTCGACGGGATCGAGGTCTTGCATGGCTTGCTCCAGGGCGGAAAGGCTTCCAGAATCGGTTGCCTGAGTTTGCGACTGGCCTTGTGGGCAGACGATTTAAAATTCTTGGATTGCCGACAGGTTGTTCCGGCGGCGTGTAGTTTTACTACAAATCATCCGGCATTTCAGCCTTTCGAATGTATAGACGAGTAGTAAAACTACAGATGAAAGGCTTGTGGCCTCCGACTGCGTTGTGAGAATAATCGTTAAGGTTGGTCTTTAGCCATCCGAAAAAGGTGAAAGTTTGATGCTGGCTGCCAAAGAAAAAGAAATTTCAGCTATTTCTCACTTTTGTTCGACAGTCCTTCGCGTAGCGGTTTTTCATTCATCACTACAAGCGGCCATTTACACGCCGATCAAGGATAGACCATGACCCTGCCCGCGCTTGCCGAACTGCCCGCCATTCTCCTGCCGTTGGTCAGCCGATCGGAGCAGTCGTTCCGTGCGGCCGTCGCGCAACTGGAAGACGATCACGGCTTCTCGTCCTGGACGCCGGAACGCTGGGCGCAGTTCGCCCGCGTCAGCGCCGCCAGCGATTTCGTCATTGAACAGAGCGTTCGTGACCCTTTGATGTTGTTGTCGCTGGTGCAGTCCGGCGAACTCGACCGGGCATTCGCTCCCGGTGAGTTGTGCGGGCAGATGGCGGATGCGGTCGCCACCGCGCAGACCGAAGACGAATTGGGCCGCGTCCTGCGCCGTCAGCGCACCCGGCATCAGGTGCGGATCATCTGGCGCGACCTCAACCGTCAGGCCGATCTGGTGCAGACCTGCCGCGATCTCTCGGACATGGCCGACGCCAGCATCGATCAGGCCTATCAATGGTTGTACCGCCGCCATTGCGAGCAGTTCGGCACGCCGACCGGCCGGCGCAGCGGCGAACCACAGCAAATGGTCATCCTCGGCATGGGCAAGCTCGGCGCGGTCGAGCTGAACCTGTCGTCGGACATCGACCTTATCTTCGCCTACCCCGAGGGCGGCGAAACCGTCGGCGTGAAGCGCCCGCTGGACAACCAGGAATTTTTCATTCGTCTCGGCCAGCGCCTGATCAAGGCCCTCGACCCGATCACCGTCGACGGTTTCGTGTTTCGCGTCGACATGCGTCTGCGCCCGTACGGCTCGTCCGGCGCGCTGGTGCTGAGCTTCAATGCGCTGGAGCAGTATTACCAGGATCAGGGCCGCGACTGGGAACGCTACGCGATGATCAAGTCGCGGGTGGTGGCCGGCGATCAGGTGGCGGGCGAGCAGTTGCAGGAAATGCTGCGGCCGTTCGTTTACCGGCGCTATCTGGACTTCTCGGCGATCGAAGCGCTGCGCACCATGAAGCAGCTGATCCAGCAGGAAGTGCGGCGCAAGGGCATGGCCGACAACATCAAGCTGGGTTCCGGCGGTATCCGTGAAGTCGAGTTCATCGCCCAGGCTTTTCAATTGATTCACGGTGGTCGCGACCTGAGTCTGCAACAGCGCCCTCTATTAAAGGTGTTGAGCACGCTCGAAGGGCAGGGCTATCTGCCGCCAGCGGTCATCAGCGAGCTGCGCGAAGGCTACGAATTCCTGCGTTACACCGAACACGCGATCCAGGCGATTGCCGACCGCCAGACCCAGATGCTGCCGGACAGCGCTCAGGATCAGGCGCGTATCGCATTCATGCTTGGTTTCGCCGACTGGGAAGCGTTCCACGAGAAGCTGATGTTCTGGCGCGGCCGAGTAGCCTGGCACTTCGCGCAGGTGATCGCCGATCCGGATGAGGACGAAGGCGCCGAGAGTGAAGTGGTGGTCGGCGGAGAATGGCTGCCGCTGTGGGAAGAGGCTCAAGACGAAGAAGCGGCCTGTCGCCAGCTGGAGGAGGGCGGTTTCGCCGACGCGACCAAGGCCCTGAAGGCGCTGGCGAGCCTGCGCGCCAGCCCGCAGTTGCGAGCGATGCAGCGTCTGGGGCGCGAACGTCTCGATGCCTTTATTCCGCGCCTGCTGGCTCAGGCGGTGGAGCACGAAAATCCCGATCTGGTGCTGGAGCGGGTGCTGCCGCTGGTGGAAGCGGTGGCCCGGCGTTCGGCTTATCTGGTGCTGCTGACCGAAAACCCCGGGGCACTGCGGCGCTTGCTGACGCTGTGCGCCGCCAGCCCGTGGATCGCCGAGCAGATCACCCGTTTCCCGCTGCTGCTCGATGAACTGCTCAACGAGGGCCGGCTGTTCAAGCCGCCGTTGGCGCCGGAGCTGGCCGCCGAGTTGCGTGAGCGTTTGACGCGGATCCCGGAAGACGACCTCGAACAACAGATGGAAGCGCTGCGTCATTTCAAACTGGCGCACCGCTTGCGCGTCGCCGCCTCGGAAATCGCCGGCAGCCTGCCATTGATGAAAGTCAGCGATTACCTGACCTGGCTGGCCGAAGCAATTCTTGAGCAAGTGCTGGCCCTGGCCTGGCGCCAGACCGTGGCCAAATACGGCACGCCACTGCGCACCGATGGCACGCTGTGCGATCCCGGCTTCATCATTGTCGGTTATGGAAAAGTCGGCGGGATCGAGTTGGGGCATGGTTCGGATCTGGATCTGGTGTTCATCCACGATGGCGATCAGCAGGCCGAAACCGATGGCCCGAAACCCATCGATGGCACGCAGTTTTTCACCCGGCTCGGCCAGCGGATCATTCACTTGCTGACGGCGCAGACCAACTCCGGCCAGCTGTACGAAGTGGACATGCGCCTGCGTCCGTCCGGGGCGTCCGGGCTGCTGGTCAGTTCGCTCGGCGCGTTTGCCCGCTATCAGGAAAATGAAGCCTGGACCTGGGAGCATCAGGCGCTGGTGCGGGCGCGGGTGCTGGTGGGCAGCAAGGATGTCGGCCAGGCGTTCGAGAGCGTGCGGGCCCAGGTGCTGGGCAAGGCGCGGGATCTGGTGAAACTGCAACAGGAAGTGAGCGAGATGCGCGCCAAGATGCGCGACAACCTCGGCAGCAAGAGCACCGCCGCCGGTACCGGGGCGAATGCCTTCGAGGCCACGGCGCCGTTCGACCTCAAGCAGGACGCCGGAGGTATCGTCGATATTGAATTTATGGTGCAATACGCGGCCCTGGCGTGGTCGCAGACCCACCCGCCGTTGCTGCGCTGGACGGACAATATCCGCATTCTGGAAGAGCTGGAACACGAAGGGCTGATGCCGGCCGAAGACGCCAGCCTGTTGCGCGAGGCCTACAAGGCCTATCGTTCCGCCGCCCACCGGCAGGCCTTGCAGAAGGACGCCGGGGTGATACCGGGCGATCAGTTCGCGGACGAACGGCGGCAGGTGATGCGGATCTGGCGTGAGCTGGGGCTAAGCTGATTCTCGAGACGGGGAGGCGTGAAGCCTCCCCGGTTCGTTTATGGAAACCACATGAATATTCTGATCGTTGGGCCCAGTTGGGTCGGTGACATGGTGATGGCGCAGACACTGTTTCAGTGTCTCAAGCAGCGCCACCCACAGTGCGAAATCGACGTGCTGGCCCCGGAGTGGAGCCGGCCGATCCTCGAACGCATGCCCGAAGTGCGCAAGGCCTTGAGCTTCCCGCTCGGCCACGGCGCGCTGGAGCTGGCGACCCGTCGGCGAATCGGCAAATCCCTGGCCGGTCAGTACGACCAGGCGATCCTGCTGCCGAACTCGTTGAAGTCGGCGCTGGTGCCGTTCTTCGCCGGCATCCCGAAACGCACCGGCTGGCGCGGCGAATTCCGCTACGGCCTGCTCAACGACGTGCGCACGCTGGATAAAGAGCGTTATCCGCTGATGATCGAGCGTTTCATGGCGCTGGCTTACGAGCCGAACGCCGAGCTGCCAAAACCTTATCCGCGCCCGAGCCTGCAGATCGATCCGGTGACCCGCGAGGCCGCATTGGCCAAGTTCGGCCTGACCCTCGACCGCCCGGTGCTGGTGCTGTGCCCCGGCGCCGAATTCGGTGAAGCCAAACGCTGGCCGTCCGAGCATTACGCCAAGGTCGCCGAGGCGCGCATCCGTGAAGGCTGGCAGGTCTGGCTGTTCGGTTCGAAGAACGATCACGCGGTGGGCGAAGACATTCGCGCGCGGCTGATTCCGGGCCTGCGCGAAGAGTCCGTGAATCTCAGTGGCGGCACTTCGCTGGCCGAGGCCATCGACCTGATGTCCTGCGCCGACTCGGTGGTCTCGAACGATTCCGGTCTGATGCACGTGGCCGCTGCGCTCAATCGCCCGTTGGTGGCGGTCTACGGTTCGACCTCGCCGGGTTTCACCCCGCCGCTGGCCGAGCATGTGGAAATCGTCCGCCTGGGTCTCGATTGCAGCCCTTGCTTCGATCGCACCTGCCGTTTCGGCCATTACAACTGCCTGCGCCAGCTGATGCCGGACGCGGTCAACGATGCCTTGCAGCGTTTGCAGGGCTCTGTGGTCGAGGTCCATTAACTTGCGGGTATTGCTGATCAAGACTTCATCGCTGGGCGACGTGATTCACGCGTTGCCGGCGCTGAGCGACGCCGCCCGGGCGATTCCCGGGATCAAGTTCGACTGGGTGGTGGAAGAAGGCTTCGCCGAGATTCCGACCTGGCACCCGGCCGTAGGCAAAGTGATTCCGGTGGCGATCCGCCGCTGGCGCAAAAACATCTGGAAAACCATCACCAGCGGCGAGTGGAAACGCTTCAAGCAATCCGTTCGGGCGAACAAATATGACCTGGTGATCGACGCTCAAGGCCTGCTGAAAAGCGCCTGGCTGACCCGCTACGTCAAAGCCCCGGTGGCCGGTCTCGACAAGGGCTCGGCCCGCGAGCCGATCGCCGCGCGTTTTTATGACCGCAAACTGGCGGTGGCCCGTGGGCAGCACGCCGTCGAGCGCGTGCGCCAGTTGTTTGCGATTGCTTTGGGTTACGACTTGCCCAAAGGCCTGGGCGATTACGGCCTCAACGTCGAGCGTCTGGTCGAGCTGCCGCGCAAGAATGCCTACGTGGTGTTCCTCCACGGCACCACCTGGGACACCAAGCACTGGCCGGAAGCCTACTGGCGCGAGCTGACCGAACGGGTCGGCTACCTCGGCGTCGGGATCAAGCTGCCGTGGGGCAATCCGCTGGAGAAGGCCCGGGCCGAGCGCATCGCCGCCGGTTTCAAGCACGCCGAAGTGCTGCCGAAGCTGAACCTGGCCGGGGTCGGCAAGGTATTGGCCGGCGCCCAGGCCTGCGTCGCGGTGGACACCGGCCTCGGTCACCTTGCCGCCGCTTTGTATGTGCCGACGATTTCCCTGTTCGGCCCGACCAATCCGGGCCTGACCGGCGCCTACGGCAAGCTGCAGATTCACCTCGGCAGCGATTTCCCGTGCGCGCCGTGCCTGCAAAAGAAATGTACGTATCAACCGACCGCGCAGGATGCCCGTCAGTTTGACCTGAAACGCGAGTGGCCCCTGTGCTTCACGCGTCTGAATCCCGAGCGTGTTGCCAGCCGACTGAGCACGTTGTTGATGGCTGAGGAGCTGCGCTGATGCAATTGGCTTTTGTCCTGTACAAATATTTCCCGTTCGGCGGTTTGCAGCGCGATTTCATGCGCATCGCCCTCGAATGCCAGAAGCGCGGGCACCAGATCCGCGTCTACACCCTGATCTGGGAAGGCGACGTGCCACCCGGCTTCGAAGTGCTGGTGGCGCCGGTCAAGGCGTTCTTCAATCACCGGCGCAACGAAAAGCTCAGCGCGTGGATGGAAGCGGACCTGGCCAAGCGTCCGGTGGATCGCCTGATCGGCTTCAACAAGATGCCGGGGCTGGACGTCTACTACGCCGCCGACGGTTGCTTCGAAGACAAGGCGCAGAACCTGCGCCATTCGCTGTATCGCCGTTGGGGCCGCTACCGCCACTTCGCCGAATACGAGCGTGCGGTGTTCGCCAAAGACGCGAAGACCGAAGTGCTGATGATTTCCGAAGTGCAGCAGCCGCTGTTCATCAAGTATTACGACACGCCACTTGAGCGCTTCCACCTGCTGCCGCCTGGCATCGCCCAGGATCGCCGCCGTCCGGCGGATGCCGACCAGATTCGCGCCGGTTTCCGCGCCGAATTCAACCTCAAGGACGACGAACTGCTGCTGGTGCAGATCGGTTCCGGGTTCAAGACCAAAGGTGTCGATCGCAGCCTCAAAGCACTGGCCGCATTGCCCGCCGAGCTGAAGAAACGCACCCGGCTGTTTGTAATCGGCCAGGATGACCCCAAATTGTTCCAGATGCAGAGTGCAACATTGGGCCTGGGTGACAACGTGACGTTCCTCAAGGGGCGCAGCGATATCCCGCGTTTCCTGCTCGGCGCCGACCTGTTGATCCACCCGGCGTACAACGAAAACACCGGTACGGTGCTGCTTGAAGCGCTGGTCGCCGGGTTGCCGGTGCTGGTCAGCGCGGTCTGCGGTTATGCCCATTACATCGCCGAGGCCGACGCCGGACGAGTGCTGGACGAGCCGTTCGATCAGGCGCAACTGACGCAATACCTGACTGACATGTTGAACGACGACGCTGCACGGGCGGCCTGGAGCCGCAACGGTCTGGCCTTCGCCGAGACGGCCGACCTCTACAGCATGCCGCAGCACGCGGCCGATGTGATTCTGGCGGAGCACGCTTAAATGAAGTTGATGCTGGCTGAACCGTTCAAGAGCCTGTGGGCCGGACGCGACCCGTTCGCCGAGGTCGAGGGCTTGCAGGGTGAGGTGTACCGCGAGCTGGAAGCCCGCCGGACGTTGCGCACGGAAGTCGACGGCAATGGCTTTTTCGTCAAGATTCACCGCGGTATCGGCTGGGGAGAGATCTTCAAGAACCTGCTGACCGCCAAGCTGCCGGTACTCGGCGCGGGCCAGGAATGGAGAGCCATCCAGCGCTTGCAGGAAGTCGGCGTGCCGACCATGACCGCCGTCGCGTACGGCGAGAAGGGCAGCAACCCGGCGGATCAGCATTCGTTCATCGTCACCGAAGAGCTGGCGCCGACCATCAGTCTCGAAGACTTCAGCATCGACTGGGTCAAGCAACCGCCGGAGCCGAAACTCAAGCGGGCGCTGATCGCCGAGGTCGCGCGCATGACCGGCATGATGCACCGCGCCGGGGTCAACCACCGCGATTGCTACATCTGCCACTTTCTGCTGCACACCGACAAACCGGTGACCCCGGAAGACTTCAAACTCTCGGTGATCGACCTGCACCGTGCCCAGACCCGCCCGGCGATCACCCAGCGCTGGCGCAACAAGGACCTGGCGGCGCTGTACTTTTCCGCGCTGGACATCGGTCTGACCCGCCGCGACAAATTGCGCTTCCTCAAAGGCTATTTCCAGCAACCGCTGCGCCAGATCCTGGCCGAAGAAGCGCCGTTGCTGAGCTGGCTCGAAGGCAAGGCCAACAAGCTCTACGCACGCAAGCAACGTTACGGGGATGCGCTCTGATGGCGGGTTGGAATCTGGAGCCTGAGTACAGTGAACTTGCGCAGTATTTCGGTAGCCTCGAAGCGGTATTTGCTCTGCAGGGCGAGCGCCTGACCCGCGATCCCTTGTCCGAAGTCATTCGCGTGCAGCTCAACGGCGTCAACTATTACGTCAAGCGCTACAGCGGTGCCGGCAAGGGCCTGCGGCGTTATCTGGGCAAGCCCCGGGTGAAGATGGAATGGCAGAACCTCAAGCGCTTCGCCAAGTGGGGCATTCCCACCGCCGAAGTGGTGGCGTGGGGTCTGGAGCGCAACGGCATGGCCTACGATCGCGGGGCGATGATCACCCGTGAACTGCCGCGCACCGAAGACCTGTCGGCACTGGCCGAACGCAACGATCCGAAGCTCAGGGATCGTGCCTGGGTCGACGGCGTCAGCCGGCAACTGGCCGGTTATACACGTGTCATGCACGACCACCGCTTTACCCATAACGATCTGAAGTGGCGCAACCTGCTGATCGACGATCAGGCGCAGTTGTATCTGATCGACTGCCCGAACGGCGATTTCTGGCGCGGTTTCTGGCTCAAATACCGGATCACCAAGGATCTGGCCTGTCTCGACAAGGTGGCCAAGTATCACCTGTCGAACACCCAGCGCCTGCGCTTCTACCTGCAATACCGCCAGCGTGACCGGCTGAATGCCGCCGACAAGCAACGGATTCGCCACGTGGTGAGATTTTTCGAGGGACGCGAATGACTGATTTTCTGGCCGCTGAAGACCGTGCGCTGCTGGAACGCCACGGTCTCGGCACGTTCGATGCGCTGTGGTCCAAGCAGCTCGACGCCGTGGATGAGCCCAACACCGATGGCGGGGGCTGGAGCAGCGTGTTTCGTCTGGAGCTGGAGGGGCATGGCTATTACCTCAAGCGCCAGTGCAATTACCTGACCCGCACCCTGCACGCGCCCTTCGGCGAGCCGACGTTCGCCCGGGAATTTCGCAACATCAGTCGTTACAACAAGCTCGGCATCCCGGCGTTGCAGGCGGCGTTCTTCGGTGAGCGCAAGGTCAACGGCGAAGTCCGTGCGATCCTGCTGACCCGGGCGCTGGATGGCTGGGACGATCTCGATTCGCTGTTGCAGCGCTGGTCGGACCTCGATGCCGCGCAGCAATCGGCGATTCTCAAGTCTTGCGGCCTGTTGGCGCGCCATCTCCACAGCATGCGTCAGGTGCACGGCTGCTTCTATCCAAAGCACATTTTCCTGCGCGCCGAGGGCGACGGCTATCAGGCGCAGTTGATCGACCTGGAAAAGACCCGGCCGTTGCTGTTCGGTCTGCGTGACCGGGTCAAGGACTTGGAACCACTGCTGCGCCGAGCGCCGGAGTGGAGTGACGCGCAATTGCGTGAGTTGCTGGCGGCGTATCTCGATCAGCCGACGGGCAGTTCGCTGGTGGATGCCTGGGTCACGCGGCTGACCGCGCGGCGCAGTCGCAAGGAGACCCGCTGATGCAGCTGTCCGACCTGAAAAATGCCGGGCGCACGCCGAGTCTGCCGCTCACGGTTTCGCTGGCCGATGCGGCGGGCGCCGCCGATTTGCAGTTGCTCAGTCTGTTGCGGGTGTTGCCGGGGCAGCGTTACGTCGGTGCCGGTGTGTGGCGCGGGCGTCCGGTGCTGGCCAAGTTACTGGTCGGCAACAAGGCTGCGCGGCATTTTCAGCGTGAGCTGGAAGGGGTGAAACTGCTCGCTGCTCAGGGCATGACCACGCCGTTGCTGCTGGCTGATGGATTGACGGAGGGCGAGGGTGGCTGGCTGCTGTTCGAGTTCCTCGAAGGTGCCGAAAGCCTGGGCGATGCCTGGAACAAGGTCGAATCCTTGCCGGTGCTGGCCGACGAACAATCGGCGGTGCTGGCCGAAGCGCTTGGTGCCATTGGTCAGTTACACGGCAAAGGTTTGTGGCAGGAAGACCTGCACCTGGACAACCTGTTGCGCCACGGTGGTCAGCTGTATCTGATCGATGGCGCCGGCATCTGTGCAGAAAGTGCCGGCCAGCCATTGTCCCGGCAGAAAGTGCTGGAAAACCTCGGGGTGTTTTTCGCCCAGTTGCCCAAGTCGCTCGAGCCGTTCACCGAAGAATTGCTGGTGTATTACCTGCTGAGCAACAGTGAACACGCGCTGCCGCTGGAGGCCTTGCAAAAGCAGATCGACAAGGTGCGCGCCTGGCGCTTGAAGGACTTCCTGATCAAGGTCGGTCGTGAATGCACGCTGTTCAGCGTCAAGCGCGGCGCGTTCGGTCTGCGGTCGATTCGCCGCGAGGAAGAGCCCGCGATGCTGCCGGTGCTGGAACAGGCCGATGCCTTGCTCGATCAGGGCCATCTGTACAAGACCGGCGGCGCGGCCAGTGTCGGCAAGGTCGAGGTTGCCGGGCGTCCTCTGGTGATCAAGCGTTACAACATCAAGAATTTTGCCCATTGGCTCAAGCGCTTCTGGCGTCCAAGCCGCGCCTGGCATTCCTGGCGCGAAGGCAATCGCCTGGCGTTTCTCGGCATTGCCACACCAAAACCGCTGGCAGTGCTGGAAACCCGCTTTCTCTGGCTGCGCAGCAAGGCTTATCTGATCACCGAGTACCTGGCCGGACCGGACATCATCGAGCGTTTTGCGCCGTATGTTGAAAGCGGTGCGGCGCCGGAAAGCGAGTTGCAGGCGCTGGATCAGCTGTTTGCACGGTTGATCGCCGAACGCATCAGCCATGGCGACTTCAAGGGTCATAACCTGTTCTGGCAGGAAGACCGCTGGGCGCTGATCGATCTGGACTCGATGTGCCAGCACGGCTCGGTGAGCAGCTTCGCTCCGGCCTATGCCCGGGATCGTGCGCGGTTCATGCGCAACTGGCCTGAGAGCAGTGCGCTGTATCAGGTAATTGATCAGCGCTTGCCCAGGGATGTAGCGGGCGCTGCGTGATTATTTTCGCCAGCGCGTAAGACGTTTCTGCAGTTGAATTCGGGTAAGGCATGTGGCGACAAATCCTTGTGATTTGTCCTACGGCCTTTCCGGAAGCCATGAACTGCCCCTCGCAAAACCCCGATGCTAGTTTGCCCCGACGTTCCCGGAGGGCAAATCTTGACCATCAAAAACGCTATCACGATCGGCGCATTATCCCTGGCACTGTCCGGCTGCGGCACCGCCGTCACGGTGTTGCAGGACGACGACGGCGCCACGCGCGGCCTGCGCAAACAGAAGACCTACTGTCAGTCGATTCCGCGCATCTACAGCGGGCTTGCCCATGATTTCTGCCTGCTGCACGCGCCGCCCGATCCTACCGGCATTCTGGTACCGGTCGTCCTGCTCGACCTGACCCTGTCCGGCGTCTTCGACACGGCTTTCCTGCCGTACACGATCTATCGCCAGGCGGTGGACGGGAATATCAGTGTTTATTGGCGATCAAGCCGTGGATAGTCCCATGGACAAGGGTTCTGTGGGTTGAACGACATGGGGCAATTCGCGCAGGGTCATTCCCGCCACGTTTACGCTATAATCCCGCCCTTTAGCTGTCTCTCGCCCGGTGCGAGGGCACATCATTTTTCAAGGCGCATCGCGCCTGAATGCAGACTAAAGAGGCTAGACCCCTGTGGCATTGACGATTCTTGGCCTGTCCGGCGCCCTTAGCCATGATCCTTCAGCAGCCTTGTACATCGACGGCAAGCTGGTCGCGGCGGCTGAGGAAGAGCGCTTCGTGCGCGATAAACATGCAAAGAACCGCATGCCCTACGAATCGGCGAAGTTCTGCCTGGAGCAGGCAGGCATCAAACCGTCCGACGTAGACGTGGTCGCGATTCCGTTCGCTCCGATCAGCATTTTCGGCAAGGCCCGCTGGCAGTACGCCAAGCGTTACTGGTACGCCCCGGACCGTGCACTCGACGCGATCCTGATGGGCAACCGTCGCTACAAGCGCTATCGCAACAAGATCGTCTGGTGTCTGGAGCAACTGGGCTTCGATCCGAAGAAAATCAAGATCGAGCCGGTTGAACACCACTTGGCCCACGCTTCCAGCGCCTACCACTGCTCGGGTTTCAAAGAGAAAACCGCGATCCTCGGCATCGACGGCAAGGGCGAGTACGCCACGACCTTCTTCGGTTATGGCGAGAACGGCAAGATCCACAAGATCAAGGAATTCTTCGATCCGGACTCCCTCGGCGGCCTGTACGGTGCGATCACCGAGTTCCTCGGTTTCGACATGCTCGACGGCGAGTTCAAGGTCATGGGCATGGCGCCGTACGGTGACGCCAGCAAATATGATTTCTCGCGCCTGGCTTCGTTCGAGAACGGCGAGCTGGTGATCAACACCGACTACGCCAACGTGATCGGCCTGCGTCGCTATAAAGAGAAGGGCAAGGGTTACTACTTCTCGCCGAAGCTGATCGAGTGGCTGGGTCCGAAGCGCGAAGGCGATATTGCCGACGAGCCGTACATCCATTACGCCGCCAGCATTCAGGCGCTGTTCGAAAAAATCGCGCTGCAGATGATCGACTACTACCTGGGCGACGTGCTCAAGGAAACCGGCAAACTGGCCTATGCCGGTGGCTGTGCGTTGAACGTCAAGCTCAACCAGAAAATCATCGCCCGTGATGACGTCAAGGAACTGTTCGTACAGCCTGCCTCCGGCGATGCTGGCACCGCAGTCGGCGCAGCAGCTTACGTGTCCAACGCCCGTGGCGTGCCGGTCGAGAAGATGGAACACGTCTACCTCGGCCCGTCGTACAGCAACGAAGACGTGATCGCCGCGTGCGCCCGTCACGAGAACAAGCCGACCTGGCGCAAGCTCGACAACATGCCGGAGCAGATCGCCAAAATCATGGTCGATGGCAACCCGGTGGCCTGGTTCCAGGGCCGCATGGAGTTCGGTCCGCGTGCACTGGGCGGTCGTTCGATCATCGGCTGCCCGAGCGTGGCTGGCGTGGCTGACCGCATCAACCACCAGATCAAGTTCCGCGAGCGCTGGAGGCCTTTCTGCCCGTCGATGCTCGACACCGTTGCGCCGCAGATGATCAAGATCGATCACCCGGCGCCGTTCATGACCTTCACCTTCGAAGTGGCGGAAGAGTGGAAGACCCGCGTGCCGGAAGTCGTCCACGAAGACGGTACGTCCCGGGCTCAGGTGCTCAAGCGCGAATACAACCCGCGCTACTACGACATGATGAAGGCGCTGGAAGTGCTGACCGGCAACGGCGTGTCCCTGAACACCTCGCTCAACCGCCGCGGTGAACCGATGATCTGCTCGCCGACCGATGCCCTGAACATGTTCTTCGGCTCGGATCTGCAGTACCTGATCATGGAAGACATCCTGGTGGTCAAAGAAGGCGCAAACGCTTATGACACGCTCGGCTGAACGCCATGTGCTGCAGTTCTGTCACGGCTATGACGGGCCGTTCCTCGACTGCGCGCGGCAGTACGCCAGCCTGTTCGCGGGCACCGGTTATCGGGTCACCACGGTTTTTTTGACCGGGGCTGCCGATAGCGAGGTGGCCGCAGCCTGCGCCTCCGATGAAGTGTTGTTCATGGAATACAGCTCCAAGGCCATTCGTGGCCTGAAGCTGGGCGCCATCGGCGATCTGCGCAAGATCGCCGCTTCACGCAATTTCAGTTTCTGCATCGCCCATCGCTTCAAGCCGATCTACATCGCCTTGCTCGGCACTTCGCTGCCGGTGATTGGCGTGCATCACGCGTTTGGCGATTACAAACGCGGCTCGCGCAAACTCTTTGCGCAGATTTTCCGCAAGCGTTTGAGCCTGCTCGGCGTGTCCGATGCAGTGCGCGACGACATGCGCCGTTGCCTGCCGAAATGGCCGGCGGCGCGCATCCAGACCCTCTACAACCGCATCGATGTCTCGGCGTTGCAGATGAGTCAGGTGTCGGCCCGTGAAGCCCGCGAGACCCTCGGTCTGTCAGCGGATGCGTTCATTGTCGGCAACGTCGGTCGTCTGCACCCGGACAAGGATCAGGCCACGCTGCTGCACGGTTTTGCTGCGGCATTGTCCGGTCTGCCGGCCAACAGCCAACTGGTGATTCTCGGCAAAGGGCGTCTGGAACAAGACCTCAAGGAACTGGCCCGTGAACTGGGCATCGGTGATCGCGTGTTGTTCCTCGGCCAGGTGCCGGACGCACGCAATTACTTCCGGGCGTTCGATGTGTTTGCCCTGAGTTCCGACCACGAACCGTTCGGCATGGTGCTGCTGGAGGCCATGGCCGCCGGCGTGCCGTTGCTGGCCACGGCGTGCGGCGGGGCGAAGGAAGTGGTCGAAGGCGTCGGGATCCTGTTTCCGCTGGGTGACGCCGAGCATCTGGCCCAGGGCCTGAAACATCTGGCCGGTATGGACGAGCAGCAGCGTCGTCAGTGCGCCGAGATGATGTTCGACCGCCTGCGCGAGCGCTTCTCCGACCGCGCCGTACGCGACACCTTCTGGCATTTGCCGCAAGTTACCGATCTGGCACCGAGGGGCTGATGCTCAACCGATTTCAAGGCTGGCGCGAACGTGGCTGGTCGCCCGTTGACGCCTCAACTTATGCACAGGCCTGGCAGCGATTTGGCGGCAGCGTCGCGACTCATCCCATGGTCGTCGAGCGTCTGGCGGATCTGGCCGGCATCCCGGTGCGCTATCTGGCCTGGGAGCAGCAGGGCGAAATCAAAGCCGCGATCCCGACCTGGGGCCGCGACCTGGCCTTGTCCAAGGACGTGCTCAAGCGCAACGGCAAGAAAGGCCTGTTCGACCTGGGCAACGCCGAGCTGATCCTGCCGGCCGCCGCCGATGCTCAGGCCCCGCTGCGCCATCGTGGGCGCTACCTGTCGGCGCTCAACGAAAACCGCTTCAGCGGCCTCAAGTTGCAGCCCGAACAACTGGCTATGGCCCGTACCCCCGAAGAACTGTCGAAGAAGTTTCGCTACAACCAGCGCCGTGAACTGCGCCTGCTGGAAGAGGCGGGCGGCGTGGTGCGGCCGGTCAGCGACTTCTCCAGTGCGGAGTTGGCGGCGATCTACTGCGACCTGTTCCAGCGTCGCTGGGGTTTCCCGGCCACTGGCGCGGCACGCATGGCCGAAGTCATCGAACTGTTGCGCGAGCTGTTGATCGGCTCGGTGATCTTCCTCAACGACGCACCGATCGCCATCCAACTGGTGTACCGCGTCGAAGCCCCGGAGTGGATCAGCGTCGAGTACATCAACGGCGGCGTCGACCCCGAAACCCGTGAATTCAGCCCCGGCAGCGTCCTGAGTTTTCTCAATACGCAAAGTGCCTGGGAGCAGGCGCGGGCACTGAACAAGCCGCTGCGCTTTTCCTTCGGTCGCGCCGACCGTGAATACAAGGATCGCTGGTGCAATCCTGTGCCGGTCTTCACCGTATGAGTCAGCCCATGAGCCGCAAACAGCAACTGCTCAAACGTCACCGGCGCAATAAACGCATCGGCCTGCTGATCGCACTGATCGTGTTGATCATCCTCGGCGTGCTGGTGGCCTGGTGGTTGCCGCTGGTGCTGGCGGTGGTCGGCTGGATTGCCCACGAAGCGTGGTTCGCCGATCACCTGTTCTATTCGCCGAAAGACGATTACCAATACAGCTTTCCGCCGTTCACTCCGCAGCCAAAAGTGCATTTGAACGGTGAGCAATTGCGCCTCGACGAGGGCGTGATGCTGGTGGACGACGCCACACTGATCCTCGCCGTGAAGGTCAAAAGCAGCTTCCTGGGACGCTTCTTCGATCCTCGGGTCGAGTTGGCCGATGGCGCCCATCCCGACGTGCAGACGTTCGAGCGCGGCGTCAACGGTCTGCGTTATCTGAACCTCAGTGGACAGGCGCAGGCGCTGTCGCAAGGCCAGTTGCGTCTGCGCGGGCGCTTTTGCCGGGTCTCCGGCGAGCCGGTGCTGTGGGCGCTGGAGCAACCGGACTACCGTCAGCAGCGGGTGATGGTCATCGCCCCTCACGCCGACGATGCCGAACTGGCCGCCTACGGACTGTACAGCCAGGCCAAAGAAGCCTGGATCGTGACCCTGACCGCCGGCGAGATCGAAGCCGAACATTATCAACAGATGGGCCTGAACAAGGTCGACGCGGCACGGCTCAAGGGCCGCTTGCGTGCCTGGGACAGTCTTGCCGTACCGCGCTGGGCCGGGGTGCCGCAGGAGCATTGCGTGCAACTCGGGTATTTCTGCCTGCAACTGGCGGCGATGCAGGCTGCGCCGAATCAACCCGTTGGCTCGCGGGAAGCCGATCTGAGCGACACACGCCTGTTCCGTCAGCTGAATCCGTTTGCCTTGCCCGGCGATGCCGACGGCGCGCCGACCTGGAACAATCTGCTGGCCGACCTGCGTGATGTGCTGTTGCGTGCGCGCCCGGATGTGATCGTGCTGCCGCACCCAACGCTCGATCCGCATCCCGACCATATCTGCGCCCAAGAGGCGGTGCTGGCAGCCTTGCGCGGTCTCGATTACCAACCGACGCTGCTCGGTTACGCCAACCACTTGCACGACAACGACCGTTGGCCGATGGGCGACAGCGGGCAGGGCATTGCCCTGCCGCCGACGTTCGATGCGACCCTCGCGATGCAGCCGCTGTGCCTGCCGCTGTCGATCGAACTGCAGCGGGACAAGGCCATGGCGCTGGGCATGATGCATGACCTGCAGCCACCGGCGCCGTTCAAGCGTCGCCTGCGCCGGCTGTTTCAGCGACTGCTGGCTGGTCGGCGTCCATCGGTCTACGGCGAGAACGAATTTTTCCGCAAAGCGGTCAGACGCCAGGAGTTGTTCTGGGTACTGAAGCAGAGCGAAACAGGCGCGACGGGATCGCACCGGGGAGAGGTATGAGTCAACGCGCAAAGGTGCTGCAGCTGCAGCCCGATTACAACGTCAAATCCCATGATTTCGCCGACCTTGCCGAGCAAATCGTCAAGGCGCTGCCGACCGATCGTTACGAAGTGACCGCCGCCTTCCTGCGCGGTAAACCCGGACCGGGCGAGGCGGTCAGCCGTGCCGACCGTTCGGTGTATTTCGAGTTTTCCGACAAGTCCCTCAAAGGCATGCGCCTGCGGGCGATGTGGCAGCTGTACAAGTTCTGCCGCCGGGAAAAGTTCGACGTGGTGATCTGCAACCGCTTCAAACCGGTGAACATGATGCTGACGCTCAACCGCTGGTTGAAAGTGCCGTTGTGCATCGGTATTTCCCACGGCTTCGGCGAGTACGACCGCTTCTACCGTCGTCGCCAGACTCAGCGCCTGATCGACCGCCACTGGCGTTTCGTCGGCGTTTCGCCGGCGGTCAAACAGTACCTGCTGGACTGCGATTGCGGTTTCACTGACCAGAACACGTACGCGATCACCAATGCCATCGACATCGAGCAGGCCGAGGGTTTGCAGCACAGCCGCGAACGTGCGCGCGAATTGCTGGGGATCGATCCGAAGGTGCGCCTGATCGGTGCGCTGGGGCGGCTGGTGTCGGTCAAGGGCCACACTTACCTGTTGCAGGCCTTCGCCCAACTCAAGGACAAATACCCGAACACCCAACTGGCAATCATCGGTGCCGGACGCCTGCAGGCGCCGCTGGCGGCCGAGATCGAACAGTTGGGACTGAGCGGCCGGGCGCACCTGCTGGGCTTCAAGGAAAACGCCCTGCAATACGTGCGCGCGTTCGATATCTGGACCATGCCGTCGCTGGCCGAAGGTCTGGGCCTGGCCTTGCTGGAAGGCATGAGCGGGCATCTGCCGGTGATCGCCTCGAACGTGCCGGCCATGCTGCCGCTGATCGAAGGTGCCGGTGGCCTGTCTATCACCCCCAAGGACGTACCGAGCCTGGTGGCGGCGCTGGACACCTACCTCGCGCTGTCGGATGACGAGCTCAAGGCCAAGGGCGAGCAGGCCTACCGCTATTTGCAGGAACAGCACGACATCGAGGTCTTCCGCCAGGAATACCTGAACCTGATCGACTCCGGCCTGGAGCAGGCCCGCAAGGAACAGCCATGAGCGATACAAGTGCCCTGAGCGGTGCCCAGCCCCTCGTCACCGTCATCATCGCGTCCTACAACCACGGGCCGTACATCGAGGAAAGCATCCTCAGTGTCATCAATCAGACCTACCGGAACATCGAGCTGCTGGTGGTCGACGACGGTTCCAAGGACGACAGCGTTGAGCGCATCAAGGCCCTGCAGGAAAAGCACGGCTTCGATTTTCGTGTGCAGCAGAACCAGGGCCTGACCAATACGCTCAACGGCGCCATCGCGCGGGCCAAGGGCAGCCTGATCGTACCGTTCGGCTCCGACGACATCATGTACCCGGACCGGATCGCCACCCAGGTCGCCTATATGGACGGCAAACCGGAAGTGGGCATCTGCGCCGGCAACATCGAGCTGATGGACGCCGACGGCAATCTCTATCCGGAAAAGCGTCAGCGCCGGGACGTGCCGTTCCGGCGCCTGGATTTTGATGACATGTTCCTGGAGCGCAAACCGTATCCGCCGGCGCCGACCCTGATGATCCGCCGTGAGGCGCTGGACAAGGTGGGCGGGTTCGACCCGACGATTCGTCTTGAAGATCTGTACATCGAGCTGAAAGTGACCCGCGCCGGGTACTTCATCGATGGCCTGAACGTGGTGATGGCGCGCTATCGCAAGCACGCCACCAATTCCTACAAGAACCACCGTTTCATGATCGAAAACATTCTGCGCACCTATGCGCTGTTCAGCGATCATCCGCTGTACGACGAAGTGCGCTACAAGTCGCTCAACTCGATGTTCCTGAAAACCGCCAACCGCGATCGCAAACTGGCGCGGGAGCTGCTGGCGCAGATTCCTTTCAAGGCCTGGAACAAGAAGACCTGGCGCGGTTTGGGCCGGTTGCTGTTCTCGCCGCTGGAAAAGGACTGAGGTCGTTGTCGCTCGCGGTCAGCGAGCGACTTTTTCCGACAGTTTCTTGCTGCCTTTCTGACGCTGGCGAATCCATTGCACCACGTTCCTGCCCGCATTCATGCCGGGTTGCTCGATGTAAAGGAATGTCGCGCTGCTGATCAGAATCAACAGGCACGTGCAGGCAGCCATCAACGGCAGGTAAACCCAGGTCTCACGGGCATCGAGGTCCAGCGCCAGCGGCAGGCGCTGAACCATCAGCCAGAGCACGAAACCATGGAGCAGGTAAGTGCTGTAGCTGATCTCCCCCAGCCAGCGGATGCTGCGCGGTTTCAAGGCGCCGAACAGGGTGTTGCCCGAAGCCACGATCACAAAAAACAGCGACAGCAGAAACAGCGGAGCGGTTTTGAACGCCCGGTTGAACACGGTGAACGCCAATGCCAGCGCCACCAGGGCAATTACGCTGGCCAGCGTCGTGCGGCTCCAGGCCACCAGCTGCGGGCGCCGGACCCAATAGGCGGCGGCAATTCCGCCGAGAAAACTGGCCAGGAAATGCTTCTTGAGCGAATGCTCCCAGCCGACCAACTGGTACAGCGCGTAAATCCCGATCAGGCACAGCACTACTTGCAGCCAGTTGCCGCGATAGACGAATACCAGGGCCGCCAGTGGCAGCGCCAGATAGAAAAACACTTCATAGGCCAGCGTCCAGGTGACGTTGGAGATCAGCATGCCGGTTTGCGGGTACTGGTTGACGTCGGGGCGATCGAACGTCAGCCACAGCAGGCCCTGTTTGAACAGCTGTGACACCGGCTCCTTCAGTTGCCAGTCCTGCAGGTAGAACACGGTGACGAACACCGCCAGCATCAATGGCAGATACAGCGGATACAACCGGAACACTCGCGAAATACCGAAGGCCAGCCAGTCGTGCTGACGGCCCTGGGCCAACAGACGACTCCAGAACAGAAAACCGGTAATCATGAAGAACAGGGCCACGCTGCCCTGGCCCAGCATCGAGTAGAAATTGCTCGGCGGAAATTCGAACACGCCCGTGCGCAGAAAGATCCAGGTAATGATCGAGTGATGCACGAATACACCGAATGCCAGATAGCCGCGCAGGCCATCGATGCTGGCATAGCGGCTTTCACCCGAATGCTGCAGATGGCGTGCGATTTTCGGCACGGCCCGCAGCAGCAACGCGGCGGTGACGGTGGCCAGCAGATAGGCGGCCGGCGCAATGAACGGACTGGTCTGAATCATCAATGAACCCGAGCCGGCGTGTTGCCGGCCAGCACTTGCCTGTGCAGATTGTCTACGGCGGATTTCGACGCCGTTACGGCGTACCCCTGGAGCAGCGCTTCGAGGTGATCCTCGAACAGCCAGCGTTTGTCGACGGTGTAGCGTTGCATGTGGCGCAGATTACGCTGGCGCAGTGACAGGCTGAGGGGTGAAGGGTAGATCCGCAGGTCGGCCAGATCGATCAGCCCGAACTCGCCATCCTCCAGCACCAGCACATTGCCCAGATGCAGCGAGCGGAAATACACACCCTGCTCATGCAGGCCGGCCATGAATTTGCCAAAACGCTCCACCAGCGCCTGTCGCACGGCCGGCGCGGTGATTCCCTGCAAGACCTGGCGCAGGGTATGGCCTGGCAGCGGCGTGTAATGTACGGCACTGCTGCCGTCGTCGAGGCGATACAGGTTCAGCACCTGGGGCGTGGGAATGCCCATCCGGCGCAATTGCTCGCTGTTGACGGCAAACCGCTCGGAATACGGATTGAAACTGCCCGAGGTATACCAGCGGCGGCGGCGAAACAGCTTGAGAAAGCTGCCATCGGACAGGCGCAGCACCTTCGGCCCCAGACCGTCCTCTTCAATCACCTGAGCGTCAGTACTCAGCTGTTGCAGCGCGGATGCCGAAAGCTTCCGGACCGGCATCGTCAAAAGGCGTCGGGCACGCTGATTGATGCTCAGGGCTGCAATCAGTGCCAGCGGAATCCACAGCAGGAACCAGTGCTCCTTGGGTCTCGAGATGATCCCGCCACCCTCGGTCAGTCCGGCACCGATGCCGAAGACCAGCCAGGTCGAGGCGATGATCAGCAGCGGCTGCACGCGCTGGCGCCAACTGCTCAGCAACCCCCAGGCCTGAAAAAACAGCCAGGGCAGCATGCCGAGGATGCCGACGTAATAAAGCACGCCCAGCGCAAAACTGTGCGGTTCCTGAAAGTTGTAACCGACACCCGGGTCAATCGCCAGTGCTGCGTTGTAGCCGTGGCCGATCCATGGGTGTTCGGCGATTTTTTCCAGGGCTTGCTGCCAGATTTCGAAACGGTAGGAGTCACCGCGTTCGATGATCATCTTCGAGAACAGCACCGACACGGCTGCACCAGCGACCGCCAATGTCCCCAGCAGCACCAGCGAGCGTCGGTTCCAGCAAATCAGGCTCAGCCACAATGCCGCCATGGTCAGCGCCACCAGCGGGGTGCGCGAGCCGGTCCCGATCACGGCCATGAACATGATCAGCATCGCGGGGATGCTGAGCCAGTACAGCCGGCGATTCTTGCAGGTCATGCTCAGGCTGAGCCAGTAGGCGCAGAAAAATCCGAACAGATGGGAGCTGAGCAACGGGTTGTCAAACGCGCCGCCGCCGATCAGGCGCTCGCCGGGTGCAGAGTGGAGCACGAATGGAATCAGGAAAATGATCGTTGCGACCAGGGCCACCAGCGCGGCGCCGAACAGTAATGGCGAAAGAATGTCGCTGCGGTAACGAACCAGCAGGAAACACCCGGCGAACAGCATCAGGGTATGCAGCGGGGGTTTGAACATGCCGCCTATCGGCTCCCCCTGCGGCCCCCAGCAAAGGCTCAGCAGTGCCCAGGCGGCAAACAGCAGCAACGCAATGAATACTGGCTCACGCAGCATTTCCTTGAGTTCCCTGGGGCGCAGGCACAGTGCAATCAGCGTCGGAATGCTGAACAAACCGTAAAACAGCTTGTGATGAATACTGCGACCCGGCAGGAAAAACAGCGCGCACAAGAGCAGGAAGTAGCCGACGGGAAGTATCCACAGGCTGATGAAATCGAAAATTCGATTGGACGTACTGCTGAAGCCGCGAAGTTGCATGCTGAGAGATTCAATCCTGAAGTTGATCGGCCATTTCGATGATGGCTATTTGACGCTGAAAAAGACGCATAACAATAACAGCCTTTGGCCGATTGCCAGAACCCTGAAGAAGCTGTGCTAAAGTCAGCGTCCTTTTTATCGACTTTCGCGTGATATGACCGACTCCAGTCCCGCCGCAAGCCCTTCGAGCTTGAAAATCTACTTCCGCCTGCTCGGCTATGTCCGGCCGTACATCAGTCTGTTCCTGATCAGCATCGTCGGTTTTCTGATTTTTGCCTCGACCCAGCCGATGCTCGGCTACATCCTCAAGTACTTTGTCGACGGTCTGTCCAATCCCGAGGCAGTACTGTTTCCCACCGTGCCTTACCTGCGCGACCTGCAACTGCTGCAGGCCGTACCGCTGCTGATCATCCTGATCGCCGCCTGGCAGGGGCTGGGATCTTATCTGGGCAACTATTTCCTGGCCAAGGTTTCCCTGGGCCTGGTGCATGACCTGCGGGTACAGCTCTTCAACAACCTGCTGGTCCTGCCCAACCGTTATTTCGACAAGCATAACTCCGGTCACCTGATTTCGCGCATCACCTTCAACGTGACAATGGTCACGGGGGCGGCAACAGATGCGATCAAGGTCGTAATCCGTGAAGGCATGACGGTGATCTTCCTGTTCGCCTCCCTGCTGTTCATGAACTGGAAGCTGACGCTGGTGATGGTTGCGATCCTGCCGCTGATCGCCGTGATGGTGCGCACCGCCAGCAAGAAATTCCGCAAGCAGAGCAAGAAAATCCAGCTGGCCATGGGCGACGTGACCCACGTGGCGTCGGAAACCATCCAGGGCTATCGCGTGGTACGCAGCTTTGGCGGCGAAGCCTACGAGGAAAAGCGCTTCCTCGATGCCAGCCAGGGCAATACCGACAAGCAGCTGCGCATGACCCGCACCGGGGCTATCTACACGCCGCTGCTGCAACTGGTGATCTACAGCGCTATGGCGATCCTGATGTTCCTCGTGCTGTACCTTCGCGGCGACGCCTCGGCCGGTGACATGGTCGCCTACATCACGCTCGCGGGCCTGCTGCCCAAACCGATCCGTCAGTTGTCCGAAGTCAGTTCGACCATCCAGAAAGGCGTGGCCGGGGCCGAAAGCATTTTCGAGCAACTGGACGTCGAGCCGGAAGTCGATACCGGCACGGTCGAGCGCGACTCGGTCAGCGGTCGCCTCGATGTACGCAACCTGAGCTTCACCTATCCGGGCACCGAGCGTCAGGTGCTCGATGACATCAGTTTCTCGGTCGAGCCGGGGCAGATGGTGGCGCTGGTGGGGCGTTCGGGCAGCGGCAAGTCGACCCTGGCCAACCTGATCCCGCGCTTCTATCACCACGACAAGGGCGAGATCCTGATCGACGGTGTGGAAGTCGAGCAATACAAGCTGCTCAATCTGCGTCGCCACATTGCTCAGGTCACCCAGCACGTCACGCTGTTCAGCGACACCGTGGCCAACAATATCGCCTATGGCGATCTGGCAGGGGCACCGCGCGAAGACATCGAAAAAGCAGCGCGTGATGCCTACGCGATGGACTTCATTTCGCAACTGCCCGAAGGCCTGGACACTCAGGTCGGCGAGAACGGCGTGCTGCTTTCCGGCGGCCAGCGCCAGCGTCTGGCGATTGCCCGGGCCTTGCTCAAGAACGCGCCGCTGCTGATTCTCGACGAGGCCACCTCGGCCCTCGACACCGAATCCGAGCGACACATTCAAGCTGCCCTGGATCAAGTGATGAAGGGCCGTACCACGCTGGTGATCGCTCACCGTCTGTCGACCATCGAGAAAGCCGACCTGATTCTGGTCATGGATCAGGGTCGGATCGTCGAGCGCGGCACTCACGACGACCTGCTGGCACAGAACGGCTATTACGCGCGTCTCAACGCCATGGGCCTTGACGCCCCGGCCGAAGACATCGCCTGATCCCCCGGAAAACCTTGTGGGAGCGAGCCTGCTCGCGACAGCGGTGCAACAGTCAACATCAATGTTGAAGGTGCATGCGTCATCGCGAGCAGGCTCGCTCCCACATTCATTTGTATCCAGTCCTTTACCCTTCTTGACCAAACCGGCATAAAACCGGCCGTCGCGCTTGTTAAGGTTCCTGAACGAACTCTGACTTCAATCGAAGGGGCCATCCTCTTCGCGCGGGTGCTGGCATGCTGCAACGTTATCTGTGGAAATTGCTGCCCAAGCCGCAGCGGGCCTTTCTGCTGGGGCGCCTGTCGGTGGTCGACCGGCAAGTGGTGAACAAGTCGATGTCGGCCAGTCTGGCGTTTCCCGCTGCCTTCGAGCAGCGCGACTGTCTGTTTATCCACGTGCCCAAATGCGCCGGCAGCAGCTTGTGTGCGGCGATGTTCGACGGCTGGCGTCCGGGACACTTGCCGTTGTACTGGTACGAAGAGCAATTTCCCGAGCAATATGCCGCCGCCTACAAGTTCGCCTTTGTGCGCGACCCGCTGGAGCGCGCCTATTCGGCTTACGCCTTTTTGCATGGCAACACCTTGAGCGGGCGCGATCACGCCGCTCAGCAAATGGTTCGCCAGTATCGGGATTTTGATGACTTTGTCGCACGCTGGCTGCACCCGGAGACGATCTCGCGGCAACTGCACTTTGCTGCGCAAACCGACTTTCTCACCGATTCACTGGGGCATCTGGCCCTGGACTTCATCGGTTACCAGGAGCATCTCGAGCAGGATTTCAAACAGGTCTGCGAGCGCTTGGGGATGGTGTGTCAGTTGCCGCACGTCAACAGCTCCCGGCAGCGCCAACCGCTGAAGGCGCGGGAGTTCTGCACGGCGCGAACCCGTCGGCTGGTGCGTCGGGCCTATCAGCGTGACTACGAGTTGCTCGGTTATGAATGAGGCTCTGCGCAGTCTGGCGACATTGCCTGTCATCAGCCCCTATAGCCTTGCGCTGTCTCGCCAGGCGCGAGCCGCGCTCAAGGGGCAGCGGCCGCGTTGCCTGTGGCTGACCGGACTGTCCGGCGCCGGCAAGTCGACCCTGGCCAATTCGCTGGACCTGCACTTGCATCAGTTCGGGCTGCACACATTTCTGCTCGATGGCGACAACGTACGCAACGGATTGTGTCGTGATCTGGGCATGGACGATGCCGGCCGCCGGGAAAACATCCGGCGCATGGCGGAAGTCGCCCGGCTGATGGTCGATGCCGGCCTGATTGTCATCGTCGCAGCGATCTCGCCATTTCGTGCCGAGCGAGACGCTGCGCGGCAACTGTTTGCCAAGGGCGACTTCATCGAAGTGCATGTGAGCACTTCGCTCAAAGAGTGTGAGCGTCGTGATCCTAAAGGCTTGTATCAGGCCGTACGTCAGGGCCGTATCCAGCATTTCACTGGTATCGACAGCCCTTACGAGGCGCCGTTGGCGGCGGAGTGCCGGATCGACACGCAAGCCCTCGAGTTGAGCGAAGCCTGCGAGCGGTTGGCAACTTTTCTGCTTAAAAAATGAGCAAAAAAGCCAGCTGTTTCATCCTGTTGCAGCCACCGCACAAGCCTTCGCCAACCCTGTGTTAATATCGCGCCCCTGTTCATTTTGTATGTGGGTTGCTCCATGAAGTTGTCCATGCCGCGATTCGATCAAGCCCCTGTCTTGGTGGTCGGCGATGTCATGCTCGACCGTTACTGGCATGGTGGTACCTCACGGATTTCCCCTGAGGCGCCGGTTCCTGTCGTTAAAGTCGAGCAAATCGAAGACCGTCCGGGCGGTGCCGCCAACGTTGCCTTGAACATTGCCGCGCTGGGTGCGCCGGCGTCGCTGGTCGGTGTGACCGGTGACGACGAAGCCGCCGACAGCCTGAGCAACAGCCTCAAGGGTGCGGGCGTGCGAGCCTTGTTTCAACGCATCGCGCACCAGCCGACCATCGTCAAGCTGCGGGTCATGAGCCGGCACCAGCAATTGCTGCGTATCGACTTCGAAGAACCGTTCGCCACCGACGCCCTGGCCCTCGGCGCGCAGGTCGATGATCTGCTCGAAGGCATCAAGGTGCTGGTGCTGTCCGACTACGGCAAAGGTGCCCTGAAAAACCATCAGGCGCTGATCCGGGCCGCTCGTGCCAAAGGCATTCCGGTGCTGGCCGACCCGAAGGGCAAGGATTTCTCGATCTACCGTGGCGCGAGCCTGATCACCCCGAACCTCAGCGAATTCGAAGCCATCGTCGGCGGTTGCGCCGATGAGCACGAGCTGGTGGCCAAGGGCGCGACGCTGATGCATGACCTGGATCTCGGCGCGCTGCTGGTGACCCGTGGCGAACACGGCATGACCCTGCTGCGTCCGGATCATCCGGCCCTGCATCTGCCTGCGCGGGCCCGTGAAGTGTTCGACGTGACCGGTGCTGGCGATACGGTGATTTCTACCTTGGCAGCCGCGATTGCCGCTGGCGAAGAATTGCCGCACGCGGTAGCGCTGGCCAACCTGGCAGCGGGCATCGTGGTCGGCAAGCTGGGTACTGCGGCGATCAGCGCCCCGGAACTGCGTCGCGCCATTCAGCGTGAAGAAGGTTCCGAGCGTGGCGTGCTGGGTCTGGAGCAACTGCTGCTGGCAGTTGCCGATGCCCGGGCGCACAACGAGCGGATCGTGTTCACCAATGGCTGCTTCGACATCCTGCACGCCGGCCACGTGACCTACCTCGAGCAGGCGCGAGCGCAGGGCGATCGGCTGATCGTCGCGATCAACGACGATGCTTCGGTCAGCCGCCTGAAAGGGCCGGGCCGGCCGATCAACAGTGTTGACCGGCGCATGGCGGTTCTCGCCGGTCTCGGCGCGGTGGACTGGGTGATCAGCTTCGCCGAAGGCACCCCGGAAAACCTGCTGCGCGAGGTCAAGCCGGACGTGCTGGTGAAGGGTGGCGATTACGGCATCGATCAAGTGGTCGGCGCCGATATCGTCAAAGCCTATGGCGGCACCGTTAAAGTGCTGGGGCTGGTGGAAAACAGCTCGACCACGGCGATTGTGGAAAAAATCCGCAAGTCCGAGTGATGCAAACATAAAGACCGCGCCTGCGACGACTCTCCGGAGTTACTCGCAGGCGCGGTCTTTTGCCGTTCAGGAATTCACTTTCTTGCGCGGCACGATTTTCTTCAGCAGCTGCTTCGCCTTGCCGCGCAACCGCGCGAGCCCCGAGTCCTTGGGTGGCGGCGTCAAACCCTGCTGGCGCAACCAGTCTTTCCAGCGAATCCGCTCATCGCGCACCAGCCAGCCGTCCTGCCGGGCGAAACTTTCCGCCAGATAAAGACCGCGAGTGCCCGCCGGGTACAACTGACCTTTCTTCAGCGTATACAACTCAGGCAGCGGTTCGCCGTCCTGCAACGGCATCAAGTACAGATCGGGGCGCTTGCGGTCGAGCCGGGCGACCAATTGATCGCCTTCCAGCCGTTCATCGACATGGAACAGGCTGAGGTTCTTGGCTTCCTTGGGCACGTCCAGCCGCAGGTCGTAGATCAATTGCAGGGACGCGGTCGGCAAGTGCACGTAAGCCCTCGGCCGTTCGAGCAATTGCAGATTGGCGCAGCGCACCGGCCGCGCCGAGCCGGACAGCGGCGTCAGGCGAAAGGGCAGGGCCTCGCGATAATGCAGCGCCGATGAGTACGGCGCCGGCAGCCAGGTGTCGTTGAAACGCCCGCCGAGCCAGCCTTCCGGTGTTTCCAGCAGGCATTCTTCGGCAATTTCCTGGATCGCCGTGTGCAGCGGAATGTTCAGCTCATGGGCCGGCACGTAGCCGGAGATCAGCTTGAGCACCACATCGCCGCGATCCTGCCGCCGCTGGCGTACCAGCACCCAATAATCGCGATTCTGCCAGTGCAGGGTCAGGCGCACCGAGACGCCGAGGTTGGCCAGCTCCAGCGCAAAGCGCTCGGCATCGGCCACGCTGACCGGCTTGCGCCGCTGCAGGGTCTGGGCGAAATTCAACGGCATGCCCACGCTCTGGTAGGTCAGGCCTTCCGGCGTGGCTTCGACGAACAGCGGCAGCGTCTTGAAGTTGCTCGGGTTCTTTCTGATGAGCGTACGCGGCATGTCGGCTCCTGCTTAAGGCCGCGAGGCGGCGTCAGTGACCACGAAGGACCTGGGCAACGGTCGCAACGTTATGGGCGAGGTGCAGCGGATTGATTGTCCCGACGATGGCACTGGCCACGCCGGGCTGGGCGAACAGCAATTCGAAGCTGGCGCGCACCGGATCCACGCCGGGACTCAGGCACACATGACCGCTGGCCAGGGCCTTCTTCACCAGAATGGCTTTACCGTGGGCAGCAGCATAGTCAATGACCGCCTTCTCGTTTTGTTCGTTCAGATTGTAGGTGACCATCGCGCAGTCGCCTTGCTCCAGTGCTTTCAAACCACCATCGACCGTCTTGCCGGAGAAACCGAAGCCGCGAATCTTGCCCTCGGCCTTCAGTGCCGCGAGGGTTGCGTAGACTTCGCTGTCGTTGAGAATCGCCAGATCGTTGCCGTCGGAGTGCACCAGCACCAGATCGATAAAATCGGTTTCAAGACGTTGCAGGCTGCGCTCCACCGACATCCGCGTGTGAGCGGCGCTGAAGTCGTGACTCGACTGGCCGTCGACGAATTCTTCGCCGACCTTGCTGACGATCACCCAGTCCTGACGCTGACCGCGCAGCAGTGGGCCGAGGCGTTCTTCGCTGCGGCCATAGGCCGGGGCGGTGTCGATCAGGTTGATGCCCAGCTCCCGCGCCTGCTTGAGCAGCATGCGCGCAGCGTCGTCGTCGGGGATCTGGAAGCCGTTGGGATATTTCACGCCCTGGTCGCGGCCAAGTTTGACGGTGCCCAGGCCCAGCGGCGAAACCAGCAGGCCTGTGCTGCCCAGCGGGCGATGCAGATCGTGCAGGGTCGGCAGGCTCATGGCAGCAGTTGCTCCCAGGCGGGAACGCCCATCGGTGGTTTTGGCAGCTCGGGCAACGGAGCTACGTGGCTTGGCTGGATGCCGTCGCGTTCCAGGGAGGCAATCACCCGGTCAGCGAAGTCCGGGGCCAATGCGAGCTTGGTTGGCCAGCCGACCAGCAGGCGACCTTCTTCGGCGAGGAACGCGTTGTCCGGGCGGGTAAGACCGGTTTGCAGCGGTTCGGCGCGATCGACGCGCAGGGTCGCCCATTGCACGGTGCTCAGGTCGATCCATGGCAACAACTGGCCAAGTTCTTTCTGGGCGGTGGCGATCTGTTCGGCCGGCTCACGGGCCACGCCTTCGGATTCGGCAATGTCGCCGCCCAGATACCAGACCCACTGACCGTCAGCGGCCGGGTGGGTGGTCACGGTGATGCGCGGTTTGGTGCCGCCACCGAGGCAGTGCGCGTACAGCGGCTTCAGGCCCGGGCCCTTGGCGATGATCATGTGCAGCGGCCGGCGTTGCATGGCCGGATGAGTCAGGCCCAAAGCAGTCAGCAGGTCGGCGGTACCGGCACCGGCGCTGAGGACGATGCGCTGGGCACGAATCTCGCGGCCATCGACTTTCAGACCGACCAGCACACCGCTTTCCAGTAACGGCTCGATGTCGTGGCCGGCGAGCAGACCGTCACCCGACAAATCCGCCAGACGCTGGATCAGGCTTGGCACGTCGATCACCAGCTCGGCGAGACGGTAGACCTTGCCCTTGAAGCGTTTGTCTTGCAGGGCCGGCGGCAGTTGATCGCCCTTGACCTGATCGACCCGGCCACGCACCGCTTTGCTGGCGAAGAAACTGGTCAGATTGCCGGCCAGTGTGCCC
Organism: Pseudomonas sp. Pseusp21; assembly: GCF_059492145.1. Lineage (NCBI taxonomy): Bacteria > Pseudomonadati > Pseudomonadota > Gammaproteobacteria > Pseudomonadales > Pseudomonadaceae > Pseudomonas > Pseudomonas sp. Pseusp21. Next base: position 4,249,444 of record NZ_CP168520.1, read on the forward strand.
GGCGACCACAGGTAATGGGCTTCGGACAACAGGCGCACGCCGGTCAGGTCCAGTTCGCCGTTGCCGGCCAGGGCTTCACGCCAGCGGCGCGGCATGTCGGCGATGGCTTCCGAGGCACCGGTCAGCGCACCGTGCAGCGCGTACTTGGCGCCGCCGTGGATGATGCCCTGGGACTTCACACTCTGCCCGCCGCCGAGGCTGGCACTTTCCACCAGCACGGTCGAGAAACCCTGGCGACGCAGGCGCGCGTTCAGCCAGAGACCGGCGACACCCGCGCCGACAATCAGCACGTCGGTGGAAATTGGAGATGGCATGCAACGACCTCAAGGCTCAAATAAGCCGCAAGTTTCAAGCTTCAAGCTGCAAGCTGCAACCCGAAGGGGAAAAATCGGCTTGGCTTGGCTTGCAGCTTGTGGCTTGAAGCCTGTCGCTGCTGTTAATGGCCGGCGGTTTTCGAGAAGAGTTGAATCACCACCACGCCGAGCACGATCAGCGCCATTCCGAGCATCGCCGGGATATCCAGCTTCTGCCCGTAGATGAACAGCGCCGCGACACTGACCATCACGATGCCCATGCCGGCCCACACCGCGTAGGCCACGCCCACCGGCACGCTGCGTACCACCAGGGTCAGCATCCAGAACGCGATGCCATAACCGACGATGACCAGCAGCAGCGGCAAAGGCGTGCTGAAGCCTTTGACGGCTTTCATCGAAACGGTCGCGATCACTTCGGCACAGATGGCGATGGCCAGGTAGACGTAAGCGTTCATGTTCAAATCCTCGTGTGTAGCATTGCTTGCTGAGGCGGCATTCTAGTGACTCCCCAGATGGGGTAAAGTCATTACCTATCTGTTTAAAAGATGGGTTGGCCTGATGAGCATGCAATGGAATCTGGAGCAGTTGCGGGTGTTTGTCGGCGTTGCCGAGCAGCGCTCGTTTTCCGCCGTGGCACGTCAGCAGCGCAAGGCGCAGTCGGCGATCAGCAGCGCGATTGCCATGCTCGAGGACGACCTCGGTGTCAGCCTGTTCGAGCGTAGCAGTGGTCGCCAGCCGATTCTTACCGAAGCAGGGGAGGCGTTGCTGGAGGAGGCGCGTGAAGTGTTACGCCAGTGCGAGCGCCTGAACGGCCGGGCCGTGGCCATGATGCGCGGGCAGGAAGCGCAGCTGCGGGTGGCCCAGGATGAGGCGATGCCCTATCAGGCGCTGGTGGAAAGCTTCGCCGCCCTGGCCGAGCAGTTTCCCAGTCTGGAAGTCCAACTGACCAGCGCCGCCCAAGGTGAGGTTTCACGCAAACTGGTGGAGCGCCGGGCCGATCTCGGGCTGCTGTTCTATCACGATGAAATCCCTGAAGCGCTGGAGCGCCGGGTGCTGGGCAGTGTGGAAATGGTCACGGTCTGCGGCGTCAACCATCCCTTGGCAGCGCAGGCTTACGTCACCTGCCAGCAACTGGCGCAGCATCGGCAGTTGTTGATGTCGACCCAGACCAGCATTTATCCCGGCAACGAACCGGCCAGTCCGCAGGTATGGCGCGCTGACAGTTTCTACGTGATGGCCGAATGGCTGGTGCGTGACCTCGGCTGGGCCTGGCTGCCGCGCCACGTGGTGCAGTACTCGGCGTATCAGGGCCTGATGGTGGAACTGGACAGCGAATGGACGCCGCCGGCGCTGGTGGTGGAACTGGTCTGGCGCCGTGATGAACCGCTTGGACCGGCGGCGCGCTGGCTGGCGGAGCGATTTGCCATACACCTGCGGGCGATCGGCGGCAAAAGCCGATAAACTCCGCCGCCATGAATAGAACTCTCTACACCGCGCTGTTTTACCTGGGGCTGCCATTGGTGGCGATTCGGCTGTGGCTGCGTTCGCGCAAGGCGCCGGCGTATGCCAAGCGGATTGGCGAACGTTTCTCCTATGGCCTGCCGACCTTGCAGCCCGGAGGTATCTGGGTTCACGCCGTCTCGGTGGGCGAGAGCATCGCGGCTGCGCCGATGATCCGTGCGCTGCTGCAACGTTATCCACAACTGCCGATCACCGTGACCTGCATGACGCCGACCGGGTCGGAACGCATTCACGCAATGTTCGCCAACGAGCCGCGCATCCAGCATTGCTACCTGCCTTACGACTTGCCCTGCGCGGCGGCGCGTTTTCTGGATCGCGTGCAGCCGAAACTGGCAGTGATCATGGAAACCGAGCTTTGGCCCAACCACATTCACCAATGCGCCAAACGCGGGATTCCGGTGGCGCTGGCCAACGGACGCCTGTCCGAGCGTTCGGCCAAAGGCTATGGCCGCTTCAGCAAACTGACCGCGCCGATGCTCGCCGAGATGAGCCTGTTCGCCGTGCAGACCGAGGCCGAAGCCCAGCGCTTCCGTGATCTCGGTGCGCGTGCGGAGACAGTTGAAGTCACCGGCTCGATCAAGTTCGACCTGACCATCGACCCGCAACTGCTGCAACGCGCCGCTGAACTGCGCGGCCAATGGCAGGCGCTGGAACGGCCGGTATGGATCGCCGCCAGCACCCATGAAGGCGAAGACGAAGTGGTGCTGAATGCCCATCGCCGTTTGCTGGCCAACCATCCCGATGCACTGCTGATTCTGGTGCCGCGTCACCCCGAGCGTTTCAACTCGGTGTTCGAGTTGTGCCAGCGTGAAGGCTTTGCCACGGTGCGCCGTTCCACCGGCGCGAGCGTCGATGCGCAGACTTCGGTGCTGCTCGGCGACACCATGGGCGAGTTGCTGTTTCTCTACGCCCTGGCCGACAGCGCGTTTGTTGGCGGCAGTCTGGTGCCCAACGGCGGACACAATCTGCTGGAACCGGCAGCCTTGGCGAAACCGGTGATCAGCGGCCCTCACCTGTTCAACTTCCTCGACATCGCCGCGCAACTGCGCAGCGCCGGGGCGCTGGCCGAGGTCGATGACGCTGAAGGTCTGGCGACAGAAGTGCAGCGTCTGTTCGAACTGCCGCGCGACGCACAGCGCATGGCCGATGCCGGGCTGAGCGTGATGCGCCGTAATCAGGGCGCGTTGCAGCGCTTGCTCGATGGCCTGGGAAGGTTGATCGACCGCGCATAAAAAAACGCAGCCTCGGGGCTGCGTTTTTTGTTTAAGGCCGGGCCTTGAGCTGGGCTTCCGCAGCCTTGGCCAGATCCGGCGGCAGGAAATCCTTGTCCGGGTTGTAGTCGGCCTTCAGATAACGCGTCAGATCCTGCAGGTCGCCTGGGTTCAATGTCCCCGCTGCCTGCTTCAGACGCAGGTTGTCGAGGATGTAGTCGTAGCGGGTGTTGTTGTAGTTGCGCACCGAGGTGTAGAGCTGACGCTGGGCGTCGAGCACATCGACGATGTTGCGCGTCCCCACCTGGTAACCGATTTCCGTGGCTTCCACCGCGCTCTGGTTGGAGATGATCGACTGGCGGCGCGCCTGCACCTGCTCGACGTCGGTGTTCACCGCGCGGTGCAGGTTGCGGGTGTTCTCCACCACTTGCCGGCGCAGGCCTTCACGCTGCTGCTCGGTCTGGTCCAGCCGCGAGTAGGACTCGCGCACCTGGGAGCTGGTCAATCCGCCACTGTAGATCGGGATGTTCAGTTGCAGGCCCACGGTGCTCTGCTCGACGTTGCCACTGTACGGCGTACCGAACGCGTTCGGGTTGGAGAAGCCGAGGGCGTCGTTGTCGCCCTTTTCGTATTTGGCCACGGCGTCGAGGGTCGGCAGGTGGCCGGCCTTGCGCTGTTTCAGGGTCTGTTCGGCGGAGCTGACCGCGTAGTTGCTGGCCAGCAGATTGAGGTTCTGTTTCGCGGCGGTATCGACCCAGGCCTTGGCGTCGTTCGGCGCCGGCGGCAGGATCGGCAACGTGTGGACGATGCCCTGGATCGAGTTGTACTGGCGGTTGGTCAGGGTGATCAGCGCTTGGAACGCATCATCGACCTGACGCTGGGCGACGATCCGGTTGGCCCGCGCGGTGTCGTAGCTGGCTTGCGATTGCAGCACGTCGGTCTTGTCCGACAGACCCACATCGAAGCGCTCGTTGGACTGGTCGAGCTGGCGCTTGAACGCGGCTTCCTCGGCCTTGGTCGAGGCCAGGTTGTCCTGGCTGCGCAGCACGTTGAAGTAGCTTTCGGCGGTTTGCAGGATCAGGTTCTGCTCGGTGGCCGAGAGTTGCAGCGCGGCCTGCTCATTGACGTCCTTGGCGGCCTGGTACTGGAACCAGCGATCGGCGCGGAACAGCGGTTGCGCCAGCGTCGCCTGATAGGAGTGCGCGCTGCGATTGGCGATGGCCGAGGGCTGGTCGATCGAGGTGCGCACATTGGCGACTTCAGCGCCGCCCGACAGGTTCGGCAGCAGCCCGGCGCGGGCCTGGGGCACCACTTCTTTCTGCGCACCGTACTGGGCGCGGGCGGCGGCCAGGTCGGCGTTGTTGTCGACGGCTTCCTGATAAACGCTGACCAGATCGGTCCTGGTCGATAAAGGCGCTTCTGCTGCCCAGGCCGTTGCGGTGGACGCACAAGACACGGCGACAGCCAGTGAGAGTTTGCGCAGCATGAGGCGATCCCTAGCATGAATATTATGGAAATAATCCGGGCGCCAAAGGTAAGGCGCGGCCCATGCAGCGTCAAGGCGCAGCATGGCGTAGCGAGTGTAGTAGCGCCGGCGGCAGGCAACAATCTGCCAATTGCGCCATTCATCATGGTGTTTGCCACGGTGTTGGCGTTCTTTGCCGGTTGTGTCTAGACTGGCCGGGTTCTTGTCGGGGTGCCTTGCTATGAGGCTGAGATCGAATAATTTCGGATCCCGTTGAACCTGATCAGGTTAGCGCCTGCGTAGGGAACAAGATTTCTCGTCACCCGGCGAGTCCTCTTGTGCTTCGTCCGGGAAATTGTTCGACAATCGAACGCTCGACGACGATGCACAGCACCAGTCCTGGTGCGTCCGTGCCTTTCAGGTTCTGCTCCGACAATCCACTGCCTGGATGCTGTCTGGAGAGCCCGTGATGACTACAAAATCTAAAAGCGCGATCAACCTGAGTGACTCGGCCAAGGTCGACGAGCAGTCGGTTCAACCGTTCACCCGTTCGCAAAAAGTCTACGTTCAGGGCTCCCGCCCGGACATCCGCGTGCCGATGCGCGAAATCACCCTCGATGTGACCCCGACCGACTTCGGCGGCGAAATCAACGCGCCGGTCACCGTCTACGACACCTCCGGCCCGTACACCGATCCGAACGTGGTGATCGACGTGCGCAAAGGTCTGGGCGACGTGCGTTCGGCGTGGATCGACGACCGTGGCGACACCGAGCGCCTGCCAGGCCTGAGCTCGAATTTCGGTCAGGAGCGTCTGGCCGATCCTGAGCTGACCAAACTGCGTTTCGCCCACGTCAACAACCCGCGCCGCGCCAAGGCCGGGGCCAACGTCAGCCAGATGCACTACGCGCGCAAAGGCATCATCACCGCCGAGATGGAATACGTCGCCATCCGCGAAAACATGAAGCTGCAAGAAGCCCGCGCTGCCGGCCTGTTGAAACAGCAGCACGCCGGCCACAGCTTCGGTGCGAGCATTCCGAAAGAAATCACCCCTGAGTTCGTGCGCGAAGAAATCGCCCGTGGCCGCGCGATCATTCCGGCCAACATCAACCACGTCGAACTGGAACCGATGATCATCGGCCGTAACTTCCTGGTGAAGATCAACGGCAACATCGGCAACAGCGCGCTGGGTTCGTCCATCGAAGAAGAAGTGGCGAAACTGACCTGGGGCATTCGCTGGGGCTCGGACACCGTGATGGACTTGTCCACCGGCAAACACATTCACGAAACCCGCGAGTGGATCATCCGCAACTCGCCGGTTCCGATCGGCACCGTGCCGATTTATCAGGCGCTGGAAAAAGTGAATGGCGTCGCCGAAGACCTGACCTGGGAGCTGTTCCGCGACACGCTGATCGAGCAGGCGGAGCAGGGCGTCGACTACTTCACCATCCACGCCGGCGTGTTGCTGCGCTACGTGCCGCTGACCGCCAAACGTGTGACCGGCATTGTGTCCCGTGGCGGTTCGATCATGGCCAAGTGGTGCCTGGCGCACCACAAAGAGAACTTCCTCTACACCCACTTCGACGAAATCTGCGAAATCATGAAGGCCTACGACGTCAGCTTCTCGCTGGGCGACGGTCTGCGTCCGGGCTCGATTGCCGACGCCAACGACGAAGCGCAATTCGGCGAACTGGAGACCCTCGGCGAGCTGACCAAGATCGCCTGGAAGCACGACGTGCAATGCATGATCGAAGGCCCCGGCCACGTGCCGATGCAGTTGATCAAAGAGAACATGGACAAGCAGCTGGAGTGCTGCGACGAGGCGCCGTTCTACACTCTCGGCCCGCTGACCACCGACATCGCACCGGGTTACGACCACATCACCTCGGGTATCGGTGCGGCGATGATCGGCTGGTTCGGTTGCGCGATGCTTTGCTACGTGACGCCGAAGGAACACTTGGGTCTGCCGAACAAGGATGACGTGAAGACCGGGATCATCACCTACAAGATCGCCGCTCACGCAGCTGACTTGGCCAAAGGACATCCGGGCGCGCAGATCCGCGACAACGCCTTGAGCAAGGCGCGTTTCGAATTCCGCTGGGAAGACCAGTTCAACCTCGGTCTGGACCCGGACACCGCCCGTTCGTATCACGATGAAACCCTGCCGAAGGACTCGGCGAAGGTCGCGCATTTCTGTTCGATGTGCGGGCCGAAATTCTGCTCGATGAAGATCACTCAGGAAGTCCGCGAATACGCGGCCAACCAGCGGATCGACGCGGTCGACGTGGATGTCGCCCAGGGCCTGGCGGAACAGGCCGAGCGGTTCAGGAAGGAAGGCAGTCAGCTGTACAAGAAAGTCTAGCCACGAGCGGCAAGCTACAAGCTACAAGAGGAGAAGCAGTCCGCATATCGCTTCTGACTTGTAGCTTGCAGCTTGCAGCTTTTTTTCTGCTTCTCTGTGAGAAACGTCCTTGAGCATTCAACCCGGTACTTATTCCCCCGACCTCGCCGTGCCCGCCAACCAGCGTGTGTTCGGCGGTCGCGATCTGTTTTCCCTGTGGTTTTCCCTCGGCATCGGCCTGATGGTGTTGCAGACCGGTGCGTTGCTGGCGCCGGGGCTGGGCCTGTCGGGATCGCTGCTGGCGATCTTTCTCGGCACCCTGGTCGGCGTTCTGTTGCTGGCCGCCGTTGGCGTGATCGGCAGTGACACCGGCCTGTCGTCGATGGCCGCGCTGAAACTCAGCCTCGGCAGCAAAGGCGCGAGCCTGCCGGCGCTGCTCAACCTGCTGCAACTGATCGGTTGGGGTTCGTTCGAAATCATCGTCATGCGCGATGCGGCCAGCCTGCTCGGCACCCGTGCGTTCAGCGAAGGTTCGCTGTGGGCCAGTCCGATGCTGTGGACGCTGTGCTTCGGCGCATTGGCGACATTGCTCGCGGTCAGCGGGCCGTTGACGTTCGTGCGCAAGATTCTGCGCAAGTGGGGCATCTGGCTGATTCTGGCCGCGTGCATCTGGCTGACCTGGAATCTGTTCGCCAAGGCCGATCTCGCCGCCTTGTGGGCACAGGCCGGGGATGGCTCGATGCCGCTCGCCGTGGGCTTCGACATCGCCATCGCGATGCCGCTGTCGTGGCTGCCGCTGATTGCCGACTACTCGCGTTTCGGCAAGAAGGCGAAGAACGTGTTCGGTGGTACGGCGATCGGTTTCTTCATCGGCAACTTCTGGCTGATGAGCCTCGGCGTGGCCTACACGCTGGCATTCGCGCCGAGCGGTGAAGTCAACGCGCTGCTGCTGGCACTGGCCGGCGCCGGTCTGGGGATTCCGCTGTTGCTGATTCTGCTGGACGAGTCGGAGAACGCTTTCGCCGACATTCACTCGGCAGCGGTTTCCAGTGGGATTCTGTTGCGTCTGAAAGTCGAGCATCTGGCGCTGGCCATCGGGGTGATCTGCACCCTGATCGCCTTGCTCGCGCCGTTGGCGCAGTACCAGAACTTCCTGTTGCTGATCGGCTCGGTGTTCGCACCGCTGTTCGGCGTGGTGCTGGTGGATCACTTCATCCTGCGCAAGCGCAGTGCCCAAGTGGCGCCGGCCGCGTTGCGCTGGCCGGCACTATTGGCCTGGCTGGGTGGCATCAGCACCTATCACTTGTTGGCCAATCTGTATCCGGATGTCGGCGCGACCCTGCCGGCGCTGGTGCTGGCAGGGCTGCTGCAACTGGTGCTCGGCCGGGCTTTCAGTTACGGCCGGGAAACAGCTCGGGCTTGAGAATGCCGTTCAGGCGCGGGTAAGGGATCTTCAGTTCGACGTGGCCCAGCGCATAAGGCGCGATGGTGGTCACGTCGTACTTGAGGATCACGCCGCCGTAGGTCAGCGCCACGTTCGGGGTTTTGACGAACGGCCAGCTCTTCACGAATTCCGGTTCCTGATCGAGCTTGGTGCTGATCAGCCAGCTGTTGTGCGCCACTTGCGCCGCTTTCCAAAATGCCTCTTCCTGACCCGGCAGCAGCATGTCCGCCAGGGTCAGCACCTTGTGTTGCTGACGCGAATAGTTGATGAAACCGCGTCCCGGCGTACCGTGGGCACCGCCGGTGTCCAGGTAGCTCGAGGTTTCGATGATCACCAGACCGTCATGCTGCTCGCGTACTTTCGCCTGCAAATAGCTGCTGTTGCGCGGGCCGGCGTTGGCCAGGAACTGCTCGCGATACGCTGCCAGCGTCGGCGCCACCGGGGCGTTCGGTGCGGTGCGGGTCATTTGCAGCAGGCGTTTTTCGATGATGCCGTCCAGCGCCGGTTCTGCCGGGAAGCGCAACGTATCGATGTTTACCAACGGACAGTCCTGGTTGGAACAACCGGGTTTCAGCGTTTCCGAGGCGTCGCGGGTGGTTTCCAGCGGCGTGCGCAGGTTGGGCTGGAACAGGCTGGCGCAGGCGCCCAGGGTCAGGGCGATGGCGGCCACGGAGGCAATTTTGAAAAGCGACATGGGCGTCCTTTCTGAAGCAGGGGAAGGCAAAAAGTTACCGCTTCGACTCTCAACGAAGCGGTCAGTTCGCCACTAAGCTAATTAGAGTGGGTTTCGCCTCCACCGTCCATCCCGCTGACAGCAAAGGGGCTGCATCAAACGTCACCGGCGCGTTAGGATGGCGCGAAGTCGAGGTCGCAGGTAAGGCGCCTCGTATTGGATTTGCAGTAAAGAGGATGCTCATGACCGATTTTGCCAAAGCCATTCCGACCGCCGTCGATATCGTGCGACGCGAGCAGTGCTACAAGGGCTTCTACAAGCTCGACCGTCTGCACTTGCGCCACGAACTGTTCGCCGGTGGCATGAGCCGCGAAATCAATCGTGAAGTGTTCGTGCGCCACGATGCGGTGTGCATGCTGCCCTACGATCCGCAGCGCGATGAAGTGGTGCTGATCGAGCAGTTTCGCGTCGGGGCTCTGGGCAAGGCGGACAACCCGTGGCTGGTGGAACTGGTCGCCGGTCTGATCGACAAGGACGAACAGCCGGAAGAAGTTGCTCACCGCGAGGCGCAGGAGGAAGCTGGGCTGGACATCAAAGCCCTGTGGCCGATGACCAAATACTTTCCATCGCCGGGTGGCAGCAACGAGTTCGTACATTTGTATCTGGGGCGTTGCAGCACCGAAGGCGCGGGCGGCCTGCATGGGCTGGAGGAAGAAGCCGAAGATATTCGCGTCACGGTCTGGGCCTTTGAAGATGCCTTGCAGGCCGTACGTGACGGACGGATTGCCAATGCGGCGAGCATCATCGCCTTGCAGTGGCTGGCGCTCAATCGCGCCGAAGTGAGGGGGCTATGGTCGTAAACAAGTTGCGCGATCGCTACCGCGTCGACCTCGCAGGGCTGCAAGCCGCCTGCGAGGCGAACTACGCGCGCCTGATGCGACTCTTGCCGGACATGCGCAGCGACCCCGAAGCGCGGCGCATCGCGGTAACCCAGGGCGACCAGATGCTCGGCGTGCTGACTCTGGAAGTGCTGCAGGCCTGTCCGTACACCACGACTCTGCAGGTGCGTCAGGAACACAGCCTGCCATGGCTGCCGGTGCCGCAACTGGAGGTGCAGGTCTATCACGACGCGCGTATGGCCGAGGTGATCAGTGCCGAGCATGCGCGACGCTTTCGCGGCGTCTATCCTTACCCGAATGCGGCCATGCACCAGCCGGACGAAAAAGCCCAGCTCAATCTGTTCCTGGGTGAATGGCTGAGTCATTGTCTGGCGTGCGGACACGAATACGCGGCAGTCCGATAACCAGCGCAAGTTGTGAACTGCGTCCGGTTCGCCGGTTTCTCTTTGTGGTGTCCCCCCCGCATAATTGCCGCACCTATCCAGTCCCGCGATCCCGGGGGAGAACGCCTTGCCGAGCGTATCGACTTTGACCACCGCCGACACGGCGTTGCTGGTGCAACTCTCTGACAGCCATCTGTTCGCCGAGGCGGAAGGAACGCTGCTGGGCATGAACACCCGTGAGAGTCTGCAAAAAGTCATCGAGCTGGTGCTCGAGCAGCAACCGCGGATCGACCTGATCGTGGCCAGCGGCGACCTGTCCCAGGACGGTACGCTGGAGTCCTACCAGCAATTCCGGCAGATGACGGCGCAGATCGACGCGCCGGCCCGCTGGATCCCCGGCAACCACGACGAACCGCAAATCATGGCGCAGGCGACGGTGAAGAGTGCATTGCTGGAGTCTGTGGTGGATGTCGGCAACTGGCGTGTGACCCTGCTCGATTCGGCGGTGCCCGGATCGGTGCCGGGGTATTTGCAGGATGACCAACTGCAATTGCTCGCCCGCTCCCTGAGTGAAGCGCCGGATCGCCATCATCTGGTGTGCTTTCACCATCATCCTGTGTCGATCGGTTGCGCCTGGATGGAGCCGATCGGCTTGCGCAATCCGGAAGCGTTTTTCGACGTGCTCGACCGTTTCCCGCAGGCCCGCGCCGTACTGTGGGGACATGTCCATCAGGAAATCGACCGCGAACGCAACGGCGTAAGGCTGATTGCCTCGCCGTCGACCTGCATTCAGTTCGAGCCAGGCAGTGAAGATTTCAAGGTCGGCGAGCAGGCACCGGGGTATCGCTGGTTGCGCTTGTTGCCGGATGGGCGGCTGGAGACCGGCGTGGAGCGTGTCACCGGTTTTGATTTTCAGGTGGATTACGGCTCCAACGGTTACTGATTGACGGATGCAGCGCTGATTTCCTCGGGTGCTGGCCCAACATCCCCTGACTCCCTGTAAACTCCGCTTTCTTCAGCCGACGCCCAGGGAGCTCAAATGTCCGGTTCGATTCTCTATATCCATGGTTTCAACAGCGCGCCGGCCTCGAAAAAGGCCTGTCAGCTGGTCGAGGTGATGGAGCGGCTGGGGTTGAGCGACCAACTGCGTGTGCCGGCGCTGCATCACCACCCACGCGAAGCCATCGGTCAGCTGGAACAGGCAATCGCCGAACTCGGCCGGCCATTGCTGGTGGGAAGCTCGCTCGGCGGCTACTATGCGACTCACCTGGCCGAGCGCCATGGCCTGAAAGCCCTGCTGGTCAACCCGGCCGTCAGCCCGCACCGGATGTTCGACGGACACCTGGGCACCCAGAAAAACCTGTACACCGACGAAACCTGGGAGCTGACCCACGACCACGTGACGGCCCTGGCCGAGCTGGAAGTGCCGGCGCCGCAGGATCCGCAGCGATATCAGGTATGGTTGCAGACCGGGGATGAAACGCTGGATTATCGCCTTGCCCAGCAGTATTACCGGGCCTGTGCCTTGCGCATTCAGGCCGGCGGCGACCACAGTTTCCAGGGATTTGTTACACGATTGCCGGCATTGCTCGGCTTTGCCGGGATTGGCGCCGATACCTATCAGGCAATCGATTTCACCGCACTGTGAAGTCTTGCCCCATTTTCATTGAATCACTGACGACGAGACCCTATGGCCACTCCCAGCGCTAGCTCCTATAACGCCGACGCCATCGAAGTCCTCTCGGGCCTCGACCCGGTGCGCAAACGCCCCGGCATGTACACCGACACCAGTCGGCCGAACCACCTTGCCCAGGAAGTCATCGACAACAGTGTCGACGAAGCCCTGGCCGGCCACGCCAAATCGATCCAGGTCATCCTCCACGCCGACCACTCGCTGGAAGTCTGCGACGATGGCCGTGGCATGCCGGTTGACATCCACCCGGAAGAGGGTGTTTCGGGCGTTGAACTGATCCTCACCAAGCTCCATGCGGGCGGCAAGTTTTCCAACAAGAACTACCAGTTCTCCGGCGGTCTGCACGGGGTGGGTATTTCCGTGGTCAACGCCTTGTCGACCCAGGTGCGGGTGCGGGTCAAGCGTGACGGCAACGAATATGAAATGACCTTTGCCGACGGCTTCAAGGCCACCGATCTGCAAGTGATCGGCACCGTCGGCAAGCGCAATACCGGGACCAGCGTGTACTTCGCGCCGGACCCGAAATACTTCGACTCGCCGAAATTCTCCATCAGCCGCCTCAAGCATGTGCTCAAGGCCAAGGCCGTTCTGTGCCCGGGGCTGCTGATCAGCTTCGAAGACAAAGGCACCGGCGAAAAGGTCGAGTGGCATTACGAGGATGGCTTGCGCTCCTATCTGGTGGATGCGGTCAGCGAATTCGAGCGTCTGCCGGATGCGCCGTTCTGCGGCAACCTGGCCGGCACCAAGGAAGCGGTCGAGTGGGCCCTGCTTTGGCTGCCGGAAGGCGGCACCTCGGTCACTGAAAGCTACGTCAACCTGATCCCGACGGAGCAGGGCGGTACCCACGTCAACGGTCTGCGTCAGGGTCTGCTCGACGCGATGCGCGAGTTCTGCGAATTCCGCAGCCTGCTGCCGCGCGGCGTGAAGCTGGCACCGGAAGACGTCTGGGAGCGCATCGCTTTCGTTCTGTCGATGAAGATGCAGGAACCGCAATTCTCCGGTCAGACCAAGGAACGTCTGTCGTCCCGTGAAGCGGCGGCGTTTGTCTCCGGCGTGGTCAAGGATGCGTTCAGCCTGTGGCTCAACGCCAACCCGGAAACCGGTCTGGCCCTGGCGGAACTGGCGATCAGCAACGCTGGCCGGCGCCTGAAAGCCAGCAAGAAAGTTGAACGCAAGCGCATCACCCAGGGCCCGGCATTGCCGGGCAAGCTGGCCGATTGCGCCGGGCAGGACCCGATGCGTTCCGAGCTGTTCCTGGTGGAAGGTGATTCCGCCGGCGGTTCGGCCAAGCAGGCGCGAGACAAGGAATTTCAGGCGATCCTGCCGTTGCGCGGCAAGATCCTCAACACCTGGGAAGTCGACGGCAGCGAAGTGCTGGCCAGCCAGGAAGTGCACAACATCGCCGTGGCCATCGGTGTCGATCCGGGCGCCGAGGACATGAGCCAGCTGCGCTACGGCAAGATCTGCATCCTCGCCGACGCCGACTCCGACGGTCTGCACATCGCAACCTTGCTCTGCGCCTTGTTCGTCCAGCATTTCCGCCCACTGGTGGATGCCGGTCATGTCTACGTGGCAATGCCGCCGCTGTACCGCATCGATCTGGGCAAAGAAATCTACTACGCCCTCGACGAAGCCGAGCGCGACGGGATCCTCGACCGTCTGGTGGCCGAGAAGAAGCGCGGCAAGCCGCAGGTCACCCGATTCAAAGGCCTGGGTGAAATGAACCCGCCGCAACTGCGCGAAACCACCATGGACCCGAACACCCGGCGCCTGGTGCAGTTGACCCTCGGGGACGACTTCGCCCAGACCTCGGAAATGATGGACATGTTGCTGGCGAAAAAACGCGCCGGCGACCGCAAGACCTGGCTCGAATCCAAGGGTAACCTTGCCGAGGTTCTGGCCTGATGCGGTTTGGCTGGGCCTTGGCGGGTGCATTGCTGCTGGGTTCGATGACGGTGTCGGCGGAGCCTGTGCAAGAATTGCGCGTGCTCGCCGAACACCCGGTCGAAGGCATGCGCGGCGGCAACCTGTCGGGGCTGGCCTTGTGCGGCAATGACCTGTGGACCGTTTCGGACCGCGACGATGATCAGATCTACCGTCTCGATATCCGCGACCGGGTCTGGCAGGCTACGGCCGTACGCATCGATCCGCCGAAAGTGCCGGACAGCGGCTTGCCGTGGGGCATCAGTTCGCGCACCTGGGCGGCGTCGTTCATTCGGGGCGGGGATCTGGATTTCGAAGGCATCAGCTGTGACAGCGCAGGCAACCGCTACATCGTCAGCGAAGCCCACGCGGCCGTGCTGCAAGTGCCGCCGCAGGGGCCGTCGTCGTGGCTGAAAATCTCGCCGATGATGGTTCGCGAGGCGCGGGCCAGCGGCATGCTGCTGCAATTCAACGCGTTATTCGAAGGGCTGGCGATCAACCCGGCGGGCGATCAGATGTGGCTGGCTGCCGAGCGGCAAAGTCGCGGTTTGTTGCTGATCAAACGCCAGCAGACGGTGTGGGATTGTGACGGTCGCTGCGTGCTGCTCAGTGAAGGCGGCATGGAAATGCAACCGCCGCAGTTCCCGAAAGCCCGTCCGGTCAATCGGGATTTTTCCGATATCTCCCTGTTCAACGGCAAGCTGTTTACCCTTGAGCGCAACGCGTACCAGATCTGTCGTCGCGATGCGCAGACGGCCAGGGTCGAGCTCTGCTGGTCGTATGCGGCCGAGCTGTTGCAGGCCAATCGGCGTTATTCACAGAACTTCGGCCTGGAAGAGGCGCTGGTGGTCGATGCTCAAGGCGCCTGGATCGGCGTCGACAACAATTTCGGCCCTCGCGCCGACGGCGAGGTTCGCCCGATCATCTGGCGTTTCGCCGCGCCTGAGGGTGGCTGGAGCGCCAAGCCGTGAGCCAGCAACCGCCGGGCAAGCGCGCCGGTCGGGTGCTGATGATTCTGGCGTGGTGCGCGGCGCTGTTTCTGGCCACGCGGTTTTTCAGCCAGTGGGAAGAACGCCAGCGTAATCCCAATGTGGAAGTGGCTTCGCAGCAGGGCAACGGCTTTATCGAAGTGAAATTGATCGGCAACGCCCAGGGACATTTTGTCGCCAGCGGCCTGATCAACGGTCGGCCGGTGGAGTTCATGCTCGACACCGGCGCGACCGATGTGGCAATCCCGGCCGAGGTGGCGAAAGACCTCAGGCTGGAAGAAGGTTTCGGTGTGACCCTGAGCACGGCCAATGGCCTGAGCCAGGGCTATCGCACCCGTATCGACCGCCTGCAACTGGGCGACATCGTGTTGCGGGATGTCCGCGCACTGGTGGCGCCCGGCCTGCATGGCGATCAGGTGCTGCTCGGCATGAGCGCCCTGAACAAACTTGAATTTACCCAGCGCGGTGGCACCATGCTGCTGCGCCAGACAACGAACCGATGAGGCCCGCATGAGCGACTCCCTTGATCTCAGCCTGGACGGTGTAGAACGCCGCTCGCTGGCTGACTTCACCGAAAATGCCTACCTCAACTACTCCATGTACGTGATCATGGACCGCGCCCTGCCGCATATCGGCGACGGCCTGAAACCGGTACAGCGGCGTATCGTCTACGCCATGAGCGAGCTGGGGCTGGATGCCGATTCCAAGCACAAGAAGTCGGCGCGTACCGTCGGCGACGTGCTCGGCAAATTCCACCCGCACGGCGACTCGGCGTGCTACGAAGCGATGGTGCTGATGGCCCAGCCGTTCAGCTATCGCTACACGCTGGTGGACGGCCAGGGCAACTGGGGTGCGCCGGACGATCCGAAGTCCTTCGCCGCCATGCGTTACACCGAAGCGCGGCTGTCGCGTTACTCCGAAGTGCTGCTCAGCGAATTGGGCCAGGGCACCGCAGACTGGGGCCCGAACTTCGACGGCACCCTGCAGGAACCGCTGGTGTTGCCGGCACGTTTGCCGAACATCCTGCTCAACGGCACCACCGGGATCGCCGTGGGCATGGCCACCGACGTGCCGCCGCACAACCTGCGCGAAGTCGCCACCGCCTGCGTGCGCCTGCTCGATGAGCCGAAAGCCACGGTCGAACAGCTCTGCGAACACATTCAGGGCCCGGACTACCCGACCGAAGCGGAAATCATCACCCCGCGCGCCGACCTGCTGAAAATGTACGAAACCGGCAAGGGCTCGGTGCGCATGCGCGCCGTGTACCACGTCGAGGACGGCGACATCATCGTCACCGCGCTGCCGCACCAGGTCTCCGGGGCCAAGGTGCTGGAACAGATCGCCGCGCTGATGCAGGCCAAACCATCGAAAGCCCCGCAGATCGCCGACCTGCGTGATGAATCCGACCACGAAAACCCGTGCCGCATCGTGATCATCCCGGTCAACAGCCGTGTCGATCACGAAGCGCTGATGCAGCACCTGTTCGCCAGCACCGAGCTGGAGTCGACCTACCGGGTCAACGTCAACATCATCGGTCTGGACGGCAAGCCGCAGCTGAAAAACCTCCGTGCGTTGCTGGTGGAGTGGCTGGAATTCCGCGTGCTGACCGTGCGTCGCCGCTTGCAATTTCGCCTCGACAAGGTCGAGCGTCGCCTGCACCTGTTGGACGGTTTGCTGATTGCCTACCTCAACCTGGATGAAGTGATCCACATCATCCGTACCGAGGAGCATCCGAAAGCCAAACTGATCGAGCGTTTTGCCCTCAGCGAAATCCAGGCCGACTACATCCTCGACACCCGTCTGCGTCAGTTGGCGCGACTGGAAGAGATGAAGCTGCGCGACGAGCAGGACGAACTGCTCAAGGAACAGGCCAAGCTGCAAGCCCTGCTGGGCAGCGAAGCCAAGTTGAAGAAACTTGTGCGCAGCGAACTGTTGAAAGATGCCGAAACTTACGGCGATGACCGTCGGTCGCCAATCGTCGAGCGCGCCGAAGCCAAGGCGCTGACCGAGCACGATCTGCTGCCGAACGAGAAAGTGACCGTTGTGCTGTCGGAAAAAGGCTGGATCCGTTCGGCGAAGGGCCACGATATCGACGCCACCGGCCTGTCGTACAAGGCCGGCGACGGCTTCAAGACTTCGGCGGCGGGGCGTTCGAACCAGTCGGCCGTGGTCATCGACTCCACGGGCCGCAGTTACTCGCTGGCCACCCACACCCTGCCATCGGCACGGGGTCAGGGCGAGCCGTTGACCGGCCGTCTGACGCCACCGCCGGGCGCAACGTTCGAATGCGTGCTGATGCCTGAAGAGGACTCGCTGTACGTGATCGCCTCCGACGCCGGCTACGGTTTCGTGGTGAAAGGCGAAGACCTGCAAGCCAAGAACAAAGCCGGCAAGGCCCTGTTGAGCCTGCCGAACAACGCCAAGGTGATCGCGCCGCGTCCGGTTGCCGATCGCGAACACAACTGGCTGGCTTCGGTAACGACCGAGGGTCGCCTGCTGATCTTCAAGATCAGCGATCTGCCACAATTAGGGAAGGGCAAAGGCAACAAGATCATCGGTATTTCCGGTGAGCGTGTGGCCAGTCGCGAAGAATATGTCACGGACATCGCCGTTCTTCCGGAAGGCGCCACCTTGGTGCTGCAGGCCGGAAAACGCACCTTGTCGCTGAAGGCCGACGACCTCGAACACTACAAAGGTGAACGTGGTCGCCGTGGTAACAAACTGCCACGTGGCTTCCAGCGAGTGGATGCGCTGCTCGTCGAAAACCTCAATTAGGCGTCCTAGACGCTCCGATCTACGATTTAACCCGTAGATCGGCGCTTTGGCGCTGGAGTCGGAACGCATATTCACGGATGATATGGCCTTTCCAAGCGCCGGCGTGGCCGAGCGTTATTCATATTTATTGAGTATTTTCACTGTGGTCAGCCTTGTGGCGGCCACCTGGACGGGATGATGACTTCTCTGCGCCCCCTTATTTTCCTGCTCGCCGGCGTTCTTGGTCTGGCGGGTTGCAGCGTTCACCAGCCGGTGTCGCTGTATCAGCTGGACAGCGGAAGTCCGGCCCAGCCTGCGCAAAGCGCGGGCATGGCAGTTTTGCTGGGCCCTGTGATCGTTGCCGATTACCTGCAACGGGAAACCCTGTTGCAGCGTCAGCCGGACGGCAGCCTGCAGGCCTCGACCGATGGTCGCTGGGCCGGTAGCCTTTCATCGGACATCGATCAGTTGCTGTTGCGTCAGGTTGCCGGGCATCTGGACAGTCAGCGCGTGGTGCTGGCGCCAGCGACCCTGGGCTTCACCCCGGATGTGCAGGTGCTGTTGACCATCACTCGTCTGGATTCCGGTGCCAAGCAACCGGCGATTCTGGACGCGCAATGGCGCCTGATCGACCGCCGTGGCCAGGTGCGTGACAACCGCATCGTCCATCTGCAGGAGCAACATGCCGGTACCACCGCCGCACAGGTGCAGGCGCAGGGCGTGTTGTTGCAGCGTCTGGCCGAGCAACTGTCGGTAGCGCTCAAACCGTTGGCCAATCAGCCACCGGTCGCCGAGGCGCCACGCAAGTCGGCACCGAAACCGGCAGCGCCGGCGTCGGAAGCCGAGAAACAGCCGAAGATACCGATGGCTTCGCCGATTCGTACGGATATGGAAGTGTTTCGCTTCTAAGGCTGGAATGAGTCAGGACAGAGCCCGCCTTGTGCGGGCTTTGTTGTGTCTAGAGCGGTGAAAAGTCAAAAGCCCCTCACCCCCGCCCTCTCCCGGAGGGAGAGGGGGCCGACCGAGGTGTCTGGCGTTATCCATCGACCTGAAAGATCTTGGCGATTATGGATTTGGCGCAGTGCGGTCTTACGATTGTGGATTCGGCACGGCACGTTCAGGTCGGTGTAGATACCCAATATTCTCCTATCAGTCCCCTCTCCCTCTGGGAGAGGGCTAGGGTGAGGGGGCTCCAAAGCCTGGCGCAATCACGAAAACCCCACGCACAAAAAAGCCCGCAGACAATCACTCGTCTGCGGGCTTCTTCACATCAAGGGCAGGGCCTCAGGCCCGACGCTCATGCATCCGCGCCAGTTGCCGCTCAAGCATTGACGGATAAGGCTCCATCAACCGCTCCACGCAGCAAGCCCCCTCAGGGCTGGCAATCGGCCGGATTCGTGCGCGCTGGCGAATCAGCGCGTCGTCACCGATCTTGCGCTCCACCAGCAGCAGGTTGCGGCTGTGTTGCGACAGAGCCAGGGCGTCCTGGGCGGAGTCGGTCAGCAACAGGTCGATCTGGCTCAGGCCGAACAGCTCGTCGCCGAGGGTCAGGCCCAACTGCAATTGCAGGGTGATGCCGCTGTCGGCGACTTCGATCTGCAACTGATGGCCCAGCGCCCGCAGCAGCTCGCCGCAGCAGATGGCGTTGGTCAGGTAATCGTCGCCGCTGTCTTCGGTGTGGAACAGCATCAGCGTGCTGCCGTCGTTCAGGGTTTCGATTTCGCCCTGATACAGCGAAGCGGCCTGCTCCAGGCAGTCGCGATAGCGATCCTGCAACTCATCCAGACGTGCGCGCGGCAAACGGCGCAGTTGTTCCTGCGAGCCCAATTGCACCGCCAGCACCGCCGTGTGTTGCGGCACGCTCGGGGTCGGTCGGCGCACGGCCGGTTGCGCGGTATCGCTCAGCGATTCGTCACGCAGATCGGCGAACGGGTCTTCGTCATCGTCGTCTTCAACGGTGCTGACCACATGGCGTGGCGCAGGCTTCTGCGCAGCCATCGGGCGGCTTTCGTCGAAACTCGGATCACGCAGGTTGCGCACTTCGAATTCCGGCTCGTCGTCCTCGAACTCGGGTTCCGGTTCCGGCTCCGGTTCGGCCGGCTCCGGGGCGTAGTTGGCGTGCAACTGGCGGGCAAGATCGCCGATCTCGTCCTGACGCTCGATACCCGGCGTGTATTCGTCGATCCGGCGCAGCCACACGCGCAATTGCAGCAGCGGCGTGGAGATGTGCCGGCCCAGACGCAGGCTCAGGGCCAGGGACAGTGCCAGCAGGATTGCACTCAGGATGCCCATGCTTTGCAGGCTGATGGTCATCGGCTGCTGGAACTGATCCATGTCCAGGCTGATGCGCAGTTGTCCGGCGGTCACGTCCTGGAAGGTGATCTTGCTCTCGTACATGCCCTCGGCTTCGCCCAGCAGGCCGTGCTTGGGCCGCTGACCGGACTCGGCGAGGATGCGGTTGTCCACACTGTAGATGGCGGCGTGGGCCACCAGTTTGTTCTTGGTCAGGTTGTTGAGCAGCACGTTGAGGCTGAGGATGTCGTTGGACACCAGCAGTTCGGTGGCAGAGGTGGCGGTCTGCGTAGTCAGGCTTTCGCCCAGCGCATCGGCCTGCTCGTGCATGGCCTGCTTGAACTGCAGGCCCATCACGCAGGCATAGATCACCAGGGCCAGGGCGACCAGGATCACGTTATGGCTGGCGATGCGCAATGCAATCGGTACACGGCGGTGGCGCAGTGCACGGAAGATCAGCAGAAAGAAGTTATCGGTTTTAACTGGCGTGGGCCGGTTCACTGAGCTCGGCTCTTTTGTCCGTGAAGTTGACGCGCAGTATAGCGACAGGCCCTAGACCGGCAAAGCGCTGGCGGTGCCCGATGGTCACTGAAAGTGGGTAGAATGCGGTTTTTTTCCAGTTGCGGGGGTGCGCGTTGCGCGAAATCGTCCTGATTAACATCACGGGAGTCGACCGTCCGGGTCTGACGGCGGCCATTACCGGTGTTCTGGCCCAGGGTGGTGTGAATATCCTCGACATCGGTCAGGCGGTGATCCACGACATGCTGTCGTTCGGCATCCTCGTGGAAATCCCCGATTCCGAGCAAGGCAAGTCGGTGCTCAAGGATATCCTGTTCAAGGGCTATGAGCTTGACCAGCAGGTGCGTTTCACCCCGGTGTCCGAAGAGGATTACCAGCAATGGGTGGGCAATCAGGGCAAGAAACGCCACATCGTTACCCTGCTGACTCGCAAGGTCACCGCCGGCCAGTTGCAGGCCGTGAGCTCGATCACCGCCAAATACGGCCTGAACATCGACCATATCGACCGTCTGTCGGGTCGCATGCCGCTGGACACCCCGGCTGACAAGGGCAAGGGCTGCATCGAGTTCTCCGTACGAGGCGAAGCGGCCGACCCGCAGGCCCTGCGCGCCGAATTCCTCAGCGTGGCTCAGGAGCTGAACGTCGACATCGCCTTCCAGGAAGATTCGCTGTTCCGTCGCAACCGTCGTCTGGCGGTGTTCGACATGGACTCGACCCTGATCGAAGCCGAAGTCATCGACGAACTGGCCAAAGCCGCCGGCGTCGGCGATCAGGTTTCGCAAATCACCGAGCGGGCAATGGCCGGCGAGCTGGACTTCCGCGCCAGCTTCAAAGAGCGCCTGGCGTTGCTCAAGGGCCTGGATGTCAGCGTGCTCGATTCGATCGGCGCCTCGCTGCGCCTGACCGAGGGCGCCGAAACCCTGTTCGCCGAACTCAAGCGTCTGGGCTACAAGACCGCGATTCTGTCGGGCGGCTTCACCTACTTCGCCAAGCAATTGCAGGCAAAACTCGGTATCGACTACGTGTTCGCCAACGAACTGGAAGTGGTCGACGGCAAGTGCACCGGCGTGGCAATCGAGCCGATCGTCGATGCCCAGCGCAAGGCCGATCTGCTGAAACAGCTGGCTGAAAAAGAAGGTTTGCGTCTGGAGCAGACCATCGCCGTGGGCGACGGCGCCAACGACCTGCCGATGCTGGCGATTGCCGGTCTGGGCGTGGCGTTCCGCGCCAAGCCGCTGGTCAAGCAGTCGGCGAAGCAGGCGATCTCGACCCTGGGGCTGGATGGCGTGCTGTACCTGCTGGGCTTCCGCGATCGCGACGGACAGCTCTGACGTCGGCGCAGGATCGCAGCCCTCGGCTGCGGTCCTGGCTCAAAGGGATTTCCACAACGAGTCGAAATCTTCCTCGCTTCCGCCATTCTGCGCGGCCTCCAGCGAGCGATAGGCAAACTGATTGAAACTGTGAGTGCTTGCCACCCGCCGATCCAGCCCGGCGCGGTGCTCTTCACCCTGGGTGTTGATCAGCACTTTATTGCCTTCCTGAAACGGCAGCCGTGGCGCCAGTAACGTCGCCGGCAAGTCGATCGCACTGATTTCCGGCAATAACAACCCTCGAAGGTAATGGCTGTGATCATCCCGGGTGCGCACCAGCTGCAAGCCGCAGGGCTGAGCGTGGGGCGCCACCAGTTCGATGCCCATTTGCGTACCGGCGCCGCGCACCTGGCGGATCCAGCGCACCACGGCAATGCTCCAGCCCTGATTGAGGCTGTCCTGAATCCCGACCATTTCCCCGGCCTGCAATTCGGCAGGTACTTCTTTTGGCCAGGCCAGGCAGTAACCGCCGGGGCTGTGGTTGATGACGGGCAAGGCATAGGTCGGATAATGCGGCGGGCTGTCGGTGCCGCTTTCGTCGTCGGCCAGCGGTTCGTAGCGGATTTCCTCGTAGGGCAGCAATTCCTCGGACGTACCCTGTGGCGCGGCATCGAACGCCTGGCTCCAGCTGTCCTTTTCCCCCTGAACCACCGCGCGGCTGAAATTCGCCGCACGGGCGCCGGGGTGCTTGAGCAATTCGCTGAAAGTGCGTTCGCCGCCGAGGTAGAAGTGCAGGGCGCTCATACCGACGCACACGGTCAGGTTGCCCTGGCCGACGGTGCGCTGAAAGCTGCGCTCGGCGGTTTCGCCCCAGGTCGCGTGCAGGTGTTGCAGGGTGTCGAGGGTCAGGCCGGCCGGCACGGGCAGCGGCGTCGTTGTGTCCTGATGCTGAAGGTGCGCCTCGATGGCATTCACCAGCGGTTGCGGATCAAAACCGAGCAACCCTGCCTGTTGCTCGCTGCGAAACTGCGAGCGGTAACGCGGGCCGGCGTCGATGTCTGCCGAGACCGCGAACAAGCCCGCGCCCGGATTGGCGGGCTGCAGCTTCAGCCACGCGCTCCAGGGTTCCACCACCTGGGCCAGGCGCGCGATCTGATTCTGTCGCAACTGATTGCAGCGGGCGCTGCCCAGCAACAGGGCCGCGAGGTAGGTCTGCTCGACGCTCAGCTCTGCGGTCAGGCTGGCGAGGTCGTCGCGTACCCGGCGATGCTGAAGTTGCAGCTCGCAGGCGCAGCGAAACAATTGATGCAGTTCGAACCACAGCTGTTCCGGCGCCGGGCTGTACAACTGCGTGGCGCGAACCAGTTGCCCTTTCAGCGCGTGGGCCGCCCGCTGCAACGCTTCGCTCACCAGGGCTGCGCGATCCCGGGAGTACTTGGGCGCGATCCGCAGAATGATGTGTTTGTAACCGATGGCCAGCTGACTTTGCAGGGCCTGGCACAGATTGCTGATCTTGCGTGAGCGCTCATCGAGCATGATCGCCTGATGCAGAAAATGCCGTTCCAGATGCTGGCAGACGAAATACACCTCGGGCCGCAGAAGCTCCAACAGATGCAGGCGGTTGTCGCTGGGGGTCAGCAGTTGATTGAGTTCGTTGAGGCCTTGATACAGCAGGCGCGCGGTTTCGCCGATGTTGGCCTTGGGCAGGTCGGCGATCCAGCGTTTGAGGTCGCGCGGGGTGGCTTCACAGAAGGACAGGCGCAACTGCGTGGGCGTCGGGGCGCTCAGTGGTGGTCGGGATCGTGGCTCACTCATGCCGTGACAAGCTCCGGCGGCGAATAGGGCAATGCCCAAAACTCTAGCAGTTGTGGTCTGTTTCGCAGGTGTTTGTCAGGGTTTTTTACCGTTGGTCTACTGGCCTGGTGCCATTCCCGCAGGCGCTACTAGTCTCTCAGACGTGCGATCGGAAACGCACGGTTGCACGGCCTGCCGTCAACGTCGGGGCAGGTCTCCCGAAACTTCAAGGAGATGAGGTTCATGTCTAAATACGCAGTGGCAAATCAATGGGGCGGTAGTTCGGCACCTTGGCATCCGGGTGGAACCTGGGTGCTGGGCGCGCGGGACAACCAGAACGTCGTCGCGATCGAGATCAAGTCCGGCGACGGTGGCAAAACCTTTACCGGCACCATGACCTACGCCGGTGAAGGCCCTATTGGCTTCAAGGCTCAGCGCACTGGCCAGAACCAGTACAACGTCGAGAATCAGTGGGGTGGCAACGATGCCCCCTGGCATCCAGGTGGCAAGTGGGTGATCGGCGGGCGGGATAACCAGAACGTTATCGCGTTGAGCGTCACGTCGAGTGACGGCGGGAAAAACCTCAGTGGCACCAATACCTACGCCAACGAAGGGCCGATCGGCTTCCGTGGGCAGATAGAGTAACGGCGCCACCCAGGTCGTGTCCGCCCCTTCGCAGACGTGCGAAAGGGCGGATCAACCGGTTCAGGCGTTCGACAGTGCCAGGGCCTGGCCCATCTGTACCGGCGAGCCGGCCTTCAGTTCTTCAACCCACTTCACCTGATCCGGCCCGAACAGCACGATCGCGGTCGAACCCAGTTTGAAGCGCCCCAGTTCCGCACCTTTTTCCAGATGGATCGGCGCACGGGCGGCTTCGTCGTAACGGAAGGTTTTCAGTTCGCGCTTCGGCGGCGTGACCAGACCGGCCCACACGGTTTCGATCGATGCCACGATCATCGCGCCCACCAGCACCACGGCCATCGGCCCGCGCTCGGTGTCGAAGATGCACGCTACGCGCTCGTTGCGGGCGAACAGTTCCGGAACGTTTTCCGCGGTGGTCTGGTTGACCGAGAAGATCCGGCCCGGAATGTAGACCATTTCGCGCAGGGTGCCGGCCAGCGGCATGTGCACGCGGTGGTAGTCCTTCGGCGACAGGTAAACAGTGGCGAATTCACCGCCCATGAACGGCGCCGCATTGGCCGCGTCGCCGCCCAGCAGTTCCAGCACGCTGAAGCTGTGGCCCTTGGCCTGGAAAATTCGGCCGTGTTCGATCGGGCCGAGCTGGCTGATCGCACCGTCGGCCGGGCTGAGGATCGCGCCCGGAGTCTGGTCCAGTGGACGTGCGCCGTCTTTCAGGGCACGGGTGAAGAAGGCGTTGAAGTGCTCGTAAGCGGTGACGTCTTCAACCAGTGCCTGCGACATGTCCACTTGATAACGCTTGGCGAACCAGGTGGTGAAGGCATTCTTGAACCAGCGCACGCGGCACTCTGCGACGCAGCCGGCCAGGCGCGACAGCAGGTGATGAGGCAGCAGGTACTGGCTGATGATAAACAAACGCTCTTTCATGACTGTCCTTAAAAATCCTTAAAGCTCGACGGGGGTGTCGGGGTGGTTGCCCCATTCGCCCCAGGAACCGGCGTAGCCCTTGACCCGCGGATAACCGAGGGCCTTGGCCACCAGATAAGTGAAACCGGACCGGTGATGGGTCTGGCAGTGGGTAATGATTTCTTTGTCTTTGGTGATCCCGAGGCTTTCCAGGATCTGCGGCATGTCGGTGCGGATGCGCAACTGGCGCGCCTGATCCATGCCCGCCGTCCATTCGAAATTGACCGCGCCGGGGATGTGCCCGCCCTTGGCTGCCAGGACCTTCTCGCCGGAATACTCCAGCGGCCCGCGAGCGTCCCAGATTGCCAGGTCGGCGGCGCCGAGACGGCTTTGCAGGTATTCGCGGGTGGCGGTCGGTTCCTCGTGCAGGGTCAGGGCAACCGGGCCACCCGCCGCCGGAGGAATCTGGATCGACATCGGCGAACCTTCCGCCAGCCACGCCGGCAGTCCGCCGTCGAGGTAGTGATACTTGTCGTGGCCGATCACGTCGAGCAGCCAGATGAAGCGCCCGGCCCAGCCGCCGCCTTCGTCGTCATAGACCACGTAGACCGCATCTTTGCGATGACCCAGCTCACCGAACAGTTCTTCGAGTTTTTCCTTGCTCGGCAACAGCCCCGGAGCCGGCGCCTGACCCAGCTGGGTGCGTTTCGGATCAACAAAACGTGCGCCGGGAATGTGTCCCTCGGCGTAGCGGGCGGCACTGGTCAGATCCACCAGAATCAGATCGCGGGATTCGAGGCGCGGCAGCAGGTCGCTCGGCTCGATCACCAGGGCCAGGCCAGAGAAATCAGACATGTGAGGTCTCCAGAGCACAAAGGGGAAGGATTGTAGCTGTCATTGGCCGCGCTGGCTAAAACTGTGCAGGGCTTTCTCGATGCACTGCGCGGTTTTGCCGAAGGCTTGCACAGTGATGTCGGCGAACGGCCCGCCACCCTGGTCGGCGACCACGATCATGATCACCCGGCCGTTGTTCACCAGTGAACGCAGGAACAGGTGTTCGCCACGAAACAGCGTGCGCAGCGAGGGCGGCAACAGGGCGGAAAACTGGGCGTTGTTGTCCGGGGTGATCCGCACTTGCGCCTGCTGCGTGAGCAAGCGTTGCAGCACCGAACTCTGGCTGACGACGAAATTGAGCGCAGCGGCTTCCTTCGGCAACCCCGAGGTTTGATGGACGCGCAGATTGGCGTGGCTGCGGTCGGCCATCAGGATCATCACCCGGCGCATGCCACTGGCGACCAGCGCATCGCGGGCGGCGACGGTCAGGCTCATGGCGTTGGTGAAGCGGCTTGGCACGGCCAGCAGCTCGGCGCATTGCCGGCGCCACTGGGTCAGGTCGTCAGCGGAAGGCGCCGCAGCCGGCAGCATTCCGGCGGGCAGGCGTCGGGCGCCCCAAGGCCACAACAGCGAAACCGCCGGGTGCCACAGGTCCGGCATGGAATGATGGCGAGCGCTGACGGCGGCCTGTTGGTGCAACTGCTGTTGCACCTCGTCCATCGAGATTTGCAGGTAGAGGCTGGTCAGGTATTGCCAGCGCTCACTGTGCGGACTGTCCCAGGCCTGTTGCGCCGAGAGTGCCAGGCCGTTGGCCAGCAACACGGTGTTGGCCGGCTGGTTGAGCCAGCGGCGCAGGGTCGGATCGTCGTCGAGGCGGTTTTGCTGGCGCAGCGGATGATCGACGTCGCGGGCGATACGCAGGACCTTGACCAGTTCGCGCTGTTCGGTCAGCAGCAGCCGGTAACCTTGCTGGACCCAGATCGGCAGACGCCAGGCTTCCACCAGTGCTTCGCCGATTTTCAGCAGGCATACACCGAACAGCTGCTTTTCCACGACTCGCGCTGATTCGCCTTTGTGGATAACCCGCAGTTCCCACTCTTCAAGCAATTTGGGAAAGGTCAGCGCCAACGGCCACAGCGGCGACAGAAACAGCAGGCTGCCCCAATGAATGTCCTGCCACAGTCGCGCCAGGCGACTGGCGAAAAAACCGTTGGCCTGTTGCGTGGCGTGCTGGCTGATCATCTGCAACTGGCGCAGGGGCTGGGGGATCTGCGCGGCAGGTTCGGCGGGCAGGCGAGCCAGCAATTCTTCGGTGCGGGCAAGGCCGAGGCGATTGATCGCCACTTCGAGGTTTTCCGCCGGCGCGCTCATGTTGCCGTGGGTGTGGCGGTTGGCTTCGCGGATGATGCTCAGGGCCAGCGCCGGGCTGTCCTGCATCAGGTCGGCGATGTCGCGCAACGAGCTGCGGTCATCGCGAATCGCCCGGCAGACCCGGTCATGGGCGTCTTGCGGCACCGGCAGGCGAACGCTGTCGAGCAGCTTCACCCAACCATCGAGTGTGGTCGGTTTCACGTGTGGGACGTTCGTTTCATTAGCCATGTCTGGACGAGATCTTCACTGACTGTAGACGCGCCCGGCATGGGCTAAATTGGCTTTTCGCCTGAACTGGCTATAGTCTGGCGCAGTTTTGCCGATAAGTAGAAGAAGAGATTTTTTAACTTCCGAATATGACCTTGAACCCGACTTAAACAAGTACCTTTCTACCTATGGCTAAAATTATCGGCATCATCGTCGTATTCGCGAGCGTGCTCGGCGGATACGTGCTCTCCCACGGCAAGATTGCCGCCCTGATCCAGCCTTTCGAGGTAATGATCATCGGTGGTGCTGCACTCGGTGCATTCCTCCAGGCCAACCCCGGCTACATGACGATGCACGTGCTCAAGAAATCCCTGAGCATGTTCAGTTCGCGTTTCAGCCACACGTTCTATCTGGAAGTGCTGGGCCTGATCTACGAGATCCTCAACAAGAGCCGCCGCGAAGGCATGATGGCCATCGAGGGCGACATCGAAGATGCCGCCGCGAGCCCGATCTTCGCCAAGTACCCGGCGGTACTGAAAGACGAGCGCATGACCGCGTTCATCTGCGACTACCTGCGCATCATGTCGTCCGGCAACATGGCTCCCCACGAGCTGGAAGGCCTGTTCGACATGGAACTGTACAGCCTGAAGGAAGACCTCGAGCATCCGTCCCACGCGGTGAACGGCATTGCCGACGCCATGCCGGGTTTCGGTATCGTTGCGGCGGTACTGGGTATCGTGGTGACCATGGCCTCCCTGGGTGAAGGCGATCAGAAATCCATCGGTCTGCACGTAGGTGCGGCACTCGTGGGTACCTTCTTCGGTATTCTCGCGGCGTACGGTTTCTTCGGCCCGCTGGCGCACTCCCTGGCCCACGATGCCAAGGAAGAGCTGAACGTTTACGAAGCCATCAAGGCCTCGCTGGTGGCTTCGGCTTCCGGCATGCCGCCGTCACTGGCTGTCGAGTTCGGTCGCAAGGTTCTGTACCCGGCTCACCGTCCAAGCTTTGCCGAGCTGGAACAAGCCGTTCGCGGTCGCTAAGTCATGGAAAATAACCAGCCGATAATCATCAAGCGCGTCAAGCGCATCGCCGGCGGGCATCACGGCGGGGCGTGGAAGATCGCCTTCGCCGACTTCGCGACGGCGATGATGGCGTTCTTCCTGGTGTTGTGGCTGCTGTCCACCGCGACCCCGGAACAGAAGATCGCCATCGCCGGTTACTTCAAGGACCCGGTCGGTTTCTCCGAGAGCGGCACGCCGTACATCATCGACCTGGGCGGTACGCCGACCCTGGCGCCGGAAAACACCCTCAACCCTGAAGTGAAGTCGCAACCGCAACCGGACAAGGTCACGGTCGACACCGAACAGGTTGAAGGCATGGCCGAACAGGTCGAGAAGGAACGCCTGGAACTGCTGCTGCAAGAACTGCAGAACAAGGTCGACGAGAACCCGCAACTGCAGAAGTTCAAGGACCAGATCCTCTTCGAGATCACGCCGAACGGCTTGCGCATCCAGATCATGGACGCCGAGAACCGGCCGATGTTCGACTCAGGTTCCGCACGGCTGAAGCCGTACTTCGAAGACATCCTGCTGGCCATGGCCGACACGATCAAAGCGGTGCCGAACAAGATCAGTATCAGCGGCCACACCGATGCCAAGCCTTATGTAGGCAATGGCGACTTCGGCAACTGGGAGCTTTCGGCCAACCGTGCCAACGCCGCCCGGCGTGCGCTGGTGGCGGGCAGTTATCCGGACTCGCAAGTGGCGCGTGTGGTGGGTTACGCCTCGTCGGCGCTGTTCGACAAGGAGAACCCGTTCAACCCGGTCAACCGCCGCATCGACATCGTGGTGTTGACCAAGAAAGCCCAGGCAGCCATCGAAGGTGCGCAAGGCGCCGACCCGTCGAAACCGACGGATCAAGGTCAGAACGGCGCCGCGCCGGCTACCCCGGTCGACCCGAACGCCTTGCCGGCGGATCAGCAACCGGTACCGGCCCACGAGTTGCGCGAACGGCTGAACCTGTTCGATGACCCGCTGCCGAAACCGACCGAGCCGGGCGCAGCGGCACCAGCTCCGGCGCCTGCACCGGCCCCCGCGCCGAAACAGTGACCCACAAAAAAGCCGCGAGATGATCGCGGCTTTTTTGTGTCTGGTTACTTGAAAGTCTAGTAACCGTTTTCCGGCAGGCTGGCGATGATCGAGCGGTAGCTGTTCATTCGCTGCTGCTGCACGCGGCCGTCTTCCAAGGCCTTGAGGAGTGCACAACCGGGTTCGCGATCGTGCTTGCAGTCGCGGAAGCGGCAGGTGCCGAGCAGGTCGTTGAACTCGATGAAACCGGCTTCGACGTCGGCGCGGCTGACGTGGCCGAGGCCGAATTCACGGATGCCCGGGGAGTCGATCAGTTCACCGCCGCCGGGGAAGTGGAACAGGCGTGCGGTGGTCGTAGTGTGGGTGCCCTGACCCGACAGCTCGGACAGCGGGCCGACGCGGGTTTCGACTTCCGGCAGCAGACTGTTGACCAGCGACGACTTGCCGACACCGGACTGGCCGACGAACACGCTGATGCGTCCGTCGAGCTGCTTTTGCAATTGCTCCATGCCGTTGCCGTGGTGCGCCGAGACTTCCAGCACCGGATAACCCAGTGTGCGGTAGACCTCCAGCAGCGCATTCAGCGCCGGGGCGTTCTGCTCGTCGATCAGGTCGAATTTGTTCAGCAGCAGCAACGGGCGGATGCCGGCATGTTCGGCGGCGACCAGATAACGGTCGATCAGGTTCGCATGAGGTTCGGGCAGCGGGGCGAAGACGATGACGATCATGTCGACGTTGGCGGCCACCGGCTTGAGCTGGCCACGGCTGTCCGGACGGCACAGCTCGGTGGTGCGCGGCAGTTGCGCGACGATCACGCCGATGCCCTGGTTGCCGGCGCGCCATACTACCCGGTCGCCGGTGACCAGCGCCGGCAGGTTGGCCCGCAGATGGCAGCGGAAGACCTGGCCGGCCAGCTCACCGTCAACGGCCTCGACCTCGACCTGCACACCGAAGTGGGCGATCACCAGGCCGTGCTGTTCCGGGCCGAGGTCGCCGCCTTCGAGCGCCTCGACAGCCGAGGACTCGCGTTTGGCGGCGCGGGCGGCGCGCTCGCCCTGAATCTTTTCGATGCGCCAGTTTTGACGACGATTGAGTTGGCGTTTGGCCATGGGTGTTCCGTCTGAAGAATGCAGCGATTAGGTAAAACGGCCGCGAGTTTAGCACGCCCGGCAGGCTGCCTAGGCTAAACTGCGCAGCATTGCTCAGGAGCCGAAAAATGCAAAACCCGCAGAATCTGATCTGGATCGACCTGGAAATGACCGGTCTCGATCCGGAAAACGACGTCATCATCGAAATGGCCACCATCGTCACCGACAGTGACCTGAACACCCTGGCCGAAGGCCCGGTGATCGCCATCCACCACAGCGACGAAGTCCTCGCCCGCATGGACGAGTGGAACACCCGCACCCACGGCAACTCCGGCCTGACCCAGCGCGTACGTGAAAGCCGCGTGAGCATGGCCGAGGCCGAGGCCGAGACCATTGCCTTCCTGGAAAAGTGGGTGCCGAAGGGCAAGTCGCCGATCTGTGGCAACAGCATCTGCCAGGATCGGCGCTTCCTTTATACCCACATGAAGTCGCTGGAAAGCTACTTCCACTACCGCAACCTCGACGTCTCCACGCTCAAGGAACTGGCCGCGCGCTGGGCGCCGGACGTGCGTGACAGTTTCAAGAAGGGCAGCACTCACCTGGCGCTGGACGACATCCGCGAATCCATTGCCGAGCTGCAGCATTACCGTAAGCATTTCATCAAGTTCTGAGATCGGCACCTACGCCGGGGTGCCCTCTTTTGGTGCCTCGGTGAAGTGAGTAGACTGCGCGCCTTCCTGCCAGGATCGCCACCATGTTGCTGATGCTCTACCTCGTCGCCATTACTGCCGAAGCCATGACCGGCGCCCTGTCTGCGGGCCGTCGCGGCATGGACTGGTTCGGCGTGGTGCTGATCGCCTGCGTCACCGCATTGGGCGGCGGTTCGGTGCGCGACGTGCTGCTCGGGCATTACCCGCTGACCTGGGTCAAACATCCGGAATATCTGGTACTGACGACGATTGCGGCGATGATCACCGTGTTTACCGCACGCTGGATGCGTCACCTGCGCTCGCTGTTTCTCGTGCTCGACGCGGTCGGTCTGGTGGCATTCACCCTGATCGGCTGCATGACCGCCCTGGAAATGGGCCACGGCATGCTGGTGGCTTCGGTCAGCGGCGTGATCACGGGTGTGTTCGGCGGCATCCTGCGCGATATCTTCTGCAACGACATCCCGCTGATCTTCCGCCGCGAACTCTACGCCAGTGTCTCGTTCGCTGCGGCGTGGTGCTACATGCTCTGTCTGTTCCTCAATGTGCCGAGCGAGCAGGCGATTCTGATCACGTTGTTCGGTGGCTTTCTATTGCGGCTGTTGGCGATTCGCTTCCATTGGGAAATGCCGAAGTTCGTCTATAACGACGCGCCTTGACGGTCGGCGTGCTGTTTCAAAGCCCATTCCACATGTTCTCGCACCAGCTCTGACGGGTATTCGCGCCGCGCCTTGAGTGCTTCCAGCACTGGAATGCTTGACGGTGCATTTCCCAGTCCCACCGCCAGATTTCGCAGCCAGCGCTCGTAACCGGCCCGACGTAGCGGCGAACCCTCGGTGCTGCTGAGGAATTTGTCTTCATCCCACATAAACAGTTCGGCCAGTTCTGCGTTGTCCAGATTGTGCCGTGGCTTGAAATCGCTTTCGCCGGACGGGCGGGCGAAGCGGTTCCACGGGCAGCAGATCTGGCAATCGTCGCAGCCGAACACACGGTTACCGATCAGCGGTCGCAGATCTTCGGGGATGGCGTTCTTCAGTTCGATGGTCAGGTAGGAAATGCAGCGTCGCGCGTCCAGCACGTACGGGCCTACGAAAGCGTTGGTCGGGCAGATGTCGAGGCATGCGGTGCATCGGCCGCAATGTTCGGTGCTATGCGGTTCATCCACCGGCAACGGCAGATCGACGAACAGTTCAGCGAGAAAGAAATAACTGCCGGCCTTGCGATTGAGCACCAGAGTGTTTTTGCCGATCCAGCCCAGCCCGGCCTGCTCGGCGATGGCTTTTTCCAGCACCGGGGCGCTGTCGACGAAGGCTCGGAAACCGAACGGGCCGATTTCGGACTGAATCCTGTCCGCCAGTTGTTGAACGCGTTTACGGATCAACTTGTGATAATCGCGGCCCAAGGCGTAACGCGAGATGTAGGCTTTTTCCGGTTTGCCCAGCAATTGCGCCATTTGTGTGTCGCCCGGCAGGTAGTCCATGCGCAGCGACACCACACGCAGGGTGCCCGGCACCAGTTCTTCGGGGTGCGAGCGTTTGCTGCCGTGGGCGCCCATGTACTCCATTTCGCCGTGGTAGCCGGCCTCGAGCCAGCGTTGCAGGTGCTGTTCATGCTCGGCCAGGTCCAGACCGCTGATGCCGACTTGCTGGAAGCCCAACTCGCGGCCCCAGTCCTTGATGGATTGGGCGAGGGCGGGAAGATCGGTGGTGATGGCGGACATGAGGCGAGAGAAACCGGAGCTGAGGTGCGTATAATTCTGCCAGACATCGGAGCCCGAAGACGCATGCCGCACACTAAAGATCAATTACCCGACGTGCTGTACCGTGCCGCGCAAGTGCGCGAACTCGATGCTCGGCTGATCGCCGCCGGCACGCCGGGCTTCGAATTGATGCAGCGTGCCGCCCATGCCACGTGGCGCGCGCTGGTGCGCCAATGGCCGGCCGCGAATGAAATGACGGTGCTGGCCGGACACGGCAACAACGCCGGCGATGGTTATCTGGTGGCGGCGCTGGCCCATCGGGCGGGTTGGCAGGTTCAGGTGCTGGCTGTCGGTGAGCCGCAGCGTTTGAAGGGCGATGCCGCTGTGGCGCACGCCGAAGCTGTGGCCGAGGGTGTATCGATTGCCCCATGGGATCTGTCCTGTGAGTTGCGCGGCATCGTCGTTGACGCGTTGCTCGGCACCGGCCTGAGCGGCGAGGTGCGTGAGCCTTATGCCGCTGCGATTGCGTCGATCAATGCCAGCGGGCTGCCAGTGGTGGCGGTCGATATCCCTTCCGGATTATGCGCCGACACCGGCCATGCGCTGGGTGAAGCGGTGCACGCCGACCTCACCGTGACTTTTATCGGGCTGAAACTCGGGCTGTTCACGGGCGAGGCGGTGGATCATGTCGGCGAACTGCTGTTTAACGACCTGCAGGCCACGGCCGAAAATTTCAGTGACATTTCTGCCGTCGCTCAACGGCTCAACGCGATTAACCTGCCGCGTCCGGCTGCCCGTGCGCCGGCTGCCCACAAGGGGCGTTTCGGCCATGTGCTGCTGATCGGCGGCGATCACGGCTTTGGCGGGGCGATCCTGCTGAGCACCGAAAGCGCGTTGCGCAGTGGTGCCGGGATGGTCTCGGTCGCGACTCGCCCGGAACATGTGCCGGCGGCGCTGAGCCGGGTACCGGAAGCCATGGCGCTGGGCACTTCTTCGGCCAATCAACTGATGGGGCTGCTGGACAAGGTGTCCGTGCTGGTGGTCGGGCCGGGGCTTGGGCAGGCCAGTTGGGGGCGAGCGCTGTTGTCGGCCGCTGCCAATGCAGCGCTGCCTCAAGTATGGGACGCGGATGCGCTGAACCTGCTGGCCTCGGGTTTTGTCAGTTTGCCCAAGGATTGCGTGATCACGCCGCATCCGGGGGAGGCAGCGCGTTTATTGGGGATCAGTACAGCCGAAGTGCAGGCTGATCGTCCGGCGGCCACGCTGGCGTTGAGCAAAAAATATACAGCGGTGGTGGTGCTCAAAGGCGCGGGCAGTCTGATTGCTCATCCCGATGGTCGTCTGGCGCTGTGTCATCAAGGCCATCCGGCGATGGCCACTGCCGGGCTCGGCGATGTGCTGGCGGGCCTGATCGGCGCACTGCTGGCCCAGGGCATGGACGGTTTTGACGCCGCGAGTCTGGCAGTCTGGCTGCACGCCAACGCCGGTCTGCAACAAGGTAAATTCGGCCGTGGGCTGGCGGCCAGTGATCTTATTCCAGCCATTCGTCAGTTGTTGGAGGAGCATGCACCGTGTCTGAAGTAACCCTGTACCTGGCCGATGAACAGGCCATGAGCGACTTTGGCGCACGCATCGCCCGTATCACCCAGGGCCATGGCCTGATCTTTCTCGAAGGCAATCTCGGGATGGGCAAAACCACGCTGTCGCGGGGCATCATTCGCGGTCTGGGGCACGTGGGGGCGGTGAAAAGTCCGACCTTCACCCTGGTCGAGCCCTACGAGATCGGTGACGTCCGGGCGTTTCACTTCGACCTGTATCGTCTGGTCGATCCGGAGGAACTGGAGTTTCTCGGCATCCGCGACTATTTCGAAGACGACGCCCTGTGCCTGATCGAATGGCCCGATAAAGGTGCAGGCTTTTTGCCAAAGCCTGACCTGACCATTACCATTAGCCCGCAAGACAGCGGACGTTCGCTGACCATTTTATCCCAGGGCTCGCGCGGCGAGGCCTGGTGTGCCGCTTTGGCATTGGAAACCAATTGAATGATGGGGTTAGGTATGCGCTTTCGCGCGTTGGTGGCTGCCGCTGGACTGATGTTGATGGCAGTAACCGTCAACGCTGTGGCCGAGACGAAGGTCAACAGCGTGCGCCTGTGGCGGGCGCCGGACAACACGCGACTGGTGTTCGACCTGACAGGCCCGGTGCAGCACAGCGTCTTCACGCTGACCGCGCCGGATCGTCTGGTGATCGACATCAACGGCGCCACCCTCGGCGCGCCGCTGAATGTGCAGACCGCCAACACGCCGATCACTGCGATGCGTTCGGCCCAGCGCACGCCGACCGACCTGCGGGTGGTCATCGACCTGAAAAAAGCGGTCACTCCGAAAAGCTTCTCGCTGGCGCCGAACGCCCAGTATGGCAACCGTCTGGTGGTCGACCTGTTCGACAACCCGGCAGACGCGGCACCACCGCCTGCGCCGACGCCGTCGGTCGCTACCGTACCGGCGGTGCCTGTCACGCCGGCTGAACCTGCGATCAAACTGCCACCGGCCCCGGCCGGAAAGCGCGACATCATCGTGGTCATCGACGCCGGTCACGGCGGTGAAGACCCGGGAGCATCGGGTTCTCGCGGCCAGCGCGAAAAAGACGTGGTACTGCAGATCGCCCGCGAGTTGCAGCGTCAGGTCAACGGCATGAAAGGCTTCCGCGCCGAACTGACCCGTACCGGCGACTACTTCATCCCGCTGCGCGGTCGTACCGAGATTGCCCGCAAGAAGGGCGCCGACCTGTTCGTCTCGATCCACGCTGACGCTGCGCCGTCTGCGGCCGCGTTCGGTGCGTCGGTGTTTGCCCTGTCTGATCGTGGAGCCACCTCGGAAACCGCCCGTTGGCTGGCCGACAGCGAAAACCGTTCCGACCTGATCGGTGGTGCCGGCAACGTCAGCCTCGACGACAAGGACCGGATGCTGGCCGGCGTTCTGCTCGACCTGTCGATGACCGCCTCGCTGACCTCCAGCCTCAACGTCGGTCAGAAAGTCCTGACCAACATTGGCCGGGTCACCCCGCTGCACAAGCAGCGCGTGGAACAGGCCGGATTCATGGTGCTGAAATCGCCGGACATCCCGTCGATCCTGGTGGAAACCGGCTTCATCTCCAACGCCAACGAAGCGAGCAAACTCTCGGCAGCGAGCCACCAGCAGGCGCTGGCGCGCTCGATCAGCAGCGGCGTGCGCCAGTTCTTCCAGCAGAATCCGCCACCGGGCACTTACATCGCCTGGCTGCGTGATTCGGGCAAGATCGCTCAGGGACCGCGTGATCACCGGGTAGGTCCGGGTGAGACCGTGGCGATGATTGCCGTGCGTTATCAGATTTCGCCGGCCACACTGCGTAGTGCCAACAATCTGAAAAGCGATGATCTGAAAGTCGGTCAGCACCTGACCATTCCCGGCACCGAACTGGCGTCCAAAGAATGAACCAGGTCCTGAACGCTGCCCGCATTGAACTGCTCAGCCCGCGGCTGGCGAACCAGATCGCCGCCGGTGAGGTAGTCGAACGCCCGGCCTCGGTGATCAAGGAGCTGCTGGAAAACAGCCTCGACTCCGGCGCCAAGCGTATCGACGTCGATGTCGAGCAGGGCGGCGTCAAACTGCTGCGAGTGCGTGACGACGGCAGCGGCATTTCCGCTGATGACCTGCCGCTGGCCCTGGCCCGTCACGCCACCAGCAAGATCCGTAACCTGGAAGACCTCGAACAGGTGATGAGCCTGGGTTTCCGGGGCGAGGCTTTGGCTTCGATCAGCTCCGTGGCGCGTCTGACCCTGACCTCGCGTACCCGCGACGCCGATCAGGCCTGGCAGGTCGAGACTGAAGGCCGCGACATGGCGCCTCGCGTGCAGCCAGCGGCGCACCCGGTCGGCACGTCGGTGGAAGTCCGTGACCTGTTCTTCAACACCCCGGCACGCCGCAAATTCCTCAAGACTGAAAAAACCGAATTCGATCACCTGCAGGAAGTGATCAAGCGTCTGGCGCTGGCGCGTTTCGACGTGGCGTTCCATCTGCGCCACAACGGCAAGACCATCCTCAGCCTGCACGAAGCCCACGATGACGCGGCCCGCGCCCGGCGTGTAGCGGCGATCTGCGGTTCGGGCTTCCTCGAGCAGGCGTTGCCGATCGAAATCGAACGCAATGGCCTGCATTTGTGGGGCTGGGTCGGTCTGCCGACCTTCAACCGCAGTCAGGCGGACTTGCAGTATTTCTTCGTCAATGGCCGTGCGGTGCGCGACAAGCTGGTGGCCCACGCGGTGCGTCAGGCTTATCGCGATGTGCTGTTCAACGGCCGGCATCCGACGTTCGCACTGTTTTTCGAGGTTGATCCGGCAGCGGTCGACGTCAACGTGCACCCGACCAAACACGAAGTGCGCTTCCGTGACGGGCGCATGGTGCATGACTTCCTGTATGGCACCTTGCACCGGGCCCTCGGTGATGTGCGCCCGGAAGATCAGCTTGCCGGTGCGGTGACCACCGCGATCGTCCGGCCGACCGGCCTTGAAGCCGGTGAATTCGGACCGCAGGGCGAAATGCGTCTGGCGGCCAATGCGTTGCTGGAGCAGCCGCAAGCGCAGCCGGCGTTCAATACCTCGTCGGGCGCCAGTGCGGGCGGCGCTTATCAGTATCAATACACGCCGCGTCCGCAATCGACCGTGCCGGTTGCCGAGGCCCAGGCCGCGTATCGCGAGTTTTTTGCGCCGCTGCCTGAAGCGAATGCCAACGCGCTGCCGGCCGGTCAGGAAGACATCCCGCCGCTGGGTTATGCGCTGGCGCAGCTCAAGGGCATCTATATTCTGTCCGAGAACGCCCAGGGCCTGGTTTTGGTGGACATGCACGCCGCTCACGAGCGGATCATGTATGAGCGC
This sequence comes from Pseudomonas sp. Pseusp21, assembly GCF_059492145.1. Taxonomy (NCBI): domain Bacteria; kingdom Pseudomonadati; phylum Pseudomonadota; class Gammaproteobacteria; order Pseudomonadales; family Pseudomonadaceae; genus Pseudomonas; species Pseudomonas sp. Pseusp21. Next base: position 4,287,416 of record NZ_CP168520.1, read on the forward strand.
CTGAAGATTGCCATGGCCAGCGAAGGCCTGAGCGGCCAGCCGCTGCTGGTGCCGGAATCGCTGGCGGTCAGTCAGCGCGAGGCCGATTGCGCCGAAGAACATGCGGCATGGTTCCAGCGCCTCGGTTTTGAATTGCAGCGCCTTGGCCCGGAAACCCTGGCCATCCGGCAGATCCCGGCCTTGCTCAAACAGGCCGAAGCCAACCGACTGGTGGGCGATGTGCTGTCGGACTTGATGGAATACGGCACCAGCGACCGGATTCAGGCGCATCTGAACGAACTGCTCGGCACCATGGCCTGCCACGGCGCGATCCGCGCCAACCGGCGTCTGGCCCTGCCGGAAATGAACGGCCTGCTGCGTGACATGGAAAACACTGAACGCAGCGGTCAATGCAACCATGGCCGACCGACCTGGACCCAACTGGGCCTGGACGATCTGGACAAACTGTTCCTGCGCGGTCGTTGATGAGCCAGCTTCCTCCAGCGATTTTCCTGATGGGCCCGACCGCTGCGGGCAAGACCGACCTGGCCATCGAGCTGACCAAGGTGCTGCCGTGCGAGCTGATCAGCGTCGATTCGGCGCTGGTCTATCGCGGCATGGACATCGGCACCGCCAAGCCTTCCAAAGAACTGCTGGCCGAATTCCCTCATCGACTGATCGACATTCTCGATCCGGCCGAAGCCTATTCGGCAGCGGATTTCCGTCGTGATGCGCTGGAGGCCATGGCCGAGATCACCGCACGCGGAAAAATTCCGCTGCTGGTGGGCGGCACGATGCTCTATTACAAGGCTTTGATCGACGGTTTGGCGGACATGCCGGCGGCCGATCCCGAGGTTCGCGCGCAGATTGAAGAAGAGGCTGCACGCCTTGGCTGGCAAGCCCTGCACGAGCAACTGGCGGTCATCGATCCCGAGTCGGCGGCACGCATCCATCCGAACGATCCACAGCGACTGAGTCGTGCGCTGGAAGTTTACCGGGTCAGCGGTCAGAGCATGACTGCGCTACGCCTGCAACAATCTGCGCAAAGTGCTGAAGCGGCCGCATCGGGACTGCAACAATTGCCCTATACTGTCGCGAACCTGGCGATTGCACCAACTAATCGCCAGGTACTGCACGAGCGCATTAAACAAAGATTCACAAGTATGCTGGAACAGGGATTCATCGACGAGGTCGTAGCCCTGCGTAATAGAAGTGACCTGCATGCCGGGTTGCCGTCTATACGTGCGGTAGGCTACCGCCAGGTCTGGGACTTCCTGGATGGCAAGCTGACGTCGGCCGAGATGCAGGAGCGGGGCATCATCGCCACGCGCCAATTGGCCAAACGCCAGTTCACCTGGCTGCGCAGCTGGAAAGATTTACACTGGCTCGACAGTCTGGATTGCGACAATCTGCCACGCGCCTTGAAATACCTTGGGACGATCTCCATATTGAGCTGAGTCCTTGCAATTGCCGTCTATCCTTGGGGGTGTGGCGGCAAAAGCCATCTGTTTACCTATTTTTTATATTGAATCCTTAAAGGAGTGCGGCACATGTCAAAAGGGCATTCGCTACAAGACCCTTACTTGAATACTTTACGTAAAGAGAAAGTGGGGGTTTCCATCTACCTGGTGAACGGGATCAAACTGCAAGGCACGATCGAGTCGTTCGACCAGTTCGTTATCCTGCTGAAGAACACCGTCAGCCAGATGGTTTACAAACACGCTATCTCTACAGTGGTGCCGGTTCGTCCAATTCGTCTGCCAAGCGCAACCGAATCCGAAGCAGGTGACGCTGAGCCAGGTAACGCCTGATAGGAGTCTCCTTTGTTCTTTGAGCGCCACGGTGGTGGTGAACGAGTCATCCTCGTTCACTTGGATGGACAGGACCCTGAGGCGCGCGAAGATCCGCAGGAGTTTCAGGAACTGGCAAATTCGGCTGGCGCCGAGACCGTTGCGTTTTTTAACGTGCCGCGTCATCGGCCAACCGCCAAATACCTGATTGGCAGCGGCAAGGTCGAGGAACTGCGCGACCTGGTCCACGCCGAAGAAGCCGATCTGGTGATCTTCAATCACGTCCTCACGCCCAGTCAGGAACGTAACCTCGAACGTGTTTTCGAGTGTCGCGTGATCGACCGTACCGGTCTGATTCTCGATATTTTCGCCCAACGCGCCCGTACCCATGAGGGCAAGCTCCAGGTAGAACTGGCCCAGCTTGACCACATGAGCACCCGGCTGGTCCGCGGCTGGACTCACCTTGAGCGTCAGGGTGGCGGTATCGGCATGCGCGGCCCGGGTGAAACCCAGCTCGAAACCGACCGGCGACTGCTGCGGGTACGCCTGCGCCAGATCAAGGGCCGACTGGAAAAAGTGCGCAGCCAGCGCGAACAGTCGCGTCGCGGCCGCTCGCGTGCGGATATCCCTACCGTGTCTCTGGTGGGATATACCAACGCCGGTAAATCCACGCTGTTCAATAACGTGACCAGGTCCGACGTGTACGCTGCTGACCAGCTGTTCGCCACGCTCGACCCGACCCTGCGCCGTCTGGATCTGGACGACCTGGGGCCGATTGTCCTGGCCGACACCGTGGGTTTCATTCGCCATTTGCCGCACAAACTGGTCGAGGCATTTCGGTCTACGCTCGAAGAGTCGAGCAACTCCGACCTGCTGTTGCACGTGATCGATGCGGCCGAACCGGATCGCATGTTGCAGATCGAGCAGGTGATGGTGGTACTGGGCGAGATCGGTGCCCAGGACTTGCCGATCCTCGAGGTCTATAACAAACTCGATTTGCTTGAAGGCGTTGAGCCACAAATCCAGCGCGATGAAAACGGCAAGCCCCAGCGGGTCTGGTTGTCAGCCCGTGATGGCACCGGTCTGGAATTGCTTGAGCAAGCCATTGCCGAATTGCTCGGCAGCGATTTGTTCGTGGGTACCTTGCGTTTGCCTCAGCGGTTTGCGCGTCTGCGTGCACAGTTTTTCGAGTTGGGCGCGGTACAGAAAGAAGAATACGACGAAGAAGGTGTCAGCTTGCTGGCCGTTCGATTGCCACGCTCGGAGCTCAATCGACTGGTCAGTCGTGAAGGCGTTGTGCCGACGGAGTTCATCGAGCAACACACTTTGCAATAAAAGCCTGACAAAGCGGTTGTGCCGCAACGGCAGGCATTCTGTAGCATTGGTCGGCGCGCCGTGGGTGCGTCTTTGCTTTATCAGATGGAGAGCGCTATGGCTTGGAATGAGCCGGGTGGCAACTCGAACAATCAGGATCCTTGGGGTGGCAAGCGTCGCAACAACGGCGACCGCAAGGGACCGCCGGATCTCGACGAGGCCTTCCGAAAGCTGCAGGAAAGCCTGAACGGGTTGTTCGGTGGTGGAAAAAAACGCGGTGATGACGGTGGTGGCTCGGGCAAGAGCGGCGGCTTCGGCGGCCTGCTCGGCATCGGCCTGGTCGTGCTGGCGGCCGTCTGGCTGTACAGCGCGGTGTACGTCGTGGACGAGCAGGAGCAGGCCGTGGTGCTGCGCTTCGGCAAGTACTACGAGACTGTCGGTCCCGGCCTGAACATCTACTTCCCGCCGATCGACAAGAAGTACATGGAGAACGTCACGCGTGAGCGTGCCTACACCAAGCAGGGCCAGATGCTGACCGAAGACGAGAACATCGTCGAAGTGCCGCTGACCGTGCAGTACAAGATCAGCAACCTGCAGGACTTCGTGCTGAACGTCGACCAGCCGGAAATCAGCCTGCAACATGCGACCGACAGTGCGCTGCGCCATGTGGTGGGCTCCACTGCAATGGACCAGGTGCTGACCGAAGGTCGTGAGCTGATGGCCAGCGAGATCAAGGAGCGTCTGCAACGTTTCCTCGATACCTATCGCACCGGTATCACCGTCACCCAGGTCAACGTACAGAGCGCAGCGGCACCGCGTGAAGTGCAGGAAGCCTTCGATGACGTGATCCGCGCCCGTGAAGACGAGCAGCGTTCGCGCAACCAGGCTGAAACCTACGCCAACGGCGTGGTGCCGGAAGCCCGTGGTCAGGCCCAGCGTATCCTTGAAGATGCCAACGGTTACCGTGACGAAACGGTCTCGCGCGCCAAGGGTGAGGCAGATCGTTTCACCAAACTGGTTGCCGAGTATCGCAAGGCGCCCGAGGTCACTCGCCAGCGTCTGTACCTGGACACCATGCAGGAAGTCTTCAGCAGCACCAGCAAGGTGCTCGTGACCGGCAACAAGAACGGCCAGAGCAACCTGCTTTACCTGCCGCTGGACAAGATGATTCAGAACAGCTCGGGCAGCAATGCACCGGTCACCGGTTCGGCTGCCGCCAGTAACAACACGGACGTCACGCCGCATGTCACTGACGTGCCGCAGTCGCGTACAAGGGAGACCCGCTGATGAGCAATAAATCGCTGATCGCCCTGATCGTTGGCGTTTTTGTGGTATTGGTTGGCTGGAACTGCTTCTACATCGTCGCTCAGACCGAGCGCGCGGTGTTGCTGCAATTCGGTCGCGTGGTTCAGGCTGATGTTCAGCCAGGTCTGCATGTGAAGGTTCCTTACGTTAACCAGGTGCGTAAATTCGACGCACGTCTGATGACGCTGGATGCACCGACACAGCGTTTTCTGACGCTGGAAAAGAAAGCCGTGATGGTCGATGCCTACGCCAAGTGGCGCGTGAAAGATGCCGAGCGCTTCTACACCGCAACGTCCGGCCTCAAGCAGATCGCCGACGAGCGTCTGTCCCGTCGACTGGAATCGGGTCTGCGTGACCAGTTCGGTAAGCGCACCCTGCACGAAGTCGTGTCCGGTGAGCGTGATGCACTGATGGCTGACATCACCGCATCGCTGAACAAGATGGCGGAAAAAGAGCTGGGTATCGAAGTGGTCGATGTCCGGGTCAAGGCCATCGATCTGCCGAAAGAAGTGAACCGCAGCGTGTTCGAACGTATGAGCACCGAGCGTGAGCGTGAAGCTCGCGAGCACCGCGCCAAGGGTAACGAGCTGGCCGAAGGCATCCGTGCCGACGCCGATCGTCAACGCCGTGTGCTGCTGGCTGAAGCCTATCGTGAATCCGAAGAGATTCGCGGTGACGGTGATGCCCAGGCCGCTGCGATCTACTCCAAGGCCTACGGCCAGGATCAGGAATTCTACGGTTTCTACCGTAGCCTGCGTGCCTACCGTGAAAGCTTCGCGAACAAATCCGACGTCCTGGTCCTCGACCCAAGCAGCGACTTCTTCCGTTACCTGGAAAAGTCCAAGCCTTGATACGACGTTGACCTGAATCATTCCGCCCGGCGGCTAATATCTCGGGCGGGGTGATCCTTTGGGAAAACGTGTGTATGATGCGGCAGCCGGGAAATTCCCGGCTTTTTTGCGTCTGCACGTTTGATTGCTGTTTTTGTTGCAGAAGATCGGGTTGAATGGCCCGACAGTTTTTCGAGGAAAGTGATGGGCGAAGCCGGTAACAGGCCTTTCGCCGCGTCGTTCATGCGCGTGCGTTTTGAACGGGCCGGTCATTTTCTGCTTCACTCAAGGCTCGCCCTCGGGCTGGCCGCCCGGATCTAAGGGGAATGGCGTAATGGCAACGGTAGACCGCTGGCTGCTGCCAGATGGCATCGAAGAAGTACTGCCACCGGAAGCGGCGCGCATTGAAGTTGCGCGTCGTCAGGTGTTGGATCTGTTCCAGAGCTGGGGTTACGAGTTTGTCGTGACTCCCCATATCGAGTACCTGGAATCCCTGTTGACCGGCGCGGGCCAGGACCTGGATCTGCGTACCTTCAAGGTCATCGACCCGCAATCGGGCCGGCAGATGGGTTTCCGTGCCGACATCACGCCGCAAGTGGCGCGCATCGATGCGCACACCCTGCGTCGCGAAGGCCCGAGCCGTCTGTGCTACGCCGGCAGCGTGCTGCATGCCCAGCCGCGTGCCTTGTCGTCCTCGCGCAGCCCGATCCAGTTGGGCGCCGAGTTGTACGGCGATGCCAGCCCGAGCAGCGACGTCGAAGTCATCAGCCTGATGCTGGCCATGCTGCAACTGGCCGATGTGCCGGACGTGCACATGGACCTCGGGCATGTCGGCATCTATCGCGGTCTGGCCCAGGCGGCTGGCCTTTCGGGTGAAGTCGAGCAGCAGTTGTTCGATGCGTTGCAACGCAAGGCCATCGACGAGGTCATTACCCTGACCGAAGGCCTGCCGGCCGATCTGTCCGGCATGCTGCGTGCGCTGGTCGACCTGTGCGGCGGCCGTGAGGTGCTGAGCGCTGCCCGCGAGCGTCTGGCCAATGCGCCGGCACCGGTACTGGCGGCGCTGGAAGATTTGCTGGCGATCGCCGAGCGTCTGTCGGTGCGCTTCCCGGAGCTGCCGCTGTACTTCGACCTCGGCGAGCTTCGCGGTTATCACTACCACACCGGTGTGGTGTTCGCGGTGTTCGTGCCAGGTGTTGGCCAGTCCATCGCCCAGGGCGGTCGCTACGACGACATCGGCGCCGACTTCGGTCGCGCCCGTCCGGCTACGGGCTTCTCCACCGATTTGAAAACCCTGGTGACCCTGGGGCGTGCTGAGATCGAGCTACCGTCTGGCGGTATCTGGATGCCTGACAGTACGGATGCGGCACTCTGGCAGCAGGTTTGCCAGTTGCGCAGTGAGGGTCAGCGTGTCGTTCAGGCGTTGCCTGGACAACCTTTGGCCGCCGCCCGTGATGCGGACTGCGACCGGCAATTGATCCAGCAGAACGGGCTTTGGCAAGTATCGCCACTGGCTTCTTGAGTTTTCCTGCCGGCTGACGCCGGCACCAAGTTTGCGCGAATGAGGACAAGTGTTATGGGTAAGAATGTCGTAGTCCTGGGCACCCAATGGGGTGATGAGGGCAAAGGCAAGATCGTTGATCTGCTGACCGAACATGCTGCCGCCGTAGTGCGCTACCAGGGTGGCCACAACGCCGGTCACACTCTGGTGATCGACGGTGAAAAAACCGTCTTGCACCTGATCCCGTCGGGCGTGCTGCGCGAAGGCGTGCAGTGCCTGATCGGCAACGGCGTGGTGGTTGCACCTGACGCCCTGCTGCGCGAGATCACCAAGCTGGAAGAGAAAGGCGTACCGGTGCGCGAGCGCCTGCGCATCAGCCCTTCCTGCCCGCTGATCCTGTCCTTCCACGTGGCGCTGGACCAGGCCCGTGAAAAGGCCCGCGGCGAGCTGAAGATCGGTACGACCGGTCGCGGCATCGGCCCGGCTTACGAAGACAAGGTTGCACGTCGCGGTCTGCGTGTCGGCGACCTGCTCAACATGCCGCGCTTTGAAGACAAGCTGCGTGAGCTGGTGGACTACCACAACTTCATGCTGGTCGGTTACTACAAAGAGGCTGCCATCGAGTACGAAAAGACTCTGGCCGAGTGCAAGGAATACGCCGAGCTGCTCAAGCCGCTGATGCTGGACGTGACTGCCGAGCTGCACGACCTGCGTCGCGCCGGCAAAGACATCATGTTCGAAGGCGCCCAGGGTTCGTTGCTCGACATCGACCACGGCACCTACCCGTACGTGACCAGCTCCAACACCACCGCGGGTGGCGTGGCGACCGGTTCGGGCGTTGGTCCGATGTTCCTGGACTACATCCTGGGCATCACCAAGGCTTACACCACTCGCGTAGGTTCGGGCCCATTCCCGACCGAGCTGTTCGACGAAGTCGGTGCGCACCTGGCCAAGCAAGGTCACGAATTCGGCGCTACCACCGGCCGTGCCCGTCGTTGCGGCTGGTTTGACGCCGTTATCCTGCGTCGCGCTATCGATGTGAACAGCATCTCGGGCATCTGCCTGACCAAGCTGGACGTACTCGACGGTCTGGAAACCATCAACATCTGCACCGGCTACAAGGATGCACAAGGCAACGCCGTTGCTCCGACTGACGCTGACAGCTACGTGGGCCTGCAGCCTGTGTACGAAGAAGTGCCAGGCTGGAGCGAGTCGACCGTGGGTGCCAAGACCCTGGAAGAGCTGCCGGCTAACGCTCGTGCCTACATCAAACGCGTTGAAGAGTTGATCGGCGCGCCGATCGACATTATTTCGACGGGGCCGGACCGCAACGAAACCATCGTTCTGCGTCATCCGTTCGCTTGATAAGTCGTTGATGTAAAAAACAAAGGCCCCTTCATCGGGGCCTTTGTCGTTTATGCCTGTTGGACGGCATGACCTTTGCTGTGATTCTGTCTACAAGAGTGCCATCAAATTAATGGCGTCAGACGTAGAGGGATTCAAAGTGTCAGCCGTTCTCTCACTGTTACAAAGCCGTCTGTTGCGGCCCGTGTTCGTTACCCTTGGTATCGCTCTTTTGGTGCAAGTGCTGGTGGCCGTCGCCCTGACGCGGAGCACCGTGACCGCGCTGGAAGCCGATCTCGGCACTCGCCTGGGCGCCGATAGCCAGAAGTTGTCCGGTGAGCTGGAGCAGGCCGGGCGCGAAGTCACGTCGAGTCTCGACAACCTCTCCTCGAGTACCCGTCAGCGTCTTACCGCCGGTCTTTCCTCGCGTCTGAAGGAAGAGCAGGCGCAACTGCGTGCGACGTTGGAAAAAGACCTGAAGGATTCGGCCAATGACATGGCTCAGTTGCTGGCCTCCGTGGCGCCCCGTGCCATGTGGGACAGCGACGTACCGACCCTTTCCGAATTCGCCCGCCGGGCCCAGCGTAATCCCAACGTGCTGTTCGTGGTGTATGACGACGCCACCGGCCAGCATCTGACTCGCTACCTCAACCGCGAAAACCCGATCAACAAGGCCCTTTTGGAAAAGGGTCAGGGCGAGCGGGCGCTGGATAAAGTGCTGGATGCGGCGAAGAACGATCCGTCGGTCTACTACCTTGAAGCTTCGATCAATCCCAATGGCGTGGAAATCGGCAAAGTGCTGATGGGCGTCTCGACCGCCTCGGTTGAAACCGATCTGGCGGCGCTCGATCAGCGCTTCACGGCGTTGATTGCCAGCAGCGATCAACTGGTCGGCGACAGCCTCAAAGGCGCTGCTGCCGACAGTGCCACCGCCATGCAGGCTCGCCTGCAATCGGCGCAGTCCACGGCTGCCGAAATGAAGGCCAACACCACCAGTACCGTACAGGACGCTGCAGCAACTCTGCGCTGGCGTATCGGTATGGGCCTGGCGCTGGTCGGTGCCGGGGTGCTGTTGCTGCTGGCGGTGGTGCTCGGTCATCGAGTGGTCAATCGCCTGAAAATGCTCAACGCTGCCATGGATGATCTGGCAGCCGGCGAGGGCGATCTGACCAAGCGCGTGCAGATCAACAGCAAGGACGAAATCGGCGACATGGCTTCGGCGGTCAATCGCTTTGTGGACAAGTTGCAGCCGATCGTGCGCGAGGCCGGGGATGTGGCTCAGCGCACCGGTGTGGAAATCGGCGCCATGACCCTGCGCAACGCCGGGGCCGACGCAGCGGCCGGGATGCAGCGTGATGAAGTGGCCGAAAGTCTGCGGGCGCTGTCGCAAATGGCCGATGAGGCTCAGTCGGAAAGCCATGCGATGCAGGCGGCGTTGAAGCAGGTGGTCGATATTCGTCAGGCCACTGACGAGAACACTCGCACCTCGGCCAAGGTCGGCAGCCTGATCGAGGCGCTGGCGGGGCAGGTCGACACCGGGGCGAAAGTCATCGAGCGGCTGGCGCAGCAGAGCGAACAGATCGAAGTGGTGCTGACCGTGATTCACGGCATCGCCGAGCAAACCAACCTGTTGGCGCTAAACGCTGCCATCGAAGCGGCCCGGGCCGGCGAGACCGGTCGCGGGTTTGCAGTGGTGGCGGACGAAGTCCGAGCGCTGGCGAGCAAGACCCAAAGCTCCACCGGAGACATTCAAGCGCACATCGTGGCTCTGCAGCAGGGCGCCCGTGAAGCGGTCGAGGCGATCGGTCAGGCCGGGCGTCAGGCCAGCGAAGGTTTGCTGGTGCTGCGTGACAGTGCGCGGTTGCAGCAATCGGTGCAGGCGTCGGTCGAGCAGGTGCATGCGGCGATTGGCCTGGCGACTCAGGCAGCGGCGCATCAGGCGCAAGGCGCGCAGGCTGTGCGGGGGCGCGTCGAAACGATTCATGCCCAGGCCGAGAAAGCCGCACAGGCGGTCGTCGAGACCACGGCCAGCGGCAAGGTGCTGGATGGTCTGGCGGCGCAACTCAAGGCCAGTCTGGGGCAGTTCCGAGCTTGATGTAGCGGGCAAAAAAATCGCAGCTTCGGCTGCGATTTTTTTATCGGCTCAAATACATCCGAGTTGTCAGCAGGTAGACGGGCAATCCCGACACCACAATCAACAACGCCGCATAAGGCGCCGCCGCTGCGAACTCGACATTTGCGGTATGCGCCCAGACTTCAGTCGCCAATGTGTTGAGCCCGGTCGGACTCAGCAGCAATGTAGCCGTCAGTTCTTTCATGGCATCCAGAAACACCAGCGCAAACGCTGCGCCCAGTGCCGGGAAGATGATCGGTAAAGTCACCCGGCAGAACGCCGTGAACGAAGAGGCGCCGAGGGTGCGGGCGGCTTCTTCGAGTTGCGGGGCAGCCTTGTTCAACGCCGTGCGGATCGGCGCCTGAGCCAGCGGCAGAAACAGCAGTGCATACGCAATCAGCAATAGCGCGGAAGTCTGGTACAGCGCCGGCACGTAATGCAGGGCGAAATACACCAGCGTCAACGCGATTACCAATCCCGGCAGGGCGTGCAGCAGATAGGGCAGGCGTTCGGCCCAGATCGCCAGTTGGCCCTTGTAGCGCACCACCAGCAGTCCGACCGGCACCGCCAGCACCAGACACAATCCAGCGCCACCGAGCGAAAGTGCCAATGAGGACAGCAAGGCTTCAGTGATCGCCGCAACCGGGAATGCCGCTGACGATCCCACGGCGAGCCAGTAGGCCAGCATGCCCAGCGGAATCCCGCTGCCGACAATCGCCAGCATCAGGCAATACAGCTGACCGGCAATCGCCCAAGGGCCCAGTCGCACTTGTTCAGCTCGACGCGCCGCACCTTGGCCGGTACGTACATGTCGTCCCTTGCCGCGCACCCGCAACTCCAGCCACAACAGCATCAGGCACAGCGCCAGCAACACTGCCGACAGCATCGCCGCGTTGGCATTGCTGAATTCCAGTTCGAATTGCTGATAGATCGCAGTGGTGAAGGTTTGCAGGCCAATGATCGACAGTGCGCCGAACTCCACGAGCATGTGCAATGCGATCAGCAACGAGCCGGCCAGCAGCGAAGGCCAGAGCAGCGGCAGGGTGACGCGGAAAAACACGCCCCAGCGATTCTGTCCCAGGGTGCGAGCGGACTCCTCAAGAGAAGGATCAAGATTGCGCAGCGTGGCGGCTACCGGTAGGAAGATCAGCGGGTACTTCGACAGGCTCATCACCAGGATCGCCCCGCCGAGTCCTTCGAACTGTGCGCTGAGCGAAACCCAGGTAAAGCTGCTGACGAATGCCGGCACCGCGAACGGCAGGCAAAGAATCACGCCCCACAGCCGTCGCCCCGGCAAGTTGCTGCGCTCCAGCAGCCACGCCAGCGACAGACCGATCACGCCGCAAGTCACGGTCACGCCAACCATCAGCGCCAGCGTGTTGCGCAGCAGGCCGAACACATAGGGGCGCCACAGTAAATGCAGCGCTTCGGTCCAGCCCGCCTGCCAGGCTTTGAGCCCGACGTAGGCCAGCGGCAACAGGCTCATGACCACCAGCAACAACACCGGCAGCACCAGCCAGATCGACGGCCGCTTGCGCCGTGGCACGTAACCCCCGCGTGTAGAGGGGGCGGATAACGATGCGGTCATCAGTTCAGGCCAACTTCACGTTCCAGCTCCAGCGCTTCTTCGGCGTTGCCCAGATCGGCCGGCGTGACGTCCGGCGCTTCCAGTTCGCTGAACGGCTTGAGGCCGCGATCCGATTCCATGCCTTTGTGCAGCGGGTATTCGGCGGTGGTCTGGGTGATCACGCGCTGGCCTTCTTCGCTGGCCATGTAGGCGAGAAATTGCTGGGCTTCTTTTGGATGTTTGCTGGATTTCAGCACCGCTGCGCTGGATACGGTGATCAGGCCGCCGACATCGCCGCCGGTGAAGTAATGCAGTTTGGAATCAAGCTGGCCTTTCTCCCGCTGCAGGGCGAACCAGTAATAGTTGTTCACCAGCACGGTGGCGACTTCGCCGTTTTCCACAGCCTTGAGGGCGACCATGTTGTTGCTGTAGGTCTTGCCGAAGGCACGCAGACCGGTCAGCCATTCTTCGGCGGCTTCGCGACCGTGCTTTTTGATGATGGCGACAGCCTGTTCCTGAAATGCGCCGCTGGTCGGGACGAAGCCGACCTTGCCTTGCCACTGCGGATCGGCGAAATCCAGCACCGATTTCGGCAGGTCTTTTTCGTCGATCAGTTTCGGGTTGAAGGCCACCACGCGAACCCGGGCGGTGACGCCGATCCAGGTGCCGTTGCCGGCGACGTATTTTTTCGGCAGAACGGCCAGGGTCGCATCGTCAGCCTTGGCCAGCAGGCCTTGCTTGCCGAGGTTGTTCAGCGGCGGGGATTCTTCGGTGTAGATGACGTCGGCGGGCGAGCGGTCGCCTTCTTCAATGATCTGGCTGGCCAGCTGGTTGCTGCTGCCCTTGCGCACATTCACGTGAATGCCGGTCTTGGCTTCGAAGGCTTTGGCGATCGCGTCGCCGACTTCCTTGTGTTGACCGTTGTAGAGCGTCAGGGAAACCTTGTCGGCAGCCTGGGTGAGGGGAGTGGCGAGTGCCAGGCCGAGCAGGGTGAAGGTCAAGCCGCGGCGCAGGGTATTTCGAAACATCATTCGCAGGGTTCCTCACTGTCGCATTGCAAAAACTTGCAACAATGATAAACGATATTGTTTCTCAAGTGCGCCTTGCGGGGAGGGGGTGGGTCTGATAGGCGTTGGGATTCAGGTTTTCCAAACCCCGGAAACGCAAAAAACCGCTTTCGCGGGTTTTTGTGAGATTCAAGATCGTGATCTTGAATTTGAATTGGTGCCCAGAAGAAGACTCGAACTTCCACGACCGTAAGGTCACCAGCACCTGAAGCTGGCGTGTCTACCAATTTCACCATCTGGGCTTCATCTTCAGCGTCGCCGCTGTTGATGTGGCGCACTATACGGAGCGCCTTTTGATCTGTAAACCCCTGATTTGATTTTAATAAATCAATTTCAGAAAAAGCGGGGCGCAGAATGCAAAAAACCCGCTTTCGCGGGTTTTTGTGTGAGTCTTGAAACTGATCTAGTCTCAAACTCGAAATTGGTGCCCAGGAGAAGACTCGAACTTCCACGACCGTAAGGTCACCAGCACCTGAAGCTGGCGTGTCTACCAATTTCACCACCTGGGCATCTCGTCAACGTGTGTGCGTCGTCGATGGCGCGCACTATACGGAGCGACTTTTTAACTGTAAACCCCTGCCGGCAAAAAAAATGATTTTTTTTACCAGCGGTGTTCAAAACGGCTTTCGAACGTCGATAGAGGGCTTTAGAAAGGCCTTTATAGTCTGAAATTTCCCGTTTGATGGCGCCTATGCCAAACTAACCCGCATATAGACAAGGTGAAAACTCTCTAATGGCCGATTGGCAGTCCCTCGATCCCGAGGCCGCTCGTGAAGCGGAAAAATATGAAAACCCTATTCCCAGCCGCGAACTGATCCTTCAGCACCTTGCTGATCGAGGTTCGCCTGCTGCCCGCGAGCAACTGGTCGAAGAATTTGGTCTGACCACAGAAGACCAGATCGAAGCCCTGCGCCGCCGCCTGCGCGCCATGGAGCGCGACGCTCAACTGATCTACACCCGCCGCGGCACGTATGCGCCGGTCGACAAGCTCGACCTGATCCTCGGTCGCATCAGTGGTCACCGGGACGGCTTCGGCTTCCTGGTGCCGGATGACGGCTCCGACGACCTGTTCATGAGCCCGGCGCAAATGCGTCTGGTGTTCGACGGCGACCGTGCCCTGGCGCGTGTTTCCGGCCTGGACCGTCGCGGTCGTCGCGAAGGCGTGATCGTCGAAGTGGTGTCCCGTGCCCACGAAAGCATCGTCGGCCGCTACTTCGAAGAAGGCGGTATCGGCTTCGTCGTCGCGGACAACCCGAAGATCCAGCAGGAAGTGCTGGTGACGCCGGGCCGTAACGCCAACGCCCAGATCGGTCAGTTCGTCGAGGTGAAAATCACCCACTGGCCGACGCCGCGCTTCCAGCCGCAAGGTGATGTGATCGAAGTGGTCGGCAACTACATGGCGCCGGGCATGGAAATCGATGTCGCCCTGCGCACCTACGACATTCCGCACGTCTGGCCTGAAGCCGTTCTGAAGGAAGCCGGCAAGCTCAAGCCGGAAGTCGAAGAAAAAGACAAAGAGAAGCGCGTCGACCTGCGCCATCTGCCGTTCGTCACCATCGATGGCGAAGATGCCCGCGACTTCGACGACGCGGTCTACTGCGAAGCCAAGCCAGGCAAGCTGCGCCTGTTCTCCGGCGGCTGGAAGTTGTACGTGGCGATTGCCGACGTTTCCAGCTATGTGAAGATCGGTTCGGCTCTGGATAACGAAGCCCAGGTGCGCGGCAACTCGGTGTACTTCCCCGAGCGCGTGGTGCCGATGCTGCCGGAGCAGCTCTCCAACGGCCTGTGCTCGCTGAACCCGCACGTCGATCGTCTGGCCATGGTTTGCGAGATGACCATCTCCAAGTCCGGCGAAATGACCGACTACTGCTTCTATGAAGCGGTGATCCATTCCCACGCCCGTCTGACCTATAACAAGGTCAGTGCGATGCTGGAAACGCCGAAGGCGACCGAAGGGCGCAAGCTTCGCGGTGAATACACCGACGTCCTGCCGCACCTCAAGCAACTCTACGCGCTGTACAAGGTATTGCTGGCTGCCCGTCATGTGCGTGGCGCGATCGATTTCGAAACGCAGGAAACCCGGATCATCTTCGGTTCCGAGCGCAAGATTGCCGAAATCCGTCCGACTACCCGTAATGACGCGCACAAGCTGATCGAGGAATGCATGCTGGCGGCCAACGTGGCCACCGCTGAGTTCCTGAAAAAGCACGAAATCCCTGCACTGTACCGCGTCCACGACGGCCCGCCACCGGAGCGTCTGGAAAAGCTGCGCGCGTTCCTCGGCGAACTCGGCCTGTCCCTGCACAAAGGCAAGGATGGTCCGTCGCCGAAGGACTATCAGGCACTGTTGGCCAGCATCAAGGATCGTCCGGATTTCCACCTGATCCAGACCGTGATGCTGCGCTCCCTGAGCCAGGCGGTGTACAGCGCCCAGAACGAAGGCCACTTCGGCCTGAATTACGAAGCCTATACCCACTTCACCTCGCCGATCCGTCGTTACCCGGACCTGCTCACGCACCGGGCGATCCGCAGCGTGATCCATTCGAAACAGGACACCCCGCACGTTCGCCGTGCCGGTGCGATGACCATTCCGAAGGCGCGCATCTATCCGTACGACGAAGCAGCGCTGGAGCAACTCGGCGAGCAGTGCTCGATGAGCGAGCGCCGTGCCGACGAAGCGACCCGCGACGTGGTGAACTGGCTCAAGTGCGAGTTCATGAAAGACCGCGTGGGCGAATCGTTCCCGGGCGTGATCACTGCCGTGACCGGTTTCGGGCTGTTCGTCGAACTGACCGATATTTACGTCGAAGGTCTGGTGCATGTTACGGCGTTGCCGGGTGACTACTACCACTTCGACCCTGTGCACCACCGCCTGGCGGGCGAGCGCACCGGTCGCAGCTTCCGTCTTGGCGATACCGTTGAGGTGCGGGTGATGCGCGTCGATCTCGACGAGCGCAAGATCGACTTCGAGATGGCTGAAAAAACCATCAGCGCGCCGATCGGCCGCAAAAAGCGTGGCACCGAGACGACCGCTCCTGCAGCGAAGGTTCTGGAAGAGAAGGCTCCGGCAAAATCCGCCAGCCGTCGCCCGGCCAAGGAAAAAGCCGTCGAGGCTTATCGTCCGAGCGATGCCGTGGCGAAAAACGCCGAACTGCGCAAAAGCCGTGAAATGAAGAAGGCCTTGCTGGCCGACGCCAAAAACGGTGGTAAAGCGGCGTCCGGGGGAAAGACCGGACGGTCGGTGCCTGACAAGGCTTCCGGCGGCAAGCCAGCCAAACCGAGCAAACACCGTAAAGGCCCGCCGAAAGCGGGTTCCGCTCCAGCCAAAAGTGGCGGGGCGCGTAAACCGAAGGCGAAGTCATGAGTCAGTTGGAAAAAATCTACGGCGTTCACGCGGTAGAAGCGTTGCTGCGTCACCACCCTAAACGCGTCAAGCAGATCTGGCTGGCCGAGAGTCGCAACGATCCGCGGGTGCAGACGCTGATCGAGCTGGCCAACGAAAACCGGGTCCAGATCGGTCAGGCCGAGCGCCGCGAAATGGACGCCTGGGTCGAAGGCGTGCACCAAGGCGTGGTGGCGGACGTCAGTCCGAGCCAGGTCTGGGGCGAGGCGATGCTGGACGAGCTGCTCGATCGCACCGAAGGCGCGCCGCTGTTGCTGGTGCTCGACGGCGTGACCGACCCGCACAACCTCGGCGCCTGCCTGCGTTCGGCGGATGCCGCCGGTGCGCTGGCGGTCATCGTGCCAAAAGACAAGTCGGCCACCCTGACCCCTGTGGTGCGTAAAGTGGCTTGCGGCGCGGCGGAGGTGATTCCTCTGGTGGCGGTGACCAACCTTGCTCGCACCCTGGAAAAACTCCAGCAGCGCGGGTTGTGGATTGTCGGCACGGCGGGTGAGGCCGAAGTCAGCATCTATGACCAGGATCTGACTGGTCCGACCATCCTGATCATGGGTGCCGAAGGCAAAGGCATGCGTCGTCTGACCCGTGAACATTGCGATTATCTGGTGCACCTGCCGATGGCCGGTAGCGTCAGCAGTCTCAACGTCTCGGTTGCGACCGGCGTGTGCCTGTTCGAGGCCCAGCGTCAGCGCGGTGCCAAGGCCAAGGCGGCTAAAAAGGCTTAAGCCTCACGGCGTCATAAATGTGGGAGCGAGCCTGCTCGCGAAGCGGAGTTACATTCAGCATCATTGTTGGATGTTAAGCCGTCATCGCGAGCAGGCTCGCTCCCACAGTGTTTTCTGGTGTGGCAGAAAGTGCGACTGTTCAAATAATCACCAATTGCCTTGCACCTCTTCAGTCCCTTCTCTACAATTGCGCCCCTTGCTGTGGCGGCAGGCATGCATGTGCCCCGCGCCAGCAAGTCCATAAGTGTCATTCACTCCTTGTCTGACCGTTTTTGAGCGGCAGGCTACAACCCGTAAGGAGCATTCATGCGTCATTACGAAATCATCTTTCTGGTCCACCCTGACCAGAGCGAGCAAGTCGGCGGCATGGTTGAGCGTTACACCAAGCTGATCGAAGAAGACGGCGGCAAAATCCACCGTCTGGAAGACTGGGGCCGTCGTCAACTGGCCTACGCAATCAACAATGTTCACAAGGCTCACTACGTGATGCTGAACGTTGAGTGCACTGGCAAGGCCCTGGCCGAGCTGGAAGACAACTTCCGCTACAACGATGCTGTGATCCGTAACCTGGTCATCCGTCGCGACGAAGCCGTTACCGGCCAGTCCGAGATGCTCAAGGCTGAAGAAAACCGCAGTGAGCGCCGTGAGCGTCGCGAACGTCCTGAGCACGATGGCAGCGCCGATGGCGATGACAGCGATAGCGACAGCGACAACAGCGATAACGCTGACGAGTAATCCACGGACCTTTTAAGGAGCCTATCAAATGGCACGTTTCTTCCGTCGTCGTAAATTCTGCCGCTTCACCGCTGAAGACGTGAAGGAGATCGATTACAAAGATCTCAACACTCTGAAAGCCTACGTATCCGAGACCGGCAAAATCGTTCCAAGCCGCATCACCGGTACCAAAGCTCGTTATCAGCGTCAGCTGGCCACCGCTATCAAGCGCGCCCGCTTCCTGGCCCTGCTGGCCTACACCGACAGCCACGGCCGCTGAGACCGGGCAGTCGACAAGTAGCAAAGGATTGAATGCATGCGTGCCTTAGCTGAGTTCATCATGCGCGGCCGTATGCAGGCCACTCTCGTAGTGGCCGGGTGTGCAACATTGCCGTTGTTGTATTGGTTGGGTGCTGCCGCCGGGAGCCTGGTGCTTCTGCGGCGCGGATTGACCGACGCCCTGGGCGTCGTGTCGCTGGGACTGCTGCCGGCATTGATCTGGTGGTTGTATGCCGATGACCCACGGGCACTTCTGGTGCTGCTGGGGTCTTCGGGGCTTGCGCTGGTGTTGCGCGCAAGCGAGTCCTGGGTCCGTACGCTGCTGGTCAGCGTAGCCATGGGGCTGGTGTTTTCAGTGGTGCTCGGGGCGGCGTTCGCGCCCCAGATCGAGATGCTGGCGCAGGCCTTGGTAAAGGTCATGCCCGCGCTTCTCGGTGATGCCTACCAACAATTGTCGGTAGACGAGCAGGCGCGTTTCGCGTCGCTGATCGCACCGGTCCTGACCGGCCTGATTGCGGCCTTGTTGCAGATCGTCAGCGTGCTGAGCCTGATTGTCGGGCGTTATTGGCAGGCGTTGTTGTACAACCCGGGTGGTTTTGGTCGCGAGTTTCGCGCCATCCGGATCCCGCTGGGGCCGGCGATGTTGCTGCTGGCGTTGATGCTTCTGGGCCCGAATCTCGGTGCACAGATGGCCATGTTGACGCCGTTGTGCAGTGTACCGCTGGTGTTCGCCGGGCTGGCCCTGATTCACGGGCTGGTGGCGCAAAGGCGACTGGCCGGTTTCTGGCTGGTGGGGTTGTACGTGACGCTGTTGCTGTTCATGCAGCTGATCTATCCGTTGCTCGTGGTTCTGGCCATTGTCGACAGCCTGATTGATTTTCGCGGTCGGGTGTCGAAAGACACCGATAACGCGAACGGTGAAGGTTAAAAGTTAAGAGGATTTCCACATGCAACTGATCCTTCTGGAAAAAATCGCCAACCTGGGCAACCTGGGCGACAAAGTAAACGTTAAGGCCGGTTACGGCCGTAACTACCTGCTGCCTTTCGGCAAAGCCACCGCTGCGACCGCTGCCAACCTGGCCGCGTTCGAAGAGCGTCGCGCTGAGCTGGAAAAAGCCGCCGCAGACCGTAAAGCATCGGCTGAAAGCCGTGCTGCCCAACTGGCCGAGCTGGAAGTGACCATCACTGCCACCGCTGGCGACGAAGGCAAGCTGTTCGGTTCGATCGGTACGCACGACATCGCTGACGCACTGACCGCCTCCGGCGTTGAAGTGCAGAAGAGCGAAGTTCGTCTGCCGAACGGCACCATCCGCAACGTGGGTGAATTCGACGTGGCCGTGCACCTGCACGCCGAAGTTGAAGCCACCGTGCGCGTTGTCGTGGTAGCAGCTTAAGCAACACCCTGATCGACTGGCGGCCTGTCCGTCAGACGGTTAACATCGGGCACGATCCTGTTTACAGGTCGTGCCCTTTGTCTTTCTGCACTCCCTGCTTTTCCTGATTAAAAAGTGGCCATGAACGAAATCTCCGCTCCCGAGCAATACGATCTGCAAACTGCCGCGCTGAAGGTGCCGCCGCATTCCATCGAGGCCGAACAGGCTGTACTCGGTGGTCTGATGCTGGACAACAACGCCTGGGAACGCGTGCTCGATCAAGTCTCCGACGGCGATTTCTACCGACATGACCACCGTCTGATTTTCCGTGCGATCGCCAAACTGGCCGATCAGAACTTGCCGATCGATGTCGTGACCCTTGCCGAGCAACTGGACAAGGAAGGTCAGACTTCGCAGGTCGGCGGCCTCGGTTACCTTGGCGAACTGGCGAAAAACACGCCGTCCGTCGCCAACATCAAGGCTTATGCGCAGATCGTCCGCCAACGTGCGACGTTGCGTCAGTTGATCGGTATCAGTACCGAAATTGCCGACAGCGCCTTCAATCCCGAAGGTCGCACAGCCGAGGAAATCCTCGACGAAGCCGAGCGGCAGATCTTCGCGATTGCCGAAGCCCGGCCAAAAACCGGCGGCCCGGTGGGTGTGAATGACCTGTTGACCAAGGCCATCGACCGCATCGATACCCTGTTCAACACCGCCGACTCGATCACTGGCCTGTCCACCGGCTACACCGACCTCGACGAGAAGACCAGCGGCCTGCAACCGGCCGACTTGATCATCGTCGCCGGCCGTCCGTCGATGGGTAAGACGACTTTCGCGATGAACCTGGTGGAAAACGCCGTGTTGCGCAGCGACAAGGTCGTGCTGGTGTACTCCCTCGAGATGCCAGGCGAATCGCTGATCATGCGTATGCTGTCGTCCCTCGGCCGTATCGACCAGACCAAGGTGCGTTCCGGCCAGTTGGAAGATGACGACTGGCCGCGCCTGACCTCGGCAGTCAACCTGCTCAACGACCGCAAGCTGTTCATCGATGACACCGCCGGCATCAGCCCGTCGGAGATGCGTGCCCGGACCCGGCGTCTGGTGCGCGAGCACGGCGACATCGGCCTGATCATGATCGACTACCTGCAGCTGATGCAGATCCCGGGTTCCAGCGGTGACAACCGGACCAACGAGATTTCCGAGATCTCCCGATCCCTGAAAGCCCTGGCCAAGGAATTCAACTGCCCGGTAGTCGCCCTGTCGCAGCTCAACCGTTCCCTGGAACAACGTCCCAACAAGCGCCCGGTGAACTCCGACTTGCGGGAATCCGGAGCGATCGAGCAGGACGCCGACGTGATCATGTTCGTGTACCGGGACGAGGTGTATCACCCGGAAACCGAGCACAAGGGCATCGCCGAGATCATCATCGGCAAGCAGCGGAACGGCCCGATCGGCTTCATCCGCCTGGCGTTCATCGGCAAATACACCCGTTTCGAGAACCTTGCCCCGGGTAGCTATAACTTCGACGATGACGAGTAAGGACTAAGCGTTTCAACC
This sequence comes from Pseudomonas sp. Pseusp21, assembly GCF_059492145.1. Lineage (NCBI taxonomy): Bacteria > Pseudomonadati > Pseudomonadota > Gammaproteobacteria > Pseudomonadales > Pseudomonadaceae > Pseudomonas > Pseudomonas sp. Pseusp21. The sequence goes on from NZ_CP168520.1 coordinate 4,308,274, forward strand.
GACTGCATCAGCCGGTTGAAACGGATGCTTCCGACAATCGTTGCTACAGGTCGGCTGAATTGTCAGAGAAGGGCGGTCCTATTTCGCCAGTTCAAATATTTTTCGTGCCGTTTTGCCGTCGAACGATTCACGCCAGATCGGGATGTGCGGCAAGCCGGCCTGCTCATCCTGGCGCTGGGACGATGCGCCCCGTCTGGCCTGATCAAGCTTTTTGAGATGGGCACCCTTGACCGTGAAGTTCAGCGCGACGCTGTTCTTCCTGTCGTAGTGAAAATGGGCTTCCCACAAAGGTGAACCGTCGGATCGATCAGTGATGGAATAAACGTCCAGAAATGATTTGTTCTGGCCTTTGCCTACCGGCTGGCGATCAACAGTCCTGGTCGCGCCGAGCTCCGCGTGATCCAGCAGATAGTTCAGGCGCAGTATGTCCAGCACGTCCCGATCTTTGTACATCCGTATCAGGATCTTCTGTCCTTCGGCGGTCAATAAATTGCCAGCGTTTCGCAGACGACCGACCAGCCCCGTGATCTCGCGGTCCTCGGTTCCCTTGCTGTGGTGTTCAAGCAAACGTGCCTGCTCGTTGAGTCGGTCCGCCTCGGTACCCAGAAACTCGATGATTTCCGTCGGGTTGGTTTTTCCGGTTTCCTTGGCTCTTGCTTCGTCCTGATGAGTTTTGACTTCGGCCAACAAGCGGTTCGCTTCGCCAAGCAGCTGTAGCCTGGTCGTTGCGCCAATCGGCGGGCGTACGGGCAACCATTCACCTTCGCGTTTTTCGTATCGCTGAGGCAGATTGTTCGGGTGGAAAGGATCAGGCACCTTGAGGGTGACGTTGCCGTCTGGGGCAATTTCCTGTTCTCCCACCAGTACCTTGTAGGTGCCGCGCTGGCGGGTTCGAAATATTTTCCTTGGAGGAGGGGGAGGCGCCGCTTCCGCATGGACCGGTTGTGCAGGAACAAAATCGAAATCGATCTCCTGATCAAGACGGGGAAGCTCGGTATTGCGGTCAAAGGTGGCAAAGATCTCGGTCAGCGTGCTCTCGATTCTCTTCTCGAACAAATCGGTCAGCGCGATGATTTCTCTGAGGTGAGCAGTGTTTTCAGGCGTCTCGGAGGCCACTTGCGCTTCAAAACGGATCTTCTCTGCCTTGATCTGATCGAGGGCCAACAGCAGCGCGGGCGGTTGCTCTCGCCTGGGCACATTTTCCAGGTCTTCGCTGAACAGGCGGGCAGCCCGCGCCGATTGCATACCTGTGCCGGCAGGGTTTTCGGGGTTGTTCGCAAACAGGTACAGGTAGGCTATCAGCTTGTTGCAATTGACCTCGTCGGCTCCGTGAACGCTGCGGTTCATTTCGTCCAGTTCAACTGATCGCCTCGGTGCAACTTGTTTGATCTGATCCACCACCGTTTGACGGATGTCGAGCAGCTTGAGCTTCCTGTTGTAATGCCCAATGAGTTTCCTGTAACTATCGAGGTTGTAGGCCTGTACGCTGGGCTTGATTCGCAAATCCATTATTTGCAGGAGGCTGTTCAGGGCCACCACTCTGTCCATCCAGATTTTCTGCAAGCTCTGTGTGGTGAATCTTTCTTTGATTTGATGCTTCCAGTCCTCGTGGTCGATGAACCTTTTTGCAAAGTCATCATGCAGTCGGGTGTGCTTGAACAGGAGCAATTCAAGTTCGGCAAAGCTCAAGGTACGTTCGGCACTTCCAACGGGGAGGGCAAAAGCCTTTACCCAGAGAGCATTGGCGACATCGGTTGACTGGTTGATTGCTGCGTGAGCCGCCTCGAAGGGTTCCCATCCCACATGTTGGACCTGGGGTATCTGAACTCCCCGACGACGGTGCATTCCTCCCTTCAGACCCACGGATACTGCAAACCAGGCGTTCGCCTCGCCGCGGGAAATCGCCAGGGTTTCACCGGGCCGACTCGCGTTGTAGATATTTGTATCGTCGTTTGCCACGGGATCCGTGGGTTTGACAATGCGCCAGACCTTCTGTTGAGGAGAGGATGCATCGATATCCTGCATGACTTGATAGGCCTGATTTTCAATGACGACGTAACGCTTGCCTTCGAACGCGTATATCCCGTTGTCATCCGCCACCGCGTCAGTGAAGTCCAGAGAGGTACGGAAGTCTTCCAGGCGACGGCTGCTCAGACTGAAGGTCATCGACTCCGGATCGAGCATCGGGTACCAGAGCCTGCTGTCGGGGTCTTGCAGAAGCAGCGGGCCGGACGGGACTCGCTCACTGCTCAGCCTGGCGCGGTACAGGCCGCTTTCGCTGTCCAGGCCGACCAGAAAGATGCTGCCGTCGAGCATGTCGACAAACTGCCGTCCCTTGAACCACCTGAATCCCTGGGCATCGGGCTGAGGCAACTGGACATCAGACGCGATCCGGTATTCCTCCAGAGAGGGCCGCGTCGCTGGCATGTTTTGCGTTGTGGAAGGTATTTCGCTGATGTTCACTTGCGGCGCAGGGGTGATGGCATCCAGATCAATATCCGCCTGCGTTCTGCCCGACCCGCCGAGGCGTTCGCGATGATGGATCACCGGCGAGGAGAACCGAGTCGGATCGGCTCCGGGAAGCGACTCGTTTGCTCGGCGTGAAGGAGGTGTATGTACTTCTACGGTAGTGTTGCCCTTGGAGGGCGGTTTTACTGGCATGGGGTGTTCATCCTTGAATACTTGATTCAGTCGTCGGCGTCATTGCCTTGTTTGGCTGCGAACCCGAAACGTGCGAATCATCGGGAGCAGCGGGTTGGTCCAGCTCCTGACGGGTCAGGGTCTGCATCAATGTCGCTTCATCTATTGCCAGTTGTCCTTGCAGATCATCGCTTTTCGCCTGGTATTGCTCCATGGTCAGTTGTTTGGCTTCGAGGCTTTCATGCAGCTCGGCGAGTCGGGCCTGATAAGGCTCGCGCTGCTCTTCGAATTGCTGTCGATACTTGCTCGTCAGGTAGTCTTTCCAGAATTCGCGTGAAAGCAGAGCCTGGCGTTCCGCAGGCGAGTTATCCAGGTCAATCACGGCTTTATAAACCCCGCTCAGCATTTCGCGGGTAACGCGACCCATCCCGATGAAACTGACGTTTTCTGGCTGGCCCGGAAGTTCAAGGGAGTCCTTGAGCCCGAATCGATAGGCCAGTCTGATTTCGACCTCTTCCTGCAAACGCAGGACGTGCGGTCGTTTTTCCTCCTCGGAAACCTGCGGATCCCTGACGATTGCTTCGCTGCGCTGAATATCTTCCGCAGCGAGTCTGTCGACTTCCTGCAAACGGAACAGACGGCGCGACAAATGCACCAGTTGCGGGCCCAGCGCGTGATCCCCGGCTTGTTTGCGGGCGCTGTAGACCATGGTCAGAACCTCGAGATTGCCAAAGGAGAAGGCCGCTCGATCGCAGCAGGCCGGTTCGCCGGCACGATCGAAAAGATCCCGACGCAATTGATCCGATTCAGCGCTGTTTTCACTGATCGAATCCAGAACGTTCCAGACCCTGCGCTGCAAATCCGGGTGTGCGACCGGGCCGGCGTTCAGGCGTTGCAACACGGTGAAGAAAGCTTGCGCCCCCTGTTGGCTGATCAATCTTTGCCACTGTTCCCGTTTCAGCGCAACCTGCTGTGCAGGCATGCCTTGAGTCCAGCGCAAGAGCCCGTCCGAAGGTGAATGCGCTGACGGAAGTGCGTTTCTGAGAAGAGTGTTTTCCAGGAATGCTTGTGTATTCAGCGACGGCTGGGCGCGAGTTATCGAGAGCAAGCGACTCAAGTCACCCGAGACCAGTCTCTGAGCAGCGACACGGTCGCGGAAACGCTGGATGCGCTCCAGGGAGACTTCTGACAGCGGGTTGCCACTCACGTCGGTCACACTGTTTACTCGAAGCTGCTGGAGCAGCAGTGCATCGGGAGGGTCGATGATTGCGTCCGGAATTGTCGTGATCCGATTGTCGTACAGCAGGATGTCTTCCAGCGCCGGTTGTGCCAATAGCCCGGGCGGCCAGGTATCAATGCTGGTGTTGCCCAGGTTCAGCGAGCGCATATCCGTGATTGCGCTGAAGTCCGGAGTGATGCCCAGTGGATTATCGTTGAGCATCAATGCTCGCAGCGTTACGCGTTCGGAGAGTATGCGAGCTGTTTCCGGCGTCAGCGTGATCCGATTGTTTTGCAGGGACAGCCGCGTCATGGCATGCATTTGTCCGATCGCGGCAGGAAGCTCGCGTAACTGGTTGTTCGACATGTCCAGCCAGCGGACATGCTGAAACCTCGCCAGGAAACCATCCGGGGAAACGCTCAGGTTCATGCCGCTCAGTTTCAGTGAACCGACATGACTGAAATCAACGTCGTTCAGATCCGGTACGCTGTCCAGGCGTAAACCGTTCAGTTTCAGTTCCAGGCCTATGGGCGTTCCATCGGCGGCGTACTTTTGCGGTGTTTCACGTCTCCAGCAAGCGAGTATTCGTGTTTTCGCCCTGTAACGATCGCCCAGTCTGTCGGGATCGAGTTGCATCTGGTTTGCCCGCACGTAGCGCTGCCGGGAACCGCCACCGGAAAACGACCAGGCATTCAACTGACTTTCCAGGGTCTGAAACTCTCGTTCGAGCCGTGTAATTGTGGCTTCCGTATCCGGCCCCAGGCCGCTCAGGAATTCTCGGGCCTCGTGGATGCTTTTATGGGGGTGGATGTTCTGAAGTCGCTTTACCAACGGGCTGGGAAGAATGAAGGCATCTTTGACGGTGTAGATCTCGTTGATGGGATATCGATTCGAGGCGAGCTCCCAGAAGCGGTCGAAATGCTGCCAGTAGCCCTCGGAGAACTGATTGCCGTCCAGCAGTGTGACGGCATTGATCCGGACTTGGGTGAGCCCTTGTTCACCGCTTGGGTCGAGCAGCTCGGGCGGGACCTCGCGCAATCGGTTGGAGCGCAGGTCGATCTGGTCCATTTCGGTTTGAGTCCGTAATCCCGCTGGCCACTGATCGATTCCTGTATGGCTGAGATTGAGATTTCTCAGCTCGGACATGTTGCTGAAGTCAGGTGTCATGCCCAGGGGGTTACCCGACAGATCAAGTTGCTTGAGCCTGACCATGCTGCCGAGTGCTTGCGCACCTTTTTGATCCAGCACAATCCGGTTGGAGTGCAGATCGAGCATGGTCAGTTCGGGCATCGCGCGGATCGAGTCAGGAACTGCGGTGAGCCCCGATTCGACAATGCTCAGGCGGGTAAGTCGTGGGAAATGTGTCAGAAAGTCATCGCCGGTGCCTGGCCAGGCTATGCCTTTGATTTTCAAAACCTCGATATGCCCAAAACTCACCTTCAGGGGCGGAAGTGCTCCTCCTCCGCCCTCCGGCAGCCAGAGAATCGTGCCTGATTCTCGGCGCCAGCAACGCAGGATGTGATCGTTTACACGAACTGCCCAGTGCTTGTGGGCCTGTGAAGCCTCGGCGGTTTGCTGGATCCAGGCCACCAGATCCTCTTTCAGAGTCGCTAATTCGGCCTCCAGTCGTTTCAGTCCACCTTCGACATCCTTTCCCAGTGAATCCATGGCGGCTCTGAGCCCCGGCTCATCAAGGGCCGGGTAAAGCTTGCGAAGACGCCCCAGATGCGTTTGCAGGAACCGGCCGAGCGCGGCGTTCAGTTGAGCGCCGGACGGATTGCCTGAGGTGTTTCCCCGTCCCGGAAACATCCCCCCTGCGCCGCCGACGACCAGTCCGCTCCAGCCGATCCGCTCATCATAGAAAACAGCTTCCGACCTGCCCGGGCGCGTGGCGACATATCGGTTGTGCTCGTCCCGGGCCACCGCATCCTGGGGCCGGACGATGCGCATCACCTGAAGGTTCGGCGAGGATGCCTCCACATCATGCATGGCCTGATAAGCCTGATTGTCGATGACCAGGTAGAGCTTGCCTTCGAAACGATGCAATCCATCGCTGTCAGGCACCTGGTTAGAAAAGTCCAGAGAGGTACGGAAGTCTTCCAGGCGACGGCTGCTCAGACTGAAGGTCATCGACTCCAGATCGACCATCGGGTACCAGAGCCTGCTGTCGGGGTCTTGCAGAAGCAGCGGGCCGGACGGGACTCGCTCACTGCTCAGCCTGGCGCGGTACAGGCCGCTCTCGCTGTCCAGGCCGACCAGAAAGATGCTGCCGTCGAGCATGTCGACAAACTGCCGTCCCTTGAACCACCTGAATCCCTGGGCATCGGGCTGAGGCAACTGGACATCAGACGCGATCCGGTATTCCTCCAGAGAGGGCCGCGTCGCTGGCATGTTTTGCGTTGTGGAAGGTATTTCGCTGATGTTCACTTGCGGCGCGGGTGCGATGGCATCCAGATCGATATCCGCCTGCGTTCTGCCCGACCCGCCGAGGCGTTCGCGATGATGGATCACCGGCGAGGAGAACCGAGTCGGATCGGCTCCGGGAAGCGACTCGTTTGCTCGGCGTGAAGGAGGTGTATGTACGTCTACGGTAGTGTTGCCCCTGGAGGGCGGTTTTACTGGCATGGTTATTCATCCTTGAATCATGGTTGCATCAGCTCCCTTGGTCGGAGTGATGCGCATTGGCGGCTATTGCCGAACCGGTGTACCGGCGGCCGGTTCGCTTGCGCAGTCGAAGAGCTTTTGCGCAACTTTCGGGCTGATGTATTCCCGCCAGATGGGCTGGTGGGCAAGGCCCGCCTGCTCCTGGCGTTGCTGAAATGCGCTGCCCACTCCGGCCTGGGCGAGTGTTTTCATGTGTGCTCCCCTGACCGTGTAATCCAGCGCCGGGCGATCCTGTCGGTCGTAATGGAAGTGGGCCTCCCATAGCGGGGTATTGGCGGAGCGGTCATTGATCGAATAGACGTCGAGAAATGATTTGTCCTTACCCTTGCCCAGCTGCTTGCGGGCAACGATCTTGATGACATTGAGCTGCGAATGTTCGAGCAGGTAGTTCAGTCGCAACACGTCCAGTACTGCCTTGTCCTTGTACATGCGGACCATGATGTCGCGTCCCGCTGTACTGAGCGAATCACCGGCTGCTTTCAGGCGAGCGATGACGCTGGCGGCCTGCGCATCGCTGGCAATACCCTCGATGCTCTCCAGACGGCTGGCCAATCCGTGAAGCTCGTCGGCGCTTTCGTCCAGTGATTCCCGAATACTGGTCGGATTGGACTTGCGGCTTTCCATCGCCAGTCCCTCGTCCAGTAATCCATCGATCCTGGCCAGCAGCTGAGTTGCCTGGCCGAGCAGTTGGGGAGGGGAAGCCGCTGGTGACGCAGAGCGCATGGGGCGCCATTCGCCCTGTCTTTTCTCGTAGCGTTGAGGCGGATCTTCCGGTTTGAACGGGTCTGGAACGTCAATGGTGACGCTACCGTCCGGATCGACTTGCCTGACCCCTACCAGAACCCGATAAGTCCCATGCTGGCGGGTCCGGAAGATCTTTCGCGGGGCGCTCGGGGTGGCGGTCGGAACGGACTGCTGCGGCACGAAGTCCAGGTCGACGTCCTGATCGAGTGCGGGCCATTCGGTGTTGCTGTCGACCCTGGCGTAGATATCGTTCAGCTGGCCGTCGATCCTCGACTCGAATGTTCCGAGTACGGACATCGCTTCGTGCAGGTAGGGTGTCTTCGTGGCGGGCAAAGCCGGCAACAGCTCTTCGAAACGGCCTTTTTCCAGTCTGATTTCATCGAGTGCCAATTGCAGGACAACTGGCCGGGACTGTCCGGAAACGTTGTGCAGCTCTTCTACAAACAGGTTGACGGCCATGTAGCTGCGCATTCCGAACGGCGGCGGGATGGTCGGATCATCGGCGAGCAGGCGCAGGCAGAGGTTGTATCGGGCGCAGTTGATCTGATCAACGCCGGGTATTCCCCGGTTGAGCTCTTCGATTTCGGATGTGGCGCTGCGGGATACCTTGCGTACCTGATCCATCACGGCCTGGCGGTCATCGAGGACCCGCAGTTTTTTGTTCATGTGAGCGAGGTTGCCTTTCAGCGAATCAACCGTCATCAGTGCAACCGAGGGATAAACCCGGCGATCCATGATGGCGAGCAGTTTGTTTAAATAGTCGACCCTGGCCAGCTGTTGCTCATGCAGCTCGGTTTTGTAGACGCCGCCGGCTTTCATCATGACCAGCCAGTCCTTGTTGTCGATGAGTGACTGGACGAACTCGGTCTGAAGGCGGATATGTTTGAGGGTGTGGACTTCAAGTCCGATCAGCTCCGCTCTTTCGAGGTCGCTGCCTTCCGGCAAATGTTTGGCGACGTCCCAGAGTTCATTGAAGCGCGCGTCCGAGGCTTGCAGCGCAGCAAAGGCTTCCCTGATGGGCTCGTACCGCTGCAGCAAATGCGCAATGTTGGCTCGGGCAGTGGCGGTCCGGGGCATTCCACCCAGAAGGCCATAGCGGCTCGAAACCCAGCCGTGATCGGTGTCTCGAACAATGGCCAGGGTTTCACCGGCACGGCTTGCGCGATAAGTGTTCTCGGCATCGTGGGCGACCGGATCCTTCGAATTGACGATGCGCCAGACCTTCCTGGCGGGAGAGGAAGCGTCGATGTCGCGCATGACCTGATAGGCATGCCCTTCAATGACCGCGTATCGCTTGCCTTCAAAGCCGTGTAGTCCGTCGCTGTCTGGCGATGCACCGGCGAAATCCAGGGGGGTGCGAAAGCCTTCCAGACGTTTTTGTGGCAACGGGTAACCGATCAGGTCAGCGTCGTCGGGCGAAAACCAGCGCAGGCTGAATGGATCCTGCAGCAGGATCGGCCCGGAAGGTTTCAATTCGCCGGGCAGTTTGGCGCGGAACAACCCGTTGTCAGGGTCCTGGCCCACATGCAGGACGTGGCCATCCTCGGTATTGACGAAAAGTCGACCTTTCAGCTGGATGAGACCCTGATCGTCGGGATCCGGCAGCGAGCCGCCAGGACGGATGCGATAGTCCGCCAATGAAAGCGGCGCTGGAATCACCGGTATTGCCGAATTCGGGATTTCGCTGACAGTCAACGGCGGTGCCGGTGTTATTGCATCCAGGTCACCGACGGTCGGCAATCTGGCCGGTTTCTGGTCGGGAACGGGAGGTTGGTTGATCGGGGGCAATCGCGAGGCAGTGTCACTCCTGAAGAGAGGGTCTTTGACCGGGCGCGAGGGCGGAGCATGTACTTCAGCGGTAGTAATCCCCCTTGGAGGCGGTTTTACGGGCATGTCTTTTCATCCTTGAATACTGATTCAGTTGTCGGCGTCATTGCCTTGTTTTGCTGCGAACCCGAAAGGTGCGACAAATCGGGAGCGGACCGGGAGCGGGAAACGGCAATTGGAGAAACCGACCACGGTCGTCGGAATTGGTCAAAATTTGTGCTATATTCCGCGCCCGCGATTTTTCATCTCAACACCGGTCGTCGACATGCAAGCAGCCAAGCCGTTATTTGACTATCCAAAATACTGGGCCGAATGTTTCGGGCCGGCGCCATTCCTGCCGATGAGCAGGGAGGAGATGGATCAGCTTGGCTGGGATTCCTGCGACATCATCATTGTTACGGGGGATGCCTACGTCGATCACCCGTCGTTCGGCATGGCGATCATCGGCCGGCTGCTGGAGTCCCAAGGCTTCCGCGTCGGGATCATTGCGCAGCCGAACTGGCAGTCCAAAGACGACTTCATGAAGCTCGGCGAGCCGAACCTGTTCTTTGGCGTCGCGGCCGGCAACATGGATTCGATGATCAACCGCTACACCGCCGACAAGAAAATCCGTTCCGACGACGCCTACACCCCGGGCGGCATGGCCGGCAAGCGTCCCGACCGCGCGAGCCTGGTCTACAGCCAGCGCTGCAAGGAAGCCTACAAGCACGTGCCGATCGTGCTCGGCGGCATCGAAGCCTCCCTGCGCCGCATCGCCCACTACGACTACTGGCAGGATCGCGTGCGCAACTCGATCCTGATCGACGCCAGCGCCGACATCCTGCTGTACGGCAACGCCGAGCGAGCGATTGTCGAAGTCGCCCAGCGTCTGTCCTACGGGCACAAGATCGAAGACATCACCGATGTGCGCGGCACCGCGTTCATCCGTCGTGACACGCCGGCGGGCTGGTACGAAGTCGACTCCACGCGCATCGACCGTCCGGGCAAGATCGACAAGATCATCAACCCGTACGTCAACACTCAGGACACTCAGGCTTGCGCGATCGAGCAGGAGAAGGGGCCGGTTGAAGACCCGGAAGAAGCCAAGGTCGTACAGATCCTGGCCAGCCCGAAAATGACCCGCGACAAGACCGTGATCCGCCTGCCGTCGATGGAAAAGGTGCGTAACGACCCGGTTCTGTACGCCCACGCCAACCGCGTGCTGCACCTGGAAACCAACCCGGGCAACGCCCGTGCGCTGGTGCAGAAGCATGGCGAGATCGACGTCTGGTTCAACCCGCCGCCGATTCCGATGACCACTGAAGAAATGGACTACGTGTTCGGCATGCCTTACGCACGTGTTCCGCACCCTGCGTACGGCAAGGAAAAAATCCCTGCCTACGACATGATCCGTTTCTCGGTGAACATCATGCGTGGCTGCTTCGGTGGCTGCACCTTCTGCTCGATCACCGAGCACGAAGGCCGGATCATCCAGAACCGCTCCGAAGAGTCGATCATTCGCGAAATCGAAGAGATCCGCGACAAGGTGCCGGGCTTCACCGGCGTCATCTCCGACCTCGGTGGCCCGACCGCAAACATGTACCGCATCGCCTGCAAGAGCCCGGAAATCGAATCCGCGTGCCGCAAGCCGTCCTGCGTGTTCCCGGGTATCTGCCCGAACCTGAACACCGACCACTCGTCGCTGATTCAGCTGTACCGCAGCGCCCGTGCGTTACCGGGTGTGAAGAAGATCCTGATCGCCTCCGGCCTGCGTTACGACCTTGCGGTCGAGTCGCCGGAGTACGTTAAGGAGCTGGTGACCCACCACGTCGGCGGTTACCTGAAGATCGCCCCGGAACACACCGAGGAAGGTCCGCTCAACCAGATGATGAAACCGGGGATCGGCACCTACGATCGCTTCAAGCGCATGTTCGAGAAGTACACCAAGGAGGCGGGGAAAGAGCAGTACCTGATCCCGTACTTCATCGCCGCGCACCCTGGCACCACCGACGAAGACATGATGAACCTGGCCCTGTGGCTCAAGGGCAACGGCTTCCGCGCCGATCAGGTGCAGGCGTTCTATCCGTCGCCGATGGCCACCGCCACCGCGATGTACCACTCGGGCAAGAACCCGCTGCGCAAGGTCACCTACAAGAGCGACGGCGTGACCATCGTCAAGAGCGAAGAGCAGCGTCGTCTGCACAAGGCGTTCCTGCGTTATCACGACCCGAAGGGCTGGCCGATGCTGCGTGAAGCGCTGACCCGCATGGGTCGCGCCGACCTGATCGGGCCGGGCAAGAACCAGTTGATCCCGCTGCACCAGCCGGCCACCGACAGCTACCAGAGTGCCCGTCGCAAGAACTCGACACCGGCCGGCAGCCACAAGGTCGCGAAAGAGAAGACCACCAAGATCCTCACCCAGCACACCGGTCTTCCTCCACGCGCCAGCGATGGCGGCAATCCTTGGGACAAGCGTGAGCAGGCCAAGGCCGCGGCATTCGCCCGCAACCAGCAGGCCGCCAAGGAACGCAAGGAAGCCGCGAAAGGCAAAGGTCCGAAACCGGCACGCAAGCCGGTCGTACCGCGCTGAAACGCACTTGAGCCAAAACAGAACGCCAACCTTCGGGTTGGCGTTTTGCTGATCGTTCCCACGCTATGCGTGGGAATGCCTCTAGGGACGCTCCGCGTCCAGTGACGCAGAGCGTCACGGGCTGCATTCCCACGCAGGAGCGTGGGAACGATCACGGGAGAGGGTCAGGGGAAGGGGCTCTTTGCAACATTTGCGTGCAACTGTGCCAAACCATTTCACCGCATCGCCCGATTTTGGTGCTGTACTGCCCTAAGCATTCCGGGAAAGCGCCCAAGCCTCTGCATGGCATAAGTCTTGCGCGCTTTCGAATACGCTTGGGCTCGCAGGAGGCACGCCGTGTCGATTCATGTCGCATTGCATCACGTCACGCATTACCGCTACGACCGCGCTGTCGAACTCGGCCCGCAGATCGTGCGTCTGCGCCCGGCTGCCCACAGCCGCACGCGGATTCTGTCTTATTCACTGAAAGTCTCGCCCGAGCAGCACTTCATCAACTGGCAGCAGGACCCTCAGGGCAACTACCTCGCACGGCTGGTGTTCCCCGAGAAAACCGCCGAACTGCGGATCGAGGTCGATCTGCTGGCCGAGATGGCGGTGTTCAACCCGTTCGACTTTTTCCTCGAGCCCTACGCCGAGAAAATCCCCTTCGCCTACGCCGCCGATGAGCGAAAAGAACTGGCGCCGTACCTCGAAACCCTGCCGCTGACGCCGAAATTCCAGGCCTATCTGGACGCCATCGACCGCACACCATTGCCGGCCGTGGATTTTCTGGTGGCGCTCAACCAGCGTCTGAGCGAAGACATCAATTACCTGATCCGCATGGAGCCGGGTGTGCAGACCCCGGAACACACCCTCGAACACGCCTCCGGCTCCTGTCGGGATTCGGCGTGGCTGCTGGTGCAACTGCTGCGCAACCTCGGGCTGGCGGCGCGTTTTGTCTCCGGTTACCTGATTCAACTGACCGCCGACGTGAAAAGCCTCGACGGCCCGTCCGGCACCGAAGTGGACTTCACCGACCTGCACGCGTGGTGCGAGGTGTATCTGCCCGGCGCCGGCTGGATCGGTCTCGATGCGACGTCGGGGTTGTTCGCCGGTGAAGGGCATATCCCGCTGGCCTGCAGTCCTGATCCGTCCTCGGCCGCGCCGATCAGTGGCTTGGTGGAGCCTTGCGAGTGCGAGTTCAGCCACGAAATGTCCGTGGAGCGGATCTGGGAAGCACCGCGGGTCACCAAGCCCTACACCGATGAGCAATGGCTGGCGATCCAGGCGCTGGGCCGGCAGATCGATGCCGACCTGCTGGAAGGCGATGTGCGCCTGACCATGGGCGGCGAACCCACCTTCGTGTCCATCGACGACCCCGACGGCGCCGAGTGGAACACCGCCGCGCTGGGTCCGGACAAGCGCCGGCTCTCCGCCGAACTGTTCCAGCGCATGCGCAAACATTACGCGCCCAAAGGGCTGGTGCATTTCGGTCAGGGCAAATGGTATCCGGGTGAGCAACTGCCGCGCTGGTCACTGAATTGCTACTGGCGCCGGGACGGTGTGCCGATCTGGCACAACAACGCACTGATCGCCGATGAGCAGCAGGATTACGGCGCTACGGGTGAGCTGGCCGGGCGCTTTCTGGCGAGTGTCGCCGAGCGCCTGAAACTGCCGACACGCTTCGTGTTCCCGGCCTACGAAGACAACTTCTATTACCTCTGGCGCGAGGGCGCCTTGCCGAGCAACGTCAGCGCCGAAGACTCGCGTCTGGAGGAGCCGCTGGAACGTGCGCGGCTGCGCAAGGTGTTCAGTCAGGGGCTGGACAAGGTTATCGGCCAGGTGTTGCCGCTGGCGCGCACCGCCAAGGGCGATCAATGGCAGAGCGGGCGCTGGTATCTGCGCGATGAACATTGCCGGCTGGTGCCGGGGGATTCACCGCTGGGCTATCGCCTGCCGCTGGGCTCGCAGCCCTGGGTGAAGGCAGCGGAGTATCCGTTCATTCATCCGAACGACCCGAACCAGGATTTCCCCGAGCTGCCCGAAACCTCGCAGCTCAACGACCACCGTGAGCCGGCTCCGGCAGACGAGCGTGTACCGAAGATCGATGAGTCCGCCGACTGGCTGACCCGCACCGCCTTGTGCGCCGAGGCCCGGGAAGGCCGGTTGTACCTGTTCATGCCGCCGCTGGAGCGGGTCGAGGATTATCTGGAACTGGTCGCGGCCATCGAAGCCACCGCCGAAGAGCTGCATTGTCCGGTGTTGCTCGAAGGCTACGAGCCGCCGAGCGATCCGCGCCTGAGCAATTTCCGCATCACCCCGGATCCCGGCGTGATTGAGGTCAACGTGCAGCCGTCGGCGACGTGGGACGAGTTGGTCGAACGCACCGAGTTTCTGTACGAAGAAGCGCGCCAGACCCGACTGTCCACCGAGAAATTCATGGTCGACGGGCGGCACACCGGCACCGGCGGCGGTAACCATTTCGTGCTCGGCGGCGCGACGCCGGGCGATTCACCGTTTCTGCGCCGTCCGGACCTGCTGCGTAGCCTGATCAGTTACTGGCACAACCATCCTTCATTGTCGTACCTGTTTTCCGGTCTGTTCATCGGCCCGACCTCTCAGGCGCCGCGGGTCGACGAAGCGCGCAACGACGCGCTGTATGAACTGGAAATCGCTTTCGCACAAATGCCGGCGCCGGGAGAGGAATGCCCGCCGTGGCTGGTCGATCGCCTGTTGCGCAATCTGCTGATCGACGTCACCGGCAACACCCACCGCGCCGAGTTCTGCATCGACAAGCTGTATTCACCGGACGGCGCCACCGGGCGCCTCGGGTTGCTGGAGTTGCGTGGTTTCGAGATGCCACCCCATGCGCGCATGAGCCTGGCGCAGCAGCTGTTGTTGCGAGCGCTGGTGGCGCGGTTCTGGCGCGAGCCCTATGCGCCGCCGAAACTGGCGCGCTGGGGTACGGAGCTGCACGACCGCTTCATGCTGCCGCACTTCATCGAGCAGGACTTCGCCGACGTCATCGTCGAACTCAACAATGCCGGTTACCCCCTGCGCGCTGAATGGTTCGCGGCGCACCTTGAGTTCCGTTTTCCCAAGGTCGGCGATTACGCCGTCAACGGTATCGAGCTGGAATTGCGCCAGGCCCTTGAACCCTGGCACGTGCTGGGCGAGGAGGGCGCGGCGGGCGGCACGGTGCGCTACGTTGACTCATCGCTGGAGCGCTTGCAGGTCAAACTCACGGGACTGCCACCGCAACGTTATTTGCTGACCTGCAACGGCATCCCGGTGCCGCTGCAACCGACCGGACGGGTTGGCGAGTTTGTCGCGGGTGTGCGTTTCCGCGCGTGGCAACCGGCCAATTGCCTGCAACCGACGATCCCGGTGCATGCGCCGCTGGTGTTCGACTTGCTCGATACCTGGATGCAGCGCTCGCTGGGCGGTTGCCAGTACCACGTCGCGCATCCGGGCGGGCGCAATTACGAGACGCTGCCGGTCAATGCCAACGAAGCGGAGAGCCGGCGCATGGCGCGGTTCTTCCGCATCGGACACACGCCGGGGAAACTTCCGATACCGAACCTGACAATCTCCGACGAGCTACCGATGACTCTCGATTTACGACGTTTTTGATTCGTACACGACCCCCGGATTTTTCGTATATCCGGGCGTCATGTGCCTGCGTTAGTCTGACCGTTCCTTGCCGGCTGCCGAGCTTTCCATGCCTGACCTGCTTGACCGCTACCCGCTGACGGCGGGCACCTATCACGAACTGCTCGACGACAGCGGAGCGGTGCGCCCGCACTGGCGGCGGCTCGTCGACCAATTGCAGCGCAGCACCCCGGCGCAACTGGTGCAGCGTCAGGCGTTGCTGACCCGGCAGATTCAGGAAAACGGCGTTACCTACAACGTCTATGCCGACCCAAAGGGGGCGGACCGTCCGTGGGAACTGGATCTGCTGCCCCACGTGATCGCCGCCGATGAGTGGCAACAGCTGTCCGCCGGAATCGCCCAGCGCGCGCGGCTGCTCAATGCGGTGCTGGCAGATCTGTACGGCCCGCAGCGGTTGATCCGCGAAGGCTTACTGCCGGCGGAGCTGGTGTTCGGCCACAACAACTTTCTCTGGCCCTGTCAGGGCATTGCGCCGCCGGACGGTGCCTTTCTGCATCTGTATGCCGTGGATCTGGCGCGCACGCCGGACGGGCGCTGGTGGGTGACGGCGGATCGTACCCAGGCGCCATCGGGTGCCGGTTACGCGCTGGAAAACCGCACCATCGTGTCCCGCGCCTTCCCCGAGTTGTATCGGGATCTGAAAGTGCAGCACCTGGCCGGCTTCTTCCGCACCTTGCAGGAAACCCTGGCCCGTCAGGCACCCTGCGACGATGACGCGCCGCTGGTGGTGTTGCTGACCCCGGGGCGCTTCAACGAAAGCTATTTCGAACATCTTTATCTGGCCCGCCAGCTCGGTTATCCGCTGGTGGAGGGCGGTGACCTGACGGTGCGTGATGCCACGGTCTACCTGAAAACCCTCAGCGGCCTGCGCCGGGTGCACGCGATCCTGCGTCGGCTCGACGATGACTTCTGCGATCCGCTGGAGTTGCGCACCGATTCCGCGCTGGGCGTTCCCGGATTGCTGGACGCGGTGCGTCAGGGCCGGGTGCTGGTGGCCAACGCGCTGGGCAGCGGCGTGCTGGAGTCGCCGGGGCTGCTGGGTTTTCTGCCGAAGATCAATCAGTACCTGTTCGGCGAAGAGCTGATTCTGCCGTCCATTGCCACGTGGTGGTGCGGCGAAGCGCCAGTGTTGGCCCAGGCCCTGGAGAAACTGCCGGAGCTGTTGATCAAACCGGCGTTCCCGTCGCAAAGCTTCGCTCCGGTTTTTGGCCGGGATCTGAGCGAAAAACAGCGTGAAAGTCTCGCTGCGCGCATGCAGGCACGCCCTTATGCGTATGTTGCGCAAGAACTCGCCCAGTTGTCCCAGGCGCCGATCTGGCAGCCCGAGGACGGGCAACTGCAGCCCCGGGCAATCGGCATGCGCATGTACGCGGTGGCCAGTCACGATGGTTATCGGGTGCTGCCCGGTGGCCTGACCCGGGTCGCGGCCGAAGCCGATGCCGAAGTGGTGTCGATGCAGCGCGGTGGTGCGAGCAAGGACACCTGGGTGCTGGGGGATCGGCCGCCGAGCGGTGAGCAGTGGAAAGCCCAGCGCAATATCGGCGTACCTGATCTGGTGCGACGCGATCCGTATCTGCCGTCGCGGGTGGTTGAAAACCTGTTCTGGTTCGGCCGTTACTGCGAGCGCTGCGACGACAGCGCGCGGCTGCTGCGGATCATGCTCGCGCGCTACGTCGACGGCGATGACCCGCAAGCCCTGCAGGCTGCGGTGGATCTGGGCGAGCGGCTGATGCTGCTGCCGGATGAAGGCGAACTGCCGGAACGCTTGCTTGCGGCGCTGCTCGGCGAGGACTGGTCGTTCAGCCTGCGCTCCAACCTGCAGCGCTTGCAGTGGGCGGCTTCGCAAGTGCGCGGCAAGTTGTCCCGGGAAAACTGGCAGGCGCTGGTGGAGCTGCAACGTGAGGCTGCGGAACTGGACACCGACGAACCGGACTTCGGCGAGTTGCTGGATTTTCTCAACCGGCTGGTGATGTCGCTCGCGGCGCTGTCCGGGTTTGCCCTCGACGACATGACCCGTGACGAAGGGTGGCGCTTCCTGATGATCGGCCGGCGGATCGAGCGCCTGCAATTTCTCAGCAGCAGCCTCGCGGGTTTCTTGCGTGGCGCCGGGGCGTTCGATCAGGCCGGGCTTGAGTGGTTGCTGGAATTGGGCAACAGCAGCATCACCTATCGCTCGCGTTATCTGGCGGTGGCGCAGTTGATTCCGGTGCTCGACCTGTTACTGCTGGACGAGCAGAACCCCCATGCGGTGCTGTTCCAGTTGAAGCTGGTGACCCGCACCCTCAAGCGGCTGAATGATGACTTCGGTGCGCCGAGGGAGGCAGGATTGCCGCCGCTGGTCGAGCGTCTGGCGCGTTTCGACCTGAGCTGTCTGGAGAATCCGCTGTTCGGCGAATCCAGCGTGCGCGCGGCCCTCGATGGTCTGGCGGATCTGCTGCAGGAGATCGCCGACGCCAGCAGTCAGGTGTCGGACCGTCTGGCCCTGCGCCATTTCGCCCATGTCGATGATGTCAGCCAGCGTACGGTGTCCGTCTGATGAGCGCCCATTACCAGATCTTTCACGACACCTGCTATCGCTACGACAGCCCGGTGTCCCTGGCCCAGCAACTGGCGCATCTGTGGCCGCGCGAATGCGACTGGCAGCGCTGCACCGAACAACAATTGCTGATCAGTCCGGAGCCGACCACTCGCCGTGACGAGCAGGATGTCTTCGGCAATCCGCTGACCCGCCTGGCCTTCGAACGGCCCCACGATGAATTGCAGGTCAACGCACGGCTGACGGTCGAAGTGCTGGCGCGGCCCGTGGTGGATTTCCAGCAGTCGCCGGCCTGGGAATTGACCCGCAACGCGCTGACCTACAGCAGCCAGCCGCTGTCCGCCTCGTTGCTGGAAGCCTGTCGCTACCGATTTCAGTCGCCCTACGTGCATCTCAAACGCAGCTTCGTCGAGTTCTCGGAGAGCTGTTTCCCGGCCGGCAGACCGTTGATGCTGGGTGTGCAGGCCTTGATGCAGAAGATCTTCAGCGAATTCACCTTTGATGCCGAAGCGACCCAAGTCGCGACGCCGCTGGTGGAGGTGCTGGAGCGGCGGCGCGGGGTCTGTCAGGACTTCGCGCACCTGATGCTCGCCTGTGTGCGATCACGCGGTCTGGCGGCGCGTTACGTCAGCGGCTACCTGCTGACCCAGCCGCCACCGGGGCAGCCACGGTTGATCGGCGCCGATGCATCCCATGCCTGGGTCTCGGTGTTTTGCCCGGTGCTGGGCTGGGTGGATTTTGATCCGACAAACAATGTGCAGCCGGCACTGGAGCACATCACCCTGGCCTGGGGCCGGGATTTTTCCGATGTCTCGCCGTTGCGCGGGGTGATTCTGGGGGGAGGGAGCCATGATCCGGAGGTGCGGGTCACGGTGATGCCACTGGAATAACGGAGTTCAGAAATGTGGCCCGCTCCTTAATGGTTCTGTGTTGTAACGGCTGATGAGGGATTTCCAATGTTTCCGGTTTCAATCAAAGGTGTTCTGCAAAACCCGGAAGGTAAGGTTGTGCTGATGCTCAACGAGCGTGACGAATGGGAATTACCCGGGGGACGGATTGAGTTGGGTGAAACGGCGCAGGAATGTCTGGCTCGGGAAATTGCAGAAGAGCTGGACGTGAACGTGGCAGTGAGGACGCCGGTGGACTCCTACCTGTTTGAAGTCATCCCGGGCAAGCATGTCTTTATCTCGACCTATCGCTGCCAGCTGCTGGGCGAGTTCAAGCCGACCATCAGTCACGAGCACAAGAAGATTGGCCTGTTCGACCCGGCACAACTGCCGGTTAACCTGCCTGGGGGCTATCGTGAGTCGATTGCCAAAGCGCTGGGTCTGTAAGGGCCGGCAATGAAGCCGCCAGCCCCGTCACGGATCAATGGAGCCTGATTCGATCATCAAGCCCGATGTGGCTCAGGCGTCGGGCGCCTGGTCTTTCGGTGTCTCAACATCATCATCTTCAGTCGCCACTTCACCCTCAGGGTTCAGTGCCGCCTCTTCAGCCATCTGTTTCTTGCGCTGAAGCTTTTCCTCTTTCTTCTGTTCCTTGGCCAGGTCACGTTGACGTTTGGCGAAGGAGTAATTGGGTTTGGCCATGGGCGATCCTCTGGGGTCGAAGGTGAGGTTGAGCGGCGCGTATTCTGCCCTGTATCGGTGCCCGGCGGTTAACCGGGTTTCTGGTCGACCCATTTTGGGGTGACGGTGGGCTTCCAGTTGTCGAGGGCTTCGAGCAGCGTTTGCGGCGATTCACTCACTTGCAGCATGTCACGGTGCGGCGCGCGAACGAAGCCTTCGCCGACGATGTGATCGAGAAATGCAGTGAGTTTGCTGTAGAAACCGTTCACCTCGAGCAGGCCCAGTGGCTTGCCGTGATAGCCGAGCTGGCCCCAGGTCCAGACTTCGAACAGCTCCTCCAGGGTGCCAAGGCCACCTGGCAGGGCAATGAACGCATCGCTGAGTTCGGCCATCCGCGCCTTGCGCGCGTGCATGCCGTCGACCACTTCCAGACGCGTCAGGCTCTTGTGACCGATTTCCTTGTCCATCAGGCTCTGCGGGATGATGCCGATCACTTCGCCACCGGCCGCCAGCGCGGCGTCGGCGACAATCCCCATCAGGCCGACGGCGCCACCGCCGTAGACCAGCGTCAGCTTACGCTCGGCAATAGCTGTGCCGAGGGCAATGGCGGCTTCGGTGTACGCCGGGGTGGTGCCGGCGTTGGCACCGCAAAATACACAAACGGATGTGAGAGACATGCCTTCCTCCTGGGTCAATCGGTCACAGGGTAATGGCTGGCACGCCTTGATCCAAGGGCTAGACTTCGCGTTTCGGGGTTTCACAGGTGCCGCTGGCGCCACAGGCGTAAGCAGCGAGCAGACTGCACAACAGGCTGTTGAAGGACATGACGGATGCTCCAGATGAGTGTTGAGCCCTGAAGATACGACCCGGCCATACGTCTGGCTGTTAGATTGTTTCGATGAGTGTCATAGCCTGAAAGTTGTATACAATTTTTGACTCAAGTCATAGGAACTTGCGAAGATTTCAGGCAGTCTTCCAACCATTCGTGTTTTGTTAACCCTGCCTTGGAGATTCACCATGTTTTCCAAAGTTGTTGCGGTATCCCTGCTGGCGCTGGCCAGCAGCCAATTGATGGCTGCCGAGTGCAAAACCACCGTTGATTCCACCGACCAGATGTCCTTCAACACCAAGGCCATCGAAATCGACAAGAGCTGCAAGACCTTCACCGTCGAGCTGACCCACTCCGGCAGCCTGCCGAAGAACGTCATGGGCCATAACCTGGTGATCAGCAAAGAAGCCGACATGCAGCCGATCGCCACCGACGGCCTGGCCGCCGGCATCGACAAGAACTACCTGAAGGACGGTGACGAACGCGTGATCGCTCACACCAAGATCATCGGCGCCAAGGAAACCGATTCGTTGACCATCGACGTGTCCAAGCTCAAGGCTGACGAGAAATACGGCTTCTTCTGCTCGTTCCCGGGCCACATCTCGATGATGAAAGGCACCGTGACCCTGAAGTAAGCAACACAAGGTCAAAAAAAAGCGTCCCGAAGGACGCTTTTTTTATGCCCTGGATTCAAGGCGCAAACGGCATGACCCGCTTGTGATGAGTCTTTTTGTAGGTGTTGACGATGATGTCGAACGCTTCCTGACGCACCGGCTCGCCGTGCAGGAACGCGTCGATTTCGGCGTAGGTCACACCGTGGGACGCCTCGTCCGGTTTGCCCGGCGACAGGTCCTCCAGATCCGCGGTCGGCACTTTTTCCACCAGCGATTCCGGTGCGCCGAAGCTGCGGGCGATGGCCCGGACCTGGTTTTTCACCAGACCGCTGAGCGGGGCCAGGTCGCAGGCGCCGTCACCGAACTTGGTGAAGAATCCCATCACCGCTTCCGCCGCGTGGTCGGTGCCGATCACCAAGCCATGGGCCGCGCCGGCGATGGTGTACTGGGCGACCATGCGCATCCGCGCCTTGGTGTTGCCGAGCACGAAATCCACCGACACCGCGTGCTTGCCTTCGAAGGCTGCGACTTCGCTGGCCAGGGATTTGACCGCCGGGCCGATGTTGACGGTGTGGCGCTCGTCCGGGGCGATGAAGTCTACCGAGGCCTGGGCGTCGTGTTCATCGAACTGCACGTCGTACGGCAGGCGCACTGCGATGAACTTGTAGGCCTCATCGCCGGTGCGCTCGCGCAGTTCACGCATGGCGCGCTGGGCCAAAAGGCCGGCAGTCAGCGAATCGACGCCGCCGCTGATGCCCAGCACCAGGGTCTTGAGTCCGGAATTGGTCAGGCAATCCTGGATGAAGGTGATGCGGCGGGCGACTTCCGCTTCGAGGGCCTGGTGATCGGCGAACGGCGGCTGAACGTTGAGCTGTTCAGCAATCTCACGCTGTACGGCTTGCATGAATTCACTCCTTGCTGGAAAGGCTGGAAACGGCAGGAACCTGGAAAACGTGTCGCAAGTAGGCGACAAAATTCGGGTCTTTGCAGTGGGTCTTGCCCGGCTCGTCGGAGATCTTCGCCACCGGTTGGCCGTTGCAGGCGGTCATTTTAAGCACGATGCTCATCGGTTCGACACCCGGAATGTCACAGGTCAGGTTGGTGCCGATGCCGAAGCTGACGTTGATCCGGCCGCGCAGGGCCCGGAAGATCTCCAGCGACTTGGGTAGGGTCAGGCTGTCGGAGAACACCAACGTCTTGCTCATCGGGTCGATGCCGAGCTTGTGATAGTGGGCGATGCATTTTTCGCCCCACAGCACCGGGTCCCCGGAGTCGTGGCGCAGACCGTCGAACAGCTTGGCGAAGAACAGATCGAAATCGCCGAGGAAAGCGTCGGTGGTAATGCAGTCGGTCAGGGCGATCCCCAGCAGGCCGCGATATTCGCGAACCCAGCAATCGAGGGCGGCGATCTGGCTGTCGATCAGTCGCGGGCCGAGTTGCTGGTGGGCCATGATCCACTCATGAGCCATAGTGCCCAGCGGTTTCATGTCCAGTTCGCGGGACAGGTGCACGTTGCTGGTGCCGACGAAACGCCCGGGGAAATCGTGCTTGAGCACGTTCACCACTTCTTCCTGCACGCGGTAGGAAAACCTGCGACGGGTGCCGAAATCGGCGACCTGCAACTGCGACAGTTCTTCCGCCGAGGCATTGGCGGTGAGCCAGTCGAACTTGCGGTAAAGCTGTTCGCGGGCCTGTTCCAGCAGCGTTTCACGGTAGCGATAGCGGTTGCGCACTTCGCTGACGATCGCCAGCAGCGGCACTTCAAACAGAATCACGTGCAGCCACGGCCCGCGCAGGCGGATGAACAACTCGCCGTTCTCGATGCCGGTGTGCAGGTAGCGCAGGTTGAAACGGAACAGACCAAGGAAGCGCAGGAAATCCGGCTTGAGGAACGAGATGCGCTCGAGAAAACTCAACTGATCGGCGCTCAGGCTCAACTCGGCCAGACGCTCGACCTGGAAGCGGATCTCCGCCAGGTACGGGCGCAGATCTTCACTGTTACGGCAACGGAACTCCCATTCGACTTCGACGTTGGGGTAGTTGTGCAGCACCGCCTGCATCATCGTCAGTTTGTAGAAGTCGGTGTCGAGCAGGTTCTGCACGATGCGATCGGCAAACACACTCTCGCTCATAACGGGGTCTCCAGGCGGGCCGCGCGTTGGCGCGGTATCAATCAATGGCGCTAGTGGCGCATATCCTGGATGAAGATTGCTAGCGATTTTTTGTTCGGTGGCCTGCTTTTGTTTTTGACGGCTTTTGCTTTTTTTTTCCTGCAGCCGCTTTTTGTTCGGGATACACATCGAGGGAGGCTTGAATGACCAGCTCAAGTCGTTCCCAACTTTTTATGTACTCTGCGAGACGCGAATGCCTAGGGATGAGGTTGGTTTCAACCGCTTTGATCATTGCTGCCCTGAGCATTGCATAGGTTGCTTTCTCAGCCATGAGTGAAGTCTCCCTTGAAGGAAACCTGGTCGAGTGTGTCAACGCCATCTTGAAGTAATACATAAACGGGAAGTATCAGTCGGTACAGATCTGAGTCATTGATGTCCTTGATGGTTACGGATGTCAGGGTCTCCAGAAGGCTGACAGCAGCGCGGATTCTGAAGCAGGCATCTTCGAACAGCTGGCCGGGTGCGGAGTGTGTATCTATCAAGTAAGTTGGACTGTTGGTCGCATTGGCTTTAAGTGGGAAATAACGATTCATCGGGGGCGTCCTGATAATTGTTTTTGGCTTAATGAGTAGAAGAGTTTTTTCTTCTTCAAGTCGATTTGATGAGGTTCTTATATATTGGTTTGCTGAGCCATTGCGGGGTCGAATGGCTTAGCACTCGGCTTAATTGTTTAAACTGATCATGTAGTTACTTCGTTGGTTGCCGATGACGAACTGCGATTTATTGTTTGTAGTTTTCTTGGTCGCGGCGGCCAGGCCAACGGGTCGAGATCAAGATCAAGAAACTTGCTGGAATCGAAAATGGGCGTATTGATTCCGATACGACGCTGCTCGTCGTAATCTCGCAAGATCCGGAGGCAAACTTTAAACAGCAGTGCCATGGCTACAAGGTTGACCAGCGCCAGCAACGTCATGGTGATGTCGGCGAAAGCAAGCACGGTCGAAAGATCCTCTACCGCCCCCCATAACACCAAAACCAATACCAGCGATCGGTAGAAGAACAGCGTTTTTCGAGGCTCGCCAAACATGAACCGAAGGCTGTTTTCCCCGAGGTAATAGTTGTAGAGCATCGCCGTGAAGACGAACAGCGCCAGCACCACACTGATGAACATTCGCCCCCATTCACCGACCACGGCTGCCAACGAGTTTTGTGCCAACGCAACACCGTCGCCCTCAAATCCAGGCGAGTAGAAACCCGAAAGCAAAATGAGTAATGCCGTGCACGTACAAATCACGAACGTGTCGATGAATACGCTGAATGCCTGCACCACGCCCTGTGCCACGGGATGGTCGGTTTTCGCCACGGCAGCAACATTGGGAGCGCTGCCCAGCCCCGCTTCATTGGAAAACACACCGCGTCTCACACCCATGACTATTGCGCTGCCGACCAATCCACCAAAGGCCTGATCCAGACCGAATGCGCTTCGGATGATGGTCATCAGCATTGGCGGAACCTGATCGAACTGCAGCACGATCACATAGCTCGTAACGCCGATGTAAGCGAGAACCTTCAACGGCACCAACAAGTCGGCTACGGCAGCTATTCGTTTTATCCCACCAATAAAAACTGCCCCGAGCAGCAGGGACAATGTGAGTCCTGACCACATGGGCGCCAGACCGAAAGCGTCTTTCAGCGAATGTGAGACTGCATGCGATTCGAGACCATTGATTGCAAATCCAAACGTCACCAGCAGTAGAAGCGCTGCAATTGTTCCGAGCCAGCGTTTGTCCAGACCGTGCTCGATGTACCAAGAGGGGCCGCCTCGAAACAGGCCATTCCCATCGCTACGTTTGTAGAGTTGGCCCAGTGTGCATTCGAAGAAGCTACTCGACATGCCGAGCAAGGCTGTCATCCACATCCAGAACACGGCGCCGGGTCCTCCCATGCTCACTGCAATCCCTACCCCGACGATGTTGCCCGTGCCCACCCGCCCGGCGAGGCTGAGGGTCAATGCCTGAAGCGAACTCAGATGGCGACTGCCGCTGCGCCAACTGCCCTGTAAAACGGTAAACATGTGCAGGAAATATCTGAACTGGACAAACCTTGATCGGATGGTGAAATAGCTACCCAGTCCAAGGACTACAGGGATCAAAACCTTTCCCGTAAGAAAGTCGTTGATGATGTCTAGCATTCAAAGCTCCTTGCTATTGAAAGTGCTGGCGTTTTTTATTAGCTGGTTAAGTCCTGAAATATCAGGGCTCGTAATATCCAGCCATATTTCGCAGGCCGCAATTTCGCAAGTTGCTTAAAAGTGATGCGAGTTGCTGCTATGGTTGCGTCTTCTAAAACTGTTTCAAGGATATTTATGTGGGAGTTTCTTCCAGCTAACTTAAGACTTCTGTGCAGTCACTACAGATCTGTCGCGGAAGTCTGTAGGAAGATTCGAATTAATCGCGGGCAATTCAATAAGTATCTGTGTGGGAATAGTGTACCTACAGCTTTCAACTTGAAAAGAATCTGCGATTTTTTCGGGGTCGAGGCGTTTGAAATAGCCCTTCCGACAGAGCAATTCATCACACTGATCGGCATGAGGTCTAGGAAACCCGGCACAGTCGAAGAACAAACTGCACCGCAGAGAATGCTTGGACAC
The DNA here is from genome assembly GCF_059492145.1 of Pseudomonas sp. Pseusp21. Classification (NCBI taxonomy): domain Bacteria; kingdom Pseudomonadati; phylum Pseudomonadota; class Gammaproteobacteria; order Pseudomonadales; family Pseudomonadaceae; genus Pseudomonas; species Pseudomonas sp. Pseusp21. The sequence continues at coordinate 4,333,896 of NZ_CP168520.1, forward strand.
CTGCGTCAACACTCCTCGCCGGAGCTCAAGGCGCACACTGGTTACTACTATGAGTACTATCACGCTATGACGGAGCCTGGCTCGATTCTGTGCTCGCTGGTGCACGTCTGTGAAGATGGATCAGACATCGTCTATGAGCGAAACGAGTGCTTACAGATTGCGGGTGCCGAAGGTGAGTTTGAAAGGTATCGATACATCGGGTTCGCTTACTACCTCAGAGATCGCCTGTTTCTTATCGACTACGAGTCACTGACCTCGAACGAGATCAGCCAGACCATTCTCATACCAAGCTTCAAGAGCTGCATCACACGGCTCAACGGTCTGAAAATGGGTGTGTCCGCCGCTGACCATCGGGCTCCGGCTTGTTCGCGAGTCGTTTGGGAGTATCTGGGGCAGGAAATCAATCGGATCGATGCTTATCGCCGGGTGCGACTTTATGACGTTGATGATCCGGTTATCGATGACGACCTGCGCGCGCGACTCACTCAAACCAAGTTTGTTGATGGCCTGTTTGTAATTGCGTGACGATTCGCCGAGCCGGCGCAATACAACGCGTTTTCACTCAGGTCAGTCGGCATTAGTACTATCGATCTGCTCCAGCATCCACTTCACGAAATCCCGCACCTTGGGCACTTCTGCCGCGTGTTCCGGATAGGCCAGGTAATAGGCGTCGGTGCTGGGCATCGCATGCTGCCAGGGAATGACCAGTTTGCCGTCGGCCAATTCCTCTTCCACCAGAAACCTCGGCAGCAGGGCGACGCCGCAACCGACCTGCGCGGCGCGGATGCACATATAAAAGGTTTCGAAGCGCGGGCCGTGGTAGCTGTGTTCGGTCTGATAGCCCTGGCTGTCGAACCAGTCGTGCCACGCTTGCGGGCGCGAAGCATTCTGCAGCAGGACCAGATCGGTGAGTTGCGTTGGATCAGTCAACGGAATGTCCGGCAGGCTACTCGGCGCGCAGACCGGCACCAGTTCTTCGCCGAACAGCTTCAGGCATTCGGTGCCGGGGCGTGAACCCTGGCCGAAATAGAACGCCAGGTCGCTGCGCCCTTGCAGCAAGTCATCGGCCTCCTGCTCGTTGCACAGGTCCAGATGGATCGACGGATGACGCAGACGCCAGCCCTTGAGGCGCGGCACCAGCCAGCGAGCGCCGAAGGTCGAGGGCGTGGAGACCCGCAGGACTTCGGTTTCGCCGCCGTAGGAACGCAGGTAATGGGTCGACATCTCGACCTGGGTCAGGATTTTTCTGACTTCCACCAGATACAGATCGCCGGCCGGGGTCATCTGCAAACGGCGGCGCACCCGGCGAAACAACAAGTGCTGTAACAATTCTTCGAGCTGCGCCACCTGCTTGCTGACAGCGCTCTGGGTCAGGTTCAGTTCCTCGGCGGCCCGGGTGAAACTCAGGTGCCGGGTCACAGCCTCGAAGCACTGCAACGCGGTGATCGACGGCAAGTGGCGTTTGTTCAGCATGGGCGTTCCTTTTCTTGTCTTTCTGCGCAGCATGAATAAACGGAATGATATCTCGCGTAAAGGTCGTTTGTTGCACAGCCTTCCTGACGCTACAACTAAAGGTCTGCCCGGTCGTGAAAACGCGCCCGCACACATTCAGTTTTTTGCTTGAGGAGTGACCCATGGTTGCCGCATTGCTTGATCGTCTAGGTGTGAACCCGGCCCTGTACCAGAACGGCAAAGTGCCGGTGCATTCGCCCATCGACGGCAGCCGCATCGGCGCCGTGAACTGGGAAGGCCCGGCCGAAGTCGAGCAGCACATCAGTCGCGCAGATCATGCGTTCGAACATTGGCGCAAGGTGCCGGCCCCGCGTCGTGGCGAACTGGTGCGTCAGTTCGGCGAAGTGCTGCGTGAATACAAGACCGAGCTCGGCGAACTGGTTTCCTGGGAGGCCGGCAAGATTACTCAGGAAGGCTTGGGTGAAGTGCAGGAGATGATCGACATCTGTGACTTCGCCGTCGGCCTGTCCCGCCAGTTGTACGGCTTGACCATCGCCTCCGAGCGTCCGGGCCACCACATGCGTGAAACCTGGCACCCGCTGGGCGTGGTCGGCGTGATCAGTGCGTTCAACTTCCCGGTCGCGGTATGGGCATGGAACACCACGCTGGCGCTGGTCTGCGGAAACCCGGTGGTATGGAAGCCGTCGGAGAAAACCCCGCTGACCGCGCTGGCCTGTCAGGCGCTGTTCGAACGCGTACTGAAGAATTTCAGCGATGCCCCGGCGCACCTGAGCCAGATGATCATCGGTGGTCGTGATGCCGGCGAAGCGCTGGTGGATGACCCGCGTGTCGCGCTGATCAGCGCCACCGGCAGCACCCGCATGGGCCGCGAAGTGGCGCCGAAAGTCGCCGCGCGTTTCGCCCGCAGCATTCTCGAACTGGGCGGCAACAACGCAATGATCCTCGGCCCGAGCGCCGATCTGGACATGGCCGTGCGCGCCATTCTGTTCAGCGCCGTCGGCACCGCCGGTCAGCGTTGCACTACCTTGCGTCGCCTGATTGCCCATGAGTCGGTGAAGGAAGAAATCGTCACCCGCCTCAAAGCCGCGTACTCCAAAGTCCGTATCGGTCACCCGCTGGAAGGTAACCTGATCGGCCCGCTGATCGACAAGCACAGCTTCGAAAACATGCAGGATGCGCTGGAGCAGGCGCTGAGCGAGGGCGGCCGGGTGTTCGGCGGCAAGCGCCAGCTCGAAGATCAATTCCCGAATGCCTATTACGTGTCGCCGGCCATCGTTGAAATGCCGGAGCAGAGCGACGTGGTGTGCAGCGAGACCTTCGCGCCGATCCTGTACGTGGTCGGTTACAGCGATTTCGAAGAGGCGCTGCGCCTGAACAATGCCGTGCCGCAAGGGTTGTCGTCGTGCATCTTCACCACCGATGTGCGCGAGGCCGAGAAATTCATGTCGGCGGTCGGCAGCGACTGCGGCATCGCCAACGTCAACATCGGCCCGAGCGGCGCGGAAATCGGCGGCGCGTTCGGCGGTGAGAAAGAAACGGGCGGCGGTCGTGAGTCGGGCTCGGATGCGTGGCGCGCGTACATGCGTCGGCAGACCAATACCGTGAACTACTCGCTGGAATTGCCGCTGGCGCAGGGCATTACCTTCGACTGACAGTTTTCTCAAAGCTATTGATCGTTCCCACGCTCTGCGTGGGAATGCTGCACCGAACGCTCCGCGTTCGCTTTCGGGACGCAGAGCGTCCCTGACTGCGTTCCCACGCAGAGCGTGGGAACGATCTCTTAGGTGTGTTTGGCAGGTTTCTGTTGGAGTCTGGCAATGCCGTTACGCGAAGAATGTCTGTGGGAAAAGCTTACGCCGCAACGCCCGGATAACACGGCGCTCAGGGGCGAGGTCAAGGTTGATGTCTGCGTGATCGGCGCCGGGTTCACCGGACTGTCGGCGGCGCTGCACCTGCTGGAGAAAGGCAAAAGTGTCTGCGTGCTCGAAGCCCATCGCGCCGGGCATGGCGGCTCCGGGCGCAACGTCGGGCTGGTCAACGCCGGGATGTGGATTCCACCGGACGAGATCGAGGCGGGATTCGGCGAGGCGGTCGGCAGTCAGCTCAACCGCATGCTCGGTGCGGCGCCGGCGCTGGTGTTCAGCCTTGTGGATAAATACAACATCGATTGCCAATTGCGCCGCGAAGGCACCCTGCACATGGCACATAACGCCAAGGGTGAGGCGGATCTGCGCAGTCGCGAAGAACAATGGAAGCGCCGGGGTGCGCCGGTCGAACTGCTGACTGGCAAGGCCTGTGAGCAGGCGACCGGTACACAGAAGATCGCCGCCGCGCTGCTCGACCGGCGCGCCGGTACGCTCAATCCGATGGCCTACGTCACCGGGCTGGCCAATGCTGTAATGAGCCTTGGCGGGCAGATGTTCGATCACTCCCCGGTCGCGCGTCTTGAACGGCAAGGGCAGAAATGGTCGGTGCAGACCGAGCAGGGTTCGGTGCTGGCCGAACAAGTGGTGATCGCTTCCAACGCCTACACCGAAGGCGACTGGACCGAACTCAAGCGCAACTTCTTTCCCGGTTACTACTATCAGGTCGCTTCGGTGCCGCTCACCGAAGACGCCGCCCAGGAAATTCTCCCGGGCGGGCAGGGCTCGTGGGATACCCGCCAGGTGCTGAGCAGCATCCGCCGCGACAAGGACGGCCGTCTGCTGCTGGGCAGCCTCGGCAACGGCAATCAGAAACCGACCTGGTTCCTCAAGGCCTGGGCCGACCGGGTGCAGCAACATTACTTCCCCAATCTCAAGCCAGTTGAATGGGAATGCACCTGGACCGGGCGCATCGCGTTCACCCCTGATCATTTGATGCGCCTGTTCGAACCGGCGCCGGGACTGGTGGCCGTCACCGGTTACAACGGCCGTGGGGTGACTACCGGCACCGTGGTCGGCAAGGCCTTCGCCGATTACCTGTGTAACGGAAATCCTCAGGCATTGCCGATTCCCTTCGCACCGATGCAGCCGCTGGCAGGGGTGGGCTTGCGCAGTTGTCTGTACGAGGCCGGGTTCTCGCTGTATCACGCGGGCCAGTGCCTGCGGATCGTCATCTGAGTGTTGAAATATGTTGCCGGAAGCGGCGCTTTTCGATGTAGCGACTAGCCTGTAATGGTGCGGGTTGTAGCAGTCCCGCACCAGCAGTGTGCAGTTCGGTGACGCGGGCTGTTACAGGCTGGTTGCACGTCGTTTGGCGCCGCGGTTGCAATGATGGCGCGTGCGGGTTGCGCCTGAAAAAATAATTGGTTTCACCTTCCGCGGTTTAGACGGTTGCACGCCCAATGAAAATGGGAACGAAACAGTCGAAATAACAAGAAAGCAGCGACTTTTTGAAGAATAAAAAACCGATGGCACGGCCCTTGCTCTGAGCATTCAAGTGAAGTCGCAGTGCCAACTAAAAAAAACCTTGGAGCACCACCTCATGTCCCAGACGTTTTACAAGAAAGGCTTTCTGGCCCTCGCAGTGGCTACTGCGCTGGGTGTTTCTGCGTTTGCACAAGCTGATGTGAAAATCGGTGTGGCGGGTCCGATGACGGGCGCCAACGCGGCATTTGGCGAGCAATACATGAAAGGGGCACAAGCGGCGGCCGACGCGGTCAACGCGGCGGGCGGCGTCAACGGGGAGAAGATCGTCCTGGTCAAGGGCGATGACGCTTGCGAGCCGAAACAGGCGGTGACGGTCGCCAAGGACCTCACCAACCAGAAAGTCGCCGGTGTGGTCGGCCACTTCTGCTCGTCCTCCACCATTCCTGCGTCCGAGATCTACGACGAAGCCGGCATCATCGCGATCACCCCGGGTTCCACCAACCCGCAAGTGACCGAGCGCGGCCTGAGCGCCATGTTCCGTATGTGCGGCCGTGACGACCAGCAAGGCATCGTCGCCGGCGACTACATCGTCGACGTGCTCAAGGGCAAGAAAGTCGTCGTGCTGCACGACAAGGACACCTACGGTCAGGGCCTGGCCGACGCGACCAAGGCTCAGCTGGAAAAACGCGGCGTGAAGCCAGTGTTGTACGAAGGCCTGACCCGTGGCGAAAAAGACTTCAGCACCATCGTCACCAAGATCCGTGGCGCCGGCGCCGATGTCGTCTACTTCGGTGGCCTGCACCCGGAAGCCGGCCCGCTGGTTCGCCAACTGCGTGAACAAGGCCTGAAAGACGTCAAGTTCATGTCCGATGACGGCATCGTGACCGACGAACTGGTGACCACCGCCGGCGGCCCGCAATTCGTCGACGGCGTGCTGATGACCTTCGGTGCCGACCCACGCCTGCTGCCAGACAGCAAGACCGTGGTAGATGCATTCCGCAAGGCTGGCACCGAGCCTGAAGGCTACACCCTGTACGCCTATGCATCGGTTCAGACCCTGGCCGCCGCCTTCAACGGCGCCAAGTCGAACAAGGGCGAGGAGGCCGCTGCCTGGCTGAAGAAGAACCCGGTCAAGACCGTCATGGGCGAGAAGACCTGGGACTCCAAAGGCGACCTTAAGGTCTCCGACTACGTGGTCTACCAGTGGGACAAGGACGGCAAATATCACCAGCTGGAAAAGCAGAAGTAACGGCACCTGATCAACCGGACGCCACATTCCCTGTGGGAGCGGGCTTGCCCGCGATGACGGCCTGACAGTCGACAACTTTGTTGAATGTTCTACCGCTATCGCTGGCAAGCCAGCTCCCACAAGGGGGCTGCGGTTTCCTGTCTGACATTGCTCCGACGTAAATCTGTATTTTTCCTAGAAGAACCGCGCGCCTCAGGGTGTGCAGGTTCTCACTGCGTGAGATTGCGTTATGGATGGTATTTTCCTGCAGCAACTGGTCAACGGCCTGACCCTCGGGTCGGTCTATGGCCTGATCGCCATCGGCTACACAATGGTCTACGGCATCATCGGCATGATCAACTTCGCCCACGGCGAGGTTTACATGATTTCTGCTTACCTGGCGGCAATCAGTCTGGCTCTGCTGGCTTACTTCGGTATTGAATCCTTCCCGCTGCTGATGCTCGGCACCCTGGTATTCACCATCGTGATCACGGCGGTGTATGGCTGGGTCATCGAGCGAGTCGCTTACAAACCCCTGCGCAACTCCACCCGACTGGCACCGTTGATCAGCGCCATCGGCATCTCTCTGATTCTGCAGAACTACGCACAGATCGCCCAAGGCGCCAAACAACAGGGCGTTCCCACCCTGCTGACCGGAGCATGGCGTGTCGAAGTCGGTACCGGCTTCGTGCAACTGACCTACACCAAAGTCTTCATCCTGGTGGCCGCATTCGTCGGCATGGGCCTGCTGACCTACGTCATCAAGTACACCAAGCTCGGGCGCATGTGCCGTGCGACCCAGCAGGACCGCAAGATGGCTTCGATCCTCGGCATCAACACCGACCGGGTGATTTCTTACGTGTTCATCATCGGTGCGGCCATGGCGGCGTTGGCCGGCGTGCTGATCACCATGAACTACGGCACCTTCGACTTCTATGCCGGCTTCATCATCGGCATCAAGGCATTTACCGCGGCAGTACTGGGCGGGATCGGTTCGCTGCCTGGCGCCATGCTCGGCGGGATCATCCTCGGGATCTCCGAGTCGCTGTTCTCGGGCCTGGTCAACTCCGACTACAAAGACGTGTTCAGCTTCTCGCTGCTCGTACTTGTTCTGGTCTTCCGGCCTCAGGGCCTGCTGGGCCGTCCTCTTGTGTCGAAGGTGTAAGCGATGTCTTCAACCACTGCAAAATCCATTGATGTCAAAAAAAGCCTGGTTGAGGCGATTCTCGCCGGTCTAATCGCCCTGATTGTGTTCGGGCCGATCGTCGGCGTCGTACTCGACGGCTACAGCTTCAACCTCGAACCGACCCGCGTGGCATGGATCATTGCCATCGTCATGGCCGGCCGCTTTGCCCTCAGTCTGTTCCTGCAAACCCCGAAAGGCCTGCGCATTCTCGACGGATTCGAGAGCACCGGTTCCGGCGTACATGTGCTGGCCCCGGACTACAAATCGCGCCTGCGCTGGATCATCCCGCTGATGATCGCCATCGCCGTGGCGTTGCCGTTCTTCTCCAACTCCTACCTGCTGGGCGTGGTCATCCTCGGACTGATCTACGTGCTGCTGGGTCTTGGCCTGAACATCGTGGTCGGTCTGGCCGGCCTGCTCGACCTGGGTTACGTGGCGTTCTACGCCATCGGCGCCTACGGTCTGGCGCTCGGTTATCAGTACCTCGGCCTGGGCTTCTGGACCGTGCTGCCACTGGCGGCGATCACCGCTGGCCTTGCCGGTTGCATCCTCGGTTTCCCGGTACTGCGCCTGCACGGCGACTACCTGGCGATCGTGACCCTGGGCTTCGGTGAAATCATCCGTCTGGTGCTCAACAACTGGCTGTCCCTGACTGGCGGCCCGAACGGCATGCCGGCGCCATTGCCGACCTTCTTCGGTCTGGAATTCGGCAAGCGGGCGAAGGATGGCGGGGTGCCGTTCCACGAGTTCTTCGGCATCGCCTACAACCCGGACGTGAAGTACTACTTCATCTATGCGGTGCTGTTCCTGGTGGTACTGGCCGTGCTGTACATCAAGCATCGCCTGGTGAAGATGCCGGTCGGCCGCGCCTGGGAAGCCCTGCGTGAAGACGAGATCGCCTGCCGCTCGATGGGCCTCAACCACGTGCTGGTCAAGCTCTCGGCGTTCACTATCGGTGCGTCCACGGCGGGTCTGGCGGGTGTGTTCTTCGCCACCTATCAAGGTTTCGTCAACCCGACCTCGTTCACCTTCTTCGAATCGGCATTGATCCTCGCCATCGTTGTGCTCGGTGGCATGGGCTCGACCATCGGTGTGGTGATTGCAGCGTTCGTGCTGACGGTTGCTCCGGAACTGCTGCGCGGCTTCGCCGAATACCGCGTGCTGCTGTTCGGCATCCTGATGGTGTTGATGATGATCTGGCGACCTCGCGGGCTGATCCGCATCAGCCGCACCGGGGTCACTCCACGCAAAGGTGCCATTCACTATGAGAGGACTGCGCCATGAGTGAAGTCGTACTCTCTGTTGAAAAACTGATGATGCACTTCGGTGGCATCAAGGCCTTGAGCGATGTCAGCCTGAAGGTCAAACGCAACTCGATCTTCGCCCTGATCGGCCCCAACGGCGCCGGCAAGACCACGGTGTTCAACTGCCTGACCGGTTTCTATAAAGCCTCCGGCGGCAAGATCGAACTCAACGTGCGCGGCCAGCAGACCAACGTCATCCAGCTGCTGGGCGAATCGTTCAAGCCGACCGACTTCGTCTCGCCGAAAAACTTTGCCAGTCGCCTGTATTACAAGATGTTCGGCGGCACCCATCTGGTGAACCGCGCGGGCCTGGCCCGGACGTTCCAGAACATTCGCCTGTTCAAGGAGATGTCGGTGCTGGAGAACCTGCTGGTGGCCCAGCACATGTGGGTCAACCGCAACATGCTGGCCGGCATCCTCAACACCAAGGGCTATCGCAAGGCCGAAAGTGATGCGCTGGACTGCGCGTTCTACTGGCTGGAAGTGGTGGATCTGGTGGACTGCGCCAACCGTCTGGCCGGTGAGCTTTCCTACGGCCAGCAACGGCGTCTGGAGATCGCCCGGGCCATGTGCACGCGGCCGCAGATCATCTGCCTCGACGAACCGGCCGCCGGCCTCAACCCTCAGGAAACCGAAGCGCTGAGCGCGATGATCCGGCTGCTGCGCGACGAGCACGATCTGACCGTGGTGCTGATCGAACACGACATGGGCATGGTAATGAGCATTTCCGATCACATCGTGGTGCTGGACCACGGCATCGTCATCGCCGAGGGCGGACCGGATGCCATTCGTAACGATCCGAAAGTGATCGCCGCTTACCTGGGCGCCGACGAAGAGGAAGTCGTATGACGCAACCCATCCTCGAACTCAAGGATCTGGACGTGTTCTACGGCCCGATCCAGGCCCTCAAAGGTGTTTCGCTGCAGATCAACGAAGGGGAAACCGTCAGCCTGATCGGCTCCAACGGTGCCGGCAAATCCACGCTGCTGATGTCGATCTTCGGCCAGCCTCGGGCGGCGGGCGGGCAGATCCTGTATCAGGGCGTGGACATTACCCACAAGTCATCGCACTACATCGCCTCCAACGGCATCGCGCAATCGCCGGAAGGGCGGCGTGTGTTCCCCGACATGACCGTCGAGGAAAACCTGCTGATGGGCACCATTCCGATCGGCGACAAGTACGCCAAGGAAGACATGCAGCGCATGTTCGAGCTGTTCCCGCGGCTCGAGGAGCGCCGTAATCAGCGGGCCATGACCATGTCCGGCGGCGAGCAGCAGATGCTCGCCATCGCCCGGGCGTTGATGAGCCGGCCCAAGCTGTTGCTGCTGGATGAGCCGAGCCTGGGGCTGGCGCCGATCGTGGTCAAACAGATCTTCGCCACCCTGCGGGAACTGGCGAAAACCGGCATGACCATTTTCCTCGTCGAACAGAACGCCAACCATGCGTTGAAGCTGTCCGACCGGGCATACGTGATGGTCAATGGCGAGATCCGCCTGACGGGAACCGGCCAGGAGCTGCTGGTGAACGAGGAGGTGCGTAACGCTTACCTCGGCGGTCACTGATCGTTTGAAGTTGTCCACAAGCCCCGATGCGTGAGTGTCGGGGCTTTTTTGCGCCCGACTGTTCACCGAAGACAGACACGTTCGGGAAATTGTGGAAAACAAAATCGCCAACCTGCCAAAGCGCGACATATAGACGCTGCAAATGGCTGTTTTTCCACAGTTTTGACTTGTCCCCGTTTGCTGTGGAACTGGCTGTGAATAACGTGGGTGTAGCTCGCTGAAAGCCTTTTAAACCGTGGCTTGCAGAGGTGTGATTGTTTTTTGATCAGTATGTTTTTGCTGAGGGGAAGGCCTGTTTGTCAACCTTTTTATAGGGGTACAAAAAGGTGCAGATCGTTGTGGTTAATCCTGTGGATAAGTCTGTGATTAAACTCTGGAAAGACTCGGCTGAGGGCCGTAATTGCTGGCCTCGCGCAATCATGGCCATGACCGGCCGGTCGTGCAAAATGCCCTGCCCGGCACAACTGGTTGTTCAGGGTCAAGCAAAAAACTTTCTGAATCGCTCGCAAAGCCTTGTGTGGCGCGGCTTTGCGCTTTTCCACTTGCCCCCGGAAACTGTGGAAGGGCTTGTGGATAACGTGCGTGCACATGGCTCCAGGCCACGGCGCATATGGCGTAGCGGCCATTGATCAATTAATGAGCAGGATTCGGTGGTTGCCGGTTAAAGCAGGGCCGGGCATGCTGCCCGCTGATTTTCTATTCCAATGGCTGCCCCGGCGGCCGAAGCAAGGAGAACACGATGTCCAACACCCTGTTTATCACCGGCGCGACCTCCGGTTTTGGTGAAGCCTGTGCCCGTCGTTTTGCCGAGGCCGGCTGGAAACTGGTGCTGACCGGTCGTCGTGAAGAACGCCTCAACGCGCTGTGCGCCGAACTGTCGAAGCAAACCGAAGTGCATGGCCTGGTGCTGGACGTGCGTGATCGCAAGGCGATGGAGGAGGCGATTGCCAACCTGCCGCCATCGTTCGCCAAACTGCGTGGCCTGATCAACAACGCCGGGCTGGCGCTGGGCGTGGACCCTGCGCCGAAGTGCGACCTCGACGACTGGGACACCATGGTCGACACCAACGTCAAAGGCCTGATGTACAGCACTCGCCTGTTGCTGCCTCGGCTGATCGCCCACGGTCGTGGCGCCGGCATCATCAACCTCGGCTCCATCGCCGGTAACTATCCGTACCCGGGCAGCCACGTTTATGGCGCGACCAAGGCCTTCGTCAAACAGTTCTCGCTGAACCTGCGCTGCGACCTGCAGGGCACCGGTGTGCGCGTCAGCAACATCGAGCCGGGCCTGTGCGAGAGCGAGTTCTCGCTGGTGCGTTTCGCCGGCGATCAGGCGCGTTACGACGCCACCTACGCCGGTGCCGAGCCGATCCAGCCGCAGGACATCGCCGAGACCATTTTCTGGGTGCTGAACGCGCCGGCGCACATCAACATCAACAGCCTGGAACTGATGCCGGTGAGCCAGACCTGGGCCGGTTTTGCCATCGAGCGCAACAAGGCTTGATACGGTTTTGCCCTCTTTGTCAGTGGGCTGGCAAAGAGGGCAAATCGGCCAAAATCTGGCAGTAAGGTAGACTCACTCCTCAACAACCCCACCGCACCCTGCGGTTTTCAAGGTTTTCGAGGAGTCAAAGTGAGTAACCGAGGTGAGCAGTCGCTGCTCAAACAATCGACCATCCTGATGTTGGCCGTGTCGATCGCCGGGATCGTCACCGGTTTTGTTTCGGGTTCCCAGTCCATCCTGTTCGATGGCTTTTTTTCGCTGATTGCCACCTTCATCAAAGTCCTGATGCTGATCACCGCGAAGCTGATCGCCAAGCAAAGCAACCAGCGCTTCCAGTTCGGCTTCTGGCACCTGGAGCCGATGGTGCTGCTGATCGAGGGCAGTTTCCTGTTGCTGATCGCGATCTACGCGTTTCTCAACGGTGTGTTCGGCATCATCAATGGCGGTCGTGAGATCGAACTGGGGCTGGTGATCATCTACGCGGCGGTGTTCACCGTTGTCGAGTTCGCCTACTTCTTCTACGTCCGGCACCGCAATCGCAAGCTCAAGTCGAGCCTGATCCAGTTCGACAACATCAGCTGGCTGGTGGACGCGATGCTGTCCGTGGGCCTGTTGATCAGTTTCCTTGCGGCGCTGTTGCTCCAGTCCCAGGGTTATGGCGAGTGGGCGAAGTTCGTCGACCCGCTGATTCTCATCGTGCTGGCCCTGACCATGCTGCCGCCGGCCTTCAAGATCCTCGGCCCGGCGCTGCGGGACGTGCTCGGCATTGCGCCGGACACGCTGGACGATCAGGTCCGCCAGGTGATGGACGCGGCCAAGGTCGAGCATGGTTTCGACGACTACGTGTCCTACGTGCAGAAGCACGGGCGGGCGCGGTTTATCGAGATTCATGTGGTGTTGCCAGCAGACTACCGGCTGCAGAGCGTCGGTCAGCTGGACGTGCTACGTGAGGAGATTTCCGCGAAGCTGGGCAAACCGGATGCGGCGCGCTGGCTGACCATCAGCTTCACTGGCGACCGGAAGTGGATTGCCTGATGTTTGCGGCGAGGGAGCCTGCTCCCTCGCCACGGATGTCAGCTCAGATAGTCGGCAATGCCGCGATAGCAGGTCGCCAGGTGATACGGCGTAGTCGACGGCATGTCCTTGCGGCTGACCTCGCCCTGATCGTCACGGCATTCGTGCCAGCCGCCGGCGTGCAGGAAGCGCTGTTGCAGCGCCTGCAACTGGCGCAGCACCGCGCTTTCACTGCCCGGACGCAAGGTCAGGGCGCGCAGGTACTCGGCCTGGGCCCAGATGCGCTGGGTCGAATCCTTCCCGTGTCCTTGCGGATCAAGCATGGCCAGCACCGCACCGGTGTCGGCCTCGACGCCCTGTTGTTCGGTGAAGGCAAACGCACGATCCACTGCCGCGTGCAGCTTCGACCCGCGCAGCAGCGGTGAGGATTCGAGCAGGAAATACCATTCGAACTGATGCCCCGGCTCAAACCAGTTATCCACAGCCCCCAGCGGTTTTTCCATCAGTACGCCCTGTTGCGGTTCGATGAAGTGCTTGTGCATGGCTGTGCATAACTCGCTCAGCGCCTGCTGGGTCTGGGGATCTTCGCGCACGGCCAGCGTGGCCAGGAAGGCCTCGGCCAAGTGCATCAGCGGGTTTTGCAGCGGGCCGGTTTCCAGCGTGATCCAGTCGCGGTCGAGGCAGGCTTCGTAGAGGCCGTCACCGGTGGCGAAGCGTCGGCCGATGACTTCCAGCGCGGCGTTCAGGGTCGATTCGACCAGGGGCTCGCGGGATTTTTCCCAGTAGTGGGCGCAGGCAAACAGGATGAAGGCGTGGGTGTAGAGGTCCTTGCGCTGATCCAGCGGTTTGCCCTGTGGATCGATGCTGTAGAACCAGCCGCCGTGCTCGGCATCGTGGAAGTGCCGTTGCAGGGAACGGAACAGTGCAGCCGCGCGGACTTCGGCGTTATCCACAACCCCGATCAGGCTGGAAAACAGGTACAGCTGCCGTGCGCAGGCCATGGCCCGATAGCGCTGCGGTGGCAGCGGCTGATGTGCGCCGTCCAGCGCCTCGTAAGGCAACGCCATGTCGGCGTTCCAGCCCGGTCCTTGCCAGAGGGGCACGATCACGTTCAGAAAGTGCTGTTGCACTTCGCCGAACAGGGCGGTCAGTTCAGGCAGGGAGGTGGAGCGGGAAGCGTGGGGCATGGGCGGACGTCGTCACGGCAGGGGCGATTGCGCGACATGGTAGCAGAGAGTGGCGATCGATCGTTCCCGCGCCATGCGCGGGAACGATCAGAGGTGCAGTTCAGCCGGCCAACAACCACGCGCCCGTCACCGCCGAAGCGGCTCCGGCCAGTCGAACCAGCGGCGCGGCCGCCTGAGGCAGAAAACGCACGACCGCATAACCCGCTGCGTGCAGCGCCGCGGTCGCGACCACGAAACCGGCGGCATACGCCCAAGGGCTCGACATGTCCGGCAACTCGAGGCCGTGGGCCACGCCGTGGAACAACGCAAACAGCGCCGTCGCCGCCACCGCCATCACCAGCGGCGGACGCACCGCCAATGCCACCGCCAGACCCAGCGCCAGCACCGAGGCGGCAATCCCGCTTTCCAGCGCCGGCAATTCCAGTCCTTCAAAACCGAGCAGGCCGCCGATCAGCATGGTGCCGACAAAGGTGCACGGCAGCGCCCAGCGTGCGGCGCCTTGCTGCTGCGCGGCCCACAGGCCGACGGCCAGCATTGCCAGCAAATGGTCGAGACCGCCGATCGGGTGGCTGATGCCGGCCACCAGGCCAGAGTCGCCGTGGCCAGGGTGGGCGAAGGCCAGGGCCGGAGTCAGCAGCAGCGCGACAGCGCCGAGAATGCGTTTGAGTGTCATGGATAAGCTTCCTTGTTGATCAGTGAATCAGGCTGCGGTCAGCAGGCCCTGGCGTTCGATGAAGGCGATGATGTCTTCCAGGCCCTGACCGGTTTTCTGGTTGCTGAACACGAACGGCTTGCCGTTGCGCATGCGTTGGGTGTCGCTGTTCATCATCTCCAGCGAGGCGCCGACCAGCGGCGCAAGGTCGATCTTGTTGATCACCAGCAGGTCGGATTTGCAAATGCCGGGCCCGCCCTTGCGCGGCAGCTTGTCGCCGGCGGAAACGTCGATCACGTAGATGGTCAGGTCGGACAGTTCCGGGCTGAAGGTTGCGGAAAGGTTGTCGCCGCCGGACTCCACCAGAATCAGGTCCAGCCCGGGAAAGCGGCGGTTCAGTTGATCCACCGCTTCGAGGTTGATCGAAGCGTCTTCGCGGATCGCCGTGTGCGGGCAGCCGCCGGTTTCCACGCCGATGATGCGTTCCGGCGCCAGGGCTTCGTTGCGCACCAGAAAGTCGGCGTCTTCGCGGGTATAGATGTCGTTCGTGACTACAGCCAGGTTGTAGCGCTCGCGCAGGGCCAGGCACAGGGCCAGGGTCAACGCGGTCTTGCCGGAACCGACCGGGCCGCCGATGCCGACGCGCAGGGGTTGTGTGTTCATGTGATTCTCCAGATAAAAGGCCCTAGGAACGGAACAGGCGGCTGTACTGGCGCTCATGGGCCATGCACGCCAGGGACAGACCGAACGCGGCGCTGCCGAGGTGTTCGGGGTTGATTCGGGTGGCGTCCTGCTGCGCCTGTTGCAGCAGCGGCAGCAGTTCGCTGGTCAGGCGCTGGGCGGCTTGCTGGCCCAGCGGCAAGGTTTTCATCAGCACCGCGAGCTGGTTTTCCAGCCAGCTCCACAGCCACGCGGCGAGGGCGTCCTGCGGGCTGATCTGCCAGGCGCGAGCCGCCAAGGCCCAGCACAGGGCCAGGTGCGGCTCGGCGCAATGTTCGAGAAAGTCCCGCGCGGGCTGATCGAGTTCGGGCAAGCCGTTGAGCAATTGCTGCAACGAGTAGCCCATCTGCCGGCTCTCCAGATGCAGTTCGCGGGTTTCGCGGCTGGCGCGATGGCTCTCGCAGAGCTTGCGCAATTCATCCCAGTGTTCGTCCGCGGCGGCCTGGCAATGGGCGAGCAACATGGGCGCCTCGAACCGCGCGAGGTTGAGCAGCAATTGATCGCTGATCCAGCGGCGGGCGCTGTCCGGGCTGTCGACGCGGCCGTTATCCACAGCCATTTCCAGGCCCTGGGAATAGCTGTAGCCGCCAATCGGCAATTGCGGACTGGCCAGGCGCAGCAGCGCCCAGGCCGGGTTCACAGACGGACGCCGAACTGATGGAGTTTCGGCGCGTAGTTGAAGTCTTCGTCACCGTGCCGCGAATGGTGATGGCCGCCGCCGTAGGCGCCGTGTTCCGGCTGGAACGGGGCCTCGATCGATTCCACGGCGGCGCCGAGCTGTTCGAGCATCGCCTTGAGCACGTAATCGTCAAGCAGCCGCAGCCAGCCGTCACCGACTTGCAGCGCAACATGGCGGTTGCCCAGGTGATAGGCGGCGCGGGTCAGTTCGAAAGCATTGGCGCAGGTGACGTGCAGCAATTGTTCGGGGCGGGCGCAGACCCGGACGATCCGGCCATCTTCGGCTTGCAGGCACTCGCCGTCATACAGCGGCGGCTGACCGCGCTCCAGAAACAGTCCGACGTCCTCGCCTTCGGCACTGAAACAGCGCAGGCGGCTTTTGCTCCTGGCTTCGAAGGTCAGGTGCAACTCGGCGGCCCAGACGGGTTGAGGGTCGATTCTGCGATGAATCACCAGCATCGGAAAGCTTCCAGCAATGGACAATGCTCAGGCTAGAGCAAGGGGCTTGCCAATCGGACGAAGCGTAGGAAAACCCTGTCGGAGCCTAGTGGATGTTTCAAGATGTTGCAGGATTGTGAGATGTTTTGGTGCATGAAGTTTTTTACATGCACCAATTTGCGGCGCAAAAAAATCGCAGCTCAAGGCTGCGATTTTTTGCTTTCTCACTCGGTACTGCCGAGCCCTTGCCAGTGCTTCAGCCCGATGAAGATAAAGCGCAACTGCTGGGTGATCTTCGCCTGGGGCGTCAGATGCTCCGGCAGGGCTTCGGCCGGCGGGTCGATGATGTCCGGCAGGGTGGCGAACACCGATTTGACGATCAGGTCGGCCATCACGCTCAGGCCATCGCGATTCAGATGCTGAAGCTTGGGCATCAGGGCCAGGTCCGCCGCCAGGTCGGAGCTGATGTCTTCACGCAAGCGGCCGATGGCCTGACGCACCGGCAGCGATCCGCCGTACTGCTCGCGGGCCAGAAACAGGAATTGCGAACGGTTGGCGCTGACCACATCGAGAAAGATTCGCACCGACGCATCGATGATGCCGCCCATGACAAATTCGTTGTGGCGTACCAGGCGGATGGTTTCGCGGAAGGTCTGGCCGACTTCACTGACCAGCACCAGGCCGAGTTCGTCCATGTCGGCGAAATGCCGGTAGAAACCGGTGGGCACGATGCCGGCGGTTTTCGTCACTTCACGCAGGCTCAGGCTGCCGAATCCTCGGCCGCTTTCCATCAGGTGGCGGGCAGCGTCCATCAGGGCGTTGCGGGTCTGTTGTTTCTGTTCGGCGCGGGGCAGCATCGCAAGGGAGTGTTCTTAGGCAAGACAAGCGCCGCACTCTAGCAAATCGGCTTTGTCGGCGTCGAACGGCAGGGGGGATGAAAGCGGGAAATCGCGACTTCTTTATACAGGCTGCTGAAAAGTCAAAAGCCCAATCCGGGGATTGGGCTTTTTTTCCAGGCCGCCATGGGCTTAGCTCAAAGCGCTGTTGCGTTCGATCACACGGTCACCACCACCTTCGGCCAGAGTTTGACCTTGTGGAGTGCGGTCACCACCGTCCGATGCCAGGGTCTGGCCTTGGGGAGTGCGGTCGCCGCCGTCAGAAGCCAGAGTCTGACCTTGTGGGGTACGGTCGCCGCCGTCAGATGCCAGGGTTTGACCTTGTGGAGTGCGATCCGAACCGTCTTGAACCAGACCTTTCTCTTCCAGACGATCGCGGCCGCCTTCAGCTACGGTTTGACCTTGTGGGGTTTTGTCATAGCCATCTTGAACCAGGCCTTTTTCTTCCAGACGGTTACGACCGTTTTCAGCCAGGGTCTGGCCTTGTGGAGTGCGGTCGGAGCCATCAGCAGCAACGGTCTGGCTGAACACCGAGTGGCTGGTTTTGACTTGCGGAGTCGCTTGATCGGCAGCTGGCAGAGCGAAAGCGGTGCTGGCCAGCATCGAGAGGGTAAGACTGAACAGAAGTTGGCGTTTCATGATGGGTTGCTCCTTGGGAGGGCGATAAAGTGGGTACGAAGCTAATGCTACTCTCGATAAGTCGATATAAAAGTTCATAAACACAATGGTAATAATCAACAGAATTGATTGTTCCATTGGGAGGCTCTAGCTCGGGCGTTTCAGGCGGGCGGTTTTGCACTGCGGTGGGTATTTTCCACCCACTTGCGCCCCGCAAATGTGCGGGGCCGGTAACGCCAAATCAACCGATCGGTCAGAATGGCGACCGTTTTTTCCCCTCGCTGGGGCTTTGGATTAAACCTGCGGGCTGTTTGTCAGTCACAGATTTCATGAGGGCCATCATGGCCTGCCGTTTCAGCTGCGTCGTGCCAATGGATGCAGTCGTCTTCAGGAGCTTTGTGCATGACGCGCACCCGTAAAATCTTCGCCTGGACCTTCGCCACCCTTGTGCTGCTTCTGGCGGTGCTGGTGTTGGTCATCGTGTTTTTCGACTGGAACCGGATCAAGCCGCCGCTCAATGCCAAAGTCTCGGAAGAATTGCACCGACCGTTCGCCATCAACGGCAACCTGTCGGTGGTCTGGCGGCGCGAAATCGACGAGGGCGGCTGGCGCGCCTGGGTGCCGTGGCCGCATGTAGTGGCCGAAGACCTGACGCTGGGCAATCCGGACTGGTCGAAGCAGCCGCAGATGGTCACCCTCAAACGGGTCGAGCTGCGCATTTCACCGCTGGCCTTGCTGGCGCAACGGGTGACGATCCCGCGGATCGACCTGACTGAGCCGAACGCACAATTGCAGCGCCTGGCCGACGGTCGCGCCAACTGGACCTTCAAGTTCGATCCCAAGGACCCGAACGCCGAGCCCTCGAACTGGGTGGTCGACATCGGCGCCATCGGTTTCGACAAGGGCCACGTCACCCTGGATGACCAGACCCTCAGGACCAACCTCGACTTGCTGATCGATCCGCTGGGCAAGCCGATTCCGTTCAGCGATATCGTCGGTGACAAAGCCGCGAAAACCGCACAGGACAAGGGCGGGGCACCGCAGGATTACGCCTTCGGCCTGAAAGTCACCGGCCAGTACCACGGCCAGAAACTTGCCGGCCAGGGCAAGATCGGCGGTCTGCTGGCGCTGCAGGACGCGAGCAAACCGTTCCCGTTGCAGGCCCAGGTGAAGATCGGCGATACCAGCGTCGAACTCGCCGGCACCCTGACCGATCCGCTGAATCTCGGCGCCCTCGACCTGCGCCTGAAACTGGCGGGCGCCAGCCTCGGCAATCTGTATCCGCTGACCGGCGTAACCCTGCCGGACACCCCGCCTTATGCCACCGACGGCCATTTGATCGCCAAGCTGCATGAGCCGGGCGGCGCGCAGTTCCGCTACGAACAGTTCAACGGCAAGATCGGTAGCAGCGACATCCATGGCGATCTGGCTTACGTCGCCAGCCAGCCACGGCCGAAGCTGAGTGGCGCGCTGCTGTCCAATCAATTGCTGTTCGCTGACCTCGCGCCGCTGATCGGTGCCGACTCCAATGCCAAGCAGAAGGCCCGTGGCGGCGAGAGCAAACAGCCGGCGGACAAGGTGTTGCCGGTGGAAGAATTCAAGACCGAGCGCTGGCGCGACATGGACGCCGACGTCGAATTCACCGGCAAACGCATCGTCCACAGCGAAGAACTGCCGTTCACCGACCTCTATACCCACCTGAAACTCAACGACGGCGAACTGAGTCTGGAGCCACTGCGCTTCGGCGTGGCCGGCGGCAATCTCGACGCGCAGATTCGTCTCAACGGTCGTACCGAGCCACTGGAAGGCCGGGCCAAATTGACCGCGCGCAAGTTCAAGCTCAAACAGCTGTTCCCGACCTTCGAACCGATGAAGACCAGTTTCGGTGAACTCAACGGCGATGCCGACATTGCCGGTCGCGGCAACTCGGTGGCGAAGCTGTTGGGCGGTGCCAACGGCAACCTGAAGATGCTGATCAACGACGGCGCGATCAGTCGCGAGTTGATGGAGCTGGCAGGCCTGAACGTCGGCAACTACGTGGTCGGCAAGATCTTTGGCGACAAGGAAGTGAAGATCAACTGCGCGGCGGCGGACTTCGACATCAAGACTGGCCTGGCGAGCACGCGGCTGTTTGTGTTCGATACCGAGAACGCAATCATCTACATCGATGGCACGGCGAACATGGCCACCGAGCAACTGGACCTGACGGTGACGCCGGAATCCAAGGGCTGGCGTCTGATTTCCCTGCGCTCGCCACTGTACGTGCGTGGCAAGTTCATCAAGCCGGATGCCGGGGTGAAAGCGGTGCCGTTGATGTTGCGCGGGGCGGGGATGGTGGCGTTGGGCGTGATCGCCGCGCCGGCGGCGGGGCTGTTGGCGCTGGTGGCGCCGAGCGGTGGCGAGCCGAATCAGTGCGCGCCGTTGCTGGAGCAGATGAAGGCGGGCAAGGCGCCGGTGACCGTCAAACCCACCAAGTAATCGCAGCAACCCGATCGTTCCCATGTCGAACCGTCTGCGTGGGAACGCCGCCATGGACGCTCTTGGGACGCGGAGCGTCCCGGGATGCATTCCCACGCAGAGCGTGGGAACGATCGGTCAGCGGGGGTAGCGGGGATTAGAGGTCTTTCAGGATGTCCGCCATGTCATCGGCATGCTCTTCTTCCTGAGCCAGGATGTCTTCGAAGATCCGGCGGGTGGTCGGGTCCTTTTCACCGATGTACTGGATGATCTCGCGGTAGCTGTCGATGGCGATCCGCTCGGCCACCAGGTCCTCGTAGACCATTTCCTTCAAGGTGTTGCCGGCCACGTATTGCGCGTGGGACATCTTCGACAGCAAGTCCGGGTTGAACTCGGGCTCGCCGCCCAGTTGCACGATGCGTTCGGCGAGACGGTCGGCGTGTTCGGCTTCCTGGGTGGCATGTTCCAGGAACTCGTTGGCGGCGACGTTGGCTTTCAGGCCGTTGGCCATGAAGTAGTGGCGCTTGTAGCGCAAGACGCAGACCAGTTCAGTGGCCAGCGACTCGTTGAGCAGGCGCAGCACTTCTTCACGGTTGGCGCTGTAGCTTTCGGTCACCGCGCCGTTTTCCACGTGCTGACGTGCGCGCTCGCGCAGGGTTTGAACATCAGACAAATGCAGATCACTCATTTCAGTCTCCTGGAGGCTAATCCGATTGGCGTCACGTTCTGCTGACGTGATCGTTACCAGGTTGTGAGTGATGAACGCGGCAAAAAGTTTTGTCGGATTCAGCGCGGGGCATGTCCCGAAAGCAATGCCTCCTCGCGCAGCCAGGCAAAAAACGCCTTCACCGGTGGATGCCGTTCACGGCCCGGTACGCAAAGTGCGCTGTAACCGGCGCCATCCACCTGCACTTCACCCTTGTACGGCACCAGCAGACCACTGGCGACGCTCTGCGACACCAGAATATTGCTCGCCAGCACCAGCCCCTGTCCGGCAATGGCCGCTTGCAGGGCGTAATGTTCTTCGTCGTATTCGCGGACGGCCGGTTGCTGATTCAACCAGTTCTCGCCCGACTGCGCGCACCACGCCTCCCAGCCGTGAGCGTAGAGCTTCGAATTGTGCCAATGCACGCTGATCAGCGCCGGGGTGCGACGGGCGGCCAGCGCCACCTGTTCCGGCGAGCCGTACACGCCGAACGATTCATCGAACAGGCACAACCCGTAGAGGTTCGGGTAATCGTCGAGGCTGTAGCGCAATACCAGGTCGACACTGGCGTCCTGATGCAGATCGATCACTTCGCAATGCGTATCCAGGCGCACATTGATGTTCGGGTGCCTGGCGTAAAACCGCCCCAGTCGCGGCACCAGCCACAGCGCAGCAAACGCGGCGGTGGTCGACAGCGTCAGGCTGCTGCCGCTGCGTTGTGGGCGCAGGGTGTCGACGCTTTGCGCCACTTCCAGAAACGCGCCGTGCAGGCTGCGAAACAGCCGCTCGCCGCCCTCGGTCAGGCGCACCTGACGCGGCAGGCGTTCGAACAGCGCCACGCCGAGCCAGTCCTCCAGCGCGCGGATCTGGTGGGAAATCGCCGTCGGCGTCACCGCCAGTTCTTCGGCGGCCGCCTTGAAACTCAACAGGCGCGAGGCGGATTCGAACGCGCGCAGGGCGGTCAGGGGCAAGGCAGCAAACATGGAAACTCCACGGATGAAATCAATTCATCCCGACTGATTTTTGCTCATTTGAGGCGATGAGGTGATGCCTGCAATCTGGCGCCACACCGTCACTCAAGTCTAGTCCCAAGGAGATTCAGATGAGCAAGATTCTTGCGATCCATGCCAGCCCACGCGGTGAGCGTTCTCATTCGCGGCGTCTGGCAGAAACCTTTCTCAGCGCCTGGCAAGTTCGTCATCCACAGGCGCAGGTTACCCGCCGTGAAGTCGGGCGGGCATTGATTCCGGCGGTGAATGAAGCGTTTGTCGCGGCGGCGTTCTACCCGGAACCCGAGGCTCGGCCGCTGACGATGCAAGCCGATCTGGCGCTCAGCGATCAACTGGTGGGCGAGCTGTTCGATCACGACCTGCTGCTGATTTCCACGCCGATGTACAACTTCAACGTACCCAGCGGCCTCAAGGCCTGGGTCGATCAGATCGTGCGGTTGGGCCTGACGTTCGACCACACCCTGGACAACGGCATCGCCCAGTACACGCCGCTGTTGCACGGTAAGAAGGCGCTGATCGTCACCAGTCGCGGCGGTTTCGGTTTCGGCCCGGGCGGAGAGCTGGAGGCGCTGAACCACGCCGATCCATGGCTGCGCACCGCGCTGGGCTTCATCGGCATCAACGATGTCACGGTGGTCGCCGCCGAGGGCGAGGAATCCGCCGAGCGCACCTTCGCGGTGTCGGTGGCCGAGGCCGAGCAGCGCCTGCTCGACCTGGCCCGGGAGTTCTAGGTGGCCTGGCTGTTTCTGCTGATTGCGGCCGGGTTTGAGGTCACCTTCGCCATGGGCATGAAGTACGCCGAGGGTTTCACCCGGCTCTGGCCATCGCTGATCACTGTGGTCGCGGCGGTGGGCGGGGTGTACTTCCTGACCCTGGCGATGCGCGAGTTGCCGGTGAGCATCGCCTACCCGATCTGGACCGCCATCGGCTCGCTCGGCACGGTGTTTCTCGGTTTCGCCCTGCTGGGCGAGAGCTTGACGCTGGTGAAGTTACTGTCGGTGGGGCTGATTGTGGCGGGGGTGGTGGGGCTGAAGTAGGCTGGTCGTGGAGTTGTCATCATCGAGGAGGATGCTTGGCGGGCGTTTTGCACGCCCTGCATCCACTCACCGACCACAAGGATGTTTGCCCATGTCGCAAGATTCGGCCACACGTTACCCACTGGTGCTGGTGCCGGGAATGCTCGGTTTCATCCGTCTGGTGCTGTACCCCTACTGGTACGGGATCATCAAAGCGTTGCGCCGGGGTGGGGCGACGGTGATTGCGGTGCAGGTGTCGCCGCTCAATTCCACCGAAGTGCGCGGCGAGCAGTTGCTGGCGCGCATCGATGAAATCCTGCGTGAGACCGGCGCGGCCAAGGTCAATCTGTTCGGCCATAGCCAGGGCTCGCTGACGGCGCGTTACGCGGCGGCCAAGCGTCCGGATCTGGTGGCGTCGGTGACGTCGGTGGCCGGCCCCAATCACGGTTCGGAACTGGCCGACTATCTGGCGAAACATTATCCGGCGGACAGCGCCAAGGGCCGAATCCTCGAGGCACTGTTGCGTTTTGTCGGCTGGCTGATGGCGCTGCTGGAAACCGGCTACCACGGGCCGAAACTGCCGGTGGATATCCACGCCTCGCACAACTCGCTGACCACCGAAGGCGTGGCGCTGTTCAACCAGCGTTATCCACAGGGCCTGCCGCAAACCTGGGGCGGGCACGGGCCGGAAGAGGTCAACGGGGTGCGTTATTACTCGTGGTCCGGCACGTTGCAGCCGGGCAAGACCGATCGCGGTGGCAACCTGTTCGACGGCACCAACCGCAGTTGCCGGTTGTTCGCCAAAACCTTCGTGCGCGAGCCGGGGCAGTGCGACGGCATGGTCGGACGCTACAGCTCGCACCTGGGCACGGTCATCGGCGATGACTACCCGATGGATCACTTCGACATCGTCAACCAGTCACTGGGACTGGTCGGCAAAGGCGCGGATCCGGTGCGGCTGTTTGTCGAGCATGCGGCACGGTTGAAAGCCGCAGGAGTCTAGGCTGCGCTTGGAGTGCGGGAGCGACCGAGGACGGTGGTCCAACGCTCGGAAAGAATCACCCCGCCCAGCGTCAGCAAACCACCGACCAGGTGATACATCGCCAGTTGTTCCTTCAATACCACCGCAGCAATCAGCGCGGTGATCAACGGCAGCAGGTTAAAGAACAGCGTGGTCCGGCTCGGCCCCAGGCGCTGCACGGCCTGCATCCAGGCCAGCGGCGCGAGCATCGAGGCCAGCAGGCACGCGTACAGCACCAGCGGAATGTTCTGCAAGGTCAGGCCGGTTTTCGGCGACACGGCGTACAGCGGAAACAGCACCACCACCGCCACCAGCACCTGCAAATACAGCAACACCAGCGGCGGCAGGCGCAGCTGCCACTTTTTCAGCAGGGTGCTATAGATCGCGTAGGCGAGGGTGGCGACCAGCATCATCGCGTCACCCAGGTTCACCCCGTGTTGCAGCAACGCGCCGAGGCTGCCGGACGACACCACCACCAGCACACCGGCGAACGACAGCACCGCACCGACCAGCGCACCGGCGGTCAGGCGCTGGCCGAGGCTGATGATCGCCATGGCCAGCGACATCAGCGGCATCAGGGACAGGATGATGCCCATGTTGGTGGCGCTGGTCAGGGTCGCGGCGAAGTAGGCCAGGCTCTGATAGACCGCCATGCCGAGCACGCCGAGGATGAAAATCTTGCCCAGATTCGGGCGGATCTGCGGCCAGTGCGCGATCACCTTCTTGAGCATGAACGGGGTAAACAGCAGGCCGGCGAGCAGCCAGCGGTAAAAGCCGATCTCGGCGGGAAAGATCGCACCGACCGCGAGCTTGTTGATCACGGTGTTGCCGGCCCAGATGAAAATCGCCAGCAGGGGAAACGCGTATTGCATGGGAGGAGAAACCAGTACGTTGATGAACGGCGATTATCCCCTGTCTGGATGCAGGCCTATACTGCGAACCGGACAACCCGCCCCTGATTCCGGACAGCATGAACAGTAAACACATCGATCTGCTGGATTTCAGCGAACTGCCGTCGGCAGTGTATTTCCGCTATGCCGATTTCAATGCCCACGAATACGCCGCGCCGCATCGCCATCCGTGGGGCACGTTGGAATACGCGGCCCACGGCGTGCTGCATATGGATGTCGATGGCAGCCGCTTCATGTCGCCGCCGCAGTACGCGGTGTGGGTGCCGCCGCAGGTCGAGCACAGTTTCTACAGTCATCAGCCGGTCAATTATCGGGCGGTGTGCCTGGCGCCGGAGGTCTGTTCCGATTTGCCGGCGCAGGCCTGCACTCTCGCGATCAGCGACATTCTCAAGGCGATCCTCAAGGACTTCGCCGCCCGTGATGTGAAGATCCCCGCGTTCGAAGCCGACCAGCGCCTGGCCCAGGTGTTGGTGGATCAACTGCGCCAGGCGCCGGTGCACCAATGCTATTTGCCTTACGCCAGCAGCCCCGGTTTGCTGACCATTCTCGAAACCCTGCAGGCCGAGCCCGGCAACAATCAGCCGCTGGCGCACTGGGCGGCGCAGGTGCATGTCAGTGAGCGCACCCTGGCTCGGCAATTCGTGCGGGAGCTGGGGATGAGTTTCGGCGAATGGCGTCAGCGGCTGCGTTATCTCGCGGCCATCGAGGCGCTGGAGTCTGCGCGCAGCGTGCAGGAAATCGCTTTCGATCTCGGCTACAGCAGCGGCTCGGCCTTCATCGCCATGTTTGCCCGGCAGGCCGGATGTACCCCGGAGCAGTATCGGCGCAGCCATCTTGAGGCCAGGAAGGTGTAACAAGCTTTGACTACACTCCAGCAGAGGCCACCTCCATCGAGGCGGCGCCAAGGAGAAAACTCCATGAAGATGTTGCGTGTCCCTTTGTTGATGATCGGTCTGCTGCTGTGCTCCCAGGGTTTCGCCGCCACGGCGCAACAGAACAAGATGACCACCTGCAACGCCGACGCCACGGCCAAGAGCCTCAAGGGCGACGAGCGCAAAGCCTTCATGAGCACCTGCCTCAAGGCAGCCCCAGCGGCCAACGACGCCAAGGCCCTGACCCCGCAGCAACAGAAAATGAAAACCTGCAACGCCGATGCGGCCACCAAGGCGCTGACGGGTGATGCGCGCAAGACGTTCATGAGTGATTGTCTGAAGAAAAAATAAAGCGGGTTTGAGTGGTGACTGGCCGATGTGTCCGGCTTGGGATCCAGGCCCTCACCCTAACCCTCTCCCAGAGGGAGAGGGGACCGATTGGCTGGTTTTTGCGCCGACCTGAACGTGCGGCGCTGAATCCGGAATCGACCAGGTCTTTCAGGTTACGGGAGTTCTCTAAATCTACTCGGTCAGTTCCCTCTCCCTACGGGCGGTCCGACGTTTCGGGAGGGCTAGGGTGAGGGGTGGTTCTCAAGCCGAGCCCCAAACCTACAAACACCGCATATCCCTAGTGCTCCCCAAGGATCGCTGGCAGACTGCCAATCCTTTTACGCCGTTCGTTTTGAGGCTGTATGCCAACGTTTTCTGAGCGTCATGTTGTGTTCTGGGTCAGTTGCATCATCATTTTCGGCGGTCTGTTGCTGGTGTTGCCATTGCGTTTGCTGCCCAGTCTGCTGGCCGGGTTGCTGGTGTTTGAACTGGTCAACATGCTCACCCCGCAACTGCAACGGCTGATCGAAGGCCGGCGTGCGCGGTGGCTGGCGGTGGCGCTGCTGGGCACGCTGGTGGTGAGTGTGCTGGCGCTGATCTTTGCCGGGGCTATCAGTTTCCTGTTGCACGAGGCGGAAAACCCCGGCGCTTCCCTCGACAAATTCATGGGTGTGGTTGATCGCGCCCGCGGGCAACTGCCGCCATTTATCGATAGCTACCTGCCGGCCAGTGCCGCCGAGTTCCGGGTGGCCATCGGTGAATGGGCGAGCAAGCATTTGTCCGAACTGCAACTGGTGGGCAAGGACGCGGCGCACATGTTCGTGACGCTGCTGATCGGCATGGTGCTGGGCGCGATCATCGCCTTGCAGCGCGTGCCGGACGTCACCAAGCGCAAGCCGCTGGCGGCCGCCCTGTTCGACCGTCTGCATCTGCTGGTCCAGGCGTTTCGCAATATCGTGTTCGCGCAGATCAAGATTTCCCTGCTCAACACCTTCTTCACCGGGATTTTCCTGGCGGTGGTCCTGCCGCTGTTCGGGATCAAGCTGCCGCTGACCAAGACCCTGATCGTGCTGACCTTCCTGCTCGGTCTGCTGCCGGTGATCGGCAATCTGATGTCGAACACGCTGATCACTATCGTCGGCCTGTCGCTGTCGATCTGGGTGGCGATTGCGGCGCTGGGTTACCTGATCTTTATCCACAAGCTCGAATACTTTCTCAACGCGCGCATCGTCGGCGGGCAGATCAGTGCCAAGTCCTGGGAGTTGCTGCTGGCGATGCTGGTGTTCGAGGCCGCGTTCGGCCTGCCGGGGGTGGTGGCGGGGCCGATTTATTACGCGTATCTGAAGAGTGAGCTGAAGCTGGGCGGGATGGTTTAAAAGCAGCTGCGAGTTTTGAGCTGCAAGCCGCAAGAAAAAGGCAAGAGCGGTGGTCGCTCTTGCCTTTGCTTTTACTTGTAGCTTGAAGCTTGCAACTTGAGGCTGGCGTTAAACGCCGTAGCGCTTCATGGCTTCAATCGCCAGACCGCTACCAATGCTGCCGAAGATGTTGCCTTCAACATGCCGCGCGTTCGGCAGCATCGCCGAGACGCTGTTGCGCAGTGCCGGAATGCCGCTGGAACCACCGGTGAAGAACACCGTATCGACCTGACCCACCGCCACATTGGCGTCGGCCAACAATTGGGTGACGCTGGCGCGCACGCGCTCGAGCTGCGACTCGATGGCCGACTCGAACAGCGCCCGGGTCAGTTCCACGCTCAGGCCCGACTCAATGCGATCCAGCGGCACATGGCGACTGTCGTTGTGGGTCAGGTGGATCTTGGTTTCTTCCACTTCCATCGCCAGCCAGTGCCCGGCGCGCTGTTCGATCAGCTTGAACAGACGATCGATGCCGCCGGTGTCCTCGATGTCGTAACGCATGCTGCCCAGGGCCAGGGTCGATTTCTGCGAGTACACCGAGTTGATGGTGTGCCAGGTCGCCAGGTTCATGTGGTGGCTGGTTGGCATGAACGCGCCGCTCTTCATGCGGCTGCCGTAGCCGAACAGCGGCATCAGGCCTTGCAGACTCAACTGTTTGTCGAAGTCGGTCCCGCCGATGTGCACGCCGCCGGTGGCGAGGATGTCGTCGTGACGGTTATCCACACCGCGACGCTCGGGCGACAGGCGCACCAGCGAGAAGTCCGACGTACCACCGCCGATGTCGACGATCAGTACCAGTTCTTCTTTTTCGATGGTCGACTCATAGTCGAACGCTGCGGCAATCGGTTCGTACTGGAACGAAACGTCCTTGAAGCCGAGCTTGCGTGCCACTTCCACCAAGGTGTCCTCGGCTTCCTGGTCGGCCAGCGGATCGTCGTCGACGAAGAACACCGGACGGCCCAGCACCACTTGCTCGAACTCACGACCGGCGGTCGCTTCGGCGCGGCTCTTGAGCTGGCCGATGAACAGCCCGAGCAAGTCCTTGAACGGCATCGCGGTGCCGAGGACGCTGGTGTCGTGTTTGATCAGCTTGGAACCCAGCAGGCTCTTGAGCGAGCGCATCAGCCGGCCTTCGTAGCCTTCCAGGTACTCGTGCAGCGCCAGACGGCCGTATACCGGACGGCGCTCTTCGATGTTGAAAAAGACCACCGACGGCAGGGTGATCTTGTCGTCTTCCAGCGCGATCATCGTTTCCATGCCGGGGCGCAGCCAGCCGACGGTGGAGTTGGACGTGCCGAAGTCGATGCCGCAGGCACGGGCTGGAGAGGCGTCTTTCATGGTCTTTCGGTTCCGGTCAAAAAACGGCCGCGCAGTGTATGTCAGTGCGCGACAGATTCGAAGGCCGGTCATCTGCTATTTCACGACTAAGCTTGCTTGAAACTCGGCGCTTTGCCCCAAACTTGCTGGCATGGGCCGGCAGACATACCGGCGGTCGCAAGAACCGCCGTCCACTGCCGATAAACTTCTGCTGCGCCACCCGGTCACAACCTTGAGATCGGTCAACCCGGCACGCGCGAATAGGCGCATGCTGGCATCGGCGCGAAATCGATAACGGATGGTGATTCCTTCGATGGACTTCAAAGACTATTACAAGATACTCGGCGTGGAGCCGACGGCTGACGACAAGGCAATCAAGGCTGCCTATCGCAAGCTGGCGCGCAAATACCACCCCGATGTCAGCAAGGAAAAGGACGCCGAGGCCAAGTTCAAGGACGCCTCGGAAGCCTATGAAGCGCTGAAAAGCGCCGACAAGCGCGCCGAATACGACGAACTGCGTCGTTATGGCCAGCACGGTCAGCCGTTTCAGGGCCCGCCGGGCTGGCAAAGCCGTGGCGGCAGTGGCGACACCGGCGACTTCTCGGACTTCTTCAGTTCGATCTTCGGCAATCGCGGCCCCGGTTTCGGTGGCGGCGCTGGCCGGCAATCCCGCAGCGCCGGACGGCGAGGGCAAGACGTGGAACTGGAACTGCCGATCTTTCTGGAAGAGACGCTTTCGAACGAATCGAAAAAGATCAGCTTCCAGGTGCCGCAATACAACGGCTCGGGCCAGCACGTCAGCAACACCAGCAAGAGCCTGAACGTGAAGATCCCGGCCGGCGTGGCCGACGGCGAGCGTATCCGCCTCAAGGGCCAGGGCGCACCGGGCATCGGTGGCGGCGCCAATGGCGATCTGTACCTGACCATCCGTTTCGCGCCACACCCGAAATTCGACGTTGAAGGCGAAAATCTGATCATCACCTTGCCGCTCGCTCCCTGGGAGCTGGCGCTGGGCGCCGAAGTGGCCGTGCCGACCCTCACCGGCAAGATCAACCTCAAGGTCCCGGCCGGCAGCCAGAACGGCCAGCGCATGCGTGCCAAGGGCCACGGTCTGCAGAACAAGGCGGGCGAGCGCGGTTATCTGTTCGTCCAGCTAAAGGCCGTGATGCCCAAAGCCAACGGCGATGACGTCAAGGCGCTGTGGCAGGAACTGGCGAAGAAGGCCGCCTTCAACCCGCGCGAGAACTTCTGATACTGACGACGGAGTAGCCCATCATGAGCAGCCCCCTGATCGTTCAACTGGACATGGCAGAATTCTGTGAGGCGGCCGACCTGTCGGACGTCTACGTGATCGAAATCGTCGAGCACGGCATCCTCGAACCTCAGGGCGCGCAGCCCAGGGAATGGCGCTTCACCGACTACGAACTGACCCTGGCCAAACGCGCCGCCAAGCTGCGGCGCGACCTGGAGCTGGAATGGGAAGGCGTCGCCCTGGCGCTGGACCTGCTGGAAGAAGTGCAGGAGTTGCGATCCGAGAACCGCATGCTCCGTCAGCGTCTGGCGCGGCTGGTGGTCGAGTAGCGTTTCAAACCTGTCTGGGCAGCGTCACGCTGAACAGCGTACCGTCGGCTTCGCTTGAACTGACTTCGATCGCCCCGCCGTGGGCGGTCACCACTTCCTTGATGATGAACAGGCCCAGACCGAGGCTGGTCGACGGCTGGCCGAGTTCTTCGTCGGCACTGCGCACCAATGGATCGAAAATCGTGCCGATGGCTTCTGCGGGAATGGGGTTGCCGCAGTTGTGCACGGTCAGCAGCACGTGCCTGGCTTCTCCCTTCAACGTCACGATCACTTCGCGCGGATCAGACCCATGCTGCAAGGCATTGCCGATCAGATTCTGCAGCAGTTGATCGATCCGTCCGGCGTCCCAGTTGCCACGGGTGTCACCCTCGGTTTTCAGTGTCGGATCACTTTCCGGATTGCCGGCGCAGGCTTCGGCGATGGCCGCGCGGGCCGCGTCGGCCAGGTCCATCGGCGCCGGTTCGATCGGCAGGCTCTTGCCCAGGCGGCTGCGCACCAGTTCCAGCAGGTCGCTGACCATCGCCGCCATGTGCCGCGAACCCTGCTTGATGTTGAGGGCGCACTGAAGGGCATCGTCCTGTAACGCGGTCTTGCGCATCAGCAGTTCGATCGACATGGTCACCGCTTGCAAAGGCGCGCGCAGGTCATGGCCGAGTATCGCGAGAAAGATGTCCCGGGAATGATCGACCTGCTCGGCGTAGGCAGCCGTCGATTCGGCCAGGGCTTCATCAATGGCTTCGTTGAAACGGATCATGTCCTGGAAGTACGCCATGTCCGGCGATTCCAGACTGTCGACCCAGAGGCGGATCACACAGGCGCGCAAATGGCGGAACTCGGACGTCATCTGCACAAGGTCGAAGCCCACTGTGTGGCGCAACTCACCGTGGCTGGCACCGGCCTCGTCCAGGCTCGGGGTTTTCTCCAGGCCTTCGCCCTTGGCTTTGGCGATCTGCTCGCTGGCGGTCTGTGCGGTGTCCATGTCGCGGGCGGCGGCCAGCAGAATCTCTCTGGCATGATCGCGCAGCGCTGCCCTGTCCATGGTCTCGGCTGCCGGGGTGATGGTCCTGGCGAACTGTTCCCACTCCTCGACAATGCGATCTGCATGTTGCCGGATAAATTCGGATAAACGCATGTCCGGGTTCCTGGAAATTCAAGGCGGGGCGTTCGAATATTAGTCTCTTTGCGCGGGAATGAAAGCGCCGCTCGGGCTTGTAATTTCCGCTGACAAGACGCTGTGTTGCGAGATTTATGTACCGCAGTCGCAAATTGTCGTCATGGTCTGCTTTTGCTCCATTTCAAGGAGCGAAACCATGTCCGAATTGCCTGTCGCCCCACCTTCGCCGGACACCGCAGCAACGCCGCGGGTGCCGGTCGTGACGCAAAGCCTGCACGCTGATTTTCTTGAGCAGTCCAGCCCGCAGTGGTTGATCAATGCATCGCCAAACCAGCGCGAGGCCCTGAAAAATGCCGATTCCGCCACGCCGGACTGGTATCGACGTGCATCCCGCGATCAACGCAAGGCTGTAGGGGATGCCGTAACCGCCAGCCTTGCCGCCCAGACATCCCTGGATAAGGCCATGTCGACCTTCCAGGACATCGACAGTTTCGCCGCGCCGCTGCTCACCAAGGCCCTCAAGGACCGGTTCAACGTGACGCTGGACGTCAACAAGACCTGGCTGGTGCTGAACAAACCGGTGGAGGTGGGGATTTTTGCCATCGACATCGGCTTCTTCGAAGTCTTGAAACTGCCTTTGCTGCAAGCGGCGCTGCACAACTTCGAAGACCGTGAATGTAAAAGTGGCGCCTTCCATGAAACGTCGGGATTTCGCAGTGAAACCCCGACACCCGGCACGCTTGCGCCATTGAGCACACCGCTGACGGTCGAGCAGTTCACTAGTCTGTGCCGTTCCCTGGACATCGGCGCGAAATATCAGGCTTACCTCAAGGATTTCCTGCACCCCCGGGACGCGGTGGCCGAACAGGTGCTGCGCGACAAATTCATCGACGCGCATAAAAGCGCTCTGCACGCGGCGGCCGAACTGGCGTTGGTCAAAGGTGATATCGGACACGAGGACTACGCTTCGATTCGTTCGATCCTGAACGGTGAACTGGCGCCGCGCCAGGGCCATCGGCAGATCTGGTTTCGCGATCTGGGCCTGATGGGCCGCCGCATGACCGGCTGCGTGATGTTCACGATCTGCGAGAAATATCGTTCCAGTGACGACTCTATCCTGTACATCCCGGGCGATCCCTACCATCCGCTCAAACGCTACAAGGGGCGGGAAATCGCAGCGATGTTCAAGCAGCGGTTCACCGCATCCGACGCCACTCAGGCTCATCCTGCAGAACCCAATAGCTACCAACGGTTTTTCAGCCAGTTCGTCGCGTATGCCGACCGACCGCACTACTTCGGCCAATTCACCGACGACACACCGGACCGTACGCTCACACAAAGGGTGGCGCCCTACGGATCGCTGCTCAACGAACTGCTCAAGGCGCTCAACCCGATCAACGCGGCGCTGACCGGAGTTCGCGAATTACCGCCCGCACCGCCGGTCGCACAGGTGCCGAACACCGATCCCTATCTGAACCCGGTTGCCCTTCCCCGCAAGGGAGGGCTCTGGCCGGACAATATCGACCTGTGGCGTTACCAGTTCGAGCAGCATCGCGACCGTTTGCTCGCCGATGCCCGCAGCCACGCGGTGCCTACGGCGGATGTCGACGCCAGGGTGCGTTCGGAAAAACTCGCCGCGTTGTTGAACATCGGCATGCTGGTGCTGATGGGCGTCTCGATGTTCGTGCCGGTGCTGGGTGAAGTGATGATGGTGGTGATGGCCGCGCAACTGCTCGAAGAAACCCTTGAATGCGCTAACGAGTGGAGTGAAGGTGATCGCAAGGCCGCCAAGGCCCATCTGATCGATGTCGCGCAAAACATTGCGTTGATTGCCTTGATGGCGGGTGCCGGGAAAGGCCTCGCTCGGCTGACTGCCGCCAGATCGACACCGGTCATCGAGAACCTGCACCAGGTGGAAATGCCCGACGGTACGACCCGTTTGTGGAAATCTGATCTGAATGGCTACGAAAGCCCGGTCGCACTGCAAACGAATGTTGCACCGAATGCGCTGGGGCAGTACGCGGCGGGAGAAAAAAACTACATCCGCCTCGACGGCAAAACCTATCAGCAGACTTACGATGAGTCGCGCAAAGCCTGGCGCATTCAGCATCCGGACGATTCGCAAGCCTACCAGCCGCTCCTGACGCACAACGGCGCCGGCGCCTGGCGACATACCCTGGAGCGCCCGCAGGACTGGGACCGGTTGACGCTGTTGCGGCGCATCGGCCACAGCACTGACGCGTTTGCTGACGAGCAATTACTGGCGATGGCCGATGTCGCCGGTATCAGCGACAACGCGTTGCGCAAGATGCACCTGGACAACGCCTTGCCGCCGCCGGAACTGGCGCACGCCATGCAATTGTTCAACGCCGAGCGCGATGCCGGATTGATTGTCGAACAGGCCACAGGGAAGCAGGCGGTGGACAGTCGATTCATGCACCTGTTGCCGCTGCTTCCCGACATGCCCCGCTGGCCATTCGGGCGCCAGCTGCAGATCTACGACAGTTCTGATCTCTCGGGGCGTGCCATCCGTTACGGGACGCAGCGCGGCGGCAAGGCGCCGATCCGGGTCAGCCGGGCCGAAGTGCTGAACGGTGCGTTGCCGACCCGAATACTCGCGACACTGGACGAGGCGGAGACGGTTCGTCTGTTGGGTGGCGAGCCCGCGCGCGTTCGGGCAGCAAGGGCGAAGGAGTTGTCCATTCAGATTGCCGATTTTGCCAGCGCGCAACAGCCCGCGCTGTTCGACCGTCTTCTCAAGGGGATCGAGCCTGTCGATTCCCGGGCGGCAAAGCTGCAACGAGTGATTCCGGGGCTGAGCGATCGTGCGGCGATGGCCGCGGTGGGCCACGCCAATGCCGCAGAACTGGTACGTCTGGACAGCGCAGCGCCGGTTCCGTTGCACGTGCAGGAGCTCGGTCGCTGGTATGGCCAGGCAGAGCGCCTGAACCGGGGACTGGCCGGGTTGCGCAGTGAAACCATGGCCTCGCCTGACAGCCGCCATCTGGCCTTGCAGACGCTGGGCCGCTTGCCAGGCTGGTCCGATGACCTGCGTCTGGAAATACGTGAAGGCAGTATCAACGGTCCGATGCTGGATGCCATCGGCAGCGAAACGGCCAGCACACGCAAGTATCTGGTCAAGTACGCAGATGCCTGGCAGGCGGCCAATGAGCGTGGCGAACCGCTCAACAGTATTCCCCATCGGGGCGACAACTTTTACGCCTCGCTGATGCACGCCTTGCCCGATCAGGCGCGTCATGCATTGGGGCTGCCGAATGTCGGGCAGAGCGTCGATCTGCAAGCTGCGATCATCGAACGGGCGTTCACCGAGCGCAGTGAATCGGCCCGGATTCTGCGTGCACGCAGCGCCGGACAACCATGGTTCAAGCCGCCGCAACGCATTGCTTCCAAACTGCTTGGCTATCCCGCCAGCGGTGATGGGCCAGGGCCCAGTCCGGCGTTGACGGCTCATGTCCAGAGCGTCTACCCGCAGTTGACCGACGTGCAGGCTCGCGGCTTCATTCTTGAACAATGGCGTCTGGGCAAGAGCGATCAGCAGATCTTTCATTTGCTCAACAACCGGTTGAGCGAGTGGCGAGAGCTGGAAACAACCCTTGAGCAATGGCTGACGTCGCAGAACCTGCGTCTGCGCACGACCCCTGACGAGTTCGTCAGCGTGGTGCAGAACATCAAGGAGTGCTGGCGAAATGCGCCGTTGGCCGAACATGATCCGCTGGCGGCTCGCCTGACGTTGATCGGTGAAGTGCCGCTGCCGTCATTGACCGCAGACTTTACGCATGTCAGAGAGCTGACGCTGCACGCGCCGGTGGTCAGCGATACGCTTTCGGCGTTTCCCAATGTCGAGAAACTGTCCCTGACCTCGAGCATTGCGGAGTTCGACAAAGTGCTCGCGACGTTGAAGACGCTGCGCCAGATGACCCGACTGAAACTCTCCACACCGATTACCGGACAGGTGGCGTCGCGACTTCGGGAGCTGACCCGGCTTGAAGAGCTGGAGCTGCGCTGTACCTCCGGGGGCATGAACCCGGTGGTGCCCATGACCCTCGACGTCGGCGGCATGCGTCAATTGCGCAGGCTCGAACTCGGCAGTCCGCAAATGCACCAATGGCCGAGAGGTGTTCTGGAGTTGCCTCGACTGGAGCGCCTGAACCTGCGATCGACCGCGATCGAAACCCTGCCAATGGAGATCTATGAAGGCCATCAACGATTGTTGTCCGGGCTGTCACTGGACTGGTCGAAGTTCCCGCGCCGGGTGTTCAAGCCGATCTACGAATTCGTTCGGAGTCAGCCTCGGCACCTCATCGATCTGGACGAAATGGTCGCAGACTATTGTCGCGGTGAGCTCAAGCGTTTTGTCGGCATGGAAAGGAGTCTTCTGGATGTCTTGAATACGGGGTTCAAGGCGCAATGGACGGATGTCGGCAGCCGGTTCGCCGCGATCGAAACCTTGAGCGAGCAGTTCAGTGAACTTGACCGGCTTGAGGAGTGGATCGGTTCCGATCCAACGGCTGCCAACGGTGGCGCTGCCCGCGCGGCGGTGGCCGAGGCGCTCAAGGCCAGTTGGCGCAGCGGGTTGTTCCAGCGCTACGGCGCGCGCACCGAAAGCGTGTTCTACAACTTGTATGTCAGCCTGCCCAATGACGCCACGGTGCTGGATATTCCAGGCTCGCCGCTGGACAGCATGCCGACGCTCTCGGCTGACGGGTTCAACCATGTCAGAAGTCTGCAGCTGCCCGGATTGCAGGCCCCGGTCGAGCAGTTGCGCCGTTTCATTCGGACCTTTCGCGGGGTCGATACCCTCGATCTGAGCCATTGTGGTCTGGCGGAACTGCCGCTCGATTCAAGCGATCTGCCGGCACTCGAAACCCTGAACCTGCATGGCAACCCGCTGAGCAGTATTGACGTGCGCGGTATGAATCGCCTGAAGGCCCTGGACCTGAGTGCAACGGCCCTGCGCGAATGGCCGGTGGGGGCGGAGTTGCTGCCGGACCTGACCTGGCTGGATCTCAGCGACAGCCGGTTGACCTCGTTGCCGCAGGTGTTGCTGGGGCGTGATGACTTGTTGCTCGATACCAGCCTCGCCGGGACCCCGCTGAATGCGCAGGCCGAAGTGGCGCTGGCAACCGCGCGTCAGCGTATCGAAGACGCCAGAGGCCTGTTGCCGGGGGCGTTGCAACGCTTTGCACTGGAGGAGCCGCGCCATCGTACGCCGCCCGCCGAAAGTGGCTCGGTGATCGCCCGGCGGTTACTGCCGCTTGCGCCGAGTCCGGCAGACGTGGGGCCCGGCGGGTGGGGCTCGCGCATCCAGCGCCTGTGCCCGTCGTTCGAAGAGGCGCAGACACAGCAGACGATTGAGCGGATGCGGGGCGCAGGGCTGACCGAGGTGCAGATCGGTGCACGGATCAATGCATGGGAGCAGGCATTCGAGGCGCTGACGCGGCGGCTGAACGATTGGCTGTTCACCCATGAAACCCGAGGCATGGATTGGGTCGTGTCGTCGCGCACCCGCCAGCTCGCCGCCCGGCGCATCATGGAATGCTGGCGTGAAAGTACCGTCGACTGGAATGGCATGTCTGACCGAGAACTCAATCTTGACGGTCTGCAGGTGGGCGACCTGCCCGCACTGGACCAAACATTCGCGGCGGTGGGCACCCTGAACCTCTCGGGAGTCAAGCTCACCACCAATGGCTCCAATGCTTTCCTTCGGGCCTTCACACAATTGCGCAGGCTCAATCTGAGCGGCAATCACTTGCCGGCTATCCCTGAGCCTGTCGGGCACATGCTGCAACTGGAACGACTGGAACTGTCGCTCACCGGTCTCGTGGATTCCGAAGCGCTGGATCAAACGCTCGAGGGCCTGCCGCAACTGCGGTGGCTGGATCTCAGCCATAACGGCCTGCGTACCCTGCGCGTTGACCGTCTGCAGCGACTGGAACGGCTGGACCTGCGTGACAACCTGCTGACTGTGTGGCCGGAGGGGCTGCTGCGAGCCCCGCGTTTGCAGGCGGTCGACTTGAGCAGCAATGAAATAACCTCGATTCCGTCCGGGTTGTATGACGGCACCCATGCTGCACTGATTGCCGGCAGCAATCTGTCGGATAACTTCGAAATCTCGCAGCAAAGCCTGATCCGTCTGCGTGAATACGCCGATGCCCATGGACGTGACGATGTGCTGGGTCTGACGTATGCCGAGATCGATCGAATGATCGATGACATGGACAGCACCACCGAGAGTGAGGGTGAAGACACGGGAAGCGAAAGTGATCT
The DNA here is from genome assembly GCF_059492145.1 of Pseudomonas sp. Pseusp21. Classification (NCBI taxonomy): domain Bacteria; kingdom Pseudomonadati; phylum Pseudomonadota; class Gammaproteobacteria; order Pseudomonadales; family Pseudomonadaceae; genus Pseudomonas; species Pseudomonas sp. Pseusp21. The sequence continues at coordinate 4,371,744 of NZ_CP168520.1, forward strand.
GGAACCGGATGAAGTGGTGCCGACACTCGCCGAAAGTGTCCTCGAACTGCAAGCGACGCCGTGGATTGAAAACCTTCCGCAAGAGGATGCCGTACGCTGTCGGGCCATGTGGCAGCGGCTGGCAGCGGAGCCTGATAACGGAGCGTTCTTCCATCTGCTTTCGCGGATGCCGGACACCGAGGAGTTCCGGGTGTTTCGCGCTGATCTGACACGCCGGGTGTGGGAGGTTGTCGAGGCGGCCAATAACAGTCAGGAACTGCGCGATACGCTGTTTTCCATGGCCACCACGCACACGACCTGCGTCGATGGACGCACCCTGGCGTTCAGTGAAATCGAGGTCAAGGTGTTCGAGTACAACGCCTTGCGCTACCTGCCTCCGGGCCTGGCGGTCAAGGGGCGTGCCTTACTCGACCTGTCGCGTCAGCTGTTCCGCCTGGGCGAGGTGGAAAAGCTGGCCGCGCGCAGCATGGGCCGTGATGCGGATCCTGCGGAAGTGCGTTTGCAGTATCGGATCGGCCTGACCTCCGGCTGGCAGGATGGCCTGCAATTGCCGGGGCAACCCGGCCATATGCGCTTCGCCCGACCGCTCAGAGGGGAGGAGCTGGCGACCGCGCGTGATGCGGTCGTGAAGGCGGAAAAAGGCGAGCGCTTCTATGAAGAACTGATCAGCCGCGATTACTGGGTGCAGTACTTGAACGAGAAGTACCCGGACGAACTCGGCGCGCTCAGGCGCAGCGCAGATGAAAAGCTGCAACGCCTTGAGGATCAATATGACGACGTGACCAGCACGGCTTACCAGGAGGCGGTACAGATGCTTGAAGTTGAACGCAGCATTGAGCGCAATCAGCAACTGATTGCCCTGTCGCGCCTGGAAACCGGTGAGCCGGTGGTGGTCGCGCTCGACGACGAGCAGCCCGGCCCTTCGCGTTATTTGATGGACACCTCAATCCGCTGAGGCACTGCCAGCCCCGGTCGTCGAACGCTTCGACGACCGGGGCTTTGTCTCAGAACAGAAAGTAACGCTGCGCCATCGGCAGGGTTTCCGCCGGTTCACACCAGAGCAACACGCCGTCGGCCTTGACCTGATAGGTCTGCGGGTCGACGTCGATGTTGGGCAGGTAGTCGTTGTGGATCAGGTCGGTTTTCTGCACGTCGCGGCAACCTTTGACCACAGCGATTTTCTTCTTCAAACCCAACGCTTCGGGCAATCCGGATTCCTGCGCTGCCTGGCTGATGAAGGTCAGGCTGGTGGCGTGCAACGAGCCACCGTAACTGGCAAACATCGGGCGGTAGTGCACCGGCTGCGGGGTCGGGATCGAGGCGTTGGCGTCACCCATCAGGCTCGCGGCGATGGCGCCGCCCTTGAGGATCAACGTTGGCTTCACGCCGAAAAATGCCGGACGCCAGAGCACCAGATCGGCCCATTTGCCGACTTCCACCGAACCCACTTCATGGCTGATGCCATGGGTGATTGCCGGGTTGATCGTGTACTTGGCGATGTAGCGTTTGGCGCGGAAGTTGTCGTTGCCTTCGCCGTCCTGAGGCAGCGGGCCGCGCTGCTTTTTCATCTTGTCGGCGGTCTGCCAGGTGCGCGTGATGACTTCGCCGACGCGGCCCATGGCCTGGCTGTCGGAGCTGATCATCGAGAACGCGCCGAGGTCATGCAGGATGTCTTCGGCGGCAATGGTTTCGCGGCGGATGCGGCTTTCGGCGAACGCCACGTCTTCGGCAATGCTCGGGTCGAGGTGGTGGCAGACCATCAGCATGTCGAGGTGTTCGTCGATGGTGTTGCGGGTGAACGGCCGGGTCGGGTTGGTCGAGCTCGGCAGCACGTTGGCGAAACCGCAGGCCTTGATGATGTCCGGCGCATGGCCGCCACCGGCACCTTCGGTGTGGTAAGTGTGGATGGTGCGACCCTTGAACGCGCCGAGGGTGGTTTCGACGAAACCGGACTCGTTGAGGGTGTCAGTGTGGATCGCCACCTGCACGTCGTACTGGTCGGCGACGCTCAGGCAGTTGTCGATGCTCGCCGGGGTGGTGCCCCAGTCTTCATGCAGCTTGAGGCCGATGGCGCCGGCCTTGACCTGTTCGATCAGAGGCTCCGGCAGGCTGGCGTTGCCCTTGCCGGTGAGGCCGATGTTCATCGGGAACGCATCCGCTGCCTGAAGCATTCGCGCCAGGTGCCACGGCCCCGAAGTGCAGGTCGTGGCATTGGTGCCGGTGGCCGGCCCCGTGCCGCCGCCGATCATGGTGGTGACGCCGCTCATCAGCGCTTCTTCGATCTGCTGCGGGCAGATGAAGTGGATGTGGGTGTCGATGCCGCCGGCGGTGAGGATCATGCCTTCGCCGGCAATCACTTCGCTGCTGGCGCCGATGGCGATGGTCACGCCGGGCTGCACGTCCGGGTTGCCGGCCTTGCCGATGGCAGCGATGCGTCCGTCCTTGAGGCCGACGTCAGCCTTGACGATGCCCCAGTGGTCGATGATCAGCGCGTTGGTAATGACGGTGTCGACCACTTCGGCCGCCAGCAACTGGCTCTGGCCCTGGCCGTCGCGGATCACTTTGCCGCCGCCGAATTTCACTTCTTCGCCGTAGGTGGTGAAGTCCTGTTCGACCTCGATCCACAGCTCGGTGTCGGCCAGGCGCACCTTGTCGCCGACGGTGGGGCCGAACATGTCGGCGTAGGCTTGACGGCTTAGTTTCATTTCCTCGTTCCTCGGAACTGAGCTGCAAGCTTCAAGCTGCGAGCTTCAAGTAAAAGCAAAAGTGTGAGCGCCACGAAACTGCCTTTTACTTGCAGCTCGCGGCTTGCAGCTCTGAGCTGCTTTCAGAGGTCACCCATGACCCGCCCGGCAAACCCGAACACCCGCCGGTGCCCGGCGTAATCCACCAGTTCCACCTCGCGGCTCTGCCCCGGCTCGAAGCGCACGGCGGTGCCCGCCGGAATGTTCAGGCGCATGCCACGGCTGGCGTCGCGGTCGAAAGTCAGGGCATCGTTGGTCTCGAAAAAATGGTAGTGCGAGCCGACCTGGATCGGCCGGTCTCCGCTGTTCGCCACTTTCAGGCTGACGGTGCGGCGACCGACATTGAGTTCGATATCGCCGGGATGGATCCGGTATTCGCCGGGAATCATCAGTTCGCTCCTTGCAGGACTTTGTAATAGAGGGCCGTCGGGCGATAGGTGCCGTTCGGGTCGCAGGCGTAATCGGGAATTTCCCCGGCGCGGGTGTAGCCCAGAGCCTTGTAGAAATCTTCGGCGGGGGAGCCGGCCTCGGTATCGAGGTAAAGCATGCCGCGCTTGTACTGACGCGCGGTCTGTTCCAGCGCTTGCATCAACTGCTGGCCGAGGCCGCGCCGCCGGGCGTGTTCACGCACCAGCAGTTTCTGCACCTCGGCACGGTTCAGGCCGTTGGCTTTCTGGCACAGGCTCAACTGGACGCTGGCCTGCACCTGTTCGTCCTTGACCACCACCCACAGCAACACGTTGCCCTTGTTCAGGTTGTCCTGCACATCGTCGAAATAGGCGCGGGCCTGCGTGGCATCAAGGTCGGCCATGAAGCCGACGCTGGCGCCATACCCCACGGCGTCGAGCAGCAGGTCGATCAGGCCCTGACGATAGTGCGCAAAACTTTCAGCGTTGACGCGTCGCAGTTGGGCGGGGTTCATCGGTGTCACTCCTTGTTGGCGGTCGGCGGCTCCGCGCCAGGATTGAGGGTCAGTTGCATGAAGGTCAGATCGAGCCAGCGGCCGAACTTGGTACCGACTTGCGGCATCTGCCCGGTGGTGATGAAACCGGCGCGCTCGTGCAGGCGGATCGACGCGGCGTTGCCGCTTTCGATGGCGGCGACCATGACGTGCTTGTCGCAGGTTTTCGCGCGTTCGATCAGCGCGGTCATCAGTTGCGGGCCGAGGCCGTTGCCGCGCTGGTCGCTGCGCACGTAGACCGAGTGCTCGACGGTGTGGCGGAAACCATCGAACGGCCGCCAGTCACCGAACGAAGCGTAGCCGAGGGTGGTGTTGTCGGCGTCGACGATCACCAGTATCGGATAACCCTGAGCCTGACGGGCGCTGAACCAGGCCTGACGGTTGCCGAGGTCGACGGCGGACTCATTCCAGATCGCCGTGGTGTTGAGCACGGCGTCGTTGTAGATGTCGCGGATCGCCGGCAGGTCGGCGTGCAGGGCATCGCGGATGGTGTAGGTCATGGCACGGCCTCAGACGATCGGTTGGTGGACGGTGACCAGTTTGGTGCCGTCGGGAAACGTCGCCTCGACCTGGATCTCCGGGATCATTTCCGGGATGCCTTCCATCACCTGATCGCGGGTCAGCAGGGTGGTGCCGTAGTGCATCAGCTCGGCCACGGTCTGGCCGTCACGGGCGCCTTCGAGCAGCGCCGCCGAGATGTAGGCCATGGCTTCCGGGTAGTTGAGCTTCACGCCACGGGCCAGTCGCCGCTCGGCCACGAGGCCGGCGGTGAAGATCAGCAGCTTGTCTTTTTCGCGTGGGGTCAGGTCCATCGTTTGAAATCCATTGTCGGCAGTTGAAGAAAATCAGGTGTTCCAGATTCGGGGGGGCAGGGCTTCGCGGCCGAGCAGCGCAGGTCTGAGCAATCGCCACAGATCAATCATCCAGGCCCGCGCCAGCAACGCTTCGCTGGCCAGGCAACGGGCGACCAAAAGACCGGGCAACTGCGTCAGATCTCCGCGCACGTCGTGGCCCAGCGAGCGGCAGCGCTCCAGCAGTTCGGCATCGATTTCGCCGGTGACCAGCAACGTCGCAAACACCGGATTGCCATCCAGTCCGATCGGCGAATCGAGCAAGCCGTCATCGCCGACGATGCGCTGGCGCTCATGCCACAACAACCGGCCATCACGGCGAATATCCAGATGTGCCTGGAAATGCCCGAGGTCGAAACGCTCGCCACTGGCCGGCCGCCCGAGGGCTACCACGTCCCAGTAGAACAGCCGCGCATCGCCTTCAAGCTCAATCGAGGTCGAGAGTTCCGCCTGGGCGGCGCTGTAGACGATGGTTTCCTGGGGCAGCCATTCCAGTGTCGCGCCATCAGCGACATGCAGGTTCAGCGACTGATAAGCGGGCCCCGCCGCGCGATACCACTTGGCCGCGCCGGGGCTGGTGATCTGTGCCCAGGCGCCTTGTGCGACGCGGGCGCTGATGTCGAGCCGGTCACCGCCGGCAATCCCGCCCGGCGGGTGGACGATGATGTGCTGGCAGACCTCGGGCCCTTCGGCGTACAGATGTTTTTGCACCCGCAACGGGCCGAGGTGCCGGCGGCGGGTCGGCCGCGTGCAATCGCCGAAGCGGGCGTAGGCCAGCTCAAGCTCGGCGTGCCAGCTCGGGGTAAACAGGGCAGTCGCAACAGGTAAGTTCATGTTTTCTGATTATCGTTAGGACGCTACAGATTAGACCGTAACCTCAAATAGTCACCAGCCCGCGTACACCTTCGGCTTCCATATTTTCGCCACGGCCCTGCTGCACGATCTCTCCCCGGGACATCACCAGGTATTGATCGGCCAGTTCGGCGGCGAAATCGTAGAACTGCTCCACCAGCAGAATCGCCATGTCGCCACGGGCGGCGAGCTTCTTGATCACTGCGCCGATTTCCTTGATCACCGACGGCTGAATGCCTTCGGTGGGCTCGTCGAGGATCAGCAGACGCGGACGGCTGGCCAGTGCGCGGCCGATGGCGAGCTGCTGTTGCTGTCCGCCGGACAGGTCGCCGCCGCGCCGCTGTTTCATTTGCAGCAGCACCGGGAACAGCTCGTAGATGAACGCCGGCACCTCTTTGGCTTCGCTGCCGGGAAAACGCGACAGCCCCATCAGCAGGTTCTCTTCCACGGTCAGCCGGCCGAAAATCTCCCGGCCCTGCGGCACGTAGGCAATCCCCGCGTGCACCCGTTGATGCGGCTTGAACGTGGTGATCGGTTGGCCTTCCCAGTTCACCGCGCCTTCCTTGGCCGGCAGCAGGCCCATCAGGCATTTGAGCAGCGTGGTCTTGCCCACACCGTTACGCCCGAGCAGGCAGGTCACTTCGCCGACCTTCACGTCAAAGCTCAGGCCGCGCAGGATGTGGCTACCGCCGTAGTACTGGTGCAGCTTGTCGACTTGCAGCATGTTCAATTCTCCCCGGTGATCGTTCCCACGCTGTGCGTGGGAATGCATCCCGTGACGCTCCGCGTCACATAACGGCGGACGCGGAGCGTCCATGGCGGCATTCCCACGCGGACGGTTCGACGCCTCGACGTGGGAACGATCTGGTGTTGGGTGTTTGTTCGCAGGTTAACGGCCGAGGTAAACCTCGATCACGCGCTCGTTGTCCTGCACCTGTTCCAGCGATCCCTCGGCCAGCACGCTGCCCTGATGCAACACGGTGACGTGGTCGGCAATCGAGCCGACGAACCCCATGTCGTGTTCCACCACCATCAGCGAATGCTTGCCTGCCAGCGACTTGAACAGCTCGGCGGTGAACTCGGTTTCGGCGTCGGTCATGCCGGCCACCGGTTCATCGAGCAGCAGCAGTTGCGGGTCTTGCATCAGCAACATGCCGATTTCCAGGAATTGTTTCTGTCCGTGGGACAGCAGCCCCGCCGGGCGATTGACCGAGGTGGTCAGGCGAATGGTGTCGAGCACTTCGCTGATCCGGTCTTTCTGCTCGCCGCTCAACTTCGCCCGCAGGCTGGCCCACACCGACTTGTCGGTCTTCTGCGCCAGCTCCAGGTTCTCGAACACACTCAACGCTTCGAACACCGTCGGTTTCTGGAACTTGCGACCGATGCCGGCTTGGGCGATCTGCACTTCGCTCATCTGCGTCAGGTCGAGGGTTTCACCGAACCACGCTTTGCCGTGGCTTGGGCGGGTCTTGCCGGTGATCACGTCCATCAGCGTGGTTTTGCCCGCGCCGTTGGGGCCGATGATGCAGCGCAGTTCGCCGACACCGATGTACAGGTTCAGATTGTTCAGCGCGCGGAAGCCGTCGAAGCTGACGCTGATGTCTTCCAGGGTCAGGATCGTGCCGTGGCGGGTGTCGAGGCCCGGACCGACGCGTTGCCCGAGGCCGATCGAGTCGCGGCTGGTGCCTTCGTCCTTGTTCGGTTCCACCGGGAAAAAGGCCGGTTCCAGCATGAATTCAGCGCTTGCCGTGACTCTCATGATTCACCTCGTTTCTTCAGCAGACCGATCACACCCTTGGGCAGGTACAACGTCACGACGATGAACAGCGCGCCGAGGAAGAACAGCCAGTATTCGGGGAAGGCCACGGTGAACCAGCTCTTCATGCCGTTGACCACGCCGGCGCCGAGCAGCGGGCCGATCAGGGTGCCGCGCCCGCCAAGGGCCACCCACACGGCGGCTTCGATCGAGTTGGTCGGCGACATTTCGCTCGGGTTGATGATCCCAACCTGCGGCACGTACAACGCACCGGCCAGACCACACAACACCGCGCTCAAGACCCAGACGAACAGCTTGAAACCGCGCGGATCGTAGCCGCAGAACATCAGGCGATTTTCCGCATCGCGCAACGCGGTCAGCACCCGGCCGAACTTGCTGCGGGCCAGCCGCCAGCCGATGAACAGGCTCGCCACCAGCAACAGCACCGTCGCCAGAAACAGCACCGCGCGAGTGCCCGGTTCGGTGATACCGAAACCGAGGATCGTGCGGAAATTGGTGAAGCCGTTGTTGCCGCCGAAGCCGGTCTCGTTGCGGAAAAACAGCAGCATCCCGGCGAAGGTCAGGGCCTGGGTCATGATCGAGAAATACACGCCCTTGATCCGCGAGCGGAAGGCGAAGAAACCGAACACCAACGCCAGCAACCCCGGCGCCAACACCACCAGGCACATCGCCCAAAGGAAGTTGCCGGTGCCGCTCCAGTACCACGGCAACTCGGTCCACGACAGGAAGGTCATGAACGCCGGCAGACCATCACCGGCGGCCTGACGCATCAGGTACATGCCCATCGCATAACCGCCGAGTGCAAAGAACAGACCGTGGCCCAGAGACAGGAGACCGGCGTAACCCCAGACCAGATCCAGTGCCAGGGCGACGATGGCGTAGCAGAGAATCTTGCCGACCAGCGTCAGGGTGTAAGCAGAAACGTGCAGTGCACTGTGCGCCGGCAACAGCGACAGCAGCGGCAGAGCGATCAGCAAGGCGAGCACCACCGCCCCGATGGCGAGGGTGACTTTCGGGCCGGCCTTTTGTGTGGCCGTGACTAGTAGAGGCTGGTTCATCAGTCGATCACCCGTCCTTTCAGTGCGAAGAGGCCTTGCGGACGTTTCTGGATGAACAGAATGATCAGCGCGAGGATCAGGATCTTGCCGAGTACCGCACCGATCTGCGGTTCGAGAATCTTGTTGGCGATGCCCAGGCCGAATGCGGCGAACACGCTGCCGGCCAGTTGGCCGACGCCGCCGAGCACCACCACCAGGAACGAGTCGATGATGTAGCTCTGGCCGAGGTCCGGGCCGACGTTGCCGATCTGGCTCAGGGCCACGCCACCGAGCCCGGCGATGCCCGAGCCGAGGCCGAAGGCGAGCATGTCGACGCGCCCGGTGGGTACGCCGCAGCAGGCGGCCATGTTGCGGTTCTGGGTGACGGCACGCACGTTCAGACCGAGGCGGGTCTTGTTCAGCAGCAGCCAGGTCAGCAGCACCACGAACAATGCAAAGGCAATGATCACGATGCGGTTGTACGGCAGCACCAGATTCGGCAACACCTGAATCCCGCCGGACAGCCATGCCGGGTTCGCCACTTCAACGTTCTGCGCACCGAACACCAGACGCACCAGTTGAATCAGCATCAGGCTGATGCCCCAGGTGGCGAGCAGGGTTTCCAGTGGTCGACCGTAGAGGTGACGGATCACCGTGCGCTCCAGGGCCATGCCGATGGCGGCGGTGACGAAGAACGCCACCGGCAGCGCGATCAGCGGATAGAACTCGATGGCATTCGGCGCGTAGCGCTGGAACATCAACTGCACGACGTAGGTCGAGTAGGCGCCGAGCATCAGCATCTCGCCGTGGGCCATGTTGATTACACCGAGCAGACCGAAGGTGATCGCCAGGCCGAGCGCGGCAAGCAGCAGAATCGAACCGAGGGACATGCCACTGAACGCCTGGCCGAGCAGTTCGCCAACCAGCAGTTTGCGCTTGACCTGGGCGAGGCTGGTTTCGGCGGCGGTGCGCACGTTGGCATCGGTTTCGACGCCGGGTTCGAGCAGGCCTTCAAGGCGGGTACGGGCCAGCGGGTCGCCGGTTTCACCGAGCAGACGCACTGCCGCGAGGCGCACCGCCGGGTCGGTGTCGACCAGTTGCAGATTGGCCAGCGCCAGGCTCAGGGCGGCGTGGACGCTTTCATCGGTTTCGCCAGCCAGTTGCCGGTCGAGGAATTTCAGCTGCGCCGGTTTGGCGCTTTTCTGCAATTGCTGCGCGGCAGTCAGACGGGTTTTGGCGTCGGCGGCGAGCAATTGGTGGCTGGCCAGTGCGGTGTCGATCAGACCCCGCAGGCGGTTGTTCAGGCGCAGGGTCTTGGGTTGGCCGTCGACGGTCAACTCGCCTTGTTGCAGGGCGTTGATCAGTTCGACACGCGCCGGATCGGGCTGCGCGGCCCAGGCTTCCAGCAGTTTGGCCTGTTGCGTGGGATTGGCGGCGACGAAGTCTTCGGCGTCGCCTGCATGGGTGGCCATCGGCAGCAAAAGTGCGACGGCCAGGATCAAACGGATAAGGGCAGTGAGCATATGAAATGGCCTTGCGTAGTGATCGTTCCCACGCTCCGCGTGGGAATGCAGTCCGGGACGCTCCGCGTCCCAAAAGCGGACGCAGAGCGTCCATTGAGGCATTCCCACGCAGACGGTTCGACGCCTCGACGTGGGAACGATCAGGTTGAGCGGGTTAACTCAGTTGCTCTTCACCGCATACTCCGGCTTCTTGTCATTACCCGGAATGAAGGGGCTCCACGGCTGCGCACGGATCGGCCCTTCGGTCTGCCACACCACGTTGAACTGACCATCGCTCTGGATCTCGCCGATCATCACCGGTTTGTGCAGGTGGTGATTGGTCTTGTCCATGGTCAGGGTGTAGCCGGACGGCGCGGCGAAGGTCTGGCCGCCGAGGGCTTCGCGGACCTTGTCGACGTCGGTGGATTTGGCTTTCTCCGCCGCCTGCGCCCACATGTGGATGCCGACGTAAGTGGCTTCCATCGGGTCGTTGGTCACGGCCTTGTCGGCGCCCGGCAGGTTGTGTTTCTTCGCGTAGGCTTTCCAGTCATCGACGAACTTCTTGTTCACTGGGTTCTCCACCGACTCGAAGTAGTTCCATGCCGCGAGGTTGCCCACCAGCGGCTTGGTGTCGATGCCGCGCAGTTCTTCTTCGCCTACCGAGAACGCCACCACCGGTACGTCGGTGGCCTTCAGGCCCTGGTTGGCCAACTCTTTGTAGAACGGCACGTTGGAGTCGCCGTTGACGGTCGAGATCACAGCGGTCTTGCCGCCGGCCGAGAATTTTTTGATGTTGGCGACGATGGTTTGATAGTCGCTGTGGCCGAACGGGGTGTAGACCTCTTCGATGTCTTTGTCCGCGACGCCTTTGGAATGCAGGAACGAACGCAGGATCTTGTTGGTGGTGCGCGGGTAGACGTAGTCGGTGCCGAGCAGGAAGTAGCGCTTGGCGCTGCCGCCTTCTTCACTCATCAGGTATTCAACCGCCGGGATCGCTTGCTGGTTCGGCGCGGCGCCGGTGTAGAACACGTTCGGCGACATCTCTTCGCCTTCGTATTGCACCGGGTAGAACAGCAGGCCGTTGAGCTCTTCGAACACCGGCAGCACCGATTTGCGCGACACCGAGGTCCAGCAACCGAACACCACCGCAACCTTGTCCTGGGTCAGCAACTGCCGGCCCTTTTCCGCGAACAGCGGCCAGTTCGACGCCGGGTCGACCACCACCGGTTCCAGCATCTTGCCGTTCACCCCGCCCTTGGCGTTGATCTCGTCGATGGTCATCAACGCCATGTCCTTGAGCGATGTTTCGGAGATCGCCATGGTGCCGGACAACGAATGCAGAATCCCGACCTTGATGGTCTCGGCGGCCTGTACGGTCCAGGTCATGCCCATCGCGGCAATGGATGCCGTGAGTGTGAAAGCCTTGATCAAACTGCGACGCTTCATTGTGCGATCTCCATGAACGTTAAAGTTTTTTATGGTTGGCAGATGCGAACGACTGAAGGCTGTTTTGCAAGGGCTGTGCCCAAGCGGGGAATGACGGTGTCCCGAGGGGGATGCCCCAGGCGGGAGGCGCAAGCTGCACCAAAAACAGGCAGGTGAGCATCGTGAGTGCGAAGTGTCTGCGCACAAATGGTGCTGCTCTCTTGTGCGAGTGCGGTACAGATGGATACATAAACGATAAACATGTACTGCGGATCGAAGCGCGGCTGCGCCAACACTCATTCATTCGATATGTCGATTCTTAACCGCAGGATTTGATCATGAATGAAGTACCTGGCCGGACCGGCCGCGCAGCAAGTGCCTTTGGGAAGCCCCGCCTGCCGCGGTTGAGCCCGGCTTTTGTGACGGAAGAAGACGCCGCTTACTGGGCTCACACGCAGATTCCAGTCAAGCCGGACAGGGAATATGGCAGCGTAATCATGCTCAGGCCGGATGGCCTGTTTGTCGCTACAGAACCGGTATCTGGCAGTGTCGACCGTTTTGATTTCGGCACCATTATCGAAGTCGACGCGAGGGGAAGTTACGTACAGCCGCAAGGTTATCGATGTGTTGCAAATCTGCATAACCATGCACCCCTTTATAAGGAGGTACGCAACGCCAATCCCGGGGTGGATGAATTCCACCTGAGGCTGTTCATCAATTTTTTTTCCTATCTGGACTTTGTGGCTGATGTTGCAGCGCGAGGTTTTTTTCCCAGCGCTTACCTGTCCGGGCCCGATGGCGTTCTGCTTAAATATTCGCCCAGCGGTTCGAAAGAAGAGTGGAGCTACTCCCTTTGGCGCCAGGCCGGTTCGCCGCCCGGCAATCCGGTGGGGACATATGACATCGTCAGTACCATCAACAAGTTTGCTGCCGTAGGTGATCTGAGGGTCATTGTTTCGAATGCAGACTGGGGCTACTCCGTCGGTCGCGTGCCGTCTGACTGGAAAGCCGGGAAGGCTTTTTCCGGAGGAGAGGTGACGGAGCTGCCGCTCATGACCCGCGTTTGCGCCAATGCAGAACGCGCTGTTCTTGCCGCGCTCAAGTCCAGGGATGCCAAGACCAGCGGGCTCGTACTTCGAAGCCATTCGGGCAAACACTATGTAGCGACTCATGCAAGGCCCGCCGGATTGGCGGCATGGGATCCGCACAGGTTGTTTCCTGCCGGGAGCGACGGTCAACCGAGGTTACCCCGCGGCTATGTGCTGGAGGGCTTTTACTATGGCTCTCGCCCGGACCCTGGAATGTTTCCTCCCACTCAACACTGGCTCTACGAGAATTTTTTCACGCCGCAGGAAATGGCCCTTGCCATTGCTTGCAACACCCGGTGGCAACAGTTGTCTGCGCCGGGCCAGTCACTGTCGCTGTACATGCTGGCATTGGATGCCTCGATGCTGAAATACACCTTCAGTGGCAGTCGGATCGAAGCAGGAATGAGTGTCGAGAGCTCTGACGGGACGATTCACGACGCAGGCCTGCAGGCCAGACTTCGTAACGGGGCGCTACTTCCCCGTGAATACGTTTCGGTAGTCATGCTGGCCGGGCGTCTGCAGGTGTTGCGCGGAAGCGCACTATGGGCGCGACTCGGTTTGGTGGATGTCGACTGGAAACCATTCGCAAACTTTCCCTGGCCGGTGCTGAGCCAGGAGTTTTTAACCGCCGATGATGCCGTTCGATATGCCCACGAGCAGATTGACCCGCGGCGTGACCGGCAATATGCGGGTTATGTCCTGCAACGCGACAATCGTCGTTTTGTGGTGACCGAACCGCTTGAAGGTGACATCGCCACGCTCAGCCGAGGCGACTTGTATCCCAAGGATAACAAGGGGCGTCCGGTTCTTCCCGATAGCCATCTGCTGCATGCCCGTTACGTGTCCCATGTGGCACTTTCAGAACTCGACTCCGTCGATGTCGCCTCGGTTCCAGGAACGTCGCAGGACACTCCCGGCAACCCTATCGATAGCGATGCCCGCCCCGTTGTACCGAGCCATTTGCCCTTTGAGGGTGAGCCGATGGACCACCCGACAGATGCCCAGCCAGCAAAGTGGACACGAAACAGTTTCGCCATGAGCCTGCAAATGGTCAGTGTCGACGAAAGCAGGCAGGTTTTCATGGAGGATATCCCTCTCTATGTTTCTGCGGGGCAGGATGGTCTTGTCAGGTTCGAACCCTCTACCACGCAGGATGCCAGGGATTTTCAACAACGTCTGGGCACCACCGGGAATCCGGGTCCCCTGGCGAAAGCGCTGGAAACCAGAGCCATCCTGCCGGAAGCGTTCATTCGATTGCAGGCATCAGCCGGTCGGTTGACTGTCTTGCTCGACAGTGACCTGTGGGGGCCGAGAGGCGACATAACGCCTGCCTGGCGTTCGCCCGATGTACCCCAGGCATGGAAACGCCCCGGGACCGTCGCCTTCGGCGCAGTGTGTGCGTCCGCAGATGACGCCAGCGTGTATCGATATGCCCGTGAAGCACGTTTGTATGACACTGAGCGGGCGTGGTTCGGCTTTATCCTCAAACACGTGGATCGTGAGGAGTACGTCGCCACGGAGTTGTTTCCCGTCGATGAGCACAAAGACAACGTCTTCCAGCTGGCAAGCATGTTCGCCTGGCGAAGTGGAGCGCCGTGGTTCCAGTTCCCGGAGGGCTTCGGTCGCCACGCATTGTTTTATTCGCGTCAGCGGGTGAAACATCCGTCGAGCCGCTCTCTTTCCTGGCTGGCGCAGTACTTCATCCCGCCGCAAGACCTTTCCCTTGCGACTTACGATCCCAATCGCCGTCCAGTGGTGGATCCGATCCAGGGGGCTTTGTATATGTCGACGCAGGACGGCGCCTTGCTGAGGTATGAGCGCAGCGACGCCAGTCGACTGTTCAAAAGTAGTGATCCCGAACTCAGTCTGGCTGCAATCAACCAGAAGCTGGCGCGACGCAGGATGCTCCCCGAAGAGTTTGTCCGGCTCGTTGCCAACAGCGGCGAACTCTATGTCCTGCGCACGAGTGCGTGTTGGGACAGGGCAGGGAGGGTCAATACAACCTGGAAACCCAGGATGAATCTTGAGCGCCGCTGGCTCAGTCCGGTATTTCAAAGCCCTGACGATGCGGTGGTCTATATGCGATCCCTCATAACCGGTTCGGCGATCAAGCCCTTTGGTGGCCTGATTCTGAAAAGGTCCGATGGCCTGTATATGGCTACTGCGCCGCTTGAGGTCTCGCGGGAGGACTTCGATATCGCGGAGATTTACCCGGACCAAAGCGAGAAGACCGGATTGTTTCCCTCTGGCTGCCGGGTCATGGCGCGCTACCGATCACGTGTTGCCAGGGGCATGCCGGTTTTGTTGTCGTCGGTCGAAAAACAGGTTTACTTGAACATGTTGTCGGTCGACACGCTGTATACGGCGTTCACCAGAGCCTCGCCGACCGCACTCGATGAGTACCTGTTGAGCCCTGACGGTTCGGTGATCTGCTACCGGTCCGGGCTCCTCGACCGCATTCGCGCCGGTGTGGCCAATGTGCTGACAGACTACAAGGGATTGCCTGCCGATCTGGATGGAAAAAAAATCAGACAGTTCATCCACACGGGTGAATTGAAGCCCGGTGTCTGGATCGATTCCCTGGCCAAGGCAGGCAATTTGCGGGTCATTGTCGGCGGTGACCTGTGGGGGCTTCCTCGTCTGGTGATGCGTTGGGTTCCGTTTTCCACCGATCTGCTCCCCCCGTCGGACTATCACAAGGCCGCGAGTGACCCGGTGTGCAGTCCTTTGTTTATCCAGGCGGACGACGCTGCCCGATACACCCATGAATCAGAGGCAAGCAGACGTGACCAGACCTTTGGATTCATTCTGCGCTCAGGGGATGGCTCGTTCATTGCCACTCTGCCAATCGAGGTACAACGCTCGTCGCTGGCACTGGATCGGGTATTTGTACAAGGACGGTTGCTCGCAGGATTTTCTCTGGAGGCCGTTTATATTCGTGCAGCCTATCCACCCATAGGCGCGCGGGATGATGACATCAGGCATTTCTTTATTTCACCGAACGATATGTACCACGCACGCGTGCAGGCCTTTACCCACCAGGGTTACAAAAGCATTTACATATCCTGTACCGACGGCGCGCTATTGAAACTGACGCTTGATGCTTTTGAGCCTGGGATGTTTTACGACAGACACGGACAGATCGAACTACGGCCCAACATGTTTGCATCGGCGGATCAGGCTGCGCAGGATGAGCGTGACATCGCCAAGGGGACTTTCATTTTTTCCGATTACGTTCGACGCATGTCCCGAGCCGGTAAGCTGGAAGTCATTGAAACCAGTGCGCACTGGTCGCGTCATGGTTCGGTGGGCGATGACTGGCGGCCACGGATGGTCGATGTGTCTGTCGATGAGAGATGGCGAGCCAACCCTGCGCCGGCACTGGGGCCTGTTTTTCAGCATGCCGACGATGCTGCCCTCCATGCGTGCGAACGTATGGACGACGAACCTGACACCGAAAACGGATACGAAGGCGCAATCCTTGCGAAGGCCGGGGCCGATCGGCATGTCCCGCTGGAGCCTGTTGCTTATTCCGCCTATGAACAAAGTCCGCTGGTGCGAATATTTCGTACCGCCAGGGACGCCGACACCAGTTGGACTCATCCGGTACCGAGTTTTCCTGATGGCTACAAGCTTGTGGCGGCTCATCAGTTTCATTTGTCGGCCAACACGACGCTTGTGCCTGACCCTGATGCGGTACACGCGAATTTCGCCTCGCCGGATCAGGTTCATGCGCATACCCATGAACTGAAAAACAAGGGTTTTGCGATACGGGATTACTACTATTCGACCCCCGACGGAGCACTGCTCAAATACACGCCGGTCTATTCGGATGCCGAGCGGCATCTGCTGTTGACGAAGCCGGTGGTGTTTGAAAAGGGTCGATGGGTCAGCAAGCTGAGTCCCGGCCAGTTCATTTCAAAGCTGGTGGAACTGGGCGAGTTCAGGGTGCTGGTGCCCGGACATTACTGGAAGCAGACGGGAGGTATGGGAACCGGTTGGAAAACCTTACGCCAACAGCCAATGAACCCGGGAGTTGTCCGGCCCAGAGACGAACTCTGATGCTCTGCACCCGTTGACGCGGTGAATGCGTCGCCGCGCGCTTGCAGAGTCAGCGGCGGCGCATCAGAGCGATGAAGAACAGTCCGCCGAGGGCCGCGGTGGCAACACCGATGGGCAGGTCTTCGGGGGCGATCAGTGTGCGTGCGGCGACATCCACCCAGACGAGGAAAACGCTGCCGAGCAACAGGCACACCGGCAGCAGACGCCGATGCTCGGCACCGATCATGCGCCGGGCAATGTGCGGCACCATCAGCCCGACAAAACCGATGGAGCCACTGATCGACACCAGCACTCCGGTCATGAGCGAAGCGATCACGAACACCCGCAGGCGCACCGCCCGGGCATTCAGGCCGAGGGTGACGGCGGTCTGCTCGCCGGCCATCAAGGCGTTCAGCGGGCGGGCCATGCCGATCAGCAGAATCAGTCCGAGCAACACACTGAGCGCCGGCACCGCCAACAACTCCCAGCGCGCCAGACCGAGGCCGCCGAGCATCCAGAACATCACCGCTGAACTGGCGCGGTGATCGCCCATGAACAACAGCAGGTTGGCGATCGCCATCATCACGAACGAAACGGCCACGCCGCACAGCAGCAGACGATCACTGTCCAGCCGACCCTGCCGGTTGGCGATGCCCAGCACCAGAAACATGCTCGACAACGCGCCGATGAACGCCGCAATCGGCAAGGTCAGCAGGCCGACGATTTCGCCGACGTGCAGCACCACGATCACCGCGCCGAGGGTGGCGCCGGAGGTGACGCCGAGCAGGTGCGGATCGGCCAGCGGATTGCGCGTCACCGCTTGCAGTACCGCGCCGATCAGCGCCAGCCCGGCACCCACCAATGCACCGAGCAACATGCGCGGCACACGAATCAGCCAGACGATGTGTTCCTGGCCGGCGCTCCAGTCCGGTACGCCGAGGCCGAACAGTTTGTGCAGCAGAATTCGCCACACCACGTCCACCGGTACTCGCGCCGGGCCGAAGCCCAGCGACACCACGCACGACACCAGCAGCACGGCACCGAGGGCGATCAGCAGCAGCGCATAGCGACGATCGATCATTCGCCGTGGAAACCTTTGGCCAGGGTTTCCACCGCCAGCACGTTGTCGATCCCCGGCGTGGCCTGCACGTAGGGGATGACGATGAAGCGCTGGTTCTTGATCGCGTCCACCGATTGCAGCGCCTTGTTCTTCAGCAGGAATTCAATCTTCTGCTCGGCGGTGATTTCGCTGTAGTCGACGATGACGATCACCTGTGGATTACGCTCCACCACGGTTTCCCAGTTGACCCGGGTCCAGCTCGCTTCGACGTCATCGAGAACGTTGCGCCCGCCGGCGGCGTCGATCAGCGCTTGCGGCATGCCGAGGCGGCCGGAGGTCATGGCGCGGTCTTCGCCGCTGTCGTACAGGAACACCCGTGGTTTCTCGGCGGGCAGGTCTTTGCGAACGGCGGCGACCTGACTTTGCATGTCGGCGATCAGCGCGTTGGCGCGATCCTGCACGTCGAAAATCTTTCCGAGGTTGCGCAGGTCGTTGTAAGTGTCGTCCAGCGTGGCGGCCGGGCGCTTCATCACGAAGGCGCAGGACTCGGTCAGTTCATACACATTGATGCCCAGCGGTTGCAGGGTCTGCGGCGTGAGATCGCCGCCGACGCGCATGCCGTAATCCCAGCCGGCGAAGAAGAAATCGACGTTGGCGTTGAGCAACGTTTCCACCGACGGGTACTTGGCCGCCAGTTCCGGCAGGCCATCGAGCAGCGACTGCAATTCAGGTGTCACCGACTTCCAGCCACTGACGCCGCTGTAGCCGGCCATCTTCGACTTGAGGCCGAGGGCGAGCATCATCTGGGTCATGTTGATGTCGTGACTGACCGCGTGTTTCGGTGCTTGCTTGAAGGTCACTTCACGGTTGCAGCTCTGGATCGTCAGCGGGTACTTCGTGGCCTCGGCGAAGGCGTGGGTGGTGCCCAGCAACAGGGCGAGGCAAAGCAGGGAGCGCACAGTCATGGTCGGGTTATCCAGGTGATTCGCGGGTAGCCGTGGAGGGGGTGTGGATCGATCAATGCTTCGACGCCGAACACGTCGCGCAGCAATTCAACAGTGAGGACTTCTTGCGGCGTGCCGCTGGCTACGATGCGACCGTGGTTGATCACATACAAACGGTCGCAGAACGCGGCAGCCAGGTTCAGGTCGTGGATGCTCGCCAACGTGCCGATCTGCAAACGCTTGACCAGTTGCAGCAGTTCCAGCTGATAGCGCGGGTCGAGGTGGTTGGTCGGCTCGTCGAGGATCAGCAGTTGCGGTTGCTGGGTCAGGGCCCGGGCGAGAATCACCCGCTGTTTTTCACCGCCGGACAGTGTGGCGAACGCGTGATCTTCGAAGCCGTCGAGGCCGACGGATTTGAGGGCCTGGGTGGCGAGATTGCGATCGTCCAGCGTGTCGCCGTCGAACAGGCCCTTGTGCGGCGTGCGGCCCATGGCGACCACTTCTTCGACGGTCAGGCCGAAGGCGTCGGGGAATTCCTGCAGCACCACGGCGATGCGTTGCGCACACCAGCGTGAGGATTGCTTCCAGACGTTATGGTGGTCGAGTTTGACCTCACCGGTTTCCGGCTGACTGAAGCGGTAGGCGCAGCGCAACAGGCTGGTCTTGCCGCTGCCGTTGGGCCCGATCAGCCCGACGAACTCACCGGCGGCCACTTGCAGCGAGGCGTCACGCAGCTGGAACTGGTGATGACAGTGGCCGTGGCCCAAAGGTGTCCAGGCGAGATCGGTGAGGGACAGTGAGGTCATTTCGTTCCTGTTCTAGAAGGTGTAGTCAGCCGTGACAAAGAACGAACGAGGCTCACCCAGAATCCACTGCTGGCCCTCATTGTATTGGCTTTGCGCATATGTCCGGTCAAACAGATTGTTCACCTGCAACCCCAGCGTGGTGTTGCGCAGGGCTTTCCACGACAGCGTTGCATCGACCACGGTGTAGCTCGGCAGCTCGTTGCGGTTGGCCATGTCGGCGTAGCGCGCATCGACGTAGCGCACACCGGCACCGGCTTTCAGGTCATCGGTCAGCGCCTTGCTCAGCCACAGATTGGCAGTGCGGCGTGGCACGTCCACCGGGCGATTGCCGTTGCGCGACACCGGCACGCCGTCGACCACTTCTTCAAAATCGTCGTACTTGGGTTTGACGATGGCGGCGTTGGCTTGCAGTTGCCAGGCGTGCGGCAGTTGCAGATCGAGGCTGGCTTCCAGGCCGTTCGACGATTGCTGGCCGACCTGCTGCTTGAGCGTCGGGTTGCCCGGATCGTCGGTCAGCAGTTTCTTCTTCACGATGCGATACGCCGCCAACGTGAACTCGCCACGCTGATTCCAGAACAGTTGCTTCATGCCGATCTCGGTCTGCCGCGCGGTCGACAGGTCATATTGCTGCTGGCTCGGGCTCAGGGAAATCAGACCGCCGATGCCATCGGTGCTGGTGGCGACCTGGCCGTAGAACGAGGTGTCCTGGGTCAGCGCGAACACCAGCCCGGCCTTCCAGTTGTTGCCGGTCAGGGTCTTGTCGCTTTGGCTGCCATCGACCAGATTGGTGCGATCCACATGCACGTAATCGCGACGTACGCCGGTCACCAGCGACCAGCGCTCGCTCAGTTGCGTGCGGTTTTCGGCGAACAGCGACATCTGTCTGGTGGTGCTGTCGAACTGATCGCGATACGGATCGGCGCTCTCGAAATAACCGGTTTGCGGGTGATAGCGATCCAGCGGCTGGCCGTTCGGCAATACGTCGTTGAACGGCGAGTTGCTGTCGAGCTGGAAGCGAATACGGTTGTAGTCGACGCCGGTCACGGTCTGGCTGTCGAGGCCGAACAGCGAGTGCTTGAAGGTGAAGGTCTGGCGGTCGCCGAGCTGTTCCTGTTTATGGCCGATACCGAAGTAACCGCTGCGGCTGAGTTGCTGACGGTCAGCGTCGAAGTTGTAGTTCTCTGCGTTCTGCCAGCGGCGTTGGGCCTTGAGGTAGTACAGCTCGTTGCTGGCGCTGACCGCCTCGTTGATCTGCCAATCCGTGGTCAGGCGCGTCCATTGATCGTTGTAGTGCTGCTTGTCGTCGCGCACGTTGTAGTTCTTGTTGCGCAGGCTGTCTTGCAACTGGCCGTTGATCAGTGGCGTACCGAAGTAGTTTTGCGGGCGCTGATCGCCGTAATCGTGGGCGAGGGTGAAGGTCAGGTCGTCGGTCGCCTGCCAGCGCAGGGCGGCGCTGATGAAGTCGCTGGATGAGTCGCCGCGATCGACCCAGCCGTTGCCGCGCAGGCGGTTGAGGTTGAGGCGGTAGCTCAGGGTATCGGTCAGCGAGCCGCCGCTGTCGAACGCCTGTTGCTGGCGGTCGAGCGAGCCGTAGCCGACCCGCACATGGTTTTCGATTTCGCCTTCGAACGGCTTCTTCGGAATCACGTTGACCACCGCGCCCGTTGCACCTTCGCCGTACAGCACCGAGGCCGGGCCGCGCAGCACATCGACGCGCTCCACCGACCAGGTGTCGACCGGGAACGTCACCGTGCCCATGCCGGTGTACATGCGGTTGCCGTCATACAACTGCATCACCGAACTCTGCCCGGTAAAACCCCGGGCCTGCAACGAAGTGCCGCCATCGCCTGGCGTGCCGGTGCGGCTGATGCCGGTGCTGCGCGACACCGCGTCCTGCACGCTGCGATCGCCACGGGCGCGGACCTGTTCACCGCTCAGGCTTTCGACACTGGCCGGGGTTTCCATGGCCGTGAGGTTCAGGCGCGAGCCGGCGCTGGTCGGCGTGGTCAGGCTGACGGTCTGGTCTTCATTGGCCGGGGCGGTGATGGTGCCGGTGGGCAGCGTCAGCGGGGCGTTGTCGGCGTGGGCGCTGTTGTTCAGGGCGAACAGACAGAGGCTGGACAAGAGGTACTTGTTCATCGGGGCGGTGAATCACTTCTTCAAAAGAAAAGCCCGCCGGCTCATGACAATGCATGGCCGCGGGCAGAGCAGCAAATTTGCGTTATACAGTAACACTAAAAAATGCCGGAGTTTAAGCCCCGGCAGTTTAAAGATCTGTCTAAACCGCGCATCTCGCCTGTTTCATGATGAAGTTGAGGCAGATTCAGTTTGCCGGCCCAGACGCGACAACAGCAGCCGATCCAGCAACCACACCACTACCAGCGAAGCCCCTACCAGCGGAAACACCACCGCCAGCACCAGCATGATCGCCACCCCGGTTTTCCATTTCGGCAGATCGTGGCGCAGCGGCGGCACGCCGAATTTGCCCTGGGGCCGACGCTTCCACCAGATCACCACACCGCTGACGGCGCTGAGCAGAATCATCAGGCAGATCAGCAACACGATGATCTGGTTGAAGGTGCCGAACATCTTGCCTTCGTGGAGCATCACGCCGATCTCGGTAGCCCGGGCAACAGCGCCGTATTGCTCGAAGCGCACATCGGCGAGGACTTTGCCGGTGTACTGATCGATGTGCAGGGTCGCGTCGTTGCGTGGGTCGTCGGCGAACACGGCGATGGTGAACACGCCGGTGGCGGTGGTCGGCATTGTGATGCTGTAGCCCGGCTCGACCTTGCGCTCGATCGCGATGTTCTGCACGTCCTGCAGGCGGATGGTCGGTGCAGCGGGGCCGTGTTGCATGCCGCCGTGGGCCATGTGTTCGGCGTGGTCGCCGGACATCGGCATCGGGGTGTTTTCCATCGCCCACGGTACGGTCTGGCGCGCGGCGTTGTTGAGGCTGCCGGCCTCGACATCGGAAGTCGGCACGTTGTCCCACATCGCCGCCGGGAACACGTTCCATACCTGGGCGTACTGCTTGCCCCAGAAACCGGTCCAGGTCATGCCGCTGAGCAGCATCACCAGCAGCAATGCCGCGCCCCAGAATCCGGTAACGGCATGCAGGTCACGCCACAGCACGCGGCCGCGACTGCTCAAACGTGGCCACAGAATCCCCGCGGCCTGACCTCGCGGCCACCACAGGAAAACCCCGGACACCACCAGCACCACGCCCCAGCCGGCGGCCATTTCGATCAGTCGGTCACCGACGGTGCCGATCATCAGTTCGCCATGGATCGCCCGGGCGATGGCTTGCAGGTTCTGCCTGGCATCCTGCTCGCCGAGGATGTCGCCGTGGTACGGATCGACGAACACGTTCAGCTCATGGCCGGCATTGACCACGACAAACTGCGCGCTGCGCTCGGCATTCGCCGGTGGCAGGTACTGAGTGACCTGGCCCTGTGGATAAGCGCTTTTGACCTTTTGCAGCAAGTCGTCGGCCGGCACCGTGTGATGCCCGGCCGGGACGTTCAGCAGGCTGCTGTACATCAGCGAATCGAGTTGCGGCTTGAACAGGTAAATGATGCCGGTCAGGGCCAGCATCACCATGAATGGGGCGACGAACAATCCGGCATAAAAATGCCAACGCCAGGCCAGGTTGTAGAAATTCGGTTTGGGCTGTTTCATCACGTGTGCTCCGCTTGGCTTGGATCTTCTCGTTGTCTGTTGCCGCCCGCTCCCTGAAGGGAGCGAGCGCCCTTGAGGGTTAGAAACTCATGTCCACCTTGGTCCAGAGCGTGCGCCCCGGTTCATTGATCGCTTGCGGGTCGTTGGCCGGGTAGCCGAACCCGGCGTTGCCCGCCAGGTTCAGGTGTTCGGCGTAAGCCTTGCCGAACAGGTTGTCGACGCCGGTACTGACCTTCCAGTGTTTGTTGATCCGGTAGGCACCGTTGAGCGAGAACACGCCGAAGCCTGAACTCTTGTCGTAATCCTTGCCGACCACGTTGCCCTTGTTCTGGTCGATACGGTTTTGCGCGGCGACCACCCTCCACAGTGCGCCGGCGCTCCAGTTGTCTTCGCTGTAGGTCAGGCCGAAGCGCGCATCCAGCGGCGGCATCTGCGGCAGGGCCTTGCCGTCGCTGCTGTTCTTGCCCCAGGCGTAGGCCAGGGTCGCATCGGCTTTCCAGTTGTCGGTGAGTTTGTAAGCGGCACCGAGTTCACCGCCCATGATCCGCGCGTCGATGTTCTCGGCGCGGGAAGTGCTCATGCCCATCATCGTCGGGGTGTAGTCGAACAGGATGTAGTCGCGCACCACGCCGAAGTAGCCCGAGGCCCACGCTTCGAGGTCGGCGTCCTTGTAGTTCACGCCGAAGTCGAGCTGAGTGGTCTTTTCCGGCTTGATCGAATCGAACGCATTGAGCGAACCGGCCGGGCCGGACTTGGGCGAAAACAGCTCCCAGTAATCCGGGAACCGCTGCGCGTGGCCGAGGCCAGCGTAGAGCGTGGTCGGGCTGTCGGCCAGGTCGTGCTCGAAACGGATGAAACCGCTCGGCAGGGTGTCGGCGCGGGTATCGCCAGCGGTCGGGTTCGGCCGGGACATCATTCCCGAGCCGGTGGTCTGGCGATAATCCCTGGCCGAGGCACGGTCGACCCGGGCGCCGGTAATCAGTCGGTCGCGATCGTCGGCGTACCAGGTCATTTCGCTGAACACGCCGTAGTTATGGAAGTCGGCGTCCTTGGTGAACGGCTGATCCTTGTAGGTATCGATGCCCATGCCGCTGCGCTGCCGGTGTTCATTGGTCTGCGCATCGAGGCCGGTGATCAGCTGGATATCGGCCCAGCGCCAGGTCGCCTTGATCCGCGCGCCGAGGGTACGGCGGTCGACGTTGGACGCCATCGGTCCCGCCATCATCCCGGTGCCGGACGGCGTGCGCAGGGTGTAGTTGTCCATCACGTGGTCGGCGTAGTTGTAGTAGACCTGCGCTTCGAGCTTCTCCAGCACGTCGCTGATGTTGGATTTCTCAAAACGCAGACCGAGGCTTTCACGCAGGAATTGCGAGCCGTCCATGCCGCGCCCGGCATAGCGTGCTTCGCCGTCGCCCTTGCCGGCGGTGAGTTCGATCAGGGTGTCGGCGTCCGGGGTCCAGCCCACCGCCACGTCGCCGTTCCACTTGTCATAGCGCGAGGCAACGCTGTCGTTGTTGCCGTCGCGGTAGTCGTCGGAATGCGCGGTGTTGCCGATCACCCGCACATAGCCGAGCGAGCCGCCGGCCGCTGCATCGACGACTTTGTCGAAGCGTCCGTGGGAGCCGGCCAGCACGCTGGCGTTCACGCGGGTGCCGAGCTCGCCGAAGCTTTCCGGTTCACGGTCGAACAGGATCGTGCCGGCCGACGCGCCCGGTCCGTAGAGCACGGTTTGCGGGCCTTTGATCACGGTGAGTTTGTCGTAGGTCTCGGGCGAGATGTACGAGGTCGGCGCGTCCATCCGGCCGGGGCAGGCGCCGAGCATCATGCTGCCGTTGGTGAGGATGTTCAGGCGCGAACCGAACATGCCGCGCAGCACCGGATCACCGTTGGTGCCGCCGTTGCGCACCAGGGCGAAGCCGGGAATGGTCTTCAGGTAGTCGCCGCCGTCGCTGGCCGGCACCGGTTGGCGCGGGTCTTTCGGGTTGGTGACGATGGTCAGCGGCGAGCTCGGGGCGATGGCGGTGATCACCGTCGGACTCAGTTCGTCAGCATGGCCGGCGTGTTCGTCGGCGTGGACCAGCGGGGACAGCAGGACGCCGCAAAGGACGGCGGTAGCGTGCCTGAAACGAACGCGGGATTCGTTCAGGGCAAAGGACGCCGGGGCAGAACCCGGGCGTGGCACAGCAGAAAACCTGGACATGACAATTTCCATCAAACAGTCGTAAACGACACGGCCGGCAGCCTGAAGCTGTCTTCTCAACCGTGTGCAATCAGCGGTGGGGGTTTACGCTGCGACGGGCGGGGCGCGGGTGCGGGCGCCGGGGAATAAGGTCTGGCGGGCATGGCCCAGACGCGGGGAGGGTGGGGTGAAGGTGTTGACCAGTGGAATACTGAAGGTGGCGAAGCTGCCGCCGCCGGTCAGCGCCGGGCAGTTGAACAGCAGGCTGCAATAACCGCATTTTTCCCATAGCACATGGTGCGAGGATTGCGGCGGACAGTGTTCGGCGGTGGGTTGCGCGGTGTGCCCGGAGTGATCCATCCCCGCCATGTCCATCGACATGTCCATGTTCATCGGCATGGAGGTCGAGGCGTGCTGATCCATCGGCATCGACTGGGAAATCAGCGGGCCGATGAAAATCATCAACATGGCGAACAGGGCGATCCAGCTGCCGCGGGTCAGGTGTTCAGTCTGACGGCGTTGCAGGGAGGTCCTGGCGCTCAGGGGGCGCATGGACGGAGTCTGCCGGAACGGTTACTGGGCGTGCGCGTGGGCTTGCGTGGCTTCCGGTGGCTTCTTCTGCACGGCGACTTCGACGGTCACGTCACCGGCCTTTTCAAAGTGCATTGTCAGGGGAAAGCGTTTGCCGTCGGTCAGCAGACTGCGGTCGGTCGGATTCATCAGCATCACGTGATAGGCCATCGGCGCGAAGGTCACGTTTCCACCGGCCGGAATGGCCACGTTCGACACCTGTTGCATCTTCATCAGATCACCCTGCATCACGTGCTCGTGCAGTTCGGCCGTCGGGGCGATTGGGGAGTCGACGCTGAGCAGGCGGTCAGCTGTCTTGCCGGCGTTGTGAATGATGAAATACGCGGCAACGGTCGGCGCGTTCGGCGGCAGTTCCTGCGACCACGGGTGGGCGATTTCCAGCTCGCCGGCCTTGTATTCGTGGGCATGGGCGAAGCACGCAGGCAGCAACAGCGCAGCGATGACGATGAGTTTGTTCAACATGGCAGTTCTCCAGAACGATTTGAAACGCAGGTCAAATGCGGGAACAAATCAGACCAGAGGAGAGGCGCGGGGATTGAGGCTCGGCCATTGCTGGCGCGGTGTCGGGGTTTGCAGCAAGGCGGGCGCCACGCTGCGATTGCTTTCGTATTGAGCGAAATACAGCTGCGGCGAATGCCCCGGCAACGCCACCACCGGCGCCGATCCGGAACAGCACCAGCAATGCTGCATGGTCGAATGATGGTCACCGCTCTGCGGCGCTTTCTGATCGAGGCTGCCGATGTCGATCGCCACCATCTTCGTCCCGCTGCCGGTGCAGAAACTGCTCCACAGCAACTGCTCGGCCGGCGTCTGCGCCGCCTGCGCCATCGCTCCCGTCAACGGCATGGCGAGCATGTTGAACAGCACTGCAAAGCAGGCGATCCAGGCAAATGCGAGCCGGTGTCGGTTCATGGGACAGGTCCGTAGGGTGGGCGATCAGGCGCGGCTATTTAGCCTGATCAGGGCCGATAAGTAAAAAAGCGTCGTGCGGTTTGGTGTCGCAGCGATCTTTCAAGAGAGTGTAGCGGCTCGAATTTGCATTGCATGGGACTTGCATCAACAACTGAAGCTATCGCGAGAGGAAAAAGCTCCGTCCTGATCAAGGTTTTTCAAGAGCCGAGACGGCGTCAGCAACCGTCCAAAACTCCCGATCAACCCTCGCCAACACCGGCCGCTTCAACACCATCACCGGAACCCCAAGCGCCCTCGCCACTTCCAGTTTCGGCTCGGTTGCGGTGCTGCCGCTGTTCTTGCTGATCAGCACGTCGATCTGCCGGCGTTCGAACAGCGCCCGCTCTTCTTCCAGTAGAAACGGTCCACGGGCGCCGATGACTTCGCAGCGTTCGTTGCCGGGGTAGACGTCGAGGGCGCGCAGGGTCCAGAACTGGTGCGCGGGGATTTCGTCGAGGTGTTGCAGCGGTTCGCGGCCAAGGGTGAACAGGGGGCGGCGGAAGGGTTCGAGGGCGGTGAACAGTTCGGCCCAATCGGCGACTTCGCGCCAGTCATCGCCCGGCTTTGGTTGCCACGCGGGGCGGCGCAGGGCCCAGCAGGGGATGCCGGTGAGTTGCGCGGCGGTGGCGGCGTTCCGGCTGATTTGCGCGGCGTACGGATGGGTCGCGTCGAGCAAAAGTGTGATGCCTTCAGCGCGAATGAACTGCGCCAGACCTTCGGCGCCACCGTAGCCGCCGACGCGCACCTGACACGTCAGATCGGTCGGCACCCGGCCGACGCCGGCCAGGCTGTAGATGTGCTCCGGTCCCAACGTGCGCGCGATGGCCAGCGCTTCAGTCACGCCGCCGAGCAACAAGATTCGCTTCATACAAAGGCTCCCGCATGGCCAACGATGCCGCCCTGACGATCAATCGCAAACACCTCGACCTGCACCTGCGCCGGCACCACGCTACGGGCGAATTCCAAAGCATGGCGGCAGACTTCATCGCCCAGGGCAACACCCGCCGCACGGGCCATCGCCAACGCCTGCTGACTGGTATTCGCCCCGCGTATGGCTAGCTGCAAGGTGTCGTCGGCGCCAATTGCCGCCGCCCACTCGGCCAGTTGCGGCAGGTCGATGCTCGAATGACGCGAGTGCAGGTCCATGTGCCCGGCCGCCAGTTTGCTGATCTTGCCGAAGCCGCCGCACAGGCTGAGTTTCTCCACAGGTACTTTGCGCAGGTGCTTGAGCACGGCGCCGACGAAGTCGCCCATTTCGATCAGGGCGATTTCCGGCAGGTTGTAGACCTGGCGCATGGTGTCCTCACTGGCGTTGCCGGTGCAGGCGGCGATGTGCAGGTAACCGTTGGTTTTCGCCACGTCGATGCCTTGATGGATCGAGGCAATGTACGCCGCACAGGAAAACGGCCGGACGATGCCGCTGGTGCCGAGGATCGACAGGCCGCCGAGAATGCCCAGACGCGGGTTCATGGTTTTCAGCGCCAGGGCTTCGCCGCCCTCGACATTGACCGTCACCTCGAAGCCGCCGCGATAGCCGGTTTCTTCGGCCAGCAAAGTCAGGTGATCGCTGATCATCTTGCGCGGCACCGGGTTGATCGCCGGTTCGCCGACGCCCAGCACCAGCCCCGGCCGAGTGACGGTGCCGACGCCTTTGCCGGCAATGAAGCGGATTCCCGGCTCGGCCATCAGCCGCACTCGCGAATAAAGCAGGGCGCCGTGAGTCACGTCCGGATCATCGCCCGCATCCTTGATGGTTCCGGCTTCGGCGCCGTCTTCGGTCAGCCGGCAGAACTCCAGACGCATCTGCACCTGCTTGCCCTTGGGCAACACGATCTGCACGGCATCCGCCACCACGCCGCCGAGCAGCAGACGGGCAGCGGCGAGGCTGGTGGCCGTGGCACAGCTGCCGGTAGTCAGGCCGCTGCGCAGGGGCGCGGGTTGTTCAGCGGTTTCGTCACGCATCGAGGGGTTTGACCAGATCGAGCAGGGTGATCGGCAAGGCCTGGCGCCAGGTGTCGAACTCGCCCAGCGGTTGCGCCTGGGCGATGTGGATGCGGGTCAGTTCGCCGCCGTGGCGTTCGCGCCAGCTCATCAAGGTCATTTCACTTTGCAGGGTCACGGCGTTGGCCACCAGTCGGCCTCCGGGTTTGAGGTGTTCCCAGCAGGTGTCGAGCACCCCTTCGCGGGTCACGCCGCCGCCGATGAAAATCGCATCCGGTCGTTCCAGCCCGGCGAGCGCCTGCGGGGCGCTGCCGCGAATCAGTTGCAGGCCAGGAACGCCCAACGCATCGCGGTTGTGTTCGATCAATTGCTGGCGACCGTCGTCAGCCTCGATGGCCAGTGCGCGGCAGCTCGGGTGAGCGCGCATCCACTCGATGCCGATCGAACCGCTGCCGGCGCCGACGTCCCACAGCAGTTCGCCCGGGGTCGGGGCGAGACGGGCGAGGGTGATGGCGCGCACGTCGCGCTTGGTCAGTTGGCCGTCGTGCTCGAAGGCCGAGTCCGGCAGGCCGGCGAGACGCGACAGGCGTGGTGTCTGCGGATCGGCCAGGCACTCGATGGCGATCACGTTGAGGTCGGCAATGAGCGGATCGTTCCAGTCGTTGGCGGTGCTGTCGATCCGGCGTTCGGCGCTGCCGCCCAGATGCTCCAGGACGCTCAGGCGACTGGCGCCGAATCCGCGTTCACGCAGCAACGTGGCAACCGCCGCCGGGCTCTGGCCGTCATTGCTCAGCAGCAACAGGCGCACGCCGCTGAACAGTTGCGCATTGAGGGCCGCAAGAGGGCGAGCCACCAGCGATAACACGCTGACGTCCTGCAACGGCCAGCCTAGTCGGGCGGCCGCCAGCGAGCACGAAGACGGCGCCGGCAAAATCAGCATTTCGGCCCCCGGCACCTGCCGCGCCAGACTTGCGCCAACGCCGTAGAACATCGGATCACCGCTGGCCAGCACGCACACGGCTTCACCGCGACGCTCGAGAACCGGGGCCAGGGAGAACGGGCTCGGCCACAACTGGCGCTCGCCACGGATGCACACCGGCAACAGCTCCAGTTGACGCTGACCGCCGATGATCCGCGAAGCGCCCATCAAGGCGCGCCGGGCATTCTTGCCCAGGCCCTTGAAGCCGTCTTCACCGATTCCTACTACTGTCAGCCAGGGTGACATCTGTAGCCCTCAAAAAAGTGTCCGCAAACGCGCCGTTCCGACGGGCAGACTTTTCATGCCGTCGGACAAAGCAGGCATAATACCGCGCCTTCGCCCGCGAAGCGCCTTTCCCACAGAGCTGCCAGCCCTTGAACGAACGTCCGATGTCCAACGCCATACGCCCCTCGGCCTGCCCGGGGTTGCTGCGTATCGTCCAGGCGCTGGATGGCGGTATCTGCCGGATCAAGCTCGATGGCGGTTCGATCACCGCCGATCAGGCCGATGCGGTGGCCAATGCCGCCGAGGGGTTTGCCGGCGGGGCGATCGAGGCGACCAATCGGGGCAATCTGCAGATACGCGGGATTGGCGAGCAGTCCGCCGCGCTGATCGACAGCCTGCTGGCCGCCGGTCTCGGGCCGCGAACCGCAGCGGGCGACGATGTGCGCAACCTGATGCTCAGCCCCGCCGCCGGCATTGACCGACAGATGCGCTTCGATACCCGTCCATTGGCCGGGCAGATCCTCGAGACCCTGCAAAGCCATCCGCGCTTCCATGAGTTGAGCCCCAAGTTCGCCGTGCAACTGGATGGCGGTGAAGCGCTGGCGATGCTCGAACATCCCCATGACCTGTGGTTGTCGGCATTCGAAGATCGCGGCGACACGCTGCTGGCGTTCGGCCTGGCGGGTTGTCCGACGGATCGACCGCTGGCGGCTGTGGCGCTTGCGCACGGACATGCGCTGGTGGTCGCGGTGCTGGAGTTGTTCCTCGAACTGGCCCGTCCGGAGCAGACGCGAATGCGCCATCTGCTGGATGAATGCCCGGCGCCGGTTTTCCTGGAAAAGCTCGGTCAGCGGATCAATCTGAAGTCAGCCGCTGATTGGCAGCGCGAAGCCGGACCGGAAGGTTTGCACCTCGGCATCCATCCTCAGCCATCGGCTGGTCAGGTCTATGTCGGTGCCGCACCGGCGCTCGGCCGCCTTGATCCGGACATGCTGCGTGGTGCCGCGCAACTGGCCAGAACCTTCGGTGATGGCACCCTGCGTTTCACCCCTTGGCAGAGTCTGTTGTTGCCCGATGTGCGGGAAGCCGATGCGGTTCAAGTGCTCGACGAATTGAGCAAGCTGAACCTGCTGACCCATGTCGAAGATCCCTTGGCGCAACTGATCGCCTGCACCGGCTCCAAAGGCTGCGGCAAAGGCCTGGCCGACACCAAACACGATGCCCGCCGGCTGGCGACGCTGTTGCCACATGCCGTGGATGTGCACCTGTCCGGCTGCCCGCGTTCCTGCGCCGCCGCGCATCGGGCTGCGGTGACTCTGCTGGCGGTCGGCCCCGGTCACTACGATCTCTATTTTCGCGATGCAGCCCTGCCGGGTTTCGGCGCGCTGCACGCTCACAACCTTACTATCGAAGCGGCGGCGAAATTGCTCGCCGCCCGCTCACGGAGCCCCCTTGATGCTTGATTACATCCGCGACGGTCAGGAGATCTATCGCAACTCCTTCGCGATCATTCGCAGCGAGGCCAATCTGGCTCGCATCCCGGCCGACCTGGAAAAACTCGCGGTGCGGGTGATCCACGCCTGCGGCATGGTCGAGGCCATCGACGGGCTGCAATTCTCCGAAGGCGCCGGCAAGGCCGGGCGCGATGCGCTGGCCGCCGGTGCGCCGATCCTGTGCGATGCGCGGATGGTTTCCGAGGGCGTGACCCGTGCGCGCCTGCCGGCCAACAACCAAGTGATCTGCACCCTGCGCGATGACAGCGTGCCAGAGCTGGCGCGCGAGCTGGGCAACACTCGCTCGGCAGCGGCACTGGAACTGTGGCGTCCGCATCTGGAAGGCAGCGTGGTGGTGATCGGCAACGCGCCGACCGCGCTGTTCTATCTGCTGGAAATGCTCGACGCCGGCGCCCCGAAACCGGCGCTGATCCTCGGCTTCCCGGTGGGCTTCGTTGGCGCCGCCGAATCCAAGGCCGAGCTGGCTGCCAACAGCCGTGGCGTGCCGTTCGTGATCATGCAGGGCCGCCTCGGCGGCAGCGCCATGGCCGCCGCTGCGGTCAATGCCCTCGCCACGGAGATCGAATGATGCAGGCTAAAGGACGTTTGATTGGCCTGGGCGTCGGCCCCGGTGATCCGGAACTGATTACCGTCAAGGCCCTGCGCCTGCTGCGCGAGTCGCCAGTGGTGGCGTACTTCGTGGCCAAGGGCAAGAAGGGCAACGCCTTCGGCATCATCGAAGCGCACCTGCAGGACGCGCAGAACCTGCTGCCGCTGGTGTACCCGGTGACCACCGAAGTGCTGCCGGCGCCGCTGTCCTACGAGCAGGTGATCAGCGACTTCTACGATGACGCCGCCGAGGAAGTGGCCGCGCATCTGGATGCCGGCCGCGACGTGGCGGTGATCTGCGAGGGTGATCCGTTCTTCTACGGCTCCTACATGTACCTGCACGATCGTCTCGCCGGCCGCTATGAAGCCGAAGTGGTGCCGGGCGTCTGCTCGATGCTCGGCGGCGCTTCGGTGCTGGGCGCACCGCTGGTGTATCGCAATCAGAGCCTGTCGGTGCTGTCCGGCGTGCTGCCTCACGATGAACTCAAGCGCCGTCTGGCCGATGCCGACGCTGCGGTGATCATGAAGCTGGGGCGCAACTTTCCAAAAGTGCGCGACGTGTTGGCAGAGCTGGGCCTGGCCGAGCGTGCGCTGTATGTCGAGCGGGCGACCATGGCCAACCAGAAAATCGTGCCACTGGATGAGGTCGAGCCGATGTCGTCGCCGTACTTCTCGCTGATCATTGTGCCCGGCGAACGGTGGCAAGGCTGATGACTCATTCCACACCGGCCATCGTCATTCTCGGCCAGGGCGCGCTGGACACGGCCCGTCGCCTTCAGCAGGTCTATCCGGGCGCAAAGATTCACGGGCTCAATGGGCGCGTCGAAGGCGCCGACCTGACTTACAGCGAGTTCGGCGCAACCCTGCGCGAGCTGTATAAACAGGACACGCCGATCATTGCCTTGTGCGCGGCCGGCATTGTCATCCGCACCCTGGCGCCGCTGTTGCTGGAGAAAGGCGTGGAGCCAGCGGTGCTCGCTGTGGCAGAAGACGGCAGCGCCGTGGTGCCGCTGCTCGGTGGCCTGGGCGGGGTGAATGTCATGGCCCGCGAGATTGCGGCTGCACTTGAAGTGGCAGCGGCGATCACCACCAGCGGCGAGTTGCGTTTCGGCACTTGCCTGCTCAATCCTCCCGGCGGTTATGCCCTTGGCGATCTGGAGCAGGGCAAACGCTTCGTGTCCGATCTGCTCGCCGGCCACAGCGTGCGCATCGACGGTGCCGCGCCGTGGCTTGAGCAGGCGCAACTGCCGGAAGATCCACAGGCGCAGCGCTCGATTCATGTGGGCAGCGATGCCCGCGCGGCGAGCGCCAGTGAGTTGCTGATTTATCCACGCAGTGTGGCGGTGGCGGTCGCTGCCGATGTGGCCGGTCTGCCGGATGCGATTCGCGATGCGTTGCAGCAGGCCGGTGTAGCGATTCAATCGCTGGCCTGTCTGGTGGCGGCTGATACTCAGATGGCCAGTCCGGCGTTGCGTGAAGCCGCGCTTGAACTGGCTGTGCCGTTGCGCTTTGTCGCGCCGGTGAGTGACATCGGTGAGCTGGTTCGCGATGCAGTCCCCGACGCTCGAATCATCACAACATCCCGCGACATTGCCATCGCCGTGGCCGAACAGCCGCTGGATGTTTCGCAGGTCGGCCGTCCACGCGGACGTCTGGCCGTCATCGGCCTCGGCCCGGGCGCGGCAGAGCTGATGGTGCCGGCGGTGAAAGCCGAACTGGCCCGCGCCACCGATGTTCTGGGTTATGAAACCTACGTGCGCATGGCCGGCCCGTTCCGCGACGATCAGGTGCAGCATTGCACCGACAACCGCGAAGAAATGCAGCGTGCCCGTCACGCCTTCAGGCTGGCCGCTCAGGGTCGTTCGGTGATTGTGGTTTCGTCCGGCGATCCGGGCGTGTTCGCCATGGCGGCGGCGGTGCTCGAAGCGTTGCACGAGTCGACGGATCCGGCGTGGCACAGCGTCGATCTGGAAATCCTGCCGGGTGTATCCGCTTCACTTGCTACCGCTGCTCAGGCCGGTGCACCCCTGGGCCACGACTTCTGCGTGATGTCGCTGTCGGACAACCTCAAACCGTGGTCGATCATCGAAAAACGTCTGGATCTGGCCGCCGAAGCGGATCTGGCATTGGCGTTCTACAACCCGATCTCCCGTGCCCGTCCCTGGCAGTTGGGGCGCGCGCTGGAAATTGTCGCGCAACACCGTGTGCCGCAAACACCGGTGGTGCTGGGCCGTGATATTGGTCGTCCGGGGCAGACGCTGCGGGTGACGACCCTTGGCGCATTGACACCGGAGCAGGTGGACATGCGTACGATGGTGCTGATTGGTTCGTCCACCACCTGCACCTTCCCTCGCGCCGAGGGCGGAGAGTGGGTGTATACGCCGCGTTGGTATGGTGAGAAGCCGGTCAGTTGATCACGGTGTGGTTGCCAGTTGTTGCAGCCGCTTATAGATATAAATAACAGGGCCTCGAATAAAAGTTCGCGGCCCTGTCTGTTTTTGTCTGGGTTGCAGGTGTTCGTACTTGATGATTGTTAAATTTTCTCTATGGGTGTTGTTGGATATTTCTGTAGAAATTCTTTGAATGGCTTCCTGTTTGTTTGTGAGATTTTTTTGTACTAGTTTTCCGTTCTGAAGTTGTGAGGATTGATTTTTATTTGCCATGAGCTGGATGTTTCTGGCGAGGTTTTTCTGTGTTCGATGGTTTTTTTGTGCAGGTCATTGAATATTTCAAGGAAGGTTGTTTATGCAAGATTCGAAAGTTAAAGCTGCAAGTGTTGGATATTTGGATTTTGTCAATTTGTTCAAGTTGAGTGATCTTGAACAAGCACTGCTGCCGTACAAAAACACCCGGCAATATGATGTTGCCATTCGTTATTATTTTGCCTGCAGCGCTTTGCTTGAATCATCGCGGCTGCGAAATCCGCTGGCGCTGTTCAAACAGGCTCTGGAGGATCTGGAGGATCTGGAAAAGCACCGCGTGCGCCGCGAAACGGAGCAAGAGGAGGCAAACCATTCCGATTCGGATTCGCCCCTGACACTTTCACAAATAAAAGAAAAGCTTGCAAACTTTCAGTCTAATATTCTTTCCAGTGTCGAGAAAGTTAATGCACCGGCGACGCAAGTGCCGAAGATTTTGCACTTTGTGTGGTTGGGTGGAGGCATTGGCGAGATTCAACGCGATTACATTAATCTCTGGAAGCAAGTACTGGTCGGGCAGGGGTATAAAATCAATCTCTGGTATGACAGTGATGCAATGCTTGTCCATCAGACTACTCGCCTTATTGTCGAAGCCGCCAAAGTGCATGCAATGCAGCATGGTGGAGTTGACAGCACCACGGAAGAGAGGCTCGGAGAGGCATATGTAACTCGAGCCATTGTTCTGAAACAGCAAATGTTTGCTCATGTCAATGAGGCCGTTGAAAGCGGTATGTCTGCCGACACTGCCAGGGTGCAATTGTTGAGCAAAGCGTATGGTCAGCAGGAAAAGGATCTGCAATCTCTTAAAGAGCGCAATTTGCAGAGCCTGCAGGCGGTGGCAGGTGGCGATTTGCAGTTGCGCGATTTGGCCGGCGCCTCGCAACCTATGCAATTGCAAGACATTTACGATCGGGAAATGCGCTTGCGCGGCAATCTGGCCGCCGGTTCCGATGTTGTGCGGCTAGAGGTACTGGAGCCAGAAGGCGGAATATATTCGGACGTCGACAATCTTCCGCCGTTGTTGAAGGTGTTGGGGGGGGTGGATATCAGCAAGCTCGGCACGAATGCCGAGCTTGGCATCACTCAACTGCTGTTGGATCACAACCCACACTGGATGCCCGGACGTCAGGCATTGCGCAGTCGTTACAAGAATTATGGCCACTACATCCCCGAGGAACATCGTGCAGCGCTGGAGTCTTTTGCCAAAAGCGCGCCGGATTTGAGTCAAGTCTTCCAGGCACCGAGCGACCTGTTGGCACGCCCCTACATGCTGCGTGCCGTGGCTGAAATGGGTTCAGTGACCAACGCTTATCTGATGGCTCATCCGGGTGCGCCGATGCTGCAGTCAGTGAAGGAGTGCCTGGGCTTTAACTATGCAGTGATCGACTCGGTAGACATGGCCGCAGCGGCCAAAGGTTCAGCACCAGGAGACACCGATGCCAACTACGAGCTGGCGATTGTCGAGATCGAGCGCCGACTCGGGCCTTTAAGCGCATTGCCTAACATGCAAGAGTCGGCAATGTATCGGTTGGCGGTCTCTATCGCCGAGTATCACAGCGACGGTATCCGTCCGAAAAAAGAGGTAACGATTTTCCTGACCGGTCCAGGGGCTATGCGCCGGGGTATGCAGGACTATGAGCGGGCTCATTTCACGCCCAGTGAGGCCGCCGCTTTACATAATGAGGTGGGCATCGAACCGGGAGGTGTGGTCACTCGTTCGAGCGAGGAGGAACAGGATCACTCCTGGAAAGACAACGAAAGCGATCTCGATCAGTGGGTAAAAAATGAAAAACAACGTTGGCATGACGGCCAATACAAAACCCGCTATGCAGGCGACATCGACGAGTTGCTGAAACACACGACCCTCGAATTCGAGCTGGGCTGGCCAGTTATCGAGGGGCGTCATGTGCTCAATACCGACTTGTTGCAACGCATGGCCGAGCGCCTTGGACAGTCTTTTTCCAAGGCGATGATGAGCTGCCAGGACGGCAAGGTTGTGTTCGCCGACAGGCTGCCGCTCAACTTCGAGCATCGTCAGGCCATCCGCAATCAGGACATTCGCCTCCGGCCCCCCGCATCCTTGAGCACTCAGTCTACTCAGGGGCTCGCGCTGGATGAACTGTTGATCGGTCTTGGCAAGGGGACCTGGCAGCTTGCGCACCTCAGTCCGTTGCAGCGTTTGACGATAGGCGCTTTGCTGGGAGCCGAATCGCTGGATGATCAAAGTTTTTCTGCACTGAGCGGTGCAATGGACAATTTGACCAACAGCCTGAGTGAGCGTGGGACGTCCGGGCGCTATGCGGCGATCGAACAGCAACTCTATCGGCGCCTGGCGCCAGCCTTTGTAACGGCCATGGCGAGTGTCGACGATGGCTTTTCGTTGCTTTCGGTCAATGCGCTGAGTCTGAAGAAGGACGCGTTGGCCAAGGCTGTGACGCTGGCCGACTGGGGGCGTCAGGTGGCACAGATCCAACGGCTGGCCATTCAGGAACATCGCGAACAGGTCCAGTTGAAGGTGGAGCAGGTGCTCGATCAGTTCGACGCTGGCACCGTAAAACTGGTGCCTCAGGATTTGTTGATGCACGGGCCGGGTGACAGGGCTGCGGGGCGCTGTTTTCCACTGGCATTGGCGATGAGTGCTGCCCTCACCCAGGGCGAGGGCTCGACCCGACAATTGCGCGAGCGGTTTTACCTGGCGGTGCTGCAGCCGGAGCACTCAGATTCGAGGGCCTTTCTGGGGGCGCTGGAGGAATTGCGTGGGGTGAAAGTCGCAGAGGTGGGCACGGCGCTCGGGCGGGTCGATATGGACAGGGTGGTCGCTACCCTCGAGGAGTCCGCCGGTACCCGAACCCTGATGCTCAACTCGGACAACCACTCGATGCTGGTGGCGCGGAGTTTCAACGGTGTGGCACACATTTACCACTTCTACGATCCGAACTTCGGCCTGTTCGAATTTGACAACCAGGTGACCTTCAAAACGGCCCTGAATCGGTTTTTCAGGCTTGCAGGCATAGCCCGTCATTACGCGCTGTACGGGAAACCAGACCGACCGTTGTTCGATCTGTTCGATGTGCAGGGTGAGAAAGTTGCCGATGTGGACCTGTCGAATGGCACCAAGGTGAATCAGTTGTTCAAGGAGGAGCCGTTACCGGACACGCCATTCAGATCCATCCGCCAGCGGCTGAACAGTGCTCACGGCCAATCTCTGGTGGAAAATCCGCGCCTGGGCAAAGCTTTGCTGTCTGCGGACAATGACTGGTGGGCCGAGCAGATTGCCGACGTCACTTCACGCTTGCAGGAGGGCCATGACTCGGTGTCGCCTCTGGTGCCGTTGTTCGACTCGCTGGAAGTGACGTCAGAGGGCAGCTATCGGGTGAGTATGATTGATCCGAAAAGTGGCGAGGTGGTCGCCACGGTCCTCAGCCAGGATGATCGCCTGCTGCGGATCAGGAACTATCTGACGGAACTGTTCTCGGCGCTCGGTGGCAAACGTAGGGTGGACATCGGGGCAGACGCCACCGAGGCTGCGGCAGTACATACGCTGAATGCCGGTTTTGCGGTGCAGTCGTTGATGAGTGCATTGCGCGGGCGCGAAGGCGCAGACCGCACAATGACCACTGCTGTGCAGTGGCACGCCTACGTCAATTACGCGCAACTGGTGCATGGCAACGCAGTTGATGTGGCAGGTCTGATTAGCCTGGTGCAAGCCGCGTTGCGCGATGAAAAACTGATCGCCCGCACCAGTGCAAAGGTGGTCGGCGAAGCTCTCGAGCCATTGAGCGGCAGCACCTTCGGTACCGTGGCCGGACATGTGGCCAACGAGGGTATCGGTGCCGTGCTGGGCCTGGCCAATGTCGGATTCGATATTTATCAGGTGGCGACGGCCCGCAACGATGTCGAAACGGTTACCTATTCTACTCAGTTGGCCTTTGACGCCAGCAGCCTGGCCCTGACCGGTGCGGGACTGGGTGCCGCACTTGCCGGAGCAGGAACGGCGGCAGCGGTGCTGGGGGGCGCGGGGGTGATCCTGGGTGGCCTGGCGGTGGGCGTGGCGGCGCTGGCGCAGAACTTCGCAACGATCGCCGAAGAAGCGAAAGCGGTCGGACTGTTTTTTGCGGAGCTTGAGGACGCTCATCACGGGGCTGGATATCGCTACAGCGGCGAGCAAGGTGCCTGGTTGCCACGACCGTCTCTGATTTTCAATGCAGTGGATCTGGGCACCGGAAAGCTCTCGCTCGACAGCACCCGCCTGTATCCATTGCGCGATCATTTCGGCGTGCCGGAATTCGAGGTCGACTACTCACGAGCCATTCATCTGAGCAATGAACTGGGCTACCCGACCGAAATGAAGTTCGCACCACCGGCCGGGCAAGCCATTGTCCTGCCGTGTACGCCAATGACCTGCTACCGATACGAGTATCAGATCCTGCCATTTGCATCGCAGCGCCACGACAAGGGCTTTGATATTGCCCGGCGTCTGGAAAAGAAAAAAGCGGACGGTCAGTGGCTCTTTCTTTTTTCGTTCTATTCGTTTCCCAGCCACTACATCGTCCATCGGATGTATCCCGATTACCGGCCGACCCAGATCAGCGTCACACTCGACGCCCAGGCGCGAAAGTTGATCGTGCCGGTGATTCCGAAAACCTGGCATGAGCAGATCAGCTACCGGATTCAGGGTGGAGGAAACACATGCACACTGGTGCTCAACCCTGGTGTCAATGTCGA
The DNA here is from genome assembly GCF_059492145.1 of Pseudomonas sp. Pseusp21. NCBI lineage: Bacteria > Pseudomonadati > Pseudomonadota > Gammaproteobacteria > Pseudomonadales > Pseudomonadaceae > Pseudomonas > Pseudomonas sp. Pseusp21. The sequence goes on from NZ_CP168520.1 coordinate 4,410,905, forward strand.
GCTGACGTCATTGGGTAATCAGAAGGACCGCTGGATCATTGCCGCACCGTGGGCCGTCGAGAAGGATATTGTGTTCGGCAGCGACGGGCAGTTCAGTATCAAGGGTTGCCAGTTCAAGGTCACGGCGGTCAACACGCCGGAAATATCCCTGATGATCGAAAATGGCCGAATCTTCAGAATCGCAGGCACCAAACAGCTTGAGTTGCAATTGCTCGAGGAACAGGCGCCCAAAGGGCTGGACGACCAGATCCTGCAGGATCATCTGCATGCACTGGCGCGAGCTCATCGACTGGCGTTGCGTTATACGCCGATCCGCGATTACCTGATTCCATTCGAGAACATCGAAGCACCCCGTTATACCAATGCCTGGTACGACGCCGTGGAGGACCGGATTCTGTATATCCGCAACGATGAGTTCTTCAGCGAAGACAAACAGCTGTCGCTGGTGACCGGCGACACGGTGTTCTTCCATGATCCGAATGAATACGACATTTGCCAGGTCAATGCCGACACAGGGCTGCTCAGCCACCGCTATCGCTTGATGTTCCGGTTCGAGGGTCTCAGCACAATTCGCAGTGTGGAGGCCGATGAACAGGGGGTTGTCCATGTGGTGCAGGAGTATGCCCGTCAGGACGGCACAATCGAGCGCCTGAACTATCTGATCCACAAGGGTGAACTGTGGCTGAGCTCGATCACCCGTGGACTCGAGCCGACTTTCGAGGCCTTGCTCGATGACCGAAAGGCTTTGACTGACTGGGCGCCGTTGCTCGGTGATTGGGTGGAACACAAACCGGTTCTGACTGACAGAGGGTATGCCACGGTCGACTGGCAGCTCGCGTCTTACGTTTCGATTTGCTGGAAGATTGAAGAGAACGCCCGGGACATGGCTTGGGTTCGCACCCGCGACAATCTGATCGTACGCCCGGTACCGCGCCGTCACCGTGACCGCGGATGGCCGGACTCGATCCAGAATCTGAAGGAATTGATGTTGCTGCCGCTGGCCGATGACAGCGATGTATTTGTCATCTACGACCGCCGATTCCAGAAGTTGTGTCGGGTTCAGTTGACCATGACGCAGGGACAGGGCCAATGGTCGCACGATTGGGTGCAGCCCGAGCGCCTGAAGCAGGTGACGGCTGAGCACAACGGTTATCAGGCACGGACCGAGGACGGATTGTCGTTCGAAATCGGCACTGACGGTAACGTGCGTTTTGCGGGTCTGGCCGAGCCATGGCTCAAGGGGCGCAGGCATTGGTGGCTGGCGCTCGAAGCCGTAGCCCGGCAGCACGCTGTCGAGCAATTCTCGATTGTCGGGGTTGCCAACGCTACCGGCGATGCGCGGTTGCATGCCTGGTACGTGGATAACCGGGTGTTGTTGTGTGACGCGCCACAGACGCAGATTCGGTTGCTCGGTATGACGCCGGACAATCAGTCGGCATGGTTGTTCGAACCCGAGGGTGGCGAGATCTGGCGCCAGACCTTTATCAATACGCAGCAACTTGAGCAGGCGTTCGCAGAGGGGACGCAATTGTTGCACGCCCGGATGCTGCCCAGGCCGGAGCGCCAATGGACGGCGTGGCGATTTACCGACGTGCGGATTGTCGGTGCTGGCCTTTTGGGCACAACGCAGGAAGGGGTGGTGCTGCAACTGCAGTACCTGGAGCCACCATTGATCAGCGGAGTACAGCACGATTGGCTGGCAGCCCATGGCGAGCATTTGATCAGCGACCTGCAGGCCTTGCTGGAAACCGAAGACCACCGCCCGTTCATTTCGCTCGCGACCCAGGATGCCAGTTTGCAGTGGTATATCGCTGACAGTGCGCGGGTGATCCGGATCCCTGCCGTGGATCTCCCGGTGGATTTCGAGCTGCTGGGCGCCCGACGGCATACCGATCTGGTGTTGCATGAGCCGCTGGAGCGAGTCGTTCAGGGCTATCCGAGCATGCGCCAGATCAAACCACTGGATTATGTCGAGCGCACGGGCGACGTGCTGGTACTCGAAGGGCAGGTGGATGCGTACGATCCTCTGCCGCTGATTCCGGACGACGTGCGTACGCTCGTCCTGCGGGTGGGGCGTGGCTCGATGAAATGGGTACTGGCCGAGGCGCTCATGCGCAAACTCGACTCATTGGTGGTTGACTGTCGTTATCCGCTGGGTGTCCGCCCGCAGGTCATGAGCCGCTTGATCCTGACGCTGGACGATCCACAGAGGCTGGAGGTGGCGATAGTCGAGGATCATCTGATTGTGATCGACCCGGACAGTGGACATTGCGTGTTGGTACGCCATGCGGATGCGCAGGATCTGGCTTTGCGTGGTGATGCCGTGCTGGAGGTCACAGGCCTGCGTCCGTGCCAGGTGTCGACACTGGTGCGCTGGCTCAAGGCGCGCAAGGATGGAGGCGATAGTGTGACGCTGAAAGGCTTGATCGATCAGGCAAGCAAGAAAACCGTCGAGCCTGTCGGTTGATGGATTGGGAGCACTGACGAAAAAAGACCGCCGACGTTACCGTCGGCGGTCTTTTCGTTTCAGGGTTCAAGGCACCAGATAGCCTTTGACCCCGGTAAAAATGATCTGCGCTGCCAGTGCGCACACGAACAGCCCCATCAGTCGGCTGACGATCTGCAAGCCTTGATCACCGAGAATCCGCTCGATGCGGTTCGACAGATAAAGCACGACACCCACGGTAAAGCTGGCGAGGGCGATGCTCATGATCGCGAACAGCTTGTCGTCCCAGTGTGGCTGGCTGACGCCCATCACCAATAGCGCACCGATGGTGCCGGGGCCGACGGTCAGCGGAATGGTCAGCGGAACAATCGTCACGTCCTGCTGCACGTTGTCGGTCTGCACGGCCGACTTGCCCTGCGCCATGCCCAGCGCCGAAATGAACAGTACGCTGCCGGCGCCGATGCGGAAGGCGTCCACCGTGATGCCGAACACATCGAAAATCACCCGCCCGAACAGATACAGCAACACGCTCGAGACCAGCGTGGCAACCGCCACTTTCCAGGCCAGGCGGCGTTGTTCCTTGCGCGAATAACCGCGGGTCAGGCTGATGAAGCAGGACAACACGAAGAACGGGCTGTAGAGCACCAGCATCTTCAGGTAAACACTGAATAACACGTGGAGCATGGCGCGGGCTCGCTGGCGGGGAAAGTCGGGGGAGTCTAACAGGCGCTATCGTGTCTGTCGGCTCACGACGGTTGCGTCGTCGCTCGGTTCTGCTGATCACGCTGGGCCACCCAGTGCTCGATCAGCTCACGCAGTTGCGACAGCTCCACCGGTTTGGCCATGTGCCCGTCCATCCCGGCCTGGCGCGCGCGCTCCTTGTGTTCGGCGAGGATGTGCGCGGTCAGCGCCACGATCGGCGTGCGGATGCGCTGATTGCCGACTTCCCAGGCCCGCAGTTGCTGGGTGGCGGAGAAGCCGTCGAGGATCGGCATTTCGCAGTCCATCAACACGAGGTCGTAGCGCTGGGCTTTCATCGCCTGCAAGGCTTCTTCGCCATTGCTGGCGGTATCCGGTTGCAGATTGAGTTTGCCGAGCATGCCGCGGATGACCTTGGTGGAAATCGTGTTGTCTTCGGCCACCAGAATGCGGAAGTCGCTCGGCACCTTGACCGGCGCTGCGGGGCTGGCCGGCTGCGGCTGGAACACCACCTGGCCACGGTTGCGCTGGTTGAGCTCGTCGGCGAGCGTGGTCTTGAGCGTGTAGCCGGCCACCGGTTTGGCGAGGATGCGCTTGATCCCCGAATTGCGCGCAATGATCTTGCTTGGCGCATTGCTGATGCCGGTGAGCATGATCAGCAGGATGTCGTGGTTCAGGCTCGGGTCTTCCTTGATCTTGGCGGCCAGTTGCATGCCGGTCATGCCGGGCATGTTCTGGTCCAGCAGAACCACGTCGAAATAGTCGCGCAGGTGCGCCTTGGTGCGCAGCAGGGCCAGCGCTTCCTTGCCCGACGGCACGGCGCTGACGTTCAGGCCCCAGGCGCTGCATTGCTGCACCAGCACCTTGCGGCAGGTGTCGTTGTCGTCGACCACCAGCACGCGTGCGCCTTGCAGCGGGCTGTCGAGGTCCGAGGTCGGGTGCTCCAGGCGATCCGGGTCCAGCGGCAGGGTCAGCCACAACGTACTGCCCTGGCTGGCGCCGCTCTTGATGCCGAACTCGCCCTGCATCAGACGGATCAATTGGCGGGCGATCACCAGCCCGAGGTTGCCGCCCAGACGGTTGGCCGACAGGAAATGCTTGCTGTGCAACTCGGCGTGCATCAGCGCGTCGCGCTCTTCCTGATCCATCGGCTGGCCGCTGTCCTGCACGGCAATGCGCAGGCGTGGGCCGGCGCTGCGTTCGTCGAGGGCGACCACCACCAGTACTTCGCCTTCCTCGGTTTTCTTCAGGGCGTTTTCCAGCAGGCTCAGCAACGTCTGACGCAGGCGCGTCGGATCACCACTGATGACCCGTGGCACTTGCGGCTGGATGAAACTGATCAGCTCGACGTTCTGCTGTTCGGCCTTGGCGCGGTAGATGCTCAGGCAATCGTCGATCAGCGCGTTGAGGTCGAACTGCACATCGTCCAGTTCGATCTGCCCGGACTCGAGCCGCGAGATGTCGAGGATCTCGTTGATCAGGGTCAGCAATTCGTTGCCGGCGCTGTGGATGGTCTGCACGTAGTCGCGTTGCTTGACCGACAGCGGCGTGCCGAGCAGCAGTTCGGTCATGCCCAGTACGCCGTTCATCGGCGTGCGGATTTCGTGGCTGATCTTGGCCAGGAATTCGGCCTTGGCATTGATCTCGGCGTTGCTCGCGGCGAGGTCACGGCTGATGCTGAAACGGCTTTCGGTAATGCTGCGCTGACGTTCGCCGAGGGCGATGCTCATCAGCAGGCCACTGATGCAGATGAAACCCATCAGGGTCATGATCAGGCCTTGCGGCGCCACCAGGGTCAGCCCCAGCAAGGCCGGGAGGATGATCAGCGTGCCGATGTTGAACACCACCATCGCCGCGACGAACAGCCGGGCAGGGCGGTAGCCTTTCTGCCAGTGATAGGAACCCACCAGCAACATGCTCAGGCCGGCCAGGGCGACGAGTGCATAGGTAATGATGTTCAGCGGCAGGGTGTTGACGAACAACAGCAACAGGCTGCAGATCACGATGAACAGAATGTCGCCGATCAGCAGCTTGTTCAGCGGATGCGGGCCGAGCGGGGCGAAAAAGCGGTAGGCGAACATCAGGCCGGCCGGTGCGGTCAGCAGCAGGGCCAGGTAGGCGCCGGGGGTCTGGATCGCGTGCCAGTTCGGCAGCCACGGACCGGCGAGGTTGAGCAGCAGCAACAGGCTCAGGCCCAGCAGCACTTCACAGATGGCCAGCCACAGGCTGCTGCGCGAGCGGGTGTAGGCGTAGCGGATCAGGTTGTGCAGGATCAGCATTGCAAGGCAGCCGAACAGCAGGCCGTAGATCAGCGTCTGGTTGTGATTGGCCGCGGCCATCACTGCCGATTGCAGGGTGATGTACGGGCGCAACTGGTGATCGGAGACCAGTCGCAGGTAGACGTCGAGGGGTTTGTCGCTTTGCGGCAGCGGCAGCATGAAATCGCTGCTGGGCAGCGGTCGTTCCACCTGGGGCTGGGTGGTGCCGGTGTCGCGCTGCTCGATCAGGCGATCGCCGTCGAGGACATACAGATTGAGGTGCGACAGGTCGGGGGCGAAGATCCGCAGCACTTGTTCGTGCTTGCCGGGCGCCAGCCTGAAGCGCAGCCACAAGGCGCCATCGGGTTCGGCCGCGGTGAGGCGGTCAAGCTCGATAGGGCTGAATTGATTGGTGTAGCGGGCGGAGCGGATGTCGCTCAGCTGGAGGTTGCCCTGATCGTCAAGCAATACCGACCAGCCACTGCCTTGCGCGGCCTGGGCCGGGAGCATGCAGAGCAAGGTCAACAGCGTGACGGTGAAACCTATGGCAATCCTGAGCCAGCGCACGGCGAAATCCCTTCGTAGGTTGATGCCAGAATATAACGATGCGCAGCGTCGGAACAGTCCGGCAAGGGCGATGAGCCCCTGCCGGAAACACAGCGTAGCTTATTACTGAGACTCACCGCGTTCACGGGCAATGGCGCGGTAGCCAATGTCGGTGCGGTAGAAGCAGCCTTCCCAGTCGATGGCCTTGGCCAGTTTGTAGGCCTGCTCCTGGGCGGCGCCGACGCTGGCACCCATGGCGGTGGCGCACAGCACCCGACCGCCGGCCGTCACGACGTTGCCGTCCTTGAGCGCAGTACCGGCGTGGAAGACCTTGCCTTCCAGTGCGGCGGCGGCGTCCAGACCGTTGATCGGCGCGCCCTTGGCGTAGTCGCCCGGGTAACCGCCGGCGGCCAGCACGATGCCGACGCTCGGACGTGGATCCCACTGCGCTTCAACCTTGTCCAGCGCCTGAGCCAGGGCGGCTTCGACCAACAATACCAGGCTCGATTGCAGACGCAGCATCACCGGTTGGGTTTCCGGGTCGCCGAAGCGGCAGTTGAACTCGATGACCTTCGGATTGCCGGCCTTGTCGATCATCAGACCGGCGTACAGGAAACCGGTGTAGACGTTGCCTTCGTCGGCCATGCCGCGCACGGTCGGCCAGATCACCTGGTCCATCACACGCTGGTGCACGTCGGCGGTGACCACCGGTGCAGGGGAGTAAGCACCCATGCCGCCGGTGTTCGGACCGCTGTCGCCGTCGCCGACGCGTTTGTGGTCCTGGCTGGTGGCCATCGGTAGAACGTTCTTGCCGTCGACCATGACGATGAAGCTGGCTTCTTCGCCGTCGAGGAATTCTTCGATGACAACGCGTGAACCGGCGTCGCCAAAGGAATTGCCGGCGAGCATGTCGCGCACGGCGTCTTCGGCTTCGGCCAGGGTCATGGCAACAATCACGCCTTTACCGGCGGCCAGGCCGTCGGCCTTGATCACGATCGGTGCGCCTTTTTCACGCAGATAAGCCAGGGCCGGCTCGATCTCGGTGAAGTTCTGGTAGTCGGCGGTCGGGATCTTGTGGCGTGCCAGGAAATCCTTGGTGAAGGCTTTCGAGCCTTCCAGCTGCGCGGCGCCGGCGGTCGGACCGAAGCAGTCCAGGCCACGGGAGCGGAACAGGTCGACGACGCCGGCCACCAATGGCACTTCCGGACCGACGATAGTCAGGGAAACGTTTTTCTCGGCGAAGTCAGCGAGCTGCTCGAGGGCCAGCACATCGATGGCGACGTTCTCGCACTTGGCTTCAATCGCGGTGCCGGCGTTGCCCGGTGCGACGAAAACCTTCTGCACTCGCGGATCCTGAGCCACTTTCCAGGCCAGGGCGTGTTCGCGGCCACCGCTGCCAATGATCAAAACGTTCAAAGAGAGACTCCTTCGGAGAAAGCTGCAAGCTACAAGCTGCAAGCAAGAGCGAGTGTGTGACTCTCGATTACAGCTTATGGCTCTGAATTAATGAGGCTGCAACTGCAAGAAGGAGCGATACCTGACTGCTCTTTCTTGCAGCTTGCAGCTTGAGGCTTGTAGCTGCCGTGTATCAGTGACGGAAATGACGCATTCCCGTGAACACCATCGCGATGCCGGCTTCGTCAGCAGCAGCAATCACTTCAGCATCACGCATCGAGCCACCTGGCTGGATCACCGCCGTGATACCGACCTTGGCCGCATTGTCCAGACCGTCGCGGAACGGGAAGAACGCGTCCGACGCCATCACCGAACCAGCCACTTGCAGACCGGCGTGCTCAGCCTTGATCGCGGCGATACGCGCCGAATTCACGCGGCTCATCTGGCCGGCGCCGACACCGATGGTCTGACGGTTCTTGGCGTAGACGATGGCGTTGGATTTGACGAACTTGGCCACTTTCCAGGCGAAGATCAGGTCGTGGACTTCCTGTTCGGTCGGGGCGCGCTTGGTCACCACTTTCAGGTCGTCGGCGCCGATCATGCCGATGTCGCGGCTCTGTACCAGCAGCCCGCCGTTGACGCGCTTGTAGTCCCAGGCCGGAACGCGATCGGCCGACCACTCGCCGCAGGCCAGCAGGCGTACGTTGGCTTTGGCAGCAACGATGGCGCGGGCTTCTTCGCTGACGCTTGGTGCGATGATCACTTCAACGAACTGACGCTCGACGATCGCCTTGGCGGTCTCGGCATCCAGTTCACGGTTGAAGGCGATGATGCCGCCGAACGCCGATTCGGTGTCAGTGGCGTAGGCCAGTTCGTAGGCCTGACGGATGCCGCCTTCGGCGTCCGGGCTCACGGCCACGCCGCACGGGTTGGCGTGCTTGACGATCACGCAGGCCGGTTTGACGAAGCTCTTCACGCATTCCAGCGCGGCGTCGGTGTCGGCCACGTTGTTGTACGACAGTTCCTTGCCTTGCAACTGGGTGGCGGTGGCGATGCCGACTTCGGCAGGCTTGGCTTCAACGTAGAACGCCGCGCTCTGGTGCGGGTTCTCGCCGTAACGCATTTCCTGAGCCTTGATGAACTGGCTGTTGAAGGTGCGCGGGAATTCGCTGCGACCTTCAGTGCTCAGGGTTTCGGCAGCCTGGTTCACGGTGCCCATGTAGTTGGCGATCATGCCGTCGTAGGCGGCGGTGTGTTCGAACGCCTTGAGCATCAGGTCGAAACGCTGAGCGTAGGTCAGGCCACCGGCCTTGAGGTTTTCCAGGACGTTGGCGTAGTCGCTGGCATTCACCACGATGGCCACGTCTTTGTGGTTTTTCGCCGCCGAACGGACCATGGTCGGGCCGCCGATGTCGATGTTCTCGATGGCGGTCGGCAGGTCGCAGCCCGGCTTGCTGATGGTGGCTTCGAACGGGTACAGGTTGACCGCCACCAGATCGATCGGCTTGATGCCGTGCTCGTTCATGATCGCGTCGTCGATACCGCGACGACCGAGGATCCCGCCGTGGATTTTCGGGTGCAGGGTTTTCACCCGACCGTCCATCATCTCTGCGAAACCGGTGTAATCCGCGACTTCCACTGCGGCCACGCCGTTGTCCTGCAGCAGTTTGAAGGTCCCGCCGGTGGAAAGGATTTCCACGCCCAGGGCTTCCAGCTCCCTGGCGAATTCGAGGATCCCGGTCTTGTCGGAAACACTGATCAAGGCGCGGCGGATCGGCAGGCGGGTAGTCTGGTCGGTCATCTCAATTTCCATCAAAAGCAAGGGAAGTCAGCAAAAAAGGCGACCGGTTTTACGCGGGCGCCTTTCTGGTTTGATTGAATGCTTACAGCAGATCGTACTGCTTGAGTTTCTTGCGCAGCGTGCCGCGGTTCAGTCCGAGCAGCTCGCTGGCCTTGGTCTGGTTGCCCTTGACGTAGTTCATCACGCTTTCGAGCAGGGGAGCCTCGACTTCGGAGAGCACCAGGTTGTACACGTCCGTGACGGACGCGCCCTCAAGGTGGGCGAAATAATTGTGCAGCGCCTTCTCGACACTCCCGCGAAGGGTCTGGCCTTCTTCGCTCGGGGTATTGAGGTGCTGTTTCAAATTCACGTTGTCGCTCACGGGTGTTGTTCCACTCACTAAAGTCTCGGTCATCATCGTCATGCGGCCACCCCTTCTCCGTCCCCTGTCAGGCTCTTGTAACGTTCGGCGAAGAACTCCCGAACGTTGGCGCATTGTGTTTCCGTACCATCCAAACGATTGAAGTGGGCGCGAAATTCCCTGGCGCCCGGCAAGGTTGCGAGATACCAGCCCACATGCTTGCGGGCAATTCGCACACCCATCACGTCCCCATAGAAGGCGTGAAGGGCGGCCAGATGCTCAAGCAGAATGCGTTCCACCTCGATCAGCTCCGGCGCCGGCAGTTTTTCGCCGGTACGCAGGAAGTGTTCGATCTCGCGAAAAATCCATGGCCGCCCCTGGGCAGCCCGGCCGATCAACAGGCCATCGGCACCGGTCGCGTCGAGCACGTAGCGGGCCTTTTCCGGCGATACGATGTCGCCGTTGGCAAAGACCGGAATCGACACCGCCTGCTTGATCGCGGCAATGGTGTCGTACTCGGCTTCGCCGGTGTACAGGTCGGCGCGGGTGCGGCCATGCACCGCCAGCGCCGTGATCCCGGCCTGTTCGGCGATCTTCGCCACGGTCAGGCCGTTCTTGTTGTCGCGATCCCATCCAGTGCGGATCTTCAGGGTCACCGGCACATCAACCGCCGCCACGACGGCATGCAGGATCTCGGTAACCAGTGCCTCATCCTTCAACAGCGCGGAGCCGGCGGCCTTGTTGCAGACCTTCTTCGCCGGGCAACCCATGTTGATATCAATAATCTGTGCGCCCAGCTCGACGTTGGCCCGGGCCGCATCCGCCAGCATCTGCGCATCGCCACCGGCGATCTGCACCGAGCGTGGCTCGGGATCACCTTCGTGGATCATGCGCATGCGCGACTTGCGGGTGTTCCACAGGCTCATGTCACTGGTGACCATTTCCGAGACTACAAGCCCTGCGCCCAGACGCTTGCACAGCTGACGAAAGGGCTGGTCGGTGACACCCGCCATCGGGGCGAGGATCAAGCCGTTCTGCAATGTATATGGGCCGATGCGTACCGCCGACATAGGACTTCCCTGAAGTGGGGCCGGATCATGAGAGTTCGAAAAAGGGTTGGCATGATACCCGCTCTCGATGACTGGATAAAGGCTGAATTGAACAAAATCTGAACAGTTATTCTGTTATTACCGCCGGTTTGGTTGTGCGGTGTGCAGTCAGAAAATTGCCGTCAATCCGGGAGCGGTGAAGCGCTTCACTCGGGTGAGTGGAAACTCAGGCTGTAGTTCACCGCTTTCGGGCCTGGGTCAAGGATGTCCAGAGCGATATGGATCGGGGTCTGCGGCGGCATTTCCGCCATGCCTTCGAGGTCGCCGTTGAGGTATTCGCCGGGTTTGAAGCGACGACTGGCGATCAGGTGACCGTTGAGGTCAGCGAAGCGCAGCTCCAGCAGCGGAAACGGCTGCGAGAACGGCGCGCGGTTATAAATGATCGCGTCCACCACCAGCGCACCGCTGAATTCCGGGTGGCTGCGCACCACCAGGTTGCTGCTCTTGATCTTGGCGATATCGACCTTGGACGGCACCGTGCAGCCGACTTGCGGGCAGAGTTGCTGGAACCACGGCCGGTATTGATCCTGGCGCGCCAGTTCGTCGAAGTGATAGGCGATGTATTGTCCGCCCAGGCCGGCGGCGGCCAGCACGATGAGCAACAGCCAGAGCAGGCGACGGCCCCAGGGCGAGCGGCGTTTTTGCCAGTCCAGTTGCAGCGGATCATCGGTCAGATCCTGCAAGGCTTCGGCGCGAGCACTGGACTCGACACGTTCGCGTTTTTTGCGCGCAGGTTCGATCAGTGGCAGTTCGTCGTCGACGTCATCGCTGGCTGACAGACGTTCGCGGCGGGCATTCGGGTCGATCGGATCGTGCAGGCGCAGTTGCGGGATCGGCGGTTCGTCGTCGAGATCCACCGGCTCCAGCGACAGCGAGGGTTCGGTGCGTTCCGGTCGGACGGGTTCAGGCTCGACGGCGTCGGGTTCATCTTCGACTTCGGGGGAGCGCTCATCTGCCGGTTCGCTGAACAGGCTGTCCGGCCACGACGTATCTTCCGGTTCGTGGCTGTCGCGGCGGGCGCTCAGGGCGTCCTCGCGTGGGCGGCCAAGCTCGGTGGTCGGCTGGATTTCCCGTTGCTCGAGGCGGGCCAGTTCTTCGTCCAGATCCAGGCTGTCCAGATCCAGCTCGGCGGCGCTCCATTGCTTCTGGCTGATGGCACGCGGCTCGGGCGTTTCGACGATGGCCGGTGCGTCGACGGGCGCCGGCTCGCTGATTAACGGCGCCACCGGCGTGACCGCTTCCTTGCCTGCGTGTTGCTCCAGCAGTTGCTTGGCGGCATTGAACACTTGCAGGCAGGAGCCGCAACGAACCACCCCGCGGGCCACGCTCAGCTGAGCATGGCTGACGCGGAAACTGGTTTGGCAATGCGGGCACTGGGTGACGAAGCTGTCGGTCATGCGGCGGTCCGGATTGAGCAGGCGGTCATTCTAGCGCCGACGGCCGGTGATGCGCACCCAGCCATCGCGATTGGCGATCGGGTCGAGATCGAAGTCCTGCGCGTAGGCGGCAGCGACTTCGTCACCTTGTTCGGCGAGGATCCCGGACAGTGCCAGGCGCCCGCCGGATTTGACCAGACCGGACAGTTGCGGCGCCAGGGAAACCAGCGGACCGGCCAGAATGTTGGCCACCAGTACGTCGGCTTTGACCTGCGGCAGGTCTTCCGGCAGGTACAGCGGGAACAGTTCGTCCGCGATGTTGTTGCGCCCGGCGTTGTCGCGGGAGGCTTCGAGTGCCTGCACGTCAATGTCGGTGCCGACCGCTTCTTTCGCGCCGAGCAGCAGGGCGGCAATCGCCAGAATCCCCGAGCCGCAGCCGAAATCCAGCACGTTGCAGTCTTTCAGGTCCTGGCCGTCCAGCCATTCCAGGCACAGGGCGGTGGTCGGGTGGGTACCGGTACCGAACGCCAGGCCCGGGTCCAGCAGCAGGTTGACCGCGTCCGGCTCCGGTGCGGCGTGCCAGCTCGGCACGATCCACAGGCGCTGGCCGAAGCGCATCGGCTGGAAACCATCCATCCAGCTGCGTTCCCAGTCCTGGTCTTCGATCACTTCGCTGTGGTGCTCGGGCAGCGGGCTGCCGGTCAGCAGTTCCAGGTGGGCCAGTACCGGGGCGGCTTCGGTGCCGCCCTCGAACAGGGCCAGCAGGTGGGTGTGCGCCCACAGCGGGGTGGTATTGAGTTCCGGTTCGAAGATCGGCTGATCTTCGGCGTCCATGAAGGTCACCGAAACGGCGCCCACTTCAAGGAAAGCGTCTTCGTAGGTTTCGGCTTGTTCCGGGCTGATGGCGAGTCTTACTTGCAGCCAAGGCATGGCGGGCACCTGTGAAAAAGATTGATTGCAGCCTAGCGGCCTGCGAGAAGCGCGCAAGTTTACGCGAGCGCGACGGTTTTGTGGGAGCGGGGAATGTGTGAGCAGATGAAACCTTCGGAAACAACAAAGCCGCCCGAAGGCGGCCTTGTCTGGTGCGGGCTGAAGCTTAGTGCTTCTCGCCAGCCAGCTTGTGCTCGAGGTAGTGAATGTTCACGCCCCCTTTGCAGAAGCCTTCGTCGCGGGTCAGATCACGGTGCAGCGGGATGTTGGTCTTGATCCCGTCGACCACGATTTCGTCCAGGGCATTGCGCATGCGGGCCATGGCTTCGTCGCGGGTCGCGCCGTAAGTGATCAGCTTGCCGATCAGCGAGTCGTAGTTCGGCGGAACGGCATAACCGCTGTACAGGTGCGAATCGACGCGAACGCCGTTGCCGCCTGGTGCGTGGAAATGCTTGACCGTACCCGGGCTCGGCATGAAGGTTTTCGGGTCTTCGGCGTTGATCCTACATTCCAGCGAGTGACCGCGGATCACCACATCATCCTGGGTATACGACAGCTTGTTGCCAGCGGCGATGCTGAGCATCTCCTTGACGATGTCGATACCGGTGACCATTTCCGAAACCGGGTGCTCCACCTGAACACGGGTGTTCATTTCGATGAAGTAGAAACGACCGTTCTCGTACAGGAACTCGAAGGTGCCGGCGCCACGGTAGCCGATGTCGATGCACGCCTTGACGCAGCGAGCCAGGACTTCCTTGCGCGCGTTCTCGTCGATGCCCGGTGCAGGCGCTTCCTCGAGAACCTTCTGGTGACGGCGTTGCAGCGAGCAATCGCGGTCGCCCAGATGGATGGCGTTGCCTTGGCCGTCGGACAGAACCTGCACTTCGACGTGACGCGGGTTGGTCAGGAATTTTTCCAGATAGACCATCGGGTTGCCGAACGCCGCGCCAGCTTCGGAGCGGGTCAGTTTCGCCGAGGCGATCAGGTCTTCTTCCTTGTGCACCACGCGCATGCCGCGACCACCACCGCCGCCGGCGGCCTTGATGATCACCGGATAGCCGACTTCACGACCGATGCGCAGCGCCGTTTCCTCGTCTTCCGGCAGCGGGCCGTCGGAACCTGGAACGGTTGGCACGCCCGCTTCGATCATCGCGTGCTTGGCCGATACCTTGTCGCCCATCAGGCGAATGGTTTCGGCTTTCGGACCGATGAAGGCGAAGCCGGAGTTCTCGACCTGCTCGGCAAAGTCGGCGTTTTCCGCGAGGAAACCGTAGCCTGGGTGAATGGCGGTAGCGCCAGTCACTTCAGCGGCCGCAATGATTGCCGGGATGTGCAGGTAGGAGTGCGCGGCAGAAGCCGGGCCGATGCAGACGGATTCGTCTGCCAGACCCAGGTGCATCAGCTCTTTGTCGGCCTTGGAGTAAACGGCGACGGTCTTGATGCCCATCTCTTTGCAGGCACGCAGAATCCGCAGGGCGATCTCACCGCGGTTAGCGATCAGAACTTTTTCCAACTTCGCAGTCATCAAAGGCTCTCCGCAGTTCAAACGATGGTGAACAGCGGTTGGTCGTACTCAACCGGCTGGCCGTCTTCGACGAGGATGGACTCGATCACACCGCTGGTTTCAGCTTCGATGTGGTTCATCATCTTCATGGCTTCGACGATGCACAGGGTGTCGCCTTTCTTCACGGTCTGGCCGACTTCAACGAAGGACGGCGAGGTTGGCGAAGATTTGCGATAGAAGGTGCCGACCATCGGCGAACGGGCAACGGTGCCGTTCAGCGCTGGAGCAGCAGCGGCAGCTGGAGCTGCGGCAGCAGCAACCGGAGCGGCAGCGGCGGCAGGTGCAGCGGCCGGAGCCTGCATCGGAGCCGGTGCGTAATACTGCTGCGCCGGGGTCTTGCTGTGACGGCTGATGCGTACGGACTCTTCGCCTTCCTTGATCTCGAGCTCGTCGATGCCGGACTCTTCCAGCAATTCGATCAGTTTCTTAACTTTACGGATATCCATGAATCATCAACTCCCAAGGGTCGGTCAGGGGCGTATAGCTTGGTGTTCAAGCTGCTCTAGTGCAGCCTCCAGGGCCAGTCGATAACCGCTGGCGCCAAGGCCGCAGATCACTCCTACCGCTACATCGGAGAAGTAAGAGTGATGGCGGAAAGGTTCGCGTTTGTGCACGTTGGACAAATGCACTTCGATGAATGGGATGCTCACTCCCAGCAGCGCGTCACGTAATGCGACACTTGTGTGTGTAAATGCTGCCGGGTTGATCAGAATGAAGTCCACGCCCTCGCCGCGTGCGGCGTGGATGCGATCGATCAATTCGTACTCGGCATTGCTTTGCAGATACAGCAGATGATGGCCGGCTTCACGGGCGCGGCGTTCCAGATCCTGATTGATCTGCGCCAGGGTGGTCGACCCGTAGGTCCCGGGTTCCCGGGTGCCGAGCAGGTTCAGGTTGGGGCCGTGCAGCACCAGTAGCGTTGCCATCTGCGTGTTCCTTGTTATGGGTGAGCCTTCGTCAGAACCCGGCGACTATGCCGCAAAGACTTTGTGACTGTCCAGTTCTCTGCAATAGCCAGCACGATGTCCGATGTTTGCGCAAAATATGTGACTGACTGATTAAATCCGGTCATTCACTTTAGCGACACGTTCGGCGAAGTCGCCGGCGTTGATCTCACCGATCACCCGCACATCGCGACGTTCTGCCCCGTCCTTGCCGAAGAACATCAGCGCCGGTGGGCCGAACAGGCTGTAGCGGTCGAGCAGGGTGCGCTGTTCGGCGTTGCTGGCGGTGATGTCGAAGCGGATCAGCCGATAGCCCTTGAGCCGATCCACGACTGTGGCGTCATTGAGTACTTCGTGTTCGATGACTTTGCAGCTGATGCACCAGTCGGCGTACCAGTCGAGCAGCAGCGGGGTGCCGGCGGTTTTCGCTTCGAGCAGTACCCGATCCAGTTCCGCCGGGGTGCTGACGGTCTGCCACGAACCGCTGTTTTGCGCGGTCGAGCCGCTGTCGGCGAGGCGTGCCGGGGCTATTGGATTCAGCGGGTCGGTCTGCCCGCTGAACGCGCCGTACCAGCAGGCCAGCGCATAAAACAGCAGGAACAGGCCCAGCAACTGGCCGAGGCGTTTGCGCGGCGGTTTGTAGACGAATTCCAGAGCGCCGAGGAACAGACCGACGCCGCCGGCCAGCAAGCCGATCAGCAGCAACGTGATTTGCCCCGGCAACACCCGGCTGAGCAAACCGATGGCCAGCCCGAGCAGCAACACGCCGATGCCGTTCTTCACGTACATCATCCACGGCCCGCTTTTCGGCAGCCACGCCGCGCCACCGGTAGCCACCAACAGCAGCGGCGCGCCCATGCCCAGGCCGAGCATGAACAGCTTCAGGCCGCCGCCCAGTGCATCGCCACTGGCGCTTATATAAAGCAGCGCGCCGGCCAGCGGGGCGGAAACGCACGGCGATACCAGCAAACTCGACACCACACCCAACACCGCCGCGCCCCACAGCGAGCCGCCTTCAGTGCGCCCGGCGATCCGGTCGAGGCGGCTGCTGATGAAGTGCGGCAGTTTCAGCTCGAATACGCCGAACATCGCCAGCGCGAACACAGCAAAGAACATCGCGAACGGCACCAGCACCCACGCCGATTGCAGCCGTGCCTGCAGATTCAGTTGCGCGCCGAACAGCCCCATCAAGGCCCCCAGCAGCGCGAAGCACGCGGCCATCGGCAGCACATAAGCCAGGGACAGATTGAAGCCACGCAAACCGCCGACCTGCCCGCGCAACACCACACCGGACAGGATCGGCAGCATCGGCAATACACAAGGCGTGAAGGTCAGGCCCAGGCCCGCCAGGAAAAACAGCGCCAGATCACGCCAGTCCCAGCCTGCTACCGGCGCGGACGCACCACTTGGCGCTGCGTTGCCCTCGATGCTCAGGCGTTCGGTTTCCGGTGGATAGCACAAGCCCTTGTCGGCACAGCCCTGATAGGTGACGGCCAGCGTGAACGCTCGGGAATCATTGCGCGGCAGTTCTACATCGAGAATGCCGTGGTAGACCTCGACGTCGCCGAAATACTCGTCGTGTTTCTGTTCGCCTTGCGGCAGTTGTGCGGCGCCGAGTTTCACCTCTGCAGGCTCGGCACGAAACTGGAAGCGATGCCGGTAGAGGTAATAGCCTTCGGAGGCGACGAAGCGCAATTTGACCGATTGCGGTGTGCTCTCGACCAGGCTCAGTTGAAAGGCTTCGCGCACCGGCAGGAAATCCGCGCTGTTGTTGACTGAGCCCAGCGTGGCGCTGGGTTTGCTGTCGAACAGACCGGCGGCGCCGGCCGGCAGGGCGAAGACGAAAAACAGCAGGCAGAGCAGACGGCGCATGACAATCTCGCGAATCAAAGGTGCGGGAATGATAGCGGACTTGGCCCTGCGCTGTGTGTCACACGCGGAACGCCTGCACAGCGGTGTGCAACTGGCCGCCCAGCAACAGCAGGTTCTCGCCTTGCTCGCGACCCTGGCCAATACGCAGCAGATTGTCCCCGCCCAATTGGTGAATCCGCTCGCTGTGATCGCGGATCTCGCTGACCGCGCCGCTCTGTTGCGCGGTGATCTCGGCAATGCGGATCGCAGTGTCGGAGATGGTCTGGATCGCGCCGACAATCCTGTCCAGCGCACCATCCGCCGATTGCGCCTGATTGGCGGTGGCCTCGGCATGTTCTACCTGGGCGCGCATGCCCTCGACCGATTGTCTCGCTGCAGTTTGCAGGCCGGCGATCAGGGTCTGGATTTCGGCGGTGGCGCCGGCGGTGCGTTGCGCCAGCGAGCGCACTTCCTCGGCCACCACGGCAAACCCACGGCCCATTTCCCCGGCGCGGGCGGCTTCGATCGCCGCGTTGAGCGCCAGCAGGTTGGTCTGGTCGGCAATCGAGCGGATCACCGTCAGCACGCCGCCGATGGTCGCCGACTCTTCGGCCAGGTGTTCGATCATTTGCGCATTGCCCTGCACTTCGCCAACCAGCGCGTGCAGGCCGGTGAGGCTTTGGCCAATCACTTGTTGTCCGTGTTCGACGGCCAGTCCGGCATGACGGCTGGCGTCGGCGGCCTGGCGCGCATCGCCGGCCACTTGCTGGATGGTCGCTTCCAGTTCGCCGAGGGAATCACGGATCAGCGCCGTATCGCCGGCCTGATGTTCGGCACCGCTGTGCAAGTCATTGCTCAGCTCGGCGAGGGTGCGGCTGCTGCCGGCCACTTGCTCGGCATTGCCGCGAATGGTCCCGACCAGATCCACCAGATAGGCGCGCAGGCGATTGAGCGAGGCTTCGATGTCGTGCAATTCGCGGTTGGTCTTGCCCAGATGAATGTCGCGACTAAAGTCGCCTTCGGCCCAGGTCGACAGCGCCGGGGCAAGGTTGGTCAAAGTGCGGGCCAGGCGCCGCTGCAGAGTATCGATCAGCAGTGCGATCAGCAGAATCAGACCGATCATCACGCCTTGCATCAGCCGTACTTCGCCCTGGATCTGCCCGTGCTGGGCGCGTACCACCGGTTCGAGGCCGGCGATGGCTTGTTGCACGGCGGCGATTTTCTGGTGGGTTGCGGTGCTCAGGTCGGTGCGTTTCTGGATCTGCTCGCGGGTGCGTGCGAGCTCCGCCGGGTAACGGCCGAGCAAACTGTTGAGTTCGCGTTTGAGACCGACGCCGGCGTCTTCGGCGGCGGCTTTTTCGGTGCTTTCGATGCCCATCAGCGCGGCGAAGTCATCGCTGCCGGACTCACTGCTGGCGACCACGCCGAGCAAGGGCAGGGCATCGATCGTCTGGGCCTGGGCGCGGATGTTGCTGACTTCGCGCTCGACATCGGCGGCCAGTTCACTGCGTCCGCTGCTGACCAGTTTGTCCCGGGCCAGCGACAGTTTGCCCAGATGTTGAGAGGCAACGAGCAGGGGCGTCAGGTAGGTCGCGTTGCCGCCGGCGTAGGTGCTGAGCTGATCTAGGCTGGCGCTCAATTCGCGTTCGGCCTGCAACAGCAGGGCCTGCGGATCGCCGGCCAGTTTGCCGGCGGCCAGCAGGTCGGTCTTGCTGAATTCATCGAGGCCGGTGAGGCTCGGGCGCAAGGTGTCGGCCAGCGCGGGCGGCAGCTCGTCGAGTTCTTTCTGCAACTGATCGATGGCCTGGCTGGCGCTGCTCAGGCGCAGGGCGTCGCCGCTGGCGAGGTAATCCCCGACGTTGCGTGCCACGTCATTCTGAAATTGCTGCGACAGCCCCAGGTAACGCTCCATCAACAGATACGGGCGTTCCAGGGCTTTTTGCGACCACCACAGCGTGGCGCCGAGGGCCACGCAGACGGCGACCAGCAACAGAGTATTGAGATTGGTGAGCAACTTCAGGCGCATGACGGCTACCAACGGCAGAATGGTAAGCGCCTGAATTTATTGCGGTTCTGTTACAGGGTTATGACCGATTGGGGCGATTCCGATGAAAAAGTGGCACTTTGCTTTGAGTCGCGAGCGGTCTGCACCCGATTGCGCCCTTCGCCCTTGGCGCGGTACAGCGCCTCGTCGGCCTGGCTGGCCATCATCAGGCTGTCGGAGTCGTCGCGCATCTCCACCACCCCGGCGCTGAAGGTGCACCACAGATCCTGCGGCTGGGCCGGGTAGTGAATCTCGGCAAAGCGCTGGCGGATTTCGTCGAGCACTCTGTGCGCGGCTTCGATATCGGTGTCGGGCATGACGATGGCGAATTCTTCGCCGCCGTAACGGCCGATGAAGTCGGTCTTGCGCAGACGCTGCTTGAGGAACAGCGCCAGGCTCTTGATCACCCGGTCGCCCATGGGGTGGCCGTGGCTGTCGTTGACCCGTTTGAAGTGGTCGATGTCGAGCATCGCAAAGCTCAGCGGCTTGTTCTCGCGGCGGGCGCGGAACGAGCAGTCTTCGAGCAATTGCAGAATGTGCGTGTGGTTGTACAGGCCGGTGAGGCTGTCGCGGACCATCCGTGCCTTCAGGTTGCGCGCGCGGGCGGCGCGGTTGCGCACGGTGGTGATCAGATGGCGCGGCTTGATCGGCTTGGTCAGGAAGTCGTCGCCACCTTCGCTCATGGCGTCGAGCTGTTTGTCCAGATCGTCCTCGGCCGACAGATAAATGATCGGCACGCTCACATAACGGTCGTTGTGGCGGATGACCTTGGCCAGCTCGGTGCCGGTGCAGGCCGGCATGTACATGTCGAGGATGATCAGGTCCGGCTGGAAGTCCGCCAGCTCGGCCATCGCCTGAATCGGTTCGATCAGGGTGCGGGTGACGATCCCGGCGCTGTTGAGCAGGCGTTCGGTGTGCAGGGCCTGGGCGCGGGAGTCGTCGATGATCAGCACTTTATAGGGTTCGTACTGGGCGACGCAGGTCAGGACTTCGATTTTCTCCAGCAGGCTCGACGCTTCGAGGGTGCCGGTGAGGAATTCCTGGCCACCGGCGCGCACCGCCGCGAGGCGGGTCGGGGTGTCGGTTTCGTGCAGGCTGAAGAACAGCAGCGGCAGCGGTTCTTCCAGACCTTGCTGGGCTTCGGCGGCAAGCTTCAGACCGACGCCGGCACCGCTGAAATCCACGTCCATGACAATCGCGGCCGGCAGGCGCTCGACCATCGAGGAGCGAAACGCCGACACACTGTCCAGCGCCTGAGCGCTCAGACCGAAAAACTCCAGCTGCTTGGCCAGCCGCTCGGCGCGGTCGTGATCCTGCAGCATCACGTAGATCGGTTTGCGCAAGGGCGGCAGGAAGGTCTGATCGAGCTGATCGCCATGGCGCAGCCCGGTGCGCGACAGACGCTGCATCAAACGGTTGAGATCGGTGATCAGGCCGCTGCTCAGGCGTCCGCGATTGGCGTCCACCGCTTCCAGCGACTGGCTGATGTGGCGGGCCAGCTGCGTGTGTTCGGGCTGTTCGAAACGCTCGGCAAAACGCAGCAGGCGCAGATTGGCCTCGCTCAGTTCGGCGAGATCGGCAGTGGACCACTCACTGCGTTGCAGGCGCTGCCATATCTCAAGAATCTGACGTGCCTGATGAATTACCCGCTGGGCAAAGTGGTGCTTGAGGCGCTCACGGCTGGGGTCTTCTGGCTCGGTCATATCCTGACTACTAGTTAGGGTGCATGCTGAGATCGACTGGTGGCTCTATGCTAGCACCTCTTTTCCCTTACATGAGTGTCGTACGTCAATAATCTGCGGTACAACATCATTCAGTTTCTGACTGCCGGGTTTCAATTTGAACCTGATCGTCCGGGAAGTCCCCATCTACCGGGCATTTGCCAATCTGCGCAACCATGAATTTACTGGAGAGCGGGGAAGGGATGGCAGGGTCTTTGTGCTGTCCCGTTGCGGGTATCGGCGGCGCAATGGCGATGAATTCGCTATCGGGGAATCCCTTAGGGCGGTCTGTCCCGGCCTTGTGTCGGGTGGCGAGGCAGCGCCTGTCAATATTGACGGGTGCCCGGTCGAGGCACGTTGTTGTATGGTTGTGGTCGAACCGTTGAACCCAAGATTGAAAGGATATCGCCATGCTGGACTGGAAGAACCGCGCGGGCAGCGCGCCTGAACGTGCCGCCGAGCCCAAGTCGGCCGCCCGCAGCTATGTCGGCGGGCTGTTGTTCAGCCGGGCGCTGGCCACGCTGGTTGCCATTTACCTGTTGGTGACCATTGGCCTGGGTTGGTACTGGAGCCAGGAGCCGGCATTGTTTCCCGTGGCGCAGAATGCTCAGGTTGCCGCCGAGAAAGAGGGCAAGCAGATGGTGGTCGGCTACACCACCGTCGAAACCCTGAAAACCGTTGCCGGCACTTTGCTCGACAAGCCAGGTGGCTACATTTCCAACGACCGTTTCCCGCCTGGCCTGTGGATGGACAACATGCCGAGCTGGGAATACGGCGTGCTGGTGCAGGTCCGCGACCTGACCCGCGCCCTGCGCAAGGACTTCGCCCGCTCGCAGTCGCAATCGGCTGAAGACGCCGACCTGGCCAAGGCCGAGCCGCGCTTCAACTTCGACAACAAGAGTTGGATCCTGCCGTCCAGCGAGTCGGAATATCAGGAAGGCATCAACTCCCTGAGCCGTTATCAGGCGCGCCTGTCCGACCCGACCCAGAAAAACGCGCTGTTCTACGCCCGCGCCGACAACCTGAACAACTGGCTGGGTGATGTCGGCACCCGTCTCGGGTCGCTGTCGCAACGCTTGTCGGCCAGCGTTGGCCGGGTCAAGCTCAACACCGCGCTGAAAACCGAAGTGCCGGCGGTGGGTGAAGTGCCGCAGGTCGATGAGGAAGTCGTCGAGACCCCATGGATGCAGATCGACAACGTGTTCTACGAAGCCCGTGGCCAGGCCTGGGCGCTGTCGCACTTGCTGCGCGCGATCGAAGTCGATTTCGCCGACGTGCTGGCGAAGAAGAACGCGACCGTCAGCGTGCGTCAGATCATCCGCGAACTGGAAGCCTCCCAGGAGCCGATCTGGAGCCCGATGATCCTCAATGGCAGCGGTTTCGGTGTGCTGGCCAACCACTCGCTGGTCATGGCCAACTACATTTCCCGGGCCAACGCCGCCGTGATCGATTTGCGTCAACTGCTCAATCAGGGCTGAGTCATGGACGAGAGCGCCAGAGAGGCGGCCCACCGCGCCGCCTCGGATGCCGAACAGATCGCCTGGGTGGACGAGCAGGACAACCTGCTCGGCGCCCTGGTGCGTTCTGACCTGCGAGAACGCGGACTGATCGGCCGTGGTACCTACATCATGCTGTTCAACTCCGCCGGTGAACTCTGCGTGCATCGGCGCACGTTGAGCAAAGCCATTTATCCCGGTTACTGGGACGTGGCGGCGGGCGGCATGGTGCAGGCAGACGAGACCTACGCCGAGTCGGCGGCCCGTGAGCTGGAAGAAGAGCTGGGCGTGAGTGGCGTAGAGCTGACGGCCCACGACCATTTCTACTTCGAAGACACCGGCAATCGCCTGTGGTGTTCGGCGTTTTCGGCAGTGTGGGATGGCCCGTTGATCCTGCAGCCGGAAGAGGTGCTCGAAGCGCGTTTCATTCCGGTCGAACAGGTCATGCAGGAAATCCGGCAAAAGCCTTATTGCCCGGACTCTCTGGCAGCCTTGAAACGTTATCTGAAGGCTCAGCAAAGCAACGTCGCAAAGAACACATAAATTGGCGCCGATTGGCACTTAGCAATCGGCGTTTTTGCCGTTACACTGCGCGACCTTTTCAAGCTGCACCGGCCTGCTTTTATTGAAGAACCGGTGCAGTAGCGCTGCCCCTGCCTGAGTGGGGCTTCGCGGTCGATAGCCTTGCCCAAGGCTGCGATCAGTCTTTGTCCTCCCGAGAGGATTGCCGGTGGCCAAAAAAGCCGCATCCTTCGCCGCCCTGGGCGGCCTGGTATTTTCCACCGACGCAGGTCGTCATTGCCCGGAATGCAGCAAGCCGGTGGACGCCTGTATCTGCAAGCAAACCGTGATCCCCGCCGGCGACGGCATTGCCCGTGTGCGCCGCGAGAGCAAGGGGCGTGGCGGCAAAACGGTGACCACTATCACCGGCGTGCCTCTGGCCGAAGACGCACTCAAGGAGCTGGCGACAACGTTGAAGAAGCGTTGCGGCACCGGCGGTGCGTTGAAAGACGGGATCATCGAGATCCAGGGCGACCATGTCGAGCTGCTCCTGGCCGAGTTGGTCAAGCACGGCTTCAAAGCGAAGAAGTCCGGCGGCTAGCAGCCTCTGTGAAACCCACCGGCGGCTTGATTCAGCTCCAGAGTCCCTGGGCCTGACGTCGTTTCCATGGTTTTCACAGAGCCTGTTCATGACCGGTTTCTAAACTCAACGCTGTCAGCGCGGTCTACCGCCGCGCTGACGAACCGTCATTTTCATTCTTTAGACTGCGCCGGCCTGCGATCAGGCGACGCACTATGACTTCTTTATAGGGGACTTCGATGTCCGTACGACGCACACGCAAAGACGATGGCAGCCAATGGACAGTTGCGGACAGCCGCAGTGTTTACGGGATTCGCCATTGGGGGGCCGGGTATTTCGCGATCAATGACGCCGGTCGCGTCGAAGTTCGTCCGAACGGCCCGAGCAGCTCGCCTATCGATCTGTTCGAACAAGTCGACCAACTGCGCAAGAGTGGCTTGTCCCTGCCGCTGCTGGTGCGTTTTCCCGACATCCTGCAAGACCGCGTCCGTCAGCTGACCGGCGCTTTCGATGCGAACATCGAGCGTCTGGAATACCAGAGCAAATACACCGCGCTGTACCCGATCAAGGTCAACCAGCAGGAAGCGGTGATCGAGAACATCATCGCCACCCAGAACGTTTCCATCGGTCTGGAAGCCGGCTCCAAGCCTGAGCTGCTGGCGGTGCTGGCACTGGCGCCGAAGGGCGGCACCATCGTCTGCAACGGTTACAAGGACCGCGAGTTCATCCGTCTGGCGCTGATGGGTCAGAAGCTCGGCCACAATGTATTCATCGTGATCGAGAAAGAATCCGAAGTCGGTCTGGTGATCGAAGAAGCCGCCTCGCTCAAGGTCAAGCCACAGGTTGGCCTGCGCGTGCGTCTGTCGTCGCTGGCGTCGTCGAAGTGGGCGGACACCGGTGGCGAGAAGTCCAAGTTCGGTCTGTCGGCGGCGCAACTGCTATCGGTGGTCGAGCGTTTCCGCGCGGCGGGCCTGGATCAGGGCATCCGTCTGCTGCACTTCCACATGGGTTCGCAGATCGCCAACCTGGCCGACTACCAGCACGGTTTCAAGGAAGCGATCCGTTACTACGGCGAGCTGCGCAACCTCGGTCTGCCGGTCGATCACATCGACGTCGGCGGCGGTCTGGGTGTGGACTACGACGGTACCCACTCGCGCAACGCCAGTTCGATCAACTACGACATGGACGACTACGCCGGTGTCGTGGTCGGCATGCTCAAGGAGTTCTGCGATGCGCAGGCCCTGCCGCATCCGCACATCTTCTCCGAAAGCGGTCGTTCGCTGACCGCGCACCACGCGATGCTGGTGGTGCAGGTCACCGACGTCGAGAAACACAACGACGAAATCCCGCTGATCGAGAACAAGGAAGCCCTGCCGGAAACCGTGCAGTGGCTGGTTGACCTGCTCGGCCCGACCGACATCGAAATGGTCACCGAAACCTACTGGCGCGCCACCCACTATATGAGCGACGTGGCCGCCCAGTACGCCGACGGCAAACTGACCCTGGCCGAGAAAGCCCTGGCTGAACAGTGCTACTTCGCGGTGTGCCGTCGCCTGCACAACTCGCTGAAAGCGCGTCAGCGTTCGCACCGTCAGGTGCTGGACGAACTCAACGACAAGCTGGCCGACAAGTACATCTGCAACTTCTCGGTGTTCCAGAGCCTTCCGGACACCTGGGCGATCGATCAGGTGCTGCCGATCATCCCGCTGCACCGTCTCGATGAGGAGCCGCTGCGTCGTGCCGTTCTGCAAGACCTGACCTGCGACTCCGACGGCAAGATCAACCAGTATGTCGACGAGCAGAGCATCGAGACCAGCCTGCCGGTGCATGCGCTGAACGAAGGTGAAGATTACCTGCTGGGGGTGTTCCTGGTCGGCGCCTATCAGGAAATTCTCGGCGACATGCACAACCTGTTCGGTGACACCGACTCGGTGAACATCTATCAGAACGCCGATGGCAGCGTGTATCACGCCGGCATTGAAACCCACGACACCATCGAAGACATGCTGCGTTACGTGCACCTGTCGCCGGAAGAGCTGATGACCCACTACCGCGACAAGTGCGCCAGTGCCCGCATCAGCGCCAGCGAGCGCACTCAGTTCCTCGATGCGTTGCGCCTGGGTCTGACCCGCTCTTCCTACCTGTCTTCCTGAGGCCAGGTTCCGCTTTCATCTGGTTGTCTGAAATTGTTCCGCCCACCGTGGACGTTTCAGATAACCGGGTGAGACGCTTCTTTTTCTCTTCGCGAAACGGCCTGCTTCCAGGCCAGCAAAGTGACGTCGTCTGCTTTTCGCGTAGGTCATTTCCGAATTTGTAGTTCGGCTCTCTACTCGGCCATGGGTCTCGGCGAGAATCCCCGCCCGCCCCCCTGTAGAGAATCCCCCCATGTTCGATCCAGCCGACGAGCCGTCGTTTCGTCTCGATGTAGCGGGCCTGTCCGACTCGCTTGAAGTCTTGGCATTTACGGGTTGCGAAGCCATCAGCGAGCCTTTTGCGTTCGAAGTCGATGTGCTGGTCGATGATCCGCACCTGGACCTGGCCGGACTGATGTA
The DNA here is from genome assembly GCF_059492145.1 of Pseudomonas sp. Pseusp21. NCBI lineage: Bacteria > Pseudomonadati > Pseudomonadota > Gammaproteobacteria > Pseudomonadales > Pseudomonadaceae > Pseudomonas > Pseudomonas sp. Pseusp21. The sequence continues at coordinate 4,437,058 of NZ_CP168520.1, forward strand.
TCGATCGGCGCACCTGTGTTTCGGGCCTTGTGGCAATGGTGTTCACGGACAGTTGCACAGCCTTGTCCAGCATGAGCAAGGACGCGGCGCCCGGTTGTGCCGGGCGCGGCTGGGGCCGCGGTTGAGCTGTCTGGGCCTGCGCTACAGCCAACGCATCTTCAGTGACCGCTCGGTACCGCAGATTCTTGATCAGGTACTCAGAGAGCACGGCATCAGTGGCAACTGGCGCCGGTTCGATCTGCAAGGTGTGTATCCGCCCCGGACATTCTGCACCCAGTACGGCGAGTCGGATCTGCAACTGGTGCAACGGTTGTGTGGGCAGGCACGCATTCACTATCACTTCGAACATGGGAGCCGGGGGCATTGCCTGGTGTTCGGGGATGACCCGGCCCTACTGCCACGCGCCGGAAACCTGCGATGCGAGAGCGAGGATGGAGAGCCGTCGCCGACAGTGAGCCGCTGGCAACTGGGCGAACATGTGCGGCTGAACGCAGAATGCTCGCGGCGCACACGTACGGCGCAGGGGCATTCCGATTCGCCAACCCTGCGCAGTGGTCACTGGTTGACGATTTCCGGCCAGCCCCTGGCAGACGTCAATGCGCACTGGCTGGTGAGCCGAATCGAGCATCGGGCCGATCAGTCACTCGAGCCGCCCTACAGCAACAGGATTTTTGCCGCTGACCAGTTGTCGGTGCCCAAGTCATCCATTGACTACCAGGGGGCGCGCATGTGCAGCCCGCAGCGTGCGTGGGTAGTGTCGGTCGAGGAAGAGCAACCTGATGCCGTGCGGCCGGTGGCCGTTCAGTTCGACTGGCTTTATCAGGGCGAAGGTGCCCGCCCCAGCCACTGCTGGTTGCCGCTGGCTCCGGCGTTGGCCGATACGCCGATGGCATCATTCAAGGACGGGGTGGAGGTGGTGGTGAGCTTTCTGGAAGGTGACCCAGAGCAACCCGTGATCAGTGGCGTCCTGCAGGTTCCGGCACTCACCGAAGCCATCGAGGATGATCCACCGTCAGCACTGCCCGAGCGTCTGGAAAGCGCGGGCCTGCCTCAATGGTTGAAAGCGGCCGAGCCTTTGTTGTTGCTGTGCCTGATACCGGGGGGCGGCAGTTATCGCCATTGCGCGGCGTCACTGTGCAGCTGTCGATTGGTCGCCGGGCTCAAAACGAGCGACGGAAGATGAGCGTCGCGGCCCCCGGGCAACATGCGCAGTGGTTGTTGCTGGACATCGCACAGGCACCCCAGGCAGTGAAGGTGTTACGCCAGGGATTCTCCAGTGTGCACAGCCTGCAGCTGTTTGACGGTACCGAGTTTCAACCGGTCAGTGAGCAAGGCCCATGGCTGATCGACCTGCGTGATTGCCCGGCGCTATCGGCGCTCTGCCACACCGATCCCATGACCTGGCAAGGGCTGCTGCTGGGCAGCGAGGTCTCGGCGCAGACACTGCGCGAACACTTGCAGCGGATGCTGACCGTGTCCATCGGCCTCAATCACCGGGCGCTGCTCAATTTCTACAATCGGCAGACCGCCAGTTACTTTTTCGATGCCTGCGATGCCCGGCAACTGAGCTGCTGGCTCGGGCCGATCGGATGGCTGCGCTGGTTCGGCGGCACGTGGGCCGATCTGGCTGCTGGCAGTCAGGGCTGGCAGCAACTACGCAATCCGGGACTGGCCGTGGAGCCCCTGCGCATCGAGCAAAGCCTGACCCGTCAACAGCGAGAACGATTGCATCGTTGCCTGCTGGATCAGCATGTCTGGCGCTGGAGTCAGGCGACGGGAAACAACTTTCGGCTGATATCAGCCTTTCAGGAACAAGGTCTGGCGCTGGGCTTCAGCGAGCAGACGCTGCTGGACGACTGGTTGTGGCTGCGTTTGCTGCATCCGCGTGCCGAGCTGATGCCGCTGCCGCAAGGTTTGACTCCGCGAGAACGACTCGAACTGTTGCGTCGGCGCTGGCTGAACGATCCGTCATGAAGCATCGCTTCAGTGAGCGGCACCGTTGAACCAGCCATCGGTGCGTCGCAGCCACCACGCCAGTCCCCCGAGAGTCAGGCTGCGCAGCACCATGAACAACAGGAACGAAATCCACAGGCCGTGATTGCCCAGACCTTGCAGCGCCCAAGCGACAGGCAGCAGCAGGATCACGGTCGCCAGCATGCCGTTGCGCATTTCCCGGGCGCGGGTGGCGCCGATGAACAGGCCGTCGAGCAAGTAGCTCCAGACCGCGATCAACGGCAGCACGGCCAGGTAGGGCAGGTAAATGAACGCGGTTTCGCGCACGCTCTGGATGTCGGTCTGCATTTCGATGAACAGGTGGCCGGCCAACAGAAACAGCGCGGCAAAGCCCAGGCTCGCCAGCAACGACCAGCCGCCGGCAACCACCAGCGAACGGCGCAGGGCCAGACGATCACGGGCGCCGATGGCGTGGCCGCACAGGGCTTCGACGGCGTGGGCCAGTCCGTCCAGTGCGTGGGCGGTCAGCAGCAGGCCGTTGAGCAGCAGCGCATTGGCCGCGACCGTGGCATCGCCGAGTCGCGCGCCCTGCACGGTGATCAGGAAAAACACCGATTGCAGAGCCAGGCTGCGGATGAAAATGTCGCGGTTGACCGCCAGCAGCGGACGCCAGCTCTGCCAGACTTTCAGAGCAGCCCAGGCGATGTGACCGGGATAGGCGCGCAAGGCTCTGCGAGTCATCCACAGGCCGAGCAGGGCGCCGCTCCATTCGGCGATTACCGATGCGCGGGCCGAACCGACCACGCCCCAGTCCAGGCCGATGACGAACCACAGGTTGAGCACGATGTTGATCAGGTTGGTGCTCAGCAGAATCGCCAGCGGCGCCCGGGCGTTCTGGGTGCCGAGGAACCAGCCGACCAGCGCATAACTGGCCAGCGCCGCCGGCAGCCCGAACAGGCGGGTGTGGAAGAAGTCACGGGTCAGCTGATCCAGCTCCGCCGACGGTTGCATGAAGTGCAGCGCGACCCCGCTCAGTGGTACGCCCAGCGCTCCGAGCAGCAGCGCCAGCCCCATCGCCAGCAGCAGGCCTTGAAGCAATATCTGCCGCAAGGCCGCGCCGTCGCTGCGCCCGGCGGCCTGGGCGGCGAAACCGGTGGTGCCCATGCGCAGAAAACCCATGGCCCAGGCCAGAAAGGTGTACAGGCTGGCGCCAACCGCCACAGCGCCCAGTTGATGAGCGTGGGGCAGGTGACCTATGACGGTGCTGTCGACCAGCGCCACCAGCGGCACGGAAATGTTGGAGAGGATCATGGGGGCGGCGAGGGCCCAGACCCGGTGATGGGTCGGGCGGTCGCGCCAGTCGGCGATCAGGTTGGACATGCGGGCTCCTTGGGGAGCGGCATTGTAACGGGAGGCGTCAGTGAATGATCCAGCTCAGCAGCCACAATCCCAGCAGCAACCAGATGATCCCGGCGATGATCGAGGCATTCATGAATGCGCGGATCGCCGACCACAACAGCATCAGGCCGACGATCAGCGCGATGATGCTGATGATCGACGTGTCCATGCCCAGCGCCTTCGACAGCCCGTCGACAAAGTTGCCCCCGGCGTTGCCCAGCAGATTGAACAGGCCGCTGAGGCCATCGACGATGAAGCGGATGATCGAGCCGAGCGCCTGGCCCAGCCATTCGAAAAAGCTTTCTACCTGCATGTCTGTTTCCTGATGAAAGAGCTGAGCCTTGGGCCGCAGCCGGTGCGGTCGAGTTCCCTGCAAGCATAGAGGGTTTTAACGGGCGACTGGCGCTTGCCTTCGCTCCGCATCCCCCCGAAGCTATACGCCTTCAGGAGAGCCCGATGAACCTTGTTGAACTGACCGAACGCCTGCACGCCATTCGCGACCGCAATGACTGGCGGCAATTTCACAGCCCGAAAAACCTGGCCATGGCCGCCAGCGTGGAAATGTCCGAGCTGGTGGAAATCTTCCAGTGGCTGACCGAAGACCAGTCCCGCCAATTGCCGGCGGACAAACTCGCCCACGCCGGGCAGGAAGTCGGTGACATCGTCCTTTATCTGTTGCTGCTGTGCAGCGAACTGGGGCTGGACATGAATGAAGTGGTGCGCAGCAAACTCGCCGACAGCGAACGGCGGTTCAGCTGATGAGCGACCGTCATTTCGATCAGCTGGCGACCCGTTTCGCCGAAAAAATCTACGGTGGCGCCAAAGGCGCGATCCGCCTCGCCGTGTTGCAGGCCGACCTCGCCGAAGCCTTACCGGATCGTCCGTTGCGGGTGCTGGATATCGGTGGCGGCCTGGGCCACATGTCGCTGTGGCTGGCCGAGCGCGGGCACCAGGTGACCTTCACCGAGCCGGCCGAACCGATGCTCGAAGGCGCCCGCCAGCGCTTTGCCGAAGCCGGGCAAAGCGCGACGTTCATTCAGGCGCCCTGGCAGGAACTGCTCGGCCAGCTCACTGAACCCTACGATCTGGTGCTGTGCCATGCGGTGCTGGAATGGCTGGCCGAGCCCCACGCGATTCTGCCGGTGCTGCATCAGTTGACCAAGCCTGGCGGCTGGCTGTCGCTGGCGTTCTACAATCGCGATGCGCTGATTTACCGGAACCTGCTCAAAGGCCATTTCAAGAAAATGCGCAGGAACGACCTGGCCGGCGAAAAGCAGAGCCTGACCCCGCAGCAGCCACTCGATCCACGGGAACTGGCGACGCAACTCGCCGGGTTGTGGCAGGTCGAAACCCAGAGCGGGGTGCGGGTTTTCCACGATTACATGCCGATGGAATTCCAGGCCCGCGCCGAGTTGATTGATTTGCTCGAGATGGAGCTCGCCCACCGTCGTCACCCAAGCTTCGCCGGGCTTGGGCGCTACTTGCACTGGATCTGCCGGCCGATCTGATCGGAGCGAGATATGAAAGGTCATTCAGGGTTACTGCTGATCTGTCTGGGGTTGGCCGCCTGCCAGGGCAGCAACCCTTATGTGGCGCAGTCGCGACCGTTGCCGCCGGCCCCACCGCAAGCGGCGACCACCTTCGACCGCAGCGCTTATCCTGCGCCGCCACGGGATTACGGGCGCTATCGCAGCTGGGCATGGCTCAACGGTCAACTCCCACCGGGCACGGCCTGGGCGGATTCGGCGCAAGTGGCCGAAGCCGTCAGCAGTGCGCTGGACCAGCGCGGTCTGCGCCCGCTGCATGACAACCGCCCGGCCGATCTGCTGGTCAGTGCCAACCTGAGCCTGGAAACCCGCCTGCGTCAGGTGCAGGACGATTACGGTTACTACGGCGGCGGATACGGCGGTTATGACCGTTACGGCCGCGGTTACGGGATGTACAACACGGTGCCGATCGTTCGGTCCTATCAGGAACAGGTCGTGGTGGTGCGGGTCGATCTGTTCGACGCCGGCAGTGGTCAGCCGGTCTGGAGCGCCAGCGCCGAAACCGGCACCCAGGGCACGCAAAGTGATCGCACCGATGCGATTCGGGAGGCTGTCGAAAAGGCCATGTCGGCGTATCCTCCCGGTTAGCCTTCTGCAAATGAAGGCGCCCTCAGGTTCATGTCTTCCACCGGAGAAAAACCATGTTCCGCCGTCTTGTTTTACTGGCCGTGGCCGCACTGCTCAGTGCCTGCGCCTCGAACCAGGTCAATCATGATTTCGACGCCAGCCGCGACTTTGCCGCTTACCGCAGCTGGAGCTGGAAAGATCCCGCCCTGCAATACCGCCCCGACGATCCACGGATCAAGAGTGATCTGACCGAACAACGCATCCGCCAGGCCGTCGCCGACCAACTGGATCAGCGGGGCCTGCGCCCTGCCGCCTCGGGCGCCCGAGGTGATTTGAATGTGCAGACCTACCTGATCGTCGAGGACCGCCAGCAACAGGTGACCACCAACTACGGCGGCGGTTGGGGTGGCCCGTGGAACGGTTACTGGGGCGCGCCGATGTACAACGAAACCCGCAACATCACCTACAAGGTGGCGACCATTCAGGTCGATCTGCTCGACGGCAAGGACGGCAAACTGGTGTGGCGCGGCAGCGACGAGCAAATACTCAGCCGCACGCCGAACCCGGCGGATCGCAGCAATGCCATCCGTGAAACCGTGGCGCGGATTCTGTCCAACTATCCACCGCGTTGAGTCTGTTGAAAAAGTACGGGAGCCAAATGGCTCCCGTTTTTTATGGGCGGGTGAAAATGGCGCGTTGCCAGCAGTGTTGCCTGCGCCTGTCTACACTCATACCCATCCATGGAGGTTGCGCCCGGCCGTGCGCCGGCAAAGGAGTGCGCCATGTCGCGTCATTCGCAGTGCAGGGGGCCAGCCCGGCAGCGGGGAGCCATCGGCCTGATGGCGGCCGCCACCCTCAGCCTGGCGCTGGTCCTGATGCTGCTGGTCGTGGACAGCGGCCGCTTGTACATGGAACAACGCAAACTGCAGCGCCTGGTGGACACCGCCGCCCTCGAAGCCGTCAGCCGTGGCGGCAATTGCCTGCCGGGGCTCACCGCCGCCAGTTACGCCGGGCAAAGCGCGACACGCAACGGGTTTGTCGCCAATGCCAACAACGTGCTCGTAATCGATTGCGGAAAGTTGGCGACAGCCGCCACCGGTCTGCGCACTTTTACGGTGGACGCCACGCAATCAGAGGCGGTCAAGGTCGCGGCCAACCGTACCGTCACCACCAGTTTCGCCGGCGGTGTGCAGGCGTTGTTCAGTGGCACACCCGTCAGTCTCAACACCGTGCTTTACGCTTCGGCGGTGGCGGCCAAACCCAAGCCGACCGTCGCTCAGTTGAACATCCGCAGTAACCTGACCAGCATCAGCACCGCGCAATCGAACATCCTCAATCCACTGTTTTCCGGGCTGCTTGGCGGTAACGTCAACCTGACAGCCTTGGGCTGGGAAAGCCTGCTCAACACTGACATCAACCTGCTTGGCTACCTGAATCAACTGGCGATCAACCTCAACGTGGCTGCCGGCAATTACAGCCAGTTGCTCAATACCCAGGCCACGGTGACGCAACTGATCCAGGCCGCGATTACGGCGGTCCAGCTCAACGGCGCCACCGCTGAAGTGATTACCGCGCTGGGCCAACTGCAAGTGGCGGCGATCAATGCCGCGCCGGTCAAGCTCGGCGACATCCTGCAATTGCAGACCGGCACCACGGCCGCCGGGCTGGATGCCAATCTGCAGTTGCTGCAACTGGTCCAGGGCGTGATTCAACTGGCCAACAGCAAAAGTGCGGTGGCCGCGACCCTGCCGATCAGCGTGCTGGGGCTGGCGAATGTCACGGTGCGGGTCAAAGTCATCGAGCCGCCGCAGTTTTCCGCCATTGGCGATCCGGCACTGGCCAGGGCCAATCCCACCGGGCCGAACCGGATTTATGTGCGCACCGCGCAGATTCGCACGCTGCTTTCGGTAAATCTGCCGGTGTTGTCCGGGGTGACCGGGTTGGCCAATGCGGTACTCGGACTGGTTGGCACGCTGACACCGACCCTCAATGCACTGTTGAGCCTCAATCTGGTCGCCACACTGAATTCTGCCGGCTGCCTGCTCGGTGCCGGTTGTGAGCAACTGGACCCGAAGCTGTTGCCCTCGCCGCAGATCGACATCAGCCTGGACGCCGGTGGTGCCGTCAGTTATGTCACCGATTACAGTTGTCCGACCGGCAACGCCGGCACCAAAAGCCTGACGGCCCGCACCATGACCTCGATTGCCGATCTCAAACTGGGCAGGATCGACCCGACCAACGCCTTCTCTTCTGCCGCCCAACCCACCGTTACACCCTTGCCGCTGGTGGATCTGGGTACGGTGACCTGCCACAAGATTCTGGGGATCGGCAGCTGTGACCCGAGTACTCATGTGCCATATGGCGCCGGCGGCATTGCGATCATGGTCAACACCAGCGTGGCGCAGAACACCCAGAACCTGGTGTTTTCCAGCGGTAATCCGTTCGCCACACCGCCCAACCTGAAACTGCCGCCAAGCGTGATTGCTGCCGCGCCCTCAACCAACATAGTCAACAGCCTGGCAAGCACCCTCGCCGGGATCAATCTGATCGTCTACAAACCCCAAGGCAGCAACCCGCTGGGGGCGATTGTCACCGGCGTCGCCAGCCTGATCAGTGATGTCACGACGATCCTGCAACCGGTGATCACCAATCTGGTGAGTCCGCTGCTGGATCCGCTGCTGAACAATTTGCTTAAGGGGCTGGGGATCAACCTGATGGATGTGGATGTCGGCGCCAACATGACCTGTGGCCAGACCGGCAAGGCCTATCTGGTGATCTAGTCGTCAGGGGCGATCGGCAGTTCGATGCAGAACCGTGCACCGTCCGCCGAGTTGCGCACACTGAGGTGGCCGCCCATGTTCTCGATGATCCCGTAACTCACCGACAACCCCAGGCCGGTGCCGACGCCCACCGGTTTGGTGGTGAAGAACGGTTCGAAAATCCGCTCCAGCAGACGCGGGTCGATACCGCCGCCGTTGTCTTCGACCCACAGTCGCACGTGCTGCTCGTCGCGTTCGGCGTAGATCGAAATCCACGGCTTGAATGCTGAATCGGACTCGCGTTTGCCCAGCAGCGCATCCCGGGCGTTGACCATCAGGTTGATCAACACCTGTTCAAGCTGATCGACGTACCCGCGCACCTGAACCTCGAATGCGGTTTCACTGATGCGCAGATCCACGCCTTTGCCGCGCATGCCTTCGGCCAGCAGCGACAGCGTGCCTTCGATGGCGCTGGCCGGGTTGAACAGCTGCTGCTCGATCTCGGAGCGGCGACCGAACACCCGCATGTGGTCCACCACTTTCGCGGCGCGCTGCACCTGGGCGTCGATGCGATTGAGTTTGTCGGTCAGGTAATCGATCTGCGCATCGCCGTTGCTCAGGCGCTTCCGTACGTTGACGATGGCCATGCGCATGACGTTCAGCGGCTGATTGATTTCGTGGGCCAGGCCAGTGGCCATTTCGCCAAGGGTGGCCATTTTTGCGCTTTGCGTGAGCTGCTGTTGAGAGCGGCGCACTTCGGTGTTGTCACGGCCAACGGCTTGTACTTCGATCAATTTTCCGTGCTCATCGAACACGCCGCGATCCGACCACACCCACCACGCATGTTCGCGCCCCGGTAATTGCAGGTTGATTTCGGCGGTGCTGACGGGGGATTGCGGAGTCAGCTGCGCCAGGCGCTCAACGAAGGCCGCGCGCTGAACGTCGGACATCCAGCTGCCCAGATCGACCCCGGCCAGGGCTTCGGGGGCGCATTCCAGATAGGTCGCCAGCGGCCGGTTGCCGAACGTCAGGATCAGATCCGGGCGGTAGCGGCAGATCATCGCCGGCGAGTCCTCCACCAGAATCCGGTAGCGTTCCTCACTCTGTCTGACCTGCTCGGCGGCCAGCGTCGCTTCGGTGACGTCCAGCCACAAGCCGACAGCTTCCACCGGCAGGCCGAGGTCGTTGCGCAACAGCCGGGCTTCGTCGAGCAGCCAATGGTAATCACCATGACTGTCGCGCATGCGATAGCGGGCGCGCGCCGAGCCTTCGCGCAGCAGTTGCCGGGTTCGCTCGAAATACAGGGCGCGGTCTTCCGGATGAATCCGCTCTGCCAGCGCACTGGCGTCACAGTCCTCCAGGCTCCAGCCCAGCAACGGTTGCAGGCTGGCGCTGAAAAACGCTGGCAGCAAGGCGCCTTCGGCGTAGTGCTGGACATAAATCACCGCCGGCGAACTGGCGATCAGGTTGTCCAGCCGCGCATGGGCCGCAGCGGCCAGTTGCTGCTGGTTCTTGATGTCGCTGATGTCGAGCATGAAACCCACCAGCCGCCGGTGCTCGCCGGTGCCGGTGACCTGACCCTGAAGGCGATACCACGCTGGCGTCTGGCTGGCATCGCGAGGCTGCAGGCGCACGCACAGGTCGAGGATTTCCCCTTGCATCTGCAGGGCTTGCAGCCGGCTGCGGACTTCTTCGCGATCGGCGGGATGGATCAGGCTCAGCCAAGCCTCGAGCGTCAGCGTCGAGCTGTCCTGTTGCAGGATGGCGGCCAGCGTCGGGGCCAGTTGAATCTGCTCGCTATGGCTGATTTCCCACCAGCCTGTGCCAAGCATTGTCTGCAACGACTCCAGCCGTTCCAGTTGCAGTTGATGCTGCTGCTCGCGTAAACGACCGAGCAGGGGCCCGGCCAGGGCGCCCGCCAGCATCAGCCAGTCGCGATCGGCCAGATACGGCGCGGTCTTGTCCACCGCGTAAAAACCGCAGAGCAGCCACGCCATCACGCCCCGATCATCGCTGTAGGGCACGGCAAAACCTTCGGCATTGCCGAACAGGCCCTGGACCCTTGAGTGTTCGTACTGGCCGTAGTGCGCACCCAGGCGCTGCGGGCCGGTGCCATTGAGGCTGTCGAGTGGCGTGCCCAGACGCTGGCCGTCATGCCACAGCGCCGGGGCGTCATGGGCGTGGAACTGCTGATGGATCTGCCAGCCCTGTTCCTGCTCATCGAGCAGGGCGAGTGCCAGGCACGGGATCTGCCAGCGCTGGGCGATCACCTGCAATTGTTCGCTGACGAGCATCGGCAACCGTCCCAGGCTGCAGCTGCGCACCTGTTTGCTGATCTGCTCGGCGAGCATGTGGCACGCCTCGCGCTGATGCGCTTGCTGGCGTTCGGACAACAGGTCGGCAATGTCGATCAGTTGCAGCAGCCAGCCATCGCCCAGCGGCTGGACCCAGCCGCGCAGGTGCAAGGTCTGGTCGCCAAGGCCGGGGAAATCCAGATCCAGCAGTTGGCCTTGCCAGTCTTGCGGGCGGCCCTCGATCGCCAGCGTGCTGTGCGCCAGCAGATAGTCGTGCAACGGCAACGGTTTGTCGCGGGGCGTCTGTTGCGCCAGCAGCAGGCGCAGCGGGCCGGCCATTTGCAACACGCCGCCGTCGCTGTCGAGGTGGATGTGCAGGCCCGTCAACGGGGTCCCGAGTACGTCCGGAATATCGCTGGCGACCATACTTCGCTTGAGCAGGCGGCCGAGCAGGTTGTCACCCGGAGTCAAAATTTCAGGCTCGAAATGGCGGTCAGGTTGGCGGGCAGGCTGGGGACAGCGCCGACGCCCGGCAACACCAGAAAGGGGATGACCTGATTGAGCTTGCTCACCGGGTAATTGACGCTGACGGTGAGCGTGCCCTGGGCCGGGTCGTAGACCGTTGACGTGTCCGTGCCGACCACCACGTTCAGCGACGACGGCAGCACCGACAATTGCTGGGTCAACGCGGCATTCGCAGTGCTGACCAGCACGCTTGCATAGTTGGGAACCGCGGGATCGACCGCCACGGCGCGGCGGATGGCTTCGGCGGTGACCTGGTTGAACGTCTGCATCAGCACGAACGGCAAGCTGTAGCTGACGAGGCCATAAAACACCGCGAAAAAGATCACGAACACCAAGGCGAATTCAATCGCCACCGCGCCTTTTTGCGCCTTCCGAGAGCCGGTTTTCATCCGTGCGTCTACCCTGACAGTCACTGCGTAGTATCAGCATAGAATCATTCAGCAAAAACGGACGGTTTTTACCGGATGCAAAGCCTTGTCCTTCTGATCTGGTTGACCGCGTGCGCGGCTCAGGATGCCCGGCAACGACGAATTGCCAACGTTTTGACGCTGGGCGTCGGGACTCTCGCGCTGGTCTATCTGCTGTCTTTCGGTACCACCTGGATGGGCGCCGAAGCCGGGCAGGGAGGCTGGGCCTGTGTCGTGGCCCTGGCATTCACGTTGCCTGGGTATTTCATGGGCCGAATGGGCGCCGGTGATGTGAAACTAATGACAGCTCTTGGTCTTGCGACGGACGGCGTCTCGCTGCTCGGGATTTTTATCGGCGCCGGTGCGGCGAGCCTGATCTGGATTCTGCTTGCGCCAAGAGTCTGGCTGCATATGAGTCAAGGGCTTAGGCACCGACTTCGGTATATGGCGCCATCCGTGTCAAAAAAGCTGCCATTTGCGCCGTTTGTGCTGATCGGATTTGTGCTTGCACTACCTTGGATCCATTAGTCGCCAAGCGCCACTAGTCTTATGTACATAGTCGGAAAGTGGGTCTACCTTCAAAATAACGAGTTATACAGCCAGCGGCTGACAGTACAGGAATGGTCAGTTTTTGGCCCGGGCATGGAGTGGCACGTGAACAAGCTTACATCTGCGGTAAAAGTCATCGTTGTCGATGATCAGCCTCTGATCGTCGAAGAACTCTGTGAATTTCTCGAGAGCAGCGGCTACCGCTGTGTGCCGTGCGAGTCCAGCAAAGAGGCGATCGAGCGTTTTACGGGCGACACTGCTATCGGTCTGGTGCTGTGCGATCTGCATATGCCGGACATGGACGGCATTCAACTGGTGCAGGAACTGCAACGGCTGGCCGGCAAACACCGGGCGTTCGAAGCCATCATGCTCACCGGCCGCGCCGACAAGCAGGACGTGATCAAGGCCTTGCGCGCCGGGATTGCCGACTACTACCAGAAACCGGTCAATCTGGATGAATTGCTCGAAGGCCTGCAACGCCAGGAAGCGGTGCTGCAGGAGCGGCAGAAAACCCTGCAACTGGGCCATCTGAATCAAAAACTTCAGGACCTGTCGTCGTCCATCGATGATCTTTATCAGGATCTGGACAAGGTGCGTCGCGCGCCGGCGCCCGTCAGTGACGATGCGCCCCGTGAGGCCGGTGAACTGGAGGTCCCGGCGATCTTCAATCAGCTGTCGCCACGGCAACTGGACGTGGCGCGCCTGGTGGGCAAGGGACAGACCAATTATCAGATTGCCTGTGAGCTGGGCATCACCGAAAACACGGTGAAGCTTTACGTTTCGCAGGTGTTGCGCCTGACCCACATGCATAACCGCACGCAGTTGGCGCTGGCCTTGTCTCCGAGTTCGGCGGCCTTGCGGCAGCGGGTTACGGCGCACTGATTGTTGTCCCCGGCGGCCCTTGGGCCGACCGGGACAGACGCCATGGTGTCTCCTCGAATCAGTTATTTGTCTCGATCTTGCCCCCGGCATCCGGGTCGTAGAAATCGGGGATTTCATATTTGTACTTCTTCAACCAGCGCTGCATCGCCAGCTCACGCTCGGTGGCCGTGGCCGCCTGCGGATCGGGGGACGCGGCCTTGTTGCGGCTTTGCAGCAACAGCCAGCCTTCGGTTTCCTGCTGCTGGGCCGAGGCCGGGCCGGCGTCGATGGCCAGCGCGCCGAGCGGCAGACTCAACAGGCTCAGGCAACACAGGGTCTTGAACGTGTTCATGGCATCTCCTTGAGGCTCACTTGATCGCCGGTTGCGGATCAATCGCCACCGCGACCTGATTGCCAGCGACGGGTCTGGCTCTGACCGGCGACTTGAGTTTCTCCGCACGCTCCTGGGCATCGCTGAACTGCTCCGGGGTCAGGTGCGCGCGGCTGACCACTTCGGCGGCTTGCTGCCAGTTGTTCTGGTAGAGCAGCAGGGTCACCAGATTCAGCGTCGCCAACTGATTGTTCTGCTTCAGCTCGATGGCGGTCAGGAACTCGAAACGAGCGTCCTCGAGCCGCAGCTGATTGAGGTACACCACGCCCAGATCATTGCGGATGTTTTCATTGGTCGGCGCCAGCCGCGCCGCCCGTTGCAGGTGGGCCTGCGCCTGGCCGTTGTCACCACGGGCGGCGTACAACTGGCCCAGGCCATGTTCGGCGTCGGCGTTAAGGCATGTGCCCAGCAGACTGCGATACAACGGCTCGGCTTCACTGCGTCCCAGCAGACGATAGACCTTGGCCTTGCGCAGCCGCACCTCGACGAGGTTGTCGGGCAGACTCTGCAGATTGGCCAGGCTGGCGTGCAGCTTGCCGTCGTTGACCAGATCATCGGCGAGGTTCAGCGACAGCTCCTGTTCGGAGCTCAACTTGCTGCAGCTGGCCGGCGCCAGCATCGTCGTCCACGGTGCCTGACCGTCGGTTGCGCAACCGCCGAGCAGCAACAGGCTAGCCATGACCATCAGTGCTTTCATCAAATCGCTCTCCATCGCCATTGTCATTTTCATTGTCAGGACGCAAACGCCCGGGTGATTGCGGTAAAACCGGGTCCCGCCAAAACGATCAGCAAGGCCGGGAACAGCAACAGCATCATGACCACCGACATCTTCGCCGACATCTTCGAGATGTATTCCTGCAAGCGTGTCAGGCGTCGGTCATCCAGCAGTTGCTTGAGCGTCAGCAACGATTTCATCGCGCCGCCGCCCTGTTGAATCAGTTGTTGCAGGATCACGCAGGTGTCGGTGAACTCATCCACCGCCAGCATCGCGGCCGCCTTGTTCAACTCTTGTCCGAGTTCCAGGCCCGAGTCGACACGGGCCAGGATCAGACGCAGTTCGCCGGTCAGTTCCGGCAGCAGTTTTTGCCCCTCGCTGCTGAGTACACGCAGGGCCTGCTCGACGGCCATGCCGGACTCGAACAGGATTCGCAGCAGGGGAATAAACGTCGACACTTCCACCGCAATGATTTTCTGCCGCCGGGCAGCGGCATACGCCAGCAGGCGTTTGGGCAGCAGATAGCCAACGCCGGTGGCGATCATCGGCACCAGCCAGCCGTTGGGTGCGAGGGGGAAAAACACCTCTTTCAGAAACACGCCCAGCCCCAGCGTCAGCAGCGGCGTGCCGATCTGGCAGGCGGCAAACAGCGAGCGCTCGCTGGCCCGGCGCCAGCCGAGCCGGCTGAGCAGGGTCTGGGTTTCACTGTCGATGCTCACCGAGCGCTGGCCGAACCGGCTGCTGCCCAGTGCCCGCAGCCAGTTGCCGAAACGGTTCTCGCGCACCAGGTGGCCCTGCAGACGCTGGTTGACCTGACGCACTCGACGCCGCTCGGTCAGCAGGTGGTTGCCGACCAGCAACAACGCCCCGAGCAACAGCATGAGACTGGCCAGCATCAGCATGTCAGACACTCCTCAGCATGCGCCACAGCGCCAGGCAACCGGAGACCTGCAACACCACCGCGACAATCAGCATGGTTCGACCGCCCGAGTCGTTCCACATGCCGAGCATGTAGCCGGGATTGGTCAGCATGAAGTAAGTGACGAGAATCACCGGCAGCGATCCGAGTACCCACGCGGTCATCCGCGTTTCGCCGGTCAGCGCGCGCAATTGCCGGGCACCCTGGTCACGTTCGCGAATCAGTTTGATCAGGTTCTCCAGCAACTCGCTGGCATTGCCGCCGTAGCGATGGTTGACCTTCAGGCCCAGGGCGAACATGCGCAGTTCGTCCTGCTCGTAGAGCTCGGCGAAATCGCTGACCGCGTCCGGCAGGTTCACTCCCAGCTGCACGTTGCGCTGCACCCGGCCCATCGCGGCTTTCAACGGGTCCTCACTGGTTTCGATGCCGCCCATCACTGCATCGCTCAGGGTCCGGCCGGACTTGAGGCTGCGCACGGTGTGGTCGAGCAACTGCGGCAACTGTTCGATCATCCGATTGAGACGGCGTCGATACAGCCAGGCGATGTACAAGCGCAAAATCAGCGGCGGCGCCAGTATCAGCAGCAACAGACCGATCCAGTCGGCCAGCAGATAACCCAGCATCATGCCCACGACCCACAACGACAGCCAAAGCCCGAAGTGCTCGCTCGGCCGGCCAAGGCCTGCCCGCAGGAACATCCGCTCCAGACCGGTCCACGAGTTTTTTTCGGCCGTTGCTTGCGGTTGTCCGACGGCGAGGCGAGAGAGCACCCGTTCGTTGGCAGTCTTGCGCACGCCCTGCAGGAACAGGCGAATCGACAACCCCAGCAGCAACAGGCAAAGGACAATCAGGATCACCGGTCCGATCATGACGAAGGCTCCATGCGTTCAGCCCAGACTCGACTCGTGCCGCAACTTGTCGCCGGCCGGGTTGACCGCTTCGCGCAGGAAGCCGAAACCGGTGCGTCGATCCAGACGGAACAGGGTGTTGGTGACGTACACGTCTTCACGCACGCCGACCACTTCCACCACTTCACTGACACAGCGGCGACCGTCGGGCATGCGGGTCAACTGAATGATCACGTCGAGTGCTGCGCAGATCATCTGCCGCAGGGTGCGTTCGGCCACCGTGCGGCCGGTCAGGCCGACCAGGGTTTCCAGGCGCAGCAACGCATCCTGGGCATTGTTGGCGTGGACCGTGCTCATCGAACCGTCGTGACCGGTGTTCATCGCCGTGAGCACATCGAGCACTTCAACGCCACGGATCTCGCCGAGAATGATCCGGTCCGGACGCATCCGCAGGGCGTTGCGGATCAGGTCGCTGGCCTTGACCTCGCCATGGCCCTCGGCATTCGGCGGCCGGGTTTCCAGACGCACCACGTGGGGATGGCCGAGTTGCAGTTCGGCGACGTCTTCGATGGTCACCAGTCGTTCATGGGGGTTGATCAGCTGGCTGAGGATATTCAGCAGCGTGGTCTTGCCGGTGCCCGTGCCGCCGCTGATCAGGATATTGCAGCGCTTGCCCACGGCCTCCTGGAAACACTCGAAAATCGGCAGGTCGATGGTCTGCATGGCGATCAGGTCGCTGCTCTTGAGCATGTCCTTGCGGAATTTTCGAATCGACAGGCACGGGCCGTCGAGGGCGATCGGCGGGATGATCGCGTTGACCCGACTACCGTCCGGCAGGCGTGCATCGACCATCGGCGAAGACTCGTCCAGCCGCCGACCGAGCGGCGCAAGAATGCGCTGCATGACCCGTTCGACGTGGTGCGCATCGATGAAGCGCAGGTCACTCTGATGCAGTACGCCGTCGCGCTCGACGAATACCCGGTGCGGGCCGTTGACCAGAATTTCGGTGACGGCGGTGTCGCGCAGCAAGACTTCCAGCGGACCGAAGCCGGTCAGCTCATCGACGATTTCTTCCCCCAGCCGCTCCATCTCGTAACGGGAAATCGCCAGGTGCAGACGGGCGATGTATTCGGCGACCTTGTCGGTCACAAATTGCGCCAGCAACTGCCGCGAGCCTTCCAGCAGGTTTTTCCCGGACTCCTCGATGGCATCGATGATGTAGCGATGCAGCACCAGTTTCAGGCCTTCGTGGTCAACATTGCCCGACTGGCCTCGCGCCGGCGCACCGAAGAGTTTTTCCGGGCTCATGAGGTGCCTCGCAACCGGTCGAACCAGGTGACCTTGGGTTTGGCAAGACCTTCGGAGCGCTTGGCCAGCCGTTCGCCGAGTACCCGCAGGCTCTGGGTGAGTTTTTCCCTGGGCGCCAGTTCAAACAGGCTGACGCCCTGGTTCTTCGCGTTCATGCGCAGCTCCGGACTCAAGGCCAATACCGCGATCACTTCCAGGTTGAAGGTCTTGCCGAGGGTGTCCGCATCTGGCGCAACGTTGCTCAGATAACGGTCGACCAGCAGCCGTCCGTGATCGAGCTTCATGCCTTTTTCCCGCCACAGATTGAACACCGCCAGATTGCGCCGGCAATCGAGCACGCTCTGGTCGGTGTACCAGATCAGCTTGTCGCAATGGCTGACAAAGGTCCGCAGAGCCTCGCTGTCAGGCTGGCCGGTGAGGTTCACGACGATGTGCTGGAAGTGCTGGCGCAAGGCGCTGAGCAGCATGAACAGCTCGGCGGCGCTGGTGCTTTCCAGGGGGGCGTCATTGTCGGCGTACGCCAGAATCCGCAGCCCCGCTTCGGCGCTGGTGAACGCGCTGTCGATCAACGTGGCGTCGAGCCTGCGCAGGTGGCGCAAGGCATCGCCGAAGTGAAACGAACTCTCCAGCCCCAGCAACGCCAGGCTGTCGCCACGGGGCAGCCCGAGGTCCAGCAGCAGCGTCTGCTGCCCGCTCTTTTGCACCACCAGTGCCATATGGTTGGCCAGCAGCGCGCCGTCGGAACTGCTCTGTACGCCGTACAACACCGTCAGGCCGCCCAGTTGCGCGTTGTGGGTCACCGGCGGCAGGCGTTTGCTCAAGCGGCGCACCAGCCCGGCCACTTCACTGGAGCGCGAGCCATAGGCGACGAAATCCCGGGCCCCGGCGCGCATCGCATTGAGTACAAGCTGATTGTCCATGCCGTCGCCAAGGGCAACGATCGCCAGCATCGGCTTGGCCTCCAGCGCGCCTTCGATCAGCGCGCTCTGGGCCACCACGTGTTCACGGTCGAGGCCGACGAACACCAGGCTGGCGAAGGTGACGTCCACCAGCGCGAGCAATTCGTCGAGGCTGCCGCCACCGGCACTGACCACCTGGCCCAACGGCGCAAGCGCGCTTTGCAGCCACTCCAGGTCGGTGTTGTTGCGGGTGATGGCGAGGAAGGTCTGACTCAGGCTCTGGCTCATTGGGACAACCCGCTGCGCTTGTCGAAGTTACCGTTTTCCAGGAAAAACATGCGGTAGAAATTCGGGTCGTAGTTGCGCAGTTTTTCACCCGGCAACGACGGCAGTTGCGCCTCCGCCGAGAGCGGACGCACCAGGTGCGGGGTGACGATCATCAGCAGCTCTCGCTCTTCGCGCTTGATCTGCGAGCTCTTGAAAAAAGCCCCGAGCACCGGGATATCGCCCAGCCCCGGAAACTTGTCGACCTGGGAACTGTTGCTGGTACTGATCAAACCGCTGATGACAAAACTCTCACCATCGGCGAGGGAAATGCTGGTGTCGGTGCGGCGGATGGTCAGGGCGGGCACGGTGGTGCCGGCGATGTTCACCGCGTTGCTGAGGTCCAGTTCGCTGACTTCCGGCGCCACTTTCAGGGCGATGCGATCGTGGCTGATGATGGTGGGCGTCAGGGTCAGGCGGATGCCGAACTCCTTGTATTCGATCGACACGTTGTCGCTGCCGGAGCTGGGCACCGGAATCGGAATCTGCCCGCCTGCGAGGAAACTCGCACTCTGCCCGTTGAGGGCCACCAGGCTTGGCCGCGCCAGGGTATAGGCGAAGCCGCTGCCCTCAAGGGCATTGATGATCGCCATGGTCTTGCCGCCGATCCACGAGAAGTTGAACAGCGAGTTGTCCACCGGCAGTCGCGGTTGCGGGACGCCGTCGATGGGCGGCAACGTGCCGGGAGAACCGAACAGGAAATTACCGCGGGTGCCGATCAGCGAAGCCGAGGCCTGCTTGAGCTTGGTGCGGCTGACTTCGACAAAACGAATGTCGGTCTGCACCTGGGACGGCAACAGCGCATCATCCGACGGCAGCGCACCGGTGTTGGTGAGGGCCGAGGTGGCGGCGCCCTTGACGAACACCATGCTCTGGCGCGGCTCGCTGGAGCAGCCGGTCCAGACCATCAGACTGGTAGCGCCCGGCGCCACGGCGGTAAGCAGAAACGATGAGTTGCCATTGGCATGCACGTCGGCGATTTTCGGATCGCCGATGGCCAGGCGCGTGATCGCCACCGGTGATTGCATGTCCTGCTGCCAGCCTTCGTTGATTTCGATCACTGGCGGCAAGCGCCCGAGGGCCGCGCAGTTGCCGGTGGCCGCCTGCGCGGCATTGATTGACAGTCCCATCAGCAGCATGGCCCGGAGCACGGGATTGACGATCGGCCAGGAACGACTCTGCATGCACTTGGATCCTTGCTCAGTCATGGGTTTTGTGGGTTGGTCTGATTGCCGCGAATCACTTCCACCGCGGGCCGTATCGCACCGCTGTGGTCGCTGCCGGGCGCGGTTTTCGGCGCGGTCCCCAGCGCCAACTGAGTGAACTGGAAGAGTTGGCTGTTGGCGGCCACCAGTTTGTCCGGCGCCTGACGTTCGCCGGCCCAATACCTGGCCAGGCGCTGTTCTTCGCTGCTGCGCACGGCCAGGCGCAACGTCCCGACCTGGGTGGCGAGCATCATTCGACTCAACAACTGTTCAGGCACCGCCAGCACCACGGTGCGCGCGGTGAGCCGGCGCTGGTCCTGTTTGATCTTGTCGTCGGCACTCATGGCGGGAGCGGACGGTTGACCGTCGTTGGTCAGGCCGTATTGTTCGCCGACACCGAGCACGCGCATGGCCGGCACCACAATCTGTGCCGACTGCTGCGGGTTGCTGGCGTCCTGGCGCAGGAACAACAGCACGTCGACGTAATCCCCGGGGATCAACTGCCCGGCCGCGCCGATCACTTCATCAACTGACACGGCCAGCGCGCGCTCATCTTTGTGGATCATGCGCGCCAGTGTGCCGCCGGCCTCGAAGCTTTCTTCGTTGAGCCAGGTGCCGGCGCTCAGGTGACGCCACGGAGTGCGACCCACTGCCTGCTCGATGGTGCCGAGGCTGCCGGCGGGGGCGCTGCGCAGTTTTTCAACGGCCAGATCGGCGGCAGTGAGGGGGGTGAAGGGCGGGACGTCACGCACCAGGACCACGACCGGCTGGCGGGTCTGGTCTTCGGCGGCAGCGACGGTTTTTTCGACGGTGACCACCGTCGGCGCGGGGGGCTCGGCAACCGGAGCAGGTTGCCGGCTGAGCACCAGCCCCCAATATCCGACAATGATGGCCCCCAGTAAAAGCGCCGCTGCAAGGCCAATGGTCACACGACTGTTCATGACGGCTCTCCCTTTCCTGCTGCACTACCAGCCCGCACTTCCTACCAAGGGAACATCGCAATCAGGCAGCTATGAACATCCAACTATTTCGCTATTTCCACGCTAGCTGAAACAAGCCAAAACGCCATTAGTGACAGACAAATAACCCACGAAAGTATGGGTGTTGGCCAATCAGCAGTCGAAATGCCGAGTTTGACGAAACGACTAATCCTTTATGACTAATCCGTTCTTACAGTTGTTGGGTGGGGGTTTGTTGACAATGCTCAAATGGCACGGCGAACGCTTTGTCGCTGCTGTGACATCGGCGCCAGGAGCGCAAAGGAGTGGGCATATGTTTCGAATGATCGTTGATTATTTAATGGCCAGAGCTTTGCTGCTCTACAAACATGAAGACGGTGCGTCGGCAATTGAATACGCCATCGTCGTGGCCATGGTCGCCGTGGTGGTGGTCGTTTTCGTCACTCCGCTGGGTGATCGGATGCTGGCGATCTTCAACAACGTTCTGGTGTCACTGGGCGGCACGACGCAAACCCGGCCAACGCCATAAGCCACAGCATGGTTGCGCCAGCACCTTGCTGATGTCGGGCTACACTCGATCTACCATTCAGCTTTCAGGTACTGCCCATGAACGTGTCTTCTTCCTCACGCCAACAGTTGCTTCTGGTTGACGACGAAGAGGACGCGTTGCTGGAGCTGGCGGAGTTGCTGGAAGGCGAAGGCTTCGTCTGTCATACCGCCACCTCGGTCAAACTCGCCCTGCATCACCTGACCCGCCATCCCGATATCGCTCTGGTAATCACCGATCTGCGCATGCCGGAGGAAAGCGGCATGTCGCTGATCAAGCGCCTGCGCGAGCACACCTCGCGCCAGCATCTGCCGGTGATCGTGACGTCGGGGCACGCGGACATGGAGGATGTGAGCGACATGCTGCGGTTGCAGGTGCTCGACCTGTTCCGCAAGCCGATCTATCACGTGCGGCTGCTGGAGACCCTGGACAATCTGTTTCCCAAGCCAAAGGTCAATGTCTCCTGAGTGCTCATGCAGCTTCTACTTCGAATACGCCGATCTTGAAATTGACGCCATTCGTTTGACATTTTGATGGTGTCGAAATGATGGCTCATGTACATTCCCCGCGCCCAAACCGGACGACCTGGTGGGTTCGGTAGGGATGCCTGAGTGAATTCGATACCCCTGCTGAAACTGTTTTTCATGTTTTGGAAGGGAATCTCGTTTGAATACTGATCGTTTGCGCCACTCGCTTCTGGCGTTGTCCATCGCTGTGGCTTCGCTGCACGCCTGCGTTGTTTCCGCTGCCGGTGCCAGTCTGAGTTATGACCTGAGCGGTGGGCCATTGAACAGCAATCTGCAGAACTACGGTCTTGTCGATCTGAACGGCAACGGGATCATTACTCCCGGCTCGCCGTCGACCTTGACCTACGGCGCCCAGTTCATGGGGCTGGCGGCTGACCAGTTGCGCAATAACGGCACTATCCGGATTGACGGGGCCAATCATGGCATCGGTATCAATCTGGGAGCCGCCGGTGCGACGCCAACCACTGTCGCCTACAGTGTGATCAACAAGGGTTCCATTATTGTTCACGGCCTGGCGGGGTCCGGCAGCTCAACCGGTTTTTCCGACATCGGCAGCACATTCAACGGCTCGCTTTCCAACGACGGGCTGATCGATGTCAGTGGGGCGACTGCCGGCGGCGTGATGTTGGTACATACCCAGCTGGCTGGAGTCACCAACAACGGCACAATCAATGTTGCCGGCCCTGATGCATTGGGTCTGTTCCTCGACGGTGCCACTCTCAAAAGCATCGTGAACAACACGGGCACCATTCGCGCCACCGGAGCAAACGCCGAAGCCGTCACTTTCGAAGGCGTTAACTTCAATACTTCGGCGGGGACGGGTGGTTTCAATCTGTTCAACTCCGGGACGATCTACGGCGAGTCGATTGGTGTGCATGTCAGCGGTCAGGCTCTCAATGCGTTGCCGTTTACCATTTATCAACTGACCGGTTCGATCGAGGGTGGGACGTCGGCAATCCAGGTCGATGACGGCGAAAGCTATTTCGACTTTTTTGGCGGTACGGTCAAAGGGGATCTGATCGGTCTGTCCGGCGTGATCATCGACGGCGATGCTGTTTTCGACGGTTCGACCATCAAATCCGGTTACGTGACCATCGAGGACGGGACGCTGACGCTGGTGAAACCACACACCACGATCATCGGTGACTTCGATATGGAAGAGTCCGACTCGGTGCTGGAAATGTACCTGGGCAATGACACCAATCCGGCGTTGCCGGTGTTGAAGGTCACGGGCACTACCGATATCGCGCCGGGTGCGACGTTGCGTCTTTTGGCGCGCTCCAGTGATTTCCGTGTGACACAGGGTGGTACGAAGTACACCCTGATCAGCTCGGGCAGTCTGGTCGGCGGCAATAACCTCACCGTGACCTCTTCCTCTGCTTTGCTGGATGTGAAGAGTTTTGGGGTTGTGGGCAGCGACATCACGTCAGTGGTGACCAACAAGTCCGAAGAGGTGTTGGCGCAAAACACCCTTGTGGCGGGTGGCAGTCGCAATGCCGCAACGGTTGTGGGCCGCGTGTCGAGTCTGTTGTCGCGGCTCGATGAGCAGGATCCGGTGTTCCAGGCGTTCGCCAACGCCAGCACCGATGCGCAATTGGCGCGGTTGTCCGAAACCCTCAGCCCGGATGTCAGCCGTGGGGTGCTTCACGGGGCCACCAACAGTCAGACGCTGGTGTCGGGCGTCATCAATGATCGCTCCAGCCGTGCCCGTACCAGTGGCGCTGCCACGGACAAAGGTGTCTGGCTGCAAGCCTTGAGCAGCGACGCCAACCAGGATGAGCGTCGTGGTGTCAGTGGTTACGATGCCGACAGCCACGGCATCGCCGTGGGTGCCGATGGCCAGTTGAATGCTGATCTGGCGGTCGGTCTGGCGTACAGCTACCTCGACACCGATGTGAAATCCGATCGTGGCAACAAGACCCAGGTCACCGGCCATGCGCTGACCCTGTACGGCAACTGGACGCACGACAACTGGTTCGTTGATTCGTCGCTGATGTATGGCTGGAACGACAACGAGTCGCGCCGCTACATCGCCGGTACCCGCGCCAAGGGTGATTACGACAGCAACGTATTCGGCGTCAGCGCGCTGGCCGGGTACACCGTGCGCCTGATGCCGGATGTGGTGCTGGAGCCGCAGGTCGGGGCGCGTTACGCCAATGTGGGCATGGACAGCTATCGCGAGAAGGGCAGTTCGGCTTCGCTGAATGTCGGCAGTCAGCGCTATGAGGTGGGCGAGATGGGTGTCGGCGCGCGTCTGGCGGCGGCATTCGATGTGGGCACCGGCAGCCTCGAACCCGAAGCGAAGCTGATGGCCTGGCACGACGTCATTGGCGACAAGACCGGCACCACGTCGTCGTTCGTGCTGGGTGGTGATTCGTTCACCAGCCGTGGCACCACCCCGGTTCGTGACAGTTATGAACTGGGTCTGGGCGCCAACTATCGGATGGGCGCGTGGAGCGTCGGCGGGTCTTACAACTACGTGACCGCCAGCGGTTTTGACGCTGACGGTTTCACGGCGAAAGTGCGCTACGCCTTCTGATTCAGTGGTCGGTCGTGCTACAGCTGATAACTGAAGCTGATGCTGTAACGTGGCCGGCGATTGAACGTATCCAGCGCTTCATCCGACATCGCCTTGGCGGCTTCCAGGGCGATGTTGTAGTACTTCGCATCGCCGAATCTCAGGCCGAGCGCCGCCGATGACAGGTTGTTGGCCTGTACCGGCAATTCATTGAACCAGCTGCGCGAGCGATCGAGCACGAAGTACGGTTGCAGGATGCGCACCCAATTGCCGTCGCGGTTGAAGCTGTAGTTGATTTCGTAAGCCACGCCCCAGCCCTTGTCGCCGGACGCCTGATCATCGGGATAACCACGGCCGAAATTCTGCCCGCCGAACACCGCACGCTCACTGTCGGGCAGGGTGTCGTCGCTCCAGTACAACGCGGCTGACAGTACGCCTTGCCAGTTATCAAAGAACTTGTCGCTCTGCACCCCCGACAGACGCACCCGGAAAAAATCCAGGTCGATGGCGCTGTTGTTGGTGTGCGCGCCCAGGCTGTCGAAGCCCTGGTACACGCCGCCGCTGAGAATGCGCAGTTGCCGGGCATCGGCCTTGCGCCAGTCGCTTTCGAAGGCGAGGGCGCGGATGTCGGTGCGTTCTTCGACGCTCAGCGGGTAGCCGATCACGTTGTAGCGGGTCTTGTCATTGACGGCGTACAGGCGTGATCCGGCAGTCAGCAGTTCATCCGAGGCGGCAATCAGCGGCAAGGTGAAACCGAGCGAATAACGGTCGTTTTCGCGGTGTGGCTTGAGTTCCAGTCCGTTGTTCAACAGCACATTGGTGCCGGGATCGGCCCGGTAGCGCGAGGCCGACAGGCTCAGTTGCGCGCCTTCGTCGTTGATGAACTGGTTGTAGTCCAGCCGGTAGTAATGCTCGTGATCATCTCCCGGTGGAAACAGGCCGCTGAGGCTCAACTGTTCGCCCATCGAGGTTTGTGAATTGCTGCTGATACCGAGCAGGGCCTGAGTGCCGTTGCGGTTGTCTTCGGTGGTGCTCAGGGTGCTGGTGAACGGTTTGCGGCTGGCTTGGGCCACCAGCGTGGTTGCACCGTCGGTGGTGCCGGGCGGCGGCACCTGGGCCTGGATCGTCACGCCGGGAATGCGGGTCATCAGTGTGGTGTAGCGCTCGAACGTCTTGCGCGTCAGCGGGCGTTCGGCCTGGAGCTTGGCGGCCAATCGGTCGAGCAGGGCTTTGACCCGCCCGACGTCGCCCGCGATCTGCACGTCCCGCACGTAGCCTTCCACCAGCACGACGCGCGCCACGCCGTCGTCGAAGGTCTGTTGTGGCAGGAAGGCGTATGACAGCAGATAACCGTCCTGCTGGTAGCGACGGGTGATGTTGCGGGTGGCTTCGATCAGGTCGGCGAGGCTGCTCTCGCGGCCGATCAGCGGTTTGTAGATTTCGGCCAGTTCGTTCAGCGGGTAGAGCGTGCCGCCTTCGATCTGCACAGTCCTGAGGTTAATCTTCGTGCCCATCAGCAACGGCTGGGCGGCCGTGGCACCGGGCTCCGGCACTTGCAGCGGCGCCGCGTTCGGCCGGTAGGCGTCGGCGGGCAGGTTCGGCACCGGCAGGTTGCGAATGGTTTCGTTGCTGTTGAGAAAGCTGGGCAGGGTGTCGGCGAGGGTTGTGCAACTGAGACTGAGAAACAGCAGGGATGCCATAACGCGCATAGGACACTCCATGTTCAAACCCCAGCACCGGGCGGGTTTTCTCCTAAGAAAAAAGCGGAAGACTCGTGGGAATCTTCCGCCCTCAACCAAGCGTAGGCGCTGTAGGTTCGGCCGTCGAATCGGCCAGGTGCAAATCAGCGATTGTTCCCTCCCAACGCGCCGGTCAGGCCGCCGAGGACGCCACCCAGTCCGCCGCCAGTCCCGGTGGCAGTGCCACCGTTGACCAGTCCGCCGACCGCAGTGACGGTGTTGCCCACCGTGGTGACAGTGTTGCCGACCGCCGCCACGACCGGGTTGCTGTTGGTGCCGGCGATCGCGTTGCCCAGATTGCCGACGGCGCCGCCAACCTGGCTGGTGAGACCCGCGACCGGAGTGCCGAGCCCGGTGGCGGCGCCGACGTTCTGGGTCAGGCTGGTGACCGCGGTGGTGACTGGCGCAAGTCCGGCACCCACGTTGTTGCCCAGGGTTGCCAGGGGAGTGGTCGGGCTGGTGATCGGCGAGCCCGAACCGCCGAGCACGGTGTTGAGCGAGGCCACGGTGTTGCCGGCCGCTGCCAGAACACCACCCGGTGCGGCGAGGCTGCCATTGCCGCTGCTCAACCCGGCGCCGACGTTCACGACTGCGCCGCCGACGGTTTGCAGCAAGCCATTGCTGCCCAGACCGCCACCGACGCCCGTTCCCGAACCGGTGCCGTTGTCTACCAGCCCGCCGGCCTTGCCGACCGCAGTGCCGACATTGCTCAGGGCACCGCCGACGGTGTTGGTCAGGGCGTTGCCGTTGCCGGCGACAGTGACCTTGTCACCCACGCCGTCAACCGTGCTGCCGACCTTCTGGACCAAACCGTTCAACGGCGCGCCCAGCCCTGTAGCCGTACCGAGTTTGTCCGTGGTGCTTTCGACCATGGCAATCACCGGCACCAGTTTGCTGCCGACTTCTTTGGTAACCGAGCCGAGCGGGCCGGTGGTGGTGGCGGTGCTGAGGGTGTCGCCGAGCATGGTGACCTTTTCGCCGACCCCGTTGAGCACTGGGGCGACCTTGGTTACCACACCGCCAACCACGGGGACGCTGCCCGTGGCAGTGGCCAGTTTGCCGCTCAGGTCGGACACGCCGTTACCCACATCCTGCACCACGCCGCCGACCGCCGAAGCGGTAACGCCCAGACCATTGTCGGTGGTCGCCAGTTTGCCGATGCCGTTGGCTACGCCGTCACCCAGCGTGGTCACTACGTTGCCGGCAGTCCGGGCCGCGCTTTGCACCACGCCGCCAACGACAGGCACGCCGCTCAGGGAGTCACCGACCTGGCTGACACCATCGCCGACGCCGCTGACGGTATTGCCGACGTCCTGCACCAGGGTGGTGGTAACCAGAGGTGTCGGTGTACTCGGGTTGGTTGGGTTGGTCGGATCCGTCGGGTCGGTGGGATTGGTCGGATTGGTCGGATCCGTTGTCCCTCCCGTTCCACCAGTACCACCGGTGCCGCCAGTGCCGCCAGTGCCCGCGGTGTCTCCGGCTCCACCCGTGCCACCGGTGCCGCCAGTACCTGCAGTCGAGCTGTCGGGGGAAGAACTGCCGGAACTGCTGTGATGACCGCCGCCGCCACTGCTGCAACCGGCCAGACCGAGGGAGAGAATGAGGGCCAGTGCCGTTGCCGATTTGCACCACGCCGCCTGAGCTTTCATCTGAGTTTTCATGAGCGTTATTCCTTGCACCTGTCACAACGTTTGTTGTTTTCGATGGCCCGCCGATTCTGTTGCCGGCAGTGCCTTCGTCCGTTGTGCTCATATCAGTCGCAAGGCCGGATCCACGCCATTCTCAAGTTGGTATTAACGCCTTTATGCAGGGGGCTGCGAGTGCGGCCTAACGACTAATACCGAGGATATAGGCGCGCAAAAAAAAGCCTTGAAAATCAAGGCTGGGTTTCGGCGAGGGATGTTTGTGCGGCGCGGGAAAACTTAAGTGATATATACACAATTGAGCAGGTTTTCCCGGCCTCGATGTCAGGCTACCGGCTGCCAGTTGCCCACCATGTGCTCCAGATCCCCGGCGCCGATCAGGCGTAACTCACCGCTGGAACCGGCAGCGCTGGCGAACAGGCTCACCTCGCTCGGCAGGCGCACCGGTTTGCGAAAGTGCACGGTGACCTCAAGGTTGGCCTTGGGCAGATGATCTGCCAGAGCTGCCAGTGTGCGGGCCTTGTTCCATAACCCGTGGGCGATGGCCGTGGGGAAACCGAACAGCTTGGCACTGGCGGCACTCAGGTGGATCGGGTTGTAGTCGCCGGAGACTTTCGCGTACTGCCGGCCGATGTCCGCCGGGGCCTTCCATTGCGCCACTTGCATCAGCGGCAGCGCCGGCTCCCAGGCCTGTTCGACCGGTTCGCCTTCAAGCTTCACGCCACGACAGAGCATCCGGCTTTCGGCTTCCCACAACGGGCCGAGTTGATCGTCGAGGGTGGTCAGCAGATCGAAGGTCGCGCCTTTGGGATGGGGTTGCAGGTTATGCACCCGGACGCTGACTTGCGCACGACTGATCCCGCCCATCGGCCGCAATACGCGGATGCGATTGCTCAGATGAATCAGCCCCAGCAGCGGGAACGGAAACTCCTTGGCCGTCAGCAATTGCATCTGCAGGGCGAACGCCAGGATATGCGGATAGGTCGGCGGCAGCAGGCCGTCATCGGCGAAACCGCAGACCTTGCGATACGCCGCCAGACGTTTGCCATCCACCTCGACGGCGCAGCGCAAACCGCTGTCGGGCAGGGTGGTGCCGGTGATTTTGCGTCGGGTCGCCGCCCGGGCATACAGCCCCGGCAGGCTCGGTTCCTGGTGCAGCGTTTGCCATTCGATGCTCATGTTCAGGCCCCCAGAACGCTTTGGCCGCACACCCGCAGCGCTTGCCCGGTGAACGCGCCGGTGCCCGGCTGGGCCAGCCAGGCCACGGCTTCGGCGACGTCCTGCGGCAGGCCGCCCTGGCCCAGCGAACTCATGCGCCGCCCGGCTTCACGCAGGCCGAACGGGATGTGCGCGGTCATCTGGGTCTCGATGAACCCCGGCGCCACGGCGTTGATGCTGATACCGCGTTCCAGCAGGGTCGGCGCCCAGGCCTGGGCCAGTCCGATCAGCCCGGCTTTGCTTGCCGCGTAGTTGGTCTGCCCGCGATTGCCGGCGATGCCGCTGATCGAGGCCAGCAGAATGACCCGGGCGTTATCGCGCAGAGTGCCGCTGTCGAGCAGGGCTTTGGTCAGCACTTGCGGTGCGTTGAGGTTGACCGCCAACACCGCGTCCCAGAATTCCGGCGTCATGTTGGCCAGGGTCTTGTCACGGGTGATGCCGGCGTTGTGCACCAGAATGTCGAGGCCGTCCGGCAGCTGTTCGATCAGTTGCGCGGCAGCATCTTCGGCGCAGATGTCGAGGGTGATGGCGCGTCCGCCGAGACGTGCGGCGAGGGCTTCGAGATCGGTCTTGGCCGGCGGCACGTCGAGCAGGATCACTTCGGCGCCGTCACGGGCCAGGGTTTCGGCGATGGAGGCGCCGATGCCGCGCGCCGCGCCGGTGACCAGTGCTATACGTCCGGCCAACGGGCGCGTCCAGTCGGTGACCTGGGTGGCGCAGGCCGTCAGACGGATCACTTGCCCGGAGACGAACGCGCTTTTCGGCGAGAGGAAAAACCGCAGCGGCCCTTCGAGCTGATCCTCGGCACCTTCGCCGACGTAGATCAGTTGCAGCGTGCCACC
Source organism: Pseudomonas sp. Pseusp21 (assembly GCF_059492145.1). Classification (NCBI taxonomy): domain Bacteria; kingdom Pseudomonadati; phylum Pseudomonadota; class Gammaproteobacteria; order Pseudomonadales; family Pseudomonadaceae; genus Pseudomonas; species Pseudomonas sp. Pseusp21. Next base: position 4,466,520 of record NZ_CP168520.1, read on the forward strand.
GCTGCGCAGTTCCTTGGCCAGCGAGCGAGAGAAGCCTTCAAGCGCTCGCTGTGCGCTGGCGGCAAACGGTTCACGCAGGGTTTCCGGGGCGCGGCCGAGAATCACCAGGTGCGCGCTGCTGTCGAGGTTTTTCATCAACGGCTGGAAGAACTCGCGCAGTTGCTTGAGCTGGTCGGTGTGCTGCAAATCGCTGGCGTCGAACACCACGGCCTTGAGTTTCGGGCCATGGCCGGGAATCCATTGGGTGGCGGTCGCCGGCTGGTCGCCGTAGCGGTAGATCGCGTCGGTCAGGCGATTGGCGAAGGTGCTGACCCGCTCGGCCAGCGGACCACCGCCGATCAGCAGCGCACCGTCCACCGGCCGCAGGCGCCCGGCCTGCCAGCGTTCCAGCCGCACCGGCGACGGCAGGCCCAGGGCTCCGACCAGACGGTGGCCGATGGACGAGTTGGCGAAGTCGATATAGCGGTCAGACATGGAACGCTCTCCAGAAGATGGGGTTCAAAGTGTGGACTGCGAAGGGCAATCAATCGTTCGATCCACGCAATAAGGCCTACGCTAGAACAGCAGAGTAGTTTGCCCTCGGCGCTTTTGTGGCCCGACCGGGTTTTCAGCGCTCGATTTTCAGACCGGATATTTCACAAGGAGCATTTCATGAGTCAGCTGCGCCGCGTCGCGATCATTGGTGGCAACCGCATTCCGTTCGCCCGCTCCAACGGGCCCTACGCCACCGCCAGCAATCAGGTGATGCTCACCGCCGCTCTCGAAGGCCTGATCGAACGCTACAACCTGCACGGCCAGCGCATCGGCGAAGTGGTCGCGGGGGCGGTGCTGAAATTGTCACGGGATATGAACCTGACCCGCGAATGCGTGCTCGGTTCGCGGTTGTCGCCGGCGACCCCGGCCTACGACATTCAGCAGGCCTGCGGCACTGGCCTGGAAGCGGCGCTGCTGGTGGCGAACAAGATCGCCCTCGGCCAGATCGATTGCGGTATTGCCGGCGGTGTCGACACCACATCGGACGCGCCGATCAGCGTCAGCGAAGGCCTGCGCAAGATCCTTCTGCAAGCCAACCGCGCCAAGACCACCGGCGACAAGCTCAAGACCTTTCTGCAATTGCGCCCTAAACACCTGATCCCCGAATTCCCGCGCAACGGCGAACCGCGCACCGGTCTGTCGATGGGCGAGCACTGCGAGTTGATGGCGCAGACCTGGAACATCCCCCGCGAGGAACAGGATCAATTGGCCTTCGAAAGTCACCACAAACTGGCGGCGTCCTACAGCGAAGGCTGGCACAACGACCTGATGACCCCGTTCCTCGGCCTGACCCGCGACAACAACCTGCGCCCGGACCTGACCCTGGAAAAACTCGCGACCCTGAAACCGGCCTTCGAGAAAAGCGCCAAGGGCACCCTGACCGCCGGCAACTCGACGCCGCTGACCGATGGCGCGTCGGTGGTGCTGTTGGGCAGCGAGGAGTGGGCGAAGGAACGTGGTCTGCCGATCCTCGCTTACTTGCGCGACGGCGAAGCGGCGGCGGTGGATTTCGTCAACGGTGCCGAAGGACTTTTGATGGCGCCGGTGTACGCGGTGCCACGCTTGCTGGCGCGCAATGGTTTGACCTTGCAGGACTTCGACTACTACGAAATCCACGAGGCCTTTGCCGCGCAAGTGTTGTGCACGTTGAAGGCCTGGGAGGATCCGGAATACTGCAAGACCCGGCTCGGGCTGGACGCGCCGCTGGGCTCGATTGATCGCAGCCGTTTGAACGTCAAGGGCAGCTCGCTGGCGGCGGGGCATCCGTTTGCCGCGACGGGCGGGAGAATTGTGGCGAACCTGGCGAAGTTGCTGGATGCGGCGGGGCAGGGGCGGGGGTTGATTTCGATTTGTGCGGCGGGGGGGCAGGGTGTGACGGCGATCATCGAGCGCTAGAGGAGCAAAAGCTTGCCCTCACCCTAACCCTCCCGAAACGTCGGACCGCCCGGAGGGAGAGGGGACTGACCGAGGTGTCTGGCGTTATACATCGACCTGAAAGATCGGTGTCGATTATGGATTCAACAACGTTCTTTCATGTCGGCGGATTTCTAAAGCATCCCCGATTCGGCTCCCTCTCCCCCCGGGCGGTCCGACGTTTCGGGAGGGCTGGGGTGAGGGGGCTTTTAAGGTTGCCCCCCAATCTCAAGTCCGGAACCTGCGCACCAACCCATCCAGCTCATTCGACAACCCCGCCAGACTCTGCGAATCCAGCCGCGCCGAATTCGCCAGCTCCGCCACCAACTGCGCATCACCATGAATCTGGCTGATATGCCGATTGATGTCCTCCGCCACCTGATGCTGCTCTTCCGCTGCGGTCGCGATCTGCGTGTTCATGTCGCGAATCACATCCACCGACTCACGGATCTGCCCAAAGCTCTCCCGCGCCTCACCGATGCGTGCCACCGATTGCTGCGACACGTCGAGACTGGCGCGCATCTGCTGGGTCACCGCGCTGGTGCGTTTGGCCAGGTTGCCCAACAGGCCGTCGATTTCCGCCGTCGAATCCGCCGTGCGTTTGGCCAGTGCGCGAACCTCATCGGCCACCACCGCAAAACCACGTCCTTGCTCACCGGCCCGCGCTGCTTCGATAGCCGCGTTGAGTGCCAGCAGATTGGTCTGTTCGGCGATGGAGCGGATGGTGCCGAGGATCGACTGGATGTCGTTGCTGTCGCGTTCCAGTTGCTGCATCGACTGCGCGGACTGCTCCAGTTCCTGGCTCAGTTGATCGACACTGTGCACCGCCGCATCGATCTGCTGCTGACCTTCGCGGGCCTGGCGCTGGCCGCTGTCGGCCGACTCCGCCGCCTGGCTGCAAGAGCGGGCGACTTCGTTAGCGGTGGCGACCATTTCGTGGAACGCGGTCGAGACCATGTCCACCGCTTCGCGCTGGCGTCCGGCGGCTTCGGCCATGTCGCCGGAGACCCGGGTCGAGCTCTGCGAAGTGGCGAGGATTTTCCCGGCCGCGCCGCCGATATGCTGGATCAGGCTGCGGATCGCGGTGAGGAACTGGTTGAACCAGTTGGCCAGTTGCGCAGTTTCGTCGCTGCCACGGATGTCGAGGCTCTTGGTCAGGTCGCCTTCGCCTTGGGCGATGCCTTCCAGGCCACTGGCCACACTGCGGATCGGCCGCACGATCAGGCTGGCGAAACTGGCGCCGACCACCGCGAAAAACACCGCCAGCACGGCCGCAATGATTGCGATCAGCCAGGTCAGTTGAGTGGCCGAACTCATCACTTCGTTCTGTTTGATCAGGCCGATGAAGGTCCAGCCCAGTTGCTCCGAGGGCCAGACATTGGCCATGTAGCGCTCGCCGTTGATCTCGATGTCAACCAGGCCTTTGCCGGCCTTGGCCAGTTGCGCGTAGCCGTCGCCGAGGCTGTCGAGTCGTTTGAAGTTGTGCTCCGGTTGCTTCGGATCGACCAGCACCGTGCCGGTGTTTTCCATCAGCATCAGGTAACCGCTTTCACCGAGCTTGATCTGTTTGACGATCTCAGTCAGTTGCTTGAGCGACACGTCAATGTTGACCACGCCACCCTGGGCACCCAACTGGTTGGTGACCGCGCGCACGGTGCTGACCAGAACCGCGTCGTCGCCAGCCCAGTAATAGGCCTCGGTGCGCAGGGTCTTGCCCGGGTTGGCCATGGCCGTCTTGTACCAGGGGCGGGTGCGCGGGTCGTAGTTGGCCATCTTCGGATCGCCCGGCCAGAAGGCATAGCCGCCGCTGTTCAATCCATAGGAGACGTAGGAGTAGGCCGGGTGGGATTTGGCCAGCCCCTCGAACAGTGCAAACAGTTGCTTGTCGATCTCGCCATCGGAGGTATCGGCGGCGTTGGCGCTCATGCGGCTGCGAACGCTGCCGTCCGCGTTCTTCACCAACGGCTGCGCCGCCAGGTAATCGACGTTCTGGCTGATGCCGTCGAAAAACAGCTGCATGGCATTGCTGACCTGACGGATCTCGCGCCCGCTGCTGTCGACAAAATCGTCCCGGGCATCGCTGCGCAGGTTCAGTACCACCAGCGTGGCGACCAGCACCACGGGCAAGCAGGCGATGATTGCAAACGCCCAGGTCAACTTCTGTTTGATGTTCATCCGCGCTCCAGATTTTCTTGTAGGCCCACGCAGTGCAGATGACTCGCGGTTATTGGCAGCCGAAAAACCTATTTCTCACCCGTTTCCCTGGGTGCGACATCGAAGATTTTTTGGAACGATTGTCGGACAAGTTCCTCTGTCTCAGAGGAATTCGGCTGATGAAGAGGGAAATTGAGGCCGGAAGAGAAAATTCTTACGAGCTGTATGCGGCGGGATGTCAGATTCTGTCGCAAATGCCCTCAAGTCCTGTCGCCAACAACTTCGACAGCCTCGGCTATGATTCGCAGCGGTCGATAAAGCGGCGGATCGGCCCGGTTTATCCGGCACAGTGTGTGCATCCACAGGTTCACAGGTCGGCAACCCCTCCCCGTGATGCGAGGATTGCCGTATAACGAATGACATTCGCGTGTTTGGTAATAAAGGACCCACAATAAAAGCTGATGAAGACTCCAAAACGCATTGAACCCCTGATCGAGGACGGTCTGGTCGACGAAGTGCTGCGTCCACTCATGAGTGGCAAAGAAGCAGCTGTTTATGTGGTGCGCTGCGGCAATCAGTTACGTTGCGCAAAGGTCTACAAGGAGGCGAACAAACGCAGTTTCCGCCAGGCGGCCGAGTATCAGGAAGGCCGCAAGGTTCGTAACAGCCGACAGGCCCGGGCGATGGCCAAGGGTTCCAAGTTCGGGCGCAAGGAAGCCGAAGACGCCTGGCAGAACGCCGAAGTCGCGGCGCTGTTCCGCCTGGCCAACGCCGGGGTGCGCGTGCCCAAGCCGTACGACTTCCTCGAAGGCGTGCTGCTGATGGAACTGGTGGCCGACGAATACGGCGATGCCGCGCCGCGTCTGAACGACGTGGTGCTGGAGCCGGATCAGGCCCGCGAATATCACGCGTTCCTGATTTCGCAGATCGTGCTGATGTTGTGTACCGGTCTGGTGCACGGTGACCTCTCGGAGTTCAACGTGCTGCTGACGCCGACGGGGCCGGTCATCATCGACCTGCCGCAAGCGGTGGACGCCGCCGGCAACAACCACGCGTTCAGCATGCTCGAGCGTGACGTCGGCAACATGGCGTCGTACTTCGGCCGGTTCGCCCCGGAGTTGAAGAAGACCAAATACGCCAAGGAAATGTGGGCGTTGTACGAAGCGGGTACGTTGCACCCGGCCAGCGTGCTGACCGGCGAGTTCGACGATCCCGAGGACCTGGCCGATGTCGGCGGGGTGTTGCGCGAGATCGAAGCGGCGCGTCTGGATGAGGAGCGCAAGCAAGCCATCCGTGCGGCGGACGACGAACCCAAGGGCAAGTCCGACGAACCGCCTCCGCCACCGTGGATGCAGTGAGCATCTGAAAAGGAAAACCCGGCTTCGGCCGGGTTTTACACATTCAAGGATTGATTGTGACCACCACTTCCCGCAATGCCCGGCTGATCATCACGGCGCGGCTGATCTCCGATTTCGGCGCGTTCCTCAACATGGTTGCGCTGGCCACTTATGTCTACCTGCTGAGCAACAGCGCGATGAGCGTGGGGATTTTTCTCGCCAGTCGGGTGGGCGGCGGAATTTTCGCCAGCCTGATCGGCACGGCGTTTTATCGTCGATGCAGTGGCCGTCTGCCGTTGATTGCCTTCGATCTGCTGCGCGCCGCTGTGCTCGGGCTGTTGCTCATCTTGCCGGTCAGTCAGCAGGCGCTGTTGCTGCCGCTGATTGCGTTCGGATTGGGCTTTGGCAATTCGATGTTCGCCATCGGTCTCAACAGTCAGTTGCCGCGATTGATCGAGCCGGCGCAGTTGCTCAAGACCAATGCGTGGATTACGTCCGCCTCGTCCATGGCGATGGTCGGCGGCAGTCTGGTGTCCGGGTTGCTGGTCGCGGGGTTTGGTTTTGAAACGGTGTTTGTGCTGAATGCGCTGACCTATCTGCTGGCGGCGCTGTTGATCGCGCCGTTGCGCTTCAGCGCACCGGAGCCCGTCAACGAATCCAGCGCTGAGCGCAGCGAATGGTCAGCCTTGGTCCAGGGCTTGCGCAGCGCTCCGGTAGTTGCGGCGATGCTGGCGGTGACCATGGCCGACACCCTTGGCAGCGCTGCGCACAACGTCGGTTTTCCGATCATTTCCAAACTGCTGACACCGGACTCGGCGAGCACCACGCTGGGCCTGATGCTCGCAGTGTGGGCCGCCGGCAAACTGCTCGGTGCGCGGATCGCCAGTCGCCTCAACGGCTCGGAAAACATTCATCTGGAGCGCCGCTACTTCGGCGGCGTGCTGCTGATGTCCTGCGGCTTCATCCTGATGTTCCAGCAGCACAGCGTCGTCGGTCTGTTGCTGTTTTCGCTGCCGGCCGGACTGGGCGACGGGTTCTCGGAAGTCGGCCTGATGTCACGGCTGCAACGGGAACCGGAGCCCCTGCGCCTGCCGATTTTCAGTTTCCTGACGCTGTTGCAGATGACCGGGTTCGGCGTCGGCATGCTGATCGCCGCACCGTTTTATGAGTGGTGGGCGCCGGGCGCCGTGGTGTTGTTGTTCCACGGCATTCCCCTCGCCACAGTGCTGTCGATGAAAATCCTGCTGCTCAGGCGCGCGCGGGTTGCGCGCAGCAGCCCGACGCCAGTTCCTTGAGGATCGGGCAGTCCGGGCGATGGTCGCCGTGGCAGTGCTCGACCAGATCCTGCAGGGTGTCGCGCAGTTCGCCGAGTTCGCGGATCTTCTGATTCAGCTCGTCGATGTGCTGGCGGGCCAGGGCCTTCACATCGGCGCTGGCGCGCTGGCGATCCTGCCAGAGCGTCAGCAGTTTGCCGACTTCCTCCAGCGAAAAGCCCAGGTCCCGCGAACGCTTGATGAATGCCAGCGTGTGCAGGTCATCGTCGCCGTAGACGCGATAGCCGCTGTCGGTGCGATGAGCAGCCTTGAGCAGACCGATCGACTCGTAATAACGGATCATCTTTGCGCTCAGGCCACTGTGGCGGGCCGCTTGGCCGATGTTCATCGGTTGTCCTCCAGATCCTCGGGTTTCCAGGTTTTCAACAGTAGCGCATTGCTCACCACGCTGACGCTCGATAAGGCCATTGCCGCGCCGGCCAGCACCGGATTGAGAAAGCCGAACGCCGCCAGCGGAATGCCGATCAGGTTGTAGACGAAGGCCCAGAACAGGTTCTGGCGGATCTTCGCGTAGGTCTTGCGGCTGATCTCCAGCGCGGCCGGCACCAGCCTTGGGTCGCCGCGCATCAGGGTGATGCCGGCGGCGTGCATGGCCACGTCGGTGCCGCCGCCCATGGCGATGCCGATGTCGGCCGCCGCCAGCGCCGGTGCGTCGTTGATGCCGTCGCCGACCATGGCCACGACCCCGGTTTTCTTCAGCTCGGCGACACTGGCGGCTTTTTCCGCCGGCAGCACTTCGGCGTGGACATTTTCGATGCCCAGCGCTTCGGCCACCACCCGGGCGCTGCCGCGGTTGTCGCCGGTCAGCAGGTGGCTGTGGATGTGCTGGGCCGCCAGTTGTTGCACCGCGTGCAGCGCGCCGGGCTTGAGGGTGTCGCCGAAGGCGAACAGGCCGAGTACGCGGGGCGCCGGATTTTGCTCGATCAGCCAGGACAGCGTTCGACCTTCGGTTTCCCAGGCCTTGGCGGATTCGCTCAAGTTTCCGGCGTTCAGACCGCTTTCTTCCAGCAAGCGCCGGTTGCCCAGCGCCAGGCGCCGACCGTCGAGGCTGCCGGCGATGCCGCGCCCGGTCAGGGACTGGCTGTCGCTGACATCCGGTACGCTCAGATCGCGTTCGGTACAGGCGTCCAGCACCGCTTTGGCCAGCGGATGTTCGCTGCCGCGTTGCAGTGCGCCGGCCGCTGTCAGCAGGGCGTTTTCATCACCGTCGATTGCGCTGAAATGCGCGATGCGCGGCGTGCCGGAGGTCAGGGTGCCAGTCTTGTCGAATACCACGGCGCTGACTTCATGGGCACGTTCCAGTGCCTCGGCGTCCTTAATCAAAATCCCGTGACGGGCGGCCACTCCAGTACCGGCCATGATCGCGGTAGGTGTCGCCAGACCGAGGGCACACGGGCAGGCGATCACCAGCACCGCGACGGCGTTGATCAACGCGGTTTCCAGCGGCGCGCCGTACAGCCACCATCCGATCAGCGTGGCCAGGGCCAGCAGCAACACGGTCGGTACGAACACCTGACTGACCTTATCCACCAGTTTCTGGATCGGTGCTTTCGCAGCCTGGGCGTCCTCCACCAGACGGATGATCCGCGCCAGCACGCTTTCCGCACCGAGCGCCGTGGTGCTCACCAGCAAGCGGCCTTCGCCATTGATCGCACCGCCGGTGACCTTGTCGCCCGGCTGTTTAGGCACCGGCAGGCTTTCGCCGCTGATCAGCGCTTCGTCGGCATGGCTCTGGCCCTCCAGCACCTCGCCGTCCACCGGGAAGCGTTCACCGGGTTTGACCAATACCCGATCGCCAAGGCGAAGGGTGTTGATCGCGACGTCCTGTTCGCGACCATCGATGACTTGAATCGCCCGCTCCGGCCGCAGGGCTTCCAGTGCGCGAATGGCGCTGGCGGTCTGGCGTTTGGCGCGGCTTTCGAGGTATTTGCCGAGCAGCACCAGAGCGATGACTACCGCCGACGCTTCGAAATACAGATGCGGCATGCGCCCGTCGGCGGTGGCCCATTCGTAGAGACTCAGGCCATATCCGGCGCTCGTGCCCAGCGCTACCAGCAAGTCCATGTTGCCGGCGCCGGCGCGCACGGCTTTCCACGCGGCCACATAAAACCGCGCGCCGAAAATGAATTGCACCGGGGTGGCGAGGGCGAACTGCGCCCAGGCTGGGAGCATCCAGTGAATGCCGAACGGTTGCAGCAGCATCGGCAACACCAGCGGCAAGGCGAGGGCGATCGCACAGATCAACGCCCAGCGTTCATGGTTCAGGCGTTGCTGGCGATTGTCGGATTGTGGATGTTCGAGTTCGAAGAGGCTGGCCGAATAACCGGCCTTGCTCACGGCGGCGATCAGGGTTTGCGGGTCGACCGCGCCGAGCAATTCGAGGTGGGCGCGTTCATTGGCGAGGTTGACGCTGACGCTCTTCACCCCCGGTACTTTGTTCAGTGCGCGTTCGACGCGACCGACGCACGAAGCGCAGGTCATGCCGTCGATGTTCAATTCCACGGTTTGCTGCGGCACGCTGTAACCGGCGCGCTCAACCGCTTCCATCAGCGCCGGCAGGCTGTCGCCGGGTGCCTGCACCCGGGCCTGTTCGGTGGCGAGGTTGACGCTGACGGCACTGGCACCGCTGACTTTGCTCAACGCCCGCTCGACACGGCCGGCGCAACTGGCGCAGGTCATGCCACTGATGGGCAGATCGAAGGTGATGGAATCGGACATCGGTCGTACTCCCTGTAGTGGATGTCTACAGGATCAACCTTGCCATGCTGGCAAGGTCAAGCGCCAGTTTCCGCTACCGGCTGCTCGCTTGTTCGCCTGATCGTTCCCACGCTCCGCGTGGGAATGCAGCCGGGGACGCTCTGCGTCCCAAAGCGTGACGCAGAGCGTCACAAGAGGCATTCCCACGCAGAGCGTGGGAACGAGCGGCAGGCCTTAGTAACCGAGGCCGGTGGGCTTGAGGTACATGCCTTCCTGGTTCATCGCGATGCGGAATTTCAGGATGTCGCCGGCGTGCAGTTTGATCTCCTGCGAGCCCGGCGCGAGCATGCCTGGGTTGCAGCCCGGCATTTGTCCCGGCAGCAGTTTCAGGCGCAGCGAGACATTGCCCGGCGGCAGGTTGAACGATGTGCTTTGCTCCTGAAACAGGCGCGCCGACAGCTGATCCTGGATATACACGCCAATTTCGCAGGAGGTCGCCACTTCCAGGCGCTCGCGGGAAATGATCAGCACCCCGTAATCTTCCCCGGCGGCATGCACCGAAGGGATCGCGGCAAAGAGGCTGAGTAAGCCAAACAGGCTGAAAGCTGACCAGCGCATGGCTGAATCTCCTGAATTCATGTCATTGATGCGTGCAGCTTGGCCGAGCGCGGCGCCGATTGCCAGCCCGGCAGTTTTTTGCAGAACTTGACCTTGCCATCGTGGCAAGCCTGAAACTGCCGGCAACCTCACTCAAAGGAGTCATTCCATGCAAGTGTTCACTGTTGAAGGCATGTCCTGCGGTCACTGTGTCAAAGCCGTCACCCTGGCGGTGCAGAGCAAGGATCCGGCCGCCAGCGTGCGGGTCGATCTGGCGGCGAAGGAAGTCGGCGTCGAAAGTGCGCTGAGCGCCGAGCAGGTTATCGAGGCGATCAGCGAAGAGGGCTACGCCATCAAGCTCGCCTGATCTTTTTAATAGTTAGCGAGCTACCGGAATGTTCAAGGCGTCCTCGCGCGGCTAGACTGTCGGGCTGCACTCAACTCAACTGCCCGCCCGACCTGGACGCCTGATGAACTTCCGTACCCTTCTGATTCTCGGTGCCCTGACCGCCTTCGGTCCGTTGGCGATCGACTTCTATCTACCCGCGTTTCCCACTATGGCGCTGGCGTTCGGCACCGACGAGAAACACGTCCAGCTGACGCTGTCGGCCTATTTCTTCGGCCTGTCCATTGGCCAACTGGCTTACGGGCCGTTGGCGGATCGCTTCGGCCGGCGGATTCCGTTGCTGATCGGTCTGACGCTGTTCACGTTGGCGTCAGTGGCCTGCGCCTATGCGCCGAATCTGGATTGGCTGATCGGCGCACGGCTGGTGCAGGCGCTGGGCGGTTGTGCGGGGATGGTGATTGCCCGGGCGGTGGTCAGCGACAAGTGCGATGCGGTGGGTTCGGCGAAAGTCTTTTCGCAGCTGATGCTGGTGATGGGGCTGGCACCGATACTGGCGCCGATGCTCGGCGGCCTGCTGGTCAACACCACGGGGTGGCAGTCGATCTTCCTGGTGCTGACCGGTTTCAGTGCCTTGGCCGGGCTGGCGGTGGCCCTCGGCCTGCCGGAAAGTCTGCCGGCGCATGTTCCGCGCCAGCCGTTGTCCGGTGCTTTGCGTCAGTACGGCCGGCTGCTGGCGGATCCGGTCTACATGGGCCATGCTCTGACCGGCGGCATCGCCATCGCCGGGATGTTTGCCTACATCGCCGGCTCCCCTTTCATATTCATCAAACTGTACGGCGTGCCGGCCGAACATTTCGGCTGGCTGTTCGGCACCAATGCGGCCGGGTTCATTCTGGTGGCACAGGTCAATGCGCGACTGTTGGCCAAACGTGGTCCGGCGTTCCTGCTGTCGCGGGCGGTCTGGGTTTACCTGGGCGCCGGGCTGACGCTGCTTGCGGTCAGCGCCTTGCACACCGAGGCGCTGTGGCCATTGCTGATTCCATTGTTCATCTGCGTGGCCAGTCTTGGCTGCATCAGCCCCAATGCGGCGGCGTGTGCGATGAACGGGCAGGGCGGTCGCGCCGGCAGTGCTTCAGCGTTGCTCGGTAGCCTGCAGTTCAGCGTTGCCGCCGGGGCTTCGGCGCTGGTGGGGATCCTGCACGATGGCACCGCCGTGCCGATGGCCATCGTCATCAGCCTGTGTGGATTGCTGGTGGTGTGCGCAGCGATGCTCACCCGGCGCATACAGAATGCCCGGGCGCTGGCAAAGGCGCAGGCTGAAATCTGAAACGAAAGCCTCAGCCGACAGCGCGTTGCTGGCCGGGGTCGGGAATCTGATGGGGCGCGTGCAGACGCGCTTCGAGGGTGCGTGTGAAGGCCAGCGCTTCGGCCTCACTGCGGAAGGTCACGGCGTGCTGGTCAAGACGAACTTGCCACTGGGACTTTGCCACTTCTTTTATCAGGATCTTCATTGCTGACCTCCCGTACGTAAAAGATTGCATCGCAGAGGACTCGATTGTAGTCCTGAATACGATCGCAATTGTGACAAGGGTCAAGCATCTGACTGACGGCAAAAAAGCGCCGCAGCCCCCGAGCCAGACATTTTTGGTGCTGGCGAAGGCTGCGGTCTTGCGGGTTTTAGAAACCTTCTAAAACAATTTTCCCCTTGGCCTTGCCGCTTTCCAGCAATTCATGGGCGCGGCGCAGGTTGCTCGCGTTGATCGTGCCGAAGTGCTCGCCGACCGTGGTTTTCAAGGTGCCGCTGTCGATCAGCCCGGCCACTCGATTGAGCAGTTTGTGCTGCTCGATCATGTCCGGCGTTTCGAACAGCGAGCGGGTGTACATGAACTCCCAGTGCAGCGACAGGCTCTTGCGCTTGAGTTTGGTCACGTCCAGCGCTTTCGGATCGTCGATCAGCGCCAGTTTGCCTTGCGGCGCCAGAGCCTCGACCAGTTGGTCCAGGTGCTGTTCGGTCTGGGTCAGGCTGGCGACGTGGGTCACGTGGGCCACACCGGCGCGTTTCAGTTCTTCGCTCAACGGCTGGCTGTGATCGATCACCAGGTCAGCGCCCAGCTCAGTCACCCAGTCGCGGGTCTCAGGGCGGGAGGCGGTGCCGATCACCTTGAGTCCGGTCAACTGGCTGGCCAGTTGGGTGAGGATCGAACCGACGCCGCCGGCCGCGCCGACGATCAGCAGGCTCTGGCCTTCGTCAGTGTTGCCTTCGCGAATCTGCAGGCGTTCGAACAACAATTCCCACGCCGTAATGGCGGTCAGCGGCAAGGCGGCAGCTTCGGCGAAGCCGAGGGTTTTCGGCATGTGGCCGACAATCCGCTCATCCACCACGTGCAATTCGCTGTTGCCACCGGCCCGGGCAATGGAGCCGGCGTAGAACACCTTGTCGCCGGCCTTGAACAGGGTCACTTCACTACCGACGGCCTTGACCACACCGGCCACGTCCCAGCCCAGTACCTTGGCGGCGCCGCCTTCCGGTGCGACGTTCTGGCGAACCTTGGTGTCGACCGGGTTGACCGAAATCGCTTTGACTTCCACCAGCAGGTCGCGGGGGCCGGCTACCGGTTCTGGCAGTTCGATGTCTTGCAGGGATTTTTCGTCGCTGATCGGGAGCGAGGCGTAATAGGCGATGGCTTTCATGGAGAACTCCGAAAGTGAATAAAGGAAGGTTTCAGGCGATGACGCGCAGGCGCTTGAGTTCGAAGTGTTCGAGGAACGCCTCGGCCTGGCTGCGGAAATGCTGGATATGCGCGCTGGCATCGTGGGCTTGCAGGGCTTCGTCGCTGGCCCACTGTTCGATCATGTAGAAGGCCAGTGGATTGGCCAGGTCCTGATGCAGTTCGTACTGACCGCAACCCGCTTCGGCGCGGGTCGGTTCGATCAGGGCGCGCAGGTGCTGTTCGAGAGCGTCCTGCTGGCCAGGTCGGGCGATCAAGGTGGCAATGGCGGTGAAAGGCTGGGACATGTTCGACTCCGGGACGGGATGAATTCGATGGAAGGCATGATTGGCTATTTCTGCCCGAGATAAAACCGGCTAAAAGAGCAGTCTCTTTCAATTTTTTTTTGATAATCGAGGCTGAGGATGCTGCGTTTCGATGACTTGCAGTTGTTTGTCCGGGCGGCGGATCTGGGCAGTCTGTCGGCTGCGGCGCGGGTGATGGACCTGTCCGCCGCGGTGGCCAGCGCCGCGCTCAAGCGGATCGAGCAGCAACTGGGCGCGCGTTTGTTGGCACGCTCCACCCGCAGTCTGCGGCTGACGGCCGAAGGTGAAGGGTTTCTTGAGTACGCCCGCGCTGCGTTGAGCAACCTGGATGAGGGGCGCCGCCTGCTGGCCAGCGGGCAGGACCAGGTCAGCGGCATTCTGCAACTGTCGGCGCCTTCGGATTTTGGCCGTAACCTGCTGTTGCCGTGGCTCGATGACTTTCAGCGCGAGCATCCGAAGCTGACCGTGCGCCTGTTGTTGGGCGATCGCATCGCCGACCTGTTTCGCCAGCCGGTGGACATCGCCTTGCGCTACGGCGAGCCGGAAGACTCCAGTCTGGTGGCGTTGCCGATTGCCCCGCACAACCGACGTGTGCTGTGCGCATCGCCCGCCTACCTGGCTAGGCACGGCGAGCCGCTGCATCTGGAGCAGCTCGCGCAGCACAACTGTCTGCTGTACATGCTCGGTGGCCGGGTGCATGACCACTGGAGTTTCCACGATGGCAAGCGTGAGGTCAGCCTGACCGTCAGTGGCGACCGCTTCAGTGACGACGCCGATGTGGTGCGCCTGTGGGCGGTGGCGGGAGCCGGGATCGCCTACAAGTCGTGGCTGGATGTGGCCGGTGATGTGCTGGCGGGGCGGCTGAAAGTGTTGTTGCCGGAGCTGCTCTGCGAACGCGCTCCGCTGAATCTGCTGTGCGCCCATCGCGCACAATTGAGTAAGCCGGTGAACCTTCTGAGGGAAATGCTCGCCAGCCGTTGCGCCGAATTGAGTAGCCGATTTCCCGTTTTTCAGGAGTCTGACCATTAGTCGCAGGTAAATAGCGAAATTTCTCTCAGGAACAATCACCAACCACGTCCACTCAGGCGCAGGACGCAGCGAGCAACCCGCTTATACTAGCGACCGCCTGAAGCCCGCACCGACAGGCCGGCAAGAGAACGATCAGACCGGAACCGGCGAGGCAGGAACGAGGGTCGCGACAGTACTGCGGTTTCCTTGCTGCGGCGCGCTGCCTTGCCTCGGCTCAAGGCGTTTTGCGCGCCTTGGCTGACGACTGATTACTGGTCAAGATGTCTATGAGCAGTAGACGATACGATTCAACAGGGAGTGAATACATGGAACATGCACCTTGCATCAGCCAGATCGCCACGTTGCTGGCCGATCCCAAACGCAGCGCGATGATGTGGGCGTTGATGGACGGCTCGGCGCGGCAGACCGAGGAGCTGGCGTTGCTGGCCGGGCTTTCGCCTTCGTCAGCCAGCGCGCATCTGGGGCGCTTGTCCGCTGGGGGGCTGTTGAAGGTCGAGGCGCGCGGACGCAAACGCTTCTTTCGTCTGGCGGCTCCCGAAATCGGCGCGGCCATCGAAGCGCTGGCCAGTGCCACCCTGGCCAGCGCCCCGCGAGAAATCCCCGACGTGTTCAAGCGTGCCTCGCCGGTCGTCAGGCCCCAGGCCGCTCCTTCGTCACTGCTGCGTGCGCGGTTTTGCGACGACCATCTCGGGGGCACGCTGGCCGCCGATCTGTACCAGCGGATGCTCGACGCCGGCTGGATCGAGCAGCTTGAAAACCGGGTGGTCGTGACGCACAAAGGCTCGACACAACTGGCCGGGCGCGGGGTCTACATCCAGGCGCTGGCCCATCGCAATGCCCAGGTGGCTTGTGCCTGTCCGGACTGGAGCGAGCGTCGTCCGCACATGGGAGGCTCGCTGGGAGCGGCGTTGTTGCAGCTGTTCATGCAGTCGGGCTGGCTGGTGCTGCCCAAGGACTCCCGTGCTTTGCAACTGACGGCGGCGGGCCAGCGGGAAATTCATCGATTTGCCTGTGAAACCGAGCTGGAAATGGCGTTATAGAGCGCTTTCTTCCACGGATGTACTCCTGAACGTCGTCAACGGCTGCGAACAAGTCGCATCTGGCACAGGCGCGCAACCGCTATCGCGCACACTCGATCCGGGGACTTTTCGGATTGAGGAGGTGGCATGGACACGGGAAACTACAGCGCGGCAGATCGACTGGAGCGCCTGCCAGTCAGCGGTTATCACCGGATCATCTTTATCATCATCGCCCTGGCGTTTTTCTTCGACTCCATGGATCTGGCGATGATGACCTTCCTGCTCGGCTCGATCAAAGCCGAGTTCGGCCTGAGCAGCGCCGAGGCTGGTCTGCTGGCCAGTTCGAGCTTTTTCGGCATGGTGCTGGGGGCGTCGCTGTCCGGGATGCTGGCTGATCGATTCGGCCGAAAACCGGTGTTCCAGTGGAGCATCGTCCTGTGGGGGCTGGCCAGTTACCTGTGCTCCACGGCGCAGACGGTCGAAAGCCTGACGCTGTTTCGCATCCTGCTGGGAATCGGCATGGGCATGGAGTTTCCGATTGCTCAGTCGATGTTGTCGGAGTTGATCCCTGCCCAGCGTCGGGGTCGCTATATCGCCTTGATGGACGGCTTCTGGCCGCTGGGTTTTGTCGCGGCGGGCGTGCTGTCGTATTTCCTGCTGCCGTTGATTGGCTGGCGCGACATCTTTCTGGTGTTGGCGGTGCCGGCGGTGTTCGTGCTGGCGATCCGCTTTTTCATTCCCGAGTCGCCGCGCTGGCTGGAACAGGCCGGCAAACATGACGCAGCGGACAAGGTTTTGTGCGGCATCGAGGCGCGGGTACAGGCATCGCTGGGCGGTGCTGCATTGCCGGCGCCGGTTCGTCTGCCACGTAGTGTGACCCCGCCGGGCCATTTCCTTTCGGCGCTCAAACAGATCTGGTCTCCGCAGTATCGCCAGCGCACGACGATGATCTGGAGCCTTTGGTTCTTCGCGCTGCTCGGCTTCTACGGCCTGACCTCCTGGCTCAGCGCGCTGCTGCAACAGTCGGGGTTTGCGGTCACCCAGTCGGTGTATTACACGGTGCTGATTTCCCTCGGCGGGATTCCCGGTTTCCTGATGGCGGCCTGGCTGGTGGAGCGCTGGGGACGCAAGCCGGTGTGCATCGTCACGCTACTCGGCGGCGGGGTGATGGCGTTTCTGTACGGGCAGAGCGCAGTGTTCGGCGGCAACGTGGCGCTGCTGATCGGCACGGGGCTGTTGATGCAGTTTTTCCTGTTCGGCATGTGGGCGGTGCTCTACACCTACACGCCGGAACTGTATCCGACCTCGGCGCGGGCGACGGGCTCGGGGTTCGCCTCGGCTATCGGGCGCGTGGGTTCGCTGCTCGGGCCGTTGGTCACCGGGCTGGTGTTCCCGATCACCGGGCAGGGCGGGGTATTTGCGCTGGGAGCGCTGTGCTTTGCGATTGCGGCGGGGGTGGTGTGGCTGTTCGGGATGGAGACGCGGGGTAAAACCTTGGAGGAATTGACCGAAGCAGAAGTGATTGGCTGAACCCTGACCCAAACTGTTGGAGCGAGCTTGCTCGCGAAAGTGGTGTATCAATCAACATCTTCGTTGAATGACAGGCCCTATTCGCGAGCAAGCTCGCCCACATTGGTTATGCGCTGTTGCTTATGGTTTTACCAGGCGCGCATCCAGGCTGTTCTGCGCCAGACGCTTGGCCTGATCCTGAGTCATGCCCAGGTGGGTGTGCAGCGCATGGAAGTTCTCGGTCACGTAACCACCGAAGTACGCCGGGTCATCGGAGTTCACCGTGACTTTCACGCCACGCTCGAGCATGTCGAGGATGTTGTGCTGGGACATGTGATCGAACACGCAGAGCTTGGTATTCGACAGCGGGCACACGGTCAGCGGGATCTGCTCGTCGATGATCCGCTGCATCAGACGCTCGTCTTCGATGGCGCGTACGCCATGGTCGATGCGCTGGATCTTCAGCAGGTCGATGGCTTCCCAGATGTATTCCGGTGGGCCTTCTTCACCGGCATGGGCGACGGTCAGGAAGCCTTCGTGACGGGCACGGTCGAACACGCGCTGGAACTTGCTTGGCGGGTGACCCATCTCGGAACTATCCAGACCCACCGCGACGAACGCATCACGGAACGGCAACGCCTGGTCGAGGGTTTTCTGCGCTTCGTCTTCGCTCAGGTGGCGCAGGAAACTCAGGATCAAACCGCTGGTGATACCCAGTTGCTGCTCGCCGTCTTTCAGCGCGGCGGCGATGCCGTTGAGCACCACTTCGAACGGGATGCCACGGTCGGTGTGGGTCTGCGGATCGAAGAACGGTTCGGTGTGAATCACGTTCTGTTCTTTGCAGCGCAGCAGGTAGGCCCAGGTCAGGTCGTAGAAATCCTGGGAGGTGCGCAGCACGTCGGCGCCCTGGTAATACAGGTCGAGGAATTCCTGCAAATTGTTGAAGGCGTAAGCCTTGCGCAGGGTTTCGACGTCGCTCCAAGGCAGGGCGATCTTGTTGCGTTCGGCCAGGGCGAACAGCAGCTCGGGCTCCAGCGAGCCTTCGAGGTGCAGGTGCAGTTCAGCCTTGGGCAGGGCGTTGAGCCAGTCGTACATATTCTTTTCTCATCAGGTGCAATGGCGGGCATTCTACAGATGCCCGCCGAAACAATTGGCAAAACCTGACCAACCGATCCATCACACCGCTTCCTGCTCCCGTCGATAGGCGTAGGTATCGGCGAAGCGCGACAGAAGGAATTCGGCGCAGGTGGTGGTGGGATATTTCGCTGGATGCTGTGCGTCCTGGCAACCGGGCAGGCACTCGATACGGGTATCCGGATGCGGCTCGGCGAAGAACGGCATCGAGTAGCGATCCACCCCGGGCGGGCTGATGACCCGGTGCGGGGTCGAGCGATATCGGTCATTGCTCCAGCGCGCCATCATGTCGCCGAGGTTGACCACGAAGGTGCCGTCGATGGGCGGTGCGTCGATCCACTGGCCGTTGACGTTCTTCACCTGCAGGCCGCCGGCGCTGTCCTGATAAAGCAGGGTGATGCAGCCGTAATCGGTGTGCGCGCCGGCACCTTGCTGTTCGGCGGAACTGGCAGTGTGGCGCGGCGGGTAATGGATCATTCGCAATACGCTGACCGGTTCGTTGAAGCGTGTATCGAAGAAGTCGCGCTCGATGCCCAGCGCCAGCGCCATGGCCCGCAACAGGGTTTGCGCGAGCGCCTGCATGTCGAGGTAGTGCTGCTCCATCAGCGCTTCCCAACCAGGGATGGCCGGATGACGGTTGGGGCCACGCAAGGGTTTTCCTGCCAGCACCTCGGGATGATCGGCCGGCAGGTGCAGGCCCATGTCGAAGGTTTCCTTGAGATCGCTGGGTTTGTCCGGGTCGAGCTGTTCGGTGGCGATGGCGCCGTAGCCGCGATGATGGACGGTCTGGGTGATGTCGATCTTGAGTTTTTCTTCTGCCGGTTGCGCAAAGAAGCGCTGTGCGTGATCGAGCAGGGATTCGATGCGCTGCGCAGAAATCGGGTGGCCCTTGATATAGAAGAAGCCCCATTCGCGGCAGGCGTGGTCGATCTGTTCGGCGACGGCGGGCCAGGCGTTCTGGTCGTTGGAGTAGAGCGGCGAGATGTCGATGATCGGAAGCTGATCCATACACAATCCTTGAAAGGTATAAGGGGGATCGTTCCCACGTCGAGGCGTCGAACCGTCTGCGTGGGAATGCCTCAATGGACGCTCCGCGTCCGCGTTCGGCAGGGACGCGGAGCGTCCCGGGCTGCATTCCCACGCGGAGCGTGGGAACGATCACCGGGTAGATGTTGGAATTTACTTCGGCATCTCGGCCTTCATGCCTTCGACGTAGTAGTTCATCGACGCCAGTTCGGCGTTGGTGGCGCTGACCCCCGCCGGGATTTTCTCGACGCCGGCCTGATCCTTGATCGGCCCGGTGAACGGTTGCAAAGCGCCGCTCTTGATGTCGGCGATGATCTGCTCGGCTTCGGCCTTCACCGGTGCCGGCACCAGGTCGCTGATCGGCAGTTCGACCGTGCCTTCCTTCAATCCGCCCCAGTAGTCCTGGGATTTCCAGTTGTGGTCGATCACGCTCTGGGTCGCTTGAATGTAGTGCGGCGCCCAGTCGTTGACGATCGAGGTCAGCACCGCTTTCGGGCCGAAGTGCGCCATGTCCGAAGCGTAGCCCACGGCATACACACCACGCCGCTCGGCGGCCTGAATCGGCGCCGGGCTGTCGGTGTGCTGGAACACCACGTCCACGCCCTGGTCGATCAGCGCGTTGGCGGCATCGGCCTCTTTGCCAGGATCGAACCACGAGTTGACCCACACCACTTTGATTTCGGTGCCGGGGTTGTACTTGTTCAAGGCCAGTTGAATGGCGTTGATGTCGCGGATTACTTCGGGGATCGGGAACGAGGCGACGTAGCCGATTTTTTTGCTCTTGGTCATCTTCGCCGCGAGGAAACCACCGACGTAACGACCCTCGTAGGTACGCGCCAGGTAGGTGCCGAGGTTCTTGTCCTGCTTGTAGCCGGTGGCGTGTTCGAAGGTCACCTTGGGAAACTGTTTGGCGACTTTCACCGTCGGGTTCATGTAGCCGAAGGAGGTGGTGAAGATCAGGTCGTAATTGTCCTTGGCCATGTTGCGGATCACCCGCTCGGCATCGGCGCCTTCGGCGACGTTTTCCACGTAGTTGGTGGTGATCTGCGTGCCGAGTTTTTCCGCCAGCGCCTTGCGCCCCTGTTCATGCTGATACGTCCAGCCGTGGTCGCCGATGGGGCCGATGTAGACGAAGCCGACTTTCAGTGGATCGGCGGCACTGGCGCTCAGGCTGAGGCCAAGGCCCATGGCGATGCACAGCAGTGTTTGCAGTGGACGGTTTTGCATGAACGCGAACTCCCTTTTGTTGTGTGTGGGGAGGGCAATGCAAAAGGCTGACCAAGCGGACAACAATCTGGCTTGAAACCGAGGCGCGCCCATCGCGGGCAAGCCCGCTCCCACAAAAGCACCGCGATCCCTGTGGGAGCCGGCTTGCTCGCGAAGAGGCCGTAAAGTCCAATAAAAGTGCAGGCGTAGATAAAGCTGCCATCCACTGGTGCGCTAAGGTGTAACGAAACGTTAGCGCCGCCCCGCAGTCAGTAGCTCATTCGCACTCTTCGGCAAAAAGGCCCGTCATGTTCACCATCCTCAAGCAAGAAAGCTTTCTGCTGCTGGCCCTGATCGCCGCCCTTGTCGCGTATCCGCTGGAGCACTGGCTGCTGCATAGCGGCCAGATCGTCGCGCTGACGGCCGGGCTGGTGCTGATCGCCTTCATCGTCGCCGCCTCGATGCGCGTTGCCCATCAGGCTGAACTGCTCGCTGAAAAAGTCGGCGACCCGTACGGCACGATGATCCTGACCCTCGCCGCCGTGCTGGTGGAAGTGGTGATCCTGGCGATCATGATGAGCAACGAAGCTTCGGCCACACTGGTGCGCGACACGATCTATTCGGCGGTGATGCTCGACATCAACGGCATCCTCGGCCTCGCCGCGCTGATGGGCGGGATCAAGCATGGCGAGCAGTCCTACAACGACGATTCGGCCCGCAGTTACAGCGTGATGATTCTCACCGCCATGGGCGTGTCGATGGTGGTGCCGGAGTTCATTCCCGAGGCCAACTGGAAAATCTATTCGGCCTTCACCATCGGCGCGATGGTGGTGCTTTATGCGTTGTTCCTGCGCATGCAGGTCGGGCCGCACAGCTACTTTTTCAGCTACAGCTACCCGGACAAACGCCGCAAGAAAGAGCCGGTGGAACAAGAGCCGAAACCGGTCAGCCTGGCGCTGTCGATCGGCATTCTGGTGTTCGGTGTGGTGGTGATCGGCGCACTGGCCGAGGTGATGTCCAAGACCCTCGATCTGGGCCTGGAAGGGACGGGCGCACCACCGGTGATCACGGCGATTCTGGTGGCAGCGATTTCCGCGGCGCCGGAGATTCTGACCGCGTTGCGCGCGGCGTTGGCCAACCGTATGCAGTCGGTGGTCAACATTGCGATGGGGGCTTCGTTGTCGACGGTGATCCTGACGGTGCCGGTGATGGAGGCGATGGCGCTCTACACCGGGCAGCCGTTTCAGATGGCGATGACGCCAGTGCAGACGGTGATGATCTTCATCACGCTGATCGTCAGTGCGATCAACCTCAATGACGGGGAGACCAATGCCATCGAGGGCATGACCCACTTTGTGCTGTTTGCGACGTTCATCATGTTGTCGCTGCTCGGCCTTTGAAGGCGACCATCGCTGACCGATCGTTCCCACGCTCCGCGTGGGAATGCATACCGGGACGCTCTGCGTCCCAACGTCGGACGCAGAGCGTCCATGGCTGCATTCCCACGCAGAGCGTGGGAACGATCAGAGACTTACGCTTGGATCAGGTACCGGAAATCAACTGCCGAGCCGCCTGGCTGTGATCGGCAATCAGGCCTTTGAGATCCAGTCCTTCAACCTGCCCGTCAACCACTCGCCATTTGCCGCCGACCATCACGCGATCCGCCCGGTCCGCGCCGCACAACAGCAGCGCCGAGATCGGGTCATGGCTACCGGAGAAGCGCAGTTCATCGAGTTTGAACAACGCCAGATCCGCCTGCTTGCCGACTGCCAGTTCACCGATGTCGGTGCGACCCAGCAGGCTCGCCGAACCCTTGGTCGCCCAGCCCAGCACACGTTCCGGAGTGATCTTCTCGGCGCCGTAACGCAAGCGCTGGATGTACAGGGCCTGACGCGCTTCGAGGATCATGTTCGACGCATCGTTGGACGCCGAGCCATCCACGCCGAGACCGAACAACGCGCCGGCATCGGTCAGTTCGATGCTCGGGCAGATGCCGGACGCCAGACGCATGTTCGAGCTCGGGCAATGGCAGATACCGGTGCCCGCCGCGCCGAGACGGGCGATTTCGTCGGGGTTGAAATGGATGCCGTGGGCCAGCCACGTGCGCGGGCCGAGCCAGCCGACGCTGTCCAGATAATCCACCGTGCGCAGGCCGAAGCGTTGCAGGCAGAAGTCTTCTTCGTCGAGGGTTTCGGCGAGGTGAGTGTGCAGGCGCACATCGAGTTTGTTCGCCAGTTCGGCGCTGGCGGACATGATTTCCGGGGTCACCGAGAACGGCGAGCACGGCGCCAGAGCGATCTGGATCTGCGCGCCGTCGCCACGTTCGTGGTACTCGTGAATCAGACGCTGACTGTCGTCGAGAATTACTTGGCCTTCCTGCACGGTCTGTTGTGGCGGCAGACCGCCGTCCTTCTCGCCGAGGCTCATCGAACCACGGGTGAGCATGGCGCGCATGCCCAGTTCACGCACGGTTTCGACTTGCACGTCGATGGCGTTTTCCAGGCCATCCGGGAACAGGTAATGGTGATCGGCAGCGGTGGTGCAGCCCGACAGCAGCAACTCGGCCAGCGCGACTTTGCTGGCGAGGGCGAGTTTTTCAGGCGTCAGGCGCGCCCAGACCGGGTACAGGGTTTTCAGCCACGGGAACAACGGCTGATTGACCACCGGCGCCCAGGCGCGGGTCAGGGTCTGATAGAAGTGGTGATGGGTGTTGATCAGGCCCGGCAGGATCACGTGTTCACGGGCGTCGAACACTTCATTGCATGGGGTCGATGGCTGCTGACCGGCGCCGAGCACTTCGGTGATCACACCGTCTTGCAGGACCAGACCGCCACGGGCATCGAGACCGTTGGCCGTGAAAATAGCGAGGGGATTTTTTAACCAGATACGGGTCGCAGGCATTGTGGCCGGCTCCTCTGAAAGTTGGGTTCAGGGTTGCCAGCTCAGTGTTGCCCTGTCTGCTGATCCAGGGTCGCCGCGAGGGGCGAGGTGCGGAGTTTCGAACAAAATGTTGCGACGGGCAAGCCCGACCCGACCAGACACCGGGATAACCCTGTGGGGGTGAGCCCCCACAGGGTCCAGTGATTACCAGGGAATGGTTTCACCCTTGTAGTTCACGAAGTGATGGCCGCCCTTGCCGGCGAACGCATCCACCTGATCCACCAGGCCACGGGTGCTGGTCTCCACGTCGATGTCGGCACCTTCACCGCCCATGTCGGTTTTCACCCAGCCCGGATGCAGCGACAGCACCGTAAGTTTCTGCTCGCCCAACTGCGTGACGAAGCTGTTGGTCATCGAGTTCAGCGCCGCTTTGCTGGCCTTGTACAGCGCCAGTTCCGGCGCGTCGGGCATGGTCACGCTGCCGAGCACCGAACTCATGAACGCCAGCACGCCACTGCCGTCGCGGATCTGCCCGACAAAGCGCTGGGCCAGATTGATCGGTGCCACCGCGTTGGTGAAGAACAACTGACCGACTTCCGCCAGCGTCGCGCCGCCCGGGGTCTGCACTTCGGGGCCTTTGACCCCGGCGTTGACGAACAGCAGGTCGAAGGTCTGGCCCTTGAGCTTCTGGCTCAGGGCGATCACCGCTTGCTGGTCGTCCATGTCGAGTTTTTCGATCTGCACGTTGCCCAGAGCTTCGAGAGCCTCGGCATTGGAAGGATTGCGAACCGTGGCGGTGACTTGCCAGCCGTCGGCCAGCAGGGTTTTCACCAGTCCCAGGCCCAGCCCCCGGGAGGCGCCGATGATCAATGCGTGCTTGGCAGGATTAAGTGCGGACATGATTGGCTTTCCTTGAAAGTTGAAAGATCACGGGTTCAATGGACAACGTTGACCGAGCCGATGCTGCAACTCCTGGCGCAACTCACCGAGTTCGGCCATGCGGGTTTCGACCAGCTTGAGTTTGTCTTGCAGCAGTTGCGTGACGGTGGTGTCAGGATTTGGCGATTGCCACAGCGCGCCAACGCTGCTGCCGATCTCGCCGAGGGTAAAGCCCAGACGCTGCGCCGTTTTGATGTAGAGCACCAATTGCACCATCTCCGGCGGATAGTCGCGATAACCGTTGGCGCTGCGTTGCGCCGCGATCAATCCGCGCTCCTCGTAAAAACGCAGCGTGTCACGGCTGACATCGCAGGCGTGGGCCAACTCACCGATGCGCATCTTGCAGGTCTCGAAAGTGTTTGACCCTGGAGCATACTCCAGGCTTTACCGTGGTTGCTCCCTGAATTTTCGGAGCAAGGATGATGTGGACTTCAACGCAGTATCGGCAGGTGGTGCGCGGCAGCGCCTGGTATGACTTGATCGTGACGGCGGCGTTTGTCACACCGTGGAGTTTTGCTGTGTTGCACGGGTTGCTGACGGCGCTGAGTCAGGCGCTGGAGCTGCCCGGCGAGCTGCCGCCGTTCGAACCTGCGCATCTGTTGATCGCCAATTTGTTCGGTTCGGTGGTGTGCATGTGGGCAGTGCTGCGGATTCGTGATCCGCAGCCGGTTTATGGGCGCTATGACGCGGTGACGCGGTTTCTGTTCGCCGCGTGGATGACGTATGCCCTGGCCCACGG
This sequence comes from Pseudomonas sp. Pseusp21, assembly GCF_059492145.1. NCBI lineage: Bacteria > Pseudomonadati > Pseudomonadota > Gammaproteobacteria > Pseudomonadales > Pseudomonadaceae > Pseudomonas > Pseudomonas sp. Pseusp21. The sequence continues at coordinate 4,491,447 of NZ_CP168520.1, forward strand.
CGCCAGTTCGTTGGTGGTGGGTTTCCTGGTTCTCGAAGTGGCGTGGGGCATCGCTCAGGCGTTGCCGGTCCGGCCGCTGTCGCGAGCCGTAACGGCTTAGTGCCCGGCCTGCCACGGCTGCCCCAGTGATACCGGCGCGTACAACCGTGTACGCAGCGCATCCCGCGACAACAACACCAGCACCAGAATCGTCGCGACATACGGCAGCATCGCCAGCAGACTCGAAGGAATCGCCAGCCCCAACCCCTGCGCCACCAGGTGCAGGATGCTGGCGAGTCCGAACAGATACGCACCGAGCAGCAAGCGCCACACCCGCCAACTGGCGAACACCACCAGCGCCAGCGCGATCCAGCCGCGTCCGGCGGTCATGTTCTCGGCCCACATCGGCGTGTAAGCCAGCGACAGATAAGCGCCGGCCAGTCCGGCCATCGCGCCGCCGAACAGCACCGCCAATGTACGCACGGTCAGCACCGGCAAACCCATGGCACTGGCCGCATCCGGGTTCTCGCCGACCGCTTGAATGATCAGCCCGACACGGCTTTTCACGATCACCCACGCCACCAGCGCAAACAGCGCGAACGACAGGTACACCAACAGATCCTGGGCAAACAGCATCCGCCCAATCAGTGGGATTTCGCTCAAGTAAGGAATCGCCAGCGGCTCGAATCCCGCCAGCGGTTTGCCGACCCACGCCGCGCCGACAAAGGTCGACAGGCCGACGCCAAAAATCGTCAGCGCCAGCCCGGTCGCCACCTGATTGGCGTTGAACACCAGCGCCACCAGAGCAAACAGCGACGACAGCAACATCCCGGCGAGCATCGCCAACACCACGCCGAGCCACAGGTTGCCGCTGTTGAACGCGACGATGAAACCGATCACCGCGCCAAACAGCATCATGCCTTCCTGACCGAGGTTGAGTACGCCGCTCTTCTCGCAGATCAATTCACCCAACGCCACCAGCAGCAGTGGCGTGCCGCAGCGCACCATGGCGTAGAAAATATTGCTCAACAGATCGATATCCATTACAGCGCTCCGGCGGTTACGGCGGTGGTAGAAGTGCGCCGCACCCAGCGCAGGTTCAGGCGTGGCCGATAGAGGATCAGCACGTCACAGGCCAGCAGGAAAAACAGCATCATTCCCTGAAATAACTGAGTGATCGCCTGCGGTAGATTCAGCGTCATCTGCGCGCTCTCGCCACCGATGTACAGCAGCGCCATCAACAGGCTGGAAAACAGAATGCCGATCGGATTGAGCCTGCCGAGAAACGTCACGGTGATCGCCGCATAGCCGTAACCCGGTGAGACCTGCGGCACCAGTTGGCCGATCGGTCCGGTGACTTCGCAGACACCGGCCAGTCCCGCCAATCCTCCGCTGATCAGCAGTGCGAGCCAGATCAGACGCTTCTCGCGAAACCCGACAAACCCTGCCGCACGCTTGTCCAGGCCCAGCACCTTGATCTGGAAACCGACGAAGCTTTTCTGCAACAACACCCACACCGCGACCAACGCGAGCAAGGCGAAATACACGCCGATGTGCGCCCGCCCGTCCTCCATCAACAGCGGCAGGCGGCTGGCGTCGCTGAACATTGCCGACTCGGGAAAGTTGAATCCGGCCGGATCTTTCAGCGGCCCGTGCACGCAAAACAGCAACAGGTTCAGCGCGATGTAATTGAGCATGATGCTGGTGAGGATTTCGTTGGCGTTGAAGCGGGTACGCAACCAGGCGGTGAGTCCGGCCCACGCGGCGCCGGCGAACGTGCCGGTGAGCAGGATCAGCACCAGCGCCCAGCGGCTTTGCAGATCGATGATGTTCACCGCCAGCGCACTGCCCGCCAGGGCGCCGAGCAGCAACTGGCCTTCGGCGCCGATGTTCCAGATCCGCGCCTGATAAGCCACTGCAAGGCCCAACGCACACAACAGGATCGGCAGGGTTTTGACCAGCAGTTCGCAGATGCCGTACAGGTCGCTGACCGGGGCGATCAACAAGGTGTGCAAAGTCTTCAGCGGATCATGGCCAAGGGCGACGAACAGCAACGATCCGCAGACCAGCGTCAGCGCCGCCGCCAGCACCGGCGAGCACCACAGCATCAGGCGCGATTGCCGGCCACGGGGTTCGAGGGAAAGCAACATGGGAAAACTCCGTTAAACCGTGGCCGGTTGTGATTGAGGGGTGTCGAACTGGCCGGCCATCCAGCCGCCGACGTCGCTGAGGCGGGTTTGCGCCGTGTCCTGCAACACCGACAGGCGCCCGCCGCACAGCGCGCCGAGGCGGTCGCTGATCTGGAACAGTTCGTCGAGGTCTTCGGAGATCACCAGAATCGCCGCCCCGGCATCGCGCAGGGCAATCAGCGCCCGATGAATGGTGGCCGCCGCGCCGACATCCACGCCCCAGGTCGGGTGCGCGGCGATCAGCAGTTTCGGTTGCTGGAGGATTTCCCGGCCGAGGATGAATTTCTGCAGGTTGCCGCCGGACAGGCTGCGGGCGGCGGTCTGGGTGTCCGGGGTTTTCACGCCGAAGCGCTGGATGATCGTTTGGGCGAGGGCTTCGACCTTGCCGCGCTCGATCAAGCCATGGCTGACCAGGCCTTGTTGAAAGGCAGTGAGCAGGGCGTTGTCCGCCAGGCTCATGTCCGGCACCGCGCCATGCCCGAGGCGTTCGGCGGGGACGAACGCCAGGCCGAGTTTGCGTCGGGCATCCGGGCGCTGATCGGCGACGGCGAGTTCTCGGAAGCGGATGGTTTGCGCTGCATCGCGGGGCAGTGTTTGCTCGCCGCTGAGCAATGCCAGAAGCTCGTCCTGCCCGTTGCCCGCCACGCCGGCGATGCCGACGATTTCACCGCTGCGCACCTGCAGATTGATGTCGCTCAGGGAGCAACCGAACGGATCCGGGTTGTGCCAGTTCAAACCGCTGACCTGCAAAAACGCCGCGCCACCGGTGACCTTCGTGAACTCGCCGATCAAGGTCGCGGCGTCGCCCACCATCAATTGCGCCAGTTGCCGGTCGGTGCAGTCGGCCGGCACGCAATGCCCGGCCACCCGGCCGCCGCGCAACACCGTGGCGCTGTGACACAAGGCGCGCACCTCACCAAGTTTGTGGCTGATGAACAGAATGCTGCAGCCCTCGGCCGCGAGCCGGCGCAGGGTGATGAACAACTCGTCGGCTTCCTGCGGCGTGAGCACCGAGGTCGGCTCATCGAGAATCAGCAGGCGAATGTCCTGCATCAGGCAACGCACGATCTCGACCCGTTGCCGCTCGCCGATCGACAGGCTGTGGACAAGTCGCTGGGGTTCCAGCGCCATGCCATATCGGCGCGACACTTCACGGATTTTCGCCTCAAGCTGTTTCGGCGAACCGGACGCTGCACCCATCGCCAATGCAATGTTCTGCGCCACGCTCATGGTCTCGAACAGCGAGAAATGCTGGAACACCATGCCGATGCCCAACTGCCGCGCCTGGGCCGGGCTGCGCATGATCACCGGTTGACCCTGCCACAGCATCTCACCCGAATCGGCCTGGGTGACGCCGTAGATGATCTTCATCAACGTGCTTTTGCCTGCACCGTTTTCACCGAGCAGCGCGTGGATTTCACCGGGGGCGATGCTCAGGTCGATGGCGTCATTGGCAAGGCATCCGGGATAACGTTTGCTGATATGGCGCAGTTGCAGCCGCGGTGTGGACGTGGGGTTTGGCATGACAGGCTCGGGTTGCTTGGAGTTGTGCCTGTGGATAAAGCAATTTCCTGGCCATTGAGTCAGGAACGCAGGTGGCTGCTGTTTGCCAGCCTGTGGCGCAGAGCCTGTGAATCGAATTCGGTTGCCTGCACGGCACCACTTGAGGGCAAAGCCTTTGATCAGGCTCCAGTTTTGCCCGCAACTGGCTGATCAAAAAACGAGCAACCCCGCCGAAGCCATGCAGAACCTGCGACTGCGCCAGCCATGAACGGCTTATCCACAGGTTGCTCCACAGTATTTGTGCGCAAGACAAAATCCCGGGCATAAGCACTGCCGGGCTTTCTTCTAAAGGCGATAAACAACGCTAAGCAATTGTTTTTACGTGAAATTGTTCATTGCGATGGGCGATTGGACGAAAAGTGAGCAAATCCCGCAAAGCCACGTGACAGAAGGGTTACAGCCTCCTGTGCTCAGGTTATCCACAGCCGGGTGCACAGCGGATGTGGGCAAGTTGCGGGTTTAAGCACATCGGCTTGTGCCCTAAAACATGGCGGGCTTCAACGCTGTAGCAGGATTCGCCCACGGCTCAGATCGGCCAACTGAGTTTGCAACAACTCAATGTGCGCTTCGCCCACGGCCAGTTGCAACTCGACACCATTGGCGGTGAAGTTTTCCTCGACCACCAATCCGCCCAGATCCGCGACCCGCAGCTTTACCAGCGCCAGTTCGCCAAAGGCGCAGGCGCAATGCACGGGCACGCGGCTGATCAACTCGATCTTCGGCGCGGCTTGCAGGCACTTGTTGGCGCCGCCGCCATAGGCCCGGGCCAGGCCGCCGGTGCCCAGCTGAATGCCGCCGTACCAGCGGATCACCAGCACCGCGACCTGATCGCAGTCCTGCGCTTCGATGGCCGCGAGAATCGGCCGCCCGGCAGTGCCGCCGGGTTCGCCGTCGTCGTTGCTGCGGTACTGGTCGCCGAGTTTCCACGCCCAGCAATTATGCGAAGCGTTCAAGTCGCTGTGCTGCTCGATGAAGGCTTGCGCCTCCGCGGGGCTGCCGATCGGCGCGGCGAAGGTGATGAAGCGGCTTTTGCGAATCTCTTCGCGGAATTCGCAAAAGCCGCTGAGGGTGAATGGCATAAAACGACTTATATAGAAGAAGTGAGGCCGCAGCCTTTGAGGATGATGCGGATCAGGTTGTTGCCGGCGTCTTCCATATCCTGTTTGGTCAACTTGCTGCGACCGGTCACCCGGCAGATCTGGGTGGCGAAGTCGGCGTAATGCTGAGTGCTACCCCACAACAGGAAGATCAGGTGCACCGGGTCGACCGGGTCCATCTTGCCCGCGTCGATCCAGGCCTGGAACACGCCGGCGCGGCCCTGGAACCAGGCGCGGTAATCCTGATTGAAATATTCGGTCAGGCATTCGCCGCCGCTGATCACTTCCATCGCGAAGATCCGCGACGCTTGCGGCTGGCGACGGGAGAATTCCATTTTCGCGCGGATGTAGCGGGTCAGCGCTTCGGCCGGATCGTCTTCGGCCGTCAGGGTGTTGAAGGTGCTGTCCCACAATTGAAGGATGTTGCTCAGCACCGCCACGTACAACCCTAGCTTGTTGGTGAAGTAGTAATGCAGGTTCGCCTTGGGCAGCCCGGCCTTGGTGGCGATGGTGTTCATGCTCGTGCCTTTGTACCCGTGACGGGCGAACTCGTCTTCGGCGGCTTTGATGATGGTCTCTTCGTTCTTCTGACGAATGCGGCTAGCGGGTTTGCCGCCGTGGGCTGGGACTTCAAAGGTCATAGGCACTTCCGGGTTTGTCTGTGGGGTGCAACCAGTTGCGTTGATAGCGCAACCACCGGCGCGGGACAAGCCCCGGGCGAATAAAACCCCGGTCGTCAGCGGGTGGCGGCGAGGCTTTCGAGAAAGCTTTCCAGTACCAGATGAGGGCGGCGACCCTTGCGGGTGACCGAGGCCAGGCTCAAATCATAGAAGCGGGTACTGGCCTTGAGCGCGCGCAAGCGACCTTGTTGAACCCAGAGACTGGCATAGTGATCCGGCAAATAGCCGATGTAACGCCCGGTCAGAATCAGGAACGCCATGCCTTCACGGTCGGATGCGCTGGCGGTGCAATTGAGCGCCTGATAGTGCGCCTGGATCTCCGCCGGCAAACGGAAGGTCGGGGCGATGGCGTCCTGACTGTTCAAGCGTTCGTCATCCAGTTGTTTGTCATCGACGTAAAACAGCGGATGGCCGACCGCGCAGTAGAGCAACGAGCGCTCGCTGTACAACGGCTGGTATTCCAGTCCCGACAACGCACTGGCCTGCGGCACCACGCCGACATGCAGGCGTCCGTCGAGCACGCCTTGTTCGACTTCGTTGGGGGCGATCATGCGGATCTGGATCTGCACGTCCGGCCCGCGTTCCTTCAACTGCGCGAGAGCGTGGGTGATGCGCATGTGGGGCAGGGTGACGAGGTTGTCGGTCAGGCCGATGATCAATTCGCCGCGCAAGTGCTGGTGCAGGCCGTTGACCTCGGTGCGAAAACTCTCCAGTGCACTCAACAGCTGCAGCGCCGACTGGTAAACCTCACGACCCTCTTCGGTCAGGGAGAAACCGGCGCGCCCGCGTTGGCAAAGGCGCAGGCCGAGGCGTTGTTCCAGATCGCTCATCTGTTGGCTGATCGCCGAGCGACCGATGCCGAGTACGGTTTCCGCCGCCGAGAAGCCACCGCACTCCACCACGCTGCGAAAAATCCGCAGCAGGCGAATGTCAAAGTCACTGACCTGGGCCAGTGGATCGGGGCGGCGGCTGCTCATGCTGGTGTTCTCATTGTTTAGCAGAGTTCTAACTGAAGGTTAGAAGAGTTGAATTTCACCGACTTTATCCCCGTGGCAATTTAGCTGCAACAACGCTTTCTATCGCTCTGAAGCTTATTGCCCTGCGAGGTTTTGCCCGATGAACATGCCTGAAAACGCGCCGTCGCCACTGGCCAGCCAACTGAAGCTGGACGCGCACTGGATGCCGTACACCGCCAACCGCAACTTCCAGCGCGACCCGCGTCTGATCGTCGGTGCCGAAGGCAGCTGGCTGATCGACGACAAGGGCCGCAAGGTGTACGACTCGCTGTCCGGTCTGTGGACCTGCGGTGCCGGGCATACCCGCAAGGAAATCCAGGAAGCGGTGGCCAGGCAGTTGGGCACCCTCGATTACTCGCCGGGCTTCCAGTACGGCCATCCGCTGTCGTTCCAGCTGGCGGAGAAAATCACCGATCTGACCCCGGGTAACCTGAACCACGTGTTCTTCACTGACTCCGGTTCCGAATGCGCCGATACCGCGGTGAAAATGGTCCGCGCCTACTGGCGCCTGAAAGGCCAGTCGACCAAGACCAAGATGATCGGCCGCGCCCGTGGCTATCACGGTGTGAACATCGCCGGCACCAGCCTTGGCGGCGTCAACGGCAACCGCAAGCTGTTCGGTCAGGCGATGATGGATGTCGATCACCTGCCGCACACTTTGCTGGCGAGCAATGCTTTCTCCCGTGGCATGCCGGAGCAGGGTGGTATCGCCCTGGCCGATGAGCTGCTGAAACTGATCGAGCTGCACGATGCTTCGAACATCGCAGCGGTGTTCGTTGAGCCGATGGCCGGCTCCGCTGGCGTGCTGGTTCCGCCACAGGGCTACCTCAAGCGTCTGCGTGAAATCTGCGATCAGCACAACATCCTGCTGGTGTTCGACGAAGTGATCACCGGCTTCGGCCGTACCGGCACCATGTTCGGCGCCACCACTTTCGGCGTGACCCCGGACCTGATGTGCATCGCCAAGCAAGTTACCAACGGCGCGATCCCGATGGGCGCGGTGATTGCCAGCTCCGAGATCTACCAGACCTTCATGAACCAGCCGACCCCGGAATACGCTGTGGAATTCCCGCACGGCTACACCTACTCGGCGCACCCGGTGGCTTGCGCCGCAGGTCTTGCGGCACTCGACCTGCTGCAAAAGGAAAATCTGGTGCAGAGCGTGGCCGAAGTCGCGCCGCATTTCGAAAATGCCCTGCATGGTCTGAAAGGCGCGAAGAACGTCATCGACATTCGAAACTTCGGTCTGGCCGGTGCGATCCAGATCGCGGGCCGTGACGGCGACGCCATCGTGCGTCCGTTCGAAGCCGGCATGGCGTTGTGGAAAGCCGGGTTCTACGTGCGCTTCGGTGGCGACACCCTGCAGTTCGGCCCAACCTTCAACAGCAAGCCGCAAGACCTTGATCGTCTGTTCGACGCGGTCGGCGAAGTGCTGAACAAGCTCGACTGATTTTTCCTTCTATATAGATACGCCAATGGCAGGCGCCCCTTGCGGGCGTCTGCGCACAAGAATTCAGGAGTTCCCCGATGAGCGTTATCCCGCATTTGATCAATGGCGAACTGGTGACCGAGAACGGTCGCGCGGTCGATGTGTTCAACCCGTCTACCGGTCAGGCTATCCACAAGCTGCCGCTGGCCAGCCGCGAAACCATCCAGCACGCCATCGATGCCGCCAAGGCTGCATTCCCGGCTTGGCGCAACACGCCACCGGCCAAACGTGCCCAGGTGATGTTCCGTTTCAAGCAATTGCTGGAGCAGAACGAAGCGCGCATCGCGCAGTTGATCAGCGAAGAACACGGCAAGACCCTGGAAGATGCTGCCGGTGAACTGAAGCGCGGTATCGAGAACGTCGAGTTCGCCTGCGCAGCGCCGGAAATCCTCAAGGGCGAGTACAGCCGCAACGTCGGCCCGAACATCGATGCGTGGTCGGACTTCCAGCCGCTGGGCGTGGTGGCCGGCATTACGCCGTTCAACTTCCCGGCGATGGTGCCGCTGTGGATGTATCCGCTGGCGATCGTCTGCGGTAACTGCTTCATCCTCAAGCCGTCCGAGCGTGATCCAAGCTCGACCCTGCTGATCGCGCAACTGTTGCTGGAAGCCGGCCTGCCAAAAGGCGTGCTGAGCGTAGTGCACGGTGACAAGACTGCGGTGGACGCGCTGATCGAAGCGCCGGAAGTCAAAGCGCTGAGCTTCGTGGGTTCGACCCCGATTGCCGAATACATCTATGCCGAAGGCACCAAGCGCGGCAAACGCGTTCAGGCACTGGGCGGCGCGAAGAACCACGCGGTACTGATGCCGGATGCGGATCTGGACAATGCCGTCAGCGCACTGATGGGTGCGGCTTACGGTTCCTGCGGCGAACGCTGCATGGCGATCTCGGTGGCCGTGTGTGTGGGTGACCAGGTTGCCGACGCACTGGTGGCCAAACTGGTTCCTCAGATCAAGGCGCTGAAAATCGGTGCCGGCACTTCTTGTGGTCTGGACATGGGGCCGCTGGTCACCGGTCAGGCGCGCGACAAGGTCAGCGGTTATGTCGAAGACGGCGTTGCGGCGGGTGCGACCCTGGTGGTCGACGGTCGTGGTCTGAGCGTTGCCGGTCATGAAGAAGGTTTCTTCCTGGGTGGCTGCCTGTTCGACAACGTCACGCCTGAGATGCGCATCTATAAAGAAGAGATCTTCGGGCCGGTGCTGTGCGTCGTCCGGGTGAACAGCCTGGAAGAGGCGATGCAACTGATCAACGATCACGAATACGGCAACGGCACCTGCATCTTCACTCGTGACGGTGAAGCGGCACGTCTGTTCTGCGACGAGATCGAAGTCGGCATGGTCGGCGTCAATGTTCCACTGCCGGTGCCGGTGGCTTACCACAGCTTCGGCGGCTGGAAGCGCTCGCTGTTCGGCGACCTGCATGCTTACGGTCCGGATGGTGTGCGCTTCTATACCCGTCGCAAGGCGATCACTCAGCGCTGGCCGCAGCGCGCGAGCCATGAGGCGTCGCAGTTCGCATTCCCTAGCTTGTAAGTAGTAGGGCAGTGCAAAGAAGGCCGACCTTTTAAGGTCGGCCTTCGCGTTTCAGGGCTTTTTTGACCGATATGACAGATTTATGAAAATAAGGGTTGACGGCGAATTCCAGAGGTCTATAATTCGCCCCACTTCCGGCGCAGTCGAAACGGAAAACTCCTTGAGATTCAATGAGTTAAGTAAGTTTCGATAGTGGGTCGCTTCAGTTCATCGAAGTCTGGAAGGAGTTGGAAATACCGGTTTTCTGGTGCTTTCAACGGTTCGATCTTCTCGGTCGAAAGCGGAGAAAAAGAGGTGTTGACAGCAGCGTGTAACGCTGTAGAATTCGCCTCCCGCTAACGAGAGATCGGAAGCGCAAGTGGTTGAAGTTGTTGAAGAAATCTTCGAAAACTTCTGAAAATAATCACTTGACAGCAAATGAGGCTGCTGTAGAATGCGCGCCTCGGTTGAGACGAAAGATCTTAACCAACCGCTCTTTAACAACTGAATCAAGCAATTCGTGTGGGTGCTTGTGGAGTCAGACTGATAGTCAACAAGATTATCAGCATCACAAGTTACTCCGCGAGAAATCAAAGATGTAACCAACGATTGCTGAGCCAAGTTTAGGGTTTCTTAAAAACCCAAAGATGTTTGAACTGAAGAGTTTGATCATGGCTCAGATTGAACGCTGGCGGCAGGCCTAACACATGCAAGTCGAGCGGATGAAGGGAGCTTGCTCCTGAATTCAGCGGCGGACGGGTGAGTAATGCCTAGGAATCTGCCTGGTAGTGGGGGACAACGTTTCGAAAGGAACGCTAATACCGCATACGTCCTACGGGAGAAAGCAGGGGACCTTCGGGCCTTGCGCTATCAGATGAGCCTAGGTCGGATTAGCTAGTTGGTGAGGTAATGGCTCACCAAGGCGACGATCCGTAACTGGTCTGAGAGGATGATCAGTCACACTGGAACTGAGACACGGTCCAGACTCCTACGGGAGGCAGCAGTGGGGAATATTGGACAATGGGCGAAAGCCTGATCCAGCCATGCCGCGTGTGTGAAGAAGGTCTTCGGATTGTAAAGCACTTTAAGTTGGGAGGAAGGGTTGTAGATTAATACTCTGCAATTTTGACGTTACCGACAGAATAAGCACCGGCTAACTCTGTGCCAGCAGCCGCGGTAATACAGAGGGTGCAAGCGTTAATCGGAATTACTGGGCGTAAAGCGCGCGTAGGTGGTTCGTTAAGTTGGATGTGAAATCCCCGGGCTCAACCTGGGAACTGCATCCAAAACTGGCGAGCTAGAGTATGGTAGAGGGTGGTGGAATTTCCTGTGTAGCGGTGAAATGCGTAGATATAGGAAGGAACACCAGTGGCGAAGGCGACCACCTGGACTGATACTGACACTGAGGTGCGAAAGCGTGGGGAGCAAACAGGATTAGATACCCTGGTAGTCCACGCCGTAAACGATGTCAACTAGCCGTTGGGAGCCTTGAGCTCTTAGTGGCGCAGCTAACGCATTAAGTTGACCGCCTGGGGAGTACGGCCGCAAGGTTAAAACTCAAATGAATTGACGGGGGCCCGCACAAGCGGTGGAGCATGTGGTTTAATTCGAAGCAACGCGAAGAACCTTACCAGGCCTTGACATCCAATGAACTTTCCAGAGATGGATTGGTGCCTTCGGGAACATTGAGACAGGTGCTGCATGGCTGTCGTCAGCTCGTGTCGTGAGATGTTGGGTTAAGTCCCGTAACGAGCGCAACCCTTGTCCTTAGTTACCAGCACGTTATGGTGGGCACTCTAAGGAGACTGCCGGTGACAAACCGGAGGAAGGTGGGGATGACGTCAAGTCATCATGGCCCTTACGGCCTGGGCTACACACGTGCTACAATGGTCGGTACAAAGGGTTGCCAAGCCGCGAGGTGGAGCTAATCCCATAAAACCGATCGTAGTCCGGATCGCAGTCTGCAACTCGACTGCGTGAAGTCGGAATCGCTAGTAATCGCGAATCAGAATGTCGCGGTGAATACGTTCCCGGGCCTTGTACACACCGCCCGTCACACCATGGGAGTGGGTTGCACCAGAAGTAGCTAGTCTAACCTTCGGGAGGACGGTTACCACGGTGTGATTCATGACTGGGGTGAAGTCGTAACAAGGTAGCCGTAGGGGAACCTGCGGCTGGATCACCTCCTTAATCGACGACATCAGCTGCTCCATAAGTTCCCACACGAATTGCTTGATTCATTGAAGAAGACGATAGAAGCAGCTTTAAGCTCCAAGCTGATAGCTCACAGCTAGCAGTTACAAGCTCGAAATTGGGTCTGTAGCTCAGTTGGTTAGAGCGCACCCCTGATAAGGGTGAGGTCGGCAGTTCGAATCTGCCCAGACCCACCAATTTTGTTATGGGGCCATAGCTCAGCTGGGAGAGCGCCTGCCTTGCACGCAGGAGGTCAGCGGTTCGATCCCGCTTGGCTCCACCATAAACTGCTTCGAAAGTTTGAGAGTTTAGAAATGAATATTCGAGTTGAATATTGATTTCTAGTCTTTTGATTAGATCGTTCTTTAAAAATTTGGGTATGTGATAGAAAGATAGACTGATGGCCACTTTCACTGGTGGTGATCAGGCTAAGGTAAAATTTGTGAGTTCTCTTAGTTGAGAAATTCGAATTTTCGGCGAATGTCGTCTTCACAGTATAACCAGATTGCTTGGGGTTATATGGTCAAGTGAAGAAGCGCATACGGTGGATGCCTTGGCAGTCAGAGGCGATGAAAGACGTGGTAGCCTGCGAAAAGCTTCGGGGAGTCGGCAAACAGACTTTGATCCGGAGATGTCTGAATGGGGGAACCCAGCCATCACAAGATGGTTATCTTGCACTGAATACATAGGTGCAAGAGGCGAACCAGGGGAACTGAAACATCTAAGTACCCTGAGGAAAAGAAATCAACCGAGATTCCCTTAGTAGTGGCGAGCGAACGGGGACTAGCCCTTAAGTGGCTTTGAGATTAGCGGAACGCTCTGGAAAGTGCGGCCATAGTGGGTGATAGCCCTGTACGCGAAAGTCTCTTAGTCATGAAATCGAGTAGGACGGAGCACGAGAAACTTTGTCTGAATATGGGGGGACCATCCTCCAAGGCTAAATACTACTGACTGACCGATAGTGAACTAGTACCGTGAGGGAAAGGCGAAAAGAACCCCGGAGAGGGGAGTGAAATAGATCCTGAAACCGTATGCGTACAAGCAGTGGGAGCAGACTTTGTTCTGTGACTGCGTACCTTTTGTATAATGGGTCAGCGACTTATTTTCAGTGGCGAGCTTAACCGAATAGGGGAGGCGTAGCGAAAGCGAGTCTTAATAGGGCGTCTAGTCGCTGGGAATAGACCCGAAACCGGGCGATCTATCCATGGGCAGGTTGAAGGTTAGGTAACACTGACTGGAGGACCGAACCGACTACCGTTGAAAAGTTAGCGGATGACCTGTGGATCGGAGTGAAAGGCTAATCAAGCTCGGAGATAGCTGGTTCTCCTCGAAAGCTATTTAGGTAGCGCCTCATGTATCACTGTAGGGGGTAGAGCACTGTTTCGGCTAGGGGGTCATCCCGACTTACCAAACCGATGCAAACTCCGAATACCTACAAGTGCCGAGCATGGGAGACACACGGCGGGTGCTAACGTCCGTCGTGAAAAGGGAAACAACCCAGACCGTCAGCTAAGGTCCCAAAGTTATGGTTAAGTGGGAAACGATGTGGGAAGGCTTAGACAGCTAGGAGGTTGGCTTAGAAGCAGCCACCCTTTAAAGAAAGCGTAATAGCTCACTAGTCGAGTCGGCCTGCGCGGAAGATGTAACGGGGCTCAAACCATACACCGAAGCTACGGGTATCACGCAAGTGATGCGGTAGAGGAGCGTTCTGTAAGCCTGTGAAGGTGAGTTGAGAAGCTTGCTGGAGGTATCAGAAGTGCGAATGCTGACATGAGTAACGACAATGGGTGTGAAAAACACCCACGCCGAAAGACCAAGGTTTCCTGCGCAACGTTAATCGACGCAGGGTTAGTCGGTCCCTAAGGCGAGGCTGAAAAGCGTAGTCGATGGAAAACAGGTTAATATTCCTGTACTTCTGGTTATTGCGATGGAGGGACGGAGAAGGCTAGGCCAGCTTGGCGTTGGTTGTCCAAGTTTAAGGTGGTAGGCTGAAATCTTAGGTAAATCCGGGGTTTCAAGGCCGAGAGCTGATGACGAGTTGCCTTTAGGCGACGAAGTGGTTGATGCCATGCTTCCAAGAAAAGCTTCTAAGCTTCAGATAACCAGGAACCGTACCCCAAACCGACACAGGTGGTTGGGTAGAGAATACCAAGGCGCTTGAGAGAACTCGGGTGAAGGAACTAGGCAAAATGGCACCGTAACTTCGGGAGAAGGTGCGCCGGTGAGGGTGAAGCACTTGCTGCGTAAGCCCACGCCGGTCGAAGATACCAGGCCGCTGCGACTGTTTATTAAAAACACAGCACTCTGCAAACACGAAAGTGGACGTATAGGGTGTGACGCCTGCCCGGTGCCGGAAGGTTAATTGATGGGGTTAGCTAACGCGAAGCTCTTGATCGAAGCCCCGGTAAACGGCGGCCGTAACTATAACGGTCCTAAGGTAGCGAAATTCCTTGTCGGGTAAGTTCCGACCTGCACGAATGGCGTAACGATGGCGGCGCTGTCTCCACCCGAGACTCAGTGAAATTGAAATCGCTGTGAAGATGCAGTGTATCCGCGGCTAGACGGAAAGACCCCGTGAACCTTTACTATAGCTTTGCACTGGACTTTGAATTTGCTTGTGTAGGATAGGTGGGAGGCTTTGAAGCGTGGACGCCAGTTCGCGTGGAGCCATCCTTGAAATACCACCCTGGCAACTTTGAGGTTCTAACTCAGGTCCGTTATCCGGATCGAGGACAGTGTATGGTGGGTAGTTTGACTGGGGCGGTCTCCTCCTAAAGAGTAACGGAGGAGTACGAAGGTGCGCTCAGACCGGTCGGAAATCGGTCGTAGAGTATAAAGGCAAAAGCGCGCTTGACTGCGAGACAGACACGTCGAGCAGGTACGAAAGTAGGTCTTAGTGATCCGGTGGTTCTGTATGGAAGGGCCATCGCTCAACGGATAAAAGGTACTCCGGGGATAACAGGCTGATACCGCCCAAGAGTTCATATCGACGGCGGTGTTTGGCACCTCGATGTCGGCTCATCACATCCTGGGGCTGAAGCCGGTCCCAAGGGTATGGCTGTTCGCCATTTAAAGTGGTACGCGAGCTGGGTTTAGAACGTCGTGAGACAGTTCGGTCCCTATCTGCCGTGGACGTTTGAGATTTGAGAGGGGCTGCTCCTAGTACGAGAGGACCGGAGTGGACGAACCTCTGGTGTTCCGGTTGTCACGCCAGTGGCATTGCCGGGTAGCTATGTTCGGGAAAGATAACCGCTGAAAGCATCTAAGCGGGAAACTTGCCTCAAGATGAGATCTCACTGGAACCTTGAGTTCCCTGAAGGGCCGTCGAAGACTACGACGTTGATAGGTTGGGTGTGTAAGCGCTGTGAGGCGTTGAGCTAACCAATACTAATTGCCCGTGAGGCTTGACCATATAACACCCAAGCAATCTGTAGACTCGAAAGAGACCAGATTGCGGTGTGTGAAGACGCAATGAACCGAAAGTTCGACGCTCACAAAACACCGACAGCTGTCACATACCCAATTTGCTGAAGCGAGGCCATCCGGTCACGAGTCAGTACCCGAATTTCTTGACGACCATAGAGCGTTGGAACCACCTGATCCCATCCCGAACTCAGAAGTGAAACGATGCATCGCCGATGGTAGTGTGGGGTTTCCCCATGTGAGAGTAGGTCATCGTCAAGATCAAATTCCGAAACCCCAATTGCGAAAGCAGTTGGGGTTTTGTTTTGCCTGCAGGAAAGTTCGTACAGCATTGTCGGACGCCTTGCGGCTGTCCTCGCCGGCCGACAATGCTAAGGTTCAGCCCTAGCTTTTGTACTTTTCCAAGGAAGCCTTCATGCCGGACACCCAGTCCCTCAACGCTGCATTCATGGTCGTTCAGAGCAATAGCCTGGATGAACTACGCAGCCTTGTGATCAGCATCATGCGGCGTTATCCACTGGCTCCCTTGGAGAACGAAATTGCACTCGTACAGAGCAACGGCATCGCTCAATGGCTCAAGCTGGCACTGGCTGAGGATCCTGAAGCAGACGACTTGGGCGGCTGTGGTATCGCCGCCGCAATTGATGTGCAACTGCCGGGCAGTTTCATGTGGCAGCTTTACCGGATGGTGTTGGGCCGAGAGGAAATTCCGGCAAAGTCGCTGCTCGACAAGGCACCGTTGACATGGCGTCTGATGCGCCTGTTGCCACAGGTTATCAACCTTCCGCATTTCGAACCGCTGCAACGCTTCCTCACCCATGACACCGATCTGCGCAAGCGTTACCAGTTGTCCGAACGCTTGGCTGACCTCTTTGACCAATATCAGGTTTACCGCGCTGATTGGCTTGAGGATTGGGCAGAGGGGCATCATCAGCTACGCAATGTGAGGGGTGAAGCGAAGCCGCTTCCTCCGACCAGTTGCTGGCAGGCAGAGTTGTGGCGCGCCCTGCTGGACGACGTGGGCGAGCAAGGCATGGCCCAAAGTCGGGCAGGCGTGCACCAGCGATTCATGGAACGCATCAACAGTCTTGAAAGCGCACCGAGCGGACTTCCCCAGCGAGTAATCGTTTTTGGAATTTCCTCGTTGCCCGCACAAGTACTGGAAGCGTTGGCCGGGCTTTCCCGTTTCAGCCAGGTTTTGTTGTGCGTCCATAACCCCTGTCGTTATCACTGGGCCGATATCGTTGCCGACAAGGATCTACTACGTCATCAGTACAAGCGACAAGCCCGCAAAAACGGCATGCCTGTGGTGCTGGACTCGGAATCACTCCACCAACATGCTCACCCGCTCCTCGCTGCGTGGGGCAAGCAAGGTCGTGATTACATCAACCTTCTCGACAGCTACGACGAGCCGGACAGCTATCGCGCAGCATTTCGTAACGGGCGTATCGATCTGTTCAGCGAAACCCAGCCGGAGAACATGCTCAATCAGTTACAGGACGATATTCTGGAACTGCGGCCACTCAGCGAGACTCGAGCGCGCTGGCCGGCAGTCGATCTGACTCAAGACGATTCGATCCGCTTTCATATTGCCCATAGCGCCCAGCGCGAAGTGGAGATTCTTCACGACCAGCTCTTGGCCCGTTTCAGTGCCAACCCTCAATTACGCCCTCGCGATGTGATCGTGATGGTGCCTGACATCGATAGTTATGCGCCGCATATCCGCGCCGTCTTTGGTCAGCTGGATCGTCAGGATCCACGCTTCATTCCTTTCACCATGGCCGATCAGGGGCAGCGCGGACGGGATCCATTACTGATCGCTGTCGAGCATCTGCTCAAGCTGCCGGACAGTCGTTTCCCCGTCAGTGAAATTCTCGACCTGCTCGACGTTCCTGCGTTACGCGCCAGGTTTGGTGTGCAGGAGCGAGACTTGCCGACCCTGCATCGCTGGATCGAGGGGGCCGGGGTGCGTTGGGGCATCGATGCCGGGCAACGTGTCGAGCTGGGATTGCCCGACGAGCTGGAGCAAAACAGTTGGCGCTTTGGCTTGCGCCGGATGCTGCTCGGTTATGCCGTCGGCAGTTCCGGCGCCTGTGGGGATATCGAGCCGTACGACGAAATCGGTGGTCTCGATGCCGCGCTGATCGGCCCGTTGGTAGCATTGCTGGATGCACTGGAACTCTCGCATCAGCAACTGATGAAGCCCGCGCAGCCACAGGAATGGGGGTATCGGCTTCAGGCGTTGATGCAGCTTTTTTTCAAACCCGAAGACGAGCATGACGACTACCTGCTGGCTCAACTCGAGGAGTTGCGCGAAACCTGGCTGGAAACCTGCGAAGCCGTCGATCTGCTGGACGAGCTGCCACTGACCGTCGTCCGTGAGGCCTGGCTGGCAGGGCTGGATCAGGGGCGTCTGTCGCAGCGCTTTCTGGCCGGAGCCGTTAACTTTTGCACGCTGATGCCGATGCGCGCGATTCCGTTCAGACTGGTTTGTCTGTTGGGCATGAACGATGGCGATTATCCACGCGCTCAACCACCGTTGGACTTCGATCTCATGGGAAGCGACTACCGGCCGGGAGATCGTTCCCGTCGTGAGGATGATCGTTATCTTCTGCTAGAGGCACTCTTGTCCGCTCGTCATCAGCTCTACATCAGTTGGGTCGGTCGCAGCATTCGCGATAACAGTGAGCGGCCAGCCTCTGTGTTGATCGGCCAGTTACGCGATCATCTCGCCAATGGGTGGCGATCGGCCGACGACAACGAGGACCTCCTGATTGCCATGACTCAGGAGCATCCGTTGCAGCCATTCAGTTCGCGCTACTTCCATGAGGAAGACAAGCTTTTCAGCTACGCCAGCGAATGGCAGGTGCTGCATCAACCTCACGAACAGAACGACGTCGCCACAATGCTTGCCCCCCATGTCCAGGAAGAACCGTTGAGTCTGGAACTGCTGCAGGACTTCCTGCGCAGTCCGGTCCGACACTTTTTCACTCAGCGACTCAAGGTTTACTTCGAAGCGGCGCAGGTACCTCAGGCTGACGAGGAACCCTTTGTACTGGATGCGTTGCAGCGATACATGCTCAGCGACAGCTTGCTCGGGGCAGCCTTGAGACACCCGGACAATGTTGATCAGGCGCTCGAGTCTCAAGCCCGACGCCTGCAGAACAGCGGACTGCTGCCCATGGCCGGGTTCGGTGAATGCCTTCAACGAGAGCTGATCGAGCCTTTGCCAGACTTGTTGCAACGATATCAACAGCTGTTGGCGTTATGGCCAACACCGCTAACCAACGCGCTACCGATCAATTTTGAATGGCAGGAACTGCGCCTTGAAGGATGGCTGGGCGGTTTGCACAGGCGCGCCGATGGCGGCGTACTGTCGGTCACGACAATCCCCAACAGCATAGGCTCGATCAAGAGCCGCAAATGGCATCGCCTGACCAAGCCCTGGGTCAGCCACCTTGTCGCCTGTGCCAGTGGACTCTCCCTCACGACCGCACTGGTGGCCAGTGATGACACGCTCCTTCTTGAACCTCTGGAACAGACTCGAGCGCGGCGAATTCTCGAGGATCTGCTGCTCGCCTGGCAGACGGGAATGCGCCAGCCACTTCCTGTCGCGGTAAAAACGGCTTTTGCATGGCTGGCCCAGACCGATCCGGTCAAGGCTGAAGCGGCTGCCCGTAAGACCTATGAGGGTGATGGTCAGAACAACGAAGGCGAGCGTCGCGAAAGCCCGGCTCTTGCCCGACAGTTCCCCGACTACGATGCACTGCAGGCGGATGAAACCTTCTCCGGTTGGTGTGATGCGCTTTATCGCCCGTTGCTCGAGGCACCTTGGCGCTCATGGGCCCACGAGGAGGCAGGCGCATGAGTAACCAGCCACCACTCGCCCTGGCATTCCCGTTAAAGGGCAGCCAACTGATCGAAGCCAGCGCGGGCACTGGCAAGACATTTACCATTTCAGCGTTGTATCTGCGGTTGATCCTCGGTCACGGAGGCGAGGTAAACGGTTTCGGTCGTGAGCTGTTGCCCCCGCAGATTCTAGTGGTGACCTTTACCGACGCGGCGACCAAAGAGCTGCGCGAGCGCATACGCACACGTCTGGCCGAGGCCGCCCGTTTCTTTCGTGACGAGACGCCTGCCCCTGATGCGCTGATCGATGAACTGCGTGAAGAGTTCGATCCGCAACAATGGCCCGGTTGCGCCAACCGCCTGGACATCGCTGCGCAATGGATGGACGAAGCCGCGGTTTCGACTATCCACAGTTGGTGTCAGCGAATGCTGCGCGAGCATGCGTTCGACAGCGGCAGTCTGTTTACCCAGACCCTGGAAACCGATCACAGCGACCTGCTCGGCGAAGTGTTGCGCGATTATTGGCGGCTGTTCTGCTACCCGATGCAGGGCGACGCCTTGAGCTGGGTCCGCAGTCACTGGGGAGGGCCGGCGGCCCTGTTGCCGCGTGTACGGGGGCTGTTTGGCACCGAGCGCGAAGGGAACTCAGACCAGACGCCATCCGAACTGATCGAAGAATGCCTGCAGGAACGCCGTGCGGCATTGGTGGAGTTGAAGGGACCATGGCGGCAGTGGGCCGATGAGTTGCTCGCCATCTGCCATCAGGGCGTCGCCAACAAAACCGTGGACGGGCGCAAGATGCAGGCCCGCTATTTCGAACCCTGGTTTGAAAAGCTCAAGGCCTGGGCTGAGGACGAGACGCTCGAACAATTGGATATCGGCACCGGGTTCGCCCGGCTCACACCGGAGGGCATGGCTGAAGCCTGGAAAGGCGAGCCGCCGAGTCACCCGGGCCTGGATGCCATGCCTGTGCTCAAGTCTAGTCTCGACAATTTGCCGACGCCCGATGCGGCCGTGCTGCAGCATGCTGCCAAATGGGTTGGTGCTCGCTTTGAAGATGAGAAGCGCCGTCGAGCCGAAATGGGTTTCGACGACATGCTGCTGCGTCTGGATGCGGCCTTGCAGTCCGACGGCGGGGAGCGTCTCGCCACGCTCATTCGCGAGCAGTTCCCCGTAGCTTTGATCGATGAATTCCAGGACACGGATCCGGTGCAGTACCGGATCTTCGAAAGCATCTATCGCATTGAAGAGGATAACCCCGAGACCGGGTTGTTTCTGATCGGGGATCCGAAGCAGGCGATCTATGCCTTCCGGGGCGCGGATATCTACACCTATCTGCGAGCCCGGCAGGCCACGTTCGGGCGTCTGCATACCCTGGGCACCAACTTCCGTTCCAGTCACGGGATGGTCCGTGCGGTCAACCATGTGTTCGAGCGTGCCGAGGCCCGTGAGCAAGGGCGCGGGGCGTTTCTGTTCCGAGAGAAAAACGGCGATAACCCGGTGCCGTTCCAGCCTGTGGAGGCGCAGGGACGCAAAGAACATTTGCAGGTAGCCGGGCTGGACGTACCGGCGCTGAACATCTGGCATCTATCTACCGACAAGCCACTGTCCGGGGCAGTTTATCGCCAGCAGTTGGCGGCAGCCTGCGCCAGTGAGATCACAGCCCTGCTCAATGGCGGGCAGACCGGTCGCGTCGGGTTTGCGCAGGAGGGCAAGGATTGGCGTGGACTGCGGCCAGCGGACATTGCGATCCTGGTGCGCGACGGTAAAGAGGCGCAGGCGATACGCGGTGAACTCGCAACGCGGGGAGTCCGCAGCGTTTATCTTTCAGACAAGGACTCGGTCTTTGCCGCTCAGGAAGCCCATGATCTGCTGTCGTGGCTCAAGGCGTGCGCCGAGCCGGATGTCGAGCGTTCCCTGAAAGCGGCTTTGGCGTGCATCACGCTGAATCTGCCATTGGCTGAGCTGGAGCGTCTGAATCAGGACGAACTGGTCTGGGAAACCCGGGTCATGCAGTTCCGTGGTTACCGTGAGCTATGGCGCAAGCAAGGGGTGCTGCCGATGTTGCGGCGCCTGCTGCACGACTTTCAACTGCCGCAGATGCTCATTGCCCGCAGTGATGGTGAGCGGGTGCTGACCAACCTGTTGCACCTGTCGGAGTTGTTGCAACAGGCCGCGTCGGAACTCGATGGTGAGCAGGCACTGATCCGCCATCTGGCCGAGCATCTGTCGCTGTCTGGGCAGGCAGGTGAAGAGCAGATCCTGCGTCTTGAAAGCGACGAACAACTGGTCAAGGTCGTGACCATTCACAAATCCAAGGGGCTCGAGTACCCGTTGGTGTTCCTGCCTTTCATCTGCTCGGCTAAACCGGTAGATGGCAGTCGATTGCCGCTGCACTACCACGATGAATCCGGCAAGGCTCGCATCAGCCTGAAGCCCGACGCGGAACTGATCGCTGTGGCGGACACCGAACGCCTGGCAGAGGATCTGCGTTTGCTCTACGTCGCGCTGACCCGCGCACAACACGCTTGCTGGCTTGGGGTGACGGATCTCAAGCGCGGCAACCACAGTAGCTCGGTGCTGCATCTTTCTGCGCTGGGCTATCTGTTGGGCGGCGGCGTAACGTTGAATGAATCCAGCGGATTGGCCCGCTGGCTGGACGATCTGCAACAGGATTGTTCGGCGCTGAGCGTTGTTGAAATGCCACAAGCCACCAGCGAGGTTTACCAGCCTCCGCGTAACGAAGCTACGCTGCGTGCCACCCTTTTACCGAGCCGCAGGGCCAGCGAGAACTGGTGGATCGCTTCGTACAGTGCCTTGCGCATCAGTGACGTGCTGAGCGCTGGCAACGACGAAGCCCCCGACAGTCCGCAAGCGCAAAAGCTGTTCGACGACGAACGCCTCGATCCTGAAGCACCGCGCGAGATCATCGCCGGCGGAGCTGATATTCACCGTTTCCCTCGTGGACCGAATCCGGGAACGTTTCTTCACGGTTTGCTCGAGTGGGCGGGTGAGGAGGGCTTCGCGGTCACCCGCGAGTCGCTCGACGATGCGATCGCCCGGCGTTGCAATCGACGGGGCTGGGAGGGCTGGATCACCACCCTCGGCGACTGGTTGCAACACTTGCTCAAACTGCCACTGCCTGCGGGCCTCGACCAACCGCCAGTGGTGCTTGAGCAATTGAAGCAATATCGGGTCGAGATGGAGTTCTGGTTCGCCAGCCACAAGGTCGACGTGCTCAAGCTCGACGAACAGGTGCGTCAATTCACTCACAACGGTGTGGCCCGGGTCGGCGCCGAAGCGGTGCAACTCAACGGTATGTTCAAAGGCTTTATCGACCTGACGTTCGAGCACGAGGGCCGGTACTACGTGGCCGATTACAAATCCAACTGGCTGGGCGTCGATGACGCCGCGTACACCGAACGGGCCATGGAGCAGTCAATTCTCGACAACCGTTACGACCTGCAATACGTGCTGTACCTGTTAGCACTGCATCGTCAGCTCAAGGCGCGGCTCGCCGATTACGACTACGACCGGCATATCGGCGGCGCGTTGTATCTGTTTCTGCGTGGAACTCGGGCGCCTGGTGGTGGCGTTTACTTCGCACGCCCACCACGGGAGCTGATCGAGCGTCTGGACATCATGTTCCAGGGTAAACCGCAACCCAGGGCCGAGCCCGCGTGGGTGCAGGGAGAATTGCTATGAATCGGACGTTCGCCGACCTGCTGCCCACGCCGCTGACCGCCGACAGCCTCGCGCAGCTGACACCTCTCACCTGTGCCGATGATCTGCTGCTATTGCTCACCCGCTGGGTCGAGCGCGGATGGCTGCGGGCACTGGACAAGGCATTCGTGGCTTTTCTTCATGAATTGGCACCCGATGTCGATCCGCTGGTGTTGCTCGCCGCCGCATTGACCAGTCACCAGCTCGGCCATGGACATGTGTGCCTGGATCTGTTTGAAACCCTCAAGGCGCCGGATTTTGCACTTTCCCTGCCGCCGGAGGGGGATGCGCAACCCGGCGTGTTGCTGCTGCCATCGCAACTGCTCGAAACCCTCGACGGAGCGAACTGGTGCAAGGTGCTGGCCGGCAGTTCGCTGGTGGCACTGGCCGCCGACGAAGGTGCGTCGGCGCAGGAGCGCCCGCTGGTGTTGTCCGGCAAGCGTTTGTACTTGCGACGCTATTGGGCCTACGAGCGGCGTATCGACAGCGCATTGCGCCAGCGGCTCGCGGAGCAGGAAGCGACACCGTCCGATCTTGCACGGCGGCTGGACGAGCTGTTCGATCCAGCGCAGCGCGCGGATGTCATCGACTGGCAGAAACTGGCCTGCGCCCTGGCCACCCGAAGTGCCTTCAGCATCATCACGGGCGGCCCGGGCACTGGCAAAACGACAACGGTGGTACGTCTGCTGGCGTTGCTCCAGGCACCTGCGGTCGAGGCGCATCAACCACTGCGCATTCGACTCGCGGCGCCTACCGGTAAAGCGGCGGCGCGGCTGACCGAGTCCATCAGTCAGCAGGTGCAGTCGCTGAAGGTCGCTGAAGGCATCCGGGAAAAAATTCCGACCGAGGTGACCACGGTGCATCGCCTGCTCGGCAGCCGACCTGGCACGCGGCATTTTCGCCACCATGCCGGTAACCGCCTGCCACTGGATGTATTGGTGGTCGATGAAGCATCCATGATCGACCTGGAAATGATGGCCAATCTGCTCGATGCCTTGCCGCCTCATGCTCGACTGGTGTTGCTGGGCGATAAGGATCAACTGGCCTCGGTGGAGGCTGGCGCGGTGCTGGGCGATTTGTGCCGTGATGCCGAAGCGGGTTGGTACAGTCCGCAGACTCGCCAGTGGCTGGAAGCGGTGAGCGGCGAATCCCTGCAAGACAGCGGTTTGCAAGAAGGCAGTGACAGCTCGCACCCGCTGGCCCAGCAAGTGGTGATGTTGCGTCACTCACGGCGTTTCGGCGAGGGCAGCGGCATCGGTCAACTGGCGCGACGGGTGAATCAGCAACTCTCGGACGAGGCTCGCCAGTTGCTGGATGCCAAAACCCATGGCGATGTGTTTTCGTTGCCACTTCAGAACGAGCACGACCGGAAACTTGAGCACCTGGTGCTCGATGGACACGGCGAAGGCCCCCACGGTTATCGACACTATCTGAGCATTTTGCGCGATCGACGTCCGGTGAGCGGAACGCCGCTCGAGAACCCGGGTTGGGTCGATTGGGCGCGTGACGTCCTGCGGGCCTTCGATACCTTCCAGTTGTTGTGCGCAGTGCGCAAAGGACCGTGGGGTGTTGAGGGGCTTAATCAGCGCATCACCGATGCATTGCTCAAGGCGCGGCTGATCGAGAGCGACCAGCAATGGTACGAAGGCCGGCCGGTGTTGATGACTCGAAACGACTATGGCCTCGGGTTGATGAACGGTGACATCGGTATCGCCCTGAAACTGCCCGAGCGCGATGGCCCGGATGCCGGTAAGTCGGTGTTGCGCGTGGCGTTCCCGCGTAACGACGGGCGCGGTGGGGTGCGTTTCGTGTTGCCGAGCCGGCTCAATGATGTCGAGACCGTGTACGCCATGACCGTGCACAAGTCACAGGGTTCGGAGTTTGCCCATACCGCGCTGATCCTGCCGGACGCCCTGAACCCCGTGTTGACCAAGGAACTGATCTACACCGGAATTACCCGGGCCAAGGACTGGTTCACCTTGATCGAGCCTCGGATCGGCGTGTTTGAAGAAGCGGTGCAACGCAAGGTGAAGCGCTTGAGCGGACTGATGCTGGAACTGGAAGAAGGGGCGCCGCATAAAGGATGAAGGTGCCTTCGATTGCCGCCGGTAATTGACCGACCGGTCAGAGGTCGCTGTATCGCTGGTGTTCCAACGCTGTGCTATCGTTGCGGCATCATTTCGTAACGATCCAAGAGAATCCCTGCATGAAGGTGGCTGTCTGGGCGACAGAGCGCGTAGTTGTCTGCAAGCAGGCATTGCTTGCCGTTGTACTCTGTTTGCTCACGGGTGTGGCCACTGCCCAGTCTCCAGCCCCTGCGGGTATGGCCGAACAGCGGGCCAAATCCGTCACCCAAGTTGTTCTCGGTATCCTCAGTTACGCGCGCTGGCCGGTAGAGCCTGCGCAGTTGCGCCTGTGTATCGTTGGCCCGACCGAATACACCGATGACCTGGTCAAGGGCACGACCCAGGCCACGGGTCGTCCGGTCATCGTGCGCCGACTCTTGGCCGACAATCCAGCCATCGTCAGCGAGTGCGACGCAGTCTATATCGGCAAACTCACCACAGACGAACGCAGCCGGCTGTTCGCGTCCCTGATCGGCCATCCGGTGCTGAGCATCAGCGAAGGCGGTGATCAATGCACGGTCGGCAGCCTGTTCTGCCTGCGGGTCGGCGATGAACAAGTGTCGTTCGAGGTCAATCTTGACTCCGTTGCCCGCAGCGGCGTGCGCATTCATCCCAGCGTGCTGCAGTTGTCGCGCCGCAAACCGGCGGTGCCATGAGACGCGACAAATCCACAGGGCGTCCGACCCTGGGCTCGGTCATCGGCCGTGGCAATCTGATTGTGGCGCTGGTCGCCGTGGCAATGGCCAGCGTGTCGCTGACGCTGCTCGGGGTGCTGGCGCTGCGGGTCTATGCCGATCACAACCTGCACTTGATCGCCCGCTCGATCAGTTACACCGTGGAAGCCGCCGTGGTGTTCAACGACAAGGCCGCCGCGACCGAAGCGCTGGCGTTGATCGCCTCGACCGAAGAAGTGGCCGATGCCCAGGTGCTGGACACTCAGGGCCAATTGCTCGCACGCTGGCAGCGTCCGGAGAACGGCCTGATTTCCGAGCTGGAGATGCAGGTCGCGCGAGTCATTCTGGAAAAACCCATCAACCTGCCGATCCAGCATCAGGATCGGGAGATAGGGCGGATCTTGCTGATCGGCCACGGTGGCAGCCTGATGCGTTTTCTGTTGAGCGGTCTGGCGGGGATCATTCTCTGCACGGCGATCAGCGCCTGGGTCGCGCTGTACCTGGCGCAGCGTCAGTTGCGCAGGATCATCGGCCCGTTGCACAGCCTGGCGGCGGTGGCGCATGCGGCCCGCAGCGAGCGGGCACTGGATCGACGGGTGCCACGGGCAAAAATTGCCGAACTGGACAACCTCGGCACCGACTTCAATGCCCTGCTCGATGAACTCGAATCCTGGCAAACCCACTTGCAGAGCGAGAACGAAACCCTCGCCCATCAGGCCAGCCACGACAGCCTCACCGGGTTGCCGAACCGGGCCTTTTTCGAAGGCCGCCTGATCCGTGCTCTGCGCAGTGCCCACAAGTTGAATGAGCAAGTGGCGGTGCTGTTTCTCGACAGCGACCGATTCAAGGACATCAACGACAACTTCGGTCATGCCGCCGGCGACGCGGTGCTGGTGGCGGTGGCGAATCGGGTGCGGGCGCAGTTGCGTGAAGAGGATCTGGTGGCGCGTCTGGGCGGTGACGAGTTCGCCGTTCTGCTCACGCCCTTGCACAAGACCGAAGACGCCGAACGCATTGCCGACAAGATCCTCGCCAGCATGGACACCCCGATTGCGCTGCCGGGCGACAGCAGTGTCGTGACGTCGCTCAGTATCGGCATCGCGGTTTACCCCGATCATGGCGTCACGCCCGGCACCTTGCTCGACGCGGCCGATGCCGCGATGTATCAAGCCAAGCGTTTGTCGCGCGGCGCCCAATTCACGGCCGGGACGGAGTACCCGGTCGATTCCGTTCAAACCAGGAGCTGATGCCCGTGTTCTCACTTTCCTTTCGACTGTTTTCCACCCTGTTGCTGACGGCCATGCTGGCCCTGACCGGTTGCCAGACCGCCCCGCAAAAAGGCCTGACGCCGGCCCAGGTCGCGGTTCTCAAGCAGCAAGGCTTCGAGCTGACCGATGACGGTTGGGAGTTCGGCCTGTCGGGCAAAGTGTTGTTTGGCAGCGATGTCGAAAGTCTTAACAAGCAAAGTACAGAAATCGTCGAGCGTATCGGCAAAGCGTTGCTGGGTGTCGGCATCGAACGGGTTCGGGTCGATGGCCACACCGACGCTTCGGGCAAGGAAACCTATAACCAGCAGCTGTCACTGCGTCGCGCGAAAAGCGTCGGCAAAGTGCTGACCTCGGTCGGCATGAAAGAAGAGAACATCCAGTTGCAAGGCCTCGGCAGCCGCGAACCGGTCGCCTCCAACGATACCGCCGTCGGCCGCACCGAAAACCGCCGGGTGTCGATCGTGGTCAGCGCCGATTAGTCGGCGAACTGCATCTCTCGAGTTTCACCCATCAACAGCGCCTGATTGCACTCGGTCACCTCGCGGATGTAATCCCACAACAGGGTGATCCGCTTGAGCTTACGCAGGTCTTCCCGGCAGTACATCCAGAACTGCCGGGTGATATCGATTTCCTCCGGCAGCACCGGCAACAGGCGCGGATCCTGAGCCGCGAGAAAGCACGGCAGAATCGCCAATGAGCGCCCCTGCTGCGCCGCCACGAACTGCGCAATCACGCTGGTGCTGCGTAAATTGGCGCTGGCACCGGGCAACACGTTCGCCAGATACAGCAGCTCCGAGCTGAACGCCAGGTCATCCACGTAACTGATGAATTGATGCTTGCCCAGGTCGGCGGGGCGGCGGATCGGCGGATGTTTGTCCAGGTATTCCTGGGTCGCGTAGAGCTGCAAGCGGTAGTCGCAGAGTTTGCAGCACACGTACGGCCCGTGTTCCGGGCGCTCGAGGGCGATGACGATGTCGGCCTCGCGTTTGGACAGGCTGATGAAGTGTGGCAGCGGCAGGATGTCCACCGAGATCGCCGGGTAGGCGTCGACGAAGTGGCTCAGTTGCGGGGTGATGAAGAAGCTGCCGAAACCTTCGGTGCAACCCATCCGCACGTGCCCGGACAGTGCGACGCCGGAGCCCGAAACTTGCTCGCAGGCCATGTGCAGCGTGCTTTCGATCGACTCGGCATAACTCAGCAGGCGTTGGCCTTCGGCAGTCAGCACAAAACCGCTGGTGCGCGACTTTTCGAACAGCAAGGTACCGAGCGCCGCTTCCAGCGAACTGATCCGCCGCGAAACGGTGGTGTAGTCCACCGCCAGGCGTTTGGCCGCCGTGCTGGCCTTGCGGGTACGGGCGACTTCGAGGAAAAACTTCAGATCGTCCCAATTCAGCGAGCCTAGAGAGGTGATGTTTTTTTGCATGATGGACGGGCTTATATGTGCGTTCTTATTAGAAGTTTGCACATCTATACTCCAAAAACAGTCCGACAACCAATTCGTGACACACGCCTCATCTCAAGGCGAACCTTTCGCCTTGGCTCCTACGATAAAAACAAGTTCTGGAGACCAGCATGAACGCATCGCTTACGCCCAACGAAACCACGATCCAGAAGGTCAAGCTGCTGATCGACGGCGAGTGGGTCGAGTCGCAGACCACCGAGTGGCACGACATCGTCAACCCGGCGACCCAGCAAGTGCTGGCCAAAGTCCCGTTCGCCACCGCCGCTGAAGTCGACGCTGCCGTCAGCGCCGCCCAGCGCGCCTTCCAGACCTGGAAGCTGACCCCGATCGGCGCGCGCATGCGCATCATGCTCAAGCTGCAAGCGCTGATCCGCGAACATTCCAAACGCATCGCCGTGGTGCTGAGCGCCGAGCAGGGCAAGACCATTGCCGATGCCGAGGGCGATATTTTCCGTGGCCTGGAAGTGGTCGAGCACGCCTGCTCCATCGGCAGCCTGCAGATGGGCGAGTTCGCCGAGAACGTGGCCGGCGGCGTCGACACCTACACTCTGCGCCAGCCGATCGGCGTCTGCGCCGGCATCACCCCGTTCAACTTCCCGGCGATGATTCCGCTGTGGATGTTCCCGATGGCCATTGCCTGCGGCAACACCTTCGTCCTCAAGCCATCGGAGCAGGATCCGCTGTCGACCATGTTGCTGGTGGAGCTGGCCATCGAAGCCGGCATCCCGGCTGGCGTGCTTAACGTCGTCCATGGTGGCAAGGACGTGGTTGACGGCTTGTGCACCCACAAGGACATCAAGGCCGTTTCATTCGTCGGTTCGACCGCCGTCGGCACTCACGTTTATGACCTGGCCGGTAAACACGGCAAGCGCGTGCAATCGATGATGGGCGCGAAGAACCACGCCGTAGTGCTGCCAGACGCCAATCGCGAGCAGGCGCTCAATGCGCTGGTCGGTGCCGGTTTCGGTGCGGCGGGTCAACGTTGCATGGCCACTTCGGTGGTGGTGCTGGTGGGCGCGGCCAAACAGTGGCTGCCGGATCTGAAAGCGCTGGCGCAGAAACTCAAGGTCAACGCCGGCAACGAGCCGGGCACCGATGTCGGCCCGGTCATTTCGAAAAAGGCCAAGGCGCGGATTCTCGATCTGATCGAAAGCGGCATCAAGGAAGGCGCCAAACTTGAGCTGGACGGTCGCGACATCAGCGTGCCGGGCTACGAGAACGGCAACTTCGTCGGCCCGACCCTGTTCTCCGGGGTCACCACCGACATGCAGATCTACACCCAGGAAATCTTCGGCCCGGTGCTGGTGGCGCTGGAAGTCGACACCCTCGATCAGGCCATCGCGCTGGTCAACGCCAACCCGTTCGGCAACGGCACCGGCCTGTTCACCCAGAGCGGTGCGGCGGCGCGTAAATTCCAGACTGAAATCGACGTCGGCCAGGTCGGCATCAACATCCCGATTCCGGTGCCGGTGCCGTTCTTCAGCTTCACCGGTTCGCGCGGTTCGAAACTCGGCGACCTCGGCCCGTACGGCAAGCAAGTGGTGCAGTTCTACACCCAGACCAAAACGGTCACGGCGCGCTGGTTCGACGACGACAGCGTCAACGACGGCGTGAACACCACCATCAACCTGCGCTGAGGAACGGCCATGAAAATCGCATTTATCGGGCTGGGCAACATGGGCGCGCCGATGGCGCGCAACCTGATCAAGGCCGGGCATTCGCTGAACCTGGTGGACCTGAACAAGACCGTGCTGGCGGAACTTGAGCAACTGGGCGGCACCATCCGCGCTTCGGCTCGCGAAGCTGCTGAAGATGCTGAACTGGTGATCACCATGTTGCCGGCTGCGGTGCATGTACGCAGCGTCTGGCTCGGTGAAGACGGCGTGCTGGCCGGGATCGGCAAAGGCGTGCCGGCAGTGGATTGCAGCACCATCGATCCGCAGACGGCGCGCGATGTGGCGGCGGCGGCTGCCAAACAAGGCGTGGCCATGGCCGATGCGCCGGTGTCCGGCGGCACAGGCGGCGCCACGGCCGGGACGCTGACCTTCATGGTCGGCGCCACCCCGGAACTGTTCGCCACTCTGCAACCGGTGCTGGCGCAGATGGGCCGCAACATCGTGCATTGCGGTGAGGTCGGCACCGGCCAGATCGCCAAGATCTGCAACAACCTGTTGCTCGCCATTTCGATGGTTGGCGTCAGCGAGGCGATGGCGCTGGGTGATGCGCTGGGGATCGACACCACGGTGCTCGCCGGGATCATCAACAGCTCTACCGGTCGTTGCTGGAGTTCGGAAATGTACAACCCATGGCCAGGCATCGTCGAAACGGCGCCGGCCTCACGCGGCTACACGGGTGGCTTCGGCGCCGAGCTGATGCTCAAGGATCTGGGGCTGGCTACTGAAGCGGCGCGTCAGGCCCATCAGCCAGTGGTGCTGGGCGCGGTGGCGCAGCAGTTGTATCAGGCGATGAGTCAGCGCGGGGAAGGGGGCAAGGACTTCTCGGCGATCATCAACAGCTATCGCAAGCCGCAGTAATCGTCGTCAGGCCTGTGCTCGTCACAGGTCTGCAATTCAGATGCAGTAGGTGTTGCCGGGAAATCACGTCGGGTGGTTTCCCGGCTTTTTTGTATCAGGCGAACACGAAATATTTGCGCACGGTCTCGACCACTTCCCAGGTGCCCTTCATGCCTGGCTCGACCACGAAGATGTCGCCGGCGCGCAGGTGGATCGGCTCCATGCCGTCCGGGGTAATCACACAGTAGCCTTCCTGGAAATGGCAGTACTCCCACTTCACATAGTCCACCCGCCACTTGCCCGGGGTGCAGATCCAGGTGCCCATGATCTTGCTGCCGTCTTCGCTGGTGTAGGCGTTGAGGTTGACGGTGTGCGGGTCGCCCTCGAGCTTTTCCCATTTGCAGGCGTCGAGTACGGGCAGGGGATGGGTGTCGCGCAGAACGGTGATAGGTGCGGGCATGACGGCTCCAGGCCAGAGGGAAATAGAGCCGTCACCGTAGCGTTCGTGGGGGCTGTCGAAGTGTCTGGGGTCGACCTCCAGATGTCTGTAAGCGCTGGAGCAAATCTGCACTCCTCCCTGATTTGCACCAACGCTGTGCATATAAAACGGTTTTGGTACAAGCGTGCACCATAAAAGTTCAATCAATTTTTAGACTAAAACGAGATAACCATTCTGACACCTATTGCAAAACAAAATCGTCTGTACTATAACATTCGTACTAAAGAACTATTCCTCAAAACGGAGCTTCATCTGAGTCACGGACAGACTTGAATCGGCTTTTTCTCATCTCGACAACTGACTTGGCCTTTGGCTCAAGTGTGAACTTCTATCTGTTGTTAATGAATAATGACAGTTGAATGAACCGGACAGTTAATAAGTGGCGCGGACGCAATGTCTCGCGTGCTTTGAGTTGAAGCCTTAAATGAACAGTTAATTAATTATTTGTGCACTGGCGGATTTATATCTGCGGGATACGCACGCCTCTCGGAATGTTATGTGCCCGGCATCAATGGAATGAGGCTTTATTGTGGACGACATAAACGTAATTGAAGTTTCGACGACTGTTGATAGTTCAAGTGAGCTTGGCCGGCACGTCTGGGTGCGTGCCGGCAGTCGCCTGACAAACGTGCAGATCGGCGATGAATGCTTCATCGGTTTCAGATGCGATTTGCAGCACGCGTTGGTCGGCAAGTCCAGCATGTTCGCCACCGGTGCGCAGTGCCTGGGGACGGCGCAGTCGCCGGTTCGGATTGCCGAAAACGTCTGGGTGGGCGCCAAGGCCACCGTGACTGCCGGTGTTTCCATCGGTGCCGGGGCCGTGGTGGCGGCTGGCGCGTTGGTGACCGCCGATGTGCCGCCGGACGCAATCGTCGTCGGTCGCCCGGCGCGGGTCATTGCCCAGCGCACTGTGGTCGAGGACGGCCGGCCGAGCCCGGAACCGGTGCTGGTCAAAGTCCGGGACCGGGCGCGTCAGGGCTTGCCGTCGATGCTCGATCGGTCCACGCAGTCGGTCGCACGGCTCAAGTCGCTGAACCCTGACACCCTGACCTGGGACATCAGCGACGACGCCTTGATCGATGCCGAATTGCGCGGCGGGGCGTCGGTGGAAATCGCCCGGGACTGCATCCTGATCGGGCGCAGCAGCCGCCAGGGCGGCGTGTCGCAATTGGGCGGTATCGAATTGGGCACCGGCGTGCGACTGGCGACCGGTGTGGTTATCGAAGCAGCCGGCGGCGTATCCGTCGGTGCCTTCAGCGAATTGTCCGAGGGGGTCACGATCGTGGCCTCCACCCATGATCATTCTTTCCGCTCACTGCCTTGGGAGGAGGCACCGGTGCGCATTGGAAGTCGTTGCGTTATTGGCGAGGGCGCCATCTTGGTAGGTCCACTGAATATTGGTGACGGTGCCGTTATCAAACCGTACTCGGTGGTTATAAGGGATGTATTGGAAAACACTGTGGTTCATGGCGTTGTTCAACTAATGGAGATTCAAGAATGATTTTATTTGCCCCCAATCCAACCGGTTCCGGTCACAACATGCGCGCGCTGTCCATCGCTCAGGCGATTAAAAAGCAGCGCCCGGACATGCCATTGACCGTGGCACTGGCTTCCTTGCAGCCGACCTTCACGCCGATGTTCGAAAAGTCTGGCGTTGAAGTAGTGGATATTGCCGGTCGTTTGGTCGATTACTCGAAAAAGAGCAACTTGTCGAAAGAACTCGACTGGAATAATTACATCGGCGGCTATATCGCCAATACCTTCTTGTCCGGTGAGCGGATTCTGTCTTACCTGGCGTTGATCGCCGAATACAAACCGACCGCTCTGGTGTCGGACTACAACATGGCCGCCTGCCTGGCCGCGATTTTCAGCGGTACGCCGCTGGTGTTCGTCACCGAGCGCTACGACTTCACCCTGTGCCAGCTCGAAGACCATGATCTGGCCGACGGCGGTTTCGAAGTCAACGCGCTGGAAATGGCCCGGGCCCGCACCGCGCTGCACAGCCAGTTCAACTGGATGATCAATCAGAGCCAACTGGTGCTGACCGACAAACCGTACGTGGCTTCCCTCGATCAGGGCACGCCGGTGGCCGAAGCGCTGGTCAGCGGCAAGGCGCATTTTGTCGGCCCGATGATCCGCGACATCAATGTGCAGACCGGATTGAATGTGCGCGAGCAACTGAACCTCGGCGACTCGCCGTTCATTGTGGCTTCGATCAGCGGCACTACGATGTTTGCGCAAAACAAGGACGCGCTGCTCGCTGCGTATCTGGACAGCTTCAAGATCCTGCGCGAGCGCAATCCGGAACTGAAACTGGTGCTGCTGGGCCGTCAGGATATCCAGGCTCAGGACGGCGTCGTCTGCGTGCCGTACTACCCGGACTGGATGGGTCTGCTGCGTGAAGCCTGCCTGCTGATTTCGGCGCCGGGCTGGATCACCGTAACGGAAATCGCGGCGATGAATATTCCGACCCTGTTCCTGTTGTCGTCCAAGTCCGAATACCACGAACTGGAAGCTCTGCGTCGTCTGGAGTTGCTGGGCTTCCCGACGCATATCGGATACGACCGTGATCGTATCGTCGAACTGATCCAGGGCGAACTGGAAAAAGACACCGGCGCTTCGACCTATTACGCACCGCATCAGCAAGTGGCCGCGCCGGATGGCGAAGGTGCCGCCCGCGCCGCGACGCGCATCATCGAGTTGTGCCAGGGCAGCGTTGTGTCGCTGACCGAAAGCAAAGCCGCTTAACCTCAAGGAAGAGGGATTCACCATGTCACTGCATCCGCAGTTTCTATTTGATCAAGGCCTCAAGGACATCGAGCACGGCGGCTTTTTCGCCGTGACCGATGCCAGTGGCGAGGTGGCGATTTCCAGCGACAAGCAGTTGCAGGATCAGGTCGCCGCGACGTTCTATCAGGCCGAGCACGGCGACGATGTCGAACTGCGTTTTGCCCATGACGGACTGATGCGTTTGCATGATGCGGCGAATGGCGGTTTCCACGAACTGGCCGACCGCTACTGGACGCCGCACGGCTCCGGGCGCTGCCGCACGCTGGCGTTGCAACTGGACGCGCTGGCGGCATTGATTGCCTATCAGCGCCGGGTGCCGCAGGACGCGGCGAACAATGCTGCGATCCACGGCCTGCTGGAAAAGGTCGAAGCGATCTACGCTCGGTCCACGGTCGCCGGCCTTTACAGCAGCGACTGGTCGACTCCGCTGGAGCTGGCGACTTCGATCGATCTCGACATCAGCGCCACGGCGTTGCTGGCGCGTATCGACAATCAGCCGTTGGGGCTGGGGTTGGTCGGGCACTTGCAAGTTCATGCAGAGAACCTGATCGGCCGGGTGGCCGGCAGCGACAGCCAATCCTGTGTCGATGTGGCGCTGACCCGTTGCGGTGTGCGTGCGCAGGTCAGCCTGGTGCTGGCGCAACTGGCTGATGCGCGCGACGACAATGCGCTGTCGAATCTGGCCCGTTCGTTCCTGCTGCAAACCCTGGCACTGTTCCGCGATCCGGCGTACGGCGGGTATTGGGATCGGGTCGGGATCAACGGCAAAGTGCGTTGCGACTGGCACACCTCGTACAAAAATCACGAGTCGCCATTCCCGATCAAGACCGCCTACGACGTGGCGTTGCTGTTGCAGGCGATTCAGGCCTTGCCGTCCGGCGCGAGCGAAGCGGATCGGGCTTCGGTGACGGCGGCGTTGCTGGAGTTTCATGACGCGCGCAATGGCGGTCTGTTCATGGGCAAGGGCTACTTCTGGTCGACCCCGGATGACCCGACCGTGCCGTTCATTCGCCAGTTCTGGGCGCCGCCGCGTCAGCCGGGGATCTTCAGCATCGGCAACCTGACGTACCTGCCGCTGCACCTGAAAAGCCTGAAAACCCAGCTCGCCGCTGCCCACGCTTTGCAGTCCATCGAGCCGGTCGCTGCCGTCACTCATCATGACGATGCGGCGCTGGTAAACCGTGAGCTGCAAGTGATCGATGGCGGTGGTGATGTGCAGCGCATTCACCCGAATGGCGTGCCGACCATCAATGTTGATCTGCAGCGTTATCTGGCGTGGCTGGCCAAGGCCCGGGCGTCGAATGAAACGCCCTACGGGCTGACCGCCGAAACCGCGCCGCTGGGTTTCCGTGCCGACAAGACCTGGCAGGTGTTCTCCGGGCTGCATGTGATTTCGGACTTGCATGCCTTGGGTCTGCAAATCGAAAACAAGGCCAGCCTGATCGATTGCATCAGGGCTTCGCAAAACACCGACGGAGGATTCGCCGAGCAGCCGGGTCATCTGAGCGATGTGTTCGCGACCTACTGCGCGGTGCTGTCGCTGCGAGTGCTGGGCGCGTTGCCGAACGATATCGGTGGTTGCGTGCGTTACCTGCAAGCGTGCCAGAACCCCGATGGCGGGTTCGGCGATGTACCGGGTTTCGGCTCGGACATCTGGCACACCAACCTGGCGGTGCTGTCGCTGCACGCCCTTGAAGCCAAGGCGCCGGACGAGCAGGGCGTGATGGCGTTTGCCTTGCGCTGCCGCTCGGTCGATGGCGGGTTCGCAAACAAGCCGGGTTATCCGCCGGACGCGTTTTCGGTGTACCGCGTGGTGTCGACGCTATTCATTCTCAACCGACGCATCGTCGATGCCGAACAGACCGTCGCCTGGCTGCAAAAGCTGCAACTGGCCAACGGCTCGTTCCATTACCGGCCGGGCAAAGCGGTCAGCCTGGTGGGTACTTACATGGCCATCGCAGCAATGTATTTGCTCGACGCGCAGCCGACGTATCTGCAGGAATCGAAAGACTGGATCGCTGCCCATCAGAAGCAGGACGGTGGTTTCGGCCCGCTCAACGCAACCTCGGCAACCACTGACGAAAGCTTCGTCTGCATCCAGACACTGCTGATTCTCGAACAAGGACTGTCGCCATACTGGGTCGCGTTGTTGAACTGACCCGCACACAGCATCGAAGGACGTTAAGTCATCATTTTGCCAGGGGAGGCGCTGATGAAAATTTTAGTGACAGGGGGCGCGGGCTTCATTGGCTCGGCCGTGGTGCGGTTTCTGATTGAAGAGACCGAATGTGAAGTGATCAACGTCGACAAACTGACCTACGCCGGCAACCTGGAATCGCTGGCCGATGTATCCGATTCGCCGCGTTACCGTTTCTGCCAGGTCGACATCTGCGACAAGCCGGCGCTGGACGAACTGTTCGCACGGCTGCAACCGGATGCGGTGATGCACCTGGCCGCCGAGTCCCACGTGGACCGCTCGATCGATGGCCCGCAAGCCTTCATCGAAACCAACATCGTCGGCACCTACACCCTGCTCGAAGCCGCGCGTGGTTACTGGAACCGACTGGACGCGGCGCGTCAGGCGGCGTTCCGTTTCCATCATATTTCTACCGACGAAGTTTACGGCGACCTGGAGCCTGAAGATCCGGCGTTCACCGAGCGTACGGCGTATGCGCCAAGTTCGCCGTACTCGGCAACCAAGGCCGGTTCCGATCATCTGGTCCGCGCCTGGCATCGCACTTTCGGCCTGCCGGTGGTGATGAGCAATTGCTCGAACAATTACGGGCCGTATCACTTCCCGGAAAAACTGATTCCTCACGTCATTCTCAATGCGCTGCAAGGCAAGCCGTTGCCGGTGTACGGCGATGGCGCGCAGATCCGCGACTGGCTGTTCGTCGAGGATCACGCCCGCGCCCTGTATGCGGTGGTCACGCGCGGTGAGGTCGGGCAGACCTACAACATCGGCGGCCACAACGAGAAGACCAACCTGGAAGTGGTGCGCACCTTGTGCGATCTGCTTGAAGCGCGCGGTGCGGAAAAACCGGCGGGCGTTGCGCACTTCCGCGACCTGATCACCTTCGTCAAGGATCGTCCGGGCCACGACAAACGCTATGCCGTCGATGCCGGAAAAATTCACGCGACGCTCGGCTGGACGCCACAGGAAACCTTCGAAAGCGGCATGCAGAAAACCGTCGACTGGTATCTGGACAACCGCGCCTGGTGGGTGCGGGTGA
The DNA here is from genome assembly GCF_059492145.1 of Pseudomonas sp. Pseusp21. Lineage (NCBI taxonomy): Bacteria > Pseudomonadati > Pseudomonadota > Gammaproteobacteria > Pseudomonadales > Pseudomonadaceae > Pseudomonas > Pseudomonas sp. Pseusp21. The sequence continues at coordinate 4,528,724 of NZ_CP168520.1, forward strand.
TGTCCGGTGCCTACGCACTGGAGCGCCTCGGCGAGCAACGCGACGAAGCCCTCGTGGCCTGAACATTCAGTCATTCAAATCTCACTGCTTGAAAGGAAAAAAGCATGGCCAAGTACAAAGGAATACTGCTGGCGGGCGGCGCCGGTTCGCGTCTGCATCCGATCACCCTGGGCGTCTCGAAACAGTCGCTGCCGGTGTATGACAAACCGATGATCTACTACCCGCTGTCGGTGCTGATGCTGGCGGAAATCCGCGAGATCCTGATCATCTCCACCCCGGAAGATCTGCCGGGCTTTCAGCGCATGCTCGGCGACGGCAGCCAGTTGGGCCTGAGCCTGAGCTACGCGGTGCAACCGAGCCCGGACGGTCTCGCTCAAGCGTTCATCATCGGTCGCGAATTCGTCGGTGAAGACAACGTCTGCCTGGTGCTCGGCGACAATATTTTCTACGGCGCCGGTTTCGGTGAAACCCTGCTGCAAGCGGCGGCGCGTGATGAAGGCGCGACGGTGTTCGGCTACTACGTGGCCGATCCCGAGCGCTTTGGCGTGGTGGAATTCGATGCTGCCGGCAAGGCCCTGAGCATCTGCGAAAAACCGAGCGATCCAAAGTCCAACTACGCCGTCACCGGCCTGTATTTCTACGACAACGAAGTGCTGCAGATTGCCGCTGACATCAAGCCGTCGCCGCGCGGCGAGCTGGAGATCACTGACGTCAACAACGTCTATCTGCAACGCGGCAAATTGAACGTGTCAGTGATGGGCCGTGGCATGGCCTGGCTCGACACCGGCACCCACGACGCGTTGATGGAAGCGGGCAATTTCGTCCAGGCCATCGAGAAACGCCAAGGCCTGAAAATCGCCTGCCTCGAAGAAATCGCCTACCACAAGGGCTGGATCGACGACGCGCAGTTGCTGGTGCATGCGGGCAGCATGAGCAAGACCGGTTACGGTCAGTATCTGGCCCGTTTGATCCACGATGACGTGGTGGTGGCGATGGATGCGCAGCGCCCGTTGAAAGGCGCTGCCTGATCCAATGTGGGAGCGGGCTTGCTCGCTCCCACAGGTTCAGTGGCCGGTCACGCTGTCGAGTTGGGCAGCTTTGACCGTGGCGCGTGGATCGGCCGACGGAGTTTGCAAACGGGCCAGGCGATTGGCATGCGTCGGCGCTTCGGCCGCCAGCGGCGAGCGGCGTTTGCGGGTTTCTTCACGCAGCACCGGCAACACTTCCTTGCCGAACATGTCGAGTTGTTCCAGCACGGTTTTCAGCGGAATGCCGCCATGGTCGAACAGGAACAGCTGGCGCTGATAGTCGCCGAAGTACTCGCGGAAGGTCAGGGTCTTGTCGATGATTTCCTGAGGGCTGCCGACGGCCAGCGGGGTCATTTCCATGAACTCTTCCAGCGACGGGCCATGGCCGTACACCGGGGCGTTGTCGAAGTAGGGACGGAACTCCCGGCGCGCATCCTGCGAGTTGCGACGCATGAAAATATGCCCGCCGAGGCCGACGATCGCCTGCTCCGGCGTGCCGTGACCGTAATGGGCAAACCGTGCGCGGTAGAACTCGACCAGCGCCATGAAATGCTCACGGGGCCAGAGGATGTGGCTGGCAAAAAAACCGTCGCCGTAATAAGCGGCCTGCTCGGCGATTTCCGGGGTACGGATCGAGCCGTGCCAGACGAAGGGCGGCAGGTCATCGAGGGGCCTGGGGATCGAGGTGAAGTTTTTCAGCGGGGTGCGAAAGCGTCCGCTCCAGTTGAGGTCTTCTTCGCGCCAGAGACGGTGCAGCAGGCGATAGTTTTCCATCGCCAGTGGCAGACCGTCGGCGATGCTCTTGCCGAACCAGGGATAGACCGGCGCGGTGTTGCCCCGGCCGAGCATCAGGTCCATGCGCCCGCCGCAGAGGTTTTGCAGCAGTGAATATTCTTCGGCCAGGCGCACCGGATCGTTGGTGCTGATCAGGGTGGTGGACGTCGAAAGAATGATGCGTTGGGTCTTGGCGGCGATGTAGGCCAGCAGTGTGGTGGGAGAGGAGGTGATGAACGGAGGATTGTGGTGCTCGCCGGTGGCGAACACGTCCAGTCCGATGTCTTCGGCCTTCTGCGCAATTTGCAGGGTGGCCTGGATGCGCTCGGATTCGCTGGGGGTACGGGCGTTGGTAGGGTCTTGTGTGACGTCGCCAACGGTGTAGATCCCGAATTGCATAAAGCCTCCTTGCCTTGGGTAAAGGTGTGTTTGAAACCCTTGCCGCGAAGAATGAATCGTCGCGGCACTTGAAATGTACGCTTGTACACGTACAATCGCAATTCTGCATCATCGTCTGAACGGCTTTGAACACCTCATCGAGAGAGGAGCGCGACATGGAACTGGGATTTATCGGTCTGGGCACGATGGGCGCACCGATGGTGCTGAACCTGCTGAAAGCCGGGCATCGGGTCCGCGTGTGGAATCGTTCGACGGCACCGCTGGAAGCACTGGCTGCGGCCGGCGCCGAAGCTGTCGAGACACCGGCACTGGCAGCGCAGGCCGAGGTGCTGATTTCCATGCTCGGCGATGACACGGCAATCCGCTCCGTGTTCTTCGACGCCAAGGCGCTGGACGGTCTGCGGGCCGGCACCGTTCACGTCAACATGTCCACCGTATCGGTGGCGCTGGCCAAAGAACTGGCGACCGTGCATGAAGCACGCGGCGTTGGTTACGTGTCGGCACCGGTGCTCGGGCGAGTCGATGTGGCGGCTGCCGGCAATCTGAACATTCTCGCCTCCGGGCCCGTCGAAGCACTGGCTCGGGTACAACCGCTGTTCGATGTGCTGGGGCGCAAGACCTGGACGTTAGGCGACACGGCTGAAGTTGCCTGCGCTGCCAAACTGTCGGCCAACCTGATGATCGCTTCGGCGATCGAATCCATGGCTGAAGCCTCGACCCTGGCCGGCGGCTATGGCATCAGTCGCGAGGCGTTCATCGAGATGATCACCTCGACCCTGTTTGCCGTGCCGGTCTATCAGGGCTACGGCAAGCTGATGGTCGATGAAACATTCGAGCCGGCGGGTTTCAAATTGTCGCTCGGTCTCAAGGACGTGCGCCTGGCGCTGGAAGCCGGTGAAGCGGCGCAGGTACCGCTGCCGTTTGCCAGCGTGTTGAAGGACAACCTGCTGGACGGCATGGCCCATGGTCAGGCCGATCAGGACTGGGCCTCACTGTCGAAAGTCAGTGATCGGCGTGCCGGCGTGAAGTAATCCAAAAGTTTCAAGCAACGTAACTTGTGCGCAAGTTACGTTGGCCTCTTGCGCCTTGCGTTATTGTCGGACAGTGATTGCTCTTTTATTGGGAAATGAAAGAAGTCTGATAATAGTGCTTGTAAAATGTACGACTGTAGACGTACATTTTTATCGGGGTTTAACAACAATAAAAAGTTCTGTCTGTTTTTTCGTCTGCTGATCGTAAATAAATAATAGCTAGGAGCCGTTATGAAAAATCTAATGCAATGGAACAGCCTTCCCTCCGAATCCAATGAATGGCTCGAGAAGGTGCGTGCACTGAATCCGCTGATTATTCTGCACCGCGATTACAGCGAGCAGACCAATGCGACGCACAAGGATGTGATGTCCCGATTCTTCAAGGAAGGTTTTGGCCGGACCTCGGTGTCCAAGGCGTTCGGCGGGTCCCAGGTCGATATCCAGACCACCTCGGCCCTGCTGCTGGAATTCGCCCGGTTTGACGCCTCGCTGTCCTGGCAGCTGGCGGTGCAAGTGGCTATGGGGCGCCTGTCGGACTACCTGCCGGAAGCCACTTCCGAAGCGATCTACAACCACTGCGACGGTTTCGTGATCGGCGCCATCCACTCCGGTGGCGAAGCGCTGCCGATGGGCGACGAGTATCTGCTGAGCGGCAAATGGGCGTTCGCCAGCGGCTCGGCCCACGCCGACTGGCTGGTCTGCACCGCCACCGTCAAAGGCACCGAAAACAACACTAATCCGGAAGTGCGGATGTTCTTCGTGCCCGCCAGCCAATGCACCATCCTGCCGACCTGGGACACCCTGGGCATGCGCGGCACCGGCAGCCATCACTTCCAGTGCTCCAACGTGATCGTCCACAAGTCTTTCTCGCTGGATGTCGAAACCCTCAAGCAATCCCCCGAAGCGCGCACCTCACGGGCCTACGCCACCGGTTACTACGAGTTCGGCACCCTGGCGGCGATGTCCACCGTGCTGGGCGTGGCCCGGGCTGCGGTCGATCACTTCCGCAATGACCGCGCCGTGAACACCGATCCGGGCCTGGAAGGGGTGATCTTCGAGAAGACCGGTCGCGCCATATCCTCGGTGCATACCGCACAACTGCTGCTGGAAGATGCGATCCATCAGGTGATCAACCGGGGTGAAACCATCGGCGAACCGGTCAGCGCCCGCGTCGGCCTGGCCGCCTCGGTGCTGACCGAGAACTCGGTCAATGCGGTCAACCAGATCTACTCGATGGCCGGTTCCAAAGCCGTCTACAAGTCGCACTTCCTGGAGCGTTGCTTCCGCGATATCCACACCGGTTCGAAGCACTTCACGTTGTCGCCTTTGAACTTGCACGGTATCGGCAAGTATTACCTGGATAAAACCAACGTACTGGCCGCGGCGTAACAGCGGATAAATAAAGCGGGCGCGTTTACAAGTGAAAGTTCACAGGGATCGATAACGCGCCCGTCTTTAGTTGCACCTTTATTTTCTTAAAACTCAAACTTTTGTGCTCGCAGCAAAGAGTCAAGGGAGTGCCACATGCTTGCTCGAAACATTATCAAGTCGCTGATCTTTATTGTTCTTGTGGTGGTGTTATCCGCTGCACTGGGCTGGCGTTTCTGGTCGCCGCCACCGGCGGCGGCCGAGCAACGGATCCCCAGCACCCGGGTCGGTCTGGCCGTGGTCAAAAAGCAGCCTTACACCTACTACCTCGAGGCCATCGGCAAACTCGAAGCCCAGCGCCAGGTGCTGGTGTCGGCTGAAGTCAGCGGCAAAGTGGTGGACATCGATTTCGAGTCCGGCGATGAAGTGAAGGCGGGGCAAGTGCTGCTCAAGCTCAACGACGCGCCGGAGCAAGGTGAACTGGTGCGCCTGAAAGGCGAGTACGAATCGGCCAAGGCCCAGTTCGCACGGGTTCAGGAACTGGCCAAGACGGGCGCCGAAAGCCGTCGCGCCTTCGACAGTGCCCGCGCTCAATACGACGCGGCCAAGGGCGACATGGAGCGTATGCAGGCGCAGATCGCTCAACGCCACATTCGTGCGCCGTTCGCCGGCACCCTAGGCATTCGCCAGGCGCACCTGGGCCAATACCTTCAGGCCGGCAGCGCGGTGGCAACCCTGACCGATCCGGGCGTGCTGCGCGTCAACTTCACCCTCGCCGAGCGCGATGGCTCGCAAGTGCAACTGGGCCAGACCGTGCAGGCCAAGGTCGATGCCTGGGGTGATGTGACCTTCGCCGGCAAGATCGTCGCGGTCGATCCGCAGATCAATCAGTCCCACACCATCAACGTTCAAGCGGTCATCACCGACACGCAAAAACGCCTGCGTCCCGGCATGTACGCACGGGTCTCGGTGACCCTGCCGCAGACCGCCGAGCTGCTGATTCCGGAAACCGCGATCACCTACAACGCCTACGGCGAGAGCGTGTTCTCGGTCTACACCGACGAGGCCGGGGTGCAGAAGGTCAAGCGTGAAAGCATCAAGGTCGGCGAGCGCCGCGATGGCTGGGCGGTGGTCGACAAGGGCCTGACCGAAGGCGTGCAGGTGGTGACGTCCGGCCAGCTCAAACTCCACGACGGCGTGGCGGTGGAAGGTGTCCCGGACACGATTGCTCTTAAACTCAGTGGGCTGGAAAAATGAATTTCACCGACCTCTTTCTTCGCCGCCCGGTGCTGGCCGTGGTGGTCAGCACGCTGATCCTGCTGTTCGGGGTGCGTGCGCTGATGAACCTGCCGATCCGCCAGTACCCGATGCTGGAAACGTCGACCATCACGGTCACGACCCAATATCCCGGCGCCTCTTCGGAACTGATGCAAGGCTTCGTCACGCAACCGATCAGCCAGGCCGTGGCCTCGGTCGAGGGCATCGACTATCTGTCGTCAGCCTCGACCCAGGGCCGCAGCCAGGTGACGATCCGCATGGCACTCAACAGTGACTCCATCGCGGCGCTGACCGAGGTCATGGCCAAGGTTAACCAGATCAAATACCGCTTGCCGAAGGACGCCTACGACCCGGTGGTGGAGCGCACGTCCGGCGGTTTCACCAGCGTGGCCTACGTCGCGTTCGCCAGCTCCAACCTGACCATTCCGGAGATGTCGGATTACATCTCCCGCGTCGTCGAGCCGATGTTCGCCGGCATCGAAGGCGTGGCCAAGATCAACATCATGGGCGAGCAGAAATTGTCCATGCGCCTGTGGCTCGACCCGCAGCGTCTGGCCGGTTACGGCATGACCGGGCAGGACGTGTCGGCGGCGATCGAGGGCAACAACTTCCAGGCGGCGCCGGGTCAGGTCAAAGGCCTGTACGTGGTCAGCAACCTGCGGGTCAACACCGACCTAAACAGCGTCGAAGACTTCCGCGACATGGTGCTGCGCAACGACAACGGCCACATCATCCGTGTGCGAGACGTCGGCACCGTGGAGCTGAACGCCGCCTCCACCGACACCAGTGGCGCGATGAGCGATGTGCCGGCGCTGTTCCTCGGCCTGGACGCGGCGCCGACCGGCAACCCGCTGGTGATCGTCAAACGCGTGCGTGAATTGCTGCCGCAGATCCAGGAAACCCTGCCACCGGGCGTGACCGTGCAGATCCCGTTCGAAGTGGCGCATTTCATTCAGTCGTCGATCGACGAGGTGAGCTACACCCTGCTCGAAGCGCTGGTGATCGTGGTGCTGGTGATCTACCTGTGCCTGGGCACGTTCCGCACTGTGCTGATTCCGCTGGTGACGATTCCGCTGTCGATGCTCGGCGCGGCGATGCTGATGCAGATGTTCGGCTTCAGCCTCAACCTGCTGACCTTGCTGGCGATGGTTTTGGCCATCGGGCTGGTGGTTGACGACGCCATCGTCGTGGTGGAGAACGTCCACCGTCACATCGAAGAGGGCAAGAGCCCGTTCGAAGCGGCGCTGATCGGCGCGCGCGAAGTGGCGGGTCCGGTGGTGGCGATGACCTTCACCCTGGCGGCGGTGTATGCGCCGATCGGTCTGATGGGCGGCCTCACCGGCACGCTGTTCAAGGAGTTCGCGCTGACCCTGGCCGGCGCCGTGGTGATTTCCGGCATCGTCGCGCTGACCCTGTCGCCGATCATGAGTACCCGTCTGCTGGACGCGAAAACCAGCGAAGGTTTCATGGCGGTCAAGGCAGATCGATTCTTCCAGTACCTGTCCCGTCGTTATGGCGCGCTGCTCGGCGGTTCGCTGGCGCGGCGCTGGATCAGTCTGAGCGTGGCGCTGGTGATCTTCTTCAGCCTGCCGTTCCTCTATCGCTCGGCGCAGACCGAACTGGCGCCGCTGGAAGACCAGAACATCCTGCTGACCGCGATCAAGGCGCCGCAGCACGCCAACCTGAATTACCTCGAGGCCTACGCCCACGAGTTGTACAAGACCTTCAACGAAATCCCCGAGGGTTACAGCAACTGGGTGGCGAACGGTTCCGACGGTCTGTCCAACAGCGTCGGCGGGATCAACCTGGTGGACTGGGAAAAGCGCGGCCGCGATGCCAACACCATCCAGCCTGACTTGCAGGCGCGGGTGAACCAGATCGAAGGCACGAGCATTTTCGTGTTCCAGATGCCGCCGCTGCCGGGCTCCACTGGTGGTCTGCCGGTGCAGATGGTGATCCGCAGCGATCAGGAATACCTGGCGCTGTACAACGTGATGGATCAGCTCAAGCAGGCCGCGCAGGCCAGCGGTCTGTTCGCGGTGGTCGACAGTGATCTGGACTTCAACAACCCGGTGGTGGAAATCCAGGTCGACCGGGCCAAGGCCAACGCCCTGGGCATTCGCATGCAGGACATCGGCGAAACGCTGAACAGCCTGATCGGTGAGAAGTACGTCAACCGGTTCTCGTTCCATGGTCGCTCCTACGACGTGATCCCGCAGTCGGTGTCGGCGGATCGCCTGACCCCGGAAACCCTGAAGCTGTATTACGTGAAGGATCAGAAGGGCAATCCGGTGCCGCTGTCGACGCTGGCCACTCTCAGCGTCAAGGTCGAGCCGAATCGCCTGACCCAGTTCAACCAGCAGAACTCCGCCACGTTCCAGGCCATTCCGGCGCCGGGCGTGACGTTGGGTGATGCGGTGGGCTTCCTGCAAAAACAATCGGAAGGTTTCCCGGCCGGCTTCAGTTTCGACTGGCAGTCCGACGCCCGCCAATACGTGCAGGAAGGCAACAGCCTGGCGTTCACCTTCGGCCTGGCCCTGGTGATCATCTACTTGGTGCTGAGCGTGCAGTACGAGAGCTTCCGCGACCCGTTCATCATTCTGATCAGCGTGCCGCTGTCGATCTGCGGGGCCCTGGTGCCGCTGGCGCTGGGCATGACGTCGATGAACATCTACACCCAGATCGGCCTGATCACGCTGATCGGTCTGATCAGTAAGCACGGGATTCTTATGGTTGCGTTCGCCAACGAGTTGCAGCGCCAGCAAGGCATGGACCGCGTGCAAGCCATTCAGCATGCCGCGCAGGTGCGTCTGCGGCCGATCCTGATGACCACCGCAGCGATGGTGGTCGGCCTCGCGCCGCTGTTGTTCGCCAGCGGTGCCGGCGCCAACAGCCGCTTCGGCCTGGGCCTGGTGATTGTGGTGGGGATGCTGATCGGCACCTTGTTCACCCTGTTCATTCTGCCGTCGGTGTACACGCTGCTCAGTTCGATCAAGCAACCGAGCCACGCACCCGAAGCCGAGCCGGCCGGTGTGCCGCAACCCATCCTGTGAGGACGTGACATGCATTCGATTACACGTTTGATGCTGGCGCCGCTGGCGGCGTCCATCCTGTTGGCGGCGGGTTGTGTGAACTACGCCGGGATCGATCATCAGGGCAAATTGCTGGCGGTCGGCGATGCGCCGTCCGACAGCCTGAAAGACAAACTGCCGCCGGCCCAATGGCCGCGTGCGGACTGGTGGACATCGCTGGGCGACCCACGTCTGGGTGCGCTGATCGAAGAGGCTTACGCCAGCAACCCGGACTTGCAGGAAGTCGCTGCCCGGGTGGCCAAGGCCAACGCATTTCTCGACCTGCGCGACGCCGAACGCTATCCCGAAATGGACGCGTCGGCGGGTGTCACGCGCGGTCGGCTGTCGCGCTTCGAGGACTACAGTGGCGAGGGGCACAAGTACTTCACCGCACGCAATCTGGCGGTCAATTTCGGCTACACCTTCGACCTCTGGGGCGGCCAGCGTGCCGCCTGGGAATCGGCGCTCAACAGCGCACGAGCGGCGGAAGTCGATCTGCAATCGTCGCGGCTGATTCTCGCGGTCAACGTGGTCAAGGCTTACAACCAGTTGGCGTATGCGTGGCAGGTCTCGGAGCTCAATCAACGGGATCTCGAACGCCTGAGCAAACTGGTGGAGCTGACGGATTCACGTTACGGCTCGGGCCTCGACAACCTGTCGCAACTCAAGCAGGTGCAGAGCCTCAAGGCGCGTTCGGAATCGACGTTGATCGGCGCCAACGAAGACATCGAAATCGCCCGTCTTCAACTGTCGGCGCTGATCGGCAAGGGCGTTGACCGTGCGCACACGCTTGATCGGCCATCGAATCTGCAAGCCAGTGTGGTGGCCTTGCCGGCGCAGTTGCCAGCCCAGTTGTTGGGCCGTCGTCCGGACATCGTCGCCGCACGCTGGCGCGTGGAGGCCGAGACTAAAAACGTCGAGGCGGTGAAGACCACGTTCTACCCGAACATCAATCTGGTGGCAGCGGCCGGGTCCCATGCATTGACCGGTGATGCGCTGTTCGCCGGGGTCAGCAAGTTCTGGAATGTGGCGCCGACGGTGTCGCTGCCGATCTTCGATGCCGGGCGCCTGCGCTCGGATCTCAAGGCCGGCAATGCCGAACTCGACAGCTCCATCGCGCAGTACAACCGGGTGCTGAATTCGGCCCTGCACGAGGTGGCGATTTCGGTGACGCAGTTGCGTTCGTTCGAGCAGCAGATCGTCGTGCAGCGCGATGCCTGTGCGATTGCCCAGTCGTCTTACGATCTGTCGCAGTCGCGCTACAAGGCCGGGGAGGACACGTTCCTCGATGCGCTTAACATCGAGCAACAATTGATTCAGGACGAAATGCGCCTGGCCTTCCTCAACAGCAAGCACATCGACAGCTCGGTTTCGTTGATGGCAGCGCTGGGCGGCGGGTTCCAGGCGCCTGCGCTGGAGACCGCGCAGAGCAGCAATTTGTAGTTGTTTTGCGGGACGCCGCCTCCGGGGCGGCTGTCGCGGGGAAAAAACATCTTGTGTATAGTCTTACTGTTCTCGTATAGACGAATACAAGACGGATTTTTCCCGCCTATATCATCAAGGGTACCTACCTATGAACGTCCCGAATCATCCCAATCAGGATCAGATCCTTCTGGAAAATGTGCTGTCCGCATTGGGAAGCCCGCTGCGTCTGACCGTGTTGAAAGTATTGGCCGATGGCCAGGAACATCCGTGCGGCCGGATCCTCAAGGGTGCATCGAAGTCGACCATGACCCACCACTGGCGGGTTCTGCGCGACAGCGGTCTGATTTGGCAGCGCCCTTACGGTCGGGAAAACCTGCTGTCCCTGCGTCGTGAAGACATGGACGTGCGTTTCCCGGGATTGCTCGACTCGCTGCTGTCGGCGGTCAAGACCGATGAACAGACCATCAGCGTCATCAGCAAACACGAAGTGACCGAAGAAAACGGAGCCGAGTGACAGACACCGCCGGTGAAGGGTTGGCCTTCCACGGCAACCAACAATTCACCATCACCAGGAAGGTGTGAGCGGGTATGGATACAAGTCATTACTGGTCATCGCGACCGCTGTCGGAATTGACCGGCTCCGAGCATCACTGGCTGTTTTTGCCCGGGGCACTGACCCCACGTCTGAAAGCCATGGGCGATTATTCAATCGAAGTCGTCGAGCAGTCCCATGGCCCGGTCAATCCTGAAGAAGCGCAAGCGCTGAACGTGCCGCCAAACACCATTGGCTGGGTGCGTGAGGTGGTGATGAAACTCGATGGCGAGGCATGTGTCACCGCGCGCAGCCTGACCAGCGTGTCGGCGCTGAATGGCGACTGGGCGGAGCTGAACGGCTACGGCCGTCGACCGCTGGCCGAGATTCTCTACACCTCGGAGCAGACCCTGCGCGAACCCTTCCAATGTGCCTTGCTGCCGCCCGGTGCGCCGTTGGCCGCGCTGTCCTATCGCTTCGCGCCACAGGCCAAACGTCTGCTGGCACGGCGTTCGCGCTTCACCCGCAATGGCTCGGCGCTGCTGGTCAGCGAGTGCTTTCTGCCAGCGTTCTGGGCCCGGGTCGAGTACGCTCAGGCGCTCAAGTCGGCCTGAAAAAATGAAACCTGCGGGAGTGAACTTCCGCAGGTTTTTTTTCGCCGGTTTTTCAGAGCCGGATCACCGCTTCGATCTGCTTGATGGCCGGTGTCAGTGCCTGCGCCAGTTCCTCGGCCTTCGAGGTCGGGCGCATGGTTCGCGACGAGCGCAGAAACAACGGATCGTCGAACCGCTTGCGCAGCCGTGCCAGCGATCCGCTGATGGCGGGTTGTTTGACGCGTAGGCGCTCGGCCGTGCGGGACACGCTGCGTTCGCGGAACAGCACCAGGAAAATGATGATCAGGTTCAGGTCGATATCCGCGAAGTTGTCTTCATTGAATAGCATGGTTACATCCCTGTCATGACCCGCCGGCCGGCGTCAGCCGAGGCCGGCGGGTGTCTGGATCACTGCTCGGGTGCCAGGCGCAGTTCGTCGTTCAGACGGTAGTAACTGCGGTTGAAATAGACCAGGCCTTCCGTGGCCTCGCTGTGTTGCTGCAGTTCGAGAATTTCACAGTAGAAGATGCTGTGGGTGCCGACCTCGTCGACCTTGCTGACCCGGCAATCGAGGCTGACCAGCGCCTCCTCGATCACCGGCGAACCGGTCTTGAGGGTCTGGCAGTTCACGCTGGAAAAACGCTCCTGCATGCTCAACTGCCGATTGGCGAATGCGCCGGACGTCGACTGGTGGTCGCCAGTCAGCACGTTCACGCACAGCACGCCATTGGTCTTGAAATGCTCGTGATTGGACGACGAGCGATTGACGCACACCAGCAGCGTCGGCGGTGAATCCGTCACGCTGCACACCGCCGAGGCGGTAAAGCCGAAACGCCCCGCAGGGCCATCGGTCGTGACGATGGTGACGGCACTCCCCAGCATCGCCATTGCATTACGAAACTCCGTTGAATCAACCATCGCGTCACCTCATTCCATGTAGGTTTAATGGAGCCGATCCGTTCTTCCTTGTCCGTTGTCGTTGTGCGAAAACGGGTATCGGGCAACACGTTCGCTCTGGCGATATAGTACGTATGTATACGTACCTTGCAAGCTATTCCTTGTGCTTAATTTGCCGAAGAAAAAAACATGTTTACGGGAGTACCAAGGCTTGCAACAAGGCTGTGGCATAGGGCGGCAACGCGGCGATGTCGCGGGCACACAGCAACAGTTTGCGCCTGGCCCAGCCTTCATTCATCGGCAAGGTCTTGAAGGCTTGCGGCGCAGCGCGCTGAACCGCCGCCAGCGGCACGATGCCCAGACCGGCACCTCGGGCCACCATGCGCATCACGCCGTCGAAACCATCAGCACGGATGCGGATCTGCATCCGCGAGCCGCTGTGCAGCGCCTGCTCTTCCAGGTAAATCGCCAAAGCGCTGTCGGCCTGCAGCCCGACAAAGTCATGGCGCAGAGCGTCGCTGAAACTGACTTCAGTTGCGTCAGACAGTGAATGTTCCAAAGGCAGAATCAGCACCAGCGGATCATCGCGAAAGGCTCGGGTCTGCAAGTCGGTGGTGTCGATCGCGTCGGACACAATGCCCAGATCTGCCGCGCCCTGACGCAAGGCGTGGGTGATGCGGGCGCTGGGCAGTTCCTGCAGATCGATGTCGAGGTTTGGGTGCTCGCGCAGGAAATCCGCCAGCACCTCCGGCAGGTATTCGCTGAGTGCCGTGGTGTTGCACAGCAGACGCACCTGGCCTTTGACGCCGCGCGCGTACTCGGCCAGATCCTGTTGCAGGCGTTCGGCCTGTTGCAGCAACACCCGCGCATGTTGCGCCAGGGCTTTGCCGGCCGGCGTCGGCGTGACACCACGGCGCCCGCGCTCAAGAAGCTCGGTGCCCAGCGACGCTTCCATCGCCCGGATCCGCGCACTGGCCGCCGCCAGCGAAAGATGACTGCGTGCAGCACCGGCGGTGATGTTGCCGCTGTCGAGGATGTGCAGGTACAGGCGCAGGTCGGTGAGGTCGAAGTGCATGACGCGTGGCTCTTGCTGAGAGAGAGGCTGCCTCAGTGTATGACAGATTTTCAGTTCACCCGCGCAGGCGCAAAGTATGGCCATGAACGCACTCGCAGATTTCTATCAAAACCTCGGTCTGACCCTGTCATTGCTGGTGATCGCGACTTTCGTCGTCGCTGGCATGATCAAGGGCGTGATCGGTCTTGGCCTGCCTACCGTCGCCATGGGGCTGCTCGGTCTGGCTATGGCTCCGTCGCAGGCTGCGGCATTGCTGATCATTCCGGCGACCCTCACCAACGTCTGGCAACTGGCGTTCGGCGGGCATTTGCAGGGGCTGGTGAAACGCTTGTGGCCGATGCTGCTGGCGATCTTCCTCGGCACGGCCATTGGCACCTTGTGGATCGGTATGGCCGGCGGGCATTGGGTGGTGCGCGGACTTGGCGCGGCGCTGTTGCTCTATGCGTTGAGTGGATTGTTTCTGCCGACGCTGAGTGTCAGTCGACGCCATGAACCGTGGCTCGGCCCGCTGTGTGGCGTAATCACCGGCGTCATCACTTCGGCCACGGGTGTGTTCGTGATTCCCGCCGTCCCGTACATGCAGGCCCTTGGCTTGAGCCGCGATGAACTGGTCCAGGCGCTGGGCCTGTCCTTCACCGTATCGACCCTGGCATTGGCCGGCGGATTGCTCTGGCGCGGGTCGCTCGGCGGCGCAGAATTGAGCGCCTCGTTGCTGGCGCTGATCCCCGCTGTCCTCGGCATGCTGCTCGGCCAATGGCTGCGTCAGCGCATCAGTGCTGTGCTGTTCAAGCGGGTGTTTTTTATCGGTCTGGGTGCGCTCGGCGCCCATCTGCTGATCAGCGGTTAGCGGACGAATCGCTGAGCATTTCAATCGGGCGGATATCGAAATCCCGCTCCAGGTATTCCATGCGCTGGGCCAGGAACTGCTGCATGTGCGGCAGGTTCGAGTGCACGTCCAGATGCGCCTGGCTTTCCCAGATCTCGTAGAAGATGAACAGGCTCGGGTCTTCCTTGTCGCGCAGCATGTGGTACTCGATGCAGCCGGGTTCGGCGCGGCTCGGTTCGACGTAGGCGCGGAAAAACGCTTCGAAGGCTTCGGCTTTTTCCGGGCGGGTCTTGGCGTGCAGGATGAAACCCTGGCGTTCGCTCATCGCAAAAAACTCCTCAGATTCAGATGGCGGCCAATCCTACGGCAACAATCGGCAATCGATTCGTGCGTTTTACTCAAATGATTTTTGCGCCGTCGGTGCTTATTCCGCGCGAGGCGGATCGCTAATCTGCCCGCCATTCCATTTTTCCACTTCTCCATCCAGCGCTCTGCGCTGCGCATCGGAATCCGATCGAGGCTCTCCCATGAAAAAAGTGCTGTTGCTCAATGGCGGTAAAAAATTCGCCCACTCCGACGGTCGCTACAACACCACCCTGCACGAAGCGGCGTTGAGCGTGCTGGATCGCGGCGGTCTCGACGTCAAGACCACCTTCATCGACGAGGGTTACGACGTCGCCGAAGAAGTGGCCAAATTCCTCTGGGCCGACGTGATCATTTATCAGATGCCGGGTTGGTGGATGGGCGCACCGTGGACCGTGAAAAAGTACATCGACGAAGTCTTCACCGAAGGCCACGGCAGCCTCTACGCCAGCGACGGTCGCACCCGTTCGGATTCTTCGCAGAAGTACGGCAGCGGCGGTCTGATCCACGGCAAGCAATACATGCTGTCGCTGACCTGGAACGCACCGCAGCAGGCGTTCGATGACCCGACCGACTTCTTCGAAGCCAAAGGCGTGGACGCGGTGTACTTCCCGTTCCACAAAGCCAACCAGTTCCTCGGCATGACCGGCCTGCCGACCTTCCTCTGCGTGGACGTGATGAAACGCCCGAACATCGAAGCGGATGTGGCGCGTTACGAGCAGCATCTGAGCGAGGTGTTTGGCCTCAAGGCCTGACGCTCGGCTACTATCGAAGGCCTGAGCTTGCGCAGCAGGCCTTTCGATTCGAGGACACCCGTGAAAGCCAGATCCGATGAGTTGCAGATTTTCGTCTGCGTGATCGAATGCGGTTCGATCTCCGCCGCCGCCGAGCAGGTCGGACAGACGCCGTCGGCCGTCAGCCGCACGCTGTCGCGGCTGGAAGCCAAGCTCGACACCACGCTGATCAACCGCACCACTCGGCGCATGGACCTGACCGAGGAGGGCAAGTACTTCTTCGAACAGGCCAAGCTGATCCTCGACCAGATGGACCAGCTCGAAGAGCGCCTGTCTTCGCGCCAGCAGACGCCATCAGGACGACTGCGGATCAACGCCG
Organism: Pseudomonas sp. Pseusp21; assembly: GCF_059492145.1. Taxonomy (NCBI): domain Bacteria; kingdom Pseudomonadati; phylum Pseudomonadota; class Gammaproteobacteria; order Pseudomonadales; family Pseudomonadaceae; genus Pseudomonas; species Pseudomonas sp. Pseusp21. The sequence continues at coordinate 4,544,497 of NZ_CP168520.1, forward strand.
CGTCGCCGTTCATGCTCCACGCCGTCGTGCCGTACATCGACGAATTCCGCCGGCTGTACCCGGACATCCAGCTCGAACTCAACAGCAATGACCTGATCATTGACCTGCTGGAGCAAAGCACCGACGTCGCCATCCGCATCGGCACCCTCGCTGATTCGACGTTGCATGCCCGCTCACTGGGTTGCAGTCCGCTGCTGATCGTCGCCAGTCCCGCGTATCTGGAAAGACACGGCGCGCCGCTCCAAGTGGCCGACCTGAGCGAACACACGTTGCTCGGCTTCACCCAGAACGAAGGCCTCAACCAGTGGCCGCTGCGTTACGTGCACGGCGACCGCTGGCCGATCACCCCGGCGATCAGCGCCTCCAGCGGCGAGACGGTTCGCCATCTCGCGCTGCAAGGCCAGGGCATCGCCTGCCTCTCGCATTTCATGACCATCGACGATATTCGCGCCGGACGCCTCAAGGTGTTGCTGGCGGAATTCAACAGCGGTTATCGCCAGCCGATCAACGCGGTGTACTACCGCAACTCGCAGCTGGCGCTGCGCATCCAGTGCTTCCTGGACTTCATCCAGAGCAAACTGGCGGCTTACGCCAGCGCTGATTTCAAGGGCTGATTCGTGATCCCTGCGCAACAGTGATTTGGTTGTGGGCGGGTTTTTCCACAGGACTCGCCGGTCGATACTCGCTCCATCACTTACTCACGCAGGGAGTTTCTCCATGAACGTATTCGTCACCGGCGCTGCCGGTTTTATCGGCGGCTCCATCGCCACCGGTCTGGTCCAGGCCGGCCACACCGTCACCGGTCTGGTGCGCAGCGCTGAACAGGCCAATGAGTTGAAAGCACTGGGCATCACCCCGGTGATCGGCACCCTCGACGACAACGCGTTACTGGCCGAACAGGCCCGCGCCGCCGATGCCGTGATCAACGCCGCCAGCAGCGACCATCGCGGCGCCGTCGAAGCCTTGCTCGATGCCCTGCGCGGCTCGAACAAAGTGTTCCTGCACACCAGCGGTTCGAGCATCGTCGGCGATGCGTCCGGCGGCAAATCCAGCGACGTCATCTACTTCGAAGACAACCTGCCGGAGCCGACCGTCGACAAGGCCGCACGCGTGGCCATCGACAATCTGATCCTCGCCGCAGCGCAGGACGGCGTGAACTCGGCCGTCATCTGCAACACCCTGATTTACGGCCACAGCCTGGGCGTCAATCGCGACAGCGTGCAGCTGCCGCGCCTGCTGAAACAGGCGCGCAAAAGCGGCGTGGTGCGTCACGTCGGCACCGGCCAGAACATCTGGTCCAACGTGCACATCGAAGACGTGGTGGCGCTGTACCTGCTGGCCTTGACCAAAAACATCCCGGGCACCTTTTACTTCGTCGAAAGCGGCGAGGCGTCGTTCATCGACATGACCACCGCCATGGCCGGAGCCCTGAATCTGGGCCAGCCACAAGACTGGCCACTGAAAGATGCCGAAGCCGAGTGGGGCTACGAAATGGCCAACTACGGCCTCGGCTCCAACAGCCGCGTACGCGGCAAACACGCCCGCGAGCTGCTGGGCTGGACGCCGAAGCGCACGTCGGTGGTTGAATGGATTCGTAACGAAATGGTGTGAGTCCACGCTGAAAAGGTGACGTTCCCGAGACCGGTGGAAGCAAGCTTGCTTGTTTTCACCGGTTTTTTTGTGCCCGAGGATTATGAAAATCCCACCCCGCGATTTTCATTATTCGCGACAAGACATATCCAAAAACGACAACCCTTATCCCTCCACGAAAATTACTTTCACTTGGTTTGAAAACTCGATCTCGAAATGATTTATGAGTTTCACAACCCATTCGAACGTGACCCTTTCGAGGAGTACCGCATGACACCGTCCTTCGGCTATTGGCTGCTGGTGTACGCCGCCGTTGCCATCATCGCCCTGATCGTTCTGATCGCCCGTTACCGGCTCAATCCGTTCATTGTCATCACCCTGATTTCCATCGGCCTGGCGCTGGTGGCGGGGATGCCGCCGTCCGGGGTGGTGGGGGCGTACGAGGCCGGGGTGGGCAAGACGCTGGGGCACATTGCGCTGGTGGTGGCGCTGGGGACGATGCTCGGCAAGATGATGGCCGAGTCCGGCGGGGCCGAGCAGATGGCGCGCACGTTGATCGAGCGCTTTGGCGAGAAGAACGCTCACTGGGCGATGGTGTGCATTGCGTTTCTGGTGGGGCTGCCGCTGTTTTTCGAAGTCGGTTTCGTGTTGCTGGTGCCGATTGCATTTACGGTGGCGCGGCGGGTTGGCGTGTCGATTCTGATGGTCGGTTTGCCGATGGTCGCCGGGCTGTCGGTGGTGCATGCGCTGGTGCCGCCGCACCCGGCGGCGATGCTGGCGGTGCAGGCGTATCAGGCGTCGGTCGGGCAGACCTTGCTGTACGCGATTGCCATCGGCATTCCGACGGCGATCATTGCCGGCCCCCTGTACGCCAGATTCATCGTGCCGCGCATTCAGTTGCCGGCGGATAACCCGCTGGAAAAACAATTCCTCGAACGCGAACCCCGCGACAGCCTGCCGGGTTTTGGTATCACCATGGCGACGATTCTGTTGCCGGTGGTGCTGATGCTGATCGGCGGCTGGGCCAACCTGATTTCCACGCCCGGCAGCGGCTTCAATCAATTCCTGTTGTTCATCGGCAACTCGGTGATCGCGCTGTTGCTGGCGACGCTGTTGAGCTTCTGGACGCTCGGCATTGCCCAGGGTTTCAACCGCGAATCAATCCTCAAATTCACCAACGAATGCCTGGCACCGACCGCCAGCATCACCTTGCTGGTGGGCGCTGGTGGCGGTCTGAACCGGATTCTGGTGGACGCCGGCGTCACCGATCAGATCGTCGGCCTGGCCCACGAATTTCACCTGTCGCCGCTGATCATGGGCTGGTTGTTCGCCGCGTTGATGCGCATCGCCACCGGTTCAGCGACCGTGGCGATGACCACGGCTTCCGGCGTAGTCGCGCCAGTGGCCATCGGTCTGGGTTATCCCCACCCGGAACTGCTGGTGCTGGCGACCGGCGCGGGCTCGGTTATCTTTTCCCACGTCAACGACGGCGGCTTCTGGTTGATCAAGGAATACTTCAACATGACCGTGGCCCAGACGTTCAAGACCTGGACGGTGCTGGAAACCCTGATCTCGATTGTCGCTTTCGCCCTGACCGTCGGTCTTTCTTACCTGCTGTAGTCGGAGTTATCCGCCATGGACATCCTTTATCAGATCCGCGCCCGTCAGGATTCCTTCAGCGCCGGTGAAGGACGCATCGCCCGTCTGATGCTCGACGACGTAGGATTTGCCGCCTCCGCCAGCCTCGAAGAGCTGGCCCAGCGGGCCGAAGTCAGCACCGCCACGCTGTCGCGCTTCGCCCGCACCGTCGGTTGCCGCGACCTGCGCGATCTGCGCCTGCAACTGGCCCAGGCCAGCGGCGTCGGCAGCCGTTTCCTCGACCCGGCGGGCACGCCCGAGCAGTCGGCGTTTTACGGGCAGATCGTCGGCGATATCGAAACCACCCTGCGTCAGCATCTGGCGGCGTTCGATGAATCGCGCTTCGCCGATGCGGTGAAACTGCTGGGCCAGGCTCGGATGATCCACGCCTTCGGCATCGGCGGTTGCTCGACGCTGTGCAGCGATGAGTTGCAAGTGCGACTGGTGCGCCTCGGCTACCCGATTGCGGTGTGCCACGACGCGGTGATGATGCGCGTCACCGCCGCCAGCCTCAGCGCCGAGCAGGTGGTGATCGTCTGTTCGCTGACCGGCATCACCCCGGAATTGCTGGAGACCGTGGCGCTGGCGCGCAACTACGGCGCACGGATTCTCGCCATCACCCGCGCCGACTCGCCGCTGGCGGAACTGGCCGACATCGTCCTGCCGCTGCAAGGCGCCGAAACCTCGTTCATCTATAAACCGACGGCGGCGCGCTACGGCATGCTGCTCGCCATCGACGTGCTGGCCACCGAGCTTGCGCTGGCCAATCCTGAAGACAATCAAGAACGTCTGCGGCGGATCAAACTCGCCCTCGACGAATACCGTGGCGGCGACGATCACCTGCCGCTGGGAGACTGACATGCTGTACGACACCCTGATTCGCAACGCCCTGGTCATCGACGGCAGCAACAGCCCCGGTTACGCAGCCGACGTGGCGATCCTCGATGGCCGCATCGCGCGCATCGGCGACTTGGGCGATGCCCGCGCCACCGATGAAATCGACGCCGCTGGCCGTGTGCTGGCGCCGGGTTTCATCGACGTGCACACCCACGACGACACCGTGGTGATCCGCCAGCCGCAGATGCTGCCCAAGCTCAGCCAGGGCGTGACCACGGTGATTGTCGGCAACTGCGGGATCAGTGCGGCGCCGGTCAGCTTGCGCGGCGATCCGCCGGATCCGATGAACCTGCTCGGCTCGGCGGCAGCGTTCGTCTATCCACGTTTCAGCGACTACCGCGCAGCGGTGGAAGCGGCCAATCCCACGTTGAACGTGGCGGCGCTGGTCGGGCATACGGCGCTGCGCAGCAATCATCTGGATGATCTGTTTCGCACCGCGACCGACGATGAAATCAGCGCCATGCGCGAGCAGTTGCGTGAAAGTCTGGAGGCGGGCGCCCTTGGGTTATCCACAGGGCTGGCGTATGCGAGTGCGTTCTCGGCATCCACCGATGAAGTCATGCAATTGACCGAAGAATTGAATGCGTTCGGCGCGGTGTACACCACCCACCTGCGCAGTGAATTCGAACCGGTGCTGGAGGCGATGGACGAGGCCTTCCGCATCGGCCGCCACGCTCAGTCACCGATGATCATTTCCCACCTCAAATGTGCCGGCGCCGGTAACTGGGGCCGCAGTCCGCAGTTGCTCGCCTCGCTGGAGGAGGCGGCGAAAACTCACCCGGTCGGCTGCGATTGCTACCCGTATGCGGCGAGTTCTTCGACCCTGGACCTGAAGCAGGTCACCGACGCCCACCGCATCACCATCACCTGGTCGACGCCGCATCCGGAAATGGGCGGTCGCGACCTGATGGACATCGCTGCCGAATGGAACCTGTCGTTGCTCGACGCCGCCAAACGCCTGCAACCGGCGGGCGCGGTGTATTACGGCATGGACGAGAACGACGTGCGCCGGATCCTCGCTCATCCGCTGTCGATGGTCGGCTCCGATGGTCTGCCGGAAGACCCGTTCCCGCACCCGCGTTTGTGGGGTGCTTTCCCAAGGGTGCTCGGACATTTCAGTCGTGATGTCGGCCTGTTTCCGCTGCACACCGCCGTGCACAAGATGACCGGTCTGTCGGCCGCGCGATTCGGCCTGAAGGAAAGGGGCGAGATTCGTGAAGGACACTGGGCAGATCTGGTGTTGTTCGACCCGGCGACCGTGCGTGACGTGGCGGATTTCAACGACCCGCAACGTGCCGCGCAAGGCATCGACGGGGTGTGGATCAATGGTGTGTTGAGTTATCGCGACGGCCGGGCCAACGGGCAAACAGCAGGGCGGTTCCTGGCGCGCCAGGGCGATCTGCGCGACGGCTTTCGTTGAATTTTGCTGACTGCGTCACGGTGATGGCACATTGCAATTAAAGAAAGCCATCACCAAGCCGAATTGCTGACATCCACCCCGGCTACACTCTGGGGCCAATCAGTCAGGGAGCAACCCATGAGCTTCGGCAAAACCACCCCGATCCTGCGGATTTTCGATGAAGCCAAAGCCGTGGAGTTCTACGTCGACTTCCTCGGCTTCAAGATCGACTGGCAGCACCGTTTCGAACCCGGTTTCCCGTTGTACCTGCAAGTCTCGCGCGGCGAGTGCGTGCTGCATTTGTCCGAACACCACGGCGATGCAACACCGGGTTCGGCCCTGCGGATCGAGACCGATGAGCTGGAGGCGTTTCAGCAGCAGTTGCTGGCCAAGGAATACAAGTTTTCGCATCCACAGATTCAGGCCATGCCCTGGGGCAGCCAGGACATGACCATCGCCGATCCGTTCGGCAATCGTCTGGTGTTCACCAACGCGATCAGCATCTAGCCGTCGTTCGACACCCGGTGAATCTGCCGAAACTCACCGGGCGGCATCCCGCGTCGGCTCTTGAAGGCGCGGTGAAAGGAGCGTGATTCGCTGAAGCCCAGATACTGGGCGATGTCCTGAATCGGCAGGGTGCTGTTGAGCAGGTAATGCTCGGCCAGTTCCTGGCGCAGTTCATCGAGAATCTGCTGATACGAGGTGCCGGCCTGATGCAACTGACGTTGCAGCGTGCGTACCGACACGGTGAGATGTTCGGCCACTTGTTCCTTGCGCGGCAGGCCTTCCTTGAGCAACTGGCGCAGGATGCTTTTGACCCGCTGCTCCAGCGACGCATCCTCCAGGGTCGCCATCAAACTCTGCGCGTGCTCTTCCAGGGTGCGCAGCAAATGTGCATCGGCCTGGCGCAACGGCAACTGCAAATACGGCAACGGCACGATCAGCGCTGAATACGCCTGATCGAACAGTACCGGGCATTCAAAAAACTGTTCGTACTGCGCCAGCGTCGTGCCCGCCGGGAGTGAGTGTTCCAGCCACACTGCGGCGGGCGACAGTCGGGTATCGGCGATCCAGCGTGCGTATTGCAGCCAGGAGCCAAGCACGTTTTCCACCAGATGCCGGCGAATCCGCGGGCGCTCAAAGCGACAGCTCCAGATCAGGTGTACGTGGCTGTCGTGTACCTCGGCGCGGCTGACACCCATGTCGCCCACCAGTTTTTCGAACGGCATGATGCGGCTCATGGCATCGCCCAATGTCGCGCAATTCATGGTGATGTAACCCAGCACGCTCCACGAGTTGGGCAGGACGAAATTCGCCGCGTTGAGGCCGAACAGCGGATCGCCCGAGTGTTCGCAAAAGTAATCGAGCAACCGCTCATGGGTTTCACCCGGCAGGCGCAGGCTGTTGTCGCTCAACTGCTGCGCCTGCAACCCCGCCGCCGCCAATGCAGGCTCGATGGCCATGCCCAGATGTTCGGCATGGCGCAGGTACTTGAGCAGTGGTGGGACGGAGGTGAAGCCGAGCGATTGCATGACCGAATCCTCTTGATCGAGGCCGCCGTGGGCGGATGAGCGCTCTGAAAGGTAATTTGAATCCGCGAATAAAGTAAATGGCTGACGCTTGCGCGACGTTGGGGGGTGAGGTGATCAGCCCTTGGAGAATTTGAGCGAGACAAGCCTTAAGTCTGTCTAGTCCTGAAATAGGTGTAAACCTTATTCAGGACGGGACACCCAGCCAAAAAGAAGGGCAGCCAAAAAGCTGCCCTTCTTTCAGAACCGCCTGAAATAGCCAGTCGGGAACAGATTTCTGAAATCCTCGGTAAATTGGGTTTCATTGGCAATCTGAAGATAGTGACCTTGTGGGACATGGGCGAAGTTGAAGAACTGCCCATTTTCCACGAAGTTGACATCGGCAGACTGTTGGCTGGACGTCATTTGACTCCACACCCACGTGCTTGGGGCGCCAGTCGTAAGGGCATCATTCAGCATGTCGATAATCAATGGTGTATTCGGTAGTACCGTTTGCATATACACAGGTAAAAGCGCATTGACATCGGCTGTGCGGATTTCATAAGTGGGATCCTGAGGCATGCGCGGGGTTACGTTGTAGTAGAAGGGCGTTGCAGGATATCGGCTTTCCGAGAGCAGATGTGGCAATGGATAAGTCACCCATGGATCTATGACCAGTGGATCCTGATTCGGATCGCCCAGCACCGTGAATGTATGACCGGGGATCACGGCGATGTTTACAGGGTGTATTGCAGAATTGCGGGCGGATGATGAAAGCAGGCTTGAACTGACGGCCGCGTATTCGTCGCAGTGGCCAGTGCCTGCAGCAACCGCGTGTTGTGCCCGGGATGGTGTGGTTGCGGGCGATCCGATATTGAAGCGAAGACGACCGACAAGTGCCGGTGCCCAGCCAGTGCTGTTTACAATGCTGCCGATCTGGTTGCCGGCGCCTGTGTGAAGCAGTGAGCGAGTGGTCCAGATCGTGTCATAAGCCAGCCTGTAGTGCTCCAGATCGTTTGCGTCCAGAAAAGCGCTGGAAGAGTCATGCTGTACGGCCGCACGAGTCGACGCCGGGGCCGGGACGCCGGGCTGGGAGCTGTAGGCGCCGATCTCATACTTTGTGAGTCCCGCATGATCCTTGTATCTTTGAGGGTTGTTGGAAACGAAGCGGTACAGATTCAACCCGTCGACAAATCCCGCCGGATCCGCACTGATCCAGCGTTGCAGCCAGGGCGCGTAATACCTCGATCCGTAATAGTACAGCCCACTGGCATCGCACTCTTTGCCCGAGTAGCGGATGGTTCTGTAATTTGCTTCCACGTGGTTAGGGGCCGCTCTCCACGCTGTGCCACCAAAGGGGTAATAGCCTTCTTCGCTGAGCAGATTCCCCTCAGCGTTCAATTCGATCGTGTTGGCGCCCAGGTGATCATTGAAGGTGTAGCGCAAGGCGTCATTCGTGATCTTTGCGGGCGTGGTTTCATCGCGCCAGTGCAGGCAACGCACGTTGCAATCTCCTGCCTGCACGGTGATGACGTCCAGTCGTTTACCGTTTTTCTCACGGATTTCCAGACCTGGTAGATAGATGACGGCGTCGATGTGGGTGAGTGCACGAGACTGGGTGGCGCGTTGCTTGCGTATACGTTGACCATTGCCATCGTAGACGTAACTTTCCGTATCCCCCTCTTGCTGTGCGCGTTCGACCAGAGTCACGCGTTGTAGCTGGTTACGTGCATCCCACTCCAGGGGATTCCCGGCTTGCAGCAACTGCAGATTGCCGTTGGCGTCGAAACCCTCTGCAAAGTCGGGTGAGGGATCGCCGGTCTTCCAGGCCAGCGCACGATTGCTTGCAAGGGCGGTGCGCATTTCACGGGTGTAGTTGTTTCCCTCCCGTTGGTGTTGCAATCGAATCAGATTTCCGCGTGCATCATAGGTATATTTCTGAACGAAGTTGAGCAACCTGCTCCTATCACCGGAGCGCGAGGACCACTCTGGCAGCGATCTTTGAATGCAGGATCCCTTTTCCTCACGACCAGAAGCCTGAACCAACTGATAAAGGCTGTCGTAGACATAGGTATTGATCGGTCTGATCTGTTGATTGTTGTTGTGCTGCACAGGCTTTGAATGGTCCTCGACGTTCAAGACGTTGCCGACGGCGTCATAGGCATAATGCATTTCCTGAAGTACACCTCCGTCTGTGAGCGAAATTTTCATTTTTTTCATTCGCCTGTTTTCAGAGGCGTATTCGGCAGTGTGGTTGATCTTTTCACCCAGGACCTGCGACTCGATCTGACCCTGAGCGTTGTATCGGGTCCGGTCGAGAATCAGCCGCTGTTCGGTTCTGCCATGGAGCTGCAAAGCAACTTTCTTGAGCTGCCCGGCTACATCGAACCAGAAGTGTTGCGTATTCCCTCTGGCATCTTTCTGTCTGAGGGTTTCTCCGGTTGGCGCGTACCACCAGGTAGTGGTGTAGCCGGCACCTGTTTCGAGTTGTTTGTCGCGCTCGTCGAGATCCTCCGGCCAGTCAGGCGTTTGTTGGTTTTTCAACAAATGTCGGGTTTCGCTGAGCAACTTTCCCTTCAGGTCGTACCCGGAAAAAAGGCGTTTTCCCGCTGAATCGTCATGGCGAATCAATTGACCGCACCGATTCGTGTTGGCGTAGCCGGCGGAGCTGTCTGCATAAGTAAAACGCTCGATTGCCCTGCGCGGTTCATTCTTGGGCTTTTCGTAAACCGCAACTGGGCGTAACTGACTGTCATAACGGGTCTGCCAGTGAGTACCGCGAGAGTCCCATTTCTCCAGTGCTTTTCCCGCCCCGGCGAAGAATTCCAGGCGCCAGCCGGCATCATTGCTTTCGGTCAGTAACGCCACACCCGACAGGCTGCTGACTTGCCGCAGGTCAGCTGTTTCCATCTGGTGCGAATAGTGCGCAATGTCCTGACCCTGGATGTCATGTCGGGAGCGAGTGATACGGGGTTGTGGTTCTTTGAGGGAGTCATTGAGCAGGTACGTGACCTCACGGACCTGCAGGCCACGGCCGTCGATGACGCTCAGGGTCGGAGTGTTGCGGTGAGTGTTCGCGCTCATTGCTTGACTCCTGTCTGAGAGGCTTGCTCAGGCTGGGTGTCATTTTCGTCTTCTGTGATGGAGTACCAGGGGTGATAGGTGTACCGACGCTCGTCACCTTTGGCATTGATGACGCGGACAGAGCGGCCCAGCGGGTCGTGGAAATGCTGATCGCACAGTCCTGATTGACGCAGGGACTCATCGTTGATGTACCGATGACGATCACTGAAGTAGGGGCGGTAGGCGCGAATCACCAAGCCTTTGCTGTCGTATTCAGTCCTTTCGCTGACGCGCCAGCGATGGCTGGTTTCGTGCGATTGCGGTTTGTTCCCGACTTGCCTTAACGCGCCATCCGTGTCGACGACCCACGCTGTCCCCGGGTCGACCTTCTGTTTTCGTTGCAATGGTCGACCGAAACCGTCCCAGCAAGCGATCGTGATTCGGAACTGACTATCGACGTCGGTGGAATACCGGTCCGCTTGGATCGTCGCGCAGTGAACCGGTTCGCGTTGAGTGTTTTCAATCCGCTTCTGGAGTTCTTGCTCGTAGGATGTCTTGGTACCGAGGCTGCTCAGACGAATCCGGGCACTGGCGCGGACATGGCCGCCAGGCAACAGATCGCCAAGCTCGACGGCCTGGTTGCGCCATTCCATTTCGGCCGGGGTCGTGGCTGCAATACGACCCATCCAGCTGAGCGTATCGTAGAAGCAGGCGCTGGCGACATCCTGTATTCCTCTTGCCGGTTGCTCGATGGCAATGTCGGGTCGACCATCGTAACGCCGGATATAGCTGGCAATCGGTTTGAAGCCGGTTACCCCGTCAGCATTGCTTTTATGATAAGTGGTGGCCTGCACTTGTCCGAAGGCATCGTACAGTGCTTCCTGGACATTGCCGTTGGGGTCGGTGATCTGTTTGGGCTGGAGTGTCCGGTAGTCAATACCAGAGACCGTGGTGGTGCAGTTGTCCGGCAGCTTGACGGCGCTGATCAGGCAGCAATAAGGGTCGTGGGTGATTGTGGTCGGATCGTGCTGCTGGCTTTCACGGAAACTCTGAATCCTGAAAAAGCCATCCGGTTTTGCGTAAGTGGTGAAGTTGCGCCTGACCGACCAAAGTCTGCCTTGCTTGTCCCCCTCGCTGTCGGGGGGTAATGCGAGGGGCATTTTCCGGTAACCGCCGTTCTGCAGCTTCGTTGTCATTTCAATGGGCGTATTGCCCGGCTGATGGTTGAGTTTGTTGTAGGCACTGAGTGCCAGATCATTGAGTTCGGCAGTTTCCAGATGATCAGCCAGGGCTTCGTTGCTGGCCTGGCCATCTTTAAAGGTGCCACTTGCATCCGGTTTGCGGTAACGCTGTAAAGACAGGCCTGTCATGGCCCGCCTGGCCTTCCAGGCTGCTGAATCGCAAAGTTTGAGCAGATTTTCATAGCTGATGGAGCGCAGCTCCAGGCCGGCGTCCAACGGAGCTTTCGGCAACTTCAGAGCATTGCTGCGTTGCAGGTAACGCAGGCCCAGGTGTCTGGCTTGTTGCGTGCGTACATGGATGAATTCAGATCGTGTTTCGTTCACGTAGTAATACTGCTGATCCTCATCATGGGCATCTTTCCACCACTTGGCTTGCCAGGTGTCCGTGAACGGAGGCTTATCAGTGGCTGTTTTGCGGCGTGCATAACTGATCTTCAGGCTATGGGTGAGATAACCGTATGGGTCCCATTGCAGATTGACTGTGTGGTCGCAGCGAGGGTCATCGTGAGTGCGCTCGTAATGATAGTGAATGGACTCCACGAGCAAGGGATGCATGATCGAGTAAGGGCTGTTTTCACCCATCCCTTTGAGTTCACGTACCAGGTATCGATGTTGTAGTACCGAGTACGGAAGTTTTGCTTTCGTGTCGTTGTCCAGGCCAAATGTTTCCACCCGCAAGATGTGACCACTGAGTGCCCGAGCAAGCTCGCGCCGGCGAGCTTCGACAAAAGTCCTGTGCGGGGCATGAATGGGTGTGCGTGGGCTCCAGCTCTCACCGTAGTTCTGAATTGTCGTTCCGAGGGCGATGGCTGCCGTATCGCTGCGGTCGTAATCGACGTTGACCGGGTCTATCGTATTTCCGGTATGGAACCAGCTTTTGGTCAACGTTGGAGAGCTTTCGGGACCCGTTCGGATGCTGCTCCGGTTGCTGGGGCTATCGGTTGTCAGTAAAAGGCCGAACCCACGGAACTTTCGTTCGGCGCTATCGTAGAAACCGCGTCGATACTTGAAACTCTGAGTCAGCTTGTTGCCGGTGATTTCATCGCACTGGACCTGTTTCTTGACCAGAAACACTGGAAATGGCAAACGTGAAACAGGGTCTTTTTGGTTTTTGAGCAACTGTCTCTTTTCGTCCAGCCACTCTTGCGCAGAACTACGGTAGTGGATACTGCCGCTCGCTCCCATATTGTTGTTGGTCGCCGTGAGCAGGTACGGCTTGATGTCAACGAAGTCGTAGCGCCAATAGCGACGTAATTCACCGGGCTGGCAGAAAACCAGGCTGGAGCAGCCGGTCCCTTGCAGATCCGAAGCACTGACCTGGCAGAAACGGTCATAGTGCAGGCCGTCGGGCCATGGCAAATCGATTGCATCACTCAGTCCATTCCCGCACCGGTTCATGAAAATACGCGCGCAGGTGAATTGCAGATAAACAAGATCGACAGCCCCCGATCCGTCCAGATCGGCCAGCAAGATGTTTGAGGCATCGAATGTCTCATGGGAGAAATCCAGCGTTGCGATCACCCGGCCTTTGCCGAAGTGTCCATGGCCGAGGTTGGGCCAGCACTTCACTTCATTGTGGCGGATACGGATCAAGTGTTGTTGACCACTTCCCAGTACATCACTGAAAGCCACCAATTCGCCGGGCGAGTTTCCAGGCTTAGGGAAATCGTCTTCATCGATCGGCCGAGGTACCTCGGTTGCGGGGGCGAAGTCTCCGTTAGGTTGTCTGGCATACAGGCGCACACTGCGCGGTCCAATCATGGCCAGGTCTGGAAGCCCGGAGCCCGCCAGGTTGGCCAGTCGCCCTTGAGGGTGAAAGAACTCTGTCGGCACCGCGCCAAGAGGGGTGAAATTCGACCATTCGCCTTTTGGGTCCAGGGTGAAAAAACCGTTCAGTCCAGCTTGCGCGACCAGCCAGGCGGGGAGCCCGCTGTCGTCGATACCGTGGAGAAACTGGCGAGTGGGTGCGCGGCTGTCCGCCAAAGGAATAAGTGGAAGCTCGCGCCATTGCGAGTACGTGACCCTGTCCCCTCCCTTTTCATCCCGCAGGGGCTGGCTATAGCGCCAGTTCTTGTCTGTTCGGTTCAGGATGCCTGGCAGTCCCTCTCCGAACAGATCGACAAACTGAAATTGCTGTTGGTGGTTGAGCCGGGAAAGGGCCTCGAACGGTTTGTAACGCCGAGGGTCGGGCTCCAGGGTAAAGTCGGTATAGGTGAGTTCAATGGGTGGATGGTATTGGCTGGTACTTTCGCCGAAGCCCTGGGTCAATGCTGCGGTCAGCAGGTTGTAGGTCAAAGAGGTGGTCTGATACTGGAGCAAGAGACGCTGAACCAGTACCTGTTTACTCCCCATCGATGGTTCTTCGGGGAAGTAATGAAACATCAGAACCTGTCGGCACAAATGCTGAGTGCCCAATTCAAAGCCGTAGGCGAAGTCGGAGAATGGATCGCTGCGTATCGGCCACGGGTGCTCCGCCCGATAGGCTGGTTGAACCCTGAGCGATACCTCTCGTTCGCCGTAGTCGAAGACCATTTCGAAATGCCATTTCACAGCCGTGAGTCCATCAGTCCTGCAGTGGTACAACTGTGAATCGGCGTTGAAGTTGCCATAGCGCACGTGGCTCAGGTAGCGCTGGGCACGATAGTCGGCAGAAGCCCTCGCGGGTGGGGACGTGTCGGATTTGTACTCGTAGAGAATATGTTCCCCGTGAGCGTTCATGCTTTCTTCGAGCAACCACTCTCCGACGCGTAACGGCGTGTCGGGGTCTGCGCGACGTGCCGAGAGGGTTTTTCCGAAAAGATGCTTGCTGCCATCGGCGCTGTGCATCAGCCAGAAGCCGGCTTTGTCCGTTGTGCTGGACCAGTGTTCGAGCAGATCGAAGCGGGTTTCGACCCGAGGTCGGTAACGCACGACAGTATGCTTCAGTTGCTGTTTACCGTCGCTGCACATCTTTTGGCTGGATTGGATGGTCCCCGTCGTTCTATTGCGCTCAGGCATCCAGACCTCTCCATCGGGGCCAATGTACAAATCATCGTCGGCGTACTTTGGGACACCAAGTCTGGTTCGTCTTGCAACGGCGGGCAGGGACAACCTCCAGCCGAGACCGAAAATCCCGTTGCCTTGATCACTGCTGTATTGCAGTGCAAGGGGCGGGGCATACCCGCGCCCGGGTGACACGGGGAGTGGAATTTCGCAGGAGGCCGAACCGGTGACTCCGACAGAGCCTATTGCGTTTCCGATACTTTTGATCGCACCACCGCCCTTGGGCAGAGCTGGAAGGTAGGTCGCCAGGGATTGTTCACTCATTGCACACCTCCATTTACCCTGGCGGTGTACCGTACATGAACGATGATATCGGTGAGCGATTCGAGCATTGCCTTCTGCGCGTCATGATTGGGAAACGACAGTATCCACTTTGATACTGCGCCGGTGTATTCAAACGGCAGGTAGCGCTCGTCCTGGAAGTTCAGCGTGAACAGACCGTGATCGTTGACGCCGGTGGAGAGGGCTATTTGCTGATTGCTGCGCAGACTTTTCATGACGCTCTTGCCATCACCGGGCATGACGACTTCGCTGTCGGTCTGGGTCAGCGTGGCGCGGATGTCTTCGTATGGGCCGAGGATGGCGGGCAGAGAGATACTGATGCTTTTGATTCGGCGCAGACAGTGCCCCGGGTAGTCATTTTCAAAAAGGGACTGGGTCAGTTCGAACGCGCACGAGCCGGTTTTCACAAGGTCGGACTTGATCCCGTCAACCTTCTCCGTGCCGCCTGCCTGGAGCGGTGAGTCCTCCCAGTTCTTATTGATCGATATCTTATTGTCGTTCTTGTTGTTGTCTTTCGCCTTGAGCTGACGCAACGACACGGTTTTACTGATTTCCAGCTCGCGCTCGTTGCCCAGCAGGTAGGCGTTTTTCATCTTCAGCAAACTCATCTTCATTCGCTCGCCAGGGCCCAGCCCCTGATAGGTGCTGTTCCAGGTCTGATGCTGGAAGAACGGCTGCGTGGAGTTGTCGACCATCGTTTCGTAGCGCCAGCTCAATTCGGTGAGCCGGCACATGGAAAGGGCCGAGTCATACACCTGGCTGTAGAAACTGGCCATTTGATTGGTGAACCATTGGTAAAGCTGCGAATTGGTAAAGCGTTTGCTGAGAAATTCGTAGGAGCTACGGGCATGTGCCAGGGAGGTCTGGGTCTGTTGCAACAGCAGGCGCGAGGCGGTTTCCTTTTCAGTTTCCTGCTCCAGCTGTGCCTCGATCTGCGCGATTTCGAGCCGTGCCTGGTCACGGGCGAGCTTCCAGTCCTGATGGCGGCGACGATACTGCGCGACACGATCGAGGGCGTCGCCAATGCCATGGGCGGCGACTGCCACCCCTTGAGCGGTCGTTGCCATGGACATGGGCACGCCTTCAAGGCGAAAACCGCCATCTGCCAGACCAAAAATATTTGGCATGACTTTCAGGCCCTCGCCAACGGCCTGTGCCGCATAGACGACTTTTTCAGCGATACGTCCCTTCAAGTGTGACGCGCTGGCCGCCACCTCGTCAGTATTGACGACTTCATGGACCAGTTGGCTGTAGTAGTCCAGCCGGTTCTCGACAATGGCTTTACTGGCGAGCAGCGCTTGTCTGGTTTTCTGGTCGACTTGCAGCGCCTGGGTCTGAAGGTCGACTGCCATATTGGCAATATCCCAGACGTGGTGCTGTTGCAGTTCCTGATAGCTGGACTGCTCGCTGCGTTCGATGAACGACATCAGGGAATTGCCGAGTTGAATGACCGTGTCTACCGCGCCCATGGCATGGGCATGCCAGATAGTGAAACGGTAAGGCGGTATCTCTGAACCCAGGTATTGGGCCATTTCGGGTTCCGCTGCACGCGGGGAACTGGAAGCAAGAATATCGGAAGAGAATGATGAGGGCGCAAAGAGCGGGAGCCTCAACGGGCGGCCGACGATATCGAGATTGTGTCTCAGGTTGTGTAGACGGCTTTCGAGTTTCTCCCACCGTGAAATCAATACGGGGTTGAAGGGCAATCGCAAATGCGGTGTGTCGATCGTATGTACAGAGAGTGGGGGAGCATAGGGGCGTATGCAGACTTGGGGGGGCTGTCTGGGGTTGGCGTCACTGGGTATGTGTTTGCTCTCATCGATCAGACTTTGCTCAAAATCACGCAACTCTTGATTCTTGTTCTCACTGAGCTCCTTCAATGAGACCGTCTCCCACAAATCGGTTTGCCTGATATCCAGCCGTGGACCCAGTAAATCCAGTGCGCGTATGTACCAGAACTTGGCATCCGTCAGGCTCTCGGGCGTTAACTGGCGGTAGGCCGTGTCGCCGCAGTTGAACAGAATATCGATATAGAGCATGTACAAGGCTTTGCGAAAGTGCACGGGATGGCTCATGGCAATCTGATGCGGATCCAGTGGATTCTGAATGGCAAAGCTGGGCTGGCTCGGGGTGGGGGTGGCGGTGATCAATGGCACCGCGTTCCAGTAATCGGGGTTGGCGCCTTCGACCTTTTTCCGACCGGGATTGAACAGGTAGTGCAACCAGGATTTGGCGTTCCCGTATTGACCCTCTTGGTTATAACGGTGGGCCACCAGCCAGGGAAGGTACAGGAACAGCTCGACAAAGTAGCGCCCGTAGGCACCATAGAAATCCAGCTTCTCCCCCTGCTCCCCGGTCTTCAAGCCAGGTTCTTCAAGACACTGGGTGCTCCAGGCGAGCAGTGTGTCCATACCGTTTTCTGCGCGTTCGATCAGGTGTCTGGCGAAGGTGATGTTCAGTCGGATGTCGCTGCGAAGCTGTTCTGGTGAACTGTCGCTCTGTTTGATTGATGAGCCTGAGAAGTCGATGAGTTCTATCGTACCCAGTGCAGTGTCCTGACGGGAGGTAAGGCAGGGTGGCGTCTGCTTGCTTTCTGTGGCGTGAGGCGCCAATAAAGGGAACAGGAGTTTTCGTTTGAGAGGCTGCGATCGAACATCCAGCTGCTGCAGATGTGTATAACTATCTTCACTGACTTTAAGTTCCTCGAGTAGGACCGATGACGTGCTTACAGAGTCCTTGTCTATGTGAACCGACATCCCGAAAACGAAAGTGATAACCGATGTTGGCTCGCCAGTTGGCTTTTCAACATACAGGCCAATCAACAGTCGTTCTGTAGGCCCCGATTTATCAACCATTGCAACGGTATGCGTTCTGTCTTTCAGCGAGGTGACGTCGTGGGGAAAGTAGCTTTGCAGGCAGGTACGTGGCGTGCTCCAGTTGCCGTCGTATTTTTTGTGGCACATGTTTAAACGGAACAGGGGATTGGCGGCTGCTTTCTTCGATTGATCTTTTTTAGCCGCCTCGTCTTGCTGGATGCACTCAGCCCAGATCACAAACAAACGATTGTTGAACACAACCGGGCGAATGGTACGTTCGATAGTGCTTTCGGAAACCGGCAGGTCGACGCGTTTCCAATCGGACCACGCTTGCGGCTCCGGTGCATCGTATTTTTGTGCCAGTGGGCCAGATAGTGAGGGGCGGCATTTCATGTCCAGAGAACGCCAGTACCACGTGTTGGCAGTCCGGGACCTGGCAATGAAGTAATAGGTACTGTGGGCTAAATCGACTCCGTCGATATAACCGTTGATCATTTGCAGGTTGGCCACCTCTTCAAGCCTGCTCAGGTAGGCCAGCACTGCCGTATCAACGGACTCGGCCGTGAGCTGGTTCTGGTTGAGGTCGTTTTCCAGTTGCTCAAAGTTTGCGGTCCTGGTCTTGCGCAGTGTCGGATCAAGATAGAGTGCGGGGAAGTAGTGCAAACGCTGATGCGTTGCCCAGGCAGGATAGTGATGCATCACGGTGTGCCAGATTTCGATGTGGTCCGCCGGAAAATGCGCGGTGTGGTACCCGGGCTCCATGTCGGCCAGGATACTGCTGATGTATTGCTGAAGGCTGGCAATGGCACAGGCCACCGGAGTGGTCGGTACATCCTGGCTGACCAGCACATCCAGCAGCCAGTAGTGATAAAGGTCATTGGCAGTCTGGATATTCTTGTCGATACCGAGGCGCACCAGTGTTTTGTCTTTCGGGGCAATTGCCGACAGGTAGAACCCGAGCTGCGCGTCACGCAAGCTTTCGTTAAGTTGTTTTTCAATCGCAGTAGACATGTTCATTCCTTGAGCATGTGGGATCAGAGACTGGCAGCCATCACGGCTTCTCCGACAGTTTTCCAGGCGTTTTCCGGGCTTTCGTTACTCAAGGCCGTAGCCTTGAGCAAGGCTTGAGCGCTGAGTCCCGTGGATTTACAGGTATTCTGGCAGCGCATGATCCAATCAATGGCTTGCAGCGTTTGGGCCTTTCCGGATTCCAGCTTTGCACTCAGCTCGGTGACTTCTGCCGTTGTCCAGTTCAGCAGCCGGGCCAGAAGACTGTTGAGTGTCGTTGCACTAGCAGAGTTGTTGGCGAGTTCCAGATAGCTCAGTACGCTTTCTTCAGAGACGTAATTTGTGTCGATGCAATGATTGAAACGATCCAGAAAGTACAGGCTGTCAATCGTCATCCTCAAGGGCGAGGTTGTCTTTCTCAGCCACTCGGGGTGCTTCAGGAACAAGCACAGGGTCTTGTTACTCAGGCGCAATTGAACGCTTGCTTCGGCATGGCGCAGAATCGGATGCATAACCTGGGGAAGAGAGAGGGAGTATTGATCCTGTATGGCCGCGCTCAGAATCCGGTAAACCGACGATCCACTCCAGATCACGACACCTTTGCCACGATTCATGGGCAGTGAAGACGTTTCTTGCAGGAATTTTTCCATCAGGTGCAGCTGTCGGTCATGGGCCGATAGCAGCAGCGCCTTGAGTTTCTTTTTGCAGTCCACCTTGAGCTTCAGGTCTTTGTCGGGATTTGTATCCAGAGTCAGCGCATCTACGACGATGGCCAGCGCCGCGTCGAACTTGCCAGGTATATCGTCGTCGGGTGACGGGGCGAAATCCTTTACCAGGCCTTTGTCATCAAGCAATGTCTCGGAAAGCTTTGCGCGCCAGTCAATGTTTTCCGGCAGATACAACTTTGCCAGCTCCTGGGGAGTGACTGCGCATCGCTTTGTATCCTCGTGCAGCTTGTCCAGATGCGGCAGCAAGTCCTGATACGAATGATCATCGCTGTTCGTGGGTACGAGGAAACGGCGCAGCATGGGGATGTCCAAGGCAGATTCATTGAGCCAGCGAGTCATCCAGTCCATCTGCATCAGCACATCCATCAGGTTGATGGAAGGCTCGTCATGGGTGAGCGTTGCATTGAATTGAATGTCGTCATCGTCGAGCCCGTTCGATTTGGTTGAAGTGATTTCAGCAACAAGTTGCTTTCGGTGTAACAGGCGGTATAGAGAAGGGGCATTTACATTAATGACAAGTCCCTCCAGAGAGTGTGTTTGTCTCTCGGCAATTGTCGGGATCCCGCTGATAAAGAGATGGGCGTTGTCCCCGTTAGCGGCAAGTTTGAGTCCGTAAGGTGCCTTACCCTCTGGAAACCATGTTGAATGGTTAGTCAGGCTTGATCCCGATAGAAGTCGAAGAGACGCTGACGAATCGGCGTCTTCCGGTAACTGGATTATGGCGACCAGTTCACAGTGCTGCTTACCGTGAGAGACCTTGATGCGCAGGGTGCTGGTATCCAGATCTTTTCCTTTTACCAGGCATCGACGAACGCTTTCTCCTCCAAGCCAATTGGCCAGTGTCATGGTGTCAGTGATTGAAATGTCGAACATTCGGGCAATTCGTGCCTGTCGGTAAATCGAAGACAGGGTCGGCAGGTCACACTTCAGTGAGCCTAGGTATTTTTGCGTGTTGTTGATGGCAAGCAGGAGTGAGTCTTCCGTCTGAGGCAGGCCAAGGTTTGCACTCAAATGCTGAAGTACGCTGTGCGACTCAGGATCCGACAGGTCGGCCCGAAATTGTCGACCGTCAAGCAGCAACGGTTTCTCGAACAACCGGCTCTGATTGAAGATCCGATCAAGCTGGGAAGTGTCGCTACCGTTGGCGGAGGGTGAGACCCGATGCAGCAGCGCTGCAAACTCTTCAGCCGTAACCGAGTACAGACGGTTCAGATAGCGATAAACCCCGAGGGATCGCACGGTGTGTCTGTCGGGTTGCATCGAAGTATTGCGGGGGTGTTGTGATTCAAAAATGCTGCAGATCAATGTGTCCAATGCGCCGAAGGGGATGCCGAGCCAGCGTTGCAAACGAATCATTCGATGCAGGCGATCGATTCGATACTCGTTTGCTTCGTTGATCTTTTGATTTTTCCCGATCCGGGACAAATTCATCGAGGCATTCGGTGCGGTGCCGTTAACATAGCGTGCTCCAAAGGGCGTAGTGAAAGGATTGGGTAACCGGTAGTGTGATGATTGGCGGGGTGTGTATTTCCCTTGAGCGATCAATGCCTCCAGCTGTTCTGCGTGCAGTCCGGTGCGTTTCAGCAACGTGTTCACGTCCTTCAGGTCGAGGAATGACGCAATGCCAACGTTGTTTATCCAGTAGTCATTATCCTGTTGATGTTGCGCGGGCGGAAAATGTGGCTGTTCCTCGTTCCGCGGCACTTCTGTCAGCAGCTCTTGCTGTTTAGGACCCATTCCGGACATCAGGAGTCGGGCTGCATCAGCGGTGGATTCCAGTACCTTGCCATACGGGCTGTTCACGCTTGCCGTAATGGGAAGGTCATTGCTGATGAGGTAGTTCAATTCCCCCAGCGCGGGCTTTTTCCCTGCCAGGCCCAACATGCATTGGTGATGGAAAAACTCATAGGGAAGGGTGAGGGGATAACGATGTTGAGCAAGTACCTCATACGTCGTCTTGCGTTTGTCGGAGGTGGTTTTCAACGCTTCCTGAATATTCGTGTCCAGGATGTCATTGACAATTTTGAGCATGGGTTGAGCAGTGAAGGTACTTTGCTGATCGATCGACAGCATTGCCAGGTCTGGCCGGCGATCTTTCAACAGGATCCGGCTGGCTTTGTCCCCGACGTCAGTGGAGATAGAGGACTCCAATTGATGGGCAAACCGGTACAACGCTCTGAGGTAGGCTACTGGTGAGTCGATGGCGGAGATCGAATCGACTTTGCAGGCGTCATTCCAGTTTTCTTTGAACAGATTGGTGTAGGTCGGGCCATGTCCCTTCAAACCCCGAATGCCATGGAGATGCCAATGATCCTGAATCGTGCCGCCTGAACTCTGTTTCTCCCGATAGAGTTGGCTGATCTGGGCGGCCAGGCATTTGGCATTGTCGTAGAGCTGCCCGAGTCGGACTTTGGAAAAATCCTCCTTTAGCGCAACCTCAAGCGCATCGTCGGGTTTTTTGATCGCATTACTTACGCGATCCTTGAAGTCGGCTTCGGTCAATCCGCTGATATCAAATACCGAGGTGATCCCCAGTTTTTTGAACAACGCTAGGGACTCAACCGTGTTGTTGAGACTGTATTTCTCGATCAGAGTCTTGAGTAACGAATTGTCGTTCATGCCGAGGAGCTCCTTGAGTTGGAGCTATCGACGTTACTGCGTGGCCAAAGTGGAAAGCTGTCAGCCAGACCGTCACATGGAGGTGGATGCGTCGCTGTCGGAAAGGTGAAAGAGTCCGCAGACCTGTAGGATTCCGATCGCCCCGTGGCTGAGTGCGACTTTGCGGCTTGGGCTTTGCCATTTGAAACCCGAAACCCCGCCGTTGCCAGCGGGGTAAAAGGGGTGATCAGACGCGGAAATGACTCACCATCTGCTGCAACTGCCCACCCAACCGCGCCAGTTCAACGCTGGATTTGGCGGTCTCATCACTCGCCGCCGCGGTCTGTTCCGACACGTCGCGGACGTTGATGATGCTGCGGCTGATTTCTTCGGCCACGGCGCTTTGCTGTTCGGCGGCAGCGGCGATCTGCTGGTTCATCGACTGGATGTTCGACACCGTGCGGGTGATGTTTTCCAGCGAGTCGCCGGCCTTGCGGGTCAGGGCGACGCTGCTGTCGGTCAGGGCGCGGCTGTTGTTCATCACGGCGGCCACTTGCTGCGTGCCGTTCTGCAGACCGGCCACCAGGCCTTCGATTTCCTCGGTGGATTTCTGAGTGCGCTGGGCCAGGCCACGGACTTCATCGGCGACCACGGCAAAACCGCGACCGGCCTCACCGGCACGGGCCGCTTCGATGGCAGCGTTGAGGGCCAGCAGGTTGGTCTGTTCGGCCACAGCCTTGATCACGTCCATGACGCTGCCGATCTTGTCGCTTTCCTGTTGCAGCACGCTCATGGCTTCGGTGGAGCGCACCACTTCGCTGGCCAGACGCTCGATCTGGGCGATGGCTTCGTTCACTACCTTGTCGCCTTCACGGGCTTCGCCGTCAGCGGCGGCTGCGGCTTGCGAGGCTTCTTCGGCATTGCGCGCGACTTCCTGCACGGTGGCAGTCATTTCGTGCATCGCGGTGGCGACCTGATCGGTCTCGACCTTCTGGCTGTTCACGCCGGCGCTGGTCTGTTCGGTCACGGCCGACAGTTCTTCGGCGGCGCTGGCGATCTGGGTCACGCCGTCGCGGATGCCGCTGATCAGGTCGCGCAGGGTTACGCCCATGCGCGCGATGCCTTGTTGCAACACGCCGAGTTCGTCGCGGCGGGTGACGATCACGTTCTGGCTCAGGTCGCCGCTGGCGATGCGGTCGACCACGGCCATGGTTTCCTGCAGCGGACGGGTGATCTGACGAGTGATGATGAAGGCAGCGATGATGCCCACCAGCAACGCCAGCAGGGTGCTGATCAGTTGCAGGGTGCGGGCCTGGGCGCTTTCCGCGTCACGGCGATCGAGCTGGATCTGATACAGCTGCTCGCTTAGCGATACGATCAGGTTGCCCTGATCGGTCATTTCCTTGCGCGCCTGCACCGCATCGGTGTTGGCGTTCTTGAAGGCCTGCAAGGCGCTGCGGTAGTTGGTCAATGCGGTTTCCAGCTGACGCAGGGCGTCCTGTTGGGTGCTGGCGAAATGCATGTTCAGTGGCTTGAGGCTGGCGATGGCCGCATCCAGTTGGCCGACGGCTTTCTGCTCGGTCTCGGCGTTGGCGGTGGCGGTGTAGCCACGCACTTCGTAGCGCGCCAGGATGAACGCTTCCTTGGCGGCGGTGACAGCCTGGAACTGCTCGAAACGCTGCTCGCTCATCTCCATCTGCTGGACGCGGGTGCTGATCGACTGGATCAGGTTGTACGCGGTCTCGGCATTGGCGGCCATGGTGTCCCGCGCCGTGTTGCCGGTGCGATAGGCGTTACGCATCTTGTTGAGCGAAGTCTGGTACTCGGCGATGGTCGCCGCCTGCTCCTTGAGCAGCTTGACGTTTTCCGGGCTCTTGAAGCTGCTGATCAGCTTCTGCTGTTGGGCGGCGAAACCGTCGAGGGTGGTCTGCACGTTCTGCGCGGCGGTTTCGTCGCCGTTGGTCAGCATGTATTGCAGGCGCACCACGCGCAGTTTGGTCAGGCCAGCGTTGAGCTGGGTGATGTCGCTCATCCAGTTGCTGCGGTCAATCAGGCCGCCCAGGCTGGTCCAGCCAGTGAGTGCGAGGATGCAGGTCAGGGCCAGGACGAGGCCGAATCCGAGCCCCAGTTTCAAGTTCACGCTGATGTTGCCGAACCAGCTATTCATCAAAAATCCTCCAGAAAAACGTTGTGCGTCTTGATCGTCGGTCAGGCTGGAAGATTGTTGTTTTTTTGCGCCAGCAAGGGTGTAAGCAGGACTGTATCGGCCGCAAATCCGAGAGCTGAAAGGATTTTGTCCTACGGAATTTGTAACAGGCATTCACAAGACTTTTTTCACATGGGTTTCACTGCCTGCCCACGCCGTGCTCTCTAACCTCGCCGCATCGAATGACAAGTGATGGCGGCTTTTTGTGGAATTGCGACTGAGTCTGTTCGGCGTCAAGCGCTCGATTGATCTGAGCGGTCTGGCCCGTTTTCGAAACACTTGGGTGGTATTGGCGGCCTCGGTGCTGGTGATCCCTTTGACCCTCTGGCTGCTGGCACCGGCGGCGGTGCCTGACCTTGCCCATGGCAATGTGGCCGGGGCGCAGGCGCTGAAGGAGGGCTGGAACAAAGGCGACATCATCGTGCTGGTGCGGCACGTCGAGCGCTGCGACCACTCGAAAGCCGCTTGCCTGAGCGGCCACGATGGCATCACCGACCGTTCGCGCAGTGTCGCGGTGAGCGTCGGCGCGCAGTTCGAGCAGTTGGGTCTGGACAAGGCCGACGTCTACAACAGCCCGATGATGCGCACCGTGCAGACCGCCGGCTACATGTTCAACAAGGCGGCGACCGGCGAAGACTGGCTGATCAGTTGCAAGGGCCGGATGCTGCAGGACGCGCTCGCGCACAAAGTCCCGGGACGCAACCTGATTCTGGTGACCCACAGCGAATGCATGGCGCAGCTGGAAAAAGACCTCAAGGTGCCGGCCTCGACCCTCGGGTACGGCGCATCGCTGTTTGTTTCCGCCGCCAGCCCGGCGGCCCCACAGATGCTCGGCTTCATTGAAGCCTCCGACTGGCGCACGGTGACCACCCGATGAAATCCCGCTTTTATGCTTACAACTTCGGCATCCCGCTGCTCTGCGCGGCCGTGGTTTTTCTGATGTTCGACATGACCCGTATCGACATCGCGTTCAGCAATCTACTGTTCGATCCACTGACCCACACCTTTCCGCTGGACAAGGTCCACTTCTTCGAAAAACTGACCCACAAGTGGGCGCGGATCATTCCGAACTGGACGGCGGAAATTGCCTTGATCGGCGCGATGTTGTCGTTTGTCTGGCCGCTGGTGAAACCGCAAAAGCATCCGCGACTGGGCGGTTTTCTCGAGCGCTGCAAAGTCGCGCCGGTGCTGCGATTTGCCGCCGATCACCGTAGGGATTTTCTGTTTGTGGTGGTGGCTTTCGCGGTCTGCACCGGGGTGATCCATTTCCTCAAGGCGCACACCAGCGTTTACTGCCCGATCGAGACCACGTTGTACGGCGGAAAGATGCCGCACATCGAGTGGTACAACAATTTCCAGCTGTTCCACGAAGCGGGTGAAGGACGTTGCTGGCCGGGCGGTCATGCTTCCGGTGGTTTCACCATGCTGGCGCTGTATTTCGTGGCGCGTCGTTATCAGTGGCGTTTCTCCGGCGCGTTGTTGTGGGGCTCGTTGCTGCTCGGTTTTGTGTACGGCACTACGCGAGTCCTACAGGGCTGGCACTACATGTCCCACACGTTCTGGGCCGGCATCTTCGTGTGGCTGGCGTGTTTGCTGACGGCGCTGGCGTTTTACGGGCGGGCTCGTCTGGAATTGCCGGTGTTGAGCAAGCGTGAGCGAAAGGTGTTCGGCGCACAGCCTGAGGTTTCTCTCTAAGTCCTCGCCGGTGAAATGAAAAACCCGCCATCACCGGCGGGTTTTTTGTTTGCGCTGTCGTGGCATCAATAGCCGACGAAGTAATACGCCTGGCGCCCGACCATCATGGTCTTGTGGACTTTCAGCGGTGCGGCGGGTTCGCTGTCTCCCGACATCACGGCGATGTGCGAGGGCGATGCACTGAGAAATTCCCGTAGCTGTGCATCGGTGTCCAGGCCCTTCAGGACGCTTTGGGTGTAGAACACGCTGGCGCCGCCGACCCGTTCGTTGGCTTGAAACAACGCGACCTGATTGCCGCTCGCCTGCAGGGCCTGAATGTGTTCGGTCAGCGGCAGGAACGACAGGTGTTTATCGGCGTTCGGCAGTGCCCATTGCGCGGCGCCTAAATAGCTGGCGATGACAACCGTCAGTATCCCCGCCGCCAGTGTCTGACGATGACGGGCGATTCGTCCGACAAAACCATTCCTGTGATCCTTCAACCTGTCGAACAGTACGCCCGCATATTCCGCCGCGATCACTGCCGCTGCGGGTGTCATTGACATCAGGTACACCGTACGTTTGCTCGAGGCCAGGGTCAGCAGGATGAACTGCGCAATGATCCACAGGCTGAAAAACAGCAGGTAACGGTTGGCCTTCAGCTCCTTGCGAAAATGCCACAGACCCAGGTACACCAGAATGTTCCACGGCAGGAACGCCTGCGGCAGCTTGGCGATGTAGTAGTAGAACGGCTCGTAGTGCCCGGCTTCGACGAACGATCCGCTGAAACGCCCGACGCTGTTGGTCAGCAACACTTCGCTGACGGCCTGGACGCCACCGCGCTGATAGAGCACGGCGAGCCAGATCATCAGCGGGATCAGACCAACAAGGGTCAGCAAGCCCGGACGCAGCCAGTCCGTCAGCTTGAAGCGCTTGTCCATCAGGTTGTCGGCCAGCAGAAAAGCGAAAATCACCACGCCCGGCATCGCCAGCCCGAGCACGCCTTTGCTCAACGTAGCGATCGCAATCCCGACTACAAACAGCAACGAGTTGCCTGGGGGCGATGCTCGCTGCGCCTGAAAAAAGGCCAGCAACGCCATGGTCACGCCGAGGGCAAGCAAAGCATCCTCGCCGACCCCGCGCACGTTGCTCCAGTAACTGGCCATGGTCGCCAGCAGAATCCCCGCCGTCCAGGCGATGGCCTTCGGACGTTCGAAGCACCGCAACATGGCGTACAGCAGCATCACGCTAAGCAACCCGGCCACCGCCGAGGCCAGTCGTACCGCCCAGGGCGAGACACCGAAAACCCGCAGGGCGCCGGCATCCAGCCACAGACTCAGGGGCGGTTTTTCCAGAAAGGGCTCGCCAAACAGACGCGGCGTCACCCAGTCGTTGTCCAGGTGCATCTCCATCGCAATGCCCGCAACCCGGGCCTCGGTGGAGCCTTGCAGTTGATGGCTGCCGAGGGCGAAAAAGAACAGCAGGGCGGCAAGCAGAAGCAGAGAAGAGGCGGCACGCGACATGGGTTCAGGCAACCGGAAGTGAGCGGAAACCCGAGCTTACGCGGCCAATCCTTAATAATTTGTGAACGTCACGACAGCGGTCGTGACCAGCGTTGCTCCGACGTTTCGAAACGCTGATTGACCCGCGCCGTCAGCACATGATCCTGCCAGCGTCCGGCAATGTTCAGGTACGCCTTGGCATAGCCTTCACGCTCGAACCCGAGGCGCTCCAGCAACCGGGCGCTGCGTTCATTGCCGGGAATGTAGTTGGCCATGATCCGGTGCAGGTTCTGGGTCTCGAACATGTAGGCGATGGCCGCCTCCAGCGCTTCCTGCATCAAACCCTTGCCCTGATGCGCCTCGTCGATGTGATAACCCAGATAACACGCCTGAAACGCACCGCGGATGATCCCGCTGAAATTGCAGGCGCCGATCATTTGCTCACCGTCCGGGGTCAGCAACGCCATATGCACCGCCAGCCCGGCTTCGAAGGCGCTGGCCTGTATTTCAAGGCGTCGGCGAATCTGTTCAGTGGAAAAGTAATCGGTGGTACGAATCGGCGACCATGGAGCGAGTTGGCGTTGATTGCGCTGGTAGAACGCGCTTTCCAGCGGCGCTTGATCCGGGTCGAGTACCGCGAGCGTGAGGCGTTGACAGGGGAGGGTCAGCAGCGGCATCGGGTGCTCCGGAGGCGGGGGATGATTGACAGAATTGTCCGGCCGGACGGAAAACACAACTGGATCGCCGAACGCAGAGCACTATAAATTTCCCTGATTCACTTCACATCCGGTTATGAGATGCGTCGTTCAAGGAGGACATGATGGAATGGGCATTCAAGGCGGGGGAGCAGTCGCTGCGACTGATACCGGCGGATCCGGCGTTTTACTCGTTGTTTCAGCAGGCGCTGAACGCCAGCTACCTCGATCATTCGGAATTTCTGCCCTGGCCGCGTGAGTACACCAACGCGGAGCAGGCGCTCGAGTTTCTGCTGAAGGCCCAAAAAGAGTTCAACAGTGAAACCGGCGAGCGACGATGGCTGATCGTGACCGAGGACGGGCAAGCGCTGATCGGTTGCATCGGGCTGAAACCCCGCTCGCGCAACCGCTACGTCGTGGGTTACTGGGCCAACACCGAGCAATCGGGCAAGGGCTACATGCGCGCCGCCCTCACGCTCCTGCTCAACAACCTTCCTGAATTCACCTTTTACCTGACGGCGTCCTCTGCCAATGCGCGAAGCCGGCGTCTGGCCGAGGCTGTCGGGTTTGTGTTGATCAGGATCCACCCAGGGGCCCGGCAATCGGAACGGCACGGCGAGCAAGACACCTGCGTCTATCGCCTGCCAGGCAAAGCGCAGGCGAAAAAAAGCCCGCAGGAGCGCGGGCGAACCGTAGTTTCTTGAATGAGCGAGGCCAATGTACACGGCCATCACCGCCGCCGGGGTGAAGAAAAGTTCATGTCGATGAACGACTTGCGTCATCGACGAGCGGTCGTTTTTCAGTGCACGACAGGCGCCGTCGTACGGGGCACCAGATTCACCGGATCAAGGTTCTCCACGGCTCGATTGACCAGCATTTCAGTCATGATCGACAGCTGCCGGATCGCCAGCAACCGGCTGCGCTGAGAGCCTTTGAAATCATCGGCGATGTTCGCCGTCATCATGTTGAGCGCCGCCAGGGTTTCACAGGCATGCGTCAGCAGAGTGGCCGTGTCCACATCGGTGCGCACGGAGAAAATCTCGTTGAAAGGCAGGGTCCGACGCGGCTTTCTCACGTATTCCTGAGGCTGGGCAAGCACAGCCGGTTCTTTCGATTCGGACTCGTGAGACGGTGTTTGATCAGGCAGGCTTGGGGTGTCTTTTTTCATGACGAGGCTCCATGGTTTCAGGCTCCCGGCGAATCCCTTTGGTAAACCATCTGCCGGGTTGCAGCGGAGCGCGAAGACTAGCGTTTGGAAGCATCTTGAACCAGTTCATGAAAGTCGACGCGGGTTGCGGGAAATTTCCTAGGACGTTGGGTGGAGGTGTTGTTCGGATACGGAAGTGTAGATGCGACAGTGCCCGCACTGGGTGGGTCTTGTCGTTTGTGAGTTGGTGGGACGGGGTAATTTGAAAAAAGTCGTTATCTATATGTTTTTTACTAGTTAATCATTTATTGGTAAATATTTTTGGGTATTAGGTGGAATGCTGGGTGGTCTGGCTTTCGATGGACTGCGATTTTTAACTTCTTCCCCAAAAAGGAATCGGGATCGAATCTATCAAGCAAAAGGTCGTGCTGTTGGTTTGCCCCTGCGCGTACGATGTCCCCACACGCAGGCACATTCAATGTTGCGATACGTATGTCCACCTCCGCGATCTGCCCCTAGCTCGATCAGCAGGCACCTTGGCCAAGTAAACATTCAGTCAGCTTCAACACAGAAGGGGAGCAACTTTTCGCAGGTGCCTTCAGATGTGCGGTGTCGGGTGACGTCTTGGAATTTATCGTTAAAACGAAGATCGACACCAAAAATGATCTTGAGAAAGTCTCATCTGGATTAACTCGCCCAGGTTTGCGACGTGCACAAACTGGGGCTGAGTACGAAATATCGAGCAACCCCCACCCAACCTCATAGGGCAGATCCTCACACTGGCAGTGGAAAGAGCAAGAGAAGCGGTTTCGGCATTCATCCACACGGCAGGCGGTTTCACTGTGGCATCAAGCCGCAAAAGTCAGCGTGTTTTTGTGAGTATGTTATTGATTGTAGGGTGCGAAGAAGGCTCACGGCAGTATATCTAATTGAAGGGAGCACATAGAATGACCATCCTTGTGCCAACGTCGGCTCGACACGCATATAACATGATTCAGGTCAGATCCGAATGCTTTGGAATGATCATGGAAATCGCATTGAAACAGGATAAGCAGTATGACCAGTGCCCAACAACGTTCCGCCCTACAACGTCAGATCTGGGCCATCGCCAATGACGTGCGTGGCGCCGTCGATGGCTGGGACTTTAAGCAATACGTGCTCGGCACCCTGTTCTACCGCTTCATTAGCGAGAACTTCGTCGACTACATCACCGGTGGCGACAGCACAGTCAATTACGCGGAAATGGAGGATGATGACCCGCTGATCACCTCCGCCAAAGATGACGCCATCAGGACCAAAGGCTATTTCATAGCCCCTAGCCAGCTATTCAGCAACGTGGTCGCCAAGGCCAGCAGCAACGACAGCCTGAATACTGATCTGGCGCGCATCTTTGCCGCCATTGAGAGCTCGGCCAACGGCTACGCCTCCGAACAGGACATAAAGGGCTTGTTCGCCGATTTCGATACAACCAGTAACCGCCTAGGCAATACCGTCGCTGACAAGAACAAGCGCTTGGCGGATGTGCTCAAGGGAGTGAGCAAGCTGGAGTTCGGCAGCTTCGATGCCAGTCACATCGACCTGTTCGGCGACGCGTACGAGTTCCTCATCTCCAACTACGCGGCCAATGCCGGCAAATCCGGCGGCGAATTCTTTACACCGCAGCATGTGTCCAAGCTGATCGCCCAGTTGGCGATGCACAAGCAGACCAGCGTCAACAAAATCTACGACCCGGCGTGCGGCTCCGGCTCGCTGCTGCTGCAAGCCAAAAAACACTTCGATGCTCATGTCATTGAGGATGGATTTTTCGGTCAGGAGGTAAATCACACTACCTACAACCTGGCGCGGATGAACATGTTTCTGCACAACATCAACTATGACAAGTTCAACATCCAGCTCGGCGATACGCTGCGCGCCCCGCACTTCGGGGACGACAAACCCTTCGACGCCATCGTCTCCAATCCGCCCTATTCGGTGAAGTGGATCGGCGACGACGACCCGACGTTGATCAATGACGACCGTTTTGCCCCAGCCGGCGTGCTGGCACCCAAATCCAAAGCCGACTTCGCCTTTGTGCTGCATGCTTTGAGTTACCTGTCTGGCAAGGGACGCGCGGCCATCGTCTGCTTTCCCGGCATTTTCTACCGGCGCGGCGCCGAGCAGAAGATCCGCCAATACCTAGTGGACAACAACTATGTGGAAACGGTGATCTCGCTAGCGCCCAACTTGTTCTTCGGCACCACCATCGCCGTGAACATTCTGGTGCTGGCGAGAAACAAGACCGACACCACGACCCAGTTCATCGACGCAAGCACGCTGTTCAAGAAGGGCATCAATAACAACTTGCTGGAAGACGTTCATATCGAGCGCATCATGCAGGTGTTCGATAGCAAAGAGAATGTCGAACACTTCGCGCAGTCAGTGCCGTTGGAAAAGTTGGCCGTCAATGATTATAACCTGTCGGTTAGTAATTATGTAAAAGCCAAGGATACTCGTGTAGTGGTGAATATTGCCCAGCTCAATGTCGAGCTGAAAAAGACGGTTGCCCAGATCTCCCAGCTTCGGAATGAGATTGATGCAGTCGTTGCAGAGATTGAAGGTGGGGAAGCTGAGGTATGAGCAACATTAGTTTCATCGACAGCCTGCTTAATGGGGTGGTGGTGGAGTGGAAGGCGCTAGGCGAACTCGGCCAGTTATTTAGGGGCAGCGGCCTGCAAAAAAAGGATTTCACCGAAACAGGGGTGCCGGCTATTCACTATGGTCAAATCTACACTTATTACGGTTTATCCACGTCAAAAACGAAGTCGTTTGTATCACCTGATTTGGCTAGGCAACTAAGAAAAGTCAATCAGGGAGATGTGATAATTACCAATACAAGCGAGAATCTTGAAGATGTTGGGAAGGCTCTTGTTTATCTTGGAGAACAACAGGCCGTCACGGGAGGTCATGCAACTATCTTGAGGCCTGGCAATTGCTTGTTGGGGAAGTATTTTGCCCATTTCACCCAGACGAGTAAGTTTTCTGGTGAGAAAAGAAGATATGCAAAGGGAACAAAAGTAATTGACGTATCTGCTACCGATATGGCAAAGATTCGGATTCCCATCCCCTGCCCAGATAATCCCAAAAAATCGCTAGAAATCCAGTCCGAAATCGTCCGAATACTGGACACTTTCACCGAGCTTGCCGCCGAGCTTGCCGCCGAGCTTACTTCCGAGCTTCGCGTCCGTAAAAAACAATACAACTACTATCTCGAGAAGTTGTTAAGTTTTGAAACCGAGGAAGTGGAGTGGAGGACCTTGCCCGAGATGTCGCTTGATTTTGGCCGGGGCAGATCTAAACATCGTCCGAGAAATGACGGAAAGCTGTATGGGGGTAATATACCGTTTATACAAACTGGTGATATCAGGGGGGCGGCACGGATTATCACAAGTTACGAGCAAACATATAGCGAGCTCGGATTAAAGCAAAGCAAGTTGTGGCCTAAGGGTACTCTGTGTATCACAATTGCAGCTAACATTGCGGAAACTTCAATATTAGGGTTTGATGCTTGCTTTCCTGATAGTGTTATTGGCTTTGTTGCTGATCCTAGTAAAACTAGCTCCGCATACGTTGAGTTTGTTCTTCAGGCAGCTAAGGGTGCGCTTGAGCAGAAAGGGAAGGAAAGAAGTAGCGCGCAAAGTAACATTAATCTTGAAACTTTTGAGCAGTTGAGGCTGCCTTTTCCATCACTTGTAGAACAAGCTCGTATCGTTGCGACTCTCGATAAATTCGACGCTTTGACCGACGCAATTAGCGAAGCTTTGTCCCACGAGATTGAGCTACGCCAGAAGCAGTGTAAGTACTACCGTGACCTGTTACTGAGCTTCCCCAAGCCGGAAGAGGTGGCGGTCTGAAATGAGCAAGACACTGACTGAGGTTGCCCAAGAGCTGAAAGACGCGAACAAGAAGGTGCAATTGATCTATGCCTTTAACGGCACGGGCAAGACGCGGCTTTCACGTGAGTTCAAGCAGAGAGTGTTAGAAAGGAATGACGATGAGGAGGCTTCCGATACGCCAGTGTTGACCCGCAGTAAAATTTTGTACTACAGCGCCTTTACCGAGGATCTGTTCTATTGGGATAACGATTTGGCGCTGGATGCTGAACCTAGGTTGCGAATCCAGCCCAACTCGTTCACGAATTGGCTGCTTGGCGTTCTTCGGGATCTAGGGCAGGACGGCAATATCGTCCGCTATTTCCAGCATTACACTAGCGACAAACTGACTCCGCATTTCAGCGAAGATCTTTCGGAGGTCACTTTTTCATTAGAGCGCGGCAACGACGAGCGTTCAGGAAACCTCAAGATCTCCAAGGGTGAAGAAAGCAATTTCATCTGGAGCATTTTTTACACTTTGCTGGACCAAGTCATCAGCACGCGTAATGTGCCTGAGCCGGAGGACCGTGAGACGCGGGAGTTTGATCAGTTGGAGTACGTATTCATTGACGATCCGGTGAGTTCGTTGGATGAAAATCATCTCATCGAATTGGCGGTCAATCTGGCAGGGTTGATCAAGACCAGTCCCTCGGACCTGAAGTTCGTCATCACCACCCACAGCCCGCTGTTTTACAACGTGCTGCATAACGAACTTGGACTTAGCAAAGGTGGCAAGAGAGAGGGCTGCTATTTACTGGGCCGTCTCGATGACGGTAGTTTTGATCTGGGCGTCAAGTATGGCGACTCCAACAAGAGCTTTTCTTACCACCTCCATCTGCGGCAGACCCTCGAACAGGCGATAGCTGCTGGCGAGGTACAGCGCTATCACTTCACCCTGCTGCGCAATCTCTACGAAAAGACCGCCAGTTTTCTGGGTTATCCGCAATGGTCGGGGCTTTTGCCTGACAACAAGCAGGCCTACCTGAACCGAATCATGCAGTTCACCAGCCACAGCACGCTGTCCAACGAGAGCGTCACCGAGCCAACCCCGCAGGAGAAGCAGACGGTCAAGTTGCTGTTGGACCATCTGCTGGCCAACTATGGCTATTGGCAACAGGAAGAGGAGGCGCCAGATTTTTGAGCGCATGGGCGTAAGCTCATTCATCATCAAGGACATTCCGCTGGCCGTGCAGTCGCAATTGCCCACAGCGGAGGAAATTGAAAGCGAACTCGCACAGGGACATGGGGAGACCCTAAGCAATGACTGATTACAAGACTATCGCCGAGTCCAACACCTTCATCGTGCTCGACAAGTACGCCAGAGAATGGAAAGTTGCAGAGAGCTACCAGAGCGAAGGTGATTTGGAGCGTGAGTTCATCCAGGATTTGGTCAATCAAGGCTATGAGCATTCCACCGGGTTGAAGACGGTGCCGGCACTGCTGGCCAATGTGCGCACACAGTTGCAGGCGCTGAACAGCGTCGAATTTTCCGACCTTGAGTGGGTGCGCTTCGTGGAAAGCTGGTTGGACAATCCCAGCGAAAGCATCCTCGACAAGACCCGTAAAGTCCACGACGACCACGTGTATGACTTCGTGTTCGATGACGGGCGCATCCAGAATATCTACCTGCTGGACAAGAAGAACTTGGCCCGCAACAAGGTGCAGGTCATCAAGCAGTTCGAGCAGACAGGCAGTCACGCCAACCGCTACGACGTAACAATTCTGGTTAACGGCTTGCCACTGGTGCAGGTGGAGCTGAAGAAGCGTGGCGTGGCGATCCGCGAAGCTTTCAATCAGGTGCATCGCTACAGCAAGGAGAGCTTCAACACTGAACATTCGCTGTTCAGGTATCTGCAGCTGTTCGTGATTTCCAATGGCACCGATACGCGCTACTTCGCCAACACCACGCAGCGCAACAAACACTGTTTCGACTTCACCATGAACTGGGCGCAGGCAGACAACAGTCCGATTAAGGATCTGAAGGACTTTACCGCGACCTTCTTCCAGAAACGCACTCTGCTCGATGTACTACTCACCTATTCGGTCTTCGACGTCAACAGCACCCTGTTGGTGATGCGCCCGTACCAGATTGCCGCTACCGAGCGCATCCTATGGAAGATTCGCAGTGCCTGGCAGGCCAAACGCTGGAACAGCACCGAGGGCGGTGGTTATATCTGGCACACTACAGGCTCGGGTAAGACGCTGACCAGCTTCAAGGCTGCACGCCTTGCCACCGAGCTGGAATTCATCGACAAAGTGTTCTTTGTGGTAGATCGAAAGGATCTGGATTACCAGACGATGAAGGAGTACCAGCGTTTTTCACCCGACAGCGTCAATGGCTCGGAGAGCACGGCGGGCCTTAAGCGCAATCTGGATAAGGACGACAACAAGATCATCGTCACGACCATCCAGAAACTGAATAACCTGATGAAGAGCGAAGTCGACCTGCCGGTGTTCCACCAGCAAGTGGTTTTCATCTTCGACGAGTGCCACCGTAGCCAGTTTGGAGAGGCGCAGAAGAATCTGAAGAAGAAGTTCAAGCGCTTCTATCAGTTTGGCTTCACCGGTACGCCGATTTTCCCAAAAAATGCGCTGGGCGCTGATACAACCTCCAGCGTTTTTGGCCGCGAGCTGCATTCCTATGTAATCACCGATGCCATCCGTGACGACAAGGTGCTCAAATTCAAGGTGGACTACAACGATGTCCGCCCACAGTTCAAGGCTCTGGAAACCGAACAGGACGAGAAGAAGCTCAGCGCCGCAGAGAACCGCCAGGCGTTGCTCCACCCCACACGCATCCGAGAAATTTCGCAATATCTGCTCACGCATTTTCGACAGAAGACCCATCGATTACAGGGAGCAAACAAGGGCTTCAATGCCATGTTCGCGGTGAGCAGCGTCGATGCCGCCAAGGCGTACTACGAAACGTTGCAAAAGCTGCAGGAAGGCAGCGAAAAGCCGCTGCGCATCGCCACCATTTTTTCCTTCGCCCCCAATGAAGAACAGAACGCTATTGGCGACATCGTCGATGAGAGCTTCGACGTGTCGGCTATGGATAGCACCGCTAAAGAATTCTTAAGTGCGGCGATTGCTGATTACAACGCGCTGTTCAACAGCAAGTTCGGCGTGGACAGCAAAGGCTTCCAGAACTACTACCGCGACCTGGCCAAGCGGGTAAAAAATCAGGACATCGACCTGCTGATCGTGGTCGGTATGTTCTTAACTGGCTTCGATGCGCCAACGCTGAACACGCTGTTCGTCGACAAAAACTTGCGCTATCACGGCCTGATTCAGGCCTATTCACGCACCAACCGCATCTTCGATGCCACCAAGACTTTCGGCAATATCGTCACTTTTCGCGATCTGGAGCAGGCTACGGTCGAGGCCATCACGCTGTTCGGCGACAAGAACACGCGTAACGTGGTTTTGGAAAAAAGTTACAAAGAGTACATGGATGGCTTTACCGACGCGCTAACCGGTGAGGCGCGGCGTGGGTTCATGGATGTGGTGACGGAGCTGGAGCAACGTTTTCCCGACCCTGCCAATATCATCAAGGAATCGGAGAGGAAAGACTTCGCCAAGTTATTCGGCGAGTACCTACGAGTGGAGAACGTGCTGCAGAACTACGACGAGTTTGCGGCACTGAAGGCGTTGCAAACAGTCGATATCAGCGATTCGCAGGCCCTGGAAGCATTTAAGCTCGAACATCACCTGGATGACGAGAAGCTAACCGAGCTGCAGACCATTCGCCTGCCTGCCGAGCGTAAGGTGCAGGACTATCGCTCCACCTACAACGACATCCGCGATTGGCTGAGGCGCGAGAAAGCGGGCAACGAAGCAAGCGAGTCCACTATCGATTGGGACGATGTGGTTTTCGAAGTGGACCTGCTCAAGTCTCAGGAAATCAATCTGGATTACATCCTTGAGCTCATCTTCGAGAAGAATAAGAAGGTCAAGGATAAGGCGGTACTGGTCGAGGAGATGCGCCGGGTAATTCGAGCTAGCCTGGGCAACCGAGCCAAAGAAAGCCTGGTGGTGGATTTCATCAACCAGACCGATTTGGATCGAATTGATGACAAGGCTAGCGTGATCGATGCTTTTTTCACTTTCGCCCAATCAGAGCAGCGGCGCGAGGCCCAAGAGCTGGTCAGCGATGAGGAGTTGAATGAAGTGGCGGCTAAGCGCTACATCGCCACTTCACTGAAGCGGGAGTTTGCTAGCGATAATGGAACTGAGCTCAGTTCCGTTTTGCCTAAGATGAGTCCACTTAATCCGGCTTACTTGGCAAAAAAACAAAGGGTCTTTCGCAAAGTTGCTATTTTTGTCGATAAATTCAAGGGGGTTGGAGGGCAAATTTAATGGGCGGCCTGTTAGGGTTGGCACCCATCCCTAAATTGGATGTCAACAATTACCGCAGCCGCCAGTGGCACGAAACCGTTGTGCGGATAAGGCCGTGGCCAGTTATGAGGTATCGACACCTATGTCCTGCTCAGTCAAAACCTTTTTCAGGCTACGAAACAGCTGCTCTATCGGTAGGGAGTAGCAGTTTTCCCGGTCTGCTCATGCTTTGGGTCATCCGATAGCGCCACAGTTGCTGGCGTCGATTACGCCTGCCGTATTGGCTTCCCTGATTGAAACAGGATGTCTCTTGGCCTGCGACGCATTTCATAAGCCCTGTCGAGCGTTTGGATGACCAGATCGATATCGCCCAGCCATGCATCCGTCTCCAGTGGCCCTTTGCCCAGATATAGGTGATGTCAGCGGACTAAGTAGTGTTCGGTGTTGCCACGGCGTACTGCTGATCGAGGAGGTCGGGAGTTCCGGGCATTCAGCCGGGACTTTCTTACACACATGAGAACCGACTTCTGCTGATCAACCTCTGCTTCTTCATTAAACCTCTGATCTAGAAGTGTCCCACCTCGACGCCCTCATTCCGGAGCATGGCCACGATACTAAGACGACCGGCACAGCTATGGCATTATCTGGCCGCTATAGTCGTGCTTTTCGTTCACACAAACGCTCACCATTGCTACATTCTCACCTCGAATTCATGGAAATAACGAGTGTCAGCATGCCAGCGATGTGGATGATCCGAGGTGACGGCGGCCGTCTCTATGACGATTTCAGGGATCGCAATATGGCGGCGATTGGTTGGGCTCAACTAGCCCCAGAGGCCAAGCCCGGCGTTTCTCGGAAGGCATTGATTCAAGCCTATAAAGACCTTCAGCCAGGGATTAAGGACGGGAGTGCCGTATCTGGTGCTTCACAGGTATTTCGCTTCGTTAACGAAATCAGCATTGGCGATACGGTCGTTACGTATTCTCCCGCGAACCGAACGTATCTGGTCGGTCGCTTCACCGGTGAATGCCAGCTTCGCCCAGATCTGGCGGATGATGGGATGTCTTTAACCAGGTCTGTTGAGTGGTTCCCGCAGGAGGTTGATCGCGACAAGCTCACTGGCGCGAGCAGAAACAGTCTGGGATCTACGCTAACCGTATTTAATGTTGCAGAGGATGCTCAGAAGGAATTGCTGGCCCTCGCTACTGGTAAAAACGTCTCCGCTATGCCGAAAGATCCTATTGAAGACCCAGAGGCCCTGGAAGACCCGTTGAAGGGTGTTCAGGAGATTGCCTTCGAGCGGATCAAGGATCAAATCAACAGCCTGGATTGGGCTGAAATGCAGGAGCTGGTAGCTGGAATCTTGCGAGCAATGGGTTACAAGACGCTCGTTTCACCGGCCGGTGCTGATAGGGGGAAAGACATCATCGCTTCCCCTGATGGTTTTGGGTTTGAGCCGCCACGCATTGTTGTGGAGGTTAAACATCGAAATGCCCGGATGGGGAGTAGTGAGATTCGTAGCTTCTTGGGCGGTAGGCACAAGGATGATCGCGGGCTGTATGTCAGCACTGGCGGGTTCACCAAGGAGGCGCTTTATGAGGGAGAGAGAGCCCATGTCCATCTGACAATGTGGACGCTGGATGAACTGGCTCGCACGTTGATGGCTCATTACCCGGCTACTGATCCGGAGACCAAGCGATTGGTGCCGTTGAGCTATTTTTACATGCCTGCGTAAAAAGCCTCGCTGGCCAAAAAAGCAGGTGCTGATTTTTAAATTTCCAAAATCAGCACCGAATCGCAGACACAAAAAAAGACGTCCGAAGACGTCTTTTTTGTTGAGTTGGTGGAGCCGGGGGGATTTGAACCCCCGTCCGCCAGTACTCCGCTGTCGGTACTACATGCGTAGCCGTGTCTATTAAGTTAACCCTCAGCGACCCGACGGGCAGGGTGCTTTGGGCGAGTTGTGTAAGTTTTAGCCGCTTCGTCCACAACGTACTGCACGGCGATTCT
Source organism: Pseudomonas sp. Pseusp21 (assembly GCF_059492145.1). Lineage (NCBI taxonomy): Bacteria > Pseudomonadati > Pseudomonadota > Gammaproteobacteria > Pseudomonadales > Pseudomonadaceae > Pseudomonas > Pseudomonas sp. Pseusp21. The sequence continues at coordinate 4,583,784 of NZ_CP168520.1, forward strand.
GTTCTATATGACAATCATTTTGGGTTTACAGACATCCCCTGATGATTGCTGGACCCGAAGGTACCAGGAGTGCATGTCAGCTGCAATTAAGCAGCGAGAGCAGCACCGTATTGGTCGTCATTGGCAACTATAAGTAGTTGCAACAGTGGATTTACGACTTCTGTTACCAAGTCGGCATGCACCTAGAGTTTCGCAACCGGCGTCGAATCCTAAACGGCCCCGAGCCTGGCGCTCTGTGTGGCTTATGAGCAACAAGCCTGCGCAGTGTACGCCAAACGGCTCACAAGGCCAACCCGAAGGTTGGCCTGAGCTTCGATCAGTTGTTGGTTCCGCTGGTTTTGCGGATTTCCAGAATGGTTTGCTGGGTTTCAGCCACGCATTCGTCGATCTTGCCCTGGGCCTTGAGTGCCTGGGCTTTTTGCACACTGGCTTCTACCCGCTGATTCAGGTCGGGTGAGGCCATTGCCTGCGCCTTGGCGTTGTTGATGGTTTGCAGATTGGCATCACACAGGTCAGCGGGCTTGTCGGCAGCGAACGAAGCCGACGCCATCATCGAGGCAGTAACGAACAGACCTAACAGTACAGAACGTTTCATATGAATCTCCTTGAACTGAGGGATCCAGACTTCGCTGGCCGTCAGGACGGGCAACCGAATGGAGGACAAGCCCCGATTGTTCGGGGCCTGTTCTGTGGACTGCGGTCGCTCACAAGGGTTCTATTTTTCTTCAGAGGGCGGTTGCGGGGGCTTTGGCTTGGGTCACCCGGTCCACCAGATACACCAGACCGTGGTAGTCGATACCGCCATGCTGTGTCAGACCGATCTCACAGGTGCGGCTGGTGGAAATCCCCTCGCTGCACTGTTGCACCGCATCCTTGAGCGTTCTCAGTGAGTGGCTGTTGAGCTCCGGCGTGGTGAAACCCTTGTCGCCGGCGAAACCGCAGCAGTGAATGCCTTCCGGGATCACTACCGTCTTGCTGCATTGGCGCGCCAGTTCGATCAACGCCTGGCTTTCCCCAAGGTGCTGAGTGCTGCAGGTCACGTGAACGGCAATCGGTGCTTCCTGCGGGGTGAAGTCGAGACGATCCATCAGATGCGTACGGATGAAGCGCACAGGGTCATACAGATCCAGGCGAACATTTCCCACATCCTGCACCAGCCGCAGCGTGCAGGGGCTGGTGTCGCAATAGATCGGATCGAGCCCGCCGCGACTAGCCTGGAGCAGTGCGCCGATCAGTTCCTGACGCTTGTGCTCGGCCTGCTCGGCATAGCCCTTGGACGCGAAGGGCTGGCCGCAGCAGAGGTTGTCCAGATTGTCCGGGAACACCACCTGATAACCGGCCTTTTCCAGCAGGCCACGGGTTTTGTCGTACAGCGACATCTGCTCCTTGTCGCCCGCCGCCGGCCCCATCACCCGCGATACACAGGCCGCCAGATACACAACGCGCGGGCGCTCGTCCGACACGGCCGGGCTGAAGCGAATGGCTTTTTCCGGCTGCGGCATCGCGTTGGTCCACAGCGGCACCTGACCTTTGGACAGTCGCGTCAGGGTCGCCGAAAGCTTCGCCAGGCGCGGTGCCCCCAACAACATCCGCGCACCGTTGGCCACATGCAGGGTGAAACGCGCACCTTGCAGGGTGGTGGCGAAATTTCCTTCGATCAGGTTGGCGGTTTTCGTATGTGTCGCGTGACGGCCGCGCAGCTTTTTCACCAGCTCGCCGGTGTTGATTCCTACAGGGCAGCGTTGCGCACACAAGCCGGTCGCGGCGCAGGTATCGATGCCTTGGTAGTCGTAGGCTTTTTCCAGTTCGGTGGTGTCGATCCCGGCGCGTTTTCGCGCCTGGATATCGCGCCAGATCACGATGCGCTGGCGCGGGCTCAGGGTCAGGCCTTTCGAGGGGCAGACCGGCTCGCAGAAACCGCACTCGATGCATTTATCCACAATCTCGTCGGCCGCCGGCAGCGGTTTCAGGTGCTTGAGGTGGATCTGCGGATCTTCGCTGAGCACCACGTCCGGATTGAGAATGCCGTTGGGGTCGAGCAGGCGTTTGAGCTGCCACATCAATTGATAGGCGTCGCTGCCCCATTCCAGTTCGACGAAGGGCGCCATGTTGCGCCCGGTGCCGTGCTCCGCCTTCAGCGAGCCGCCGAACTCCACGGCTACCAGTTGCGCCACGTCGTCCATGAACGCCTGATAGCGTGCGACTTCTTCCGGGCTGTTGAAGCCTTGGGTGAAGACGAAGTGCAGATTGCCTTCCAGCGCGTGTCCGAAAAGGATCGCTTCGTCGTAGGAATGTTTATCGAACAACTCGATCAAGCGGTTTACGCCGATGGCCAGTTGCTCGACCGGGAAGGTCACGTCTTCGATGATTACCGTGGTGCCGGTTTTGCGCACCGCGCCAACGGCAGGGAAGGTGTCCTTGCGGATCGCCCAGAGGCGGGCGTTTTCGACCGGGTCTTCGGTGAAGTCGACCTGCTTTTCCACCGGGAAGCCATTGAGCGACGCCATGATCTGCGCCAGTTGTTCCTGCAGCAAAGTGGAAGAAGCGGCGCGGGATTCGATCAACAGCGCGCAGGCATTGTTCGACAGCTGCTGTACGAAAGCCGGCATGCCGGGTTTGTCCTGCACCGAGCGCAGGCTGCGGCGGTCGAGCAGTTCTACCGCGGATACCGGTTGGCTTTTCAGCACGGTGACGGCGTTGCAGCAGGTCTCGACGTCAGGGAATACGATCAGCGCCGAGGCCTTGCTCGGGTGGTCGATCACCGTGTCGTAAGTCACCGCGCTGATGAAGCCAAGCGTGCCTTCGGAACCGACCAGCAAGTGGCTCAAGATATCCACAGGCTCATCGAAATCCACCAGGGCGTTGAGCGACAGGCCGGTGGTATTTTTCAGACGGTATTTGTGGCGGATTCGCGCGGCGAGTTCGGCATTGGCGCGGGTTTCGCGGCCCAAGCTCGCCAGACGTTCCAGCAAGTCACCGTGGCTGACTCGAAACGCCTCGACGCTGGCGGCATCTTCGGTGTCGAGTCGCGTGCCGTCGGCCAGCACCAGACGAATCCCGGCCAGCGTGTGATAGGTGTTTTGCGCAGTGCCGCAGCACATCCCGCTGGCGTTGTTGGCGACGATGCCACCGATTTTGCAGGCATTGATCGACGCCGGATCCGGACCGATCTTGCGCCCGAATGGTGCGAGCCATGCGTTGGCCTGGGCACCGATCACGCCCGGTTGCAGGCGGATTTGTGTGCCCTGGCCTCGGATTTCGCGAGCGTTCCAGTTATCTCCAAGCACGATCAGCACCGAATCGCTGATCGCCTGTCCGGACAGGCTGGTGCCGGCGGCGCGGAAGGTCACCGGGACCTGATCGCGCTGGGCCAGTTTCAGCAGCGCTACCACTTCATCTTCGGATTCGACGCGGATCACCAGTTGCGGAATCAACCGGTAGAAGCTGGCATCGGTGCCGAAAGCCAGGGTCGACAGCGGATCGTCGAAACGCCGTTCAGCCGGAATCAGCTGCTGCGCATCGCGCAGGAAAGTCGCCGGTAAGGTCATTGGTCCTCCAGGATCAACACCACCAGATCTTTCGGGCCGTGGGCGCCGTAAGCCAGGACTTGTTCGATGTCGGCGGTTTTCGAGGGGCCGGACACCAGCAGCGCGTTGGTCGGCATGCCTTGGGCCCACTCGAATTCCTGCTGCACCTGATAGAAGTTGTCGCGGATCTGGCTGGCCTTGAGCAGGGCGAAATGCACTGGCGGTACCAGGCTCATCAGCCGCGGTTCTTCGCGGGTCGGCCAGAGAATGAGGCTGCCGGTGGCGGCGATGGCGCCGAGGGTGCCGGTGAGGCTGGCCGGGGTGTCGTTGAACAACTCGGCTTTCCATTCCTCCATCGGCCGGTCGTAGGATTTCAGCGCCGGCAGATCAGGATTGTTCGCCCAGTGTTGTGTGATGCGTTGCCCGTGAGGCGTAGTCGGTGCGATCAGCAGGCTCGGCAACTGACGGTCGCGCAGCAATTGCGCCAGCAGCGCCGGCCAGCCATCAGCGGAAGTCAGATGGATTTCGGTGTGCACCGCTTCCATCAGTTTGCGCAGTTGCGGGATCCGTTGTTCGGTGCTGTAGGTGTAGGGTTGGGTCACCAGATCGACATCGAAGTTGTCGGCAATCGGGGTGGTGCCGGTCAGACTTTTCTTTAACTTGCCGAGGATGTTTTGCTTGGCGCTCATCAACGGTCTCCTTGTTTGGCCAGGTGTTCGCGAGCCATGTCATGCAATGAGCGGGCGGCGGGTTTCGGAGCGCTGTGGTTCTGCGTCCACGGGCCGACGTTGTTCGGCGCCATGGCGCGCAGGCGTGTGGCGAAAAACGCAAACAGTCGATACAGGGTCGGCGAGCTGTTGAGCTTCGCCCAGGCGTTCCAGATGAAACGTTCCTTGCGCGAATACTTGCTGCCCTGGCCGCGCATCACTTGATGAGGACTGTCGGGGGCTTTGACGTTCTCTTCGCGTAGGCGGCGCAACAGTGCGGGGATCGGAATTTTTACCGGACACACTTCTCCGCAGGCCCCGCACAACGAAGAGGCGCTCGGGTGATCCGGGACTTTCGCCAGGCCGACCATGTGCGGGGTGATGATTTTGCCGATCGGGCCCGGGTAAACCTCGCCGTAGGTATGGCCGCCGACGCGGGTGTAAACCGGGCAATGATTCATGCAGGCGCCGCAGCGGATGCAGTTCAACGTCTGGCGCAGTTCGCTGTCGGCGAAGGCCTGGCTGCGACCGTTGTCGAGCAGCACCAGATGCACTTCCTGCGGGCCGTCGAGTTCGTGTTCCTTGCGCGGGCCGGAGATCATGTTGACGTAGGTGGTGATCGGAATGCCCAGCGCCGAGCGGGTCAGCAATGACAGCAGCGGCACCACGTCACGCAGGTTTTCCACGACTTTTTCGATGCCGGTGACGGCGATGTGCACCGGCGGCACGGTGGTGGTCATGCGCCCGTTGCCTTCGTTTTCCACCAGCAGCAGGGTGCCGGTTTCGGCCACGGCGAAGTTGACACCGGAGACGCCGATGTCCGCTTCGAAGAATTTCTGCCGCAGGACCCTGCGACCGATCTGAATGAGTTGGTCAACGTCCTTGGTGTATTCCACGCCAAGTTTGTCGTGGAACAAGGACGCGACCTGACCGGCATTCTTGTGGATTGCCGGCATGATTATGTGTGAAGGCTTCTCGTGGTCGAGCTGGACGATGTACTCCCCCATGTCGGACTCCAGACATTCAATGTCCCGAGCCTCGAGGAAATGGTTCATCTCCATCTCTTCGCTGACCATCGATTTGCCCTTGATCACTTGCCGCGCCTCGTGAGCGCGGATGATCGAAAGGACGATGCCATTGGCCTCGTCCACCGTTTCCGCCCAGTGCACTGTCACACCGTTGCGGGTCAGGTTCTGTTCCAGTTGCTCGAGCAGGTCGGGCAACTTGGAGAGCGCACGCGCCCTGATCGAGTTGCCCAGGGCGCGCAGGTGTTCTCTTTCGTGGGCATCGCTGAAAGCCGCTGCCCGCTTGGTCATCAATGAATCCATCGCGGTGCGGAAGTTGTTCCGCAACTGCGAGTCGCCCAGGGCGTTGTGTGCCCGGGTGCGGAAGTCTTCTTCTACGGCAACCGTAGGAATAATCGTGGAAGTGCTCATCGCGCACCTCCGGTTCGTTGCCAGAGGAAGCTCGCCAGGTGTTGCCCGCGCAGCGCTTCCTGCTGTTTTTCCAGCGAGCCGTTGATGTTCATCAAGCAGCCGCAGTCGGCACTGAGTACCTGATGTGCACCGGATTCCTTCAACGCCCGGGTCTTGTCAGCCACCATCGCGCCGGAAATGTCTGGCATACGGACGCTGAATGTCCCACCGAAGCCACAGCATTCGCTTTCGTGATCGTGGTTGACCCGTTCCACGTTGCTCAACTGCGCCAACAACTCGCGGCCATGCAGGTGGGTGTTCATTTCCCGTCGCGCCGAACACGAGGTGTGCAGCGCCACTTTGACCGGCTCGCCGCTGTCCTTGAGCTGCACCTTGCAGACGAACAGCAGAAACTCGGCCAATTCATAGGTGCGGGCCGCAAGGGCCTGAACCTGTTTCAACGTTTCCGGCTCGTCCTTGAACAAGTCGGCGTAATGCTCGCGGATCATTCCGGCGCACGAACCCGACGGCACCACCACCGGATAGTCCCCGGCAAACAGCGCCAGTTGCGAGCGCGCCACCGTCCGTGCCTGCTCGGTGTAACCCGAGGTGTAGGCCGGTTGTCCGCAGCAGCTCTGCCCTTGCGGGTAGTCGACCCGGATGCCTTCGCGCTCCAGCAAGTGGATCGCGTCCATCCCGGCTTCCGGGTAGAACAGGTCGACTACGCACGTGCCGAACAGGTAGACCCGCGACGGTTTCTCGCCGGGGTATTGCCGGGGTTTGGGCAGTGGCGGTGCGACGCGAGTGGCGTTGGGCACAGCGTTGTAAAAAAGCTCGCTCATCAGGCGTGTCTCCGGGTGGGCCCGGTTATCCGTCTGTTGAGGCTGCCGAATATAGAGCGCGTTGCTTTCAGCAGCCTTACAGACCGGGTTGTGAATTGCTGACGCCGGAATCACGGACCGGCGTCGGTTATTTCCATGTCGCTTGTAGTCTTAATGCACCAGCATGCCGGTGAACCAGTAGGCCTGAGCCAAAGTGATGAGGCCGACAATCGTTGCAAAGAATAGGCTGTGCTTGAGGGTGAAGCGGAACAGATCGGATTCCTTGCCCACCAGGCCGGTTGCTGCGCAGGCCACGGCGATCGATTGTGGCGAGATCATCTTGCCGGTCACGCCGCCGCTGGTATTGGCTGCCACCAGCAGGGTGTCGTTGACCCCGATCTGGTGAGCGGTGGTTGCTTGCAGCGAACTGAACAGGGCGTTGGACGAGGTATCGGAACCGGTCAGGAACACGCCGAGCCAGCCGAGGAACGGCGAGAAGAACGGGAACGCTGCGCCAGTACCGGCCAGCACCAGAGCCATGGTCGAGGACATGCCGGAATAGTTGGTGACGAAGGCAAACGCCAGCACCATGCCGATCGACAGGATCGGCCAGCGCAGTTCGTAGAAAGTCTCTTTCAAAGTGGTCAGACCAGTTTTGAAGTTGATCTTCAGCACCAGCATCGAGATCAGCGCGGAGAAGAAAATCGCCGTGCCGGTCGCGGAAATCGGGTCGAGTTTGAACACGGCTGGGATCGCGGTCGGGGCGGCAACGATCGGTGCAGTCTTGATGACCAGTTGATCAAGGTGCGGAATCGCGAAGTTGAACACCCAGGCGTACATCGAGCCGCCGGCGGCGAACATGGCTTTGAAAGGCTTGAGGGTCCAGATGGTCACCAGCACGGTGAGGATCAGGAACGGCGACCACGCCTTGAAGATTTCCCCGAGGCTGTAGGGCGAAGCGACGGTGGTGCGCTTCTGGCCGAAACCGCCGACGCTGGCGGAGACCACCGAAGCGGATACGGCGCCGACGATGTGCTGGCCGGCGGCACGTTTCGGTTGCCAGACCTTCAGGAACAGGGTCAGCGAAATCAGACTGGCCAGGGCCGACGTGATGTCCGGCAGCTCCGGGCCGATGAAATTCGAAGTGAAGTATTGGGTGACAGCGAAGCTCAGGCCGGCAACCAGTGCGGCTGGCCAGGTTTCACGCACACCGCGCAGGCCGTCCATCATGAACACCAGCCAGAACGGCACGAACAGCGACAGCAGCGGCAACTGGCGGCCGGTCATGGCGCCGATCTTGAACGCGTCGATGCCGGTGACTTGCCCGGCCACGATGATCGGAATCCCCAGCGCGCCGAACGCCACCGGTGCGGTGTTGGCAATCAGGCACAGGCCGGCGGCGTACAGCGGGTTGAAACCCAGGCCAACCAGCAGCGCAGCGGTAATCGCCACCGGCGCGCCGAAACCGGCGGCACCTTCGAGGAATGCACCGAAGCAGAAACCGATCAACAGCACCTGCAGGCGTTGGTCGTCAGTGATCGACAGCACCGAGCTGCGGATGACCTCGAACTGACCGCTCTTGACCGTCAGTTTGTACAGGAACACCGCCGCCACAATGATCCAGGCAATCGGCCACAGACCATAGGCGAAGCCATATCCGGCAGCGGCGAACGCCATGTCGACCGGCATCTGGAACGCAAAGATCGCCACGGCGATGGCCAGGGCGAGCGTGATGCTGCCGGCCACATGACCTTTGAGGCGGAACACCGCCAGGGCGAGGAAGAAGAAAACGATGGGGATGACGGCCGCGAGTGCGGACACGCCGAGACTGCCGAGCGGGCTGTAGAGCTGTTGCCAGGTTTGCATATGGGGTGGCCCCTAATTGTTGTTGGTCAGGCACTGTCAGCTTACTTGGTTAATTGGTAAGACCAATTTACAAGTGCTGTCGGCTAGGGTAAAAGCCTTGATGTCGGTGTGTCAATTTGCCGCCCTAAAACTTTTGTCGAACAACCGGACGGCGAGTCGGATTGCACCGGTTGAATTGGCGTCATCTGGCAGGTGTCGGCGCAGCGCCGATAGGCCAGAATAGAGAGCCCGGCGAGCGGTCGGGATGGTGGAGAGTTGAGTGATGGGGTTTGATCAGATACGTCAGCGCCGTTTGTCTGACGACATTGTCGAGCGACTGGAAGGGATGATTCTCGAGGGCACGCTGAAGTCCGGCGAGCGTCTGCCGGCCGAGCGGACTCTGGCGGAACAGTTCGGCGTTTCTCGGCCCTCTTTGCGCGAGGCGATTCAGAAGCTTGCGGCCAAGGGGTTGCTGGTCAGCAAGCAGGGCGGCGGCAACTATGTCGTGGAAAGCCTCGGTTCGACGTTCAGCGATCCGCTGCTGCAACTGCTGGAAAGCAATCCTGAGGCGCAACGTGATCTGCTGGAATTTCGCCACACGCTGGAGGCATCGTGCGCCTATTACGCGGCATTGCGCGCCACGGATGTGGACCGCGAACGGCTGACGGCGGCGTTTGAAGAGTTACAGGACTGCTATTCGCGTCACGATGAAGTGAGCCGGGCGGAAGAGGGCGCGGCGGATGCGAAATTCCACCTGGCGATTGCCGAAGCCAGTCATAACGCGGTGTTGCTGCACACCATTCGCGGGCTGTTCGATCTGCTCAAGCGCAACGTCGTGACCAACATCGGTGGCATGTACAAGCAGCGCACGGAAACCCGCGACATGCTGATCACCCAGCATCGGGAGTTGTATCTGGCGATTATCGAGGGGCGCGCGGAACAGGCGCGTGAGGTGTCCAGCCGACACATTCTGTATGTGCAGGAAGTGCTGGAAGAAGTGCGGCAGGAAGTACAGCGCATGGCTCGCGCCGAGCGACGCAAAGGGATGTAAAAAAAGACCGCTCCCGTGCGAGGCACGGGAGCGGTCATTCAGGCAGAAGAATCAGTCTTCCTTGCCCTTGTTGCGCACCGCACGCTGCAACTCGCGACCGGCGTCGCGTTCGCGTTCGGTATCGCGCTTGTCGTATTCCTTCTTGCCCTTACCGAGAGCGATCTCGCACTTGACCATGTGCTTGCTCCAGTACCAGGACAGGCACACGCAGGCGTAACCCTTCTGCTGCACGGCGGCGGCGAGCTTGTCCAGCTCGCGGCGGTTGAGCAGCAACTTGCGGGTACGCACCGGGTCGGCAATGACGTGGGTGCTGGCGGTCATCAGAGGCGTGATGTGGCTGCCTAGCAACCAGGCTTCGCCATCCTTGAGCAACACGTAACTGTCGACCAGTTGCAGCTTGCTTGCCCGCAGACTTTTTACTTCCCAGCCGGCCAGGACCAGACCAGCCTCGAACTTGTGCTCGATGAAGTAATCGTGTCGCGCCTTTTTGTTTTGCGCGATGGTCCCTGTTGGGTGTTTCTTCTGTTTAGCCATAGGGGCGGCATTATATGGAGATAAATGGCTGTCGGCTACGGTGATGCTGCGTGCTTGAGCAGGTTGAGTGAATCCCGGACAATGCGGCCTCTTTTTCTAACGCTTGGGCGTGATAAACGATGTCGACAGACAAGGTTTCTGTCCACGGCAGTTGGGCTAGCCGCTGGGTTTTCATATTCGCCGCGACCGGTTCGGCCGTGGGATTGGGCAGCATCTGGAAATTCCCCTACATGGTCGGGGTCTACGGTGGCGGCGCCTTCGTGCTGATGTTTCTGGCATGTATCGCGCTGATCGGCATCCCGGTGATGCTCGCCGAAACCCTGATCGGCCGCCGTGCCCGCCAGAGTCCGGCGAATGCCCTGAAGGTGCTGGCGCGGGAAGCCGGGCACTCGGGCAAGTGGTCGTGGGGCGCGTTCGCCGGGATGATCACGGCGCTGCTGATCCTGTCTTTCTACAGTGTGGTCGGCGGCTGGTCGCTGGATTACATCATTGATATGGGGCGCGGAGACTTCCAGGGCGCGACGGCTGATCAGGTCGGGGCGTACTTCGGGAATGTCATCGCCGACCCGTGGCGTATCACGCTGTGGCACACGGTTTTCATGCTGTTGTCGGCGGTGGTGATCGCCAAGGGCGTGGTTGCCGGGCTCGAGCGCAGCCTGCGGATCATGATGCCGCTGCTGTTCGTGATGGTGCTGGTGCTGCTGGGTTACAGCATGACCACCGGGCATTTCATGGAAGGCGTGCATTTCATGTTCGACTTCCACCCGGAAAAAGTCCTCGACGGCTTGCTGCCGGCCATGGGTCACGCGTTCTTCTCCCTGAGCGTGGGCGTGGGCTCGATCATGATCTATGGCGCCTACATGACCAAGGAAGCCTCGCTGTCCGGCACGGTCGTCGGTGTGGCGCTGCTCGATACCTTTGTTTCGCTGGTGGCTGGTCTGGCCTTGTTTCCGATTGTGTTCGCCGGTGGTTTGAACCCGAGCGAAGGCCCGGGGCTGATGTTTGTCAGCCTGCCATTTGCTTTCGGTAACGTGCTGTTCGGCCAGTTGATGGGCGTGGTGTTCTTCGTTCTGGTGGCCATTGCGGCCTGGAGCTCGGCGATTTCCCTGCTGGAGCCAATGGTCGCCTATCTGGTCGAGCGGACTAAAATCAGCCGTGCCTGGGTGACATTCTGGTTGGCGTTCACCTGCTGGTTCGTTGGCCTGGGCACGGTGTTTTCCTTCAATATCTGGAAGGAAGCCAAATTTTTCGTGAACGATGGTGGGGTGTTCCATCTCTACCAGTGGGGTGCGGCCGGTGGCCTGGACTTCTTTGGCGTGATCGACTTCTTCACCTCGCGCATCATGTTGCCGCTCGGTGGGCTGTGCTTTGTGCTGTTTGCCGGTTGGGTGATGGGGCGTGAGGCGGTGCGTGATGAATTGTCGATTCGCAGCCCGGCGCTGTTCGCCCTGTCTCTGTTTTTGATGCGCTATGTGGCGCCCATCGGCATTCTTGTAGTGTTTGCCGCCCAGCTCTGGAAGTGACGCTTACATGACGACACATATTCAACGATCGGCGCTGCTGCCTTATCCGGCGCAATTTCTCTACGACCTCGTCAATGACGTGGCACGTTACCCGGAATTTCTGCCGTGGTGCTCGTCTGCTGAAGTCCTGGAAAGCTCGCCTGAGCACATGCGCGCCAGTGTCGGCGTGGCCAAGGGTGGGCTTAGTCAGCACTTCGTGACACGCAATACGCTGGTGCCGGGGCAGTCGATCGAGATGAACCTGGAGGAGGGACCGTTCAATCAGCTGCACGGCGTCTGGGTATTCAAGGCGCTGAACGAGAAGGCTTGCAAGATCAGTCTGGATCTGTCCTTCGACTACGCCGGGCCGCTGGTCCGCGCGACGCTCGGTCCTTTGTTCAATCAGGCAGCCAATACATTGGTGGACGCGTTCTGCCAGCGCGCCAAGCAGATGCATGGTTGAGCCGGTGATCGAAGTCGAAGTGGTGTATGCGGCGGTTGATCGTCAGGTTTTGCGTGTAATCAGTGTTGCTGAGGGTACGACGGTGCGTGCGGCGCTGATGGCGTCCGGGATTGATGCTGAATTTTCGGAGCTGGATCTGAAGAGCTGTCCTTTGGGGATCTTCGGCAAAGTGATTGCTGATCCGGATGCTCGACGGGTTCAGGAGGGCGATCGCATCGAGATCTATCGGCCACTGTTGGCAGATCCGAAAGAGGTGCGTCGTCTTCGTGCCGCCAAGGCTGCCGAAGCCAAGGCGCGAAATCAGTAGGCTGGCCAAGCGGCAGGTAATAAAAAACCCGGAATTTCCGGGTTTTTTATTGCGTCGCAATTTATTGCGGCGAGGTGTCCAGCGGTTCTGGCGTTGGAACCGGAACGGTTTCCACACCATCGACGTCCTTCTGGATCTGATCCAGCAAGGAGCCAGGCTTGGCCGGTTGTTCCGGTTTCGGCTGTTCGGTGTTTTCAGCAGGAGCGGTCACGCTGGTGCCGCTGTCCTTGCCGAGAATTGCTTCATCACGGCTGACGCCCGGCATGAAGTCACCGGACAGGCTGACGAGGCGGTCATTCGAGTCGAAAATGACACTCATGCGTTCCTGTTGGCGCTCACCGCCACCAGGTTGCAGGCTGTACAGATAATCCCAGCGGTTGGCGTGGAACGTGTCGGCAAGCAGAGGGTTGCCCATGATAAACCGTACTTGCGGCCGGGTCATTCCCGGGCGTAACTGGTCTATCATGTCCTGCGTGACGACATTGCCCTGCTGGATGTCGATTTTGTAAACCCCGGGGAATGAACAACCGGCGAGTGCGAGCAGTCCCACAAAGGTGAAACTGGTTAGCAAGAGCTTGGTGTTTTGCATCGGTGGGCGACTTCCACTATCTTGGCTGGGACAACGTAAACGCCGATCATACCCGCATTAAGAGAAGCTGCGAAGCAGCATCGCGAGAAAGCTGACCATGGTTGAAAATAGCGAACTACGCAAAGCCGGCCTCAAAGTGACCCTGCCACGGGTCAAGATCCTGCAAATGCTCGACTCTACAGAGCAGCGTCACATGAGTGCCGAGGACGTCTACAAGGCGTTGATGGAAGCTGGCGAGGACGTCGGTCTGGCCACGGTCTACCGTGTTCTGACCCAGTTCGAAGCGGCTGGCCTCGTGGTCCGTCACAACTTCGACGGCGGCCACGCGGTATTCGAATTGGCCGACGGTGGCCACCACGACCATATGGTTAACGTGGAGTCGGGCGAAGTCATCGAATTCTTCGACGAAGAAATCGAAAAACTTCAGAAGGCGATCGTCGAGAAGCACGGTTACGAGATGGTTGATCACAATCTCGTACTGTACGTACGCAACAAAAAGTAAGCATGTCGCGCGAATTTCAGGTTCGCGAAACGAGCGAAGGCGACCCAAGGGTCGCCTTCGTGCTTTCTGGCGTGCTTAAACCTTTGCGGTGACGACCATCTTTTTCGCGTGCGCCAAAGACTCTTTGGTCAGATCGATGCCGCCAAGCATGCGTGCGACTTCTTCTATACGGTCATTCTTGCTCAGCTTCGAAACAGCCGTGTGAGTGGCCTGCTCGCCTCGCACCTTGTGCACGAACAGATGCTGATGCCCCTGAGCCGCGACTTGCGGCAAGTGCGTAACCGTCAGTACCTGTCCGCGATCTCCGAGGCGGCGCAACAGTTGACCGACGATTTCAGCCGTTGGACCGCCAATCCCCACGTCCACTTCGTCGAATACCAATGTCGGTACGCGAGAGGTCTGGGCGGTAATCACCTGGATGGCCAGGCTGATCCGTGACAATTCACCGCCGGACGCCACTTTGGCCAAGGCCTTCAAGGGTTGGCCCGGGTTGGCGCTGACCAGCAGCTCGACTTGTTCCAGACCATTGGGTTGCAGCTCACTGCTGTTGTTGGCGCGCAATTCGATGGTGAAGCGCCCGCCGGGCATGCCCAGACGTTGAATCTCCTGCTCCACCGCGCTTGCCAGACTGCCGGCTGCCTGATGACGCAGCTCGCTCAGCTCCCGGGCCTTTTCCTGATAATGGCGGGCATAGGATGCGAGTTCCTCGGCGAGGCGTTCGATGGATTCATCGTTGGCGTCCAGCGCTTCGATCTCGTCGAGCAGCTTCTGCTGCATCTCCGCCACTTCAGTTGGCTGAATGCGGTGTTTGCGTGCCAGCGTGTAGATGGAGTCCAGACGTTCTTCCAGATATTGCAGGCGCGCCGGGTCGGCATCGAAGTTGTCGAGAAAGCGATTGAGTTCGCCGACGGCTTCTTCGACCTGGATCTGCGCACTGGTCAGCAGGCTGCTCGCTTCACCCAGCGCGCCGACCGAGTTGTTCACGCTCGACAGTCTATTGAGGCTGGCCGTCAGGGCATTCAAAACGTTGCCGGAATCGCTTTCGCTGCATTGCTCGACCACTTGTCGGCAGATGCCGAGCAGGGTTTCGGCGTTGGTCAGGTTCTTGTGTTCCTGCTCCAGTTCTTCCAGCTCGTTTTCTCCGAGGCCGAGGTTTTCCAGTTCTTCGAGCTGGTAGCTGAGCAACTGATGGCGCGCGCGCTGTTCGTCGCCGGAGTTGGAAAGGCGCTCCAGCTCCTGGCGAGTCTGGCGCCAGCGCTGGGCTGCCAGATGTACCTGGCGCGCCAGATCGGTCGCCCCGGCGTACTCGTCGAGCAGGCGCCGGTGGGTATCGGTCTTGAGCAGGGATTGGTGTTCGTGCTGGCTGTGGATGTCGATCAGCAGCTCGCCGAGCGCCTTGAGATCGCCGAGCGGGCAGGGGGTGCCATTTATATAGCCGCGTGAGCGACCTTCGGAAGTGATGACTCGACGCAGGATGCACGGACCGTCGGTTTCCAGGTCGCGTTCCGCCAGCCAGGTACTGGCCTCGGGAATATCGGCCAGATCGAAGGTCGCCAGGATATCGGCCTTGTCGGCGCCCGGTCGCACCACGCCGCTGTCGGCGCGATCACCGAGCGTCAGGCCCAGGGCGTCGAGCATGATCGATTTGCCGGCGCCGGTTTCCCCGGTAATCACGCTCATGCCGCGATCGAGCTCGAGATCGAGATGTTCAACGATGGCGTAGTTGTGTACGGACAGGTGCACCAGCATAAAGGCCGCTCCCAAACTTTAGGTCTGGTTATTTATACAGTGTTTTGTTTCGAGCTGACAATGCCCTCGCTCGGCTCAATGGGGATGATCCGATCAAATGCTTGTCGCACGCAGGAATGCCAATGCAGCACTTTTTTGTAGGGTTAATCGTTGTCAGCCCTTGAAGCCTGATTTTGCGGCCCCATATACCGGGGCAGAAGCGCGAATCGAACTCGCGGACGATATTGAAAGGAGAATTCCATGGCTGACGAACAGACAGTAGATACGCAAAACCCAGAAGCCAATCAGGCGCCCGAGACTTCGGGTGATGACCTGGCGACCCGTGTACAAGTGCTCGAAGAGCAATTGGCCGCCGCGCAGGATCAATCGCTGCGCGTAGCTGCCGATCTGCAGAACGTCCGCCGCCGTGCCGAGCAGGATGTCGAAAAGGCGCACAAGTTTGCGCTGGAAAAATTCGCCGGCGACCTGCTGCCGATCGTCGACAGCCTGGAGCGCGGCCTCGAGCTGTCGAGCCCGGATGACGAAAGCATCCGTCCGATGCGCGAAGGCATCGAGCTGACCCTGAAAATGTTTCACGACACCCTCACGCGCTACCAGCTTGTCGCTGTAAGCCCGCAGGAAGGCGAACCGTTCAACGCCGTGGAGCACCAGGCAATGGCCATGCAGGAAAGTGATGTCCTGGAGCCGAACAGCATTCTGAAGGTGTTCCAGAAGGGCTACCAGCTCAACGGTCGCCTGCTGCGTCCGGCGATGGTTGTGGTCAGCAAGGCGCCGGCGCCAGTTTCGCCTTCGATTGACGAGAAGGCTTGAAATTAGCCGCAAGGCCCCCATTTACAAGTCAAGCGTTTAAGTATTACCGCAGTCAGCCACCACTGCTGCGGCAAAAAAATCCAAAGTTTCGGGAGAGTGAACATGGGCAAAATTATCGGTATCGACCTGGGGACTACCAACTCCTGCGTCTCCGTGCTGGAAAACGGCAAAGCCAAAGTTATTGAAAACGCTGAAGGCGCGCGTACTACGCCGTCGATCATCGCTTATGCCAACGATGGCGAAATCCTGGTCGGTCAGTCGGCCAAGCGTCAGGCTGTGACCAACCCGCACAACACACTGTTCGCAGTGAAGCGCCTGATTGGCCGCCGCTTCGACGAAGAAGTTGTACAGAAAGACATCAAGCTGGTGCCTTACAAGATCGTCAAGGCCAACAACGGTGACGCCTGGGTCGAGGCTTCCGGCAAGCAGATGGCTCCGCCGCAAATCAGCGCCGAAGTCCTGAAAAAGATGAAGAAGACCGCCGAAGACTACCTCGGCGAAGCAGTGACCGAAGCGGTGATCACCGTTCCGGCCTACTTCAACGACAGTCAGCGTCAGGCGACTAAAGATGCTGGTCGCATCGCCGGTCTGGACGTAAAACGTATCATCAACGAACCAACCGCAGCCGCTCTGGCTTATGGCATGGACAAGGCCAAGGGCGATCACACCGTGATCGTTTACGACCTGGGTGGTGGTACTTTCGACGTTTCCGTGATCGAAATCGCTGAAGTTGACGGCGAGCACCAGTTCGAAGTGCTGGCCACCAACGGTGACACCTTCCTGGGTGGTGAAGACTTCGACATGCGCCTGATCGACTACCTCGTCGACGAGTTCAAGAAAGAGTCCGGCATGGACCTGAAGAGCGATCCTCTGGCCTTGCAGCGTCTGAAAGAAGCCGCTGAGAAAGCCAAGATCGAGCTGTCTTCATCGCAGTCGACCGACGTCAACCTGCCGTACATCACAGCAGACGCGACTGGTCCTAAGCACCTGAACGTGAAGATCTCTCGTGCCAAGCTCGAGTCGCTGGTCGAAGATCTGGTGAACCGTACCATCGAGCCATGCCGTATTGCTCTGAAGGACGCCGGTATCGACGTCAGCAAAATTAACGACGTGATTCTGGTTGGTGGTCAGACTCGTATGCCTCTGGTGCAGAAGGCAGTTACCGATTTCTTCGGTAAAGAAGCACGTAAAGACGTGAACCCGGACGAAGCTGTTGCCATGGGTGCTGCGATCCAGGGCGCCGTTCTGGCCGGTGACGTGAAAGACGTTCTGCTGCTTGACGTCAGCCCGCTGACCCTGGGTATCGAAACCATGGGTGGCGTGATGACCGCGCTGATCGAGAAAAACACCACGATTCCTACCAAGAAATCGCAAGTGTTCTCGACCGCCGACGACAACCAGGGCGCCGTGACCATTCACGTCCTGCAAGGCGAGCGCAAGCAAGCCGCACAGAACAAGTCCCTGGGCAAGTTCGATCTGGCCGACATTCCACCAGCTCCACGTGGCGTTCCGCAGATCGAAGTGACCTTCGACATCGACGCCAACGGCATCCTGCACGTAGGTGCAAAGGACAAGGCGACTGGCAAAGAGCAGAAGATCACCATCAAGGCCAACTCTGGTCTGTCGGATGAAGAAATCCAGAAAATGGTGCGCGACGCCGAGCTGAACGCCGAGGAAGACCGCAAGTTCGAAGAGCTGGCCGCTGCCCGTAACCAGGGTGACGCACTGGTTCACTCGACTCGCAAGATGATCGCTGACGCTGGCGACAAAGTGACTGCAGAAGAGAAGACTGCAATCGAAGCGGCTGTGGTTGCCCTGGAAGCCGCCGTCAAAGGCGACGACAAGGCTGCCATCGACGCCAAGGTTGAAGAGCTGTCGAAAGTCTCTGCGCCGGTTGCCCAGAAGATGTACGCCGAACAGGCTCAGCCTGCTGAAGGCGCGGCACCGCAAGGCGAATCGGCTGAGAAGGCTGACGATGTTGTCGATGCCGAGTTCGAAGAAGTCAAAGACCACAAGTAAGTTGTTGGTCGCCCGGTTGACTGCCTTGCGGCGGCGACTGGTAGGATGTCGCCGCGCGGGAGCTTGCTCCCGCGTTGGCGTATCTGGAATACGCGAATTTTTACAGCATGCGACAAGCTTCGTGTGTTGGCGGTATGGCCGGGAATGCTCCTGCTTTTCGCGCCGTAAATACCGCATGAACCAAAGACCAGGATCGTTGAATTGACGTGAGTTGGGTCCGGGCCTGTATTGGGGCTCAACGAGTTTGGCGAAGCTCAGGAGGGGTTTGCCGAACGTCCTCAAGAGTATGAAGAACTTATGGCTAAGCGTGACTATTACGAAGTGTTGGGTGTTGAGCGCGGCTCAAGCGAAGCAGACCTGAAAAAGGCCTATCGCCGTCTGGCGATGAAGCACCACCCGGACCGTAATCCCGGTGACAAGGCGTCGGAAGATCTGTTCAAGGAGGCCAACGAAGCCTACGAAGTGCTGTCCGATTCCAGCAAGCGTGCAGCGTACGATCAGTACGGTCATGCCGGCGTCGACCCGAGCATGGGTGGCGGCGGTGCAGGCTTCGGCGGTCAGAACTTCTCCGACATCTTCGGTGATGTCTTCAGTGACTTCTTCGGTGGCGGTCGCGGCGGCTCCCGTGGCGGCGCTCAGCGCGGCAGCGATTTGCGTTACACCCTGGAGCTGAACCTGGAAGAAGCGGTACGCGGTACGACCGTGAATATCCGCGTTCCGACGCTGGTCAATTGCAAACCATGCGACGGTTCGGGCGCCAAGAAAGGCTCGTCGCCATCGACTTGCCCGACTTGCGGCGGCATCGGTCAGGTGCGTATGCAGCAAGGCTTCTTCTCGGTGCAGCAGACCTGCCCGCGCTGCCATGGCCAGGGCAAGATCATTTCCGATCCGTGCGATTCCTGCCACGGCGACGGTCGCGTCGAAGAGTACAAAACCCTCTCTGTCAAAGTGCCGGCCGGTGTCGACACCGGTGACCGCATTCGTCTGTCCGGCGAAGGCGAGGCGGGCACTCAGGGTGGTCCGACCGGGGACCTGTACGTGGTGATCAACGTCCGCGAACACGACATCTTCCAGCGTGACGGCAAGCACCTGTTCTGCGAAGTGCCGATCAGCTTTGTCGACGCAGCCCTGGGTGGCGAGCTGGAAATTCCGACCCTCGATGGTCGCGTCAAACTGAAGATTCCGGAAGGGACTCAGACCGGCAAGCAGTTCCGCGTACGCGGTAAAGGTGTTGCGCCAGTGCGTGGCGGTGGTGCGGGCGACCTGATGTGTCGTGTGGCCGTCGAGACGCCGGTCAATCTGAACCGTCGTCAGCGTGAATTGCTGGAAGAGTTCCGCAGTTCCCTGGCGGACGACAACAGCCATTCCCCGAAAACTACCGGTTGGTTCGACGGTGTAAAGCGCTTCTTCGGCGATCTGTAAGGAGTCGGCATGCGACGTATAGCTGTGATGGGCGCTGCCGGGCGCATGGGCAAGATTCTGGTCGAGGCGGTGCAGCAGCGCGCGCCGCTGACCGGTTTGACGGCTGCGATTGTCCGTCCTGGCAGTACGCTGATCGGCGTGGATGCCGGTGAGCTGGCTTCGCTCGGTCGAATCGGCGTGCCGTTGTCCGGCAATCTGGAATCGGTGGCGGAAGAGTTCGATGTGTTGATCGACTTCACCCTGCCGGAAGTCATGCTGAAAAACCTGGCCTTCTGCCGCAAGGCCGGCAAGGCGATGGTGATTGGCACGACCGGGCTGGATGCTGCGCAGAAGCAGTTGCTGGCCGAGGCGGGCAAGGATATTCCGATCGTGTTCGCCGCCAACTTCAGTGTCGGCGTCAACCTTTCGCTGAAGCTGCTCGACATGGCGGCACGGGTGTTGGCGGAAGATGCGGACATCGAAATCATTGAGGCCCATCACCGCCACAAGATCGATGCGCCATCGGGCACGGCCCTGCGCATGGGTGAAGTGATCGCCAATGCGCTGGATCGTGATCTGCAGAAGGTTGCGGTCTATGGTCGTGAAGGCCACACCGGTGCCCGTGAGCGTGAGACCATCGGCTTCGCCACTGTTCGTGGTGGTGATGTGGTGGGTGATCACACGGTGCTGTTTGCTTGCGAAGGTGAGCGCCTGGAGATCACACACAAGGCTTCGAGCCGCATGACGTTCGCCAAGGGCGCGGTGCGTGCGGCGTTGTGGCTGGATGCTCGCGAGCCTGGTTTGTACGACATGCAGGACGTGCTCGACCTGCATTGAGATGTTCTGAATCCGGCGCAAACGCCCTGTTTGTGCCGGTTTCAATCCGCTGAGCGACGCCCTGTCGCATTCTCCGGCCTTTCAGGCTCATTGGCGGTAGACCAAAAATCCCTTTTTCTGTAAGCTACAGCTTTAGTGTGTCCACTAAAAGCGCGCAGAATAATTCAGTGAAGAAGCGGGGTGACGTGTCCATACGTCACTCCGCTTTTTTACAACCTGCGATTGCCCTTTCATGCGTTATTTACGGGAGGTCTTCTTGACTAAGCCAGCCATACTCGCCCTTGCTGATGGCAGCATTTTTCGCGGCGAAGCCATTGGAGCCGACGGTCAGACCGTTGGTGAGGTGGTGTTCAACACCGCAATGACCGGCTATCAGGAAATCCTTACCGATCCTTCCTACGCCCAACAGATCGTTACCCTGACTTACCCGCACATCGGCAACACCGGCACGACGCCGGAAGACGCCGAGTCCGACCGCGTCTGGTCCGCTGGTCTGGTCATCCGTGACCTGCCGCTGGTAGCGAGCAACTGGCGTAACACGATGTCCCTGTCCGATTACCTGAAAGCCAACAATGTTGTGGCAATCGCCGGTATCGACACCCGCCGCCTGACCCGCATCCTGCGTGAAAAAGGCGCACAGAACGGCTGCATCATGGCCGGCGACAACATCTCCGAAGAGGCGGCCATCGCCGCTGCGCAAGGCTTCCCGGGCCTGAAGGGCATGGATCTGGCGAAAGTCGTCAGCACCAAGACCCAATACGAATGGCGCTCCACTGTCTGGGATCTGAAAACCGACAGCCACGCGACCATCGAAGCCTCCGAGCTGCCATACCACGTGGTTGCCTACGACTACGGCGTCAAGGTCAACATCCTGCGCATGCTGGTCGAGCGCGGTTGCCGCGTGACCGTGGTTCCGGCGCAAACCCCGGCTGCCGACGTGCTGGCTCTGAAGCCGGACGGCGTGTTCCTGTCCAACGGCCCTGGTGACCCGGAGCCTTGCGACTACGCAATCAAGGCCATCAAGGAAGTGCTGGAAACCGAAATTCCGGTCTTCGGCATCTGCCTCGGTCACCAACTGCTGGCTCTGGCCTCCGGCGCCAAGACCCTGAAAATGGGCCACGGCCACCACGGTGCCAACCACCCGGTTCAGGATCTGGACACTGGCGTCGTGATGATCACCAGCCAGAACCACGGTTTTGCGGTTGACGAAGCGACCCTGCCAGCCAACGTCCGCGCGATCCATAAATCGCTGTTCGACGGCACCCTGCAAGGCATCGAGCGTACCGACAAGAGCGCGTTCAGCTTCCAGGGTCACCCTGAAGCGAGCCCGGGCCCGAACGATGTTGCCCCCCTGTTTGACCGCTTCATCAACGAGATGGCCAAGCGACGCTAAGCGCTCGCCTTGAGACTGTAGCGAGAAGCCCCTCGAGGGCGGCCCCGGAACCGGCGGCCCCCTCGGGACTTCAGAAATCGATCAAGACGGCTTGCCGACTGACCTGCGGATTTGAGTGACAAACCCATGCCAAAACGTACAGACATTAAAAGCATCCTGATTCTCGGCGCTGGCCCGATCGTTATCGGCCAGGCCTGCGAATTCGACTACTCCGGCGCCCAGGCTTGCAAAGCCCTGCGCGAAGAGGGTTACCGCGTCATCCTGGTGAACTCCAACCCGGCCACCATCATGACCGACCCGGACATGGCCGACGCCACCTACATCGAGCCGATTAAGTGGCAGACCGTTGCCAAGATCATCGAAAAAGAGCGTCCGGATGCCGTGCTGCCAACCATGGGCGGCCAGACTGCTCTGAACTGCGCCCTGGACCTGGAGCGCGAAGGCGTTCTGGAGAAGTTCGGCGTAGAGATGATCGGTGCCAATGCCGACACCATCGACAAGGCTGAAGACCGTTCGCGTTTCGACAAGGCGATGAAGGCCATCGGCCTGGAATGCCCGCGTTCCGGTATCGCCCACAGCATGGAAGAAGCCAACGCGGTGCTCGAGCGCCTGGGCTTCCCGTGCATCATCCGTCCGTCCTTCACCATGGGCGGCACCGGTGGCGGTATCGCTTACAACCGTGAAGAGTTCGAAGAAATCTGCGCCCGTGGTCTGGACCTGTCGCCAACCAAGGAACTGCTGATCGACGAATCGCTGATCGGCTGGAAAGAATATGAAATGGAAGTTGTCCGCGACAAAAAGGACAACTGCATCATCGTCTGCTCGATCGAAAACTTCGACCCGATGGGCGTGCACACCGGTGACTCGATCACTGTTGCCCCGGCTCAGACCCTGACCGACAAGGAATACCAGATCCTGCGTAACGCCTCGCTGGCGGTACTGCGTGAGATCGGCGTCGAGACCGGTGGTTCCAACGTTCAGTTCGGTATCTGCCCGGACACCGGCCGCATGGTCGTGATCGAGATGAACCCGCGTGTATCCCGCTCGTCGGCTCTGGCCTCGAAAGCCACCGGTTTCCCGATCGCCAAGATCGCGGCCAAGCTGGCCGTCGGTTACACCCTCGACGAACTGCAGAACGACATCACCGGCGGCCGTACCCCGGCGTCCTTCGAGCCGTCCATCGACTATGTCGTGACCAAGCTGCCGCGCTTCGCGTTCGAGAAGTTCGCCAACGCTGACGCGCGCCTGACCACTCAGATGAAGTCGGTCGGTGAAGTCATGGCCATCGGCCGTACCTTCCAGGAATCCCTGCAGAAAGCCCTGCGCGGTCTGGAAGTGGGTGTTTGCGGTCTGGACGAGAAAGTCGACCTGAGCAACCCGGAAAGCATGAGCGTGCTCAAGCGCGAACTGACCGTGCCGGGCGCCGAGCGTATCTGGTACGTGGCGGACGCTTTCCGCGCCGGCATGACCGTCGAAGAAATCTTCGGCATGAACATGATCGATCCGTGGTTCCTGGTGCAGATCGAAGATCTGATCAAGGACGAAGAGAAGGTCAAGACCCTCGGTCTGTCCGCTATCGACCGCGATCTGATGTACAAACTCAAGCGCAAGGGTTTCTCCGACCAGCGTCTGGCCAAGCTGCTGGGCGTCACCGAGAAGAACCTGCGTACTCACCGCCACAAGCTGGAAGTGTTCCCGGTTTACAAGCGCGTCGACACCTGCGCGGCCGAGTTCGCCACCGACACCGCCTACCTGTACTCGACCTACGAGGAAGAGTGCGAAGCCGCGCCGTCCGGTCGTGACAAGATCATCATCCTCGGCGGTGGCCCGAACCGTATCGGTCAGGGCATCGAGTTCGACTACTGCTGCGTACACGCGGCACTGGCGCTGCGCGATGACGGTTACGAGACCATCATGGTCAACTGCAACCCCGAAACCGTTTCCACTGACTACGACACTTCCGATCGTCTGTACTTCGAACCAGTGACCCTGGAAGACGTGCTGGAAATCTGCCGCGTCGAGAAGCCGAAAGGCGTGATTGTCCAGTACGGCGGCCAGACGCCTCTGAAGCTGGCTCGTGCTCTGGAAGCGGCCGGCGTGCCGATCATCGGCACCAGCCCTGACGCCATCGACCGTGCCGAAGACCGTGAGCGCTTCCAGCAAATGGTTGAGCGCCTGAACCTGCGTCAGCCGCCAAATGCCACCGTGCGCAGCGAAGACGAAGCCGTTCGCGCTGCCGCGAAGATCGGTTACCCGCTGGTGGTGCGTCCGTCCTACGTACTGGGCGGCCGGGCGATGGAAATCGTCTACAAGGAAGAAGAACTCAAGCGTTACCTGCGTGACGCGGTTCAAGTGTCGAACGACAGCCCGGTGCTGCTCGACCACTTCCTCAACTGCGCCATCGAGATGGACGTGGATGCGGTCTGCGACGGCAAGGACGTGGTGATCGGCGCGATCATGCAGCACATCGAACAGGCGGGCGTTCACTCCGGTGACTCCGCGTGCTCGCTGCCGCCGTACTCGCTGCCGGCGCACATCCAGGACGAGATGCGCGAACAGGTCAAGAAAATGGCCCTGGAGCTGGGCGTGGTCGGCCTGATGAACGTTCAGTTGGCGCTGCAAGGCGAGGACATCTACGTCATCGAAGTCAACCCGCGTGCTTCCCGTACCGTACCGTTCGTGTCGAAGTGCATCGGTATTTCCCTGGCAATGGTCGCGGCTCGCGTGATGGCCGGTAAAACCCTGAAGGAAATCGGCTTCACCAAGGAAATCATCCCGAACTTCTACAGCGTGAAAGAGGCGGTATTCCCGTTCGCCAAGTTCCCTGGCGTTGACCCGATCCTCGGCCCAGAGATGAAGTCCACCGGTGAAGTGATGGGCGTAGGCGACACCTTCGGTGAAGCCTTCGCCAAAGCCCAGATGGGCGCCAGCGAAGTGCTGCCGACCGGCGGTACTGCGTTCATCAGCGTACGCGATGATGACAAGCCACTGGTTGCAGGCGTGGCCCGTGATCTGATCAACTTGGGCTTCGAAGTCGTCGCCACCGCCGGCACTGCCAAGCTGATCGAAGCAGCAGGCCTGAAAGTGCGTCGCGTGAACAAGGTGACCGAGGGTCGTCCACACGTGGTCGACATGATCAAGAATGACGAAGTCACTCTGATCATCAACACCACCGAAGGTCGCCAGTCGATCGCCGATTCCTATTCCATTCGCCGTAACGCCTTGCAGCACAAGATTTACTGCACCACCACCATTGCTGCTGGCGAAGCTATCTGCGAAGCGCTGAAGTTCGGTCCCGAGAAGACCGTACGCCGCTTGCAGGATCTACACGCAGGATTGAAGGCATGAATAAATACCCAATGACCGTCCAGGGCTCCAAGGCCCTGGAAGAAGAGCATGCTCACCTGACCAAGGTCGTTCGTCCGAAGCTCAGCCAGGACATCGGTACGGCCCGCGAGTTGGGTGATTTGAAAGAAAACGCTGAATACCATGCTGCGCGCGAACAGCAAGGCATGGTCGAGGCGCGGATCCGTGACATCGAAGGTCGCCTGCAGAACGCGGTGATCATTGACGTGACGACCATTCCGCACACCGGCAAAGTGATTTTCGGCACTACCGTCGAAATCGCCAACGTCGAGACTGATGAAAGCGTGACTTACCAGATCGTGGGTGAGGATGAGGCGGACATCAAACTCGGCAAGATTTCGGTCGGCTCGCCGATCGCTCGCGCCTTGATTGCCAAGGAAGAGGGCGATACGGTCGTCGTGAAAACGCCAGGTGGCGATATCGAGTACGAGATTGTCAAAGTCCTTCACATCTGAGGGTGGGCGCCCGCTGCATGCGGGCGCGATGCTCTGGCAACTGGCCCAGATGTTGTGGGTCGGTGGCCTGTGGTTGGTACATCTCGGTCTGCGGCCGGTGCTGGGTCAAATTGGCCTGGCTCCGCTGCTGATCGATGAGGTTGCAAGTACGTTTGAAGTGGCGGTGGTGGGTTTTGCCGTCGCGTGCGTGATATTTCAGGCTTTGGTGCTGATACAGACCGAGGGCCTTGCCAGTCTATGGCGGGATTTTCGCGGGCAGGTGTTGTTGATGGCGTTGTATGCGTGTGCGATGTTTGTCGCAGTGCGTGTCGGCTGGCCAGATGCGCAGCGCTGGCAGGTGTTCAGCTTTCTTGTGTTGGGTTTTTCCGGGTTGGTGCTGGTATTGCAGCCGGTGCCGGGTTGGAGTGGCAGGGTGCGCGAAGCACACCCTTGACCCTTGCCATCACTTGAAGCGATGGACGTTCGACAGCTGCTTGTTGACGCTGAAGTTCTTGCGGTAAATCAGTGCCATCTTGCCGATGACTTGAACCAGATCGGCCTTGCCGGTCTTGCACAGCTCTGCAACGGACGCCAGGCGCGCCTCGCGATCGAGGATGTTGAGCTTGATCTTGATCAGCTCGTGATCTGCCAATGCGCGTTCGAGTTCGGCTAAAACACCCTCAGTCAAACCGTTGTCAGCCACAGTCAGAACTGGTTTCAGGTGGTGACCAATGGATTTGTACTGTTTCTTCTGCTCTGGAGTGAGCGGCATAATCTGACCCTTTCGTCTGGATTCTGTAAAATGGCGGCCATTTTACCCGAGGGCTCGTGGATCCGCCCAATTAATCACGACCCTAATCAACGAGGTGCCCAATGGCGCGTTCCAAGACAAGCCTTGGTTGGCTGAAAAGACATGTCAATGATCCCTATGTGAAGCAAGCGCAGAAGGATGGCTACCGCTCGCGTGCGAGTTACAAGCTTCTGGAGATCCAGGAGAAATACAAACTGATCCGTCCGGGCATGAACGTCGTCGACCTCGGCGCGGCGCCTGGCGGCTGGTCGCAGGTCACCAGCCGGCTGATCGGTGGTCAGGGGCGATTGATCGCCTCGGACATCCTGGAAATGGATAGCATTCCGGACGTGACTTTTATTCAGGGGGACTTCACCGAGGATGCAGTGCTCGCTCAGATCCTTGAGGCTGTGGGTAATTCGCAGGTGGACCTTGTGATTTCCGATATGGCCCCCAATATGAGTGGTACGCCTGAAGTGGATATGCCAAAAGCCATGTTCCTTTGCGAGCTGGCGCTTGATCTGGCGGAACGGATCCTCAAGCCGGGTGGCAATTTCGTGATCAAGATTTTTCAGGGCGAAGGGTTCGATGTTTACCTGAAGGATGCTCGCAAGAAGTTCGACAAGATCCAGATGATCAAGCCGGACTCCTCTCGTGGCAGCTCTCGTGAGCAATACATGCTCGCTTGGGGCTACCGCGGTCGTAGCGAGTAAAACGAGGTTTTTTGGCGGGGTGATAGGTTTTTCGTATTTCGCCCCGCGCGCATAAGCGAATATTGTGTAGAAAGTGTTTCACAAAGGGTTACAGACGGCGCCTGCCAGAGCTGTAGGTAATGTAGTAAGTTAGGCCGGTGAATATCATGCGAAGCGCGCGCCAGTAGCGGAGCTTGCTTCAGAGGGTAGTTAATTGAACGATATGGCAAAGAATCTGATCCTGTGGTTGATCATCGCGGCAGTCCTGGTGACGGTGATGAACAACTTCTCCAGCCCTAACGAGCCGCAGACCCTCAACTATTCCGACTTCATCCAGCAGGTCAAGGATGGCAAGGTCGAGCGCGTGGCCGTCGACGGCTACGTGATTACCGGCAAGCGCAACGACGGCGACAGCTTCAAGACCATTCGTCCGGCAATTCAGGACAATGGCCTGATCGGCGACCTGGTCGACAACCACGTCGTGGTCGAAGGCAAGCAGCCTGAGCAGCAAAGTATCTGGACCCAGCTTCTGGTGGCCAGCTTCCCGATCCTGGTGATCATCGCGGTGTTCATGTTCTTCATGCGCCAGATGCAGGGCGGCGCGGGCGGCAAGGGCGGGCCGATGAGCTTCGGCAAGAGCAAGGCGCGTCTGCTGTCCGAGGATCAGGTGAAAACCACACTGGCTGACGTTGCCGGTTGCGACGAAGCCAAGGAAGAGGTTGGCGAGCTGGTCGAATTCCTCCGTGATCCGGGCAAGTTCCAGCGCCTGGGCGGCCGCATTCCTCGCGGCGTGCTGATGGTTGGTCCTCCGGGCACCGGTAAGACCTTGCTGGCCAAGGCGATTGCCGGCGAAGCCAAGGTCCCGTTCTTCACCATTTCCGGTTCCGACTTTGTCGAAATGTTCGTCGGTGTAGGTGCCAGCCGCGTTCGTGACATGTTCGAACAGGCCAAGAAACACGCTCCATGCATCATCTTCATCGACGAGATTGACGCCGTTGGTCGCCATCGTGGTGCCGGTATGGGCGGCGGTCACGACGAGCGCGAACAAACTCTCAACCAGTTGCTGGTGGAGATGGACGGTTTCGAAATGAATGACGGCATCATCGTCATCGCCGCGACCAACCGTCCTGACGTGCTGGACCCTGCTTTGCTGCGTCCGGGTCGTTTCGACCGTCAGGTGGTGGTCGGCTTGCCGGACATCCGTGGTCGCGAGCAGATCCTCAAGGTTCACATGCGTAAAGTGCCGATGGGTGATGACGTTGCTCCGGCTGTTATCGCACGTGGTACTCCGGGTTTCTCCGGCGCCGACCTGGCGAACCTGGTCAACGAGGCTTCGCTGTTTGCTGCCCGTGCGGGCAAGCGCATCGTCGAAATGAAAGAATTCGAACTGGCCAAAGACAAGATCATGATGGGCGCCGAGCGCAAATCCATGGTCATGTCCGAGAAGGAAAAACAGAACACCGCTTATCACGAAGCAGGCCACGCCATTGTTGGTCGTGTCGTGCCCGAGCATGATCCGGTCTACAAGGTGTCGATCATTCCGCGCGGTCGTGCACTCGGTGTGACCATGTTCCTGCCGGAAGAAGATCGCTACAGCCTGTCCAAGCGTGCGCTGATCAGTCAGATCTGCTCGCTGTACGGCGGCCGTATTGCCGAAGAGATGACTTTGGGCTTCGACGGTGTGACGACTGGTGCTTCCAACGACATCATGCGTGCGAGTCAGATTGCGCGGAACATGGTGACCAAGTGGGGCCTGTCGGAAAAACTCGGTCCGTTGATGTACGCCGAAGAAGAGGGTGAGGTATTCCTCGGTCGCGGCGGTGGCGGTCAGAATGCCAGCTTCTCCGGTGAGACAGCCAAGCTGATCGACTCCGAAGTGCGCAGCATCATTGATCAGTGCTACGGCACGGCCAAGCAGATCCTCACGGACAACCGCGACAAGCTCGATGCCATGGCGGATGCGCTGATGAAGTACGAGACGATCGATGCCGAGCAGATCGACGACATCATGGCCGGTCGTACACCTCGCGAGCCTCGCGATTGGTCGGGTGGCACCGGTACTGGCACGCCACCTGTCATTCAGGGCGAGCGTCCGGAAACACCGATTGGCGGTCCGGCTGCCGACGTTTAAGGTTTGAAATGACTTCTGTACAGTCCCTGACCCGGTTGCCTTGCGGCAACCGGGTTCTTGATTTGGCCCGGACGCATGTCATGGGCATTCTCAATGTCACTCCTGATTCTTTTTCCGACGGTGGCCGATACAGCCAGCTCGACGCGGCCTTGCGTCATGCCGAAGCCATGGTTGCGGCGGGTGCAACACTGATCGATGTGGGCGGCGAGTCGACCCGCCCGGGCGCGCGGGCGGTTTCTCCGTTGGAGGAGCTGGAACGTGTCGCTCCCGTCGTCGAGCTTATCAATCGCGAACTGGATGTGGTCATATCGGTCGATACGTCCACTCCGGCGGTCATGCGCGAAACAGCGCGTTTGGGTGCTGGCTTGATCAACGACGTTCGTTCGCTACGGCGGGATGGCGCGCTTGATGCGGCGGCGGCCACGGGATTGCCCGTGTGCCTGATGCACATGCTCGGCGAGCCTGGCGACATGCAGGATGATCCGCGTTATCAGGATGTCACCCGGGAAGTGGGTGAGTTTCTTGCCGAACGCATGGCCCAGTGCGAGGAGGCAGGCATTCCGGCCGAGCGGATCATTCTTGATCCGGGCTTCGGCTTCGCCAAAACCCTGCAGCACAATCTAAGCTTGTTCAAGCATATGGAAGCCCTGCATGCGTTGGGGCGGCCGCTATTGGTGGGCGTTTCGCGCAAAAGCATGATCGGCCATGCATTGAATCGCCCTGTGGGTGAGCGTCTGTATGGCGGTTTGGCACTGGCTGCACTGGCATCGGTGAAAGGTGCGCGTATATTGCGCGTCCATGATGTGGCAGAAACGGTGGACGTGGTGCGAATGCTCGCAGCCGTGGAATCAGCCGAATAAGAATGATGGAGCACTTATGAGCAAGAAATATTTTGGTACCGACGGGATTCGTGGTCGCGTCGGGGAATACCCGATCACTCCGGACTTCATGCTCAAGCTCGGCTGGGCTGCCGGTATGGCCTTTCGCAAGATGGGGGCCTGCAAGGTACTGGTCGGCAAGGACACGCGAATTTCCGGCTACATGTTTGAATCGGCCCTTGAGGCTGGTCTGACATCTGCGGGCGCCGATGTAATGCTGCTCGGTCCGATGCCGACTCCGGCCATCGCCTACCTGTCGCGTACATTCCAGGCTGAGGCCGGAATCGTGATCAGTGCATCGCACAATCCGCATGACGATAACGGCATCAAGTTTTTCTCCGGCAAAGGCACCAAGCTGCCCGATGAGCTGGAACTGATGATCGAGGAATTGCTAGATACGCCAATGACTGTTGTAGAGTCGAGCAAGATTGGCAAGGTGTCGCGAATCAATGATGCGTCCGGTCGCTATATCGAGTTTTGCAAGAGCTCTGTGCCGACCGGCACCAGTTTTTCCGGACTGAAGATTGTCATCGACTGCGCGCACGGAGCTACCTACAAGGTCGCGCCGAGCGTATTCCGTGAGCTGGGTGCCGAAGTTGTGGTTCTGTCCGCGCAGCCCAATGGTCTGAATATCAACGACAACTGTGGCTCCACGCACATGGGGCAATTGCAGGCGGCGGTGTTGTCCGAGCATGCGGATCTGGGTATCGCCTTCGACGGTGATGGTGATCGGGTGCTGATGGTCGACCACACCGGGGCGATAGTCGATGGTGACGAGCTGATTTTCATCATCGCGCGCGATCTGCATGAGCGAGGCAAATTGCAGGGCGGTGTGGTCGGTACGCTGATGAGCAATCTGGGCCTGGAGTTGGCTCTGGCGGATCTGGGTATTCCTTTTGTGCGTGCAAATGTCGGCGACCGCTATGTGATTGCTGAATTGCTGGAGCGCGATTGGCTGGTCGGAGGCGAGAACTCCGGACATGTCGTTTGCTTCAACCACACGACGACTGGCGATGCGATCATTGCGGCGTTGCAGGTGCTGATGGCATTGAAAACACGCAACGAAGGTCTGGCGCAAACTCGTCAGGCCCTGCGTAAGTGTCCTCAAGTGCTGATCAACGTGCGCTTCGGCGGTGGCGACAGCCCGCTGGAGCACCCGGCTGTCAAGGAGGCGAGCGCACGCGTAACCCAGGCTATGGCGGGGCGCGGGCGTGTGCTTTTGCGCAAGTCCGGGACAGAGCCTCTGGTGCGTGTGATGGTCGAAGGCGAGGACGAAATCCAGGTTCGTGGCTATGCCGAAGAACTGGCAAAACTGGTAACTGAAGTTTCTGCCTGATTCGGCTTGCCAGCCATGATTGTGTTGGGTAACATCTGCGCCCACTTTGACCGACGAGGTACAGCATGCGTCGCCCTATGGTAGCTGGTAACTGGAAGATGCACGGTACCCGCGCCAGCGTCGCTGAGCTGATCAACGGCCTTCGTCATCTGGCCTTGCCAAGCGGTGTTGATGTCGCGGTATTCCCGCCTTGCTTGTATATCAATCAAGTGATTGATGGCTTGAAAGGCAAATCGATTTCGGTCGGTGCACAGAATTCTGCGGTGGAGTCCATGCAAGGTGCATTGACGGGCGAGATTGCGCCGAGTCAGTTGGTGGATGCAGGTTGTTCCCTGGTGCTTGTCGGGCACTCCGAACGCCGCCAGATCATGGGTGAGCGAGACGGAATGCTGAATCGCAAGTTCGCAGCGGCACAGGCATGTGGCTTGATTCCGGTGTTGTGTGTAGGGGAGACCCTGGAGCAGCGCGAAGCCGGAAAGACTCTTGAGGTTGTCGGGCGTCAGCTGGGCAGTATCATCGAGGAGCTGGGTGTCGGTGCTTTTGCCAACGCAGTGATCGCTTACGAGCCGGTCTGGGCGATTGGTACCGGGCTGACTGCAACGCCGCAACAGGCTCAGGATGTGCATAAAGCCATTCGCGAGCAGTTGGCGGCAGAGAATTCTGAAGTGGCACGAGGTGTGCGGCTTCTATACGGCGGCAGCGTGAAGGCGGCCAATGCGGTCGAACTGTTCGGCATGCCGGATATCGATGGGGGGCTCATTGGTGGAGCTTCCCTGAATGCAGATGAGTTCGGTGCGATTTGTCGCGCCGCGGGAAACTGAAAAAATGCTGGAAACAGTCGTAGTCGTTTTTCATCTGCTGGGTGCATTGGGCGTAGTTGCTCTGGTTTTGCTGCAGCAGGGTAAAGGTGCGGACGCTGGCGCGTCTTTCGGAGCAGGTGCTTCAAATACTGTGTTCGGAAGCCAAGGTTCCTCTACCTTTCTTAGTAAGTTTACTGCTATACTTGCCGCCGGTTTCTTCATAACCAGCTTGGGGTTAGGATACTTTGCTAAAGAGAAGGCTCATCAGCTGACTCAAGCAGGTTTGCCAAACCCGGCAGTGTTGGAAGTTCCAAAGCAACAGCCGGCTTCTGATGATGTCCCGGTGCTTCAAGAGCAAAAGTCGGCTACTCCAGCGACTGACGTACCTCCAGCTCAAGAGCAGAAGTAAGAAGGGTTTCAAACGTAGTATTGCCGAGGTGGTGGAATTGGTAGACACGCAACCTTGAGGTGGTTGTGCCCATAGGGTGTAGGGGTTCGAGTCCCCTTCTCGGTACCAATTAGTCAGGAGAGCCCGCTGTTGCGGGCTTTCTTGCAGGTGGAAGGTTACATTGACCCTAAAAGGGATCGGTCGTATACTTCCGCCCCAGCTTTGTCGCGGGGTGGAGCAGTCTGGTAGCTCGTCGGGCTCATAACCCGAAGGTCGTCGGTTCAAATCCGGCCCCCGCAACCAGTTTAAGGAGCCCCTTTTAAGGGGCTTTTTGTTAGCTGGACACTTTCAACGCCGCTGTTCGACGGCGTTTCAAGGATGGGCGTTTCGCCCATTTTTTTATTTTGCATAGCATGCACATACATGCACGAGGGGGTTCAGGTGTCGAGCAAGCTAGAAGAGTTGCAGGCCTTGCTGGCCCCGGTGGTCGTGGCCCTAGGCTATGAATGCTGGGGTATTGAGTTTTCGGCTCAAGGTCGCCACTCAATGTTGCGCGTTTATATCGATAAGGAAGGCGGCGTACTGGTGGACGATTGTGCCATCGTCAGCCGTCAGATTAGCGGTGTGCTGGATGTTGAAGATCCGATCTCCGTTGAATACACCCTTGAAGTTTCCTCGCCAGGCATGGAACGCCCACTGTTCACTCTTGAGCAGTTTGCCAAATATGTCGGTGAACAAGTGAAGATCAAGCTGCGCTCGCCTTTTGAAGGTCGACGCAACTTTCAGGGCCTTCTGCGCGGTGTAGAAGAGCAGGACGTCGTGGTGCAGGTAGATGACCATGAGTTCCTGTTGCCGATCGATATGATCGACAAGGCCAACATTATTCCCAGTTTTGACTGAGACGCGGATCCCGCGGATCCAATGGCTTGCGAAAGGCGAGGCGTACGATGAGCAAAGAAGTACTGCTGGTTGTTGAGTCGGTATCCAATGAAAAGGGTGTACCGGCAAGCGTGATTTTTGAAGCGCTGGAGCTGGCTCTGGCCACTGCTACCAAAAAGCGTTTTGAAGACGAAGTTGATCTGCGTGTGGAAATCAATCGCCACACCGGTTCTTACGAAACTTTCCGTCGCTGGACGGTCGTCGAAGAGAATGATCTCGATGATCCGGCCATCGAAACCTGGCCTAGCAAGGTTGCTGAAACGCATCCTGGCGCCAAGGTTGGCGACGTCGTTGAAGAAAAGATCGAGTCCATCGAGTTCGGCCGCATCGCTGCGCAGACCGCCAAGCAGGTCATCGTGCAGAAAGTGCGCGAAGCCGAGCGCGCTCAAGTGGTTGACGCTTATCGCGAGCGCCTGGGAGAAATCATCTCCGGCACCGTGAAGAAAGTGACCCGCGACAACGTGATCGTCGACCTGGGTAATAACGCTGAAGCGTTGCTGGCCCGTGAAGACATCATCTCTCGCGAAACCTTCCGTGTTGGCGTGCGTCTGCGTGCGCTGCTCAAGGAAATCCGCACCGAGAACCGCGGCCCTCAGCTGATCCTGTCGCGTACCGCGCCGGAAATGCTGATCGAGCTGTTCCGTATCGAAGTGCCGGAAATCGCTGAAGGTCTGATCGAAGTCATGGCCGCTTCCCGTGATCCGGGTTCGCGCGCCAAGATCGCTGTCCGCTCCAAGGACAAACGCATCGACCCGCAAGGCGCGTGCATCGGTATGCGCGGTTCGCGCGTCCAGGCCGTGTCGGGCGAGTTGGGTGGCGAGCGTGTCGATATCGTCCTGTGGGACGACAACCCGGCACAGTTCGTGATCAATGCCATGTCGCCGGCAGAAGTGGCGGCCATCATCGTTGACGAAGATGCCCATGCCATGGACATCGCCGTTGGCGCAGACAATCTGGCTCAGGCCATCGGTCGTGGTGGTCAGAACGTGCGTCTGGCGAGCCAGCTGACTGGCTGGACCCTGAACGTGATGACCGAATCGGACATCCAGGCTAAGCAACAAGCGGAAACCGGCGACATCCTGCGCAACTTCATCGACGAGCTGGAAGTCGACGAAGAACTGGCTCAGGTGCTGGTAGACGAAGGCTTCACCAGCCTGGAAGAGATTGCCTACGTACCGTTGGAAGAAATGCTCAACATCGACGGCTTTGACGAAGACATCGTCAACGAGCTTCGCGCTCGTGCCAAGGATCGCTTGTTGACCAAAGCCATCGCTACTGAGGAAAAGCTGGCAGACGCCCATCCGGCCGAAGACCTGCTCTCGCTTGAGGGTATGGACAAGGATTTGGCGATGGAACTGGCGGTGCGCGGCGTAATTACCCGCGAAGACCTGGCCGAGCAGTCTATTGACGATCTGCTCGACATCGACGGCATTGACGATGATCGTGCCGGCAAGTTGATCATGGCCGCCCGAGCCCACTGGTTCGAGTAATTAGGCGCGGCCTGAGGAGAGAAGTGCATGACGCAAGTCACGGTGAAACAACTGGCCGATGAGGTCAAAACACCGGTAGAGCGCCTGTTGCAGCAGATGCGTGAGGCAGGTCTGCCGCACACCGCCGCCGAAGAAAATGTGACTGACAGTGAGAAGCAATCCCTGCTGACCCACTTGAAAAGCAGCCACAAGGCGAAAGTGGAAGAACCACGCAAGATCACGCTGCAGCGTAAAACCACCAGCACCCTGCGTGTGGCTGGCAGCAAAAGCATCAGCGTTGAAGTCCGCAAGAAGAAAGTTTTCGTACAGCGTAGCCCGGAAGAAATCGAAGCCGAGCGCAAGCGTGAACTGGATGAACGTCGCGCAGTAGAAAATGCTGCCCGTCAGAAGGCTGAAGAAGAAGCCCGCGTTCGCGCCGAAGAAGAAGCGCGTCGCCAGCCTGCTGCGCCGTCCGCTCCTGCCGAAGCCGTCGCTGCCCCTGCGCCAGTGGCCGAACCAGTGCGCGAAGCTGCGCCGGTTGTGGCTGCTGCGCCAGCTTCCGACACTCGCAAGCGTGACGAACAGCGCCGTCCGGACAAACCACGTGCTGACGACAACAACCGTCGTGGCGGTGGTGATGGCGAGCGCAAAAACGCTCCGCATCGCGCATCGGTCAAGGAAAAGGCTCCGGCTCCACGTGTGGCGCCACGCACTACCGACGAAGAGAGCGATGGCTTCCGTCGCGGCGGTCGCGGCAAGGCCAAGCTGAAGAAACGCAACGCCCACGGTTTCCAGAGCCCGACCGGCCCTGTCGTGCGTGAAGTGAAGATCGGCGAAACCATCACTGTTGGCGATCTCGCCCAGCAGATGTCGGTCAAGGCTGCCGAAATCATCAAATTCATGTTCAAGCTGGGCACCCCGGCCACCATCAACCAGGTACTGGATCAGGAAACTGCCCAACTGGTCGCAGAAGAACTGGGCCACAAAGTGACCCTGGTCAGCGACACCGCCCTGGAAGATTCCCTGGCCGAGTCCCTGAAGTTCGAAGGTGAAGCGGTTCCTCGTGCGCCGGTCGTGACCGTAATGGGCCACGTTGACCACGGTAAGACCTCGCTGCTCGACTACATCCGTCGTGCCAAGGTAGCTGCTGGCGAAGCCGGCGGTATCACCCAGCACATCGGTGCATACCACGTTGAAACCGAACGCGGCATGGTCACCTTCCTCGACACCCCTGGTCACGCCGCGTTTACCGCCATGCGTGCCCGTGGTGCCAAGGCGACCGACATCGTGATCCTGGTGGTTGCGGCGGACGACGGCGTGATGCCACAAACCATCGAAGCCGTTCAGCACGCTGTTGCTGCCGGCGTTCCGCTGGTGGTTGCGGTGAACAAGATCGACAAGCCGGGTGCTGATCTCGATCGCATCCGCAGCGAACTGTCGGCTCACGGCGTGACCTCTGAAGACTGGGGTGGTGACACTCCATTCGTTCCGGTCTCCGCGAAGATGGGTACCGGCGTCGACGAGCTGCTTGAAGCTGTATTGCTGCAGGCTGAAGTTCTCGAGCTGACCGCCACTCCTTCGGCTCCTGGCCGCGGTGTCGTGGTTGAATCGCGTCTCGACAAGGGCCGTGGCCCGGTGGCGACCGTTCTGGTTCAGGACGGTACGCTGCGTCAAGGCGACATGGTGCTGGTCGGCTCGAACTATGGCCGCGTGCGCGCCATGCTCGACGAGAACGGCAAGCCGATCAAGGAAGCGGGTCCGGCCATTCCGGTCGAGATCCTCGGCCTGGACGGTACGCCTGACGCCGGCGACGAAATGAGCGTGGT
The DNA here is from genome assembly GCF_059492145.1 of Pseudomonas sp. Pseusp21. Taxonomy (NCBI): domain Bacteria; kingdom Pseudomonadati; phylum Pseudomonadota; class Gammaproteobacteria; order Pseudomonadales; family Pseudomonadaceae; genus Pseudomonas; species Pseudomonas sp. Pseusp21. The sequence continues at coordinate 4,620,305 of NZ_CP168520.1, forward strand.
TGCCGACGAGAAGAAAGCCCGTGAAGTGGCTCTGTTCCGTCAAGGCAAGTTCCGCGAAGTCAAACTGGCTCGCGCTCACGCCGGCAAGCTGGAAAACATCTTCGAAAGCATGGGCCAGGAAGAGAAGAAGACGCTCAACATCGTCCTCAAATCCGACGTCCGTGGTTCGCTGGAAGCCTTGCAGGGCGCTCTGAACGGCCTGGGCAACGACGAAGTGCAAGTGCGCGTGGTCGGTGGCGGTGTCGGTGGTATCACCGAATCCGACGCCAACCTGGCACTGGCTTCCAACGCTGTACTGTTCGGCTTCAACGTGCGTGCCGATGCCGGCGCCCGGAAGATCGTCGAGCAGGAAGGTCTGGACATGCGTTACTACAACGTGATCTACGACATCATCGAAGACGTCAAGAAAGCCCTGACCGGTATGCTTGGCAGCGACGTTCGCGAGAACATCCTCGGTGTGGCCGAAGTCCGTGACGTGTTCCGTTCGCCGAAGTTTGGCGCGATCGCTGGTTGCATGGTGATCGAAGGTGTTGTGCACCGTAACCGTCCGATCCGTGTACTGCGTGAAGATATCGTGATCTTCGAAGGCGAGCTGGAATCCCTGCGCCGCTTCAAGGATGACGCTTCCGAAGTACGTGCCGGCATGGAATGCGGTATCGGCGTGAAGAGCTACAACGACGTCAAAGTCGGCGACAAGATCGAAGTCTTCGAGAAGGTTCAGGTTGCTCGCAGCCTCTGACTCGCGCACTTCAAGGGCCACGTCGGGCCGCCGGATGCAAGTGCGCAGCACGGCGTCAGGACTCTAAACGCAACGCCCGGTCTGGCTTTTGTCAGGCCGGGCGTTTGCCGCTTTCAGACCTTGCGGGTTTCACCGCAGGGCAGTAACAGGTAACAAATCATGGCAAAAGAATACAGCCGTACCCAACGTATCGGCGATCAGATGCAGCGTGAGCTGGCCCAGCTGATCCGTCGTGAAGTCAAAGACCCGCGCGTCGGCCTGGTCACCATTACCGCTGTGGAAGTCAGCCGTGACGTCGGTCACGCGAAGATCTTCATCACCGTGATGGGGCAGGACAACGCCGAAGACATCGCGCAAAGCATCAAGGTGCTCAACGCTGCCGCCGGTTTCCTGCGCATGCAGCTGGCCCGCGAAATGAAGCTACGCAGCGTGCCGCAATTGCACTTCCACTACGACGAAAGCGTCGTGCGGGGTGCGCACCTGTCGGCCCTGATCGAGCGCGCCGTGGCTGAGGACAATCAGCACGTGGCTGCGGCAGAACCCGAAGACACCAAGGAGTAACTCGGTGGCTCAGGTCAAACGTATCCGTCGTAACGTCAGCGGCATCATCCTGCTCGACAAGCCGCTGGGGTTCACCTCCAACGCCGCGTTGCAGAAGGTTCGCTGGTTGCTCAACGCCGAGAAGGCCGGTCACACCGGCAGTCTCGACCCACTGGCCACCGGCGTTCTGCCGCTGTGCTTTGGCGAGGCGACCAAGTTCTCGCAGTACCTGCTTGATTCCGACAAGGGTTACGAAACCCTGGCGCAACTGGGCAAGACCACCACCACGGCGGACGCCGAGGGTGAGGTTTTGCAGGAGCGTCCGGTGACCGTTGGTCAGGCCGACATTGAAGCGGTTCTGCCGAAATTTCGCGGGCAAATCAGTCAGATACCGCCGATGTACTCCGCTCTCAAGCGTGATGGCCAGCCGCTGTACAAGTTGGCCCGTGCAGGCGAAGTAGTGGAGCGCGAACCGCGTTCTGTTACTATTGCGCGCTTGGAATTGCTGGCCTTCGAAGGCGATACTGCGCGACTCGCGGTGGATTGCAGCAAGGGCACCTATATTCGCACCCTGGTGGAGGATATCGGTGAGCAACTCGGTTGTGGTGCGTACGTCGCTGAATTGCGCCGTACCCAGGCCGGGCCATTCACCCTGGCGCAGACCGTGACCCTCGAAGAGCTGGAAGCGGTACATGCCGAAGGCGGCAACGAAGCGGTCGACCGCTTCCTGATGCCATCGGACAGCGGCCTGCAGGATTGGCCGTTGCTTCAGTTCTCGGAAGCGAGCGCGTTCTACTGGCTCAACGGCCAGCCGGTACGTGCCCCGGATGCTCCGAAGTTCGGCATGGTGCGGGTACAGGATCACAACGGTCGCTTCATCGGTATCGGTGAAGTGAGCGAAGACGGGCGCATCGCGCCGCGTCGACTGATTCGGTCAGAATGACCGGAAACCGGTCTGTGTAACAGCAGGCCGGCGAGTGTGGCTGTCAACAGGCACGGTCACTACTCATTTATAGATACAGGGATTTGTCCCTGGCCTGTTGAAACCGTTTTTGAAACGGTTTCCTGATAAAAGGATTGCCTCATGGCTCTCGACGTTCAAGAAAAAGCTCAAATCGTTGCCGACTACCAGCAAGCTGTTGGTGACACTGGTTCGCCAGAAGTGCAAGTTGCACTGCTGACCGCCAACATCAACAAACTGCAAGGTCACTTCAAGGCCAACGGTAAAGACCACCACTCCCGTCGTGGTCTGATCCGCATGGTTAACCAGCGTCGCAAGCTGCTGGACTACCTGAAAGGCAAGGACGTGAGCCGTTACAGCGCTCTGATCGCTCGCCTGGGTCTGCGTCGCTAATCAGCGATTGCGCTATGAGGTTGGTTGTCTGTCAGACGTCAGCGGGTTTCCGCCGGCGTCCGGCAGGCTCCCAGCCTCAAGTTTTATCTGGATACACGTTTTACCCTGGACAGGCGTCGGGCCGATTCCCGGCATTGCCCAAGAATTTCGCAAGAAACCAGTTCCCCCAAGAGCCACAAAGAAGGTAGGACACCGTGAACCCGGTAATCAAAAAATTCCAGTTCGGTCAGTCGACCGTTACCCTCGAGACTGGCCGTATCGCCCGTCAGGCCTCCGGCGCAGTATTGGTCACCGTTGACGACGACGTCAGCGTATTGGTGACCGTAGTCGGTGCCAAGCAAGCCGATCCGGGCAAGGGCTTCTTCCCTCTGTCCGTTCACTACCAGGAAAAGACCTACGCTGCCGGTAAGATCCCTGGCGGTTTCTTCAAGCGTGAAGGCCGTCCTTCCGAGAAAGAAACCCTGACTTCCCGACTGATCGACCGTCCGATCCGTCCACTGTTCCCTGAAGGTTTCATGAACGAAGTGCAGGTTGTCTGCACCGTCGTTTCCACCAGCAAGAAGACCGATCCGGACATCGCTGCGATGATCGGTACCTCGGCTGCCCTGGCGATCTCCGGCATTCCGTTCGACGGCCCGATCGGCGCCGCTCGCGTTGCTTTCCACGAAAGCACCGGCTACCTGCTGAACCCGACCTACGAGCAGCAGGCTGCCTCGAGCCTGGACATGGTCGTTGCCGGTACTTCGGACGCCGTACTGATGGTTGAATCGGAAGCCAAAGAGCTGACCGAAGACCAGATGCTGGGCGCAGTACTGTTTGCTCACGACGAGTTCCAGGTCGTGATCAACGCCGTTAAGGAACTGGCTGCCGAAGCCGCCAAGCCAACCTGGACCTGGGCACCTGCTCCAGAAGCCACCGAGCTGCTGGCCGCTATCCGTTCCGAGTTCGGCGAAGCGATCTCCCAGGCTTACACCATCACCATCAAGGCCGACCGTTACGCGCGTCTGGGCGAGCTGCGTGACCAGGTTGTGGCCAAGCTGTCCGGTGAAGAAGGCCAGCCTTCGGCTGCCGACGTCAAAGCCGCTTTTGGTGAAATCGAATACCGCACCGTTCGCGAAAACATCGTTAACGGCAAGCCACGTATCGACGGTCGCGACACCCGCACCGTACGTCCGCTGAACATCGAAGTCGGCGTTCTGCCGAAGACTCACGGTTCGGCACTGTTCACCCGTGGCGAAACCCAGGCTCTGGTCGTCGCGACGCTGGGCACCGCCCGTGACGCGCAACTGCTGGACACCCTGGAAGGCGAGAAAAAAGACCCGTTCATGCTGCACTACAACTTCCCTCCGTTCTCGGTGGGCGAGTGTGGTCGCATGGGTGGCGCCGGTCGTCGCGAAATCGGTCACGGCCGTCTGGCCCGTCGCTCGGTTTCGGCCATGCTGCCTGCCGCTGACGTGTTCCCGTACACCATCCGTGTGGTATCGGAAATCACCGAATCCAACGGTTCGAGCTCGATGGCTTCCGTTTGCGGCGCTTCCCTGGCCCTGATGGACGCTGGTGTCCCGATGAAGGCACCGGTTGCCGGTATCGCCATGGGTCTGGTTAAAGAAGGCGAGAAGTTCGCCGTCCTGACCGACATCCTGGGTGACGAAGACCACCTGGGCGACATGGACTTCAAAGTAGCCGGTACCGCCAAAGGTGTGACCGCGCTGCAGATGGACATCAAGATCAAGGGCATCACCGAAGAGATCATGGAAATCGCTCTGGGCCAAGCCCTGGAAGCGCGCCTGAACATCCTCGGCCAGATGAACCAGATCATCGGCCAGTCGCGTACCGAACTGTCGGCCAACGCTCCGACCATGATCGCTATGAAGATCGACACCGACAAGATCCGTGACGTTATCGGTAAGGGTGGCGCGACCATCCGTGCGATCTGCGAAGAGACCAAGGCTTCGATCGACATCGAAGACGACGGCTCGATCAAGATCTTCGGCGAAACCAAGGAAGCGGCTGAAGCAGCTCGTCAGCGCGTTCTGGGTATCACCGCAGAGGCCGAGATCGGCAAGATCTACGTCGGCAAGGTTGAGCGCATCGTCGACTTCGGCGCATTCGTCAACATCCTGCCGGGCAAGGACGGTCTGGTTCACATCTCGATGCTGAGCGACGCTCGCGTAGAGAAAGTGACCGACATCCTGAAAGAAGGCCAGGAAGTGGAAGTACTGGTACTGGACGTGGACAACCGCGGCCGTATCAAGCTGTCCATCAAAGACGTGGCAGCTGCCAAGGCTTCGGGCGTTTAATCACCCCGCAGTCCTAGCGCAATGAAAATGCCCCGCCGTGAAAACGGCGGGGCATTTTTTTGTCCATGAAATATCGAGTCATTCGGCGAAGTTGCCGACCTGCAAGACCAGTGCTAGGTTTAGCCCACCGCCCGTGTAGCTCAGCCGGTAGAGCAGCGCACTCGTAACGCGAAGGTCGCAGGTTCGATTCCTGTCTCGGGCACCACCTCTCCCTAATCCTTTTGAACCGGCATTTATGTTCCACAGGTCAACTTTTTGTGGGAGAGATGTAAAGAGCCGTGTAATTCGCCATGCAAACGTCCTATATTCGGTGCCTGCATGAGCATCGCCCAGCAGTTTTCAGATGATCCCGAATGGTTCCGAAGGCCGGACAGTCCGCGTCAGAGAGATCCTTGATGATCCAGATCCATCCTCCATTCCTATGATCAGCGAGAACGCCATGACCGAATTAACTCAAGAGCAACGTCACGAAGAAGCGCTTAGAAAATACATCCTGGATGTTCCGGATCTGAAGGAAGAGATCAAGGACCTGAGTCCCGATGATCAGAAAGACCAGATCCAGTGGGCGTTCGAAGATGAAGCCGAAGCCCAGGGCCTGCAGCCGTGGGAACTGACCCTCAAGTACACCAGCACACCTGAGGAGTTCGAGGCCAAGCGCCTGGAGCTGCACAAGGAAGCGGCCGAGGTGTTGGGCGTCGAGTGGGAAGAGTACTGCGAGATGAACAATCTCGTCGTTTGACGAGAGCTGCCAGCTACAAGCCGCAAGCTACAAGTAAAAGCACAACCGCTTTGGCTTGCAGCTTGTAGCTCGCATCTTGCCGCTGCCCTTAAATGCTCAGTCGCATCGACAGATCCACGGCCTTCACGTCCTTGGTCATCGCGCCGATCGAAATGTAATCCACCCCGGTCTGTGCGATCGGCAGCAGCGTGCTTTCGTTGATGCCGCCACTGGCTTCCAGTTTTGCCTTGCCGCCGTTCAGGCGCACGGCTTCGCGCATGTCGTCGAGGCTCAGCTCATCGAGCATGATGATGTCGGCTCCGGCGGCCAGCGCCTCCTTCAGCTCTTCCAGACTTTCCACTTCGATTTCCACCGGCTTGCCCGGGGCGATCTTGTGCGCAGCGGCAATGGCCTGCGGGATGCCGCCGCTGGCAGCGATGTGGTTTTCCTTGATCAGGAACGCGTCGTAGAGACCGATGCGATGGTTATGGCAACCGCCGCAGGTGACCGCGTATTTCTGCGCCAGACGCAGGCCCGGCAGGGTCTTGCGGGTGTCGAGCAGTTTTACCGAGGTCTCGGCGACGAAGTCCGCCAGGTACTGCGCGCGGGTCGCCACGCCCGACAGCAATTGCAGGAAGTTCAGGGCGCTGCGCTCGCCGGTCAGTAGTGAGCGGGCAGGGCCTTCCAGATGAAACAACGGCTGATTGGGCGAAACCCGTTCGCCATCGCGCACCTGCCAATGCACCGCCACCCGCGGATCGAGCTGGCGGAACACCGCATCGACCCAGGCCGTGCCACTGATGACGGCGGCGTCACGGGTGATGATGGTGGCTTTGGCCAGGCGTTCGGCCGGGATCAGTTGCGCGGTGATGTCGCCGCTGCCGATGTCTTCGAGCAACGCACGGCGCACGTTGGCTTCGATTTCGGCGGTCAAATCGGCGAGACGTAGATTCGGCATAACGGGCTCCACAAACTAAGTGGTCCGATTATAGGGGCATGGCGTCGGCCAACCCAAGGCGAGAACAGCCACGCAGCCCTGCATCCGGTCGATTTTCTTTGAGCAAACCCGATTCTGTCGTGGTCACTTCAAGGTGTCGGCGCATAGGGGAAACCCTGACGGCTCTGGCGCCGGAGACATCTTTTGCAAGATAATCCGCCTTGCATTTGACGCCATAGCTTTGACGTCGGCAAATCACCGTTTCAGGAGGCTTGGATGCACAACGACGGGAATGTAGTGCCTCTGCACAAGGCCACTACCGATCAGGCGCCTCACTCGCCGCTCGCCCGCCTGCCTGTGATTCTGCTTCAGGTTCGCGACAAGGCTGCCCAGCGCCTGCGCAACGGTTTGCAGGAGCTGTTCGATAACGCCGACGACACCCTGTTCGAAATGGCCGACCGGGCACGCAACGACGTCGAACAGAACATCTTTTTCGAAGCCATGCGCGACCTGCGCCTCAAGCGCAAGAACATCGAGCGTGGTTTTCTCGAGCAGTTTTTCGAAGCCTTTGTCGGCCTCACTCAATTCGATCCCGTTCCCGCCGTCCTGTCTCACGCCTTGCAATACGGGGACACGACAGCGCGCACCGATGACATGGAGCGCAGCGTCGCGGTCGAAACCATGGTCGGCCGCGTGCTCAATCGCGACGGCTTCGCCCTCGACCAACTGACCGCGCGGTTCAATGCGTTGTTGGGCAAGACTCTGGGCGATCATTACAACCCGCTGGGCCCGGCGATGCTTTGCGAGTACTTCCTGCAGGCCGGGCGCAATCTGGGGGTGGAGATCAAGGTCAAGCTGATCCTGCTCAAATTGTTCGAGCGCTATGTGCTGGCCGATACCGATCAACTCTACGCCGAAGCCAACCAACTGCTGATCGCCACGGGTGTGTTGCCCGAACTCAAGCCGGCACCGGCCCGTCGTGCCATCGATCAGGCCGTGGCCAGCGTGCAGAGCGAATTCGAGGGCGTCGACAAACCCCAGACCGATGCCGGCGTGCAGGAGGTCTTCGCCGCATTGCAGGAGTTGCTGCTGCACGTGCGCGGCACCGTCGCGCCGACCCTTGAACCCAGCGCTCCGGCGCAGCCGATTTCCACCCGCGACCTGCTGCGCCTGCTCTCGCACCTGCAGCAATACGTGCCGGCGCTGGCAGTGCAGGACGACTTCGATCTGCGCCATCAGCTTGAACAACTGCTGACGCGGGTCAGCGTACGCAGCGGCAAATCGCGAATTGTCGGCGGGGCTGACGAGGACGTGATCAATCTGGTGGCCATGGTCTTCGACTGCATCCTCGATGATCGCAACCTGCCGGATTCCCTCAAGGCGCTGATTGCCCGGTTGCAGATCCCGATGTTGAAGGTCGCGGTGATCGACAAAAGCTTCTTCAGCCGCAGCAGCCACCCGGCGCGCCGCCTGCTCAACGAAATCGCCGAGGCGGCGATGGGCTGGGGCGAGTGCGACGGTAATGCGCGCGACAGCCTGTACCTGCGCATCGAGCAAGTGGTGCAGCGCCTGCTGACGGATTTCGTCGATGACCCGGCGATTTTTTCCGAGTTGCTGGCGGACTTCCTCGCCTTCACCAGTGACGAGCGCCGTCGCAGCGAATTGCTTGAACAGCGTTTGCGCGATGCCGAAGAGGGCCGGGCGAAAACCGAACTGGCTCGCCAGCGGGTCGAGCAGGCGCTCAATCAGGCGTTGCTGGGCAAGGTCCTGCCACCGTCGGTGGTGACGTTCGTGCAGGACGCCTGGAGCAAGGTGTTGCTGCTGACCTGCCTCAAGCACGGCGATCAGTCCGCCGAATGGCAGGCCGACGTGCAGACCATGGAGCAATTGATCTGGAGCGTGCAGCGCCACGACGATGCCGAAGCCGGTCTGCGTCTGCTGGCGCTGGTGCCGGGGTTGCTCAAGTCATTGCGCGACGGCTTGAGCACTTCGGCCTTCGATCCGTTTGCCACCAGCGGCTTTTTCAGTGAGCTGGAAGCGCTGCATGTGCGGCTGCTCGAACCGTCCGGCGCACCGGATCAGTCCGTGCTGCCGGAAATGATCGAAGTGTCGCAGACGATTGTCCTGCAGATGGCCGACGACGGTCTCAAACCACGCACGCCAGCGCGTTTGCCAGCCGACGATGTCGGTCTGCGCCAGGTCGAACAGTTGCGTCTGGGCAGCTGGGTGGCGTTCGAGGAGGACGAAGAACACACTCTGCGCTGCAAACTGGCGGCGATCATCGAGGCGACCGGCAAGTACGTGTTCGTCGACCGCACCGGCATGAAAGTGCTGGAGCGCGACCGCACGGAACTGGCCCTGGCGTTTCGTCGCGGCGCGGTGCGGGCGCTGGACGACACCTTGCTGTTCGACCGGGCGCTCGAGTCGGTGCTCGGCAATCTGCGGCGGCTCAATCGCGGCAAGTGATCGCGCGCCGGGGGCCGATCACGGCATACTGGTCGCCAACACAGTCGGCGTTGAAGGAATCGGTATGCAGTTGGATCCCGCAAGCGGGTGGTGTCACGGGGTGCAGGTCTGCCCTTCGCCCAACTTCAATGAACGCCCGGCGGGCGAAGTCTCCCTGTTGGTCATCCACAACATCAGCCTGCCACCGGCGCAGTTCGCCACCGGCAAGGTCCAGGAATTTTTCCAGAATCGTCTGGATGTCACGGAACATCCCTACTTTGCGGGGATCGCCGACCTGCGCGTGTCTGCACATTTTCTGATCGAACGTGACGGCAAGGTCACCCAGTTTGTCTCCTGTCTTGAACGGGCCTGGCATGCCGGTGTTTCGATGTTCGAGGGACGGGAAACCTGTAACGATTTTTCCGTAGGCATCGAGCTGGAAGGCACCGATGATCTGCCGTTCACCGATGCGCAGTACCGGGCGCTGACCGCGCTGACCCGGCAGATACAGGCGGCGTTCCCGGCAATCACCGTCGAGCGCATCTGCGGGCACAGTGACATCGCCCCCGGACGCAAGACCGACCCCGGACCCGCATTCGACTGGGCACGCTACCGCGCCGCCCTGGCACAAGAGGAAGGACAATGAGTTTTCTGGTGTTACTGCTGGCGGTATGGATCGAGAAGTTCTCGGCTCTGCGCCAACGGGTGCAACGCGATGGCGGATGGATCCGCGAACTGCACAAGCTTGAAACCGGTGGGCTGGCGAAACAGCCGTGGCTGGTGCTGATTGTTCTGGTGCTGCTGCCGGTGGCATTGCTGGGCTTGTTGCTGCTGGTGCTGGAGCCGGTGGCCTATGGTCTGCTGGCATTGCCGGTGCATTTACTGGTGGTGATTTACAGCCTGGGGCGGGGTGACCTGCTCGGCGAACTCGGGCCGTTTCGCGACGCCTGGCGCCGCGAGGACCTGCAGGCCGCCGCCCATGTGGCCAAGCGTGATCTGAAAATCTGCGCCGAAAGCGGAGAACAATTGCTGGAGCAAGTGCAGCGGCATCTATTGTGGCAGGCCTACCAGAGCTTTTTTGCGGTGATTTTCTGGTACTTCCTGCTCGGTCCGGTGGCGGCACTGAGTTACCGCTTGCTGGCGCTGGCGGAGGAAAACGCCCAGAACCCGGCGGTGGCCGAACGGGCAGGGCAACTGCGTCATGCCTTCGACTGGGTGCCGGTGCGCCTGCTGGCGGCGAGCCTCGCCCTGGTCGGTAATTTCGTCGCGGTCAGTCGGGTGATGCTGCACGAGCTGCTGAACTGGAACATCAGCGCCGCGCAACTGATCAACAGGGTCGGGCTCGCGGCCGGGGAAATCCCGCCGGCCGCTGTCGGCCCCGAAGGCATCAACACCCTCGACTGCCTGTGGGAGTTGCTGCTGCGGGCGGCGGTGCTGTGGTATGCCGGATTTGCCCTGTGGACAGTGCTGGCGTAGGCCGTTCGAGTAATGAGGGGGGCAATCCCCCTCGTTAACCTTAAGTTACAAAACCTCCCTTCGATTTGAGCTATACAGAGATAGCGCCCGATAGTGGCTATCTGCTGTCGCCCCGCGCCTGCCAATAAAAACAAGAAAAAACCAAGGGAGACTTCCAGTGAAGAGCTTGCTCTATCCCGCCGTCTCGCTGATGAACCGCTTGAGCTTCGGCATGAAGTTCAGCCTGATCAGCGTGCTGTTCCTGGTGCCGATGCTGGTGACCAATTTCTATCTGGTGCGCGATTCCTACCGCGAATTCCAGGGCACCCGGGTCGAGCTGCAGAGCCTCGATCTGCTGGGCAGCAGCCTGACCCTTCGCCGGGATCTGGAAACCCTCAACAATCTGGTGCAGATCAATGTCACCCTCGGCCAGTCCGGAAAGGCCGGCAATGTTGAGGCGCAGATCACCAGTCTTGAGCAAAACGTTCTGGCGCGCCTGCAAGGGCTGACGCCCATGACCGAGGATCCGGAGCAGATCAAGTTCTTCGAGGCCAAGCGCGATGAAATGATCGCCGCGTTCAAGGCCCAGCAGGCGGAAAACTCTCTGCAAAGCAAAAGTGCGCTGATTGGCAAATTGCTCGGCAATGCGCAGATTTTCAGCCAGATCGTGGCCAGTCAGGCCGGATTGAGTCGCGACAACCAGAGCGACATACGCCAGCTCAGCGAGCTGATCACCGCGATCACGCCGGCCGTCACCCAGGCGTTGGGCGAAGGTCGGGCGATGGGCTCGTATTCATTGGGCCAGGGCTTTCTCAACAGTTCGTCGAGCACCCGCTTCGACGAGTTGCTGGTGCAGATCGAAAAGCTTCAGGCCGAATATGGCCTGAAATTGCAGGATGCGCTGGGTTCGAGCAAAGCCGCCCGTGACTCCCTGAGCGCCCCGGCCGATGCCAGCAAGGCGTCGCTGAAACAGGCCGGCACCCTGATCGAAGAACAAGTGGTGATGGCCGAAACCCTCGACGCCCCATGGCAGGGTTTTTATGACCAGCTCACCGGGCTGATGGACCAGACCTATCAGCTCAACGACGCCACCCTGAAATTCCTCGACACCCAATTGCAACAGCGCCTGGGGCAAAACCGTACGCACATGGTGCTGCAAGCCGTGGCGTTGTCGCTGGTGTTCGTGCTGATTTTCTATCTCTACGGTGGCTTCTATGCCTCGACCCGCGCCACCCTGAAAAACCTCGGCGCCATGATGGATAAAGTCGCGGCGGGCGACATGACGGTGAATTTCCACGCCAACAGCCGCGATGAACTCGGCGAGTTGGGCGAAGTGTTCAACGGTACGGTGAGGAAAATCCATGACCTGATCGAACGGGTCGGCCACACCGTTGGCGAGGTCGAGCGGCAGGCGGGGCAGGTGGAAAACGTCTCGGCGCAGAGCAATCAGGCGGTCGCCGGGCAACGCACACAGATCGAACAAGTGGCGACGGCGATGAACCAGATGTCGGCAACGTCGCTGGAGGTGGCACGCAGTGCGGCGGCAGCGGTCAGCAGCGCCCACAGCGTGAACGATGAAACCATCAATGGGCGCGGACTGGTGGAATCGCAGCAGGGCAGCATCGCGGCACTTGCGAGCGAAATCGATCAATCGGTGCTGGTGATCAACCAGTTGGCCAGCGACAGTCAGTCGATCAGTCGCGTTCTGGAAGTGATCAAGAGCATCGCCGAACAGACCAATCTGCTGGCGCTCAACGCCGCGATCGAGGCTGCGCGGGCCGGTGAGCAGGGGCGCGGTTTTGCCGTGGTCGCTGACGAAGTCCGCACGCTGGCCAAACGCACTCAGCAATCGACCGAAGAAATCGAGCAGATGATCGCCAAGCTCCATGGCGGCGTCGGCGCGGCAGTGAAGGCCATGGGCGTCAGCCATCAGATGGCCAACGGCACGGTGGGGCAGTCGGAGAAAGTCCAGCAGGCGCTGGAAAACATCCTCGGCGCTGTCGGCATGATCGTCGACCAGAACCAGCAGATCGCCGCCGCCGTCGAGCAGCAGACCGCCGTCGCCCACGATATCGACCAGAACATCGTCGAGATCAACCGTGCCGGCGAGCGCACTGCAGAAGGTGCACACCAGACCGAAGATGCCAGCCGTGCGTTGTCGGCGCAGGTGGTCGAGTTGAAGCAGTTGATCAGCGCGTTCCGGGTTTGAATCGACCTGCCTCCTCTGAGGCAGGTTTTTTCGGAATGGTTTGTAGTACTTTTTTGCCTGCATCTGTAAGCCCAATCCTGTTTTCCTCCAGGCGCTGGTTTTTCGGCTTCAATGAACCAAGATCAATTCATTGACCACTTGGAGGAGATCGCACATGTCCGTCGCAACCCTGGGCGTCCAGGGCCGCTGCGCCCACTGCCAGACCACGCTGGCACTCAAACCCTGGCAGCTGAATGCCATTTCGATTCACGAAGCGTTCACCTGCGCCCATTGCCAGAAAAGCCTGGAATTGCGTTGCCCCAAGCAGATCAAACGTTTCCGTTCGCTCGATTCACTCGGCCTGCTGCGCGCCAGTGCGCTGGTGACGGTGTGCACCGCGCTGCTGGTGGCCCTGGTGATGGAATGGGTGGGGCTGCTCAGCGTCACCGAACAACTGAACGGATCGCTGATCGCGATTTTCGTGTACTTCGCGGTGATTCGTTATGCCCGGCAGCGCCAGCACCTGACGCTGATTCTCGACGCGGCCAAGGCCCACGCCGACTGACTACCAGCCGAACACCTCGCAGCTGTTGGCGGTACTGGCGGCGGCGAGTTGTTGCGCACTGATGTTCATTAAAGTGGCCAGTGAGTCGCAGATCGCCGGCAAATGCGCCGGCGTATTGCGCACGCCGGGAAACATGGCGGGCGCCATGTCCGGTGAGTCGGTTTCCAGCACCACCGCGTCCAGCGGCAAGTCGGCCAGCACCCGATGCATGCGCAACGCCTGCGGCCAGGTCGGTGCGCCCCCGAGGCCAAGTTTGAAACCGAGCTTGATGTACTCCCGCGCTTCTTCACGGCTGCCAGCAAAGGCGTGGATGATGCCGGCGCGTTTGAGCTTGAAGCGCTTGAGCGTGGCGATCACCGCCGCATGGCTGCGTCGTACGTGGATCAGCGCCGGTAATTCGAAATCCGCCGCCAGTTGCAGCTGCGCTTCGAACAGCGCCTGCTGGCGTTCGCGGTCGAGGGTTTCGATGAAGTAATCCAGGCCGATTTCGCCGACCGCGCACAGCTGCCTATGACCCTTTAGCCGTGTCAGCCAGTCGCCCAGTGCCAGCAAGTCTTGCGGCCGATGCTGATCGAGATACACCGGGTGCAAACCGAGGGCCGCGTACAGATCGGCATCGCTTTGCACCAGATCCCACACCCGTTGCCAGTTACCCTCGTAGACCCCGAGCACCACCATTCGCCGCACCCCGAGGGCGCGGCTTTCGCTCAGCAGCACCGCGCGGTCGGCGTCAAAGTCAGGGAAGTCCAGATGGGTGTGGCTGTCGATCAGCTCCACGGCTCAGTCCCGGTGAATACGCTGCTTGAAGGTACGGGCGATGGCCTGCACGCCGGGCTGGTAGTCCGATTGTTCGACCGCCGCCAGCGCCAGTTCAAGCGCCTTGTCGGCGATCAACTGGTGCTGCTGGGCCATGGCGTTGACCGGCAGCGGCAGGAAGTCGAGCAACTGGGTGTCACCGAATGTGCCGAGACGCAGTGGGCGCGATTTGAGCGGGAAGTCATGCAGCGCGTCGAATACGCCCTGCAGCAGCACGTAGGACGTTGTCACCAGCGCATCCGGCAAATGCCCGAGGCGTTGCAGGAGTTCTTCCATCAACTGCTTGCCGCACTCGCGGCTGAAGGATTCGGCGTGTTCGATCAGCACTTCGCCCTTGAATCCGGCGAGGGCTTGCTTGAATCCGGCCGCACGTTCCTGGCTGATGCTCAGTTCCGGGCGGGCGCCCAGCAGCACGATCTGCTTCGGCTGCGGGTCGAGCAGGCTTTCGGTCAGGTGCAGGCTGGCTTCGCGGTCGTCGCTGACCACCGAGCAGAAATGCTCGGCATCCATCACCCGGTCGATGGCAATGATCGGCAGGCCCTTGGCCTGCAACTGGCGATAACTGTCGTCACCGGCCGGGAGACAACTGGCGACGATCAACGCATCGCAGCGCCGGGCGCGGAACAGTTGCAGCAGTTGTCGCTCGCTGTCCGGCGCATCGTCGGAGCTGGCGATCAGCAGCTGATAGCCCCGCGCCCGGGCGCCTTGCTCCAGCAGTTTGGCGATCCGCGCGTAACTGGGGTTTTCCAGATCCGGCAGGATAAAACCCAGGGTCCGGGTGTGCCGACTGCGCAGCCCGGCCGCCTGTGGATTGGGGGTAAAGCCGTGCAGTTCGACCACCGCCCGCACCCGCTCGACGGTGGCGTTGCTGATGCGTTGCTGTTCGGCCTTGCCGTTGATGACGTAGCTGGCGGTGGTCACGGACACTCCGGCCAACCGCGCGATATCACTGAGTTTCAACCCGGGATTTCCTTGTTTTTTCGAGCTTGCCGCGACATTTTCGCCAATCCTACCCGATTCAGGCAGGCGACCATTGTCTCAGCGCATCCGACAAGTTGGACTTCAAGGATGGGACATTATCGAGTAACGTGCCGATCAATCTAGATTAAACGTTTCAGCAAGCGTATTTTCTACGTTTTAGACGCCTTTGGCCGGTTCTGCCGTGAAACCGCCAAAACTGCCTCCTGAAAAGGATGGCCCATAGCGCCTAAGCTGCAACCATTCAAAACAATACCTGGCGCGCCACCGCGCCAAAAAGGAGATCGCATGCTCGAGCTCACTGTAGAGCAGATATCCATGGGCCAGTCGGCTGTGGATAAACCCGCCGCTTTGCAATTGCTGGCCAGTCATCTGGTCGCCGATGGTCTGGTCGCCGACGGATACCTCGCTGGCCTGCAGGCCCGGGAGGCTCAGGGCTCGACCTTCCTCGGCCAAGGCATTGCGATCCCCCACGGCACGCCCGAAACCCGCGATCAGGTGTTCGCCACCGGCGTGCGCCTGATGCAGTTCCCCGATGGCGTGGACTGGGGCGACGGCCAGATCGTTTATCTGGCCATCGGCATCGCCGCCAAATCCGACGAACACCTGCGCCTGCTGCAACTGCTGACCCGCGCTCTCGGCGAGACCGATCTGGGCCAGGCCCTGCGCCGCGCCAGTTCGCCGGAAGCACTGCTGAAACTGCTGCAAGGTGCGCCGCAAGAGCTGGCGCTGGATGCGCAGATGATCGGCCTCGGGGTCTCCGCCGACGATTTCGAAGAACTGGTCTGGCGTGGTGCGCGTCTGCTGCGCCAGGCCGATTGCGTGAGCAACGGTTTCGCCGGCGTGCTGCAGCAAGTCGAAGCGCTGCCGCTGGGCGATGGCCTGTGGTGGCTGCACAGCGAGCAGACCGTGAAGCGTCCGGGGCTGGCGTTCGTCACCCCGGACAAACCGATGCGTTACCTCGGCCAGCCGCTCAGCGGTCTGTTCTGTCTGGCCAGTCTGGGTGAAGCGCATCAGGCGTTGCTCGAACGGTTGTGCGCGTTGCTGATCGAAGGTCGCGGCCATGAACTGGGCCGCGCCACCAGCAGCCGTAAAGTCCTCGAAGTGCTTGGCGGTGAGTTGCCGGCCGACTGGCCGAGCGCACGTATCGCATTGGCCAACGCCCATGGTCTGCACGCGCGGCCGGCGAAAATCCTCGCGCAACTGGCGAAAAGTTTTGACGGCGAGATTCGTGTGCGCATCGTCGACGGTCAGGACAGCGCCGTATCGGTGAAGAGCCTGAGCAAACTGCTGAGCCTCGGCGCCCGTCGCGGGCAGGTGCTGGAAATCATCGCCGAGCCGAGCATTGCCGCTGACGCCTTGCCGGCGTTGCTGGCCGCCATCGAAGAAGGCCTCGGCGAAGAAGTCGAACCGTTGCCCGCAGTCAGTCAACAGCGCGAAGTGATTACGGACATTGCAGAAGTGCTGACCGCCCCGGCCTCCGGCAGTCTGCTGCAAGCGATTCCCGCCGCCCCCGGCATCGCCATCGGCCCGGCGCACATTCAAGTCCAGCAAACCATCGATTACCCGTTGCGCGGCGAGTCCGCCGCTATCGAGCGCGAGCGTCTCAAGCAAGCGCTGGCCGACGTGCGTCAGGACATTCAGGGCCTGATCGAGCGCAGCAAGGCCAAGGCGATCCGCGAGATTTTCATCACCCACCAGGAAATGCTCGACGACCCGGAACTCACCGACGAAGTCGACACCCGCCTCAAGCAGGGCGAAAGCGCCGAGGCGGCCTGGATGGCCGTGATCGAGGCCGCCGCAAAACAACAGGAAGCGTTGCAGGACGCGTTGCTCGCCGAACGTGCCGCCGACCTGCGCGACATTGGTCGTCGGGTGCTGGCGCAACTGTGTGGCGTGCAGACGCCCGCCGAGCCCGAGCAACCGTACATTCTGGTGATGGATGAAGTCGGCCCGTCCGACGTGGCGCGTCTGGATCCGGCGCGGGTGGCGGGGATTCTCACCGCACGGGGCGGCGCCACCGCCCACAGCGCCATCGTGGCTCGCGCGCTGGGGATTCCGGCGCTGGTCGGTGCGGGCGCTGCGGTGTTGCTGCTGAAGCCGGGCACGCCGTTGCTGCTCGACGGCCAGCGTGGGCGCCTGCATGTGGACGCGGATGCCGCGACCCTGCAACGCGCCAGCGAAGAACGCGACACCCGCCAACAACGCCTGAAAGCCGCCGCCGAACAACGCCATCAGCCGGCACACACCACCGATGGCCACGCTGTGGAAGTGTTCGCCAACATCGGTGAAAGCGCCGGTGTGATCAGTGCGGTGGAGCAGGGCGCCGAAGGCATCGGTCTGTTGCGCACCGAACTGATTTTCATGGCTCATCCACAGGCGCCGGACGAGGCGACTCAGGAAGCCGAATACCGCCGCGTCCTCGACGGCCTCGCCGGCCGGCCGCTGGTGGTGCGCACCCTCGATGTCGGCGGCGACAAACCGCTGCCGTATTGGCCGATTGCCAAGGAAGAAAACCCGTTCCTCGGCGTACGCGGGATTCGCCTGACCTTGCAGCGTCCGCAGATCATGGAGGCGCAATTGCGTGCCTTGCTCCGTTCGGCAGACAGCCGTCCTTTGCGGATCATGTTCCCGATGGTCGGCAGCGTCGAAGAGTGGCGTCAGGCCCGCGACATGACCGAACGCCTGCGTCTGGAAATCCCGGTTGCCGACCTGCAACTGGGGATCATGATCGAAGTGCCGTCCGCCGCACTGCTGGCGCCGGTGCTGGCCAAAGAGGTGGATTTCTTCAGCGTCGGCACCAACGACCTGACTCAGTACACGCTGGCGATCGACCGTGGACATCCGACCCTGTCCGCCCAGGCTGACGGCCTGCACCCGGCAGTGCTGCAACTGATCGACATCACCGTGCGCGCGGCCCATGCCCATGGCAAATGGGTCGGTGTGTGCGGCGAGCTGGCGGCGGATCCGCTGGCGGTGCCGGTGCTGGTCGGCCTCGGTGTGGATGAACTGAGTGTCTCCGGGCGCAGCATCGCCGAGGTCAAGGCACGCATCCGCGAACTCAGCCTGACGCAAACGCAAACCCTTGCTCAACAAGCCCTGGCCGTGGGCAGCGCCAACGAAGTGCGCGCATTAGTGGAGGCCCTGTAATGGCCAAGATTCTCACCCTGACCCTCAACCCGGCGCTGGACCTTACGGTGCAGTTGCCACGTCTTGAGGCCGGTCAGGTCAACCGCAGCGACGAGATGCACACCCACGCCGCCGGCAAGGGCGTCAACGTTGCGCAAGTGCTGGCCGACCTCGGTCATCAACTGACGGTCAGCGGCTTTCTCGGCGAAGACAATCTGCAAGCGTTCGAAACCCTGTTCGCCAAGCGCGGTTTCACCGATGCGTTTATCCGGGTGCCCGGCGAGACCCGCAGCAACATCAAGGTCGCGGAACAGGATGGCCGCATCACCGACATCAACGGCCCGGGGCCGGTGGTCGGCGTGGTGGCGCAACAGGCGTTGCTGGATCGACTGGTGCAGATCGCGCCGGGGCATGACGCGGTTGTAGTTGCGGGCAGCTTGCCGCGCGGAGTCACTGCACAGTGGTTGCGCGAACTGGTCGAACGCTTGAAAACGTTGGGCCTGAAAGTCGCCCTGGACACCAGCGGCGACGCCTTGCGCGCGGCGCTCAAGGCCGGCCCGTGGCTGATCAAGCCGAACACCGAAGAGCTGGCCGATGCGCTGGGCTGTGAAGTGGTGTCCCACGCGTCTCAGGCCGAAGCGGCCAATCGGCTGCACGCCCAAGGCATCGAGCATGTGGTGATTTCCCATGGCGCCGAGGGTGTGAACTGGTACAGCGTCGGCTCGGCGCTGCATGCGACGCCGCCGAAGGTCAGCGTCGCCAGCACGGTCGGTGCCGGCGATTCGTTGCTGGCCGGCATGCTCCACGGCCTGCTCAGCGCCGACACGCCGGAACAAACCCTGCGCACGGCCACCGCAATTGCGGCGCAGGCGGTGACCCAGATCGGATTCGGTATTCACGATGCTGCGCAACTGACGCAGCTCGAACAGGGCGTGCGCGTGCGCCCCCTGACAGAACAATAAGAGGGTTTGTCATGAAGTTAGCCATTGTCACGGCCTGCCCTAACGGCATGGTCACCAGTGTGCTGTGCGCCCGGCTGCTGGATGCCGCGGCCCAGCGTCAGGGCTGGAGCACCAGCGTCGAAGTGGTGGATGCCGCGCACCCGGAACGCGAGTTGTCAGCGGCCACCATCGAAGCCGCCGAGTGGGTGTTGCTGGTGACCACGGGACCGGTGGACATGACCCGGTTCATCGGCAAGAAAGTCTTTCGGATCGCGCCGGCGCAAGCCCTGCAGGATGTTGAAGACGTGCTGCGGCGTGGCGCCGTCGAGGCGCAGGTTTACGTCGCTGACGAAACGCCGCCCGTGGTTGCCAGCGCGCAAGCGCCGCGTCTGGTCGCGGTCACTGCATGCCCGACCGGCGTCGCCCACACCTTCATGGCCGCCGAAGCCTTGCAGCAAGCCGCCAAGCGTCTGGGCTACGACCTGCAAGTCGAAACCCAGGGCTCGGTCGGCGCGCGAAATCCGCTGAGCGCAACCGCGATTGCCGAGGCTGACGTAGTGCTGCTGGCGGCTGACATTGAAGTCGCCACCGAGCGTTTCGCCGGCAAGAAAATCTACCGCTGCAGCACCGGCATTGCGTTGAAGCAATCCGAAGCCACGCTGAAAAAAGCCCTGGCCGAAGGTGTCGTTGAAAACGCTGCCGGCGACGGCAAGGCCCCGGCCAAACAAGAGAAAAGCGGCGTCTACAAACACCTGCTGACCGGTGTGTCGTTCATGCTGCCGATGGTGGTAGCGGGCGGTCTGATGATCGCCTTGTCGTTCGTGTTCGGCATCACCGCGTTCAAGGAAGAGGGCACGCTGGCGGCGGCGCTGATGCAGATCGGTGGCGAGACCGCGTTCAAATTGATGGTGCCGCTGCTGGCCGGTTACATCGCCTGGTCGATTGCCGACCGTCCCGGACTCGCACCGGGGATGATCGGCGGTTTGCTGGCGAGCACCCTGGGCGCCGGATTCATCGGTGGGATCGTTGCCGGGTTTATCGCAGGCTATGCCGCCAAAGCAATCAGTCGCTATGTGGCGCTGCCGCAAAGTCTCGAAGCGCTGAAACCGATTCTGATCATCCCGTTGTTCGCCAGTCTGTTCACCGGACTGGTGATGATTTACGTGGTCGGCAAACCGGTGGCCGGGATGCTTGCGGCGCTCACACATTTTCTCGACAGCATGGGCACCACCAACGCGATCCTGCTCGGTGTGCTGCTGGGCGGCATGATGTGCGTCGACCTCGGCGGGCCGATCAACAAGGCCGCGTATGCGTTCTCGGTGGGGCTGCTCGCCTCGCAGAGTTATGCACCGATGGCCGCGACCATGGCCGCCGGCATGGTGCCGCCGATCGGTCTGGGCATCGCCACGTTCATCGCCCGACGCAAGTTCGCCCAGACTGAACGCGAGGCCGGTAAAGCGGCGCTGGTGCTCGGGTTGTGCTTCATCTCCGAAGGGGCGATTCCGTTTGCCGCGAAAGACCCTTTGCGGGTGATCCCGGCGAGCATTGCCGGCGGTGCGCTGACCGGTGCGCTGTCGATGTACTTCGGCTGCAAACTGATGGCGCCCCACGGTGGGCTGTTCGTGCTGGCGATTCCGAATGCGATCAACCATGCGCTGTTGTACCTGCTGGCGATTGTCGCGGGCAGTCTGCTGACGGCGGTGGTGTATGCGCTGGTCAAACGCCCGGAAGCCGTGGAACTGGCGCTGGAGCCCGCGAAGGCGTGAGGTGTCACACCCTTTTCATCTAGCAGTGCTTAAGTTTTCCTTTTTTCAGGGAGAACACCATGAGCGATTTCAATCCCGGTCGCCGGCGCGTGATGCAAGCCGTCGGCGCCGGACTGCTGATGCCGGGGCTGGCGCCGGCCGTGATCGCGTCGGTCAAGGATCGACCGCAACTGACTGACGGCGTGCAATCCGGCGACCTGCAGGGTGGCCGCGCGATGATCTGGAGCCGCGCCGACCGCCCGGCACAGATGGTGGTGGAATGGGACACCCGCAGCCAGTTCCGCCATCCGCGCCGCGTGGTTTCGGCGCTGGCCGATGCCCGCAGCGATTTCACCGCCCGCGTCGAACTCACCGGGTTGCCGGCCGATCAGGCGATTTTCTACCGCGTGTATTTCAAGGACGCCCGCACCGGCGTCGCCAGTGAACCGTGGCTTGGCCACTTGCGCAGTGCACCGACTGCGCGGCGCAATCTCCGTTTTGTCTGGAGCGGCGACACCGTCGGCCAGGGCTTCGGCATCAACCCCGATATCGGCGGCATGCGCATTTATGAAGCGATGCGCATGCGCTTGCCGGACTTCTTTATCCACAGCGGCGACACCATCTACGCCGACGGCCCGGTGCCGGCGCAGCTGACCACCGAGGGTGGCCGGACCTGGCGCAACCTCACCACGGAAGCCAAGAGCAAGGTCGCCCAGACCCTCGACGATTATCGCGGCAATTACCGCTACAACCTGATGGACGAAAACGTCCGTCGCTTCAACGCCGAAGTGCCGCAGATCTGGCAGTGGGACGACCATGAAGTGGTCAACAACTGGTCGCCGGGCAAGCAGCTCGACGATCGTTATCAGGAAAAAAATATCCACACCCTGGTCGGCCGTGCGCGTCAGGCCTGGCTCGAATATTCGCCGATGCGCCGTCAGGCAGCGGACGGTGGCGGGCGGATCTATCGCAAGCTGAGTTACGGGCCGATGCTCGATGTGTTCGTGCTCGACATGCGCAGTTATCGCGGGGCCAACGACGACAATCTCGGGGCGGAAAAGCCGTTCCTCGGGCGGGAGCAACTGAACTGGCTCAAGCGTGGATTGAAGGCCTCGAAAGCCCAGTGGAAAGTGATTGCCGCCGACATGCCGATCGGTCTCGGCGTGCCCGACGGTGAAGTCAGTCCCGGTGTTGCACGCTGGGAAGCGGTGGCCAACGGCGACCCCGGTCCGGCCCAGGGGCGCGAGCTGGAAGTGGCCGAATTGCTCGGGTTCCTGCGGGCACATCAGGTGCGCAATTTCGTGTTCCTGACGGCAGACGTGCATTACTGCGCGGCGCATCATTACCACCCGGATCGCGCGGCGTTCCAGGATTTCGAACCGTTCTGGGAGTTTGTCGCAGGGCCGTTGAACGCCGGCAGTTTCGGCCCCAATCCGCTGGACAAGACCTTCGGCCCGCAAGTGGTGTTTCAGAAAGCGCCACCGACGCAAAACGCTTCACCGTTTGCCGGTTTTCAGTTTTTCGGCGAAGTGAACATTGAGGGGCAGAGCGGGGAGATGAGCGTGGTGTTGCGGGATCTGGAGGGGGTTGCGGTGTTTGAGCAGAAGCTGCAGCCGGTCTGAATGCAGCGCTGAAGCTGTGGGAGCAAGCTTGCTCCCACAGTTATCCAAGGTGAATCAGTAAACGTCGCGGCGATAGCGACCCTGTTCGATCAGGCGTTCGACTTCGGCAGCGCCCAGCACTTCATTGAGCACCTGATCCACGCCCGACGCCATCCCTTGAAGGCTGCCGCAGATGTAGATCACTGCACCGTCCGCCAGCCATTTCTTCAACTCGCCGGCCGATTCGCGCAGGCGATCCTGCACGTAAATCTTCTCGGCCTGATCCCGCGAGAACGCCAGATCGAGGCGTTCCAGATCGCCATTGATCAACCACTCTTCCAGCTCTGCGCGGCAGAGGAAGTCGTGCTCGCGATTGCGTTCGCCAAACAACAGCCAGTGGCGCTGTTGGTTGTCGGCGATCCGTGCCTTGAGCAAGCTGCGCAGCCCGGCAAGGCCGGTGCCGTTGCCCAGCAGGATCATCGGCACCGGAGCGTTCGGCAGGTGGAAACCGCTGTTGCGGCGGACCCGCAGGCTGATGCTGCCGCCGATCTGCGCATGCTCGGTCAGCCAGCCGGAGCCGATGCCGAGGCTGCCATCGGCATGCTGTTCTTGCCGCACGATCAGTTCCAGTACGCCGTCGGCGGCAATCGAGGCGATCGAGTATTCGCGCATGGCCAACGGCACCATCGCATCGACCAGCGCCTGGGCGTGCAGGCCCACCAGATGGGCGCGGTGCTCGGGCAACTGGCGGCTGGCGAGGGCCACTTCCAGCGACTCCTGCAGGCCGTTGACCTTGACGCTGGTTTCGCCACGGATGCCGAGGCCGTCGAGGAAATGCTCGATGGCCCACGGGCAGTTGCGCGGCAGCACTTCCACCAGGTCACCGGCCAGCCAGCTGCGAGAAGTCGGCGCGGTCAGGCCGAGCAGGAAAACCGGGGCGCCGGCGCTGTCCGGGTTCATCAGCTCGCGGCGCACCAGTGTCCAGTTCTCGTAGCTCGGTGCCTGCCAGGTGTCGACCGGTGCTTGCCCGGTGAGCAGGCCGAGCTGGGTCTGCCAGTGACGCAGCGCGTAAGGATCGCCGCTGTCGACTTCGACCGGGGCGAACAGGGTCTTGCCACCGTGTTCGCCCAGCCATTGATGCAGGCGTCGGGCGAAACCGCAGAAGTGTTGATACTGCCGATCGCCAAGGCCGAGTACGGCGTAGTTGAGGCTGTCGAGGGTCGAGGCGTTGTTCAGCACTTTGCGTTCGAAACCGCGCGCGCTGTCCGGCGCTTCGCCGTCGCCGAAGGTACTGACCACGAACAGCGCGTTGTTTGATTCGCGCAGATTCTGCTCGCTGACATTCGCCAGCGGCTGCACCTTCACCGGCAATCCGGCGGCCTGCAATTGCCCGGCGGTCTGCCACGCCAGTTGCTCGGCAAAACCGCTCTGGCTGGCGAAGCCGATCAGCCACGCCGGCGTATCGCCGGCCGGTTGGTCGAGGCCTTTGCGGGCATCCTTGATCTGCTTTTTCTTGCGTCGGCGATCCAGATAAAGCAACCAGCCGGTGATGAAGAACAGCGGCATCAAGACGGCCGCGACGGTGACGATGATCCGCCCGACCAGCCCGAAATAGCTGCCGACGTGCAGCGCGTAAATGCTGGTCAGCAATTGCGCCTTGAAGCTCTTGTCGGCGTAGCGGTCGACGCGTTTGACCACACCGGTGGCCGGGTCGAGGGTGATCTGGTTCAGCGCGCGGTCATGGGGCGAGCTGTCGAGCAGGTAGAACACGGTCGCCGGTTGGCCGGCCACCGGCGGCATGCGGATGTTGTAGGAAGCGAGGCCCGGGCCTGCGGTGCTGTAGATGCTGAGCCACATGGCGGCGTAATCGGCAGTCGGCGCCGGACCTTCAGGCGCCGGGCCACGACCACCGCGCACGCGCTCGTTTTGCGGTGCATCGGAAAGCAGTCGGGTCAGGCCCTTGTTGTACCACTCGTAGGACCAGGACAGTCCGGTCAGTGCCAGCAGCAGGTAAACCAGCATGCACCAGGTGCCGAACACCGAGTGCAGATCCCAGTTGAAGCTGCGGCCCTTTTTCTTCCAGTCGAGGGTCAGCCACACGCGCCAGCTGTGCCACTGGCGCGGCCAGCGCAGGTACAGGCCGGACAGGCAGAAGAACAGCAGCATCAGGGTGCAGGCGCCGGTGATGTTGCGGCCGGTATCGCCCATGGCGAGGAACCGGTGCAGTTGCAGCATCAGGCCGAAGAAGTCCTGGCCGGTGGCGTCGCCCTTGAACTCGGCGGTGTAAGGATCGAAGTAGCGCATCTCGCCCCGGCGCTCGCCTTTGGGCGGGGTGAACCAGACACGTCCGGCGCTGCCGCTTTCGGTCTCGACCGAGAGCATCGAGACTTTCTTGCCCGAGGCCGCTTCGATGTGCGCCACCAGATCGGCGGGGGGCAGCACGCCGGCGACCTGCTTCTCTACCTGCAACACCGAAGGGTTGAGGGCTTTGAGAATTTCGTCCTGAAACGAATAGGCAGCGCCGGTGATGCCCATCAGGGCCAGCACCAGCCCGGCAGTGATGCCAAAAAACCAGTGCAACTGGAACAGGGTTTTCTTCAACACGTTGCTTGCCTTGTCCGTTCGGAGGTTGTGTTCACGGCGTGCATTATGCCGTGGCCTATCGAGAAACGTTCTTTATTACGCACAAAAGCCCCGCTCAAATGAATGAACGGGGCTCGGTACTTCCCGCTTCGATCAGAAGTGGAAGTTGGTGCTCAGCAATGCCGTACGGCCCGCCGCCTGATTGGCGAAGTGGGTCGAGAAGGCCTTGTCGTAGTAGGTCTCGTTGGTCAGGTTCTGCACGTTCAGTTGCAGGTCGACGTTCTTGCTCAGCTTGTACGCCGCCATCGCGTCGTAGCGAACGTAGGAATCGACCATGGTGGTGTTGGCCACGTTGCCGAATACGTCATCCACATAGAACGCACCGCCACCGATGGTCAGCTTCGGCGTGACCTGGTAAGTGGTCCACAGGCTGGCGCTGTTCTTCGGCGTGTTGGGCAACTCGTTACCGTTGTTGGCCTTGTTGGCCGGCAGGTCACCACCGTCCACCTGTTCGCTGTCCATGTAGGCGTAGCCGGCGAACACTTGCCACTTGTCGGTGATCTTGCCGCTGGCGGACAACTCGATACCTTGTACACGAGTCTTGCCGGCGTTTTCGTACGAGGTGGTATCGACCTGGACACGCGCGTTTTCTTTCTCGGTGCGGAAGATGTCGGCGGTCAGCGACAGGCGATCGTTCAGCAGATCCCACTTGGTACCGACTTCGTAGTTCTTGGTGGTTTCCGGCTCCATGTCGCTCTTGAGCAGGTTGCCATTGCGATCCGGCGTGCCGCCCAGCGGGTTGCCTTCCTGACCTTCACCCAGGGTGTTGCCCGGCGGAGTGGCGGAGGTGGCGTAGGACGCATAGATGCTGCCGTTCTCTGCCGGTTTGTAGACGATGCCGAACTGACCGGTGACGAACTCGCTGGTGTCCGAACCCTTGGAGGTGGTGCGGCCAGCGTTGGTGTAAGTCTTGTAGCCGGTTTCGAAGTGGTCGTAACGCAGGCCCATGTTCACCAGCCATTGCTCGGACAGCTCGAGGGTGTCGAACGCATACAGTGCGTAGGTATCGGACTGGGTGTCGGTGCCGGCGTAGTTGCGCGAAATGGCGCCGTTCCACGGATCGTTCGGCGTCGGGTTCGACAGCGAGGTGCAGTTGTAGCCGCTGGCGGCGCCGATCAGACCCGGGTTGCAGTTGGTGGTCACGGCCGAGGTGCGCGGCGTGGTGTCGGTGTTGACGTTGTACGAGGATTTGCTGCTTTCCTCACGGGTGTACTCGACACCGGTGGAGAAGCTGTTCTTGAAGCCGGCAACGTAGAAGTTGCCGAACAGATCGGTCTGGTTGGTGGTGGTCTCGGTGTTGCTCACACGAGTGTTCGCACGACGCCAGACGCTGCCGTTGTTCACGTTGCCCTTGCTGTCGTCCGGCTGGGTCAGGATGTAATCCTGCATGCTGGTGCCGTGACGCAGGGTGTTCTTGATCGTCAGCGAGTCGCTCAGGTCATGCTCGATGGCGAAGGTCGCGGTGTCGGTGCGGCCCTTGCGGAAGTCGCGGTCCAGACCGTAGAAATTGCTGTGATCGCCGCCGGCGTACGGTTTGTCCGGGCTGGACTTGGTGCGCGCCGCCGAGCCACCGGCCGGGATGGTGTAAGGGATGCCCGAATCCGGGGTGTCGTTGCTTTCGAGATGGTAGTAATCGAGGTTGACGCGAGTGTCGGTGCCCAGGCCGAAGGCCAGGGACGGCGCGATGCCCCAGCGGTCGTAGTCGACCTTGTCGCGACCGGCGACGTTGCTCTCGTGGCTCATCAGGTTCAGACGGCCGGCAGCGGTGTCGCTGAACTGGTAGTTGCCATCCATGGTGTAGCGCTGGGTCTGGTCGGAGCCCCAGGTGAAGCCACCGTCGAACGAGTTGCCCAAGTGGGCTTTCTTGCTCACCAGGTTGATGCTGCCGCCGGCTGCGCCGCGACCGCCGATGGCGGAGTTCGGGCCCTTGCTGACTTCGATGTTTTCCACGGCGAAGATTTCGCGGCTCTGGGAGCCGGTGTCGCGCACGCCGTCGAGGTAGGTGTCGCCCTGGGCGTCGAAACCACGGATGAACGGACGGTCGCCCTGCGGGTTGCCGCCTTCACCGGCACCGAAGGTGATGCCCGGTACGGTGCGCAGCGCATCCTGCATGTTCAGGGCGCCGGTGTCTTTCAGCACTTGTTGCGGGATAACGGTGACCGAACGCGGGGTATCAACCAGCGGCGCGGTGTACTTGGGCGAGGAGGCTTTCTCGACCTGGTAGGAGGTCGAGTCCTGGGCTTCGCCGGTGATGGCGGTGGCGTCCAGGGCGATGGCATTGCCGGTGGCTTTGCTGTCGGTTTTTTCGGCGGCGAACACCATGTGGCCTGCGGAGCCGGCGGTGATCGCCACGCCGATGGCGGAAGCGAGCAGACGTGGTGAACTGACCGGTACTTGTGCTGGTTGACGTGCCATTTTTATTCCCCTCCCCAAGGATTTGAGGCGGCGGAATATAGGGTAAACAGGTATTCGTATCAATTGCGAAACATTACTATTCGCGACAAATTTACATTCTTTACAATTTAACCTTACGGTTTTTACCAGTTCATTCGTCTAGCGGGTTTTACACAGTCAATAAGAATCAATACCATTGGCATCCTTTTGCCATCTGGTGACGTCGCCATGCTCCTGCACATCCCCGCGCTGTTCGAGAAAGACGAAGTGCAGCGCATTCGCGAGGCGCTGGAACAAGCGGACTGGGCCGATGGCAAGATCACCGCCGGCTATCAATCGGCCAAGGCCAAGCACAATCTGCAACTGCCCGAAGGCCATCCGCTGGCCAAGGAAATCGGCGCGGCGATGCTCGAACGGCTGTGGAAAAATCCGTTGTTCATGTCTGCCGCGCTGCCGCACAAGGTATTTCCGCCGTTACTCAACTGCTACACGGCGGGTGGCAGTTTCGATTTTCACATCGACAATGCCGTACGCCAGCCCAAGGGCAGCATCGAACGGGTACGCACTGATCTGTCGGCCACGCTGTTCTTCAGCGAACCCGAGGACTACGACGGCGGCGAGCTGGAAATCCAGGACACCTTCGGCACCCAGCGGGTAAAACTGCCCGCCGGCGATATGGTGCTGTACCCCGGCACCAGCCTGCACAAGGTCAACGCGGTGACTCGCGGTGCGCGCTATGCCTCGTTCTTCTGGACTCAAAGCCTGGTGCGCGAGGACAGCCAACGCGCGTTGCTGTTCGAGATGGACGGTGCGATCCAGCTGCTTACCCAGGACATGCCCGATCACCCTTCGCTGATCCGCCTCACCGGCACCTATCACAACCTGCTGCGTCGCTGGGTCGAGGTATAAGTGGCGGACTTTCGTTTGCGCCGCGAAGAAGTCCTCGACGGCGAACGCCTCACGGCCATGCTCGAAGAAAGCCCTGCCCGCGCGGCTCAGGCGATTCTGATCGCGGCGGGTGAGGGCGTGCTGGAAGCGCAGGCGCTGCTTGGGCAGATCCTGCTCGATGGTCACGGGATTGCTCAGGATCAGCCGCTGGCCTTGCGCTGGTTTGAAATCGCCGCAGGGCAAGGTCATCTGATGGCGCGCAACATGCTCGGCCGCTGTCATGAGCACGGTTGGGGATGTCCGGTCGATGCCGCCAATGCTGTGCAACATTATCGAATCGCTGCCGCCGGCGGGTTGGATTGGGCGATGTACAACCTCGCCAACCTACTGGCGACCGGGCGCGGTGTTGCGGTCGATCATCTTCAGGCCATGGCGCTGTATCAGCGCGCGGCAGAGTCCGGGCATGCCAAGTCGATGAACCTGCTCGGGCGTTATCTGGAAGAGGGGCAAGTGTGCCCCTCGAATCCGGCAGCGGCCCGTGACTGGTATCGACGTTCGGCCGAAGGCGGAGACTTTCGTGGGCAGTTCAGTTATGCGGCGGTGCTGGCGGCTGAGGGGCGCGTTGATGAGGCGTTGGTCTGGCTGGAGAAAGCGCTGGCCGGCGGCAACCTGAATTTTCTGCGCGTGGCCAGCCAGACGCTGGCGAGCGCAACCGATCCGCGAATCCAGGCGCTGGCGCAGGCCTACGCTCACCGTTGCACCGAGTTACAGAACACCTGAATCGCAGCCATAAAAAAGCCCATGACACGTCATGGGCTTTTTGCATTACGCCAGCATCGCTTACACGTAGAACGATTTCAGCGGCGGGAAGCCGTTGAACTCTACCGCGCTGTAACTGGTGGTGTACGCACCGGTCGACAGCCAGTACAGGCGATCACCGATCGCCAGGTTCAGCGGCAGACCGTACTTGTAGTTCTCGTACATGATGTCGGC
Source organism: Pseudomonas sp. Pseusp21 (assembly GCF_059492145.1). Taxonomy (NCBI): domain Bacteria; kingdom Pseudomonadati; phylum Pseudomonadota; class Gammaproteobacteria; order Pseudomonadales; family Pseudomonadaceae; genus Pseudomonas; species Pseudomonas sp. Pseusp21. The sequence goes on from NZ_CP168520.1 coordinate 4,649,674, forward strand.
GCTGTCGCAGGTCGGGCCGGCGATCACGACTTCTTCCATCTCGCCTTTCTTCTCGGTCCAGATCGGGAACTTGATCGCTTCGTCCATGGTTTCGATCAGGCCCGAGAATTTGCCCACATCGGTGTAAACCCAACGCTCGACGGCGGTGCGGGATTTACGCGCGACCAGCACCACTTCGCTGACCAGGATGCCAGCGTTGGCGATCAGCGAACGGCCCGGCTCCAGAATGATTTCCGGCAGGTCATCACCGAAGTCTTCCTTGAGGAAGCGGATGATTTCTTCGGCATAGGTTTCCAGGCTGTTGGTGCGGGTGATGTAGTTGGCCGGGAAGCCACCGCCCATGTTGATCAGCTTCAGGTGGATGCCGTCTTCTTCTTTCAGGCGCTCGAAGATCACTTTGACCTTGGCGATCGCCGCGTCCCAGACGCTGATGTCACGCTGTTGCGAACCGACGTGGAACGAGATGCCGTAAGGCACCAGGCCCAGGTCACGAGCAAGGATCAGCAGATCCATGGCCATGTCGGTCTGGCAGCCGAATTTGCGCGACAGTGGCCAGTCGGCCGTGGTCGAGCCTTCGGTCAGGATGCGCACATAGACTTTGGCGCCCGGTGCGGCCTTGGCGATGTTGCGCAGGTCGGCTTCCGAGTCGGTGGCGAACAGACGCACGCCCTTCTCGTAGAAGTAGCGAATGTCCTTGGACTTCTTGATGGTGTTGCCGTAGCTGATCTGGTCCGGGCTGACGCCACGGCTCAGCACTTTGTCCAGCTCATAAATCGAGGCGATGTCGAAGCTCGAACCTTTCTCTTTGAGCAGATCGATGATCTCGACGGCCGGGTTGGCCTTGACCGCGTAGTAGACCTTGGCGAATTCGAAACCGGCGCGCAGGTCGTCATAGGCCTGGGCGATCATCGCGGTGTCGATCACCACGAACGGGGTTTCCTGTTTGTCGGCGAACGCCTTCATTTTCTGAAAGGTTTCGCGCGCGAAATAGTCTTCGACCTGGATCGACATGCTGGGAACTCTCCTACTGGCAAACAAAGTTAATCAATGGGTGCGAGGGTGTGTCATCAATGAATTCGCGAGTGCGTTGTGCCTGAGCGCGTGCCAGGCAAGGCGCAGGCCGCAGCTAATGGTTGCTCCCTTCGCAAGGCCTGCAACGCAGCATGGCGCGCGCTCAGGCACAACCCGAAGGGCCGGGCCTGCTTTTGCGCAGGGCTGCGTTGCTCGTCCCTTATTTGGAACAACCAAACTGCGGGCCTCGCGCCTTGCCCTGCGCAAAAGCATGCCCGGCGCACTCGTGAATTCATTGATGACACACCCTCCTGAACGTCCTCCGTATCCCCACTTTGGTTCGCCTACTTCCCAAGGCATGTCGCCGAAAGCAAAAAGGCCATGGGAAATGTAGTCTTTCTTTCCCTTGGCCTTGCTGTCTCGTCGTCAGTACTTGAGCCGGATGGATCGTTTCCAGCATGGACGTTCGGCGCGAACTTTAGGGCGTGAGGGGCCTGAGATCAACTAAAAATGTCGCGTTTTTGCACGCTTCTGACGTACGTCGCGGATATCACTCTTTGTACCCGACCGAGATGACGGCCAGATGTTCCGCAATAATTTTCAGGTGTTAAAAATACCTGCACGTTCGACGCTGATGTGTGCCAAGTCTCAGATAAGTGCGTTCACTTCAACATCGGCGACGTTGGCGGCGAGAAGGGGAGGTGCGAGGGAAGTTGCTGGTTGAGGCAGAGATCTTCGGGCGGGTTCAACCTTCTGACGTGTTGATATTTCTTGCCGGCTCATAGTCGGCAAAATAATCACGGCTTTCAGATTCCGGCGGTCGAAAAAAAGGGCTGTCGAACAGCCCTTTTGCATTTGATCAGGCCACCGCTTCGGCCGGTGACACGATATTGGTCTTCATTCCGCGCGAACGGCCCGAACTCAGGTAAGCCGCAATCGACTCCTGGGTGACCTCGCCAAGGAACACACGCTCGGCATCCATCACTGGCAGCCATGAGCGATTGAACTCGTACATGCGCGACAACAGAATGCGCAAATGCTCGTCGTAGGCAGCGGTGGCGTTGAACTCGCGGAGGAATTGCGCACAGGTGCCGGTCTGACGGTGCAGGTCGCGACGGCGCACATAACCCAGAGCCTTGTTCTCCGCGTCAGTGACGACGACATAACGACGGTCATGCTCGTCCATCAACTCCAGCGCATCGGCCACCGGGGTTTCCGGGCTCACCGAAGGCGCGTTGTCCGCCGCATCTTCGGCTTTTACCAGCAGCAGGCGTTTGAGGGTGCTGTCCTGACCGACGAAGTTGCTGACAAAGTCGTCCGCCGGATGAGCGAGCAGGGTGTCCGGATGATCGATCTGCAGCAACTTGCCGGCGCGGAAGATCGCGATCTTGTCGCCGAGCTTGATCGCTTCGTCGATGTCGTGGCTGACCATGATCACGGTCTTGTTCAGCGCCCGCTGCATCTCGAAGAATTCGTTCTGGATCATCTCGCGGTTGATCGGGTCGACCGCGCCGAACGGTTCGTCCATCAGCAGCAGCGGTGCATCCGCCGCCAGCGCACGGATCACGCCGATCCGTTGCTGCTGGCCACCGGACAGTTCGCGCGGGTAGCGATGCAGATACTGCTTGGGTTCAAGCTTGATCATGCTCATCAGTTCGCGGGCGCGGTCGTGGCATTTCTGTTTGTCCCAGCCGAGCAGTTTCGGCACCACGACAATGTTCTCTTCGATGGTCATGTTCGGGAACAGACCGATCTGCTGGATCACGTAGCCGATGTTGCGGCGCAGGGTCACTTCGTCGAGGTCGGTGGTGTCTTCGCCGTTGATCAGGATCTTGCCCGAGGTCGGCTTGATCAGGCGGTTGATCATTTTCAGCGTGGTGCTTTTGCCGCAACCCGATGGCCCGAGGAACACACAGATTTCGCCTTCATTGACGGTCAGGCTTACCGAGTCCACGGCTTTCACATCTTTGCCGTTGCTTTGGAAGGTCTTGCTGAGGTTTTGAAGTTCGATCATTTGAGGAGTCCTTTTGGAGTCAGCGAACGTTGCAGCCACTGCAAAATGAGGTCGGCGAAGATCGCCAGAAGACTGACCAGCAGCGCGCCGACGATGAGCATCGACATGTCACTGCGGCTGATGGAAGCGAGGATCAGCACACCGAGGCCGCCGGCGCCGATAGTCGCGGCAATGGTCATCACACCGATGTTCATCACCACGGCAGTGCGTACGCCGGCGAGGATCACCGGCACGGCGATCGGCAACTCGACCATGCGCAGGCGCTGGCCGAAGGTCATGCCGATGCCGCGTGCGGCTTCGCGGATGCCCGGCTCGACACCGGTCAGGGCAAGGTAGGTGTTACGCATGATCGGCAGCAGTGAATAAAGGAACACAGCGGTGATCGCCGGCATCGGGCCGAGGCCCTGGCCGAACTTCGAGTAGAACGGCAGCAGCAGGCCGAACAGGGCAATCGACGGCACGGTCAGCAGCACCGTGGCGCTGGCCTGCAAGGGGCCGGCGAGGCTCGGGAAGCGTGTCATCAGGATGCCCAGCGGCACGCCGATGAGGATTGCCAGGCTGACAGCAATGCCGACCAGTGTGATGTGCTGCCAGGTCAGGTGCATCACCTGCTGCCAGTCGAGGTGGGAAAAGGCGTTCAAAAATTCCATGACTTTTCCTCCTTTAGTTCAGTGGATGCTGGCGCAGGAAATCGGCAGCGACTTTCGACGGGCTCTCGTGATCGACATCGACCCGCGCGTTGAGCTGGCGCATGGTTTCGTCGTCGAACAGCTCGGCCAGCGGCTTGAGTTGCTCGGCCAGTTGCGGATGCGCGTCGAGGTAGGCCTGACGCACGACCGGCGCGGCGGTGTAGTCCGGGAAATAATGCTTGTCGTCTTCCAGCAGCTTCAGGCCGAACGCGTTGAGGCGACCGTCGGTGGTGTAGACCAGACCTGCAAACACCTGCCCGTTACGTAGCGCGGTGTACACCAGCCCTGCGTCCATCTGCCGGATGTTCTTGCGGGTCAGGTTCATGTCGTAGAGCTTGACCATGCCGTCCAGACCGTCGGAGCGGTTGGCGAACTCGGTGTCCAGCGCCACCAGATGATTGGTTTTGGCTTCAGCGCGCAGCACTTCGTTCAACTGGCTGATGGTTTGGATCTGCGGATATTCCTCGGCCACGGTTTTCGGCAGGGCGAGGGCGTAGGTGTTGCTGAATTTCGACGGTGTCAGCCAGACCAGGCCTTTCTTCGCATCGAGTTCTTTGACCCGGGCGTAGGACTGTGCGCTGTCGAGTTTTTCAGTCACGTGGTTGTAGGCCACCAGCGACACACCGGTGTATTCCCAGAGCATGTCCAGTTGTCCGGTTTCGTGGGCGCTGCGGGCCAGGTTGCTGCCCAGACCGCCGGTGATCTGCGCGTCGTAGCCTTTGCTGCGCAGGTATTGCGCGGTGATTTCCGCGAGCAGGGTCTGCTCGGTGAATACCCGGGCGCCAAGGCGGATCACTGGTTTGTCAGCGGCTTGGGCGATGCCTGTGAAGAGCAGCACGCAGCCCAGAATCAAACTAAGTCTTTTCATAAATATTCCTTCGCAAAGCCTCAAGACGGGCGCAAACCGCGTTCCAGCCAGAGACGGCTGGCGAGGGTGACCACGCCATCGAGCAGCAGGGCCAGCAGCGCGGTGCACGCGGCGCCGAGCAGCAGTTGCGGCTGATTGTTCAGGGCGATGCCGGGGAAGATCAGGCTGCCGAGGCTGTTGGCGCCGATCAGGAAGGCCAGCGGCGCGGTACCGACATTGATCGCCAGCGCCACCCGCACACCGCCGACGATGATCGGCACGGCGTTGGGCAACTCGACTTTCCACAGCACCTGGCGCGGGGTCATGCCGATGCCGACAGCGGCCTCTTTCAGCGAGCCCTGGACGTTTTTCAGGCCTTCGTAGGTGTTGCGCACAATCGGCAACAGCGAGGCGAGGAACAGGGCGAAGATCGCCGGACCGCTGCCGATGCCGAGAATCCCCAGGGCAATCGCCAGCACGGCCAGCGGCGGCACGGTGTTGCCGATGTTGAAGATCTGCATGAAGCGTTCGGCGCGGCCGACCATGGTCGGGCGGCTCAGGAAAATACCGGCGGGGATGCCCACGACAAGGGCGGCCAGCATTGAGGCGAGGACGAGAATCAGATGAGCTTGCAGGTAAAACAACAAATCGTCGCGGTAGTGTTCGATCGTGTTGATGCCGATCCAGTGGACCAGCAGGGCCAGGAGCGCGATCACCACCGCACCTCCCATCAGCCCTTTGCCATAGCGGATAGCCACAGGCGGACTCCTTTTTTTAGTCGGCGACCGCTGCTCCGTGTGGCATGCCATGCCTGGCTGCCGGAGTCAGTGTTCGCGAGAAGCAGCTTTTTTTCAGTCCGGCAAAAGCGGCCTGAAAGCGAGCCATGAGCGCAGCCTCGTCAGGCTAACTTGCTGATTTTTCAGCCCCTGACGAATTGTCGTAACAGGGGATGGACGTCTCCGTGCTTTAAAAGGTTCCCATCCGAGGCAGCATTTGGCCACCCTTAATGTGCTCAACGGTTCGGTTATTGAATCGAGTTGGGCTATAATCGCCGCCCTTTTTTGAATCACCGCCAGGCGATTTCCCATGACCAGACAGGCCGCCGAAGTCGCGAAACGCCGCACTTTCGCCATTATTTCCCACCCCGATGCCGGTAAAACCACCATCACCGAAAAGCTCTTGCTGATGGGCAAGGCGATTGCCGTGGCCGGTACGGTAAAATCCCGTAAATCCGACCGCCACGCGACATCCGACTGGATGGAGATGGAAAAGCAGCGGGGCATCTCGATCACCACGTCGGTCATGCAGTTCCCGTATCGCGAACACATGATCAACCTGCTCGACACCCCGGGCCACGAAGACTTCTCCGAAGACACCTACCGCACCCTGACTGCGGTGGACTCGGCCCTGATGGTTCTCGACGGCGGTAAAGGTGTAGAGCCACGGACCATCGCGCTGATGGACGTCTGCCGTCTGCGTGACACGCCTATCGTCAGCTTCATCAACAAACTCGACCGTGACATCCGCGACCCGATCGAACTGCTCGACGAGATCGAAGCCGTCCTGAAGATCAAGGCTGCGCCGATCACCTGGCCGATCGGTTGCTACCGCGACTTCAAGGGCGTGTACCACCTGGCGGACGACTACATCATTGTCTACACCGCCGGTCACGGTCACGAACGCACCGAAACCAAGATCATCGAGAAGCTCGACTCCGACGAAGCCCGCGCACACCTGGGCGATGAGTACGAGCGTTTCCTCGAACAGCTGGAACTGGTGCAGGGCGCCTGCCACGAGTTCAACCAGCAGGAGTTCCTCGACGGTCAACTGACCCCGGTGTTCTTCGGTACTGCACTGGGCAACTTCGGTGTCGACCACGTACTCGACGCCGTGGTCGACTGGGCCCCGCGCCCGCTGCCACGCGTAGCCAACGAGCGCACCGTGGAGCCGGTGGAAGAGAAGTTCTCGGGCTTCATCTTCAAGATCCAGGCGAACATGGACCCGAAACATCGCGACCGTATCGCCTTCATGCGTATCTGCTCCGGCAAGTACGAGAAAGGCATGAAGATGCGTCATGTGCGTACCGGCAAGGACGTGCGCATCGGCGACGCCCTGACGTTCTTCTCCTCCGAGCGTGAACAGCTGGAAGAAGCGTACGCCGGCGACATCATCGGTCTGCACAACCACGGCACGATCCAGATCGGCGACACCTTCAGCGAAGGCGAAACCCTGGGCTTCACCGGTATCCCGCACTTCGCCCCGGAACTGTTCCGCCGCGTACGCCTGCGCGACCCGCTGAAATCCAAGCAACTGCGTCAGGGCCTGCAACAGCTCGCCGAAGAAGGCGCGACCCAGGTGTTCTTCCCGGAGCGCAGCAACGACATCATCCTCGGCGCCGTCGGTGTGCTGCAGTTCGATGTGGTCGCCAGCCGCCTGAAAGAGGAATACAAGGTCGAGTGCTCCTACGAGCCGATCACCGTGTACTCCGCGCGCTGGATCGAATGCAGCGACAAGAAGAAGCTCGAGGAATTCTCCAACAAGGCCGTGGAAAACCTGGCACTGGACGGCGGCGGTCACCTGACCTACCTCGCGCCGACCCGGGTCAACCTGGCCCTGATGGAAGAGCGCTGGCCGGACGTGAAATTCCGTGCGACGCGCGAGCATCACTAAGCGCTGAACTGCTCCATCCAAAGCCCCCGATGCAAAAGCCTCGGGGGCTTTTTATTGGCTGTAGATAGGTTGCTCAGCAAGCGATCGGGAGAAGCGATCTCGCTTAGCCGATCCGGTTATGAGCGTTATTCGAAAGCGGTCTGTCCACGCATGGCATTTCCGGGCATTGGTTAGCGTCCTATCTGGTGAACCCGGCGGATCGGAACTAGATTTCAATCAGCGTCAGGTCAGCATGAATTTCTCACCTGGAACAGGATGGACTCGGCTATGAAAAGCAGGTTGCTACGGATTTTGCTGCTGTTGAAAGTGATGGTGATGCTGTCCCTCGGCACCGCGACGGCCTGGGCCGAGTGCGAGGATCACGATACCCAGGCGTCCAGCGGGCAGGTGGGGCACAGCACGCTGATGCTGGCCAAGTCCGAGTCCGAGCCGGGCGATAAGGGCCAGGGTGGCAGCGCCGACGATGACGACTCGACCACCGATGAGCCGGACACCGATGATCCGGATGAGGGCGACAGCCAAACTTAGTGTGCGGAGGGCACATTTCCACGCATTTGGCTTTCAGATGGACGGGTTGGGAAAAGGCGAAGCGTGGAGCTTCGCCTTTTTGTTTTCTCTGCGTGCTTAGCGTGGCTGGATTGGAGCCTTTCCGAAATTGAGGATTGGGACTTCGTAAGTGCTGTACCACTCATCTTTCATGTGGTCGTAGATACCGCTGACAATCCCTTTGCAAACAGCAATGGTGTCTTCCAGGAAAAAGTATCCACCCGGAGTTCCAGCCTTGGAGCGAGGCTGCGACAAGAAGTACTGGATCTTACGAGCACGGCTAACCGTCAGCTTGTCCTCGTCCGACAGTTCGTCCATACCCAGTGTTGCAATGATGTCTTTCAGTGGTTCGTATTTCTCCAGCAAGTTCAGAACGCTATTAGCTGTTTTGTAGTGTTCTTCACTGACCACGTCCGGGTTCAGCAGGCGCGAAGTCGAGCTCAGTGGATCTACCGCTGGATAGATATTGTCGGCGGCCAGTTTTGTAGACAGAACGAAGGAGGCGTCCAGGTCGGCGAAAGTGGTCGACGGCGCCGGGTCGGTCAGGTCCTCCGCAGGTGTGTAGATGGCTTGTACAGAAGTTATCGATCCCCTCGGCTCTCGCGGGGCGCCTATCTCTGTCGCGAGGGTCGGCTGGTAAGCGACTTCCGAAGGTATTCGACCGAGCAGTGCGGAGACTTCGCTACCGGCCTGGGTGAATCGGGGGGAGGAATCGATTGTCACCAGAACGTTACGACCTTCGTCACGGAAATGCTCGGCCACGGCCAATCCGACTTTTACCGCCCTTAGATAGTCGTCCTGTGAGTCATGTTCCGAGCCGATCAATCTCAATCGTTTGTCATCACTTGCGTCCTTACTTATGGAGTTCGGGTAGCTCGACCCAAGCCCGATTTCTATAGAAACAACAAAAAACGATTGCTGAGATTTTGCGATGTTATTTATCAGTTCCTGTATCAATACCGTCTTGCCAACCCCTGCTCCCCCGAACACACCGATTTTGCTGCCCTTCAGAACGGGGCGCAGCAGATCGATCGTCTTGATCCCGGTTTTCAGCGTGTGGGAATCCGTTGGCTCTGACGTGATGTCTATGGGGTAGTCTTTGCTAGCCCTGGCAGTGAGCTCCCCCTTGCCGTCCCGCGGTTGGAGATTAAAGTCAACCACCCGATCCAGCAGCGCACGAGGGTGCGGTGTAGCGATGTGTTCATCGTTCATTTCCTGATACTCCAGATCCAACAATAGAGGGATTGAGTGCAGCGTCACGCGTATTGAGTACGTGAAACCATAAGCCTGCCTCGCTCTATCGAGCACCTGTCATAACTGACAGTTGTTTAGACCGTTGCGCGATAGCCCGGGATTTTTTGGTCACCCCACCGAATATCCAACGACGCCGGGTCAGCCGGATGTAAACGCCGGACAAAAGAAAACCCCTTCTTTCTCGACTGATGCGCAATCGGGGCAGAAGGGGTTTGGTCAACTCATCAACAACCCGCCCCGGGAAACGGGGCGGGTTTTTTCAGGCCGCGCCGTCGAGGAACTGCTCGGCGTAATGGCAGGCAACCTGACGGGTGTCGAGCTGGCGCAGGGCCGGCTCTTCGCTGCTGCAACGCGCGGTGGCGTATGGGCAGCGCTTGTGGAACGCGCAGCCAGGCGGCGGGTTCAGCGGGTTGGGCAACTCGCCGACGATCTTGATTTTCGGCTTGTCCGGATCCGGGTGGATGGTCGGGGTCGCCGACAACAGCGCCTGGGTGTACGGGTGCAGAGGGCGGGCATAGATGTCGTGCTTCGGACCGATTTCCACCGGGCGACCGAGGTACATCACCATCACGTCGTCGGCCACGTGCTGCACCACCGCCAGGTTGTGCGAGATGAACACGTAACCGGTGTTGAACTCCTGCTGCATGTCCATGAACAGGTTCAGCACCTGCGCCTGGATCGACACGTCCAGCGCCGAGGTCGGTTCGTCCGCCACCAGCACTTTCGGTTGCAGCATCATGGCGCGGGCCAGCGCGATACGCTGACGCTGACCGCCGGAGAACATGTGCGGATAACGCTGGTAGTGCTCGGGACGCAAGCCGACCTGCTTCATCATCGCCTGGACTTTCTCGCGACGTTCGGCGGCCGACAGGTTGGTGTTGATCAGCAGCGGCTCGGCCAGCTGATCACCGATTTTCTGCCGTGGGTTCAACGACGCGTACGGGCTCTGGAACACCATCTGCACGTCTTTGCGCAGTTGTTTGCGCTGAGCCTTGTCGGCGCCGGCCACTTCTTGCCCGGCGATTTTCAGGGAGCCGGACGACGGCTCTTCGATCAGGGTCAGGGCACGGGCGAGGGTGGATTTGCCGCAGCCCGATTCACCGACGACGGCGAGGGTCTTGCCGGCTTCCAGCTCGAACGACACGCCGTTGAGGGCGCGCACGGTGGCGTGGCCCTTGAACAGGCCACGGGAGACTTCGTAGTGACGGGTCAGGTCGCGGGCGGTAAGTACGACGGCCATTACGCCACCTCCTGGTTCAACGGATAGAAGCAGCGGGCGAGGCTGTGGCTTTTCGGGTCAAGGGTCGGACGCTGCGCGCGGCAGCTGTCCTGCACGTACGGGCAGCGCGGCGACAGCAGGCAGCCTTGCGGGCGGTCGTAACGGCCGGGAACGATGCCCGGCAGCGTGGCCAGACGCTCGGCACCCTGGCTGTGTTCCGGAATCGCCTTGAGCAGCGCTTCGCTGTACGGGTGGGCCGGGATGTCGAACAGTTGCGGCACCTGACCGACTTCAACGGCTTGACCGGCGTACATCACGCACACGCGCTGGGCGGTTTCAGCCACGACGGCGAGGTCGTGGGTGATCAGCACCAGGCCCATGTTCTGCTCTTTCTGCAACGCCAGCAGCAGATCCATGATTTGCGCCTGAATGGTCACGTCGAGTGCAGTGGTCGGTTCGTCGGCGATCAGCAGTTTCGGCTCGCCGGCAATCGCCATGGCAATTGCCACACGCTGGCTCATGCCGCCGGACAGTTGATGCGGGTAGGCATCCATACGGCTGGCGGCGCCCGGGATCTCGACTTTTTCCAGCAGTTCGATCGCACGCTTGCGCGCTTGCTTGCCGGACATTTTCAGGTGCAGGCGCAGCACTTCTTCGATCTGGAAACCGACGGTGTAGCTCGGGTTCAGCGCGGTCATCGGGTCCTGGAACACCATCGCCAGGTCTTTGCCGACGATCTGCCGACGCTGGCGGTTGTTCAGCTTGAGCATGTTCTTGCCGTCGAAGCTCAGGGCGTCGGCGGTGACGATCCCCGGGTGCTCGATCAGGCCCATCAGCGCCATCATGGTCACGGACTTGCCGGAACCCGACTCGCCCACGATCGCCAGGACTTCGCCCTTGTCGACTTTCAGGTCGAGGCCGTCGACGACCGGGGTGGCGTTCTTGTCGCCGAAGCGAACGTTGAGATTCTTGATTTCTAACAGTGACATGGGAATCTCCTCAGGCGGCGTTCTTGAGTTTCGGGTCCAGCGCATCGCGCAGGCCGTCGCCCATCAAGTTGATTGCCAGCACGCTGAGCAAAATGGTCAAACCAGGCAGACTCACCACCCACCAGGCGCGTTCGATGTAGTCGCGGGCCGAAGCCAGCATGGTGCCCCACTCGGGGGTTGGCGGCTGGACGCCGAGGCCGAGGAAGCCCAGGGCGGCGGCATCGAGGATCGCCGAGGAGAAGCTCAGGGTTGCCTGAACGATCAGCGGTGCCATGCAGTTCGGCAGCACGGTGATGAACATCAGGCGTGGCAGACCGGCACCGGCCAGGCGCGCGGCGGTCACGTAGTCGCGGTTCAGCTCACCCATCACGGCGGCACGGGTCAGACGCACGTAGGACGGCAAGGACACCACGGCAATCGCGATCACGGTGTTGATCAGGCCAGGGCCGAGGATGGCGACGATCGCCACGGCCAGCAGCAGCGACGGCAGGGCCAGCATGATGTCCATCAGACGCATGATGGTCGGGCCGACCACTTTCGGGAAGAAACCGGCGAACAGACCCAGCAGGATCCCCGGGATCAGCGACATCACCACCGACGACAGACCGATCAGCAGCGACAGGCGCGAACCCTGGATCAGACGCGACAGCAGGTCGCGACCCAGTTCATCGGTGCCGAGCAGGAATTGCATCTGCCCGCCTTCGAGCCACGCCGGCGGCGTCAGCAGGAAGTCGCGGTATTGCTCGCTCGGGTTATGCGGGGCGACCCACGGCGCGAAGATCGCGCAGAAAATCACCAGCAGCATGAACAGCAGGCCGGCGACGGCGCCCTTGTTCTTGGCAAAGGCCTGCCAGAACTCTTTGTACGGTGACGGATACAGCAGACTTTGATCCACGGCGGTGGCGGCGGTGACTACTGAGGAAGTTGGAGTGCTCATGGGTATTGACCTCAGCGCTGATGACGGATGCGTGGGTTGGCAAAGCCGTAGAGGATATCCACCACGAAGTTGACCAGAATCACCAGGCAGGCGATTAACAGGATGCCGTTTTGTACAACCGGGTAGTCCCGGGCGCCGATGGCTTCGATCAGCCATTTACCGATGCCGGGCCAGGAGAAGATGGTTTCGGTCAGGACCGCGCCGGCCAGCAGGGTGCCGACTTGCAGGCCGACTACGGTCAGTACCGGAATCAGGGCGTTGCGCAGGCCGTGCACGAACACCACGCGCGACGGCGACAGGCCTTTGGCCTTGGCGGTACGGATGTAGTCCTCACGCAGCACTTCGAGCATCGACGAACGGGTCATCCGCGCGATCACCGCCAGCGGAATGGTGCCCAAAACGATGGCCGGCAGGATCAGGTGGTGCAGGGCATCGAGGAACGCGCCCATGTCATCGGCCAGCAGAGTGTCGATCAGCATGAAGCCGGTGCGCGGCTCGATGTCGTAAAGCAGGTCGATCCGCCCGGACACCGGGGTCCAGCCCAGGCTCACCGAGAAGAACATGATGAGGATCAGGCCCCACCAGAAGATCGGCATCGAGTAACCCGCGAGGGAGATGCCCATCACCCCGTGGTCGAACAGGGATCCTCGCTTGAGGGCCGCGATCACCCCGGCCAAGAGGCCCAGGATGCCGGCGAACAGCAGGGCGGCCATGGACAGTTCCAGGGTCGCCGGGAAGAGGGAGGTGAACTCGGTCCATACGCTCTCACGGGTGCGCAGGGATTCGCCGAGATCGCCGTGGGCCAGTTTGCCGATGTAGTCCAGGTACTGGGCGTACAGCGGTTTGTTCAGACCGAGGCGTTCCATTGCCTGAGCGTGCATTTCGGGGTCGACCCGACGTTCGCCCATCATCACTTCCACGGGGTCGCCGGGAATCATGCGAATCAACGCGAAAGTCAGCAAGGTGATGCCGAAAAACGTGGGGATCAACAACCCCAGTCGGCGGGCAATAAAACTAAACATCGTGTGTGGTACCTCATCAGCCGGTTAGGCGTGCCCGGTTTCCCTGGGGTCAGGGAAACCGGGAGTTTTCTTATCTACTTCACCTGGGTGGTGGCGAAGTTATTGGTTGTCAGAGGGCTGATGTGATAACCCTCTACGTTGTTGCGCATTGCGGTGAACATGCGGGTGTGGGCCATGCTGATCCACGGCTGATCCTGATTGAACAGCACTTGAGCCTGTTCATACAGCCTGGCGCGTTCGGCCGGATCTACTTTAGCCCGTGCTTCGTCGAGCAGGGCCTGGAATTTCTCGTTGCACCAGCGCGCGTAGTTTTCGCCGTTCTTGGCGGCTTCGCAACTGAGCATAGGCGTCAGGAAGTTATCCGGGTCGCCGTTGTCGCCCGCCCATCCGGCCGAGACCATGTCGTGCTCGCCGGCCTTGGCGCGTTTGAGCATCTCGCCCCATTCCATCACGCGGATGTCGATCTTGATCCCGACTTTCGCCAGGTCAGCCTGCATCATCTGCGCGCCGAGCATCGGGTTCGGGTTGGTCGGGCCGCCGCCGTTACGGGTAAACAGGGTAAACACGGTGCCTTCCGGTACGCCGGCTTCCTTGAGCAGCTTGCGGGCAGCATCGAGGTCACGTGGCGGGTTCTTCAGTTCGTGGTTGTAGCCCAGCAGGGTTGGCGGGTACGGGTTGACCGCAACCGTCGCGTTGCCTTTGCCGAACAGGGCGTTGACGTAGGCTTCCTTGTCGAAGGCGATGTCGATCGCCTTACGCACCCGCACGTCGCTGATGTACTTGTGCTGGGTGTTCATGGCGACGTACGAGACGGTCATCGCATCCAGTTCGTCGACTTTCAGGTTGCTGTCTTTCTTGATGCTCGGGATGTCATCCGGTTTCGGGTACAGCGCGATCTGGCACTCGTTGGCCTTGAGTTTCTGCAAGCGCACGTTGTTGTCGGTGGCGATCGCCAGGATCAGCGCGTCAGCCGGCGGCTTGCCACGGAAATAGTCCGGGTTGGCCTTGAAGCGAACCTGGGCGTCCTTGTTGTAGCGCTGGAAGATGAACGGCCCGGTGCCGACCGGTTTGTTGTTCAGGTCGCCGGTCTTGTTGGCCTTGAGCAACTGGTCGGCGTACTCGGCCGAATAGATCGAGGAGAACGCCATGGCGATGTCGGCCAGGAACGGCGCTTCGCGACGGGTCAGGGTGAACTTGACGGTGTTGTCGTCGACTTTCTCGACGCTTTTGAGCAGTTCCTTGAAGCCCATGCTTTCAAAGTACGGGAAGCCCACGCTCGACAGCTTGTGCCACGGGTGATTCGGGTCCAGCTGACGCTGGAAACTCCAGACCACGTCGTCGGCGTTCATGTCGCGGGTCGGCTTGAAATATTCGGTGGTGTGAAACTTGACGCCTTTGCGCAGGTGGAACGTGTAGGTCAGGCCGTCGTCGCTGATGTCCCAGGATTCGGCCAGCGCCGGAATCACTTCGGTGGTGCCGGGCTTGAAGTCCGCCAGACGGTTTAAGATGGTTTCGGCCACCGCGTCGGCTGTGACTGCAGTCGTGTACTGGACTATATCGAAGCCTTCCGGACTGGCTTCGGTGCAGACCACCAAGGGTTTGGCCGAGACGCCGACAGCGACACTCAGCAACGCAGCCGCGATGGCCGCACGTAGGGGAAGCATTTTCATCAAGAACCCTCTGCAATCGGTTGAAGACAAAAGCCGAACGGCCGACTCGTCACTGAGTCAGCCGTCGGCGTGCGGTTTTACAGGATGTTGAACGGGATGGTGGTCACGAGACGGAACTCGTTGATGCTGCCGTCCGACTGGAATTCGCTCGCACGGTGCGCGGTGTAGGTGCCGCGAATGGTGGTCGCTTTAAGAGGGCCGCTCTGTACTGCGTAGGTGGCACCGATACCGTATTCATAATGGTGCTCGCCATCTTGTTCCTGGATACCGTCGTAACCCTTGCCGGCAACGCCTTTGTTGCCGTTGTAGTGGGTACCGTCGATGCCCCAGCCGCGTGCCTGATAGATGTTGAACTTCAGGCCTGGCACGCCGTATTCGGCCATGTTGATGCCGTAGGAAACCTGGAAGGATTTCTCGTTCGGGCCGTTGAAGTCCGACAGCAGGGAGTTGGCCAGGTAGATGCCGTTGGTTTCATGCAGGTAGTCGAAGTACTCGTTACCGTTCACTTGCTGGTACGAGAACGTCAGGCTGTGGGCCTGGTGGGTCAGGCCGAACGACAGAGAGTAGGTGTCGTTGTCGATATCGCCCAGCAGTTTTTTGCCTTCATCAACGGTCTTGTAGTAGTTAAGACCGGTAGTCAGGGCGAGGACATTGCTGTCACCCAGTTCATGGGTGGCGCCGAAGTAGTACTGGTTCCACAGGTCTTCGACCTGAGTGCCCCAAACACTGGTTTTCAGGCTTTCAAGTGGCTGGTAGCTGATACCGGCAGTGTGCACGTGATCGGATTCGACACGGCCGTTGGCGTATTCGGCGCGGAATTTCTGCAGGCTCTGTTCCGAACGTGGCGACACGCGGTCGAACGTGGCCAGGTCGAAGGACAGGTTGTTCAGCTCTTCACTGTGCAGGGAAATACCTTCGAAGCTCGAAGGCAGTGCACGGTTGCCGATCACGTCGACTTGCGGGCTGCTGAAGTTCATGCGACCTGCGGTCAGCGTGGTGTTGGAAATACGGGCCTTGATGTTGGCCAGCCCGATTTTGCTCCACTGATCGACCGCTTCACCGTTGTTCTTGTGAGTCAGGGTACGGTTGTTACCGGAGAAGGAGCCGGTCTTCGGTGCACCACCGTTGCCGGAGGCCAGATTCTCACGATCACGCTCCAGCGCGATGGCGTTGTACGCCGCAACTTCGGTGCTGATCCCTACAGTGCCTTCGGTGAAGCCCGAGTTGTACTTGACGATGGTGCCTTGCACCCAGTTGATACGACGGTCGGTCTCGGCGATTGCACCATCTTTCTTATAGGCAAACTTGCCGCCACGCTTCAGTTGTTCGTTGGCGTACCAGTTGCGGGTAGTGCCGGTGATCGACTGACCTTCGACGAAACCGGTGGCTTCTGCCTGGGCGCTCTTGGTGTTGACGGTCACCGGGGTGAACGCCTGGCTTTGGGTTTCCGCGTAAGCCGTGGCGGTGATGCTGCTGATGGCCAGGGCCAGTATCGCGGTATTGCTCAGTTTCATGGGTGAAGCTCCTTTACTTTCTTTTTATGCCGGCTTTTTTGGGTTGGCCGGTTATTGGTTTAGAACTCATTCACACATCGCAAACGTTTGCAAAATGCCTGATTGGCGAATTTCGGCAAAGCGCTTGCGTGAGGGGGTAGACGGCCCCCTCAGCATTGCGGCTAATCGGTTTTTTGTTTAATCGATGCTGACACCCGAAAACACGTTGCGACCGAACGGGCTCACCTTGAACCCTTCGACTTTGGCGCTCAGCGGCTGGTTGACCGTCGAGTGGGCGACAGGCGTGATCGGCACTTGCTGCTTGAGCAGTTGCTGGGCCTGTTTGTAGAGCACGGTGCGCTGGTCGCGGTCGGTGACGACCTTGGCCTGCTTGATCAGCTTGTCGTAAGCCGGATCGCACCACATGGAGTAGTTGTTGCCGCCGATGGCGTCGCAGCTGTATAGCGTGCCGAGCCAGTTGTCCGGATCCCCGTTGTCACCGGTCCAGCCGATCAGGCTGACGTCGTGCTCGCCATTCTTGGTGCGTTTGATGTACTCGCCCCATTCGTAGCTGACGATCTTCACTTTCAGACCGATCTTGGCCCAGTCGGCCTGGAGCATTTCGGCCATCAGTTTGGCGTTCGGGTTGTACGGACGTTGTACCGGCATCGCCCACAGGGTGATCTCGGTGCCTTCCTTGACGCCGGCAGCCTTGAGCAGCTCTTTGGCTTTCTCCGGGTTATAGGCGGCGTCCTTGATGGTGTCGTCGTAGGACCATTGGGTCGGCGGCATGGCGTTGACGGCCAGTTGGCCGGCGCCTTGATAAACAGCGTTGAGAATTCCCTGTTTATTCACCGCCATGTCCAGCGCCTGACGCACTTCGAGCTGGTCGAACGGCTTGTGGCGCACGTTGTAGGCGATGTAGCCGAGGTTGAAGCCTGGTTTCTCGATCAATTGCAGTTTCGGGTCGTTCTTCAGTGCCGGCACATCGGCCGGACGCGGGTGCAGGGTGACCTGGCATTCGCCGGCCTTGAGCTTTTGCACACGTACCGAGGCGTCGGTATTGATCGCGAAAATCAGGTTCTTCAGCTTCACCCGGCTCGGATCCCAGTAGTGCGGGTTGCCGGTGTAGCGAATGTTCGAGTCTTTCTGGTAGCTCTTGAACACAAACGGGCCAGTGCCGATCGGCTTCTGGTTGATGTCGCTCGGCTTGCCTTCGGCCAGCAGCTTGTCGGCGTACTCGGCGGACAGAATGGCGGCGAAGCTCATGGCGATGTTCTGGATGAACGCGGCGTCGACGCTGTTGAGCGTGAACTGCACGGTCAGCGGCCCGGTCTTCTCGACCTTGGCGATGTTCTTGTTGAGGCTCATCCCGTTGAAATACGGGAACTCGGTCGGATAAGCCTTACGGAAAGGCTGTTGCGGATCGAGCATGCGGTTAAACGTGAACAGCACGTCGTCGGCGTTGAAATCGCGTGTAGGTTTAAAGTACGGCGTTGTATGAAATTTCACCCCTTCACGCAGGTGAAAGGTGTACTTGAGGCCGTCCTCGGAAATATCCCAGCTGGTTGCGAGGCCCGGTACTACACCGGTCGCACCTTTTTCGAACTCGGCCAGGCGGTTGTACAGCGGTTCGGCGGCGTCGTTATCGGTCGCCGTCGTGTACTGCGCGGTATCGAAACCGGCCGGGCTGCCTTCGGAGCAGAACACCAGACTGTCGCTGGCGGCGAAACTGGCGGACGTGGCGGCCAACAGGCCGGCGCCCAGCAATGCGGAAAAAACCAAGGTATGGCGCATGACGCTCCCTCTTTTTTAGTGTTTTTCAATGCGCCGCGATCCCGTCCAGGGACGTTGTGGCTGCATTGAGCTCCAACCGAAACGAACAGCAAAACCGAAAGCCCACGCAGTCACTGGTCAGAACCCGACGGTAGGGGCCGTGGGTCTGGCAGTAAATGCGCTGAGTCCTAAAGACTCGTAGGAAAAGGCGACACGTCCTAAACCATCCCGGTAAGACGGGGTGGAAAAAGTTGTAGGCAAATTCCTAACTTCTCGGCAAAAAAACAGCGGCGACGCTGAAAACGTCGCCGCTGCCTCTTTTATTTGCTGACGCTGACGCCGTAGAAGGAGTTCAAGCCGAACGGGCTGATCTTGAAGTCCTGCACGTTGGCGCGCATGGGTTGATACACCGTCGAGTGAGCGATAGGTGTCATAGGGACTGCATCTTTGAGGACGTGCTGCGCCTCTTTGTAGAGTTCGGTGCGCTTGGCCTGGTCAGTGGTGCGCTTGGCTTCTTTCACGAGGCCGTCGAATTTCTTGTCGCACCATTTGGAGAAGTTGTTGCCGCTCAGGGAGTCGCAACCAAACAGCACGTTGAGCCAGTTGTCCGGATCACCATTGTCACCGCTCCAGCCAATCAGCATGCCCTGGTTCTCGCCACCCTTGGAGCGCTTGATGTACTCGCCCCACTCGTAGCTCTGAATCTTCACGTTCAGACCGATTTTCTTCCAGTCGGACTGGAGCATTTCGGCCATCAGTTTGGCGTTCGGGTTGTACGGACGCTGAACCGGCATCGCCCACAGAACGATCTCGGTACCTTCCTTGACGCCGGCTTCCTTGAGCAGCTGTTTGGCTTTCTCAGGATCGTACTTGGCGTCCTTGATGGTGGTGTCGTAGGACCACTGGGTCGGCGGCATGGCGTTGACGGCCAGTTGGCCCGCGCCCTGGTATACCGAGTCGATGATCTGTGGCTTGTTGACCGACATGTCCAGCGCCTGGCGAACGCGCAGGTCGGCCAGCGGATTAGGCTCGTTGCTGCCCTTGACCTTGTCCATCACGTTGTAGGCGATGTAGCCCAGGTTGAAGCCAGCCTGGTCAGGCATCTTCAGCGCAGGATCGGCTTTCAGTGCCGCGAGGTCGGCCGGACGCGGGAACAGGGTGACCTGACACTCGTTCTTCTTCAGCTTCTGGATACGTACCGACGGGTCGGTGGTGATGGCGAAGATCAGGTTGTCGATCTTCACATCTTCAGGCTTCCAGTAGTCCTTGTTGCCGGTGTAACGAATGTTGGAGTCTTTCTGGTAGCTCTTGAACACGAACGGACCAGTGCCGATCGGCTTCTGGTTGATGTCGGCAGCCTTGCCTTCTTTCAGCAGCTGGGCTGCGTACTCGGCGGACTGGATCGACGCGAAGCTCATGGCCATGTTCTGGATGAACGCAGCGTCGACTTCTTTCAGGGTGAACTTGACGGTGTGGTCGTCGACTTTATCGATCTTGGTGATGTTGGTGTCCATCCCCATGTCGGTGAAGTACGGGAATTCGGTCGGGTACGCCTTACGGAACGGGTCATCCTTGTTAATCATGCGATTGAAGGTGAACAGCACGTCGTCGGCGTTGAACTCACGAGTCGGCTTGAAATACGGGGTGGTGTGGAACTTGACGCCTTCGCGCAGGTGGAAGGTGTAAGTCAGGCCGTCATCCGAAATGTCCCACTTGGTCGCCAGACCAGGAATCACGGCGGTACCGCCACGCTCGAACTGGGTCAGACGGTTGAACATGGTTTCGGCTGAGGCGTCGAAGTCGGTTCCGGTGGTGTATTGGCCTGGATCGAAACCGGCCGGGCTGCCTTCGGAGCAGAACACCAGGTTAGTCGCAGCGGTGGCGAAAGGTGCGGAGGCTAACAAGCCTGCGCCGACTAAAAACGGAATGACCGCGTGTTTAAGCATGTTGGCCTCATGATTTGTTGTCATTTTTTAGTAGTGAGGTACGACCTCGTGAGTCGTGCCTGCGGATACTTATGCAGGGCCCATACCCAATGCAAGATCCAGAGCGCTCGGCGGCCTCAAAGCGTGGCACGAACGTACCTTAATGTCGCATCCGTATAACTTCTGACGCATTTGACCGTTTGCGACCGGTTTTTACGGTGCAAATGGAGCCCCAAAACGGTGCATTGGTCATGCCGTACGCGCCGGATTGGGGCCGGGTGTTACTTATTTATACCCACGCCATAGAAGGGGGTTAGACCGAACGGGCTGATCTTGAAGTCGCTGACTTCCTTGCGCAGCGGCTGGAACACCGTGGAGTTGGCGATCGGCGTGATCGGCACCTGCTGTTTAAGGATCAGTTGCGCCTGTTGATACAGTTTTACCCGTTGCGATTTATCGGTGGACACCTTGGCCTGCTGCACCAGCTTGTCGTAGGCCGGATCGCACCATTTGGCGTAGTTGCTGCCGTTCACCGCCGCGCAGCTGTAAAGCACGCCCAGCCAGTTGTCGGGGTCGCCGTTGTCACCGGTCCAGCCGTAGATCATCGCGTCGTGTTCGCCATTCTTGGCGCGCTTGATGTACTCGCCCCATTCATAGCTGACGATGTTGGCCTTGATACCGATCTTCTCCCAATCCTGCTGGATCATCTGTGCCGACATCCGCGCATTCGGGTTCGAGGCGCGCTGCACGGTCATGGCCCAGAGGTTGATGGTTGTACCCGGTGCAACCCCGGCTTCCTTGAGTAGCGCTTTGGCTTTCACAGGGTCGTGCGGCGCGTCTTTTATGTTCGGATCGAACGACCATTGCGCTGGCGGCAAGGCGTTTTGCGCCAGCTGTCCGGCACTCTGATAAACCGCTTTGATGATTGCCGGTTTGTCGATGGCCATGTCCAGCGCCTGGCGCACTTTGAGCTGATCCAGCGGCGGATGGGTGGTGTTGTAGGCGAGGAAGCCGAGGTTGAAACCGGGCTGCTTCAACACCCGCAGGTTCGGGTCTTTTTCCATCACTTCGATGTCGGCGGGGCGCGGGTAACCGCTGACCTGGCATTCGCCGGTCTTGAGCTTTTGCAGGCGGACGGCGGCGTCCGGGGTGATCGAGAACACCAGGTTGTCGAGCTTCACGTCCTCGGGTTTCCAGTAGTCCTTGTTCGCGGCGTAGCGGATCTGCGCGTCCTTCTGGTAGCGCTTGAACACGAACGGGCCGGTGCCGACCGGTTTCTGGTTGAGGTCAGCGGCGTGGCCTTCCTTTAGCAATTGGGCGGCGTATTCGGCCGATTGCACCGAGGCGAAGCTCATGGCGAGGTTTTGCACGAACGCGGCGTCGACGTTGTTCAGGTTGAAGCGCACGGTGTTGTCGTCGAGTTTTTCCACGGATTTGATCGTGGTGTTCAGGCCCATGTCGGTGAAGTACGGGGACTCGGCGGGGTAGGCCTTGCGAAAGGCGTTGTCCGGGTCGAGCAGGCGCTGGAAGGTGAAGAGGACGTCGTCGGCGTTGAAGGTTCGGGTTGGGGTGAAGTAGTCGGTGGTGTGGAATTTTACGTTTTGGCGCAGGTGGAAGGTGTACTGGAGGCCGTCCGGGCTTACGTCCCATTTGGTCGCCAGACCGGGTTCGACTTCGGTGCCGCCGCGTTTGAATTGGGTAAGGCGGTTGAAGACGGTTTCGGCGGAGGCGTCGAAGTCGGTGCCGCTGGTGTATTGGCTGGGGTCGAAGCCTGCGGGGCTGGCTTCGGAGCAGTAGACCAGGGTTGTTGCTGCGTTTGCGAGTGGGGTTATGGCGGTCAGGGCCAGGGTGATCAGGAGTGGTTTTAGGGTGGATCTATGCATGTCTGGCCCGTGGGTTTTTAGGTGGTTGTTGTTTGAGGTTAGCGGGGATTTGGGGGTGTTCGGAAATATCGTTTTTTGAGGGGATGCGTCTATCTCGGTATATCTGGCGGGTTTTTGGGCATATCCGTTTTTTCGGGTGCTGCGGCTTATGGTTCCGCCCTTACGGCGGGTCACTTTTTACAAACGCCTAAAAAGTAACCAAAAACGCTTGCTCCTGCGTTCGGCCCCTCGCTGGGGCTCGGGGTTCCTTCGTTACGGGATTCATCCGGGGGCATCGCCTACGGTTTGCTTCGCTGCACCTCCTCTCGATGTGTTTGGCTTCGCCAAACGGTCGCTGCGCTCCCACCCCCGGATAAATCCCTCCACTCAGCCTTCCGACGTCGCCAAAAGATCAAGAGCTTTACTCGAGCTAACGCTCATCGTGTTGAGTGGTGGGAAGCGGAAAGCGGAAAGCGGAAAGCGGAAAGCGGAAAGCGGAAAGCGGAAAGCGGAAAGCGGAAAGCGGAAAGCGGAAAGCGGAAAGCGGAAAGCGGAAAGCGGAAAGCGGAAAGCGGAAAGCGGAAAGCAACTGCGGACTGCTTGATCGTTCCCACGCTCCGCGTGGGAATGCAGCCCGGGACGCTCCGCGTTCCATTTTCGAATGTTTAAAGATGTGTGGGATTCACCGAACCTTCCCACAAGGTTTTCAGGTTGTCCGTCGGAAGCACGATCCCTAGTCTTTGGTTGTCGCAGAAGACTCTGCGATCGGGAGGTGAGATTCCCGGTTACTGAATTTGGAAACCAGAGCAAGCCGCCCCATAATCGCCGCCAGTTCATGCTGTCGGCAGTTCTTTATGGCGGCTATGTACGGGCGGACTTCGGTCCGGCCGGGTTGGTTTCCTTACCGGTAATCTCACTCCGTACATAGTTGCCACCTCATTTCTCGAGTGAGATCGGAAATGAGTGGCGCAAATTCATAAGGAAATGCTCCATGAACAAGCCCGTACCCGACCCACCCCTCGAAACACCCACACCCCTCGAAGAAGCCATGCGCGCCGAAGACCTCGCCCGCAACCGCGAAGCCATCAAACGCGCCCTCGACTATTACCTGTGCCCCAACCCTTCCAAACCGCGCCCGAGCACGATGTACATGGTCACGCCCAACGTCGACACCGAAAGCCTGCTGGCCAATGCCTGCGAATCCCTGGCCTCGGCCAGTACCATCGCCAGCAATTTCGCCAACGAACTCAGCGGCCCGCAACGCAATACGGCACTGGGTATCCAGCAGATCATCATGCTGGCGGAGCTTGCAGTGAACCGCGCGCTGGATCGGGTTGATCCGCAAACCTGACAACACAAATCCCAGGTATAAAAAAAACCGGCGATCATCACTGATCGCCGGTTTTTCATTCAGTCGTCATTCAATCACTGCATCAACACTTCAATCGAGCCATCAGCGGTCAGGCTGACCTGGCTGGTGCCGGCTTCGACTTCAGGCGTGACGGGCGCTGAATCCATGCCCGCGGCTTTCATCATCATCGGGGCGCGCATGTACGGTTGCGGGAAGCCGTTGCTGTTGAGGTTCAGGTTGACGATTTTGTAGCCCTTGCCGCCCAGGGCGTCGGTGGCCAGTTGGGCGCGGGCCTTGAAGGCGGTGACGGCTTCTTTCAGCAGTTTGTCTTCGCTGGCCTTGCGGGTCGGGTCGGCGATGGCGAAGTCCATTCCTCCCATTTTCAGGTCGGTCAGCAGCTCGCCGGTGAGTTTGGACAGGGCGGCGAAGTCGGCGCTTTCCAGGCGCAGTTCGGCGCGTTCGCGCCAGCCGGTGATTTTCTGGCCCTTGGTGTCGTAGATCGGGTAGCTGTTGCGGCTGCCCTGGCGCAGGGTGATGTCTTTGACCTGCTTCGCCTGGGCGAGGGCCTTGTTCATGGTGGTGCTGACGTCGGCGGCGAGTTTGGCCGGGTCGGTGTTCTGTTCTTCGGTGTAGAGGGTCACGATCATCAGGTCGCGGGCCACTTCCTGGCTGACTTCGGCGCGCAGGGAAATCTGGTTGTAGTGCAGCTCATCGGCGGCCAGGGCCGGAAGGCTGGCGATGCTGCCGACGGTCAGGGCGAGAAGGGCGGCGCTGCGGCGAAATGTGTGCATGAAAGCTCCTTGATGAGGGCGCAGGTGATGGTTCGGGGGCCTGCGTGAAACCATCAGACTCTAGCTTTTATGATCCGGTTCGCCCAGTTACAACTTCTATACAGATGACAAGGCCAGCGACGAGATTCAAGCTGCAAGCCGCAAGCTTTTGCTCGTAGCTTGAAGCTCGCAACTTGCAACTGCTTTTGGGTGTGGTCGTTTGCCGCACTTTCGCCTCTCAAGCCCGCGCCTTGGTTATACTCCGTGCGATCCGCCTGGAGCGCTCATCAGGAGAGCTCATGCTCGCCCCCGTACAACTGACTTCCGCCACTCGCCAGAATCTCTGGCGGCTGACTTTCATCCGCACCCTGGTGCTCGCCGCGCAGGCCGGCTCCGTGGGCCTCGCTTACTGGCTGGATCTGTTGCCGTTGCCGTGGGTGCAACTGGTGATGACCCTCGGCTGTTCGATTCTGCTCTGTGTGTTCACCGCCGTACGCCTGCGCACTTCGTGGCCGGTGACCGAACTCGAGTACGCGCTGCAACTGGCCTGCGATCTGGTTATCCACAGTGCCTTGCTGTATTTCTCCGGTGGTTCGACCAACCCGTTCGTTTCGTATTATCTGGTGCCGCTGACCATCGCTGCGGTGACGCTGCCATGGCGTTATTCGGTGGTGCTGTCCGGTATTGCGCTGGCCTTGTACACATTGATGCTGACGCACTTCTATCCGCTGGAAACCCTGCCGGTGGCCCGGGAGAACTTGCAGATCTACGGCATGTGGCTGAGCTTCGCGCTGGCGGCGGCAGTGATTACGTTCTTCGCCGCGCGCATGGCTGAAGAGCTGCGCCGGCAGGAAGAGTTACGGGCGATCCGCCGTGAAGAAGGCCTGCGCGATCAGCAATTGCTGGCCGTCGCGACTCAGGCCGCCGGTGCCGCCCATGAACTGGGCACCCCGCTGGCAACCATGAGCGTGCTGCTCAACGAAATGCAGCAGGATCATCATGACCCGATGCTTCAGGAAGATCTGAAGGTGCTGAAGGATCAGGTAAAACTCTGCAAGGAGACTCTGCAACAACTGGTGCGCGCCGCCGAGGCCAATCGCCGGATGGCGGTGGAGATGCAGGACGTCACCGAGTGGCTCGACGAGGCGCTCAACCGCTGGCACCTGATGCGCCCGGAAGCCAGTTATCGCTTCCAGCGTCTGGGCCAGGGCCCGTTGCCGCGTGTGGCGCCGCCGCCGGATCTGACCCAGGCCTTGTTGAATCTGTTGAACAACGCCGCGGACGCTTGCCCGGAAAACCTTCAGGTGACCCTGGACTGGACCGCCGAAGACCTGACCATCAGCATCCGCGATCATGGCGCCGGTGTGCCGCTGGCCATCGCCGAGCAGATCGGCAAACCGTTTTTTACCACCAAGGGCAAAGGTTTCGGCCTGGGCCTGTTTTTGAGCAAGGCCAGCGTGACACGCGCCGGCGGCTCAGTGAAACTCTATAGTCATGAGGAAGGCGGCACGCTCACCGAGCTGCGCCTGCCCCACGGCGCACGAGGAGAGCAACATGAGTGACGAAATCCAAGTCGAAGGCGAAGAACTGCCGCATTTGCTGCTGGTCGATGACGACGCGACCTTCACCCGAGTGATGGCCCGTGCCATGGCCCGCCGCGGTTTCCGCGTCAGCACCGCCGGTTCTGCCGAAGAAGGCCTGACCATCGCTCAGGCCGATCTGCCGGACTACGCCGCGCTGGACCTGAAAATGGACGGCGACTCCGGTCTGGTCTTGCTGCCGAAGCTGCTGGAGCTGGACCCGGAAATGCGCGTAGTAATCCTCACCGGTTATTCGAGCATCGCCACGGCGGTTGAAGCGATCAAGCGCGGCGCCTGCAATTACCTGTGCAAACCGGCGGATGCCGACGACGTGCTGGCAGCGCTGCTTTCCGAGCATGCCGACCTCGACAGCCTGGTGCCGGAAAACCCGATGTCGGTGGATCGCCTGCAGTGGGAGCACATCCAGCGCGTGCTGACCGAGCACGAAGGCAACATTTCCGCCACTGCCCGCGCCCTGGGCATGCACCGCCGCACCTTGCAGCGCAAACTGCAGAAGCGTCCGGTTCGTCGCTGAACCTGCGCTGAACGACCATCGCCAGCCCTCGCGATAAAACGCACCGATCATCTATGATCGGTGCGTGTCTGTTCTTTTCTTTATCGAGCCTTTTCCATGAATCAGAACGCTGAATATTCCGCGGTCAACGATACTGTGCGCGGGCAGTTTTTTCGCAAGGTGTGGGCCATGACCACGCCTTACTGGCGCAGCGAAGAGAAGGGCAAGGCCTGGACGTTGCTGATCGCCGTGATTGCGCTGACGTTGTTCAGCGTGGCGATCTCGGTGTGGATCAACAGTTGGTACAAGGATTTCTATAACGCCCTGCAGAAGAAGGATGAGGCGGCGTTCTGGCAGTTGATCCTGTATTTCTGCGGCATCGCGGCCGTGGCGATTCTTGGCGCGGTGTATCGCCTGTACCTGACGCAGATGCTGACCATCCGTTGGCGGGCATGGCTCACCGAGAACCATTTCAAACGCTGGCTCGGGCACAAGAACTATTACCAGCTGGAGCAGGGCGGTTACACCGACAACCCTGACCAGCGGATTTCCGAAGACCTCAATACCTTCACCACCAACACCTTGAATCTCGCGTTGGGCCTGATCCGCACGGTGGTCAGCCTGGTGTCGTTTTCGATCATTCTGTGGGGCGTCTCCGGCAGCATCGAAGTGTTTGGTATCGAGATTCCCGGCTACATGTTCTGGTGTGCGCTGCTGTACGCAGCGGTCGGCAGTTGGCTGACGCACCTGATCGGTCGACGCCTGATCGGCCTGAACAATCAACAACAACGCTTCGAAGCTGACCTGCGTTTCTCCATGGTCCGCGTACGTGAGAACGCCGAGAGCATTGCGCTGTACAACGGTGAGCCGAACGAGAATCGCCGTCTGAGCAATCGCTTCGGTCTGGTCTGGCACAACTTCTGGGACATCATGCGGGTGTCCAAGCGCCTGACGTTCTTCACCTCGGGTTACGGCCAGATCGCAATCATCTTCCCGTTCATCGTCGCGGCCCCGCGTTACCTGACCGGCAAGATCGAACTGGGTGAGCTGATGCAGATCAACTCGGCATTCGGCAACGTGCAGGAGAACTTCAGCTGGTTCATCAATGCCTATGCGGACCTCGCCGCGTGGCGCGCCACCTGTGATCGTCTGCTGAGCTTCCGCCAGGCCATGACCGACAACGAAGAACGTGCGCCAGCCATCGACGTGCAGAATCAGGGTGATGAGCTGAAGGTTCATAACCTCGGCCTCGATCTGGCCGACGGTCGTCATCTACTGACCAGCGCCGACATGACCGTGGAGCAGGGCGATCGGGTGATGCTCAGCGGTCGTTCCGGCAGCGGTAAATCCACGCTGCTGCGGGCGATGGGCCATTTGTGGCCGGCCGGGCACGGCAGTATTCGATTGCCGGCTTCGCGTTATCTGTTCCTGCCACAGAAACCGTATCTGCCGATCGGCACCCTGCGCGACGCCTTGAGTTATCCACAACCGGGCGACACCTATGCGCCCGAGCGTTATGCACAAGTGCTGGAAACCTGCCGTTTGCCGCATCTGGTGGCTCGACTGGACGAGGCCAATCACTGGCAGCGCATGCTCTCGCCGGGTGAACAGCAACGTCTGGCCTTCGCCCGCGCGCTGCTCTATGCACCGCAATGGCTGTACATGGACGAAGCGACATCGGCGATGGATGAGGAAGACGAAGCCACGCTGTATCAGGCGCTGATCGACCAGTTGCCGGGCCTGAGCATCGTCAGCGTCGGCCATCGCAGCAGCCTCAAGCGCTTCCATCCACGGCATGTGCGGATCGACAGTGGTCACCTGGTTGAGCAGAACGTGACCGCCTGATATGTCCACACAAACCCTGTGAGGGCTGGCTTGCCGCCTCCCACAGGGTTTGTGTGGAAACGGAAAGTGATCGTACAACCCGCTTGAGCTATGATGCCCACAAGCCGAATTTTCGAGACAAGATGCAGACCATGGAAAACCTGATCGACACCCCGCGACTCCCTCGCAAGCGCCGCAGCCTGGCTCAGGAACTGGTGACGGTGCTGACCGAGCAGATCCGCGACGGTCTGCTCAAGCGCGGCGACAAGTTGCCGACCGAGTCGGCGATCATGGAGGCCCATGGCGTCAGCCGCACCGTGGTGCGCGAGGCGATTTCCCGTTTGCAGGCGGCGGGGCAGGTGGAAACCCGTCATGGCATCGGCACCTTCGTGCTCGACACCCCGAGCCCGAGCGGTTTCCGGATCGACCCGGCCACCGTGGTCACCCTGCGTGACGTGTTGGCCATTCTCGAATTGCGTATCAGCCTCGAAGTCGAATCCGCCGGCCTTGCCGCGCAGCGCCGCAGCACCGAGCAACTTGCTGCGATGCGCGCGGCCCTTGATGCGCTGAATGACAGCGTGGCCCACGCCAGCGATGCAGTGGCGTCGGACTTCCAGTTCCATCTGCAAATCGCGCTGTCCACCGGCAACCGCTATTTCACCGACATCATGACCCACCTGGGCACCAGCATCATTCCGCGCACGCGGCTGAATTCGGCGCGCCTGGCCCATGACGATCAGCAGCACTACATGAGTCGCCTGAGTCGCGAGCACGAGGAAATCTACGACGCCATCGCCCGTCAGGATTCCGATGCCGCCCGTGCGGCCATGCGCCTCCATTTGACCAACAGCCGGGAAAGACTGCGCCAGGCTCATGAAGAGGCACAGGCGCAGGGGTGATTGTTGCTTATCGTTCGAGTTGAACTGTCAGCAATGGGGATGACGAAGCATTACCGTTGTTTATGGTGACGGTGTAATGCAGTTCGGCCCTCGCACCGGGAACAAGTTTTTTCTCAAAGACATCTTTGGGGATGGCGAAGATCACTGACTTTCCCACCTCGGCTGCGGTCAGGGTATGTCTTGCTTCCCATTTGTTACCGGTCGAGGTCTCTACTTTCATGGTAATCACGTCGCCAGCGACGGCCTGCTGGTAAGGCGGTACATCACCGTGAGCGTCTCCTTTGAGTTTGCTAAGGAAGAGCACACCGTTCTCGGCTTCCTTGAGAATAGGTGCCACCAAGGTTTTGACTTGTGCAGTCATGATCAAACTCCTTTTCACATCCATTTGAACCGTTGTAAGAACGCAAACCATGGTGTTGCGTAGATGGAGCCGGTTCGTTAACTCCCAAGTCAGTAAGCCCGAACCTGCCAAGCGTTCGCACCTGTCAGAAATGACAGTTGCGATGAACGGTAGTAGTGAGCTCGGTCTTGGAAGGACTCGAAAGAGCAGGATCAGGACTCGATGTACAGTTTCAGCGGCTCCGAACAAGGCTCGAGACCGGCCTCATCAGCGAACTTGTAGCGCAGTTCAACGGTGCTGTTCAGGTACTTTTCCAGCTCGAATCTCGGGATGCTCAGTTCGATCCCGGTCAGGCCGACCATGTCATCCAGTGTGTCATCCCAGACGCCGGTCGGCTCCGCCAAACCCTGCCATTCAGGCTCCTCCGGATCATCACCGAGGATCGGGTACACATCCCAGTTCGGCGGTGTGTTCTGCCCATCGGGCACACGAACGATCAAGTCATCATCCAGAGTTGATAACCGCAGAATGATCGAGTCGCTGGCGTGGTCGGGGAATTGCGGAAGGTGTGCAGCGGCAAACGTCATGTTTCGCTCTCCTTGAAAGATCTGCCGCGATCCTTCGCGGCAGTCGTCGCACTTTACCCGGCGAGTCGGTGAGGCGCGCCGGGGCAATCTTGTCCGGGCATTTCAGCTCTGGGGCAGAGTCGAACGATCCACCCTGACTGCGAGTTTGCCGGGGCCGGGCCGGACGTCGAACGTCGCCTGGCCATGAGCATCCACCGACGCCCGGGCGATGGCCACGCCATCGCGCAGCAATTGCAGCGGCGCACCTTCCATCGATTGGCCCGAGGCCAGTTCCAGTTTCAATTTGATGGTCATCGAATCGCTCCTTAATTCGTGTTGCCCGTTGGGTGATAGTCCTTGAGCAGCAGGTAAGTGCTCCAGCCCCACCAGTCGTCGACGGTGGCGGTGTCGTTGAGGTTGTTGACGTCCTTGCGCCGCAGGACTTTGTTGCCCTCGACGCGGAACAGTGGCGAGAAGTTGTTGGCCGGGTCCAGCACGGCCGTCAGATCCGGCAACCGTTGCAGCGCGTTGAAGGTGGTCGGCACGTTGCCGCTTGAATACGCGGCGTACACCTCGTCCGCCGAATCCTGTACCGCCCGATTCACCTGATTGCGGTTGTCAGCGTCCGTGGCGTCGAAGTAGCGCTTGTCACCGAATGCCCGCCATTGCTCGCCATGTCCGTTGCGTACCTTGAGGCCGAACTTGCTGTCTTCGTCGTGCATGAAACGTGTGATGAGCGAGCCCAGATCGCTCGGTGTCACCGCTGCGGCCATGGCTTTGCGCGGCACTCGCAAATGCCCGGAAGAGAACAGATCGGTGAGGTAGTGGTCGGCGAATGCGTTCATCGCGTAGGCCCGTTCCAGTTGCAGTTCGTCCTGACTGGCGTGGGCGGCAGCGGCGGTTTGCAGGGCGGCGGTGTGCCCGGCGATGTAGGCCTGGCGAGCCCATTCGCCGAAGTGGTCGGCGTTGTTCGCTGCCAGTTTCAGATAGCGACCGAGCGGGAACAGGGCCGAGACTAAACTGCCGCCGCCGGTGATTTTGTTCCACTCTTCCGACAACGTATCTCCCAACGCGTCGTAGGCCTCATGAGGTTGCTTGCCATCCTTGATGGCCTGTTTAACCGCGTCGATCTCCTTTTGCATGATTGCGAGAATTTGCGTCGCCTCGATCTTCGAGGCCGACAGCGTGGCGAGAGTGTCGAAGGCCGCCGTGAAGCGCTGAAGGCGATCAGCCGAAGTCGACCCTTCATTGATCGGACGGTCGACGATTCCATAGAAATCACCGCCCAGCGCCAGCACCTGGCCGTAGGTCAGCGCCAATCCGTTCGGCAGATGCAGCGGCACATTTTGCGCGAGCACCGGCTCGGCATTTTCAATAAAGCGCAGCCGGGTGTTATCGCCTATAGCCTTGTGTTCCGCACCTTCGAAGCGCAGTTGCGGCTTGCCTTTCAAGGCTTGAGCGGGCAGGGCGATCGCGGGTTCGACATCGCTGTGCGAGTCGGCGATGTGCAACAGCAAGTGCGGGTTCTCGGCATTGAAGGCGATGCCGCCGGGGGTAAACAAGTCATCAAAACGGGCGATGACCGGTGCAGGCTTTTCGGGGCATTTTGTTTGTAGACCGGACATTTCTTTCTCCTTGATATGTCGTCGGCAGGTTGTATTTGACTGTACGTATATACAGTTAAAATCAGCCTAGTCGAGAAATTTCCTACGTCAAAAAAATCTTGTCCGACAAAAAATGCCCTGCAACGATGAAATGCAGTTGACGGTTATATTTTAAGTTGTACGATGACCTACAACTTCGGCGAAGGCTGAACGGTCCACTCACAAAAAAACGTTGCTACCAGGGTGTTCGAATAATGAATCCACAAGAACTGAAGTCCATCCTCTCCGCCGGCCTGCTCTCGTTCCCGGTGACCGATTTCAATGCTCAGGGCGATTTCAACCGCGCTGGCTACATCAAACGCCTGGAATGGCTGGCCCCGTACGGTGCTTCAGCCCTGTTCGCCGCCGGTGGCACCGGTGAATTCTTCTCCCTGGCCGCCAGCGAATACTCGGAAATCATCAAGACTGCCGTCGACACCTGCGCCAGCAGCGTGCCGATCCTCGCCGGTGTCGGTGGTTCGACCCGTCAGGCCATCGAATACGCTCAGGAAGCCGAGCGTCTGGGCGCCAAAGGTCTGTTGCTGCTGCCGCACTACCTGACCGAAGCCAGCCAGGACGGCGTCGCCGCCCACGTTGAAGCGGTGTGCAAATCGGTCAACATCGGCGTGGTGGTCTACAACCGCAACGTCTGCCGCCTGACCGCGCCGCTGCTGGAACGCCTGGCCGAGCGCTGCCCGAACCTGATCGGTTACAAGGACGGTCTGGGCGATATCGAACTGATGGTGTCGATCCGTCGTCGCCTCGGCGATCGCTTCAGCTACCTCGGTGGTCTGCCGACCGCCGAAGTCTACGCCGCGGCCTACAAGGCCCTGGGCGTGCCGGTCTACTCGTCGGCGGTGTTCAACTTCATCCCGAAAACCGCGATGGACTTCTACCACGCGATTGCCCGCGAAGATCACGCCACTGTCGGCAAGATCATCGACGACTTCTTCCTGCCGTACCTGGACATCCGCAACCGCAAGGCCGGTTACGCCGTGAGCATCGTCAAGGCAGGCGCCAAGATCGCCGGCTATGACGCAGGCCCGGTGCGGGCGCCGCTGACCGACCTGACCCGCGAAGAGTACGAAATGCTCGCCGCGCTGATCGACAAGCAAGGTGCGCAGTAACACAACTCTATAAACAAGGCCGCTGAGCGATCAGCGGCCTTTTGCGTCAGGAGAATGATTCGTGACCAAGCGCTATGACAACTACATCAACGGTGAATGGGTCGCCGGCAACGATTACTCGGCGAACATCAATCCGTCCGAGCTGAGCGACACCATCGGCGATTACGCCAAGGCTGACCTGGCTCAGGTCAACGCCGCCATCGACGCCGCGCGCGCCGCGTTCCCGGCGTGGTCGACTTCGGGCATTCAGGCCCGTCACGATTCGCTGGACAAAGTCGGTACTGAAATCCTCGCCCGCCGCGAAGAGCTCGGCACCCTGCTGGCCCGGGAAGAGGGCAAGACCCTGCCCGAAGCCATCGGCGAAGTGACCCGCGCCGGCAACATCTTCAAGTTCTTCGCTGGCGAGTGCCTGCGCCTGTCCGGCGACTACGTGCCGTCGGTGCGCCCGGGCGTCAACGTTGAAGTCACCCGCGAAGCCCTCGGCGTGGTCGGCCTGATCACCCCGTGGAACTTCCCGATTGCCATCCCGTCGTGGAAAATCGCCCCGGCCCTGGCCTATGGCAACTGCGTGGTGTTGAAACCGGCGGATCTGGTGCCGGGTTGCGCCTGGGCCCTGGCCGAGATCATCTCCCGCGCAGGCTTCCCGGCCGGCGTGTTCAACCTGGTGATGGGCAGCGGCCGCGTGGTTGGCGAAGCGTTGGTCAACAGCCCGAAAGTCGACGGCATCAGCTTCACCGGCTCCGTCAGTGTGGGCCGTCAGATCGCCGTCAACTGCGTGTCGCGTCAAGCCAAGGTTCAGTTGGAGATGGGCGGCAAGAACCCGCAGATCATTCTCGACGACGCCGACCTCAAGCAGGCGGTCGAGTTGTCGGTGCAGAGCGCGTTCTACTCCACCGGCCAGCGTTGCACGGCTTCGAGCCGACTGATCGTCACTGCCGGGATTCATGACAAGTTCGTCGAAGCCATGGCCGAGCGCATGAAGTCGATCAAGGTCGGCCACGCGCTGAAGGCCGGCACCGATATCGGTCCGGTGGTTTCGCAAGCGCAGCTTGAACAGGACATGAAGTACATCGACATCGGTCAGTCCGAAGGTGCGCGTCTGGTCAGCGGCGGTGCTCTGGTGACCTGCGACACCGAGGGTTACTTCCTTGCGCCGACCCTGTTTGCCGACAGCGAAGCGTCGATGCGCATCAGCCGCGAAGAGATCTTCGGCCCGGTGGCCAACATCGTTCGCGTGGCCGATTACGAGGCTGCACTGGCCATGGCCAACGACACCGAATTCGGTCTGTCGGCGGGTATCGCCACCACGTCGCTGAAGTACGCCAACCATTTCAAGCGTCATTCCCAGGCCGGGATGGTGATGGTCAACCTGCCGACCGCCGGTGTCGATTATCACGTTCCGTTCGGTGGCCGTAAGGGTTCATCCTATGGCTCACGTGAGCAAGGCCGCTATGCGCAAGAGTTCTACACGGTCGTGAAGACCAGCTACATCGGTTCGTAAATCGCTGCACCCGCGCCGGGCCTTCGCCTGAGGCCCTGCGCGGCACAAGACCAAAGAATGTTTTACCCGCATAAAAATAATCAGTGGGAGTACATCTACATGCAATCGTCCAAGCCGACTCACGTCCGCTATTTGATCCTGCTCATGCTGTTTCTGGTGACCACGATCAACTACGCCGACCGCGCCACCATCGCGATCGCCGGTTCCAGTTTGCAAAAAGACCTCGGCATCGACGCGGTCACCCTCGGCTACATCTTCTCTGCTTTCGGTTGGGCCTACGTGGCCGGGCAAATTCCCGGCGGCTGGCTGCTCGATCGCTTCGGCTCGAAAAAAGTCTATGCCCTGAGCATTTTCACCTGGTCGCTGTTCACCGTGCTGCAAGGCTTCGTCGGTGAGTTCGGCATGTCCACGGCCATCGTCGCGCTGTTCATGCTGCGCTTCCTGGTGGGTCTGGCCGAGGCGCCATCGTTCCCCGGCAACGCACGCATTGTGGCGGCCTGGTTCCCGACTGCCGAACGCGGCACCGCTTCGGCGATCTTCAACTCGGCGCAATACTTTGCCACCGTGTTGTTCGCGCCGCTGATGGGCTGGATCGTGTTCTCCTTTGGCTGGGAGCACGTGTTCATCGTCATGGGCCTGCTCGGCATCGTGTTCTCGCTGGTCTGGCTCAAGGTTATCCACAGCCCGCGCCAACACCCGATGGCCAACGAAGCGGAAGTGAAGTTCATCGCCGACAACGGCGGCATGGTCGACATGGACCAGAAACAAGGCAAAAAGGCAGACGGTCCGAAGTGGGATTACATCCGCCAGTTGCTGACCAATCGCATGATGCTCGGCGTTTATTTGGGCCAGTACTGCATCAACGGCATCACCTATTTCTTCCTGACCTGGTTCCCGGTGTACCTGGTGCAGGAACGCGGCATGACCATCCTCAAGGCCGGTTTCATTGCCTCGTTGCCGGCGATCTGCGGCTTTATCGGCGGCGTCCTCGGCGGGGTGATTTCCGATTACCTGCTGCGCAAGGGCCATTCGCTGACCTTTGCCCGCAAGGCGCCGATCATTGCCGGTCTGCTGGTTTCGAGCAGCATCGTGGCGTGCAACTATGTCGACGTTGAATGGATGGTGGTCGGCTTCATGGCCCTGGCATTCTTCGGCAAAGGCGTGGGCGCGCTGGGCTGGGCGGTGGTGTCCGACACCTCGCCGAAACAGATCGCCGGTCTGAGCGGTGGCCTGTTCAACACCTTCGGCAACATCGCCTCGATCACCACTCCGATCGTCATCGGTTACATCATCAGTTCCACCGGCTCGTTCAAATGGGCGCTGGTGTTCGTCGGTGCCAACGCACTCGTGGCGGTGTTCAGCTACCTGGTGATCGTCGGCCCGATCAAACGTGTGGTCCTTAAAGAGCCGCCAACCCAGGGCGGTTCCGAAGCCACCGGCAAATTGTCTCAAGCGCATTCCTGAGGAGCGGCGTCATGCAGTTGATTGAACATTCCGACTCGCCGCGCTACATCCGCCTGCACGAGCGGGACAACGTAGTGGTAGTGGTCAACGACCAGGGCGTGCCGGCCGGCACCGCATTTGCCGATGGCCTGGTGACGGTGGATTTCGTGCCGCAGAGTCACAAGGTCAGCCTCGTGGATATCCCCGAGGGCGGCACGGTGATTCGCTACGGCCAGATCATTGGCTACGCGTTGCAGCCGATTCCCCGTGGCAGTTGGGTCAAGGAAGATCAACTGCGCATGCCGACCGCGCCACCGCTGGACAGCCTGCCGCTGTCCACCGAAGTGCCGGACGCCCAGGCGCCCCTGGAAGGCTTCACGTTCGAGGGATATCGCAACGCCGACGGTACCGTCGGCACGCGCAACATCCTCGGGATCACCACCACCGTGCAATGCGTCACCGGGGTGCTGGATCACGCGGTAAAACGCATCAAGGACGAACTGTTGCCCAAGTACCCGCACGTTGATGACGTGGTGGCGCTGACCCACAGTTATGGTTGCGGCGTGGCCATCACGGCCACCGACGCCTACATCCCGATCCGCACCGTGCGCAATCTGGCGCGCAACCCGAATCTCGGTGGCGAAGCGCTGGTGATCAGCCTGGGATGCGAGAAATTGCAGGCCGGGCAGGTGATGCACGAGGACGACGCTTCTGTAGATCTGAGCGAGCCATGGTTGTATCGCTTGCAGGACTCCAGTCACGGTTTCACCGAGATGATCGAGCAGATCATGGAACTGGCCGAAGTCCGCTTGAAGAAACTCGACCAGCGCCGCCGGGAAACCGTGCCGGCGTCCGAGCTGATCCTCGGCATGCAGTGCGGCGGCAGCGATGCGTTTTCCGGCATCACCGCCAACCCGGCGCTCGGTTATGCCTCGGACTTACTGCTGCGGGCGGGGGCGACGGTGATGTTTTCCGAAGTCACCGAAGTGCGCGATGCGATCTACCTGCTGACCTCACGGGCGCAGAGCAAAACCGTTGCCGAGGAACTGGTGCGCGAGATGGACTGGTACGACCGCTATCTGGCCAAGGGTGAAGCGGATCGCAGCGCCAACACCACCCCGGGCAACAAGAAGGGCGGGTTGTCGAACATCGTCGAAAAGTCGCTGGGCTCGATCGTGAAGTCCGGCAGCAGCGCGATCAGCGGTGTGCTCGGCCCTGGGGAGCGCTTCAAGCAGAAGGGCCTGATTTTCTGTGCGACGCCGGCGAGCGATTTTGTCTGCGGCACCTTGCAACTGGCGGCGGGGATGAATCTGCATGTGTTCACTACCGGGCGTGGCACGCCTTATGGTCTGGCCATGGCGCCGGTGGTGAAGGTTTCGACCCGTACGGAGCTGGCGCAGCGTTGGCCGGATCTGATCGATATCGATGCCGGGCGGATTGCTACCGGACGCGCGTCCATCGAGGAGTTGGGCTGGGAGTTGTTCCACTACTACCTGGATGTGGCGAGCGGCAAGCAGCAGACGTGGGCGGAGAAGCACAAGCTGCATAACGACATTACGTTGTTCAATCCGGCGCCGATTACTTGATCTGCTTGAGGGGTGTGGATCGTTCCCACGCTCCGCGTGGGAATGCAGCCCGGGACGCTCCGCGTCCCAACAGCGTGACGCGGAGCGTCACAGGAGACGTTACCACGCAGAGCGTGGGAACGATCAGGGTGAAAGTGGCTTATCATTAGCCCCCTAACGACGCTCACCTCCAAGGCTCCCCGGCATGCTGGCTATCTTCCTCGAAACCCTGAACATCACCGCGCCGGTGTTTGCCATGCTGTTTCTCGGTGTGCTGCTCAAGCGCATCGACTGGATCAACGACAACTTTATCCACACCGCTTCGTCGCTGGTGTTCAACGTCACCATGCCGGCGCTGCTGTTTCTCGGCATCCTGCACGCCGACCTGCACGCCGCGCTGCAACCGGCGCTGCTGATCTATTTCGCCCTCGCCACGCTGGTCAGTTTTGCCGTGGCCTGGGGCTGGGCGATTTTCCGTTGTCCGCGTGAAGATCGTGGCATCTACACCCAAGGCGCGTTTCGCGGCAACAACGGGGTGATCGGCCTGGCGCTGGCGGCGAGCATGTATGGCGACTACGGAATTTCCCTCGGAGCGATTCTCGCGGCGCTGGTGATCCTGTTCTACAACACCCTGTCGACCATCGTGCTGGCGGTCTACAGCCCGGTGATCAAGTCGGACCCGTGGAGCATCTGCAAAAGCGTGGTCAGCAATCCGTTGATCATCAGCGTGATCGCGGCGGCGCCGTTCGCTTATTTCAAGATCGGTCTGCCGGGCTGGCTGGAAACCTCCGGCCAGTACCTGGCGCAGACCACGCTGCCGCTGGCGCTGATCTGCATTGGCGGCACGCTGTCGCTGGCGGCGCTGCGCAAGAGCGGCAACATGGCGCTCAGTTCGAGTCTGGTGAAGATGGTCGGCCTGCCGGTGATCGCCACGCTGGGTGCATGGCTGTGGGGCTTTCGCGGGGCGGAACTGGGGATTCTGTTTCTGTACTTCGGCAGCCCGACCGCCGCCGCCAGTTTTGTCATGGCCCGTGCGGCCCAGGGCAATCATGA
This sequence comes from Pseudomonas sp. Pseusp21, assembly GCF_059492145.1. Classification (NCBI taxonomy): domain Bacteria; kingdom Pseudomonadati; phylum Pseudomonadota; class Gammaproteobacteria; order Pseudomonadales; family Pseudomonadaceae; genus Pseudomonas; species Pseudomonas sp. Pseusp21. Next base: position 4,687,774 of record NZ_CP168520.1, read on the forward strand.
ACTGGCGGCGGCGATCATCGTGCTCACCACGCTGATGGCGGCGATCACCACCAACATCGGGATTTTCTTTTTGCAGTGGGGCGGGTGGATCTGAGGCCGGCGATTACTCAGGCTTCTGGTAACTGTCGATCACTTCCTGCGCCGCGCGGAACGCATCGATCGCCGCCGGCACGCCGGCATAAACCGCGCAATGCAACAGCGCTTCGCGGATCTCTTCAACGGTGCAGCCGTTGTTCAACGCGCCGCGCACGTGACCTTTCAACTCTTGCGGGCACTTCAGCGCGGTCAGCGCGGCGAGGGTGATCAGGCTGCGGGTTTTCAGCGGCAGACCTTCGCGATTCCACACGCCGCCCCAGGCGTGTTCGTTGACGAAGTCCTGCAAGGGTTGAGTGAACTCGGTGGCGTTTCCCAGCGCGCGATCGACAAACGCGTCGCCCATTACCTGGCGGCGGACTTCAACCCCGGATTTCTTCGATTCGGTCATGGCACATCCCTCTTGTGGTGTTGGCGGCGCCAGGCGCGCACGGACGTGAAAAACAGAAACGCCAGCAGCGTCGGCAGCACATAAAACAGCATCAATCGCTCGAGCTTGCCGGCCAGTGGCATGCCGGTGGTGAACGACACCACGTGCAGCCCGTACGCCAGGTACAAGCCGAGCAGCAGCAGACCTTCGGCGCGGGTCACGCGGTAGCCGGAATAGAACACCGGCAGGCATAGCAACGCGACGCCGAGCATTACCGGCAGGTCGAAATCCAGCGCATTGGGCGAGACCGACAGCGGTGTCGGCGCGATCAAAGCGGTGAGGCCCAGCACCCCAAGCAGGTTGAACAGGTTGGCACCAATCACGTTGCCCACGGCGATGTCCCGCTGACCGCGCAGCGCGGCGATCAGCGAGGTGGCGAGTTCCGGCAGCGAAGTGCCGACCGCGACCACGGTCAGACCAATCACCCGTTCGGAGAATCCCAGGTCAGTGGCGACGACCACGGCCGCCCCCAGCAGCAAGTGTCCGGCGAACACCAGCATGCCCAGGCCGCCGACAATCATCAGCAGGCTGGTGAACCACGGGGCTTGCGGATCGTGGGGTTGATCGGAATGCGGGCGGGTCGAATGCCGCGACTGGCGCAGCAACAATCCGAGGTAAAGCGCCAGGGCACCGAGCAACAGAATGCCGTCGAAGCGCCCGAGTTCTTCATTCCACGCCAGCACGAATACCAGCAGGCTGGCGCCGATCATCAACGGGATGTCGAGGCGTACCAGTTGCCGCGACACCCGTAGCGGAATGATCAGCGCTGACAGGCCGAGGGTGACAAGAATGTTGAAAATGCTGCTGCCGATCACGCTGCTGACCGCGATGTCCGGCGTGTGCGCCTGCACGGCTTGCAGGCTGACCGCCATTTGCGGGGCGCTGCTGCCGAGGGCGACGATGGTCAGGCCGATAATCAGTGGTCGTACATGCAGGCGCGCGGCCAGGCGCACGGCGGCGCGCACCATCAGCTCGGCGCCGGCGATCAGCAGGAACAGCCCGCTGAGCAATTCGATCACGCTGATCAGCGGCAAGTCGGTCAGTCCGAAAATGGTGGACGCTCCATCAGTCGTCGAGGGCCTGCACCCGAACCCGGGCGGTTCCACTGCGCAGCATACCGAGCTGTTCGGCCGCCGCACGTGAAACATCGATCAGGCGGCCACGGGTGTGCGGGCCACGGTCGTTGATGCGGACCACGACGGATTCATCGTTTTTCAGGTTGGTGACCTTCACCCGAGTGCCGAACGGCAACTGGCGGTGGGCGGCGGTCAGGGAATTCTGGTTGAACGCTTCGCCGCTGGCGGTACGTTTACCGTGGTGTTTGGCTCCGTAATAGGAGGCGACGCCGGTCTGGTCGTAACCGTGCGGGTCGATGGTGTCGGTGCTGGCGCAACCGGCCAGCAAAGAGAGCAGGGCGCAGGCGCCGAGCAGACGTTTCATTCATAAGCTCCCAAGTGATCGTTCCCACGCTCCGGCGTGGGAATGCACCCCGTGACGCTCTGCGTCACACCGCAATGGACGCGGAGCGTCCGAGGCGGCATTCCCACGCAGAGCGTGGGAACGATCCTCAGGCGCGGGGCCATCGTCAGCCTTCGAGCTTGCTTTTCAGCAGTTCGTTCACTTGCTGCGGGTTGGCCTTGCCCTTGGAGGCTTTCATGGCCTGACCGACGAAGAAGCCGAACATCTTGCCGCGCTTGGCTTCGTCTGCCGCGCGGTATTGTTCGACCTGCTCGGCGTTGGCCGCGAGCATTTCGTCCAGCACCGCCGAGATCGCGCCAGTGTCGGTAACCTGCTTCAGGCCGCGCTTTTCGATGATCTCGTCTGCGCTGCCTTCGCCGTTGGCCATCGCTTCGAACACCACCTTGGCGATCTTGCCGGAGATGGTGTTGTCCTTGATGCGCTGCAGCATGCCGCCCAGTTGCTCGGCGGAAACCGGCGAATCCTCGATGTCCAGGTTCTGCTTGTTGAGCAGGCTGCCCAACTCGACCATCACCCAGTTCGCCGCCAGTTTGGCGTCGCCGCCGATGCTCGCGACTTTCTCGAAGTAGTCCGCCTGCTCACGGCTGGTGGCCAACACGTTGGCGTCGTAGGCCGACAGACCGAAGGCACTCTGGAAGCGCTCGCGTTTCTGCGGTGGCAGCTCCGGCAGAGTGGCGCGCACGTCGTTGAGGAACGAGTCCTCGATGACCACCGGCAGCAGGTCCGGATCGGGGAAGTAACGGTAGTCGTTGGCTTCCTCTTTGCTGCGCATCGGACGGGTTTCGTCCTTGTTCGGATCGTACAGACGGGTCTGCTGGATCACTTTGCCGCCGTCTTCGATCAGGTCGATCTGACGCTGGATCTCGGAGTTGATCGCTTTCTCGATGAAGCGGAACGAGTTGACGTTCTTGATCTCGCAGCGGGTGCCGAACTCGACCTGGCCTTTCGGACGTACCGACACGTTGCAGTCGCAACGCAGCGAGCCCTCGGCCATGTTGCCGTCGCAGATGCCCAGGTAACGCACCAGCGCGTGGATCGCCTTGACGTAGGCCACCGCTTCCTTGGCGCTGCGCATGTCCGGCTCGGACACGATTTCCAGCAGCGGCGTGCCCGCACGGTTCAGGTCGATGCCGGTGGCACCGCTGAATTCTTCGTGCAGGCTCTTGCCGGCGTCTTCTTCCAGGTGCGCACGGGTGATACCGACGCGTTTGACCGTGCCGTCTTCCAGGGCGATGTCCAGGTGGCCCTTGCCGACGATCGGCAACTCCATCTGGCTGATCTGGTAGCCCTTCGGCAGATCCGGGTAGAAGTAGTTTTTACGGGCGAACACGTTGTGCTGGCCGATCTCGGCGTCAATCGCCAGACCGAACATCACCGCCATGCGCACCGCTTCCTGGTTGAGCACCGGCAGCACGCCGGGCATGCCCAGGTCGATCAGGCTGGCCTGGGTGTTCGGCTCGGAACCGAACTGGGTGGAACTACCGGAAAAGATTTTCGACCGGGTGGTGAGCTGGGTGTGAATCTCCAGCCCGATCACGACTTCCCATTGCATGTGTGTCTCCTCAGAAGCCGGTTGGGGTGCGAGTGTGCCAGTCAGTGTTCAACTGATACTGGTGCGCAACGTTGAGCAAGCGGCCTTCCTGGAAATACGGAGCGAGCAGTTGCACGCCGACCGGCAGACCGTCGACGAAACCGGCCGGCATCGACAGGCCCGGCAGGCCCGCGAGGTTGGCGGTGATGGTGTAGACGTCTTCCAGGTAGGCAGCGACCGGGTCGCTGTTCTTGGCACCGAGTTTCCAGGCCGGGTTTGGCGTGGTCGGGCCGAGGATGATGTCGACTTCATTAAAGGCAGTCATGAAGTCGTTCTTCACCAGGCGACGGATCTTCTGCGCTTTCAGGTAGTAGGCGTCGTAGTAACCGGCGGACAGCGCGTAGGCACCGACCATGATCCGGCGCTGCACTTCAGGCCCGAAACCTTCGCCACGGGAGCGCTTGTACAGGTCTTCCAGGTTCTTCGGGTCTGCGCAGCGGTGGCCGAAGCGCACGCCGTCGAAACGCGACAGGTTGGAGGAGGCTTCTGCCGGGGCGATCACGTAGTACGCAGGGATCGCGTGCTGCATGTTCGGCAGGCTGATTTCCTTGATCACGGCACCGAGCTTCTGCAGCTCTTTGATGCTGTTCTGGATCAGGTCGGCGATGCGCGGGTCGAGACCTGCACCGAAGTACTCCTTCGGCACACCGATGCGCAGGCCTTGCAGCGAACCATTCAGGCCAGCGGCGTAGTCCGGCACTGGCTCATCGATGCTGGTGGAGTCGTTCGGATCGAACCCGGCCATACCTTGCAACAAAATCGCGCAGTCTTCGGCAGTGCGCGCCAGAGGGCCGCCCTGATCGAGGCTGGAGGCGTAAGCGATCATGCCCCAGCGCGAAACACGACCATAGGTCGGTTTCAGGCCGGTGAGGTTGGTGAATGCAGCTGGCTGACGGATCGAACCGCCGGTGTCGGTGGCCGTTGCGGCAGGCAACAGACGAGCGGCAACCGCGGCAGCCGAACCGCCGGACGAACCGCCCGGCACGTGTTCCAGGTTCCACGGGTTTTTCACCGCGCCGTACCAGCTCGACTCGTTGGCCGAACCCATGGCGAATTCGTCCATGTTGGTCTTGCCCAGGGTCACGGTGCCGGCGGCGGCCAGCTTCGACACCACGGTGGCGTCGTACGGGGCCTTGAAGTTGTCGAGCATCTTCGAGCCGCAGCTGGTGCGGATGCCCTGGGTGCAGAACAGGTCTTTATGGGCGATCGGCGCGCCGAGCAGGGTGCCGCTCTCACCATTGGCCCGGCGCACGTCGGCGGCTTTCGCCTGCTCGAGGGCCAGCTCTTCGGTGAGGCTGATGAAACTGTTGAGCTGCGGGTCGAGCTGGGTAATGCGTGCCAGCAGGACTTTGGTCAGCTCTTCGGAGGAAAACTTTTTATCGGCGAGACCGCGGGCGATCTCGGCCAGAGTCAATTGATGCATTGCAGGCTCTTTCCCTTTAGTCGATGACTTTCGGAACCAGGTACAGGCCGTTTTCGACCGCTGGTGCGATGGACTGATAAGCCTCGCGGTTATTGCTTTCGGTCACGACGTCGGCGCGCAGGCGCTGACTGGCTTCCAGCGGGTGGGCCAGCGGCTCGATACCGTCGGTATTGACCGCCTGCATTTCGTCAACCAGCCCGAGAATGCTGTTGAGGGCCGAAGTGATGTGTGGAAGATCGGCGTCATTCAGGCCAAGGCTGGCCAGATGAGCGATTTTTTCCACGTCGGAGCGTTCTAGCGCCATCGGGTTTCTCCAGTGGAAAACAGGACGGACGGCGTCCGTGTGTTAGATTGTCGGAACACTACCGCACTTCTACGGTCATAAGGCCGCGATTGTGGGGCTTGGTGCACAGAAAAGCGGCCAATTTAACATATTGGCGCCTTGCCCAAAATCCCTGTCGTTGTTAGAGTTTGCCGCACTTTTTTACCCACGCGTTGCCTAGGGTCCCTTTCCCATGTTCAAGAAACTGCGTGGCATGTTTTCCAGCGATCTTTCCATTGACCTGGGCACTGCCAACACCCTTATTTACGTGCGCGAGCGCGGTATCGTCCTGAATGAGCCATCGGTTGTGGCCATTCGGACACACGGTAACCAGAAAAGTGTCGTCGCTGTCGGCACCGAGGCCAAGCGCATGCTCGGCCGTACGCCGGGCAACATTGCTGCCATTCGTCCGATGAAGGACGGCGTGATCGCCGACTTCAGCGTCTGCGAAAAGATGCTGCAATACTTTATCAACAAGGTTCACGAAAACAGCTTTCTGCAGCCCAGCCCTCGTGTGCTGATCTGCGTTCCATGCAAGTCCACCCAGGTTGAGCGTCGTGCCATCCGTGAATCGGCCCTTGGTGCCGGTGCCCGTGAAGTGTTCCTGATCGAAGAGCCGATGGCCGCTGCGATCGGTGCCGGCCTGCCGGTTGAAGAAGCTCGCGGCTCGATGGTCGTGGATATCGGTGGTGGTACCACCGAAATCGCGCTGATCTCCCTGAACGGTGTGGTCTATGCCGAATCCGTACGCGTTGGCGGCGATCGCTTCGACGAAGCGATCATCACCTACGTGCGCCGCAACTACGGCAGCCTGATCGGCGAATCCACCGCCGAGCGCATCAAGCAGGAAATCGGCACGGCCTATCCGGGCGGTGAAGTTCGCGAAGTCGACGTTCGCGGTCGCAACCTGGCCGAAGGCGTTCCACGCGCATTCACCCTGAACTCCAACGAAGTGCTGGAAGCTCTGCAAGAGTCCCTGGCAACCATCGTTCAGGCCGTGAAAAGCGCCCTGGAGCAATCGCCGCCGGAACTGGCTTCCGACATCGCCGAGCGTGGCCTGGTGCTGACCGGTGGTGGCGCGCTGCTGCGTGACCTCGACAAGCTGCTGGCCCAGGAAACCGGTCTGCCGGTGATCGTTGCCGAAGATCCGTTGACCTGCGTCGCTCGCGGTGGTGGCCGTGCACTGGAAATGATGGACAAGCACACCATGGACCTGCTCTCCAGCGAATAAGTCGCCGGGTGCAATACGTGGGTGAGCGCGCAGGCAGCACTTTGCAGTGCTGCCTGTTGGCGTTTATCTTCTGTCAGTCTTCATCCAGGCCGGTTTGATGCCGTATGAATAAACAGAACATTTGCCTGGGAGGAGCGGCTTATTAAACCGCTTTTCGCCAAGGGCCCCTCACTGGGCGTGCGCTTGTTGGTGCTGGCCGTACTGTCGGTCGCGCTGATGGTCGTTGACGCGCGCTTCAGCCTGCTTAAACCCGTACGCAGCCAGGCCTCGCTGGTGCTGATGGACGCCTACTGGATTACTGACCTGCCCGGACGGTTGTGGGAAGGTATCGCCAGCCAGTTCGGCAGTCGCACCGAGCTCGTCGCCGAAAATGAAAAACTCAAGTCGGAGAACCTGCTGTTGCAGGGTCGCATGCAGAAGCTTGCCGCCCTCACCGAGCAGAACGTCCGTCTGCGCGAGTTGCTCAATTCCTCCGCGCTGGTCAACGAGAAGGTCGAAGTGGCCGAGCTGATCGGCATGGATCCCAACCCCTTCACCCATCGCATCATCATCAACAAAGGCGAGCGTGATGGCGTGGTGCTCGGTCAGCCGGTGCTCGATGCTCGCGGCCTGATGGGGCAGGTGGTCGAACTGATGCCGTACACCTCCCGTGTGTTGCTGCTGACCGACTCGACCCACAGCATTCCTGTGCAGGTGAACCGTAACGGTCTGCGGGCGATTGCCAGTGGGACCGGTAACCCTGAGCGTCTGGAACTGCGTCACGTAGCGGACACCGCCGATATCAAGGAAGGTGATCTGCTGGTCAGTTCGGGCCTCGGTCAGCGTTTCCCGGCCGGTTATCCGGTGGCGACGGTCAAGGAAGTGATCCACGATTCCGGCCAGCCATTCGCCATTGTTCGCGCCGTACCGACCGCCGCATTGAACCGCAGCCGTTACCTTCTGCTGGTATTCAGTGACAACCGCACCGCCGAAGAACGTGCCAACGATGCCGCGCAGGCTCAGGAAAACCTCGATGCCTTTGGTGGCGGTCCGGTGGTTCCGGCCACGGTGCCGAAAATCGTCACCCCGCCTGCCGCAGCCGCAGCCGCAACCCCTGCCACGACGACAGCGCCGGCTACGCCTGCCGCCGACACCACGCCGGCCAAACCCGCTGCGAGCAAACCGCCTGCAGCCACACCCGCGGTCAGCAAGCCACCGGCGAATCAGCCCGCTGCTCGACCAGCAGCCAAACCGCCTGTCACTGCGCCGGCGACCACCGGGAGGCAAGAATAATGGTCGGAGCTACCGCATCGCGTAACGGCTGGATCGTCTGGCTGACGTTTATCGTCGGCATACTGCTCAGCGTGTCGCCATTGCCGATTTTCATGGAAATCCTGCGCCCGCTGTGGCTGGCTTTGCTCCTGGCCTTCTGGGCTTTGTACCTGCCGCATACGGTCGGCATGGTCACGGCTTTCTGCCTGGGGCTGGCCGAAGACGTGCTGCAAGGCGATCTGCTCGGTCAGAATGCATTGATCCTGACACTGATCACGTTCCTGGTGCTGTCATTGCAGCAACGCCTGCGAATGTTCCCGATGTGGCAGCAGAGCCTGGTGATTCTGGTGATCTTCGGCCTCGCCCAGCTCGTACAGCTTTGGCTCAGTGCCTTGACCGGCAACCGTCAGCCGACCCTTGCGCTGGTCCTGCCGGCACTGGTCAGTGCCTTGCTCTGGCCATGGGTCAGCTTCGCTTTGCGTGGATTGCGCCGGCGCTACAAAATCAACTGATTCGGTCAGGCATGGGCCCCCACCGGTGCCATGAGGCAGGGCACTCAACAGGGAGATGTTTGGATGAAGCCGCTTTACCTCGCCTCAGGATCGCCGCGTCGGCGTGAGTTGCTCACGCAGATCGGCATCCCGTTTACCGCCATCAGCGCGGATATCGATGAAACCCCTCTCGCCAATGAATCCCCATCGGCCTACGTCGAGCGCCTGGCGCGCGGCAAGGCAGAGGCCGGACGGCGCACCGTCGTCTGCGACGTAGCGTTTTGCGTACTGGGCGCCGACACCGCCGTGGTGCTGGACGGCAAAATTCTTGGCAAACCGGTGGACGAAGCCGATGCATGCGCCATGCTGATGATGTTGTCCGGCAAGGAGCATGAAGTGCTGACGGCGATTGCCGTGCTCGACGGCGAGTGCTGCGAGTCGCGGGTGGTGCGCAGTCGGGTGCGGTTCCGCCCGATCAGCCGCGAAGAAGCCGTCGCCTACTGGGCCAGCGGCGAGCCCCGGGACAAGGCGGGTGGCTACGGCATTCAGGGGCTTGGCGCGGTGTTCGTCGCCGGCCTCAATGGCAGTTACTCGGCGGTCGTCGGCTTGCCGGTGTGCGAAAGCGCAGAACTGCTTGGCCATTTCGGCATACCCTGTTGGCAAACCCTGAACGCGCAATGAGCGTCGAACGGACAAGATGCAGCCATTATCGTGAACATGCCTGAACGAGACCCTGCCATGAGTGAAGAGATTCTGATCAACATCACGCCGATGGAATCGCGCGTGGCGGTGGTCGAAAACGGTGTGCTGCAAGAAGTGCACGTCGAGCGTACGCAAAAACGCGGGATCGTCGGCAACATCTATAAAGGCAAGGTGGTGCGGGTTCTGCCGGGCATGCAGGCGGCGTTCGTCGACATCGGCCTGGATCGCGCAGCCTTCATTCACGCCTCGGAAATTTCCCTGCGCGAAGGTCCTGCGGTGGAAAGCATCAGTGCGCTTGTACACGAAGGCCAGAGCCTGGTGGTGCAAGTCACCAAGGATCCGATCGGTTCCAAAGGTGCGCGGCTGACCACGCAACTGTCGATCCCGTCGCGTTATCTGGTGTACATGCCGCGCACGGCCCACGTCGGCATTTCCCTGAAGATCGAAGACGAAGCCGAGCGCGAACGACTCAAGCAGGTGGTAAGCGACTGCGTGGCCAAAGAAGGCATCAAGGAGGCCGGCGGCTTCATTTTGCGTACCGCCGCCGAAGGTGCCGGGGCCGATGAGATCCTGATGGACATCCGCTACTTGCGCCGCTTGTGGGATCAGATCAACGAACAGATCAAGACCATCGGCGCACCGAGTGTGATCTACGAAGACCTCGGCCTGGCGCTGCGCACCCTGCGCGACCTGGTCAGCCCGAAGATCGAGAAGATCCGCATCGATTCCCGGGAAACCTTCCAGAAAACCACGCAGTTCGTCGCCGAACTGATGCCAGAAATCGCCGATCGTCTGGAGCACTACCCGGGTGAACGGCCGATCTTCGACCTGTACGGCGTCGAAGACGAAATCCAGAAAGCCCTGGAACGGAAGGTGCCGCTGAAGTCCGGCGGTTATCTGGTCATCGATCCAGCGGAAGCCATGACCACCATCGATGTGAACACCGGGGCGTTCGTCGGTCATCGCAATCTTGAAGAAACCATCTTCAAGACCAACCTCGAAGCCGCGACCGCGATTGCCCGGCAGATGCGCCTGCGCAATCTGGGCGGGATCATCATCATCGACTTCATTGACATGGAAGACGAAGAGCACCAGCGCCAGGTGCTGCGTACCCTGGAGAAACAACTGGAGCGCGATCACGCCAAGACCAACATCATCGGCATTACCGAGTTGGGCCTGGTGCAGATGACGCGCAAGCGCACCCGTGAAAGCCTTGAGCAAGTGTTGTGCGAACCGTGCAGCAGCTGTCAGGGCCGGGGCAAGCTGAAAACTCCGGAAACCATTTGCTACGAGATTTTCCGCGAGATCCTGCGCGAAGCCCGGGCCTATCAGGCCGAGGGTTATCGGGTGCTGGCGAACCAGAAAGTCGTCGACCGGCTGCTCGATGAAGAGTCCGGTAACGTGGCCGAACTTGAAGGTTTCATCGGGCGCACCATACGCTTCCAGGTGGAAACCATGTATTCCCAGGAACAATATGACGTGGTGCTGCTCTGAACCCCTGCATCACCTTTTTCCTGAAACGGCTGGCCTCAGCTTTTTGCAGTATTTTTGCCATGGGAGCCAACTGACATGGAACGTCTGACACGCATTTTGGCCGCACTGACCCGCTGGGGTCTGGGCCTGTGCGCGTTGGTTCTGGTATTGATGGCGTTGTACGTCAGTCTCGGCCGGGAACTCACGCCACTGGTGGCCGAATACCGCACCGATATCGAAGACAAGGCCAGTGCCGCATTGGGCATGCCGCTGCAGATCGGCGAGCTGGAAGGCAACTGGAGCGGGTTTGCCCCGATCCTGCTGGCCCACGACGTGATGGTCGGCAGCGGCGCCAATGCCCTGCGCCTGGATCGGGTGCGCGCAGTGCCGGATCTGTGGGCCAGTCTGCTGGCCCGCGAAGTGCGCATCGCCCATTTGGAACTCAATGGTCTGAAGATCAGCCTCAAGGAAGGCGAAGACGGAAAGTGGGCGCTGGAAGGCTTGCCGGTGCAGCAGGACCAGCCCATGGATCCCGAGCAACTGTTCAACCGCATGCAAATGATTCAGCAACTGTCGGTGCTCGACAGTCAGGTGACGTTGCAGCCGCTGGAGCAGGCGCCGCTGACCCTCACTTATGTCGGCCTCAATCTGAAGACCGGGTCCAGCCGCCAACGCCTCGATGCGCGCCTGACCCTGCCCGACGGTCAGCCTGTGGCGCTGAGCCTGCGCACGCGACTTCGTCCGAATCAGTGGCAGAACAGCGAAGTGGACGGTTATGCCAGCCTGCCGCAGAGCGACTGGTCGAAGTGGCTGCCTGAGCGCCTGACCCAACAATGGAATTTCTCCGAGATCAAGGCCGGTGGCGAGCTGTGGGTCAACTGGCGCGAGGGGGCGTTGCAGAGTGCTGCGGTCCGTCTCAATGCGCCGCAACTGACCGGCGCCTACGCTGAACGCAAGCCGATCCAGATCAACAATCTGGCGCTCAATGGCTATTTCCAGCGCGGTTCCGAGGGAGCCATTGTCACGCTTGATTCGCTGGCGATGAATTTCGGCGAAACCCGCTGGGAATCCCATGTCCAGATCAAACAGACTGCCGCCACCGACAAGAACGAAGAACTCTGGCATCTGCAGGCTGACCGGCTCGACCTGACGCCGATCACACCTTTGCTCAATGCCCTCGGACCTTTGCCCCAAGGCGTCGCCACCGTGGTCGAGCGCCTGAAAGTAACCGGCGGTCTGCGTAACGTGCTGCTGGATTTCCGGCCGAACGCCACCGACGACAGCAAATTCGGCTTCGCCGCCAACCTTGATCAAGTCGGGTTCGACGCCTATCACGGCGCTCCGGCCGCACGGAATGTCAGCGGCAGTCTTACCGGCAATCTCGGCGGGGGCGAACTGCGCATGGACAGCAAGGATTTCGTCCTGCACCTCGATCCGATTTTCGCCAAGCCGTGGCAATACATTCAGGCCAACGCCCGGTTGACCTGGAAGCTCGATAAAGAAGGTTTCACCCTGATCGCGCCGTACCTGAAGGTGCTCGGCGAGGAAGGCAAGATCGCCGGCGACTTCCTGATCCGCCTGCATTTCGATCACAGCCAGGAAGACTACATGGATCTACGGGTCGGTCTGGTGGATGGCGACGGTCGCTACACCGCCAAGTACCTGCCGCAAGTCCTGAGCCCGGCCCTCGACGAATGGCTGCGTACGGCGATTCTCAAGGGCGCGGTGGATCAGGGGTTCTTCCAGTATCAAGGCTCGCTGAACAAGAACGCCGGGGAAGCGGATCGCAGCATCAGTCTGTTCTTCAAGGTGCACGACGCCGAGCTGGCTTTCCAGCCGGGCTGGCCGCACGTGAGCAAGGTCAACGGTGATGTGTTCATCGAAGACAGCGGCGTGCGCATTCTCGCCAGCAAGGGCCAGTTGCTCGATACCCAGGTCGGCGACGTCTTCGTCAATATTCCCCATGTGCCGAGCGGCGAGCACAGCCACATGTTCCTCGACGGCAGCTTTGCTGGCGGGCTGGGCGATGGCCTGAAGATTCTTCAGGAGGCGCCGATTGGCACCGCCGATACTTTTGCCGGCTGGGAAGGCGAGGGTGACCTGCAAGGCAAGCTCAAACTCGATGTGCCATTGGCCAAGGGCGATCAGCCGAAAATTCTCGTCGACTTCAAAACCGCCAATGCGCGCTTGAAGCTGGCGGAGCCGAAGCTTGAATTGAGCCAGCTCAAGGGCGACTTCCGCTTCGACAGCGCAAAAGGGCTGAGCGGACAGAACATCAGTGCCCGGGCTTTTGACAAGCCGGTGACCGCGCAGATCTTCGCCGACGGTGCCCCCGGCAATCTCAAGACCCGGATCGCGGCGTCAGGGCAGGTCGAGGTCAAGAAACTCACCGACTGGCTGGGCGTGACTCAGCCATTGCCGGTGTCCGGGACCATCCCATATCAGTTGCAAGTGAATCTGGACGGCGCTGACAGCCAATTGATGGTCAGTTCCAGTCTGAAGGGCGTGGCGGTGGATCTGCCGGCGCCGTTCGGCATGGCCGCCGATGCCGGGCGTGACACGGTGTTCCGCATGACCTTGCAGGGACAGGAGCGGCGTTACTGGGTCAATTACGATCAACTGGCCAACTTCACCTTCGCCGCGCCACCGGGCAACTTTGCCGATGGTCGGGGTGAGCTGTTCCTCGGCGCTGGCGAAGCGGTGTTGCCGGGCAGCAAAGGCCTGCGGGTGCGTGGCGTGTTGTCGGAGCTGGACGTAAAGCCGTGGCAGGATCTGCTGGACAAATACGCCGGCCAGGATCCAGGCGGCAACGCCAAACAGTTGCTCAGCAGCGCAGATTTCAAGATCGGCAAACTCACCGCCTTCGGCACCACCCTGGATCAGGCAGCCGTGCAGGTGAATCGCAAGCCCGGTGCCTGGGCGCTGGCCCTCGACAGCCAGCAGGCCAAAGGCACGGCGGGCATTCCTGACGCCAAGGGCGCGCCGATTGCGGTGAACCTGCAATACGTGCGATTGCCAGCGCCGGACCCGACGGTGCAGGCCGACGAGAACGCGCCGGACCCGCTGGCTTCCGTCGATCCGAGCAAGATCCCGGCGCTGGATATCACCATCAATCAATTGTTCCAGGGCCAGGACTTGGTCGGTGGCTGGTCACTCAAGATTCGGCCGACCGCCAAGGGCATCGCCCTGAACAACCTCGATCTGGGCCTCAAGGGCATCCTCCTGCAGGGCAGCGGCGGCTGGGAAGGAACCCCCGGTGCCACGACCAGTTGGTACAAGGGGCGGATCGGCGGCAAGAACCTCGCCGATGTGCTCAAGGGCTGGGGTTTTGCGCCGAGTGTGACCAGCGAAGAATTCCACATGGATGTCGATGGCCGCTGGCCGGGCTCGCCGGCGTGGCTGGCGACCAAGCGCTTCTCCGGCACCCTCGATGCGTCCCTCAACAAAGGCCAGTTTGTTGAAGTGGAGGGCGGCGCTCAGGCATTGCGCGTGTTCGGTCTGCTCAACTTCAACTCGATTGGCCGGCGTTTGCGTCTCGACTTCTCCGACCTGTTCGGTAAAGGCTTGAGCTATGACCGGGTCAAGGGATTGCTGGTGGCGACCAATGGCGTTTATGTGACGAAAGAGCCGATCAAGTTGACCGGTCCTTCGAGCAACCTGGAACTGGACGGCACGCTGGATCTGGTGGGCGACAAGGTGGATGCCAAATTGCTGGTGACTTTGCCTGTGACCAACAACCTGCCGATTGCCGCGCTGATTGTCGGCGCGCCGGCCGTCGGCGGTGCGTTGTTCCTGATCGACAAGCTGATCGGCGATCGCGTGGCGCGGTTCGCCAGCGTCAAATACACCGTGAAAGGCCCGTTGAAAGAGCCGAAAATCACCTTCGACAAGCCTTTTTGAACAGCCAGCCCCTGAACCGATGGAGTAGCATGGCCGCATACCTCTTGCGGAGTGCGCCATGTCTTTAGCGGTGATTCAAATGGTCAGCCAGAGCGATGTGCTGGCCAATCTGCGCGATGCCCGACGTTTGCTCGAACAGGCTGCCAGTGCCGGTGCGAAGCTGGCGGTGCTGCCGGAAAACTTCGCGGCCATGGGCCGTCGCGACATCGCCGATATCGGCCGCGCCGAAGCGCTTGGCGAAGGCCCGATCCTGCCGTGGTTGAAACAGACCGCCCGCGACCTCAGGTTATGGATTGTGGCCGGCACCTTGCCGTTGCCGCCGGTGGGGCAGCCCGAGGCCAAGTCCCATGCCTGCTCGCTTTTGGTGAACGATCAGGGCGAAATCGTTGCACGCTATGACAAGTTGCACCTGTTCGATGTCGACGTAGCGGACAATCGCGGCCGTTACCGCGAATCCGATGACTATGCTTATGGCAGTGGCGTGGTGGTCGCGGACACGCCGGTCGGGCGATTGGGCCTGACGGTGTGCTACGACCTGCGCTTCCCGGAGCTGTACAGTGAACTGCGCGCTGCCGGGGCTGAACTGATTACCGCACCGTCGGCCTTCACTGCGGTGACGGGGGCGGCGCACTGGGATGTACTGATCCGCGCGCGGGCCATTGAAACCCAGTGCTACGTGCTGGCGGCAGCCCAGGGCGGAACGCATCCGGGGCCGCGGGAAACCTTTGGCCACGGGGCGATTGTCGACCCGTGGGGCCGCGTGCTGGCGCAGCAGGAACAAGGCGAAGCCGTGTTGCTGGCCGAGCGCGACAGCAATGAACAAGTGTCCATCCGGGCGCGAATGCCGGTGACCGGTCATCGGCGGTTTTTTTCGCAGGGCGCACAGCGACCTGCTTCAGAACACGAATTTAAGGCGTAAAACCTATGAGCGAGTTGTTGTCCTCAGTCAGTGATCACCTGTTGGCGCCCGGCGGCGTGACGATCGAGAGCCTGCAAGGCGTGCTCGGTGATCTGGCGGGTCCAGGCATCGATGCGGCCGACCTGTATTTCCAGGGGCAGATTTCCGAGTCCTGGTCGCTGGAAGACGGCATCGTCAAGGAAGGCAGTTTCAACCTCGACCAGGGTGTTGGCGTACGTGCGCAGTCCGGTGAGAAAACCGGTTTCGCCTACAGCAACGCGATCACCCTCGAAGCCCTCGGCGCAGCGGCCCGTGCGGCCCGTTCGATTTCCCGCGCCGGGCAGAACGGCACGGTACAGGCGTTCAGCACCCAGGACGTCGCCCAGTTGTACGCGCCCGATAATCCGCTGGAAGTCCTGAGCCGCGCTGAAAAAGTCGAACTGCTCAAGCGAATCGACGTAGCGACCCGCGCCCTCGATCCGCGTATCCAACAGGTCAGCGTAAGCATGGCCGGGGTCTGGGAACGGATTCTGGTTGCCTCGACCGACGGTGGCCTGGCTGCCGACGTGCGTCCGCTGGTGCGTTTCAACGTCAGCGTGATCGTCGAGCAGAACGGCCGTCGCGAGCGTGGCGGCCATGGCGGCGGCGGGCGTACCGACTACCGTTATTTCCTCGCTGAAGACCGCGCCATGGGTTATGCCCGTGAAGCGCTGCGTCAGGCGCTGGTGAACCTGGAAGCGATTCCGGCACCGGCCGGCACCTTGCCGGTGGTTCTGGGTTCGGGTTGGTCCGGCGTGCTGCTGCACGAAGCGGTCGGCCACGGCCTGGAAGGCGATTTCAACCGCAAGGGCAGTTCAGCCTACAGCGGACGCATGGGCGAAATGGTTGCCTCGAAACTTTGCACCATCGTCGATGACGGCACTCTGAGCGGTCGTCGCGGCTCCCTGAGCGTCGACGACGAAGGCACCCCGACCGAGTGCACCACGCTGATCGAAAACGGCGTACTCAAGGGCTACATGCAGGACAAGCTCAATGCGCGGCTGATGGGCGTGGCCCGCACCGGCAATGGTCGTCGCGAATCCTACGCACACCTGCCGATGCCACGGATGACCAACACCTACATGCTCGGCGGCCAGAGCGATCCGGCGGAAATCATCGCCTCGGTGAAGAAGGGCATCTACTGCGCCAACCTCGGCGGCGGTCAGGTCGACATCACCAGCGGCAAGTTCGTGTTCTCCACCAGCGAGGCTTACCTGATCGAAGACGGCAAGATTACCGCGCCAGTCAAAGGCGCAACGTTGATCGGCAACGGCCCGGAAGCGATGAGCCGGGTGTCGATGGTCGGTAACGATCTGGCGCTGGATAGCGGTGTGGGGACCTGCGGCAAGGACGGGCAGTCAGTGCCGGTGGGCGTGGGTCAGCCGACCCTGAAAATCGATGCGATCACCGTGGGTGGCACGGGCGCATAAGAAGGAATGGAGCTTCGGGTGGCGCGCGGTGCGGCCACCCGGTGGCGAATATCAACGCAGACCGCGTTGAGTCTCGTCCAGCTCACGGATGTACTTGAAGATCTTGCGGCTCGAGGCAGGAGGTTTGTTTTGCGCAACCTCGTGCTGGGCCTGACGGATCAGGGAACGCAGTTGCTGGCGGTCGGCGTCCGGGTAATCGACGACGAATTTCTCCAGCACGGCATCGTCACCGGCGATCAGGCGGTCACGCCAGCGTTCGAGGTTGTGAAAACGCTCGTTGTACTGACGGGTAGAGGCATCGAGTTGATCGAGCAGAGTGAGAATCGCGTCAGTGTCCTGATCGCGCATCAGTTTGCCGATGAACTGCAAATGCCGTTTACGCGCGATGTTCGCGGTGTGCTTGGGCGCATCGGCCAGGGCCCGGCGCAAAGCGTCGGTCAATGGCAGTTTTGCCTGCAAGTCGGGCTTGAGCGTTGTAAGGCGCTCGCCAAGGTCAACCAGAGCATGCAGCTCGCGTTTGACCTGGGATTTGCTTTTTTCTCCCGTATCGAGGGAGTCGTCGTAAGAATCAACCATGGTGGCAGTCCGCAAAGAAACGCCGCCATGATAACCAGTCGGGGGCCGCTTGTCCGGCCCGGTCGCTCGAAGGCCCCAGCCGAAAGCAGAATTTGAGTGGAGATGAGCATGAGTGCAGTTGAAAGCGTCGGCCCACAGGCATTGCCGGCACTGCAGGAACAGGTCGAGCAGATCATCGCCGAAGCCAAGCGTCAGGGTGCCAGTGCCTGTGAAGTGGCGGTGTCGCTGGAGCAGGGCCTGTCGACGTCGGTGCGTCAACGTGAAGTCGAAACGGTCGAGTTCAACCGCGATCAGGGTTTTGGCATCACGTTATATGTCGGCCAGCGCAAGGGCTCTGCCAGCACGTCTGCCACCGGGCCGGATGCGATTCGCGAGACTGTCGCCGCCGCGCTGGCGATTGCCAAACACACGTCGGAAGACGAAGCCTCGGGGTTGGCCGATGCGGCGCTGATGGCCAGGGATATTCAGGATTTCGACCTGTTCCACCAATGGGACATCACGCCGGAGCAGGCCATCGAGAAGGCGTTGCTTTGTGAAGCAGCCGCGTTCGACGCCGATGCGCGCATCAAGAATGCCGATGGCACCACGTTGAGCACTCATCAGGGCTGCCGCGTGTATGGCAACAGCCATGGTTTCATCGGCGGTTACGCTTCGACCCGGCACAGCCTGAGCTGCGTGATGATCGCCGAGGCCGATGGCCAGATGCAGCGCGATTACTGGTATGACGTGAACCGCCAGGGCAGTTTGCTGGCGGATCCGGTGAGCATTGGCCAGCGCGCGGCACAGCGTGCGGCTAGCCGTCTGGGTGCGCGCCCGGTGCCGACCTGCGAAGTGCCTGTATTGTTTTCGGCGGAACTGGCGGGTGGGTTGTTCGGCAGCTTCCTGTCGGCGATTTCCGGCGGCAGTCTGTACCGCAAATCGTCGTTCCTCGAAGGCACTTTGGGGCAGAAGCTGTTCCCGGAATGGCTGACCATCGACGAGCGTCCGCATCTGATGCGTGCCATGGGCAGTGCGTCGTATGACGGCGACGGCCTGGCGACCTATGCCAAACCGTTCGTCGAAAAGGGCGAACTGGTGTCGTACATCCTGGGCACATACTCCGGTCGCAAACTCGGCATGCCGAGCACCGCCAACGCGGGCGGTGTGCATAACCTGTTCGTCACCCATGGCGATGAAGACCAGGCTGCCTTGCTGCGGCGCATGGGTCGTGGCCTGCTGGTCACCGAACTGATGGGCCATGGTCTGAACATGGTGACCGGTGATTACTCGCGCGGTGCGGCAGGTTTCTGGGTCGAGAACGGTGAAATCCAGTTCGCGGTGCAAGAAGTGACCATCGCCGGCAACATGCGGGACATGTTCAAGCAGATCGTCGCGGTGGGTAACGATCTGGAACTGCGCAGCAATATTCGCACCGGTTCGGTGTTGATCGAGAAGATGACTGTCGCGGGCAGCTAAGCCCAGACAGGTACACAAAAGGCGCGCCACCCGATTGGGTGGCGCGCCTTTTTGTGTTCGCAAATTTGTCGGGTTGGTGAACGCAGCAAAAAAAGCCGCTCTTGTTTTGGTTCTCATTATCATCTAATAATAAATCTCATTATCGGATGGGCCCAGAATCATGAGTTCTGCCTTGCACGAGCAGCCGTATCTCGAAAGCTGGCGCTGGATGAGTCGCCGGATCCGTTGCGCGATGGATCCCGACGAGCCACGACTGATCGAACACTACCTGGCCGAAGGCCGGTATCTGGCCTGCTGCACGGCGACTTCGCCCTGGATGATCGCTGAAACCTCCTTCCGTCTGCTGCTCGACACGGCCACCGATATCGCGCTGCCGTGGCACTGGCGCAGCCTGTGTCTCGATCAAGCCTGGCGCCCCTTGCGTGAAATGGAGCGCCTCTCGCTGTGCAAGTGCCGGCTCAAGCGCTGGCAAAGCTACACCTGGCAATTGGCGACCTGCGAGTTGCTTCCCTCGATTCCTCTCATAGAACTGGTGCAAGGATTTTCAGATGACCAAGACACGTATTGAGCGCGACAGCATGGGCGAACTGCAGGTGCCGGTGGACGCTCTCTACGGCGCGCAGACCCAGCGCGCAGTGGATAACTTCCCGATCAGCGGCAAGCCGATGCCGACCCAGTTCATCCGCGCCCTGATTCTGGCGAAAGCGGCCGCCGCGCGCGCCAACGTTGAACTCAACCAGCTCAGCGCCGCCCAGGGCAAGGCAATCAGCGATGCCGCCCAAGGGTTGCTGGAAGGCGACTTCATGCGGCATTTCCCGGTGGACATCTTCCAGACCGGTTCCGGCACCAGCTCCAATATGAACGCCAATGAAGTGATTGCCACCCTGGCCAGCCGCTTGCTCGACGAACCGGTGAACGCCAACGACCACGTCAACTGTGGGCAGAGCAGCAACGACATCATTCCTACCACTATCCACGTCAGCGCCGCGCTGGCCCTGCACGAACAACTGCTGCCGGCACTGCTGCACCTGGTGCAAGTGATCGAACGCAAGGCCGAACAGGTCCATCATCACGTCAAGACCGGCCGAACTCACTTGATGGATGCCATGCCGGTGCGCATGAGCCAGGTGCTCAACGGTTGGGCGCAGCAGCTCAAGGCCAATATCGGTCACCTGCAGGATTTGCTGCCAAGCCTGCAATCCTTGGCTCAGGGCGGTACAGCGGTCGGTACCGGGATCAATGCGCATCCGGAATTTGCTGCGCGGTTCAGCCGCCAGCTCAGCCAGTTGACCAATGTCCAGTTCACCCCTGGCAAGAATCTGTTCGCCCTGATCGGCTCGCAGGACACTGCCGTGGCCGTCTCGGGCCAGCTCAAGGCCACCGCCGTGTCCCTGATGAAAGTCGCCAACGACCTGCGCTGGATGAACTCCGGCCCGCTCGCCGGGCTCGGTGAAATCGAGCTTGAGGGCCTGCAGCCGGGCTCATCGATCATGCCAGGCAAGGTCAATCCGGTGATTCCGGAAGCCACCGCCATGGTAGCTGCGCAAGTGATCGGCAATGACTCGGTGATCACCATCGCCGGTCAATCAGGCAATTTCGAGCTGAACGTGATGCTGCCTATCATTGCCCAGAATCTGCTGAGCAGCATTGAGTTGCTGGCCAACTCCAGCCGTTTGCTGGGTGACAAGGCCATCGCCACCTTCAAGGTCAACGAGTCGCGCCTCAAGGAAGCGCTGTCGCGCAACCCGATTCTGGTGACCGCGCTCAACCCGATCATCGGTTACCAGAAAGCTGCCGAGATTGCCAAGCAGGCCTACAAGCAGGGTCGCGCGGTGATCGACGTTGCGCTGGAACACACCGACCTGTCGCGCAGCCAGCTGGAAGAGTTGCTCAATCCCGAGAAACTCACCGCCGGTGGCGTGTAAGCACCGCAACCGCTTTGGAGGTTCACCATGGAGCACTGGAAACGCACGATCGAACGGGCCAATCGCTGCTTCATCCTGGGCGAGCTGATCGATGCCCGCGAGGCCTACCTGCAAGCATTGGCTTTGGCGCAGGTGTTGTTCGAGCGCTGGGCCGATGCCGACGAAGCGGTGGCGGCTTGCGTCATCTCCCATCACAACCTTGCCGATCTGCACCTGCGCCTGAATCAGCCGGAGGAGAGCGCCGAGTATCTGTGCGCGATTCATCAACGGCTGTTGCAGACCATGCAGGACGAGCGCCTGCGTCCGGCCCTGCGTGAAGCGGCCCTTCGCCAGAGCAGCAAAACCTACGTCGAGCTGCTCAATTTCATCAGCGAACACGGCGAATACCCGCGCACCCAGCGTTTGCTGCACTCGGATACCGGCAACGCGCGCCGAGTGCCTGCCCCACATCACCATGGAGTCCACTGAAATGGCTTTTACCCTGCCAGCCTTGCCTTACGCCTACGACGCACTGGAGCCGCACATCGATGCGCAAACCATGGAGATCCACTACACCAAGCATCATCAGACTTACATCAACAACCTGAACGCTGCGGTCGAGGGCACCGAATTCGCGGAATGGCCGGTGGAGAAGCTGGTCGCCAGCGTCCAGCAACTGCCGGAAAAGCTCCGCGCGGCGGTGATCAACCAGGGCGGCGGTCATGCCAACCATTCGCTGTTCTGGGAAGTGATGGTGCCCAACGGCGGTGGCAAACCGGACGGTGCGCTGGCCAGGGCGATCGATGAGCAGCTGGGTGGCCTCGACAGCTTCAAGGACGCCTTCACCAAAGCCGCGTTGACCCGTTTCGGCAGTGGCTGGGCGTGGCTCAGCGTCACGCCCGACAAGAAACTGGTGGTGGAAAGCAGCGGCAACCAGGACAGCCCGCTGATGAACGGCAACACGCCGATTCTCGGGCTCGACGTGTGGGAACACGCGTACTACCTGCGTTATCAGAACCGTCGGCCGGAATACATCAGCGCGTTCTACAACGTGATCAACTGGCCGCAAGTTGCTGCGCGCTATCAGGCCGCGATGGTTTAAGTCCCTATAAAAACAATCCAAGGCTGACTATGGGCACTGAAACACTGGCGATCGGAAGTGGGCGTATGTTTCGTTACGCAATCGGTTCGCTGCTGCTGTTGGCGGGCATGTCCCTGTTGGTCGCACACGGACTCGATTGGCTGAATCTGGAGCCGAGGTTGTCGCGGGCATTGCAGGGCGGCGCGATTTGCGCCCTCGGCACCGCGCTGGGGGCTGTTCCGGTGCTGGTAATCCGCAACATGCCCCAGGCGCTGGGCGATACGCTGTTGGGTTTTGGCGCCGGTGTAATGCTGGCGGCGACCGCGTTTTCACTGATCGTGCCGGGAATCGCCGCCGCCGAAAGTCTGGGACTGAGCCCATGGGGCGCCAGCGGCCTGATTTGCTTCGGCATCATGCTCGGGGCGTTCGGTCTGTATCTGGTTGATCGCCGTGTGTCGGGGGCCTCGCCGGAAATGCTCATCGGCACCGTCGAACATCCGGTGATTCCGCCACGGATCTGGTTGTTCGTGTTCGCCATCATTGCCCATAACATCCCGGAAGGCATGGCGGTCGGTGTCTCGGCGGGCGGTGGAATGCCTGACGCAGAAAGTCTGGCGATGGGCATTGCCTTGCAGGATGTGCCGGAAGGGCTGGTGATTGCACTGGTGCTGGCCGGCGCCGGGATGTCGCGGGTCAAGGCGTTTTTGATTGGCGCAGCGTCAGGTCTGGTCGAACCGGTATTTGCGCTGCTCTGTGCGTGGCTGGTCAGTCTTGCCGAACTGTTGCTGCCCTTGGGGTTGGCGCTGGCGGCTGGTGCCATGCTGCTGGTGGTGACTCACGAGGTCATCCCCGAGTCGCGACGCAATGGTCACGAGAAGCTGGCCAGTCTGGGATTGCTGATCGGCTTCTGTCTGATGATGGTGATGGATACGGCGTTGGGATGAACCGGGGGAGGGAGCGGGCTACTTCGCCTCAGGCGTTTCAACCGCCTTCGTCGAAGTAGTTGTTGATCAGTGTCACCAGCGCGTCCATGGCTTCCTGTTCCTGGTGACCTTCGGTACTCAGGTGGATTTTGGTGCCCTTGCCCGCAGCGAGCATCATCATCGCCATGATGCTTTTACCGTCAACCGTGGTGTCCGGTGTGCGGCCCACTCTGATCGTGCAATCGGGAAACTGGCCCGCCACTCCGACGAATTTTGCCGATGCGCGGGCGTGCAGGCCCAGCTTGTTGATGATTTCTATTTCCCGAGCAGGCATCGCGTTGTGAATCCTTTAGCTGAGGTCGCGGTGGCGAACCTGGACGTTCTTCAGGGTCTTCTGCAGCGCCTGGCCAAGACGTTCGGTCAGGTAAACGGAACGGTGATGCCCGCCGGTGCAGCCGATGGCAATGGTGACGTAAGCGCGGTTGCTCGCCGCAAAGCGCGGCAACCATTTGTTCAGATACGTATAAATGTCCTGGTACATCTCCTCGACCTCCGGCTGCGCCGCCAGATACTCGGCGACCGGCTGATCGAGACCGGATTGCGCTCGCAGTTCCGGTTTCCAGTACGGGTTCGGCAGGCAGCGAACATCGAACACCAGATCCGCATCCACCGGCATGCCGCGTTTGAAACCGAAGGACTCCACCAGAAACGCGGTCCCCGGCTCCGGCTGGTTCAACAGTCGCAGCTTGATGGTATCGCGCAGTTGGTAGAGGTTCAGATTGGTGGTATTGACCTTCAGATCGGCCAGATCGGCAATCGGGCCCAGCAGGGCGGTTTCGTCGTCGATGGCTTCGGCCAGCGAGCGGTTGGCGTTGCTGAGCGGGTGACGACGACGAGTTTCCGAAAAGCGTTTGAGCAACGTTTCGTCATCGGCGTCGAGGTACAGGACATCGCACTGGATATGCCGGCTGCGCACTTCCTCGAGCAACTCTGGAAAACGTGACAGATGACTCGGCAGGTTGCGGGCGTCGATCGAGACGGCCACCAGGGGCTGGAGCATTTCGGTATGAACCAGCGCACGTTCGGCCAGATCCGGCAGAAGACCTGCCGGCAGGTTATCGATGCAGTAGTAACCGTTGTCCTCAAGGACATCCAGGGCGGTACTTTTACCCGAGCCGGAACGGCCACTGACAATGATCAAGCGCATGGTTACGGCCTGTTCTGTTCTTCCAGTACAACCTGGTACAAGGCTTCGTTGCTAGGCGCGCTACGCAGTCTGTCGCGCACGTCCTTGCGGTCGAGCATGCTGGCGATCTGGCGTAACAGCTCCAGGTGCGCATCGGTGGCGGCTTCCGGCACCAGCAGGACGAAGAGCAGGTCCACGGGCGCGCCGTCGATAGCGTCGAAATCGATAGGGGCATCAAGGTGCATCAGCGCACTGATCGGCGCTTCGCAGCCCTTGAGGCGGCAGTGGGGAATGGCGATGCCGTTGCCAAAACCGGTGGAGCCCAGTTTTTCACGGGCAATCAATGCCTCGAATACATCTTGCATCTCCAGATCCGGAACTTCCCGGGCGATCAGGTTGGCAATTTGTTCCAGGGCTTTCTTTTTACTGCCGCCCGGCACGTTCACCAGGGAACGGCCGGGGGTCAGGATACTTTCAAGTCGGATCATGGGGGTGGGGGTTATCGACCGGTAGCGCCCTGAAGCAGGCTCTGGGTCTTTTCCTTATGCTTTTTGAGTTGTTTATCAAGCTTGTCGGTCAGCGCGTCGATCGCAGCGTACATATCGGTATGTTCCGCGTTTGCGACGACCTCATTGCCGGGAATATGCAGCGTGGCTTCGATTTTCTGCTTCAGTTTTTCGACGCACATCGTGACTTGCACGTTGGTGATCTTGTCGAAATGCCCTTCGAGCTTCTTGAGCTTGAGCTCGATGTACTCGCGCAGAGGCTGGGTAACTTCCAGTTGGTGTCCACTGATGTTGACTTGCATACAGCTTCTCCTTCGTTGCCAGTGCATAAAGCGGCAGGCCGAAGAGCCTGCCACTGGAACGCTGTAACGTGGCTTACATCAACCGCTTGCGTTCGCTCGAAGGCGCGATCCCGAGGGATTCGCGGTACTTGGCGACCGTGCGGCGAGCCACCTGAATGCCTTGTGCCTCCAGTAAACCAGCGATCTTGCTGTCACTCAACGGCTTTTTCTGATTTTCCGCGGCAACCAGTTTCTTGATGATCGCGCGGATCGCCGTGGACGAGCATTCACCGCCCTCGGAGGTGCTCACATGGCTGGAGAAAAAGTATTTCAGCTCATATATGCCCCGTGGGGTATGCATGAATTTTTGCGTGGTTACGCGGGAAATCGTCGACTCGTGCATGCCTACCGCTTCCGCGATGTCATGCAGGACCAACGGCTTCATGGCTTCGTCGCCATACTCCAGAAAGCCGCGCTGATGCTCGACGATCTGGGTGGCCACTTTCATCAGGGTTTCGTTGCGGCTTTGCAGGCTCTTGATGAACCAGCGGGCTTCCTGCAACTGATTGCGCATGAAGGTGTTGTCGGCGCTGGTGTCGGCGCGGCGCACGAAACCGGCGTACTGGGCGTTGACCCGCAGGCGCGGCACCGACTCCTGGTTCAGCTCGACCAGCCAGCGCTCGTTGTCCTTGCGCACGATGACGTCAGGCACCACGTATTCGGCTTCAGTGGATTCGATCTGCGAACCGGGGCGCGGGTTGAGGCTCTGCACCAGTTCGATGACCTGACGCAGCTCGTCTTCCTTGAGCTTCATGCGGCGCATCAACTGGCTGTAGTCGCGGCTGCCGAGCAAGTCGATGTAATCGGTGACCAGGCGCTTGGCTTCGGCCAGCCAAGGGGTCTTGGCCGACAGCTGGCGCAATTGCAGCAGCAGGCATTCGCCCAGGTTGCGTGCGCCGATGCCGGCCGGTTCGAATTGCTGGATGCGGTGCAGGACGGCTTCGATCTCGTCCAGCTCGATGTCGAGTTCCGGATCAAAGGCGTCGAGGATTTCTTCGAGGGTTTCGTCCAGGTAGCCCTGATTGTTGATGCAATCGATCAGGGTGACAGCGATCAGGCGATCGGTGTCGGACATCGGTGCCAGGTTCAACTGCCACAGCAGGTGGCTTTGCAGGCTCTCGCCGGCGGAGGTGCGGGTGGTGAAGTCCCACTCGTCATCGTCGCTGCTCGGCAGGCTGCTGGCGCTGGTCTGGTAGACGTCTTCCCAGGCGGTGTCGACGGGCAGTTCGTTGGGGATTCGCTCGTTCCATTCGCCGTCTTCGAGGTTATCGACTGTCGGCGCGGTCTCCTGATAGGAGGGTTCCTGGATCTCGGTGTTGGGCTTCTGTTCGGCGTTGTCGGCCATGGGATCGGAGTTGTCGAAGTCGTCGCCGTCTTCCTGGCGTTCGAGCATCGGATTGGATTCCAGAGCCTCCTGGATTTCCTGTTGCAGATCCAGGGTCGACAATTGGAGCAGGCGGATGGCCTGTTGCAGCTGCGGTGTCATCGTCAGCTGCTGGCCCATTCTCAAGACTAGCGATGGTTTCATGGCAGGGGCTTAACACCTTATTCGCCGGCGCTATGCGCCATCCACTACAGGGCGCCGGAGCGCCAAACTTAAGCAAATTATATGCCTGAAACTGTCGTGTTTGCCTAGAGCGCTGTAACAATAAAAGCGTAGAAAAAAGGCGCTTCAACGTTACAGCACCCGGACGGCTGGTCGGATGCTGTCGCGCTTACAGGCGGAACTCGTGACCCAGATAGACTTCCTTCACCAGATCGTTGGCGAGGATGGTCGCGGAGTCGCCCTCGGCGATCAACTGGCCGTCATTGACGATGTAGGCGGTTTCGCAGATATCCAGCGTCTCACGGACGTTGTGGTCGGTGATCAATACACCGATACCCTTGGCCTTGAGGTGGTGGATGATCTGCTTGATGTCGCCGACCGAGATCGGGTCGACACCGGCGAACGGTTCGTCGAGCAGGATGAACTTCGGTGCCGTGGCCAGTGCGCGGGCGATTTCCACGCGACGGCGCTCACCACCGGACAGGCTCATGCCGAGGTTGTCGCGGATGTGGCTGATATGGAATTCCTGCAGCAGGCTTTCCAACTCCTTGCGACGACCGGCCTTGTCGAGCTCCTGACGGGTCTCAAGGATGGCCATGATGTTGTCGGCTACCGACAGTTTGCGGAAGATCGACGCTTCTTGCGGCAGATAGCCGATACCGGCCTTGGCGCGACCGTGCATCGGCTGATGGCTGACGTCCAGATCGTCGATCAATACGCGACCCTGATCGGCCTGGACCAGGCCGACGATCATGTAGAAGCAGGTGGTCTTGCCGGCGCCGTTCGGGCCGAGCAGGCCGACGATCTGACCGCTGTCGATCGACAGGCTGACGTCGCGCACGACCTGGCGGCTTTTATAGGCCTTGGCCAGGTGCTGAGCTTTCAGAGTTGCCATTACTGGGTTTTCTCGTCGGTTTTCTTCTTCGGCTGGATCACCATGTCGATGCGCGGACGCGCTTCGGTGACCTTGCTGCCAGTGGCTCGACCGGCGCTGGCCAGTTTCTTCACCGTGTCATAGACGATTTTCTCGCCCTGAGTGGTGTTGTTGTCCTTGTCGACGACTTTTGCCTTGTCGATCAATACAACGCGGTTTTGCGCAGCGTGATACTGAATGGTCACACCCCAGCCCTGAACGGGTTTGGTGTCGCCAGCAGTCTGCAACTGTTCGAAGTAGGCGAGGTTGCCCACCGAAGTCACGACGTCGATGTCGCCGTTAGGCGCACGGGTCATGGTCACGGTGTTGCCTTTGACGATCATCGAACCCTGAGTGATGATTACGTCACCTTTATAGGTAGCAACGCCGTTCTTGTCGTCCAGCTGGGCATCGTCGGCCTGAATACGGATTGGCTGCTCTTGATCGTTCGGCAGAGCCCAGGCGCTCACGCTTCCCAGTGCTGCGCCCAGACTGAGCAAAATAGGGAGGGTTTTAACGAGCCTCATACTGTCCTCTTACGTTCGATAGCAGGTGTATCCTGCTTTCCTTCAAATACGCTTTCATTCCTACGCCAGTCGATACACCGCCAGCGCCGTCGATTCTAACGGGTTGCTGGGTCTGCGCATATTGCTGCTGCGGGAACACCGTCATGCGAGTGGAGGTGATCAGGGTGTCGCGGTTCTTTTCGTCGGTGCGTTTGACGCGTACCGAGTCGATCAGCTCGACCTCGGTGCCACCGGAGTTCACTTCACCGCGTTCGCTGGTCACGTGCCACGGGAAGTCGGTGCCACGGAACATGTTCAGATCGGGCTTGGTGACCAGTGTAATGTCGGTTGCCTTGACGTGCTCGGCCTTGTCGGACGTCATTTCGTACTGCACTTTGCCGTCTTCGAGGTACTGGATCGTGTGCGTATTGGTCGCGTACCAGTCGATCGGGCTTTCCTCTGCCGAAACCGGCGGTTTGTCGAGGAAGCGTTCCGGGCTGATGTTCCAGTAGCCGACCGCACCGAAAATCGCCGCGATGCAACCGAACAGCAGGATGTTGCGAAACTTTTTGCTAAACATGGTTGGACTCACAGATACGCATTGTTGGCGGCGTCGAGGCTGCCTTGGGCGCGCAGGATCAGTTCGCAGAATTCGCGGGCGGCACCTTCGCCGCCACGGGCGTGGGTGACGCCGTGAGCGTGTTCGCGCACGAAGGCTGCTGCGTTGGCCACGGCCATGCCCAGCCCCACGCGACGGATCACCGGCAGGTCGGGCAGGTCGTCACCGAGATAGGCGACTTGTTCATAGCTTAGGCCCAGTTGCTCCAGAAGACCGTCGAGAACGACCAGTTTGTCTTCGCGACCCTGAAACAGGTGCGGGATGCCCAGATTTTTTGCTCGACGCTCGACCACCGGAGTCTTGCGACCGCTGATGATGGCGGTCTGTACGCCGGCGTTCATCAGCATCTTGATGCCCTGGCCATCGAGCGTGTTGAAGGTCTTGAATTCACTTCCGTCTTCAAGGAAGTACAGGCGCCCGTCGGTGAGGACGCCGTCGACGTCGAAAACCGCCAGTTTGATGGCCTTGCCGCGTTGCAGCAGATCGGTGCTCATTTACATCACTCCTGCGCGCAGCAGATCGGAGAGGTTGAAGGCGCCGATCGGGCGATCCTCTTCATCTACGACAACCAGCGCGTTGATTCGGTGGTCTTCCATGATTTTCAGGGCTTCGGCCGCGAGCATCTCGGCGCGGGCGGTCTTGCCGTGCACGGTCATCACCTGGTCGATGGTGGCGCTGTGGATATCGATGCTGCGATCCAGGGTGCGACGAAGGTCGCCGTCAGTGAAGATCCCGGCCAGTTTGCCGTCCGCTTCAAGAATGACGGTCATGCCCAGACCCTTGCGAGTCATTTCCATCAGCGCGTCCTTGAGCAGGGTGCCGCGCTGTACCTGTGGCAGCTCCTGACCGGCGTGCATGACATTTTCCACTTTCAGCAGCAGGCGTCGGCCCAATGCACCGCCCGGGTGGGAAAAGGCGAAGTCTTCGGCGGTGAAACCGCGCGCTTCCAGCAGTGCCACGGCCAGGGCGTCGCCCATGACCAATGCGGCGGTGGTCGAGGAGGTTGGCGCAAGGTTCAATGGGCAGGCTTCGTGCTCGACGTGCACGTTGAGATTGACCTCTGCCGCTTTGGCCAGCGGCGACTGCGGGTTGCCGGTGACGCTGATCAGCTGGATGCCCAGGCGCTTGATCAGTGGCAGCAGGGTGACGATTTCGTTGGTGGAGCCGGAGTTCGACAGGGCCAGGATCACGTCGTCACGGGTGATCATGCCCATATCGCCGTGACTGGCCTCGGCCGGGTGTACGAAAAACGCCGGGGTGCCGGTGCTGGCCAGGGTCGCGGCAATCTTGTTGCCGATGTGCCCGGACTTGCCCATGCCGACCACGACAACACGGCCCTTGCTGGCCAGAATCATCTCGCAAGCGCGTACGAAATCGGCGTCGATATGGGGCAACAAGCCTTGTACGGCTTCCACTTCGAGGCGGATGGTGCGTTGTGCCGATTGAATCAGGTCGCTGGTTTGGCTCATGTCAGAAATCGTATAGCCCGATGAAAAGGCGGCGATTATAGCGGTTATGTTGAAAAGCCTCACGCAAGTTCGTCGTGCTTTGTCATTCCTCGTTACCAAATCTCTGCAAATAAGGCGTCAAGCCCTTCAACTCGCAGAATGCGGGCCGGTGCAGGCCTTGGGCGCTTGCCCTTTGCAGTGATATAGTTCGCCGCCAGTTCGGCCTGCCCGGGATGTAGGGGCTTTCCTCAGAAAGCCAGGCGTCCGAGTGAGAGGCTGCATCGCAAGGAGTTTAGATGAGTGCCGATAACGCCTACGCGGTCGAGCTGAAGGGAGTCTCCTTCAAGCGCGGTGCGCGGAGCATTTTCAATAACGTCGATATCCGCATCCCGCGCGGCAAGGTCACCGGCATCATGGGGCCTTCCGGGTGTGGCAAGACCACACTGTTGCGCCTGATGGGCGCCCAGTTGCGGCCATCCAAGGGCGAGGTCTGGGTCAACGGCCAGAACCTGCCGAAGCTGTCGCGCAGCGATCTGTTCGATGCGCGCAAGCACATGGGCGTGCTGTTTCAGAGCGGTGCGCTGTTCACCGATCTCGACGTGTTCGAGAACGTCGCCTTCCCGCTGCGCGTTCATACCGATCTGCCGGACGAGATGATCCGCGACATCGTGCTGCTCAAATTGCAGGCAGTAGGGTTGCGCGGTGCGATCGAGCTGATGCCTGACGAGCTTTCCGGCGGCATGAAGCGCCGGGTCGCCCTGGCCCGGGCCATCGCCCTCGATCCGCAGATCCTCATGTACGACGAACCGTTCGTCGGCCAGGATCCGATCGCCATGGGTGTGCTGGTTCGCCTGATCCGTCTGCTCAACGATGCGCTTGGAATCACCAGCATCGTGGTGTCCCACGACCTCGCCGAAACCGCGAGCATTGCTGACTACATCTATGTGGTCGGTGATGGCCAGGTATTGGGGCAGGGCACGCCGGACGAACTGATGGGCTCGGACGATCCGCGTATCCGCCAGTTCATGACCGGGGAACCCGACGGCCCGGTGCCGTATCACTTTCCAGCGCCGGATTACCGCGCAGATCTTCTGGGGAAGCGCCGCTGATGCGCAGAATTACATTAATGGAGCGTGTGCGTCGTTTCGGCCTCGCCGGAATCGACAGCGTCGCAGTGTTCGGGCGTTCGACCCTGTTCCTGTTTCATGCCCTGCTCGGGCGAGGCGGCATCGGCGGCGGGTTTGGCCTGCTGGTCAAGCAGCTGCATTCCGTCGGCGTGATGTCGCTGGTGATCATCGTGGTGTCCGGGATTTTCATCGGCATGGTACTGGCGCTGCAGGGCTTCAACATTCTGTCGAGTTACGGTTCGGAGCAGGCCGTCGGCCAGATGGTGGCGCTGACCCTGCTGCGTGAGCTGGGGCCGGTGGTGACCGCGCTGTTGTTCGCCGGTCGTGCCGGTTCGGCGCTGACGGCGGAAATCGGCAACATGAAATCCACCGAACAGCTGTCCAGCCTGGAAATGATCGGGGTCGACCCGCTCAAGTACATCATTGCCCCGCGTCTGTGGGCCGGCTTCATTTCCCTGCCGGTGCTGGCGATGATCTTCAGCGTGGTCGGCATCTGGGGCGGTTCGTGGGTCGCCGTTGACTGGCTGGGTGTCTACGAAGGTTCCTACTGGTCGAACATGCAGAACAGCGTGAGCTTCGGTGACGATGTGCTCAACGGCATCATCAAAAGTGCAGTATTCGCTTTTGTCGTCACCTGGATCGCCGTATTTCAAGGCTATGACTGCGAACCCACTTCCGAGGGGATCAGCCGTGCCACCACCAAGACCGTGGTTTACGCCTCGCTGGCAGTACTCGGCCTGGACTTTATTCTGACTGCTTTGATGTTTGGAGATTTCTGATGCAAAACCGCACCCTGGAAATCGGTGTCGGCCTGTTCCTGCTGGCAGGGATCCTGGCTTTGTTGCTGCTGGCCCTGCGGGTCAGTGGCCTGTCTCCGACTTCGACCACCGATACCTACAAGCTTTACGCGTATTTCGACAATATCGCCGGTTTGACGGTCAGAGCCAAAGTGACCATGGCGGGTGTGACCATCGGCAAGGTCACCGCGATCGATCTGGACCGCGACAGCTTCACCGGTCGGGTAACCCTGCAAGTGGACAAAAGCGTCGACAATCTGCCGACCGACTCCACAGCATCTATCCTGACAGCGGGTCTGCTGGGCGAGAAGTACATCGGTATCAGCGTGGGCGGCGAAGACACCCGCCTCAAGGATGGTGGAACCATCCACGACACGCAGTCGTCTCTGGTACTGGAAGACCTGATCGGTAAATTCCTGCTCAATACCGTTAGCAAAGACGCCAAATGAGGAGCTTTTGAATGATCTCTACCTTGCGACGTGGCCTGTTGGTGTTGCTTGCGGCACTGCCGCTGGTGGCTAACGCCGTGGCGGCACAATCGGCGCACGATCTGGTTCAGGACACCACGAACCGGATGCTCGCCGACCTGGCGGCCAATAAAGAGAAGTACAAGCAGGATCCGCAGGATTTCTATACGGCGCTGAACACCATCGTCGGCCCTGTGGTCGATGCCGAAGGTATTTCCAAGAGCATCATGACGGTCAAGTATTCGCGCAAGGCAACCCCGGCGCAGATGAAGACCTTCGAGGAAAACTTCAAGCGCGGTCTGTTCCAGTTCTACGGCAACGCCTTGCTTGAGTACAACAATCAGGGCATTACCGTCGATGCGCCCAAGGATGAATCGGGTGACCGCACCAGTGTCGGCATGACCGTCAAAGGCAACAATGGCGCGATCTACCCTGTGCAGTACACCCTGGAGAAGATCAACGGCGAGTGGAAACTGCGCAATGTGATCATCAACGGCATCAACATCGGCAAGCTGTTCCGTGACCAGTTCGCCGACGCGATGCAACGCAATGGCAACGATCTGGACAAGACCATCAACGGCTGGGCCGGGGAAGTCGCCAAGGCCAAGCAGTCGGCCGAGCAGAACGAGAAGCCTGCCCAATGACCGAGTCGGCCATTCGTCTGGACGAAGCCAGCGAGCTGCAGCTCAGCGGTGTGCTGGATTACCGCACCGGCCCTGACCTGCGCGAGCAGGGCCGGGCGCTGATCAAGTCGTGCACCGCCCCGGCATTGGTGATCGATTGCTCGGCGGTGGAGAAGTCCAGCAGCGTCGGTCTGTCGCTGCTGCTGTGCTTCATTCGCGATGCAAAGGCCGCCGGCAAGGCGGTCAGCATCCGCGGAATGCCTGAAGACATGCGCGAAATTGCTCAGGTCAGCGAACTGACCGAGCTGTTGGCGCAACCCTGAACCCGCATCAATAGAGAAGCCCCCCGTCAGAGTCCTGCGCAGCGGGGTTCGCAGGCGCGGGGCTTTTTTGTATGATGTCCGACCCGTGCGCACAGGGCGCCGATTGAGGTTGAGCATGCAGGCCGTAGAAGTGAAGAGCTTCCTTGAAGGAAAGCTGCCAGGAACGCTGGTGGAAGTTGAAGGCGAAGGCTGCAACTTTCAGCTGAACGTGATTAGTGATGAACTGGCGGCGTTGAGCCCGGTCAAGCGTCAGCAAAGCATCTATGCCCATTTGAACCCTTGGATCGCCGATGGCAGCATCCACGCGGTCACTATGAAATTTTTCAGCAGCGCGGCCTGGGCCGAGCGCACCTGAGCCCTAGGGCGTCGAGATTCTTATGGATAAATTGATTATTACCGGTGGCGCTCGTCTTGATGGCGAGATCCGCATCTCCGGGGCGAAGAACTCCGCCCTGCCGATCCTGGCCGCCACCCTGCTGTGCGATGGCCCGGTTACCGTCGGCAACCTGCCGCACCTGCACGACATCACCACCATGATCGAGCTGTTCGGTCGCATGGGCATCGAGCCTGTGATCGACGAGAAGCTCAGCGTCGAAATCGACCCGCGCACCATCAAGACCCTGATCGCTCCGTACGAACTGGTGAAAACCATGCGTGCGTCGATCCTGGTGCTTGGCCCGATGGTTGCGCGCTTCGGTGAAGCCGAAGTTGCACTGCCTGGCGGTTGCGCCATCGGTTCGCGTCCGGTCGACCTGCACATCCGTGGTCTGGAAGCCATGGGCGCGGTCATCGACGTCGAAGGCGGCTACATCAAGGCCAAGGCGCCTGAGGGCGGCCTGCGCGGCGCGCATTTCTTCTTCGATACCGTCAGTGTGACCGGTACCGAAAACATCATGATGGCTGCCGCTCTGGCCAAGGGCCGCAGCGTGTTGCAGAACGCCGCTCGCGAACCTGAAGTGGTCGACCTGGCGAACTTCCTCAACGCCATGGGCGCCAAGGTATCCGGTGCCGGCACCGACACCATCACCATCGACGGCGTCGAGCGTCTGGGGTCGGCTTTCTACAAGGTCATGCCTGACCGAATCGAAACCGGCACCTACCTGGTGGCCGCTGCGGTTACCGGTGGCCGTGTGAAGGTCAAGGACACCGATCCGACCATCCTCGAAGCCGTTCTGGAAAAACTCCGTGAAGCCGGCGCAGAAATCACCTGTGGTGAAGACTGGATCGAGCTGAACATGCACGGCAAGCGCCCGAAAGCGGTCAACGTGCGCACTGCGCCGTACCCGGCGTTCCCGACCGACATGCAGGCGCAGTTCATTTCGCTCAACGCCATTGCCGAAGGCACCGGTGCCGTGATCGAGACGATTTTCGAAAACCGCTTCATGCACGTGTACGAACTGCACCGCATGGGCGCCAAGATCCAGGTCGAAGGCAACACGGCCATCGTCACCGGCACCGAAATCCTCAAGGGCGCGCCGGTCATGGCTACCGACCTACGGGCTTCGGCAAGCCTCGTGATCTCGGCCCTGATGGCTGAAGGCGATACCCTGATCGACCGCATCTACCACATCGACCGTGGTTACGAGTGCATCGAGGAAAAACTGCAGATGCTGGGCGCCAGGATCCGTCGCGTTCCGGGCTAATCGCTGCATCTGGACACAGGGAAGTGTCCGTTGAATTCGTTTTGATCGGGGGTGGCAACGCCCTCGATGTATGTCCGGCGCCGATTGCGACCGGGCATGAGTACCTTGATAAGGACTGACGTTTCCCATGTTGACCATCGCACTGTCCAAGGGCCGCATCCTTGACGACACCCTGCCGCTTCTCGCCGAAGCGGGCATCGTGCCGACCGAGAATCCGGACAAGAGCCGCAAGCTGATCATCCCCACGACCCAGGAAGACGTTCGCCTGTTGATCGTGCGGGCCACCGACGTGCCGACCTATGTCGAGCATGGCGCGGCCGACCTCGGCGTTGCCGGTAAAGACGTGCTGATGGAATACACCGGTCAGGGCCTGTACGAGCCGCTGGATCTGCAGATTGCCCAGTGCAAGCTGATGACCGCCGGCAAGGTCGGCGCGGCCGAGCCCAAGGGGCGCCTGCGCGTCGCCACCAAATTCGTCAACGTCGCCAAGCGTTACTACGCCGAGCAGGGCCGTCAGGTCGACATCATCAAGCTGTATGGCTCGATGGAGCTGGCGCCACTGATCGGTCTGGCCGACAAGATCATCGACGTGGTCGACACCGGCAACACCCTGCGCGCCAACGGCCTGGAACCCCAGGAACTGATCGCCACGATCAGCTCGCGTCTGGTAGTCAATAAAGCTTCGATGAAAATGCAACACGCCCGAATCCAGGCGTTGATCGACACCCTGCGCAAGGCAGTGGAGTCTCGACACCGCGGCTGATGTACCTGCGCGACGTTAAGTCGCGCCCGTCTATCCGCCTCATAGCCAGAATCTCAGGTGCCCAAGCGGAAACGACTGCTAAGTTAGGGCGCCTGAGTTTTTGCCATTCCTATGAGGCTCTCGCTATGACCGCACCGACTGCAATTCGCCGACTCAACGCTGCTGACCCGGATTTCGCGCATCATCTGGATCATCTGCTGAGCTGGGAAAGTGTGTCTGACGACTCGGTCAATCAGCGAGTGCTGGACATCATCAAGGCTGTGCGCGAGCGCGGTGACGCGGCACTGGTCGAGTTCACCCAGAAATTCGACGGCCTCGAAGTCGCTTCGATGGCGGACCTGATCCTGCCGCGCGAGCGTCTGGAACTGGCCCTGACCCGCATCACCGTGCCGCAACGCGAAGCGCTGGAAAAAGCCGCCGCCCGCGTGCGCAGCTATCACGAAAAACAGAAGCAGGACTCCTGGAGCTACACCGAAGCCGACGGCACCGTGCTGGGTCAGAAGGTCACGCCACTGGATCGCGCCGGTCTGTACGTGCCGGGCGGCAAGGCGTCGTACCCGTCCTCGGTGTTGATGAACGCGATTCCGGCCAAGGTCGCCGGCGTGACCGAAGTGGTCATGGTGGTGCCGACCCCGCGCGGCGAAGTCAACGAGCTGGTGCTGGCGGCGGCATGCATCGCCGGCGTTGATCGGGTGTTCACTATCGGCGGCGCGCAAGCCGTTGCCGCATTGGCCTATGGCACCGAAAGCGTGCCGCAGGTGGACAAGGTCGTCGGTCCGGGCAACATCTATGTTGCCACGGCCAAGCGTCACGTATTCGGTCAGGTCGGTATCGACATGATCGCCGGCCCGTCGGAAATCCTCGTGGTATGCGACGGCCAGACCGACCCGGACTGGATCGCCATGGACCTGTTCTCCCAGGCCGAGCACGACGAAGACGCCCAGGCGATCCTGGTCAGCCCGGACGCCGAGTTCCTCGACAAGGTCGCCGCGAGCATCGACAAGCTGCTGCCGACCATGGATCGCGCAACCATCATCGAAACCTCGATCAACGGCCGTGGTGCCCTGATCCACGTGCGTGACATGACCCAGGCCATCGAAGTCGCCAACCGCATCGCCCCGGAACACCTTGAGCTGTCGGTCGCCGACCCGCAGGCCTGGCTGCCGCAGATCCGCCACGCCGGCGCGATCTTCATGGGCCGCCACACCTCCGAGGCGCTGGGCGACTACTGCGCGGGTCCGAACCACGTGCTGCCGACCTCCGGCACCGCGCGTTTCTCCTCGCCGCTGGGCGTGTATGACTTCCAGAAACGCTCGTCGATCATCTTCTGCTCCGAAGACGGTGCTTCGGAACTTGGCAAGACCGCCTCGATCCTGGCCCGTGGCGAATCGCTGAGCGCCCACGCGCGCAGCGCCGAATACCGCATCAAAGACGAAGTGAAGGGGAACTGAACATGAGTAAATTCTGGAGCCCGTTCGTCAAGGATCTGGTGCCTTACGTGCCTGGCGAGCAGCCGAAGCTGACCCGTCTGGTCAAGCTCAACACCAACGAAAACCCGTACGGCCCGTCGCCCAAAGCCCTGGCGGCGATGCAGACCGAACTCAACGACAACCTGCGCCTGTACCCGGACCCGAACAGCGATCTGCTGAAAAACGCCGTCGCCAAGTACTACGGCGTACAAAGCAATCAGGTGTTCCTCGGCAACGGTTCGGATGAAGTGCTGGCGCACATCTTCCACGGTCTGCTGCAACACGATCAGCCGATCCTGTTCCCGGACATCAGCTACAGCTTCTATCCGGTGTACTGCGGCCTTTACGGCGTCAAGTTCGATTCGGTGCCGCTGGACGCGCAGTTCCAGATCAACCCGGCGGACTACGCCAAGCCGAACGGCGGGATCATCTTCCCTAATCCGAACGCACCAACCGGTTGCCTGCTGGCGCTGGAAGCGGTCGAGCAGATTCTCAAGGCCAACCCGGATTCCGTGGTGGTGGTCGACGAGGCCTATATCGACTTCGGCGGCGAAACCGCGATCAGCCTGGTCGACCGTTATCCGAACCTGCTGGTGACCCAGACCCTGTCCAAGTCCCGTTCGCTGGCGGGCCTACGGGTCGGTCTGGCGGTCGGCCATCCGGACCTGATCGAGGCGCTGGAGCGGATCAAGAACAGCTTCAACTCCTACCCGATCGATCGTATGGCCAACGTCGGCGCGGCGGCGGCGTTCGAGGATCGCGAATACTTCGACAAGACCTGCGCACTGGTTATCGAGAGTCGCGAATGGATGGTTACCCAGTTGCAGGCCAAGGGCTTTGAAGTGCTGCCGTCAGCGGCCAACTTCATCTTCGCCCGGCATCCGCAACACGATGCGGCAGGGCTGGCGGCCAAACTGCGTGAGCAGGGCGTGATCGTGCGTCACTTCAAGCAGGAACGGATTGCCCAGTTCCTGCGGATCTCGATCGGCACGCCGGAGCAGAATCAGGCGTTGATCGACGGTCTGGGCGACCTCTAAATTTTTATAGAAAATGCAGAGGATTCCGTGTTGCAGGGATAAACATGGAATCCTCTTTAAGAATTATATTTTCTTTTTTTTGTCAGTGCTTTGCGGGTACTGATTAGATCTGAAGGGTAGGCGTTGTATCAATCAGATTGATGCAAAGTCTCTTTCTGATTTACTGCGCTAATTCCACTTGATTTCAAATTTTCCTTCGATTTTTTTGCCACTCCCATCGGTAAAATCAAATGATCCGGAGGCCTCCAGGTTGTGGGAGAACTTTACGGTCACTCGTCCTGTTACTGCACTATAACGCTTGCTGCCATAGTCCAAAGTCCAATTGATGTGGGGTTTGTTCTCGAAATCATCCGTGTAGAGGTAGGTGGACTCTGTATTCGGCTTCGCGCTTTGGGCATACCCGATGAAAATAGCTTCTCCGTTGTTTGTTCCTGCTAGATAACCGCCGTTGTTTTCCGAAAATTCATGCCGCTCTACATTGTTGAAATCTATGGGCGAGCCGCCCTCAATTCGCACAGTAAAGTGGCCGACTTGTTTAACCGAAGCCATGATTTTCATTCCTTTGTAAGGAGCTGTTTTTTAAGAGGCGTTTAATAAACTTGTTGCACTGGTGATGCTAGTTTCATGTGATTCGGTTAGCTACTGTCATAAATGATAGGTTTTTAGAACTTTTTGCGATAATTCTGCACTCAATCAGAGGGAGTCGTGCGCCACTTCAAGCAGGAGCGGATTGCCCAGTTCCTGCGGATCTCGATCGGTACGCCGGAGCAGAATCAGGCGTTGATCGATGGGCTTGGCGATTTGTGATTGTTGAATAAGCACAGTGCCCGCCTCGTCGGCGGGGACTGTGCGGATCAGCGGTCATGGCTCTGTTCTTGAACAGACTTATTCGAGACGTTTTTGGGCTTTGAATGTAATTTTTGCAACATCGCCGCTCTCGGAAATCATTTCAATGGTTGCGTCAATACTTCTGTAACCAGTTGAGAATGTTCCGGTGGTCGAGCCGGTTCTAGGATAGTGCAGTTTATTTTCGTACTTTAAAGCCCAGCCAAAATGATGGTCTGTGACGCCGCGTTCGTAAAACTGTTGAAAGTTATATTGTGTTTTGGCAAGCAGGCTAACGACAAAGACATCATTGTCTGTCCCCCCCCCTCGGGTGAGCCGTCAGCCGGTTTTTATGTAATTTGCGGTCATCAAGCCGCTATTGAAGAAAACAATTTTCGACGTAAGCCTTTTACCCTGCCATTCGATGTTGGCCTCTCCGATGTCGAAGCTTGGTTCATCCTTGCTGTCTGGTAGTTTTTTTGAAATCGTACGGTTGTTGAGTTGTCATGGTTCTTCCTTTCAGAAACGAAGTTGATGGGATCAAACTCAACTCTCTGTGGCCGAGTTGCGGAAGCTCAACATTAATAGACAGACGAACCGAGCTCACCTGTCATATCTGACAGGTGAGCTAGATTCATTGGTTTGGAAAGTTATCGCGAACGCAATCAAAGGACATTCAGACACATTGCATGTCTGGGTGAGGGGGCGGCGCGAACGCCCCCGCTTTCATAGCCATTTGGGGCGAGTCTTACTCTTCTTTTTCCTTCATCGGTGCCGGCGGCGGACGCAGGCCGATCTCGGCAGTCAGCTTCAACTCCTTGCCATTGCGCATCACCTGAATCGTGACCTTGTCGGTCGGCTTGATCCGCGCCACCTGGTTCATCGACTTGCGGCCATCACCGGCCGGTTCGCCGTCGATGCTCAGGATCACGTCACCCAGTTGCAGGCCGGCCTTCTGGGCCGGGCCGTCGCGGAAAATCCCCGCCACGACGATTCCCGGACGCCCGGACAGGCCAAACGACTCGGCCAGTTCCTGAGTCAGCGGTTGTACTTCGATGCCGAGCCAGCCGCGAATCACCTGGCCGTGCTCGATGATCGATTTCATCACTTCCATCGCCAGTTTCACCGGGATCGCAAAACCGATGCCCTGGGAGCCGCCGGACTTGGAGAAAATCGCGGTGTTGATGCCGGTGAGGTTGCCGTTGGCGTCGACCAGTGCGCCGCCGGAGTTGCCCGGGTTGATCGCCGCGTCGGTCTGGATGAAGTCTTCGTAGTTGTTCAGGCCCAGCTGATTACGGCCGGTGGCGCTGATGATGCCCATGGTCACGGTCTGGCCGACGCCGAACGGGTTGCCGATGGCCAGTGCGACGTCGCCGATGCGGATGTTGTCGGAGCGGCCGACGGTGATCGACGGCAGGGTTTTCAGGTCGATCTTCAGGACTGCGAGGTCGGTTTCCGGATCGCTGCCGATCACTCGGGCCAGGGTTTCGCGACCGTCCTTGAGCGCCACGACGATCTGGTCGGCGCCGCTGGTGACGTGGTTGTTGGTCAGGATGTAGCCTTCCGGGCTCATGATTACGCCGGAGCCGAGGCTCGATTCCATGCGCTTCTGCTTCGGTGAATTGTCACCGAAGAAACGGCGGAACTGCGGATCCTCGAACAGCGGATGGCTCGGCTTGTTGATGACTTTGGTGGTGTAGAGATTCACCACCGACGGCG
Source organism: Pseudomonas sp. Pseusp21 (assembly GCF_059492145.1). NCBI lineage: Bacteria > Pseudomonadati > Pseudomonadota > Gammaproteobacteria > Pseudomonadales > Pseudomonadaceae > Pseudomonas > Pseudomonas sp. Pseusp21. Next base: position 4,728,324 of record NZ_CP168520.1, read on the forward strand.
CGGCGATGCTCACCGCGTCGGCATAGGACACCGGCCCCTGCTGCACGCTGGTAGTCTGCGGGGCCTGTTGCAGGTTGACGTCGAGGCTCGGAAGCCCGACCCACTGCGGGTAACGCTGAATAATCAACAGAGCGATAAGCACGCCGGCCAACAGCGGCCAGCCGAAAAAACGCAGCGCCTTGAGCATTAAGCACGTCCTGGAAAAGTTGCAGGCGGGGTCAGACCGCCCATAATGTCGCGCATTATACGAGGCCGCGCGTGCCTCTGAACGGGATATTTAGGAGTCTTTCATGGCCGTCGCCCTGAGCACCCTGGTCGAAGAAGCCGACCGTTACCTCGGCAGTGCGAAAATTGCCGATTATTGCCCCAACGGGCTGCAGGTCGAGGGCCGTCCGCAGGTGATGCGCATTGTCAGCGGCGTCACCGCCAGCCAGGCGTTGCTCGATGCCGCCGTCGAAGCCGAAGCCGATCTGGTGCTGGTGCATCACGGTTATTTCTGGAAGGGCGAGAACCCGTGCATCACCGGCATGAAGCAGCGCCGTCTGAAGACGCTGCTCAAGCACGACATCAGCCTGCTCGGTTATCACCTGCCGCTGGATCTGCACCCGGACGTCGGCAATAACGTGCAACTGGCCCGTCAGCTGGACATCACCGTCGAAGGGCCGCTGGATCCGGACAACCTGAAGATCGTCGGTCTGGTCGGTTCACTGAGCGAGCCGATGACTCCGCGTGACTTCGCTCGCAAAGTGCAGGAAGTCATGGGCCGTGAGCCGCTGCTGGTCGAAGGCAGTGCGATGATCCGCCGTGTTGGCTGGTGCACCGGCGGCGGTCAGGGCTACATCGACAACGCCATCGCTGCCGGCGTCGATCTGTTCCTCAGCGGCGAAGCCTCCGAGCAGACGTTCCACAGCGCCCGGGAAAACGACATCAGCTTCATCGCCGCCGGCCACCACGCCACCGAACGCTATGGCGTGCAGGCGCTGGGCGATTATCTGGCGAAACGTTTTGCGCTGGAGCACATCTTTATCGATTGCCCGAATCCGATCTGAGCGCCCGAACAGGCAGGCATATTCATATACCCTTTCGATCTAGTTGGCGTCCTGATTAGAAGGGGTCGCTGTGCTAGGATTCCCCGCTCGAACACGGCCCGCTGGCCGTTCATAAGAAAGCTTTCGTGAGTAGCCATGGTCGACAAACTGACGCATCTGAAACAGCTGGAGGCGGAAAGCATCCACATCATCCGCGAGGTGGCCGCCGAGTTCGACAACCCGGTGATGCTGTACTCCATCGGTAAAGACTCCGCCGTGATGCTGCATCTGGCACGCAAGGCGTTCTTCCCGGGCAAACTGCCGTTTCCGGTGATGCACGTCGACACCCGCTGGAAATTCCAGGAAATGTACAAGTTCCGCGACAAGATGGTCGAAGAGCTTGGTCTGGACCTCATCACTCACATCAACCCCGATGGCGTGGCGCAGAACATCAACCCGTTCACCCACGGCAGCGCCAAGCACACCGACATCATGAAGACCGAGGGCCTGAAGCAGGCACTCGACAAGCATGGTTTCGACGCCGCTTTCGGCGGTGCCCGTCGCGATGAAGAGAAGTCCCGCGCCAAGGAGCGCGTCTACTCGTTCCGTGACAGCAAACACCGCTGGGACCCGAAGAACCAGCGTCCCGAGCTGTGGAACGTCTACAACGGCAAGGTCAACAAGGGCGAATCCATTCGTGTATTCCCGCTGTCGAACTGGACCGAGCTGGACATCTGGCAGTACATCTACCTCGAAGGCATCCCGATCGTACCGCTGTACTTTGCCGCCGAACGCGAAGTGATCGAAAAGAACGGCACGCTGATCATGATCGACGACGAGCGCATCCTCGAGCACCTGTCCGATGAGGACAAGGCGCGCATCGTCAAAAAGAAAGTGCGTTTCCGTACCCTTGGCTGCTACCCGTTGACGGGCGCGGTGGAGTCCGAGGCCGAAAGCCTGACGGACATCATTCAGGAAATGCTCCTGACGCGAACTTCCGAGCGCCAGGGCCGGGTCATCGACCACGATGGCGCAGGCTCGATGGAAGACAAGAAACGTCAGGGGTACTTTTAAGCTTCGAGTTACAAGCCGCAAGCTGCAAGTTAAAGGCGGTATGCGTAACTTTGCAGTTTGGTGCTTGCAGACGGTTGCTGTGAGCCGGAATCGGATGGCTCGTAATGGATTTCGAGAAGCTGGTTGTTTGGCAGCGAAGCAAGTGTCTGGCAGTGGGGATCTACAGAGAGTTCGCACGATGTGGGGATTTTGGATTCAAGGACCAAATCACCCGCTCAGCACTTTCAGTGCCTTCCAATATCGCCGAGGGCATGGAGCGTCGTAGTACCAGAGAAAAAATTCATTTTCTTTGGGTTGCGAAAGGCTCTTGTGGGGAGTTGCGAACCCAGGTCCTTATTGCTCGAGACATTGCATATATCGCAGACCCGCTGGCTGAAAACTGGATTATGGAAACTCGCGAGCTTTCTCGAATGCTGGGCGGGTTGATTAACAAAATTTCTGACTAGCTGTACGCCGACAAGCTTGCCGCTTGAAGCTTACAGCTCGGAGCTTGAATGCAATGAGCCACGCATCTGATTTGATCAGCGAGGACATCCTCGCCTACCTGGGCCAGCACGAACGTAAAGAGCTGCTGCGCTTTTTGACCTGCGGTAACGTCGATGACGGCAAGAGCACCCTGATCGGGCGCCTGCTGCACGACTCGAAGATGATCTACGAAGATCACCTCGAAGCCATCACCCGCGACTCGAAGAAAGTCGGCACCACCGGTGACGACATCGACCTGGCATTGCTGGTCGACGGCCTGCAGGCCGAGCGCGAGCAGGGCATCACCATCGATGTCGCCTACCGCTATTTCTCCACCGCCAAGCGCAAATTCATCATCGCCGACACCCCCGGCCATGAGCAGTACACCCGCAACATGGCCACCGGTGCGTCCACCTGTGACCTGGCGATCATCCTGGTCGACGCCCGTTACGGCGTGCAGACCCAGACCCGCCGCCACAGCTTTATCGCATCCCTGCTGGGCATCAAGCACATCGTTGTTGCCATCAACAAGATGGACCTCAAGGGCTTCGATCAGGGCGTGTTCGAGTCGATCAAGGCCGACTACCTGAAGTTCGCCGAAGGCTTGAAGATGAAGCCGACCAGCATGCACTTCGTGCCGATGTCCGCTCTGAAGGGCGACAACGTGGTGAACAAGTCCGAGCGCTCGCCGTGGTACACCGGCCAGTCGCTGATGGAAATCCTCGAGACCGTGGAAGTGGCGGGCGACCGCAACTTCACCGATCTGCGTTTCCCGGTGCAGTACGTCAACCGTCCGAACCTGAACTTCCGCGGTTTCGCCGGCACCCTGGCCAGCGGCATCGTCAAGAAGGGCGACGAAGTCGTGGTGCTGCCGTCGGGCAAGAGCAGCCGCGTGAAATCCATCGTCACTTTCGAAGGTGAACTGGAACACGCCGGCCCTGGCCAGGCCGTGACGCTGACCATGGAAGACGAGATCGATATCTCCCGTGGCGACCTGCTGGTACACGCCGACAACGTTCCGCCAGTGACCGACAGCTTCGAAGCGATGCTGGTATGGATGGCTGAAGAGCCGATGCTGCCGGGCAAGAAATACGACATCAAGCGCGCCACCAGTTACGTGCCGGGCTCCATCGCCAGCATCGTCAACAAGGTCGACGTCAACACCCTCGAAGAGGGCCCGGCGAGCGCGTTGCAGCTCAACGAAATCGGCAAGGTGAAGATCGCGCTCGACGCGCCGATCGCCCTCGACGGTTACGACAGCAACCGCACCACCGGCGCGTTCATCGTCATCGACCGTTTGACCAACGGCACCGTCGGCGCCGGCATGATCGTCGCCCAGCCGGTGACCCACGGTACGGCTACGCATCACGGCAAACTGGCCCATGTAGCGACCGAAGAACGTGCTCAGCGTTTCGGTCAGCAACCGGCCACTGTGTTGTTCAGCGGCTTGTCGGGCGCTGGCAAGAGCACCTTGGCGTACGCGGTCGAGCGCAAGCTGTTCGATCTGGGTCGTGCGGTGTTTGTGCTGGATGGTCAGAATCTGCGTCATGACCTCAACAAAGGTCTGCCGCAGGATCGCGCCGGTCGCACCGAGAACTGGCGTCGTGCCGCGCATGTGGCGCGTCAGTTCAACGAAGCGGGTCTGCTGACGCTTGCGGCGTTCGTCGCGCCGAGCGCCGAAGGCCGTGAACAGGCGAAGGATCTGATTGGCAAGGAGCGTCTGCTGACGGTCTATGTCCAGGCCTCGCCGACTGTTTGCGCCGAGCGTGATCCGCAAGGTCTGTATGCTGCGGGTGGCGACAACATTCCGGGCGAATCCTTCCCGTATGATGTGCCGCTGGATGCTGATCTGGTGATCGACACCCAGTCGCTGTCGCTGGATGAAAGCGTCAAGCAGGTGCTGGATCTGCTGCGCAAGCGTGGCGCGATTTAAGCGTTCGCTGCAAAAAGAAAACCCGCAGACAAGTGATTGTCTGCGGGTTTTTTATAGATCGTTCCCACGCTCTGCGTGGGAATGCCTCATTGGACGCTCCGCGTCCGCTTCGACAGGGACGCAGAGCGTGGGAACGATCAGTGCCTCAAGGTGCGAACGATCGATTAGCGGCGATCCGGATATTCGCGGTGCATCTGTTCGAGCAACGCATCCTTGTCTTGCCAAAGCTGGTTGATCCAGCCCTGGAATTGCAGGCGGTATTCGCCGTCCTGGTCGTAGTTTTTGCCGATGAACTGCGGTGGGATTTTCAGTTCTTCGAAGTGCACCACTACGTCTCGGACGTTGCCGCACAACAGATCCCAGAAGCCAGGGCGTCCGCCCGGGTAGTGGATGGTGACGTTGACGATCGATTCCAGCTGTTCGCCCATCGCATCCAGCACGAATGCGATGCCGCCGGCCTTGGGCTTGAGCAGGTATTTGAACGGTGATTGCTGCTGCGCATGCTTGCCTTCGGTAAAGCGTGTGCCCTCGACGAAGTTGAAGATGCCTACCGGATTGTCGCGGAATTTCGCGCAGGTCTTGCGGGTGGTTTCGAGGTCTTTGCCTTTCTTTTCCGGGTGTTTTTCCAGATAGGCTTTTGAATAGCGCTTCATGAACGGGAAGCCCAGTGTCCACCACGCCAGGCCGATGACCGGGACCCAGATCAGTTCCTGCTTGAGAAAGAACTTCAACGGCTGGATGCGTCGGTTGAGCACGTATTGCAGCACCAGGATGTCGACCCAGCTCTGGTGGTTGCTGGTGATCAGGTACGAGTGCTGGTAGTCCAGACCTTGCAGACCGCTGAGGTGCCAGCGGGTGCGGCGCACCAGGTTCATCCAGCCTTTGTTGTTGCTGATCCAGGCTTCGTGGGTGTGGCTCATCAGCCAGCGTGAGGCGCGGCGTGCGAGGTCGAACGGCAGCACTTTGATCAGTGCCACGAGAAACAGGAACGAGCACAGCAGAATCGTGTTCAGCGCCAGCAGCAGCGCGGCGATTACGCCGCGCAGGGTGGCAGGGAGAAAAGCCAGCATCGGGTCAGATATCCAGAGGTCGGTTGGCAGCCTGAATCGCGGTCAGGGCGATGGTGTAGACGATGTCATCGACCTGCGCGCCGCGCGGCAGATCGTTCACCGGTTTGCGCAGGCCTTGCAGCATCGGGCCGAGGCTCACGCAATCGGCGCTGCGCTGCACGGCTTTGTGGGTGGTGTTGCCGGTGTTCAGGTCGGGGAACACGAACACCGTGGCGCGACCGGCCACCTGGCTGTTCGGCGCCAGTTGCCGGGCCACGGTTTCGTTGGCGGCGGCGTCGTACTGCAACGGCCCGTCGATCAGCAGCGAGTGCTGTTGTTCGTGGGCGAGCAGGGTGGCTTCGCGGACTTTCTCGACTTCTTCGCCGGTGGCGGATTCGCCGCTGGAGTAGCTGATCATCGCCACGCGCGGGGTGATGCCGAAGGCGGCGGCCGAGTCGGCGCTTTGCAGGGCGATCTCCGCCAGTTCGCTGGCGCTCGGGTGCGGGTTCATCACGCAGTCGCCGTAGACCAGTACTTCTTCGGGAAACAGCATGAAGAACACCGACGACACCAGCGTGCAGCCCGGCGCCGTCTTGATCAACTGCAAGGCCGGGCGGATGGTGTTGGCGGTGGTGTTGATGACGCCGGAAACCAGCCCGTCGACTTCATCCAGCGCCAGCATCATGGTGCCGATCACCACGGTGTCTTCCAATTGCTGCTCGGCCATCGGCGCGTTGAGGCTTTTGCTCTTGCGCAGGGCGACCATCGGTTCGACGTAGCGCTCACGGATCAGGTCCGGATCGAGAATTTCCAGCCCCGGCGGCAACACGATGCCCTGGGCCCGGGCGACGGCTTCGACGTCCGCCGGTTTGGCCAGCAGCACGCAACGGGCAATCCCGCGCTCCTGACAGATCGCCGCCGCCTGCACGGTGAACGGCTCGCTGCCTTCGGGCAGGACGATGCGTTTGTTGGCGGCCTGCGCGCGTTGAATCAATTGATAGCGGAACACCGCCGGCGACAGGCGCATTTCCCGTGGCGTGCCACAGCGCTGGTGCAGCCAGTTGGCATCGAGGTGACTGGCGACGAAGTCGGTAATGATCTCCGCACGTTCGCGGTCATCGACGGGGATTTCCTTGTTCAGGCCGTTGAGCAGGTTGGCGGTGTCGTAGGAGCCGGTGCTCACCGACAGCACCGGCAAGCCAGCCTGCAACGCGCCACGGCACAGGTCCATGATGCGCGGATCGGGCAGGGTGTCGCTGGTCAGCAGCAGGCCGGCCAGCGGTACGCCGTTGATGGCCGCGAGGCTGACGGCGAGGATGATGTCGTCGCGATCGCCGGGGGTCACCACCAGCACGCCGGGCTTGAGCAGATCCACGGTGTTGCGCATGGTGCGCGCGCAAATGATGGTCTTGGTCATGCGCCGGGTTTCGTAGTCGCCGGCGTTGAGCACCTGGGCGCCCATCAGGTCGGCGACGTCGCGGGTGCGCGGGGCGTTGAGTTCAGGCTGGAACGGAATGCAGCCGAGCAGACGGAAATCCCCCGTGCGCAGCAATGGCGAATGCTCTTTCAGACGCGCGGCGAAGGCGTCCATGCTTTCGTCGGTCTTGACCTTGTTGAGGATCACGCCGAGGACTTTCGGGTCTTTCGGCCCACCGAACAACTGCGCCTGCAACTCGACGCGGCCGGACAGCTCGGTCAGCACTTCGTTTTCCGGGGCCGAGACCAGAATCACCTCGGCATCCAGGCTCTTGGCCAGGTGCAGGTTGACCCGCGCGGCGTAGCTGGCGCTGCGGGTCGGCACCATGCCTTCGACGACCAGCACGTCTTTGCCGATGGCGGCCTGCTGGTAGAGGGTGATGATTTCTTCGAGCAACTCGTCGAGCTGGCCGTCGCCGAGCATCCGCTCGACGTGGGCCAGGCCCAGTGGCTGCGGCGGTTTCAGGCCGTGGGTGCGGGCCACCAGCTCGGTGGAGCGCTCAGGGCCGGTGTCGCCCGGATGCGGCTGGGCGATCGGTTTGAAGAAGCCGACTTTCAGCCCGGCCCGTTCCAGCGTACGCACCAGCCCGAGGCTGATGGAGGTCAGACCCACACCAAAGTCGGTGGGCGCGATAAAAAAAGTTTGCATGCGGATTCTCTAAGGGTGCATGGCAATGGCGATCGTCTCTGTGTGCCGATCTGCCGCAATTCAGTCGCCAAGGTTATCGCTAACCGAGCCTTGTGCGCACCAACCGCAAGCAAAGGGTTGGCCTATTTTTTCAATACGTTGCGCGGCGTCCAGCACCCACGCCCGGGACTGCCAGGGCGGGAGGTGGCGCAGGTGCTGGGTGTGGCCGCAGGAGAGCTCGGCGACCCAGTGGCCGTCCTCATCCTGATGGAATCCGCTGACCGTCACGGGCGCCAATCCGTCCCGTCTGTCCGGGTTCTGTTCGCTTTCGGGCAAATCCTTGTTTAGACTTGTCCGTTCTTCATTCTTATGCAAAAGGTCTCGCCCCATGCTGATCGCCGCCAATAAGGCTGTCTCCATCGACTATACCCTGACCAACGACGCTGGTGAGGTCATCGACAGCTCCGCCGGCGGCGCTCCGCTGGTCTACCTGCATGGCGCAGGCAACATCATCCCGGGCCTGGAAAAAGCCCTGGAAGGTAAAGAAGTCGGCAACGAGCTGGACGTTTCCGTCGAGCCGGAAGATGCCTACGGCGAATACGCCGCCGAACTGGTCAGCACCCTGAGCCGCAGCATGTTCGAAGGCGTTGACGAGCTGGAAGTCGGCATGCAGTTCCACGCTTCGGCGCCGGACGGCCAGATGCAGATCGTCACCATTCGTGACCTGGACGGCGACGACGTCACTGTCGACGGCAACCACCCGCTGGCCGGTCAGCGCCTGAACTTCAAAGTGAAGGTCGTTGCCATCCGTGATGCCAGCCAGGAAGAAATCGCTCATGGTCACGTCCATGGCGAAGGTGGCCATCACCACTGATTTTCTGCGCTAAGCTTTCGAGTACTGGAGAGGCGCCCGAGGGCGCCTTTTTAGTCCGCGGCTGTCCTTGGTGGTCTCGCCAAGTGGCTGTTTCGAGTAGAAAACGGGAATCTGGAGTTCGTCATGAGTGCTTTTCACGACCTTAAGTTGACAGCCCTGGATGGCCAGGAGCTACCGCTGGCACCCTTCAAGGGCCAAGTCGTGCTGGTGGTCAACGTCGCCTCCAAATGCGGCTTGACCCCACAGTACGCGGCACTGGAAAACCTTTATCAGCAATACAAAGGCAAAGGCTTCAGTGTGCTGGGCCTGCCGTGCAACCAGTTTGCCGGCCAGGAACCGGGCAGTGAGCAGGAGATCCAGGAATTCTGCAGCCTCAACTATGGCGTGAGTTTTCCATTGTCGAAAAAGCTCGAAGTCAACGGTCACGACCGCCATCAGCTGTACCGTCTGCTGGCGGGCGAGGGCGCGGAGTTTCCCGGTGACATCACCTGGAATTTCGAGAAATTCCTGCTCGGCAAGGACGGTCGGGTGCTGGCGCGATTCTCGCCGCGCACGGCGCCGGATGATCCTTCGGTGATCACGGCGATTGAAAAAGCCCTGAGCTGAAGCACAAAAATCGCAGCCATCGAGCTGCGATTTTTTTCGCCTGCCTTTTGACCCTTAATCATTCAGATCAATAGTGCTATCGGCTGGGTGGAACTAAACATATTATCGCCGTCATATGAATCGCATGCCCGTCGATCAACTTTTCGTGGAGCCTCCCATGCCCGTGCAAGCCCTGTTCAAACCGTTCCAGCTCGGTGCCCTCGAACTGCCGACCCGCGTGGTCATGGCACCGATGACCCGTTCGTTTTCCCCGGGTGGCGTCCCCAATTCCAAAGTGATCGAGTACTACCGTCGCCGCGCGGCGGCCGGCGTCGGTCTGATCATCACCGAAGGCACTACCGTCGGCCATCAGGCTTCCAACGGTTACCCGAACGTGCCGCACTTCTACGGTGAAGCCGCGCTGGCCGGTTGGAAAAAAGTCGTGGAAGCGGTTCACGCCGAAGGCGGCAAGATCGTTCCGCAACTGTGGCACGTCGGCAATGTGCGCCGACTGGGCACCGAACCTGACGCGAGCGTGCCGGGTTACGGCCCGTCGGAAAAACTAAAGGATGGTCAGGTCGTCGTACACGGCATGACCAAACAGGACATTCAGGACGTGATCGCCGCCTTCGCCCAAGCGGCGAAAGATGCCCAGAGCATCGGCATGGACGGCGTGGAAATCCACGGCGCCCACGGTTACCTGATCGACCAGTTCTTCTGGGAGGGCAGCAACCAGCGCACCGACGAATACGGTGGCAGCCTGGCCAACCGTTCGCGTTTCGCCATCGAGCTGATTCAGGCCGTACGTGAGGCGGTGGGCGAAGGCTTCCCGATCATCTTCCGCTTCTCGCAGTGGAAACAGCAGGACTACACCGCGCGTCTGGTGCAAACCGCCGAAGCGCTGGGCGAGTTCCTCAAGCCGTTGTCCGACGCCGGCGTGGACATTTTCCACTGCTCGACGCGCCGTTTCTGGGAGCCGGAATTCGACGGTTCCGACCTGAACCTGGCTGGCTGGACACGCAAGCTGACCGGCAAACCGACCATCACCGTCGGCAGCGTCGGCCTCGACGGCGAGTTCCTGCAGTTCATGGTCAACACCGACAAGGTCGCGCAACCGGCCAGTCTGGAAAAACTGCTGGAGCGTCTGAACAACGACGAGTTCGATCTGGTGGCAGTGGGGCGTGCGCTGCTGGTGGATCCGGACTGGGCGCTGAAAGTGCGCGAAGGCCGCGAGCAGGACATTCTGCCGTTCAGCCGTGAGGCGTTGATGACGCTGGTTTGATCGTTGTGGGAGGCTTGTCGCGCAGGTCGCGGCAAGCCCCCAGCAAATGGTTTTCAAATTGTTCGACGATAGCCGCCCAACCCTGGCGGCTGGCGTGTTGGCGTGCGTTCAGGCGCACGCAGCGCAACCTTTCGTCTTCCTCCAGCAGCCACGCCGCTGCCTCGCAGAACGCCTCTTCATCCCCGGGCATCGCCAGCACGCCGTTGTAGCCATGGCGAATGTGCTGGGCCGCCGCGGCCTGATCGTAAGCCACCACCCCAAGGCCTGAGGCCAGTGCTTCCAGCACGACGTTGCCAAAGGTTTCGGTCAGGCTCGGAAACAGAAACACATCCCCCGACGCATAGTGCGCCGCCAGTGCTTCGCCACGTTGCGAGCCGCAGAAAATCGCCTCGGGCAGTTCCTTTTCCAGTGCCATTCGTTGCGGCCCGTCGCCGACCACGATCAGCTTCAGATTGCGTTGTGGATAAGTGCCGGCGAGCTTTTCGAAACTGCGCTTGAGCAGGCCCAGATTCTTCTCTGGTGCCAGGCGTCCTACGTGAATGACCGCAATGTCCTGCTCGCCAAGACCCCATTGCTCACGCAAGGCATTCAGGCGCTTGGCCGGGTGAAACAACTGACTGTCGACACCTCGCGACAGCAGCGCCAGGCGCTCGAAGTGCCGGCGCTCCAGTTCCAGGCGCTGGCTGACGCTCGGCACCAGCGTCAGGGCCGAACGATTGTGAAACCAGCGCAGATAGTGGGTGAGCAAGCGCGTCAGCAAGCCCAGCCCATATTGGTGGGTGTATTGCTGGAAATTAGTGTGAAAGCCGCTGACCACGGCAATACCGAGTCGGCGTGCCGCGCGCAGTGCCGACAGCCCGAGCGGGCCTTCGGTGGCGATATAGAGCACGTCCGGGCGCTGGCGCGTCCAGCGTCGCAGCAGTTTGTGCATCGACGACTGCCCCCATTGCAGCCCCGGATAACCCGGCAACGGCCAGCCTCGGCACAGCAGCAGCGAGTCATCTTCACTTCGCTGCGGATCGTCGGCCTGACGCGGTCGCACCAGTTCCACCCGATGCCCGCGTGCGCGCAAGCCGTCGCACAAGCGGCCAAGGGTATTGGCCACGCCGTTGATTTCCGGTGGGAAAGTTTCGCTGATGAGGGTGATATGTAGAGCTGTCGTCATGGCCTCAGTGTCGGCTGAGGCCATGTCGTCATTGTGTCGGGTTGATGATGGATTGATGACAGGCTTTTTTGGCAGGGCCTCAACATTTAGCGGGGGCGGTCGTTAGCCTTTCGAATACTTCAATCAGGGAGAGAGTCATGACTGAAAATGCTTATGCGCCGCCCGAGGCGAATCTGTTGAGCGAGGATGTACAAGCGAGCGGGTTTTACGTGGTCGCCCGCTGGAAGTTCATTTTGCTGTCGGTGCTCAGTTTCGGTTTGTACTTCTACTACTGGTCTTACAAGAACTGGAGTCTGTACAAGCAGCGGACCCAGGAAGAATCGTGGCCGCTGGCGCGAGGACTGTTTTACATCTTCTTCGTCCACAGGCTTTTCCGCCAGGCCGACAAGGCGATCCACGACAGCGGGCGCAAGTCAGATTGGGACCTTGAACAGTGGGCGACAGTCTTTGTTGTATTGACTCTGGCTGCTGCGGTACTCGAAAAGCTATCCGGTCAATTCGAGAACCTGGCTTATCTGGCGGCATATGCTGTAGCCCTGTTGCCTGTCAGAGCCTATGTGGCCAGTGAAGGCCAGCGTCTGATCAACCTGGCCGCCAATGACCCTGAAGGCCAGAGCAACAATCGCCTCAACGTCTGGAACTTCCTGATCATCGTGCCAGGTCTTTTGTTATGGGCGATGGTGCTGTTGGGCTTGTGGGTCATTTTTCGCTGAAACGATACGAACCCGAGGCGGGGTTCAGGCTTTTTCCTGAACCAGCGCCTCGGCCCCGCGCTCGCGCACCCAGAACAACGTAGCGCCCGCCACGGCGGCCGGCATCATCAGGATGTTGACCACCGGAATCAGCAACACCAGATAGACGATTGCGCCGAAGCTCATGCTCTGCCAGCGTTTCTGCCGCAGCCAGGCGAGCATCTCGTTCCAGCCGAGCTTGTGGTTGTCCGCCGGGTAGTCTATGTACTGGATTGCCATCATCCACACCCCGAACAGCAGCCACAGCGGTGCGGCGACGATGTTCACCACCGGGATGAACGAGAGGATGAACAGGCCGATCGCCCGGGGCAGGAAGTAACCGAGTTTGCGCATTTCCCGGGCCAGGGTACGCGGGATCATCGCGATCAGTTCACCCCAGCTGAAGGCCGGAAAGTCGTCGGTACCGCGTACCACCACTTCAACCTTTTCCGCGAGGAAACCGTTGAATGGGGCGGCGATCACGTTGGCCAGCATGGTGAAGGTGAAGAACACCATCAACGCCACCAGCACCACGAACAGCGGCCACAGGATGTAACTGAGAAAGCTCAGCCATTCGGGCAGCGACGGCATCAGCGTGTCGACCCACAGGCTGAATTGGTGACCGGCCAGATAGATCAATCCGACGAACAGCACCAGGTTGATGGCCAGCGGCAGCAGCACGAACAGGCGCAGGCCCGGGCTCAATACCAGTTTGAGGCCTTCGCGCAGGTATTGCGGGCCGGACAGAACAGGGGCGGGCATAAGGTGCTCCGAGCAAGGGAAAACGCGCCGACCTTACCGACTTTGCAGAACCTGTGAAAGCGCGGCAGCGGGATCGACATTCACTGTAACAAAGACGTCCATCTCGTCAGTGTGTCGGCATAGAGACCACCTATGAGCTGGATTGTTAAACCGTATTTCCTTAATCTTGCCCCCCTCGATACGCTGCACCCAACTTTTTACAGGACTGTCGAGCTCACGCCTTCCCCAAGGTTATCCACAGTCCTTTTTTATTCCCGCCGGCAGTCCGGCGTCCGGCCAGGTGTCTTGGCCGGTCAACAGGAGCAGGTTCATGTCTGAAGTCCGTCATTCGCGAGTGATCATCCTCGGTTCCGGCCCTGCCGGTTACAGCGCTGCCGTCTACGCTGCCCGCGCCAACCTCAAGCCGCTGCTGATCACCGGCATGCAGGCCGGCGGTCAACTGACCACCACCACCGAAGTCGACAACTGGCCGGGCGACGTCCATGGTCTGACCGGCCCGGTGCTGATGGAGCGCATGCGTGAGCACGCCGAGCGTTTTGAAACCGAGATCGTCTTCGATCACATCAATGCTGTGGACTTCGCTTCCAAGCCATACAGCCTGACCGGCGACAGCGGCACCTACACCTGCGACGCGCTGATCATTGCTACCGGCGCCAGCGCTCGTTACCTGGGCCTGCCGTCGGAAGAGGCGTTCATGGGTAAAGGCGTTTCGGCCTGCGCGACCTGCGACGGTTTCTTCTATCGCAACAAGCCGGTGGCCGTTGTCGGTGGCGGCAACACCGCTGTCGAAGAAGCCCTGTACCTGGCCAACATCGCCAGCAAGGTCACCCTGATCCACCGTCGCGAAACCTTCCGCGCCGAGAAGATCCTGATCGACAAGCTCAACGCCCGTGTGGCCGAAGGCAAGATCGAGCTGAAACTGAACGCGACCCTGGACGAAGTGCTGGGCGACAACATGGGCGTGACCGGTGCACGTCTGAAGAACAACGACGGCAGCTTCGACGAAATCAAGGTCGACGGCGTGTTCATCGCGATCGGCCACACCCCGAACACCTCGCTGTTCGAAGGTCAGCTGGAGCTGAAGGACGGTTACCTCGTCGTTCAGGGCGGCCGTGAAGGCAACGCCACCGCGACCAGCGTCGAAGGCATCTTCGCTGCCGGCGACGTGGCCGACCACGTTTACCGTCAGGCCATCACCTCGGCCGGCGCTGGCTGTATGGCGGCACTGGACACCGAGCGTTACCTGGACGGTCTGCAGAACGCTTCGTTCTAAGATCGCAGACAACACGACAATGATCGTTCCCACGCTCTGCGTGGGAATGCCTCATCTGGACGCTATGCGTCCTTGGGACGCGGAGCGTCCCCGGCTGCATTCCCACGCAGAGCGTGGGAACGATCTGTCTAGTCCTGAAATAGGTTTACACCTGTTTCACCCTAACGCCCGATGCACCGCATCGGGCGTTTTGTATTTTAAGGACAGGTGCGGGCGCTCCTGGTTGTAGATCAAGATCGCCTCCCGCACCATTTGTTCTGCTTGCGCCAAGTCTGTCGGCCGGTGGAGCAAGAGCTCTGTCTTCAAGATGCCGTTGACCCGCTCTGCCAGGGCGTTTTGGTAGCAGTCGTAGCCATCAGTCATTGAGCACGTGATGCCATGCTTGGCATGGAGCTTTTGATAAAGCGCCGAGCAGTACTGCACACCTCGATCTGAGTGATGAACCAGTTTCTGGCATGTTCGACGCGTCTTCAAAGCCATGCGCAAGGCTTGAGCCACCGAGTCGGCATGTAAGCTGCTATGCACGTGATAGCCGACTATTTTTCTCGAGAAGGCATCCGTCACCAGACTCAAATAAACCGGATCGTCACGCTTGGTGGACAGATAAGTGATATCGGCCACCCAGACCTGTTCCGGACCGGTAGCGACAACTTGCGACGGGCCTGGTTTGAGCAGATTGGGATGGCAGCGGAAGTGATGATGACTGTCGGTCGTTTTGTGATAAGCCCGCTTCCTGCGGACCAGTTGGCGGTAATCACGCAAGACCGCCAATAACCGATCGCGGCCGACATGCAGCTCCTGTTTCTCACGCTCCGCGTGCATCAACGAGTGCAATTTGCGGGCGCCAATGCAGGGTTGGCGTACTCGGATTGTCTGCACAAACTGGATGAGTTTCTGATCTTGCTCGATACGAGCCCGATAGACGCGATTACGTTTGTAAAAGGCTTGGCGACTGATCCCCATAAACTGGCAAGCCCTGCTGACACTCAGGGTTTGGGTCTGCGCAACGACTTGCCGGGCCGCTTTTTTACGACAGAAACGCCGTAGTCGTTCTTCAGTACGTCCACCACGTCTTCAAAAAACTTGGCTTTCTGATTCGCCAGCGCCAACTGCTCCTCAAGCTCTTTGATTCTCTGCTCGGGAGTTAAGGGCAAAGTGGGCTCGTCCATCGGTCGGTTCCTTTGGGAACGAATGGAGGCGCCTTGGCTCCAGTCTTGCCGACCATGCTTGCGTAACCAAACCAACACCGTCGACCGACCCTGAATTCCGTAGCGCCGTTGAGCCTCTTTATAACTCAACTCGCCTTTTTCGACTTGGTCGACAACCGACAATTTAAAAGTCAGCGTGTAATCGCGTTGACTGCGTTTTGCGCCCGAATCCATTGCACCCTCCTGATAAGAAGCCAGAAGGTGTAAACCTTATTCAGGACGAGACAATCTGACGAAAAAAACCGGCCAATTGGCCGGTTTTTTCATGCCTGCGATTCGCTCGGAATCAGCGGCGGGTCAGCGGTTGCGCTTCGAATTTCACGCCCGTCAGACCGTGCTGGATCAGCGCACGGATATTGCCGTGATCGCTGCCTTCAGGCGTTGCCACGACCGAACGGTAGTGTTCGCCGAATGCCAGCAGCGCTTCTTCATCGCTCAAGCCTTCCAGCAGCGCCAGACCCAAAGTCTTGCACGAACCTTCGTTCTGCCCGGCGGCGTTTTCCACGCCACCGTTGTTGAACGCCTGCGGCTGGTAGTCGTAACCGGCGGCGATGAAGGACAGGGTGTCGGCAAAAACGTGTTCGCCGCTCTTGAGGCTGGCGCGCAGGGTGTTCAGATCACTCATTGGGTTTTCCTTTGGCAAACGCCGCTTGCTGTTCGGCGCTGGCTTCTTGCTGATATTGGGCTTTCCAGTCGGCGTACGGCATGCCGTAAACCACTTCACGGGCATCGTCGAGGCTGACCTCGATCCGGCGCTCGTCGGCCTCGGCCTTGTACCACTTGGACAGGCAGTTGCGGCAGAACCCGGCGAGATTCATCAGGTCAATGTTCTGCACGTCCTTGCGGCTGTCCAGGTGGGCGACCAGCCGGCGGAAGGCGGCGGCTTCGAGTTCGAGGCGTTGTTGTTCGGTCATGGAAGTCTCTTTCAGACAGCTGAGAGCGGCAAGCTCCAAGCTGCAAGATTCTGGATGGTGGGTGCCCCTAGCTTACCGCTTGAAGCTCAAGGCTTGAAGCTTAGCGGCTGGCGGCGAGGGTGATCGACACCGACTCGGCAAAACGCAAGGCATGCGGCTTGTCGACTTCAACCTCGGCATACAGCACCGACTCGTTGGCCATCACCAGATCCAGCAGCTCCTGGGTCAGGCGTTCGAGCAGCGCGAAGCGGTTGCCTTCCACGTGGGCGATGATCGCCTTGGTGATGGTGCGGTAGTTCAGCGCGTGGTCGATGTCGTTGTCACGCACCGCTTCCTGCGCGGCATACAGGATGGTCAGGTTGATCAGCACATCCTGCTTGTTGAGGATTTCGTCCTCGTTGATCCCGATAAAGGTGCGCAGGCGCAGATCCTTGACCCGGATGCGCGCCATTCCCGGTTGAAGTTGTGGCATTTACTTGCTCCGTCCAATCAATTGCAGGAACTCCTGGCGGGTGTTGCTCGACTCGCGGAAGGCGCCGAGCATGACCGAGGTGTTCATGGTCGAATTCTGTTTCTCGACACCGCGCATCATCATGCACATGTGCCGGGCTTCGATGACCACCGCGACACCGGCGGCATCGGTGACTTGCCGGACCGCCTCGGCGATCTGGCGGGTGAGGTTTTCCTGGATCTGCAGGCGGCGGGCGAACATGTCCACCAGCCGTGCGATCTTCGACAGCCCCAGCACCTTGCCCGTCGGAATATAAGCCACATGGGCCTTACCGATGAAGGGCAGCAGGTGATGTTCGCACAACGAATAGAGCTCGATGTCGGCGACGATAATCATTTCGTCGGTGTCGGAGGCAAACAACGCGCCATTGACGATCTCTTCAACGCTCTGTTCGTAGCCGTGACACAGATACTGCATGGCCTTGGCCGCCCGCACCGGTGTGTCGAGCAGTCCTTCGCGGTCAGGGTTTTCACCCAGGCCGATCAGGATCTCGCGGTAATTCTCGGGCAGGGAACGGGTCATGGAGCATCCTCGCGGGGGGCGTTTTACTTGACGTGCCGCCCGCCGTTGACGGTCAGGGTCGTGCCGGTGACATACGGGTTGTCGAGCAGATAACGCAGGCTCTGATAAATCACTTCGCTGCCGGGTTCGATGCCCAGCGCGGACTTGGCCAGCGCCTTGGCGCGGTACGCCGCGTCGTCGTCGGGATTGAACAATAGCAGGGCTGGCGCGATGCCGTTGACCTTGATTGACGGCGCGTAGCGCGCAGCGAAGGACAACGTGAGACTGTCGAGTCCGGCCTTGCTGGCGCAATAGCCGATGTGTTTGCTGCTGCCCTTGCGCGTGACGTCATCGCTGATGTGGATGATGTCGGCAGGGCTCGAACGTTGCAGCAGTTCGGCGCAATGCAGGTTGATCAGGTAGGGCGCCAGCATATGAATGTTGAACATGCGGCTGAAGGCTTCGGCTTCGCCGTCGTCGGTTTCCGCCAGCCACTCCGAGGCGTTGTGCACGATGGCGCGCAGGCTGTCGGTGTGAGTCTTCAGTTCGGTGATGAACGCGAGGATCGAAGCTTCACTGGAAAAATCCGCATGCAACCCGAGGGCGCCCAGATCCCGCAACGTCTTCACCCCCGGTCGTTCGCTGCGGTAGGTAAAGATCACCCGATGGCCGTCTTCCAGCAGACGCTGCGCACAATGCAGGCCAACCCGCTGGCCGGCGCCGGTGATGAGGAAGGGAGCTGTGGAGGAAGTCATGTACGGCTCGCGTCGAAGTCAGAGCAAAAACTATAACAGCGACGCGAGCGACGGCTTCAGCGATTTTGTGTGGAGGGGGCGGCAGGCAGCGGGCGTGCAGGCGCCGGGTTGAGCCAGCCGGCCAGCAGGCGGGTCGACAGCGGAATGAAGAAATAGACCATCAACGGGGTCAGACACAGCGTGCTGATGAAGACTCTCGGCAACAGGCTCATTTCAGCGAGCAGCGGGCCCAGCACGAAGTTGAACAGCAGCGACACCGGGAAGAACGCCAGCCAGATCGCCACGGCCTGTTTCCAGCGCGGCGGGCGATGACCGGCAGCACCGAACCAGCCTTCGATCCCGCTGACCCGATGTTCCGTCGGGTGGGCAAACAGATCGCTGCCACGGGCCAGCCATGCAGTGCGCGATGCCGAGTGTTCCCAGGCGTGCAGGGTCTGTTCGTCGACGAAGCGGAAAATGATCTGGAATTCATCGTCGCCGGGAGGCGGTGCCAGTACGCCGGAGCCGAGATAACCGGGGAAGTCGGTGGCCAGTTGTTCGCCTTCTCGCAACCAGGCGATCAGGTCCTGATAACGACCATTGGCGACACGACGCGCTACCATCAGCGTCACGGGGGAAGTAGACATTGTGTATCTCCGTATTGCAGGTGCGTCGCTCCGGGTAGGAGTTTCGCCTGACGCAGCGCCGGGGTAGAGGGCTGCGTTTTTTGACAAGCAAGGATTATTCCTCATTTTCGTGTCGAACCAGAGACTTTCGTCCCATTTGATTGCTTGAACCCTCATAGGGCATCAGGAGTAGAATGGATCCAACTTTGCCAACAAGGACGTGTCCGCACCAATGCCTGTGATCACAGACGTTCGCCCTGCTTTGCAGGCGCCTGTTGCGCTGGAGCGCGAGGAGTTGTTCCCGATCCGCGAGGTGGCGCGTCTGACCGGCGTGAACCCGGTCACGCTGCGCGCGTGGGAGCGCCGCTATGGTTTGATCCAGCCGACACGCACCGAAAGTGGGCATCGTCTGTATTCGATGACCGATATCGAGCGCGTTCGCAGCATCGTCGACTGGATCGATCGGGGCGTTTCGGTGAGCAAGGTCGGCAAGATCCTGGCCAAGACCGAGCCAATGAAAGTGCTGGCCCACTTCATTCCCGATGATCTGGTGCAGGCGGACTATCTCCAGTGGCAGGAACAGGTCCGGCAGGCAGTCAGTTCGTTCGACGATCAGTTGCTTGATCGCGTCTACGGTCAGATTTTCTCCTCCTATGCTCTGCCCGTGGTGTTTCAGGACATCCTGATGCCGCTGTGGCTGCAAATGCTGCAGCGTCAGGATGCGTTCGGACAAACCAGTGAGTGGCTGTTCTTCGATGGTTTTCTACGGGCGAAGGTGCTGCAGCGCATCGTCGTGCTGCGGGGCACGCAGCCGCGCAAGGTGATCGTCAGCGCGCTGGCCGGTCAGTGCCGCGAGCTTGAGTTGTTGGTGGCAGCGCTGTTTCTCAGCGGCAATGACGCGGGGGTTCGTGTGCTAACCACCGGTCAACCGTTCGATGAGCTGACGCTGGTGTGCGAGAAGATCAAGCCCGAGGCGCTGGTGCTGTTTTCCAATCACGCCCCGGCACCCGAGTTGCCGCGTCGGCTGAATCGTCTGGCGTTGAGTCTTGATTGTCAGTTGATGCTGGCGGGGGATGCTGCCGACCTGGCGCAGGACAGCCTGGCGGGAT
Organism: Pseudomonas sp. Pseusp21; assembly: GCF_059492145.1. Taxonomy (NCBI): domain Bacteria; kingdom Pseudomonadati; phylum Pseudomonadota; class Gammaproteobacteria; order Pseudomonadales; family Pseudomonadaceae; genus Pseudomonas; species Pseudomonas sp. Pseusp21. The sequence continues at coordinate 4,748,252 of NZ_CP168520.1, forward strand.
CATCGGTCGGCTGTCTGGGCAATGAAGGATCGACCATGCGCCAGCGCATGAATCAGTTTCTGGCGGGGACGCTGGATACCTGAGAATCAGGTGTGCAGGGCAGGGTGGGTCAAACGATGCTGTTGCAGGATGAACTGGCGCAGGCGCTCGGTTTCGTCGGCATCGCTCTGGCTTAGCTCGTAAGCATAAAAGCCGCTTTCGGTTTCCCGCTCGAAGGTCCCGCGCAGGGCAATCCGCTCGTAGCCCGACGGGCTGAACCACAACGCAAAATGCTTCGGCGGCTTGGTCTTGTTGCGCACTTCCAGCAGCACACCCTTGTGCGAAACCTCGTGAACCCACAGCGTGCCCGGTTGGCCCTTGGCATTTTCCAGTGCCACCGGCTCTTCCAGGGTCAGGCGCCATGGACGCACCATCGGCCCGTCTTCATAGATGCTCGGCACCCCAAGACGCAGATGCAGGGCGTGGAACTCGTCTTCCACCAGATGCAGCGGGAAGGTCATCTGCTGATTTTCGAAGTTGGCCTGGATGGTGACTTGCTCATGGGCCGCCAGGCGCGTGAGCAGATCACGGATCTGCGAACCACCGTTGACCAGCAGGCTCGACGTCGCATCCCGCACATTGAGTTGCGGGTTGTGTTGCATGGTCTGGATGAAATCCAGCTCATCCTGGGTCAGGAGGGCGTCACGCTGCATGGCTAACTCGAAATGAATAATTACAAAGTCATTGGTGATTGTAGTTAATGACAATTAGTTCGCTGTTTTGTTTACGCCGTTCGTCGCTTTCAAGGCAGCAATTTCTGCTTCCAGTGCCGCAACCTGGGCTTCCAGTTGCGCCACCCGCTGCTGCGCCTTGACCTGAACCGTAACGTCCTTTTGTACGCCGACAAAGTAGGTCTGCCCGTCGTCGGCATTTTTTACCGTCGAAAGAGACAGTTCGTTCCAGAAGGGAGTGCCATCCTTGCGGTAATTGCGCAGGATTTCCCGGCATGAACCACCGTTTTTCAAAACATCGCGAATCAGTTCCAGACTGGCCTGGTCGCGATCCCCGGCCTGCAGGAAACGGCAGTCCTGATAGAGAATTTCTTCGCTGGTGTAGCCGGTCAGTTTTTCGAAAGCCGGATTCACGTAGATCAGGATGTTGTCCTGATCGCCTTCTTTTTCTGCTACCACAATCCCGTCGTTCGACGCGTTGATCACCATTTGCAGCAGGCTGGCATTGATCATCTTTGAATCCTTTCAAGGTTGTCAGTGGCTGGCATTCTAGAAGATCGTCCAGCGCTGTCTACTGGCCGGCAGCCCTTATCGAGAGCCAATCGCATCATGGCGTCGCTGGCTGTTACTATCGCCGCTCTTTTTTCAGTTTCAGGATCAGATTGATGAAAGTCGCCATCCTCTCCGGCTCGGTGTACGGCACGGCCGAAGAAGTCGCTCGCCACGCTCAGAGCCTGTTGAACGCCGCCGGTTTTGAAACCTTCTACAACTCGCGCGCCAGCCTCGCCGATCTCCAGGCGTTTGGCCCTGAAGCCTTGCTCGGCGTGACCTCGACCACCGGCATGGGCGAACTGCCGGACAACCTGCAACCGTTGTATTCGGCCATTCGTGATCAACTGCCGGCAGCCTGGCGTGGTTTGCCCGGCGGGGTAATCGCACTGGGCGACGCCAGCTACGGCGACACTTTCTGCGGCGGCGGCGAGCAATTGCGCGAATTGTTCGGCGAGCTGGGTGTGCGCGAAGTGCAGGACATGCTGCGCATTGACGCCAGCGAAAGCGTTACCCCGGAATCCGACGCCGAGCCTTGGCTGGAACAGTTGATCGCCATCCTCAAGGGGTGATCCCGCGCTCACGCAGCAGCGCCAGCCAGGCCTGTGCAGCCTTCGACAGGTAGGCACCCCGGCGCCAGATGAAAGCGATATCCCAGCGCAAGTAGTCTGGCGCATTCAGGGCCAGGCGCACCACGCCTGGCCGCACCAGACCGCGCGCCACCACGCTGGGCAGCAACACCACGCCTTGTCCGGCGGCGACCAGCGCCGCGAGAAAATCCGCCTGCCCGCTGCGCCCGCCTTCCTTCGGGGTGAAGCCCATTTGCTGGCACGCCTGGAGCAAACGATCGTTGAGCACGAAACTGCGCTGATACAAAAGAAACGGCGTATCTGCCAGCTCCTCCAGACCGATTTCACCTTTTGCCGCCAGTGGGTGATCCACAGGCAGCAGCGCATCCAGCGGTTCATCGCAGAATGGCTGAAAGTCGAATTGCGGATCCTTCGGCAGCAGACTGCCACCCAACTCCAGCTCCCCGCTGAGCACCGCCTGTTCGATGTTGCGACTGCCGCCTTCAAGCAACTGCACGCTGATGTTCGGGTAGCGCCGTCGGTACTCGGCGAACAGCCCGGCAAACAACGCATCGCTACCGAGCAATGGCAACCCGAGACGTAACTCGCCGCGCGCGAGATGACTGAGGTCATCCAGTTCGCTGAGCAATTCATCGCGCAACCGCAGCATGCCTTCGGCCCGGTGCAGCACCACGCTGCCGGCGGCGGTCAGGCGTATCTGCGAGCCGAGTCGTTCAAGCAAAGGCGTGCCGAGGCTCTGTTCGAGCTGGGCGATTTGCTTGCTCACAGCGGACTGACTGATGTGCAGGTTTTTTGCAGCTTGAGTGAAACCGCCCTGATGCATGACTTCGACGAAACTTCTGAGTTGTTTGAATTCCATGGCCTGATTCCAGATTGGAATGGCTTTGAGTCTAACAATTCGCTTCGGAGATGGCAGTCAGCTTCGTAAGATAGGCATCCGAAAGGAGCTCACCGATGAAAGTCTCAACCGTCAAATACCTCTCTCGCCTGCTGGCCGAACTGGCCGTGCTGCTTGCTCTTTACCTGCTCGGCTGCCAGATCGCAGCGTGGCTGGCCTGGCCGATTCCCGGCGGCGTGATCGGCATGGCGCTGTTGCTGCTGGGTTTTGCGTTCGGCTGGGTCAAACCGGCGGCGCTGCAAATGGGCGCAGGCTTGTTGATGGCCGAGATGCTGCTGTTCTTCATTCCGGCGCTGATGAGCCTGCTGGATTACGGCGCGTTGCTGCGCGATGACGGCTGGCGGATTTTGTTGGTGATCGCAGCCAGTACGCTGATGGTGATGCTGGTGACCGCGTTCACCGTGGAGCTGGCCGTGCGCCTGAGGCGGTCCCATGAAGCTTGAGCTGATGCCGATGTTCTGGCTGGCGTTCACCTTGCTGGCTTATCTGTTCAGTCGCTGGCTGTATCGGCGGACCGGACGTTACGTGCTGTCGCCACTGATTCTGGTCCCCGCGTTGCTGCTGGCGCTTGCCGTGCCGCTGCACACCGCTTATGCCGAATATTCGAGCAACACCCATTGGCTGATGCTGGTGCTCGGGCCGGTCACCGTGGCGTTTGCGGTGCCCATCTGGCAACAGCGACGCCTGCTGGTGCGGCATTGGTCGGCGTTGCTGCTGGGCATTCTGGCCGGCAGCGCTGCGTCGATCGCCACCTCGTTCGGCCTGGCGAAAGCGCTGGCGCTGGACAGTTCGGTGACGCTGTCGCTGGTGCCGCGCTCGATCACCACACCGTTCGCCATGCCGCTGGCGCAGGACCTCGGTGGCGTGCCTGAGCTGACAGCGGTGTTCGTGATGTTCACCGGGGTGATCGGCGCCATGCTCGGCGGTGTGCTGCTCAAGTGGCTGCCGTTGCGCAGTGCCTTGGCTCGTGGAGCGTTGTTTGCCGTGGGGGCTCATGGCGCGGGCGTCAGTCGCGCCCATGAAGTGGGCGGTGAAGAGGGCTCGGTGGCGGGGCTGGTGATGGTGCTGACGGGGCTGCTCAATCTGTTCGCCGCGCCTTTGTTGGCGTCGTTGCTTTGACATGGATCCAAGCTGTTTGCGTCGCTGACTCGTTCAGTCATCAAGCTGGCTGCCAATGCAACTACGCGACGGTCCGGGGCTGACTAGACTGCTGACACACGCAAAAACAATAAGAACGCAGAGGTGCATACAGTGAGCGTAGCCCCCGTCCCTTCGTCCGTGAGTGTCAAAGACCAGGTCAGTGCCGCGGAATGGCAGGCCCGGGTCGATCTGGCCGCCTGTTATCGTCTGGTCGCGCTGCATGGCTGGGACGATCTGATCTTCACCCACATTTCCGCCAAGGTGCCCGGCACCGAAGATTTCCTGATCAACCCGTTCGGCCTGATGTTCCATGAGATCACCGCCTCGAGTCTGGTGAAGGTCGACCAGGCCGGTAACAAACTCATGGACAGCCCATACGAAATCAATCCCGCCGGCTACACCATCCACAGCGCCGTGCACGAAGTGCGGCACGACGTGGCCTGCGTGCTGCACACCCACACCGCTTCCGGTGTTGCGGTGTCGGCGCAGAAGCAGGGCGTGTTGCCGATCAGTCAGCAATCGCTGTTCGTGTTGTCGAGCCTGGCCTTTCACGCCTACGAAGGTGTGGCGCTCAACCATGAAGAGAAAGCGCGGTTGCAGGCGGATCTGGGCGACAGCAATTTCCTGATGCTGCACAATCACGGTCTGCTGACCTGTGGCGGCACCATCGCCGACACGTTCCTGATGATGTTCACCTTTCAGCGTGCGTGCGACATTCAGGTCATGGCGCAGACCGGCGGTGCCGAACTGATCGCCATCGAACCGCAGATTCTGGCAGGCGCCAAAGCGATGATTGCCGGCGTCACCAAAAGTGCTCAAGGCATGGGTGGCGCGCTGGCCTGGCCGGCGCTGCTGCGCAAACTCGATAAACAAGACCCGGGGTATAGACTCTAATGCCTCTCGCCGAGATCCCTCTGAGTGTCTGGCGCAAACGCGGCCAGACGTTTGTCTTCCGTGGTCAGCCGATCCGTTACTGGACGGCCGGGCAGGGCGAACCGCTGCTGCTGATCCATGGCTTTCCGACGGCCAGTTGGGACTGGCATTACCTGTGGCAGCCGCTGTCCCAGCGCTACCGGGTGATTGCCTGCGACATGCTCGGCTTCGGCGACTCGGCCAAACCGCTCAATCACACCTATAGCCTGCTGGAACAGGCCGATCTGCAACAGGCCTTGCTGGCGCATCTGTCGGTCGAACAACCGGTGCACATTCTGGCCCACGACTACGGTGACAGTGTTGCCCAGGAGTTGCTGGCCCGGCATTACGAAGATCTGATCGAGGTCGCCAGTTGCGTGTTTCTCAACGGTGGTCTGTTCCCGGAAACCCATCGACCGCTGCTGGCGCAAAAACTGCTGCTCAGCCCTCTGGGCTGGATGATCGGTCGGGCCTTCTCCCGTGATGCGCTGGTCAAGAGCTTCCAGCAGATTTTCGGCCCGGACACCCGGCCCAGCGAAAGCGAAATGGATGATTTCTGGAGCCTGATCGAATGCAATCGCGGGCAACGCGTCATGCACAAGCTGATTCACTACATTCCCGAGCGCCGCGTTCAGCGTGATCGCTGGGTCGCGGCGATGCAGCGTGGCGAGGTGCCGCTGCGGGTGATCGATGGCGAAGTCGATCCGATCTCCGGGGCGCACATGGTCGAGCGTTATCGCGAGCTGATCCCCGACGCCGACACCGTGCTGTTGCCGGGCATCGGCCATTACCCGCAAAGCGAAGCGCCGGTGCAGGTGCTCAAGCACTACCTCGAATTTCGCGATCACTTCGTGTTGCCACCGCGCAAGGTGGCGTGCTCCTGACTTGGTGCCCGAGGCGCCTGACGCCTCGGCACGTTTCATCATCCCCCAGCCTTATCGCGCACCATTCAGCCTCAGCCGTGTTCGTTGTGACCGCACGCCCTGTGCCTGACACTCAGGGACACTGTCCCTCAGGTCTGCTGGAGTTGCCCCGATGAATGATTCTGTGCGTTTCGAAGATAAAGTCGTGATCGTCACCGGTGCCGGTGGTGGCCTGGGACGCGCTCACGCTTTGCTGTTCGCCAAACAGGGCGCCAAAGTGCTGGTCAACGACCTCGGCGGCTCGACCCAGGGTGAAGGCGCCAACGCTTCGGCCGCTGATCGCGTGGTGGCGGAAATCCGCGAGGCCGGCGGCATCGCCGAAGCCAACCATGACTCGGTCACCGACGGCGACAAACTGGTGCAGAACGCCCTCGATGTGTTTGGCCGCGTCGATGTGGTGGTCAACAACGCCGGGATCCTGCGTGACAAATCCTTCCACAAAATGGAAGACGCCGACTGGGATCTGGTCTACCGCGTCCACGTCGAAGGCGCCTACAAGGTGACCCGCGCCGCGTGGCCACACATGCGTGAGCAGAACTATGGGCGAGTGATTTTCACCGCATCGACTTCGGGCATCTACGGCAACTTCGGCCAGTCCAACTACGGCATGGCCAAACTCGGTCTCTACGGCCTGACCCGCACCCTGGCCATCGAAGGTCGCAAGAACAACATCCTGGTCAACGCCATTGCCCCCACCGGCGGTACGCGCATGACTGAAGGCCTGATCCCGCCGCAAGTGTTCGAACAACTCAAGCCGGAGCTGGTCAGCCCGTTGGTGGTGTACCTGGCCAGCGAGCAGTGCCAGGAAACCTCGGGCCTGTTCGAAGTCGGCGGCGGCTGGATGGGCAAGGTGCGTTGGGAACGCAGCCTTGGTGCCGGGTTCGATCCTCGCGTCGGATTTTCCCCGGAAGATGTCGCGGCGCACTGGCAGCAGATCTGTGATTTCGAAGGGGCGGCGCATCCGAAGGACAACATTGAGGCGCTGAAGGAGATGATGGGGAATTTGCAGAAGTATTCGTTGTAGCTTGAAGTGGCCACCAGGCGGGAGCCTGGTGGCTGATTTGCTGATCAGGTGTATCTGTTTTCGGTCATGAACTTTGGAGGGGACCAGTTCGGGCCTTTCTTGGCCAATCCTTTCTCGCCGGTTGCCAATATTCCCTCTTCAAAGAGTTTGGCATAAGACCTTTGAAGTTCCCCATGCCTGATGGATTCAGGATTAAAACGCGAGATCATCATGTCCAGATGTGGATGGGCTTTGAATAGCGCGAATACAGTGACGATGTCGTCGAGTGGTTCATTTAATACAATCTGTTCAATGGTGTTCACTTCCACATCTCCTTTAAGAACTCTCGGAACTCACGTTCCTGTTGGTCATTGTCAGCAGCTAATGCCTCAGCGGTGTAAAGCAGGGTAGGGTCATCCTTTAATTGAAAGTCTTCCAAGGTGGCCGTATGCGCATTGTTCCAGATTGGTGTATTTGTACCGGGGCCTTCGGTATCGCTGATCCCCAGTGCTCGGAAACGCTCAAGCTCTCTGATTTCGTGAGAGTAGTAGCGCTTGTCCGTGTCGGTTATATCTAACTCCCCTCTGATTATTTTTTCGAGTCGATCAATCATTACCTCGTTCGCTGCGGACCTTGGAAGCCGGGCTGTATGCAGTTTGACGAGCTTCAATCCGTCCTCTGAAGTCTTCATCGGATTCCAATCCAGCTTCTGAATTTCTCCGCCAGCTCTATCCGGATTGAAATCGCGCCCGCTATACATTCCTTCGACATCGGCCCCCTCATAAGGACTGCTGAAAACCACATACAGCGGTTCAATCCCCGAATCAGCCGGAAACACGATGATGAATCGATCCCAGCCTTCCACCAGTATCGGATTCAAATCCAGCCGTCCTTCAACCGGCACGATGGATACCCCGGAGTAAGCGGGAGAATCGGTATCCACTATTGGCGAGGCGGTCGAGGCGTCACCCGGCGAGATAGCGGGTGTCCAGGTCAAGTAGTCGGTGGGCGAGTCCGATAGCGCGACCTTGTATACGTCGTTGAGCAGATCGTAGGCGGCATTCAGGACCAGCACACTTGAGCGAATATGGAAGTCATCGCTCGTAGCGACGAACACTTGCATACCTGCACCGAGTCGCCTGACGCCGAGCCCGGCTTGCATCTCCAGCGTACCCTGTCGATCGGCGATTTCCCGGAGCGTCTCTGCCGGCTCGGACGACAACTCGGCGAAAGGAACACTCATGGAAAAACGCTCGCCGTTGCCCAGATTTGAAGGCATCAACAGCGCCGCGAACCCCATCAATACCGGACTGCCGAACAGCGCCGTGCCCGTCGCTGTCAGGGTCGCTGTTGCGGTACGTAATGCATTGAGTATTCCCGCCGAGTTGGCCGGGCTGAGGTTGACCGCTGTCGAAGCGAAAGAAACGGCAGGGCCGTTGCTGGCCATTGCTCCGGAAGCCGGGAAGACATGCTTCCTCTCCTCCTGTAACCGAGCCTGTTCTGCCGCAAGCGCCAGCGCCGCTGTTTCAGCTTTGGCTTGTGCTTCGGCCTGGGCGATCTTCAACGCAGCCACCCGCTCTTTCTCCCGAGCTTCAGCCTCAGCGTTCAGGCGCGCGGTCTCGGCCGCCAGTCGAGCCTGTTCGGCATCCCGACGTTGTTTCTCCGCCAATGCGGCCAGTCGAGCCTGTTCGCGTGCACGTATTTCCTCCTGCTCCCGGCGCGCTGCTTCGGCAATATCTCGCTGGCGTTGTTGCTCCGCCGCAATTCGGGCACGTTCCGCGGCCTGCCGCTGCGCCTCTGCCGCAGCCGCCTGATCCTGTGCTTGCACGGTGGCCAGCCAGTTGAGCACGCCGACCTGTTGCTGGTTGAGAAGCGCCAATGTCTGGCCCAGCAGCCGGGCTTCGTGGGCGGCCCGAAACGATTCACTCCATAACGCTCTGCTCTTGACCCCCGCGCCGTGCGCTCGTCGAAGGGCAGATGCCTGATCCAGGTAATCCTTGAAGGTTTTCCCCAGCGGATCGCTGCCATAAAAGCGGTTGGCGATGGCGGTCTGTCTTTGAAACTCTGCGCTCTTGCGTTGAATCAGCGTGTTCCTGACGCCCACTTCGCGAGCCAATGCCGCCGCGGGTGGCAGAGGGTTCGTCGGGCCTTCCAGTCTGATGGTCGCCAGTTCCACTTCGATGGATTGTGGGATCGAGGCGGCTTTTGCGTTGAATTCCTGTTCAACGGCAAGTTGTGTTTCATGCATCAATTGACGCGTTTGCGAATTGGCACCGGCAGGGCCGAATGTGCCGCTGTAGGAATAACCCACATTGGTTTCTTTGAATGGCTCGTAATCATCCGGGGCGAACTCCCGGATATGTAATGCGTCCAGCTCTAACGGTGGAGGTTTTGGCATATTCATGTCCTTTTGAATGTGCGTTTTCATTCGCCCGAAAAATGCCCAGGGGGGCGATGACATCCGTGTCACCGGCGAATGGTTGAGGTGTTTCAGGTTACCTCGCAACGGCGGTGATCAAATCCGAGAAGCCCGTAAGTAACAGGGCGTTGTGTGGAAAGGGTTTTCGCGGGTTGCTGTTAATGCAGAAGGGATTCGTTCGGGACTCAAGGAAATGTCTGACGCAGTAATCGGAGGATCTTTGCAATCCGCCACCCACATTTTTTAAACGCCCATAAAAAAGGCCGCTGCAAACGCAGCGGCCAAGGTAAGACGTTGGATCAAGGAGCTACAAATCAACGTCAGTGAACACCGGGGCGATGGATCGAAAAACGCTTCGCGCCATCAGAAATCGGTTGCCGACGACTCGGTCGGGGACTTCGTGCTTTCTCGCGGTCTGCGGTGAAAGCCGGCACAGAATAAGGGCTGGCGCCTCAGGGAAAAATAGCGATTCCGGACATGCACTGTTGCGGGGCGTGTAACAGTGGCGCGCACTGGGGTGGTCATTATCCGCTGCGTTGATAGTGGTCCATCCAGCCTGTTCATGGCGGGCGCAAACCCTTGTCGCAGGCGGGGATTCATCCTTTCGAGCGACAGCGTGAATACCTCCTTGGTGCGCTTATCCTCGCCGTGGCGCGGCAGTAGGGTGGGGCCTTCTGTCACTCACCGGGGAAGACGCATGACAAAAACAACAATGCGCGCCATCTTCACGCCGCAGGCGCTCGCCGCTGCTGTGGCTTTGGGTTGCTGTGCCCAGGCGCAAGCGGTCGCTTTCAATATCGGGGAAATCGAAGGCACCTTCGATTCGTCGCTGTCGGTCGGAGCGAGCTGGGGCATGCGCGATGCCGACAAGTCGCTGGTCGGTACGGTCAACGGCGGCACGGGCCAGTCTTCCACCGGTGATGACGGGCGTTTGAACTTCAAGAAGGGTGAGACCTTTTCCAAGATCTTCAAAGGCATCCACGACCTCGAACTGAAGTACGGCGACACCGGTGTGTTTGTGCGCGGCAAGTACTGGTACGACTTCGAACTCAAGGACGAAGACCGCGAGTTCAAACAGATCAGTGACAAGGGACGCAAGGAAGGCGCGAAGTCGTCCGGCGCGCAGATTCTTGACGCGTTCGTTTATCACAACTACTCCATCGCCGATTTGCCGGGCACCGTGCGCGCCGGCAAACAGGTGGTGAGCTGGGGCGAAAGCACCTTCATCGGCAACTCGATCAACAGCATCAACCCGATCGACGTCTCGGCGTTCCGGCGGCCGGGTGCGGAGATCAAGGAGGGGCTGATTCCGGTGAACATGCTGTTCGCCTCTCAGGGGCTCACCGACCAACTGACGGTCGAGGGCTTCTATCAACTGGAATGGGATCAGACCGTCCTCGACAACTGCGGGACGTTTTTCGGCGTCGATGTGGCAGCGGACGGTTGCAACAACGGCTACACCGTCGGCAGCCCGGCGATCGCCCCGTTGGCGCCGCTGGCGGCAGCCTTCGGCCAGCCGATTCAGGTGACCCGCGAAGGGGTGATTGTGCCCCGTGGCGGCGACCGCGATGCGCGGGATTCCGGGCAGTGGGGTACGGCGCTGCGCTGGCTCGGCGACGACACCGAGTACGGCCTTTACTTCATGAACTACCACAGCCGCACGCCGACCGTCGGCACCAGTACCGCCGGTCTGTCGACCCTGGCGTCATTGCCGGGCATGGTCGGGATCGCCAACCGCCTGGCGCCCGGCAGCGGTTCGGGACTGGCGCAAAGCGTGATGCTCGGGCGCGGCCAGTACTACCTCGAATACCCGGAAGACATTCGCCTGTACGGCGCGAGTTTCTCCACCACGTTGCCGACCGGCACCGCCTGGACCGGCGAGATCAGCTATCGGCCCAATGCGCCGGTGCAGGTCAACACCAACGACCTGACCCTGGCGCTGGTCAATCCGATTGCCGGCGGTGCCGCGTCGCCGCTGGTCACCTCGCCGGGGGCCGACAACAAGGGTTACCGACGCAAGGAAGTGACGCAGATCCAGAGCACGCTGACGCACTTTATCGATCAGGTCTGGGGGGCGCAGCGCCTGACCCTGGTCGGTGAAGCGGCGGTGGTGCGGGTTGGCGGACTGGAGTCGCGCAGCAAGCTGCGTTATGGGCGTGACTCGGTCTACGGCCAGTATGGTTTCGGGGGGGATACCGACGGTTTCGTTACTTCCACCTCCTGGGGCTATCGCGCCCGGGCGATCCTCGATTACGCCAACGTGATCGGCGGGATCAACCTCAAGCCCAACCTGTCCTGGTCCCACGACGTCGCCGGCTATGGCCCCAACGGTCTGTTCAACGAAGGCGCCAAGGCTGTCAGCGTCGGAGTCGATGCCGACTATCGCAACACCTATACCGCGAGCCTCAGTTACACCGACTTTTTCGGTGGTGACTACAACACCCTCGAAGACCGTGACTTCGTGGCCCTGAGCTTCGGTGTGAACTTCTGATCTGCCCGAGAAGGATGAATGCAATGCGCAAGATGATTCTGCAATGCGGTGTCCTGGCCCTGAGCCTGCTGGCCGCCAACGTGATCGCGGCGGTGTCGCCGGACGAAGCCAACAAGCTCGGCACCAGCCTGACACCGCTGGGCGCCGAGAAGGCCGGCAACGCCGACGGCTCGATTCCGGCCTGGACCGGCGGTATCCCGAAAAACGCCGGAGCAGTCGACAGCAAGGGTTTTCTGGCTGACCCGTTTGCCAGCGAAAAACCGTTGTTCACGATTACTGCCGCCAACGTCGACAAGTACAAGGACAAGCTGTCCGACGGCCAGGTGGCGATGTTCAAGCGCTACCCGGAAACCTACAGGATCCCGGTCTACCCGACCCATCGCACCGTGGCCGCACCGCCGGAAATCTACGAGTCGGCCAAACGCAGCGCACTCAACGTCACCAGCATCAACGACGGCAACGGCCTGGCCAATTTCACCGGTAACCGCTACTACGCGTTCCCCATTCCCAAAAATGGCGTCGAGGTGTTGTGGAACCACATCACCCGTTATCACGGCGGCAACCTGCGGCGGATCATCACGCAGGTGACGCCGCAAACCAACGGCAGCTACACGCCGATCCGCTTCGAAGAAGAGATCGCCGTGCCGCAACTGATGAAGGATCTCGATCCGGAAAAAGCCGCCAACGTCCTGACCTTCTTCAAGCAGTCGGTGACGGCCCCGGCGCGCCTGGCCGGTAACGTGCTGCTGGTGCACGAAACCCTCGATCAGGTGAAGGAACCGCGTCTGGCGTGGATCTACAACGCCGGTCAGCGCCGGGTCCGTCGTGCGCCGCAGGTTGCCTATGACGGGCCGGGCACCGCTGCCGACGGCCTGCGCACCTCGGACAACTTCGACATGTTCTCCGGCGCGCCGGACCGCTACGACTGGAAACTGATCGGCAAGAAGGAAATGTACATTCCGTACAACAGCTACAAGCTCGACTCGCCGAGCCTCAAGTACGACGACATCGTCAAGGCCGGGCACATCAACCAGGACCTGACCCGCTATGAACTGCACCGGGTCTGGGAAGTGGTCGGCACAGTCAAACCGAACGAACGGCACATCTACGCCAAGCGCCACATGTACATCGACGAGGACAGCTGGCAAGTGGCGCTGGCCGATCACTACGACGGTCGCGGGCAACTGTGGCGAGTGGCTGAAGGACACGCGCAGTACTACTACGATCACCAGGCCCAGGCCTACACCCTCGAAGCGCTCTACGACATCATCGCCGGCCGTTACATTGCCCTGGGGATGAAGAACGAAGAGAAGCACAGCTTCGAATTCGGCTTCGAAGCCAAGGCCGCCGATTACACCCCGTCGGCCTTGCGTTCGGAGGGCGTACGGTAAGGGTCTCGATACAGGGGCAGACAAAAAGGCGACCGCACGGTCGCCTTTTTTATGGGCGCCAATCAGCGTACTGAATACTCGTCAACAAGCAGCAGGGAGAGGGCTAGGGTGAGCGTACAACGATAAAAAGGCGTACCCGATGACCGCCATGACCCACGCTCCGGATCGTCCGGGATTCTTGCCCAGACTCTCGGCTCATCATCTTCCACGTCCGCGTCTGACTGCATCACTGCTCGAATCTGCGGCAAGGGTCCGGCTGATCTGCGCACCGGCCGGCAGTGGCAAGAGCACGTTATTCACCGAATGCCTGTTGCAGGCGCCCGTCGAATGTACGGTGTGCTGGCTGCCGTTGGCGGGCATGTCGATGAGTGTTGCGGCATTTTGCGAGCGACTGGCGCAGGCATTGGGGCTGGCCAAGGCGGATGAGTCGTCGCTGCTGCATGAGCTGGCGCGCCGATCCTCGCCGGTCTGGGTGTTTCTCGACGATTACTGTCGTGTTGAAGAGCCGGCGCTGGATGCACTGCTCGACCGGATGCTGGCGCTTGCCGGCCCCGCCGTCACCTGGTGGATCGGCACGCGTCGACGCCCGCAATGCAACTGGCCGCGCCTGTTGCTCGATGACGCCTTGTACGAGTGCGAATGCGCGGCGCTGGCGTTGAGTCGCGGCGAGATCGCGCAATTGTTGCGGCACCTGCCGTCCGTCCAGGCCGATCAAGTGGCTGCTCGCATTCATCAGCGCAGCGGCGGCTGGTGCGCCGGGGTGCGAATGCTGTTGATGCAAAAATGCGACTGGTCGCAAAAGACCTTGCCGCAGCAACGCATGGACACTCTGCTGGATTATCTGCAACACGAACTGTTCAGTGGATTGAGCCCGGAACTGGCCGAGGCCTGGCGGGTGTTGGCGCATCTGCCGCGGTTCAACGCCAGCCTGTGCGATCACCTGTTCGGTGCAGGCGAAGGCGCGCAGTGGATGCGCACGCTGCAAACGCTTGGGTGTTTTATCGAACCCTGGCAAGGGTCGCCGGACTGGTTGCAGGTGTGCGCTGCGCTGTCGCGCTTGATGCGCGATGAGCCCTGGCCCGCCGGACGTTCCTGGCATCGTCGGGCCTGTCAGTGGTTCGCTGCCGGACAGCATTGGAAATGCGCCTTTGAACAGGCGCTGCTGGCCGAAGAATACGAGGTGGCGGTGAGCCTGCTGCAACACTTCAGTTTCGAGCATTTGTTCGAGGAACAGACAGTCGTGTTGTTACTGCGCCTGTACGAGCAACGCGGCGAGGAACTGCTGCTGGGCTCGGCGCAACTGGTCGGTCTGATCACGGCGGCGTTGCTGTTCGCCGGACGATTTACCCAGGCGGCGGAATGCATCGGACAACTGTCGCGTTTTCTACCGCCACCGTCGGCGGGTCAGCAACGGCAATTGATCGCGCGCTGGCAGGCTCAGCAAGGATGGCTGTTGCATTTGCAGGGGCATATGGACGAGGCGCGCGAGCATTTCGAGCAAGCCTTGAACGATCTTTCGCCGCAGGCCTGGACGGCCCGTCTGCTGTGCCTGTCGGGCTGCACTCAGCAAGCGTTGCTGTGCGGTGATCTGGAGCTGGCTCATTCGATCAATCGTGAAGCGCTGTGCCTGGCACGGGCCGAGGGCTCATTGCTGTTCGAGGCGTTGCTGGAGCTTGATCACGCCCAACTGCTGGAGCAACGGGGCGCGTCGGCTCGCGCCGAAGAGTTGCTGGCCAATCTTTGCGAAATGCTTGAGTCCTCCATCGAGCGACCGACGCCGTTGTTGGGCCGTATCGCCTTGCGCCGGGGGCGACTGGCGCTGAGCATGGGGCAATCAATACGGGCTGCCGAGCTCTTTCAGCAGGGGCTCGACGACTGCTTGCGCAGCTTTGACAAGCGCGTGCTGTACGGTTTTCTCGGTCAGGCGCAACTGGCCGCTGATCAGGGTGATTATTCGCAAGCATTCATGCACCTGCGCGATGCCGAACGTTTGATGCAGCAGCGGCAGATTCCAGACACGGTTTATCGCGGTGTTCTGTTGCAGGTCAGCAGTGAGTTCTGGCTGCAACAGGGACGACCCGAACTGGCTCGTGAAGCGTTGAGTCGAGTGCTCAGGCACTATCGTGGCCCGCGTGGACGGCAGGCGCCGCCGGCGACGCTGGAGCTGATCCCGCGTATCGAGTATTTGCTGATTCTGGCCGAGACCCGCTTGAAGCAGGCGCACCAGCCGCAGGCGCGGCTGCAGTCCTTGCTCGAGCAGGCTCAGTCTTGCCGGATGATCGTTCTGGAAGCCGAGCAGTGGCTGGCAATGAGCGAGGTGGCGTCGATTCTCAATGATCGGGAATCTGCCCGACAGTATTTCGACAGGGGCCGCAAGCTGGCCTGTCAGTTCAACTTGCAGCGTCTGGTCATGAAGTTTGACGAAGCTGCTTCGGATATTCGCCCTGAGTCCCCCGAACATCCATTTCTTGATGGTAGTGATAATGAAAATTCATTAAGCCTGAGAGAATCGCAAGTGTTGGGGTTGATTGCGGCGGGAAGTTCCAATCAACAAATAGCGGATAAGTTGTTCATCTCGTTGCATACCGTTAAAACTCATGTCCGGCGAATTCATGCAAAGTTGGGCGTCGAACGCCGGACGCATGCCGTGGCGCGCGCGAGAATGCTGGGTTTGTGTTGTTAATCGTCAGTTAATCAGTATGTTGGTTTTTTTTAAGTTTGATCTGTTAAATGTCTTGCAAAGGACGGTGGGTTTTTTATTGGTTTTGCTCCGGTTAAGTTGTTTGCACGGCTTGGACGATGTTTTGTCGTCTGGTTATCCTGTGTAATAACGGAGTTTTATCATGAATGCAGTTGGAAGGTTATCGGCGGAAAAACATCTGAGTGAAATCAATAAGCGCAGGTACGACCTGAAAGGTTTGCTGGGTGCACTACCGTCGTTCAAATCGCTTTTGCAGGATTTGGTGTTAAAGGAACTTCAACAGTTATCACCGAATATTTATATCAGCAAAACTTACATTGCCGCCCAGCATTCAGAGATTGCGAATCCACAACCGACCGGGTTGTTGATGGACGTGTTCATGCAGTGCCTGGTGTCCGGCAATGCGCCCGTCTATGACGCCAGTCTGTACGGCGTCTACGATTGGCCTGACTCCACGGATGAAGAGGACCGGATTGAAGGGCTGGATGTAGTAGCCGTCGGTTCGTTGATCGGTAATGTGCTCGGATCGCTGGCGCAGAAGTACACGCCTTTGCTGGCGCAATACTGGGCTGCATCTTCGGGGAAGGACGGCCTGGGGCGTGAGCTGGCTTCGCGCAGTCGTCAGTTGCAGGATGCCTATGCAGCGCTGTTCTGGCAGGAATTGGGCGCGACGGTGCAGATGCAAGGCGTTCGGCCGGAGGTAGAGGAAAGCTATGCCGTTTTCATCAAGGGCACATCTTTGACTCCGGCCTACAGTCTTTCACTGCAACTGGAAAACGGTCGATTCGCAACGCTCGCCGGCTGCTTTGTCACGTACCTTTCGGGGCGCTCTATCCCCGAACTGGTTCTGGACGATGACGAATGGGTTGTCCTCTACACTTCCGTGAACGGCCTGGAAACATTCCGCACACCCACCTTGATGCATCAAGCGTTGCAGCAACGCCTGGGCAATGCAGAAACCCGGGCACAACTGCTCGGGAGCCTTTCACAGGAAGATGCCGAGCAGCTCGGCAGCGTTCCGGATATCCGTTACCTGAACATTCAAGGCGAAATCTTCCAGACTCTCACCGCCCAGCTTCTTGAAAAACAACAGCGCGACGTTGCTTACCATCTTCGCCGGTTACAGGCGCCGGGCGGGGATCGGCCTGCTCTCGTGCGTTCGGTCGAGAGCACCCTTCAGCAGCAGGCAGTCATCGACGCTGCCCGGGGGCGGGTCGCGAGACTACTGGCCCTGATGAACCGAAACGCCCGGCCGCAATGGTTGAAAGATGCCACCGCCAACCATCAGGAAGTATTCGCTTCTCTGGAAAAGGAACTGCTCAGGGGGCAGGTGAGCCTGCATGAGGCCCTGGGGGGAGTATCTTCTTTTCAGGACTACGTGCGCGGAGTTGTCGAAACCCACATCAGCGCGGGCGATACCCGGCGAGTGGACCCTGATACTGTCTGGGTAACAGTGGAATATTCTTTGCGTATGGGCACTCGGCGTATTGAACATGTCGAGCGTAAAACCCTGACTCAGTTGTTCATGTACGGCGTGCATGACACGGCGGCTCCCTACACGATCAAGCTCGAAGCCTTTCACACCAATCCTCGACTGACGGCTTCGAGTATCGAACTCGCCATCCGCCAGTTTGATCTGCGTTTGCAATATGCCAATCAACGCAATCAGCGTTTCGCACAGGCACGGATTCGCGAAGCCATGCGCGAAGTCCTGGGGCAGGAAATTGCGCTCAGCCACTTCGCCGCCGTCCTGCAAAAACACATCGGCCCGCAAGGGCAGAATATGGTGCAGCGGTATCTGCATGGCGATCCGGGAGTCGAAGCGTTTGGCGTTGCGTTTCGTCAATACTACAAGCCGTTCAAGGACATGATTGCGTTTCGTGCAAGGGGGGCTGCGCCAGACCTCCAGTTACATGTGCTGTATGCGCCAGGTGCCCCGACCGGGCAGCAATGGTACGAATTCTCCGATCTGACCGGATTGAAACGACAGTTCATCTCCTGGGGTTTCGAGCCACGTGATCGTGAATTCCTGACCGCTCAGGCTTTCAGCAAGGATCGCGCAGCTTTCGTGAAAGACGAGCTTTCTTATGTCGAGCCAGGCCCTGTGTTTGAACCGAGGTGGTGGGGTGGAGTCACCCTGGTCGAGTGGACTCGGGGGCACGGTGAAGGGCCACTGATGGGGGCCATCCATGAAATCATCGATTGGGAAATCGCTGAGGAACAGGTGGCCACGCCCGTCTGGTACAGGAATGCGGCGTCGCGGGATCGCGAGATGCTTACCCGAGTGAACACGGATTTCAAGGCGCTCTACGAACTGTCGAAAGACGAGCTGAATATCCCCACGCTGGTTTCTTATTCGCGAGACCAGGTGATGGAACGGTTGAACAGTCACCTGCGTCGTTCTGACCCGAACCACCCCTTGATCGATCCTGATCGCGTTAATGTCAAGGTGAAAGGGCAGGACTGGATGACGCTTACCCAGCTCTTCATTCAATGGCAGCTTTGGCCTGGTGATGATCAGGTGGCATTCGTCTCCAGGGATGGTTCTTCACTGGGAAATCTGAATGCGACGGTCGTCAAATCGTTGATCGGTTTGCGGCCGGGCATGATGTATGAGTGGCATCTGGTCGACCGCTTTGCCAACGGCCCGTCGCTGGATCTCAAGGCGAAACTGTTCTGCAAGCTCAAGCAGAACGAAATGCTCAGGGCCGCATTGACTCAGAAGATGCAGGGCTCTCTGTCCTCCGAACAGTTCAATTGGCTGGCGGGACTGGTCGACGGGCTCGATCATGACCGTCCTCATCAAGTGGAACCGTTCAAGCCGGGCACTACCCCGCAGGAGGGTATCTACACGCTGGTTCTTGAAGGGCGACGCATCGAGGGCGCTTATACGTTTGGACGCCGGGTGGCAGGGAAGCTGCAGCTGCTGGCCTATATTCCGAAGGCTCCGGACGGGCTGAGTTTCCGCCCGCTCGAATCCTTGACACTGGGGCTCAAGGACGCCGACCTGGGAAATCACGTCATTGCACTGACCAGGCTCGAACACAGGGGTGTCGTACAGAACTTTGTCATTCGCTGCCAAAATGCTTCAGGCGCTCTCCCTGTCCCTGCGTTGGACAACAGTTATGCCGTGACCCATTTCAAGTTCGAATTCGACAGCATGATTTCCCGTGTGCTCAGCGACGTTGACTATCAAACCACCACACCTGCCGAGCGATTCTGGAACACGGTCATGGTGATCACCGAGCTTGCGGTGGATATCGTCTCGCTGTTTGTCCCGCCGGTGGGATTGGTGAGCAGCATCGTGCGCATCACACGTTCGATCGTCCAGGGCATCGTTGCCTACAGTCTGGGAGATGACAAAGCCGGCAAGAACCATCTCGCCTCGGCGTGGAGAAGCTCCATTCTCTTGTATGTGGGAATTGTGGCAGGCGTTGGCGGATCTGTTTCGGCAGTGGGGCTGCTGTCGCGAGTCAAGGATATTTCCGAGATCGTGTCGACCGTGACCGGGGTGCCGGTGGGGATTGGATATGTCACCGCCGTGGCTTCTCCCTACGTGATCGCGGACAGTAAAACCCGAATCATCGGCTGACCCCTTGCCTCGTCAATCTGGCTGATAACCCATCCGCCAACTCACGGCCCGCGTCGCAGCCAATAACCGCTGCGCCGCCGGGCCGTTTTCGTCGGCGTGGAACAACGATGTCGGGCCGACGATGGTCAATACCGCAGCGACCTGGCCGGGGGCGTTGAACACCGGAGCCGACAGGGCATCGACGCCGGGCATCAGCAAGCCGTGGACATGATGCAGACCGCGTTCGCGGATCTGTTCGCACAATGCCTCATAAGCTTTTTCGTCCGCCAGCGGATGGCCGCCGACGGCGATTTCCTGCTCTCGCAATTCGTCGGTTTCCCGGTGCGGCAGGTAAGCGCCGAACACCAGGCCGGTGGAGGAACTGAGTAGCGGCAACACCGAGCCCAGTTGCGTCACCACCGTCACCGCGCGCACCGCCGGTTCGATGTGCACCACGGTCGCGCCCTGATTGCCCCACACCGCCAGGAAACAGGTTTCGTTGAGTTCGTCGCGCAGTTCGGCCAGCGGCAGGGCGGCGACTTTCAGCACGTCCATACTGTTGAGAGCGGCCAGACCCACCCGCAACGCTTCACGGCCGAGACCGTAGTGGTTGGTGGCGGTGTTCTGTTCGGCAAAGCCCGAGGCAATCAAGGCCTGCAGATAACGGTGAACCTTGCTCGCCGGCATCTGCACATGTTCGGCCAGACGCGACAGCGAAGTGGACGGCGACAACTCGGCCAGAGCCTTGAGGATGTCGGTACCGACTTCGGCGGAGCGGACTTTCTGTTTGCCGTTGCTGTCGCTGGTTTTTTCCATGGTGCTGCCGTGTCCCGGAACGAATGGGCGTCTTTATAGCTTGACGCTCGATAGCGAGCAAATTACGTTATGCGTAATTGAGTTACGATAAAAATAACCCCGGCGTGCCAAGACCTCCGATCCAGAGCGTCCGGCCATGCCGACTCCCTGTTCAGGAGGCTCCATGAACCTCGATTCAGCCCTGGCTTACCAGTCCGGTTTTGGCAACGAATTCAGCTCTGAAGCGTTGCCCGGCGCACTGCCCGTCGGCCAGAACTCCCCGCAGAAAGCCCCGTACGGTCTGTACACCGAACTGTTCTCCGGCACCGCGTTCACCATGACCCGCAGCGAAGCGCGGCGCACCTGGATGTACCGGATCCAGCCGTCGGCCAATCACCCGGCATTCGTCAAACTGGAGCGGCAACTGGCGGGCGGCCCGTTGGGCGAAGTCACCCCCAATCGCCTGCGCTGGAACCCGCTGGACATCCCGACCGAACCGACCGATTTCATCGACGGTCTGGTCAGCATCGCGGCCAACTCCGCGGCCGAAAAAACGGCCGGCATCAGCATCTATCACTACTGCGCCAACCGTTCGATGGAGCGCGTTTTCTTCAACGCCGACGGCGAGCTGCTGCTGGTGCCGCAACTGGGTCGCCTGCGCATCGCCACCGAACTGGGTGTGCTGGACGTGGCGCCGCTGGAAATCGCCGTGTTGCCACGGGGTTTGAAATTCCGTGTCGAACTGCTTGACCCGCAAGCGCGCGGTTACGTCGCCGAGAACCATGGCGCGCCACTGCGCCTGCCGGATCTGGGGCCGATCGGCAGCAACGGTCTGGCCAATCCGCGGGATTTCCTGACCCCGGTCGCCGCCTACGAAAACCTGCAACAGCCGACTACGCTGGTGCAAAAATTCCTCGGCCAGTTGTGGGGCACCGAACTCAATCACTCGCCGCTGAACGTTGTCGCCTGGCACGGCAACAACGTGCCGTACAAATATGACCTGCGCCGCTTCAACACCATCGGCACCGTCAGTTTCGATCACCCGGATCCGTCGATCTTCACCGTGCTGACCTCGCCGACCAGCGTCCACGGTCTGGCCAACCTCGACTTCGTGATCTTCCCGCCGCGCTGGATGGTGGCCGAGAACACCTTCCGTCCGCCGTGGTTCCACCGCAACCTGATGAACGAATTCATGGGCCTGATCCAGGGCGAGTACGACGCCAAGGCCGAAGGTTTCGTGCCCGGCGGTGCATCGCTGCACAGCTGCATGAGCGCCCACGGCCCGGACGGCGAGACCTGCACCAAAGCCATCAACGCGGACCTCAAACCGGCGAAGATCGACAACACCATGGCCTTCATGTTCGAGACCAGCCAGGTGCTGCGCCCAAGCCGTTTCGCCCTCGACTGCCCGCAATTGCAATCCACTTACGACGCCTGCTGGGCCACGCTGCCCGCCACGTTCGACCCGACCCGGAGATAACCCATGACTCAGAATTCCATCACCCGCAGTTGGGTCGCTTCGGCCAACGGCCACACCGAATTCCCGCTGCAGAACCTGCCGCTGGGCGTGTTCAGCATCGACGGCTCGGCACCGCGCGCGGGCGTGGCGATTGGCGAACACATCTTCGATCTGCAAGTGGCGCTGGAGGCCGGTCTGTTCGACGGCGTCGCGCGCAGTGCCGTCGAAGCCATGCGCGGCGGTCAGTTGAACGCGTTCTTCGAACTCGGCCGCGACGCCCGCGTTGCCTTGCGCGAACGTCTGCTGGAACTGTTCAGCGAGGGCAGCACTCATCGCGGCAACATTGAAGCCCAGGGCGCAAAACTGCTGCCACTGGCCGCCGATTGCCAACTGCACCTGCCGGCGCGCATCAGTGACTACACCGACTTCTACGTCGGCATCGAACACGCGCAGAACGTCGGCAAACTGTTCCGTCCGGACAACCCGTTGCTGCCGAACTACAAACACGTGCCGATCGGCTACCACGGTCGTGCCTCCACCGTGCGCGCCTCCGGTGCCGACGTGCGCCGCCCGAAAGGCCAGACCCTGCCAGCCGGTGCGACCGAGCCGACCTTCGGCCCGTGCGCACGGCTGGACTATGAGCTGGAACTGGGGATCTGGATCGGTCAGGGCAACGAGATGGGCGAGCCGATCGCCATTGGTGACGCCGCTGAACACATCGCCGGTTTCTGTCTGCTCAACGACTGGTCGGCCCGTGATATCCAGGCCTGGGAATACCAGCCGCTCGGCCCGTTCCTGTCCAAGAGCTTCATCACCAGCGTCTCGCCATGGGTGGTGACCGCCGAAGCGCTGGCACCATTCCGCACCGCGCAACCGGCGCGTCCGCAAGGCGATCCGCAGCCGCTGCCGTACCTGCTCGACAAACGCGATCAGGAGGGCGGTGGTTTCGACATTGAGCTGGAAGTGCTGCTGCTCACCGAAAAAATGCGCGAGCAGAATCTGCCGGCCCATCGCCTGACCCTGAGCAACACCCGCTACATGTACTGGACTGTCGCGCAAATGGTTGCGCACCACAGCGTCAACGGTTGCCAGTTGCAGGCCGGTGACCTGTTCGGTTCGGGCACCTTGTCCGGCCCGGAAAACGGTCAGTTCGGCAGCCTGCTGGAAATCACCGAGGGCGGCAAAAAGCCGATTGAACTGGCGTCGGGTGAAGTGCGCAAATTCCTTGAAGACGGCGACGAAATCATCCTGCGCGCCCGCTGCGCCCGCGAAGGTTTTGCTTCGATCGGCTTCGGCGAATGCCGTGGCACCGTGCTGGCGGCGCGCTGACAGGAGCGGCTCATGGATCTCTACACCTATTACCGCTCCACCTCGTCGTACCGGGTGCGGATCGCGCTGGCACTCAAGGGACTCGACTACCAGGCGTTGCCGGTCAACCTGATCGCACCGCCCGGTGGCGAGCATCGGCAACCGGCGTACCTGGCGATCAATCCCCAGGGCCGGGTGCCGGCCTTGCGCACTGATGACGACAAGCTGCTGATTCAGTCGCCGGCGATCATCGAGTACCTGGAAGAACGTTATCCACAGGTGCCGTTGCTGCCCGAAGACCTCGTTGCCCGCGCCCAGGTGCGCGGCGTGGCGGCGGTGATCGGCTGCGACGTGCATCCGCTGCACAACGTCAGCGTGCTCAATCGCCTGCGCGGGTTGGGGCATGACGAGCCGCAGGTGACCGAGTGGATCGGCCACTGGATCAGTCAGGGGCTGGCGACGGTCGAGCAGTTGATCGGCGACAGCGGCTTCTGTTTCGGCGAGTGGCCGTGCGTGGCGGACGTGTACCTGATTCCGCAGTTGTACGCGGCCGAGCGGTTCAACGTTTCGCTGGAGGCGTATCCACGGATTCGTCGGGTGGCGGCGCTGGCCGCGGAACATCCAGCGTTCATTGTCGCGCATCCGGCGAATCAGCCGGACACGCCGAAATAACTGAGCACACCCACGCTCTGCGTGGGTGTGCTGCCAAGGATGCTCTGTGCCCAGTGTGACGCGGAGCGTCACGGGATGCATTCCCACGCGGAGCGTGGGAACGATCTCTCGATATGCGCTGTGACCAAAAAATCATAAAAACAAAACAGGTACCTTGCGATGCACAACCAGATTGCCAGCTTCCGGGCGGCACTCGACGCCCGTCCTGTGTCCCGCTTTCAGTGGTTGCTCCTGATGCTTCTCGCCTTGCTGCTGGTCACCGACGGCTATGACGCCCAGGTGCTCGGTTACGTGGTGCCGGCGCTGGCGCAGGACTGGGGCCTGGAGAAATCCGCATTCGGCCCGGTGTTCAGTGCCAACCTGCTGGGGCTGACCCTCGGCTCCCTTGCTGTGACGCCACTGGCCGACCGCTTTGGCGTTCGACGGATTCTGCTCGCCTGTGTGCTGATCTACGCCAGCCTCACCGTGCTGATGGTGTTCGCCGATTCCCTGAATACCCTGATGATCGCGCGCTTCATCTGCGGCATCGGCATGGGCGGCGCGATGCCCAGCGCCATGGCCTTGATGTCGGAATATTCACCGCCTCGCCTGCGCACGTTGATGGTCACGCTGGCGGCGTGCGGCTTTTCATTCGGCGGTGCGGCGGGTGGTTTTGTCGCGGCGGGTTTTATCGACCGCTTCGGCTGGCAAGCGGTGTTCCTTGCCGGTGGTGTCACGCCGCTGCTGTTGTTTCCGTTTCTCTGGTGGATGCTGCCGGAATCCTTGCCTCGGCTGCTGCGTGACGCTCCACCGTATGCGCGCCTGCGCAAGGTCACCGCGCGGATGCTGCCGGACTGGCAACCGCCCGCCGCATCGGCTGAGCAGAACGAACGCGAGCAGGGCAGCAAACTGACCGTGGTGGAGTTGTTCCGCAACGGTTACGCCCGCCCGACCTTGCTGATCTGGGCCACGTTTTTCGTCAGCCTGATCCTGTTGTATTTCATGATCAGCTGGCTGCCGTCGCTGCTGCTGGAAAGTGGCCTGAAGCTCAACGAAGCGAATCTGGTGACGTCGATGTTCCTGTTCGCCGGCACGCTGGGGGCGATCTGCATGGCGTGGTTCGCCGACCGGTTGAAAAGCAAGGTGAGGCTGCTGTCCGGTGTGCTGGCTGGCGCGGCGGTGTGCACGATCCTGCTGGGCCTGAATCACGATAACCCGCGCTATCTGGTGGCCTGTGTGTTCGCGGCAGGGTTCTGCATCATCGGCGGGCAACTGACGCTCAATGCGTTCGCCAGCAATTTCTATCCGGCACACGTGCGCGCCACCGGCACCGGTTGGGCGCTGGGGGTAGGGCGCTTCGGCTCGATTCTCGGGCCGCTGTTCGGCAGCCTGTTGTTGGCGATGCACATTCCGGTGGAGCAGATTTTCTTCTTCTGCGCGATTCCGGCGGTGATTGCGGCGTTGCTGATCATTCAGGTGCGTTCGCCAGCCACTACCCTGCTCAGTGGACGACTGAGTTCGGCGGCAGATGCCCCAGCCGTTCCGTCAGGCGAAGTCGCTGAATCGGGTCGTCACTGAGCAATAGCGCGTGCTCCAGATCGAAACGCTCGGCGTTCGGGCAATCGAGGCGCTGGTACAGACTGGCCCGGGCCAGGTAGTCGGCGGCGCTGGCATTGCCCAGTTCGAGCACGCGCTCGGCATCGATCAGTGCCGCGATGAAGTCGTCGTGGGTCAGGTGCAGCTGGCGCAGGTTGCGTGACAGACGCTGAAGCATCTGCACCGGTTCGGCAGTCAGCAGATGGTCGGCGCTGAGTTTCATCTGGTGGCCGTACTGGCGGTGCAGCAGTTCGCGGCAATCGTTCGGATACAGGCGCCGTCCGCCGCAGGGATCGAGCAGGTGATCGGCCCCGGGAACCTTAAGCAGGAAATGTCCGGGGAAGTTCACCCCGACCAGCGGAATCTCCAGGCCACGGGCCAGTTCCAGAGCGATCAATGCCAGCGCCAGCGGCTGGCCGCGTTTGGTCTGCATGACTTTGTGCACCATTGCGGCCTGTGGACGCAGCGGTATGAAATCATCTTGCGCGAAGCCCAGATCGGTCATCCGCCGCAACAAAGGTTGCGCCAGTTCGCTGACCGGCAGCAACGGCAAGCCATAGCTGACCCGCTGTTGCAGTTCCTTGAATTCCTGCAACAGCGCTTCGGGATCGACTTGTTTGTCGTGTTCGGCGGCCATCCACAACGCGGCTTCGAACAGCGCGGGCGGTGAACGGTGCAGACATTCGAAAAAACGTTGGCGCGGACTCATCTCAATCTCCGGGGCATGCCTCGTTTTAGCCCCGTCTTTGCCATTCGTCCAGTGCCAGGCCGCTCTGCCATCGGGTTATGCCACAACCCGGTGATCAGTGGCGGCGCTTATTCCGGCGCGCTTCAGCAATTTTCAGGCGCAAGCCTATACTGGCGTCTACCAGAAGTGATTCGGGAGCCTGCCGATGTTCGCTCTCATGCAAAGCACTCGCCTGGAATCGCTGCACCTTAGCGTTGATCCGGTGTCCGGATTGAAGGCGGTCATTGCCATTCATAACAGTCGCCTCGGGCCAGCCCTGGGCGGGTGTCGTTATCTTGCCTACCCGAACGACGAATCCGCAGTCGAGGACGCCATACGCCTGGCCCAGGGCATGAGCTACAAGGCTGCACTGGCCGGTCTCGCCCAGGGTGGCGGGGTGGCCGTGATCGTGCGGCCGGCCCATGTGGAAAACCGCGCCGCACTGTTCGAGGCGTTCGGTCGTTGCATCGATCAGCTCGACGGGCGCTACATCACCGCCATCGACAGCGGCACTTCGGTGGCGGACATGGACTGCATTGCCCAGCAGACCCAGCATGTCACCAGCACCACCTCCGCCGGCGACCCGGCGCCGCATGCGGCGATGGGCGTGTTCACCGGAATTCGCGCCACGGCCATGGCGCGGCTGGGCAGCGACAACCTAGAAGGGTTGCGCGTGGCGATCCAGGGGCTGGGCAATGTTGGTTATGCCCTCGCTGAACAGCTGCACGCTGCCGGTGCCGAACTGCTGGTCAGTGACATCGACCACGGCAAGGTGCAACTGGCGATGGAACAGCTCAACGCACACCCGATTGCCAACGACGCATTGCTCAGTACGCCGTGCGACATTCTCGCGCCGTGCGGCCTGGGCGGTGTGCTCAACAGCCACACGGTCACCCAGTTGCGCTGCTCGGCGGTGGCGGGCTCGGCCAACAATCAGCTGACGCACCTGGACGTCGCCGATCAACTGGAACGGCGCGGCATCCTGTATGCGCCGGATTACGTGATCAATGCCGGCGGGCTGATCTACGTTTCCCTCAAGCATCGTGGCGAAGAACTGACGACCATCACCGCGCACCTGTCGAAGATCAGTTCGCGCCTGACCGAAGTCTTCGCCCACGCCCAGGCAGAAAAGCGTTCACCTGCGCGGGTGGCAGACGAGCTGGCGGAAAAGGTGTTGTACCGCTGAGGTTTGTCCGGACATGAAAAAGCCCCTGAGTCTTTCAACTCAGGGGCTATTCAATTCAGAGGCTTCAATTCAGATGCCGATTACTTCGCTGCCTTTGCTGCCTTGGCGGGTTTGGCTGGCGCTTCTGCCGGTTCGGCCACTTCGGCCGTTTCGGTCGCCACAACCGGTGCCGCCGGTGCGTTGATCAGCTCCGACAGGGCATCAGGCTGGCTCTTGAACGCCCGGGCGAACACATCGCGGTTCTTCGCCATGAAGATCCCGACTTCTTCCACTTGCTGCTCGCTCAACGAAGGAACGGCTTTTTCCAACACTTCGGCCAACAGTTCGGCCAGTTCGAGCATTTTGTCATGACGGTCAGCTTCGGCTTTATCCATGAACAAGCGCTCCAGATCTCGGCTGCTGCGGTATACCACTTCGACGGCCATTCACCACCTCACATGCCTTCACATTAAGTTGTCTTTGCGACTACTGTATCTATATACAGCGAAAAGGATAAGCGAATCCCTGCGCTTTGGGTAGTGGCTTTTCAATGTAGACCGGATTCGGATTTTGTCAGCCTGACGGTTACCCATAGGTGCGACCAAACGCCACGGCGCAGGTTTCGCGGCGGCTCGCCATGATGGCGTGGCCTCTTTTCTGCATGCATCTGTGTACGTGCGCAATAACCGTCACGTCCAGCAAGCAACATCCGCTCGAACCGGGCTAAGGAACCTTCATCGTGAAAATCAACTGGGCCGAGAAACTGCGGCAAAACGTGCATCAACTGGCCGAGTCCCTGGGCAACCTGTTCGTCGAGACCTTCCACTACCTGGCGCTGTTCGCCATTGGTGCGGTAACCGCATGGGCGGCGGTGATGGAATTTCTCGGCATGCTCGAGGAAGGGCACATCAAGATCGATGACATTCTGTTGCTGTTCATCTATCTGGAACTGGGGGCGATGGTCGGGATTTACTTCAAGACCAACCACATGCCGGTGCGCTTCCTGATCTACGTGGCGATCACGGCACTGACGCGCCTGCTGATCTCCAACGTCTCGCACCACAATCCGCCGGACATGGGCATCATCTACCTGTGCGGCGGGATTCTGCTGCTGGCGTTCTCGATCCTGGTGGTGCGTTACGCCTCGTCGCAATTCCCTTCGGTGAAGATCGAGAACCCGCACCGCAAGATCGGCACGGGCTCCAGTGAACACCCGGAAGTAGAGAAGGGCGAACTCTAAAGGCCCGCGGCTGGCCGGGGCTGGTGCTTGACCCCGCGCGGTGGCGGGGTGATTGCGTCGCCGCGTGTCATGGCGTCGAGTACCGCCATGGCGCTGTGGCCCTGTTCGATGGCAATGCCGAACTGAATGCTTTGCACCAGGCGTTTGAGGCGCTTGGGGTCATTGCGCTGTTCGGCGCTGATCATCCGTTTGGCGACGATCCGCCCGCTTTTGGAGAGGGTCAGCATGATGCTGCCGTCGAGCCCCTGAATGCTCAGGTTGATCTGATAGTCCGGCGCGAAGGCATCGGTAATGATCTGAAAAGGATTGTCCATGATGCGTCACCGCCTGATTGAACGTGCAGTTGTTGACCGGCCTTGATCGGGTTGGTTCGCCAAACCTGACCATCGGCCTTTCCGTGGTCCTGTCTCCTTCAGCGATGTAGCAAGGGACATGCCGGGAATATTGTCGAACAATGAAACCGGCCAAAAAGAAGGCGAGCCCCTGGCTCGCCTTCTTCGTTTGCGGCCCGTTTCAGGGCAGAACCGAGTAGATGATCGCAGACAGTGCAATCAGGCCGATCAACACCACGAACACGTTGGACGCCTGGCCCGAATACTGGCGCAAGGCCGGCACACGGCGGATGGCGTACATCGGCATCAGGAACAGCAGGCAGGCAATCACCGGCCCGCCGAGGGTTTCGATCATGCCGAGGATGCTCGGGTTGAAGGTCGCCACGGCCCAGCAGCTGAGGATCATGAACAGTGCGGTCGCACGGTTCAGCCAGCTCGCCGACATCACCCGGCCACGACTGCGCAGGCTTTTGACGATCATGCCCTGGAAGCCTTCGCTGGCGCCGATGTAGTGGCCGAGGAAGGATTTGGTGATGGCCACCAGCGCAATCAACGGCGCAGCGTAAGCGATGACCGGGGTCTGGAAGTGGTTGGCCAGGTACGACAGGATCGAAATGTTCTGCGCCTTGGCCGCTGCCAGGTCTGCCGGCGACAGCGCCAGCACGCAGCTGAAGCAGAAGAACATCACCGTCACCACCATCATGCCGTGAGCCATGGCGAGAATGCCGCTGCTCTTGCGTTCGGCCTGTTCGCCATAGCGCTGTTTCTGCTCAACCGCGAACGCGGAAATGATCGGCGAATGGTTGAACGAGAACACCATCACCGGGATCGCCAGCCACAGGGTCTTGAGGAACACCGACATTTCCATCGGTTCTTGAGCACTGGCGAAGAATGCGCCGTTCCAGTTGGGAATCAGGCTGATGCCGAGCAACAGCAGCGCGGCGACGAACGGATAGACCAGCACGCTCATGGCTTTGACGATCACGCTCTGACCGCAGCGGACGATGGCCATCAAGCCGAGGATCAGCGCCAGCGACAGCACCGCGCGTGGCGGTGGGGCGATGTGCAATTGATGTTCGAGGAAGCTGCTGAGGGTGTTGGTCAGCGCCACGCTGTACACCAGCAGGATCGGGAAGATCGCGAAGAAATACAGCAGCGTGATCAGCTTGCCGGCGCCGATGCCGAAGTGTTCCTCCACCACTTCGGTGATGTCACCGGAGCGGCCGGACAGCACGAAGCGGGTCAGGCCCCGGTGCGCGAAGAAGGTCATCGGGAACGCCAGCACCGCCAGGATCAGCAACGGCCAGAAGCCGCCGACACCGGCGTTGATCGGCAGAAACAAAGTGCCGGCGCCGATGGCGGTGCCATACAGACCGAGCATCCAGGTGGTGTCGAATTTGCTCCAGCCCTTGTGGGCGGTTTCGTTATTGCGTGTGCGGTCTACAGCGGGATTTTCGGCAGCAGGTGTGCGTACATCGGTCATCGTTTTTGCCTCGTTATTATTCTTGCTCGGGCTCACGTGTTACGGGCGGTCAGGGAGTGCTCCTCAGCACTCCACCCAGCTCACGGCCAGGCCGCCCCGTGAAGTCTCTTTGTATTTGTCATGCATGTCGGCGCCGGTATCGCGCATGGTGCGGATCACCCGGTCGAGAGAAATGAAGTGTTTGCCGTCGCCGCGCAGGGCCATTTGCGTGGCGTTGATCGCCTTCACCGCAGCGATGGCGTTGCGCTCGATGCACGGCACCTGTACGAGCCCGCCAACCGGGTCGCAGGTCAGACCGAGGTTGTGTTCCAGGCCGATTTCGGCGGCGTTTTCCAGTTGCTCCGGGGTGGCGCCGAGCACATCGGCCAGACCCGCAGCGGCCATGGCGCAGGCAGAGCCGACTTCGCCCTGGCAGCCGACTTCGGCGCCGGAAATCGAGGCGTTTTTCTTGCACAGGATGCCGACCGCTGCCGCGCCCAGAAAGAACGCGACTACGTCGTCGTCGGACGCGTCCGGATTGAATTTCATGTAGTAGTGCAGAACGGCAGGAATGATCCCGGCGGCACCGTTGGTCGGCGCGGTCACCATGCGCCCGCCGGCAGCGTTTTCTTCGTTGACGGCGAGGGCGAACAGGTTGACCCACTCCATCGCCGACAGGGTCGAACTGATGACGTTCGGCTTGCCGATTTCCAGCAGGCTGCGGTGCAATTTCGCAGCGCGGCGGGGAACATTCAGACCACCAGGCAGGATTCCTTCGTGACGCAGGCCTTGCTCGACGCATTCGCGCATCACCGACCAGATGTGCAGCAGGCCCTGACGGATCTCGGCGTCGCTGCGCCAGGCCCGTTCGTTGGCCATCATCAGTTCGGAAACCCGCAGATTGTGCTGCTTGCACAGCGCCAGCAGTTCGACGGCGCTGGAGAATTCGTAAGGCAACTCGACGTCGCCGGCCGGCGCGACACCGGATTCGGCTTCGGCCGCTTCGATGATGAAACCGCCGCCGACCGAGTAGTACGTTTGCTCGAACAGTTGGCCGGATGCACCGAAGGCTGTCAGCGACATGGCGTTGGGGTGGTAGGGCAGGCTCTCGTCCAGCAGCAGGAGATCGTGCTGCCAGTTGAAGGTGATCGAGCGTTTACCGGCCAGAGAGAGTTGGCCGGTCTCGCGCAGGTGCTGGATGCGCGGCTCGATGGTCGACGGATCGATGCTGTCCGGCCATTCGCCCATCAAACCCATGACTGTCGCGCGGTCAGTGGCATGGCCGACGCCGGTGGCCGAAAGCGAGCCGTACAAACGGATTTCCACCCGCTGCACATCGTTCAGCAAATGCTGGTCGATCAGGGACTGGGCGAAGGTCGCGGCGGCGCGCATCGGGCCGACGGTGTGGGAACTGGACGGGCCGATGCCGACTTTGAATAGATCGAAAACACTGATAGCCATGCTAAACCCTTACAAGCAATGGAGTAGGAATCGCTGCCATTTTTTGTAGGACAAGCGCAATGTCGGCGATACTGCCTACCTCGCTTCAACGTGACTAACGAAACTTCCTAAGTAAGCCTTTAGCAGGACTAAACCATGAGTCGTCAATTGCATGCCCAGACTTACGTCTGGCTGCAGGTGTTTTCCTGTGCCGCGCGGCACCTGTCATTCACCCGCTGTGCCGAGGAACTGCATATCACGCCGGGGGCTGTGAGTCAGCAAATCCGACAGCTGGAAGAGCGACTGGGGTTTCGCCTGTTTCATCGCCGTGCGCGGGGCGTGGAGTTGAGCGCGGAAGGACAGCGACTGGCGATCACGGTCAACGAGGCTTACGGCAGCATCGACGCGGAATTGCGTCGCCTCGATGCGGGGATGATCAGCGGGATTCTGCGGGTGCGCTCGATTCCGTCGTTCCTCAGCAAATGGCTGACCCCGCGCCTGCCACGCCTGCAACAGCGTTATCCGGACATCCAGTTGCGGCTGGTGGCCGAGGACAGCAGCGTGCCGTTGCATGAAGGAGATTTCGACCTGGCGATCGACCTGAACGACGGCAGTTATCCGGGACTGTTATCCACAGCCTTGCTCGATGAGCAGATTTTCCCGGTGTGCGCACCGGGCCTGCTGCGCGGACGGCCGCCGCTGCACGGGCCGGCGGATCTGGTGCATTTCCCGCTGCTGCACGACATCACCGCCTGGCGCGGCAGCTATGAATACGCGGAGTGGGAGTTTTATCTCAATGCCATCGGTTTCGAGGGCGCGGATGTGCGGCGCGGGCACACGTTCAATCGCAACCACCTGACCATCGAAGCGGCGATTGCCGGCATGGGCGTGGCGATTGCCCGGCGCACGCTGCTCAACGACGAGCTGGAGCGGGGGACATTGATCGTGCCGTTCGGGATTTCGGTGCCCAATCACAAGCGCTATGTATTGCTTTATGCGCCGGGGGCCTTGAGCCATCCGGGCGTACGGGCGGTGCATGACTGGCTGGTGGAAGAAGCGGGGATTTTTCGCAGCCTGCACCCGTTGGGTGATGGCCAATTGTGAGCAGATTTTTCGGGGTGGCGGGGCGACCCAACTCCCGACCTTACCAGCGCTTTACTCGGTTGTCCGGCTTTTTTTGCGAATGAATATTTATCTTTTTTAAGGGGTTGAAATGTTCGTCCGGCGGGCCGATTGTTGTAATCAAGAGGTCACGAAATCCTGTTCCAGGCCTCTTGCGAGCTAGCTGAAATAAGGGATGAACTATGCAAATCCAAGTCAACAGCGACAACCATATTCAAAGCAGCAAACGACTGGAGGAGTGGGTACGAACCACAATTGAGAGCACGCTCGACCGTTATGAGGAAGACCTGACCCGTGTCGAAGTCCATCTGAGCGACGAGAACGGTGACAAACCAGGTCCTCATGATTTGCGCTGCCAACTGGAAGCGCGGCCAAAAGGCCATCAACCGATTTCCGTCACCCACAAAGCCGATTCGCTGGAACAGGCGATCGATGGTGCAGCCGAAAAACTGGAGCACGCGCTGGAGCACCTGTTTGGCAAACTGCGCGGCAAACCGCGAGCCGCTGTGGTGCCATTCACAAGCAAAGCCAATGACAAGCTGTTGGCGGAAGAGTTTGACGAGAACGAACAGGCAGCGATCAACAGTTGATGCGCTGATTTTCCAAGCCACCCAATGAGAAAGGGCCTGCAATTGCAGGCCCTTTCTGTTTTCAGCAGGGGTCAGAACGCAACGGAAGTCTGCACGTATACCGTGCGTGGCTCACCGACATACTTTCCTTTGTTGTTGTCATCGAACGAGCGGGTGAAGTACTGGGTGTTGAAGATGTTCTTCACCCCCACCGCGACGTTCAGGTCCGACAGTTGCGGGCCGAAGTCATAACCGGCGCGGCTGCTGAATAGCATGTAACCGGGGATCTTGCCGGTGCTGCCGTCGGCGCTTTCTTTCGAGGTGTTGGCGTTGTCGGCGAACTGGTCGCTCTGGAAGCTGCTGTCCAGGTTCAGTTTCCACGGCCCTTCGGTGTAACCGACGCCGATCGTGCCTTTGTGCCTGGACGAGAACGGCACACGATTGCCCTTGTTCGGCCCGTCTTCGCGGATGGTTGCGTCGACATAGGCGTAAGTGGCGTAGACATCGAAGCCGGCCAGCGCGGGGCTCAAGTCGTCGAGAGCGTAATTGACGCTGGTCTCGATGCCCTGATGCCGGGTTTCGCCACGGGCGATCACCGAGTCGTTGGTCTGGTTGCTTTCGTACTGGTTGTCGAAGTTGATCAGGAACGCGCCGATCTCCGCTCGCAGCGCGCCGTTGTCGTAACGGGTGCCGACTTCCCAGGTGCGGGCCTTCTCCGGTTTCACTTCGCCGCTGCTGACGCGGTTGGGCATCTGACTGTATTGCACGCTGCCGAAGGAGCCTTCGGTGTTGGCGTACAGATTCCAGCTGTCGGTCAGGTGATACAGCACGTTCAACGCCGGCAGCGCGGTGTTGTAGTCGCCCTTGTATTTGACGTTGGTCAGGTTGTTGGTCTGCTGCGACTCGATCATTTCGTAGCGCACGCCCGGAGTGATCGTCCACTTGCCGATGTCGATCCGGTCATCGACGAAGAACGCATTGGCTTCGGTGCCGCCGCGAGTGTCGCGGTCATTGCGGCTGTTGGTGGTCGGGTATTCGTTGCTGCTGATCGGCGTGCGATAGCGCAGTTCGTGGCCGGCTTCGTTGATGTAGCGATAGCCGACGCCGACTTCATGGCTGGTGGCGCCGAGGTCGAAGCCTTGGGCGAAGCGGGTTTCCAGACCGCGCACCCAATACTCGCGCGGCGACAGCGACAGGAACGTGCCCTGATCCAGGTAACCGCTGCGCAGGGTCTTGGTGAAGAAGGTATTGGCGGTGAATTCGCGGCGGTCTTCCTGATAGCGATAGCCGACATTGAACATCGTGCGACGGCCCCAGAACTGGTCTTTTGGCCGGGTCGACTGATACGGATCGGCATCGTAATCGGCGACATTCAGGCCGCCGGGCATGTCGGCCTTGCCTTCGTAATACTGGGCCATGGCGTTGAAACTGTTGGCCTCGTCGAGTTGGTATTTGCCCTTGAGGATCAGGTCGTCGATTTCTGTATCGCTGTGCTCACGCCAGTCGCCTCCGCGAGTGCCGGAGTACAGCAACGCGCCGCCCAGACCGTTGGCATTGGTGCCGCCGGCCAGCAGGTTGGCGCTGGTCTTGAAGCCGTCATGGCTGGACGATGGACTGGTTTCAGTCTGGAAACCGCCCTTGACGGTCGGCTCGTCCGGAATCGCCCGGGTCACGAAGTTGACCACGCCGCCGACGTTCTGCGGGCCGTAACGCACGGCGCCGCCGCCCCGCACCACGTCCACCGCATCCATGTTGCCCATGCTGATCGGCGCGAACGACAACTGCGGCTGGCCATAAGGGGCGAAGGGCACCGGAATGCCGTCCATCAACACGGTCGAACGTGCGGCCAGGCGCGGGTTGAGACCGCGAATGCCGAAGTTCAGCGCCATGTCGTGGCTGCCGGTGCCGTTGTTTTCCGGGGCGTTGACGCCGGGAATGCGGTTGAGCACATCGCGGGCCTGGGTCGCGCCCTGGCGTTCGAACTCTTCGCGGCGGATCACGTCACGGGCACCGGGATGTTCGAAGACGTTGACCTGCGCGGCCTCACCCAGCCAGTCGCCGACCACTTTCGAAGTGTCCAGCTCCAGTGCGCTGTCGTTCGAAGGTTGCAGGCTGAAGGCATTGCCACCCTCGGCGCGGGCTTGCAGGCCGGTGCCTTCGAGCAGCGCGTTCAGACCTTGTTCCGCTGTGTAGTTGCCTTCCAGACCACGGCTTTGCACACCGCTGGTGACTTGCGAGCCGAACGAGATCAGCACACCGGCTTCACGGCCGAACTGGTTGAGGGCGTTTTCCAGCGACGACGGGGCGATGTGATAAGCCTTGGTATCGGCGGCTTGCGCAAGGGGCAGGGCGCTGAAGCTCAGGCTGGCGCCGAGGACGAGGTTGCGCAGGGTTCGGGCCAGCGGCGTGAGGCGAGTGGGGTGCATGGAGGACGGTCCTGAGAAGGTTGAATCAAGGGGGCTTTCCTTCTCTGTCACGCCAGATCTGAAAAACGGCTCATTTATTTTTACGCTTGATCAAACCTTGGCTTCGACCGTCACCCAATAGCGAGTAAAACGCTTCACTTTCACGGGCAGGCTTATTTCCAGCAGGTCGAGAATCCGCTCGCTGTCGTCCAGTGGGTAAGTCCCGGAGATCAGCAAGTCAGCGACTTTCGCATCGCAATTGAGCTGCCCGCGACGGTAGCGGCCGAGTTCGTCGAGGAAGTCGCCCAGGCGCATGTGCGCGGCCACCAGCATGCCGTCGGCCCAGGCGCCGCTGTTGGCGTCCAGCGGTTTTGCCACGCTGACGCCGGTGGTGCTGAAACTCAGTTGTCGGGCGACCGGCAGTAGCATCGGCGCGCGACTTGGCGCGTTCAGTTCAACCCGACCTTCAAACAGTGCAACCTGCGTGCGGTCGGCAAACTGCCGTACGTTTATTCGCGCGCCCTGGGTTTTCAGCAGGCCTTGGGCGGTTTGCACTTCGAAGGATTGCGTGGCGGTCAGCAGCATCTCGCCTTCGAGCAGACGGATCAAACCATCGCCCCGGACATCCGCCGCGCTGGCGGTGTTGAGTTGCAACTGGCCGTCGGCGCCGAGCGAGATCTTGCGCCGCTGACCAATCGGGCTGCGGTAATCGGCCAGCAGCGATGGCAACGGATTGTGCTCGCGCATGCCCCAGGTGACCGCCGAACCGGCGCCGAGAATCAGCAACAACTTCAGCGCCTGACGACGGCTGCCGGACTTCGGCGCATTCAGTGCGGCGTGGGCCAGTGGCGATGACAATCCGCGCAGCCGCGAATTGACCCGTTGAATGTGCTCCCACGCGCGGCGGTGTTCGCTGTGGGCATCGATCCATTGTTGCCAGGCTTGTTGCTGACGCGGGCTCAATTGGCCCTGCTGCATTTCCAGCAACCAGTGCACCGCCTGTTCGGCGACCTGCGCGGAAAAATCCATCGACGGGTTCACAGGGCGAAGTAGCAGCGCATCGCTGCCTTGTTCAGATGACGTTTGACCGTGGCCACGGAAATGCCCAGTTCGGCGGCGATCTGCGGATAGGTCAGGCCATCGACCTGCGCCAGCAGAAATGCCCGTTTGACGACGCGCGGCAGGCCATCAAGCAACTGATCCAGCTCCATCAGGGTTTGCAGGATGATGGCTTTCTCTTCTTCCGAAGGCGCGACCATCTCCGGCATCTGCGCGAGGGTGTCGAGGTAGGCGCGCTCCAGGTCCTGGCGGCGGTAATGGTTGAACAGCACGCGCTTGGCCAGGGTGGTGAGGAATGCGCGCGGTTCGATAATCACTGGCGGCTCGCGGGCGGTCAGCACCCGGATGAAGGTGTCCTGAGCGAGATCGGCGGCGCTGTCCGGGCAGCCGAGTTTGCGCCGCAGCCAGCCGGTGAGCCAGCTGTGATGGGCCTGATACAGCAATTCGACAGGATGGGCGGACGACAACGGCATTACTCCGGGCGCATGCGGGATGCGTTAGAGAACAAGAATGGTTCGCATTGTAGGGCTGTCGGTGATGCCCGGCAATCAGACTCTTTTGCGTATGAGAATATTTATCATTAATATTGCTCGCCTGTCGTCCGGCGTGTTGGCCGGGCGTTAACCGTTTCAGGGTCGAAACATGAAAGCCAAACTCGCCACACTTCCCCTGTCCTATCGTCTGGCCGTCACTTCGCGGGTGCTCGCGGCGGTGTTCGGCGGCTATCTGGTCGCGGCATTGGCCAGTGTCACGCTGACGTTGTGGCTGCCGCTGAACCGCGCCGAGGCGGTGGTGACCGGCATGACCGTTTCGTTCCTGGTCTATCTGGTGGCGGTGCTCTGGTGTTTCGCTTGTCGCACGGCGTGGTCGGCGTGGGTCGGTCTGCTGGTGCCGAGTGTGATTCTGGCGACCGTTTCCGGGGCAGCGCGCGGTTTGGGTCTGGCATGAAAGAGGGCTTCCGGCAGGCGATGGCCTGGCTGCACACCTGGACCGGGCTGATTTTCGGTTGGCTGTTGTTTGCGATTTTTCTGACAGGGACACTTGCTTATTTCAAAGACGAAATCAGTCACTGGATGCAGCCGGAGATCACGGCCCATCCATTGAATGCCGAAAAAAGCCTGACGCTGGCCCAGCAGTATCTGCAACAAAACGCCCCCGACGCTTCGCGCTGGATCATTGGCCTGCCCGACGCCCGCGATCCCGGGCTGAGCGTGGGCTGGCAGCAGACATCAGCCAAACCCGGCGAGCGCGGCGCATTCACCCGCAAGACCCTCGACGCGCAAACCGGTGCCGAAGTGCAGCCTCGGGAAAGCATGGGCGGCGAGTTTTTCTACCGATTCCACTTCCAGCTGCAAATGCCTTATCCGTGGGGCCGCTGGCTCTCGACCATCGCCGCGATGGTGATGTTTGTCGCGCTGATCACCGGGATCATCACCCACAAGAAAATCTTCAAGGACTTCTTCACCTTCCGCCCGCGCAAGGGCCAGCGTTCGTGGCTCGACGGGCACAACGCGGTGGGTGTGCTGGTGTTGCCGTTTCATCTGATGATCACCTACAGCAGTCTAGTGATCTTCATGTCGATGGTGATGCCGGCGAGCATTCTGGCTTCGTACGGCAACAACGTTCGAGCGTTTTACGACGAGGTTTTTCCCGAATCCAGCATTCCCGAACGGGCCAATCAACCGGCGACACTGGCACCGCTGGCGCCCCTGTTGCTGGCGGCCAGCGAGCAATGGTCGGGTGGACATGTCGGGCGTATCAGCGTGAACAATCCGGGCGATGCCAATGCCTCGGTGGTGATATCCCGCGCGGGCTCCGACCGTGTGGTAAATGTTTCCGGCAGCGCCGTGACCTTCAGCGGGGTCAGCGGAGAAGTCATTGGCACAACGCCCGATCAGCCAATGGCGATGGCGGTTGCCGGCAGTTTCTACGGTTTGCACATGGGCCACTTTGCCGGGCCGGTGTTGCGTTGGCTGTATTTCATCTGCGGTCTGGCGGGCACGGCGATGATTGGCACCGGGCTGGTGATCTGGCTCGGCAAGCGTCAGCTCAAACACGCCAGGACCGGTGTGATGCCCTTCGAGTTGCGGCTGGTGCAAGTGCTGAACATTGCCAGCATGGCCGGGCTGGTGGCGGCGGTCGCCGTGTTCTTCTGGGCCAATCGTGTGCTGCCGGTGAGTCTGGCCGGGCGTGCCGATTGGGAAGTGAACGCGTTTTTCATCGCCTGGGGCTTGAGCGTGGTGCACGCGATGTTGCGGCCGGGGCGCAAGGCCTGGGTCGAACAGCTGTCGCTGGGGGCTGCACTGTTTATCGCGGTTCCGCTTCTTAACGGTTTGACCTCCCCGTATCACCTCGGCGTGACAGTGCCTGAAGGCGACTGGGTTTTGGCCGGTTTCGACCTGACGTGTCTGGGCGGCGGCCTCTTTCTCGCCTGGGCCGCCCGGAAAATGCAGCGCGCCGGACACACCGTCAGCGTGCAAAAGCCAGCCCGCCAAAACGCCCGGTCGCTCACCGTTGAGCAGGGGGCGAACTGAATGCTGCTGGCGCTGTTGCTCTGTTATTGCGCATTCACGGCGCTGTGCCTGGCGATGCCTCGGCATCATGAAGAACTGCTGGGCCACAAACCTTCGACTCGCCGTCGGCAAGGTTTGAAACTCGCAGGCTGGCTGTTGCTGGGGCTGTCGCTGTGGGCGGCGGTTGCCATGAAGGGCTGGAGTTTTGGTCTGGTCGACTGGTGCGCGGTGTTGATGCTCAGTGCGCTGACGTTGGTGCTGTTGTTGCCCTATCGCCCACGCCTGGCCTTGACCATGGCCGGACTGAGCCTGCTCGCCAGCCCGGTCGCTGCATGGGCCTTGAACTGACATGCTGATCGGCCATCCTCCCGAGCACCGCGACGACGAACCCCACGGCGCCCGTGCGCATTTTCTTCAGGTGTTCCTGTCCCAGCGTTCGCAGATGGAAGCGCTGGTGAGCCGGCGCGTCGGTTGCCGGGCGACGGCAGCGGATCTGGTGCAGGATCTGTTCCTGCGTTTCTGGCGTCGACCGCTGGTGCAGGTCGAAGAACTCAGCACTTATCTGTTGCGCTGCGCCGGCAATATCGCCATCGATCATTTGCGCAGCGAAGGCGCGCGGGTGCGGGTCAACGAAGGCTGGCAACCGGACGAGCCGGACAGCAGCGCCAGCGAACCGCAAGCGGCGCTCGAAGCGGGCAACGATTTGCGCCATGTCGAAGCGGCGTTGCGCGCGTTGCCCGAGCGCACGCGGCAGATCTTTTTGCTCAATCGCATCCACGGGCGCAAGTACGCCGAGATCGCCAAAGCCATGGGCCTGTCCCAAAGCGCCGTGGAAAAACATATGATGCGCGCCCTCGAGGCCTGCAAGGCCAGCCTGCGCGAACCCGCGCCACGCCTGCCAGGGAAAGCACCGTGAACAACACCGACCGCGTCATCCCGACGCCCGCTCAGGAACAGGCCGCTTTCGCCTGGCTGAGCCTGCTGCATGACCGCCCGAGCACCGGTGATCAACTGACCTTCAGTCAATGGCTGCATGCCGATCCGGCCCACGCCGAGGCCTATGCCCAGGCGCAAGTGGTGTGGGAATTGAGCGAAGGGCCGGCGCGCACTCTGGCCGATGAAGACGCGCTGGCGTTGCAGGGGTTGCTCAATGCGATGGACCGGCCGCGTCGTCCGCAGGTCCGGCGTTGGGCCGGCGCGCTGGCGATGGCGGCCTGTCTGCTGCTGATGATCAGCCTCGGCAGCGGTTGGCAGCCGCAGCGCTGGATCGATGATCTGGGCGCCGATTACGTGTCGGCTCCGGGCGAGATCCGCACCGTGACACTCGCCGATCAATCTCAGGTGACACTGGACACCGACAGCGCCATCGCCGTGGATTTCAGTCACGGCGAGCGGCATGTGCAATTGCGCCGAGGGGCCGGATTCTTCAGCGTGACTCACACGGGTGATCCCTTTGTGGTCGAGGCCGAGAAAGGCCAGGCGCGAGTGTTGGGCACGCAGTTCGAAGTGCGCCTGCAACCTCATGGCGCACAAGTCACTGTGCTTTCAGGGCGCGTCGGCGTGACGGCGGCGCGTGATGCCGAGCAGCAGATTCTCACCGCCGGCCAGCAAGTGGCGTACGGCGCCGGCACTGCAGAAAAACTCCACGCGGTGGACAGCGAAGCTCAACTGGCCTGGCGCCAGGGTTGGCTGACTTACTACAAGTCGACACTGGCCGATGTGGTGCAGGATCTGCGGCGTTATTACCCCGGACGGATCGTGTTGCTCAACGACGAACTGGGTGCGCGCAAGGTCAGCGGCAGCTTTCCGAGCAAGGATCCGCAAGCGGTGCTGAACTCGCTGCAAGGGGTGTTGGGATTCGAGCAGCATCAGGTGTTGGGCAAGCTGATCATCCTGCGCTGAAAATATTTTCAACTTTGTGGTGAGGTAAACCCGGACGCCATTCGTGTAGTGACAGAAAGTGCGAGTCATTCGCATCCGTTGCGGTTCTACACAGGTCATGAGCAATGAAGTCCAGGGCAAAATCGGGTTCGGTCAAACAGTGGGTAGGCGTTTCGGCCTTGAGTTTTTCGGCATTGGCCCTGTTGCCGATGAGCGTGTCGCTGGCCGCTGAATCCGTCAGCAGTCAGCCACAAATGCAGTTCAGTTTTTCCCTGGCCGCCAAGCCGTTGCCTCAGGCACTGAGCGATTTCAGCCGCGTCACCGGGCAGAGCGTGGTCTACACCGATGAAGCCCCGTATGGCCTCACCGCTCCAGCGATCAACGGCCAGATGAGTGCCGAACAGGCGCTGCAACGTCTGCTCACCGGCTCCGGCCTGACCTTCCGCCGCACCGACAGCCATACCCTGGCGCTCGAACCGCAACCGACCGCAGGCGCGTTGAACCTCGGCGCGACGAACATCACCTCGGTCATCGATCAACCGATGAGTTACCAGCCACCGGAAACCAGTTCGGTGATGCGCTCTTCCGCTTCGCTTCAGGAAATCCCCCAGACGGTCAACGTGATTGCGGCCCAGGTCATTCGTGATCAGGCACCGCGCAATCTCGATGATGCACTGGCCAACGTCAGCGGCATCACCCAGGGCAACACCTTGGGCAGCACCCAGGATTCGGTGATGACCCGCGGTTTCGGCGACAACCGCAACGGCTCGATCATGCGCGACGGCATGCCGCTGGTGCAGGGCCGTGGCATGAACGCCACCGTGGATCGCGTCGAAGTGCTCAAGGGCCCGGCCTCGCTGCTCTACGGGATTCAGGACCCGGGCGGCGTGGTCAACATGGTCAGCAAGAAGCCTGAACTGACCCAGTACAACGCGC
The DNA here is from genome assembly GCF_059492145.1 of Pseudomonas sp. Pseusp21. Taxonomy (NCBI): domain Bacteria; kingdom Pseudomonadati; phylum Pseudomonadota; class Gammaproteobacteria; order Pseudomonadales; family Pseudomonadaceae; genus Pseudomonas; species Pseudomonas sp. Pseusp21. The sequence continues at coordinate 4,790,210 of NZ_CP168520.1, forward strand.
TGACCCTGCGTGGCTCGACCTACGGCGACGGCAAGAATGGCAGCGGCGGCTCGTTCGACAGCACCGGTGCGCTGGGGGATTCCGGCCTCGCGTATCGCATGGTGCTGGACCACGAAGACGAGGATTACTGGCGCAATTTCGGCACCCACCGTGAAACCCTGATCGCGCCGTCGCTGGCCTGGTATGGCGAGCGCACCAAGTTGCTGTTCGCTTATGAGCACCGCGAATTCCTGACCCCGTTCGATCGTGGAACCCTGATCGATCCGCGCACCAACCATCCGCTGGACATCTCGCGCAACGAGCGTCTCGACGAGAAATTCAACGACATGGAAGGCCGCTCGGACCTCTATCACTTCGAGGCCGACCACGAACTCAACGACGACTGGAAAGCCCATTTCGGCTACAGCTGGAACCGCGAAACCTACGACGCCAGCCAAGTCCGCGTAACCGCGATCGACACCAAAAAAGGCACCCTGACCCGCAGCATGGATGGCACGCAAGGCGCGATCAGCACCGACCGTTTCACCACCGCCAGCCTTGAAGGCAAGGTCAACGTGCTGGGCATGCAGCATGACCTGGTGTTCGGCGTCGACGACGAGTACCGCAAGATCTACCGTGCCGACCTGATCCGCCAGAAAAGCCTGAGCACCTTCAGCTACGTCAACCCGGTCTACGGCCGCGAAGTCGAAGGCACCACCGTCAGCCCGGCGGACAGTGCGCAGACCGACGAACTGCGCAGCGATTCGGTGTTCCTGCAGGACTCGATCCACCTCAACGACCAGTGGATTCTGGTGGCCGGCGGGCGTTTCCAGGAATACGACCAGTACGCCGGCAAAGGCGTGCCGTTCAAGGCCAACACCGACAGCAACGGTCAGAAGTGGGTGCCGCGCGCAGGTCTGGTGTATCGCTACACCGACGCGTTGTCGTTCTACGGCAGCTACACCGAGTCGTTCAAACCGAACTCGACCATCGCCCCGCTCAGCGGCAGCAGCACCGTGCTCGACGGCAGCATCGCGCCGGAAGAAGCCAAGTCCTGGGAGCTGGGCGCACGTCTGGAGATGCCGGGACGCGTTACCGGCAACATCGCCCTGTTCGATATCAAGAAACGCAACGTGCTGGTGGCCAATTCCGAAGGCCCGACGACGATTTACAGCGCCGCCGGCGAAGTGCGTTCCCGGGGCCTGGAAGTGGACCTGACCGGCCAGCTCAGCGACCGCTGGAGCATGATCGGCAGCTACGCCTACACCGACGCCGAGGTCACGGAAGATCCGGACTACAAAGGCAACAGGCTGCAAAACGTGGCGAAGAATACCGGCTCGCTGTCGGCGGTCTACGACTTCGGCAGTGTGATCGGTGGTGATCAACTTCGGGTCGGCGCCGGTGCGCGGTATGTCGGCGAACGAGCGGGTAACGCGGTCAACGATTTCGATCTGCCGAGCTACACCGTGGCCGATGCGTTCGCCACGTACGACACTCGGGTCGAGGGGCAGAAGGTCAAGTTCCAGCTCAACGTGAAGAACCTGTTCGATCGTACCTACTACACCTCGGCGGCGAGCCGTTTCTTCGTGTCGATGGGCGATTCGCGGCAGATTTCGTTGTCGAGCACGCTGGAGTTCTGATCAGCGCAAAAACGCCTGGCGATACTCGCCGGGCGTTCCACCCAGCACCTGGCGAAAGCGGTTGGTGAAGTGGCTGGCACTGGCAAATCCGCACGCCAGGGCAATCTCCCCCAGCGGCAACGCCGTGCCCCGCAACAACTCCCGCGCCCGACTCAAACGCCGCGCCAGCACATACTGATGTGGCGGCAGTCCGAAGCTCACCCGGAACATCCGCGCGAAGTGGTATTCCGACAACGCACACAACCCCGCCAGTTGCCCGAGGCTGATCGGCTCGGCCAGTTGGCTGTCGATGAACTCCACCAGTTGCCGACGTTGATGCGACGCCAGCCCGCCCTTGAGACGCAAGCCGTGGCGTACGCCGACCTGGCTCAACAAGGTTTGGCTGATCAGTTCGTGGGCCAGGCTGCTGGTCAGCAGACGCTCGCCAGGCTCGTTCCAGTTGAGAGTGAGTAACTGGCGAAACCGTCGGGCCTGTTGCGGATCTTCCAGAAAAGTCTGTTCGCGCAGCTGCATTTCCCGGGGCTCGCGATCCAGCAGCGTGACGCAACCCAAGGCAAATTGTTCGGCGCTGAAATACAGGTGGGCCAGGCGAATGTCGCCATTGATCACCCACCCCGACTCGTGGTCGGCTGGCAGGATGCACAACTTGTCCGGACTGCCTTTGTTTCCGGGGGCGCCACGGCGGAACGTGCCGGTGCCGCCAGCGATGTAGCAGGAGAGCGTGTGATGGCTCGGCGCGTCATAGTCGCGGGCGTCGTGGTGGTTGGTCCACAAGGCTGCGGACAGGCCGTCCCCCAGCTCGGCGCTGCGCACAAGGCATGCGTTGGGCGAGCTGTTCAAGGCTTGAAAGACTTGCAGGGTATCGATGGCGGCCATGGTCGGTTCTCTTCAACGCCTTGCATCCTACTCCGTAGAGGTTGCGCTGCCAGCCTGCACGCCGACAAAAGCGCAAGTTTATGCAAGCGAGGGGTGAAGGCGCAGGCGGACACTGAAACCCAATCGAGGAGTGTCTGCCATGAACCTGTCGTTGTATTTGTTAACTGTGCTGATCTGGGGCACCACCTGGATTGCCCTTAAATGGCAACTGGGCGTGGTGGCGATTCCGGTGTCGATCGTCTATCGCTTCGGTCTCGCGGCGCTGGTGTTGTTCGCGCTGTTGCTGCTCAGCCGTCGCCTGCAACCGATGAATCGGCGCGGGCATCTGATCTGTGTGGCGCAGGGGTTGTGCCTGTTCTGCGTCAACTTCATGTGTTTCCTGACTGCCAGCCAATGGATCCCCAGCGGTCTGGTGGCGGTGGTGTTTTCTACCGCAACGTTGTGGAACGCGCTGAATGCGCGGGTGTTCTTCGGCCAACGCATCGCGCGCAATGTGCTGATGGGCGGGGCGCTGGGGCTGTCGGGCCTGGGCCTGTTGTTCTGGCCGGAGCTGGCCGGGCATCACGCCAGTCCGCAAACCTTGCTCGGTCTTGGCCTGGCGCTCTGCGGCACGCTGTGTTTCTCGGCGGGCAACATGCTCTCGAGCCTGCAACAGAAGGCCGGCCTCAAGCCGCTGACGACCAATGCCTGGGGCATGGCCTACGGCGCGGCGATGCTCTCGGTGTGGTGTCTGGTCAAAGGCATTCCGTTCGAGATGGAATGGACGTCGCGCTACATCGGCGCGCTGCTGTACCTGGTGATACCGGGTTCGGTGATCGGTTTCACGGCGTACCTGACGCTGGTCGGTCGCATGGGGCCGGAGCGCGCCGCCTATTGCACGGTGCTGTTCCCGGTGGTGGCTTTGAACGTTTCGGCCTTTGCCGAAGGCTATCAATGGACGGCACCCGCATTGGCGGGGCTGGTATTGGTGATGCTGGGGAATGTGCTGGTGTTTCGTAAACCCGCAGTTGCAGTTGTTTCCACGCATGGAAAGTTGGCCTGAGATCGATTTGGCTTTGAGCGCTGTCTATTCAGCGCTCGTTTTTCAATGTTATGAAAATCAGTACAGGCAATATGAAGTCGACAATATGTCGTGCCCAGTCTTTCGCATTCCATACTTGTGAAGTGTCCATGTCGAACCATTCAACACCGATGGTTTGCAGGCAAACGTAATAGGTGAAGATTGCGATCAGCAAGCCAATGATCGAGAACCTTTTTGCCTCGTGAAATACAGCCGCAGATTCATTGACTTTGCGATAGAGATAATAAGTGCCGAGCAGGCAATAGGCGGTGTAGATCGCTTCCGTCGTGATGATGAACCAATAGATCCGATGGTGCATCATGGGCGATTCAATCGCCCTGTAACGTATGTTCTCGTTGATTTGAGTGGTATCCATACTCAGGATGTGTCCGACGTACACATAGTTTGCCGAATAGTCGGTCAGGTTTCCGTACATCACCAATAGTCCAAAAAAACTGATGTAGGCCATCAGGCAGACTTTGCTGTAACGGATTAATTGATCGGTATTGGAAATTCTCAAGGTGGCTATTCTCTGGAGTGTTTATCGTTATATTTGATAAGTCCGGAAATTTTATAGCGCGATAGTTTATTTTGTTGGTGTGTTGATTTTCAAAGTGTGTATTGGCTGTAAGTTGTGCGGGCAAGTACTTTGCAATACTTGCCCGATTTATTTATCCGCGCCAGACCTGCGGGTTCACCAGATCCTGCGGACGCTCGCCGAGCAGGGCGCTACGCAGGTTGGCCAGGGCACGATTGGCCATGGCTTCGCGGGTTTCGTGGGTGGCCGAACCGATGTGCGGCAAGGTCACGGCGTTTTTCATCTGGAACAGCGGTGACTCGGCCAGCGGTTCCTTCTCGTAGACGTCCAGACCGGCACCGCGAATCCGGTTGTTCTGCAATGCCTCGATCAATGCCGGCTCGTTGACCACCGGGCCGCGGGAGATGTTCACCAGAATCGCATCCGGCTTCATCAGCGCCAGTTCGCGATGGCTGATCAGGTGGCGGGTCTTGTCGCTTAGCGGCACCACCAGGCAAACGAAGTCGGCCTCGGCCAGCAGTTGGTCAAGACTGCGGAACTGTGCGCCGAGTTGCTGTTCGAGTTCGGTCTTGCGGCTGTTGCCGCTGTAGAGGATCGGCATGTTGAAGCCGAAGTGGCCGCGACGGGCGACGGCGGCGCCGATGTTGCCCATGCCGACGATGCCCAGGGTCTTGCCGTGCACGTCGCAACCGAACAGCGGTGCGCCGACGCTGGCCTGCCATTGGCCGGCCTTGGTCCAGGCGTCGAGTTCGGCGACGCGGCGGGCGCTGCTCATGATCAGGGCGAAGGCCAGGTCGGCGGTGCTTTCGGTGAGCACGTCCGGGGTGTTGGTAAGCATGATCCCGCGTTCGTTGAAATAGGCGAGGTCGTAGTTGTCGTAGCCGACGGAGACGCTGGAGACCACTTCGAGTCTGGCGGCGGTTTCCAGTTGGGCCTTGCCGAGTTTGCGACCGACGCCGATCAGGCCGTGGGCGTGGGGCAGGGCTTCGTTGAACTGGGCGTTGATGTCGCCGTTTTTCGGGTTGGGGACGATGACGTCGAACTCCTGTTGCAGGCGTTCGATCATGGGCGGGGTGATGCGGCTGAAGGCCAGGACTGTTTTTTTCATTGGCATTTGGCTCGGGCTTGGCGGCTGGTGTGATTGCCAAGCAAGCTAACATTTTCTGTTTGGGGTTGTCTTGGCGGCCTTTGGGCCGACCAGGTTCTTGGGGGGGGGGCGTGAATATCCGTTGCTGCGGTAACGGCTTCTTAGGGTTTCGCCCTTACGGCGAGTCACTTTTTTCAAACGCCAAAAAAGTAACCAAAAACGCTGGGCCCCGGCGTTCGGCACCTCGCCTAGGCTCGGTGTTCCTTCGCTCCGGGACTCATCCGGGGGCACCGCCTCCGGTTTGCTTCGCTGCACCTCCTCTCGGTGTGTTCGACTTCGTCGAACGGCGCTTCGCGCCCACCCCCAGATGAATCCCTCCACTCAGCCTGCCGAAGGGGCCGGCAAGTCAAAAGCGGTACTCGAGCTAACGCTCATTGTGTTGAGTGGTGGAAAGCCAAAGCGGAGTTATGTGCGTTTTAGAACCTGAGTTCACCTCGGTGTTGATCGTTCCCACGCTCTGCGTGGGAATGCAGCCCGGGACGCTCCGCGTCCCAATTCGAGCTGCCAGTGACGATGGCATTCGCTGGCAAGTCCGTTCAGTCAGAGCGGCTTGGCTGTGGGTTGGATGACGTTGTACTTCGACGTTATTCAGCAATCGCTTCACGCCAAACTCAATTCGCCACCCGCACCCCCGCCAGACTCCCACTCATCTCATAAGCCGCCAGTTCCGCCTGATGCCCCGCCAATATCTCCGGCAGCGAACCACGCAGGTATTCAACCCAGGTCTTGATCTTCGCATCCAGGTACTGCCGTGACGGGTAAATCGCATACAGGCTCAGTTCCTGCGAGCGGTAGTTCGGCATTACCCGCACCAGTGAGCCGCTGGCTTGTGCGCCGAACAGCCTCTTGGGTTTTTGGGTGAATACACGGTTTTTCGGGGGGCGCTCCCTGTTCATCTGGAGTCTCTCCTGGTGTTGCTTTTCTAAACTGCGCTGAACTTTTGATGACTTCGCTTCTAACAAAAAGAATCGTCGATAAAGAATTTAATTGCGAATAGTTATTTAAGGCTGTCAGTTCTGACAGGCGCAGTAGAATAATAATACTGGCAGTCTTTTATTTCGCATTTTCGGCGGCAGTCAACCTTGATAAAAGGACTTCTCATGAAGAATGAATTTTTTCTGTTTTCAAACCAACAAAAAAATGTGAGCGGTACGGGCAATGTTCTCATTGATAGTCTTGCACCATTCAACGGCGTGGTTGACACCTTTATAACAGATGGTGAGGAAGTTTACGTTAGTGCACGTCAGCAATTTGATGCCAAGCGATCAGGGTCTCTGACGTTCAGGTTTAAAGCTGATATCACTAATGGTAAGCATGATTATGAGGCAGATTCAGGGCTGTCTATTAGTTATGCTTTGCTCGAAAAGGTCGAAGGGGGGACAAAAATCACGCCATTTCCGGCTGTTTACGGTAGTGGAACTGTAGCTGTGACTTTCGACTATGATAAAGGTGCACTGGCAGTTGGATTTAACTTGGAAGTTCAAAACAGTCCTACTGAGCCAAGGTTGAAAGCGATTGGTGCATTCAGAGATGTTTCAGGTCTTGAGCATGTGAAGAAGTAACACGGCTCTATTTTGATCGTCCCCACGCTCTGCGTGGGAATGCAGCCCGGGACGCTCTGGGTCCCATCCTGGCTGCCAGCGAATGCAGTTATCGCTGGCAGGTCGGTTTGGTCAGAGCGGTTTAGCTGTGTGTGGGATGACGTTGTACTTCGACGTTATCCAGCACGCGGTTCACGGCGAGTTCGGCGAGCATGATGACTTGTTGGATGCCCAGAATCCGGTGTCGCTGTGGTGAGTCGATATAGGCTGCCACGTCACTGGCCATGACGCTGGCCGAGGCCAGGGATTCGCAGGCGTGGGCCAGCAGGCTTTCGTCGTCCATGTCCGGTGAAATCTGGAACATTTCGCTCGGTTTGCGGCCGGGGCATTTTTTCGGGAGAGGGTTCAGGTAGTGGTCGAGCGCGCGTTCGGCGGCGTCGTGGAGTTTGTTTGAATCGGCGGATTCGTAGGGCGAGGTGTCGTTGGTTTCGGGGGGATTCGGAGTAAGTTTTTTCATGGCATAGATCCTTAAGTCTTGGAGGAGCTGCCATTTTTCGTTTTCCAGGCGAAAGAGGTGGCAGCTGTACGCGGACTGGAAAAACCGGAAAGGATCAAACCCGGCAGACCCGAAGGTCTCCCACGTACAGCTACCATAACGTCGCGAAAAAACGCCGCATTATGTCATGGGCTGTGATCCTGAACTTCGGGTTTTCCAGACCCGGCCGCTGATGCGTCAGCGACCCCCAAAAGCCTATCTACCTCGTTTCCGAGGGACAACCGACGCGACTTGTCGGAAACGTCCCCCCAAATCACCCCGTCTGTAGGACGGTAAACTCAGTTCGCGAGCCTGGCTCCACCCAAACTCCCACTCATCTCATAAGCCGCCAGTTCCGCCTGATGCCCCGCCAATATCTCCGGCAGCGAACCACGCAGGTATTCAACCCAGGTCTTGATCTTCGCATCCAGGTACTGCCGTGACGGGTAGATCGCATACAGGTTCAGTTCCTGCGAGCGGTAGTTCGGCATTACCCGCACCAGTGAGCCGTTGCGCAAGCCTTCAATCGCCGCGTACACCGGCAATACGCCGACACCCATCCCACTGGTGATCGCGCTTTTCATCGCGTCAGCGGAGTTCACCAGGAAAGGGGAGCTGTTGATAGTGACCACTTCCTGACCGTCAGGACCATCGAAGGCCCATTTTTCCAGGGGGATCACCGGGCTCACCAGGCGCAGGCAGGCGTGGTTCAGCAGGTCGCTGGGTTTTTGTGCGCAGCCGTTGGCTTTCACGTAGGCCGGCGAGGCGCAGACGATGCTGTAGGTGATGCCCAGGCGTTGCGAAACGAAACCCGAGTCCGGCAGTTCGCGGGCCAGGACGATGGACACGTCGTAGCCTTCGTCGAGCAGGTCCGGCACGCGGTTGGCCATGGTCAGGTCGAAGGTCACGTCCGGGTGGGTCTTGCGGTAGCGGGCGATGGCGTCGATCACGAAGTGCTGGCCGATGCCGGTCATGGTGTGCACTTTCAATTGTCCGGCCGGGCGGGCGTGGGCCTCGCTGGCTTCGGCTTCGGCCTCTTCGACGTAGGCGAGGATCTGCTCGCAACGCAGCAGATAGCGCTTGCCGGCTTCCGTGAGCGCGATGCGGCGGGTCGTGCGATTGAGCAGGCGGGTTTGCAGGTGGGCCTCAAGGTTGGAGACCGCGCGCGATACGTTGGCGGTGGTGGTGTCGAGCTGCACGGCGGCGGCGGTGAAGCTGCCGGCTTCGGCCACACAACTGAAGGCGCGCATGTTTTGCAAAGTGTCCATGGGGTGCTCTCAAGGGAGATGGCAAATTGTGACACGAAGTTTCAGGGTCTGAGACCCCCGACCAAGGGATTATCTCGTTAACGGTAACAAAGATTCACAGGATTCCCAGCTTATCGCCGTAATGGCGCCCCCCTAGAATTGCGCCCACCTCGAAACATCTCCCACCTCAGGAATTCGCAGCAGTGCCGCGTCGCATCAACAGAGCGCTTTTGCCGCTCAGTGTTCTGGCTCTTTCGTTAGGTCTCGGCGGCTGCATTGGAACCGGAGGAATTGCCCCGCAGGGCAAGGCTCTGGAGGCTAATGAACTGGCCACCGACGAGGCCATCGCCCACGCCGCCCGTGACGCAAACTGGCCCACCGCCCAATGGTGGCAAGCCTACGGTGACCCGCAACTCAACCATTGGATCGACCTTGCCGTGCAAGGCAGCCCGACTATGGCGATGGCCGCCGCGCGCGTGCGTCAGGCCCGGTCCGTGGCCGGTGTCGCCGAAGCCGCCGAGTCGTTACAGATCAATGGCGAGTCGACCCTCAAGCGCCACAACTGGCCGACCGACCCGTTCTACGGCCCCGGTGAGCTGGACAACAGCACCACCTGGGACAACAACGCCGCGCTGGGTTTCAGTTACGCCCTCGACCTCTGGGGCCGTGAAAGCAACAGCACCGAGCGGGCGGTGGATCTGGCGCACATGAGCGCGGCCGAGGCGCGTCAGGCGCAGCTCGAATTGCAGAACAACATCGTGCGCGCCTATATCGAGCTGTCGCTGCATTACGCCCAGCGCGATATCGTGGCGGCGACGCTCAAGCAGCAACAGCAGATTCTCGAACTGGCACAGAAACGCCTGGACGGCGGGATCGGCACCCACTTCGAAGTCAGCCAGGCCGAAACCCCGCTGCCGGAAACCCATCGGCAACTGGATGCGCTGGACGAAGAAATCGCCCTGAGCCGCAACCAGATCGCTGCACTGGCCGGCAAAGGGCCGGGCGCCGGGACGCAATTGCAGCGGCCGACCCTGTCCCTTGGCACAGCGCTCAAACTGCCGTCGGCACTGCCCGCCGAACTGCTCGGCCAGCGTCCGGACGTGGTCGCCAGTCGCTGGCAAGTGGCGGCGCAGGCGCGCGGGATCGATGTGGCGCATGCCGGGTTTTACCCTAACGTCGATCTGGTCGGCAGCCTCGGCTACATGGCCACCGGCGGCGGGGCGCTGGA